>NZ_JCBCPP010000001.1:0-4800000 GCF_059889265.1 Streptomyces sp. MMS24-W38 | reverse complement strand
TGGAGAAGGCCCTCGTCGGGATCCCCGACGGGGACGTCTCCGCCGCCCTTGTCCGGGTGGGAGGCAAGGGCAGTTGGACGGGGACCGCCGGGGTACGGGACCTGCGGACCGGGGCGCCGGCTCTGGAGAACGCGCGGTTCCGGGCCGGGTCGACGACCAAGGTGGTCACCGCGGCGCTGGTGCTCCAGCTCGTCGCGGAGGGGCGGGTGGAGCTCGACGCGCCCGTCACCCGGTATCTGCCCGGTCTGCTGCCGGAATCCTTCACCGAGCCGCCGACCGTACGGCATCTGCTCACGTACACCAGCGGCCTGCGGCCCGGCGCGAACCTCGGGTCGACCACCGAGGAGATGTACCCCCACCGGTTCCGGACCCTCAGCCCCGAGCGGGTGGTGGCCACCGCGGTCGCGAAGGGGCCTGCGTTCGCTCCCGGGGAGCGGCAGGCGTACCAGAACATCGACTACACCGTGCTCGGTCTGCTGATCGAGAAGGTGACGGGCGACCGTTACGAGCACCGGGCCGAGGCTCGGATCTTCCGTCCGCTGGGCATGCGGCACACGAGCTTCCCGGTCGGACCGGACCCGCGTGTCCACGGCCCGCACCACCGGGCCTACACGGACATCGGCGGCCGGACCACCGACGTGACGGAGTGGAACATGTCCGACCGCTGGGCGGTCGGCAACATGATCTCCACCACCGCCGATCTGGAGCGGTTCCTGGTGGCCCTGTTCCGGGGCCGGGTGGTGCCGCAGCCACTGCTCGACCAGATGCTCACCGTCCCCGACGTCGAGGGCGCGACCTACGGCATGGCGTTGGAGCGCTTCGTCCACAACGGGACGGAGATCTGGGGCAAGACGGGATCCCGGCCCGGTTACCACACGGTGCTGGCCGCGACCCGTGACCTGTCCCGGACGGTGGTCTACTCGGTGAACGCCAAGAGCGCCCGGGAGGACGGCTTCCCGCTCATCGCACGGTTCGCCCTGCCCGCCTTCAACCGCTAGACCTGTCCGTCCTCCCGGGGGCCGGGGCCGGGGGCGCCTCGTACAGGCGCGGCGAGGTGTCTCTCAGCCTTCCCGGGGTTCGACCGGGCCGGCCCTCCGGGCGGCTGAATCCTTGTGGGCCGAGAGCAGGAACAGGACTACAGCGACGGCCATGAAGCCCATGCCCACGTACATGCAGGTCATGACCGTGTCGATGGAGGCGTCGGCGATCCGGGGGATGCCGTTGGCGAGCATGCAGGCGTAGATACCCAGCATGCCGTAGGCGCGAAGCCTCATCCCGGCCTGTCGCTCCCGCATCCACGGCGGTGTCCACCCTGCCAGTATCGCCAACGACAACGGCAGCGCGAGCGCCGTGGACACTGCCAAGGCTATCCAGTGGTACAGCGGATTGCCGTTCACTCCGCCCCCTTCGTAGATGATCATCAGCCTACGAGGGGGTGGCGTGACCTGTCCATGTCGAACACCGCGAGTTCCAGGCGAGCTCGTCCGGTCGGAGCGCCGGCGGCGTCGCGGGCGGGCGCCGGCTGCCCGGATGCTCCGGGTCAGTCGGACGCATCCGGGCGGGGGGTGGTGATGATGGCGGTGCGCAGGGCCTCCACGGCTCGGGTGCGGGCGCCGGCGAGTTCGGGTTCGGGGACCTGGGCCGCGGCGACCGGGACGCTGCGGGGCAGTCCGGCGAAGTGTTCGCGGATCGCCTCGGCGATGTGCGGCTCGGCGCCCCAGGCGCCTCCCAGGACGATCAGTCGGGGGTCCGCCAGGGCGACCGCCGCCGCCAGCACGCCGCCCACCGCGCGGGCCAGCGCGCCGCGGGTCCGCCGCGCCGTCGCGGAGTCGCCGAGGGCGGCCGCGCGCAGGGCGTCGACGTCGATGGCGGTGGACTCGGCGCGGCGCAGGCCGAGTTCGGCGAAGACCTCGATGAGGGGCAGCGCCGTGCCTCGGGGCCCGGCGGTGTAGAGGTGGGCGATCTCTCCGGCCAACCCGTGGTGTCCGCGGCGGACTTCCGCGTCGGTGACCACCGCGCAGCCCAGCCCCTCGCCGAGGTGGACGTAGACGAAGTCGTCGACGCCGAGGGCGCATCCGGTGGCGCGTTCGGCGCGGGCGGCCCAGTTGATGTCGTTGTCGACCAGTACCGTCCCGTCCACCGAGCCGGCCAGCACCGCCGCCGGGTCCAGGTCCCCGACCAGGAACGGGGCGTCCGGCAGATGCACCAGGCGTCCGGTGACGCGGTCGACCGGATCGGCCGCGCTGACCACGGCCGTACGCAGTGGGCCGTGCACCCGGGGCCGGACCAGCGCGACCGCTTCGGTCAGGGCCTGTGCGGTCGCGTGCGGGCCCGGGGCGCGGCCCAGGCCGACCTCGGCGCGGGCGGTGGCGGCGCCGAAGGCGTCGACCGTCTCCGCGACGACGCCTTCGGGACTGATGCTCGCCACCAGGGCCGCCCCGGTGTCCGCGGCCAGTGAGTAGTAGGTGCCGACCCGGCCGCGGCCGGTGGTGCGCTCGCCCGTGTCGGCGAGCAGGCCGGCCTCGCTCAGCCTCCGCACGCTGTCGGAGACCGTCGGCTTGGAGATCCCGGTCCGGGCGGCGATCTCCGCGCGGGTCAGGCGCCCTTCCTCCATCAGCGCGCGCAGCACGTTCTCGTCGGTCAGCGCACGCAGCATTTCGAGTGACGGCTTGGCCAGTGACATGCCGAGGATTTTAGTCAGGACTCTTGCCCAAACGTGGGTGGGCGGTTAGGTTGCCGTCTAGTAAGGAGTCCTGACCAAAGGAGCCGAGCAATGACGCTGGCAACCGAGACGCGGCAGGCCGGTCTCCCCGCCCTGCCGCACTGGGAGACCACCCCCGACGACCTGGCCGCCGCCATCCGCGAGATCAAGCCCGCGCTGCGCGCCCGCATCGAGGCCTCCGGACGCACCGTCGAGGAGGTCTTCGCCGTCGTCGAGGAGCGCGTCCGCGCCCGCCTGGCCGAGATCCAGGCGGACAAGGAGCGCGGCGAGACCGTGTGGCCGGTCATCGACTACGCGGACATCGCGAACGGCACCGTCACCCCGGAGCAGCTCGACAAGCTCCGCCGCCGCGGCTGCCTCGTCGTCCGCGGCCACTTCGAGCGCGACCAGGCCCTCGCCTGGGACGCCTCGATCGTGGACTACGTGGAGCGCAACGAGTTCTTCGAGAACTACCGGGGCCCCGGCGACGACTTCTTCGGCAGCGTCGGCTCCAAGCCGGAGATCTACCCCATCTACTGGTCGCAGGCCCAGATGGAGGCCCGCCAGAGCGACCGGATGGCCAACGTCCAGTCCTTCCTCAACTCCCTGTGGAAGCACGAGTCCGAGGGCGTGCAGTGGTTCGACCCGGACCGCGACGCGCTGTACCCCGACCGCATCCGCCGCCGTCCCCCGGGCGCCGACTCGGGCGGGCTCGGCACCCACCTCGACCCCGGCACCCTCGACCTGTGGATGACGCAGGCCTACCAGCAGGCGTTCCGCCACCTGTTCGACGGCAGCGTCGAGGAGTACGACCCCTGGGACGCCGCCCACCGCACGGCCGGCCCCCAGTACCCCGGCTCCACCATGTGCTCGGCGTTCCGCACCTTCCAGGGCTGGACCGCCCTGTCGGACATGGACCACGACCAGGGCGTCCTGCACACCGTCCCGATCCCCGAGGCCATGGCGTACCTCATGCTGCGGCCGCTGCTCTCCGACGTCCCGGACGACGACATGTGCGGGGTGACCACCAACCAGGTCTTCCCCGCCAACGAGAAGTGGCACCCGCTCCTCATGGAGGCCCTCACCGGCATCCCCGACGTCAAGGCGGGCGACTCCGTCTGGTGGCACTGCGACATGATCCACAGCGTCGCGCCGATCACCGACCAGAAGGGCTGGGGCAACGTCATGTACATCCCCGCCGCCCCCTGGTGCCCCCGCAACGAGGAGTACTCGGCGAAGGTCCGCGAGGCGTTCCTGACCGGCTCCAGCCCCAGTGACTTCCCCGAGGAGCACTACGAGCGCGCCTGGCCCGACCGCTTCGACGTCGACCGGCTCAACGAGACGGGCCGACGCGGCCTGGGCCTCGACGACTGACGGACCCGCCCCCCGTGCACCGGGTCGGCGCCGTGACCTGTCGGCCGGCACGACCCGGTGTGACTGCACGTGACACGGACGGACGGCGCCCGACCCTCCGCAGCCCGGTCCTTCCCGGACGGCGGACGGGCCGGGCGCCGTCCGGGCCCGGGCGTGCTCAAGCGCCCCGATCGACCGCCCTGCTTCCCACGTCCGGAAGCCGGGCCCCCCTTCTCTTCCGAACCGAGCGCCGCCCTTTGCAGTGTGTGCACCTGCCGCGGCGCTCCCCGTCCTTGCTCCCGCGCCTCGCTCCTCACCCGAGGCGGACGGCAACGACACACATCACCACAGGAGTCCGTAGGTGACGAGCACAGCACAACAACCTGCCGCCGGGGGCCTCACGGCCCGGCCGGACCGGCTGCGTCACGTCGTCTTCGTCGCGGCGTCCGCCGCCATGGGCGGCTTCCTCTTCGGCTACGACAGCGCCGTGATCAACGGCGCCGTCGAGGGCATCAGGGGACGGTTCGACGTCGGCGCCGCCACGCTCGGCGCCGTCATCGCCATCGCCCTGCTCGGCGCGGCCGCCGGCGCCATGCTCGCGGGACGGCTCGCCGACCGCGTCGGCCGCCTCCGGGTGATGCGGCTGGCCGCCCTGCTCTTCCTGGCCAGCAGCATCGGCTCGATGCTGCCGTTCACGGCGTGGGACCTGTCCTTCTGGCGCATCGTGGGCGGCGTGGCCATCGGCATGGCCTCCGTGATCGGTCCGACGTACATCGCCGAGGTCGCGCCCACCGAGTACCGCGGCCGGCTCGTCGCCTTCCAGCAGGCCGCCGTCGTGCTGGGCATCGCCGTCTCCCAGCTGGTCAACTGGATGGTGCTCTCCCTCGCCGACGGGGACCAGCGCGGCAGCCTGCTCGGCCTGGAGGCGTGGCAGGTCATGCTCGGCATCGCGGCCGTCCCCGCCCTGGTCTACGGTCTGCTGGCGCTGCGCATCCCGGAGTCGCCCCGCTACCTGATCTCGGTCGGCAGGATCGGCGAGGCCAAGGAGGTGCTGCGCACCCTCGAAGGCGCGCAGGTCGACCTCGACGCCCGGGTGGCCGAGATCGAGCAGGCCGCGCGCAGCGACAAGGCACCGCGGTTCAAGGACCTCCGCGGCCGTTTCGGCCTGCTGCCGATCGTCTGGGTCGGCGTCGGCCTGTCGGTCTTCCAGCAGTTCGTCGGCATCAACGTGATCTTCTACTACAGCTCCTCGCTGTGGCAGTCGGTGGGCATCGACCCGTCGAGCTCGTTCTTCTACTCGTTCACCACCTCGGTCATCAACATCGTGGGCACGGTGATCGCGATGGTGCTCATCGACCGGGTCGGCCGCAAGCCGCTGGCCGCGATCGGTTCCGCCGGTATGGCGGTCTCCCTCGCGGCCGTCGCCTGGGCCTTCTCCTACAAGACCGGAACGGGCGACGACATCTCGCTGCCCGACACCCAGGCCGCCGTCGCACTGGTCGCCGCCCACACCTTCGTCCTCTTCTTCGCCATGTCCCTGGGCGTGGCGGCCTGGGTGCTGCTCGGCGAGATGTTCCCCAGCCGCATCCGCGCGGCCGCGCTCGGCGTCGCCGCCTGCGCGCAGTGGGTCGCCAACTGGCTGGTCACCGCGACGTTCCCGACCATGGCGGAGTGGAACCTGTCCGGTTCGTACGTGATCTACGCGATCTTCGCCACGCTGGCGGTCCCGTTCATCCTCAAGTGGGTGCCGGAGACCAAGGGCAGGACGCTGGAGGAGATGGGCTGAGCGCAGGCTCAGCGCTCCAGGAGCACCCGGCCGCCGACCTCGGTCCAGCCGTGCGGCTGCGGTGCGGTCAGGATCTGGGAGCCCGCGCCCTGAGTGATGTTCAGGGCGCGGCCCAGCCGGTCGGTGAGCAGGAGGGCGGCGGCGCCGGTCGCCTCGTCCTCGTCGATGAAGTCGTCCCGGCCGGGGAAGGCGCGGGCGCGGATGCGGCCCGCCGCCTCGTCCTCCCAGGCCCAGGCGTAGATCCACTCCCCCTTCGGGGGTACGGCCAGGTCGTCGACCTCGGCGGCGGTGGCGTACTGGCGCAGGGTGCGCGGCGGCACCCACTCCGCGCGCGCCTCGATCCAGCAGAACTCCCCGTCCTGCCGTGCGCCCACCACCCCTGCCGGGGTGACGAGTTCGGGTACGTCGAGCAGCCAGGCCGCGCCGACGCACGGGTGGCCGGCGAAGGGCAGGCGCAGGGTCGGGGCGTAGATGTCGATCACCCCGCGCTCGGGGTCGTCGACGAACACGGTCTCGCTGAAGCCGAGTTTCGCGGCGAACTCCTGCCGGTCGCTCCGCTCGGGCATCACCGAACCGTCGCGGACGACGCCGAGTTCATTGCCGTACCCGCCCCGGGGGCCGCAGAAGACGCGCACCACGTCGTAATCAGTCACCGGGGCATTCAAGCATCGCGGGGGCGCGGTACCGGTCCTCCCCACCAGGGACGGCTGACGCCTGCGGGCCCCGGCCCGGCCGCTTCCCGCTCCCGCTCCGCTCCGGCTCGGTCACGGTGTGGCCGCTGTGTACCGTCCGCATGTTCGCGCCGTCCCTCGTCCCGGTAGGGTTCGCCTCCGGGAAGGGGAAGGTGAAGGAACCGGATGTGCAGGGATCTCGGCCTTCGAAGGCTCCGCGGGTTCGACCGGGGCGTGCTGCTCGCGGCATCGGTGACCGCTCTGTCGTTGACGGCGAGCGGCTGCGTGGTGGTGCACGGCGAGCGCGAGGTGCTTCCGGCCACCACCCGCGCCGAAGCCGCGCAGGCGCTCCAGGAGTTCACGGCCGCTTACAACAAGGCCGATGAGGCGTACGACAGTTCCCTGGACGCCGAGTACACCACCGGCGCTCTCGGCGACATCGACAAGGCGCGGCTGACGGCCGGGAAGGCCAACAACCCGGACGGCAACCCCGGGCACTCGCCGCTGAAGCTGACGGACGCGGAGTTCACCATCCCCAAGAAGGCCGGCTGGCCCCGCTGGTTCCTCGCGGACGCGGCGGGCAACAAGGGCGGCGACGTGCGCTGGCTGCTGGTGTTCACCCGCAGCGGTCTCGAGGAGACCTGGGAGGCGGCGTATCTGACGCTGGTGGCCCCGGAGGACATACCCGAGTTCCCGCTGGACAAGGACGGCTGGGCCGAGGCCGTCCCCGCGAACGCCACCGATCTCGCCGTGCCGCCCGGCGAGTTGAGCGCGACCTACGCGACGTACCTGAAGGACGGGAAGGGCGGCGAGGACGGGAAGGGCGGCGGTGCCGCCTTCGCCGAGGGCCCGCACACCAGCGCGTGGCGGGCGCTGCGCACCAAGCAGTCGGCGCGGCCGGGACTGGCCACGCAGTACATCGACGAGCCGCTGACGAACGGCGACTACGCACCCCTGGCACTGCGCACCGAGGACGGCGGGGCGCTGGTGTTCTTCACGACGCGCCACTTCGAGAAGCAGACCGCCGCGGACGGGGCGTCCGTGCCGGCCCCGAACAAGGACGTGCTGGCGCTGACCACGGGTGAGGTCCGGCAGACCCTGACGATGGAGTTCGTCTCCAACGAGGTGGCTCTGGACCCGGGCGACGGCCAGGTGGAGATCCTGGGGCGGATCCAGGGGCTGACCTCGGCGAAGGGCGAGTAGGACCGTCGGCGCGCTCCGGGCGAGGGAGCCTAACGGCGCAGGGGCCAGGTCGTGGCCGCCTGGTCGGGGTGCTCGACCGCGTGGCGGGCGCAGGCGTCGGTGAGGTATTCCAACAGGCTCAGCGGGTCGGGCAGCGGATGCTCCGGACCGCGTACCCAGTGCACCGACCGGTTGTCGTCACCGGGCAGCCGCGCGGGCGGTACCAGGACGTAGGAGCCTCGGCAGTGCCAGCGCAGGCCGGGGTGCTCGTCCATGGTCTCGGGGTGGCAGTCCAGCTCGCACGGCCACCACTCGTCCTCGTCCTCGGGGGTGCCCCGGGTGAGGGTGAAGAACAGTATGCGGCCGTCGTCGCTCTCCGCGACGGGCCCGACCTCGACCCCTGCCGCCAGCAGGCGTTCCAACGCCTCGTGACCGGCGTTCAGGGGCACGTCGAGTACGTCGTGCACCATGCCGGTCGCGGTGATGAAGTTGGCCTGCGGCTGGTGGCGGGCCCAGCGCTCGATCTGGGCGCGGTCGGTGGTGGACTGCGTCTGCCAGGCGAACGAGACCGGATGCCGGGCGGGAGTGGGGCAGCCGACGCGGTCGCACGAACATCGGTATCCGGCGGCGGGGTGGGCGGCGGGCGCGAGTGGCAGTCCCGCGTCGGCGGCGGCGAGCAGCAGTTCCTCACGGCCGCCTTCGTCGGCGGCCGGTTCCGGGCGGCGGCCGCGCAGCCACCGGGAGAGTTTGCCCTGCCTGCCGGTCCTGCCGCCGAACTCCGCGCTCATCTAACTCCTCGCCTCGCCGTCGTGCCCCTCAGCATGCCCTATGGTCCCACCATCGTGCGCCTCGGGGGGCCGGAGCCCACAATAGGCGCACCTGGGACAAGCGGTGCACGGACCGGACGAGGGGCGCCCCGGGGGGCGAAAGGTACACCCCGGGGTACGCCGGTGCGACCGGGGTGGCATCGCGGGCGACCCCGGTCAGCGGGGGGCGAGGCCGTACAGGGCGTAGTCGACGAGGGTGTCGGTGTACTCGTGGGTGATCGGTCCCGTGTACTGCAGCCAGCGCTGGGCGAGCGGGGAGACGAAGAGTTCCAGGGCGATGCGCGGGTCGACGTCGGGGCGGACCTCTCCGGTCTCCTGCGCGGAGCGCAGCCGGTCGACGTACAGCTGGAGCGGCGGCTCCAGCAGCTTGGCGACGAACCTCCGGCCGAGCTCCTCGTTGACGACGCCCTCGGCGGCCAGCGCGCGGGACGGCGCCTCGAACGCCGGGTCGCGCAGTTCGTCGACCGTGGCCCGCAGGACGAGTTTGAGGTCGGCGGCGAGGTCCCCGGTGTCCGGGATCACGTACTTCTCGCCGCTGCCCGGCTCCTGTCCGGCGGTGCGGGCGGCCTGTTCGCTCAGGTCGAGGAACGCCTCCAGCAGGACGTCCGCCTTCGACGGCCACCACCGGTAGATCGTCTGCTTGCCTACGCCGGCGCGGGCGGCGATGCCCTCGATGGTGGTCTTCGGGTAGCCGACCTCCACGACCAGGGCGATGGCCGCGTCGTAGATGGCACGACGGGAGCGCTCACTGCGGCGGGGGGAGTCGGGGGGTGCGGGGTTGTTCGTGGCCATGGGTCGAATTTATCAGGTTGACAAGACGCAGCGTCTCGCCTGACAGCGAGGGAGGCCGGACCGAGACGATACGTCTCGTCACCTGCGTCCGCGGAGGGCGCTCACCGGAAGGAGACCACCATGTCCCGAGGCGGAGCCGGAAACATGCTGGGCGTCGGCGGCACCCGGAAGCACCTCGGCCGCAAGGCCCTGCGCGGCGGGGGACGCGTCGGGGGCGGCCTCGACCCCCGGGCCCAGAAACGCGAGCTGCTGCGCAAGCTCCAGGAACAACGGGAGGAGCAGCAGAAGCAGCGGGAACAGCGGGAGGACCGGGACGGAGGGGACGCCGGGCAGGAAGGCCGGCCCTAGCTCCCGCCGTCAGTTCCGTCGTCGCCGGCCGCCGGCGGCCAGGGGGCGCCCCAGGACGTGTCCCTCGCCGCCCGGTACAGGTCGCCGTGGCGCTTGGTCACGGTGGTGCGGCTCAGGGCCGGGTCCCTCTCGCAGAGGTCGAGGAGGACCTGGCCCTTGCGGATCTGCGGCTTGCGGACGACGCGGGCAGCGGCCGGGGCGGCGGGCAGGCGGGTGGCGGCGACGTAGCTGAACTTCTCGTCCTCGTAGGGCAGGGAGCCGCCCTTGACCTGGCGGTGCAGCGAGGAACGGCTGACCCGGGCCGCGAAGTGGCACCAGTCCGTGCCGGGGACGATGGGGCAGGCGAGGCTGTGCGGGCAGGGGGCGGCGACCCGGAAGCCGGCCGACACCAGCCGGTCGCGGGCCTCGATGACGCGGGTGTAGCCGTCGGGGGTGCCGGGTTCGACGACCACGACGGCCTGCGCGGCGCCGGCGGCGGCGTCGACGAGGGCGGCGCGGTCGGCGGCGGTCAGTTCGTTGAGGACGTAGGAGACGGTGACGAGGTCGGTACGGTCGAGGGTGAGTTCCGTGCCGATCCGGGAGCGGTGCCAGCGGACGTCCTTGAGGGCGGGGTTCGCGACGGCGAGTTCCCGGCCGAGGGCGAGTGCGGGTTCGGCCCAGTCGAGGACGGTCACCGGTCGCTCCCCGTCCCAGGTGGCGCTCACCGCCCAGGCGGCGGCGCCGGTGCCGCCGCCGATGTCGACGTGGTCGCCGGGCGTCCACCCGGGCACGGCGTCCGCGAACGCCGCCAGCGCCGACCGTACGGCCTCGAACGTGGCCGGCATGCGGTACGCGGCGTAGGCGGCGACGTCCGCGCGGTCCCGCAGGATGGGCGCCCCGGTCGGGGTGGCGCCCCGGTAGGTGGCGATCAGCCGCTCGACGGCCTGCGCGGCCCGCCGCGGCGGGAGCCCGTCGAGCAGTCCGGCGAGCGCGCCGCGCAGGACGTCGGCGGGAGAGGCGGGAGAGGCGGGAGCGGGGTCGTTCACCTGGAAATTCTATGGCGTGGACCGGCGGCCGGATTCACCTCCCCCGGACCGCGCGGGCCACCCGCGTGGCCGCACGCGCGCGGGGACCGTTGACCGGGGTCGGGGGGCGGCGGGGGTGGACCGTGTTGGCGAGCAGGACGAGGTAGGTGCCCGTGGCGCGGTCGAGGACCAGGGACGTGCCCGTGAAGCCGGTGTGGCCGGCCGCTCCGCGGCCGGCGAGCTCCCCCATGAACCACGGCTGGTCCACGGCGAAGCCCAGGCCCGGCGGGGCGAGGAGCAGGTCCACGAAGTCGGGGCCGAGGATGCGGGCGGGGCCGTGGGCGCCGCCCGCCAGCAGGGCACGGCAGAAGACCGCCAGGTCGCGGCCGGTGGAGAAGAGGCCGGCGTGGCCCGCGACCCCGCCGAGCGCCCAGGCGTTCTCGTCGTGCACCTCGCCGCGCAGCATCCCCCGGTCCGCCTTGGCCCACGGCCGCCGCTGGTCCTCGGTGGCCGCCGCGCCCGGACACGGGCCGAAGTCCGTGGCGGTCATGCCGAGCGGCCGGGTGATGCCGTCGTGGACGAGCGTGTCGAGCGTGCGGCCGGTGAGGCGTTCCAGGACGTGCTGGAGCAGCAGCATGTTCAGATCGGAGTAGCGGTACGCGCCGGGCGCCGAGACCGGCCGCTCGGCGCGCAGCAGGGTGAGCCGTTCCGCGTCGTCGGCGCAGTCGTACAGGGGGAGTTCGGGGCGCAGCCCGGAGGTGTGGGTGAGCAGGTGCCGGACGGTGATGCCGTGCCGGACGGCCGCGGGGAAGTCCGGCAGGTACGCGCCCACGCGGGCGTCGATGCCCAGGGTGCCCCGCTCGATCTGCTGCACGGCGGCCACCGAGGTGAACAGTTTGGTCAGGGACGCCAGGTCGAAGGGAGTGTCCACGGTCATCGGCACCCGGTCGTCCGGCGGCAGTTCCACCGCGGTGCCCGTGTGTTCGTCGTACGCCGCGTAGCGCACGGCCCAGCCCGCCGCCTCCTGCACGGCGAGCATCGGGCCGCGGCCGACGGCCACGACGGCGCCCGCCGCCCAGGGGCGTTCCCCGGTGGTGCCGTCGTGCACCTCGCGGACGAGGGCCCGGATTTCGCGGGGGTCGAGCCCGGCCCGTTCGGGGGTGCCGTGGCGCAGTCTCGGGGCGCTCAGAAGCCCTCGCCCTCCGCACTCGCCCGCCCCTGCCAGGGGCGGCACAGGCCCGTGAAGCAGGCCAGCGCCACCAGGGCGGCGGTCAGCTGGACGACGGCCATCGGGACGGCGGTGTCCTCCCCGGCGATCCCGACCAGCGGGGAGGCGATCGCGCCGACGAGGAAGGACGCCGTGCCGAGCAGGGCCGAGGCGGCACCTGCGGCCTGCCGGGTGCGCATCAGGGCGAGGGTCTGGGTGTTGGGCATGGTGATGCCCATCGCGGACATCAGCACGAACAGCGCGGCGGCCACGGGCACCAGCCCGACCTCGCCGAACACACCCAGCGACATCAGCAGCAGCGCGACCGCGGCGACGGCCACGACGCAGAGCCCGAAACCGAGCACCCGGTCCAGCCGGACCCGGCCGACCAGCACCTTGCCGTTGATCTGCCCCATGATCATCAGACCGATCGAGTTGAGCCCGAACAGCAGGCTGAACGTCTGCGGGGAGGCCCCGTAGATCTCCTGGACGACGAACGGGGAGGCCGCGACGTAGGCGAAGAGGGAGGCGAAGGCGAATCCTCCGGTGAGCATGTAGCCGGTGAAGACCCGGTCGGCGAGCAGCCGGCGCATCGAGCCGAGGGCCGCGCCGAAGCCGCCGCCGTGGCGGTCGGCGGGGGCCAGCGTCTCCGGCAGCTTCACCCAGACCAGGGCCGCCAGCAGCACCCCGAGGACGGCGAGGACGACGAACACGCCCCGCCAGTCCGTCACCCGCAGGACCTGCCCGCCGATGAGCGGTGCCATGATCGGCGCCAGGCCGGAGATCAGCATGAGGTTCGAGAAGAAGCGGGCCATGGCCACGCCGTCGTACAGGTCGCGGACCACCGCCCGCGCGATGACGATGGCGGCCGCACCCGCGAGGCCCTGCAACAGCCGGAAGACGACGAGGAGTCCGACGGTCGGCGCCAACGCGCACAGCACGGTGGCGACGACGTAGACCGCGAGGCCGATGAGCAGCGGGCGGCGGCGTCCCCACCGGTCGCTCATCGGGCCGACCACCAGCTGCCCGAGCGCCATGCCGGCCAGACAGGTGGTGAGCGTGAGCTGGACGGTGGCGGCGGACGCCTGCAGGGACCGGGTGACCTCCGGAAGGGCGGGGAGGTACATGTCCGTCGCCAGCGGGGGTGTGGCGGTCAGACCGCCCAGGAGGAAGGTCACCAGCAGGCCGGTGCGGCCGGCGGTCGCGCGGAGCGGCGGCGCCGCGCTCGCCGTCGGGTGCGTCGTCGGACGCGCCGCCGGGTTCGTCGTCGATTCTTCCGTTGAGTCCGTTTGTGCCGTCGAGTTCGCCGTCGGATCCGATATGGACGCCCCGCCCTCGGGCATGTGACCCCTCCCTTTTCGCGTCATAGGCTCCCTATGCTCTCAGCTCGGACGGAGTGCTCGGCGTCGACGACGATGCCATGGGAGCGCTTCCATGGATTTCCGCGGCCGAGGTGCCGACGACACGGGCAGGGGTGGGACGGATGACGGGGCGGAACGTGCGCTGGGGGATTCTGGCGACCGGCGGGATCGCCGCGAGGTTCGCGGCGGATCTGGCGGCTGCGGCACACAGCGGCTCCGCCGCGGGGCCGGACGCGGAGATCGTGGCGGTGGCTTCCCGGTCGGCGGAGTCGGCGCGGGCGTTCGCCGACCGGTTCGGGGTCGGGCGGGCGTACGGCGACTGGGAGTCGCTCGCACGGGACGAGGAGGTCGACGTGGTCTACGTCGCCACTCCGCACTCGGCGCACCGGGCGGCGGCCGGGCTGTGCCTGGAGGCCGGGCGGAACGTGCTGTGCGAGAAGCCGTTCACGCTCAACGCGCGCGAGGCCGGGGAGCTGGTCGCCCTGGCACGCGACCGGGGACGTTTCCTGATGGAAGCCATGTGGATGTACTGCCATCCCATGGTGCGGCGGCTGAAGGCACTGGTCGACGACGGCGCGATCGGCGAAGTCCGCACCGTGCGGGCCGACTTCGGGCTGGCGGGGAACTTCCCGGCCACGCACCGGCTGCGGGACCCCGCGCTGGGCGGAGGCGCGCTGCTGGACCTCGGCGTGTATCCGGTGTCGTTCGCGCAGCTGCTGCTCGGGGAGCCGTCGGACGTCGTGGCGAGGGCGACGCTCTCCGAGGAGAAGGTCGACCTCCAGACGGGCGCGCTGCTCTCCTGGGACGACGGCGCCCTCGCGTCGGTGCACTGCTCCATCGTCGGCGGTACGGAGACCTCGGCGTCGATCACCGGCTCCGAGGGCCGGATCGACATCCCGTACGGCTTCTTCTTCCCGGACGGGTTCGTGCTGCACCGGGAGGGCCGGGAGGCCGAGAAGTTCACGGCCGACCCGGCGGACGGGCGCCGCGACACGCTCGGCCATGAGGCCGCCGAGGTGATGCGCGCCCTGTGGGCCGGCGAGACGGAGTCCCCGCTCGTCCCGCTGGACGGCACGCTCGCCGTGATGCGGACGCTCGACGCGATCCGCGACCGCATCGGCGTCCGCTACCCGGGGGACGCCGTTTAGGTTCTGACACCGCCTCCGCTCCGGGTCGCTCCAGTCGCGGCCCCGCCTCGTCGACGGCCCGTCGGGCGGACCCCGACTCTCTCTGATCCACACAAGCGGAATACGAACATCCGCAGCATTGCGGCCGACGGCGGACATATGCTCAACTCTCCTGCACCAAAGCTTCACACTTGAAGCAGCAGGTTTCCGCAGGCCACTTTCAGGGGGAGGGCAGCCGTTCCACCGCACCGGCAGGGGGGTGGCCCCGCGTGGGACTGCGGGGCACGCGCCGGTGGGTGGAACGGCTGCCGCGATCAGGCCTGGCCGGTCTCGAAACGGCTGATCCTGCCGTCGCCCTGCCGGCCGTCGGCCTCCGCCACCCGTCGCCCTCAGCCCGCCGCCACCCGAACGGCGGGCGACGGCGGGCCGGGCGGGACGCCGGGGTGCGACGGTGGTCACGCGAAGCGACTGCCCCGGGAGACGACGTGACCTGTTACGACCGACGCGATCTGGGCCTGCTGCTGCTCCGGCTGGGGACGGGCGGGGCGCTGGCGGCGCACGGCGCGCAGAAGCTGTTCGGCTGGTTCGGCGGGGCCGGGATCGAGGGCACCGGCCAGTTCATGGAGGCCGTCGGCTACGCGCCCGGCAAGGCCAGCGCGACGGCGGCGGGCCTCGCGGAGGCGGGCGGTGGCGCGCTGCTCGCGCTCGGCCTGGCCACCCCGGCGGCGGGTGCGGCGGCGGCCGGTGCGATGGCGGGCGCGGCCGCCGTGCACGCACCCAACGGCTTCTTCAACCAGGAGGGCGGTTACGAGCACGCCGCGACCCTGGGCCTGACGGCGGCCGGCCTCGCCGTCGCGGGGCCCGGCCGCCTCTCGGTGGACCACGCCCTCGGCCACACGGCCGACCGGAGCTGGATGGTCTTCGCGGCCTTCGCCGCGACCGCGGCGGCCACCGCGGTGGTCGTGGGCGCACGGTCCAGACGCCTGCGCAGGGCGAAGGAGGGCGAGCAGGAGGCTCTGTTCGAGTAGTACTGCCCGGTGCCGCCGTCGTGGTGCTCCGGTCGCCGGAGTCGGGGACGCGGCGGAGACTGGAACCCGGCTTCTGTCCAGGAAACCCCGGAGCGCAGGAGAATGGGCCCCACCCGCGCGTTACCGCCCCGCGGAAGGCGGTGGCTTCGATGGCTGCCCGCCGCGCTGATCCTCGGCGTGTTCGTCCTCGACCTCCTCACCCCGCGGGGCATAAGGGTGTTCCCCCTGCTGGCGGCCGCCCCCGTGCTGGTCGCGCCCTGGTTCTCCCTGACCGGGACGATCGCCACCGGCGCGGCGGCGCTCCTCGCCGCGGCACTCCTGCCGCTGGTGAGAGGCAGGCTGCCGTTCGGCGTCGACGACATCGTCCCGTTCTCCACCTTCGTCACCCTGACCTTCCTGGCCGCGGTGGTCAACCGGCTGCTGGCCCGCGAGCGGCGGCACTTGAAGAACGCCCGCGAGGTCGCCGAGGCCGTCCAGCGCGCGGTGCTCCCCTCCCCGCCCGGACGGATCGGGCCGCTGACCGTGGCCGTCCGGTACGAGGCCGCCGCGCGGGAAGCCGCCATCGGGGGCGACCTGTACGCGATCCACTCCACTCCCCATGGCATCCGGCTGATGATCGCCGATGTCCGGGGCAAGGGCCTGGGCGCGGTCCAGACCGTCAACGCGCTGCTGGGCACCTTCCACGAGGCCACCCTTCGCGCTCCGGACCTGCCCGGCGTGGTCCGCTGGCTGGAGGAGCGGGTGCAGGAGGCCCACGTCGCCGAGGGCAGCACAGGACTCGAGACGTTCGTCACCGCCGTCATCGCCGAGTTGTCCGCCGACGGCTCCACCCTGCGCATGGCCAATCGGGGGCACCCGGCGCCGTTGCTGGTCCACCGCGGCCGGGCCCGCCCTCTGGAGCCGGGCACGCCCTCACTGCCGCTGGGACTGGCCGGCCTCGGCACCTCGGACGTCCTCCCGGACGTCCCCGTCGACCAGTACGCCCTGCCCGAGGGGGCGGTCCTGGTGCTGTTCACCGACGGTGTCGTCGAGGCCCGCGACCACCGCGGGGTCTTCTACGACCCCGTCCCGCGGCTGTCCCGCCCCCTCCCGCCGGACCCGGACCACGTGCTGGACGCCCTGCTCGCCGACCTGTACCGGTACACCGCGGAGCACCTCGACGACGACGTCGCGCTCCTCGCCATCGGCCTGCCCCGCGAAGCGGACGACGGCCGGCGCGTTTGAAGGGGGACCCACGACTCCGCCGGGCCTGTGCGGAGGACCGCCGTGCGCTGTCCGTGACCTGTGCCAGGGTCTGCGTATGAGCGATCCGAGCACGAACCTCTCCGTGTCCCCCGCCCCCGCCGTACCGTCCGCCGGTCTCTGGGACTCCGTCGACGCCTTGCACGCCTGGCTGGACGCCAACCGCGCGGTCGACGGCCGGGAGGGTCTGCTGCTGCGCGTCCTGAAGCTGTCCGAGGAGGTCGGCGAGGTCGCCCAGGCGGTGATCGGCGCGACCGGCCAGAACCCGCGCAAGGGCACCACCCACGGATGGGACGACGTTCAGGCGGAGTTGTGCGATGTCGCGCTCACCGCCCTGGTGGCGCTGCGCGGTCTCACGCCCGACGCCCGTGAGGTCTTCGCCCGGCATCTGGCGGGAGTCGCCGAACGCTCGCTGGGCGCCGACGGGGGTGCCCGGCACTGAGCCGGCGGGCGACCGGCCCCTCATCCAGGGCAACACAGGCACCACCCGGGCCGGGGCCGGTCGGGACCTGAGAGGTCGCTTCACCCTATCGACGCCAACGACCTTGAGATCGCAGGCGACTTCAACACGTAAGGGCACGGTCGGACCAAACAGGACTCCCTCGACCCCCTCACCCACCTGGAGGACCCGGAGCGCACCCCGCCCCCGGTCGGCTGTCAGGCCCCCTTCTACAAGGCGGACCGGGTGGACGCCTGACCTCCGGGTCGGCCCGGACATGCCTGTGCCCCGCAACTCCCCTCGGAGCCACAGGGCACAACAGCAAGGCAGCGAATCAGCCGATCCCGTCAGCGGCGAACCCGAGGAACGCGGCCCACGTCCCCGAACCGACCGTCAAGCCCGGACGGTTCGTCTCCTTCGAGTCCCGCACGTGCACGGTGCGCGGACAGGAGGCCACCTCCACGCAGTCACCGCCCTCACCGCTGCTGTGAGTGCTCTTGAACCAAGCCAGTTCCGTGCCGACGAGGACCAGTACGAGCTCCTCGTTCGCCGCAGCATCCACAGTGACGACGGCGAACCTCCTGTCCGAAGCCCGAAGGAACTCATTCGTGTAGGCCGTCCGGAGGCATCCGGATGGTGATCCGAATGATCGACACGGACGATGGTGCTCGAGTCCCGGCTCAGCACCAGGTCTCCTGGTCCGCTGCGGGGGTCGGATGCTCCGCGGCGCCACCGTGAGGTACGTGCCGCGGGAATCCGGCAGGGGCTCGCCGGACGGCGCTTCACCCGTGCGGTGCCGCAGTGACGGTCGAAGTCGAAGGAGAACCCCGTGGGTCCAGTTGGCGTGGGCCGGTGCCCACCGGCGGGACTCTTCGCGGTCGGCTCGGGTGCGTGTTCCGGTCGCGGTCACCGTCAGCGCCTGGTGGACGGCCTGCGGCGTCAGGAGGTGATCACGTGAGGGCTCCCCCCGGGGCCGGCGTCGGCTCGCGCCTGCGGGCGCTGCTGATCACGACGAGCACCAGCAAGTCACCGGCGGCCATGACGTTGATCCTGCTGGTCCTCCTCCCGACGGCGCTGCTGCTGGGTTGGTGGGGCCTCGAAGACCTCAGCCAGGCCCTGACCTACACGGGGCGCATCACCGGTGCCATCCTCATTCTGGTCTCGGCCCTCTCGTTGTTGGGCGCTGCCGCGGTCGTGGACCACTGGGGCCGGAACATCTTCCCCTATTCCGGGATAGTCGCGCTGATCGGCGCGGTCGCGGCATTGCTGACCAACACCATGCTGCTGCTCGAGACCTTCAGGGACGGCGATTCCACGCTTTACCGGGTGCTGTTCAGCCTGCTCACGGCGGGTTCCGCATGGGCCGTCTTCACGGTGTGGCGGACATCGGTCGTGATCCCCTCTCCGAAGCGGGTGGCCGCGGCAGTGATCGTCTCCGCGGCTCTCGCGATGGCCAATTTCGGCTACCAGCACCTCTACCAGCCGTCCCAGCACGGCGCCAGGCCCCTCGTCGATGTCGCCGTGGGAGATCCTGTACTGAGCAAGGACCGTAAGAAATTCGTCATACCGGTCGACATCAGGATCGAGAACCACAGCGATATGGGCTTTTACGTGCTCGGTACCGAATTCCACGCCATGGGTGAACGGGTGTCGCTCAGCCGGACGGACCGGCCCCGCGAACAGTGGCGTGCAGATGCCGAGACGTTCCGTGACTTCCAGGTGCAACACCCGCTCTCCCGAAAGGAGGTCTACCAGCCCGGCCAGTTGGTGTCGGCGCAGCCATGGATGCCTTTCGGGAACTGGGTCGAGGCGAACGACGCGTTCGTCACCCAAACGGTTGTACAACTTCCCATCGACACGCCGTATGACCAGTTGGCGTTCTACGCCTCCGCGCAATTGGCGCGCAAGGACCGGCTCGGTCTGGAGCAGGTCAATCTGGAGGGGTACTCCTGGGGTAAGGGAAAGGTTCCCCAGTGGGTCAAGAAGGACAAGAGCCTCGACTCCGTCGCCTACCGCGGCCGGGTGTACGAGAACAATGCGATCGACCGGCACACGATGGACCCCCGCTATGCCTTCGTCTATTGGCAGTTCGGCGCGCATGGCGCAGTCCTGTCGGCATCCATCGCGCGAAACGGTGAGGAAAACCGCATCCCATCCATAGCGGAAAATCTCGAGACGGCGAACCGGTACGGCTTGGTCACCGCCGAAACGGGTCCGATCAAACGGACGCTCTGGGACATCAAGAACCAGGGATGACCGGCATGGCTGCACGGCGTACGCGGGAACGCCGGTCCAGTCGCTCCAGCCACGCCACGAGGGCGAGAGAACTGTTCACACGGTCCCAGGAATGGGAGTCCCCCATGCCGAACTGCGCCTCCCTCACTGCCCGGCACAGGATCCCGACGTCGAACATCTCCGCGATCAGCGGATGCCTCGCGGAGCGGCAGAGGTCGATGAGTTCGTCGCCGTGCGTCCGCAGGCCGCGGGCGTAGAGCTGGTTGAAGGGGACATTGACGACCCGGCCGCCGATCCGGGGCGGAAGCAGATCCGCCATCGCCTCGCGCAGTACCGCTTTCGGACGGCCCGGTTGGAACGCGGCCTCGGCGGGGAGGCGGCGCATCGTGGCGATGACCTCCGGATCGAGGAAGGGGTGTGAGAGGAAGAATCCGTCCTGCCGTGCGCGGCGCCAGGACAGCGGGTCGGGAGCGGCGATGTAGTTGGCGGCCTCGTAGAGGGACTGTTCGGGCTCGCGCCCGAACACGAAGCGGCTCTCCGCGGTGCTGGCCGCACGGTAGCCGTGAGCCCGCGCGAATCCGGAACGCAGCCATCGGGGGCGGGCGAAGTCACCGAGGCCGCCGAGCACCGTTCCGCGGCGGCGGACGAGCGCTGTGACCCGTTCGGCGGCCAGTGGAAGAGCCGGTTGCACCACGTGGGCGGAGACGATGTCCCACAATCCCCGCTCGCTGCCCGCGGCCCAGTCACGTGCCTGCCTCGTCATCTGCCGGAGCCGTCCCGTGCGGGCCAGCCTGTGCAGGTGAAACGGGTTGGCGTCCACGATCGGGTCGGCCCCGCAGCCGGTCAGGAGGGTGTCGCAGCCCAGATCCGCCGCAGCGGCATGGAGCCTGCTCCAGAACGGGGCGCGGAAGGCGTGCGCATGAGGCTCGTCCGGGTCTCCCGCGTGGTGCTGGAAGTCGTCGAAGTCGGTCACGTCGTCGACATCGAGGATCACCGGCCGGGCTGCGGGCGCGTGCCGGCGGATCTCCGCCATCGCCTCGTCCATATAAGGCTGTTCGGCAGCGAGTTCTCCCCTTCTGAAGCGCCCGGCGAGCAGGACGAGGTCCCCGGGGTGGCCCTGTCCCGCAGCCTGCAGACGTGCCGCGAGCAGCGCGACGCTGGTGGAGTCGGTGCCGCCGGAAACATGGCATGCCGTCCTCCTGCCCACACGGCGCCCGACGGCGTTCTCCAGTGCGAGGCGCAGGTCCTTCGCGGCCCCGCCGAGGCCGGGTTCGTCCGCTGCCCGTACCGGCGGATCGTGGGCCTGACGGACGTGTCGCAGCACCCGACCGCGCATCCGCCCCGTGATCGAGAGTTCCACCACCTCGCCACCGAGTATGCGGTGTACCCCGGCGAAGGGGGTGAGTTCCGAGTGGGGTTGCGCCATGTTCCCGGTCAGGTACCGGCAGAAGTAGCGCCGTTCCGGCTCTGCTCCGCCGCCCAGGTGGCGCGCCGAGGTGCTCACCGCGGTGACACGACCATCGGACTCCCTGAAGAACAGGGGGATGCGTGCCTGCTCGTCCCGCATCAGCAGGATGCGGTCGCGGCACACCAGGACGGCCGCGTAGTCGCCGGTAGGCAGAGGCGGTGCCGCTTGCGGCCGGCCCCAGTCGTCGAGGAGGCCGCGCGCTCCCGCCACGCGCTCACGGACGGAGCCGGCCCAGCCGGCGACCACCGCGGTCCCGGCCCGTGAGGAAACCGTCGTCACGAGCCCCTGCCGCGCCATGGCCCCGTCTGCCCAGAGCTTCGGGACGTTCCCGTCCCACTCGAGGCGGAGTGCTTCCACCTCACTGCCCTCCGCCGCCGACCGAGAGGACCGGCGCGAACGCGTGCCCGCGCGGATCGGCTTCGGGGACGCACAGGCCGGCCGAAGACGTCCAGGCGTGCAGGGCGAACGGGTGCTCGCGCACGCCGACGTGAAGTACGGCCTTCAAGCCGCGCCGCCGCAGCAGGACGAAAGCCGTCACGGCCTCGGCCTTGCAGTCGCCGTTGACGAACCAGCTTCTGCGACCGTGTGATTGCACTGCCCGTTTCAGCCGTTCGACGTCCTCCGTGGCAGCGGGGTCCGCGCGGGCGTAATCCGGGGCTGCCAAGGACAGGAGCCGAAGGGCGCGCCCGAATCCCATGGTCCGGATCAACAGGTGCACTCCGCGCAGCCAGAGCCCGACCGCGACGTCCGACTGCTGCCTCCGTCGGGCCGTCGCGCATCCGGCGCGGATGAGACCGGCGACGATTTCGGCGCGTTCCTCGGAGATTCCGTCAGTGAACTTCCGGATGTCCGCCGTCGCCACTCCGAGAAAACGCGTCCGCCGCCAGTCCGCGATCAGCGCCCCGTCGGACATTCTGGTGACACGGCAATGCGGTGACAGGATCCGCACCATGGCCACCAGGGCATCGCTGTCCTCTGCCACGTCCTCTGCCACCGCACATCCTCCAAGGTCGGCCTGACACCGCCCCCGCGACGGACCCGGCCCGACGTGGGCACGGTGGTGTCAGGAGTGGTATCCGTGACCGTCGTAGAAGGCTCCGCTGAAGCCCCGGATCAGACGGCCGTTGCCGAGAAGGACGAGCCCGTACGGCATACGACGCCGCAGCAGTCGGAGAAACATCGCCTACCTCCAGAATCAGGTAGTGTCGGTAAATTTCAGGCTACTCCGCCCTGGATGCCCTGCAACCGGACTGCCGACACCCGCGCCGCGAAGCACGAGTGATTCGCCGGTGATCCGCCGGACCGCCTTGTCCGTCGTTCTGGAATCGCCTCCCTCCGCCACGGACGCCGTGGGGCCCTGCTGGTACCGATGAATCATCCGGCCCTGGTCACGCGGCGTGCCGACCCTCGTGCGGGCCTGTAAATCGTTCGGCCCTGTCCCCCATGCGGTGGTGACGGCTCGTGAGTAGGGGGCATCTCCGCCTTGCGGAGAGTGTGGCCGGTGCTCTGACCTCGGTGCTTTGAAGCGGACGGCATCGCGTCGGGGTCGCTGACCTTGTCTCGCCGGACCCTCACGGGCGGACGCCCGGCCGATCGGCCCGTCCGGCAAGGAGTCGGGCCGAGGACCGCTCTGAAGTTGCCCCGGTTTGATGGACGACCTTTCGCTACGGGACACCGGGTCCCGCAAGGAGGGGTTCATCGCGCCAAGGACGCGTCCGGCCCACCCGCCGGAGTTCCGTCGCCAGATGGTCGAGCTGGTTCGGGCCGACCGGTCGCCTGAGGAGCTGGCGAAGGAGTTCGAGCCGTCCGCCCGGACCATCCGTACCTGGACCGACCAGGACCGGGTGGACACCGGGGAACGCCCCGGTCTGACCAGCGACGAGAAGGGGGAACTCGCTCAGCTGCGCCGCGAGGTGAAGCAGCTGAGCGAGGAGAAGGAGATCCTCCGCAAGGCCACGGTTTCCTTCGTCCGGGAGACCAGCCGGTGATCTGCTACCGGCTGGTCGACGAGAACACGGCACAGCACGGCCTGTCCCACGACGATCCGCCGACGGGTGCTCACGAGCCGGTCGTTCCGACGGCGAGGCCGACGCGGGTGATCACGGTGCGGGCGGACATCGGAGTTCCTTTCTCCCGGGGTCGGCACAGTCTCCGACGCGCCGGGCCGCTCTCACCCCCGGAGGAAGGGATGAGGGCCCGACCGGCTCGCCCTGATCAGGGCTCGGTCATCTCACTGCAGGGACAAGCCCTCGGGCGAGGTGAGCCCCTTGGCGGGATCGGCGCGGAAGGTCGCCGTCCATGCCTCGGGCGAACACGAGGCACCGTTGGGGTGTTGCTCCGTCAACCGTGCGCGGCGGCTGTCGTCCACGACGACCCGGTCGTCCCGCGCCGCCGTCACCTTCAGCCGCACCGGGACGGTGACGGCGCCGATGTCGTCCGGAAGCCGGACCGACACCCCTGCGATCGGGTTGTCCGCGTCGCCGGACTTCTGCTCCTCGCACCTGTCGTCCACGCACACGCGGATCACCGCCGCGTCCGTGCCGCCGAAGTCGGCGGGCCGCCACACCACGGCGACCTCGGAGTCCATGTCCGCCTGGGTGCAGGAGGCGTCCTGGCCGAAGACCGAGCAGCCGGTCAGGGCCGCCGCCGTGGCGAGGGTGAGCAGGATGCGTCGCATGTCAGGACCTCGCCACGGTGCCGGGGAGGGCGCTGTCGGCCAACCCGATGTCGGTGAAGGCGGAGCGCGAACTGTGCCTGCGCTTCCTGGTGTTCTGGATGACTTCGCCCGAACGGTACGTCACACAGGACTTCGACGGTTTCCTCCGCAAGACCATGCACGCCCTCAACAAGCTCTCCGCCGAGGAGCTGAAGAAGCTGGAACCGCGCTTCCAGTTGGCGATGCTGGGCAGCCGGCTCGTCTTCGGGGACCAGGCGTTCCGCAAGCAGTTCCACGGAGTCACCCGCCGTTGCCCCATCGACAAGGCGCTCTTCGAGGTCCAGGCCGTGACCCTGGCCGGGTGCGAACCTTACGAACTCGAAACGCTGCACCGCCGGGCGCGGACCCCGGATCCCGGCCCGCACGGTCCGACCTGGCCCACAGAATGCCGCGATGACCTCCTGGAGCGCGGGCGCTTCCGGCGAGCCGCTGGACGAGGTGC
Organism: Streptomyces sp. MMS24-W38; assembly: GCF_059889265.1. NCBI lineage: Bacteria > Bacillati > Actinomycetota > Actinomycetes > Kitasatosporales > Streptomycetaceae > Streptomyces > Streptomyces sp. MMS24-W38. The sequence goes on along the minus strand of NZ_JCBCPP010000001.1, from coordinate 4,776,071 downwards.
CGCCGCACCCGGGCTCCGGGCCGTTGCCGGAGCCCGGTGGGCGTCCGCCGGAGCCGGGGGCGGGACGGTCAGGCCTTCTTGTCCAGTGCCGGGGCGGACGGCGCGGTGTCCGTGTCCGTGTCCGTCTTCTGGGGCGGTACGGCGCCCGTCGCCCGTTTCGCCGCCTGGATCTGCTCGTACACCCGCGTGCGGAGTTCCGTGAAGCGCGGGTCCGCCCGGGTGTGCAGCTGGTCGCGTTCGGCCGGGAGGTCGATGGTCAGCTGTTCCTGGACCACCGTCGGGGACGAGGACAGGACGACGACCCGCTCGCCCAGGTAGACGGCCTCGTCGATGTCGTGGGTGACGAAGAGGACGGTCACCCCGAGCTCCTGCCACAGCCGCCGGATCAGGTCCTCGAGGTCGGCGCGGGTCTGGGCGTCGACGGCCGCGAACGGCTCGTCCATCAGGAGCACTTCGGGCTCGTAGGCGACGGCTCGCGCGATGGCGACGCGCTGCTGCATGCCGCCGGAGAGCTGCCAGGGGTACGCGCCCGCGGCGTCGCCGAGGCCGACGGCGTGCAGGGCGTGCTCGACCAGCTCGCTGCGGCGGGCCTTCGTCAGGTGCTTCTTCTGACGCAACGGCAGCTCGACGTTGTCGCGCACCCGCAGCCAGGGGAAGAGGCTGCGGCCGTACTCCTGGAACACGACGGCCATGCCGGGCGGCGGGCCGGTGATCCGGTCGCCCTGCAGCAGGACTTCACCGGAGGTGGGTTCGAGCAGGCCGGCGATGCACTTCAGGAGCGTCGTCTTGCCGCAGCCGGACGGGCCGACGAGGCAGACCAGTTCGCCGGCGTCGAGGGAGAAGGTGAGGTCGCGCACCGCTTCGACGTGCCGACCGTGTCCCTCGTAGACCTTCCGCAGGCCTCTTACGTCGAGCATGTGCTGTCCCTTTCCGGCGTTCACGCCGCTTTCCTTGCTCATGACGCCCTCCGGGACCGGCGCAGACCGTGGTACCAGGCCAGGGCCCGGCGTTCGACCACCTGGAACACCAGGGCGAGCAGCACGCCGAGCAGTCCGAGCAGCAGGATGCCGCTCCACATGCCCGGGATGGCGAAGCTGCGCTGGAACTGGACGACGGCGAAGCCGAGTCCGTTGCTGGCCGCGAACATCTCGCTGATGACCATCAGGATGACGCCGATCGACAGCGCCTGCCGCAGGCCCGCGAAGATCTGCGGACTGGCGGAGCGCAGGACCAGGTGGCCGAGGCGCGCACGGCCCTCGATGCCGTAGGACCGGGCCGTGTCGGCCAGCACGCTGTCGATGGCCCGTACGCCCTCGACGGTGTTGAGCAGCACCGGCCAGACGCATCCGGAGACGATGACGACGATCTTCATGGTGTCGCCGATACCGGCGAAGAGCATGATGACGGGCACCAGGACGGGCGGCGGCACGGCGCGCAGGAACTCCAGCACCGGTTCGGTGGTGGCCCGTACCCGCGGGAAGGAGCCGATGACGATGCCGAGTGCCACGCCGAGGACGGCCGCGCCGGCGTAGCCGAGGAGCAGCCGGGTGACACTGGGCACCACGTCCGCGGCGATGCGCTCGGCGGTCCACACCTCGCGCCCGGTCTCCAGGATGGTGCTCAGCGGCGGCCAGTAGACGTCGGTGCTGCCGGCGGAGGCGAACCACCAGGCGGTCGCGAGGAGGACGGGCAGGCCGACGGCGAGCAGCAGCCGCAGGGCCGCGGTGCGCAGGGTCAGGCGTTTCATGTGGTCACCTCGCCCCGGACGGACTGGTGCCAGGCCAGCGAGCGGCGCTCGACGGCACGTGCGCCCAGGTTGATCAGGACGCCGATCAGTCCGGTGACGGCGACCAGCGCGTACATGTCGGGAACGGCGTGGGAGGTCTGCGCGACGGCGATGCGGGAGCCCAGTCCGGGCGTGCCGATGATGAGTTCGGCGGTGATCGCGAGCACGAGGGCGACGGCCGCCGCGAGCCGGACGCCGGTCATGACGTACGGCAGGGCGGTCGGCCACAGCACGTGTCGGATCCGGGCCCAGGTCCCCAGGCCGTAGGAGCGGGCGGTCTCCTCCGCGACGGGGTCCAGGTCCTGGACTCCGTAGAGGACCTGGACGAGGACCTGCCAGAAGGCGGCGTAGACGACCAGCAGCAGCGTGGAGCGCAGATCGGTGCCGAAAAGCAGCACGGCGAGGGGGATCAGCGCCACCGAGGGGATCGGCCGCAGGAATTCGACGGTGCTGGCCGTCGCCTCGCGCAGATACGGGACCACGGTGATCAGCACGCCGGCGGCGATGCCCGCGACGGTGGCGATGAGCAGGCCGAGCGCCCAGCCGGTGAGGGTGTCGCCGAGCGCCACCCAGAAGGCGGTGTCGGAGATCTCCTTGGCCAGGGCGACGGCGATCGTGCTGGTGGGCGGCAGGTAGTCGGGGGACACCAGACCGAGCCGGGGCACCGCCTCGACCAGTGCGAGGAAGCCGCCGAGGCCGGCGAGGCCCAGCATGGCGTTGCCCGGCCCCGGGCGGCGGGCGCCCGGGGCGTCGGTCTTCACGGCTGTCCGTGTCACGGCTGTCTGTGTCACGGCAGCAGCTTGTCCAGGTCGGGGGCCTTCTCGAACAGGCCGTCCTTCTGGCCGAGTTCGCCCAGCCGCTCGAGGGAGGCGCGGTTCGGCTCCTCGGGCCAGCTGGGGAGCGTCATGGCCTTCAGCGTCTTCTCGGGGATCTTGGTGTAGGTGGAGAGGATCTCGCGGACCTCGTCGGGGTGGTTGTTGGCGTAGGCGAGGGATTCGCGGGTCGCCTCGGCGAACTTCTTCACCAGCTCCGGGTCCTGCTGGGCCACCTTCTCTGAGGTGAAGTAGAGGGCGACGGTGAGTTCGGGCGAGATGTCGACGAAGTTGGAGGCGACGACCCGGCCGCCCTCGCCCTTGACGACGGCGAGCGACGGCTCGACGACCCAGGCGGCGTCGACCTGTCCGGCCTGCAGCGCGGCGGGCATCTGGTCGAAGGCGAGCTCCACGAACTGGACCTTCTCGGGGTCGCCGCCGGCCTTGCGCACGGATTCCCGTACGGAGGTGTCGCCGATGTTCTTCAGCGTGTTGACCGCGACCTTCTTGCCGACCAGGTCCTTCGCCGACTTGATCGGGCTGTCGCCCTTGACGACGACGCCGCCGAAGTCGGCGCCCTCCTTCCCGGTCGAGGCCACGCCGTTGGCGACGCCCCGCACCGGCACGTTCTGGCTCTGGGCGATCAGGAGCGAGGTGGTATTGCTGAACCCGAACTGGAACTGTCCGCTGGCCACGCCCGGCACGATCGCGGCGCCGCCCTGGCCGGACTCCAGCGTGAGGTCGAGACCGCGCTTCTTGTAGAAGCCCTGCTTCTCACCGAGGTAGATCGGGGCCACGTCGACGATGGGGATCACGCCGACCTTCACGGCGGTGGTGCCGTCGGACGACTTGCCGGAGGACCCGGATTCGGACGAACCACAAGCGGTCGCGGTGAGCGTGAGCAGAGCGACGGCAGCGACTCCGGCTGACAGACGACGCACAAGGCCTCCCCAAAAGATGCACTTCTCGATGTGTGCGCAGACGTGTGTGCGCGGACCGAACGAAAGTTCTTGCGGGGAACCTATGGTTCACTCCATGGCGGGTCAACCCCTTGACAAGGTCAACTTTCAACAACCTTGAACCACCTTTGAAATGGGCGATCATCGACCGGCACAACCTGCTGGAACCGCCGTCCGGCGCCAGTTGACGGCCGCCGGCCGCCGCCATAGCGTTCTGCCACCGCACCGACGTTCGGCACGCAAACGGGGAGGTCGCCGATGGGTGGTCAGGAACGGGAAGCCCATTTCGTACAGTCCCTGGAGCGCGGACTCGCCGTCATCCGCGCCTTCGACGGCGAGCGTCGCGAACTGACCCTCAGCGACGTCGCCCGCATCTGCGACCTGACCCGCGCGGCTGCCCGGCGCTTTCTGCTCACCCTCACCGACCTCGGCTACGTCACCACCGACGGGAGGCTGTTCCGCCTCACCCCGCGCGTCCTGGAACTCGGCTACGCGTATCTCGCCGGCTCCTCGCTGCCCGACATCGCCGAGCCCCACCTCGAGAAACTGGTCGCCGAGGTCCGCGAGTCCTCCTCCCTCTGCGTGCTCGACGGCGACGACATCGTCTACGTCAGCCGCGTGCCCACCACGCGCATCATGACCGCCACCATCACCGTCGGCACCCGCTTCCCCGCCCATGTCACCTCGGTCGGGAGGGTGTTGCTCGCCCACCTCCCGGACGAGCAGCTCGACCAGCACCTCGCCAGGTGCGAGCTGCGCCCGCTGACCCCCCGCACCATCGTCTCCCCGCCGCAGCTGCGCGCCGAACTCCAGCGGGTCCGCAAGCAGGGGTACGCCATCATGGACCAGGAGCTCGAGGTGGGTCTGCGCACCGTGGCCGCCCCGGTCCGCGACGGGGACGGCACCGTCGTCGCCGCCGTCAACATCCCCGTGCACGCGAGCCGCAACTCCGTCGACTCGGTACGCCGCGACCTGCTGCCCGCCCTCCTGGCGACCGTGGCCCGGATCGAGGCCGACCTGCACGTGGTCCGCCGCTGACGCTCCGCACGGGTCGCACCCGGGCAGTTCGACGGTCGCGTCCGTCAACGCGTGTGCATCGGCGAGGCCTCGAAACCGGCGCCGGGGCACCATCGGTCCGGTCGATCCCCGCTGTTCGTCGGCACTGCTTGCGCACGTGACGTCCCGACCTCTGCCGGCACGGGACAGGGCCCATTTTCCGGAATGCGAAACTCCGGTTATTCACTCGGAGACCCGACACCGGACCTCTCGTGATCATCTTGTCGGGGCATCGTGCAGATCGTCACCATTTCTGCCCGAGACAAGGTAAGCCCCATGGCACTCCCCGCGAGAAAGTCCGTCACCGTCCTCACCTGCGCCCTGGCCGTCACCCTCGGCATCACCGCCGCGGGGATGTCCGGCGTCTCAGCCGCCCAGGGTTCGGACCGCGCCGCCCAGCAGAACAAGGCCGGCAAGTCGTACGTCGACCAGGCACTCACCGAGACCGTTCTGTGGAGCGAGGACTTCGACTCGGTGCCCACACCCACGGACTTCACGCACACGCTCCCCGAGGGCTGGTCCAAGGAGAACGCCGGATTCACCACCGGCGAGGCCCGCTGGGCGGGCTGGGCGATCACCGACATCCGTGACTGGACCTGGGCGGTGGGCACCGACAAGCGCCACTACTTCACCCGGGCACACGACAAGCTCGCCGTCGTCGAGAGCCAGCACCAGCGCATCAACGACACCGACCGGCTGAACACCGCGCTGAAGTCGCCGGCCGTCGACGTGAAGAAGCACGACCGGATCGTCCTCGGCTTCGACTCCCACTACCGCCAGGGTGACGCTCCGCAGCACGCCACCGTGAGCGTCTCCTTCGACGGCGGCGAGCCGGTGGAGCTGCGGCGCTACGACGCCGACAAGCTCAGCTCCCACGAGGCGATCACCATCGACGTGCCCGAGGGGGCTCGCAAGGCCGTCTTCACCTGGAGCTACAAGGACGGCCACAACGACTGGTTCTGGGCCATCGACAACGCCCGGGTGTCGCTGCCCATGGGCGAGGTCGAGGGCGAGCCGTCCGCCGTCATCGACGTCATCAGCGACATCCAGGGCGGCATCGACAACTACAAGTCCGCCGTCAAGCAGCTCAACGACATGCCGGACCCGGCCGGAGCCATGTTCGTCAACGGCGACTTCGTCGACCTGGGCAAGCAGGAGCTCTACGACGAGTTCGAGGCCGCTCGCAAGGAGGTCCCGCACGCCTCCGGACGCGACTACTACACCATCGGCAACCATGAGATGCTCGGCCCGGAGGGCTCCGAGGCCTACATCAACCGGTTCCTCGACTTCACCGGCCAGGACAAGGTCTGGCGCGAGGAGATCGTGGACGGCGTCCCCAACATCACGGTCAACACCGAGTACTACAGCGATGTGGACCGCAAGGGCGTCGAGCCGTACGTGAAGCTGTCCGACGAACAGCTGAACTGGCTGGACTCCCGCCTCGCGCACTGGGCGAAGCAGGGCAAGCCGGTCATGCTCTACAACCACCAGGCGGTCCCCTACACCGTCACGGAGACCCACAGCTCCTGGAACGGGAACGACTATTTCGACCTCGAAGCGTTCACCGAGGTCGTGGGCAAGTACTCGAACATCATCATGTTCACCAGCCACACACACCAGTCGCTGAAGGCGGAGGACTGGTGGGGCCGGCTGCGGGCGGAGGCCACCGGCAACATGCGCGGATTCCCCGTGGTCAACACGGGCGCGATCAAGAACGCCACTGAGCCCTACGGCGACCACCAGAGCCGGCGCCTGGAGGGCAACAACTCCTCCGGCCTGCGGGTGAAGGTGTTCGAGGACCGGGTGCGCGTGGAGGCCTGGGACTTCGTCGCCGGGAAGAAGATCAAGCACGTGGACTTCCCCGTCCCCGCCAAGCGCAAGGGCTGACACCCCTGTTCCGCGCCGCCGGCTTCCTGCCCCCCTCCGTCACTTCCGTGCGGGGAGCCGGCGGCGCGGCCTCACCGGTGACGCCCCACGCGCCGCGCAGCCGCCCGCACCGACACGATGATTGCAGTGTGCACATTCTCACGTGGCGAGACGCGCGGATGGCGGTAGCGTGCCGGGCAGCAGCTGACGTGACGACGGCTCCGGCCGCCCACGACGCCTACGTCACCGAAGGAGAAGCGGCCCTTGTCCACCCCCACCGCCCCCACCGCGCTCCGGGGCAGTTACTTCGAGTCCATCGACGACCACCGCTACAAGCCGACGGCACACGCGGGCGGGGCCTGGGACCCGGACGAACAGCACTTCAGCCCGCTGGGCGGACTCGTGGTCCACGCCATCGACCGCCACCGGGCCGCCGGACCGGACAACGGCCTGGTGCTCTCCCGGATCAGCTACGACATCCTCGGCCGCCTCGCCCTCGACGAGTGCGAGATACAGGTGGAGACCATCCGTCCCGGGCGGACCATCGAACTCCTCGAAGCGGTCGTACGGATCGCCGGCCGCCCGGTCGTCCGGGCCCGCGCCTGGCTCCTGGCCGGCCTCGACACCACCGCGGTCGCGGGCAGCCCCGTCGACCGCCTCACCCCGCCCGAGTCACTCACCACGTGGCCGATGGCCGACGTCTGGCCCGGCGGTTACGTCGCCTCCCTGGACGTCCGCCCGGTCGCACCGCCCCAGCCGGGGCGTACGACCGCCTGGCTCTCCACGCCCCTCGACCTGGTCGCCGGTGAGCCCGTCAGCCCCCTCGCGTCGTATCTCGCCCTCGTCGACACCGCCAACGGCACAGCCGCCCGGCAGCCGCCCACGGCGTGGATGTTCCCCAACGTCGATCTGACCATCCACCTCCACCGCCAACCACGAGGCATCTGGACCGGGCTGGACACCACGGTCAGCTTCGGCCCCTCCGGACAGGGCCTCACCAGCACGGTCCTGCACGACGTCGACGGCCCGGTCGGCCAGGCCCAGCAGATCCTCACGGTCCGGCCCCAGCCGGGGGCATGAGGATCTGCCGCATGCGCGGGTAAGGGTGGCGCGAAGATCACCGCACCGATGGGCGCTGGTGTGTGGCCCAGTGTTCGGCGGCGGTGATGCCGAACAGCACCACATCGTGGTGGCCACCGGCGAAGAACTCATGCTGGCGAAGCCGCCCCTCCTCGACGAAGCCCAGCCTGCGGTAGAGGGCGAGGGAGGCGTCGTTGAAGGCGTAGACCTCCACCTCGCACTTGTTGTGGCGCTGTTCGGCGAACATGTAGGTGAGGATCAGTTCGGTTGCCTCGGCCGCGTATCCCCTGCGGCGGTGCTCGCGGCTGATCTCGATACCCGTCTTGAACCGTCCCGCACGACTGTCGGTCTCTCCGACGGTCACCGACCCTGCGAACGCGTGGTCGGCCAGCGCCTCGACCACCAGGCGGAACGCGTCACCCCCCGGCGGACGCCCAGCCCGCTCAGCGGTCCAGGAACGGAAACTCTCAGCAGAACGCGGAGGCTCGACCAGGTCGGCGTTGCGGACATCGAAGGTGTTCCGGGTGAGGTCACGAAAGCCTTCCCAGTCTTCAGGCTCGACACCTCGCAGACGCACCTTCTCACCGGTCCACATGTCGCTCATGGCGCCCACCACTTCACTCTCGATTGCAGGCGCTGACGGCCATGCACTTCGACTTCGCCATGTCGGGTCCCCCTTCGAACCTCAGGGAACATAACCTGCCGCCCACTTCCGGGTCTGCTGATTTTCCGCACTGCGGGTGCTCCCTGCACCACCACCGCCCGCGGCAGGGCGCGCCGCATGCCTGTGGCACGGCGGCCGGAGACCACCGCGCCACAGGCGCCGGTCAGTTCGTACTGCAGGAGACCGTCGGCCAGGTCCAGTTGCCGTTGGGCTGGATGGTCACGCCCCAGTTGTTGCCGTTGCCGTTGGGCCGGGCGGTCAGCACCTGCGCGCTGGGATAACTCGCGCTGACGTTCCAGGTGGACAACACCTTCGCCGGCGACGGCACGTTCATCGTCACGGTCCAGTCGCTGGACCCCGCGACGGAGACGTTGAGGTTGTACCGGTCCCCCCACTGCTGACCGGCCGACAACGTCGCGGCACAACCACCACCGCCACCACCGCCGGATCCCGTGCCGCCGACCGTGATGTTGGAACTGCCGCTGCTCTGGTAACCCTCGGTCGCCATGATCATGTAGTTGAAGGTGCCCAGGTTCATGCCGTTCCGGGCCCACGCGTCGAAGTGGTTGCCCGTGGTGATGGTGCCGCCCGTCCGCTTCGACTGCCGGACGCTCCAGTACTGCTGGAAGGTCCTGATGCCCTCGATGGAGGGGGCGTTGTAGCGGGTCGTCTCGTAGATGTCGTACGTGCCGCCGTCGCTGGTGACGGTGCCCTTGAACGTCCCCGTGGGCCGGTAGGTGCCCCAGTTGTCGACGATGTAGTACTCCACGAGCGGGTTGGTCGACCATCCGTAGAGGGTCAGGTACGCGTTGCCCGACGGGTTGAAGGTGCCCGAGTAGGTCACACTCCGGCGCCCGCCGGTGCTCCAGCCCTTGCCGGCGACGAAGTTGCCGGTGTTGCGCCACGAGGTGCTGTACTGACCGCCGGAACCCATGTTCATGGAGACGGTGCCCTGGCTGTCGGTCCAGAACGAGTAGTAGTAGCCGTTGTCGGTGCCGGTCTGGTTCGTCGTGACGACCGTGTCGGCGTGGGCGGTGCCCGGCAGCAGCATCGCGGCCAGCGCGGCCAGCGCGATGGCCCACGCACTTCTGATGAACAGCGTGACGGGACCGCTTCTGCGGCACCTCGGTCGGGCGAGCACGTTCATGGGGGTTTCCTCTCCTGGAGGTTCCACGACGGCGCCAGTGTTGGCCTGCACGCGTCAGGCGTCAACAGTTTCGGTAATTATTTCGAAATCTTCGACACCCATCCAGAACCACAAGGACGGATAAGTCACCAGCTCAGACACGAGCTCACAACAAGGCGAGCACCAGCACAAGGAAGCACTCAGAATCTAGATCAGAAATGACGCGACATCAGAGCGAAAGTTTCGAACTCCTCGGAGGGCCGGGTCCGCTGGGGGAAGTCCCGGACCCGGCACCGGGGACGGGCAGCTCCACCTGAGTCGCGTTGCGCGCGGCGACCCGGCGGGCGCAGGGACGGTCAGGCGGGGAAGAGCATGCAACTGCTGGTGGCGTGGGCGAGCAACCGGTCCGCCGAATCGACGAGTTCGACCTGGGCGAACGCCGTACGCCGCCCACTCTTGAGGACCGTGCCGACAGCCCGGACCTTGCCCGTGTCGACGGTGACCGGGCGCAGGAACTTCACGTTCAGGTCGAGCGAGGTGTACCGCGTGCCCTTCGGCAGGATCGACAGCACCGCACAGCCCGCCGCCGAGTCGAGCAGGGTGGCGTAGACACCGCCGTGCACGCTGCCGAGCGGGTTGTAGTGCTCCTCGCCGGGGACGAGTGCGAACACCACACGGCCCTGCTCGACCTCCTCGAGAGTCATCCCGAGAGCCGCAGCGACCGGCGGGTCGGGAAGACGGCCGGCCAGCCAGTCGCGCATCACGCGGAGACCGCTGTCCTGCCCCATGGCCGCGTCCAGGATGCCCGGGTCCTCCCAGCCGAACGTGCGTGATCTTTCCACGGAAACACCCTTCTCCATCTGACTGCTTTTTTCGAAGCTAGCCATCACGACATCTGGGTGTCAATACCGAAGCCTGCCTACCATTCCCGTATGACGTGGCTTGAGACGAGCACCGAGAACTGCACGGTCCAGCGGACTCTCGACCTGGTCGGAGAGAAGTGGTCGATGCTGCTTGTCAGGGACGCCATGAACGGCGTACGGCGCTTCGACGACTTCCGCCGGCACGTCGGGCTGTCCGAGAGCGTGCTGACCGACCGGCTGCGGAAGCTGGTCGCGGCCGGGATCCTTCGCACCGTCCCCTACAGCGAGCCCGGCAGCCGCACCCGCCACGAGTACCGGCTCACCCGCAAGGGCTGGGACCTGTGGCCCGCGATGATCGCCCTCAAGCAGTGGGGCGACCGCTACACGGCGGATCCTGAAGGGGCCCCGCTGGAAGTCGTTCACCGCGAGTGCGGCGAACCGGTGGAAGCCGCGGTCGTCTGCACGGCGGGACACGGTGCGCTCGTTCCCCCGGAGGCACTCACCCGCCCCGGCCCGTCCGCACGCCCCGCGACCGCGCCTGCCCGGTGACAGCGGGCCGACGCGCGCACGGGCGCCCGCGTCGCGTTTCCTTCACCAGGAGGTTTCCGGGTTCCCGGCGGAAAATCGACAGGGGGAAGAGAATCCTGCGAGGGAGCCTTCCATGTCGCACACCGCAACCGTCACCGTCCTCGGAGCCGGCGCACTCGGCGCCGCGATGGCGACGCGGCTCGGAGAGACCGGTCACGAGGTACGGCTGTGGAACCGTACGCGGGAGAAGGCCCGCGTGGTGGCGGAGCATGCCGCCGGGATCACGGCGGTGGAGGCTCTGGGCGATGCGGTCTCCGGCGCGTCCGTCGTCATCACAGTGCTCCGTGACGGCGACGCGGTCGCGACGGTCATGTCCGATGCCCTCCCCCGGCTCGACGACGACGCCGTCTGGGTGCAGGCGAGCACGGTGGGCCCACGGAGCGCCGACGCCCTGGCCGGTCTGGCTCGCGATCACGGTGTCGCCTTCCTCGACGCACCGGTCTCGGGAAGCACCGCTCCCGCCCGGCAGGGCAAGCTGATCTGGATCGTCGCCGGATCCGAGGACGTCCTCGCGCGGGCGCGTCCCGTGCTCGACGCTCTCGGCTCGTCCGTACAGCACGTGGGGACGGGGGTCGAAGGCAGCGCCGTCAAACTCGCGGTCAACGCCTGGATGACGGCCGCGACGGTGGCCGCGAGCGATGTCCTCGCGCTGTGCGACGCGCTCGGTGTCGACCATGCGACATTGGTCCGGGTACTGGAGGCGGGCCCGCTGTCCATGCCGTACGAGCTGCAGAAGGTCGGCGCCATGGAGGAGACGTCGTACGCGCCCGGCTTCGCGGTGCGGCTCGCCCTGAAAGACATCGACCTGGCCGCTGAGGCCGCCACCCCCAGCCCCCTGCTCCAAGCAGTCCGCGACCGCCTGGAGGAAACCGTCGCAGCCGGACACGGCAACGACGACCTCGCCGCCGTCGACTCCCTCAGGAAGCCGCCGTCGGCGTGAACCGCTCCGGGGCCGGGTTCAAGCCTCAACGGATGATGGCCGCGTGATGGCAGGCCGACTTCGTAGTGCGGGTACCACCGCACACACGGGGGGCACGGACCCGCTCGGCGCGGCCCTGTCGGAGCGGAGCGTCCGAGGCACGTACGGCCGTGGGGGCCCTGCCGTCCCGAAGGAACCGGCAGGGCCCTCACGTGCGCGGGGTGCCTGATCGGCTTCCGGCCCCCTCCCGGTCACCCCGGACGGCTCGCGACCTTCGGGGCGGCGCCCACCGGCCCTGCCGGGTCCGCCGGAACCATCGGGACCTCCCCGGGCCGGGGAGGCGGGAGGGAGTGGCCGACGGCGGCGGGTTCATCGCCCGGCCGCCGCCCGGAGGCGGGCAGCGGAACCGTCGGCGCCGTGGGCGTCCGCTCCCGGCCGTCGTCCAGGAGCGTGGGCGTGTAGCCGCCGGGGCCGTCCGCCCCCTCGACCACCCACTCGATGTCCTCCGTGTTCACAAGGCCGTAGAAGCCCGGGTCGTCCTCCGCCCAGGGGGCGTCCGGCGCCTCGCCCTCGTCGACCGCCTTCTGGGCCAGCTCCCGTACGACGGGGTCGGCACGGCCCTTGAGCGCCTCGGGGGGCAGCTTCGGCGTCAGGTCGGCGGCGGTGACCCGTTCCCGGAGCTGCTCCGCCGCCTGTTCGAGGGTCAGGCCCGCGTCGGCGAGCAGGGTCGACAGGCTCTCCCGCACACCGTCGAGATCCGGACGCCGGAGCGGTTCGGCGACGATCACCCGGCCCAGCAGCGGCAGAAAGGCCGGATCGACGCCTTCCCACGTCGGGGGCACCATCAACGGCATGTAGGGATACGGCGCCCGGCCCGTCAACGCGAAGAAGAGGGTGGCGCCGAGGGCGTACACATCGGCGGGTGCCTCGACGTGCTTGCTGTCGCGCAGTTGCTCGACGGGCATGTAGGGGCGCGTGCCCAGGCGGTCTCCGGTCCGGGTGAGCGCCTGGCTGGACTGGCGCTCGGCGAGCACCGCCAGGCCGAAGTCGAGCACCACCGGCCCGTTCGGGCCGAGCACGACGTTGCTCGGCTTGAGGTCGCGGTGCAGCAACTTCGTCCCGTGAATGGCCGCCAACGCGTCCACGAGGGCCAGACCGAGCGCCGCGCACGGCCCGACGGGAAGGGGTCCGGCCCCCTTCACCAGGGTGTGCAGCGACGGTCCGGCGATGTAGTCCATGGCGAACCACGGCTCACCGGCCTCCGGGTCCGCCGCGCGCAGCGCCGGAACCCGGTCGCCGGCCACCGCGCGGACGGCGTCGATCTCCCGCGCGAACCGCTCGCGGGCCTGCGGCTGGCCCAGCAGGGACGGCTGGATCATCTTGACCACGACGAGCCGCGACGGGTCGGCCACCTCGTCACGGCCACGATCATGATCGGGCTCGACCAGCCGGTAGGCCGCGACCATCTCGTCGGAAAGGCCCTCCAGCGGGATTTCGCGCGCCAGATAGGCGACTCCCATGCCACCCGCGCCAAGCCGGGCGAGCAGTTCGAACGGTCCCACCACACGCGGGTCCGCATTGGTGTCCAGTGGCTTCATCGGCGCTCTCGTATCCCCACACTCTCGTCACGGTCCTCCCCCAGCCACACCGGCACACCACAGTCTACGGACTGTGACCGGATGAACACGGACGGCTCGACCGGGCAACCGAAAGCTCGAAGCGGCCGTATTCCAGAAGCCGTTGAGGGGCGCACGAGCTCAACGACTCGTGCGCCCCTCGCGTTCGGACCGCGGGGCCCGCGGGACTCGATCCCCGGCCCCCGGCCTCGACGGCCCTCGGCCACGTCAGATGACGCCAGAAGACGACGACCGGCTTGACCGCCGCCCCACTGGCCGAGTCGGCGAACGCCTCGTCGATCTCCTTGAGTTCGTAGGTCTGCACGAGCTCGTCGAAGGGGAAGCGGCCCTGCTGCCGCAGCTCGACGAGGCGGGGATGAAGACCTGCGGGACCGCGCTGCCCTCGATGACGGTCTTGAACGTCCAGCCCTTCATGAGGGACTCGCCGATCTCCAAAGGAACCGCCGTACCGGCCGCCGCGGCTCCGACGAGCACGATGGTGCCCCGGATCGCCAGGGCGTCCAGCGCCTGGGTCAGCAGGGCCGGTACGGCGGTGGTGTCCACGGCGTAGTCCACGCCCTTGCCGCCGGTGATCCTCTTCAGCTCGGACACGACGTCGACACTGCCGGAATCGACGGTGTGGGTGGCGCCGATGGGGTAGCCAAATGCTGGTTCTCGGGGGTGGTTGAGTGTGCGTAACCATGTATGGGTGAGTGTCGTTGGCAGTGTGTGAATCTGACGGAATGGGCGAAGACGCAGGGCGTGCATCCGCAGACCGCGTATCGCTGGTTCCGTGAGGGGACGTTGCCGGTACCGGCTCAGAGGGTCGGGCCACGCACGATCCTGGTGAACATCGACGCGAACACCACGCCCGAGGTCATCGACGGTCTGGGCCTGTATGCCCGTGTCTCCTCCCACGATCAGAAGGCTGATCTGGAGCGCCAGGTCGCTCGGCTGTCGGCGTGGGCGGCGAAGACCGGCATCAAGGTGGTGCGGGTCGAGTCCGAGATCGCATCCGGCATGAACGGCGCCCGCTCCAAGGCCCGCCGCATGCTTGCCGATCCGGCGGTGACCACCATGGTGGTCGAGCACAAGGACCGGCTGGGCCGTATGAACGTCGAACTCGTCGAAGCCGCACTGTCCGCGTCGGGGCGCCGTCTGCTGGTCCTCGACGAAGGTGAAGTCGAAGACGACCTCGTGCGCGACATGGTGGAGGTGCTGACGTCGTTCTGCGCCCGCCGGTACGGCCGCAGGTCGGCGACGAACCGGGCGCGAAAGGCGCTGGAGGCTGCCGAGCATGGCTGACCTCCGCCCGATCGACGTCCCGTTCGTCGCGCCGGGCCCCACCGGTGTGGCGATCCGCGACCGGCTGGGGCACCTGACCACCGAGGACGAGCAGGTGCTGCGCCTGGTCGGCGCGCATCTCGGGTCGCTGGCCGCGAGGGATCTCGCGGCCCGCTGCCGTGATGGGCTCGGCCACTGCGCGGACACCTGGGCGGCGCGGAAGCGGGAGCTGACCGCTGCCTCGTCGTCCCGGTGGGGCGGGGCGATCACGAAGGCCACGCATGACCAGTGGGCCTTGTCGCGTCGCTGTCAACTCGCCCACATCCAAAGCCTTGAGGCCGGTGTCAAGACGATTCGGCACCGCCTGTCCCAGCCGATCGGCCAGAAGGGCACCAAGCGCGCTCCGGGCGGCTACCGTTCGAAGAAGGAGTGGTTCCAGAAGACCCGGCGTCTGCATGTCCTCGAGGAGCGTCTGGAGCGGGAGCGGACCGACCGTGAGGCCGGAGTCGTCCACGTCGTGCGCGGCGGCAGGCGCCTGGCCCGTAATCGGCACAACCTCGGCGCCGCGCAGCTCACCGAGAGCGAATGGCGCGAGCGGTGGGAAGCCGAGCGCTGGTTCCTCGCTGCGGACGGCGAGTCCGGGAAGCGGTACGGGAACGAGACGATCCGCGTCACCCCGGACGGGGAGGTGAGTATCAAGCTCCCTGCCCCGCTCGCCGAGCTGGCGAACGCCAAACACGGCCGGTACGTACTCGCCGCAAAGGTCTCATTCCCGCACCACGGCGAAGAATGGGCGGACCGGGTGGAGGCGAACCGGGCGGTTGCCTACCGCATCCACCTGGACGTGGAACGCGGACGCTGGTACCTGACCGCCTCGTGGCAGATCCCGCCCACCAGGACCATACCGATCGACGCCGCCCTCGCCGAAGGTGTGATCGGCGTGGACACCAACGCCGACCACCTTGCGGCCTGGCTCCCGGATGCCCACGGCAACCCGGTCGGGCGGCCCCGCCACTTCTCCTACCGGCTCAGCGGGTCGGCCGAGCACCGTGACGCCCAGGTACGGCACGCGCTGTCCCGGCTGCTGAACTGGGCGAAGTCCTGCAAAGTGGCCGCTGTCGCCATCGAAGACCTGGACTTCGCGGCGGACAAGACCCGCGAGAAGCACGGCCGAAAGAAGCGGTTCAAGCAGCTCATCTCCGGCATGCCCACCGGCAAACTCCGCGCGCGCCTCACCTCGATGGCGGATCAGACCGGCATCAGCATCATCGCTGTCGACCCGGCATACACCTCGAAGTGGGGCGCCCAGCACTGGCAGAAGCCCCTCACCGGCAAGAACCGCAAGGCGACCCGTCACGATGCGGCGAGCATCGCGATCGGGCGACGCGCCCAAGGGCACCCGATCCGGCGACGGACGACACCGCCCCCTGCTCACCAGAGTGATGAGCAAGGGCATCGGACCGTCCAGGCCCGACCGGATGCCCTCGGGCGCGAGGGACCCCGCCCCCGCACTCCCGGACCACGGACACGATCCGTGCCGCCGGACGCGGCGAGCACGCGGGCGACCAGGACACCCAAAACCGTTCGGGATGTCCGCAGTGACCAGGTATGGGTACAAGACTCACTCCTGCTCACTGGCTAGGAACGGTGCGAGGGTGGAAGGCACGTGACGTCCATCGAGGAGCAACGCATGATCGTCACCATCGTCGGTGCCGGGAACATGGCCCGCGGCATCGGTACCCGGGCATTGGCGGGCGGGCACTCCGTCCGTCTGCACGACCGCGGGAAGGCCAAGGCGGAGGAGCTGGCCACCGCCTTGAGCCAGGCCACTCCCGGAGCGGACGTCACGGCGGTCGACGCCGAGGCTGTGGCTGACTCCGACATCGTGGTGCTCGCCCTGCCCTATCCGGCCGGACGCGACGTGGCCGCCGCCTGGGCCGGCCCCCTGGCAGGGAAGATCGTCGTCGACATCTCCAACCCGGTGGATTTCACCACCTTCGACTCACTCGTCGTGCCCCCCGGCACCTCCGCCGCCGAGCAGATCGCCGCCGCCGTGCCGGAAGGCCGGGTCGTCAAGGCCTTCAACACCACCTTCGCCGGAACGCTCACCACGGGGGAGGTGGCAGGCCGGCCACTGGACGTCTTCATCGCCGGAGACGACGAGGCGGCGAAGCAGACCGTCACGGGCCTGGTCTCCTCCGCGGGGCTGCGCCCCCTGGACGTGGGACCGCTGCGCCGGGCACGCGAGTTGGAAGCCTTCCAGTTCCTGCACATGGCGTCCCAGGAACGGCTCGGCCTGAACTGGTCCAGCGCCATCGCGATCCTGCCGTGACAGCCGGCGCACCGGTCTCCTCTCTCCCCGGTGCAAAGCGTGGTGGCTGTTCTCAGCGAGTAAGCGACTACACGGACTACGTCGACCACGTGCCGGAACGCAACACGCACCACGGAAAGGTCCGGCGCGCGGTCGATGTTCTGCGTATGGACAACGGGCTCTGGAGTCTTCACCCGGAGGGGTCGGACGCTCAACGGCGTGTCATTGCGCGGCTTTTGAGCCGCCGTCGACGGCGAGGGTCTGCCCTGTGATCGACTTGGCGCTGTCGGAGGCGAGGAAGAGCGCCAGTGCGGCGATGTCGTCGGGGTCCGTGAAGTGCTTGAGGGACTGGATGCTCAGCGCGTCGGCGGTGACCTCCGCCAGGCTGCGTCCGTCGGCATCGGCTCGGCCCTGCAGGACCCGCTGGATGCGTTCACCGGCGACGGCACCGGGGGCGACGGCGTTGACGCGGATCCCGTCGTCCCCGAGTTCGAGGGCGAGCGTCTCGGTCAGACCGAGCAGTCCTCGCTTGGTGGTCGCGTAGGGGGCGCGGTTCGGGTAGCCGTAGCGACCTCCGACCGAGGACATGATGATGACGACGCCGGCAGCGGACCTCTTCAGGTGAGGGATGGAAAGCCTGGTGACGTTGAAGGTGCCGGTGAGGTTGACGGCCAGTACCTTCTCCCACTGGTCGGGGTCCGTCTCCTCCACTGATGCGGTGGGACCGGAGATCCCCGCGTTGTTGACCAGGACGTCGATGCCCCCGAGGGTGTGCACCGCGGTCTCGACGAAGGTCTCGACAGCGCGCCGGTCCGACACGTCGCAGACCGCCCCGGTGACCCGGGGCTCGGCCCGAGTGATGCGTTCCAGCGCCGACTCGTCGATGTCGCAGATGTGCACGCGGTCGCCGTTGGCCGCGAAGGCCTTGGCCATCGCGAGCCCGATTCCGCTCGCCGCCGCCGTCACGACGACGTTTCGAGGTGTGTCCATGCGGGCCCTCCTCCTTGTCGACCGCGCCGCGCTGTCCGGTGCCGGGGTGCGGGCTGTGTCCCGACCGGTGCGGTCAGTCGGGTTCGGCTCTGCGCCAGGTGAGAGCCGAGTTGACGGTCTTGCCGCTCGATGAGATGGGTGACGCGGTACTCAGATGCAACGTCTGCCCCTCGAGCCTCACCACCCGTGGCTGGGTCTGACCGGTCCAGTTGGGGAACAGGGACACGAACATGGTGTGGGTGAGGGTCTGGCTCTCCTCATCCACGTGGAAGGGGCCCGAGTAGGCGATGTAGGTGGTCGCTTCCGCCGTGTAGTCGTCGGTCGTGCCGTCGAACCAGTCCCCGGAGGCGAACACGGGGCGGTCGGGTCTGGACAACTGCGCGGACATGTATCCGTCGGGGGTGTACATGATGATGCCCTGCGGCGCGTGGCCCAGCGGTTCGAACGGCTCGGACCCGTCCACCGGGGTTTCCCGGTACGACACCAGTTTCCACGCGCCGATCAGCCGTTGACGCAGCCCTTCAGGCACGATGACCTCCGTTGTCCCATGTGCCCACCACCCCGTCTCCTCTGAGGCGCCCCGCCGATGTCGGGATGGTCGGTTCAGCCTCTGCATTGGAAAATCCCACGTCCGGCTCACGGGCGCTCGGCCAGTGCGGCGTTCGGGTTCGGGCCGTGCCGAGCCGCCGACGCGCCGGCCGGCCCGCCCCGCGGCGCACTTCCCGTCCCGGCCGACGACAGCGCCTACCGCAGCGCCCGCCGCCCTCGACCACGCCGAGGCAGGCAGCCCGGCACCGCACCACACCCGTGCTCTCGGCAACCACCACGGTCGAGCCCATCGGCGGCGCACGACGCCCCCCTCCACCACCCGAGGAGGCCGACCTCACGACCTCATCAAACTCCTTCAGGCGCAGCCCCTTCACGGCAGCCGACAAAGATCGATCTGCGTCGCCCCCTGTACCCCGCTGTACCCCGCTCGACATCGGTCGGTCCCCTGCGGAGGACGTCATGCGCATGCACCGGGACGCGTTCATCTCTGCGGTCCAAGAACGCGGCGGATACCCCACCCAGGAAGAGGCGGAACGATCCTCCCGCGTCGTTCTCGGCCTGCTGGGCGCTCATCTGGTGGGCGAAGTGCGCGCCGAGCCGGCCGCCCGGCTGCCGGAAACTCCGGCGCTGGTTCTGCTCGATCCCCTCCAGGCGCACGAACCGCTTTCGCCGGAGCGGTTCCATCCGGGCGACTGCGGCCTGGATCGAGGGCACCACCGAGAAGACCGCGGCGTGGGACGTCAGCGCCGCCCTCGGTGTGGTGGCCGATGTCGCGGGCGACGACCTGGTCGACCGCATCCTGCTCCGGCTGCCGCCGGGCTACGACCTGCTCTTCGGCCGCCCCCGGCCGACCTGACCACTGCACCACCCGTGCGTGGACGTGGCCCGACCGGGAAGCGACGTTTCGCACACACGGCCCGGAGCGGGACGTGCGCGGCCCGACAACGGTACCTAGGGTGGGGAGTGCGGGTATGTGACACGGCCCGGAACGAGTGACGAAGCAGGAAGACGCGCGACGCAGTGCCCGGTCCGCTGCAGGCCCGGCCGCGACGAACGGCGACCGGCGCGGACCGCGCGCACGCCGTCGGGCGTGGGGGATGGACCAAGGGCGGTTCTGAACCATGAGGGATGTACATCGGCTCGAGCCCGTCTCGGCGAACCCGGGCAGCGGCACCGTGCTCGCGGCGTGGGAACGGTTCGTGCAGGGCGAGGACCAGGTCCCGGGTGTCCGGCCCCTGGTGGCGATCTCCTGGCATCGCTGCCGAGAGCAATACCGGGTCGATCCCCACCTCACAGAGGCTCCGGTGGCCGTCACGACGCCCGACCATACGCCCGAGCACGATCTCGTATTCGCCGAGCTGGGTTTTCGTGCCGCCTCCGTGGCACATGAAGTGGGCAACCTCGGTGGCGTCGTCACCGTCGCCGATGCCACTGGCCGGATCCTGGCCGAGTGGGGTGACCAAGCCACGCTCGCCAGAGCCGGCGACTCCAATCTGGCGCCCTGGTTCTGCTGGTCCGAATGCGCGGTCGGCACGAACGGCATGGGCACGGCGCTCGAGGCGCACGGCCCGGTACCGATCAGGGGCGCGGAGCACTGGTGCCAGGCGTTCCACCACTGGGCCTGCGCGGGCATCGCGGTGCGTGACGTGGTGACCAGGGAACCGATCGCGGTCCTGAACATCGGCTGCTGGCGCAGCCGGCTTCCCGCGTCCGCGGAAAGCTGGCTGGCGAACGCGGTCACCATGACCCGGTACCCGCTGAAGAGGCGCGCCCGGGACAGCGGCGCCGAGTTGGTCGCGGCCTACACCCGGGCCAGGACACGCTCCGGTGCGGCGCTCGCCGCAGTGGACACCGCGGGCCAGGTGGTGATAGCCGACGACATGGCAAGCATGCTCCTGGGCGTCCCGGCATCGACCCCGGCGGTCGACCCCACGCTGAGATGGAACGCCGGGCTGCCGGAATTGATCGCAGCCGCCCGGTACGCCACCAGGCAGGCAGCCCACGATCCCGACTGGGTCGGCTCGACGCAGATCTTCGCCCACCTCGCCGACGAGCCGACATCGATCAGCATCCGACCCGTCTTCTCCTCCGGACACCTGATCGGGAACCTGGTCTCGTTCGGTGCCTCCGACGGGGCGCGGTTCCCCCAGGCGGAGGGGTCCGCGCACCCTCGGACGCAGCCGCGCCGACTGGTCGCGACGCGCGACAACCGGATGGTGCTGCTGTGGCTGCCGGAGGTCTCCTTCGCTGAAGCGCAGGGAAACGACGTGTGGCTCTCCACCGATCAGGGGCGGTTGCGAGCCGCTTCTCCGAGCCTGGACAAGCTCGACAGTGAGCTGGCCGATGTCGGCTTCCTGCGGGTGCACCGCCGGTATGTGGTCAACCTCAGCCGCATCCGGGAGATCGAGCGCGGACCCAAGGGCGGGCTGTCTCTGGTCATGGACGACCGGACGAGCGAGATGGTGCCGGTTTCCCGGCGAAACGCGCCGGCCGTGCGTCGCGCGCTGGACCTTTGAGTTTCCCGGCACGACCTCTGTCCCGGAAGGAGAACCCCGTGTCTGACAGCCCGGACGCCGTTGGTGGCGAGATGAACGTGGGGAGCGCGGGCGGCCTCGGCCTCTCTGCCCCGGCCGGGCACCCCGGTCACCCGATCGGGGGCGCGAGCAACCGCGACTGGTGGCCGAACCGGCTCGACCTCAGGGTCCTCCGGAAACACCCCGCCATGGCCGACCCCATGGGCGAGGACTTCGACTACGCCGCGGAGTTCCGGACGCTCGACCTCGACGCCCTGGCGCGGGACGTCGACGAGGTGCTGACGACGTCGCAGGAGTGGTGGCCGGCCGACTTCGGCCACTACGGGCCGCTCGTGATCCGGATGGTGTGGCATTCCGCCGGGACGTACCGCATCGACGACGGCCGCGGTGGCGCGGGCGCCGGCATGCAGCGTTTCGCGCCGTTGAACAGCTGGCCGGACAATCGCAACCTCGACAAGGCGCGCCGGCTGCTCTGGCCGGTGAAGAAGAAGTACGGCCGCAAGGTTTCCTGGGCCGACCTGATGGTCTTCGCGGGCAACCGCGCCCTGGAGACGATGGGCTTCACGACCTTCGGCTTCGCCGGCGGCCGGGCGGACGTCTGGGAGCCCGACGAGGACGTCTACTGGGGTCCCGAGCACGCCTGGCTCGGCGACGAACGCCACGGCGGCGTCCGGAATCTGGCGAACCCTCTGGCCGCCGCCCAGATGGGCCTCATCTACGTCAACCCGGAGGGACCGAAAACCGTCCCGGACCCGCTCACCGCGGCCCGGGACATCCGCGAGACGTTCCGGCGCATGGGGATGAACGACGAGGAGACCGTCGCACTGATCGCGGGCGGCCACACGTTCGGCAAGACCCACGGCGCGGCCGACCCGGACGCCCACCTCGGCCCCGAACCCGAGGGCGCTCCCCTCGAGGAGCAGGGCCTGGGCTGGAAGAGCAGCTACGGCACCGGAAAGGGCGCGGACACCATATCCAGCGGGCTCGAGGGTACGTGGACACCCACCCCGACGAAATGGGACAACGGCTTCCTCGAAACCCTGTTCGGCTACGAGTGGGACCTGGAACTGAGCCCCGCCGGCCTGTGGCAGTGGGTCCCGAGGGACGGCGGCGGGGCCGGCACCGTGCCGGACGCCCACGACCCGTCGACGACACACGCCCCGACGATTCTGACGACGGACCTCGCGCTGCGGTCGGACCCGGTCTACGAGCCGATCTCGCGGCGCTTCCTGGAGAACCCGGACCAGCTCGCGGATGCGTTCGCCCGGGTCTGGTTCAAGCTGACGCACCTCGACATGGGCCCGATCCAGCGCTACCTCGGCCCGCTGGTCCCCCAGGAGACACTGCGCTGGCAGGACCCGGTCCCCGCCGTGGACCACGAGCTCGTCGGAGCGGCGGACATCGCCGCGCTCAAGAGCCGGATCCTCGCCTCCGGGCTGTCGGTCTCCCAGCTCGTCTCGACCGCGTGGGCGTCGGCCTCGACGTTCCGTGTCAGCGACAAGCGGGGCGGGGCGAACGGCGCACGCATCCGCCTCGAGCCGCAGCGGGGCTGGGAGGTCAACGCCCCCGACACACTGGCACAGGTGCTGCGCACCCTGGAAGGGGTCCAGGAGTCCTTCAACAGCTCCCAGACCTCCCAGGCCGGGGACAAGCGGATCTCACTGGCCGACCTCATCGTGCTCGGCGGAGCCGCCGCCGTCGAGCAGGCCGCCAGGACCGCCGACCACGACGTCCAGGTCCCCTTCGCCCCGGGACGCACGGACGCCACTCAGGAGTGGACCGATGCGGAGTCCTTCGCCCCGCTCGAGCCGACCGCGGACGGGTTCCGCAACTACCGCGGCAAGGGCGGCCGGCTGCCGTCGGAGCACCTGCTGGTCGACCGCGCGAACCTGCTGAACCTGAGCGCGCCCGAGATGACCGTCCTCGTGGGTGGCCTGCGGGTGCTGGGCGCCAACTACCGGCAGTCGCCGCTGGGCGTCTTCACCTCGGCGCCCGGGTCGCTCACCAACGACTTCTTCGTGAATCTGCTCGATACGGACACGGAGTGGAAGCCGACGTCCGCGGCCGCTGAAACCTTCGAGGGGCGCGACCGCGCCACCGGCGAGGTCAAGTGGACCGGTAGCCGCGTCGACCTCGTCTTCGGCTCGAACTCCGAACTGCGTGCCCTCGCGGAGGTCTACGCGAGCGACGACGCACGGGAGAAGTTCGTGCGGGACTTCGTCGCCGCGTGGGACAAGGTCATGAACCTCGATCGGTACGACCTCGCTTGATCCTCCCTCGGGGCCCGGACGCCGGGAGAGGGTGGTGACCGGTCGGCCGGTGTCGATCGGCGGCGATCGATCGGGTCTGCCGCCGACCCGGCGCGACGCGGTGCGGCCCGGCTCCTCCCAACGGGGGCATATCGGGGGCGGACGGTAGCTTGTGGTGGACGAACGGCATGAGCCGACCCGAGCCGAGGCTCACCCTTGTCGGTGTGATCCATCCGGCGTAGCGTGTTCTTTGACCGCCAATTCATCCCCCCTTTTTTCGGTGTGGTTCATCTGGCGTAGCGCGCTCCGTGACTCCCCATTGCAGCCGGGCGTCGGGCGACGCAGAAAATGAAATTTCCAGGTCGGTCAGGACAACATTTTCGCCGAGCGGAGGTGTTCGACCAACTTCGACGTGCGGCCGTCAGTACGGCCGATGCGAAGTGGACACAGAAATTCGGGATGAGGAGAGTGAAGTCCCGATGACGACTGCGCAGGAGCGATCCGATCTGCTGGACAGGATCGGGTTGAACATACAGAACAAAGCAACGCTGGGCCAAGTGCTGGGAATCGGGAGCATCGGGCAGGCCACCGAGAGGCCGGACGGCCGCATGCAGGCCACCATTCGCATCCACCCGGATGAGCTGACCTGGGATCCCTCCATTCTGGTCATGCCCCATGGAGGCGATATCGAGCTCGAGCTCATCAATGACGACCTGAACACGCACTGCGCGCTCCTGCCGAGCAACGGCGACCGGAAGTTCATCTGGTTGGTGAACCATTCGCGAGGACGGGCGACCCTCAACCTCGACGGGCCGGGCTACTACTGGTTCAGCTCACCCACGGGCAATGACGAGGGCCGGGGACTGACCGGGGCCATCGTCGTCCTGGGGGACGCTCCGCCGGAAGCCCGCCTCGACCGCCCCGACCAGCCTCGGCCGTAGAGAGGAGGAGGCAATGACTGTCGCATACGTGGACGCGGGTGAGGCCGTCGACCAGGGGACCCTGAACTACAAGATCCCAGGGGGAGAGGTCGCGCCGCCGGTGGTGGCCGGCGTCGACTACGAGCGCATACTCAACGCCCGCGAGGAGCCCCAGAACTGGCTCACCTACTACGGCGCCTACAACGGGCAGCGGTACAGCCCGCTGGACCAGATCAACACGGAGAACGTCAGGCGCATCGGCCCCGCATGGGTCTTCCAGGCCGGCACGACCGGCCTGATCGCGGGCGCGTCGACCTACTCGTTCGAGGCCGCCCCGATCGTCGTCGACGGGGTCATGTTCCTCTCCGGCTGGGACGGCTGGGTCTGGGCCCTCAACGCGAAGACGGGTGCGGAGATCTGGCGGTACAAGCACGCGGTCCCCTTCGACGTGTCCCTGTGCTGCGGGAACGTGAACCGTGGGGTCGCCGTGGCTCAGGGAAGGGTCTTCTTCGTCACGGCGAATGCTCGTCTGCTCGCGCTCGACGCCACCAACGGCAAGCGGGTCTGGGACAAGACCTACGGAGACGTCCGGGCCGGGGAGAGCGCCACGCTCGCCCCGCTGATCGTGAAGAACATGGTCATCGTCGGGAGCTCCGGCGGCGAGTTCGGCGTACGCGGCCACCTCGACGCGTTCGCCCTCGACACCGGCGAGCACCAGTGGCGCTGCTACACGGTGCCGAAGCCCGGGGAGCCCGGCTCGGAGACCTGGCCCGCCGACGGCGAGGCCTGGGCGCGGGGCGGGGCGAACTGCTGGGTCACCGGCACCTTCGACCCGGAGACGAACCTGCTGTACGTCGGCACCGGCAACCCGGCGCCCGACTTCGACGGAGCTGTCCGCGAGGGCGACAACCTCTTCACCGACAGCGTCATCGCCGTCGACGTGGACAGCGGTCAGATCCGCTGGCACTACCAGTGCACCCCGCACGACGTGTGGGACTACGACAGCATCGCCGAGTGCATCCTGTTCGAGCAGGACGGGCGCAAACTGCTCGGGCACTTCGACAAGAACGGCTACTTCTTCGTCCTTGACCGCACGAACGGCGAGAGGGTCCGGATCACCCCCTTCGTGGACCGCATCACCTGGGGGGCGATCACGAGGGACGGCCAGGTGACGGCCAAGGTGTACCCGGACGAGGAGGGAGTACCGGTCCACTTCTACCCGGGTCCGGCCGGCGCCAAGGAATGGACCCACGCGGCCTACAGCCCGAAGACCGGGCTCTTCTACGTCCCGGTCCAGGACACCGGTGCCACGGCCACCCGGCGGCGCCGGGAGTTCAAGGAGAGCATTCCGTACTGGGGCGCGGGCGTTCAGGTGGACATCGAGGACATGGCGGGGTCCGTCAGCGCGTTCGACGCGAACGGCGAGGAGAAGTGGCGTCGGCGCAACGAACTCCCGATGTGCGCCTCGGTGCTGGCCACCGGCGGCGACCTGGTGTTCGCCGGTAAACCCTCCGGGGAGTTCGTCGCGCTCGACGCCCGCACCGGGGAGACGCTGTGGCAGTTCCAGTGCGGAAGCGGCCACCACAGCAGCCCGACCACCTACATGGTCGACGGCAGGCAGTACATCGCCGTGCCGGTCGGTTGGGGCGGATGGGCCGAGGGGTTCCTCCCCGGCATGCTCGGCGCGGGGCACGGAAGCGCCCTGTTCGCCTTCGCCCTCCCGGAACCGTCGTAGCGCGTGAGCGGAGCCTGCCGCAATGCGGACCGTGAGGAGGTGAATCCATGGAGTCCCAGCTCGCTGTGTGGGAGACCCCCGAGTTCGACGAGATCGGAGTCGCGGCCGAGGTGACCATGTACGTCGCTCGGTTGGAGGACGAGTGACACGGGGCGGCGCCGGACCTGGTCCGGCGCCGCCCGAGGGCTCGGCCCGGCCGCGGACGGCCGGGCCGACGACGGAGCCGGATCTTCGATGAACGATGAACGGAGTACCGACGTGTTGCTACGGGTGCTGGGCTCGGCGGCGGGGGGTGGTTCCCCGCAGTGGAACTGCGGTTGCCCGGTGTGCTCCGCGGTCCGCTCCGGGGCCGGCCTCGCGCGCACCCAGTCGTCGGTCGCGGTCAGCGCCGACCGCCGCCGGTGGTTCCTCGTCAACGCCTCGCCCGACGTCCGCACCCAGATCGAGGCCTTCCCCGGCCTGCACCCGCACGACGACCGGACGACGCCGCTGGAGGCGGTGCTGCTCACCGACGCCGAACTGGACCACACGCTGGGCCTGCTTCTGCTGCGCGAGGCCCGCGCCCTGCGGCTGTACGCCACACCGGCGGTGCGCGAGACCCTGTGTGTCGGCTCGGGGATTCTGCGCACGCTCGAGCGCTACTGCCCGGTCGAGTGGCGGGCAGTGAGTCCCGGTGCCGACCTCGCCCTGGCGGACGGGCTGTCCTGCCGGGCGTTCGACGTGCCCACCATCAAGCGCGACCGGTTCGGAGCCGGGGTGGACCACGGCCGCGTCGTGGGCTACCGGCTGACCGACGAGCGCAGCGGAGGAACGCTGGTGTACCTGCCAGGGGTGCAATCGCTGACGCCGGCGCTGCGCGTGGAGATCAAGGGCTGCGCATGCCTGCTGATCGACGGGACCTGCTGGCGCGACGACGAGCTCGTACGGCTCGGCCTGGCCGGCAGGACGTCCCGGGACATGGGCCACCTGCCCATCGACGGTCCGGACGGCAGCCTGGCGCAGCTCCCGTCGCTGGGCGTGGGGCGGACGATCTTCGTGCACATGAACAACACCAACCCGGTCCTTCTGGAGGACGCGCCCGAGCGGCGTACCGTGGAGGAGAGCGGCATGGAAGTGGCCATGGACGGCCTCGAGGTCCAGGTGTAGAGCCATGACGACGACAACCACGGGAACCGGTGCCGACGCCTTCGTCGAGACGCTGCGGGCCCACTCGCGGCGGTACCACGACCAGCACCCGTTCCACGTCCGGATGAACGCCGGCCTACTGAGCCGCCTGCAGATCCAGGGCTGGGTGGCCAACCGCTTCTACTACCAGGAGAACATCCCCCGCAAGGACGCCGCGATCCTCTCCGACTGCCCCGACCTCGAGGTCCGCCGCCGCTGGATCCGACGGATCGTCGAGCACGACGGCACCGCCGCCGGCGAGGGCGGCATCGAGGCGTGGCTGCGCCTCGGCGAGGCCGCCGGGCTGACCCGCGAGGAGATCCGGGACCACCGGCATCTGGTACCCGGGGTGCGGTTCGCCGTCGACGCCTATGTGAACTTCGCCCGGACCCGCCCGTGGGTGGAGGCGGTGGCGTCCTCGCTCACCGAGCTGTTCGCGCCCGACCTGATGGCGGCGCGGCTGGCCGCGTTCGAGCGGTGGTACCCGTGGATCGCCCCCGAGGGCCTCGCCTACTTCCGCGCCCGCCTGGAGCAGGCCCCCCGCGACTGCGAGCACGCCCTCGAGGTGGTCACCGCGCACTGCCTCTCCGCCGAGTCCCAGGCGCGCGCCGTCGACGCGCTGTCGTTCAAGTGCGACGTCCTGTGGAGCCTGATGGACGCCATCGACCAGGCCTACCCGGAGTGACCGTCATGGACCCGACCCAGACCGGAACGCCCCAAACCGGAACGCCCCGGACCGGAACCGGCACCCGGCACGGCGTCGGGGTGTCCGGCTCGGACCGGCCCCGGTTGGCGCGCCATGTCCGACTGACCTTCTGCCGGACCAGGCGGCGTCAGACCCTGCAGCTCCCCGAGACGGTGGTGGTTCTGAACGGCAGCGGCGCGGACATCCTCGAGCTGTGCGACGGGCGGCACACCGTGGCCGAGATCGTGGCCGAGCTGGGCGCGCGCTACCGGACCGTCCCCGACGACGAGGTGCGGCAGTTCCTGACCCGGCTCGTCGCCCGGCGCTACGTGGAGATCGCCGATGGATAGCCCGTTCGGATTGCTCGCCGAGCTCACCTACCGCTGCCCGCTGGCCTGCCCGTACTGCTCCAACCCGCTGAACATGGCCGGCTACCAGGACGAGCTGGCCACCGACGAGTGGCGGCGGGTGCTGACCGAGGCCGGTGACCTGGGGGTTCTGCAGTGCCACCTGTCCGGCGGAGAACCGCTGCTGCGGCGCGACCTGGTGGAGATCGTGGCGGACGCCCACGACCTGGGCCTCTACACCAACCTCATCACCAGCGCCCTCGGGCTCTCGCGTCCGAGGGCCGAGCAGCTGCGGGCCGCCGGCCTGGACCACGTGCAGATCAGCATCCAGTCCGACGAGCCGGCCGTGTCCGACCGGATCGCCGGGACCCCGTCCTTCCGACGCAAGATCGAGGCGATGGGCGTGGTCAAGGAGCTGGGCTGGCCGCTCACCGTGAACGTGGTGCTGCACCGGCTCAACATCGACCGCGTCGCCGACGTGCTCGAGCTGGCCGAGGAGGTCGGCGCCGACCGGGTGGAGCTGGCCAACACCCAGTACTACGGCTGGGCCTGGCGGAACCGTGACGCGCTGCTGCCGAGCCGGGCCCAGCTCGAGGCGGCCGAGGTCGCCGTGCGGGCCGCCCGCGAGCGGTTGCGGGACCGCATGGACATCATCTACGTCATTCCCGACTACTACAGCCGCTACCCGAAGCCCTGCATGGGCGGCTGGGCCTCCCGGCAGCTGACCGTGACGCCGAACGGCGACGTCCTGCCCTGCCCCGCCGCCCACTCCCTGCCGTTGCCGCGGGCCAGCGTGCGGGAGGACTCGCTGGAGCGGATCTGGGCCGAGTCCCCGGTGATGAACGCGTTCCGGGGGACGGACTGGATGCCGGAGCCCTGCCGGAGCTGCCCCCGGCGGGAGCTGGACTTCGGCGGGTGCCGCTGTCAGGCGTTCCTGCTCACGGGCGACGCCGCCCGCACCGACCCGGTCTGTCACCTGTCGCCCGACCACGACCTGGTCACCCGGGCGGTCGAGGCCGCCAACGCCGGCTCGCGGGCCGACGATCTTCCGCTGATCCCCCGCATACACCGGGCTAACCGCCGAACACCAACGGCAGCGCCACAGCGGCGATGATCAAGGTGACCCCGCTCAGCAGGTCCGAGCGGATCCGGATGAGGCGCGCCGCGGCCCGCCCGAGCCGCAGCCCGACCAGCGACATCACCGCCGTCATGGCGCCGAAGACGGCGGCCGACAACCACGGCGAGAGCCCGAGGAGCCCCAGGCTCGCCCCGGCGAACAGGTTGTCCAGGCTCAGCGTCAACGGGATGCCGAACAGCGCCCACGGTTGGTCCAGCTCCTCCGGCTCGGGGTTCCGAAGGGCCGAGATGACGAGGTAGAGACCGTATCCCCCGAGCGCGGCCGCGCCCACCAGTTCGGCGACGCCCCCGACGGCCTCCCCGATCCGGCGACCGGCCAACAGCCCGACCAGGGGCATGACCGCGTCCCACAGTCCGAAGGTCAGTGCGACCTGCACCGCGCGCTTCAGACCGAACGGGACGGTGCCGAGCGCGATCGATACCCGGAAATTGTCGAGACTGAGTACGAAACCCAGGACCAGTATTTCCCCGATCATGGCGACGCCGCTGCCCGAGAACGCCCGACGCCGACAGGAACGACTCCGCCTCGGCTAGCATTCGCCATGTTGAAGATGATATCTCGGACGGTCCGCGAAATAAACCCGGTAAGTCGATTTCCAACAATTCCTCGGCACTACTCGTCCGACGTGGTTTGCAGGCTTGCCGGGGCACCTCACGATGACTGCTCCCGGAAGCACTCACGTGTGGACGGAAATCCGCTGGATCCAGGAGCCACCTCCGAACGATCCGACGGCCCGGACAACGGAATCGAGGACCCCATATCAATTGCTCGAGCCGAGGCGATCCTCCAGGCGAGAACTTGCGATTAACCAGCTGAGGCACTGGTGCCGAGAAACTTCTGTCCGGCGTACGAATTGAGCTCTTCGACGCTTACCGAGTACGTCGGCGACCACCGCGGTTACACCGACTGCCCGGCCCTCGGCATCGACGCCGGTCGCCGGCCGTCTCCGTCGTCGGCGGGGCTCCCTGGCCAGCGCCCTCCAGGAATCCTCCGTCTCCTCGGCGGCCGGAAGGGGCTGCCGCCAAGGGGTGGAGGCGTCGTTGTCCGGCGTGCGACGCCGCAGCCGTTCCGCCATGACCTCCGCGTCGTCCCGCACCGAGACGGCCAGGAGGCTGAAGGGAGCCGTGGGCCGCAGTTCGACGCACACCACGGGCCTGCCGGGCCGTACTGCCACGAAGTCCTGCCCGCCGGGGTGCCCCCGCGTGCCGACGCACAGCACGCCGGGAATCCAGACACCGTGCAGAACCACTCCGCGCAGGGCCCTCCACCAGCTGGGCTCCACCGTCACCCGGCGTACGGCCGCCAGCGGCACGCGCACACCTCCGCGGCGCGCGGCGGCCTTTTCCCACCACGGCAGGCGCACCACGAGGTCGTCGCCCTGCACCAGGATCCGTGCCGTGTTCACCCCCTCCCTTCCATGCTCGCTCCGGGCCGGGGTGCGGCACGAGGGACGAGACCGGCCGTGGCCGCCGTCGTCTCTCGCGGACGGCCCGCCTGATCCACTGCCGCGTCATGAGGCCTGCCGCAGACCACAGTGGTATCGGTCCGCACGGCACCACTCGTCGGGGGCACCGAGGCCGACCGCGTCATGCCGCCGGAGCGGCTCGGCACAGTGCTACCGCTGGGGGACGCCGAGTTCGCGGCCGCGGTAGAAGCCCTCCCGTTCCTCGGCGACGTACGGGGCCATGGCCGCACGCCGTTGCGCCTCCGCCTCGGAGGACCGCCACGCGTCGCAGGTCTCCCGGGAGTCCCAGAACGACACCCCGGTGATCTCCTGTCCGTCCTCGGACCAGTAGGCGTAGGCGCGACGGAGCCCCTGCGGGGCGGGCTCCGGCCGCCACGCCTTCTCGAAGTCCTCCAGGGCGTCCGGCCGAATGCGCCGCGTCGTCACCCAGACGAAGTGCTCTTCCATCGCAGCCTCCTCCGCAACACCGGTCGGCTCGCCGAACTCTCTTTGACCACCGTAGGCCCGCGGCACGCTCTCTGCCTGCCTGGGACGCCGGCGCCGCCGATCCCGGCTCCGCAGGTCTGGTCGCACGGACCGTTTCCCGTTACGGGGCCGACGACCGACCATGGAAAGGGAGAAGACAGTGCAGTCGGGGGCGGGAGTCGTCGGCGGTGAGGGCGATGAAGGGTTCGATCCGGCTCGGAAGTGTCCGGGGCCTGGCGCTGCGGGCGCACTGGAGCGTGCCGTTGCTCATGCTGCTCCTCGCGTACGGCCTGGCGGCCCGGACACTGCCCGGTTACGTGCCGGGCCTGGCGCCGGTGGTGTACGCGGTCGCCGGAGTGGCCGGATCCCTGCTGCTGCTGGCGAGTCTGGTGGTGCACGAGGCCGCGCACGCGCTGACGGCTCGCAGGGCGGGGATCCCCGTGCAGGACATGACACTGTGGGCGCTGGGCGGGGTCACTCGGATGGACCAGCCGACGACACCACGGACGGCCTTCCTGGTCGCCGCCAGCGGGCCGCTCGCCAGTCTGCTGCTCGGCGCCGTCGGTATCGGCGCGGCTGCCGCGGTCGCGGCGACGCTGGGCTGGCGGATCCCGGTCGCCGTACTGGGCTGGCTCGGTGGCACGAACCTGTTGCTGGGCGTCTTCAACCTGCTGCCCGCCGCGCCCCTGGACGGAGGCCGGCTGACGCAGGCCCTGCTGTGGTGGCGTACGGGGGACCGCGAGCGGGCTCAGCGGGCGGCAGGACGCGGTGGCCAGGTCGTCGGCATGGCGCTTGCCATCCTGGGCTGGCTGGCGTTCGCCCGGGGAGTGACGGCGGGATTGTGGCTGATCGTCGTCGGCCTGTTCGTGGCGGGCGCCGCGGCGGCCGAACGCCGGTGGGCCGAGCTGGTCACAGCCCTGCGGGGCGTACGGGTCGGGCAGGCGATGACCACTCCGGTGGTCACCGGCCCCGACTGGCTGACCGTGGACCGCTTCCTTTCCGAGGTGACCGCGCAGGCGGGGCACTCGGTGCTGCCGCTGCTCGACTTCGAGGGCCACCCCAGCGGCGTCGTACAACTGCGCCGACTGGCCGGCCTGCCGCTCGAGAAGCGGGCGTCGCTGCGGGTACGCGACCTTGCGACCCCACTGTCCCGATGCACGCTCGCCGCGCCGGACGAACTGCTGAACTCCGTCCTGGAGCGCCTCGGCACCACCGGGATCCTCCTGCCGATCCTCGTGATGGACGGCGGCCGGCTGAGCGGAATCATCACCGCGCACGACATCGACCGGTTCCGCCGGAACTCGCGGCTTCCGTCGGCGCCCCCGCAGCCCCCCGGGCCGCCGTGAGGACGTTCGGCTTCCGTGTCCGGAGCGATCGGGTGTCCTCGCGAGCCCCGTGTGCGGCAGACAGCCCGGGCCGTCGGAAGCGGGACATGATGGAAGTGAAGTACAGACGTGTTCCGTGAGGAGGAGTACGGCATGGCCGGTTCAGGCTCTGGCGGCACCGAGGGCGCGGGGGGCGGCAAGTCGCGGTTCGACGACATCTACGACCGGCCGGATCCGCGCGCGTACTTCAGGCGGCTGGCCCCGCTGGAGTACGAGATCCCGCACCACGCCCAGCCGGTCTTCCGGCAGGTCGCCGCCGAACGGGCCGCGCTCGACGACGGCCGGCCGCACAGGCCGGCGGTGCTGGACGTGTGCTGCTCGTACGGGATCAACGCCGCGCTGCTCAACCACGACGTGACGCTGGCGGAGATGTACGAGCGGTACACCTCCCCCGCTCACCGGACGGTGTCGACGGCGGAACTGGCGGCACGGGACAAGGAGTTCTACGCCGAGCGACGCCGACCGGACGCGGTGCCGGTCTTCGGCCTGGACGTCTCGGCACCCGCCGTGCACTACGCGCTCGAGGTGGGGCTCCTGGACGCCGCCTTCACCGACGACCTCGAACAGGGCTCGCCCGGCCCCGGGCTGAACCGCGCGCTCACCGAGGTCGGCCTCGTCACGCTGACCGGCGGCGGCAGCTACGTCACCGCCCGAACGTTCACGGCGCTGCTGGGCGGCGCCCGGAGACCGGTGTGGGTCAGCGCGTTCGTGCTGCGGACGGTGTCGTACCGACCGATCGTCCGGGCCTTGACCGCGCACGGTCTGAGCACCACCGTCGACGCCTCCCGCACCTATCCGCAGCGCCTCTTCACCGACGAGCGGGAACGGCGGTACGCGATCGCGGCGGTACGGGCGCTGGGCGGCGACCCCGCAGGGCGCGAGGAAGCCGGCCGTTTCCACACCCTGCACTACGAGTCCCGACCCGACACACCATGACAGCCGAGCGGGAGGCACCACGCGAGCCGCCGGCGCCGCCCCACCCCACACGTCTCCGAGCCGCCCTCACGTCCGCCCACGACAGGGGGCGGTCGTCGGAGCGCGCGGAATCACAGGTGGCGGCAGACGAGTCGGGCTGTACGCCGGGTTCTGTTCCGGTGGGTCCTCGCGGGCCCGCCGGTGACGGCCATCCATCTAGGGCCGGCGTTGCCGCCGGCCTCGTGCGGTCTACCCGCGGACTCGGGCGGGCAGCCCTCGAACGTCCGCGCAGAGCGCTTTTCACGGCGCTCCTCTTGACCTTGCTCCGGGTGGGGTTTACCTAGCCGCCTGAGTCACCTCAGGCGCTGGTGGTCTCTTACACCACCGTTTCACCCTTACCCGGCGCCTGAGCGCCGGGCGGTCTGCTTTCTGTGGCACTGTCCCGCGGGTCACCCCGGGTGGCCGTTAGCCACCACCCTGCCCTGTGGAGCCCGGACGTTCCTCGGGAAGCCCCACAAGGGACTCCACGCGGCCGCCCGCCCGGCTCGTCTGCCGTGCCGACCATGGTACCGGGCGCGAGCGGGGCCCCGGTGCCGCGGCCGTCGCCAGGACCGAGCCGGTGAGGATCAGGGCGAAGGCCGCCAGGACCGTCGCGGTCAGGGGCTCGCCCAGGAGGAGTACCCCGGCCGTCACGGCAACCGCCGGGTTGACGTACGTGATGACGGTCGCCCGGGTCGGTCCCGCCTCCTTGATCAGTTCCAGGAAGGCGACGAACGCGACCGCCGTGCAGACGGCGCCCAGGCCGGCGAGGGCGGTCAGGGCACCAGCGGAGGGCAGCTCGGCCGGCCGTGTGAGCACGGCGGCCGGGGCGTAGACGACTGCCGCCAGGGTCAGGCAGACCGCGGTGAGCTGGAGGGACGGGACCTGCTTCAGATGGCGGGCGGCGATGAGCGGGGCGATGGCGTAACCCAGTACCGTCACCAGCACCTCGGCGAGCGAACGGGCGTCGCCGCCGGTCAGGTGCGGGACGGTGAGGGCGCCGACGCCCACCAGACCGAGCCCCAGGCCGGTGAGACGGCGTGCGCCCAGGCGCTCCGTGTCGCCGAAGAACCTGGCGAGCGCCACGCCCACGATGGGGACACCCGCGATCAGCAGGCCGGCGGTGGAGCTGGAGAGGTGGCGTTCCGCGGAGGTCAGGGTGTACCAGGGGCCGATGATCTCGATGACCGCGAAGGCCAGCAGGGGGCGCCAGTGGGCTCGGACGGTCCCGGTGAGGCTTCCCTGCCGCAGGGCGAAGGGCAGCAGGAGCAGGGCGCCGAGGGCGCAGCGGGCGAAGACGACCCCGGACGGGGACACCTCCTCCACCGCCACCTTGATCATCAGATAGGGGATGCCCCAGACCACTCCCATCAGGGAGAACAGGAACCAGCCGCGTGCAGTCATGCGGCGAGTCTCGGCCGGGTCAGCGCCCCGGGTCTTGAACGCTGTTGCGGTACGCCGCCGGGGTCACCCCGAGGACGCGGCGGAACCACCGGGTCAGGTGGGCCTGGTCGGCGAAGCCCACGAGTCCGGCCACTTCGGCGGGGCGCAGCCCGGCCTCCAGCAGGCCGCGGGCCCTGGTGACCCGGTACTGGGCGAGCCAGGCGTAGGGCGGTATCCCCATCGTCGTACGGAAGGCGCGCAGCAGTTGGTACCGGGACAGGCCGAGGTCGGCGGCGAGGGCCGCGAGGGAGGGCGGGGCGAGCAGTTCGTCGGCGAGACGGTCGCGCACGGCCAGGGCGATGCGCCCGGCACCGGGAACCGCGCCGGTGTCCGCGCGGGCGGTGGAGTGGCGGTGCGCGAGGGCCGTGAGCAGCCAGGGCAGCCTCGACTCCGCCTCCAGGGGGTCGGGGCGGGCGCTGACCTCGGTGTGCGCGCGGCGCAGGGCGCCGGCCAGTTCGGGGTCGTGGAGGACCGGCTCGCGGAAGTGCGGGAGCCCGGTGCCGAGGGTCCCGTCGGTGAGCAGGGCGGGCACGGCGTACAGGGCGCGGTAGGCGTAGCCCTCGGGGGCGGCGGGGCCGCCGGTGTGCATCTCGCCGGGTTCGAGGACGACGAGGGAGCCGGGTCCGGAGACGATGCGTCCGCCGCGGTACGCGATGGCCTCCAGGCCGCCGGTGGTCACGCCGACCGTGAACTCGTCGTGGGCGTGCGGGGCGTACTCGTGCCGGTCGAAACGGGCGGTGAGCAGGTCGACGGAGGGCCCGCAGACCCCGAGCCGCGCCCTGGTCCAGCGGGCCTGCTCCCGTACGTTCGTCACCCCGCACCCCCGCCCACAGGGGATCAGAGGAAGTCGGCGGTGTCCAGGTCGAAGGCGAAGGGGGCGGGGAGGGGCAGTGGCTTGCCCAGGGGGAGGGTGGACTGCTTGCGGTAGGTTCCCCCTTCCGGAGCGCTGAACAGGGTGATCGAGGAGGCTTCGCGGTCGACGAGGAGGTAGAGGGGGATGCCGCCGCGGGCGTAGCAGCGTGGTTTCGTCTCGCGGTCGGTCTCGGGTTTGGTCCAGGTCACTTCCACCACCAGGGCGACGCCTTCGCAAGGCATCCATGGGTCGGCTCCCCGGTAGAGGCGCAGTTCCGTGGGAGCGAGGGTGCCGTCGGGGATCACGTGGTCCTGCGGGCAGGCGGCGGCGCCCCTCAGTTTCAGACCCTTGTTCCCGGAGAAGTCCATGGCGGTTCGGGAGCGGGTGTACATCTGGCTTGCGATCAGGCTGAGGCAGTGCGCGTGTGACCCGTCGGGGAGTGGGGTGAGGACGAGTTCGCCCTCGATGAGTTCCGCCCGGAATCCCTCCGGGGGGTCGAGAACGACGAACCAGTCCAGCAGGAGCTGCTCCGAGATCGGGTCGTAGGTCATCACGGTGCTGTGCCTCTCTCTTTCGGTCGCTTGCCAGGCTGGGTCCCGCAGTCGTCCCTCGTCGTGCCCTCCGGGTCCCGTTCACCCGACCCTGTGCGCTTGACCCTGTCGCGGCGTCAACGTCTCTACTGGGGGCATGCGGATCGGAGAACTCGCCACGGCCGTCGGTGTCACCACGCGGACCGTGCGGCACTACCACCATCTGGGGCTGCTCCCGGAGCCGGAGCGGCGGGCCAACGGGTACCGGGACTACACGCTGCGGCATGCCGTCGTGCTGGCGCGGATCAGGCGGCTGACCGAGCTGGGGCTCGGGCTGGCCGAGGTGCGGGACGTGCTCGCGGACGACGCCGGGAAGGACCTCGCCGAGGTGCTGACCGAGCTGGACGAGGACCTGGCCCGGCAGGAGGCGGCGGTCCGGGACCGCCGGGCGCGGCTGCGGGCCCTGCTGGAGACGGAGGGCGGGCTGACCGCCGAGGGGCCGGTCTCCCCCGAACTGGCCACGCTCTTCAGGGAGATGCCGGACGTGTCCGGCTCACCCATGGCCGCCAAGGACCGGGAGATGCTCGCGCTGATCGAGACGACGGCGGATCCGGAGGAACGGGAGCGGTTCATGGGTGCGTTCAGCGGTGTGATGGGTGCGCCGGGCGGGATGGAGCGGGCGCTCGACGCGTACGCGCTGCTCGACGCGCTCGTCGACGCCGCGCCGGACGATCCCCGGGTCGACGAGGCCGCCCGTGCCCTCGCCGCGTGTCTGCCGGCCGAACTGCTGCCGGACGACCTCGCCGTCGACCAGGACGACAGCTTCCTGCGGGCCTTCTACGCCGACTTCGCCCCCGCCCAGGCGGAGGCGATCCGCCGGATGATGCGGATCGTCATGGAGGGCGGGCGGTCATGAGGGCCGTCAGGGGCGCCGGGGTTCTCGTCCGGCACGAGCTGCGGCTGCTGGTGAGCCTGGTGCTGTGGCTGGTGCGGCGGACGCACGGCGTCGGGGGCGGGTCGGCCTTCGGGTACGCGCGGGGGCACGGCGCGGTGATGTTCGGGTTCGCGTTCGTGTGCGTGGTCGAGACGGTGGTGATGTCCGTGCTGCTGCTCGACTGGCCGACGGTCCACGCGGTGGTGCTGTTCCTGGACGTGTACACCGTGGTCGTCGTCGTGGCCCTGCACGCCGCCAACGTCGTACGCCCTCATGTGCTGGACCCGGACTCCGGCACGCTGCGGGTCCGCGGGGCCGTCCACGTCGACCTGCGGATACCGCTGGAGCGGATCGCCTCCGTCCGGCGTGAGCTGCGGATGAGCCACGAACGGGCCGACGGCGAGCTGAACGTCGAGGTCGGCTCGCAGACCACGGTCACGCTGGAACTCACGCAGCCGGTCACCCATGTCACGTTCTTCGGGCGGACCCGGGAGGTGCGCGTCGTACGGTTCCACGCCGACGAGCCCGACGCCCTGGTCCGGGCGCTGGCGGCGGGGCGATGGGCCCCTCAGGCGTAGGGCCGGGGCACCGTACGCTGTCGGCTGGGTTCTACCGTGAGGAGCAACGCGTGCTTGTCCTGCTGCCGCCGTCCGAAGGCAAGGCCACTTCCGGCCGCGGCGCCCCGCTGAAGCCGGAGTCCCTGTCCCTGCCGGGGCTGGCCGAGGCCCGGGAGGCCGTCCTCACCGAGCTGGTGGACCTGTGCGCCGCCGACGAGGACAAGGCGCGCGAGGTGCTGGGGCTGAGCGAGGGGCTGCGGGGCGAGGTCGCGAAGAACGTGGAGCTGCGCACCGCCGGGGCCCGGCCCGCCGGGGAGATCTACACCGGGGTGCTGTACGACGCCCTGGACCTGGCCTCGCTCGACCCGGCCGCCCAGCGCAGGGCCGCCCGCCGGCTGCTGGTGTTCTCGGGGCTGTGGGGCGCGGTCCGGGTCACCGACCGGATCCCCTCCTACCGCTGCTCGATGGGTGTCCGGCTGCCGGGGCTCGGGGCGCTGGGTGCGTACTGGCGTACGCCGATGGCCTCGGTGCTGCCGGAAGCGGCGGGCGGCGGTCTGGTGCTGGACCTGCGGTCGGCCGCGTACGCGGCGGCGTGGAAGCCGAAGGGCGAGGCGGCCGCGCGTACGGCGACGGTACGGGTGCTGCACGCGCCGACCCGGAAGGTGGTCAGCCACTTCAACAAGGCGACCAAGGGACGGATCGTCCGCAGCCTGCTGACGGCCGGGACCGCGCCCAAGGACCCCGCCTCCCTGGTGGAGGCGTTGCGGGATCTCGGATACGTGGTGGAGGCACAGGCACCGGGGCGGGCGGGGACGCCCTGGGCGCTGGATGTACTGGTGGACCAGATCCACTGACCGGCACGGATTCCGTTGCATGCAATGCAACACCCTTTGCGCAGGGCGCTTCACTGAAGGCAGGATGACGCCATGAGCTCACCCCTGCCCTCGCCGGCCCCCTCCGCCTCCGTGCTGGATCTCGCGCCCGTCGTGCCCGTCGTCGTGGTGGAGGACGCCGCCGACGCCGTACCGCTGGCGCGGGCACTGGTCGCCGGTGGGCTGCCCGCGATCGAGGTGACCCTGCGGACGCCCGCCGCCCTGGACGCCGTCCGCGCGATCGCCGCCGAGGTGCCGGACGCGGTGGTCGGGGCCGGCACGGTGATCGCTCCGGGGCAGGTGGGCGAGGTCGTCGCGGCCGGGGCGCGGTTCCTCGTCAGTCCGGGCTGGACGGACGTACTGCTGGAGTCGATGCTGGCGTCCGGGGTGCCGTTCCTGCCGGGGGTGTCGACGGTCTCGGAGGTCGTGGCGCTGCTGGAGCGCGGGGTGCGGGAGATGAAGTTCTTCCCGGCGCAGGCGTCGGGCGGGACGGCGTATCTGAAGGCGATCGCCGGGCCGCTCCCCCAGGCCCGCTTCTGTCCGACCGGCGGGATCGGCCCGGACTCCGCGCCGGACTATCTCGCGCTGCCCAACGTCGCCTGTGTGGGCGGCAGTTGGATGCTCCCGGCGGATGCGGTGACGGCTCGCGACTGGGCCCGGATCGAACGGCTGGCCCGCGCGGCGGCGGACCTCAGCGCAGGTGGGACGTCTCGTTGAACAGCCGGACGCTGGCGTTGCCGTCGGCGTAGTACGCCACCGCCGACAGCGAGGCCGCCGACAACTCCATCCGGAACAGGGCCTCGGGCGGGGCGCCCAGGGCGAGGCGTACGAAGGTCTTGATCGGGGTCACATGGGTGACGAGCAGGACCGTGCGGCCCGCGTACGCGGCGGTCAGCCGGTCCCGGGCGGCCGCGACCCGGTTCGCGGTGGCCGCGAAGCTCTCCCCGCCGCCGGTGGGTTCGGCGTCCGGGGAGGACAGCCAGGCGTTCAGGTCGTCGGGGTGGCGTTCGCGCACCTCGGCGAAGGTGAGGCCCTCCCACGCGCCGAAGTCGGTCTCGCGCAGCCCGTCGTCGACGGTGACGTCGAGACCCAGGCGGGCGGCGATGACGCCGGCGGTCTCGCGGGTGCGGACCAGGGGCGAGGCGACGATCGCCTGGACGGTGCCGCGCCGGGCGAGGTGGGCGGCGGTCTTCTCGGCCTGCTCCCTGCCGACGTCGGAGAGGGAGGGGTCGCTGCCGCCGCTGCCGGAGAACCGTTTCTGGGGGGTCAGCGGGGTCTCGCCGTGCCGGAGGAGCACGAAGGTGGCCGGCGGGCCCATGTCGGCGGGCGCCCAGCCCGACGAGGGGGTGGCGGCCGACGCCGGAGTACGGGTGGCGGCCGTCTCGGTGCCGGGGGCGGCCACGGCCTGCGCGGCCCGGACGTCGGCTGCCGCCTTTCCGGCAGGGGCGTTTCCGACAGAGGCGTCGCCCGCACCGGCACCCGCGCCCCCTGCATCGGCGACCCCGGCGGCGGCCTCAGCCGCTCGCGTCCGTGCCGCACCGGCGGCCGCGCCCCCGGTCGGACCGGACCGCTCGGACGGCTCGGGGGTCACGGGCCGTGTGCCCGGCGTGTCCAGTGCGGCGCGCGAGTCCGACGCGCTCCACGCCCCACCCCGCGCTCCCGCGTCCATCGCCTCGTTGGCCAGGCGGTCCGCGTGCTTGTTCTGCTCGCGCGGGATCCACTCGTAGGTGACCCGGCCGGGCGGGAAGACCCGCGCCGCCTCGGCCGCCAGCGGCTTGATGCCGGGGTGCTTGATCTTCCAGCGGCCCGACATCTGCTCGACGACGAGCTTGGAGTCCATCCGGACGTGGACCGCGGCCTCCGGGTCCAGCTCACGGGCGGCCCGCAGACCGGCCAGCAGACCCGAGTACTCGGCGACGTTGTTCGTGACGACGCCGAGGTACTCGGCCGCCTCCCGCAGCGTCTCCCCCGTCGCCGCGTCGCTCACCACGGCCCCGTAGCCCGCGGGTCCGGGGTTGCCCCGTGACCCACCGTCGGCCTCGACGATGAACTCCCGCACCGGAGACAACCCCTACAGCCCCGAATCGGCGGTGCGGACCAGGATGCGGCGGCAGTTCTCGCAGCGCACCACCGTGTCGGGCGCGGCCTGGCGGATCTCGTTCAGCTCGGTGATGGCGAGCTCCTGGCGGCAGCCCTGGCAGCTGCGCGCGTACAGCTTCGCCGCGCCGATGCCGCCGCGCTGCTCGCGCAGCTTCTCGTACAGCTTGAGCAGGTCCGCGGGAACGGCTCCGGCGACGACCGCGCGCTCCTTGGTGACCGTGGCGGCCTCGCCGTCGATCTCCGCGCAGGCCGCGTCCCGGCGGCCGGTCGCGTCGTCGATCCGCGACTGGACGGAGGCGACCCGCTCGGCCAGCTCGGCGACCCGCTCCTGCGCGGACTCGCGGCGCTCCATGACCTCCAGGACGACGTCCTCGAGGTCGCCCTGGCGCTTGGCGAGGGAGGCGATCTCGCGCTGGAGGTTCTCCAGGTCCTTGGGCGAGGAGACGGCGCCGGAGTCGAGGCGCTGCTGGTCGCGGGCGGCGCGCTGGCGCACCTGGTCCACGTCCTGTTCGGCCTTGGTCTGCTCGCGGGCGCAGTCGCTCTCCTCGGTCTGCGCGGCCACGTGCAGGTCGCGCAGCTGGGCGAGGTCCCGGGTCAGCGACTCGATCTCGGCGTGCTCGGGGAGCGACTTCCGCTTGTGCGCGAGTTGCTGGAGGCGGATGTCGAGGTCCTGGACGTCGAGGAGTCGGATCTGGTCGGCGGACGCGGCGTTCAGTTGGGGGCTCCAGATGTATCGGAGTGGGAGGGGGCGCGCGAAGCGCTCCCTGGAGGGGTGGTGGTGGGCGACGGGTGGACGAAGGACGCCGCGTGGGCGGTCCAGGGGTCGGTGACCGTGGCGGAGACATGGACCCGAAGGCCCCATCCGTGGCGGTCGGAGATCTCGTCGAGCTGGGCTGCGGCCAGCTCGCACCAGGGCCACTCGGTGGCCCAGTGCGCCGCGTCGAGCAGCGCGAGGGGACGGTGGGCGGCATGGTCCGCCGCGAACTCCGACGCCGGGTGGTGGCGCAGGTCCGCGGTGAGGTACGCGTCCACCTCGGCCGCCCGGACGTAGGCGAAGAGGCTGTCGCCGGAGCCGCCGCTGACGGCGACCCTGCGGACGAGCGCCTCGGGGTCGCCGGCGACGCGGATGCCCTGCGCGGTGGCGGGGAGGCGTTCGGCGGCGCGGGCGGCGAATTCGCGGACGGTCAGCGGGTGGTCCAGTTCGCAGACCCGGCCGAGCCCGCGGCGGCCCTCGGGGTCGGAGGTGTCCGGCACGAGCGGCCGTACGACGCGCAGGTCGAGCGCGCCGGCCAGGGCGTCGCTCACCCCGGGGTCGGCCGTGTCGGCGTTGGTGTGGGCGACGTGCAGCGCGATGTCGTTCTTGATGAGTCTGTGCACCACGCGGCCCTTGGCGGTGGAGGCCGCGACGGTGGTCGTCCCGCGCAGATAGAGCGGGTGGTGGGTGATCAGCAGGTCGGCGTTCAGCTTCACCGCCTCGTCGACGATCTCCAGGACGGGGTCGACCGCGAACAGGACCCGGGTGACCTCCTGGTCGGGGTCACCCGCGACGGTGCCGACCGCGTCCCAGGACTCGGCCCGCTCGGCGGGCCACAGGGTCTCCAGCGCGGTGATGACTTCAGACAGACGGGGCACAAGCGCAAGGCTACCTGCCCCTTTGGCGCTGCAGTACCGGTGCGGGCACCTGGAACGGACCCGATACCGATGAGCACATAAGCCCTCGTTTCCTCAGGCGAATCGTTCCTGGAACACCCTTATGTGTGAAGCGGGGGCCGCCGGGTCCTCCGTCCGCGCGTACGAAAACTACGTTCGTCGCCGGAGGTGACCGAACGATGACGATGTGTGCGATCGAGCCTTCGACGGGCCACTCGGGCACCGGGCGCGCGGACACGGAGCACAGGTCCGGTACGGAGGGCGAGGGCGGTACGGAACACGGGGACGGGAGACCCGCGCCGGGCTGCGTCCTCACCGCCGACGGTTCCTACGCCGCACGCCTCGCCCCCGTCGACGGCTCCCTGGTCCCGGAGCGCTGGACCCTGGACGGCCCCGAGCCCTACGCGGTACCGCTGCCCGGTGGCCGGCCCGAGGAGCCCGGGACCGAGGTGCAGCCCCTGGGCGACGGGCGGGTCCTCGTCCACCGGCCGGCGGACGGGCGGCAGGACGGGAGCCACACCTTCTCCCTCCTGTACCCGGCCGGCCCCGGGACCGGCGAGCTGTCGCTCGGCGCGATCGCGTGCCCGGACGAGGGGGCCCGGCTGCGGCTGCTGCCGCCCGCCCCGTGCGGGCGGCGGGCGTACGCCGTGGCCGTGGGCCCGCGGTCGACGGCCCTGTGGCTGGTGGCGGGCGGCGCCTTCGGGCCCGAGCGCCTCGCCGAGATCCCGGGCCGCTGCTCGGGCGGGGTGTGGCTGGACCGCACCGGCCGGATGCTGGCCCTGGACCGGGAGACCGGCGGGCGCACCAAGTCGGTCGTGGTGGACCTGGGCCGCGGGGGCGAGGTCTCGCCCCTGTTGCAGCTCGCCCCGGAGAGCGACGACCGGGTCCTGCTCGCCGACCCGGACAGCGGGCTGCTGCTGATCCGCTCGGACGCGCCCTCACCGGGACGGGCCCGGCTGGGCTGGGGGGTGCTGGGCAGCGCGCTGCCGGTGCGCTTCCCGGAGTGCCTGCGGCTGCCGGACTGCGCGGTCACGCCGTTCGCGATCCAGCCCGGCCAGGTGCTGACGCCGGAGAGCTGCTCGGTGGCGCTGCGCGTCAACAGCACGGACGACGCGGACGGCGTGCTCGGCAGCTGGGTCGGGGTGTGGCGGCCGGGGCTGCGGCAGGTGCGCCATCTCCCTGCGCCCGAGGGGTGGTTGGCCGGAACCGGGCTGTGGACGGCGGACGGGGTGCTGCGGCTGCCCTGCGCCACACCGGCGGTGCCGTGCGCGGTGGCCCTGCTGTACCCGCCGGCACCGGAGCGACAGCGGGGACGACAGCAAGAAGAGGACATCCCGCACGTCCCGTCGGAAGCGGAGTCCCCGGCACCCGCGCCCGCGGTCGGCCCCGCGATGCGGACGACCGTCCCCGCGCCCCGCCCCATCCCCCTGCAACAGGCGCCGCTGGGACCGCTTGTAACGAAGTAGCGGCGGTCGGCGTGGTCGCCTGGATACGCACCGTGGCCCGCCGGTTAGACTCGCCCGGTTGCAGGAAGATCAGTTTTACGGGGTGAGTTCCTTCCAATGAACGATGCCGGCACGAACCAGCCGCAGACCGCAGACGGCTGGCAGATCGCCTCCGGGCAGGGCAGGCACCGCGGACCGGTTTCCCAGCAGGACTCCACGGTGACCCCTCGGGGCCGTCACCGCAGGCCCGCTGAGGAGAACGAGCAGTCGGAGCAGGTTGCCTGACGTAACGACAGGTATCAGTCGGATATCAGGTGGATCGGTACGGCCCCGCCCGTCGCACGACGGGCGGGGCCGTACCTGGTCCGTCGCGTTTCCTCGGCCGCGGGCCGGTTCGGTTCAGAGGTGTTCGACGACGGTGTCGGCGAGCACGGGCGCGTCGTCCCTGTCCAGTGCGCTCACGGTCACCCGCACCTCGCCGGATCCGCGCCACATGCG
The DNA here is from genome assembly GCF_059889265.1 of Streptomyces sp. MMS24-W38. Classification (NCBI taxonomy): domain Bacteria; kingdom Bacillati; phylum Actinomycetota; class Actinomycetes; order Kitasatosporales; family Streptomycetaceae; genus Streptomyces; species Streptomyces sp. MMS24-W38. The sequence continues at coordinate 4,731,679 of NZ_JCBCPP010000001.1, read as the reverse complement.
GATCCGCAGTGTCTCGCCCGGGTACACGACCCCGGCGAACCGGGTGTCGTAGCGACGGACACGGGTGACGTCCCCGCCGAGCAGTGTGTCGACGACCGCCTTGAGCGTCATGCCGTAGGTGCACAGCCCGTGCAGGATCGGCCGCTCGAACCCGCCGAGTTTCGCGAACCCGGGGTCGGCGTGCAGCGGGTTCCAGTCGCCGGAGAGGCGGTAGAGCAGCGCCTGGTCCTCCCGGGTCGTCCGCTCCACCGTCAGGTCGGGCGGCCCGACGGGGGGCTCGCGCCGCGCGGACGGACCCCGGTCACCGCCCCAGCCGCCCGCGCCGCGTACGTGGATCCGCGCCTCGTCGGTCCACAGCGGGCCGTCGGCGACGGCGACGTCGGTGCGCATCACCAGGACGGCCGCCCCGCCCTTGTCGTACACCGCCGCGATCCTGCTGCTCGCGGTGGCGGTGCCCGCGACGGGCAGGGGGCGGTGCAGGATCAGCGACTGGCCGGCGTGCAGGACGCGGGCCAGGTCGACGTCGACGCCGGGCATCGACAGCCCGGCGATCACCCCGGGGGCCCCGGCGCCCGCGACGGTGGCGAAGCTCGGCAGGGCGTGCAGCCCGGACTCCAGGGTGTAGCGCAGTTCGTCGGGGTCGGTGGCGGGGACGCCCGCGCCGATGCCGAGGTGGTAGAGCTGGACGTCCCTGTGCCCCCAGGTGATCTCGTCGGTCCGGGGTTCGGCGGCGAGCGCCTTGGCTGCGTCGATGGGCACGGGGTCTCCCGGTTCTGGTTGCTCTGGCGTTCTGGAACGCGTTCGGGCGAAGACGCGAGGGCGTGAAGCGGCGCATTCCGCCCGTTCGTCCTACGCTTCGTCCGTGAACGAGATGCCCCGGGACCACCGGCCCACCACCTCCGTCCGGGTCCTGCTCGCGGAGGACCCCGTCACGAGGTACGGGGCGCTCGCCTTACTGCTCCGGATGGAGCCGGGAATCGAGGTCGTGGCCCAGGTGGCGGCGGGGCGATCGGTCGTGGAGACGGCGCTCACCCACCGCCCCGACGTCGCCCTCCTCGACCTCGGGCCGGCCGGTCCGAGCGGCCCGGGCGGTCTGGACACCGCCGCCGCACTGCGCGACCAGGTGCCCGACTGCCGGGTGCTGATCCTCACCACGACCGGCGGGCCCGACCGGCTGCGACAGGCCATGGCGGCGGGGGCCGCCGGTTTCCTCGTCAAGGACGGGTCGGTACGGGAGTTGACCTCCGCGATCCGCCGGGTGCTGGCCGGGGAGACGGTGATCGACCCCGCGCTCGCCGCCGTGGCGGCGGCCGACACCACCGTCCCGCCGTCACCGCTCACGGCCCACGGCTCCGCTTCGGGCCTGCCGTCATGCGTCCCGTTGGAACAGTGCCGTCCAGAGGAAGTCCTCCCCGAAGAGCGGTGAGTCCTCCGGTTCCTTCCGCATGCGGCGCAGTTCGATCCCGGTCAGGTCGGAGAAGATCCGGCGCAGCGACTCGTCCGTGTAGGCGAGCCCGCCCCGGAGGCCGCCCTGCCCCCGGTAGAACTCCGCGTCGGACAGTTCCGAGCCCATCGCTCCCGCCGCGAAGCAGGTGAGCGCGAACCGGCCGCCCGGGGCGAGGACCCGGTCGAGCAGCGCGAGGTAACTGATCCGGCGGTGCGGGGGCAGGTGGTGGAAGCAGCCGGAGTCGTACACCAGGTCGTACGGTCCGGCGAGTTCCCCGCCGTCACGGGTGAGGGCGAAGGCGTCGCCGCAGTGGAACCGGACGCCGCGCGCATCCGTCTCGCGGGCCCGCTCACGTGCCCAGCCGACGGCGGCCGGGGAGAGGTCGACCGCGTCGACCTCGAAGCCGTGCGCGGCCAGATACAGCGCGTTGCGGCCGGGGCCGCAGCCCACCTCGAGCGCCCGGCCCCCGGTGAGCAGGCCCCGCTCGACGTACGACACCAGGCTCTCGTCCGGCTTCGCCACGAAGAACGGCACCGGCCGGGAGCGGTCGGCGTAGAAGCCGTCCCACCAGTCGGCGCCCTGCCGCGTCCACCGGTCGGCCTCCGGTGCGAACAGGTCGTCCAGCAGGCCGAGTACGTCGTCCACGGTGCGTGTGCTCCGGTCCATCCGGGCCCCCTTCCGTATGCGGTGACCGTATCCACAGGAGGCGTGAAGTCCCAGGCCGGCGCAGCTGGTTGGGACTTCCACGGAGGCTTCGGCGACCCCTGGGAGGGGCTGGCGCGACCGGCGCCGAGGGGCCGTTCGGGGGCGGGGAGGAACATCCGTGCCGGCCCCTGCCACGGGCCGTCACGGCACCTCTCCGACCGGCCCGACGCCCACTTTCTCCACTGCTTTCCCCGCTGCCCGCCCCCAGGGCGCTCTCAGTGCGCCGCCGTGGCTCTCCGGGGCAGCCAGAGCCACATCAGCACCATCCCGGCGGCCAGCACAGCCGCCCCCGTACGGAACGACAGGGCGTATCCCTCGGTCAGGGCCTCCGGCGTCCCGCTGCCCGCCGTACGGGCCGCCGCGATCGTCGACAGGACCGCCAGGCCCAGCGAACCGCCCATCGTGCGCGAGGTGTTGATCAGCCCGGAGACCAGGCCTGCCTCCTCGGGGGCCGCGCCGGAGGTCGCGAGCGCGGCGAGCGGGGTCCCGGCGATGCCCCCGCCCAGCATCATCAGGATGCCGGGGAACATGATCGACGTCAGATACGCCCCGTCCGCCGTCATGGTCGACTGCCAGGCGAAGCCGGTCATCGCGACGAAGGTGCCGAGCACGGCCACGGCGCGCGCCCCGGCCGCTCGCATCAGCCGGGGCGCGACCTTGGAGCCGACGATCACGGCGAACGAACTCGGCACCAGGGCGAACCCGGCCTCCAGCGGGGTGTAGCCGAGGACGTTCTGCGCGTAGAGGGTCATGAAGAACCACATGGAGAACATCGCGGCGCCGTTCAGGAACATCGCCACGTTCGCCGACGACACCGACCGCACCCGGAACAGCCCCAGCGGCATCAGCGGGGCCTTGGCCCGCGCCTCGACGAGGAGGAACAGCGCGATGAGGGCGAGTCCGGCGAGCAGCGGCACCAGGGTGGGCGCCGCCGTCCAGCCCTCGGCCTCGGTCTGGGAGATGCCGTAGGCGAGGGTGGCGAGGCCGGCCGTCACGAGCAGCGCGCCGGGCAGGTCGAGCCGCCGCCCGTCCCCGGCCCGGCCCTCCGCCAGCCACCAGGCGGCCCCGGCCAGCACCACCACCCCGATCGGCACGTTGATCAGCAGGACCCACCGCCACGACAGCGCGTCCGTGAGCAGCCCGCCGACGAAGCCGCCGGCCGCGCCGCCGCCCGCCCCGACGGCGGTCCAGGTCGCGATGGCGCGGGCGCGGGCGGCGCCCTCGGGGACCGCCGAGGTGACGATGGTCAGGGTGGAGGGCGCCAGGACGGCCGCCCCGAGCCCCTGCACCGCCCGCGCCAGCAGCAGTTGCCAGCCGTCCTGGGCCAGTCCGCCGGCCAGCGAGGCCAGCGTGAACAGGCCGAGGCCGACGAGGAACATCCGCTTGCGTCCGTAGAGGTCACCCGCGCGTCCGCCGAGCAGCATGAAACCGGCGAAGGCGATGGCGTACGCGTTCACCACCCACTGCAGGCCCTGCGCGCTGAGCCCGAGGCCGGTCCGCATCGACGGCAGCGCGACGTTGACCACGGAGACGTCGAGCACGACGAGGAACTGCCCGACACACGCGAGCGCCACCGCCAGCCACAAAGGAGGCGCGCTGCGACGGGGTGTGCGGGTGACGGTGGTGTCCGGAACTTCGAGCATGGGCGCCATGATCTCAACCGGCGAGCACCCCTTGCATCGGGAATTCGCCGGGACGGGCCCTGGTCCTTCCGACCTAGGACGACCCGGAGCCGCCCGCAGCGGCGCTACGAGCCCCCCGTCCGCCGCTCCCGACGGGTACGGCACTATGGGCACCCCCAGACGCGTACGACCGGACGCGTACGACCGAGAGGACGCCGGAACCGATGCCGACGCCGAACCCCCCGGCACCCGAGCCCGAGATCCTGGCCGCGTTCGAGGCGGCGAAGGGCTTCATGCCCGCGGACGAGGGCCTGGCCCTGTACGCGGCGGCGGCCGAGGCGGGACGGCTGGGCCTGCCGCTGCTGGAGGTCGGCACCTACTGCGGCCGGTCGACGCTCCTGCTGGCCGACGCGGCCCGCGCGGCCGGCGTCACCGCGCTCACCGTGGACCACCATCGCGGCAGCGAGGAGCAGCAGCCGGGCTGGGACTACCACGACCCGGAGACGGTCGACCCCGAACTGGGGGTGATGGACACCCTGCCGACCTTCCGCCGCACGCTCCACCGGGCGGGCCTGGAGGACCACGTGGTCGCCCTGGTCGGCCGCTCCCCGGTGATCGCGGCCCTGTGGAACTCCCCCCTCGCCCTGGTCTTCGTCGACGGCGGCCACACCGACGAACACGCCACGGCCGACTACGAGGGCTGGGCCCCGCACGTCGCCGAGGGCGGCCTGCTCGTCATCCACGACGTCTTCCCCGACCCCGTCGACGAGTTCACCGGCCAGGCCCCCTACCGCGTCCACCTCCGCGCCCTGGCCTCCGGCGCCTTCACGGAGGTCTCGGCCACGGGCTCACTGCGCGTCCTGCGCCGTACCGGGCACGGGATCTGAGGCTCGGAGGCCGTCCCAGGGGGACGATGGCGGTGCGCGGCGGCCGCTAGGGTGGCCGGGTGTCGTACACCGGACCCGGCTTCGAACCGCCCCCCGCCCGCCGCTCCCGGAGCAGGCTCCTGACCGCGGCGCTGGCCGCGCTCGTACCGGGGGCGCTGCTCGGGTGGGCCGTCTACGCGGCCGTGGACGGGTCGGGGGACGACGGGGGCGCTACCGCGGGGTCCGAGGTGTCCTCGGGTTCTGCTTCGTCCCGTGCGCCGTCCTCCCCCGGTGCCTCGCCGTCGGACGGGTCCGGCGACCCGGACGGCGGGAAGCCGAGCGACTCCGCAGCTTCCGGCTCCCCGTCCGATCCCGCCTCCCCGTCCGATCCCGCCTCCTCGTCCGCGCCCGCCGGGTCCGGGCCGCTCAAGGGGAAGGTCGTCGTCATCGACCCCGGACACAATCCGGGCAACTTCCGGCACACCGCCGAGATCAACCGCCAGGTGGACATCGGGACGAACTCCAAGGAGTGCGACACCACCGGCACGTCCACCGACGACGGTTACACCGAGGCGAAGTTCACCCTGGACGTCGCCCACCGGATGCGTGAACTCCTCGAGGAGCAGGGCGCCACGGTGAAGCTGACCCAGGACGCCGACCGGCCGTTCGGGCCGTGCATCGACGAGCGGGCCGAGATCGGCAACAAGGCGAAGGCGGATGCCGTCGTGTCGATCCACGCGGACGGTTCGGGCACCGGGAACCGCGGCTTCCACGTGATCCTCCCCGGCTCCGTGCGCTCCGGCGCGGCGGACACCCGGGCGATCGTCGGCCCCTCCCGCGAACTCGGTGAGCGCATCGCGGGCAACTTCGTGCGCGTCACCGGCAACGCGCCCTCCAATTACGTGGGCGACGGCACCGGTCTCGTCACGCGTAAGGACTTGGGCGGTCTCAATCTGTCAACGGTTCCCAAGGTGTTCATCGAGTGCGGCAACATGCGCGATAGCAAGGACGCGGCACTTCTGACCAGCGGTGCCTGGCGGCAGAAAGCGGCGCAAGGAATCTCCGAGGGAATCGTGAGTTTCCTGCGCGGGTAGAGATCAGCGCACTGATCCAGGCGGACATCCCGATCGTGCGGACGATAGTGTCGTCCCCACGACGAGGGGTCACCCCCGCGCTTCACACCGGGCCCCGAGGGCGAGGTGGTGACAGCGACGCCTCTACCGACGACGAGACGACCCAGAAGGACCTGAAGTGAATATCCGCTCCCTCACTCGAGGCGACGGCGTGGTGATCGGAGCAGCGGTATTGCTGTTCATCGCGTCGTTCCTCGACACGTTCGGCGGCGACGAAAGCAACATCCCCAACGCCTGGGACAACCTGGGCCTGGTGATGAGCCTGTACATCGCCGGCATCGCCGGTGCGGCTCTCATCGTCATGGCCCGCGCGCTGCCCCAGCCGCCAAAGGTTGCCGGTCTTGACCTGGGTCAGCTCGGCGTGGCCCTGACGATCTTCGCCGCGTGGACATCCTTCTGGACGATCATCGATCCGTTGGGGGCGTTCGACGATCTCTTCTCCGGTCTCGGCGGCAGGGAGCCCGACACCGGCGCAGGCCTGATCCTCGGCCTGATCGCCGCCCTACTCCTGACCGCCGCCGCCATTGCCACCCCCCTGGTCCCTGCCCTCGAGGCCGCCCTCATCCCGGAGGCCCGTCCCGCCGCCCCGCAGCCCTACGGCGCCCAGCCGCCCGCCGGTTACGGCTACCCGGGTGCGCAGCAGGCCGGTTTCGGCGGTCAGCCGCAGCCGGGCCAGCCGGGTCAGCCGGGTCAGTCGTTCGGCGGCCAGCCGGCCGCGCCGCCCGCCGCCGACTTCTCGCCGTTCTGGTTCGCCGTCCCGGTGCCCCGGCCGCTGTTCCCGGAGGACGGTTCGCAGACGCCGATCGCCGAACTGGCCCCCGGTACCTGGTACCTGGCCGTCGAGCAGCGCGGCCCGGCCCTCGTCGCCCAGACGCAGGACGGCCGCCGCGGTGTGCTCCAGGACACCTCGGGCATCCAGCGCGGCTGACCCCGCCCCCGTGCCGTACGGCCCCTCGCCCTGCCGGGCGGGGGGCCGTTGTCGTGCAGCTGAATTCCCGCGGAATTACCGGTGTTGACCGCCGTTCGGGTTTGCATCGGGATGCCGGGGCCAGACGGACACCATGTCCCCTCGAAATCGCACGGGTTCCACCTCCGCGGGGACGGTCGTCGCGGTGATCGCGGACATCATGGCCGTCATTCTCGGACTGTGGATTCTGATGTACCTGTTGGACGCCAACCGGGCCAACCGTCTGGTCCAGTTCGTCCATGACGCGGCCTCCTGGCTGGCCGGCTGGTCACGTGACCTGTTCACGTTCGACGCGGAGTGGGCGCGGGTGGTCGCCGGATACGGACTGGCCGCAATCGTCTACCTGTTCATCGGCCACGCCATCGCCAACCGCCTCCACCGACGCTGATCCACACCCCCACGGCCCCTCCGGCCCACGCCCCGACCGCCCGAGCGGCTGATCGCGTGACCAGGGGGTCTGGGGGTGTCCCCCGGAGAACACAGCACGTTCGACGCGGAGTGGGCGCGGGTGGTCGCCGGATACGGACTGGCCGCGATCGTCTACCTGTCCATCGGCCACGCCATCGCCAACCGCCTCCACCGACGCTGATCCACACCCCCACGGCCCCTCCGGCCCACGCCCCGACCGCCCGAGCGGCTGATCGCGTGACCAGGGGGTCTGGGGGTGTCCCCCGGAGAACACAGCACGTTCGACGCGGAGTGGGCGCGCGTGGTCGCCGGATACGGACTGGCCGCGATCGTCTACCTGTTCATCGGCCACGCCATCGCCAACCGCCTCCACCGGCACTGAGGGCCTTCGGCCCCTTCCCCGGCACCTGGGCCGCTCAGTCCAGGGCGCAGCAGTCCGGGTCGAGGCCTCGGGGCAGGCGGTCGCCGCCGAACACCGCACAGGTGGCCTCGTGGCCGCCGAGCGCGGCGACGGCCAGCAGCAGCGAGCCGGCCGTCCAGGTGGTCAACTCGACCGGCCAGATCGCCTCGTCGTCGAAGACGTACCCCGTCCAGTACAGGCCGCTCTCCGGATCGCGCAGGTGCTGGATGGACTGGAGGATCTCCAGCGCCCAGTCGGACTCGCCCATCGCCCACAGGGCCAGGGCGAGTTCGGCCGACTCCCCGCCGGTCACCCACGGGTTGGGGATCACACAGCGCACCCCGAGTCCGGGGACGACGAAACGGTCCCAGCCCTCCGTGATCCGGGCCTTGGCCTCCGTGTCGGTGAGGGCGCCGCCCAGTACGGGGTAGTACCAGTCCATCGAGTAGCGGCCCTTGTCGAGGAACCGCTCCGGGTGGTGCCGGATCGCGTGCCGGAGCGCGCCCGCCGCCAACTCCCAGTCCGGCTGCGGCTCTTCCCGCTGCTCGGCGATGGCCAGCGCGCAGCGCAGCGCGTGGTGGACGGAGGAGCAGCCGGTGAGCAGCGCGTCGGTGGTGGCCGTGCCGTCGTCGTCGCGCCGCCAGCCGATCTGCCCGCCGGGCTGCTGGAGCCGCAGCACCCACTCCACCGCCGCGTACACGGTGGGCCACAGGCGGTCCAGGAAGGTGTCGTCGCCGGTGGAGAGGTAGTGGTGCCAGACGCCGACGGCGACGTAGGCGACGAAGTTGGTCTCCCGGCCCCGGTCGGTGACGTCGTGCGGGTCGCCGTCGGCGTACGCCGCGTACCAGGAGCCGTCCGCCAACTGGTGCCTGGCCAGCCACAGGTAGGCCCGCTCGGCGGCCTCGTGGGCGCCCGCGACGTCCAGCGCCATCGCTGCCTCGACGTGGTCCCACGGGTCGAGGTGGTGTCCGCGGAACCACGGGATCGCCCCGTCCTCACGCTGCGCGGCGAGGATGCCCGCGACGGTCTCGGCGGCCTGCCCGGCGGTGAGGACCCCGGGCAGGACGAGGTGTTCTGTCCGGGGGGTGGTCACTTGGCGCCCGCCCCGGCCTCGGTGCGGGGCAGATGCGGTTTGGTCGCGTACGCCACGAAGCTCTTGCCCATCACCGGGTTCAGGGTCCGCTCCGCGATGCGGGTCGCCAGCGGCTTCTTCATGATGTCCCAGACCAGCAGCTTGTGGTACGCCCGCACCGGCAGCGCCTTGTCGTTGTCCACGCCGAAGGCGCACTTCAGCCACCAGTACGGCGAGTGCAGCGCGTGCGCGTGGTGGGTGCCGTAGGGGCGCAGGCCGGCCTCGCGCATCCTGGCCAGCAGTTCGTCGGCCTTGTAGATGCGGATGTGGCCGCCCTCGACCTCGTGGTAGGCGTCGGACAGGGTCCAGCACACCTTCTCGGGCCCGTAGCGCGGGACGGTGACCGCGATGCGGCCGCCGGGCTTGAGCACGCGGACCATCTCGGCGAGGACGCCCTTGTCGTCGGGGATGTGCTCCATCACCTCGGAGATGATCACGACGTCGAAGGACTCGTCGGGGAAGGGCAGGGCCAGGGCGTCGCCCTCCATCGCCGTGGCGGTGGCCCCGGCGGGCGCCTCCCCGGCCTCCTTCATCGCCGCGAACCACTTGGCGACCTCGCGGATCTCCTCGCCGTTCTGGTCCAGCGCCACGACCCGCGCCCCGCGCCGGTAGCACTCGAACGCGTGCCGGCCGGCTCCGCAACCGAGGTCCAGGACACGGTCGCCCGGGGCGAGCGGGAACCGGGAGAAGTCGACGGTCAGCACGTGGCCCTGCTTTCGCGGTGGGAGGTGACGGGTTCTTCTGCGACGAGCGGCCGGTCCGCCGCGGGACTGGCGACGGCGGGGTCGGCGCCCACGGTCTCCGCAGCCCTTGTGGTCCCTGCGACCCCGGCGCGGGCCATCGCCTCGCGGTAGCGGGCCACCGTGCCCTCGGCCGCGCGGGCCCAGGTGAAGTGCCGCAGCACCCGTTCCCGGCCGGCCGCGCCGAGCCGCGCGCGCAGCTCGGGGTCCCCGAGCAGTCGGTTCAGTCCGGCGGCCAGCGCGCCCGCGTCGCCGGGCGGGACGGCCAGGCAGGTCTCGCCGTCGCGGCCGGCCACCTCCGGGATCGCGCCGCCGGTCGTGGCGAGCAGCGGCGTGCCCGTGGCCATGGCCTCGGCGGCCGGGAGCGAGAAGCCCTCGTACAGCGACGGCACGCAGGCGACCTGGGCGGAGCGCACCAGGTCGACCAGTTCCGCGTCCGAGATGCCCTTGACGAACTCGACGGCGCCCTCGAGCCCGTAGTGCTCCACGGCGTCGGCGACGGGCCCCTTGGTGGGGCGCTTGCCGACCACGACGAGATGGGCCTCGGGCTGCTCGACGCGGACCTTCGCCAGCGCCTCGACGAGGAAGACCAGGCCCTTGAGCGGCACGTCCGCACTGGACGTGGTCACGATCCGGCCCTGCACGACGGGCACCGACGCGTCCGGCGAGAACAGGTCGGTGTCGGCGCCGATGTGGACGACGTGGATCCGGTCCTGCCGTACGCCCAGGTGCTCGACGATCTCCTCACGGGAGGTTCCGGAGACGGTGAGCACGGACGGCAGCCGGCGGGCCACCCGCTTCTGCATCCTGGTGAAGGCGTACCAGCGGCGCACCGAGGCGCGTCGCCGCCTGCTCCCGGCGGCGTCCAGCTCCAACTGCCGGTCGACGGTGATGGGGTGGTGGATCGTGGTCACCAGGGGTGTGCCGAGGTCGCCGAGCAGGCCGTAGCCGAGCGTCTGGTTGTCGTGCACGACGTCGAAGTCGCCCCGCCGGGCCCGCAGATGGCGGCGGGCCCGCAGGGAGAAGGTCAGCGGTTCGGGGAAGCCGCCGGTCCACATCGTGCCGACCTCGAGCGCGTCGATCCAGTCGCGGTACTCGTCGCGGCCCGGGGTGCGGAAGGGGTCGGGCTGGCGGTAGAGGTCGAGGCTGGGCAGCTCGGTGAGGCTCAGCCCGTCGTGGCCCTCGTCGAGGACGGGGTAGGGCTGGGCGCCGATGACCTCGACCTGGTGTCCGAGGCGGGCGAGTTCGCGGGAGAGGTGGCGCACGTAGACGCCCTGGCCGCCGCAGAACGGGTTTCCCTTGTAGGTGAGGAGTGCGATGCGGAGCGGTCGCAAGCCATCGGCGGCGGAGGGACCCCGCGAGGGCCCGGCCTGACTGGCCTCAGCGGTCACCCTGGGCCCCCTTCTCCCTGCACGGTCCCGCGACTCTACGTCGGGACGTTAACCTGGAACAAGTTTCAGAGTTGATCGTTCCGAGGCTCCGAATCTACCGGCAGGTAGGGACACCGGGAGCAGTGGATCAGGTGATTCACGCCACGACGGGACGCGTGCCATGCTGTCCGATCACCAACCTTCACCGACGGTCACGGAACGGGGCCCATGCCCGCGGAAGCCAACACGAAGAAGGCGGCCAAGGCGGCGATGCCACCCAAGCCGAACAAGGCCGACGGGGCGGACTGGGCCGACAAGGCGGTGATCATGGGAGCCGGCACCACTGGAACCTCCCCCACCTCACCCCTGACCGAGCGGCAGGAGGCGCGCAGGCGCCGCATCCTGGACGCGAGCGCCCGGCTGGCCGGCCGGGGCGGCTTCGACGCGGTGCAGATGCGGGAGGTCGCGGAGTCCTCGCAGGTGGCGTTGGGCACGCTGTACCGCTACTTCCCGTCCAAGATCCACCTACTGGTGGCCACCATGCAGGACCAGCTGGAGCGCGTGCACCGCACCCTGCGGAAGAAGCCCCCGGCGGGCGACACGGCCGCGGAGCGGGTCACCGGGACCCTGATGCTGGCCTTCCGCGCGCTCCAGCGCGAGCCGCAGCTGGCCGACGCGATGGTGCGCGCGCTGGCCTTCGCGGACCGCAGCGTGCGCCCGGAGGTCGACCAGGTCTCCCGCCGGACGACGAAGATCATCCTGGACGCCATGGGCCTCGGGGATCCCACACCGGACCAGCTCTCGGTGGTCCGCGTCATCGAGCACACCTGGCACTCGGCCCTGATCACCTGGCTGTCGGGACGCGCCTCGACCGCCCAGGTCAAGATCGACATCGAGACGGCGTGCCGACTGATCGACTCGACGGCTCCGAAGAGTGAGGCGCCGTGAAGCCGAAACTTTCGACGACTTCCCGCTAGCCGCCACGCACCACTCCCCCTTCACCGCCGGTCAACCTTCGGCCATCCGCAGCCCAGTTGCGCGTGAACGGTTGACCGCCCCTGCAGTCATTCGTATCGTCTGCGCTGCCATTCGGGTTCAAGTCCGAAACTTTCGAATCCAGGCGCAGCGGAATACGGCACAGCGCGGCAGACGATCCCCGGCATCCGCACCACCCGCGCGACCCGCGCGACGGAACACGGGACCCCACCGGAAAAGGGATGACATGCGCATGACTGGAACCAGAACCATCGGCATCGGAGGGGGCGCGAGAAGGGGCGCCGGCATCAGGACCGGCATCCTCACGACCGCGCTCCTCACCGTCACCGCGCTCGTGGCCCTCCCCCAGAGCACCGCCCACGCCGCCGACACCCTGGGCGCGGCGGCGGCCGAGCAGGGCCGCTACTTCGGTGCCGCGGTCGCCGCGAACCGTCTGGGCGAGGCGCAGTACGCCGCCGCGCTCAACACCGAGTTCAACTCGGTGACGCCGGAGAACGAGATGAAGTGGGACGCCCTCGAGCCCAGCCGCGGCTCGTTCAGCTTCGGCAACGCCGACAGGATCGTGAACCATGCCCGGGGCCGGGGCATGTCGGTCCGCGGGCACACCCTGGTGTGGCACTCCCAGCTGCCCGGCTGGGTCTCCGGCCTCGGGGCCTTTGACCTCCGGTCGGCGATGAACAACCACATCACCGAGGTCATGCGGCACTACCGGGGCCAGATCCACTCCTGGGACGTGGTGAACGAGGCGTTCCAGGACGGCGGCAGCGGTGCCCGGCGCAGTTCGCCCTTCCAGGACCGGCTCGGCGACGGCTTCATCGAGGAGGCCTTCCGCACCGCCCGCGCGGCCGACCCGAACGCCAAGCTCTGTTACAACGACTACAACACCGACGGCGTCAACGCGAAGAGCAATGCCGTCTACACCATGGTCCGGGACTTCAAGTCCCGCGGCGTGCCCATCGACTGCGTCGGCTTCCAGTCCCACTTCAACAGCGCCTCCCCGGTCCCCTCCGACTACCGGGCCAACCTCCAGCGCTTCGCCGACCTCGGCGTCGACGTGCAGATCACCGAGCTGGACATCGAGGGCTCGGGCACCTCACAGGCCACCAACTACGGCAATGTCGTACGGGCCTGCCTCGCGGTGTCGCGGTGCACCGGCATCACGGTGTGGGGCATCCCGGACAAGTACTCGTGGCGGTCGGGCGGCACGCCCCTGCTGTTCGACGACAACTACAACAAGAAGCCCGCCTACCACGCGGTGCTGAGCGCACTCGGCGGTTCCGCTGATCCCGGCGGCCCCGGCGACCCCGGCGCGGCCTGCACCGCCACCTACACCACGGCGGAGGACTGGGGCAGCGGGTACAACGGCAAGGTGACCGTCACGGCCGGCAGTTCGGCGATCAGCGCCTGGAGCGTGAAGGTCACCATGACGCCCCCGCAGAAGGTCTCCTCGGTCTGGAACGGCTCACCGACCTGGGACAGCAGCGGCAACGCCATGACGGTGCGGTCCAGTTGGAACGGCACGGTCGCGGCCGGAGCCTCGACCAGCTTCGGCTTCACGGTGACGAGGAACGGCAACTCGACGCCCCCGCAGCTCGGCCCCTGCACGGCCTCCTGACCGAATCCCCGCCCGACCCCACGGGACCCCACGGACCGGCCCGCCTCCGCCGACGAGGCGGGCCGGTCCGTGGCGACGTGACCTCGGCCACCTCGGTTCAAGCCACTTCCGGCCACTTTCTTACGTACGGGTAGAGTGACGGCGTCGTCATCACCCGTACGGGGGGAAGCCGGTGCAATTCCGGCGCTGACCCGCAGCCGTGAGCCGTCCACCGGGACGGCGAGCCGGAATGCCCCGGGCGGTTCGTGACCGGCTCACGCGCCCGGCGGTCCGCCGGGGCGCGGCACCGTCGAGGTATACGGAGCCGAGCCGCCGGGATGTCCCGTGCTGCCCGGCTCCCCACAGGGAGAGAGGCATCCGCCGATCATGAATGTCCGTAGCAGCGCAGCGGTTCTGGCCGCCGTCGCCGTGATCGGTGCCGCCGTACCGGCCGCCGCCGACTCGTCCCCGTCCCCCTCGCCGTCCCAGCAGGCCCTGCCCGCCGCTCTGTACGGCGACGGCGATCCGCAGTACGACGGTGTGTGGCGGCAGTCGCTCGCCCTGCTCGCCCAGCACACGGTGGGCGTCGAGCCGCCGAAGGCGTCCGTCGACTGGCTGGCGGGGCAGCAGTGCGCCGACGGCTCGTTCGCCCCGTACCGTGCGGACACCGGCACGGCGTGCGACGCCGAGACCATGGTCGACAGCAACCAGACCGCCGCCGCCGTCCAGGCCCTCGCCGCCCTCGGCGGGCACGACGCCGTCATCGGCAAGGCCGTCGACTGGCTGAAGTCCGTGCAGAACGAGGACGGCGGCTGGGGCTACACGGCGGGCGGGGCCAGCGACGCCAACTCCACATCCGTCGTCATCGGCGCGCTCGCCGCGACGGGCGAGAAGCCGGCCGAGGTGGTCAAGGACGGCAAGTCCCCCCACGACGCCCTGCTGAAGCTGGCGCTGCCGTGCGACAGCAAGGGTGGCAAGGGCGGGGACGACGGTGCGGGCGCGTTCGCCTTCCAGCCGGACAAGAAGGGCGGACTGGTCGCCAACACCGACGCCACGGCGGCGGGCGTGGTCGGCTCCCTCGGCGCGGGCCTGGTGGTCGAGCCCGGCAAGGGCAAGTCGACGGAAGCCGGTTGCGAGAAGGCGGACACGCCCGAGCAGGCCGCCGCCAACGGCGCCGCCCACCTCACCGGCCTCCTCGCCGAGGACGGCCACCTCGTCTCCGCCCTCCCCGGCTCCGAGGACCAGCCCGACTACGGCAACACCGCCGACGCGGTGGTCGCGCTCGCCGCGCAGGGCGCCACCGAGCAGGCCGCGAAGTCCGCGGCCTGGCTGGAGGAGAACGCCGCCGACTGGGCCGCCCAGAGCGGCCCCGCCGCCTACGCCCAGCTGATCTTCGCCGCCCACGCGACCGGCACCGACCCGCGCGCCTTCGGCGGCAGCGACCTGGTGAAGCAGCTCACGGCGACCGGGCCGACCGCCGAGAAGTCCTCGCAGTCGGCGAACGACGACAAGACCGGTCAGGACGAGAAGGACGGGTCGGACTCCGGGTCCGGTCTCTGGTGGACCGTTCTGACCGTCGGTGTCGGCTTCGTCGCCGCTGTCGGCGTCGTCTTCCTGCTGCGCGGCCGGAGCAGGAAGCAGCAGCCGTGATAC
Organism: Streptomyces sp. MMS24-W38; assembly: GCF_059889265.1. Classification (NCBI taxonomy): domain Bacteria; kingdom Bacillati; phylum Actinomycetota; class Actinomycetes; order Kitasatosporales; family Streptomycetaceae; genus Streptomyces; species Streptomyces sp. MMS24-W38. The sequence continues at coordinate 4,716,646 of NZ_JCBCPP010000001.1, read as the reverse complement.
GCCGGGCCACCGTGCTGTTCCTGGCCCTGCTCCTGCCGCTGCTGACGGGCGTGGGCCAGGCACAGGCCGCCGGCTACCGGTACTGGTCGTTCTGGGACCTGGACGGCGACGCCTGGACGTACGCCACCCAGGGCCCCTCCACGGCCCGTCCCGCCGACGGCGACGTCCAGGGCTTCCGGTTCGCCGTCAGCGAGGACTCCGCCGACGCGACGCGGCCCAGGGGCGCCGCCGACTTCGCCGCGATCTGTGCGAAGACCCCGGCGAAGGACGGCGAGAAGCGGGTGGCCCTGGTCATCGACTTCGGTACGGCCGCCGACGCCCCGTCCGGCGAGACCCCGCCGGCCGGCCGCACCGCCTGCGCCCGGGTCCCCGCGGACGCCACGACGGCCGAGGCCCTGGCCTCCGTCGCCGAGCCTCTGCGCTACAACAGCAACGCCCTGCTGTGCGCGATCGCGGGCTACCCGGAGAAGGGCTGCGGGGAGCAGGTGTCGGGCGGCGGCACACCGGCGCCCGAGAAGGAGGACGACGCGAAGTCCTCGGCGCCGTCGGCGTCTTCGGACGACGACGGCGGCCCCTCGCTCGGTCTGGTCGCCGGGATCGCCGTGGTGGCGTTGCTGGGTGCGGCCGCGGTCCGGCAGGTACGCCGCCGTGCCTAGGTCGGCAGAACCTGGTGACGCCCGGCCGCGGGGGCGCACCGGCACCGGACGTCCGGTGCCGTCGGGCGCCCCCGCCCCGCGCCGCCGGCAGGGCGACGCCCTGCATCCCGGCGCCTGGTGGCTGTGGGCCCTGGCCCTCGGTGTCGCCGCCACCCGTACCACCAACCCCCTGCTGCTCGCGCTCCTCGTCACCGTCTCCGCGTATGTCGTGGCCGCCCGCCGCCCGAACGCGCCCTGGGCCCGCTCCTACGGCGCGTTCGTCAAGCTGGCGCTCGCCGTGCTCGCCATCCGCCTGCTCTTCGCGATCGTCCTCGGCTCCCCCGTACCCGGCACGCATGTGCTCGTCGATCTGCCCGAAGTCCCGCTCCCCGACTGGGCACAGGGCATCCGCCCGGGCGGCGAGGTCACGGCCGAGGCCCTCACGTTCGCCCTGTACGACGGCCTGAAACTGGCCACGCTGCTCATCTGCGTCGGCGCCGCGAACGCCCTCGCCAGCCCCTCCCGTCTGCTGAAGTCCTTGCCCGGCGCCCTGTACGAGACGGGGGTGGCCGTCGTCGTGGCGCTGACGTTCGCACCGAACCTGATCGCGGACGTCCAGCGGCTGCGCGCCGCCCGTCGGCTGCGGGGCCGTCCCGACCGGGGTGTCCGGGGGCTGCTGCAGGTCGGACTGCCGGTCCTGGAGGGCGCGTTGGAGCGTTCGGTCGCACTGGCCGCCGCGATGGACGCCCGCGGTTACGGCCGTACCGCGCAGGTCCCGGCCGGGATCCGCCGCACCACTGCCGCCCTCACCCTCGGCGGGCTGCTCGGCGTCTGCGCCGGGACGTACGGACTGCTCACCGCCGAAGGCGCCGTCCACGGCCTGCCCGTGCTCCTGGCCGGTCTCGCCGCCGCGCTCGCGGGCCTGTGGCTGGGCGGCCGGCGTTCCCTGCGCACCCGTTACCGCCCGGACCGCTGGGACGCCCGCGCCTGGCTGGTCGCCGGCTCCGGCGCGGCGGTCGCGGCGCTGCTCGCGCTCGCCGCCGCACGCGATCCGGCGACCCTGCACCCCGGTGTGGTGCCGCTGGTCGCGCCCACGCTCCCCCTGTGGCCGGCGGCGGCCGTACTGATCGGTCTGCTCCCCGCCTTCGTCACCCCCGCCCCCGAGGACACCGGCAAGGAGCCGTCGTGATCCGCTTCGAGAACGTCTCCGTGACGTACGACGGCATGTCCGGACCCTCCGTACGGGGCGTCGACTTCGAGGTGCCGGAGGGTGAACTCGTCCTGCTCGCCGGCCCGTCCGGGGTCGGCAAGTCCACCGTACTGGGCGCGGTCAGCGGCCTCGTCCCGCACTTCACCGGCGGCACTCTGCACGGCAGGGTCACGGTGGCCGGCCGCGACACCCGCACCCACAAGCCGCGCGAACTCGCCGATGTCGTGGGCACGGTGGGCCAGGACCCGCTGTCCCATTTCGTGACGGACGTCGTCGAGGACGAACTCGCCTACGGCATGGAGTCGTTGGGTCTGCCTCCGGACGTGATGCGGCGCCGCGTCGAGGAGACCCTGGATCTGCTGGGCCTGGCAGGCCTGCGCGACCGTCCCATCTCGACGCTCTCCGGCGGCCAGCAGCAGCGGGTCGCCATCGGCTCGGTGCTCACCGCGCACCCGCGGGTGCTGGTCCTGGACGAACCGACGTCCGCGCTGGACCCCGCGGCGGCCGAGGAGGTCCTCGCGGTCCTCCAGCGCCTGGTCCACGACCTCGGCACCACCGTCCTCATGGCCGAGCACCGGCTGGAACGCGTCATCCAGTACGCCGACCAGGTGGCGCTGCTGCCGGGGCCGGGCGAGCCCCCGCTGCTCGGCACGCCGGCCGAGGTGATGGCGGTTTCCCCGGTGTTCCCGCCGGTGGTGGCGCTGGGCCGGCTCGCGGGGTGGTCCCCGCTGCCGCTGACCGTGCGGGACGCGCGCCGTCGGGCGGCCGGTCTGCGGGAGCGGCTGGCCGACGCGGCGAGGCCGACGCGGGAGCCCGCCCGGGAGACCTCCGAGGACGCGGCGCCCGTGCCCTTTGGTCGGCGCCTGTTCAAGCGCGCCGAGGCGGACGCCTCGACTCCCGCCCCTGTGGCGGAAGTCCGCTCCCTCGCCGTCCGCCGTGACCGCGTCCAGGCCCTGCGCCACGTCGACCTGACGGTCGCCCCCGGCGAGACGGTCGCCCTGATGGGCCGCAACGGCGCCGGGAAGTCGACGCTGCTCGGCGCCCTGGTCGGCCTGGTCGAACCGTCCGCCGGTTCGGTCCGCACCGGTGACGCCGTGCCCCACCGCACCCGTCCCCGCGACCTGGTCCGCCGGGTGGGACTCGTCCCGCAGGAGCCGCGCGACCTGCTGTACGCGGACACGGTCGGCGCGGAGTGCGCCGCCGCGGACCGGGACGCGGAGGCGGAGGCGGGCACCTGCCGCGCCCTGCTGTCGGAGCTGCTCCCCGGGGTCGCGGACGACACGCACCCCCGTGACCTGTCCGAGGGCCAGCGCCTGACCCTCGCCCTGGCCGTCGTCCTCACCGCCCGCCCGCCCCTGCTCCTGCTCGACGAGCCGACCCGCGGCCTGGACTACGCGGCGAAGGCCCGCCTGGTCGCCGTACTGCGGGGGCTGGCCGCCGAGGGCCACGCCATCGTCCTGGCCACGCACGACGTGGAACTGGCGGCGGAACTCGCCCACCGGGTGGTCCTGCTCGCCGAGGGCGAGGTCATCGCAGACGGTCCGGCGGCCGAGGTGGTCGTCGCGTCACCGTCCTTCGCCCCCCAGGTGGCGAAGATCCTGGCCCCGCAGCAGTGGCTCACGGTCTCCCAGGTGCGGGCGGCCCTGTCATGACCCCCGCACGTACCCCGACCGCCATCACCGGCGCGCAGCGCCAGGCGCGGGCCGTCCGGCTGGGCCCGCGTTCGCTCCTGGCACTGGCCCTGGTGAGCGCGGTGGGCGTGGCCGCCTTCGGCTGGCCCTTCCTGGCCCCACCCGCCTCCACCCTCAACGCCCACGCGCAGGACGCACCGTGGCTCTTCTCGGGGCTGCTGGTGCTGCTGGTCGCGGTGGTGGCGGCGACGATCTCGGAGTCGGGCCTCGGCCCGAAAGCGGTCGCGATGCTGGGCGTCCTGGCGGCGACGGGCGCGGCCCTGCGCCCCATCGGCGCGGGGACGGCCGGTCTGGAACCCATGTTCTTCCTGATGGTGCTGAGCGGCCGGGTCCTCGGTCCCGGCTTCGGCTTCGTGCTCGGCTCGGTGACGATGTTCGCGTCCGCGCTGCTCACGGGCGGGGTCGGGCCGTGGCTCCCGTTCCAGATGCTGGCGATGGGCTGGTTCACGATGGGCGCGGGCCTGCTCCCGGGCCCGGACCGCATCCGGGGCCGCGCCGAGCTGTGGATGCTCGCCGCCTACGGCTTTCTGGCGGCCTTCGCCTACGGCACGGTGATGAACATGGCGGGCTGGCCCTTCATGGCCGCCCTCGCCTCGAACATCTCCTTCGACCCGGACGCGTCGGTCCCCGCCAACCTGGCCCGCTTCGTGGCGTACTGCCTGGCCACGTCCCTCGGCTGGGACCTGGGCCGGGCCCTGCTCACCGTCGTCCTGGCCCTGACCCTGGGCGCCCCGGTCCTCCGCGCCCTGCGCCGTGCCACCCGCCGAGCGGCTTTCGAGACGCCGGTCACTTTCACGGGGCACCCCTGAGTAATCGTCCCGCACGCTCACGGTGACGGTGACGGCCGACCACGGTGAACCACCCCACATGACCTCGATCACATACGAAGCGACGTCGTAGTCCTCAGCGCACCCCACTCCTCTTCTTCCGTCCCCTCCGAACTGCACGCATGGCCACGGACCGCACACCAACAAACCGTATTTAATGCGACCACCAATAGTAAATACGGTCATTGCGGACGGACCCTCGGAACTGCTTCTGTGGAGCAGTCGCCAGGCGCCGACGTGCCCCACGGGCCGCGGCGCCCACGTATGCCCCGCCCCCGCACCATGTGCGGTCCGGCACCGGGCCTACGGCGACCGCCCTGCACCCGAAGAAAGGCCCCACGTGTCCGCCGTTTCCATCCTCCGCGCCGTCGCCACCCCGAAGAAGGCCCTCGCCGGTGCCGCCCTCGCCGCCGCGACCTGCGGCACGCTGATCGCCGCCGCCCCCGCGCAGGCGGCCACCACGGCCACGAGCTCGCACCAGGCGACCGCGCAGCAGATGATCGGTGACTCGACGCAGTACCAGTGCTTCTCCCACATCGTCCAGCGTGAGAGCGGTTGGAACCCGACCGCCACCAACGCCTCCAGCGGCGCCTACGGCCTGGTCCAGGCCCTGCCCGCCACCAAGATGGCCTCGGCCGGTTCCGACTGGAAGACCAACCCCTCCACCCAGATCAAGTGGGGCCTCGACTACATGAACGAGCGCTACGGCAGCCCCTGCGACGCCTGGAACTTCTGGCAGTCCAACAACTGGTACTGATCCACCCGGCACCAGCCCCCCTGCACCACCCCGCACCACCCCCGCATACCGAAGGCGGCGGCCCCCTGATCCCCGGGGCCGCCGCCTTCGCCGTTCACACCGATCCCTGAGAGCGCCAGGAGAGTCGGCGTGTCGAGGACGAGACGGTGGAGGGCGGCCCGGCCGTCGGGCCGGTCAGGCGCGCTCCTTCTCCGACCGCTCCGGTCTCTCCGTCCGATCCGGGCTCGCCGCCTGGTGCGGCACCGCCGGCGCACCCTCGGTCACGGGCGCCGTGGCCATGGCCGTGCGGGCGCGGGGGCCCTGGAGGAGGTGGGTCAGGCCGAAGCCGGCGGCGACGACCAGAGCGCCGCCGACCGCGTCCAGGACCCAGTGGTTGCCGGTGGCGACGATCGCGGCGGCCGTGAACAGGGGGTGCAGCAGGCCGAGTGCCTCCATCCACAGCTTCGGGGCGATGATCGCGATGACCACGCCGCACCACAGGGACCAGCCGAAGTGCAGGGACGGCGTCGCCGCGTACTGGTTGGTGAGGGCGGTGAGGGTGCCGTAGTCCGGCTTGGAGAAGTCCTGGACGCCGTGCACGGTGTCGATGATCCCGAGGTTCGGCATCAGGCGCGGCTGGGCCAGCGGGTAGAGCCAGAAACCGAGCAGGGCGAGCAGGACGGGGATGATGCTGGTCTGGCCGAGCCACAGCGTGTTGCGCACGGCAGCGACAGCATGAACAGGCTGACCGCGACCGGCGCGGCCAGCAGCGCCGTGCGCCGGCCGACCGGCTGGGGCAGGGCGCGGACGGCGACCAGACCGAGGGCGACGACCAGCAGCAGCGTGCCGAAGGTCCAGCCCCAGCCCAGGGCCTGTTCTGCGGATCTGCCGAGCGGTTTGAGGACGAGCCCGCCGAAGGGGGTGCCGGTGAAGCGGGTCGACTCGTAGAGCGAGCCGCTGACCTGCAGCACCCCGTCGTGTCCGAACCAGGTCTCGAGGTCCGTGAGCCGTTCCCCGCGCGGGGTGGTCAGGACGGCGGCGACCTGCCGTACGACCAGGACGGCGGCGAGCAGCCACAGTCCGAGGCGCACCGTGTGCAGACGTGTCCGGGTACCGTCGACGGTCGTGGCTCCGAACGGCTCCGCCGGTCGCCCCCTGTGTCCCGCGTTAGCCACGCCTCGTCGGCCTCCCGCCCCGTCGGTCCCACACGTCCCCCGCGTGGGGGTACCTCCGCAAACCTTATGAGGCCCGTGCCGCCCCCGGAAGGAGACGCAGGCAACCCTCGCTTCACCTGACGTCCGTCCTGCTTCGGCCCTGCCTTTGATCCGGCTTTGATCCCGGAAGACGATGGACGGCGGGGGGGTCGGGTTGCCCGCGGGGACGCGAGACGGACCACATGGGAGGGTCGGTGGCGTTGTGCTCATCGGCCGCACGAGTCGGCTGAACCGGCCACTGGACCGACCGGACGGAGAAAGACGAGAGGTGTACGGGCATGAGCGAATCACAGCTCTGGCGCGCGGTGGACGACTACTTCGCCGCCCGTCTCGCACCCGACGACGAGGCTCTGGCGGCCGCCCTGCGGGACAGCGAGGCCGCCGGGCTCCCGCCCATCGCCGTCACCCCCAACCAGGGCAAGCTGCTCCAGCTCCTCGCCCAGACGCAGGGCGCCCGGTACATCCTGGAGATCGGCACCCTCGGCGGCTACAGCACCATCTGGCTGGCCCGCGCCCTCCCGGCCGACGGGCGGCTGGTCACGCTGGAGTACGAGCCGCTCCACGCCGAGGTAGCCACCCGCAACATCGGCCGCGCGGGCCTGGACCGGCTCGTCGAGGTGCGGGTGGGCCCGGCGCTGGAGTCGCTGCCCCGGCTGGCCGACGAGAACCCGCCCCCGTTCGACCTGGTCTTCATCGACGCCGACAAGGTCAACAACCCGCACTACCTGGAGTGGGCCCTGAAGCTCACCCGCGCGGGCAGCCTGATCGTCCTCGACAACGTCGTCCGGGGCGGCCGGGTGCTCGACGCGGACAGCACCGCCCCGGACGTGCTGGGCACCCGCGCCGCCCTCGAGCTGATCGGCAGCCACCCGAGGCTGGCCGGTACGGCGATCCAGACGGTCGGCGGCAAGGGCTACGACGGCTTCGCGCTGGCGCGGGTGCTGGAGTGAGCCGGTGGGCCCTCGTGGTGCCCGCCGGCCTCACGCCTCGTGGTAGAAGCCCACGTTGACGCTGCGCGGGGCGGCCCGGTCCAGGATGACGACCTCGCCGTTGCCGCCCCGGGGCAGCGCGACGCTGCCGCCGTAGGCGACCGGGTGGACCTGCTCACCGACGGTCAGCCGGACCTCGGAGGACGGCTCGGGCAGCGAACCGCGCAGCCAGCTCAGATACCAGGTGCCGTCCTGGGCGCACTGGAACTCCAGATGGACCCTGGACACGAACAGCCAGTCGTCCGGTGTGGAGAGCCGGCACACCGACCTGTCCCGCCCCACCCGCAGCACGGCGCCCGGCTCGCTCGGCGCTTCGGCCATGAGCATGCCGGCCGTGGCCCCCGATTCCTCCGCGGACACGGCGGCCATGGTGAGTTCGAGCACGTGCGCTCCTCCTGAGACGTTCTGGCCGGCCGGGGCCGCCCCTGCGGTGGCCACAACGGCCTGGCGCGGCGACCGGTACGACTCGCCCGCTGCCGCCGAATGATAAAACGCCCGGTTCCACCGCGTCTGCCCGGTGGGCACAATGGTCGTATGACCGAGCGAAAGCCGCCGGGCGTCGACTTCGAATCCTGGGTGGACAAGCAGATCCGTGACGCCGAGGCGCGCGGGGAGTTCGAACGGCTGCCGGGGGCGGGCAAGCCGCTGCCCCCTGACATGGAGTCCCCGTACGACGAGTTGTGGTGGGTCAGGCGGAAGCTGGCCCGCGAGGGCCACTCCGTGCTGCCGCCGACGCTGGCCCTGCGCAAGGAGGCCGAGGACGCCCTGGCGGCGGCCTACGCGGCCCCCTCCGAACGGATCGTCCGGAAGATCATCACGGACGTCAACGCCAAGATCCGCGACATGATGTTCAAGCCCCCGCCCGGCCCCCCGCTGGGCAAGAAGCCGTACGACGTCGAGGACGTCGTACGGCAGTGGCGGGAGCAACGGGCCGCTGCGACGGGCGACGGGGCCGGCGGGGCGGACGCGTAGCACGACGGCCCGTCCGCACGGGCCGCGCATATTCGGTTGCACGCCTGGTGACGACCGGTCGCAGAATACCGCCCATGAACTGGACCATCGACCCAGAACACCCCGGCTCCCCCGCCGCCGCCGCGCTCTGGCGTGCGTACTACACCGAGGTCAGCGACCGCTGGTATCTGCTGCACGAGGGACGCCGGACCGACCCGGCGGAGCTGGAGCGCGAGGTCGCCGACCAGTCGGGCGCCGACCTCGTGCCGCCGCGGGGACATCTGCTGGTCGCGCGGTACGCGGGCGAGCCGGCGGGCAGCGCGGGGGTCCGGCTGCTGGACGCCGCGACCGCCGAACTCACCCGGGTCTTCCTCTACGAGGCGATGCGCGGCAAGGGCGGTGCGGCGCTCCTGGTGGGCGCCGCCGAGGAAGCGGCCCGCGCGTCGGGGGCCACCCGGCTGATCCTCGACACGCGCTCGGACCTCGTGGAGGCCCGTGCCCTGTACGCCCGACTCGGTTTCACCGAGACCGAGCCGCACAACTCGGTGCCGTACGCCGAACACTGGTTCGCCAAGCACCTCGTGTGAGCCACCTGTCTGCCCCGTCCGAACCACCCGGCTCAACCGACGGGCGCCCCCGGCCGTTCGCCGTGCGGGCCTTCCGGGCTGTCGTCGTGCGGGCTTCCGGCTCGCGATCCGCCCAGTTCCTCCGTCAGCTCGTGCGCCAGCCGCTCCAGATCGGTCGGCCGGTCCGGCCCCCACCGGTCGCCGAGCAGCTCGGCCAGGAACTCCTCCTGCGCCCGCACCAGCCGCTCCACGACCGCGTACCCGTCGTCGGTCAGTACGAGGCCGGGGCCCTCGCGTGTGACGAGGTGCCGCACCTCGGCCTGGCGGGCGGCCTCCAGGACGACGGTGAGCGGGATGGTGCCGCGCTCGGCGAGCAGGGCCGGTTCCATCGAGCCGCGCTTCCTGATCCCCAGCAGCAGCCAGCTCGTCGCGGGCAGCAGGTCGCAGCCCGCGCGGACGGTGGTCGTCCGGTAGATCTCGCGCCGCCCCTCGTGGGTGCCGAGCAGCGACAGCGCGCGGCCCACCCCGTCGGGGGACGGCCGCTCCACCGGCTTGCCGGCCGGCGCCCCGGTGCCGTCGGGCGCGGGGACCGAGGCACGCAGCTTGTCCTCCTTGAGCAGCCAGGCCAGTACGAGGCCGAGGAGGGCGAGGGGGACGGCGTACAGGAAGACGTCCGTGATGGCGGCGGCGTACGCGTGGACGGCTTCGGGGCGCAGGGCGGCCGGCAGGTCCGCCATGCCGCGCGGGTCGGCCTCCAGCGCGTCGACGGAGACGCCGGGCGGGAGCCGGGCGCCGCGGAAGGCGTCGCTGAGCCGGTCGTCGAGGCCGCTCGCGAAGATCGTGCCGTAGACGGCGACGCCGAAGGAGGCGCCGATGGAGCGGAAGAAGGTCGAGCCGGAGGTGGCGACGCCCAGGTCCTGGTAGGAGACGGCGTTCTGCACGATCAGCACCAGGACCTGCATGACCAGGCCGAGCCCGAGGCCGAAGACGAAGAAGAAGGCGCTCATCACGGCGGTGGAGCTGTGCTCGTCGAGCTGGTGGAGCAGCAGCAGGCCGACGGTGGTGACGGCGGTGCCCGCGATGGGGAACACCCTCCAGCGGCCGGTGCGGCTGACGATCTGTCCGGAGGCGGTCGAGGCCGACAGCGTGCCGACCACCATCGGCAGCATGTGCACGCCGGACATGGTCGGGCTCACCCCGTGGACCATCTGGAGGAACGCCGGCAGATAGGTCAGCGCGCCGAACATGGCGAAGCCGATGATGAAACTGATCACGACGGAGAGCGTGAAGGTGCGGATCCGGAACAGCTTCATCGGCAGTACGGGTTCGGCGGCCCGCCGCTCCACCGCGACGAAGACGACGGCGAGGACGACGCCCAGCACCGCGAGGACGACGGTCTGCGGCGAGCCCCAGCCCCAGGTGGTGCCGCCGAGGGAGGCGACCAGGACGAGGCAGGTCGCGACGGAGGCGATGAGGAAGGTGCCGAGGTAGTCGATGACGTGCCGGGTGGATCTGCGCGGAATGTGCAGCACCGTCGCGATCACGGCGAGCGCGACGACTCCGAGGGGCAGGTTGACGTAGAACACCCAGCGCCAGCTCAGATGTTCGGTGAACAGTCCGCCCAGGAGCGGCCCGAGAACACTCGTCGTGCCGAAGACCGCGCCGAACATGCCCTGGTACTTGCCGCGTTCACGGGGCGGGACGAGGTCGCCGACGATCGCCATGGACAGCACGACCAGCCCGCCGCCGCCCAGCCCCTGGAGCGCGCGGAAGGCGATCAGCTGGGACATGTCCTGTGCCGCGCCGCACAGCGCGGAGCCCAGCAGGAAGATGAGGATGGCGAGCTGGAACAGCCGCTTGCGGCCGTACTGGTCGCCGAGCTTGCCCCACAACGGGGTGGCCGCGGTCGAGGCCAGCAGATACGCGGTGACCACCCAGGACAGGTGCTCCAGACCGCCCAGTTCGCTGACGATGGTGGGCAGCGCGGTGGCCACGATGGTCTGGTCGAGGGCGGCGAGGAGCAGACCGAGGAGCAGGGCGCTGATCGAGACGACGAGGTTCTTGGCCGCCTGCTCCGGGGGGCCCGGATCGGAGGGCGGCGGTCCGGCGGAGGAGGACGGCGGTCCGGAGCCGGCACCGGATGAGGGCCGCGCGCTGCCCGCCCGCTCCGTCCTACCGTGCGCGTCCCCGGCCATGGCGACCTCCACAGGTTCTGGTTTCCAGGGCCCATCGTGATCGGTATGACCGTTTTTCTCCTGTTGAACAGCCCGTCGATCGCCTCCGGAAGACCGCGTTCCGGGGGCTTGTGCAGCGGGGTGTGGAGAAGATCTGCATAATCTCTGGAGATCACGAGGGGAGGGACAACGCGTGGTACAGCCGATGGAAACCCCGTGCCCGGAGTGCGGTGCGCCCAGGAACAGGGACAACACTCCGTCCTGCGCCTGCGGTCCGCGCGCGTCCGACGCCCTCCGCGACGTCCGTACGGCTCAGGCGGCAGCGGTGGAGGACTTCCATCCGCTCCGGATACGCCCATACGTGGAGTTCGACGACGGAACGTCGGCGACTACGCCGAATGCCGTACCGGGGCAAGCCCCCGCACCCGATCACGACCCCGAGCCGGAAGCCGGACCGGAGGCCGCGCCCCCCGCCCCGGCCGAGGACCGACCGGACGCGCCGCACGCCGCCGACGCGACCATGCAACTGCGCGCCGTCCCGCCGGACGCGGCATCCGTGCCCTCCTCCGCCCCGTCCGGGCCCACCCCCGCGCCCACACCGCTCGCCGCGCCGCTCGCACCGCCCACGACCGAGCCGAACGCCACCGACCTCCACCTGTTCGAGGCCACCCGCCCGACCCGGACGGTACCCGCCGCGGCGGGGCCGGCCACGAACCTGGAGCTGGGCCCGGACGCCGGGGAACCCACCCCCCGGGGCCGCCGCCGTCGCCGTACCGCGCTGCTCACGGCCGCCGGGGCCGTCGTGGCGGTGGCCGGGGCCGCCGGGTGGGCGAGCGGGCTGTTCGCGTACGAGGCGCCGTCCCGGGACGGCGCGCTGCCGGACGACGTGCGGGTGAGCGTGCCGGACGCCCCGTCGGTCTCACCCTCGGCCCCGGCCTCGCCGTCCGAGGGCGCGAGTCCGGCGGCATCACCGTCACTCCTGGTCTCGGCCTCGGCCTCGCCGTCCGAGAGCGCGAGCCCGTCGGCGTCACCGTCGGTCTCGGCGTCGGAGTCCAGCGTCTCGGCGACCCCGTCGGACACGGCGGAGCCGTCGTCGGCCGCGCCGACCACCGCCCCGGCCGACACCCCCGAGGAGGTGACGGACGAGGAGGTCCGCGAAGTCACCGGTGCCGTACTGCGCCGCGGCGACCGCGGACCGGAGGTCGTCGAACTCCAGCATCGCCTGCGCCAGTTGTACCTGTACAACAGCGAGGCCCACGGCCGGTTCAACCGCCGGGTGGAGGACGCCCTGCGCAACTACCAGTGGTCCCGGGGCATCAGCGGCGACGAGCTGGGCGTGTACGGACCGGAGACCCGGAGCCGGCTGGAGTCGGAGACCCGGGAGCCGTAGGCCGGGGGCCGGGCGGGCGCTACGCGCCCACGCCTCCGGCCACGACTCCGGTGACGTGCAGCTGGATCGTCCCGTCCGCCCCGCGCTCGACCCGCACCCGGGTCAGGTCCCGTACGACCACGTCCGGGGCGTGGAATCCGGCGCGGGGGCCGATCCCGACGACCCGCATCCCGGCCGCGCGCCCCGCGGCGATACCCGCCCCGGAGTCCTCGAAGACCACGCAGTCGGCGGGGTCGACGCCCAGTTCCGCCGCGCCCTTGAGGAAGCCCTCGGGGTCGGGCTTGCTCGCGCCGACGGACTCGGCGGTCACCCGCACCTCGGGCAGCGCCAGCCCGGCGGCGGCCATCCGGGCCGTGGAGAGGCCGACGTCGGCCGAGGTCACCAGCGCGTGCGGCAGGCCGTCGAGCGAGGCGAGGAAGTCACGGGCGCCCGGTATCTCGACGACGCCATCGGTGTCCGAGGTCTCCTCGGCGAGCATGCGCGCGTTGTCGGCGTGGTTCTGCGCCATCGGCCTGTTCGGCAGCAGCAGCGCCATCGAGGCGTAGCCCTGCCGCCCGTGCACGACCTTCATGACCTCGTCCCCGTCGAGCCCGTGCCGCTCGGCCCAGCGCCGCCAGACGCGCTCGACCGAGGCGTCCGAGTTGACGAGGGTGCCGTCCATGTCCAGCAGGAGGGCGCGGGCGGTGAGTACGACGGTGGCTGTCATCGGCAGCTCCAAAGCGCGGGGGTGGGGCCGGGCCCGGGTGCTGGCCGGGAGTGGGGCCCGGAGGAGACAAGGCGGCCCCGCCCGCCGGTCAGGGAGAACGGGCGGGAGCCACTTTGTTCACCCACGGTACAAAACCCGCCCGGCATCCCGCCAGCTCCTCCGCCGACCGTTCACCATTCGTTGGCCCCGCCGCCGCTCCCGCACCCCTCCACGGGGCCCGGGTGGCCCTCGGACCGGTCAGCCGCTGACCGCCTCCCACAGGCTCCACACCCCGAGCCCCAGCATCAGCAGCGCCGCGATCCGCGTGATCAGCTTCAGCGGCACCCGCCTCATCAGGGCCTTCCCGCCGACGATGCCCAGCCCGGCCACCGCCCACAGCGCGAGCACCGCGCCCAGGCCGACGGAGAGCGGGTCGTCGTAACGGGCGGCGAGGTTGGCCGTCATGATCTGGGTGAGATCGCCGAACTCGGCGACCAGGATGAGCATGAAGCCCGCCCCGGACACCTTCCAGAAGGACTGGTTCTCCGGCTTGCGGATCTCCTCCTCGTCCTCGTCCTTCCTGAACAGCAGCACCGCCGCGCCGCCCAGGAAGAGCACACCCGTGATCGCGCTCACGAGCTGCTGCGGCAGCAGGGTGAGCACGCTCCCCGCCGCCACCGCGAGCGCGACGTGCACCGCGAAGGCGGCGGCGACACCGGCGAAGACGTAGGAGGCCCGGTAACGGGTGCCGAGGACGAGGCCGGCGAGTGCGGTCTTGTCCGGCAGCTCGGCCAGGAAGACGACGCCGAACACGACGGCCGTCACGGTCAGGTTGATCAACGGTTCCTCGATCGGTCGGGGCTGCCCCACCGAGAGTGCTGTGCGTTCGCGGACACCTCGGCACGGCAGCACACGTGGCGCCCGAGCCTAGGGGCACGGGCGGTGCACTGCTTGCCGAAGGTCTCGCCGGCCGGCCCCTGCGGGACCTGCCTCCGGGCGCCGGCTCAGACGGGGCTGAGCAGTATGTCGACGGTCCGGCGAAGGGCTACTCCCCCTCTGCGCCGTCCATGGTACGCGAGGCGCCGCGGACCGTCTGTGCGCGCGGACACATCGCACCCGCACCGGATTCACACCGCCCCGACCCTAGACATGTCATGGCCGCGTCATTAACTTCTCACCAAACCCACCCCTCCCCGTAACACCGCGGGCCGAGCATTCCCCTGCTCGCACTCCAACGGACCCACCCCACAAGGGAGTTCGCACATGCCGAAGTTCTACGCGCGTCGACGGCTGAGCATAGTCGCGGCGCTCACCGGACTCATCGCCTCCGCCGGAATGCTCAACGCGACGAGCGCCTCCGCCGCCCTCCCCACCCCGGTCAGCGCCGCCACCGCCCGCACCTACCTCGCCTCACTGCCCGTCTCCGCCGAGGTCCGCACCGGCTACAACCGCGACCTCTTCCCCCACTGGATCACCATCAGCGGCACCTGCAACACCCGCGAGACGGTCCTCAAGCGCGACGGCACGAACGTCGTCACCGACTCCTCCTGCGCGGCCACCAGCGGCAGTTGGTACTCCCCCTACGACGGTGCCACCTGGTCCGCCGCCTCCGACGTCGACATCGACCACGTCGTCCCGCTCGCCGAGGCCTGGGACTCCGGCGCCCGGAACTGGAGCACCTCCCAGCGCCAGGCCTTCGCCAACGACCTGACCCGTCCGCAGCTGCTCGCGGTCACGGACAACGTCAACCAGGCCAAGGGCGACAAGGACCCCGCCGAGTGGATGCCGTCCCGCACCGCTTACCGCTGCACCTATGTGCGCGCCTGGGTGCAGGTGAAGTACTACTACAACCTGTCGGTCGACTCGACCGAGAAGTCCGCCCTGCAGGGGTACCTCGCGAGCTGCTGAGCGCCGGGTCCTCCCCGCCGACCTCCGTCGCTGCGTACCGTCCGGGGCGACGGAGGAAGGGACACCATTTCCCTGTCCGGCTGGGTTTCCGCTTCGGCCGGAGCGCCGCCGCCCGCACCCTGGGCCGCGCCTTCGCCCGGCACGGAGGGTCCGGGAAACCGCCGGTCACCTGGCGCAGGACGGGCGGGCCCTGGTTCGGCAACCAGCTCATGACGCTGATGCTGCGGGGGCGTTCGGCGGTGCTGCGACTGGATCACGCACGCACGGGAAAGCCGAGGGAGACGAGACCGGAGACCGGAAGCGGACAGGGGACGGGGGCGCGGCTGAGGACGGTGGCGGAGATCCGGCTGAGCGATTAGCGGGGGTGGCGGTCGGATGATGTGGCGTCAGAATCCGTGAGGCTCCCGTGAGTTGTCTGTGCGGCGACCGTGACACGGGGTGTGGGTTCGGTCACACCGTTGAACGCGCGGGTGGGGGCGGAGCCGTATTCACGTGCGGCGGCGGGCTGTCGGCCTTTCCAGGGAGGCGATCCCCCCGTGGCCACATGGTGAACTCGCGAGCATGGGTCAGGGGCACCTGACGTGGACCCACGGCTCGGCTCCGTTCCCGGACCGGTCCCTTCCGGGCCGGCCCACCGAAGGAGACCTCCCCCATGTCCGGACGCCTCGACAGCGCCCAGCCGTACGCCCTCGGCCTGTTCCGGATCGTCGTCGGGCTGCTGTTCGCCTGCCACGGCGCCGTCGCACTGCTCGGTGCGCTCGGCGGCGCGGACGGAAAGGGCGGCACCGTCGAACTCGGCGCCTGGCCCAACTGGTACGCGGGCCTGATCGAGCTCGTCGGCGGCAGCCTGGTCCTGCTCGGACTCGGCACCCGCGTCGCCGCGTTCATCTCGTCCGGCGCCATGGCCTACGCCTACTTCAGCGTGCACCAGCCCGAAGCCCTGTGGCCCGTCCAGAACGACGGCGAGGGCTCGGCGATGTACTGCTGGGCCATGTTCCTGCTGGTGTTCACCGGCTCCGGCGCCTTCGGCCTGGACCGGCTGTTCACCCGGCGCACCCGCGCTCGCGCCGCGCAGCCGAAGCCGGCGGAGCAGGCCCCGGTCGCCGCCTGACGGCCCGACGGTCCGGGACGCGAACTCCAGGCACCGGGCACACGAACCTCCCGTGACCTTTCCGTCACATGTCCGGCGTAGGCTCGTCGGTTGTCAAGGCCACCCCTGCCGCTCCCCCCGCGACAACGCGGCACGGTCTGGCCCACGGGGGAGCCATGGGGAGTTCGGGTGGAGAGTTTCGGATCGCTGGTCGGCAGCCCATGGGTCTACGCGGTGGTGGCCCTCTCGGTCCTGCTCGACGTGTTCCTGCCGGTGCTGCCGAGCGGGGTCCTGGTGATCACGGCGGCCACGGCCGCCGCCGCGGGCACCGCGACCGACGTGCCCGACATCCTGGCGCTGACCCTCTGCGCCGCCACCGCCTCCGTCCTGGGCGACCTGGTCGCCTGGCGTCTCGCCTGGCGCGGCGGCGCCCGTCTGGACCGGGCGATCGCCCGGTCCCGCCGGCTGACCGGCGCGCAGGAACGTCTCGGCTCGGCGCTGGCCCGAGGCGGTGGCGGCCTGGTCGTCCTCGCCCGTTTCGCCCCGGCGGGCCGCTCGCTGGTCTCGCTCGGCGCGGGCGCCGCCCGCCGCCGGGCCCGTGACTTCCTGCCCTGGTCGGCGCTGGCGGGCCTGTCCTGGGCCGCCTACAGCGTGGCCCTCGGTTACTTCGGCGCCCACTGGCTGGGCGCGTCCTGGCTCGCCACCGCGGTATCGGTCGGCGCGCTGTTCGCGGCGGGCGCGGGAGCGACCTACCTGGTGCGCCGGCACCCGGTACCGGCGGAGACCTCGTAGGGACGGCGCGTCCGGGACATCGTGGTGGACCGGAGCCGGCCGCTCACCCCGCCCCGCTCACCCCGCCTCCCGCGCCGCACTCGCGCCCCGCACCTCCAGGCCGTCCAGCAGGTCGGCCGTGGCCTCGGCGATCGCGTCCACGGCCCGGTCGAAGACCTCGCGGTTGTGGGCGGCTGGCGCCCGGAAGCCGGACACCTTCCGCACGTACTGCAGGGCGGCGGCCCTGATCTCGTCCTCGGTGGCCTCCTCGAGCAGGGCGGGCGGACGCAGGGTCTTGATACTCCGGCACATGCCCCCAGTCTGACCCCGCCGGGCCCCCGCGGGCCACGAGGGTGAACCACCGGGGAGCCTCCCGAGCAACTCGCCACCCAAAATCGAACAGGCGTATCATCGAGGTGTGGCTGCGACCGATGACTTCCCGAGTGACCTCCTCGCCGGTCAGGAGGAGTTGCGTCAGGTCCAGGCCGAGCTGTCAGCCCTGTTGAAGCGGCTTCCCTGGTCGGTGGAGCCCGTCGACGGGTTCAGCGACGACACCGGCTGGCGCCGGGTCGAGCGCCCCGCCTCGCCCGGCTGGACCGAGGACGAACAGGCCGAGGTGGAGAAGCTGCGGCGCCGGGAGCACGAGCTGGTGGTGTTCGTCAGCACCCATCGCTACTGGACACAGCTCACCGGCGCCGACCGGGTCCACGCCCGCTCCCGGCTGAAGCACGCCCACGAGAACCCGCCGGAGGGCACGGAGCAGTCCCCGTGAGGGTGCCGCCGTCCACAGCGAGAAGGGCCTCCGGAACGTCTCCGGAGGCCCTTGATCGTCACACGGTGGGCGCGGACGGTTTCGAACCGCCGACATCCTGCTTGTAAGGCAGGCGCTCTACCCCTGAGCTACGCACCCGGGACCCGGACGCACCGCCCAGGCCGAATCGACAGCCTACATGGCCCGGGACGTGGCCCGGTAAACACCCGTCCCGACGGCGGCCCGGCACCCTGCCACCGGGGTCCCTCCGGGGTGCCCCGTGACGACGCCAGTTCCCATGTGCTGGACCTCCACACCGGCGACGGAAGTCTCACGGTCCGTACGACGAACTGACCGACCCGTGTGTTCGCCCTCCACCGGTGGGACAATGACACCGGCAGGGCGAACGACAGTGCGGGAGAGGGATGTGGCGGCGACACCAGAGCAGCCGTACTCGCCGTCGAGACCACGCGTGCACCGCACGCGTGGTGTTCTGTCTCCTCCCTCGTGGTCACGCCTTCGCACGGCGCGTCTTCGCCGGGCGGCCGGTCCGCTCCGGGACACGCTCACCCTGATGGCCCTGCCGCTGGTGGCGGCACCGGCGCTGGCCGCCGCGTTCGCCGGCGGCGGCACCCGGCGCTGGTTCGGCGGGCGGGCCGAGAACCAGCGGGCCGAGGCGCAGGCCGCCAAGGACGCGGCGGCGGCCGCGTTCTACGAGCTCGACACCGCCCAGCGGGACCTGCGGATCTCCATCGAGACGATCACCGCCGTCGACAGCTCCCCCGCCGCCCGCCGGGCCGTCGCCGACTTCGAGGCGCTCGGCCGCCGTATCGACGAGGCCAGTCACCGGTACATCGAGGCCGTCGACGCCCATGACCTGGACCGCGACGACCTGGAGGCCTCGGTCGCCTCCCGGGCCCGCACCGAGCTGACCGCCGCCAAGGACGAGCTCGACCGGGTCAAGCGGGAACTGGACCGCTTCACCGACGGACTGGGCCCCCTCCTCGGCAAGGCCGAGACCCAGCTGGCCCGGCTCGCGCCCGCCGTGGAGCGCGCCCGGCAGGCCCTGCTCGCCGCGTCGAACGCGCTGGACACCGCCCGCGGGGCGGGGCTGCGGGCCGACGATCTCGCCGCCCGGCTCGCCGCGCTCTCCCCGGAGCTGACCAAGCTGAACCAGGGTGCCGGGCAGCACGGCGTGCCGCAGACCCTGGAGCGGGCCGAGCAGGTCACGCGCCAGGCCGAGGCCGTCCGCGCGGAGGCCGAGCGGCTGCCGGAACGGGCCGCCGAGACCGACCGCCGACTGGTCTCCCTGCGGACCCGCGCCCAGGCCCTCACCACCCGGTCCGCACAGGTGGAACCGGTCCTCAGCGAGCTGCGCCGCCGCTTCACCGCCGCCTGCTGGCAGGACCTGCAGCGCGTCCCCGAGGTGGCCGCGGAGAACGTGCGCCAGGCCGAGGGCAGGCTCGCCGAGGCGAGAACCGCGCGCGAGGAACAGCACTGGGCGGACGCGACCGCCCTGCTGTCGACCGTACGGGCGCTGCTGAACACGACCGACGAGGCCGTGTCCGCCGCCGGTGACCGGCTGCGCCGGCTGAACGCCGTGCAGAAGGACCCCGAGCAGGAGATCGAACGCACCCGCTTCGCCGTCCGGGACGCCCAGCGCCTGGCCATGGCCGGCCGCCACACCCCGGACCCGCGTCACGCCCACCCGCTGGACGCCGCCGTGGCCCGCCTGGATCGGGCCGTCGACGCCCTGGAGGGCCGTCACCCCGACTACTGGCACTTCCTGACGGAGACGGAGGCGGTCCGCGAGTCGGTGGCGCAGGTGGTGGCCCTGATCCGTGAGGACCGCGGCGGCTTTGCGGGCTAGGGCCCGACCGGCGCGTCGCTCCCGCGCCCCGCTCCCCCACCACGCACAGGGGCGGCCGGTTAGCCTGTGCGCATGCCTCGTTATGAGTACCGCTGCCGGACCTGCGGCGACACCTTCGAACTGAGCCGTCCCATGGCGGAGTCCGCCGCCCCGGCCGACTGTCCGTCGGGACACGACGACACGGTGAAGCTCCTGTCCACGGTCGCCGTGGGCGGCGCCGCCTCCGCCCCTGCCGCCGCACCCCGTGCGGGCGGTGGGGGCGGTGGCTGCTGCGGCGGTGGCTGCTGCGGCTGACGGCCCCTGACCCGGTGGACCGCACCGCACCGCACCGCGGTCCACCTCAGGAAACCTTCAGGTCCGGTTCTCCACGTCGTATCGGATCCGTTCGCCTCGTCGGCGCGGCTCTCGGCCGCAGCGTAGGTCCGTACGACGTCGGCCGGTGTGGACGATGCGTGCCCCTCGATCACGTCGGTCTCCTCGGAGTTCGGTGATCGCGTGGTGGGGAGCCTGGTCGCCGGTCCGCTCAGACCGGTTCGGCGACCTTGAGGACGATCTTGCCGGTGGTGCGGCCCTGGGCTATCAGATGGTGGGCCTCCGCGGCCTGGACCAGCGGAAATTCCTTGTCGATGTGCACTCTGAGTCGCCCCTTTCGGACGAGGTCGGTGAGCGCCTCGAGGCCTGCGGCGTCCGGGTCGACGAGGTATCCGCGGGCGCGCACGCCGAGCTCGGCGGCCCGCTGGTGCAGCCCGGGGGTCCAGGCGGCCTGCGCGCTGACGAGGATCCCGCCCGGCCGCAGGCATTCGAGCGCCTCGAGTCCGGGTTCACCTCCGAACATCTGGATGACGACATCCACGTCACGCACTGCGGCGGACACGTCGGTGGCGGTGTAGTCGACCGTCTCGTCGGCCCCCAGGCCGGCCAGGAACGCGTGCTTGGCCGCGCGGGCGGTGCCGATGACATGGGCGCCGCGCGCCTTGGCGATCTGGACGGCCAGATGACCCACACCGCCCGCCGCACCCGAGACGAGGACCCGCTGCCCCGGTTCGACACGGGCGACCTCGGTGAGCATCTGCCACGCCGTCAGTCCGGCCAGGGGCAGGGCGGCGGCCTGGGCGAAGCTCAGCTCGTCCGGCATGCGGGCGAAATGGCGGGCCGGCGCGGTGGCGTACTCGGCGTAGGCACCGGCCGCCCGAGGGAACCACGGCATACCCAGCACGCGGTCGCCCACCTGGAAACGGGTGGTCCCGTAGCCGACTTGCTCCACCACTCCGGCGACATCCCACCCGTTGACGAACGGCAGGTCCAGTACGCGGTTGTAGGCGACACCCTGGCGCGTGTAGACGTCCACCGGGTTGACCCCGGCCGCGACCACCTTGACCAGTACCTCGCCGAAGACCGGCTCGGGCGCTTCCGTCTCGACCAGCGCCATGGTCTCCGTGCCACCCCATTCGCCCTGTCGTATCGCGCGCATGCTCGAACCCTCCGCTTCTCCGTCCGGACTGCCCAGCATCCCGAACATACATACCTACAGCATGCATGTAAATGCGAAATGGCAGATGAGGGGTGGCAGGGCCGGGTGAGAAGCGGCTACTCCTGGTGCGCGCAGCCCGAGGCCGAACGGCTGGCTGCTCCGGCGAGCAGCAGGTCCAGCTGCGTCAGTGTGTCCCGCAGCGCCGCACGCTGGTCCTCGGCGCGAGCGATGTCCAGGGCGCTCTCGCAGATCGCGCCGTACAACAGCGAGGTGAGCGGGGCCAGTGGGCGGGCGGGGATGCAGCCCGCCTCGACGGCGATGGCCAGCCCCCTGTGCATCTGCTCCTTGCAACCGGCCTGGATGTCCCGCAGGGCGACCCAGTCGAGCGCACCCGGCGCTTCGACCAGCGTGATCCGGCGTACGGTCGGCTCGAGGGAGGCCTCAAGGAGGGCCTTGCACCCCGCGAACATCCCGTCCCACGGGTCCCGCTCCGTCCAAAACGCCCGCCGGACGACTGCCGCCAGCCCCTTCTGCTCCGCCGTGTACACCTCGCGGAAGATCTGCTCCTTGTTGCTGAAGTGGTGGTAGAACGCGCCGCGCGTCACGCCGGCCCGCTCACAGATCGCCCCCAGTGAGGTGGCCGCGAACCCCTGCTCGGCGAAGAGCTCGCGAGCGGCCGAGAGCAGGGCGTCCGTGGTCGCCTTCGTGCGTTCCTGCTGACTCCGGCGTGACGTCGTGTGCGCGGCCACTGTTCCATCCCCTCTCGGTCTGCCCCCACAGAAACATATAGAGGCACGTATGAGGGCCTCGCCGAGACCGCCGGTGTCAACGGGCGGAGCGCACCGTGTGCAGGAACTCCCGCAGGATGCGCTCGCCGGCCAGCACCCCGCGCTCGGGCAGTGCCGTGATCCCGGGGGCCGTCCAGTCGGCGTCGGCCAGTTCGCCGTGGCCGGGGCGCCAGCCCCGGTCGGCGGCGAGCAGCAGGTCGGCGTCGAGGAGGGAGTCGCCGGCCGCGAGGGTGAGGTCGGCACCGGTGCGGCGGGCGACCTCACGCATGGCCGCGCTCTTGGTGAGCGGCTTCGGTACGGCGTAGATCTTGCGCCCCTGCAGGGAGACCGTCCAGCCCCGGTTCTCCGCCCACACGGCGAGTTCCTTCACCCACTCCTCGTCCAGCAGCCGGCGCTCGACGACGAGGTAGGCGAAGAGGTCCTCGGCGACCCGGTGCTTGAGGGTCCAGGCCGGTTCGGCGGTCCGCAGCAGATGGTCCTGCACCTCGGAGAGCGGGGCGCACTCGGCGGCGAGGTGTGCGGTCACCCGGGCGTGCCAGTCGGGGTCGGACACGCCGTCGACCAGGAGATGGCCGCCGTTGGCGCAGATGGCGTAGGCCGGCGGGGGGCCGGGGAGGCTGATGCGCCCGTACTGCTCGCGGGTGCGGGTGGTCGTCGGTACGAACACCGCGCTGTCACCGAGTTCGGCGAGCAGTCCGGCCGCCGTCTCCGTCATGAAGGACAGCGGGCGGCTCTCGTAGACCTCCACGCACAGCAGGCGGGGTGCCTCGGCGTCGGGCACGGCCAGGGCGAGCGCGCCGGCGGAGTAGATGAGCGTGCGGTCGAGGTCACTGGCGACGAGGACGGACATCAGCGGGTCACCGCCCTGCCGTCGGCGCCGGTCGCGCCGCGCGTGTACCGGGGGTGGATCAACCCGACGCAGGTGTACGGAAGTCCGTCGACCTCCTCGACGGGGACGCCCCGCTGTTCGGCCAGCAGCCGGACGTGGTCGAGGTCGCTGCCCGCCCCGGCCCGCGCCAGTATCTTCCAGGGCACCCGGCGCAGCAGCACCCGGGTGGTCTCGCCGACGCCGGGCTTGACGAGGTTCACGTCGTGGATGCCGTACTCCTCGCTGATGCGCTCGACGGCGGCCCAGCCCTCCCAGGTGGGGGTGCGGTCGGTGGCGAGCAGTTCCTTGGCCTGGGCGCAGGCGGCGTCCGCGACCTCGGGGAAGCGGGCGGAGACGGCGTCCAGGAAGGCCACCGAGGCGTCCGCGTCGGCGAGTTCTCGGTAGAACTTGGCGCCGTGGAAGTCGTCCGGGCCGACCAGGTCGGCCCGCAGCACGGTGCGTGAGACGAGGCCGGAGACGGTCGAGTTGAGGCAGGCGGAGGGGATCAGGTAGTCCTCGCGGGTGCCGTAGGTCCGTACGCAGGAGCCGGGGTCGGCCAGCACCGCGATCTCCGGGTCGAAGCCGGTGACACCGTGGGTCTTCTCGAACTCCTGTACGGCCTGGGCGAGTTCACGAGTGATGGCGCCCTTGCCGGTCCAGCCGTCGACGAAGACGACGTCCCGGGGGTCGTGGTGCTCGGCCAGCCAGCGCAGTGCGTTGGCGTCGATGCCGCGGCCGCGGACGATGGAGACGGCGTAGTGCGGGAGGTCGAGTTGGTGCCGGTGTCGGGCCCAGCGGCGCATCAGGATGCCGACGGGGGTGCCCGCGCGGGCCAGGGAGACGAGTACCGGGCGGGGTGTGGGGGTCCCCCCGCTCGAGCGAAGCCGAGAGTGGGGGAGTTCGGCGAGCACGGTCTCGGTGACCACGCCGACCGCGTGGGCGAGGCGGGCCGCCGAGGCCTTGAGGGCCGCGTGGAACAGCCGCTGGTACTGCTCGCTCGGCTGGTACTCGACGGGCAGCGACTCGGCGTAGTGCGCGCCGCCGCTCTGGATGGCCTCCTCGCGCTCCTCGGTCGGCGCCTCCAGGGTGACGTCCGAGAGGTCCTGGAGCAGCCAGCCGACCTCCTCGGGCGCGTACGAGGAGAAGGCGGGGCCGCGGAGGGGCTCGGGCAGCATGGAGGCGGGCCTTTCGAGGGCGTCGGGTCCGGCGGGTATGTCGGGTCCGGCGGGTCCGTGAGAGGGCGCGGGGACGTACGACGGTATGACCGCCAGGAGGACCTGCGGGGTGTGCGCGGCGAGCTCGGCCAGCAGACCGCCGGGCGCGTGCAGCACGGGGGTGTCGGCGGCCGAGTCGACGACCGCGACGACGGCGTCGAAGCCGGCGCCCGCGACGTTGTAGGCGTAGCGCTCGCCGGGGCCGTCGGCGGGGTCGTCGTGGGCGGGGAAGACCAGTCGGGTGCGTATCGCGTAGCCGGGGTCGTCGACGGCGAGGACGGGTGAGCGGGTGGTGGTCGAGAAGCGCACCTCGGTGCCGGTCGCCCCGGCCGCCGCCTGCTCCGGCCTCTGCCCCTGTTCCAGTTCCTGTTCCTGTTCCAGCTTCTGTTCCAGCGCGTGGGCGAGGCGGAGCGGGGCGTACATCAGCTCCTCGAAGCCGAGGACAAGTATGCGGCTGCGGCCGCGGCGGGCGCCGTCGGGGAGTGCCTCTGCGAGGCGGGCCGCCATTTCGGGGAGCGCGCTCTCCAGGCGGGCGCGGTGCTCGGGCGTGAACCCGTGCCGCCCGCCGTCGGGAAGGCCGGAGGGCCAGCACAGATCCACGCGCGTGAGCCTGTCGTCCGGGTGCGGGCCGTCCTGGGTTGATCGCGCGGTCGACCGACCACCCCCCGTGACGCCCTCGTACCGCGCCACCAGCTCCTGTCCCTTGTCCAGGACGCCCTCCGGCAACCGCACCGTGCCCGACGCGGTCGTCACCAGGTCGATTCGCGCCCCGATCTCGCGGGCGAACTCGTCCAGCCGCCCGGCGTCGGCGGGCGAGCGCATGTCGACCAGGGCGACCACCACGTACCGCCGCCGAGGATGGCGCGCGTGCAGGTCGCGGATGGTGTTCAGGACCGTGTTGCCGGTGGAGAACTCGTCGTCGACCAGGACCAGCGGCCCGTCCCCGGCCAGCAGCCCGGGGTCCTCGGGGAGCAGCAGGTGCGAGGTCGCGTGGGAGTGGGACTCCTCGAAACCGCCCGCCGTGGCCACCCCGGGGACCGGGCGGCGGGTGGAGTGCAGACAGGGGGCGACGCCCAGGCCGTCGGCGACCGAGTGGCCGAGGCCGGTCGCGGTCTCCGCGTACCCGAGGACCACGGCCCGGTGGGCCTGTCCGCCCAGCAGTTCGCGGACCCGGCGGCCGAGGGCGACACCGTGGCCGTACACGACGGACGGCGGGCTGGGCACGTGCTTGCCGAGGACGTTGGACACCAGCAGGTGGGCCCGCTTGGGGTTGCGGCGCAGGGCCAGGCCCAGCATCCCGGTCAGCCGGTCGTCGCCGGCCAGTTCGACACCGAGCCGCTCCGCGACCCAGCTCCCGGGCCAGACGCTCCCGCCGGTCGTGCCCGCGCCGGTCGGCGACCCGTCGCGCGCCTCACGGCGCACTGCCTCGTTCACTGCCTTCTCACTGTCTTCTCCGAGCCTCTCGCCGTCGCTCCGTACCGTCACTCCGCCAGGCCGGCCGCGAGCAGCTCCACGAACCCGATGTCCTCGTTGGCGACGCCGAAGGCCTCGGCGCGCAGCAGGGTCCGCTCGGCCCAGGCGCGGTGCGGCTTCACCTCGTTCATCTTGTTCGTGTACGCCGACCGCATGACACCCCCGCCGTCGCGTTCCGGCCGGAGGATGTCCTGCGCGTCGCTGTACTCCTCGTGACTGACGACGGACAGCGCGTGCACGGGCAGCACGTGCGAGGGGTGGATGCAGGTCTTGCCCTGCAGTCCGTTGGCCCGGTCGAGGGAGATCTCCCGCAGCAGGCCGTCCATGGCGTGCTCGATCAGTGTCGCGCGCAGTTCCACGGCCTGTACCTCCAGGAAGGGGCTCTGCCGCAGTTGTGGCTTGAACATGCGTTCCTGGACCCGGAAGTACTCCCAGACCGGTCCCGTCACGGTGAATCCGGTGCCGTCGGCGCGGGCCAGCATGTTCACCACGTCGGCGATCACGGAGGCGACGATCTGGATGTCGTAGGCGGTCATGTCGGGGCCGCGGCGCAGCCCGTACGGGGAGCAGAAGTCGGTCACGCCGAGGCGCAGGGCGAGGACCCGGTCGCGGTACTTGTCGACCGCGCGGAGGATGCCTTCGAGGGTCTCCACGCGTGTCTCGCGGTAGAGCAGCTCCGGCGACTCCAGCACCGGCATGGCGAAGAGGCGGTGTCCGCTCTCGGCCTCGGCGAGGGCGAGGGCCTCCAGGAAGGACACGCCGCGTTCCTCGGTGAACTTCGGCAGGACGAATCCGGACAGCAGCGAGAGGGCCGGGCCGAGACGCCGGACGAGGTCCGGTATCTGGTCCGGGGTCCGGACCCGGATGAACAGCAGCGGCAGATCGGCCGCCGGCCGGCCGGCCAGGTCGGCGAGCTGGCGGACGAGGTTCACCTCGCCGGCGAGCACGTCCTCGTCGCCGATGGAGTCCTCGAGGCACAGCACCATCGAGACCACGCCGCGCCCGGCCTGCTTGACGATGTCGTCGGCGAGCCGGGGGCGGGTCGCGGGGCTGTACAGCGTGGCGCCCAGGGCCGTGGAGAGCAGCTGGGCCGGTGACTCCTGCGTGAACACGCCCGGCTCCCGGTAGAAGAGACGTTTCCGCACCGCCGGGGCGATCTGTCCGAAGTGACGCATTGAACTCCCCCGTGGCCGTTGGGCATGCTGTGGAATGTCGGAAGGTGGCCGGTAATAGTACGTACGGAACGATGTCGGCGGTTCCCGCCCGGTGTGAACTCGAGGTGACCCGGCCGTGTCGTTCCCATACCGTCTCGCTACCCCCCGCATTGTCGTGATCAGGACGGAGAGGGCAGGATGACCGTATGACGCACGCCATGCTGAAGGGGTCGAACGTCCCGCTCCAAGCCACCACGGTACGCGCCGTCCTGCGCTGGTCCCCGGGGCAGGGTGTGCCGGACGTGGACGCGTCCGCGCTGCTCCTGGGGCTCGACGACCGGGTGCGCTCGGACGAGGACTTCGTCTTCTACAACCAGCCCCGGCACCCGTCCGGCACGGTGTGGCGGCTCGGCAAGAAGCGGGTCGCCGAGGGGCTGACCGACACGATCCAGACAGACCTCGACGGGGTCGAGGACGGCGTGGGGCGGATCCTGCTGGTGGCGTCGGCGGACGGCGTCACCTTCGACCAGGTGCACACGCTGCGCATCCTGCTGTTCGACGCGCAGGCGCCCGACGCGGAGCCGCTGGCGTACTTCGACGTCAAGCCGGAGACGGGCCAGGAGACGGCGCTGATCTGCGGTGAGCTGTACCGGCGCGGGGAGGGCTGGAAGTTCCGGGCGCTCGGCGAGGGCTACTCGAACGGGCTGAAGGGCCTGGCGACGGACTTCGGCATCTCGGTGGACGAGTCGGAGGCGGCGCAGGACCCCTCGGCCGCCGACCCCGGCCGCCCGGACACGTCCGCCGCGACCGGGACCCCGGTCCGTCCCGACGCGCTGACCCAGCCGCAGGCCCCGGCCGCGACGGATCTGTCCGGGCCCCTGCCGCCCGAGCAGCCGGCAGGGGTGCCGGCGCAGCCCGCGTACGGGTATCCGCCGCAGCAGCCCCCGGCCGCGCAGCCGGCGTACGGCTACCCGCAGACGACCGGGCGGCCCGCCTACGGTTACCCGCAGACGCCGCCCGCGGCGGCCGCCGCGGGAGCGCCGTCCGGCTACGGCTACCCGCCCCCCGCGCCCGGCGCCCCCGACCCCGACTTCCGCCTGCCCCCACAGGGGCCTCAGTTCATCGGACGGTAGGGCCTGGCCCGATGGGGCCCCGGCCCGGGTGGGGCCTTAGGACCTGTCCGGCGGAGCAGGCCGCAGACGCGGGGGTCCGGCACGCCCATCTGCCGCGTTGTCGTCGGTCGCCATGGCTCCCTCCTCCGCCTTGCAGCTGACCGCACCAGACCCCGCTCACCAGCGCTGACAAGGCGCCGCCGTTTTCCTGCGGCCTGCTCCGCCGGACAGGCCCTAGCGGTCCACCTTCGACTTGAAGCCGCGGCCCCACTGCAGGCCCCACCCGTACAGGCGGTCGAGTTCCGCCTGGAAGCCGTAGACGAACTTCACCTCGCGGCGGACCAGGATCTCGCCCTTGACGTTCTCGATCATCACCACCGCGCAGGAGCGGGCCTGCGGATGGCGTTCGTCCAGGCCTATCTCGATCCGCGGGCCGTTGCTCGGGAACAGGGTGACGATGGCGTGCGTACGGTCGAACGCGGGCGTCTGGTCGTAGATGTACGCGAAGACCAGCAGGCGTTTGATGTGCTCGCGGTGGTCCAGGTTGACGTAGATCGTCTCACCGGAGGCCGAGCCGAACCGGTCGTCGCCGCTGAGCTTGATGTACGGCGCCGCGTTGACGTCGCCGAGGAAGCCGCCGAGCGGCTGGACCACGCCCTTGGTGCCGTCCTGGAGTTCGTACAGACAGCCCAGGTCCAGGTCGACGTTGACCATGCTCTGGCTGTGGGCGACGACCTCCGGGGGCTTGAGCGCCTTGAGCGGGTGCCGCAGCAGGCTCTCCCGCTGGGCGCCGCCCAGGTCGGAGGTCCGCATCCGCCAGCTCAGGTTGATCCGCAGATGGCCGTTGGCCGCGCCCTGTTTGGTCAGGGACACCTGCGCGTGCCGTTTGGTCAGCTCGATGGCGTTGGTGGCCGCGTTGCCCGAGTCGAAGGCGGTCTCTTTCCCGCGCCACAGTCCGTCCAGAAATCCCATTCCCGCCCCAAGTCCGCTCGTGGAACCCCGCCGGCCCCGCTGCCGTGCTGTCCCGCCGTCCCGCTGTTCCGCCGTCCCCGCAACGGCCGACGGGGCGGCCCCGAGGAGTGGTCCTCGACGGCCGCCCCGAACAGAGCGTTCCTCACGCGGAGGGCTGTCACACCCCGGACGAGACCTCGGTCTTCTCCGGGGTCCCCCCGGCCGCCGCGATCGCCTTGTTGCGGCGCACGGAGGACCAGAAGGAGGCGCCGATCAGGACGACACCGATCAGGCCGGTGATGATCTCGTTGATCTCGTACTGGATCGTGACGAGCAGCAGGGCGGCGAGCGCGCCGATGGCGTAGTGCGCGCCGTGCTCCAGGTAGACGTACTCGTCGAGGGTGCCCTGGCGGACCAGGTAGACCGTCAGCGAACGGACGTACATGGCGCCGATGCCCAGGCCCAGGGCCATCAGCACGATGTCGTTGGTGATGGCGAAGGCGCCGATCACACCGTCGAAGGAGAAGGACGCGTCCAGGACCTCCAGGTAGAGGAACATGAAGAACGCGGCCTTGCCGGCCAGCGCGACCGCCGAGCGGGGCTTCCCGGCGCGCACGGCCTTCTCCTCCTCCTCGTGCTCGCGTTCCTCCTCCTCTTCGAGTTTGTCCTCGAAGTAGCCGGAGAGTCCGCCCACGATCATGTAGGTGATCAGACCCCCGATGCCGGCGAGGAGGACGGTCTCCGCCTTGTCGACATGGAGGCCGCCGTGCTGGTGGGCGTTGGCCCCGACGGTCAGGGAGGCGATCAGCAGGACGATCAGCGCGACGCAGACCGACAGCATGTCGACCTTGCCGAGCTTGGAGAGCGGGCGCTCGATCCAGGTCAGCCACTTGATCTCCCGGTCCTCGAACACGAAGTCCAGGAAGATCATCAGCAGGAACATGCCACCGAACGCGGCGATCGACGGGTGGGCGTCGGTGACGAGTTGCTGGTACCGGTCCTTGTCGCTGAAGGCCAGATCGACCGCCTCGATCGGACCGAGCTGGGCGCTGATGGCGACGATCACGACGGGGAAGACCAGCCGCATGCCGAAGACGGCGATCAGAATGCCGACCGTGAGGAAGATCTTCTGCCAGAAGGCATTCATCTTCTTCAGGATCCCGGCGTTGACCACCGCGTTGTCGAAGGACAGCGAGATCTCGAGGATCGACAGGATCGCCACGATGCCAAAGGCGGTCCACCCCCCGAAAAGGATCGCTGCGACCAGACCGAGCGCGGTGACCGCGAACGACCAGCCGAAGGTTTTCAGAACCACTGGCTACCCCATCATGTGTTGGGGGCTCCCCCGGACGATCTCCGGAGGAGACTCTCCCCGCTGCCGAAGTCGGCTTTACGAAACATTGACTCCGAAGTCTAGAGCGATGCCCCGCAGCCCGGACGCGTACCCCTGGCCCACCGCCCTGAACTTCCACTCGCCCTGATAGCGGTAGAGCTCACCGAAGATCATCGCGGTTTCGGTGGAGGCGTCCTCCGACAGGTCGTACCGTGCGAGCTCCTGACCGTCCGCCTGGTTGACGACCCGGATGAAGGCATTGCTGACCTGGCCGAAAGCCTGGCCTCGGTCGTCGGCCAGATGGATGGAGACCGGAAAGACAATCTTGTCGCACCGGACCGGCACCTTGGCGAGGTCGACCAGCAGGGACTCGTCGTCGCCGTCGCCCTCGCCGGTGAGGTTGTCACCGGTGTGCTGCACCGAGCCGTCCGGGCTCGTGAGCTGGTTGTAGAAGATGAACCACTCGTCCCCCATGACCCGGCCGTCGCTGCACATCAGTGCGCTGGCGTCGAGGTCGAAGGGGGCTCCGGTGGTGGAGCGCGCGTCCCAACCGAGCCCGATCATCACCTGCGTGAGATTCGGCGCGGCCTTGGACAGGGAGACGTTTCCCCCCTTGGCAAGCGTGACGCCCATCTTGCTGATCCCTCCCCTTAGGGCCTGTCTTTCGGTTCCTCCCGGAGACGCGGGGTTCTGGCACGCACATCTGCCGTGTTGTCGTCGGCCGCCATGGCTCCGCCATGACTCCCTCCTCCGCCTTGCAGATGACCGCACCGGACCCCGCTCACCGGGGCTTGGCCAAGGCACTGTCTCTCGGAGTCGGGATGAACCGAAAGACAGGCCCGTGATGTTTCTCAGGTGGTCCTGCGCGTCCGGCGCCACACGTAAACCGTGTGACGCCGGACAGAACGGCCGTGCGAGGCGGCCGGGCCCGGGCGGCGCCCGGGACGTGACCGTCTCAGACGTTCACCCCGAAGTCCTGGGCGATGCCGCGCAGGCCGGAGGCGTAGCCCTGGCCGATGGCGCGGAACTTCCACTCGGCACCGTGCCGGTACAGCTCGCCGAAGACCATGGCGGTCTCCGTGGAGGCGTCCTCCGACAGGTCGTAGCGGGCGATCTCGGCGCCGCCGGCCTGGTTGACGACGCGGATGAACGCGTTGCGCACCTGGCCGAAGGACTGCTGGCGGTTCTCGGCGTCGTAGATGGAGACCGGGAAGACGATCTTCTCGATCTCCGCCGGGACACCGGCGAGGTCGACCTTGATCTGCTCGTCGTCGCCCTCGCCCTCACCGGTGAGGTTGTCGCCGGTGTGCTCGACCGAGCCGTCGGGGCTCTTGAGGTTGTTGAAGAAGACGAAGTTGGCGTCGTTGGCGACCTTGCCGGTGTTGTTCACCAGCAGCGCGCTGGCGTCCAGGTCGAAGTCGGTGCCGGTCGTGGTACGGACGTCCCACCCCAGTCCGACGATGACCGCGGTCAGGCCCGGTGCCTCCTTGGTCAGCGAAACGTTGCCGCCCTTGCTGAGGCTGACTCCCACGAGTCCTCCATTGATGTCCGGGGGCAAAAAGCCCCGTCGTGCGTTGGATGTCAGATCAACGTGTCGATCCTAGTGATGGGTTCCCGGCCGCCGCAGGCCCCGGGGCGGGGAATCACGAGGTGTCGGACGTGCTCACAGCGCGTCGAGCGCCTCGACGTACTCATTCAGGTCACGTGCGTCGGGCAACGCGTTGACGACCGTCCAGCGCACGATGCCCTCCCGGTCGATGACGAAGGTCCCCCGCACGGCGCAGCCCTTGCCCTCGTCGAAGACGCCGTACGCGCGTGAGACCTCGCCGTGCGGCCAGAAGTCCGACAACAGGGGGTACTCCAGGCCCTCCTGCTCGGCGAAGACGCGCAGGGTGTGGATGGAGTCGTTGGAGACGGCGAGCAGCTGGGTGTCGCGGTCGGCGAGGAGCGGCAGGTTGTCGCGCAGTTCGCGCAGCTCCCCGGTGCACACGCCGGTGAAGGCGAAGGGGTAGAAGACGAGCACCACGTTCCGCTGTCCGAGGTGGTCGGACAGCCGTACGGGCGCGCCGTGGTTGTCCTTGAGCTCGAAGTCGGGGGCCTTGTCGCCGACCTGGATCGCCATCGCCTCGTTCGTCCCTTCAGGGGTGCTGTTCCCGGTTCGTTCCCGGGGACCACCCTACGCACGGGGTACGACAGTGGGCCGGACGGGCCGATCCGGTCGGCCCGTCCGGGTTCGAACGGGGTGCGGTCCCGGCGGCGGGAGTGCCGCCGCCGGGACCGCCTCCGCCGCGGCTACCTCCTGGACTTGGCGGCCTTCGGCGTGGCCAGCCGGCTGCCGCTCCAGTCCTTGCCCACGCTGACGCTCTTGGCCGCCGTCAGGCCCGCCGTGGTGGCGGCCTCCGAGATGTCACTCGGCTCGACGTAGCCCGAACGGCCTGTCTTCGGCGTGAGGAGCAGGATGGCACCGCCCTCTTCGATGTACGTGCCGGCGTCCACCAGCGCGTCCGTCAGGTCGCCGTCGTCGTCGCGGAACCACAGCACAACGGCGTCAGCCACGTCGTCGTAGTCCTCGTCGACCAGGTCGCTCTCGATGACGCCCTCGATGGCCTCGCGGAGCTCCTGGTCTACGTCGTCGTCGTAGCCGATCTCCTGGACCACCTGCCCGGGCTGGAACCCCAGCCTGGCGGCAGGGTTCGTCCGCTCCTCCGCGTGGTCCGCGGTCGCGCTCACGGTTTGCCTCCTGATCATGGTTTGGGAATTTCGCCAATTGTCGCAGCCGCGCGCGGGCGCGCGGCGTTGGCCGTAGTCCACACGGGCGGGGCGGTTCGCGCAAGTACCCGGCCGCAGGGACCGCCGAAACGGTGACGATCCCGGCCGGGTCACCGCAACTCCAGGCACATCATCCTGGCTCACAGTGACGCACACCACACCCTTGTGCCCTCTATGGGCGTTTGGGAACCGTATACGGGTACGAGACTCGCACGAGTCCGTGGCCCGCCCCGTATGCCACCGTACCGGTGTCGCGGTCGGGTTACCTATCGGTAGAGATGACGTGTGCGGCCCCCGGGTGGACGATGGGGAGCGCGCAGACGGCTAAATCAGTGACGCAGCGGCCCTTTCACGGCCCTCTGACAGGTAAGGAACAGCGTGGCTTCCGCATCCGATCGCAACCCGATCATCATTGGTGGCCTTCCGAGTCAGGTTCCTGACTTCGACCCCGAGGAAACGCAGGAGTGGCTCGACTCCCTCGACGCCGCCGTCGACGAGCGCGGCCGGGAGCGGGCCCGTTATCTGATGCTGCGACTGATCGAGCGCGCGCGCGAGCGGCGCGTGGCCGTGCCCGAGATGCGCAGCACGGACTACGTCAACACGATCCCCACCCGCGCGGAGCCGTTCTTCCCGGGCAACGAGGAGATCGAGCGCAGGATCCTCAACGCGACCCGGTGGAACGCCGCGGTGATGGTCTCGCGCGCGCAGCGGCCCGGGATCGGCGTCGGCGGCCACATCGCCACGTTCGCGTCCTCGGCGTCGCTGTACGACGTGGGCTTCAACCACTTCTTCCGCGGCAAGGACGCGGGCGACGGCGGCGACCAGGTCTTCTTCCAGGGCCACGCCTCGCCGGGCATCTACGCGCGCGCGTACCTGCTGGACCGGCTCACCGAGCGGCAGCTGGACGGCTTCCGGCAGGAGAAGTCGAAGGCGCCCGAGGCGCTGTCGTCGTATCCGCACCCGCGGTCGATGCCGGACTTCTGGGAGTTCCCGACGGTGTCGATGGGCCTCGGCCCGATCGGCGCGATCTACCAGGCCCGGATGAACCGCTACATGCAGGCGCGCGGCATCACCGACACCTCGAAGTCGCACGTGTGGGCGTTCCTCGGCGACGGCGAGATGGACGAGCCCGAGTCGCTGGGCCAGCTGTCCATCGCCGCCCGTGAGAACCTGGACAACCTGACCTTCGTCGTCAACTGCAACCTGCAACGCCTCGACGGGCCGGTGCGCGGCAACGGCAAGATCATCCAGGAGCTGGAGTCCATCTTCCGGGGCGCCGGCTGGAACGTGATCAAGCTCGTCTGGGACCGCACCTGGGACCCGCTGCTCGCCCAGGACCGGGACGGTGTGCTGGTCAACCGGATGAACACCACGCCGGACGGCCAGTACCAGACGTACGCCACCGAGTCCGGGGCGTACATCCGCGACCACTTCTTCGGCGACGACCACCGGCTGCGCGCCATGGTCGAGGGCATGACCGACGACCAGATCCTGCACCTGGGCCGCGGCGGTCACGACCACCGGAAGATCTACGCGGCCTACAAGGCGGCCCTGGAGCACAAGGGCCAGCCGACGGTGATCCTCGCCAAGACGGTCAAGGGCTGGACGCTGGGTCCGAACTTCGAGGGCCGCAACGCCACGCACCAGATGAAGAAGCTGACGGTCGACGACCTCAAGGGCTTCCGGGACCGCCTGCACCTCCCGATCGCCGACAAGGACCTGGAGTCCGGCCTGCCGCCGTACTACCACCCGGGC
Source organism: Streptomyces sp. MMS24-W38 (assembly GCF_059889265.1). Taxonomy (NCBI): domain Bacteria; kingdom Bacillati; phylum Actinomycetota; class Actinomycetes; order Kitasatosporales; family Streptomycetaceae; genus Streptomyces; species Streptomyces sp. MMS24-W38. Next base: position 4,682,300 of record NZ_JCBCPP010000001.1, on the reverse strand, counting down.
CGCGACTCGGAGGAGATCCAGTACATGCACGACCGCCGCAAGTCCTGCGGCGGATACGTGCCGACCCGCGTCGTGCGCTCCGAGCCGCTCGCGCTGCCCGGCGACCAGGCGTACGCGAGTGTGAAGAAGGGCTCGGGTCAGCAGTCCATCGCGACGACCATGGCCTTCGTCCGGCTCCTCAAGGAGCTCATGCGGGACAAGGAGATCGGCAAGCGGTTCGTACTGATCGCGCCGGACGAGTACCGCACGTTCGGCATGGACTCGTTCTTCCCGAGCGCGAAGATCTACAATCCGCTGGGCCAGCAGTACGAGTCCGTGGACCGGGAGCTGCTGCTCGCGTACAAGGAGGCGCCGAACGGGCAGATGCTGCACGACGGCATCTCCGAGGCCGGCTGCACGGCCTCGCTGATCGCGGCCGGCTCGGCGTACGCCACGCACGGCGAGCCGCTCATCCCGGTGTACGTCTTCTACTCGATGTTCGGTTTCCAGCGCACCGGTGACCAGTTCTGGCAGATGGCCGACCAGCTGGCGCGCGGTTTCGTCCTGGGCGCGACCGCGGGGCGTACGACCCTGACCGGTGAGGGCCTTCAGCACGCGGACGGACACTCGCAGCTGCTGGCGTCCACGAACCCGGGCTGCGTCGCGTACGACCCGGCGTTCGGCTACGAGATCGCGCACATCGTGCAGGACGGTCTGCGCCGGATGTACGGCGGCGACGAGCAGCACCCGCACGGCGAGGACGTCTTCTACTACCTGACCGTCTACAACGAGCCCATCCAGCACCCGGCCGAGCCGGAAAACGTGGACGCGGAGGGCATCGTGAAGGGCCTCTACCGCTTCAGCGAGGGCGCGGCGGGCAGCCTGCCCGCCCAGATCCTCGCCTCCGGTGTCGCGGTGCCCTGGGCGATCGAGGCGCAGAAGATCCTCGCCGAGGAGTGGGACGTCAAGGCCGACGTCTGGTCGGCGACCTCCTGGAACGAGCTGCGGCGCGAGGCGGTGGACTGCGAGCGGCACAACCTGCTGCACCCGGAGGAGGAGCAGCGCGTCCCGTACGTGACGCGGAAGCTGGCCTCGGCGCAGGGGCCGGTCGTGGCGGTGTCGGACTGGATGCGATCGGTGCCGGACCAGATCGCGCGCTGGGTGCCGGGGACGTACCAGTCGCTGGGCGCGGACGGCTTCGGCTTCGCGGACACCCGCGGGGCGGCCCGGCGGTTCTTCCACATCGACGCGCAGTCGATCGTGGTGGCGGTGCTGACGGAGCTGGTCCGCGAGGGCCACCTCGACCGGTCGGTGCTGAAGCAGGCCATCGACCGCTACCGGCTGCTCGACGTCACCGCGGCCGACCCGGGCCCGGCGGGCGGCGACGCCTGACACCCGCGACCGGGACGACAGGAGAGGGGCCTTCGGCGAGTCGACTCGCCGAAGGCCCCTCTCCTGTCGTCCCGGTCGCCGGAGCCGGTGTGCGCGCCGCCCCCTCCAGCGGCGCGCCACAGCCGGCGCCCTCTCCTGCCCCGGGATGCCCTGGGGAGGACCTGACCCACTGTGACCCGTGGTGCCCGCCGGGCGGGAGGGGTCGCCGCATCGGTTCACCCTGATGAGCGAACCCGGTCGCCGGGGTCCGTCAGATGTGGCCGACGCCCGCGCCCGCCTCCGTGTTCTCGCCGTTCTCACCGCGCTTGGTGAGGAAGGCGACCAGCACCGCCACGGCGGCGACCCCGGTGGCGACCAGGGACGCCGTGCTCATGCCGGAGAGGAAGGTCTCGTGCGCCACGTCGGTGATCTTCGCGGCCAGCTCCCCGGGCATGCCCGGGGCCACCGGCGCCACACCGACCCGGACGGCCTCGGACGCCTGCTCGGACTGCTCCGGGGTGAGCGGCGGAAGGCCCGCCGCCGCCCAGTTGCCCGGGAGGTCGCGGTCGACCTTGGAGGCCATCACCGCGCCCAGCACGGCCGTACCGAGGCTGCCGCCGACCTGCATGGCGGACTGCTGGAGACCGCCGGCGACGCCGGAGAGCTCCATCGGCGCGTTGCCCACGATGACCTCGGTGGCGCCGACCATGACGGGGGCCAGGCCGAGGCCCAGCACGGCGAACCAGAGCGACATCACACCGCTTCCGGTGTCCTTCTCGAGCGTGGACAGGCCGAACATGGCGAGCGCGGTGAGGGCCATGCCTCCGGCCAGCGGGATCCGCGGGCCGGCCTTGGTGATCACCGCACCGGCCAGGGGGGAACCGATGATCATCATGCCGGTGAGCGGCAGCAGGTGCAGACCGGCGTCGACGGGGCTCATCCCGTGCACGTTCTGCAGGTAGAACGTGACGAAGAACAGGCCGCCCATGAACGCGATGGCCATGAGGACCATCAGCACGACACCCGCGGACAGCGCGACGGAGCGGAACATCCCCAGCGGGATCAGCGGCTCCCGCACCTGCGTCTCCCAGAACGCGAAGATCAGGAAACCGGCGACCGAGGCGACGATGAAGCCCCAGGTCTTGAGGTCGCCCCAGCCCCACGCGGGGGCCTTGATGAGCGCCCAGACCAGGCAGAACATCGCACCGGAGAGCAGGACGATGCCGGGCAGGTCGAAGGAGCGCGGGCGGTTCTCCGCGCGGTGGTCGAGCAGGATCCACGCGCCGAGGGTGACGGCGACGACGCCGACCGGGACGTTGATGAAGAAGACCGACTGCCAGCTGACGTGCTCGACGAGCACACCGCCGAGGATCGGGCCGCCGGCGGTGGAGGCGCCGATGACCATGCCCCAGATGCCGATGGCCATGTTGAGCTTCTCGGCCGGGAAGGTGGCCCGCAGCAGGCCGAGCGCGGCCGGCATCAGCAGCGCGCCGAACAGGCCCTGCAGGACCCGGAAGACGATGACCGCCGCGATGCTGTCGGACAGGCCGATGGCGCCCGAGGCGGCGGCGAAGCCGACGACGCCGATGAGGAAGGTCTGCCGGTGGCCGAAGCGGTCACCGAGCTTGCCCGCGGTGATCAGCGAGACCGCGAGGGCGAGGAAGTACGAGTTGGTGATCCACTGGACCTCGGCGAAGGTGGCGCCCAGGTCCCTGGCGATGACGGGGTTGGCGATGGCGACGATGGTGCCGTCGAGGGCCACCATCATGACGCCCACGGCGACGGTGAAGAGGGTGAGCCAGGGATGGCCGCGCAGCCCTCTGCCGGGTGCCGCGTCCGACGGGTTCACGGGCGCCTTGTCCCCGGGTCCCGTCGCGTCGACGGTGGTCTGACTGGTCATGACTTCAAAGCTAATGACAGCCACTGACAGTTGACAAACCAATTCACCGACCGGCAACCGACTCGTCTCATCCCTATAGCCTGAACTGGGGGAACAGTTCCAGAACGCCCCCACAGGACACGCTGGAGGATCGATGGAGACGGTCGGGGCCGTCGCCGGCGCGGTGCCGGCGACGGGTCTGCGGGAGCGCAGGAAGCGGCTCACCCGGGACGCGCTGGTCCGCTCCTCCCTGGAACTGTTCGCGACGCGCGGCTACGAGGGCACGACGGTCGACGACATCGCCGCCGCCGTCGACGTCTCGCAGCGCACCTTCTTCCGCTACTTCGCCAGCAAGGAGGAGGTCGCCTTCCACGTCCCGCGCCTCGCGGAGTCCCTCGTCGTCGACGTCGTACGGGCACGGCCGCCCGGCGAGCCACCGCTGGACGTGCTGCGCCGGGCCCTGCAGGAGAGCTGGGACGGCATCAACGAGGTCGTCGAGCAGGTCGTCCCCCTGGAACTGCACCTGCGGGTGTACCGGGTGATCGAGTCCACGCCCGCGCTGCTCGCCGCCCATCTGCGGCGCGCGGCGGAACTGGAGGACCGGCTGGCCCGCGTCATCGCCGACCGCGAGGGCGTCGACCCGGACACCGACCCCCGGCCGCGCATCCTGGTGGCCGCCTTCAGCGGGGTCGTCCGGGTGGCGGAGCACTCCTGGTCCACCGGGGACGACCCCGGCCTCGCCGCCCTGCGCGAGCTGACGACGGCCTACCTGGACCAGCTGGGGCCGACACTCGCGGGGAACTGGCACGGCGTCTGATCACCCGTCGGTTGACGTCTGCTCACACTCCGGCACGCTGAAACGTGATACCCGTCACTCGGTTGACGCGAGACCCTCCCGTTCTCCTAGTGTGTCCTTTCAGTGACTTCCTTCGACTCCTCTCCGCAACTGAACGCATGGCGCGCGCTCCTCGCACTTGCCGTCGTCTTCGTGATGCTGGCGACCACCGGCTGGACGGCACTGCGCCAACAGCGGGACGTGGCACCGCTGTCCGCCTCGCTCGCCGCCTGGGAGCACGGCCGCATAGCGGGCCGCGAACTGCCGGACCCGCAGTCCGCGCCCGGCAGGCTGGCCCGGTTCTTCGCCTCGCTCACCGAGGCGCAGCGGATGAGCCTCGCCCACCGCTTCCCCCTCGCGGTCGGCAACATGAACGGCACCCCGGTCGGTCTGCGGTACCGCGCCAACCGCATCGCGATGGAGCAGGCCCGCGAGATCGAGCGGGAACGGATGCACGACACACGGCTCACGCCCGCGGGACAGCATCAGGCGGGCCGCCGGATGAACCGTCTCGGGACACTGCTGGGCCCCGGACGCCAGATCCTCGCCTTCAACCCGTCGGGACCGGGCCGCGTGGCCGAGGTCTTCGGCGATCTGGACGAGGCCGAACGCATCTCGGTCGTCGTCCCCGGCGTCGACACGGATCTGCTCACCTTCCAGCGCACCTACCGCCGCTACTCGGCCCCCGTCGGCATGGCCGAGGCGCTGCGTGCGGCCGAGCACGAGGCGGCCCCCTCGACCCGTACCGCCGTGATCGCCTGGGCCGACTACACCGCGCCCGGCGGACTCGGCATGGAGGCGGCCATGGCCAAGCGCGCCGAGGACGGCGCGGTACGGCTCGACGCGCTGCTGCGCGCGCTGCCCGGCACGGCCCCGGTCGCGCTGTTCTGCCACAGCTACGGCTCCGTGGTGTGCGGGCTCGCCGCGAGCACCCTGCCCGGCCGGGTGGCCGACATCGCGGTGGCCGGCAGCCCCGGCATGCGGGCCGAGACCGCCTCCGCACTGCGCACCCACGCGCGCGTGTGGGCCATGCGGGACGCCGACGACTGGGTCCAGGACGTGCCCTATCTGGAGGTCGGCGGACTGGGCCACGGCGCCGACCCGGTCTCCCCCGCTTTCGGGGCGCGGGTCCTGTCGGCACGTGAGGCGGAGGGACACAGCGGGTATTTCGAGCCGGGCACGGACAGTCTGCGCAACTTCGCCGAGATCGGCGTTGGCGCATACCGAGCGGTGGCCTGCGCACACGATGACGGCGTATGCCGGGCGGATTTGTCCTACGCCTAGGCACCCTGACGCGCGTAGAGGACGGAGGAACCGCGGTATGCACGGGGAGGGGACGAAAAAGCTCGTGCCGCATACGATGAGCCGCATGGGTGACGTACTGGCTGGTTTTCACGCTGCCTGGGAGTTCGAGTCCGACTCCGTGCTCATCCGTTACGAAAGGGGGATTCGAACACCCAAGTTGTTTCAGGCACTCGGGGAACGACGCATCCCCCTGGAGGCCATAGCAAGGGTGACGCTGACCCCCGGCAGGCGCGGCAGCGTCGTGCTGCGCGTCGAGCCCCGGCCCGGGGCCGACCCGCTGTTGGAGGCGGCGGCCGGGCAGTTGAAGGAGAGCTCCGACCCCTACCGGCTGGTGCTGCCCGCCGAGCGCGAGACGCTCGCCGAGTACTACGCCGACGAACTCCTCGCCCGCCTCACCGAGTCCGGCCCCGCCGAACGCCACCTGGTACCGGCCCCCGAGGTGCCGCTGCGGTTCAAGGCGTACGACGGCAAGGCCTCCTTCGACGGGACGACGGTCTCCTTCCACTGGTTCTGGACGGGCGCCTCGTCGACGAAGTGGAAAGCCGGTGACCAGCGCTTCCCCGTGGGTGAGCTGAGCGGCGTGGAGTGGCGGTCGCCCGAGGTGTTCGAAGGGCATCTGCGGCTGCTGCGCCGGGACGAGCCGGCGTCACCGCCCCAGCCCGACCAGGACCCGGCGGCCGTGCTGTTCGGACTGGGCTACGGACCGGTGCACGAGTCACTGCCGTTCGCGGCGGCCGTGCTGGCGGCGGTACGGACGTCCGAGCCGGTGCCCGCGGTGGTCGCGGCGGCCGTGCGCCGCGACCCGGCCGACATCGCCGACCGCATCCGCCACCTCGGCGAACTGCACCAGGCGGGCCTGGTGACGGACGAGGAGTTCTCCTCCAAGAAGGCGGAGTTGCTGGCGGAGCTTTAGGGCCTGTCCGGCGGATCACGCCGCAGACGCGGGGCCGGCACGCCCTCCCTCGAGCTCTTCGAGCAGGGGCCCCAGCGGCGTTGTCGTCACTCGCCGACTCCCCGAGCTCTCGACGGGCTCGAGCGGGAGGGCCCCCATGAGCGGGAGGGGCCCCCATCGCCCCCGCCCACCCGCGCTGACAAGGCACCGTCGACCCCTTACGACCTGATCCGCCGGACAGGCCCCAGCCTGCCAGCCGCTCCCGCTACGGTGGGCCGATGACATCGGTCAAGCAGTTCCAGGTCACCTTCGACTGCGCGGAACCCGAGCGCGTCGCTCGTTTCTGGTGCGAGGTGTTGGGGTACGTCGTACCGCCGCCACCGGAGGGGTTCGCCACGTGGGGCGATTTCGATCGCTCGCTGCCGCTCGAGCGTCAGGGCTCGGCGTTCGCATGCGTCGACCCCTCGGGTGTGGGTCCGCGGCTGTTCTTCCAGCGCGTTCCCGAAGGCAAGGTCGTCAAGAACCGGGTGCATCTTTGCGTGCGGGCCGGCACCGGACTCGTGGGTGAAGAGCGCCTGGCCGCTCTGGAGGCCGAATGCGCACGGCTGGCCGCGCTCGGCGCGGTACGGGTGCGACTGCTGCGTGCCGACGGCTTCAACGAGTCGTGCCTCGTGATGCAGGACGTCGAGGGCAACGAGTTCTGTCTCGACTGAGCATCCGCCGAGACGGCGAGGGGGTGACGTCGCATGCGGTGATCCGGTGCCCGGGGGCCCTGTGGGTTTCGTCGACCCGCAGGGGCCCCGGGTGCCGGGAGCACCGTGTCACTCCTCGTCGCGCAGCCGGGCCGCCAAGACCGTCAGCGGCTCGGTCTCCTCGGTGTGGCCCGCCGCGGTCAGGCGGGAGACCGCCGCGTCGAGGCGGGTGAGGGCGGGGGCGGGGCGTTCCAGGTAGATGCCCTCCACGGCGGCGGCGAGGCGGACGCACTCGGCCCACTCGCCGGCGCGGTGCTGTTCCGGTCCCGGCTCGCCGAGCAGGGCGAGGGCCTTCTCCAGGGCGGTCAGGGCCTCCTCGTGGGCGCCGGCGTAGGCGTTGACCCTCCCGTGCTCGTAGGCCAGGGCGGTGTCCAGGGAGCGGCCGTGGGCCTCGTACCCGGCGGCGCGGGCCTCGTCGGCGACCCGGCCGGCGTCGGCGAGGAAGGCGCGGGCGCCGGCCAGGCCGTCGGGTCCCTGCTGCTGGGCCTGGAGGCGGGCGAGTTCGCGCAGGGTGTTGCTGAGGTGCTCGTGGCGCGGGGCCCGGGCGTGGGCGGCGAGCGCCTGGTCGGCGGCCTTGCGGGCCTGGCCGAACTCGCCGGACTCGCCGAGGAGTACGGCCGTCTCCGCGGCGATCATGGCGTGGCTTCCCGGGTCGTCGTCCCAGCCGGCCGACTCGGCGGCGAGGGCGACGAACTCCGCCGTGGCGGCCTTGAGGTCGTCCCCCGCGTGCAGCGCGCGGGCGCGGGTCAGGCGCAGCTGGGCGGCGAGCCGGTCGTCCAGCTCCCCGGTGGTGACGTCCGGTTCGGCCAGCAGGGAGTCGAGCAGGGCGATGGTGTCCTCGACGCGGCCCAGGTCGAGGCTGAGCTGGGCCGCGCCGCTGTAGGTGCAGAACGCGGCGAACCGGCTGCCGCGGCGCAGGTCCAGTTCCGCCGAGCGCGTCAGGTGCCGCAGTGCCTCGTCGGGGCGGCCCAGGTGCATGCAGATCTCGGCCAGTTCGGCGTGCAGGCGGGCGGTGTCGACCGCGTCGGCCGGCCAGTCGGCGGCCAGCCGCAGGCCCTCGGACAGGTCCGCGTGCGCGGCCTGCGCGTCCTGGAGGCCGAGGTGGAGCCTGCCCCGCAGGGCGAGCACGCGGGGCAGGTGCCAGGCCGGGCCGTGCTCCTTCAGCCGGTCGAGGAGGCCGTCGGTCTCGGTGAGCGCGGCGGGCAGGTCGCCGGACAGGGCGTATGTGGTGGCCCGCAGCAGCAGGGCCCTGGCCACCTGCCCGGCGATGTCGTGCCGGGTGGCGAACGCGTGCAGCAGGTCCACCTCGGCGAGCAGTGGCGCGACGTGCTCCTCGTTCCCCGAGTTCCCCGAGTTCCCCGACACCTGCAGGCGCAGGCCGAGCGCGGTTGCCCGCAGACGCAGCAGGCGGGCCTCCTGGTGCGGGGCGAGACCGGAGGTCTCCTCGTGCAGGCGGACCAGGGACGTGTGGGCGGTGGTCAGCGCTGCGGCCTTCGCCTCGGGGCCGTCGGCGTCCTCCGTGGGGATCTCGGCGGCGGCGAGCAGGGCGCAGGCGCGGGCGAGCGCCGCGTGACCCGGCAGTCCGGCGTCGTCGTACAGACCCGCGGCCTCCTCGTGGAGGGCGGCGGCGTCGGCGAACTCGTCCTTGTCGCCCGCCCAGTTCGCCTCGTCGGCCAGCAGGTCCGCGCGCAGCCGCAGGAGCGAACCCACGGCCGGGTCGTCGGGGTGGGTGTAGTCGCGGGCGGCGACGAGCGTGCGCAGCCGCGCCCAGCAGGCTTGTGCGTCCGGGTGTCCCTCCTCTTCCAACGACCTTGCCTGACAAATGAGTTCGGTCAGCGACTCGGGCACGGCGGCGGTCGTACGGGCGGTGGACGCCGACGCGGCGACCGGGGCGGCGACCGGTGCGGCCGGGGTCACGTCGTCGAGGCTGCGGGTGCGCAGGGTCAGTTCCAGCGCGTCGAGGAGCGGGGCCCGGTCGAGACGGGCGCTCCGGCGGTCGGTGTGGGCGGTGGTCCCGTTGCGGTCGTCGAAGCGGGCGGCGAGGTCGGCGGCGCGGCCGCGCACCTCGGCGCGCAGGCCGGTCACGGTCCAGGTGCGGCCCGGGAACCCGGCGGCGGGCAGCTCGCCGTGGCCGAGGGTCTCGACGCGCTGGAGGAGGACCTCCACGCCGGTGAGGAAGTCGAGCTGGTCCTGCGGCGAGTCCACCTCGTCGAACAGGTTCCGGTTCTCGGCGAGCAGTTCCAGGCCGCGTGCCTCGTTGCCGGTCAGCGCGCAGAATTCCAGGTGCCGGCCGACCTCTGAGGACATCGAGGGGCTGCGGCGGCAGCCGCGGTAGCCCGCGAGGTGCAGTCCGCGTGCCTGGTCGGTGCGGCCGGTGCGCAGCAGGGGCAGCAGTGCGTAGGAGGCGGAGCGGGCCGGCTCCTCCTGGCAGGACTCCTTGCCGGCCAGGACGGGCTCCCAGACGCGCAGCGCCCGCTCGTCGTCGCCCGCCGCCAGGTGGTACAGGGCACGGTCGCAGGTCTCGCAGGCCTCGCAGTCGCTGAGCCGGGAGCGGGAACGGCCCGCCCACAACTCGTAGGCGAGGGCGGTGTCCTCGCCGAGATGGGCGGCCAGCCGGTAGGCCTGCCCGTAATAGGGCTGGAGGTCCAGGTCGGCCTTCTCGTAGCGGTCGCGCATCTCCGTCAGCCACTGGCGCAGGCTGGCCAGCGGTATCTCGGGCAGTGCGCGCAGGGCGCCCGCGACCCACTTGAACCGCCAGAACAGCTGGTGGCGCAGGCGTTCGTCGAAGACGTCCGGCTGCTCGTCGAAGAGGGTGAGCAGGCGGGCGAAGACAACGGGCGACTTGCGGGGTTCGGAGCCGTAGGTATACGCCTCCTGGAGTTCGAGCAACGCGTCGATCAGCGGGACGGGCTCCGCGAACTGCTCGGCGGCGTCCACGAGTTCCTCGGCGGTGACGGTGCGGGTGCGACCGTAGGGGCGCCGGTCGTTCTCCCGGAGCGCCTGGTACAGCTCGTCTGTGTTCTGGGGAGGGGGTGCGGTCGGCATCGTCAGCTGTCCTTGCGGAGGGCGTGGGCGAGAAGGTCGAGGAAGGAGCGGTTGATGAGGCTCGATTCGGCGGGCCTGAGCGGACGCCGGGACAGCAGCGCGGCCTGCCCGTAGAGGGCTTCGGCGCTGGTGCGGGCCAGTTCGGGCTCGTCGATGGCGACGGCGGTGCGCACCAGCGGGTTGAGCTGGTTGAGGATCAGCTGGGCCCGCGGCGCCTCCTGACGCAGGGCGCCGAGGATGTCGCCCCACAGGCCGCCCTCCTGCTCACGGGCGAGCTGGGAGCGGGTGCGCTCGTGCCGGGCCTCACGGCTGTCGACGAGGAGGGCGGGGGCGGAGGCGGGCTGGAAGGTGCGCAGCGCGACGTCGCAGTCGAAGACGGCGAGGGCGTCGCGGGCCAGGGCGAGGTAGGCCGCGGCGGCCAGCTCCGTCTCCCGGTCGACGGGGTCGAGATGCGCGGTGAGGGTCGCCGGGTCGAGGTCGGCGACGGTGACCTCGGGCCTGATCTCGGGCAGCCGGTGGACCAGTTCACGGTCGTAGGTGTAGCCGCCGTTGACGACGCCGAGCCCGGCGGCCGAGGCGATCGCCGCGACCTGCCGGAACTCCTCCACGCTCGACGTCACCAGCACGGTGCGGTGGGTGCGCGCGAACTCGTCGAGGGTGGTGTGCCCGTCGGTGGTCTCGAACGGCAGCCAGGGCAGCAGCATCCGCAGGATCTCGTCGTCGTGCACCGCGAGCGACTTCACGGCCAGGTGATGGGTCTGGAGGAAGCGGGCGAGCAGGTCCGGGTCGCTGGCGGCGGCCCGGGCGATCCACGCGCGCAGCCGCTCGGCTAGGGCGTCGCGGACCGCGGTGAGGGTGTCGTCCTCGTACAGGGACTCGCGGGACGCGGTCGGGCGCAGGCTCTCGGCGTCGACGACGCAGCGGACGAAGAACGCCCACTCGGGCAGGATCTCCTCGGCCTGCTCGGACAGCAGCATGCCCTTGACGTGCACCCGGTGGCCGTGGCGCCGTCCGGCCGGTACCGCCTCGGGCAGCACACACGCGATGCCCTTCAGGCCCACGGCCGGCAGGTCCAGTTCGATGGTGTCCAGCGGGGTGAACCCGAAGACCTCCTCGCCGTACGCGGCCAGCGCGCGGGAACGGGCGCCCGGCGTCGGGTACGTACGCGCCCAGGGCGCCGCCTCGGGGTTGACCGGCGCGCCCGGACCGTCCGTGCCGCCCGTGCCGTCGTCGAAGGTCACCGGGTGACGCAGCAGTGAGCCGAAGTGCCGTGCGAGGGACTGCACTTGGACCGGACGGGTCCACTCGCCCGCGTCGGCGCGCGGAGTGAGGGTGACGGTGGTGCCGGGCCGGGGCCGGGCGGAGGCGGGCAGGGTACGGACGGTGTAGCTGCCGTCGCCGCGCCCCCGCCACTCCACGGCGGGCGCGTCGGGGGTACGGGCGGACCGGCTCAGCACGTGGATCTCGTCCGCGACCAGGAAGCAGGAGAGCAGGCCGATTCCGAACTGGCCGATGAAGTCGCCGCGTTGCTCGACGAGCTGCTCGGCGCGCTTGCTGCTGCGGCCGATCGTGGCGAGGAAGGTGTGCACGTCGGCCTCGGTGAGACCGACGCCGTCGTCCTCGACGCGCACCACCGAACCGTCGGCGTACAGGCGGATGCCGAAGGCGTCGGCGGGGGCGGCCGGTTCGAGGCCGTGCCGGGCGGTCAGCGCGTCCACCGCGTTCTGCATCAGTTCGCGCAGGTAGACGCGGGGGCTGGAGTAGAGGTGGTGGGAGAGGAGGTCGACGAGGCCGCGCAGATCCACCTGGAAGGTGCGGTCGGCGCCGGCCGGGTTCGGGGAGGTGTCGGGCAGAGTCATCGGGCAGTCCGGGGTGAGGAGTTCGAGAGGGGCGGGTGCGGGCTCAGGCGCGGCGCTGACGGCGGGCGAACTGCTTCTCGGGCTCCGCGAAGTAGGTCCAGGGCCAGGTGGTGTAGGCGCCGTCCAGCGTCAGGAAGACGCGCCGGACCGTGTGGCGCTCACCGGCCAGTGACAGGGCCATGGCGAACATGTTGAAGTCGTGCTGCCAGCCCGGACGCCAGGTGTAGGCGGGGTGGAGGATGCTGCGGTCGGCCGCCTCCCGCAACTCGGCCTGGATCTCCGGGGTCTCGAGGCAGTCCCCGTCGTCCGACTCCACCCAGTCCTCGATGTGGGCCATGGCGATCACACAGCCGAGGCGATGCCCCTCGGGCGCTCGGGCGAACGCCTCACGGGCGAACGCCAGGGCCTGCCCCTGCTCACCGCCCCAGCGGGGCTGCAACTGCGACAGCCGCTCGAGGTGGACCTCCAGGTCCAGCGGCTCGCGGCGCAGGGCGGCGTCGAACCGGGTCTCGTTGACGGCGTCGCCCAGCGACATGCCGCGACCGGAGGTGAGGAGGCGGCGCCACGGTGCGACCCACTCCGGTCGCAACTCCGCGGCCTCGAGCAGCTGTTCCTCGGCGATACGGAGCCGCTCGTGGAAGACCTGCCACTGCTCCCGCGAGACGTCCACGGCACGTGCGGAGGTGCGCGCCTCCCAGCCCCAGACGACGTGGCGCGCACCGGATATCAGCAGCGCCTCCGCCCGGTGCTCCTTGTCCTCCTCGACGGCCCGGCCGATCCACTCCTCGACACCGTCCAGCTCGGCCAGTTCGCCGAGGACGTGGTGGTCGCGGCCGAGGTCGAAGGGGGACAGCGCCGCCTTCACCGCCTCCCACTCACCCGCGTCGGCCGCCTCCACCAGCGCGAGCACCCGGGTGTCCCCGAGCGCGCGCAGCGTGTACATCCCGTTCTTCTTGCGCGGGACGGGAAGGGCGTACGGATCCGCCCCCGCCGGACTCTCCCCGCCCCTGCCGAACAGCTTGCCGAACATGCCGCGCCCTCCCTGGCCCCGCGTGATCATCCGGTGCAGCATAAGCGGCCCCACCGACATCGCTTCCACGGCTTTTTCACCAGCACTTCACGGGGCCGGCGGAGCGCGGGGCCGCCCCCGGGAGGACTACTCCCGTCCGGCGTCCGCGTAGAAGCTGATCTTCCTGTCGAGTACGGCGAGGGTGCCCTGGAGCTCCGCGATCCGGGCGAGCACGTCCTCGCGGGTCGTGGTGAGCAGTTCGAGGCGGTCGCCGTAGGTGTGGTCGCCCTCCCGCACCAGTTCCGCGTACCGCACCATGTCCGCGACCGGCATACCGGTCAGGCGGAGCTTGCCGACGAGGGCCAGCCAGTCGAGGTCGCGGTTGCTGTAGCGGCGCTGACCGGTGTGCGACCGGTCGATGTCCGGCATCAGGCCGATGCGCTCGTACCAGCGCAGGGTGTGGGCCGACAGTCCGGTCAGGGCGACGACCTCGCTGATCGTGTACGTGTCCCGGCCGTCCGCCCGCCGCTCGCCCCGCGCCGGACCGGCGCAGATGTCGGCCCTGGCCCCCGTACCCTCACCCATGGTCTCCGTCACCGTCATGCACTCCACGCTAGATCCCTGGAGTGCGCTCCAGGCAACCGTGACCGGTGAGAAACGGCGGGACGGCGGGCGCACCGGCTGAATAGCATGGCGGGCATGACTCTCGTACGCCGCGCGGTGCCCGGGGACGCGGAGGAAGTACTGCGGCTGCGCCAGGTGATGATCGACTCGATGCCCCGCTCCTCCCCCTCCACGGACTGGCACGCCGACTCCCTGCCCGTACTGCGCGCCAGGCTGGCCGAGACGGACGGCACCTTCGCGGCGTTCGTGGTGGACCACCCGGACCGGCACGGGTTGGCGACGCTGGTGGCCGGCACGATCGACTACCGCATCGGCGGCGCGCACAACCCGCACGGCATCGACGGCTACGTGTTCAGCGTCGCCACCGACCCGGACGCCCGCCGTCAGGGGCACGCGCGCGCCTGCGTGGAGGCGCTGCTGCAGTGGTTCCGCGAGCGGGGCGCCCGCCGCGTCCGCCTCACCGCGTCCGCGCAGGCCGAGCCGCTGTACGCCTCGCTGGGCTTCACGCGGAGGCCGGACCCCTTGCTGGAGCTGCGGCTGTGAGCGCTTAGGCTCGACGGCATGTCGTTGAAGAGCCTCGCGTTGATCGAGAACTGGCCGGTTCCCACCGCCGCGGCGGGTGTCGTCCGGGCGGACGGCACCGTCCTGGGCACCCACGGACCGGCCGGACACCGCTTCCCGCTCGCCTCGGTCACCAAGCCGCTCGCCGCCTACGCGGTGCTCGTGGCGTACGAGGAGGGCGCGATCGAGCTGGACGAGCCGGCCGGCCCCTCCGGCGCCACGGTCCGCCACCTCCTCGCCCACACCTCGGGCCTCGCCTTCGACGAGCACCGGGTGACCTCCGCGCCCGGCGAGCGCCGCCTGTACTCGAACGCCGGGTTCGAGCAGCTCGGCGACCACATCACGAAGGCGACGGAGATCCCGTTCGCCGAATACCTGCGGCAGGCGGTGCTGGAGCCGCTGGGGATGACGTCGACGTCGCTGGAGGGCTCCCCGGCGAAGGACGCCGTCTCCACGGTGGACGACCTCCTGCGCTTCGCCGCCGAGATCCAGGCCCCGCGCCTCCTCGACCCGCGCACCGTCGCCGAGGCGATGACGGTCCAGTACCCGGGCACCAAGGGCGTCCTGCCGGGCTACGGCCACCAGAACCCCAACGACTGGGGCCTCGGCTTCGAGATCCGCGACTCCAAGTCCCCCCACTGGACGGGTGCTTCGTCCTCACCGGGCACCTTCGGCCACTTCGGCCAGTCGGGCACGTTCCTGTGGATCGACCCGACCGCGGGGGTGGCCTGCGCCGCCCTCACCGACCGCGCCTTCGGCCCCTGGGCGGTCGAGGCCTGGCCGCCCTTCACGGACGCGGTGCTGGCGGAACTGCGCGGCTGAGAACCCCGCACCGACCGCCGCGACACGATGGCGTGGTCCCGCCGCCCCGTACGACGGGGCCCGCCACCCTCTACCTCGACCGCGCAGCGCCACGATCCGCCCGGCGCAGCTCACCGGCCACCAGGACGGCATACGCGGCGCCGACGAAGAGCACGCCTGACACCGTGAGCTTGAAGCGCTGATCGGCCTCCAGGACGACCTGGTACTGCTCGTGGGAGAGCTCGACCGTGCCGCGTGCGTGCGGCGTGGTGTCGAAGGCGAAGTACCTCCCGTCCTTCACCTCGGCGGCCTGCAGGTTCCCTTCCTGCCCCTCGCCGAAGAACGTCATCACCACCCCCGACAGGATCAGCACCGCGAGCCCCATCTGCACCCAGCCCGGAAGACACCGGAAGGCCTGCCAGGCCAAGGACTTGTCCACGCGTGCCAGGAAGAGGCGCGCCACAGCGGATATGACGATCGGCAAGAACAGTACGACGATCAGTGCCAGCGGCCCCCTCGCCGTGGCCAGCGGCAGGACTCCCGGCAGCAAGGTGAGCCCGGCCAGCACCAGCAGAACGGCACCCAGCCCGGCCGCGACACCGCCGTGCACCTTGAACGACCACCCCATGATCCGCACCCTGCCACAGGCACCGCCCCAGGCCGCCACCAGGTCCCGGCCGCGACCGCCACAGCACTCGTCGCAGCAGGTGCGCAAACTCCTTTTCCGCTAAGGAAATCCCTCGAATTCCCGACCCGGCACAAGGGGGAACAGCGGGCGCTCTCAGAGAGGCCCGCTGTGACAGTGATCTCGTTTACCCAGCATATCTGGGGCGTTTGATGACCTTGTGTCACCTCTCGTTTATGGCACGGAGGTTAAGGCGCGACGGAACCTCTTGTGCAATTCGCGTAGACCATTCAATCTTTCGGCTGGCGACAGGGAAAAGCAGACACGGCCACAGCGTCCGTGTTTGGCATGCACCTGACTCACTCCTGTTCGGAGGAAGAACCGGTACAGGCGTTCGCTTCGTGTGCCCCCCACCCCACTCCCCACCTGTCGAGAAGGAACCCTCAGATGGCAGTGATGCGAAACACCAAGCGGAGAACGCTCGTCGGAATCTGCTCCGTCGCCGCGGCCGCTCTCACCGGTGGCCTCTTCACCGCTCTCCCCGCGAGCGCCGCCGAGCCCGTCGGGACGATCGCCTACGCGGACGCGCCGAACGCGGTCGAGGACAGCTACATCGTCACCCTCAAGTCGGCCACCGAGGCCGGTTCCGCCAAGGGCAAGGGCGTCGCGAAGAAGTACGGCGCCGAGGTCGAGCACACCTTCCGCGAGGCCGTCAACGGCTACACCGTCGAGGCCACCGAGGCCGAGGCCGCCAAGCTGGCCGCCGACCCGGCGGTCGCACTGGTCGAGCAGAACCGCACCGTCACCACCCAGGCGACGCAGACCAACCCGCCGTCCTGGGGCCTGGACCGCATCGACCAGACCGCGCTGCCGCTGAACAGCTCGTACACGTACGACGACACGGCCGGCCAGGGCGTCACCGCGTACATCATCGACACCGGTGTGCGCATCTCCCACAGCGACTTCGGCGGCCGCGCCCGCAACGGCTACGACGCCGTCGACAACGACAACGTCGCCCAGGACGGCAACGGCCACGGCACCCACGTCGCGGGCACCGTCGCAGGCAGCGCCCACGGCGTCGCCAAGAAGGCCTCCATCGTCGGCGTCCGGGTCCTCGACAACAACGGCTCCGGCACCACCGCCGGTGTGATCAAGGGCGTCGACTGGGTCGCCGCCAACGCGGTCCTCCCGGCCGTCGCCAACATGTCGCTCGGCGGCGGCGCCAGCACCACGCTGGACAACGCGGTGCGCAACGCCATCTCCGCCGGCGTCACCTTCGCCGTCGCTGCGGGCAACGAGTCCACCACCGCGACCGGCTCGCCGGCCCGGGTGGCCGAGGCGATCACCGTCGGCGCCACCACCAGCACGGACGCCCGTGCCAGCTACTCGAACTACGGCTCGAACCTGGACATCTTCGCCCCGGGCTCGTCCATCACCTCCGCCTGGCACACCGGCGACAGCGCCACCAACTCCATCTCCGGTACCTCGATGGCCACCCCCCACGTCGCGGGCGCCGCGGCGCTGTACCTCGCGGACAACCGGTCCGCCACCCCCGCGCAGGTCGCCTCAGCGCTGGTCGCGGGCTCCGTCTCCGGCGCCGTCACGAACCCGGGCACCGGTTCCCCGAACCGCCTGCTGTACGTCGGCAGCGGCGGCACCACCCCTCCGCCGTCCGGCAAGAACTTCACCAACTCCTCGAACTACACGATCAGCGACAGGACGACCGTCGAGTCCCCGATCACCGTCTCCGGTGTCTCCGGCAACGCCCCGTCGGCCCTGCAGGTACCGGTGAACATCGTCCACACCTACATAGGTGACCTGACGGTCCAGCTGGTCGCGCCCGACGGCTCGGTCTACACCCTCAAGTCGTTGGGCACCGGCGGCTCCGCGGACAACATCAACACCACCTACACCGTGAACGCCTCCTCGGAGACGGCCAACGGCACGTGGAAGCTCCGGGTCACGGACAGCTACTACGGCGACACCGGCTACATCGACAGCTGGGGCCTGACGTTCTGACCTCCCAGCCCTCCCGCCCCGCCCCCGGCACGGTCCACCGTGCCGGGGGCGGGGCCTCTGTCTGCCCGAGATGACGCCGTACACCTCAGCCACCGCCCAGGTACTCGAACCACACGGTCTTGCCGCCGCCGGCGGGATGCGGCGTCACACCCCACCGGTCGGTCACCGCCTCGACGAGCAGCAGTCCGCGCCCACCCTCGGCAAGTGTGTCCCCCGCTCCCGGAACAGGCAGTCGCGGACACCTGTCGGAGACCTCCACCCGCACGCCACCGGGCTGCAGAAGGAAGCAGATGCCGCAACGTCGGCCGGGTACGTGCCGGATGACGTTGGCGAGGAGTTCCGACACCGCGAGTTCGGCCGCGCCGGCCACCTCCAACAGGCCCGAACCCTTGAGCCTCGATCCACCGCGTGATCTTTGATCGCGCGGTGTGATTGGTTTCGGGGTGGATTTTCGGTTCCGGGCAGGGCGGGTTTCCGGATGGCCGTTCCGGTGGCGGGTTCTCCGAGGTCTTCCAGATCGTGGACGGGCGGGGGTCCGGTTGGTCAGGTCTGCATCCGCTGCCCGGTGGCGGTCCACAGGTCGGTGAAGTCGTCGGCCCAGCGCCAGCGTTGGGGCAGATGCAGCACTACTCGTCGTCCCGGGCGGGCGATGCGGGCCGGAACGGCGATGAGATGACGGCGGATCGTGCCGGTCCGTGCCCGTGCGTGGAAGGCGGAAGCGAGGTGTCCGGCCGCGCGGGTGAGGTTGTAGGCGGTGGCGGCCAGGGTGAGCCAGGCCGCGTTCGCGGTGAACTTCCCCGAGGGCAGGTGGGCCAGGGCGGAGTCCTCCAGATCGGCGAAGACCTGTTCCACCGCGGCGTGAGCACGATGCATGGGCTCGGCGTCGGTGAGGACGAAGGTGCTGTCGGTGAAGACCACATGATGGCGCCAGACCGCGAACAGCTCACTTTGTCCGTCGGGCACCGTCTTCGGGTTCAGCCGCTTCACACGGCGGACGATCAGCCGGGCGGTGGTGTGGAACTGCTTCTTCTTGCTGGTGAACGCGGTGAACGGGATCTCGGCGATCTCGGCGTCGGAGATCCAGCGTTCCTCCTCGGCGTCCCAGATCGCGTCGGTGTACCGGATCGGTGTCCAGGTGTCAGGGGGCATCGTCTCGATCGCCGTGCGGATCGTCTTGGTGACCGCGACGGCCAGCGAGAAGCGGGCGCCGGCCCGACGGCAGGCGGCGACGACCTTGTGGGAGAAGAACGCCGAGTCGGCGCGCACGATGATCTGCGCGGTGATCCCCATGGCCCGCACCGTGGTCAGCGCCTCGCGCAGCAGACTCGCCGCCCCCTTGCCGGAGCCCGCCGACCCCCTGCGCAGCCTGGTGGCGACGATGACCGGCGCGCAGGTGGACGTCTTGACCGTGACGATCTGGAAGTGCAGCCCCCGGACCTTGGTGTAGCCGAACGAGGCGCCCTGCTTGGCCGGGCCGTAGACCTGCTTGACCTTGGAGTCGATGTCGACGAACACCACCTCGTCCGTCGTGGGCACCAGTCCGGTGTGGGCGGCCAGGTTGCAGGTGAACGCGCGTGTCGCGGACTGGAGTTGCCGGACGTGTCCCCAGGTGAAGGCGCGCAGGAAGGTGCCCAGCGTGGACGGTGCCCGCACCCCTGCGAAGAGCTTCCGCAGCCCTCCGTGCCGCAGGACATCCAGGTCGTCGATGGAGTCGGCGCCGGCGGCCATGCCGCCCACGATGCTCATCGCCTTCGCGTCGGGGGCCGTGCCGGCGCCGTTGGCCGCGCCGGCCAGTTTGACCTTCTCGGCCACCAGAGCCGGCAGGCTGCACCGCTCGGCCAGCCGGATCACCGGGACCAGCCCGGCATGCGCGATGAGATTCGGCTCGTCGAACGCGGCAAACACCCGCGCCGGGCTGTGGGACGATTTCACTTGAGAGGTGCCTTGCAGGTCGGGACCGGTGGAAGCGTAGGAACTCCCATCATCCCAGGTCAGCGGGCACCTCTTCTGATTTCTCCGTCCACGGCCCGTCCGCTACGCGGTGGATCCAGGTTGAGGTAGAGCCGCAGGATGCGGCGCAGGTGCCGGACCGAGTGCTCCCCCAAGGCGAACTCGGCCCGGTAGTGCGTCTCGAAGTCCGCCGTACGCGGACCAGTTGTCTGATTCACCCCACCAGACTGCGACGTACTGCATACGCTCGACTACGCACCGAAATCAACGCCGAGAGGCGTTTCAGGCCGGAGGCACCACCGTGGCCAACAACCAGACGCTCGATCCCACCGCTTCCCCGCTCGACTACTACGGCTGGGAACTGCGCCGCCAGCGCGAGGCCCACGGCCTCAAGCAGGGCCAACTCGGCGAGATCATCTTCTGCACGGGCTCGTTGATCGGCCAGATCGAGACCACGAAGAAGATCCCCACCCGCGACTTCTCCGAACGCGTGGACGCCGCGCTCTGCACCGACGGCTTGTTCTCCCACCTGATCGGCCTGGTCCTGCGCAGCCAACTTCCCACGTGGTTCCAGTCATACGCGGAGATGGAAGCGAAGGCGGCGTACATCTCCACGTAGCAGGCGCAGTTGGTGTACGGGCTGCTACAGACAGAGGAGTATGCACGGGCGGCGCTCCGAGTCGATCACCACCGGCAGTTGGACGAGATGGTGGCAACTCGGATGGAGCGCCAGCGCACGCTTCGGCGTCAGCAGCCTCCTGCAATCTGGGTCATCCTGAGCGAAGCGGCGCTTCTCCTGGAAATCGGCGGACTGGGCGTCACGCACCGGCAACTCACACACCTGTTGAGCTTCCAGGAAGATCCATGGGTGAACGTCCAGGTACTGCCGTTTGCCACAGGCCAACACGCAGGCATGATGAGAACGTTCACCCTGCTGAGGTTTGCCGACGACCCCGACTTGTTCTACATGGACGGCCATGACCAAGGTCACATGACGGCCAATCCAGACGTAATCAAGGAGCGGTCGGTCGGCTACGCTCGGCTGCAAGCCTCAGCCCTCTCTCCTGAGGACTCGGCAAAACTGATCACCCTCGTCATGGAGGAACGCTGTAGAGACCAACTCCGGCCTCCGGAATGCCCAATGGCGTAAGTCCAGCTACAGCGGAAGCAACGGCGGTGAGTGCGTCGAGTGCACCGTCACCGACGGCGCCGCCTGGCGCACGTCCTCGTACAGCGGCAACACCGGCGGCGACTGCATCGAGGTAGCCGACGGCTGCCCCGCAGGCGCCGTCCTGGTACGCGACAGCAAGAACCCGGCCAGCCCGGTCGTCATCGTCGGCGCTCCCGCATGGCAGACGTTCATCGACGGCCTGCGCTAACCACATGCACCCCAAAAGCGTGAGCACTTCGGCCGCGACTGTCCACACCCCGCTCATTTGAGCGCTCAAGTGACAGTTGTCTGCCGACTGCTCACGCTTTTCAGCCACACCACACCGGCAGGCCCAGCACCTCGGAGGCCGAGGTGCCCTCTGGGGACTAGATCGGCTCCAGGTCGGTCGGCATTCTGCCTGAGTCGGGACTCCAGGGCACGAGGCTCTACGTCCGAGAGCACAGCAAGCTGTTCAGTCGGATCCGTACGGGGATGATCACACGGTTCCGCAGAGAAAGTTACGCCTGGGCGTAACTGACTCTGCTCACCTTCGAAGGATGCGTGACTTTCTCTGCTACTCGGTGGGCCTCGGGGCGGTCACGCCGATCGCATCTCCCACAGCAGGAGCTCCGACGTGGTCTCCGCGACAGCCGCAAGCCCCTTGGCGTCCGTGATGCGGGCCGCGTCGCCCGGGGTGAGGGGTTCGCCGTTCAGGGTCACTTCGCCGCGTACGACGTGGGCGTACACGTACGCGGCGTCCGGGATCGCCGTCCGCTCCCCCGCCGCGAGGCGGCGGACGTGGAGCATGGCGCCCGCTTCCGGGAGGTCGTACGGGGTGGAGTCGGTCATGCCGTGGACGACCTCGTAGAAGGGGTCGCCGCCGGGCCGCAGCGGGGTCAGCCACATCTGGAGGAAGGTCAGGGGTTCGGGGCCGGCGTTGCGTTCCACGTGGCGGACGCCGGAGGCGGCGCTCAGGCGTTGCAGGTCGCCGGGGCGGACCACGCTCTCGCGGCCGGTGGAGTCGCGGTGGGTCAGCTCGCCGGAGACGACCCAGGTGACGATCTCGGTGTGGCTGTGCGGATGCTCGTCGAAGCCGGCGCCGGGGGCCAGGTGCTCCTCGTTGCAGGCGATGACCCGGCCGAAGCGGAGGTGGCCGGGGTCGTAGTGGGGACCGAAGGAGAAGGCGTGCCGGGTCTCGATCCCGGCCGCCGGATCGCCGCCCCGGTAGCGCTCGTGCGCGCGCCGTACGTGTATCACCGGTCCACCGTAGACCTGCCCCGTGGCCCCCCGGCCCGTTCACCCGTCCGGATAAGGCAGTCTTGTCCACGTGCCCGAACCCGAAACCAGCACCCACGATGCCGCAGCACGCCCCGTCCACGCGCACGCCGCGACGCTGAGGAGGCTGGAGCAGTCGTCCGGCAGCCTGGCGGCGCAGGCGATCACGCGGATGGACGAGACACTGCCCTGGTACCGGGCCATGCCCCCGGAGAACCGTTCCTGGATCGGGCTGGTCGCGCAGGCGGGCATCGCCGCCTTCACCGAGTGGTTCCGGCGCCCCGACGCCCCGCAGGCCATCTCCACCGACGTCTTCGGCACCGCGCCGCGCGAGCTGACCCGGGCCATCACGCTGCGGCAGACCGTGGAGATGGTGCGCACCACCATCGAGGTCATGGAGAGCGCCATCGACGAGGTGGCGGCGCCGGGCGACGAGGCGGTACTGCGCGAGGCGCTCCTCGTGTACGCGCGGGAGATCGCCTTCGCCACCGCCCAGGTGTACGCGCAGGCCGCCGAGGCACGGGGCGCCTGGGACGCGCGGCTGGAGTCGCTGGTGGTGAACGCGGTGCTCAGCGGCGAGGCCGACGAGGGTGCCGTGTCGCGGGCCGCCGCCCTCGGGTGGAACTCGCCGGAGCATGTGTGCGTGGTGCTGGGTACCGCGCCCAACGGTGACTCCGAGCTGACCGTGGAGGCGATCCGGCGGGCCGCCCGGCACGCCAAGCTGCAGGTGCTGACGGGGGTGCTCGGGGACCGGCTGGTGGTGATCGCGGGTGGCAGCGACAACCCGCTGGGGGTGGCCAAGTCGCTGATCGGCCCGTATGCGCAGGGGCCGGTGGTGGCGGGACCGGTGGTGCCGGACCTGCTGACGGCGACCCGGTCCGCGCAGGCCGCCGCGGCGGGCCTCAAGGCGTGTACGGCCTGGCAGGACGCACCGCGCCCGGTGCTGGCCGACGATCTGCTGCCGGAGCGGGCGATCGCCGGTGATCCCGCGGCCCGCGAACAGTTGGTGGAGGAGATCTACAGACCGCTGGAGGAGACCGGGGCCGCGCTGCTGGAGACGCTCAGCGTCTATCTGGAGCAGGCGAGCAGTCTGGAGGGGGCCGCTCGGATGCTGTTCGTTCACCCGAATACGGTTCGTTACCGGCTCCGACGTGTGACGGACGTCACCGGTTGGTCACCCTCCGATGTACGCTCTGCCTTCACGCTGAGGATCGCGCTGATCCTGGGGCGTCTGGTCGACGGTGATCTTCAGCTCTAGTTCTCTTGTCGGGGTCCCACAAAACCCCCTCGTGTTCTTCGTCCCTGTCCCCACGGGCGGCTTCGGCCGTCGTCAAGAGAGAGTGTGAGAGTGCTCGTACTCGTCGCTCCCGGCCAGGGCGCTCAGACGCCCGGATTCCTGACCGAATGGCTCGACCTGCCCGGCGCCGCGGACCGCGTCGCCGCCTGGTCCGAGGCCATCGGACTCGACCTCGTCCACTACGGCACCGAGGCCGACGCGGACGCCATCCGTGGCACGGCCGTCGCCCAGCCGCTGCTGGTCGCGGCCGGGCTGCTGTCCGCCTCGGCACTCGGTGACATCGCGGACCTCGCGCCCGGCGCGGTGGCCGGCCACAGTGTCGGTGAGATCACCGCCGCCGCGTTCGCGGGTGTCCTCGACGACTCCGCCGCGCTGAGCCTGGTCCGCAAGCGGGGTCTGGCCATGGCCGACGCCGCCGCGATCACCGAGACCGGTATGGCGGCGCTGCTCGGCGGCGACCCGGACGTCACCGTGGCGCACCTGGAGAAGCTGGGGCTTACCCCGGCGAACATCAACGGCGCGGGCCAGATCGTGGCGGCCGGCACCAAGGAGCAGCTGGCCGCGCTGGAGGCGGACAAGCCCGAGGGTGTGCGCCGGGTCGTCCCGCTCAAGGTCGCCGGCGCGTTCCACACGCACCACATGGGTCCCGCGGTCGACACGCTGGCCAAGGCCGCCGAGGGCCTGGCCCCGGGCGACCCGAAGGTCACCTACGTGTCGAACAAGGACGGCGCGACGGTCGCGACCGGCGCCGAGGTGCTTCAGCGCCTGGTCGGCCAGGTCGCGAATCCGGTCCGCTGGGACCTGTGCATGGAGACGTTCAAGGAGCTCGGGGTGACCGCGCTGATCGAGGTGTGCCCCGGGGGGACCCTGACCGGGCTCGCCAAGCGTTCCCTGCCCGGCGTCAAGACGCTGGCGCTGAAGACCCCCGCAGACCTCGACGCCGCCCGCGAGCTCGTCGCAGAGCACGCCTGACGCCCTTAGGAGCAGATTCCGCATGGCGAAGATCAAGCCCGGTAAGGGCGCCCCGTACGCGCGCATCCTGGGTGTGGGCGGCTACCGGCCCACCCGGGTCGTGCCGAACGAGGTGATCCTCGAGACGATCGACTCGTCCGACGAGTGGATCCGCTCGCGTTCCGGCATCGAGACGCGGCACTGGGCGTCGCCGGAGGAGACGGTCGCGGCGATGTCGGTCGAGGCGTCCGGCAAGGCGATCGCGGACGCCGGGATCGACGCCGGGCAGATCGGCGCCGTGGTCGTGGCGACCGTGTCGCACTTCAGTCAGACCCCGGCCGTCGCGACCGAGATCGCCGACAAGCTGGGCACGGACAAGGCCGCCGCCTTCGACATCTCGGCGGGCTGCGCGGGCTTCGGTTACGGCCTGACGCTGGCCAAGGGCATGGTCGTGGAGGGCTCGGCCGAGTACGTGCTGGTCATCGGCGTGGAGCGGCTGAGCGATCTGACCGACCTGGAGGACCGGGCCACCGCCTTCCTGTTCGGTGACGGCGCGGGCGCGGTCGTCGTCGGCCCGTCCCAGGAGCCCGCGATCGGCCCGACGGTCTGGGGCTCGGAGGGCGACAAGTCCGAGGTCATCAAGCAGACCGTGCCGTGGACGGACTACCGCGACGGCGAGGTCGAGAAGTTCCCCGCGATCACACAGGAAGGCCAGGCGGTGTTCCGCTGGGCCGTGTTCGAGATGGCGAAGGTCGCCAAGGAGGCGCTGGAAGCCGCCGGGCTTTCGCCGGACGATCTGGACGTCTTCATCCCGCACCAGGCCAACGTGCGGATCATCGACTCGATGGTGAAGACCCTGAAACTGCCGGAGCACGTCACGGTCGCCCGTGACATCCGCACCACCGGCAACACCTCGGCCGCCTCGATTCCGCTCGCGATGGAGCGGCTTCTGGCGACCGGCGAGGCGAAGAGCGGCGACACCGCGCTCGTCATCGGCTTCGGGGCGGGTCTCGTCTACGCCGCTACGGTCGTTACCCTCCCTTAGGCACTCCGTGCCAGATCATCGGATCCGGCACGGGAACCGCAGTACCCGCCGTTGACGCGGCGGGCGCCACACCCTCTGGAATCACAGCGAAGGAGCGCCATCATGGCCGCCACTCAGGAAGAGATCGTCGCCGGTCTCGCGGAGATCGTGAACGAGATCGCCGGCATCCCGGTTGAGGACGTCCAGCTGGACAAGTCCTTCACCGACGACCTGGACGTCGACTCGCTGTCCATGGTCGAGGTCGTCGTCGCCGCCGAAGAGCGCTTCGACGTCAAGATCCCGGACGACGACGTCAAGAACCTCAAGACCGTCGGCGACGCGACCGAGTACATCCTCAAGCACCAGGCCTGAGCACTGCCGGGCCTTCCCCCGTCCCGAGGGGAGGCCCGGGGGCCGGGGCCCCGGCCCCGCCACCCGGCGGTGGCGCCGTACGAATCCTCGTATCCGTTGGAGAAAGAATTCCGATGAGCTCGACCAATCGCACCGTGGTCGTCACCGGTATCGGCGCAACCACACCGCTGGGTGGCGACGCGGCCTCTACCTGGGAGGGCCTGATCGCCGGCCGTTCCGGGGTCAAGGCCCTGGACCAGGACTGGGCCGCCGACCAGGCGGTCCGCATCGCGGCCCCCGTGGCCGTGGAGCCCACCGAGACCATTCCCCGTCCGCAGGCCCGCCGTCTGGACCGCTCGGCGCAGTTCGCGCTGGTGGCGGCCAAGGAGGCGTGGGCCGACGCCGGCTTCGAGGGCAAGGCGGGTGAGGACCCGAACGTCGCCCCGGAGCGGCTCGGCACGGTCATCGCCTCCGGCATCGGCGGCGTGACGACCCTGCTGGACCAGTACGACGTGCTGAAGGAGAAGGGCGTCCGCCGCGTCTCCCCGCA
This sequence comes from Streptomyces sp. MMS24-W38, assembly GCF_059889265.1. Taxonomy (NCBI): domain Bacteria; kingdom Bacillati; phylum Actinomycetota; class Actinomycetes; order Kitasatosporales; family Streptomycetaceae; genus Streptomyces; species Streptomyces sp. MMS24-W38. Next base: position 4,656,196 of record NZ_JCBCPP010000001.1, on the reverse strand, counting down.
CACCGTCCCCATGCTGATGCCGAACGGCCCGGCGGCCAACGTGGGCCTGCTCGTGGGCGCCCAGGCGGGCGTGCACACCCCCGTCTCGGCGTGTGCCTCGGGCGCGGAGGCCATCGGCTACGCCATCGAGATGATCCGCTCCGGCCGCGCCGACGTCGTCGTCGCGGGGGGCACCGAGGCGGCGATCCACCCGCTGCCCATCGCCGCGTTCGGCAACATGATGGCGATGTCCAAGAACAACGACGACCCCGAGGGCGCCTCGCGTCCCTACGACGTCGCCCGGGACGGTTTCGTCCTCGGTGAGGGCGCGGGCGTCGTCGTCCTGGAGTCCGCCGAGCACGCCGCCGCGCGCGGCGCCCGCGTCTACGCGGAGGCGGTCGGCCAGGGCATCTCGGCCGACGGCCACGACATCGTGCAGCCGGAGCCGGAGGGCCGCGGCATCTCGCACGCCCTGCAGAACCTGCTGGACAACACCGACCTGGACCCGGCCGAGATCGTGCACGTCAACGCGCACGCCACCTCGACCCCGGCCGGTGACGTCGCCGAGCTGAAGGCGCTGCGCAAGGTCTTCGGCGACGACGTCGACCACATGGCGGTCTCCGCGACCAAGTCGATGACCGGGCACCTGCTCGGTGGCGCCGGCGGCGTGGAGTCGGTGGCGGTGGTGCTCGCGCTGTACCACCGGGTGGCTCCGCCGACCATCAACGTCGACACCATCGACCCGGAGGCCGAGGCGGCCGCGGACATCGTCCGGGGCGAGGCGCGCAAGCTGCCCGTCGAGGGCAGGATCGCCGCGCTCAACGACTCGTTCGGGTTCGGTGGGCACAACGTGGTGCTGGCGTTCCGGTCGGTGTGATTCCTCTGCCGTGAACGACGATGGCCCGGACCCTGAGAGGGTTCGGGCCATCGTCGTTGGTCTATTGCCGTGCGCCGTGTGCGGGTTGTAGGTGGCTGGTCGCGCCCACGCGGCGGAGCCGCATGTCAGCACAGCCCCGCGCCCCTATGGGGGCGCTGCAGTAACGGGTGTCTTCAGACCACCTGGTCAGACCACCTGGTGGAGCCAGCGGACCGGGGCGCCCTCGCCCGCGTAGCGGAAGGGTTCCAGTTCGTCGTCCCAGGGCTTGCCGAGGAGCTTGGCGATCTCCGCCTCCAGGTCGGTCTCGCCCTGCTGGGAGCGGACCAGGGCGGCGCGCAGCCGGTCCTCGGGGATCATGATGTCGCCGTGCATGCCGGTGACGGCGTGGAAGATGCCGAGGTCGGGGGTGCAGCTGTAGCGCTCGCCCTCGGCGGTGGGGCAGGGCTCCGAGGTGACCTCGAAGCGCAGCAGCTGCCAGCCGCGCAGCGCGGAGGCGAGCTTGGAGGCGGTGCCGGCCTGGCCCTTCCAGGAGAACTCCGAGCGCCAGGTGCCCGGCGCGGCGGGCTGGCGGGTCCAGTCCAGGCTGACGCGCACGCCGAGCACCCCCGCGACGGCCCACTCGACGTGTGGGCACAGCGCACGCGGCGCGGAGTGCACGTACAGGACTCCACGGGTCGTCACCGGAACCTCCGGGCAGAGCGGGACAGGACGGAACGGGCCGATCAGCGGGTGGCCGGACGAGCCACGCTGATGGCGAGGCTACCGTGTGGCGGAGGAAGGAGTGTGACGTACCGTCCGTCCTGGTGCCCGGAAACTTCCGCCATTCACCCGGCAGGACGACAGCTTCCCGGGTGTGCCGCCCCCGGATGGCCGTATGCGGCCCCGGGTGGCGCGAGCCGGTCCGTTCGAGCGAGCGGGAACTCCCGCGCGTTGTTATGCATGGGGGACGGTGACCACGATGCGCGGGGAGGCGGCGGGATGGAGCAGGGGACACGGCGGGCGCGGATCGGGCGGGGCTGCCGTTCGCTGGCCGTGCTCGCCGTGGCGGCCGCCGTGTTGGGGGGCGTGCTGGGTGCCGCCGGCTGCGACGCCGTCGGCGGTGAGGCGTCCGCTCCGTCCGCCGGCCCGGCGGAGAAGGCGGCGCCGTCCCCGTCGCCCACACCCCTGTGGGACACCAGCCCCACCTCCGTGGCCGCCGTGGGCGATTCCATCACCCGCGGCTTCGACGCGTGCGCGGTGCTGACGGACTGTCCCGAGGTGTCGTGGGCCACGGGCAGCAGTGAGCAGGTCGGCAGTCTCGCGGTGCGGCTGCTGGGGCCGACCGGGGCGGCCGAGCGGAGCTGGAACTACGCGGTCACCGGGGCGCGGATGGCGGATCTGCCGGGTCAGATGGCCCGGGCGGTGCGGCGCGAGCCGCAGCTGGTGGCGGTGATGGCCGGGGCCAACGACGCCTGCCGGGCCACGGCGTCGGCGATGACGCCGGTGGCCGACTTCCGCGCGGACTTCGAGGACGCGATGCACACCCTGCGCAAGGCACTGCCCGAGGCCCAGGTGTATGTGGCGAGTGTGCCGGACCTCAAGCGGCTGTGGTCGCGGGGCCGGACCGACGAGCTGGGCAAGCAGGTGTGGAAGCTCGGCATCTGCCCGTCGATGCTGGCCGACCCGGATGTGCTGGACGCGGCGGCGACGGAGCGGCGCGAGACGGTGCGGAGCCGGGTGGAGGACTACAACAAGGTGCTGGAGGAGGTCTGCGCCGAGGACCTCCGGTGCCGCTTCGACGGCGGCGCGGTGTACGAGTACGAGTTCGGCACCGCGCAGTTGAGCCGCTGGGACTGGTTCCACCCGAGCGTCGACGGTCAGGCCAGACTGGCGGAGATCGCCTACCGCACGGTCACAGCGAAGCAGCCGTGACCTATCGTTCCGCACATGAACGAACTCTTCGGCACACTTTCCGACGGCACCCCGGTGCACCGCTGGACCCTGGAACGGGCCGGCACGCGGGTGCGGGTGCTGTCGTACGGCGGGATCGTGCAGGCCGTGGAGGTACCGGACCGGGAGGGGCGGCCCGGGAACGTGGTGCTGGGCTTCTCCGACCTGGACGGCTATGTCGCCCGTCCGGAGCCCTACTTGGGCGCCCTGATCGGGCGCTACGCCAACCGGATCGCGGGTGCCGGATTCCCGCTGGACGGGCGCGTCCACACGCTCGCCCCGAACAACGGGCCGAACTCGCTGCACGGCGGTGAGCGGGGCTTCGACAAGCGGGTGTGGGACGTGACGCCCGTACCGCACGGGCTGCGCCTCAGCAGGGTCTCCGCGGACGGCGAGGAGGGCTTCCCGGGCCGCCTCGAGATGTCGGTGACGTACACGCTGGACGAGCGGGGCGCGCTGGGGATCGCGTACGAGGCGGTGACGGACGCGCCGACGGTCCTCAACCCGACGAACCACTCGTACTGGAACCTGACCGGTGCCGGTGCCGGTGCCGGCAGCACGGCCGGACACGAACTGCGGTGCGCCGCCTCCCGGTTCACCCCGGTCGACGCGGACCTGATCCCGACCGGCGGACTCCGGGACGTCACCGGAACCCGCTTCGACTTCCGCGAGGGGCGCAGGACGGGCACCGGGTACGACCACAATCTCGTGCTCGACAAGGGGGTGACGCCGACGCCGGTGGAGGTCGCCGAGCTGTACGACCCGTCGTCCGGGCGGGTGCTGACGGTGGCGACCACCGAGCCCGGGATGCAGCTCTACACCGCCGACCTCATCGGGGAGCCCTTCGCCCCCGGGGCCGGCGTCGCACTGGAGACCCAGCACTTCCCCGACTCCCCGAACCGGCCCGACTTCCCGAGCACGGTCCTGCGGCCGGGCGAGGTGTTCCGCTCGGAGACGGTGTACGGCTTCTCCGTGCGGTAGGTCCGGATCCGGGGCGGCGTGCGTGAGCCCCGGTCCGGGGTCAGGGTCCCGGACCGGGGCTGCTCATACGAGGACTACCCCCGGCCGACGGGTGATACCCCGCATCAGACGTTAATCGTCGCGATGACCCCGCGGTCCGTGATCGAGCACTCGGCCTGGAATTCGTACGAACCCTTCACAAAAGGACACCATGTGGTCACTTCGTGCCGGATCCTGACAGCACGCCGGTGCGGTTCGTCGACGGCCTCGGTGGGCGTCGGTCTCAGTGCGCCGGCGCCACGGACTCGTCGGCGCCGTCTTCGGTGGTCTCCTCGCCGAGCAGGTCCCGTGCCATGAGGGTGGCACCGGCGACCGCACCCGGCATCAGGAACACCGCGACGAACGGGACGAGGAAGGCCAGCCCGAGCGGCGTTCCGAAGCCCCAGACCAGGGTCTTGCGGGCCCTCAGCAGGGCGAGCCGCTCCCGCAGTTCGACCTCGCGTCGCTGGAGGGCCACCGCCGCCAGCTCCTCGGTGAGGAAGAACCCGGTGACCATGAAGCCGATCACCGGTACGACGGTCTGCCCGAGGAAGGGGATGAACCCGAGGGCGAAGAGCAGCACCGCCCAGACGAGGGCGCGTACGACGATACGGAGGCTGTCCCGGCCGGATATCCACAGCTCCCGCCCCAGCGTCAGCCCGGACTCGGGGGCGGTGCCGTCGGGCGAGACGTCCCGGTCGACCTTCTCGGAGAGGCTCTCGTAGAAGGGCTGGCCGACGAGGAGCGTCACCGCGGTGAAGGTGATGACGGACAGCAGCAGTCCGAGCGCGAACAGGACGACGGTGAGGAACCCGCGGAACAGGCCGAGCCAGGGGCTGGACCAGTCGTCGGCGAACGGTGTCGCCCAGCCGACGAGATCGGCTCCCCACAGGGCCAGCGCTACCAGCGCCGCCGCGTACAGCACCAGTGTGATCAGTCCCGGCACCAGACCGAAGCCGTACTGCTTGCCGTGCCGGGCCACCCAGCGCTGGCCCTTCAGGAGATACCGGAATCCCACCCCAAGATCGCGCATGAGGGCACTATAGGGGCCCCTCGGCGGCGCGTCGTGGGCCGGTCGCCGTCAGAGCTCGACGATCATCTTCCCGGTGTTGTCGCCGCGCAGCACCCCGAGGAACGCCTCGAGGTTGTTCTCGATGCCCTCGACGACGGTCTCCCGGTACTTGAGCTCGCCGGAGCGCACCCAGGCCCCGACCTCCTGGACGAACTGGGGCTGGAGGTCGTGGTGATCGTTGACCAGGAAGCCCTCGATGCGGCCGCGGGTCTGGATGAGGCGGGAGAGGTTCTTCGGGCCGGGTGCGGGCTCGGTGTTGTTGTAGACGGAGATCGCTCCGCAGATCGCGATCCGGCCACCCCGGTTGAGCGACCCGATCGCCGCCTCCAGGTGGTCGCCGCCCACGTTGTCGAAGTAGACGTCGATCCCGTCCGGGGCGGCGGCGCGCAGCTGCTCGCCCACGGGGCCGTTCTTGTAGTTGAAGGCGGCGTCGAAGCCGTACTCCTCGACGAGGAGCTTGACCTTCTCGTCGGATCCGGCGGAGCCGACGACCCGGGAGGCGCCCTTGAGCTTCGCGATCTGCCCGACCTGGCTGCCGACGGCGCCCGCGGCACCGGACACGAAGACGCGGTCGCCCTCCTTGAAGGCGGCGGTGCGCAGCAGGCCCGCGTAGGCGGTGAGCCCGGTCATCCCCAGCACGCCCAGGTACGCCGACAGCGGCGCGGCGTCGGGGTCCACCTTGACGGCGTTCTCCGCGGCCACGACGGCGTACTCGCGCCAGCCGAAGAAGTGCAGGACGTGGTCGCCGACGGCGATCCCCTCGGTCTCCGAGGCGACGACCTCGCCGACGGCACCGCCCTGCATGACCTTGCCCAGCTCGTACGGCGCCACGTAGGACTTGGCGGCCGACATCCTTCCCCTCATGTACGGATCGACGGAGAGGTACTTGTTCCGCACCAGCACCCGGCCCGCACCGGGTGCCGGAACCTCGGCCTCGACCAGGGCGAAGTCCTCGGGCTTCGGCCATCCGACGGGCCGGCTGAGCAGCTGCCACTCGCGGCCGGTGGCGGGGAGTGCGGGGGTGGCGGACATGGGGTGGGCCTTCCTCGAGGTATTTCAGGACCTGAAACAACCATGCCGTTGAATATTTCAGGATGTCAAGCATGCGGGTACTCTGGTGGCATGGCCGCCGCATCCAGTTCCCCCAGCCGCCCCGACGCCCTGACCCTGGAGGTCGTCGAACTCATCGGCTCGGTCGTGGCCCGCTACCACGAGGAGTACGAGGAGGCGGCGGCCGGCCACGCGCTCACCGGCGCGCAGGCCCGGCTGCTGAGCCTGCTCTCCCTGGAGCCCCTGCCGATGCGGAAGCTCGCCCACCGCCTGAAGTGCGAGCCGTCGAACGTCACCGGCATCGTCGACCGTCTGGAGTCTCGCGGGCTGGCGGAGCGCCGCCCGGACCCGGCCGACCGCCGTGTGAAGCTGGCGGCGGCGACGGCGGAGGGGCGCAGGGTGGCCCGCAGCATGCGGGAGTCACTGCGCTTCGCCCGCGAGCCCCTGGCCGCCCTCACGGAACAGGAACGCCTGGCCCTGCGGGACACGCTGCGGACGATGCTGGACGCCTGACCGGGACACCGGCACACACGGGGCCCAGGGCCTGTCCGGCGGATCAGGCCGCAGGAAATCGGCAACGCCTCATCGGCGCGGGTGAGCGGGGGCGATGGGGGTGCCCCCGCTCATGGGGGTCCCTCCCGCTCATGGGGTCCCTCCCGCTCGAGCGAAGTCGAGAGTGGGGGAGAAGTCGAGAGCGAGGGAGCGTGCAGCTGCAAGGCGGAGAAGGGCGTCGACGCGACGGGGGTCCTCCTGCTCGAGCTCGTCGAGAGCTCGGGGAGTCGGCAACCGACGACAATGCCGCTGGGGCCCCTGTTCGAAGAGCCTGAGGGAGGGCGGACCGACCCCCGCGTCTGCGGCATGATCCGCCGGGCAGGCCCTGGGGCCTGGTCGACAGCTCCACCGGCCCCCGGTCCGGGTCCGGACCGGGGGCCGTCAGGTGCACCACCACAGGAAGCGGTCGCACCTCTTTGAGGGTTCGGGTTCGGGTTCGGGCTCTGGTTCCGGTTCGGGCTCCGTGGTGGTCGGGGCGGGCTCCGGGACGTCCGGCTGCGGCGGGGACTGCTGCGGCGGCGCCGTGGTCGGGTCGGCCGGCGACGTGCCCTCGGGCGCCGGCGGCCGGGCGGCCTCCTCGGGCTCCCCCTCCGCCCCCGCCTCCGTCTCCTCTTCTTCCTCTGCCTCCGCCGACTCCCCGTCCGTCGGCGACCCCGAGGCCGACGGTGAGCCGGAGGCGCTGAGGGACGGGGAGTTCACGGACGCGCCCGCGCCCGGGGCGCCGCTGGGCGGTGGCGCAGACTCGGCCTTCGCCGATCCGCCGGCCGGCGTCTCGTCCCCGGCCGCCGCCGGCTCGGGCTTCGCTCCCGGTGCGTCCATCCCCAGCTCCGCGAGGCTCAACGCGCCTGCGGCCAGGAGGAATCCCGCCGCGATCAGCAGCGACCTGCGCCGTCGCCTGCGGTGCGCCGCGGCCTTGCGGTCCCGGCGGCTCGCCCCCGCCATGGGCCCCTCGTCGTCCGCCTCCGGACTCGCGGGGTCGTCGGCGTCGGCGGCCGGCCGCCGCGCGTCTTCGACGGGTTCCGGCTCCGCGTGCGGCGCCGACTCCGGTTCCGACTCCGGTACGTCCTCCTCGTACGCCGCCTGCGGGGTGGCGGAGGCCTCCGGGCGGGCGCGGAGGGTCTCGACAGGGGTGCCGCACCCCGGGCAGGCGAGGGCGCCGTTGAGGTGCCGTCGGCACGGGTGGCAGTAGTCCATGACGCGGGAAGACTAGGTTCCGCTCGCGTCCGGTCGATAGAGCAAGGTGTGAAGGTTTGGTAGGGACTCTTGCCCAATGGTTTCGAAACTGCCGAAACCGTTGTGCGCGCGACCCATTGACACCCCCGCCGCCCCGTCCTTACTGTCACGCCAGCATTTCGAACGTGTGTCGAAATATCGAACGTCCATCAACGAAACCGACGACACTGACGAGAACAGGGTCCACAACGCAGCGAGGGGCAACCACCGTGCGTATCACCGGAATCAGCACACACGTGGTCGGGACGCCGTGGCGCAACCTGACGTACGTCCAGGTGCACACCGACGAGGGGCTCACGGGGGTCGGCGAGACCCGGATGCTGGGGCACACCGACGCCCTGCTGGGCTACTTGAAGGAGGCGGAGGCCAACCACGTCCTCGGCAGCGACCCCTTCGCCGTGGAGGACCTGGTCCGCCGCATGAAGTACGGCGACTTCGGCCGCGCCGGCGAGATCGTGATGTCCGGCATCGCCGTCGTCGAGATGGCCTGCTGGGACATCAAGGGCAAGGCCCTCGGCGTGCCCGTGTGGCAGCTGCTCGGCGGGAAGGTGACCGACAGGGTCAAGGCGTACGCCAACGGCTGGTACACCACGGAGCGCACCCCGGAGGCGTACCACAAGGCCGCGCGGGCGGTGGTGGAGCGCGGTTACCGGGCCCTGAAGATCGACCCGTTCGGCACCGGCCACTTCGAACTCGACCACCGGCAGAGCCTGTACGCGGTCTCCCTCATCGAGGCGGTCCGCGACGCCGTCGGACCCGAGACCGAGCTGATGCTGGAGATGCACGGCCGCTTCTCCCCCGCCACCGCCGTCCGCCTCGCCAGGGAACTCGCGCCGTTCGACCCGGCCTGGCTGGAGGAGCCGGTCCCGCCGGAGAACCTCAAGGCGCTGGAGAAGGTCGCCGCCAAGGTGGACATCCCGCTCGCCACGGGTGAACGCATCCACGACCGCATCGAGTTCCGCGAGCTGTTCGAGAGCCAGGCCGTCGACATCCTGCAGCCGGACGTCGGCCACCTCGGCGGCATCTGGGAGACGCGCAAACTCGCGGCGACCGCCGAGACGCACTACATGCTGGTCGCGCCGCACAACGTCGGCGGTCCCGTCCTCACCGCCGCCTCCCTCCAGGTCGGTTTCACCTCACCGAACTTCAAGATCCTGGAGCACTTCAACGACTTCGCGGACGCGGAGATCAAGAAGGTCGTCAAGGGCGCCCCGCAGGTGAACCCGGAGGACGGCTGCTTCCACCTCTCCGACGCCCCCGGGCTCGGGGTGGAGCTGGACGTCGACGCGGCGGCCGAATTCCCGCAGCAGCAGGCCCGGTTCGACCTGTGGGCCGAGGGCTGGGAGCAGCGCAGGCCCAAGGGCACGAAGTGACCGCGCGCGTGGGCGGGTCCGCCGCGGCCGCCGGCTCGCTCGCCGTCGTCGTCGAAGGTCCCGGCGCGCACCGTCTCGTCGCACACGAGCCGCGCGACCCCGGCCCCGGCGAGGCGCTGGTCGGCGTGCACGCGACCGGCATCTGCGGCAGCGACCGCGAGGTGTACCAGGGCAACCGTCCCGAGGGGTACGTGCGTTACCCGCTCACCCCGGGCCACGAGTGGTCCGGGACCGTGCTGAGGGTGGGTGCGGGAGTGCAGGTCTCGCTCACCGGTCGCAAGGTCGTCGGTGAGGGCTTCCGCAACTGCCAGGTGTGCGACCGCTGTCACGCCGGCGAGACGACATTGTGCTCGGCGGGGTATGAGGAGACCGGGTTCACCCGACCGGGGGCGATGGCCGCCACGCTGACCCTCCCGGCCCGCCTGCTGCACGTCCTGCCGGACGACGCCGACCTCACCGCGGCGGCACTGCTGGAACCGGCGGCCTGTATCGCCGCCGCCGCGCTCAAGGCGAACGCCGTGCCCGGTGAGCGGGTCGCCGTGGTCGGTACGGGCACCCTCGGCATGTTCGCGGTGCAGTTCCTGCGCGCGAACTCCCCGGCCGAACTGCTCGTCGTCGGCAGCCGGGGCGACCGCGAGGCGCTGTCCCGGCGGTACGGCGCCACCGACTTCCGTACGAAGGACCGGGAACTCCCGGACGACTTCGACGTCGTGATCGAGACCGCCGGGTCCGCCGACGCGGCACGCACGGCGGCCGCGCTGCTCCGGCGCGGTGGCCGGCTCGTCCTGACGGGCATCCCGGCGCCGGGTGCGGACGGTCTGGACCCGACGGATCTGGTGGTACGGCAGTTGGAGGTGCACACCGTCTTCGGGGCGGCGCCGGACGCCTGGGCGCACACGGTGCGGGTGTTCGCCGCGGGGCTGCTCGATCCGCTGCCGCTGGTCACGCACGAACTGCCACTGGCCGACTTCTCCCAGGCCATCGAGCTGGTGGGGTCGGGCGATGCCGGGGTGGGCAAGGTCCTGCTGCGTCCGTAGGCCCGACAGCCCCGGGGGGGCCGGGTGAGGGGCGCTCCGAGGGCCTCGCACCCGGCCTGCCCCTCCGCTGCTCCGCTCCTCCCCCTCCTTCACTCCTCCGCTTCTTTTCCCTCCTCGTCCACCCCTCCCCCGTAGCCGCAGACGCCCGCCCCCGCCCCGGGCCGCGAACCTCGTCCGACCCATCGAACAAAAGGACATCTTGTGACCGACGCTTCCGCCAAGGCGCCCCGCAGGCCCGGTGAGCAGGCGCTCGCCGCGCTCGGCCTCGGCGCTCCCGCCCCCGACCCCGCCGACGCCTCGCCGCACTCCTTCCCCGGCGGGGGCCGCTGGCGCACCGAGGTCCCTTCCTGTGAGGGGCCCGAGGCGCTGGCGGTGGTCCTGAAGGAGGCCTCCCGGCTGGACGTGCCGATCCACCGGATCAGCCAGGGCAGCGGCGTGTGGATGCTGACCGACGCCGAACTCACCGAGATGGTCGACGCCACGGCCGAACGGGGCATCGAGCTCTGCCTGTTCACCGGCCCGCGCGGCACCTGGGACATCGGCGGCTCCACCCGCACCGACTCGCACGGCGCCGGACTGCGCGCCCGGGGCCACGACGCGGTCGCCGGGTGCGTCGAAGACGCCGTGCGGGCAACGGAGTCGGGCGTGAAGTGCCTGCTCGTCGCCGACGAGGGCGTGCTGTGGACGCTGCACCGGGCGCGGTCGGCCGGCATCGTCCCGGCCGACACCACACTGAAGGTCTCGGCACTCGTCGGACCGGTGAACCCGGCCTCGTACGCGGTGTACGAGCGGCTCGGCGCCGACTCGATCAACGTGCCGAGCGATCTGACGCTCGATCACCTCACCGAGATACGACGGGTTTCGGCCACTCCGATGGACATGTACATCGAGGCCCCCGACGACCTCGGTGGCTACGTGCGGATGTACGAGGTCGCGGAGCTGATCCGGCGCGGCGCGCCGCTGTACCTGAAGTTCGGCCTGGCCAAGGCGCCCGGGATCTATCCGTACGGGCACCACATGCGGGAGCTCACCCTGGCCACCGCGAAGGAACGGGTGCGGCGCGGCCGGCTCGCCCTGGATCTACTCGCCCGTCACGGCGCGGACGGCGACATGGCACCCCTCGGTTCGCGGCTTCCGGGCGATCTGCGCCGGTTCGACGCCCCGTCATAACGTTCCGGAAACTCGACTTCACAGAAGCAGACACAGTCGCGCACAATCCCACACACCCCTTTCTCGGTTCTCGTCAGACACCCGCCCCGGAAGCGACGTCGCACCTCTGTACCGGCCCGCGCGTCACCGCCCCGGCACACACCTCAAGGATGATGATCATGCGTAACCGCAGAGCCGCCCTCGCCGCCGTGGCCACCGCCGCCTCGCTCGCCCTCACCCTGTCCGCCTGCGGCCAGAACAGCGAGGGCGGCAGCGAGGAGGACAGGGGAGGTTCCGAGGGGGCGACCATCGGCATCGCGATGCCGACCAAGTCCTCCGAGCGCTGGATCGCCGACGGGAACAACGTCGAGAAGGACCTGAAGTCCAAGGGCTACAGGACCAAGCTGGTCTACGGCGAGGACGACCCGGACCAGCAGGTCGCGCAGATCGAGAACCTGATCACGCAGGGCGTGCAGGCACTGATCGTCGCAGCCATCGACAACAAGTCGATGAACAACGTGCTGCAGCAGGCCAAGGACGCCGACATCCCGGTGATCTCCTACGACCGCCTGATCCTCGGCACCGAGAACGTCGACTACTACGCCTCGTTCGACAACGAGAAGGTGGGCGAACTCCAGGGCAGCTACATCCTGGACAAGCTCGGCCTGAAGGACGGCAGCGAGAAGGGGCCGTTCAACATCGAGCTGTTCGCCGGCTCCAACGACGACAACAACACCCGCTACTTCTTCCAGGGCGCGATGAACGTCCTGAAGCCGTACATCGACAAGAAGCAGCTCGTCGTCCGGTCCGGCCAGACCGAACTCAACCAGGTCACCACCCTGCGCTGGGACGGCGGCACCGCCCAGAAGCGCATGGACGACATCCTGACCTCGTCCTACAAGAGCGGGCGGGTCGACGCGGTCCTCTCCCCGTACGACGGCATCTCCATCGGCATCCTGTCCGCCCTGAAGTCGGACGACTACGGCTCCAAGAGCAAGCCGCTGCCGATCGTCACCGGCCAGGACGCCGAGGTCGCCTCGGTGAAGTCGATCATCGCCGACCAGCAGTCGATGACCGTCTACAAGGACACCCGCGAGCTGGCCGAGGTCGCCACGAACATGGTCGACGCGCTGCTCAACGACAAGGAGCCCGAGGTCAACGACACCAAGACCTACGACAACGGGGCGAAGGTCGTGCCGGCCTACCTGCTGGAGCCGGTCGCCGTGGACAAGGAGAACTACCGGGAGGTCGTCGTCGACTCCGGCTACATCAAGGAGAGCGACCTCAAGTAAGCGTCGCCACCGACCGATCCACCACTGACTGGAAGGCACGACCATGGCGGGACCCGTCCTGGAAATGCGCTCGATCGTCAAGACCTTTCCCGGCGTCAAGGCTCTGTCGGACGTCACCCTGACCGTCCGGCGGGGCGAGGTCCACGCCATCTGCGGCGAGAACGGCGCCGGCAAGTCGACCCTGATGAAGGTCCTCTCCGGCGTCCACCCGCACGGCAGCTACGAAGGGGAGATCCTCTTCGAGGAGGAGGTCTGCCGGTTCAAGGACATCAGGGCCAGCGAACAGCACGGCATCGTCATCATCCACCAGGAACTGGCCCTGGTGCCGTACCTCTCCCTGGCGGAGAACATCTTCCTCGGCAACGAGCACGCCAGGCGCGGACGCATCGACTGGCACGAGACGCTGCGGCACGCCACCGAACTGCTGCGCCGGGTCGGGCTCGAGGACCACCCCGAGACCCGGGTCGCCGACATCGGCGTGGGCAAGCAGCAGTTGGTGGAGATCGCCAAGGCGCTGTCGAAGAAGGTGAAGCTGCTCATCCTCGACGAGCCGACCGCGGCGCTCAACGACGAGGACAGCGGCAAACTGCTCGACCTGATCCTCCAGTTGAAGGAACAGGGCATCACGTCGATCATCATCTCCCACAAGCTGAACGAGATCCGCAAGGTCGCCGACTCGGTGACGATCCTGCGGGACGGGCAGACCATCGAGACGCTCGACGTGAAGGCGGCGGAAACCACCGAGGACCGGATCATCAGCGGCATGGTCGGCCGCGACCTGGAGCACCGCTTCCCCGAACGGACCCCGCACCACCCTCAGGAGGGCACGGCCCCGGCGCTCGAGATCCGCAACTGGACCGTGCACCACCCCATCGACCAGCAGCGCAAGGTCGTCGACGACGTGTCCCTGGAGGTCCGTCGCGGCGAGATCGTCGGCATCGCCGGCCTGATGGGCGCCGGCCGCACCGAGCTGGCGATGAGCGTCTTCGGCCGCACCTACGGCCGGCACGCGGCCGGCACGGTCCTCCGGGACGGCCGGGAGATCCGTACGAAGACCGTCCCCGAGGCGGTACGGCACGGCATCGCGTACGTCACCGAGGACCGCAAGCACTACGGCCTGAACCTCATCGACACCATCAACCGCAACATCTCGCTCAGCGCGCTGGGCAAGGTCGCCAGGCGGGGCGTCGTGGACGAGCACGAGGAACGCCAGGTCGCCGAGGGTTTCCGCACGTCCATGAACATCAAGGCGCCGACCGTCTTCGAGCCGGTGGGCAAGCTGTCCGGCGGCAACCAGCAGAAGGTCGTCCTCAGCAAGTGGATCTTCGCGGGTCCCGAGGTGCTGATCCTGGACGAACCGACCCGCGGCATCGACGTCGGCGCCAAGTACGAGATCTACACGGTCATCGACCGACTGGCCGCACAGGGCAAGGCGGTCGTCTTCATCTCCTCCGAACTGCCCGAACTGCTCGGCATGTGCGACCGCATCTACACGATGGCCGCGGGGCGGCTGACCGGGGAGTTCTCGCGGGCCGAGGCCTCCCAGGAATCTCTGATGCGTCGGATGACGAAGGACAAGCAGCACAAGAAGGACGAAGAGGTAACCCGATGAGCACGGATGTCACCGACAAGACCCCGGCCGCCGCGCCGCCGGGCAGGAACGGGGCGGGCACCGGTGACGGCCTGCTCCGGCTGATGCTGGACGGCATGCGCCGCAACATGCGCCAGTACGGCATGCTGTTCGCCCTGGGCCTGATCGTGGCGCTGTTCGCGGTGTGGACCGACGGCGACCTGATCCTGCCGCGCAACGTGTCCAACCTGGTGCTGCAGAACAGCTACATCCTGATCCTCGCGATCGGCATGATGCTGGTCATCATCTCGGGCCACATCGACCTGTCGGTCGGATCGTTGACGGCGTTCGTCGGGTCGATGGCCGCGGTGTTCATGGTCCGCAACGACATACCCTGGCCGATGGCGGTGGTGCTGTGCCTGGCCGTGGGCGCCGTCGCGGGCGCCGTGCAGGGGTGGTTCATCGCGTACGGCGGCATACCGTCGTTCATCGTGACCCTGGCGGGCATGCTCACCTTCCGCGGTCTGACCGAGATCTTCCTGGAGGGCCAGACCCTCGGCCCGTTTCCGCGCGGGCTGCAGAAGGCCGCCAACGGCTTCCTGCCCGAGGTCGGTCCGGAGACGAACTACCACAACCTCACCCTGCTGCTCGGCCTCGGTCTGATCGCGCTCGTGGTGCTCCAGGAGGTCCGTGACCGGCGCCGCCAGCAGGAGTTCGCCCTCGACGTCCTGCCCGCCAAGCTGTTCCTGCTGAAACTGGTGGCGCTCACCGCCGCCATCCTCACCGTCACGCTGCTGCTCGCCAGCTACAAGGGCGCCCCGATCGTGCTGCTGATCCTCGGCGCACTCCTCGTCGGCTTCGGCTACGTGATGCGCAACGCCGTCATCGGCCGCCACATCTACGCCATCGGCGGCAACCTGCCGGCGGCCAAGCTGTCCGGCGTGCGGGACAAGAAGGTCACCTTCCTGGTCTTCCTGAACATGGGCATGCTCGCGGCCCTGGCGGGTCTGGTCTTCGCCGCCCGCTTCAACGCGGCCTCCCCCAAGGCCGGCCTCAACTTCGAACTCGAGGCGATCGCGGCCGCGTTCATCGGCGGCGCGTCGATGAGCGGCGGTGTCGGCACCGTGCTCGGCGCGATCATCGGCGGTCTGGTCCTGGGCGTGCTGAACAACGGTATGAACCTCGTCGGCATCGGCACCGACTGGCAGCAGGTCATCAAGGGCCTGGTGCTCCTGGCGGCGGTCGGCTTCGACGTGTGGAACAAGCGCAAGGTCGGTTCGTAGGCGGGCTCGCAGGTCGGCTCGTTCAGCGTCCGGCGCGGGGCGCAACGCATCTCACGCGCCCCGGGTTCACTCCGTCACAGTTTTTTCACACCGGTTGAACAGCGCCACGCCCCCTTCCGTATGTACGGGTGGCCCGTGCTCCCC
Organism: Streptomyces sp. MMS24-W38; assembly: GCF_059889265.1. Lineage (NCBI taxonomy): Bacteria > Bacillati > Actinomycetota > Actinomycetes > Kitasatosporales > Streptomycetaceae > Streptomyces > Streptomyces sp. MMS24-W38. The sequence continues at coordinate 4,640,657 of NZ_JCBCPP010000001.1, read as the reverse complement.
CGCGCGGGCCACCCACGCATGACGGGCCCACGACGTCCCCGGCGGGCCCGCCGTCCCCGGAGGTTCCATGGCCGACGTCACCTCGCTGTTCCGCAGCAACGCGGCGCACAGCCCGTCGATGGCTGCGCTGGCGCGCGAGAGCGACGGGGCCGGGCCGGTGGACTTCTGCATCCCGTGCAACCCGTACTTCCCCACTCCCGCCATGTTCGAGGACATGGCGGTCCGGCTCCGCGACATCATCACGTACTACCCGAGCAGCGCCGAAACCATCACGGCCGAGCTGTGCAGCCTGCTCCAACTCCCGCCGCAGTGCGTGGCCATGGGCAACGGATCCACCGAACTCATCACCTGGATCGACCACCTGCTGGTCCGCGAGTCCCTCGCCGTCCCCGTCCCCACCTTCGGCCGCTGGACCGACCAGCCCATGGAGACCGGCAAGCGGGTCGACATGTTCCCGCTCCAGGAGTCCGGCGGCTTCGCCCTCGACCTCGCCCAGTACGCTGAGTTCATCCGGGCCCGGGGCACGAAGGTCGCGGTGATCTGCAACCCCAACAACCCCGACGGCGGCTTCCTGCACAAGCACGCGATCGTGCAGTTCATGGACGCGATGGCCGACCTGGACCTGGTGGTGATCGACGAGTCGTTCCTGGAGTTCGCCGACGCCGAGGTGGAACCGTCGGTGGTGCAGGAGGCGATGCTGCGCCCCAACGTCATCGTCCTGCGCAGCCTCGGCAAGAACTTCGGCCTGCACGGCATCCGCTTCGGCTACCTCGTCGCCAACCCCTCGCTCGCGGGCCGCATCCGCTCGATGCTGCCGAAGTGGAACCTCAACTCCTTCGCCGAGCACGTGGTGTTCATGCTGAAGGAGCACGGAGCCGAGTACCAGCAGAGCCTCCACCAGGTGCGCCGCGACCGGATGGACATGTCCGGCCAGCTCTCCTCACTGCCCGGTCTGACGGTCTACCCGTCCCAGGGCAACTTCCTCTTCGTGCGCCTCCCCGTGGGCGCCGAAGGCACCGTGGTCCGGGACCGCATGCTCACCGAGCACCGGCTCCTGGTCCGCGAGTGCGGCAACAAGATCGGCTCGTCCAGCCGCTTCCTGCGTCTCGTGGTACGTCCCCAGGTGGACGTACGTCGCCTGGTGTCCGGCCTGGAACAGGTGCTCTACGGGACCTCCAGGAGGGGAGCCGCCATGCCCGAGCAGGCCACCGGGACCGGCTACAGCTCGGGCACGGCGGCAGTGGACCGCCTGGTCAGCGAGACCAACGGCGCCGGCACCCAGGGCCTCGCCGCTCAGGCCATCGGCGCCGGCGCCGGTGCGCACGCCCCGGGCCTCCCCGCCGCCCCGTCTCCCGCTGCGGTGGGCGCGGACGGTGGGATGCCGATGCCGGCGGCAGCCTCACCGGGAGTGCAGCAGATGCCCCCACCGGTGCCGCAGCAGATGCCGCAACCCGTGCAGCAGCCCGCTGTGCCGCAGCAGCCCGTCCCGCAGCAGATGCCGCACCCCCTGGCAGCACCGGCTCAGATACCGGCCCCGGCTCCCCTACCCGCCGCGGCGTCCTTCCCGTTCCCGCAGGCACCTGCCCCGGCTCCGGTACCGGCCCAGCGGCCGATGCCCACCGGACCCACCCCGCCCGGCGTCCCCGCCCGCGGCGGCCTCACGGCGGCCCAGGTCAGAGGCACCGACGGCCTCTCACAGGCCCCCGCGGCCGGCTGGTCCGGAGCGCAGGCGCAGAACTGGCCGGAGGCGGCGGGCATGGGCCAGGTGGGCTGAGCGGGCCCCGTCGGTCAGGCCGGGTTCAGCCGCCACTGCCGGCAGGCGTTGTCCAGCCGGGTCCACTGCGGCGCATACGGATTCTCCTTGCGGTGGGGGTCAGGCCGGTTCGCGATGCGGACTTCCCCAGCGCCATTCACGTCCGCGGTAGGCCGGTGCACGACCCGGCCTGCTGAAAGAACTCGATGTGCGGCCCACTTCGAGGGGCCGCACATCGAGCCGTTGCTGGTGTCGTATCGGTTCGTGTCCCCCTAGCGGTAGTCGCCGCGACCGAAGTCGCCGTAGTGATCGCCGTGTCCAAAGTCGCCACGACCGAAGTCACCACGGCCGAAGTCGCCACGACCGAAGTCACCGTAGTGATCGCCGCGTCCAAAGTCGCCACGACCGAAGTCACCACGGCCGAAGTCGCCACGACCGAAGTCACCGTAGTGATCGCCGCGACCGAAGTCGCCACGACCGAAGTCACCACGACCGAAGTCACCACGACCGAAGTCGCCACGACCGAAGTCGCCACGACCGAAGTCACCGTTGTGATCGCCGCCACGGCCGTTGTCGTACTGGCTGTGGCTGTAGCTGTAGGACGCGGTGGACGCCGAAGCAGTACTTGCTGTGCCCATCGCGACGCCACCGGCTATCACCAGTCCGGCGGCGGACACCGCAGCCAGACGCCTCGCGCGTTGTGCTCGCATGAGAATACCTTTCGCTCCATCGTCTCCCGCGGCCCTGGAAAGAAGCGCGGGAGCGGACGGCCGCAGCCGCAAATCGAAATTACGGCAGGGTCTTCTGATGTCACCGCATGTCATCTAAAGCACGGGCTCGGCCGCCGACGCCTCCAGGTCGCCCTTCGCGGGCGATCGCCGTGGCCTTGGTCCGCTTTACCCGGAACCGGCCAGCCGTGCGTGCCGTGCGTGCGGCATTCCGCCATCGAGCCTAGTACCGCAACAGCAGCCCAGCATCTCGGGAGACCCATTGCGCACGCCCGTTACCGGAGGAGCCGGAGCACGCCCTCCTGGATCAACGAGATGGCGAGCCGGCCTTCCCGGGTGTCCATGCGGGCCTGGCCGGTCGGGGCGTGCCCGGGCATCCGGACCAGCAGGGCGAGCGTGAGCCGGACGGCCCGCCCGCGGCTCGGGTCGGGCCGTCCGGGTGGGGCGGGGTCAGGAGGCCGGACACTCCTTCCAGGCCATGGGGTAGGTGTGCTGATGTCCCCGTCGGTGGAGTCCGTCGTCCTGACTTCCTCCCCGAAGGAAGGAGGGGGTCCCTACGGCTCGCGCCGTGGGGTTTCCTGCTTCACTGCCGACTGCCCGCCCGGAGTTCTCCGTTGAGGTCTTGCAAGGGAACGGCCCGCCCGAGCCCCACTTGCCTCACCCGTACCAGGCGAAACGGACGTACCGGGAACCTCGCGTGAACACCGGCGGGCCGATCCGTAGACAATGTCCCACCAGGAGCACAAGCAGCACACCAGGAGGCGGCTCCCTTGGAGCTCAGCAGGCGTACCTTCACCGCGCTGGCCGGAACGGCGGCGCTCGGCCTCGCGCTGGCCGGCAGCAAGGCGGCGACCGGCACGCACCCGGCGCAGGCCGTGCCGACGGGCCCGCCGCCCGCTCCGCCGCGCGCGGACGGCAAGCGGCACGAGGTCGACTTCGACCGGTACTCGCTGCTGGTCGACGGCCGACGGCTGGTGCTGTGGTCGGGCGAGATGCACCCCTTCCGGCTGCCGAGCCCGCCGCTGTGGCGGGACGTGCTGCAGAAGCTGCGCGCCCACGGGCACAACGCGGTCACTGTCCCCGTCCCCTGGAACCTCCACTCACCCGCGCCCGGCAGGCACGACTTCACCGGTGTGCGGGACCTGGATCTGTTCCTCACCATGGCCGCCGAGGAACGGCTGTACGTCGTCCTGCGCCCGGGGCCGTACCTCGGGTCCGCCGATCTGGACGCCGGCGGCCTCCCCGGCTGGCTGACGGCCGCCGAGGGGGTGGCCGCCCGGACCGCGGACCCGGCGTATCTGCGGCACGTGGACGAATGGCTGGGAGCGGTCGACGCCATCGCCGTCCGGCATCTGTTCACCGGCGGCGGTGGCACGGTGCTGCTGTACCAGTTCGAGGACCGGTACGGCAGAGCGGACGACGGTGCCCACATGTCCCACCTCCACAGGAAGGTGCGCGCCGACGGGATCGACGTACCGCTGTTCCACGACGACGACGGCCGCACGGACGGGCCGCGGGCGCCCGGGTTCGCCGCCGGGGTGGCCGTCGGCGCGTCCGACCCCTGGGGCGGGGTCTCCTCCGGCGGCAGGGGGTACGTCGGAGTGCGCGAGAAGTGGGACCCGGCGCACGAGCGGAGCAGCCTTCTCACCGGCCTCGCCAACGGGATCACCGCGCACACCGTGCGCGTGGCGGTCGGCGGGACGTCCTGGGGATGGCTGTCCTCGCCGGACGTGTACACCTCGTACGACTACGGGGCCCCGATCGACCAGGCCCGCCGTCCCACCCCCAAGCTGGCCCCGCTGCATCAGCTCGGGCACCTGCTGCGGACCGTGCCGGACCTCGCCCGGCTGGAGCCGGCCGACGAGGTGCGGGCGAAGGACAACCGGCTGAAGGTCCACCACCTGGCCAACCCCGACACCGGCGCCCAGGTGTACGTCCTGCGCAACGACTCCGCCGAGCAGGTCACCTCCGCGCTGCCGGGCACCGGGATCGAGGTGCCCGTGGCGGTCGGGGCGCGGGACGCCAAACTGCTCGTCGCCGGGCTGGAGCTGGGGCGGCGGAAGCTGGCGTTCTCCACCGCGCAGCCGATGTTCCGGCTGGCCGTCGGGCGGCAGGACATCGCCGCGTTCGTGGGCCGGGCCGGTGAGACGGCGCAGGTCTCCCTCGACTGCGACGTCCAGCCGCTCACCAACCGGCTGGACAACGAGCCCGCCTGGTCCTACGCGCGGGGCCGGCTGAACGTGGTGACGCCGCTGGGGGTGGGCGGGCTGAGCCGGGTGCTGGTCGAGAACGGCGACTCGAAGACGCCCATGCTGCTGCTGTTCGCCGACGACGCGACCGCGCTGCGGCTGTGGCCCTACGAGACCCCGTCCGGCTCGCTGCTGGTCTACGGTCCGGCGCTGCTGCGCTCGGCCACGCTGCGGGGCGCCACCGTCCACCTCACCGGCGACGTCGCCGGCGAGACCGGCCTGGAGGTGTGGGCGCCGCGCGGGGTCACCGCCGTGACCTGGAACGGGCAGCCGGTGCGCACCACGGTCAGCCGGGCCGGGAGCCTGGTGATGGAGGGGCTGATGCCGGGCACGCCCGCGCCGTCCCTGCCCGCGCTCGACGGCTGGCGGCGGCGGACGGAGAACCCGGAGGCCGAGCCGGACTTCGACGACGCGCGGTGGACGGTGGCCGACCGCACCGCCTCCCGCGGCGGCGCTCCCGTCCCCGAGGGACAGCCCGTGCTGTTCGCGGACGACTACGGCTTCCACTACGGCGACGTCTGGTACCGGGGACGCTTCGAGGACGCGCGCGGCGTCAGGTCGGTGTCCCTGTCGTACCGCACGGGGACGCAGGGGCTGCTGATGGCCTGGCTGGACGGGCAGCCGCTGGGCACGCACCGCATGCCGGTGCCGGACCAGGGCACGGTGGGCCGGGGCACCTGGACCGCCACGGCCACCTTCGCCGTGCCCGAGCGGCTGCGCGAGCGGGGCGGGCGGGTGCTGTCCGTGCTCGTACGGCCGATGCAGCATGCCGGGGAGGAAAAGGACGGGCCCGGGGACGGAGGCGGGAAGGCGGGCGGCGCGTTCGAGACCGTGCGCGGGCTGACCTCCGTCGGTTTCGAGGGCGCCTCCCGGAAGATCGATTGGCGCATCCAGGGCGCGGGGGCGCCGGACCGGGTGCGGGGGGCGCTGAACAACGGCGGGCTGTACGGGGAGCGCGAGGGCTGGCATCTGCCGGGCCTCGACGACCGGGACTGGAAGACCGTGGACCTTCCGCGCGAGGACCGGCGGCAGGGGGTGGCCTGGTACCGGACGGACTTCCGGCTGGACGTCGATCCGGACGTGGACGGGTCGATCGGTCTCGTCCTCGAGGACGAGTCGGAGCGCGCCTACCGCGTCCAGATCTTCCTGAACGGCTGGAACATGGGCCAGTACGTCAACGATGTGGGCCCGCAGCACACCTTTGTGCTGCCGAACGGGATTCTCCGCACACGTGGCTCCAACACACTGGCCCTGGCGGTGCTGTCCGACGGGACCACACCCGCCGGTCCGGGCGAGGTGCGGCTGACGCTGCTGGGCGCGGCGCGCGGCGGGGTGCCGGTGGAAGCGGTGGAGTCCCCGGGACGGTGACTCCACCGCCCCGGCGGCTCCCTTCGTCACGCCGCCTGGCTCAGGCCAGTCGGATCACGTTCCAGGACAGCGGCTCCAGTACGGCGGTGAGCCGCCCGTCCGCCAGGGCCGTGCCCTCGGCCGGGTGCGGGGTGACCCGCTCGGGTTCGTCGAGGGTGTTGCGGGCGTCGGGGTCGGCGTACGCACCGGTGCCGAGGGCCGCGAAGCCGAAGCTGCCCGCGACCGTCAGGCCGCCCGCCGCAGCCGGTAAGTGCCTGCGATTCAGCATGATCTAGCGCTTCCTCCCGGGCGTTCACGCCCGGGAGGAAGCGCTTCTCAAGACAGGGGTGACTCGCACGGGTGCACGGGTCCGCGCTGTTGGCCTCAGCCGGGACGCTTCTGGTTCTCGATGTACTCCTTGATGCTCGTCAGCGGTGCGCCGCCGCAGGACGCGGCGAAGTAGGACGGGGACCAGAAGTGGTCGCCCCATAGGTACGTGCGGATGTGGCCGGGGAACTCCTGGCGGAGCCTGCGGGCCGAGACACCCTTGAGGGAGCCGACCAGCCGGGAGATGGCGACCTTGGGCGGGTAGTGCACGAGCAGGTGGACATGGTCGCGCTCGCCGTTGAACTCCACCAGCTCGGTTTCGAAGTCGGCGCACACGGCCCGCATGATCTCTTCGCAGCGCGTGAGGATCTCGTCGGTGAACGGGCCGCGCCGGTACTTGGGGGTGAAGACCAAGTGGGCATGGAGGGTGTGGACGACCGTTCGACCCCTGCGGATATCGGGGTTTGGCTCCCAGCGTGGTGACATGGACCAATGGCAGGGTCACGCCAGTGAAACTCGTCGTGCAGGTGAAACTGATGCCGGAGGCCGACCAGGCCGCCGCGCTGTCGGCGACCCTGCGCACGGTCAACGACCTGGCGTGCTGGGTCTCCGAGGTGGCGTTCGCCCATGGTGTGCCGCGTGAGTACGAGCTGCGCAAGCACACGTACCCGCGCCTCAAGACCGAAGGGCTCGGGGCGCAGGCGGCACAACACGTGATCAAGAAAGTGCGCGATGCGTACACGACGCTGCACGCCAACATCCGCGCCGGAAACCTCGGCAAGCCGAAGTCGAAGCGCCGGATCAAGGCCGGGTCGAAGCCGATCACGTTCCGTCCCGAGGCCGCGCAGCCATATGACGACCGGTGTTTGAGCTGGCAGTACGATGCACAGACCGTGTCCATCTGGACAACTGCCGGGCGCTTTAAGAACGTCCGCTTCGACTGCTCCGCCGACGCGCTCAAGACGCTCCGCGAGTACCGCAAGGGCGAGGCGGATCTGATCGAGCGTGACGGGGTCTTCTACCTGATCGCCACCTGCGAGGTCCCCGAGGCCGAGACGTACGAGCCGGACGGCTTCATCGGCGTGGATCTGGGGATCGTCAACATCGCCACCACGTCCGCCGGCTACCGGGCCGCCGGGCGCGGTCTCAACCACTACCGCAAGCGTCAGCTTGCCCTGCGGGCCAAGCTCCAGAAGAAGCGCACCAAGTCCGCCAGGCGCCGGTTGAAAGAGCGCTCGCGCCGCGAGGCGCGGCACCTCAAGAACACCAACCACATCATCGCCAAGACGATCGTGACCGAGGCTGAACGCACCTTTGCCGGGATCTCCCTGGAAGAACTCAAGGGAATCCGGCAGAGGGTACGGCTTCGCAAGCCCCAACGGGTCGCACTCCACTGCTGGGCCTTTGCCCAGCTCGGAGACTTCATCGTCTACAAGGCCAAGCGGGCCGGCGTGCCCCTGGTCTTCGTTGATCCCGCGTACACGTCGCAGACGTGCGCCGAGTGCGGCCACGTCGACAAGCGCAACCGTGTCGACTGGGGGCTTTTCATCTGCCGGGGGTGCGGGGTCGTTGCCCACGCCGACCGGAATGCTTCCCCCAACATCGCCACCCGTGGCGAGACCGTGTGGAATGCGGGGCGTGAGTCACGCGTCCCTGCCACCCCGTAGGGGTGTCTGGACGGAGGAGCCAACCCGGCAGCCAGTTGGGCGCTACCTCCGAGCCCGGTCCTTCAGGACCGGGTCAAGTTGACGCCAGGTCGTCCCATGCCCTGCCCTATCTGTCGGGATGTCATGGTCGGAGGAGTCGCGCCCGTGCGGGTCGTACCTCATGCAGATTGTTCGACATATCGGATGGTCCCCGTGAATTCGAACGGACCGTATGGGTCGAGCGGGGACACGTCAATGGTTCGGACGAGAACTCGAGCCCGGAAGGACAGCAGCTTCATGCATCACCCGGCCAAAGAGGTCCGTACGCCCCTAAGGTGAGGGGGGCTCGTACAATTCAGCGATTCACGCGGCACAGGGGTTGACGCGTGTGGAGCACCGGTGCCGGCGGCGGCGAGAGGGTGAAGTACGCCGCCGGCTGCGTCGCAGCGCGCATCGTCCCGCTGCCGACCAGTCCGACGTCACCAGCCACCCGGGGAGAGAAGTGAGCACCAAGGGCGCCATGCGCAAGCTCCGCAACGATCTGGTGGAGGCTCTCGAGGATCTGGCCAGGCCGTCGACCCCCGTGGAGTTGTTCGACACCCTGTGCGCTCGGCTCACGAGGCGTCGCGGCAGACCGGTGGAGTACCGCTTGGTGACGTTCCCACCGGGCACGGCCAGCGGACTGTACCTGGACATGACGGACCGGGACTTGATCTGCGTGCAGGAGAACACCAGTCCCTGGCACCAGGTGGTCATCTTCGGGCACGAGGCCTGGCACATGGTCGCCGGTCACGCCGGTCGGCACGAGCCCGGCCCCGCGGTCGCCGCGCGCCTGCTGGCAGATGAGGCCGACCTGACAGCCGCCCTCCAGGTGGCGGCACGGACCGACTTCGACCGGAACGAGGAATCCGACGCCGAGTTGTTCGGCCTGGCCCTCGCGGGTCGCCTGCGCGGTTGGCTGGAGGGCGCGGACACGGCGGCACCACGCAGCGAGCTGGCGCGGCGCATCCAGGCATCGCTCGGACACCGCCGGGGCTGATGCGTGCGGAACTCCGACTACTACCTCCCCGCCATCGCCCTCGGTGTCGCTTTCGTCGTCAAACTCCCCGCCCTGCGGCGGGGATGGCGCGATCCGCTGGTACGTTCCGTCCACTTCCTGATCTTCACCGCGGGCATCTGCTTCTTCTTCGCCGCCCCGCCCACCATCAGCACGGTCAACGACCTCACGGGCATCCCGAACTTCTCGGGCCCGCTGGTCTACTCCGTCATGTGCGCCTTCAGCTGTGCCTGCCTGGTTCTGATCGTCAACTGGCGCGGCGGGCCGCCGGAGACGATCCGGCGGCACTCACGGAAGTGGATCGTCGGCTACACGGCGGTCATCATCGCCCTGCCCGTGCTCTTCGCGCTGGGGGACGCTCCCGTCGAGCGGCTCCGCGACCTGGACACCTACTACGCGACCACGCCCTTCATCCGCGAGATGATCGTCACCTACCTCGTCGCCCACATCACCTCCGCCGCCGTCACGACGGCGCTGTGCCTGAGCTGGGCGCGGCAGGTGCAGCGGTGGCTGCGCGTGGGCCTGGTCGTCCTCGTCATCGGGTTCGTACTCAACCTGGTTTTCGGCATCGCCAAACTCTCCGCGGTCGTCGGCCGGTGGGGCGGCCGTGACTGGGACGCCCTCAGCACGACGGTGGCACCGCCGATCGTCGCGGCGGGCGGTCTGATCGTGACCTTCGGGTTCCTGTTGCCGCTGCTGGGCCCACAGATCAGTGGCCTTGTCCGGTGCTGGATCAACTACGCGCGCCTGGGTGCGCTGTGGAGGCTCCTGCGTACGCCGGGGAAACGGCGCGTGCTTCCGCGCATCCCGTGGTGGTCCGATCCCGACATGCGCCTGGCCGTGCGGGAGACCGCCATCCACGACGAACTGCTCGATCTCCAGCCGTACTTCGACGACCTCGTCCGGCAACGCGCCTACGACAGAGCGATCGAAAGCCACCTGCCGAAGGAAGACGCGGATGTCGTGGGCGCGGCCGCCATGGTGGTCGCCGCAGTGGACGCGCGATCCAGAAGTCCACTGCGGGGGCCCGAAGGCACCAGTGCTGCCGGAGCTCTCGCGCTGACATCGGTCCTCAGCTCAGAACGTGAGCGGCTCGTGCACTTGTCACGTGCCGTGGAGTCCCCCGTAGTCGCCGCTGTGCGTCACCTCGCAGCCCCTCCAGAGAGCAGTTCGCAATGACACCCCCTGTCCAGACCGCCCGCAGTGTCGCACCCCGCCGTGCCGTGGTCATCGGCGGCGGAATGGCCGGCATGCTCGCGGCCGCTGCCCTGGCCGACGCCGCGGACGAGGTCACCATCATCGAGCGCGACGTCCTGCCCGCGGGGCCCGAGCCACGCAAGTCGCTTCCCCAGGCACGCCACGTGCACGTGCTGTGGTCCGGCGGCGCCCGGGCGTTCGAGCGGATCATGCCCGGCATCACGGACCGCTGGCTGGCAGCCGGGGCCCGGCGCATCCCGCTGCCGACCGGCCTGGTGTCGATGACCGCTCAGGGTTGGCTCAGACGCTGGCCCGAGATGCAGTACATGATCGCGTGCACCCGCGACCTGCTGGACTGGGTGGTGCGCGAGCAGGTCCTGAGGATGCCGACGGTGAAACTGCTGCAGGGGCACGAAATGCGGGCCCTGGAGGGCACGGCCACCCGCGTGACCGGCACGCGCGTACGGACGCCGGAAGGGCAGGACCTGACCGTCGACGCCGATCTCGTCGTGGACGCCAGCGGCCGCGGGTCACGCGCCACGGAGTGGCTGCGGACCCTGGGCATAGGCGGCATCAGGGAAGCCGAAGTCGATTCCGGGCTGGTGTACGCCAGTCGCTTCTACCGGGCGCCCGCGGGCAGCGACGACTTCCCCATCGTCAACGTCCAGTCCGACCCCGGTGAGCCGGTGCCGGGCCGGACGGCGACGATCGTCCCCGTCGAGCGGGGGCGCTGGCTGGTGACCCTCTCGGGCACGAGGGGAGGTGAGCCGTCCCGCGAGCCCGACCGGTTCGAGTCCTTCGCCCACTCGGTCCGGCACCCCGTCGTGGGCGAGCTGATCTCGTTGACCACGCCGCTCACGGAAGAGGTCACCGTCTCCCGCAGCACGGTCAACCGGCGCCGCTATTTCGAGCAGGCGCCCGCATGGCCGGACGGATTCATCGTGGTCGGCGACTCGGTGGCCACGTACAACCCGCTCTACGGCCAGGGGATGACGGTGGCCGCGCAGGGTCTCGTCGAGCTCGGCGCCGCGGTGGGCCGAAGCGGGCTCCGTACCCGCGGACTCGCACGCGACGTCCAGCGCGCCATCGCCCGTCCCGCGAACCTCGCCTGGGAACTGGCCACTTCCCAGGACATCCTCTATCCCGGTGCGGTGGGCCGGCAGTCGCGGTCCGGGACCGCGCTCATGAACCGCTACGTCAACCGGCTGGTCCACGCCGCGACGGGCCGGGCACAGATCACCCGGGCCTTCCTCGACGTCATCACGTTGTCCGGCTCCCCCACGTCATGGGTGCACCCGGACATCGTGGTGGGAGCTCTGCGCGGCCCGGGCAGGAGGCCCCTGACCTCGCCGCCGCTGACCGCGGAAGAACTGAGGACGGCGGCCGGCGGCCGGCGTGGCGCGTCCGGGTGACCCGCTTCCGCCCGGTGACGGACCGACGGGCACGACGGCACGGCCGACGCGACGGCACCCGCAGGACGCACTCGCGGTCGGGGTGCGTCGTCAGCCCGCGAACGCGGTGGGGGCGAGCCCCTTGCCCGCGTCCGGGATCACCAGGAGGGAGCCGGAGAGCGGGGGCGGGGAGGCCAGGCCCACGCGGGCCGTGGTGACGTACAGGTCGCTCAGGCCGGGGCCGCCGAAGGCACAGGCCGTGACGCGGGGGACCGGGAGCTCCACCACCCGGTCCAGGGCGCCGGACGGGGTGTAGCGGCGGACCGCGGCGCCGTCCCACAGCGCCACCCACACACAGCCCTCGGCGTCCACGGTGAGGCCGTCGGGGAAGCCCGCGCCGTCCTCGATCGCGGCCAGCGGGCGGCGGCCGGTGACCGAGCCGGAGGCGGCGTCGACGTCGAGGACGTCGATACGGCGGGTGGGGGTGTCGATGTAGTACATCAGGCGGCCGTCGGGGCTCCAGCCGGTGCCGTTGCTCACCGTCACGTCGTCGAGGACGACCTCGGCCGTGCCGTCGCCGGTGACACGGGAGAGGGTGCCGCCGCCGGTGGCCTCGTCGTAGCGCATGGTGCCGACCCACAGCGTGCCGTCGGGGGCGACGGCGGCGTCGTTGCCGCGGCGGCCGGGGACGGGTTCGCGGCGCAGCCAGCGGAAGGTGTCGTCGGGGTCGAGCAGGCCGATCCCGTCGCGCAGGTTGAGGACCAGGCCGCCGTCCGCGCGGGGCTTGACGGCGCCCACGTGCTGTTCGGTCCGGCGCAGGGTGCGCCGGCCGGTGGCCGGATCGTAGGTGTGGATCCGGGAGTTCAGGATGTCGATCCACAGCAGCCGGCCGGTCGCCGGGTCCCAGGTGGGGCCCTCGCCCAGGACGGACTCCGCGCGGACCGCGACCTCGTAGGAGGTGCCGTCGGTCATGGCGTCCCCCGGTGGCCGAGCCGCTCGGACAGGTCGTCGGCGCCCTTGACCGCGAGCTGCTCCAGTTCGGTGAGGCGCTCCTCGCTCCAGCGGATCATCGGCACGGAGATGGAGAGCGCGGCGACCACCTGCCCGGTGCGGTCGCGGACCGGTGCGGCCACGCAGCTGACGTCCGGGTTGGACTCGCGGCTCTCCACGGCGACGCCCCGGGCGCGGATCTGTGCGAGGGCCTCGCGCAGGGTGGCCGGGTCGGTGATGCTGTTGGGGGTCATCGCGGCCAGCTCGGCGTCGGCGGGCAGGCGCGCGGCGAGTTCCCGCTCAGGGAGGGAGGCCAGCAGCATCTTGCCCACGGAGGTGCAGTGGGCGGGCAGTCGGCGGCCGGCCGCCGACACCATCCGCACCGCGTGGGTGGATTCCACCTTGGCGATGTAGATGACGTCGGTGTCCTCCAGGATCGCCACGTGCACCGTCTCGTCGCAGGTCTCGGCGACGGACCGGGCCACCTGCTGGCCCTCGGCGGCGAGGTCGAGGTGCTCGGCGTAGCGGGCGCCGAGCTGGTACGGCCGTACGCCGAGCCGGTAGCGGCCGGGCCGGCCGGTCACCGGGACGATGTACTTCCGCGCGGCGAGCGTGGTCACCAGTTCGTGCACGGTGGTGCGCGGCAGTTGGAGCCTGCGCACGATGTCGGGGGCGGAGAGCGTCCCGTCCCCGTCGAGGAAGAGCTCGAGGATGTCGAGAGCCCGGGTCACGGCTGGTACGAGGCGTCCCACGACCGGCCCCCTCCCTGTCTGTCTCAGCCTGTTCGAGATTTCAACAGGCGACCGGAATGACGAACACAGGCTAGCCATCCGGACCACCCCGGGCAATGGCCCGCGGTGCCCGGCGCCCTGCCGGAGCCCCACCCGGGACATCGGCCTCGGGGAACATCGGTACAGCCGTTGGCGCTGAGAACGATCATGGTCCGGTCGGTGTGAGGGTGCTGACGCGGTTCTCGTACTCACGGCGGGCCTTGCGCTGGGCCGGGACCGCGAAGACACCCTGGCCGCCGTCGAGCGGCCGGCAGCGGGCAAGGAGCTGTCGGTGCACGGCAGGGACGGCCGTCACGCGCATGGTGTAGCCCTGGCCACGCCGGACGGTCGTCCCTTGGTCGAGCGCATCCCGTTCGGCTGGCTCCAGCTCGGTGCTGCGGAGGAAGTCGGCGACCTTGCCCGGCATGTCGAGGGTGACCGGCAGCTCCGGCGCCGGGGAGTCCTCCTCGACGGCGGTGTGCTCGGGCAGGAGGTCGGCGACGGCCGTGCGGATGGCGCCGCGGCTGACGCCGTGGTCGCGGGCGAGGGCGGCGATGGACCGGCCTTCCAGGTACGCAGTGCGTACGTCGGCGGTCTTCGCGGCCGCCACGGCGGGGCGGCGCCCGCCCTTGCTGCCCTTGGCCTCGGCGGCGCGCAGCCCGTCGTAGGTCAGCTCGCGCTGGAGGTCACGCTGGAGTTCGCCGGCGGCCGCGAGGGTCTGCACCGTGAACTTCACGGTGGACAGCAGCTCGCCGGTGCGCGGGTGCCGGGCGGTGAGGTCCATCGCGGAGAACGCGCCGTCGTGGATACGCAGGGCGAGACGGTCGCGGTGGAGGACGTCGAGCACGTCGAGGATGTGCCCGGTGCCGCGCACCAGGCGGAACATCTCGGAGATGTGCACGGTGTCGCCCGGCCGCCCGTAGTTCAGCAGCTCGCGGAACTTCGGCCGCTGGAGCGGGTGGAGGCGGCTGGAGGTACCCGGGTCCTCCTCGAAGACGACCGGGTCCTCGATCCCGGCCTCGTCCAGGACGAGGTTCTGCCGGGCGGTCGACTGCTGGTCGGTCGAGACCCGCTTGTAGACCAGGTTCGCCGCCGAAGGGCCCCTTACACACGGAGGATCGGACCCTACCTGTCGTCAAACCCTGTCATCAATCACCAACGGATCTGATTGGATCCGAGCCGCCTCGAACCCCCGGATTGCACGGGTTCATTGGACACGTCGGTGGCCTGTCGTCAAACGATCGTTTGCCGACACTCCGGCCGGGCCCTGCGGTGTCCGGGTCAGGTCTGTCCGTGGGTGGGACGCCCGGCGTCCTCTTCGAGGAATTTCTGAAGCAGCTCGCGAAGGACGGCGGGTTGTTCCAGGTGCAGGTCATGTCCCGTCCCGGGAATGCTGACGGCCGCCGTCTGCGGTTGGCGGGCGAGCACGGCACGGATCTCTTCAGGCGGGATGATGCCGGACTGCGCCAGCACGACCAAGGTCGGGCACGTGATGCGCGCCCACTCGTCCCAGAAGGAACGCCGGGCGTTTTCCGCCAGGGAAGCGACCATCACGTCCCGGTCGAAGCGAGGCCACCACCCGTCGCCGCGTTCCTCCAGACCTGCGGCCCAGCCTTCACCGACCGGCCCACCGCCATGGAACGCGACAGCGGCTTCACGAGAGGGGAACGGCATGGGCCAGGAGTCGAGCCACCCACCGATCTCTGCCTGGACCTTCGGATTCGGGCCTCCGGGGCCGGCCTCGACCAGGAAGATCGCGCGGATGAGGTGAGGGTGCCTGGCGGCTGTGAGCAAGGCGGTGTGGCCGCCCAGCGACTGGCCGACCAGGGCAGGCTGGTGCAGTTCGAGCTGATGAACCACAGCGACGACATCACCGACGT
Source organism: Streptomyces sp. MMS24-W38 (assembly GCF_059889265.1). NCBI lineage: Bacteria > Bacillati > Actinomycetota > Actinomycetes > Kitasatosporales > Streptomycetaceae > Streptomyces > Streptomyces sp. MMS24-W38. The sequence goes on along the minus strand of NZ_JCBCPP010000001.1, from coordinate 4,625,322 downwards.
ACGCAGCCCGGGAGACATCGCGCGGGTGGCGTTCACTGGCGCCGTGGCCGCGCTGGTCGACGGCGATGACCCGGTGGCGGGTACTCAGGTCCTGAGCGACGGTGTCCCATTCGCCTGCCTGCCCTGCCAATCCGTGCAGCAGGAGGACGGGCGATCCTGCCCGCGGTGCGAGCCATTCTCGGCAGGAGATTCGGACGCCGTCGCGTACCACGGTGCGCTCGGTCCAGGCCAAGCCGGGTTCTCCAGCCGGTGGGCGCGATCGGTGAGATGGCGGCGTTCGGGGGCACTGGTGGTGCGGCGGGCGGCCTCACGATAGGAACGTGCAGCGGCCTCCCGTTCGCCCAGCAGCTCCAGCAGGTGGGCACGTGTGGCGAGCAGCCGGTGGTGACGCGTCAGGCGTTTGTCGGTCTCCAGCTCCGCCAGCAGGTCGAGGCCGGCGGTCGGGCCGTGGACCATGGCCACGGCGACGGCGCGGTTGAGGCTGACCATCGGGTTCGGTCCGAACTGCTGTAGGAGGTCGTACAGGGCGAGAATCTGGGGCCAGTCGGTGGCGTCGGTGTTCCCGGCCTCGTCGTGCACGGCCGCGATGGCCGCCTGCAGTTGGTAAGGGCCGACCTGGCCGCAGGGCAAGGTCCGGCTGATCAGACCGACGCCCTCGGCGATGAGCAGGCGGTCCCACCGGCTGCGGTCCTGTTCGGCCAGCGGCACCAGTTCCCCGGACCGGCCGGTGCGGGCTGGGCGGCGAGCGTCGGTCAGCAGCATCAGCGCGAGGAGGCCGGCGGTCTCGGTGTCGTTGGGCACCAGGCGGTGCAGCAGCCGGGTGATGCGGATTGCCTCGGTGGACAGTTCCGGCGCGGTCAGGTCGGCGCTGCCGGTGGTGGTGTAGCCCTCGTTGAAGACGAGGTAGAGCACATGCCGCACCTCGGCCAGCCGCTCGGCGAAGTCGGCCCCTTCCGGCATGGCCAGTAAGGTGCCGGACGCCTTGATGGTCTGCTTGGCGCGACTGATGCGTTGGGCCATGGTCGCCTCGGGGACCAGGAAGGCCGCGGCGATCTGCGTGGTGGTCAGACCGCCGACCGCGCGCAGAGTCAGCGCGATCCGGCTGGCCGGGGACAGCGCGGGGTGGCAGCACAGGAACAGCAGAGCCAGCGAGTCGTCCCGGTCCGTGGAGGGCACGGCGTCGGCGGCATGGCTCAGCAGCTCGGCTTGCGGGGTGGCCAGGGCGAGGGTGTCCTCACGGCGGCGCCGCGCGCGCTCGCTGCGGATCTGGTCGACCAGCTTGCGGGAGGCGACGGTGACCAGCCAGCCCCGGGGGTTGTCCGGCACCCCCGTCTCGGGCCACTGCAGGGCGGCGGCCAGCAGCGCTTCCTGGACCGCGTCCTCGCACACGTCGAACATGCCGTAGCGGCGTACGAGCGCACCGAGGACCTGCGGCGCCAGCTCGCGCAGCAGGTCCTCGGCGGCATGGCGCACGGCGGTCACATGTCCGTCGCGGACTCGTGCAGCACCGGCCACAGCTCTACCGGCTCCACATCGGCGAACGGCATGTCCGCGGCGATCTCCTGCGCCCGCTCCAGGCTGTCGCAGTCCAGCATGTAGAAGCTGGCGATGTACTCCTTGGTCTCCAGGTACGGGCCGTCGGTGATCGCCGGGGCGCCGTCCTTGCGGCGCACGAGCTGGGCGTTGGCCGCGTCCGCCAGGCCGTAGGCTCCCAGCAGTTCACCGCTTTCGCGGTACTTCTTGTTGAACGCCTCCTGCTTGGCGATCGCCTCCGGCCACGCCTCGGCCGGGAAGGAGTCCCACTTGGCCTGGTTGCCGTAGATCATCGCGACGTACTTCATCTCGGGTGTCTCCTCGGTCCTGCGCGCCCCGTCGGCACGCTGTCACCCCTCAGTCGGAGCAGGAAACGGGCCCTCGACATCCGACGACAACTTTCTTCCAGATCTTTTCATGCCGCCGTTGACCAGCCAATGCACCGGAGTGACGCAAGCGATCAACCTGCGCCCCGGCTCTGCGTCGGCACCTGACTCGTGTCCTGGGCAGGTGCTGGGCTCAGTCGTCGCGTCCGTCGTCGTCCTCGTCCAGTTCCGGCGCGTCTGGGTTGCGCAGCGGGCGCAGGGCGCCGGCGGCCGGGGTGGAGGCGGTGAAGCTGTAGCGGCCGAGCACGTTGAGATTGGCGTGCTTGAGCGGGGAGAAGCGGGCGACGTCCTGGTCCAGGACGTCGTGCTCGCGCTCCTCAGCTGGCAGCGCCCGCAACTCCTCGACGGCGGCGTCCAGATAGCGGGTCGTCCACAGCACGGCGGCATTGAGGGCTAGGCCGAGCGCGCCGAGTTGGTCCTCCTGCCCCGTCCTGTACGCCTGCATGATCTGTCCGCGCTTGCCGTGGCAGATGTCCCGGGCGAGCTTGTGGCGGGACTCCTGCACGGTGAGCTGCCGGTTCATCTGCCGCCGGTAGGTGTCGTCGACCGGGTCGACCACGCGCAGCAGGTGCAGGGGCTTGGCGATCCGTCCGTACTCGGCGAACGCGGTGCCCAGCGGGGTGGGGCGTCCCTCGCGGCCGAACATCCGCAGCAGGTCGTACGCCCGCACTTGGCCAGTGACCAGGGAGCCGACCACCCGGAGCATGTCCGGCCAGTGCGTGATCACCTTGTTCAGGTTCACCTTGTTGCAGGCCAACGGCTCCAGCGGCCCGTACCCACCGGTGTCCACGCCGGGCATCTCCGCTCGCCAGAACCGCTGATCGGCGAGGTCGCGGAAGCGGGGCGAGAAGTTGTAGCCGAGCAGGGGGAACAGGCCGAACACCATGTCGGAATTTATGTGGACAGTTCAAGTTGATCATGTCTCTGGTGTGTCGTGCGGTTCGTTGACCGGTTGGCCGAGGTCGGCCAGGAGTCTTTCGATGCGTTCGCTGGTGCAGCGGTGGCGTTCGACCTCGCGGTCCCAGCCGTGTTCGGCCGCGTCGCGGGCGAGGGTCAGCTCGACCTCGCGCCGTGCTCGCAGTCGTGGTGCGTATTCGGGTGTGGTGACGAACTTCGCGCAGGTCAGGTAGAGGTCGCATTCGCAGGGGCCTTCGGCGGGGAGCCGGAGACAGCGGCCGAGTTCGAGCTCGGTCTTGAAGAAGTTGGTCTTGAGCCAGTCGACCGACGCGTCCGGCAGCGTGCCGTTGCGCAGTTCGTCGGCGGCCGGGCCAGCGATGGTGGCGCCGGGGCCGAGCACGGCCTGGTAGTCGCGCAGGACTTCCTGATCGCTGATCTGCGCGTAGACGAGGGCCATGCTCACGGAGGTGTGTCCGAGGACCTTCATGATGGTGTGGAGCTTCGCGCCGCGTTCGGCGAGCTGGGTGCCGACGGTGTGACGGAAGCGGTGGGCCGAGACGGTGCCCCGGCCGGTGCCGTCGCGGCCGCCGGGGCGGACCAGGCCAACGGCCTTGCAGGCGTCCTGGATCGGGGTCTCGAACAGGTAGTAGGTCGACAGCAGCTTGCCGTGACTCATGAATAGGTAGCGGATCTCCTCGCCGGTGCGCTCGTCGGTGAACGGCCGCTCCGGTGCGTGTCTGCGCAGGTCGATGACCCTCTGCAGGGCCTCGGCGGCGTCTTCGTGCAGGGGGACGACGCGCTCCTTGTAGGTCTTGCGGCCGGACAGGCGGAGTCGCGGGGTGCCGTCGGGATAGCGGTCCAGGCAGTCGATCGGAAGGCGCTGGATCTCGGTGCGGCGGGCTCCGGACCAGCGGGCGACCAGCAGGGCGGCCCGCTGGAACGGGCAGGCGATCGCGTCGATGGCGGGCATCAGCCGGTCGAGGTCCTGCTCGGGGATGAACCGCGGCACCTTCTGCGGGTACTTCGGTGCATCGCCGGCACCGATGAGCATGTGGCCGGGCACGTCGTCGTACTGCCAGAGCGCGGTGTCCCGGAAGAACTGCGACAGCCCGGAGATCCGCTGAATCCGCGACATGACCCCCAGCGGTTTGCCCGTCGTCTGCGTCGGCGCCTCGGCGATGTGGCCGATCCAGTCCAGGCAGTGCTCGCGGGTGACGTCGGCGAAGGTGATGATGCCGGGGTGGTGCTCGCCGAGCCACTGTCCGAAGGCCCGCACCGCGAGTTCCAGCTTGTCCACCGTCGAGGGCGCGTCGGTCAGCCTGCGGGCCGCGAGCCACTTCTCCGCGACGGCCAGCATCCGGGGCGGCAGTGCCAGGGACGCCTTCCACGACGGCATCAGCTTGCGCGGCTGAGCGGCGACCTGGCCGCGGTGGAAGAGCACCACCTCCAGCTGGTGTAGGTGCGTGATCCAGCACTTCGCCGGCCCCACGTAGAACTGTTCGGCCGATGGGTAGAAGGCCGCGAACTCCGGGTCCTGGGGGAAGAGACGGATCGCTTCCAGGACCTCGGCGACATGCGCGCCGGTGATATCGGCGACGCCGGCCAGGCCGTTGCGGAGCACGATCCGGGCCACCGACCAATGCATCGCCTGCCTCGCCGCCGGGCCGCTGTAGCCGAGCGCGATCGCCTCCTCGACCAGCGCCGCGGTGCCCAGGTCGATCCCGGCGAGCGCGGCCTGGTCGTGGACGCGCAGCTGGCCGACGGCGAACATCCACCGGTAGTCGAACGTCGCGTATCCGCGCAGGCCGAGATAGGTCAGGTAGGGCCGGGCCTTGTGCGAGGCGGGGAAGGAGGGACGGTGGAAGGACTCGCCGGGCAGCCGGCCCACCCGCTCGACCAGCGGCCCGGCGAACCACGCGGCCAGGTCCGGCCACCGTTCGCGAAAGGCCCGGTAGTAGCGCAACTTGGCGTTGAGATAGTGGTGGTTGAAGCCGTCCTGGCCACGGACGAAGCTCACGTACTCACGGTCGGGGCAGTGCCGGGGACGCTGTCGGCGGACCGGGTCCGGGGTGGCGGCCATGGCCGCGGTGGAGGTCGGGCCGCCCCTCATGAGGTGGCCTTGCGCGGCTTGCCCAGGGCGTCCAGGGCCTGGTGGTAGTCGGCGACGACGGCAGGGTCGGAGACCCGGGTGTAGAGACGTGTCGATTCCGGCGATGCGTGACCGAGTCGCTTCTGCAGCGTCAGCTCCCGCATCCCGCCCTCCCACATGCGGGTCGCGTGAGTGTGGCGCAGGGCATGCGGGGTCACCCAGGGCTCGCGGATGCCGGCCCGGGCGCAGGCCCGGGAGAACATCCGCACCAGCCCGTCGTAGCCGAGCGGCTCCAGACGTCGGGTGCCGCGGCCGCCGATCAGGAACACCAGTCGGCTGTCGGCGTCCTGCGGCCGTTCGTTCATCACGTAGGCACTGACGGTGGCCAGGGTTTCCGCCTCGTGCAGGTCCACGACCCGCTCCTGGCGGGACTTCGACCGGGCGCCCTTGGGATGGTCGTCACGATGCCGGACCACCACGCGCCGCCGCCCGTAGGCCAGGTCGTCGAGGTGCAGGCCGAGGACCTCGCCGGGCCGCAGCCCGCCGTGGAGCATCAGCAGCACGATCGCCCGGTCGCGCAATCCTCGAAGCTGCGCGAGCAGCAACTGGATCTGCTCGTCGTCCAGGGGGCGGGGCACCCGCTGAACGGTCTTCACGCGTACCGCCCGGCGGACGGGACGCTGTCGGCTGGCTCGGCCCATGAACGGGCGGTGCCGGTCGGAGACGCGCTGCAACGCGGGGTCCGGGCGTTTCTCGATCGGGTTGGCCCGCTCCAGCAGCCCGGCCAGGATCGCGTACTCGTAGAACGAGGACACCGCGGCCAGGATCCGGTTCACCGTGCTCGCCGCGAGCTTGGTCGCCGGGCCGTCGGCATCCATCGTCACCACCGACAGCGTCATCCGGCGGCGTGGACGGCGGGACGGCACTGACCGCAGGTACTCCAGCAGCGCGATCGCGTCCGGCGGACCGAAGCGCTCCCAGCTCAGCTCCCGGCTCTCGAAGAACCTCCACAGGTGCCGGAGGTCGTAGGCGTACGAGACGAGCGTGTTGGGCGAACAGTCCCGGGCGCCGAGGAACCGCAGGAACCCCGCAACGACCTCGACCGGTACTCCGTCCTCGTCGAGCAGCTCGACAATGGTCGAGCCGTCTTCCAGACACCGCTGCTGAACTCGCACGGACACCTCCGCAGCCATCGCACCCGACGGCCTCGACGGCCGCCCCCAACCCCCAACGGAGGCTGAGGTGTCCAGGTAACTAAATAGGAGGCGTTGTCGGTGGCCACCATGTCCGGCTTCACCCCCGCGTCCAGGTTCAGCAGGGTGTCCAGGATGTGCAGGGAGTCGCGCGGGGTGCCCGGCACGACCATCTGCCCGATACCCGCAACCTGGTCATTTACGGCATTCAGCCATGTGATTCCGCGTTTGAAGTGGTAATACTTCGGCGACGGCCCGGCCTTGATGGTCCGCTTCGGCACCACGAACCGCAGCCCGTCGACGGACGCGAGCAGACCCTCGCCCCAGTGCTCCACGATCGGCACCCGCCCCTGGGCCTCGATCAATTTCGCGTTCGCCGCAGCGATGGTGTCGGCGCGCAGGTAGTACTGGTCGACGTGGACCAGCCGGGCCCGGGTGAGCGCCTCGTCGCCTGCATCGATGACGGGGGTATAGCCGATGTTGCACGCCTCGCTCACCAACAGCGCGACCAAGGAGGTCTTCAGGTTCTCCATGCGGGTGCGGCCGTCCCCGAGGTGCACGAAGGCGTCCAGGAATCCGGTCCAGGAATCGACCTCGAACAGCAGGTCCGGCAGGTCGATCTTCGGGAGCATCTTCGCGGTGGTCTTGCGCAGCCACTTCAACGACTCACTCTCGCCGAGCGCACCGAGCCGGTCGACGTTCAGCTTCAACCGGCCGTTGGGCTTCACCTCGAAGCTGAGCTTCGCGTCCTGCCCGGCCTCCTCCAGACGTTCGGCCATCAGCTGCCAGGCCGCGTCCAGCGCCCGCACCCGCCCGGCCAGATGTTCCTCGACCAGCTCGTCCAGGCTCAGGCCGTGCAGTACGTCCTCGGAGACGGCCTCCCACTCCGGCTCGGGCCGACGGCCGGTCCCGGCGGTGACGCCCCCTCACCTCGGATCACCGGCCTGGTGCTCCTGGTGATGCTGTTGGCACGGCTGCTCGGCGAGCGGACCACCGGCCGGGAGCGGTACGTGCTGGCCGCCATCCTGCTCGCACTGCTGATGGTGGTGCTGTCGCTGAAGGAGGGCGGCGCGGGCGCCGGCACCGTCGGCCGGGACGCGCCGTACCGGCTGATCCTGCCGGTGTGCGTGCCGTCGCTGGTGGCCGGGGTGTGGCTCTACCGGTCCGCCGAGCGCCGCGCCCGGCGCCGGCACCGGATGCCGACCACCGGCGTCGAGTACGGGGTCGCCGTCGGCCTGCTCCACGGGGTCAGCTCGCTCGCCGTCAAGGGGGTGTCGGGCCATCTGACGGCCGGCGGCATCGGCGACGCGCTGCTCGGTCTGCTGCGCTCCCCCCCTACCCGTATCTGCTGCTGTTCACCGGCGCGTTCGGCCTGGTGCTGTCGCAGGCGGCGCTCCAGCGCTGCCGGGCCTCGCTGATCGTGCCGGTGTGCACGACCGTGACGTGCCTGTACACGGCGGTGCTCGGCACGCTGTCGTTCGGCGAGGAACTCCCCGACGAGCCAATCCGGCTGGCCCTGCGCGTGGCGGGCACGGTGCTCGCGGTCGCCGTACTGCTGGCCATGCCGAAGCACGACACCACCCCCCGATCTCCCACCGTCACCGAGGAGTTGACGCCACCGTGAAGCCCGACGACCCGCTGCCGAGGATTCTGGCCTGCCCGCTCGACAAGGGCCCGCTGCACCTGCTCACCACCGCCGCCTCCGCGACCGGGGACGGCGGCCTCGAGGAGGCTCTCTACAACCCGCGCCTGCGCCGCCGCTGTCCGGTCCTCGACGGCATCCCACAGTTGCTCCCGTCCTCCGGCGAGCAGGTCTCGGACGAGGAACACGAGCGACTGCTGGCCCGTATGTCCGAGGGCCACATGTCGAACCGCCACATGTCCGCAGACCACACCGGACTTCCCGGCGCCCCGGGAGCGACCCCGTGACACACACGAACGGCCGGAACGACCGGCCTCGAACCACGCGGACCACTCTCGCGGCGCGCGTGGCGCCGTTCCTGCCCACCCGGGCGGTGGCCGCCGCGGCCCGCGCCGTGTACCCCCGCTTCGAGCCCGAACTGGCCCGGCTCGCCGAGCTGTGCCCACCGGACTGCGGCACCGCCGTGGACGTCGGTGGCTGGTACGGCCCCTGGACGCACCGGCCGACCCGGCGCGCCCGCCGCGTGGTGACCGTCGAACCGGTCCCTCACCTGGCCCGGCTGCTCACCGCATGCTCCCCGCCGAACGTCCGCGTGATCCGTGCCGCCGCCTCGGACCGCTTCGGCGTCGCCCGGCTGTGGCTCCCGCCGGACGACGGGGGCGACCGGGCGTGTCGTCCCTGGTCCGCCGGGAGATCCACGGCCACGCCCTGGACGTCACCTGCGTCACGCTGGACGAACTGGGCCTGAAGGACGTCGGCTTCATCAAGATCGACGTGGACGGCAGCGAGTCGGCGGTGCTGCGCGGCGCCACCGGCGTCCTGGCCCGCGACCGCCCGGCCCTGTTCGTGGAGCTGGAGTCCCGCATCCAGCCGATCGCACCCGTGGTGACGTACCTGTCCCTGCTGGGCTACGACGGCTGGGGGCTGCCCGCCGGCTCCTGGGTCCCGCTGGCCCGCTTCCCGCTGGAGGCCCCCACCAGGCCAGGACCTCCCACGTCGCCTCGCACGGCCTGCTCCGCCGCGTCCTGCCCTACGGCCCGCTGAGGGGCCCGCGCTACGTCAACTCGGTGCTGTTCCTCCCGGACGGCCGCCGCCCCGAAGCGCCCCCGGTGAACGACGACTCCCGTACCTTCCGCGAAACGTCCCCCCAGGACCTGTCCGACCGTCGGTCCGGTTGATGATGTACGGAGGAATCGTGGTCGCGGTGTGCCGGGGAACGAGAACCGGAACGACGGCCGCGCAGCCGAACGGTTAAGGAGTACGACACGTGTCCCCTCTCTTCCCGGCCCTGACCTACGCCCCGGCCGCCGGCCGGCCCGCCCTGCGGTTCGGCGAGCGCTCACTGACGTACGGGGAACTCGCCGCCGCGGCCGGCGCGGTGGCCGGCAGCGTACAAGAGGCACGGCGGGTCGCCGTCTGGGCGACGCCGACGCTGGAGACGGCGGTCGCGGTCACCGCGGCGCTGCTCGCCGGGGTGACCGTGGTGCCCCTGAACCCCCGGTCGGGCACGAAGGAGCTCGGCCACATCCTGTCCGACAGTGCCCCGGACCTGGTCCTCGCCGCCCCCGGCGAGGACCTCCCCGCCCCGCTGGACGGCCTGCCCCGCCTGGACGTCGACCCGGCCGACCGGGTCCCGGGCGAGCGTCCCCTCCCCGAGGACCGGGGGCGGGACGAGGACCCGGCCCTGGTCGTCTACACCTCCGGCACCACCGGCCCGCCCAAGGGCGCCGTCATCCCCCGCCGCGCGATCGCCTCGACCCTGGACGCGCTCGCCGACGCCTGGCAGTGGACCGGCGACGACGTCCTGGTGCACGGGCTGCCGCTGTTCCACGTGCACGGGCTGGTCCTGGGCGTCCTGGGCCCGCTGCGCCGCGGCGGCTCGGTGCGTCACCTCGGCAGGTTCAGCACCGAGGGGGTGACCCGTGAGCTGAGCGGCGGCGCGACCATGCTGTTCGGGGTGCCGACGATGTACCACCGTGTCGCGGAGGCGCTGCCCACCGAGCCGGAGCTGGTCAAGGCCCTGGCCGGGGCACGGCTGCTGGTGTCGGGGTCGGCGGCGCTGCCCGTGCACGACCACGAGCGGATCGCGGCGGCGACCGGGCGCCGCGTCGTCGAGCGGTACGGCATGACCGAGACACTGATGAACACCAGCGTCCGCGCGGACGGCGAGGCCCGCCCCGGCACGGTGGGCGTGCCGCTGCCGGGCGTGGAGCTGCGACTGGTGGAGGAGGACGGGACGCCGGTGACGGCGTACGACGGGGAGACCGTGGGCGAGATCCAGGTGCGCGGCTCGAACCTGTTCACCGAGTACCTGAACCGGCCGGACGCCACCGCGGACGCCTTCACCGCCGACGGCTGGTTCCGCACCGGTGACATGGCGGTGCGCGACGCCGACGGCTACGTCCGGATCGTCGGCCGCAAGGCCACCGACCTGATCAAGAGCGGGGGCTACAAGATCGGCGCCGGGGAGATCGAGAACGCGCTGCTGGAACACCCCGGGGTCCGGGAGGCGGCGGTGACCGGGGAGCCGGACCCCGACCTGGGCGAGCGGATCGTGGCGTGGATCGTCCCCGCCGCCCCCCAGGCACCGCCCTCCCTCGAGGAGTTGGCCGACCACGTCGCCCGCCGTCTGGCCCCGCACAAACGCCCCCGGGTGCTGCACCACCTCGCCGCGCTCCCCCGCAACGACATGGGGAAGATCATGAAGCGGGCGCTGCGCGACGGCTGACCGGCAGCCCCGCCACACCCGACATCCCCCGTTCGGCGGCCCCCCGACCGGCCCCCCATAACGGGTGAAATCCCCTGAAACCGCGCAGGATGGTCATGAGGTCCGCCGCCGGGCGGCCCGCAGGACCGCGCACTCGGGAGGATCTGCCGTGACCGCCAGTCTGGAGCAGTTGCGCCGCTGCCACTTCGCCGTCGACCTGGGAGCGGCCCGTACCCGGGTCTACGTCAAGGGTGCCGGTCTCGTGGTCGACCAGCCGTCCGCCGCTGCCGTGAACACCCGCAGCGGCGCGCTGATCGCGGTCGGGGAACTCGCGGAGCGGATGACGGGACGGACGCCGGGTTACATCCGCGTCGTACGGCCCGTCTCCGGCGGCACCGTAGTCGACATCGAGATGGCGCAGCGGATGCTGCGCCATCTGCTCGGCGACAGGGTCCGCCGCACGCTGCGCCGCAGGCCGGGCCTGCGCGCCGCCGCCTGCACCCCGCACGACGCCGATCCGCTCGCCCAGCGCGCCACGATCGAGACCCTGGTGGGGCTGGGCGCGCGCCGGGTGGAGCTGGTCGACACGCTCATCGCCGCCGCCGTCGGCTGCGGGCTGCCGGTGGAACGTCCCGAGGCGACCATGATCCTGGTGTGCGGAGCGGCGACCACGCAGGTGGCCGTGCTCTCCCTCGGGTCGATCGTGACGGCCGAGCGCATGCCGGTCGGCGGTGACGCCGTGGACAACGCCATCGTCCAGCACCTGCGCCACCAGCACGAACTGATGCTGCCGAGCCAGTCCGTACGGCCGTTGCAGCTGGCCCTGTCCGGCAACGGGCTCACCCCGCAAGGCCCGGAGTCGACGGAGATCCACGGCCGGGACGTCGCCACCGGCCTGGCCCGCTCGGTCAAGGTCGACACGGCCGCCGTGCGGCACGCCATCCAGACCCCGCTGACCGCGGTGCTGGACGGGATCGGCAAGGTGCTGCGGGGCTGCCCGCCCGACCTGGTCGCCGACCTCGCCGACCGCGGGATCATGATGGTCGGCGGAAGCGCCCTGCTGCCGGGTTTCGACCAGATGCTGCGGCAGGCGACGGGCATGCCCGTCCACATCGCCGAGCGGCCGGACATCTGCGCCGTCCAGGGCCTGGGCGCCATGCTCGAGGGCAAGATCGCCCCCCTGGTCCTGGACCCACTGGCCACCTGAGCCGGGCACGCGGTTCCGGCAGCCGGTGCGGGCGGCGAACGTCACCGGAGCCGCCCGGAGGACCGGAACCCCACCCACCGCACGGCCCGCGGCCGCCTGCCCACAGCCCGCCGCACGGCGCGGCCGACCGCACGGAAGCCCGCCCCGCCCCGCGCCCGCCGACCCGGCGCCGGGGTCAAGGTGCGGCCACGCGCGCTGTCGCCCCGGTGCACGACCGCACCCGGTCACCGCCCCGTGCCGCCGGGATCACGCCGGTTCGAAGAGAGGGGGGTGTAGGACGTCGCACAGCGGGCAGGCGCATCCGCGAGCGCAGCCCGGACCCCGCACTGCCCGCCGCCCGGTCCACGGCGACCGAACCCGACGCCCGGCCACGTACGGGTACCGACGAGGCGGTGACATGACCTCCGCGGCACCATCCCCTTCCTCCGGACGGCACGACGTCCTGGTCATCGGCGGGCGCATGGATGCCGACCGGGCCCTGCTCACCCCGCGCGGTGAACTCGTCCGGGGATGCGCGGACACCCTCGCCGAGAAGCTGGCCCAGCTGCCCGCCCGCACGGCCCGGGTCGACCTGGACATGAGCGGGGTGCGCTTCATGGACACGGCGGGTCTGCGGTTCCTGGACGTGCTGCGCGACCACGGCCGCCGGCGGTCGGTGCCGGTCACGGCCACCCGCTGGAACGGTCAGCCGCGCCGCCTCCTGGAACTCGTCGGCCTGGACACCACCGACCCGCTGCGGCCCCCGCGCCGCGGCGGCGCTCCCGCGCCCTCCACCCCGGCCCCGCACGGGACGGACCGGGCGCGCATGACGAAGGAGGAGGTCGAGCAACTCCGGCAGGCCATCGCCGCCCGGCCGGTGATCGACCGGGCCCGCGGCATCCTCATGGCCTCCCACGGCTGCAGCTCGGACACCGCCTGGCGCGTCCTGCGGGAGGCGTCCCGACTGTCCGGCACCGGGCTCCGCACGGTCGCCGCGGCCGTCACCGCCGGTGCCGGCCGGACGGGCCCCCGCCCTCCGGAGGAGGTACGGGAGGCCCTGGCCACGGCCCTCGCCCGCCACCTGCCCTGAGCCGGGACCTCGGTTGTGATGACGGATCAGGAGAGCGCGCCCACCGGCACCCGTCAGTCGTCAGTCGTCAGTCGTCAGTCGTCAGTGAGATAGTCCCGCAGCGCGTGCGAGCGTGACGGGTGGCGCAGCTTGCTCATCGTCTTGGCCTCGATCTGGCGTATGCGTTCGCGTGTCACACCGTAGATACTGCCGATCTCCTCCAGGGTCCGGGGACTGCCGCCCAGGAGCCCGTAGCGCAGGGAGATGATGCCGGCCTCGCGCGGGGTCATCTCCGTCAGGACGGTCTGGACGGCTTGCTGGAGAAGGCCGAAGGTGACCACGTCCCAGGGGGAGGGCGAGTCGCTGTCCATGATGAGGTCGCCGAAGTCGGTGCTTCCAGGGATTTCACATACCGTCCGGCGCGGAGAGGAATTCGACATAAAGTCGCTTCCCCTCGGCGAATATGACATCGAACGCCAGACTCGACTTTCCGGATCCGGATATACCCGGGAAAGCAACAAGCCCATCTCGAGGCAGTTCGACGAACACGTCACGGAGATTTCACCGACGCACTCTCTTGACAGCGAACCGATTTCTCACTTCGCCAACCTCAAACGGTGTCGAGAACCATCCGAAACCAACCGTAACACCGTGTCGCTACACGCCGGACTCGCTGTTCAGCATCATTTCGATGTGACAAAAATCGCCCTTGACGGAGAAGTCCATCGCCTGCACAGAGGGAATCTGAGTCAGCTTGAAAAGCGGCGGGAAGAAAGCACGAGTGACACTTGACCTCTTATGGAATGAGCCCTTCGGCGGTTTGCGCGCCGTTCGGTTGCTCTTCTGCTGCGACCTCGGCGCGGTGCGGCGGGGCGTCCGTGCCCTGCTCGGCGGCCGGCTCCTCGGGCCGCACGCCGACGCCGAGCTTCTCCAGGATCTTCTTCTCGATCTCGTCGGCGAGGTCGGGGTTGTCCTTGAGGAAGTTGCGGGCGTTCTCCTTGCCCTGACCGAGCTGGTCGCCCTCGTAGGTGTACCAGGCACCGGCCTTGCGGACGAAGCCGTGCTCCACGCCCATGTCGATCAGGCCGCCCTCCCGGCTGATGCCCTGACCGTAGAGGATGTCGAACTCGGCCTGCTTGAAGGGCGGCGCCACCTTGTTCTTGACGACCTTGCAGCGGGTACGGTTGCCGACCGCCTCGGTGCCGTCCTTGAGGGTCTCGATCCGGCGGATGTCGATGCGCACCGAGGCGTAGAACTTCAGCGCCCGGCCACCGGTGGTGGTCTCCGGGGAGCCGAACATCACGCCGATCTTCTCGCGGAGCTGGTTGATGAAGATCGCCGTGGTCTTCGACTGGTTGAGCGCACTGGTGATCTTCCGCAGCGCCTGGCTCATCAGCCGGGCCTGCAGACCCACGTGGGAATCGCCCATCTCACCCTCGATCTCCGCGCGCGGCACCAGCGCCGCGACGGAGTCGATCACGATGAGGTCGAGGGCACCGGAGCGGACCAGCATGTCCACGATCTCCAGCGCCTGCTCGCCGTTGTCCGGCTGGGACAGGATCAGGTTGTCGATGTCGACGCCGAGCTTCTTCGCGTACTCGGGGTCCAGGGCGTGCTCCGCGTCCACGAAGGCGACCTGGCCGCCGGCCCTCTGCGCGTTGGCCACCGCGTGCAGGGTCAGGGTCGTCTTGCCGGAGGACTCCGGACCGTAGATCTCCACCACCCGCCCGCGCGGCAGACCGCCCACGCCGAGGGCCACGTCGAGCGCGGTCGACCCGGTGGGGATGACCTCGATGGGCTCGTTCGTCCGGTCACCCATGCGCATGACCGCGCCCTTGCCGAATTGCCGTTCGATCTGCGCCAGTACAAGATCCAGCGCTTTGCTCTTGTCAGCCATGCGCAACCACACTTCTCACTCTTCGCTCCGCACGACTGTCGCCCGGAGGACATGACAGCGGGTCCCGACGCGGAGGAGGGAAATCGCGCATGCACGTGCGTGCAGCGAGGCGCATCTCATCGATATGCGTGTCGCTTACACATTATCAGGAGAGCGCCGCAGGAGCATTCAGCGCACAGACACCACAAAGCAGATTGCCATGTCATTCAGCTGACACCTACGCCTTGCCCGGGCCCATCTTTCGACCTGGCGCGCTCCCGAGGATGTGACCGGAATTACATCCAGAGCCACGCGCGATGTGGTGGGAAAATGGAAGAGCTGGTTCGCAGAGGCTTTGCGCGCTCATCCGTATGACCGCGCCGATCTCTGCGCTCCCACACTTGCCCGTCACCTGCCGTCCGCGGTCGGGACCGAGCGGTGGGACGGCCGTACGCACCCTGCATCACGCTCGGACGCGGCCGAGCGCGGCGCCGCACGCACAGCGAAGGCTGAACGACATGCAGTTCTCCGAGGGGCAGACACTCATCCATCCCCACCACGGCCCGGCCACCGTCACCGAAATCCTCGACCGCTCGGTCAACGGCAGGAGCAGGCGTTACGTCCAGTTCCAGATCCACCGGACCGACCTGCACATCGCCGTTCCGGTCGAGAAGGCCGACGAGGTGGGACTGCGATCGGTCTACGCCGCGACACAGGTACAGGAACTGCTCGACGTCCTGAGGGCTCCCACAGGTGAGCAGGAGGAGATCTGGTCTCGTCGGTTCAAGGCCAACGGCGAGAAGCTCCGGGTCGGCGACCCCCTGCTCACCGCCGGCGTCGTTCGCGACCTCGTGCGACGTGAGGAGGAGCGCGGGCTCTCCTCGGCGGAGAAGGACATGCTCAAGCACGCCCGCCAGCCGGTCCTCGCAGAACTCGCACTGGCGCTCTCACTGTCCGACGGGGAGGCCGAGGAACTGCTCGACTCGGCCATCCTCGGTGAGCAGCGGACCCCATGAGGCCGAACCCGCCCATCCCCTGCCCGGCCCCCTCCGCCGCGCCCCGGCAATGACCCACCAGGCTGCTCCAGGGCTACTCGACCTCGGTCTGGGGCCGCGGTGACGGCCACCACGGTCTCCGTGGTGGCCGTCACCGCGGCCCCAGACCCTTCCCTGTACCTCGTCAGGCACAGTCCCGTTGCTGCACGTACCCGAGGGACGTCAGGTTCTCCGTCGCACACAGCCGGTCAGACACGCCCCCACCTCCGTCCGGAGGAGCTGATACGCCGCGCCGTGCTCATCCCCCCACCGCATCGCCGCGCACCACAGGGCCCGCCCGTGGCCGCGCCCGCGGTGCTCCGGCAGAACGCCGAAATACTGCGGCATCAGCCGCGCCCGCCCGACATCGTCAGTCATCGTCTCCATGGGGCCGATCGCACCGGCCCCCCGGCCGTCACGCAGCACGGTGAGGACGGGCCCCACCGTCCCGGCTTTCATGTGCCCGTACAGAAACCGGAAGCCGTCCACGGCCATCGGCTCCGCGAACGCGGCAAACCCGGCATCCTCGGGCAGGTGCGCGTACTCCTGGACCGGCACGTCCGGTCCCGCTCCCGGCCGGGTGAACTCCTTGAGACACCGACGTGACGGGGCCGATGATCTGCGAACCTGCAGCGAGCCGCGCTTTGACTGCCCCTTGGGCCAAGCTGACGGCTTAATCGCGGGCGGACGTGGCGGTCGAGATCTGCATGTAGTCAGTCATGGCCGGGAGACCAACGGCCCCTCAGCCCTGGCGGCAGTACCCACAGAGCTGACCCGCCAGCCGCAGGCAGGGCGCCTGCAGTCGCGCGTTCTTCATGGCAGAACCCCACTCGGGCGACTGTGCGGTGAAGCAGTACGAACACACAGTGGGTTCCCGCCGTTCCCGTACCGGTGAGTGCGTCGATGGCGCACCGTGTTGTCCGCGCTGGTGCCGACCGCACCCATCGACCTGGTGCCCCGAGCCGGTCGCAGAGGTCGGCGAAGGCCCGGGAGCCGTACTGGGCTCGATGATCGGAGTAGAGCACCGAACCGTCCAGGCCGCCGCGGGTCGCGGCCGTCGTTCTCTGTCCCTCACGGCCGGGACGGGCGCCTCGCGGCCGGAGCTGCGTCTCCAGGCACCGGAAAGCGGCATCTGCACTTCGAGCGAGCAAATAATCTTTACCGCTCTCGGCGGACGCCCTGCCCGGCGAGGTTTCGGCTTCAGTCGCAGGTGAGAACCGTCCTACGGTGAAGCGTCCTGGTGGGGCGGGTGGGACTCGAACCCACGGCCGACGGATTATGAGTCCGTTGCTCTAACCGGCTGAGCTACCGCCCCATAGCGGCGTGTCGCGCACAGGTGTGCGTGCCGTCTGCCGCAGCATAGCCGCTCATACGATCTCCTGCCTCAATGATCGACTAGGCACGGCCTTCGTGACCATGAGGACTGCTTCCAGTCCCGCACGGTTCCCCCGGGCAGCGAACAGGCATGAAACAGCATGAAAAAGGACCCCCTGAGGGGTCCTCGTTCAGCATGCTCCCCCGACTGGACTCGAACCAGTAACCTGCCGGTTAACAGCCGGCTGCTCTGCCAATTGAGCTACGGAGGACCGAGCTCCCCCGACTGGACTCGAACCAGTAACCTGCCGGTTAACAGCCGGCTGCTCTGCCAATTGAGCTACGGAGGAATGCCTCGTTGCATCGAACGCACCTCCCTGGGTATCCGCCAGAGGGCGCGCGCTCGCTGCGACACATACATTAGCGCAAGCAGGGGGGTGCTTTGCCAATCGGTACTCCCCGGCGTCGTCGCCGCGCCGAAGACCCGTGCCGTCCCGCACACAGTCCTACACGAGGGAAGGGTGGCCGCCATGCGTTACCGGCTCACGTTCGTCGCCGGAGTCGTCCTGGGTTACGTGCTGGGCACGAGGGCCGGGCGCGAACGCTACGAGCAGTTGAAGAAGTCCGCGCGGCAGTTCGCGCAGAACCCCGCCGTGCGCAACACCGCGGAGACCGCGGCGCAGCAGGGCCGCGACATCGCGGGCAAGGCTTACCACGTGGTGAGCGACAAGGTCGGGGACCGGATGCCCGACTCCGTGGCGCAGCGGGTACGCGCCCTGCGCGAGCGCACCGCGCAGGGCGCCGACGAGGACGACTGGGGCACCAGTAACACCTAGGGTCGCGCGGTGCGGCACGGGTCCTGAGCCGTGATGTCGCCGAGTACGGCAGAATTTCGGCCATGGGGATAGTCGCCGGGTTGGACAGTGCGCCCGATTTCACTCGTATCGTCGTCTGTGACGCGGACACCGGAACCGTGCTCAAACAGGGGTACGCGCCGCATCCGGTGGAGAACCCCCAGAGCACGGGCCGTCCGTCCGACGTCGACCCGCAGGCCTGGCTGTACTCGCTGGGCGAGGCGGCGGGCGGCGGGCTGCTGGAGGGTGTGCAGGCCATCGGGGTCTCCGCGCAGGCGAACGCGCTGGTGCCGCTGGACGCCCAGGGCAACACCGTGCGGCCCGCCATGGTCGGCGCCGACAAGCGGACCCAGGTCGCCGCGGCCGATCTGATCGACGCGCTGGGCGGCCGGGAGGCGTGGGCGCAGGCGGTGGGGTGTGTGCCGCAGGCCGCGCACCCGGTGACCAAGCTGCGCTGGCTGGCCCGTACCGAGCCCGAGAACGCGGCGCGCACCGCCGTGCTGCTGCAGGCGCACGACTGGCTGGTGTGGCAGCTCCTCGGCCGTCCGGTGCGCCGGACCACCGACCGGGGCGGGGCCTCCGGCACCGGCTACTGGGCGGCGGCGACCGGCGGTTACCGGCCCGACCTCGTGGAGCTGGCGCTCGGGCACCAGACCATGCTGCCGGAGGTGATCGGCCCGGCCGACGCCGCCGGCGCGACGCCGGAGGGGCTGCTGATCTCGGCCGGCACCGGGGAGACGATGGCGGCGGCGTTCGGGCTCGGGATCGGGCTGGGCGACGCGGTCGTCTCGCTGGGCGCCTCCGGGTCCGTCATGGCCGTCCACCCCGAGGCCCTCTACGACCCCAACGGCATGATCACCGCGCTGGCGGACGCCACCGGGATGCATCTGCCGGTCGTCACCACGCTGAACGCCGTACGGACCCTGCGCGGGACGGCGGAGCTGCTCGGGCTGCCCGATCTGGAGAGCCTGTCCGACCTGGCGATGAAGTCGACACCGGGTTCGCACGGGCTGGTGCTGCTGCCCTACCTGGAGGGCGAGCGGACGCCGAACCTGCCGCACACCGCCGGGACCCTGGTGGGGCTGCGGCGGGAGTCGATGAAGCCGGAGCACCTGGCGCGGGCCGCGTTCGAAGGCATGCTGTGCGGGCTCGCGGACGCACTGGACGTCCTGCGCGGCCGGGGCGTGGAGGTCCGGCGGGTGTTCCTGCTGGGGCAGGCCGCGGAACTGCCCGCGGTGCAGGCGGCGGCGCCCGCGCTGTTCGGGGCGCAGGTGGTGGTGCCGCAGCCCGCGGACTACGCGGCGATCGGCTCCGCCCGGCAGGCGGCCTGGGCACTCGGGGTGTCCCAGGGCACCCTCGACCCGCGTACGCCGCCGCTCTGGCAGGGCGCGGCGGCGCAGGTGCTGGAGCCCGGCGAGGACCTGGCGGTGGGACAGGCGGTGCGCCAGCAGTTCGTGTCGGTGCGCGAGCAGACCCACCCGGGGGCGTTCCGGACCTGAACGCGGGCCGGAGGTCCGCGTCATGAGCGTCATGAGGTTCGCGTCATGACGCTCATGAGCGCGCGTGGCGGATTAAATTCACTTGAGGTAACGCCGGTGGGGTGTCCGACGATAGGGGCCAGGGGCAACCGATCGCTCCCGCCGACCACTCGAGAGATTCAGCGTGCTCATACGACTTCTACGGACCTGCCTCAGGCCGTACAAGAGACCCATCGTCCTCCTGGTGCTGCTGCAGTTCCTGCAGACCTGCGCCACGCTCTACCTGCCCACCCTCAACGCCGACATCATCGACGACGGTGTCGTCAAGGGGGACACCGGTTACATCCTGTCCGCCGGCGCCCTGATGATCGGCATCTCGCTGACCCAGGTCGTCTGCAACATCGGTGCCGTGTACTACGGCGCCCGGACCGCCGCGGCCCTGGGACGGGACGTGCGGGAGGCCGTGTTCGACCGGGTGCAGTCGTTCTCCGCGCGTGAGCTCGGTCACTTCGGCGCGCCCTCGCTGATCACCCGTACGACGAACGACGTCCAGCAGGTGCAGATGCTGGTGCTGATGTCGTTCACCCTGATGGTGTCGGCACCGATCATGTGTGTGGGCGGCATCGTGATGGCGCTCGGTCTGGACGTTCCGCTGTCCGGGGTGCTGGTGGCGGTGGTGCCGGTGCTGGGGATCTGCGTGACGCTGATCGTCCGGCGGCTGCGTCCGCTGTTCCGGGCCATGCAGGAGCGGCTCGACACGGTGAACCGGGTGCTGCGCGAGCAGATCACCGGTAACCGGGTGATCCGGGCGTTCGTCCGGGACGCGTACGAGCAGCGGCGGTTCGAGAAGGCCAACGCCGAGCTGACCGAGGTGTCGCTGGGCGCCGGTAATCTGCTGGCGCTGATGTTCCCCGTGGTGATGACGGTGGTGAACCTGTCGTCGATCGCGGTGGTGTGGTTCGGTGCGCACCGGATCGACAGCGGCGGGATGCAGATCGGTGATCTGACCGCGTTCCTCGCCTATCTGATGCAGATCGTCATGTCGGTGATGATGGCCACCTTCATGTTCATGATGGTGCCGCGGGCCGAGGTGTGCGCGGAGCGGATCCAGGAGGTGCTGGACACCTCCTCGAGTGTGGTGCCGCCCACCGAGCCCGTCACCGAGCTGCGGCGGCACGGTCGTCTGGAGATCCGGGGCGGCGGCTTCTCCTATCCGGGGGCCGAGGAGCCGGTGCTGAAGTCGGTCGACCTGGTGGCCCGTCCCGGTGAGGTCACCGCCGTCATCGGTTCGACCGGCAGCGGCAAGTCCACCCTGCTCGGGCTGGTCCCCCGGCTGTTCGACGCGACCGAGGGCGAGGTGCTGGTGAACGGCGTGCCCGTCGCGGACCTCGACCCGGCGCTGCTGGCGAGGACGGTGGGGATGGTGCCGCAGAAGCCGTACCTGTTCGCGGGGACGGTGGCGACCAACCTGCGGTACGGCGATCCGGACGCCACCGACGCGGAGCTGTGGCACGCGCTGGAGGTGGCACAGGCCAAGGAGTTCGTCGAGCGGCTGGAGGGCGGGCTCGACGCGCCGATCGCGCAGGGCGGGACCAATGTGTCCGGCGGTCAGCGCCAGCGCCTGGCGATCGCGCGGACGCTGGTGCGGCGCCCGGAGATCTACCTCTTCGACGACTCCTTCTCCGCACTCGACTACGCCACCGACGCGGCCCTGCGCGCGGCGCTGACCGAGGAGACCGCGGAGGCGACGGTGGTGATCGTCGCCCAGCGGGTGGCGACCATCCGGGACGCCGACCGGATCGTGGTCCTGGACGAGGGCCGGATCGTCGGCACCGGCCGACATCACGAACTGATGGCGGACAACGAGACCTACCGGGAGATCGTGCTCTCCCAGCTGACGGAAGCGGAGGCCGCCTGATGGCGGGAGCAGCGCGGATGATGGCCGGGGGCGGCCCCGACCAGCAGTCGCTGAACTTCAAGGAGTCGGGCAGACGGCTCGTCGCCCGGTTCAAGCCGGAACGTCTGACCCTCTGTGTGCTGCTGGCCTGCACGGTGCTGAGCGTGGGCCTCAGTGTGGTCGGGCCGAAGATCCTCGGCCGGGCCACCGACCTGGTCTTCGAGGGCGTCGTCGGACGGGACATGCCGTCCGGGGCCACCAAGGAGCAGGTGCTCGACGCGATGCGGGCGCGCGGTGAGGGCGATGTCGCCGACATGCTCCGCGGCACCGACTTCACCCCGGGCCACGGCATCGACTTCACCGCCGTGGGCGGTGTCCTCGGGCTCGCGCTGGCGGTGTTCGGGGTCGCCGGTCTGCTGATGGCGGTGGCGACGCGGCTGGTGAACGGGGCCGTGAACCGCACCATGTACCGGATGCGCGAGGACGTGCAGGCGAAGCTGTCGCGGCTGCCGCTGTCGTACTTCGACAAGCGGCAGCGCGGTGAGGTGCTGAGCCGGGCGACCAACGACATCGACAACCTCGGGCAGACGCTCCAGCAGACGATGGGCCAGCTGATCAACTCGGTGCTGACCATCGTCGGTGTGCTGGTGATGATGTTCTACGTCTCCTGGATCCTGGCGCTGGTCGCGCTGGTCACCGTGCCGCTGTCGTTCGTGGTCGCCACCCGCGTGGGCAAGCGGTCGCAGCCGCACTTCGTGCAGCAGTGGCGTACGACCGGAACGCTCAACGCGCACATCGAGGAGATGTACACCGGGCACACCCTGGTGAAGGTGTTCGGGCGGCAGGAGGAGTCGGCGAAGCAGTTCGCCGAGCAGAACGACGCGCTGTACGAGGCCGGTTTCAAGGCGCAGTTCAACAGCGGCATCATGCAGCCGCTGATGATGTTCGTGTCGAACCTCAACTACGTGCTGGTGGCGGTCGTCGGCGGGCTGCGGGTCGCGTCGGGTTCGCTGTCCATCGGTGACGTGCAGGCGTTCATCCAGTACTCGCGGCAGTTCTCGATGCCGCTGACGCAGGTCGCCTCGATGGCGAACCTGGTGCAGTCGGGTGTCGCGTCGGCCGAGCGGGTCTTCGAACTGCTGGACGCCGAGGAGCAGTCGGCCGACGTCTCGCCGGCCGAGAGGCCGGCCGAGCCGCGCGGGCGGGTGGCGCTGGAGCACGTGGCGTTCCGCTACGACCCCGAGAAGCCGCTGATCGAGGACCTGTCGCTGACGGTCGAGCCGGGGCAGACGGTGGCCATCGTCGGCCCGACCGGCGCCGGAAAGACGACGCTGGTCAACCTGCTGATGCGGTTCTACGAGGTGTCCGGCGGGCGCATCACGCTCGACGGCGTCGACATAGCGCGCATGTCCCGGGACGAACTGCGCGCCGGGATCGGCATGGTGCTCCAGGACACCTGGCTGTTCGGCGGCACCATCGCGGAGAACATCGCCTACGGGGCCGCGCGCGAGGTCACCCGCGGTGAGATCGAGGAGGCGGCGCGGGCGGCCCACGCCGACCGGTTCATCCGCACCCTGCCCGACGGGTACGACACGGTGCTCGCCGATGAGGGGGCCGAGGGCGCCGAGGGCGGTGGGGTCAGCGCGGGTGAGAAGCAGCTCATCACCATCGCGCGGGCGTTCCTGTCCGATCCGGTGATCCTGGTGCTGGACGAGGCGACGAGTTCCGTGGACACCCGTACCGAGGTGCTGATCCAGAAGGCGATGGCCAAACTGGCGCACGGGCGTACGTCGTTCGTCATCGCGCACCGGCTCTCCACGATCCGGGACGCGGACACGATCCTCGTCATGGAGAACGGCGCGATCGTGGAGCAGGGCTCGCATCAGGAGCTGCTGACCGCGGACGGGGCGTACGCCCGGCTGTACAAGGCCCAGTTCGCGCAGGCGGTCGCGGAGGTGGACTGAGCTTCTTTCGCCCCGCCGCCCCGGACTCCGATCCTCGAGCGCCGGAGGGGCTGATTTCAGCCCCTCCGGCGCTCGAGGACGAGGCCCGCAGGGCCGAAGGGGGGCCTGGGGGCGCAGCCCCCAGGGACGGGAAGGGGTGGCGGGGGCGAGGAAAGTCAGTCCAGGTAGCCGCGGAGTTGGTCGGCGAAGGCGTGGTCGCGGAGCTTGTTCAGGGTCTTGGACTCGATCTGGCGTATGCGTTCCCGCGTCACACCGAAGATGCGGCCTATCTCCTCCAGGGTGCGGGGGCGGCCGTCGACCAGCCCGTACCGCAGCTGGACGACCTTGCGCTCCCGCTCCCCCAGCGTCGACAGCACCGCCTCCAGGTGCTCCTTGAGCAGCAGGAACGCGGCCGACTCGACGGGGCTCGTGGCGTCGCCGTCCTCGATGAGGTCGCCGAGGGCCACATCGTCCTCCTCGCCCACCGGGGCGTGCAGGGAGACCGGCTCCTGGGCGAGCCGCAGCACCTCGCCGACCCGCTCGGGGGCCAGGTCGAGATGGTCGGCGACCTCGTTCGCGGTCGGTTCGTAGCCGCGTTCCTGCAGCATGCGCCGCTGGACGCGGACGACGCGGTTGATGAGCTCGACGACGTGCACGGGGACGCGGATGGTGCGGGCCTGGTCGGCCAGCGCGCGGGACATGGCCTGGCGGATCCACCAGGTGGCGTAGGTGGAGAACTTGTAGCCGCGCGCGTAGTCGAACTTCTCCACGGCCCGGATCAGACCGAGGTTGCCCTCCTGCACCAGGTCCAGCATGGTCAGCCCGCGGCCCACGTACCGTTTGGCGACGGAGACGACGAGCCGCAGATTGGCCTCGATCAGCCGCCGCTTGGCCATCCGGCCCATGACGACGAGCCGGTCCAGGTCGAGGGCGAGGCTGCTGTCCAGGTCGGGGGTGCGGCGCAGCTTCTCCTCGGCGAACAGCCCGGCCTCGACGCGGCGGGCGAGTTCGACCTCCTCGGCCGCGGTGAGCAGGGGGATGCGGCCGATCTCCCGCAGGTACTGGCGGAACAGGTCCGAGGAGGGGCTGCCGGACTCGGCGCGCGCAGGTGACGGGGCCGGCTCGGCGTGCTCGGCCGGTCCGAGCGCCGCGGACGGCGGTTCGGGCTCCGTCTCGGGGTGGTGCGCGGCCCGGCTCTGCGCGGGCACGGCCACCAGGACGTCCGCCTCCGGCCGCGCGCCGACCGTGCTCGTGTCGGTCTGGGTGAGGCTCTGGATCTGGGTCTGCACGGGGGGCGACCTCCAGGATGATCGCTGCCGGGGAGGGCGGCAGCGGTACTTCGGGAGCGGGGTCGGCGGCCTCGCCGCTGTCCGTCCCGTACGCGATGAGCGGGGCCACGGGGGTCCCGGACCCGTCGAGGACGGGTCGGCCGCGCTCCGAGGACACAGGCACCGCATCCCAGTGTGGGGTACGACACATCGTCCCCACGAGGGGCGTGCGATGACTTTTTGCGTCCGCGCGGTGACCCGGCGGTCACATCCCGCCCAGGGCCTGTCCGGCGGATCAGGTCGCAGGAAATCGACGGTGCCTTGTCGGCGCGGGTGAGCGGGGGCGATGGGGACCCCCCTTGCTCGAAGAGCTTGGGGGGAGGGCGTGCCGGATCCCGCGTCTGCGGCAGGATCCGCCGGACAGGCCCTAGAGGGCCGCCGCGCCGTGCTCGCGCAGGGACTGGTCGTACTGCTGGAGGACCCACAGTTCGTTCTGCACGGAGGCCAGTTCGGCGGGGTCGCCCTGGGAGGCGAGGCGGGTCAGCCGGCCGGCGACCTCACGGACACGGCGCTCGACGGCACGGCGGCGGACGGTGACCAGTTGGGCGCCCGCGTAGTTCTCGTCGACCTCCTTGACGCCCCGGTGCAGCATGATCGCCTCGACGGCGAGTTCGGTGACCATGGCTCGGACGGTGTCGTCGGGAGCGGCGTCGCGGACCCGGATCAGGTACTCCTGCGGGTCCTGGGCGCCGTACTCCACGCCGCCCGCCTCCAGGACGGCCTGGCGCACGGCCGCGTAGACCGGGGCGGTGAACTCGTCGACGCCGTAGGCGTCGAAGGCCGGGGAGACCAGCGCGGGGTGCTGGAGGGCGAGCTTGAGCAGTTCCCGTTCGGTGGCGAAGACGGGGTTGCGGAGGTTGAGGGCGGGGCCCCGCGGGAGTGCGGGTGCCGGGCCGGAGGCGTACTGCTGCGGGTCCCCGCCGCCGCGCTGCTGCCGGTCGGGGGCGGGGCCCTTGCCGCCGCGGTCGCGGGCCCAGCGGGCGAGCTGCGCCACCCGCTTGACCACGAACTGGGTGTCGAGGATGCCGAGCATGCCGGCGAGCTGGACGGCGACCTCGTGCTGGGCGCCGCTGTTCTTGATGCGGGCGACGACCGGGGCGGCCTCGTCGAGGGCGGCGGCGCGGCCGGCCGGGGTGTCCAGGTCGTAGCGGTTCACGATGTGGCGGAGCGCGAACTCGAAGAGCGGGGTGCGGGGTTCGGCGAGGTCGGCGACCGCTTCGTCGCCCTTGGCCAGGCGCAGGTCGCAGGGGTCCATGCCGTCGGGCGCGATGGCGATGTAGGTCTCGGCGGCGAACTTCTGGTCGTCCTCGAAGGCGCGCAGGGCCGCCTTCTGGCCGGCCGCGTCACCGTCGAAGGTGAAGATCACCCGGGCCGAGCCGTTGTCCATCAGCAGCCGGCGCAGGATCTTGATGTGGTCGTTGCCGAAGGCGGTGCCGCAGGTCGCGATGGCGGTGGTGACGCCGGCCAGGTGGCAGGCCATGACGTCGGTGTAGCCCTCGACCACGACCGCGCGGGACGACTTGGCGATGTCCTTCTTCGCCAGGTCGATGCCGTACAGCACCTGGGACTTCTTGTAGATCGCCGTCTCGGGGGTGTTGAGGTACTTGGGCCCGTTGTCCGTCTCGTAGAGCTTGCGGGCGCCGAAGCCGACGACCTCGCCGCCGATGTCGCGGATGGGCCACATCAGCCGGCCGCGGAAGCGGTCGATGGGGCCGCGGCGGCCCTCCTGTGACAGGCCGGAGAGCAGCAGTTCCTTGTCGGTGAAGCCCTTGCCGCGCAGGAAGCGGGTGAGGTGGTCCCAGCCCTGGGGGCTGTAGCCGACGGAGAAGTGCCGGGCGGCCTCCTGGTCGAAGCCCCGCTCGGCGAGGAAGGTGCGGCCGGTGTCCGCCTCGGGGGAGGTCGCGAGCTGTTCCACGTACCAGTCGGCGGCGATCCGGTGGGCCTCGACCAGGCGGATGCGCTCGCCGCGCTGGTGGGCCGGGTTGTACCCGCCCTCCTCGTAGCGCAGGGTGATGCCGGCCTGGGCGGCCAGGCGTTCGACCGCCTCGGAGAAGGAGAGGTGGTCGACCTTCATCACGAACGTGATGGTGTCGCCGCCCTCCTGGCAGCCGAAGCAGTGGAAGAGGCCCTTGCTCGGGCTCACCTGGAAGGACGGCGACTTCTCGTCGTGGAACGGGCACAGGCCCTTGAGGTTGCCACCGCCGGCGCCGCGCAGCTGGAGGTACTCGGACACCACGGCGTCGATCGGGACCGCGTCCCGTACCGCCTTCACGTCCTCGTCGTTGATCCGTCCAGCCACGCTGGAAGTCTACGGTGGTCCGCCGGGAGTCAGGAGGCGAGGCTTTCCAGTGGGACGTGCGGGTCGGCCAGGGCCTCCGTGTCCACCGGGGTCCGGGAGCGGATCAGCCGCTGGATCGGGTCCGTGACGTCCCACACGTTGACGTTCATACCGGCCAGCACCCTGCCCTCCCTCAGCCAGAACGCGATGAACTCCCGCTTGCCCGAGTCGCCCCGGAGCACGACCTGGTCGTAGGAGCCCGGGGGTGCCCAGCCGGAGTACTCCATCCCCAGGTCGTACTGGTCGCTGAAGAAGTACGGCACCCTGTCGTACGTGACCTCCCGGCCGAGCATCGCGCGGGCCGCGGCCGGGCCGCCGTTGAGTGCGTTGGCCCAGTGCTCGACGCGCATCCGGGTGCCGAACAGGGCGTGCGGGAAGGATGCGACGTCACCGGCCGCGTGGATGTCCGGGTCGGAGGTGCGCAGCCGCTCGTCGACCAGGATGCCGCCGCCGTCCGCGCGGTCGGCGATCTCCAGGCCCGCCGCCCGGGCGAGGCCGGTGCGCGGGGCGGCGCCGATCGCCGCGAGGACGGCGTGCGCCGGGTGCTCCTCGCCGTCGTCGGTGCGGGCGGCGAGGACCATGCCGTCCTGCCCGGTGATCTCGGTGAGGGTGGCGCCGAAGTGGAAGCGGACGCCGTGCTCGCCGTGCAGGTCGGCGAAGAGCTGGCCGAGCTCGGGGCCGAGGACCGAGTGCAGCGGGGTCTGCCCCCGGTGCACGAGGGTGACCTCCGCGCCGTACTCGCGGGCCGCCGCCGCGACCTCCAGGCCGATCCAGCCGCCGCCGGCGATCACCAGGTGGCCGTTGTCACGGCCGAGGGAGGTCAGGACGCCCTTGAGGCGTTCGGCGTGCGCGAGGCGGCGCAGGTGGTGGACGCCGGCCAGGCCGGTGCCCGGGATGTCCAGGCGGCGGGGCTCGGCGCCGTTGGCCAGCAGCAGTTTGTCGTAGCGGACGGTGGTGCCGTCCTCGCCGAAGCGGACGGTCTTCGCGGCGCGGTCGACGGCGTCGACGGTCTGGCCGAGGTGCAGCTCGACGTCGTGGCGCGCGTACCAGGCGGGCTCGTGCACGAAGACGCTGTCGCGTTCCTCCTTGCCGAGGAGGTAGCCCTTGGACAGGGGTGGCCGCTCGTACGGGTGGTCGCGTTCGTCGCAGATCAGCAGGACACGGCCGGTGAAGCCCTCCGTTCGCAGCGTTTCGGCCGCTTTCGCGCCGGCCAGTCCGCCTCCGACGATGACGAATGTCTGATCCGCGTCGACCACGTGATGCCTCCTCTTCAGGGTGCCGCCACCTGTGAGCGTCCCGCACACCGGGTGGTGCGGGAAGGGGGAGTGACCCGATCAGGCCACGGACGGTCGCCTTCGGGCTCCTCCTCAACCCTGCCCCGTCAGACGGGTGTGAAGCGAGCGGGCCGAGGCGTCGGTGAGGGACGCGATCTGGTCGACGATCACCCGTTTGCGGGCGCGGTCGTCCGGGGCCCGCGCGAACAGCGTGCGGAACTGCGGGTCCAGGCCGTCGGGGGCGCGGGCAGTGAGCGCCTCGGCCAGTTCGGCGACGACGATCCGCTGGTCGGCGCGGAGCAGTTCCTGCTCGGCGCGCTGTATGACGTACCGGTCGGCGACCGCCTTGAGCACGGCGCACTCCATCCGGGTCTCCCTGGGGACGACGAGTTCGGCTCCGTGGCGGGTGAGCCGGCCGCTGCCGTACCTCTGCCGGGTGGCGCCCTCGGCGGCGAGGCAGAAGCGGCCGATGAGCTGGCTGGTGGCGTCCTTGAGGCGGGCCTGGGCGACCGCGGTGCCGTCGTAGCCGTGCGGCCACCACTCCTGGGCGAGGAGCCGGTCGAGCGCCTCGGCGAGTTCCGCCGGGTCGGTGCCGGGGTCGGTGTAGCGGCCGACGGCGACGGCGAAGACCTCCTGCCGCTCGGGCTCGGCGTGCAGGAGGTTGGGGTCGATGTGGCCGGCGTGCAGGCCGTCCTCCACGTCGTGCACCGAGTAGGCCACGTCGTCGGCCCAGTCCATGACCTGGGCCTCGAAGCAGACGCGGCCCTCGGGGGCGTCCTCGCGGATCCAGTCGAAGACGGGGCGGTCGTCCTCGTAGACGCCGAACTTCGGGGAGGCCGGGTCGGTGGGGTGGCCCCCTCGGGGCCAGGGGTACTTGGTGGCGGCGTCGAGGGTGGCGCGGGTGAGGTTGAGGCCGACGGAGCCTTCGGGGGTGAACCGTTTGGGTTCGATGCGGGTGAGGAGGCGGAGCGACTGGGCGTTGCCCTCGAAGCCGCCGCAGTCCTCGGCGAACTCGTTCAGCGCCTGTTCGCCGTTGTGGCCGAAGGGCGGATGGCCCAGGTCGTGGGAGAGGCAGGCGGCCTCCACGAGGTCCGGGTCGCAGCCGAGGGCGGCACCGAGCTCCCGGCCCACCTGGGCGCACTCGAGGGAGTGGGTGAGGCGGGTGCGGGGACTGGCGTCCCAGACCGGGCTGGCCGCTCCGGGGGTGACGACCTGGGTCTTGCCGGCCAGGCGGCGCAGGGCCGCCGAATGCAGCACGCGTGCGCGGTCGCGCTGGAAGGCGGTACGCCCGGGGCGCTTGTCGGGTTCGGCGGCCCAGCGGGCGAGCGAGGCCGACGTGTAGCCGGGGGGCGGGGTGTGGTTCCGCCGCGCCTGTTCCTGCGCCTGCGCTGCGGGGCCGGTGGGGACGGGGGTGCCGGTGCCTGCCATGTTTCGACACTACGGCCCCCCGGTGACAGCGGGCACGACAGCCCGGGTCCGCCCGTGCGGCGTCGGGCAGCCGGGGGCTGGCTCGGCGGCGCGGGGACGGGGCCGTCCGGGCCTGGTCGTGGCAGTGGAGGAGAAGGGCCAGGGCAGGCCCACGCACGGCGCGAGCCCGTTCGAGCCACTGCTCCTCCTCCCCTCCCCCGCCCACCGTGAAGCCGATCACAGGGCACGGCTGAACCGGAGGGCGTGCCGATGCGTCTCCGAGGTCGAGGACCGACCGGGGGAGGGTGCCCGTCCGATGCTTGACCTGTTGCGCCGCGTGAGGACCCGCGGGTTCCGCCGACCGCGCCTGCTGCACCTGCCGCGCACCCGTACCGGTCGGCGGCGGCTGGTGCAGACGGGGATGGCGGCGTGCGTCCTGGCGCTGCTGCCGGCGACGTGGATGCACCTGGCGGCGGACGGCCGCCTGCGCACCACCGCCGACGTGCCCCGCACGGACGTCGCCGTGGTCTTCGGCGCGGGCCTGTGGGACGGGGAGCCGTCGCCGTATCTCGCACGCCGACTGAACGCGGCGGCCGAGCTGTACCGGACGGGCCGGATCGAGGTGGTCCTGGTCACCGGCGACAACAGCCGTGAGGAGTACGACGAGCCGGACGCGATGCGCGCCTATCTGACCCGGCACGGCGTGCCCGACGCACGGATCGTCAGCGACTACGCGGGCTTCGACACCTGGGACTCCTGCGTCCGCGCGAAGAAGATCTTCGGCGTGGACCGGGCCGTGCTGATCAGCCAGGGCTTCCACATCCGCCGCGCGGTCACGCTGTGCCGGGCGGCCGGTGTCTCCTCGTACGGCGTCGGCGTCGACGACCGGCACGACGTCACCTGGTACTACGGGGGCGTCCGGGAGATCTTCGCCGCGGGGAAGGCGGCGGCGGACGCGGCGTTCCGTCCGGACCCGCACTTCCTCGGGCCGGAGGAGCCCGGGGTGCAGCAGGCCCTGGCGGACATCCACGCCCCGAAAACCGCGGACTGACGGCGCGCATGTCGCCGTAGGCTCACGCCATGACGGACACGACGCGGATCACGGTGACGCTTCCCACCGAGCAGGTCGCCGAAGCGGTGGCTCGTCGACTGCGACACCAGTTGCTCGGCACTGACCTGGTGCGTCATCAGGAAGAGCATGGCTCCTTCACCGAAGAAGAGCCGGCCGAGGCTCGCTTCCGGATCTTCGGGACGCCCGGCGCCGACCGCCGGTGTCTGAACAGATGACACCCGCGCCCTCGGTCTCACCGCGCGCCCACGGTCCCGGGGAGGTCGCCGCCCCCGGTGTGCAACCGGGGGCGGTGCGGGGCGTGACACGGGGGGCGCAGGGGGTGGGCGGTATGGAGAGTTCTCCGGGACGCCCACGCACTGCCCGTACTGCGCGCTGCAGTGGGGGATGAATCTGACGCAGGCCCCGGACGGGACGACCGTCGAGGTGCGGGAGCGGGCGGACTCTCCAGTGAACCGGGGGCGCTGTGCGGGAAGGGGCGTACGGCCCCCGCTGTGCTGTCGTCGAGCGTGCGGTCGGCCTCGCCGCTGGTGCGGTCCGGGGCGGGTGTGCTGGTGCCGGCCTCCTGGGAGGAGGCGCTGGAGCGGGTCGCCGAGGGGCTGGGGCGGACGCGTGCGGAGTACGGGGCAGGCGCGGTCGGGGTGTTCGGCGGAGCCGGGCGGTGACGCCGGCGCGGAGCACCTCCGCGATCCGTCCCTACACCGTGTTCATGCCGTTCCACCGGGCCGGCGGAGGCCGCGCCGTCACCCTCACCCACCCCGCCCTGGCCCCGGCCTCACGATGCCGGGGCTCAAGGTGTGCGCGGTACGGATGGAGGCGGTGACGCCGTGAGCGGGTCACCCGTTCACAGGCGTGCGGTGCGCCCTTCGGGTTCTTTCCCCGGACGGGGCCGCCGTACGTCGGTGACCTGCCGGAACAGGAGGCGGGCAGGCCCCGGCCGGACGGGTCCGACACCCGTTCACCCCATTTCTGACTTCTTTTCAAAGAGCGCGCCGTGCCCGATGGTACTTACCTCGGACAGGCAGGGACGCGACTGACGGCGGCACATGGGGGTGCTGCGGGCGTGACCCCTGCGTGAGCTCGAGGGAGCATCGATGCGAGGTACCGCCCGGTTGCTGACCGGCCTGCCCGGTGGGCCCGGCCTGCCCGGTGGAGCCGGTCTGGCCGGCCCCGCGCTCGCTCTGGCCGCCGTGGGGCTGCTCGTCGCCCCCGCCGGATACGCCGGGGAGGCGGACGCCGCCCCGGCGGGGCACTCCCGCGGCACGGCGTCCGGGAACCTGGAGGTGTACCCCTCCTCGGTCGTGGCCGGCGCGCAGGTGACGGTGAACACCGCGGCGTGCGGGGACCGCGACACGGTCGCGGGGGACGCCACCGCCGTGGGCGCCGGCCGTTTCACCCTGGCGCCGAGCGCGCACGAGCGGGACTCGATCGGCCGGTTCCGGGTGCCGCCGGGCGCGCAGCCGGGGACGTACGAGATCGTCGCGAAATGCTCCGCCGGCGGGCAGCGGGTGACCGGCGACCTGGTGGTCAGACTGACGTCCGCGGCCCAGCAGGTGCATCCGTACGGAAGTGTGAAGACGGGGGTCGGCAGTGCCCTGGGCCCCGACCCCGTACAGACCGCGGCCGGCGTGGCGACGCTCGCCGTCGCCGCCGCGGGCGGTACCTGGTTCCTGCATCGCCGGGCGAGAGGCGACGGGATCTGACGGGCACCCTCCGCTGCCCGTCCACCGGTACCGCATGTCCCCTCCCCCTCCGGGTCCGCCCCCCCCTCGCGGCCCGGAGGGGGCACGGGGCCGACTCCGAAGAGGTCAGTCCACGATGCACAGCAGGTTCGGCCGGGCCGGCGGCCCGAGCGACACGGCCATAGCCTCCGTGAGCGTGTTCGCCCTGTGCTGCGGGCTGTGGCTGCTGCGCGACGCGGCCGAGACGCACGCCCCTCCCCAGCCGTCCGCCGTCCAGGCCCACTCCGGGCGCGTCGGTCTCGTCGCCGGCCGCCCCGCCGCGCTGCCGCCCTCCCCGCCGGACCGGGTCCGCATCCCCGCGATCGACGTGGACGCGCCGCTGACGGGCCTCGGGCTGACCGGCACCGGCAGCCTCGACGTGCCGCCGCCCGAGCGGAAGAACCTGGCCGGCTGGTACGAGGCCGGCACCACGCCCGGCGAGCGGGGCACCGCGATCATCGCGGGCCATGTCGACAACGCCGACGGCCCCGCCGTCTTCTACTCCCTGGGCGCCCTGCGCAAGGGCAGCACCGTCGAGGTGGACCGGCTGGACGGCCGCACCGCCGTGTTCACGGTGCACGCCGTGGAGGCGTACGACGCGAGGGACTTCCCCGACGAACAGGTCTACGGCGCGGCGGAACGGCCCGAACTGCGGATCATCACCTGCGGCGGCGGCTGGTCACGCGGCACCGGCTACCGGGGCAACGTCGTCGTCTACGCCCACCTGACGGGCAGCCACAGCCACTGACGCACGCCGGGGCGCGACGCGCGTGGTCCCCCCTCTGAAGTTCCGCGGCCCGCGGCCTCAGGCCAGCCACTGTTCGTACGCCATGTTCGCCACCAGGGCGAAGACGACCGTCAGCAGGACGATGCGGACGAAGCCGCTGCCCTTCTTCAGGGCCGTGTGGGCGCCGAGCATGCCGCCCGCGAGGTTGAACACGGCCATCAGGGCCGCCAGCTGCCACAGCACCGCGCCCTGCCAGGCGAACATCGCCAGCGCGCCCGCGTTGGTGCAGCAGTTGACGATCTTCGCGGTGGCGGAGGCGGTGACGAGGTCGAGGTGGAGCAGCGCGGTGAGCGCCAGGACGAGGAACGTACCGGTGCCGGGACCGATGAGACCGTCGTAGAAACCGATGCCCAGGCCGCCGAGGCCGATCGCGGCGAGGACGCGGCGGCGCGTGACCGGGCCGGGTGCGGGCGCGGTACCGAAGGACGGACGGAGGATGACGAAGGCGGCCACGGCGAGCAGCACCACCATGATCACCGGTTTGAGGACCTCGGTGCTCATCCCGGCGGCGAGGAAGGCGCCGCCCGACGACCCGGCGAGGGCGGCGAGACCGATGCGTACGGCGGTACGGACGTCCACCGGGGCCTTGCGTGCGTAGGTGATCGCCGCGCCCGTGGTGCCGACGATGGCGACCGCCTTGTTGGTGCCCAGCGCGTGCGCGGCCGGGGTGCCGGCGGGCAGGCCCAGCAGCAGGGCCGGCAGGAGCAGCAGCCCGCCGCCACCGACCACGGCGTCGATCCAGCCGGCGGCGAGCGCCGCGAGGCAGAGGAGAATGACGGTGGTCAGCGAGATGTCGGGCATGGCCGTGACCCTATGGACCGGATAGTTGTGCCGTCCATCGAGATGAGCTTTTCCTGAGGTTGAGCGTCCTCGTACCCGCACCGCAGGCTCAGGGGGCATCACCTCGAACGGGCGTGTGGTGGTGATCGGCACCGGCCTCGCGGCGCGCACCGTCGCCTGCGCGGGCGGTTCGGTGGCCGCGTACGACCGACTCGTCCTGGCCACCGGCTCCTGCCCGTTCGTGCCGCCGGTGCCCGGGCGGACGACACGGTCCGGCTGACCACATACGAGGTCAGGGCGGCGTGAGCCCGCAGAAGGCCGGGCACACGGGTCGGGTGGTGCCCAGGACGGCCACCCGCCGGTACGCCTTCGGTCATGAGGTGTCCATGCCGGACCCGTAGGTTCCGTGACCGCACGACCCCGTCACCGACCGGTGGCGGGACGGTTCACGGCACCTCCAGGAGCGGCAGTGGAACGTCGTACCTTCCTTCGTGCGAGCGCCATGGGCGGCACCGGTGCGGTCCTCGGTGGCGCACTCTGGCACAGCGCCGCGTACGCGGCGCCCGCCCAGCCCGGCACCGGCCCGTACGGTGCTCTCGGCGCGGCGGACGCCAACGGGATCCGGCTGCCGCCGGGTTCACCAGCAGAGTGATCGCCCGTTCCGGCCGGCAGGTCCCGGGCACCTCGTACACCTGGCACAACGCCCCCGACGGCGGCGCCTGTTACGCGGACGGCAGCGGCTGGATCTACGTCTCCAACTCGGAGATCGACCCCTCCGGCGGAGCGGGCGCGGTGCGCTTCTCGGCCACCGGCGCCATCACGGGCGCGTACCGCATCCTGTCCGGCACCCGGCAGAACTGCGCGGGCGGCAGCACTCCGTGGAACACCTGGCTGTCCTGCGAGGAGGTGGACCGCGGTTACGTCTACGAGACCGACCCGTGGGGGGTGAAGGCGGCGGTCCGCCGGGACGCGATGGGCCGCTTCAAGCACGAGGCGGCGGCCGCCGACCCGGTCCGCAGGGTCGTCTACCTGACCGAGGACGTCCCGGACGGCTGCTTCTACCGCTTCCGACCGACGACGTGGGGCGACCTTTCCTCCGGCACGCTGGAGGTACTGGTGGGGGGCAGCGGCACCAGCGGCCCGGTGAACTGGGCGCGGGTCCCCGACCCGTCCGGCGCCACCGCCACCCGCAACCAGGTCTCCGGCGCCAAACGCTTCAACGGCGGCGAGGGCTGCCACTACGCGAACGACACCTGCTGGTTCACCACCAAGGGCGACAACCGCGTCTGGCAGTACGACGCCTCCGCCCAGACCATCGAACTCGCCTACGACGACTCCCTGGTACCGGGCGGCGCCGCTCCCCTGACCGGCGTCGACAACGTCACCGGCTCCTCCTCCGGCGACCTGTTCGTGGCCGAGGACGGCGGCAACATGGAGGTCTGCGTCATCACCCCCGACGACGTCGTGGCCCCCTTCCTGCGGGTGGACGGCCAGTCCGGTTCCGAGATCACCGGCCCGGCCTTCTCCCCGGACGGCACCCGCCTGTACTTCTCCAGCCAGCGCGGCACGAGCGGCAGTTCGTCCGGCGGCATCACCTACGAGGTGAAGGGCCCGTTCCGCACCTGACCACTCCCCCCCGTCCATGCGGGCGCGGCGCACGGAGCGCGCCCGCATGAACGGAGAGCTACCGTCCGGTCACGTCACGTTCGCGTCACGGGTCCACAAAACCTCCACGCACTCCCCCAGCCCCTCCCCTACCGTCGGCAGCTCACACCCGGCAGACCGCCCCGGACAGGGGCATGCCGCCGGATATCCGCACATGGCTGGGAGTTTCCCCGTGAACCTGTCCTACAAGTCCGCCGCCGTGACCGTCGCCGCGCTCGCCCTGGCCGTCCTGCCGGCCACCTCCGCCGTGGCCCACGAGGGCGCCTTCAAGAACTGCACCGAGGCGTACGAGGCCGGGTACTCCGACATCAAGGCGGGCAGCGAGCACTACGGCAAGCACCTGGACCGCGACAACGACGGCATCGGCTGCGACGACGCGCCGGCGGACTTCGTCCCCGTCGGCGACAGGGACAGCGGCTCGGACGACGGCGCCACCGGCTCCGACGCCGGCGACAAGGGCACCACCGAGAAGGGCGGCGGCACCGACCTCGCCGAGACCGGCGGCAACAGCGCCACCCCGTACATCGCGGCCGGCGGCGCGGCCGTCGTCCTGGCGGGCGGCGCCGTCCTGTTCGCCTCCCGCAGGCGCCGCGGCACGAACTGATCCACGCCGGGCCGAGGACACGGGAAACGGCGGCACCCCCGCACGGGTGCCGCCGTTTCCTTTCGTGATCCGGAGCCGTTGCCGATCGGTGAGGGTGGTCGGGTGACAGGCAACGGCTCCGGGGTTCGCGCGCCCCGGGGACCGGGACTCAGCGGTGGTCGCTGCCGTTCGAGGTGACCGCGGCGCGGCCGGCCTCCAGGCGGGCGACGGGGATGCGGAACGGGGAGCAGGAGACGTAGTCCAGGCCGACCTCGTGGAAGAAGTGGACCGACTCCGGGTCGCCGCCGTGCTCGCCGCAGACGCCGAGCTTGAGGCCGGGGCGGGTGGCGCGGCCGGCCTCGGCGGCGAGCTTCACCAGGGAGCCGACGCCGTCCCGGTCGATCGTCTCGAACGGGGAGACGCCGAAGATGCCCTTCTCCAGGTAGGCCGTGAAGAAGCTGGCCTCCACGTCGTCCCGGCTGAAGCCCCACACCGTCTGGGTGAGGTCGTTGGTGCCGAAGGAGAAGAACTCGGCGGCCTCGGCGATCTGGCCGGCGGTCAGGGCGGCGCGCGGCAGCTCGATCATCGTGCCGATGGCGAGCTTCAGCCGCGTGCCGGTGGCCTTCTCGACCTCCGCGATGACCTGGTCGGCCTCCTCTCGGACGATCTCCAGCTCCTGGACCGTGCCGACCAGCGGAATCATGATCTCGGCGCGCGGGTCGCCCTTGGCCGCCCGGCGCTCGGCCGCCGCCTCGGCGATGGCCCGCACCTGCATGGTGAACAGGCCGGGGATGACCAGGCCGAGGCGGACTCCGCGCAGGCCCAGCATCGGGTTCTGCTCGTGCAGCCGGTGCACGGCCTGGAGGAGGCGCAGTTCGTTCTCGTGCGGCTCCTGCCGGGACTCGGCGAGGGCCACGCGGACCGACAGCTCGGTGATGTCGGGCAGGAACTCGTGCAGCGGCGGGTCGAGGAGCCGGATGGTGACCGGAAGGCCGTCCATCCCCTCGAACAGCTCGACGAAGTCCTGCCGCTGCAGCGGGAGCAGCGCCTTCAGGGACTCGTCGCGCTCGGCCTCGGTGTCGGCCAGGATCAGCCGCTCCACCAGCTCGCGCCGGTCGCCGAGGAACATGTGCTCGGTGCGGCACAGGCCGATGCCCTGGGCGCCGAAGCGGCGGGCGCGCAGCGCGTCCTCGGCGTTGTCGGCGTTGGCGCGCACCCGCAGCCGGCGCTTGCGGTCGGCGAAGGCCATCATCCGGTGGACCGCCTCGACCAGTTCGTCGGCGTCGTCGGCACCCGGGTGCATCCGGCCCTCGAAGTACTCCACGACCGGGGACGGGACGACGGGTACCTCACCGAGGTAGACCTTGCCGGTGGAACCGTCGATGGAGATCAGGTCGCCTTCCTCGACGACGTGCCCGCCGGGGACGGTCATCCGGCGGCGCTTGGTGTCGACCTCCAGCTCCTCCGCGCCGCACACACAGGTCTTGCCCATGCCGCGTGCGACGACGGCGGCGTGCGAGGTCTTGCCGCCACGGGAGGTGAGGATGCCCTCGGCGGCGATCATGCCGTCCAGGTCGTCGGGGTTGGTCTCGCGACGGACCAGGATGACCTTCTCACCGGAGCGGGACCACTTGACGGCCGTGTACGAGTCGAAGACCGCCTTGCCGACCGCCGCGCCCGGCGAGGCCGCGATGCCGCGCCCGATCTTCTCGACCTTCGCCTCCTCGTCGAAGCGCGGGAACATCAGCTGGGCGAGCTGCGCGCCGGTGACACGGGTGAGCGCCTCGGCCTCGTCGATCAGGCCCTGGTCGACCAGCTGGGTGGCGATCCGGAAGGCCGCGCCCGCGGTGCGCTTGCCGACGCGGGTCTGGAGCATCCACAGCTGACCGCGCTCGATGGTGAACTCGATGTCGCAGAGATCCTTGTAGTGGTTCTCCAGCGTCTCCATGATCTGCATCAGCTGGTCGTACGACTTCTTGTCGATCTGCTCCAGATCGGCGAGCGGCACGGTGTTGCGGATGCCCGCGACCACGTCCTCGCCCTGTGCGTTCTCCAGGTAGTCGCCGTAGACGCCCTGCTGGCCGGAGGCGGGGTCGCGGGTGAAGGCCACGCCGGTGCCGCCGCCCCTGGATGTTTCAGTCGGGCCGAGGTTGCCGAAGACCATGGAGCAGACGTTGACGGCCGTGCCCAGGTCGTGCGGGATGCGCTCCTGGCGGCGGTAGAGCTTGGCCCGGTCGGTGTTCCAGGAGTCGAAGACCGCGTGGATGGCGAGGTCCATCTGCTCGCGCGGGTCCTGCGGGAAGTCCCGGCCGGCCTCGGTCTTGACGATCTTCTTGAACCTGGTGACCAGCTTCTTGAGGTCGGCGGCCTCCAGCTCGGTGTCGACCGCGACCTTCTTGGCCGTCTTCGCCGCCTCCAGCGCGTCCTCGAAGAGGTCGCCGTCGACGCCGAGGACGGTCTTGCCGAACATCTGGATGAGGCGCCGGTAGGAGTCCCAGGCGAAACGGTCGTCGCCGGCCTGCTTGGCCAGGCCCTGCACGGACTTGTCGGAGAGGCCGATGTTCAGGACGGTGTCCATCATGCCGGGCATGGAGAACTTCGCCCCGGAGCGGACCGACACCAGGAGGGGGTTGTCGGGCTGGCCGAGCTTCTTGCCCATCGCCGCTTCGAGGGCGTCGAGGTGCGCACTCACCTCGTCACGCAGTGCCGCCGGCTCCTCACCGCTGTCCAGGTAGACCTTGCAGGCCTCCGTGGTGATGGTGAAGCCGGGAGGGACGGGAAGACCCAGATTGGTCATCTCGGCGAGGTTCGCACCTTTGCCGCCGAGCAGGTCCTTGAGGTCCTTGTTGCCCTCGGTGAAGTCGTAGACGAACTTCACGCCCTCAACACTCCCGCCCTGCTGGGCTCCATGGAGATCTTTGTTTTCCGACACGGGTCTCGACTCCTCGAGGACGCGGTGGCTGCCCTGACGAGCAGGAACATACCCAGATCAAAGGCGTATGGGTACGTCCACACGTCCACCATGCGGCTGGGAGCACTCCGCCGCCACTGGATCAAAAGTCAAAGACAAGTCAAGGTTTGGCAAGAAATTACAGCCCCGTGTGTTCACTTCTTGAACACTAGGATTCCGGATTGGGCCGCTCTACGCGCTCACCTGAGCAACGATCGGCACGTCTGATTTCGCTCGATGAACGATCAAAGGATGGCACCCAGTGCCATCCTTTGAGAAGTGCAGTCGCTCATGATCCGCTCATCTGAGCGCACCTCTTATCAAGGGTGGCGAGAATCACGCTGTCGCAGTCGCCGGGATTTCACCATGCGGACGCCTCCCGTACCTCCGGTCCCCACGGCGGAACGGACCGTTGAACGAACCGGCCGGCACGCCCGTACGGAACTGCGGCGGATCCGGACCCCCACGCCGGGTCCGCCTCCTCACCGGGTTTTGCACGGAAGGACCTCCGGGTGCCTGTCTTCACACGCCTGCGCCGGCCGACACGGACCACCGAAGAGAAACGAGGGGACGAGAGGCAGGACGAGAAGCAGGGGGAAGAGACCCGCCCCACCCCTCCAGCCACCCGCACCCTCCGCACCCGCTACGCCGCTCTGCGCGACCGGCACCCCCGCGCCGTACGCGCCGCCCGCCGGACCCTGCACGTCCTCGCCGCCGCGCTGGTCGTCGGCGCCCTTCTGCTGCCCAACACCGCCGGTGCCCTGCGCCCCGACCGGTTCACCCGGATACCGGCCGAGGCGATCATCGGGGCAGCGCTGCTCCCCGCCCTGCCGCGCCGGCCCCGGATCGTCGCGGCCGCGCTGTACGGGATCGGTCTCGCCGTGCTGACCGTGCTGAACCTGCTGGACATCGGGTTCAACGAATACCTGGGCCGGGGCTTCAACCTGGTCCTCGACTGGGGGCTGCTCGACGACGCCCAGGCCTACGTCGGGGACTCGATGGGTCCCGCGACCGCCACGGCCGCCACCGTCGGCACCGTCGCCCTCGCCCTGCTCCTGGTGGTCGTGATGGCGCTGGCCGCCGTCCGGCTGAGCGAGCTGCTGGCCCGGCACCGCGCGCGGGCCGCCCGGGGCGCCCTCGTCGCGGGCACCGTGTGGATCACCTGCACCGCCCTCGGCCTGCAGGTCCTCGGTACGCCGGTCGCCTCGGACCGGGCCACCGCGGCGGCGAAGGTGCAGGCCCGGCGCGTGGTGGACACGCTGCGCGACGAGGCGGAGTTCGAGAAGGTGGCACGTTCCGACGTCTTCGCGGCCACGCCCCCCGGCGGGCTCCTGCCCGACCTGCGCGGCAAGGACGTGCTCATCACGTTCATCGAGAGCTACGGCCGCACCGCCCTGGAGGACCCGGTGATCGCCCCCGGCGTCACCCGCACCCTCGACACCGGCACCGAGACCCTCGCGAAGGCGGGGTACCGGGCCCGGAGCGGCTGGCTGACCTCGGCGACGTTCGGCGGCAGCAGCTGGCTCGGCCACTCGACGGCGTTGTCCGGCCTGTGGATCGACAACCAGCAGCGCTACCGAACCGCCACCGCGAACGACCGCCTCACCCTCACCAAGGCGTTCGGGAAGTCCGGGGCGTGGGACACCGTCGGCATCATGCCGGGTGTCCAGAAGAACTGGCCCGAGGCGAAGTGGTTCGGCCTCGACAAGGTCTACAACGCCTTCCAACTGAGCTATCAGGGACCGAAGTTCAGCTGGTCGACGATGCCGGACCAGTACACCCTCAAGGCCTTCCAGCGCCTGGAGCACGGCAAGGAGCGCGACCGGGGCAAGAACCTGATGGCGGAGATCATCCTGACCTCCAGCCACCAGCCCTGGGCACCCCTCCCCGAGATGGTCGGCTGGGACGAACTCGGCGACGGCTCCGTCTTCGGCCCCATCCAGAAGGCGGGGAAGGAACCCGGCACCCTGATGACGGACGCCACCAAGTCCCGTCAGGAGTACGGCAGGTCGGTCACGTACTCGGTGACCGCCCTCACCCGGTGGCTGGAGCGCTACGGCACCGACGACACCGTCCTCGTCTTCCTCGGCGACCACCAGCCCGTCGCCCGGGTCAGCGGCCTGCGGGCGAGCCGGGACGTGCCGGTGACGATCGTCGCCAAGGACCCGAAGGTGCTGGAGAAGATCGCCGACTGGAACTGGACGGAGGGCCTGAGGCCGGCCGGGGACGCGCCCGTGTGGAAGATGGACGCGTTCCGCGACCGCTTCCTGAAGGCCTACGGCTCCGTCCCGCACCCGGCCGGGCGCTGACGCGGTCAGCCGCCGGACGTGTCGAGTTCGGCGTCCTCGCCGACGCCCGCGCACTCGTACGGGTCCTTCAGCCAGCCGTCCGGCAGCGCCACCCGGTTGTTGCCGGAGGTACGGCCGCGGGGGCCGTCCGCGCCGGTCGGCCAGGGCTGGTCCAGGTCCAGCTCGTCCAGCCCGGAACGCAGTTCCCGGAGCGAGGAGGTGATCGCGAGCCGCTTGCGCATCTCCGAGCCGACCGCGAAGCCCTTCAGGTACCAGGCGACGTGCTTGCGGAAGTCGATCACCCCGCGCGACTCGTCCCCGATCCACTCCCCGAGCAGGGTCGCGTGCCGGACCATGACGTCGGCGACCACGCGCAGCGTGGGCCTGCGGAAGTCGTCCCGGCCCTCGAAGGCCGCGACCAGGTCGGCGAACAGCCACGGCCGGCCCAGGCAGCCGCGCCCCACCACGACCCCGTCACAGCCCGTCTCGCGCACCATCCGCAGCGCGTCGTCGGCGGACCAGATGTCGCCGTTGCCGAGCACGGGGATCTCCGGCACGTGCTCCTTCAGCCGGGCGATGGCGTCCCAGTCTGCGGTGCCGCCGTAGTGCTGGGCGGCGGTGCGGCCGTGCAGGGCGACGGCGCTCACGCCCTCCTCGACGGCGATGCGGCCGGCGTCCAGGTAGGTCAGGTGGTCGTCGTCGATGCCCTTGCGCATCTTCATCGTGACCGGCAGGTCCCCGGCGCCGCTCACCGCCTCGCGCAGGATGGACCGCAGCAGGTTCCGCTTGTAGGGCAGGGCCGAGCCGCCGCCCTTGCGGGTCACCTTCGGCACCGGGCAGCCGAAGTTGAGGTCGATGTGGTCGGCGAGGTCCTCCTCCACGATCATGCGGACGGCCTTGCCGACGGTCGCCGGGTCGACACCGTACAACTGGATCGAACGCGGCGTCTCGCTCGCGTCGAACCTGATCAGCTGCATGGTCTTCTCGTTGCGTTCGACCAGCGCCCGGGTGGTGATCATCTCGCTGACGAACAGCCCCTTGCCGCCGCTGAACTCCCGGCACAGGGTGCGGAAGGGCGCGTTGGTGATCCCGGCCATGGGAGCCAGCACGACGGGCGGCCGGACCGCGTACGGGCCGATCGCCAGGTTCGAGTGGTCCGGCCGGTTCGACGGGGGCTGAGCCGGGGTGGGCGTGGGCGTGGACATTCCCCCATTGTCCCGCATCCCGAGGGCTGCCCGGCACGACACATGTGCCCCTGTCATTAGTTAGCCGCACTATTGAACCGCGCGTACGATGGAACCCATGCCCGAGCTCAGCCCGCGCCGACGTCTCCTCGTGCTCGCGATCTGCTGCATGAGCCTGCTCATCGTGAGCCTGGACAACACGGTGCTGAACGTCGCCCTGCCGTCCCTCCAGAGGGACCTGCACGCGAGCACCGCGGGCCTCCAGTGGACCATCGACGCCTACACCCTCGTCCTCGCCTCGCTGCTGATGCTGGCGGGCTCCACGGCCGACCGGATCGGCCGCAAACGGGTCTTCATGGCGGGGCTGGTCGTCTTCACCCTCGGCTCGGTGCTGTGCTCGCTCGCCCCGAACCTGGACGCCCTGGTCGCCTTCCGCATGGTGCAGGCGGTGGGCGGTTCGATGCTCAACCCGGTCGCCATGTCGATCATCACCAACACTTTCACCGACCCGCGCGAACGCGCTCGCGCGATCGGCGCGTGGGGCGCGGTCGTCGGCATCTCGATGGCGGCGGGCCCCCTGGTCGGGGGCCTGCTGGTGGACTCCGTCGGCTGGCGTTCCATCTTCTGGATCAACCTGCCGGTCGGCCTCGCCGCCCTCACCCTCACCCTGCGCTTCGTCCCGGAGTCCCGCGCCCCCAAGCCCCGCCGCGCCGACCCGGTCGGGCAGCTTCTGGTCATCGTCCTGTTCGGCTCCCTGACGTACGCGATCATCGAGGCGCCGCACGCGGCGCCCTCCACCACCGCCCCCTTCGCCCTCCTCGCGCTGGCGGCCCTGATCGCCCTGCTGCTCTACGAGTCCCGCCGCCACGAACCCCTGATCGACCTGCGCTTCTTCCGCTCGGCACCGTTCAGCGGGGCCACCGTGATCGCGGTGAGCGCGTTCGCCGCGCTCGGCGGGTTCCTGTTCCTCTCCACGCTCTACCTGCAGAACGTACGGGGCCTCAGCGCCCTGGACGCCGGCCTGTGGATGCTCCCCATGGCCGTCCCGACCTTCCTGTGCGCCCCGCTCTCCGGCCGTCTGGTCGGCAGCCGGGGCCCCCGCCTGCCGCTGCTGATCGCGGGCGGCGCGATGACGGTGAGCGGGCTGCTCTTCG
Source organism: Streptomyces sp. MMS24-W38 (assembly GCF_059889265.1). Taxonomy (NCBI): domain Bacteria; kingdom Bacillati; phylum Actinomycetota; class Actinomycetes; order Kitasatosporales; family Streptomycetaceae; genus Streptomyces; species Streptomyces sp. MMS24-W38. The sequence goes on along the minus strand of NZ_JCBCPP010000001.1, from coordinate 4,581,696 downwards.
CCCTCTTCGAGGCCGAGACCTCCAATGCCACGCTGTTCGTCGGGTACGTCCTGTTCGGCGTCGGCTTCGGCTTCGTCAACGCCCCCATCACCAACACCGCCGTCTCCGGCATGCCCCGCGCCCAGGCCGGGGTGGCCTCGGCAGTGGCCTCCACCAGCCGGCAGCTGGGCCAGGCGCTCGGGGTCGCGGTGGTGGGCGCGGTGCTGGCGGCGGGGGTGGGCTCGTCGTCGTACGCAGACAGCTTCGTGTCGGCGGCGCGGCCCGGCTGGTGGATCCTCACCGTGTGCGGATTCGCGGTGCTGGTGGTGGGCGCGGTGACCTCCGGCCGCTGGGCCCGCGCGACCGCGCGGCACACGGCCGACCGGCTGGAGTCGGCGGAGATCCGCGAGGCGGCGGGCGTGGACGCGTAGCCGCACCCGGACCGGCCCTCCACCGAATTCACCTGCGCGCAAACCCCGTTGATGTTGCCCTTGCCGCACGCTCCGCGTCATGCCGCAGATCGACACGAGCAAGGTCAGCCGCTGGGACCGGCACGGCCGGGAACACGTCGTACGGATCCGGCGCACCGGGGTGCGGCGCACGATCAGCTGCCAGACGTGCGACTGGCGCAGACGCGCCCGGTTCCTGCCCTGGCCGATGGCGGAGGAACATCTGGCCCGGGCCCACCAGGCGACGGTGGATCCCACGGGAACGTGAACCGCCCCGGGCGGCGCGGGAAGCGCTGCCCGGGGCGGGTTCTGCGGAGTCGCGGTGCTACGACGTCAGCAGCCGATCAGGCGGCTCGCCAGGTAGCCCTCGATCTGGTCGAGGGAGACCCGCTCCTGCTTCATGGTGTCGCGCTCGCGCACCGTCACCGCGTTGTCGTCCAGGGTGTCGAAGTCGACCGTGACGCAGAACGGCGTACCGATCTCGTCCTGGCGGCGGTAGCGGCGGCCGATGGCACCGGCGTCGTCGAACTCGATGTTCCAGTGCTGCCGCAGCGTCTGGGCGAGGCCCTTGGCCTTCGGCGACAGCTCCGGGTTGCGGGAGAGCGGGAGCACCGCGACCTTGACCGGGGCCAGGCGCGGGTCGAGGCGCAGCACCGTGCGCTTCTCCAGCTTGCCCTTGGCGTTGGGCGCCTCGTCCTCGACGTAGGCGTCGAGCAGGAAGGCGAGCATCGCCCGGCCGAGACCGGCCGCCGGCTCGATGACGTACGGCGTCCAGCGCTCGCCGGCCTCCTGGTCGAAGTAGGAGAGGTCCTGGCCGGAGGCCTTGGAGTGGGCGCCGAGGTCGTAGTCGGTGCGGTTGGCGACACCCTCCAGCTCGCCCCACTCGCTGCCGCCGAACTGGAAGCGGTACTCGATGTCAGCGGTGCGCTTGGAGTAGTGGGAGAGCTTCTCCTGCGGGTGGTCGTACCACCGCATGTTCTCCTCGCGCATGCCGAGACCGGTGTACCAGTTCCAGCGCTGCTCCATCCAGTATTCCTGCCACTGCTCGTCCTCGCCCGGCTTGACGAAGAACTCCATCTCCATCTGCTCGAACTCGCGGGTGCGGAAGATGAAGTTGCCGGGCGTGATCTCGTTGCGGAAGGACTTGCCGATCTGGGCGATGCCGAACGGCGGCTTGCGGCGCGAAGTGGTCTGCACCTGGGCGAAGTTGGTGAAGATGCCCTGGGCGGTCTCGGGGCGCAGGTAGGCGACGGAGCCGGAGTCCTGGGTCGGGCCGAGGTGGGTGGAGAGCAGACCCGAGAACTGCTTGGGCTCGGTGAACTGGCCCTTGTTGCCGCAGTTAGGGCAGTTGACGTCGGCGAGGCCGTTCTCGGGGGCGCGGCCCTTCTTCTCCTCGTACGCCTCTTCCAGGTGGTCCGCGCGGAACCGCTTGTGGCAGGCGGTGCACTCGGTGAGCGGGTCCGTGAAGGTGGCGACGTGACCGGAGGCGACCCACACCTCGGGGGCCAGGATCACCGACGAGTCGATGCCGACCACGTCCTCACGCGAAGTCACCATGTAGCGCCACCACTGACGCTTGAGGTTCTCCTTGAGCTCGACACCCAGCGGCCCGTAGTCCCAGGCGGCACGCTGGCCGCCGTAGATCTCACTGCAGGGGAATACGAAGCCTCGGCGCTTGCTCAGGCTGACGATGGTGTCGATCTTGTCGGCGGCCACGGTGCTCTCTTCATTACGACGACGGGCGACGAAGCGAGATTGCTTCCAGCGAAGTTCTCAGGCTACCGGCGGGCCCTGCCCCTGGACCAATTAGGGCCTGCCGCAGGCCTCTCACCCGGCTTGTTGACAACGGTTTCCATGTTTGTTGAAAATGGGTGTCATGAACGTACGACGACGCCTCATACCCGCGGCTGCGGCGACCGCGGTCGCCGCAGCCGCCCTCGGTGCCCTGTCCGCCTGCTCCTCCGGCAGCAGCGCGGCCGTGGGCAACACCGACAAGTTCGACGTCGTCGCCTCCTTCTACCCCATGGCCTTCCTCGCCGAGCAGATCGGCGGCGACCATGTGAACGTCACCAGTCTGACCCAGCCCGGCCAGGAGCCGCACGACCTGGAGATCAGCGCCAAGCAGACCGCGCAGCTCGAGGAGACCGACGCGGCGCTCTACCTCAAGGGCCTGCAGCCCACCGTCGACGAGGCCATCGGCCAGTCCGGTGTGCGGACGAAGATCGACGCGGCCACGCTGACCTCCCTCGACCACGCCGCCGGGACCGGCGGCCACGAGGACGACGACGGGCACGGCCACAGGCACGACGGCCGGGACCCCCATGTCTGGCTCGACCCGGCCAAGTACGCCGAGATCGCCGAGGGCGTCGGCAAGGCATTCGAGAAGGCCGACCCCGACCACGCCACCGACTACGAGAAGAACACCGAGGCCCTGGTCGGCAGGCTGAACGACCTCGACGCCGAGTTCAAGGCCGGCCTCGAGCACCGGAAGACCGACGTCTTCGTCACCACCCACGCCGCCTTCGGCCATCTCGCCGCGCGCTACGGACTGACGGAGGAGGCCATCAACGGCCTCGACCCCGAGTCCGAGCCCAGCGCGGCGCGCGTGAAGCAACTCGCCGAGACCGCCAAGGCCGACGGGGTGACCACCGTCTTCTACGAGACGCTGGTCAGCGACCGGACCGCGAAGACCGTCGCCCGCGACGCCGGACTCAGGACGGACGTCCTCGACCCGCTCGAGGGCATCACCGGCAAGTCCCGCGGCGACGACTACTTCCAGGTCATGGAGTCCAACCTGCGGGCCCTGCAGACGGCGCTGGGCGCCAAGTGACCCACTCGAACCACCGGAAGGACACCGGCATGAGGACGGCAGCATGAGCACCGAGCCCGTCATATCCCTGCGCGGCGTCCACGCCGAGCTCGGCTCGCGCCCCGTCCTGCGCGGCATCGACCTCACCGTGCACCGCGGTGAGGTGGTCGCCCTGCTCGGCGCCAACGGCTCCGGCAAGTCGACGGCCGTGCGCAGCGTCATCGGCCAGGTGCCGCTCGGCGCCGGCGAGGTCGAGCTGTTCGGCACCCCGCAGCGCCGGTTCCGCGACTGGGCGCGCGTGGGGTACGTACCGCAGCGCACCACGGCCGCGAGCGGCGTGCCCGCCACGCTGACCGAGGTCGTCTCCTCCGGCCGGCTCTCCCGCACCCGCTTCGGCGTGTTCCGCAAGGCCGACCGCGAGGCCGTGCACCGCGCCCTGGACCTGGTCGGCATGGCCGACCGGGCGAAGGACCCGGTGGACGCCCTCTCCGGCGGCCAGCACCAGCGGGTCCTGATCGCCCGCGCGCTCGCCGCCGAACCCGAGCTGCTGATCCTGGACGAACCGATGGCGGGCGTCGACCTGGCCAGCCAGGAAGTGCTCGCCGAGACGCTGCGCGAGCAGGTCGCGAAGGGCACCACCGTCCTGCTCGTCCTGCACGAGCTGGGCCCGCTGGAGCCCCTGATCGACCGGGCGGTCGTGCTGCGCGACGGCTGCGTCGTGCACGACGGCCCGCCCCCGAAGGCGGTCGGCCAGCACGCCCTGCCCGGCCACGACCACGTACACCCGCACGCACCCGCGGGCGCCGAACCGATCCGCACCGGACTGCTGAGCTGATCCATGGAAATCCTGAACTACGCCTTCATGCAGCGGGCGCTGCTGGCGGCCGTCCTGGTAGGCGTCACCGCCCCCGCGATCGGCATCTACCTCGTACAGCGCCGCCAGGCCCTCATGGGCGACGGCATCGGGCACGTCGCGATGACCGGCGTCGGCCTCGGCTTCCTGCTCTCCTGGTCGCCGGTGTGGATGGCGGCCCTGGTCTCCGTCCTCGGCGCCGTCCTCATGGAGCTGATCCGCTGGTACGGCAGGACCCGCGGCGACATCGCCCTCGCCATGCTCTTCTACGGAGGCATGGCGGGCGGTGTCATGTTCATCAACCTCGCCCCGACCGGGTCCAACGCGAACCTCACCTCCTACCTCTTCGGCTCCCTGTCGACGGTCTCCGAGTCCGACGTCACGGCCATCTGCCTGCTGGCCGCCTTCGTCGTACTGGTCACCCTCGGTCTGCGCCGCCAGCTGTTCGCGGTCAGCCAGGACGAGGAGTTCGCGCGGGTCACCGGCCTGCCGGTACGGTTCCTGAACCTGCTCACCGCCGTCACGGCGGCGGTGACCGTCACCGTCGCGATGCGCGTGGTCGGTCTGCTGCTGGTGAGCGCGCTGATGGTGGTGCCCGTCGCCGCCGCCCAGGCGCTCAGCCGCAGCTTCGCCGCCACCTTCGCCATCGCCGTCGCCATCGGCGTGGCCGTGTCCATCGGCGGCACGGTCACCTCGTACTACCAGGACGTGCCGCCCGGCGCGACGATCGTGCTGCTGACGATCGCCGCGTTCCTCGTGCTGACCGCGCTGGCCACCCCGCTGGCCCGCCGCCGCGCCCGTGCCCTGGTCGCCGCACAGCCCGTCCCGGACCCCGCGGAATGCGCGGTCCCGGTCGGCCGGGACGCCACCGGCAAGGCCGGCGCCTGACGGCTCCCGGCCCGGATCCTCCCCGGACTGGCACAATGGCCGCGGCAGAGTCGGACGTGAGGAGGAAACCGGTGACCACCGCTGGACCGCCCGTGAAGGGCCGCGCCACCAGGCAGCGGGCCGCTGTGGCGGCTGCGCTCCAGGATGTCGACGAGTTCCGCAGTGCGCAGGAACTGCACGACATGCTCAAGCACAAGGGCGACTCGGTGGGGCTCACCACGGTGTACCGCACCCTGCAGTCCCTCGCCGAGGCCGGCGAGGTGGACGTGCTGCGGACCGCCGACGGTGAGTCCGTCTACCGCCGTTGCTCCACCGGCGAGCACCACCACCACCTGGTCTGCCGCACCTGCGGCAAGGCGGCCGAGGTCGAGGGCCCGGTCGTGGAGACCTGGGCGGAGGCCGTCGCCGCCGAACACGGCTACGTCAACGTGGCCCACACGGTGGAGATCTTCGGCACCTGCGCGGAGTGCGCGGCGGCCGGCCGCGACGACTGAGGTCACGGACACGGGACACGGCGAAGGGCGCGGAGACGATCTCCGCGCCCTTCGTGGTCCCGCCCGTCCCTGTTACTGCCCGCTCTCCTGCGGCTGCCTGCCCTCCATGGCCAGCAGCTCCTCGTTCGGGATCGCACCGCCGAAACGCCGGTCGCGGGAGGCGAACTCCAGGCACGCCCGCCACAGGTCCCGGCGGTCGAAGTCCGGCCACAGGACGTCCTGGAAGACCATCTCCGCGTAGGCGCTCTGCCACAGCAGGTAGTTGGACGTACGCTGCTCACCGCTCGGCCGCAGGAACAGGTCCACGTCCGGCATGTCCGGGTAGTACAGGTAGTTCTGCAGGGTCTTCTCGGTGATCTTGCCCGGGTCGAGGCGCCCCGCCTTCACGTCCTCGGCCATGGCCTGCGCCGCGTCGGCGATCTCGGCGCGGCCGCCGTAGTTCATGCAGAAGTAGAGCGTGAGCCGGTCGTTGTCCTTGGTCTGCTCCTGGGCGACCTGGAGCTCCTTGGCCACCGACTTCCACAGCTTGGGCATCCGGCCCACCCAGCGCACCCGGATCCCGAGTTCGTCGAGCTCGTCGCGGGACTTGCGGATGAAGTCCCGGTTGAAGTTCATCAGGAAGCGCACCTCGTCCGGCGAACGCTTCCAGTTCTCGGTGGAGAAGGCGTACAGCGAGATGGCGCCGACACCCATCTCTATCCCGCCCTGGAGCACGTCCAGCACCCGCTCGGCGCCGACCTTGTGCCCCTCGGTGCGCGGCAGGCCCCGTTCCTTGGCCCAGCGGCCGTTGCCGTCCATGACGATCGCCACGTGCTTGGGGACCAGCTCACCGGGGAACTTCGGGGGCCGCGCGCCGGAGGGGTGCGGTTCCGGCGTCTTGTACTCCCGGCGCTGACGCCCCAGGAACCCGCGTACGGCCATGTGCTTCCTCGTCTCCCTCTAGCTGGTACTGCTTGGGTTCTGGTTACTTCTCGACGTACCGGAGTGAGCGCAGCCCGCGCTCGAGATGCCAGTGCAGGTAGGCGGAGACCAGCCCGCTCCCCTCCCGGACGTGCCGCTCCTCGCACGCGTCCGCGGTCTCCCAGTCCCCCGTCAGCAGCGCGCCGAGCAGTTCCAGGGCCTCCGGCGAGGGTACGACGCTGCCGGGCACCCGGCAGTCGGCGCAGACGGAACCGCCGGACCCGACCGAGAAGAACCGGTTCGGTCCGGGCATCCCGCACCTCGCGCAGTCCCCGAAGCTCGGGGCGTAGCCGTTGACGGCGAGGGAGCGCAGCAGGAACGCGTCGAGGACGAGATGCGGTGCGTGCTCACCGCGGGCGAGGGTCCTGAGGGCGCCCACGAGCAGCAGGTACTGCTGCACGGCCGGCTCGCCCTCGTTGTCGGTGAACCGCTCGGCGGTCTCGAGCATGGCCGTTCCGGCGGTGTAGCGGGCGTAGTCGGTGACGATCGGGCCGCCGTACGGCGCGATGGTCTCGCTCTGGGTGCACAGCGGGAGGCCGCGCCCGATCAGCTCGCTGCCCTTGGCGAAGAACTGCACGTCCACGTGCGAGAACGGTTCGAGGCGGGCACCGAACTTGGACTTCGTCCGGCGCACGCCCCTCGCCACGGCGCGTACGCGTCCGTGCCCGCGCGTGAGCAACGTGATGATCCGGTCCGCTTCACCCAGCTTCTGGGTGCGCAGCACGATGCCGTCGTCGCGGAACAGACTCATGCCCCCCATTCTCGCGTACGCCCGGGGCTCCCCCGTCACGCGGTCGGGGCCCGTCCGGCGGACCGTGCCGGACGGGCCCGCCGGACGATCAGGCGATCACCCGTGGCTCAGGCCGAAGCCGTAGGCGTAGGTGTCGCCCGCCGCGTTCTCGTACGCGTAGTCGTACCCCTCGTCGTAGCTGGGCACGTCCGAGGCGTTGCGCTCCACCGCCGCCTGGTCCGCCGGGATGCCGAACGGCAGCTTGCCGGAGGGGTCGAACCGTCCCCGGATCACGTCCAGGGCGGCCTCGTGCGAGGTGTGGAAGGTGGCCAGGACCGCGTCGGCACCCGGCTCGATCTCGTGGATCAACCAGGGGTTGACCATGTCGACGTTGAGGACGACGGTCCCGATCTGCTCCTGGAGGGCCAGGATGCGCTCGGAGTCGATGCCGGTGTCGGAGTCCTTCGTCAGCTCGATGGACGGCCCGTCGTCCTCCGTGTCGTCCTCGCTCCAGGCCAGGCTCGGCGCCACGTGGAGGTAGGCGTGGGTCGCGTCCGCCGGGTCGTCGACCAGGGTGACGGCCGGGTCGTACTCGCGGATCAGCTTGCGCAGCGCCGCCGTCTGCGTGTCGGCGTCGCGCTCCTGGAAGACCTCGACGTAGAGCTTGACGCCGCCGACGCGGTCGTCGGTGATCGGGAGCGCCTTCCGGCCGCCTCCCGCGTCGTCGTTGCGCAGCAGCACCACGGACTTGCGGTGCGCCTCGTCCGCCCTGGCCTGCGAGGCGGGGTCGTCGGCGATGCGCTGCGCGCGGTCCGGGTCGGTGTAGGGATCCTCGAACAGGCCGAGGTCGAACATCTCGGTGAGCAGATGGGTCACCGACCGGTCGATCTGCTTCTTCGTCACCAGGCGTTTCTCGATCGCTTCGAGCAGCGGGGCCACGTCGGTGCCGCCGGAGAACAGGTTCGTACCGGCGTGGACCGCCTTGGCGTACTGCTCGGCCTCGGAGAGGTGCTCGACGCCCCAGGCCCGGTCGCCGATGATGCCGGTGTCGGAGTTGATGTAGCCGTCGAAGCCCATCTCCTCGCGCACCAGGTCCTGCAGGATCGGCTCGTTGAAGGCGAAGCCGACCTCCTCGAACTGCTGGTCCTTGGTGTACCAGAGCTTCTTCGGCAGCTGGGGCGCGCTGCCGTCGTTCTCCGGACGTGCGTAGTACGGCATGATCGACGTGGTACCGGCGTCGATCGCGGCCTGCACGGGCGGCAGGTGGTACTTCGCCAGGCTGCCCGCGGTCGGGTACTCGTTGGTCTGGCCCCACGGGTGGTGCGGGTCCTTGCCCTCGACCCGGGGGCCGCCGCCGGGGGCGTGCTTGGTGGTCTGCGCGACGCTGTGCGGGCCGAGCCTCCTGCCCTGGAAGCCCTTCACCACCGCGCTGATCATGTCCGCCGCGAGCTGCGGGTTCTCGCCGAACGTGCCGTCGGTCCGCGTCCAGCGCGGCTCGGTGGCGAGGTCAGCCATGTACATGTAACCCTTCTGGATGCCGACGGCGCGCCATTCCCTGGCGGCGATCTCCGCGAACTCCCGGACGAGTCCGGGGTCACGGGTGGCGGCCAGACCCAATTCGCCCGGCCAGGTGGACAGTTGCCCGCCGGCCTCCGCGTGGCCGATGGTGCGGTTGGGGTTCACGTGGTTGCGGGGGTTGGAGGTCATCACGACCGGTATGCCGAGCCTCGACGCCTCCCCCAGCTCCTGGAACTCGTTGTTGCGCTGTGCGAGGTCCCTCGGCTCGGGGTCGTCGCGCACGATGAAGTACCGCAGGTGGTCCTCGCCGAGCACGGTGCGGCTCGTGGTGTCGTCGAAGGTGGAGATGAGCATCATCCCCGCCTTCTCCTCCGTGGTCATCCGCTTGACGAGGTCCTGGGCGCGGATCTTCGACGGCAGGCGCCAGTTCTCGTACGGGTCCACGCGACCGTTGTCGTTGAGGTCGCGGAACCGGTCACCGCCCCGGGTGAGGACGTCCTTGACCCTGCTCTCGACGGAGGGCGCCTTCCCGCCCTGCGCGGCGGCCCCGGCGGCGGTCGCCGGGCCGTGCGGGACGAGCGCCAGCGGGAGAACGGCTGTCAGAGCCAGCCCCACCCTCCGGACGATTACGGCATTTCGGGCATGTGGAGACGAACGCATTGCTGAACTCCTTGTCACGGGATGGCGAGTGCCGGTCACGACCGCGGCGGCTGCCCGTACGCGGTCGGCGGCGGTGGGGCCCGCCTACTCCCTCCCGGTCGGGCTGCCGGTGGAGTCGCGTACGACGAGGTGCACGGGCAGCTCGCGGCGGTGGGCCGCCGGCTGCTCCGGGTCCCGCAGACGGTCGAGCATCAGGTCGACCGCGGCCCGGCCGACCTCCCGCGCCGGGACCTGGACCGTGGTCAGGGCGGGGTGGGCCATACCCGCCATCGGGATGCCGTCGATGCCGACGACGCTCAACTCCCCCGGGATGCGGATGCCCCGGGCGTGCAGCCGCGCCAACAGGCCCAGGGCCATGGTGTCGTTGTACGCGACCACGGCGGTGGCGCCGGAGGCGACCACCAGGTCGGCCGCCGCCACACCGCCGTCGTAGTACGGAGGGAACTGCCCCACCTCCGCCAGCTCCAGCCCCAGCCGCGCCGTCGCGGTCCGCAGGCCCGCCGTGCGCCGGCGGTTCGACCACGACGCGGGCGGACCGCCGACCCAGGCGAGACGGCGATGCCCGAGCGCCGCCAGATGCTCGACGCTCTGCCGCATGCCGTCGGCGTTGTCCACGGTGACCGCGGGTATCCCCGCCACCCGGCGGAACACCGTGACCAGTGCGGTCTCACCGGCCAGTCGCGACAACTGCTCGTCGTCGGTCCGGGGTGCGCACAGGATGACACCGTCGACCTGTTTGGCCAGCGCGCGGACCAGGTCCCGTTCGGCCGCGGCGTTCTCGTCGGTGTCGGCGATGAACACCGCGTAGTCCGTCTCGCGGCCCCGCGCCTGGACCGCCTTGATCACGCTGGGGAAGATCGGGTTGAGCAGGTCGGGCACGACCAGTCCCACGTTGCCCGTACGGCCGGTGATCAGGCCGCGCGCGGCCCGGTTGGGCGCGTAGCCCAGGCGGGCGGCCACGGCGCGCACCCGCTCCCGCGTCGCCGGAGTGACCAGCTCCGACATGCCCAGCGCACGGGAGACGGTGGCCGGCGAGACCCCCGCGGCCTTCGCCACATCCCGGATCGTTGTTGGCACGTGACCCTCCGATCTACGTGGGAGGAGTCTGAAATCCTTTGTGGAGCCGGGTCAACATGTACGTCGTAGAAACTTCTGACACCCTCGCAGGGTCGGAAAACAGCGCAGCTCAGCGAGGTGTCCGACAAGACATCGGGCCAACAGCGAAGCTCTGAAACCCTTTTCATCACGTTTCATTTGTTTCATCGCCCGGAAGTCGACGGGGCCCGGTCTGCACCAGACCCCGCGTCCCTGGGTCAGGCCAGTTCCCCCCGACTGCGCGCGTTGGCGTACGCGGTCGCCGCGCGCAACCGCTCGGCGGGGGTCGCCCGGCGCAGGGCGCCCGGTTCGGCGTCCCACTCCCGGCCGCCGCCGTACGGTCTCAGCTGGACGTAGGGCCCCTCGTGCCCCATCACGATGCCGATCCGCTCGGTCCGGGTGTCCACGACGTACACGCCGACCGGCGGTCTCATCGCGCCGCCGCGGCCATCGCGACCGCGATCCGCCGTGCGGTGTCCACGGAGCACCGCCCCAGGTCGACGAGCGGACAGGGCGCCTCCCGCGCAAGACTCACCGGGTCCAGCCCCAGTGACGGCAGGGTAATTCCGGTCTTCGCGAGTAACGCCCGCAACTCTTTCACCACTTCCTCCGCTTCTTCGACGCAGGGCGCCGAGTGCTGTGCCTTCACCCTGATTCCCTCCTTTTCGGCATTCACGCTTCCGGTCCTTAAGGTGCCCGCCGGAACCTACACTCGGAAGGGGGCTGCGGCCCACAAGTAACGGGCTGCGAAAAGAGCTTGAGAAAGGGGCCAGCAATGGCCAACGGTTCACGCCGAGCGGCATGGGAGTTCTTCGGCGCGGAACTGAAGCGACGCCGGGAGGAATCGGGGTTCACACGGGTGGAGCTGGGCGCTCGGATGTTCGTCTCCGGCGGTTACATCGGCCAATTCGAACAGACCATCCGAAAACCCCGACTGGACGTGGCCCAACGAATCGACGACACACTGCAAACCGACGGCTTTTTCGAACGGCTGTGGCGCAAGCTCATCAAGGAACAGCGGTACGCCGAGTGCTTTGCACATGCAGCAGAACTGGAGCGGCTGGCAACAAGCATCTGCGACTGGGCGCCCGCAGTGGTCCCCGGCCTCCTCCAGACACCCGCGTATGCCAGGGCCATCTATGTGGCAAGCAATCCGCTCGCCACGGACGAATACATCGAGGAGATGGTCGGCCTCCGCATGAACCGCGTTCAGCTCCTCAAGGACGCCACCAGGCCGGTGTATTGGGTCGTCCTGCATGAGGCGGTACTGCGTGTGCCGGTCGGCGGATCCGCGGTGACGGTCGAGCAACTCGACCACATCTCAGAGACGGCACGTGCCCGCAAGGCCCTGGTGCAGGTGGTCCCGTTCTCCGTCGGGGCACATCCGCAGATGGGCAAGATGATGACGCTCAAGGAGTTCGAGGACGCACCGCCGACCGCCTATACAGAGGGGGTGCTGTCAGGCAGTCTGCTGGACGATCCGGCAGTAGTGAGGAAAATCCGAGCGGATTACGATCTCCTCAGGGCCGCAGCTCTGTCACGAGAGGCGTCTCTGGCCATGATCGAAGCAGCGGCGGAGGGCTACAGACGATGCGCGAGTACGACCTGACCAACGCATGCTGGCGCAAAAGCACCTACAGCGGCGGCAGCGGCGGCGAGTCCTGCCTCGAAGTCGCCCACGACTTCCCCGGTGCCGCCCGCTGGCGCAAGAGCACCCACAGCGGCGGCGAGGAATGTGTCATGGTCGCCGACGGCGTCCCCGGTGTCGTCCCCGTCCGGGACAGCAAAGTGGCCGGCGGGCCCGTGCTGGTGGTCGGGGCGGTGGCCTGGACGGAGTTCATGGGCACCGTCACCGAGGGGCACCCGGCCCGGGGGTGAACCCCGGACGAACACGCCCGTCGCCCGGACGGCCGGCGAGTCTGCTGCCGGCCGCCCGGAGACCGATCCGTCAGATCGGGAAGCGCGCGTGTCCCACGGCCTGCGCGGTGACCCAGCGCGTGTCGGTGAATGCCTCGGCGCCCGCCTGCCCGCCGAAGCGGCCGTAGCCGGAGCTCTTCACGCCGCCGAAGGGGGCCTGCGGTTCGTCCGCGATGGACTGGTCGTTGACGTGCACGATGCCCGTACGCAGACGGCCGGCGACCTCCAGCCCCTTCGCCAGGTTCTCGGTGATGACGCCCGCGGTCAGCCCGTACGGAGTGTCGTTGGCGAGCGCGATGGCCTCCTCGGCGCTGTCGACCACATGGACCACGGTCGCCGGACCGAAGATCTCGTCGTGGTGGACCTTCATCTCCCGGGTGACCCCGGTGAGGACGACCGGGCGGATCAACGTGCCCGGCTCCTCGACCTCACCGGTGCCCGCGGCCAGTTCGGCGCCCTGGGCGACCGCGTCCGCGACGAGCGCCGAGACCCGGCGTGCCGCGGCCTCGCTCACGACCGGGCCGACCGCCGTGCCCGGGTCGCTCGGATCGCCGCAGGACAGTGCCTGGACGCGGGCGGCGAACTTGGCCGTGAACTCGTCGGCGACCGCGCGGTGGACGATGACCCGGTCCACACACATGCAGATCTGCCCCGCGTTCATGAAGGAGCCGAAGACCGCGGCGTCCACCGCGTATTCGACATCCGCGTCCTCCAGCACCAGCAGGGCGTTCTTGCCTCCGAGTTCGAGCACGGCGGGCTTGAGGTGCTGGGCGGCCTGGACGCCGATGGTGCGGCCGACCTCCGTGGAACCGGTGAAGTTGACCATACGCACCCGGGGGTCGGCGATCAGTGCGGAGACCACCTCGGCGGCGTCGGCGCGGTCGTTGGTGACGACGTTGAGCACGCCCGCGGGCAGCCCCGCCTCGTGCAGGACGTCCGAGATCAGCAGACCGCAGGCGATCGGCGCGTCCTCGCTGGGCTTCATCACCACCGTGTTGCCCATCGCGATCGGCATGGCGACCGCGCGGACGCCGAGGATGACCGGCGCGTTCCACGGCGAGATCGCGGCGATCACCCCCTTGGGCACCCGCACCTGCGCGGAGTGGACGCCGTCGGCGTTGGTCGCGAGGGTCTGTCCGGTCGGGCGGCTGACCTCGGCCGCCGCCTCCAGCAGGATGTCGGCGGCCAGGTGGGCGTTGAAGCCCGCCCAGGCCGCGACGCCGCCGACCTCCGTCGCCATCAGTCGTACGACCTCCTCGGTGCGCTCGGCCATCAGCTGTGCGGCGCGCAGGAAGATCCGGCGGCGTTCGGCCGGCTTGGTCGCGGCCCACGCCTCGAACGCGGCGTCGGCGGCGTCCACGGCACGGCGGACGTCGTCCGGGGTGCCCGCGGCGACCTCCGCGCAGACGGCGCCGGTCCAGGGATTGATATCGGATGCGGTGCGGCCGGAGGAGGCGGCGACCTCCTGGCCGTTGATGATCAGTCCTCGGGAGATGGACACGAGTGCTCCTGTACAGGGGGACGTGAGGGCTCAGGCCTCGGCGGGTGAGGGGGCAGCGGCCCGGCGGCCGCGCAGGGCACGGTGGGCGAGGCCGACCAGGGCCGGGGCGGCCAGCGGCGCGATCATGTAGTTCCAGAAGTGCTCGTACGTACCGGAGAGCAGGGCCGGACCGAGGGCGCGCGCCGGGTTGATGCTCGCGCCGGTCACGGTGCCCAGGGTCGCGATGACCACGCCCACGCCGACGCCGATGACCGCCGGGATCAGCGCCCCCAGAGCGGGTCTGGTCATCACCAGCGCAACCGTGACGAAGACCGCGGCGAGCGCGGCTCCCTCGATGAGGAACAGTTCGACCGCACCGGTCCCGGGTGCGGGGTGCACGGCTCCGTGTCCGACCTGGCGCACGGCCCCGCCCCACACCAGCCCGGCCAGCGCGGTCCCGGCCACGGATCCGGCGAGCTGCGCGGTGACGTACGGGAGGACGGCGCGGGACGGGAAGAGACCGCTCGACCACAGGAAGACGGTGACGCCGGGGTGCATGTGGCCCCCGGACGCGCGGCCGGGCGGCGAGTACATCAGGCCCGCGATGAGCGCGGCGACCGCGACTCCCGCGGTGGCGAACAGGGTGTGCGGGTCGCCGATCGCCAGCGGCGACCCGGGGTGCGCCAGCCAGCGGATCAGGCTCACCACGACGAAGAGAAGCACCGTGGTCAGCGCGAATTCGTACGCGCTGTGCCGGACGAGATCCGCGCGGCTCTGGGCGGAAGCGCTCATGGGAGTCCTCAGGGCAGGGGCAGCCCGGCGGGATGCGTCCCGCAGCACACCGGGCTACGATTTTTCGCTGAGTGAACTTATTTTCATTGAACGAGTGCGCCGAGTCTGTGGGATCGCCGAGAGGCTGTCAATGGCCGGTAGCGTTCTCCCGGAGACGGGTACGGCCTCATGCGCCGGGAAGCCGACATACAGGAGGAAGTGCCATGGCGCCGGGCGTTTCGAGGGCGGCACCGACGGCATCGGCGCCAATGGCCCCTTCGCCGGCCGATTCCCCGGCGGAAGCCGCCGGCCCGCTGGAGCGTGGACTGGCCGTGCTGCGGATCGTGGCCGACGCCCCCCACCCCGTGCGCCCGGGCGACCTCGCGCGCGCGACCGGCCTGGCGCGTTCGACCGTCGACCGGATCGCCGCGACCCTGACCCACCTCGACCACCTGCGCGCCGTGGGACGCGATCTCGTGCCCGCCCCGCGCCTGATGGAATTCGGCAACGCCTACCTGCACGCGAGCGGCATGTCCCGCGCGCTGCGGCCGAGCCTCGACCGGCTGGCCCGCGCCCTCGACGAGTCGGTCTCGGCGATCGTCCTCGACGGCTGCGACGCACGCATCGTCGGCAAGGCCGTCCCGCCCGGCCGGATGATCCCCCTGGGCTTCCGCGTCGGCGACCTACTGCCCTCCGAGCGCTGCGCGGCCGGTGCCGTACTCGCCACCGGATGGCAGCCCGACACGTACGACGCGTGGCGGGCCCGCCGTGCCGCCGACCCGCTGGACGAGAACTTCCCGGCCGTTCCCGCGCGCCGCGCCGCCGTTCCCCCCGACCGGACGGAGGCGGACTTCGCCGCCTGGACCGCGGCGGCCGACGCGGACGGCTGGGCGCTGGACGACCAACTGGTCGCCCCGGGTCTGGTCGCACTGGCGGTCCCGGTACGCGACCCCGACGGCCGGCCCGTCTGTGCGATCAGCGTGCTGGCGCACACCAGCCGCCACAGCGGCGACGAACTGCGCGAGCACGCGCTGGCCACGATGGAGGAGGAGGCCCTGCGCATCGCGGACGAGTTGTACGGCACCTCGAAGGCAGCCGCCGCGCCGCCCGCCGCCCCCGCCTACGCCGACGCCAAGCCCGAACTGGGACCGTCCTTCCTGCAGGCACTGGCCAGGGGCCTCGCCGTCCTGACCGCGCTCGGCCGGCAGCACGGTGGCCTCACGCTCGCGGAGGCCGCCGAGGCCTCCGGGCTCTCGTATCCCAGCACCCGCCGCAATCTACTGACGCTCCGTCAACTGGATTACGTGGAACAGCGCGGCCGCCGCTTCCTGCCGTCGCCGCGCGTCCTGGAGCTCGGATACGCTCGGTTGTCCACCCTCACCCTCGCCGACATCGCCCAGCTCCATCTGACCGAACTGGCCGGCCAGGTAAGGGAATCGGCCTCACTCGCGGTCCTCGACGGCGCCGAGGTCCGCTATGTGTCCCGGGCCGCGACCGAACAGATCACCAGCGCCCGGATCATGCCCGGCACCCGGCTGCCCGCGTACGCCACCTCCATGGGCCGGGTCCTGCTCGCGGATCTGCCCGAGGCGGACCGGCTGGAGCGGATCCAGACCCTGCGCCCCCAGGCCCTGACCCCGCACACGCTCACCTCGCTCGACGCGCTCGCCGCCGCCCTGGACCGCACCGCCGAGAAGGGATACGCCCTCGTCGAGCAGGAATTGGAGGCGGGACTGCGCTCGCTGGCCGTACCGGTCCGAGACCGGAGCGGGCGGGCCGTCGGAGCCGTGAACGTCGCCCTGCACGCCGGTCCGGAGCCGCCCGAGCACACCCTGGACGCCGTACTCCCCGCGCTGCGCGCCTGCGCCGCCCGCATCGAGTCCGACCTGGCCGTCGCGTCCGCCGGGGCTCCCGTACAAACGGGCTGACCATCCCCTCTTCGCAGCCGGCTGATTCACGCAGAACCTGGGAGCCCGGCACCGGCAGACCAGCTGAGGTGCACGAAGTGAATCGCTGGGGCTAGGACACGGTGACTGCCGCCCTGGGGGCGGCGGCGAGCCGCAGGCCGAACTCCACGAAGGTCCAGCCGAGACGGACCCGGAGGGCCCGGGGGTGTCCGACGGAGGCGGCGAGACGGTACGCCTCGGCCTGCGCGCGGAGTTCGGTGTCGCGGATGTGGTGCAGCGCGAGATGGGTCTCGGAGTGCATCGGGCGGCCTCTCAGTCCGTACGGGTGGGGATGACGTGCGTGTGAATGCGCACCTGCTCGACGTCCGGGGTGCCCTCGTCGAGGGCCAGGGTCCGGTAGCTCTCTATGAGCTCGTACATCTTCTCGCCGAGTTCGCGAGCGAGTTCGGGGGTGAGGCTCAACGTCCAGTCGCTCATGTCCGAGGCGCGTCTCCACTGCTCGGACCAGTCGTGGTGGGTACCGAGCCAGGTGGCGACTTCCCGGGTGTGGGTGTTCGCAGCCTCGTGCAGGTACAGGTCGGCGGCACCGCGCACCTCGGGGTCACGGTCCTCGAGCAGCGTTCCGTCGAACAGCACGCCCCGGTGAACCGCCTGCCACCACCGCTCCCGTCCCTTGCCGCGCTCCGGCGCGTCCTCGACGAAGCCGTGCGCGGCGAGCTGGCGCAGGTGATAGCTGGTCGCGCCGCTGGACTCCCCCAGCTTCGCGGCCAGTTGCGACGCGGTGGCCGGTCCCCCGTGCCGTAGTGCGTTCAACAACCGCATTCGCAAGGGATGTGCGAGCCCGCGCAGCGAGCGGGCGTCGAGACTGTGGAGCTGCGGGTCCTGGGAACCGTCCATGGCATCAACGGTAGCGTTGCAAAGAACCTGTTGCAACGGTTTCTTTGCAACGAGTCCTTTGGAAGATCCGCATCCCCTCGACGTCACCCGCATGGCATGCGTGTGCAACCCGTGATGGTGTGGCGCAGTTGTGCATGATCGGTTCAATTCATGCGTTTGCGGGTAGATCCGTCGAGTCGTGCGAATACGATCGCTCCCGTATGCGTCACGGAGCGCCACCCCATCTCCCTTATCCCACCGGGCTGTTGGTCCGACGTGAGGATGAACTGGCTATGACGCTGTTGGCGTGACATTTCGGCGGGGGTGCCACCGAGGCGGGCTCCGGGGCGGTCTCCTGTGAGGTAGACCGACATCCCTTGGAGATCCACGTGACCGCCTCCGCTTACGAGTTCGGCACCAATCACCGTGCCTTCGTCGACCCTTACGCCCTCGACGGGAGCAGCTTCGGTGACTACCACCTGACGCCGCCGCGCCCAGGTGAACGGCTGGACGTCGCCATCGACCCGCAGGACCGGCGCCGTCTGGAGCTGCACGCGGCCCTGACCGCGGCCGGTATCCCACCCCGACCCGAGGACCGCGAGGCCATCGACCGGCTCAGCGCCCTGCCCGGCAACATCAACAGCACGATCCAGCGCTGGCTGGCCCACGCCCTCTGAGCGACGGCGTCGCCGGTCACGGTGTGCCCGGCGCCACCAGGCCCGACTCGTAGGCCACGATGACCAGTTGGGCACGGTCGCGGGCCGCCAGCTTGCCCATGATCCGGCTGACATGGGTCTTCGCCGTGAGCGGGCTCAGCCCCAACGCCTCCGCCACCTCGGTGTTGTTGAGCCCGCGCGCGACCAGCGTGAGCACCTGCCGCTCGCGGCCGGACAGGCATTCGGGGCCCGCCGTCACCGGCATCGCCGGACTGCGCAGGAACCGCTCGATCAGCCGCGCGGTGGGCCCCGGCGACAGCAGCGCCTCCCCGGCGGCCACCGTGCGGATGGCGTCGAGGAGTTCGGCGGGCCTGGTGTCCTTGACCAGGAAGCCGGAGGCACCGGCGCGCAGCGCGTCCACGATGTTCTCGTCGGTGTCGTAGGTGGTGAGGACGAGCACCTTCACCCCGGCGAGGTCCTCCTCGGCGGCAATCAGCCGGGTGGCCTCGATGCCGTCGAGGTCGGGCATCCGGATGTCCATGACGACGAGGTCGGCGCGTCGGGTGCGGGCCAGTTCGGCCGCTTCGCGGCCGGTGGCGGCCTGACCGACGACCTCCATGTCGGACGCCGACTCGACGAGCAGGGCGAACGCCTCCCGTACGAGGGTCTGGTCGTCGGCGAGCAGTACGCGGATGGTCATGCGGTCCGGGTTCCTTCCGCGATGGTGGCGGCCGTGGCGTCCGTGAGGGCGGACGTGGTCAGCGGCAGGGTGGCAGTCACCCGGAAGCCGCCTCCCGCGCGGGCTCCGGCGTCGAGTGTGCCTCCCACGCTGCGCGCCCGTTCCCCCATCCCGACCAGCCCGAATCCGGGGGCACCGTCCGGGTCCGGTCCGGCGCCGTCGTCGGTGACGGACAGGTGCAGGGCGCCGTTCTCCGTGCGCGGGTCGACGCGGACGAACGGCTCGGGGCCCGCGTGCCGGACCGCGTTGGTCAGCGCCTCCTGCACGATGCGGTACGCGGCGACGCCGACGGCGAGGACGGCGGCGGGCCGGCGGGCGGCGGAGGTGCCCATGGCGGCGAGCGGCGGGCCCTTGGTTCGCTGCCGTAGGCGGGGATCAGCGGCCAGAACACGCGCCGCCCGAGCAGGACCAGCACGGCGGGCAGCAGGGTGGTCATCGCGACCAGCGCGGCGAGCACGCCGATCATGCCGACGGGGCCCATGCCGCTGCTGCTGTTGAGGTCGGCGGCGACCAGACACAGCAGTCCGGCCGCGACGGTGCCGGAGGAGACGAGGATCGCCGGTCCGCAGCCGCGCAGGGCGGTGCGCATGGCGTCGTGGGGGCGTTCGTGGCGGCGCAGTTCCTCGCGGTACCGGGAGACGAGCAGCAGCGCGTAGTCGGTGCCGGCGCCGAGGACGAGCACGGTCATGATGCCGCCGCTCTGGCCGGTGATCGTGACGTCGAACAGTTCGTGGAGCCCGTATCCGGCGGCCATCGCGAGGGCCGCTGCCGCGCCCGCCACGGTGAGCGGGACCAGCCACAGGAACGGGCTGCGGTAGATCAGGACGAGCAGGACGGTGACGACGCCGAGGGTGGCGAACAGCAGGGTGCCGTCGATCCTCTCGAACACCTTACCCATGTCCGTCTGGAGCGCGCCGGGCCCGCCGACCTCGACGCTCAGCCCACCGCTGCCGGCACTGTCGGCGATCTCGCGCGCCTCGTCGACGAAGGCGTTGCGTGCCTCTTCGTCCTGGCCGGGCCCGGTGCTGGAGACCGGGTACATGAGGGTGCTGCCGTCCTCGGAGGGAACGCCCCGCGGCTCGCCCGACAGCTCGTGGGTGTCCGCCACTTCGGCGACCTGCTCGGCGGCGGTCCGCCGGTCGGCCGCGGTCAGCCCGCCGTCCCGGTGATAGACGATCACCAGGTCGGTCGACTCCCCGCCGGGCAACTCGTCCTGGATGCGGGCGACCTGAGTGGAGTCGGCGCTGTCGGGCAAGTAGTCGACGGCCCGGTTCTGCTGCACATAGCTGAACTTCCCGGCCAGCGGCCCGACCAGCACGAGCGCGGCCAGCCACAGCCCGACCACCACCCAGGGCACGGCGCGCCCCCGCCGTGCCCGTGTCCTTGTGTCCCCCATGGCCTCGTCTCCCTCCGCTCGGTCGGCCTGAATCGTTTTCCAGACTCCCGGCGCGGGGAAACCGATACGTCGGACGCGAGAGCGAGTTGACCGGTACTGCGGAGGGTGACGCGGGGGGGGCGGTCTACTCCCCCGGGAGTAACGGGGCGCGGGCCGGGCGGGGGTGGAGGTCAGGCGGGGACGGGGGGCGGGCGAGGGCCGGGCGGGGCGTCGGCTCAGGCACCGTCGACTATCCAGGTGCCTTCCTCCTCGTCGTCGACCCGCACCTCCAGTTCGCGGATGCCCATCCCCGCCTCCCAGAGTTTCCAGAAGCGCTTCATCTGCTCCTGGACGTGGTCCTGATGTGCGATGAGCCGGGTTCTGACGTTGACGTCGCGCAGGTCCTGCTCGATCTCGAAGGACACTTCCTCGTCATAGACGATGAAGTCGTTGGCGGTGCCGCGCTGGATGTGCGGCGGCAGTTCCGGCAGCACCGCCACGCGCACCTCGATGCGCAGCGCCTCCTGCTCGTCGCACAGCCGCAGCAGCCGGTCGTCGAGCTCGCGTGCGCTTTCCAGCAGGAACAGCCGCCGTACGGGCACCCCGTGCTCCTCGATCGCCTGCTTCTGCGCGTCGAGGTAGCGGCCGGCGGGTTCGCTGTTCCAGAACTCCCGGTCGACGGATGTGCTGATGGCGCAGATGGACTGCTCCGCGATGTGGGTGAGGGTGAGCATCCAGTCGTGGTTCTCCCCGTGGCTCTCCACGCTCAGCCTGGTGAGCGCTGACATGTGCCCGATCACCCGCTGCATCTCCAGCCGGATGAAGGAGTAGAGGAGTGGGGATCCGGGCGCCAGGACGTCGGCGAAACGCTGGGCCAGTTCGGGTACGCCGTCCATGCGGACCCGGTCCAACGCGGGGTAGGGCTGCGGGATCCGGTCCAGCTGAGCGAAGCGGTTCTCGACCAGCTGCTTCATGTCCTCGGTGTGCCTGGTCAGACCGGTCCGCATCTCTTCGGTGTGCCGGGTGAGGCCGGTCCTCAGGTCGTCGTCGTACCGCTGGAGACCGTCCCGCACGGTGTTCTGCACCGTGGCGGCCGTCTCGGTCAGTACGTGCTCCGCCCGCCGGTCCCGCTCCCGCGCCCCGCGGTCCGGGCCGAGGAGGGTCAGGACGGCCACGGCGGCACCGGCGCAGAGCGCGGCGGCGGCGAGCTGCCGTGCCGTACCGACGTCCGGGGCCAGCAGCACGGCGACGCCCCAGACGAGGAGGCCGAGGACCACACCGGCCAGTAACCGGCGCGTCCACGGCGCCGGATCGTGGCGTGCGGCCGGCCTGTCCGATGCGTTCGGTGTGGCCGGTGCTCCCGTTGCGTCCGGCACCACCGGTGCCTCCGCCGAGAGGGGTAACGGTGTGGTGCCCGGGTTGTCCGGCGGTCCCGCCTGTGCGGGAATCGCCGTGCCGGGTTCGGGCTGGGTGCCCTCGGACTCAGGTGATGGTGCCGTGCTCATCTCGCTCTCCCCCCGTTGGGATACGCGTCGGATCGGGGTGCGGAAATGTGCGTGGAACCGGGTCTCGGCGGTTGCCCGGTGTCCGGTCAGGGACCCATGTCCACCTCCCGGTACGGGGCGGGGATCGCGTGCAGCGTGAGCTGGTCGCGGATGCGCTGCACGAGGGTCTGCCACTGCCGCGTGAAGCCTGGCCGTTCCTCCAGCGCGTCCCAGAGCGGCGCAAGGTCCTGCGCCACCCGGGCCCGCGGCATCCACAGGTGCAGCAGATGGTCGACGGCGGGCCGCAGCGCTCTGACCACGGTGGGACGCTCCTCGCCCACTCCCGGTCGCTGCCGGGCGGGCGGTGCTCCGGCCGCCCCGGCTCCGGCTCCCAGCCGGATGCCGTCAAGGATGCGGACCACGGTGGTGAGCAGCCAGTCGTGCAGGGCGAGATCGTCGCAGAGCCCGGCGATGCCGTCGCTGGGTGTGCCCTCGGGCACCCGGAGCCGTACCGTGCGCAGCTCGTCCTCGGCGAGGGTGAACCGCTCGATCGACGGGCCGGCGCCGGGGTCAGCGGGCAGGGCCACCCAGCGGAGGCGGGTGGGCCGGGACCTGAGGGGCGGACGGTGGTCGAGCAGGGGGTGGCGCAGCAGCCGGGTGTGAAGTCCGTCCGCGATCAGACCGACATCGAGATCGCCGTGTCGCCCGCCGGTCAGCACGCCCTCGGCCACCGCCTCGTGGGGCAGCTTTCCGAACGGCTCGACCACGCCGGGCCGCACCAGATAGTGGCCCCACGGCCGCCGATGGTCAGGACCTTTGGCCAGGACCCTGAAGTACGCGGAGGACTGGAGCAGGCGCCCCTCGGTGAGTACGGCCCGTGCGGCGACCGTGCCGACGGCGCGGACCCGGGCACCGTTGGCGCTGGGCAGGGGGCAGTCGACGCCGGTGAGGGTGTCGGGCGAGCGCCCGTAGAGGTTGGGACGTTCGGAAAGCAGGACGCGTTCGTCGGCACGCAGTCCGAGGAGCTGGGCGGCGGCCCGGCTGTCGAGGGCCTGGAGGGCCGGAAGCAGCGAGGTGCGGACCTCGCCGCAGGCGAGCACGACGCGCGGTGCGGTCTCCCTCGGCCTCATGTCACGGCCCCGCGTAGAAGACGTAGGAGAGGCGGTCGGCGACCGAGTCGGGGACGGTCACCTTCTCGCCGGCGGACCGTCGGGCGACCTGACGCAACGCTTCGGGGTCCACCTCGGTCTGGTCGAGAATGACGCGGACCGCGTGCTCGACGGGCTGGAACCGGTTGGGCATCACCGAACAGGTTCGGTAGGCGGCGAACGGGTCCGCCCGGGGGGCGAGCCGGATCAGCGGGGGCAGTTCGTCCCAGTCCTCGGGGAAACCGGAGGCGGTGTGCGGCTGGGGTTCGAGGACGGCCTCGCCCTCGGTGCGCAGCAGGCCGAGGCGGGCGAGCTGCCACACCGCGGCGAGGAAGGGGCAGGACCAGGTGCGCTGCCCGTCGGGTGCGTCGCTCCAGAGTTCTACGTCCAGGAAGACGGAATGGCGGCGAGCCACGGTCTCCTTGGGCGGCTGCCAGGCAGCGGCTCTTTTCATCGCCTGCGGGGCGCGCGCGACGGGGCTGCGCTCGCCGTTGGCCAGCCAGCCGGTCTGCGCGACCGGCGGGCGCAGACCGTAACTTCCGGGTGGTGGTTCCTCGACGAGCCGGCCGGCCACCGCCTCCGCGACCGGTACCTTGCCGGCGATCGCGCAACCGGACTCGCGGGCCAGGTAGTCGACGACGAGACCGGCCCGGTCGGCCTCCGCCAGCAGCATGGGGACGACTTCGGCGGGGCTGGAGAAACGGGTGAAGTAGTCGTCGATCAGGAAGCAGGTACTGATCCGGGGGCGTTTGCCGCCCGTCTGGGCGGCCGCCGCGGCCCGTGCCGCGTCCGCCCAGGGCCGTACCTGCGCGAAGTGCCGCCGCAGGTGTTCCGGACCGGCCTCGAAGTCCTCCATGTAGAGGTGGCCCAACTCCAGGGAGAGGTGCGACAGCGGCACCGCCTGAGTGCGCGGCTCGGCGGTGGTCTCGCGGAACACCGCGTCCGTCATGGCCGCCCCCAGCAGGAGTCGTCGGTCAGGCGTCGTGCGATCTCCTCCAGCGCCTCCAGCGTCTCCTTGTTGGCGATCTGGGTCGAGAGCACGTCCTCTTCCGTGATCAGCTGTTCGCGCCACTGCAGGATGGGCTCCAGCGGTACGACACCGAGCACCACGCTGTCACCGACCCGGTGCTCCGCCGCCAGCCGGCGCAGCGCCTCGTCGCAGGACTGCATCCAGGCGGCCTGGGCGGGCGAGCCCTGGGCCCACAGCGGCGAGTCCGGATCGGGTACGGCGGCCCGTACGAAACGGATGGCGCCCTGCAGCGCCTCCTCGTCGTGTCCTCGCTCGACACCGCCCTTGACGATGCCGTGGTCCTTGTGGACGAGCCCTGCGGCGGCGACCACGTGCTGTCGGGTCCAGCGGTGGAAGACGAGCCAGCGGAACGGGACGTGCCGCATCTGGGGGTGGGCCGTTGCCGCGAGGACCATGTCGACGGCGTAGCTGCGGCCGGCGCTCAGATCCACGATGATCAGGTCGAACTCGCTGTTCAGCCGCAGCAGGAGGTCGACGCATCGCTCCAGGGCGTCCCCGGCGGTGGCGAACTCGCCACCGCCGGCGTCGCCGGGTAACAGGACCAGGCGGCCGGACTGGTTGGGCCGGGCGCGCAGTCGGGGGTGCTCGGTCTGCCGCCAGACGTCGATCCGGGCCGGCTCGGTGACCTCACCCTCGAGGTAGGAGTGCAGGCCCCGCTCCTCGGTGCCGCGCATCGCGTCGGGGACGTCGAAGACGGCGGCGGCAGTCGGTGAGCCGAAGTCGAAATCGACGTATGCCACGTGATCGCCGGTGAGGGCGCGCTGGTAGGCCAGGTTGGCGCTGGTGACCGAGCGACCGGTGCCTCCTTTGTCGGAGGCGGCGAAGACGATCACGGTTCACACCTCCTGTGCGGCGGCGCCCCGGGCCTGGGCCAGGGTGTCGAGTTCCTGGAGCACGGGCAGGGCCAGCGCGAACGCGGTCGCGGGCCGGTCGTCGACCAGGCTCCGGGCGCGGTCCAGCCGGCTCTCGATGCTCCGCATGGCCCGGCCCCGGCTCCCCTCGGCGGTGGTCGAGGCCTCCAGTTGTTCCTTACCGAACAGATGGGTGGCCTCGCTCAGCAGCTCACGGGCCAGCTGAGCGAGTTCGGGACTGCGGATGGGCTGCTGCTCGTACAGGTTGCGCGCGGCGATCAGACACTCGGTGACACGTTCGGTGATGCTCCAGGAGAGGCGCCGGCCGACGCGTGAGTCCGGGAAGACGGCCCGCGCGTTGTCCCAGAGGCCTGCCCCCTCACCCTCCTCGATCCGCCGGTTCCACAGGTGCTCGAATGCCTGCTCGGCCAGGCGCAGCAGACGGTCCTGTGCGTCGACGTTCCGGGAGAGCTCCGCGAGCTGGATGATCCGCTTGAGGAGTTGCGCCGAGAAATCGGTCATCCGCCACTGCAGCGGCCCGCCGGACCGTTCCGATCCGGCGAGTGGCATGGTGACCCCGGGGTTGTGCAGCCCGACCGCGGGATCGTTCCTGGTCATACGGCTGGTGACCCGGCCGCGGTCGGCGAGGCGCTCCATGACGGAGACGGTGCGGGTGAGGTCGTCGTCGGTGGCTTTCCGGCGGACCAGGTCGTGGACGAGGATGGCCGCGACGGTCAGGGAGAAGTACTCCGACTCCAGCCGCAGGCCGGTGGTCTGCCAGGGAAGGTCCTCCAGGGGCCAGCGCCCGGCTCCGAATCGGGCGATGGCCGACCAGTACTGCTGGCTGAGTTCCCAGCGCAGGCGTAGGGCCTCGGCGAGTTTCTGCTGGTCGGTGTCGAGCAGCCCCAGGGTGAGGGTGCGCTCGGAGAACAGGTCCTGGATACCGTCCAGGGCGACCACGGTGAAGTACACGTAGGGCAGCCGGTCGGCGATGCCGTCGGGCTGGCCGGGCGCCTGGACGCTCAGGTCGGTGATGGTCGGCGCGTCCTTCACCACACTCCAGGCCCAGCCGCACTCGAAGAGCTGGCTCTCGTCCCGGATGCTCTCGTCGACCTGGATGCCGCGGCTGAGGCTTTCGATGATCGTGGCGCGCAGCGGCCGGAACCGGCGGGAGAACTGCTGGAGTACGGCCCGGTCGGACTGCCCGCCCTGTCCGATGACCTGGATCAGCCGCCGGCCCTGTTCGGACTCCGCGTCGAAGACGTTGACGGTGAAGGAACGCAGCAGGCTGATCATCGCGGCGGTCAGCCTGCGACTGGTGGCCTCTCTCAGCTCACCGACCGCCCTGCGCATCTCGGGACGGGTGGTGCTGTTCTCGTAGACCTTGAGGAATCCCAGGGTGGCGAGGCAGAGCGTGACGGACATGGAATAGGAGTCGACGACACCCAACTGGCTCTGTTCGTGGGTGAGTTCCCGCTGGGGGTCATCCGTCCTGAAGTAGTGCCCACCGGCGAAGGTGGGGCTTTCGTCCGGCCCTGTGTGGGTGCGCATGAACTGGGCCAGCGCGGTGATCAGGTTGGGAGGGATCTCCAGTCGGCTGCCGAGCCGCTCCAACGCCCCCAGGACGTCCCTCTCCGTGGTGTCGGGCTGGTCGAGGCGGAACGCGGGAACCTCGGTGGCGGGGTACAGCAGGCAGAGCAGCCGTTCCGCGTCCGCGACGCTGCTCAGCCCTTCGGTGTCCCCCCAGACGAGTTTCCCGTCGTCGAACGAATGACGGGCCGCGGCTCGCCAGATATCCAGCAGATGCTGCCGCGGCTTGATCTGCATCCCCGCACCCCCGTACAGATCTCGTTGTCCTGTGTTCAGACATGGTCCCCGTTCCTAGGGGGCCACAATCTCCGAATTGCGCCGTCCCAGGGCAAGGATGATTCCTTCGTGGCCCGGCCGCACCATATGGTGCAGATCATGGATCTCCAGCTCGGAGGTGAAGGGCTCCAGGCTCTCCCGGACCTGGTCCACGTTCACCCGGTAGGCCGGGTACCAGTGTTCGCCAACGCGGTATCCAGCGGATTCCTTCATGAACGCGGCGGCGAACGGAGCTTCCTCGTTCAGCACGTCCATGAAGCACCGCACGCCCCGCCGGAACTCGTCGGGGCACTCCGACATCGAATCGGCGACGAAGAACATCGTCCCGATGTCCCAGCGTCGCTGTCCATCGAGGTCCAGCAGGTTGGCCCGCTCCACGCGGACGATCTCGCTGATCCGGTCCTTCGGTTTGACATCGGCATAGGCGGGAGCCTCGCTCAGCTCGTTCCAGAACGCGTCCCAGGCCTCGTCGTAGCCCCCGGGCGCCGTCTGCCGCTCCAGGTACTCGACGTTCGGCTGCGCGTACTCGAGCAGGACGATCTTCTCGCACCACGGGAGCATGGCCAGGCCCGGATAGAGGTTCGCGCCGGCCCCGACGTCGACACCGCGCATCGAGTCCGGGACGCCCCGGACGAAGCAGCTGCTGAAGTAGTCGCGCATCAAGCGCACGATCAGGAGATCGACTTCGAGTGGTGTGCGGTAATTGAGGTCGACGTACACCTCAGGATCGAACTGCGACCACGGCGCATCGGCGTTGCGATCCATAATCACCCTGTCGTATTCCCATCAGTGTCGGACAAGACTGTGCGCCCTGCGCTCGTGCCCCGTGAACATCGGCAGGCGAAACAGCATATGACGGGATTCACGCGGTAAGCCGACGCGAAACGCGCAGAGAGTCCAAAACCGGCCGACCCCGAAGAACAGGCGCACGACGGGCGCACGACAGCACATCGCCGACAAATATGAACTCGTCCTTGCATGAGGCGAGTTGGGCGCTCACTCTAGCGAGGCGAAACCACCGGCGCCACCGGGGCTCCTACTCCTTGAGTGTGAACCGCGTCGGAGCTGTCGTGTTGACGTCCGCACATCCCGAACGTCTCGACTGGGGGGTGGCATGACCGCCGAACCGCTGGAGCACGCCCTGGACCGCCGTGGGTGTCTCGGGGAACCGGACCCGTTCCCCGACCTGCGGCCCCTGGTCCCGCGGACGGCACAGGAGTCCGACCTGCCCGAACTGCAACGGCTCGACGAGGCGGTCTTCCAGGAGGTCGCGTACCCCGCGTTCCTGTTGCGCCAGCTCTACGACATGTACGCCGAACACCTCCTGGTCCTCGACGACGGCGAGGGACGCCTGCGCGGCTACGTCCTGGCCGGGACCACGGTGCTCAACCGGGAGAGCTGGATCCTCGGCCTGTGCGTGGCCGAGGAGCGCCGCCGCCACGGACTGGGCCGGGAGCTGATGCTGGAGGTCCTGGCGCGGCTGCGTGACAGCGGGATCGAACTGGTCCGCCTGACGGTGGAACCTGCCAACCACGCGGCCATACTGCTCTACCGGTCCCTGGGCTTCCGCCCCGAACAGCCCGACGCGGGCCTGCGCAGGAACTACTTCGGGCCCGGCCACGACCGCCTGGTCATGCACCTCGAACTCACCGGGTTCCACTGAGCCGGGCCGGCCCCGAGCGGTCAGGACGGTGTCCGGGCCGCCGTCAGCAGGCGGGTCACGTCGGTCGAGCAGATGGTGAGGGCCGCGCCGACCGTGGCGAGGGCATCGCGTTCGGCGGGGGTGTAGGGGCCGTCGGCGAGGGCGATGCGGGCACCGCCCAGGAGGATCGATTCGCGGCCCGGGGCGGCGAGGTGCGGGGCCAGCGGGTCGAGGGCCTCGTGGAGTTCTGTGGCGAGACCCGCCGTGCAGGGCTCGCCGGTGAAGCGGCCGGTGTCGGCGGCCAGCGCCTCGACGAGCGCGGCCAGCCGGTCCTCGGTGCAGTCGTCGAAGCCGGCCGCGCGGACGGCGGCGACGGCGGTCTCCAGGGACGCCCGCGAGCAGGTGCCCGCGGCCAGCACCGCGAGGGCGACGGTGTGGACGGCGTCGCGGAGCATCGCGGAGAAGCGGGTGGTGGTGGGGTGGTCCAGGACGTCGGTGCCGAAGTGGCGGAGGCAGGCCGCGCATTCGACGACCGGGCCGGCCGTGCCGCGCGGCACCACGGGCACGCCGAGGAGGATGAAGCGGCGCTGTCCGGTCAGCCGCCGGTAGTTGCGGTCGCCGCCGCAACCGGGGCAGAAGAACTCCCCGTCGCCGACGGCCGTCCACGCGGTCCGGGTTCCCAGCAGGCGCGAGAGTCTGGTGACAGCGGCACGGCCGTCGGGTCCCCGTCCTGGCAGCACGTCGCACCTCCACATCGCCCCGGCCTCATCGCCGCGCTTGCGTGATGTTAGCCACATCGAAGAGTCTTCGTCAGTACCTCGCACGAGACCTTCCCGTGACCCGCACGGGGATTGGCCGGTAACCGACGGGGTCCCGCCCGCCGGAAACGGCGGGCGGGACCCCCGGACCTCTCGGAGCAGCTGTTCAGCGGGCCGCCCGGTTGACGGCCGAGACGACCGCCTTCAGCGAGGCGCGCGTGGTGTTCGCGTCGATTCCGACGCCCCACAGGACCTTCTCGCCGATGGCGCACTCGATGTAGGAGGCGGCCTGCGCGGAGGCGCCCTCGCTCATCGTGTGCTCCTGGTAGTCGAGCAGCCGTACGTCGACGCCGATGGACTGCAGGGCCGCGAAGAACGCGGAGATCGGGCCGTTTCCGCTGCCGGTCAGCACGGTGGCCGCACCGTCGACGGTGGCCTCGACGGTGAGCGTGTCGACGCCGTCCCGGTCGGTGGTGGACTGGCCGTTCTTGACCTGGATGCGGCCCCAGGCGTTGTCCGGGTTGGGCAGGTACTCGTCCTGGAACACCGACCAGATGTCGGCCGGGGTGACCTCGCCGCCCTCGGCGTCCGTCTTGGCCTGGATGATCTTCGAGAACTCGATCTGCATGCGGCGCGGCAGGTCCAGCTTGTGGTCGTTCTTCAGGACGTAGGCGATACCGCCCTTGCCGGACTGCGAGTTGACGCGGATGACGGCCTCGTAGGAGCGGCCGACGTCCTTGGGGTCGATGGGCAGGTACGGCACCGCCCACTCGATGTCGTCGACGGTGACGCCCCGGGCCTTCGCGTCGGCCTCCATGGCGTCGAAGCCCTTCTTGATGGCGTCCTGGTGGGAGCCGGAGAAGGACGTGTAGACCAGGTCGCCCACGTACGGGTGGCGCGGGTGGACCTCCATCTGGTTGCAGTACTCCCACGTGCGACGGATCTCGTCGATGTCGGAGAAGTCGATCTGCGGGTCGACGCCCTGGGAGAACAGGTTCATGCCCAGGGTGACCAGGTCGACGTTGCCGGTGCGCTCGCCCTGCCCGAACAGGCAGCCCTCGACGCGGTCGGCGCCGGCCATCAGGGACAGCTCGGCGGCGGCCACGGCCGTGCCGCGGTCGTTGTGCGGGTGGACGGACAGGCAGACGTACTCGCGGCGGGACAGGTTGCGGCCCATCCACTCGAAGCGGTCGGCGTGGGTGGAGGGGGTGGAGCGCTCGACGGTCGCCGGCAGGTTGAGGATGATCTCGCGGCCCGGACCGGGCTGGTAGACGTCCATCACCGCCTCGCAGACCTCCAGCGCGAAGTCCAGCTCGGTGTCGGTGAAGATCTCGGGGCTGTACTGGTAGCCGAAGTGCGTTTCCGGGCCCAGCAGCTTCTCGGCGTACTCCACGACCAGGCGGGTGCCGTCGACGGCGATCTGTTTGATGTCGTCCTTGGAGCCGCGGAAGACCACGCGGCGGAAGACCGGGGCGGTGGCGTTGTACAGGTGCACGGTGGCGCGGCGGGCGCCCTTCAGGGACTCGACCGTACGCTCGATCAGGTCCTCGCGGGCCTGGGTCAGCACGGAGATCGTGACGTCCTCGGGGATGGCGTCCGGGTCCTCGATGATGGAGCGCACGAAGTCGAAGTCGGTCTGGCCGGAGGCCGGGAAGCCGACCTCGATCTCCTTGTAGCCCATCTTGACCAGCAGGTCGAACATCGCGCGCTTGCGGGCGGGCGACATGGGGTCGATCAGGGCCTGGTTGCCGTCGCGCAGATCGGTGGAGAGCCAGCGGGGGGCGGTGGTGATCCGGTTGCCCGGCCACGTCCGGTCGGGGATGTCGACCTGCTCGTAGCGGCCGTACTTGTGGATCGGCATGGAACTGGGCTGCTGGCGGTTGACCATGGTGCGTGGGCTCCTCGAGGGTCCGCGGTGATCCGGGATGAGACCGGAAAGGGACGGCCGACGGCGCAGCGCCAAACTCCGCGGGGAGGGGGTCGGCCTACTGCAGACCCTCACCGCGGCAGCTAAGGAGAAGCAGCCCGAAACGCATGATGCTGCGCAGCTTAACCGAGACACGGGCCCGTGCGAGCGTCCGTATCAGTATGCGGGACCAGAGGGAGGATCGGGACAAAAAGTGCCGTATACCACTCCAAGGCATCCGACCGCAGGGATCGACCGCACTTTTCACCAATCGCGGTTGCGGATGGTGACAGAGTCGTCACACAGTGCAAAGGTGCCGGACATGACCACCAACGGGGGCTTCGAGCCCGTCTTCTGCACCATCGTCCCGCCGCACGTCCTCGACCGGCTCGCGCAGGCCGAGGACCCCGCACTCGCCGGACCCGCCCGCCGCACCCTCCAGCGTGACGCCTACGAGCGCACCCAGCGCCGCCTGACCACGGTCGTCGGCGCCGCCGCCGTCGCCCCGCTCGCCGCGGCCGAGTCCGGCAAGCCGCACCGCACCGTCCACGACGCCCGGCACGGCACGAAGCTGCCCGGGGCGGCGGCCCGCCGGGAGGGTGAGGAGCCCGGCAAGGACGCCACCGTGAACCGCGCCTACGCGGGCCTCGGCGCCACCTTCGAACTCTTCCTGAGGGCGTTCTCCCGCGACTCGATCGACGGCGCCGGGCTGCCGCTGGTCGCCACCGTGCACTACGACCGGGACTACAACAACGCCTTCTGGAACGGCGATCAGATGGTCTTCGGCGACGGGGACGGGGAGATCTTCCTCGACTTCACCATCCCCATCGACGTCATCGGCCACGAACTCGCGCACGGCGTCACCCAGTACACCGTCAACCTGGACTACTTCGGCCAGTCCGGCGCGCTCAACGAGTCGGTGTCGGACGTCTTCGGCTCCCTGATCAAGCAGTACACGCTCGGCCAGACCGCCGGCGAGGCCGACTGGCTGATCGGCGCGGGGCTGCTCGCCCCGCGGGTCACCGGCAAGGCGCTGCGCTCCATGAAGGAGCCGGGCACCGCGTACGACGACGACGTCCTCGGCAAGGACCCGCAGCCCTCGACGATGGACGACTACGTCCGCACCGGCCGCGACAACGGCGGCGTCCACATCAACTCCGGCATCCCCAACCACGCCTTCTACCTCGCCGCCACCACCCTCGGCGGACACTCCTGGGAGCGGGCGGGGCAGGTCTGGTACGACGTGCTGACCGGCGGCGAGCTGACGCAGGACGCGCAGTTCACGGACTTCGCGACGCTGACGGTGCAGGCGGCGCGGGCCCGGTTCGGGGAGGGCGAGGAGCTGCGGGCGGTGTCGAAGGCCTGGGAGCGGGTGGGAGTGCGGACGCTGTAGTTCCGTACTAGACACAGAACCATGCGCATTCAGGTGACACGCACCGGTGGATTCGCCGGTATCGAGCGGCAGGCCGAGGTGGACACCTCGGGACGGGCCGACGCGCCCGAGTGGCACGCCCTGGCCGAGGGGGCCGTGGCCGCCGGCCGGGGCGCGCCGCCGGCCGGGGTGCCGGACGGCTTCAGCTACCGGATCACGGTGGACGGGCGGTCGGTGTACTGCGCGGACCCCCTGCTGACCGAGGAACAACGCACGCTGATCAGCAGAGTGCTCAAGGAGGGAGCGTAACCACCCTTCCCCGCAAGGGCGTTGACTCGGACAGCGGTCGGTGCGGATGATCCGTGCCATGGCGACGACGAACCCGATCCCCCGTTTCCCGGACGGCTTCCTGTGGGGCGTGTCGACCTCGGCGCACCAGATCGAGGGCGCGGTGGACGAACGCGAGCCGTCCGTGTGGGACGAGTTCAGCGCCGAGCCGGGGCGGGTGCGGGACGGCTCGACGGCGGCGGTGGCCTGTGACCACGTCCACCGCCACGGCGAGGACGTGGCGCTCCTGGCCGGACTGGGGGTGGACGCGTACCGCTTCTCGGTCTCCTGGCCGCGGGTGCGGGCGAAGGGCGGCCTGGACTTCTACGACCGGCTGGTCGACGACCTGTGCGCGGCGGGCGTGCGACCGGTGCCGACGCCCCCCAGACGCTCGCCGAAACACCCACCCGCGTCAGAACCCCAGCCGCCGCAACTGCTTCGGATCCCGCTGCCAGTCCTTGGCGGCCTTCACGTGCAGGTCGAGGCCGCATCGACATGCGGCTACCGCCGCGCGGCGGGGTGCCGAGGAGGGCCTCGACCTGCTTGCGCGACCTGATGCCGACGCCCCCCAGACGCTCGCCGAAACACCCACCCGCGTCAGAACCCCAGCCGCCGCAACTGCTTCGGATCCCGCTGCCAGTCCTTGGCGACCTTCACGTGCAGGTCGAGGAAGACGGGGGTGCCGAGGAGGGCCTCGATCTGCTTGCGGGACTTGATGCCGACGTCCTTCAGGCGCTTGCCCTTGGGGCCGATGACGATGCCCTTCTGGCTGGTGCGCTCGATGAACAGGTTGGCGTGGATGTCCAGGAGGGGCTTGTCGGCGGGGCGGTCCTCGCGGGGCAGCATCTCCTCCACGACCACGGCGATGGAGTGGGGCAGCTCGTCGCGGACGCCCTCCAGGGCGGCCTCGCGGATCAGCTCCGCCACCATGACCTGCTCGGGCTCGTCCGTCAGGTCGCCCTCGGGGTAGAGGGCGGGGCCCTCGGGCATCAGCGGGATCAGCAGGTCGGCCAGCAGGTCGACCTGCTTGTCCGTGGTCGCCGACACCGGGACGATCTCCGCCCAGGTGATGCCCAGCTCCTGGCCCAGCCGGTCGACGGCGATGAGCTGCTCGGCCAGGGTCCTGTTGTCCACCAGGTCGGTCTTGGTGACGATGGCGACCTTCGGGGTCTTCTTGATCCCGGCCAGTTCCTTGGCGATGAAGCGGTCTCCGGGGCCGATCTTCTGGTCCGCGGGAAGGCAGAAGCCGATCACGTCGACCTCGGCCCAGGTGGTGCGGACCACGTCGTTCAGCCGCTCGCCGAGCAGCGTGCGCGGCTTGTGCAGGCCGGGGGTGTCGACGAGGATCAGCTGCGCCTCGGGGCGGTGGACGATGCCGCGCACGGTGTGCCGGGTCGTCTGCGGCCGGTTGGAGGTGATCGCCACCTTCTGCCCGACCAGAGCGTTCGTGAGGGTGGACTTGCCCGCGTTGGGGCGGCCCACGAAGCAGGCGAAGCCGGCCCGGTGGACAGCTTCGGCGGGCTGCTCGGATGACTGGGTACGAACACTCATGCCGCCCATTCTCCCTGATCCCCAAGGCCCCGCCGTACCACCCGCCCGCACCGGTCCGGACACCCCACCGGTCCGGACACCCGGTGGGGTGCCCGGACCGGTGAGGACCGGTGAGCAGGGACCGGGGAGCGGCGGCCGGGGATCAGTCGAAGACGAACGGGCCCGGTGACTGCGGTCCGCCGGTCGTGCACGTGATGGTGATGAAGCCGAACGCGGTCACCTTCAGCGTGCCGCCGAACGCCTCCAGGCTGTCGCCGGAGGCCACGGTCCCGGAGAGCGGGCCGACCTCGAGGGCGTCCCCGGTCGCCATGGCCGGGTTCTTGGTGCCCTTGAAGACGGTGGTGCCGCCGCCGGCCTTGACCAGGGTGAGCTGCGAGACGAGCGAGTCCTTGCTGATCGCGAGGGGCGCGGTGACCACGGAGGTGTTGATGGTGACGGTGGCGGACGTGCCGCTCTGGGTGGCCGTGAGGGTGGCGGCACCACCGCCCCGGCTTCCGCAGTCGGCGTTGACGGTCGCCGTCCTGGGGGCGACGGCGGCGGCGGAGGGGGCGAAGGCGAGCCCGCAGGCCGCCACGGCGGCGACCAGGGACGCGCCGGTGCCGATTCGTGTGCCTCTCATGGAGTCCGGTTCCCTTTCCGTGGGGGGAAGCGCTCGGGCAGGTGGGAGCGGTGACGCTGCACGAGACGAAGGGGTCCGACGGACCGGGTCTGACGGCCCGTCGGAATCAACGGTTCCATTGATGCGCGGGAGGCGAGGCAACGACAAGGTGGAAATCCGGCCCATTTACCGCCGGTAACACCTTGCGGGGGATCATCCCGCGGCAAGTGTCTCCCGGACCGTCCCGTCCGGGCCGGCCAGCAGCACCGGGGTCCCGGGGCCGCCGAGGTCCCGTACCGCCGCGAGGTCCGCGTCCGGCACCGACTCCTCCGTCGTCACCACGGCCGCCGCCTCCAACGACTTCGCCCCGGACGCCACCGCCATCGCCACCGCCGTCTGCAGGGCGGTCAGCCGCAGGGAGTCCAGGGCCACGGTCCCCGCGACATAGGTCCGCCCGTTCTCGTCCCGTACGGCGGCCCCCTCGGGCACACCGTTACGGGCCCGCGCGGAACGGGCCAGGGTGACGATCTTGTGGTCCTCGGGGTCGAGCGCGTTGCTGTCGGTCATGGACCTGAGCATACGGAGCCCGTCTCAGGGGCGGTCGAGGCGGAGGCGGTCGGCGCGCGGCAGGCCGGCGACGACCAGGTCGTAGGAGTCCTCGACCAGTTCCCTGACCAGGCGGTCGGGGAGGGTGCCGTCCACCGTGACGGTGTTCCAGTGGCGTTTGTTCATGTGGTAGCCGGGAACGATCAGGTCCGGGTGTTCGGCGCGGAGCCGGATCGCGTCCTCCGGGTCGCACTTGAGGTTGACGGTCAGGGGCTCGGCATCCAGGGCCGTCAGTGCGAAGACCTTGCCCAGGACCTTGAAGACCGAGGTCTCCGGGTCGAACGGGAAGTCCTCCACGACGGCGTCGAAGGAGAGACAGAGGGCACGCAGGTCCTCCGGGGTCATCGCGTCGGCTCCTCCTCGACCCGGGACGGGTCCACCGGCTCCCCCGGGTCTCCCGGCGCCACCGGCTCCACCAGCACGGTGACGATCTTGTTGCGGCGGCCGGCCGCCGCCTCCGCCGTCAGCCGCAGTCGGCGCTCGTCGGGCAGGCCGACCACGGCGGACGCGCCCGCGATCGGCACCCGGCCGAGCAGCTTGGCGAGCAGTCCGCCGACGGTCTCCACGTCCTCGTCGTCGTACTCCTCCAGGCCGTACAGCTCGCCGAGGTCGGTGATGTCGAGACGGGCGGTGACCCGGTAGCGGTCCTCGCCCAGCTCCTCCACCGGCGCGATCTCCCGGTCGTACTCGTCGGTGATCTCGCCGACGATCTCCTCGAGGATGTCCTCGATGGTGACGATGCCGGCGGTGCCGCCGTACTCGTCGATGACGACGGCGACGTGGTTGCGGTCCTTCTGCATCTCGCGCAGCAGATCGCCGGCGTTCTTGGTGTCGGGCACGAAGAACGCCGGCCGCATCGCCGTGGACACCAGCTCGCTCTCCGCGTCCCGGCTGATGTGCGTCTTGCGGGCCAGGTCCTTCAGATACACGATGCCGACGATGTCGTCCTCGCTCTCGCCGGTCACCGGCATCCGGGAGAAACCGGAGCGCAGGGCGAGGGTGAGGGTCTGGCGGATGGTCTTGTAGCGCTCGACCATCACCAGGTCCGTGCGCGGGACCATGACCTCACGGACCAGGGTGTCCCCCAGTTCGAAGACCGAGTGCACCATGCGGCGCTCCTCGTCCTCGATCAGCGACTCCTGCTCCGCGAGGTCGACCAGCGCGCGCAGTTCCGCCTCGGAGGCGAAGGGGCCGCGCCGGAAACCCTTGCCGGGGGTGAGCGCGTTGCCGATGAGGATCAGCAGGGACGGGATCGGCCCCATGATCCTGGCCAGCGGCAGCAGGACGTACGCCGCCGCCGTGGCCGTGTTCATCGGGTGCTGGCGGCCGATGGTGCGCGGGGAGACGCCGACGGCGACGTACGAGACGAGGACCATGACCGCGATGGCGATCAGCAGGGCCTCGGCGGTGCCGTCGAACTGCCGGAGGCAGGCGTAGGTGACCAGCGCGGCGGCGGCCATCTCGCAGCCGACGCGGACCAGCAGCGCCACGTTGAGGTAGCGGGTGGGGTCGGCGGCGATCCTCGCGAGCCCGGCGCTGCCCCGGCGGCCGGAACGCACGGCCTCCTCGGCGCGGAAGCCGGAGACGCGCGCGATGCCCGTCTCCGCGCAGGCGAACAGCCAGGCGACGACGATCAGGGCGATCGCGCCGAGGACGAGCCCGGGACTCATGACACGGTCGGGGCGGGGGACGGGCCGGTCATGCCCTTCTCCGCGCGCCAGCCGTCCACGATGGCGGCCTGCAGACCGAACATCTCGGCCTTCTCGTCGGGCTCCTCGTGGTCGTAGCCCAGCAGGTGCAGCACACCGTGGACGGTGAGCAGTTGCAGCTCCTCGTCCATGGTGTGCCGCGTCGGTGCCTCGGCGCCCTGCCGGGCGGCGACCTCGGGGCACAGCACGATGTCACCGAGCAGGCCCTGCGGGGGCTCGTCGCCATCCTTGGACGGCGGCCGCAACTCGTCCATCGGGAACGACATCACGTCCGTCGGGCCGGGCAGGTCCATCCACTGGATGTGGAGCTGTTCCATCGCTCCGGAGTCCACGACGATCACCGAGAGCTCGGAGAGCGGGTGGATGCGCATCCGCGCGAGCGCGTAGCGGGCGATGTCGAGGATCGCCCGCTCGTCGACCTCGGTTCCGGACTCGTTGTTGACGTCGATCGACATCTGCTGCTCGGTCTACTTCCCCTTGTGCCCGGACTTGCCCCGGCCGCCGCTCTTGTGCGTGCCGTTCTGGGTGCCGTGCTCGCTGTCGTACTGCTCGTACGCGTCGACGATACGGCCCACCAGCCGGTGGCGTACGACGTCGTGCGACGACAGCCGGGAGAAGTGGACGTCCTCGACGCCCTCCAGGATGTCCTGCACCTGGCGCAGACCGGACTTGGTCCCGCTCGGCAGGTCGACCTGGGTGACGTCACCCGTGATCACTATCTTCGAGTCGAAGCCGAGCCGGGTGAGGAACATCTTCATCTGCTCGGGGCTGGTGTTCTGCGCCTCGTCCAGGATGATGAAGGCGTCGTTGAGCGTCCGGCCGCGCATGTACGCCAGCGGGGCGACCTCGATCGTGCCCGCCGCCATCAGGCGCGGGATGGAGTCGGGGTCGAGCATGTCGTGCAGGGCGTCGTAGAGCGGGCGCAGGTACGGGTCGATCTTCTCGTAGAGGGTGCCGGGCAGGAAGCCCAGGCGCTCTCCGGCCTCGACTGCGGGGCGGGTCAGGATGATGCGGTTGACCTGCTTGGACTGCAGGGCCTGCACCGCCTTGGCC
Organism: Streptomyces sp. MMS24-W38; assembly: GCF_059889265.1. Classification (NCBI taxonomy): domain Bacteria; kingdom Bacillati; phylum Actinomycetota; class Actinomycetes; order Kitasatosporales; family Streptomycetaceae; genus Streptomyces; species Streptomyces sp. MMS24-W38. The sequence continues at coordinate 4,543,639 of NZ_JCBCPP010000001.1, read as the reverse complement.
ATGGCGAGATAGGTCTTGCCGGTACCGGCGGGACCGATGCCGAAGACGACGGTGTGCTTGTCGATCGCGTCGACATAGCGCTTCTGGTTGAGCGTCTTGGGGCGGATCGTGCGGCCGCGCGAGGACAGGATGTTCTGTGTGAGCACCTGGGCCGGGGTCTCCTGGCCGTCGCTCTCCCCGTTCTCGCTCGCCTTCAGCATGGCGATCGAGCGTTCCACCGCGTCCTCCGTCATCGGCTGCCCGGTGCGCAGCACCAGCATCATCTCGTCGAAAACGCGCGAGACGAGGGCTACCTCCCCGGCATCGCCGACCGCGCTGATCTCATTGCCCCGGACATGGATGTCGGCCCCCGGGAAGGCCTTCTCGATCACGCGCAGGAGGGAGTCGCCGGAACCCAGCACGGTCACCATGGGGTGTTTGGCCGGGACGGTGAACTGCACTCTCGTCTGCTCCTGCGCGGGGGTCTGAGCTGTGGGTGTCTGAGTCATGGGCCGGCGCTGAAGGCCTGCGATTCCTCCTCGTCAGGGCCGCGCAACTGAGGGCGGCCTCGCGCCTCCCAGGGTACGACGCGGGGGTGACAACCCCGTAGGCCTTTTCCCAGCGGGGCGGTTGCGGACCAGTGGGCAGGAGGTGACGGCCGGGGGCGTGGGTCAGGTGGACCGGCCGAAGCCGATGGTGGGGACCGCTCTGCGGAGGGGCCAGGGGCGGACCAGGCCGTCGGGGATCAGGTCGTCGAGGAACGCGTACCGGCTCAGGGCGGCCGGGTCCTGGCCCTCGACGGACTGGACCTCGCGCCACCAGGCCGCGATCTCCGACCAGCCGGGCGCCGACAGGGAGCCGCCGAACTCCTGGACGGAGAGGGCCGCGGTCAGGCCGGCGAAGCCGAGGCGGTCGGCGAGCGGCCAGCCGGCCAGGCTGCCGGTGACGAAGCCCGCCACGAAGACGTCCCCGGCGCCGGTCGGGTCGAGGGCCTCCACGGCGATGGCGGGCACCTCGGCGCTCTCCCCGGTGCGCCGGTCCACGGCGTACGCCCCGTCCGCGCCGAGGGTGACCACCGCGACCGGCACGTACTCGGTGAGGGCGTGCGCGGCGGCGCGGGGGCAGTCGGTGCCGGTGTAGCGCATGGCCTCCTCGGCGTTCGGCAGGAACGCCTCGCAGTGCCGCAGGTCGGGCAGTGCGGCGAGGTCCCACAGGCCGGTGTCGTCCCAGCCGACGTCGCCGAAGATCCTGGTTCCCTGCAGCGCGGCACGGGCGATCCAGTGTTCGCTGCGGCCCGGGGTGAGGGAGGCGACCGCGCCCCGCGCGCGGGGCGGGCAGGGCGAGAGGTCCGCGCCGGGCGGGAGCAGCTTGCCGCTGCTGGAGGCCGACCGGTGGGAGGGGTCCTCCGGGGGCGGTTCGTGGCCGTGGGTGACCATGGTGCGCTCCCCCTCGTAGGCCATGGAGACGGTGACCGGGGAGTGCCAGCCGGGCACGGTGCGCGACGCGGAGAGGTCGATGGCCTCGCCCTGCTCCAGGGCGTCCCAGCAGTACTCCCCGTAGTGGTCGTCACCGAAGGCCGCCGCGAGGGAGGTGCGCAGGCCGAGGCGGGCGAGGGCGGTGGCCATGTTGGCGACGCCGCCGGGGCTCGACCCCATCCCGCGCGCCCAGGACTCGGTCCCGCGCACCGGGGCGGAGTCGAGCCCGGTGAAGATGATGTCGAGGAAGACGGTGCCGGTGAGGTGGACGTCCCAGGGCGGGTCGTCGGGTGTGCGCAGCGCGGCGAGCGGGTCGACGTGGGGCACGCCGTGCGCCCCCGCCGGGACGCCGCTGTGGCCGATGACGCCCCGGGGGGCGCTGTCGGTGATTCCCTCTCCGGCTGACGTGGTGGACGCCTTCACGATGCGCTCCCTGGCCTGGTGCGGTTCTGGCCAGTGTGCACCAATCCACCGACAACACTGACGACACGCCGTCCGCCACGGCCGGGGACGCCTCACCAGCGGGGCACCGTCGGGGCGGCCCACGCGGGGTCGGTGACCCGCATGGCCGCCGCGTCGTCGCGGTCGCGGAGCGCGCCGTCGTCCGCCAGCCATCGCCGGTGCAGGGCGGCGAGCCGGTCGTGGTCGAGGGTGACGCCGAGGCCGGGGGCGTCGGACACCCGCACGGTGCCGTCCTCGAAGGTGAGACGTTCGGTGAGCACGTCCTCGGACTGCCACGGGTAGTGGGAGTCGCAGGCGTGGTGCAGGTTCGGCACGGTGGCCGCGACGTGGGTCATCGCGGCGAGGCTGATGCCGAGGTGGGTGTTGGAGTGCATAGAGACGCCCACGCCGAAGGTTCGGCAGACGGCGGCCAGGTGCAGCGTGTTGCGCAGTCCGCCCCAGTAGTGGTGGTCGGAGAGGACGACCTGGACGGCGTCCGTGGTGAACGCCTCCTTGATCTCGGGGAAGGTCGTCACGCACATGTTGGTGGCGAGCGGCACTCCGGTGCGCGCGGCGACCTCGGCCATGGCGGGGGTGCCGAGCGTCGGGTCCTCCAGGTACTCCAGGAGCCCGCCGACCTCCTCGGCCACCCGGACCGAGGTCTCGACGGACCAGGCGCCGTTGGGGTCGAGTCGCAGCGGGTGGCCGGGGAAGGCCTCGGCGAGGGCGCGGACGGCTGCGATCTCCTCCTCGGGCGGGAAGATGCCGCCCTTGAGCTTGAACGAGGTGAAGCCGTAACGCTCCTTGAGGGCACGGGCCTGCGCGACGACGCCGGCCGGATCCAGGGCAGCGCCCCAGTCGTCCTTCTCGGCGGGGACGCCCTCGGGGTGGTCGGCGTACCGGTAGAAGAGGTACGCGCTGTACTCCACGGCGTCGCGGACCTTGCCGCCGAGCAGGGCGTGCACGGGCAGTCCGAGCGCCTTGCCGAGGGCGTCGAGGCAGGCGACCTCGAAGGCGGAGGCGATGGACAGCCGCAGCTTGTCGGCGGTCTGCACGCCGCGCAGCCCGCCGACGTCGACGGCGTTCTCCACCCGGGAGGCCGCCACGGAGACCTCGTCCAGGAGCGCGAAGAGGCCGTTCACATCCGTGACCTGGCGCCCCTTCAGCTGCTCGGCGAAGGGGTGGGCGATCTCCAGGTACTTGGTGTCGCCGTAGGTCTCCCCCACGCCGGTGGTCCCGTCCGCCGTGACGATCTCGACGATCAGCCGGGGCGTGTACGGCTGGTGCACTCCCTGGGTGTTCAGCAGCGGCGGGTCGGCGACCAGGATCGGCGTGAGCCGTACCTCGGTGACGGTCAGGTCGCGGGCGGTCGGCACGGTCACGGGGCAGCTCCTACGAGGTCCAGGCCGGTGGCGAGCGGGGCCTTGCGGTCGGCGGGGCCGGCGGGCGGGGGACGCCGGCCCCGTTCCCGTACCGAGGCCCACCCGCGCTGTCTCCCCGTACGAACGTCATCCATGCATGGGAACAGAGGTTAAATAGGCGAACAGAGGCCGTCAATGGGACGGCGGCAACGTGCTCGACGCCGGGAACCGCGGGAACTACGGGGAACCGCGGGCACTACGGGCACTACGGGCACTACGGGAAAACGTAGGCCTCCACCTCGGCGAGGTAGCGCGTCCGGCGCTCCTCGTCGTCGTCCAGGAACGCGGCGAGGAAGGAGTTGCGGGCCAGTTCGCGCAGCCGCTCCGGGCCGAGGCCGAGCGTGTCGCGCACCGCGTCGAAGTTGTCCCCGGCGTAGCCGCCGAAGTAGGCGGGGTCGTCGGAGTTCACCGTGCACAGCAGGCCGGCGTCGAGCATCGCGGGCAGCGGGTGGTCGGCGAGGGTGTCCACGGTGCGCAGCCGGACGTTGGACAGCGGGCACAGGGTCAGCGGAACGCGGTCCCGCACCAGCCGCTCCACCAGCGCCGGATCCTCCATGCAGCGCAGTCCGTGATCGACGCGTTCGACGCCGAGGACGTCCAGCGCCTCGGTGATGTACTCCGGCGGCCCCTCCTCACCGGCGTGCGCCACCCGCCGCAGTCCGAGCGCGGCGGCCGCCTCGTACACCTCGCGGAACTTCGCCGGCGGGTGTCCGACCTCGGCCGAGTCGAGGCCGACACCGGTGATCCGGTCCAGGTGGGGCTTGGCGGCGTCCAGGGTCGCCAGCGCCGACTCGGCGGACTCGTCCCGCAGGAAGCACATGATCAGCCGGGTCGAGACGCCGTGCGTCCGCTCCCCGCGCTCCAGTGCCCGCCACAGCCCGTCGACCACCGTGTCCATGGTGACGCCCCGGGACAGATGGGCCTGCGGGTCGAAGAAGATCTCCGCGTGCCGCACGCCCTGGGCGGCGGCGCGGGCCAGGTAGGCGTCGGCGAGGTCCTCGAAGTCCTGCTCGGTGCGCAGCACCGCCATGAGTTCGTAGTACAGGTTCAGGAACGACTGGAGATCCTCGAACCGGTACGCCTCGCGCAGGGCGTCGGTGTCGGCGTAGGGCAGTTCGACGCCGTTGCGTGCGGCGAGGGCGAAGGCGAGCTCGGGCTCGAGGGTGCCTTCGATGTGAAGGTGCAGTTCGGCTTTGGGTACGGGCATCGAAATATCGTACGGCGATCTCACCGGCGCTTGGGGAGCGGTACTCGCAGCAGATCGCGCGCCACGGTCAGTTCCCCCTCGTACCCGGCGGCCCGCGCCTGCCGTTCGAACTCCTCCGGGTCGCCGTAGCGCTGGCTGAAGTGGGTGAGCACCAGATGCCGCACGCCCGCGTCCCGCGCTACCCGGGCCGCCTGGCCCGCCGTCAGATGTCCGTGCTCGACGGCGAGTTCCTCGTCCTCGTCGAGGAACGTGGACTCGATGACGAGCAGGTCGCAGCCCTCGGCCAGCGCGTACACCCCCGCACAGAGCCGGGTGTCCATGACGAACGCGAACCGCTGGCCGCGCCGCACCTCGCTCACGTCCTCCAGCGGGACCCCGTCGAGCGTGCCCTCGCGCTGGATGCGGCCGACGTCCGGGCCCTTGATGCCGTGCGCGGCGAGCCGGTCGGGCAGCATCCGCCGCCCGTCGGGTTCGACCAGCCGGTAGCCGTACGACTCCACGGGGTGCGACAGCTTCCGCGCTTCCAGGGTGTACCCGGCGGTGCGGGCGAGCGGGCCGTCGGCGCCGACCGGCGCCTCGGTGATGCCGACCGTCTCACGGTAGGCGGTGGCGTAGCGCAGCCGGTCGAAGAAGCGCTGCCCGGAGCCCGGGTAGTGGGCGGTGACCGGATGCGGCACCCGGTCGAGGTTGATGCGCTGGATCACTCCGGCGAGGCCGAGCGAGTGGTCGCCGTGGAAGTGGGTGACGCAGATCCGGTTCAGGTCGTGCGCGGCGACCCCGGCTCGCAGCATCTGGCGCTGGGTGCCCTCGCCGGGGTCGAACAGGATGCCCTCACCGTCCCAGCGCAGCAGATAACCGTTGTGGTTGCGGTGGCGGGTGGGGACCTGGCTGGCGGTGCCGAGCACCACCAGTTCGCGTACGGACAAGGAGCCGCCTATCCGGGGGGCCACTCGAGACCGCGGCCGCCCAGGACATGGGCGTGCGCGTGCCAGACGGTCTGCCCGGCGCCGCTGCCGGTGTTGAAGACGACGCGGTGGCTCTCCAACTGCTCCTGGTCCGCGACGGCCTGGGCCTCGCGCAGGACGTCCGCCGCGACCTCGGGAGCGGCCACGGCCAGGGCCGCCGCGTCCTTGTGGTGCGCCTTCGGGATGACCAGGACGTGCGTCGGCGCCTGCGGGTTTATGTCGCGGAACGCGACGGTCGTCTCCGTCTCGCGGACGATCGTCGACGGAACCTGCCCGGCGACGATCTTGCAGAACAGACAGTCGTCCTGCGGTTCCCCTGCCATGGGTGTGCCTCCTCGCCCGGTTGATCGCCTACCCGGGCATCGTATCCGTCCCGGCCGTCAGGAAAGGGACGGCGGTTCCTTCGCGGGGTTCTCCTCCAGGGCCGCCAGCGCCAGCCGGACCGCCTCGTCCAGCTGCGCGTCCCGCCCCGCCGCGTGGTCCTGCGGGCGCTGCACCACCTCGACGTCCGGGTCCACGCCGTGGTTCTCCACGCCCCAGCCGTACCCCTCCAGCCAGAAGGCGTACTTGGGCTGGGTGACGAGGGTGCCGTCGACGAGCCGGTAGCGGCTGTCGATGCCGATGACGCCGCCCCAGGTGCGGGTGCCGACGACCGGGCCGATACCGAGCGCCTTGATCGCCGCGTTGACGATGTCGCCGTCGGAGCCGGAGAACTCGTTGGCGACGGCGACGACGGGACCGCGCGGCGCGTCCTGCGGGTAGCTCTCCGGGCGCATGCCGCGCGGCAGGTCCCAGCCGACGATCCGCCGGGCCAGCTTCTCGACGACGAGCTGGGAGGTGTGTCCGCCGCGGTTCTCCCGGACGTCCACGATCAGGCCCTCACGGGTCACCTCGACCCGCAGGTCGCGGTGGATCTGGGCCCAGCCGGGGGCCTGCATGTCGGGCACGTGGATGTAGCCGAGCCGGCCGCCGGACAGTTCGTGGACGTGGGCCCGCCGGTCGGCGACCCAGGCGTGGTAGCGCAGCGGCTCCTCGTCGGCGACGGGGACGACGACCGCGTGCCGCGGGTCCCCGCCGCCGGCCGGGGAGACGGTCAGCTCGACCGGTTTGCCCGCGGTGCCGACCAGCAGCGGCGCCGGTCCGGCCACCGGGTCGACCGGCTGTCCGGCCACGGCGACGATGGCGTCACCGGTGCGGATCGCGACGCCGGGCGCGGCCAGCGGGGAGCGGCCCTGCGGGTCGGAGGTCTCCGCGGGCAGGATCCGGTCGACGTGCCAACTACCGTCCTCATGACGGGAGATGTCCGCGCCGAGCAGGCCCTGCCGGGCGCCGCCGCCGTAGCCGCCGCCCGGTGTGACGTAGGCGTGCGAGGTGCCGAGTTCGCCCTGCACCTCCCAGAGGAGGTCGACCAGGTCGTCGTGGGTGGCGAGCCGGTCGAGGACGGGCCGGTAGCGGTCGAGGACGCCGTCCCAGTCGACGCCGTTCATGTCCGGTCGCCAGTAGTTGTCCCGCATGATGCGGCCGGCCTCGTCGAACATCTGCCGCCACTCGGCGGCCGGGTCGACGAACTGGCGCACCCGGTCGAGGTCGACGGTGATGTTGCCGTCGCTGTCGTCGTCGTTCGGCGCGCGCCGGTCGCTGGGGACGACCTTCAGCCGTCCGTCGGTCCACAGCAGCACCCGCTTGCCGTCGCCGCTGACCTCGAAGTGGTCGGCGTCCACGGCCAGATGCTCGATGCGCTGCTGGGCGAGGTCGTAGCGCTCCAGCTCGGTCTTGGGGTCGGGGTCCTCGGGGGTTGCCCTGGAGGCGCCGAGCACGCCGCGCACCGGGTGCCGCAGCCACAGCACCCCGTCCTTGGCGGCGCGCAGGTTGGAGTAGCGGGCGGCCTCGACCGGGAACGGCACGATCCGGTCGGCCAGCCCCTCGAGGTCGATACGGGTGGCGGGGATGCCCTCGCTGTCGGGGGTCTCGTCCCGGTCCGGTGTCTCGAAGGGGCGGCCGTGCCGCTGCGGGCCGAACGGGGACGGCGTCGTCGCGGCGAGCGTGATCAGGTGCGGGCGGGCGCCCTCGACGAAGGCGAGGTCGAAGACGTACTCGTCGTAGACGGGGTCGAAGGAGCGGGTCGACAGGAAGGCGAGGTGCTTGCCGTCGAGGGTGAACGCGGGCGCGTAGTCCTGGAAGCGCAGCGGGGTCGCCTCGGTGACCGACAGGTCGGTGGTGTTGGCGAGCCGCAGCTGGCTGAGCGGGCGGGGGCCGGGGTGGGACCAGGCGAGCCAGGCGGAGTCGGGCGAGAAGGTCAGCCCGGAGACGTCGCCGTGCTCGCTGCGGTCGACCTCGCGGACCTCGCCGGTCTCCCGCTCGACGAGCAGGAGACGGCCGTCGTGCGAGGCGACCGCGGCGCGGCTGCCGTCGGGTGCCATGGCGAGGCCCAGGACGCGGCCGAGCTGTCCGGCGGCGATCCGGCGCGGGGTGGCTCCGGGGGCGAGGCCGGTGGCGGGGGCGAACTCCAGGGCGTCGTCGCCCTCGGCGTCCGTCACCCACACCACCCATTCCTCGCCGTCCGCGCGGAAGGTGCGCGGGCGGCGGGCCCGTACGCCGGGGGTGGCGGCGAGCGCGCGGGCGGGGCCGGAGCGGTGGGTGACCCAGTGGACGGTGCCGCGCACGCAGACGGCGCTGCCGCGCGCGGTGTGGTCGGGGGAGGCGGAACCGAACCAGCGGGCGGCGTTCACCGGGAACGGCTGGAGGTCGACGCGCTGCCCGCCCAGCCGGATGTCGAGCCGGCGCGGCTCGGCCCCGTCCAGGTCGTCGAGGATCCACAGTTCACCGGCGCAGGAGTACACGACGCGGGTGCCGTCGGTGGCGGCGTGCCGGGCGTAGAAACCCCCGAGGGGGGTGTGCCGGCGCAGGTCGGACCCGTCGGCGAGGGAGGAGTACAGCGCGCCGGTGCCCTCGTGGTCGGAGAGGAAGGCGACCCTGTCACGCACCCACAGCGGGTACTCGATGTTCCCGTCGAGGTCGCCGTGCAGCCGGACGAACTCCTCCGGGCCGCCGTCGCCGGTGTCCTGCGCGATCCACAGCTTGCCCGCCGTGCCGCCCCGGTACCGCTTCCACGAGGCGGCCTCGCGGCCCATCGTCGCGGACAGCAGGACCGTGCGCGGCCCGTGGGCGACGTCGCCGACGGGGCCGTACGGCAAGGTGGTGGCGGGTCCGCCGTCGAGGGGGATCGCGCGGGCCCAGGTGCGGCGCAGGCTGGCCTGGCCCTGGGTGCTGAGCGCGAGGATTTTCCCGTCCGGGGTCCAGCCGCGCACCTGGGTCCTCGCGCTCCCCCAGTACGTCAGGCGCCGGCCGGGGCCGCCCTCGACGGGCGCGATGTGCACCTCGGGGGCGCCGTCACGGGTGGAGGTCCAGGCGACGGTGGTGCCGTCGGGCGAGATGCGGGGGAGCGTCACCGGCACGTTGTCGGCGCTCACCCGCCAGGCCCGGCCGCCGTCGAGCGGGGCGAGCCACACGTCGTCCTCAGCGGTGAAGGCGACCAACTCGCCGTGCGGATGCGGGAACCGGAGATACGCGGCGGGGGCGACCGATGCAGACTGTGTCACTCGATCACCCTACGCACACGCGGTCGGCCTGGACAGAGGTTTGGATCACTTGCCCTCGACGGGGCGACAGGACGGGTACTGCTCGCACCACACGGTCGTGGTGACCGTCACGGTGACGGTGGGCCGCGGGCCGCGGTTCGTGGGCTCGCCCAGCGCCGGCGGGCTGGTGGCGTCGCAGTCCCCCAGGCCGTCGACCCGGAACCACTGCTTGCCGTCCACTTTCGCGGTGATGTCCCCGCGCACACAGGCGCCGTCGACGGCATGGGTGATCTTCCCGGTGACGGTGATCTCCTTGCCGTCCTCGGTCTCCCCGTCGCAGTCCACGGTGGCCACGGTGTCCTCGCTCGCGGGCCGCGACGACGCGCCGCCCTGGTTCCCGTAGGAGGCGGTGCAGCTGAGCCAACGCACCCCGGCCTTCTGCCGGTTGAGCTCCCGGGTGACCGTCTCGTCGGTCGTGTACGCCACCGCCGCCGTGCCGACCGGACCCGGCTCGCACGCCACGGCCCCGCCCACGACGACCACGACGAACCCGACGGCCGACACCGGCCGGCGCCACCGCGTCCCGCCCCGAACCCACCTCAATGCCCCCATGCCCGGCAGCCTGCCACCGCCCCATCCGTGGCGGTAGGGCGCATACGGCCACTCCTCACTACCGTGGAGCGATGCGCAGCGAACGCCGGCTCAGACGACTCGTCGTGGACGACACCGCCCCGGGCAAAACGACCGCCTACCTGTGGTCGGTGCGTCATCGGCACCGTACCGACGGGCCCTGCCAGGAGGTGCTCGCCCTGACCCGGGAGGGGACGACGACAACGACCCACCTGGTGTTCCGGGGCGGCGAGGGCCGTTTCGTCCCCGACGGTTTCCTGCACTCCGGGGCTGTGGCCCTCGGCGGACACGCGGCGCTCAACCTGCACGAGCCCGGTGTCGTACGGGCCTTCGTCGACGAGGCGGTCCGGCGCGGGCTGCTCACCGGGGCCGCGGAGCTGGACGGCTGGGACCTGTTCCCGGCGGTCGCCGCCGCCCGCGCGGCGGACCGCTGACGGGCGACCGCACGGCTGACGGCCGGCCGTCGTCGTCAGGACCAGCGGCCCGTGCGGGCCAGCAGGACGGCCGTGGCGGCGGTGCCTGCCGTGGAGGTGCGCAGGACGCTGCGGCCCAGGCGGTAGGGCCTGGCACCGGCCTGCGCGAAGAGCGCCAACTCCTCCGGCGAGACCCCGCCTTCGGGGCCGACGACCAGCACGATGCTGCCGGAGCCGGGGAGTTCGGCGGTGGCGAGGGGTTCGGTGCCGCTCTCGTGGAGCACGGCGGCGAAGTCGGCTTCGGCGAGAAGTGAGGCAACCTGCCTGGTCGTCGCCGCGTCCGCGACCTCCGGGAAGCGCGCCCGGCGGGACTGCTTGCCGGCCTCCCGGGCCGTCGCCCGCCACTTGGCGAGGGACTTCAGTCCGCGCTCGCCCTTCCACTGCGTGATGCAGCGCGCCGCGGACCACGGCACGATCGCGTCGACGCCGACCTCGGTCATCGTCTCCACGGCCAGCTCGCCCCGGTCGCCCTTGGGCAGCGCCTGGACGACGGTGAGCCGGGGCGACTCCTCGGGCTCCTCGACGACGTCCCCGAGGCGCACGATCAGCCGGTCCTTGCCCTCGGTGCCGGTCACCTCGCCCTCGGCCCTGCGGCCCGCGCCGTCGGTGAGGACGACGCGCTCCCCGGCCCGCAGCCGCTTCACGGAGACGGCGTGCCGCCCCTCGGGGCCGTCGAGCACATGGTGTCCGGAGTCGTCCGTGTCGAAGTGCTCCACCACGAAGACCGGCGCGGTCATCCGGCACCCCCCGCCGACAACGCCGTCCGGGCGGCGGCGAGTTCGGCGACCAGCACCTCCACCAGCTGCCCGGCGGGCAGCTCCCGGGCCATCCGGTGGCCCTGTCCCGCCCACAGTGCCATGCCCTGTGCGTCCCCCGCCTCGGCGGCGGCCCTGCGCAGCGGCGCGGCGAGATGGTGGACGTCCGGGTAGGCGGCGGGCGCGTACGGGCCGTGTTCGCGCAGGAACCGGTTGACCAGGCCGCGGGCCGGGCGTCCCGAGAAGGCGCGGGTCAGTTCGGTGCGGACGTAGAGGGGGTCGGTCAGCGCCTGCTTGTGCAGGGCGTGCGCGCCGGACTCGTGGGTGGCGACGAAGGCGGTGCCGAGCTGGGCCGCCCGGGCGCCGGCCGCGAGCACCGCGGCGATCTGGCTGCCGCGCATGATGCCGCCGGCGGCGACGATCGGGATGCCCACCGTCTCCCGCACCTCGGCGACCAGGGACAGCAGTCCGATGCCGGAGCCGTCGTTCTCCGGGAGGTCCCGGTGGGTGCCCTGGTGGCCGCCGGCCTCGACGCCCTGCGCGATCACCGCGTCGGCGCCCGCCCGCTCCACGGCCCGCGCCTCCTCGGCGGTGGTGGCGGTGACCAGGGTGAACGTGCCGACGCGGCGCAGGGAGTCCAGGACCTCGCGGGTCGGCACACCGAAGTGGAACGACACCACCGGCACCGGGTTGTCGAGCAGGACGGCGAGTTTGGCGTCGTAGCCGTCGTCGCGGCCGCTGTCGGGGTCGCCGAGCTCGGTCTCGTACCAGGAGGCCTCACCGGCCAGCTGGTGGGCGTAGACGCCGACGGCGGCCGGGTCGGGCGTCTCGGGCTGCGGCATGAAGACGTTGACGCCGAACGGGTGGCCGGTCAGTCCGCGCAGCTGCTTGATCTCCTGGTACATCCCGTCCGCGGTCTTGTACCCGGCTGCCAGGAAACCGAGCCCGCCCGCCTCGGAGACGGCCGCGGCGAGCCGCGGCACGGAGACACCGCCCGCCATGGGGGCCTGCACGACGGGGTGCGGAAGGAGATCGGTGAGCGCCAAGGACATGACGGCATGTTGCCACGTCCTTCGGACATCTCCGAATCGGGGCTCAATCGGCCCTTGCCCTTGGCACAGGCCGTGTCCGGGGCACCTTCAGAGCGGCTCCCGGGGCACCTTCCGGAGCACCGCGGGAGCCGTTTCCGGCCCCCGCGCGCAGCACCGTCGGTGTCGTCCGTCAGCGCCCGTCGAAGACGTCCTTCAACCGGGAGAACAACCCCTGCTGCCCCGGCTGACCGTACCCACCCGGGGGACGACCCCCGGACCCCCGGCACGACCACCGACGCCCGCGTCAGCGCCCGTTGAAGGCGTCCTTCAACCGGGAGAACAGCCCCTGCTGCCCCGGCTGGAACTGGCCCAGCGGTCGTTCCTCGCCGCGGAGCTTGGCGAGTTCGCGCAGCAGGCGTTCCTGTTCGGGGTCGAGCTTGCCCGGGGTCTGCACCTCGACGTGCACGATGAGGTCGCCCCGGCCGCCGCCGCGCAGATGCGTGACGCCCCGGCCGTGCAGCGGGATCGACTGGCCTGACTGGGTGCCGGGCCGGATGTCGACCTCCTCCATGCCGTCCAGCGTCTCCAGCGGCACTTTGGTGCCGAGGGCGGCCGCCGTCATCGGGATGGTGACCGTGCAGTGCAGGTCGTCGCCGCGCCGCTGGAAGGTGCTGTGCGGCAGTTCGTGGATCTCGACGTACAGGTCGCCGGCGGGACCGCCGCCGGGGCCGACCTCGCCCTCGCCGGCCAGCTGGATCCGGGTGCCGTTGTCGACACCGGCCGGGATCTTCACGGTCAGGGTGCGGCGGGAGCGGACGCGTCCGTCGCCGGCGCACTCCGGGCACGGGTTCGGGACGACGGTGCCGAAGCCCTGGCACTGCGGGCAGGGGCGCGAGGTCATGACCTGGCCCAGGAAGGACCGGGTGACCTGCGAGACCTCACCGCGGCCGCGGCACATGTCACAGGTCTGCGCGCTGGTCCCCGGCGCGGCGCCCTCACCGCTGCACGTGGTGCACACGATCGCCGTGTCGACCTGGATGTCCTTGGTCGTGCCGAACGCGGCCTCGTCCAGCTCGACCTCGATCCGGATCATCGCGTCCTGGCCGCGGCGGGTGCGCGAGCGCGGACCGCGCTGCGACGCCGTGCCGAAGAACGCGTCCATGATGTCGGAGAAGTTCCCGAAGCCGCCCGCGCCGAAGCCGCCCGCGCCGCCGCCGGCCCCGGCCTGCGAGAGCGGGTCGCCGCCGAGGTCGTAGACCTGCTTCTTCTGCGGGTCCGACAGCACCTCGTAGGCGGCGTTGATCTCCTTGAACCGCTCCTGGGTCTTCGGATCCGGGTTGACGTCCGGATGCAGCTCGCGGGCGAGCCGCCGGAAGGCCTTTTTGATCTCCTCCTGCGAAGCGTCGCGGCGCACGCCGAGTACGGCGTAGTAGTCCGTGGCCACTACGACTCCGCCAGGATCTGTCCGACGTACCGTGCCACTGCGCGTACCGCTCCCATCGTTCCCGGGTAATCCATGCGGGTCGGACCGACCACGCCGAGCTTGGCAACAGCCTCGCCGCCCGAACCGTAGCCCACCGACACCACTGAGGTGGAGTTGAGTCCCTCGTGGGCGTTCTCATGACCGATACGCACGGTCACGCCCGGATCCTTCGCCTCGCCCAGCAGCTTGAGAAGCACGACCTGCTCCTCGAGCGCCTCCAGTACGGGCCGGATCACAAGGGGGAAGTCATGTCCGAAGCGGGTCAGATTGGCGGTACCGCCGATCATCAGCCGCTCCTCGTTGTCCTCGACGAGCGTCTCCAGGAGGGTGGAGAGCACGGTCGAGACCGTACCGCGCTCCTCGGGGTCGAAAGCCTCGGGGAGATCCTCGACGAGAGACGGTACATCGGTGAAACGGCGGCCCGCGACACGGCTGTTGAGCCGCGCCCGCAGATCCCCCAGGGTCGCCTCGCCGATCGGCGCCGGACAGTCGATCATGCGCTGTTCGACCCGCCCGGTGTCCGTGATCAGCACCAGCATGGCGCGCGCGGGCGCCATCGGGAGCAGCTCCACGTGCCGCACGGTCGAGCGGGTCAGCGACGGGTACTGCACGACGGCCACCTGCCGGGTCAGCTGCGCGAGCAGCCGCACCGTGCGGGCCACGACGTCGTCCAGGTCGACGGCGCCCTCCAGGAAGTTCTGGATGGCGCGCCGCTCGGGGGCGGTCATCGGCTTGACGCCGGCGAGCTTGTCCACGAAGAGCCGGTAGCCCTTGTCGGTGGGGATGCGCCCGGCGCTGGTGTGCGGCTGGGCGATGAACCCCTCGTCCTCCAGGGCCGCCATGTCGTTGCGCACGGTGGCCGGGGAGACGCCCAGGTTGTGCCGCTCGGTGAGGGCCTTGGAGCCGACGGGTTCCTCGGTTCCGACGTAGTCCTGGACGATGGCGCGCAGCACCTGGAGCCTGCGTTCACTGAGCATGGCGCACACCTCCAGAAGCCTTCCGCCCGGTCCGTTCCCTGAATGTCCTGGCACTCTTCGCACGCGAGTGCCAGACTTCCCCGCCCAGTGTACGGCCGGTGGGTACACCCCGGGCAAGGCCGGTCCCACGCCGTCGCGCGGGGAAGCCGTGGGCGATTAGCGTCGCGGTATGACGGTGAGTTGGGAAGAGTCGGGATGGGAACGGCTGGCGCCGGGAGTGGGCCGGTGCCGGCTGCCGGTGTGGGACTGCACGGCGGGGCTCGTCGTCGGCGTGGGCGCGGCGCTGCTCGTGGACGCCGGTTCGAGCCTGGGCGAGGGCGCCCGGTTGCGGGCACGGGCGCAGGCGCTCGCCGGTGGGCGTGTGACGCATCTCGCTCTCACCCACCCCCATTTCGACCATGTGCTGGGGGCGGCGGTGTTCGCGGGCGCGGAGGTGTTCGGCGCGGTGGGCGTGGACACGGTGCTGGCACGGGGGCGCGAGGAACTGCGCGCGGACGCGGAGCGCGAGGGTCTGGACGCGCGGGCGGCGGAGGAGGCCGTGGACGCGCTGGCGCTGGTCCGCCCCCGGCACACGGTGTCCGGCGAGTGGACCCTCGACCTGGGCGGCGGACGGCAGGTCCTCCTCGCGAACGTGGGCCCCGGGCACACGGCGCACGATCTGGCGGTGCTGGTGCCCGGCGACCCGGAGGTGGTCTTCTGCGGCGACCTGGTGGAGGAGTCCGGCGAGCCGCAGGCGGGCCCCGACGCCGTCCCGTCGCGGTGGCCGGCCGCCCTGGACCGGCTGCTGGCCCTGGGCGGCGAGGACGCGGTGTACGTACCCGGTCACGGAGCGGTGGTGGACGCGGCGTTCGTACGGGCCCAGCGCGACGCCCTCGCGGCTCGTTTCGGCGTGTCGGGCTGACCCTTCGGCCGAACGGGGGCCCGGTTCTCCTATCGTCATCAGAATGCGCCAGTACTCCCCTGACCTGACCCCCGGGTGGAAGAAGTCCCCGCCCGTCCCCGAGGTCCCGGCCGAGCCCGGTCTGGTGGTGGAGGAGCCCGGCAGCGGATTCTGCGGCGCGGTGATCCGCTGCGAGGCGGGCACGGTGACCCTGGAGGACCGCTTCGGCAAGCACCGGGTCTTCCCGCTGGAGCCGCGCGGCTTCCTGCTGGAGGGCCGCACGGTGACGCTGGTGCGGCCCGCCGCGGGCCCGGCGCGTCCGACCCGTACGGCATCCGGTTCGGTGGCCGTCCCGGGCGCACGCGCGCGCGTGGCGCGCGCCGGGCGCATCTACGTCGAGGGCCGCCACGACGCCGAACTGGTCGAGAAGGTGTGGGGCGACGACCTGCGCGTCGAGGGCGTGGTCGTGGAGTACCTGGAGGGCGTCGACGACCTGCCGGCGCTCGTCGACGCGTTCGCTCCGGGCCCGGACGCGCGGCTGGGCGTCCTGGTGGACCACCTGGTGCCGGGCGCGAAGGAGTGGCGCATCGCGGAGTCGGTCACCAGCGAGCACGCCCTGGTGGTGGGCCACCCGTACATCGATGTCTGGGAGGCGGTGAAGCCGTCGTCCCTGGGCATCGAGGCGTGGCCCCGGGTGCCGCACGGCCAGGACTGGAAGACGGGGGTGTGCCGGGCACTGGGCTGGCGCGTGGCGAACACGGGGGAGGCGTGGCAGCGGATCCTCGGCGCGGTGCGCTCGTACAAGGACCTGGAGCCGGCGCTGTTGGGCCGGGTCGAGGAACTGATCGACTTCGTGACGATGCCGTCCTGACCCGGGCTTTCCTCGCCCTCGCCGCCCCTACCCGTCCCATCCCGGGGGTGCCGCCCCCGGACCCCCGCTCCTCAAGCGCCGGAGGGGCTGGAATCAGCCCGTCCGGCGTTTGAGGACGAGGCCGTTCAGGCCGAAGGGGGTATGGGGCGGCGCCCCCAGGGGACGGGAATGGGAAGGGGCGGCGGGGGCGAGGGAAGCCTGCTCAGTCGACCAGGTCCCGGACCACCGCGTCCGCCAGCAACCGCCCCCGCAGGGTGAGGGCCGCACGGCCCTCGTCGTACGCCCCCTGCCGCAGCAGACCGTCCGTCAAGGCCCGACGCGCCGCCGACAGCCCCTCCGCACGGAGAAGAGCCAGCGGAACCCCTTCCTCGAGCCGCAGCTCCAGCAGAATCCGCTCCACCCGCCGATCCTCGTCCGACAGGACCTCCCGCCCGGCCCCCGGCGACCGCCCCGCCGCCAGCGCCGCCGCGTACGCCCCCGGATGCTTCACGTTCCACCAGCGCACCCCGCCCACGTGCGAGTGCGCGCCGGGCCCAGCGCCCCACCAGTCCGCGCCGCGCCAGTACAGCTCGTTGTGCAGGCAGCGCCCCGCGTCGGAGGTGGCCCAGTTCGACACCTCGTACCAGTCGAAGCCGGCCGCCGACAGGGCCTCCTCGGCGATCAGGTACCGGTCCGCGTGCACGTCGTCGTCGGTCATCGGCACCTCACCGCGCCGGATGCGGCGGGCGAGCTGCGTGCCCTCCTCGACGATGAGCGCGTATGCGGAGACGTGGTCGGGCCCGGCGCCGAGGGCCGCGTCCAGCGAGGCCCGCCAGTCGTCGTCGGACTCGCCGGGGGTGCCGTAGATCAGGTCGAGGTTGACGTGCTCGAAACCCGCCGCCCGCGCCTCGGCGACACACGCTTCCGGGCGGCCGGGGGTGTGTGTGCGGTCGAGGACCTTCAGCACGTGCTGCCGGGCGCTCTGCATGCCGAAGGAGACCCGGTTGAAGCCGCCCTCGCGCAGGGTCGCCAGGTAGGCCGGATCGACCGACTCGGGGTTCGCCTCTGTGGTGACCTCGGCGTCCGCCGCCAGCCCGAACTCGTCACGGATCGCGCCCAGCATCCGTACGAGGTCGTCGGCGGCCAGCAGGGTGGGGGTGCCGCCGCCGACGAACACCGTGCGGACCTCGCGCGGGTCGTCGCCGAGCACCTTGCGGGCCAGGCGGACCTCGTCGATCAGGGTCTCGGCGTAGTTGTCGCGGGAGGCGAGCACCCCGCCGCTGCCGCGCAGCTCGGTGGCGGTGTAGGTGTTGAAGTCGCAGTAGCCGCAGCGGGTCGCGCAGTACGGCACGTGCAGATAGAACCCGAGGGGGCGCGCTGCGGCCCCGGCGAGCGCGGACGCGGGCAGCGCGCCGTCGGCGGGGACGGGCTCGCCGTCGGGGAGTGCGGAAGGCATGTGCTCCATTGTCCCGCACTCGCTCCGGTCCCTTCCCGCGTCGTCGGCGCCCCGGTGTCAGTCCGCCTGGAGCACCAGCAGGGCGAGATCGTCCTCCGGTGGCCGCGCCCCGAACTCGTGGACCAGCCGGCTGATGCGTTCCGCTGTCAGGTCGGCGTCCAGCCCGGCGCAGCCGGCCAGCGCGGCGGCGAGTCCGTCGCCGTCGTCGAACTGGCGGAAGCCGGAGCGCCGCTCGGTGACGCCGTCGGTGACGCAGAGCAGGGTGTCGCCGGAGCGCAGCTCGAAGGTGTCGCTGGTGTAGGTGGCGTCCTCGACGACCCCGAGCAGGGTCTGCGACCGGGCCACGGTACGGACCGTCCCGTCGGGCGAGAGCAGCAGCGGCAGGGGGTGTCCGGCGGAGGCGAGGGTGCAGCGGGCGCCGCCCTCGACGAGGGTGAGTTCTCCGTAGAGCAGGGAGAGGAAGCGGGTCTGGGGGCCGTCCCCGGGGGCGGCCGGGCGGGCGCCGGCGGCGACGAGCGCGCGGGCTGCGGCGTCGGCGGCCTCCGTGGCGTCGTCGAGGAGCAGTTGGTTGAGGCGGTCGAGGACGTCGGCGACGCGGTAGCCCTCGCGGGCGAGCAGCCGCAGCCAGGGGCGGACCAGACCGATGACGACGGCCGCCTCGGGGCCCTTGCCCTGGACGTCGCCGATGGCGAAGCACCAGCGGCCCGGCCCGGCCGGGAACAGGTCGTAGAAGTCGCCGCTCGGTCCGCCCTTGTCGTGGGGCTCGTAGACGAGGGCGGAGCGCACGCCGGGGATCTCGGCGACGGCGCCGGGCAGCAGCCCTCGCTGGAGCACGGCGCTGATGGTGGCCTGGCGGGCGTACTGCCGGGCGGCGCCGATGGCGAGCGCCACGCGCCGCCCGAGGTCCTCCACCAGCCCGGTGACCTCGTCCGGGAACCGCCCGATCCCGGCCCGCCCGATCACCAGCGTCCCCAGCGGCCGGCCACCGGCGACGAGCCGGTAGGCGAGGGCGGCGCCGGGGCCGGTGTCCTCCTCGCGGCCCTCGGTCAGGTGGAGCGCCTTCTCCGGCCAGGGGTAGACGACCGGTCCGGTGCTCAGTGGATCGGAGGGAGGCGGGGGATCCTGCTCCAGCACCCGGCTCAGCTCCTCGACGCGGCTCTCGTCGGCGTGCCAGACACGGGCGAGGCGGGGTCCGCCGGCCCGTGCCCCGTCGTTCCGGCCGCCGTGGCCGGTGGTCTCGTCCTCAAGCCACACCGCGCACCAGTCCGCCAGCCGCGGCACGATCAGCTGCCCGGTGAGCGCGGCGACCAGGTCCTCGTCCAGCTGCCCGGCGAGCAGATCGGACGCCTCGGCGAGGAAGGACAGCGCCCCACGCCCGAGCCAGGCCCCGTCCCGCCGGTACGGCCGGGGTGAACGCCATTCCTCGCTGTCAGGCTCCGCCTCCCAGACGTACGCGTCGAACGGAATGCCCGCGCTCCCTGCGCTCTCCGTTTCCTCCGCGTCCTCTGCACTCTCCTCCGCGCCCTCCGTGCCGTCCGCCGCGAAGTCCCCTCCTACGGGGATCCGGGCCCAGATGGTTTTGGTACCGGGGCGGTAGGTGATCCCCCAGGCCTCGGAGAGCGCGGCGACCAGGCGCAGGCCGCGTCCGTGCTCGGGGCTCTCGTAGGGCGGTGCCTCCGGCTCGCCGCCGCGCGGGGCGCGGGAGGGGTGGAGGTCGGTGACCTCGACGACGAGGGCGCCGGTCTCCTCCTCGAGGCGACAGGTCAGCCGTACCTCGGTGCCGGCGTGCACGACGGCGTTGGTGACCAGTTCGCTGGCGATCAGCGTGGCGTCGTCGCCGGCGCGAGCGGTGAGGTGCTCGGCACCGGGCAGGGCGCGCTCCGTCCAGTCGGCGAGCGCCGCCCGCACCAGGGCCCGCGCGGTGCCCGGCGCGAGGGAGCCGCCGGACAGCGCCGCGTCCGCCCGCGCGCACGCCCGCGCGGGCGCCTCCGAGACGGCACTCGGGGTCTCCCGTTGCGTCGGAATGGCCCTCATGGGCAGCTCCCCGGGCAGTTCGTACGAATACGCCTCGATCAATGCCGCCAGGGTGACAGACCGACCCCACCCATAAGCAACGAGTTACCGAAGTGGACCCCCGGGAGCCAGAACAGTGCTAAGCACACAGCCAACACCTGACCGAAAACCGATCACTTTCGCGCAATACCGGCCCCCCACTCCGCCGGGCCCCGCACAGCTCGCCCTGGACGGTCCCGCCGGGGTGGAACCGGGCTCCCTGCCGCTGAATATCCGAAATATATATTGCGCAAATTATGCTTCATACCTACGGTGAGGGCATGCCACCGAAGCGCGAACCCGAGCAGATCACCGACCTCTCCCGACTGAAGGCGTTCACCAACCCCCTGCGGATGCAGCTCTACCGGCTGCTGTACGCCGCGGGCACCGCGACCGCGTCCCAGCTCGCCGAGCAGGTCGACCAGGCGCCGTCGCTGGTCAGTTACCACCTGCGCAAGCTCGCCGAGCACGGCTTCGTGACCGAGGCGAGCGGCCGGAGCACCGACGGCCGTGAGCGGTGGTGGCAGGTGGCCTCGGAGGAGGGCTGGGGCTTTCGCAACTCGGACTTCGCGGACACGCCTGAAGGGGCCACTGCCGTCGGCGCGGTGACACGCGGCATCCTCGACACCCGCACCGCCCAGTACCGCGCGTATCTGGACCAGACGGCCGCCTGGGGCAAGGCGTGGACCGACGCCGCGTTCAGCTCCGAATGGATGCTCGACCTGACCCCCGCCGAACTCGCCGAGATGAGCGCCGAGCTCGAGGCGCTGGCCCGCCGCTGGCGGGAGCGCGGCAGGGCCGCTGAGGCGGCCGGCGACGCAGAGGACCGCGAGCACGTGTCCGTGCACCTGTACGGCTTCCCGTTCCGGCCCTGACCCGGCCGTCCCCGACTCCTGGAGCCCGCCATGACCACCGCAGAGACAGCCCTGCCCGAACACGCCACCAAACCGGCCTACCGCGACGGCAATGTGCTGCGTTGGCTCACCGCGTACACCGCTTCCCTCGTCGGTGACAGCGTGTACTTCGTCGCCCTCGGCTGGTCCGCCCAGAAGACCGCGGGCCCCACCGAGGTCGGCCTCGTCATGGCCGCCGCGGCGCTGCCGCGGGCGTTACTGATGCTCGGCGGGGGCGTGTTGGCCGACCGGCTCGACCCCCGCCGGATCCTTCTCGGCAGCGACGCACTGCGCTGTCTCCTCGTCCTCTCGGTGGCCGCCGCGATCGCACTGACCGCGCCGGCCCTGTGGCTCCTGGTCGCGGTGGCACTCGTCTTCGGAGCCGTGGACGCGCTGTTCGTACCCGCGATCGGGGCCCTCCCACCGCGGATCGCCGGCGCCGACCAGCTCGCCCGGGTCACCGGCATGCGCTCCCTGGCCATGCGCCTCAGCCAGGTCGCGGGCCCGCCCATCGGCGGCCTGGCCATGGGACTCGGCGGCGCGGCGGCCGCCTTCACCGTCGCGGGCCTCCTCTTCGCGCTGTCCCTGCCGCTCCTGCTGACCATACGGATACGCCCCCTCGCGGAGCGCGGTGAGGACCAGCCGGAACCCGGCACGGCCTGGAAGGACCTCCTCGACGGCCTGCGCTACATCCGCCGCCACAGCCTCATCGGCCCGCTCGTCGCCGCCGGCGCCGTCTGCGAGCTGGGCCTGATCGGCACTCTCAACATCGGCATGGTGCTCCTCAACGCCGAGCGCGGCTGGGGCCCTTCCGGCTACGGCTGGATCGTCGGCGGTTTCGGCGCGGGAGCGGCGGCCAGTGCCGCACTGCTCGCCATCGCCGGCTGGCTGCCCCGCGCCGGCCTGACGCTGGCCGGGACCCTGCTCGTGGCCTGCACGGGAGCGGCCACCATCGCCTTGGTTCCGTCCCTTTGGACCGCCGTGGTGCTGGCGGTGGTCATCGGGCTGAGCGCGGGCGTCTTCGGCAGTCTGGACAGCACCCTCATACAAACCGCGGCGGACCCCGCCTACCTCGGCCGGGTCACCTCCGTCGTCATGCTCACCATGGTCGGTCTCGCACCCCTCGGCTACCCGCTGGTCGGCGCCGCCGTCGGAGCCTGGGGCACCGCCCCGGTGTTCGTCGGCTGCGGCACCTTCGCCTCCCTGGGCGTCGCCATCACCCTGGCCTCCGCCCCGGTCCGCCGAGCCGAACTGCCCCGGCAGCGCACGGTATGACCACCCGGGCCCACCGGCCACAGAAGGGCGCCCACCGACTTCGGCCCGCTCGTGGGGACAGCCACTGCCGGAGTGGACGCCCGCCCCGGACGGGACACCCCTCCCTAAAAGCGTGAGCACTTTGGTTACTTCTGTCCGCACGGCGCTCATTTGAGCTCCCACATGACACATACCCGCCGACTGCTCACGCTTTTCGGTAAGGCAGCCGTCTACAGCCCAGCAGCGCAGGCCCCCGACCCCACGAGACTGGTCCTGGAGCGGCCGGTCCTCACGCGGGGTCCGTCACCCACGGACCAGACAGCTCCGCCCAGACGCTTTTCCCCGAGGAAAAGCGAGGGCTGACGCCCCACCGGGCGGCGAGCGCGTCCACGAGAAGCAGCCCCCGCCCCTGCTCGTCGTCCGGGCACGGCGTCGGCACCGGGGTGGGCAGCCGCTCGCCCCGGCAGTCGGCGACCTCGATCCGGAGGATGCCGCACTTGCCCTCCGGGTGCGGAAGCAAGGTCATCGTGAGCTGGAAGTCCCGGCCCGGCACCCGGCCGTGGGTCACCGCGTTGGCGGCGAGTTCACCGACGATCAGCGCGGCGGACTCCAGGGGGTCGCTGTCTCTGACCCAGCCCCAGTCCGTCAACTGCTGTGCGGCGAGCAGGCGCGCGAGGCGCGCTCCACGCCGCGTCGAACTGAACCGCTGGCGGAAATGGATGGGAGCGGAGACGCCTCGGAACGTGAGGTGCCAGTCACGGATTTCACACTTCATGTGACAGAGCGTGTCCGGATGGTCGTACGCTGACCAGAGGAACCATCGGTACGGCACGCGCCTGTACCGCCGTTGTCGGTTGCGTGTCCGTGGTGACGGAAATAACCGGGTGGCGGACGGGTGGGTCGGGGGATGTGTGATGACATCAGGACCCGGCCGGAGTGGCGCGGGAGCCCCGACCGAAACCTCGGAGGAGACGGACGTCCTCCACGACCTGAACCGAGCCGTCGGCAGACAGATCAAACTGCTGCGGGAACGGACTGGCCTGACCCAGAAGGAGTTGGGCGACCGTCTCGGGTACGGCGAGGACCTCATCTCGTCACTGGAACGTGGCCGCAGAACGCCTCAACCGGAGTTCCTCGACGCGGCGGACGACCTGCTCAATGCCCATGGCCTGCTGCAGGCCGTCAAGGAAGACCTGGTACGCGCGAAGGCCCGTGCCCGGGTCCGGCATCCGGCGTGGTTCCGGGACTATGCGCGGTTGGAGGGGGAAGCGGTTGAGGTCAACGACTACAGCAGCCATGACATCCCGGGCCTGTTCCAGACGGAACGCCGGGCACGCGCACTGTACGGGATGCGGAAGCCGCTGCTGGATGAGGAGACGATGGAGCAGCGCGTCGTTTCACGACTCGCGCGCCAGGAGATCCTCACCAGGTGGCCTCCTCCCATGATGACCGCCGTCATCGAGGAGTCGGTGCTGCGCCGCCCGATCGGCGGTTGGGAGGTACACAAGGAGCAACTGGACCAACTCCTTGCTCTTGGGCGCTTGCGGAGCGTGGAGTTGCAGATCATGCCGATGGAACGGGACGAACACGCTGGAATGGGTGGTCCGTTCATTCTGCTGACACCCAGAGGGAAGCCACAGGTCGGTCATGTGGAAGTCCGGAACGCTACGCGGCTGACCACAGACGCCGAAGAGGTCCGTATCCTGGCTGCACGATACGGAAGCATCAGAGCTCAGGCGCTCACTCCCCGAGAGTCTCTGGCGCTGATCGAGAGGATGCAGGCAGAACGATGAGTGCCGAGGACGCAGAACTCACCTGGTACAGGAGCAGTTACAGCGGTAACGAGGGCGGCGCCTGCGTGGAGGTCGCGGTCGGCATCGCCATGGTTCACGTCCGCGACTCCAAGGACACCCACCGCCCGCACCTCTCCGTGAGCGCGGACGGCTGGGCGGCGTTCATCACTGCCACGTCGGCGGACTGAGCACGACTGCTCGATCCGGTACGCGGGGGGAGGCACTACCGGCAGCGCCTCCCCCGCACCGGCCGGGCTACGGTAGAACCTCCGTGACCTCACAGACATGAGTGGTCTCGGCGAAGCATTCTTCGTAGGTGCGTGACGGATCAGGCATGGTCATGCCGCAGGTGTCGGCACGCCAGGTCCCCGCCCGGCGTGCACTCGCGCGGGACGAGGCTGCGGTGGCCGACTGGGTGAAGGAGACCTGACCCCGGAGCCTCGCAGTGTGTCAGAGCTGACCCCGTCGGACGTGAGCATAAGTCCGCCTGCCGTACGCATCCGTGATGTCGACGGTGATGCTCTCCCACTCGTCGGCGGGTTCCTCGGGCACCTCGCCCGTCCGGTACTCGGCCTGCGCCAGCAGTTCCTCGGTCACTCGGACGCCTGTCAGGCGCTCGGTCAGTGCGAAAACTGCTGCCTTGCGATCGACCTCGGGACCTTCTTCACCTGTGAGGTCGAGACCGACTTCCCTCATCAACGCGTTCAGCTCGTCCGGCGTGCTGCCGCCTCTGGCAGCGGGTCCTTCGAAAGTGGTGCGCAACTCCCCGTTCTCGTGCCAGTGGAAGAAGTGCATGGGCTTCCCCCCGTTACTCGAATGAGAGACAGCACGGGTCCCGGCGGAGAGGGCCTCCATGAAGTCAGGCGACCCCAGGTCGCCGCCGAACGTCAGGGCCATGGTCCAGTCCCCTCCCTCGCCCTGAACGGTGCACGCTCCCGCCAGGACGGACTCGTCCCAGTCATCGGATTCGTCGATGAGTTCCTGATGCTGCTGGATCAACTGGCCGAGCCCCTCGCACACACCCCGCGGCACGGCCCCTGCCATGCTGAGCAACTCTGCAGGCGAGACTTCCCGTACCAACGTCAAGGTGTACCCGGTCTCCAGCGCGTACCTGAACAACGAGACCGGGGAACGTATCCAGCCGTAATCGGCTGCGGTGGCTGAGGTCACGTAACGCATACTGCCAGCGACCACTGACACAGGCAGGTGTTGTTCCCGGCTGCCGCAGTGGCACCTCGATGCTGCCCGACAGCAGTGGCTTGTCTCGTGACGCTGTGAGATGCCGTGGAGAACCAAGACGTGTCAGCTGGCGGCCCGGTCGCCGTGGCCGGTATCGCCCGTCCAGGGCCAGGAACCGGCGTCATGGGGGTGTTGTCCGCACGGTCGGCGAGAAGCGGGCGGGAAGACGACGGCGGGGGCGGAAGCTCCGGACCGGTCGGCCCCGGGGCCCTGCCCTCCGCCGTCACACCAAACGCGTCACGCCTCCCGCGCGCCCGTGTACATCTCGTCGATGAGGTGCTTGTACTCGCGCTCCACCACCGGGCGCTTCAGCTTCAGGCTCGGGGTGATCTCGCCGTGCTCGATGTCGAGGTCGCGCGGCAGGAGGCGGAACTTCTTGATGGTCTGCCAGCGCTGCAGGCCCTCGTTGAGCTGCTTGACGTAGCCGTCGACCATCTCGACCGTCGCGGGCGCGGCGACGATGTCCGCGTACGGCTTGCCGCCCAGGCCGTTCTCGGCGGCCCAGGCCGTGATCGCGACCTCGTCGAGGGCGATGAGGGCGGTGCAGTAGTTCCGGTCGGCGCCGTGCACCAGGATGTTGGAGACGTACGGGCACACCGCCTTGAACAGTCCCTCGACCTCGGCGGGCGCGATGTACTTGCCGCTGGACGTCTTGATGAGGTCCTTCTTGCGGTCGGTGATGCGCAGGTAGCCGTCGGGCGACAGCTCGCCGATGTCGCCGGTGTGGAACCAGCCGTCGGACTCCAGCACCTCGGCGGTCTTCTCGGGGAGCCCGTGGTAGCCCTCCATGATGCCGGGGCCGCGCAGCAGGATCTCGCCGTCGTCGGCGATGCGGACCTCGGTGCCGGGCAGCGGCTTGCCGACGGTGCCGGTGCGGTAGGCCTCGCCCGGGTTGACGAAGGAGGCCGCGGAGGACTCGGTGAGGCCGTAGCCCTCCAGGATGTGGATGCCGGCGCCGGCGAAGAAGTAGCCGATGTCCGGGGCCAGGGCCGCCGAACCGGAGATGCAGGCGCGCAGGTTGCCGCCGAAGGCCTCGCGGATCTTGGCGTAGACCAGCTTGTCGGCGACGTTGTGCTTCGCGGTGAGGCCGAAGGGGGCACTGGCGGTGCCGGTGCGGCGGAAGTTGTCCTGCGTGGCCTTGGCGTACTCGCGGGCGACCTCGGCGGCCCACTGGAAGATCTTGTACTTGGCGCCGCCGCCCGCCCGTGCCTTGGCCGCGACCCCGTTGTAGACCTTCTCGAAGATGCGGGGCACGGCCGCCATGTAGGTCGGCCGCACCACCGGCAGGTTCTCGATGATCTTGTCGACCCGGCCGTCGACCGCGGTGATGTGGCCGACCTCGATGTGGCCGGAGGTGAGCACCTTGCCGAAGACGTGCGCGAGCGGCAGCCACAGGTACTGCACGTCGTCGCCGTCGAGCAGGCCGGTGGCGGCGATCGCCTTCGCCATGTACGACCAGTTGTCGTGCGGCAGGCGCACGCCCTTGGGACGGCCGGTGGTGCCGGAGGTGTAGATGAGGGTGGCCAGCTGGTCCTTGGTGATCGCGGCGACCCGCTCCTTGACCAGCCCGGCGTCCTTCTCGAGCCGGGCCGCGCCGCGGCGCTCCAGCTCGGCGAGGCTGATCACCCAGTCATCGGTCTCGACGCCGGTCGCGTCGATGACCACGACGTGGCCGAGCCGGGGCAGCTCGGCGCGCTTCGCGACCGCCTTGGCCACCTGCTCGGCGTTCTCCGCGATCAGCACCCGGCTGCCGGAGTCCGACAGGATGTACGCGGACTCGTCGAGGTTCGTCTGCGGGTAGACCGTGCTGGTGGCGGCGCCCGCGCACATGATGCCGAGGTCGGCGAGGATCCATTCGACCCGGGTGGCGGACGCGAGCGCGACCCGCTCCTCCGGCTGTACGCCCAGCTCGATCAGCCCGGCCGCGATGGCGCTGACCCGCTGGGCGGCCTCGGCCCAGGTCAGCGACTTCCAGTCGTCGGGGCCCTCACCGGTGGCGGACGGGGCGGGATAGCGGTAAGCCTCGGCGTCCGGTGTGGCGGCGACACGCTCCAGGAAGAGGGTCGCCACGCTCGGCGGCCGGTTCTCGATCAAAGTCAGTGTGTCGCTCAAGACGTCCTCCGGGGCCCGCGACGGTGCGGCTGGCTCAGATGTGACTGGTGTGCGGCTGGTGATCGTTTCGGGTATCGGCTCGGTATCGGCTGGTGGTCGACTGGTTACGCTCGCATGACCTTGTTTAACTCATGAGTAACCGTCGGGCAGGGACAGACTAGAGCCCGACCGGCGGCTGCGTAAGGGGCCACGGCCTGTCACTTCGTACGGAGGGCCCGCTGATCCGGTGGGCGACCGACGCACGGGGGCCCGACGCGCCTGCGCGCGACGGACCCCCGTTTCCGTCCGGCTCGCGGGGTGACCCCTGGTAACCCCCGGCGACCCCGGTTACTTCTTGCCCTTGCCCGACCCCGCGCTGTCGTCGCTGGAGAGGACGGCGATGAAGGCCTCCTGCGGGACCTCCACGGCACCCACCATCTTCATCCGCTTCTTGCCCTCCTTCTGCTTCTCCAGCAGCTTGCGCTTACGCGAGATGTCACCGCCGTAGCACTTGGCGAGGACGTCCTTGCGGATGGCGCGGATGGTCTCGCGGGCGATCACCCGGGAACCGATGGCGGCCTGGACGGGCACCTCGAAGTTCTGCCGCGGGATCAGCTCCCGCAGCTTGGCGACGAGCCGCACGCCGTACGCGTACGCCTGGTCCTTGTGGGTGATCACCGAGAAGGCGTCCACCTTGTCGCCGTGCAGCAGGATGTCGACCTTGACGAGGGAGCTGCTCTGCTCGCCGGTGGGCTCGTAGTCGAGCGAGGCGTAGCCGCGGGTCTTGGACTTCAGCTGATCGAAGAAGTCGAAGACGATCTCCGCGAGCGGCAGCGTGTAACGGATCTCGACCCGGTCCTCGGAGAGGTAGTCCATGCCGAGCAGGGTGCCGCGCCGGGTCTGGCACAGCTCCATGATCGCGCCGATGAACTCGGTGGGCGCGAGGATCGTGGCCCGCACCACCGGCTCGAAGACCTCGTCGATCTTCCCCTCGGGGAACTCGCTCGGGTTGGTGACGGTGTGCTCGGTACCGTCCTCCATGATCACGCGGTACACCACGTTGGGCGCGGTGGCGATCAGGTCGAGCCCGAACTCGCGCTCCAGCCGCTCGCGGATCACGTCGAGGTGCAGCAGGCCCAGGAAGCCGACGCGGAAGCCGAATCCGAGGGCCGCGGACGTCTCCGGCTCGTAGACCAGGGCCGCGTCGTTGAGCTGGAGCTTGTCCAACGCCTCGCGCAGCTCGGGGTAGTCGGAGCCGTCCAGCGGGTACAGGCCGGAGAAGACCATGGGCTTGGGCTCCTTGTAGCCGCCCAGCGCCTCCTCGGCTCCCCCGTGCTGGCTGGTGACGGTGTCACCGACCTTGGACTGGCGGACGTCCTTCACGCCGGTGATGAGGTAGCCCACCTCGCCGACGCCGAGGCCGTCGGAGGACAGCATCTCCGGCGAGTTCGTACCGATCTCCAGCAGCTCGTGCGTCGCGCCCGTGGACATCATCCGGATGCGCTCACGCTTGTTGAGCTGGCCGTCGATGACCCGGACGTACGTCACCACACCGCGGTACGAGTCGTACACCGAGTCGAAGATCATCGCGCGGGCCGGGGCGTCCTTGACGCCGACCGGGGCGGGGATGTCGGCGACCACCCGGTCGAGCAGCGCCTCGACGCCGAGCCCGGTCTTGGCGGACACCTTCAGCACGTCGTCGGGCTCGCAGCCGACCAGGTTGGCGAGCTCCTCGGCGAACTTCTCGGGCTGCGCGGCCGGCAGGTCGATCTTGTTGAGCACCGGGATGATCGTGAGGTCGTTCTCCATCGCCAGGTACAGGTTGGCGAGGGTCTGCGCCTCGATGCCCTGGGCGGCGTCCACCAGCAGGATCGTGCCCTCGCAGGCGGCGAGCGACCGCGACACCTCATAGGTGAAGTCGACGTGCCCCGGCGTGTCGATCATGTTGAGGATGTGCGTGCTGCCCTTGTCGTCGGTGGGCGCCCACGGCAGCCTCACCGCCTGGGACTTGATCGTGATGCCGCGCTCACGCTCGATGTCCATGCGGTCGAGGTACTGGGCACGCATCTGCCGCTGCTCGACCACACCGGTCAGCTGGAGCATCCGGTCGGCGAGCGTGGACTTGCCGTGGTCGATGTGCGCGATGATGCAGAAGTTGCGGATCAGAGCCGGGTCGGTACGGCTCGGCTCGGGCACGTGGCTGGGGGTCGCGGGCACGCAGGGTCCTGATTCTTGAGGCGTCCGCAGTGTCTGCGGTCTCGGGTCGGATCGTTACGTAGCTTCCATCGTCCCACGGGTGCGGGGTGAGCTCCCCCGGGCGGCGTCCTCCGGGTGGGTCCGCGGGACGGGTTTGGGCCGCTGATCGGGCCGCTGGTAGTGTGGGGGGCTGTGTCTCTTGCCCTCTCGGTACGGGGCACCGTCGGAAAGCAATCACCGGTGCGGGACCCCTGCGGCCCGTGCCAGAACCTGTAGAGGCTCATTCGTGGCGAACATCAAGTCCCAGATCAAGCGGAACAAGACCAACGAGAAGGCCCGGCTGCGCAACAAGGCCGTCAAGTCCTCTCTGAAGACCGCGATCCGCAAGACCCGCGAGGCCGTCGCCGCGGGTGACGCCGAGAAGGCCGCCGAGTACCAGCGCGTCGCCGCGCGTCAGCTCGACAAGGCCGTCTCCAAGGGCGTCATCCACAAGAACCAGGCCGCCAACAAGAAGTCGGCGCTGGCGCTGAAGGTCGCGTCCGTCAAGGGCTGAACCACTCTTTGATCTGATCGCCGGAAGGACCCGGGCGGGCCCTCTCTCTCCGCCCCCGACCGGCACCCCGAGCTCGTACGCGGCCTGCGTTCGCCACGCGGGTACGAGCTCCGTGCTTCGACCGAGGACCCCGTCCGTCCACCCTTCCCCGGGGGACGGGCGGGGTCCTCGGCTTGTACGGCCTTGTCCGGCCGGGTACAGCCTTGTCCGGCCGGGCGCCCGGCGGGGGCAGCGGGCCCTACGCCCGTCCCCGCGACCGCGCCGCGCGCGCGATGGTGACGACCGCCTTCTCCAGGGCGTACTCCGGGTCGTCCCCGCCGCCCTTGACCCCGGCGTCCGCCTCGGCCACGGCCCGCAGCGCGACGGACACGCCGTCAGGGGTCCAGCCCCGCATCTGCTGCCGCACCCGGTCGATCTTCCACGGCGGCATGCCCAGCTCCCGCGCCAGATCGGCCGGCCTGCCGCCGCGCGCCGACAACAGCTTTCCGATCGCCCGTACGCCCTGGGCCAGCGCGCTGGTGATCAGTACCGGCGCCACTCCCGTCGCCAGCGACCAGCGCAGCGCCTCCAGCGCCTCCGTGGCCCGTCCCTCCACCGCGCGGTCGGCGACCGTGAAGCTCGACGCCTCGGCCCGCCCGGTGTAGTACCGGCCGACGACCGCCTCGTCGATCGTCCCCTCGATGTCCGCCGTCAGCTGGGACACCGCCGAGGCCAATTCCCGCAGATCGCTGCCGATGGCGTCGACCAGCGACTGGCACGCCTCCGGTGTGGCCGATCTCCCGGCGGCCCGGAACTCGCCCCGCACGAAGGCCAGCCGGTCGGCCGGCTTCGTCATCTTCGGGCAGGCCACCTCCCGCGCCCCCGCCTTGCGCGCCGCGTCGAGCAGTCCCTTGCCCTTGGCACCGCCCGCGTGCAGCAGGACCAGGGTGATCTCCTCGGCGGGCGCCCCGAGATACGCCTTCACGTCCTTGACGGTGTCGGCCGACAGGTCCTGCGCGTTGCGTACGACCACGACCTTGCGCTCGGCGAAGAGCGACGGGCTGGTCAGCTCGGCGAGGGTGCCGGGCTGGAGCTGGTCCGGGGTGAGGTCCCGCACGTCCGTGTCGGCGTCGACGGCCTTCGCGGCGGCCACCACCTCCCGCACGGCGCGGTCGAGCAGGAGGTCCTCCTGGCCCACGGCGAGCGTCACCGGGACGAGAGGGTCGTCTTGAGCTGTCTTCCTGGCCATCGCGACAAGCATCCCACGCACCACCGACAGCGACGGTTCCCGGCATCAAGGTGCCGCCGGGTCAGGGCTCCTCCCGCCAGCCGTCCCACCGGGCCGCGAACTCGTCCAGTTCACCGGGGTCCAGCCGCTGCCCCTCGTCCCGCAGGACGACGAGCCACTGGGCGTCCTCGGCGTCGTCCTCACCGGCCAGCGCGTCCCGGACGAGCCGCGGTTCCTCGTCTATCGGGAACCGCTCCCCCAGCTCCTCCGCCACCTCCTCCGCGGCCTCACGGTCGGGCAGCACCAGCACATGTCTCACATCGCTCACGGCAGCCATTGTGTCGGGCGCCGGCCCTTGGGCACGATCTGTTTGCCGTTGCCGCCCCGGTGCAGGAAGCGGTCGCTGGAGAACTCGGGGATCCGCTCGGCCACGCAGCAGGCGTCGCGCCTCACACCGTCCGCCTCCTGAACAGAACTCCCGAAGCTCCCACCGAAGCCACCAGAATCCCCGCACACCAAGCCAGCGCCACCCACGGAGTGGCTCCCACCGGCTGCCCGAGCAGCAGCCCCCGAAGCGCCTCGATCACCTTGGTCACCGGTTGATGGGCCGCGAAGCCCTGGAGCCAGCCGGGCATCGTGTCGGTGGGGACGAAGGCACTGCTGGGATAGGGGAGGAAGCTGACGAAGAAGGTGAAGCCGCCTGCCGCTTCGGGGGACTTGACGAAGAGGCCGATCGCGGCAGAGAACCAGGACAGGGCGAGGATGTAGATCAGCAGGACGGCGGTTGCCGCCAGCCAGCCCGAGAGGGTGGCCGAGGGGCGGAAGCCGATGGCGAAGGCAAGGCAGAGGACCAGGGCGGTGGCCAGCAGGTTGCGGGCCGCCGAGGCCAGGACGTGGCCGGTGAGGATCGGGGTGCCGCCGATGTCCAGGGAGCGGAAGCGGTCGATGATGCCGCCCTTGAGGTCCTCCGCCACCGCCATCGCCGTGTTGGCCGATCCGAAGCCCGCACAGAGGAGGAGGACGCCGGGGACGACGTAAGTGACGTACTGGGTACCGGTGTCGATCGCGCCGCCGAAGAAGTAGACGAAGATCAACAGGATCATCACCGGAAGGGCCAGCGAGGTGACGAGTGCGTCGGCGTTGCGGCGGCTCAGGCGCAGTGAGCGGCCGGTCATGATCAGGGCGTCAGACATGGGTGGGCTCCGCGGCGGGGGATCGGGTGAGTTCGAGGAAGACGTCGTCGAGGGTCGCCGTGTGGACGGAGAAGCTCGAGATGGTGGTGCGGGTGGGATCCAACTCGTCCAGCAGGGCGCGGATGTGGGCAGCCGAGCCGTCGGTGGGGATGCCCAGGGTGCGGGTGTCGGGGTCGGTGCAGGTCGCCCGGGGCACCAGGCGCAGATAGCTCGCCGAATCGGCGAGGACCAGGTCCAGGCGGTGGCCCGCGACGCGTTGTTTCAGCTCGGCCGAGGTGCCTTCGGCAACCAGGGCACCCTTGTCGAGTACCGCGATGCGGTCCGCCAGCTGGTCGGCCTCTTCCAGGTACTGGGTGGTCAGGAGGACCGTGGCGCCTTGGGCGGACAGTTCGCGTACGACGTCCCAGAGGGCGGCGCGGCTGCGTGGGTCCAGGCCAGTGGTCGGCTCGTCGAGGAAGATCACCTCGGGGTCGCCGACCAGGGACGCGGCCAGGTCCAGGCGGCGGCGCATGCCTCCGGAGTACGTCTTCACCAGGCGGTCGGCCGCATCGGTGAGGCCGAAGCGGTCGAGGAGTTCCGCCGCCCTGGTGCGCGCGGCCGCGCGGCTGTGGCGGGCCAGGCGGGTCATCATGCGCAGGTTCTCGGCGCCCGTCTGCATCTCGTCGACCGCCGCGAACTGGCCGGTCAGGCTGATCGCCCGGCGGACCTGGGAGCGCGCGGTGCGGATGTCGTGGCCGGCCACCCGGGCCGTGCCCGCGTCGGCGGTCGCGAGCGTGGCCAGGATGCGTACGGCGGTGGTCTTGCCCGCACCGTTGGGGCCGAGCAGCGCGTGTACGGCGCCACGCGGAACGGTGAGGTCCACACCGCGCAGGACCTGAAGGTCGCCGTAGGACTTGGCCAGGCCGGTGGCCTCGATGGCCGGGTGCACGGCGGACGGATGCTCTGGCATCGCCCCTCATCTCTGTCCATTAACTGCGTAACCCTTACGCATTACTGTGTAAGGGTTACGCAGAACTAGGATGTGCGTCAAGCCCTGGCCGGAGATCGGATGGCAGCCCGGGCGACGAGGGAGGCGTACGTGGCGGACACGGAGAGCGGGACGGGGCTGCCCGCCAGCCTCGAAGTGGCCTGGGGGCTGCGCGAACGTCCCGCGAAGGGGCCGCGGCCCGGACTGAGCCTCGACCGGATCGTGGACACGGCCGTCCGGATCGCGGCCGCCGAAGGGCTCGGCGCGGTGTCCATGGGGCGGGTCGCCAAGGAACTCGGCGTCTCGACCATGTCGCTCTACCGCTATGTCGGTGCCAAGGACGAGCTCTATGTGCTGATGCAGGAGGCGGCCGTGGGCGCGCCGCCCGAGGCGCCGCCGGCCGGTACCGGGTGGCGCGAGTGCCTCGCGTGGTGGGCGCGGGCACAGCGGGCGGTCTTCCGGCAGAACCTGTGGCTGCTGCGCATCCCGACCTCGGGACCGCCCATCGGCCCCAACTCCCTGGCCTGGATGGAAGCGGCGCTCGCGGGGCTGGACGGCACCGGGTTGCGCGAGGAGGAGAAACTCTCCGTGCTGATGCTGGTGGGCGGCTACGTACGGAATGAATCCGTGCTGATGTCCGACCTGGAGGCCGGGATGCGAGCGAGCGGGGTCGGGCCCGACGAGTCGCTGCGGCGCTATGCGGCGGCGCTCGGGGCGCTCACCGACGCCGAGCGGCATCCCGCCATCGCGCGGCTCCTCGCCTCGGGCGTGCTCGAGTACGGGGATGAGGCCGACACCGAGTTCGACTTCGGGCTCGACCGGGTGCTCGACGGGATCGAGGTCCTGGTCGAGTCGCGACGCTGATGTCGCACGCCTTGTTCAACCCCCACCGGCCGGCCGCCCTTTGAGCAGATCGGGGAAGAATCCCTGCTCCGCCGTGCACGCTCTCGGTGTGCTGGCCGAAAGTCCTCGTACTGGATGCACTTGGGCTTTCGGGCGGCGCGGCGAAGGGGGTACCTCCCTGCTCGAGCGAAGCCGGGAGCTCGGGGGCGCGTGCCGGGCGTCGCGACGGGGCGAACGTTGCCTGCCCTAGTAGTACCCCTTCGCCCCGTCGAGCAGCTCCCGCACGATGTCCGCATGCCCCGCGTGCCGTCCGGTCTCCTCGACCAGGTGGATGAGCATCCAGCGGAGGTTGGCCTTGCCCGAGCGGTAGCCGGGGTGGCGACCGACGTCGTCCAGGGAGGCCGCGGACACGATCTCGTTGCTTCGGGCGCACTGGGCCTCGTAATCCGCGAGCAGCTGCTTCAGCGTGATGCCGTCGGTGCGCCATTCGGCGTCCTCGTCCGTCTCGTCGAAGGACGGGTTCTGCGTCTCGTCGCCACCGAGGAACAGCACCTCCAGCCAGGTGTGCTCGACCCACCGCATATGGCTGATGAGCCCGGCCATCGTCATCGTCGGCGAGGTCGGGATGACGGAGCGGTGCGCGTCCGCCTCGCTCAGTCCCTCGCACTTCCATCGCAGGATCTGCCTCTGGAGATTCAGCCAGCCAAGGAGCGCGGTTCGCTCGTCGGCCTGAAAAGGAGGACGTTCGAGTGAAGGGGACATGCCTGCGGACGCTAGCGTGCCCGGTCTCCGGCTGTCGCCACCTTTTCGGCTGAGCATGGCCATGAGCCCCGCCCTGTGCCAAGCCCGGCCGCGAACCAGGCACAAGCTCCGCCGGACAGGGCCTGGCCCTTGGCTTGAAGTCAAGGAGGGAAGTGTCAGCTCCTCAGTGTCGGGCCACGCGCAGTTCGCTCCTTCCGCCCTCGTCGCCGAGCACCGCGATCGCGCCGTCGCGGTCTGTCCGCAGTACCGCGGTGCCGGTGTTGCGCAGGGCGGCGAGTGTGGTCGGGGCCGGGTGGCCGTAGGTGTTGTCGCGGCCCGCGGAGATCAGGGCCAGCCGGGGTGACATCCGGTGCAGGAGGCCGGGATCCTGGAAGGCAGAGCCGTGGTGGGCGACCTTCAGGACGTCGACGTCGGCCAGTCGCTCCGCCGCGGGTGACCTGGCCAGGGCCCGCTGGGCGGGCGGTTCCAGGTCGCCGAGCAGCAGCAGGCGCAGGCCGGCCGTCCGGACGAGCATGGCCACGCTGGCGTCGTTCGGGCCCTCCGGCTGCGGGGTCCAGGACTGCGGGGTCGTGGGCGCTGCGGGCTGCCGGGGGCTCGGTGGTGGCCACACCACCTCCCAGGACAGGTCTCCCGTGCGCCGCCGCTCCCCGGCGACGGCACGCGTCATCGGCAGGTGCCGGTCGGTCGCGAGTCTTCGTACGAAGCGGGCCTGGTCGGCGGGCTCCTCCAGCCCCGTGGTCGCGATCGCGCCCACCGAGCGTCCGCGCAGTACACCGGGCAGGCCCGCCACATGGTCGGCGTGGAAGTGGGTCAGTACGACCAGCGGGACGCGGGTGATGCCGAGGGAGCGCAGGCAGCGGTCCACCAGCGCCGGGTCCGGGCCGGCGTCCACGACCACCCCGGTGTCCTCGCCCGCGGCCAGCACCATCGCGTCGCCCTGACCCACGTCGCACACCACCAGCCGCCAGCCCGGCGGCGGCCAGCCCGTGATCACCCGGGTCAGCGGCGGCGGCCGCACCACCAGGAGGACCAGGAGCAGCGCGCAGATCGCGCACCACCAGGGGTGCCCCAGCAGCCTCCGGCCGGCCAGCAGCACGATCGGGGTGAGCGCCCCGAGCAGTGCCGCCCCGGCCCAGCTGCCCGGCCAGTCGACTCCGGCGCCGGGCAGCGCGGCCCCGGTCCGGGCGATCTGCGCGATCCACTCCACGGGCCAACTCGCGCACCAGGCGAGCGCCTTCGCCAGCGGTATCGCCGGCAGGGCGGTGGCCAGCGCCAGGAAGCCCAGCACGGTGGCCGGTGCGAGCGCGAACTCCGCGAGGAGATTGCACGGCACCGCCACCAGGCTCACCCGCGCCGACAGGACGACGACCACCGGCGCGCACACCGCCTGCGCTGCACCCGCGGCGGCCAGCGCCTCCGCGAGCCGTGGCGGCACTCCACGCCGTCGCAGGCCGACGCTCCAGCGCGGGGCGAGCGTGAGCAGGGCGCCGGTGGCCAGCACGGAGAGCAGGAAGCCGTAGGTGCGGGCCAGCCACGGGTCGTAGAGCACCAGCAGCAGGACGGCCGTCGCCAGCGCCGGGATCAGCGATCTGCGGCGGCCGGTGGCGAGCGCGAGCAGCGCGACGGATCCGCAGGCCGCGGCCCGCAGCACACTCGGATCCGGCCGGCACACGACGACGAACCCGAGCGAGATCACCCCGCCGAGCAGCGCGGTCGTCCGCAGGGGGATGCCGAGGCGCGCGGCGAGACCACGGCGCTCGGCGTACTGGGCGAGGCCCGGCGGGCCGAGGAGCAGGGCGAGGAGGATGGTGAAGTTGGCGCCGGAGACGGCCAGCGTGTGGGTGAGGTCGGTCTCTTTGAACGCCTCTTCGAGTTCCGGGGTGACGCGTGCGGTGTCGCCGACGACCAGCCCCGGCAGCAGGGCCCGCGCGTCCGTCGACAGCCCGTCGGTCGCCGCCCGCAGTCCGGCCCGTAGCCGCCCCGCCAGCCGCTGCGGCCCCGACGGCTCCCCCACCGTCTCCGGTCCGTCCCGGCCCTTGACCCGCAGCACGGCCGCGAACCGGTCACCGCCCGCCGTCGCGGGCGCGAGCCGGGCCTCGATCCGCAGCCGGGTGGACGGCAGCAGTCCGAGCCACAGTGAGCGTTCCTCGGCAGGGCGCACTCGTCCGTCCGGCGCACCGCCCCCGGCCGGACGGGCGTCGACCATCACCAGCACCGGGGCCCGGGTCGCCACCGCGGCTCCCCGCCCTGCCCGCTCCACTCTCCGCACCTCGGCCTCGATGAGCACCGTCCTCGGGACCGGCCGACTGCCGCCGGCTCTGGGCCGGCTCAGGCGGGGGTCGGAGGTGATCTCGACCTCGGCCGTCACGGCGGCGTACTCCCGCGCCAGCTCCGGCACCGGGCCGCGCCGCAGATCCGCGCCGTGCAGACCCGCCGAGCAGGCGGCAGCGGCGACGCAGAGCAGTACCGCGGTTCCGGAGAGACGCGCACGTCCCGGTCCTGCACGGCGGTTCCGCAGGGCGAGGAGAACGGCGGCCGACGCCAAGGACGCGATCACCGTGCCCAGCACCCGGGCGGGCGGGGCGTGCAGCATCACCGCCGCCGTGGCCCAGGCCGCCAGCGCGGGTGGGACGAGACGCAGGTCGGCCGGTCCCTCCTGCCGCGGGTGGGCGGCCCCGAGCCGCTTCCCGGAGGAGGCGTGCACGGACAGCCGGGTGGCAGGCCCCGCGGCGGTGGGTTCCGTGAGGGCGGGCGCCGCCGTCCGGCTCCTCATGGCCGTACGAGATTCCGCAGGTCCGCGAAGCGGCGGTCGCCGATGCCGTTCACTTCCCGCAGTTCGTCCACCGAGCGGAAACCGCCGTTCCGGGTGCGGTACTCGATGATGTGCCGGGCCAGCACGGGGCCGACGCCCGGGAGGGTCTCGAGCTGGTCCGAGGTGGCGGTGTTGAGGGACACCGGTGCCGTGGGCCCGGCTCCCGCCCCCGTGCCGGCCGGGCCGCCCACCACGGGCCCCGGGCCTGCCACCGGTGGCGGGCCGCCGACGATCACCTGCTCGCCGTCCACGAGGAAGCGGGCCCGGTTGAGGCCGTCGGTCTTGGTTCCGGGGCGTACTCCGCCCGCCGCCCGCAACGCGTCCGCGACCCGTGAGCCGGCCGGGAGACGGTGGACGCCCGGGTCACGCACCTTGCCGCCGACATCGACCACGATCTCGGGGGCCGCCGTCCCCGCAGTACCCGTGTCGGCGGGTTCGCCGACCCCGGATGGGGCGGCCGGCCGACTCTCGTCGTGGGGCACGGCCGCCCCCACCACCTCCGGCGCCTGCACCGGCTGGGGTCGCCCGCCCCAGAAGTGCTGTACGGCGAACCCCACGGCCACCACGAGCACCACCGACAACGCGATCACGCTCCGCCGTTCCAGCCCGCACCGCGTCCGCACCCACAGCGGCAACCGCTCCCGCAGTGCGAGCACCGTCCGACCGGCCGACCGCCGCTCCCCCGGAGCCGACAGGTCCGGCTCCGCCACCGGGTCCGGGTCCGTGCCGCCCACAGCCCAGCGCGGCACGACCCTGGCGCCCCTGATGTCCCTGCCGCCCCGGACGCCCCCGCCCCGCTCCCCGAACAGCGCCTCCGCCCGGCGCCGAAGCTCTTCCGCCGAGGCGTCACGGTCCCGGTGCCGGTGCTCGTGCCGTACCCGGTCGCCTGTCCCGGACCCCGACCCGGCGGTGGACGGCCGGCGGTGACGGGCGCGGCCGTCGGATGCGGGTGCACGGCCCGGCCCGCTGGTCGCGGTCGCCGTGTGTGAACGTGATCGAAGTGCCATGCCGGCATGATCGGGCAGATCACCGCATTCGCGATGATCTTGCTCGCTTTCCGTGGATTACCGGCTGGTTGTGGACAACTCCGTCACCCTGACGCGCCAGTCCGGCAGCAGCCCCTCATCGAGCCGAGACCACGACCCCCAGCAGGCCGGGTCCCGTGTGCGCGCCGATCACCGCGCCGACCTCGCTGACATGCAGGTCGACCAGGCGGGGCAGCCGCGTGCGCAGCCGGTCCGCGAGGGCCGACGCGCGGTCCGGCGCGGCGAGGTGGTGGACGGCGACGTCGACCTCGGCGACGCCCGCCCGCTCGGCCGCGATCTCCTCCAGACGGGCGATGGCCTTCGATGCCGTGCGCACCTTCTCCAGGGGTTCGATACGGCCGCCCGCCAGCTGGAGCAGCGGCTTCACGGCGAGTGCCGATCCCAGCAGGGCCTGCGCGGCTCCGATGCGTCCGCCGCGGCGCAGATAGTCCAGGGTGTCGACGTAGAAGTACGCGGAGGTGCCCGCCGCCCGCTTCTCCGCGGCCGTGACCGCGTCGTCCACGGTGCCGTCCGCCTCCGCGGCCTGTGCGGCGGCGAGGGCGCAGAATCCGAGCGCCATGGTGATCATGCCGGTGTCCACCACCCGCACCGGCACCGGCGCCTCGCGGGCCGCGACGACCGCGGCGTCGTAGGTACCGGAGAGCTCGGCGGAGAGATGGAGGGAGACGATGCCGGTGGCTCCGGACTCGGCTGCTTTGCGGTAGGTCTCGGCGAAGACCTCGGGGCCGGGCCGGGACGTCGTCACCGGACGCCGTTTCTGCAGCGCCTCGGCGAGGGAGCGGGTGGAGATCTCGGTGCCCTCTTCCAGCGCGCGGTCCCCCAGGACCACGGTCAGGGGTACCGCGGTGATGCCGTGCCGCTCCATCGTCCGGGCCGGAAGGTAGGCCGTTGAATCGGTGATGATGGCGACATGGCGGGACATGGGCTGGAGGTTACCTGGCGTACGGCCTCCTCGGCAGCCCGGACCGGCGCGCCGGACGGGACCGTGTCCGGATCACGACGACCGGAACGACCGGATCAAGTGGTGCTCTCCGGACGGGTCTTCTTCTGCCAGGGATAGGTGAGGCGAGGTCCGGGCGGTGTGATGGCGGGGCGGGCCGGGCCGGCTGCCGGGGCGTCCTCGGCCGGTGCTGCGGACCGATGCGGGGGTGCGGACGCGGAGGCGGACTGCTGCTCGGTGGTCGTCCAGTGCCGCAGGGCTCCGGTCTCCATGTCGATCTGGGTGCTGAGGGAATCCAGATCGTCGTCCGCGAAGTGGCGGGCTCGGTCGCGGGCCGCCCAGCGCAGGGAGTCCGCGGACCGTGTGATGCGGTTGGTGCGCTCACGCAGTTCGGGCAGCCGCTTGCCGAGGGTGCCGCGGTCCGGCTCGGACTCCAGGCGCCTGAGTTCGCCCTCCAGTTCGTGCCCGTGCGCGCTGAGCCGCTCGAAGAGGGCGAGGGACTCCTTGAGGGACTGGTCCTCGGCGGCGCCGGTCTCCAGCGCGTCCTGGGTGGCGCGCATGGACGTACGCAGTCTGAGCCGGAGTTGGGCGATCTCGCCGGCCGGGCCGGACTGGGCGAAGGACTTGACCTTCAAAGTGTGGTCCTCGACCGTGCGGCGGGCCTGGGTGATGTGACGGTCCGCGCTGCGCTTGGCGGCGCCGACGACCTTCACGGTGGCATACGCGCCGAGCACGACGAAGAGCACGAAGAGCAGGGCCAACACTGCGATCACCGCTTCCACGAGACTCCTCCTCCGGGCCCTGGGGCCTGCCGCCACACACACCGCGCCGCTCTTCAAAGGTAAACGCAACGGGCAGGTTCGGAGTTCCGGAAGAACCCCGAACCTGCCCGTAGGGGAGTACCCCGAGCCCGCCGGCCCGGCGGGCCCCGCAGTGCTACGGCGTCACAGCGTGACAGCGACACGACACCACAGCATCACGCCGGAACGATGTTCACCAGCTTCGGTGCCCGCACGATCACCTTGCGGATCCCGGCCCCGCCCAGCGCCGCGACGACCCTCTCGTCGGCCAGCGCCACCTTCTCCAGCTCCTCCTCGGAGATCGACGGCGACACCTCCAGGCGGGCCTTGACCTTGCCCTTGACCTGGACCACGCAGGTGACGGCCTCGTCGACCACGTACGCCGGGTCGGCGACCGGGAAGTCCTGGTGGACGACCGAGTCGGTGTGGCCCAGCGCGCGCCACAGCTCCTCCGCGATGTGCGGGGCCAGCGGCGCCACCAGCAGCACCAGGGACTCGGCGACCGGACGCGGCACCGCACCCCCCTGCTTGGTCAGGTGGTTGTTCAACTCGGTGACCTTGGCGATGGCGGTGTTGAAGCGCATGCCCTCCAGGTCCTGGCGCACCCCGTCGATCGCCTTGTGCAGGGCGCGCAGGGTGTCCTCGTCGATACCGGAGTCCCCCGCGTCGACGACGGTCACCTCGCCGGTGTTCTCGTCCACGATGTTGCGCCACAGCCGCTGCAGCAGCCGGAACTGACCGACCACCGCGCGGGTGTCCCACGGCCGCGACACGTCCAGCGGCCCCATCGCCATCTCGTACAGACGCAGGGTGTCGGCCCCGTACTCGGCGCAGATCTCGTCCGGAGTGACCGCGTTCTTCAGGGACTTGCCCATCTTGCCCAGCAGCCGGGAGACCCGCTCGCCCTGGTAGTAGTAGGCGCCCTCGCGCTCCTCGACCTCGGCGGCCGGTACCGCGATGCCGCGGCTGTCGCGGTAGACGTAGGCCTGGATCATGCCCTGGTTGAACAGCCTGTGGAACGGCTCCGCCGACGACACGTGCCCCAGGTCGTGCAGCACCTTGGACCAGAAGCGCGCGTACAGCAGGTGCAGTACGGCGTGCTCGGCGCCGCCGACGTACAGGTCGACGCCGCCGTGCGGCATGCCCTCGCGCGGGCCCATCCAGTACCGCTCGATCTCCGGGTCGACCAGCTTCTCGCTGTTGCGCGGGTCCAGGTAGCGCAGCTCGTACCAGCAGGAACCGGCCCAGTTGGGCATGGTGTTGGTCTCGCGCCGGTACCGGCGCGGACCGCGGCCGTCTCCCAGGTCCAGGGTGACGTGGACCCAGTCCTCGTTGCGCGACAGCGGCGTCTCGGGCCGGCTGTCGGCGTCGTCGGGGTCGAAGGTGCGCGGGGAGTAGTCCTCGACCTCGGGCAGTTCCAGCGGCAGCATCGACTCGGGCAGCGCGTGGGCGATGCCGTCCTCGTCGTAGACGATCGGGAAGGGCTCGCCCCAGTAGCGCTGGCGGCTGAACAGCCAGTCGCGCAGCCGGAAGTTGACGGTGCCCTCGCCGATGCCCCGGCGCTCCAGCCACTCGGTGATGCGCGCCTTGGCCTCGACGACGCCCAGACCGTCCAGGCTCACCTCGTCGTTGGACGAGTTGATGATCTTCGCGTCGTACGACGCGAAGGCGTCCTCCCAGGTGGCGGTGTCCGTGCCGCGGCCGTCCGTCGGCTCGACGATGCAGTGGATCGGCAGTTCGAAGGCGCGCGCGAACTCGAAGTCGCGCTGGTCACCGGCCGGTACGGCCATGATCGCGCCGGTGCCGTAGCCCATCAGGACGTAGTCGGCGATGAAGACGGGCACCTGCTCGCCGTTGACCGGGTTGGTCGCGTAGGAGCCGATGAAGACGCCGGTCTTGTCCTTGGCCTCGGCCTGCCGCTCCACGTCGGACTTGGACGCGGCCTGCGCGCGGTAGGCGGCGACGGCCTCGGCCGGGGTGGCGTGGCCGCCGGTCCAGATGTCGTGGGTGCCCTCGGGCCAGGTGGCCGGGGTGAACTTCTCGACCAGCGGGTGCTCGGGCGCCAGCACCATGTAGGTGGCGCCGAACAGGGTGTCGGGGCGGGTGGTGAAGACGGTGATCCGCTCGCCGTCGATGGGGAAGTCGACGCGGGCGCCCTCGGAGCGGCCGATCCAGTTGCGCTGCTGCAGCTTGATGGCCTCGGGCCAGTCCAGGGCGTCCAGGTCGGCCAGCAGCCGCTCGGCGTAGGCGGTGATGCGCATGTTCCACTGGCGCAGCTTCGCCTTGAAGACCGGGAAGTTGCCGCGCTCGGAGCGGCCTTCGGCGGTGACCTCCTCGTTGGCCAGCACGGTGCCCAGGCCGGGGCACCAGTTGACCGGCGCGTCGGAGGCGTAGGCCAGCCGGAACTCGCCCAGGACGTCGGCGCGCTCGGCCTCGCTCAGCTCGCTCCACGCACGCGTGTGGCCCGGTACGGGACGCTCACCGGACTCGAACCCGGCGATCAGCTCGGCGATCGGGCGGGCCCGGTCGGCCTTGTCGTCGTACCAGGAGTTGAAGATCTGCAGGAAGATCCACTGGGTCCACTTGTGGTACTCCGGGTCGATCGTGGCGAACGACCGGCGCCTGTCGTGGCCCAGGCCCAGCCGGCGCAGCTGGGACTTCATGTTCTCGATGTTGGCCTCGGTGGACACGCGCGGGTGCGTGCCGGTCTGCACGGCGTACTGCTCGGCGGGCAGTCCGAAGGCGTCGAAGCCCAGGGTGTGCAGGACGTTGTGGCCGGTCATGCGCTGGAACCGGGCGGAGACGTCGGTGGCGATGTACCCCAGGGGGTGGCCGACGTGCAGTCCCGCACCGGAGGGATAGGGGAACATGTCCATGATGAACTTCTTGGGCCGGGCGACCAGCTCCGGGTCGCCCGCCAGGTCACCGCTCGGGTTGGGCGCCTCGTAGGTGCCCTCGGCGTCCCAGAAGTCCTGCCAGCGTGCCTCGATCTCGGCCGCCAGGGCGGCCGTGTAGCGGTGCGGCGCGGCCTCCGCCGACACAGGGGCGGTGGCCGCGGGGTTCGTCTCGCTCATGGTCCTCAAAGCTCCATCGATCGTCTGCGCCTTCGGCTGCGGCATTTCAGGCCTTCGGGCCTCCGGGCCTTCGGGCTTCCGGAAATGAAAAATCCCCTCGCACAGGAGGGGACGCCGCGCCGATTCCGACCACCTGGTACGACCGTGGTCGGGACTGATCAGCGCGGCTCGCTAAGCAGAAGGCGTACGGCACGCATGGCGCCAGGGTACCGCAGGCCCGCGGCACGCCGCGACGCGCTTCCCGGACCCACCAGGCCGCCGGGAACCGGTGGAGAGCCCGCGGAGAGCGCTCCCGCCCCACCGGCGCCCCTGAATCCCGGTCAAAGATTACTTCGCGTAACGCCCCCTATGGGGCATCCCTCCGGCCGGATCGTCCTTTGATAACAGCGCAATAACTCAAACCTGTACTCCCCGGTACGCAGGAGGTTTAGAGTGCGGCCCGGGACCGCTTCTCCCGAACGTTCGGAGTTCCCCCATGAACCCTCGTCCAGACAGCAGCCCACCGCCCGTTCAGGGCCGGTCGGCTGCCGGTCAGTCGTACCCGCTCGCCGTCGTGCTTTCCGTCGTGACGTGGGGAGGTAGGGCGTGAGGCCGGACGACAGCACGGCGGACGACTGGTTCCTCGAGTTCCTCAACTTCGGTGCGGGCGTCCTGTCGCTCGTCTGCCTGAGCTGCTCGGTGATCTGGGGGCTCGTCGCCCAGGACCGGGTTCTGCTCGGCCCGCGCGAGCGCATCCTGGCGCAGGCCGTGCACCGCACCACGGCGGTCGGTTCGGTCGTCTTCCTGCTGGTGCACATGGTCATCAAGCTGGTCCTGGACCACACCACCTGGATCGCCGCGGTACTGCCCTTCGGGCTGCTCCTCACGGATGACGAGGTGGTCGCCGGCCGGAGCTTCCTGATCGGCCTGGGCACGCTGGCCGGCCTGCTGATGATCTTCGTGGCCATCACCGGCATCCTGCGCAACCGCTTCGCCTCGCCCGCCCCCGTCGCGGCACGCTGGCGCGCCATGCACATGCTGGCCTACCCGGCCTGGTGCGCCGCGCTGGTGCACGGGCTCTACGCGGGTCGAGCGGCCAAGCCGATCTTCCTGATCCTGTACGGCCTGTCCGTGCTCGGCGTCATGGCCGTCCTGGTGCTGCGCGTCTCCCCGCCCTCGGTCAAGCGCAAGGTCGCCGATCAGGTCACCGGCCTGCTCGGCATCACCGACCAGTCGGGCCGCGACGTCCTGGAGAAGAGCCGCACCCGGTCGGCCGAGGCGTCGCTCTCCGGGCTCCCCGGCTACCAGGACGGCGGCAGACGGGCCTCCCGGTCCCGTGCCGAGCGCCCCGAGCCGGCCCGGCCGCGCTACGAAACCGCCGAACGCGTCACCCCGGCCCCGGAGCCCGCGAACGGCTTCGCGGCCGCCTACCGCGCGGTCTCGCCCCCGTCCGCCCCGTCCCAGCCGCAGCAGCCCCTCTACGCCGACCAGACCGCCCGCATGGAACTGCCCCTGGACATGCAGCCCACGCAGGCCGTCCCGCGCGTGGA
Organism: Streptomyces sp. MMS24-W38; assembly: GCF_059889265.1. NCBI lineage: Bacteria > Bacillati > Actinomycetota > Actinomycetes > Kitasatosporales > Streptomycetaceae > Streptomyces > Streptomyces sp. MMS24-W38. Next base: position 4,498,794 of record NZ_JCBCPP010000001.1, on the reverse strand, counting down.
CGCCCCTCCCATGGACGCACCCCTCATGGACGTGGCACGCGTGGACGGCCCCTCCAGCACCTCGGGCAACTGGCCCATCCCCTCCCCGCCACCGGTCGGCGAGGCCCCGCCGTCGGCCTACGACCCGCTCCAGGACACCGGATACAACATCCCGACCTACGACAATTCGACCGCACCGGGCTACGGCGCGAGTGATGTGCGCGACACCGGTGAGTCGAACCCCCTCTACGGCACGTACAACCCGAGTGACACGTACAACAGCGGTCCCGCCACTGATCCATCGCCCGGTGCGTCGTACGACTTCGACGCACCGGGTTCGGCCGAACCTTGGAACACGCCTTCCGGAGGCTTCAATTGAACCCTCCCCCAGCTGAAGCAGGGGGATTCCTGGCTCAGGACGCCCCGCAGGCCAGCGACCTGATAGGTCCCACTCCCCCAACACCGGCCGGGACGGAACCTGCCCGGTTCGCCGAGCGAAGCTCGGGTGTGCCGTCCCGGTTCTCGATCGGCACGGTGTGCCCGCCTGGTTCCCGCAACGCACGGCAGGCCCTTCACCCGATCACACGGGCGGTATTCCGCCGTAGAGGCGAAACGCCGTTCTCGCCTTGCTCCGCAAGGGTTCGAATCTCCTCCGCAAGCGGGCAGTACTCCCGCCTCGGCCTGAAGGCCGGGGCATCCTCGAAGGAGGTCAGGTGAACGAGGCTCTGCCCGACGTACCCGAAGTCCGCGTCGTCGGACTTCCCCAGCTCACGTCGGGCTTCGACCTTGTCGACCGGCTCGATCTCCCCATGCACCTCAAGGTGCACGGGCCGCTCGAACCCCTGGGCGGCGAACAGCTCGCCCAGCTGGCTGAACGCATCAACCTCAGGGGCCGCGGCGGCGCGGGCTTCCCCTTCCACAAGAAGCTGCGCTCGGTCGCCGAAACGGCGATCAAGCGTGGCGTCCGGCCGGTCGTCGTCGTCAACGGCAGCGAGGACGAACCGGCCTGCCGCAAGGACACGGTGCTGATCAACCGTGCGCCGCATCTCATCCTGGACGGCGCGCTGCTGTGCGCCGAGGCCATGGGTGCCCGCACGCTCGTGGTGGGGGTCACCCGGGAGTCCACCCAGCGCTCCATGGAGGCCGCGCTGGCCGAACGCGGCCTCACCAACGGGCGCCGGTCCGTGCTGCGCGCCCGCGTACAGCGCAACCCGGTGCGGATGGTCACGGGCGCCGCGGCCTCATTGATCCGCTCCATCGACGGCGGTCCGGCGATCCCGCCGGGCCGCAAGACGAGCGCCTCGAAGAACGGCGTCGGCGGCGCGCCCACCCTGCTGTCCAACGCCGAGACGTTCGCCCAGCTCGCCATCGCCGCCCGCATCGGCCCGGAGCGCTACGGCAACACCGGCCTGTACGACGAACCGGGCACCGTCATGCTCACGGTGTCCGGGGCGGTCGCCCGCCCCATGGTGGTCGAGGTCCCGACGGGCGTACCGCTGCGCTACGTCCTGCAGCTCGCCGGTGCGCCACCGGTGCCGCAGGGCGTGCTGACCGGCGGCTACCACGGCAAGTGGATCGACGCGGCGACCGTCAACGAGGCGATCGTCTCCCGCAACTCCCTGGACGCGGTGGGCGGCGCCCTCGGCGCGGGGGCGATCCTGCCGATCAGTCAGAACACCTGCCCGCTGGGCGAGTCGCTGATGGTGGCGAAGTGGCTGGCCGAGGAGAGCGCCAACCAGTGCGGCCCGTGCTACCTGGGCCTGCCGGCCGCCGCGCGCGGCCTGGAGGACATCCTGGGCGGCGGCGGACCGGCCGCCCTGGAGGCGGTCAAGCAGGTCGCCAAGAACGTGAAGCGGCGCGGCGCGTGTTCGCATCCGGACGGCTCCGCGATGTTCCTGGAGTCGACCATCAAGGCGTTCACCGACGACCTCACCGCCCACGTCATGGGCAACGGCTGCGGACGGCCCGTGGAGGGCGTCCTGCCGCTCTTCGAGGGCGGCCAGACCCCTACGGGCATCCCGGGCGGCGGCGGCGAGGAGAACGGCCCCAGCCGCCAGAAGATCTTCGTCGACTGGACGCTGTGCCGGGGCCACGGGCTGTGCGCGGACCTTCTCCCGGAGGTCTTCCAGCTCGGCGCGGACGGCTTCCCGACGGTCGCTCAGGCCCAGGTGCCGCGCCGCGCCGAGGACAAGGCACTGCGCGCGGTGCGCCGCTGCCCGGCACTGGCCCTGCGCATCGAGGAGGGGGCTTCGTCCAAGGCGCCCTCCCGCAATCTGCCGGTCCTCTCCCAGGGGCGAGGCCGGCGCGCACTGGGCCGCTGACACAGGCCCGTGCGGGGCATCCCTCGGGGTGTCCCGCACGGACCCCTCTCCGAGCCGCCGCACACCGTCCCCACAACGCGTCGAGGGCGGACCATCCATTCGGATGGTCCGCCCTCGACTGCTGTGGAGCTAAGGAGAATTGAACTCCTGACCTCCTGCATGCCATGCAGGCGCTCTACCAACTGAGCTATAGCCCCAGGTCCTGCTCCCGCCCGGTTTCCCCGGCGGCGACGCCAACTTTACACGGTCATCGGCGCCCAACACCAAATCGATTCCGTTGCGCCCGGTTCTGTCCGCATTGTCACGCGGTCACGAACGAATAGAAGCGCTTGAGCGTGCAGTGCTCCTCCAGGAGCCGGCCGTAGATCGGTTCACCCTCGAGTTCGCGGTACGTCTCGATCGGGTCGCCCTTTATGATCAGCGCCCGCGCGCACTCCGCGCACCAGTACTGGTAGTCGGGATTGACCGGTTCCATGTCCCGGACGATCGGCGTCCCGCTGCCGCACCAGTCACACCTTCGCCTGTGCGCACCCATCACTCAGCTCCAGCTGTGGCCGCAGGCCGTACACGTGTCGGAGACACCGTCGTTGCCGCCGAGGACACCCAGGACGTCGAAGACTCGGGCGACGTGCGCGAAGCCGCGGGAAGGGCGGCGGTGGCGGGTCGAGGTCCGTCGTGTCGACACCCCGCCGAGGAGGTGGTCGACCTCCCCGTGGATGCTCGCAGGCATCACAACTCCCTCCCGTCGGGCCGCGCCCCCTTCCGGCCGTTTGATTCTGCCACGGCCGGGCCATCGCGGTCAGCGACGCCTGGGTACCGTTCGGGACACGGATCGGCGCCTCGTGGAGGTATACGACCGTCGGCCCCGGAGTGCTCAACCAGGGACAACGAAAAAACCCGCCCTCGTACCGAGGACGGGATCTTCGTCATGTGAAGCGGTGGATCTCTCGATCCAGCACCCCATCTGTGGAGCTAAGGAGAATTGAACTCCTGACCTCCTGCATGCCATGCAGGCGCTCTACCAACTGAGCTATAGCCCCGGGTGTTCTTCCCGCTCGGCGGGCGAACAAGAAGAACTTTAGCCTGCGACCTGCCGGAAAGCGAAATCCGGTCCCCGGTCGGTCGTCCGCCGGTCGTCCGCCGGTCGTCCGTCGGTCAGTCGTCGTCGCCGAGCACCGGCTCCGGCAGGGTGCCGGCGTTGTGCTCCAGCAGCCGCCAGCCGCGGGCGCCCTCGCCGAGGACGGACCAGCAGCAGTTGGTGAGCCCGCCGAGGCCCTCCCAGCTGCGCGGGTCCAGCCCGAGCAGCCGGCCGATGGTGGTGCGGATCGTGCCGCCGTGGCTGACCACCACGAGCGTGCCGTCGTCCGGGAGCTTCTCGGTGTGCCGGAGCACCACGGGAGCGGCGCGGTCGGCGACCTCGGTCTCCAGTTCGCCGCCGCCCCTGCGCACCGGCTCGCCGCGCTTCCACGCGGTGTACTCGTCGCCGTACCTGGCGATGATCTCGTCGTGCGTCAGGCCCTGCCAGACGCCCGCGTAGGTCTCCCGCAGGGCCTCGTCGTGGACCGGCTCCAGACCGGTGAGCGCGGCGAGTTCCGCGGCGGTGTGCGCGGCCCGCTTCAGGTCGGAGGCGATGATCGCGTCCGGTTTGAGGCCCGCGAGGAGGCGCGCGGCCCGGCGGGCCTGGGCGACGCCGGTCTCGGTGAGCTCCACGTCGGTGCTGCCCTGGAAGCGGCGCTCCACGTTCCAGGAGGTCTGGCCGTGGCGCCACAGGATGATGCGGCGGCCCCGGCGACCGGACCCGAACACCTCACCGGAGGCGCTCACCTCCACTCACCACCGGGCCCCGCGGTCTGTGCGGCGGCCTCCTCGGCCTCCAGCTGCCGGGCGTGCTCCGCTGCCTTGCCGCGGGTCGCCACGGCGTCCGCGGGCAGCTCCAGCTCGGGGCAGTCCTTCCACAGCCGCTCCAGGGCGTAGAAGACCCGCTCCTCGCTGTGCTGGACGTGGACGACGATGTCGACGTAGTCGAGCAGGACCCAGCGGGCCTCGCGGTCGCCCTCGCGGCGCACCGGCTTGGCACCGAGCTCCTTGCTGAGCCGCTCCTCGATCTCGTCGACGATCGACTTGACCTGGCGGTCGTTGGGCGCGGAGGCCAGCAGGAAGGCGTCGGTGATGGACAGCACGTCACTGACGTCGTAGGCGACGATGTCGTGCGCGAGCTTGTCGGCGGCCGCCTGGGCGGCGGTGGTGACGAGCTCGATGGAACGGTCGGTTGCGGTCACTGCACGGCTTTCGCTCGGAGGTCGGTTGCCTCCAAGGGTCTCACGGACCGCCGGGCACGCCCCACGCGTTTCGGGGGCGCGCCCGGGCGGGGGCGCCGGCGGCGCCCCCGCCCGGTCAGCTGCCGGGCTCGTAGTCCTGGCCGAGGAGCACCGAGACCCTGGCGTTCCCGGAGACCTCGCCCTTGGTGACGGAGGAGGCGGGCAGTCCCAGGGTCTTGGCCACCTCGTTGGCGTTCTCCTTGTCGGCGGCGTCGGCGTAGACGACCTCGGAGGTCGCCTCCGCGGTGGCCGTGCCGCCCTTCAGGAAGGTGAAGCCGCCGTTGAGGAGCACCACGCGGGCCTTCTCGGTGTTGTCCTCCACACCGGTGGCGTTGCGCACCGAGACGCTGACCGCGGCGTCCTTGTCGGGGCTCTTCGCCGTGCCGCCGAGCACCTCCTTGACCACGCTGTCGCTCGTCTCGGCGGTGAGCGTGCCGTCCTCCTGCACGGGCAGCAGCGCGGTCCTGTGGTCGCCGCCCTTGGCGAGGTCGGCGAGCCGGGCGAGGAAGGAGCCGAGGTCCTTGTCGGTCAGGGGCGGCTCGATGATCTGCCCCAGGGTCTGGATGGTGGTCGTCGCGGCGCCCGCGTCGGAGGTCATCTTCCGCAGCACCCCCTGCATGACCTGCCCGAACCGCTCCAGCTGGGCGTCCTGCGCCTCGCCGGAGCCGCGGTGGGTGGCGTAGGCGACGGCCATCTTGCCGGAGAGGGTCTGGCTCTTCCCCTTCTTGACGAGAGGGGCCTCGCCCTTCTTCTTGGCACCCGGGTCCGGCACGTCGGCGTCGGTGTCGATGTCGATGTTGCCGACCAGGTCGACGAGGTTCTGCAGATAGGGCGTGTCCAGCCGCCAGGTGCCCTCGATGTCGGTGCCGAGGGCCGTGTCGAGCGCGGTCCGGGTCCCGCCGGAGCCGTCGTCCTCGACCGACTTGGCGAGCGTGGTGGTGGTGCCGTCCTCGGCGGCGAGGGCCAGGGAGTTGGGCAGCAGGACGGTGGTGCCCTGCTTGGTGGTGGTGTTGTCGACGAGCAGCGCGGTGGCGGTGCCGCCGCCCTTGGTGTCGTGCAGGTGGACGACGATGACGTCCCGCTTCTGGGCGCCCGTGGCCGTCGTGGTGCCGGTACCGGCGTCGGAGCCGGTGCCGGGCAGCTTCCCGGCGTACCAGAGGTAGCCGACGCCGCCGGCCGCGACCAGCGCGAAGACCACGACGAGGGCGACGATCCGGCTGCGTGCGCGGCGCTTGGCCTCCTCGCGGCGCTCGGTGCGGTTCTCGGTGAACTTCAGCCAGTCGATGACGTCCTCGGAGTCACCGTCCGGTTCCTCGACGAAGGCGAACTGCTCGGTGCGGTAATCCGGTTCGGGCGCCTCGGAGTCGGCGGGGAGGTCGGCGGGGCCGGTCCGGTCGTCGGTTCGGTCGTCGGTCCGGCCGGTCTCGTCGGCGGCGGGGCCGGGCTGGTGCGGGATGTGCGCGGTCTGAGCGGTCTGCGCGGCGTGTTCGGCGACCCGGGGCTGCCCGCCGGTGCCGCCGTGCGCGGTCTGCCCGTAGGAGTCCCCGTAGGAGTCGTACGACGGTGCCGTCCCGCCGCTCCGCGGGGCGCCGTAGGGGTCGTACGAGTCGTAGGTGCCGGGAGCGCCGGAGGCGGGGGTGTCCTGGGCCCCGTAAGGGGCGTACGGCGGCTGGGGCTGCTGCGGGCCTCCCGTGGCGTACGGGTCGTAGCCGTAGCCCTGCTGCCCCTGTCCGTCCCCGTACTGGCCTTGGCCCTGGTACTGCTGGTACTGGTCCTGGTGCCCCTGCTGCCCGTACGGGTCGTACGGCTGCCGCGGGGCCTGCTGGGCCTGCTCCTGGCGGTAGACGGGCCGTCCGTACTCGTCGTAGCCGACGAGCCCGTACGGGTCGTCCCCGCCGTCGCCGTATCCCGCCTCGTATCGGTCGTTCACCGGTGCCCCTCTCGGCTCACTCGCCGCGGTACAGCTCGCGCTTGGCGATGTAGCGCACGACCCCGTCCGGCACCAGGTACCAGACGGGATCCCCCTTGGCGACTCTCGCACGGCAGTCCGTCGAGGAAATGGCCAGGGCGGGGACCTCCACGAGCGACACGCCTCCCTCGGGCAGGCCCGCGTCGGTCAGATGGTGACCGGGCCTGGTGACGCCGATGAAGTGCGCCAGGGAGAACAGTTCCTCGCTGTCCCGCCAGGTGAGGATCTGGGCGAGGGCGTCGGCGCCGGTGATGAAGAACAGGTCCGTGTCGGGATTGAGCGCACGCAGGTCACGCAGGGTGTCCACGGTGTAGGTGGGCCCGCCGCGGTCGATGTCGATGCGGCTCACCGAGAACTGCGGGTTCTCGACGGTCGCGACGACCGTCATCAGATAGCGGTCCTCCGCCGCGGAGACCACCCGGTGGCTCTTCTGCCACGGCTGCCCGGTGGGGACGAAGACCACCTCGTCGAGGTGGAACCGCGCGGCGACCTCGCTGGCCGCCACCAGGTGCCCGTGGTGGATCGGGTCGAAGGTGCCACCCATGACGCCGAGCCGGCGCTTGCCCGGCCGCACCATGCCGCCGCCCCGGCGCGGCGCCGGACGGTGCTCGGCGCCGCTCGCCGGTCGCGCGGCCGTGCCTTCGGCCCCGGACCCGGTCGTGACCTCGGTGGTCGCCTCGGTCGACTCCCCGCCCGTGTCCTTCGCCGGACCGACAGGCATGTCCTGCTCTCCCATGCGTGCAGACCCTACCGGCCCAACATGGCGACCCCGACGGCCAGGTGTGCCCTCCGGCCGGCCCCGGACGGCCCAGGGCCGGTCCGGCGGCTCATGCCGGAATGATCTAGCGGTCGCGGTTGAAGCGGGTGGTGATCCACAGCAGGACCAGCAGGGAGGCCAGGACGCAGCCGCCGACGAGGTAGGGGTTGAGGCTCTCGTGGTTGCTGCTGTTCGCTCCGCCCTCGGCGGCGAGGGTGACCAACTGGGCAGCGGCGCTGGGGAAGCTCATCTTCGGCAGTACCTATCGCGTGTGGGCGGGATAAAGACTTCGGCTCATCGTAAGCGGGCACCTTCTCGGCGATCACCCCGACTCCGCCGTTGCGGGCCCGGCTGCCTTCCCTGCCGCTTCCCGGGCGGGCGCCGGGCCTCCACGGCGGGCACCGCGGCGGGTGCCCCGGCAGGCAACCATCCCGCCGCCCGGGCCGTCCTTCCCGGGGAGCCGCACGGCTCACATCCGGTCTGCCGGTCCACGCCGTCTCCGCCTAGGCTGGGCTTCGCCCCGGGGCGGGCAGCGGGCGAAGCAGGGACCGCCCAGAGGACCGGCAAGGGGACCGCGAAGGTCACACAGACGCACATGGGGGACACATGTCCGACGGCCATCAGCACAACGGGCACGAGAACGTGCCGAGCAGGCAGCGCAGGCGCTTCGCCGGGATCTCCTCGCGTGCGTACGAACACCCCGCCGACCGCTCCGCCCTGGTGGCGCTGCGCAAGCTGACCGGTTTCGACACGGTCTTCAAGGCGCTGAGCGGCCTGCTGCCCGAGCGCAGCCTGCGGCTGCTCTTCCTGTCCGACTCGGTGCGCGTCTCGGACCGGCAGTTCGCGCACCTCAACGTCATGCTGCGGGACGCCTGCTACATCCTGGACCTGGAGAAGGTCCCGCCGATGTACGTGAACCAGGACCCGACGCCGAACGCGATGTGCATCGGCCTGGACGAGCCGATCATCGTGGTCACCACGGGACTGGTCGAGCTGCTCGACGAGGAGGAGATGCGGGCCGTCGTCGGACACGAGGTCGGGCACGCGCTGTCCGGGCACTCGGTGTACCGGACCATCCTGTTGTTCCTGACGTCCCTCGCGGTGCGGGTGGCCTGGATTCCGCTGGGCAATGTCGCGATCATGGCGATCGTGACGGCGCTGCGCGAGTGGTTCCGCAAGTCGGAGCTGTCCGCGGACCGTGCGGGGCTGCTGGTCGGCCAGGACCTCCAGGCCTCGATGCGCGGCCTGATGAAGATCGCCGGTGGCAACCACCTGCACGAGATGAACGTCGACGCGTTCCTGGAGCAGGCCGAGGAGTACGACGCCGGGGGCGATCTGCGCGACTCCGTGCTGAAGATCCTCAACGTGCTGCCCCGCTCCCACCCGTTCACCACCGTGCGGGCGGCCGAGCTGAAGAAGTGGGCGGAGTCCCGCGACTACCAGCGGCTCATGGACGGCCACTACCCGCGTCGCGACGAGGACAAGGACGCCTCGGTGCGGGACTCCTGGCGCGAGTCGGCGAGCAGCTACGCCGGTGACGTGAAGAACTCCAAGGATCCGCTGATGAAGCTGGTCAGCGACATCGCGGGCGGCGCCGGTGAGCTGGGCGGCCGGGTCCGTCGCGGCTTCGGCGGCTTCACGTCGTCGGGGTCGTCGGGATCCTCAGGATCCTCGGGGTCCAAGCCCCCGCAGGGGCCGGGCGCCTCGCCGGGCTCCGGTCCGGACTCCGGTTCCGGGGACGACCGCCCGCCGCGCGACGGCACGTGAGGCACACCTGAGGCGCAGGAGCCACGACGGGGACGGCTACGCGGTCGCCGGGGAGGTCGCGTCGTCACAGCCTGGGCTGCGCCCCCGCCGCCAGCGAGCCGCACAGGGCCGCGGTGCCGCCCACGGCGTAGGGGTCGGTGCCGGCGGGGCCGCCCTCCTTGGCCGTGGCGCCCGCCAGCAGGGGGCGCAGCCGGCCCGCCGAGTCCTCGGCGCAGGACAGCGGGCCGGCCTGGACGTACGAGACGGCGAGCTGCGCCTGGTGCAGGCGCAGGTCCTCGCGGTCGAAGCGGAAGTGCAGCTCGCGCCGGACCGTGAACAGCGACACCTCCGCGCCCTTCTCCGCACCGGCCGGCCGCAGCGCGTACACGGAGGTGTGGTCCGCCGTGACCTCGATGGTGGAGGGATCGGTCTCGGCTGCCTGCAGGGTGCCCTGGACGCGGATACCGCGGTCGGCCAGCTCCGCGCGGGAGGGGTCGAAGCGGACGAGCCATCCGGTGGGCGCGTGCCGCCCGTCGGCGGTCGGCCGCGTGAAGCTCTGGTCGAACTGCTCCTGCTGGCCGGCGTCGAGCAGGACACGTACCGAGCGGGTCTCCTCGCCGGTGAGCACCGCGGGATCGAGCGCGGACCGGACGATGTAGTCCTTCGCGGTGATCAGCGCGGTCACGACCTGCCCGTCCGAGAAGTGCGCGGTGCGCCGGGACGCCGGGAGCGGCACCCCCTCGGCACCGACGCGGAACTGCGCCGCCGGACTCCTGGCGTACAACTGTTCGGCACTGGTGGTGCCGGGCACCTTGCCCTCGGGCTCGAGCGGGAGCACGGTCATGCGCAGGGGTTCGACCGTCTCCCCGGCGGTGGCCGCCCGGTAGGGGTGCTGTATGCCCATGTAGACCGCGGTGCCGAAGGCCAGGGCGATCAGGACCACGAGCACCAGCACCTGCCGGGACAGGCCCCGGCGGCGCCGCGGACGGCGGCGTACCGCGGGGGCGTGGTCGGCGATGCGCTCCTCGGCGGAGAACTCCTGGAGGCGGGCAGCGCGGACGAAGGACTCGTCGAAGACGACGGACCGGTACTCGTCCTCGCCGCCCGAGGGGGCGCCCTCAGGAGTCCCTCCAGGGGGGTCCGCTGGCCCTGCCATATCTTCAGAGTAGGTCGCGGGGAGTCTCCGTAAACGCCCTGCTGGACGACAAGTTCTGACAGGTTCTCACCAGGTCCGACCCCCCGCTGTCAGGGGCTGGGCGGGATCACCGGGACGGTCGGCCGGGAGAAGTCGGCGGAGGCGGACGGTGTCACGCCGCCGCCCTGTTCCGGGCCGGTCGAGGCGGGCGTCGGAGCCGGGTCCTGGCGGTTGGAGGAGGCCCCCCGGTAGACGGCCGAGAAGGCGAGCGCCACCATGCCGATGCCCATCACGAGGGCGAGCATCCAGGCGACCGGGCGGTGCCAGCGGACCTGTCTGCCGTACGGCCCCGGGGAGCCGTGTCCGTCCTCCAGCACGTCGGGGTCGTCATCCACGCCGTCGAAGGCGTCACCGCGGCGGTGGCGGTCGTATCCGCCGTACCCGTCTGCGTACCCCTCGTCGTACCGCTCGGTCTTCGAGCGGGTGTGTCGGGCCTCGGCCTCGGACGCCTCGGCTCTGGCCTGGGCGGCCGCCAGGAGGCGTTCGACGGCGGTCGGCTCGTGGACCACGGCCGCACCGATGAACGCCTCGTCGAAGACCACGGAGTCGAACGCGTCGTCCGACACTCCGCGGTCGTGGTCGTCGTCGGGCTCCCCGCCGTCAGGGAACGGCATGCCCCCCACGTCCTCCGGCACATCTCCAGAGTAGACCTGAGGGGTCAATTTGGGCAGACGGTATGGAAATTCATCCGTCTGCCCGAGCGGCCGTGGTTCAGCGGCGGACGTGTCCGTCGCCGGTCACGATGTACTTGGTGCTGGTCAGCTCCGGCAGGCCCATCGGCCCCCGGGCGTGCAGCTTCTGCGTGGAGATGCCGATCTCCGCGCCGAAGCCGAACTGACCGCCGTCGGTGAACCGGGTGGAGGCGTTGACGGCGACGGTGGTGGAATCCACCAACTGGGTGAACCGGCGGGCGGCCTGCTGCGAGGTGGTGACGATGGCCTCGGTGTGGCCGGAGGTCCACAGCCGGATGTGCTCCACGGCCCGGTCCAGGGAGTCGACGACCGCCGCGGCGATGTCGTAGGAGAGGTACTCGGTCTCCCAGTCCTCCGTGGTGGCTTCCACCACGGTCGCCTTGGAATCCTTGGCGTACGCCATCACCCGCTCGTCGGCGTGCACGGTGACCCCGGCCTCCGCCAGGGCGTCCAGGGCGCGCGGCAGGAACGCGGGGGCGATGTCCTGGTGGACCAGGAGGGTCTCGGCGGCGTTGCAGACGCCGACCCGCTGGGCCTTGGAGTTGACCAGGATCTCCACGGCGGTGTCGATGTCGGCGTGGGCGTCGACGTAGACGTGGCAGTTGCCGGTGCCGGTCTCGATGACCGGGACGATCGACTCCTGGACGATCGTGTTGATCAGGGAGGCGCCGCCGCGCGGGATGAGCACGTCGACCAGGCCGCGGGCGCGCATCAGCTCGCGCACGCTGTCCCGGCTCTCGCCGGGCACCAGCTGCACGGCATCGGCCGGCAGCCCGGCGCCGCCCACCGCGTCGCGCAGCACCCGCACCAGTGCGGTGTTCGACCGGTACGCGGAGGACGAGCCGCGCAGCAGGACCGCGTTGCCGGACTTCAGGCACAGGGCGGCGGCGTCGACCGTGACGTTGGGGCGGCCCTCGTAGACGATCCCGACGACGCCGAGCGGCACCCGGACCTGCCGCAGGTCGATGCCGTTGGGCAGGGTGGAGCCGCGGACGACCTCGCCGACCGGGTCGGGCAGCGCGGCCACGTCCCGTACGTCGGAGGCGATCGCGCGCACCCGCTCCGGGGTGAGGGTGAGCCGGTCGATCATGCCCTCGCCGATGCCCGCCTCGCGCGCCTTGGCCACGTCCTGGGCGTTGGCCTCGACGATCTCGCTCGCCCGGACCTCCAGCGCGTCCGCGATGGCGAGCAGCGCGTCGTCCTTGGCGGCACGCGGCAACGGCGCGAGGGTGGCGGCGGCGCCCTTGGCCCGGTAGGCGGCCTGGTTGACCGGGGACATCGAGTCATAAGGCGAAAGCGTGGTCATGGGGGGAAGGATAATGCGGCCGGAGAGGGCCGGGGGCGGGGCATTCGCCCCTTCGCGCCTGAACCGGCGCCGCTCTCGCGGACGTGGTGGCGCACCGTGGCGGTTGCTCGATCGATGGTTGCGGTGCGTGGTCGTCATCAGCGGCTGAGGCGCGTGGCCGGGTTCAGAACGGGTGTACCCCCACCGGGGTCGCCGGGGCCGGGCCGTGGCCCGCGGCGATGCGCTGGTGGTAGGTGGTCCGGTCGATGACCTCCAGGCCGACGATCTCCCAGGGCGGCAGGCCCGCGGTCTGCCGGTGCTCACCCCACAGCCGCAGCGCCACGGCGGCCGCGTCGTGCAGGTCCCGGGCCTCCTCCCAGTAACGGATCTCCGCGTGGTCGTCGGCGTACCGGCTGGTCAGCAGGAAGGGGTGGTCGTGGGCGAGCTGCTCCAGGGCTCGGCGGACCTCGGCGACCGGGGCCCGGCTGCCGGAGACGCTGAGGGTGACGTGCCACAGGCGGGGGAGGTCCGGGTGCTCGCCGCCCTGGAACCGGTCCCCCGCCACGACGCTGGTCAGGGCGCGCTCCTCGCCGGCCGCCCGGGAGCCGGCACCACCGCGGGACGCCGTCGTCCCAGGGCGTACTCGTCTCACGACGGCCTCCTTCACGCACAGGCCGGCTCTCGGGCCGGGCGGATGTGTCCCTGGAGGAAAGTTGAGCAGGCCGCCGGGCGTCATGGGGCGGTTTTGCGGAACGTCCACCGCGAGGGGCGGACGATCCGGGACATTACGGGTGCAGAACCACCAGATCGTCCCTGTGTACGACCTCGCGCTCGTACGCGGGTCCGAGATCGCGGGCGAGATCGTGGGTGGAACGGCCGATCAGCCGGGGGATCTCCTTGGCGTCGAAGTTGACCAGGCCGCGGGCCACCGGCCGCCCCGCGCGGTCCCGCAGCTCGACCGGGTCACCCGCGCTGAACTCGCCCTCGACGCCCGCGATCCCGGCCGGCAGCAGCGACATGCGGCGCTCCACGACCGCGCGCACCGCGCCGTCGTCGAGGGTGAGCGCGCCCTGCGGGGTGGACGCGTGCTGGAGCCAGAGCAGCCGGTCGGCGGAGCGCCGGCCGGTGGGGTGGAAGTACGTTCCGGTGTCCGCGCCGGCGAGGGCGTCGCCCGCGTGGATGGCGCTGGTCAGCACGACCGGGACGCCCGCGGCGGCGGCGATCCGGGCGGCCTCGACCTTGGTGACCATGCCGCCGGTGCCGACACCGGCCTTCCCCGCGCTGCCGATGTCGACGTGGGCGAGGTCCTCGGGACCCCGCACCTCGGCGATCCGCGAGGTGCCGGGCCGCGCGGGGTCGCCGTCGTACACGCCGTCCACGTCGGACAGCAGGACGAGCAGATCGGCGTGGACCAGGTGGGCGACGAGGGCGGCGAGGCGGTCGTTGTCGCCGAAGCGGATCTCGTCGGTGGCGACGGTGTCGTTCTCGTTGACGACCGGGAAGGCGCCCATCGCGAGCAGCTTGTCCAGGGTGCGGGAGGCGTTGCGGTGGTGGGCGCGGCGGCTCATGTCGTCGGAGGTCAGCAGCACCTGGCCGACGCGGACGCCGTAGCGGGCGAAGGAGGCCGTGTAGCGGGCCACCAGCAGGCCCTGGCCGACGCTGGCGGCGGCCTGCTGGCGGGCGAGGTCCCTGGGACGCCGGGCGAGGCCCAGTGGGGCGAGGCCGGCGGCGATGGCGCCGGAGGAGACGAGGACGAGTTCGCGCTCCCCTCCGGACCGCACTTTGGCCAGCACGTCGACGAGTGCGTCGACCCGGTCGGCGTCCAGACCGCCCGCCGCGGTGGTCAGCGAGGAGGATCCGACCTTGACGACGATCCTGCGGGCCTCGCCCACGGCCTGCCTTGCCCGTGCCACCTGGTGTTCCGTCCCCTCGCGTCGGCCATGGGGCCCGTCTCGCACCGGCCACGGGGCCCGTTCGGCAATCTACGCGAGACGGGGCGGGGCACGCCTGCCGGTCCAGGTTCCGGACACCCCCGCGTGACCGCTCGCTCACGGACCGCCGATGTGAAAAAGCTTGCTTTGGTTGCCTATAGAAATTAAAGCTTCCGGAAACATATTGTGAACGGCGTGTCACCCAACGCTCGCCGCATACAGCGCATCCTCCTCAGATCGGGGAAGAGCCCCTACGACGTCGTACCGGTGGAGGAAGCCCTCCACCGCGACGTCTTCGCCAGCAACGCAGGCAACCTGATCTTCAGCGACGCCACGCACAAGATCCTCGAGACGCCGCAGACCACGGTGGTGTCCAACGGTATTCGAACCGACGGCACCCCTGCGGGCCGCATCAACGAGGAGTACGACGCGTTCGTCGTGCCGCTCGCCAACGCCTTCCGGCCGTCGTTCGAGCCAAGCCTGCGCCGACTGACCCGGCTCATCAGCCAGTTGAAGATTCCCGTGGTCGTCGTCGGCGTCGGCGCGCAGACGGGACTCGACTACGACCCGGCGCGGCTCAAGCCGATGGAGCCCGCGGTACGCGAGTTCGTCTCCGCCGTGCTGGACCGCAGCGCCTCGATCGGTGTGCGCGGCGAGTTCACCGAGAAGTACCTCAACGACCTCGGTTTCAAGGACGTCGAGGTCATCGGCTGTCCCTCGCTGTTCATGTACGGCAAGGAACTCGCCGTGCAGAAGCGGACGCAGGAGCTGACCGCCGACTCCCGGATCGCGATCAACGGCTCGCACAGCGCGGTGCGCAGCCAGGGGCTGGGCCAGGTCATCACCCGGGCCCACGCCCGCTACCCGAACCTGCGGTTCATAGGCCAGAACCTCAGCGACGCACTGCAGTTGCACTGGCGGGACCTGTCCGACCCGAACGGGAAGGTCACCGGGATGCCGACGCATCCCGACCACCCGATGTACCGGGAGGACAAGGTCCGCGTCTACATCGACCCGGTGACCTGGATCGACGATCTGCGGGACTTCGACTTCTCCTTCGGTTCCCGCATCCACGGCAACATCGCGGCACTGCTCGCCGGTACGCCCGCGACCGTGCTCTGCTCGGACTCGCGCACGCTGGAGCTGTGCCGCTACTTCGAGATCCCGCACCGCACGCTCGACAAGCTCTCCGGGGCCCCCGAGGAAACCGACCCGGCGCGGCTGTACGAGGAGACCGACCTCAGCGGGCTGACCGGCAACCACCACGAGCGGTTCGAGCGGTTCACCTCGTTCCTGGACCGCAACGGGCTGGACAACACGTTCTCGCACGGCGACGGCGGCGCGGCCCACGAGGAGCGGATGCGCTCGCTGGACTTCCCCGGCGGCGTCCGCCCGTGGCTCGACACCGACCCGGCCGCGCTCGTCGCGCGCTTCGGCTGGCTGCACACCCGGGTCAGCGAACTGTCCGCGGACAACGCCAAGTTGAAGAAGGAACTGGCCGGCGTCAAGGCCAGGACGAAGACCGGGACCAAGACCGGCGCCGGGAAGACCACCGTGGTCGCCCCCGCGTCCGGCTCGGTGTACCGCAGGGCCCGCCGGGTGGTGGGCCGTCCCCTGCGCCGAGCCCTGCAGGGCGGGCGGAAGTGACGGCGGCGGCCCGGGAAGGCCACCCGGGCCGCCCTTGCGGTCCGTCCGGCGGATCCCGCCGGACGGACCCTCACATCCGACGGTCACTCCACCCTTTGTGGACACGCGCGTGTCGTCCGGACGTCGGTACGCGTTAACCCGTGCGTCCGTCTCCGCGACGCGCTTTGGAGTGACCGCGTGCCCCTGTCCCTGTCCCGCCGGCGGTTCCCGGCGGGGATCCGCCCACGCCGTGCCTCGCCCCGCACCCCCGGCCCCGCCTCCGGGCGTCCGCCCGGCAGCCCGGCCGTCGCCAAGGTGACGGCGGCGGCCGTGCTGGTCGGTGCCTTCGCGGCGCAGGCCGCGGCGGCCCTGCGCCCGAACATCCCGCTGCTGCTCGCCGCGACCGCGGTCTGCCTGGCGGTCGAGGGCGTGCTGTACCGGTGGCAGCCCGGCACGCTGTCACTGCTGGCCAAGTCGCACGCGGACATCACCGTCCGCCACGTACTGCGGGATCTGCTCCTGGTGGTGGGTCTGCTGCGACTCGGGGAGAACGACCGGGAGCCGCAGTACGCGTGGCTCGTCGTCGGCCTGCTCGCCTTCTACGCGCTGCACTGCGCGATCCAGGCGGTGTCCGTGCTGGTCCGCCGCACCCGCACGCTGCCCGTGGTGACCCGGAACATCGACGCCTCAGCCCTGCGGCTGACCCGCGCCCCGGCCGCGCTGCTGCGCCACCCCGGCCACCGGCTGCTGCTCCTCGGTCTGCCCACGACGGCCGGCCTGGCCTCGACGGCGGTGACCCGGGCCCCCCTGCCCGCGGCGGCCGGGATCGCGTTGTCGCTGGCACTCGCGGCGGCCGGCCTGGGCGCACTGCTGCTGCGTCTGCTGCCCTCCCGGCGCCCGGCGGGCGAACAGGAGGTACTCGACTGGTTCGACGCCTGGCTGGCCGACTACCGGCCCACGGTCGGCCTGTACTTCTCCGGCGGGGTCTCCTCCGCCTACCAGGCGAACATGTGGCTGGAGACGATGAGCGGGCTCGACGGCCGGCCGGTGATCGTCCTGCGCGAGCGGTTCATGGTGGCGAAGCTCGCGGCGACCGACATCCCGGTCGTGTGCCTGCCGAAGGTGTCCACCCTGATGCGGCTCGAGCGCTCCTCACTGCGGGTCCTCATCCACCCGTCGAACTCCGGCAAGACCTCGCAGGTGCTGCGCATCCCCACGATCAAGCACGCCTTCGTCAACCACGGCGAGAGCGACAAGCTGTCGTCCTGCAATCCGTACGCGAAGGCCTACGACGAGGTGTGGGTGGCCGGTCCCGAGGCGCGTGAGCGGTACGCGCGGGCCGAGGTGGGGGTCGAGGACAAGGACGTGGTGGAGATCGGCCGTCCCCAACTGGACGCCGTGCGCCCGTACGCGGGCCCACCGGCCGGTCCGTACACCACGGTGCTGTACGCGCCCACCTGGGAGGGCTGGGACGGCAACCCGGGCAACACCTCGGTGCTCGCGGCCGGGGAGAACATCGTACGGGCGCTGCTCGCGGACCCGGGCGTACGACTGCTGTACAAGCCGCACCCGCTGACCGGCTCGGTGGATCCGCGGGCGGGCGCCGCCGACCGGCGCGTCCGGGAGCTGATCCGGGCGGCGAACCGGGAACGGTCCGCGGGAGCCGCCCGGCCCACGCGTTCCACCTCGGAACTGGACCGGCTCACCGCGGAGCTGGACCGGCTCACGGCGGCCGACGTCCGCCCGAGTGCCGACCAGGTCGAGCGGATGCTGGCGCAGTCCGCCCCGCCGCCGGGCCGGGCCGAGGCGGTGAGGAGGGCCACGGCGGCCTGGGAGGAGGCGTACTGGGCGTCGCTGCCGGAGGGGGAGCACCAGATCGTCACCGGCGTACGACCCGCCCTGTACGCCTGCTTCGACGTCGCCGACCTGCTGATCAGCGATGTGTCGAGCGTCATCAGCGACTTCCTGGCCAGCGGCAAGCCGTACGCGGTGGCGAACACCGGCGGGCTGTCCGAGGAGGCGTTCCGAGCGGAGTTCCCGACGGTGGCGGCGGCGACCGTACTGACGCCGGACGCGGGCGGGGTGCCGGCCCTGCTGGAGTCGGTCCGGCATCCGGAGAAGGACGAACTGGCGGATTCCCGCGCGGAGTTGAAGCTGAGGCTGCTGGGCCCCGACGAGCCGACGGCCCAGGACCGCTGCAACGCGGCCCTGCGCGCCCTGTCCACGGCCGCGCTGCACCACAGGACGCGCGTGTCCCCTCTCCTCCCGGAGGCCCTGCTCCCCGCCCCACGCCAGAACCCCGAAACCCACCCGGGAGCCGGCCCCGGAGCCGGAGCCGACACCGGAGCCCGGGGCGGTCAGGGGTAGGGCCTGTCCGGCGGATCAGGCCGCAGGAAATCGACGGCGCCTTGTCGGCGAGGGCGAGCGGGGGCGATGGGGCCCCTCCCACTCATGGGGGTCCCTCCCGCTCCTGGGGTCCCCCTGCTCGAAGAGCTCGGGAAGGGCGTGCCGACCCCCGCGTCTGCGGCATGATCCGCCGGACAGGCCCTAGGGGGTTGGTAACCGCTCGCCGGGGAGTGCGCCCGAGGCCGCGTCAGCTCGATCGTGTGGTGGTCTGTTCGCGAGCCTGTGGTGCCCCGGGCAGGCTGGGCTGGCGTGAGCGTGCGATCCGGGACGCCGGGTACGGCGTCGGCGCGCGGGGCCCCCGCTCCACCGGTGTGATGGTTCAGGGCCTCCCCGTCGCCTCTGGCCACACCCATATGGCCAGGTCGCGAGGGCAGTGTCCATAGCGGCCTCCGGCCTCGGGGGCCTCCCGGGACCGGACCACGCACCGGATGCGTGTCGCCGACTCGGGGCCGGGTACGCCGGGGACCGGTGCGCCCAAGACCGTTCGGGGCGTGCGGCTGAGAGGGCTCACTTCTGCTCAGCCTTCAGGAACGGTGTCATGCCGCTGTCGGGGTCTTCGGCTCCGGGGCGGGCCTCCCGGGCGAGGTCAGCAGGTGGCGGGCCCGGTGGGCGGCGCGGCGCAGGACGGTGGCCGTGCCGCCCTCGCGGTAGCCGGGGAAGGCGCGGGCCTCCCGGGACGAGGCGAGGTAGACGGAGTCGGGGATGCCCGCCGCACGGTCACGGAAGTGCGGATACACGAGGTAGACGCGTCGGCCCCGCCGCTCCAGCAGGGCCGGTGCCTGCTTCCTCGAAGCCGTGAACTTCACGGCTTCGAGGAGGAGTTCGAGCCGCTGTTCGGCCACCAGGTGCAGCCTCAGCCGTTCCTCGACCTTCAGGTGCCGGGCGACGTCGTCGCTCCAGTGGGCGTCCATCAGGGGCTTCGCCAGCTCCAGCTTGTGCCGCCGCACCCGGTCGCTGTCCTTGAGGAACCGGGGGCCGAACTGCGGGAGCAGGGTGACGGTCAAGGGCCGCAACATGAGCCGGTCGCGCCGGGGGCCCTCGGGGACGAGGTCGGCGATCAGGTCCGCCAGGCGGCGGGCCGACTCGAAGCGCAGGGTGTAACTCCCGCTCTTGGTCACGTGCTTGCCGTCGTCGCGACCCACCAGGTAGTAGCAGGTGTAATCGGCGATCACGGAGACGCCGTTCGCCCTGAGGTACGCCTCCATGGTGAACAGCGCGTCCTCGCCGGTGAACAGCGACTCGTCGAACCGTATGCCGTGCCGGGCGAGTAACTCGCGGCGGAACAGCTTCTGCGCGCTGAGCGTGTACTTGATGTTGGAGGAGTGGACGTCCGTACGCTCCAGTGTGCGGCCCCACATGGACTTCGGGGCGCCCCGGTTGACGCCTTCGACCCGGCCGAGGACCACATCGGTGCCGGCCCGGTCGGCCATGGCGACCATCCGCTGCAGGGCCTCGTGGCCCAGCCGGTCGTCGGCGTCCAGGAAGAAGACGTACCGCCCGCCGGCCTTGCCCAGGCCGATGTTGCGCGGGCCGCTGGGACCGCCCGAGTTCGCCTGCCGGATCACGGTGACCGGCATGGGCGCACGGCCCGCGAACTCCTCCAGGCACTCCCCCGTGCCGTCCGTCGAGCCGTCGTCGACGGCGATGACCTCGATGCGCTCCGGGGCGATGGTCTGTGCCTCCAACGAGGCGAGGCACTCGACCAGATACGGCATCGCCTCGTACGCCCCGATGACCACGGTGACATCAGGCTGCGCCGCGGTCATGTTTCCCCCCTCGTTGTAGGACATTTCCCTCTTATCGCCTCATTCGCTACTCGTTAGACGGGCGTTCGCGGTAGGGGGTTGCCTCGAACGGCACTTCAAGTGACCTATTTCATAAGGAAGTTCGGCCGACCGCAGGCCGACAAGAAAGGCTCGGCCCCCGAGGAGCAACTCCTCGGGGGCCGAGCCTGTGGGGTGTTCGAGTGGGCGCCGGGCGGGTGCCCGGAGCGGGTCAGCCCGCCCCGGCGCCCTCCGTCTCGCCGGTCACCGACGCCGCCTGCGCGGGCAGCGCGTCCGCCGGCTCCACGTCCGGTCCGCCGACCGCGGTCCGGGACTCCTGGCCGAGGTTGCGCGTCTCGGCCTTCCGGGCGAGTCGGCCCACCGCGCCGTTGAACTGGTCGATGGACTTCGGCTCGTCCGGTCCCAGCAGGTAGCGCTTGAGCTCGCCCCGCTCCGCGGCCAGCGGATCGCTCTCGGGCGCCCGGACGGCGGCGAGCAGCTCGTCGAGTCCGGCCGCGTCGTTGGACAGGATCACCGCGGCGCGCACCGCCGTGTTCTGCCGCTTGAACTCCTCCACCCCCAGCCCGGCGGAGTCGGTCACCGCGTACGGCTTGCCGCTGGCGATGAAGTCGGAGACGACACTGGAGATGTCGGAGACCATCGCGTCGGAGACGTTGAAGCAGTCGTACAGGCGCGGCTGGGGGCCCGTGATGACGCGGTGCTCCCAGTCGGGGAAGGAACGCCAGTACGCGGTGTTCCACTCGGTGCGCAGCCGGGCGGCCTCCTCGTGACGGGCCACGTCGACCAGGCCGTCGCGGCTGGTCTCGGCCTCGTCGCCGCCCCCGGCGCCGTCGGTCAGCTCGGCCAGCCGGGCCTCGATGCGCGTCAGCTCGGCCGCGGCCCGCTCCTGGGCCGCCGTGTCCGCGGTGTGGCGGGGGTCGGCGGCGCGCTCTGCGGTGGCCTTCTCGAGCAGCGCGGTGATCCGCTGGTGGGCTGCCTTGGCCTGCGCGCTGCGGGTTCCGGTGAACGGGTGCGGCTTGTAGAGCACACGCACCGCCGGGTCGGCCGCGACCAGCCGCTTCACGATGTTCTCGCCGGCCAGCAGGATCGAGGTGTTGCCGGGGTTGTCGTCCCAGCCTTCCCAGGTGGGGGCGTACAGGACCGTCGGACGGTGCCCGTCGGCGGCTTCGCCGCGGGCGCCCTCGATGGGGGCCAGCTGGGGGCGGCCGACCTCGACGATGTCGTCGTCGCGGACGCCGACATCGGCGATGGCGTAGCGGTCGCGGCCCGCGCGGCCGGCCGTCCACACCTCGTCGTAGACCTTGCTGTACGGGTTCACGCTGGCGATCTTGTCGCTGTCGCCGTGGCCGATGAAGACGTGCTTCATGGTGGGAACGCGCAGCAGGTGGATGTTCTTGCCGACGTTCGCCGCGTACAGCGCGACACGCACCGTGGACAGGTCCAGGTTCATCAGGTGCACCCCTCCGGGCACGCAGATGACGGGGACCGTGGTGGGGGCCAGGTTGCTCAGTATGACCCGCTCGCGCAGGATGATCAGCGGACGGGTGTCCAGCTGCTCCATGGTCTCCAGCCACATGTTGACCTGGTAGGCGGAGTCCTTGGAGCCGGAGAAGTACAGCACGGTCTCCGGCCGGTAGTCGCTCAACCAGCCGTCGACCGCTTCCAGCACCTTCTCGGCGTTCGGCGGTGTCCGCCGGCCCCGCACGTAGGGCACCAGTGCCAGCACGTACAGGATGCCCAGGAGCACCGTGGCTCCGATGCCGACGAAACCGATGACGGCCGAGTCCAGCGCCGCGGCGACCAGTATGCCGACGACCGCCGCGAGGTCGAGGTGGAGCATCTTCTCGGCGGCGCGGTGCATCAGTGCGCGCGGCGGCGCGTCCGGGATGCGGACGCGGGAGGCCAGGTCGATGTTGCGGGTGGCCACCGGCATGCGTCGGCGGTTGCGGATCAGCGTGGTCAGCGCGCCGTGCGGGGCCTGAAGACCGTAGAAGGCGATGAAGCAGGCGATCGCCCCGTAGTAGATCAGGTTGTCCGCGAGCGACAGGCGGGCCAGCAGCAGGATCAGCAGCAGCTGCCGGATCAGGAAGCGGATCGACAGGCCCGCCCGCACCTTGCTGAGGCGGTTGACCAGGTAGCTGCCCCTGCGGTGCAGGTAGTGGTCCGCCAGGTACGTCACGGCGGCCGCTGCCGCGAAGGCGGGGACGCTCGGGACGAGCGCGGCCAGCATGAGGCAGGGGAAGGCCAGCATCATGACGACCGCTGCGACCAGTTCGGCCGCGCTGCCCACCCGGGCGACGCGAATAGCGGTGGATATCAACGGATAAACCTGCTCTTGGAGGGTGAGTGCCGGTTTGTGCCTATGGGTAACGCGTGGGGGGAAGGATTCAGGCCCCCGCGAACACCCGCGCGCGAACTGCGTGAACGGGGGGCCGCAGAGGCCTGAATTAACCGGAGTCTATTTGCCGCCAATTATTACACGCCGTCCTGACGATCCAGCACCGACGCGAGTGCCTGCTCGAATCCGGTGGCACGGGCCGCGCCCGCGGTCGGGTCCTGCTGCCGTACGTCGATGACATGGCCGGTGAGCTCGGAGAGCAGCACGTCCAGGGAGGTGCGGGCCACCGCCTCGGAGGACAGCAGGCTGCCCGCGGGCTCCTGGCCGAAGGCCTTGGTGCGCATCGGCGTGGCGGTGCGCTCCGGGTTGACGCAGTTGACGCGCACTCCGTCGCCGGCCCACTCGTCGGACAGGGCCTGGGTGAGGTTCACCATCGCGGCCTTGGTCGAGGAGTAGAGGCTGTACTCGGCGCGTCCGCGGGTGTAGCTGCTGGAGGTGTAGAGCAGCAGCTGACCCTTCGTCTCGGCGAGGTACTTGTACGCGGACCGGGCGATCTGCACCGGGGCCAGGTAGTTGACCTTCAGCGCCTCCTCGATGGTGGCGTTGTCGGTCTCGGCCAGCTTCCCGATGCGCAGCACGCCCGCCGTGTTGACGACGTAGTCGATGCGGCCGGTCTCCGCGTACGCCTTGGACAGCGCGTCGTCGACCTCCTCCGGGTTCTCGACGTGGGTGCCGGTGGTGGACCGCCCGAGCGGGTACACGGTGGCGCCGTAGGACTCGGCGAGGTCGCAGACGTCCTTGCCGATGCCGTAGGAACCGCCGAAGACGACGAGGGTCTTGCCGGTGAGCAGCTCGCGGTAGGCCTCTTCGCCGATCTGCTCGGGCGCCGCCGTGGAGGCGAGCTGGAACAGCTTGTCGGCGATGAAGACGTCGACGGGCTGGGTGACCTTCATGTTGTACTCGTCACCCGCGACGACGTGGATCGGCACGTCGGGCAGGTACTTGAGCACGACGGAGCAGTCGTCCGTGGCCTGGAAGTTGGGGTCGCCGGCGGCGACCTCGTAGGCGCGGCGGATCGTGGACAGCTTGAATGCCTGCGGGGTCTGGCCGCGGCGCAGCCGGGAGCGGTCCGGGATCTCGGTGATGAACTCGCCGTCGTCGCCGTGCGTCCGCGTGACGATGATGGTGTCCGCGGACGGGATGGCCACGTCGACGGCCTGGTAGCGCTCCAGGGCGCTCACGCAGTCGTCGATGACGCGCTGTGACAGCAGGGGGCGGACGGCGTCGTGGAAGAGGACGTTGCGGTCCTCCCCCTCGGCCAGGCCCTCGCCGAGGACCGAGATGGCCCGCTCGGTGGTCTCGTTCCGTGTCGAGCCGCCCTCGATGACCCGGGTGACCTTCGTGAAACCCGCCTTGGCGACGATCTTCTCGATGTCGGACACGTAGCCCGGCGCCATCAGCACGATGATGTCGTCGATCGAGTCGGCGTTCTCGAAGGTGGTCAGGGTGTGCTCGATGACTGCCTTGCCGGCGATCTTCAGCAGTTGCTTGGGGATCGACAGACCCACCCGCTGGCCGGTGCCACCGGCCAGAATCACTGCGGTGGTACGGGGCTTGGCTATGTGCTGTGACACAGGTGACCTACCTTGGGCATCAGGGAACTGCAAAATGGTCCCACTTGTGGTTACCGCAATGCAAGGTGAGCGACCTCCGTCGCATATGTGCGCGCCACCTGTCATTCACCTGGGATCCCCAGGTGGTCGGCGCCGGTTCCCCAAACGCCCCGGAAATCTCTGTGAGTAACTGCACAGGTCACCGGCCTGCCGCGGCGGGCGTCCCGGGCGGACGCGGCGGCGGGCCGGGGCCGGCCGGCGGCCGCGCCCCGGCCCGGGAACCGCGGATCTTCGCCCGCCGAGGGCGGGACTGCACCATTTCTTCATATTCGGGAGCACCGCAAAGGGTGAAGCGCCCGACAACCCGAAATTCGGCTGGTCCGCCCGCTCTTTGCGGGGGAATTCCATATGAAGATCCGGCGGTTTTTCGGTATCGGCGGGTGCGGGACGACGGCCGGTGGTCACACCAGGTGGACGCCGGGGCGGCCCGCCTCCACCCGCAGCCGGGCCAGCGTGCGCGGTGTGGCCCGCGGCTGCACCACGGTGTCCACCACCCGCACCCGCGCGTCGACGCCCTCGCTGCGCACGTCGAACAGGTGGTAGCCGCGGTGGGCGTCGAGCAGCTTCCAGTGCGGGTTGTCCGCGCGCCGCGGGTCCCACTGCTCGCGGAAGACGGCCTGGTCCTGGTCGCCGTTGCTGGAGATGGAGGTGCCGACGAACTCGGCGCCCACGACGGCGGACTTCGGGTCGGCGAAGTCCGCCTTGAGGTCGCTGACCATCGTGAGGTGGCGGTCGCCGGTGAGCACGACGGGGTTGCTCACCCGCCGGAACTCCTGCAGCAGCGCGTTTCGTTCGGCCTGGTAGCCGTCCCAGGCGTCGTGGAACCAGAGCTTGCCGGGACCGACCTGGAGGTCCGTCTCGGCCATCATGATCTGGGAGGCGATCAGGTTCCAGCGGGCGGGCGAGTGGCGCAGCCCGTCGACCAGCCACCGCTTCTGGGCGGCGCCGAGCATGGTCAGCGCGGGGTCCTGGGCGCCTTCCTGACTGGTCGCCTGGTCGCTGCGGTACTGCCGGGTGTCCAGCACGTCGAGCCGGGCCAGCCGGCCGAACTCCAGCCGGCGGTACATCCGGATGTGCGGACCGTTCGGGACGGCGCTCGCGCGTACCGGCATGTGCTCGTAGTACGCCTGGTAGCCCGCCGTCAGCCGGGCCGTGAACGCGTCGTGCGACTGCTTGTCGGGGTCCTGCGGGATCTCGCCGGCGAAGTCGTTGTCGATCTCGTGGTCGTCGAAGGTGACCACGAAGGGCGCGTTCGCGTGCATGGCCGCGAGGTCCGGGTCGGAGCGGTACTGGGCGTACCGGTTGCGGTACTGGGTCAGGCTGTACGGCTCCCCGGACCCCTCGTGGCGGCGCACGCCGGTCGCCGACGGGTTGGACTCGTAGATGTAGTCGCCGACGAACACGACGACGTCCGGGTCCTGTTCCAGCATGTCGGCGTACGGCGTGAAGTAGCCGTGCTGCCAGTTCTGGCAGGAGGCGAGCGCGATCCGCAGCCTGCCGCCCGCGCTGTGCGCCGGGGGCGCGGTACGGGTGCGGCCGGTGCGCGAGAGCTGCCCTTCGACGCGGAAGCGGTACCAGTACCGGGTGTCGGGGCGCAGGCCGCGCACGTCGACGTGGACGCTGTGCCCGTGGGCGGGCCTGGCCCAGGCCGTGCCCCGGCGGACGACCTTCTTGAAGCGGGCGTCCTGGGCGAGCTGCCACTCCACGGGCACCGGGAGGTCCGGCATGCCCCCGCCGTTCAGGGGGTCGGGAGCGAGCCGGGTCCACAGCACGATCCCGTCGGGCTGGGGGTCCCCCCACGCCTTCAAGGCAGTGGGGGAGGATCGCCGGAGGCGACACCGAGGCTGAACACCCCGTCGGGCAGTGGTTTCCGCTCCGCGGCCCGAGCGGTGGCCGGCAGCCACAGCTGGGCGGAGGCCGCGGCGCCGAGCACGGCGGCGCCGACGGTCAGAACGCGTCGGCGGTCGGGCGAAACTGTTCCGGACATCAGCGAACTCCCCTGCCTCGCAAGCGTCTTGGACACGGGGAAGCTCGCCGTCCGGGAGGTCGGGGCACTGAACACAACAGTGCACGTACATGACAAAAAGAAAGACAACGGAAAACCCGCCCCGGCACGGGAACATCGCGTTGCCCGGACAGGTCCTGAAGGTGAGCTGCGGACGGCGGGCCGCGGCACCGGCCGCCCGGTTCGGTCACCGTAATCCGTCAGGAGCGTGCCGCGAGCCCGGCACGCTCCTCACGACAGACCCTGCGACCTGTCCGGCCTGGCGTCTCCGCAGGCAACGTTCGCCCCGTCGCGACGCCCGGCACGCTCCCCCGAGCTCTCGGCTTCTCCCCCGAGTTCTCGGCTTCTCTCGAACAGGGGGGACCCCCATGAACAGGGGGGACCCCCATGAGCAGGGGGCACCCCCATGACGCCGCTCCTTGACGGGCGAACGCCGCCTGCCGAGGCACTAGAACGGCTTGAAGTCGCCGTACTCCCGCTCGGTCTCGTCCCGTTCGGCCTGCCGCTCGCGGCGTCGCTGGGCAGCCGGGCGGGGCGCCTCGAAGCGGTGGTCCTCGCCGCGCCGGCCGAGCATCTCCGCACCGGCGGTGACCGTCGGCTCCCAGTCGAAGACGACCGCGTTGTCCTCGGGGCCGATGGCGACACCGTCGCCGGACCGGGCGCCGGCCTTCACCAACGCGTCCTCCACCCCGACCCGGTTGAGCCGGTCGGCGAGGTAGCCGACGGCCTCGTCGTTGTTGAAGTCGGTCTGGCGGACCCAGCGTTCGGGCTTCTCGCCGCGCACCCGGAACAGTCCGTCGTCCTCGCGGGTGACGGTGAACCCGGAGTCGTCCACGGCCTTGGGCCGGATGACGATGCGGGTCGCCTCCTCCTGCGGCCTGGCGGCCCGCGCCTGGGCCACCGACTCGGCGAGCGCGAACGACAGTTCCCGCAGCCCGAGGTGGGCGACGGCGGACACCTCGAAGACGCGGTAGCCGCGCCCCTCCAGGTCGGGCCGGACCATCTCGGCGAGGTCCTTGCCGTCCGGTACGTCGGTCTTGTTGAGGACGACGATGCGGGGGCGGTCGTCGAGGCCGCCGTACTGCCGCAGTTCCTCCTCGATGATGTCGAGGTCGGAGACGGGGTCGCGGTCCGACTCCAGCGTCGCGGTGTCCAGCACGTGCACGAGCACGCTGCACCGCTCCACGTGCCGCAGGAACTCGAGCCCCAGGCCCTTGCCCTGGCTGGCGCCCGGGATGAGCCCCGGCACGTCGGCGATGGTGTAGACGGTCGACCCGGCGGTGACGACGCCCAGGTTGGGCACGAGGGTGGTGAAGGGATAGTCGGCGATCTTGGGCTTGGCCGCGGAGAGCACGGAGATCAGCGAGGACTTCCCCGCGCTCGGATACCCGACCAGTGCCACGTCGGCGACGGTCTTCAGTTCCAGGACGATGTCCTGCAGGTCCCCCGGCACACCGAGCAGCGCGAACCCGGGCGCCTTGCGCCGTGCGGAGGCGAGGGCGGCGTTCCCGAGCCCGCCCCGGCCGCCCTGGGCGGCGACGTACGAGGTCCCGTTCCCGACCAGGTCGGCGAGCACGTTGCCCGCCTTGTCGAGGACGACGGTCCCGTCCGGCACCGGCAGGACCAGGTCCTGACCGTCCTTGCCGCTGCGGTGGCCGCCCTCGCCGGGCTTGCCGTTGGTGGCCTTGCGGTGCGGGGAGTGGTGGTACTCGAGGAGCGTGGTCACGGACTGGTCGACGGTCAGGATGACATCGCCGCCCCGCCCGCCGTTCCCGCCGTCCGGTCCGCCCAGCGGCTTGAACTTCTCACGGTGGACGGAGGCACAGCCGTGGCCTCCGTTACCCGCGGCGACATGCAGTTCGACGCGGTCCACGAAGGTGGTCATGGGGGGGTGCCTCCAGAGACAGTGCGGTGTACGTGTGTACGTGTTTCCTGGTTCAACACGCGAAAGGCGGACCCGCCTTCCCGCCAGGGAAGTGAGGTCCGCCTCGCGAAAGCTTCCGATCAGGCGACCGGAACGATGTTCACGACCTTGCGGCCACGGCTGGTGCCGAACTGCACCGAACCGGCCTCCAGGGCGAACAGCGTGTCGTCGCCGCCACGACCGACGCCGGCGCCGGGGTGGAAGTGGGTGCCGCGCTGGCGGACGAGGATCTCACCCGCGTTGACGACCTGACCGCCGAAGCGCTTCACGCCGAGCCGCTGGGCATTGGAGTCGCGACCGTTCCGGGTGGACGATGCGCCCTTCTTGTGTGCCATCTCTCCTCAGTCCCTTACTTCGCAGCCGTGGGGATCTCAGTGACCTTGATCGCCGTGTACTGCTGGCGGTGGCCCTGACGACGGCGGTAGCCGGTCTTGTTCTTGTAGCGCAGAATGTCGATCTTCTGGCCCTTGTGGTGGTCCACGACCTCGGCCTGGACCTTGACACCGGCCAGCACCCACGGGTCGCTGGTCACGACCTCGCCGTCGACGAGGAGCAGGGTCGAGAGCTCGACCGTGTCGCCGACCTTGGCGGTGGAAATCTTGTCAACCTCAACGATGTCGCCGACAGCAACCTTGTGCTGGCGACCACCGCTGCGCACGATGGCGTACACGCGGATCTCTCTCTCACTCGATGAACGGCACCCCGCAGGCCAGCTGCCCGACAGACACACGGGCAACCTCTCCCGAGCCGACCCGCGCCCGGGAGGAAGAGGTTTACGGGGATGTGGCGTCCCGATGGACACGCCGACGGTCAAGGTTACGGGGACGTGCCCCGACCGGTCAAACCGGGCCCGGTCGATCGGTGGACACCGTGCCGGACGGGGGCGGCCCCGCCCGGTGGATCAGCTCGCGAGCAGGTGGGCGCGCCCGAACATGGCCGCCGCGACCCGAGCGGTCGGCGTGCCGGAGTCCAGATCCGCACCGGCCTCCCGCAGCACCTCGACCACCTCGTCCGCGCCCTTGAACAGGGCGCCGGCGATGGGTGCCTGGTCCCGGGCGTTGCGCAGGTCGGGGTCGGCGCCGAGCCGGAGCAGAGCCCGTACGGTGTCGGCGTGGCCGTGATAGGCGGCGAGCATGAGCAGGGTGTTGCCGGCCGCGTCGGTCACGTCGACCGGCAGCCCGTGCTCCACGAACCCCGCCAGCTCCTCGGTGCCGCCCTCCCGGGCCAGGTCCATGGCGATGGCCACGACGCGTTCCGTCTGCTCAGGAGTCAGACTGCCCCTGCTCATGTGAATCCCTCCTGATCACGCGGTTGTGCTGGTCATGTCTGTGAGGGCACCGGGCGGTGACGGCGCACGCCCGGGCGCGGTGCGGCATGTACCGCGGTTCCCTCGAACGGCGAGGCTCAGAGGTTGCCGGCGGCCAGGGCCTCGATCGCCTTGCGGACGCCTTCGCCGTAGGCCGGGTCGGCCTGGGTGCAGTTGGCGATGTGCCGCTCGACGGTCTGCTCCGAGGCGCCGTTGATGGCGCGCGCCGTGTTCTCGAAGAGAACCTTCTGCTGCTCGGGGCTCATCAGGCGGAACAGGTTTCCGGGCTGCTCGAAGTAGTTGTCGTCGTCCTCACGGAAGTTGAACCGGTCGGCGACGGCACCCACGGCCAGGCTCGGCTCGCGGTAGGCCGGCTGGTCGGCCCAGCGGCCGTAGGAGTTGGGCTCGATGCCCGGGGTGGAGCCCTGGTTGCCGTCGACCCGCATGGCGCCGTCGCGGTGGTAGGTGTTCACCGGGTTCTTCGCGGCGTTGACCGGGATCTGGTGGTGGTTCACACCGAGGCGGTAGCGCTGGGCGTCGCCGTAGGAGAAGAGGCGGCCCTGCAGCATCCTGTCGGGCGAGTAGCTGATGCCCGGCACCACGTTCGCCGGGGTGAAAGCGGCCTGCTCGACGTCCGCGAAGTAGTTCGCGGGGTTGCGGTTGAGCTCCCACTCGCCGACCTCGATCAGCGGGTAGTCCTTCTTCGACCAGACCTTGGTGAGGTCGAAGGGGTGGAAGCGGTAGTTCTCCGCGTCGGCCTCCGGCATGACCTGGATGAACAGCTTCCACTTCGGGAAGTCGCCGTTCTCGATCGCCTCGTAGAGGTCGCGCTGGTGGGACTCGCGGTCCTTGCCGACCAGGGCCTCGGCCTCGGCGTCGGTGAGGTTCTTGATGCCCTGCTGGGTGCGGTGGTGGAACTTGACCCAGAACCGCTCGCCCTCGGCGTTGATCAGGCTGTAGGTATGCGAGCCGAAGCCGTGCATGTGCCGGTACGAGGCGGGGATGCCGCGGTCGGACATCACGATCGTGACCTGGTGCAGGGCCTCGGGGAGGTTGGTCCAGAAGTCCCAGTTGTTCTCGGCGTCGCGGAGGTTGGTGCGCGGGTCGCGCTTCACCGCGCGGTTGAGGTCCGGGAACCTCAGCGGGTCGCGGAAGAAGAAGACCGGGGTGTTGTTCCCGACCAGGTCCCAGTTGCCCTCGTCCGTGTAGAACTTCAGGGCGAAGCCGCGGATGTCGCGCTCGGCGTCGGCCGCGCCGCGCTCACCGGCGACGGTGGAGAACCGGGCGAACATCTCGGTCTTCTTGCCGATCTCGGAGAAGATCTTCGCGCTCGTGTACTGCGTGATGTCGTGGGTCACCGTGAAGGTGCCGAACGCGCCCGAGCCCTTGGCGTGCATCCGGCGCTCCGGGATGACCTCGCGGTCGAAGTGTGCGAGCTTCTCCAGGAACCACACGTCCTGCAGGAGCATCGGACCGCGCGGACCGGCCGTCAGGGAGTTCTGGTTGTCGGCAACCGGCGCGCCGGCAGCCGTGGTCAACGGCTTCTGGTTGTTCTCGGTCAAAGCTCGCTCCTCGGTGTGTGGTTCTTCGCAGGGGGTCAAGGCCTGGCGGTCCTGGCCGTCCGAGCGTCCGCGCGCGCTGCTCCGCAGCCCGCATCAAGACCTACCCTATGTTAGACATGGTCTAAGTCAAGGCGACATTCAGAACCATATCTGTTCTTGAGATGGGATCAATCGCTGGTTAGGGTGACGTACATGAGTGATCTCTTGAAGAGGCTTCGGGAACGCGGCTGGCGCCTGACCGCGCAGCGACGCGTTGTGGCCGAGGTTCTCGGCGGGGACCACATCCATCTGACCGCCGACGAGGTGCACGCGCGCGCGGTGGAGCGGCTGCCCGAGATCTCCCGGGCGACGGTCTACAACACCCTGGGCGAACTGGTGACGCTGGGCGAGCTCGTCGAGGTCTCGACCGACCACCGCGCCACGCGCTACGACCCGAACGCGCACCGGCCCCATCACCACCTGCTCTGCGACCGCTGCGGCACCATCCGCGACGTGCACCCGGCGGGCGACCCCCTCTCGGACCTTCCGGAGTCGGAACGCTTCGGATACACGCTCGCCGACGTCGAACTGACCTACCGCGGAATCTGTCCGGACTGCACGGCCTGACGCCGTTCACGGCGCGACCCGGCGGAGGCCGCGACCCGGCGGAGACGCCGAGAGGCGCGGGGCACCGGCTGTCACCGGTGCCCCGCGCCTCTCGGCGTGCCACCCCTGGGGGCGGCTCCTGATCAGTCCTCCGTCGACGCCGTGACCGAGGGCGAGGGCTGCTGGGCCGCTGCCGCGGCCTTCTTCGCCGTCGTCTTCTTCACGGCCGTCTTGGTGGTCTTGGCCGCGGCCTTCTTGGCCGTCGTCTTCTTGACGGCGGTCTTCTTCGCCGTCGTCGTCTTCTTCGCGGCCGTCGTCTTCTTGGCCACCGTCTTCTTCGTGGCGGCCTTCTTCGCCGTGGCCTTCTTGGCCGCCGCGCGGGCGGTCTTCTTGGCCGGAGCCGCCTCGTCGGCGACTGCCTCGTCGGCTCCCTCGGCGGGTGCCGTCGCGGTGACGGCCGCTGCCGCCTCGTCCGCCGGGGCCGTCTCCACCACCGGGGCCGACGGGACGACCACGACGGCCGCCTCCTCGGACGCGGTGGACACGGTGGGCTTGCGCACCGCACGGCGGCGCGGGCGGGGCGGGGCGGCGGTGTCGGCGGCCGGCTCGGGCGCCTCGGCCGGGGACTCCTCGGCCACCGGCTCCGGCGCCTGCTCGGACGTCGCAGGGGCTGCGTCCACAGCGGACGCCGTGTCCGCCGTGTCCGCGATCGTCACCACCGCGGCCTGCGCACCCGCCGGGGAACCGGCCGGCGCGGACACCTTGCGGGTGGCCCGGCGACGCGTACGGCCCTGGGGAGCGGCGTCCTCGGCAGGCGCTGCCGCGGCGGCGGGCGCCTCGACGACCGGGTCCTCGGCGGCGGCCGGTACGGCGTGCGCCTCGGCGGCCGGCTCCGGCTGGACCGGGCGTGCGGTCTCCTCGGCGACCGTCGTCTCCTGAGCCGTCGGCACCTCCGCGCCGGACCCGTCGGGTCCGGACCCATCGGCGACCACGGCGGCAGCCGGCTCGCGCCGGGGCTGCTCGCGCCTCGGCGCGCCCGCCGGGGCCGAGGCCCTGCGGCTCACCCGGCGACGGGTACGTCCGCGAGTGGCCGCGGCCTCCGCCTCGGCGGCGCTGCTGTACAGCTCCTCGTCCGGCGTGTACTCCAGGGCCGGAAGCGCGACCGGCGCGGCGACCTCGGCGGCCACCTCGGCCGCCGTCTCCGACTCCGCTTCCGCCTCCTGCTCCGCCGTCGGGACGGCGTCGGCCTCGTGCTCGTGGACATGCTCCCCGGCACCGGCCCGCGCCCGCTTCCTGCGCTTGCCGCCGCCTCCGGCGGAGGTGGGCTGGTCCAGGTGGACGACGACACCACGCCCGTTGCAGTGGACGCAGGTCTCCGAGAACGACTCCAGCAGGCCCTGGCCGACCCGCTTGCGGGTCATCTGCACCAGACCCAGCGAGGTCACCTCGGCGACCTGGTGCTTCGTACGGTCCCGGCCCAGGCACTCCAGCAGGCGCCGCAGCACCAGGTCCCGGTTGGACTCCAGGACCATGTCGATGAAGTCGATGACGATGATGCCGCCGAGGTCGCGCAGCCGCAGCTGGCGCACGATCTCCTCGGCCGCCTCCAGGTTGTTCCTGGTGACCGTCTCCTCGAGGTTGCCGCCCTGACCGGTGAACTTTCCGGTGTTGACGTCGATGACGACCATCGCCTCGGTCCGGTCGATCACCAGCGAACCACCGCTGGGCAGCCAGACCTTGCGGTCGAGCGCCTTGGCGAGCTGCTCGTCGATCCGGTACGTGGCGAAGACGTCGACCTCGCTGGTCCACCTCTGCAGCCGGTCGGCCAGGTCGGGCGCGACGTGCGCGACGTACCCGTGGATGGTCTCCCATGCCTCGTCGCCGCTGACGACGACCTTGGAGAAGTCCTCGTTGAAGATGTCCCGCACGACCCGGACGGTCATGTCCGGCTCGCCGTACAGCAGCGACGGCGCGTTCGAGCTGCCACCGCTCTTGGACTTCTTCTTGATCTCCTCCCACTGCGCCTGCAGCCGCTCGACGTCACGGCGCAGCTCGTCCTCGCTCGCGCCCTCGGCGGCGGTGCGCACGATGACACCCGCGTCCTCGGGGACGACCTTCTTGAGGATGGTCTTCAGCCGGGCCCGCTCGGTGTCGGGCAGCTTGCGGCTGATGCCGGTCATCGAACCCTCGGGGACGTACACGAGGTAGCGGCCCGGGAGGGAGACCTGGCTGGTCAGACGGGCACCCTTGTGCCCGATCGGGTCCTTCGTCACCTGGGCGAGGACCGACTGGCCCGACTTCAGCGCGGCCTCGATCCGACGCGGGCCGTTGGCCATGCCCAGCGCCCCGAAGTTGACCTCACCGGCGTAGAGCACGGCGTTGCGGCCCTTGCCGATGTCGATGAACGCGGCCTCCATCGACGGCAGCACGTTCTGCACCTTGCCGAGGTACACGTTGCCGACGTACGAGGTCGCCTGCTCCTTGTTGACGTAGTGCTCGACGAGCACCCCGTCCTCCAGGACGCCGATCTGCGTACGGTCGCCGTACTGCCGGACCACCATGACGCGCTCGACGGCCTCACGGCGGGCCAGGAACTCGGCCTCGGTGATGATCGGGACGCGCCGGCGGCCCTGTTCACGGCCTTCCCGGCGGCGCTGCTTCTTCGCCTCCAGGCGGGTGGAGCCCTTGATGGACTGCACCTCGTCCGACGGCTCGGCGGGCCTGCGCGGTTCGCGGACCTTGACGACGGTGCGCTCGGGGTCGTCGGTGGAGGTCTCGGCCTCGCCGCCGCTGTCCCCGGCCCGGCGACGCCGGCGACGACGGCGCCGGCTGCTGCTGGAGCCGCCCGCGGTGCCCGCCTCGTCACGGTCCTCGGCCGACTCGTCGGCGTGCTCCGTGTCGTCGGCGGACTGGTCCGCGCCGTCCTCGGCGCCGTCCTCGGCGCCGTGCTCGGCGTCGTGCTCGGCGCCGGTGCGCTCGGTGTCGTCCCCGGGCTCGCCGCCCTCGGCCTCCGCCTCGGCGGACTCGCCGCGCCTGCGGCGACGGCCACCGCGGCGACGGCGACGGCGGGAACCGGCCCCTTCGCTCTCGTCGTGGTCGTCGTGGTCGTCGTCGGAGAGGCCCTCCGCCGACTCGTCGGTCTCCGCGTCGTCGGCGGACCGGTCCTCGTCGTCCTCGACGCGGGCGGCGGCAGCGGCCGGGACCGCGTCGGTCTCGTCCGCCGCGCCCCGACGGCGACGGCGGCGGCGCGAGGCGGTGGGCTGCTCCTCCGGGAGCTCCTCGGTCTCCTCCGGCTGCTCCGGCTGCTCCGGCTGCTCCGGCCTACCGGCGGCCTCGGCGGCCGCTTCGGCGGCGGCCCGCTCCGGCGTCTGGAACTGGGGCTCGGTGAACACGGGAGCCTGGAAGACGGCGACGGCGGGACGGGCGGGGCGCCTCGACGTCCCGGTCTCGGCCCCGGCCGCGGCGGATCCGGTGGCCGGCCGGGCGGGCTCGGCGAACCCGGCGGCGGCCTTGCGGACCGTACGGCGACGGCGGCGCGGAGCGGCGTCGTCCGCGGCGGGCTCGGCTGGTGTCTCGGAGACCGCGGTCTGCCCGGTGGACTCGGTCACGGGAGCCTGCGCCTCCTCGGCGGGGGAGGCGGCGGCCTCGGCGGTCGCGGGCGCGGAGACGCTGCGCGAGGCGCGGCGCCGGGTGCGGCGGGGAGCCGCGTCTTCGGCAGTGTCGGTGATGTCGGTGATATCGGTGATATCGGCAGTGACAGCCGTGTCGGCGGCCTGGGCGGTGCTCGCGGGCACGGCGCTCTCCGCCGGTTCGGTGGCCTCGGTGACGGTGGCCGTCGGCGAGGTCACACGGCGCGTCGCACGACGGCGCGCGCGCGGCGGGGCGGCGTCCCCGGCGGGCTCGGCCGGCGCCGCCTCCACGGCGGGCTCGGCGGCCGGAGCGGCCTGAGCAGCGGGGGTCTCGGCCGTCGGCACGACGGTCTCGGCGGCCTTGGCCGACGCCGGTGTCCCGGCGGGCGAGGTTGAGCGGCGCACCACACGGCGACGCCGAGGCGGAGCGGCGGTGTCCGTGGCGGCCGGTGCTTCCTCCCGGGCTGCCACCGGCTGCGCGGCGGCCTCGGCCTCGGTGCCCTCCTCGGCCGCGAGCTCGTCGTTCTCGTCGAGCGGCTCTGCGGGCTCAGGAGACTCAGGGAACTCGGCGGCCGGTATGGCCGACGTGACCGTCTCGGCCTCCGTGCCGGTGCCCGCCGCGGGCGGACCGGCCGGACGGGACGCGGCCCGTCGCCGTCGGCGCGGCGGCAGGGTGTCGCTGGGGCTGTTCGGTTCGAAGCCCTCTGTGGGCTCGGTCGGTTCGAGCATGCGGGGGTTTCTCCCGTCAGGCTCCCGGGCGCCGCACCCGGTCCGGCGATGCCGGTGACGTCCGCGGCTCGCGCGAAGCGCGGTTGCCGCCGTCCGGGGCGCGGGCGCCGCACGGGAACTCTCTGTGTCCTGTCTCACCGGTTCCGTACACCGAATGCGCACGGCCTGGCGAAAGTCTTGTGATGGGTGCGCTGCCCGACCCAGGTGGCTCCCGAGGTACGAGGGCGGCGCTACGACGTCCGTCCCTACGCGGGACCTTCCTTACACCGGCGCCGTCGCGGTGGCAGTGGCACCGGCCGGATGCGGCTCGGTCGCTGCTGCCTCGCGGTCGGGCGCGAGCGGGTCGGTCACCGTGCCGGTCTCTTCATCGAGCAGCCCCTGCGCCAGCCTGGTCACCGCTGCGGGGACCGGCGGCGCCAGATCGGCCACGGCGCGGAGACCGGACAGGACGTCGTCGGGTCGAACGGCAGGCGTCACGTGCCGAACAACCAGCCGCAGTATCGCACAGGGCTGGTCGGTCGGCCTATCAGCCGACGAAGGGTGCGTTTCCAGGCTTTCCAGAGCCACGACCGCGGAACGGGTGTCGAACGTACGCACCCCGTTCTTCGTCCGGCGCTGCACCTCGACGGTACCGGCCGCGTTGAAGGCGTCCACCGCTCGGCGGGCCTCCTCGCCGTCGACACCGGCCAGCCGCAGCTCCCACACCGAGGCCGTGAGCCGGTCTGCGAGCCCCGAGGTACGGGCCTCGGCCGCCTCGATGATGTCGAGCCCGGTGGGCAGCGACTCGTCGAGGAGGGCTCTGATCCGCTCCGGATCCCGCGCCCGGGTGAGCGCGATCTCCAGGTACTCCGCCTCACTGCCCGTGCCGGTGGGTGCGGCATTGGCGTACGACACCTTCGGGTGCGGCGTGAACCCCGCCGAGTACGCCATCGGCACCTCGGCACGGCGCAGCGCGCGCTCGAAGGCACGCTGGAAGTCACGGTGGCTGGTGAACCGGAGGCGGCCGCGCTTGGTGTAGCGCAGTCGAATGCGCTGTACCGCGGGTGCGGGCGGCGGACCTTCGGGCTGTCGCTTGCCCAGTGTCGTTCAGTCCTTCGTGAGAGCGGTTGTACTGCTACCAAGAGTACGCGCCTCACCGCCGATAGGTTCCCGTCGGTCCGTGAGCACCGGCTCCCCCTGCTCTCCGAGGAACATCCGGCGGACATCGGCACGGGCCCGCCGCACCGAAGCGCGGGCGGCGGCGAGGGACTGCCGTACGGCCCTTCCCACGGCGCGCCCGGCCTCGGCGGCGGGCCGCAGCACCGCGTCCCGCACCATGTGCCCCACCGGTGTCAGCACACGCGTGTACATCCACCGCGCGGGCTCCACGACGATCCACCGCACCAGGGCGCCCAGGAACCGTCCCACCGCGAGCGAGACGTGCCCGGCGACCCGCCAGGCGTGCCCGAGGGCGTTGCCGATCTCCCGCGCGACGACGGCGAGCACCCGCCCGACCGGCACCAGAACCCAGCGCCACACGGCGAGCAGGGGCAGCACGAGCAGGAGCCGGGTGATCCAGTACAGCCCCGTACCGATACCGGTGACGAGCATGTCCGCCAGCCGTACCAGCCCCTTCACGCACCAGGCGACGGCCTGTCCGACGGGTGTGAGCACCCACCTGTACAGCCACGCGCAGGGCACGACGACCAGGTACCGCGTGAGCCAGGCGAGGACCGCGAACACCCCGAGCCCGATCGCTGTGCAGACGGCCGCGATCCCTCGCAGCACCCACATCACGCCGTGCCCGAAGGGCGTCAGCACCCGCCCGTACAGCCACACCAGCGCGTGCCCGAGCGGCACGAGCACATACCGGTACAGCCACCCGGCGGGAATGACGATCACCAGGTTCCCGAGCCGGGCGAGCGCCTTGCCGAGCGGCACGAGGCCGTATCGCCACAGCCCCACCAGCGGCCACACGAACACCGCTCGCCCCACCCACCACAGCGCTCGCCCGAGCGGCCGGAACACGGCACGGTCCAGCCACCGCGCGGCGGCAACACACCCGTCCCACGCCATCCGCACCGGCAGCACCAGGACGAACACGACGATCCGTACCGGCAGGCGAACCGCCGTGACCAGACACCCCTCACCCGCGGGCGCCACCGGCCGCTCGACACCCGTCTTCTCCTGCTTCATACGGATGAGGACGCCCCTGCGGAACATTCGGATGCACCGGCCGCACACCGGCGGGAATCCCCACATCTACAGTGCTGTAGAAATCTGCCCGGAAGTGTCACCGCTGCACGATCCGCCGGTTCCTTCGAACGGCGGGCATGACGCGCAGCACGAAGGAGTAGATACAAGCACGTGAACGACCACCCTGCCCTCACGGGCGCCACCCCCCGGCCCCTCCGCCACGCCTTGGCGGAGAGAGCCCGCGCCGTCACCGAAGCCCGCTGGTTCGCCCTCACCGTCTTCATCCTGATCCTCACCAACGCGGCCCTGCTGGGAGCCGAGACCTACAGCGGACTCTCCAGGGACTGGCACCACGGATTACGCCTCGCCGAGCACCTCTGCCTCGCCGCCTTCACCGTCGAGATAGCCCTGCGCGCCTGCGCCCACGCGGACCGCCCCCGCGACTTCTTCCGCGACCCCTGGAACCTCTTCGACCTGGCCGTCGTCGCCTGCGCCTTCCTGCCCCTCGTCCGCGAGAACACCACCGTTCTGCGGCTCCTGCGCCTCGCCCGCGTCCTGCGCACCGCCCGCTTCCTCCCCCAGCTGCGGATCGTCTTCGTCGCGGTGGCCCGTAGCCTGCCGGGCACCGTCAGCTTCCTCCTGGTGGGCGCGCTCCTGCTCTACGTCTACGCCATGGTCGGCTGGGTCTTCTTCAGCGAGGCGGACCCCGGCCAGTTCGGCTCCATCGGCCGCGCCGCCCTCACCCTCTTCCTGCTGATGACCCTGGACGGCCTCGGTGACGCCGTCCACGCGGGCCTGGAGATCTCCCGCTGGAGCATCGTCTACTACGCCTCCTACGTACTGTTCGCCTCGTTCGTCCTGGTCAACGTCCTCATCGGGGTCGTCATCAGCTCCCTGGAGGAAGCCCGCGAACTGGAACGCGAACACTCCCCCGAGGCCCTCGCCCCGGCCCCCGCCCCGGACCCCGCGCAGGATCTACGCGCCCGCATCGCCACCGCCAGAAAGGCCCTGGACGACCTGGAAGCCGTCCTTCCGCCGCTCCTCACCCCCCACCAATCCGAGCCGACCCCCGCACCCACCCCTGACGCGGCCCGGTCATAACACCACCCCCGTCGCAGGCCGCGAACGCCGGTGGGCCCACTCCGTTTTCCGGAGTGGGCCCACCGAACATCCCGGGACGACGGCTCAGGACGAAGCACCGCGGGAAGCGGGCGCCGTGTGCCGCACGGTCAGGCCGTGTTCTTCACCGTCAGAGGCAGCAGCTTCTTACCAGTTGGTCCGATTTGAATACTGGTGTCCATCTGAGGACACACCCCGCAGTCGAAGCAGGGGGTCCAGCGACAGTCCTCGACCTCTGTCTCGTCGAGGGCGTCCTGCCAGTCCTCCCAGAGCCAGTCCTTGTCGAGGCCGGAGTCGAGGTGGTCCCAGGGGAGGACCTCCTCGTAGGAGCGTTCGCGGGTGGTGTACCAGTCGACGTCCACGCCGTACTGCGCCAGGGCCTTGTCGGCGCAGCCCATCCAGCGGTCGTAGGAGAAGTGCTCGCGCCAGCCGTCGAAGCGACCGCCGTCCTCGTAGACCGCGCGGATGACCGCGCCGACGCGGCGGTCGCCGCGGGAGAGGAGGCCTTCGACGATGCCGGGCTTGCCGTCGTGGTAGCGGAAGCCGATGGAGCGGCCGTACTTCTTGTCGCCGCGGATCTTGTCGCGCAGTTTGGTCAGGCGGGCGTCCGTCTCCTCGGCCGACAGTTGCGGTGCCCACTGGAAGGGGGTGTGCGGCTTGGGGACGAAGCCGCCGATGGAGACCGTGCAGCGGATGTCGCCCGAGCCGGAGACCTCGCGGCCCTTCTGGATGACGTTCATCGCCATGTCGGCGATCTGGAGGACGTCGTCGTCGGTCTCGGTGGGCAGGCCGCACATGAAGTAGAGCTTCACCTGGCGCCAGCCGTTGCCGTAGGCCGTGGCGACGGTCCTGATCAGGTCGTCCTCCGAGACCATCTTGTTGATGACCTTGCGCATACGCTCCGAGCCGCCCTCGGGGGCGAAGGTCAGGCCGGAGCGGCGGCCGTTGCGGGTCAGTTCGTTGGCCAGGTCGACGTTGAAGGCGTCGACGCGGGTGGAGGGCAGGGAGAGGCCGATCTTGTCCTCTTCGTAGCGGTCGGCGAGGCCCTTGGCGATGTCGCCGATCTCCGAGTGGTCGGCGGAGGAGAGGGAGAGCAGGCCGACCTCTTCGAAGCCGGTGGCCTTCAGGCCCTTCTCGACCATGTCGCCGATGCCGGTGATGGAGCGCTCGCGCACCGGGCGGGTGATCATGCCGGCCTGGCAGAAGCGGCAGCCGCGGGTGCAGCCGCGGAAGATCTCCACCGACATGCGCTCGTGGACCGTCTCGGCGAGCGGGACGAGGGGCTGCTTGGGGTAGGGCCACTCGTCGAGGTCCATCACCGTGTGCTTGGAGACGCGCCACGGGACGCCCGACCTGTTCGGTACGACGCGGGCGATCCGGCCGTCGGGGAGGTACTCGACGTCGTAGAAGGCGGGGACGTAGACGCCACCGGTCCGGGCCAGGCGGTGGAGGAGTTCCTCGCGGCCGCCGGGGCGGCCCTCCTCCTTCCAGGCGCGGGTGATCCGGGTGATCTCCAGGACGGCCTGCTCGCCGTCGCCGATGACGGCGCAGTCGATGAAGTCGGCGATCGGCTCGGGGTTGAAGGCGGCGTGGCCGCCGGCCACGACGATCGGGTCGTCGAGGCCGCGGTCCCTGGCCTCGAGCGGGATGCCGGACAGGTCCAGGGCGGTGAGCATGTTGGTGTAGCCGAGCTCGGTGGAGAAGCTCAGGCCGAACACGTCGAAGGCCTTGACCGGACGGTGGCTGTCGACCGTGAACTGCGGGACGGCGTGCTCCCGCATCAGTTCCTCCAGGTCCGGCCAGACGCTGTAGGTGCGCTCGGCGAGGACGCCTTCCTGTTCGTTGAGCACCTCGTAGAGGATCATGACGCCCTGGTTGGGCAGTCCGACCTCGTACGCGTCGGGGTACATGAGGGCCCAGCGGACATCGCAGCTGTCCCAAGGCTTGACCGTGGAGTTGAGCTCTCCGCCGACGTACTGGATCGGCTTCTGCACATGCGGGAGCAGCGCTTCGAGCTGAGGGAACACAGACTCGGCGGCCACGGCGGCTTCGGCAGGCATCTCGGGAACCTTCGTGTGCTGGCTGGGGTTCCCCCGGCCGGAGGCTGGGGGCGGGTGACCATCCAGCCTAACCGCTTCAGAAGGCGGCGGATTTTCTGATCGGCTTCCAGGTTTCCGGGAGGGCGTTCTCGGTGATCTCCGCGCGCCGCTCCTCGCGTCCGTACAGCACCCCGTACGTGAAGTCGCTCTCCCCCGCCGCGTGGGCTACGGCGGCGAGTTCGCGCAGGGTCTTGCGGGCCATGACGCTGTCCTGGTGGTCGCCGAGCAGGCCCTGGAGGGACTTCATGCTCTTGACCAGGTCCTTGGCGGGGTCGTCGAGAGCCGGGGTGGCGGTCTCGGCGGCGTAGCGGGTGCGCTTGGTCTTCTTGCGAGCCTCGTGCAGGGCGAGGTCGCGTTCGTGGCCGGGCGGGAGGTCCAGGGCCCGGGTGACGAGGCCGGACAGCTTGTCGAGGTCCTTGCTCACGGCCTTGGCGAGCACCTTGTCCGGGCCGGCCGCGGCCTTCTTCCGCAGGGGCGGGTCGGCCAACAGGGCGTCGAGGGTGTCGAGCAGGGTGAGGTAGCGGTGGGAGTCGAGGACTCCGGTGACCTTGCCGTGGGCTCCACGGTGGCCGGTCTCGGACCAGGTGGTCAGCCTGTCGCGCACGGGGCCGTGGACGAGGGCGTCGGGCAGGTCGTCCAGGGCCGTGATGAGGCGCCCGGCGAGGACTTCCTGGTCGCGGTCCAGGCCGAGCTCTCCGGCCAGCCATTTCAGGTCGACGCCGACGGGGTCGGTGGTCTTCCGGTCGAGGACGCTGCGGAAGGAGCGGAAGGTGCTGCGCAGGCGGCGGGTGGCGACGCGCATGCGGTGCACGGAGTCGGGTACGTCCTGGCGTACGGCGGGGTCGAGTTCGACGAGGGCGTCCCGCTGGGCGCGGACGTAGGCGAGGACGTGGTCGCCGGCGGTGACGGGTTTCCCCACCGGCCGGCTGCGGTGCTTGCGCTTCGGTGCCGCGGTCGGGGCGGCCGCGGGTGCGGGGGCGGCCTCGGGCGTGTGCGTGGGGGGTGCCGTCTCGGCGAGGGCCCTGGCGAGCTTGGAGGGCGCCTTCGAGGGGCGCAGGCCCGCCTTGCGGAGCCGTTTGTCGACCTTGTCGAGGAAGGCGGGGTCGCCGTCGTCGGCGAGTTCGACCTCGATCTCGGTCCACTGGGCGGTGCCGTCGCCGGTGAGGCGTTCGGCGTGCACGGTGTCGACGCTGATCTCGGCGAGGAGCCGGCCGGTGGCGTCGAGGAGGTGGCGTACGTCGCGGTCGGAGCGCAGCCGGACCACGGGGCCCAGTGCGGCGCCGCGGACGCGGGAGCGGACGAGCCGGGCGAGGTCCTCCGGGACGGTGTCGGAGAGCGGGGCGCGGATCTCGTCGCGCACTCCGGGGGCGACGGGGAACTTCAGGTGCCAGCCGGCGTCGGAGCCTCCGGTGCGGCGGCGCAGGGTGAGGGAGGCGGCGGCGAGGCGGTGGTCAGCGGTGTCGTAGTAGGTGGCGTCGAGGTGGACGACGCCCTGGTCGACGAGGGACGCCACGCCGGGGACGCCGGTCAGGTCGGGGAGTCCGCTGTCGCCGGACTCGTACTTTCGCTCGATTTCGCGTGTGGTGTCCGCCATGAACTGAACCTATCCGCCAGACCTGAATCTACTCGTGACCGGTGCGGAACGGCGGGGCCGGTCCGCACCGGTCGTACGGCCGGACACGCTCGCGGACAGCGGGCGCTGCAGTCTGATCGACTGCAGGAGTCCCACGGCCAGCCACACCGCGAACATCGACGAGCCGCCGTAGGACACGAACGGCAGGGGCAGGCCGGTGACCGGCATGATGCCGAGGGTCATGCCGATGTTCTCGAAGGCCTGGAAGGCGAACCAGGCGACGATGCCGGCGGCGACGATGGTGCCGTACAGGTCGGTGGTGTCGCGGGCGATGCGGCAGGCGCGCCACAGGATGACGCCGAGCAGGACGATGATGAGCCCGCCGCCGATGAACCCGAGCTCCTCCCCGGCGACGGTGAAGACGAAGTCGGTCTGCTGCTCGGGCACGAACTGGCCGGTGGTCTGCGAGCCTTCGAAGAGGCCGGAGCCGGTGAGGCCGCCGGAGCCGATGGCGATGCGGGCCTGGTTGGTGTTGTAGCCGACGCCGGCGGGGTCGAGTTCGGGGTTGGCGAAGGCGGCGAAGCGGTTGATCTGGTACTCGTCGAGGACTCCGAGCTGCCAGACGGTGACGGCGCCGACGGCTCCGGCGCCGATCAGGCCGAAGATCCACCGGTTGGAGGTGCCGGAGGCGAGCAGCACGCCGAGCACGATGACGACCATGACCATGACCGAGCCGAGGTCGGGCATCAGCATCACGATCAGCATGGGGACGACGGCCAGCCCCAGGGCCTGGAGGACCGTGCGGTGGTCGGGGTAGGGCTTGTCGCCCGCGTCGACCCGGGCCGCGAGCAGCATGGCCATGCCCAGGATGATGGTGAGCTTCACGAACTCCGAGGGCTGGAGCGAGAAGCCTCCGCCGAGCTTGATCCAGGAGTGGGCGCCGTTGATGGTGGAGCCCAGCGGGGTGAGCACCAGCAGGATCAGGAAGACCGAGGCGCCGTAGAGGACCGGTACGGCGGTGCGCAGGGCGCGGTGGCCGAGCCAGAGCATGGCGACCATCAGGGCCAGGCCGATGCCGGTGTTCAGCCAGTGCCGGACCAGGAAGTAGTACGGGTCGCCCTGGTTGAGCTCGGTGCGGTTGCGGGTCGCCGAGTAGACCAGGAGGGAGCCGAGCAGCGACAGGGCGATCGCCGACAGCAGTATCGGCCAGTCGAGTCGCCGGGCCGGGGAGTCGCGGGCGAGGAGCCGCGTCCAGCCGGCCCGCTCGGGTCCGTAGCCGGAGACGTGGAAGCTGTTGACTCCGCCGGTCATGGCGCCGTCCTCCGGTCTGCTGTGCGGCGCGCCCGGCCGGCGCTCCGTCGTGCGTCTCGGCGGCGGGTGTCGCGGTTGACGGGCGGGGGCGTGTTCACGGTCGCGCCCTGGTCCTGGCCGTCGGGCGTCGTCCCGCCCTCCTCGGTCCCGGCCTCCTCGGTGGCCCGCAGGTCCTTGGCCGGGTCCTTGGAGATCTTCGGGGAGATGATGGTGCCGTCCGTCCTGACCTTGGGCAGCGTCTTCTGCGGGGTGGACAGCAGCGCCTTCTTCTTGTCGATCCCGCCGTCCGGGGAGACGCCGTACAGCGCGTTGTAGACATTGCGCACGGCGGGGCCCGAGGCGCCGGAGCCGGTGCCGCCCTGGGAGATCGTCATGACGATCGAGTAGTCCTTGGTGTAGGTCGCGAACCACGAGGTGGTCTGCTTGCCGTGGACCTCGGCGGTACCGGTCTTGGCATGCATCGGGATCTCGTCCTGCGGCCAGCCGCCGAACCGCCAGGCGGCCGTACCGCGGGTGGCGACTCCCTCGAGGGCTCCGTCTATGGCTTTGAGGGTCTTCTTCGTCACCGGCAGCTTGCTGTGCGCCTTGGGCTCGATCTCCGTGACCTGCTTGCCGTCGGGGCTGATGACGGCCTTGCCGACGGTGGGGTGGTAGAGGGTGCCGCCGTTGGAGAGGGCCGCGTAGACGGCGGCCATCTGGATGGGGGTGACGAGGGTGTCGCCCTGGCCGATGGAGTAGTTGACGGAGTCAC
This sequence comes from Streptomyces sp. MMS24-W38, assembly GCF_059889265.1. NCBI lineage: Bacteria > Bacillati > Actinomycetota > Actinomycetes > Kitasatosporales > Streptomycetaceae > Streptomyces > Streptomyces sp. MMS24-W38. The sequence goes on along the minus strand of NZ_JCBCPP010000001.1, from coordinate 4,454,006 downwards.
CGGCACGCAGTCGGTTGCCTTCGAGGCAGTTCTCGTAGGCGATGCGCTCGACGTAGCTGCCGTCCTTCTTGCCGGACTTGCACCAGGCGTCCTTGTTGGCCTTCCAGTAGTCGGCCTTCCACTGGCGGTCGGGGACGCGGCCGGTGACCTCGTTGGGCAGGTCGATGCCGGTCAGCTCACCGAGGCCGAACTGGTGGGAGGTCTTGTAGAACCAGTCCTTGGCGTTCTTCTTCGGCTTGTTGCCGCCGTCGCGCTTCCACTCCTCGTGGGCGAGCCGGTAGAAGACGGTGTCGCAGGAGACCTCGAGGGCTCGGCCGAGGCTGATCCCGCCGTGGTTCTGGGATTCGAAGTTCTTGAAGACCTGGCCGCCGATGGAGTACGAGCTGGAGCACTCGTAGGGGCCGTCGAAGGAGTAGCCGGCGTTGATCGCGGCGGCCGTCGGGATGACCTTGAAGATGGAGCCGGGTGCCGACACACCCTGGATGGCGCGGTTCAGCAGCGGGTAGTTGGACTTCTTGCCGGTGAGCTTGGCGTAGTCCTTGCCGGAGATGCCGCCCACCCAGGCGTTGGGGTCGTAACTCGGGTTGGAGGCCATGGCGACGACGCGGCCGGTCTTGGCCTCCATGACGACGATGGCCCCGGAGTCGGCCTCGTAGAGGCGGTTGGTGTTGCGGTCCATCTCCTTGCGGGCCTGCTTCATCGCCTCGTTCAGCTCGTACTCGGCGACCCGCTGGACGCGGGCGTCGATGCTGGTGACGAGGTTGGCGCCGGGCTGGGCGGGGTCGGCCTGGGCCTCGCCGATGACGCGGCCGAGGTTGTCGACCTCGTAACGGGTGACGCCCGCCTTGCCGCGCAACTGCTTGTCGTACTCGCGTTCCAGGCCGGAACGGCCGACCTGGTCGGAGCGCAGGTAGGGCGAGTCGGTGTCCTGTGCCTCCTGGAGTTCCTCGTCGGTGACGGGCGAGAGGTAGCCGAGGACCTGGGCGGTGTTGGCCTGCCCGGGAGCCGCGTACCGGCGTACGGCCTGGGGCTCGGCGCTGATGCCGGGGAAGTCCTCGGCGCGCTCGCGGATCTGCAGGGCCTGCTTGGCGGTGGCCTCGTCGGTGATGGGGATGGGCTGGTACGGGGATCCGTTCCAGCAGGGCTGGGGGGTCTTGGCGTCACACAGCCGGACCTTCTCCATGACCTCCTTGGTGGGCATGCCGAGGACGCCTGCGAGCTTGGTGAGGACGGCCTTGCCGTCGTCCCTCATCCTCAGGAGTTCGGTGCGGGAGGCGGAGACGACCAGCCGGGTCTCGTTGTCGGCGAGGGCCACTCCGCGGGCGTCCAGGATGGAGCCGCGGACCGCGGGCTGGACGACCTGCTGCACGTGGTTGCCGGAGGCCTTCTTCGCGTACTCGGCGCCCTCGCGGATCTGGAGGTACCACAGGCGCCCGCCCAGGGTGCCGAGGAGGGAGAGGACGAGTACCTGGATGACGACGAGCCGGATCTGGACCCGTGGGCTGCGCCCGGTCTCGGGGATGTTAGTCATGGGCGCAGCCCATTCCGTTGAGGGTGGTGGTGGGAGACGGGTGGGAGGTCACGCGGTTTCCCTCCCCCTCGGTGAGGTTCTGCGGTGTCACAGGCGCTTTACCCCCTTGATGCGGCCGGCCCGCGCCACCCGCGCCCGCGCCGCCTTCGCCCTCAGGCCCCGCTGGGCGCCGATGCGCAGCCCGGTGCCGCCGGAGCTCCAGCCGGAGGCGATGTCACCGGACTTGGCGGAGCTGTTCTCGGCGAGTGGATCGTTCTCGGCGCGCCGGGCCAGGGCCATGACCCCGGGGACGACGAAGGGGGCGAGCAGCAGGTCGTACAGGGCGGCGCTGAAGAGCAGTCCGCCGAGACCGACGTTGCGGGCCGCGGTGTCGCCGACGAGGGCGCCGACACCGGCGTAGAGCAGGGTGGTGCCGATGGCCGCGGCGACCACCACGGCCATCGGGCCGGTCGCCGATCTCACCTGGCCGCTCTCGGGCTTGACCAGCCCGGCGAGGTAGCCGACGACGCACAGCACCAGGGCGTAGCGGCCGACGGCGTGGTCGGCGGGCGGGGCCAGGTCGGCGAGGAGTCCGGCGGCGAAGCCGACGAGGGAGCCGCCGACATGGCCGTAGACCAGGGCGAGGCCGAGGACCGTCAGGAGGAGCAGGTCGGGGACGGCGCCCGGGAGATGGAGGCGGGCGAGGACGCTCACCTGGATCACCAGGGCCACGACGACCAGTGAGCTGGAGAGCAGGATCCGGTTGACGCGCATGGGGTGACAGCTCCTACTGCTCTTGCTGGTCCTGGCCGCCGGCCGGGGCTGACGGGGTGACGGTCACCGTGACGGTCGGCATGGGCGTGGGCTTCGGTTTCTCGGGCAGCACCGTGTCGCGCGGGTCCTTCTCGGGGGCCTGGACGACCACACCGACGACGTCGAGCTTGGTGAAGCCGACGAACGGCGTGACGTAGAGGGTGCGGGTGAGGTCACCGCCGGAGGGGTCGACGCGGGAGACGGTGCCGACGGGGACTCCGGGCACGAACGGCTTGTCGGCCTGTGAGCCGAAGGTGACCAGCCGGTCGCCCTTCTTGATCTCGGCCTTGCCGTTGAGGAGTTCGACGCGCAGGGGCCGGTCGCCCTGGCCGGAGGCGAAGCCGAGTTCGTCACCGGCCTCCATGCGGGTGCCCACGGTGAAGTCGGGATCGTTGGCGAGCAGCACGGTGGCGGTGTTCGGACCGACGGTGGTGACCCGGCCGACGAGTCCGTCGCCGTTGAGGACGGTCATGTCGCGCTTGACGCCGTCGTCGGCGCCGACGTCGATGGTGATGGTCCAGGAGAAGCCCTGGGCCGCTCCCATGGCGATGACCTGGGCGCCCTTGATGCCGTACTGGCCCTGGCCGGCGGCCTTCAGCAACGTGTCGAGCTGCTTGGCTCTGCTGCGGTTGCGGTCGTCGCTGCCGAGTTCGGCCTTGAGCGCGGCGTTCTCCCGCTCCAGTTCGGCGAGCCGGTCGTACCGGTCACCGGAGTCGCGGACCGCGGAGACGGCGTTGCCGATCGGGTCGACCGCTCCGGCCACTCCGTTCTCGATCGGACCGAAGACCGTCGCCGCGGCCTGCCGGGCACCGTCGACCGGTGAATCCTCTCCGCCGCGGATGTCCACCGTGATCAGTGCGAAAGCGGTGGTGATCAGCAGCACCAGGAGCAGCCGGCTCTCTCGTGTGTCCCTCACGTGCGACGGCCGTGCCTTCCTCGTCGAGAACGGGTAACGAAAACGGGGGTGGTACCGAAGTGGTCGGAAACTGTGGGGAATTAAGGGAACCGCGGATCTGACGATCTACAGATCTACGGTTCTGCAGATCTACGGGCCTGGAAACTACGGGGGGTCAGCTTATGTCTCTATATCAACGATCCGCCGTACGAGAGGAGATCGTCCCGTACGGCGGAATCGGAGAGCCGCGTCATCTGCGCGGCTGGGCGTCCAGCACCTGCTGGAGCGCCTCGAACTCCTCGACGCACTTCCCGGAGCCGAGCGCCACGCTGTCCAGCGGGTCCTCGGCGATGTGGATGGGCATGCCCGTCTCGCGGCGCAGCCGCTCGTCCAGACCGCGCAGCAGCGCCCCACCGCCGGTCAGCACGATGCCCCGGTCCATGATGTCGCCGGACAGCTCCGGCGGGCACTTGTCCAGGGTGGTCTTGACGGCGTCCACGATGGCGTTGACCGGCTCCTCGATCGCCTTGCGCACCTCGTCGGCGGAGATGACCACGGTCTTGGGCAGCCCGGAGACCAGGTCCCGGCCGCGGATCTCGGTGTGTTCGTCGGAGTCGAGGTCGTACGCCGAACCGATCGTGAGCTTGATCTGCTCGGCCGAGCGCTCACCCAGCAGGAGGGAGTACTCCTTCTTGATGTGCTGGATGATCGCGTTGTCCAGTTCGTCACCCGCGACCCGGATGGACTGGGCGGTGACGATGCCGCCGAGGGAGATGACCGCGACCTCCGTGGTGCCGCCGCCGATGTCCACCACCATGTTGCCCGTGGCCTCGTGGACCGGCAGGCCGGAGCCGATGGCGGCGGCCATGGGTTCCTCGATGATGTGCACCTGGCGGGCGCCGGCCTGGGACGACGCCTCGATGACAGCACGGCGCTCGACGCCGGTGATGCCCGAGGGGACACAGACGACGACCCGCGGACGGGCCAGGTAACGCCGCTTGTGGATCTTCAAAATGAAGTAGCGGAGCATCCGCTCGGTGATCTCGAAGTCGGCGATGACGCCGTCCTTCAGCGGACGTACGGCAACGATGTTGCCGGGGGTGCGCCCGATCATCTTCTTCGCTTCGGCCCCGACCGCGAGGATGCCACCGGTATTGGTGTTGATCGCGACGACGGACGGCTCGTTGAGTACGATTCCGCGGCCTCTCACGTACACCAGCGTGTTGGCGGTCCCGAGGTCGACAGCCATGTCACGGCCGATGAACGACATAGAGTTCCCCATGAGGATTCGTCTGGCCTTCCCACTGGCTTTTGAGGGCTTTTCAGGTCGGCGAGGTGGGTGCGGTGACGCGAAGGCTTCCATCGTAGACGCGCCTTCGCGAACACTGCGCGAGGGTCTTCGCCATTGTCAGCAGATGGCGGGTCCGGTTGCTTGTGGAGACGGTCCATCGGGGGCATGCGTTCCCCCGAACGCCGCGCATATGTCAAAAAGGTCTGGGGGCAAAGCCCCCAGACCAGCCGCCGGACGGCCGAAGCGCGACGCACGGCCGCTATGGGATTGTTATGCGCGGTCTCGGTGGACGGGACGTCACGCGTGGCCGGGGAAGAAGATCTTCACCTCGCGCTCGGCGGACTCCTCGGAGTCGGAGGCGTGGATCAGGTTCTCCCGGACGATCACGCCGAAGTCGCCGCGGATCGATCCCGGGGCCGCGGCGACCGGGTCGGTCGGACCGGCCAGCTGGCGCACTCCCTCGATGACCCGCTCACCCTCGACGATCATCGCCACGACCGGACCGGAGGCCATGAACTCCACCAGCGGCTCGTAGAACGGGCGGCCGACGTGCTCCTCGTAGTGCTGCTCCAGGGTGGCACGGTCCAGGGTGCGCAGCTCCAGCGCGGTGATCCGCCAGCCGGCCTTGCGCTCGATGCGGCTGATGATCTCGCCGACCAGTGAGCGGCGGACGGTGTCCGGCTTCAGGAGGACGAGGGTGCGCTGGGTCATGGTGTGCGGCTCCTTGCAGGCCAGGAAGTCGGATGGCCCGAGGCTACCCGGTGGGGCCGCAAGGTCGGCACCTGGACCCCGTCCGACAGCCCCGCTACCGCGGGAAGCATGATCAGCAGTACGCCGAGCACAAGGGCGAGCCGGGATCATCTCCGCGTCGGTGGAGAGGGACCGGGTGCCGAGCACCATGAGGCACCCGGCACCGACGACACCTGCTACGCGGACTGTTGCGCGGCGAACCGGGCCTTCGCCTCGTCGATCTTCCGCCCGTAGTGCACCGAGGCCCACCACAGCACCGCGAACAGCGCGCCCAGGAAGAACATCGTCGGGACGAAGAAACCGGAGGCGAGCAGGGCGAGCTGCAGGGCCCAGCCGAGGGCGAGGCCGCCGGGCCGGGTGATCATCCCGCACAGCGCCACGCACAGGAACATGGCGATGCCGCACACCGTCCACACGGTGGTGACGGAGAGGTTCGGGTCCTTCATCGCGACCAGCCCGGCGAAGCCGATGACGAGGACCTCGCTGATCAGGGTCGAAGCGCAGAGCGTACGCACGGTTTCTCAGCCCCTCCCCAGGAGCAGTCGGGCCTCGCCGACGGTGATGACGGAACCGGTGACGAGCACACCGGCGCCGGTGAACTCGCCCTCCTCCTCGGCCAGCGTGATCGCGGCCTCCAGCGCGTCGGGCAACCGGGGTTCGACCTGGACGCGGTCCTCGCCGAACACCTCGACGGCGATCCCCGCCAGTTCGTCGGCGTCCATCGCGCGGTGACTGGAGTTCTGGGTGACGACGACCTCGGCGAAGACCGGCTCGAAGGCCTCGAGCAGCCCGCGCACGTTCTTGTCGCCGCTGGCGCCCACCACGCCGATGAGCCGGCTGAACTGGAACGCCTCCCCGATCGACGCGGCCGCGGCCCGCGCGCCCGCCGGGTTGTGGGCGGCGTCCAGCACGACGGTGGGCGAGCGGCGTACGACCTCCAGCCGGCCCGGTGAGGCGACGGCGGCGAACGCCCCCCGCACGGTGTCGAGGTCGAGCGATTCGGCCCGCTGGGCCCCGACGCCGAAGAACGCCTCCACGGCGGCGAGCGCCACGGCCGCGTTGTGCGCCTGGTGGGCTCCGTGCAGCGGCAGATAGAGATCGGGGTACTCCCCGCCGAGGCCGCGCAGGGTCACCTGCTGGCCGCCGACGGCGACCTGCCGGTCGACGACGCCGAACTCGAGCCCTTCCCGGGCCACCGTCGCATCGACCTCGACGGCCTTCTTCAGCAGCACCTGGGCCGCGTCGACCGGCTGCTGGGCCATGATCACCGTCGCGTCCGGCTTGATGACGCCGGCCTTCTCGGTGGCGATCTCGGCGGGTGTGGCGCCGAGCCGGTCGGTGTGGTCGAGGTCGATCGGCGTCACGACGGCGACGCTCCCGTCGATCACGTTGGTGGCGTCCCAGGTGCCGCCCATGCCGACCTCGACGACGGCGACGTCCACCGGCGCGTCGGCGAACGCCGCGTACGCCATGCCCGTGAGCACCTCGAAGAAGGACAGCCGGTACTCCTGCTGGGAGTCGACCATCTCGATGTACGGCTTGATGTCCTGGTACGTCTCCACGAACCGCTCGGCGGAGATCGGCGCCCCGTCGAGGCTGATCCGCTCGGTGACCGACTGGACGTGCGGCGAGGTGTACCGGCCCGTGCGCAGTTCGAAGGCGCCGAGGAGGGCCTCGATCATGCGGGCGGTGGACGTCTTGCCGTTGGTGCCGGTGATGTGGATCGAGGGGTACGCGCGCTGCGGCTCGCCCAGCACGTCCATCAGCGCGGCGATACGGCTGACCGACGGCTCCAGCTTGGTCTCGCCCCAGCGGGACGCCAGCTCCCCCTCGACCTCCCGCAGCGCCTTGTCGACCTCGGGGTCGGCCGGTCGCGCGGGCACCTCGGCCTGCGGCGGGCCGCCCTGCGTGCGCAGGGTACGGCTGCCGGCCTCGATCACCGCGAGGTCGGGGTCTCGTTCCGTCTCGGCCTCGATGATCTCCTCGAAGGAGTCGAGGGGGTCACCGGAGCCGGACCGCTCACTGTCGTTCGGGGGGAGCTCACTCACGGAGCCCAGTCTACGTACCCGGCCCGCGCCCCCTCCCACGGCAGCCGACGGCCCCCGGAGCCGTGCTCGGGCTCCGGGGGCCGTCGGTCGCCGTGAGTGATTCGCGGACTGCGGTTCGCGGTCCGCGGCTCGCGGTCACGCCGGGGGCAGCCGGTCCAGCTGGGTCTGGATGCGGGCGATGTCCTCGTCCGCCTTGGCCAGCCGCGTACGGATCTTGTCGACCACGTGGTCGGGGGCCTTCGCCAGGAACGCCTCGTTGCCCAGCTTGGCCTCCGCCTGCTGGCGCTCCTTCTGCGCGGCGGCCAGGTCCTTGGCTAGGCGCTTGCGCTCCGCCGCGAAGTCGATCACCCCGGAGAGGTCCAGGGCGACCTCGACGCCCGCCACCGGCAGGGTCGCCGTCGCGGTGAACGCGTCACCCTCCGGCTGCAGCCGGAGCAGCTGCCGGATCGCCGCCTCGTGCGGGGCGAGGGCCGACCCGTCCAGGGTCAGCCGGGCGGGGACCCGCTGGCCGGGCTGCAGACCCTGGTCGGCTCGGAAGCGGCGGACCTCGGTGATGACCGACTGGAGGGTCTCGATCTCCCGCTCGGCGTCGGCGTCCCGGAAGCCACTGTCCGCCGGCCAGTCGGCGATGACGACCGACTCGCCACCGGTCAGCGTCGTCCACAGCGTCTCGGTGACGAACGGGACCACCGGGTGCAGCAGCCGCAGCGTGACGTCGAGGACCTCGCCGAGGACCCGCTTGCTGACCTCGGCCGGCTCGCCGCCCGCCTGGAACGTCGTCTTGGACAGCTCGACGTACCAGTCGAAGACCTCGTCCCAGGCGAAGTGGAACAGCGCGTCGGACAGCTTGGCGAACTGGAAGTCGTCGTAGAGCGCGTCGACTTCGGCGACGACGGAGTTCAGCCGGGACAGGATCCAGCGGTCGGTGGACGACATCTTCGAGGCGTCCGGCAGCGGACCCTCGACCGTGGCGCCGTTCATCAGCGCGAAGCGCGTGGCGTTCCAGATCTTGTTGGCGAAGTTGCGCGAGCCCTGGACCCAGTCCTCACCGATCGGCACGTCGACGCCCGGGTTGGCGCCGCGCGCGAGGGTGAAGCGCAGGGCGTCGCTGCCGTACTTGTCCATCCAGTCCAGCGGGTTGACCGCGTTGCCGAAGGACTTCGACATCTTCTTGCCGAACTGGTCGCGGACCATGCCGTGCAGGGCGATGGTGCGGAACGGCGGGGTGCCGTCCATCGCGTACAGGCCGAACATCATCATCCGGGCGACCCAGAAGAAGAGGATGTCGTAGCCGGTGACCAGGACGGAGTTCGGGTAGAACTTCGCGAGCGACTCGGTCTCTTCGGGCCAGCCGAGCGTGGAGAACGGCCACAGGCCGGAGGAGAACCAGGTGTCGAGGACGTCGGTGTCCTGGTGCCAGCCCTCGCCGCTGGGCGGCTCCTCGTCCGGACCGACGCAGACGACCTCGCCGTCCGGCCCGTACCAGACGGGGATGCGGTGGCCCCACCACAGCTGGCGGGAGATGCACCAGTCGTGCAGGTTGTCGACCCAGTCGAAGTACCGCTTCTCCATCTCCTGCGGGTGGATCGTGACCTTGCCGTCGCGGACGGCGTCACCGGCGGCCTTCGCCAGCGGGCCGACCTTGACCCACCACTGCATGGACAGCCGCGGCTCGACGGTGGTCTTGCAGCGCGAGCAGTGGCCGACGCTGTGGACGTAGGGCCGCTTCTCGGCGACGATCCGGCCCTCGGCGCGCAGCGCGGCGACGATGGCCGAGCGGGCCTCGAGCCGGTCCAGGCCCTGGAAGGGGCCGTGGACGGTGATGACGGCGTGCTCGTCCATCACGGTGAGGGACGGCAGGTCGTGGCGGCGGCCGATCTCGAAGTCGTTCGGGTCGTGCGCCGGGGTCACCTTGACGGCGCCGGTGCCGAACTCGGGATCGACGTGCTCGTCGGCGACGACCGGGATGGAGCGGTCGGTCAGCGGCAGCTTGATGAGCTTGCCGACCAGGTGCTTGTACCGCTCGTCGTCGGGGTGGACGGCGACGGCGGTGTCGCCGAGCATCGTCTCGGCACGGGTCGTGGCGACGACGATCGTCTCGTCCCCGTCGCCGTACTTCATGGAGACGAGTTCGCCGTCGTCGTCCTGGTACTCGACCTCGATGTCGGAGATCGCGGTCAGGCAGCGCGGGCACCAGTTGATGATGCGCTCGGCGCGGTAGATCAGCTCGTCGTCGTGGAGACGCTTGAAGATGGTCTGGACGGCCTTGGACAGCCCCTCGTCCATGGTGAAGCGCTCACGCGACCAGGCGACGCCGTCGCCGAGGCGCCGCATCTGCCCGCTGATCTGCCCGCCGGACTCGCCCTTCCACTGCCAGACCCGCTCGACGAAGGCCTCACGGCCGAGGTCGTGCCGGGACTTGCCCTCCTTGGCGAGTTCCCGCTCGACGACGTTCTGCGTGGCGATGCCGGCGTGGTCCATGCCGGGCTGCCACAGCGTCTCGTACCCCTGCATGCGCGCACGGCGGGTGAGGGTGTCGATGATCGTGTGCTCGAAGGCGTGCCCGAGGTGCAGGCTGCCCGTGACGTTCGGCGGCGGGATGACGATCGTGTACGGAGGCTTGTCGCTCTTCGCGTCGGCCTCGAAGTAGCCCCGCTCTACCCAGCGCTCGTACAGCGGCCCCTCTACGTCGGCCGGCGCGTACTGGGTCGGCAGTTCGGGGGTGGACGCTGGCTGCGGCTGCTGAGTGTTCTCGGTCACGAGCGTCAGTTTACGGGTGTCACGGCCCAGTCCCGAAACACGATTCCTTTGTAACGGTGCACCCCCCACTGGCCTGATCACGACGCCCCTGGGTCAGGATGTCAACGACACGTAAACATCTGGAGGGGAACCCAGAAGATGAGCCACAACCAGCCGGGCCCGTACGGCGGGCAGCCCCAGCAGCCCGGACCGTACGGTCAGCCGGGTCCCTACGGCCAGCAGCCGCAGGCTCCGCAGCCCGGCTACGGGTACCCCCAGCAGGCGCCCCCGCCCGGCCAGCCCGGCTACGGCTACCCGCCCCAGCCCGGCCAGGGCGTCCCGCCCCAGCAGCCCCCGTACGGCCAGCCCCCGTACGGCCAGGCCCCGTACGGCGCCCCGCAGCCCCCGGCACCGGACGGCGGCTCCAAGAAGGCCGGCTGGATCATCGGCGCGGTGGCGGTCGTGACGGCGATCGGTGTCGGCGCGTACTTCGTGTTCGGCGGAGGCGGTGGCCTGGAGGACGACGGCCCGCACAAGCTCTCGGCGCCGGAGAAGGTGATGGGCGAGTACACGCGGGTCGGTGAGGGCGGCGAGGACTCGAGCTCCAGCACCACGAAGGACCTGGCCAAGGGCGGCGTGAAGAACGGCAAGTCGGTGGGCGCCTCCTACTCGACGGCCGACTTCAGCCGGTACGACCTCAAGAACCCCGACCCGGCCGACCTGCCCAGCAAGGAAGAGCTGCTCACGGCGAAGGGCGTGACGTTCCTCGGCGCCTACGGCGAGGTCGAGGACCCCGAGGCGGCCGTGGACAAGCTCTTCGCCAACATCAAGAAGGAGACCGGCAAGAGCAAGGGCTCGGACAACGAGCTCCTGTCCGAGCTGGTGGGCGAGCCCGAGGCGGTCGACCTCGACGGTGCGGTCATGAAGTGCCAGGCCGGCAAGGGCAAGAACAACCTCACCCAGCAGGACACCACCAACTGGTTCTGCATCTGGGCGGACTACAGCACGGTCGCGGTGGTCTCCCCCGGTGACAACACCAAGGACATCACGAAGGACGCAGCCGCGGACATCGCCACGAAGCTCCGCGACGAGGTGCGCGTCCCGGCGTAGGGGTACGCAGCGCGCGAAGGGCCCCGGTCGAGTGACCGGGGCCCTTCGCCTGTGCCGGGGACGGCTGTTGCCGCTACGCCGTCTTCTGCTCGCCCGGTCCGCGGCCGCGGGCGTCGCGCGGGATCAGGGTCGGGTTGACGTTGGAGAGGACCACGTCCGCGGTGATGACCACCCGGGCGACGTCCTTGCGGGACGGGACCTCGTACATGACGCCCTGGAGGACTTCCTCCATGATGGCGCGCAGGCCGCGGGCGCCGGTCTGGCGGAGGATGGCCTGGTCGGCGATGGCTTCCAGCGCCTCGCGCTCGAAGTCCAGCTCGACGCCGTCGAGTTCGAAGAGGCGCTGGTACTGCTTGACGAGCGCGTTGCGCGGCTCGACCAGGATCTGCAGCAGGGCCTCGCGGTCGAGGTTGTGCACCGAGGTGATGACCGGGAGCCGGCCGATGAACTCGGGGATCATGCCGAACTTGACCAGGTCCTCCGGCATGACCTGCTCGAACTGGTCCTTGGACTCCAGTTCCCGCTTGGAGCGGATGGTGGCGCCGAAGCCGATGCCCTTGGCTCCCGCGCGGCCCTCGATGATCTTCTCCAGGCCGGCGAAGGCGCCGCCCACGATGAACAGGACGTTCGTCGTGTCGATCTGGATGAACTCCTGGTGCGGGTGCTTGCGGCCGCCCTGCGGCGGGACGGACGCCGTGGTGCCCTCGAGGATCTTCAGCAGGGCCTGCTGGACGCCCTCGCCGCTCACGTCGCGCGTGATCGACGGGTTCTCGCTCTTGCGGGCGACCTTGTCGATCTCGTCGATGTAGATGATGCCGGTCTCGGCCTTCTTGACGTCGTAGTCGGCGGCCTGGATCAGCTTGAGCAGGATGTTCTCGACGTCCTCGCCGACGTACCCCGCCTCGGTGAGGGCGGTGGCGTCGGCGATCGCGAACGGGACGTTCAGCATGCGGGCGAGGGTCTGGGCGAGGAGGGTCTTGCCGGAGCCGGTGGGGCCCAGCAGCAGGATGTTGGACTTCGCCAACTCGATGGCGTCCTCGCGGCCTTGGGCGCCGCCGTTCTCCCCCGCCTGGACCCGCTTGTAGTGGTTGTACACCGCGACGGAGAGAGCTTTCTTGGCCGATTCCTGGCCGACCACGTACCCCTCGAGGAACTCGTAGATCTCGCGGGGCTTGGGCAGTTCCTCCCAGCGGACCTCGCTGCTCTCGGCGAGCTCTTCCTCGATGATCTCGTTGCAGAGGTCGATGCACTCGTCGCAGATGTACACACCGGGCCCTGCGATGAGCTTCTTGACCTGCTTCTGGCTCTTGCCGCAGAACGAGCACTTAAGCAGATCGCCGCCGTCACCGATGCGTGCCACGGTGTGCTTCCCCTTCGCCTGGGAGCCCCCGGACGTCAACGTCCATCGACTCCTGGTGCTGCCTTATGTCCGACGGTACCTTGCCGGGCCCCCCGTCCGGGCCCCCCTTGGCACGGTTCGCTTCGACGTGGACCGTCCGCGACCGTGCCAAGGAGCGGCAGACAATACAGCCTCCCGGATCCCACGCGTCAGCGCAGGCTGGCGTTGTCCATCTTCCGGGTGGTGATGATCTGGTCGATCAGACCGTAGCTCAGCGCGTCCTCGGCCGTGAGGATCTTGTCCCGCTCGATGTCCTCGCGGATCTTCTCGACCGGTGTGGTGGAGTGCTTGGCCAGCATCTCCTCCAGCTGCGAACGCATCCGGAGGATCTCGTTGGCGGCGATCTCCAGGTCGGAGACCTGGCCGCGGCCGGTCTCGCTGTACGGCTGGTGGATCAGCACGCGCGCGTTCGGCAGGGCCATGCGCTTGCCGGGGGTGCCGGCGGCGAGCAGCACAGCGGCGGCGGAGGCCGCCTGGCCCATGCAGACCGTCTGGATGTCCGGCTTCACGTACTGCATGGTGTCGTAGATCGCCGTGAGCGCGGTGAAGGAGCCGCCGGGGCTGTTGATGTAGACCGAGATGTCCCGGTCGGGGTCCATCGACTCCAGGCACAGCAGCTGCGCCATGACGTCGTTGGCGGAGGCGTCGTCGATCTGCACGCCGAGGAAGATCACGCGCTCCTCGAAGAGCTTCGCGTACGGGTCGTACTCGCGGATGCCCTGGGAGGTGCGCTCGACGAAGCGCGGGATGACGTAGCGGGACTCGGCCGCGGGGCCGGTGTACTCGGCACGGGCGCGGTCGTACAGGCCGCTGCCGGGGAAGTCGTTCACAGTGTCTCCTGGAAAGGGGCTGAGGCGGTCGGCCGGGGCTGCTGGGGCTGCCGTCGGACCCTGGGGCGGGTCCGACGGGGGTCCTACGGGGCCGCTGGGGCTCCCGTGGGCCGCTCAGGCCGCCCCGGTGCCGCCGCCGCCCGGCATGCCCGCGGCCGTGGGGATGACGTCGTCGATGAGGCCGTAGTTTTTGGCCTCGAAGGCGTCGAACCAGCGGTCGCGGTCCGAGTCGCGGGTGATCTGCTCGACCGACTGGCCCGTGTGCTGGGAGGTGAGCTCGGCCATGCGCTTCTTGGTGTGCAGCAGCCGCTCGGCGTGGATCTTGATGTCCGAGGCCGAGCCGGCCAGGCCGGCGGAGGGCTGGTGGATCAGGATCTCCGCGTTCGGCAGCGCGAAGCGCTTGCCGGGCGTGCCCGCGCTGAGCAGGAACTGACCCATCGAGGCCGCGAGGCCCATGGCGATGGTCACCACGTCGTTCTTGATGTACTGCATGGTGTCGTAGATCGCCATGCCGGCCGTGATCGAACCGCCCGGGCTGTTGATGTACATGTAGATGTCCTTGTCCGGGTCAGCGGCAAGGAGCAGAAGCTGTGCAGTGATCTTGTTCGCGATGTCGTCGTCGACCGGCTGGCCGAGGAAGATGATCCGCTCGTTGAGGAGCCGGTTGTAGACATGGTCGCCGAGGCCACCGCCGATGGAAGGCTCGCCGGCGGCGGAGGGCATCAGATTCGTCACGTATCCACCTGCTCGTCTTACGACGGCGCCGGGCCGTCTCACGTGTTCTGCCGGGGTGTGGGGCCGTCCGGCCGTACTCGCGGACTCCCCTGCCCTCGTATTCATGGACCCTAACGCGCGGGCCCCTTCGGGGAATCCCGCAGCGGGGGGTGTTCGCTGTGAGCGCAGGTGGCTCCGCGGGGCGGAACGGGGTTCCTCGCGCCGCGGGCGGTCCGGCCGGTGGGGCCCGCCCCGCCGTACGGCAGACGGGCCCCGGCCATGATGGTCCGGGGCCCGTCGTACGTCCGTCAGAGGCGGCGCGAGGGTCAGCCCTCGGTCTTCTCCTCGGCCTCGTCGGCCTTGTCCTCAGCCTTGTCGGCCTTGGCCTCGGTGGCGTCGGTGGACTCGGCGGCGGCCTCGCCGGCCTCCGTCTCGTCCTCCTCTTCCTCGTCCTCGAGGTCGATGATCTCGCCGTTGGTGTCCTTGACCGTGGCCTTCTCGACCACGGCGGCCAGGGCCTTGCCGCGGGCGACCTCGCCGACCAGGAGCGGAACCTGGCCCTGCTCGACGACGGCCTGGGCGAACTGGTCGGGGGACATGCCGGAGGAGGCCGCACGACGCATGAGGTGCTCGGTGAGCTCCTCCTGGTTGACGTTCAGCTTCTCCTGGTTGACGAGCTGGTCGAGCACGAACTGGGTCTTGATGCCCTTGACCGCGGCCTCGCGGGTCTCGGTGTCGAACTCCTCGGCCGTCTTGCCCTGGATCTCCAGGTACTTCTCGAGGTCGAGGCCCATCTGACCGAGCTGGTGGTGCTCGAGGTTGTGCTTACGGGTGTTGATCTCGTCCTCGAGCAGCTTCTCGGGAACGGGCACCTCGACCAGCTCGAGCAGCTTGTCCAGGACGCGCTCCTGGGCCTGCGTGGCCTGGTCGTACTGCTTCATGTTCTCCAGGCGCTTGCGGCTGTCCGCGCGCAGCTCCTCGAGGGTGTCGAACTCGGAGGCGAGCTGCGCGAACTCGTCGTCCAGCTCGGGCAGTTCACGCTTGGCGACCTGGGTGACCTTGACGGTGACCTCGGCCTCCTTGCCCGCCGCGGAGCCGCCCTTGAGCTCGGAGGTGAAGGTGGCCTCCTCGTCGGCCGACAGGCCCGTCACGGCGGCGTCGACGCCGTCCAGCAGCTCACCGGAGCCGATGGTGTAGGAGACGCCGTTGGCGATGCCGTCCTCCAGCACCTCGCCGTCGACCTTGGCCTCCAGGTCGATGGTGACGACGTCGCCGTCCTCGGCGGCACGCTCGACCGGGGAGGTGGAGGCGAAGCGCCCGCGCAGCTCCTCGACGGCCTTGTCCACGTCCTCGTCGGTGACCTCGACGGCGTCGACCTCGACCTCGATGCCGGAGTAGTCCGGGATCTCGATGGTCGGGCGGACGTCGACCTCGGCGGTGAAGTTCAGCGTCTCGCCGTCCTTCAGCTCCGTGATGTCGACCTCGGGCTGGCCCAGCGGGTTCAGCTCGGCCTCGTTGACCGCGTCGGTGTAGAACTTCGGGAGGGCGTCGTTGACCGCCTCCTCCAGCACCGCACCGCGGCCGAAGCGCTGGTCGATGACCCGGGCCGGGACCTTGCCCTTGCGGAAGCCCTTCACCGTGACCTGCTGGTTGATCTTCTTGTACGCCGCGTCGAGGCTGTCCTTGAGCTCCTCGAAGGGCACCTCGACAGTGAGCCGAACCCGGGTCGGGTTCAGGGTCTCCACGGCGCTCTTCACGGTTCGGTCTCCTTGTGGCTGACTTCTCGGATTCTGCCGGGACCAGAGTGGTCCGGCGGATTCGCCGCCCGGAGACTTCAGACCTGAGACACACGGGCGTGCAGCTTGCATAGTAACGGCAGCGACTACAGCACCCAAAAGCCGATCACTATCGGTGATCGGGCGAGTGGTCGGGGTGGCGGGATTTGAACCCACGGCCTTCCGCTCCCAAAGCGGACGCGCTACCAAGCTGCGCCACACCCCGTCTGGTGCGACACGTAGGGTACATGCCGCCGCGCACTCCGGCCTCCGCATATCGCGGGCGCGGTGCGGCGGCGGGGCCCGAGTCGGCACGGGGTGTGCGCTGAGGGCGCACCACCCGCTACGATGCCTGTCAGTGCCGTGGTCCTCCCGACCTGCGGTGCGCTCCTGCGGGCGTAGCTCAATGGTAGAGCCCTAGTCTTCCAAACTAGCTACGCGGGTTCGATTCCCGTCGCCCGCTCCGCACGGCTCAGGGTCGGGCCGGAGGATCTTTCCTCCGGCCCGACCCTGGTCGCGCTCCCGCCGCTTCCGCGGCCTTCGTCACTTGTCGGCGCGGTAGAGCTTGATGTCCTTGTTGGCGAAGAGGTGGACGTAGCCGCAGCGCCAGCAGATCAGACCGGTGGCGCTCTCGTTGGCCCAGGCCAGCTTCATGAACTCCATGCCGGAGCTGTTGAGCAGGACCTCCCGGTCCCGGAACAGGTCTCCTCGGCAGATCTGGCAGTTGAGCCAGACATCGCCCAGTGCCGCACGTACCGGCTTCGCCATCGCGTGAACGTCCTCCGGGATCAGAAGCTGATCGAGCTGATCGTGTCCGCTATCGAGTCGATGAAGCGGTTGATCGACGGGGCCATGCCGGTCGAGGCGAGGAAGAAGCCGAAGAGGATCGCGACGATCGCGGGTCCGGCCTTGATGGACCCCCCTCTGATCAGCACCACAAGGACGATCGCCAACAACACCACGACAGACAGTGAAATGGCCACAACTGATCACACCCTCGGTCGGTCCGCTTCGCCGGCCCGGGCGACGCATCCCCGCGCACCCCGCCAGAACCATCGTGCCACCAACAGGGCCGTCCTATGCGGCGAGTGACGCATCGTTCGTCCCCTTCGGCCGTACCTCGCGTGCGCGCATCCTCCCCGCGAAGCACCCGCACCGGCCTGCGCGGAGCACGCACGAAGCAGGCGCTGCGGCATCGCACAGTAATTCGGCGTGACCCCCGCACGGGGAATTCGACCGTATCGTCGCAGTCCTCGCACAACACTTTCTCAGCTATTTCGAATTACCCCCACGCGTACCCCGACGAGCCCCCCGGCAACCCGCGAAGCGACTCTAAACGGACATCCAACCGGACCTGCCCGGCAGGCATATGCGCCACTTCGCCCGAAATGATGGCGACAAAAGGGGCCCGTGGCGCACGGGGAACCCTTGCCCTCGTGATGTGTCGACCGTCACTCCCGCAAAGCCGTCTTTATTCGCGGATCGCGGGTATCCGGATTCGACGACCAGGAATGACGTGGGAGTTTTACGAATACCCACGCCGAACGCTAGGGTGCCTCAGATGTTCCACGCTGCCTCGTCCCCCGCAAGCGCAGCGAGCACACCGATCCCCTCCCCGAGTTCCCGGCGGGTGGTTCGGTGACGGACTCGCTGCAACCGAACGGCAACCGCAGGACGCCACTTCCCCCGGCCGAACCGCCGGACCCCGAAGCGCCGGGCCCGCGCACGGAGAACACACGGAGCACGCAGAAGGCGAGGGCCGCCTCCGGCAAGCGGCGGGACGCGTTCTTCGACAACGCCAAGTACCTGGCGATCGTGCTGGTGGCCGTGGGCCACTTCTGGGAGCCCATCAAGGGTGACAACCGGGCCATGGAAGCCGCGTACACCGTCGTGTACTCGTTCCACATGCCGGCCTTCATCATCATCTCCGGCTACTTCTCGCGCAGTTTCGACATGCGCCCCGACCGGCTGCGGCGGCTGATCACCGGCGTCGCCGTGCCGTACATCATCTTCGAGACGACGTATTCGCTCTTCAAGCGCGTCATCGACAACGACCCGCAGCAGGAGATCAGCCTCCTCGACCCCTGGTACCTCACCTGGTTCCTGTGCGCGCTGTTCGTCTGGCGGCTGACCACACCGATCTGGAGGGCGGTGCGCCACCCGCTGCCGCTCGCGCTCGGCATCGCCATGCTGGCGAGCGTCTCCCCCCAGATCGGCGACGACCTCGATCTCCAGCGGGTCCTGCAGTTCCTGCCGTACTTCGTGCTCGGCCTGTGCATGAAGCCCGAGCACTTCCAGCTGGTGCGCCGCCGGTCGGTACGGATCGCGGCGGTGCCGGTCTTCGCGGCGGCGCTGGCCTTCGGCTGGTGGGCGGTGCCGCGGATGCACACCGGGTGGTTCTACCACCGTGACTCCGCACAGGAGTTGGGCGCCCCGTGGTGGATCGGTCCCGTCATGATGCTGGCGATGTTCGGCTGCTCCGTGCTGCTGACCGCCTGCTTCTTCGCCTGGGTGCCGGGCCGCCACATGTGGTTCACCGCACTCGGCGCGGGCACGCTCTACGGCTATCTGCTGCACGGCTTCGTAATGAAGGCCGGTGACTACCGGGGCTGGTTCGAGCCCTCCGTGCTGCACGAGCCGATCGGCGCGGTCGCCGTGACCGTCTTCGCGGCCGTCCTGGTGACGTTCCTGTGCTCCAGGCCGGTGCAGCGGGTCTTCCGGTTCGCGATGGAGCCGAAGATGGAATGGGCCTTCAAACGGGATGCCGCGCAGTCGGCCCGCGACCGCGAGCGAGAACCCCGTGAGGAGCGGGACGGCCACGAGAAGCGGGACGGCCGGGAAAAACAGGAGACGCAGGAGACGGTCTCCGCCTAGTCGGCCGGCGCGGGGCGGTCGGGCCGCGTCCCCGCCACGAGGCCGAGGAGTGTGCGCATCCGCGCGTACTTCTCGGCCAGTCGGCCTCGGGTCGCCTCGTCCAGCACCGCCAGCCGCGCCGGATCGGCGTTGTGCGCCAGGTCCGCCTCCTTCACCAGCAGGGCGCCCGGGGTCGCGAGGACACGGGCCGCGTAGACCTCGGGCGGCTCCCCGGACCGCTTGGTGACCGCGAGGACGATGTCCCGGGTCCGCCGGCTCAGTGCCGCCTCCCTGAGCCACTGCTCCGAGAGCTTGCCGTCCTCGACGGCGTCGTGCAGCCAGGCCGCCGCGATCTGCTCCTCGTCACCGCCGCGGTCCCGGACGCCCTCGGCGACGGCCCGGAGGTGCTCGGCGTACGGCATGCCCGCCTTGTCGGTCTGGCCCTCGTGCACGGCACGGGCGATGGCCTCGACCTGGGCGGGGGTCAACAGGTTGCGCGGTGTCTCGGTCACCCCTCCAGTGTCCCCGCTCCCGCCGTGCCGCACGGGCCGGGCGGGGCAGGAGAGTGGCGGAGGCCGCCGGTCCGGGCGCGGGGAGCCGGGGTCAGCGGGGCAGGGCGGCCGTACTGCCCTCGCGGCAGATCAGCAACAGCGCACGGTCGTCGTTGACGTCCTTGGCGACCGCTTCGATGAGGTGCCAGGCCGCTCCGTGGAAGCCACCGGCGACATAGCGGTCGGCCTCGCCGGTGAGGCGGTCGATGCCCTCGACGATGTCCCGGTCCGAGGTCTCCACCAGGCCGTCGGTGAACAGCATCAGCACGTCCCCGGGACGCAACGAGCCTTTCACCGGGTCGAACTGGGCGCCGTCGTACACGCCCAGCAGCGGACCGTCGCCCGACTTCTCCTCCCAGCGGCCGCTGCCCGCGCTGAGTTGGAGACCCGGCGGATGCCCCGCGGAGTACAACTCGTAGTCGCCGGAGTCCAGGTCGAGGACGAGGTGGATGGAGGTGGCGAAGCCCTCCTGCCACTCCTGGCGGAGCAGGTAGCCGTTGGCGGCCGGCAGGAAGGCGTGCGGCGGGAGGCTGCCGAGCAGGCCGCCGAAGGCACCGGACAGCAGCAGGGCGCGCGAGCCCGCGTCCATGCCCTTGCCCGACACGTCGGTCAGGACGACCTCCAGCGTGCGCCCGCCGTTGGTGCGGGCCGCGACCACGAAGTCGCCGGAGAAGGACTGGCCGCCGGCGGGACGCAGGGCCATCTCCCGGTGCCATCCGCTCGGCAGGGCCGGCAACTGGCTCTGCACCCTGATGCGTTCACGCAGGTCGAAGAGCATGGTGCCGCCGCGCCGCCAGGGCACGCCCACCCGGCTGCGGAACTGGGCGACGACCAGTCCGAAGAAGCCGCAGGCGGCCACGGTGAGGACGACGCCCGGAGTCACCCGGGACGCGCCCTCGGTGTACGGGCCGAGTCGGACGGCCTCCACGATCAGTGCCGTCGCCGCCGCCGCGTACAGGCCGAGCAGACTCGCCGGGCGGAGCAGCAGCCCACCGGCGACGATCGGCAGCACCAGTGCGGACGGTGCGAACCAGACGGAGTTGGCGAGCGTCGCGGCCGAGATGAGCGGGATCGTCAGCAGCAGCCCGGCAAGGGCTATCCAGTCGGAGCCGTCCCCGCGGAAGTAGTCGACGGCGGCCCGGCGCACGCCGACGCGGGCCCGGTGCCACTGCTTCTTCACCCGGGCCGTGAGCGTGGCGGCTGCCGCGCGCCTCTCTCGTCCTGCTGCCATCAGTTCGGGACCCTATCCATCGGAGCGACCACTTGGCACGGGAGGTCCTGGTTGTCCCCCGTCCGGGGACCGACTTCACAGTGAACTTCACCGGGCGCCCTCGTGTGGTCGTCCGGCGGAAATTGTGCCGGACGTCCCGCTCCGCCCGCCCGCCGCGCACCGGCCCCGCCCCGCCGGGCCGGTCTCACCGGTGCTGGCAGGCCGGGCACCAGAAGAGGTTGCGGGCGGCGAGGCCGGCGGTGCGGATCTCCTCGCCGCAGATGTGGCAGGGCTGATGGGCCCTGCGGTAGACATACACCTCACCGCCGTGGTCGTCGACACGTGGCGGGCGGCCCATCGCCTCCGGAGTGTGTTCCGGGCGGACGGTGTCGATCCGGTTGTTGCGGACGCCCTCCCGCATGAGCCCGACCAGGTCGGTCCACAGGGCGTCCCACTCGGCGGGGGTGATGTCCCGGCCCGCGCGGTACGGGTCGATACGGTGCCGGAAGAGGACCTCGGCGCGGTAGACGTTCCCCACGCCGGCGATGAGCTTCTGGTCCATGAGGAGCGCGGCGATCGTCGTACGGCTGCGGCTGATCCTGCGGTACGCGGCGTCCGGGTCCGCGTCCGGGCGCAGCGGGTCGGGGCCGAGGCGGTCGTGTATCGCCCGCTTCTCGGTGTCCGTGATCAGGGCGCAGGTGGTGGGCCCGCGGAGATCGGCGTACGACGCGTGGTGCGTGAGGCGCAGCCGGACGGTGTCCGTGGGCGGGGGCGCGGGGGCCGGGCCCAGGGCGACCTTGCCGAAGAGGCCGAGGTGGATGTGGACCCAGTCGGTGTGCTCGGGGTCGGGGTCGCGGAAGCCGAGGAAGAGATGCTTGCCGTGGGCCTCGGCGGTGTGCAGGACGGTGCGGTCCAGGAGGGCGGCGGCGTCGCTGAACTTGCCCTGGGGGCTGGAGACCCGAAGAGGGGTGCCGTCGGAGAAGGCCCCGGCGTAGTCCTCGGCCAGCCGGTGAATGGTGTGGCCCTCCGGCACGGGTTCGCTCCCCTCCCTCTCGACTCTCTCAGCCCGCTCGGCTTTTCCCGCCCCCCGCTCGGCTTTTCCCGCCCCCCGCTCGGCTTTTCCCGCCCCCCGCCCTGCTTTCCCCGCCCCCCGGCCGGGTCACTGCTGGGGGTGGTGGGGCGGGATCGGGGGAAGGTCGCCGGTGGTCTCGTAGTCCGCGAGCATGTCGATGCGGCGGGTGTGGCGCTCGTCGCCCGAGAACGGGGTGCCCAGGAAGACCTCGACGAACTTCGTCGCCTCGTCCGAGGTGTGCATGCGCGCACCGATCGCGACCACGTTGGCGTTGTTGTGCTGGCGGCCCAGCGCCGCGGTCTCCTCGCTCCACGCCAGGGCCGCTCGTACGCCCTTCACCTTGTTCGCGGCGATCTGCTCGCCGTTGCCGGAGCCACCGATCACGATGCCGAGGGCGTCGGGGTCGGCGGCGGTCCGCTCGGCGGCGCGGAGGCAGAAGGGCGGGTAGTCGTCCTGGGCGTCGTAGATGTGGGGCCCGCAGTCGACGGGCTCGTGACCCGCGTCCTTGAGCCACTCGGCGAGGTGGTTCTTGAGTTCGTATCCGGCATGGTCGGAACCGAGGTACACGCGCATGGTCCGAGTGTGACACGCGGGATCACGGGCAGGCGCGCGGGGGCGTGTGACACGGCTCCCAGACACAGCCCCGAGAAACGGTTCCACGGCCGTCACCGACGCGGAAGGGGGCCGTCCGGGCGCTGTACGTGCGCCCGGGCGGCCCCCTTCCGGGGACGATCGAGAAGTCACCGCTTGTTGACGAACCGCCAGGCGGTCGGCAGCACGCCCATCGCCAGGGCCGCCTTCAGGGCGTCACCGATGAGGAACGGGGTGAGACCCGCCGCGATCGCGGCGGAGGCGGACATGCCGGTGGCCAGCGCCAGGTAGGGCACGCCGACGGCGTAGATGACCGCCGAGCCGAGCAGCATGGTGCCCGCCATCCGCCACGCGGAGCGGTCGGCGCCGCGACGGGCCAGGGAGCCCACGACGGCCGCGGCCAGCAGCATGCCCAGGACGTAGCCGAACGACGGCGCCCCGTAGCCCGACGCGCCCTCGGCGAACCACGGCACACCCGCGACGCCCGCCAGCGCGTACAGCGCGAGGGAGAGGAGACCGCGGCGGGCTCCGAGGGTGGTGCCGACGAGCAGCGCGGCGAAGGTCTGGCCGGTCACCGGCACCGGGGAGCCGGGGACCGGGACGGCGAGCTGGGCGGCGACGCCGGTGAGCGCGGCACCGCCGACCACGAGGGCCACGTCCCTCACACGGGAGGCCGGGACGAGGTCGGCGAGGACCAGACCGACGCGGGCCCCGCCTTCCTGGGGCAGGGCGGACGAGGCGGCAGCGGTGCTCATGGGGACTCCGCGGGGTGAGGAGGCTGGGGACGACAGCGACGCTATCCCAGCGCCCTCGAGCCGATCACCGTCAGCGCTCGACAAAGGCGCCTGCACGCGGATGGTGGGCTCCGGACAAAGAACACACCCAACCCGGGCAACGGCGTGATACCGGTCACTGAGGTGGCATGGCCTCTCCCACAGGGGTCACCCGGCCGGCGTCTGTAGGGTCCCGCCAAACCGGCCGCCCGTGCCCCACGCCCGACCCCTCGCCGGGCGACCCGCCGGCCACCCTCCGTATGACGCTCGTCCGCATGGTGGGCAGCCCCTCCGCCGGGCGGGAGCGGCCGCCCAAACTGACGGGGTTTCATCGTCTCCCGCATTGGACGAGCCGTGCCCGTTCCCAGCACCTCCGTCGAGACACCGCCGCAGCGGGAGGGGTCCTCCCTCTCCCACGGCCTGAAGCAACGCCATCTGTCGATGATCGCCCTGGGCGGGGTGATCGGGGCCGGCCTGTTCGTCGGCTCCGGCGCGGGCATCGCGGCCGCCGGGCCGTCGATCGTCCTCGCCTACACCCTCTCCGGCCTGCTGGTCATGCTGGTGATGCGGATGCTCGGCGAGATGTCGGCCGCGCATCCGTCGTCCGGTTCCTTCTCGGCGCACGCCGAGCGGGCCATCGGGCCCTGGGCGGGCTTCACGGTGGGCTGGGCGTTCTGGGTGCTGCTGTGCACGGCCGTCGGCCTGGAGGGCATCGGTGCCGCGAAGATCGTCACCGGCTGGCTCCCGGGCACGCCCGAGTGGGCGTGGGTGGCGCTGTTCATGGTGGTGTTCTGCGGCGCGAACCTCGCGGCCGTGAAGAACTTCGGCGAGTTCGAGTTCTGGTTCGCGGCACTGAAGGTCGGCGCGATCTCCCTGTTCCTGGTGCTCGGGGTGCTGGCCCTCACGGGCGTGCTGCCGGGCACCGACTCCCCGGGCGCCTCGAACCTCACCGAGCTGTTTCCGAACGGCGGCGAGGGGTTGGTGATCGGCCTGCTCGCCTCCGTCTTCGCGTACGGCGGCCTGGAGACGGTCACCATCGCCGCGGCCGAGTCGGAGAACCCGGTCAAGGGCGTCGCCGTCGCGGTCCGTACCGCGATGTGGCGGATCGCGCTGTTCTACATCGGTTCGATGGCGGTCATCGTGGCCCTGGTCCCGTGGGACTCGCCGGCGGTGGTCGAGAGCGGCCCGTACGTCGCCGCCCTGGACCGGCTCGGCATCCCGGGCGCCGGTCAGCTGATGAACGTCGTGGTGCTGGTGGCGCTGCTGTCCGCGATGAACGCCAACATCTACGGAGCCTCGCGCATCGCCTACTCCCTGGTGGAGCGCGGGCCGGGCCCGAAGGCACTGGGCCGGGTGTCGGGCGGGGTGCCGCGGCTCGCCGTGCTGGCCTCCTCGGTCTTCGGGTTCCTGTGCGTGCTGCTGAGCTACTGGCGGCCCGACGACGTCTTCTCCTGGCTGCTGAACATGATCGGCGCGGTGATCCTGGTCGTCTGGATCTTCATCGCCGTCTCACAGCTGCGGCTGCGGCGCATCCTGGAGCGCGAGGCCCCGGAGAAGCTGGTGGTGCGGATGTGGGCGTTCCCGTGGCTGACGTGGATCGCGCTGGCCGGGATGGCGGGCGTCTTCTTCCTCATGGCGCGGGAACCGGGCACGCGTGTGCAGCTGTACTCGACGGGCGGCATGGTCCTGGTCCTGGCTGCCGTGGGCTACGCCTGGCAGCGGGCCCGGAAACGGGCCGGGACCGGGAGCTGAAGACCTTCCCGAAGCCCCCTCCCACGACGGCGAAGGCCCTCGGCAGGACGCATCGTCCGGCCGAGGGCCTTTTCCATGCCCGCGTGCGTTCCGGGCACACGATCCACCCCCTTCTGCTGCTAGCATGCAGTTGCAATAATGTTGCAGTAAGAGGTTCGTGCGACCCGGTGCCCCAGGGGGCCTGCAAGGCCCCGGTGAGCGTCCTGCCTCGTGATCGTCTTCTCACCGTTCACCCGGCAGGCGGAAAAAGGGAAGCCCCTGCGAGGACAGGACTCGCGGGGGCTTCCGGTATGAGGCGTTCCGGGTCAAAGTGTCCCATGACGACACCCAGGACCATGAAACTGCCTTGCTGGACGTGCGACGCCGACCAGCAGCATCGTCAGCTCGACAGGGCCGAGCAGGACTGGCTCAAGGAGCGGCTGGGCCGCACGGGCGTGAACGAGTTCTGGCTCTGCGAGAACGTGCTGGACCCGGACACCGGCAAGCAGTGCCGCAACCTGCGCACGGGGTTCGTCATGAAGCCGTTCCCCCAGGCCGTCCGCGTGCCCGTCCCGGAGTGACCCGCCCGGAACGACCCGTCGCCGTCACAGATTGCTGAAGTCCGGGCCCTTGGTGCGGGTGCGCTTGATCTCGTAGAAACCGGGGACGGAGGCCACGGCGAGGGTGCCGTCCCAGAGGCGGGCCGCCTCCTCGCCCTGGGGCGCGGGGGTGACGACCGGGCCGAAGAAGGCGATCTGCTCGCCGCCCGCGCCGGGCACGGCGATGACCGGGGTGCCGACCTCCTGGCCGACCTTGTCGATGCCCTCCTGGTGGGAGGCGCGCAGCTGGGGCTCGTACGGGGTGGAGTCCCAGTGCTCCATGAGGGAGTCGGGCAGGCCGACCTCCTTCAGGGCGGCCGCGACGGCTTCCTTCTCCGGGCCCTCGCCCTGGTTGTGGATGCGGGTGCCGAGCGCGGTGTAGAGGTCGCCGAGCACCTCGGCGCCGTGCTCCTGCTCGGCCGCGGCGACGACACGGACGGGCCCCCAGGCCTTGGTCTCGAGCATCTCGCGGTACTCCTCGGGCAGCTCGTCGAGCTTGTCCTCGTTGAGGACCGCGAGGCTCATCAGGTGCCAGCGGACCTTGACGTCCCGCACCTTCTCCACCTCCAGCATCCAGCGGGAGGTCATCCAGGCCCAGGGGCACAGCGGGTCGAACCAGAAGTCCACGGGGGTGGCGGCGGGGGACGTGTCGGGCATGTCGCTCCTCGGGAGGCAAGTGCGGGGCGGGCGTTTCCCCGGGGAAACGCCCGAACCCCCTCGGTCATTCCCGGCTGCCGCTGGTCAGAGGCGCATGGCAGGATCGGTGCTGTCCAGCCCTGTCGACGACGACGTACGAGGAGTCCGCCCGTGCCCGGTGAGAACCTGACCCGTGACGAGGCCCGGGAGCGGGCCGCACTGCTGTCGGTGGACGGGTACGAGGTGTCCCTCGACCTGCGCTCCGCGAACGGCGGAGCGAACGGCGGAGCGAACGGCGAGGACGGCGCGGCCGGGCCGCACACCTTCCGCTCGGTGACGACCCTCCGGTTCCGCTGCGCGGAGCCGGGCGCGAGCAGCTTCGCGGACCTGATCGCGCCGAGCGTGACGGCCGTCTCCCTCAACGGGCGGGACCTCGACCCCGGGGAGGTGTTCGACGGCTCCCGGATCCTGCTGGAGGACCTGGCCGCCGACAACGAGTTGATCGTCGACGCCCGGTGCGCGTACTCCCGTACCGGCGAGGGCATGCACCGCTTCGTCGACCCCGAGGACGGCGAGGTGTACCTCTACACCCAGTACGAGCCGGCCGACGCCCGGCGCGTCTTCGCCAACTTCGAGCAGCCCGACCTCAAAGCCCCCTACCGCTTCGAGGTGCGGGCCCCCGAGGGCTGGACGGTGTGGAGCAACGGTGTCGGTGAACTCGCCGACGGTGTCTGGCGGTTCGCGGAGACCAAGCCGATCTCGACGTACATCACGTGCGTGGTCGCCGGGCCGTACCACTACGTCACGGACACCTACGAGCGTGAACTGCCCGACGGCACGCGGCTGGAGATCCCGCTCGGCGCGATGTGCCGCAAGGGTCTCGCGCCGCACTTCGACGCCGACGACGTGTTCCTGGTGACCAAGCAGGGCCTGGACTTCTTCCACGACCACGTCGACTACCCGTACCCCTTCGGGAAGTACGACCAGGCGTTCGTGCCCGAGTACAACCTGGGTGCGATGGAGAACCCCGGACTCGTCACGTTCCGGGAGGAGTTCATCTTCCGCGGCAAGGTCACGCAGGCGTCCTACGAGGGCCGGGCCAATGTGATCCTGCACGAGATGGCGCACATGTGGTTCGGCGACCTGGTCACCATGGAGTGGTGGGACGACCTGTGGCTCAAGGAGTCCTTCGCCGACTTCATGGGCGCGTTCTCGCTCGTGGGCGCCACCCGTTTCACCGACGGCTGGATCACCTTCGCCAACCGCCGCAAGGCCTGGGCGTACCGCGCGGACCAGCTGCCGTCCACGCACCCGATCACCGCAGACATCCGCGACCTCCAGGACGCCAAGCTCAACTTCGACGGCATCACCTACGCCAAGGGCGCCTCCGTGCTGAAGCAACTGGTGGCGTACGTCGGCCAGGACGCCTTCCTGGAGGGTGCCCGCCGCTACTTCAAGCGGCACGCGTACGGCAACACCCGCCTCGGTGACCTGCTGTCGGTCCTCGAGGAGACCAGCGGGCGGGACATGGCGGCATGGACACGGTCCTGGCTGCAGACGGCAGGGGTCAACTCCCTGACGCCCCAGGTGCTGTTGGACGCGAACGGCAGGGTCGAGGAGCTCGCGGTGGTGCAGGAGGCCACGGCTGTGTCCGATCAGCCGACTCCGTCGGCCGAGCACCCCGAACTGCGCCCGCACCGCGTCGCGGTGGGCCTGTACCGGCGTACGGGCGACGGCGCGCTCGAGCGGTACGCGCGCGCCGAGGCGGACGTCGACGGGGCGCGTACGGTGGTCGCCGAGCTGGCGGGTGCCGAGGCGCCCGAGCTGGTGCTGGTCAACGACGACGACCTGACGTACTGCAAGATCCGCTTCGACGAGACCTCGCTGGCCACGCTCCGCGCGCACTTGGGCGCGCTGACCGATCCCCTGGCCCGCGCCCTGTGCTGGTCGGCGCTGTGGAACATGACGCGGGACGCGCTGCTGCCCGCGCGGGAGTTCGTGGACCTGGTGCTGCGGTTCGGCGGGCGCGAGTCCGACATCGGTGTGCTCCAGATGCTGCACGCCTGGGCCGAGTCGGCGCTCGTCCACTACGCGGCGCCCGCCTGGCGGGAGACGGGTGGCCGGCTGCTCGCCGAGGGCGCCCGGCGCGAGCTGGAGGACGCCGCGCCGGGCAGCGAGCAGCAGCTGGCCTGGGCCCGCTTCTTCGCCCGGTCGGCCGGTGCACCGGGCGACTTCCAGCTGCTCCAGGAGCTGCTGTCGGGCACGGTGACGGTCGACGGGCTCGACGTCGACCAGGAGCTGCGCTGGGTGTTCCTGGAGCCGCTGGCCGCGCACGGGCTCGCCGACGAGAAGGCACTGGCCGAGGAGCTGGCCCGGGACGACACCGCCTCCGGCAAGCGCCACCAGGTCCGCTGCCTGGCCGCCCGCCCGTCGGCGGAGGTGAAGGCGCGGGCGTGGGAGCAGGTCGTGGAGTCGGACGAGCTGTCCAACGCGCTGGTGGAAGCGACGATCGCGGGCTTCGCCCAGCCCTCGCAGCGGGAGCTGCTCGCGCCGTACGCGGAGAAGTACTTCGCGGTGATCGAGCGGGTGTGGACCGAGCGGTCGATCCAGATCGGCATGGACGTGGTGCGGGGCCTGTTCCCCGATCTGCGGGACTCGCCCCGGACGCTGGACGCGACGGACGCCTGGCTCGCGGCACACGAGGACGCGGCCCCGGCGCTGCGCCGTCTGGTGCTGGAGGCCCGGGACGACCTGGCGCGGGCGCTGCGCGGCCAGGCGTGCGACGCGGCGGCGGGCTGACACCCACTGCGGCGGTCGGCTGACACCCACCCGCTCCCGGTGTGATCCCACCCCTGGGATACACGCTCCGTGACCGTTACGGAATTCGGTCAATAACAACCGTAACCCCTGGTCCCAGCCGAACGGACCAGGGGTTTTCGGCATCCGAACAAGCGTCCTTTAGGACGGCCTTGTCCCTGATTGTCGACGGCTCTGTAACAGGGGTTCGGGGGCGGACGCGATGCGGGGACATTGCCGGACATGAACCACGAGACCCCGCTCTTCCCCCGCTCCCGGCACCGCCTGGCCGCCGGCACCCGGCGCGTGCTGACGACCGCCCAGCTCCGCTCGCACGGCGTCTCCGCCGCGGAGGCCGACGACCGGTGCCGCCCCGGCGGCGCCTGGCGGCAGCTCCTCCCCGGTGTCGTCCTGCTCCACCCGGGGCCGCCGACCAGCGAGGAGCGGCTGCACGCGGTGCTGATGTACGCGGCGCGGGAGCGGTCCGTGCGGGTCCCCGACCAGCCCGGCCCGGCCGACCCGACGGCGCCCCGCTACGAGGAGGCGATGATCACCGGGCTGGCCGCGCTGACCCTGCACGGCTTCTCCTCCGCTCCCCCGCTGCCCTCCCTGGACACCTTCGACGTGCTGGTGCCACGGCTGCGCCGGCTGCGCTCCACGGGCTGTGTCCGCATCGTCCGCACGCCGGTGCTGCCGGTCCCCGCACAGGTGACGGGCGTGCCGGTGGCGCCGGTCCCGCGGGCGCTGGCCGACGCGGTGGCCACTGTGGACGACGCGGCCGCGGTGCTCCGGCTGCTGACGGAGGCGGTGGTCGGCGGCCACTGCGACGCGGCCACGGTGGTGCGGGAGCTGACCGGCGCGAAGCTCCTGAACCGGCCGCACGTGGTGGACGCGGTGGACTCGTTGGTGGCCGAGGGCCGTGTGGTCGCGGAGGACCGGCTGTACCGGATGGTGCGGGAGTACGGTCTGCCCGACCCGGTGTGGAACGTCGACCTGCGCCTGCCGGGCGGCCCCCACCTCGGCGGTCTGGACGCCTACTGGCCCGACCAGGCCGTGGCGCTCGAGCTGGACACCCGGGAGTCCCGGCCGGGTCCCCGTCAGGAGGACGTGTGGTTCGAGTACGCCCGCAAGCGTGAGCTCCTGGAGCGGCTCGGCATCACCGTCGTGCACCTCACCCCGGGCAAGCTGCGGGACGCGGCGGAGCAGCAGGCGACGGTGATCCGTACGGCACTGATGGCCGCGGACGACCGCGATCCCGCCGCCTACGTCGTGGTGCTGCCCCGCTGACCCGGCCCCGCGCCGTACGCCCGCACCGCCCGCCTCGTTCCTACGCCTTGAGCAGCAGTTCCGTGTTGCGGTCCTGGGGGGTGCCGCCGAGGTCGGTGCGGGCGCCCGGGGCGTTGTAGGACAGTTCGCGGTAGAGGGCGGCCAGGCCGGTCTGGGTGAGGTCCTCGTGGTCCGTGCGGGACGGGGCCGCGGACTCGACCAGGGTGGTGAAGAGGGACAGCGTGCCGTCCTCGTTGTCCACCAGCTCGATGACGCGGGCGAGGTGGGGGAAATCGATGTGGGAGGCGGTGGAGATCTCCCAGAAGGAGCCGGCGGAGCCGGTGTGCGGGGTGATGGCGTTGCGGTGGATGTGACCGTTGACCCAGGCCACCACGTTGCGGTGCCGACCGAGGAGCGCGAGGAGTTCCCTGCCGTCGTGGCGCCGTTCCTCGGGGCGGGCCGGGTCGCGGTGCGTGTTCGTCATCGATTCGCTGGTGTGGTGGCTGAAGATGATCGCGCGGGAGTCCTTGTGGGTCCGCAGGGTCCGCTCCAGCCAGCGCAGTTGGGCCGTCCCGAGGGAACCCGTGTAGTGGCCGCCCGGGTCGGTGGTGTCGAGGCTGACCCCGATGACGTCGTCGGAGACGCGGAACGCGTAGTACTGGGTGCCCGCGTCGAGGTTGGCTGCGGTGTAGCCGTGGCCCACCGGACCGAATCCGCGGTGCGCGGGGTCCAGGTGCGCCTTCAGGTACTCGACGGGGGTGAACGGGGCGCGCGCCTCGTCGGGGGTGACCGAACGCATGGCGCGGGCGTGGGTCTTCAGGAACTCGCCGTACTGGACGCCCCGGGGGTCGGTGGCCTTCTTGATGGTCTGCTGGAGCTTCTTCGCCTCGGCCGCCGGTATCTCCATCAGCTTCCGGCCGCCGACGGCGAGTTCGGTGAGGTGGGAGTCGCCGTGGGAGGCGTAGCAGCCGAGCGGCATCGTGTCGTGGTTGCCTACGGTGGAGTACCAGGGAAGGTTGAGGCCGGGGCTGTTGACCTCGCGGACGGCCGCCGCGAGGAAGCCGTCCAGGTGCGGGAAGCCGAGCTGCTTGTCGGCGTCGCGGACGGCGGTGTCCGGCTGCCAGTACTGCCGCAGACCGCTGTTCTGGACGCCCTCGTAGTGGCGCGGGTCCCCGGAGTTGGGGGTGACACGGCCACCGCTGAGCACCGTCAGGAACCAGTCCAGTTCGGTGCGGGTGTTGTTGTCCGTGTTGTCGCCGGTGGTCATCGCGAAGTGCAGCGGGGAGCCGGTGACGGGGGCGCCGCGCAGTGCGTTGATCCGCTCGACGAGCGCGACCGCGCCGTGCACGGTGAGTGCCTCCTGGGGCCGCCAGGCGCGCACATCGGTGGAGCGCAGGTACTCCAGGCGCAGCGGATGCTGCACATCGAGCAGGTGCAGGTCGGTGAGCTGCACGAACGCAGCCAGCGTGGTGCGGCGGTCGTCCCGGCCGGGGCGGGCCGCGGCCAGTTCGCCGCGCACCACCCGCCCCCAGCCCTGCCCTTCGTCGAGGCGCCGGTAACCGGATGCACCGCGCGGGGCGGAGACCCCTTCGAGGGTAGTGCCCCGGGTGTACGGGGCGAGCGGGGCGGCCGGTGCCCGTCGGGAGGAGGCGTGCACGGCCCCGTCCGTGGCGGCGTCCGCCGCGACGGCCTCGCCGCCGGGCCGCAGGGCGTAACCGACGCCGGCGGAGAGGGCCACCGCGCCGGTGGCGGCGAGGACGGAACGGCGGTGGAGTCCAGTGGAGTCGGCGGCTGGGCGTATGCGCGGCATGGCGCTTCTCTCCCCGGGTGCGAACGCGTCGGCAGTGGTCGCGGGGTGCTCGCCGGGCGAACGTCCCGCTCGTACTGGATGCTTGGCAGCGGGAATGGCCTGCGTGTGAACGCGGCGGCAACGCGCGACGCCGATCGCCGTACGTGGATCTTGGACCACCCCGCGTGTCGGAACCCGCTTCCACACCGGCCCGAACCCGGTCACTCCGCGTTCACTTCACGGGAGAGACGGGTCACAGAATGTGAACCTGACGGCGATGATCGGCACAACTGACCGGTCGAGGCCGGAGGCCTCGACCGGTCGCCCCCGGCGGTCAACCCTCCGCGCGCTCCGCGACCCGCCCTGCGGCCGGCCGCTCCCGCCACAGCCGCAGCGCGATGTCGACCAGGCGGATCCGGACCAGTTCCGGGACGGCGTCCAGGGGCTGCCAGGCGGCCAGTTCGGTGGAGCCGCCGATCTCGTTGCGCAGTTCGCCGCCGATGATCCGCCCCTCGTAGACCAGCCGTACGCCGTGGTGGTCGACGGGGCGGCTCAGGCGGCCGCCGGGGAAGGTGTGCCGACTGGAGTTCACGCCGAGCAGTCCGGTGACCTCGATGCGGTAGCCGGTCTCCTCCTCGACCTCCCGCCGCACGGTGTCGTAGGGGTCCTCGCCGTGCTCCATGCCGCCGCCCGGCAGGACCCACTCGGGGGCGCCTTCGGGCACCGGGGACCGGGCCAGCAGCAACTGCCCGTCGCGCACCACCACGGCGTAGGCCGCCACCCGCAACTTCTCTCGCACCCGGGGACGTTACCCCGATGACCGCCGGACCGACAGGCGAGTAACCGACAACGGGCCGCCGCCGTACGACGCGACCACGCGAACGACTTGCCCGGTTCGTCACCCGACACCCGATACGCGCATAGCGGGTTTTCCCCACACATCCATTTCGATTCGGCCAACCCTCGCCAAACACCTGTCTCTTGCGTAAGGCTCAGCGATCGTCCGGGATCGCATTCCGGACGATCGCGGCCAGGGTCGATCAGCTCCGGTCGCTCCACGATGGTGCCTTTACCTGCAAGGGATGCCGATGACCCATTCCTCCCAGCGCGAAGCGGTATCGGGCGCGAGACGCGTCGCCCGTATCGCCCTGGCCGCCGGTCTCGTCGCCGCGCTCAGTGCGGTCGGACCGATACCCCTGGCGGTCGCCGCCGCCGCGCCGACCGCCGCGCCCGTCGACGGTGACGTCAAGTCCGCTCCCGACAAGCTCGGTTCGAAGGACGCGGACCTGCTCGCCGAGGCCAAGGCGGACGGCGTCAAGAACGTCACGATGATGATCGCCACCGCTCCCGGCAAGACCGAGCAGGTCGCCGAGCAACTGGACGCGATCAAGGGCGGTTCGGTCGGCCGGACCCACGACGAGCTCGGCTACGTCCGCGCCACCGTCCCCACCGCCAAGGCGGACTCGGCCATCGCCGCCGCCGCGAAGCTCTCCACCGTGCACGGCATCGACCTGCGCGAGGAGATCCCGCTGGACGACCCGACACCCGGCGCGGACACCACCAAGGGTGCCGCCGGCAAGGGCGGCAAGGGCGGTCACCCGGCTCCCGGCAAGCAGACCCCCGCCAAGAACCCGTACAACCCGTCCTTCGAGACCGGCGCCGTCGACTTCGTCAAGGACAACCCGAAGGCGGACGGCCGCGGTGTCACCATCGGCGTCCTCGACACGGGTGTGGACCTCGCCCACCCGGCGCTGCAGAAGACCACCACCGGCGAGCGGAAGATCGTCGACTGGGTGACGGCGACCGACCCGCTCGTGGACGGCGACCGGACCTGGCGGCCGATGACCGAATCGGTGTCCGGCCCCACCTTCACCCACGAGGGCACGACCTGGACGGCACCCGAGGGCTCGTACCGGATCAGCACGTTCAAGGAGTCCTACACCATCGGCGGTGACGCGGGCGGTGACGCCAACCGCGACGGTGACACCACCGACTCCTGGGGCGTGCTGTACGACGCGGCGGCCGGCACGGTCCGCGTCGACCTGAACAACAACCAGGACTTCTCCGACGACACCCCGATGAAGCCGTACAAGGACAGCTTCCAGATCGGGTACTTCGGCACCGACGACCCGTCCACCGAGGTCGCCGAGCGCCAGCCGTTCGTCGTGGAGATCCGCAAGGACGTCGTGTACAACGCGGCCGGCGCCAAGGCCGACTTCGTCAACATCGGCCTCATCCAGGGCTCGCACGGCTCGCACGTGGCCGGCATCACCGCGGCCAACGGCCTGTTCGGCGGCAAGATGAACGGCGCCGCCCCCGGCGCGAAGATCGTCTCCTCCCGCGCCTGCACCTGGTCCGGCGGCTGCACCAGCGTGGCGCTCACCGAGGGCATGATCGACCTCGTCGCCAACCGCGGTGTCGACATCGTCAACATGTCCATCGGCGGTCTGCCGGCGCTGAACGACGGCAACAACGCCCGCGCCGAGCTGTACACCCGCCTCATCGACACCTACGGCGTCCAGCTGGTGATCTCCGCGGGCAACTCCGGCCCCGGCACCAACACCATCGGCGACCCCGCCCTGGCCGACAAGGTCATCTCGGTCGGCGCGACCATCTCCAAGGAGACCTGGGCCGCCAACTACGGCTCCGAGGTGAAGAAGAAGTACGCCATGATGCCGTTCTCCTCGCGCGGTCCGCGTGAGGACGGCGGCTTCACGCCGACGCTCGTCGCGCCCGGCGCGGCGATCAACACCATCCAGACCTGGTCGCCGGGCGCGCCGGTCGCCGAGGCGGGTTACGGCCTGCCCGCCGGTTACGGCATGCTCCAGGGCACCTCGATGGCCTCCCCGCAGGCCGCAGGTGCCGCCGCGCTGCTGCTGTCGGCCGCGAAGCAGAAGCGCATCGACCTGACGCCCGCGAAGCTGCGCACCGCCCTCACCTCCACCGCCGAGCACATCAAGGACGTGCAGGCCTACGAGGAGGGCGCCGGCCTCATCGACATCGAGGACGCCTGGGACGCGATCCGCGACGGGGCCACCGCGCACGAGTACACGGTCAAGGCACCGGTCGACACCGCGATCGACCAGTTCCTGAAGACCCCGGGCTCCGGCACCGGCCTCTACGACCGTGAGGGCGGCCTCAAGGCCGGTCAGAAGAAGACGTACGACATCACCGTCACCCGCACGTCCGGCCCCGACCGCGCGATCCGGCACAGGCTCGGCCTCGAGAACAACGCCGGCAACACCTTCCGCATCCTCGGCGACCGCGAGGTGCAGCTGTCGCTGAACAAGCCGGTGACCGTCAAGGTCCAGGCCGAGCCCCGCTCGGCCGGTCTGAAGAGCGCGATCCTCGAGGTCGACGACCCGCGCACCGAGGGCGTCGACCGGCAGATCCTGAACACCGTGGTCGTCTCGGCGCCGCTGAAGCACACCTTCTCCGCCTCCGGTACGGCCCAGCGCAACAGCACCACCTCCTACTTCGTCACCGTGCCGGAGGGCGCGAAGACGCTGGAGATCGCGCTCGGCGGGCTGAAGGCCACGAGCCAGACCCGGTTCATCGCCATCCACCCGTACGGCGTCCCGGCCGACCCGACGTCGACGGTCAACTGCTACCCGAACTACAACAACCCGGCCAACACCTGCCGCCCCGACGTGCGTTCGTACGCGGACCCGCAGCCGGGCGTCTGGGAGATCGAGGTCGAGTCGCGCCGCACCTCGCCGCTGCTCGACAACCCGTACACGCTGGACGTCGCCGTGCTCGGCGCGGTCTTCGACCCGGAGACCGTGACCGTCCCGGAGGCCAAGATCGGTGCTCCGGCCGACGTCTCCTGGAAGGTGACCAACCAGGCCGCCGCCCTGGACGGCAAGCTGGTCGGCGGCCCGCTGGGCTCGGCCAAGACCGACCGGCCGACCATCAGCACGGGTGACGTCCACACCACCACGGTCGAGGTGCCCGCGGGCGCCGCGTCGCTCGACGTGGCCATCGGCAACGTCACCGACACCGCCGCCGACCTGGACCTGGCGGTCTACAACGCCGCCGGCACCCGCGTCGCCCAGTCCGCCGACGGCGACTCGGAGGAGTCGGTCTCCATCGCCAAGCCGGCCGCCGGTACGTACACCGTCCAGGTCGTGGGCTACTCCGTCCCGGCCGGTTCCGCCGAGTACGACTACCGGGACGTGTTCTTCTCCGCCGCGCTCGGCGAGGTCACGGTCGACGGGGCCGCCTCGGTGAAGCTCGGCACGGGCGCCTCGGCCGCCGTCTCCGGCAGCGCCACCGCCGTCGCGGCGGCTCCCGCGGGACGTGAGTTCTTCGGGCGCGTCCAGCTGGTCAACGCGCGCGGCACGGTCGCGGGCACGGGCAGCGTGACGATCGAGAAGGTCGTGCCGTAACCGACGGCCACCACCGAGGGGCGGGCGTCCACCAGGGCGCCCGCCCCTTCGTCGTACGCGCCCTGCGCCGATCACTCACAGGTCAGGGTGCGCGACACGGGCAGCGCGGCGGCGATCCGCGCCCGTTCGGGGGCGATGTCCTCCTCACCGACGATCACGGTGTCCGGGACGGCGCCCTCGCGGGGCAGGCCGACCAGGACCCGGTCGCCCTCGTGCAGCGGGGGGTGGCCGGCGACCTCTCGCAGGAGAACGATCTCGTCATCGCCGTCCCGCGCGCCCTTCTCCGGCTTGTGGAGACGGGTCGCCGTCAGCGTGACGCGCTCCTGTCCGGCGCCCGCGCCCGTGCCCGGTACCGGCTCCACCGCCGCGACCGTGCCCTCGACGACGAGCCGGGCGCAGGCGAGATAGCGGGGACTGCCGAAGGCGGCACCGCCGTCCTGACCGCTGCTCAACGCCTCGTCGGCGGCCTTGGCACCCGACGCGTCGGACGCTCCTCCCCCGGTCTGCGTCACGAGCCAGCCCGTGCCGACGACCACCGTGGCGGCCGCCGCCGCGACGAGCGCCCCGAGGGCGATCCGCAGGGGGCGGCGGGCACGGCGGGGGCGGGCGGGCGGGGGCGTCACAGGCGCGAGGGGGGTCGCCGACGCGAGGGGGGTCATCGGGGACCCGGACCCGGCCTCCTGGTGCTCACCGGCGTCGGCCAGCGCGTCCCCGATCAGGCCCAGCTGCTCCCGCAGCACGGCGATGTCGGCGGCGGCCGCGTCCCGCGCGGCCGTGAGCGCCGGGTCCTGCCGGGCCCGCGCGGGCAGCGGCTCGTCGAGGAGCGCGGCCATGAGGGCGTCCATGCCGTCGTACCGGGGCATGCCGTCGTCCTGGGGGTCGTGGGCGGCGGCCACGTCATACCACCTCGTCCTCGTGCAGGCGGGCGCGCAGGGCCCGTACGGCCGTGTGCAGCCGGCTCTTGACCGTGCCCTCGGGGACGCCGAGCTGGTCGGCTATCGAGCGCACCGGAAGGTCTGCGTAGAACCGCAGTACGACGACCTGGCGCTGGGCGTCGGGCAGCCCGTCCAGACCGCGGACGACGGCGAGGGAGAGCAGGCGGGTCTCCTCGTCGGCGGGGAGCTGCTCCGCCGGGCGCAGCGCGGCGAGGCGTTCGCCGAGCCGCTCCTGGCGGCGCTTGGCCCGGTGCCAGTCCATGGCGAGGTTGGAGGCGACCACCGCCGCCCACGCGGAGACGTCCCGGGGCGCCTCCTGCCCGCTCGCGGCGCGTTCCAGCAGCCGCAGGCGGACCTGCTGCACCCCGTCCGGCAGGTCCGCCTGCGGCACCCCGCCGAGCGCGAGCACCGCCCGCACCCGGCGTTCCTGCGCCGCGTCCAGCGGGTCGTCGTCCGCGGCGCCGTACGTCGGCCGGCCGCGCCGGATTCTTCCGCGCAGCACTGCCCACCCCCCTCGCACTGTTTCCCCTACGACGCCGGCCGGGCCCGGAACGTTCGCCCGGGTGCCGCGGACCGGGCAGAGGCGTACGTCACACCGCCGTGTGGGTGGGGCGGGGCGGGGCAGGGGACCTTGCGGTCGGTGGCCCCCGACGGCTGATTTCCTGCGGCTCGCAGGGATGGCGACCGCAGGTCCGCGACCGGTGCCCGGCGCCGGGGCGTCCCACTGTTCGGGCAGAAGGCGTTAACAATTGGACAGGCGGGCCGTGGTCGGCCGCATGATGGAAAAGCCTCGGCCAGGTAACAGGAACGCGAAGAGACGCAGTAGGGAGACGCCGTGAGGGTCGGAATCGTCGGAGCCACCGGTCAGGTGGGCACGGTCATGCGCAGCATCCTCAAGGAGAGGGAGTTTCCGCTGACCGAGCTGCGCCTGTTCGCCTCGGCCCGCTCGGCGGGGACGGTCCTGGACGGGGTCACGGTGGAGGACGCGTCCACCGCGGACTACACCGGCCTGGACATCGTGCTGTTCTCCGCGGGCGGCGCGACCTCGAAGGCGCTGGCCGAGAAGGTCGCCTCGCAGGGCGCCGTCGTGATCGACAACTCCTCGGCCTGGCGCAAGGATCCCGAGGTCCCGCTGGTCGTCTCCGAGGTGAACCCGGACGCGATCGCGAACCGGCCCAAGGGCATCATCGCCAACCCGAACTGCACCACGATGGCCGCGATGCCGGTCCTGCGTCCGCTGCACGCCGAGGCGGGCCTCGAGGCGCTGGTCGTCGCCACGTACCAGGCGGTGTCCGGCTCCGGACTCGCGGGCGTGGCCGAGCTGCACGGCCAGACCCAGAAGGTCGTCGCCGACGCCGACAAGCTGACCCACGACGGCGCGGCGGTCGACTTCCCCGAGCCCGGCGTCTACAAGCGCCCCATCGCCTTCAACGTGCTGCCCTTCGCCGGCAACCTCGTGGACGACGGTCTGAACGAGACCGACGAGGAGCAGAAGCTGCGCAACGAGTCCCGCAAGATCCTGGACATCCCGGAACTCAAGGTCTCCGGCACCTGCGTGCGCGTCCCGGTCTTCTCCGGCCACTCCCTCCAGATCAACGCCCGGTTCGCCCGCCCGATCAGCGCGGAGCGCGCGACCGAGCTGCTGGCCGACGCCCCCGGTGTCGTCCTCACCGACATCCCCACCCCGCTCCAGGCCGCCGGCCAGGACCCGTCCTACGTCGGCCGCATCCGCCGCGACGAGACGGTCGACAACGGCCTGGCCCTCTTCGTCTCCAACGACAACCTCCGCAAGGGCGCGGCCCTGAACACCGTCCAGATCGCGGAACTGGTGGCGGCCGAGCTCAAGGGCTGAGGCTCACCGCACTGGAAAGGGGGCGTCCGCCGGTCGACCGGCGGACGCCCCCTTTCTGCATGCTCACAGCGCCAGGTGCCGCCGCAGCGCCACGTCGATCTCGGCCATGCGCTGCCGCGGCACGGCGCCGACCTTGTGCAGCAGGCGGTCCGGCGCAACGGCACGTACCTGCTCGCACTGCACCTTGGAGTCCTTCGACAGACGGCTCTCGTCGGAGCGCAGAAGGACCTGGAACGTCAGGACGCGAGAGGTGTTGGACGTCAGCGGCGCCACCGTGACGACCCCCCGGTTGTGCCGCACGACAGACTCGTTGGCAGCGTTGTTGGAGACAATCACCGCGGGCCTGACCTTGTTGGCTTCGCTCCCCCTCACCGGTTCCAGGTCCACCATGTAAATGTCACCACGCCTCATCGGTGATCCCGTCTCCGCTCGCCCGGTCCCACAATCCGGCGTCCCCGCTCCTGTCCCATTCGGCGAAAGCCTCCGTGTACTCCTGCTCGAGCTGCGCCTGCCTGAGCAACTCAATGGCGGCTTGTATCACGGCTGAGCGGGACTCGGCCTCCGTACGGGCGGCGTATTCGTCGACGAAGGCCAGGTCCTCCTGCGGCAGACTCACACTGATCTTCATACCTGCAATGCTACCCGAAGTAGGAAAAGCAAGGCTACCGCTTTTCTGCTCCAGGCCAGGTGCCCTGCCTTTCACCCGCCGCCCCTCATCATTTTCCGAATCACCCCGTCGGCTGCGGATGGGACCCTCACTGCCGGTCGTCGCGTCGCACCTCGTAGAGGAAGCAGCCGTACTCCACCGCGCGGACGTGGACGAGGGCGACCTCCGGGTCGGTGAAGGCCTCCGTGAGGGCGGGGGCGAAGGCGTCCGGGGTTTCCACCAGGCGGCCGCCCAGGATGCGGCCGTCGGCGGAGTAGCGGCGCAGCGTGCGGTGGGCGTCGGTGAAGGGCAGGCCGGCGTCGGGCGCCGGTCCCGCGCACTGCTCGGCGTGGATGAAGACCGGGCCCTGCTCGTCGTACGCGCCCGGGTCGGCGCCCGTCCGTGCCGCCCAGCGGCGCAGCGGCGCGTACGACACCAGGGCGATCGTCTCGCCCGGCGCGCTGCGGCGCAGGCAGCAGCGGAGCGGGGCGCCGCTCTCGTCGTCGGTGCGGGAAACCGCGGGGCGGCCCGCGTCGTCCAGGGTGCGCAGTTCCTTCAGGACCGGCGCCGGGACGGGGCGGGCGGTGCGGTGGGGCGTCGTCATGGTTCCAGGCTCGCGCCGGGGCGGGGGCGCCACCGGCGGGAAATGGTCATCGCGTTCCGTGCCGGTCACGTGGAAGGATGGCGCAACCCACACATAACGAGGAGATGACCGCGTGCCTGGCACAAACCTGACTCGCGAAGAGGCGCAGCAGCGGGCGAAGCTGTTGACCGTTGACTCGTACGAGATCGACCTGGATCTCTCCGGCGCGCAGGAGGGCGGCACCTACCGGTCCGTGACCACGGTGCGCTTCGACGTCTCCGAGGACGGGGACGGGGCGGAGTCGTTCATCGACCTGGTGGCTCCCACCGTCCACGAGGTGACCCTCAACGGGGACTCCCTCGACCCCGCCGAGGTGTTCGAGGACTCCAGGATCGCCCTGCCGGGTCTGCTCCCGGGCCGCAACGTCCTGCGGGTGAACGCCGACTGCGCGTACACCAACACCGGCGAGGGCCTGCACCGGTTCGTCGACCCGGTCGACGACCAGGCCTACCTCTACACCCAGTTCGAGGTGCCGGACGCCCGCCGGGTGTTCGCGAGCTTCGAGCAGCCGGACCTCAAGGCGACCTTCCAGTTCACCGTGAAGGCCCCGGAGGGCTGGACCGTCATCTCCAACTCGCCGACGCCCGAGCCCCGGGACAACGTCTGGGAGTTCGAGCCGACGCCGCGGATCTCGACGTACATCACCGCGCTGATCGTCGGCCCGTACCACTCCGTGCACAGCGTGTACGAGAAGGACGGCCAGTCGGTGCCGCTCGGCATCTACTGCCGGCCCTCGCTCGCCGAGTTCCTCGACGCGGACGCCATCTTCGACGTCACGCGGCAGGGCTTCGAGTGGTTCCAGGAGAAGTTCGACTACGCGTACCCCTTCGGGAAGTACGACCAGCTGTTCGTGCCGGAGTTCAACGCGGGCGCGATGGAGAACGCCGGTGCCGTGACCATCCGGGACCAGTACGTCTTCCGGTCGAAGGTGACGGACGCCGCCTACGAGGTGCGGGCCTCGACGATCCTGCACGAGCTGGCCCACATGTGGTTCGGCGACCTGGTCACCATGGAGTGGTGGAACGACCTGTGGCTGAACGAGTCGTTCGCCACCTACGCCGAGGCCGCCTGCCAGGCGGACGCGCCGGGCTCGAAGTGGCCGCACTCCTGGACGACGTTCGCGAACTCCATGAAGACCTGGGCCTACCGGCAGGACCAGCTGCCGTCCACGCACCCGATCATGGCCGACATCCGTGACCTGGACGACGTGCTGGTCAACTTCGACGGCATCACGTACGCCAAGGGCGCGTCCGTCCTGAAGCAGCTGGTGGCCTACGTCGGCAAGGACGCCTTCTTCAGCGGCGTGCAGGCCTACTTCAAGCGTCACGCGTACGGCAACACGCGCCTGTCCGACCTGCTGGGCGCCCTGGAGGAGACCTCCGGCCGCGATCTGAGCACCTGGTCGAAGAAGTGGCTGGAGACGGCCGGCATCAACGTGCTGCGCCCGGAGATCGAGACCGACGGCGCGGACGGCACGGGCGCCATCACCTCCTTCGCCATCCGCCAGGAGGCCCCGGCCCTGCCCGCCGGCGCCAAGGGCGAGGCCACCCTGCGCCCGCACCGCATCGCCGTCGGCCTGTACGACCTGGACGAGGCGAGCGGCAGGCTGGTGCGCGTCGACCGGGTCGAACTGGACGTCGACGGCGAGCTGACCGCCGTACCGCAGCTCGTCGGCAAGGCCCGTCCCGACGTGGTCCTGCTCAACGACGACGACCTGTCGTACGCCAAGGTCCGCCTGGACGAGCGGTCGCTGGCCTTCGTCACCGAGCACCTCGGCGACTTCGAGGCGTCCCTGCCGCGCGCGCTGAGTTGGGCGTCGGCCTGGGACATGACCCGGGACGCCGAACTCGCCACCCGCGACTACCT
Organism: Streptomyces sp. MMS24-W38; assembly: GCF_059889265.1. NCBI lineage: Bacteria > Bacillati > Actinomycetota > Actinomycetes > Kitasatosporales > Streptomycetaceae > Streptomyces > Streptomyces sp. MMS24-W38. The sequence continues at coordinate 4,411,935 of NZ_JCBCPP010000001.1, read as the reverse complement.
GTCCCTGGTGCTGTCGGGCATCGGCAAGGAGTCGGACATCGGCGTGGTGCAGTCGCTGCACCGCCAGGTGAAGCTGGCGATCGACCTGTACGCCGCCCCGGCCGCCCGCGAGGCCCTGCTCACCCGCTGGACGGAGGCCACCCTGGCCCATCTGCGGGCCGCCGAGGCGGGCAGCGACCACCAGCTGGCGTGGGCGCGCGCCTTCGCCGCGACGGCGAGGACGCCGGAGCAGCTGGACCTCCTGGACAGCCTGCTGGACGGCACGCAGACGGTCGAGGGCCTGGCCGTCGACACGGAGCTGCGCTGGGCGTTCGTACAGCGGCTCGCGGCGGTGGGCCGGTACGACGAGGCCGAGATCACGGGCGAGTACGAGCGCGACAGGACCGCCGCGGGTGAGCGGCACGCAGCCACCGCGCGCGCCGCCCGGCCGACCGATGAGGCCAAGGCGGAGGCGTGGGCGTCGGTCGTCGAGTCCGACAAGCTGCCGAACGCGCTCCAGGAGGCGGTGATCACCGGCTTCGTCCAGACCGACCAGCGTGAGCTGCTGGCGCCGTACACGGAGCGGTACTTCGAGGTGCTCAAGGACGTCTGGGAGTCCCGCTCGCACGAGATGGCCCAGCAGATCGCGGTCGGTCTCTACCCGGCGATCCAGGTCACCGGCGAGACCCTGGACCGCACCGACGCCTGGCTCGCCTCGGCCGACCCGAGCCCGGCCCTGCGCCGTCTGGTCTCCGAGTCCCGCGCGGGCATCGAGCGGGCCCTGCGAGCCCAGGCCGCGGACGCGGCGGCGGCTCGGTAAGCGGCCGTACGGCTTGAGGGGCGCCCGGTGTCACGCCGGGCGCCCTTCGCTGCCCGAAGGCCCGTCGGCACAGCGCTGCGGACACGCGCCTGCGCAGGGTCTCGTCCTCGATCGTGTCGGCGTACCGCCACCGCCGTGCGGCGGCGGTGACCTCCTCCGCAGCCTCGGCAGGCGCGCACTTACAGTGTTCGCGTCAGTTCCGGAACTTCCTGTATCAGTGAGGTAATTGCGAACCATGCCGACCGAAACGTTTGAGTTCCAGGTAGAAGCCCGTCAGCTGCTCCAGCTGATGATCCACTCGATCTACTCGAACAAGGACGTCTTCCTCCGTGAACTCGTCTCCAACGCCTCCGACGCGCTGGACAAGCTGCGTCTGGCCGCGCTGCGGGACGACTCGCTCGACGCCGACGTCTCCGATCTGCACATCGAGCTCGAGACCGACTCCGCCGCCCGTACGCTCACGGTGCGGGACAACGGCATCGGGATGTCGTACGACGAGGTCGGGCAGCTCATCGGCACGATCGCCAACTCGGGCACGGCCGAGTTCCTGCGGGAGCTGCGGGAGGCGCAGGACACCGTCGGCGCCGAGGGGCTGATCGGTCAGTTCGGCGTCGGCTTCTACTCCGGCTTCATGGTGGCGGACGAGGTCACCTTGCTGACGCGGCGCGCGGGCGAGAGGCGGGGCACGCGCTGGACGTCCCGCGGAGAGGGCACGTACACCCTGGAGGAGGTCGACGACGCGCCGCAGGGCACGTCGGTCACGCTGCACCTCAAGCCGGCCGACCCCGACAATCAGCTGCACGACTACACCTCGGCGTGGAAGATCAAGGAGATCGTCAAGCGCTACTCGGACTTCATCACCTGGCCCGTCAGGCTGGTCGGGGAGACGGCGGGCGAGGGTGACGGGACAGCCGAGCCCGAGACGCTGAACTCGATGAAGGCCCTGTGGGCCCGTTCCCGCGACGAGGTGTCCGAGGACGAGTACCACGAGCTGTACAAGCACATCAGCCACGACTGGCGCGACCCGCTCGAGACCATCCAGCTGCAGGCCGAGGGGACCTTCGAGTACCAGGCCCTGCTGTTCGTGCCCTCGCACGCCCCGCACGACCTGTTCACGCAGGACTTCAAGCGCGGGGTGCAGCTGTATGTGAAGCGCGTGTTCATCATGGACGACTGCGAGGCGCTGCTGCCGCCGTACCTGCGTTTCGTCAAGGGCGTGGTCGACGCGCAGGACCTCTCCCTCAACGTGTCCCGCGAGATCCTGCAGCAGGACCGGCACATCCTGATGATGCAGCGCCGGCTGACGAAGAAGGTGCTGTCGTCGGTGAAGAGCCTGATGACCGGCGACGCCGAGCGGTACGCCACGTTCTGGCGGGAGTTCGGCGCCGTGCTGAAGGAGGGGCTGGTCACCGATTCCGACAACCGCGACGCCATCCTCGCGGTGTCGTCGTTCGCGACCACCCACGGCGAGGACGAGACGGTCACGCTCAAGCAGTACGTGGAGCGGATGCGGGACGGGCAGGAGGACATCTACTACATCACCGGCGAGTCCCGGCAGAGCGTCGACAACTCCCCGCTCATGGAGGCCTTCCGGGAGCGGGGCATCGAGGTGCTGCTGCTCACGGACCCCGTGGACGAGGTGTGGGCCGACGCGGTGGGCGAGTTCGAGGGCAAGCGGCTGCGTTCGGTCGCCAAGGGGGACATCGACCTCGGCGCGTCGGAGGACGAAGAGTCCGAGGGCGAGCGGGAGAAGCAGGCCGAGGAGTACGCGGGTCTGCTCGGCTGGATGCGGGAACAACTGGAAGAGGACGTCAAGGAGGTGCGTCTGTCGTCGCGTCTGACGGTGTCGCCGGCCTGTGTCGTCGCCGACTCGCACGATATGACGCCGGCCCTGGAGAGCATGTACCGGGCCATGGGGCAGGAGGTGCCGCGCACCAAGCGCATTCTCGAACTCAACCCCGGCCACCAGCTGGTGAAGGGCCTGAACCAGGCGTACGGCGAACGTGAGGACCGCTCCGGCCTCACCGAGACCGCCGAACTGCTGTACTCCCTGGCACTGCTGGCGGAGGGCGGCCGACCGAAGGACCCCGCACACTTCGTGAAGGCGGTGGCGGAGCGTCTGGAACGCACCCTGCACGCCCCGGCGGCGGCCCGGTGAGCGGCTAGCGGCTGCACGGCTTGAGGGGCGCCCGGTGTCACGCCGGGCGCCCTTGCGGCTTCTTCAACGCCTCGACGAAGGCGGTGAACGCGGAGGCGGGCAGGGTGCGGCGCTCTTTGCCCGGCTCGCAAAAACCCGACGCCGGCGAAGAAGCCGGTGGCGCCGGGACGGTCATTTCACGACCGTTGACCAGTCCGGGGACTGCGCGGGGTCCAGGATGCGAAGCCGTTCCAGCGTGACCGGCTTCTGGACGTCCATCCAGTCGGCGAGCTCCTTGAAGGAGACGCATCTGACGTCCTTCTTGGTGCACACGTTCGCGATGACCTCGTCGACGGCCTTCATGTAGATACCGCCGTTCCACTCCTCGAAGTGGTTGCCGATGAACAGCGGGGCGCGGCTGCCGTAGTAGACGCGGTTGAACCCGTTCATGTACGTGTTCACGGTCTGCTGCTGCCACTGCGGAAACTTGGCCGGATCGCCCTCGGTCTCGCCCCCGGACTGGTTGTAGAGGAAGTTGAAGTCCATGGACAGGCCCTGGTACTTGCCGCCCTCGTACGGGAGCAACTGGAGCGGGAAGTCCCAGATGCCGTTCTTCTTCGTCGGCCAGATCTGGAAGTCGCCGGCGGAACTGGAGTCGTAGCGCCAGCCGTAACTCTTGGCCGCCTTCAGCAGGTTGGCCTGTCCCTCCAGGCAGGGGGCCCGGCCGCCGATGACCTCTTCGTTGAAGTCGAAGGGCAGCGGGTCGATACCGGTGTGCCCCGTGTTGGTCTTCCAGTTCCCCACGAACCGGTAGAACTGGTCGATCTCGCTCTTCCACTCCTCGACGCTCCAGTCGCCGCCGCCCTTCCGGCCGCAGAAGTGACCGTTGAAGTGGGTGCCGATCTCGTGGCCGTCCTTCCAGGCGCCGGCGAGCTGCTCCAGGGTGGTGCGGATGTGCTCGTCGGTGGGGAAGCTGATCGCCGCGGCGCCGTCGGAATGCCGCGGTGGGGAGTAGAGGTCCTTCTTGCTCTTGGGCAGCAGGTAGATGCCCGTCAGGAAGAAGGTCATGTGGGCGTTGTACTTCCTGGCCATCTCCCGGTAGTGGGCGAAGAGATTGTCGTCGCCCTGGAGGGCGCCGTCCCAGGAGAAGACAACGAACTGGGGCGGTTTCTCACCAGGCTTGAGCGGTTCCGGCTTCAGCTGGTTCTTCTGGGGGCCGGTGTAGGAGGTCGAGCCGTCGCCGAGCACCGTGGTCCTGCCGTCCCACTCCGGCTCTTCGTTCGCACGCGAGGCCGGTTGCCGCGACCCGTCCTTCGTGGTCGCGGTCGCGGCGGTGCTGTCGGTACGGGAGTGCACCAGACAGCCGCCGACGAGGGAGGTGACGAGGAGGGCCGCCGCCAGCGTGAGCAACCCCGGGCGGACGGCGGGACGGCGGGGTGCGCGGGCCTCGCGGCGGCCCGACGGCTGTTTCATCTGCGGCTCAATCTCTCGGAGACGGGGGGCTCAGGCGGTGCCGGTCGCGTCGCTGGTCAGCCGAGCGGGCTCATGGCGTGTGACCAGATGCCGTACGGGACACTGTCGGCGGCCGTGCCCTCCAGGCCCTGCAGCGGCAGGGGCTCGAGGCTCTCGTTCAGGTCCATGCGGTAGACGACGATCGCGGTGGACACCTTCTTGGCCGTGCCGACGTACCAGGCGGCGACGGAGTCCTCGGTCGTGCCGGCTTTTCCGGCGACCCCGGCGGATGGGGGCACAGCTTCCGGGTGGGCCGTGCGGAAGGCGTCGGTGAGGGCGGAATGGACCTCGCGGGCGGTTTCGGTACCCATCGCGCGACGGGTGGGCGGCGCGTGGAGGTCGAACTCGTGGCCGTTGCGGACGATCCGCCGCACCGAGTAGGGCCCGGTGTGCAGCCCGTCGGCGGCAAAGGTGGCGTAGCCGCCGGCCATGCGAATGGCGCTGGGGGTGGAGCTGCCGGTGGGCAGGGTGGGCACCTGGGCGCCGATGCTGGAGGGCAGGAGCCCGGCGGCCTCGGCGGTGGCGCGCACCTTCTCCAGCCCGACGTCCATGCCGAGCTGCATGAACGGGGTGTTGACGGACAGGGCGAGCGCTTGGTGCAGGGAGATCTGCCCGTAGGACTTGCCGCCGTCGTTGCGTGCGGAGACCTTACGGCCGCTGCGGTCCCAGTACGGGCCTTCGGGCGTGGTGAGGGGCACACCGTCGTCGCCGTTGTAAACGGTCTCCCCGGTCACCGGCGTGGGTTCGCCGTCGCGCGTCTTGCGCACGCCGTGCTCCAGTCCGGCGGCGTACACGAACGGCAGGAACGCCGAACCCGCGGGCACGGTGGTCGCGTTGGACTCGTTGTAACCCTGCTTGCGATGGTCGGGGCCGCCGTAGACGGCGAGGATCCGGCCATCGGCGGCGACGGAGGCGGCGCCGTAGTGGGCGTCCTCGGCGGCCTTCGGATGGTCCTTCTGGGCCTTCTTGCGGGCCTTGGTGACGGCGTCGGTGAGCCGGGCCTCACGGTCCTTGTCGAATGTCGTGTAGATCTGGTAGCCGCCGAAGTCGAACTCCCTGTCGGAGATCTTCGCGGTCTTCTTGGCGTACTGGGTGGCGAGCTCCACCAGGTACTCGCTCTGCTCACCGGTGTCGTACAGCGGGTTGCTCTCCAGCGGCTCGGGGAAGGTCCTGTACCCGGCGCGCTCCTGCGGCGACAGCTTGCCGATCTCCACCATGCGGTCGAGGGTCCACGACCAGCGCGCCACGGCCCGCTCGCGGTTGGCCGCACTGAGCATGGGGTCGAACAGGCCGGCGCCCTTCAGCAGGGAGGCCAGGAAGGCGGCTTCGCTGACGCTGAGCTCGCTGACGTTCTTGCCGTAGTAGGCCTGCGCGGCACGCTGGATCCCGTAGGTGCCGCGGCCGTACCAACTGGTGTTGAGGTAGCCCTCCAGGATCTCGTCCTTGCTCATCTCGTTGTCGAGCTTGAGGGCGATCATCGCCTCCTCGAACTTACGGCTGACCGTCTGGTCCTGGTTCAGGTAGACGTTCTTGACGTACTGCTGGGTGATGGTCGAGCCGCCCTGGGTGTCGCCCTGGCCCAGGGTGCGGAACAGGGCGCGGGTGATGCCCTCGACGGAGACTCCGGGGTCGCTGTAGAAGCTCGCGTTCTCGGCGGCGAGCACGGCCCAGCGGACGTCCTCGGGAATGTCCTCGAGCGGCATCGCCTGCCGCTGCACCCAGCCGGTGCGTGCCATCGGCGTGCCGTCGGCCCAGAAGTACACGTTGTCCTGCTGGGTGGCGTAGGTGTTGAGGTTGTCCGGGATGTCCGTGGCGGCGTAGGCAACCACCAAGAAGAGAGTGCTCAGCCCGAGGGAGGCGAGGAAGCCGCCGAGCAACTGCCGCCAGGAAGGGATCCAGCGGCGCCACCCGGTGCGGCCCGGCCGGGGGTATCGCGGGCGCAGCCGGCGGGTGCAGGAACCGAGCCCGGCGGCGATCGCACCGAGGACGAGGGCCGGCCGGGAGCCGAAGGCCGCGGCAAGGCGGGCGGCAGGGGAAGGGCGACGGGCCTTGCAGTGGCAACGGGACGATACGCCGGACGCGGCGGGGGTCGTGTCGGGTGTCGCCGGTCCACCCGGACAAGCGCAGACGTCGGAGCCGTCGGGTGTGCCGCCCTCGGGTACGCGCAACCGCACGGCCTCGTCCGCCGCCACCCGGGAAGGCGGGACCTGCAACCGCACGGTGGGGTCCGGTCGGAGGGACACCTCCTCACCCTCCTGGCCCCCTCCCCCTTGCCCTGCTCGGGTCACGCCTGTGCCTCCTTCCGTCCTGTCCGCACAGACGTACGAGGGGGGATGGTGGTTGCGGCGACAGCGGCCGCAGAGCGTGACCCTCCTCACCCCCGAGCACCGCGGTGATCTCACATGACCGGCATCCTCGCGAGGTCTCCGCACAGAACCGGGTGGGACATGTCGCCTCTGACGCGAAGGAGTCCGCGCGGCTCCTCGTGGTGGGACCGGGCTGAGCACGCGCCATCGGCTGCGCGTACCGGCGCCGGCGCGACCCGTGAACCGTCAGGGCAGCGGCCCTACCGGCCTGCGGCCCCGTCGGCCGGGTCGGCCGGGTCGGACCGGCGCGCAGACGTGGACGTGCCGCGGCGCTGCCGAGACGCGCCGAGTGTCAACGGTCATTCCGATCCCCCTGTGGGCGACCAGGTGTTCGTCCCACCGGCGTCGGGCCGTCACCGTGCGATGCGGTGGCCGCGACGACGTCGAGGGCGCCGTGCCGCCCCACATACGGCGGCATGCGCGTACGTGCGGCGGGACGGCGCCCTCGGGAAGGTGCGCGGGGCTCGTGGGAGCCGGGGGTCAGGCCTTGGCGTCGGCCTTGGTCCCGATGTTGGAGCTGGTGGTGTCCTTCTTCTTGTGCGACTTGTCGAGGACCATCACCAGACCGACGATGACCAGGAAGAGCACGATCGGGGCCACGACGTAGAGGCCCAGCGTCTCGCCGACACTCAGGCCCGTACCGGGGTCGTCCCCGTGGTCGCGGGTGAGCGCGAGCGCGGGGGACGTCATGAGCAGCATCATCAGCGTCGTACCGGCTGCCAGGGCGCCGGCGCGCAGGGCGTTCGTCTTGTCCACGGTGCCCAAACTAGCGAACGCCCGGGGGGCCCGCGCGCCCGGGGTGCCTTACGGGGCCCCGGTCGGACCGGATGCGCCCCGGTCCGACCGGGTTCGCCCTCAGGTGTCGCCGCCCGGCCGGGCGGCACGGGCGGCGTGGGTGCGGACGACGTCGAGCAGCGCGTGCAGCCGCGGGGATACCGCCAGGTCCTCCAGCGCCATCGGCCGGCCCTGCGCGTCGGCGATCGGCAGGCGCCAGTTCGGGTACTGGTCCCAGGTACCGGGGAGGTTCTGCGGGCGCCGGTCTCCGACGCCGTCGGGGAGCCAGACGCCGATCATCCGGGCGGGGGTGCGCAGCAGATAGCGGTGGACGGCCTGGATCCGTGCCTCCTCCTCGGAGGCGGCGGTACCGTCCGTGCCGTGCAGCAGGCCGAGCCGGGCCAGCAGCTCCAGCCACTCCCCGGTGTCGGCGGCGGCCTCCGCGCGCTCCTCGGCCAGGGAGCGGGTGAGCAGGCCGAGGCCGTCGCGGAGCTCGACGTGCTCGCCGGTGAGGCGGGACGCGGTGGGCGGCAGGTCGTGGGTGGTGACGGTGGCCAGGCAGTCGGCACGCCAGGCACCGGGCGGCAGCGGCCGACGGTCGCCCTCCCAGTCCCGTTCGAACCAGAGCACCGAGGTGCCGTACACCCCGCGTTCGCGCAGTGCCTCGCGCACCCCGGGCTCCACCGTGCCCAGGTCCTCGCCGATCACCACCGCCCCGGCGCGGGACGCCTCCAGGACGAGGACGGCGAGCATGGCCTCGGCGTCGTGGCGGACGTACGCGCCCTCGGTGGGCGGGTGGCCCTCGGGGACCCACCAGAGCCGGAACAGGCCCATCACATGGTCGATGCGCAGGGCGCCCGCGTACCGGAAGAGGGCCCGGAGCAGGGCGCGTAACCACAGGCGGCGAGCCGGTCGGGACGCCAGGGCGGCAGGCCCCAGTCCTGGCCGCGGGCGTTGAAGGCGTCGGGTGGCGCGCCGGTCGACATGCCGGCGGCGAGGGTGTCCTGCTGCGCCCAGGCGTCAGAGCCGCCGGGATGCACGCCGACCGCGAGGTCGTGGACGATCCCGAGCGGCATCCCGGCCTCGCGGGCGGCCCGCTGGGCGGCGGTGAGCTGGGTGTCGGTGAGCCAGGCCAGCCGGGAGTGGAAGTCGACGCGGGCCGTCAGCTCGCGGCGGGCCCGACGGGTCTCGGGTGAGCGCGGGTCGCGCAGGCCCTCCGGCCAGGTCCGCCAGTCGGGGCCGTGCACCTCGGCGAGCGCGCACCAGGTGGCGTGGTCCTCCAGGGCCGGGCCCTGCTCGGCGAGGAAGTCGCGGTAGGCGACGAGCCGGCCGGGCCCGAGCGGCACCCCGTTCACCAGTTCGAGCGCGGCCTTCTTGGCCTCCCACACGGCGTCCCGGTCGATCAGGGCGCCCTTGTCCAGCACCGCCTCGCGCAGCTCCGCGGCGCGTCCGCCGAGGGCCCGTAGCCGGTCTCGGTTCTCGGCGCCCGAGACGTACGCGAACTCGGGGATGTCCTCGATCCGCAGGTGGACCGGGTCGGGGAAGCGGCGCGAGGAGGGCCGGTAGGGGGAGGGGTCGGTCGGAGCGCCCGGGACGGCCGCGTGCAGGGGGTTGATCTGGACGAATCCGGCGCCGAGCGTACGGCCCGCCCAGGCGGCCAGCTCACCGAGGTCACCGAGGTCACCCATGCCCCAGGAGCGGCGGGAGAGCAGCGAGTAGAGCTGGACGAGGAGCCCGTACGAGCGGGCCGGGGGCGCGGGTAACGCGGCCGGGGCGACGATCAGGTGGGCCCCGGCGGTGCGGCCGTCGGGCGCGGTGGCGGTGACCCGGTGCACGCCGGGCGGGAGGTGCGCGGCCGAGGCGCGGGTCTCGCCCTGCTCGGTGCTCACCAGCAGGCGCGTGCCCTCGGGGAGCGCGGCCAGGGCGGACGGGACGCCGGGGCCCCAGCCGACCACGGTGGGCGGCAGCAGCCGCTCGGCCCGCTCCCGCTCGCCGGCGGCGAGCGCGTCACGGACGGCCTCCGGCGTGCCCGCGTCCACGCCGAGCGCTGCCAGGGCGAGGGTGACGGCGGTGGCGGAGGCGGCGACCGTACGGTCCGGGGAGGGGTTGTAGGAGGTGGCGACGCCGTGCACGGCGGCGAGCAGGGCCAGGTCCTCGGACGGGGGCCCGGAGGATGGGAACCCGGACGGAAGCTCGGCGGACAGCGGCTCGGCCGGGCCGGGCGCGCCCATCTAGGGCTCCGGGACGTACTGGGCCGGGAAGGAGTCGAGTCCGGTGCAGTCCATGGCGGCGTCGGACTCACTGGTCAGCGGGGCGGTGTCGGCGAGCGGGGGCTCGCTGGTGAGGGGTTCGGCGTCGGGCAGCGGGGGCTCGCTGGTGAGCGGGACCTCGGCGCGGGGCCCCTCCGCGCCGAAGACGCAGGCGTGCAGCCCTTCGGGTTCGGCGGACAGCTCCGCCACGGGTTTGGACAGGGCCGGGGACAGGACATAAGCCGGTGCGGCAGCCACAGGTGGCCTCCTCGTCGAGATCACTGATCATTGGGCATTGAGGCAAGTCGCTCGGTCGGGTTCCCCGCAGCCCCTACCCACAGGACGCGAGACCAGACGCACCCGTGCCCACAACGTGCCCCTGCTCACATTCTGTTCCCGTTCCCACGTCTCACACCAGGACAAACCTGCCACAACGGTCTCTCCCGTTGGCAGGCGGGGCGCAGAATGAGAGGCTCCGTGTTCTGCGTGTTCCCTGCGTTTCTGTGTCCGTCTCGGTCTGTCTTCGCCTCCTCAAGGAGAAGCCTTGCAACTGCGGCCTGGGAAGAGGGCGGCCGCCCTCGCGTTCGCGGTCGTCGCCGGAACCCTGGGCGCAGCGCCCGCCTCCGTGGCGGCGCCGCCCGTTCCCGGGACGACCACGTCTCCCGTACCCGACCGGGCCGAGACGGGTCTGGCCGTCTGGCCCCGCCCGCACTCCCTGCGTGCGAACGGCGCCCCGGTCGCGGTGCCCGACGAGGTCGCCCTGACCGCCGACGCGACGGCCGACCCCCGCGCCCTCGGCGCCCTGCGCACGCTGCTGCGGGAGGCCGGGGCGCGCCGGTTCACCGCCACCGGCGAACAGGCGCCCACAGGGGCGCTCGTGGTGCGGGTGGGCGCGCATCGGCCGACGAGCGACCCCCAGCGCTCCCTCCCGTCCGGCGGCTACACACTGACCGTCGGCGACGGCACCGTCGCCCTCACCGGCTCGGGCGAGGACGGCCTGTTCCACGGCGTCCAGACGCTGCGCCAACTCCTGCGCCCGGACGGCAGCTTCACCGCGGTCGTCGTGCGCGACTGGCCGGGCACGGCGGTGCGCGGCATCACCGAGGGCTTCTACGGCACCCCGTGGACGCACGAACAGCGCCTGGCCCAGGTCGACTTCATGGGCCGCACCAAGCAGAACCGGTACCTGTACGCGCCCGGCGACGACCTGTACCGGCAGGCTCGCTGGCGCGAGCCGTACCCGGACCGGCGGCGCGCGGAGTTCCGGGAGTTGGCCGAGCGGGCCCGGGACAACCACGTCACGCTCGGCTGGGCGGTGGCGCCCGGCCAGGCCATGTGCTTCGCCTCGGACGACGATCTGCGCGCGCTGACGCGCAAGCTGGACGCGATGTGGGCGCTGGGCTTCCGCACCTTCCAACTGCAGTTCCAGGACGTCAGCTACAGCGAGTGGCACTGCCGCGCGGACGCCCGCCGCTTCGGCTCCGGTCCCGACGCGGCCGCGCGCGCCCAGGCCTACGTGGCGAACGAGGTGGCCCGGCACCTGGCGGAACGTCATCCCGGCTCCGCCGCCCTGTCGTTGATGCCGACCGAGTACTACGAGGACGGTTCGACCGCGTACCGGCGGGCCCTCTCGCACGCTCTGGACTCGGGTGTCGAGGTGGCGTGGACCGGCGTCGGGGTGGTGCCGCGCACCATCTCGGGCGGTGATCTGGCGAAGGCGCGCGAGGTGTTCGGGCGTCCGCTGGTGACCATGGACAACTACCCGGTCAACGACTTCGCCCCCGGCCGGATCTTCCTCGGCCCCTACCAGGGCCGGGAACCCGCCGTCGCCGCCGGTTCGGCGGCCCTGCTCGCCAACGCGATGGAACAGCCCGAGGCGTCCCGCATCCCGCTGTTCACCGCCGCCGACTTCGCCTGGAACCCGCGCGACTACCGTCCCCAGGAGTCCTGGCGGGCCGCGATCGCCGACCTCGCGGGCGGCGACGCCGAACTCGAGAGGTCCCTGTCCGCGCTGGCGGGCAACGACGCCTCCTCGGTGCTCGGCGCCGAGGAGTCGGCGTATCTGCGGCCGCTGCTGGCGGAGTTCTGGCGGACCCGCGCGACCGCCGGCACGGACGCCGGCCGCGCGGCGGACGACCGGCTGCGCGCGGCCTTCACGGTGCTGCGCGAGCTGCCCGAGCGCCTGTCCGGCACCCCGCGCTCCTCCGCGCTTGCCACCGAAGTCGCCCCCTGGACCGGCCAGTTGTCCCGCTACGGCGAGGCCGGCGGCACCGCGCTGGAGATGCTGCGGGCACAGGAGTCCGGCGACGCGGGCGCCGCCTGGACCGCGTACCGGAAGCTGAGCGAGCAGCGGGCCGGGCTGAAGACGGCCCGGGTGACAGTCGGCAAGGGCGTCCTCGACCCGTTCCTGGACCGGGCGCGGGACGCATACGAGGACTGGGCGGGCATCGACCGCAGGCCGACCGAAGGGTCCGGCGGCAGGACGGAGGACGGTGTCCTGCACCTGCCGCGGGTCCGCGACCTGAGCACGGTGACGGTGCTGGCCGAGCCCGGCACCACCGGTACGGCAGAGATCCACGTACCGGGCGCGGGCTGGCGCCGCCTCGGCACGCTCTCCCCGTCCGGCGCCACCGAGTTCCGGGCGGACGGCCCGGCCGGCGCCGTGCGGATCACCGGCGCGGACGCCTCCCGGGTACGGCACGTCGTCCCGTGGTTCACGGACGCGCCCGCCGCCACGCTGCAACTGCCGGACGCCCCCGCGGACACCGACATCGGTGGCACCCGGCGGCTGACGGCCACCCTCGGCTCGCTGCGCCCCGAGGAGGTGCGCGGCAAGGTGACCGTCGAGGCGCCGAAGGGCGTGCGGGTACGGGTTCCGAAGGAGGTCCAGACCGTTCCGCGCGGCACGTTCGTTCAGGTGCCGGTCGAGGTGACGGTGGAGCCGGGGACGCCGTCCCGCTCCTACGAGGTCCGGCTCGGCTTCGGCGGGGCGACCCACACGCTCGCGGTGAACGCCGTCCCCCGCACCGCCGGCCCCGACCTGGCCCGCACCGGCCGGGCGAGCTCCTCGGCCGACGAGACGCCCGACTTCCCGGCGTCGGCGGCCAACGACGGTGACCCCGAGACCCGTTGGTCGTCCCCCGCCCAGGACGACGCCTGGTGGCAGGTCGAGCTGGAACGCCCGGTGCGGCTCGGGAAGGTCGCGCTGCACTGGCAGGACGCGCACCCGTCGGCGTACCGCGTCGAGGTCTCGGCGGACGGCCGCACCTGGCGCACGGCGGCCGCGGTGCCGGACAGCGGCGGCGGCCGCGAGACCGTCCGCATGGACGAACGCGACGTGCGCCACGTCCGCGTCCAGGGCGAGACCCGCGCCACCCGGTACGGCTATTCCCTGTGGTCGGTGGAGGCGTACGCGGTCGCGGACTGAGCCGACGGCTCCGCCGCCCGGCCGGCTGGTCGGCCGGGCGGCGGAGCTTTTTTCGTGCCCCACTATTCACTCAGTACATATACCGAGTGCATACTGATCGACATGAGCACCCGTCACATCCTGCTGGGGCTGCTCGCCTCGGGGCCGAGCCACGGCTACGACCTCAAGCGACGCCACGACGAACGTTTCCCCGAGGCCCGCCCGCTGGCCTACGGCCAGGTCTACACGACCCTGCAGCGCCTGGTCCGCGACGGCCTCGCCGAGGTCGACGGCACCGCCTCCGAGGGCGGTCCGGAGCGGACGGCGTACCGCACGACGGACGAGGGGACGCGTGAACTGGCCCGCTGGGCCGGGGAGATCGCCCCGCCCGCACCCTTCGTGACCAACGAGATCTTCGCCAAGGTCGTGGTGTCGATCCTGTCCGGCGGCGACCCGGCCGCATATCTGCGCGCCCAACGCGCCGCCCACATGCGGCGGATGCGGGAACTCACCGCGGTGAAGTCCGCGGGCGGCGCCGGCCCGGCGGCCGTGCTCTCGGCGGACTACGCCCTCAACCACCTGGATGCCGACCTCCGTTGGATGACCACCACGGCGGCCCGGCTCACCACTCTGACCGCGGAGGTCGACGCGACGTGAACAACGTGAGCACCGTGAGCGAAGGGGACGGCCAGCGGCCGACGGAGCCGCTGCTCGCGGCCCGCGGGCTGGTCAAGGCACACGGCAGGACGCAGGCCCTGCGCGGCGCCTCCGTCGAGCTGCACGCCGGCGAGATCCTCGCGGTGACCGGCGCCAGCGGCAGCGGCAAGTCGACGCTGCTGCACTGCCTCGCCGGGATCGTCCGCCCCGACGCCGGCTCGGTGACGTATTCAGGGCTGCGGCTGGAGGAGCTGCCGGAGAAGCGGCTGAGCGAGCTGCGCCGCACCGACTTCGGGGTGGTGTTCCAGTTCGGGCAGCTCGTACCGGAGCTGACCGCGCTCGACAACGTGGCGCTGCCGCTGATGCTGGCCGGCACCGACCGCGCGGAGGCGCGGGAGCGGGCCGGGGAGTGGCTGGAGCGGTTCGGAGTGCGCGGGCAGGGGGACCTGAGGCCGGGCGAGATGAGCGGCGGGCAGGCCCAACGGGCGGCGCTGGCACGGGCCCTGGTCACCGGCCCGAAGGTGGTCTTCGCGGACGAGCCGACCGGCGCCCTGGACTCGCTCGCGGGCGAGCAGGTGATGACGGCCCTGGCGCACACGGCCCGCGAGGCGGGCACGGCGGTCCTGCTGATCACGCACGACGCCCAGGTGGCCGCGTACGCGGACCGCGAGGTGCAGCTGCGCGACGGGACCGTGACCCCGCTGGAGGCGACCGCGTGAGCACCTCGCACTCCATGCCCTCCATGCCCTCCATGTCCTCCGTGCCCTCCCTGCGCTCCGATCTCCGCCTGGCCTGGCAGCTCACCCGCGGGTCCGACCGGCGGGAGTGGTGGCGGATCACGCTCACCGCGACCGGCGCCGCGCTCGCCACCGGGTTCGCGCTCGCCACCGGGGTCCTGCTGTCGCTGGGGAACCGCTCCTACGGCGTACCCGTCGCCGAGGGCCTGCTCGACGAGCCCGGAACGCGCGCCGGGGCGGTCTTCGGCCTGCTGCTCCTGCTGATCCCGGTGCTCGGGTTCCTCGGGCAGTGCGCCCGCGTCGGGGCCGTGCACCGGGACCAGCGGCTGGCCGGACTGCGGTTGGCCGGGGCGACGCCCTGGCAGGTGCGGCGGATCGCCGCGCTGGAGACCGGCCTCGCCTGCCTGCTCGGTTCGGCGGCGGCGACCGTCTTCTCGGTGCTGCTCCTGCTGCGCCTGTGGAATCGGCCGACCGCGCTCACCTGGGTGGCGGTGGTCCTGGTCGCCGCGGCCGTGCCCGTGCTGGGCGCGCTGGCGAGCGTGCTGGCGCTGCGCCGCGTGGTGGCCTCGCCCCTGGGCCGGGTGCGCCGCGTGACGGGTGTCCGTTCGGCCCGCGGACCGGGCAGGCTGTTCCTGGGCTCGACGGCCCTGGTGGTGGCGGTGGGTGTGCTGACCGCGGTGTCCGCGAACGGGTCCGGCCGGGCGGACTGGCAGAAGCCGTTGACGCTGTTCGCCGCGCTGCTCGCGGTCGGCGCGGGCGCGGTGTGGCTGGCCGGGGCCACCGCCGGGCTCGTGGGGCGGGTGCTCACGCCCCGGGCCCGGTCGGCGGCGGTGCTGATCGCGGCGGAGCGGCTGCGCGCCGACCCGTGGGCGCCGGCCCGTACCCATGCGGCGGTACTGCTGGTCACGGTCGTCGGCACCGCGTTCATGGGGGTGCGCCACTCGATGCTCGTCTCCCTGCGCGGCGCGGAGGACCTGGCCGCCGACATGTCGTACTACACGACGGGGCTGAACCTGACCGCCGCGGCGATCGCCGTGGCCCTGCTGATCACCCTGAGCGGCCTCGCCGTCGGCACCGCCGAGTCGCTGGCCACCCGCCGACGAGGGCTGTCCGCGCAGGTCGCGGCCGGTGTACCGCGCCCGGTACTGAACCGGGCACTGCTCCTGGAGACCGCCCTCCCCCTGGCACCGGCCCTGCTCCTGGCAGGCCTGGGCGGCATGGCGGCCGGCACCGCCTACAGCACCCTGACGGCCAGCCCCTCCCTCCCCTGGGCCGCCCTGCTGATCCCCCCGACGGCCTACACGGCCTGCCTCCTGGCCTCGGCAACAGCCCTGCCCCTCCTCCACCGCTCGACCCACCCGACAGAACTGCGCCACGCCTGACCGCCGCCCGCCCACCCGAACACGACCGGCCCCGGGGGAACGGGGGTCCCCCGGGGCCGGCATGTCTGCGTCGCCATGACGCGGGCGTGCGCGTCATCCGATCTCCGGTTCTTCTCCTTCTGCGCCTGGTACGTCGATCCGCTCGTACAACCTTCACCTAGTGCTGTCGGTCTCCTGTGCGACCGTCCGTTCGGATGGTCGACTTCCGCCCTGTTCCTCCCCCGTGAAGAAGGACCTGCGAACTGACATGCGCACTCCACGTCACTTCTGGAAGACGGCCGCCGTCGTCGCGGCCGGACTGTCCGGAGCACTCGTCCTGCAGAGCATGACGGGGCAGCAGACCAGCAGCGATCCCTCCGACGGCGCGCCGGGGCCCGTCACCAGCAAGGCGGAGACGACCGAACTGCGGATGTCCGGGGACGGCACCTCCGCCTCGCTGGGCAAGAGGGACACCGGACCGTTCAGCATGCTCGGCGTGACCTGGTCCGACCCGTCCGCCCGCGTCGGCGGCACGGTCGAGGTCCGCACCCGGCAGGCCGGTACGCAGAGCTGGTCGCGGTGGCTGAGGCTGGACGGCGACAGCGGTCAGGGCGAGAGCGGAGCCCTGCGCGGCGGCACCGAACCGGCCTGGGTGGGCCCGTCCGACGGTGTCGAGGTACGGGTCGACGGCAGGGGCACCACGCGACTACCGAAGGGGCTGCGCCTGGACATGGTCGACCCCGGCAGCGGCGAGGTCACGGCGCTGGAGCCGGCGGCGTACGCGGCCGAGGAGACCGGGACGCCCGATCCCGCGGCCTCCGATCCGGACACCGAGCCCGGCACGGACCCGGGTGCGGAGCCCGGCACGGACCCGGGCACCGCTCCGCAGCCGGACGAGACCGTCCCCGAGCCCCCCACCACCGAGCCGGTGGTGCCCGCACCGTCCTCCTCCGACCCCTCGGAGCCCTCGGAACCGGAACCCTCGGCGTCCGAGCCGTCCGACTCCTCCTCGCCCACCACCTCACCCAGCCCCTCGGTGAGCGTTCCGCCCGCACCGCCGTCCACCGCGCCGCGGCCGCCGATCACCGACCGCGCCGGCTGGGGTGCGGACGAGTCGATCAGCCCGGAGGAGCCCGGCTATCTGCCCGGCGGCCGGGTCAAGGCGGTCGTGGTGCACCACACCGCCGAGTCCAACGACTACACCTGCGCCCAGGGCCCGGCCGTGGTCCGCGGCATCTACGCCTACCACGTCAAGCAGCTCGGCTGGAAAGACCTGGGCTACAACTTCCTGGTCGACAAGTGCGGCACGGTCTACGAGGGCCGCAAGGGCGGGACGGACCGGCCGGTGATGGGCGCCCACGCCTACGGTTTCAACGCCGAGACCACCGGCATCTCCGTCCTCGGCACCTACACCTCCACCGCGCCCTCCACGGCGGCCATGACCTCCGTGGCCCGCATCGCCACCTGGAAGCTCGGCCAGTACGGCGTCGACCCCGCCGGCACCGCCACCCTCACCGCGGGCGACAGCGGACGCAGCTACTACGGGAAGACCTGGGCCAAGGGCGCCCAACTGTCCCTGCCCGCCGTCCACGGCCACCGCGACGGCTACAACACCCAGTGCCCCGGCGACGCCTTCTACAACAAGCTCGCCACCGTCCGCGCCTGGGCCGGCGGCCCCGTCTCCGGCCTCACCCTGAAGTCGGTCACCGGCGCCGGCACGTCCGGCTCGACCACCTACACCAAGAGCTCGGTGACCGTGAACTGGTCGGCCACCACCCCGGCCGCCCTCATCGCGAAGTACGAACTGCTGGTGAACGGCAAGGTCGCCGCCACCACCGCCGGCACCGCCACCTCCGCCAAGGCCACCCTGACCGCGGGCACCCACAAGGTGGCCGTCCGCGCCGTCCACCAGTCCGGCAGGACGGTCACCACGGCCGCCGCGACCGTCGTCGCCGAAACCACTGCCCCCACCTTCACCACCAAGCCGAACCTGGCCCTGCGCACCGGCACCGTCAACACCGCCGCCGTCCCCCTCACCCTGAAGTGGAAGGCCACCGACGGCGCCGCACTGAAGGAGGTCCGGCTCACCGCCCCGACCGCCAAGACCTACGGGCCCACGGTCGCCGGCGCCAACCACACCGCCAAGTCCGGCACCGCCACCACCTGGTCGATGAAGGCCTACGACCAGGCCGGCAACACCGCCACCGCCTCGGTCGCCGGCACCCCGGTCATCCTCCAGGAGAGCTCCGCCACGAAGTCCGGGACGTGGACGACCAAGTCCTCCACCAGCTACCTCGGCGGCAAGTCGTACACCAGCTCCACCAAGAACGCCTCCCTGAGCTGGACCTTCACCGGCCGCTCCGTCGCCTGGGTCGTCTCCCGCGCCGCCACCTCCGGCCAGGCGCACATCTACGTCGACGGCACGAAGCTCACCACCGTGGACCTGAAGTCGTCCACCACCAAGTACCGCGACGCGCTCTGGACCAAGACCTGGAGCAGCAGCGCCAAACACACCGTCAAGATCGTCGTCGTCGGCACCAGCGGCCGCCCGGCCATCACCACCGACGGCCTGGTCTACCTCAAGTAACCACCACCCGCCTCCGGCGGACCACACCGGCCAGGGGCCCGTCCGAGCACACGCGGACTGGCCCCGGGTCTCAGGAAGTCGGTGAGTTGAGCGGTCTCGAAGAGGGCGGCGCCCCCTCGCTGTGCGGAGCCGCCGCCCACTGGTGTTGCCGTCAGATGGCTGTTACTCGACGCCGAGGATGCGCAGGCCGTGGTGGAGGCGGAAGTCCTCGTAGTCCTTGAGGTTGAGGGTGGCCAGCGGCAGGTCGTAGGTGAGAGCGCTGGCGGCGATCCACATGTCGTTGGTGGGGCGGGGCCGACCCCGCTGTATCCCTGCCGCCGAGAGCCGTCCCCACGTGGTGGCGACGGCCTCGTCGCCGGGCAGGACCGGAATGTCGGCGAGCCAGTCGGCGAGTTCCTGGCGGCTGCGGGTGCCCCAGTGGCGGATCTCCGTCCACTTGGTGAGCTCGCCGTAGGTCACGAAGGTGATCAGCGGCTTACGGCCGATGAGCCGGGTCGCCGGTCAGCTTGCGCTTGTGCAGCAGGGACGCGACGTCGGTGTCGAGGATGACGGGTTGCATGTGGGGGGCCTCAGGCTGCGTCGCGGTGACGCTCGGCGTACGTGAACGCAAGGAACTCTTCCAGTTCCTCGTCAGACTCGAACGTGTCGGCGGCGAGGTCGTCCAGAGAACGGATCGGCTGGGTGTTCTTCGCCGCCAGCATCTCCTCGACCGACAGGCGCGGCCTTGGCTGCGGGTAGCTGAAGCCTTCAGGGACGGGCGTGCTCATCAGGACCTCCAGCAGGGCGTGGACCGGCTCCACGGCCAGCATACGGGCGCCCTCACCTGCTGGCATCAGGTTTCGTCACAGCGAGCGAGTCCTCGAATACACGTTCCGTGAAGTCCTCCGCCGAAGGGCGTCGGTATGGGTTCGCGCCCGTTCGTACGGACGCGGGCCCGCATCTCCTCGCCTCGGAGCTGGGGCCGGTGAAGACCTCCAGCGTCCGTGGTACCGGGCGGTCCCGGCACCACGGACAGTGAAGGCCCGGACCGGTCCGGTCAGGCGGAGATGCCGTCCACTCGGGTCAGGCCGTCGATGCGGGCCATCGCGTCGTCCGCGCCGTACGGCTGGAGGTAGGGCAGCCAGCGCGGGTCGCGGTGGCCGGTGCCGATGATGCGCCAGGCCAGGCCGGTGGGCGGGGCCGGTTTGTGGCGCAGCCGCCAGCCCAGCTCGAACAGGTGCCGGTCGGCCTTCACGTGGTTGCAGCGGCGGCAGGACGCCACCACGTTGTCCCAGACGTGCTTGCCCCCGCGGCTGCGCGGGATGACGTGGTCGACGCTGGTTGCGACGCCACCGCAGTACATGCACCGGCCCCCGTCGCGGGCGAACAGCGCGCGGCGGGTCAGTGGAACGGGCCCCCGGTAGGGGACCCGCACGAAGCGTTTGAGCCGGACCACGCTGGGTGCGGGGACTGTGACGGTCGCGCTGTGCAGGTAGGCGCCGGACTCCTCGAGGCACACGGCCTTGTTCTCGAGGACGAGGACGAGCGCGCGGCGGAGCGGTACGACGCCGAGTGGCTCGTACGACGCGTTGAGAACCAGGACATGCGGCACGGATGCCTCCTTGTACGCCGGCGACGCGTGGCTCGCGCCGGGACGATCCGTAGTCAGTCTCCCCTCATGCCTGGTGGAAGCGCCACCATGTCCCGGTAACGGGCTGAAAGTGTTTTCGACCACGCCCTTCTCCGGCCTCCGGGATCTTGGCCTGCTCCGGTCCGGTGAGAGACGTCTCTTCTTCACGTATCGCGCCGGTCCCCCCACAATGCACCGTTAGTGTGGTGGTTCTGCCCACTCCGGTGACCTTTCCCTGACCTTTTCGTGACCTCGAAGACCTTGAGCGCCGCACCGGGGGCAGAACCTGCACCTGGAGGTACCTGCCGTGTCCTTGCCCGCCGTCCTACTGGCCGAGGGGTCGTCGCCGACGCCCTCGGATTCCGGGACCCCGATGGTGCCCAGCCTCAAGGACGCCCACGAGAGCGCCACCAACGCCGCCGGCTGGGTGGAGGAGAACTGGGCGACGTGGCTCGCGATCGGCCTCAGGGTCCTGCTCATCGTGGTGATCGCCGCGGTACTGAGAGTGGTCGTGCGGCGGGCGATCACCAAGCTCGTCGACCG
Source organism: Streptomyces sp. MMS24-W38 (assembly GCF_059889265.1). Classification (NCBI taxonomy): domain Bacteria; kingdom Bacillati; phylum Actinomycetota; class Actinomycetes; order Kitasatosporales; family Streptomycetaceae; genus Streptomyces; species Streptomyces sp. MMS24-W38. The sequence continues at coordinate 4,391,198 of NZ_JCBCPP010000001.1, read as the reverse complement.
GATGTCCCGGACCGGTACGGCCGTGGACGGCACCGGTCTCGGCGGGCTGCTGGTCAACGCCGAGCGGCGGCGCCAGCGCTCGCAGGCGATCGGCTCGGTGCTGCGGTCGGTCGCGTCGTTCGTGATCCTCGGTACGGCCGCGCTGATGGTCCTGGGCACGTTCCAGATCAACCTGGCCCCGCTGCTGGCCTCGGCCGGTGTCGCCGGTGTCGCGATCGGTTTCGGCGCCCGCAACCTGGTCACGGACTTCCTCTCCGGCGTGTTCATGATCCTCGAGGACCAGTACGGCGTCGGTGACACCATCGACGCGGGCGTCGCCTCCGGCGAGGTCATAGAGGTCGGACTGCGGGTGACCAAGCTGCGCGGCGACCACGGCGAGATCTGGTACGTCCGCAACGGCGAGGTCAAGCGCATAGGCAACCTCTCCCAGGGCTGGGCGACCGCCAACGTGGACGTCACGGTCCGCTCGGACGAGGACCTCGACCAGGTGAAGGACACGCTCGTCGCCGTCGCGGAGAGGATGAGCAAGGAGGAGCCCTGGAACGAGCTCCTGTGGAGCTCCATCGAGGTCCTCGGCCTCGACTCCGTCCTGCTGGACTCGATGGTGGTCCGGGTCTCGGCGAAGACCATGCCCGGCAAGTCGCTGACCGTGGAGCGCGAGCTGCGCTGGCGCATCAAGCGGGCCTTCGACGCGGCCGGCATCCGCATCGTCGGCGGCGCCACGGCTCCGGTGGAGATGGAGGGCCCCGATCCGGCGGCGGCCGTCGCACCCCCGTCCGCCTACGCGAGCAGCGTCTCGCCGCAGTCCGTCGCGGCCTCCCCGCTCCCCCCGCCGAGCACCACCAAGTAGACCGGCGGCACGGAGCAGCACGGCGGAGGGCGGCACCCTGGAGTTCCGGGTGCCGCCCTCCGCCGTTCCCGTACCCGCGCCCACTCTGGTCATGACGCCCGTGGTCCTGATATGTCTCTCGCGCAGAAGGCGTTCGCCGAACGTGTCACGTCCACCGGAGCGGAAGCAGAGGGTTGACGACAATGAAACTCACCGTGGTCGGGGGCGGTTCGACCTACACGCCCGAACTCGTCGACGGCTTCGCCAGGTTGCGGGACACCCTGCCCGTCGAGGAGCTGGTCCTGGTCGATCCGGCCGCGGACCGGCTGGAGTTGGTGGGTGGGCTGGCCCGTCGCATCTTCGCCCGGCAGGGACATGCGGGACGTGTCGTCACCACCTCCGACCTGGACGCGGCCGTGGACGGCGCCGACGCGGTGCTGCTCCAGTTGCGGGTGGGCGGTCAGGCGGCCCGGCAGCAGGACGAGACCTGGCCACTGGAGTGCGGCTGCGTCGGTCAGGAGACCACCGGCGCCGGCGGTCTCGCCAAGGCGCTGCGCACGGTCCCGGTGGTGCTCGACATCGCCGACCGGGTCCGGCGGAGCAACCCCGACGCCTGGATCATCGACTTCACCAACCCCGTCGGCATCGTCACCCGGGCGCTGCTGCGGGCCGGGCACCGGGCGGTGGGGCTGTGCAACGTCGCCATCGGTCTCCAGCGCAAGTTCGCCGCCCGCCTCGGCACCGACCCCGCCGGCCTCCACCTCGACCACGTGGGCCTGAACCACCTCACCTGGGAGACCGCGGTGCGCCGGGGCGGTCCCGACGGCGAGGACGTCCTGCCCGCCCTGCTGCGGGACCACGGCGACGCCGTCGCCGCGGACCTCCGGCTGCCCCGCGCCGTCCTGGACCGGCTGGGTGTGGTCCCCTCGTACTACCTGCGCTACTACTACGCCCACGACGAGGTCGTACGGGAACTGCGCACCAAGCCGTCCCGGGCCGCCGAGGTGGCCGACATGGAACGCCGGCTGCTCGACCTCTACGCCGACCCCGCCCTCGACGAGAAACCGGCCCTGCTGGCCAGGCGCGGCGGCGCCTACTACTCGGAGGCGGCCGTGGACCTGGCGGCGGCCCTGCTGCACGGCGCCGGCAGCCCGTACCAGGTGGTGAACACCCGCAACGGCTCCACGCTCCCCTTCCTCCCCGAGGACGCGGTGATCGAGGTCCAGGCCGCCGTGGGCCCGAAGGGCGCGAGCCCGCTGCCCGTGCCCCGGGTGGACCCCCTCTTCGCGGGCCTGATGGCGAACGTCACCGCCTACGAGGACCTCGCCCTCGAAGCGGCCCTGCACGGCAGCCGCGAACGGGTCTTCCGCGCCCTCCTCGCCCACCCGCTGATCGGCCAGTACGAGTACGCCGAGCGGCTCACCGACCAGCTCCTCGCGCACAACCGGGAGTACCTGACGTGGGCGTGACCGCGGGCGTCCTCGCCGTCGACGCCGGCAACAGCAAGACGGACGTCGCCGTGGTCGACCGGCACGGCGAGGTCCTGGCCACGGCCCGCGGCGCCGGTTTCCGGCCGCCCGCCGTCGGCGTGACGCCGGCTGTGGACGCCCTCGCCGAGGCCGTCGCCGCCGCCCTCACCGCCGCCGGCGTCACCGCCGTCTCCCACGTCTCGGCCTGTCTGGCCAACGCCGATCTCCCCGTGGAGGAGGAGCAGTTGACGGCGGCCCTGACGGCACGCGGCTGGGGTGCCACCGTGCAGGTCCGCAACGACACGTTCGCGATCCTGCGCGCCGGTGTCACCGAACCCCGCGGGGTCGCCGTCGTCTGCGGCGCGGGCATCAACTGCGTCGGCATGCGCCCCGACGGACGTACCGCCCGCTTCCCGGCGCTCGGCCGCATCTCCGGTGACTGGGGCGGCGGTTGGGCGCTGGCCGAGGAGGCCCTGTGGCACGCGGCCCGCGCCCGGGACGGCCGCGGCGCCGCCACCGCCCTCGCCGACACCCTCCCGGCCCACTTCGGCCTGTCCGGCATGCCGGCCCTCGTCGAGGCCCTGCACCTGGGGCACCTCCCGTCGGCCCGCCGTCACGAACTCGCCCCGGTCCTGTTCGCCACGGCGGCCGAGGGCGACGCGGTCGCCGGTGCGATCGTCGACCGCCAGGCCGACGAGGTGGTGGCGATGGCCGTCGTGGCGCTGACCCGCCTGGACCTGCTCACCGAGGAGACACCCGTCCTGCTGGGCGGCAGCGTCCTGGCCGCACGGCACGCCCTGCTGGACGACCGGATCCGCGCCCTGCTCGCCGAGCGCGCCCCCAAGGCCGTCCCTCGAGTCGTCACCGCCGCACCGGTCCTGGGCGCGGCCCTGCTGGGCCTGGACCGCCTGGCGGCCCCACCGGAGGCCCACGCCCGGCTGAGAGCCCACTACGAGCGTCGTTAGCTGCCTGTCCGGCGGATCAGGCCGGTGCGGCCGACCGACACTCCTCGCCCTCGTCGGGTGGGCGCCGTCCGTTTCCCCGGCCTGATCCGCCGGACAGGCCCGAAGGCCGGGCAGCGGGCCTGACGACCGGCGCGAGAACCGCTCGCGGGAACAGGCCGGGAAGCAGGTTCGGCGGCCCCTGCCGGCCCGGTCGGCCACACACCGGTGGCGGCTCCTCACTGGCGCCCGGAACCAACCGGATTCCACCGGCGTGTTCATGGGCAGGGGGCGTGCGGGGGGGGGAGCGTGCGGGGGCCGGTCCGCGGGGAGGGCCGGGGCGCCGCGGCAGCCGGAACTCCCGGCGACCGCACGGCAGTCGAACCGGCAGTCGGATCTCCACCGGACCGACAGTCAGATCGGCGGGCTGCCGGCCGGTCTGACCGGCGGACAGTCGGATCGGCAGACGAACCGGCGGGCGGTTCAAGATCACGCCAAAGCCGGTGCACATACCGGTCCGTGCGGCGATACTTGACGGGACGGATGACCACGGGGGAGGTCGGGTGACACACACGCCGAGCGGCAGCGCGGCACCGCCGGGCGGGGCCGCGCCCGCCGTACCGCCGCAGTCCGGGCCCGGCGGCGCGCCGGCGGCCCCCCGTCACACACCCGACGGCTCCCGGCTTCCCGCGCCCCGGCCGCCGGAAGCACCCCGGCGCACGGCGTTCGTCGAGGGCGCCGTGCGCCTGCGCGAGGCCGCCACCACCGAACCCGGCCGCCTGCGGGTCATCGGCGCGGTCCTCGCCGCCCTGGTCGTCGCCTTCGGCGCCGTCACCGCCTGGCAGATGACCGACAGGGCCGCGGCGGCCGACGCCGTCCTCACCAGCAGCCAGCCCCTCACCTCCGACGCCGCAGACATCTACCGCTCCCTCGCGGACGCCAACACCGCGGCCTCCAGCGGCTTCCTGGCCGGCGGTCAGGAGACCGCCGCCTCCCGGGACCGCTACGAGAAGGACATCCGCACCGCCGCCGCCAAACTGGTCACCGCCGCGGCCAACTCCGACCCCGACTCCTCGTCGGCGGCGACGATCGCCGAACTGAACCAGCTGCTGCCCGAGTACAAGGGCCTGGTGGAGCGCGCCCGCACCTACAACCGCCAGGGCTACCCCGTGGGCGGCGCCTACCTGCGGTACGCGAACGAGAAGATGCAGCAGGAGATGCTCCCGGCGGCGGAAAACCTCTACAAGAAGGAGAACCAGCGCCTCCAGGCCGACTACGCGGACGCGACCCCCTACCCGTGGGCGGCCATCGCGCTCGGCACCGTCGCCCTCGCCGCGCTCGCCTGGACGCAGCGCCGCACCTACCTGCGCACCCACCGCGTGCTCAACCACGGCCTGGTCGCGGCCACGGCGGCGTCCACGGTGGTCCTGCTCTGGCTGGTCGCCGGCCACAGCCTCGCCCGCTCGGGGCTGAACGACTCCTACGACCACGGCGTCCGCTCGCTCAACGTGCTGCACGACGCCCGTATCGCCTCCCTGAGGGCCCGGGGCAACGAGAACCTGACGCTGGTGTCGCGCGGCGCCGAGACGAAGAAGGTCGGCGACGAGACGTACGACGCCTACGACCACGACTTCGAACGCGACATGGACGCCCTCGGCAAGGGCCTGACCCGGGCCGGAGAGCTCGCGGACGACAGCGGCGGCGAGAAGCCGGTCACCGCCGCCGTGAGCAACATGACGGAGTGGAAGAAACGCCACGGGGCCGCCCGGGAGCAGGACGAGAACGGCAACTACCAGCAGGCGCTGGACCTGGTGATCGGCGGCAAGGGCGCGACCGGCGAGTGCTTCGACGGCGTCGACGACAGCCTGGCGGCCGCGCTCGCCCACGAGGAGGCCGAGTTCACGGAGGCGGCCGGCGGTGGCCGGGACGCGCTGAAGGGGCTGCCGGAGGGCGCGGCGGGCCTCGCCGTGCTGGGCGCGGCCGGCGCGGTGCTGGGCATCGGCCGCAGGCTGTCGGAGTACCGGTGAAAGGGGGCGTGATGAGGAACGCACGACGCCTGCGGGCCGGTCTGCGGGGCTGGGGCGGGGTGGGCGCGATGGCCACCGTGTGCGTGCTCGCGCTGATCTTCGCGCTGGTGCTGACCCGCGCCGGGTCCCCCGCCGCCAAGGCCCCGAAGGCCGCGGGGCACACCGTGACGGACGCCGTCGGTGCGGACGCGGACGCGGAGTGCACCGATCCGGAGAAGCAGACCCTGCCTCCCTCCGACGTGGACGGCGACACCATCGACGCGATCAAGAACCGGCCGGGCGAGAAGCGCAAGCTGATCGTCGGCATCGACCAGAACAGCTACCGCTGGGGCTACCGGGACCCCAACGGCGGGGGCGGCGCACAGCTCGAGGGCTTCGACATCGACCTGGCGCACCGCATCGCCGAGGACATACTCGGCGACCGGGACGCGGTCCAGTTCAAGGCGATCCCCACCGACCAGCGCATCCCGGCGGTCAAGGACGGCCGGGTCGACATGGTCGTCCGCACGATGACGATCAACTGTGAACGCCTCCGGGACGTGGCGTTCTCCGCCCCGTACTTCAGGACGGGACAGCAGGTCCTGGCCCCGAAGGCGTCGTCGATCACGGGATACGACAAGACGCTCGCGGACCGGAGGATCTGCACGGCGGCCGGTTCCACCGCGTACGCGAAGCTGGAGGAGGACAAGGCGACGGGCAGGCTCCCGAAGTCCGCGGACATCCGCACCACCGTCCCCAACCAGCTCGACTGCCTGGTGCGGCTGCAGCTCGGCGAGGTCGACGCGGTGGTCACCGACGGCGCGCTCGCCGCCAGCCAGGCCGCCCAGGACCCGACGGTCGAACTCAAGGGCGACGCCTTCACGACCGAGTACTACGGCGTGGCGATGGAGAAGAGCGCGAAGGACCTGCTGCGCCGGGTCAACCGGATCCTGGTGGACTTCCGCGAGGACACCGAGGACGGGTGGCAAAAGGCGTACGAGACATGGCTGTCGGCGACACTGGGCAGTGATCCCGCGAAGTCGAGGCCACCCGCCCCGCAGTACCTGCGCACGGACTGACCAGCCGTCAAGGAGTGACCACCGAAGACGAACCGTCGACGACCGACCGTCAACGACCGACCCGCAGCGAAAGGTGATCGATGGGTGACACGGACCCCACCGGGCCGGTGATGGACCGGGACGAGGTGGACCGTGCGCTCGCGCGGCTCGGTGCGGAGCACGAGGCGGTCGAGACCTCGCTCCTGGCCCTGCAGGACCACGCGGGCCGCAGGCTCCTGGAGGGTGCCCGCCTCACCGGCCGCACCGAGGAGCGCTGGGCGGCCACCGAGGCGTCGATCACGCTGCTGTGGACGTACTTCGACGCGTACACAGGCGCCCTGCGCACCGCCCGCGAGATCCGTGCCCGGCGCCGCTGGTCCAGCCGTGAGGACCTGGTGGAGCTGACGGAGCTGCTGCGCGGCGAGTGCGTCACGGTCCCGGGCTCGGCCACCGCCGCCGCGAACGCGCCGACGCCCCGGGGCCGGCCGGGGAACCGGCTCAGCGAGCGCTACTCGCTGGCCACGCTGGTCGAGCGGATGAACGAGCTGTACGCGTCGTCGCTGGACATGGTCGTCGCCGCGGACGCGGTGTGGTCGGCGCTGCCCGCCCGGATCGATCTGCTGGCCGCCGAGCTCCGGCGCACCCGCCGGCTCGCGCACCCGGTCGGTGTGCGCCCCGGCGAGCATCCGGCGGGCGACGACCTGGAGCGGATCACCCGCTCCCTGACCGCGCTGCGCGCACAGGTGGTGTCCGACCCGCTGGCGTTCTGGAAGCCCGCGGAGGGAAGTTCGGCGCCGGGCGGCGGCAGACCGGACACGGCGGTGTACGACCGCGAGGCACGGGCCCTGGAGGAGGTGCGCCGCGAGATCGACGCGGTGCTGGCGGTCCGTCAGGACTCCGAGAAGCGGATCGTGCGGCTGCGGGACGTCCTGTCCCGCGCCGACCGCACCCTCGCCGAGGCGCGCATCGCGCGCGGCGAGGTGCTCGCGAAGATCGCCGCGACGGAGGTGCCGGTCGTCAGCGGGCCGCCGACCGTGCTGCAGGAGCAGCTGGCGACGGCCGCCGAGTACCGCAGGCACGCCCAGTGGCACCGCCTGTCCCCGCTCCTGGAGTCCCTGGAGCAGAAGGCGGAGGAGGAACTGGAGCGCGCCCGCGAGTCGTTGACCGCGGTCACCGCTCCGCTGGCGATCCGTGCCGAGCTGCGCGGCCGGCTCGACGCGTACCGGGCGAAGGTCGCCCGGCACGGCCTCGCGGAGGACGCCGTGCTGGTCGAGCGGTACGAGAGGGCGCGCCGCATGCTGTGGAGCGCGCCCTGCGATCTGCGCGTCGCCCGGGAGGCGGTGCTGCGCTACCAGCACGCGGCCGCCGAACTCCTCGGCACCGCAACCCGGGTGCCCGGTCAGGGCACGCCCGAGGAGGGCGAAAGGCCCGGCGCATGAGCGACAACGGGGAGGCAGCGGCATGAGTCAGGCGGAGAACCGGACGCACAGCCAGGGGCGGAACGGGCAGGGAGCGCGGGCGGAACAGCAGGAGCCGCAGGAGCCGCAGGCGCAGGCCGCCGCTCCCCGGGCGTGTCAGCGTCCCGGCTGCGAGGGTGCCTACGAGGACGTCGGCGGCGGCGAGCTGTACTGCGACACCTGCGGTCTGGCACCGGTGGTGTCGCCGACGACCGGCATGGTCGGGTCGGTGCCGACCGGCCTCACCGCCGGCGGCCGTGGCTCCCGGGCCGGCGGCCGTGGTTCGCGCGCGTCGTCACAGCCGTCACAGCCGTCACAGTCATCCAGATCGTCGCGATCGTCCCGGTCCCGGCGCTCGGTGTCCGGGCGGCTCTCCCGTTCCCTGCCGGGAGGCGGCGCCGAACGCTCGGTGTCGGTGCGCGGCTCCGGCTCGTCGACGGGCTCCTCCGGCCGCGGCCGGCTGGGCGCGGGGCTGGTCCAGGTCCCGCCGATCCCGCGCCCCGACCCGCGCGCGATGGTGCTGGACAACCCCGAGGTGCCCGAGCGGAAGCGATTCTGCTCCCGTTCGGACTGCGGGGCCCAGGTGGGCCGTGCGCGGGCCGGCCGGCCGGGTCGTACGGAGGGCTTCTGCACCAAGTGCGGCCACCCGTACTCGTTCGTCCCGAAGCTGCGGGCCGGCGACGTGGTGCACGGCCAGTACGAGGTGGTCGGCTGTCTGGCGCACGGCGGACTGGGCTGGATCTACCTCGCCGTGGACCGGGCAGTCTCGGACCGCTGGGTGGTCCTCAAGGGCCTGCTGGACACGGGCGACCAGGACGCGATGGCCGCGGCGATCTCCGAGCGGCGCTTCCTCGCGGAGATCGAGCACGCCAACATCGTGCGGATCTACAACTTCGTGGAGCACCTCGACCCACGCACCGGTTCCCTCGACGGCTACATCGTCATGGAGTACGTCGGCGGCAAGGCCCTGAAGGAGATCGCCAACGGACGCCGCACGCCGGACGGCAGACGGGACCCGCTGCCGGTGGAGCAGGCGTGCGCGTACGGCATCGAGGCGCTCGAGGCGCTGGGGCATCTGCACAGCCGCAACCTGCTGTACTGCGACTTCAAGGTCGACAACGCGATCCAGACCGAGGACGAGCTCAAGCTGATCGACATGGGCGCGGTGCGCAGGGCGGACGACGACGAGTCGGCCATCTACGGCACGGTCGGCTACCAGGCCCCCGAGGTCGCCGACGTCGGCCCCTCGGTCGCCTCCGACCTCTACACGGTCGCCCGGACGCTCGCCGTCCTCACCTTCGACTTCCAGGGCTACACGAACGTCTACGTGGACTCGCTGCCCGACCCCGACCACATCGAGGTCTTCCGGCAGTACGAGTCGTTCTACCGGCTGCTGGTCCGCGCCACCGACCCCGATCCGGCCCGCAGGTTCGCCTCCGCGCAGGAGATGAGCGAGCAGCTCACCGGTGTCCTGCGCGAGGTCGTCTCGCTCCAGTCGGGCCGTGCTCGTCCCGCCCTGTCGACCTTGTTCGGCCCGGAACCGCGGGTGACGGACACGGAGTTGTTCCCCCGGTCGCGGGGCGACGTGTCCCGCCTCGGGGTGCGGGCGGTGCGGCGAGCCGGATCACGACGGGCGCCGGGACAGAAGCAGCTCGCCGAAGGAACCGCCACCGCCCCCTCCCCCACCGCCGGCACCACCGCCGCCTCCGGCCCGGCGGACATCGTCAAGCCCGTCGACGCTCCCGCGGCGGCCCTCGCCCTGCCCGTCCCGCACGTCGACCCCACCGACCCGAACGCCGGCTTCCTGGCGGGCCTGCTGGCCTCCGCGCCCGCCGAGCTGGTCCACGCCCTGGCGGCGGCGCCCGCGCCGTCGGCCGAGACCCGGCTGCGGCAGATCCGCGCCTGGCTGGAGACCGGCGAGTCGGACACCGCGCTGGACGCGCTGCGGGCCCTGGAGGAGCGGGACCCCGACGACTGGCGGATGGTCTGGTACCGGGGGGTCGCCGCTCTGGTCACCGGCGACCACGAGGGCGCCGCGCTCGCCTTCGACGCGATCTACGACGCCTTCCCCGGCGAGATCGCGCCCAAGCTGGCGCTCGGCCTGTGCGCGGAGGTGCTGGGCCAGCTCGACAACGCCGCCGAGTACTACCGCCTGGTGTGGTCGACCGACCCGAGCCATGTGAGCGCGGCGTTCGGCCTGGCCCGCGTGCGGCTCGCCACCGCTGACCGGCGCGGCGCCGTACGGACGCTGGAGTCGGTGCCGGAGTCCTCCATCCACTACACGGCCGCGCGGGTGGCGGCCGTACGCGCCCGGCTGCGGGGGCGGGCCGCCACCGCCGGTGACGTACCGTTCCTGGACGACCTGAGCGCCGCCGCGTCCCAGGTCGAGGCCCTGGAGTCGTACGGCCTGGATCCGGCGCGCCGGGAGCAGTTGTCGGCCGAGGTCCTCGGCTGCGCGCTGGACTGGGTACTCTCCGGGAGCCAGGGTTCCGTTCCGCTTCCGGCCCCGCCGGGCCGGGGGAACCGAAACGCCGGCAGCGCTGCCGAGGGACGGACCCTGCTCGGCAGCGGACTGGACGAGCGGAACCTGCGCTTCGGGCTGGAGCGTTCGTACCGCACGCTGGCCCGGCTGGCGCGGAGCGGTGAGGAGAGGATCGACCTGGTGGAACGTGCCAACCGTTACCGCCCCCGGACATGGGTGTAGTTGATGTCGCAAATGCCCCAGCAGGCCGCTCTGTCGAAGTGCCCGAGCTGCGAGGAACCCCTCGAGTCGGGTGATCGTTTCTGCGGTGCGTGCGGATACGACCTGTCGGCGGTCCCGGCACCGCCGACGGACCATCCGACGATCGTCATGAACGGTTCGGTGCCCGCGCCGAGCCCGGCGGAGCGCGGGGCCGCGGTCCGGCCCCCGCAGACGCCCCCCGTGGCGCCCCCGGCGCCGCCCGCGCCGCCGGCCGGACCGGGCTGGCCCGCCGCCGGTCCGGAGGGCTCCGGCGCGTCCGCCCCGACGCACCGGCCGACGGACCTGGCGGGCACGGACTCGGCCGGACTTCCGCTGTCCGGCCCCACCCCCCACCCCGCACCCCCGGCACCGGCACCGGCACCGGCAGTTGTGCCACCGCGCCCTGCCGCCCCGCCCGCGCCCGCGCCCGCGCCCGCCGCGCCTCCCGCCGCCGGCGCGGCCCGGTCCTCCGGTGTGCGCTTCGACCGCCCCTCCCAGCCGGTCGCGCAGCCCGAGGAGTACCCGCTCCAGGCCCCGGACCCGCGCGTGTCCGCCGAGCGCGGACAGCCCGCCCCGGATCCCGCGGGCACCCCGGACACCACGGTGTGCGTGGCCTGCCGCGCGGGCAGGGTGGACGACGACGGCTACTGCGAGAACTGCGGCCACGCCCAGCCACGCGAACGGGACCACATGGAAAAGGAATGCGGCCCGCTGGCCGCGGTCAGCGACCGTGGCCTGCGCCACCACCGCAACGAGGACGCCTTCGGGATCGGCACCACCACGCTGCCCGACGGCTCCCCCGCCTCGGTCGCGGTCGTCTGCGACGGCGTCTCCTCCGCGACCCGGCCCGACGAGGCCTCGCTGGCCGCGTCCCGGGCGGCGAACGAGTCGCTGCTCGCGGCCCTGCCGCGCGGCACGCACCCGCAGCAGGCGATGCACGACGCGATCGTCGCCGCGGCGGACGCGGTCAACGCCCTGGCCGACGAGCCCGCCACGGACCGCGAACGGTCCCCGCACCAGAACGCCCCCGCCTGCACCTTCGTCGGCAGTGTGGTGACCGACGGCCTGCTGGTCGTCGGCTGGGTCGGCGACAGCCGCGTGTACTGGGTGCCGGTCGACCGCGCCGCGCCCCCGGCCCGGCTCACCGAGGACGACTCCTGGGCCGCGCAGATGGTCGCCGCGGGACTGATGGGCGAGGCCGAGGCGTACGCCGACCAGCGCGCCCACGCGATCACCGGCTGGCTCGGCGCGGACGCCTACGAACTGGAGCCGCACACCGCGTCGTTCAAGCCGGACCGGCCCGGTGTGGTCGTGGTCTGCACCGACGGGCTGTGGAACTACGCGGAGTCGGCCGAGGAGATGGCCCGGGTCGTCCCCGTCGACGCCGCCGTCCGCCCGCTGCACGCCGCCCGGGTCCTGGTCGGTCACGCCCTCGACGGCGGGGGCCACGACAACGTGACGGTGGCCCTCGTCCCGTTCCCGGCCGTGCCGCAGGGGGCAGGATCGGCCTGAGGCCGCGTACGGCGGGCCCCCGCGGGGAAACTACGGGGAAGCCGCGGGAAGCCGCGGGAAGGTGCCAACGAACCGGAGGGGACCGGTCCGCCAGCTGTCGTCGCCCCGCATCGTCGCGGGGTTCTCCAGGGGGAGAGAAACAGGCATGGCCAACTTCTCGAAATCCAACGTGCCGCAGTTCTCGGTGGACGTGTACCAGAACGAGTACCTGCCGGAGGGCGGCCGCGAGGTCAACGCCATCGTCACGGTGACCGCGACCGGCGGCGGCACCATCGGGAGCGCGGTGGCGGCACCCCACCTCTACGCACCCGGTGAGGGTCCGTCGGCGGCCGTGGTGCTCATGGTCGACTGCTCCGGCTCGATGGACTATCCGCCGACCAAGATGCGCAACGCCCGGGACGCCACGGCCGCCGCGATCGACGCCCTGCGCGACGGCGTGCACTTCGCGGTGGTCGGCGGCACGCATGTGGCGCGGGAGGTCTATCCCGGTGCCGGGCGGCTCGCGGTCGCCGACGCGGCCACTCGCGGGCAGGCCAAGCAGGCGCTGCGGGCGCTGAGTTCCGGCGGGGGCACGGCCATCGGCACCTGGCTCCGGCTGGCCGACCGGCTGCTGTCGTCGGCGGACGTGGCGATCCGGCACGGCATCCTGCTGACCGACGGGCGCAACGAGCACGAGTCGCCGGAGGATCTGAAGGCGGCCCTGGAGACGTGCGCCGGGCGGTTCACCTGTGACGCCCGCGGCGTGGGCACCGACTGGGAAGTGAAAGAAGTCACAGCCATCGCCTCCGGCCTCCTCGGCAGCGCCGACATCGTCGCCGACCCGGCCGGACTCGCCGCCGACTTCACGCGGATGATGGAGACGGCGATGGGCAAGGAGGTCGCGGACGTCTGCCTGCGGCTGTGGACCCCGGTGGGCACGACTGTGAAGTTCGTCAAACAGGTCGCGCCGACGGTCGAGGAACTGACCGGTCGCCGTACCGAAGCCGGCCCGCGGGCGGGCGACTACCCGCTGGGTTCCTGGGGCGACGAGTCCCGTGACTACCACCTCTGCGTCGAGGTCCCGCCCGCCGGCATCGGGCAGGAGATGCTCGCCGCCCGGCTCTCACTGGTCATCCCGCAGCCCGGGGAGGGTGTTCAGAAGCTCGGCGCGCAGGGTCTCGTGCGGGCGGTGTGGACGGACGACATGGCCGCCTCCACATCCTTGAACCCCCAAGTCGCCCACTACACCGGGCAGGCCGAACTTGCGCAAGTCATCCAACAAGGCCTCGACTTGCGCAAAGCGGGCGATTTCGACGGAGCAACGTCCAAACTGGGCCGCGCCGTTCAGCTCGCGAGCGCCTCCGGCAACGCGGACACCGCGAAACTGCTTGCGAAGGTGGTGGACGTGGTCGACGCCTCGACAGGTACTGTGCGACTGAAAGCGAGGGTCGAGGAGGCCGACGAGATGACACTCGAAACCCGGTCCACCAAGACTGTTCGTGTAAAAAAGTGAACCTGAAGTGAACGAGCCCGGTCTCCAGGCCGGAGAACTTCGGTCGGAAGCGACCGAAAAGGAGAGGAGGAGGCGCCGACATGCCGACCTGCCCGAACGGACACCAGTCGGGTTCCGACGACTGGTGCGAGGTGTGCGGTCACCGCATGGCGGGGTCCGTGCCCCCGCCGCCTCCTCCCCCACCGCCACCCGGCGGCGGCTACGGATTCCCGCCTCCCGGCGGCCAGTCCGGACCCGGCGGCCCGGGTGGCCCCGGCGGTTTCGGCGGCCCGGCCGGCCCCGGCGCCCGGCCGGAGCTGTGCCCGCAGTGCCGCACGCCGCGTGAGGGCGGCGCGCCGTTCTGCGAGGAGTGCCGGTGGAACTTCCTGACGAACACGGCCACCTCGTACACGCCGGCCGCCCCGCGTCCGGTGCCCCCCGGACCGGGTGGGCACGGGGGACCGCCCGGTCCCGGTGGGCCCGGTGGTCCGGGCGGGCACGGGGGGCAGTACCAGCAGCCGCCCGGCCCGGCGTACGGCGGTGACTCCTACGAGTACCAGGGCTCCCGTCCGTCCCAGGTGAACCGGCCCGCCGAGCCGATCCCGCCGGGCCCGCCCGGTTTCGGCGGCGACCCCTCTCGCCCGGTTCCCCCGCCGCCCGGTCCGGGTGGTCACGGCGGTCCCGGTGGCCAGGGTGGCTACGGCGGTCCGGGGGGCCCCGGCGCCCCGAGTGGTCCGCAGGCGTTCGGCGGCGGCCCGCCGGCCCCGCCCGGATTCCCGCAGGAGACCGGCCGTCCGCCGCACCAGGGCGGCCCCGCCTTCGGCGGCGGTGACGACGACTGGGTGATCCCCCCGCCCTCCGGCGGCCCCGGCGGCCCGAACGGCCCCGGTGGTCCCGGCGGTCCGAGCGGCCCCGGTGGTTACGGCTACCCGCAGCCCGGTGCGACCCAGGCGCCGCCCGGCCCCGGCGGCTTCCCGCAGCAGCCCCAGGCTCCGGTGACCTGGACCGCGACGATCGGTCCGGACCGTGACTACTTCATGGCGATGATGCACCGCTCCGGCCCCGAGGCCACGGGCCTGAACCTGCCCGCGTACTCGCCCGAGCAGCAGCGCACCCTCACCGGCAACCAGCTCACGATCGGCCGCCGGCGTCACTCCACCGGTGACACCCCCGACATCGACCTGTCGACACCGCCGGAGGACCCGGGCGTCTCGCACCAGCACGCGGTGCTGGTCCAGCAGCCGGACGGCAGTTGGGCGGTCGTCGACCAGAACTCGACGAACGGCACGACGGTCAACGGCTCGGAGGAACCGATCCAGCCCTTCGTCCCGGTCCCGTTGCAGGACGGCGACCGGGTCCACGTGGGCGCCTGGACGACGATCACCATCCACCGGGGCTGAGTAGGCACACCCGTGGCGTTCCGCCCCCGCCTCCCCTTGCGAGCAGGGGCGGAACGCCACCCCCGGCCCTGCCCCCTGAGCCCCCGCGGACCCCGGAGACCTAGGTCCTGAGGCCTATGCCGCGGCGTCTGAGACCATGGACGGCGTGACAGAGATTCGGCGCGGCACGCTTCAGGAGCAGACGTTCTACGAGCAGGTCGGCGGGGAGGAGACCTTCCGCCGGCTCGTCCACCGTTTCTACGTGGGGGTGGCGGACGATCCGCTGCTGCGGCCCATGTACCCGGAGGAGGACCTGGGTCCGGCCGAGGAGCGGCTGAGGCTGTTCCTGATCCAGTACTGGGGCGGTCCGACGACGTACAGCCAGAACCGGGGCCACCCGCGGCTGCGGATGCGGCACGTGCCGTTCAAGGTCGACCGGGCCGCGCACGACGCCTGGCTCAAGCACATGCGCGACGCCCTCGACGAGCTCGGCCTGTCCGAGGAGCACGACCACACGATGTGGAAGTACCTGACGTACGCCGCCGCCACGATGATCAACTCCCCGGACTGACCCACCGGCCCGACACCTCGCGGACGTGCGCATTCCGGTCGCCCGTCGCCGGAATCCGATCACGATCCGGTCAAGTCCGGGCCACGAGCGCTACCCCGTGACGGACTCCGTCTGACACGATCGCCCGGAGGTCCGGACGACAGGGGGAGTCTCGGGTGGGGAGCGCTGCGGGGGCGGTGAGGTTCGTCCTGGCGCGCGCCCGTGCGTACCGGCCGCTGCTCGCCGCCGCGCTGCTCACGGTCCTGCTGACCACGGCGGTGCTGGCGACCCTCACGGCGTACTCCGGCGCGATCGGCGACGCGGCCCTGCGGCACGCCCTGCGCGACCCGCGGGGCACGGCCGACACCACCCTCGTCGTCGAGGCGGACGTCCCCGCGCGGGAGCGTGCCGCGGCCGGCACCGCCGTACGGGACGGCGCCCGTGCCGCCTTCGACGGGCTGCCGGTGACCCTGCGCACCCTGTCCCGCTCCGGCCCGTACGCCCTGCCCGCGTCCGTGCGCCCCGCGGACGGCCGTGCGGATCCGGGTGCGGGTGGCGAGGACCCGGGTGCCCCCGCCGGCGACCGGGGCGCCTCCGACACCCCCGGCCTCACCCACCTCGCCGCCCTGGACCGCACCCAGGTGCGGATCTTCGCGGGCCGGCCGCCCGGGGCGTCCGCCGGCCCGGTGATCGAGACCGCGCTGCCCGAGGCCGCCGCCCGCCGCCTCGGCCTGGCACCCGGCGCCCGGCTCACCCTCACCGACCGGCTCGGCGGCCCCGCCGTCCAGGTGCGGATCACCGGCCTGTACCGGCCCGTGGACGCCACCGCGCCCTACTGGCAACTGGACGACCTGCACGGCCGCGGCGTCGTCGAGGTGGACTTCACGACGTACGGCCCGCTGCTCGCCGACCCCTCGGCGCTCAGCGGCGACCGGGTCAGCGCCGGTACCTCGGCGTGGCTCGCGTCGGCCGACTTCGAGGCGGTGGACACCGGACGGATCGGCGCGCTGCGCGAGGCGGTCCGGGACGGCGTCGCCGCCCTGCGCGAGGACCCGGCGCTGGGCGGTTCGGCGAACGCGACGAGTGCCCTGCCCACCGCCCTGGACCGGGTCGAACGCTCACTGCTCGTCTCCCGCTCGACCCTGCTGATCATCGCCCTCCAGCTCGTCCTGCTGGCCGGCTGCACCCTGTTCCTGGTGGCCCGGCTGCTGAGCGCCGAACGCGCTGGCGAGACCCGGGTGCTGCGGGCGCGCGGCGCCTCCCGCGCCCAGGTGGCCAGGCTCGCCGCCCTGGAGGCACTGCTGCTGGCGGTGCCCGCGGCGGCCTGTGCGCCGCTGCTGGCGGGACCGCTCACCGGGCTGCTCGCCGGGCGGGGCGTGCTCGCCCGGATCGGGCTGCACCTGGACACCTCGGTCGGTTCGGCTGCCGGACGCGGCTCCGTGTGGCTGGTGGCGGCGGGCGTGGCGGTGGGCTGCGCACTGGCCGTCACGGTGCCCGCCCTCACCTCCTCCTTCGCGGCCGGCCGGGCCCGGCCGCTGCCCGGCGTGGTCCGGGCGGGCGCGGACGTCGGGCTGCTGGCGGTGGCCGCCGTGGCGTACTGGCAGCTGAGCCGTCAGCCCTCCGGGGTGGTCGGCGCACACCTCGGCGTCGACCCGCTGCTCGTCACGGCCCCCGCGCTGGCCCTGCTGGCCGGCACCGTGCTCACGCTGCGGCTGCTGCCGCCGCTGGCGCGGCTGGCGGAGCGCGGGGCGGCCCGTGGCCGGGGGCTGCCGGGGGCGCTGGCGGGCTGGCAGTTCAGCCGCCGGCCGATGCGGGGCGCGGGCCCGGTCCTGCTGCTGGTGCTCGCCGTGGCGCTGGGCATGCTGGCGATCGGCCAGGGTTCCTCGTGGCAGCGCTCGCAGGACGACCAGGCGGACTTCCGGGCCGGTGCCCCGGTGCGCCTCCTGGGCGCCGGGGAGAGCGAGCCGGGCCGCACCCAGGCGTACGCGGCCGTCCCCGGCGTCGAGACCGCCGCGCCCGCGTACCGTACGTCGGTGCCGCTGTCCGGCGACCGGACGGCGACCGTGCTCGCGCTGGACACCGAGCGTGCGGCGGACACCGTGCTGATGCGTTCCGACCTCGCCCCCGAGCCGGTCCGCCCGCTCCTGGGCGGCCTGGCGCCGAAGGGCGGGACAGCGGGTGTACGGATACCCGAGGGCACCGCGCGCCTGACGCTGACGGCCCGCATCCGGGGCGCGGGCCCCGGGACCACGGCCGATGTCAGGACCACCCTGACCGACTCCTACGGAACCCCGTACAAGCTCGGCCTCGGCCGGCTCCGCGCCGACGGGCGGGCCCACCCGCTGACCCTCGACCTCGCCGCGGTCGCCGAGGCGCCCCCGGGGGAACTGACCCTGACCGGGCTGCAGCTCGACCTGGTCCAGCCGGTCGGGAAGACCGAGAACCACCGGCTCACCCTGGCCGAGCTGACCGCCACGGACACCGAAGGCCGGGCCCGGCGCCTCGCCCTGCCCGCCGACTGGGCGTTGTCCTCGCAACTCACGGCCACGGAATCCGCCCCCGACGCGAACACCGGCCCGACCAGCCCCCAAGCTCTCGGCTCCGACCCGCCGGCCTTCGCCTACGGCACCGGCCACGTCCCGGGGGACGGCTTCTGGAACCCCCCGTTGCTCACCGTCCGGCTGCAGGTCCCGCAGCAGGGGGCGGCCGAGGTCACCGCGATCGCCACCGACCGCTATCTGGCCTCGACGAGCACCCGCCCCGGACAGCGCGTGGACGTGACGATCGACGGTTCCACCGTGCCGGTGCGGATCGTCCGCGCGGTGCGGGGGCTGCCGTCCGCACCGACCGGGGGGAGCGGCGACGGCGGGGCCCTGCTGCTGGACCTGCCGGCCCTCAACCGGGTGCTCCAGAACAGCCACGGCGAGAACGTGCTGCCCACCGAGTGGTGGCTGCGGACCGCGCCGGGCGCGTCGGCGCGGGTGGCAGCGGCGCTGCGGGACCGGCCCGACGTCGAGCCGTCCCGGGTGGTGGTGCGGGACGAGATCGCCGCCCGGCTGCGCGACGACCCGTTCGGCGCGGGGCCCGAGGCGGCGTTCACCGCGGCGGCCCTCGCGGCGGCGGCGCTGACGGCGGTGGGGTTCGCGGTGAGCGCGGCCGGGGCGCTGCGGGAGCGGTCCGCCGAGTTCGCGGTGCTGCGCGCCCTGGGCGCCTCACGGCGGCGGCTGGCCCGGGTGGTGGTCGTCGAGCACGGGGTGCTGGTCGCTCTGGCCTCGGCGGTGGGCGTGCTGTGGGGCACGGTGCTGGCGCGGGCCGTGATCCCGCTGATCACGCTGACGTCGGACGCCGTCCGTCCGGTGCCCCAGGTGCTGGTGGAGCTGCCCGTGGGACGGGGGGCCGTGCTGCTGGCCGCGGTGGCCGTCACTCCGCTGCTGGTCACGGCCGTCCTGGCGGTGCGCCGGGTCGACCCGGTGACCTCGCTGCGGGAACGAGGAGGTGATTGACCCCTCCCCGACCGGAGCAGGGGGATTCCCGGCTCAAGACGCCCCACAGGTCGGCGACCTGCGAGGTCCTACTGCCTCAGCACCAGCCGGGACGGAACCTGCCCGGTTCGCCGAGCGAAGCTCGGGTGTGCCGTCCTGGTTCTCGATCGACACGGTGTGCGCGCTTGGTTCCCGCAACGCACGGCGGGGACCTTGCCCGATCACGTACCCCACCTCGGCCTGAAGGCCGGGACATCCCCCGAAGGAGTTCAGGTGACCGTCCGGCCGACCCCCACATCGCGCGGCGAGCGCGGCGTCCGGGGCTCGCGCGTGGCCGCCCCCTGGGTACGCACCCGGCTGCGGGCCGCGCCCGGGGCCGCGCTCGCGCTGGCGCTGCTGGTGGCCGTGACCGCGTTCCTGGCCGCCGTGCTGCCGCGCGCGGTCGACCGGTACGGCGACGCGGGCCTGCACCGGGCCCTCGAGTCGGCCGGGCCGGACAGCACCGGCGTGCAGCTGGCCGCGCCGGTGCCCGACGCCGGCCTGCCCCAGCAGGAGCGGGAGACGGCCGTGCGCGGGGACGCGCTCCGCGCCCACCGGTCCGAGCTCCTCGCCCTGGCCGGACGGTCCCTGCCCCTCGACCCGCACCAGTCCTCCTCCGGCGTGCGCACCTTCGAGCCCCAGAAGATGTCCGAGCCCTGGCTGCCCCGTCCGAACGGGGTGCCCGCACACCTCTACCTCCTCGCGCAGAACGGGCTCGCCGACCACTCCCGGCTGCGCGAGGGCCGGCTGCCGAAGGTCCCGGACACCGTGACCTCGGCGACGACCCGGGTCGAGGGCGCCGTCTCCGCCGACACGGCCAGGGACCTGAACATCGAGGTGGGCTCCGTCCTGACGTTCCCCGGTGTGGCACGCGCTCCCCTCGAGGTGCGGATCACCGGCATCGTCGAACCGCGCGATCCCCGGGGCGCGTACTGGTCGGCCGACCCCCTGATGCGCACCCCGGGCCTGACGATCCTCCCCGGCGACCCCGACGCCCGGCAGTACTGGATGGGCGCGCTGCTGCTGCCGCCGGACGCGGCCCCCGCCCTGCTGAGCACGGCCGGGGAGCCCTGGCGGTACTGGGGGCTCGCCCCGTCCGTCCCCGACCTGCACGGCTACGACGTACCCCGGCTGACGTCCGCCGTCGCGGCCGTGGAGTCCGGTCCGGTCCTCCAGCGGATGCGGGAGGCCACCGCACTCGACATCAGGGCGCGCAGCGAGCTGGACGACGTGCTCACCGAACACACCGGGCTGCGCACCGCCATCGGTCCGCTGGCCGCCGTCGCCGCCTTCGGCACCGGCACGGTCGCCGTCGTCGTCCTGCTCATGGCGGGCGGCCTCGCCGCCGA
Organism: Streptomyces sp. MMS24-W38; assembly: GCF_059889265.1. Lineage (NCBI taxonomy): Bacteria > Bacillati > Actinomycetota > Actinomycetes > Kitasatosporales > Streptomycetaceae > Streptomyces > Streptomyces sp. MMS24-W38. The sequence continues at coordinate 4,370,934 of NZ_JCBCPP010000001.1, read as the reverse complement.
CCGGCGCAGCGGCGAACTCACGCTGCTGCGCGCCCGCGGCGGCTCCCTGCGCGGCGTCACCGGCCGGCTGCTGGCCGAGACCGCGGTGGTCGCCGTGCCCGCGGCCCTCCTCGGACTGGCCGCGGCCTGGCTCACGGTCCGCGAGGCCCGGCCGGCGTACTCCGTGGCCGCCGCCGGCGCCGTCGCGCTCCTCGCCTGCCTGGCCCTGCCCCTGCGGGCCCTCGTCGCGCACCGCGCCGTCCGCGCGCACACCGGGCGCCGGGACGTCGCCACGGCCCGCCCCGCACGGCGCCGCACGGTCGCCGAACTCACCCTGCTCGTAATGGCGGTGGGCGCGGTCGTGGCACTGCGCACCCGCGGCACGTCGGGCGGGCCGGACGCCTCCGGGGACCACCTGGTGTCCCTGGCCCCGGTGCTGGTGGGCGTGATCGCCGCGCTGGTGCTGGCACGGCTGTACCCGCTGCCCCTGCGCGGGCTGGCCCGCCCCGCGGCACGGCTGCGGGGCGTGGTCGGCCCGCTGTCCCTGGCCCGCGCGGGCCGTGCCTCCGGCTCCGCGGTGCTGCCCCTGCTGGCCCTGCTCACCGCGCTGACCACGGCCGCCTTCGGTGGTTCCGTGCTCAGCGGCGTGGCCGACGCCCGGGACCGGGCGGCCCTGCTCACGGTCGGCGCCGACGCCCGTGTGGGGGCGCTCCACGTACTGCCCGCCGACCTGACCGACCGGGTCCGCCGGGCACCCGGCGTCCAGGAGGTCACCGCCGTCAGCGTCGCCCACCACGCCCAGTCCCGGGAGGGCGCGGTCCCGGTGGCCGGCGTCGACCCGGCCGGCTACGCGGCCCTCACCCGGCACACCGGCATCGGCACCTTCGACCGGGACGTCCTGGCGCCGGGCGGGTCGGACACCCTGCCCGCCGTGGCCTCCCCCGGGGTCGCCGACCGCCACGGCACCCGGCCCTTCGCGGTGCGCATGGAGGACGGCAGCTCGGTCAACGTGCGGATCGTGCTGGTGCGGGAGCGGACCCCGGCCGTCGTCGGCGAGGAGTTCCTGGTCGTGGACCGGTCCGCGCTCTCGGCCCGCGCCGCCCGCCCGACCGCGCTGCTGGTGACCGGCGACCGGGTGGACGGGGCCGCGCTGCGCCGGGCGACGGACAGCGGGACGTCGGTCCAGGTGCGCGCCGAGGAACGCGCCGGATACGTCGACTCGCCCCTCCAGTCCGGCGTGGAACGCGTCTACACCGCGGCGGTGGCGGCGGGCGCCGGGTACGCCGTGCTCGCCCTGCTGCTGACCCTGGTGCGTGCCGCCCCCGAACGGGCCGCGCTCCTGGCCCGCCTGCGCACCATGGGCCTCACCCGCGCCCAGGGCCGCCGCCTGCTCGTCCTGGAGTCCCTCCCGCAGGCCCTGCTCGCGGCGGCCGGCGGCACCCTCACGGCGTGGGCGACGATCCGGCTGCTCGCCCCCGGCATCGACCTGACGGCCGTCGCCCTCCCGGCGACCAGGTCCCCGGCGGGCCGGGCCACGCTGCTCACCGACCCGGTGTCACTGCTGGTGCCCGCCCTGACGGTGGTCGTGCTCACCGTCGGGATCGCGGCGGCACAGGCCTGGTGGACGGGCCGCCGGGACGCGGTGCGCGAACTGCGGGCGGGTGACGCCCGTTGACCGTACGGCCCTGCTCCCGACGAACCCGGCCCCTGCCGTTCCTCTTCCAGGAGATGCTGCACGATGACCCCGACGACCCCGGATCCCACGCTGGCCGAGCTGGCCCACCGTGTCGCCGCCGACCGCGAGCGTCCCGCCTTCGGCCATGACGCGCTCATCACCTGCGACCGTCTCGTCCGGGTCTTCACCGCGGACGGCGTGGAGGTGCAGGCCCTGCAGGGCCTCGATCTCCTGGTGCGCGAGGGCGAGTTGATGGCTCTCGTGGGCGCGTCCGGCAGCGGCAAGTCGACCCTGATGAACATCCTGGCCGGGCTGGACACCCCCACCGCCGGCGCGGCCCGGGTCGCGGGCCGCGACCTGCTCGCGATGACCGCGAAGGACCGCCTCTCCTACCGCCGCGAGGTCGTCGGCTTCGTCTGGCAGCAGACCTCCCGCAACCTGCTGCCGTATCTGACCTCGGCGCAGAACGTCGCCCTGCCGATGCGTCTGCGCGCCGCCGCCCGGGGTCGGTCCGCCCGCCGGGCCCGCGCCGAACGCGTGGTGGAACTGCTGGAGTTGCTGGAGGTCGCCGACTGCCGTGACCGGCACCCGCACCAGATGTCCGGCGGCCAGCAGCAGCGCGTAGCCATCGCCGTGGCCCTTGCCAACGATCCGTCGGTCCTGCTCGCCGACGAGCCGACCGGCGAGCTGGACTCGCACACCGCGGAACAGATCTTCGCCGCGTTCCGCACCGCGAACGAGCGGCTCGGCACGACCATCGTGATCGTCACCCACGACCAGGCGGTGGCGAGCGAGGTCCGCCGCACGGTCGCCATCCGCGACGGCCGCACCTCCACCGAGGTGCTGCGCCGCAGCGAGGTCGACGCCGCCACCGGTCACGAGACCGTCGTCGCCCGCGAGTACGCCATGCTCGACCGCGCCGGCCGCCTCCAGCTCCCCGCCGACTACACCCGGACCCTGGGCATGCGCGACCGCGTCGCCCTGGAGCTGGAACCGGACCACATAGCCGTCCGCCCGGACGACAGTGAGCGCGCCGAGGGCTGAGGACCGGGGGTCGGCGGGGGCTGCCTCAGCGCACGCTGAGGCCGAGCGCCCCGAGCCCCGCGCGCCGCAGGGCGACGGACCCGTACGGTGTCCGCAGCCGGAGCCAGGTCCCGGAGACGAGCAGCACCGGCGCGCCGTCCGCGTCGGCAGGCTCGAGGGGCCGGAGGAAGCCCAGTGACTGGGCCGCGTGCACGGCCCGCACCGGGAGGTCGGTCCGGCCGACCGTGCGGGACCAGATCTCCCGCCCGATCCGGTCGAGTTCGGCCCGGGTGCGCGACTCGGCGGTCAACGCCTCGGTGCGCGCCCGGAACTCGGTGACCGCGGCGGCGACGAGCGCGCGGAGGGCGTCCGGTGCGGGCAGCCCCGGTTCGGCCTGCCAGCCTCCGCGCGGCGGGAGCACGCCGGCCCACGGCGGCCCGGTGACCGCGCCCGGCACCGTGGCGGTGGCGGCGGACTCGTCCACCGATTCCAGCAGCTCACCGGCGGACACGGTCACGTCCAGGGTGACGTCGAGACCGTTCTCGTACGGCTTGGCCAGCCGCACGGCGCGGATCGCCAGCACCTCGAAGGAGGGAGGGCGGCCGAACACGGCCAGTGCGGTGCCCGACGCCTTCAGGCGCACGGCGGCCGCACGGTCGTAGTGGAGCAGCCGGGAGAGGAAGGCCGCGAGATCCGCCGCCTCCCCCTCGTCGGCGAGGTGGAGCACCGTCATGCCGCGACGGCCTCCTCCTGGTCGGCGTCGGCGTTCCCGTCGTCTTCGCCGTCCCCGCCGTCCGTGTATTCCTGGAGGAACTCCTTCTCCTCCCGGGTGATACGGCGCGGACGCTGGGCCTCGAAGTCGAACGGCACGATCACCGTGGAGGCCCGGACGTAGAGCTGGTCGCCGTCCTTCACCTCGTAGGTGAGGGTGAAGGACGCCGCCCGGATCTCCGTGACCCACAGCTCGATGTCCACCGGCGTGTGCCGGTGGACGAGCTGCCGCTTGTAGTCGATCTCATGGCGTGCCACCACGGACCCCTGCTGGAAGTCCTTGTCCGGGCGGAACAGGAAATCGATACGGGCTTCCTCCAGGTAGCGGAGGAAGACCACGTTGTTGACGTGGCCGTACGCGTCCATGTCCGCCCAGCGCAGCGGGCAGCGGTAGATGTGCCGCAAGAGATCAGCCCCGGGTCAGCTTCTTGTAGGTGGCGCGGTGCGGGCGGGCGGCGTCCGGGCCGAGCCGCTCGATCTTGTTCTTCTCGTACGACTCGAAGTTGCCCTCGAACCAGAACCACTTGGACTCGCCCTCGTAGGCGAGGATGTGCGTGGCGACGCGGTCCAGGAACCACCGGTCGTGGGAGATGACCACGGCGCACCCCGGGAACTCGAGTAGCGCGTTCTCCAGGCTCGACAGCGTCTCGACGTCGAGGTCGTTGGTCGGCTCGTCGAGGAGCAGCAGGTTGCCGCCCTGCTTGAGGGTGAGCGCGAGGTTCAGCCGGTTGCGCTCACCGCCGGAGAGGACACCGGCGGGCTTCTGCTGGTCCGGCCCCTTGAACCCGAAGGCGGAGACGTAGGCCCGCGAGGGCATCTCGACCTGGCCCACGTTGATGTAGTCCAGCTCGTCGGAGACGACGGCCCACAGCGTCTTCTTGGGGTCGATGTTCGCGCGGGTCTGGTCCACGTAGGAGATCTTGACGGTCTCGCCGACCTTGACCGACCCGGAGTCGGGGTCCTCGAGGCCCTGGAGCATCTTGAACAGCGTGGTCTTGCCGGCGCCGTTGGGACCGATGATCCCGACGATGCCGTTGCGCGGCAGCGTGAAGCTGAGGTCGTCGATCAGCAGCTTGTCGCCGAAGCCCTTGCTGAGGTTGTTCACCTCGACGACGACGTTGCCCAGCCGCGGGCCCGGCGGGATCTGGATCTCCTCGAAGTCCAGCTTCCGCATCTTGTCGGCCTCGGCGGCCATCTCCTCGTAGCGGGCCAGACGCGCCTTGGACTTGGCCTGGCGTCCCTTGGCGTTGGACCGCACCCACTCGAGCTCGTCCTTGAGGCGCTTCTGCCGCTTGGCGTCCTTGGCGCCCTCGACCTTGAGGCGGGCGGCCTTGGTCTCGAGGTACTTGGAGTAGTTGCCCTCGTAGCCGTGCAGCCGGCCGCGGTCGACCTCGCAGATCCACCCGGCGACGTTGTCCAGGAAGTACCGGTCGTGGGTGACGGCGACGACGGTGCCCTCGTACTTGGCGAGGTGCTGCTCCAGCCAGTTCACGGACTCGGCGTCGAGGTGGTTGGTGGGCTCGTCGAGGAGCAGCAGGTCGGGCGCCTCGAGCAGCAGCTTGCAGAGCGCGACGCGGCGCTTCTCACCACCGGAGAGGTTGGCGACGGGCCAGTCGCCGGGCGGGCAGCCCAGGGCGTCCATGGCCTGCTCCAGCTGGGCGTCGAGGTCCCAGGCGCCTGCGTGGTCGAGCTGCTCCTGCAGCTTGCCCATCTCGTCCATGAGCTCGTCGGTGTACTCGGTCGCCATCTGCTCGGCGATCTCGTTGAACCGGTCGAGCTTGCCCTTGGTCTCGGCGACACCCTCCTGGACGTTCTCCAGGACGGTCTTCTCCTCGTTCAGCGGGGGCTCCTGGAGCAGGATGCCCACGGTGTAACCGGGAGTGAGGAAGGCGTCGCCGTTGGACGGCTGCTCCAGCCCCGCCATGATCTTCAGAACGGTCGACTTACCGGCACCGTTCGGACCGACGACACCGATCTTCGCCCCGGGGTAGAAGCTCAGGGTGACGTCGTCGAGGATCACCTTGTCGCCGTGCGCTTTGCGCGCCTTGCGCATGGTGTAAATGAACTCAGCCAAGAGAAACCGTCCGGCAGCTTGAAATCTGGCAGTGGGCAGATACACCCCATCTTGCCCGACCGCCACCCCCAGGGGGAAACCCATCTGGCCAGGGGGCGCTGACCTGCGGTTTCGCCGCCGGTGGTCGCGGCTCGACCGTCACCGCCGGTCGTCGTCGGTCGGCCCCGGGCAGCCTCGCACGGCCCACAGACGGCCCGACGCCGGTCCTGGTGGAAACCAGCGGACCGCGGACCGACCTCTCGGCCGCGGCAAGCCGTCGCTGATCGTGGAGCAGAGTGTTTGCCCGGGAGCGGGGAAGGGGTCAGAGCGGGAGGGAGGACAGGAGGCAACTGTGACCGTCCTCGCGATCTTTCTCCTCATCATCGGGACACTCCTGGTCCTGATTGGGATACTTCTGATCCTTATCGGAACATTTCTGATCATCCTCGGGGCTGCCCTGACCCTCATGGGGATGGCCCTGATCGCTGTGGCCGCATTCCTGCTGATCCGGAGACTTCTCGGCCGTGGCCGAACGCGATCTCACTCCTGGTGAACCTGGGGGCGCCCCTTCAGCACAGCCACAACTGATCGTCGGCGGCCGCGACCAGCGGTCGCCGTACCGATCGGCATCGGCTGGTCCGGCGGCCGCTCAGGGGCGCTGCCGTGTACTGCCGTCCGGCGTCGCCGACGTCAGCCGACCGGCTTCCTCCTCCCGGGGGTGTCAGTGGCTGGTGGCAGACTCCCTGGGCATGAGCGATCAGGTGCGTTTAAGAGACGTCGGACACGCCGATCTGGAGGAGTTCTTCGCGCAGGAGCACGATCCCGAGGCCGTCCAGCGGTCGAATTTCCCGCCCCGGGAACGAGAAGCCTTCATGACCCACTGGACGACGAAGGTCCTCGGGGACCCCACCGTCTTCGTGCAGGCCGTCACCGTCGACGGGGAACTGGCGGGCAACGTGGTGGCGTGGTGGGGCGAGGGCCGGCGCTTCATCGGATACTGGCTCGGCAGGCGGTACTGGGGGCGGGGCATCGGTACGCGGGCACTGGCACTGTTCCTGGAGCGGGAGAAGGCCCGCCCCCTGCACGCCGACCCCTTCGTCGGGAACACCGGCTCGGTGCGGCTGCTGGAGAAACACGGCTTCCGGCGTACCGGAACGGTTCGGTACGGAGAGCATGAGCACATCATGTTGACACTCGACGAGGACCCCACCTGAGCCCACCGCTCACCTGACGCGGGGGCGGCTGTGAGCCGCCGCCACTGTCCAGGTGTGTCGACCGGGCTGCTCCTGTCCCGGAGCTCACCGGGACGGAGCAGCGCTCGCGGTGCCGTTCGGCGGGGCGTGACCGATTCGTCGTTCACGGCCGCGCCCCGGCCTTCGAAGTGGGTGCCGTCTCCGGTCAGACCGTGGACGGACACCACCCGTGCCGGTTCAGCTCTCCCGGGTCGTCTCGCGCTGGCGGGTGATGACCAGGGCCGTGCCGCCGAGGACGACCAGGGTGATGGCGGTGCCGACGATCCAGGGGGTGAGGCTGGAGGCGCCGGTCTCGGCGAGGTTGACGTCGGTGGCCGTGCCGCCCACGGGGGTGGGGGTGGGCCCGCTGAGGGTCTGGACGTCCACGCCGGTCTCGGCGGCCCGGGTCCGGCAGTCGAGCATGCCGGTGAACCGCTTCTCGAAGCCGTCCGAGCCCCGGACCGTGAAGTCGTACGCCCGGTCCTCGGCCAGCGGGACCGTCACCGTGCGGGACTCGCCCGGCTCGACGGTGTACTCGCGCTCCGCGAGCTCGAAGGTGAAGGGCTCGTCGTCCTGGTTGACGGCGGTGACGTCGACGCCGCCCTCGGCGCAGTTCGTCCGGGCGGACACCGCCGGTATCGCACCCCGCTCCGCCCAGGTCGCGCTCGCCGTCGCGGAGACCGTCGAGGTGCTGGAGCCGGCCAGGATCTGGGTCTGGCTGCGGCTGTCGGAGGCGAAGGCCCGGCCGACCGGCACGGTGGTCGATGCCTGCGCGGTCAGCTCGACCGTGTCCGCCGGCGCGTCCTCGGGTATCTCGAAGAACACCTTGCCGCCGTCCGTCGCCGTGGTGACGGGCTCGCCGGCCCGGTCGACGATCCGCACCCCGCTCGTGGCGGCGTCCGCCGGCGGTGACACCGTCACGCTGTCCGCGTCCGTGCGCACCGTCACCGGGCCGAGCAGCTCACCCGGACGGCCGGAGACGGCCGGCGGCTCCAGGGTCAGCGACGCCCTCGGCTCCGGCTGGTTCCGGGCGCTCTTCTCCAGGTAGTCCGCGAGCTGCTCCGCCTGGGGGTCCACGGCCTCCACGTCCACGTCGTCGGAGTAGCGCCAGATCGCCACCTGCGTACCGGCCGCCGCGTCCTGCTCGGTGAGCTGGCCCCGGACGCCCGCCCGGTCGGCGAGCGCCGCGAGGTCGTTCACCTGGGGGTAGGAGTTGCGCAGGATCCAGCGGATCCGGCCGGCGTCCTCATTGGCGCCCAGCGAGGTCCCGTTCCACGCGGTCTCGTAGTACTTCGCGTCCGTCTGCGTGGGGGTCTGGATGTCGACGCAGTAGGTCTGCAGCATGCCGCCGCCCTCGACGGACATCTCGAACAGCCCCGCCGACACCCGCTGGTCCCCGGCGGCGCCGTGGATCACGGCCTCGCCGTACGTCTTCAGGCCCTCCACCGTCGCGGCCGCCCCGCCCTCACCGCGCGCCGCGCCGGGAGTGCCAGGAGTGGCGGCAGCCGTCCCGGCGCCGGCCAGCACACCGGCGGCGACGAGTCCGGACACCAGCGTCCCGGCGGCGAGACGGGTCACCGTCGCACGCCGGGGCGCAGAGCACGCAGACAACGCAGAGAACGCAGAGAACGCCGCAAACACCGATTTCCCCTCCGAGCGGGACCCGTTAGACGTGGGGGACGGGCCCCACCAGCAGAATCACCGGCCCCGAGAGCCCCGGGAGCCATGCCCGGCATCCTAAGTACGCCTCGGAGCACGCCTGTCGATGATCAGCTCGGAGGCATGATCCGACTCGCAATCGTTATCGCCGACGCGGGCACGAACAGGGCTTGTCGACAAATCCGCCCGGGACCGTTCCCCATTCAACCGCCGATAAGCCGCACTTCGGCCAGTCGCGCCGCCGGGGCCCGACCGGTGACATCACGTCACCATGGCCGGTTCCGGTGTTCGTTGGGCGGCGACGGTCCCGGACCCGTCGGCCGTGCCCGCCTCTTCGGCCGCCTCGGCTTCCCCACCGGCAGCGGCCGTGTCACCCGCACCCGTCTCCCAGGCGGGCTCCGGCCGGTCCGGGGAGGTCGGCTGCTCCGGCCGGCCCGAGCGCCGGAACGCCGACGTGCCCCGGGCCAGGTCGTGGCCGATCGCCACCGCCTCGATGTCCGCCGAGGTCCGGCCCTGCTGCCCCTCGCGGGTCTCCGTGCGGACCTTCAGCCGCCCCCGCACCAGCACGGGTTCGCCCACCGACAGCGAGGCCATGGTGTTGGTGGCGAGCTGCCGGTTGGCCCACACCGTGAAGAAGTTGGTGTGGCCGTCCGCCCACGCGCTCTTCTCCCGGTTCCAGTACCGCGAGGTGACCGCCAGCCGGAACCTCGCCACCGGTCCGGACGCCGTCTCCCGGTACACCGGCCGCGTCGCCACGTTGCCCACCGCGCAGATCGTCGTCTCGTTCATCGTGCCCGCCTCCCCCGTCCTGACGCCGGCACCGGCGCCGGGCGGATACGCGTACGGGCCCGCCCCGTACGGATGCGAGTCAGACTGCCCCCTTCGGGCCGGGCCCGCTGAGGCCTGTGGACCACCACCGCACTGTGGACAACTCCGCCACCCGAACGAGTCGCGGTGCCGGTGCCTCAGTTCCCCCCGGCACCCGCCCCCACCACCCGCCCGTACTGCTCCCGCACTTCCCGGTACCGCAGCAGCTCCGCCGCCACCGGGTCCAGGACGCGGGCCCGTCCGCACCCCGCGGCCGCCTCCCGCAACCGTCTCTCCGCCTCCTGCCCGTGCCGCCGGGCCGGACCGCGGGCGGCCATCCGGCAGCTCCACTCGATGAGCGGCCCGCCGACGATGCCGAGCACCATCAGCAGCACCGGCACCCCCAGGTTCGGCACCATGAATCCGATGATCTGGCCCAGCAGCCACAGTCCGCCGACGAACTGGAGGATCGTCATGGACGCCTGGGCGAGCACGGCCACCGGCCACCACCCGGGCCGCGGCGGCCGCCCCGGCGGCAGGCTCGCGCGCACGGCGAGGGCGTCCAGCGTCTCGGGCAGCCCCTGGGAGCCCCGTACGGCGGCCTCACGCACCGCCTGCGCCCAGGGCGCGGGCAGGCCGTCCGAGGCACGGTCGGACACCGTGCGCACCGCCTGCTCCACCCGCTGCCGGGCCGTGACCTCCTGGTCGGGCTGCGTCCGCTGCGGGAACTTCCCGGTGGGCGGCCCTCCCCGGTCCTGGCACCAGCGCCACAGCCGCAGCCACGGGGTGCCGCACGCGCGGTTGGCGTTGCGCAGCCACGCGCGTTCGGCCGCCTCGCCCGCCGCGCCGGCGCCCACGGCGTCCGCGAGCCGGTCCGAGAACTCCTCCCGCGCCTCCTCGCTCAGCCCGGCCCGCCGGCGGTTGGCGTAGACGGGCCACAGCCGGGCGGCGGCGACGTCGACGTCCGCGCCGATGCGGCGGCCCGCGGCTCCGCGTTCGGCCACGAACCGGCCGAGCGCCTCCCGCAGTTCGTCGACCCCGTCGCCGGTGAGCGCGGACAGCGCGAGCACCGTCGTGCCGGGTTCTCCGTACTCGTCCAGAGCGATGCCGTCCTCGTCGAGCAGCCGCCGCAGATCGTCCAGGACCTGCTCGGCGGCCTCCCCGGGGAGCCGGTCGATCTGGTTGAGGACGACGAACATGACCTCCGCGTGGGCCGACATGGGCCGCAGATAGCGCTCGTGCAGCATCGCGTCGGCGTACTTCTCGGGGTCGACGACCCAGATGACCGCGTCGACCATGGCCAGCACCCGGTCCACCTGTTCGCGGTGCTGCACGGCCGCCGAGTCGTGGTCCGGCAGATCGACGAGGACGAGTCCGCGCAGCTGGTCGTCCGCGTCCGCCATCGCCTGCAGCGGGCGGCGGCGCAACCGGGGCGGGATGCCGAGCCGTTCGATGAGGCTCGCGGCGCCGTCGCTCCAACTGCACGCGACGGGCGCGGCGGTGGTCGGCCGCCGTACGCCGGTCTCCGAGATGGCGACCCCGGCCAGCGCGTTGAACAGCTGCGACTTGCCACTGCCCGTCGCGCCCGCGATGGCGACCACGGTGTGCTGCCCGGAGAGCCTGCGTCGCGCGGCGGCCGCGTCGAGGACCCGGCTCGCTCCGGCCAGTGTCCGGTTGTCGAGCCTGGCCCGGGACAGTCCCACCAGATCGTGCAACGCGTCCAGCCGCGAGAGCAGCGGCGGGTCGTACGTCAGGGGGGTCACGGCCTGCGGCGCGGGCTTCCGGGCCGCCAGCACGGTGGACCGCTCGATCCCGGCGGTCCCGGCCCCGGCGGTCTCGGTCCCCCGCCGCGCGATCAGTCCGTCGTCCCAGGGGACCTGCGAGGCCGGCCCCTCCGACGGCTCCCCGTCGCCGCCCGCCCCGTCCCTGTCGCCCCCGTCGTCCCTGTGCTCGTCGCCCCTCTCGTCCCCGTACTCGTCCTTCGCGTCCTGGACCTCGGGGGACCCGGCCTCTGCGTCCGGGCGGTCGAAACGCTCAGGGTGCTCGGTGTGGTCCTGGTCAGTGACGGCGGTCACCGGTCACCTCTCCTTCTGCAGTACGGACAACGCGGCGATGAGTTCGGCCTGGGGCTCGGGATGCACCTCGAGCGCGTCGAGCGGCGCGAGCCGACGCTCGCGTTCGGTGTGCATGATCCGGTTCACGTGCTGGAGAAGCAGCCGCCCGCCCCGGTCGCGCAACCGCAACGCCCCGTGCGCGCCGATCCGTTCGGCGAGCTTCTCCCCCGCGGCCCACTCCCGGCGCCCGCTCAGCAACGCGGTGGCGGCCAGGGCGGCGACCGTCCCGGGGTCCGGCGCCGCGGCACGGTCGAGTTCGTGTACCTCTTCCTCGGCGTACTCCTCCAGTTCGCGCCGCCACCGCCGTACGGCCAGCCCGATCCGGTGCTCGGCGCCCTCCACCGCTCCTTCACGGTCGGTGAACTCGGGGGCGTTCGCCGCCGGTTCGCGCCGCCAGGCGGTGTCGACCCGCTCGTCGGCGGCGGTGACGGCACACAGCAGCAGGGCGCCCAGGCTCTCCACGAGGGTGTCGAGGAGTTCAGCGGGAGTGCAGTCGAGCGGGAAGGCGCGCCACCGCTTGAGCGCGCCACCGGCGAGCACGGCCCCGGCCTGCAGCCGGCCGCGCAGCCGCGAGTGCTCGCTGTCGTACGCCCCGTCGACGGCGGAGGTCAGCCGCAGCGCGGCGGCGTGCTGCGCGGCGGCGGCACCGGCGAGTTCCGGCATGCGGGAGCCGAGGGAGTCGAGGATGCCCTGGGCGGTCCGTGCCATGACGTGCTCACGGGCGGCGGGGTCCTGCGTCTGGTGGACGAGCCAGGTCCACAGCGACGCCACCGCGGAGGCCGGCAGCAGCCCGCCGCCCCAGGCCGACTCGGGCAGCTCCGGCACGGTGAAGCGCGGTACGTGGCCGAGTCCGGCCTTGGTGAGCAGGGCGCCGTACTGCCGCGACACCTCGGACACGACCTGGTGGGGCACCCGGTCCAGGACGGTCACGAGGCTGACGTCGTACTCCTTGGCGGCGCGCAGCATGTGCCAGGGGACGGCGTCGGCGTAGCGGGCGGCGGTGGTGACCATGACCCAGATGTCCGCCGCGCAGATGAGTTCGGCGGCGAGGACGCGGTTGTCGGAGACGAGGGAGTCGATGTCGGGGGCGTCGAGCAGGGCGAGGCCGGGCGGGAGGCTGTCGGCGGTCTCGATGCGCAGCACGCGCGCGGGGTTCTCGCCGGGGAGCAGGTGGTGCTCGGCCTCCTGCTGGGGCACCCACACGCGGGTGAGGTCGGGCAGCACCCGCATCCCGCTGAACCAGTGGTGGTCCTCCGGATGGCAGACAAGCACCGGTGTGCGTGTCGTCGGCCGCAGCACCCCCGCCTCGCTGACCCGCCGCCCCACGAGAGAGTTCACCAGGGTGGACTTTCCGGCCCCGGTGGAGCCCCCGACGACAGCCAGCAACGGCGCTTTGGGCTCTCTCAGGCGGGGCACCAGATAGTCGTCGAGCTGCGCGAGCAGTTCGTCGCGGTTGGCACGCGCGCGTGGGGCCCCCGCCAGGGGCAGCGGGAAGCGTGCGGCGGCGACACGGTCGCGCAGGGCGGAGAGTGCGTCGAGCAGCTGAGGCCGTACGTCCAAGGTCACCACATGCGAAGAATGCCCAATTTCAGGGGAATTCTGAAGCATATGAGCATGTCTGCGCGCCGATCGGACACAAGGGGCGGATGGGACGACTGGGGCGCGGGTACGGTCGAGGCATAACGAGTGCACAACACCCGATGCGCGAGAGGCCGAAAGCAGTGCACGATTCGTACCCGCCTGCGATTATCGGGACCGCTTCACCGGACCTCCACATCGAGCCACGGAGGCGAAGCGACAGGGGCAAGGGCACGGGAGCCCTATCCTTGTCCCCGGCAACGTCAGGAACCGGCCACACCCGGGCACCACGACAGTGGCCACCACACCCGGGCCCCCGTAGCTCAGTGGATAGAGCAGGCGCCTTCTAAGCGCTTGGCCGCAGGTTCGAGTCCTGCCGGGGGCGCAAGTACCTTCTGACCAGCGGAAACGCTGGTCCTTCTTCATTCTGGCTTCATCCTGGCTTCATTCCGGGAGGCCGGGACGGCTGGGACTTCCGCCCGGATACCGGGGCGACCCACGGGGGTGCGTGGCGGGGACCGGTGTTCGTGCTCACCCACCACCCGCAGGACACGCAGCCCGCCGCGGGGGTGACGTTCCTGAGCTGCGACGTCACCGAGGCGGCCCGGATCGGGCTGGAGGCCGCGGACGGCAGGAACCTCGAGGCCCTCTCCCCCTCCATCGGCCGGCAACTGCTGGAACCCAGGCTGGTCGACGAGGTGGACCTGCACGTCGCTCCGGTATTGCTGGGTGACGGGATCCGGTTGGTCGACCGCCCCGGCGGCGCTCCCGTCCGGCTCGCACCGCTGAACAGCGACGGCCCCTCGGCCCCGGTGAACGTGCGCTACCGCCCCGTCACGTCCACCTGACCGGGCAGTCGGGGGAACTCGTCAGGGCCGTTCGGGCTGAATATGCCCCATTGCCGGGATCGCCCATAAACGAATGATTGCGGGGAAAAGACGCGGTTGCTGGTAATCATGGACTGGTTCGTCCTCATTCCCCTGTACCGGAGCCGTCCATGCGCACTGCCCCCACCACCGCCCAGATTCCACTGAACGCACAGCGCCACGGGTCCACTCCTCCACCCTCGAAGCCGTCGGAGCCGTCGGAGCGGGTGGAGGAGCGGAGCCTCAGTTTCGAGGGTTTCGCGTACGGGTGCCGGATCGTCCATCAGAGCGCCCCACGAACGGCGCCGCTGCTGCTGCTCGGCGGCTCCTCCCAGGACCGGTACTCCTGGCAGACACACGAGAAGTGGCTGGCTCCGCTCTGCACGCTGATCACCGTGGATCTTCCGGGATACGGCAGCGCGGACTTCCTTCCCTCCCGGTACGGCATCGACTTCCTCGCCGCCGCGGTCAAGCACATGCTGGTGGAGACCGGGATGCCGCAAGTGAATCTCTTCGGCGGCTGCTTCGGCGAAGTGGTCGGCCTCCGCTTCGCGCAACTGCATCCCGAGTTCGTCCGCCGCATCGTCTTCTGCGGCGCGGCGAAGCGTCTCCCCGACATCTACACCGACGTCGTACCGCGCCTGTCGCACGCCTTCGAACGGGGCGACACCGATGCGGCCGTCGGCGGACTGGTGCGGTTGTTCATGTCGAACCCGGGTGCCGGCAAGGTCCGCAGGCACGCGGCCGTGACACGCCTCCTCCAGCGGCAGTTCATGAACCAGACGCCGGACGAGATCAAGAAGGCGCTCGAGCACAACACGAGACTGGTGACGCACGGCTGCTACGAGCCCCTGCCCGTCCCCGACGTGCCGACCCTGGTGTTCACTGGGGAGTACGACACCCTGTGCACCCCCGAGATGGGCCGCGAGCTCGCCGCGACGATGCCCGCGGCGCGGTTCACGACCGTCAGGGAGGCGGACCACCTGGTCACCGTCGAGCGCAGGGAGGAGTCGTCGGAGCTGATCGGCCGGTTCTGCACCGACCTCCCCGTCGAGGACCTGCCGTACTGCACCCCCGTGGAGTCACCGGGCGCCGAACTCGTCGACGTGACGCCGAGCCGATGACAGACATACGGAGAGTGGCCGGAACCCGATGTCGGGTTCCGGCCACTCTCCGCTGTGCGAGCGTCTCCGCGGTACGGACGTCAGGACTTCCGGCCCGGGAGGGTGACGCTGCTCGTGCAGGAAACCTCGGGCCCGCCGGAGCAGGTCTGCCTCGAGTCGTTGACGAAGCGGATCTTTCCGTACTCCTCCGACGTGACCTCGTGCTTGGTCACCTGCGCGCAGCGAACGGTGCCGTTGCTGTCCTTGACACAGTCGCCCGGGCCCTCGGCAGCCACGGCCTGGACGGCACCGGCACCGATCAGGGCGAAGCCCCCCAGGACTCCCGCCACCGCTGCGATCTTCTTCGACTTGAACATCTACCTGTTTCCTTGACGGTCGACCCGCCGCTGAGCGGCGAAGCCGTTCCTGACACCTGGACCGGACACACCGGCCAACGAACGGGGCAGGCCCGGGGCTCGACCACCTGGTTCGAGCCCCGGAACCTGCCCGGATCACCTAGAAGTGATCACTCGCCGCCGACGTTGAAGCTGGTGGCGCAGGCCACGGAGTTGGCGTCGTTGGCCTCCTGCTTGGTGATGCCCAGGATGGAGACTCCGACGTTGACGTCCTGGATGTTGATGAGCCCCTCGGTGGAGTTGTCCTGGGCGCAGGTCGTGCTCTGCTTGTTGTTCAGCAGAACCTCCGGCTCGCCACCGGCGTGGCTGACACCCGCGCCGAGGAAGCCGACGCTGCCGAGCATGGCCATGACGACAGCAGCCTTCTGGTACTTGCGCATTACTTCTCCATTCATCTGGACACGGTCCGTGCTGACCGAGTCACTGACAGTCGCAAATCTAGGCGACGTTTTGCGGCAGTTGTTAGGTGAAACGCCGAAACGCGCTTTTTTCTGAAAGGGGGTTCACCGCGCATCGCCGGTGAGGGCGCCAGGACTTCCCGTCACCGATCGACGCCGTTCACGCAGGAGAGCCGGGCCGTCGAGCCGGAGCAGGTCACCGTCGACTCGTTGACGAAGCGGACCTCTCCGCTCCCGTCCGACGGGGGCTGATACTGCCTCACCTGCGCGCAGCGAACGGCGCCCTTGCTGTCCTTGACACAGTCGCCCGGGCCCTCGGCAGCCACGGCCTGGACGGCACCGGCACCGATCAGGGCGAAGCCCCCCAGGACTCCCGCCACCGCTGCGATCTTCTTCGACTTGAACATCTACCTGTTTCCTTGACGGTCGACCCGCCGCTGAGCGGCGAAGCCGTTCCAAACGATTGGACCGGCCACACCGGCCGGGCAGGCCCGGGGCTCGAACACGTACCTTCGAGCCCCGAGACCCACCCAGATCACTTGACAGTGATCAGTGCTTCTTGCCGCCGAGGTTGAAGCTGGTGGCGCAGGCCACGGAGTTGGCGTCGTTGGCCTCCTGCTTGGTGAAGCCCAGCAGGGCGCTGATGCCCACGTTGACGTCGTCGACGTTGACGAGGCCCTTGGTCGAGTTGTCCTGGGCGCAGGTCGTGCTCTGCTTGTTGTTCAGCTCGAACTCGGGCTCGCCACCGGCGTGGCTGACACCGGCGCCGAGGAAGCCGACGCTGCCGAGCATGGCCATGACGACAGCAGCCTTCTGGTACTTGCGCATTACCTCTCCGTTTCTCGAGTGGACACAGCCCGTGTCGGGCTGGTCACCGTCAGTGGTTAACTTAGGCGAGGTTTTGCGGCTTTGGGTAGGCAAAACGCCGAAACGCGTAAGTTTCTCGCGAAGACGCCGGGTGTGACCCAGCCGCACACCTCGGACAACCCGAACCCGACCTCGGTCACCCTCCACTCGAGCGCGCCCGAGACGCCGGAAAGTCGGCTTCCGCGACTGAAAACCCCTACTCGTCCAGTGAAGTCCCTTTTCTAACGGGTGATCCCAGGACGATCGCCGTGACCAGGGGGAGATCGCCGCGTTGAGCGGGGCGTGCGGCCGCGCGTCATGCTGCCGCGCTTACCAGATCAGTTAAGGAGAACGTGATGTCTCGCATCGCGAAGGCGGCCACCGTCGCTCTCAGCACGGGCGCCGTGATGCTCGGCGGGGCCGGTATCGCCACGGCGGACGCCGGCGCCCAGGGCGCGGCGGTCGGCTCGTCCGGTGTCCTGTCCGGCAATGTGG
This sequence comes from Streptomyces sp. MMS24-W38, assembly GCF_059889265.1. Lineage (NCBI taxonomy): Bacteria > Bacillati > Actinomycetota > Actinomycetes > Kitasatosporales > Streptomycetaceae > Streptomyces > Streptomyces sp. MMS24-W38. Next base: position 4,353,919 of record NZ_JCBCPP010000001.1, on the reverse strand, counting down.
TCCAGGCCCCGATCCACGTACCGGTCAACGTGTGCGGAAACACCGTCGACGGGATCGGCGCCCTCAACTCGGCCGTCGGCAACACCTGCGTGAACGCCGGCCACAAGAAGCAGCACAAGGGATACGGCTACTGACATCCGTCGTCGTGACCCGAGAGCCCCGGCACCCCCGAGCGCCGGGGCTCTCGGCATGAACGTCGAGAACCCGCGTCCTTCCGCGTATACGGGGAGGCATGCCATACGAGAGTCGGCCCCCGGTGGAGACCGGGGGCCGACTCTCGTATGGCATGCCTCAGGCGTGGAGCCCCAGGTCGCCGTGGACCGGCTTGGCCTCGTTCACCACGGCCGCGGCCTCGTGTGCCGTGCCGAACACCGAGGTGTCGTGCTCCTCGCCGTCCGACGCGTCGTGCAGCGGCATCAGTTCGAAGGGGACCGCGGTGCGCGTGTTCAGGCCGGTGTCGAGGCCGGTGGACGCCAGGTCGAGCTCCTGGGCGGACGCAGGCGCGGCCATGGCGGCGGCGATCAAGGACCCGGCAAGGACGGCGGCAGCCTTCAGGGACTTCATCGTGTTCCTTTCTTCGGCAACGCGGGTCGCCGGAGGGTTTCTGTCGCCGTGCCTAACGATCCCTGACCGGACCGGAAACCGGGGAACCACGGATTGACGAGTCCTCATATGAGATCAATCAGCCGACAACACCTCCGACGGCGCCGACGGAATGGTCGCGGGCAGCCTGACCACAGGCGATGTGGTGGCCGGGGCCGAGGGCGAGGGCGAGGGCGTCAACAGCGTGATGCTCGACGACGTCACGCTGGAGGACGTCGTGGTGGACGGCGTCGTCTGCGTGGTCACGACCGACACCTGCGGGTCGCCGGCGGACAGCTCGTCGATGAGCTTCCCCATCTCGGTCAGCAGGTCGTCGAGCCATGAAAGCGTCGGGGCGGCCGCGTCATCGACTGCGTCATCGGCCCCGTCCGCGCTCTCGCCCAAGATCTCGCCCAAGATCTCGTCGACCACGTCGGTGTTCGCGCCGGTGTTCGCGCCGGCGGTTTCCTCGTCGGCGGCTTCCTCTTCGGTTGCGGCGCTGATCGCGTCGTCACCGGGGAGGAGGAGGTCCAGGAGGCGGTCGACGGCGTCCCACAGGGCGTCCAACGCGTCGCTCATGGGGTCGGTCTCGGCCATGGGCAGCAGTACGCCCGGCGCGGGGGCCGAGGCGAACGGCATGGCCCTGGTGGCCTGTTGCTTCGCTTCGGCCTCCTTCAGCGCGTCCTTCGCGGCCTTGCCCAGTGTCCTCGTCCCGGCCGCGGGCAGCCGGCCGTCGTCCGCCCGGGTCACGGCGGTCAGCAGGTCGATGACCGGGGTGAGTTCGCCCCTACGCACGTCGGAGTTCCTGATCTGCACGAGCGGCGTGTCGGGCGACGCCACCTGGCTGCGCCCACCGGCCGAGTCGGCGGCCAGGGCGGTGGGGCCGGTGAGCCACCAGGAGGACGGCGCACAGTGCGCCGAATGCGATGCGCCGCACAGGCAGAGCGCGCGTGGGAGTTCCTTTCCACGGACCTCGGATCTTGAGCCCACCGTGAGAGCGCCCCCGGCGTCCCGCAACCGGGCATGGACCTTTCGGTTCCCCTCTCACCCCGTTGCCCCGTCCTGCCTGATGGGGCCACAGATCGGGCGTTCGAACCCCGGGCCCCGCGGCGAACCGGCACCCCGTGGGCGTCGTCCGCCGAGAAGGGGCTTCACGATTCCAACACACTTGTCTTACTTGAACGAGTTTCAGGGTTTTTGTCCGTTAGGTGGCTAGAGTTGCGACCCTCCGGACGTACCCCTTGGGCGGACGCACCGCGCTCTTCGCGCTACCTGTCACCGCCACCTTCCCGAAAGGCTTCGCCGGTCATGCGTCATTCCCTGGGCCAGTTGCTTCGTCATGCAACGGTGGGCGTCCTCACCCTGGTCACGGCGTGGGCCCCCTGCGGACCCTCAGCCGCCGCGCCGCCCGCGCCGGAGGCGAGCAGCCTCGCGTTCGTGCAGCGGTACCGCGCACTCCAGCACGGCGGCATCGTGCGCGCCGCCAACTCCTCGGCCACCTGCCGCGCGAGCCACCCGGCGTGCGCGGACGTGCAGGCGGGCGCGCGCGGGGTGAACGGCGACTTCGACATGTTCTACGTCGACGTCGACCGCGACCCGAACACCTACAACTCCTCCCGCGCGGAGGTCCGGCTGCCCTCGGGCTCCCGGGTGACCTACGCACGCCTCTACTGGGGCGGCAACCTGCTCGTGGGCGAGCAGAAGCCGTGGGAGGCCAACGGACGGGTCCTGATCGCCGAACCCGGCGGGGAGTACAAGGAGCTCCTCGCCGACACGGTCGTCGGACACCGGGTGGCGGACGGCGCGGACGCCTTCCAGGCCTCGGCGGACGTGACACAGCTGGTGCGGGACAGCGGTCCGGGTCTGTACACCGTGGCGGATGTCAACGTGGCCTCCGGCCGGTCGACGACCGGCGCGTGGGGCGGCTGGACGCTGGTGGTGGCGTACGAGAATCCGGCGGAACCGCTGCGGCACCTCTCGCTCTGGGACGGCTTCACACCGCTGGCGTCCACCGCCGGGGCGGAGATCGCTCTGAGCGGCCTGGACCTTCCCGCGGGTGCGGAGGGCGAGGTGGGGATGGTGGCGTACAACGGCGACCGCGGCACCACCGGTGACTCGCTCACCCTGACCACCGGCGCGCCCGCCTCCACCGTCGTCCTCGCCGACGCCGCCAACCCCGCCGACGACGTCCTGAACTCCACCATCAGCGGGCCCGGGAGGGCTGTCCCGGCACGGGTGCCGGCGCACGCCAACACCCTCGGCTACGACTCCGACGTGTTCACTCTCGGCCGGGGCCTGCTGCACGCCGGTGACCGGGCGACCCTCCGGCTCAGCTCCGAGCGGAACGCGGCGTGGGCCGGCGTGTTCTTCCTCGCCGCTGACGCGCGGCCGTGAACGCGCCGTCCCCCGTCCCGAGCGCCTTCGCCAGTGAGGAAACCGTGCACATGGAGCTGTCTCCCTCCGGCCGTCGGCCGCGGGTACTGCACCTCACCCAGCCGGTGGAGGGCGGGGTCGCGCGCGTCGTGACGGACCTGGTCCGCACCCAGCTGGCGGACGGCCTGGACGTCACCGCGGTCTGCCCCGACAGCGCCCTCACCACCCAACTGCGGGTGCTCGGCGCGCAGGTACGGAACTGGCGGGCGACGCGCTCGCCGGGTCCGTCGCTCGTGCGGGAGGTACGGCACCTCGCGCGGCTCATCGACGAGGTGCGCCCCGATCTGGTGCACGCGCACAGCGCGAAGGCCGGGCTCGCCGGGCGGCTCGCGGTGCGCGGGCGGATCCCGACGGTCTTCCAGCCGCACGCCTGGTCGTTCGAGGCGGTGGGCGGGCGGACCGGTGCCCTCGCCCTCAGGTGGGAGCGCTGGGGGGCCCGTTGGGCCGCGCGGATGGTGTGTGTGAGCGAGGCGGAACGGGCGACCGGGGTGCACGCCGGGATCGCCGGCCGGTGGACCGTCGTCCCCAACGGCATCGACCCCGAGCACTTCCACCCGGCCGGCGCCGACACCGTACGGGCCGGGCTCGCACCGCTCGTCGGACTGCACCCGGCGGCACCGCTCGCGGTCTGCGTGGGGCGGCTGTGCCGGCAGAAGGGGCAGGACGTCCTGCTGCGGGCCTGGGACGCCGTCGTGCGCAGAGTGCCGGACGCCCGGCTGGTCCTGGTCGGCGACGGCCCGGACCGCGACCGGCTGCGCGAAGCCGCCCCGCCGTCCGTGCTGTTCGCGGGAGCCGTTCCCGACGCCTCGCCCTGGTACCAGGCCGCCGATCTCGTCGTCCTGCCCTCCCGTTGGGAGGGCATGGCCCTGGCCCCACTGGAGGCGATGGCCTGCGGGCGCCCCGTGGTGGTCACCGACGTCGACGGCGCCCGCGAGAGCCTGCCCTCCTCCTTCGCCGCCCGGTGCCTGGTCCCGCCGGAGAACCCGGCGGCGCTGGCCGAGGCCCTGTCCGAGCTGCTGCTCGACCCGCCGCTGCGCGAGTCCCTCGGCGACCGGGGCCGTCGGCACGTGCTGACCCGCCACGACGTACGGCACACCGCCGAGCAGGTCGCGGACGTCTACCGCGACCTGCTCGGCACATGGCCCGCCAGGAAAAGGACGCGTCCGTCCGGGGCCGTCGAGCACGGCGAGGCCCATCCCGCCGAACCCGGACAGCCGCTCGACGCGGGCTGCGGCGCCGGGGCGAACCGGACGACACAACGCGTCGAGCCCACCAAGCACAGGGAGCCCATCCGCTCGTGACTGCCGAACGTACCGTGCCCTCCCCCGGCGTACCGCTGGGGGAGCACGGATCCTCACCCGTCTCCGTCGTGCCGCCGCGCGGCCCCGCCACCGGGGTGCGGTCCCCCGCCAGGCGGCCCCCGGCCCGGCCCCCCTCCCCGGTCCCGCTGTTCCTCGCGGACGGTGCCGCCGCCCTGTTGGGCACGCTGGCCCTCACCGGCGCCCAGCGCCACCCCTCGCTGGTCCTCATGCTGGTCGCCGCGTCGCTGCTGCTGCGCCCGCGCGACGGCCGGCCACCGGTGCCGGGGCTGCTGGACGAACTGCCAGCCGTGTGCGGCCGTATCGCCGTGGCCTGGCTGGCACCCGCCGCGATGTGGGCGGCGTACCGGCCGGAGCACGCGCTGTCCGTCGGCACCGTGCTGACCGGCCTCGCCGTGCAGACGGCGGCGGCCTGTGCGCTGCGCGCGGCCGTGCACGGACGGCGCCGCGCCGCACTGCTGCGCCACCCGCGCGCCGCACTCGTCATCGGCCCGGCGGCGACCGCGCAGCGCGTGGCCGCCGCCGTGCTGCGCCACCCGCGGTGCGGCGTACGGCCGGTGGGGGTCGTCGCCGAGCAGCCGGACGACGCCGAGGGCGTCCCGGTGCTGCGGCCCGGTGAGGAGGTCGAGCGTGCGGTCATCCAGAACGGGGTGCGGGCCGTGCTGGCCGTTCACCCCTCGGTCCGCGCCGAACAGGGGCCGTTGCTACGCACCCTGGCCCAGTCGGGCTGCGTGGTCTGGGAGCTCGACGCCGACTCCCCCTCGTACACGGCGCGGCAGCGGTTGGCCGGGTTCGCCTGCCGACGGCTGGACCTGTCCCCGGTGCGCCGCGACAGCGTGGGCAAACGGCTACTCGACATCCTCGTGTCGGGGGCGCTGCTGATGCTGGTCGGCCCGCTGCTGCTGATGTGCGCGGCGGTCCTGCGGATCAGCGACGGGCCGGGCGTGGTGTTCCGGCAGGAGCGCATCGGCCGGAACGGAAAGCCGTTCACCCTGCTGAAGTTCCGCACCTACCGCCCCGCCGACGAGCACGAGTCGGCGACCCGGTGGAGCGTGGCCGACGAGCACGAGATGCGCCGGTTCTGCCGGATGCTGCGGCGCACCTCGCTCGACGAGCTGCTCCAGCTGTGGAACGTGCTCCGGGGCGACATGAGCCTGGTCGGACCGCGTCCCGAACGCCCCTACTTCGTCGCGCAGTTCTCGCACACCCACCAGGGCTACGCGGCCCGCCACCGCATGCGGACCGGGATCACCGGCCTCGCCCAGGTCCACGGGCTGCGCGGCGACACCTCGATCGAGGACCGCTCCCGGTTCGACTGCGCCTACATCGACGACTGGTCGCTGTGGCAGGACGTCTGCATCCTGCTGCGCACCGCGGCGTCGCTGGTACGCCCGACGGGGAGCTGACCGACGTGAGCCTTGCTCTCGCACCCCTGCCACGCCGGGCCTCCGCGTTCGCGCCGGTCCTGCCCCTGGTGGCGGTGTTCGCGCTGCTGGCCCTGCCCCTGACGTACGAAGGGGCGGGGCCCGCCGACGTGATCTCGGGGCTGCTGGTGGTGTACTGCGTGATCCGTCTGCTGCGCGAGCGGCGGCGTCCGCTGTCGCCCGCCGCGGCGATGGTGCTGGGCCTGCCGGTCGTGGGGCTCGCGCTGTCCGCCATGGGGGCGTCCTCGCCCGAGGCCTCGCTCACCGGCTTCGGCCGCTATCTGCAGGTCTTCGTGCTCGTCCCGGCGGCCGTGCTGACGCTGCTCCGCGGCCGGGCCGACTTCCGGGTGCTGGCCTGGTCGTTCGTGGGGCTCGCGCTGTGGCAGGGGGCCATCGGCGTGCACCAGTACGCCACCGGGACCGGCGCCTCCTACCAGGGTGAGCCGATCCGCGCGGTCGGCACCTTCGGGGCGCAGGACGTGATGGGCATGGCGTCGGCGGTCGCCCTCGGTCTGGTGTGCGCGGTGGGGATCGCGCTGGGCCGGGCGCCGGTACGGCAACGGGCGGCGGCCACCGGCTGCGCGCTCGCGCTGCTGCTGCCGCTCGCGCTCTCCTTCAGCCGGGGTGCCTGGATCGCGACCGCCCTGGCGTGCGCCGTGCAACTGGCGCTGGCCGGGCTGCGGCGCGCGCTGAAGGCGGCCGCGGCCGTGGCCGCCGCGGGGGTGGTCCTGATGGGCGGGTTCGGCGTCGGCACGACGCAGCTGACCGAGCGGATCGACAGCATCACGCAGGTCGCCGACGACCCCGACCAGTCCGTGGTGGACCGGTACGCCCTGTGGGCCTCCGCCGGCGACATGTGGCGCGAGCACCCGCTGACCGGTGTCGGCCTGAAGGGCTTCCCCGAGCATCGCGACGGGCACGCCACCCTGGCGCTGTCCTCGGGCAGCGACATCGCGGGCGCGGGATCGGAGTACCACAAGCAGGCGCTGCTCTCGCCGCACAGCATGTACCTGCTGGTGCTGAGCGAGCAGGGCCTGATCGGGCTGCTCACCCTCGCCGGAAGCTGGCTGGCGCTGCTCGTGCTCGGGCTGCGCGGGCTGCTGCGCGTCCGTCGTCGCGGACCGGGACCGGACTGCGGGCTCGTCGCCTGCGGGCTGCTGGTCTGGCTGCTGACCGACTACGTGTACGGAGACATCGGCGGCCCCTCGACGGTGCTGACCGCCCTGGCCCTGGGGCTCGCCGCCTGGTGGGCGCTGGGCGACGGTGAGCGGGGGCACCTCGTGCCGAGGGGTGGCCCGCAGGAGCGCCTCGAGGAGGCCGCGGCGCGATGACGGTGGTGCCTTCGCAGACTCCCGGACACGGAACCGACCGGGCCTCGACCGTCCCCGCGGCGCGTGCCGCGCCCCCGGTCGGGGACGGCACCGACCCGTCGTCGCCCTCGGCCTCCCGGAAGTTCCTCGCCAGGGCCACGCTCGTCACGGCGGCGTTGTCCATCGGCGGCTCCCTGCTCGGCCTGGTGCGCGACCAGTCGCTGGCGCGGCTGTTCGGTGCCGGGAGCGACACGGACGCCTTCCTGGTCGCGTGGACCGTGCCCGAGCTGGCCGCCACGCTGCTGATCGAGGACGGGCTGGCGATCGCGCTGATCCCGGCGTTCAGCATGGCGTTGGCCCGTCGCGCCCGGGGCGTGGCGGGCGATCCGGTCCGCGAGCTGGTCGCCGCCACCCTGCCGCGTCTGTGCCTCGCCTTCGCCGCGGTCGCCGCGCTGGTCGCCGGGACGGCTCCCTTCCTGGTCGAGGTGCTGGCGCCCGGCCTGCCCGACCCCCGGCTCGCCGTCGACTGCACCCGGCTCACCGCGATCAGCCTGCTGGCCTTCGGACTCGCCGGGTACTGCAGCGCCGCCCTGCGGGCCCACCGCCGGTTCTTCGCGCCCGGGGCGATCTACATCGCGTACAACACGGGCATCATCGCCGCGATGTTCCTGCTCGGCGATGAGTGGGGCGTGCGTGCCGCGGCGGTCGGGGTCGCGGTGGGCGGCTGTCTGATGGTGGCGGTGCAACTGCCGTCGCTGTGGCGGCAACTGGCATCACGCGCGCCGGCTGTCGGCGGGACGCAGGCCGGCGGCGAGGAACGACCGGTGCGGCTCGCCCTGATCGCCGCCGTCCTCCTGTTCGCCCTGTGCCGCCAGTCGCAGGTCCTGGTCGAACGCTTCCTCGCCTCCTCCCTGCCGGCCGGGGCCATCTCGCACCTGAACTACGCGCAGAAGGTCGCCCAGATCCCGATGACCCTGTCGCTGATGGTGTGCACGGTCACCTTCCCCGTGGTGGCGCGGGCGCTCGCCGACGGTGACACCGAACGGGCCCGCGACCGCGTGGAGCGGGATCTGGTGCTGTCCTCCTGTGTGGTGCTGCTGGGCATGTGCGCGGTGATCGCCTGTGCCCCGCAGATGATCGAACTGCTCTTCCAGCGCGGCGCGTTCACCGCGAGCGACACCGCGGCGACCTCCGACGTCATGCGGGTGTACGCCCTCGGGCTGCTGGGGCAGACCCTGGTGGGCACGCTGATCCGCTCGTACTTCTCGGCGGGCCGGCCCAGCTGGTATCCCCTCGCGGTGATGGGCGTGGGCATCGCCGCGACGTCGTTGATCGGCGCCGTCGCCGTGCGCCCCTGGGGGGTGGCGGGGATCGCCGCCGCCAACGCCGTCGGCATCACCGTCACGGCCGCCCTGCTGCTGGCCGGTCTGCGGACGGCCCGGCGCGGCGGCGCCGGCGGTGTCCGTCTCCGTGTCCGCCAGGTGCTGGCCGAGTTGGGCCGGCCGGTGCTCGCCTCGGCCGGCGCCACCGTCGCCGGGGCGTTCGCCGCGAGCCTGGTCGACTCCCCCCTGGCGGGCCTCGCGGCCGGCTGTCTCACCGTGACCGCCGTCTTCGTCGCGCTCTCCCTGGCCCTGGGCGTCCAGGGCTCCGCATCCGCGGTGCGCTCCGTACGCACCATCACCCGAAAGCTCACTCATGACCGTTTCCGTTGATCCCGTCGGCTCCGCCGGTTCCGCTGGTTCCGCCGTCTCTGTTGATTCCGTCGGCACCGGCAGGCTTCCCGCTGCGCCCCCGGGTCCCGTCCCGTGGGTGGCGATGTACCACTCGGTGGGTGACTGCTCCGACGATCCGTACCGCATCACGGTCACGCCCGAACGGCTCGAGGAGCAGCTGGCCTGGCTGCGCCGACGCGGGCTGCGCGGCGTGTCCGTGGCCGACCTGCTCGCCGCCCGCGCCCGGGGCGAGGGCCGGCGCCTGGTCGGGCTCACCTTCGACGACGGGTACACCGACTTCGTCACCGAGGCCCTTCCGCTGCTGCGCCGCTGGGACTGCGGCGCCACCCTGTTCGTGCTGCCCGGACGGCTCGGCGGCGACAACGCCTGGGACCCGCTCGGCCCGCGCAAGCCGCTGCTGACCGCGGACGGCATCCGGCACGCGGCGGCCGAGGGGGTGGAGATCGGCTCGCACGGGCTGACCCACGTCGACCTCACCCGGGCGGACGGGCCCACCCTCGATGCCGAGGTCACCGAGAGCCGCGCGCGGCTGGCGGAGCTGACGGGCACCCGGCCCGACGGCTTCTGCTACCCGTACGGCACGGTCGACGCCCGCGCCGTCCAGGCGGTGCGGAAAGCGGGATACGCCTACGCCTGTGCCATCGATCCCGGCACGCTGACCGGCCCGCACGCCCTGCCGCGCGTGCACATCGGCCAGAACGACACGGCCTGGCGCCTGCACCTGAAGCACCGTCTGCACCGGTGGCGCCGGCGTCCGGTGGAGGGTCTGTGAGATGAGGGCTCTGCACATCATCACCGGTCTCGGTGTCGGCGGGGCCGAGCAGCAACTGCGTCTGCTGCTGCGTCATCTGCCCGTCGGCTGCGACGTCGTGACGCTCACCAACCCGGGTGCCGTCGCCGAGGGGCTCACCGCCGACGGGGTCCGCGTCGTGCATCTCGGCATGGGCGGCAACCGTGATCTGGCCGCGCTCCCCCGGCTGGTCCGGTTGATCCGGGCCGGCGGCTACGACCTGGTCCACACGCACCTGTACCGGGCCTGCGTCTACGGCCGGCTCGCCGCGCGGCTGGCCGGGGTCCGCGCGGTCGTCGCCACCGAACACTCCCTGGGCGACACGCAGATGGAGGGCCGCAGGCTGACCGCGGGGGTACGGGCGCTGTACCTCGGCAGCGAGCGGCTCGGGTCGGCGACGGTCGCCGTCTCCCCGGCGGTGGCCGACCGTCTGCGGCGGTGGGGCGTGCCCGCTCCCCGTATCGAGGTCGTCCCGAACGGCATCGACCTGGACCGCTTCCGCTTCGACCCGGAGCGGCGCGCGCACACCCGGCGGAGCCTCGGTCTGCCGGAGGGCGCGTTCGTCGTCGGCGGCGTCGGCCGGCTCGCCCCGGGCAAGCGGTTCGACGTCCTCGTCCACGCCCTCGCCCGGCTCCCGGACGACCACTGGCTGCTGCTGGTGGGCGGCGGCCCCGAGGAGCACCTCCTGCGCCGCACGGCCGGCGAGGCCGGTGTGGCCGGCCGCGTCCTGTTCACCGGCGAACGTCCCTACGGCCTGGACGGCTCGCCGGGCCCCGACCTGCCCTCGCTCCTGTCGGCGATGGACCTGCTCGCCTCCCCGTCCGCGGAGGAGTCGTTCGGCCTGGCCGCCGTGGAGGCGCTGGCGTCGGGCCTGCCCGTGCTCTACGCGTCCTGTCCGGCGATCGAGGACGCGGTGCCGTCGGCCGCCGGTGCCCGTCGGGTGCTCGGCGGCCCCGAGGAGTACGCGCGCGCGATCTCCGAGGTCCGCACGGCGGGCCCCGGGCCGCGCACGGCACCCGAGGCCGCTCGGCGCTACAGCATCACCCGCAGCACGGCCCGCCTCATGGACGTGTACGCGGCAGCCGTCTCCCGTTCCCCCTCATCCCTCTCACCCCTCGGAGCCAGCACGTCATGACCGACACTCCGGCCCGTCGGCACCGCCTGTTCCCGGACCGTCTCAGGAGGCTGCCGACCTGGTCCGTACTCGTGGTCGGCGGCACTCTCGTCGGCGGCCTGACCGGCGGCGCGTACGGCATGCTCACCCCCACCACCTACACGGCCACCAGCTACGTCGTCGCCGTACCGACCGCGAAGTCCACCCCGGAGTCCGCCCGCGGCTTCGCCCAGGCGTACGGACGGGTGGCCACGCAGCTCGCGGTGCTCGGGGACGCCCAGGTGTGGGCGGGTGTTCCGGTGCGGACCCTGCGGGACAGCGTGCGTACGGCGACCTCGCCGGACGCGCCGATGGTCGCCGTCTCGGCCACCTCGGCGAACCCCGGCCTCGCCGTCGACATGGCCAACGCGGTCTCCCGCGCGCTGATTCGGCACGCGGACCACACCAAAGGCAGCACCCAGGTCCGGCTCGTGCAGTTCTCGCGTGCGGTGAAACCGAACGAGCCGACGTCCGCGTCGCCCGCGGTGACCACCCTGGTGGGGGCGAGCGCGGGCGGGCTGCTGGGCTCGCTGGCCCTGCTGACCCGGCCGCGGCGCAACGGCCAGAACGCCAAGAACTCCAAGGATGCCAAGAACACCAAGAACACCGAGAACCCCCCGGCCGCCTCGGTGCCCGGCCCGGCCACCGCCGCCGACGCGCGCAAAAAGCGGTGACCGCGGTGTACCCGGCCGGGCCGGCTGCGGCGCTAACCCATGCGCGACCACCAGTCGAAGCGGAAGCAGAGCTTCCCGCCGAGCCAGTGCTCCACCCAGTCGCCCAGGTCCAGCGGCGGGCAGCTCGTCGGCGGCTTCGGCTCGGTGGGCGGGAGTGTGGGCGCGGGTGTGGGGGTGGGCGCCGGGGTCGCCGTGCCGGTGCGGCCGAACAGCGTCGTCCGGTAGACGCGGGACGATTCCGGGTTGTCGCCGCACTGCCACACACCGTGCGGGCAGTAGTCGGTCACCGTGTTGTACAGCGGCCGGTGCTCGTCCATCCACGCGAGCATGCCGCGCATGTACTCGGGATTGTCACCGTTGCGGAAAAGCCCCCATTCGGGATAGGAGATGGGCTTGCCGTGGGATTTCGCGAAATCCACGTGGTCCTGAAGTCCGTACGGCTCCTCCACCTGTTCGTCGAACGGCATTCCGGCCGGCTGGTCGTAGGAGTCCATGCCGAGGATGTCGACCGTTCCGTCCCCGGGGTAGCACTGCGTCCAGGGAACGGAGTCCCGGCCGCGGCTCGGCGCGAAGTCGAACCGGAACTTCTGGCCCGGCACCGCCCGCATGGCGGTGACGATCCTGTTCCAGTACTTCTTCCAGGCCTCCGGATCCGGCCCGCACCGGTGGGTGTACGTGGCACCGTTCATCTCCCAGCCGAGCACGAGGATCGTGTCCGGCACCTTCAGCCGGACCAGCCGCTCGGCCAGGGCACGGAAGTGGTGATCGAACTCTCCGGCCGCGCCCCGCCGCAGCAGTTGCCGGACCTCCTCGTCGGGGACGCCCTCCTCGTTGCGCTCCTGCATGGGCACGTTGAGGACGAGCATCCGGTCGTCCTTCTTGTTGCGCCAGTGCGCCCACTCCTTGAGGAAGTCGACGTCGCCCGCGATGTCGCTCCAGTGGTTGCCGGGCAGGTAGGTGTGGCCGACGCGGAGCTCGGCACCGCCCAGCCAGCGGCTGAACTGCTCCATACGGGCCACACCACGGGCGTCGGAGGCGAGGAAGGCGCCGAAGGGCGGGAACTTCCCTTCCGGTACCGGACGGGACGGCCCCGGGCTCGGGGACGCCTTGACGGACGCCGCCGGACCCGGCGCCGGAGCGCGGGAGTCGTCGCCCGCCACCTCCACCCCCGTGCCCGCCATGAGACCGAACGCCAGGGCGGCCGACACCGCGATCGCCACCGCGCCCACGACCGGCCCGCGAACCCGGACACGCTCGTGCTGTGGGGCCATACCGACTCCTCTCTTCGCTCTCGTTCGACCTTCAGTTTCTGGACTCTTTATTGACGAACAGTCATACGAAAGTCAGTCACAGGAAATCCCGTGACGCCACTGACATGCGGCTTCCGAGTGCCGCGCTCCCCCGTGCGGGCGAGCCGATCGAAAAGAAACCCGAAGAACCCCGAAGAACCCTGCAGAACCCCCGAAGAAGCCTGCAGAACCCCGCAGCACTCGAAAGAACTCGAAAGAACTCGAAAGAAGGAGGAATTCGTGCCGCTGCTCGACACCCGCGTCCCCGCCGTCATTCTGCGGATCGACCGGAATCCCTTCCATCACGGAACGCTGGGAGCCGTGCGTTCGCTCGGCAGGGCGGGAGTGGAGGTGCATGTCGTCGCCGACGAGTCCAGAAGTCCCGTTCACCGCTCACGTTATGTCCGGCGGCTGCATCCACCGCCGGCACCCGGCGCGTCCACGGACGACATCCTCGCCGTGCTGCGCCGCGTGGCCGACCGGATCGCACGTCCCGCCGTCCTGGTCCCGATGGACGACGCGAGCGCGATCGCCGCCGGGCACCTGCGGGACGCCCTGGCACCCTCCTACCTGCTGCCCGAGATGCCCGGCACGCTGCCCGAACGCGTCGCCGACAAGGCGGAGCTGGCCGCCGTGTGCGCGTCCGCGGACATTCCGCACCCGGTCACGCTCGTCCCTGACAGCCCCCAGCGGGCCACCGAGGACGCGTGGCGGCTCGGGCTGCCCCTGGTGGCGAAGTGGAGCCGGCCCTGGCTGCTGCCGGCCGGCAGCGGGCTGCGCAGCACCCAGCTGGTGCGGTCCGCGGAACAGGCCCGGGAGCTGTACCGGCGCACCGACGAGGCGGGCAGCCGGCTCCTGTTGCAGGCCTACCTGCCGCCGGGGCCGGACCGGGACTGGTTCTTCCACGGCTACGCCGACCACTCGGGCACCGTGCGCACGGGTGGGCCGGGCCGGAAGCAACTGTCCTGGCCGCGCGGCGCGGGGCTGACGGCGGTGGGCTGCTGGACACCCAACGCCCAGGTGCAGGCCCTGGCCGAGCGGCTCGCCGGCGAACTGGGCTACCGCGGCGTCTTCGACCTCGATTTCCGCCGCTGCCACGCGACGGGCCGGTACCACCTGCTCGACTTCAACCCGCGCCCCGGCGCCCAGTTCCGGCTCTTCGAGGACAGCGCCGGACTGGACGTCGTACGCGCCCTCCACATGGATCTGACGGGCCGTCGCCCGCCGGCCGGCGAGCCGGTGGCCGGCCGGACGTTCGTGGTGGAGAACTACGCGCCGCTCGCCGCGCTGCGCACGGCGCCGGGCGGACGCGAACTGGCCTGGTACGCCCGGGACGACCGCGGACCCGGACGGGCGATGTGGGCCCTGTGGGCCCGTCATGTGTCCGGCCGGCTGCGCGAGCGGCTGGGCCCCGGCACGGCGGCGGCACCGGCATCACCCCTGATCCCCCGGGCGGCCTCGCCCTCCCCGAACGACAACGAGAAAGCGAGCAGTTGATGATGTACGACCTTCTGGTGGTGGGCGCCGGACCGTACGGTCTGTCGATCGCGTCCCACGCCGCGGCCGCCGGGCTGAACCTGCGCGTGTTCGGTCGGCCCATGGCGTCCTGGCGGGACAACATGCCCGCCGGCATGTTCCTGAAGTCGGAGCCGTGGGCGTCCAACCTCTCGGATCCGGACGGGGAGTGGACCCTGGCCGCCTACTGCGCGGAGCACGGCCTGACGGCACGACACGCGGAGCCGATCCCGGTGACGGCGTTCGCGGAGTACGGCCTGTGGTTCGCCCGCCATGCCGTTCCGGGGATCGACGAGCGCATGGTGTCCCGGGTGGCGTCCGGCCCCGCCGGCTTCACGGTGGTCACCGACGACGGAGAGGCGCTGCACGCGCGGACGGTGGCGCTGGCGGTCGGTGTGATGCCGTTCATCGAGGTGCCGCAGGCCCTGCGCGGACTGCACCCCTCACTGGTGACGCACAGCAGCCATCACAGCGACCTCGACCAGTTCCGCGGCAAGGACGTCACGGTGCTCGGCGGCGGCCAGGCGGCCCTGGAGACCGCGGCCCTTCTCGCCGAACAGGGCACGCGCGTACGGGTGCTGGCGCGGGCGGACCGGGTGCATTGGAACGACGTGCCGCCGGCCTGGGAGCGCCCCTGGTGGCAGTCGGTCCGCTCCCCGCACAGCGGTCTCGGCCCCGGCTGGCGGAACTGGTTCTACTCCGAGCGCCCCGGCCTCTTCCGGCGGCTGCCGCAGCCGACCCGGTCGCACATCGCGGCCACGGCGCTGGGTCCGGCGGGCGCCTGGTGGGTGCGGGACCGGGTGGAGCGCGCGGTGGAACTGCTGCCGGGCCACGAGGTCACGGAGGCCTGCGCGGTGCCGGGTGGGGTACGGCTGGACCTGGTGAACCGCACGGGTGAGTCCCGCTCCCTCGGGACCGAACACGTCATCGCCGCCACGGGGTTCCGGGTGCACCGCGAGCGGCTCGGCATGCTCTCCGCCGAGCTGCGCGGGACGCTGGCGGCCCTGCCCGACGGTTCCCCGGCGATCGGACGGGGCTTCGAGTCCTCCCATCCCGGACTGTTCTTCGCGGGCCTGACGACGGCGTCCGGCTTCGGCCCGTCCATGCGCTTCGTCCAGGGCGCGACGTACACGGCGGCGGCACTCGTCCAAGGGGTGCGCCGCCGGCTCAGGTCCACCCCCGCGCGGGGAAGGGTCCCGGTCCCGTCGGCCGTCGGCCGGGCCGACTCGCCGACGCCGGTGAGCCTCTGACGGGAAACCCTTTCCGTACAGCACTGAGCCCCCGGACCGGCCCGGGCCACCGTACGAGGTGGTCCGGGCCGGTCCGGGGGCCCGCCCGGTCTCAGAGCTCCGGGAAGCCGCGCGGTGCCGGGCCGACGGGGCCCGGCACCCGGGAACTGCTACCGGCGGAGGGCGACGCGACCGCGGCGGTACAGCAGCGCCCCGCCCACGAGCAGGGTGGCACCGGCGGCCGAGGCCGCCAGCATGCCGTCACTGCCGGTCTCGGCCAGGTGCGGCGGCGCACCGGGCTCCTCCACGTCCTGCGACGGCGTGTCGACGACGTTCGTCGGAGGCGGGGTGTGCGTACGCGTGGGCGGCGACGAAGGCGTCTCACGCTCAATGCGGTCCTCGAGCTCGGGCGACCGGCCCTGCTCGTTGCGGCAGTCGTTGTCGGACGCCCCGTTGAACAGCCCGACCAGGCCGACGTTGTTGCCGCACACGTTCAGCGGCAGGCCGAGGGGGACCTGGACGAGGTTTCCGGACAGCACACCGGGAGAGTCCTTGGCGACCCCCTCCGCGTACGCGCCACCGCCGCCGGAGCCGCCGTGCGAGGTGTTGCGGCAGTCGTTGTCGGACGCCTCGTTGAACGCCCCGATCAGGTCGACGTTGTTGCCGCACACGTTCACCGGCGCGTGCACCGGCGCCTGGACGAGGTTTCCGGACGCCACACCGGGAGAGTCCTTGGCGACCCCCTCCGCGTACGCGCCACCGCCGCCGTGACCGTCGGAGCCGCCGTACGAGCGCTCGACGGAGGACCGGTTCCCGGGCCGGGGCCCGGACTTGTCCTCAGCCTTGGTCTCGGACGTGTGCGACGTGTTGGCGCACACGTTGCCGGAGGCCTCGTTCAGCACGGAGACCGCACCGACGGTGTTGCCGCACACGTTCACCGGCACCTCCACCGGCACCTGGACGTTGTTCCCGGACGCCACGCCGGGAGAGTCCGTGGCTACCCCCTCCGCGTACGCGTCGGCGAAGGCGGGGGCGCCGTACAGAGAGAGAATGCCCGTCGCGGCGGCCGCCGCGAACACTCCCTTGCTCAGGGTCTGTCGCAATGTCGTTCGTCTTCCTGCTCGAAAGAAGTGGGAAAGCCGGCGGCCTCGACACGGAGATCGACGCGCGAGGCCGGCCACGGCGGAGCCGGGAGGCTGGTACGTGGACACCACGGCACGCTCACCGTCGGGGATGCCTGCGGAAGATGCCGGTGTACCGCGGACGGAGCAGCACAGCGCTTTCCTTTCTCGTGGCGTCGCAAGCCCTTCTGCTTCATCAACCCGACGCACGGGAATCGGTTGCGCAGATTCACCCGCTTGGCCCACTCGGCCCACTTGGGGCATCCGCGGCTACGACACCACGTCCTTGCGGGCGAAACCGCGGAAGGCCAGCGCGAACAGCACCAACGCGTACGTCACCGAGACCGCGGCGCCCTGGATCATGCCGGACCACTCCGGATCCGGCTGGACGGCGTCCGCCCAGGCGAACTGCCAGTGCGCGGGCAGGAAGTCCCGCCAGTCGCCGAGGGCGGTCACCGCGTCGAGGACGTTGCCGACGATGGTCAGTCCGACGGCGCCGCCGACCGCGCCCAGCGGGGCGTCGGTGCGCGTCGACAGCCAGAAGGCGAGCCCGGCGGTGACCAGCTGGGACACGAAGATGTACGCCACGACCACCACGAGCCGCTGCGCCGCCGTCGCGGGGTCCAGCGAGCCGCCGGTGGGGATCCGCAGCGGGCCCCAGCCGTAGGCGGCGGTGCCGACGGCGAGCGCGACGACCGGCAGCAGCACCATCGCGGCGAGGCTGAGCCCCAGCCCGACGACGAGCTTGGACCACAGCAGCCGCATGCGCGGCACCGGCGCGGCGAGCAGATAGCGCAGCGAGGACCAGCCGGCCTCCGAGGCGACCGTGTCCCCGCAGAACAGGGCGACCGGGATGACCAGCAGGAAGCCCGCCGAGACGAACAGGTTCACGGCGGCGAAGTTGGCGCCGGAGGCGGTGGCCGTGTCCATCAGGGTGATCCGGCCCTCCCGACCCTCCGGCTCACCGCCGATCGCGAAGGCGACGACCAGGACGAACGGCAGGGCGGCGAGGATCGCGCCCATGACGAGCGTGCGGCGGCGCTTCAGCTGCCGGACCAGCTCGACCCGCAGCGGCAGCGTGCGGCCCGCGCGGTAGCCGTCGGCCACCTCCACGGGCCCGGTCGGCTTCCCGGGCCCGCCGGGCTCCGTGAGCCCGGTCCGCTCGGTGAGCGTGCTCATGCGGAACCTCCGATCATCGTGAGGAAGGCGTCTTCGAGGCGGCGGTGCGGGCCCACCGACTCCACCGGCACCTCCAGCCGGACCAGTTCGGCGACCAGGCGGGCGGCGGTGCCGTCGGCGTCGAGACGGACCAGCAGCCCGTCGTCGACGCGGACCGCCGAGGCGACGCCCGGCAGGGCGGCCACCTTCTCGGCGAGCGGCTCGTCCACGGGGGACCCGGTGCCCACGAGCAGGGTGTCGCCGGAGCCGACGATCTCCCGCACCGGCCCGGCCTGGACCAGCCCGCCGCGGTCCATGACGACGAGGTGGGTGCAGGACTGCTCGACCTCCGACAGCAGATGGCTGGAGACGATCACCGTGCGGCCGGCGGCCGCGTACCGGATCATCACCTCGCGCATCTCGCGGATCTGCGGCGGGTCCAGCCCGTTGGTCGGCTCGTCCAGGATGAGCAGGTCGGGCAGGCCGAGCATGGCCTGGGCGATGGCGAGGCGCTGGCGCATGCCCTGGGAGTAGGTGCGCACCGCGCGGGCGAGGGCGTCGCCGAGGCCCGCGATCTCCAGGGCCTCGTCCAGGTGGGCGTCCTCGGGCGGGCGCCCGGTGGCCCGCCAGTACAGCTCCAGGTTCTCCCGGCCGGACAGGTGCGGCAGGAAGCCCGCGCCCTCGACGAAGGCGCCGACCCGGGAGAGCACCGGGGCGCCGGGGCGGATGGCGTGACCGAAGACGCGGATCTCGCCGCCGTCGGGTGTGATCAGGCCCATCAGCATGCGCAGGGTGGTGGTCTTGCCCGCGCCGTTCGGCCCGAGCAGGCCGAGGACCTGGCCCCTCTCCACACGGAAGGACAGGTTCCGCACGGCGTACCGCTCGGCGGAGCGGGCGTAGCGCTTGCTCAGGTCCGTGATCTGCAGGGGCACGTCCGCGAGTTCGGGGTCGGGGGGCGCGGCGGCCGTGCGACGGCGGCCGGTGAGCACCAGGACGAGGGCGGTCACGGCTCCGGCGAGCGGCAGCCACCACACCCACGCGGGCAGCGGGGCCGCCGCGGTGGTCACCCCGGGCGCGGTGGGCACGGTGAGGTCGCCCTTGAGGGAGACGGTGTACGTCGCCGGGGCGACGGGTGAGGCGTAGCCGAGGTCGGTGGAGGCGAGGACGAGACGCAGGCGGTGGCCCTGCCGGACCTCGTGGTCGACGGCCGGGAACGTGACGGTCACGTCCTTGCCGGCCTTGGCGTCCTCGACGCGGACCGGGGCGACCAGCTGGGACGGCAGCACCTGCTGCCGCCCGTCCGGGCCGACGTCGTACACCTTCCCGAAGAGGACGGCGTCGTCGCCGGTCGACCTCACGTGCACGGTGGCCGTCGGCGATCCGGTGATCCGCAGGTCGCCGGTGACCGGGGCCGACTCGAAGCGGGCGTGCTGGCCGGGGAAGTCCAGGGAGACGCCGACGCCGAGCGAGGACAGCTGGGAGAGGCCGCCGGCACCGCCGAGGCCGGGCAGGGCGGAGACGGCGGGCGGGTTGGCGCCGGCCGGGTTGGCGAAGCTCTGCTCGCCTCCGGTGAGGGGGATGGACCTGCCGCCGCCGGTCAGGCCCGGGTAGCGGTCCGCGCTCGCACCGCTCAGCACGGCCCGCCCATTGGTGGAGTCGACGCCTCCGGTGCGGGTGACGCGGAAGGCGGGGCCGGTGTCGGCGCTCTTGTCGTCCTTCAGGTACCGGTCGAACCAGGCCAGGGTGCGGGTGCGGACGCGGTCCGCCTCCGGTTCACCGCCGTCGTGCCCGCCGGCGATCCAGTCGACGTCGACCGGGGCGCCGTTGGCCCGGATCGCCTTCGCCGCGGCGTCGGCCTGGCCGAGCGGGAACAGGGAGTCGTTCTGGCCCTGCATCAGCAGCGTCGGTACGTCGATGCGGTCGGCGACGGCGGACGGGGACCGCTCCTTCAGGAGCGCGACGGCCTCGGCGTCCGGGGTGCCGGACTCGGCGACCCGCTCGTACATCCGGCACAGCGCGGGTTCGAACTTCTCGCAGCCGCCGCCGGTGTTGACGAAGACGCCCGCCCACAGCTTCTTGAACACGCCGTTCGGGAACAGCGCTTCGGCGAGGTCGAAGTAGGTGATCGCGGGGGCGAGGGCGTCCACCCGGTCGTCGTGTCCGGCGGTGAGCAGCGCGATGGCGCCGCCGTAGGAGGCGCCGGCCATGCCCAGGCGCGGGTCGCCGGCCTCGTCCAACTGCACCTCGGGCTGCTCCGCCAGCCAGTCGATGAGCCGGGAGACGTCGGCGACCTCGCCCTTCGGGTCGTTCAGCCCGATCTTCCCGGTGGACTCGCCGAAGCTGCGCGCGGACCAGGTCAGTACCGCGTACCCCTCGCGCGCGAGTTCCTCGGCCTGCTGCCGTACGTCGTCCTTGCTGCCGCCGAAGCCGTGCCCGAGCAGCACGGCGGGGCGGCGGCCGTCCGGGCCGGCGGTGAAGTACGAGGTGTCGATGCGCACCCCGTCGGCCGTACTCGTGGTCCGGTCGGTCCGGCTGACCGCGGGCGCCGGGTCCTCGGAGGCGACGGCGGTCCACGTACCGGCCCCGGCGAGCACGACGACGGCGGCCACGGCGGCCAGCGTCCGGCGCGGCCGCCACGAACGGGGCCACCGCAGTCCGGGCCGGCCGGGCATTCGAAGATCCATGCGTCAACCGTACGGGCCGCTCCATCCATACGGTGCCGACCGCAGACCGAACCGGGTGACCTCCCAGCGGCGTACGCGACACCCGCCGCGTACCGCAACCGTGGTACGCGAACGCCCCGGGGCCGCCCTTGTCGGACGGCCCCGGGGGCAGCGCTTCGGACGGCCGGCGCTTCGGGCGGTCAGTGGTCCGCGCCGTCAGTGGTTGCGGGGGAAGCCCAGGTCGATGCCGGTCGGGGCGTCGGAGGGGTCGGGCCAGCGGGTGGTGACGACCTTGCCGCGGGTGTAGAAGTGCGTGCCGTCGTTGCCGTAGATGTGGTGGTCGCCGAAGAGGGAGTCCTTCCAGCCGCCGAAGGAGTGGTAGCCGACGGGGACCGGGATCGGCACGTTCACGCCGACCATGCCGGCCTCGACCTCCAGCTGGAAGCGGCGGGCGGCGCCGCCGTCCCGGGTGAAGATCGCGGTGCCGTTGCCGTACGGCGAGGCGTTGATCAGGTCCAGGGCCTCCTCGTACGTCTCGGTGCGCAGCACGCACAGCACCGGGCCGAAGATCTCGTCCTGGTAGGCCTTCGCGGACGTGGGCACCTTGTCCAGCAGGGAGATGCCGATCCAGTGGCCGCCCTCGTGGCCCTCGACGGTGTGGCCGGTCCCGTCCAGGACGACCTCGGCGCCCTCGCCCGCCGCGTTCGCCACGTAGGAGGCGACCTTGTCGCGGTGGGCCTTGGTGATCAGCGGGCCCATCTCGGAGGCCGGGTCGTTGCCGGGGCCGATCTTGATCTTCTCGGCACGCTCGCGGATCTTCTCCACCAGGGTGTCGCCGATCGCGCCGACGGCGACGACCGCGGAGATCGCCATGCAGCGCTCCCCCGCCGAGCCGTAGGCGGCGGAGACGGCGGCGTCGGCCGCCGCGTCCAGGTCGGCGTCGGGCAGTACCAGCATGTGGTTCTTGGCGCCGCCCAGGGCCTGGACGCGCTTGCCGTTCGCCGAGGCGGTGGTGTGGATGTGGCGGGCGATCGGCGTGGAGCCGACGAAGGAGACGGCCTTGACGTCGGGGTGGGCGAGGAGCCGGTCCACGGCGAGCTTGTCGCCGTGGACGACGTTGAAGACGCCGTCCGGCAGTCCGGCCTCCGACAGCAGCTCGGCGAGGCGGACGGCGGCCGAGGGGTCCTTCTCGGACGGCTTCAGCACGAAGGTGTTGCCGCAGGCGATGGCCAGCGGGAACATCCACAGCGGCACCATCGCCGGGAAGTTGAACGGGGTGATGCCCGCCACGACGCCCAGCGGCTGGCGGATCGAGGCGACGTCGACCCGGCTGGCGACCTGCGTGGACAGCTCGCCCTTGAGCTGCACGCTGATCCCGCAGGCCAGGTCGACGATCTCCAGTCCGCGCGCGACCTCGCCGAGCGCGTCGGAGTGCACCTTGCCGTGCTCGGCGGTGATCAGCTCGGCGATCTCGTCGCGGTGCGCGTCCAGCAGCGCCCGGAACGCGAAGAGGACGGAGGTCCGCTGGGCCAGGGAGGACTGACCCCAGGTCAGGTACGCCTCCTTGGCGGCGGCGACCGCGGCGTCCACCTCCTCCACGGAGGCGAACGCGACCTTCGTGGTGACCTCGCCGGTCGCCGGGTCGGTCACCGGCCCGTACGCGCCCGACGTGCCTTCGGCGGCCTTGCCGCCGATCCAGTGATTGACGATCTTCGTCATGACCGAGTACTCCTTCGCAGAGGGCGGCGCCGGTTCTTCACGTGCCTTGGGTTACGTGCCTTGGTTTCATCCCACCAGGATCGGGCGCGGGGCGCGCCCGACACTCTGTCGGGCGTTGCGGTCCCCCCGTAGACACTTGGGTCGGGGTGAGCCGCGGTGGTGGGGCGGGGACCTCCGGCGCGGGGCCGTAGCGGGCGGGGAGTCATCGCACGCACTTCGCTCCTGCCAAAGCAAAGCGGCCTCCCGCGCCGGAGGCGATCGGTGTCGGGGCGGGCCGTCAGCGGCGCCCCGGGATACGGCCGGGACTCACGCGGCCGGGTTCAGCTCGGTCATCGCACGGCCCCCGCGGTGACCGCCGCCTCGATCTCGTCCTCGGTGGGCATCGCGGACGAGCACTCGAGCCGGGAGGCGACGATGGCTCCGGCGGCGTTGGCGTACCGCATGGTCCGCTCCAGGCTCCAGCCGGCGAGCAGGCCGTGGCAGAGGGAGCCGCCGAAGGCGTCGCCGGCGCCGAGGCCGTTGAGGACGTTCACCGGGAGCGGCGGGACCTCGGCGCTCTCGCCCGTGGCGCTGACCGCGAGGACGCCCTTCGGTCCCTGCTTGACCACGGCGAGTTCGACGCCGGCGGCCAGCAGCGCGCGGGCTGCGGCGTGGGGTTCGCGGACGCCGGCGGCGACCTCCACCTCGTCCAGGTTGCCCACGGCGACGGTGGTGTGGCGCAGGGCCTCCCGGTAGAAG
This sequence comes from Streptomyces sp. MMS24-W38, assembly GCF_059889265.1. NCBI lineage: Bacteria > Bacillati > Actinomycetota > Actinomycetes > Kitasatosporales > Streptomycetaceae > Streptomyces > Streptomyces sp. MMS24-W38. The sequence continues at coordinate 4,331,069 of NZ_JCBCPP010000001.1, read as the reverse complement.
GGGCGGGCCTGGTCGGGATCGCGCCAGAACATCGGGCGCCAGTCGAGGTCGAAGACGGTGGTGCCGGCCTTGGCCCGGTGGGCGAGTGCAGCGAGGGTCGCGGTGCGGCTGGGCTCCTCGCTCAGTCCGGTGCCGGTGACCCAGAAGACGCTCGCGTCACGGATGGCGTCCAGGTCGAGTTCGTGGGCGTCGATCTCCAGGTCGGGGGCCTTGGGCCGGCGGTAGAAGTACAGCGGGAAGTCGTCCGGCGGGAACACCTCGCAGAAGGTGACCGGGGTGGGCAGCCCGGGGACCGCGGTGACCCAGCGGTCGTCCACGCCGAAGTCGCGCAGCTCCTGGTGGAGGTAGGTGCCGAAGGGGTCGTCGCCGGTGCGGCTGATCACCGCCGTGTGCCGCCCGAGGCGGGCGGCGGCGACCGCGACGTTCGTCGCCGAGCCGCCGAGGAACTTGCCGAAGGAGGTGACCTGCGGAAGCGGGACACCGGTCTGGAGCGGGTAGAGGTCCACTCCGATACGGCCCATGGTGATCAGGTCGTACGCCATCGCGATCGCGTTCCCTTCGTGCCGTGTCGCGGTGTCCGGTGGTCCCGGGTCGTCCTGGTACGGCTCTCCCCCGGTTTCTAGCCGTGGAGCGAAGCCCTGTCAATACTTTGTCCAGACATACGGACCAGATCTCGACAGGGCCTCCCCGAACCCGGCCGGTTCGGCCGGAGATGCCCCGAACGGGTCAACCCGCCCCACCGACGGACCGGCGAGGATCTTTGCGTCACTTGTGTCACAAACACCCCGCCCCTGTCACAGATGTCCCGTGCAGGCGGCTATTCCGTCACGCCCCGCGCACAACCGCCAACCCACTTCGTAACGCGTCGTTGACCGGGCAGAACGCTGGGTGATCGCCAGCGCAGCACCCGGCTCCCCCTGACGGCCGCCCCCTGGCCGCCTCCGTGGTGCTCGTGGGGAGGAACGACGCATGACCGACCGACGCCTGTGGTCGTACAAGGACATCGCGGCGCACATCAAGGTGCAGCCGGACACCGTACGCTCCTACCGCAAGCACGGTCTGCTGCCCCCGCCCGACCACGTGGAGAGCGGCAAACCGTACTGGTACGCGGACACGGTGCGCCGCTGGGTGGCGGCCCGGCCCGGCAACCGGAACCGCAGGGACTGAGCGATCCGCACGACACCGCCCGCGCCCGGCCGAAGCCGGGCGTGGGCGGTGCTCAGTTCCAGGGCTCGATGACCGTCACGCCCGCGCCCGGTGCCGTGCCCATCGCCGCCAGGGCCGACGGGACCGCGTCCAGGCCGATGGTGCGCGTCACCAGCAGGTCGGGGCGCAGGACGCCCGCCCGGACCAGCTCCAGCATCGGGGGATAGGCGTGCGCGGCCATGCCGTGGCTGCCGAGGAGTTCGAGCTCCAGGGCGACGGCGCGGGCCATCGGCACCGGGGTCGTGCCCGTCGGTGAGGGCAGCAGGCCGACCTGGACGTGACGGCCCCGGCGGCGCAGGCCGTTCACGGAGGCGGCGCAGGTGGCGGGCGAGCCCAGGGCGTCCAGGGAGAGGTGGGCGCCACCGCCGGTGAGGTCGCGGACCGCGGCCGCGGTGTCCTCCGTCCTGGCCCCGTCCACGCACTGAGCCGCGCCGAACTTCCGTGCCAGGTCCAGGGCCCGGGGGGACACGTCCACGGCGACGACCCGGGCGCCCGAGGCCGCCGCGATCATCACGGCCGACAGGCCCACCCCGCCGCAGCCGTGCACCGCGACGAACTCCCCCGCCGCCACCCGGCCCTGCTGCACCACCGCCCGGTAGGCCGTGGCGAAGCGGCAGCCCAGGGAGGCGGCCGTCGCGAAGGACATGCCCCCGGGGACGTCGACCAGGTTCACGTCGGCGTGGTCCAGGGCCACGTACTGGGCGAACGAGCCCCAGCGGGTGAAGCCGGGCTGGGTCTGCCGCTCGCACACCTGCTGGTCCCCTGCCGCGCAGGCCGGGCAGTTCCCGCAGGCGCAGACGAAGGGGACGGTGACCCGGTCGCCGACCCGCCGGCCGGTGACCCGCGCGCCGACCGCCTCGACGACACCGGCGAGTTCATGGCCGGGCACGTGCGGCAGCGCGATGTCCGGGTCGTGGCCCTGCCAGCCGTGCCAGTCGCTGCGGCACAGGCCGGTGGCCTCGACCCGCACCACGACCCCGTGCTCCGCGGGCTCCGGATCCGCGACCTCCCGCACCTCGGCCGGTTCCCCGTACCGCTCGAACACCACCGCCCGCATGACCGGCCCGCCCTCCGTCCACGCCGGTGGTGCGGGGACCGGCGCGGAGTGCCGTACGCGCACCCCGGCGCCCCCCGCCCCTTCCCGGCGATCACCGTTTGCGGCGGAACGCTATCCGCGAACCTCCGCCCTGTCGCGGGCGGCTCCTCGATCCGGGAGCCCCGACGGTCCTGGATTCATACCCCCTAGGGGTATAGAATGAAAAACGTGGCCCCCGCGGGCCCCCTCAACCCCATACGCCTCGACGAGGGAGTGACACATGACCACCCAGACCGACACCCAGGGTTCCGTCACCGCCACCTACAAGGTGAGCGGCATGAGCTGCGGCCACTGCGAGGGCGCCGTCTCCGGCGAGATCTCCGGGCTCCCCGGGGTCTCCTCGGTGAAGGCCGTCGCCGCCACCGGCGTGGTCACCGTCGTCTCCGCGGCCCCGCTCGACGAGGAGGCCGTCCGCGCCGCCGTCGACGAGGCCGGCTTCGAACTGGCCGGCAGGCCCTGAGGACACGGTGCCCCGGCCGGCCTCCGCCGCACCGGCCGACCCGCCGCCGACGGGCGTTTCATTGAGATCTCGACCTGATGAACCCCTGGAGTCCGGTACGACCTTTCACATAAGCTCTTCACAAGGCGTACGCACCACTCTTACGCCTGGGCCCCATTGGCGATACCGGGGCTCTTGCGCATGTAACGGACATGCGCAGGAGACGCAGATCACAGTGAAGTGAACGTAACCATCGAAGGGGTTCGAAGGTCTAAGTTGGCGATGTCGGGAAGCGTCTTGGGGGGCGCGACCTGACATCTGGGGATGTCTTTGGGGGACTTTCCCAGACTGCGTTGCCGGGGCACGTACATCGGAGAGCTTTGAGCGGCCCTCCCGACCGTGCGCTGTCCCGGCAGACCGCACAAGGACAGTGGGTTCTGTTCTGCTCATTGTGCTCACACAGCGATTCAGGCGCTGTTCTTCACAGGCGCCCGGCCGGATCCCGTGGGGGGAATCCGCACCGGGGCATGGGAAGGCGCCCTGACGTCGGCCCGTGGGGGGACCGGCGCGGGGCGCCTTCTCTCTTTTCCCGAGGCCCGGTTCCGGCGCGGGTGCGCCGACCGACGAAAACATCGGACGGCACACCCTGAGGGCATGCCGTCCGATGTCCGTGCGGGCGACCGGGGTCGGTCAGCGCTGCTCGACCGGGATGAAGTCCCGCTCCACCACGCCCGTGTAGATCTGGCGCGGGCGGCCGATGCGGGAGCCCGGCTCCTTGATCATCTCGTGCCACTGGGCGATCCAGCCCGGAAGGCGGCCGAGGGCGAACAGGACCGTGAACATCTCGGTCGGGAAGCCCATGGCCCGGTAGATCAGACCGGTGTAGAAGTCGACGTTCGGGTAGAGGCTGCGCGAGACGAAGTAGTCGTCGGAGAGCGCGTGCTCCTCCAGCTTCAGCGCGATGTCCAGCAGTTCGTCGGACTTGCCGAGGGCGGACAGCACCTCGTGCGCGGCGGCCTTGATGATCTTGGCGCGGGGGTCGAAGTTCTTGTAGACCCGGTGGCCGAAGCCCATCAGGCGGACGCCGTCCTCCTTGTTCTTCACCTTGCGGATGAAGGAGTCGACGTCGCCGCCGTCGGCCTGGATGCCCTCGAGCATCTCCAGGACCGACTGGTTGGCGCCACCGTGCAGCGGGCCCCACAGGGCGGAGATGCCGGCGGAGATCGAGGCGAACATGTTCGCCTGCGAGGAACCGACCAGGCGCACCGTGGAGGTCGAGCAGTTCTGCTCGTGGTCCGCATGCAGGATGAGCAGCTTGTCCAGGGCGGAGACGACGACCGGGTCGAGCTCGTACTCCTGGGCCGGGACCGAGAAGGTCATGCGCAGGAAGTTCTCGACGTAACCGAGGTCGTTGCGCGGGAAGACGAACGGGTGACCGATCGACTTCTTGTACGCGTAGGCCGCGATGGTCGGAAGCTTGGCGAGCAGCCGGGTGGTGGAGAGGTTGCGCTGGCGCTCGTCGAACGGGTTGTGGCTGTCCTGGTAGAACGTGGACAGCGCCGAGACGACCGACGACAGCATGGCCATCGGGTGCGCGTCGCGCGGGAAGCCCTTGTAGAAGTTCTTGACATCCTCGTGCAGCAGGGTGTGCTGCGTGATGTTGTTCTTGAACACGCTGAGCTCGTCGACGGTCGGCAGCTCACCGTTGATCAGCAGGTAGGCGACCTCCAGGAAGGAGGAGCGCTCGGCCAGCTGCTCGATCGGGTACCCGCGGTAACGGAGGATGCCCCCCTCACCGTCCAGGTACGTGATCGCGGATTTGTATGCGGCGGTGTTGCCGTAGCCGCTGTCCAGCGTCACCAGTCCGGTCTGGGCGCGGAGCTTCCCGATGTCGAAGCCCTTGTCGCCGACGCTGCTGTCGACCACCGGGTAGGTGTACTCGCCGTCGCCGTACCGCAGTACTACAGAGTTGTCGCTCACGTCTTCCCTCACCGACGTAGTGCCTCATCTTCGAGGTGCCCTGACTGTCTCTACCATCCCCCATTTGGCTCAGGAGAGTGCACTCGGGGTCGACCATCGGGCCTATCGGCGGCACTGAGTGCCGCCAACTTTCTCATCCTGCCCGTTGTGTTCAACTTCCGGAAGCCCTTGTGACCTTTACGACTCATTTGATCGATCATTTTTCTTCCGGGAACGGGGCGAAGGACCGCAACAACGGCGGATCAGGCGCCCGCGAGCCGGAAGTCGAGCGCCGTGCAACGCCTGCCCGCCGACACCGTGCGGACCGCCTGTCCGATCGCCCTGCGGGAGCCGACGAGGACGACCAGCCGCTTGGCCCGGGTGACCGCCGTGTAGAGCAGATTGCGCTGGAGCATCATCCAGGCGCCGGTGGTCACCGGGATGACGACGGCCGGGTACTCGCTGCCCTGGGAGCGGTGGATGGTCACCGCGTAGGCGTGCGCCAGTTCGTCCAGTTCGTCGAACTCGTACGGCACCTCCTCGTCCTCGTCCGTCAGCACCGTCAGCTTCTGGTCGACCGGGTCGAGTGAGGTGACCACGCCGACGGTGCCGTTGAAGACCCCGTTCGCGCCCTTCTCGTAATTGTTGCGGATCTGGGTGACCTTGTCGCCGACACGGAAGACCCGGCCGCCGAACCGCTTCTCGGGCAGGTCCGGGCGGCCCGGGGTGACGGCCTGCTGGAGCAGTCCGTTCAGCGTGCCGGCGCCGGCCGGGCCCCGGTGCATGGGGGCCAGGACCTGCACGTCCCGGCGCGGGTCCAGACCGAACCTCGCCGGGATGCGCCGGGCCGCCACGTCCACGGTGAGCCGGCCGGTCTCCTCCGTGTCGTCCTCGACGAACAGGAAGAAGTCCTTCATGCCGTCGGTGACCGGGTGCTGCCCGGCGTTGATCCGGTGCGCGTTGGTCACCACGCCCGACTGCTGGGCCTGGCGGAACACGCGTGTGAGGCGGACGGCGGGGACGGGACTGCCGTCCGCCAGCAGGTCACGGAGCACCTCGCCCGCGCCGACGCTGGGGAGCTGGTCGACGTCGCCGACGAAGAGCAGGTGGGCGCCGGGCGCCACGGCCTTGACCAGCTTGTTGGCCAGCAGCAGGTCGAGCATGGACGCCTCGTCGACCACCACCAGGTCGGCGTCCAGCGGCCGGTCCCGGTCGTAGGCCGCGTCGCCGCCGGGCCTGAGCTCCAGCAGGCGGTGGACGGTGGAGGCCTCGGCGCCGGTCAGCTCGGCCAGGCGCTTGGCGGCGCGGCCGGTCGGCGCCGCGAGCACCACCTTGGCCTTCCTGGCGCGGGCCAGCTCCACGATGGAGCGGACGGTGAACGACTTGCCGCAGCCGGGACCGCCGGTGAGGACCGCGACCTTCTCGGTGAGCGCCAGCTTCACGGCGGCCTCCTGCTCGGGGGCCAGGTCGGCCCCCGTACGCCCCTTGAGCCAGCCGAGGGCCTTCGCCCAGTCCACGTCCCGGAAGCCCGGCATCCGGTCCTCGCCGGTACGCAGCAGCCGCAGCAGCTGGGCGGAGAGGGACAGCTCGGCGCGGTGGAAGGGGACGAGGTAGACGGCGGTGACCGGGTCGCCGCCCTGCGGGTCGGGCACCTTCTCCCGTACGACTCCGGGGTCCTCGCCCTCCTCCGGCTCCGCGGCCAGCTCGGCGAGGCACTCGATGACGAGCCCGGTGTCCACCTGGAGCAGCTTCACCGCGTCGGCGATCAGCTTCTCCTCGGGGAGGTAGCAGTGACCCTGGTCGGTGGCCTGCGACAGGGCGTACTGCAGGCCCGCCTTGACCCTGTCCGGGCTGTCGTGCGGGATGCCGACGGACTGGGCGATCCGGTCGGCGGTGAGGAAACCGATGCCCCAGACGTCGGACGCCAGCCGGTACGGCTGGTTCTTCACGACGGAGATCGAGGCGTCGCCGTACTTCTTGTAGATCCGCACGGCGATGGAGGTGGACACCTCGACGGTCTGGAGGAAGAGCATGACCTCCTTGATCGCCTTCTGCTCCTCCCAGGCGTCGGCGATCTTCTTGGTCCGCTTGGGACCGAGACCGGGCACCTCGATCAGCCGCTTGGGCTCCTCCTCGATGACGGTCAGGGTGTCCAGCCCGAAGTGCTGGGTGATGCGGTCGGCGAAGACCGGCCCGATGCCCTTGACCAGCCCCGAGCCGAGATAGCGGCGGATTCCCTGGACGGTGGCCGGGAGCAGTGTCGTGTAGTTCTCCACGTGGAACTGCTTGCCGTACTGCGGATGGGACCCCCAGCGCCCCTCCATCCGCAGCGACTCGCCCACCTGGGCACCGAGCAGCGCCCCGACGACGGTGAGCAGGTCGCCGGCGCCCCGGCCGGTGTCGACCCGGGCGACCGTGTAGCCGTTGTCCTCATTCGCGTACGTGATGCGCTCGAGGACACCTTCGAGGGTGGCGAGCCGCCGCTCACCGGGGGCCGCTGCGGACTGGTTGGACATGCTCCGACCGTACCGGTGGGGTGTGACAGGGTGCCGGGCCGTCCGGGCTTCAGCGCCGGGAAGCCGCTGTGAGCGCTTGGACGAAGGGGACGAAGGCCCCGGGGTGGGACGGCGCGGGCCAGGTCCTGTTCCCTCACGCGGGTGAGCCGGGGCTCGAAGGGACATCCTCAGGGGAGGCGGTGGCCCGTCTTCGCCGACCGCCGGTTGTGGCTCTTCGTGTCCCACCACTCCTCCAGCAGCGCATGCACGAGGTGCACGAGCTGCCGAAGCCGTTCGAAGTCCGGAGCGGGCGAGGCGAGGACGTCCGTGAAGGAGCTGTCCTCCCAGGGCAGCGTGACCGCCCAGCGTTCGCCCTCTCGCCCGGGGCGTTCCGCCGTGAGCCGGTACGCCAGCACGGCGGCGCCGCCCGGGCGGTGCTCCACCGACAGATCGTCGATGTCGAACCTCACATCGGCGTCACCGGTCGTGTACGAACGGGCGAGCGCCTGCTCGGCCGGCGTCTGAGCCACCATGCTCGCTTCCCTCCTTCCGGTCGGGCCGATCTGGATGTGGGTGCCCCCCCGAAGGTCCTAGGTCCGGTGTAGGGGCGCGTCTGGATCCCTGGACCGATGGTGGCGCATCATCGCGTGGCTAGAGTCAGATCACATGAAGATCGACGGCACGCTCGACGAGGCCTACGAACGGCTGCACCGGACCGGACCGGAATTCGAAGGCTGGCTGACCAATCACGGTCCCATGGCGGTGGAATCCATGGTCAGACGCGGACACGCGCGACAGGTCCACCGCTGGTTGGACCTCTACATGAGTCGGCTGGACGATCGGCCCCGCGGCGCCTCGCCCATCACCGCCGCCGAATGGCGCACGGCGCTCGGGGACCCTCACCGTCTCGGCGACTGGCTTGCGTTCTTCGAACGCGAGGTGACCGAACAACCCTGGCGCGCGGTACTGGAGACGTGGTGGCCACGGCTTCTGCCCGGCATCGCGGCCGGCGCCACCCACGGGGTGATCCGCACCGGCCACGCCGTCCACGCCCTGCTGGACCACGAGGACGGACCGCGCCTGGCCGAGCTCGGCCAGGCTCTCGGCTACTGGGCGGCGCGCTGGCAGCGGGTGCCGTCCGCCACCCCTTCCGGAACCGCCGACCCGGCGTCCGCTCTCGCAGGCGTTCCGCGCGTTCCCGACCAGACCGCGGGCATCAACCACCGGCTCGACCAGCTCACCGACCTGACCGACTGGCCGATCGCGCTGGCCGCGCTGAGACCCGCCGCGGACGCCGGGCAGGCCCGGGACCTGCTGGCCGATCTGACGACGGCTGCCGCCGTGCACTACCTCCCGAACGCGCACGGCTCGCCCGTCATGCTGGTTCACGCCGCAACCGCGCCCATGGCCGTCCTGCGTACCTTGCCCGCACTCCCCAGCACCCAGTGGGTCATGAGCCTGCACGCGGCCTGGGCGGCCAGCGCGGCCGTGACCGCGGCCTACACCCCCGCCGCACCCACACCTCGGCACGCCCTCCCCACCGCCCACCAGTCGGCGGAAGAGACCTTCGCCCTTGCCGTCCGTCACCAGGACGAACACGTCATCAAGCTCGCCGACACCTGCCTTGACGTTCACCAACGCACAGGTCGCCCCGATGCCCTCACCGCAGTGATCCGCGCGACCGAGCTGATCGACGAGTCCTGACGCCGCGCCTTTCGGCTTCGGCCCCAGGCAGGTTCTTCCGGGTCTCTGCCGGTCGCGGGTCTTGGCCGGCTACTGCTGCCGGGCGGAGTCGCCGGTGTCGATCTCGGTGAGGATGCCGAGTCTGACCAGGCGTTTCAGCTTGGCGCGGGTGCCTTCGATTTCAGGCGACGCCAGAACCACTCAAAGCATTACGAACCGTCCTCCGGGATCGTCGAAGCCCGCCATCCGGCTCGCGCACGGCGAACCCCTCAGTCATCGTGCACTCCGGCACCCGGCCCACCCCGCTCACCGGGCGGTCGCTGCGGACCGGTGGGACGCGGTTCCACGGTGCGGGTGGGGTTGGACTTCCCGGGCCCTGCCCGGGAGGCCGGGGTCGGTAGGCTCTCGCGGACGAACCCGAGCAGATGGCGGAGCGGCACGTGATGCGAGACCTCTACAACGTCCGGTTGCGGCCCGCCGAGGCCACCGTCGCACCGCTGACCGACGAGGAGGAGCAGCGCTTCCGGGCCGTGCTCTTCAGCGAACTCGGGAACAAGATCGCCGACCACGGCTATGCGCGTTTCCCGGCGTACACGCCCGAGGACCGCCGCCGGCTGGTCGACGTCGCCCACCGCCTCGCCGCGTACTGGGGGCAGCAGGTGTTCGTCGAGGCCGAGGACCTCACCCGCCTGCGGCTCCACCTCGCCGGCCACGAGGCACGGCCGCAGACACTGCCGACGCACGCCTGAGCCCCATGTCGGCAAGAGCCCCGCGTACGTGTCACAGCTCGCCGGCCGACTCCTTCAGGGCTTCGAGGAAGGGCGCGAAAGCGGTGACGGGGAAGGCAAGGGTGGCTCGGGTGGGGGTCTTGGAGTCGCGGACGGCGGTGTGCGTGGGGGAGACCGCGACTTCCACGCAGTTGTTCCCGTCGCCTTCGCCGGAGTAGGACGACTTACGCCAGTTGTCCATGGGGTGCCTCACAGCTCCTTCGTCAGCCGGTGGATGAAGTCACGCGATGGGCCCGGTTCGAGTGATGCGGCTTCTACTTTATGGAAGCGCGTTCGGTAAGCGCTGAGTTGGGCTTCGGAGTCGATCAGGAGCGCCCCATGAGGCGCGTCGCGTGCAACCGTGTCCAGTCTGGACACAGCCCCACCGACATACGTCATCGTGCTTGAGGCCCTGGCGAAGCCGTCCAGGTCGAACGGAATGACCCGCAAAGTGATGCCGTCTGTTTCGGAAGCCTCCAGAAGACGTGTGAGTTGGGTCCGCGTAGCAGCACGGTCGCCGACCCTGATACGGAGGGCCGACTCATGGATCACGATCTCATGGGGAAAGGTGGCTCTGCTTTGACGCGTCAGCCTGTGCTGGACGCGCAACTCTAGTTCTTCTTCGGTGAGTTCAGGAATCCTGGAAGAAAAAACGGCTCGGGCGTAGCCCTCCGTCTGCAGGAGCCCCGGCACGTACAGGACGGCCACGTCCTGCTGGAAGGCGGCATGGTGATCCAGCTCGGCCAGATCCAGGAACGACGTGGGCAGCAGCCCTCGGTACTCCTCCCACCAGCCCCGCGTCCGGTCGACCGCCATCGCCACCAAGGCGCTGACGAACTCCTCGTCCACGCAGGCGTAATGGGAGGCGAGGCGTCGGAGCCGCTGCTCGCTCACTCCTGACAGTCCCGCCTCGATCTGGCTGATCTGGACGTTGCTCACGCCGAGCATGGCTGCGGCCTGCCGAGCGGTCAGGCCTGCCGCCTCACGGAGCCTGCGCAGCTCTACCGCCAGACGCATCTGCCGCGCCGTTGGTGCACGCCTCGTGGGCATTGGGCTGCTCCTCATTCCAACACGTCTGACGACGCAACTCGTTCGGGGTCAGATTACGCGACCGGCTTGCAGCGCCGAAACTTTCAGGTCTACCGTCAGTGACGCGACGCACACCGTGCGGCACCGGGACCCCGGAAGCGCACCGCTCCGCCCTGCCACGACGGCCGCGGCAATGACACCGATCCCGCCCCCGAACACCTCCCTCACCGAACGGAGTTGACGCATGCCTGAAAACGAGCCGTGGGAGTACTCCCTTCGCATCCCCAACGACCTCCGCGCCGTCACCATCAGCCGCCGCACCCTGCGGCTGATCCTGACCATGCACGGGCTGATCGGCCTCGTCGATGTCGCCGAACTGCTGGCGACGGAGCTGGTGTCCAACGCCGTGCGCCACACGAAAGGCCCCGCCGCTCTACGGGTTCGCTGGGCGCCGCCGGGCACGCTGCGGATCGGGGCATGGGACGCGGACCCCGAACCGCCGGAACCGCCGGTGCCGTTCGAGCGGGGGGAGGAGTGGGAGTCGGGGCGAGGCCTCGCACTGGTGCGGGCCTGCGCCGACGTCTGGGGGTGGCAGCCGCTGGCCAGAGAGGGCAACCGGGGCAAGTACGTGTGGTGCGAGCTGGCCGCCCTCTCCGAAACCACCTAGGGCCCGTGGTGGTCGAGGGGTACCCCTTGGGCGGCCGGCGTTCGCCCGGCCGGTAGTGTGCGAGGGAGGTACGGGGACGGACGGGCCACCCCGGGGGCAGTGAGCCAGGGAGGGTGCACGTGACGACGCCCCTGATCACCGAGGTGGCGCTGATCATCGCGCTGGCCTCGTTCGCGCAGGCGCTGAGCGGCTTCGGGTTCGCGCTGGTGGCCGTGCCGCTGCTGGCCCTGCTGACCAGCCCCCAGAACGCCATCGTCGTGGTCACCTCGCTGGGACTGGTGCTCTCGCTGACGGTCTGCGTCCACCAGAGGGACCACGTCAATGTGCGCACCGCGAGCCTGGTGAGCGGAGCGGGCCTCGTGGGCATGCCGCTCGGGCTGCTCGCGGTGATGGTGCTCAGCGCGGGTGCGCTGTCGGTCCTCATCGCCTGTGCCGTGCTGGTGTTCGCCGTCCTGGTCGGCCGTGGCATGACCTTCCGGCGCGGGACGGGCCCCACGGTCGCCGCGGGTTTCGCCAGCGGGGCGCTGCTGACCTCGACCGGGATGAACGGGCCGCCGTTGGTCGCCGCTTTCCAGGCTATGGAGCTGGCGCCCCGTGAGTTTCGGGCCACGCTCCAGGCCACATTCTGCGTACAGAACGTCCTGGCCCTCGCGGGATTCTTCGCCGTCGGCCGGCTGACCGCGGACAGTCTGCTGCTGGCCGGCGCGGGGCTCCCCGGCCTGCTGGCGGGCTGGTGGTGCGGGGACCGCGTCTTCGCCCGTACGGATTCGGCGCGCTTCAAGAAGATCGTCCTGGGGGTGCTGGTCGCCAGCGCCTGCGTGTCGCTGTACCAGGCCGCGCTGAGCTGACGCGCGAGGCCGATTGCGAGCCCGGCACACCGCAGACCGCTCCGGCGACTGGCCCCGGACCGGGCTCTGGGCTGTCCTCGGGCCGGCCCAGGACCCAACCCGGGCTTTCCCGGTCCGGAATCCGGCCCGTGCTCACCGCCCCTGGCCGGAGGTGCCTTGGCCCTCGGAACCGGGACGGGAGCCGGGACCAGTCCCCTGGCCGGGGCCGTACACCGCGCGTGGTCCCACGGTGCCGGCGCCCGCCGCGGTGACCCGGCGCCGCAGTGGTGCTGTCGCCCACATCGTCAGACCGAACAGGGACAGGAGCACCGCTCCTCCGACGACGGTGGGGACCGCCCCGATGAAAACAAACATCAGCAGCAACTCCGCCCACGTCGGCTCCTCGACCATCGTGCTCCCGCCCTGCGCCATGAACACCACGACGCCGACAGCCGACGGCCGGTTCCGGACGCACGTGTCGCGGCACCCCGCACGCCGAGGACGACGAGACGGCGCTCGGCGTGATCGAGGTGCTCGGCCCGAGGCCGGAAAACCGGAAAACCGGTCCGGGTCGTCGGCTTCGACGGCACGCCGGACGGCCGGAAGGCGGTCGGGGAGGGCACGCTGTACGCGTCCGCCGCACAGCAGCCGGCCGCCCGCCCGGAACCGACCCTATGGGGAGCCATGGAGAACCAGCCCGTGTACGACTACGACCTGCTGATCGTGGGGTCGGCCAACGCCGACCTGGTGATCGGCGTGGAGCGCCGGCCGGGCGCCGGGGAGACGGTGCTCGGCTCCGACCTGGCCGTTCACCCGGGTGGCAAGGGCGCGAACCAGGCGGTAGCGGCCGCCCGGCTCGGCGCCCGTACGGCCCTGCTGGCCCGGGTCGGCGACGACGCGCACGGGAGGCTGCTGCTGGACTCGCAGCGGGAGGCCGGGGTCGACACGGCGGGCGTGCTGGTGGGCGGGGCGCCGACCGGCGTCGCGCTGATCACGGTGGACCCGTCCGGGGACAACAGCATCGTCGTCTCGCCGGGCGCCAACGGCCGGCTGACACCCGCGGACGTACGTGCCGCCGGGAACATCTTCCACTCCGCCCGGGTCGTCTCCACACAGCTGGAGATCCCGCTGGAGACGGTGGCGGAGGTGGCGCGCACGCTGGCGCCGGGCAGCAGGCTCGTGCTGAACCCGTCGCCGCCGCAGCCGCTGCCGTCCGAGGTGCTGGCGGCGTGCGACCCGCTGATCCTCAACGAGCACGAGGCGAAGGTGATCCTGGGTGAGGCCCGTGTCGGTGAGGAGCCCGAGGACTGGGCGCGGCTGCTGCTCGCGAAGGGGCCCAAATCGGTGGTGGTGACGCTGGGCGGCGAGGGTTCCCTGGTGGCCTCCTCCGACGGTGTCGCCCGCATCCCCTCCGTACCGGTGCGCGCCGTGGACACCACCGGCGCCGGGGACTCCTTCACCGCCGCGCTGGCCTGGCGGCTCGGCCTCGGCGACTCCCTCGCCGACGCGGCCTCGTACGCGGCCCGGGTGGGGGCGGTGACGGTCACCAAGGAGGGCGCGCAGGTGTCCTTCCCGACGGCGGAAGAGGTAGCCGCCCTGTGAAGGGGAGCGGAATACTCGACCGGCGTCTCTCCGGTGCGCCGGCCGAGCCGGGCCACGGGGGCGGGGTGCCGGGTTCCTCCGAACTTCGAGGGGGCCCGGTCCGTCGACCGGGCCCCCTCGGTTTCCTCCCCCGTCAGAACCCCCCGATTCCCCCCCACGGGTCCCCCTCCAGAGGTTCTGACATGAGGTACGACCCGCGGGGCGGGGGGAGGGTTGCACGGTCCGGCCAAGATTTTTTCGGCCTGTGCGGTGTGCACTACGCGATGTGCGCTAAGCGGTGTGCTCCACGAACCGTCTCGCCGTCTCGGCGAGGAGTTCGCGCCCGTCCCGGGCCCACAGGACGTCGTTGAACAGCTCGATCTCGATGGCGCCGGTGTAGCCGGCCGCCTCCACGTGACCCTGCCACTCCCGCATGTCGATCGCGCCGTCGCCGATCTGGCCGCGGCCGTTGAGGACGCCCTCGGGCAGCGGGGTGGTCCAGTCGGCGAGCTGGAAGGTGTGGATGCGGTCCTGGGCGCCGGCCCGGGCGATCTGCGCGGGCGCCGTGTCGTCCCACCAGACGTGGTACGTGTCGACGGTGACGCCGACCTGCCGGGCCGGGAACCGTTCGGCGAGGTCGAGGGCCTGGGCGAGGGTGGAGACCACGCAGCGGTCGGAGGCGTACATGGGGTGGAGGGGCTCGATGGCCAGCCGTACGCCGTGCTGCTCCGCGTACGGGCCGAGTTCGGCGAGGGCGTCCGCGATGCGTTCGCGGGCGCCGCGCAGATCCTTGGAACCGGCCGGGAGGCCGCCGGAGACCAGGACCAGGGTGTCGGTGCCGAGCGCGGCCGCCTCGTCGACGGCGCGGCGGTTGTCGGCGAGGGCGGCGACCCGCTCGGCGGGGTCGAGCGCGGTGAGGAAGCCGCCCCGGCACAGGGTCGTCACCGTCAGGCCCGCGTCCCGGACCAGTTTCGCGGCCGCGTCGAGCCCGTACGCCCGGACGGGTTCGCGCCACAGGCCCACGCCCGGCACGCCCAGGTCGCGGCAGGCGTCGACGAGTTCCGGCAGGGACAGCTGCCTGACCGTCATCTGGTTGATGCTGAAGCGTGCGAGGTCGGCTGTCATGGGGTCACTCCGTACAGGTGCAGCAGGGTCCTCATGCGGTCCTCGGCGAGCTTGGGGTCGGGGAACAGGCCGAGGGTGTCGGCGAGTTCGTAGGCGCGGGCGAAGTGCGGCAGGGAGCGGGCCGACTGCAGGCCGCCGACCATGGCGAAGTGGCTCTGGTGGCCGGCCAGCCAGGCCAGGAAGACCACGCCCGTCTTGTAGAAGCGGGTGGGGGCCTGGAAGAGGTGCCGGCTCAGCTCCACCGTCGGGTCGAGCAGGGCGCGGAAGCCCGCCGTGTCCCCGGTGTCCAGGAGGCTCACGGCCTGGGCCGCCAGTGGGCCCAGCGGGTCGAAGATGCCGAGCAGGGCGTGGCTGAAGCCCTGCTCGTCGCCCGCGATCAGCTCGGGGTAGTGGAAGTCGTCGCCGGTGTAGCAGCGCACCCCCTGCGGGAGGCGGCGGCGCAGGTCGACCTCGCGCCGGGCGTCCAGCAGCGAGACCTTGATGCCGTCGACCTTGTCGGGGTGGGCGGCGATGACCTCCAGGAAGGTGCCGGTGGCCGCGTCGAGTTCCAAGGAGCCCCAGTAGCCCTCCAGCGCCGGGTCGAACATGGGGCCGAGCCAGTGCAGGATCACCGGTTCGGCGGCCTGACGCAGCAGGTGGCCGTACACCTCCAGGTAGTCCTCCGGGCCGCGGGCGGCGGCGGCCAGCGCGCGGGAGGCCATCAGGATGGCCCGCGCGCCGGACTCCTCGACGAGCGCGAGCTGTTCCTCGTAGGCCGCCCGGACCTCGGCGAGGGTGCCCGAGGCGAGCTGGTCGGTGCCGACGCCGCAGGCGATCCGGCCGCCGACGGCCTTCGCCTCGGCGGCGGAGCGGCGGATCAGTTCGGCCGCGCCCGCCCAGTCCAGGCCCATGCCGCGCTGGGCGGTGTCCATCGCCTCGGCGACACCGAGCCCGTGCGACCACAGGTGGCGGCGGAAGGCGAGGGTGGCGTCCCAGTCGACGGCGGCGGGCGAGTCAGGGGTGGTGTCGGCGTACGGGTCGGCGACGACGTGCGCCGCGGAGAAGACCGTACGGGAGGTGAGGGGGGCTCCGGGGGTGAGGGCGAGGGGCTCGGTGCGGGGTTCGTACGTCCGCAGCCGGCCGTGCGCGTCGGGCAGTCTGATCGTCACTGGGAACCTCCGAGGACGCCTCTGGCGGGAAATGGGGTTTCGCCCCAAAGGCAAGAGATCGCCCACCTGGTGGCGTAAGATGACCAACGTGCGTCGCGAGAACCAAGCACGCGCAACTCCTTTGTTTTGACGGGCAACCGGGCAGGTTCCGTCCCGGCTGGTGCTGAGAGCGTCAGACTCGCTCGCTCGCTGAGCGAATGAGCAGCTTGAGCCAGGAATCCCCCTGCGTCAGCCGGGGGAGGGTTCAAAGCGAGATCTCCGGTACGTCGAGGCGGCGGCCCTCGGCCGAGGACCTCAGGCCCAGCTCGGCGAGCTGGACGCCGCGGGCGCCGGCCAGCAGGTCCCAGTGGTAGGGGGCGTCGGCGTAGACGTGCTTGAGGAACAGCTCCCACTGGGCCTTGAAGCCGTTGTCGAACTCGCCGTTGTCCGGGACCTCCTGCCACTGGTCGCGGAAGGTCTCGGTGGCGGGGATGTCCGGGTTCCACACGGGCTTCGGGGTGGCGGAGCGGTGCTGGACGCGGCAGCCCCGCAGCCCGGCCACCGCGGAGCCCTCGGTGCCGTCGACCTGGAACTCGACGAGTTCGTCGCGGCCCACGCGGACCGCCCAGGAGGAGTTGATCTGGGCGATCGCGCCGCCCTCCAGTTCGAAGACGCCGTAGGCGGCGTCGTCGGCGGTGGCGTCGTAGGGCTTGCCGTTCTCGTCCCAGCGCTGCGGGATGTGGGTGGCGGTGAGGGCCTGGACGGAGCGCACGCGGCCGAACAGCTCGTGCAGGACGTACTCCCAGTGCGGGAACATGTCGACGACGATGCCGCCGCCGTCCTCGGCGCGGTAGTTCCAGGAGGGGCGCTGCGCCTCCTGCCAGTCGCCCTCGAAGACCCAGTAGCCGAACTCGCCGCGCACGGACAGGACGCGTCCGAAGAAGCCGCCGTCGATGAGGCGCTTCAGCTTGAGCAGGCCGGGGAGGAAGAGCTTGTCCTGGACGACGCCGTGCCTGATGCCGGCCACGTTCGCCAGCCGGGCCAGCTCCAGGGCGCCGTCGAGGCCGGTGGCGGTCGGCTTCTCGGTGTAGATGTGCTTGCCGGCCGCGATCGCCTTCCTGAGGGCTTCCTCGCGGGCGGAGGTGACCTGGGCGTCGAAGTAGACGTCGACACTCTCGTCGGCGAGCACGGCGTCCAGGTCGGTGGAGACGTGCTCCAGGCCGTGCCGTTCAGCCAGCGTCTTCAGCGCGTGCTCGCGGCGGCCGACCAGGATCGGTTCCGGCCACAGCACGGTGCCGTCACCGAGGTCGAGGCCGCCCTGCTCGCGCAGGGCCAGGATGGAGCGGACGAGGTGCTGCCGGTAGCCCATCCGCCCCGTCACACCGTTCATGGCGATACGCACCGTCTTGCGTGTCACGTCGTTCCCTTCGTACGCGGTCCCCGCGCGCCGCGTACGCCCCACCCGCCACGTGCCGGCCGCCGCCGGCCGGGAGGAGTCGGCGGCGGGTGACCGGTGACTGGTGAACGTCACAGCAAGCGCTTTCTATGCAGCTAGAAGCTAGCCTCTGAACGGCGGTCCGGACAAGACCATGGCTGATCCGACTTGTTCGAGGGGGCGAACAACGGAGCGTGGGGCCATAGGGTCTGCTCGACGGGCGCCCCGGGAACCGCGGCACGGGAGCCCGGCGTGGACGACGAGACGACCTGCGCGACCGGAGGACGAGACATGACGGTGACCCTGGCGGACGTGGCGGCCCGCGCGCAGGTCTCCCCCGCGACGGTGTCGCGCGTGCTGAACGGGAACTATCCCGTCGCCGCCTCCACCCGCGAGCGGGTGCTGAGGGCCGTGGACGAACTGGACTACGTGCTCAACGGCCCCGCGAGCTCCCTGGCCGCCGCCACCTCCGACCTGGTGGGCATCCTGGTGAACGACATCGCCGACCCGTTCTTCGGGATCATGGCGAGCGCGATCCAGTCCGAGATCGGGGGTCCGGGCGGGCGTGCGGGCGGGGAGAGGCTCGCGGTCGTGTGCAACACGGGCGGCACCCCGGAGCGCGAGCTGACGTACCTGACGCTGCTGCAGCGGCAGCGGGCCGCGGCGGTGGTGCTGACCGGCGGCGCCATCGAGGACGCCCCGCACCGGGCGGCCATGGACGCGAAGCTGCGCAAGCTGGCGGACGCCGGGACCCGGGTGGTGCTGTGCGGGCGGCCGCCGGCGCCGGACACCGGGGCGATCGCGCTGACCTTCGACAACCGCGGCGGCGGCCGGGAGCTCACCGAGCACCTGATCGGGCTCGGCCACCGCCGCCTCGGCTACATCGCCGGCCCGCGGGAGCGCACCACCACGCGCCACCGCCTCGAGGGACACCGGGCCGCGCTCGCCGCGCACGGCATCGAGGAGGACCCCCGCTGGACCGTCCACGGCCGATACGACCGCCGGTCCGGCTACGAGGCCACCCTCGAACTCCTGCGTAGAGACCCCGGGTTGACCGCCGTGGTCGCCGCGAACGACTCCGTCGCGCTGGGCGCGTGCGCGGCGCTGCGGGACTCCGGCCGGAAGATCCCCGACGACGTCTCGGTCGCCGGTTTCGACGACCTGCCGTTCAGCATCGACGCGGTACCGGCCCTGACGACGGTACGGCTGCCGCTCGCCGAGGCGGGGGCACGGGCCGGCCGGATCGCGATGGGCCGCGAGGAGCCGCCGCCCGGGGACATCGCGTCCATCCGGGGCGAGCTGATGGTACGGGGGTCCTCCGGGACGCCCAGGGGGTGAGCGGGGCGCAGGGTCGCACGGCCGCCCGATACGAGGGGCCCGGTCACCGCGACGCCGGCGCGCGGGGCCCGTCGGGCGTGGGACGCCCAGCCACACGGGACGCGTCGGCCGCGTCGGCACGCGCTGGCACGCGTCGCGTCGGCCGCGTGAGGGCGCGCCGGCCGGACCGCGGCGGGCGCGGGGTGTTCCGGCCCCGTGGGCCGTCGGCCGAGCGGTCGCGTCGACCGTGCGCGTCATGCGCGTCGCGGGGTTTCCGGGGAGAGCGATGAGTTCCGCCGGTGGTGTCGGTCTGCACTTCCGTCATCGCCCGAGCGAGCAGAGCGCGCAGGACGCGCAAGAGGAGCGGCAGCAGCCATGCGTATCGTGATCACCGAGTTCATCAGTCTCGACGGTGTCGTGCAGGCCCCCGGCGGCCCCGAGGAGGACACCGACGGCGGCTTCCGGCACGGCGGATGGTCGCACGCGTACTTCGACCCGGAGGTCCTCGGCGGCGCCTTCGACGCCTCGCTGGAGAAGGCCGACGCGCTGCTGTACGGGCGCCGCACCTGGCAGACGATGGCCGGGGCGTGGCCCCGGCAGGCCGGGGACCCCTTCGCCGACCGGATCAACAGCATGCCGAAGTACGTCGTCTCCGGCACCCTGACCGAGTCCGACCTGACCTGGAACAACAGCCGGCTCATCCCCGCCGGGGAGGCCGTCCCCCGCATCCGGGAGCTGCGCGCCGCCGAGGGCGGCGACCTCGCGATGATGGGCAGCCCCACTCTCGTCCGCACCCTGCTGAGTGAGGAGCTGGTGGACGAACTGCAGCTCCTCGTCATGCCGGTGGTCCTGGGCGGCGGCAAGTCGATCTTCCCCGTCGACGGTGTGAAGCGCCCGTTCGAGCTGGTCCGGACGACCACCGCGAAGTCGGGTGCCCAGGTGTGCGTCTACCGCAAGGCCGCCGGGGCCTGACACGGACCCGCGCGGGGGATCGGGGTGACGAGGGGGAGTCGCCGGCGGGTGTCGCGGGTAGGTCCGTGGACATGAAGCTGGCGTTCTCCACCCTCGGTGTCCCCGGCCTGCCCGTGACCGACGTGCTCCGCCTCGCGACCACGCACGGCTACCACGGCGTCGAACTGCGCGCCCACCCCGAGGAACCGGTCAACCCGGGCCTCACCCCCGACGAACGGACCGAGGTCGCCGACCGGTTCAAGGCGGCCGGCATCGAGGTCCTGAGTGTCGCGGGATACGCCAGGGTCGCCGCGCCGGGCGAGGACGGCCCCGTCGTCGACGAGATCCGCGCCCTCCTCGGCCTCGCCCGCGACCTCGGCGCCCCCTACGTCCGGGTCTTCCCCGGCGGCACCCCCGAGCAGACCCCCGAAGAGGCCGACCGGGCGGCCGCCCGGCGCCTGGGCACGGCCGCCCGGTACGCCGGTGACGTCGGCGTCCGCATCCTGCTGGAGACCCACGACTCCCACCGCACCGGCGCCGACGCGATGAGGATCCTCGGCCTCGTGGGCCACCGTCAGGTGGGCGCCCTCTGGGACGTGATGCACACCTGGCTGGGCGGCGAGCAGCCCGCGGAGAGCTTCGCGGCCCTCTCCCCCCACCTCGGCTACGTCCAGGTCAAGGACATCGCCTCCGCCGACGACACGACGCCGCTCCCCCTCGGCGAGGGCATCCTGCCGCTGGCCGACTGCGTGGAGATCCTCTCCCGCCACGGCTGGGACGGCTGGCTCTGCTGGGAGTACGAGAAGCGCTGGTACGAGCGGGCCGCCGACCTCCCCGCCCTGCTCGGCCCCGGCCACGCCCACCTCTCCCGCCTCCTCAACGACTCGGCCTGACCGACTCCCGGCCGGCGGATCCGCTTTCCCGGCCGGCGGGTTCCTCCCGTCGGCCGCCCGGCACCCCGGCGCCCTGCTCCGCGCCCCGCCCCCGCCAGGTGACCGACGCGAGCGCCACGCCTCCCACCAGCAGCGCCGCCGCGCACCACCGCAGCGGTGTCACCGACTCGCCGAGGAACAGGGCCGCCGACGACATCCCGAAGACCGGCACCAGCAGGGAGAACGGCGCCACCGTCGACGCGGGGTGACGGCGCAGCAGCCACCCCCAGGTTCCGAAGCCGAACACGGTGGCGACCCAGGCCACGAACAGCAGGGCGCCCACCCCCCGCCAGTCCAGTGAGCCCAGCGCCGCCAGGTCCCGCGAGGGGCCCTCCAGGAGCAGCGACAGCGCCAGCAGCGGCAGCACCGGCACCGTGCTCACCCACACCACGAAGTTCAGGGCGTCGTCGGGCGCGGCCCTGCGGGTCAGCACGTTCGAGACGCCCCAGCAGGCGGCCGCCGCGACGACCAGGGCGAACGCGCCCAGGGGTCCCGAGGCGCCCTCGTCGACGGCGGCGACGGCGATCCCGGCCAGTGCCACCGCCATGCCCACGAGCCGGACGCCCGCGGGCCGTTCGCCGAGGACCAGGAAGGCGATGACAGCGGTGAACACCGTCTGGATCTGCAGGACCAGGGAGGACAGCCCGGCCGGCATGCCCGCGTCCATGCCGACGAACAGCAGCCCGAACTTGGCCACCCCGAGGGCGAGCCCCACCCCCACGATCCACTTCCACGCCACCTCGGGGCGCCCGACGAAGAACACGGCCGGCAGCGCCGCCGCGAGGAAGCGCAGGGCGGAGAAGAGCAGCGGCGGGAAGTGGTCGAGGCCGATCTCGATGACGACGAAGTTCACGCCCCAGACGGCGGTGACGAGAACGGCGAGCAGGACGTGGGAAGGTCGCATACGTCGAGGATCACCGCCGGAACCCTTCAGTACCAGCGACGATTCCTGCATGGTTGGATGAAGCACCACTTACCGATCGCACCGCCCGCCGATCGCACCGCCCACCGGTCAGGGAGCCGTCATGCTCGACCTCCAGCGCCTGCGCGCCCTGCACGCCGTCTCCGTCCACGGCACCGTCGGAGCCGCCGCCGTGGCGCTCGGGTACACCTCCTCGGCCGTCTCCCAGCAGATCGCCAAGCTGGAGCGGGAGACCAGGACGGTGCTGCTGGAGCGGGAGGGCCGGGGGGTGCGACTGACCGACGCGGCACATCAACTCGTCGCCACCGCACAGGAGTTGCTGGCGATCGTGGAGCGGGCGGAGACCGAGCTGGAGGAGCGGCGCGGGGTGCCGTCCGGGCGGCTGACCGTCGCGGCCTTCCCGTCGGCGGCGCGCGGACTGATGCCGTCCGTACTGGCCGACCTGGCCGTGCGCCATCCCGCGCTCGACACCCGGCTGACCGAGGTCGACCCGCACCTGTCCGTGGACCTGGTGGCCAAGGGGGCGGTCGATCTCGTCGTCGCGCACGACTGGGACATCGCGCCGCTGCCCGCCCCGGCGGGCGTGGAGCAGGCGGTCGTCGGGGACGACCTGTGCGACCTGCTGGTGCCGAGCGGGCATCCGTTCGCGGGGCGCGGCGCGGTACGGCGGGAGGAGCTGGGCGGTGAGCGGTGGATCTGCCAGCCGCCGGGGCGGGTCTGCCACGAGTGGCTGGTGCGCACCCTCCGGGCCGCCGGGCACGAGCCGGAGATCGTGCACCAGGCGGACGAGAACCCGACCCTGGTCGCACTGGTCGCGGCCGGGCTCGGGATCGCGCTGATCCCCCGGCTCGGGCGCGGTCCGCTGCCCGAGGGGGTGGTGGAGGTGCCGCTCGACCCGATGCCGGTACGGCACCTGTACGCGCTGTGGCGCACCGGCGCGGCCCGCCGCCCGGCGATCGCGGAGACCGTCCGCACCCTGCGCGCCCACTGGCCCGACGTCGCGGCCCACCGGCCCCCCGCGCCGCCCCCGTCCCCGTCCCCGTCCCTGGCGGCCCGGACCCGTTCGGCCGTCCCTCCGTCACCGGCGGCCGCTCGCACACCGTCCTTCCCGACCTGAGATTTCCGCCCGCATCCTGGAACCCCCGCCCGCTCCGTCCCGTCCAATGCCCGGACTGCCGGACGAGTCTCCGTGGTGCGGTGTCGGCCCTCGCTGCTGGCTGCGATCGCCGACCTACCCTCTCCGCCGTGCCGTGGCCGGCAGCACCGCCGTCATCGGCGCGCGCCCCCTCCCAGCGCGCCGGTGGCGGCCCCTCCCGCGCATCACCCGCTCACCCGTGCCGCGCACTCCCTTGACTGGCAGAAACTTCCCGGATATTGGTGGCGTCCTGGAAGTTACCTTCAGCGGATTCCGTCGCGTATCACCTCCCAAAGGAGCGCACGTGCCCGACAGCAGCACGGGAAACACGGGAAGCACAGCAGGCACGGGAAGCACGGCAGGCACCGCACGTCCGTCCAGACGTACCGTCCTCGCCGCGACCGCGGGCGTCACCACCGCCCTCGCGGCCGGCGGCACCGCGCACGCGGCCGGCGCGTCCGCAGCCTCTCCCGGTTCCCCCGCCTCCCCCGACGACAGAAAGCTCCGCGCCCTCATCTCCCGGATGACCCTGGAGGAGAAGGTCGGCCAGCTGTTCGTGATGCGCGTCTACGGCCACTCCGCCACCGACCCCGACCAGGCGGACATCGACGCCAACCTCAAGGAGATCGGCGTGCGCACGGCCGCCGAGCTGCTCGAGAAGTACCGGGTCGGCGGCATCATCTACTTCGCCTGGGCGCACAACACCCGCGATCCGCACCAGATCGCCGGACTCTCCAACGGCATCCAGAAGGCGTCCCTCGGCCTGCCGCGCGGGCTGCCGGTGCTCATCTCCACCGACCAGGAGCACGGCATCGTCGCCCGCGTCGGCGAACCCGCGACCCTGTTCCCGGGAGCGATGGCCATCGGGGCGAGCGGTTCCCGCTCCGACGCGCGCACCCTGGGCCGGATCGCCGGGCGGGAACTGCGCGCCCTGGGCATCCGTCAGGACTACGCCCCGGTGGCCGACGTGAACGTCAACCCGGCCAACCCGGTCATCGGCGTACGGTCCTTCGGCTCCGAGCCGGGCGCGGTGGCGGCGATGGTCGCGGCCGAGGTCTCCGGGTTCCAGCAGTCGGGGGTCGCGGCGACCGCCAAGCACTTCCCCGGGCACGGCGACACCGCCGTCGACAGCCACACCGGCTTCCCGGTGATCACCCACAGCCGCGAGCAGTGGGAGCGGCTGGACGCGCCGCCGTTCCGGGCGGCGATCGCCGCTGGCATCGACTCGATCATGACGGCCCATCTGATGGTCCCGGCACTCGACGGCTCCGAGGACCCGGCCACCCTCTCCCACCCGATCCTCACCGGCATCCTGCGCGAGGAGCTGGGCTACGACGGGGTCGTGGTCACCGACTCCCTCGGCATGGAGGGCGTACGGACCAAGTACGGCGACGACCGGGTGCCGGTGCTGGCGCTGAAGGCGGGCGTGGACCAGCTGCTCAACCCGCCGTCCCTGGACGTGGCGTGGAACGCCGTCCTGAAGGCCGTCCAGGACGGCGAGCTCACCGAGGAGCGGCTCGACGAATCGATCCTGCGGGTGCTGCGGCTGAAGGCGAAGCTGGGCCTGTTCAAGGACCCGTACGTGTCCCCGGGCGGCGTCGACCGCACCGTCGGCACCCGGGCGCACCTGGCCGCGGCCGACCGGATCGCCGAACGGACCACCACCCTGCTGGTCAACGAGGGGCGCCTGCTGCCGCTGTCCCGGCGCAGCCGGCCCAGGCTGCTGGTGGTCGGCGCCGACCCGGCCTCCCCGTCCGGTACGACGGGGCCGCCGACCGGGGTGCTCGCCCAGGCGCTGACCGAGCTGGGCTTCACGGCCACCGCCCTGTCCACCGGGACGGCACCGTCCGCGGCGACGATCGCCAAGGCCGTGGCCGCCGCGCGGGACGCGGACGCGGTGGTCGTCGGGACGTACAACGTCTCGGCGAGCAGCAGCCAGCGGACCCTGGTCGAGCAGCTCCTGGCGACCGGCCGGCCGGTGGTCGCGGTGGCGATCCGCAATCCGTACGACGTGGCCCACCTGCCCGCCGTACCGGCGTGTCTGGCGACGTACTCCTGGACCGACGTCGAACTGCGGGCGGCGGCCCGGGTGATCGCGGGCAAGGTGGAGCCGCGCGGGAAACTGCCGGTGCCGGTGCAGCGCGCGGACGACCCGGCGACGATGCTGTACCCCGTCGGGCACGGGCTGACGTACTGACCGGCCGACCCGTACGGAGCGGCTGACCCGTACGGACCCGGCCGCACCGTACGGACGCGTACGGGCGCACGGACGTAGCGCCTGTACGCCACACACCCGACACACCGTCACCGACGTGCGCAAACTATCCCGTATGTCTGGCGTGACCCGCCCCGGCGGGTCACGCTGGACGGGGTTTTTCGGGGGATGGTGACGCGCATGAGGAGTTCCCTGGGAGCGGTGTGCGCGCTCGCCGCCCTTGTCACGGTGCTGTCGACCGGATGTCAGAGCGCGCTCGGCGGTGGCGGGGAGGACGGCCGCCCGGGCGAGCGGCGGACGGCGACGGAATCGCCCACGCCGACCCGGATCTCCGGGTACGGGGCGGTGTTCCTCGACGTCGACGAGTGCAGTTCGTTCGGCCGGACCAGTTTCACCGAGGTGTCCTGCGACGGTGAACGGGCGGCGGCCCGGGTCGTCGCCCGCCACGACGGGACCGTGCGCGACGGGCCGCGCTGCCCGGCCACCACGGACTTCGTGCTGCACATCAGCGAGCAGCGCCCCTCCTTCGACGAGGACGGCGACGGGGCGGTGCCGCGCGGCTACGCCTGCATGCGCAACCTCCAGCCGCCGCACCCGGGCGATCCCGGCGGCGGGGGCGGCCCGCGCACCATCGTCGGCGACTGCGTCTACGGCCTGCCCGACGGAAAGGTCCGCGAGACGGCCTGCGACGGCGAGGGGAAGCACAAGCCGGAGTACAAGGTGACCGAGGCCGTGGACGCCAAGTCGCGGTGCCCGGCGTCCACGGTCCTCTTCGTCCGGCTCGGCGGCGCCGCACCGGTGGGCTGCGCCCGCCCGGTGTGAGCCGCCCGGCGCGTCCCTACGCGCCCGCCGCGTCCCCTACGGGCGCAGGGTCGGCTCCCGCTCGACGTCCCGCCGGTCCAGCTTGGCGTCGAACGCCGCCAGCGGCTTCGCCTCGGCCGGGTTCTCCCGGACCGCGGCCGGCGCGACGCCCGCCCAGTCGAGGATGCGGGCCGTCGCCAGCGCCTTCTCCTCACCGGCCAGACCGGCCACGTTGGCGCCGTGGTTCATGCCGGGGGCGGTCAGCACGTAGGAGTCGCGCGCGCCGTGCCCGAGCCGGAACGGCTCGGCGCCCCACGGGTCGTTCTCGCCGTAGACGAACAGCATGTGCCGGGCGTTGTGCCGCACCCAGGTGTCGACGTCCCGCATGGCCCGGTGCTCGAACTTCATCGGGATCGAGCGGGGGACGAAGGTGCGGGGCGGCTGGTAGCCGTAACGGACGTACTTCTTCTCGATGTGCGGGAAGTCGATGGTCGGCGCGCCGAGCTGCGTACCGGCCTGGTAGTAGTACGGCGTGTACGGGCTGAGGCCCTGGTCGGTGTAGAACGAGAAGCCGGAGATCTCGTCGATCGAGGTCCAGATCTCGTCGTCGGTGGCGTTCTTCGCGTCCGCCGGGATCTGCTCGCAGTCCGCCACCGTGCCGTACTGCCAGAAGCCCCAGACGTAGTCGAGGACGACCGCCTCGTAGGCGCGGTCCAGGCTGCCGACGGTGTCGAAGGTGTAGCCGTCCTCGGCGGCGAGGGCCGCGTACTTCTTCACCAGCGGCGCCCGGCGCACCAGCGCCTCGCGCTGCACCGCGTTCAGCCGGTCGCGGCACTCCTTGGTGCCGACCTTCGCGAAGAAGCGGTCGTAGGCGGAATCCTCCTTGTCCACCACGTCGTTGGGGGCGACGTAGGCGACGACACCGTCCATGTCGCGCGGGTGGAAACGCTCGTAGTAGGTGGCGGTCATGCCGCCCTTGGAGCCGCCGGTGGAGATCCACTTCTTGGAGTAGATCCCCTTCAGCGCCTCGAAGACGCGGTGCTGGTCACTGGCGGCCTGCCAGATGTCCAGCTTGGACCAGTCGGCCGGCTCGGGACGGGACGGGGTGAAGAAGCGGTACTCCAGGGAGACCTGGTTGCCGTCCACGATCTGGGTGGGCTCGCTGCGGCGGGGCGTCGTCGAGACGTTGTAGCCGCCGGTGAAGAAGACGGTCGGCCGCGCGACGTCCTTGTGCAGCACGGTGATCCGCTGCTGGAACGTGCCCTGCGAGGGCCTGCGGTGGTCGACCGGCTGGGTGTAGTTGAGGACGAAGAAGCGGTACCCGGTGTACGGCTTCTCCTCGACCAGGCTCATGCCCGGTACGGAGAGCAGTCTCTCCTTGATGTCAGTGGTGCCGGTGGCCTCCGGCTCGGCGGCGGTGGCCGCCCCGGCCGTACTCAGTGTGCCTATGAGCACCGTGAGCGCCAGCAGCCATCTGAGCGCCTTGCGCATGCGCACTCCCCTGTGAGACAGATGTGCGCCGGAAGGTAGCCGACCAACTCGCCTGAGCACCAGGGGACATGGGGGAAACCCTGTGTATGGAGGGGACAAAGGCCTTACGCGGGACAGGGAGTCGGGGGCGGGGGCGGCCACGAGCCGGTACTCGGGACCGGGACCGGACTCAGGACCGGGACCGGACTCGGACTCGAAACCGTGCTCAGCACAGGATCCAGCCGGAGCTGACCGAGCCGCCGCCCACCCGTCCCTTCACCCAGACGCACCGGCGGCCGGCGTGCACGGTGACCGGGCCGGCGTAGCGCGTGTAGCGGCCCTCGTCGACGACCGGTCGGCCGCCGCGCGCCCGGATGCTCACCGACATCGTCCGCCGGGTGCCGGGCTTCTCGGCGAGGGTGACGGCGCAGAGGTAGCCGCCGCGCTTGTGGACGACCACGGTGCCGGTGGAGAACGGCAGGGTGCGCACCTTGCGTCCCGCGCAGTGCCCCGCGGCCTGCGCGTCGCCCGGTGCGGCGGCGACGAGCATCCCCGACACGGTCAGCACCGCCAGACCGAGCGCGAGCCGCCGGCGTATCGCTCCACTGCCCACTGCCGTTCCTCCCCCGAACCGCACCGCACCTGCCGCATCCGCCGCGCACAACGGCGTATGCGGATACGGACGCCTGGCGTACCGCGGATGGTTGCGCGGTCAGCGGCCGGCGCCGACCGGCTCCTCCGGTTCGGCCTGCCCGATGAAGGTCCGCCACAGCTCGGCGTACCGCCCGTCGCGGGCGAGCAGCTCCTCGTGGGTGCCGTCCTCCGCGACCCGGCCGTGGTCCATGACGACGACCCGGTCGGCGCGGGCGGCGGTGGTCAGCCGGTGCGCGACGACCAGCGTCGTACGCCGCCCCGTCAGCCGGTCCGTCGCCTGGTTGACCTGCGCCTCGGTGGCCAGGTCGAGCGCGGCGGTGGCCTCGTCGAGCAGCAGGACGTCCGGGTCGACCAGTTCGGCACGGGCCAGGGCGATCAGCTGGCGCTGTCCGGCGGAGAGGTTCCGGCCGCGTTCGGCGACCTCGTGCAGGTAGCCGCCCTCCAGTGTGGCGATCATCTCGTGCGCCCCGACCGCGCGGGCCGCCGCCTCCACCTCGGCGTCGGTGGCGTCCGGGCGGCCGTAGGCGATGGCGTCGCGGACGGTGCCCGGGAAGAGGTAGGCCTCCTGCGGGACCACGCCGAGCCGGTGCCGGTACGCGGTGATGTCGAGGTCCCTGAGGTCGGTACCGTCGACGGTGACCCTGCCCCCGGTGGGGTCGTAGAACCGGGCCACCAGTTTGACCAGGGTGGACTTCCCGGCGCCGGTCTCGCCGACGAACGCGACGGTCTGCCCGGCGGGGATGCGCAGGTCGATGCCGCTGAGCGCCTCCTCCTCGTTCCCGTAGGCGAAGTGCACGTCCTCGAAGGCGATCTGCCCGCGCAGGGAGGGCACGTCGAGGGGTTTCTCGGCGTCCTCGGTGGACGTCGGCTCCCGGAGCAGTTCCTGGATGCGGCCCAGGGAGACGGTCGCCTGCTGGTAGCCGTCGAAGACCTGGGAGAGCTGCTGCACCGGGGCGAAGAACAGGTCGATGTAGAGCAGGTACGCCACCAGCGCGCCGGTCGTCAGCGTCCCGTTGTCGACCCTGGCCCCGCCCACGATCAGCACCGCCGCCGCGGCCGACGACGCCAGGAACTGCACGAACGGGAAGTACACCGAGATCAGCCACTGGCCCCGGATCCGGGCGGCGCGGTAGTCGGCGCTGCGCTCGGTGAACCGCCGGTTGCCGTGCCGCTCACGCCTGAAGGCCTGCACGATCCGCAGCCCGGACACCGATTCCTGGAGGTCGGCGTTGACCGTCGACACCCGTTCCCGGGCCAGTTCGTACGCCTTCACGCTGGCCCGGCGGAAGTAGAACGTGGCGACGATCAGCGGGGGCAGGGTGGCGAAGACGACCAGGGCGAGCTGTACGTCGATCACCAGCAGGACGCCCATGATGCCGAAGAAGGTGACCACCGAGACGAACGCGGTGACCAGACCCGTCTGCAGGAACGTCGACAGGGCGTCGATGTCGGTGGTCATCCGGGTCATGATCCGGCCGGTCAGCTCGCGCTCGTAGTAGTCGAGGCCGAGCCGCTGGAGCTGGGCGAAGACCTTCAGCCGCAGTGAGTACAGCACGCGTTCGCCGGTGCGTCCGGTCATCCGGATCTCGCCGATCTGCGCGGCCCACTGGACGACCACGGCGAGCAGGCCGAGCAGGGCGGCCGCCCAGACCGCGCCGAGGGCGGCCCGGGTGACGCCGTCGTCGATGCCGTGCCGGATCAGCACCGGCAGCAGCAGGCCCATGGCCGCGTCCACGGCGACCAGCCCGAGGCTGATCAGCAGGGGCAGGCCGAAGCCGCGCAGCAGGCGGCGCAGGCCGTAGGACTCCTCCCGCTGGACGGCCCGGCCCTCGTCCACGTCGGGGACGTCGTTCGCCGGGGGCAGGGCCTCGACCTGGGCGAGCAGCTCGGGGGTGGCCGGGCTGTCGGCCAGGGCGGTGTCCTTGGGCTCGCGGTCGCCGGTCCACAGGTGGGGGGTGACCCCGCGTTCGGCGTCGAACTCGGCGTCCAGCTCCGCGCGGACCGAGGTGTCCTCCGGGTGGGCCGCCTGCGACGCGGCGGACGGGGTGTGGCCCGGGGAGACGCCGCCCAGCTCGTCGGGGTCGGTGAGCAGTCGGCGGTAGCGGGCGGAGCGCCGCTGGAGCTCGTCGTGGGTGCCGATGTCGGCGAGCCGGCCGCCGTCGAGGACGGCGATGCGGTCGGCGAGGCCCAGGGTGGAGCGGCGATGGGCGATCAGCAGGGTGGTGCGGCCGCGCATGACCTGTGCCAGCGCCTCGTGGATCTCGTGCTCGACGCGGGCGTCCACGGCGGAGGTGGCGTCGTCGAGGACCAGCAGGCGCGGGTCGGTGAGGATCGCGCGGGCGAGTGCGACGCGCTGGCGCTGGCCGCCGGAGAGGGTCAGGCCGTGCTCGCCGACGGTGGTGTCGTAGCCCTCGGGCAGTTCCGTGATGAACCCGTCGGCCTGGGCCGCGCGGGCGGCGGCCACGATCTGCTCCTCGGTCGCGTCCGGGCGGCCGTAGGCGATGTTGGCGCGGACGGTGTCGGAGAAGAGGAAGGAGTCCTCCGGGACCAGTCCGATGGCGGCGCGCAGGGACTCGGTGGTCAGCTCCCGCACGTCGTGCCCGCCGACGAGGACGGCGCCGCCGGTGACGTCGTAGAAGCGTGGCAGGAGCAGGGAGACGGTGGACTTGCCGGAGCCGGAGGCGCCGACGACGGCGAGGGTCTCGCCGGGGCGGATCTCGAAGGAGAGGCCGCTGAGGACGGGGTGTCCGGGCTCGTAGCCGAAGGAGACGTCGTCGAACTCGACGGTCGCGGGGGCGTCGGCGGGGAGCTCCTTGGTGCCGTCGGTGAGGGACGGCTCGGTGTCGATCAGCTCCAGGACGCGCTCGGTGCCGGCGCGGGCCTGCTGGCCGACGGTGAGGACGACGGCGAGCATCCTGACCGGGCCGACGAGCTGGGCGAGGTAGGCGGAGAACGCGACGAACGTGCCCAGGGTGATGCTGCCGCGCACGGCGAGCCAGCCGCCGAGCGCGAGCATCGCCACCTGGCCGAGGGCGGGGACGGCCTGGAGGGCCGGGGTGTACCTGGAGTTCAGGCGGATGGTGCGCAGCCGCCCGGCGAACAGCCGCCGGCCGACCTCGCGCAGCTTCCCCGTCTCCTGCTCCTCCTGCCCGAAGCCCTTCACCACGCGGACGCCGCCGACGGCACCGTCGACCACGCCGGCGACGGCGGCGGCCTGGGCCTGGGCGTACCAGGTGGAGGGGTGCAGCCGGGCGCGGCTGCGTTTGGCGATCCACCACAGGGCGGGCGCGACGGCGAGGGCGACGGCCGTGAGCGGCAGCGACAGCGCCGCCATGATCCCGAGGGAGATCAGGAACAGCAGGATGTTGCCGATGGTCATCGGCAACATGAAGAGCAGGCCCTGGATCAGCTGGAGGTCACTGGTCGCCCGCCCGACGACCTGCCCGGTGGACAGTCCGTCCTGGCGGCGGCCGTCGAGCCGGGTGATCGACCGGTACATCTCGGTGCGCAGGTCGTGCTGCACGTCGAGGGCGAGCCGGCCGCCGTAGTAGCGGCGGATGTAGGTGAGGACGTAGACGAGGAGCGCGGCACCGATCAGGGCGCCCGCCCAGGGGGCCATGGCGCGGCTGTGGTCGCCGATCACGTCGTCGATGATCACCTTGGTGACCAGCGGGACCAGCGCCATCACGGCCATGCCGCCGAGGGAGGCACCCAGGGCCAGGAGGACGTCCTTGGGATAGCGCCAGGCATATCCGGTCAGTCGCCGTGCCCATCCCTGTTGCGGTGTCACGCGGGTGCCCTCCGGTTCGGTCATACGATCCGATCGTCCTGATCTTCCGGAAGGCTCCAACGCGTTCCGCGGCGGTTTTCATCCCCGCACCCCCGGCGCCGGTGCTACCGAAGGGCGTCACGCAATCGCCACGTCTCGTACATTCCCTTGACTGCATGCTCATGTCACGATGCCCATACCGCCATTCAACCCGCGTAGATCGGACACCCCACATGCTCGCGATACGCATGCGCGCCCGGCGTCGGAAAGCGGTGGCGTTCGCCACGGCCGCCGTCCTCACGGCCCTCGCCTCCCCCGCCCTGGCCGCCACCCCGGCCACGGCGACGACCACCGGGAAGGCCGTGGCGACGGCCACGGCCGGCTCGACCACGGACTACGACTCGACGTACTACAAGAACGCGATCGGCAAGACGGGGCCCAGCCTGAAGTCCTCACTGCACACGATCATCAGCAGCCAGACGAAGCTGTCCTACTCGGCCGTCTGGGACGCCCTGAAGGCCACCGACCAGGACCCGAACAACAGCAACAACGTGATCCTGCTGTACTCGGGGATCTCCCGCGCCAAATCCCTGAACGGCGGGAACACCGGCGACTGGAACCGCGAGCACGTGTGGGCCAAGTCCCACGGAAACTTCGGCACCTCCACCGGCCCCGGCACCGACATCCACCACCTGCGCCCGACGGACGTCCAGGTCAACAGCATCCGCGGCAACAAGGACTTCGACAACGGCGGCAGCCCCGTCACGAACGGCGGCGGCAGCCGCACCGACTCCGACTCCTTCGAGCCGCGCGACGCCGTCAAGGGCGACGTGGCCCGCATGATCCTCTACATGGCGGTCCGCTACGAGGGCGGCGACGGCTGGGCCGACCTGGAGCCCAACAACAACGTCAACAACGGCAGCGCCCCCTACATGGGCAGGCTCTCCGTACTGAAGGCGTGGAACGAGCAGGACCCGCCGGACGCCTTCGAGAAGCGCCGCAACCAGGTCATCTACGACTCCTACCAGCACAACCGCAACCCGTTCATCGACCACCCGGAGTGGGTCGAGTCGATCTGGTGACCCACCGGCTCCCGTGGTGCCCGGCGACACCGCCCCGGGCACCACGGGCGCACGCCGTCCGTGCCGACCCGGTCGTCATCACCGCTCGGCCGTGCCGGCGCGGGCGCCCCGGCTCTCGGCGATCCGGCGGACGTCCGTCAGCGCCTCGTACATGCACCCGAGCAGGTACCGGAGCCGGTCGGCGGTCGCACGCCGGTCGGCCGGCAGGTCGGCGGCGTGTTCCAGGAGGTCACCGGCCATCCCGAGCTGCACGCGCTCGACGCCGTCGGCCACACGGGACAGCGGACCGGTCCCGTCGGTGAGGAGGTGGCAGGGCTTGCCCTCCGCCCCCGCCCAGGGCAGCAGGCGCATCTCGCCGCTCCCCCTGCTCACGCCGCCACCTCCACCCCGTGCACGGCGAGCCGGCGAGGGCCTACGGATGGGGCGACTGCACGACTCCCCGTCCGCTGTCCGCGAGTTGCGGCATCGCCACGATCTCGCGCTGAGCGACGCACTGTCGCCGAAGGAATCACTCGCCCTGTTCAGGGCCACTGCGAAGGAGTGCGGACACCATGACTGACCGGACCACAGCGGGCACCCCGACGATGAGCGGCTGGCGCAAGTCGTCCTACAGCGACCCCAACGGTGGCAGCTGCCTTGAGGTACTCGATGGTCACCGCTGCGGCGTGCCGGTTCGGGACTCCAAGGTTCCGGACGGGCCGGTGTTGGTCTCCTCCGCAGCCGGGTGGGCATCGTTCATCGCCGCACTCCAGCAGTGACCCACCCCGCGAAAACCGTGAGCACATCAGCCCTCACTGTCCAGATGTCACTCATTTGAGCGCCTGAGGGACACTTCCCTGCCAACTGCTCACGGTTTTCGGCAAGGTAGCGGCCATGAGCCCGCCCTTCAGGCACGACCCCGAGCTCCACGGTACGAGGCGGGTGATCAGCACCGTACGCACTCTCATGCGCACGGAAGGCCTGAACGTGCCTCTGGCCGCCATCGCCCGGGACTGCGGGACGACCCGCAACTTCCTGTACCAGAACTGGAAATCCGTCACTGCGCTGCACCTGCACGCACTACAGGCCGAGCTTGCGGACGCCTTCGCCACGGCGGACCGTGCCTGCCCGAGCGCCGGCACGGTCCCGGGGATCACCAAGCACCTGGCGGAGGTGGTCCGCACCATCCGCCGGCACCCGACCACGGCTGCCCTCGCCCGGTCCTCCCCCAAGGAGTTCGCGGCGGCGCACACGGCGCTCGACGGACCGCTGGTGGGGATCGCGACGGACCGCATCAGCGATCTGCTCCATCCCCTCTGCCCGCACGGCGGGATCTGGGGCGACCGCGCACTGTCCTCCAGACCCTGGAAGATCCTCTGGATCGCCCGTCCCGCCGCCCTCTCCCCCGAGGCCGTCGGCGACCGACTCCGGGAGGACACCCTGGACAACGCCTTCACCGACCTGCTCAGCGACCTGCTGGAACCCTGGGCCTCCGCGTAAGAACCCTGCAGACCCTCTCGGCCAGGAGCTACGAGGGGCAACGGCTTCCTGGCGAACAACCGCTTCAGGGTGTCGGCCGATTACCGCCACTGGGTGCCCGGCTCAGGTCGACGACGCAGAAGATGTTGTCGTCCGGGTCGGCGAGGACGACGAAGTCGGGGTCGGGCGGGTAGAGGTCCCAGTCGACGGACTGTGCACCGAGGCCGATCAGTCGTTGGACCTCGGCTTGCTGTTCCTCCGTCGTATCGGTGAAAAGGTCCAGGTGGAGGCGAGGGTATGACTCAGCGGGCGACGTGCTGCGCAGCAGGCCGAGAGCATGGCCGGAGCCGTCGGCGTGGTCGAGTGTCTGCCACGTCTCGCTCTTCCGCTCCTCAGCGACCACCAGGTTCAGAGCCTGCGTCCAGAAGGCCACTGCGCGGGGAAGGTCCGTGACACCGATGACAGGAATTCCGATCCTCACCATGCGTGCAGCCTAAGGTCTGTCAACGCTCCATCTCGTCTCCGGCAAGCTCGCGCTCGGCCGGCAGACGTCGGGCGATCTGCCCCTCCATGAGGGAGGGCACCGCGCCGAAGGCCCCGCCAGGGACGACTTCATCGGGTCCTCGTCCTCCCCCGGGGACGCAGCGGTCAGCGGGTACAGCTCGGTCGCCCCGTCCTTGTCCTTCTCCGTCAGCCACACCTGACCGGGTTGCAGCAGTCGGCCCCCACCCGGGGTGGTGAGCACGGTCGGATCGTACGAGGTGGAGATCAGCGGCGGGCCGGGACCGGCACCGCGCCGGGACCGGCCCGCCGCCAACTACTCGGAACGTCTCAGGCCTTCGGCTGGGTGAAGCGGATGTGGTTGCCGAAGGGGTCGCGCAGGCCGCAGTCGGTTCCGTACGGGCGCTCGGTGGGTTCCTGGGTGAACTCCACGCCCTTCTCCAGCAGCCTCTCGTAGGTCTTGCGGCAGTCGTCGGTGGTGAGGATGAACCAGCCGCCCATGGCCCCCTTGGTCACCAGGTCGCGCACCTGCTCGGCGGTCTCCTCCGACATCGCCGGAGCGCCCGGCTTCTCCAGCAGGATCTGCCGCTCGGGGTGGCCGGGGACGCCCACGGTCAGCCAGCGCATGAAGCCCAGGTCGACGTCCGCGGTGACCTCCAGACCGAGCTTGCCGACGTAGAAGTCCAGGGCCTCGTCCTGGTCGAGGACGTACATCTGCGAGTGCGTGATGGCGTTGCACATGACGCTCACGCTATCCAGTCGGCGGGACGGAAACTTATCCGAAACTGCTCGGTTCCCGGGCGCCGTGTGCCGGGAGCCTGCCGGAAGGTCAGGTACTCGGCCGGGTCCACGCCATCGTGAAGCACGTCGGCACGCTCACGGCCGTCGCCTCCCTGCGGTACGTGCGCGGTGACCGGCCGACGATGTCGCGGAACGTGCGGCTGAAGGTTCCCGGGCTGCCGAAGTCGACCTCGAAGCCGATGGCCGTCACGCTGCGGTCGGTCTCCCGCAGCAGGAACATCGCCCGTTCCACCCGGCGGCGCTGGAGGTAGCGGTGCGGTGTCTCACCGAACGTGGCCCGGAAGGTCCGTGTGAAGTGCGCCGGTGACACATGCGCGATGCGCGCCAGGGCGGGGACGTCCATCGGCTGCGGGTAGTCGCGGCCCATCGCGTCCCGCGCCCGGAGCATGCGGCGGTTGGTCTCTTCGGTGGCACGGCTCACGCCGCCATCCCATCACGGTCCACCGCACCCTGTACGGGCCGGCCACGGCCGGCACACCGCCGACGTGCGCCGACGCTCCAGCAGTTGTCCGCGCCGTGGACGTAGGTGCCGTCGTACGCCCATCGGCAGGTGTCGCCCGTGCTGCGGCCGTCGCCGCGGCCGCGCGTCTCGGTCCGCGAGCCGGATGCGGCCGGCGAGGGGAGGGATCCCTCCTTGTCGGCGGCGTCGAGACCGGACAGGCCCCAGGGAGCGGGGCCGGGTCCCTGACGGACACGGCCCCGCCGATGCGACGGGGCGTCAGTCCGCCCAGACCTCGGCCTCGTCGGCCGGGACGGTGGTGGCCAGGCCCAGTTCCTTGCGGGCGGCGACCGACTCGTTCGGGTCGATGTCGGTGAACGCCGGGTCGTAGGCGGTGTAGAACGCGTCGACGTCGGCGGCGTTCGCGGCCTTCGTCCAGTTCCCGGCCGCCTTCGTCAGCGTCACGCGGAGCTTGCCGACCTCGGTGCCCTCGATGCCGCCCAGGCCCTCGACGTGCGCGTCGAGGGCGGCCGCGACGGCCTTGGCCTGCGCCTTGTAGCCGGCCAGGTCCTCCTCGACGTCCTTCTCGGGCTGGTTCGCCCACAGGGCCTCGTAGACCGCGTTCGAACCCTCGAGGTACGTGGTCTGCTCGGGCTTGAGGGACTTCGCGGTGTCCAGCGAGCCCTCAAACGTGCCCTTCTCCGCGGTGTAGGTGCAGCTCACCGCGCGGTCACCCGTCGCCCAGCTCTCCTTGGTCGGGGTGTAGTAGGAGAGGCCGACGCCCTCGGGGAGCGCCCAGGTGTCCGGGGCGTACTTCTGCGCCTCGACCGGGCAGCGCTCGTCCGCGATCGTCGCGACCCCGTCGTCGCCGGGGTACTCCTTGCCCTCGTCGATCTTGAACTCGCCGACGACCTGGCCCTCGTGCGCCTCTTCGCAGGGCACGATCTCGATGGCGTACGCCTCCCCCTCGGCCTTGCCGTTCGGGTTGTAGCAGTCGCCGACGTCCAGCGAGAACACCGAGCGCTGGCGAGCCACCTTCTTCGCGCCGTCCTTGGCGCTGTCGACGGCGTCGGAGACGTCCGAGCATCCCACCGCGCCGATCGCGAGCAGGGCGACAACGGCGGATATGCCGCGAAGGGAACGGTACGGGGCACGGATTGTCATGACGTGTACATCCTCTTACGTGATCTTCATGAGGGGAACGGGCATCGTATGCCATTCCTGTGGCCCGGCTGCACGAAGGCCCTCACCTCATCGCAACGTCTCTGACTCGCGACGGGCCGCGAGGGTTGTACCCGCACTTTGCGCAGGTGGGAGCCGGGAGGGCCCTGTGAGCACTTCTGGGGAGCCAGGCGCTGTGGAGCGTGGAGGGACGCGCGCGAGGGCGGGCGTACCGCGAGGTACGGATTCGCCACGAACCGCTGAAACCGTCAGCGGCCAGCTGCTGTGGCTGAGCACCGCAATCGGCTGCTGGGTGTTCAGGGACGCCAGGTGGACCCGGTGATGCCGTGATCAGCTGACGGCGGGGAGCTGCCGAGCGAAGCGGCGGACGGCATCGGTGAAGGCATCTGGATCGTCGAAGTTCGCGAGATGCCTCGCCCGCGGGATCAACTCGACGCGAGCGTGGGGATGCGCGCGGGCGAAGTCCGCCTCGCCGGACCGGAAGACGACGTCCTTCTCGCCGTTCAGGATCAGGACCGGAGCCTTCACGGAACGCATCGCATTCGCCTCGAAGCGCCCCAGTACCTCGCTCCAGGCTGCCGGCAGGGTATGGAAGGCGTAGCCGGATCGGATGGTCGCCTCCACCACCTCTGGCGGATAGAGCCGCCGCAGCAACCGGTCGTTCCACCGAGCCAGCCGGTCTTCCGGTATACGGGGGACCAGTCCGGCGACCCACCTGTACGGCAACGCCCTGAGGCCGCGGGTGGAGGCGCTGGCTCCCGCGAGGATCAGCCCGCGCAGTCGTTCCGGACGGCACCGCGCGAACTCCAGCGCGGCGTATCCGCCGAGCGAGTGCCCGACGACCAGAGCCGGCCCTCGGCCGAGCGAGTCGACCGCGGAAGCGATGATCTCGGTCGCACTGCTCAGGCTCCAGGGTTGAGCCGAGCGTTTCCCATGGCCGGGCAGGTCGACGGCGACCACCGGGAATTCGTCCCGGAGCGCGGCGAGCTGCACGCTCCACTGCCCCGCGCTGAAGCGCGTCCCGTGAACGAAGACCACGGGCACTGCATCTGCTGCCGTCATCGCTCTCCCGAGGTGGTACCGCCCGACCGACTCTACCGGCGCGGTCTCTCCCACGACCAAGGAAGATGCGGGAAGGCGCTCCAGCGGCCAACCGGGTCGCCCATGCACACGAGTTCCCGCCGGACTCAGCCCAGGTGCGTCGGCGCGAACATCCGCAGGACGGCCGGGAGCACGACCACGGACGGGCCCGGGGCGGCCAGGGCCTGGGTCAGGTCGTGCTCCAGGGTCTCGGGGGTGGTGCGTACGGCCGGGACGGCGAAGGACTCGGCCAGGGCGACGTAGTCCGGGCGGGTCAGTTCCGTGGCCGTGGGCTCGCCGAAGGTGTCGGTCATGTACTCGCGCAGGATGCCGTAGCCGCCGTCGTCGACGATCAGCCAGGTGACGTCGAGGTCGTACTGGCGGGCGGTGGCCAGTTCGGCGAGGGAGTACAGGGCGCCGCCGTCCCCGGAGACCGCCAGGACAGGGCGGGTGGGGTCGGCGACCGCGGCGCCGAGGGCGGCCGGGAAGCCGTAGCCGAGGCCGCCGGCGCCCTGGGCGGAGTGCAGGTGGTTGGGGCCCTTGGCGTCGAAGGCGGACCAGGCCCAGTAGGCCAGGATCGTCATGTCCCAGAAGGAGGGCGAGGTGGCGGGAAGGGCGCGGCGGACCGCCGTCAACACCTTCTGCTCCAGGGTCAGTTCCTGAGCGGCGATGCGTTCGGCGACCTTCGACAGCAGGGTGCGGACGCGTTCCGGTGCCGTGGTGTCCTCGCGTGGTTCCACCGTCTCCAGCAGGGCCTGGAGGGCGAGGCGGGCGTCCGCGTGGATGCCGAGCGCCGGGTGGTTGGACTCCAGCTTGCCGAGGTCGGCCTCGATCTGGACGATCCGGCCGCGCGGCTTGAACGTGTGGTAGTTGGAGGAGAGTTCGCCCAGTCCGGAGCCCACCACCAGCAGGACGTCGGCGTCCTCCAGGAAGTCCGTCGTGTGGCGGTCCTCCAGCCAGGACTGGAGCGAGAGCGGGTGCGTCCAGGGGAAGGCGCCCTTGCCGCCGGGGGTCGTCACGACCGGCGCCTGGATCAGCTCGGCGAGCCGGCGCAGCTTGCCCGAGGCGTCCGCGCGGACCACTCCCCCGCCCGCGATGATCGCCGGGCGGACGGCGTTCGACAGCAAGTGGGCCGCCACCGCGGTCAGTTCGGGACGCGGGGGCAGCTCGTCGGGGGTGGCGTCCATGGCCGTCACCACCGGCAGGGTCGTCTCCGCGAGCAGGACGTCCTGCGGGATCTCCACCCACACCGGGCCGTGCGGCACCGTCAGGGCCGACTTCCAGGCCGCCGTGATCGCCGACGGGATCTGGGACGCGGTGCGCACCGTGTGGACGGACTTGACCACGCCCCGGAACGAGGCCGACTGGTCGGGCAGTTCGTGCAGGTAGCCGTGGCGTCCGCCGCCGAGTCCGGCCGTCGGGATCTGACTGCTGATCGCCAGGACGGGGGCGGAGGCGGCGGCCGCCTCCTGGAGCGCGGGCAGGGAGGTCAGCGCACCCGGGCCCGTCGAGAGCAGCAGGGGCGCCGCCTCGCCGGTGATCCGGCCGTACGTGTCCGCCGCGAACCCGGCGTTGTTCTCCACCCGCAGGCCGATGTACCTCAGGTCGGAGCGGCGCAGGGCGTCGAACATGCCGAGGGCGTGCTGGCCGGGCAGGCCGAAGACGGTCGTCGCGCCGAGCCCGGCCAGGGTCTCCACGACCAGGTCGCCGCCGTTGCGGCCGGGGGGAGGGTTCAGCGCGACCTCCGTCTGGGCCGGCGTCGGGCGCAGCACCAGGTCGTGGTCGTGGGTCACTTGGCCGTGCCCTCCTTGCGCGCCTCGGCGATCTGGCGGGACATGATCGTGGTCAGCTCGTACGCCGTGTGGGAGGCGGCGATCGAGGTGATCTCCGCGTGGTCGTACGCGGGGGCCACCTCGACGAGGTCCGCCGAGGCCAGGTTGCAGGAGGCCAGCCCGCGCAGGATCTCCAGGAGTTCGCGGGAGGTCAGTCCGCCGGCCTCGGGGGTGCCGGTACCGGGGGCGTGGGCCGGGTCCAGGCAGTCGATGTCGATGGAGATGTACAGCGGGCGGTCGCCGATGCGCTGGCGCAGCTGGTCGGCTACCTCGTCGGCGCCCCGGCGGTAGACGTCCGCGGAGGTGACGATGCCGAAGCCCATCTTCTCGTCGTCGGTGAGGTCCTGCTTGCCGTAGAGCGGGCCGCGGATGCCGACATGGGAGAGGGCGGAGGTGTCGAGGATGCCCTCCTCCACCGCCCGGCGGAACGGGGTGCCGTGGGTGTACTCGGCGCCGAAGTAGGTGTCCCAGGTGTCCAGGTGGGCGTCGAAGTGGAGCAGGGCCACGGGGCCGTGCTTCTTGGCGACCGAGCGGAGCAGCGGCAGCGCGATGGTGTGGTCGCCGCCCAGGGTCATCAGGCGGGCGCCGGTGCCGAGGAGGTCGTCGGCGGCGGCCTCGACGGTCTCCACGGCCTCGTTGATGTTGAACGGGTTGACGGCGATGTCGCCGCCGTCCGCGACCTGGGCGAGGGCGAAGGGGGAGGCGTCCTGCGCGGGGTTGTAGGGGCGCAGCAGCCGGGACGCCTCGCGGATGGCGTTGCCGCCGAAGCGGGCGCCCGGCCGGTAGGAGACGCCCGAGTCGAACGGCACGCCCACCACGGCGACATCGGTGCGGCCGACCTCGTCCAGGCGGGGCAGCCGGGCGAAGGTCGCGGGGCCCGCGTACCGGGGGACGCGGGAGGAGTCGACGGGTCCGCGGGGCGTCTCGTTGCTGCTCATGGAGGACTGCCTTCTTTCCTACGCTTCACCGCGTATGTGCTGCCTGCCTTGTGACTCTACTGGGCGGCGGGGCCTGGCCCGGTTGCCGCACTGTCGGCGACGTTAGGTGGCCGGCGAGCGGCTGGGAAGTGTATGTTTCATCCATTCTGGAGGATGAGTATGGAGGAATCGCCCACCGTGGCCGCCCCCATGGTCCCGCCCACGCCCCCGGTGTCCCTGGACGCGCTCCTGGCACGGGAGGACCTGGGCCTGCGCCGGGTCGCCGGGCCGTCGGACCCGGGCATCGCCGTGCGCTGGGTGCACACCTCGGAGATGGCGGACCCGTACCCGTATCTGCTGGGCGGGGAGCTGCTGCTGTCGGCGGGCGTGCACATCCCGGAGGGGGCGGGTCCGGGGTACTTCGACGCGTACGTCTCCCGGATCGTGGCGGCGGGCGGGGTGGCCCTGGGCTTCGGTCTGGCGCCGGTGCACGACACGGTGCCGGAGGCGCTGGCCGCCGCCTGCGAGCTCCACGGGCTGCCGCTGCTGGAGGTGCCGCCGCGGACCACGTTCTCCGGGGTGGCCCGCGCGGTGTGGCAGCTGATGGCGCAGGCCCGGCTGGCGGAGCTGCGCCGGGTGGCGGAGGCCCACCAGAGCCTCGCGTCCGCCGCC
The DNA here is from genome assembly GCF_059889265.1 of Streptomyces sp. MMS24-W38. Classification (NCBI taxonomy): domain Bacteria; kingdom Bacillati; phylum Actinomycetota; class Actinomycetes; order Kitasatosporales; family Streptomycetaceae; genus Streptomyces; species Streptomyces sp. MMS24-W38. The sequence continues at coordinate 4,289,503 of NZ_JCBCPP010000001.1, read as the reverse complement.
GCCCGCCCGAATCCGGTACCGGCCGTGCTGCACCAGCTCTCCCGCCGGCTGGGCGGCCGGGCCGTGCTGTTCGGCCCGGAGGGCACGGAACTCGCCGCGGCGGGCCGTGACCAGGGCGCGGAGATCGGGGCGGCACTGGCACGGCTGGCCCGGGTGGTACGGCCGACGGGTGCGGACCGACGGCCCGCCCCGGTGCCCGGCAGCGACCCCGGGCGCCCCGGGCACCCCGGGCCCGCCTCCGCCACCGACACGCTCGCCGGTGTCCGGCTGACCGCGTACGCGCTCGGTGCCGGTCACGGGTTCGTGCTCGGCGTCGCGGCCGGGCGGCCGGACGCCGGGGACCACACCATCGCGTCCGTGGCCGCCGTCCTGCTCGCCCTGCTCACCGGTGAGCAGCAGAGCGGTACCGGAGCGGCCCGCTCCGCCGCGCTCGTAAGGCTGCTGCTGGGGAGCGAGCCGGAGGACGTGGCGCCGCTGCTCGGCGGGGAGCGGTGGCGGGTCGTGCACGCGCGACCGGACGCGCAGGCCCCGGACGCCCTGGCGGCCTCCGCCCTGGGCGCCGCCCTCGGGTCGGCGCTGGTGGATCCGGCGGACGAGGTCGTGCGGGTGCTCGTCCCCGCCGGACGGGAGCCGCAGGCGCCGCCCGGCTGGACCCTGGGGGTCAGCGCCGCCGTCGGCCCGCGGGACTGGCCCGCGGCCGACACCCAGGCGGCCCGCGCCCTGGCCCGGGCCCGCGCCACCCGGGCGCCGCTCGTCACGCACGGCGCCCGGCCCGCGCTGGACGACCTGGTCCCCCCGACGGACGCGGACACCCACGCCCGCCTGCTGCTCGCCCCCCTCGAAGGCACGCCCGCCCTCGTGGACACCCTGCGCACCTGGCTCTCCCTGCACGGCAGTTGGGACCGCACCGCGGTGGCCCTGTCCGTGCACCGCAACACCGTGCGGCAGCGGATCGCACGGTGCGCGGCCCTGTTGGAGACGGACCTGGACGACCCGGACGTACGCATGGAGCTGTGGTTCGCCCTGCGCCGTACCTGAGTACCCGGCACCACCACCCCGGACCGGGCGCCCTGAGTACCCGTACGGAGTCGTCCGAGTACGTGACGCGCGTCCCAGGGGGCGATACCCCGGGGACGCCCGTAGGGCGCTGCTCCACAATGGAGGCATGCCGATATCCGGGACACCCAGCCGCGCCGAACTCCTCCTCCACCTCACCGCCACGCGCATCGCGGGCGAGGTCGCCACGCCGCGCGAGAACAACCTCTCCCACTACCGCAAGCTGGCGAACGGCGACCGCCATTTCTGGCTCGGCCTGGAACTCGGCGACCGCTGGAGCGACGAGCAGGACGTGCTCGCGGTGATGGCGGAACGGGTCGGGGTCAGCGACGACGCCGAACACCGGTACGGCCAGGACACCATCGACCCGGAGCTGACCGTGGCCGCCCTGGAGCGGATGGCGGGGCGGCTGCGCAAGGCGGCGGACGGCCGGCAGCGGGTGCTGTTCGCCACCGGCCACCCCGGCGGCCTGCTCGACGTGCACCGCGCCACGGCCGCCGCGCTGCGGGCCGCCGGCTGCGAGATCGTGGTGATCCCGGACGGGCTGGCCACGGAGGAGGGGTACGTGATGCAGTTCGCGGACGTGGCGGTGCTGGAGCACGGTGCCACGCTGTGGCACACCCACTCCGGTGAGCCGATGAAGGCCATCCTCACCGCCCTGGAGCGGGAGGGCCGCCCGCTGCCCGACCTGGTCGTCGCCGACCACGGCTGGGCGGGGTACGCGGGACAGCACGGCGTCGACTCCGTCGGCTACGCCGACTGCAACGACCCGGCGCTGTTCCTCGCGGAGGCCGAGGGCACCGTCCAGGTGACGGTCCCCCTCGACGACCACGTGGTCAGCCCCCGCCACTACGACCCGATGACGGCGTACCTGCTGGCGGAGGCGGGGCTGGACCAGAACGCCCGCTAAGCACGGGGAACGCGGACCATGCCCTCCTGGACGACCGAGACCGCGAGGTGGCCGTCCCGGGTGTACATACGGGCCTGGCCGAGGCCCCGGCCGCCGTGCGCCGACGGGGAGTGCTGGTCGTACAGCAGCCACTCGTCGGCGCGGAACGGGCGGTGGAACCACATGGCGTGGTCGAGGGAGGCCCCGACCACGTCACCCACCGCCCAGCCACCCCGGCCGTGGGCGAGCAGCACCGAGTCCAGGAGCGTCATGTCGGAGACGTAGGTGGCGAGGACGACGTGCAGCAGGGGGTCGTCGGTCAGTTTGCCGTTGGTGCGGAACCACACCTGGGAGTGGGGTTCGCGGGGCTCGCCGAAGCGGCCGTAGGGCGGCTCGTCGACGTAGCGCAGGTCGACCGCGGCGCGGGCCTCCAGGAAGCGCTCGACGACGTGGGGGTCGAGGTGGCCGTAGTCGCGGAGCCGTTCCTCGGCGGTGGGCAGCGTGGCCGGGTCCGGGGCGGGCGGCATCGGCTCCTGGTGGTCCAGGCCCTCCTCGTACGTCTGGAAGGACGCGGAGAGGTGGAAGATCGGCTTGCCGTGCTGGACCGCGACCACCCGGCGGGTGGTGAAGGAGCGGCCGTCGCGGATCCGGTCGACGGTGTAGACGATGGGCGCGCCGGGGTCGCCGGGGCGCAGGAAGTACGCGTGCAGGGAGTGCGCGGGCCGGTCCGCGGGGACGGTCCGCCCCGCGGCGACCACGGCCTGCGCGGCGACCTGCCCGCCGAAGACACGGGGTACGACGACGGAGCGGGACCGGCCGCGGAAGATGTTCTCCTCGATCTGCTCGAGGTCGAGCAGATCGAGGAGTTCCTGTAGTGCCTGACTCATGGGGTCGGTTGTATACGTCAGGGATTTCCCGCGCCTTACAGGCCCATGTCCTTGGCGATGATCGACTTCATGATCTCGCTGGTGCCGCCGTAGATGCGGTTGACGCGGTTGTCCGCGTAGAGGCGGGCTATCGGGTACTCGTTCATGTAGCCGTAGCCGCCGTGCAGCTGGAGGCAGCGGTCGATGACGCGGTGCGCGACCTCGGTGCAGAACAGCTTGGCGGAGGCGGCCTCGGCGGGGGTCAGCTCGCCGGCGTCCAGGGCCTCCGTGGCGCGGTCGGCGACCGCCTCGGCGGCGTCCACCTCGGCCTGGCAGGCGGCCAGTTCGAACTTGGTGTTCTGGAAGTGGGCGACCGGCTTGCCGAAGACGGTGCGCTCCTGCACGTACTGCTTGGCGAACCGGACGGCCGCCTTGGCCTGCGCGTAGGCGCCGAAGGCGATGCCCCAGCGCTCGGAGGCCAGGTTGTGGCCGAGGTAGGAGAAGCCCTTGTTCTCCCCGCCGAGCAGGTCCTCGGCGGGGACCTTGACGTCGACGAACGCCAGCTCGGCGGTGTCGGAGGTCCGCAGGCCGAGCTTGTCCAGCTTGCGGCCGACGGAGTAGCCCTCGGACTTGGTGTCGACGGCGAAGAGGGAGATGCCGAAGCGGCGGTCCTCGGCGGTCGGGGCGGCGGTCCGGGCGCAGACGATGACCTTGTCGGCGTGGACGCCGCCGGTGATGAAGGTCTTGGCGCCGTTGAGGACGTAGTGGGTGCCGTCCTCGCTCAGCTTGGCGGTGGTCTTCATGCCCGCGAGGTCGGAGCCGGTGCCCGGCTCGGTCATCGCGATGGCCCACATCTCCTCGCCGGTGACGAACTTGGGCAGGTAGCGCTTCTTCTGCTCGTCGGTGGCGAGCATCTTGATGTAGGGCAGGGCGAGCAGCACGTGCACGCCGGAGCCGCCGAACTGGACGCCCGCGCGGGCGGTCTCCTCGTAGAGGACGGCCTCGAACTTGTGGCTGTCCAGGCCCGCGCCGCCGAACTCCTCGGGGACGTTGATGCCGAAGATGCCCAGCTCACCGAGCTTGTAGTAGAAGTCGCGGGGCGCCTGGCCCGCCGCGAACCACTCGTCGTAGACCGGGACGACCTCGGCCTCGATGAAGTCGCGGATGGTCTCCCGGAAAGCCTCGTGATCCTCGTTGAACACCGTACGGCGCACCGCCGCCACCCCTTCTCGCGCCTAAGCCGGCGCCGCTCTCGCGTATGTGGTTGCTCGCCGTGGGGGTTCCTCAATGGATGGTTGCGGTCCCACGTGGCTAAGCGCTTGCTCAGACAGTGAAGATACCGGCGAGTAGCCACAGCCGTCCAGAGCGGAGGGTTCGTAACGCTCGTCACTCCGCCGGAGTCATGGGGCGCCCGCCGCCGCGAAGGCGCCGCGCGCCATCCGGTGCAGCAGGACGGCCGTCGTGGCGCGGCCGGGCAGGGCGCCGGGGCGGCCGAGGTGCGGGGTGGAGTTGAGCAGGCCGAACACCGAGTGCACGGCCGAGCGGGCGGCCGGTTCGGCCAGGTCCGGGTAGAGCTCGCGCACCACCCCGACCCACAGCTCGACGTACTGCCGCTGCAGCTGCCGCACCAGCTTGCGGTCGGTGTCCCGCAGGCGGTCCAGTTCACGGTCGTGCAGGGTGATGAGGGGGCGGTCGTCGAGTGCGAAGTCGATGTGGCCCTCGATCAGCGAGTCCAGGACCGCCTCGGGAGCCGCCCCCTCGCCCCCGCCGACCTCGCCGACTTCCTGGAGTCGCTGTTTCGCGCCGGTCAGCAGCTGGCCGCTGATCCCCACCAGCAGTTCCGCGAGCATCGCGTCCTTGCCAGGGAAGTGCCGGTACAGGCCGGGTCCGCTGATGCCGACCGCGGCGCCTATCTCGTCGACCCCGACGCCGTGGAACCCGCGCTCGGCGAAGAGCCGCGCGGCCTCCTTGAGGATCTGCTCGCGGCGAGTCGGGGCGTCGGTTCTGGTGGCCATGGAGACGATTCTAGACAGCGGGGGTTAGCGGTCGTTAACCTGAGGGGAACGCGTTAACGCTCATTAACCAGTGAGGGGACCGCAGGATGCACGAGGCACCGGAGCTTCACAGCGCGGCCGATCCCGCGTCGGAGTCCTTTCGGGCCAACGAGGAGGCGCACCGCGCCCTCGTCGAGGAGCTGCGCGCCAAGCTGGCCGCGGCCGCGCTCGGCGGCGGCGAGCGGGCGCGGGCCAGGCACACGGCACGCGGGAAGCTGCTCCCGCGCGAGCGCGTGGACACGCTCCTCGACCCCGGTTCGCCCTTCCTGGAGCTGGCCCCGCTGGCGGCCGACGGGATGTACGAGGGGCAGGCCCCGGCGGCCGGTGTGATCGCCGGGATCGGGCGGGTCGGCGGGCGCGAGTGCGTGGTCGTCGCCAACGACGCGACCGTCAAGGGCGGCACGTACTACCCGATGACGGTGAAGAAGCACCTGCGCGCGCAGGAGGTGGCCCTGGACAACCGCCTGCCCTGTGTCTACCTGGTGGACTCCGGCGGGGCGTTCCTGCCGATGCAGGACGAGGTGTTCCCGGACCGGGACCACTTCGGGCGGATCTTCTACAACCAGGCCCGGATGTCCGGCGCCGGCATCCCGCAGATCGCGGCCGTGCTCGGTTCCTGCACGGCGGGCGGGGCGTACGTCCCGGCGATGAGCGACGAGGCGGTGATCGTCCGCGGCCAGGGCACGATCTTCCTCGGCGGCCCGCCCCTGGTGAAGGCGGCCACCGGCGAGGTGGTCACGGCGGAGGAGCTGGGCGGCGGCGAGGTCCACTCGCGGGTGTCGGGCGTCACCGACCACCTCGCCGAGGACGACGCGCACGCGCTCAGGATCGTCCGCACCATCGTCTCCACGCTCCCCGCGAGGGGCGAGCTCCCCTGGCAGGTGCGGCAGGCCGTCGAGCCCAAGGTGGACCCCGCCGGGCTGTACGGCGCGGTGCCGGTGGACTCGCGCACGCCCTACGACGTGCGCGAGATCATCGCGCGGGTCGTGGACGGCTCCCGGTTCGCCGAGTTCAAGTCGGAGTTCGGGCAGACCCTGGTCACCGGCTTCGCCCGGATCCACGGCCACCCGGTCGGGATCGTCGCCAACAACGGCATCCTGTTCTCCGAGTCCGCCCAGAAGGGCGCCCACTTCATCGAGCTGTGCGACCAGCGCGGCATCCCGCTGGTCTTCCTGCAGAACATCTCCGGCTTCATGGTCGGCAAGGACTACGAGGCGGGCGGCATCGCCAAGCACGGTGCCAAGATGGTGACGGCGGTGGCGTGCACCCGCGTGCCGAAGCTGACGGTGGTGGTCGGCGGGTCGTACGGCGCGGGCAACTACTCGATGTGCGGGCGGGCGTACTCCCCCCGCTTCCTGTGGATGTGGCCGAACGCCAAGATCTCGGTCATGGGCGGCGAGCAGGCCGCCTCCGTCCTCGCGACCGTCAAGCGGGACCAGCTGGAGGCGCGCGGGGAGAGCTGGCCGGCCGAGGACGAGGACGCCTTCAAGGCCCCGATCCGCGCACAGTACGAGCACCAGGGGAACGCCTACTACGCGACGGCCCGCCTCTGGGACGACGGGGTGATCGACCCGCTGGAGACCCGGCAGGTCCTGGGCCTGGCCCTGACCGCGTGCGCCAACGCGCCACTGGGCGAGCCCCAGTTCGGCGTCTTCCGGATGTGAGGGGACCCCTGACGATGGCAGATCAGATGTTCGAGACGGTACTGGTGGCCAACCGGGGCGAGATCGCCGTCCGGGTCATCCGCACCCTGCGGTCGATGGGCGTGCGCTCGGTGGCCGTGTACTCCGACGCGGACGCCGACGCCCGGCACGTCCGGGAGGCCGACACGGCGGTACGGATCGGTCCGGCGCCGGCCGCGGAGAGCTATCTGTCGGTGGAGCGGCTGCTGGCGGCCGCCGCCCGCACCGGCGCGCAGGCCGTCCACCCCGGATACGGGTTCCTCGCCGAGAACGCCGGTTTCGCGCGCGCCTGCGCCGAGGCGGGGCTGGTCTTCATCGGGCCGGGCGCCGACGCGATCTCCCTGATGGGCGACAAGATCCGCGCGAAGGAGACGGTGAGGGCGGCGGGCGTGCCGGTCGTGCCCGGCTCGAGCGGCAGCGGCCTCACCGACGAGCAGCTCGCCGACGCGGCCCGCGGGATCGGCATGCCGGTGCTGCTGAAGCCGTCGGCGGGCGGCGGCGGCAAGGGCATGCGCCTGGTGCGGGACGCTTCGACGCTGGCCGACGAGATCGCCGCCGCGCGGCGCGAGGCCCGCGCCTCCTTCGGCGACGACACGCTGCTGGTCGAGCGGTGGATCGACCGCCCCCGGCACATCGAGATCCAGGTCCTGGCCGACGGTCACGGGGGCGTCGTCCACCTCGGCGAGCGCGAGTGCTCCCTCCAGCGCCGCCACCAGAAGATCATCGAGGAGGCGCCCAGTGTGCTCCTCGACGAGGCGACCCGGGCCGCGATGGGCGAGGCGGCCGTGCAGGCGGCCCGCTCCTGCGGCTACCGGGGTGCGGGCACGGTGGAGTTCATCGTCCCGGGCGACGACCCCTCCTCGTACTGCTTCATGGAGATGAACACCCGCCTCCAGGTGGAGCACCCGGTCACCGAGCTGATCACTGGGCTCGACCTGGTGGAGTGGCAGCTGCGGGTGGCGGCGGGCGAGCCGCTGGCGTTCGGGCAGGACGACGTCCGGCTCACCGGCCACGCGGTGGAGGCCCGCATCTGCGCCGAAGACCCCGCGCGGGGCTTCCTGCCCTCCGGCGGCACGGTCCTGAGACTGCGCGAACCGCAGGGCGGGGGCGTCCGCACGGACTCCGGCCTCACCGAGGGCACGGAGGTCGGCAGCCTCTACGACCCGATGCTGTCCAAGGTGATCGCGTACGGCCCCGACCGCGCGACCGCGCTGCGCAGGCTCCGGGCTGCGCTGGCTCAGACGGTGACGCTGGGCGTGCAGACGAACGCCGGGTTCCTGCGGCGGCTGCTCGCGCACCCGGCGGTGGTGTCGGGCGAGTTGGACACGGGACTGGTCGAGCGCGAGGTGGACGGTCTCGTACCGGACGAGGTCCCCGCGGAGGCGTACGCGGCGGCGGCGCTGCTGCGCCAGGCCTCCCTCGCGCCCGCCGACGGCTCCGGCTGGGCCGATCCGTTCGCCGCCGCCGACGGCTGGCGCATGGGCGGTGAGCGGGCGTGGACGGCGCATCACCTGCGCGTGCCGGGCCACGACCCGGTGACCGTGCGCGTGCGCAGCACCCCGGACGGAGGCACGGAACTGCTGCTGCCGGGGACGGACACGCCTCTGCGGGGGTCCGGGGGCGTGCCCCCGCGACCGGGGGGCGAGCACCGGTTCACGTTCCTGCTCGACGGCGTCGCCCACACCTTCGCCGCCCTGCCGGACGGCACCTGGCTCGGCCGGGACGGCGACGCCTGGCACGTGCGCGACCACGACCCGGTGGCCGCGTCACTGAACCGCGCGGCACGTTCCGGCGCCGACTCGCTGACCGCGCCGATGCCCGGCACGGTGACAGTGGTGAAGGTCGCCGTCGGCGACGAGGTGAGCGCGGGCCAGAGCCTGCTGGTGGTGGAGGCGATGAAGATGGAGCACGTCGTCGCCGCCCCGCACGCCGGCACGGTCACCGAGCTGGACGTGGCCCCGGGCACGACGGTCGCGATGGACCAGGTGCTGGCGGTCATCGCGCCCGTGGAGACACCCGCGGAGACACCCACCGAGGCACCCGCGGAGGAGGAGACGGCATGAACGCCCCGGAACCGGTCCTGCCCATGACCGTACCGGCCGAGGGACTGCCCGCCCGCGTGCGGATCCACGAGGTCGGCGCGCGCGACGGACTGCAGAACGAGAAGGCGACCGTCCCGGCGGTGGTCAAGGCTGAGTTCATCCGCCGCCTGGCCGGCACGGGCCTGACCACGATCGAGGCGACGAGCTTCGTCCACCCCAGGTGGGTGCCCCAGTTGGCGGACGCCGAGGAACTGTTCCCGGCGGTCGCCGATCTGCCGGTGTCGCTGCCGGTCCTGGTGCCGAACGAGCGGGGCCTGGACCGCGCGCTGGCGCTGGGCGCCCGCCGGGTGGCGGTGTTCGCCAGTGCCACGGAGTCCTTCGCCAAGGCCAACCTCAACCGCACGGTGGACGAGGCGCTGACGATGTTCGAGCCGGTGGTGAGCCGGGCCAAGGCAGAGGGCGTCCACGTCCGCGGCTATCTGTCGATGTGCTTCGGCGACCCCTGGGAGGGCGCCGTACCCGTTCCCCAGGTGGTGCGGGTCTGCCGGGCCCTGCTCGACATGGGCTGCGACGAACTGAGCCTGGGCGACACCATCGGGGTGGCGACACCGGGCCATGTGACGGCCCTGCTCACCGCGCTCACCGGAGCGGCCGTACCCGTGTCCGCCCTGGGCGTCCACTTCCACGACACCTACGGCCAGGCCCTGTCCAACACGCTGGCCGCGCTCCAGCAGGGCGTCACCACGGTCGACGCCTCCGCCGGCGGGCTGGGCGGCTGCCCGTACGCGAAGTCCGCCACCGGCAACCTCGCCACCGAAGACCTCGTATGGATGCTGCGGGGTCTCGGCATCGAGACCGGGGTCGATCTCGGCCGTCTCGTCGCCACAAGCGTCTGGATGGCCGCCCACCTGGGCCGACAGAGCCCGTCCCGCACCGTCCGAGCCCTCTCCCACCAGGAGCAGTGAACGACCATGGACCACAAGCTCTCCCCCGAACTGGAAGAACTCCGCCGCACGGTCGAGGAGTTCGCGCACGACGTCGTCGCACCGAAGATCGGTGACTTCTACGAGCGGCACGAGTTCCCGTACGAGATCGTCCGGGAGATGGGCCGCATGGGCCTGTTCGGCCTGCCTTTCCCGGAGGAGTACGGCGGGATGGGCGGCGACTATCTGGCGCTGGGCCTGGCCCTGGAGGAACTGGCCCGGGTGGACTCGTCGGTGGCGATCACGCTCGAGGCCGGTGTCTCGCTGGGCGCGATGCCGATCCACCTCTTCGGCACCGAGGAGCAGAAGCGCGAGTGGCTGCCCCGGCTGTGCTCGGGCGAGATCCTGGGCGCGTTCGGTCTGACGGAGCCGGACGGCGGCAGCGACGCGGGCGCGACCCGCACGACGGCCCGCCTGGACGAGGCGACGGACGAGTGGGTGATCAACGGCACCAAGTGCTTCATCACCAACTCGGGCACGGACGTCACGGGCCTGGTCACGGTCACCGCGGTCACCGGCCGCAAGCCGGACGGCGGGCCGCTGATCTCGGCGATCATCGTCCCGTCGGGCACACCGGGCTTCACGGTGGCGGCCCCGTACTCGAAGGTCGGCTGGAACGCGTCGGACACGCGGGAGCTGTCCTTCGCCGACGTCCGCGTCCCGGCGGCGAACCTGCTGGGCGAAGAGGGCCGGGGCTACGCCCAGTTCCTGCGCATCCTCGACGAGGGCCGGATCGCCATCGCGGCGCTGGGCACGGGGCTGGCGCAGGGCTGTGTGGACGAGTCGGTGAAGTACGCCAGGGAGCGGCACGCGTTCGGCCGTCCGATCGGCGCCAACCAGGCCATCCAGTTCAAGATCGCCGACATGGAGATGAAGGCCCACACGGCCCGCCTGGCGTGGCGGGACGCGGCGAGTCGTCTGGTGGCCGGTGAGCCCTTCAAGAAGGAGGCGGCGGTGGCCAAGCTGTACTCCTCCACGGTCGCGGTGGACAACGCCCGCGACGCGACGCAGATCCACGGCGGCTACGGCTTCATGAACGAGTACCCGGTGGCCCGCATGTGGCGCGACTCCAAGATCCTGGAGATCGGCGAGGGCACGAGCGAGGTCCAGCGCATGCTGATCGCCCGGGAGTTGGGGCTGGCGGCGGGCTGACGGCGGGCGGCGGGCGGCCCGCACCCCTGGACAAACCCTGAGGTTAGGCTAACCTAAGCCTGGCTCCAGCCAGGGGCCCGCGGGCCCGCCCGCACCAACTGCTCCGCACGCACGAAAGCAGACCCAGCCATGTCGAACGCCAGAACCGCCCGTCTCTCCCGTCGCGGCCTGCTCGCCGCCGGTGGCGCTCTCGGACTCGGTGCCGCGCTCGCGGCCTGCGGCGACGGGGACGCGAAAAGCGGCGGCTCGGACGCGCGGGGGGCCGCCGAGCCCAAGTCCGGCCCCTGGTCCTTCAAGGACGACCGCGGCACCACCGTGAAGCTGGACAAGGTCCCCGCGAACATCGTCGCGTTCACCGGTGTCGCCGCGGCCCTGTACGACTACGGCGTCCAGGTCAAGGGCGTCTTCGGTCCGACGAGGGCCAAGGACGGCAAGGCCGACGTCCAGGCCGGCGACATGGACGTCAGCAAGGTGACCGTCCTCGGCAACGTCTGGGACCAGTTCAACGTCGAGAAGTACGCGACCCTCGCCCCCGAGGTCCTCGTCTCCACCACCTTCGACGAAGCGGGCACCCTCTGGTACGTCCCCGAGACCTCCAAGGACAAGATCGCCAAGCTCGCGCCGAGCGTCGCCATATCCGTCTACGACCGCCAGTTGACCGCGCCGCTCGAGCGCATGTGGGAGCTGGCCGAGTCGCTGGGCGGTGACATGAAGGCCGCCGCGGTCGTCGACGCGAAGAAGCGCTTCGAGGCGGCGTCCGAGCGGCTGCGCAAGGCCGCGAAGGCCCACCCCGACATCAAGGTGCTGGCCGGCTCGGCGAGCCCGACGCTGTTCTACGTCTCCGGCACCGACCTCTCCGCCGACCTCGAGTACTTCAAGGCGCTCGGCGTGAACTTCGTCGAGCCGACCGAGGAGGCCAAGAAGCCGACCGGCGGCTGGTTCGAGAGCCTCAGCTGGGAGAACGTCGACAAGCACAAGGCCGACGTCATCATCATGGACGACCGCAGCTCGGCCATCCAGCCCGCCGACATCACCGAGGCGACCTGGAAGAAACTCCCCGCGGTCAAGGCCGGTCAGGTCATCGCGCGTTCCGCCGAGCCGATCCTGTCCTACGACAAGTGCGCCCCGCTGCTCGACAACCTCGCCGAGGCCATCGAGAAGGCGAAGAAGGTCAGCTGACCGCCCCTGCCGGAATCCTCCCCCGGGAGCCACACATGGCCACCGCCGCAGCCGCCCCGTTCCGCCTCCCCTCCCTCCAGGTCGACGGAACGAGGCGGCTCGGTCCGTTTCCGGCGCCGATCGGGCCCGGACGGGGGCGGGAGCGCCGAAGTCCGGCAAAGGAACAGTTGCGCGAACAGCCTTGGCCACGGCACCAGTTGAGCGCCCCGCACACCTCGTGGCGGAGTGATCACGGTCACGGCCGGAGCGAGAACAGAGTCGACCTACTTAGGCTAGGCTCACCTAAGTAAAAGTGGGCCGCACCGCGGCGCGCGCCCCGCTCCCTCCCCGCACCGGACCATCCCCACCGGAGGCCCCCACATGCGCTCGCACCTGCTCAACGACACCACCGCGGAGCACTACCGCCGCTCCGTGACCGAAGGAGTCGAGCGGGTGGCAGCCAAACTCGCCACCACCGAACGCCCGTTCACCGGCGTCACGGTCGACACCCTCGCCCCCGCCATCGAGCGGATCGACCTCGACCGGCCGCTGCACGACACCACCGCGGCGCTGGACGAACTGGAGGACGTCTACCTCCGGGACGCGGTCTACTTCCACCACCCCCGCTACCTCGCCCACCTCAACTGCCCGGTCGTCATCCCGGCCGTGCTCGGCGAGGCGGTGCTCTGTGCCGTCAACTCCTCCCTGGACACCTGGGACCAGTCGGCCGGCGGCACCCTCATCGAGCGGAAACTGATCGACTGGACGGCCGCCCGCATCGGCCTCGGGCCGTCCGCCGACGGGGTGTTCACCTCCGGCGGCACCCAGTCCAACCTCCAGGCGCTGCTGCTGGCCCGTGAGGAGGCCAAGACCGGCGACCTCGCGAAACTGCGCGTCCTCGCCTCCGAGGTCAGCCACTTCAGCGTGCAGAAGTCCGCGAAGCTGCTCGGCCTCGGCCCGGACGCGGTGGTGCCGGTCCCCGTCGACCACGACAAGCGGCTGCAGACCGTCGCCCTCGCCCGCGAGCTGGCGCGCTGCACCGAGGACGGCCTCGTCCCCATGGCCGTCGTCGCCACCGCCGGAAGCACCGACTTCGGCTCCATCGACCCGCTGCCCGAGATCGCCGAACTGTGCGCCCAGTACGGCGTCTGGATGCACGTGGACGCCGCCTACGGCTGCGGACTGCTCGCCTCGCTGAAGCACCGGGACCGGATCGACGGCATCGAACGTGCCGACTCGGTCACCGTCGACTACCACAAGTCCTTCTTCCAGCCGGTGAGTTCATCGGCCGTACTGGTCCGCGACGCGGCCACGCTGCGGCACGCCACCTACCACGCGGAGTACCTCAACCCGCGCCGCATGGTGACCGAGCGCATCCCGAACCAGGTCGACAAGTCCCTGCAGACCACCCGCCGTTTCGACGCGCTGAAACTGTGGATGACGCTGCGCGTGATGGGCGCCGACGGCATCGGCGGGCTCTTCGACGAGGTCTGCGACCTGGCCCACGAGGGCTGGAAGCTGCTCGCCGCCGACCCGCGCTTCGACGTGGTCGTCGAACCGTCGCTGTCCACGCTCGTCTTCCGCTACGCCCCGGCTGCCGCCACCGACCCCGCCGAGATCGACCGGGCAAACCTCCACGCCCGCAAAGCCCTGTTCGCCTCCGGTGACGCGGTCGTCGCGGGCACCAAGGTGGCGGGCCGCCACTACCTGAAGTTCACCCTGCTGAACCCCGAGACCACGACCGCCGACATCACCGCCGTCCTCGATCTGATCGCCGGCCACGCCGAGCAGTACCTGGGAGAGTCCCTTGACCGCGCTTGCTGAAGCCCCTGACACCGCCTACGACTTCGTGGGAATCGGACTGGGCCCCTTCAACCTCGGCCTCGCCTGCCTCACCGAGCCCATCGGCGACCTGAACGGCGTCTTCCTGGAGTCCAAGCCGGACTTCGAGTGGCACGCCGGGATGTTCCTCGACGGCGCCCACCTCCAGACGCCGTTCATGTCTGACCTGGTCACCCTCGCCGACCCGACCTCCCCCTACTCCTTCCTCAACTACCTGAAGGAGAAGGGCCGTCTGTACTCGTTCTACATCCGGGAGAACTTCTACCCGCTGCGCGTCGAGTACGACGACTACTGCCGCTGGGCCGCCGGCCGGCTGAGCAGCATCCGCTTCGACGCGACCGTCACCGAGGTGACGTACGACGAGAGCGCCGAGCTGTACGCCGTACGGACCGGGGCGGGCGACACCTACCGCGCCCGGCGGCTGGTGCTCGGCACCGGCACCGTGCCGTTCGTGCCCGAGCCGTGCCGCGGCCTGGACGGCGATCTGCTGCACACCTCCGCGTACATGCACCGCAAGGCGGAGCTGCGGCAGAAGAAGTCGATCACGATCGTCGGCAGCGGGCAGAGCGCCGCCGAGATCTACCACGAGCTGCTGTCCGAGATCGACGTCCACGGTTACTCGCTCAACTGGGTCACCCGCTCCCCGCGGTTCTTCCCGCTGGAGTACACCAAGCTGACCCTGGAGATGACCTCCCCGGACTACATCGACTACTTCCGCGCGCTGCCCGAGGAGACCCGCTACCGGCTGGAGAAGCAGCAGAAGGGCCTGTACAAGGGCATCAACTCCGACCTCGTCGACGCCGTCTTCGACCTGCTGTACCAGAAGAACATCGAGAGCGGCGACCGCGCGGTCCCCACCCGGCTGCTCACCAACTCCTCACTCGTCAACGCCCGTCACGAGAACGACGGGTACGTTCTCGGCTTCCACCAGGACGAGCAGGGCAAGGACTTCGAGCTGCACACCGAGGGCCTGGTGCTGGCCACCGGCTACCACTACGAACCGCCGGCCTTCCTCGACCCCGTCCGCGACCGGCTCCGCTTCGACGGCCACGGCCGGTTCGACGTGGCCCGCAACTACGCCGTCGACGTGACCGGCCGGAGCGTGTTCCTGCAGAACGCCGGCGTCCACACGCACAGCGTCACCAGCCCCGACCTGGGCATGGGCCCGTACCGCAACAGCTGCATCATCCGCGAACTGCTCGGCTCCGAGTACTACCCCGTGGAGAAGTCCATCGCCTTCCAGGAGTTCGCCGTATGAGCATCACCGACACCGGCTACCGGTGTGCACTCGGCACCTTCACCGTCCAGCCGCTCGACCCGCTCCGGGACGCCGAACTGCTGCACTCCTGGGTCACCCACCCCAAGGCGGCCTTCTGGATGATGCAGGGCGCGAAGCTCCAGGACGTCGAGCGCGAGTACATGAGGATCGCGGCCGACGAACACCACCACGCCCACCTGGGCCTGCACGAGGGCCGCCCCGCCTTCCTGATGGAGACCTACGACCCCGCCCACCGCGAGCTGGCCGGCCTGTACGAGCCGGAGCCCGGGGACGTCGGCATGCACTTCCTGGTCGCGCCCACCGACACCCCGGTGCACGGTTTCACCCGGTCCGTCATCACCGCCGTGCTGGCGCACCTCTTCGACGACCCCCGGACCGCACGGGTCGTCGTCGAACCCGACGTGTCCAACAAGGCGGTGCACGCCCTGAACGAGGCCGTGGGCTTCGTCCCCGTACGCGAGATCGACAAGCCGGAGAAGAGGGCATTGCTGAGCTTCTGCACCCGCGAACAGTTCGCCGCGGCCACGGGGGTGGGCATATGAACCTCGCCGACGCCGTGGACCACCTCACCCCCGAACGCTGGGAGACGGCCAACCGCCTGCTGATCCGCAAGGCGCTCGCCGAGTTCGCGCACGAGCGGCTGATCCACCCCGAGGAGACGGGCGGGGACGGCTACGTCGTACGCAGCGACGACGGCCTGACCGAGTACCGCTTCACCGCCGTCCGCCGCGCCCTGGACCACTGGCAGGTGGCCGCCGAATCCATCAGCCGGCACCGCGACGGGTCCGAACTCCCCCTCACCGCACTGGACTTCTTCATCGAGCTGCACAAGTCGCTCGGGCTGAGCGACGAGGTCCTGCCGGTGTACCTGGAGGAGATCTCCTCCACCCTCTCCGGCACCTGCTACAAACTCGCCAAGCCACCGGTCAGCTCGGCCGAGCTGGTCGGCGCCGGCTTCCAGGCCGTCGAGACCGGCATGACCGAGGGCCACCCCTGCTTCGTCGCCAACAACGGGCGGCTCGGCTTCGGCATCCGGGAGTACCGCGCCTACGCGCCGGAGACGGCGAACCCGGTCCGGCTGGTGTGGCTGGCGGCGCACCGCTCACGGGCGGCGTTCACGGCCGGCGTCGGCATCGAGTACGAGTCGTTCCTGCGGCAGGAGCTGGGCGAGGACACCGTCGAGCGCTTCCACCGGACGCTCACCGGCCAGGGCCTCGACCCGGCCGACTACCTCCTCATCCCCGTCCACCCCTGGCAGTGGTGGAACAAACTCACCGTCACCTTCGCCGCCGAGGTCGCCCGCCGCCACCTGGTGTACCTCGGCGAGGGCGACGACGAGTACCTGGCCCAGCAGTCCGTCCGGACCTTCTTCAATCGGTCGACCCCCTCGAAGCACTACGTGAAGACGGCCCTGTCCGTCCTCAACATGGGCTTCATGCGCGGTCTTTCGGCCGCCTACATGGAGGCCACCCCGGCGATCAACGACTGGCTGGCGCGGCTGATCGAGGGTGACCCGGTCCTGCGCTCCACGGGGCTGACGATCATCCGGGAGCGGGCGGCGGTCGGCTACCGGCACCTGGAGTACGAGCAGGCCACCGACCGCCACTCGCCGTACCGCAAGATGCTGGCCGCGCTGTGGCGGGAGAGCCCGGTGCCCTCGCTGCGAGACGGCGAGTCCCTCGCCACCATGGCCTCCCTGCTCCACGTGGACCACGAGGGGACGTCCTTCGCGGGCGCGCTGATCGAGCGGTCCCGGCTCGCCCCGGCAAACTGGCTGCGGCACTACCTGCGCGCCTACTACACTCCGCTGCTGCACAGTTTCTACGCCTACGACCTGGTGTTCATGCCGCACGGCGAGAACGTGGTCCTGGTGCTGGAGGACGGGGTGGTGCGGCGCGCGGTCTACAAGGACATCGCCGAGGAGATCGCGGTGCTGGACCCGGCCGCGGTGCTGCCGCCGGAGGTCTCCCGCATCCGCGTGGAGGTGCCGGAGGACCAGAAGCTGCTGTCGGTCTTCACGGACGTCTTCGACTGCTTCTTCCGCTTCCTCGCCTCCGACCTCGCCTCCGCGGGCGTCCTGACCGAGGACGACTTCTGGCGGACGGTCGCGGAGATCACCCGCGAGTACCAGGCGTCGGTGCCCGAACTCGCCGACAAGTTCGCCCGGTACGACATGTTCGCCCCCGAGTTCGCGCTGTCCTGCCTCAACCGGCTCCAGCTGCGCGACAACCGGCAGATGGTCGACCTCGCGGACCCGTCCGGCGCGCTCCAACTGGTCGGCACCCTGAAGAACCCGATCGCGGGGCTCTGACCCGTCCGGCCGGGGCCGCCGCCCGTGGTGGCCCCGGCCGCCGTGGGCGGCGGCAGGGAACCTGGTAGGGGCAGACCGCTCTCCCCCGATCCGGTGAAACAATCCCCCGTATGGCGGAAATCATCCAGAAGGACGGAACCTGGGCCTTCGACGGGAACACCCTGCGGCTGACTCCCGGACGGGACAAGAACGTCGGGCTGCTCCGCCGGACGCTGGGCGAACTGCTGGTCCCGCTCGGCGCGCTGGCGGGGGTCTCGTTCGAGCAGGGCAGAAAGACGGGGCGGCTCAGGCTGCGGCTGCGCGAGGGCGCCGACCCGCTGCTGCAGGCGACCGGCGGCCGGCTCACCGAGTCGCACGACCCGTACCAGCTGGCCGTGGAGTCCGACCGGTACGGCGTCGCCGAGTACTTCACCGACGAGGTCCGAGGCGCCCTGCTGCTGGACCAGGTGCCCTCCGACCCGGTCCCGGAGTACCTGCTGCCCGGCCCGTCCGTGCCGCTGTCCGTCTCCGCCGGGGACGGCTCGGTGAGCTTCGACGGGGAGCGGATCCGTCTGGAGTGGAACTGGAAGACGGAGGACGCCAAGTCCGCCGCCGGCGCCCGCACCCTCGCGCTGACCGACATAGCCGCCGTGGAGTGGGTGCCGGCGACCGGGCTGGAGAACGGCCACCTCCGTTTCACCGTGCGCCACGCGCCCACCAAGGCCCCGGCCAAGTACGACCCCAACGCGGTGGAGCTGTGGGGCTTCAAGAAGGACCCCCTGATGGCGCTCGTCGCCGCCGCCGTCCAGGCCCGCCTGCCCCACCCTGCCACCAGGGACGCCGTACGGGACCCCGCGCACGACACCGCCCGGGACCGCGCCGGGCACGAACGCCCGGCAGAGCCGGAGACCGCCCCCGGCACCTCCGCCGCCGCCGAGGACGAGCACGACGCGCTGCTGCGCCGACTGCGCGAGCTGGGCGAACTGCACCGCTCCGGCGTACTGACGGACGAGGAGTTCACCCTGGCCAAACAGGCCGTCCTGAAGCGGATGTAAACGTCCACTGCCTACGACTGCCGGCCACGAACGCCGACACTCCGCGCGCTTTCCTGCCCGATTTCGGGCAGGATTCTTGCACGAGCCTCCCCGTTACCTCAGGATCATCGGGTGCACGACGAACTGGTCGATCATCTGACGCGGTCCACGCCCCTCAGCCGGGGCGAGGCGCTGCGCGTGGTCCAGGACGTGCTCGCCTACTTCGACGAGACGACCGAGGAGTACGTCCGTCGCCGCCACCGCGAGCTCCAGGCCCAGGGCCTGGTGAACGCGACGATCTTCGAACGGATCGAGGCGGATCTCAGATATCGCGCGGTGGCCCCGCCGGAGCTCTCGCTCCGGCAGCTGCGGCGCATCGTCTACGGCTAGGAACACACCCATATGTGCGGAATCGTCGGATACATCGGCAGGCGTGATGTCGCCCCTCTGCTGCTCGAAGGCCTGCAGCGCCTGGAGTACCGGGGCTACGACTCGGCGGGCATCGCCATCACGTCGCCGAAGGCCGCCGGACTGAGGACGGTCAAGGCCAAGGGCCGGGTGCGCGAGCTGGAGGCGAAGGTCCCGGCCCGTTTCAAGGGCACCACCGGCATCGCCCACACCCGCTGGGCCACCCACGGCGCCCCGTCCGACGTGAACGCCCACCCGCACCTGGACGCCGAGGGCCGGGTCGCCGTCGTCCACAACGGCATCATCGACAACGCCGCCGACCTGCGCCGCAAGCTGGAGGCGGACGGCGTCGAGTTCCTCTCGGAGACGGACACCGAGGTCCTCACCCACCTGATCGCCCGCTCGCAGGCCGAGAGGCTGGAGGACAAGGTCCGCGAGACGCTGCGGGTCATCGAGGGCACCTACGGCATCGCCGTGCTGCACGCCGACTTCCCGGACCGCATCGTGGTGGCCCGCAACGGTTCGCCCGTGGTGCTCGGCATCGGCGAGAAGGAGATGTTCGTCGCCTCGGACATAGCCGCCCTGGTCACCCACACCCGGCAGATCGTCACCCTCGACGACGGCGAGATGGCCACCCTCAAGGCCGACGACTTCCGCACCTACACCACCGAGGGCACCCGTACGACGGCCGAGCCGACCACCGTGGAGTGGGAGGCCGCCTCGTACGACATGGGTGGCCACGACACCTACATGCACAAGGAGATCCACGAGCAGGCCGAGGCCGTGGACCGGGTGCTGCGGGGCCGTATCGACGACCGTTTCTCCACGGTGCGCCTCGGCGGCCTGAACCTGGACGCCCGTGAGGCGCGCCGGATCCGCCGGGTGAAGATCCTCGGCTGCGGCACCTCGTACCACGCGGGGCTGATCGGCGCCCAGATGATCGAGGAGCTGGCCCGTATCCCGGCCGACGCCGAGCCGGCCTCCGAGTTCCGCTACCGCAACGCGGTCGTCGACCCCGACGCGCTGTACGTCGCGGTGTCCCAGTCCGGTGAGACGTACGACGTGCTGGCGGCGGTGCAGGAGCTGAAGCGCAAGGGCGCGCGGGTGCTGGGCGTGGTGAACGTCGTCGGTTCCGCGATCGCCCGCGAGGCGGACGGCGGCATGTACGTGCACGCCGGTCCCGAGGTCTGCGTGGTGTCCACGAAGTGCTTCACCAACACCACGGTCGCCTTCGCCCTCCTCGCCCTGCACCTGGGCCGCACCCGGGACCTGTCGGTGAGCGACGGCAAGCGGATCATCGAGGGGCTGCGCCGGCTGCCGGGGCAGATCACCGAGATCCTGGAGCAGGAGGAGGAGATCAGGAAGCTGGCCCTGCAGTACGCGGAGGCCCGCTCGATGCTCTTCATCGGCCGGGTCCGGGGCTACCCGGTGGCCCGTGAGGCGTCCCTGAAGCTCAAGGAGGTCTCCTACATCCACGCGGAGGCCTACCCGGCGTCCGAGCTCAAGCACGGCCCGCTGGCCCTGATCGAGCCCGCGCTGCCCACGGTGGCGATCGTCCCCGACGACGACCTGCTGGAGAAGAACCGCGCGGCCCTGGAGGAGATCAAGGCCCGCAGCGGACCGATCATGGCGGTCGCCCACCAGGAGCAGGAGAAGGCCGACCACACGATCGTCGTCCCGAAGAACGAGGACGAACTGGACCCCATCCTCATGGGCATCCCGCTCCAACTCCTCGCCTATCACACGGCGTTGGCCCTGGGCCGGGACATCGACAAGCCGCGGAACCTCGCCAAGTCGGTCACGGTCGAGTAGGCCTGCCCGGTGGGCCGGCGCCTCAGGGGATGACCACCACGGGGCGCTGGGCCCGCTTGGCCAGCCGGCCGGCGACGGAGCCGAAGAGCCGGCCCACCAGACCGTGGGTGGAGCCGACGACGATCGCGTCGGCCTCGTACTCCCGGCCGACCTCCTCGAGTTCGTGGCAGATGTCGCCGCCGCGCTCGACCAGGATCCAGGGCACCTCGGTGAGGTGGTCCGCGCAGGCCAGCTCGAGGCCGAGGACCTCGGTGCGGTGGTCCGGGACATCGACGAAGACCGGCGGCTCGCAGCCCGCCCACACCGTGGTGGGCAGCCGGTTGGCGACATGGACGATGATCAGCGCGGAGCCGAAGCGCCGGGCCATGCCGATCGCGTAGGCGAGGGCCCGCTCACTGGAGGTGGAGCCGTCGAAGCCGACGACCACACCGTGCCGGAACGCGGGATCGCACGGATGGCGCGACTTTTCCGCGCCCAGGGGGTCGGCCCCGAGCGGCTCGGCCGCCGTGGGGTCGGCGAGGGGTCGCTTACGGTCCGCGGGTTCGAAGAATTCGTGACCGGCCATGGCTGTCTCGGCGTTGTGATCCTTGTGATGGGTGACGACAGGGTGCGTCGGAGCTGTGTCCGGGAATCATCTTCCCAACCCCATACCCCCAAGGGTACGGCGGTACGCATTATCGGCCCAGACCCCCGACCGAGCCGGCCGACGGGTTTTCCGGAGCATGCCCGAGGGAGCGCCCGTCACGCAATGGTCGCTGCGCTGTACAGGCGGTTTGCACGGGGTGGACCGAGCCGCGAGAGTGTCGCCGTGCGCCTTGGTTCCAAGGGCCCGGGGGATCCGGGGGATCCGGGGTTTCGTCCCGGAACCGCGGTGACCGGCGCCCCTCCCACGCTTCGGCCCCAGTGAGTCACGCCACAGGGAGCACCTCACGTCCGGCCCCCCGCCCCGCCGCCGGAGCGGGCCACGCGCCGGACTCCCCCGGGAAGCCTTCCGCCGGGAGCCTCCCGGAGCCCGGTCACCGACGTGGTCCGCCCGGCGGCGTCCGGCTCTCCGCCGACGCCGGTCGCCCTGCTCCGGCGCGGTTCCGGTGCGGTTCCGAGCGGGCGGCGCGGGACGGCGGGGATACACCGGTCACGTGACCGGTTTCCGCGCCCGCGGGCGTATCTTTTCAGCCAACTTCCGCAACCTGTGCATCTCCTGCCGTGGCCACCCCCCAACCCCCGTTCGACCTGCATAAAAAGGGGTCGGCAGCCCCCGCGCACCCTACGGGGATTGGCCACCGCGACAAGGCGCACTTCCCTGCACGGCCCATGAGTGCGACCCTTCGTGATCGAATGCTTCACGCCAAGTTGCCAAGTCGACAATGCGCCGGGGCCGAACTGGCCACCCGGGCACGGCGGGGCACAGTAGATTCGATCTTGACTGTCTTACGGCGGGGGACTCGTGCAGGACCGAGGGGAAACGTGTTGGAGCGACAGACCCGAAAGGATCAGGGCGCCGCGACCACCGAGGGGGGCTTAGCAGTATGAGCCACGACTCCACTGCCGCGCCGGAGATCGCGGCCCGGAAACTCACCGGGCGACGCCGCAAGGAGATCGTCGCCGTGCTGCTGTTCAGCGGCGGCCCCATCTTCGAGAGTTCCATACCGCTGTCGGTGTTCGGGATTGACCGCCAGGACGCCGGCGTACCGCGCTACCGACTGCTGGTGAGCGCCGGAGAGGGGGGCCCGCTGCGGACCACGGGGGGCCTCGAACTCACCGCGCCGCACGGCCTGGAGGCGATCGCCCGCGCGGGCACCGTCGTCGTGCCCGCCTGGCGTTCGATCACCTCGCCGCCGCCGGACGACGCGCTCGAAGCGCTGCGCCGCGCCCACGAGGAGGGCGCCCGCATCGTCGGGCTGTGCACCGGCGCCTTCGTGCTCGCGGCGGCCGGCCTGCTGGACGGCCGTCCGGCGACCACCCACTGGATGTACGCGCCGACGCTGGCGAAACGCTATCCGTCGGTGCACGTCGATCCGCGCGAACTCTTCGTGGACGACGGCGACGTGCTGACGTCGGCGGGTACGGCGGCCGGAATCGATCTGTGCCTGCACATCGTGCGCACGGATCACGGCAACGAGGCGGCGGGGGCACTCGCCCGGCGCCTCGTCGTCCCACCGCGCCGGACGGGTGGTCAGGAGCGCTATCTCGACAGGTCTTTACCCGAGGAGATCGGCGCCGACCCGCTCGCCGAGGTCGTCGCCTGGGCGCTGGAGCACCTCCACGAACAGTTCGACGTGGAGACGCTGGCGGCACGCGCGTACATGAGCCGTCGTACGTTCGACCGCCGCTTCCGCTCGCTGACCGGCAGCGCGCCGCTGCAGTGGCTGATCACGCAGCGGGTGCTGCAGGCCCAGCGCCTGCTGGAGACGTCGGACTACTCGGTGGACGAGGTCGCGGGCCGCTGCGGCTTCCGCTCACCGGTCGCGCTGCGGGGCCACTTCCGGCGCCAGCTGGGTTCGTCCCCGGCCGCCTACCGGGCCGCGTACCGCGCGCGGCGCCCCCAGGCCGAGCGGAACCAGGGCGCCGACGGCATCCCGAACACCCCGGGAGCCGTCCCGTCCGGCCCGGCGCACCAGCACGGGCATCCGGGTCAGGCCGGCCCGGCGTCCGCCGCACCGCACCCGGACAACCCCGTCCCGCACCAGTCCCGGCGTGCGGCGGCCGCGAGCACCCTGGGCGGGCCGTCCCTGACGGCCTCGGCGGACCTCGGCCGCGAGGCGTACGCCCCCACGCGGGCGAGCGTGCCGGGGCAGCGCAGCGCGCCGTGAGGCGGACCTGAGACAGGAGCGCGACGGGAAGACGGGAATCAGCCGACGGGCCGGGCCGGAAACGGAAGTTTCCGGCCCGGCCCGCCTCTCTGCCCGCTTTCCCCCCGCCCTCCGCCCGCTTTCCGCCCGCATCACTCACCCGGTCCCCGACGGGTCACCTGCGCTCCCGCTCGCCGTAAGGTGAGACATATGAACGATCGCATGGTGTGGATCGACTGCGAGATGACCGGCCTCTCGCTGTCCGACGACGCGCTCATCGAGGTGGCCGCCCTCGTCACCGACTCCGAGCTGAACGTGCTCGGCGACGGTGTGGACATCGTCATCCGCCCGCCGGAAGGGGCCCTGGAGACGATGCCGGAGGTGGTGCGTGAGATGCACACCGCGTCCGGGCTGCTCGCCGAGCTGGCGGACGGCACGACGCTCGAGGACGCCGAGCGGCGCGTCCTCGCGTATGTGAAGGAGCACGTCAAGGAGCCCGGCAAGGCGCCCCTGTGCGGCAACTCCGTCGGCACGGACCGCGGATTCCTGCTGCGGGACATGCCGACGCTGGAGGACTACCTGCACTACCGCATCGTGGACGTCTCCAGCGTCAAGGAGCTGGCGCGCCGCTGGTACCCGAGGGCGTACTACAACAGCCCCGAGAAGAACGGCAACCACCGCGCGCTGGCCGACATCCGCGAATCCATCGCGGAGCTGCGCTACTACCGCGAGGCCGTCTTCGTACCGCAGCCCGGCCCCGACTCCGACACCGCGAAGAAGATTGCCGCCAAGCACGTCCTGCCTGCTCAGTAGGCGTGTGAGGCGGTCGTCCGAAGGGCCCCGCGGAACCCTGGCGCGAGCACCCCTTCGGACCAGGTACACTTTTTCTCGGCTGGTCGGGGAAGACACCGATCTTCACCGGTACCAGCCGTGGTGGGTGTAGCTCAGCTGGTAGAGCACCTGGTTGTGGTCCAGGATGTCGCGGGTTCAAGTCCCGTCACTCACCCTGAAAGATCAAGGGCCGACCCGTGAGAACGGGTCGGTCCTTGATCTGTTTCACAAGGCTTGGGAACAGGCGGCCTCCCGGCCGGCCCGGGGCCCGCCTACCCCGGGCCCCGCCGACCCGCGTCAGGACGAGGCGCGCTCCACCAGTTCCGTGGCCAGGACCACCTGACGTCGTTCCAGCCCGCGCGAGGCGGGCGGGCGGCGGTCGGCGATCTCGGCGAGGAGGAGGTCGATCATCCGGTGGCCCATCTCCTCTATGGGCTGGCGCACGCTGGTCAGCGGCGGGTCCATGTGGCGGGCGATGGCGGAGTCGTCGTAGCCGACCAGGGCCACGTCGTCGGGGATACGGCGGCCTGCCTCGCGCAGCGCGTGCCGGGCACCGGCGGCGGTCACGTCGGAGGCGGCGAAGACCGCGTCCAGGTCGGGGCGGCGCTCCAGCAGGGCCGCCATCGCGTGCCGGCCGCCCTCCTCGGAGAAGTCGCCCGCCTCGATCAGCAGGTCGTCCACCTCGTGGCCCGCGTCCCGCAGGGCGTCGCGGTAGCCGTCGACGCGCCGCTGGGCGCCGTACACGTCGAGGCGGCCGGTGATGTGGGCGATACGGCGCCGGCCCCGGCCGACGAGGTGCTCGACGGCCTGCCGGGCGCCGTCGTAGTTGTCCGAGTCGACCGAGGTCAGGGTCTCCGCGGCCGACCGGGGGCCGCTGATCACGGCCGGGATCTCCAGCCGGGCGAGCATGTCGGGCAGCGGGTCGTCGGCGTGCACCGAGACCAGCAGCACACCGTCCACACGGTGCGCGGCCAGATAGTCGGCGAGCCGCTGCCGCTCCCGGTCGCTGCCCGCGAAGATCAGCAGCAGCTGCATCTCGGTGTCGGAGAGCGCCGCCCCCACCCCGCGCAGCATGTCCGAGAAGTACGGTTCGGCGAAGAACCGGGTCTCCGGTTCGGGCACGACCAGCGCGATCGCGTCGGTGCGGTTGGCGGCCAGCGCGCGGGCGGCCGTGTTCGGGACGTAACCGAGCTCGGCGACGGCGGCCTCCACGGCGGCCCGGGTGGCGTCGCTCACCCGGGGTGACCCGTTGATCACCCGGGAGACCGTGCCCCGGCCGACACCGGCGCGCGCCGCCACCTCTTCGAGGGTGGGCCGGCCGCCGCTGCGGCCCCGCGCTCCGTGGCTTGCCATCTGCGCCCCGCCTTCCGTCCTGTGTCACACCGGCCTGCTGGCCTGGAATCTAACAGCCCCGCCGGCGGTGGCGACCGCCGTCCGGACCTCGGGACATCCCCGGTGAGACCCGGGCGGCCGGCTAACAGCCCGATAACCGAAGGCAGTTCTCCGCGTCCGGTCCCTTGACACCCCCGCCCTGACCCGCAACCCTTCAACACATCACTTGTGGGAGCGCTCCCACAGTACCTGACACATACACAACCCGCACGTTCCCCGCCCGAGCCGCAGCACGCAACAGACGGGCCCAACAAAGCCGTTGGCCGGGGGGTCGGCACGTCAGGGCAACAGGAGGACGCAATGCGAGCACGTACCCTCCCCCTCTCTCGGCAGCGCACGGGCGGGGGGAAGCCCTTCACCCGCAAGGCACTGGCCGTCGCGGCCGTGGTGTCGCTGGGCACGGGGCTGCTGGCCGGCTGTGCCGACGACGGTGGAGACGGTGGCTCCGATTCCTCGTCGGGCGGCAAGGGCAAGACCACGATCACGCTGGGCCTGTTCGGCACCTTCGGCTTCAAGGAGGCCGGTCTCTACGCCGAGTACGAGAAGCTGAACCCGGACATCAAGATCGCCGAGAACGTCGTCGAGCGCAACGAGAACTACTACCCGGCGCTGCTGAACCACCTCACCACCAACAGCGGTCTGCAGGACGTCCAGGCCGTCGAGGTCGGCAACATCGCCGAGATCGTGGAGACCCAGGCCGGCAAGCTCGAGGACCTCTCCAAGGCCGAGGGCGTGAACAAGAGCGACTGGCTCGAGTGGAAGTGGGAGCAGGCCACCACCAAGGACGGCCAGACCATCGGCCTGGGCACCGACATCGGCCCGATGGCGATCTGCTACCGCAAGGACCTGTTCGAGAAGGCGGGCCTGCCGACCGACCGCGAAGAGGTCGGCAAGCTGTGGGCCGGCGACTGGAAGAAGTTCGTCGAAGTCGGTGAGGACTACCAGAAGAAGGCCCCCAAGGGCACCACCTTCATGGACTCCCCCGGCGGTCTGATCAACGCGATCCTCAGCAGTGAGGAGGAGAAGTTCTACGACGCCTCCGGCGAGGTCGTCTACAAGACCAACCCGGCCGTCAAAGCCGCCTTCGACCTGACCGCCGAGGCCGCCGAGAAGGGTGTGGTCGGTGCCCAGACGCAGTTCCAGCCGGCCTGGGACCAGACGATCGCCAACAACAAGTTCGCCGCGATGGCCTGCCCGCCGTGGATGCTCGGTTACATCAAGGGCAAGTCGCAGCCGGACGCCGCCGGCAAGTGGGACGTGGCCGTGGCTCCCAAGTCCGGCAACTGGGGCGGCTCCTTCCTGAGCGTGCCCAAGAGTGCCAAGAACGTCGACGAGGCCAAGAAGCTCGTCGCCTGGCTGACCGCGCCCGAGCAGCAGGCCAAGCTGTTCAAGGTGCAGGGCAGCTTCCCGAGCGCCCAGTCCGCCTTCGACAGCCCCGAAGTGACCGGCGCGAAGAACGACATGACCGGGGACTCCCCGATCGGTGAGATCTTCTCCGAGGCCGCCAAGCAGATCCCCGTCCAGCCGATCGGTCCGAAGGACCAGATCATCCAGCAGGGCCTGACGGACAACGGCGTCATCCTCGTCACGAAGGGCAAGTCCGCCAAGGAGGCCTGGGAGACGGCCACCAAGACCATCGACAACAACCTGGACAAGTGACCCGGATGTCCACCCGCAACGAAACCGCCGCGCTCCCCGCCGAGGGGGGCGCGGCCCCGGGCCGCCCCTCCGGGGGCACCGCGTCTGACGGCAAGGAGGAGCGGCGCCGACGCAAGCTGTCCCGCCGCTGGCAGCGCGACGTGCGCTGGAGCCCGTACGCTTTCGTCGCGCCGTTCTTCCTGCTGTTCCTCGCCTTCGGCCTGTTCCCGCTGGTCTACACCGGCTGGGCCTCGCTGCACCAGGTCGAGCTGACCGCCCCGACCGACATGGAATGGGTGGGGCTGCGCAACTTCACCCGGATCTTCGACGACGAGTTCTTCTGGAACGCGGCGCAGAACACGCTGACCATCGGCATCATCTCGACCGTTCCGCAGTTGCTGATGGCAATGGGCATCGCCCACATCCTCAACTACAAGCTGCGCGCCTCGACCTTCTACCGGGTCGCGATGCTCGCGCCGTACGCCACCTCGATCGCCGCCGCCTCCCTGGTGTTCGTGCTGCTCTTCGGGCGTGACTACGGCATGATCAACTGGGCGCTGGACTTCGTCGGGATCGACCCGGTCGACTGGCAGGGCGACAAATGGCCCTCGCAGTTCGCCGTCTCGACCATCGTCATCTGGCGCTGGACCGGTTACAACGCGCTGATCTACCTGGCCGCGATGCAGGCGATCCCACAGGACCTGTACGAGTCGGCGGCGCTGGACGGCGCCAGCCGCTGGCAGCAGTTCCTGCATGTGACGCTGCCGTCGCTACGTCCGACCATCCTGTTCACCGTCGTGGTGTCCACCATCGGGGCGAGCCAGGTCTTCGGCGAACCGCTGCTGTTCGACGCCAACAAGGGCGCGTCCGGCGGCGCGGAGCACCAGTTCCAGACGCTCGGCCTGTACCTGTACGAGCAGGGCTGGGTCAACCAGCACCTGGGCCGTGCCTCGGCGATCGCCTGGGTGATGTTCCTGATCCTGATCGTCATAGGCATCGTCAACTACGTCATCTCGCGCCGGCTGCGCGCCAGTAGCTAAGGAGTTGTGGCCGTGACGACGACTGTGACGCCCCCGCCCCCCGAGACCACGCCCGCCAAGGAGCAGCGGCGCTCCCGTCTGCCGAAGTCCGCGCGGGCCGGCGGCACCCTGCACGGCGGCCCGATCGCGTACGCGGTCCTGATCGTGTTCACGATCGTCTCGCTGTTCCCGCTGGTGTGGACCGCGATCGCCGCCTCCCGGGACACCCAGCGCCTCGCGCAGACCCCGCCGCCGTTCTGGTTCGGCTCGAACCTGTTCAAGAACCTGGAGATCGCCTGGACCGACGCCAACCTCGGTGAGGCCTTCCTCAACACCACGATCGTGGCCGGCGTGTCGGCGGGAACCGTCGTCGTGCTGTCGACGATCGCCGGGTTCGCCTTCGCCAAGCTGCGCTTCAAGGGCCGCAACGCGATGATGCTGATCGTGATCGGCACGATGATGGTGCCGCCGCAGCTCAGCATCATCCCGCTGTACATGATGGTGGCCAAGCTGGACTGGACCGACCAGTTGCAGGCGGTCATCTTCCCGTCGCTGGTGAGTGCGTTCGGCGTGTTCTTCATGCGGCAGTACCTGCTCCAGGCCCTGCCGGACGAGATCATCGAGGCCGCGCGGGTGGACGGCGCGAGCAGCTGGCGCGTGGTGTGGCACGTGGTGTTCCCGGCCGCGCGGCCCGCCATGGCCGTGCTGGGCATGCTGATGTTCGTGCAGACCTGGAACGACTTCCTGTGGCCGTTCCTGGTGCTGACCCAGAACGGCAACCCGACCGTGCAGGTCGCCGTGGCGGCCCTCGGCCGCGGGTACACCCCGGACCAGTCCCTGATCATGGCGGGCGCCCTGCTGGGCACACTGCCGCTGCTGCTGGTCTTCGCGGTCTTCGGCAAGCAGATCGTGGGCGGCATCATGCAGGGCGCGGTCAAGGGCTGACCCCCGTCCGCCGATGTCTCCCACCAGGGGGCCGGGTCACCCACGCCTCGGCCCCTGCTCGTCCCCGCGCCGACCCCTCTCGCCCTTCCCCCCTCTTCCCCTTCTCCTCCCTCTCTCCCTCCTCACCCCTTCTCACCTCTGATCCTGACTCGCAGGTCCCTCCACGACCGCCTATGGGAGCGCTTCCATGACTGACTCCACCACGCCGGTGACCCCGGCGGCCTTCCCCCCCGCCTTCCTCTGGGGCGCCGCGACCTCCGCCTACCAGATCGAGGGCGCGGTGCGGGAGGACGGTCGTACGCCGTCCATCTGGGACACCTTCAGCCACACGCCGGGCAAGACCGCCGGCGGCGACACCGGTGACATCGCTGTCGACCACTACCACCGCTACCGCGACGACGTGGCGTTGATGGCGGAACTGGGCCTGGGTGCCTACCGCTTCTCCATCTCCTGGCCCCGGGTGCAGCCGACCGGCCGCGGCCCGGCCGTACAGCGCGGCCTGGACTTCTACCGCCGGCTGGTCGACGAGCTGCTGGCCCACGGCATCAAACCGGCCGTCACCCTCTACCACTGGGACCTGCCGCAGGAGCTGGAGGACGCGGGCGGCTGGCCGGAGCGCGACACCGCGTACCGCTTCGCCGAGTACGCGCAGATCGTCGGTGAGGCGCTCGGCGACCGGGTGGAGCAGTGGATCACGCTCAACGAGCCCTGGTGCAGCGCGTTCCTGGGCTACGCCTCCGGCGTGCACGCGCCGGGCCGTACCGACCCGGCGGCCTCGCTGCGGGCCGCCCACCACCTGAACCTGGCCCACGGACTGGGCGCCAAGGCTCTGCGGTCCGTGATGCCGGCCCGCAACTCGATCGCGATCAGCCTCAACTCCGCGGTGGTCCGGCCCCTTTCCCCCGGCGACCCGGCGGACCTGGCAGCGGCGCGCAAGATCGACGACCTGGCCAACGGCATCTTCCACGGCCCGATCCTGAAGGGCGCCTACCCCGAGTCGCTGCTGACGGCGACCTCGTCGCTGACGGACTGGTCGTGCATCCAGGACGGCGACCTGGACCTGATCCACCAGCCGCTGGACGCGCTGGGCCTCAACTACTACACGCCCACCCTGGTGTCGGCGGCGGACCCGGACGCGGAGGGATCGCGGGCCGACGGGCACGGAGCGAGCGACCACTCGCCGTGGCCGGCCGCGGACGACGTGGCCTTCCACCAGGCGCCCGGGGAGCGCACCGAGATGGGCTGGTCCGTCGACCCGACCGGGCTGCACGAGCTGATCATGCGGTACACCCGGGAGGCGCCCGGCCTGCCGCTCCACGTCACCGAGAACGGCGCCGCCTACGACGACAAGCCCGACGCCGACGGCACGGTGCACGACCCGGAGCGGATCGCCTACCTGTACGGCCATCTCTCCGCGGTCCGCCGGGCCATCACCGACGGCGCGGACGTGCGCGGCTACTACCTGTGGTCCCTGCTGGACAACTTCGAGTGGGCGTACGGCTACGAGAAGCGCTTCGGCGCGGTCTACGTCGACTACGCCTCCCAGGAGCGGACCCCGAAGGCCAGCGCCCTCTGGTACAGCAGGGCGGCCAAGTCGGGTGCCCTGCCGGGGCCGGAGGCCGTCTGACCCTCCCGAGAACGGGGGCGGGGGAACGGGGCGCGGCGTCTCAGGAGAGCGTCGCGCCCTGCGCGGCTGCCGGGTTGCGCGACCTCCGGCGAGATCAAGGGCTACAACACCGTCGGCGGCCGGGCGGTCTTCGACCTCGGCGAGACCTCAGCGTCATTGGTGTCAGCAACGCCCGGGGCGGACTGGTCGATGCAGGTTTGACATCCTCCCCCTCCTCAACGGAGGGGGATTCCGACCCGGGTGGGTCGAGGTTCACGGGCGCTCGAACGACCGGTGGCCGCTGTCACCCCTCCGGCACCGGCTGCCCGCCGGGGGCGGGGGACCCCGCCCTGTCCTGCCGCGACGTTGACCGCTGCGTTCTCATCCGCGTTGCAGCCGAACCCGCAGGACACGCAGACGAACTCGGCTTGGCTCTTGCGCGAGTCCTTCTCGATCCATCCGCAGGCACTGCACCGCAACGAGGTGTACGGGGCGGGCACGTCCTCCACCCGCCCGGGGAGCCTTCTCCCCGGTCCGGCGACGGAGCAGGCCCCAGCCCTGGGCGAGGATCGCCCGGTTCAGCCCGGCCTTCTGCCGCACCCGGGTACCGGGCTGTTCGACCGTGCCCCTAGCGGAGGCGGTCATGTTCTTGACGTTCAGCTTCTCGAACCGGATCAGGTCGTAGGTGCGGGCGAGCAGGGTGGAGGTCTTCTCGCACCAGTCCTTGCGCCGGGCCGCCTCCCGGGCCTTGATCCTGGCCACCTTCGCGTGCTCGTCCCGCTTGCGGTCGCTGCCCCTGGGGGCGCGGGCAGCGCGGCGCTGGTGCTTGCGGATCCGGGCCCGCTCCCGGGTGGTGAGCTGCGGGCAGTTCAGCCTCCGCCCGTCGGACAGGGCGGCGGTGATCGTCACGCCCCGATCGATGCCGATGACCTCCCCCGTGCCGGGCGCGTCGACCGTCTCGGGGATGACGGCGAAGGCGATGTGCCACTGCTGGTTGCGGAAGGTGACGCGGTAGGTCTTCGCCTGCGGCAGCCCGGCGCGGGTGAGGCGGAAGCGCACCCAGCCGCAGCCGGGCACCTTCACCCGCGCCCACCGCCGGTTCAGCCGCTGCACCACCACCGAGCGGCCCATGACCTGCCTGCCCCTGGCGTTCAGCTTCGGGGTGCCGTCCGGATCGGACTCGGGGACCCGGGCGGTGCCGATCACACGAAAGCCCTCATGCACGTGTTTCCTGCGCCAGGTCGGCTCGCCGAACCCGGAGGCGAACCGGGCCGTCTTGGCCCTGGCGAAGTCCCGCAGGGCCTGCTGCTGCACCTCCGCGTTCCCGGCCCGCAGCCACGCGTTGTCCCGCCGGACCTCGGTGAGCTGACGGCACTGCTCGGCGAACCCGGGCGCGGACCTGCGGCCCGGCTGCCAGTGCGCGTGCTGCTCGACGGCCAGGTTCCACACGTACCGGGCGTGCGCGCAGTGCCCGAGCATGACGCCCGCCTGCTCACCTGTCGGGTACATCCGAAACCGTGACATGCCGCCAAACCTAGCCTCGCCACTCGCTCGCCTCTGCGTATCCGGACGGGCTCACCCGAACGAGCGACCGACCCCCGCCACCACTCCCAGCCACGCACCATCACACCCTTCCCATGAGCAAGCCCGCCACCATCCTCTTCCGGGACGCCGCGTCGCCCCGCAGGCGATGCGGCTCCTCCTGCCCCGCTCCGCGGGAGCGGGCATGCACCCCGGCCCCGAAGCACCGGGCACCCAACCCGAGAACCAGGTGGAAGACGGAGTCGTGGATCCGGGTGGAGTTCGCGGCGGACGCGGACCGGGTGTCGGTCTTCTACACCTGGCACGACGGCCCGCCGCGCGTGGAGATAAACGACTACTGACCGGGCGGCCCGGCCCCCTCTCACCGCTCGCCCGTCACCGGAACACCGACGGCGGTGGCGCCGGGGAGTCGACCGCCGCCAGGTCGTCGACCGGGGCGGCACCGCCGGTGAAGTCCCTGAGTTCCCGCCCGTGTTGGACTCTCCCGGGGTGCGGGTCGGAGGCGGCGCGGCGGGTCAGCTCGGCGATCGGCAGGGGCACGTCGGAGGCGACCAGCACGGAGTTGCCGAAGCGTCTGCCGCGCAGCACCGCCGGGTCGGCGATCAGCGCGAGTTCGGCGAACCGGGCGGCGGCGGTGGCGATCTGGCCGCGCAGATGGGCCAGCGGCGGTCCGTCGGCGAGGTTGGCGACGTAGACCCCGCCGGGGGCGAGGGCCCTGCGGACGTCGTCCAGGAACTCGGTCGAGGTCAGGTGGGCGGGGGTGCGGGCCCCGCTGAACACGTCGGCGACGACGAGGTCGGCCCATCCGTCCCGTACCTTCGCGAGCCCTTCCCGGGCGTCCACCGAGCGCACCCTGATCCGCGCCCCGGGGTCCGGCGGCAGCTCCCTGCGGACCAGTCGCACCAGCCGCGCGTCCCGTTCGACGACCTGCTGGGTGGAGCGGGGCCGGGTGGCGGCGACGTACCGGGCGAGGGTGAACGCGCCGCCGCCGAGATGCACCGCCTGCACGGGCCGGCCGGCCGGCCCGGCGGTGTCGATGACGTGTCCGATCCGCCGCTGGTACTCGAAGGAGAGGTACGCCGGATCGTCCAGGTCGACGTGCGACTGCGGGGCGTCGTCGATCAGCAGCGTCCAGGCCCTCGGCCGTTCCCGGTCGGGGACGAGCCGGGCGAGCCCTCCGTCGACGCTCTCGACGACGGCTTCGACGGCGGCCCGCCCGCGTCCGGAGTTCCTGGACCTTCCCATGGGGCCATTGTCGCAACCCGCCCCGGACCGGCCCCGGCCACCCCGAGCACCGCGCGCGTTCCGGCCCGGCAGACTCAGCGGCAGCCGTCCACCGCGTCGAGCAGGCGTCGCGCCTCGCCCAGCGCCTCCCGCAGGACCGCGGGATCGGTGGCGAGGCCGGCGTCGCCCTCGGGCGGCAGCAGCCAGTCCGAGCCCTCCACCGGCGGCCCCTCGGGCACCAGGCCCAGCCCGCGGCCGTCGGTCTCCGTACAGGTGCTGCCCGGCACGTCCCACGCCGCGGCCGTCCCCGGCGGCACCAGGAACCCGAGTGTGCTCCCGCCGCCGTCGTGCAGTACGCGCCCCACCGCGTCCCCCGCCCCGGCCGCGCCGCGCCGGAGGATGTCCACCGCCTCCAGGCCCTGCCGGGCCGGAACCGTCACCACGTCGCAGCAGCCCGGCGGCCCGCCCGACGGTCTGCCCGACGGCGTTCGGGGTTCACTGTTCCGGCTGGTCACCATCCCGGCCTCCACGTTCCGGCTCCACCACACACGGGGTTCAACGCGACGGACCGTCATGGGCTACGGCGAAACCCAATAGCACAGAATGGCAGTTCATGGCGGATCACGGACGAGATATCCGGTTTGTGGCCAAACCTTGCGTGGCGACTCCGTCACAGCAGGTACGTTCTTGCCCGCCGGCAACAGAGCGGAGCGACGGATGGACCGCTCTGCCTCCGGCATGGTTCGACGGTTCGCAGAGAGGACCCGGCCATGGCGTCGTCAACGGTGCCCTCGTCCCAGCCCGACCGGCCACCACGGCCGAATCTCGTCTTCCGGCAACTGCGCGGAACGCGCTCGCCGGCCGAGTTCGCCGCGTCGGTCCGCAGGGCCGCTCGCGAGATAGGTGAGCGGGTCAGCTGTGACGCGCGGTACGTGCACCGGGTGGAGGCAGGCGAGATCCGCTGCCCCAACTACGCCTATGAACGGGTGTTCCTGCACATGTTTCCCGGCCGCACGCTGACCGACCTGGGCTTCGCGCCCCGCGCGTCGGTCCGCGGGCGCCGGGCACGGGACGACGGGGACACTCCCCCGGCACCCGACGCGGCCCCGGCACTCGCCACGAGTGAGACCGGCGGGGCCCCTGAGCCGTATGACACACAGAACCCGCACCACCCGCACCACCCGTACCACACGCACCACAACTACGAGGAGAGCGACGTGCTGCGTCGCGCATTCATGACCGGCGGGGGCGCCACGGTGGCCGCCGCCTCACTGGGCCCGCTCGCCCTGGCCCCGGACGCCTCGGCGGCACAGCGCGCCGTGCGCCGCCCCGGGGCGAGCGACGCGGGTGCCCTGGAAGACGCCGTCCGCCGGATCAGGCTGCTCGACGACCGGCACGGGGCCGACGGCCTCTACCGGAGGGCGGCGGAACCGCTGCGCGCCGCCTACGCCCTGCTCGACGCCGGGGCGACCCGGCAGCGGACGGCGGACCGGCTGTACGCGGGCGCCGGTGAACTGGCCATCTCGGTGGGCTGGCTGGCGCACGACTCGGGCCGGTTCGACGACGCCCGCTCGCACTACGCGGAGGCACTGGCGACCGCGCGGGTGACCGGGGATCCGGGGCTGGAGGCGCACGCCTTCTGCAACACGGCGTTCCTCGCCCGGGACTCGGGCAGGCCCCGGGAGGCGGTGCGGGCGGCGCAGGCCGCGCAGCGGGCCGCGCGCCCGCTCGGCTCCGCCCGGCTGATGTCGTTGCTGGCGCTGCGCGAGGCGGGCGGCTGGGCCGGGCTCGCCGACCGGTCCGGCTGCGAGCAGGCGCTGGCCCGCGCGCAGGCCTACTTCGACCGCGGCCCCGCGCCGGCCGACCCCGAGTGGATGTCCTTCTACGGGGAGGCCGAGCTGGAGGGCCTGGAGGCGCAGTGCTGGTCGACCCTGGGCGACTGGCCGCGGGCCGCCCGGCACGCGCGGCGGGCCGCCGAGCTCCAAAACCCGCACTTCACCCGCAACATCGCGCTGTACACGGCGGAGCTGGCGGACGACCTGGCCCGCGGCGGGCACCCGGACGAGGCGGCGGCCGCGGGGA
Organism: Streptomyces sp. MMS24-W38; assembly: GCF_059889265.1. Lineage (NCBI taxonomy): Bacteria > Bacillati > Actinomycetota > Actinomycetes > Kitasatosporales > Streptomycetaceae > Streptomyces > Streptomyces sp. MMS24-W38. The sequence goes on along the minus strand of NZ_JCBCPP010000001.1, from coordinate 4,253,888 downwards.
TGCGGGTGCTGGACCTGCTGCCCGAGGTCCAGTCGTCCCGGGTCCGCACGATGCTGGCGGGCACGGCCCGCGTGCTCCTCCCGCACCGCCGCACCTCGGACGTGTCGGCCTTCCTGGACCGCCACGACTCCCTCCCCCGCATGACGTGACCGCCCCGGCCCGGGCCTCAGGCCCGGGCCGGCACCGGGTCGGCTCACCCCGCCAGGTGACCCAGGTCGTTCCAGCTCTCGACGGCCGGCTCCCCGTACGCCCAGCCCAGGACCGACAGTGACGTCGGGTTGAGGCGGATGCGGGCCGCGAAGTCGAGCGGCAGCCCCAGCCAGCGGGCGCCGATCGAGCGCAGGATGTGGCCGTGGGCGAAGACCAGCACGTCCCGGTCGGCGGAGCGCGCCCAGGCGACCACCTCGTCCGCGCGGGCCGTCACCTCGGCGAGGGTCTCCCCCTCGGGCACGCCGTCGCGCCAGATCAGCCAGTCGGGGCGGTCCGCCCGTATCTCGTCGGGGGTCATGCCCTCGTACGCCCCGTAGTGCCACTCCATGAGGGTGTCCCAGGTCTGCGCGCGCTCGCCGAACCCGGCGAGCTCGCAGGTCTCCCGCGCGCGTACCAGCGGGCTGGTGCGCACCTCGACGCCCGGCAGCCCGTCGTACGGCGGCCGGTGCAGGCGCTCACCGAGCAGCTTGGCGCCCTGCCGGCCCTCGTCCAGGAGCGGCACGTCGGTCCTGCCGGTGTGCTTGCCGGACAACGACCATGCGGTCTGTCCGTGCCGGGCCAGCAGGATGCGCGGTGCCATGAGAGACCTTCCGGGAGAAATCGGGGGCGGAACCCCTCCATCATCGCGCACCCTGGGGTGGGGCAACCCGGCGGGCGATCTCAGCGTCTATCAGGGCCGAAGGCACCTCATGAGGGGCGCGAGTACGCCTAGAGTGGCTGTTCGGATCGCCGTGGGGGCGGGAGTGAGTGTGAAGGGGGAGGGCGATCGGATGCCGCACACCGAGACACCGGGCACCGAAGGGGCCCCGGCGATCCGGCTGCGCTGGTGGACCGAGCTGCCGCTGATCCTCCTCGTGTACGCCTGTTACTCGGCGGGGCGCCTGTTGGTCCGGGGCGACGTCACCGACGCCGTGGACCACGGACTGGCGATCCTGCGCATCGAGCAGGCGCTCCACCTCAACGCCGAGCACCCGCTCAACCGGCTGTTCACGCGCGAGCCGTGGCTGGGCATACCGGCCGACTTCTGGTACGCGTCGCTGCACTACCTGGTGACGCCCGCGCTCCTGGTCTGGCTGTTCCGTTCCCACGCGGTGCACTACCGCGCCGCCCGCACCTGGCTGATGACGTCCACCTTCATCGGGCTGATCGGCTTCACCCTGCTGCCCACCTGCCCGCCCAGGCTGCTCGACGCGAGCCACGGTTTCGTCGACACCATGGCCCAGTACAGCTCGTACGGCTGGTGGGCCGGTGAGGCCAGCGCCCCGCGGGGCCTGGGCGGGCTGACCAACCAGTACGCGGCGATGCCGAGCCTGCATGTGGGCTGGGCCCTGTGGTGCGGTGTGATCCTGTGGCGGATCGGCGGAACCCAGACGGCGCGGACCGCGCGGGCGGCGCGGGCGGCCGCCGTCGTCTATCCGCTGGTGACGGTCGTCGTGGTGATGGGCACCGCCAACCACTACTTCCTGGACGCGGTCGCGGGTGCCGCCGTGATGGGCGCCGGGCTGCTGCTCGCCCCCGTCGTGACGCGGTACACGGACCGGGTGAGGGCCCGTCTGCTGCCGCGCCCGGCGCCGGCCCCGGCGGCCTCTCCCGTCCCGGGTTCCCCGATTGTCAGTGCCGGATGCCAGACTTCCGCGGGTGAGCAATTTCCACGACAGCGGCCACGGCAGCGGCAGTTCGAGCCACGGTTCGCCCCGGAGACCGAGCCGGGCGGCGCTCCCCCCTCCGACCAGGGGGAAGGAGCCCAGGCCGCTCCGGCACCGGCTCGCTGAGCTGCGCGGTCCGGACGTGTCGGCGAAGGCGCTGGACGCACGCGCCCTGGCCGCCCTGGCCGCCAACCCGGGCTGCGCGCGCCGCGCGATCCTCGACGGCGCGGGCGTGGACAAGGCGAGACTGGCGGGCGCGCTGGGCTCGCCCTCGGTCTTCGGCCAGTCCCAGTTCGCGTTCGTCCGGGGCAACGCGTTCGAGGCCCGGGTCAAGGCGGACGGCGGTACGGAGCTGCTGCGGCTCGTCCACGAGAAGCTGGACCGCTCCGCGGAACCGCCCACCGGCGCGCGGGTGCCGGACCTGACCGCGTCCGGCCCCCAGGGGCGCGCCGCGCGCACGGAGTTGGCGCTGGGCGAGGCCGCGCGGGCGCGGGACGGGTGGACACTGCTCGACCACCCCCTGCTCGCGCTGGACGTCGCGGGCTCGCCGGCCTTCCTGGAACCGGACGCGGTGGTGGTGCACCCGGACGGCAGCTGGACGGTCGTGGAGATCAAGTCCTTCCCCATGCTGGACGGGGCGGCGGACCCGGCGAAGGTCGGCGCGGCGGCCCGGCAGGCGGCGGTGTACGTGCTGGCGCTGGAGGAGGTCGCCGCCCGCCTCACCACCGTCCCGGCCCCCCGCGTGCGGCACAGGATCCTGCTGGTGTGCCCGAAGGACTTCTCCAACCTGCCGACCGCGTCCGCCGTGGACGTGCGCAAGCAGCGCGCGGTGACCGCCCGCCAGCTGGCCCGGCTCACCCGGATCGAGGACATCGCCGGCGCGCTCCCCGAGGGCACCTGTTTCGCACCCGAGCTGCCCCGCGAGCGGCTCACGGCGGCCGTGGAGTCGGTCCCGGCGAGCTACGCGCCGGAGTGCCTGTCCGCGTGCGAGCTGGCCTTCCACTGCCGGGACCGTTCCCGCGCGCAGGGCGCGGTGACCTCCCTGGGCCGCCCGGTCCGTGCCGAACTGGGCGGTCTGACGACGGTCGAGGACGTGCTGGCGGCGGCCCGCGGTGAGGCCGGCGATCCCGACGATCCGACGGTGGCCGCCCTGCGCAGGGCGGCGGCGCTGCGGGCGGAGGCCCTCGCCGACGCACCGGCCCCCGTCGGCGCACAAGCCCTCACCGGCCGCCCGGAGGTGGCCCCTTGTCGCTGATCGCCACCCTGGCCCGCCTCGAGGCCGTCAGCACCGGCCGCGCCCAGCCCGCCGCCACCGTCCGGCACCGGCATCTGTCCGAACGGCCGCTGGTGTTCGTGCCGCTGATCACCGCCGGTGAGGCGGGTGCCCCGCTCGGCGCGCTGGTGGGCACCGACCGGGACGCGCCGCGGCTGCTGGCCGTGCCGCAGCCGCGCGACCGGGACCTCAGATTCGCGTTCCTGGCCGAACTGGCCGACGTGGTCCTGCCGTACGTGGACGGCTGCGCCGAGGCGGTGGAGGCCGCGGAACGCGGCGAGACCGACCCGGAGACCGGAAAGCGGGTCAAGGTCGAGGTCGAGCTGTGCGCGGACGCGCCGCAGCTGATCGTGCCGAGCCGGGCCGGCGTCGACCTCGTACGGCTCCTCGGCCGTTCCACCCGGTTCCGGCGCACGGCGGAGCAGGACCCGGAGGCGCCCTTCCCGGCACCGCCCCGGGTGCCGTTGCTGGGGCGGTGGCTGACGCACTTCGGGGAGCGGGCCCGGGTGCCCGGCTCGTCGCTCCTGACCGCCATGACGGATCTGCTGGGCCGGCACTGGGCGACCGGCCAGTCCACGCTGGAGGACCAGCACCTGGGGGCGCTGCTCGCCTGGATCGACCCGCCCGAGGGACGCTCCGGGGCCGAGGCGGCGCGGGAGGCGGAGCTGGCGCGGGACGCCGGCGGACAGTTGTTGTGTCCGCCCGCGGGCCCGGCGACCGACCCCGCGTTCGACAACAAGCTGCTCGCCCCGGCCGTCGAGCGGTACGACCGCGCCCGCAGCGCGCTCGCCGCCGCGGAGGACGGTCTGCAGGCCGACGACCGGCTCGGCTCGCTGGCCGCCGCCGAGCGGGAGATCCGCGCGCTGGTGGAGAGCCGTACGCGGCCCACCTGGGACGCGGTGTGGCGGGGCCTGGACCTGCTGCGCGCGCTGCCGGAGGGGGCGCGCGTCGAGGAGCGGTGGACGCGCGACCGCTGGTCGTTCACCGGTCACCGGGACCGGGTACTGGCCGGTGAACCGCCGCAGCCGCGCCGCGACGACGCGGTGACGGCGGCGAACAAGCTCGCCACGCGCGAGCGGGAGCAGGCCCGGCTGGAGGCCCAGGAGGCCCTGGACGACCCGCTGGTGATGGCGGGCCGGCGGCTGTCCGGGGAAGCGTTCGCGGGCGAGGTCGTCGAGGTCGTCATGGCGTACAGCGAGAGCAAGCGGCCGAGCCCCCGCCCGCTGGTCACCGTCCGGACGGACGACCACCCGTACCTGGGCGAGCGGACCAGGGTGTACCGCTCGCTGGGCGGGAAGCCGCAGACGGCCGAGTTCGTCGCCGTGGAGGCCTCAGAAGCCGGAGAAGCTGAGGAAACGGACGGGTCCCTGCTCGTGCTGCGGATCCTGGACAAGATGGGCCGCGGCAAGGAGCCCGAGGCGGGTTCGGTGCCGGAGAAGGGCGACCGGCTCTGCTTCACGCTGTTCGAGCACGAGCCGCGCGGCGGGGCGAAGCTCCCCGACCCGGAGGAGACCCCGTGGACCCACGGCGGCCCGCCCGGTGCCGCGGCCGCCACACCGGAGGCCGCCGACCCGGTGACCGAGGAGGACCTGCTGTGACCACCGAGGCCGTGACCACCGGGCCTGTGGCCCCCGAGGTCGCCTTCGACCCCGGCGCGGCGGCCACCCGTGCCACCGACGCGATCCTGCGCGACACGCTGCACGGCACCGCGCGCGGTGTGGTCGTCGACTCCCCGCCCGGCGCCGGAAAGTCCACGCTGGTGGTCCGCGCGGCACTGGAACTGGCCGAGGCGGGGCGCCCGTTGATGGTGGTGGCGCAGACCAACGCGCAGGTCGACGACCTGGTCCTGCGGCTCGCCGAGAAGAACCCGGACCTGCCGGTCGGCCGGCTGCACAGCAGCGACACCGACCCGTACGACAAGGCGCTGGACGAGCTGGAGAACGTCCGCAAGTCGGCGAAGGCCGCCGATCTCGCCGGGCTCGACGTGGTCATCTCCACGGCCGCCAAGTGGGCGCACGTCAAGGGCGTCGAACCGTGGGCGCACGCGATCGTCGACGAGGCGTACCAGATGCGCTCGGACGCGCTGCTCGCCGTGGCGGGGCTGTTCGAGCGGGCGCTGTTCGTGGGCGATCCGGGGCAGTTGGACCCGTTCTCGATCGTGGGCGGCGAGCAGTGGGCGGGCCTTTCCTACGACCCGTCCGCGTCCGCCGTGACGACCCTGCTCGCCCACAATCCCGAGCTGCCGCAGCACCGTCTGCCGGTGTCGTGGCGGCTGCCCGCCTCGGCGGCGCCCCTGGTGTCGGACGCGTTCTACCCGTACACGCGGTTCCGCAGCGGCACCGGCCCCGGCGACCGGCGGCTCACCCTCGGTGTCCCGTCGGACGGCTCGGGTCCGGACCGGGTGATCGACGAGGCGGCCGAGTCCGGCTGGGGCCTGTTGGAGCTGCCCGCCCGGCACACCCCGCGCACCGACCCGGAGGCGGTCCGGGCGGTGGCCCTGGTCGTCCGCCGGCTGCTGGACCGGGAGGGCGCAGCAACCTCGGAACGCTCCCCCACCCCCACCCCCCTGACCGCCGACCGCATCGCCGTAGGCACCGCCCACCGCGACCAGGCGGCGGCGGTCCGGGCGGCCCTCACAGAACTCGGCGTGACGGACGTGGTTGTCGACACGGCAAACCGCCTCCAGGGCCGCGAGTACGACGTCACCGTCGTACTCCACCCCCTCTCCGGCCGCCCCGACGCCACCGCCTTCCACCTGGAAACCGGCAGACTGTGCGTCCTGGCCTCCCGCCACCGGCACGCCTGCATCGTGGTGTGCAGGGCGGGCGTGGGCGAGCTGCTGGACGCCTACCCGTCGACGGAACCGGTCCAGCTGGGCACCCTCGTGAAGTTTCCGGATGGCTGGGAGGCGAACCACTCGGTCCTGGCCCACCTCGCGGAACACCGCGTCGCATGGCGACCCTGACCGTCGCGGGCCCGGTCGCACCTGCCCGGCAGACGACCGGCACGGCGCCACCCCCTCCGCCGGACGGAGTCCGGCACGCCGCCGGAGGCGGCCGACGGCCACAGCCCGGATGGCTGGGAGGCGAACCACTCGGTCCTGGCCCACCTCGCGGAACACCGCGTCGCATGGCGACCCTGACCGTCGCGGGCCCGGTCGCACCTGCCCGGCAGACGACCGGCACGGCGCCACCCCCTCCGCCGGACGGAGTCCGGCACGCCGCCGGAGGCGGCCGACGGCCACAGCCCGGATGGCTGGGAGGCGAACCACTCGGTCCTGGCCCACCTCGCGGAACACCGCGTCGCATGGCGACCCTGACCGTCGCGGGCCCGGTCGCACCTGCCCGGCAGACGACCGGCACGGCGCCACCCCCTCCGCCGGACGGAGTCCGGCACGCCGCCGGAGGCGGCCGACGGCCACAGCCCGGATGGCTGGGAGGCGAACCACTCGGTCCTGGCCCACCTCGCGGAACACCGCGTCGCATGGCGACCCTGACCGTCGCGGGCCCGGTCGCACCTGCCCGGCAGACGACCGGCACGGCGCCACCCCCTCCGCCGGACGGAGTCCGGCACGCCGCCGGAGGCGGCCGACGGCCACAGCCCGGATGGCTGGGAGGCGAACCACTCGGTCCTGGCCCACCTCGCGGAACACCGCGTCGCATGGCGACCCTGACCGTCGCGGGCCCGGTCGCACCTGCCCGGCAGACGACCGGCACGGCGCCACCCCCTCCGCCGGACGGAGTCCGGCACGCCGCCGGAGGCGGCCGACGGCCACAGCCCGGATGGCTGGGAGGCGAACCACTCGGTCCTGGCCCACCTCGCGGAACACCGCGTCGCATGGCGACCCTGACCGTCGCGGGCCCGGTCGCACCTGCTCCGAGGCCCTCTTGCCAGGGCGCGGGACAATGGACGGTGGCCCACTCACCGGCGGGCCGACGTGACGTACGCGTACGACCGGCATGACGAGCACGACGTGTCCGACGTGTACAGCGTGTACGACGAGAAGGCCAAGCAAGAGGGAGATGACATGGCGGAGCCCACGCCGCACCGGGACCGACCGCGGCTACGCCCCGCGCCCCTGCTGTTCGAGCCCGCGGAGGCGGCCGCCGATCCGGAGCACTTCTTCGACCTGGAATCGATTGACGACCCGCGCGCGCTGCTGGAGCGGGCGACGGAGCTGACGCTCGCGTTCCGCGCGGCGACGGACCGGGCGGTGGAGTTCCAGGCCGTGGCGGCGGCGCAGCTGGCCGACCCGCGGCGCTTCGACCGGCTGACGCCGGCCGCCATCGCCGAGCGGGCCGAGTGGACCGAGGACTACGCGAAGAAGATGATCGAGTTCGGTCGGGACCTGCTGCACGGGAGTGAGGGCCGGGGGCACGCCGACCCGGTGTGAGCGGCGTACGCACGGTCGCGCGCGTCCCCGCGCGACCGGCCACCGCCCTCGAGCAGACACGGCATATGCCAGGTGGGCAAGATACCGCCTCCCCGCCCCGGTGTCCTCGATTCCCGCAACCCTGGGAAATCGTTCCCTCACCGCGGGTAGACAGGCTTCATGAGCAGTGCACGCAAGGTATCCGACGTCAGCGGTGTCACCCCGGACGGCGCCGCCTGGCTCGCCTCCGCAGGAACGTATCCGCGCAGCACCCTCTCGCTCTGGGAGGAGCGGCCGCACGCGCCCGTCGTGCTGCCCTGCGGCTCCGCCTTCGACGTGGTGAGCGCCCCCTCGACCTTCGGGCGCCGGATGCTGGACCGGATGTGGGACGAGGGGCCGGGCTCCGGTCCGGTGGCCGAGTTCCGCGGCCGGATGCTGCTGTTCTCGGCACCCGGCACCGCCCAGCGGCTGCCGGCGCTGCTGGAGTGGGAGGAGTGGGACGCCCGCGGCAGGACGGCCGGGGAGGCGGGCCGTACGGGCGCCGTCCCGCCCCTGCTGTGCCACGGCACCGGCGACGCGGTGACCGTTCCGGCCCCGGATCCCGGCGACCGGGCGGACCGCTCCGGCTCGCGCTGGCTGGTCGCCCCGGACACGCGTCACCCCTGGTTACCGGGCCCGGAGGTGCTGCTCTGGGCGGCCGTACGGGCGGCGCGCGCGGCCGTGCGGATATCGATTTTTCCTCCCGCCGACCAGGGTGCTAATGTCTACGACGTCAGCAGGCGCCGCTAGCTCAGTTGGTTAGAGCAGCTGACTCTTAATCAGCGGGTCCGGGGTTCGAGTCCCTGGCGGCGCACGACACGTGAAAGGCCCCTTGCGAAAGCAAGGGGCCTTTCACGTGTCTTTTCTCCCCTCCCCGGGCCCGATGCTGATCTGCACCGTCCACGCCCCCGAAGCCGTACGCTCCAGCACCTCCACCCGCACCCCCTCCCCCGGCACCGTGAAGCTCTCGCCGAGGGCGACCGGGGCGTCCGCGAGGGACGGGTAGACCGAGTCCCCCCGGCAGGCCTCCGTGTGCGGGTGGGCGTCGACGACCTCGATCGGCCCCTCGCCGGACCGGGTGGTGCCGCGCACCTTGTAGACCAGCACCCCCGACCGGCAGGCGCCCGCGTCGTCGCCGACGGGACCGCGCGCCTCGAAGGCGAGCACGCTGTCCGGGCCGGTGCGCACCACGGCGAGCTTGATGCCCCGGCCCAGCCCGAAGGACGGCGCCCCGGCGGCACCGGTCACCGGCACGCCGGGCCCCGCCCCGAGCGGCTCCAGCGTCAGCCGCACGGGCCCCGCGTCCTGCACGCACCGCACCTGGCGGGGCTCCAGCCAGCCCAGCTTCCACTTGTGCCAGCCGAACAGGTCGGGGGCGAGGGCGAACTGGCTGCCCATCAGGTCCCAGTCGCCGACGTGGGTGTCCCAGTCGCCCTTGCCGTCCACGGGCCGGTTGTAGAGGTCGGGGAGGTCGAAGACATGGCCGGTCTCATGGGCGAGGACCAGCCGGTCCGGCGGCTGGTCCTCGAACACGGTGACGATCCGGCGGATGTCGGTGCCGTCCGCCCGCATCGGGGCCTCCAGGTTGACGACCTTGGTGGCGTCGGAGTCCACCCCGGGCGCGTCCGGGTCGGCGACGAAGTACACGACGTCGTAGCGCGAGAAGTCGACCTTCGGGTCGGCGGCGGCGAGCGCGTCGCGCAGGTAGGCGGACCGGTCCCGCACGGTCCAGTCACGCTGTATGGCGTACGCGGTGGACGGGTGCGGCATCGGGATCCAGCCACGCTGGATGTGCGGGCGCAGGGTGAACCTGTTGTAGGAGGCCCGGTGGAAGAAGTCGCTGGTGGCGGGGAAGTGGTCGGCGGCGATGTCGTCGGGGGTGGTCAGGGGGTGCGAGTCCGGGAAGGACAGGAACACCATGACGGCGTCCAGCCGGCCGGTCGGCCGGGGGTAGGCGGCGTTCCAGGTGTCCAGGCCCTCCGAGTGGTGCGCGTCGGTGCGGGTCAGGGCGCAGGGCTCCGCGGAGAAGGGCTTGGCGTCGGAGGGCCCCGTCACCAGGGACGTGGCCGCGAGCGCCGACAGGGTGGTGAGCACGGCCGCCGCGCTGCGCAGCCGGGGGCGGCCGTGCTCACCACCCTGTCGGCCCAATCCCCTGAGAGCCTCTTGACCGAGTCGCCTCAGGGGGAGCTGGCGCGGCACAAAGACCTCCGGGAAACGGTTTGCGGGACACCGCACCCAGAATGTGGTTGATTGTCATACTGCGCCCTGTTTATCTGCACCGGACGGGTGAGGGGCCGAGGAATCCGTTCACGTTCGACACCTCGAACCACTTACGGAACGTCACAACCGGTCTCAGGCCTGAAGAAGCCGTCCACCTCCGAGCGGAAACGATCTGGCAGAGATGCGGGACCGTGCTGGACACTGGACAGTGACTGGAAGGGCTCCGGGTCGGCCTCTATGATCGGCACACTTTCCTGAGACATTCCTGAGGCTTTCCGGCACGGACAGCGATCGAGTGCACGGCGGGAGCGAGCGGTGAGCGGAACGTCCGAAGGGCCGACGCCCACAGCAGACCTCAACCGGCCGACCGTCACGGAGAGTGACATCTCTGCCCCACCCCGTACCGAACGTGAAGAGCCGACCTCACCTCAGGCGCCCTCGTCGCCCTCACCCCAGGCGCTCCCGCCGTCGTACCGCTCCGTCTTCACGGCCGCTCCGCTCGCCATGGCGGTGGTCGACCGCGAGGGCAGGGTGGTCAGCGCCAACAGCACCCTCGCCACCCTGCTGGGCCGAGCCCCGGACACCCTGGTCGGGGCCGTCGCCGCCGAGCTGGTGGACCTCTCCTCCGACGCGCGCGCCTGGCACTCCTACCGCGAGGTGCTGTGCGGCCGGCAGGCGAAGCTGCGCTGCACCCGCCGGCTCAAGCACCCCGAGGGGCACTCGCTGTGGGTGCAGGTGTCGGTCGCGCCACTCCCCCCTGAGGCGGCGGACGCGGGGGACGCGCACGAGGGGCCCGGCGTCCTGCTGTCCGTCGCCGACGTCAGCGCCCGCCGCGAACTCCAGGCCCGGCTCCACTACTTGCAGATGCACGACCCGGTGACCCGGCTGCCCAACCGCACCCTGTTCTTCGAACGGCTGACGGCCGCCCTGGAGGCGGAGTCCTACGAGCAGAGCGGCACCGGCCGGATCGGGCTCTGCTCCCTGGACCTCGACGGGTTCAAGGCCATCAACGACGCCCTGGGCCACCGCGTCGGCGACCGGCTGCTGGCCGCCGTCGCCGAACGGCTGACGCTGTGCGCCGAGGAGGCGGGCCGGTCCAGGACCGGCACCCCGCTGGTGGCCCGGCTCGGCGGGGACGAGTTCGCGCTGCTGGTCGAGGACTCCACGGGCACCGAACAGCTCGCCGACCTCGCCGAGTCGGTGCTCGGGGCGATCCAGGACCCCTTCGACGTGGACGGCCGGCGGCTGTCGGTCTCGGCGTCCATCGGGGTGGTCGAACGGCACGCGGCCGGGACCACGCCCACCGCGCTGATGCAGGCCGCCGACACGACGCTCTACTGGGCGAAGGCCGACGGCAAGTCCCGCTGGACGCTGTTCGACCCGGAACGCAACGCGCACCGCATGACCCGCCAGGCCCTCGCCTCCACGCTGCGCCCCGCCGTCGACCGGGGCGAGTTCACGCTGGAGTACCAGCCGCTGGTCGGCATGGAGGACGACCGGGTGCACGGTGTGGAGGCCCTGGTCCGCTGGAACCACCCGCAGTTCGGCACCCTGACACCGAACCGGTTCATCTCCATCGCCGAGGAGGACGGCTCGATCGTCCAGCTCGGGCGCTGGGTGCTGCGCACCGCCTGCCGGCAGGCCCGCCGCTGGCAGGTCGAGCACCCCACCGAGCCGCCGATCTTCGTCAGCGTCAATGTGGCGGTCCGGCAGGTCTGGGACTCCGACCTGGTCGCGGACGTCGCCGAGACCCTGACGGAGACGGGCCTCGCCCCGCAGCTGCTCCAGCTGGAGCTGACCGAGTCGGCGGTGATGGGCTCCTCGGGTCGGCCCCTCCAGGCGCTGAAGGCGCTCAGCGACATGGGCGTACGCATCGCCATCGACGACTTCGGCACCGGCTACTCGAACCTGGCCTACCTCAGCCGGCTGCCGGTGTCGGTGCTGAAACTGGACGGCGCCTTCGTCCGGGGCTTCCCCTACGAGGACCGGGACGAGACGCCCAGCCCGGCGGACGAGGCCATCGTCGAGGCGATGGTGCAGCTCGCCCACCGGCTGGGGCTGACGGTCACCGCGGAGTGCGTGGAGACCACGGCGCAGGCCACCCGGCTGCGCCGGATCGGGTGTGACACCGGGCAGGGCTGGCTTTACTCCCGTCCGGTGTCGCCGGACCGCATCTCCGAACTGCTGGGCACGCCGGGGGTTCAGGCGGACGTCGTCGGCAACCCGTAGGCATCGGCGATGAGTTCGTAGGAACGCAGGCGTATGTCACCGCTGTGCGCGTTGGCCGTGATCATCAGCTCGTCGGCGCCGGTGCGCTTGTGCAGCTCGTCCAGGCCGGCGCGGACCTCGTCCGGGGTGCCGTGCACGACGTTGGCGTTCCAGGACTCGACGAAGTCCTGCTCCATCGGCGAGAACGGGTACGCCTCCGCCTCCTCGGGGGTGGGCACCAGGCCGGGGCGGCCGGTGCGCAGCCGGACCATGTTGAGCGCGGCGGCCAGGACCTGGCGCCGGGCCTCCTTCTCGTCGTCGGTCGCGAGCGCGGAGACCCCGATCAGGGCGTAGGGCTCGTCGAGGACCTCGCTCGGGGTGAACGACTCGCGGTAGAGGTCCAGCGCGGGGACGGTGTTCTGCGCGGAGAAGTGGTGGGCGAAGGCGAACGGCAGGCCGAGCAGGCCGGCCAGCCGGGCGCTGAAGCCGGAGGAGCCGAGCAGCCAGATCGGCGGCCGGTGCGTCGACTGCACCCCGCCGGGCGAGGTCGCCTGGACCGGGCCGGGGACGGCGTGGATGCGGCGGTAGCGGTGGCCGTCGGGGAAGTCGTCGTCCAGGAAGCGGGTCAGCTCGGCGAGCTGCTGGGGGAAGTCGTCGGCGCCCTCGTGCAGCCGCTCGGTGCGGCGCAGGGCGGCGGCGGTGGCGCCGTCGGTGCCGGGGGCGCGGCCGAGGCCGAGGTCGATCCGGCCGGGGGCCATGGCCTCGAGCGTGCCGAACTGCTCGGCGATGACGAGCGGGGCGTGGTTGGGCAGCATGACCCCGCCCGAGCCGAGCCGGATGCGGTCGGTGTGCGCGGCGAGGTGGGCCAGGATCACCGCCGGGGACGAGGACGCCACACCCGGCATGGAGTGGTGCTCGGCGACCCAGAACCGGTGGAAGCCGCGCGCCTCGGCGAGACGGGCGAGGTCGACACCGGTGCGCAGCGCCTCGGTGGCGGTGTGGCCGGCGCCCACGGTGACCAGGTCGAGGACGGACAGGGGCACGGGGGCGGTGCCCTGTGCCGTGCCTCGGATCTCGTCGGCTGCGGTGTCGTCTGCGGCCACGGTGGGGTGCCTCCTGTTTCGGGTGACGTCTCACCGGTCCACCAACAGGAGGGTGTCCCTGTTTGTTCCCCCGCCTCGCCGCCCTCGCCGCGCGTGCTCGCCCGGACGCTCACACCTGCACGATCGGCTCCCGGGTGAACAGGGCGCCCAGGGACGGGGCGTTCACCCTGCGGTCGGCCAGACGCAGGGCCTCCCAGACGGTGACCTGGTTGGCGGTGAGGACCGGTTTGCCGAGGTCCTTCTCCAGGGCCGCGAGGTGGGCGACCGTGTGCAGGGCCGTGTCGGGGAGGAGGACGGCCTGGGCGTCCGGGTGGTCGGCCGCGCGGGCCAGGGCGAACACCTCGGCCTCGCCCCAGGTGCCGACCTCCGCCGCCGTGATGATCCCGGAACTGGTCACCCCGGTCACCGACACCGAGCCGGTGCCCAGGAACCCGGCGAAGAGCGCGGCCACGTCGTCCGGGTAGGTCGCGCCGACGGCGACCCGCCGCGCCCCGATCTCCCGTGCCGCGTGCACGAAGGCGAACGACGTGGAGGACGCGGGTGTGCCCGCCGCCCGGGCGAGGGCGCGCACCTGCTCCTGCGCGCCCTCCCAGCCGCGTACGAAGCTGCCGCTGGTGCAGGCCCACACCACCGCGTCGACGCCCGCGCGCCGCAGCTCCCCGACGCCGGCCGCGAGCCGGCCGGCGTCACCCATCTCGAGCAGCGCGTCGACCCGGTGCGCGTCCTCACCGATGTCGGTGTGCACCAGGTCCACCCGGATGTCACTGCCCAGCAGCTGCTCGGCGCGCGGATAGTCGTCCTCGGCGGAGTGTCCCGGATAGAGGAATCCCAGTGCGGTCATGTCCAGCCTTCCTGCTGCTTCTCGTCCGGCGCTCCCGGCACGCCCTGCGCGCCCGGAACGCCCTGGGCGCCCTGCACGCCCGGCGCCTCCGGTCCGTCCGGCAGTACCGGAGCGGGCGGCGGCACCGGACTCCGCGGCAGCACCGCGCCGGACGTCCGGTCCGGCAGTACGGCCTCGGCGCCGGTCCCGGTCTCGGTCCCGGGCGTGACGCGCGCCGACGTGTCGATCAGCGCCTGATACGGTCCCACCGCCTGAGTACCCAATCGGCGCAACGCCGCCCACATGGTCACCTGGTTGGCCGAGATGACCGGTATGCGCAGTTCCGCCTCCAGCTGCGGGATCACGTCGTACGTCGGCAGGTTGGTACAGGAGAGGAACAGCGCGTCCGCCGCGCCGAGCCGGCCGCGCACCACCGCCCGCCGGGCCATGTCCACCACCTCGCGGTAGGCGACCCGCCAGATCTGCCGGGTCAGGCCCATGTACGCGCAGCCGGTGACCGTCACCCCGGCCTGCGCCACGTACTGCTCCAGCGACCGGGTCACCGACACGGTGTACGGCGTCACCAGCGCCACCCGCCGTACGTCCAGCTCCACCAGCGCCTCCAGCAGCGCGCCGGAGGTGGTGACCGCCGGGACCGCGCCGGTCCTGCTCATCGCCTCGCACATGGCGCGCTCCCCCAGGACCCCGCCGACGAAGCTGCCGGACGTGCAGGCGTAGGCGACGACCTCGGGGCCGACCGCGGTGAGCGTGCTCACCGCGTTGCCGAGGGTTTCGTGCTCACTGATCAGCCGGGCGAGGTCCAGGCTGACCTCGACCGGCACGTACGGCGTTCGGGTGAGATGCAGGGACACGTCGTCCGGCATCCAGCGCCAGAGTTCGCGGTCCAGCGCGAAGTCGAAGGGGGCGACCACACCGACACCGCGCTGCGGGCCGGGACCGCCGATGAAGGAGACGTCCATGTCAGCACCGGCCTCACGGTGAGAGACGAGCACGCAACGGTTCGCCGAAACGCCCGTGTTGACGACGGTAGGTTCGGGGTGCCAGCGTGGTCAATCCGTACATCTCAGACTTCCGGTCATCCGGGGAAACGGCGGCCCATGTCCACCCCCTCGCCCACCCCCGCGGCCACCGCCTCGACCACCCCTTCGCCCACGCCGGGGGCCGTCCCCACGCTGCTCGTCCTGGACGCCGATCCGCCGCCCCGGCTGGGCGGGCTGACCGGCAGGGTCCGGGTCGAGCACGCGGACGCCTCGACGCTCGCCGAGCGGCTCCCGCACGCCGACGTGCTGCTGGTCTGGGACTTCACCTCGCACGCGGTGCGCGCCGCCTGGCCGGGCGGAGGGCCGCGGCCGCGCTGGGTGCACACCGCGAGCGCCGGAGTGGATCACCTTCTCTGTCCGGAACTCGCCGCCTCCGACACGGTGGTCACCAACGCGCGGGGCGTCTTCGACCGGCCCATCGCCGAGTACGTCGCCGCTCTCGTACTGGCGTTGGCCAAGGATCTGCCGCGGACGCTGGAGTTCCAGCGGGAACGGACCTGGCTCCACCGCGAGTCGCGCAAGGTCGCCGGGACCCGCGCCTGCGTCGTCGGGTCGGGGCCGATCGGCCGGGCCGTCGCCGGCATGCTCGAGGCGCTCGGCGTCACCACCGCGCTGGTCGGCCGCGCCCCGCGCGCGGGGGTGCACGGCTCCGAGGACCTGGACCGGCTGATCGCCCGCGCGGACTGGGTGATCGCCGCCGCGCCGCTGACCGAGCAGACCCGGGGCATGTTCGACGCCCGCCGTTTCGGGATGATGCAGCCGTCCGCCCACTTCGTCAACGTCGGGCGCGGGCCGCTGGTCGTCGAGGACGCGCTCGCCGAGGCGCTCGGGCAGCACCGGATCGCGGGCGCCGCCCTGGACGTCTTCGAGGCCGAGCCGCTCGCCCCGGACAGCCCGCTGTGGCGGACCCCCGGACTGATCGTGTCGCCGCACATGAGCGGGGACACTATCGGCTGGCGGGACGAGCTCGCCGCTCAGTTCGTGGAGTTGTACGAGCTGTGGGAAGCGGGCAAGCCGCTGGTGAACGTGGTCGACAAGCAGCTCGGGTACGTACCCGGGCACTGATGTGGCGGGAGAGCGGATGTCCGATTCCACCGGGTCCACCGGGTCCACCGGGCTCACCGGGCTCACCGAACTGACCGCCGTACGGCTCCTCGACGGCTACCGCCGGGGTGAGTTCGGCCCCGTGGCCGTGACCCGCGCGGCGCTGGAGCGGGCCGAGGCGGTCCAACCGGAGGTGAACGCGTTCGTCCGGCTGTTCCCCGAGGAGGCGCTGGAGCGGGCCGCCGCCTCCGAGGAGCGGTGGCGGCGCGGCGAGCCGCGCGGGCTGCTGGACGGGGTGCCGGTCACGGTGAAGGACATCCTGCTGCTGCGCGGCGCCCCGACCCTGCGCGGCTCGCGCGCCGTCGACCCGGTGGGCCGCTGGGACGAGGACGCGCCGTCGGTGGCGCGGCTGCGGGAGCACGGCGCCGTCTTCCTCGGCAAGACGACGACCCCCGAGTTCGGCTGGAAGGGGGTGACGGACTCTCCGCTCAGCGGCGTCACCCGCAACCCGCACGACCCCTCGCGGACCGCGGGCGGTTCCAGCGGGGGCGCGGCGGCGGCGGTGGCGCTGGGCGCGGGGCCGCTGGCCCTGGGGACGGACGGCGGCGGCAGTGTCCGCATCCCTGCGGCGTTCTGCGGGATCTTCGCGCTGAAGCCGACGTACGGGAGGGTGCCGCTGTATCCGGCGAGTGCGTACGGCACGCTGGCGCACGTCGGCCCGATGACGCGGGACGCGGCGGACGCGGCACTGCTGATGGACGTGATCTGCGGGCCGGACTCCCGCGACTGGTCGGCGCTCGCGCCGGCCCCCGGTTCCTTCCGGGAGGGGCTGGACGGCGGGGTGCGGGGGCTGCGGGTGGCGTACTCGCCGTCGCTGGGCGGCCAGGTGGCGGTGGAGCCCGAGGTGGCGGCGGCGGTACGGCGGACGGTGGAGCGGCTGGCCGCGCTCGGCGCGTACGTGGAGGAGACCGACCCGGACTTCACCGACCCGGTGGACGCCTTCCACACCCTGTGGTTCGCAGGGGCCGCCCGGGTGGTGCAGCACCTCACCCGTGAGCGGCGGGAACTGCTGGACCCCGGACTGCGGGAGATCTGCGGCGAAGGCGCCCGCCGTTCGGCGCTGGACTACCTGGCGGCGGTGGACGTCCGGATGGACCTGGGCCGGCGCATGGGACTCTTCCACGACACGTACGACCTCCTCGTCACCCCGGCCGTGCCGCGTACGGCGTTCGAGGCGGGCGTGGAGGTGCCGAAGGGTTCCGGCCACCGGCGTTGGACGGGCTGGACCCCGTTCACCTACCCGTTCAACCTGACCCAGCAGCCCGCGGCGAGCGTCCCCGTGGGCACCGACGCGGCCGGTCTGCCGATCGGGGTCCAGCTCGTGGGCGCCCGCCACGCCGACACGCTGGTGCTGCGGGCGGCCCACGCGCTCTTTGAAACCGGGGCGGCCGGGGCGGCCCGGGCGCCCGGGATCACGCCCGCCGGAAGCTGAGCGCCTCCCCCTGCGCGCCGCCGCGCCACAGGTCGTTGCACCCGTCGGCCATCTCCGCCAGGCCCTCCACGACCTGGCCCCAGACGATGCCGGGCACCCAGCCCACGTCGCCGTTCAGGAGCAGGTTGTTCCGCTCGTAGAACAGGGCCAGGTCGACAAGCGTGGTGCCCGGACCGACCTCGCGGTCGTAGCCGTAGGCCCTGGTGCCCAGTTCCGCGCCCGCGAAGGAGAAGTAGCAGAGGTCTCCCGGGACGGGCGTGACGGTCGGGTTCTCCAGCGGCGGCTCCGCCTCCGCGAAGGGCGGGAACAGGGCGTAGATCTCGTTGCGCGCGTATTTGGCGTGGTAGACGTCGCCGGACAGGGGCAGGGCGTCCCAGACGGCCGCGCAGGTGATCGGCGCACGGTCGTCGAGCAACCTGGCCGTACAGGTGATTCCGCGTTTGACCAGCGAGACCTCTACATATCGGTCCATCATGAGACCCATCGTCCCGCACCGGTCAAGACCGCCCGACCGCCGAACGGGGCCGAAACTCGCGGGAATACTCGGCATCTTCTCGGGTAGCCGCGCCGCCATGGCTCCACCACTGGCAAAACCACTGAGACGACCGGGACGACACGGAAACACCCCCGGCCCTGCCGGGCCTTCACGCCGGTCGCTGCTCGCGGGGGTCGCGGCGCTCGGCGCACTCGGCGCGGCGGGCTGCTCGCGCGTACCCACCGAGGCGAGCACGAACGGCGGTGACCTGCTGTCCCGGCTCAAGGCCGCAAGCGTGGTCCGGCTGGGCATCGCCGGAGAGATCCCCTTCGGTTACATCGACAAGGACGGCAAGCTGACCGGCGAGGCACCGGAACTGGCCAAGGTCATCTTCAAACGGCTCGGGGTGGACCGGGTCCAGCCCGTGCCCACCGAGTTCGGCTCGCTGATCCCGGGGCTGAACTCGCAGCAGTTCGATGTCGTGGCCGCCGGGATGTACATCAACCCCGCGCGCTGCGAGCAGGTCATATTCTCCGACCCCGATTACCAGATGCTCGATTCGTTCATCGTGCGCAAGGGCAACCCGAAGGGGCTGACCGACTACAAGGACGTCGTCGAGAAGAAGGCGAGGTTCGCCACCGGCACCGGGTACGCGGAGATCGCGTACGCGGTCGAGGCCGGGTATCCGGAGAGCGACATCCTGATCGTCCCCGACCAGGTCGCCGGGCTGAACGCGGTGGAGGCCGGGCGGGTCGACGTCTTCGCCGGCACGGCGCTCACCACCCGCGAGGTGGTGAAGAAGTCGGCCAAGGCGGAGGTCACGGAGCCCTTCAAACCGATCGTCAACGGCAAGCCGCACGTCGACGGGGGCGGCTTCGCCTTTCGGCCGACCGAGACGAGGCTGCGGGACGCGTTCAACGTCGAGCTGGGCAAGCTGAAGGAGAGCGGCGAGCTGCTGCGCATCCTCAAGCCGTTCGGCTTCACCGAGAACGAGATGACGGATCTGACCGCGAAGGAGCTGTGCGGCGGATGACCTCAGGACTCTGGGAACTCGTACTCAAGGGCGTCTGGGTCACGATCCAGCTGCTGGTCCTCAGCGCGCTGCTGGCGACGGCGGTCTCCTTCGTGGTGGGCATCGCGCGCACCCACCGGCTGAAGTTCGTCCGCTTCCTCGCGGGCTTCTACACCGAGGTGTTCCGCGGCACCTCGGCACTGGTGATGATCTTCTGGGTGTTCTTCGTGCTGCCCCCGGCCTTCGGCTGGCAACTGGTGCCGCTGTGGGCGGGCACGCTGGCCCTGGGCCTGACCTACGGCGCCTACGGTTCGGAGATCGTGCGCGGTGCGCTGGCCGCCGTCGATCCCGCCCAGCGCGAGGGCGGGATCGCGCTCAGCTTCACGCCCACCCAGCGGCTGCGGCTGATCCTGCTGCCGCAGGCGGTGCCGGAGATGATCCCGCCGTTCTCCAACCTGCTGATCGAGCTGCTCAAGGGCACCGCCCTGGTGTCGATCATGGGGATGGGCGACCTGGCGTTCAGCGGCAACCTGGTGCGCCTCGCGCTGCAGGAGAGCGCTGAGATCTACACGTACATCCTGGTGATCTACTTCGTGATCGCCTTCCTGCTCACCCGGGTCATGCGCGGTCTGGAGAAGAAGCTGAAGGCCGGCGTCGGCAAGACGCCGAAGCACGACCCGGGCGTGGAACTGAAGCGGGCCGAAACCACCAACGTGGGAGGTGCGGTCTGATGAAGTGGGACTGGAGCGCGGTCTCCGAGTTCATGCCGTACTTCTGGGACGGTCTGCTGGTCACCCTGCAGATCCTGGTGTTCGGCTCACTGATCTCGTTCGTCCTCGGCCTGGTGTGGGCCCTGCTGATGCGGGTGCCGAGCCGCTGGGTGACCTGGCCGGTCGGCGCGGTGACGGAGTTCGTCCGCAACACCCCGCTGCTGGTGCAGCTGTTCTTCCTGTTCTACGTGCTGCCCGAGTGGGGACTGACCTTCTCGGCGCTGGCCACGGGTGTCTTCGCCATCGGTCTGCACTACTCGACGTACACGATGCAGGTCTACCGCGCGGGCATCGAGGCCGTGCCGGTGGGCCAGTGGGAGGCGGCGACGGCACTGAACCTGCCGCTGCGCCGGACGTGGACCGCGGTGATCCTGCCGCAGGCCGTGCGCAGGGTCGTGCCCGCGCTCGGCAACTACGTCATCTCGATGCTGAAGGACACGCCCCTGCTGATGGCGATCACCGTGCTGGAGATGCTCGGTGAGGCGCGCCTGTTCTCCCAGCAGCACTTCCAGTTCACCGAGCCCCTGACGGTGATCGGCATCGCCTTCATCGTCATCTCCTACCTGGCCTCCCTTGCCCTGCGAGCCCTGGAGCGACGCCTTGTCCACTGAATACACCCCCACGTCCGACACCGGTGCCGATGCCGGTACCGAGAAGACTCCCGCGGGCGGCAGCCGGCCCGGCGGCAGCGAGCTGATCCGGCTGGAGAGGGTCACCAAGCGGTTCGGGAACCACACGGTCCTCGACAACCTGGACTTCTCCGTGGACGCCGGCAAGCACGTCACCCTGATCGGTCCGTCCGGATCGGGCAAGACCACGATCCTGCGCCTGCTGATGACCCTGCTGAAGCCCGACGAGGGCACGGTCACCGTCGACGGGGACCAGCTGTACCCCGCGTCGGAGAAGCAGGTCCGCGAGGTCCGCAAGAAGATCGGGATGGTGTTCCAGCAGTTCAACCTGTTCCCGAACATGACGGTGCTGCGGAACATCACCGAGGCCCCGGTCACCGTGCTCGGCATGTCGAAGGACGCGGCCGAGGAACGGGCGCGGGAGCTGCTGGAGATGGTCGGGCTGACCGAGCACGTCGACAAGCACCCCGCGCAGCTGTCCGGCGGCCAGCAGCAGCGGGTGGCGATCGCGCGGGCGCTGGCCATGCGGCCGCAGGTGCTGCTGCTGGACGAGGTGACCTCGGCGCTGGACCCGGAGCTGGTCGCGGGCGTCCTGGACGTGCTGCGGGACATCGCCCGCTCCACCGACATCACCATGCTCTGCGTCACCCACGAGATGAACTTCGCCCGGGACATCTCCGACCGCGTCCTGATGTTCGACTCGGGCCGGATCATCGAGGCCGGCGCCCCGGAGAAGATCTTCAGCGAGCCGGAGCACGACCGCACCCGGGAGTTCCTCAGCGCGGTCCTGTGATGACGGGGCGTGTCCGGGGCGGGCCGGTCCGGAACGTCCGAGGTCGAACCCCCAGGGCATCCCTCTGGCATATGCCCGGGGATCGGCGCCGCAGTCGGGAAGGCCGCGATCCCGTCAACACCCGCTCCGGGAGAGCCGCTTGACGGATATCGTGGAGAGGATTCGCTGACCGGATTGCGGCCCCAGGTCCTGTCGTCACATTCCCGTCGTCCGCCCGAAGGGCAGGCGGGAATGTGACGACAGGACCTACGAGCGAGCGCAGGGGGAAACCGTGGCGCTGAAGCACAAGCCGACCGCTCCGTACCACTCGGTCCAGGACGCCCTGCGCGTCCTGGACACGGTGGCGCGGCACACCACCGGAATCACCGACACCGAACTCGCCCGCGAGAGCGGCCTGGGCCGGGAGCGACTGACCACGCTCCTGCCGATGCTGCGCCGCGAGGCCTACGTCGAACAGGGCGCCGACGGCGCGTACGTCGCCGGTGAGGCGTTCGCCCGCCTCGGCTCGGCCCAGGA
This sequence comes from Streptomyces sp. MMS24-W38, assembly GCF_059889265.1. NCBI lineage: Bacteria > Bacillati > Actinomycetota > Actinomycetes > Kitasatosporales > Streptomycetaceae > Streptomyces > Streptomyces sp. MMS24-W38. Next base: position 4,232,205 of record NZ_JCBCPP010000001.1, on the reverse strand, counting down.
ACACGAGGAGGCCCTGCGAGACAAGCTCCAGCGCACCCTGGACCGGATCCGCGACTCCGTCGGCGCCGCCGTCTACATGAGCCGGTACGTGGACGGCGAGGTCGAGGTCACCCAGTACGCCGACGGGCCGGCCACCCCGAAGGTCAACGAGTGGGTCGACTTCCGTGACGCGGCGCACGCCACCGCGCTCGGCAAGAGCCTGCTGACCCAGCTCGACCACGACGGCCGGCGCGAGCACCTCGCCCGGCACCGGACGGTCCGGCTCACCTCGCGCACCGTCACCAGCGACAGGCTGCTGCTCTCCCAGCTGGCGGCACACCCGCCCACGGTGCCGGTGCTGGACCTCCAGGAGTACGCGATCGGCACGGTCTGCGCGGCCGTCCCGATCACCGCCGGCTCCTCGGTGGGCTGCCTGGCCCTGTCCCTGTCCGTCGAGCACGCCCACCGCCTGCGCCACGCCGCCGACACCCTCAACCGCAACGCGGCGCCGGTGCTGCTGTCGCTGACGATCTGAGGCCTCCCCTCCTGATCACACCGGCATCACACCGGCATCACGCCGACCGCGGCGGGCGCCGCCGCGGTCGGAGCACGCCCCGGGACCGGGTATTATTTTCGAGTCGCCGGCCGCGGGAAGCGGAGGGCGGGAGTCATGCGCCGCTAGCTCAGTTGGTTAGAGCAGCTGACTCTTAATCAGCGGGTCCGGGGTTCGAGTCCCTGGCGGCGCACGGTGAAGGGCCTCTCGTGGAAGCGGGAGGCCCTTCGACGTGTCCGGCGCCGGACCCCGGAAGGTGGCGTCAGAAGGTGACGTCCGAGCAGGCGTAGAACGCGTTGCTCGTGTCGGCGACCGTCCACACCGCGAGGATGACGTGGCGTCCGCTCAGCCCGGACGGCAGGGTGCCGCTGTGCGAGAGGGTCTGCGGCGGGCGCTGCCCGTTGTAGGGCACCTTCAGGAACGGGGTGAGGTTGAGGTCGGACCGGGCCAGGTTGTGGTTCTGGTTCCAGCCCGGCTTGGTGATGTAGTACGAGAAGTCACTGGTGGCGTGCATGGCCGTGAACTGCCACCGGAAGGTGTAGTTCTGGCCGCCCGTCACCCTGGTCGTCGGCCAGGCGCCGCCCGAGGGCGTCTTCGGGCTGTCGAGCTGGGCGAACCGCGTGTTGGCGGCCGAACAGAGCCGGCCGTCGGCGGCGCCGGAGGCGGGGAAGCCCTTGGGGCCCTCGACGCTCTGCGGCTCCCACTGGATGTCGCCGCAGTTGGTCACACCGCCATTCTGGCAGAGCTTCTGCCTGCTGATGGGCAGATCGGTGTAGCCGTGGCCACTGGCACCGCCGGAGGAGAGCACGAGCGCTCCGGTCGTGGCCAGTCCCACCGCGGCTGCGTACAGCTTGGTCCGTGTGCGCATGCTGCCGCTCCTGGAGAACGTGGGGGAGTTTCACTGAGCCGTGCAAGTAGGTCTAGACCAAGGCTCAGATTATGGCCACGTGTTGAACATGTCCATACCAATAACGGAACCGGTTCCGCTTCCCCGGCACACGGACCCGCCGGCCGCCGACCATCGGCCCGCCCGCCGCTCTACGGCCCCGTCTCCCCCCGTCCCGCGCAGAACGCCACCGTCAGGTCCTTCACCAGCATCTTGCGTTCGTAGTCGTCCAGATCCACCAGCCCCCGCGTGGTCAGCCGGGTCACCGTGTCCTCCACCGAGTCCACGACCGAGGTGAGCACGCTCGCCCGGTGCTGGGCGTCCAGCACGGCGATCCGGCGCCGGTGCATGACGGCGGCCACCTCGGGGGCGTACTCCACCCGGACCGGCCGCACCGAGAACACCTCGATCCCGACGGGCGCGGCGTCCGTCGCCACCAGCCGGGTCAGCGCGTCCTGCACCGTGTCCGGCGCGCCCCGCACCGCGCCCGGCGCCTCCACCGGGACCCGGAGCAGCGCCGCCTCGACGCACTCTCGTACGTATGTCTCGTGGTCCTCGACACCCAGCGTCGCCCGCACGGTGTCCCGCACCCGCCACACCACCAGGACCACCACCCGCAGCGCCACCCCGCTGTGGTCGGCCGCCTGCATCGGCTCGCTGCGCCAGTGCCGCAGCCGCACGTCGACCCGGCGGCGCAGCAGCAGCGGGTTCACCCACAGCAGACCGGTCCGCCGGACGCTCCCCCGGTACCGGCCGAACAGGCCGAGCACCCAGGCCCGCCCGGTCCGGCCGCGCGCCAGCCCGCCGAACCCGAACAGGCCGAGGGCCCCGGCGGTCGCGTACCCCGCCCACTGGGCGGGCCCGAGCCCTACGGCTCCCGGGTACTCCGGGAGCCCGAGGGCAGCGGCCACCAGGGGCGGCAGTACGCCCGCCCACCAGGACGTGGCCACGCACCCGGCCGCCCCGCACACCCCGGCGAACACACCCGCACCGCCGGGCAGTACCCGGGCGGGCCGCTCCACCAGCTCGGGGTCGACCGGCGGCAAGGGCCGTTCGGCGACCGGACGACCGAGCCGCGGCTGCTCCCCCGTCCCCTGCCGGCGCCCCACCACCACGGGACGCAGCCGCACCGGCACCGGGTCGGGCCCGTCGCGGAAGAGCAGATGGACGGGGATCTCGGTGGTGGCCTCGTTGCGGATGACCCGCGCGGACCGACCCCCCGCCGGACCCCTGGCTTCGGGGGACGGTGATCCGGGGACGGGTGGTTCGGGGACGGGCGATTCAGGGGTGTGGGAAGTGATCGTGGTCATGCGTGTCTCCAGCCTCCGCGCCAGATGCGTCACATCGAAGAACCCTCCGGACCGTGACGGAGCCCGCAGGGGGTGGTCGCGGCGAGCGACCCTCGGGCTAAGAGAAGAGCCGCCGCCAGGTCTCAGGCCCCGGCAGGCCGTCCGCGGCGCCGCCGCGCCAGCCCTGGGCGCGCTGGAACTCCTCGACGTTGCGCCGGTCCGCCTCGCTCCAGCGCGGGCCCGGCCCCGTGACGTAGTGGCGGCCGAACCCCTTCCGCACCAGCTGCTGCCCCAGCCGGGTGACATGGCCGTTGACCGCGCCCGGCCGGAACGCCGCCCGGCCCGGGTAGCCCGGCACCCCGTGCGAGTCCTCGGCGGCCGGGATGTCCCTGCCCCCGCCGGTCAGCAGCAGTTCCCAGGTCAGCGGCCCCGGCAGGCCGTCCGCCGCGGTCCCCTGCCAGCCCTGGGCCTGCTGGAACGCCCGGATCGCCGCGCGGTCCGCGTCCGTCCAGCGCGGTCCGGGGCCGGTGGCGTAGAAACGGGCGCCACCGCGGCCGACGAGCAGGCGGCCGAGTTCGGTGACGTGCGGGTTGTTCGCGCCGAGGCCGAAATGGGCCGTTCCGGGAAACGGCGTCCGGGCCTGGGTGGCCTCGCTCACGCCCTTGACCCCCGCCGTACCGCCGGTCACGCCCTTGTACCGGTACGGGACGTAGCTCGCGGAGTTGTTCCAGTAGGCGTACGGGGTGGTCCGCTGGAGGGTGTTCGGGGGAGTCTGCTCGTAGGCCACATAAGTGGTACGCGCGCCGCTCGTCCAGCCGCCGAAGAGAACGACGTGGGAGCCGCCGTAGGGATCGGACGCGTTGTGGAAGAGCAGCATGTCCCCCGGCTGGAGTTCGTCCTTGCCGATCCTCTCCGCGTACTGCCCGAGGCTGCCGGTCCATTCGTTTCCGGGCAGGTTCCAGGCCATCGAGACATAGCCCGAACAGTCCTGCCGGTATCCGTCGGACCAGAACGCGGTCATGTCGTACGGGACTTTCCGGGCGACCCATCTCCTGGCCCGTTCGATGATGTCCGCGCGGGTGATCGCGCGCGTCGTCGCCGGGATCGAGGGGTCCGCGGGATCGCCCGGCCGGCCGGCCGGGCCGTACAGCGGAGCCCTCGGTCCCTGCGGGGTGGCGGGCTCGTCACCCGCGGGGAGACCCGGGGCGCCGGGCCGCTCGGCGGTGTGGGGGGCGGCCAGGGCGGGGGCGGCCTGCGCGGCGACCACCGCCGAGGCCGCGGCGGCCACCACGAGGGGGCGGAACGCCGCCGGGCGGGCGGCCGAGCCGCCGGCCGGCGCATACGCGAGGACGCGCCGCCGGTGCGCACAGCCGGGGCAGCCGCAGTCGCCCGCGGGCTCGAACTCCTCGAACACCGGGGGTTCCATGCGATTCCCCTCACACGTCCCGTCACACATCCGGCCACACGTCCGGTGAAATGCCTCACGTCTGTGCACGAAGGTCAGCTTCTCAACTGTGCCCGGGAGGCGCATTCTGACGGCCCGAAGGATGTACGCGCCATGGCCCAGGTGGCGGATCCCGCCGGACACGGGCCCGGGGCCGAGGCCTCGCAGGACCGCACCGGCCACGCCGGGACGGAGGCGGCGGTCGGGAGCACCCCGTCCGGTCCGGTAGAGTTGTCGCGTCAGTGAGCGCCGCTAGCTCAGTTGGTTAGAGCAGCTGACTCTTAATCAGCGGGTCCGGGGTTCGAGTCCCTGGCGGCGCACCGACACAACGGGCTCCTCGTGATCGAGGGGCCCGTTGCTTTTGGCCGGATACCCTCTCGCGCCCGCCGAGGGACATGTCTTGAACGGAACGCCCTCACCACACGTATGGAGCCACTGGAACCACGTGGGGAACAGGCCCCCCGCCGGACCACCTCAGAGACCACCATGGGCGCGTATGACCGGCGTGCACCTGTTTTCACACCTTGCGATCATGATGGACACGGTACAACCTGGGTTCTTCATCATGCCGCGCATTCGCGGCTGTTGGAGGGCGGGGTACCGGTTGCGGACGGTACGGGGGGAGAGGTCCCGTTTCACGGAGCACCGCCGACGAGGGCATCATGCAACCGAAAGAGTGCCGCGCCGTGTCTATATGGTGTGGGTGACGTGGGGACAGCGGGCCACCATTGACACGCCTGGGACGGTCGAGGGGGACCGGACGCGGGCGGCAGCAAGCGACGAAACACACGGCGGGGCCGTGTGTGGGGGGATGATTCATGACGTCGACGCCGACAGGCGCCCACAGGGACGACGACCCGTCCCAGACCACCCAGCTCAGGGTGCCTGCGCATCGGACCGGAAACACGGGGGCGTTCCGGCGGATCAAGAAGACGCTGCCGAGATACGACTACGAGCATTACAGCCGGCTCTCGGGTCCCCTCACCCAGCCCGATCCGGGCAAACCCTACAAAGTGCAGTACCGCTCGCTGATCTCGCAGGAGCCGCACCGCATCCGCATCGCGCTGATGCTGGCCGCGGCCCCGCTGCTGTCGGTGGTGCTGCTGGTGTGGCTGCTCCAGCCCGCGCACTGGACGGAGCGGGACTACCCGGCGTTCGACTGGCTGCCCGCCCTCGACATGGTGATGCTGGTCTCGATCGGGCTGATCGAGTTCTTCCGCTGCATGAACGTGCTGTCGAACGCGCACGCCACGCTGGTCGCCCGCGACCCGATCCCCGTCGTGCCCGAGACCGGCACCCGGGTCGCCTTCCTCACCTCCTTCGTGCCCGGCAAGGAGCCGCTGGAGATGGTGACGAAGACCCTGGAGGCGGCGGTGAAGATCCGCCACCGGGGCACCATGCACGTCTGGCTGCTCGACGAGGGCGACGATCCCGAGGTGAAGGAGGTGTGCGCGCGTCTGGGCGTGCACCACTTCTCCCGCAAGGGCGTCGCGAAGTGGAACCAGAAGAAGGGCCCGCACCGCGCCAAGACCAAGCACGGCAACTACAACGCCTGGCTGGACGCGCACGGCGACGACTACGACTTCTTCGCCTCGGTGGACACCGACCACGTGCCGCTGCCGAACTACCTGGAGCGGATGCTCGGCTTCTTCCGCGACCCGGACGTCGGCTTCGTCATCGGCCCGCAGGTCTACGGCAACTACGACAACTTCGTCACCAAGGCCGCCGAGTCGCAGCAGTTCCTCTTCCACGCGCTGATCCAGCGGGCCGGCAACCGCTACGGCTCACCGATGTTCGTGGGCACCTCGAACGCCGTGCGCATCAAGGCGCTCAAGCAGATCGGCGGTCTGTACGACTCGATCACCGAGGACATGGCGACCGGCTTCGAGATGCACCGCGCCAAGAACCCGGCGACGGGGAAGAAGTGGCGCTCGGTCTACACCCCGGACGTGCTCGCGGTCGGTGAGGGACCCAACGCCTGGACGGACTTCTTCACCCAGCAGATGCGCTGGTCGCGAGGGACGTACGAGACGATCCTCAAGCAGTACTGGAAGGGCTGGTACTCGCTCCCGCCGAGCAAGCTCTTCAACTACACCATGATGATCATCTTCTACCCTATGTCGGCCCTGAACTGGATCCTGGCGGCGCTGAGCTGTGCGCTGTTCCTGGGCCTGGGCGCCTCGGGTGTGAACATCGACCCCGCGGTCTGGCTGATGCTCTACGGCAACGCCTCCGCGCTGCAGATCGGCCTCTACATCTGGAACCGCCGCCACAACGTCTCCCCGCACGAGCCGGAGGGCTCCGGCGGTGTGGCCGGCATGGTGATGTCCGCACTGTCGGCGCCGCTCTACGCGAAGGCACTGATCGACTCCGTGCTGCGCAAGAAGAGCAAGTTCGTGGTCACCCCGAAGGGCGACTCGGCCAGCCCGGACACCTGGTTCGGCACCTTCCGGTATCACTGGTACTTCATCCTGATCTTCGGTGGCTCCATCGCCGCCGGATTCGTCTACGGACACTCGCACCCGGCCATGATCATCTGGGCGACGTTCGCCCTGCTCATCACGGCCGCGCCCATGTTCGCCTGGCGCCACGGCATGCGCCAGGACAGGAAGAAGCCCGGCGCGCACGCCGCGAGCCGGGCACAGGACTCCGCACCGGAGCCCCAGACACAGCAGCTGCCGCAGATGCCACAACAGCACCACGGGCACCACGCGCCCCACGCCCCGCAGGACCGGCCCAGCTGGGCCGGCGCCCACGGCGGACCGGGAGCGCAGAGCGGGCCGGGGGGACCGGGCGGGCCAGGAGGTACCGGGGGCTACCACCCCGGTGACGACCAGACGATGCAGATCGCCCTTGGTGGACTTGGGGGACGTAAGGAATGAACGACCGTGCAGGCCGCCGTCGCGCCCGTCGGATCGCGATAGGCACGGCGGTGGTACTCGCGCTGGCCGGAATGAACGGGCCGTGGCTGTACCGCTTCGGGACCGAGAAATACCACCAGTACAAGATCAACAAGCCGGAGTACAAGGCGGAGAACGGCCGCTGGGAGATCGTCGAGTTCCCGGAGGAGTACCGCCAGAACACCATCCACGCGGCGCTGCTGCACACCGGCAAGGTGCTGCTCGTCGCGGGTTCCGGCAACAACAAGGACAACTTCGACGCCAAGAAGTACGACACGCGGATCTGGGACCCGGTCAAGAAGACCATCAAGAAGGTGCCGACGCCGAGCGACCTGTTCTGCACCGGCCACACCCAGCTCGCCAACGGCAACCTGCTGATCGCCGGCGGCACCAAGCGGTACGAGAAGCTCAAGGGTGACGTGACGAAGGCGGGCGGCCTGATGGTCGTCCACAACGAGAACCCGGACAAGCCGATCACCCTGCCGGCGGGCACCAGGTTCGTCGGCAAGGAGAACGGCAAGACCTTCGTCTCGAAGGACCCGGTGCTCGTCCCGCGCGCCAAGAAGAACTTCGACAAGGAGACCGGCGAGTTCCTGGGCAACACCCCGGGCTACGGCCGCACCTACGTCGAGGCGCAGAAGGAGGGCGCCAAGTACGAGACCGGCGCCCAGGACAACTACACCGTGCAGGGTCTGACCGGCGAGGACGCGCAGAACACGTACGGCATCGCCGAGAAGCTCGCCCTGGACAAGAAGGACTTCCAGGGCATCGACGACGCCTTCGAGTTCGACCCGGTGGCGGAGAAGTACATCAAGGTCGACCCGATGAAGGAGGCCCGCTGGTACCCGACGCTCACCACCCTGAGCGACGGCAAGATCCTCAGCGTCTCCGGCCTCGACGACATCGGCCAGCTGGTCCCGGGCAAGAACGAGGTCTACGACCCCGAGACCAAGAAGTGGACCTACACGGACAAGATCCGTCAGTTCCCGACCTACCCGGCGCTGTTCCTGATGCAGAACGGCAAGGTCTTCTACTCGGGTTCGAACGCGGGCTACGGGCCGGCCGACGAGGGCCGTGAGCCGGGCGTCTGGGACGTGGAGACCAACAAGTTCGACAAGATCCCCGGGCTGAGCGACTCCGACATGATGGAGACGTCCGGCACGGTGCTGCTGCCGCCGGCGCAGGACGAGAAGTACATGGTGATCGGCGGCGGCGGCGTCGGCGAGTCCAAGCTGGCCAGTGAGAAGACCCGGATCGTCGACCTCAAGGCCGACGAACCGCGCTTCGTGGACGGCCCCTCGCTGGACAAGGGAACCCGCTACCCGCAGTACTCGATCCTGCCCGACGACAGCATCCTGGTCTCGGGCGGCTCGGAGGACTACCGGGGCCGCGGCGACTCCAACATCCTCGAGGCGCGGATCTACGACACGGCGGAGAACGAGTTCAGGCGCGTCGCCGATCCGCTGGTGGGCCGCAACTACCACGCCGGCTCGATCCTGCTGCCCGACGGCCGCGTGATGTTCTTCGGCTCGGACTCGCTCTACGGCGACAAGGCCAACACCAAGCCCGGCAAGTTCGAACAGCGCATCGAGATCTACACACCGCCGTACCTGTACGGCGAGACCGGGCAGCCCGAGCTGACGGGCGGTCCGAAGACCGTCGAGCGCGGCGGCTCCGCCACGTTCACCTCGAAGGACGCCGGGTCGATCAAGAACGTCCGGCTGATCCGGCCGAGCGCCTCGACCCACGTCACCGACATCGACCAACGCTCCATCGCCCTGGACTTCGAGGCCGACGGCGACAAGCTGGAGGTGACGGTCCCGGGGAGCCGGAACCTGGTCCAGGCGGGCTGGTACATGCTGTTCGCCACCGATGCGGACGGCACGCCCAGCAAGGCGCAGTGGGTACAGGTGCCCTGACGCCAGGCAGGTGAGAGAAAGGGGGCGTCCTCCACCACGGAGGACGCCCCCTTTCTCTGTCTCCTGTTCGTCGCCGCGTACGCCGCGGCGCGGTCAGTCGCCGTCGCCGGCCTCGGCGAGCTTCACCGCGTAGTCCTCCCACCACTCGCCGGCCTTCGGACCGCCCTTGCACTCGCCGTCCGACTCGCCGGGCCGCTTCACCCACAGATACGCGTCCACCAGCGGGTCCGCGGTCTCGGTCGTCGGGGTCTCGCCGAGGGCGCGGCCGGGCGGGTTGCACCAGCGCTCGTCCGCGTCGCCCTGCGTGTAGGGGCCGTTGCCGTTGCGGCTGGTGTCGATGACGAAGGGCTTGTCGCCGACCTTGGCGGAGAGCTTCTTGCCGTAGGCGATGGAGTCCTCGGTGGAGTAGAAGTTGGAGACGTTCACCGAGAAGCCGTCGGCCTTGTCGAGGCCCGCCCACTTGAGCGGCTCGTGGATCTGGTCGGGGCTGCCCCAGCCGGCGTTGCCCGCGTCCAGGTACACCGTGGTGTTCTTCAGGCCCGCGAGCTTGTCGACGGCGCCGCTGAGGAGGTCGTAGCGCTCCTCGTGGAACTTCTCCGGCGTGCAGCCGTCCACCAGGTGGAGCACCGCGTCGGGCTCCAGGATCACGGTCGCCGCGCGGTCCCCGATGCCCTCGGCCACGCCGTCGATGAAGGAGCGGTAGGCGTCGCCGTCGGCGGCGCCGCCCTGCGAGTACTGGCCGCAGTCCCGGTGCGGGATGTTGTAGAGGACGAGCAGCGCGGTGCGGCCCGCCTCGTCGGCGGCCTCGGTGAAGCCGCGGGTCTGCTCCTCCGGGTTCTCCGGGCTGATCCATTCTGCGGTGGGCTGCTCCGCGATCTTGCGGACCTGCTCGGCCTCCGCCTCCTTGCCGTCCTGTTCCAGGTCGGCCATCTGCTGTGCGGCGTTGCCCTGCGGGTTGACCCAGAAGGGGCTGGCGTCCTTCGGCTGCTGCGTGATCGCCGCGTCTGCCCCCTTGCCGGATTCGCCCCCCCCGTCATCACCGGAGGAACAGCCTGTGATCAGCAGCACCGCCCCCAGTACCGCTGCCGACGCCCGCCTCCCGGCGAACGCCCCGACCCCCCTGCTGCCGTACATCCAACCCCCCTTGGGTGCACTCGTTCCAAGCCTTCCGAGCCCCAATCCTGGCATACGCCCCGCGGCACCCATGAGGCCGAACCCGTCTTGTCCGCGACCTGTTACAGCCGCTGTGGTACGGCCGGGTGGACGGGTGGGGAGCCGGCGTCAGGTCGTGGTGGTGTCCGTCAGGTACGCCGAGACGATCACGTTGGCCGTGTAGCGGTGGCGTGCCTCGTCGAAGCTGCCGCCGCAGGTGACGAGGCGCAGTTCGGCCCGGCCGGAGCGGCGGGGCCCGTAGGCCTGCCGGGCGTCGAAGCCGTCCCGGGGAAGGACCTGGATGTCCTCGACGGTGAACTCGGCGACCTCGGCGTCCGCGCGGACCACCCGGATCTTCTGGCCGGGCCGCAGCGTACTGACCTCGTAGAACACGGCGGGCCGGGTCTCGGTGTCGACGTGCCCCACCACCAGCGCGGTGCCGGACGCCCCGGGCGTCACCCCGTCCGCGTACCAGCCGACCGTGCCCGGCCGGTCGAACGGCGGTGGGTCGAGCGCGCCCCGCTCGTCCAGCCCGCGGGCCACCACCGGCGCCCGGACGTCCAGGCCGGGTATGTCCAGGCGCTGCGGCGGCGCCTCGCCCAGCGGCCGGTGGGCGGGCGGAAGCTCCACCCGGGGCGGGCGGCCGGCCGCCGCCATGTCACCCGTGGCGGGTCCGGACACACCGGGGCGCAGGTCGGTTCCCTCGCGGCCCCACAGCCAGAGCCCGAGCAGCAGGACCACCCAGGCCACCCCGGTGAGCAGCCGCCCGACACCGGACGGGCTCTGGCTCTGGCTCTGGCTCTGGTCTTGGTTCTGGTTCTGGTCTTGGTTCTGGTCTTGGTTCTGGTCTTGGTTCTGGTCTTGGTTCTGGTCTTGGTTCTGATTCTCGTTCTGATGATGATCGGACATCGCCGGCCTCAGTGCGTTCCGCGGTCGCGCCGGACGCGGCTGCGTACGACGGCCGCCGTCGCGGCGGTGGCGAGGAACAGTCCGGTCACCGTCTGCGCCGTGCCCGGCCCCTCCGCGGACTCGTCGGCGGCGGCGACGGTCCGGGCGGCTCCCCCTCCACCCGCGTTCACGGGGGCGACGGGCGAGGCGGCAGGCGATTCGGCCGTACCGCCGGGCTGCTTGCGGGCGGAGGCGGGTGCGGGGGCGACGGTGATCGTGCCCTTGCGGGCGCGCTCACCGCAGTCGACCCGTACGGGGTACGTCCCCGCGGTGAGCGTGGAGCGGACCCTGCTCTCGCCGACGAGTACGCCGTCGGCGACGGTGAGCCGGACCTCGGAGACGAACGCCGAGGACACCGCGACCGCGGTCCGCTCGGCGCACTCGGCCACCTCGAGGGTGACCTCGGTGCCGGGGGCAGGGGTCGCCGGTGTCACCGACACCCCACCCGCGCCGTCCGCGGCGTACGCCGCCGGGGTGAGCGCGGTGGCCGCCAGGACGCCGGTACAGAGAGCGCGTCGCACAGGACCCATCGTGCACCTCCAGACACCGGGAGCGTGCCCCGCCGGGCATGGCCCCGCACTCGCAGGGGTGCGGGGCTGCGCCGTACGGGTGACATCGGGGCACGCGGGGTTTTACGCGTGTCGGACGAGTACGCGGGTCAGACGAGGTCGACGAGGTCCGCGATGGAGTCCAAGACCTGGGACGGCCGGTACGGGAAGTTCTCGACCTGCTCGGGCCGGGTCAGGCCGGTGAGCACCAGGAACGTCTGCATTCCGGCCTCGATGCCGGCCAGCACGTCGGTGTCCATCCGGTCGCCGATCATGGCGCTGCTCTCGGAGTGCGCGCCGAGGGTGTTCAGACCGGTGCGCATCATCAGCGGGTTCGGCTTGCCCGCGAAGTACGGCTGCCGGCCCGTCGCCTTGGTGATCAGCGCCGCCACCGCACCGGTCGCCGGGAGCGGGCCCTCGGTGGAGGGACCGGTCTCGTCGGGGTTCGTCCCGATGAAGCGGGCGCCGTCGTTGATCAGCCGTACCGCCTTCGTCATGGCCTCGAAGGAGTAAGTTCGAGTTTCTCCGAGAACTACGTAGTCCGGTTCGTGGTCGGTGAGGACGTAACCGATGTCGTGCAGCGCGGTGGTCAGACCGGCCTCGCCGATGACGTACGCCGAGCCGTTCGGGCGCTGGTCGTCCAGGAACTTGGCGGTGGCGAGCGCCGAGGTCCAGATGTTCTCGATCGGGACGTCCAGGCCCATGCGGCGGAGCCGGGCGTGCAGGTCGCGCGGGGTGTAGATCGAGTTGTTGGTGAGCACCAGGAAGGGTTTTCCGGACTCACGCAGCTTCCTGATGAAGGCGTCGGCCCCCGGGATCGGCACACCCTCGTGGATGAGCACCCCGTCCATGTCGGTGAGCCACGATTCGATCGGCTTGCGGTCTGCCATGTGCGAGATCTCCTGCCGTACGCGGTCCTTCCTGTTCCCCAGCCTAGACATGCCCGGATCTTGGGGGAACGCCCGGTGTGGTGCGGCTCGAGAACCCGGGGTGCTCCGCCGCTCCCCGGCCGGCCGGGTTCAGCGGCGCCGACGGGCCGGCGCTCCCGCCAGTCCCCCGGCGAGCAGTGCCACCGCGGCGACGGTCAGGAGCGGCCCGGCGGCGCCGACGCCGGTACGGGCGAGCTCGTCGGGGCCGGTGCCACCGGCTTCCTTGCCGGGCGCCGCCTCGATCCGGAACCGGTAGTCGTCCGACTGCCCGACCCAGTCGCCGTCGTCCTCGCGCCGCTGGACGACGGCGGCCTTGGCGACGACCTCGCCCGCCACGGCGTCGGACGTGAGCGCGAGCCGTACCTTCACGGCGAGGGTCCGGCCGGGCTCGACGGTGAACCCCTCGAAGCCCGCGTGCTCGTCGACGAAGCCACCGACGAGTTCGTCCTCGTCGGTGGTCTCGAAGCGGACGGGGTGCGGCTGTTCCCGGTCCGGCGCGTAGAACTCCAGCACCGGCTGCGAGGCCCGCAACTCCCGCTTCTCGTCGACGAGTACGACGACCGGGTGGATGCCGCCGCAGGAGCGGTCGGTGGTGTTGGTCATCTGGAGGTACCAGGTGCCGTAGCCGCCGCCGGCCGTGTAGGTGTCCGGGCCGCCGTGGATATGGGCGCTGAGGGGGAAGTCGGCGTCGTCCTCGGTGGCGCAGGCGGGCGGCGGTGCTTCCGTCCGGGCCTGGGCCGCGGTGGGAAGGACGGCGGCCAGCACCGCCAGGAAGAGGGACGCGGGTGTGCGGAGTCGCATACCGTATGACCTTGCCGATCGGCGGGCGGACACCACGGCGACACTCCCGAACACCCCCGCACGGCCCCACGATTCCCCCCGCTCGGAGCAACGCACCCCCCTCCGTCCCCGGCTTTCCGGTTACCCGTCCCCCCGTCCGAACACGGGCGCCAGTACCGACTGGGCCGCCCCCTCGGCGACCCCGCCCCCGCCCCCGCACCCGGTGGCGACCCGTACCGGCACGGCCGTGTCCCCCGTACGCCGGAACCGCGTGTCCAGCACCGCGCGTACGCCCCGTGCGAACGCCTCCGGGGCGGCCTCGATCGTGCGGCCGCCGAGCAGGACGCGGTCGATGTCGAGCAGGCCCACCAGGTTCGCCGCGCCGACGCCCAGCACCCGCGCCGCCTCGTCCGTGTCGCCCCGCGCCACGGCGGCCAGGCACAGCGCCTCGATGCAGCCGCGGTCCCCGCAACCGCAGCGCGGCCCGTCCAACTGGACGACCTGGTGCCCGAACTCCCCCGCCCCGGTCCGCGGCCCCCGGTGCACGCTGCCACCGATCACCAGCCCGGCCCCGAGCCCCGTACCGAGGTGCAGATAGGCGAAGGAGCCGCCCTCGCCGCCGACGGCCAGGCCCAGCGCCGCCGCGTTGGTGTCCTTGTCGACGACGACCGGCACCCCCAGCCGTTCCGACAGCGCGGCCCGCAGCGGGTATCCGTCCCACTCGGGAAACCCGGTCACCCGGTGCAGCACACCCCGGGCGTGGTCGAGCGGCCCCGGCAGGGCGACTCCGGCGCCCAGCAGGGCGGGCCGGGACGACGCCCGTACACGGTCCCCGGCGGTCCCGTCCCCGGCGGTCCACAGCCCCTCGACGACTCCCGCCACCCCGGCCAGTACCGCCTCCGCCCCCGCGCCCAGGTCCAGGGGGGCGCTCCGCTCCCCCACGACCGTCCCGTCGAGGTCGACCAAAACGGCCCGCAGTTCGTCCCGGTCCAGGTGCACGCCCACCGCGTGCCCCGCCTCCGGCACCAGCCGCAGCACCGTCCGGGGCTTGCCCCCGGTGGAGGCCCGGCGTCCCGCGTCCGCCGCGAGCCCCTCCGCCCGCAGCCGGGCGGTGATCTTGCTGACCGCCTGCGGGGTGAGACCGGTCCGCTCGGCGAGCTCCAGCCGGCTGATGCCCTCCGCCCCGGCGGTCCGCAGCAGGTCGAGTACGAGCGCGGTGTTGTGGCTGCGCAGGGCCAGCAGATTGACCCCGCCCGTCGCGCCCGTCACGACCGCCGTGCCGGTCGCCCCCGTCCCGTCCCGCATGCCTCCGTACGTCCTGTTCACCCGCCCATTCTCCCCCGTGCTTGCACTTTGGCAACAGCGTTGCGAAAGTAGGGGCATGACTGGCACTCCCCTCCGCGTCGGCCTCGTCGGCTACGGCCTCGCGGGCTCCGTGTTCCACGCCCCGCTGATCGCCGCGACCGAGGGCCTCGCGCTCGACACGGTGGTCACCTCGAACCCCGAACGGCAGCAGCAGGCCCGCGCCGAGTTCCCGGACGTCCACCTCGCGGCGACGCCGGACGAGCTGTTCGAGCGCGCCGCCGAGCTGGACCTGATCGTCGTCGCGTCGCCGAACAGGACGCACGTCCCGCTCGCCACCACCGCCCTGAAGGCCGGCCTGCCGGTCGTCGTCGACAAGCCCGTCGCCGGCACGGCCGCCGAGGCCCGTGAGCTGGCGGCGCTCGCCGAGGAGAGCGGCCTGCTCCTGTCCGTCTTCCAGAACCGCCGCTGGGACAACGACTTCCTCACCCTGCGCAAACTGGTGTCCGAGGGCACACTCGGCGATGTGTACCGGTTCGAGTCCCGCTTCGAGCGCTGGCGGCCGCAGCTCAAGGGCGGCTGGCGCGAGTCCGGCGACCCCGCGGAGATCGGCGGTCTGCTCTACGACCTCGGCAGCCATGTCGTCGACCAGGCGCTCGTCCTCTTCGGCCCGGTGACCTCCGTGTACGCCGAGGTGGACATCCGCCGCGAGGGCGCGCGCACCGACGACGACACCTTCATCGCCCTCACCCACGCGAACGGCGTCCGCTCCCACCTCTACGTCTCCGCGACCACGGCCCAGCTCGGCCCGCGCTTCCGCGTCCTGGGCTCGAAGGCGGGGTACGTCAAGCACGACCTCGACCCCCAGGAGGCCGCCCTGCGCGACGGCCTGCGCCCCGGCGCCGGTTCCGGCTGGGGCGCCGAGCCGGAGGAGCTGTGGGGCCGCGTCGGTTCCGGGGAGTCCCCGGTGACCGGCGGCGGGCGCCCCGAGCCGACCCTCCCCGGCGACTACCCCGCCTACTACACGGCCGTGGCGAAGGCCCTCCGGGAGGCCGGCCCCAACCCGGTGAGCGCGCACGAGGCCGCCGCCGCCCTGGACGTCCTGGAGGCGGCTCGGCGCTCGGCCGACGAGAAAGTGACGGTGACGCTGTGACCCGACCCGAACCCGCCCCCCGCGAGGAAGAGGCGACCGTGGGAGCACCGAGTGCGGAAGATCCGAGCCTGGAAGAACTGGAGGCGCAGGAACGCCGCCTGGTCTTCAAGCGGTTCAGCCACGAGGACGCCTGGGAACTGGGCTCGTTCCTCGTCGACCTGGCCCGGGTGCGCGACGCCCCCGTCGCCATCGACATCCACCGCGCGGGCCAGCAGCTCTTCCACGCCGCCCTCCCCGGCTCCACCCCTGACAACGACGCCTGGATCGCCCGCAAGCGCCGGGTCGTCGAGCGGTACGGCTCCGCGTCGTACCTGGTGGGCGCCCGGCACCGGGCCAAGGGCACGACGTTCGAGGAGTCCTCGCGCCTGGACCCCGACACCTACGCGGCCCACGGGGGTTCGTTCCCGATCACCGTCGAGGGCGTCGGCGTGATCGGCGCGGTGACCGTCTCGGGCCTCCCCCAACTCCAGGACCACCAGCTCGTGGTGGAAGCACTGGAACACTTCCTGGCCGACTGACGCCCGTCCGCGCCGGCGAGGCGGTCGTCGGTCTTCGTGCGGGGCGGGAGACGGTGAAGTCCGACCAGTTCATCGGGTTGGCGGCACTGAGCCGCTTTCGGTCTTCGCTCGAGCAGGCCAGGTGAAGAATGAGGACGACTCGTGGATTTCGAGGGGTCGGCCCGCTCCGCACCAACCGCATCACCGACATCGTGAAGAAAGTTCTCGTTCTTCACCACCCGTCAGCGTGAGGGCGAAAAGCGCTCACCTTTTACCGGACCTCCCCATCATCCACACGATGAGGAACCCCACGAACAACATGACGACGAAGAACACATACACAAGAGTCATGTCTTCATCCCCTTTCATGTCTCCGAAGCGGAGCCGCTTCGTGCGTACACATCCGATGCCAGGACTGTCGTCGGCCAAAACGAATTCGAGGAAGTCCAGCCTCGATCTTGCATGACGGTCTGTCGACGGATTCGGCGGACCGTTTTGCTTTCTGTGACTGATGTCGGGCAGGCCGGCGGCCCGGTTGTCGCATCAAATGGGCGCCGGGTTCCACTTCTCCGGGTCGGGTGGTGCTGTCGTCGGGACGGAGAAGGTGTTGTCAGGTTGAGCCGGTGGCCTCGGGGCCGGGGTGATCGTCGGGTTCGTCGATCACCAGGGGGCGGCCGCCCTGCGGAGTGTGCTCCGCAGGGCTTCGGCCGCTTGAGCCGCTCCGCCCGCTCCTGGCGCTCGTCGTCGGCCGGGCGCAGGTCGTTCCCTTCCTCACCGAGCGGGGAGTCGTGGCCTGCGCGCGCCGTCTGCGGCGGCTCCTACCGGCCCCCTCGATGGGTGGCATCGTCGGGCCCTGCCGCGCTGTTCCGGCGAGGAAGGCCGGCGTCGGTCACCTCGTGGACGGTGCTCGGGACAGCCGGAGACGGGAACCTCGCGTGTTCCGCGGCCGGTTCGACTCCTCCCGGACCGGTTGCCGCATCCGTGCCGGACGTGGACATGTACGCGTTGCCGTAGCCGCTCGAGTCCTGCCACTGGCCCCGATGCGACGGTTCGCCCCGGCCGGCGTAGGCGTCCGGCGTGGGAGGCCGCTGTTCCCGGTAGCCGTCGGCCGGGTAGCCGTCGCCGTGGTGGCCGTTCTGCGCGGGGACGTACTGACCGTCGTGGGCGAGCTGCCCTTCACGGCCGGTGCGGTCGCCATAGCCGCCGGCCCCTTCGTGGCTTTCCCTGCCGCCGTAGCCGGCCGCACTGCCGTCATGGGCAGACCGATCGCCGTACGCACCCGCCTGGGCGTCGAACACATGGGCAGGGTAACCGGGTTGCCGGCCCTGATACGGATCGGGCTCCCGGTACGTGGAGGGCTGCCTGGCCTCGTCGCGGAACGCCGGACGACCTCCGCCGCTCTGGTTCTGCGTCGTCTCGAGAGCCGCACGCAGCTCCTCGCGCAGCAACGAACGCCCGACCGGGTCGAGTTCCCGGAGGTCCTGCGGCCCGCCGGCGGTGTAGCGGTTGTCGTCGAAGCCGATTTCGGCCGCCGTCCGCAGGGGAGGAGCCTCGTGGGCCTGCTGTTCCGGGATGATGGAGGCGACGGTGAATTCCGCGCCCCCCATGACCTGATCGCCGCCGTCACCATGAGTGATCGCCTCCGGCAGCATGACCAGCGACGTCGTACCGGCCTGCTCGCCGGAGGGGCGCAGCTGGACGCGAATCCCGTGACGGGCGGAGAGCCGGCCGACGACGTACAGTCCCATGTGCTGCGAGATCTCCGCGTCCACGGTCGGCGGTTTCGCCAAACGGTGGTTGATGTTCGCGAAGTCCTCGGGGGTGAGGCCGATGCCCTTGTCGTGGATCTCGATCATGATCCGGCCGTCGGGCAGGCGCGTCGCGGCGACGGGGACCTTGTTCTGGGGCGAGGAGAACGTGGTGGCGTTCTCCATCAGCTCGGCGAGCAGGTGCACGAGGTCCGACACGGCGCGGCCGTGGATCTCGGCCTCGGGAACACCGGACAGCTCGACGCGCTCGTACTGTTCCACCTCGGAGGCGGCGGCGCGGAGGACGTCGACCAGCGGGATCGGCTGGTCCCAGCGGCGGCCGGGCTCCTCGCCCGCGAGGACGAGGAGGTTCTCTCCGTTGCGGCGCATACGGGTCGCGAGGTGGTCCAGCTTGAAAAGGTGCTCCAGCTGGTCCGGATCGGCCTCGTTGTTCTCCAGATCCGTGATGAGGGTCAACTGCCCCTCGATCAGGGACTGGTTGCGGCGCGACAGATTGGTGAAGATCGCGTTGACGTTGCCCCGCAGCAGTGCCTGCTCGGCAGCGAGGCGGACCGCCTCGCGGTGCACCTGGTCGAACGCGCGGGCGACCTCGCCGATTTCGTCGGTCGTCGTGATCGGGATGGGCTCGACCCGGGTGTCGACCCGGCCCGGATCCGTGCGGGAGAGCTGGTCGACGAGCATCGGCAGCCGCTTCTCCGCGACGTCGAGGGCGGCCGACCGCAGCCGGAGCATGGAGCGGCTCATCTGCCGGGCCATGAGTCCGGCGAGGAAGGAGGTGACGAGCAGACCGACCAGGACGACGGTCGCCGTGACGATGGCCTCACGATTTGCCTCGCCGTCGAGGTCGGAGGTCCTTTCCACGGCATTGCCGATGAGCTTCGTCTCGATGGTCCTGTAAGCCTCGAACTCGGCAGTGGTGGTGGCCCACCACGACTCGGGGGTGACAGCCCGCGCGGCCAGTGTCGCCCTGGTGGCGTCCGGCGCGGCGATGAGCGCGAGGGCCTTGTCGGGGGCCGGCGGGGCCACGAACTTCTCACCGTTCGCCTTCGCTTCGGCCGCGGCTTCCTCCGCCCTGGTCCCGGCCTCGGCCTTGAGCTGCCTCTGCGCCTCCTCCAGCGCGGTGATGTCCTCCTCGCTGCCGCCCGAGAGGTACTCGTGGGTGGCGATCCCCTCGAGGTAGGCGTACGAGGTCAGGGCGACGCGTTGCTCGGCGGCATCCGCGGCGTCCGGTCCGTTGACCAGAAGGTGCATACCGATGGCGCGCTGAAGGGAGATCGCGCTCTTGGACATCGAGATGGCGTAGAGGGTGCGGCCGTACCCGGTGACGTCGGTGGTGCCCACACCGAGTTCGTTGGAGAGCTCCAGCAGGGGGTGCTGAATGGCGAGGTATCCCTCTTCGGTCCCGACGCCCTTGAGAGCGTCGGTGTAAGCGGCGGCGCGGAGGTCGTCGAGCTTCGATTCCTGCTCGAGGAAGGCGTCGAGGCGGCGGTTGAGGGTTTTCGTTTCCGGCGCGTCCTTCACCACGGCGTGGAAGTCCTCGGCCGCCTTGTCGGTGGCCACACGGGCTTCGACGACGCGCTGGTCGTCCTTGGCCGCGCGCAGCAGGGGCTCGACGGACACGTCCCGCTCTTCCTGCAGGCGGTGGCCGTAGACGAAAGCCGCCTGGACCACGCGGGCGGTCTTCTCCGCGGTGACCGCCGCCTGCCAGTCGCGGAACGATCCCTGGATCTGGACCGTCCCCATCACCAGACAGACCACCACCGGCAGGAACAGGATCGCGTTGAGCCGGGTGGGCATGCGCCAGTTCCCTGGGGTGAATCGGCTTGTGCTGCCCTTGGGAGTGTCCTCGCCAGTGACCTGCGTGGGCGATTCC
This sequence comes from Streptomyces sp. MMS24-W38, assembly GCF_059889265.1. Taxonomy (NCBI): domain Bacteria; kingdom Bacillati; phylum Actinomycetota; class Actinomycetes; order Kitasatosporales; family Streptomycetaceae; genus Streptomyces; species Streptomyces sp. MMS24-W38. The sequence continues at coordinate 4,212,284 of NZ_JCBCPP010000001.1, read as the reverse complement.
GCGGCCCGCGACGGAGGGGTGAACTGTCCCCCCGACTGCGACGCGCGGCCCGTCGTGTTTCGCCTCACTCGACCAACAACCTCTCGATGGCGGCACATGACGTATGCCGTTGATGTGTCCAGGCCCGCACAGCAGGGCAGTTCGGCGCATTCCAGCACGCCGGTCCGTGCTCTTTCAAACAAGGCGTCGACCGGTTACTCCGACATTAACTCCCGAGGTATTCCGGACGTAAAGAAGGTGTTGTCAAGTTGTCTATCAGCCACCCTGTCCCATGGACAACTCGACAACACCTTCCTAGGTGTTCTCCCAGTACCCTCCGCGATTCGCCACGGTGCGCGGCGATTTAACACCCAATGCGCGCAGGCAAAGTCCGCCGAGGGTACTGCCAACCGCCCTGTGATTCCGCGATGATCGCCTCTGCATCCGGCGGCGAAAGCAACCCGCCGGTACCCCACGCCACGTCAACTCCCCTCCCTGGAAAGGCCCGAGAAGGCCGTCCGAGAAGACGTGCGTCACTGGAGGAAGAAAAGGCATGCGCACCACTTTCGCGGGCGTCTCCGTACGGGCCGCCGTGGTCGGCACGGCGACCGCCGTCGCCCTCGGTCTGACCGGCACCACCCCGGCACAGGCCGCCTACCCGAGCGGCTACAGCGTCAAGGGCATCGACACCAGCCGCTGGAACCACGGCTCGGCGATCAACTGGAACAGCGTCGCCGCCTCGGGCCAGAAGTTCGTGTTCCACAAGGCGTCCCAGAGCACCGGCTGGGTCGACCCCTACTTCAACCAGGACTTCAAGGCCTCCGCCGCCGCGGGGCTGATGAACTCCGGTTACCACTTCTACGCGGAAGGCACCGGCAGCGCCCAGGCCGACCACTTCATCAGGACCCTGCGCAACGCCGGCTACACCGGCAAGGCCGCCGGCCAACTGCCCCCGGTCATCGACCTGGAGCACCACAACGGCGCGTGCCCGGCCTACGCCACCACCACGCACGTCAGCACCTTCATCAGCAAGATCAAGTCGTCCTTCGGCGTCGCCCCGATCGTCTACACCTCCAAGTGGTTCGTCGACGACTGCCTGAAGGGCAACGGCAGCGTCTTCTCCACCACCCCGCTGTGGCAGCCGCGCTACCAGAGCGGTTCCAACGAGCCGGCCGCCCTCCCCGGCGCGAACCGCTCCTGGTCCTTCTGGCAGCACAGCGAGACCGGTTCGGTCTCCGGCATCAGCGGCAACGTCGACCTCAACGTCTACCGCGGCACGCTCACCCAGCTGCGCGCCATGGCCAACATCGGCACCGGCACCACCCCGGCTCCCGCCCCGCTGCCGTCCTGGCCGGTCCTGAAGAACGGCGCCACCGGAGTGGACGTCAGGGCACTGCAGTACCTGCTCAACGCCCGCGGCCACGCCACCACCGTGGACAGCAGCTACGGCCCGGCCACGCAGAGCCAGGTCACCGCCTTCCAGCGCGCCAACGGGCTGGCCGCCGACGGCGTCACCGGACCGGCCACCTGGTCCAAGCTGATCGTCACCGTCAAGAGCGGCTCCACGGGCAGCGCGGTCAAGGCCGTCCAGACGGAGCTGAACTCCAAGGGTTACTCGCTGACCGTCGACGGCAGCTTCGGCCCGGCGACCCTCGCCGCGGTGAAGTCGTTCCAGTCCTCCAAGGGGCTCGCCGTCGACGGAAGCGTCGGCCCGGCCACCTGGCAGACCCTCATCGGCAGCTGACCGCCCGACGGACAGGGCCACGGCCCGCTTACCCGTCGGCCGGGCGAGACGGCCCGCACCCTCACCGGTGCGGGCCGTCGTCGTCCCTCCGGGCGACTGCGCCGTGGTGGTGGGTCACCGATGCAGGGCGGCCCGTTCGACCACGCTCCAGGTCGTGCTGGTGACGATGTACAGCGCGGCGGCCAGCGGCAGCACGGCCACGGTGATGAGCGTGAGGAACGACATGAACGGCATCACCTTGGCCACCGCCCCCATCCCCGGCACCTGGTCCACCGCGCCGCCCGCGCCCGACGCTCCGGAGCCCCCGGGCCCTCCGGAGCCCCCGGACAGCGCCGAGTTCGCGGCCATCGTCCGCCGCGTCAGCCGGTAGCTGAAGAAGGCGACCGCCGCGACGACCGCGAACAGCCCGACGTACACGAGCCCCGGCACGCCGAACGGCCCCCCGTCGCCCAGCGCGTCGGCCCAGCGTCCGCCCAGCGGCGCGGTGAACAGCTCGTGTCCGAGCAGTCCGTTGGGCCGCCCGCCGATCGTGTCGCTCGAGAACAGGTGGTACAGCAGGAAGAACGCGGGCAGTTGGAGGAGGCTCGGCAGGATTCCGGACAGCGGTGACACCTTCTCCCTGGTGTGCAGTTCCAGTACGGCCCGCTGGAACTTCTCGGGGTTGCGGCCGTACCGGCGCCGCAACTCCGCGATCTTCGGCTGGAGTTCGGCTCTGGCTCGCTGCCCGCGTGCGGCGGCCCGGGACAGCGGGTGGACGAGGAGCCGTACGAACGCGGTGAACAGGACGATCGCGGCGGCGGCCGCGGAGAGACCGAACAACGGCTGGAGCAGGTCGGCCAGTTGCTCGACCAGGCTGGCGAAGACGGACATGGGTGAGCCCTCCGGGGGTCTCGTCGTGCCGGGACGGAAGTGTTGAACGGCGGCATGACGACCCGCGCGGGGTCACGCGTGGTGAGGAACCTGAACCGGACCCACGGGTACCGGTGCCCTACACGGCGGTCGCCGGGAGGGCGTGTCCGGGTGCTCTGGGCCGGGTGCGCCCCCGGGCGTCGGGGTCGCGCTGCGGCAGGAAGGCGGTACGCCGGTCACGGTCGCGCAGGGCCGTACGCACCCGGGTGGGCGGCACGACGGGCGCGCAGCGCGCGAGGACGACGGCGCAGGCGGCGAGCGCGGCACCGGCCGCGGCGGTCGCGGCGAGCGCGACGGCGGCGGAGAGCCCGCCGGCGTCCAGCAGCAGGAGCAGAAGCAGGGGCAGGAAGACCCGGGGCAGCGAGAGAAGCCCGGCGAGGACACCCCAACGCGAACCCGTCCGGCTACGGATCACTCGCCACACCCCCTCTCCCTCCCCTTCGCCTCGCGCATCAGGCCCCTGTACGACACGACAGATCGTCGTGCTCATCCCAACGTCCAGGACGGTACGACGGTTCCCGGACGGGCCGCGCGGGCCGCGCAAGCGGGCGCAGGACCCGTGCACCGGCGCCCCGGCGTCCGTGCGGCCCATCCGCTCCATCGGCTCCCGTGTGACGGGACACTCTCCCCCTCCTGCCACCCGTCGGCAGTACGGTGTCACCCATGCGCCCCGACACGCCCGCCGAAAACGTCGACCACACCGCCGAAGCGGCACGCCTGGAGCGGACCGCCGGCTTGTATCCCGAGGACGCCGAGGCCCTGCTGCTGCGGGCCGCCGCCCACCTGGAACTCTCCGGCGACCGCTCCGCCGCGGCCGCCCTCTACGACCGCCTGCTGGCCGCCGACACCGGGCGGACGGAACTGGAGAACCCGTACCTGGTCCGCGCCCTGAAGGCCTCGAACCTGTGGGAGTACGGCCACGAGGCGGAGGCCCGCGCGATCATCGACGGCATCCGCACCGCGGCCCCGCGCGACGCCGCCCCCTGGGTGGTCGTCGCGGAGTCCCTGGAGACGCACGACGAACTGGAGGCGGCGCACGAGACGTTGACGGAGGCGGTCCGCCTCCTCCTGACCGACGTCCCGGAGCCCCCGTCCGCCACCCACCCGCTCCTCTTCGGCCGCCACCGCGTCCGCCGCATGCTGGGCGTCCCCCACGACGAGTGGGACGCCCTCGCCGACACCGTCCACAGCCTGCCCGTCACCCTGGACGAACTCCACGACCCGAAGCGCGTCTGGTCGCTCGGCTCGGAGAACCCGGCGGAGCTGGAGGCGGAGATCTCCCGCCTCCGAGCGGAACTGGGTGCCTACCGGACCGCCCTGTCCCGCCCCTTCCCGGTGGCGGTCCTGCACTGGCCGGCCCCGGAACTGGCCGAGCTCCTGGAGGCGTACCCCTCCCTCACCGCCGAGTACCCCTCCCACGAGGAGCACCTGGCCACGGTGGAGACGGCCCTGCGCGAACTCGCCGCCTCCGGCATCCCCAACCTGGGCATCGTCACCGGCACCGTCCCCTCCTACGAGGCCTTCGCCGCCTCCGAGGCCACCACCCCGGACGACACCGACCTCCTCCCCCAGTACGCGACCACCCTGGCAGCCCGCGGCCGGGCCACCCCCTGGCCCCCGCAGCGGTCGGCCCCCTGCTGGTGCGGCTCGGACCGCCCGTACGGGCAGTGCCACGGCGCCTGAGCGGCGAACAGCCGGGACAGCAGCCCTGCCCCGCCCCCCCACAGCGAGCCCGACGACCGTCATGAAGGGCCGCTCGGGCCAGGGCCTGTCCGGCGCGGGTCATGCCGCAGACGCGGGGCCGGCACGCCCTCCCCCGCCTTGCATCTGCGCGCACCAGCCGCAGCTCACCGCCGCTGACAGGGCGCCGTCGATTTCCTGCGACCTGATCCGCCGGACAGGCCTAGTGCTGGAGCTTCGAGGTGAGCTTCGCCTGCATCTTCTGTGTCGCCAGGCGCAGGGCTTGGGTGAGTGCCGTCTCGGACGGGGTGCTGGGGTCCTCGCGGGTGAAGCAGAGGCGTGCCTGCGGCCCCGAGATGGTGATGGCGATGGGCGGGTACCCCTGCGGGGTGGGGAGGGTCTGCGCGAGTGCCGCGATGCCGGGTTGGGTCTCCTCGATGTTGCGCGCGTAGCCGCGCTGCCTGACGTTCTCCAGTTCGGCTTCGAGGGCCGTGCGGGTCGGGGTGGTGGTCTTCGCCGCGTGCGGGAGGGGTTCGTTCGGGTAGATCCGGCGGAGCTGGTCGACCGTGAGGGTGGCGAGGAGGGCTCGTCCGCAGGCCGAGGTGTGCGCGGGGAGGATCGTTCCCGCGCGGGCTTCGATGCGCATGTGGTGCTGTGAGGCGAGGCCGTAGATGTAGCGCACCGCCTGCCCTTCGAGGACCGCGAACTCCACGGTCTCGCCGGTTGCCGTCTGCAGCTCGAGCAGGTCGTCCTGGATGAGGTGGGTGAAGTCCGTGTCGGCGTGGGCGGGGCGGGCGCCGGTCATGGCCGGGCCGAGGCGGTAGCCGGGGCCGTCGAGCGAGCGCCGCATGAAGCCGTTCGCCTCGAGGGTGGCCAGGAGCCGGTGGGCGACGGAGGTTCCCACACCCAGTTCGCCGGCGGCGCGGGCGAGGGTGACGACCGGCTCCTGCTGCGCCAGTGCGAGCAGTCGAAGTGCCCTGTCCACAGTTTGGAGAGTGTTCACGCCCCGATGTTCCCACATATAGGGAATGATTGACTAGTCGCTCCCTGATAGTGGATTCTCTCGATGTCCGCAGGCGAACGCACACTCGAACGAGTGTCTTTGCGTGGCGCGGACTCCTGGGCGCGAGACCACCCCCTTGCCTGCCCGTGGCGTAAGTGGCCGTTGAGGCGTGAACCGCCGGTGAGTTCGTGCGACGTGCCGCGCAGTGAGAACACTAAGGAGAGTGAAGCGATGACAGTCAGTGAACTCGACGGGCGGGCCGAAGCGGTCCGGCCGGACACGGCACCGGAGGGCCCGGAGGCCGGGAGCGGTACCCCCACCGCCCGGCGCGCGGTCGTCAGTGGCGCGCTGGGTTCCGCGCTGGAGTGGTTCGACTTCTCCGTGTACGGCGCGCTGTCGGCCACGGTGTTCCCGCAGCTGTTCTTCCCCGACCTCGCGCCGGGCACCGCGCTGCTGGCGTCGTTCGCGACCTTCGGGGTCGGGCTGGTGGCACGGCCCCTGGGCGGCCTCGTCTTCGGCATGCTGGGCGACCGGCTCGGCCGCCGCAACGTCCTCATGTTCACGCTGCTCCTCATGGGCGCGGCGTCGGTGCTGATCGGCCTGCTGCCGACCTACGGCACGGTGGGAATCGTGGCTCCGCTCGCGCTGGTGGCACTGCGTTTCCTGCAGGGCTTCGCCCTGGGGGGCGAGCACACCGGGTCGCAGCTCATGGTGATGGAGCACTCGGCGAGCCGGCGCCGCGGTCTCGCGGGTGCCCTGATGTCGGTGGGATCGCCGATCAGCCAGGTACTCGCCACACTCACGCTGACCGGACTCGCCGCGTGGCTCACCGAGGACCAGTTCACCGGCTGGGGCTGGCGGATCCCCTTCCTGATGAGCGTGGCGCTCATCGCCATCGGGTACTACATCCGGCACCGCATCGAGGAGACTCCCGCCTTCCTCGCCAGCGAGGGCAAGAGCGAGCAGCCGGCCCGCGGGCTGCTGAAGCAGCACCGGAAGACCGTGCTGCTGCTGGTGCTCGCGTGGGCCGCGCCGGGAGCGCTGTACTACATCACCGTCACCTTCGCCATCAGCTACCTCACGGGCCAGCTCGGATTCGACAAGAGCTCCACCTTCGGGCTGATGGTCGTCGCGAACTCGATCTCCATCGGGGCAAGCCTGCTCGGCGGCTGGTCCAGCGACCGGATCGGACGGAAGCGCGTCCTCTTCACGGGTCTCGCCGTGCTGCTGGCCTTCCTCGTCCCGTTCTTCCTGATCCTCGACACGGGCAACTGGTGGATGGCCGCGCTCACCATCACGGGTGCGCTGTGCGGTGTGCAGTTCATGACCGGATGCCAGGGGGCCTTCTACGCCGAGGCGCTGCCGACCCCCGTCCGCTACACCGGATCGGCTCTCGGACTCACCGGCGGAAACATGCTGTTCGCCGCACCGGCGCCGCTGCTCGCGACGTGGCTGATGCAGATCTCGGGGAACGGAACCCTGCTGATCACCGCCTACGGCCTGCTCACGATCCTGATCTCCGCCGTGGCGATCCGCCTGCTCCCGGACCGTACCGGCCGGCGACTCGACGCGTGACGGGGACCGACCGCACCCTGCCGTACGCGCCCCCGCATTCCCCCCACCTGCCTGAATCCTCACCCGAGGGAGAGAAACAATGACCGACGACGCAGCTCGCGCCGCCAGCGTGGTGACCGAGGAAGACCTTCGCCTCCTGAGGGAGCTGAAGGTCAAGGACCGGCTGCACGACCTCGAGGTCGCCTATTGCCGCGGCATCGACCGGCGTGACGCCCAACTGCTGAAATCGATCTACTTCGAGGACGCCTTCGTCCGCCTGGGCAACATGAAGGAAGGCGGGGTGGACGAATGGGTGAACTGGATCATCGACGAGTTCAAGCCCCGGTTCGAGAACACCACCCACTACCTGCTGAACGAGTGGTACAAGGTGGACGGGAAGACCGCCGAGGGGGAGACCCACCGCCTCTCGTACCACCGGTTCGGGGACCCGTCACGCGAACTGATCGCCGCCAGCCGCACCTTCAACCGGTACGAGGAGCGGGACGGCGTCTGGAAGATCACCTTCCGCGAGGTGATCCGGGACTGGATCCACGAACGCCCCGTGGACCGGGAGCTGTTCACCGGCGGGTTCGCGATGGAGATGAGCGAGCCCGGCCCCGCGGACAAGAGCTACGAGGTGCTCTCGATGTTCGGCCGCGGCCCGCTGCAGCCCGAGTGACCCCTGGTCCCGTACCCGGCCACAGCCCCGCCGACCGCGGGACGGGCCCCGTGCGGGAACCCGCACCACCATGAGCACCGATGACCTCGCCCCTTCCCCCGGGGCGGGGTCATCGGTTTCCCGGCGCCACCGCCGCCCGCTCAGCCGTACGCCGTGCCCTCCCCTCTCCACCGCCTCCCCCCTGCGGGGGAGGCGGATCCCCCGCGCACGGGATCTTCCCTCGGCGTCCGACGGCTGTACTGGAGGCACCCGACGTCAAGGGAAGGACACCCGATGCACCTCTGGACGAGACGACGCTTACTGCTCTCGACCGCCTCGGCGGCCTCGGCGGCCGGTCTCGCCGCAATGGCGTCCGCTCCGGCCCACGCCCTGACCGGGACGCCTCCCGCACCCACCGGCGACGACATCGTGCGACGTCTGGGCTCCCTGCCGGGTGTGCGGATCGTGGAGGAACGGCCGGACGCCGCACCGGGATACCGCTTCTTCGTGCTCGGACTGCGCCAGCCGGTCGACCACACCGACCCCTCGGCCGGCACGTTCGAGCAGCGCCTCACCCTGCTCCACACGTCCGCCGAGCGCCCCACCGTCCTGTTCACGACCGGGTACGGAGCCGCGCTCACCTCCCGGTTCACCGAACCGACCGTCCTCCTGGGCGGCAACCAGCTCCAGGTCGAGCACCGTTACTTCGGCACCTCACGCCCCAGCGCCCATGCCTACTCCCACCTGACCATCCGACAGGCCGCCGACGACCACCACCGCGTCGTCCGCACCTTCCGCCGGCTCTACCCCGGCGCGTGGATCTCCACCGGCGGCAGCAAGGGCGGCATGGCGAGCGTGTACCACCGCCGCTTCCACCCCCACGACGTGGACGGCACCGTGGCCTACGCGGCCCCGAACAACGTCGACGACCGCGACGACTCCGCCTACCTCCGCTTCCTGGAGACCGTGGGCACGGCCGCCGACCGCGAGGCGATCAAGGCCGTCCAGCGCCGGCTCCTGCTGCACCGCGCGGAACTGGTCGCCCGCTACGAGGCCGCGAGGACCGCCGCCGGGGACACCTTCCGCATCGTCGGCAGCGCCGACAAGGCGTTCGAGATCGCCGTCCTGCGCGTCCCCTTCATGTTCTGGCAGAACGGCGGCAGCGCGGCGGACCTCGCCGCCGTTCCCGGCCCGGACGCCACCACCGACCAGTTGTACACCTGGCTGGACGACACGGCGGGCCTGGCCCTCTACGCCGACACGATCGCCCGCGTGTACATCCCGTACTGGTACCAGCTCGGCACCGAGATGGGCTATCTCGACGTCCCCACCGCCCACCTGGCCGGCCTGCTGCGCCACCCGGGCGCCATCGAGCCGCGTTCCTTCGTCCCCCGTGACATCCCTCTGCGCTTCGACCCGGACGCGATGCCGGACATCGACCGCTGGGTCCGCCGCAGCGGCACCCGCCTGCTGTTCGTCAACGGGACGCAGGATCCCTCGACCGCCGAGTCCTTCCCACCCGGCCGCCACGACTCCCGCGTCCTGTGGGTCCCCGGCGCCAACCACCACACCACCATCGCCGACCTCCCCACCCCGGACCGCACCGAGGCCACCGCGATGCTCACCCGCTGGGCCGCCCGTTCCCGAAGGGCCTGACGGGCACCTTGCGACACACGGGCTCCACAGCCACGAGAGTCGCCCCGCGGCCGTGGAGCCCGGCTGCCCACTCGGCCGGCTCGAACAGCCCGTCCCCTCGTCGATAGTCTGCGTCCTCATGACGCGTGCTTGGATCCTGCCGATGCTGCTGGTGCTCTGCGGCTCGGTTCTCTCAACCAGGCTGTTTTTCAGGGGGAGCCCCGGCACAGCCGCAGCGCTCCTGCTGCTGTTCGCACTGTTCGCGTGCCTGAACTCGCCTCTGGTCTTCCCGAGGTCGACCAGCGCGCTGGAGGCACAACGCCGCAGCGCGGTCGACGGCCGGCCGATCGTCTTCTGGCGGCCGGGCTGCACGTACTGCCTGCGACTGCGCATCCGGTTGGGCCGCAGCGCCCGCAGCCTGCACTGGGTCGACATCTGGCGCGATCCGGCCGGAGCGGCGGCGGTGCGGGAGGCCAACGACGGCAACGAGACCGTACCGACCGTCATCGTGGCAGGCCGCCCGCACACCAACCCCGATCCGGCATGGGTGCGCGAACAGCTCTCCTCTTCCACCTGATCGGGAACGACGCCTCGGAGAGGACTCGCTGACGACCTGCTGTGGATTCTGCGGCCCGCTCCGCTCGTGGCGTTCCTGACGTCCGATGACGCACGCTGGATCACCGGGGACGCCGTTCCCGTCTCCGGCGGCATGCGCTGACGCCAGGCGGTCTTCGCCGCTGCCCCGAGAACGGCCGGAGCCGCTGCTCAAGGTCAGCGAGGAGTGAGGAGGCAGAACTCGTTGCCCTCCGGGTCGGCCAGAACCGTCCAGGGGATTGCGGACTGGTCGATACCGGGGTCGGTGGCGCCCAGGGCGCGCAGCCGGGCTTCCTCTGCTGCCAGGTCGTCACCGGGGTAGGGGCGGACGTCGAGGTGGACGCGGTTCCACCCTCTCTTGGTGTCGGGGGTGCGGAGGAACTCCAGGTAGGGGCCGACGCCCTGGGCGGAGCGCATGGTCGCGTGGTCGTCGGTGACCTCGTGCAGCGTCCAGTCCATCGCCTCGCCCCAGAACCGGGCCATCGCTCGTGGGTCGGTGCAGTCGACCACCACCGCGGCGATCGGCCCGGTGTCCCGGTAGGTCGGGCGGGGCTCCAGGACGCAGAACTCGTTGCCCTCCGGGTCCGCCATGACCGTCCAGGGGACGTCGCCCTGACCCACGTCGGCGAGCGTCGCTCCGAGGCCCTTCAGGCGCGCGACCAACTCCGCCTGATGGGCGGTCGAGGTGGTGGCCAGGTCAAGGTGCACCCGGTTCTTCACCGTTTTTGGTTCCGGGCGGGCGACGATGTCGATGCAGACGGCCACGGGGTCGGGGTAGGCGAAGCCCACGGGTTCGAGGTTGGTCACACCGGGCGCCTCGCTGTCGACACCCCACCCCAGTGCCTCCGCCCAGAACCGACCGAGCACGGAGTCGTCCTGGGCCTTCATATTGATCTGCACGAGTCTCGTTGTCATGCGCAGATCCTAGAAGCCGCCGCCGGCCCGGGCCGCCGCGATCAGACGTGCGCTCGGCCCGGCGCTGACCGTGGTCGCCCTCGTCGAGACCGTGCGAGTCCTTGGTGGTGTGGACTGACGACGAGACGGTGGCCGCCGGCCACAGCAGAGATCCCGCACGTCGCGGACGAGGGATCCGGTCCCGTCCTCGGACCGGACCCCTCACCGCGTGCTGCTCCTCGCTAGGCCGCTGGGCGCGTCGGGTGGAAGTTGATGCGTTCGCTGACGACGGGGAAGCCGGCCTTGGCGAAGTTCGCGGCCATGGGGAAGTTGCCCCGGTCGGTCGCTCCGCTGATGAACTCCGCGCCCTGTTCGACGAGGAAGTGGGTGCACTCCGCGAGGAGGTCGTAGGCGTAGCCGTGACCGCGCTGTTCCGGGACGACTCCGATGAAGCCGACGGTCGGACCGGAGGGGTTGTGGGCCGGGATGTGGATACCCGCCAGGTCGCCCTCCGGCGTGTACGCGATCTGCCACCACTCCCGCGGGGAGGGACACCAGTGGAAGAAGTCGAGTTCCTCCTGGGCGGCCTGGTCGAGGCCGCCCTCCTCGATGGCCCTGAGCGCGTGGGCGTCCAGAGTGACGGAGTGGATGCGGCGCAACGCGTCGAAGAACACCGTGTCGTCGGGTTCGGCGCTGAAGCGCAGGCGTCCGGGCCGCCCGGGCAGGCCTCGCTCCGGGGTCCAGTGGTACCGGAAGCGTTCCACCAGGAGTTCGTACCCGGCGGCTCGTGCGGCGGCGAAGCGTGTCCCGGCGGCGGCGCGCAGGTCGGGCTCGTCCCGCCAGCCGGCCGGCAGGTTGATCTCGATTTCGACCTGCCAGGGGGCGGAGCGCAGGAGTTCGGCCCCCGCCTCCTCCTCGCCCTCGGTCACGTCGAACCAGTTGATGGTGAGGGGTTCCGAGTCGTCGGGGCCGCCCCACCACGCGCCGCGTGCGACGACCTCGCCGTCGCGCAGGGCGACGCGCTTCCAGTCGGGGCGGAACCGGGTGCGCCGATGTCCTTCACGGGCGCCCAGCGGGTCGGGGAGTTCGTCGAAGAGTCGGGCGTCGCTCGCGGTGAGCGCGCGGATGACCGGATCGGTCATGGATTCCTCCGGGATGCAGGCTGCTCGGAGCGCTCCCGGTCAGAAGTGACGAACCACGCCGGGACAGCGGAAAAGGGAGCGCTGGAAAGGTGTGAACCGCACGGCACTCGCCTCCTTCCGTCCATCTCAGGGCGTGGAGCCACACCGTACGTGCTCTCCCGCGGGCCCGTCCAAGGATTTCCGCGACCCGGGGAAGGAGGGGGCCGCGGGACGATGCAGAGCGCGCCCAAAGGCCTGCGGGGCCTTGAGACTCCACCCATAGATCGTGATCGTCGTGCCTGACGCGGTGTCAACGCCTCTGTCGGCGGATGAGTAAGCGAGTTGGCGAGCTGTGCCTGCCGGGTGGCAGGACAGGGGCTGCAGGTGGTCTGCGGGCAGGCACCTGCAGGGTCACATCGACGCTTGACCTCAACCAGACTTGAGTTTTTAGGTTCCTTCCAGAGCCGCAGGAACCGACCAGCGGCGCCTTTTCAAGGAGGTTCGCCGTGCCCGAGCACACCGCCCGCATCGAGATCCCCGACCGCTACCGCCATGCGGTGATCCCGCACATCATGGTCGACGACGCCGCCGCGGCGATCGACTTCTACCAGCGGGCGTTCGGCGCCCGTGAGGACTTCAGGATCGACGCCCCGGGCGGCGGAATTCTGCACGCCGAGATCACCATCGGGCGATCGACCCTGATGCTGGGCGACGCCGGCGCAGACGAGGCGGAGGCCGCCTCCTTCGCCGCGCCGACCTCGCTCGGCGGAGGTACGTCCGTCACGCTGCATGTCTTCGTGCCGGACGTCGACAGCCTGGCGGAACGCGCGGAAGCCGCCGGCGCCGAGATCCTCCAACCGCCGAAGGACATGTTCCACGGTGACCGCACCGTCATCCTCAGGGACCCTTCCGGGCACATATGGGTATTCCTGACCCACCTGGAAGACGTCTCGCAGGAGGAGCTTCGACGCCGCCTGGCTGCCGCCGGTTGACTGGATCCCGCGCGCGGTGTTCCGGACCGAACACCGAGCGTCGTACCCGACGGAACCCGCCGACCGAACCGCTCGATCATGTCCGGGCTGCTTGCCACCGGTGGGACCGGTCGAGCCGGGGCGATGGGCGCACAACCAGACCACCGAACAGCGCGAACACCGGGGCGCCGGCAGGCTCGTGCCTCGCGCTCAACCGCCTTGACCTCCTACAGCTGGTCCCCCCTGCCGGCTGGTTCCGGAGGATGCATCCCACCACCGTCCTTGATGTCATCTTCACAGGTGCGTCGGTCGTAGGACTGGTCATTGGGGATCAACAGCACTCCGGCAACCTGCTCAGGGTGCTCGACATCGAGCCAGTCGTCGCCCGTCCGGGCACCGTCAGGCTCGGGCCACGCCCCGGACGAATAGACCGTCTGACACCCCAACGCCACGCGCTTCTTGTCGACCGCGCAGGCGTCCACTGCGGGGCCGGAATATTCGTCGGCGCCGTCGAAGCGGAAGTGGAAGTTGACCTTGTCACCTTCGGCGGGCACCTGCGGGTGGGGCTCAAGGCGCCAGTCAACGACCTCGGCGGTGACGCCGAGAGGCTGCCCATACGTGTTCACGACCTGCACCCTCACACCGGCCTCACCGCGCTCCGCCGTCGTGTCGGTACAGCTCCAGAGGAAAGAGCAGCCGGACAGGGCGAGAATCACCAGAGCCAGCGGGGCAACGGCGAGTACCCGTGCAGGTAACACTGAGATGACCTCCGGTCGGGGTGGGGCGGAGCAGTGTATCCCGGGGCCTGGCAGCTGCCGAAGGGAGCACGGTCGCTGCTCTGCACTGCGACCTGGTACACAGCCTGAACGGACAGAAGCGGTACCAGGAAGCGCCCACCAGCACCCAAGGACCGGCCGACACACGCCCGCCTCTGTCGAGGTGGCGCTGGTTTTCGTGGGTACGGCTCTGGGCATCCTCCAGGTCCTGGGCGACGACTCGCTCTCCCACCTCCTCATCGCCCTGACCCTGTCGGTCGCCGCCACAGCAGCAGTCCTGACCACGCGCTACGGACGCCTCGTGCTGTCGTCGCTACGGGGCGGACTGGGCAATCTGTAGGCCACCCCTCCTGATCTCGCACTGCGGTCACGCCTCCGGTTGTCAGTCCCCCCTGCTAGAACTGAGGCACACATCGCCGTGGTGATCGAGAGGATTCTGGTGGGAGACATAGCGGAAGGCACGCAGCCGGTCGCGGGAGCCTACGAGAAGCTGATCACTGACGGCGTGCGTGACGAGTTGCAGCACCTTGCAGCCGCGGGGTGGAAGGCCATCGACGCCGAGGTCAGCGCAGAGTCCTCACCTCATGTGCTGGCTCGGCACATCGGTGAGAGCGTGGCTCGCCGCCTCCAGCAGCTACCGCCCCACCAGCAGGTTCCCTTCGCCAACCAGATCCTGGCGTCCCTAGACACCAACACTGGTGAGCAGAGTCGCACCGAATCCGGCGGCACCATCGTGGACGGACCTCGCCAGTTGCTGGCCCTTGCCGAGCAGGAGGCTCCGGGGGCCTACGCGATCCGTCCGCTCACCCCCCTCTCCGAAACGTCGCTGCTCACCAACTCCCCGGAGGACCTCAGCCTGGGTTCAGAGCTGAGGGCCGAATTGGCCACCGCGGACCGGATCGATCTGCTCTGTGCCTTTGTGAAGTGGTACGGCATCCGCGTACTGGAGGACTCCCTGCGTGCCGCAAAAGAGCGGGGCGTACCCATCAGGGTCATCACCACCACTTACCTGGGCGCAACGGACCGCCACGCGCTCGACCGTCTCGTGCGCGACTTCGGTGCGACCGTGAAGGTCAACTACGAGATCCGCTCGACACGGCTGCATGCCAAGGCATGGCTCTTCCGTCGCAAGACGGGATTCGACACCGCCTACGTCGGCAGCTCGAACCTGTCACGGGCCGCGCTGTTGGACGGACTCGAGTGGAACGTACGTCTCTCCTCCGTCGCCACGCCCGCGGTATTGGACAAGTTCGAGACGACCTTCGACGCGTACTGGAACGACACCGCTTTCGAGACGTATGACCCCGACCTTCACGGTGCGCGTCTCGATGGAGCCCTGGCACAGGCCAGTGGAAGCACCTCTACGACCGACCTGAAGATCAGTCTTTCCGGTCTCGAAGTACGTCCTTTCCCCCATCAGCGGGACATGCTGGAGCGGTTGAGCGTCGAGCGCGAGCTCCGCGGGCGGCACCGGAACCTGCTCGTTGCGGCTACCGGCATGGGAAAGACCGTGATGGCCGCCCTCGACTACCGCAGCATCTGCCGGTCGGCGACCGGTGGTCGGCCACGACTGCTGTTCGTGGCCCATCGCAAGGAGATACTCAAGCAGTCTCTGCGCACCTACCGAGAGGTGCTGGATGACGCCTCGTTCGGGGAACTGCTGCATGGCGGCGCGGACCCACGCGACTGGAACCATGTCTTCGCCAGTGTGCAGTCGCTCAACGTCCAAAGGTTGGAGCGGTTGGCTCCCGACCACTTCGACGTCATCGTCATCGATGAGTTCCACCACGCCACCGCCGCCACATACCGACGCGTCCTCGAACACTTCACGCCAAAGGAACTGCTGGGCCTCACCGCCACTCCGGAGCGGATGGACGGGCTCAACGTTCAGGACGAGTTCTTCGAGGGACGCATCGCTGCCGAGATGAGGCTCTGGGAGGCGCTGGAGAACGACCTGCTGTGCCCCTTCCACTACTTCGGCATCCCGGACGGCACGGACCTGACGAACCTCAACTGGAAGAAGGGCTCCTACTCTGATCAGGAGCTCGGCAATCTCTTCACGGGCAACGAAGCCCGAGCCCGCATCGTGGTCAAGCAGATCCGGGACAAGGTCTCCAGCCCCAGCGCCATGCGGGCCCTTGGTTTCTGCGTCACCAAGGCGCACGCCCACTTCATGGCGGAGTTCTTCCGCAGGGCCAACTTCCAGGCCGTGGCGCTGGACAGTGATTCGCCTGCGGACGTGCGCTCCCAGGCGTTGTCCGATCTGCGGGACGGCAAGCTTCAGGTGATCTTCTCGGTGGACCTGTTCAACGAGGGGCTCGACATCCCGGACGTCGACACCTTGCTTCTCCTGCGGCCCACCAACAGCGCGACCGTTTTCCTTCAGCAGCTTGGGCGAGGGCTGAGGCGCACCGAGACGAAGCCCGTACTCACCGTGCTCGACTTCATCGGACAGCACCGGGCGGAGTTTCGCTTCGAGGAACAGTTCCGAGCCCTGACCAACCTCTCGCGGAACCGGCTCGTCGAGCACATCGAGCGGGACTTCCCCCAACTGCCGTCTGGTTGCCAGATCATCCTGGAGGGCAAGTCGAAGGACCTCGTCCTCGAAAATATCCGGACCCAACTGGGCACCACGGTGAAGACGTTGGTGAAGGAAGTCAAGGAGTACAGCACCCCGCGTCTCGCTGACTACCTCCGGGAGAGCCGTCGAGAAATCAAGGAGCTGTACAAGAGCGACAACTCCTGGACGACCATCCTTCGCCGAGCGGGCCTACTCGACGATGCATCCCCAGCCGGCGAGGCTGCCTTGCTCAAGCGCGTTCACGCCTTCCTGCATGTGGATGACCCCGAGCGGGCTCAGGCGTACCTGCGCCTCCTGGAAGACGACGCTCCGCCATACGAAGCGCTGGACCCGTCCAACCAGGCGTATGCCCGCATGTTGTTCTTCAACCTGTGGGACAACGCCGGCGGATTCACGAGCTTCGAGGAGGGCCTGGCGTCCCTGCGCCCACAGCAAGCGCTCCGGGACGAACTCCGGCAGGTGCTGTCGTACGTCATCCAGGAAGCCGATCACTTCCCGATCCCCCTGTCGGGCCACCTCAGCCAGGTCCCGCTGAAGGTCCACAGCGCGTACAACCGGTCGGAGATCCTGGCCGCTCTCGGTGTCGCGCGCTTCGGCGGACAGATGCCCAGGTCTTTCGCTCAGGGTGTGCAGTGGGTCGATGAGCTCCAGACGGACGCACTCCTCATCACTCTTGAAAAGAACGAGAAGGACTTCTCACCCACGATCCGCTACAAGGACTACGCACTGAACCCTTCTCTCTTCCATTGGGAGTCCCAGAACGCCATAGCAGCCGACTCCCCCACAGGCTTGCGCTACCAGCAGCACGCGCGCCGCGGCAGCCATGTCCTTCTGTTCGCGCGCCGCTACAAGAACACGGACACAGGCAAGCCCCAGCCGTGGATGCTCCTCGGCCCGGCAACCTACGAGAGGCACACCGGCAGTAAGCCGATGGCGATCACCTGGCGTCTCAAGCACGACCTCCCTGCCGACGTGTGGACGTACTCGGCCGCCATCGCGGCAAGTTGATCCAGTCACGCCGGTCCGGGAGCTGCTTACCTCAGGAGAACCGAGCCTCGGTCTCGGCCTCGAAGTGCGCTTGGGCCTGGTCCAGTACGTCGTCGGCGTCCCGTCCGTACACGCGGCACCAGTAGAGGAGATCGGTGATGATGTCGATCGCCGCGTCTTGGGCAACCGTCGTTCCCAACCGACTCTGACCAGGCCCCAGCGGCATTGACACCTCTCCGCCGTACAGGCTCAGCAGATCCGCGGCTCGGGCCAGCCGGGGAAGCGCTGCGTGCCGGCCTGCCCTGGCAGCACTCACCCGCAACTCGCACCAGGTGGCCTTTCGGTCACCGCTGAGGTCGACTCCCCAGCGGTCGCTGACGGCTTCGATGAGCGCCATCCCCCGCCCCGCCTCCGCCTCGACGTCCGCGCAGGCAAGAGTGGGAAGCGCACGGGGGTCGGGGTCATGTACCTCAATACGCAGGTGGGTGCTGTTCAGCGAGGTCACGAGCGTGGACGGCGTCCCGGGCCCGACGTGTTTGATGACATTGGCGGCGAGTTCGCTGACGCAGAGCTCAGCGCTGCCCCTCAGTTCTTGCAGCCCCCAGCACTCCAAGTGCGTTCGCAGGGCCCTCCGCAAGAAGGACACCTGCTCGGCATCGGCCAGAAACGGCAGACTCCACTGCCTCGTTGAAATCCATCGAGAGCCGTCCACGTCGTACCCCACTCTCTGACTCGCACCTCTGTTGGCGCACGGTGACATCGTCACGACTCAGAGTTGCAGTGAAACTCTCAAAATGGAACTCTCTCCCTGGAGGAGTGGGAGCGCGACTCCCTCTCGCACGCCCCCAGCGCAAACCGCCTTGCCGTCCAGAGCGAGAGACCACGACGATCTACCGGATCGACATGAAGGGCCACAGACATGGCAGTCGGACCTACCACCCGCAGGCGCCAACTGGGAGCCGACCTGCGCCGCCTCAGGGAACTCAAGGGACTGACCCTTGAGGAAGCGGGCGCCAGAGTCGGCATCTCGAAGGCGACACTGAGTCGCTACGAAACGAAGGAAGGCACGGTCAAGTGGCCTTCCGTAGACGCTCTTTGCCGCGAGTACGGCGCGACGGAGGAGGAACGCTCAGCCCTGGTCGAACTGGCGAAGGGCGCCAAAATTCAGGGTTGGTGGCGCTCCCTGGCCGACCCCATCCCCGAGTCCATGAACCTCATGCTCACCCTCGAAGACGAGGTTGTACGTGAGGACCACTACGCCTGCATGTACATCCCTGGCCTCCTTCAGACCCGCGTGTACGCCGAGGCCGTGCACCAGGCATCGGAAGTGCAGTGCGAAGCGCGCGAAGTGCAACACATGGTTGATATCCGCATGAAACGCCAGGAGTTGCTGGACCGCCAGGAACCGCCGCACATCTGGTGCGTGATCGACGAGGCGGCGCTCCGGAGGCAGGTCGGTGGCCGTGAGGTAATGCGGAAGCAACTGGAGCACCTGCTCGCGATGACTCAGCGTCCGCACATCACCGTGCAGGTGCTGCCGTTCGCATGTGGCGCTCACGCGGCGGCCGTCGGCAGTTTCGCCGTCCTACGCGGACAGACTCCCGCACTGGACGTGGTGTACGTCGATCTTCTCGGTGGCGGCTTGTTCATGGAGAAGCCACAGGAACTGGAACGTTATAGGTTGGCGTTCGAATACCTCAGCGCACAGGCACTCGACTTCGAGGCCTCCGCCGATCTCATCGACCGGGTCAGCAAGGAGTCCTGATGACGACACCGTCCGAGCCCGACTGGTTCAAATCCTCCTACAGCGGCGGCAGCGGCACCGAGTGCGTGGAGTGCGCGCGGGTCGTTGGCGGCATGTGGGTGCGTGACTCGAAGTGGCGGGGCGGGCCGGTACTGGCCGTCACGAACGCCTCCTGGCAGGCGTTGTTGGACACGGTGGGATGTCGTGCACCGGGCCTTCGACCGGAGAGCTGAGCCGATTCGTTCGGGTCACGTCCGATGGCCGAGGTTGTCGTTGATGATGTCCACATGGCTCACCGCATCAACGCTCTGACCTCGACCATCGGCCTCCTTGTCGGCCTGATGCTGCTCATCGTTTCCGTTCAGCAGTACCGCTCCGGGGCATCGGCGCTCTGGGTCGCGGCTGGAGCTGCGATCTTCCTCGTCACCTTGTACACGTTCGTACGGGACATGCGGCGGCTGCGCGCCGGGCGGATGTCCTGATGAGCGGTGTCGGCCTCGAAGGGTCGCGCCCGGCCGGCGTCACGGCGGGACATTCTCAGCACAAGTCACCTGTATAAAGGGACGCTTGGAACGACAGGACACGGTGGGAGACGGTGAAGGCCGGCCACCGTGGAGGCGCGTGGCGGGCGGGGCGCCGGAAGAGGGGGCAGGTGGCAGCGTCGAGGATGGTGTGGGGGAGCCGGACCCGCACCTCGAACTGGCCGCGGAGGCGGGTGACGTCGGGGCGATGAAGGCTCTCGGCAAGCACCTTCACGAGTCCCATGGCGACCTGGAGCACGCCGAGCGGTGGCTGCTCGCCGCGGCCGAGGCCGGGGACCGCGAGGGGGTGGGATCACGGGAGTTCGACTCTCAGCGGCGCCAAGATAGTTAACATCGCCTGAGCCTCGGCGGGGGAGGGCATCGTGGCAGGCGCATCCAGTGATCATTCCACTGCCAAGTTGTTGGCACTGATCGGCGGAATCGCATCCGTGCTGTCGATCCTGACCTGGCTGGGCGTGAGCAACGCGGCGGAGCTGAAGGACCTGTTGGCCGACTCGCCCCCATCCAGTTCCAGCCCAGCCCCGTACACGCCTTCGCCGACCGTCCACACCCCCGACAGCCCTGGCATCAGTGAGGGGAACACCGACGAGTCCGACCCCGAGCCGTCGACACCCACTCCGGATCCCACCGAAGAGGCGTTCAAAGCCGTCTCGGCCGGCGACTGCCTGGCGGTCCACGACACGGGCCGCGGGGGCACCACCAGCATCGACTGGAGCGTCGATGTTCCGCCGGACCCCGTGTCCTGCGCCGGCGAGCAGGCGCAGGTCCAGGTGAGCGCCACCGACACGGCCTGCCCCACCAGCTATGGGAAGTCGTACTGGAGCTATCGGTCCGCCACCACCGGCAACACCACGAAGCTCTGCCTCACCCGCGTCTACCACGCCAACTACTGCCTGCTCGGCCAGCAGTCCGGCGACTCGATCTCCTTCGGCCTGATGACGGCCGTGGACTGCCGACGTGAGCCGGTGCCCGTCCCGTACAACCAGATCATGCACATCACAGGCGTCTACCGCGCCCCGGCGGGCGCCGACGCGAACAACTGCCGCCGGGTGGCAGGCGACCAGACGCGCTACTGGGCCACTCTGGTGGACGACGGCGCCACGCTGCTGTGCACCACGATCTACCAGGGTGGCTGACCGACAACTCAGTTCCTCCCACCCTCGCCCAAGCACGCCTGTGAGAAGACAAGTTCAGCCGGCCGTGGGTCTGTGTAGCGACCGCATCGGTTCGCCGGGTCGGGGCAGGCCGCGGTCTCGAGGGGGCGTCCGCCCCAGTGGTCGAGCGTGCCGTCGGCCGCCGGTGTCACGCCGGCGGCTCGGCTCGGCCGGCCGGTGGCTCGCCAACGGTCTTGGCAGGGTGTGGCCCGGCTACGGTCGACGGTCGGCTCCGCCTGCGTAGCCGGTCTCCGTCATCGCCCTCAAGGCCTCCAGCGAGGTGCTGTCAGCGGTTCCCGCACTCCTGACCCACGCCAGGGACAGTGCGGAGAGGAACAGGGTGTCGGCCTGGACCGAGGCCCGTGCGGTTCCGTCGCGCTGCGCGGACCGGAGCAGCTCGTCGGTGATGGCGGTCAGGTTCTGGCAGGACACGGCGAGCGGGGAGTCGCCCTCCTCGAGGGCGCTGATCACCGGGTCGGGCAGCCCGCTGAAGAGGCTCAGGTAGTCCTCGAGGACCCGCATCCACTGCCGCAGCGCCTCGTCCGGGTCCGCGATCCGTTCGATCTCGGCGCGGCGGGCGAGCAGTTCCTCCCCGCGGACGTGCAGGGCGGCGGCGAGCAGGGCCTCGCGTTGGGGGAAGTGGCGGTAGAGCGTGGCGGGGCCGACGCCGGCGTCCTTGGCGATCGCCTCCAGTGAGGTGCCGATGCCGTGTTCGGAGAAGTGGCGGAGTGCCACGTCGAGGATCTTGGCGCGGTTGCGCAGTGTGTCGCTGCGCGGCCTGCGCTCCCCTGACTGCCCGCTCGCCATGGCGGCCCTCCCGTACTGCCGTAACTCTGAGCCTTGACGTAACGGAGGCTACCTCCGTATCGTCCCGAGCGAAAGTGGATGCTGCCTCCGCTTATGGGTGCGGGGCGACGGTGTCCCACATCGCTAGGGATTCGACATGCATAAACCACAGATGCACCTGACCGTCCAGCTCATCGGCGGTACGGGCATCGAACAGGGCGCCTGGCGCTGGCCCGGGGATCAGGCGGACGCCTTCATCGACGTCGACTTCCTCGTCCGGGCGGCCCGGACCGCCGAGCGGGGCAAGCTCGACGCGATCTTCTTCGCCGACACCCCTGCCGTCACGGTGGACCTGGCGACGAGTTCACCGCAGGCGGCCCTCGACCCGGTCGTCGTGCTGACCGCCCTCGCCCGGGAGACCGAGCGCATCGGGCTGGTCGCCACCGCGTCCACGACGTTCAACCACGCCTACACCGTCGCCCGCCAGTTCCGCGCCCTGGACCTGGTCAGCGGCGGCCGGATCGGCTGGAACGCCGTCACCACCTCGCACCCCGCCGCCGCACTGAACTTCGGCGCCGACATCCCCGACCGGGCCGAACGCTACGCGCACGCCGAGGAGTTCATCGCCTCGGTGATGGCGCTGTGGGGCAGTTGGCCCGAGGGCGCGCTGTTGCTGGACACCGAGAACGGGCACTTCGCCGACGCCGAGCGGATCCGACCGGTGATGGTGCGCGGACGGCGCATGTTCTCGCGCGGCCCGCTGGGCCTGCCACCGTCCCCCCAGGGCCAACCCGTCGTCTTCCAGGCCGGCGGCGGCGCCAACGGCCTGGCCCTCGCCGGTGCCTACGCGAACGCCGTCTACAACAACCCCTTCGACCTCTCCTCCGCCACCGCCCACTGGCAGGCGGTCCGGCGGGCCGCCGAGGCGTACGGCCGGAACCCGGACCACATGACGGTCTTCAACGGCATCGTCACCTCGGTCGCCTCCACCGAGCGCGAGGCGCTCCAACGGCGCCGGGAGCTGGACGAACTCGGCGACCTGCCGTCCAAGGTGGCCTACCTGGGCACCCAGATCGGCGTCCCGCTGACCATGGACGACCTGGACGAGCCGGTCGACGAGGAGCTGCTGCGCGACGCCCACGCCCACCCCGGCGATCCGCGCGCGCCGCTGGCCCTGCGCCTGGCGAAGGAGGGCCGGACGGTGCGTGACGTCATCGCCCACGGGCCCATTCAGTACCACCCGGTGGCCCTGGGCACCCCCGAGCAGGTCGCCGACATACTGCAGCACTGGTTCGAGGCCGGTATCGGGAACGGCTTCAACATCTCCCCCGACGCCGCCGACGGCGTGGCGGACTTCGTCGACCACGTGGTGCCGATCCTGCAGAAGCGCGGCGTGTTCCGCACCGAGTACGAAGGCACCACCCTGCGCGACCACCTGGGCATCCCCCACCAGAACGGACCGGCCGCGAACCACCCGGCCCTTCGCAACCCCAAGGAGCGGCAGGCATGAAACTCTCCCTCGTCGAACTCGGCGCGGTCACCCCCGGCACGGACAAGACCACCGCTCTTCGGTCGGCCCTCGACGCAGCCCGCCAGGCCGAGGAACTCGGCTACCACCGCATCTGGTACACCGAACACCACAACACCCCCGGATTCGCCTCCCACGCCCCGGAGTTGCTCATCGCCCTGGCGGCGCGCGAGACGAACCGGATACGCGTCGGCTCGGGCGCGGTGCTGCTGAACCACTACAGCCCCTTCAAAGTCGCCGAGACCTTCCTGCAACTCGAAGCCCTCAGCCCCGGCAGGATCGACCTCGGACTCGGACGCGCCACCACCGGACCCGTGACCGACCTGGCGCTGCGCCGGGACCGCACCGCACGGCCCGTGGACGACTTCGACGGTCAGGTCCAGGAGATCCTGGCCTACCTGCACGGCGCCTTCCCCAAGGACCACCCCTTCGCGCAGATCGACCTCACGGCGGGCGTGGCCACCCGGCCCGACGTGTGGCTCCTGGGCTCCTCCGGCAGCAGCGCGCACCTGGCCGGACGGCTCGGCCTGGGCTATGCGTTCGCCGGGTTCATCAATCCCGCGCGGGCCGAGCAGGCTCTGCTGGAGCATCGCCGTGCCTTCACCCCCACCGCGTTCGGAAGCACGGACCACCGCGCGATCCTCGCCGTCAACGTCGTCGTCGCGGACACCGACGCCGAGGCCCGGCGCCTCGTCTGGTCCACCCGTGCCCTCTACGCCCGCCTCGGCCGTATGGGGCCGTCCGCGACGATCCCGACCGTGGCCGAGGCCGAACGGGAACTGAGCAAGGCGGAGAAGGACGCGCCGACGGTCATCTCCGACGGCCACTGGCCGCGCCAACTGGCGGGCGGCCCCGAGACGGTGCGCGAGCAGCTCCAGCTGATGGCCGCCGCCACAGGCGCCCAGGAGATCATGGTGCAGGACATCATCCCCGACCCCGACGCCCGTGCGAAGTCCCGCGCCCTGCTCGCCGACGCGCTCGGCATCTGAGGGCTATGGCTACGCTCACCTGCGGCGATGGCTGTCCGAGCGGGTTATCCGATGGGCCGAGTGGACCTCGGCCGTGAGTCCGGCCCCGTCGCGACGGAGTTCACGGTCCGGGGCAAGCCGGGGAACTCATCCTTGACCGACGGTGGTGACCACAGGACGCCGTGCCGCTGTGTGCACGAGCGTCGACAGGACGGCGCCGACCGCGTACCAGAGCAGGTCGGGCGCGTTGAAGGTGGAGCCCAGGACGAGCCTGGCGGCGAGGCTGTGCACCGCCAGCTCACCGGGGATCCCGGTGAGCTGGAACAGCTCCACCGCGCAGCTGAAGCCCAGGGCCGCGGCGGCGGCCGCCGTCGGCTTCACCCGGGGCGCGACCAGCACCACGAGCACGTGGACCAGGACCGTGTAGAGCGCGTCGCCCGCGTACTTGGCGATGTCACCCGTCATCACGGCCCTGATCCCCAGACCCGCCGCCAGGGTCGACAACACCGCCGCGCAGGCGGCCAGGCGCGTGCGCGTGAGAAGTCCCATGCCCGAACCCTACGCGGCCACGCTGTTCAGGAAACGAGCTCGAATATTCAACCAGGGCAGGTCGAGCTCGTCGTCAAGGAGCCGGGCGCACCGCGCCGAGGCCGAGGACCGATCGGTGGCCCCGTGGATCCGTCGCGCCGTCGGGTACGCGCTCAACCGGACGGCGTGACCGGGGACCACATGCCGAACCACTGCTCGGCGTCGAACTCCTCGAACCGCTCCACCTCGGTGAACCCCAGCTTCGCCGCGAGGCGCATCGAGCGGTCGTTGGCGGTCTGGGTGCAGAGCACCACCGGCTCGCCGGGAAGCGCGTCGGCGAACCAGTCGAGTGCCGCCGCGCACGCCTCGGCGGCGTACCCGTATCCCCATGCCTCCGGCAGGAACACGTAGCCGAGCTCGGCCTCCCCGGCATCCGGACGGAGGTGTCCCGGACGCTCCGCGTCGCGCCGGTCGAGCGAGACCGTGCCGATCACCGCTCCGTCGAGCTCGATCACGAAGACGCCGGGACGCCGCCCGGGTACCTCGGGCACCGCGCGCTCGAGCTCATCACGCGGTCGGGGGCCGCCGAGGTAGGTGTGCACCTCCGGCGAGGCGAACAGTTCGATGAACGCCGCACGGTCCCGGGCCTCGGACTCGCGGAGCACGAGCCGCTCGGTCCTGATCGGGGCAGGCGGCCAGGCGACGGGTCCGAGCTCGGTCATGGCGGGCAACCTATCGCACGCCTGCCCGGCAGAGCGGCAGCCTCGAACGCGGCCAACGCCGAGGCGAGCTGTCCCAGTTCGACACGAAGTGGCCGACGACCCGGCGCCCGGACGCCGGGTGCAGTGGCCCACGCCGCTCCGATGTCTCGGACACCCGAAGCCCTATGCCCGACTTCTGTATTCCTGTGACCCGTTCACCGAAGGCCTTCCAACTGGCTTTGTTCACGAGTTCTGGACAGCGGATGTACGGGGGCTTTGAACAGCACGCCGACGTGGCGGTGTTCGATGTTCATGAGTAACGACAGCACCCATGGACTCGGGGTCGCAGCAGTCAGGAGGCTGAGGGGTCCCTGTGGTCGGTGACGGTGACCGGACGGCACTTCGCCGAGGAGAATCACTCCATGCGGATTGTGATCATCACCGCCGGTTCACGGGGAGACGTCGCGCCCTACACGGGACTGGGGCGGCGGCTGCTGGACGCGGGCCATCAGGTCGCCGTGGTTGCACACCCGACCTTCGCCGCACTCGTCGGCGGGTGCGGTCTCGACCACCGGCCTGTGCCGGGAGACCCGCAGGGGCTGATCCGGGACTGGGCCCGGGCGACGTCGCGGGAGGAGGTCCGGGCGCTGACGAGGGCGTACGCGGACGGGCTCGCCGACGGGGTGGCAAAGGCCGTGGCGGGCGGAGCCGACCTGCTGCTCACCGCCTTCGGCACGGCACCGCTCAGCCGGACGGCCGGTGAAGCGCTCGGTGTCCCCGTCATCGGCACCTACCTCGTACCGGCGTTCGCCACCGGACGGTTCCCGTTGCCCAACGCGCGGAGCACCGGCGACCTGGGGACGGAGGGAAACCTCGCCGCGGGCCGGGATGTGCTGAGGCGCGCGGAAGGGGTCTTCGCGGGCGCCGTGCCCCGGCTGCGGGCCCGCCTCGGGCTGCCCGCCGGCGCGCCCCCGGCACCGGTGGACATCCGGCCGGTCTTCCACGGCTTCAGCCCGCTGGTGGTGCCGCGCCCCGAGGACTGGCCGGCCCGGGTCGAAGTGGCGGGCTACTGGTGGCCCGCGCGGCCGGACGGCTGGCGACCCGCGGCCGAACTGGTCGACTTCCTCCAGGCCGGTCCGCCCCCGGTGTTCATCGGGTTCGGCAGTATGGCACCGGGGCAGGGGGAACGGCTCGGTGAGCTGGTGGCCGCGGCGGTGCAGCGGGCAGGCGTGCGCGCGGTGGTGCAGGCGGGGTGGGCCGGACTGAGCGGCTGCGGCACCGACGTCCTGGCCGTCGGCGACGTCCCGCACGACTGGCTGTTCCCCCGCACCGCCGCCGTCGTCCATCACGCCGGGGCGGGTACCACCGCGGCCGGACTGCGGGCCGGGGTGCCCGCCGTGCCCGTACCCGTCATGGCCGACCAGCCGTTCTGGGCGTCTCGGCTGTACGAGCTGGGAGTCGCCCCCCGGCCCGTGCCGTTCCAGGACCTCACTGCCGAAGCCCTCGGCGACGCGATCACGGCCTGCCTGTCCGAGCCGGCCCACCGCCGCCGCGCGGCCGAACTCGCCCGCGGGATCGCCGCAGAGGACGGCGCCGCTACGGTGCTCGCCCACATCGGCTCGGAGAGCACCGGGTGAACCCGGGCGGCCAAGGAGGTCGGCAAGGCCGGGGCTGATGGCGCGGTACGGAACTCCGAGCCGGTCGGCCACTTGTGCCGTCGTGATCGGCGTGCCGACCAGATCGCAGGTGTGCGCGCTGTGTCGTGCCGGACCCGCTGCGGTGATCGCTGCGGCCTCGGCTGGATCCGCGCGAGAAACCGCGGCCGGGGCGCCGTCGCCGAACGCGGACTCCACCGCCCCGTCGGCCGGAGAAGCGTGACGCGTCGAGTGGCGGCTGTCGGCCGGTGATATTGCGCGGACGCGGGCGGGTGCTGCGTGGTACGTTCGGCGCCGCCGTGCGCTGCTGCGAACCGAGGAGGTGAGACCGATCAACGCTGTGACAGGTCGGGGCTCCCTCCTTCGCATGGTCTGGGGAGTGCCCGCAGAAGGCATCCCGAAAGGCTCAGAACGCTATGCGCTTCAGCTCTGAGACGTCGTCCGACGGCGTCCGCGAACAACTCTTCACCCTCGGCGAGATCCCCGGCGTGCTGTGGTCGCCGGAAGGCGCCGCCGGTACTCGGCCCCTCGTCCTGATGGGGCACGGCGGCGGTCAGCACAAGAAGGCTCCCGGCGTCGCGGTCCGTGCGCGGCGCTTCGTGGCCGAGTGCGGTTTCGCGGTGGTGGCGGTGGATGTGCCGGGCCACGGCGACCGGCCGAAGGACGAGGAGTACGACCGGATCGCGACCGAGAACCAGGCTCGCGTGGCGGCCGGGGAGGATCTGGCTCCGCTGATCGCCGGTTTCCAGGCGCTGGTGGCGCGGCAGACCGTCCCGGAGTGGCGGGCGGTCCTGGACGCGGTCCAGCAACTCGAGTACGTCGGCGCCGGCCCGGTGGGCTACTGGGGTGTGTCGTTGGGGTGCGGGCTGGGTGTTCCGTTCGTCGCGGCCGAACCCCGGGTCCGTGCGGCGGTGTTGGGCCTGGGCGGGGCACTGGCGTCGGCCGGGGCCGCCGCGCGGATCACCGTTCCGGTGGAGTTCCTGGTGCAGTGGGACGACGAGCGGGTGCCGCGGGACCAGGGCCTGGCGCTGTTCGACGCCTTGGGATCGGCCGAGAAGACCCTGCACGCCAACCCGGGCAGGCACGGGGAGATCCCGGTCTTCGAGCTGGACAGCACGCTGCGGTTCTTCGCCCGGCACCTCGGCTGAGACCGCCGCCCGCTTCCCCCTGCGCCACCGGATGTGCCGCGCCCCGTGGTGAGGCCACCCCGGGCCTTTCGCGGAGCCGCACCGAGAACCGGTGCAGGGGGTACGCGTTCACCTGGAAGGGTGCCGGGACGGTGCACTCCAGGTGAACGCGTCGCTCACCCATAGGTGGGAAAAAGGGTCCGACTGCCGTCCTCCCCGGGCCTGCGTCGCCCCGCGCGCCCATGAGCGAGGTGGTCGGTGGCCGAACCACCAGGCGCACGGGGCTGCCCGGCCTGGATATTGAGGACATGGCGTCCCTCGTCTTCATGCCCCTGCCCGGACTGGTCATCCCGCTGACCGCGCCGGCCTTCGTCGATCAAAATCGGTTCGAAGCGACGGCTGCACAGGATGAGGGCGTGAAGACGTAGAACACTCCTCGTGGAACGGGAAGAACAAGGAGCAGAAGACTGTGAGCGCACAGCGCGCAGAGGCACCGATCCCGGCATCACTGCCCTTGAGGACCATCGGCGACATTCGGGCTGCGCTGCGGTCCGGACTTGGGTTCCCCGGCGATCAGGAGACCTTCGAAGCCGATCTCCAGCAAGCGCTGGAAGCGTCCTCGGAGGCTGATCTCCATGCGGTCGCGTCAGTGATCGTCGATCATCGGGGACGGATTCGCCTCTACCAGGATCCGGACTTCGACATCGCCGTACAGGAGGGTCAAGAGCTGACGGCGCAGCTGAAGCAGGGGAGCCCGAACGCGTGAGCGGTGTGATCGCTGCCATTACCGTGCGGGCTGCCCAACGAGCGAAGGAATGGGGAGTCGAACGGGGATTGGAAGCGTTGCGGCAGGAACTGGAACAGGCTCCTCGTCTCGGGGTGCGCCTCGGACCGGCGCGCCAGGACGGCACGAAGGTGCGGAAGACAAGAACCGAGCCCCGAGACAACGTGCCTGGGTCCGCCGTGGCCTATGCGTACACACCGTCGCCCCCGCCCCCGACGGTGGCTGTTGTCGCCCTGACTCCGGACGACGCGGCGCGTTCGGACTGACATGTCCTGCCGGGCCCGGCGTCGGTGGCCCGTGGAGTGGAAGTGCACCGGGCCCACACCGTCTCCGAGCCTCACCGTCTCCGAGCCTCGGTGCACAGGGCTGACAGGTCGGTACCTGTTCCAGGGGTCAGGTGAGCGCTCTCGCCAGGAGGGTGGCGGTTTCGGCGATCAGCGGGTTGTCGGGGGAGGCGTCGGGCTCGTGTTTCGTCGTGAGGACCGCCATGACCAGGGGTGAGCGGCCCGGGGGCCACGTGATGCCCACGTCGTGGTTGGCCCCGTACATCCCGCCCCCCGTCTTGTCGGCGACGGTCCAGTCGGAGGGCAGGCCGGCGCGCAGTTTCGCGCCGCCCGTGGTGTTGGCGAGCAACCAGTCGGTGAGCCGCTCGCGGTCGCCGACCGTGAGCGCGGTGCCGAGAACCAGACGGGTGTAGGTCCGTCCGACGGCGCTCGGGGTGGTGGTGTCCGTCGTGCGCCACGGTTCGGCGGAGTTCAGTGCGGGCTCCCACCGGTCGAGCCGTGTCGTCCTGTCCCCGATCGAGCGGCAGAACCGGGTGATCGCGGTGGGTCCTCCCAGCTCCCGGAGCAGGAGGTTTCCCGCGGCGTTGTCGCTGTGGCAGATGGTGGCGGCGCACAGTTCCGCGACCGTCATGCCGTCGGCGAGGTTCTCCGGCTTGCCGGTGACCGGTGCGTAGCCGGAGTCCGTGACGTCCTTCCCGGTGTACCGGATGCGCCTGGCCAGGAACTCCCCGTCGCGGTCGAGGTCACGCAGCACGGCCGCGACGGCCAGTGTCTTGAAGAGCGAGCAGACGGGGAAACGCTCGTGCGCGCGGTACCGCACCGTCCGGCCGGTGGCGGCGTCGCGGGCGTAGACCCCCAGCCGGGCGGAGTGCCGCTGTTCGAGCTCTCTCAGCCGGCGCGTGATCTCGCTGCCGCCCTCGGGTGTCGACGCGTGGGCGTTTCCGCTCGTAGGTAAGGCTGTGGCCAGTGCTGCTCCGGCTCCCAGGGCGAGCACTTCACGCCGGGACGAGGGCTTGCCTGCGGTATTCAAGATCATCCTTTCCTCCGGTCAGGGTCTCCACTGTCAAGAACACCCGTCCGGATCATCTGGTTCCGTCCGAGGGGAGGTGCGCCCTCCGGGGAAACCGGGCAACAGGGCAGCCGGCGGCTCCGGTCGGCCGGGGACGGCCCGCGCTCAGCCATCCGTCTCCGTGTCCGTTCCCGTTTCCACGTAGCCCATCCTGCGGTTCATCGCTATCGCGTTCGCGTTGGCCGGGTGGTGGAAGGTCCGGACCGTGCTCGCTCCGGACTGCCTGACGAACGCCATCCCGAAGGTCTTCATGGCGATCGAGATGCCGCGGCCCCGGTGGCCGGCCCGTACGCCGGTCATCTCGTTGAAGAGGAAGCCCTCCTGGAGGGACGTGGCCGCCATGCCGATCCACTCGTCGCCGTCCAGGGCGATCACGATGCCACGCGGGTCGTAGCCGGCGGCTCCGAAGCGGCGCTCGGCGTACTCCTCGTACGTGTAGAACTCCCCGCGCTCGGGGATGTCCGCGGAGCACTCCTTGTTCAGTGCGTACAGCGCGCGACGGTGTTCCGGTGTGTCGCCCAGTTCGGCGAGGGTGGTCAGGCGGATGCCGTCCTCGCGGCACCGTGCCACATACGTCTCGAAGTGGGGTGCGTCAAACGCTGCGACGTCCAGTTCGAGCTTCACCCACTGGTTGGTCATGTTCGCCTCCATCATGTTCTCCCACCGTGCGTCGGCCGGACTCCTCATACTGCCGCCCGTCCAGCCGAGGAGAAGACCGCCGAGGCCCCGACGGAGAAAATCCGTACCGTGCCGGCCGGAGAGGGCGGAGACTCTTCGCATGGCCGACATGGGGGCGTTCCGGGAAGCAGTCGTCGCGTGGGACGCCGGTGGACCGGGTGAGCCCGCGCGCGAGCTGGCGGCGCGGTTGTCCGTCCGGGCGGTCGTCCTGCTCGAAGGGCCGAGCGACGCCGCGGCCGTCGACGCACTGGCTGAGCGGCGCGGGCGGGACCTGGAGGGCGAAGGGGTGTGCGTGCTGCCGATGGGCGGTGCGATGAGCGTCGGGCGCTTCGCCCGGCTTCTCGGGCCGTCACCCGGCCTGGGCCTGCGCCTCACGGGACTGTGCGACGTGAGGGAACGTCCCTTCTACGCCCGTGCCCTGACCGGGCCGGCGGTGGCCGGGTCGGCACAGCCGCAGCGGTTCTTCGTCTGCGCGGCGGATCTGGAGGACGAGCTGATCCGCGCGCTGGGTGTGGCACGGGTGGAGGAAGTCGTCCGGGCCGAGGGCGACCTGCGTGCCCTGCGGACGTTCCTGCGCCAACCCGCGCAGCAGGGCCGCACCCCGCAGCAGCAGCTGCGGCGCTTCCTCGGCACGAAGAAGGGGCGCAAGGTCCGTTACGGCCGCGTCCTCGTCGAGGCCCTCGAACCCGACCGCGTACCCGCCCCGCTCGACGACCTGCTCGCCGGCCTCTCGACGCATCCGTCGACTTGACTTCGGCTCAGGGCCGGGCGGACCCGTGGCGGGCCGCTCATCCATGGACAGGAAGAACGGTCCGACTGCCGTCCTCCCGGCCTGCGCCGGTCGCGGGCCCGGGCCGTGGGGAACCGTCCGCTCGTTACGCCGACGGCAGGAGGGCCAACGCCTCCTTCGCGTTGTGCTCGGCGATCCCCCGCATCGCCGCCCGGTGCGGGAAGTCGCCGTCGAGGAGGCGCAGGGGGCCGGCCACCAGGGAGAGACGCATGGCGAGCATGTAGAGGTCGAGCCGTGCCGGATCCAGGTCGGGGCGGGACAAGGCCGGGTACCGCTCACCGAAGCGGATCTGAAGGAAGACGTGCTCCCACTCGACGTCGAAGAACATCAGCCCCTCGATGTCGATCAGGACCGGGCGTCCGGAGGCGTCGACCAGGACGTGGTCGGGCCCGAGTTCGCCGTGGATCAGTCCGTGGCTCGTCCGAGGCGGGACGACTGCGGCCAGCTCCTGGAGGCGGTCGTGCAGAGGGGGCGCGGCTGACCCGATCCCGGGGTCCCGTCCCGCCGCGTCCGCCAGATCCTCGAGGGCACGCTCGAGGACCAGTTGCTCGCACGAAGCACCGCTCGCCTTGTCGCCCCGTTCGATCACGTCCACCCTGCCGTACCGCCGGCTGTGCTGCCGGTGCATCACGTCGAGCATGGCGGCCAGCTCGCCCAAGGCGTCTGTTGCGCGGGTGGGGTCCGTCGCCAGAAGCGCTTCGAGGGTGCCACCGGCCACGTCCTCGACCACCGCGACGTCCGCCGGGTACCGTCGGCGGCTGTCGTCGGCCAGGAGCACTCCGGGAACCCGGACTCCGAGGCGGTCCAGCCTGCGCTGAGCGGCGAGGAAGGGGGCCAGCCCGGAGGCGGGGGCGAACGGGTGGGCCGCGTCGGCGTCTTCCGAACCGGGCCAGAAGTTCTCGGACTCGGCCCAGCTGTAGACGATCACACTCGCTGCCCGCGGTCCGTCGACCCGAACGCGGTAGACCCCCTTCTTGCTCCCGCCCCGCAACCGGTCCACTGCGACCATGTGGAACCCGGATCCCAGCGCCTCGCGCACGATCCGGAGCACGGGGGCGGCGAGTCCGGACTCGGTGGTGATGGCCACGGAGATGTCGACGGCATGTGCGTCGCTGCGGTTCAACCTTCGCTCGCCGGTGTCGTTGGTGAAGTGGAGGAAATCGGGCTGGTTGCCGACCAGAAGTCAGATCGGACGTTGGGGTCCGGGATAGATTTTCCTACATAATTGGGGCCGACCGTATCTGCTGTCGGCGGCGACACCGAGGACTTGGCGACGCACGGTGTGGCCACCTCGAAGAAGGCTTGGCCATTGCCGCCGATGAGAAGGCGCACACGGAATTGATCGGGTGTCTCGAAATATGTCGCAGGGCTCTTGGCGCTCTGGTTGGCACCGAGCTGTCGATACCCTTCGGATTTCCAATAGCGTTCCACCACCCCGAGGAAACTCCCTCTGCGTTCCGGGGAGATGATGGTCATCACCACGCGACGCCGTGACACGTCACAACTGCCCTCGGTTGATTTTCCGTGGGTCCAGTGGACGGCGGGCTCGATGGCAGCGAACGTCCCGTCCAGGATCTTGTCAGCGCGTTCCGCCGCTTCCTGCATGTCCATCTTCGGCTTCCCTTCGTCCGACGGCTCCGAAGTGCCACATCCCGCCAAAAGCAGAACTCCTGCCAGAATTGCAGTTCTGACGCTCCTCATCGCGACTGTTCCAAGCTGATTTCATCGGAATTCCCAACCACGATTTTTGCAATATTGTCGGCTGACATCTGATCCTTTGCGGGGGTGAAATACTGCGAATGCGCGTCAACTCCGCCCTGGACTACAGTAGGGCCATCGTCGACCAAGAAGCGTGTGGCCCCAAACTCCTTGTTTGCCGGGTCGGTCCCGAACCAGATCTGACTGGGGTCGGTCTGTTGATCCTGAGCCATATAGCCTGCTACGCCGCCCACGACCGCGCCGACTGCACCGCCGGCGAATCCTCCCACGGGGCCGCCCATCCCCAGGCCCAAAACCAATCCCGCCGATCCGCCACCAGCAGCCCCGGCGCCCATGCCACTGGCCTCGTTGCGATTGGGAAGCTTAGTGACGATGTCGTTGTCTGCGGCCCCGACAAACACGTGGTCCTTGCCGACGTTCAGATCGTCAGCGGTCTTTGCGCCAGTCCCAGGGCTGCCGACAAGGATGATGTCATCGGCTCCGGGGATGCCGCCCTTCTCTTGAGCGGACAAACCAACGGTGAGGGAGCCGTAGGAGTGCCCAATAGCCGTAATGTGCGGATCCGCATTCTCGTTCGTCGCCGAGATTCCTGCCATGAAGCTGTTGTACGCAGGAGCGCCAGCCTCGGCATTATCCCTGTACATGACGTCTGTGTTGGCGGCGAGATCCGTCGGAGAGAGCTGAGGCGCATCGTAGCCGAGCCAGACGATCGACGCAGTCGAGCTGTGAGGGTCGACCTCGCTGGCACCGAGGGCCGTGTCCTGGGCTCGCTTCATCGTGCCGCCGGCGAATTCACCGTCCAGCTTCGTTCCGAGCCCTGGGACGTAAGCCGAGACGTTCTCCGCGGTGTCGGGATTTCCGTAGGACACGATCGCCCGCCCGTTGCCTTCGTCTCCGATGCCAAGGAGATACATCGGAGGCACACTTCTTTCCTGTAGCTTCTCTTGGATCCCCTTCAGCCCGCCCAACATCGTCTTCGATTTCTCGTCATCCTGCTCCGAGAGTTTTCCGATGAGGAGCTGGATGTTCTCCCGGTTCGCCTCGTCCCGTGTCGTGGCTGGGATGCCGTCCAGGTTTCCGATCACGTCCGGGTAGACCGCCAGGTATTCATCCCGCTGTTCCGGCGTGAGGTGGTCCCACCAGTCCTTGCGAGCGGCAGGGGACTTGTCGAGGGGGATGTCGTCTTTCAGGTACTCCGCTGCGGCAGTGCCCACGGCCTTGGTGTCGGCGGCAGCGTCGGCCCAGGTCTTCGCGTCGACCTTCAGCCCCGGTGCCGCTTTGAGCTTGTTCAGCGCCCTGCTGTACCGCTCGTCGATCTCCCCGGCCTCGCGCAGGGCGTGGGCGATGCGGTCGGCGATGTCCCGGGCCTTCGTCGAGTGTGGGTTCCCGCGGTGCGGGTCGATGTCACTGGTGCCCGTACCCGGTGTGTACAACCCGTTGCTGTCAGGGCCGTGGAGCCTCCTGTTGCCGGGGACCAGCATGCCGTTGTTGCCCACGGCCGTGCCGCCGGGAATCTTGTCCCCGGTCAGCTCGTTCTTACCGCCGGCGGGATAGGTGACGTCGCCGTTCGCGCTGACGGGGTACTCCAGGGCTGCCGCATCCTCCAGTGCCTCCAACAGGCGGCCTCTGGGGGCGGCGATTTCGGATGAGAAGCCGTTGAGGGCTCCGCTGACCAGGCCGCACTCGACCTGGGTGTAGTGGAAGTTGTCCGAAAGCTTCTTCAGCTGCTTCTGCGCCGCGTCCGCGGCCTCCCCCTTGTTGGCCTTCCGCATGGCCTTGGTGATCTGTTGACCGATGCTCTCCCTGGCCGCATCAGCCATGTCGCTCACCGCCCGGTACCCGTCCGCCGCCTCCGCGTACTCGGACGGCTTGAGTGTCCTGAGCGTCTTGAGGTCCATGCCGTGGCTCACCGCCCCTTGCCGTCGGCACCGGACGCTTCCCTGGAGCCGACCGTCAGTCTGGCGATCTCGGCCTTGATGGCCTCGTCGGTCCTCAGCAGGTCATTGCCCGTCTTCTCCAGCACTTCGGCGAGCCCGTCGCAGAGCTCGCTGATGTCCTTCGCCCGGCGCTCCCACGAGTCGTACACGCCCTGCTGCGCCGCCACGGTCAGGCACCCGGACCCCTTGTCGAGCCCCGTCTGGCCGTCCGCCAGCTTCGTCAGCGCCTTGCCGATGTTCTTCCGGAGGTCACCGACGCCTTCCCCCGCCTTGGACCACACGATCTTGTCCGACCTCAACCCGCCGGAAGGAGGACCATGAACACCATTCGTGCTGCCGCTGGTGCCGCCCTGGTCGGCCGGTAACCGGTTGAGCTGCATCTGCGTGGACTGCCGATCGGCCGCTGCGGTCTTGAGCTGCTCCCACTCCTCCCACGCCATACGCGGTTCCTCCCGTTTCCTGTCACTCGCTGCCGAGCGGATATGGATGTGCGCCCGCAACGCAGTGGTTGTGGTCGAGACGAACGGTAACGGCCCGTCATCATGCGCCTCATCCGTATCGGCCACCACTGCGTCTGAGTAGCTGTACTCAGACGGGACCAGGCCCTTGACCGGGCCGGATGACGCTGCCCGGCGCCTCCGGAGGAGTAGGCGGAGGCGCCGTGAACCCCGCTGCCGGGTAGGGGAACTGGCCTGGGACGGGGGCGGGTGTCGGGAGGGAGGCTGCCGGTGTCCGGCGCCTGCGGACGACGATGGCGACCGCGATGGCCGCTGCGAGGAGTACGGCCGCACCGATGCCCAGCGTTGTCCAGAGGGTACCGTCGTCCGTGGACACCGCGGAGTCCGTCGTGGCGGTGTCCTCATCCGTGACCGGAGCGCCTGCCCCGGGGGTGCCAGAAGGCCGGGGGGAGGGAGACTTCGGCTCGGCGTCCGCGAGGTCGGGGAGCGGGTAGACGTCGGCGGGCCCCGGGTCGCCGGGGTTCTGCAGGGCGATGCGGGGGCGGACGATGCCGTAGCCGATGGAGTCGTTGCGCTTGGCGCCGTCGGTGGGGCCGCCGATGGTGTTGAGCATGACGCGCAGGACCTGGTTGTTGGTCCAGTCCGGATGCACCGACCAGATCAAAGCGGCGCTGGCCGAGGCGAGGGCGGTGGCGTCGCTGGTGCCGTGAGACCGACAGAGGCCGGTCTCGCTCCCGCAGGCGGCCACCATGTCCTCCCCCGGAGCGGCCATGTCGACCTGCGGACCGTACTCGGACTCGGCGGTCCTGCGCAGGTCCTTGCCCACCGCCGCTACACCGACCACTCCCGGAGTGGCAGCGGGGTACATCACCTCGTTGGCCTTGTCACCGTCGTTTCCGACGCCGGCGAAAATCAAGGATCCCTTGTCGAGTGCGTACTTGACCGCTGCGGTCACCTGTGGGGAATCTTCTGTAACACCCTGGGAGATGTTGATGGCCTTTGCGCCTGTATCAGCGGCGTAGCGGATCGCCGGGGCAACAGCCTTGTTGAAGCGTGCGTTTCCCTCCGCCATGTTGGCAGCCGTACCGCCCTTGGGCAGCCGGATCGGGAGAATCTTCGCGCCGGGGGCGAGTCCGAAGGCTCCGTTGCCTCCGCCGTACGCGCCGGTCCCCGCGATCAGGCCGGCCATGCCCGTGCCATGGCCGTCGTAGTCGGTGTGCTCATCGCCCGGTTGGTCCGGCGCGAGGTCCTTGCCGGGCAGGACGCGTCCCTTCAGGTCGGGATTGTTCGGGTCGACACCGCTGTCGATGACGGCGACCGTGACACCCTCGCCGGTGCTGGTCTGCCACATCTGCTCGGCCTTCATCGCGTCCAGGAACCACTGCTTCTCACGCGTCGACTCCGCGTGGGCCGTCGTGCCCGCGGCGGTGACCAGCAGCAGGCCGAGGACCGCCGAAGCCGCGGCACGGCGGCCCTTGTGCCTAGTGCTGCTGGTACGCATGGACTTCGCTCTCTTTCGTTCCTGGACACATCAGTCGATGACCGGCGGTACGGCGCGGAGGCCGCCCTGCCGCCGGGTCTCCTCATCCTCCGCCGCGCCGTGCGGGCGCCCGCGGCTGCTGCCCGCGTTCGGCGAAGGCGCCGGCCGAGAGGCACGCGTTCCGCCGACACCACGGCCACCACTCTGGCGCGTCGCGCTGGGCGTGCCGCCCACGATGCCGCGGCCCGCCGTGGCCGAACTCGCTGTGGCACCTGGGCTGCCAGGACCGGACATCACCGTCCCCGCACGCCCCGGCTGCTGCGGAAAGCCGCTGACGGCACCGTCATGGGGCAACGGACGGCCGCCGACGACGCCCCGGTTCGAGACCCTGGGTCGTTGGCCGGGAACCTGGCTCTGCTGCCCCATCGCACGGCCGACCGGACTCGTCGGTCCTGTGGTCGGACCCACCGGGCCGCGTGGTGCGTCCGCACCCTCCCCGCCCACGACCACACCGCGCGGGATGGCCCCCGTGGGCCTGCCCGCGGGGGGTGCGACGGAACGGCCGCCGACAATACCGCTGCTGCCGTCAGCACCTGGCGGCATGCGCACGGGATTCGACACGGACCCCTGGCCAGGTGGGAAGGGGGCACGGCCAACTCCTGGTGCCCGTCCCTGCCCTGCCTGGTTGTTGACGGGAGCGCCTCCGCCTCTACCGAACACGGAAGAGATCAAGCCGGTCTGCGGAGTCGTACCGCCCTTCACCTGCTCCGGGCCGGACAGGTCGCCTGCCGCAGTTGTCGGAGACGGCGGACTGTGGGGTAGCGCGGCCACGGAGTCGATGCCCATCCGCGTGGGCTGCTCCACATCCACCTGTACATGGCGTTCAGACGATGCCGCACCTGAGGACTGCCGCAGGTCGGAAGCACCGGAGGAACCCTCTCGAGCGTGCGCCGGGTTTGCGGAGGAGACAGCACCAAAGGACGAGGTCCCTGCTGGGGAACCACCAGCACGAGCCTCAGCCGTGGCGCCGTGAAACTCGTCGCTGCCATCCGGCACGAACGCCTTGGGCGGCGGTGGGAACTTCGGGCGTTCCAGCGCGTTCAGCTGTGTGGCCGACCACGCATACGTCTGTCCCAGCTTCCGCATCTGTGCCGCTGCCTGCTGGCGCACCTTCTCCTTGTTCGCCGCCAGCGCCTCGAGCTCGCTCGCGGACTTGGCGCCCACCGCTGCGGCGTCCGGGTCGTTGCGTGCCGCCCGCGCCGCGTCCAGGTTCGCCTGTGCGCTCTCGGCGTCACGTGGGATCGACGCCTGCGCCTGGGCGATCGCTCCGGAGGTCTCCGCCAGCCACTTCGCCGCGTGCTCGCTGAAGTCGCCGAGGCGCAGCGTGGAGTTGGCCAGATCACCGCTCCAGGTGCGGAAAGCGTCCGCGCCCTTGCCCTTCCATTCCACCCACTGCGGGCGGACCTTCAGGTCCTCAGCAATCTTGTGGATCTCCTTGGCCGCGGCGATCAGCCGGTCGGCGGCAGCCTGCACCGTCCCCGCGTTCGCCTGATCCAGCCACGCCAGCATCTGCTCGTGGCTCATGTCCTCGAAGGACGTTCCGCCACCGGGTCCCTTCTCCGGCATCAGATCGATCCTCCGGCGTCGCCGCCCACCGACGTCCGGCCACCCACGCCCGGGCCCTGCTGCAGGAGGCCGGGATCGTAACTGCCGCCGTAGTGCTCCGTGGTCTCCGCGCTGATCGCCGCCATACGGTCCCGGACGTCCAGGTCGATGTTCTGGTAGCCCTTGTGCGAGGCCAGCACGGCGATGTTCATGCCCTCCATGGAGTCCGACAGCAGCTTCGACAGCGTCTCCAGTTCGCCGATCACCGTCTCGTACGCGGTGAACAGCCCGGCCGCCTCCGCCCATGCCCCGTCTCCGCCGCCGAACTGGTGGCGTACGAGCTGCTCCTGGGCCACCTCGTCCGGAGCTGCCGCCGAGCCCTTCAAGTCGCGGATGAGGTCGTCGACGCGCTTGCGGAACGCCGTGAACGACGACAACTCGGCGGCCAGGTCGGCCTGCGCGGAAAGCGCCCCCGCCGCCGGACCGAACGGGGCCGACGCCCATGACGACAGACCCGGACCCGAACCGCCCTCGCTCGGTAACACAGCACCCTCCCCATACCTCTTGAACAACCGGACATCCCAAGCCGCACCGAGAACTCTAACCACCGGCAGTGACGATCCACGTCCGCCCCGTCGCGGAGAGCGATCGAGATCGGGCCACCCCGGGGTCACTCGGCCCGCCCCCCGGGGCCCGGTAGCTCATCGAGCACGAGACCATCCAACACCGAAGCGTGATCAGACACATGAGCACCTGTACTCGGATGGCTTCTCGAAAGCGGGTGTGACTGCTCCGGGTTCGGTAGAGGTCGAGGCACCGGGCACCCTGCCCGACGAGAGAGGTGGGACTGGACGGGCACGGGCCGAGCCCGGGACGGGTGCGTGGGGGCGCCCGTCCCGGAGCGGTCGGTTCAGAGCTCCCGGTAGTAGACGGTCACCGGGAGCGGGGTGCAGCCGAGTTTCTCGTACAGGGCTCTGGCGGGTGTGTGGAAGGGGTCTCCTCCGGTGCCGCTCTCGACCACTTCGGCTCCGAGGGACCGCATCTGTTCGAAGGCGTGCTCGCACAGGGCGGTGCCCACCTGGTGCCGGCGGTGCTCGGCGGACACGGCGAGGTGCGTGACACTGCCGTTCCTGCGCGCCGGGTCGACGGTCCAGGCCACGTAGCCCGTGATGCCGTCCTCGGTCTCGGCGACCGCGACGTACGCGTGCCGTTCGGGTGCGTGGAGTTCGACGACCTGCTCGCGGTAGTCGCCGTGTTGGTTGGCGAAGACGACCTCGCCCACCAAGGGGCGGAAGGAGTCCTCGTAGAACGGCCGGAACGTCTCGATGGTCAGTTCGGTGAGTGGCGTCAAGTCGCCGTGAAGGAACGCGCGGATGC
This sequence comes from Streptomyces sp. MMS24-W38, assembly GCF_059889265.1. Classification (NCBI taxonomy): domain Bacteria; kingdom Bacillati; phylum Actinomycetota; class Actinomycetes; order Kitasatosporales; family Streptomycetaceae; genus Streptomyces; species Streptomyces sp. MMS24-W38. The sequence continues at coordinate 4,172,284 of NZ_JCBCPP010000001.1, read as the reverse complement.
GCATGGGAGTGTGCCTTTCGGGGCTGAGGGCTTGATACCCGGAGATGCCCGGGGATACCGGGGGATGCCCGGGAGAAGAGAAGGCATCGGTCGGCCCGCTCCCTGCCGATCGCGGTCGGATCGGCGGTGAGCAGGGCCCTCAGCGGCGGGTACGCCAGGCGGCACAACACTCCATGGCCGCAGCGTAGCGTCCGGGCACCCCTGCGTGCACCCGGGATTCGCTCTCGGCGCGGGGCGGCCGGATCGCTGCCCGGCACGGCGGTCGCCGTCGACCGGGCCACCTCGCCGCCGTCTTCGGGCGCGAGGTGGCGGTCCTGGAGTGGCGGGGGGGCACCGCGCGCCCGGCGGCGGCGATACCCGAGCGTGCGCCCGGTCGGCTAACCCTGGGCGTCCTCGACGGCTTCCCCCGCGGGACCGCTGGCGTCCGGGCCGCTGTCCTCGGGACCGATGGAGTGCTCTTCCCAGCGGTGCGCCCACCAGCCTTCGCCGGGGGCACCGGAGAGGATGACGACTCCGGTGTTCCGCAGCGCGTGCGCGGAGGCGAAGTCGACGTCGACGTTCTCCGCCCGGGCCGCCACCCACATGCGGATCGCGGCGCCGTGGCTGACCATGGCCACGGTCCCGGCCCCGGTGGCCGCGGCCTCCTCCACGACGGCGTCGTACCGCCCCAGGGCCTCCACCCCGTTCTCGCCGCCCGGCATCCGGAGTTCGGTGTCCCCGGCCGACCAGGCGAAGGCCGTGGTCAGGTAGGTCTCGGCGGCCTCGGCGTCCCCTCGCATCTCCAGGTCGCCGGCGGACAGCTCCCGGATGCCGTCGCGCACCCGGACCTCCAGTCCCGTCCGGGTGGCCAGCGGTGCCGCGGTGAGCTGGGTGCGCAGCAGGGTGGAGGCGTAGAGGGCGTCGATCCTCTCCTCCGCCAGCGCGTCCGGGAGGGCGGCCGCCTGCTCCTGTCCCAGCGGGGTCAGCCCGGGGCCGGGTTCTGCCGTGTCCAGCAGGTGCTTGAGGTTGGAAGGGGTCTGGCCGTGGCGTATGAGCAGGAGGCGCATGTTCGGTTCTGTCTCCGTGAAGCCGGGGGTCGGTCTTCCACTCTGCCACTCCACTTGTCTCCGTCTCGGGTCGCCGTCTGCGGAGCGGCTGGCCATGCTGGTGCTGGGAGCGGCCTGCTTCCCGGCGGCCTTCCCAGCTACCTTCCCAGCGACAAGGAGCACGGCATGTCCACGGACACGGTCGGACGATTCCTGACGGCTCTGGACCCGGACCACCGGGAAGCCGTCAGCGCCAAACCGCGCGAGGAGCAGGAACAGCTCGCGGCGGCCTGGGAGCGGGAGCTGGAGAGCGACACCGAGCTCGACTCCCTCGACGAGCTGTCCCCGGCGGCGGCGGAAGCCGAGGCGGCCCGCCGCGTCCTGGCCCGCGAGACGGGCTGATCCCGACGGCGTCCCGCGCGCCGGACACCGGCCCTCGCGGATGTGTGACATCCATGAGCCATGGCGCGTGTCACACGGCCGACCTGTCACAGGGAGCGGGGCGCCGGCGTCTCGTGTTCGTCCAGTGCACCACCACGAACACGAGTGAGGACGACGTCATGGACGCCCGTTTCAACATGTTCGACAACGAGATCTCCCTTAAGTTCGCCAAGCGGTTCGCCGGCGCCGCTCTGGTGGTCCAGCAGTCGCCGCTGCCGAAGTCCACGCAGGAGCTGGTGTCACTGCGCGCCAGCCAGATCAACGGCTGCGGTCACTGCGTCGACATGCACACCAAGGAGGCGGCGGCCGCCGGTGAGAGCGCGGTCCGGCTCCACCTGGTCGCCGCCTGGCGCGAGTCCACCGTGTTCACCGACGCCGAGCGGGCCGCGCTGGCCCTCGCCGAGGAGGGCACCCGGCTCGCCGACGCCCACCAGGGGGTGTCCGACGAGACCTGGGCCCAGGTGCGCAAGCACTACGACGACGACCAGGTAGCCGCGCTGGTCGCCCTGGTCGCGCTGATCAACGCGGCCAACCGGCTCGCCGTGATCGTGCATCTGAAGGGCGGTTCCTACGAGCCCGGCATGTTCGCCGCCGCGGTCGGCTGACGCCGACCGACCGGCAGGCGGATCCGGCCCGCCCGGCCCGTGATCATGCGATCCGGGCCGGGCCAACGGCTCACGTGCCGCCCGGACGGCGAGCCGGCGAAGCGGAAGCCACCACGCCGGTCCCGACCCTGCTCAGCTCACTTGGTGTCCGCCGGGGCAGCGGGTCCCGCCTCCTGGGCGCGCGTGCACCACGCCAACGGCGACTACGGCATCACCGAGCCGACTTGCGCTCGGTTACCTCTCGCGCTCCGAGCGAGCGCGCCAGAGGTCGGCACACCACATCGCCAGCACGAAGGGAAACGTGGCCGGAGTGAGTCCGACCGCCTCGATCCCGGCCTGCAACAGCAGCACGGCGGGAACGGCGAGGACGCACGCCCGCCATCCTCTGCCGGTGCTGAGCATGCCCACCGTGACGAGCACGGCGTTGAAGCCGTAGACGCCGGTGGTGATCTCGTCGGCCGGGAACAGCGGAACTCCCTGCACGATTCCGTACGTCACCAGTGCGGCCGCGAGGGCTCCCACTGCCAGGGTCCACCGTGAAACCGCGAGTCCGGCGAGGACGAACAGGCCCGGCAGCAGACCCGTCACGAGGAAGACCTCGGCCGCGCTGGCGAAGACGCCCAGCCCGAGCACCGGATGGGCCGGTGGCGCCGAAGGCCAGTGCCTGGACTCATGCAGGTACTCCAGTAGCCAGTACGTGAACACGAAGGGCGCGGTGTAGGCCGGTACGCGCAGAAAGTACCGGGCGACGTGCGTGAGCAGCGTGGCCACCACCGCGCCCCCCGCAGCGACGAATGCGGTGAGCCACAGTGGACGGAACGAGCCTGCGGCTCCCAGGGCGACCAGGACGGCGTTGAAGCCGTAGAGTCCCTGTCCGATCCGCTCGGCCGGTACCCGCAACAGCACGGCGGTGGCGATCCCGACCGCGCTTCCGAGCAGTGCCCCCATCCCTGCGACCGGGCCAAAGACGAACAGCCCCGCCAGAAACAGCACACCGGTGAGCGTGTTGTTCTGCAGGTACACCTGCGCGACTCCGCGAAAGATCCCCCGCAGTGCTTCGGGGCCGAGGGCATTGCGGTGTTCCGGTGGGGGCGTCTTCGTGCTCACCAGTGCTCCTCCGTGAGCTCCTTCCCGTCCGGGTGCGTCCGAAGGGCTTCGGTCAGCCGGTATCGCGCGGTCACCGCGTCAAAAGCCAGGGCGGTGGCCGTCGCCCCGCCGGCGGCCAGCGGGGTCAACGACCACCACTCGCCGCTCGTCGGCGCCACCGGGTCGTTCTTCCAGACCACGGATTCGGTGGCCACGACCCGCGCCCCGGCGAGATAGCCGGCACTGGCCTCCAGACGGGGGTTTCCGAGTTCGAGCGTCTGCCGCACCAGCGGTACTTCCCCGCGCGTGACGTGCGTGCTGGTCCGCAGCACACCGGGACGCTCATTGCTGCGTCCGAGTACCAGCATCTCGCGGCAGCGCATGAGCGCGTCCTGCGCCAGCTCCGCCCGGAACTCGGCCTCATGCTCGGCACGAGCGGTCACCACGGTGTGTTCCGGCAGGTATTCGAGGGTGCCGCCCTCGGCGACCTCGACATGCACGGTGCTGCGGCTGCCGCCCCGGCGGTGGCCGGGCAGCACCAGTGTGGCGGCGACACCGCGCAGCAGCAGGCGCGCGCCCGCTCCGACCCGCACCCGCAGGTCCAGCTCGTCTCCGCCGAGTGGGGACGTCACCGAGTTGACCAGGTGCACCACCGCCCGATCCGTCGGTCCCGCGGCAGGTCGGACGGCCCCGCGCCGGGGCATCAGGGTCAGCGGCGAGGCCGAGGTCAGCTCCCGGACGACGCTGCGGCCCCGCGAGTCGAGCTCCACGGTCAGGCGCGCGCGGGCCTTCATCGCGCCAACTGTTCTCGGACCCAGACCGTCACCTCGGGCGCTTCTGGGGTGTCGGTCAGCGATTGGGTGATCACCGGAAGCCCGCCGCGCATCCGGTGCGCGTCGGCGGTCATGACCGCCATGTCCGCACCGACCCGCTCAGCCAGATCGATCTTGTTGATGACCAACAGGTCGGCGGTGGTCACGCCGGGACCGCCCTTGCGCGGCACTTTGTCACCTCCGGCGACGTCCACGACGAAGATCTGGGCGTCGGCCAGCCCGCGGCTGAACACGGCCGTCAGGTTGTCGCCGCCGCTCTCGATCAGGATCAGGCGCAGACCGGAGTGGCGCTGCTCCAGGCGTTCGACGGCGTCGAGGTTGGCCGTGATGTCGTCGCGGATCGCGGTGTGCGGGCAGGCCCCGGTCTGCACGGCCTCGATCCGGTCCGGGTCGAGGACACCGGCACGCCGCAGGAAGTCCGCGTCCTCGGTCGTGTAGATGTCGTTGGTCACCACGGCGAGGTCGACATCGGCGCCGAGGGAGCGGCACAGGGCGGCGACCAGTGCGGTCTTCCCGCTTCCGACCGGACCGCCCAGCCCGATGCGGAGCGGGCGTCCCGCGGTGGGCGCAGAGCCGAAAGGGTCTGGTTCCGGCGCGGTCGGATCGAAGTTCACCGGGTGCCGGTGGTCGTGGTCGTGGTCGTGCTGGCGGCTCCGGTCAGCTGGCAAAGAGTCGCACCTCGTCTCGATGGTGTCGTCGGTGGGCCTGCGCCAGCAGATCGAGCGCGGGAGCGCCCACCGCGGGCAGAGCGGCCGGGTCGTGCCCGGCCACAAAAGCGGCGTACTCGGTGATGCGTTCGAGATCCGGCCCGAGTACGGCCACGGCGGCGTTCGCGGCGAAGGGATCGAGACCCAGCAGCCGCACAGCGGCCGAAGCGGGGCCGCTGACCGACAGGTACGCCGCCACAGCGGCGGCCTCCCGCGGCGTGCCCGCACGCGCGCCCCCCATCAGAGCGCCGATGACAGCCGGGTGGTGTGGTCTCGTGGACACCGCCAGCAACGCGTCGAGCGCTGCCGAGGGCCAGGCGGCACGACCGGCACGCGCGGTCCCGCGCCCCTGCGCGCGGGACGCCTCCCGTTGCGCGGGGGACGGCGTGCGCGCGTCGATCTCGGAGTCCAGCCGCCGCCAGTACCGGCCGTCGACCCCCGCGTCGGCTGCGTGAGCGGCGGCGGCGGCGAACACCGCGGCCTGGCGACCCACGCTCTGCAGTCGTCCGAACAGGAACTCCCGCAGTCCTGCGGGACCGGTGACAAGACCTCGGTGCACGGCTTCCTCCACCCCGCCCGAGTGCGCGTGGCCACCGCCCGGAAAACGAGCGTCTGCAAGGGCCAGCATGACCAGCGAGCACGACATGGTCAGAACAGGAAGTAGCGTTGCGCCATCGGCAGCTCCGAGACCGGATCCGGTTCGACGAGTTCCCCGTCGATGCGCACCGCGAAACTGTCCGGGTCCACCCGGATCTCCGGGGTGGCGTCGTTGAGCGGCAGGTCGGCCTTGGTGGTTGAACGGGTGCTGGTGACACCGATGAGCCTACGGAACAGCCGCAGCCGTTCGGGGAGCTCGGCGTCCAGCGCTGTCGGGGCGACGAAGTGCACGCTGCTCGCCGCGGCCGGCTTCAGGAACGACCCGAACATCGGACGCGAGAACACCGGCTGCGGTGTGGGGATCGAGGCGTTGGCATCGCCCAGCATGGCCCGCGCGGCGAACCCGCCCTTGAGGACCATCTGGGGCTTGACACCGAAGAACTTCGGTTCCCACAGCACCAGGTCGGCGATCTTGCCGACTTCGACCGACCCGACTGCGTCCTGGATGCCGTGCGTGATCGCCGGGTTGATCGTGTATTTGGCGACGTACCGGCGGGCGCGCATGTTGTCCGCGCGGTTGTCGCCCGGAAGCGAACCCCGATGCCGTTTCATGGTGTGTGCGGTCTGCCAGGTGCGCATGACGACCTCGCCGATGCGCCCCATGGCCTGCCCGTCGGAACTGACCATGGAGATCGCGCCCACGTCGTGCAGCACGTCCTCGGCAGCGATCGTGGTCGGTCGGATACGGCTTTCGGCGAAGGCCAGATCTTCCGGAATCGACGGCTTCAGGTGATGGCACACCATGAGCATGTCGAGGTGCTCGTCGATCGTGTTCACGGTGTGCGGGAGGGTCGGGTTCGTCGACGACGGAAGGATGTGCGGCTCGGAGGCGATCCGGATGATGTCCGGTGCGTGCCCACCGCCTGCGCCCTCGGCGTGGTAGGCGTTGATCGACCGGCCGTTGATGGCCTCCAGGGTGGACTCGAGGAAGCCGGACTCGTTGAGGGTGTCGGTGTGGATCGCGATCTGCACACCGGTTTCCTCGGCGATGCGCAGGGCGTTGTCGATCACCGCGGGGGTGCATCCCCAGTCCTCGTGCAGCTTCAGGCCCCCGGCGCCCCCGCGCAGCTGCTCGGTCAGTGCTTCGCCGCGCATGGTGTTGCCCTTGCCGAGCAGCAGGACGTTCACCGGGACGCCGTCGAGGGCCTGCAGCATACGCCCGATGTTCCAGTCGCCCGGCGTCACCGTGGTCGCCCTGGAGCCGTCTGCCGGCCCGGTACCGCCACCGATCAGTGTCGTCGTTCCCGAAGCCAGCGCGACGTCGATCGATCGGGGATCGATGAAGTGGACGTGGCAGTCGACCGCCCCGGCGGTGAGGATCCGGCCGTTCCCCGTGATGATCTCCGTCGACGGACCGATCACCAGCGCCGGATCGATGCCGTCGGCGGCGTTCGGGTTGCCTGCCTTGCCGATGCCGACGATGCGTCCGTCGCGGATGCCGACGTCGGCCTTGACCACCCCCCAGTGGTCCAGGATCACAGCGCCGGTGATGACCACGTCCGCCGTGCCCTCGGCGCGGATCGCCATCGACTGCCCCATCGACTCGCGGACCACCTTGCCGCCGCCGAACACGGACTCGTCACCGGAACCGTGCGGCCCCAGGCAGCGATCCTCGGTGACCTCGATGAACAGGTCGGTGTCGGCCAGGCGTACCCGGTCACCGGTACTGGGGCCGAACAACTCGACGTAACGTGCACGGTCGATCCGCGGTGTGTTCTCGTCCGAGGTCATCGGTGCCCTTCACCCCTGCCTCCATAGACGAATTCGGTCGGCTGGTGGTCCCGGCTGTCCAGGTCACCGGCCCATTCCAGGCGCAGCCCCCGGATCCTGCGGAGCCCGGCGATGGGGACCAGCATCACCTCCCGCTCGACGCCGGGCTCGAAGCGCACGGCGGTACCGGCCGGAATGTCCAGTCGATGCCCCCACGCGGCCTGACGGTCGAACTCCAGCTCGGGATTGGTGGCGGCGAAGTGATAGTGCGAGCCGACCTGCACCGGCCGGTCCGCGCGGTTCACCACGCGGACCCGCGTGCGGACACGTCCGGGGTTCAACGGCACGGCTTCGTCCGCGGGAATGATCTCTCCTGGCAGCACGGGCCCTCCTAGGCGATCGGCGAGTGGACGGTGACCAGCTTGGTTCCATCCGGGAAGGTCGCCTCGACCTGCACGTCGTCGATCATCTCCGGGACACCGTCCATGACCTGCTCACGTCCGAGAACGCGGCGTCCGCTGGACATCAGCTCCGACACGCTGCGCCCATCACGGGCTCCCTCGACGACGTGCTCGGTGATCAGCGCGATCGCTTCCGGGTAATTCAGCCGCACCCCCCGCTCCAGCCGACTGCGGGCGAGTTGGGCGGCAACGCAAATCAGAAGCTTTTCCTGCTCCTGCGGTGACAGACGCATAGTTCCTTTGTAGTACTGCGAGAGACGATCGCAACTTGAGCTTGGCTCCCACACCGTTGCGTCACTGCCTTCGGCTCGTCAGGGCGAATCTCCGTGAGGCCCCCGAAGGGCTCGGGGCAGTGGCTGTATCCCGTGGTGGGTGAGGTATGCGGAGTGGTCCGGGGCCCGGAGAGAGCGGGCCCCGGAGTCGGCTGCTCGGCCCAGGACAGTTCCGCTCGGCCGAAGAGGAGGGCGTGGCCCGGGGGCAGTTGGTCCAGGATGCGGGTCACCAGGGCGTCACCGACCAGGGGCGGCAGGGCGCCCAGGACCGAGCCGGCGTCCCGGCGGGCGGTGGCCGGGGTCGTGCCCTCGATACGTGTGGCCACCGGGTCGACGAACTCCGCCGCCGTCACTTGACAACCCCGGACCCGACTCACGGCTCCGGCACCCACGGCCCCACTCACGGACTCGGCCCACCCCGGGCGCGGTGCGGCCGGTCCGGGAGTTAGCCTCGGAGTCCTGTGAAGGCTCGCCCTTCAGGCGCGGCAGCAGAAGGCAGGACAGGACATGGCGAAGGTTCCCGGCTCGGTACTGGCCGCGAGTGGACTGGTCGGCGGGTACGGCGTGGCCCGCTGGACGCGGAAGCGGGAGCTGGGCGGGGTCGTGCTCGCCGCCGCCGGGGCCGCCGCCGCGCGGCGGTGGCGGGAGCGGGCCGGAGGGACGGCCGCGGGGGCGCTGTCGGCGGCGTACGTCGCCGCCTTCGCCGGCTCGCATCCGCTCGCGAAGAAGGTCGGCGCCTGGCCGGCGGTGTTCGGAGCGGCGGGGGCGATGGCGCTCGCCTCGTGGGCGGTCGCCGACCGGCGGGGCTGAGTCCGCCGGGCACCACGAGCAGTACCGCGCCCCTACGCCCCCACCACCCGCGCCACCGTGTAGATGGCCAGGCCCGCCAGGGAGCCGACGACCGTGCCGTTGATGCGGATGAACTGGAGGTCGCGGCCGATGTTCGCCTCGATCTTCCTCGTGGTGTGCTCGGGGTCCCAGCTCGCCACGGTGTCCGTGATCAGGGAGGTGATCTCCTTGCGGTAGGTGGTCACGACGTACACCGCGGCGCTCTCCAGCCAGCCGTCGACCTTGCCCTGCATCTTGGGGTCGGCCGCCATGCGCGCGCCCAGCGACAGCAGCGAGGCGCGTACCCGCAGCCGCAGCTCGCTGCGCTCGTCCTCCGCCGCGGAGACGATCATGGAGCGTACGGCGGTCCAGGCGGAGGCGATCAGGTCCTGGACCTCGCCGCGGCCGAGGACCTCGCCCTTGAGGCGTTCGACCCGGGCGCGGGTGTCGGTGTCGGACTGGAGGTCGGAGGCGAAGTCGGCGAGGAAGCGGTCGAGGGCGCCGCGCGCGGGGTGGGTGGGCATGTCGCGCATCTCGGTGATGAAGCGCAGCAGCTCCTTGTAGACGCGTTCGCCGACCTTGCGGTCCACGAACCTCGGGGTCCAGCCGGGGGCCCCGCCGTGCACGGCGTCCATCACGTAGTCGCCGTGCAGCACGAGCCAGTCGTGGGCGCGGGCGACGACGACGTCGACGGCCTTCTTGTGACCGCCGTCGGCGACGATCCTGTCCAGCATCTTGCCCATGCCGGGCGCGATCTCCTGGGCGTTCGCTCGGCGCGTGACGGCCTCGCCGACCACCGCCTGGACGTCGGAGTCGCGCAGCACGGTCAGCGCGCCGCGCAGGGCGGCCGACAGCTCGGCGGTGACCCGGTCGGCGTGTTCGGGCACCGCGAGCCAGGCGCCGAGCCGGCTGCCGATGCCGACGGCGCGCAGCCGCCCGCGGACGACGTCCTCGGAGAGGAAGTTCTCGCCGACGAAGTCGCCCAGGGAGACACCGAGCTGGTCCTTCTTGTTGGGGATGATCGCGGTGTGCGGGATGCGCAGGCCCAGGGGGTAACGGAAGAGGGCGGTCACGGCGAACCAGTCGGCGAGCGCGCCGACCATGCCCGCCTCGGCCGCGGCGGCGACATAGCCCGCCCAGGCGCCGGCGCCCCGGTGGGAGGCCCATTCGGCGAGGACGTACACCACGGCGACGAACAGCAGCAGTCCGGTGGCGGTGAGTTTCATCCGGCGCACTCCGCGCTGCTTCTCCTCGTCCGCCGCGCTGAACGTCGTCATCGCGCGGTTCGTGGCGCCGCCGGGGCCAGGACCCGGAGCGGAGCCGGCACCGGGGCCCGCGCCGGGACCCGCACCGGCGTCCGTGGTGTCCGCCGCCCTCGTCCGCTCGGTCCGTTTCATCCGCTCCACTCGCTCCACCCGCTCCGGCCCGCTGCACCTGTTCGGTGATCCCTCACACATTGTCCCTTCCTGTCCGACTCCCGGAACGGAACAGGAGTTCCCGGCGTCTGTTCAACGGGGGATCCGCAGGAAGTCCTGCCGGGGATCCCCCTCGTCCATGACGCATCATGGGATCGTCCGAACGGAGCCTCGGGCTCCCACCGTCCGAGGAGAACAGAACAGCATGACCCGGGGACGTGACGGGGGCGCGGGGGCGCCGCCCGCGAAGTACCGCGCCCTGCTCGCCGCCATGGTCGCCGCGATCGTGGCCGTTTCCGCCGCCATCTACGTCACGGCTGCCTCCGACGACGGTACGCGACACCGCGGCACCCTCGCCGACGGCCACGGCGCTCCGCAGAACCCGGCCGCACCCGCCTCCACCGGCACCTGGGTCGGCACCTGGGCCGCCTCCCCCGTCGGGGGCGAACCCGGCACCGAGACGACCGGCCTCGCGGGCCGCTCGGTGCGCAACGTCGTGCACACCAGCGTCGGCGGCACCAGCGCCCGGATCACCCTGTCCAACCTCTACGGGCAGTCCCCGCTGACCGTCACCCACGCCTCGATCGCCGTCTCCGCCGGCCGGGGCACCGCGGCGGCGCTCGCCAACACCATGCGGCGGCTCACCTTCGGCGGCCACCCCGCCGTCGTCATCCCGGCCGGCGGCCAGGTGATGAGCGACGCCGTGCGCATCGCCGTCCCGTACGACGGGGACGTCCTGGTCACCACGTACTCCCCCAGCGTCTCCGGACCGGTCACGTACCACCCGCGCGCCCGCCAGATCTCCTACGCCGCCCGCGGCGAGCACACCCGCGACACGGCCGGCGCCGCGTACACCGAGGAGAGCGCCTACTGGCGCTACCTGACCGCGCTGGACGTGCTGAGCAACGAGGCCGACGGCACCGTCGTCGTCCTCGGCGACTCGCTCACCGACGGCGTCACCTCCACCACGGGCGGCAACAACCGCTGGCCGGACGTCCTGTCCGACCGGCTGCGCGCCGCGGCCCGGGCCGGGCGGGACGTGCCGCGCCACGGCGTCGTCAACGAGGGCATCAGCGGCAACCGCGTCCTCGCCGACGGCCTCGGCCGCCCCCCGGAGAACCCCAGCGGCCTGAACCGGTTCGACCGCGACGTCCTCGACCGTACGAACGTCAAGGTCGTCGTCATCGTCCTCGGCGTCAACGACATCCTGCGCGACCGGAACCTCGCCGACCCGGACGCGGTCGTCGGCGGCCTGAACACCCTCGTCGAGCGGGCCCACGTCCGCGGGCTGAAGGTCGTCGGCGCGACCCTGATGCCGTTCGGCGGCCACCGCGGCCACACCGGCCCGCGCGAGGTGGTACGGCAGCAGATCAACGCTCAGATCCGCGCGGGTCGCGTCTTCGACGCCGTCGTCGACTTCGACCGGGCCCTGCGTGACCCGTACGACCCGCGCCGGCTGCGCTCCGACTACGACTCGGGCGACCACCTCCACCCGAGCGACCGGGGGTACGCGCGGATGGCGGAGGTCTTCGACCTGGACGACCTGAAGGGCGGGGCACCGGCCCGGCTGTAGGGAGCGGGCGGCCGCCCGGTGCGGGCGGCGCGGTCCGGCCCGGCGCGGCCCGCTCAGCGGTCACCGTCGCGGCGGGGTTCGCGCTGCTCCTCGCCGTGGCGGCCGTGCAGGGATTCGAAGGAGCCGTACCCGTGCCCGGCCCCGAGGCCTCCGTGGCCCAGGGGTGCCTGACCGGACGAGGAGGGTCGAGCTCGCGGCTGTGTTCCTAGCGGTCCTTGCGTTCCTTGCGTTCCAGCTTCTCGCGGCGGCGCTCCTCGCGCAGCCGCTGCTTCTCCGCCCGGGCCAGCTTGCGCTGGACGCCGACGCCGCCCCAGAAGGCGAACCCCGTGACGATCACCCGCGGGGCCCCCGGATCGCCCGGCTCGCCCTCCTCACTGTGGTCGAAGCCGCCCATGAGGCCGAACCCTCGGACGACGACCTCGACACCTGGCGGGACGATGACGTCCACCCCGCCCATGATCGCGACCGCGTTGATCACGACCTCGCGGTCCGCGAAGTTCGCCTCCCGCAGATCGATCTGCCCGCCGCCCATGAAGGTGAAGCAGTTGAACCGTCGCGGCGCCGTCCAGCGGCCCTTGCGCTGGAACCCCGACATCACGGCGACGGCCCAGGTCGACGTCCCCTCGCTGCCCGGGACCATCCGGTCCGCCCAACTGCCTCCCTGCTCCGGGACCTTGGTCAGGGACACGGCGGGGGCCGTCACGCCCGGGGCGGGCAGATCGCGGGTGATCGGCTCGAGTTCCCGGTAGGTCCGCGCCTTGTACGTCGCCTCCAGCCGCTCCTCGAACTCATCCATGTCGAGGCGCCCCTCCGCGAGCGCGTCCCGCAGGACGTCGGCGACCCGCTCTCGGTCGGCATCGGAGGTGCGGAGGTCCGGGACCGCGTCGTCAGTCATACCCAGCAGCCTACGAGGTCCCCTGCTCGAGGGCTACGAGCGGCCGGGGGCTACGAGACCGCCTGCCCCGCCGCGTCCGCCCGCCCCGTCCCGTCCGCCCGCTCCATCCGCTCCGTCCGCTCCGTCCGCTCCGTCCGCTCCGCGTACATCTTCCCGATCACCGCCTCGATGTCCGGCTCCCGCACCGACAGGTCGACCAGCGGGTACTCCGCCGCGATCCGCGCCACCAGCGGAGCCGCCGACTCCGCCGCCGGGAACGCCAGCCACTGCCTCGGCCCCTCCACCCGCACCACCCGCGCGGGCGCCGGCACGTCGATCGGGGGCAACTCCCGCTCCAGGTCCACCACCAGGGTCCGCTCGCTCTCCCCCGCCCGGTGCAGCCCGGCGAGCGGGCCGTCGTACATCAGCCGGCCGTGGTCGATGACCATCACCCGCGAGCACAACTGCTCGATGTCCTGCAGGTCGTGCGTGGTCAGCAGCACCGTCGTGGCCCGCTCGGCGTTCAACTCCCGCAGGAACTCCCGCACCTTGGTCTTGGAGACGACGTCCAGACCGATGGTCGGCTCGTCCAGGTACAGCACCTCCGGGTCGTGCAGCAGCGCCGCCGCGATGTCTCCCCGCATCCGCTGCCCCAGGGACAGTTGCCGTACCGGGGTGTCCAACAGGGCCCGCAGATCCAGCAGTTCGACCAGCCGCTCCAGATTCGCGCGGTACCGCGCGTCGGGAATCCGGTACATGCGGTGCATCAACCGGTACGAGTCGACCAGCGGCAGGTCCCACCACAGCGTCGTCCGCTGCCCGAACACCACCCCGATACGGTGCGCCAGCCGCACCCGCTCCCGGGTGGGATCGATACCGGCCACCCGCAGCCGACCGCCGCTCGGGGTGAGGATCCCCGTCAGCATCTTGATGGTGGTCGACTTGCCCGCGCCGTTCGGCCCGATGTAACCGACCATCTCACCGCGGGCCACGGAGAACGAGAGCGAGTCCACGGCCCGCACCCGCCGCCGCTCCCGCTTCAGGAAGCCGGTCTTCTTCCGTACGTCGAAGACCTTCTCGACCCGGTCGAGAAGGATGAACCCGCCGCCACCGTCGTCCTTCTCGCCCTCGCGCCGCCCGCCGTCACCGTCGTCGTCCACCGGCTAACTCCCTGTACTCCGATACGAACGAAGCCCCGCCCGCCACGCCACCCCCGCCAGCGCGCAGCACACCGCCGCCACCACCGGCGACACGAACGCCACCCACCCCGGCAGTCCGAGCGGATACGGACGGCCCAACACATAGGAAGCGGGCACCCAGTTGACGAAGGCGAGCGGCAGCACGAAGGTCACCCCGCGCACCAGTTCCTGCGCGAACACCGTCGGCGGATACTGCAACAGCGTCTGCCCGCCGTAGGTGAACGCGTTCTGCACCTCGGACGCGTCCTGCGCCACGAACTGGAACGCCGCGCCCGCCACGAACACCGCGCAGAAGATCGCCGCCCCGCTCACCACCGTCACCGGCACCAGCAGCAGCTTCAACGGCGTCCAGTCCACGTCCAGCGAGACGAGGGCCCAGCACAGGACGATCAGCCCCTGCAACAGACGGGCGACCCGGCGCAGCGCGAAACGGTCCGCGGCCACCTGGGCGAGCACCGGCACCGGCCGCACCAGCAGCGTGTCGAGCGTGCCGTCACGCACCCGGCGCCCCAGCCGGTCCATCGAACCCAGCACCAGGTCCGCGGTCCCGAAGGACAGCATGGACAGGCCGTACAGGAACGCCACCTCGGCCAGGACGTGACCGGCCAGCACATCGACGTGCGAGAACATCAGCACGATGCCGACGAAGTCCAGCCCGGTCACCACCAGGGACCCGACGGTCGTCAGTACGAACGACGCCCGGTACGCCATGGTCGACCGGATCCACATCCCCGCGATCAGCCCGTACGCGCGCACCCCCTGAACCGGCCCGCCACCGTGCACCGGCCCGCCGCCGTCAGCCACCCTGGACCACCACCCGCCGCGTCGCCGCCGACTGCACCAGCCGCCCCGCCGCCAGCAGCACCACCGCCCACCCGCCCTGGAGCACGAAGACCCGCCACGCGCCCGTCTCGCCCATCAGGACGTCGGCCGGCCCCTGGAGGAGCGCCGCCCACGGCAGCACCCGCACGACCTCCCCGAACAGCCCGGGAAAGACGTTCAACGGCAGCACCATGCCCGAGCAGAGCAGCCCCAGGATCATCAGCATCTGCATCACACCCGTGCCGTCCAGCAGCCAGAACGTGCTCAGCGCCACCAGGTACCGGATCGCGAAACTGACCACCGTCGCGAGCAGCACCGTCAGCAGGAACGCCGGCCAGATCAGCGGATCGCCGGGCAGCGCCACCGGGAAGACCAGCACCCCGAACAGGAAGGGGACCACCCCCCGCCCCAGCAACTGGAACCCCGACCGGCCCAGATCGTGCGCCAGCCACCACCACTGCAGGTCGGCCGGCCGGTACAGATCGATCGCGACCTCACCCGTACGGATCCGTTCCATCAGTTCGATCTCGAAGCCGCCGCCCTGAACGGCCAGCGTCGCGTACAGCGCCTGCCCCAGCCACACGTACGTGACCGCCTGCGCCGGCCCGTACCCCCCGAGGTCCGGCCGCTCGTTCCACAACGCCAGATACGTGTACACGAGGATCAGCCCGAAAACGGTGTTGGTGAACACCCCGGCCACCGTCGCCACCCGGTACGTCGCATACCGCCGAAAGCCCCCGGCCACGACGGCCAGATACAACCGAACCGAGCCCCCACCTGCGCGTACGCCGGTACTCGCGGCCACGCCCACACCCGCGCCCCCGGCCGCGTCCACACCTCCGGCCTCGCCCACCACCGCCTCCCGACCGCTCCGCGTCCGACACCGAAGCGCAGGATCGTACTGCCCGCGCCTGACGCCCTGCCAGGCATTTTCCGGCGACCTCGCGGGCAGACGACCCCGCACCGGAACCGGCCGGCCCACGGCCCTGCCCCGCACCTCGAGGGCCATACGTGTGAGAAGCCGCATGCGAGGCCGAGACGCGCCGTCGACAGGGAAGTGAGCGCCGGATGCGACAGTCCTCTATAAGAGGAATGCACGACGCGAATGTGAACTCATCACGCTTACCGCAACGAACACGGCGAAACAGGAGGCCGCACTCGACATGAGCGACGAGCCGCAGCCACAGCAGCACGGCCAGGGCTGGGCACCGCGGGAGCCGCGGGCCGCCGGCACCCCGCAGCACGGAACCGGGACCGGAACCGGGAGCGGGAGCGGAACCGGGGGCAAGCGGGTGCGCACCGGATGGCGCCGGTTCGTCCCCACCTGGCGGACGGTGCTCGGCGGCCTCCTCGTCGCCGCCCTCCTGCTCGTCGGCGGGTTCTTCCTCGGCTACAGCCTGGTGCACATCCCGTCCGCCAACGCCCTCGCCACCAAAGAGGCCAACGTCTACCTGTACGCCGACGGCTCCGTCCTCGCCCGCGACGGCGAGGTCAACCGGGAGAGCGTCAACCTCGACCTGATCTCCGCAAAAGCCCAGCACGCCGTCCTCGCCGCCGAGGACCGCGACTTCTACACCGAGTCCGCCGTCGACCCCCAGGCGATGATCCGCGCCGCCTGGAAAACCGCCACCGGCAAGGGCAAACAGTCCGGCTCGACCATCACCCAGCAGTACGTGAAGAACTACTACCTGCGCCAGGAGCAGACCGTCACCCGCAAGGTGAAGGAGTTCTTCATCGCCATCAAACTGGAACGCGAACAGAGCAAGGACGAGATCCTCGAGGGCTACCTCAACACCAGCTACTTCGGACGCAACGCCTACGGCATCCAGGCCGCTGCCCAGGCCTACTACGGCATCGACGCACAGGACCTCGACGCCCCCCGCGCCGCCTACCTCGCCGCCCTCGTCAACGCCCCCAGCCAGTACGACGTCATCGCCCACCCGGAAAACCGGCCCGCCGTCGAGTCCCGCTGGAACTACGTCCTGGACGGCATGGTCCAGAAGGGCTGGCTGAGCGAGACGGAGCGCACCGGCCTGAAGTTCCCCGAGCCGAAGAAAACCACCACCTCCACCGGCATGTCCGGCCAGCGCGGCTACATCGTGCGCACCGTGAAGGACCACCTGATCCGGAACAAGATCCTCGACGAGGAGGAACTCGACGCCGGCGGCCACCGCATCACCACCACCCTGCACAAGGACAAGCAGGACGCCTTCGTCGACGCCGTCAACGACAACCTGATGGACCGGCTCGACCCGGAGAACCGCAAGATCGACACCTACGTCCGCGCGGGCGGCGCCGCCATCGACCCCCGCTCCGGCAAGGTCGTGGCGATGTACAACGGCATCGACTACGTCAAGCAGTACACCCCCAACGCCACCCGCAGGGACTACCAGGTCGGCTCCACCTTCAAACCGTTCGTGTTCGCCTCCGCCGTCGAGAACGGATCCACCACCCAGAGCGGACAGCCCATCACCCCGAACACCGTCTACGACGGCACCAACGAACGAACCGTCCAGGGCTGGCCCGGCGAACGCTACGCCCCGGCCAACGAGGACGACCGCTCCTACGGCCACATCACCGTCCGCGAGGCCACCGACAAGTCCGTCAACGCCGTCTACGCCCAGATGGCGGCCGACGTCGGCTCCGACAAGGTCCAGCAGACCGCCGTCGACCTCGGCATCCCCGCCACCACCCCCGAACTGACCGCCTCCCCCTCCATCGCCCTCGGAGTGGCCACCGCCAGCGCCCTGGACATGGCCGAGGCGTACGCGACCCTCGCCAACCACGGCGAGCACCGCGCCCACACGATGATCGAGAAGATCACCAAGGACGGGAAGAAGACGGTGCCGCTGCCCGAGCGGAAGACCCGCCGGGCCGTGAGCCGCGAAGCCGCCGACACCACGACCGCCATGCTGCGCGGCGTCGTCCAGAACGGCACCGCCTCCGCCGCCCAGGGCGCAGGGCGCCCCGCCGCCGGCAAGACCGGCACTGCGGAGGAGGACAGGGCCGCCTGGTTCGCCGGCTACACGCCCGAACTGGCCACCGTCGTCTCCGTCATGGGCCAGGACCCCGTCACCGCCGCGCAGAAGGAGCTGTACGGCGCCATGGGCCTGTCACGCATCAACGGCGGCGGCCCCCCGGCCGAGATCTGGGCCCAGTTCACCCGGGAGGCGCTCAAGGGCCGACCCGTCAGCGACTTCGACCTCCGGCTCCAGAGCGGCGCCGAGCACACCGCACCGCCCACCGCGAGCGCCGACCCGTCCTCGAGCACCACGGACGACGCGTCCCAGGAGCCCGGCACGGACGAGAGCGTGAACCGGAACCCGGGCCAGGACGAGGACGGCACCGAGGGCGGGACCCAGGGCCGGACCGACGAAGGCACCACCGGCGACATCCCCACCGGCGGCGGCACGTCGGACAGCGGTACCGCACCCGCCGGTGACACCACGAGCATCACCGGCGGCCCCACGGGCAACACGGGCAACGGCGGCGCCCACGGAGCCAACGGCACGGACGGCACGGGTCGGACGGGCGGACCCCCCGGAACCGGCACGGACACCGGCAGAGGCGACCAGGACAACCAGGGCAACCAGGACGGCCTCACCGGCTTCATCCCGCAGGGCACCCGCAGACAGTGAGCGACCGGGAGCAGGTCACCGGAAACAAGCAACCGGACTCAGTGCCCCGAGGTCACCTTCAGCCCCACCACGGCGACCACCAGGAGAGAGACGAAGAAGATCCGCGCGGCGGTCACCGGCTCCCCCAGCACCACCATGCCCAGCACCGCCGCACCGGCCGCACCGATCCCCACCCACACGCCGTACGCCGTACCGATCGGCAGCGTCTTCGCCGCGTACGACAACAGCACCATGCTCGCGACGATGCCGCCGCCGGTGAGAACACTCGGAACGAGACGGGTGAAACCCTCGGTGTACTTCATACCGATCGCCCAGCCCACCTCGAGCAGACCGGCGACCACCAACAGAACCCAGGCCATGACAGGCACCTCCGGGACACGAAAGGAAACGGGGGTGCGTCGTCTTTGCCTTCACCCGGTACGGCGCGTCTCGTCGGGGCCCGGCGGGCCTCGCCACCAGGTCCGCCCACTCTAGCCAAAAACAGGGAAAAGGGCTGGTGACGATGGTCACCAGCCCTTCTCACCCCAGATCTACAGGTACAGCCCCGTCGAATCCTCCGAACCCTCGAACCGGTCCGCGGCCACGGCGTGCAGATCGCGCTCCCGCATCAGCACATAGGCGGTGCCCCGCACCTCGACCTCCGCGCGGTCCTCCGGATCGAACAGCACCCGGTCGCCCGGCTCCACCGTCCGCACGTTCTGCCCCACCGCGACGACCTCGGCCCACGCCAGCCGACGGCCCACCGCCGCCGTCGCGGGAATCAGGATGCCGCCCCCGGAACGCCGCTCACCCTCGCTCGCGTCCTGCCGCACGAGTACGCGGTCGTGCAGCATCCGGATGGGCAGCTTGTCGTGCCGGGGGTCGTGCTCGTTTCTCTTGGCGCTCACACCTGAAACCTACCTGCCTCCACCACGGGCGCACGCCCTCGGGTCCGGGTCAGCGCCTGCGCCGACGCGTCCCCAGGGTCAGCAGCCCCACGACGCCCACCACCAGGACCGCCACCGGCACGACCCGCTCCAGCCGCGGTGCGCCGTCCTCGTCCACGAACTGCGCCTTCACATCGCTCACCACACGATTGACCCCGACGTACGCCCTGCCGAGCGTGTGGTCGATGTTGGAGGCGACCCTGGCCTTCGCGTCCCCGACGATCGTCTTCGGGTGCACCCGCACACCGATCTCGTCGAGGGTCTCGGCCAGCACCGCGCGACGGCGGCTGATGTCCGCCTCGATCTGCGCCGGGGTCCTGGTGTCCGCCGTGTCCGCCACCGTGTCGCCTCCGAAATCCGCTGAAACCCGTACCTGTGCCGGACAGTCTGTCAGCTTCACGCCGTGCCGTACCGGCAGGGCACCCGGTTACCCTCGATCCCGGCACCTGATCCACCCAGCGCGTACGTACGAGGAGACCAGACCGATGAGCGAACGCCTCCAGCCCTCCGACGTGGCCCCGGCCTTCACCCTGCCCGACGCCGACGGCAACGAGGTGTCCCTGGCCGACCACAAGGGCCGCAAGGTCATCGTCTACTTCTACCCGGCCGCGCTCACCCCCGGCTGCACCAAGCAGGCCTGCGACTTCACCGACAACCTGGAGCTGCTGGCCGGCGCGGGCTACGACGTCATCGGCATCTCGCCCGACAAGCCGGAGAAGCTCGCCAAGTTCCGCGAGAAGGAGTCCCTGAAGGTCACCCTCCTCGCCGACCCCGACAAGCAGGTCCTGGAGGCGTACGGCGCCTACGGCGAGAAGAAGCTCTACGGCAAGACGGTCGTCGGCGTCATCCGCTCCACGATCGTCGTCGACGAGGACGGCAAGGTCGAACGCGCCCTCTACAACGTCAAGGCCACGGGCCACGTCGCCAAGATCATCAAGGACCTGGCGATCTGAGCCGACGAACCCCGACGACGGCTCGTACCGGACCCCCGGTACGAGCCGTTCGCTTTCCACGCGTGACCGTCCGATAAACGGTTCGTTACTCCGTACGAGGCCACGAACGGGTGGCCGGGATCGGAGGGGAACCGATCGGGGCCAGTGCATACACCAAGGAACGCCTGGAAGAGGCGGCTCGGGGGGCGCGGACGTTGTCGGAGGCGCTGGTGCGGTTGGGGGTGGATCCGAGGAGTCCGACGC
This sequence comes from Streptomyces sp. MMS24-W38, assembly GCF_059889265.1. NCBI lineage: Bacteria > Bacillati > Actinomycetota > Actinomycetes > Kitasatosporales > Streptomycetaceae > Streptomyces > Streptomyces sp. MMS24-W38. The sequence goes on along the minus strand of NZ_JCBCPP010000001.1, from coordinate 4,152,016 downwards.
GGGCTTACATCCGGGGGCGGATGAAGAGATTGGGCGTGGACGTTTCGCACTTCGAGCCCGATGGAGTGCGATGGACCAGGGACATTCTGCAAGCGGCCGTATCCGTCTCGACCAGCATGTGCGAGGTGCTGCGCCGCCTCGGGCTCGAAGTCGTCGGCGGTCAGCACGCGCACATCAGCCGCCGCATCAAGGCGTACGGCATCGACACCTCGCACTTTGAAGTGCCGACCGCGCGCACCCGGACAGGGAGGAGCGTCCTCTTCGAGCAGCCACCCAGTCGGGCCAGAGGTCGCGTCGACGGCAGTCGCCTTAAGCGCGCGATGCTTGAAGCGGGAATGAATGAGCACTGCGCCCTGTGTGGGCTGGAAGCCCTGTGGTTGGGAGAGCCGCTGCCGCTCGAGGTCGATCACATCGACGGCAACTGGCGGAACAACCGGATCGAGAACCTTCGGCTTCTCTGTCCCAACTGCCACTCGACGACGGACAGCTACCGAGGGCGTGGCACGGGACGCGCAAGGAATGGCGCCTGATGGGCAGCGGCGTGCTGTACACCCGTGAGCGCATGGCTGAGGCGGCAGCGCAGTGCTCCGACATCGACGAAGTCATCGTCTTCTTCGGCACTCGGCCCTACGAAACACTTCGGCGATATCTGTACAAGCGCTTCGAGCACTACGACATCGACATCTCGCACTTCCGCCACCAGGGCAGACTCACCAAGGGCCGCACGAGGCCCACAAGCAACGAACTACGCGCGACCGTCACGGCATCCACTTCCATGGCTGAGGTCCTGAGACGCCTGGATCGCCCCGACAACACCAGCCAGCGCGCCATGATGCGGTCATGGATCGCGGAGGAGCAGCTTTCGACCGCGCACTTTCTGGGACAGGCGCACCGGCGGGGGAAGCCAAGCTCCAATCCTGTGAAGAGTGCTGAAGACATCTTGGTCCAGCACAGCAACAAGAACCGCACGAGAACACCACAGCTCCGCCGGGCCCTACGCGAGATCGGTGTACCCGAACGCTGCGCCACGTGCGGCATCGGGCCCACATGGCGCGGCATGCCGATGACCCTGGAGGTCGATCACATCAACGGCGACTGGCGGGACGACCGGCGCGAGAATCTGCGGTTGCTCTGCCCGAACTGCCATGCGATCACCGATACCTGGTGCCGAGGTGGCCAGCGGCGGCATACTTCCGCCCAGTAAGGTAGAGCGGAGCTGGCGCCCGTACGCCAACGGCTGAGCGGCGATCTTTAGGTGGTCGTGTCTGTCGGTTCGAATCCGACCGGGCGTACAGACGGAGCGGCCCTGCACCTCGCCAGAGGTGCAGGGCCGCTCCCGAATCAGCCCAACAGCTCCCGCACCACTGGCACCAGTGCCCGGAAGGCCTTGCCGCGGTGGCTGATGGCGTTCTTCTCCGCGGCGGAGAGCTCCGCGCAGGTGCGGGTTTCGCCGTCCGGCTGGAGGATCGGGTCGTAGCCGAAGCCGCCGGTGCCGGCGGGTTCGTGGCGCAGGGTGCCGCGGAGTTGGCCCTCGACGACGCGTTCGGTGCCGTCGGGGAGGGCGAGGGCGGCGGCGCAGGCGAAGTGGGCGCCGCGGTGGTCGTCGGGGATGTCGGAGAGCTGGGCGAGGAGCAGGTCGAGGTTGGCCCGGTCGTCGCCGTGGCGGCCGGCCCAGCGGGCGGAGAAGATGCCGGGGGCGCCGTTCAGGACGTCGACGCAGAGGCCGGAGTCGTCGGCGACGGCGGGGTGGCCGGTGGCCTGGGCGAGGGCGTGGGCCTTGAGGAGGGCGTTCTCGGCGAAGGTGGTGCCGGTTTCCTTGACGTCGGGGATGTCGGGGTAGGCGTCGGCGCCGACGAGGTCGTGGGGCAGTCCGGCGTCGGCGAGGATCGACCGGAGTTCGGTGATCTTTCCGGCGTTGCGGGTGGCGAGGATCAGGCGGGTCATGGGGCCCAGTATTCCGGGCCCCGTTCCCTCTGTTGACGGCCGCCTCGGGCTACGGCGTGCTACGGCGTGCAGACCTTCGTCAGTTCGCCGGCCGCGTCGGTGACGGGGCTGATGTCGGGGGTGCTGTCGCCGTCCTTGACGGAGGTGCGGACGTCGGCGGTGGCCTGTTCGAGGTCGTCGACGGCCTTGCCGACGTCGGCGTTGTCGGTCTTGTCGCTTATCTCGCCGAGGTTCCGCTCGATGGAGTCGAGGGATTCCTCGAGCTGGGTGACGTCGTCGGAGGCGTTCTCGACGGCTTGTTGGAGTTCGGTGACGCTGTCGGCGATGGCGTCGGCGGTCCGGACACAGTCGAGTGCCTTGTCGACGGCGCTGCAGCCGGTGGTGAGTCCGGCGGTCAGTGCGACGGCCGCCAGTGTGGCGGCGACGGCTGTGGTGCGGCGTCGGCGGCTCGCGGCCATGGAACGGTTCCTCCTTGTCGGGCCGGGCGGCCCTTGTCGCTGGCCGGGCGCCCGGTTCGGTCCGTGCGTCCGTACTCCTTCAGACGCGGCGGTGGCCGGCGCGGTTGCCCGCGTCGGCCACGTCCCTTGGTGCGTCTTTTACCTTTCGAGGACGCTGTCGAGCGCGGCCTGCTGGGCGGTGGTCAGGTCTGCGCAGCCGGCGACGGCGAGGTCGAGGAGGGTGTTGAGTTCGGTGCGGTCGAAGGGGGCCGCCTCGGCGGTGCCCTGGACCTCGACGAAGCGTCCGTCGCCGGTGCAGATGACGTTCATGTCGGTGTCGGCGCGTACGTCTTCCTCGTAGCAGAGGTCGAGGAGCGGGACGCCGTCGACGATGCCGACGGAGACGGCGCTGACGGTACCGGTGAGGGGCTGGCGGCTGGCGCGGATGAGCTTGTTGTTCCTGGACCAGTTGATGGCGTCGGCGAGGGCGACGTAGGCGCCGGTGATGGCGGCGGTGCGGGTGCCGCCGTCGGCCTGGAGGACGTCGCAGTCCAGGACGATGGTGTTCTCGCCGAGTTGCTTGTAGTCGATGACGGCGCGCAGGGACCGGCCGATGAGGCGGCTGATCTCGTGGGTGCGGCCGCCGATGCGGCCGCGGACGGATTCGCGGTCGCCGCGGGTGTTGGTGGCGCGGGGGAGCATCGAGTACTCGGCGGTGACCCAGCCCTCGCCGCTGCCCTTGCGCCAGCGGGGGACGCCTTCGGTGACGGAGGCGGTGCAGAGGACCTTGGTGTCACCGAAGGAGACGAGGACGGAGCCTTCGGCGTGCTTGCTCCAGCCGCGTTCGATGGTGACCGGGCGGAGTTGATCGGGGGTGCGGCCGTCGATTCGAGACATGGCGTCGAGCCTAGTCGCATGCGGGAAGGGCCCCTTCCGGGGTGGCGGGCTCGCCGCTGCCTGGATGGGGCCCTCGAGAATCTGGGGTCTACCGGTTTCCGGGTTCGCCGGGTGTCACATCATGTCTTCGATCTCGGCCGCGATCGGGTCGGCGTCGGTGCCGATGACGACCTGGATGGCGCTGCCCATCTTGACGACGCCGTGGGCGCCGGCGGACTTCAGTGCGGCGTCGTCGACCTTGGTGGGGTCGGTGACTTCGGTGCGGAGGCGGGTGATGCAGCCCTCGATCTCTTCGATGTTCTCGATGCCGCCGAGCCCGGCAACGATCTTCTCAGCCTTGGTGGCCATGTTCGCTCTCCCTGATCCGAACCGCTTTGTCGCAGTAACCCACAGTTGACACATCTTCGCGAGCGACCGTGCCGCCTGCGCCGAAGGATCGCGTCACGACAGCGGAACCGCCCTCGGCTGGTCTACACCACCGGGAGGGCCGCCGCCAAACCCCGCCGCGGACGCCTCCCGTACTCCCGGGTACTCCCGTTGAAGGGGGCCGATGCGTACGCGGAGTCCCGCCGGCGTCGAACCTCCGGTCGGCCCCCTCCGCGAACGCCGGAACCGCATCCTCCAGGGCCCGCAGAAGGCGGGCCGCAGCCCGCAGTCGCCGATCAGGGTGTTGTCGGCGGCGGCCCCCTTTAAAGTGGAGCCGGTCGTTCAGGCCCTCGGACCATGGTTCCGGGGGTCTTTCGGCACCCCCTCGGGGACGGTTCCGGGGGCCGCGGGGCGGGCACTGCGCGTAGTGCTCCGGTTGCGGAATTCGCGGGTTCCTTATGCAGCCTTCATCGTGCTACAACAGGTCTACACCACTGAGTGGTGTAGACCACCACCGACGGAGGAAGTATGAGCACCGCCACCGCATCGGCGGCTCCCGCAAAGAAGCGGGGATCCGGCCTGATCCAAGGCCTGCAGAAGGTGGGTCGCAGTCTCCAGCTCCCGATCGCCGTGCTGCCGGCGGCGGGCATCCTGCTGCGGCTCGGCCAGCCCGACGTGTTCGGCGCCGACGGTCTCGGCTGGGACAAGGTCGCGGCCGTGTTCGCCACCGCCGGTGGCGCGATCTTCGACAACCTGCCGATGCTGTTCTGCATCGGTGTGGCCATCGGCTTCGCCAAGAAGGCCGACGGCTCCACGGCGCTCGCCGCCCTGGTCGGCTTCCTGGTCTACAGCAACGTCCTGAAGGCGTTCCCCGTCACCGAGGCGAAGGTGCAGGCCGGCGAGGACATAGCCGCGACCTACAACAACCCCGGTGTGCTCGGCGGCATCCTGATGGGTCTGCTGGCGGCGGTCCTCTGGCAGCGCTACCACCGCAAGAAGCTGGTGGACTGGCTCGGCTTCTTCAACGGCCGCCGCCTCGTTCCGATCATCATGGCGTTCGTCGGCACCGCGATGGGCGTCTTCTTCGGTCTGGTCTGGGAGCCGATCGGCGACGGCATCTCGAACGTCGGTGAGTGGATCACCAGCCTCGGCGCCGTCGGCGCGGGTCTGTTCGGCCTGATCAACCGCGCGCTGATCCCGGTCGGCATGCACCAGTTCGTCAACACCGTCTCCTGGTTCCAGATCGGCGACTTCACCAACGCCGCCGGCGACGTCGTCCACGGTGACCTGAACCGGTTCTTCGCCGGGGACCCGGACGCCGGAATGTTCATGTCGGGCTTCTTCCCGATCATGATGTTCGGTCTGCCGGCCGCCGCGATCGCCATCGCGCACGCCGCCCGCCCGGAGCGCCGCAAGGCCGTGATGGGCATGATGGTCTCCCTCGCCCTGACCTCCTTCGTGACCGGTGTGACCGAGCCGATCGAGTTCGCGTTCATGTTCATCGCCCCGGCGCTGTACGTGATCCACGCGGTGCTCACCGCCCTGTCCATGGCGATCACCTGGGCGCTCGGGGTGCATGCGGGCTTCACCTTCTCGGCGGGCGCCATCGACTACGGGCTCAACTGGAACCTGGCGACCAAGCCCTGGCTGATCATCCCGATCGGTCTGGTCTTCGCGGCGATCTACTACGCGGTGTTCCGCTTCGCGATCGTCAAGTTCGACCTGCCGACCCCGGGCCGTGAGCCCGAGGAGGAGACCGAGGACACCACGAAGGCGTGAGTGGTCCTCGTCGTCCCCGTACGACAGCGTGACCGAGGCCCCGGAGCCGTCAGGGAGGACGGCTCCGGGGCCTCGGTCGTGCGCGGCCTCAGACGTGCGCGGGCTCAGATCACGTACGTCACGCCGGGCGCCGCCAGTTCCACCGGGCCGTCGTAGACGGCGCGGGCGTCGGCGAGGTTGACCTGGGGGTCGGTCCACGGGGCGATGTGGGTGAGGACCAGCCGGCGGGCGCGGGCGCGGGCCGCCGACTCACCCGCCTCGCGGCCGTTGAGGTGCAGGTCGGGGATGTTCTCCTTGCCGTGGGTGAAGGCGGCCTCGCACAGGAACAGGTCGGTGTCGTGGGCGAGTTCGTCGAGCGCCCGGCACACTCCGGTGTCGCCGGAGTACGTCAGCGACTTCCCTCCGTGCTCGAGACGGACGGCGTACGCCTCCACCGGGTGTGCGACGCGTTCGGTGTGCACGACGAACGGGCCGAGCTCGAAGGTGGAGGGCTTGACCGTGTGGAAGTCGAAGACCTCGCTCATGGAGGAGGCCGAGGGTGTGTCGGCGTAGGCGGTGGTCAGCCGGTGCTCCGTGCCCTCGGGTCCGAAGACCGGGATCGGGTCGCAGGGACCTCCGTACCGGTAGTAGCGCGCCACGAAGTACGCGCACATGTCGATGCAGTGGTCGGCGTGCAGATGGCTGAGGAAGATCGCGTCCAGGTCGTAGAGACCGCAGTGGCGCTGCAACTCGCCCAGGGCACCGTTGCCCATGTCGAGAAGCAGCCGGAAGCCGTCGGCCTCTACGAGGTAGCTCGAGCAGGCCGATTCCGTGGACGGGAACGACCCCGAGCAGCCGACGACGGTGAGCTTCATGAAGCAGAAACCTCCGCTGGCGGGGTGAGGAAAACGGGGGTCGTGCGGTTCGTCGAGCGTAAGACGCAAAACCTTTGGTCGCTCCTCCGCCAGGGGCGGTTGTGGGGGAACTCACCTGTGCTGTCACCGGTTCGGATGGCCGCGGGTCGCGCGAGGCGTGTGAGGGGGCGCACGCCCGCGGTTCACGCCGGTGCCGTCGGGTGCCCGGTACCGTCGGGTCATGGACACGTCGTGGTGGCTCGCACTCGTCGCGGTGGTACTGCTCGCGCTGGTCACCACGCTCGTCGACGGCTGGGGGCGGGGGCACCGGCCCCGCTCCGAACGCCGGTCCGGCGCGCGCCGGACGCGGGCCGTGACGGCGGCGACCCCGGCTGCCCCGGTCACGACCGCGGCGACGGCGGATGCGGACGCGGATGCGGGCGGTGGGCCGCGGCCCGCGGAGATCTGGTGGGCCGACGTGCCCTACGAGGACGGGCCGGCGGCGGGGGCCGGGGCGTCGAAGGACCGGCCGTGTCTGGTGCTGGCGGTGCGCGGGGAGCGGGCGACCGTCGCGAAGATCACGACGCGCTTCCGGGAGGGGCGCGGCGAAGTGATCCCGCTGCCGGTGGGGGCCGTGGGGGATGCCCGGGGGCGGGCGAGCTTCCTGGAGACGGACGAGTTGCGCGAGGTGCCGGTGCGGGGGTTCCGGCGCCGGGTGGGGGTCGTCGACCGGGCGCTGTGGGAGCGGGTACGGCATCTGGCCCGGTGACCTCGTGGCGGGCGGGACGTCAAGAGCGCCGAAGGCCCCGAAGACCCCAGCCCCCTGGAGCCCCCGAAAACACCGGAGCCCCCGGGAACCCCGAAGGGGCCGGAGTGGGTCTCCGGCCCCTTCGCACTGCCCTGGTGGGGGTCACGCCCAGAGCTGGCCGTGGAGCGTGTCGATGGCTTCCTCCGTCGTGGCGGCGGTGTAGACGCCGGTCGACAGGTACTTCCAGCCGCCGTCGGCGACGACGAAGGCGATGTCGGCGGACTCCCCCGCCTTGAGCGCCTTGTTCGCGACGCCGATCGCGGCGTGCAGGGCGGCGCCGGTGGAGACACCGGCGAAGATGCCTTCCTGCTGGAGGAGTTCACGGGTGCGGGTGACCGCGTCGGCGGAGCCGACCGAGAAGCGGGTGGTGAGGACGGAGGCGTCGTACAGCTCGGGGACGAAGCCCTCGTCGAGGTTGCGCAGTCCGTAGACCAGGTCGTCGTAGCGCGGTTCGGCGGCGACGATCTTCACGTCCGGCTTGTGCTCGCGCAGGTAGCGGCCGACGCCCATGAGGGTGCCGGTGGTGCCGAGGCCGGCCACGAAGTGGGTGATCGAGGGGAGGTCGGCGAGGATCTCCGGGCCGGTGGTCGCGTAGTGGGCGCCGGCGTTGTCGGGGTTGCCGTACTGGTAGAGCATCACCCAGTCCGGGTGTTCGGCGGAGATCTCCTTGGCCACCCGCACGGCGGTGTTGGAGCCGCCGGCGGCCGGGGAGGAGATGATCTCCGCGCCCCACATGGCGAGGAGTTCCCGGCGTTCCTGGGAGGTGTTCTCGGGCATCACGCACACCATGCGGTAGCCCTTGAGCTTGGCGGCCATCGCCAGGGAGATGCCGGTGTTGCCGGACGTCGGCTCCAGGATGGTGCAGCCCGGGGTGAGCCGGCCGTCCTTCTCCGCCTGCTCGATCATGAACAGGGCCGGGCGGTCCTTGATCGAGCCGGTCGGGTTGCGGTCCTCGAGCTTCGCCCAGATACGGACGTCGGCGGACGGCGACAGCCGCGGCAGGCCCACCAGGGGGGTGTTGCCCACCGCGGCCAGCGGCGAGTCGTAGCGCATCCGGGATCAGGCCGTACCGCCGGCCACGGCCGGCAGGATCGTGACGTTGTCGCCGTCGGACAGCTTGGTGTTGATGCCGTCCAGGAAGCGGACGTCCTCGTCGTTGAGGTACACGTTGACGAAGCGGCGCAGCTGGTCGCCGTTGCTGTCGTCGACGAGGCGGGCCCTGATGCCCGGGTGCCGGGTCTCGAGGTCGGCGAAGAGGTCGGTGAGGGTCTCTCCGGTACCCTCCACCGCCTTCTGACCGTCGGTGTACTGGCGGAGGATGGTCGGGATACGGACCTCGATGGCCATGGCAGGGGGCTCCTGTCGGTATGTCGTCTGGGCGGTGGGCGCGCGGCGGCGCGAAGGGGTGCGTGGGCATGCCCACGCGGTGGGACCGCCGGGGCTCACGGGCCGTGCGGCGGGAAGCTCGGTGTCAACAGATGGCGCTGGCGAGTCTGCACAGGTCGACGTGCAGCCGCGCCACGAGCAGCTTGCCCGGCGTCTTGTCGCTCACGTCGTGGAGAACCATGAGCTCATCGTATCGATTCCCGATGACGGGAACCGAATGCCGTCTCACACTGCGGATGACTGACGACCGGTATACGGGAACGCGCAGATCGGTGCGTCAGTACGCCTCGACGACCTTGACCTCTTCCTCGGTGACTTCGCCGCCCACGATGCGGAACGAGCGGAACTGAAACTCGCCGAGGCCGTCGAGGTCGGCGGTGGAGACCAGGACGTAGTGGGCGCCGGGCTCGCCGGCCAGGTCGATGTCGGTGCGGGAGGGGTGGGCCTCGGTCGCGGTGTGCGAGTGGTAGACGATCACCGGTTCCTCGTCGTTGTCGTCCATCTCGCGGTACAGCTTGAGCAGGTCCTTCGAGTCGAACTCGTAGAACGTGGGCGAGCGGGCCGCGTTCAGCATGGGGATGAAGCGCTCGGGGCGTCCGGAGCCCACGGGGCCCGCCACCACACCGCACGCCTCGTCGGGGTGGTCCTTGCGCGCGTGGGCGACGATCTGGTCGTACAGGGCCTGGGTGATGGTCAGCATGAGGCTCAGGATAAGCAGAGGGCCGTCCCGTACCGAGGGGTGGTACGGGACGGCCCGGATGCCGGACGCGAAGAGCGCGGGCGCCGGATGTCCGTGTCAGCCGTCGATCTTCTCGAACTCCGGCTCGCGGCGCTCGGTGATGCCCGGGTTGCGGTTCTTGAGGACCGCCCAGCCGATCGCCAGGGCGGCCGCCCAGCCGGCCATCACGTAGAGGCAGATCCTGGCGTCCGCGTCGATCGCGATGAGGGCGGTGACGAAGAGCAGGAACACGATGGCGATGTAGGAGCACACCGAGCCGCCCGGTGCCGGGAAGGAGGAGGCGGGCAGCCGGCCCGCGACCACCTGGCGGCGGTAGAGGACGTGACTGACCAGGATCATCAGCCAGGTCCAGATGCCCGCGGCGGTGGCGATCGACGTGACGTAGCCGAAGGCCTTCTCCGGGACGACGTAGTTCAGGACGACGCCGATGCCCATGAAGACCACGGAGGTGGTGATGCCGAGCGCCGGGGTCTTGGTGGAGGACAGCCGGCGGAAGACGCCCGGCGCCTCACCGTTGTCCGCGAGGGTGCGCAGCATGCGGCCCGTGGAGTACATGCCGGAGTTGCAGGAGGAGAGGGCGGCGGTCAGCACGACGAAGTTGACGATGCCGGCGCCGGCCGGGATGCCGATGACCGCGAACGCCTTCACGAAGGGGCTGGCGTCGGCGGAGAACTCGGTCCACTTCACCACGCACAGGATGACGGTGAGGGCGCCGACGTAGAACAGGGCGATCCGCCAGGGCAGGGTGTTGATCGCCTTGGGGAGCGTCTTCTCCGGGTTCTTGGACTCGCCGGCGGTGACGCCGACGAGTTCGACGGCGAGGTAGGCGAACATGACGCCCTGGAGGGTCATCAGGGACGAGCCGACGCCCTTGGGGAAGAAGCCGTCGAAGGCCCAGAGGTTGGAGACGGCGGCGGTGTCCCCGGCGGCGCTGAAGCCGAAGGTGAGCACGCCGAGCCCGATCACGATCATGCCGATGATGGCGGTGACCTTGACCATCGAGAACCAGAACTCGATCTCGCCGAACAGCTTCACCGAGATGAGGTTGGCCCCGAAGAGGAGGAGCAGGAACACCAGGGCGGTGACCCACTGCGGGATCTGGGGGAACCAGTAGTTGATGTAGATCGCGGCGGCCGTGAGTTCGGCCATGCCGGTGACGATCCACATCAGCCAGTACGTCCAGCCGGTGAAGTAGCCGAAGAAGGGGCCGAGGAATTCCCGTGAGTACTCGGCGAAGGAGCCCGAGACCGGGCGGTAGAGCAGGAGCTCGCCGAGCGCCCGCATGATGAAGAAGATGATCACGCCGGCGAGGGCGTACATGACGATCAGGCTGGGTCCGGCCTTGGCGATGTTCGCCCCGGCGCCCAGGAAGAGACCGACGCCGATCGCGCCGCCGATCGCGATCATCTGGACTTGACGGCTGTTGAGTCCGCGTTCGTACCCTTCGCCGGGTACGGACTCCGTGTCGACCTGCGGTGAGGCCATGTGTCATGCGCCTTTCTCCATGCCGGTCCGGGCCGCTGGTGGGCCCCGGATCGGGTCTCGGTCCCCCCCGGACTGATGGAGCTGAGCGGGTCCGCTCGCACCTGGCCGGCGGTTGCCGGCCCGGTGGCGCACCCGGCGGACGTACAGGTGGTGTTCGCCGGGCGGTCGTGCAGATTTAACACGGCGGCACTATTGACCGGCCGGCCGACCTGTGACGCACACCACAGGGAGAAGCGGGCAAACGGCACCTGAAAAGCGCATAGGCAGCGGATGTTTTGGCATGACCATTGCCCGGATTTGAGCGTCCTCTGAGCGAACGCGTCAACGGACTTTTCCGGACATCCCGACCGGTTGTCCGGCATGGGCGGCGCCGCGCCGCCGAAGGCGCGGGGCGCCCTGCGACGGATGCGCGGTGCGGCCCCGCGACGGGCGCGGCGCGCCCTGCGGCATGAGGGTCGAGCCCTACGGCATGAGGGTCGTGACGAGGGTTTCCTGGAGGCCGCCGAGCCACAGGTACGCCATCACCATGGGCTTGCGCGGGTCCTCGTCCGGGAGGCGGAAGAGGAGGTCGGTGTCGTCCTCGTCGTCGATCTCCAGCCGGGAGCCGATCGCCAGGCGCAGGTCGTTCAGTGCGCCGAGCCACTGCCGGGACCCCTCGGCCGAGAGCTTCAGCACCGCCCCGCCCTCACCGGCCGCGGTGAGCTCGTCCAGGGAGCGGATCACCGCGAGGGCGTTGTCGCGCTTGCCGGCCCGCAGGTCGTTCTCGGTGAAGCGGCGGAACTCCGCGGAGTGCGCCCGCTGCTCCTCGGTGTCCCTGGGGGAGGCGGGTTCCTCGGGGTCGCCGTAGGCGTCCGGGAAGAGCCGGCGCAGCACCGGGTCGGCGGGCGGCTCGCTCGGGCCCTCGGCGAAGAGTCTGGCGAGCGGGTCGCCGGGGGTCTCCTCGGCCGGGCCGGGGCCGAGGAGCTCCATGAGCTGCACGGCCAGGGAGCGGATGATGGAGATCTCGACGTCGTCGAGGGCGACGGCCGCGCCGCCGCCGGGGAGCGGTTCGAAGTGTCCTGACATGGAGGCGATTCGCTACTTCCGGTCACGCGGGCGGGGGCGGGTCATGTCCGGCGGGGTCACTTCCGGTCCTGCTGGAGGGTGGCCCACAGGCCGTAGCCGTGCATGGCCTGGACGTCGCGTTCCATTTCCTCGCGCGTGCCGCTGGAGACGACCGCACGGCCCTTGTGGTGGACGTCGAGCATGAGCTTGGTGGCCTTGTCCTTGGAGTAGCCGAAGTACGTCTGGAAGACGTACGTCACATAGCTCATGAGGTTGACCGGGTCGTTGTGGACGATGGTGATCCAGGGGACGTCTGGCTCGGGTACGGCGAAGGCGTCTTCCGCCGACTCGGTGCGTTCGATCTCCAGGGGTGCGGGTGACGTCACAGTGCCCATGCTGCCACCGGAAGGCGCCGGGAGCACAAACCGGCCCGCGCGGGCCGCCATACGTCCGGGTTTCACCCAAAATTACCCCCGGGGCCGCGTCCGGGGCCGATCTCGGGCCGGTCCGGGACGCGGATAGAAATCGTCAGAGTGACGAAATGGGGGTAGCATTCGTCTCATGAACACAGCGGACCTTGGGCTGCCGGTGACTGTTCCGTCCACGGCGCTCTTCACCGACCACTACGAACTGACGATGCTGCAGGCCGCCCTGAACGGGGGCACCGCCGACCGGCGCAGCGTGTTCGAGGTCTTCACCCGGCGCCTGCCGGACGGCCGCCGCTACGGCGTGGTGGCCGGCACCGGGCGGGTCCTGGACGCGGTGGAGAACTTCCGTTTCGACGGAGCCGTCCTCGACTTCCTGCGCGAGAAGGACGTCGTCGACGAGCGGACCCTCGACTGGCTGGCCGACTACCGCTTCTCCGGTGACATCTGGGGCTACCCGGAGGGCGAGGTGTACTTCCCCGGTTCGCCGATCATGCGGGTGGAAGGCAGCTTCGCGGAGTGCGTGCTGCTGGAGACCGTGGTCCTGTCGATCCTCAACCACGACTCGGCGATCGCCGCGGCGGCCTCCCGGATGTCGTCCGCCGCCGGGGACCGGCCGCTGATCGAGATGGGCGCCCGGCGCACCCACGAGCTGGCCGCGGTGGCCGCCGCCCGGGCCGCGTACCTCGGTGGCTTCACCTCCACCTCGGACCTGGCGGCCGGCTTCCGCTACAACATCCCGACCGTGGGCACCTCCGCGCACGCCTTCACCCTGGTGCACGACAGCGAGCGGGACGCCTTCCGGGCACAGGTCGCCTCCCTCGGCGGCGGCACGACGCTGCTGGTGGACACCTACGACGTGGCCGAGGCGGTCCGCGCGGCCGTCGAGGTCGCCGGGCCGGAGCTGGGCGCCGTACGGATCGACTCCGGTGACCTGCTGCTGGTGGCGCACCGGGTGCGGCAGCAGCTGGACGAGCTGGGCGCCACCGGTACGAGGATCCTCGTGACCTCCGACCTGGACGAGTACGCCATCGCCTCCCTGGCCGCCGCGCCGGTGGACGCGTACGGCGTCGGCACCCAGCTGGTGACCGGCTCCGGGCACCCGACGGCCTCCATGGTCTACAAGCTGGTCGCCCGCGCCGAGTCCGCCGACCCGAAGGCACCGCTGGTGCCGGTGGCGAAGAGGTCCACCGGCGGCAAGACCTCCGTCGGCGGCCGCAAGTGGGCCGCGCGGCGGCTGGACGAGTACGGCGTCGCCGAGGCCGAGGTGGTCGGCACCGGGCGGGTGCCCGACGCGCTGGCCGACCGGCAGCTGCTGGTGGAACTGGTCAAGGGCGGTGAGGTGACCGCGACCGCGCGCGAGCCGCTGGACGTGCTCCGTGAGCGGCACCGGGCGGCCCGCGCCAACCTGCCGCTCTCCGCGACCCAGCTCTCCCGGGGAGAACCCGTCATTCCGACGGAGTACGCGCACGAGGGCTCGGGTAGCTAGAACTGCGTGTCCCGCCGCACGCGCCGCACTCGCCGCGCGCACGGCTCCCCGGCCGGGACCCCGGCCCGGCGTGCCGCACCCCTGTCCGCACCGTTCCACAGCCGATTCCGCATTCGATCCGCACCGATCCGCATCCCATGGGCCCGGAGCCTCACCGGCCGGGTCCGCTTCCCACCCGACCCCACAGCCGAAGGACACCGACCATGCGCCGCGCCTTGATCGTCGTCGACGTGCAGAACGACTTCTGCGAGGGGGGCAGCCTCGCCGTCACCGGTGGCGCCGACGTGGCCGCCGCCATCACCGAGCTGATCGCGCAGGCCCCGGCACCGGCCGGCTACCGGCACGTGGTGGCCACCCGCGACCACCACATAGCCCCCGGCAGCCACTTCGCCGACAACCCCGACTACGTCAGCTCCTGGCCCGCGCACTGCGTCGCCGGGACGGAGGGCGTCGGCTTCCACCCGAACTTCGCCCCCGCGGTCGGCTCCGGCGCGGTCGACGCCGTCTTCGACAAGGGGGCGTACTCGGCGGCCTACAGCGGTTTCGAGGGGACCGACGAGAACGGCGTGGCGCTGGCCGACTGGCTGCGGGAGCGGCAGATCGACGAGGTGGACGTGGTGGGCATCGCCACCGACCACTGCGTGCGCGCGACCGCGCTGGACGCCTCCCGCGAGGGCTTCCGCACCCGGGTCCTGCTCGACCTCACCGCCGGGGTGGCCGCACGGACCACCGAGCGTGCGCTCGAGGAGCTGCGCGGAGCGGGTGTGGAGCTCTCGGGGAAGCCGGTCGTGCAGTAACCGGGACCGCAGGGTCAGGCGGAGGCCGTGGGGCTCCTGCGCAGTGCCCTGATCGGATGCCACAGCTCCACGGCCGGCGCGGTGCCGGGCAGGACGCCGCTGCCGGGTGCCGTGCGCCATATGAGCCCGTCGGGATGGTGCAGCACCGCGGTGATCTCGTCGGGGCTCGGCGGGGCCGCGTTGCCCCGCAGGTAGACGGCGCGCAGGCCCAGGTTGCGCAGCCTGGTCAGGGCGCGCGCCCGGTTGCCCGCGTGCACGAGGAAGCGCACCGAGCCGGCGGGGCCGGTGGCGGGGCTGGGCAGGTTCAGCGCCACCACCACGGTGCCGTTCGGCAGCTTGCAGAAACCTCCTGCGGCCATGGATGTCATACCCCCGTCGGACCAGGTGTCAATAAGAAAGCCACAGGACGCACCTAAACACGGATCGGCGGCAACCCGCCAGGGGGTTACCGCCGATCGCACTCTGACCTGCGAAAACGCTATTTACTTCGCCGCGCGGCCGACCTCGAGGTGGATCGTCGAGCCGTTTCCGGACTCCTTGACGATCTTGATCTTGGTGTTGGTGTCAGTGATCTGGACACCGCCGGTCGGGTTCGCCCCGTCGTAGTAGGTGTTCGTCCGGTCGTTGAAGACCGACACTCCCTTCGAGGAGGGGATCTTGGTCGCGACGCCGTTCTTGTGCAGCGTGATGCCGTCCGTGCGGAACGTGCTGAACGGCGCGTCGTACGTCTGGATGCGGTTGCGCATCAGCGTGCCGTCGGACCACTTCAGCGCGGACGGGTGCGAGTCGACCGGCAGGATCAGGCCCCTGCCCGGGTGGCGGCTGGTGTTGTTGTCGGCCTGGGAGGTGTCCCACTTCCAGATCAACAGGCCGTTCTGGTACGGGAAGTGCTCCACCCAGTCCGGACGGCTGTTCAGGAAGCCGAAGTTGTACGGGCCGACCTTCAACGTCTTGTCGTACGACACGTACTGGCGGTTCTCGGCGATGTAGTACTGCGCGTAGTCCTT
Organism: Streptomyces sp. MMS24-W38; assembly: GCF_059889265.1. Lineage (NCBI taxonomy): Bacteria > Bacillati > Actinomycetota > Actinomycetes > Kitasatosporales > Streptomycetaceae > Streptomyces > Streptomyces sp. MMS24-W38. Next base: position 4,136,580 of record NZ_JCBCPP010000001.1, on the reverse strand, counting down.
GGTGAAGGACGCTCCGATGCGGGAGAAGCCCTTCGCCGTCCAGGCGGCGTCCGCGGTCTCCGCGTTGTCCGTGAACAGGGCGGCGCCGTCCGCCGTCACCGAGATCCGGTCGGCCGCGAAGCCCTTCATCGCCAGGCCGCCGTCGGTCTGGTAGCGGAAGCGCAGGTCGATCCGCTGACCGGCGTAGGCGTCCAGCGGGTACGCCAGCGGCTTGTAGCCGTCGACCGTGCCGTGCAGGGCCGGCTTGTCGCTGCCGTCGCGCGGGATCGGCCGGCCGTCCACCGTGCCGTCCAGGGCGGTCCAGTTGGCGCCGTCGTCGGTCGAGACCTCGGCGTAGAGGAAGTCGTAGTCGGACTCGATCTCGTACCAGCCGTCGAGGGTCAGCTCGGCCGACGCCTTGCCGGTGAGGTCCACCGGACGGGTCAGCGTGTTCCTCAGGTCGTCACCGCTGCCGCTCCACCACTGGGTCTCGCCCTCGGCCGGGACGACGACCTCGGTGGTGACCGCCTTCTCGGGCAGCGCGACCACGAGGGCCTGCTTGTCCCGGGTGTTGTACTCGGCGGGGCCCAGCTTGTGCTTCGACTTCGTCGCGGCCTTGGCCGTGTCGTAGTCCAGCCAGCCCAGCTGGAGCTTGTCCCAGGCGGTCATGTCGCCGGGCAGGTCACCGATCTCGTTCTTGCCGGTGCCGAGCCAGGAGCCGGAGGACATCAGGGTCCAGAAGCCGGTGGAGTTCTCACCGCCCGCGGTGTCGTAGTGGTCCGGCAGACCGAGGTCGTGGCCGTACTCGTGGGCGAAGACGCCGAGTCCGCCGTTCTCCGGCTGGATGGTGTAGTCGCCGACCCAGATGCCGGTGTCGCCGATCTGGGTGCCGCCGAGCTTGTTCTGCTCGGGTCCGGTGGCGCCGGCGTCGGTGCCGAAGGCGTACCAGCGGTGGGCCCAGATCGCGTCCTCGCCCTGGGCGCCGCCGCCGGCGGACTCGTCCTCACCGGCGTGCACGATCTGGAAGTGGTCGATGTAGCCGTCGGGCTCGTTGAAGTCGCCGTCGCCGTCGTAGTCGTAGCGGTCCCACTGGTCGTACCCGGCGAGATCGGCGCTGATCTCGGCGCCGGTCCGGCCGGCCGCCTTCTGGTCGTCGACCCAGGCGTTGACGCCGTCCTGCACCACGTACCAGGCGCAGTTGTCGGGAACGCACTCATTGGAGCCGTAACGGGCCTCGTTGTAGGGGACCTTGACCCAGTCGGAGACCTCGCCCTCGACCGAGTAGCGGCCCGAGGACTGCTTCTCGTAGTACGTCTTGAGCGACTCGACACCCTTGCCGGTGCCGAAGTACATGTCCTCGAAGTGCTTCTGGTCGTAGTCCGCCTGCCACGCGGTGGAGTTGTCCACCCTGCGGTCCGGCTCGGCGATCTCGTTGTGCAGCGGGCCGCGGGTGCCGCCGTAACGGCTGTCGATCTCGTCGCCGAACTCGACCAGGATCGTGAAGATCTTGTCGGTCTTCTCGCGGCCGAGCTCGACGTACTTGCCGGTGCCCTTCTTGCCCTTGCCCTTGAGCTCGACGACCTTCGAACCGTTCCGGTCCTTGACCGCCGCCTGGCCGGATATGACCTGGTTCAGGGCCTCTTCACGCTGCGCCGTCTGCGTCTTGGAGAGCGGCCCCGCGAGGTCGTGCTCCACGTGGTTGTACTCCGCCGGGTCCTGTCGGTCCACGGTGGCGGGCCGGTCGGCCCGGTCGGCCGTGTCGGCCTGGGCCACGGTGAACGCAGAGCAGGTGGCGGTGACCGCCGCGAGCGCCACGCCCGTCGCGGCCGCTCTGAACGTCCAGGGTCTACTGGTCACTTGAGATCCCCTCCCGCGTCCGTGCGCGCGAAAGCAGGGTCCGGGTGATGGATGGTCGCGCACACGTGATCAACGCGTGTAGTCAAGTGACCACATTTGACTAAAGGTTCAGCAGAAAAAACAGACCTTGACTTGAACAAGTCAACTGCATTATGCGGAGGCACGGTTCCCCTCGCGGACCCCTCGGGCGCGGCTTTGTGGACGGCATGACTCCGTGCGCCCCCTGTGCACCGGCCCTGTCGGTCAGGTCACGCTTACCGTGCGTTCCGCTCGGGCACTCTCGCGGTTAGAGTCGCTTGGCGGCACACCGTTGAGCCGGTGGAAAGCCAGGCCGACAGCCCCCCGACTTCCGAGGACACGATGGCCATGCCCCGTCCGACTGTCGCTCAGCTCGCCTACGGTTCGTGCACCGTGGTCTTCTCGACCTTCGTCATGCTGCTGTTGTCACAGACGAGTTCGGGCGTGGGTATCGCGTTCGTCGTCGTCGCGGCACTCGCCCTCGGACTGCTGGTGGCCATGACGGTGCCGCTCTCCGAGCCCGCCCGTCCCGCCCCCGTGACACGGCCCGCGCCGCAGCAGCCGGTACGGGCGACCGTGCCGTCACCGGCAGCCGCGCCGGCCCGCGAGGCGGTGCGGGAACGGGCCGTTTCCTGACACCGTGCCGGGCCGGCCTCCAGGCCTGTCCGGCGGATCAGGTCGCAGGATATCGACGGCGCCTCATCCGCGCTGATCCGCCGGACAGGCCCTGGTCGGCCCGGTGTCATCCTGTGCTCACCACGACCGTCTTGGCCGCCTTGTCGTGCAGGCCCTGCTTGTAGGGCCGGTCGAAGAAACTCCAGCCGCCCGCGATCACGGTCCAGACACAGGCACAGCAGAACGCGAACGGCAGCCAGAGCACGGCGGCACGGATCAGTGACGTCTGCGTGGACGGGGTCGCGCCGTCTGACAGGTCGGCCACCCTCAGTTTCAGCCACTTCTTGCCGAGGGTCTGACCCGTGCGGGCCGTCATGAACGTGTCGTAGGCGATGAAGAGGACCGCGGCGATGAGGGACTGGGTGAAGGACTTCCCCGCGTTGATCTGATCGCCGTTCATGGTGTACTCGCTCACCCCGAAGGGCCAGGTGAGCAGCCAGAGGACGATGCCCACGAGGATCATGTCGATGATGCGGGCGAGGGTGCGCCTGCCGCTGTCGGCGAGCGGTGGCATGCCTGCGAGGGGATCGGTGGGGCCGGGCCCGTAGGGGCTGCCACCGCCCTGGTCATCGCCACCGCCGTACGGGCTTCCGCCACCGCCACCGTACGGACCACCGCCACCACCGTACGGACCACCGCCGCCCTCACCCTGGTGCGGCGGGGGCTGGCTGCCGGGTGGGGGGTGTTTCTTGAACGGGTCGTCGTCCGGCGGCTGCTGACCGGAGCCGGGGGGCGGTTCGGTGCTCATGGCCCGAGTCGACCGCGAACCCCCCGGCATCGCATCCGGCGAGCCGCCGTCCGGAGTACCGGCGCCGGGACGAACCGTCAGAAAAGGTCTGGCGGAAAAGGTTCTAGCCCGCGACGAACGTGTGCGCGGCCTTGTCGTGCCAGCACTGCCGCCACGGCTTGTCGAACAGACACCACAGGACGCCCACCACACCGATGACGAGCAGTCCGGGGATGCTGTAGACCAGCCAACGGCGCAGGGCCGCACCCCACTCCGGCGCCTCGTGCCCCTCGATGTCCCGTACTTCGAGCCCCAGCAGCTTCTTGCCCAGGGTGCGGCCCCACTTGACGGTGGGCAGCACCTCGTAGAGGACACCGCCGACCAGGAGGACGGCGAGGACGATGCCGAGGTAGACCGACGTGGTGCCGTCGAGCAGCCACACCGTGACGGTCTCGCCGGACAGTTTGGCCGCGTCGATCTTCGCTTCGATGTGGTCCGCCGCCGCGATGCCGAGCGGCACGGCGGCCACCGCGGTGACCCCGCCGAGCAGGACCGTGTCCAGCAGCCGCGCGGCCAGCCGCTTGCCGAGCCCCGCGGGCCGGGCCGAGGCCTGGCGCCTGGCGGCGGCCTGGAACACGTCCTCGACCGGCGGCTTCCAGGGCGCGGGCGGCCGCTCGTCCCCGTCCGCCCGCCGGTGCACCTGCTGCGCCCAGGAGGACTGCCCCCCACCGGAGCCGCTCGACAACGGCCCGGCTGCCGGGGCGGGGGCGGGAGTCGGAGCGACGGTCTGCGGAGGGACGGCCGGGGTGGCGGCGGCCGAACTCCCGTTCTCCGCCTGGGCAGAGGCGGCACGGGCGGCGCGCGCTGCGGCCGCCTTGCCGGCCCCGAAACCGGGCCCCCCGGACGGACCCTTGCGCGGGCCGACGGCGCGGAAGGTCATGGTGCCCTCGTCCGCCGGAACACCGCCGGAGGACGGGGCAGACCCTGAAGAGGCGGCAGAGGCGGCGGGCGCGGCGGGCGACTTCGCCGTCGGCGGGCGGAACACGAACTCGTTGTCCGTGGGCGCCCCACCGGCGTCCGGACCGGCCGCCGGATCGGGGGCGTGCGGCACTCTCGGGTCCGCGCCCCAGGAGACCCGGCGGTCCTGGTCGCCGCCGAAGCCCGACTGGCGGGAGCGGTCGGCGCCCCAGGCGGAGGCGGGCTCGGGCCGGCTGCCGTGCTGGGAGTCGGCCGGGGAGGGAGCCGGGGAAGGGGAAGGGGACAGGGACGGGGACGGGGCCGGTTCGTCGGTCGGGTCCTCGTCGAAGAAGTGCGGGCCGGTCTCCTCGACGGAGGGCACTGCCGGGGCGGTGCCGGCAGCCGCCGTACCGGAGGACGCCGCCGGCGCGAGGGGCGCGCCGCCGCCCTCCGGAGCCGGACGGCTCGTGCCCGGCACCCAGGCGGCACCGTTCCAGTACCGGACATACCCGGGAATGGACGGGTCCGGGTAATAGCCTTCGCGCGGCGTGTCGTCGCCGGGGGCCGGGGTTGGGGCGCTCATGTCCGTCGTCCCGTATCTGCTCGGGGGTGGGTCGGGGGAACCACATCTATCAGACGGGCGCAAGCACCACCGCCCGTCCGGCCGGACCCACCCCTTTCGGGCGCCGATCTGGTATCGCGACGAAAAATCTTTCGTATCGGTGCGGTGGGGAAAGGCGGTGCGGGCAGCGGCCGTTCAGAAGAGCTTGCCCGGGTTCAGGAGGTTCAGCGGGTCGAAGGTCCGTTTGACGGCCCGCTGCATCTCCAGGCCCACCGGGCCGATCTCGCGCGCCAGCCACTCCTTCTTCAGGACGCCGACGCCGTGCTCGCCGGTTATGGTGCCGCCGAGTTCCAGGCCGAGGGCCATGATCTCGTCGAAGGACTCGCGGGCGCGGCGCGACTCCTCGGGGTCCTGTGCGTCGAAGCAGACCGTCGGGTGGGTGTTGCCGTCCCCCGCGTGGGCGACGACGCCGATGGTGAGCCGGTACTTCTCGGAGATCCGCTCGACGCCGTCGATGAGTTCGCCGAGCCGGGAGCGGGGCACGCACACGTCGTCGATCATCGTGGTGCCCTTGACCGCCTCCAGCGCGGGCAGGGACAGCCGCCGGGCCTTGAGCAGCAGTTCGGACTCGGCGGTGTCCTCGGCCGGCACGACCTGGGTGGCGCCGGCGGCCTCGCAGAGCGCGCCGAGGGCGGCGAGGTCGGCGGTGGGGTCGGTGGTGTCGAACGCGGCGAGCAGCAAGGCCTCGGTGCTCTCGGGGAGGCCCATGTGGGCCATGTCGTTGACGGCCTTGACCGTGGTGCGGTCCATGAGTTCGAGGAGCGAGGGGACGTGTCCGCCGGCCATGATGCGGCACACTGCGTCACAGGCGGCGGCGCCGGAGGCGAACTCGGCGGCCAGGACGAGCTGCTCGGGCGGTTCGGGCCGCAGGGCGAGGATCGCGCGCACGACGATGCCGAGGGAACCCTCGGAACCGACGAACAGGCGGGTCAGGTCGTATCCGGCGACGCCCTTGGCGGTGCGGCGGCCGGTGGACATCAGGCGGCCGTCGGCGAGGACCACGTCGAGGCCGAGTACGTACTCGGCGGTGACCCCGTACTTCACGCAGCACAGCCCGCCGGAGGCGGTGCCGATGTTGCCGCCGATGGTGCACGTCTCCCAGCTGGAGGGGTCGGGCGGGTAGTAGAGGCCGTGCTCGCCGACGGCCCGGGAGAGGGCGGCGTTGACGACGCCGGGTTCGACGACGGCGATCCGGTCGACGGGATTGATCTCCAGGATGGCGTCCATCCTGGTCAGGGAGAGCACGATGCATCCGTCGGTCGCGTTGGCGGCGCCGGACAGGCCGGTGCGGGCGCCCTGCGGGACGACCGGGACGCGCAGTGCGGTGGCGGTGCGCATGACGTGCTGGACCTGTTCGACCGTGCGGGGCAGGACGACCACCGCCGGGCTGCCGGCCGGGCAGAAGCTCGCCATGTCGTTGGCGTAGGAGGCCGTGATGTCGGGGTCGGTGAGCACCGCTTCGGGGGGCAGGCCACCGAGCAGGCGGTCGACGAGGGTGTCGGCCGGCACCGTGTCTTCATCGCGTCGCGCTTCGATACGGCTCATGATCACAGCGTGACACCCGGGGCCATCGGTGTGAACCCCGCGTACGGCACCCGGTGGTAAGCCGTTGTGAGCCGGAGCGTGGTTCTTCATATCGGAAGATGATGTGACGCACAGTGTGCGCCATGGACGACAAGCCACAAGAGACCCGCGAGCGGGACGAGACCCCTGGGCACGGCGGGACCCGTCGGTGGGTGAGCCGCCGGGTGCTGCTCGGCTCGGTGGCCGGGTGCGCCGTGATCGGCGGGGTGCTGGTGCTGCTGCCGTGGGGACACGGGGCGGACGGGCCTGTGGAGCCGGCGCCGGGGGCGCCGGTCCGGGCGGCGGTCGCTGGTGGCGTGTCCCTGTCGCTGTCCGGTCTGGAGAGCCTGATCGCGGAGCGGCAGCGGCATCTGAAGGAGCATCCGAAGGACGCGGAGGCCTGGGCGGTGCTCGGGACGGCCCGGCTGGAGCAGGGGCAGCGACTGGCGGACCCCGCGCACTACCCGCGGGCCGAGAAGGCGCTGCGCACCTCACTGAAGGTACGGGCGAAGGGCAACGCCGGGGCGCTGCGCGGGATGGCGGCGCTGGCGAACGCGCGCCGCGACTACCCCGCCGCACGTGAGTGGGGCGAACGGGCGCTGAAGCTGGAGCCGAAGCGGTGGACGACGTATCCGCCGCTGATCGAGGCGTGTGCCGGGCTCGGCGACGGCGAGGCGGCGGGCAAGATGCTGGACGGGCTGAAGGCGCTGCGGTCGGGACCGGTCGTGATGGCGCGGGCGGCCGCCCTGTACCGGGACAAGGGCCTGTGGGAGGACGCGGCGGCCCAGCTGTCCGACGCCGCCGCGGCGGCCGGGGAACCGGTCGAGCGGGCCGGCTATCTGGAGCGGGCCGGACAGCTGGCCTGGGAGCGCGGCGACCGGGAGGACGCGCTGCGGCACTTCCAGGAGGCGCTGCGGGTCGACCCGGACCAGCGGGCGGCGCAGGCGGGGCAGGGCAGGGCGCTGGCCGCGCTCGGGCGGACCACGGAGGCGATCGGCGCCTACCGGGCGGCGCTGGCCCGGCAGCCGCGGCCGGAGTACGCGCTGGAGCTGGGCGAGTTGTACGCGTCGCTGGGGCTGCGGCAGGCGGCCCGGGTGCAGTACGACCTGCTGCGCGAGCGGGTGCGGGAGGCCGCGGCGCACGGGGTCGACGAGGACCTGCTCCTCGGGCGGTTCGAGGCGGACCACGGGAACCCCGGAGCCGCGGTGCGGCTGCTGCGTGCGGAGTGGAGGCGGCAGCCGTCGACGGAGGTGGCCGACGCGCTGGGCTGGGCGCTGCACCGGGCGGGGGAGCACGAGGAGGCGCTGGAGTTCGCGGTGCGGGCGACGGAGAAGACGAAGGGCGGCGGGGTGCGCAGCGCCCTGTACGTCTTCCACCGGGGCATGATCGAGCGGGAACTGGAGAGGTACGGGCCCGCGCGGCGGCATCTGCGGGAGGCGATGACGATCAACCCGTACTTCTCCCCGCTCCGGGTACCACAGGCCGAGGCGGCACTGGAACAGCTGGGCGAACCACCCGTCGGAGACGGACCGCCCGCCTGGGCCGAGGAGGCCGAAAGGGCCAGGGAAGCCGCGAGGGCCGAGGAGGCCAAGAGGGCGGAAGAAGCCGAGAGGGCCAAGAGGACCGAGAGGACCGAGAGGACCGAGAGGACCGAGAGGGCCAAGGAAGCCGAGAGGACCGAGAGGGCCAAGGAAGCCGAAGAGGCCGAGAAAGCCAAGAGGGCAGAAGAAGCCGAAAGGGTCAAGGAAGCCGAAGAAGCCGAAAGGACCGAGAGGGCGGAGAGAGCGGAAAGGGTGGAGAGAGCAGAGAGGGCCGAAGAAGCCGAAAGGGCTGAGAGGGCTGAGGGGGCTGAGGGGGCGGAAGAAGCCGAGAGGGCCGAGGCGGCTGAAGCGGGCTGAGGCCGCCAAGGGAACCGAAAAGGCTCAAGCGGGCCGAGGGAGCCGAAGCAGGCCGAGGCGCACCGAAGAAACCGAGGCAGCCGAAACGGGCCGAAGAGGCGGAAACGGACCGAGGAAGCCGAAGCGCGGACGAGCCGAAGCACGGACGGGCTGAGGCGGGGTCGGCCGGTGGGGCGTCGGGTGCGGGCGTCCCGCGTCCGGCGCCCCGTCGGCCGACCCGACGGTCACAGGTTGCCGCGGCGTTCCTGCTCCCGCTCGATCGCCTCGAACAGGGCCTTGAAGTTGCCCTTGCCGAAGCCCATGGAGCCGTGCCGTTCGATGATCTCGAAGAACACGGTCGGCCGGTCCTGGACCGGCTTGGTGAAGATCTGCAGCAGATAGCCGTCCTCGTCCCGGTCGGCGAGGATCTTCAGCTCGCGCAGGGTCTCGACGGGCACCCGGGTGTCGCCGACCCACTCGCCGAGGGTGTCGTAGTACGAGTCCGGGGTGTCCAGGAACCGCACACCGGCCGCACGCATCTGCCGGACCGTCTGCACGATGTCGTCGGTGTTGAGCGCGATGTGCTGGACACCGGCGCCGCCGTAGAACTCCAGGTACTCGTCGATCTGGGACTTCTTCTTGGCGACGGCGGGCTCGTTGATCGGGAACTTGACCTTGAGCGTGCCGTCGGCGACCACCTTCGACATCAGCGCGCTGTACTCGGTGGCGATGTCGTCACCCACGAACTCCTTCATGTTCGTGAAGCCCATGACCTTGTTGTAGAACGCGACCCACTCGTTCATCCGGCCGAGCTCGACGTTGCCGACGCAGTGGTCGATGGCCTGGAAGGACCTCTGGGCGGGGGGTTCGACGATCGGGTCGGCGGTGACGTAGCCGGGCAGGTAGGGCCCGTCGTAGCGGGTGCGCTCGACCAGGGTGTGCCGGGTCTTGCCGTAGGTGGCGATCGCGGCGAGCACGACGGTGCCGTGCTCGTCCTTCAGTTCGTGCGGCTCGGTGACCGGGCGGGCGCCGTGCTCGACGGCGTAGGCGTACGCGGCACGCGCGTCGGGGACCTCGATGGCCAGGTCGACGACGCCGTCGCCGTGCGCGGCGACGTGCTCGGCGAGGAAGGTGCCCCACTCGGTGGACGGTTTGATCACCGAGGTGAGGACGAACCGGGCGGAGCCGCTCTCCAGGACGTAACTCGCGGTCTCGCGGCTGCCGTTCTCCGGTCCGGAGTAGGCGACCAGCCGCATGCCGAAAGCGGTGGAGTAGTAGTGCGCCGCCTGCTTGGCGTTGCCCACGGCGAAGACGACCGCGTCCATTCCCTTGACCGGGAAGGGGTCGGCCTGCCGGGTGGTCGCGTCGGGAGTGAGATGTGTGGTCTGCGTCATGAGGGCAGGGTGGTGCAGCCCTGCAAGGTGCGCAATAGTTCGCGTATCTGCTGGGCAGGTTGTCCGATCGGACGCGTGATTCATCGGACTTTCTGTACAGGATGACCACCACGCACCAGGAGGCAGCCGTGGCGATCGATCAGCTGGACGGCCGGATCATCGTGCTGCTGGCGCGGGAGCCGCGGACGGGGGTGCTGGAGATGTCCCGGCGGCTCGGGGTGGCGCGGGGGACGGTGCAGGCGCGGCTGGACCGGCTTCAGTCGAACGGAGTCATCCGCGGATTCGGCCCCCAGGTGGACCCGGCGGCCCTCGGCTACCCGGTCACGGCGTTCGCGACGCTGGAGATCCGGCAAGGTCAAGGTCCCGATGTCCGGGAGCACTTGGCGAGTGTGCCGGAGGTCCTCGAGCTGCACACCACCACCGGCAGCGGGGACATGCTGTGCCGGCTCGTGGCCCGCTCCAACGCCGATCTCCAACGGGTGATCGACCGGGTCGTCGGTTTTGATGGGATCGTCCGGGCCGCCACGGCGATCGTGATGGAGAACCCCGTTCCGCTGCGGATCATCCCCCTGGTGGAGCAGGCGGCGCTCCGCGAGCCGCCGAAGAGCGGCCGGGGCGCACCGGACTGACCGGACGGGCCTGGCCGAGCTGGGGTGAGCGGACGTGAACTTCTGGGAGTACCTGGGCAACCGCCACCAGCAACTGCTCGTCGACGCGTACCAGCACGCGAGTGTCGTCTTCCAGTGCATGGTGGCGGCGACCGTGCTCGGGGTGCTGATCGGGGTCGCGACGTACCGCAGTGACTGGGCGGGCAACCTGGCCACGACCACCACCTCGACCCTGCTGACCATCCCGTCGCTGGCCATGATCGGCCTGCTGATCCCGCTGGTGGGGCTCGGGGTGCCGCCGACGGTGATCACGCTGACGCTGTACGGGCTGCTGCCGATCGTGCGGAACGCGATCGTCGGCCTGCGCGGGGTCGACCCGTCGCTGGTGGACGCGGCCACGGGCATCGGCATGTCGCGGACGGCCCGGCTGGCGCGGGTCGAACTGCCGCTGGCCTGGCCGCCGATCCTCACCGGGATCCGGGTCTCCACGCAGATGCTGATGGGCATCGCCGCCATCGCCGCCTACGCCTCCGGTCCCGGTCTCGGGAACCTGATCTTCCGCGGGATCGCCTCGCTGGGCAGCAAGAACGCGCTCAACCAGGTCCTCGCGGGCACCCTCGGAATCGTCATCCTCGCGCTGCTGTTCGACGCCGCGTACGTCCTGCTCGGACGGCTGACCGTTTCCAGGGGGATCCGTGACTGAGCCACCGACGTCAGGGACCCCCGAGACGACCGGGGCGACCGGAACCGCTGCCGCACCGTCGGCCACCGGGGCGCCCATCGAGCTGGAGAACCTCACCAAACGGTACCCCGGCAGTGCGCAGCCGGCGGTCGACAACGTCAGCATGGAGATCAGGGCGGGCGAGATCGTCATCCTCGTCGGCCCGTCCGGCTGCGGGAAGTCGACCACGCTGAAGATGATCAACCGGCTGATCGAGCCGAGCGCCGGCCGCATCCGCATCGGCGGCGAGGACGTCACCGACATGGACCCGGTGCGGCTGCGCCGCAAGGTCGGGTACGCGATCCAGGCCAGCGGGCTGTTCCCGCACATGACGGTGGCGCAGAACATCGCGCTGGTGCCGAAGATGCTGCGCTGGCCGGCGGCCCGGGTGCGGGCCCGGGTGGAGGAGATGCTGGACCTGGTCGGTCTGGACCCCGGCGAGTTCCACGACCGCTATCCGCGCCGGCTCTCCGGCGGGCAGCAGCAACGGGTGGGGGTGGCGCGGGCGCTGGCGGCGGATCCGCCGGTGCTGCTGATGGACGAGCCGTTCGGGGCGGTGGACCCGATCACCCGGGACCATCTCCAGGACGAGCTGATCCGGCTGCAGCACGAACTGCACAAGACGATCGTCTTCGTCACCCACGACTTCGACGAGGCGATCAAACTGGGCGACCGGATCGCGGTGCTGCGCGAACGCTCGCACATCGCCCAGTTCGACACCCCGGAGGCGATCCTCACCAACCCGTCGGACGACTTCGTCTCGGGTTTCGTCGGCGCCGGGGCGGCGCTGAAGCGGCTGAACCTCACCCGGGTGCGGGACGTGGGGATCACCGACTATCCGACGGTGACCGTCGACGACCCGCTCCAGCAGATCTTCGACATGCTCCGTTCCAGCGGCTCGAACGAGATCCTGCTGCTCGACCGGCGGGGCCGCCCCTACAAGTGGCTCCGGCGCGGCGACCTGATGCGGGCCAAGGGCTCGCTGGCCCGCGCGGGCACCCTGGTGCAGGACACGGTGACCCGGGACGCGACCCTGCGGGACGCGCTGGAGGCCGTCCTCACCGACAGCTCGGGGCGGGTGGTGGTCACCGGAGGGCGCGGCACGTACGAGGGTGTCGTCGACGTGGAGACGCTGATGAACTCGGTGCACGAACTGCTGGAGGCCGACCGGCTGGAGGCGATGGAGGCCCGGCACGAGCTGGAGGGCCTGCGGAGCGGCCGGACGCACGCCGAGCAGGAGGGCGTGAGCGGGGAGGGGGACGCGTGAGCGCCTCTCCGCGGCGGCCCGACGACGAGGAGGAGGGCAGGGGGCTCGCCTTCCGGGACGAGGACCGGGACCGGAAGCACCACGACGGCCGGGGCGACGACGACGGCCGGGGCGGGGCCACGCGGGGTGCGGAGCCGGGGCCCCCGGGGTCCGGAGTCTCGACCGGGATCGCGCCCCGGGTGACCTGGCAGCAGCTGACGTTCCTGCCCACGGTGCTGGTCGCCCTGCTGCTCGCGACCTGGCTGTGGTTCGTCCAGGCCGATCTGGACACGCTGTCCCGGAACGCGCTGTCCGACGGGCAGGTGTCCAAGGCGCTCTGGCAGCACATCGAGCTGACCGTGATCTCGACGTTCTTCGTACTGATCATCGCGATCCCGCTGGGCATCCTGCTGACCCGGCCCACGTTCCACAGGGCCACCCCGGCCGCGATGGCGTTCGCCAACATGGGCCAGGCGACGCCCGCGATCGGTCTGCTCGCCCTGCTGGTGATCTGGCTGGGCATCGGCCGCAGGGCCGCCCTCATCGGCATCATCGCCTACGCCGTGCTGCCGGTGCTCTCCAACACCATCGCGGGCCTGCGGGCCAACGACCCGGCGCTGATGGAGGCGGCGCGCGGCATCGGCATGTCCCCGCTGGGCGTGCTGACCCGGGTGGAGCTGCCCCTGGCCGTCCCCCTCATCCTCGCCGGGGTGCGTACGGCACTCGTCCTGAACGTCGGCACGGCCACCCTCGCGACCTTCGGCGGGGGCGGCGGTCTGGGCGTGCTGATCACCACCGGCATCACCAGCCAGCGGATGCCGGTCCTGGTGCTGGGCTCGATCCTCACCGTCGCCCTGGCCCTGCTGGTGGACTGGCTGGCCTCGCTGGCCGAACTGCTGCTGCGGCCACGGGGGCTGGAGACGGACACATGAGGCGCCGCCTGTGCCCGCTGTTCGCCGGAATGCTGCTGGTGGGGCTCTCCTCCTGTGGGCTGACCAGCGGCTCCCCCATGGTCGACAACGTGGAACCGGGCTCGATCGGGAAGGGCAGGCCCCTCGAGGGCGCGAAACTCACCGTCACCTCGAAGGAGTTCACCGAGCAGCTGATCCTGGGCGCGATCATGGGCATCGCCTTCCAGGCGGCGGGCGCCGACGTCATCGACCGCACCGGCATCCAGGGCTCGGTCGGCTCCCGGGCGGCGGTCGTGAAGGGGGTCGCGGACGCCGCGTACGAGTACACCGGCACGGCGTGGATCACCTACCAGGGCAACAGCAAGCCCATCCCCGACCCGCGCGAGCAGTGGGAGGCGGTGCGAGAGGCCGACGTGAAGAACGGGGTGACCTGGCTGGAGCCGTCCTCGCTGAACAACACCTACGCCCTGGCCATGAACCAGGCGAACTTCAAGAAGTACGGCACGAAGTCGCTGTCGGACGTGGCCGCGCTGGCGAAGTCCGACCCGGCGGCGGTGACGCTGTGCGTGGAGGGCGAGTTCGCCAACCGGGCGGACGGGCTGCGGGGCATGGAGAAGGCCTACGGCATGAACGTGGGCGCGGGGAACATCACGCAGATGGACACCGGGATCATCTACACCCAGACGGCCAAGGGCGCCTGCACCTACGGCGAGGTCTTCACCACCGACGGCCGCATCAAGTCCATGAACCTGGTGGTGATGGAGGACGACAGGAAGTTCTTCCCCGACTACAACGCGGCGCCGATGGTCAACACCGGCACGTTCAAGAAGTGGCCGGCGATCGCGGAGGTCCTCGACCCGGTCACGGCGAGGCTGGACAACGACGTGGCACGGACCCTGAACGCCGAGGTGGACGTGGACGGGGAGGACCCCCACCAGGTGGCGCTGGACTGGATGGTGGGCGAGGGCTTCGTCAGGAAGAGGTAGCGGCGGTGCGGGGGCGCCGCCGCCCGGTCAGCAGCTGGGGACCTTGCCGGTGTCCTTCTGCAGGGAGACCAGGGCGTCCACGGTGCCCTCGAGGGTGGTGACCGGGATCAGGCGCAGCCCCTTCGGGAGTTCGGTCCGGGCCTGGCCGCATTCGGCCTCGGGCACCAGGAAGACGGTCGCGCCGTCCCGCCGGGCGGCCTGCGTCTTCAGCGGCACGCCGCCCACGGCACCGACCGTGCCGTCCGCGTCGATGGTCCCCGTACCGGCGATGATCCGGCCGCCGGTGAGGTCGCCGCCGCTGCCGTCGCCGTTCAGCTTGTCGACGATGCCGAGGGAGAACAGCAGGCCGGCGCTGGGGCCGCCGACGTCGGCTAGCTCCAGTTCGACCTTGACGCCCTTGCCGCCCAGGTCCAGGTAGCCCAGCGCGGCCCGGGTCGCCTCGTCCTGCGACTTCTTCATCTGCTTCTCGTTGTACCGCTCGATCTGCTCGACGTCGCCCCCGGAGGGGTAGACCGAGTCTCGGGGCATGACCGCCTGGTCGGTGCCGAACCAGCCGTCGACCACGTCGGGGAGGTCGACCCGGGTGTCCGGGGAGGTCGCCTCGATCGTCGTCATCCGCAGCTGACCGGTGGTCTCGCGGGTCTTCGCGCCGGAGATGGTGATGACCTGCGTGCCCTTGTTCTTGCCGAGCACGTCGGCCGTCAGCCCCGGCTGCGCCACCGAGAACGGCAGCGGCGCGAAGACCGCCGTGGCCAGCAGGGCGACGACGGGAGCGGCGCAGACGGCCAGGGCCTGGAGACGTGTGAGGCGAGAGAGCACGGGATCAATCTAACGCGGCGCCTTCGCCGCGATGCCCCCGCCGACCGTCGGCGCAGCGCCCCGCGGCTCTCGGCACGGCGTCCCGACCGTCGGCGCAGCGGCTCCGACCGTCAGCGCAGCGCCTCCGCGACCTCGCGGGCCGCGTCCACGACCCGGGGGCCGACCCGTTCGGGGACCACGTCGGCCAGCATCACCACGCCGACGCTGCCCTCGACCCCGGTGACTCCCAGCAGGGGCGCCGCCGCTCCGCACGCCCCGGCCTCCAGTTCGCCGTGGGTGAGGGTGTATCCGGGGTCGTCGGGCCGTTGCAGGCGGGCCGAGATGATCGCCTTGCCGGCGGCGCCCCGTTCCAGCGGGTGCCGGAACCCGGCGCGGTAGGCGACGTGGTAGTCCGTCCACGAAGGTTCCACCACCGCCACGGCCAGCGCCTCCGCCCCGTCGACCAGGGTCAGGTGCGCGGTCGCGCCTATGTCCTCCGCCAGCGACCTGAGGGCCGGCATCGCCGCCTCCCGTACCAGCGGGTGCACCTGACGGCCCAGCCGCAGCACGCCGAGCCCGACCCGGGCCCGGCCGCCGAGGTCACGGCGTACCAGCGCGTGCTGTTCCAGTGTGGCGAGCAACCGGTACACAACGGTCCGGTTCACGCCCAGCCTGTGGGAAAGCTCGGTGACGGTCAGGCCGTGGTCCGTGTCGGCCAGCAGCTTGAGGACCCGCAGTCCCCGGTCGAGCGTCTGAGAGGTCTCCGCGGTCACGACGCCCACTCCTTCGTGGTGAGGTCGACGGCCCTCTCGCGGCATATGCGTCACCGAGTCCCGTCGGCGACGCGCTTCAGAGGCCGCCGATCGGCCGGCGGCCCGGCCATGTCCCGGGCACGGTCGCTTCACGGCTGCGCTCCGCGGCGGCGCTGCCACGGGGCGTGTGCATAGCCGGACAGTAGCGAGCCGGTCCGGTCAGCGGAAGGCTTTGTCCAGAATCCGGGCACCCTCACCCCTGAACTGGCGCTTTTTGTCCTGATTCGACCACCAGGTGTGCGCCGGACGTGCACCGGCGGAGCGGGTCACCGCATGCGGGTGGCCCACTCCTGCACCTTGGCGATCCGCTGGCGCAGTTGACCCGGCGTGGCCTCCGCGGCGGGCGGCCCGCCGCAGACGCGGCGGAGCTCCGTGTGGATGACGCCGTGCGGTTTGCCGCTCTGGTGGACGTAGGCGCCGACCATGTTGTTGAGCTGCCGGCGCAGTTCCATCATCTCCTTGTGGGAGACCACGGGGCGCCGCTCGGCGGGCAGTTCGAGCAGGTCGGCCTCGCTGTCCGGCTTCTTGCGGCTGTGCGCGATCTGCCGGGCCTGCCGCTTCTGCAGCAGCAGCTTCACCTGGTCGGGTTCGAGGAGCCCCGGGATGCCGAGGTAGTCCTGCTCCTCCTCGCTGCCGGGGTGGGCCTGCATGCCGAAGTCGGCGCCGTTGTAGGTGACCCGGTCGAAGACGGCGTCGGACTCCAGTGCCTCGAAGGGCAGCATGTCCTCGCCGATGTCCTCGTCCTGCTCCCGGTTCGCCTCGTCCATCTCCTTCTCGGACTCGGCGTACGGGTCCTCCTCGCCGTCCTTCTTGGGCTTGTCGAGGACGTGGTCGCGTTCGCGTTCCATCTCGTTCGCGAACTCCAGCAGGTTCGGGATGGTCGGCAGGAACACGGACGCGGTCTCGCCGCGCCGCCGGGACCGTACGAAACGGCCGACGGCCTGGGCGAAGAACAGCGGGGTGGAGATGGTGGTGGCGTACACACCGACCGCCAGGCGCGGTACGTCGACGCCTTCGGAGACCATGCGGACGGCGACCATCCAGCGGTCGTCGTTGCCGCTGAAGTCGTCGATCCGTTTCGAGGCGCCGGTGTCGTCGGACAGGACGACGGTGGGCTTGCTGCCGGTGATCTCGCGGATCAGCTTGGCGTAGGCGCGGGCGGAGTCCTGGTCGGTGGCGATGACGAGGGCCCCGGCGTCCGGGACGGACTTCCTGACCTCGGTCAGCCGCTGGTCGGCGGCGCGCAGCACGGACGGCATCCACTCGCCGCGCGGATCGAGGGCGGTGCGCCAGGCCTGGCTGATCGCGTCCTTGGTCATGGGCTCGCCGAGGCGGGCCTCGATCTCGTCGCCGGCCTTGGTGCGCCAGCGCATGTTGCCGCTGTAGGAGAGGAAGATGACGGGGCGGACGACGTTGTCGCGGAGCGCGGAACCGTAGCCGTAGGTGTAATCGGCGGCCGACCGGCGGATGCCGTCGTCGCCCTCCTCGTACGCCACGAACGGGATGGGATTGGTGTCGGACCGGAACGGCGTACCGGTGAGCGCCAGCCTGCGGGTGGCCGGCTCGAACGCCTCCAGGCACGCCTCGCCCCAGGACTTGCTGTCACCGGCGTGGTGGATCTCGTCGAGGATGACGAGGGTCTTGCGCTGCTCGACGCGGTTGCGGTGCAGCATGGGGCGGACCCCGACACCGGCGTAGGTGACGGCGACGCCGTGGTAGTCCTTGCCGAGCGGGCCCGCGCTGTACTCGGGGTCCAGCTTGATGCCTATCCGCGCGGCGGCCTCGGCCCACTGCTTCTTCAGGTGCTCGGTGGGCGCGACGACGGTCACCTGCTGCACGACGTGGTGGTGCAGCAGCCAGGAGGCCAGCGTCAGCGCGAAGGTCGTCTTTCCGGCGCCCGGGGTGGCGACCGCCAGGAAGTCGCGCGGCTGTTCCTGGAGGTACTTCTCCATCGCCCCCTGCTGCCAGGCACGCAGTTTCCCGGCGGTGCCCCAGGGGGCGCGGCCGGGAAAGGCGGGGGACAGGTGGTGCGAGGCGGAAGCGGCGGTGGTAGTCACGGTCTCCGTGGGGGGACGGGGGCTGGTTCGGGCGGCTCGGCCGCCGATGACGACCGAGCCACCATATCCGCGCCCCGGCACCCTGATGACGCGGGCCGTGCCGGGTCACTCCCGGGTGGGACCGACGTCACAACCGCCGCAGCCGCGTCGTCACCCACACGCCCGCCAGGGCCACCGCCGCCATCGGCAGGAACACCGCGGCGAAGGCGGCCGGGTGGGAGCCGGTGGCCTGGGTCGCCCCATGGGCCACCGCGCCGCCGCCGAGGGCCGCGAAGGCGGCGCCGCCCATGGCCAGGAGGAGGACGTTGGAGAGGCCGTCGGAGATCTGGAGCGCGGCGGAGTTGGCGCCGGCCTCCTCGGGGGCGGAGAGCTGGAGCAGCAGCACACTGGTGGAGGAGACCACCAGGCCCATCCCGAGGCAGCCGAAGGCCCAGGCGACGGCCGTCGCCCAGGCGGGCACCGCGGGGATCAGCACGCTCGGGGCCCCCGCGATGGACGCCGCCACCAGCACCATCCCGAGGGTCATCAGCCGCTCCCGGTACGGCTCCAGCCGCGGTCGCGACTGGAGCCAGGAGCCCAGTGCCCAGGTCACACCGCCCGCCGCGAGCGAGAACCCGGCGAGCGTGGGGCTGAGTCCCCGCTGGGTGACCAGCATCAGCGGGACGAAGGACTCCGCGGCGATGAAGGACCCGGCCGCGACGCCTCGCAGCAGCACCACCGAGGGCAGTCCGCGGGCCGCCCGCCACGTGCCGTGCGGGAGCAGCCCCAGCACCGCGGGGACGAGCAGCGCCACGCCCGCCGCGCCCGGCAGCAGGGAGAGCCAGCGCAGGTCCTGGGCGGCGTACTGGAGCAGCCCGGCGCCGAAGGAGATCGCCAGGGCGAGCCGGATGCGGCGGCGGTCGAAGGAGGCCGGCACGTCCGCGCCGTGGCTCACCGGACCGGACGCCAGGCGGCGTATCTGCGGCAGCGCCAGGGCCAGCGGGAACACCACCAACGCCGGGATGCCGAGGAACACCCACCGCCAGCCGAGGTGTTCGGTCACCGTGCCGGAGGCCAGCGGGCCGACGATCGACGGTACGACCCAGCTCGCCGCGAACGCGGCCATGATCGCCGGCCGCAGCCGCTCCGGGTAGGCCCGCCCGACCACGACGTACAGCGCGACGATCACCAGCCCGCCGCCGAGCCCCTGCACGGCCCGCCCGAGGATGAACGGCCACATCGCGCCCGCCGTCCCGGAGAGCAGCAGACCGACGGCGAAGGAGGCGATGCCCCAGGTCAGCGGCGCGAGCGGGCCGCGCCGGTCCGCCCACTGGCCGGAGAGCACCATGCCGAACAGGCTCGTCGTGAAGTACCCCGAGAACGCGAACGCGTACAGGGACACCCCGTCCAGCTCCCGCGCCGCCACCGGCATCGCCGTACCCACCGCGGTCGCCTCGAAGGCGATCAGCAGCACCACGGAGACGATCCCGATGCTCAGCGCCCGGTAGGGGCCACTCAGCACGGTCTCGTTCGGCACGGTCCCGTCGCGTTCGAGGGGTGGGACGGGTGGGACGGGTCCGAGGGCATCGGGGGTCTCGGCGACCCCGGTGTCGCGGGGGTTCAGGGCGGTCATGACCGCCAGGGTAAGGGCCGCGGCAGGGCATTACCCCTGTCGGAGGTCGGTCCGGTACCGGGACCTTGGTCGTACTCCCCCGCCGACCGGACGGGGTTCATGAACGGCGTGTGGCAGTCCCGTTGCGGCGCACCGGAATTCCTTGAGCGCCGCTGCCGGCCCGCCGTACGGTCGGCGTACCGAGTTCACGGCGGCGGGGCACCGAAGGACACGCCCCGTCTCCGGCCCGGCCGTGTGCCCGAGTGGCCGAGGGGTTCGACTGCAAATCGAATGACGCGGGTTCGATTCCCGCCACGGCCTCCGGTGCGGGCGGGGTGTGTCACTCAGAGCACTCCGCCCGCTTCGTCCTGGAACAGCTCCGTCCAGTAGTGCCAGTCCGCGTCGGTCGTGGCGCCCGTGGGGTCGACGGCGGACAGGACCTGGATCATCGTCATGGCCAGCTGGTCGTACGTCTCGCTGGTCAGCGCGTGACCCGACTCCTCGTCGATGGCGTGCTCGCGGTGCAGCAGCCAGAGGGTGAAGGCGAGGGTCGAGATGTCCGTGTTCAGCGGGTACAGGACGGAGTCCGGCTCGCTCCAGTCCAGGACCGCGCCGGTGACGCCGTCGACGACCAGGCTGTGGTCCTCGATGAGATGGCCGAGGCGTATGAGGCGGTCGGCGTGGGCGGGGAGGCGGTCGGCCGGGAACCCGCCCTCGCCGTCGGCGTAGTACTCCGTGAGGGTCCGCAGCGGCAGGTCGGTGTCCAGCTGGAAGAGGAAGCCGTCCTCGGGCAGGCCCGTCTCGCACAGGAAGCGTCGGGTCGGGCCGTGTGTCAGCGTCGCGGGGAAGTCGACCTCCTCGAAGCGGACCACGCCCTTCCTGCCGAACTCCTGGTCCAGCAGCCGGACCGGGAGGTCCAGGGCGAGCCCCGAGGCCGTGCCCGGACCCGCCACCAGGGCCAGCGGCCGGATCAGCGCGGCCATCCGCCACAGCGGGGCCGGCTCGCCGTCGGCGCCCTCCTCGAACACCGCGAGCAGCTGCCGCGAGGCCTCGGCGACCGCCTTCGTGCCGTAGCGGCCCGCGTAGGCGGCGAACTGGCCGCGCAGTCCCGCCAGTTCGTCAGTCGCGGCGGCGAACCGCACCAGGGTCGGCAGCGACGGGGCGAGCGGGCGGACGTCCATCAGGTCGGGGTGGTCGGGGAAGTCCGGGCTGCCGGGGAAGAGGTACGTCGTCGAGACCTCGCCGGTGGCCCCGTCCAGCAGGACCGACTCGATCTCCGTACCGGCCGGGCCGAGCAGCCCGCCGATGACCAACTGGTCCCGCAGCTCCGCGGAGAGCCGGTCGCCCGCGTCCCCCGCGCCGCCCGTCGAGCCGGCGACGGTGCGCAGGCCCTCGGTCCGCAGCCGCGCGAAACTGAACAGGCCGCTGTCGCACGGCAGTCCGGGGCCGGTCAGCCAGCGGCGCGTGGACGCGTGCGTGACGAACGGGTCGAGGGCGTCCTCGGTCAGGGTGATCGCTGCCGCGACGTCCACGACATCCGTGGCAACGGTGTCGATCGTGCTCATGGCTCCCCCGCGCATTCGTGTGCTCAGTCCCGTGTCCCTGCTCCGCCGCTCCGGGCGGCTCCGCCCCGCCCTGGCAGGAGGGACCCCCGCGCCATCGGGTCGGCAGCCGTCCCCCACCACTCGGAAGGCTACGCGCCGCCACTGACAACGCCCCGGTCCACAACGGACGGACGGCCCGGCGGACGGCCGGACGGACAGGCGGCCGCCCACGGACACGGCCGCCCTCACCCCACAAGACGCGCGAACACCACTGTGCGTTGCCTTCGCGCGCGAATCAACCTGAAATACCTTCTCCGGCAACCGCCGTCAGCCGCTGGTCACCACCGCGGCCTGGGGGCGGATCGGCAGCCGGTTGACCGGGCGGCCGGTGGCGGCCCGGACGGCGGAGGCGATGGCCGCCGGGGAGGTCACCACCGGCACCGCGCTGACCGCCTTCGCGCCGAAGGGCGCGACCACGTCCCGCTCCTCCAAGAGCTTCACGATCCGGATGTCGGGTGCGTCCAGGGCGGTCGGGAGGGCGTAGCCGGTGAGGTCGGGGTGGCGGATCAGGCCGCGGGGCGTGCGCAGGTTCTCGGTGAGCGCGGCGCCCAGGCCCTGGGTCACCCCCGCCTCGATCCGGGCGGCCAGCTGGGCCGGGTTCAGCACCCGGCCCACGTCCTGGGCGACGGCCAGCTCCACGACCCGTACCGAGCCGATCTCGATGTCGACGTCGACCACCGCGCGGATCGCGCAGAAGGACATCCCGACGAAGGCGTCGCCCTGGCCGGATTCGTCCAGGGGTTCCGTGGGGTGCGGACGGCACTGGGCTGTGGCCCAGAGCTCCTTGCCCTCCAGGGCCTCGGCGACGGGCGTCGACAGTACCCCGTCGTACGAGGTGATCCTGCCGTCGGTGATCTGGAGCAGCTCGGCGGACATGCCGAACTTGTGGGCCAGGGGCTGGAGGAGCTGGGTGCGGACCATCTTCGCCGCGCGCTCCACCGCGCCGCCCGACACCCAGGTGTGCCGACCGCGGCAGCCCGCGCCCGCCGGGGGCTGGTCGGTGTCCACGGGGGCCACCCGCACCTCGTCGACGCCGAGGACCTCCTGGACGATCTGCCGGGCCAGTGTGGTGAAGCCCTGGCCGGTCTCGACGGCCGCGCACAGCACCGTCGCCACGCCGTCCTGGACCTTCACGGTGGCCGTGGACACCTCGTCCGCGCCCTCGCCGCCGAGCATGTGCACCATGCCGAGGCCGTAGCCCACACCGCGGCGCACCGCGCCCGGTTCCCCGGCGCCCTCGGGGCCGCCGGGCAGCAGCCACTCCTCCGTGGGGGTGTCCTTGGGCAGCGGCGGCAGCGGGAAGTCCTGTACCGCCTGGAGGAGTTCGGCGACCGGAGCGGGGCAGGTCACGGTCTGGCCGGTGGGCAGCACGTCGCCGGTCGCCATGACGTTGCGCAGGCGCAGCTCGGCCGGGTCGAGGCCGAGCTTCTTGGCCAGCTTGTCCATCTGCGCCTCGTGGGCGGCGCACACCTGCAGGGCGCCCTCGCCGCGCACATGGCCGGAGGGCGGGTTGTTGGTGCGGACCGCCCAGCCCTCGATGAAGGCGTTCGGGACGACGTAGGGGCCGCAGGCGAAGGCGACGGCGGCGGCCAGGGCCTCGGAGGAGGTGTCGGCGTAGGCGCCCGCGTCGAGCAGGATCTGCGCCTCGACCTTCACCAGCTTGCCCTCGGCGTCGGCGTGGTGGCGGTAGCGCAGCAGGGTGGGGTGCCGGTGGGCGTGGCCGAGGAAGGACTCCTCACGCGTGGCGGTGAGCTTGACCGGGCAGCCGGTCCGCAGCGCCAGCAGGCCGAGCGGCAGCTGGAAGCTCTGGTCCTCGCGGTCGGCGATGGCGCCGGGCACACCGGTGACGACGACCTTGACGCGGTCGGGTTCCAGGCCGAACGCGGCGGCGGCGGCGTCCCGGTCGCCGTGCGGGTCGGTGGAGGCCAGGTACAGCTCGACGCCCCCGTCGGGGCGGGGTACGGCGAGTCCGGCCTCGGCGCCGATGGGTGCGGGGTCCTGGCGGCCGATGCGGTACAGGCCCTCGACGACCAGGTCACCGACCGCGTCCGGGTCGCCGTGGCGCAGTGGGATGTGCCGGATCAGGTTGCCGTCGGGGTGCAACGGCTCGGCTTCGAAGGCCTGTTCGGGGTCGATCACCGGGTCGAGCACCTCGTACTCGACGATGACGGCGGCGGCGGCCAGCCGCGCGGTGTCCGGGTGGTCGGCGGCCACGGCGGCGATGGCCTCGCCGTGGTGGCGTACGACGTCGGAGGCGAAGACCGGGCGGTCGGCGCGGCCACGGCCGTACAGCGGGTCGCCGGGGACGTCCTCGTGGGTGACGACGGCACGCACCCCGGGCATCTCGCGCGCGTGGGTGGTGTCGATGGACACGATGCGCGCGTGCGGGTGGGGCGAGCGCAGCACGGCCGCCCACAACAGGCCCTCGGCCCACAGGTCGGCGGCGTACGGGAAGGTGCCCTCGGTCTTCGCGCGGGTGTCCGCGGCCGGCAGGGAGGTGCCCAGTCCGTGCGGGACCGGTTCCGCCCGGGGGGTGTCCTCCGCGGCCCGTGCGGCCTGCACGGTGGCGGCTTCGTCGCTCACGCCTGGCCTCCGTCCTGGCCGTGGGGCCGGTCGTGCGGTCCGGGGGGCGGGAACGCGGCGGGGTTGACGCCGCCGGCGCCCGGTCCGGCCTGGTGCGGGATGCGGGGCTCCTCCGGGCCCGTGCCCGGGTCCGGGTCCGGGTCGGATTCGGTGTACTCGGCGTATGCCTCGCGTTCGGCGACGACCTCCTGGACCGCCTCCACCACGCCCCGGTAGCCGGAGCAGCGGCACAGGTTGCCGCACAGCGCCTGGCGGGTCTCCAGCCGGCTGGGCGCCGGGTTGCCCTCCAGCAGGTCGTGCACGGTCATCGCCATGCCCGGCACGCAGAAGCCGCACTGCACCGCGCCGCACCGCGCGAGTGCCCGCTGCACGTCCGACGGCTGCCCGTCCTGGGCGAGGCCCTCGACGGTACGGACCTCACTGCCGGCCGTGGTGACGGCCGGGACCAGGCAGGACGCCACGAGCCGTCCGTCGACCTGCACGTTGCAGGCCCCGCACTCGCCCTGCGAGCAGCCGTCCTTGGCACCGGCGAGCCCGAGGCGCTCACGCAGCACGTAGAGCAGCGACTCGCCGATCCAGGCGTCGGTGACGGGCCGGTCGGTGCCGTTGACACTCAGCACGTAGGTGGCGAGGGGGTGGTCGTCGTGCGCGGCGCCGGGGAGCGGTTCGGGCCCGGCTGACGAGCCGTCCGGCGCGGGGGACTCCGGCGCCTCCGGGACGCCCGGACCGGCCGGGCCCTCCGCGGTGTTCCCGCTGTCCGGTGCGGCCTCGGGGGCGGTGGACGGCGCGGGGGCGGCGGTCGGAGCGGACGTGTCGTCACCGGCGGGGCGTTCCGGGGCTTCCCGGTCTCCGTGAGGGGCTTCGGGGCGCCGGACGTCCTCGGGTGCCCCGGCGGGTTCTCCGGGCCCGGGAGCGGGCCGTACGGCGCCCTCCGTGCCCGGTTGCGGGTGCTCGCGGAGCTCCGGGGCGGACGGCGCCCCGGCCGCCTCCTGGTAGGCCTCCGGATCGGCGCGCCAGTGGGGCTCGGCGGCGGTCGGCTGCGGCAGACCGGCCGACCGGGGCCCGGCGGGTGACGGCGGTTCGGAGGCGGGCTGCCCCGACGCGGGAGTGTCCCGGCCGTGCTCCGCTCGCCAGTCGGGTTCCGGGCCGTCCTGCTCCCGGCCGGAACCGGGCTCGGACCCGGTCTCGGGGTGGCTCGGGTCCACGCCCGGCACGCCGGGTCCCCACGGCTGTCCGATGGCCTGCGCGGCCCAGGGCGCGGGGGCGCCGCCCGGAAGGGTGGCGGGCGGGGTGACCGGTGGGGTGGCGCCCCACTGTTCGGCCAGGGCGGAGGTGGTGAACTCGCCGGACTCGTCCGGGAGATCGCCCTCGGCCACGGGGATCGACCACTGGCCGGTCACGTCGGAACCCGGTGCCGGGTTCCCGGCGGCGGGCGGCTCCTCGAAGGCCCACTGCCCGGAGGCCCCGGGGTCGTACGTGAACCGGTCCTGCCCGCTGTGCCCCCGCGCGGCTTGCGCCCCGGGGCCGCCCTGCCCGGACTGGTCGGCCTGCCCCGACGGGCCGCCCTGCGGGTCGTACGGGGACTGCGGGTCGTACGGGGCGTGCCACTGGGCGCCGTCGACGGGCGCACCCGGCACGGCGGCGCCCGGCACCGCCCAGCCGCCGGCGGCCGCCGGGTCGGTGCCCGAGGTGGCGGGGGTGACGGTGAGCGGCGGCGGCACATAGCCGTGGCCGGGCGCGGCGAGCGGGCTCTCCATCGAGTCCAGCAGGGCGTCGATGCCCCCCTCGGGGAGGTTCACGAAGGCCGTGGCGCCGTCGTCGTAGTCGCCCTGGGGCAGCGGGTCCCAGCGGCTTCCGCCGCCCTGGGGCGTGCCCTCTCCGTGCTGGTCGTCGGTCACGACAGCGCCCTCCCCAGTGCTCGTCGGGCCAGCGCGGCGACGGTGCGCCGCAGGTGCAGTACCGCGGGGGGCAACGGCGGGACGGAGCCGTCCTCCTCGGGGACCGGGTCGGGGATGCAGGCCGCGGCGACGTACTCCCCGAACGCGTTCAGCGCCTCCGGCACGATCGCGCGGTTGTTGTCCCAGTCGATGAGCTGGGCGACCCACTGCTCGGCCTCCAGGGGCCGCAGCGCCATCGGCGCTATGGCGCCCACCGCGCAGCGGACGCCGCGCCGGGCGGGGTCGAGCACCAGGGCGACGGACGCCATCGCGCGGCCGGGGCCGGTGCGGCCGGTGGCCTTGAGGAACACCTGCGGGGCGTGCAGCAGCGGCACGCGCACGTAGCCGATGAGTTCACCGGCGCGCAGCATGTCCATCCCGGCCAGCAGGTGCGACACCGGGATCTCCCGGCGGGCCCCGTCCGGGCCCGCGATGATCAGCGTCGCCTCCAGCGCGGCCAGCACGGGCAGCGAGTCACCGGTGGGGGCGGCGGAGGCGATGTTGCCGCCCAGGGTGCCAGCGTTGCGGATGTGCGGCGGTCCGGCGGCACGCGCGGAGGCGGCGAGCGCCGGGATGAGGGCGGCGAAGTCGGGACGGCCCATACGGGCGTGGGTGAGGCCCGCGCCGAGCAGCGCGTGGCCGTCCTGGTACTGCCAGCCGCGGATCTCGCTGATCTTGCCGAGGCCGACCAGCGCCGCGGGCCTGAGCTGCCCGGAGTTGACGGCGGCCATCAGGTCGGTGCCGCCCGCGACGGGCACGGCGGCGGGCACGGCGGTGAGCGCCGCCACCGCCTCGTCCAGCGTCGTGGGCAGCGTCACGGCCTGCGCCGCCTGCGGTGCGTGCGTGCTCAAAACCGGCTGCCCCTTCCCGCGGCCCCACCTGGTCCCACCTGTCGCAGCCGTACGGTACGACCTGACAGGGCGGACGTGGCAACTCTGGCACATCTTCGCGGGCGTCGAAGACAGGGGTCCACTAGGAGGCATTCGCCCACTTCACCCCGGGCATGGACCGATTTGGCAGGACATCGCCGTGCGATCGGATGACGCTCTTCGGTGACCCTTGTGCCCTTTTTCACGACCTGTTCTGAGTTGGGTGGACTTCATGGCACGGCCGGATCGCGTGCCCCGCACCGGCGGTGCGGGGGTACGCGCTACCGGTGCGGGGGCGGGCCGTCGAGGGGGCGGCCCAGCACTCCGGGACGCCGCTGCCAGGGGAGCGGTCCGGTGGGCGGGCGGTAGGCGACGCCGAGGGCGTCGAGGCGCCGGCGGTGGGCGGTCATCCGCCGTTCGAAATCGGCGAAGTCCCGTTCCGCGGGGGCCGGCAGCGCGCTCCAGGCGACCTCGGCGAAGGCGGCCAGCCGGGGAAAGACCTGGTAGTCCACCCGGCCCTGGTTCTCCATCACCTCGGACCACGCGTTGGCCTGGGTGCCCAGGACCCGCCCGGCCTCCTCGGCGGTCAGCTCCGGCGGTACGGGCTCGAACCGGTAGACGTCCTCCAGGGTGCGCACGTACCCGATCGGCACCGGCTCCTCGGGGCCCGCGTCCTGCCGGTGGTCCAGGTAGACGTGCTGCTCGGGGCACATGACCACGTCGTGCCCCACGCGGGCGGCGGCGACCCCGCCGGCGTAGCCGCGCCAGGACGACACGGCGGCGCCCGGGGCGAGACCCCCCTCCAGGATCTCGTCCCAGCCGATCAGCCGACGCCCCCGCGCGGCGAGCCAGGTGGCGAAGTGCCCGATGAACCAGGACTGGAGAGCGTCCTCGTCGGCCAGGCCGAGATCCCTGATCCGCTGCTGCGCGACGGCCGACGCACGCCACTGGTCCTTGGGGCATTCGTCGCCGCCGAGGTGCACGAACCCCGAAAAGGGGGTGCGGGGGACGGCGTCCGCGGGAAACAGTTCCAGGACTTCCTCGAGCACCCCTTCGTAGAAGCGCAGGGTGTCGTCAGTGGGGGCGAGTACGTTCGGATTGATCCCCCAGGTGTCCCAGGCGGTCAGGGAGGCGGTGTCGATGACATCGGTGTTGCCGAGTTCCGGATACGCGGCGATGGCGGCCTGCGAGTGCCCGGGTACGTCGATTTCCGGTACGACGCTGATATGCCGCTCGGCGGCGTAGGCGACGATCTCGCGGATGTCGTCCTGTGTGTAGTGGCCACCGTGCGGTGTGTCGTCCCACAGCGGTGACGCGCGGTGCCCGACTTTCGTACGGGCCCGCCAGGAACCGACCTCGGTCAGCTTCGGATACCGCTTGATCTCGACGCGCCATCCCTGATCGTCCGTCAGGTGAAAGTGGAGGACGTTGAGTTTGTGCGCCGCCATCAGGTCGAGATAGCGCAGCACGCCTTCCTTGGGCATGAAGTGCCGGGCGACGTCGAGCATGAGCCCGCGCCAGCGGAAGCGGGGGGAATCCTCGATCGTCACGTGCGGCACCGCCCACACCCGGTCGCGGCCGAGCGGGGCCCTGCGGTACGCGTCGGGACCCAGGAGCTGCCGCAGCGTCTGGGCGCCCCGGAAGACACCGGCCGCGCTGCCGCCCTCGACCAGGACACCTGTCCGGTCGCTGACGAGGCGGTACTCCTCGGGGCCGAGCCCGGGGTCGAGCCGGAGCCCGATACCGTCGCCGTCCGTATCGTCGAGCTCCCGCCCCTCGCGCAGCGGCAAGCCTGTCGCCTGCCAGAGGACGGCGCGCAGCCATCGGCCGACGCCCTCCGTCCCGGGACCGGAGCGAAGACGGGAGCGCGCCGTCAGCCGCACCTCGCCGAAGCCGGCGACGACGCTGCGGGGCGCTGGAATCAGTTCGGTCACATCAGTCCTTCACCGCACCGCCCAGTCCGGAGACCAGGCGCCGCTGTACGAGTACGAAGAAGACCAGCACCGGGATCGTCATCACCGTGGACGCCGCCATCACGCCGCCCCAGTCCGGCTCGTCCGGCTTGTAGAAGACCAGCAGGGCCATCGGCAGCGTCGACTGCGAGATGTCGCTGATGATGAAGGACTTGGCGAACAGGAAGTCGTTCCAGGTGGAGATGAAGGAAAACACACTCGTGGCCACCAACCCCGGCAGAACGAGCGGGAAAAGGATCTGCCACAGGAACCGCGCGCGGCTCGCGCCGTCGATGTACGCGGCCTCCTCCAGCGCCTCGGGAACGGCTTTCACGAACCCCCGCAGCATCCAGATCGCGAACGGCAGCGAGAACGCGATGTGCGGCAGGATCAGCGACCGCAGCGTGTTCAACTGACCGAAGTCCCGCATGAGGAAGAACAGCGGAATCGTCAGCGCCTCCACGGGCACCATCTGGGCCACCAGAAACATGATCAGCAGGGTGGTCCGCATACGGAACCTGAATCGCGTCACGGCGGTCGCCGCGAGAAAGGCGATCAGCGCCGAGGCGATCACCACGGCGACCGCGACGACCACGCTGTTGACGAAGTACCGGCCGAATTCCTGCTGCCCGAAGACCCGCCGGAAGGAGTCCAGGGTGGGTGTCAGGGTCCACGGCCGGGGCCGGTCCGACTCGATCTCGCCGGCCGGTTTGAAGGCGCCCAGCACCATCCAGTAAAGCGGGAAGGCCACCACCGCCGCGACGAGCAGCACCGTCGCCTCGGCCGCGAGCCGCCACGGCCGCCGTACGAACCGGCGCACAAGATTCACCCGGCGTGCCCCGTCCCGGCCCACGAGACTCACAGTTCCTCCCCCTGGCGGCGCAGCAGCCGCAGGTACACCAGCGTGACGGCGAGCAGGATCAGCAGCATCACCACGCCGATCGCGGCGCCGAGGCTGTACTGCGAGGACGCGAACGCCTTCTGGTAGGCGTAGACGTTCAGGACCAGGTTCTGGCCGGCGATGCCGCCGCCGCCCGTCATGACGTAGATCTGGGTGAAGACCTTGAAGTCCCAGATCACCGACTGGATGGTGACGACCACCAGGATCGGCCGGAGCACCGGGGCGAGCACCGAGCGCCAGACGCGCCACTGCGAGGCGCCGTCCAGGGCGGCGGCCTCCAGCACCTCGGCGGGTACGGCGCGGATGCCGGCGTAGACGGTGACCATCACGAACGGGAAGGAGCACCAGACCACTTCGAGCAGGACGAGGAAGAAGGCGCTGTACCGCCCGTACGTCCACGAGTGGTCGCCGAGGCCCAGCACCCGGTTCACCGGGCCGAAGTCGGCGTCGAAGAGGAACAGCCACACCGTGGAACCGGTGACGGCCGGGGTCGCCCAGGCGCCGAGCGCGGCCAGCATCAGGGCGAGCCGGGGCACGGCGCGCACCCGGGTGAGGAGCACGGCGAGCGCGCAGCCGACGGCCAGGGTGGACACCACGCAGGCCGCTGCGAACAGCAGGGTGGCCGGCAGCACCTGCCAGAACTGGTCGTCGGCGAAGAGCTCGGTGTAGTTGCCGAACCCCTGGAAGGTGGTCGGTTCGCCGCCGCTGACCTGTGCCTGGGTGTAGTGGAAGAGCGAGATCAGGCCGAGTTGGTAGACCGGATAGGCGAGCAGTCCCCCGAGGACGACGAGGGCGGGTGCGAGGTAGAGCCAGGGAGTGAGGCCGCCCCTGCGGCGCCGGGGGCCTCGTGGCTTGTGGGGGGCGGTGGCCGTGCGGAGCGCGGGGCGCTTCCGCACGGCCACCGTGTCCTGTACGGCCACTGGTTCAGCCCACCGAGCCGAACGCCTCGTTCATCTTCTTCGCGGCGCTCTCCGACGCGGCCGCCACGTCCTTCTTGCCGCTGACGACCTCCTGGAACATCGTCGGCAGTACCAGCGAGGAGTCGATCTGCGCCCAGGCCGGTGAGGCCGGCACGAACTTGGTGTCGGCGGCGAGGGTCTCGACGAACGGCTTCAGGAACGGTTCCTCGGCGGCCGCCTGCTGCCGCACGTCGGAGAAGGTCGGCAGGAAGCCCATCGCGTCGAACAGTTCGCCCTGCGCCTTCTTCGAGGCGAGCCGCCGCATCAGGTCGACGGCGAGGGTGCGGTGCGAAGTCGACTTCAGGACACCCAGGTTGTTCCCACCCGCGAAAGCGGGGGCGATGGACCCGGGCCGCACTCCCGGCAGCGGCACGACCGCGTACCTGCCCTTCACCTCGCCGGCCTCGACGGCCGCGTGGCTGAAGTCGCCGCCGATCGCCATGGCGGCCTTGCCCGCGGCGAAGGCGGTCACCGTGTCGTTGCCGCCCATGCCGGCGCACTTGGCGGCCGGGCAGTTGTCGTCGCCGAAGAGGGAGGTGTACGCCTCGATGCCCTTGCGGGCGGCGGGGGTGTCGATCGCGGAGGCGTACGAGCCTCCCTTGCCGGTGGCGAGTTCACCGCCGTGGGCCCAGATGAAGGGCATCGCGCCGTAGGTGTAGGCACCGCCGACGGCGATGCCGTACAACTCCGGCTTCGCAGCACGGATCTCCCGGGCCGTGGAGATCAACTCGTCCTGCGACGTGGGCGCTTCGAGCCCGAGTTTCTCGAAGACGTCGGTGCGGTAGTAGAGCGCGCGGACGCCGACGAAGTACGGCGCCCCGTAGACCCTGCCGTCGACGGTGACCGACTGCCGGGCGGTCGGATCGGTGTCCTTCGCCTCGTCCCAGGCACCGAACTCCTCGGTGACGTCGGCGAGTCCGCCGTCCTTCACATAGCCGGCGGTGTCCGTGTTGCCGTACTCGACGAGGTCGGGCGCGGACTTCGGGTCGTTGAAGGCGGCCTTGATGCGCTGGGCGCGGGTCTCGACCGGGATGTACTCGACGGTGACCTCGGTGCCGTCGTGCGCCTTCTCGAACCCGGCGACGACGGACTCGACGACCTCTTCCTTGGGCGCGTTGTTGACTTCCCGGAAGAGCCAGACCCGTAAGGTCCCGGTCTTCTCGTCCTTGGCCGAGGAGGAGCCCGAGGAAGTCTGGGGCGCGCAGGCGGCGGTGGCGAGGACGGCCGCGAGTGCGACCAGGCGGACGGACAGCTTCATGGACTGCTTCCTCCGGTGAGGTGTTGCACCATACGCAATGAGGATTTCGCCGTGCACAACAACAACGGAGGTTAGGGACTGGGTGAACCGGCCCACAAGAGGTCTCGACCACTCTGTGACCGGCAGACGCACTCCGCGCAACGCGCGGGCAGCACAAAGGACCCCAGGGTGCGCAAAACGCACCCGGGGGCCCTGGACGGTCCGGACCGCTCAGCCGTCCGGACGACTCCGCAGGAGGGCAGGGGGTTACTTCCCGCCCTTGCCCTTGCCGCCCTTGTCGTCGTCGCCGCCGCTCATGGACTCGTAGATCTCCTTGCACATGGGGCAGACGGGGTACTTCTTCGGGTCCCGGCCCGGCACCCACACCTTGCCGCACAGCGCCACGACGGGCGTGCCGTCGAGTGCGCTCGCCATGATCTTGTCCTTCTGGACGTAGTGGGCGTAGCGCTCGTGGTCGCCGTCGCCGTGGGAGGTCTGCGGCGTCGGCTCTACGAGGGTCCCCGTACCAGTCCCGCGCTCGGGCTCAAGAGTGCTCATGAAATAAAGAATACTGAAGCTCACGCGCATCAGTTGAGCGAAGGGTCGTCCGGATACGTGGCCACCATCGCCAGCTCACCCCGCTGGCGGCGCAGCACCTCGCGCCAGAGCCGCTCGGGCACCGGGGACGAGACGTCGCCGGGCTCCGACTCGACGACGTACCAGGCACCGTCCGCCAGCTCTTCCTCCAGCTGGCCGGGGCCCCAGCCCGCGTATCCGGCGAAGATGCGCAGCGAGCCGAGGGCGGAGGCGAGCAGCTCGGGCGGCGCCTCCAGGTCGACCAGCCCGATCGCGCCGTGCACCTGGCGCCAGCCCAGCGGTGCGGCCCGGTTCCCGGCTCCGCCGGGGACGACGGCGACGCCGAGGGCCGAGTCCAGCGACACCGGGCCGCCCTGGAAGACGACCCCCGGTTCGCCGGCCAGGTCCCCCCAACCCTCCAGGATGTCCGACACGTCCACCGGGGTCGGGCGG
The DNA here is from genome assembly GCF_059889265.1 of Streptomyces sp. MMS24-W38. NCBI lineage: Bacteria > Bacillati > Actinomycetota > Actinomycetes > Kitasatosporales > Streptomycetaceae > Streptomyces > Streptomyces sp. MMS24-W38. Next base: position 4,104,110 of record NZ_JCBCPP010000001.1, on the reverse strand, counting down.
TTGAGGACGACACCCAGGGAGCCCTCCTCGTCGTGGTCGAGGAGGAGCACCACCGCACGGTCGAAGTTCGGGTCCGCCAGGGCGGGAGTGGCCACGAGCAGCCGCCCTGTGAGCGAGGACACCTCGGTCATGCCAGACATGATCCCGCATCTTCCCTTTCCGTGGGGAGGCAATCGGAGGTATGCGGGTGAACCGGGCCGCGCGGCGGCGGAGCCGCCAGGTGGAGCCGTGTTCCGAGCGGTCGGCGGCCGGGGGCCGGGGCCCGGCGGGCGTACGGGAGCACCCCCGGCGCACAGGACGACGGTGACCCCGAGTGGCCGCTGGGGGACTGCTCGTGTTGTGGGGCGGTGGGACGGCGGCCGGGTCGCACACGGGCTGACAGAGCCCGGGGTGAGGGCGACTACGCTTGCCTTTCTGGCCCCTGCCCCCCTCCACGGAACGCGAGATTCATGACCGTCAACGGAACTGAAGACGTACTGCTTGTCCACGGCGGAACCCCGCTGGAGGGTGAGATCCGGGTCCGCGGCGCGAAGAACCTCGTGCCGAAGGCCATGGTCGCCGCCCTGCTGGGCAGTGAGCCGAGCCGGCTGGGCAACGTCCCGGACATCCGTGACGTCCGGGTCGTGCGAGGGCTGCTGCAGCTGCACGGTGTGACGGTGCGTCCGGGCGACGAGCCCGGTGAACTGGTGCTCGACCCGACGCGGGTGGAGAGCGCCAACGTCGCCGACATCGATGCCCACGCGGGTTCGTCGCGCATCCCGATCCTGTTCTGCGGACCGCTGCTGCACCGTCTCGGGCACGCGTTCATCCCCGGTCTGGGCGGCTGCGACATCGGCGGCCGGCCGATCGACTTCCACTTCGACGTGCTGCGGCAGTTCGGCGCGACCATCGAGAAGCGGGCGGACGGCCAGTACCTGGAGGCCCCGCAGCGGCTGCGCGGCACGAAGATCGAGCTGCCGTACCCGTCCGTCGGCGCGACGGAGCAGGTGCTGCTGACGGCGGTCCTCGCGGAGGGCGTCACCGAGCTGTCCAACGCGGCGGTGGAGCCGGAGATCGAGGACCTGATCTGCGTCCTGCAGAAAATGGGCGCGATCATCGCGATGGACACCGACCGGACCATCCGCGTCACCGGTGTGGACAAGCTCGGCGGCTACAACCACCGCGCCCTCCCCGACCGCCTGGAGGCCGCCTCCTGGGCGTCCGCGGCGCTGGCCACCGAGGGCAACATCTACGTCCGCGGCGCCCAGCAGCGCTCGATGATGACGTTCCTGAACACCTACCGGAAGGTGGGCGGCGCCTTCGAGATCGACGACAAGGGCATCCGCTTCTGGCACCCCGGCGGGCAGCTCAAGTCCATCGCGCTGGAGACGGACGTCCACCCGGGCTTCCAGACCGACTGGCAGCAGCCGCTGGTGGTCGCCCTGACGCAGGCGACCGGGCTGTCCATCGTCCACGAGACGGTCTACGAGTCCCGGCTCGGCTTCACCTCGGCGCTCAACCAGATGGGCGCGCACATCCAGCTCTACCGCGAGTGCCTGGGCGGCTCCGACTGCCGTTTCGGCCAGCGCAACTTCCTCCACTCGGCCGTCGTCTCCGGCCCGACCCGGCTCCAGGGCGCCGATCTGGTCATCCCCGACCTGCGCGGCGGCTTCTCCTACCTCATCGCCGCCCTCGCCGCCCAGGGCACGTCCCGCGTCCACGGCATCGGCCTGATCAACCGCGGCTACGAGAACTTCATGGAGAAGCTGGTCGAGCTGGGCGCGAAGGTCGAGCTCCCGGGCAAGGCCCTCGGCTGATCCGCTCCCCGGCCCCCGGCCCCCGACCGGCTGGGGGCCCGGGGGTCACCCCCGGGCAGACACAGCATGGAGAAGCCCGTCGAGCTGGGCGCGAAGGCCGAGCTCCCGGGCAAGGCCCTCGGCTGACTTGATCAGGGCTTGCCAAAAGGGCGGCCACCCGTTCGGGTGGCCGCCCTTTTGGCGTCACTGTGCGTCGTACGCCGTCCCGGGACGTACGAACGGCAGGATCACTTGCCCTTGGCGGCTTCCTTGAGCTTCGAGCCCGCGGAGACCTTCACGCTGTAGCCGGCCGGGATCTGGATCGGCTCACCGGTCTGCGGGTTGCGCGCGGTGCGAGCGGCACGGTGGGTGCGCTCGAAGGTCAGGAAACCGGGGATGGTGACCTTCTCGTCCCCCTTGGAGACGATGTCGCCGACGACGTCGGCGAACGCGGCCAGCACGGCGTCGGCGTCCTTGCGGGTCACCTCGGCGCGGTCGGCCAGCGCGGCCACCAGCTCACTGCGGTTCATGTTGTTACTCCCGTGTTCTTCTTGCCGTTGAGGCGTGCCACGCGGCGGAGCCGCACGTAGGGCACGGTCAAGCCGATGCTGCCAGGGTCCTCGGTGAGGGCCCGGACCCGGGTCCGTGTCGGGCCCGCACGCCCCTGGAGGTGCTGCCCCCTGGACGTTGTCCTGGTGCAGCATCCTGCCTCTACCTGCGGCGGTAACGCCAATCCGGCACCCGCAGGAACCGTGAGAACACCCGTGGGAGTCACCCATGGGGGTCACCCATGGGGGTCACACGGGGAACGCGACGGCCTGATGTCGGTGACACTGCGTCCGCTTCCGGCAGCAGAGCGCGGGAGCCGGGGGCGGAACCCTTGGTGTACGGCCGCCACGATAGAGCGCGGCCGTACACCAAGGGTTCCACGACGCGCCGGGCGCACACCTACCGTGGTGATGGTCACAGCGGTGCCGTCCGGCCCCGGGAGGCCCTAGGAGGCGGAGGCCGAGCTCTGCGTCAGCTTCGCCGCGTCCCGCACGGCGTCGGCGACCGCACCCGCGACCCTGTCGTTGAACACGCTCGGGATGATGTAGTTCGGGTTCAGCTCGTCCTCGGTGACCACGTCGGCGAGGGCCTGCGCGGCGGCGAGCATCATCTCCGTGTTGACGGTGCGGGACTGGGCGTCCAGCAGGCCGCGGAACACGCCCGGGAAGACCAGCACGTTGTTGATCTGGTTCGGGAAGTCGGAGCGGCCGGTGGCCACCACGGCGGCGGTCTCGCGGGCGACGCCCGGGTCCACCTCGGGGTCGGGGTTCGCGAGCGCGAAGACGATCGCACCCTCGGCCATCGCGGCGACGTCCGCGCCGTCGAGGACGTTCGGGGCGGAGACGCCGATGAAGACGTCCGCGCCGCGCACGGCCTCCTTCAGCGTGCCCGTCAGGTTCTCCGGGTTGGTGTGGTCGGCGATCCAGCACAGCGGGGAGTCGGCGGGGGCGTCCACCAGGTCCGCGCGGCCCGCGTGCACCACACCGTGGATGTCGGCCACGACGGCGTTCTTCACCCCGGCCGCGAGCAGCAGCTTCAGGATGGCCGTGCCGGCCGCGCCGGCGCCGGACATGACGACCCGGACGTTCTCGATCGCCTTGCCGGTGACCCGCAGCGCGTTGGTCAGGGCCGCCAGGACGACGATCGCGGTGCCGTGCTGGTCGTCGTGGAAGACGGGGATGTCGAGGGCCTCGCGCAGCCGGGCCTCGATCTCGAAGCAGCGCGGTGCGGAGATGTCCTCCAGGTTGATGCCGGCGAACCCCGGGGCGATGGCCTTGACGATCTCGACGATCGCGTCGGTGTCCTGGGTGTCGAGGCAGATCGGCCAGGCGTCGATGCCGGCGAACCGCTTGAACAGGGCGGCCTTGCCCTCCATCACGGGGAGGGCGGCCTTGGGGCCGATGTTGCCCAGGCCGAGCACGGCGGAGCCGTCCGTCACTACCGCAACGGAGTTGCGCTTGATGGTGAGGCGGCGGGCGTCCTCGGGGTTCTCGGCGATCGCCATGCAGACGCGGGCCACACCCGGCGTGTAGACCATGGAGAGGTCGTCACGGTTGCGGATGGGGTGCTTGGACGCCATCTCGATCTTGCCGCCGAGGTGCATCAGGAACGTGCGGTCCGAGACCTTGCCCAGGGTGACGCCCTCGATGCCGCGGAGCTTCTCCACGATCTCGTCGGCGTGGGCGGTGGAGGTGGCCGCGATGGTGACGTCGATCCGGAGCCGCTCGTGCCCGGACGCGGTGACGTCGAGGCCGGTGACCGTGCCGCCGGAGGACTCCACCGCGGTGGTGAGCTGGGAGACGGAGGTCCCGCTCGACGGCACCTCCAGCCGGATGGTCATCGAGTAGGAGACGCTGGGCGCCGTTGCCATGGCCGACTTCCTCTGCTTTCACCGTGTCGCTATTCGTGCCGTCCGATCGTCGCACCTACCCCTGAGTACGCGGTAACCGCCTCCTATTGCGAACGTTTTGTTCGCACGGGAAGCGGGTATCTGCGACAGCTTTCGGAAAGTCTGTTCCACCATACGAGAGGCGAGGGGCAGCGCGTAAGTCGCTGCGCGGGGGCTGCCCCGGAGCCGGCACGGGAGCAGCGACGCGAGAGGCCCATGTCACCCGGAAGTGACATGGGCCTCTCGGTCGTTCAGTGACACCGGCCCGCCATGCTCGCCTCGCGGCAAGTGGTCGCTCGTAGCGACGAAGGTTGGGCCCGGGGGCTTGGATCGGGCCGGTGTCACTTGCCAGGCTAACAAACGGATGCCGCAGGGCCATTCCCCGAGAACCTTTTTCCGGGTTCAGTCCCGGAGCAGGTCCGGCACTCCGGCGGCGTCCGGCTCGTCCCGTTCCGTCGAGACGACGGTGAGCTGCTGGGTCGCCCGGGTCAGGGCGACGTACAGAACGCGCAGGCCGGCCGGGGACTCGTCGGCGATCTCGGCCGGGGAGACCACGATCGTCGCGTCGTACTCCAAACCCTTGGCCTCCAGGCTGCCGAGGGCCACCGCGCGGTCCCCCAGCCCGTCGAGCCAGCGCCGCGCCTCCTCCCGGCGTTGCATGGCGACGACCACACCGACCGTGCCGTCCACCCGCTCCAGCAGCCGGGCCGCCTCCGCGCGCACGGTCTCGCCCAGCGCGCCCTCCGCGACGACGAACCGCGGCTCGACGCCCGTGGAGCGCACCGCCCTCGGCGACTCGGCACCGGGCATGGCGAGCGCCAGCACCTTGGCGGCGAGGCCGGCGATCTCGGCCGGGTTGCGGTAGTTCACGGTGAGCTCGAAGCGGCGGCGGGGCCTGCTGCCGAGGGCCTCGTCGCGGGCCTGGGCGGCCTCGTCGGGGTCGGACCAGGAGGACTGGGCGGGGTCGCCGACGATCGTCCAGGTGGCGTGCCGGCCGCGCCGGCCGACCATGCGCCACTGCATCGGGGTGAGGTCCTGGGCCTCGTCGACGATGACATGGGCGTACTCGGTGCGCTCCTGGGCCAGGCGCTCGGCCCGCTCGCGCTGCGACTCCTCGCGCACCGGCATCAGCTCCTCGAGGCCGGTGAGCTGGTCCAGCGGGTCGAGCTCGCGCTTGCGCCGGGGCCGGGCGGGGGCGCCGAGGACGGCCTGGAGTTCGTCGAGCAGTGCGATGTCGTGCACCGAGCGGCCGTCCCGCCGCAGCGAACGGGCGACCCTGCGGACCTCGCCCGGGTTGAGGACCCGCCGGGCCCAGCGGCCGAGGCGCCGCTCGTCCGCCATGGCGTCCAGTACGGCGGCCGGGGTCAGCTCGGGCCACCAGGCGGCGAAGAAGGAGAGGAAGTCGTCCTCGGTGGTGATGTCCTCGTCGAAGGAGGAGCGCAGTTCGGCGGCGAGCTCCGGGTCGGTGTGCCGGCCGGCCGCGCCGGAGCGCTCCCACAGCGCGTCCAGCAGCAGCTTGCGGGCACGGGGGCGCAGCAGGTTCACCGGTGCGGTGCCGCCGAGGGCGGTGCGGCGGACGGCCGTCAGCTCGTCGGCGTCCAGCTCGATCCGCCGGCCGAAGGCGACGACCCGCAGCCGGGTCGGCGTGCCACCGTGCTCCAGCGCGCCGCGCGCGGCCTTCCTGAGCACCTTGAGCATGCGGTACGAGCCCTTGGCGCGGGCCACGGCCGGGGCGTCGTACAGGGTGGCCCCGGTGCCGGGCGCGTCGTCGGTCAGTGAGCCGATGGCGCGGATGGCGACCTGGCCCTCCTCGCCGAGGGAGGGCAGCACGCCCTCGGTGTAGGCGACCAGCAGCGGGGTGGGCGAGACGATCAGGATGCCGCCCGCGTACCGGCGCCGGTCCTGGTAGAGCAGGTAGGCCGCGCGGTGCAGGGCGACGGCGGTCTTGCCGGTGCCGGGGCCGCCCTCGACGTAGGTCACGGAGGCGGCGGGGGCGCGGATCACCAGGTCCTGCTCGGCCTGGATGGAGGCCACGATGTCCCGCATGCTGTGGGTACGGGCCTGGCCGAGCGCGGCCATCAGGGCGCCGTCGCCGACGGCGGGCAGCTCGTGGCCGTCCAGGGAGGCCGTCAGCTCGGGACGCATCAGGTCGTCCTCGACGCCGAGGACCCGGCGGCCCTTGGAGCGGATGACGCGCCGGCGCACCACCCGGCCCGGATCGACCGGGGTGGACCGGTAGAAGGGTGCGGCAGCGGGCGCCCGCCAGTCGATGACCAGCGGGGAGTACTCCTCGTCGAGGACACCGATGCGGCCGATGTGCAGGGTCTCGGCGATGTCGGCGGTGTTGTCGGGGCGGACGGCGCCCTCGGCGGGCTCGACGGCGGTGTAGGCGCCGTCGGGTCCCTTCTTGCCGTCCTTGCCCTGGAGCAGGTCGATCCGGCCGAAGAGGAAGTCCTCGAACTCGTTGTTCAGCCGGTTGAGGTGGACGCCGGCCCGGAAGACCTGGGCGTCCCGTTCGGCGAGTGCGCCGGGTGTGCCGACCTGGCCGCGCCGGGCGGCGTCGTGCATGAGGAACTCGGCCTCGTGGATCTTCTCCTCGAGCCGCCGGTACACCCGGTCCAGGTGTTCCTGTTCGACATTGATCTCCCGGTCGCGAACGGAGTCGTGAACCGGATCGACCGCGGTTTCCTGCTGTGCCTGAGCGGCCACCGGGCCCCCTTCTGACGTGCTGGGCAGCCGTCAACCGTACGCGAAGGGGGCCCGTGAGGCTACGCGTCGACCTCGACCAGCTTCTCGCCGCCGAAGGTGACGACCTCGAACTTGTCGATCTTGTTGAGATCCAGCGACGCGCCGCCCTGTACGTAGAGCGGCTGCTTGGCCTTGTCCGTCTTGGCGTCCGGCAGGCCGTAGCCCCACTCCGGGACGGACCAGGTGGTGACGGTCTCCCGCTCGCCGTTCTTGCCGATGGCGATCAGCACGCACTTCTCGGGGCCCTTGACGTTCGTCAGCTGTGTGACGACGCCGGTGCCCCAGTCCTTCTTCTGCAGCGCCAGGGTCACGGACACCTTGGTGCCCGGGTCGGTGGCCGTGATCTTGTCGGGGATCTGCTCGAAGAGGTCCTCCGCGGGGTTCGCGGAGAGGGTCTGGCTGGTGCCGTTGCTCCCGCCGCCCCCGCCGTCGTCGCCCCCGTTCGCCGCGACGGCCACGAAGGGACCGCTGACGATCAGGGCGCCGGCGGCGGCCACCATGTAGAAGTTGCGGCGGCGCTTCTTGGCGCGGCGCTCGGCGACCTCGTCGACCAGCTTCTCCACCACACGCGGCGCCGGCTTGGCCGACAGCGACTCGCCGAGCGACGGTGTGCCGGTGCCGGGCAGGTCCGCGAGGGCGGCCAGCATCGGCTCCATACCGGCGAGTTCGTCGAGCTGCTGGGCGCACCACTCGCAGCTCGCGAGGTGCGCCTCGAACGCGGTCGCCTCGGCATCGTCGAGGATGCCGAGAGCGTAGGCACCGACGGTCTCATGCTCGTTCGGCACCGGTGATCCCTGCATGACACCAGACATACCCGAACCACCCGCGCCGAATCCCTGGTTTCCCCCGTACCCACTCATCACGCCGTCACCCCCCGCTCCTCCAGTGCCAGCTTCATCGAACGCAGGGCGTAGAAGACCCTGGAACGGACCGTGCCGCTGGGTATCCCCAGTGTCTCAGCCGCCTCATTGACCGTACGTCCCTTGAAGTACGTCTCGACAAGCACCTCCCGGTGAGCCGGGGTCAGGTCGTCGAGTGCGTCCGACAGCGTCATCAGCCACAGCGCCTTGTCGATCTCGTCCTCCGCGGGGATGACCTCCAGCGGCGACGGATCGACCTCCTGCGGCCGGGCCTGCCGGCTGCGGTGGCCGTCGATGACGATGCGCCGGGCGACCGTCACCAGCCAGGGGCGTACCGAACCGGTGGCTCGATTGAGCTGACCGGCGTTCTTCCAGGCACGGATGAGCGTCTCCTGCACGACGTCCTCGGCGCGTTGCCGGTCTCCGGCGACCAGGCGCAGGACATAGGCGAGCAAGGGTCCCGCGTGCTCTCGGTACAGCGCACGCATCAACTCCTCGTCAGGCTCGTTCGACGAAGAAGACGATGGGGACGATGAGGACGCAGACATGCGATGTCGGGCCCTCGCTCCACGTTCATTGGCCACGGCCGCATCCTTGCGCACGCCCACCTCCGGTGTCCGGGGGATCCCCCAGTCGGTCGCTCGACAACCGGTACGGACGGGGTGGGTTGGGTGTTCAACGTGAGACGAGAGTTTTCTGCGGAGCAGGGTGAAGACCGGGACATGGGAGCACATTCCCCCCGCCTCTTCTTCACATTTCCGCCACAGCGACCAGGACGGCCTGGCTGCCCGCGCGACGCGGAGGCCAAACGGGGTGTAAGCGAAGTCACTTCGCGGAGCGGGGAACGAAAGCCGTATACGGGACAGCGGAGTTGGGGAGAAGGAGCGAAAGGGCCGGGGTGAGGGCGGGTCAGGCGCGGGTCAGGGCGGCGGCCCGGCGGCGGTGGCGGGCCACCCGTTCGCGGTTTCCGCAGATCTCGCTGGAGCACCAGCGCCTGCGGCGGCCGCGCGAGGTGTCCAGGTACACGATCGGGCAGTCGTCGCCCTCGCACTGCCGCAGGCTCGCGCGCGCGAGCGGGTCGGTGAGCAGATCCACGGCGTCCCTGGCGATCACCGCGAGCAGGGCCGCGCTGCCGGGCGGCCCGTCCAGCCGCCGCACCAGCGCCCCGTCGTCACCGGGCACCGCCCGCGGCGCCGGGGGCGCGGCGCGGGCGAGGTCGTTGACGCGGGCGAGCGCGCGGGCGTACGCGGGGGTGCCGGGCGCCGGGCGGCCGCGCACCAGGCGGGCGAGGTGCCCGCGCAGTTCGCGGAAGGCGGTCGGCCAGGAGCCGTCGGCGTGGGTCAGCGGGGTACCCGCCGGGACGAGTCCGGAGCCGGTGATCCAGGCGCGCAACACCTCGACGGAGCCGAGCCGTTCCTCGGGATGCGTGGTCGCGAGGAGATCCAGACAGATCCGCCCGGTGTCGAACCGCAGCTCGTGGGGTGCCGTGACCGTACCCAGTGCCATGTGCCTGTCACCGCCTAGGGTTCGCCCCGGTCGTGTGGGGGCCGGTGCGGAGCGGGTGAGGAATCCGTTCCGGAAACCCGCTCCCTCCTACAGTGCCTGCCCGTTTCCCCGCCAAAAACCCCTCGGCCTCAGTCGTCGGCCTCAGTCGTCGGCCTCGTCCGCGTACGTGGACTCCGCGTGCGGGTCCAGGGCGAGGCGGTAGCCGCGTTCGGCGACCGTCCGGATCAGTTCCGGGGCGCCGAGGGCGGTGTGCAGGCGGGCCGTCGCGGTCTCCACCGCGTGTGCGTCGCGGCCGGCGCCCGGCAGCGCGCGCAGCAGGTCCGCGCGGGCGCCGGCCCGGCCGGGCCGGCGGGCCAGCGCCCGCAGCAGCGACATCTCCGCGGGCGGTACGGGGCGCAGCTCGCCGTCCACCACGACCGCGTGCCCGCGGATCTCCACCCGGTGTCCGGCGACCGGCAACGAGCGGGCCCGACCGGGCAGTTCCCGGCAGAGCAGCTGGACGAGCGGGCCGAGCCGGAAGCGTTCCGGCTGGACGGTGTCGATGCCCCGGTCCTGCAGCGGCAGCGCGGTGACCGGGCCGACGCAGGCGGGCAGGACGTCGTGGCCCAGGGCGGCGAGGACGTCGTCGAGCATCCCGCGCCGCTCGGCCCGGGACAGCAGGGACACGACGGCGGGCGCGCTGGTGAAGGTGACCGCGTCCAGGGTCCGGGCGACGATCGCGTCCAGCAGCCGGTCGACGGGACCGATGTCCTCGGGCGGCATCCACCGGTACACCGGCACCCCCACCACCTCCGCTCCCTGGGCCCGCAGCGACTCCACGAACCCGGGCAGCGGTTCACCGTGCAGTTGGAGGGCGATCCGCAGTCCGTCGACGCCCTCCGCCAGGAGCCGGTCGAGCACCTCGGCCATCGACTCCGACGACGGCGACCACTCCTCGGTCAGCCCGGCCGCCCGGACCGCGCCCTTCACCTTCGGTCCGCGTGCCAGGATCCGCGCCCCGCGCAGCTTCGTCAGCAGCTCCTCTCCGAGCCCCCAGCCGTCGGCGGCCTCGACCCAGCCACGGAAGCCGATCGCCGTCGTGGCGATGGCGACGTCCGGGGCCCGTTCGACGATCTCCTTGGTGGCGGCCAGCAGCTCGCTGTCGTCGGCGAGCGGCACGATCCGCAGGGCCGGGGCGTGCAGCACGGCGGCGCCCCGCCGCTGGAGCAGCGCGCCCAGCTCCTCGGCCCGGCGCGCGGCGGTCACCCCCACGGTGAAGCCCGCGAGGGGCCCGTGTCCGGGGTCGGGTTTCGGCTCGGACGGCTGGTCCGGGTTCGGCTGTTCGTCGTACATGGTCCTCGTCCCGCACTCGAGTCGGTGTGCTGCGTGAGGCACGGCTCGACCTCCTGCCGACCGAGCCTTTGCCGCGCTCCCCGCCCTGTGGGACGGGGCTTCCCATGTTCTCCATGGTGCGGCGGACGGTTGCCTCGAGGTGCCGATCCCGAAGGCGGGGAGGAAGCGTTTCCGGGCTGTGGCGGCGGGCGACCGGAAGGAAACGTCGCCCTTTCCCATGGCGGGGCCGGGGTGAGAGGTGCCGGGCGCACCCGTCGGGTGTCAGTTGCGTGGGGGCTGCCAGTACGGGTTCTGCTGCGGGTACTGGGGTGCCTGCTGCTGGGGGTACGGAGGCTGAGCGGGCGGCTGCTGGGGCTGGTACGGGGTGCCGTACGGGCCGGGCTGGGCGGGCGGCGCGTACGCCCCGGGCGCGGGTTGGGCAGGCGGTGAGGCGTACTGGGTCTGCTGTCCGTAGGCGGCCGGTGCCGGTGTCGGCATGCCTGGGTGCGGGCCGGCATAGGGGCCGCCCCCGAAGGGGTTGCCGGGCCCCGGCATCCCGGGGCCCGGCGGCAGATAACGCACCCGGCCCGTCTCGTCCGTCACCGGAAAAAATCCGGCCGCCTGGAGCCGGGCCGCGAACTTGGCGTTGCGCCTGCGGTTGACGACGAGGCCGGTACCGAAGGCGGCCATGAGCACCAGCCAGATCACTCCCACCACGCCGGACGGCACGCCGTCGGCCCGGTAGGCGAGGACCGCGCAGCCCATGGAGCCACCGAGCACCCCGAGGCCCATCCGCTTCTCGGAACCCTTGCCGGTGAGGTCGAAGTTGATCCGGGCCTTGAGGAGTTCGAAGGCGTCCGGTGCCAGGGGCGGCAGCGAGACGCCGTCGCCCGCGTTCGGGTACCGCGCCCAGTTCTGCGCGGCCCGTGCCCGGGCCTGCGGGCTGGGATCGGGCACGATCAGCATCCTCAGCGCGCTGTTCCGCCCGCTGCCCTGCCGTGCGTCGGCGTACTCGTACCCGAACTGCTGGGCTGTGAAGGCGAGTCGGGCGAGCTTCTTCACGGACGCCATCGCGCTGGTGAGCTCGACCGGCTCCCCGCTCGCCATCAACCGCAGCATCTTCTGCGTCTGCCGCTTGCTCATCCGCTCCAGCTCCCCTGTTCACGGCCGCAACCGGGGCAGTCTCGCACGACCGTATGTCCTGTCCATCATGCCGGGCCCCGCCGTCCGCCCACCTCGAACCACAACAGCTTTCCCGCACTCCGCCCCGGCACACCGTCCCCGAGGGCCCATCCGCCCCAACTGTCCGCGTACTCCGTAACGAGGCGCAGCCCTCGTCCGGATTCGGCACCGGCCGGGGCGAGCGCGCCCCGGTCCCAGGGGAATCCGTCGAACGGCGCGGGAATGTACGGGTGGCTGTCCCACACCCCGACCCGCAGCCGGTCGTCGCGCAGGCAGGTGAGCCGTAGGGAGGAGGGCCCTTCGGTGTGCTGGTAGGCGTTGGTGACCAACTCGGACGTCAGCAACTCCACGACGTCGACGGCGTCCTGCATGCCGTGCCCGCCCAGCGCCGCCCGCACCGTCATGCGTGCGACGCGTACGGCGCGGGGATCATGGGGCAGGCGAAGGGCGTACGCCCAGGGGTGGGACGGGGCTACGGTGGCCATGAACGGCTCCAGGGAGAAAGGGGACTTGAGCTCGCTCAACGTCGACGTCAGGCGGTGGCGGTGCCGCGGTCACGGTGCGCTTCCGGCTTACAGAACGGGCGGTTGAGCGTTACGTGACCACCGTAGAGTGGACGGTTAGATGGATCCTACGAAAGTAGACGAATCCATCCACGTTTCACTCGTGTGAGGGAGAGAAGCGCCGCATTGCGGCCAGGAAGGACACTCTGTGCCGCCCACCAACAATCCGACGCTGCGGCAACGGAGACTGGGCGCCGAGCTGCGTAAACTCCGTGAGCGGGCCGGTCTCACCGCCACTGGCGCCGGCCGGCTCCTCGGCGTCAACCAGGCACGCGTCAGCATGATCGAAACGGGCCGCACACCCGTCAGCGCCGACCGGGTCCACTCCATGGCGCACACGTACGCCTGCTCCGACGCCGCGCTCGTCGACTCCTTGGCCGCGATGACCGGGCGACGATCGCGGGGCTGGTGGGAGGAGTACCGCGAGCACCTGCCCGTAGGCCTCATCGACCTCGCCGAGTTGGAGCACCACGCGGCAGCCCTGCGCGTGGCACTGGTCGTCCACGTCCCCGCCCTGCTGCAGACCACCGACCACGCCCGCGCCCTCTTCCGCGAGGCGGTGCCACCCTTGCGGCAGTACGAGATCGAGCACCGCGTAACCCATCGCATCAAGCGCCAGGCCATCCTTCACCGCGAGGATCCACCCCCTTACACGGCAGTGATCCACGAGTCCGCTCTGCACATGGGATACGGCGGCTCCGCGACCGTCCGCGCCCAGCTCCAGCATCTGCTGGACATGAGCGAGCTCGATCACGTCACCGTTCGGATCATCCCGTTCGGCAAGGGCTCCTTCCCCGGGACGGGACAGTCCATCGACTACCTGCTGGGAGCCGTCCCACAGCTCGACACCGTGCAGCTGGACACCCACCATGGGTGCGAATTCCTCGACGCGGAAGCGCAGTTGGACAAGTACCGTTCAGTGCTCGACCGTATGGAGGCAAACGCCCTCAACCCTGCCGAGTCCCGCGACTTGATCCGCCACATCGCCCAGAACACTTGAGAGAACCACGATGTCCGATTACCGATGGCGTAAGTCTTCCTACAGCCCTGATGCCTCCAACTGCGTTGAAGTGGCCACCACTCCCGCCACCGTCCTCATACGCGACTCGAAGGACACGTCCGGCCCCCGGCTCGGCTTCTCCCGTGCCACATGGGGCGCCTTCCTCCCGCACATCACGAAGTGAACGTCGGGGCCACTCGCTTCTCGGCCAGTGTCGTGCTTCCACGACCCGAGTAAAGGGCGCTCCGCTACCGCTCCGCGTCGCCTGCGGCGATGGCCCTCCGGGCCACCCTTGACTCGGCTCGCTCCAGCACGGGGGAGAAGCGAGCGAGCGGCCTGGAGGAACGGGTGGCCAGGCATGCCTGCGGGCAGCCGGCGGTTGCGCGGCTGCCCGGCGCTGACGGTACGCACGCGCGCCTCGCCCGCACGCCGGGAGGGTTCGGCGGCTGTCGGCGGGTGGGAGGTGGGCGGGACGCGGTGGTGGTACGCCGTCCGGGATCGTCGGCGGCTGCCGGACGGTGGCCGGCAGGAACCGAGACGCTGCCGCGCGGAACCCCGCACCGGGCCTTGGCAGAAGGGATGAGGTGTCCCGCCGGGTGGTGTGGGGGGGGTTCTGCGGCCCCGGAGCCGTGGGGTCGGAGACGGGTGCCTCGTGGAAAACCGTGAGCAATAGGCGGGCATGTGTCACTTAAGCGCTCAAATGAGCGGGATCAGGACAGTAGAGGCCAAAATGCTCACGGTTTTGGGGCGGTGTGTGTCCTCCTCGGGGCGTGGGCAAATGTTTCGGCATCGGCCGCGTCGAGGCCGCCGGGCGGCACGACCGGCCCCGACCGCCATCCTGGTACGCGACTCGGAGAACGCAGCAGGACCACTGGTCGACCTCTCCCGTGCCGCGTGGACCACCTTCCTCGTGTACGCCGACAAGATCGGGGAGTCGGAGTTCGGCGCTTGAGCCACCGGAGCTTTTCCGGTGACCATCGGGCCACTCGCTCCTTGGCCGGTGGGTCTTTTTCACCTGGCCGGGCACAGGAAGAGGCGAAGCCTCGGGTGGGCGGGTTGCCGATCAAGAGCAACCCGCCCACCCGGGGCTTCGCGTGCTTGTCCTAGAGCGAGCCGACGACCTTGCGTGGGGTGACCCGGACGACGACGCGTGTGGCGTCGTCGGCGGAGGCCGGGTTGAAGTCCGCGTAGGCCTTGCCCGTGTACTTGCGCGAGAGCTCCTCGATCAGCTCAGGGCCGCCGTCCGTGCCGAGCGTGGCCGTACCGCGCACCTCGGCGTAGGTGTACGGCGCGGTGGACGGATTGATCATCACGGTGATCCGCGGGTCGCGGCGCAGGTTCTGCTCCTTCCTGCGGCCCATGGTCGTGGAGATCAGCAGGTCGTCGCCGTCGCGCTTGATCCAGGTCACCGTCAGCTGCGGGCTGCCGTCGGGCTGGAGTGTGGCCACCGTCGCGAAGACAGGGGTGTCGTCGATGAGCTTCTTGAGGTCGTCGGAGAGTTCGGCAGACACAGGAACGGGCCCTTCCACGTGGACGTCCCGTACCCGCGGCACGGGACTCGACAACGGCTGGCACCGCCTCACGTTAGCTCCACAGCACGGCGTCCCGGGCTCAGGACACGGCACCCGGGCAGCCGGGGCTGGGTGGGCGGTCCTCGGCGTCAGCCTCGGTGTGCCGCCGCGCCGGCCCTGCTGCGGCGGCCGGTGGAGCGCTTCGTGCCGTTGGGCCACAGGCGGGGTTTCCGTTTCGCCGCGAGGTCCTCGACCCAGCCGACCGCGAGGACCGCCAGGCCGATGAGCGGCCAGATCAGGGCGAACATCCACAGCGTGTACGTGCTGCTGAGGGCCTCCGCCCCGCGCTCGCTCTGCATGAACGGGAGCCGGTACAGCAGGTCGACGAGCGGGACCGTCGCCATGATCAGCATGTTGTGCCACAGGTAGATGGTGACCGCGCGGTTGTTGGAGAGGGTCACCAGTTTGTCCCACTGCGCCAGGCGTCCCGGGAGTTCCTGCCACGACGGGGAGTACTGGAGCAGGATCACCACGAAGCCGAACGACCAGGTGGCCTGGGCCAGCGGGATGTCGTTGAGGTCCCAGCCGTCGGAGCCCAGGTGGTTCGACGCCCACCACAGGCCGAAGGCCATCACCAGGGACGCGCAGGAGACCGAGACATAGCGCGGGATCTGCTTCAGCAGGCCGTCGTGGTGGGCGAAGCCCAGCACCCAGCAGCCGCCGTAGACCGCGAAGTCGGTGATCGCGCGGCCCGTTTCACCGGGGATGGTCACCAGGCCCGTGCCGACGATCGCCGTCAGGCCCAGCGGGGCGAGCAGCGTCGGCCAGGGGGCTCGGCGGAACGCCCACAGCAGCAGCGGCGACGCGATGACGAACCACAGGTAGGCGCGCAGGTACCAGAGCGGGCCCGCGGCCTGCACCGCCCAGGTGACGTCCAGCAGGCCCGACGGGGAGCCGAGTTGCCACGGGTAGGGCGGGGCGCCGATCGGGATGATGTAGTTGACCAGCCCGATCAGGCCCCAGGTGCCGTCGTCCTTCGCGGGGTTCCAGCCGTTCACGAACATCATCGTCAGCACGATCGCGGCGAACGCCCACAGGGGCGGCAGGAGACGGCGGATCCGGCTGCGGATCACGCTCGCCGCCGGGCGCTTCAGGGAACGCGCCATCAGCGAACCCGCGAGCGCGAACATCACGCCCATCGACGGGAACAGCACCGTCAGCCAGGCCCAGCCGAACAGGTGGTAGACCACGACGCGGACCAGGGCGATGGAGCGCAGCAGGTCGAGGTACCGGTCGCGGCCCGGCTTCCCGGTGCCGGCGGCCTGGGCGGCGGGCTCCGGTACGGGTGCGGGCTCGGTCGTGCGCTGGGTCATGCCACGGGCCTCCGGTCATCGTTGCTCTGCGCACGCGGGCCGGGCACGGAGCCGCCGGGCGCCTCGACGACGCCGGTGCGCCGCAGCTTCTGCCAGCGCAGGCGGCCGCCGGTGAGCGCGGTGATCCAGGACTGGAGCAGCACGACGTACATGAGCTGGCGGTAGAGGACCTGCTGCAGCGGCAGCGAGATCAGATGGGTCATGCGTTCGCGGTCGAGGCGGAAGGCGAAGGCCGCGCAGACCGCCTGGATGGCCAGGACGCCCAGCCACGCCATGATCGTCTTCTGGGTCGGGCCGAAGACGATGCCGTAGAGCAGGAAGACGTCGATCAGGGGGGCCAGCAGCGGGGCCACGATCATGAACAGGGAGACGAAGGGCAGGCCCACGCGGCCGAAGCGGCCCGAGGAGCCCTTCTCGATCACGGAGCGGCGGTGCTTCCAGATGGCCTGCATGGTGCCGTACGACCAGCGGTAGCGCTGCGACCACAGCTGCTGGACGGTCTCCGGGGCCTCGGTCCAGGCGCGGGCGTTCTCGGCGTAGACCACGCGCCAGCCGGCGCGGTGCAGCGCCATGGTGACGTCGGTGTCCTCGGCGAGCGTGTCGTCGCTCATGCCGCCGATCGGGACCAGAGCCGAGCGGCGGAAGGCGCCGACGGCCCCCGGGATGGTCGGCATGCAGCCCAGGATGTCGTACATGCGGCGGTCCAGGTTGAAGCCCATCACGTACTCGATGTGCTGCCAGGCGCCGATGAGGCTGTCCTTGTTGCCGACCTTCGCGTTGCCCGCCACGGCTCCCACCTTCGGGTCGCCGAAGGGCTGGACGAGTTCGCGGACGGTGGACGGCTCGAAGACCGTGTCACCGTCCATCATCACGACGATGTCGTGACGGGCGTTGGCCAGGCCCCGGTTGAGCGCCGCCGGTTTGCCCGCGTTGAGCTGGCGGATCACCCGGACGTTGGGCAGGCCCATGGCCTCGACGATGCGGGCCGTGCCGTCGCTGGAACCGTCGTCGATGACCAGGACCTCGATCGGGTGGTCGCTGTCCATCAGGGAACGGACGGTGTTCTCGATGCACTTGGCCTCGTTGTAGGCCGGCACCAGCACGGTCACCGGTTCGGTGACCGGCGGACCCCAGCCGAAGCCCCGGCGGCGCACCCGGCGGGCGTGGACGCCGGAGAGGACGAGCATCAGCACGAAGCGGCCGATGACCAGGGTGCCGACGATCGCCAGGCCCGCCGCCAGACCGCCGGTGACCTTCTCCGAGGCATGGACCAGGAAGACCCACGCCTTGCCCTTCCACAGCTCGGAGCCGGTCACCGGGCTCATCGCGCTGGGCGCGTCCAGGGCCTCGGTGAGGTTGTGGAACTCGTAGCCCTGCTTCTTCAGGTCGGGCAACATCGTGTCCAGCGCCTTGACGGTCTGGCTGCGGTCGCCGCCGGAATCGTGCATCAGGACGATGGCGCCCTCGCCGTCCTCGGGCGTGGCACGGCGGATGATCTCGTCGACGCCGGGCCGCTGCCAGTCCTCGCTGTCGGTGTTGTTGACGACGGTGATGTAACCGCGGCTGCCGATGTACTCGGTGACCGGCCAGGACTTGTTGTCCATGGCGGCGGAGAAGGAGGAGTACGGCGGGCGGAAGAGCGAGGTGCGGATGCCGGCCGCGCCGGTGATCGCCAGCTGGTTCTGCGACAGCTCCCAGTCGATGCGCCTCTTGGACTGGAGGGAGAGGTCGGGGTGGTTGAACGTGTGCAGGCCGATCTCGTGGCCCTCGTCGACCATGCGCTGGACGAGGTCCGGGTAGCGGGAGGCCATGGTGCCGGTGACGAAGAAGACCCCGTGCGCGTCGTGCTTCTTCAGCACGTCCAGCACCCTCGGCGTCCAGACCGGGTCCGGGCCGTCGTCGAAGGTGAGGACCAGCCGGTGGTCGGGCACGCTCAGGCTCTCGGTACGGCCGCCGCGGGCGTCGATGACCGGGCCGCCCTCGAGGATCTTGTCCGGCACCTTGTCGGTGGGTGCGGGCGGCTGGACGCGGTGGTCGGCGAGGATCTCGCTGTGCGTGTATCCGCGCAGCATGAGCATCGCCGCCAGGGCGACGAGCACGAGCAGCGGAAGCAGCAGGCGCAGGGGCAGACGGCGACGCGTGGGCTGACTGCGACGCCGAGAGCCGCCTCGGGCTCCGGTCGCGGGCCCGGGGCGGCGGGAGTGGGATGCCATCAGAGGACGTGCTCCGGGGACGGTGCGGCGGGGTCGGTGGACGGGGCCGGCTGTGCGGCGGGGCTCTCGGCGGCCACGGCCGGTCGGCCGGCGGGCGCCTGGGCGAGTTTGTCGGTGCCGACGGGTTCCTCGTCGCCGGGGTCCTCCCCGGCGGGGGGCGGGGCCGGAGCGGTGCTGGTGCCGCCCGAGGGGGTCGTCGGGGCTGCGGGCTCCGACCCGGCCGGGGTGCCGGCCGGGGTGCTCGGGGAGGCGTCGGTGCCGGTGCCCGGCTTCGGGGTGGTCCCGGTCGACGGTGTCGGCGTCGGGGCGGCGGGCTCGACGGCTCCGTCCCCGGCGGCGGCCCCGCCGCCCGCGGGGAGGCCGGCGTCGGGCGGGGTGACGGGGTCGGGTTCGCCGGCGGTCGGCTCGGTGCCCGGCTCCGGTGTGGCATCGGCGTCGGGGGACGCGTCCGGTTCGGCGGGCTGGGGCGAGGTGTCGACCTTCTCGGCGGGCTGCTCCTGCTCCTGGCCGTGGACGGGCACCCAGGGGGCGTCGGAGTTGCCGGACAGCAGCGTGGCGACGATGACGACGGCGTACGCCGCGCAGGCGAGACCGACGACCAGGCCGATACGGCGGTAGCGGCGGACGCGGCGGCCCGACTCGTCGACGAAGACGGGCCCGTCGGAAGGCTCGTGCACTGCTCCGCCGCCCGGCCGGTTCGGTGTGCCGAGCAGCATCCCGTTCCCGATCTGCACGGCGTCGAGCTGGATCGTCACCTCGTGCGGATCATGGGTCTGCCCGGCGGAGTCGTCGGCGCCGGCTGCGTTGTCGACAGGCACGTCGGCGGTGGGCGCGTCGGCGGCGGGGACCGCGGGAGCGGGAACGGTGGGCAGGACGGCCGTCGCCGGGGCGTCCTCCTGCCAGGGGTCGCGCGGCATTCCTTCCGGTCCGCGCTGTGCGGGCATCCTGCGCGTGCCGTCCGCGGCGGGCGCGCCGTCCATCAGGCGCCTCGCGGCGCTCGTGTCGTACGGGTAGGGCCAGTCGTCCCTGGTGGAGGCGTAGGGTCTGTGCTCCGGCTCGGCGGCGTGGCCGGCCGCGCCCCGGGAGAACCAGTCCCCGTGGTCGCCCTTGGGCGCCGACGCGGTCTCGGACCGCTCCGGTTGGGCGTCTTCTCGCCACTTCTCCACGCGCACGCACTTCCCCCCACGGGCCTGTTCCGGGGTGCGCTCGCGGCCCGAGCACTCGCCGTCGGATCCGGGCCCCCCACCCGCTCCGAGCGCCCCGTCTATCACACCGTGCTCGAGCATCGAATGTAGCGCACGCGGAGGTTCTGTGTTTCCCCGGTGCCGTTTCGTGTCATTCGCGAGACATCCGAGACATCAGGGAGAACTCATGACAACAAGATCACCGTCCGAAACCCACCCGTTCACAGGGCGTCGCAGCCAGCCCTCCTCAGCGGCGATACCGGCCGCAGCCCTGCGAAGTCCGTCCAGAGCGGGGTGAATTCTCCCTTTCCGCCATATCAGCGACACCGGTGACAGCGGAACGGGGTCGACCAGCGGGCGCACCACCATCGAGGTCAGCGCGGGGAAGTCCACCACGGCGAGGATCGGACGACGCGTCCTGGCCATGATCCGCTCGAACTCCTCATCCCCGACGGCCAGGGGTTCCGGCGGCGCAAGGGCGATGTCCCGCCCCTCGAACAGCAGCAGGGCGAGGTCGGTCCACTCCGGTGTGCGCGGATTGCCCGCCCCGGCGTACACCGTCTCGCCGGCCATCGCGGCGAGCGGCACCTCCTCCAGTGCGGCCAGCCGGTGGTCCTCGGGCAGCACCACCGCCATCGGCTCGTACCGCACGGGCTGCTGGTCGAGCCCGGCCCGCAGCGCCTCGGGAAGCCCCGCGAACCGCCCGAACGACGCGTCCAGCCGCCCCGCGAGCACCTCGGCCGCGGCCCAGGTCAGGCCGCTCTCGTAGCGGGCCATCAGCTCGTGGTCGGGGGTGAGTTCGCGGGCCCGGTGCAGGACCCGGCGCGGGGTCGGCAGGCCCGGGGAGTTGAGGTCCACCAGCAGCGGGCGGGTCTGCCCTGCGGCGGCGATCAGGTCGTCCTGCGCCTGGAGGACGCGGCGGGCGTACGGCAGCAGGTGTTCGCCGTCGGCGGTGAGCGTCACCTGGCGGGTGGACCGCACGAACAACTCGCTGCCCAACTCCCGCTCCAGTCGCCGCACATCACGGCTGAGCGCCTGCTGGGCGACGTATAGGCGTGCGGCGGCGCGGGTGAAGTGCAGTTCCTCGGCGACGGTGACGAAGGCGCGCAGGAGGCGGGGGTCGAGGTGGGCGGGGGCGGACACCCGGTGAACCTACAACGCCGGTGCGTGAATCGGTACCGATCAGGTGTTGGACCGGTGCCGCGGGGGCGGGCGACGGTGAGTCCATGCCTCAGCCGACCTTCCGCAGCCGCCGTGCGGCCTCCCGGGACACCCCGCTGTTCACCGTCACGGCCGACACCCTGGTCGCCGTCGACTTCGCGCCGCGTGGGCGGCCGGACGGCTCCCGTGGCCGGGCGCCGGGCCCGTACCGCCGTCTGTTCGCCCTGCCCGGCGCCCGCGCGTTCACCGTCTGGAACCTCGTCGCCCGGCTGCCGATGGGCATGTTCAGCGTGAGCGCGGTCATGATGATCGCCGGGACGCGGGGTTCGTACGCCCTCGCCGGTGCCGTCGTCGCGACCGGTCTGGCGGCGACCGCGGTGGTCGCCCCGTGGACGGCACGGCTGGTCGACCGGTACGGGCAGGCCCGCGTCGCCCTGCCCGCGACGGTGTTCGCCGTGCTCGGCTCCCTCGCGCTGCTGCTCTGCGTGCGCCACGGCGCCCCCGCCTGGACCCTGTTCGCCTCCTACGCCGCCACCGCCACGACGCCCAACACCGGCGGGATGTCCCGGGCCCGCTGGGCCCACCTGCTGAAGGGCCGTACCGGGGCAGCCGGAGGGCTGCACACCGCGAACTCCTTCGAGCAGGCCGCGGACGAGCTGTGCTTCATGCTGGGCCCGGTGCTCGCGGCCTTCCTCTGCTCGGCGCTCTTCCCGGAGGCGGGCACGCTGGTGGGTGCGGTGCTGCTGCTGACGGGTGTGACCCTGTTCGTCGCCCAGCGCTCCACCGAGCCGCCGGCCGAGCGGCGCGCCCCGGGCCGGGCCCCCTTCCGGGCGCCCGGGATGCGCCCGCTGCTCGTCGTCTGCCTGGCGACCGGTGCGGTGTTCGGCTCGATGGAGGTCGTCACGATCGCGTTCGCGGACGCGCAGGGGCACCGCTCGGCGGCCGGAGCGGTGCTGGCCCTCCAGGCGGCCGGCTCCTGCGCGGCGGGCCTCGCCTACGGGGCGATGCGCCCGGCGGGGTCCGCCTGGTCCCGGCTGCCCCTGTGCCTGGCCGCGATGACCGCGCTGATGGTGCTGCCGCTGCTCGCGGCGGCCCTCACCGGCTCGCTCCTGCTGCTGGCGGGGGCGCTTCTGTCGGCCGGAACGGCCACGGCGCCGACGATGGTCACGACGATCACGCTGGTCCAGCGCTGCACCCCCGAGGGCCGGCTGAACGAGGGGATGACGCTCGCCGTGACCGGCCTGCTCGGCGGGATCGCCTGCGGCAGCGCGGCCGGCGGCTGGGCCGTGGAGCACCTCTCGGCGACGGCCGGGTACGGGGTTCCGGTTGCGGCGGCCGGGACGGCCCTGCTGACGGCGCTGGCCCTGTCCGGACCGCTGGGCCCCCGCTCACCGTTCGGGCCGTCGAACCGCTCCGCCGAATCCCGCCCGTCCCGTTGACGGCCCCCTGGCTCGCACACACCTTCACCCGTCGAAGCGCTTCGACACTCTTTCCCCACCCGTTCCCTCCCCCGCGAACCGTGTCTGCGGAGGACCCCCGATGTCGAAGATCGCGGATGCGGCCCGGCGCCGCGTCCGGAACGCCGTCCGCGAGCCTGGCTACCGGACGCGCCCGCCCGTGCCCTTGGCGCCACCGTCCGGGGCGGCTTCCGGGTCCTGGCGCCGGTGGCCCCGGTGCGCTCCGGAGAACCGTTCCCACAGCCATGCCCCGGCGAAAAGGACTGCCGAGCACGCGAACAGGGCCATGGCGTTGAATCTGTCCAACATGGCCCAGACCACGATCCCCGTCAGGAAGTCGACGCAGCCCAGGAAGGCGAACACGACCGAGTACCTTTTCGCCTCGCTCATCCCCACTCCTCATACTCTTGACGGGCCGTAGCCGGCGCCGTACCGCGACGGCGAAGGACCCGCTTCCCTCACGGACGGTCGCCGTCCTCCACCCGCGAGGCCAGGGCCTCGCGTGCGACCCATGGGGAGGCCGGCCGCGCACGACAAAGGCCCCGTCGCTGGTGCGACGGGGCCTGTGCCCACATGGGAATTGTGGAGATGGCGGGAATCGAACCCGCGTCCAACGGTGCGGAACCAGGGCTTCTCCGTGTGCAGTCCGCTGTGCTTTTCTCAGCCCCGGAGATCACGCGGACAAGTCTCCGACGGGCTCAGTCACTGTTAGGTTTCCCTCTTCACCCCGTGACCGGGATCAAGGTTTAGTCCCCTGAATGATGCCAGGATCCGGGTCGGGAACATCCCCGGGCTGACACTCCCTTTAGTAGGGGAGCCGCTGCTCGCTACCTGAGATCAGGCAGCGAGGGCGAGCTCGCCCTGGGAGATGGATCGCTTGGAATTGGCGATTATTTTTTTCGGCCTGTGGTTTACGAGATCATGGCCGCTTCCTCGACACGCTTCCCCTGCCTCGACAGCCGCTGTCGAAACCGATCATCCCCATGTTTTCTTCTCAAGGTGCGCACCCACTGTGGGGTGCTGTCGCCATCGTACGTGACCAACGCGGGTCGGTGCCAGCGTATTCCCGTGCGACGGGTCCGGACGGGTCCGGCCCCCTCACGCACGGCGGTCCGCCGCGGACGGGCGCTACGCCCGCTGCTTGCGGCGGACCGCCGAGATCGCCCGCTCGGTCTCGCGGCGGTCCTGCTTCTCGCGGAGCGTCTGACGCTTGTCGTACTCCTTCTTGCCCTTCGCCAGCGCGATCTCCACCTTCGCGCGGCCGTCCTTGAAGTACAGGGCGAGCGGCACGATGGTGTGCCCCGTCTCCTGTGACTTGGACTCCAGCTTGTCGATCTCCTCGCGGTGCAGCAGCAGCTTGCGCTTGCGCCGCGCGCTGTGGTTGGTCCAGGTGCCCTGGCTGTACTCGGGGACGTGCACGTTGTGCAGCCACGCCTCGTTGCCGTCGAGCTGGACGAAGCCGTCCACCAGCGAGGCCCTGCCCTGACGCAGCGACTTCACCTCGGTCCCGGTGAGGACCAGGCCGGCCTCGTAGGTGTCGATGATGAGGTAGTCGTGCCGCGCCTTCTTGTTCTGCGCGATCAGCTTGCGCCCTTTTTCCTTAGCCATAGTGCCGCCCATTTTGGCACTACGGAGGGGGTTTGCGGGAAACCGATTTCAGGGGCGGGGCGTGGGGCCCGGCCGACGGGCCGAAGGACTCCGGGCGCAAGGCGATGCACGTGCACGGCCGCACCGGCGAGGCATGCCCCGTCCGCGCGGACACCGTCCGGGATGTGCCCTTCGCGGACTCCTCGCTCCAGTACCGCCCCGCCCGCCGAGAGCCCGAGCCCTCCTGGCTCCAGCCGTCCCTGACCGGACGCCGTCCGTGATATCGGCGGCGTCCCCGCGTGGGAACGCGCGTTTCACGGACGGCGTTTCCGAGTGCCGACGCCGGGGAGCGGTGGCGCGGTGAAGCGGTGGGGGTACGAAGCGGGTGGCGCGGGCACCGGCCGTCCGGTGGAACGGCGCCTACGCCTTCGGCCCGCTGCCCACCGTCCTCGCACCGGCGTCGTCCTGCGGCTCCGCGGGCGCCACCACCGGGACGGCGCCCGTGGTGGTCACGACCGGCGGCGTGAGCACCGAGGCGTAGTCGTGCTGGGTGGAGTAGGTGAGGAAGCCCAGGTGCGCCTCGTAGCGGTCCAGGACGTCGTCGATCACCTGCTGGTGGGACAGGCCCATGAGGTCGTAGCCCTCGGAGCCGGTCTGGGTGAACACCTCGACCCGGTAGTAGACGTCCGTCTGGCGGGACATGCGTCCGCCGAACATCGGCACCGGGGCCTCGACGGCCTGCACCTGGTAGTGGAAGTCGCGGTGCTCGGGGATCGTGACCACCAGCGCGTGGCCGACGATGCCGGTGTCCTCGTTCGGGACCAGGTCCAGCGTGGCCTGGTAGCCCTGCTTCCCGAACTCGCGGACCACGTCGGCCAGCGCCGACTGTACGGTCCGCTCCATGAACTGGGCCACCTGCCTCTTCGAGGGGTAGGAGCGCATCCGCTCCAGCCGCTGGCGCCAGGTGCGCTCGGGCACGTGGCCGCCGTGCGCCGCCGTCGACTGCCGGCGCAGGACCCGGCCCTCGCGCTCGGCCCGCTCCATGCGCAGGACCTTGGAGAAGGAGGCCATCACCAGCCAGGCGATGATCGTCACCGGCAGGGCGAAGATGAGCGTCGCGTACTCCATGGTGGTGACCCCGCCGGCCACCAGCATCGCGATGGTCAGCAGCGCGGTGAGCACCGCCCAGAAGATGCGTAGCCACTTCGCCCCGTCCTGCGACGGCTTGGGGATCGAGGAGGAGAAGTTGGACATCACCATGGCGCCGGAGTTGGCGCTGGTGAGGTAGAAGAGCAAGCCGGACAGTGTGCCGAGGCCGATCAGGAAGCTGGCGCCGGGGAACATCTCCAGCAGCGCGTACCAGCCCTTCTCCGGGCTGTCCATGGCCTGTTGGGCGAATTCCTTGTTCCCGTTCAGGACCTGGTGCATGGCGCTGTTGCCGAAGATGCTCACGAGCAGGAAGTCGCAGAGCACCGGGGCGGTGATGGCGGCGATGACGAACTCGCGCAGCGTCCGGCCGCGGGAGATACGGGCGAGGAACAGGCCCACGAACGGGCCCCAGGCCAGCCAGAACGCCCAGAAGAACAGGGTCCAGCCGCCCATCCACTCGGAACCCCCCTCCTGGTAGGCGAAGGTCTGCAGGGTCCGGTCCGGCAGCGAGAAGACGAACCGGCCGATGTTCTCCACCAGGGCGTTGAGCAGGAACGCCGACTCTCCGGTCACCAGGATGTACAGCAGCATGGCCGCCGCGCCCCAGATGTTCAGCTCGGAGATCAGCCGGATCCCCCTGTCCATGCCCGAGGTGCAGGCGGCGATGGTCATGATCACGGCCACGACCACCAGCGCGATCTGCAGGGCCAGGCCCTGCGGGAGGCCGAACAGCAGGGAGAAGCCGACGTTCAGCAGCACGACGCCGATGCCCATGGAGGTGGCGACGCCGAAGACGGTGCCGACCAGGGTGACGATGTCGATGGTGTCGCCGATCCCGCCGCGGACGCGCTTGCCGAGCAGGGGGTACAGGGCGGCCCGGATGGACAGCGGCATGCCCCAGCGGTAGGCGAAGTAGCCCATGGCCATGCCGAGCAGCGAGTACATGGCCCAGCCGGCCACGCCGTAGTGGAACATGGTCCAGACCACGGCGTCCTGGGCTGCCGCCGCCGTCTGGCCCTCGCCCGTCGGTGGGGCCATGTACTGGGTGATGGGCCCGGTGACGGAGTAGAAGAGCATGTCGATGCCCACACCGGCGGCGAACAGCATGGCCACCCAGGTGAAGAGCTTGTACTGCGGCCGGGAGTGGTCGGGGCCGAGCCGGACGGAGCCCTGCTTGGACAGCGCGACCCAGAGGACGAACACGATCACCGCGGTGACGGTCAGGACGTAGAACCAGCCGAGGTTCTCCGCGATCCAGGCCACCATGCCCCGCATGGTGCCGGCGGCGTGCCCGGGCGCGAACATGGCCCAGAGGGAGAAGGCGACGATGATGGCCGAGGCGATGACGAAGACGCGCCAGTTGACCTTGGGGCCGGGCTCCTCGATGAGTTCCGCGGGGGCCTTGCTGAGCTCCTGGCGGGAGACGGGAGGACGGTTCTCGGTCTCCTGGCCGTGGCGCCGCCGTTCGGTGCCGCCGAGGTGACGGCGTTCGATCGGGGCCTTCGGCTGCTCGTTCCCGGGGCGGGGCGTGTCTACGGCTTCCGGCATGCGGTCCTGTTCCTATCGGCGACAAGTTCGGGCGGGCGTCAGCGTGAGCAGAGGTCCGCGGCCTCGATCCCGAAAGAAGGGGAGAGGCTGTGCACAGGGGGCACAGGGGGGCACTCCGTCGTACGCCCTATCTGGCCATGTTAGCCCCAATGCCGGATATGCCCCCGGGCGGCGGCTCACGGGGGCAGGGGACCAGGGCGCCGCGCGGGGTCCGCCGGAGGCCTGTCCGACACATACCCGTCGTCCGCCCGGAGGGCCGGTTCAACGGCGTGCCGGGGGTCGCCCCTCGCCCCTGCTCACAGGGGTCCCCCCTGTTCGAGCGGAGCCGAGAGGGAGAGGAGCCACATGGGCGTTTCGGCAACGCGGCTGGGGTCCCCCTGCTCGAAGAACTCGGGGGAGGACGTGCCGAACGTCACTGAGCAGGCGGGGGTCCGTCGGCCAGGGCCTGGCGGCCGAGGCCGGTGAGGACCGTGCCCGCCTGCTGGAGCGCTTGTTCCTCGGTCTCCAGGTCGGGGGTGATGCCCCGGCCGTCGACGCCCCGGCCGGACGGGGTGCGGTAGTGGCCGACGGTCAGTTCGGCGACCGAGCCGTCGGGCAGCCGGCCGGGCATCTGCACGGAGCCCTTGCCGAAGGTGCGGGAGCCCACCACGACCGCCCGGCCTCGGTCCCGGAGGGCGCCGGCGAGCAGTTCGGCCGCGCTCATCGTCCCGCCGTCGACCAGCGCGACCAGGGGTCTGGTGGTGTCGCCGCCGGGCTCGGCGTGCAGGGCGCGCTGCTCGCCCTCGACGTCGTAGGTGGCGACCAGGCCGCCGTCGAGGAAGGCGGAGGCCGCGGTGACCGCCTCGGCGACCAGGCCGCCGGGGTTGCCGCGCAGGTCGAGGACGAGGCCGGCGTCGGCCGGCGCCTCCTCCACGGCGGCCCGGACCTCGTCGCCGGAGCCCTTGGTGAAGGCGCCGACCTTGACGACGGTGATCCGGCCGGGGAGTTCGTCCACGGTGACGGTGTCCCGGGACAGCCTGGCCCGGCGCAGGGTCTTGCTCCACGTGCGCGTGCCGCGTTCCAGACCGAGGCGGACGGTGGTGCCGACGGACTCGGCCGCGTCGTCACCGCGGAGCAAGGAGACGACCTCGGTGACGGGCCGTCCGTCGACCCGCTCGCCGTCGACGCTGCGCAGCCGGTCGCCCACGCGGATACCGGCGTCGGCCGCGGGGGTGTCGCTGCCCACCCTGGTCACCTCGATACGGCCGGACCGTTCGCGGGCCCACAGGCCGACGCCGGTGTACCGGCCGTCAAGGGCGTCCTCGAACTCCTCGTACTCGTCCGGGGAGTAGACGGCGCCCCACCGGTCCCCGCTGCGGCTGACGGCGCGCTCGGCGGCCTCCACGGGGGACGTGCCGGTCGCCATGGCCTCCTCGGCCGCCTCGGCGACCTTCGCGTGACGTCCGGTGGGGGCGGCCGCCTGGGTGGGGCGCGCGGTGGGCTTCCGGTCGGTCGCGGGCAGACTGCCGGTGGCCGCGCCGGCCACGAGAACGCTCGCGAACACCAAGGTCAGGGCGGATCCGCGGCGGACGCGGCGGGGCTGACAGAACAGGGCACGACCTGACATGCCGGCGAGTCTAGGACAACGCGAAGGGGCGCACGGCCGGTTGACCGTACGCCCCCTCTTGGCAAGAGTCACACCTTCAGGTACTTGCGCAACGCGAAGAAAGCGGCCAGGGCAGGCATCAGCAGACTGGTGGCGAGGATCAGCGGAAGCTTCGTCAACACCGCGTCCCAGCCGATGAAGTTGATCAGATTCAGCTTCTCCGACAGCGCCAGTCCGTTGTCGATGATGAAGTACCGGCCGACCAGCAGGAATCCGCAGGCGAGGGTGCCGCCGATGAGTCCGGCGACCGCGGCCTCCATGATGAACGGCGCCTGGATGTAGAAGCCCGAGGCGCCGACCAGACGCATGATCCCGGTCTCCCGCCGACGGCTGAACGCCGAGACGCGCACCGTGTTGACGATCAGCATCAGGGCGACGACCAGCATGAGCGCCATCACCGCGCGGGCGGCCCAGTTCATGCCGTTCAGCAGCCCGAAGAGGTTGTCCAGGATGCCCTTCTGGTCCTGCACCGACTGCACCCCGTCCCGCCCGTCGAAGGCGGTCGCGACGACCTGGTACTTCTCCGGGTCCTTCAGCTTGATGCGGTACGACTCCTGCATCTGGTCCGGGGTGAGGGAGCTGGCCAGCGGGGAGTCGCCGAACTGCTCCTTGTAGTGCTTGTACGCCGCGTCCTGGGACTCGTGGGTGACCGAGTCGACGACCGACATCTTCTCCAGGTCGCCCTTGATCTGCCCCTTCTGGTCCTCGGTCACCGCGCCCTTGGCGCAGTTGGGGTCGGACTCGGCGTCGCTCTTGTTGCACAGGAAGATGGAGACGTTGACCTTGTCGTACCAGTAGCCCTTCATGCTGCTGACCTGGTCGCTCATCAGGAGCGACCCGCCGAACAGGGCGAGCGACAGGGCGACGGAGACGACGACGGCGAAGGTCATCGTCAGATTGCGGCGGAGACCGACACCGATCTCCGACAGAACGAACTGGGCGCGCATGGCGTGGGGTTAAGCCTTTCCGTTCCTCGTCAGTGCTGGTAGCCGTAGACGCCGCGTGCCTGGTCTCGGACGAGGCGGCCCTTCTCCAGCTCGATGACGCGCTTGCGCATCTGGTCCACGATGTTCTGGTCGTGCGTCGCCATCACCACGGTGGTGCCCGTCCGGTTGATGCGGTCGAGCAGCTTCATGATGCCCACCGAGGTCTGCGGGTCGAGGTTGCCGGTGGGCTCGTCGCAGATGAGCAGCTTGGGCCGGTTGACGAAGGCCCGCGCGATGGCGACGCGCTGCTGCTCACCGCCGGAGAGCTCACCGGGCATCCGGCCCTCCTTGCCGCCGAGCCCGACGAGGTCGAGCACCTGCGGCACGGACTTGCGGATCTCGCCCCGGGACTTGCCGATGACCTCCTGCGCGAAGGCCACGTTCTCGGCGACCGTCTTGTTGGGCAGCAGGCGGAAGTCCTGGAACACCGTCCCCAGCTGGCGCCGGACCTGCGGCACCTTCCAGTTGGAGACGCGTGCGAGGTCCTTGCCCAGGACGTGCACCTGACCGTGGCTGGCCCGCTCCTCGCGGAGGATCAGCCGCAGGAAGGTGGACTTGCCGGAGCCCGAGGACCCCACGAGGAACACGAACTCGCCCTTCTCGACCTCCAGGGAGACATCTCGGAGGGCAGGACGGTTCTGCTTGGGGTAGGCCTTGGAGACGTTGTCGAATCGGATCACGGGTGCACCACGGGTCGCCGGGGGTAGATGTGCGTGACCTTACGCGAAGCGGAAGCCCGACCGCAGTCACCGGAGTGGGTTGCGTGCCACTTGCGCGCTTTATGCCGGATGTGCGGCGGGCCCGCCGGCCCGGAGGCGGGGGCGGGCAGGATACGGGGGCCGCGCCGATTTCCGGGGAACCTGGCACAGTGGTGGGGGGAACGTTCGCGCCGCCGCGGGCGTTGTACTGACTGGAACCGGTGCGAGGAGGGAGAGCGGATGACGTACGACCGGCTGGTGTGCGCCAACTGCGCCGCACCCGTGAGCGAGGGCCGGTGCCCGGTGTGCCGCGCGAGCCGTGAGCGGATGCAGCAGGTGAACTTCTTCGCGGGCCTGAACCCCATGACGCTGATCGCGCTGCTGGCGGTCCTGGTCGCGGCGGTGGCACTGCTCGCCCACCAGACCGTCTGACCGTCGAGGATCCACCGTCCGGCACGGAGAACCCCGAGCATGCCCGAGGGGCCCGGAGCGCATGTGCGCTCCGGGCCCCTCGGCCTGTGTCCCTGCCCTGCGTACGGTGCGTACGCGCGGCGTCACCGTCAGGCGGTGGCGCCGCCGCGGCCGGTCATGAGGCGCGGCAGCACGCGGAAGCCGATGCCGCCGGCGATCATCGTGGCGGCGCCGATCACCAGGAAGGTCATCTCGGCGGCGCCGGTCTCGGCGAGCTCCTGGCCGTTGCCCTGGGCCGACGTGGCGGGCTCGTCGCCCGTGCCGGTGAGGGCCGAGGAGCCCTGCTCCTGGACGGAGACGTCGGAGCCCCCGGCGGGGTTGGCGGCGTTGCCGCCACCGCCGTTGCCCTTGTCGTTACCCGGGGCGCTCGGGTCCGTCGTCGGGTCCTCGGTCGGGTCCGGCGTCGGGTCCTCGGTCGGGTCCGTCGTCGGGTCCTCGGTCGGGTCCGGCGTCGGGTCCTCGGTCGGATCCGTCGTCGGGTCCTCGGTCGGATCCGGCGTCGGGTCCTCGGTCGGGTCCGGGTCGGTCGGAATGGTGGGCTCGGTCGGGTCCGGCTCCGTCGGGTCCTCGGCCGGATCCTCATCGAGGTTCACGTCGACGCCGACGTTGGCACCCTCGCTCCCGACACCGGCGTTCACGCCTATGCCGAGGGCGGAGGCCGCGCCGGCGGCGGTCAGCGAGGCGCCGCCCGCGATCACGGCAGCGGCCGCGATCCGTGCGACACGGATACGCGTCTTCTTGGTCATCTGGTTGCTACCCCCAGTAGCTCATCGTCAATGAGGCGGCGCTCGGGGCCGTGATCAACGGGGGTGACTGCGGTGAAACGCCCCCCGGTTCACATGCGCCCCAGAGATACGCATGCCGCGCCTCACCCTTCCCACTTTTCAAATCGACGTCAAGGCCGTTGCGTACGCGATGTCCACCTACGCACGGTTTGCCGGTCATCGAAGCTGTGAGTGTGATGCAAAACCCCGACATCCCCGGCATAAGAAAGGCAACTGCCGCCCTGAGGGCGGCAGTTGCCTTGTCGACAAAGCGCTGTCAGCGCGGGGATCACTTCTCCCGCTGCTTGCGCCAGCGAATTCCGGCCTCCAGGAAGCCGTCGATCTCACCGTTGAACACGGCCTCGGGGTTGCCGACTTCCTGCTCCGTGCGCAAGTCCTTGACCATCTGGTAGGGGTGCAGCACGTACGAACGCATCTGGTTGCCCCATGAGTTGCCGCCGTCGCCCTTGAGGGCGTCCATCTTGGCCTGCTCCTCCTGGCGGCGCCGCTCCAGCAGCTTGGCCTGGAGGACGTTCATCGCGGTGGCGCGGTTCTGGATCTGGGAGCGCTCGTTCTGGCAGGAGACCACGATGCCGGTCGGGATGTGCGTGATGCGCACCGCGGAGTCGGTGGTGTTGACACCCTGGCCGCCGGGGCCCGAGGAACGGTAGACGTCGACGCGCAGCTCGCTCTCGTCGATGTCGACGTGGTCGGCCTTCTCGACGACGGGGAGCACCTCGACGCCCGCGAACGAGGTCTGGCGCCGGCCCTGGTTGTCGAAGGGCGAGATGCGCACCAGTCGGTGCGTGCCCTGCTCGACCGAGAGGGTGCCGTAGGCGTAGGGCGCCTGCACGGCGAAGGTGGTCGACTTGATGCCGGCCTCCTCCGCGTACGACGTCTCGTAGACCTCGGTCTTGTAGCCGTGCTGCTCGGCCCAGCGCAGGTACATCCGCTGGAGCTTCTCCGCGAAGTCGGCGGCGTCGACGCCACCGGCCTCCGCCCGGATGTTGACGAGCGCCTCACGGGCGTCGTACTCGCCGGACAGGAGGGTGCGGACCTCCATCTCGTCGAGCGCCTTGCGGACGCCCGTGAGCTCGGCCTCGGCCTCCGCGCGGGTGTCCGGGTCGTCCTCCTCCTCGGCCATCTCGAAGAGAATGACGAGATCGTCGATCCGCCCGCGCAGCGTCTCCGCCTTCCTGACCTCGGCCTGGAGGTGGGAGAGCTTGCTGGTGATCTTCTGCGCCGCCTCCGGGTCGTCCCACAGGGAGGGCGCGGCCGCCTGCTCCTCGAGCACGGCGATGTCTGCCCTCAGCCTGTCGAGGTCCAGAACGGCCTCGATCGACTCCATGGTCGAGGAGAGGGACTTGAGCTCTTCGGATACATCGACGACTGCCACACCCCCAGCGTAACGGCTCGCTCGAGCCGCCCATACCGAACACCGGGGCCGGAATCCCACCGGCGGCGTCAGTACTGGTCACGCGTGGGGCGGGTGCGGCTCAAGGGGTGGCTGGGGCCGAGTTGTTGCTGTCGTTGTCGTCCTTGGGGTTTTTTCCCGGCTCGTCGTTCGAGGTGGCCAGCCATGCGCCGACGCCCACCGCGGCCAGCAGGGTCACCGCCAGCACGGCCAGGGTCAGCCGGCGCCGGCGGGCGAGCGCGCGGTTGCGGGCCGAACCGGGACGGCGGGCGCCGCTCGCGCGGGGGGCACGGGCCGTGCCGCGGGCGCCGCCGGCCAGCTCGTCGGGGCTCGGTACCCGCATCGAGGTGTGGGTGTCCCGGTTGGAGTCGGCCGGCTTCGCGCCCGGCACCAGCGGGACCGCGCCGCGCCGCCGCACGGGCACCCCGGTGCCCGGTGCCGGGCCGGAGGCCGGGATGTCCCCTCGATCCGGCCTCTCCGTCCTGTCCGGCCTCTCCGGCTCCACCGGATCCGTGTCCGGCTCGTCCACGTCCAGCGGCGGCATCCCCGCCAGCATCGGCAGCAGCTCCCGCAGCCGTGCCCCCAGCTCTGAGGCCCGCAGCCGCGAGGCCGGCGCCTTGGCCAGGCACTGCACGAGCAGCTGCCACAGCTCGTCGGGGATGCCGGGGAGCGGGACCACCGACTCGGTGACGTGGCGGCGCAGCACCGCCCCGGGGTGTCCGCCGCCGAACGGCGTGAAGCCCGCGAGCAGCTCGTACAGGACCGTGGCGAGCGCGTAGATGTCGACCGACGCGCGCGGCGGCAGGCCCTCCACGATCTCCGGCGCCAGGTAGTCCGGCGTCCCGATGATCTTCGTGGCCCGGGTGCGGCGCGGGGTGTCGATGAGTTTGGCCACGCCGAAGTCGGTCAACAGGGCGCGGTGCGAGCCGCCGGGGCCGAGCGGGCCCTGCATGTCCAGCAGCACGTTCTCCGGTTTGACGTCCCGGTGCACGACCCCCGCCGCGTGCGCCGCCGCCAGGCCGTCCGCGATGTCGGCGACGATCGCCACCGCGGCCTCCGGCGCGAGCCTGCGCTCCCGGTCGAGCCGGGTGCGCAGATCCGTGCCGCGGACCAGGTCCATGACCAGGGCGAGATCGTTGCCGTCGACCACCAGGTCGCGCACCGAGACGACGTGCGGGTGCTCCAGGCCGAGCAGCGCCGTCCGCTCCCCCACGAAACGCCCGACGAGCTCCTGGTCGGAGGAGAGGTCCTCGCGCAGCAGCTTGATGGCGACGGGTCCTCGCGGCCCTTCGCCGAGCCACACCGTGCCGGCGCTGCCCCGGCCCAGGATCTGGTGGGCGGTGTACCGGCTGCCGATCTTCCGTGCCAAGACTGCTCCTACCGACGCGTGTTGCCGCCAAAGCTACGCGCCCCGAAAGCCGACGTTCACCGGGGACGGCGAATTCACCCGCCGGGTGTCGACAAATCAGCAAACAAGTCGGAACCGCCCCCGGAAGGGGGCGGGCGTCCCTTTCGGTCGGGGCTCTAAGGCGCCCCGGGTCCGCCCAGGTCCTGGATCCAGTCCGTCGCCGTGCCGAACCAGTCGGTGAGCTGGTCCCAGTAGCCCTTGCCGCTGCCGATCCAGCCCTGCAGCGGACTCAGCTCCCAGATCAGCCAGCCCGCGACGAACAGGATGATGATCGTGAACAGACAGCCCTTCAGACAGCCGAGACCGGGGATGCGCATCGGGTTGGCGCTGCGCTGCCGCTGTCGGGGCTCGCGCGCGGGACGCCGCGGCTCCGGCGGCGGGGTGTACCGCTGCGGCTCCGGCTGCCGCGGTCGCTGCGGCGGTGGCGGGGCGTACTGCTGCGGCTGCTGTCCGTAGCCGGGAGCGGGCTGAGGCTGCGGACGGCGTTGCTGCGGCTGCTGCGCCGGCTGCGGCGGCCGGGCGACCTGCCGCTGGGGACGGCGGCGCAGCGGGTCCTCGCCCGGGTCGAGGTACTGGACCTGCGTCTGCTCGTTGCGGTCGCGGGCCGCGCGCAGCTGGTTCTGCCAGGGGTGCGGATCGTCGGGGCCGCCCTGTCCCTGGCCGCCCTGGCCGGGCGGGCCCGGTGGCACCGGGGGCATGACGGCGGTCGGGTCGGCGGCGCCGGAGGGCCCGCCGGTGTGGGCACCGGCGTGCGGCAGGACGCTGGTCGCGCCGTTGGGGTCGTACGCGCCCCCGGTGTGCGGCAGTACCTGCGTCGGGTCGGCGGCACCGGGCGCGCCCGGTGTGCCGGGCACGGGTGCGGGCGCGGGGTCGGGCATGAGGAGCACGCCGACGTTCTCCGCGGCGGCGATCTGGGCGGAGTTCACGTGCACGCCGATTCCGTCGGCGACGACGCGCAGGCCGCGTGCGAGGTTCTCGGCGCTGGGCCGGTGCCCGGGATCCTTGCTGAGGCAGCGCTCGATGACCGTCCACAGCGGGTCCGGGACCGTGGAGGGGCGGCGCGGTTCGGCGCTCAGGTGCTGGTGCAGCACCTCCAGGGCGGAGCCGCCGGAGAACGGCGGGCGGCCGGTGACCAGCTCGTACAGCAGGATGCCGGCGCCGTAGATGTCGACGGCGGAGGTCTGCGGGCGGCCCTCGGCGGACTCGGGCGCGATGTACGCGGGCGTGCCGACGAACTCGTGGGTGCGGGTCAGGCCCGGGGAGTCGGCCAGCCGGGCGATGCCGAAGTCGGTCAGCATCGGGTGCATCGCGCCGCCGTCCTGCTTGAGCAGGACGTTGGCGGGCTTCAGGTCGCGGTGCACCACGCCGTCGGCGTGGCTGGCGGCGAGCGCGTCGGAGATCTGGGCGGTCAGCAGCGCGGCGGCGACGGGGGTGAGAGGGCCGTTCTCCCGCAGATAGCGGTGCAGGTCGGGGCCCTGGACGAGGTCCATGACCAGAGCCAGCAGATCGCCCTCGACGACCAGGTCGCGGACCCGGACGATGTTGGGGTGGGTCAGCCTGAGCAGGACGGAGCGCTCCCGCAGGAACCGCGTCACGATGTCCGTGTCGCTCGCGAGCTCCTCCTTGAGGACCTTGATCGCGACGGTCTCCCCCGGCTGGCCGGGCACCGCCGCCTCGGCCCCCGCGGTCTCCCTCTGACGGCCCCGCCAGACGGTGCCCGTGGCGCCGCGTCCGATCTGCTCCTCGAGCAGGTACTTGCTCCCTACCGGCCGCACGTCATGCGCTCCCTGCTGCTTGCTCGGCTGGCGTACACCGTGGTTCGTCGTACCGCGGAACGGAATTGCTCCGCCCCACTGTAGTGCCGCCGCACGGGACACCGGCCTGTCGACTTCGACGTCTTCCCGGCTCTTCCTGTCGGGTCCTTGTCGGGTCCGTGCCGGCTTTCCGCCCCGTGTCGGGTTCCACGGGGCAGTGGGGTTTCCTCCGTACGGTTCCCCCTCCGTGTTCGACGAAAGACGCTCGACTCGGTCCGTTTGGTTGCCGGACACCGGACGTGACCGATCTCAAGTGACGCTGAAACGATCACCCGCGGCGCATTGGGCAGGCACTTTTGAGGGCAGAGCCGACCAATCAAGATCATTCGATGCCGGGGGGCGGGCATGTTGCCGGTGTCAGGTGCGAGGATGCCTGCAGTACTGGCCGTACGTGCGCGTGTGGTGGTGGGGGAAGTCCGCGGTGGGGGACCGCGGGGCCGTTTCGTCCCCCTGTGCCGCGGGCGCCCGCGCAGAAGGGACCGCTCCCGGCGATGCAGATCCGGCTGACCGTCGTAGACCCGCTGGGCCCGCCCTCCCCCACGCGGGGCCACGTGGTCGTCACCGCCCCCGCCGGTACGGCCCTGGCGGCGGTGGCCGCCGCACTGGTCTCCGCGGTGTCCGGCGGCGACGGGGGATCCGGCTCCTCCTCGGGCTCGGGCGCCCCGGTGCTGTACGCCGGTGACCAGCGGCTGGACGCCCAGCGCTGCACCCTCGGCGAGCCTCCGCTGATCGACGGCGCGGTGCTGGCCGTGGGCGCCCCGGGTGAACCCGAGCCGCATCCCGAGCTGGACGACACCCCGACCAGGCTCCATGTCGTCGCCGGTCCCGACGCGGGTGGCGTCCATCTGCTGCACGGCGGCGAGATCCGCATCGGCCGCTCGGCCGACGCCGATGTGTCGCTCGACGACCCGGACGTCTCCCGGCTGCACTGCGCGGTGACGGTCGGCCCGGACGGCAGGGTCTCGGTCGCCGACCTCGGTTCCACGAACGGCACGACCCTGGACGGCCGGCGGGTGGGCCCCCGCCCGGTCGCTCTGGCACCGGGCGCGCTGCTGCGGATCGGCGAGTCGGCCCTGCGCCTCACCCCGGCCGCCGGACCGGGGGCGTGCGCGCGGACGACCCCGGACGGGGAGGGGCACGTACGCGTGCCGGATCCACGCGCGGGCGAGGACCGTGTCGGCGGTGGTGGCAGCGGGGAGCCGGCCGGGACGACGTCGGGGACGGGGACGTTGGGGCCGGGGTACGCGCGGGTACCGGCCGCGCATCCGGCGCAGCCGGGTCGTCCGACCCACCACGGCTACGGTTCCGCACCCTGGGCCACCGCCTCCGGCGGGTACGGGGCGGGCGCGGGAGAACGCCCGCTGGTCCCCGGCCAGGGCGGCGCACCGGGGATCGAGAACCGCGAGGCGGACCCCTCCGGTCCCGGCGGGCGCACGGTGCACGTCGCTTCCCGGGGCGAGCTGCCGCGGGTCCCCAAGGGACGCCGGGTGTCGCAGCCGAGGCCCGCCGACGGCGACCCGGACACCGGGCGCCCGGGCGACACGTACGGCGACCCGTACGACGGGGCGGCCCCAGAACCCCCGGCGCCCCCCGCCGGGGTCACCCACTCGGGCACCGGCGGCCCCGGGGCCCCTGCCCCCACCAGCCGTAAGGGCACCCCGCTGCGCGGCACCGACCTGGACGGCACCGGACTCACGCAGCAGCCTTCCGGCGCCCGCAGGCGCGGCGGGCTCTCCGCCTGGGCGCGGCGCCTGGCCGGAGGACGCCAGGGACCGGAGAGCGCCGGGGCGGACGGGCCCGGCGGGGAGGCGGCCGGCGCCGTCCCGCCCGGACGGGCCGTGGCCGCGCCGGGCCCGCCCGAGACCTGGCCCGACCCCGCCGCCCTGCTGCTGACCGCGCTGGGCCCCGGGCCCCGGCTGTGGGAGCGCGGGCCCGGTCATCCGGAGACCCTCGCGATACGCCTCGGCACGGCCGACCGGGCGGTGCCGGGCGGCTCGGGTCTGCTGCCCGCCGTACCGATGACCTCGGGACTGCGCGAGGTGGGCTCGCTGGGCCTGGCCGGTCCGCGCGAGCGGCTCACCGGGCTGGCCCGCGTGGTGCTGGCCCAGCTCGCCGCCCTGCACTCCCCCGACGCGCTGGAGATCGTCCTGATCACCGCGGACCGCTCCCGCCCCCTGGAGGAGCGGACCGCCGAATGGGCCTGGCTGGGCTGGCTGCCGCACGTGCGCCCGGGGCACGGCCAGGACTGCCGGCTGCTCCTCGCCCACGACCGCGAACAGGCCGCGGCCCGCACCGAGGAACTGCTGCGCCGCCTGGCGGACCACGACCACGCGGCACGGACCTCGCCCACCCGACCGGCCCCGGCCGCCCCGCTCATCCCGGAGCAGCCCCGGCCCGCCGACGCCGACTGGAGCGAGCCCCGGCGCCCCTCCTGGGCCGTGGGCGGCGGCGCCGGTTCGGCGGACGGCTTCGCGGGGCCGTACACCGTGGTCGTCGTGGACGGCGATCCCGATGACTCCGGCGCCTCCGGTGCCCCCGAGGTGCGCGACGCGCTGGTGCGGCTGGCCGTGGAGGGGCCGCGGGCCGGGATCCACCTGGTGTGTCTCGCCGAGACGTCCGCCGCCTCCGCCGCGTCCCCGGTCACGCGGACGTACGAGGCGGCCTGCGCGGTGACCCCGGCGTTCCGGGAGTGCGGTGCCGTCGCCCTGCTCAGCGGGGACGTGGCGACCACCCTGCGGCTGCTGCGGGTGGCCGGCACCGGTACGGGGACGGCACCGGGCCCGGTCGGTCACGGCACGGTCGCCACGGTCGACGCGGTCTCCCCGGCGTGGGCCGAACGCTTCGCGCGGGCGCTGGCACCGCTGCGCCCGGAGGGCGTCCCCGGCGCGGTGCACACGCGCGTGTCGGCGCCACTGCCCCAGTCGGCGCGGCTGCTGGACGAGCTGGGGCTGGCCCGCGCCACCCCGGCCTCGCTGATGGCCCGCTGGGCGGACGCGGCCGACGACAGGGAGAGCATCGGCGGCCGGGTGTCCGCGGTGCTGGGTGCCGGTCCCCGCGGCCCGGTCGCCGCCGACCTCGCGGCCGAGGGGCCGCATCTGCTGGTGGAGGGGCCGTCCGGCAGCGGCCGTACCGAACTGCTCCGGGCCGTCGTCGCCTCCCTGGCCGCGGCCGAACGGCCGGACCGGCTGGGCATCGTCCTGGTGGACGGCCGGTGCGCCGCCGCGTCGGGCGGCGGGCCGGGCGACGGACTGCGGATGTGTACGGACGTACCGCACGTCACCACGCACCTCAGCGCCAACGACCCGGTACGGATGCGGGAGTTCGCCCAGTCGCTGAGCGCCGAGCTGAAGCGGCGTGCCGAACTGCTCGGCCGGTCGGACTTCGTGGAGTGGCACACCGGGCGTGAGCTGTCGGACCGTATGGTCGCCCAGCGCACGACCGCGCCCCGCGGCCAGGCGGCCGCCGGCGGTGAGCACTTGGGGGACCTGGACGCCCCGCCCAGTTCGACGCTGCGGCTGCGGCCCGGGACGGCGCGGCGCAGGACCGAGGCCCCGCCTCCGCTGCCCCGGCTGGTGGTGGTCGTGGACGACCTGGACGCGCTGGTCTCCCCCGCGCTCGGCTCGCCGGGGCGGCCCGCCGCCGGTTCGGTGCTGCGGGCGCTGGAGGCGGTCGCGCGGGAGGGCGAGCGGCTGGGCGTGCACCTGGTGGCCGCCACCGGCCCCTGCGCCCGCACGGCGGAGACCGAGCCGGCGAAGCGGGCGACCCTGCGCGTGACACTCGACCCGCCCGCGCCGGGCGGCCGTGGGGACACCTCCCCGTTCGAGCAGGGCCGGGACAACGGAGGGGAACCGGCGGCGGGACGCGGGCAGTTGGCCCACCCGGACGGCACGGTGACCGCGTTCCAGGGCGGACGGGTGACCGGCCGCATCCCGCGCACGGCGACGCTGCGGCCCACGGTCGTACCGCTGGAGTGGCACCGCATGGGCGATCCGCCGGCCCGCCGCCCGGTCCGGGAACTCGGCAACGGCCCGACCGATCTCGCGCTGCTCGCCAGCGCGCTGGAACGCGCGGCCCGCCAGGTCTCGGCCACCGAGGTGCCGTCCCTGCTCTGACCTGATCCCGAGTCGGCTGACGCCACGTCACCCCGCATACTGCACGGACACGCCCCGCCCCGGCATGCTCCGCTCCGGCACCCCACGGTCCCGGAGAGTCACGACGCGGTCACGATCCCGGACTTGACACACGACGCGGTCTTGCCGCCCCGTCCTCCCGGGCGTACACAGGGCCCACGGGACAGTGCTCGACGTTCGACGAGGTGCGAAGAACGGGGCAGTGATGCGCAGGACGAGCAGAATCATCCGGATACGCAGGTCACCCGGCACACCCACGGAAACGACGACTCCCCGCACCCGCAGGGCCGCGAGAACCTCGGCCGCCGTCGTCGCGGGTGTCCTCGCGGTCTCGCTCACCGCGTGCGGAGGAGCCGCTGACGACAACGACGGCACCGACGACGGCGCGGGCGGCACCGCCGACGAGACCGCCGCCACCGTCACGCTCCCCCGGCTGGACGGTGAGAGCCTCGAGGTCGCCGCCGTGTGGACCGGCACCGAACAGGCCAACTTCAAGAAGGTCCTGGCGGAGTTCGAGAAGCGCACCGGAGCCAAGGTGACCTTCGTTCCCGCCCAGGATCCCATCATCAACTTCCTCGGTTCGAAGATCGCGGGCGGCGCCCCGCCGGACGTGGCGCTGCTGCCGCAGCCGGGCGCCATCAAGCAGGCCGTCGACAAGGGCTGGGCCAAGCCGCTCGGCGCCGAGGCGACCAAGAAGCTCGGCGAGAACTACTCGCAGGGCTGGCAGGACATCGGCAAGGTCGACGGCAAGCAGTACGGCGTCTACTACAAGGCCGCCAACAAGTCGCTGATCTGGTACAACGCCCGGGTCTTCGAGAACGCGGGAGCGGCCGAGCCCAAGACCTGGGACG
Source organism: Streptomyces sp. MMS24-W38 (assembly GCF_059889265.1). Classification (NCBI taxonomy): domain Bacteria; kingdom Bacillati; phylum Actinomycetota; class Actinomycetes; order Kitasatosporales; family Streptomycetaceae; genus Streptomyces; species Streptomyces sp. MMS24-W38. The sequence continues at coordinate 4,063,364 of NZ_JCBCPP010000001.1, read as the reverse complement.
AGCTGCTCACCGCCGCGCAGACCGTGTACGACTCCGGCGTCACCCCGTTCTCGGTCGGCGGCGCCGACGGCTGGACGCTGACCGACTGGTTCGAGAACGTCTATCTCTCCCAGGCGGGCCCGGAGAAGTACGACCAGCTCGCCGCGCACGAGATCAAGTGGACGGACCCGTCCGTCAAGGAGGCGCTGACCACCCTCGCCGAGATCTGGGGCAGGAAGGAGTACGTCGCGGGCGGCCCGTCCGGCGCGCTGCAGACGGAGTTCCCGGCCTCCGTGACGCAGACGTTCACCGGCGGCGACCAGCCCAAGGCGGGCATGGTCTACGAGGGCGACTTCGTACAGGTCAACATCGGTGAGACCAAGGCGAAGGTCGTTACGGACGCGAAGGTGTTCCCGTTCCCCGCGGCCGGTGACACCCCGCCCGTGGTGTCCGGCGGCGACGCGGCCGTGATCCTGAAGGACTCCGAGGCGTCGCAGGCCCTGGCGACCTTCCTGGCCTCCCCGGACGCGGCCGGCATCCAGGCGAAGCTGGGCGGCTTCCTCTCGCCGAACAAGGGCATCGACCCCTCGACGTACCCGAACGCCGTGCAGAAGAAGATCGCCGAGGCGCTGATCGCATCCGGTGACGACTTCCGCTTCGATATGTCCGACCAGGCTCCGCAGGCGTTCGGCGGCACCCCCGGCAAGGGCGAGTGGAAGGCTCTGCAGGACTTCCTGAAGAACCCGAAGGACATCGCGGGAACGCAGGCCCGGCTGGAGGCCGACGCGGCCGCGGCGTACGGGGACTGAGCCGGCGATGGCGTCGGACACGGCGGCAGGGGGCCCCGAGGTCCCTGCCGCTCCCCAGTCGCGCAGGAGCGTCACCGGCACCCGCAGAACCGTCGCGGCGCTGTTCCTGCTGCCCGCGCTGCTGCTGCTCGGTGCGCTCGTGGTCTACCCGATCGGGTATTCCGTCATCCGCAGCTTCTACGACCAGTCCGGCGACGGCTTCGCCGGATTCGACAACTACCGGGCCCTGTTCACCGACGACGGCATCCGCACCGCCCTGAAGAACAACGTCGTCTGGGTGGTGTTCGCGCCGACGGTCGCGACCGCGCTCGGTCTGGTCTTCGCGGTGCTGACCGAACGGATCCGCTGGGGCACGGCGTTCAAGCTGGTCGTCTTCATGCCGATGGCGATCTCGATGCTGGCGGCGGGCATCATCTTCCGCCTGGTGTACGACCAGGACCCGGACAAGGGCGTCGCGAACGCGGTGTGGGTGGGGGTGCACGACACCTTCGCCGAGTCGTCGGCGTACCCGAAGGCGCATCCGGGCCGCGAGTCGCCGCTGGAGGCGGCCGGCGGGGGCGCCTTCGTCACCAAGGGGACGGTGCGCGTCGGGGACACCGTCACGCTGCCGCTGGTCGGTGTCGCCCCGGACCTGATCCCGGAGGAGGCCGAACGGGCGGCCGCGCCGAAGCCGGAGCCGGACCGGATCACCGGCACGACCTGGCAGGACTTCACCCGCGGCAAGGGCGTCGGCACGCTGAACGGCGTCGACGCCGACGAGTTGGGCTACCCCGGCATGAGGATCGAGGCGGTCAGGGACGGCACGGTGGTGGAGACGGCCACAGCGGGAGCCGACGGCACGTTCTCCCTGTCGTCCAAGGCGGACGGGGCGCGACTCCGGCTTCCGGCGAGCAACTTCAAGGAGCCGTACAACGGCCTGGACTGGCTGGGACCGTCGTTGGTCACGCCCGCCGTCATCGGCTCGTACATCTGGATGTGGGCGGGCTTCGCGATGGTGCTGATCGCGGCCGGACTCGCGGGCATGCCAAGGGAGTTGCTGGAGGCTGCGCGGGTCGACGGTGCGGGCGAGTGGCAGGTGTTCAGACGGGTCACGGTGCCCCTGCTGGCGCCGGTGCTCGCGGTCGTCACCGTCACCCTGATGATCAACGTGCTGAAGGTGTTCGACCTGGTCTTCATCATCGCCCCCGGCTCCTCCCAGGACGACGCAGGCGTCCTCGCGCTGGAGCTGTACCGCAAGGGCTTCTCCGAGGACCAGCCGGGCATCGCCAGCGCGATCGCGGTGTTCCTGCTGCTCCTGGTGATCCCGGTGATGTGGTTCAACGTGCGGCGGCTGAGGCGGGAGGCCAGGCGATGAGCCAACGTCTGCTCAAGGCACGGCCACCGGTCAAGTCTCTTCCGCCGGGCTCCCGTTCGCTCGCCTCCCGGCTCGCCGACCGGGTCGGCGGGGGGCTGGTCCAGGCGTTCCTGATCGTCGTCGGGATGTTCTGGCTGGTCCCGACGATCGGGTTGCTGCTGGCCAGCCTGCGCACTCCCGAGGACATGGCCGCCGACGGCTGGTGGACGGTGTTCACCGAGCCCTCGCAGCTCACCTTCGGCGCCTACGAGACCCTGTTGGAGAACGGCGACATCACCGGCTCCCTGCTGAACACGGCGTACATCACCGTCCCGGCGACGGTACTGGTGGTGGTGATCGGTTCGCTCGCCGGATACGCCTTCGCGTGGATGGAGTTCCCGGGCCGGGACTGGTGGTTCCTCGGTGTGGTGGGGCTGCTGGTGGTGCCGGTGCAGGTGGCGCTGATCCCGATCGCCGAACTCTTCGGCAGCCTCGGCATCTTCGGCTCGCTGGCCGGGGTGGTGCTGTTCCACGTCGGCTTCGGTCTGCCGTTCGCGGTGTTCCTGCTGCGGAACTTCTTCGCGGAGATCCCGAAGGAGCTGCTGGAGGCGGCCCGGCTGGACGGCGCGGGTGAACTGCGCCTGTTCGCCCGGGTGGTGATGCCGCTGGCCGGGCCGGCGATCGCCTCGCTGGGCATCTTCCAGTTCCTGTGGGTGTGGAACGACATGCTGGTCGCGCTGATCTTCACGGACTCCGGGAGCCAGCCGATCACGGTCGCCCTGCAGACGCAGGTACGGCAGTTCGGCAACAACATCGACGTGCTGGCGCCGGGCGCGTTCATCTCGATGGTGATCCCGCTGGTCGTGTTCTTCGCCTTCCAGCGGCAGTTCGTCTCCGGCGTGATGGCGGGCGCCGTGAAGTGAGCTGTACGGAGGCAGAGTTGGCGGGCAGGCCCGGGGCTCCGCACAAAGGGCCCCGGGTCCGCCCCTTCGGGTGACGGATGCCCCGGATGCCGCACACGGCGTAACCCGGGCGGCCCGGCGGCCGTTCCCGGGCCGAACCCCCGTGCCGGCCGTTGGATGTCCCTTGCCCAGGTTCCGTGTCACCGTCCCCGCGCGCCCGGGGTGGGCGCACCCGCCGCACCGGGCCCGGGTGTACCGGGCCGTCCGCCCGGCGCGGCCCGCTCCGACCCGGCCACCCACCTGGCGGCCCCCGGGACGGCCTTCGGGACGACCCGGCCGGTGAGCCCGGGGCGGCTGTTCGGTTACTCGGCTACTCGGCTACTCGGCTACTCGGCTACTCGATTACTCGATGACAAGGTCGACCGGGACGTTGCCGCGGGTGGCGTTGGAGTAGGGGCAGACCTGGTGGGCCTGCTCGACCAGCTTGCGGCCGGTCTCCTCGTCCACGGTGTCGGGGAGCTCGACGCGCAGCGTCACGGCGAGCGCGAAGCCCTCGCCCTGCTTGCCGATGCCGACCTCTGCGGTCACCGCGGCCTCGCTGACGTCGACCTTCGCCGCCCGGCCGACCAGGCCGAGGGCGCTGCCGAAGCAGGCCGCGTAACCGGCGGCGAACAGCTGCTCCGGGTTGGTGCCCTCGCCGCTGCCGCCCAGCTCCACGGGGGCGCTGAGACCGAGGTCCAGCTTGCCGTCGGAGGTGACGGCGCGGCCCTCGCGGCCGTGGGTGGCGGTGGCGACGGCGGTGTAGAGCGCGTCCATGGGAAACCTTCCCTCTCGAGTCGTGACCGGGCGGCCGGCCCTCTGACTTCGGGGCTCCGGCCGCCGCACGACCGCAAGTAGAGCACACAATTCAATTGCACACAACCAAATGGCCCGAAAGAGCTACCCTGGAGCCATGACACCGCCCCCGAACCCCCCGCCGGCCGCGTCCCCGGCGTCGGCCACGGACCCGGCCGGTGCCCCGCCGCCCGGTTCCGCCGACGACTGGCTCCGCCTCGACCGGCAGATCTGCCTCTCCCTGCACGCCACCTCGCGCGCCTTCAACGGCGTGTACCGCGTGGTCCTCAAGGACCTCGGCCTCACCTACCCGCAGTATCTGGTGATGCTGGCCCTCTGGGAGCACGGCACCCTGCCCGTCAAGAAGCTCGGCGAACACCTGCGGCTCGACTCCGGCACCCTGTCCCCGCTGCTCAAACGGCTGGAGACGGCCGGCCTGGTGCGCAGGGAGCGCAGCACGCTCGACGAGCGCTCGGTGGAGGTGCGGCCCACCGAGGAGGGCACCGCGCTGCGCGAGCGGGCCGTGGACGTCCCGCGCCGGATCGTCGCCGCGACCGGCTTCGAGATCGACGAGATCCAGTCACTGCGGGCCCGCCTCGACCGGCTCACCGCCGCACTGGACACGGCGGCGGCGAACGGCGCCTGACGGCTGTCGCGGCGCCGCCGCAGCGAACACGGGGGTACGAAGTACCCATTAGCGGGCAAAAGGCCAGTAATCCATTCACCTGAGCCCCAGGGGACGCCTATGCACCCCCACAGCCCCCAAGCCGCCGGCGGCGCCACCGGCATCACCGTCGTGGTGATAGGCCACGACGACGCCGCCCATGTGACCGACGCCGTGCGCTCGGCGCTCGAGCAGGGACCGGCCGTGCGCGAGGTCGTGGCCGTCGACGACTGCTCGACGGACGGCAGCGCGGGCCTGCTCGCCCGGCTGGCCGGGACCGAGCCCCGCCTCCGGGTGATCCGGCACCGCGCCAACAGCGGCGGCTGCGGCTCCCCGCGCAACACCGGGCTGGACGCGGCGACCTCGCCGTACGTGATGTTCCTGGACAGCGACGACGTCCTGCCGGCCGGTGCCGTGGGCGCGCTCCTCGGCGCGGCGGGCGCGGCGGACGCGGACGTCACCGGCGGGCTGTGCGTGCGCCGCGAGCTGCCGTCGGGGCGCGAGGTCCCGTGGCAGCCCGGCCTGTACGCGGCGCCCCGGGTGCTCGCGCACCCCTCCCGGCGCCCCCGCCTGGTGCACGACACCCTCTGCGTCAACAAGCTCTACGCGACGGCCTTCCTGCGCGCGCACGGCATCCGCTTCCCCGAGGGGCGCTTCCCCTACGAGGACTTCGTCTTCACCGCACGCGTGTGGGCCGCCGCCCCGCGCGTCGCCCTGGTCCCGGACCGGGTCTACGTCTGGCAGGTGCGCCGGTCCGCCCGGCGGCTGTCGATCTCGCTGGACCGCGCGGGCCTCGACAACTGGCAGGACCGCACGCGCGCGTGCCGCACGGCGTACGAGATCCTGCTGGCCGCAGGGCAGAAGGAACTGGCACGGGCGGCGCGGGCCAAGTTCCTCGACCACGAGCTGCGCATGTACGTGCGGGAGCTGCGGCTGCACGACGCGGACTACCGGCACGCATGGTGGGCGCACACCCGCGCGTTCCTCGCCGACTACGACGCGGCCGACTGGGCCCGCGACCCGGTCGCGCCCGGCCGGCTGATCGGGCGGGTCCTGCTGGCCTCCCCCGAGCCGCGCGACCTGCCCCGCCTCCAGGAACTGGCGGGCCGCCCGGCGCGGCTGCGCCCGCCGTACCCCCGCGCGGCGGACGGTACGCCCTGCTGGTCCGCCGACCTGCCCGGGGTCACCCTGGAGCCCCTGCTGGCCCGTCCCGTGACCCGGCTGCCGCTCGCCGTCGACGCGGAACTGCGCCCCCGCACCCGTGCCACCCGGCTGCGCCTGCGCCTGCACGAGCTGTACGGCCTGCTGGAGCGGGCGCACCCGGCGGAGCTGGAGATCGAGTGGCGGCACCGGGACGGCGGCGGCCGGAGGGTGTGCACGGTGCCGCTGCGGGCGGCTGCCGGGGGCGGCTGGTCCGCGGAGACGACCGTACGGCCGGCCCGGCTGGCCGCGCTCGGCGCGGGCGCCTGGGACCTGCGCCTGCGGGTGCGCTTCGGCGACGGCTCGAGCCGCGAGGTCACCGCGCACGCGTGTGCGGGCCCCGGTCTGCTGCGCCGCCGCGCGGTGCCGAGCGTCCGGCACGGCGTGGTGCTGGTCCGGCCGTACGCCACCCACTCGGGCGCGCTGGCGCTGCGGGTCGCGCTCGGCGTACGCGGTGCCGCCTCCGTCGTACGCGGGAGACTGTGGCGCCTGCTTCACTAGGATCTGGGAGAGCCGGTGGGGACCGACCACTCACCACGGCCGACGAACGACGAGGGGACGTCCGCACATGACCTGGTTGATCACCGGCGGCGCCGGCTACATCGGGGCGCACGTCGTACGGGCGATGACCGAGGCGGGCGAGCGGACGGTGGTGTACGACGACCTGTCCACCGGCATCCCCGACCGGGTGCCGGACGGAGTGCCGCTGGTGGTCGGCTCGACCCTGGACGGCGAGCGGGTGGCACGCGCCCTCGCCGACCACGAGGTCACCGGCGTCGTCCACCTGGCGGCGAAGAAGCAGGTCGCCGAGTCGTTGGAACTGCCCCTGCACTACTACCGGGAGAACGTCGAGGGCCTGCGCGTCCTGCTGGAGGCGGTGGCGGCGACCGATTCCGTGTCGGCCTTCGTCTTCTCGTCCTCGGCGGCGGTGTACGGCATGCCGGAGACCGCCGCCGAACTGGTGACCGAGGACACTCCCTGCGCGCCGATGTCCCCGTACGGGGAGACGAAGCTGGCCGGCGAGTGGCTGGTCCGCGCGGCGGGCCGGGCCACCGGTCTGTCCACGGCCTGCCTGCGCTACTTCAACGTGGCGGGCGCCGCGAGCCCGGAGCTCGCCGACACGGGCGTCCACAACCTCGTCCCCATGGTCTTCGAGAAGCTCACCGAGCAGGCGCCCCCGCGCATCTTCGGCGACGACTACCCGACCCCGGACGGCACCTGTGTCCGCGACTACATCCACGTGGTCGACCTGGCCGAGGCCCACGTGGCCGCGGCCCGCGCCCTGCGCGCCGACCCAGGCCGGGACCTCACCCTCAACATCGGCCGCGGCGAGGGCGTCTCCGTCCGGGGCGTGATCGACCGCATCAACGCCCTCACCGGCCACGACCTGCCGCCCACGGTCGCCCCCCGCCGTCCCGGCGACCCGGCGAGCGTCGTCGCCTCCGCCGACCGCGCCGCCACCGAACTCGGCTGGAAGGCCCGCCACACCGTCGACGACATGATCACCTCAGCCTGGAAGGGCTGGCTCCGCCTCCACCCGTCGGCGTGACCGCGCCCGCTCACAGCGCCTTCAGCGCCGCCGTCGTGGCTCTGGCCAGGGCGGGCAGGTAGCCCTTCGGCAGTTTCGGGTTGCGGATGACCACCGAGCGCCAGTACAGGGGGCCGGAAATCAGGTCGAGGGCCAGGGCGTGGTCGACGCCGGGGCGTACCTCGCCCCGTTGCTGCGCCGCCGTGACGACGCCCCTGGCCACCCCGTCCTGGCCCTCCCGCAGCGCCTTGCGGAGTGCCTCGGCGATGTCGGGGTTGCGGGCGGCCTCGGCCTGGAGGTCGGGGAGGATCTGCGAGGCGACGGGGTGGCGCAGGGCGCGTGAGGTGACCTCGTACAGCAGCCGCAGGTCCTCCTCCAGGGAGCCGGTGTCCGGTGCGGGCAGCCCCTGCACGGCGATGGCGGAGACCAGGTCGAGGACCAGGTGCAGTTTGGAGCGCCAGCGGCGGTACACCGCGGTCTTGCCGACGCCCGCGCGGCGCGCGATCCCCTCGATGGACATCCGCGCGTAGCCGACGGCCGCGAGTTCCTCGAAGACGGCCGCCCGGATGGCCTCCGTCACGTCCTCCCGCAGTACGGCGGCCCCGGCGGGGGCCCTGCGGCGCGGACGCGGCTGGGGCTCGTCGGCGTTGGTCGTCATGCGGCTCAGCATAGGGCGTGACGACGATACGGGCCCGTTCTGACGCCGACATGTACACCGATCCGGCACAGACCGGCACCGCCCGCCTCGGTCGTCGCGACGGAACGGTTGCGTTCCGACGCGCGTTCACCCTACGCTCACGTTGCGACGATACGGTGCCGTCCCGACGTAAATGAACGCGCGAAGACACGCGGGAAACACCGGGCGGAACACGGCATCGCACCACCCCGCCGCCACCCCACCTCCTAGCGAAAGAAGCGGATGTGAGTCAGGCCCTCCACACACCGCCTTCCCCACCGGTCCGCCCGGTCCCGGTCGAGGACGACCTCCCGGCGCTCGCCGCCCGGTACGGGCTGACGGTCAGCGGCGCCCGGCCGTCGCTGCCCGAGTACGTCCGCCGGCTGTGGGCGCGCCGGCACTTCATCCTGGCCTTCTCCCGGGCGAAGCTGACCGCGCAGTACAGCCAGGCCAAACTGGGCCAGCTGTGGCAGGTGGCCACCCCGCTGCTGAACGCGGCCGTGTACTTCTTCATCTTCGGGCTGCTGCTGGGCGCCCGCCGGGGCATCCCGCACGAGATCTACGTGCCGTTCCTGGTGACCGGGGTGTTCGTGTTCACCTTCACCCAGAGCTCGGTGCTGGCCGGGGTGCGGGCCATCTCCGGCAACCTGGGGCTGGTGCGGGCGCTGCACTTCCCGCGGGCGGCGCTGCCGGTCTCCTTCGCGCTGCAGCAGCTGCAGCAGCTGCTGTTCTCGATGGTCGTCCTAATCGTGGTGGTGCTGGCGTTCGGCAGCCTGCCCGCGCTGTCCTGGCTGCTGGTGGTGCCCGCGCTGGGGCTGCAGTTCGTCTTCAACACCGGGCTGGCGCTGCTCTTCGCGCGCCTCGGCAGCCGGACGCCGGACCTGGCCCAGCTGATGCCGTTCGTGCTGCGCACCTGGATGTACGCCTCGGGGGTGATGTTCAGCCTGCCGGTGATGCTGGCCGAGAAGGACGTGCCGGGCTGGCTCGCCGACGTGCTGCAGTGGAACCCGGCCGCGGTCTACATGGACCTGGTGCGCTTCGCGCTGATCGACGGTTACGGCTCCTCGTATCTGCCGCCGCATGTGTGGGCGGTCGCGGGGGGCTGGGCGCTGCTGGCCGGGGTGATCGGTTTCGTCTACTTCTGGAAGGCCGAGGAGACCTACGGTCGTGGCTGACAACGCTGCTGAGAAGATCCCCACCGTCATCGCCGACGGCGTCGACATCGTCTACCGGGTCAACGGCACCGGCGCCGGACGCGGCTCCGCCACCGCCGCCCTCAACCGCATCGTGCGGCGCCGGAAGACCGAGCGGGCGGCCGGCGTGCGCACGGTGCACGCGGTGCGGAACGTGTCCTTCGTCGCCTACCGGGGCGAGGCCATCGGCCTGATCGGCACCAACGGATCGGGCAAGTCGACCCTGCTCAAGGCCGTCGCCGGACTGCTCCCGGTGGAGAACGGCCGGATCTACACCGGCGGCCAGCCCTCCCTGCTCGGCGTCAACGCGGCCCTGATGAACGACCTCACCGGCGAGCGCAACGTCCACCTCGGCGGCCTCGCCATGGGCATGTCCCGCGAGCAGGTCCGGGAGCGCTACCAGGAGATCGTCGACTTCTCCGGGATCAACGAGAAGGGCGACTTCATCACCCTGCCGATGCGCACCTACTCCTCCGGCATGGCCGCCCGGCTGCGCTTCTCCATCGCCGCCGCCAAGGACCACGACGTCCTCCTCATCGACGAGGCGCTGGCCACGGGCGACCGCTCCTTCCAGAAGCGCTCCGAGGACCGCATCCGGGAACTGCGCAAGGAGGCCGGGACGGTGTTCCTGGTCAGCCACAGCAACAAGTCGATCCGGGACACCTGTGACCGCGTCCTGTGGCTGGAGCGGGGCGAGCTGCGCATGGACGGGCCGACGGACGAGGTGCTCAAGGAGTACGAGAAGTTCACCGGCGGCCCGGACAAGGCCCGCAAGCCCAAACCGAAGCCCAAGCCGAAGGCCACGACCGAACCGAAGACCGCGACCGAGCCGAAGGCCGAGCCGAAGACCGCGACCGAACCGAAGACCGAGCCGAAGGCTGCGACCGGGCCCACGACGGTGACCGAACCGGAGGCCGCCACCGCTCCTTCGTGAGGCGCCGCCCGTCCGTCTCCGGGCAGCCCCTTCGCCGCATTGATGCCACTATGACCGGAGGGAACGCCCGGATCGGTGACGAGACGAAGGAGCCCCGAGATGCCCGAGCTCAGCGTCATCGTCCACGGGCCGAACACCCAGGACCACCTGACCGGCCTCCTCGACTCCCTCTGTTCCCCCGGCTCCCTCGCTGCCTTTGGAACCTCCCCCTCCCCGGACATCGAGGTCATCGTCGCCGCCGTGGGCGACTGGGCCCGGGAGACCGCCGAGCGGCACACCCCCGACGTCCAGGTGCTGCCCCTGCCCGACGGCACGTCCGACCCGGTGGCCAGGGCGGCGGGGTCGGCCCTGGCCACCGGCCGCTGGCTGCACTTCGTCCGCGCCAAGGACGGCCTGCCGTCCGGCGGTCCGCGTGTGGTCGCCGAGCACCTCGCCCGGCTCCCCGACACCGTGGACGTCCTGCTCCTGGACCACGTCCGCAGCAACTGGGACAGCTCCGGCCTGCCCTCCCCCGACGGCCCCCTGCTCGTCCGCGCGGGCCACGCCGAACTCGCCCTCGACGACTGCGCGCACCTGCTGCACCTCACCCCGCTGCTCGGCACCCGTGTCCTGCGCGCCGCCTTCTGGCGGGCCCGTCGCACCCGGCTCACCGCGGTCGGCGTCCCGGACGGCGACACGTTCGACGAACCGTACGCCGCCCGCGCCGCCCTCCTGCTCGCCGACCGCGTCGCCTGTCTGCCCCGCGTCGCCCACGAGGACCGGCGGCTGCGTCCCGCCGCTCTCCCGCCCGTCACCCCCGAGCAGCGCTACGCCCTCGTCGAGCACTACGAAGCCCTCCTCGGCCTCGCCGGCGACCGCCCCGCCGTCCACGACGCGCTGTACGGGATCATGGTCGACGACTGCCTGGGCACCTTCGTCCGCGGCGGCATGCCCGATCCGGTCGCCCGGGAGTTCTTCCGCCGCGCCTCGCTGGCCGCCGTACGCCACCGCCCCGAGGGCCACCGGCGCCCGGCCGGCCTCGAGGGCGTCCGGCGCTCGCTGCTCGAGGAGGGCGCCTACACCCGGTACCGCGCCCTCCAGGCCGCCAACCGCACCCGCCGCGCCGCCGGGTCCGCGGCGCGCACCGGCAGGCGGCAGCTCGGCGCCCTGCTCGGCGACCACCACTACCGCAGGGCCCTGCGCCGCCCCGTCGACCCGGACCTGGCGGTGTTCACGGCGTACTGGAACCGTGGTGTCGCCTGCAATCCGGCCGCGATCGCCGCCAAGCTCGCCGAACTCGCCCCGTGGATCCACCCGGTGTGGGTGGTGAACGCCCACAACGCCGCCCTGCTCCCGCCCGGCACGGACCATGTGGTGCCCGGCACCCGCCGCTACGGGGAGGTGCTCGCCACCGCGAAGTACCTCGTCAGCAACGTCAACTTCCCGAACGCCGTGGTCAAACGCCCCGACGCCGTCCACCTCCAGACACACCACGGCACCCCGCTCAAGCGCATGGGCGTGGACCAGATGCCGTTCCCGGCCGCCGCCCGGGGCCTGGACTTCCAGGCCCTGCTGGAGCGCGTCGACAAGTGGGACTACAGCCTCTCCAGCAACAGCCACACGACCCGCATGTGGCAGCGGGCGTACCCGTCCCGCCACGTCTCGCTCGACTACGGCTACCCGCGCAACGACGTCTACTACACGGCCGGCGCCGACGACATCCGCGCGATCCGCGAACGCCTCGGCGTCGCCCCCGGCCGCCGGGCCGTGCTGTACGCGCCCACGCACCGCGACTACGAGGCCGGCTGGGTCCCGCACCTGGACCTCGCCGCGCTCGCCGACCGCCTCGGCGAGGACACCGTCCTGCTGGTACGCGGCCACTACTTCCACGATGGAACCGCCGGGAGCGCCTCCCCCCTCACCTCCCCCTTCACCGCGCTGCGGCGCGGCGGCCGCAGCGCCCCCGTCGTTGATGTTTCGTCCTACGACCCGGTCGAGGACCTGTGCCTGGCCGCCGACCTGCTGGTCACCGACTACTCGTCGATCATGTTCGACTACGCCAACCTGGACCGCCCCCTGGTGATCCACGCCGACGACTGGGACGTCTACCGAAAGACGCGCGGCGTCTACTTCGACCTGACGGCCGAGGCGCCGGGCCCGGTGGCCCGTACCCAGGAGGAGCTGACCGGGATCCTCACCACCGACGCCTGGCGCGACACGAGCGCGGCGAAGGCGCGGGCCGTCTTCCGGCGCCGGTTCTGCGAGTACGACGACGGCCGCGCCGCCGAACGCGTCGTGCGCCGGGTCTTCCTCGGCCAGGGCGAGGAGTCGTTGCCGCCGGTGCTGCCCCTGGAGGAGCGCACCCCGGCGCCCGACCCCGAGGAGGCGAGCTTCTGATGAGGCCACCCCCCGGGGCGAGCGGCCTTCGAGAAGCGCTCGACGCGCCCGACGTCACCGTGACGGTCATCGTTCACAACGACGCCGAACGCCTCCCCCGCGCGGTGGAGTCGGTCCGCCGACAGACCCACCGCAACCTCGAGATCGTCATCAGCGACGACCACTCGACGGACGAAACCCCCCAGGTGGCACGGCGGTTGGCGGCCGCGGACCCGCGTATCCGGTATCTGCGCCTGCCGTCCAACAGCGGCGGCTGCAGCGCGCCCCGCAACCGCGCCATGGAGACCGCCCGCGCGCCGTATCTGATGTTCCTCGACAGCGACGACGAACTCCCCGCGAACGCCGTGGCGTTGCTGCTCACCGCCCATCGCGAACGGGACATCGACTTCGCGATGGGCGCGGTACGACGCATCCGCACCGACACCGGCCGCCGCTCCACCTGGATGCCGCATCTGGTGCGCGAGCGCCGCACCCTGGACGGCATCGAGGCCGATCCACGGCTGTTCTTCGAGCACCTGTCGACCGGCAAGATGTACTCCCGGGCCTTCCTCGACCGGCACGGCCTGCGCTTCCCCGAGGGCATCCACTACGAGGACCAGTTGTTCTCGGCGCAGGCGTACTGCCTGGCGAGAAGGTTCACGATCGTCCCGGAGCCGGTGTACCTCTGGTGCATAGCGCCCTACGCCGCCCAGGAGTCGGCGTCCATCTCCAACCAGCGGCACAAGCTGGACAACGTCCGCGACCGGGTCCGCGTCCAGCACCTCATCGACGCCTTCCTCACGGAGAGCGGGCACGCGTCGCTGCGTGCGGACAAGGACCACAAGTTCCTCAAACACGACGTCCGGATGTACACGGGCGACCTGCCCCACCGGGACGACGAGTGGCTCGCGGGCTTCGCGGACCTGCTGAACCCGTACCTGGAGACGCTGTCGCCCGGCGCGTACGCCCGCCTCCCGCGCGCCGAACGGGTCGTCCTCCGGTTGCTCCGTGACCGCCGCCTGTCCGAGGCCCGGCAGGCGGCCCGCGGCCTGGGCCACGACATCGCCCCGAGGCGGCTGACCGTGGGCCCGGACGGCCGCGCCTACTGGGGCGACCGGATTCCCGTGTCCGCCGCCGCCCGCGCCGAGCTGGACCTCTCCGACCTGGAACCGGACACCCGCCCCTTCCCCACCGCCCTGTTCCGCCACGAGATCACGGACATCGACCGGGGTCCCGGCGCCTCGGTCGAACTGACGGTGCGCACCTACGATCCGGCGCTGCGCCTCCCGCTCGGCCCGCAGCGCGCGACCCTCCTCGTCTCTCCCGGCCGGCGCCGCCTCAGCGTGCCCTTCCGCCTCTCCCCCGTCCACCCCGGTGTCTTCGAGGGCCGCGTCGGCCTCGACCTGGCGGCCGCCTCCGTCCCGGTGAGGGGGTTCGCCGGGGTGCGCCATCCGCTGCTCCACCTCACCCTCCGGGGGCAGGGCAACGCGGGTCTCCTGCTGGCGCCCCTGGCCTTCCCCTCGTTCACCGTCCGTGTTCCCTTCCGCCGTGGCGCGGCCCCGCACCGCGTCACCGTCGAACCGGAGGGCCACGGCGCGGGCCGCCTGCAGATCCGCTGGGAACCCGTGGGGGTGACGGCCCTGGTGACCCGCCCGGCGGTACGGCGTCTGGCCCGCCCGGCGGCGAACGTGCTGGGGTGGTGAGGTGCCCGGTCAGCGCACCGCGTAGAGCGTCTGGCCCTCCGGTCCCCGGGCCACGGCCCGCAGCCCGGTGTCGTGCAGGGTGCCCGTCGTGTCCACCACCCACCGCACCCCGTACGCCCGCTCGATGCCCCGGCGCACCCGTTCCGGTGTGCGCGGCGCGAAGTACTGCTCCGTGGCCGCCGCCCTGCGCTTCTCGTCCGGCAGGAAGAAGTCGGGGTAACCGGGGGCGACCGTGTAGGGCCCGTACGCGGGAATCCGGCGGGCCGGCTCCGTCTCGGCCATGACGACGTCCCCGTACTTCACCCACGGTGTCATCCAGTGGTACCCCGTCCACGGCTCCCGGTACCGGGCCTCGACCGCGGGGGGCAGCGCCTCGCGCGGGACGACGTAGCCCACCGCTCCCGCCTGCGCCCACGCGCCGACGGCCAGCGCACCGGTCAGGACGACGGCCCACCCGGCGCGCAGCGTGCGCCGCGCCGCCCCGAACGTCTCCAGCGCGGCCGCGAGCTGCGCCGGGATCAGCACGGCGGGCAGTGCGCGTCCCCACGCGTAGTGGCCGCTCAGCAGGCCCGCCGCGAAGACCAGCGCGCCCAGCGCGAAGAACAGCGCGAGCGGGTCCCACCGGTCGCGCCGCCACCGCACGGCCAACGCGGCCACACCGAGCAGCACGAGCCCGAACCGGGCCGGCAGGTCCCGGTACAGCACCCGGTGCACCGACTCCAGCCCGGCACCGGCGCCCATCAGCGCGAAGAAGTCGTAGTACGGCCAGGCCCACAGCACGAGGACGCCCAGCAGCAGCCCGGCGCCGAGCCGCGGCCACACCGCCCGCGGCAGTCGCGCGGGCCGGGCCGAGAGCACCGTGGCGAGTGCGCCGACCGTGGCCACGACGCCGGTGAACTGGTGGCACAGCAGGATCACCGCCCACAGCGTGCCCAGCCCCGCCCACGTTCCCCAGCCTGCCCGGCGGCGCAGCGCGGCCGTCAGCCGGGCCCAGAGGTGGAAGGCGAGGCCGAGGGCGAGGGTGCTCGGGTAGGACACCGTCAGCGCGAGCGAGTGGAGCCCCGGGAAGCCGCTCCACAGGAACGGGGTCGTGCCCCACAGGAACAGCAGGCTCAGCAGGGCGAGCGCGAAGACGGCCCGCCGCCCCGCCCCGTGCGCGGCCCGGGCCCCGGTCCCGCGAGCCGCCTCGCGCGCGGTCAGCGCCCGTACGTAGCGCCATACGCCCGTCACCAGCAGCACGAGTCCGGCCAGGGCTGCGAGCCGCAGCACTACGAAAACCGGCAGCCCCGTCAGCCGGCCGAGGCCGCCGAGCAGCACGGTCCACGGCGAGTAGTACGGGCTCTGCGTGTCCGCGTCGACCAGGGGGTTGCCGGGGTCGGCCAGGTCGTGCCGCAGGCGTTGCAGGGTCGCCGCGTGCATGCCGAGGTCGCCGGCCCACGGGAGCCGGACGATCACCGCGAGCAGCAGGACCAGGGCCGACCCGGCGGCGACCTGAACGGCGGCCCGGGCGATGCCCGCCGACCGGAGCGCGGCACGCGGCCCGCCGGTCCTCCCGGGCAGGGCGGACCGGGCACCGGCAGAGCGGCCGGAACGAACGGGACGAACAGTCACTCTCAGAGCCTTAACACCGCATCGGCCCCGGGGCACCCCGACGACACCACAGGGGTGCCCCGGACCGTCGTGTCCGGGGCACCCCTGGGTGTGTCAGTGCCGTGTCGCTGCCGCGTCGGCGCCGTGGCCTACGAGTGCGTGCGCAGCAGCGTCCGCATCGTCCGCATCGCCACGGACAGGTTGGCCAGGTCGAACGTCTCCGAGCTGCGGATCTCCTCCAGGGTGGTGCGGGCCCGGCCGAGGATGGCCTCGTTCTTCGCCTCCCACGCCTGGAACCGCTGCTGCGGTGTCGCCGCGCCGTTGCCCGCCGCCAGTACCTCGGCCGTCACCGCCGCGTGCGCCGCGTACAGGTCCTCGCGGATCGCCGCGCGGGCCATGGACTGCCAGCGGTCCACGCGGGGCAGCTCGCTGATCCTGTCCATCAGCTGGGTGATGCGCAGCCGGTCGGCGAGGTCGTAGTACACCTCGGCGACGTCCAGCGGCTCCTTGCCCAGGCGGTCGGCCACCGAGACGATGTCGATCGCCGCGAACGCGGAGGAGAAGCCGGCCACGCGGGTGGCGAGTTCGCCGGGGACGCCGACGCCCGTCAGCTCGTCGTGGATCTTCTGGAACCACTCCAGGTCCGCGCCGCGCAGCAGCTTGGGCAGCTGCGACCAGACCTGCTCGACGCGCTCGGCGAAGAACGTCACCGTCTCCTCGAGCTCCAGCGGCTGCGGCCGGTTGTTGAGCAGCCAGCGCGTGCCGCGCTCCACCAGCCGCCGCGAGTGCAGCCGGATCCGGGTCTGGACGTCCGCGTCGACCTTGTTGTCGAGCTCCTCGACGCCGTCCCACACCAGGGCGGAACGGAAGATCGCGCGGGCCGCGGTCTGGGCCCGGACGATCTCCTCCAGCGACGCGCCCGTCTCCTCGCGCATCCGGTGCAGGTACGTCGTACCGCCCGTGTTGACCGTGTCGTTGACCAGGACGGTCGTGGTGATCTCGCGGCGCAGCGGGTGGTTGTCGATCCGGTCGAGGAACTGCTCGCGCAGCGGGGTCGGGAAGTACGCGTGCAGCAGGGTCTTGAGGTACGGGTCGTCGGGCAGCGAGGTGCTCAGCAGCTCCTCGGCGACCGTGATCTTCGTGTACGCCAGCAGGACGGCCGTCTCCGGGCCGGTCAGGCCCTGCCCGGCGGCCAGCCGCTCGCGGATCTGGCGGTCGGTGGGCAGGAACTCCAGGGCCCGGTCGAGACGGCCCTCGCGCACCAGGTGCTTCAGGAAGCGCTGCTGGGCGTGGAGCATGTCCTTGGACTGGGCCAGGGCGTTGGCGATGGCGGTGTTCTGCGCGTAGTTGGTGCGCAGCACCAGTCGGCCGACCTCGTCGGTCATCGAGGCGAGCAGCTTGTTGCGCTGCTTGACCGTCATGTCGCCGTCCGCGACCAGGCCGTTGAGCAGGATCTTGATGTTCACCTCGTGGTCGGAGGTGTCCACGCCCGCGCTGTTGTCGATGGCGTCGGTGTTGATCCGGCTGCCGTGCAGCGCGACCTCGATCCGGCCGAGCTGGGTCATGCCCAGGTTGCCGCCCTCGCCGACGACGGCGACCCGCAGGTCCTTGCCGTCGACGCGGATCGCGTCGTTGGCCTTGTCCCCGACGTCCGCGTTGGACTCGGTGGACGCCTTGACGTACGTACCGATGCCGCCGTTCCACAGCAGGTCCACCGGCGCCCTGAGGATCGCCTTCATCAGGTCGGCCGGGGTCGCCTTGGTGACGTTCTCGTCGAGGCCGAGGGCCTCGCGGATCTGGGCGTTGACCGGGATGGACTTGGCGCTGCGCGGGAACACCCCGCCGCCGGCCGACAGCAGATCGGTGTCGTAGTCCGCCCAGGAGCTGCGCGGCAGCTCGAACAGGCGGCGGCGCTCGGCGTAGCCGACGGCCGCGTCCGGGTTCGGGTCGATGAAGATGTGCCGGTGGTCGAAGGCGGCGACCAGCCGGATGTGTTCGCTGCGCAGCATGCCGTTGCCGAACACGTCACCGGACATGTCGCCGATGCCGACGGCCGTGAACTCCTGGCTCTGGGTGTCCACGCCCAGCTCCCGGAAGTGCCGCTTGACGGACTCCCAGGCGCCGCGGGCGGTGATGCCCATGCCCTTGTGGTCGTATCCGGCGCTGCCACCGGAGGCGAAGGCGTCGCCGAGCCAGAAGTCGTAGGACTCGGCGACCTCGTTGGCAATGTCCGAGAACCGCGCGGTGCCCTTGTCGGCCGCGACGACGAGGTAGTTGTCGTCCCCGTCGTGCCGGACGACGTCCACCGGGGGCACGACCTGGCCGGCCACCATGTTGTCGGTGATGTCGAGCAGCGCCGAGATGAACGTCTTGTAGGAGGCGACGCCCTCGGCCATCCAGGCGTCACGGTCCACGGACGGGTCGGGCAGCTGCTTGGCGACGAAACCGCCCTTGGCGCCGACCGGCACGATGACGGTGTTCTTCACCATCTGCGCCTTGACCAGGCCGAGGATCTCGGTGCGGAAGTCCTCCCGGCGGTCCGACCAGCGCAGGCCGCCGCGCGCGACCTTGCCGAACCGCAGGTGCACGCCCTCGACCCGCGGCGAGTACACCCAGATCTCGAACGCCGGACGCGGCGCCGGCAGGTCGGGGATGGCCTGCGGGTCGAACTTCATGGAGACGTAGTCGTGCGGGCGGCCGCCGCTCGCCTCCTGGAAGAAGTTGGTGCGCAGCGTCGCCTTGATCACGGTGAGGAAGGAGCGCAGGATGCGGTCCTCGTCGAGCGAGGCGACCTGGTCGAGGGCTGCGTCGATCTCCTCCAGCAGGGCGTCCAGCAGCTCGAACCCGGCGCCCTGCCGCTCCGGCGACATCCGCGCCTCGAACAGGGAGACGAGCAGCCGGGTGGTGTGGACGTTGTCGCGGAGGGTGTCCTCCATGTAGTCCTGGCTGAACGTGGAGCCGGCCTGGCGCAGGTACTTGGCGTACGCGCGCAGCACCGTCGCCTGCCGCCAGTCCAGTCCGGCGCTCAGCACGAGGGCGTTGAAGCCGTCGTTCTCCGCCTTGCCGGTCCAGGTCGCGGCGAAGGCGTCCTGGAACCGCTCACGGGCGTCGTCCCCGAGGTGCTCGGCGCCGGACACCTTGGGCATCCGCAGCCCGAAGTCGTAGATCCAGGCGACGCTGCGGTCGGCGCGGCGCAGCTCGTAGGGCCGCTCGTCGACGACCTCGACTCCGAGCCGCTGGAGCACGGGCAGCACGGCGGACAGGGAGACGGCCTCGCCCTGGCGGTAGATCTTGAAGCGGCGCTCCTCGGGGGCCGCGCCCACCGGCTCGTACAGGCTGAGCTCGAAGTTCTTCTCCTCGTCGAGCTGTTCCAGCCGGACGATGTCGGCGACGGCGCTGCGAGGGGGGTGGTCGGCCTTGTAGCCCTCGGTGAAGGCGCCCGCGTAGCGGCGCAGCAGTTCGGCGGCGCGCTCCTCGCCCAGCTCGGCGGTGAGTGCCTCGCCGAAGCCGTCGGCCCAGGAGCGGGCGGCCTCGACCAGGCGGGCCTCGATGCGCTCCTTGTCGGTGTCGGACAGCTGGAGCAGCTCGGTGCCCTGCGGGACACGGACCACGAAGTGCAGCCGGGAGAGGATCGACTCGGTGTTCCAGGCGGTGAAGTCGACGCTGACGCCGCCGAGCTCCTCCTTGAGGATGTCGATGATCCTCAGGCGCACCCCGGTGGTGTAGCGGTCGCGCGGGAGGTAGACGAGGGCGGAGTAGTAGCGCCCGTACTCGTCCTGGCGCAGGTAGAGCCGCAGGCGGCGGCGCTCCTGGAGGTAGAGCACCGAGGTGGCGATGGCCTGGAGCTCGCCGACCGGGGTCTGGAAGATATCGTCGCGCGGGTAGGTCTCCAGGATCTGCAGCAGGTCGCGCCCGTCGTGGCTGTGCGGCGAGAAGCCGGCCCGCTCGAGGACCTCCTCGACCTTGCGGCGGATCACCGGGACCCGGCGGACGGACTCGGTGTAGGCGGCGGAGGAGAACAGTCCGAGGAAGCGGCGCTCACCGACGACGTTGCCGTCGGCGTCGAACTTCTTGACGCCGATGTAGTCCAGGTACGAAGGCCGGTGCACGGTGGCCCGGCTGTTGGCCTTGGTCAGCACGAGCAGCTTGTGCTCGCGCGCCTTGGCGCGGGCGTCGGCGGGCAGCCGCTCGAAGGACGGGCTGACCGGGTGACCCTCCGGGGTGGCGTGGTGCGGGTCGGCACGCAGGATGCCCAGACCGGTGCCGGGGAGGGCGCCGAGGGAGTCGTCGTCGCGCAGTTGGTACTCGCGGTAGCCGAGGAAGGTGAAGTGGTCGTCGGCGAGCCAGCGCAGCAGCTCCCGGGCCTCCTCGACCTGCTGCCCCGGCACGTCCCCGGGGACGGGTTCGTCGGGCAGCCCCTCGGCCAGTTCGATGGCGGCCTGCCGCATCTTGCCCCAGTCCTCGACGGTCTCGCGGACGTCGGACAGGACACGCAGCAGGTCGGCGGTGATCTGCTTGAGGTCGCCGCGGTCGGTCTCGCGGTCGATCTCGACGTGGATCCAGGACTCGGTGTGGGCGTCGTGCGGGAGGTCGTCGGCGGGCGGGGTGGCAAGCACCTCGATCAGCTGCCCGGTGAGGTCGCGGCGGACCACGATCTGCGGGTGGATGACGACGTGGATGCCCCGGCCCTGACGGGTCAGCTCGTTGGTGACGGAGTCCACGAGGAAGGGCATGTCGTCGGTGACCACCTCGACGACGGAGTGGCTGCAGGTCCAGCCGTTCTCCTCGACGGTCGGGGTGTGGACCTTGACGTTGGCCGTGCCCTGGGGACGGTTCTCGGCCAGCCGGAAGTGCGCGACGGCGGCTCCGAAGACGTCGACCGGGTCGCGGCCGAGGAGGTCCTCCGGGGCGGTGTGCAGGTAGTAGCGCTGGAGGAACGCGAGCACGGTGTCCCGGTCGGGCATGCCCTTGTCCGTCGTCCCGGTCGGCAGTTTCCCGCCGGCCGGGCTGTTCTCAGCTACCCGGGCGGCCTTTTCGAGCAGCTCGGCCTTTGCTTCGTCCAGCTTGGTCTGCATTGTCCTCTGACTCCTGTCGCGCGCCATTGCGTGACGTAGAAGGAAGTACGGTCTCCGCGCTTGCGGTGCGGTGGTACGACGCGGGGTGTCCGGTCCGTTCCGACGCTATGCCGCAAGATGAGACGAACGGGGGCTTCTCTGCCAACTTCGACGCGCCCGCCGGGTGTGACGCTGCTCTCTTCCGCGTCCGCACCCGAGGAGTGCCGCGCGCCCCTGGAACCCTTCGGGTCCTCTCCCGCCCGCGAGGACCAGCGAGCTCCGCCCGGCCACGGCTGTCGTCCGTGCTCTCCGGGCGCACGGCGGGGACGGCGAGGCCCCCGCGAGCTATCGCGCTGATCACGCCACCCAGGCTATCGCCCTCCGCGGGGGGCCCGTCATGAGCCGTATGTGTACAAAACACAGAGTGGAACTTGGACGTTCTGCACAGTGCGTGCCCGCGGTGCCCGGTGCTGCGTGTGCGAGGCCCGGTGGTCAGCCGGCCAGGCGTTCCGCTTCCGCGACGGCCTCCGCCAGCGTGTCCACCACCGGCACCCCGACCGCTTCGAGGCTGGCCCGACTGTGCGAGCCGCCGGTGTAGAGCACGGCTCTCGCCCCCACGTGCCGGGCGGCCAGCGCGTCGTCGGCGGCGTCCCCGATCACCACCGTACGCGCCGGGTCGACGTCGGTCAGCGCGCGGAGGTGGCGCACCATGTGCTCCGACTTGCCTCCGCCGGACGGCCCGGACCGCCCGTCGACGCGTATGAAGTGCGGCTCGATGCCGAAGCCCCGGACCAGCGGCACGAGGTCGTCGTGCCCGTACATGCTGAGGATGGACTGGCTGCGCCCCGCCTCCGACCACTGCGCCAGCAGCTCGGCCGCGCCCTCGGCGAGTGCGCACCGCACCCGGTGTTCGGAGTAGTACCGGTGGAAGGTCGCGTCCATCAGCTCCCACTCGGCCCCGCTCGGCAGCCGCCCCATCAGCCGCTCGTAGAACTTCGGCACCGGCACGCAGTACAGCTCCCGGTACCGCTCCAGCGTGAGCGGCTCCAGGCCCAGCTCGGCGAAGGCCGCGTTCGTCGCGCCGATGACCGCGTCGACGTCGTGGAACAGCGTGCCGTTCCAGTCCCAGACGATGTGCGCGTCCGTGTGCATCCCCATGGAAGAAAAAGTACCCGCCGGCACTGACAACCGGGCCGCCGACTCGGACCTCAGGGCCTGTCCGACGGCTCATGCCGCAGACGCGGGGGCCGGGCACGCCCTCCCCCAGGCTCTTCGGGCAGGGGCCCCAGCGGCGTTGTCGTCACTCTCGGCCGCGCTCATCCGTGCCGACAAGGCACCGCCGGTTTCCTGCGACCCGATCCGCCGGACGGGCCCTAAGCCGTCGGGCCCAGCAGGTTCGGGATCTCCTGGGTGGCGTACCACAGCAGTTCGTGGTCCTCCGCCCCGTCCACGGCGGACCGGGCGTTCCCGTCCCCGCCGTCCGCGGCCGGCAGCGCGTCCACGGCCGACGCCACGTCCGCCTCCGCGTCCTGAGCGTCCACGTGCACCGCCGCCGCCCTGTCCAGCCGGACGGGTCCGTCGACCCGCACCGCACCGGGGCCGGGGACCGGATCGGCCGAGACCGCCCGGTCGGGTACGTCCACGGCGACCACGACCCGGCGCCGCGGCGCCGCGGTGTCCGCCGCCAGCAGCCGCAACGAGGCCAGCGCGGCACCGCCCAGTGCCGCGTACTCCAGCTCCTCGACGTCGTCGGAGCGGTACCACTCGCGCAGCGCGGGCGTCACACCGTGGGCGGCGAGCGGTCCCGCGCCCAGCTCACCCGTCCGGTACGCCTCGGCGAGGCCCGGGATGGTGAGGGGGACGTAGACGCGCATGTCGGCCGCTTTCGTGGTCGGAGGTCCGCCGGCGTTCCGTCGAGGGGTGGTCGCACCCGGCCGGCTGGGCCTTCAGGATACGTGCGGGCGTCCCCCATCGGGTCCCTGCCCACCTCCTGGGCCGCGTCCACCCCGAGCCCGGAATTCACCCGGTGCGCCCGCTCCAGTACTGGGCCGAGGGGCCGTCATTCACTCGGATAAGTGAATTCCGCCGCCGCCCCGACACGACTCACGGCGCCTTGCCGCCGCACTCCACCGCCCCGTACAAGATCCCCAACCCCGAAGTTACTGCCTGGTATCGCCTCGGTCCCCCCGGTCGACGGCGACTCCCGGCCCGTCGAACGGAGTCCCTTGAACAAGGTCATGACCAGGGCTCAGCACCGCACCGGCACCCGCCCTCCCGGCCGCCGCGACACGCGCCGCCCCACCGGCGGTACCGTCCCGCCGCGCACCCCCGCGGGAGGCACCGCCCCCGCCCCGTCACCCGGCGGGGGCCGCCCCTCTCCCGTACCCGCCCCGGCGTCCACGCGTCCCGCCGACAACCGCCCGCCGTCCTTCACGCCGACGGCCAGGGCCACGGCCACTGCCGCGGCCCTGCTGCGACAGCGCCCGGCTCTCCCGGCCCCCGCGCCCCGGCCTCCCCGGCCGGCACAGCCCCGTCCCACCGACCGCTTCGCCGAGCTGCTGCTCGCCGTCCTGAGCGGTCAGCGGCCCGTCCACTCGATGCTCCGGCACACCGCGGGCCGCGCCTACGACGAACTGGCGGACCTCGCCGAGCGCGGTCCGCTGCGCACCCGTGGCACCCGCCCGGTGGTGCGGGACATCGGCTACTACGTCCCCCGCGAGGGCGCGCTCGAGGTGTTCGCCCGGATCGGTGCCGGCGACCGGCTGCGGGCCATGGCCTTCCGCCTGGAACAGGGCCAGGACCTGCGCTGGCGCTGCACCGCCGTGGAACTGGGCGGCACCCGCCCGCCCCGCTCCCACGAGCGCTGACGCCGGAGGGCCGGGCGACCCTGGGGTCTGCCCGGCCCTCCGCCTGCTCTCACGGCTCCGTACGGAGCCTCACCGCTCGCTCGGCTCAGAAGCCTCGCGGCCCGCTCACTTCTTGCGGCGGCGACCGCCCCGCGCCTGCTTGCGGCGCTCGGCGCGGGTGAGGCCGTCGGCCTCGGAGCGCACCGGCTCGTCCTCGGCGAACTCGCCCTCGACGGTGCCGCCCGCGCCGTCCACGGTCGGCGCGGAGAAGTGCAGGTTCCGCCGCTGCGGGGCGTCGAGCCCCTTGGCACGGATCTCCGGCCGGGCACCCGCCTGCGCGGGCACCGCGTCCTGCACCACCGGCTCCGGCTTGGCCTCCTCGACCGGGACCTCCTCGACCTGCTGCTCGACCTGGACCTCCAGGTTGAACAGGTAGCCGACGGACTCCTCCTTGATGCCGTCCATCATCGCGGTGAACATGTCGAAGCCCTCGCGCTGGTACTCGACCAGCGGGTCCTTCTGCGCCATCGCGCGCAGGCCGATGCCCTCCTGGAGGTAGTCCATCTCGTAGAGGTGCTCGCGCCACTTGCGGTCCAGGACCGACAGCACGACCCGGCGCTCCAGCTCACGCATGATCTCGGAGCCGAGCTGCGCCTCACGCTCCTCGTACTGCTTGCGGACGTCCTCCTTGATGGAGTCGCCGATGAACTCGGCCGTCAGCCCGGCGCGGTCGCCGGCCTCCTCCTCCAGCTCCTCCACCGTGACCTTCGCCGGGTAGAGCTGCTTGAAGGCGCCCCACAGCCGCTCCAGGTCCCAGTCCTCGGGGAAGCCCTCGGACGTCTCGGCCTGGACGTAGGCGTCGATGGTGTCGTCCATGAAGTGGTGGATCTGCTCGTGCAGGTCCTCGCCCTCCAGGACGCGGCGCCGCTCGCCGTAGATGACCTCGCGCTGCCGGTTCATGACTTCGTCGTACTTCAGGACGTTCTTACGGGTCTCGAAGTTCTGCGTCTCGACCTGCGACTGGGCCGACGCGATCGCGCGCGTGACCATCTTGTTCTCGATCGGCACGTCGTCCGGAACGTTCGCCATGGACATCACACGCTCGACCATCTGGGCCTTGAACAGGCGCATCAGGTCGTCGCCGAGCGAGAGGTAGAAGCGGGACTCGCCGGGGTCGCCCTGACGGCCGGAACGACCGCGCAGCTGGTTGTCGATCCGCCGCGACTCGTGCCGCTCGGTGCCGAGCACATAGAGCCCGCCGAGCCGCTCGACCTCGTCCTTCTCCGCCTTGACGGCGTCCTCGGCCCGCGCGAGGGCGTCCGGCAGGGCGTGCGCCCACTGCTCGATGTGCTCCTCGGGGTCGAGCCCGTGCTGGCGCAGCTCCGCCTCGGCGAGGTCCTCGGGGTTGCCGCCGAGCTTGATGTCCGTACCACGGCCGGCCATGTTGGTGGCCACCGTCACGGAGCCCCTGCGGCCCGCCTGGGCGACGATCGTCGCCTCGCGCTCGTGGTGCTTGGCGTTCAGCACCTCGTGCTGGATGCCGCGCTTGCTGAGCTGCTGGGAGAGGTACTCGGACTTCTCCACCGAGGTGGTGCCCACGAGGATCGGCTGACCCTTGGCGTGCTTCTCCTCGATGTCGTCGACGACGGCCTCGAACTTGGCGACCTCGGTGCGGTAGATCAGGTCCGACTGGTCCATGCGGACCATGGGCCGGTTGGTCGGGATGGGCACCACACCGAGCTTGTAGATCTGGTGGAACTCGGCGGCCTCGGTCATCGCCGTACCGGTCATGCCGGACAGACCGGGCTGCTCCTTGCCGTTGTGGTCGCTGCGCTTGTAGAGGCGGAAGAAGTTCTGGAGGGTGATCGTGGCGAGCGTCTGGTTCTCGTCCTTGATCGGCACCGACTCCTTCGCCTCGATCGCCTGGTGCATGCCCTCGTTGTAGCGGCGGCCGGCGAGGATACGGCCGGTGTGCTCGTCGACGATCATGACCTCTTCGTCGATGATCACGTAGTCCTTGTCGCGCTTGAAGAGCTCCTTGGCCTTGATGGCGTTGTTCAGGTAGCCCACCAGCGGGGTGTTGACCGACTCGTAGAGGTTGTCGATCCCCAGCCAGTCCTCGACCTTGGCGACCCCGGACTCGTGGATGGCGACCGTGCGCTTCTTCTCGTCGACCTCGTAGTCGCCGGTCTCCTCGATGCCCTTGAGCTGGTTGCCGGCCTCACCGCGCTTGAGGCGCTTGACCAGCTTGGCGAAGTCGCCGTACCACTTGGTGGCCTGGTCGGCCGGGCCGGAGATGATCAGCGGCGTACGGGCCTCGTCGATGAGGATGGAGTCGACCTCGTCGACGACGGCGAAGTTGTGGCCGCGCTGGACGAGCTCGTCCTTGGACCACGCCATGTTGTCGCGCAGGTAGTCGAAACCGAACTCGTTGTTCGTGCCGTAGGTGATGTCGCAGTTGTACTGCTCGCGGCGCTGGGCCGGCGTCATGTTGGCCAGGATGCAGCCGACCTCGAGGCCCAGGAACTTGTGGACGCGGCCCATCAGCTCGGAGTCGCGCTCGGCCAGGTAGTCGTTGACCGTGATGATGTGGACGCCCTTGCCGGACAGGGCGTTCAGATACGCGGGCAGGGTGCCGACGAGGGTCTTGCCCTCACCGGTCTTCATCTCGGCGACGTAACCCATGTGAAGGGCGGCGCCGCCCATGATCTGCACGTCGTAGTGGCGCTGGCCCAGGACGCGCTTGGCGGCCTCGCGGACGGTGGCGAAGGCCTCGGGGAGCAGGTCGTCCAGGCTCTCGCCGTCGGCGTACCGCTCCTTGTACTCATCGGTGAGGGCACGCAGCTCGGCGTCGGAGAGGTCGACGAAGTCCTCTTCGATGGAGTTGACCTGGCCCGCGATGCGGTGCAGTTTGCGCAGGATCTTGCCTTCGCCTGCACGCATGATCTTCGAGAGGACGGACACGGGGGGTGGTCTCCTTGCCGGTCGGGCCTGGGACGGTCGGTTTCCATTTCATTGCTGAGCAACGGCCATCGTATGCGAGGACCCCACCACGTCGGGAGGCCTGCCGCGACGGTGACCACGCACGGCTCCATATCTGTTTCACGGCTGCTTCGAAGAGAACAACGTCCGGAGCCCACGGATGGTGCCGCTTCGCCCATCGAATTGTGCGAAGGGTGACCATTTCCTCACGTACGGCAAAGGGTTGGCGCCGATCACTCCCCCACGAGCAGAATCGGCCGATGGAACCCGTCACGCTCACCACCGACCGCCTTCTGCTGCGCACGGTCGGCCCTCAGGACACCGACGCGGTGTACGCCGCCTGCCAGGACGCCGACATCCAGCGCTGGACCACGGTCCCCTCCCCGTATCTCCTCGAGCACGCGCGGGGCTTCACGGAACAGATGTGTCCGGACGGCTGGGCGAACGGTTCGATGTTCACCTTCGGTGTCTTCCTCCTCTCCGGGGAGCTCACGGGCATGCTCGGCGTCACGATGCGTTCCCTGGGGGTGGGCGAGATCGGCTACTGGGGCGTCGAGGAACACCGCGGCAACGGCTACATGACCGAGGCCGTCGTCACCGTCTCCCGCTGGGCCTTCACGAAGATGTCGATCGACCGGGTGGAATGGCGCGCCGAGGTGGGCAACCGGGCCTCCCGCGCGGTGGCGGAACGGGCGGGCTTCGTCATCGAGGGCACCCTGCGCTCCGCGATCAACAACAAGGGCACGCTGCGGGACTGCTGGGTGGGCTCTCTGCTGCCGTCCGACCTGGGACTCGCCTCCACGGCGCCGTACCTGCCCGCCGGGAAGTAGCGGGTGAGGGGCGGTAGCGGAAGGAGGGGTCGGCGTCCGTCCGGACCCGGGGCCGGTGTCAGTGCCGCCCCCTATCGTGCGGACGTATGACGACTCTCCCGCGTCCGGCCACGGACCTTTCGGCGGCGGAGGCCCGCCGCATCGCCCTGCGCGCCCAGGGCTTCCTGGGCGCCCCCGACCGCCGTTCCGGCATCCGGGGGGTCCTGCGTCACCTGGGCGCGGTGCAGCTCGACACCATCTCCGTCCTCGCCCGCTCCCACGAGCTCATCCCCTACGCCCGCCTCGGCGCCGTGGGCCGGGAAACGGTCGAGGCCGCGTACTGGAAGGCAGGCGCCCAGCCGCCGCGCGCGTTCGAGTACTGGTCGCACGCGGCCTGCATCCTGCCCGTCGAGGAGTGGCCGCACTTCGCCTTCCGCCGCCGCGCCTACCGCGGCCGCCCGCACTGGAACCACGAACTCCCCGACGGCGCCTACGACCAGGTCGTCAAGCAGCTCCGCGCCCAGGGCCCACTCACGGCCACGGAGTTGGGCGGCGCGAAACGCACCAGCGAGTGGTGGGACTGGTCCGGTGCCAAGGTCGCCGTCGAGCGGGCCCTGATGTACGGCGAGGTGGTGTGCGTCGAGCGTCGCGGCTGGAAGCGGGTCTACGACCTCGCCGAACGCGCGATCCCCGACGCCCTGCTGCACGACGAGCTGGACGACGCCGAGTGCCTGCGCCGTCTGGTCCGCCTGGCCGGCCGGTCCCTCGGCGTCGGGACCCGCGCGGACCTCGCCGACTACCACCGCCTCAAGGGCGAGCAGGTCGACGCGGTGATCGCCGACTCGGGCCTGGTGCCGGTCACGGTCGAGGGCTGGTCCAAGCCTGCCTGGGCCGATCCGGAGGCCCTCGCCGCACCTCCGCGCGGACGTCACCGTACGACGCTGCTGTCCCCGTTCGACTCCCTGGTGTGGGAACGGGCACGCACCGAGCGGATCTTCGGCTTCACTCACCGCCTGGAGGCCTACGTGCCGAAACAGAAGCGGGTGCACGGCTACTTCGCGATGCCCGTACTCGCCGGTGGCCGGCTGGTCGGCCGCGTCGACCCGGCACGCGAGGGCCGCACGCTGGTGGCCAGGCAGATCACACTGGACGGCCCCAAGGCGGTCCCCGCCGTCGCGCAGGCCCTGGTCGAGGCGGCGAGCTGGGTGGACTGCACGAACGTCCGCGTGGAGCGCGTCGACGCGCCCGAACTGCGCGAACGGCTCACCCGGGAGCTGACCCGCGCCCTCGCCTGAGGTCACCGGATCTCGAGGATCTTCTCCCGCATCGCGTAGACCACCGCCTCCATCCTGGAGTGCAGCTGCAGCTTCTCCAGGATGTTGCGCACGTGGTTCTTCACGGTGTTCTCGGAGATGAACAGCTCCTTGGCGATGTCGCGGTTGTTCATCCCCGTGGCGACGAGCTTGAGCACTTCGAGTTCACGGTCCGTCAGCCGGGGCGCGGGCACCAGCCGACGCTCGTCGGTGCGCTGGATCATCGACTTGAACTCGGTGAGCAGCTTCGACGCCATGGAGGGGCTGATCTGCGACTGTCCGTCGGCCACCGCGCGAATGGCGGTGGCCACCTCGTCCGTGGAGATCTCCTTGAGGAGGTAGCCGGTCGCACCCGCCTTGATGGCGTCGTAGAGGTCGGCCTCCTCGTCACTGATCGTCAGCATGATGATCTTCGCACTGGGAGCCACCTCCTTGATGGAGGTGCACGCCTCGATGCCGCCCCGCTTGGGCATCCGCACATCCATCAGGACGATGTCCGGCAGCAGGTCCGCGGCCTTCTCCACGGCCTCGGCGCCGTCCCCCGCCTCGCCGACGACCTGGATGTCCTCCTCGGCCGCGAGGACGATCTCCAGTCCCCGGCGGAACAGCGCGTGGTCGTCCACCACCAGGACCCTGATCGGCTCCTTGCCCGCCTCCTCGGCCGGTCCACCGGCCGGCTCCTGGTACCCGGAGCCTGCGTGCGGGCTCCTGCCGGTGACGCCGTCGTCGGAGTCCTCTCCACGCATCGGGCCGAAGCTGTCCGCCATCGTTCCTCCCCCTGAAGGCTGTGGCCGTGGTCGTGAGCCATCG
The DNA here is from genome assembly GCF_059889265.1 of Streptomyces sp. MMS24-W38. Taxonomy (NCBI): domain Bacteria; kingdom Bacillati; phylum Actinomycetota; class Actinomycetes; order Kitasatosporales; family Streptomycetaceae; genus Streptomyces; species Streptomyces sp. MMS24-W38. The sequence goes on along the minus strand of NZ_JCBCPP010000001.1, from coordinate 4,033,850 downwards.
CCAACCCAAGGCAACGGCCCACCGATTGGGCCGTTGCCGCCATGATTCCATGCCCGGACGGCACCGGGGTGCCGACGTGGGATGCGAAGTGGTCGCACACCGGTGCCCCCGGGGGCGCACACGCGCGCACCCGGGGGCACCGGTTCAGCCACTGTCGCCCGCCGGGTCAGCCGCCGAGAGGCCCGCCCGCCTCGGGAGCATGCGGCTGCGTGACCATGGTGTCCGTACTGAGGTGGATCACGCCGTAGTCGTAGGCGTGCCGTCGGTAGACGACACTGGGTTCCTTCGTCTCGGAGTCGACGAACAGATAGAAGTCGTGCCCGACCAGCTCCATCTCGTAGAGGGCCTGATCGAGGGTCATGGGGGCGGCCACGTGGGTCTTCTCACGGACGACGAGGGGTCCGTCACCCTGTACTTCCAGTGTGCCGATCTTCTTGGTGGGGACTGCGTCCTGCCCCTCTTCGGGGGAATGCGCGCCCGTCCCGTTGAGCGTCGCCGCGCCCGGGACGTGGTCGGGGACCTCCGCTGCCGAGATCCTGCGCGCGCCGCGCCGTGAATAGCGCTTGTCGTGCTGCTTGCGCAGCCGGGCGTCCAGCTTCTCCGCTGCCAGGTCGAGCGCCGCGTACGGGTCGCTCGCCGCTGCCTCCGCCCGGATCACCGGACCGCGGGAATGGAGCGTGATCTCCACTCGGGCGCTGCGGTCGGCCTGCCGGGGGTTGGGCTCCTTGGACACCTCGACGTCGAGGCTGATCACCTTGCCGTCGAGCTTCTGGATCCTCTCCAGCTTCAGCTTCTCGGCCACGTGCTTCCGGAACCGCTCGGGCACCTCGATCTTGCGGCCCTTGACGACGATGTCCACGCAGAACTCCGTTCCCGGATCGCTCCGCCTCGGTGCGGAGCGTCTCCCTTTTGCACCAGGCCCCGGTCGACCCCGGAACCTCGGACTCGGTGACTTCCACCTCCATCCCCCATGGACGAGATCTCCAGTCCACCAGCCCGGGTGATAACAGAAAACCCGTGGCACGGCATTCGGATTCGAGAGGTGCGGCCTGCGGCTTTCCCTCTCAACCGAACATATCTCGCCCGGACGGATGTCGTCACCCTCTACTGCCGCGTACCTCCGTTCAGGTGAATTCACCCTCTCACTACCTGCAACGATGCAAGTTCCCAGTCAGTTCCGGTTTATTTCGAAAGAATCTGGTGAAGCCGCAACAACCGCCGCGCACTTCACGTCAATGGGTCGATCGGCCCCATCCGCACCCGCCACCAGGGCCGAGCGGCCGGGTCCTTGATCCGCACTCTCGTGAGTCGATCCGTTTCGCCGTTCCCGTTGTTCTCGTCGTGCCCGTCGTTCTTGTCCTTCCTCTCGTGCCCCTCTCCTTTCCCATGTCTCCCCCCTGTACACGGACGCGGACGCCGAAACACTCGAATCAGGCCCGACATCCACCTCCATGCGCGCCCCTCGCGCCCCCCACGCCCCCACGAGCGCTCCCGCACGCGGCTCGGTGTGCAACGCGAGACGCACCGCGCGCGCGGCCTCCGCCAGCGACGCCCCGGTCGTCATCAGGTCATCGACGAGTACGACGGAGCCGTCGCGCAGCAGCCGGTCACAGCCCGGCGCCACCGCCAGCGCGCCGGCGAGATTGGCCAGCCGCCGCCGGGCGTCGAGCCCCGACTGGTCGGCCACGTTCCGCCGATGCCGCAACGCGGGCAGCACCGAAACGGGTAGCCCCTGGCGCCGCAGCGCACCCGCCGCCGCCCGTGCGATCCGCAGCGCCGGGTCGTGCCCACGGGCCCGCACGGCCCGCCGCGCGGACGGCACGGGCACCAGCAAGACCGCCCCGCGGTGGCCGCGCACCGCCTCCGGAACCCCACCGGGGCCCGACCGCGCCGCCTCCGGCAGACCCGTCTCCCGCAGACCCGCGCGCACCGCTTTCGCCAGGGCCTCGCCCAGCGGCCGGGAGAGGGCCAGGGCGCCCCGCTCCTTGTGGGCCAGCAGCGCGGCGCGCACCTCGTCCGCGTAGGGTGCGGCAGCGTGCACGACCGGCAGCCCGGCCGGCCGCGGCGCCGGGCACACCTCGCGTGGTGCGGCGCCGCTCAGTGCCGTACGACACCGCTCGCAGAGCACCGCACGAGGTCTGCCGCACCCGCCGCACTCGGCCGGGAGCACCAGGTCGCTCAGGTCCTGCCACCAGCCCCGCATGGCCCCACTGTGCCAACGCCCGCGGCCTCCGGCCACCCCTGTGGAAAACTCCGCACGGCCCGCAGACCGGTCACCCCGGACAGACCGGTCACCCCGGATAGACCGGCGCGGTCCCCTCCGTCACCTGCTGCCACTGCGCACCCGACGACAGCCGCACGATCCCGTCCACCGAGTACGCCACCAGCGGTACCCGTTCGTCGGGGGAGGCGGTCACCGCCTTGACACCGGTCAGGGCGGCGGGCTGAGGCACCTCGGGTACGGAGCCGTCGACCTCGACGTACCGCATCTGCTCCACACCCCCTTCCTCCCGCCCGACCACCACGAGACGGCTGTCCCCGGTCCAGGACATGGCGGTGACCTTCTCCAACTCCGGCGTCGCGGGCCGCAGTTCCAGCACGGTGACGGTCGGCTGCTCGCCCGTGGTCCGTTCCTGCCCGTCCGGGCCGTCCCGCTCGATCCGCCCGATCATCAGGGACCGCCGGTCGCCCTTGGCCACGACGAGCGCGACCCTGACCCCGTCGGCGGCGACCCGGACCGCCTGGATCCGCCCGTCCAGGCCCGGTGTGCGCACTTCCAGCGGCTCGCCCCCGCCCTCCTCCAGCAGGAGCAGCCGGGGGTTTTCCGGGTCCTGGTCGGCCACCCACAGGCCGCCGTGCGCGTCCCAGCTGGGCGCGGTCAGCCGGTCGCCCTCGGACTTGCCCGCGCTGGTCAACACGGGCTCCCCGAGCGAACCGCCCGGCACCAGCGATCCGACGTACAGCGACTTCCCGTCGAACGCGACCCCGGCCGCGGTGCGCTCGTCCCGCGAGACCGCCACCGACCGCAACGGCGCCGCGCCCTCGCCGAGCGGCCCCGGCACCGGCACCGGATCCGGCTGGGTGGCGCCTTCGTCTGCGACGATCCGTACCAGCTGGTGCTCCTCGTCGATGAAGTACAGGTAGTCGGGGTGGTTCAGCGACCCCCGGTCGGCCACGGTCTCGGTGGCCTTCTGGGCCAGCGAGCACAGCTTCTTCCCGGCGGCCCGCAGCTCGACCTCGTCCACGGCGGGGCTGAGGTTGCGCAGCGTGAACAGCAGCTGAGCCGCCATCTCCCTGCACCTCTTGGCACCGACTTCGGCCGCCTTGTCGTTGAGCGGCACGGTCAGCCTGCCCTGGTCGTCCGCTGTCAGCGGACCGGCGCCCTTGCGCAGCGCCGTGCCCGCGGGGAAGCTCGACCTGACGGCCGGGTCCAGCCAGTTCGTGGGCCCGCCCAGGAGGGAGCGGACCATCTGGGTGGTGGGCTCCACGTGACTGCGCACGTAGACCGGGTCGGCGACCGCCATCGGCGGCCCGTCCGCATCGGACCCACCGGCTCCCGCGGTGTTCGAGGCGAAGTAGTACTTGCTGACGGACATGTAGTTGCGCTGGAAGTCCGACTTGCCCATGACGACGCCCTGTGGCACCCCGTCGATGCGCCACTGGCGGGTCTTCACGTCCTGTGTGAGATGCACGAGCTGGTCGTACGGCCCGGAGTCGGCCGTGTACGCCTGCTGCGCGTCCACGGTGGCGACCTTGTCGCCGGTCAGCTTGAAGGAGAGCTCCCCGGCGTCCTCGCGGCCCGGTGGGCCGGGCTGGGCGCCCGGCCCGTCCGCCAGCACCGTGGTGGACAGCTCCGGCTTCCACACCTCCGCCGCCTCGGCGGTCAGATACTGGCGCGCGGTGCTGTAGTCCGGATCGTCGCTGGTCAGCGCCTCCAGGAAGCCCTGCACGATCTGGGGCGGCGACGCGTCCTCACTCGGCGGCATCGCGAACACCCGCACCTGCGCGTCCTGGCGGGGCGTGGAGTCCACGCCCCGCACATCCCCGCTGTCGGGCATCGAGGCGCACCCGGCCAGCAGTACGACACCGCTGGTGGCGCACGCCACCACTCGTGCCGGTGCCGTCCTGCCGCGCCCTGCGCGCTCACCGCCCACGCGAAGCCTCCCCTTGCCTGTCCGCCTGCCGGTCCCCGGACCGGTCCTCGGGTTCGTTCTCTCGCCGGTCCGGGGCCGTCGTCCCGTTCTCCCCGCCGGGGCCGCCGAAGTCGGCGCCCGCATCGGCGTCGGCCTGCTCCCCGGTCCCCGCCGGGTCTCCCTGCCGCGACCCGTCCCCCGACGGCCGCGACACCACGCGCGCGCCGTTGCCGGGCAGTGCCGTCGGGTCGGCCGTGGGGGCCACGGTGGCCGACAGCGTCGCGAGCGGATCGCGGGCCGCGCGGGCCGATCCGTCGGTGTCCCCGGACCGCGCGGGCACGGTGGACTGTTTTTCGCCGTCCCCGCCGTCCCCGCCGCCCTGCGGCTCCCCGGCGCCGCCGAGTCCGCTGTTGCGTCGTGAGTCCCTGGGCTCCAGGGGGATCGGGGAGCCCCGCAGCGGCTCGTCGGCCGTCCTGGGCAGCGTCAGCCGGAACTGCGAGCCGCCGCCCGGCTCGCCCCATGCCTGGAGCCAGCCGCCGTGCAGCCGCGCGTCCTCCAGGGCGATGGACAGCCCCAGTCCCGTACCGCCGGTGGTCCGCGCGCGTGCCGGGTCCGCCCGCCAGAAGCGGCTGAAGACCCGGGTCGCCTCACCGGGTTTGAGCCCGACACCGTAGTCCCGCACCGCGACCGCGACCGCCCCTCCCGCCGCGGCGAGCTTGACGACGACGTCCTTGCCGTCGCCGTGCTCCACGGCGTTGACGACGAGGTTGCGCAGGACGCGCTCCACGCGCCGCGCGTCGGCCTCGGCGACGACGGGCTGCTGGTCGCCGACGATCCTGATCGGCGTGCCCTTGCGCTCGGCGAGCGGCTCGGCCCCGCTGACCACGCGCCGTACGACTTCACGCAGGTCTATCGGCTCCGCCTCGAGCGCCGCCGCGCCCGCGTCGAAGCGGCTGATCTCCAGCAGGTCCGAAAGCAGCGACTCGAACCGGTCGATCTGGTCCGCGAGCAGTTCGGCCGACCGCGCGGTGACCGGGTCGAAGTCCTCACGCGCCTCATGGATGACGTCCGCGGCCATCCGTACGGTCGTCAGCGGCGTCCGCAGTTCGTGGGAGACGTCCGACACGAAGCGGCGCTGCATCCGCGACAGTTCCTCGAGCTGGTTGATCTTCAGCTGGAGGTTCTGCGCCATCTTGTTGAAGGCCTCGCCGAGCCGCGCGATGTCGTCCTCACCGGTGACCTTCATCCGTTCCTGAAGACGCCCGGCGGACAACCGCTCCGCGATCCCGGCGGCCATCCGCACCGGCGTCACGACCTGCCGCACCACGAGCCAGGCGATCGCCCCGAGGAGGACGACGACGAACAACCCCGCGGTCGCCAGAGTGCCCTTGATCAGGCTCAGCGACTTCTCCTCCTGCGTGAGCGGGAAGAGGTAGTACAGCTGGTACGGATCACCGTTGGGGTCGTTGACCTGCTTGCCGATGACCAGGCCGGGCTGCGATTCCGCGCCGTTGCTGTAGACGATCCGCGTGTACCGCTGCGCCGCCGCGGTGTTGGCGTCGATCCTGTCCCGCAGGTTCCCGGGCACGCTCTGCGACGGATCGACGTGCCCCGAGGCACGCGGGCCGCGCCCGCCGCCGCTCTCGTCGCCCATGGGCAGGGTGACCACGTCGAAGGCTCCCTGGCCGCCGCTGGAGAGCGACTCCACGAGGTCACTCATCCACTGGATGACGCTCCGCGAGGACCGGTCGCCCACCGCGACCGTGTCCTCACCGGTGCCGCTCGAGGCCTCGTCGGCCTGCTGCTTGGCCACCGCGAACCCGCCGGTGGCCTGGCTCTGCGACGCCTTCACCTTGGCGTCCAGCAGACCGTTGCGTACCTGGCCGATGACGACGAAGCCCAGCAGCAGGACCACGCCCAGCGACATCAGCAGCGTGGTGACGACTACCTTCAGCTGGATGTTCCGCCGCCACAGCCGCATGACGGGCAACAACGGCCGGCGCACCCAGCGGACGAACAGGCGGATCACCGGGCTGCCCTGGACTCCGCCCTGCAGCAGTCCGTCCTGGAGCAGGCGCCCCCAGCGGGAGCGCCCTGATGCCCGGCTGCCGGACGATCGGCCGACAGGCCGCTCCGACGGGTCCCCGGACCGGCCGGGCGCCGAAGCGGCACTGTCCTCGGACATATCAGCTAGGTCCTGCCTTGTACCCGACGCCACGGACGGTCACCACGATCTCCGGCTTCTCCGGGTCCTTCTCGACCTTGGAGCGCAGCCGCTGGACATGGACGTTCACCAGCCGGGTGTCGGCCGCGTGACGGTACCCCCAGACCTGTTCCAGCAGCACCTCCCGCGTGAACACCTGCCACGGCTTGCGGGCCAGCGCGACCAGCAGGTCGAACTCCAGCGGGGTCAGCGCGATCGACTGTCCCTCCCGCTTCACGGAGTGTCCGGCCACGTCGATCACCAGGTCGCCGATGGCGAGCTGTTCCGGCGCCGGCTCCTCCGACCTGCGCAGCCGCGCCCGGATCCGGGCGACCAGCTCCTTCGGCTTGAACGGCTTGACGATGTAGTCGTCGGCGCCGGACTCCAGGCCCACCACGACATCGACGGTGTCGCTCTTCGCCGTGAGCATCACGATCGGCACCCCGGACTCCGCCCTGATCAGGCGGCACACCTCGATACCGTCCCGGCCGGGCAACATCAGATCGAGCAGCACCAGGTCGGGCTTGGCCTCACGGAAAGCGGCCAGCGCCTTGTCGCCGTCGGCTACGAAAGACGGTTCAAAACCTTCACCACGCAGCACAATGCCGAGCATCTCGGCCAGTGCGGTGTCGTCGTCGACGACAAGGACTCGTCCCTTCATAAACGACATCATCCCATTAGCTCATCGTGACCTGGCGTGACCTGGCGCACAGCTCGGCCAGGGCCTCGGCCGTCACGGGTGAGACGGCGCCTTCCTCCGTGACGATCGCCGTCACCAGTTCCGGTGGTGTCACGTCGAACGCCGGGTTGTACGCCTGGGTCCCCAGGGGTGCCACAAGAATCCCGCCTCCCGCTTCGGTTCCGGCCACCGGCACCTGCGGTGCGGTGACCTCGGTCACTTCATGGCCGGGGCGCTGCTCGACCTCGATGGACGCACCGTCCGGCGTCTGCGGATCCACCGTCGTCACCGGGGCCACGACGATGAACGGCACATGGTGGTACCGCGCCAGCACCGCGAGCGGATAGCTCCCCACCTTGTTCGCCACCGAGCCGTCGGCCGCGATGCGGTCCGCCCCTATGAGTACCGCGTCCACCTCACCGGCCGCGAACAGCGATCCCGCCGCGCTGTCGGTGAGCAGGGTGTACGCCATCTCACTGCGGGCCGCCTCGTACGCCGTCAGGCGAGCACCTTGCAGCAACGGGCGCGTTTCGTCCACCCACAGCCGCCTGAGCCGGCCCGCCCGGTGCGCCGCCAGCGCCACCGCGAACGCAGTTCCCTCGCCGCCCGACACCAGTGAGCCGGTGTTGCAGTGGGTGAGGATCCGGTGCCCGCCACCGGGCAGCAACTCGTCCAGCAGCGCCAGTCCGTGCTCGGCCATCCGCGCGCTGGCCTCGGCGTCCTCGCGGTGCAGTCGCCGCGCCGCGGCCAGCGCGGCCACCGCCGCCTCCCGGTCGTCGCCGCCCCGGGCGAGAACGCCCTGGTGGGCGGAGAGGGCCCGGCGCACTCCCACCGCGAGGTTCACCGCGGTGGGCCGGGCGCCCTCCAGCGCGGCCGCGGCGTCGTCCACGTCGAAGCCCCGTGCGGCGGCGAGTGCGACGCCGTACGCACCGGCGACGCCCAGCAGGGGCGCACCGCGCACGACCAGCGAGCGGATCGCCTCCACCAGCGCGGGTGCGTCCGTGCAGACCAGCTCGACCTCCTCGGCCGGCAGTCTCGTCTGGTCGAGAAGGATCAGAACGGGCCCTTCGGGTGGCTCTTCCCAGCGGAGCGCAGGGATCTCGGTCGGCCGCTTGTTGTCGCCGCCGTGTGCGTACTGATCAGCCATGCGGTCAGTCTGCCCCCTGCGGCACGGACAATTGAAGGTGCAGCCCGTCCCTCGGCAGATCCGACAGGTCCGGCAGGTCCGTTGGCGAACACCCCATGGCACGATGGCTGCGAACCTGCCGCCGCGACCGCGGACGGGCACCGTGAAGGAGCGATGATGAACGACACTCCGGGCTGGGCCTCGCCCGGATCCGCCCCGTCCGACGGACAGGAGCCGGGTCAGGACACGCCCCAGGGCCCGGGCGTCAAGTGGTCGAAGGAGCAGCCGCCGCCCAGCCAGTGGTCCGCGCCCACCGGCCCGCCCGGCGCCACGGGCCCCGGCCAGGCTCCCCCGCCCGCACCGCCCGGCCCGGGATGGGGCACCCCGCCCCCCGGCGGCCCCGCGGGGGGCGGAGGATACGGCGGCCCCGGTGGCTACGGCGGTGGTCACGGCGGCCCCGGTGGCTACGGCGGTCCCGGTGGTTACGGAGCCTGGGGAGGCGGCTGGGGAGGCCCCCCACCCGCCGCAAAGCCCGGTGTGATCCCGCTCCGCCCGCTCGGTGTGGGCGAGATCCTCGACGGCGCGGTCTCCACCATGCGCACCCACTGGCGCACGGTCCTCGGCATCTCGCTGACCGTCGCCGTCCTCATCCGGATCGTCGTCGTCCTCGTCCAGGGACTCTTCCTGAACAGCTCCAGCGCCGCGGTACTCAACGACCCGAGCGCCACCCTCGACGAGCTCACCGGCGCCATGGGCGTCTCCCTGCTCAACAGCGGGGTGGTCTCCGTGATCACCCTGGTCGGCACCGTCGCCGCCACCGCCCTGCTCACGGCGGTCACCAGCCGTGCCGTGCTCGGCACGTCGGTCACCGCCGCCGAGGCCTGGCGCGACGCCCGCCCCCAGGTCCTGAAGCTGTTCGGCCTGATCTGCCTGCTGCTGCTCATCACCGTCGTCGTCATCGCCCTGGGCGCGCTGCCCGGCATCCTCGTGGCCGTCACGGTCGGCGGCCCGGGGGGCGTGGCACTCACGGTCCTGGGCGTCATCGGCGGCGGCATCGTCGCCATGTGGCTGTGGGTCCGCTTCTCGCTGTCTGCGCCCGCGCTGATGCTGGAGAAGCAGGGCGTCATGAAGGCGCTGAGCCGGTCCGCGAAGCTGGTGCGCGGCTCCTGGTGGCGGATCCTCGGCATCCAGCTGCTCGCGTCGATCATCGCGGGCATCGTCGCGTCGATCATCGTCATCCCCTTCGCCGTCCTCGCCACGGCGTTCAACGGTGACGGCGTCTCCGGTTTCCTCAACAGCGCCGGCGGCGACATCGGCTGGGCGTTCCTCATCATCAGCGGGATCGGCGCGGTCATCGGCTCCACGATCACGTTCCCGATCACGGCCGGCGTCGCCGTACTCCTCTACGTCGACCAGCGCATCCGCCGCGAGGCCCTCGACCTCGAACTGGGCCGCGCCGCCGGCGTCCAGGGCTACGGCCCCGGCACCACCCCGGGGAGCTGAGGGGGTGCACACCACGGGGGGAGTTCTCACTTCGGCGCGGGCGCTGCCCGAGGCCGTCGGCGGCGCCGTGCACACGCTGCTGCGCGGCGACGGCGAGCCGCCCGTCACCCTCCCGCGCGATCCCGCGCGGGAGGCGGCCCGGCGCGAGCTGTCCAAGCAGATGTACCACGAGAACGATCCCAGCTGGTTCCAGCGGGCCCTGGACGCCTTCTGGGAGTGGGTCGGCAAGCTGTTCGACACCGCCGCCACCGCGACGCCCGGCGGTGCGCTCGGACTGATCGTCGTCATCGCCGCCGTGATCGCCGTCCTGGGCGCCCTGTGGTGGCGGCTGGGCACCCCGCGACGCCGGCCGGCCTCCGCGCCCGCGCTGTTCGACGACCGGCCCCGCAGCGCCGCCGAACACCGCGCGGCCGCGGAGGCACACGCCGCCCAGGGCCACTGGAGCCAGGCCGTGCAGGAACGCATGCGCGCCGTCGTCCGCGCCCTGGAGGAACGCGCCCTGCTCGACATCCGCCCGGGCCGCACCGCCGACGAGGCGGCAGCCGAGGCGGGCCGCGCCCTGCCCGCCCACACCGACCGGCTGCACACCGCCGCGCGGAGCTTCGACGACGTCACATACGGCGGCCGGACCGCGACGGAACAGTCGTACCGGTACCTCACCGCACTCGACCGTGACCTGGAACGCAGCAAACCCCAGCTCGCGAGCACCGCTGCCGGCGACGGCAACGGCACGAACACCAGCGACCGCAGCGACAACACGGGCGGCAGCGCCCGCCAGGGAGCCGCCGGATGACGACCGAGGTCACGCTCCCCTCCACCTCGGCCTCGCCCACCGCCCGCCAGGTGTGGACCCGCGCGCGAGGTGTAGTCCTCGCGCTCGTCCTGCTGATCGTGGCGGCAGTCGTCATCGCCGTGGTCCGCTCCGACGCCCGACACGGCGAACTCGACCCGCGCTCCGCCGACCCCTACGGCAGCCGCGCCGTCGCCGAACTCCTCGCCGACCGCGGTGTGGACACACGCGTGGTCACCACCCTGCACGAGGCGTCCGCCGCCGCGAACCCCGACACGACCCTCCTGGTCGCCGTCCCCGACCGCCTGACCCACCACCAGCAGTCGAGGCTGCACGCCGCGGTCGCCGACTCCGGCGGCCGCACCGTCCTGGTCTCCTCCGGCAGCGCGTCCGTCGACCGGCTCGCCCCGGGTGTCGTCGCCGACCCGGTCACCAGCTTCGGCTCCACCCTCTCCCCCCGCTGCTCCCTGCCCGCCGCCCGCAACGCGGGCACCGCCGACACGGGCGGCATCCGGTACACCACCACCCATCTCGACGCCGACGAGTGCTACCCCAGCGAGCGCCTGGCCACCCTGCTGCGCATCCCCGCGGCCACCGGCGGCGGCGACACCGTCCTCATCGGTGCCCCCGACATCCTCCTCAACGACCGTCTCGACGAGCACGGCAACGCCTCGCTCGCCCTCCAACTCCTCGGCTCCCGCCCCCATCTGGTCTGGTACCTCCCCTCACTCTCCGACGCCTCCGCCGCCTCGGAGGACGGCGAGCGCGGCTTCTTCGACCTGCTCCCCTCCGGCTGGCTCTGGGGCACCCTGCAGCTCTTCATCGCCGCAGCCCTGGCCGCCCTGTGGCGGGCACGCCGACTCGGCCCCCTCGTGCCCGAAAGACTTCCCGTCGCGATCCGCGCCTCCGAAACCGTCGAAGGCCGCGCCCGCCTCTACCGCAAGGCGAACGCCCGGGACCGCGCGGCCGCCGCTCTTCGCTCCACCACGCGCACCCGCCTCGCCCCCCTCGTAGGCGTCCCCGCTTCCCAGGCACACGCGCCCGAGGCCCTGCTGCCCGCCCTGTCCGCCCGCCTTCACGGCGACGGACAGCCGTCCCCGCACGATCTCCTGTTCGGCCCGCCGCCCGGCGACGACGCAGCCCTGACCTCCCTCGCCGACCGACTCGACGCCCTCGAAAGAGAGGTACGCCGTCCATGATGGACCCGACCACTGACAACGCCGCGCACACCGGGGATCCGGCCGCCGCCAGGGCCTCCCTGGAAGCCCTGCGCGCCGAGATCGCCAAAGCCGTGGTCGGCCAGGACCCCGCTGTCACCGGCCTCGCCGTCGCCTTGCTGTGCCGCGGCCACGTGCTCCTCGAAGGCGTTCCCGGCGTCGCCAAGACACTGCTCGTCCGCACCCTCGCCGCTGCTCTGGAACTCGACACCAAACGCGTCCAGTTCACCCCCGACCTGATGCCGAGCGACGTCACCGGCTCCCTGGTCTACGACGCCCGCACCGCGGAGTTCTCCTTCCAGCCCGGCCCCGTCTTCACCAACCTCTTCCTCGCCGACGAGATCAACCGCACGCCCCCGAAGACCCAGGCGTCGCTCCTGGAGGCCATGGAGGAACGGCAGGTCACCGTCGACGGCACCCCCCGCGCCCTCCCGGAGCCCTTCCTGGTCGCCGCCACCCAGAACCCCGTGGAGTACGAGGGCACCTACCCCCTCCCCGAGGCACAGCTCGACCGCTTCCTCCTCAAGCTCACCATCCCCCTCCCGTCCCGCCAGGACGAGATCGATGTCCTCACCCGCCACACCGAGGGCTTCGACCCCCGCGACCTGCGCGCCGCCGGCGTACGCCCCGTCGCGGGCGCCGCCGACCTGGAAGCGGCCCGCGCCGCGGTCGCCAGGACGACGGTCTCCCCCGAGATCACCGCCTACGTCGTCGACATCGTCCGCGCCACACGCGAATCGCCGTCCCTCACCCTGGGCGTCTCCCCCCGAGGAGCCACCGCCCTCCTGTCCACCGCCCGCGCCTGGGCCTGGCTGACCGGACGCGACTACGTCATCCCCGACGACGTCAAGGCCCTCGCCCTCCCCACCCTCCGCCACCGCGTACAGCTCCGGCCGGAGGCCGAGATGGAAGGCGTCACGACCGACTCGGTCATCAACGCCATCCTCGCCCACGTCCCCGTCCCCCGCTGATGGCCCTCACCGGACGCGCCGCCCTCCTCGCGGCACTCGGCTCTCTCCCCGTCGGCATCTGGGAACCCGGCTGGACGGGCATCCTCGCCGTCAACGCTCCCCTGGCGGTGGCCTGTGCCTGCGACTTCGCCCTGGCCGCCCCCGTAGGCCGGCTCGGCCTGAGCCGCTCCGGGGACACCTCGGTACGGCTGGGCGACAGCGCGGACGTCACTCTGACGCTCACCAACACGTCCCGCCGTCCGCTCCGTGCCCGCATCCGTGACGCCTGGCCTCCCAGCAGCTGGCAGCCCGGCACCGAGGTGGCGGCCTCCCGCCACCGCCTGTCGGTCCCCGCCGGTGAGCGCCGACGCATCACCACCCGGCTGCGTCCCACCCGCCGGGGCGACCGCCAGGCCGACCGCGTCACCATCCGCTCCTACGGCCCGCTCGGTCTCTTCGCCCGCCAGGGCACGCACCAGGTCCCCTGGACGGTACGGGTGCTGCCGCCGTTCACCAGCCGCAAGCACCTGCCGTCCAAACTGGCCCGCCTGCGCGAACTGGACGGCCGCACCAGCGTCCTGACCCGCGGTGAGGGCACGGAGTTCGACAGCCTGCGCGAGTACGTTCCCGGCGACGACACCCGCTCCATCGACTGGCGTGCCACAGCCCGCCAGTCCGCCGTGGCGGTACGCACCTGGCGCCCCGAGCGAGACCGCCACATCCTGCTCGTCCTCGACACCGGCCGCACCTCCGCGGGCCGTGTCGGCGACATCCCCCGCCTCGACGCCTCCATGGACGCGGCCCTGCTCCTCGCGGCGCTCGCCTCCAGGGCCGGCGACCGCGTGGACCTCCTCGCCCACGACCGCCGCCTCCGCGCCCTCGTACAGGGCCGGTCTGCAGGCGATGTCCTCCCGTCCCTGGTCAACGCCATGGCCACGCTCGAACCGGAGCTCGTGGAAACCGACGCCCGGAGCCTCACGGCCACGGCCCTGCGGACGGCCCCCCGCCGTTCTCTGATCGTCCTGTTCACCACACTCGACGCGGCCCCCATCGAGGAGGGTCTGCTTCCCGTACTGGCCCAACTCACCCAGCGGCACACAGTCCTGCTCGCATCGGTCGCGGACCCACACCTGGCCCAGATGTCGAAGGCCCGCGGAAACGCCGATGCGGTGTACGAGGCAGCGGCAGCGGCCCAGGCCCAGACCGAACGCGACCGGACAACGGAGCAGCTCCGCCGCCACGGCGTCACCGTCGTCGACGCCACCCCGGACAGCCTGGCGCCGGCACTGGCCGACGCCTATCTGGCGCTGAAAGCAGCGGGCCGCCTCTGACAAAGAACCCGGTGACCAGAAAAGGCGGGTGGAGGGCCCGCCCCTGAAACGCAGAAAGCCCCGCACCTGTCGGTGCGGGGCTCTCCCACGATTTGTTCGGCGGCGTCCTACTCTCCCACAGGGTCCCCCCTGCAGTACCATCGGCGCTGTAAGGCTTAGCTTCCGGGTTCGGAATGTAACCGGGCGTTTCCCCCACGCTATGACCACCGAAACACTATGAAACACTCAACCGCACCACACCCAACGGGCGCGGGGTCGTTCGTGGTTTCAGAACCAACACAGTGGACGCGAGCAACTGAGGACAAGCCCTCGGCCTATTAGTACCGGTCACCTCCACCCCTTACGAGGCTTCCAGATCCGGCCTATCAACCCAGTCGTCTACTGGGAGCCTTACCCCATCAAGTGGGTGGGAACACTCATCTCGAAGCAGGCTTCCCGCTTAGATGCTTTCAGCGGTTATCCCTCCCGAACGTAGCCAACCAGCCATGCCCTTGGCAGAACAACTGGCACACCAGAGGTTCGTCCGTCCCGGTCCTCTCGTACTAGGGACAGCCCTTCTCAATGTTCCTGCGCGCGCAGCGGATAGGGACCGAACTGTCTCACGACGTTCTAAACCCAGCTCGCGTACCGCTTTAATGGGCGAACAGCCCAACCCTTGGGACCGACTCCAGCCCCAGGATGCGACGAGCCGACATCGAGGTGCCAAACCATCCCGTCGATATGGACTCTTGGGGAAGATCAGCCTGTTATCCCCGGGGTACCTTTTATCCGTTGAGCGACGGCGCTTCCACAAGCCACCGCCGGATCACTAGTCCCGACTTTCGTCCCTGCTCGACCCGTCGGTCTCACAGTCAAGCTCCCTTGTGCACTTACACTCACCACCTGATTGCCAACCAGGCTGAGGGAACCTTTGGGCGCCTCCGTTACCCTTTAGGAGGCAACCGCCCCAGTTAAACTACCCATCAGACACTGTCCCTGATCCGGATCACGGACCCAGGTTAGACATCCAGCACGACCAGACTGGTATTTCAACGACGACTCCACCACCACTGGCGTGGCGGCTTCACGGTCTCCCAGCTATCCTACACAAGCCGAACCGAACACCAATATCAAACTGTAGTAAAGGTCCCGGGGTCTTTCCGTCCTGCTGCGCGAAACGAGCATCTTTACTCGTAATGCAATTTCACCGGGCCTATGGTTGAGACAGTCGAGAAGTCGTTACGCCATTCGTGCAGGTCGGAACTTACCCGACAAGGAATTTCGCTACCTTAGGATGGTTATAGTTACCACCGCCGTTTACTGGCGCTTAAGTTCTCAGCTTCGCCAGGACGAATCCTGACTGACCGGTCCCCTTAACGTTCCAGCACCGGGCAGGCGTCAGTCCGTATACCTCGCCTTACGGCTTCGCACGGACCTGTGTTTTTAGTAAACAGTCGCTTCTCGCTGGTCTCTGCGGCCACCCCCAGCTCACCGAGTAAATCGGATCACCGGGCGTGGCCCCCCTTCTCCCGAAGTTACGGGGGCATTTTGCCGAGTTCCTTAACCATAGTTCACCCGAACGCCTCGGTATTCTCTACCTGACCACCTGAGTCGGTTTGGGGTACGGGCCGCCATGAAACTCGCTAGAGGCTTTTCTCGACAGCATAGGATCATCCACTTCACCGCAATCGGCTCGGCATCGGGTCTCAGACACATGTCAGGCGGATTTGCCTGCCTGACGTCCTACACCCTTACCCCGGGACAACCACCGCCCGGGCTGGACTACCTTCCTGCGTCACCCCATCACTCACCTACTACAGGTCTGGTCCGTCGGCTCCACCACTCCCCTTCACCCGAAGGATCCGGGGCGGCTTCACGGACTTAGCATCGCCTGGTTCGATGTCTGTCGCTTCACAGCGGGTACCGGAATATCAACCGGTTGTCCATCGACTACGCCTGTCGGCCTCGCCTTAGGTCCCGACTTACCCTGGGCAGATCAGCTTGACCCAGGAACCCTTGGTCAATCGGCGCACACGTTTCTCACGTGTGAATCGCTACTCATGCCTGCATTCTCACTCGTGAACCGTCCACAACTCGCTTCCGCGGCTGCTTCACCCGGCACACGACGCTCCCCTACCCATCACGATCCCCGTTGGGGGTACATATCGCAATGACACGACTTCGGCGGTACGCTTGAGCCCCGCTACATTGTCGGCGCGGAATCACTAGACCAGTGAGCTATTACGCACTCTTTCAAGGATGGCTGCTTCTAAGCCAACCTCCTGGTTGTCTGTGCGACTCCACATCCTTTCCCACTTAGCGTACGCTTGGGGGCCTTAGTCGATGCTCTGGGCTGTTTCCCTCTCGACCATGGAGCTTATCCCCCACGGTCTCACTGCCGCGCTCTCACTTGCCGGCATTCGGAGTTTGGCTAAGGTCAGTAACCCGGTAGGGCCCATCGCCTATCCAGTGCTCTACCTCCGGCAAGAAACACGCGACGCTGCACCTAAATGCATTTCGGGGAGAACCAGCTATCACGGAGTTTGATTGGCCTTTCACCCCTAACCACAGGTCATCCCCCAGGTTTTCAACCCTGGTGGGTTCGGTCCTCCACGACCTCTTACAGCCGCTTCAACCTGCCCATGGCTAGATCACTCCGCTTCGGGTCTTGAGCGTGCTACTGAAACGCCCTGTTCGGACTCGCTTTCGCTACGGCTTCCCCACCCGGGTTAACCTCGCAACACACCGCAAACTCGCAGGCTCATTCTTCAAAAGGCACGCAGTCACGACATGCAGGCAAGCCTGCATGCGACGCTCCCACGGCTTGTAGGCACACGGTTTCAGGTACTATTTCACTCCCCTCCCGGGGTACTTTTCACCATTCCCTCACGGTACTGTCCGCTATCGGTCACCAGGGAATATTTAGGCTTGGCGGGTGGTCCCGCCGGATTCACACGGGATTTCTCGGGCCCCGTGCTACTTGGGTGTCTCTCCAACGAGCCGTACAGATTTCGGCTACGGGGGTCTTACCCTCTGCGCCGGACCTTTCGCATGTCCTTCGCCTATCCATACGGTTTCTGACTCGTCCCACGGCCGGCAGACCGTGGAAGAGAGATCCCACAACCCCGCATGCGCAACCCCTGCCGGGTCTCACACGCCTGCGGTTTGGCCTCGTCCGGTTTCGCTCGCCACTACTCCCGGAATCACGGTTGTTTTCTCTTCCTGCGGGTACTGAGATGTTTCACTTCCCCGCGTTCCCTCCGCATACCCTATGTGTTCAGGTATGGGTGACAGCCCATGACGACTGCCGGGTTTCCCCATTCGGAAACCCCCGGATCACAGCCTGGTTGACGGCTCCCCGGGGACTATCGTGGCCTCCCACGTCCTTCATCGGTTCCTGGTGCCAAGGCATCCACCGTGCGCCCTTAAAAACTTGGCCACAGATGCTCGCGTCCACTGTGCAGTTCTCAAACAACGACCGACCACCCGTCACCCCGAGCCGAGGCTCGGGTGCACCGGGGCCGGCACCGAAGGCTTCCCGGCCGTGCGGCCGTGCCCTCAGACACCCAACAGCGTGCCCGGCCGGCGTCCGTCCGGAGATCATGCGTTCCACGCTCCGGGGAGCGGTACTTGCAGTCTCCGGCCCGAGACGGCCGGCCGAATAATCAACGTTCCACCCATGAGCAACCAGCATCGGACGTTCGCCGATGTACTGGCCCCTGACCTCACCCCGAGGGGATCGGTGAGAAGTGCTCCTTAGAAAGGAGGTGATCCAGCCGCACCTTCCGGTACGGCTACCTTGTTACGACTTCGTCCCAATCGCCAGTCCCACCTTCGACGGCTCCCTCCCACGAGGGGTTGGGCCACCGGCTTCGGGTGTTACCGACTTTCGTGACGTGACGGGCGGTGTGTACAAGGCCCGGGAACGTATTCACCGCAGCAATGCTGATCTGCGATTACTAGCAACTCCGACTTCATGGGGTCGAGTTGCAGACCCCAATCCGAACTGAGACCGGCTTTTTGAGATTCGCTCCACCTCGCGGTATCGCAGCTCATTGTACCGGCCATTGTAGCACGTGTGCAGCCCAAGACATAAGGGGCATGATGACTTGACGTCGTCCCCACCTTCCTCCGAGTTGACCCCGGCGGTCTCCCGTGAGTCCCCAGCACCCCCGGAGGGGCCTGCTGGCAACACGGGACAAGGGTTGCGCTCGTTGCGGGACTTAACCCAACATCTCACGACACGAGCTGACGACAGCCATGCACCACCTGTACACCGACCACAAGGGGGACCCTGTCTCCAGGGTTTTCCGGTGTATGTCAAGCCTTGGTAAGGTTCTTCGCGTTGCGTCGAATTAAGCCACATGCTCCGCTGCTTGTGCGGGCCCCCGTCAATTCCTTTGAGTTTTAGCCTTGCGGCCGTACTCCCCAGGCGGGGCACTTAATGCGTTAGCTGCGGCACCGACGACGTGGAATGTCGCCAACACCTAGTGCCCACCGTTTACGGCGTGGACTACCAGGGTATCTAATCCTGTTCGCTCCCCACGCTTTCGCTCCTCAGCGTCAGTATCGGCCCAGAGATCCGCCTTCGCCACCGGTGTTCCTCCTGATATCTGCGCATTTCACCGCTACACCAGGAATTCCGATCTCCCCTACCGAACTCTAGCCTGCCCGTATCGACTGCAGACCCGGGGTTGAGCCCCGGGCTTTCACAACCGACGCGACAGGCCGCCTACGAGCTCTTTACGCCCAATAATTCCGGACAACGCTCGCGCCCTACGTATTACCGCGGCTGCTGGCACGTAGTTAGCCGGCGCTTCTTCTGCAGGTACCGTCACTTGCGCTTCTTCCCTGCTGAAAGAGGTTTACAACCCGAAGGCCGTCGTCCCTCACGCGGCGTCGCTGCATCAGGCTTGCGCCCATTGTGCAATATTCCCCACTGCTGCCTCCCGTAGGAGTCTGGGCCGTGTCTCAGTCCCAGTGTGGCCGGTCGCCCTCTCAGGCCGGCTACCCGTCGTCGCCTTGGTGAGCCGTTACCTCACCAACCAGCTGATAGGCCGCGGGCTCATCCTCCACCGCCGGAGCTTTCGACCCCCGCCCATGCGGGCGGGGGTGGTATCCGGTATTAGACCCCGTTTCCAGGGCTTGTCCCGAAGTGGAGGGCAGATTGCCCACGTGTTACTCACCCGTTCGCCACTAATCCCCACCGAAGTGGTTCATCGTTCGACTTGCATGTGTTAAGCACGCCGCCAGCGTTCGTCCTGAGCCAGGATCAAACTCTCCGTGAATGCTTCCGGGATGTCCCGGTGACACACACGAGAGCGGAACCACCGGAGGAATAGTCCGGCGGTTCACAGCGTCCTCGCTGTGATTCTTCAAAGGAACCTCGTCCCGGCCTGATGACCGGAGACGGGGTATCAACATATCTGGCGTTGATTTTTGGCACGCTGTTGAGTTCTCAAGGAACGGACGCTTCCTTCGTACTCACCCCTGCGGGTTTTCCTCCGGGCGCTTCCCTTCGGTCTTGCGTTTCCGACTCTATCAGATCTTTCCGATCCGATTTCCTCGGGTTTCGCCTTCCGGGTTCCCGCTTTCCGCGTTTCCCTTTCCGGCGGATCCGACTCTATCAGAAGTTTCGCGCCGGATTGACCGGCCGTAGCTTTCTGATTCATCGGGAGGGGCTTCGTCGAAAGTTTGAATTATCGAGAAGCAGTCAGATGCTCACAGTTACCGCTGCGGATCCAGGGACCCTGCTCCAGGCAACTGTTCAAATCTACCTCCCCACACGGTCCGTGTCAACGGCTCCTGCGGGGCGAAGAGGAGACTAGCAGCTCAGCCGACCGGTCCGCACATCAGGCGGCTGTGGGCACGACCGCGCTGCGCTCGGCGGCCTCCAGGTCACCGGTCTCTCCGGCCCGCGCCGCGCGTCCGCCCACGACATAGACGTAGATGAGGAAGAGCAGCTCCGCGACGACGCCGATGCTGATGCGGGTCCAGGTGGGAAGGCCCGAGGGGGTGACGAAGCCTTCGATCGCGCCGGAGACGAAGAGGACCAGCGCGAGGCCTATCGCCATGGCCAGTGCTGCTCGGCCCTCCTCCGCGAGGGCCCTGCGTCGGGGCCTCGGGCCGGGGTCGACAAGGGTCCAGCCGAGGCGCAGACCGGTGCCGGCGGCGACGAAGACCGCGGTCAGTTCCAGGAGGCCGTGGGGCAGCACGAGTCCGAGGAAGGTGTCGAGTCGGCCGGCGGAGGCCATCAGGCCGAAGCCGATCCCCAGGTTGAGCATGTTCTGGAAGAGGATCCAGATCACCGGCAGGCCCAGGAAAACGCCCAGGATCAGGCAGAGGGCGGCGGCCCACGCGTTGTTCGTCCAGACCTGGGCGGCGAAGGAGGCCGCGGGGTTGCTGGAGTAGTACGTCTCGTACTGGCCGCCGGGGCGGGTGAGCTCGCGCAGTTCGCTGGGGGCGGCGATGGACGCCTGGACCTCGGGGTGGGTACCTATCCACCAGCCGAGGAGGGCCGCGACGGCGGTGGAGAGGAGTGCGGTGGGCACCCACCAGTGGCGCGCTCGGTAGACGGCGGCCGGGAAGCTGTGGGAGAGGAAGTGTGTGACGTCCCGCCAGGATGCGCGGCGGGCTCCTGTCACGGCGCCGCGCGCGCGTGCCACCAGCTGGCTGAGCCTGCCGGTGAGCTGCGGGTCGGGAGCCGCGGACTGGATCAGCGACAGGTGGGTGGCCGTGCGCTGGTAGAGCACGACGAGTTCGTCGGCCTCGGCGCCGGTCAGGCGGCGCTGGCGCCGGAGCAGGGTGTCGAGGCGGTCCCACTCCGCTCGGTGGGCGGAGACGAAGACGTCGAGGTCCATCGGTGTGCCTGCTCCTCGGCTGTTCGTCGGCTCTGGGCCGAAGGCTCGTCGTCGGTCGTGCGGGGCGGCCTCATCGGTCGTACGGCATGAGTCGTACGACATGATCAGCTGGTCGTACCGCGGTGCGATGTGTCATCAGCTTGGCAGACTGGCGGTGTTCGGGGCAGGCAGGGGAAGGACGTGCGGACATGAGTGAGCTGGTGACGGGCGAGGCGGTGGCGCTGGAGTTGCGCCCCGCGAAGGTGCCCAGCAGGGCGCTGGCCGTGCTGCTCGACCTGGCCGCGGCCTTGACGGTGTACGTCGTGGCGACCATCGCGCTGGTGGCCGCCACGGCCTCCCTGGACGAGGCGGCGCAGGCCGCGATCTTCATCGCGATGTTCGTGTTGTTGCTGGTGGGCGGGCCGATCGCGGTCGAGACGCTCAGTCACGGGCGGTCACTCGGGAAGATGGCGTGCGGGCTGCGGGTCGTACGCGACGACGGTGGGCCGATCCGCTTCCGGCACGCGCTGGTACGGGGCTTGATCGGTGTGATCGAGATCCTCATGACGATGGGCGTCATCGCGTGCATCGCCTCGCTGGCGTCGTCGCGGGGGCGGCGGCTCGGGGATGTCTTCGCGGGGACCCTGGTCGTGCGGGAGAGGCTGCCGGTCGGGCCGATGGGGTTCGTACCGCCGCCTCCGCCCTGGCTGGCCGGTCGTTTCTCCGGGCTCGATCTGTCCGCGGTGCCCGACGGTCTGTGGCTCGCCGTCCGCCAGTACCTGACGCGGATGCGGCAGCTGGACCCGCAGGTGGGCCGGGCGATGGCGGAGCGGTTGGCCGCGGACCTGGCGGACCGGACCGGGGCGCCGGTGCCGCAGGGCGTGCCGGCGGCGGCGTATCTGGCGGCGGTGGTGCAGGAGCGGCAGGCTCGGGAGGCGCGGCGTGCCTTCGGGCAGGCCGCGGCCGCGGGGGGCGGGCCGGTCGGTGCCGTCGGCCCGGCGGGTGCTTACGGACCGCCCGCGCACCATGCGGCTCCGCCGTCCCCGTACCCGTCCGCTCCCGCCGCGCCCCCCACGCCCGCCACGCCGCCGGCCGAGGGCCCCTCGACCGGGTTCGCGCCACCGGCGTAGACCGGTTGCGGGTCGGTCGCTCGCGTCTTCGGTCAGTCGAAGGACGAGGGCGGCGATTCGAGGTCCTCGAGTTCGATGCCGGGGGCCGCGAGGACCACGTCCCCGGCGAGGTGCATAGCGTGCTGCTCGCCCGTGTCCAGGGCTGTGACCTGGTATTCGTCCACGATCAGGGGGCCGTTGTCAGTGGCGTGTGCTTCTCTTCTCACCAAGGCCCAGGACTGGTCCACGGTGCGCGGGGCGAGCACCGGATCGGTGAGGGCGACGAGGCGTACGCGGGTGGCTGACGTGGAGGGGGTGAGGCGCAGCAGACGAGCGGTGGCGACGAGAAACGCCGGGGACGAGCCGGTGAAGGCGTGGGCGCGCACATTGCCTTCGGTGGCGTGGGTTCCGGTCGGGTCGGTACGGACCCAGGTGACGCCGTCGAGAGCGGCGCCGCGGACCTGCCAGCTCGCGGCGTGCAGTTCGAGTCGGATGGGGCGGCCGAGTTCGTCGAGGGCGAGGTCGACCGAGCCCAGGTGATCGCCGGAGGGGGCGGTGAGCTGGGAGACGTAGCGCCAGCCGGAGGGGCCGGGGGCGCACTGGAAGTGCTCTTCGGCGAGGGGGGTGTGATCGTGCGGATCGTGGAGCGAATAACGGCCGCGGGGCATGGGGGGTCCTGGATCTTGACGGGCTGGGCCGGTCACCGGCCGACCCATGGGACAGGCCCCCGACACGGGGGTGCGGGGGCCTGTCTCGGGTGGGTCAGCTGCCGGGGAGCGCGCCGGTGGACCGGTGTGCTCCCCACGGCGGGTGCGTGGGCTCAGTAGCGGTAGTGGTCCGACTTGTACGGGCCCTCGACCGTCACACCGATGTACTCGGCCTGCTCGGGGCGGAGCGTGGTCAGCTTCACGCCGAGCGCGTCGAGGTGCAGGCGGGCGACCTTCTCGTCCAGGTGCTTGGGCAGCACGTAGACGCCGGTCGGGTACGCGTCGGGCTTGGTGAACAGCTCGATCTGGGCCAGGGTCTGGTCCGCGAAGGAGTTGGACATCACGAACGACGGGTGACCGGTGGCATTGCCCAGGTTCAGCAGGCGGCCCTCGGAGAGGACGATGAGCACCCTCCCGTCGGGGAAGGTCCAGGTGTGGACCTGCGGCTTGACCTCGTCCTTGACGATGCCGGGGATCTGGGCGAGGCCGGCCATGTCGATCTCGTTGTCGAAGTGGCCGATGTTGCCGACGATGGCCTGGTGCTTCATCTTGGCCATGTCGGCGGCCATGATGATGTCCTTGTTGCCGGTCGTGGTGACGAAGATGTCGGCCTTGTCGACGACCTCGTCCAGCGTCGTGACCTGGTAGCCGTCCATCGCCGCCTGCAGGGCGCAGATCGGGTCGATCTCGGTGATGATCACACGGGCGCCCTGGCCCCGGAGGGACTCCGCGCAGCCCTTGCCGACATCGCCGTAGCCGCAGACGACGGCGGTCTTGCCGCCGATCAGGGTGTCGGTGGCGCGGTTGATGCCGTCGATCAGGGAGTGGCGGCAGCCGTACTTGTTGTCGAACTTCGACTTGGTGACGGCGTCGTTCACGTTGATCGCCGGGAACAGCAGGGTGCCGTCGCGGTGCATCTCGTACAGGCGGTGGACGCCGGTGGTGGTCTCCTCGGTCACGCCGCGGATCTCGGACGCCAGCTGGGTCCACTTCTGCGGCGACTCGGCCACCGTGCGGGTGAGGAGTTCGAGGATGACGCGGTGCTCGTCGGACTCGGCGGTGTCGGGCGAGGGGACCTTGCCGTCCTTCTCGTACTCGACGCCCTTGTGGACCAGGAGGGTGGCGTCACCGCCGTCGTCCAGGATCATGTTCGGACCGCCGGTGGGGGTGTCCGGCCAGGACAGCGCCTGCTCCGTGCACCACCAGTACTCCTCCAGCGTCTCGCCCTTCCAGGCGAAGACCGGGACGCCCTGCGGGTTCTCGGGCGTGCCGTTCGGGCCGACGGCGATGGCGGCCGCGGCGTGGTCCTGGGTGGAGAAGATGTTGCAGGACGCCCAGCGGACCTGGGCGCCGAGGGCGGTCAGGGTCTCGATGAGGACGGCGGTCTGCACCGTCATGTGCAGGGAACCGGTGACACGGGCGCCGGCCAGGGGCTGCGCCTCGGCGTACTCCTTGCGGATCGCCATCAGGCCGGGCATCTCGTGCTCGGCGAGGGTGATCTCCTTGCGGCCGAAGGCGGCCAGGGAGAGGTCGGCGACCTTGAAGTCCTGTCGGTTGGCGACAGTCGTCATGGAGAGCTGCTCCTCGGGGTGTGGGTCGAGGTGGGTACGGCTGGTCTGCGCGGCGGCGGACACAAGGGTGCCCGAGGAGGACACAGTCATGCCCGCGTGCGGCGCAGCGCAGTCCGTCGGAGGCCCTCTCTCCCTCGGCCGGTCCGCAGGGACCGCCCGACCGCCATCAGCAGCGACGTCTGGCTCCGTCCCAAGCTACACCGACAAGCCCGGTCATCCCCAGTGAGTCACCGAACACATCAGACCGCACGCCGCACGCCGACGGCCGGGGCCGAGATCAGTGTTCCGTCCGGGCCGGGCCGCCGGGGGTGGCCTCGGCGTCGGCACCCCTGGCGGATTCGGCCTCGCTGTAGATGTCGGGCTCCAGGTAGATCACACGGGCGATCGGGACGGCTTCGCGGATGCGGGACTCGGCGGCGTCGATGGCGGCGGCGACCTCCGCGGCCGTGTCGTCGTGCCGTACGGCGATCTTCGCGGCGACCAGGAGTTCCTCGGGGCCGAGGTGGAGGGTGCGCATGTGGATGACGCGGGTGACGGTGTCGCCGTCGACGACGGCGGCCTCGATCTTCCGGGTCTCCTCGGCGCCCGCGGCCTCGCCGAGCAGCAGCGACTTCGTCTCGACGGCGAGGATCAGGGCGATCAGGACGAGCAGGACGCCGATGCAGAGGGTGCCGATGCCGTCCCAGACGCTGTCGCCGGTCAGCAGGGCGAGCCCGACACCGCCGAGGGCGAGGACGAGGCCGACGAGGGCACCGAGGTCCTCCAGGAGGACGACCGGCAGCTCGGGTGCCTTGGCGTGGCGGACGAACTCCTTCCAGGAGCGCTTGCCCCGCAGGGCGTTGGACTCCTTGATGGCGGTGCGGAAGGAGAAGGCCTCGGCGATGATCGCGAAGACGAGGACGCCGACCGGCCAGTACCAGTGCTCGAGCTCGTGCGGGTTCTTGATCTTCTCGTAGCCCTCGTAGAGGGCGAACATGCCACCGAGCGAGAACAGCACGATGGAGACGAGGAAGGCGTAGATGTAGCGCTCGCGGCCGTAGCCGAAGGGGTGTTGCGGGGTGGCCTGCCGCTGCGCCCGCTTGCCGCCGACCAGCAGCAGGGCCTGGTTGCCGGAGTCGGCCACGGAGTGCACCGATTCGGCGAGCATCGACGAGGAGCCGCTGAAGAGGAACGCCACGAACTTCGCTACCGCGATCGCGGCGTTGGCGGCGAGTGCCGCAACGATCGCCTTGGTGCCGCCTGACGCGCTCATGTGTCCGCGTTGTCCCTTCGTACGCCGTTCACGGGCCCGGGCGGACGTCTTCGTACGCCGCCCGGGGCTCCGGCTGCCCTTTGACGGGGGGACATTGTTGCAGTCCGATGGAACGACGTCGTGTCAGAACGTCGTCATCGGGCGGTCAGGCGACGACAGTTGCCCTGAACAATGTTCCGGTACCGGAGACTTCGGCCTTTTCGCCCGCCGGTACGAACACCGAGGCACCCGGGGACAGCTCGTGCTCACCGGCCCGCACCGAACCGGCCGTGCAGAGCAGGATCTGCGGGGTGGCCAGCGTGAGGTCGTGGGTGGTGCCGCCCGCCGGGAGGACGTAGCGGGAGAGCCGGAACTCGTCGGTGGGGGTTTCGTAGAGTTCCTCGCCGTCCGGTGCGGCCTCCGGGCGCAGCACGCCGGGGTCGCGGGGCTCGAAGCGGACGATGCGCAGGAGTTCGGGGACGTCGACGTGCTTGGGGGTCAGCCCGCAGCGCAGGACGTTGTCGGAGTTGGCCATGATCTCGACGCCGAGGCCGTTCAGGTAGGCGTGCGGGACGCCGGCGCCGAGGTAGAGGGCCTCGCCGGGCTGGAGCCGGACGTGGTTGAGGAGCATGGCGGCGATGACGCCGGGGTCGCCCGGGTAGTGGCGGGCGATCTCGGCGTACGGGGCGTGGTCGCCGCCGAGGCGTTCGCAGGCGGAGGCCGCTTCGGTGACGGTGAGGGCCATTTCGTCGCGGTCGGCGGTGAGGATCGCCGTGAGGACCTCGCGCAGGGCCGCGTCCTCGGGGCGGGCGCGCAGCAGGTCGACGTACGGCTTGAGGGAGTCCACGCCGAGGGCGTCGAGCAGTTCGGCGGCGTGCCGCGGGTCGCGGAAGCCGCACAGGCCGTCGAAGTCGGTGAGTGCGCAGACCAGTTCGGGCTTGTGGTTGGCGTCCTTGTAGTTGCGGTGCGGGGCGCTGACGGGGACACCGCGTCGCTCCTCGTCCGCGTAGCCCGCCTTCGCCTGCTCCAGGTCGGGGTGGACCTGGAGGGAGAGGGGCGCTCCGGCGGCGAGGAGTTTGAGGAGGAAGGGCAGGCGCGGGCCGAACTTCGCGACCGAGGCCGCGCCGAGTTCCCGCTCCGGGTCGGTGTCGATGACCTCGGCGAGCGTGCCCCGGTCGGTGCGCGAGGGCGCGCCGGGGTGGGCGCCCAGCCACATCTCCGCCTGCGGCTCGCCGGTCGGTTCGACGCCGAGCAGTTCGGCGATGGCGGTGGTGGAACCCCAGGCGTAGGGGCGGATGGTGTTGTCGAGGCGATCCATCGGGTTCTCTCTGGGTCCTTCGGCAGGTTCTCGTACGGAGGGCGGGGCGCCCGTGCCGGGCCGCCCGACACGGTTCGTCCGCGTCGGGGCTTGCGCGCCCGGACGTCCACTTCTGGCCGTCCGGGCGGGCCGTCCCGGGTCAGGCCCTCCCGGGTCAGGCCGTCCCGGGTCAGGCCGTCCCGGGCATGATCAGGCTCCCGAGGTGAGCGCCAGGTAAACGGCGGCGAAATCCGTGACGGCGATCAGTTCGGCGAGGGTCTCCAGTTCGCCGCCCTCCCCCGGTTCCAGTTCGCTGATCGGCGTGTCGTGGCTGAGGGCCAGCTCGCGGGCGGCCGGGGCGGCGGTGAGGCCGCCGATCGGGCGGTCCCGGAGCAGCACCACGCGCGCGTGCAGGGCGGGCGGCTCCTCCACGCGGTCACGGAAGAAGTCGTCCGGGTTGGCGCGGGCGGCGAGCGGGCCGGCCAGCAGGGCGCTGTGCACGCCGAGCGCCTCGGGGAGGTCGGCGACGACGGCGGGGGTGCCGGACAGCTCCGCGAGCGCGGCAGCGAAGCGGCGGCCCGCCGGGCCGGCCGAGGTGCCCTCGGTCCATACGACGGGAAGCGCGTCGGCGAGTTCGGCGGCCAGGTTCTTGGCGGGGTTGTTGTAGAGGGCGATGGCCGGGCCGCAGCGTTCGGCGACGTGGTCGAGCCGGTCGGCGACCTTCTCCAGGGCGTCCGGCGGGGCGGTGAGCAGGCCAGTGCGGTCCAGCAGCGCGAGCAGCGGGGTGAGCAGCGCCCACAGGGCTCCGGGGGCGGAGGAGGCGAGCGGTTCCTCCTGCTCGTCCTGCTCGTAGGGCGCGGTCGCCATGGGGACGAACAGGCCGTGGGAGCCGTTGACCGCGTCGGCGAGCGGGGTGCGGGCGGGGGCCACGGCGACGACGGTGCAGCCGCGCCGGTAGGCCTGTTCGGAGAGCAGGGACAGGCCCGGTTCGGTGCCGTCCGGGGTGGCGATCAGGAGCAGGTCCACGGAGCCGGCCCAGCCGGGCAGCTCCCAGCGCAGCGCGCCCGCGGCGGGGGCCACGCCGGTGGGCGCGAGCCGGGTGACGGGGCTGCCCGCGCCGGCGAGGGTGCCGAGGAGGTCGGCGGTCTGGGTGGCGGCGGCGCCGGGGCCCGCGATCAGGACGGCGCGGGGACGGCCGTCGGGCTTGAGGTCGTGGACGCCGGCCTCGGCGGCGTACCGGGCGGCGGTGCGGACTCGGGCGCCTGCTTCGGCGGCGCCGCGGAGCAGCCCGCGGTGGTCGGCCTCGGCGAGGCCCTCCGGTGAGTCGAGCAGCGATTCGTCGATCATGGGCGGCAGCCTTCGAACGGCGGGGCGTCGGTACGCGGGCGGCGGGTCGCTGGTGCGCAGGGTCGCCGGGTCGTCGGTTACCCGGGGCGGCGGGCCTCGTCGACGAGGAGGACGGGGATGCCGTCGCGGATCGGGTACGCCAGACCGCATTCCTGGCCGGTGCAGATCAGCTCACTGTCCTGCTCCTTGAGGGGGGAGTGGCAGGCCGGGCAGGCGAGGATCTCCAGGAGGCCGGTTTCCAGCGGCATGGGGGTTCCCTTCGGGGCGGGCGTATGCGGATGCGCCTGGTCAGGGTACCGCCGGTGGCGCCGGTACGGGCGGGCAGCGGCTGTCGGGCCGACACCCGGCCCGCCCGGACGCCCCGGGGACGCCGGGCGGCCACCCGCGCGGGACGGGTGCCGTGGGGCTTCAGCCTCGGATGATGTCCAGGGCCTCGTCGCGGATCCTGGTCATGGTGGCCTCGTCGCGGGCCTCCGCGTTCAGCCGCAGGAGGGGCTCCGTGTTGGAGGGGCGGACGTTGAACCACCAGTCGGCGGCGGTGACGGTGAGGCCGTCCAGTTCGTCCAGGGTGATGCCCTCGCGGCCCCCGTACGCGGCCCTGATCGCGGCGAGGCGGGCCGCCTGGTCGTCGACCGTGGAGTTGATCTCGCCCGAGCCTGCGTAGCGGTCGTACTGGGCGACCAGGTCGGACAGGGTGCCCTGCTGGCCGCCGAGGGCGGCGAGGACGTGCAGGGCGGCCAGCATGCCCGTGTCGGCGTTCCAGAAGTCGCGGAAGTAGTAGTGCGCCGAGTGCTCCCCGCCGAAGATCGCGCCGTGCGTGGCCATCTCGGCCTTGATGAAGGAGTGGCCCACGCGCGTGCGTACCGGTGTGCCGCCGTTCTCCTCGACGACCTCCGGCACCGACCAGGAGGTGATCAGGTTGTGGATGATCGTGCCCTTGCCGCCGTTGCGGGCCAGTTCACGGGCGGCGACCAGGGCGGTGATCGCGGACGGGGAGACCGGTTCGCCCCGCTCGTCGACGACGAAGCAGCGGTCGGCGTCGCCGTCGAAGGCGAGGCCGAGGTCGGCGCCCTCCTCGCGGACCCGCTGCCGCAGATCGACGAGGTTGGCCGGGTCGAGCGGGTTGGCCTCGTGGTTGGGGAAGGTGCCGTCGAGTTCGAAGTACATCGGGACGACGGTGAGCGGCAGGTCCGCCAGTACCGTGGGAACGGTGTGCCCGCCCATGCCGTTGCCCGCGTCGACGACGACCTTCAGGGGGCGGCCGGCGGTCAGGTCGACGAGGGAGCGCAGATGTGCCGCGTAGTCGCCCAGCGTGTCCCGCCGGGTGATCTCTCCTATCGGGCCGACCGGCTCCGGGGGACCCGACTCGCTCCATTTCTCGACGAGTTCGCGGATCTCCGCCAGCCCGGTGTCCTGGCCGACCGGGGCGGCGCCCGCGCGGCACAGCTTGATGCCGTTGTACCGGGCCGGGTTGTGCGAGGCGGTGAACATCGCACCGGGCAGGTTCAGCGCGCCCGAGGCGTAGTAGAGCTGGTCCGTGGAGCAGAGGCCGATCTCGGTCACGTCGACGCCGTGGGCCGCGGCCCCGCGGGCGAAGGAGCCCGACAGGCCGGGCGAGGAGGGCCGCATGTCGTGGCCGATGACGATGGCGCTCGCGTCGGTCACCCGGGCGAAGGCCGCGCCGAAGAGCTCGGCCAGGGACTCGTCCCACTGGTCGGGGACGATCCCACGTACGTCGTACGCCTTCACGATCTGTGACAGATCAGCAGCCACGGCCAACCCTTCCGAAAGTCCTGTGGTCACCACAAACTACCCGCAGCGGATGACACTCCGCTGCGGGCGGTTCGCTGTGGTCCGATCGGGCTCACGGGACGTCGTCCCGGGTGCCCTCGTCAGTGTCGTCCCGGGTGTCCTCCCTGATGTCGTTCCAGGTGGGTCTCGGGTCAGGGCAGCATCCACCCCAGCACCGCGGTGCTCTGGCCCACCACGACCAGGCACATCACGAGCAGCAGGCCGAGGCTCCAGGGCAGCACCTTGCGCAGCAGGTCTCCCTCCTTGCCCGCCAGCCCGACGGCGGCGCAGGCGATGGTGAGGTTCTGCGGCGAGATCATCTTGCCGAGGACACCGCCCGAACTGTTCGCGGCCGCCAGCAGGTCGGGCGACAGCCCGGACTCCCGGGCGGCGGTCACTTGGAGGGCGCCGAAGAGGGCGTTGGCCGAGGTGTCCGACCCGGTGACGGCGACGCCGAACCAGCCCAGCACGGGCGACAGGAAGGCCAGTCCGGCACCGGCGGCGGCCACGAAGTAGCCGATCGTCGCCGCCTGGCCGGAGAGGTTCATGACGTAGGCGAGCGCCAGCACGGAGGTCACCGTGAGGATGGCGAAGCGCAGTTCGTACACGGTCGCCGCCCATTCCTTGACCGCCACGCGCGCGTGCACACCGAGCACGACCGCGGTGGCCACCCCGGCGAACAGGACGAGGGTGCCGCCGGTCGAGACGATCGGCCAGGTGAACACGTTGGCGCCGACCGGCTCCCCGTTCGGCGCGGCGACGTCGAGGAAGGGCCAGTCGGTCTTCCGGGTCGCCCCGGCCAGCCAGTCCTTGATCACCGGGATCTGCGCGACGGAGAAGACCACCACGATCAGCGCGTACGGGGCGTACGCCCGCAGGACCTCGCCGCGCGGGTCCTCCTCGTCCAGTTCCTCGCTGCGTACGCCGGTCAGTACGGAGGTGCGTACGGCCTCGGAGGCCGGCACGCGCGAATGCGGTACGGCGACCAGGGCGCCCGCGCCCGCCATGGCCGCGGCGATGTCGGCGAGTTGCGCGGAGACGTAGTTGGACGCGACGAACTGGGCGATGGCGAAGGCGACTCCGCACACCACCGCGGGCACCCAGGTGTCCCGCAGCCCGCGCCGCCCGTCCACCAGCCAGACCAGCACCAGCGGCACCACGAGGGCCAGCAGCGGGGTCTGGCGTCCGACGACGGACGCCACCGAGTCCAGCGGCAGTCCGGTGACCTGGGCGAGCGTGACCACCGGTGTTCCCATGGCGCCGAACGCCACCGGCGCGGTGTTGGCGACCAGCGCGACGATCGCGGCACGCACCGGATCGAAGCCGAGCGCCACGAGCATCACGGCGGAGATCGCGACGGGGGCGCCGAAACCGGCGAGCGCCTCCAGCAGCGCCCCGAAGCAGAAGGCGACGACCAGGGCCTGGATCCGCGGGTCGTCGGAGAGCCGGCCGAAGGAGCGGCGCAGGATGTCGAAGTGCCGGGTGCGGACCGTCATCCGGTACACCCACAGCGCGTTGACGACGATCCACATGATGGGGAAGAGGCCGAAGACGGCTCCCTGGAGGGCGCTGGAAGCCGCCTGGCCCCACGGCATGCCGTACGCCAGGCAGGCCACCAGTACGGCGCCCAGCAGTCCGATCAGGCCCGCCAGGTGCGCCTTCATGCGGAGGCCGCCGAGCAGGACGAGGACGATCACGAGGGGTAATGCCGCCACGAGGGCGGAGAGACCGAGTGAGCCGGCGACTGGTTCCAGTTCCTGGACGTACACGGACGCGCCTCCTGAATTCCGCAATGCGAAAGAGGTTTCTCGCTACGTGCCCGGAATGGTCGTGTCCCCGACAAGCGCGCGTCAATGGGTGTGCGGCACCTTACTGACGGGGCAGGTGGGGCAGGAGGAAAGAGAGGGAAGAAAGCGAGGGAGCGGGGAGAGCGGGGAGCGACGAATCCCGGCCGTCGACGCGGCCGCGCTCAGGGGGCGGCGGTCGGCCGCGGTCAGTCGTGCGGTCAGTTGTCGGGAGAGCGGAGCACGCGCAGATGGCCGCGGCGGGCGACCTCCATCGGGTCCGCGCCGCGCCCCGCGCCGCCGGCCGCTCGCTCCTGGGGGCGGGCGGCTTCGCGCACCGCGTCCGCGAGCGCTTCCAGATCGTCCCCGCTGGGCTGCGCGGGAGCCGAACCGTCGAGCAGGCGGACGACCTCCCAGCCGCGCGGCGCGGTGAGGCGCTCGGAGTGCTCGGCGCACAGGTCGTAGCAGTGGGGTTCGGCGTAGGTGGCGAGCGGGCCGAGGACCGCGGTCGAGTCGGCGTAGACGTACGTCAGCGTCGCGACGGCGGGACGGCCGCAAGCGGTGCGCGAACAGCGACGTACAGGGCTCACGATGTTGGACGGTACCGCACTCTTGAGCGGGTCGCGAAGACTACCCACCCCGGCATTCCCTCGTGTCGTGGCCTGAAACACCTCACCCACCCCCTCGGGCACACGCCGTTGACCTGCCCCGACGCCCGTGTTCGAGGCACCCGCGCCCCCTGTTCCGGTCATCAGTTGGTACAAACACCGTCAAATACCTTGAGATCACCGGCCCGCGAAAGATATCGAATCGAGCCGAACCTTGGCCGGAATGGTCATGTGACGACATGCCGTTCCGGGCGGACCGACACCGCGGTCCGACTCCATGCGGGTGTCGCGGCCCCGAGGCCGTGTGGGGGGCCGGGCACGCCGGACCGGCGGAGACTACCCTTCACCCTGATGGACACCCCTGTGACTCCCCGTGCCGCCGACCGCGGGCCCCGCCGCCGTGATCGCCACGGCCGGGGCATGCGCGGGCCGATCGCACCGCCCCAGGTGCCGCTCGCCGCCAGCCGCGCGGAGACCTTCGCCGATCTCGTGCAGGACTCCGTGGAGCGGCTGGAGCGGCGCTGGCCGCAGCTGACCGACATCGATTTCCTCGTCCTGGAGGTTCCGCGGCTGGACGGGCCCGGACTTCAGTGGAGCGACGAGGCGGTGCCGCTGGGCGGCACCGTGCCGGGCCGGGAGGGGCACCCCGCGCGGGTCGTGATCTATCGCCGGCCGGTGGAGATCCGCACCAAGGGACGCGACGAGCGGGCGGCGCTGGTCCACGAGGTCGTCGTGGAGCAGGTCGCCGAGTTGCTGGGGCTGACGCCGGAGACCGTCGACCCCCGGTACGGGGAGGACTGAGCGGCGGCTCCGGCGCC
The DNA here is from genome assembly GCF_059889265.1 of Streptomyces sp. MMS24-W38. Taxonomy (NCBI): domain Bacteria; kingdom Bacillati; phylum Actinomycetota; class Actinomycetes; order Kitasatosporales; family Streptomycetaceae; genus Streptomyces; species Streptomyces sp. MMS24-W38. The sequence continues at coordinate 4,000,837 of NZ_JCBCPP010000001.1, read as the reverse complement.
CGCTCCGTGAAGAGCCCCTACCTCTGCAGGACCGACAGGTTCTCCTCCGCCTTCGGTACCGCCACCAGGCCCCGGTCATCGGGAAGGGTCTGGACGGTGAAGGCCGGGAGGCCGTCGTCGGTGACGGCGAGGGTCCGGGACGCGTACACGGGGGTGCCGTCCGACTCGGGTTCGACCGTCAGGGCGTATGTGCCCTTGACACCCTCGGGGGCCGGGAGCTCGATGTGCTGGGTGGTACCGGCCTTGATCGTGTACGTCTCGGACACCGGGTCACCTCCCTCACTGCCCGCGGACGCGGTGACCTTGACCTTGGCGGCACCCTCGGGCGCGGTCACGGCGAGGGTGCTGCCCTTGGCCGTGTTGCCGGCGGCCGTGGCGCGCAGGCCGACCGGGCGGGCTGCCGGGACGAAGGCCGACTCCTGGTTGCCGTCCTTGCCGCGCAGCACCCGGACCGCCGCCACGACCGGCACCGAGCGGTCCGTCGGCGTGAGGACCAGGGAGCCCGCCTCTCCGCGCATGACGTCGCCGAGTTCGACGGCGGTCGTCCTGCCGCCCTTCACGTGCACCGTCTCGTTGCCGGCCGGTGTGATCAGCCCGGAGGGCGAGGCGAGCCGCACCTTCAGGTCGGCGTCCACACCGCCGGGGGTGAAGGCGACCAGGCGCACGGCGATGGCGTCCTCGGGGATGCCGGGCAGGACCAGGCTGCCCGCCGGGTCGGCCGACGCGGCCAGCCAGTCACCGCCGAGCGTGGCGTCCAGGGCCTGCACGGCCGCGCCGATCCGCCCGCTGCGGACGACGACGTGCACGGTCACATTCGTCTGCTGCTCGTCGGTGAGCGTGGACAGCAGCACCGGTTCGGCGGAGTGCGGCTGGACCGTGATGCCCTCCCCCGCCTCCGTCTCGAGGGCGCCGTCCTCGCCGTAGACCTCGATGTCCACGACGGCCGCGGAGTCGTCGGGGTTGGTGAGGTGGACGTAGTCGGTGCGCTCGAGCGCGGTGCTCGCGCCGGGGAACCAGAACTCCGTGTCGGGGGCGGCGCAGTTGACGCCCTGCAGACCCCGGCCGGTGCCCGCGGCGACCTCGGTCGTCTGCTGCACGGTCCACCCCGGGGCGAGGCGGCCCTCGGCGGTGCCGACGAGGGCCGGCTCCTCGCCCCCGGAGACGTCCGCGACGACCGGCTTGCCGGGCTCCTTGGGCTCGAGAACCGGCTTCTCGGCCTTCTTGCCGTCGGCGGCCTTCTCGCCGTCGGCAGTCTTCTCGCCGTCGGCGGCCTTCTCTCCGTCCTCGGCGGTCTCTTCGCCGTCGGTGTCCTTCGCGCCGTCGCCGTCCTTCGCGTCCTCCGCCGCGGACCGCCCCTCGACGGCCGACCGGAGTTCGGCCCTGCCCTCGCTCTCCGCGCCCTTCGTGACGGGCGTGAAGGACGTGTACGTCGTCTCGGCGAGGTCGGATGTGCTGGGCGTCGGGCACAGCAGGCTGGTGCGTTCCACTGGCAGGTGCGCCGCGGCGGCCTCGACGCCGTCCTCCCCGGCCGTGGGGTCCGGCGCGGACAGCACCGCGAAGCCGGTGACGGCGGCGAGTGCGGTGGCTCCCGCGATCAGGGACAGGGTGGTGCGGTTCACTGCTGGCTCCCGTCGGAACGCTCACTGCCCGGCTGAGGGCGGTGCGGCTGCTCGGGGTCGTACGACGTGTCGTAGCCCTGCGCGTAGGTCTGGTCGTGGCCCTCGTGGCCCTCGTAGCCCTGCCCGTACGTCGCGGGGTCGTACGGCGGCTGCTGCTGGGGCGTGCCGTCGTAGCCGTACGGGTCGTACTGGCCGTCCTGGTACTGATCCGCGGGGTACGTCCGGCCGTAGTCGTCCGTCACGTACTGCTGTTGCTGCTGGTACTGCTCGGCGGGGTAGGCGCCGTCGTACTCGGGGGCCGGGTAGCTCGCCGCGTCCCACTCGTCGTAGGACCGCTGTTGCGGAACGGCCGCGGGAACCGGCTCCGGCGGGGTGTCGAACCCGTCGTCCTGCGTGCCCGTGTCCTCCGTGCCCGCCTCCTCACCCGCTTCCCCGTGCGTGCCCGTCTCCTCGGCGGCGGCCTCCGCCTCGGCCTGGGCGCGCAGGCGGCGGGCACGGCGGCCGTCACCGGCGAGCGCCTCGGCTGCGACGGCCGGTTCCTCGGGCAGGTCGTCGTCGATGTCGCGGCGCCGGCCGGGCAGGGCGAGGACGACGAGGACGACGGCGAGCAGACCCTGCGCCCACAGCCAAGCGGTGTGGGTGAACGGGTCGTCGTAGGTGACGTCCAGTCGTCCGCCGGTGGCGGGCAGTTCGAAGCCCTGGGCCCAGCCGTCGACCGTGGTGGGGGTCAGCGGCTTGCCGTCGAGGGTGGCGGCCCAGCCCTCGGCCGCGGAGTCGGCCAGACGCAGGACACGCCCCTCGGAGCCGTTCGGGATCTTCGTGTGGATCTCGACGGGTCCCGCGGCCACGGGCTGCGACTCGCCCTCACTCCCCTTGCCGGGGATGATGCTCGCGCGGGCCACGTCCTGGTCGACGCGCCACAGCGCGCCGCCCGCCTGCTGGCTGAGCCGGGTCAGGCCGGGAGTGGCGTCTAGGACGCGGGTCACGTCGCGGGGCGCGCCCGGGTGGACGAGGACGTAGCGCACCGCGAATCCGTCGAGCTGGTCGGCCTGGTCGGCGCCCGAGCCGGCGACGAGGTTGGCGACGACCTTGTCGAGCCCGCTGTTCCCGCTGTTCGAGGCGGCGATCTCGGCGTCGCCCATGCGGGCGCCGGAGCCGCGGACCAGTACGTAGTCGACGTGGGCGGCGGAGTCGCTGTCGAGGACGAGGGTGCGGGCCTGGTCGCGGGTGCCGCTCTCCTCGGCGACGAACGCGGGCACCTGCACGGGGTCGCGCCGCTGCAACGGTCCGTCGGCGCCGCGGATCACCCAGCCGGCGGCGGCCAGCAGCGGGCCGACCGCGCAGGCGAGGGCGATCAGGACGGCGACCGGCTGACGCCAGCCGAAGCTCTGCTCGGCGACACGCGCGCGTGCCCCGTCGGCGCCGAGGGCGGCGGCGGCCAGCAGGGCGATGCCGTAGACGAGGGTCGCGGGCCCCGCCCAGGTGGAGCCGTTGGACAGGACCGCGAAGACGAGTCCCACCAGGGCGGCCGTCCAGGCGGCGCGGATGGCGAGAGTCCGCTCGGAGCGGAGCAGGGCGGCGAGGGCCGCGAGCACGATGCCGATGAGCACCGCCCCGCCGACCGCGCCGGGCCCGCCGGGGCTCGCGCCGAGCAGGTCGAGGGCGGAGGCGGCGGAGGGGCCGTACTCCAGGCCCGCCTCCTGGAAGAAGCCGAACGGGAGCAGCGACAGCGACCAGGGGGCCAGGACCAGCAGCGGCGTGCCGAGCTGGGCGAGGAAGCGGAGCCCGTACGCCGGGAGGTCGGACCTGCGCAGGGCGAGGACGCCGAGGCCGAGGACCAGGGCGATGGGCCACACGATCGGGGTGAACGCGATGGTGACGGTGAGCAGCAGCGCGTACGCCCAGGTCGCGCGCCAACTACCGCGGACGTCAGGGGGGTTCGTGAGTCCGCTCGCGGCGATGCCCGCGCGGGCGATCAGCGGCAGCAGCACAGCGAGGACGGCGGTGCCGATCCGGCCGCCGGCCAGGGCGCCGGCGACGGCGGGCAGGAAGGCGTAGGCGACGGCGGCCCACGCGCGCAGCAGCCGGGACTCGACGAGCGGGCGGGAGGCGAAGTACGCGCTGAAGCCGGCCAGTGGCACCGAGCCGACGAGCAGGATCGTCACGGCGACCCCGGGGGAGCCGAGCAGCAGGGTGCCCAGCGCCGCCACGACGGCGAGGTAGGGCGGCGCGGACCCGGTGCCGCCGGCGCCCACCGCGTGCCAGGTGTCGGTGTACCGCGCCCAGAGGTCGGCGGAGTCGGCGGGGACGGGGAGCAGTGCGCCGCCCGCGAGCGCACCGCCGCCGAGGAGTTCGCGGCAGGCCGCGAGGGAGATGAACAGCAGGGCCAGGAAGAGCACGGGGCCGGGCTTGCGGGCGATCCGCTTGAGCCGGGCGAACTGCTCGACCTGCAGGAAGTCGGCGTCGTCCCCGCCGGGTCCGGACTCGACGGCGCCGCCGTGCCGTCCGGCGCCGGAGGTGGCTTCGGGGTCGGAGCGGCCGACGAGACTGCTCGCGGCCTGCTCGACGGTCACGCGGATGGTCGCGCCGGGGGGCGGGAACAGCGGCCGCAGTTCGCCCTTGTCGACCTGCGGGCTGCCGCGGCGGCGCCGTCCGGCGAGGATGCGCTCGGGCCGCAGCAGGGTGCCCATGAGGCCGCGGATCTCGTCGACGGCCTGCCCGGGGACCTTGCCGACCAGGTAGGCGAGGGTCCGCAGCAGGGTGCCGAGGACGACCCGCAGCAGTACCCAGGGCAGGGCCGCGGTGCGGGTGTTGACGAGCAGGGTGTGGACGGCGCCCGCCTTGTCCACCTTGTGCGGGGAGGCGGCGGTGCGGCCCACGCAGTCGACGGCGCGGCGCTCGCGGGAGGCCGCCTCGGCGTGCCGCACGACCGCGTCGGGGGCTATGAGCACCCGGTACCCCGCCGTGTGCGCGCGCCAGCACAGGTCGACGTCGTCACGCATCAGGGGCAGGTGCCGGTCGAAGCCGCCGAGTTGGTCGAAGACGTCGCGGCGGACCAGCATGCCGGCGGTGGACACCGACAGCACGGACCGGACCTGGTCGTGCTGGCCCTGGTCCTGTTCGCGGCGGTCCAGGCCGGTCCAGCGGCGGCCGGAGTTGGCGATGGAGACGCCGACCTCCAGCAGTTGCCGGCGGTCGTACCAGCCGCGCAGCTTGGGGCCGACGGCGGCGACGTCGTCACGGCCGAGCTCGTACTCGTTGTCCACGACGCTCAGCAGCCGGGCCAGCGCGTCGGGTTCGGGGGCGCAGTCGTCGTGCAGCAGCCACAGCCACTGCACCGGCTCGCCGTGCGGGAGGTCGGGCAGGTCGTACGCGTCGTCGTGCCAGCTGCGCGTGACCGGGTCCCAGCCGCTCGGCCGCTTCAGGTAGGGCAGGTCGTCCGGGGTGAGGTGCGGCGCGGCGTGGTTGCACTCCTCGACGGCCTGGCCGAAGCCGGTGCGCCGGGCGAGGTGCAGGACGTGGTCGTCGCCGAGGGCTTCGGTGACCAGTCGGGCGGAGTCGTCACCGCTGCCGGTGTCGGCACCCATGGCGAACTGGACGGGGCGTTCCTGGCCGAGTAGCCCGGCGAGCGCGTCGGGCAGCCAGCGGGCTCCGTCGTGGGAGACGAGGACCGCGGTCACCACATGACGCGGGAACTCTGGAGCGGCAGCTACGTCTTGACGGGCTGCCGGGTGACTGTGCACGGACATCGAGGTACGGGCCCCGGTTCGGTGGACTGTGGGGGACGCCCGTGCCCGGTGGGGGCGGCGTGACGTCTCGGACGAGCGCCCACACTATCGGCTGGGCGGCAAGGCGGCCCGCCGCCTGTGGACAACCCGCCCGCGACGGACCGCACCCGACACATGCACAACATGTACATATACAGAACATCTGACATATGCACGGACATGGCGCGCATACGGATGTGACTCCCTGGATGCGGCACACCGGATGTGACGCTCCGTTCACCGACGGCGCCCTCAGACCACCGCCTTCTTCAGCCGACGCCGCTCCCGCTCGGACAGGCCGCCCCAGATACCGAAGCGCTCATCGTTGGCGAGGGCGTATTCGAGGCACTCGGAGCGGACCTCACAGGCGAGACAGACCTTCTTGGCCTCCCGGGTGGAACCGCCCTTCTCGGGAAAGAACGACTCGGGGTCGGTCTGGGCGCACAGCGCGCGCTCCTGCCAGCCGAGTTCCTCATCCACGTCATCGACCAGCAGTTGCTGCACCAGCTCCGTCATGTGCGCCCCTCGTCTGTCTTTCGTGTCCCCGTGACGCTGCCGTTACCTGTCCTGGCCAAACGACACGAGTGAAATTACAAGTGTGCTGCTCCGGGCGAGTCAAGCTGAGATCTGCTATTGGCGCCCTTATTCACTCTGCAGAACCAAGCCCAAGCCGAAAGTGTTCAAATCGCCATAAACGTTGACACACCGACGACTCCGACAGAGCTTCCCGCCCCGTGCTGAACCTCCACAAGGGGAGACGCCCGATCGGCCGACCCCGTTGTCGCACCGGCACCACAGCAAGCCGGATCACATTCGGATCACAGGATCGCAACGGCACTTGTGTGCCCGGCCGTGCGCACCTTGTGTCCCCGGAATCACGCGAACAAACCTTTCGTCCCGCAGGTGAACCGGATGGAGTGAACCGTGTCCCACGATCCGGGCGTCGAGTTGACACTGGAGGTGTGAACCGCTGTCCTTGTGGGCATGCTCGCGAACTTGGCACTCACCTCGACCCGCTCCGCCGGGTTCCTCGGTGCTGCCCGCGCTCGCTGTAGCTGTCACTGTTCCGGTTGTTGAGCCCAACGCGCTCCGACCCTTCGAGTCACCCTCGACTCGAGGCCAGTTCCCTCCACTCCAGTTCCTTCCGCTCCCACCGGGGCACTCCTCGCCGCCGTCCGCGACCCGGACGCACGCGACAGCACACGCTGCAGCCCCCCCCCTCTCCTGCCCCTGCCTTCCCGCTCACCGCTCACCAAGCGCTTCTCCGCCGAGGAACACCGCATCCCATGAACAGCGACAGCGACCTCCAGATCGCCGGCGACATCCTCGAAGTCCCACACCTGCTGCAGACCCCGCGCGAGCACCCGGCGACCGTCGCCGAGTTCGTCGGGCTGGCCCGCTCCCTCGCCGCCGACCGCTCCTCGTGGGAGCACCTGGTGCGGTACGACGCGACCAGCCGCTGGTACCACCGGCTGCGCACCCTCCCCCCAGGCCTCGGCTCCGCTCGAGCCGGAAAGACCCCGGTCGGCTACGAGGTGTGGCTGCTGTCCTGGGTTCCCGGCCAGGGCAGCGGACCGCACGGCCACGGCCCCTCCTCCGGAGTCATGACCGTCCTGGACGGCGCCCTCACCGAGCGCACCGGGCGCGGCACGCGTGCGTTGACGGCGGGTACGGAGCGGGTGTTCCCACCCGGCTATGTGCACGAGGTCGTCAACGACACACTGGAGTCGGCGGTCAGCCTGCACGTGTACTACCCGGGCCTGACCGAGATGCCGATGCGCCCCCTCGCCCCGCACTGCGAGGCGCGGCCGGTGCCCGGGGCCCTGTCCGTCTGAGACGGTGAGGATGGTCGTGTTCCGCACGGGGCCGTGGCCTGACCCGGTCTGCGACTGACCAAGGTGTCCTGAGCGCCGATCTGTCGGTCACGGTTCCGTGCGGGGCTTGCTGCCGCCGGCCCGGCGGCTGAGACACTGTTTCCCATGCGCATTGTGGTTCTGGCAGGCGGCATCGGCGGTGCCCGTTTCCTGCGCGGTCTGAAGCGGGCCGCGCCGGACTCGGACATCACGGTCATCGGCAACACCGGGGACGACATTCACCTCTTCGGGCTGAAGGTCTGCCCGGACCTCGACACGGTGATGTACACGCTCGGTGGCGGCATCGACGAGGAGCGGGGCTGGGGGCGGACCGACGAGAGCTTCCGCCTCAAGGAGGAGCTCGCGGCGTACGGCGTCGGCCCGGGGTGGTTCGGGCTCGGCGACCGGGACTTCGCCACCCACATCGTGCGGACGCAGATGCTCGCCGCCGGGTATCCGCTGAGCGCGGTGACCGAGGCGCTCTGCGACCGCTGGCAGCCGGGGGTCCGGCTGATCCCGATGACCGACGACCGCGTCGAGACCCACGTCGCCGTCACCCTGCCCGCCGACGACTCGGCGGGGGCCACGGCGGGCTCGACCACCTCGACGACGGGGCCGGCGGAGGGAGCCGGCGAGCGCAGGGCGATCCACTTCCAGGAGTACTGGGTACGGCTGCGGGCGTCGGTCCCGGCCGAGGCGGTCGTGCCGGTCGGCGCGGAGCAGGCCAAGCCGGCGCCGGGCGTGCTGGAGGCGATCGCCGGGGCAGACGTGATCCTCTTCCCGCCGTCCAACCCGGTCGTCTCCATCGGCACGATCCTCGCCGTCCCCGGCATCCGTGAGGCGATCGCCGACGCTGGCGTGCCGGTGGTCGGCCTGTCGCCGATCGTCGGGGACGCGCCCGTGCGCGGCATGGCCGACAAGGTGCTCGCGGCGGTCGGCGTCGAGTCCACCGCACCGGCGGTGGCCGAGCACTACGGCTCGGGCCTGCTGGACGGCTGGCTGGTCGACACGGTCGACGCGGCCTGTGTGGAGCGTGTCGAGGAGGCCGGGATCCGCTGCCGGGCGGTGCCGCTGATGATGACCGACGTCGACGCGACCACCCGGATGGCGCGGGAGGCGCTGGCGCTGGCGGAGGAGGTGCGGTCGGTTTGAACGACTTCACCCACGTGAACGGCTTGAACGGCTTGAACAACGACGTGAACGCCGCACGCGTGCGCGACGACCCGCACGCGGGCGGCGCGGCGTCCACGGGGTACCGGGTGTGGGCCGTCGCGGGCCTCCCCGAGGTCCGTCGGGGGGACGACCTGGCCAAACTGATCGCGGCCGCGGAGCCGGGGCTGGCCGACGGTGACGTGCTGCTCGTCACCTCCAAGATCGTCTCCAAGGCGGAGGGCCGGATGCTGGAGGCGTCCGACCGGGAGGCCGCGATCGACGCGGAGACGGTACGGGTGGTGGCCCGGCGCGGCGCCCTGCGCATCGTGGAGAACCGGCAGGGCCTGGTCATGGCCGCGGCCGGGGTCGACGCGTCCAACACCCCGGCCGGCACGGTGCTGTTGCTGCCCGAGGACCCGGACGGGTCCGCGCGGGCGATCCGCGAGGGCCTGCGCGACGCCCTGGGGGTCACGGTCGGCGTGCTGGTCACCGACACCTTCGGGCGCCCCTGGCGCGCGGGGCTGACGGACGTCGCGATCGGCGCCGCGGGCGTGCGCGTACTGGACGACCTGCGCGGCGGCACGGACGCGCACGGCAATCCGCTCGGCGCCACCGTCGTCGCCACCGCCGACGAACTCGCCGCGGCGGGCGACCTGGTCAAGGGCAAGGCCGCCGGCCTGCCGGTGGCCGTCGTCCGCGGGCTGCCCGGCCTGGTCACGGCCGACGACGACCACGGCGACGGCGCACGGGCCCTGGTTCGCGACTCCCGCGACGACATGTTCCGGCTCGGCACGTCGGAGGCGATACGGCAGGCGGTGACCCGGCGCCGCACGGTACGGGCCTTCACCGACGAGCCCGTCGACCCGGGGTCGGTGCGCCGCGCGGTGGCCGCGGCCGTGACGGCTCCGGCACCGCACCACACCACACCGTGGCGTTTCGTCCTGCTGGAGTCCCCGGAGTCCCGTCTCCGCCTGCTGGACGCCATGCGGGACGCCTGGATCGCGGACCTGCGCCGGGACGGAAAGACGGAGGAGTCCATCGCCAAGCGCGTCCGCCGCGGCGACGTCCTGCGCAACGCGCCCTGTCTGGTCGTGCCCTGCCTGGTCATGGACGGCTCGCACACCTACGGGGACGCGCGGCGGGACGCCGCCGAGCGGGAGATGTTCGTGGTCGCGACGGGCGCCGGCGTGCAGAACTTCCTGGTCGCCCTGGCCGGTGAGCGACTGGGCTCGGCCTGGGTGTCGTCGACGATGTTCTGCCGGGACGTGGTCCGCGAGGTCCTGGACCTGCCCGCGGACTGGGACCCGATGGGCGCGGTGGCGGTCGGCCATCCCGCCGAGGACCCCCGGCCACGACCGGAGCGGGACGCGGGCGCGTTCATCGAGGTGCGGTGAGCCGGACGCGCGGGACGCCTACCCTCGTAGGAGCCGCCGCCCGCCGGCCGGGCGGAGCCCCACTCCGGTGGGGCTTCCCTCGCTCTCCCTTCCCTTTCCCGCATCTTCCGCCCCTCCCCCGTCTCCCGCTTCCCCACTCCCCGGAATCCTCTCTGTGGCAGGACGTTTCGCTCCCCGGCCCGCTCGCACGACCGTGCGAGGCGGACGGACCGCCGTACCCACGGGGGTGCCCCGCCAGGCACCGGTCCCGGCCCTGGTGCGGAGCTGGGTGCCGGACGGGCCGCTGGACCTCGGTCTGGTCCTCGCTCCGCTGCGGCGCGGGCCCGGGGACCCGACGTTCCGCGCGCTGCCGGACGGCTCCTTCTGGCGGGCGAGCCTGACGCCCACCGGGCCGGGGACGCTGCGGGTGACGCGGCACGGCGGCGAGGTGCGGGGCGAGGCCTGGGGCCCCGGCGCCGACTGGCTCCTGGAGCGGCTGCCGGACCTGCTCGGGGCCGCGGACGAACCGGCGGCGTTCGTCCCCCGGCACAAGGTGCTGGCGCTCACTCGGCACCGGCGTCCGGGACTGCGGCTGCTGCGGACCGGGCTGGTGCTGGAGTCGTTGATCCCGTCGGTCCTGGAGCAGAAGGTCACCACCGATGAGGCGTACCGGGCGTGGCGGCTGCTGGTACGGAAGTACGGGGAGCCGGCACCCGGGCCCGCGCCCGAACGGATGTCGGTGATGCCGTCACCCCGGACCTGGGCGCTGATCCCCTCCTGGGAGTGGCACCGGGCCGGCGTCGACGACAAGCGGGCGTCCACGGTCCTGCGGGCGGTGCGCGTCGCCGCGCGGCTGGAGGAGGCCGCCGGGATGGCTCCGGCGGCGGCGCGGGCGCGGCTGGAGCTGGTGCCGGGCATCGGTCCGTGGACGTCCACGGAGACGGTGCAGCGCAGTCACGGCTCGGCGGACGAGGTGACCGTGGGGGACCTGCACCTGCCGGGCATCGTGGGATGGGCCCTCGCCGGGGACCGGGACGCGGACGACGCGGTGATGCTCGAACTGCTGGAGCCGTATGCCGGGCAACGGCACCGGGCGGCCCGGCTGATCCTGCTGAGCGGAAGAACGCCGGCTCGGCGGGCCCCGAAGAGGCCGCACTGGGACATCGGACGGCTGTGAGGCCCGAGCCCCCAGCAGCCCGAGCCCCCAGCCGTCCAAGCCTTCAACCGCCTGAGCCCTCAACCGCCCCGGCCCCACCCCGGGCCGGTACACGGCCGGCTACTCGTCCGAGGAGAACCGCACCGCCCCCGCCGGTATCCGCGCGTCGCACCACACCCGCGCCCCGTCCCGGAGTTCGTTGCGGGCGCCGATGACCGCGCCGTCGCCTATGACCGTCCCGGTGAGGACCGACCGCTCCCCCACCCGCGCGCGCGTGCCGATCAGCGAGTCGGTGACGACCGCGCCGGGTTCGATGACCGCACCCGGCAGGATCGTGCTGCCGAAGACGCGCGCGCCCTCCGCCACGAACGCGCCCTCGCCCACCACCGTCCCGCCCGCCAGCTTGGCGTCCGGTGCCACCGTCGCCGTCGGCAGGACCAGCCGGTCGCCGCAGCGGCCGGGGACCGCCGGAGACGGGGCGCGGCCCAGCACCAGGTCCGCGGAGCCGCGGACGAAGGCGGCCGGGGTACCGAGGTCCAGCCAGTACGTGGAGTCGACCAGACCCTGGAGGTGCGCCCCCGCCGACAGCAGGCCCGGGAACGTCTCCCGCTCCACCGACACCGGCCGGCCCGTCGGGATCGTGTCGATGACCGAGCGGCGGAACACGTACGCCCCCGCGTTGATCTGGTCGGTGACGATCTCCTCGGGCGTCTGCGGCTTCTCCAGGAACGCCAGGACCCTGCCCGTGTCGTCCGTGGGCACCAGTCCGTACGCCCGCGGGTCGGTCACCTTCGTCAGGTGCAGCGAGACGTCCGCGCCCGTCGTCTCGTGGGTGCGCACCAGCGCCCGGATGTCCAGGCCCGTGAGGATGTCGCCGTTGAAGATCAGCACGGGTTCGTCCGGGCCGGAGTGCAGCCGGGAGGCGACGTTGCGGATCGCGCCGCCGGTGCCGAGCGGCTCCACCTCCGTCACGTACTCGATGTGGAGCCCCAGCGACGACCCGTCGCCGAAGTACGGTTCGAAGACCTCGGCCAGATAGGACGTGGCCAGGACGATGTGCTCGACGCCCGCCGCTCTCGCTCTCGCCAGCTGGTGCGTGAGGAAGGGCACCCCGGCAGCCCGGACCATGGGCTTCGGTGTGTGCACCGTGAGCGGGCGCAACCGCGTGCCCTTGCCGCCGACCAGGAGGATCGCTTCTGTCACCTGTCGTCTCTGCTTCCTGCCGGGACCGGCCGAACTGTCTTTCGGCCGGCCAGTTTATGCAGACCGTTCCACAGCGCTTTCGACGGTGTGTCTCCGGCAGGAAGGGACCCGGCCCGGCGGCTCCGCGCAGCTCAGCGGCCCTGGTAACCGGCCGCCGTGGAGCGGGTGGTGCCGAGCCGGTCGTAGAGCTTCCCCCCTGGGCACAGGGTGTTGAACCCGTCCCGGTGACCGGAGATCACGTTCAGTCGTACCTTCGTGCCCTTTGCGTAGAGATTGCCACCGCCGGACGTCAGATATGTCTCCGCGTTCGGATCCACGCCGTACAGCCCGAGCTTCCACGCGGTGAGCCGGGCGACGCCCTTCACCGCCGAGTCCGACGGTTCCGTGGAGTCGTACGTGCCGAGAACCGCCACCCCCATGGTGTCGGAGTTGAACCCCAGAGTGTGGGCGCCCAGGACCGGCTCCGCCACTCCCCCGGCACGGCCCTCGTAGACCTTTCCGCACTTGTCGACGAGGAAGTTGTAGCCGATGTCCCGCCAGCCCATGCTCTCCGTGTGGTAGCGGTAGATACCACGGATGAGCGAGGGTGCCTCCTCGCACGTGTAGTCGTTGCCGGAGGCGGTGTGGTGCACGAAGGCCGCATCGACCTCGTCCGTGTAGACGAACCCCTCCGCCCGCAGGCTCTCGTCCGCCCCCCAGTCGGCCCGCGTGACGATGTCGGGACGCGGGCCGATGTACGGATTCGCCCGCTGCCGCGCGACCGTTCCCTTCCGCTGCGCGCCGGTGCCGCCTGCGGTGCCGTCCGCGGACGGGGTGCCCTCGCCGGGGTCGACGAGTTCGAGGCGCATCCCGGACGGCAGCGGCAGGGCTGTGTTCTCGGCGTTCTCGGCGTTCTCGGTGCTCCCCGCGTTCTCGGCGTTCTCGTCAGCCGTACCGGTGCGCCCCGGGCCTCCGGACTCCGCCAGGACCCTGATCTCCACGCCGTCCGAGTCGCCCACCCACAGCGGTGCGGTGGCGCCGCGGACCCGACCCGAGGCGCGTTCCCCGTCGTCGGAGGTGCCGGGGTCGGCCGCGTGGTCGGCGTTGTGGGCCTCGACGTCCCGCCAGTCGGACCAGGAGCCGGTGCGGGCCGCGCGGGTGCGGACCTGGACCTGACCCTGGAATTCGGCGGCGGGGTCGTCCCAGACGACGCCGAGGAGGGAGAAGTTCCTCACGGACCGGGGAGTCAGGCCGAACGTGGCGGCGCCGGAGGCACGGTCGGGGTCGAGGGGTTGCAGGGGCAGCGACTCGGTGCTGCCCGTGGTACCGGACTCGGCCGTCACCGCCGCATGCGGAGCCGCCCGGGTCGGCTGCCCCGGCCCCGCGGTCGCCGCGCCGGCGGACGGCGCAAGGGGGAGCGCGAGAGCGGTCGCGCAGGTGACACCGATGACGGAAGCAGGAATTCTACGCATGCCCCCGATCTTGGACATAATCATACAAATATGTCCATCGGGGAATTGACGGGCTGTCGGGGTCCGCTCCACCGAACCGGTGCCCCCGCCACCCGGTGCGCACAGCCTCGTCCGCGTACGCTTGCGCGGGTGAACGCCACCGACCGCACCCCCGCCGACCTGCTGGGTTCCGCGCTCGCCGCGGACCCGGGCCGCCCCCTGGTGACCTTCTACGACGACGCCACGGGCGAACGCGTCGAATTGTCCGTGGCCACCTTCGCCAACTGGGTGGCCAAGACCGCGAACCTGCTCCAGGACGAACTGTCCGCCGAGCCGGGCGACCGCGTGTCCCTCCTGCTGCCCGCGCACTGGCAGACGGCCGTGTGGCTGCTGGCATGCGCGTCGGTGGGCGCGGTCGCGGACATGTCCGGCGACCCGGCGGCCGCCGACGTCGTGGTGAGCGGGCCGGACTCGCTGGAGGCCGCGCGGGCGTGCTCGGGCGCGCGGATCGCGCTGGCGCTCAGGCCGCTCGGGGGACGCTTCCCGCAGCCTCCGGAAGGCTTCGCCGACTACGCCGTGGAGGTGCCGGGGCAGGGCGACCGGTTCGCGCCGTACGCGCCGGTCGACCCCGAGGCTCCGGCGCTGATCGCGGCGGGACGGGAGTTCACCGGGGCCGAGGTGGTGGAACGAGCCCGCGCGGAGGCGACGGACCTCGGGCTGACCGGACCGGGCTCGCGCATCCTGTCGGGCCTGTCGTACGACACGTGGGAGGGACTGCACGCGGGCCTGTACGGGCCGCTGGCGACCGGCGGTTCGGTGGTGCTGTGCCGCAACCTGGACCGGCTCGGGGACGAGGCCCTGGACAAGCGCGTCGAAAGCGAACGGGTCACGGTCATCTCCCGCTAGCGGGCGGCTCCGCCGCGGCCCGGCCCCGCTCGACGCGGACGGACTCGTCCAAACCGAACCCGCCGGGCCGTACCCCGTTCGCCGCGCTCCGTCCCCCGTACGGCTCAGCAGTGCCCGCCTCCGCCCCGCATCCGGGTCATCGTCGTATCAGCGGCACGCACGGCACGTACGGCCTCCACCGCACGCCGTACGCAGTGAGGGGTGGACCGGTCATGAGCGACACCGCAGGCACGTCCCCCGCGGGCGCGGGGGACGGACGTGCCCTCGGGCCGGGGACGGGAGCCTCGGCGAGCGGGAGGGGGCTGGCGCGGCGCAGGCGGCGACGGTGGGTGCGGGGCACCGGGCTCGGTATCGCCACGCTGCTCGCCCTGGCCGCCGGAGCCGGGTGGGCGGTGTACGTGAAGCTCGACGGGAACATCACGCCGGACGAGGCGGCCGCGGCCGAACTCACACGGTTCGAGAAGGAACGGCCCACCGCGCTGGTCAGGGAGGCCCGGAACATCCTGCTGATCGGCTCGGACTCGCGCTCCGGGGACGACAACCGCCACTACGGCCGGGACTCGGGGACGGAGCGGTCCGACACCGCGATCCTGCTGCATCTGTCGGCGGGCCGGCGCAGCGCCACCGCCGTGTCCCTGCCCCGTGACCTGATGGTGGCCGTGCCGGGCTGCCTGCGCGGGGACGGCACCCGTGCCGAGCCCGTGTTCGCGATGTTCAACCAGGCCTTCCAGCGGGGTGGTTCGGCCTGCGCCATCCGCACCGTCGAGAAACTCACCGGCATTCGCGTGGACCATCACATCGTCGTGGACTTCCACGGCTTCAAGGAGATGGTCGAGGCGGTCGACGGCGTCGAGGTGTGCCTGCGCGAGCCCATCGACGACAAGGCGGCGAAACTGAGACTGCCCGCGGGCCGGGTGACGCTGAACGGGGAACAGGCCCTCGGTTATGTCCGCGCCCGCAAGTCGCTCGGCGACGGCAGCGACACGCACCGTATGGAACGCCAGCAGCGGTTCCTCGGGGCGCTCGTCAACAAGGTCCGCGGCAATGACGTTCTGCTGAATCCGGTGAAGCTGTATCCCGTTCTGGACGCGGCCACTTCGGCGCTGACGACCGACCCGGAACTGGCGAGTCTGCGCGGTTTGTACGAACTCGTCCGCGGGCTGCGCGAGATCCCCACGGGACGCGTGCAATTCCTCACCGTCCCACGAGAGCCGTATGCCGCCGACGCCAATCGGGACCGACTCGCCCAGCCCGAGGCGGAGGCGCTGTTCGCACGGTTGCGCAGGGACGCCTCGGTGACGGTCGCACAGGAGACGGCACAGGACCTCGGCATTGGAGTCGACTCCGGAACCGACTCCGGCACACTGTCCGGGAATTCGGACGACGGCAGCACGGACAGTGACGGAAAGGTCACTCAAAAGGAATCCGTGGAACCGTCCGGGACCCCTTCCCCCACTCCCACATTCTCCGGAAACACGGCCGCCGAGGACAGCTGCGCGTAAAGCCGGCACACAGGTGACTCCAAGGCCGTGAAGTCATGTCAAGGGATATGTGCGAATTGCCCAGTTGTAGGAACATGGAATGTGCCACCGGCGTCGCCGGAAGTCATTCCGTGCCGTTAGTGTGAGCGCTCCGGTGCGCGCGCACCCGAGGTTCGTCCTGCAGTCGCGCACTGCGTGACCGACCGGGCGCCCAGGAGGGGAAGGGTGCCGCGTGGCACCGACGGAGGACGCAAACGACCGTGGACGCGCAAGGCCGTGGGCGGGGCAACGACATGGACCCCGCAGACCAGTGGGTACTCAACCCGGACACCGGTGATTACGAACTGCGGCTGAACGATTCCGCACCGCAGTCACCGATCCCCTCTCCCCGTGGACCGCGCCCCTCCGGCGCGGGTGGCGGCACGAGTGCGGGCAAGGGCACCGGCGCCGGTGCGCCGCGCGGCCGCACCGATGCGCCCGGGCGCACGGCGGAGCGCCCCGCCGGCCGCAGGACGGCCGAGCGCGGGACGGCCGAACATGAGGCACCGCCGTCGCGCAGGCGCCGGGGTGCGCCGGAGGAGCCGCCGCCGGGCCGGCGCGGACGCCGGCCGGTGAAGAAGAAGTCGAAGGCGAAGAAGGTCCTGCTCTGGACGGTCGGGACGATGGCGTTCGTGGTGCTCGCCACCGGCACGGCCGGCTACCTGTATCTGGAACACCTCAACGACAACATCGACTCCATCTCCGACGACGGCGCGAGCACCGGTGGCTTCCAGAAGGACAAGGCCATCAACATCCTGCTGATCGGCACCGACAAGCGCACCGGCTCCGGCAACGAGGGCTACGGCGACAAGGGCAGCGCCGGGCACGCCGACACCACGCTGCTGCTGCACGTCTCCAAGGACCGCACCAACGCCACCGCGCTCAGCATCCCGCGCGACCTCATCGTCGACATCCCCGACTGCCCCACGACGCTGGAGGACGGGACGGAGAAGGTGATCCCGGGCTCCAGGAACCGCTTCAACACCAGCCTCGGCCAGAACGAACGCACGCCGAGCTGCACCATGCGGACCGTCACCGAGCTGACCGGGATCACGCCGGACAACTTCATGGTGGCGGACTTCAACGCGATCAAGACGCTCACCACAGCGGTCGGCGGGGTCGAGGTCTGTGTCGCCGAGGACGTCGACGACCCGTACTCCAAGCTCCAACTGACCGCCGGCCCCAACACCATCGAGGGCGAGCAGGCTCTGGCGTTCGTCCGCACCCGGCACGCGTGGGGCAATCAGGGCGACCTCGACCGCATCAAGGTGCAGCAGCAGTTCCTCGGCGCGCTGATGCGGCAGCTGAAGTCCAACGACACCCTCACCAGCCCGACGAAGATGGTCAAGCTCGCGGAGGCGGGCACCGAGGCACTCACCGTCGACACCCAGTTGAAAGACATCAGCAAGCTGAAGGACCTCGGTCTGGAGCTGGGCAAGCTCAACATCAAGAACCTGACCTTCACCACGGTCCCGGTGAAGGACAACCCCGCGGAGGCGGTGAAGGCGACCGTCGTCCCCCAGGAGCCCAAAGCGACGCAGGTGTTCGACCTGATCAAGAACGACGTGTCGTTCACCGAGGTCAAGCAGCAGGAGAAGAAGGAGAAGGCCGCCGTCGCCGCCCGCCTCAAGGGCCCCAAGGCAGAGGCCTCCGAGGTCCGGGTGCGGGTCTTCAACGGCGGTGCCCCGGCGGGCAGCGCCCAGGACATGCTCAACTGGCTCCAGCTCAATGAGGGCGTCAGCAAGTCGGAGAACGCCGGCAACGCCCCGAAGACGCTGAAGAAGACCACCCTCGAGTACGCGCCCGACCAGGCCGACCAGGCCCGCCGCCTCGCCGACATCCTCGGCCTGTCCGGCTCGGGGATGAAGCCCGGCGAGAGCGCCACCAACGCCCAGGGACTGCCCACGATGACACTGACCCTCGGCGAGGACTTCAAGGGTGCGGGCACATCCTTGACGACTCCGTCCAAGGCGCCGGACGACGTCGTCAAGGACACGTCCACGGCGGACAAGGTCGAGTGCGCCAAGTGACCTGCCGGGCAGGCCACCGGGTGCCCCTGTAGGGCGGGTCCCACGGCAGGCAGGGAGCCGGCAGCACCATTTCCCCACCCAATAGGGCGGTTTGCCCCGTTCCGGGGACGAGGAATTCGTCACTGAAGCCACTCCTCGCTCAGGCGGGCGGCTAATGTGAACGCTCCAGTGCCCCGGCCGCGAGGACCGTCCTGGCGTCGCGCACGGTGGTGACCAGTACGCGCGGACACCTTCTGGAGGGGGAGGATGCCGCGTGGCCCGGACGGAGGATTCGGACGAGCGTGGACGCGCAGAGCCGTGGGCGGGCGGACAACGTCGACCCCGCAGACCAATGGATACTCAACCCGGCCACCGGTGAATACGAACTGCGACTGGGCCCCTCCGCACCGCAGTCACCCGTCCCGGGCCCCCGCCACAGCGGCCACCACGCGTACGGTGCCGCGCCCGGCCGCACCCGGGCGCCCGGCCGTGAGGTCCCCCCGCCGCGGCGGCGCGGTGCCCCCGCTGCGCCGCCCGGACGGCGCGGCGACCGGCCGGCGCAGCGGGGGCCGAGGGCGAGGAAGGCCCTGCTGTGGGCGGGCGGGACGATGGCGTTCGTGGTGCTCGCCACCGGCACGGCCGGCTACGTCTATCTGAAGCACCTCGAGGGCAACGTCCACACGACCGACGTCGGCGACGCGGGCTCGGGCGACTTCAGCAAGGACGAGGCCTTCAACATCCTGGTCCTCGGCACCGACAAGCGCACCGGCTCCGGCAACGAGGGCTACGGCGACAAGAACAGCGCCGGGCACGCGGACACCACGATCCTGCTGCACGTCTCCAAGGACCGCACCAACGCCACCGCGCTCAGCATCCCGCGCGACCTCATCGTCGACGTCCCCGACTGCCCGACGAAGCTGGAGGACGGGACGGAGAAAGTGATCCCGGGGCTGCAGGGCGCCCGGTTCAACCGCAGCCTCGGCGAGGGCGGCCGGGACCCGGGCTGCACGATGCGCACCGTGGAGGAGGCCACCGGCATCTCCGTCGACCACTTCATGATGGCCGACTTCAACGCGGTCAAGACCCTCACCACGGCGGTCGAAGGCGTCAAGGTGTGCCTGGAGCACGCGGTCGACGACAAGCAGTCGAAGCTGAGGCTGCCGGCGGGCGAGTCGACGGTGGCGGGCGAGGACGCCCTCGCCTTCGTCCGTACCCGGCACAGCTTCGGCAACGAGGGCGACCTCGACCGGATCAAGGTGCAGCAGCACTTCCTGGCCTCGCTGATGCGCAAGATGTCCTCCAGCGACACCCTGACCAGCCCCACCAGGCTCGTGAAGCTGGCCGATGCCGCCACCAAGGCGCTGACCGTGGACACCGGTATCGGCAAGGTCAGCACGCTCAAGGACGTCGCCCTGGAGCTGAAGAAGGTACCGACGAAGAACATCTCCTTCACCACGGTCCCGGTGAAGGACAACCCCGCGGAGACGGTGAAGGCGACCGTCGTCCTCGACGAGGCCAAGGCACCCCAGCTCTTCGCGGCGATCGCGAACGACGTGTCGCTGACCGAGGTCGAGCAGCAGGAGAAGAAGGAGAAGAAGACCGCCGTCGCCGCCCGCCTCAAGGGCCCCAAGGCAGAGGCCTCCGAGGTCCGGGTGCGGGTCTTCAACGGCGGTGCCCCGGCGGGCAGCGCCCAGGACATGCTCAACCGGCTCCAGCTCGAGGAGGGCGTCAGCAAGTCGGAGAACGCCGGCAACGCCCCGAAGACGCTGAAGAAGACCACCCTCGAGTACGCGCCCGACCAGGCCGACCAGGCCCGCCGCCTCGCCGACATCCTCGGCCTGTCCGGCTCGGGGATGAAGCCCGGCGAGAGCGCCACCAACGCCCAGGGACTGCCCACGATGACACTGACCCTCGGCGAGGACTTCACGGACGCCGGGGCACAGCTCGACGGCTCCGCGGCCGGGGCGCCGGACGTGGAGAAGTCCACGGCCGACAAGGTGGAGTGCGCGAGCTGACGTTCAGCCGAGCACGTGCGAAACCCTCACCAAAAGTTGTTGAATCGGTTGCGTTCCGCGCGCAACTGACGGCCCCGTCGTGCGTCTAACACAACGCAGGACGGGCCTTGTTCCATGACGCGAGGAGTACCAGGGGTGGGGAGGACGGCGGCAGTGACGCAGAGCGCCGCACGGAGGACACTCCGCGACGACCGGCGTGAACCGGACGACGGCCCGGCCGGCGGCGCGGCCGACGGCCCGGCCGACAAAGCGTCCGACGGCGACGGCGGGGACATACCGGCGTCCGGTGCGGACGGCGGCCACCGCCCGCGGCGCCGGATGCTCAAGTGGTGCGCGGCGGTCCTCGCGTTGCTCCTCGTCGGCTCGGCCGGAGCCGGCTACGTCTACTACCGGCACCTGAACGACAACATCAAGCAGAACCCGCTGAACCTGGGCGACCACAAGGTCGCCGAGCCGACGCCGAACGCCGCCGGACAGACCCCGCTGAACATCCTGCTGATCGGCTCCGACGCCCGGGACAGCGAGGAGAACCAGCAACTCGGCGGCGCCCGCGAGACGTTCGGCTCGACACCGCTGGCCGATGTGCAGATGCTGCTGCACCTGTCCGCCGACCGGACCAACATGTCCGTGATCAGCATGCCCCGCGACACCCTCGTCCAGATCCCCAAGTGCACCGACCCCGACGACGGGACCGTGTACGAGGCGAGCAACGGGCGGACCATGACCAACCAGAGCCTCGGGCACGGCGGTCCGGGCTGCACCGTGGCCACCTGGCAGGAGCTCACCGGCATCCACATCGACCACTTCGTCATGGTCGACTTCGCCGGCGTGGTCGCCATGGCGGACGCCGTCGGCGGCGTCCCGGTGTGCGTGGACGCCAACATCCTCTCCCGCGACAGCAAGGGCCACGGCTCCGGGCTGAAGCTGCGCGAGGGCACCCACCCGGTCAAGGGCAAGCAGGCCCTGCAGTGGCTGCGTACGCGCTACGGCTTCGAGGACGGCAGCGACCTCGCCCGCGCCAAGGCCCAGCACATGTACATGAACTCACTGGTCCGCGAGCTGCGGGAGAACGCCACCCTGAGCAGCCCCAACAAGCTGCGCAGGCTGGCCGAGGAGGCCACCCGGGCGCTCACCGTCGACCCCGGCCTCGACACCGTCAAGAAGCTGTACGACCTCAGCAACGAGCTGCGCAAGGTGGAGCCGGAGCGCGTCACCATGACCACGATGCCGAACCGGTACGTGGGCGCCCGGGTGGAGCCGACCGAGGACGCCGAGCAGCTCTTCCGGCTGGTCCGCGAGGACATCGCGCTGGACGGCAAGGACGAGAAGCCGACGGAGGCCGAGGAGAAGGCCACGTCCACCGAACCGGCCGCCCCCGACGCCCAGATCGCGGTCCAGGTCGTCAACGGCACCCGCACCGACGCCCTGGCCGCGGCGTCCGGCCGCGCGAGCACCGTGACCGGAATCCTGCGGGAGAAGGGCTTCACCAGCGCGTTCGCCAACACCGCCGATTCCCTCAGCAGGGAGCGGACGGTGGTGCGGTACCCGAGCGCCGACCTGGAAGGCGACGCGCATCGCGTCGCCGAGGTCCTGGGGATTCCGGAGAGTTCGGTGCGGCGGTCCACCGACGTCTCCGGGGTCACGCTCGTCGTGGGCGCCGACTGGCGTGAGGGGACGACGTACGAGGCCCCCGAACAGGACGACACCACCCCCGAGTCGGCCGAGGCCCTCAACGGCGCGGACGACACGGCCTGCATGAAGGTCAACCCGGCCTTCACCTGGTCCTGACACGGCAGGGCCCCTTCCCGCGCTCGGGAAGGGGCCCTGCGGTGTCCGCGGTGAAGGCGGGTCAGGTGGCAGGGGCGTCCGCGTGGACCGCGGGCCGCCGGGAGGCGATGACCTTCTTCGCGAGCGAGCGCGGGCTGGTCAGGAAGCCCCAGCCCCACGACATGTGCATGGTGCCCAGCGCCACCGGTATCCGCAGCCGCGCCTTCAGCGACAGCCCCTTGCCGGCGGGTACGGAGCCCAGCACGATCGCCGCGAGGTACCCGCCGGGCACCACGAAGCCCCACGGCGTGAGCGCCGCGCCCACCACGGTTCCGGCCGCGATCGCGCACACCGCGGCCGGCGGGGCCAGATACCGCAGGTTGATGGAACCGGAGTGGTAACGGGCGACGACGTGCCGCCAACGGCCGTAGTCCTTGTACTGCTTGGCCAGCGCCCGCACGCTCGGCCGGGGCCGGTACGACACCTTCAGCTCCGGCGAGAACCAGACCAGCCCGCCGGCCTCGCGGATGCGGAAGTTCAGCTCCCAGTCCTGGGCGCGGATGAACTCCACGTTGTAGCCGCCCTGCCGCTCCAGCGCCTCGCGCCGGAACACCCCGAGGTAGACGGTCTCGGCGGGGCCCGCCGCGCCACCGGTGTGGAAGGCCGCGTTGCCGACGCCTATCCGCGAGGTCATCGCGGCGGCGACCGCGTGCTCCCAGTCGTTCTCCCCCTCGGCGTGCATGATGCCGCCGACGTTCTGCGCGCCGGTCTCCTCGAGGAGTCGTACCGCGGTGGTGATGTAGCCCGGCGAGAGCATCCCGTGCCCGTCGACGCGGACCACGATCGGATAGCGCGAGGCCTTGATCGCCGCGTTGAGGGCGGCCGGGGTGCGGCCGGTCGGGTTGGGCACGGTACGCACCCGCGGGTCCTCGGCCACGAGTTCGGCGGCGATCTCGTCCGTGCGGTCCGTGGACGGACCGAGGGCGATCACGACCTCCATCTCGCCGGCGTACTCCTGGGCGAGGATCGCGTGGACGGCGCCACGCAGATACCTTTCCTCATTGAGGACGGGCATGATCACGGAAACGGCGGGGTGCCGCACGTCGGGATTGGCGTTCATAGGGGCCTCACGTTACCGCGAACGGGGGACAGCGGTGCGCGCGCCGGGTGCGGCTGCGCCGGGCCGCAGATCGTATCGGCCTACGGTGCTCGGGATCCCGGGCACGGCTCCGTACGGCCCCGTAGTACGGTCCCGCGGCCCTCGTACGGCCCTCGTTACGGAGGTGTCCTCCTTTTGCCCCCGCAGCCACCGTCCCCCCGCACCCGCACCCGCACCGGGCCACAGCGCCGCCCGCGACCGCCCGGCCGGGGCGGTCCGAGACCGGTGGGACGCCGGAAACCTCGCTGGGGCATGCGGGCGGTGACCACGCTGTCGGTCGTGGTGCTCGCCTCCGCCGGGATCGGGCACGCGGTGGTCACCAGCCTCGAATCGGGGATCGACCGGGTCGACCCGTTCCGGGACATGAAGAACCGTCCCGAAGCGGGCCACGGCATGAACGTCCTGCTCGTCGGCACGGACGGCCGCGAGAAGCTCGACAAGGAGCAGCGGCGGAAGTACCGGCTCGGCGGGGCGCCCTGCAACTGCACCGACACCATCATGATCGTGCACATCTCGGAGGACCGGGAGCGGGCCAGCGTCGTCAGCCTGCCGCGCGACTCGTACGCCATGACGCCCCCGCACACCGACCGGGTGAGCGGCGAGGAGCACGAGGGGCACCCGGTCAAACTGAACGCGGCGTACGCGGAGGGCGGGCCGCAGCTGACCGTGCGCACGGTGGAGAAGATGACCCGGGTGAAGATCGACCACTACCTGGAGCTCGATTTCACCAGCTTCATGAAGACCGTCGACGTGGTCGGCGGTGTCGAGCTGTGCACCACCGAACCGCTGAAGGACAGCCACACCGGCCTCGACCTGCCCGCCGGCCGGCACACCCTGCGGGGCGGCGAGGCCCTGCAGTACGTACGCGCCCGCTACGTCGACGGCGCCGCCGACCTCGGCCGGATGAAACGCCAGCAGCGCTTCATGGCGGCGCTGGTGGACCGGGCCACGTCCTCCGGGGTCCTGCTGAACCCGATGAAGTTCCGGGACGTGACCCGCGCGGTGCTCGGTTCGGTCCGCGCCGACAAGGGCTTCGGCACCGACGAACTGCTGGACCTGGGGCGGGCGATGCGGAACTTCTCGCCCTCCTCCTCCGAGTTCACCACCGTGCCGCTCGCGAGGACGGGAGTCGCGGTCAAGGGCCTCGGCTCGACCCTGAAGTGGCACCCCGAGAAGTCGAAGCACATCTTCGAGGCGCTGCGCGAGGACAAGCCGCTCTCCACGCACTCCTCGCCCGACGCGGCGCTGCGCGTCCCGGTGGACCCTCGGCACATCCACGTCCAGGTCGAGAACGGCACCGGGATCCAGGGGCTCGGCCGTCGCGTGGACGCGGCCCTCGCGGCGACCGGCTTCAACACCACCCGTGCCCCCGTCAACGCGGCGGACCGCTCCGTACGGCGGACCGTCGTCGCCCACGATCCCCGCTGGGACCGCTCCGCGAAGTCCCTCGCCGCCGCCCTGCCGGGCAGTGAACTGCGGGCGGTGAAGGGCCAGGGCGCCACCCTGAAGGTGATCGCCGGCAGCGACTTCGAGAAGGTCCGCAAGGTCCGGGCCGAGGACCCGGGGAAGGACGAGTTCGGAGTGGTGCGGGGCGACGAGGTGGGGTGCTCGTAGGCCCGCGACAGAGGTGCGCGGGGCCGCGGGAAGCGGGCACGCGGAACGTGGGGTCGGTCGGGTCAGCCTTCGATTCCGTCCGCCGCCCGCTTCTCGCGCAGCTCCATGATGGCGCGGCGGCGGGCCAGGCGGTGGGCGCGGCGGATCTGGGCCTCCTGGCTGCGGCGCCGGTCCCGCTCGGTCTCCGGTATCACCGGCGGCACCCGGCGCGGCTTGCCGTCGGCGTCGACGGCCGCGAAGACGAGGTAGGCGGAGCCGACCTGGGTGGGCGGGGCGGACTCGTTCCAGCGCTCGGCCAGGACCCGCACGCCGACCTCCATGGACGTCCGGCCGGTCCAGTTGACCTGGGCCTTCACATGGACCAGGTCGCCGACGCGGACCGGCTCCAGGAAGGCCATCTCGTCCATGGAGGCGGTGACGGCGGGTCCTCCGGAGTGGCGGCCGGCGACCGCGCCCGCCGCGTCGTCGACCAGTTTCATGATCACGCCGCCGTGCACCGTACCCAGCAGGTTGGTGTCGTTGTGGGTCATGATGTGGCTGAGGGTCGTCCGCGACGCCGAGGTGGGCTTGCCCGGGATGTCGGGACTCTCCGTGGGTGCGGCTGGAGCCTGATCTGTCATGGCCTCCACCTTATGCCGAGGTCACATCCGGGGAATTTGTGTCAGCTTGGCAACAGCGCTGCTGTTATTTCCCGGTGACTGGTACGGCACGCGGCCCGGACCTGCACACTGTTGCGCATGACTAACTGGCCCGAGGCATGGCCCCAGGACGACCGCGGCGCCCGCTACGGACGCGGAAGCGGGAGCGCGCAGCCCGAGAGCGCCCGCGTCATGCGACAGGTCCGCCGCGGCTCGGCGGTCCCGCCCGGCCAGGGGGCGTACGGCGGCGGGGTGCCGCAGCAGCCGTCGTACGTGGACGGCCGCGGCCACGGCGGCCACGGCGACTATGAAAGCGACCACAACACCGGCCAGGTCTACGGGTCCCCCGCCGGGGGCGGCTACGGCGGACCGGGCGACGACGGCCGTTACGCGCGGGGTCCCGCGCCGGACTGGCGCCGTCGCATCAAGCTGACGGCGATCACGGTCGCGACGCTGCTGGTCGTGACGACCGTCGGCACCTACTTCTGGGCCGACTCCAAGCTCAACCGCGAGGTCGACCTGTCCATCGTCATCGACCGGCCGGAGGCGGGCGAGGGCACGAACTACCTGATCGTCGGCTCCGACAGCCGGGCCGGGCTGACCGACGAGCAGAAGAAGAAGCTGCGCACCGGGTCCGCCGAGGGCAAGCGCACGGACTCGATGATGATCCTGCACACCGGCAGCAACGGTCCCACCCTGATCTCGCTGCCCCGCGACTCGAACGTGGAGATACCCACCTTCAAGGGCTCCGAGTCCGGCAAGACGTTCCAGGGCACGGGCCGGCAGGTGAAGCTGAACGCCGCGTACGCGGAGGACGGCCCCGAACTCCTGGTCCGCACGGTCGAGTTCAACACGGGCCTGCACATCGACCACTATGTGGAGATCGGCTTCGCCGGCTTCGCGAACATCGTGGACGCGGTCGGCGGCGTGGAGATGGACATACCGCAGGACATCAAGGACACCAAGTCCGGCGCCGACTTCAAGAAGGGCAAGCAGACCCTGAACGGCGAGGAGGCCCTCGCCTTCGTCCGCACCCGGTACGCGCTGGCCGGCTCCGACCTGGACCGTACGAAGAACCAGCAGAAGTTCCTCTCCGCCCTCTCGAACCAGGTGGCGACGCCGGGCACGGTCCTGAACCCGTTCAAGCTGTACCCGACCATGGGCGCGGGCCTGGACTCCCTGATCGTCGACGAGGAGATGGGCCTGTTCGACCTGGCCGGCATGTTCTGGGCGATGAAGGGCGTCAGCGGCGGTGACGGCACCTCCATGAACATGCCCATCGCGGGTTCCTCCGGCGGCAACCTGCTCTGGGACAAGGCGAAGGTCAAGCAGCTGGTGACCCAGCTGAACAACGACGAGAAGGTCACCGTCAAGGGCAACTGACCCCACGACGGGCCGAGGGCACCGGCGAACGGCGCCCTCGGCTGTGTCCGGCGGCTGTGCCGGGCGGTGTCACATCGTGGCGCCCGCCATGGCACGGCAGGACTCGGCACAACGGCGACAGGACTCCGCGCAGCGCGTCATCCGCTCGTCGTCCGGCATGGACATGCACGCCTCGGCGCACAGGTCACAGGCCGTGGCGCACATCGCGCACATCTCGGCGGCGAGCGGCGAGCGGCGCATCATCATGTCGGCGCACATGCGGGTCATCTCGGCGCAGTCCATGAGCGCCCGCATGATCCGTGTGGGGGCCTGGTCGGTCATCTGCAGACAGGAGCTCATGGTCTCCTCGCAGATGCTGTGGCAGGACATGCACGCGTTGACGCAGTCCTGCATCTCCTTGCTCATCGGGGTCGTGGCGGCAGACTGCTGGGTCATGATTCCTCCCGGGGCGGCGAGGGCCGGATTTCTCCCCCGCCCCTCCGTCCTACGCCCGCCGCCCCATGAGCACCACAGGAGGGGCGCAACCCGCCGTCACGGCAGGTTGCGGGCCATGACGATGCGCTGGACCTGGTTGGTGCCCTCGTAGATCTGCGTGATCTTCGCGTCGCGCATCATCCGCTCGACCGGGTAGTCGCGGGTGTAGCCGTAGCCGCCGAGGAGCTGGACGGCGTCCGTGGTGACCTCCATGGCCACGTCGGAGGCGAAGCACTTGGCGGCGGCGCCCTGGAAGGTCAGGCCCCCCTCTCCACCTCCGGCGGCGACGCGCTCGGACCTGGCGGCGGCCGCGTAGGTCAGCTGGCGGGCGGCCTCGATCTTCATGGCCATGTCGGCCAGCATGAACTGCACGCCCTGGAAGTCGGCGATCGGCCGGCCGAACTGCTTGCGCTCCCTGACGTAGCCCTGGGCGTAGTCGAGGGCGCCCTGGGCGATGCCCAGGGCCTGGGCGGCGATGGTGACGCGGGTGTGGTCCAGGGTGCGCATCGCGGTGGCGAAGCCGGTGCCCTCGGCGCCGATCATCCGGTCCGCCGGGATGCGGACCTGGTCCAGGTAGACCTCGCGGGTGGGCGAGCCCTTGATGCCGAGCTTCTTCTCCGGGGCGCCGAAGGAGACGCCCGCATCCGACTTCTCCACGACGAAGGCGGAGATGCCCTGGGAGCGGCGGGCGGGGTCGGTGACCGCCATCACCGTGTAGAACTCGGAGACGCCCGCGTTGGTGATCCAGCGCTTGACGCCGCTCAGGACGTAACTGTCGCCGTCGCGGACCGCCTTGGTCTTCATGCCGGCCGCGTCGGAGCCGGCGTCCGGCTCGGACAGGCAGTAGGAGAACATCGCCCGGCCCTGGGCGAGCGGGGTCAGGTACTTCTTCTTCAGCTCCTCGGAGCCGGCGAGGAGCACCGGCAGCGAGCCCAGCTTGTTCACCGCGGGGATCAGGGAGGACGAGGCGCAGACCCGGGCGACCTCCTCGATCACGATGACGGTGGCGAGCGCGTCCGCGCCCGCGCCGCCGTACTGGTCGGGCACGTGCACGGCGTGCAGGTCGTTCGCGACCAGCGCGTCCAGGGCCTCCTGGGGGAAGCGGGCGTCCTCGTCCACCTCGGCGGCGTACGGCGCGATCTTCGCCTCGGCCAGCGAGCGGACGGCGTCACGGAGCATGTCGTGCTCCTCGGACGGGCGGTACAGGTCGAAGTCAGCCGATCCGGCCAAGGTCTCTCACTCCAAAGACGACGAGGGCGACGAGGGCGACGCTCTGATGACGCTAACTACCGTTAAGTAACCCCCATAGTAGAACTCCCGCCCGTACGGGCGTACGTGAGTTTGCCGACAACGGGCCGGATCTCCCGCTGCGGCGCGCTCTCCGCCCCCGGTTATGCTCGGGCCCGCACCACCTGCCGTATACCCCTTGGAGCACGCATGGCCCTCAGGATCACCGTGATCGGCACCGGTTATCTCGGTGCGACACACGCCGCGGCCATGGCGGAGCTCGGGTTCGAGGTACTGGGCCTCGACGTCGTGCCGGAGAAGATCGAGATGCTCCGGCGGGGCGAGGTCCCGATGTACGAGCCGGGGCTCGATGAGCTGCTGCGCCGGCACGTGGCGGGGATCGAGGGGTCCACCGGCAGGCTGCGGTTCACCATGGACTGGGCCGAGGTCGGGGCGTTCGGCGACGTCCACTTCGTCTGCGTGAACACCCCGCAGCGGCACGGTGAGTACGCCTGCGACATGTCGTACGTCGACTCCGCGTTCGCCTCGCTGGCCCCGCACCTGACCGGCCCCGTGCTGGTCGTCGGCAAGTCGACCGTGCCGGTGGGCTCCGCCGACCGGCTGGCCGCCTACCTGGCCGAGCACGCCCCGGCCGGCGCGGACGCCGAGCTGGCCTGGAACCCGGAGTTCCTGCGCGAGGGCTTCGCGGTCCAGGACACGCTGCACCCGGACCGGATCGTGGCGGGCGTGCGCAGCGAGCGGGCGGAGAAGCTGCTGCGGGAGGTGTACGCCACACCGGTCGGCGAGGGCACCCCGTTCGTGGCGACCGACTTCCCGACCGCGGAGCTGGTGAAGACCTCCGCGAACTCCTTCCTGGCCACCAAGATCTCGTTCATCAACGCCATGGCCGAGCTGTGCGAGGCCACGGGCGGCGACGTGGCCAGGCTGGCGGAGGCCATCGGGTACGACGACCGGATCGGCCCGAAGTTCCTGCGGGCCGGGATCGGTTTCGGCGGCGGGTGCCTGCCGAAGGACATCCGGGCCTTCATGGCACGCGCCGGTGAGCTGGGCGCGGACCAGGCGCTGACCTTCCTGCGGGAGATCGACTCGATCAACATGCGCCAGCGCGGCCGGATGGTGGAGCTGACCCGGCAGGAGCTGGGTGGCGGGGCGTTCCTGGGCAAGCGGGTCGCGGTGCTGGGTGCCACCTTCAAGCCGGACTCGGACGACGTACGGGACTCGCCGGCGCTGAACGTCGCCGGCCAGATACACCTCCAGGGCGGTCAGGTCACCGTGTACGACCCGAAGGGCATGGACAACGCCCGGCGCCTCTTCCCGACCCTCGGGTACGCGGACTCGGCGCTCGACGCGGTGCGGGGCGCGGACGTGGTGCTGCACCTGACGGAGTGGCGGGAGTTCCGTGAGCTGGACCCGGCGGCGCTGGGCGAGGTCGCGGCCCAGCGGCTGGTCCTCGACGGGCGCAACGCCCTGGACGCCGAGGCGTGGCGCGGGGCCGGCTGGCGCTACCGCGCGATGGGCCGGCCCACCGCCTGACGGAGCGAAGGACGCCGGTTCGGCCGAGGCTCAGTCGGCCGAACCGGCGTCCGACTGCATTCTGCACCACGGGGTGGGCCGGGTGGGGCTCCCGGGGCCCGCCGTGCGCCCTCCCTCTTCAGGCTCCCTTCGCGCGGTAACGGCGCATCTTGGCGCGGGCCCCGCACACCTGCATGGAACACCAGCGGCCGCGTCCGGCGGGGCTGCGGTCGTAGTACGCCCAGTGGCAGTCGGCGGCCTCGCAGGCCTTCAGCCTGCTCCAGGTGCCCGCCGTGACCGCTTCCGCCACGGCCGCCGCGATCCGTGAGAGCAGGGGCCCCTCGTCGACGGGGGCGAGGGCGGCGGAGCCGTCCGCCGGGTCGACGGTGACCACCAGCGGGGCGCGCGCGAGCAGCGCGCCGAGCGGGACGACCTCGCGGTGCGGCGGATGGCCGGCGTGGGCGAGCAGGGTCGCGCGCAGCGCCTCGCGCAGCTCGCGTGCCGCCTCGACGCCTGCCGCGTCGTCCTCCGTGAGCCCGAAGCGGACGCGGCCGTCCGCCGTGTCCAGCGCGTCGGCGCCCGTCTCCAGGTCGAGCGTGTTGACGAGGCCCTCGACCAGGGCCAGTCCACCGGGCGCAGCCGATCTCTCACTCATGTCCGGACGGTACCTCTCGCGTCCCCGTGCTTTTCCCCTTGCGACGTTACCTCCTGTGCGGCAGCATGCAGTAACGGTTACTGGTTATCCGCCCCTATGGGTAACCGAGGGATTCGAGGAGGAAGTCATGTCCGTTGCCAAGGTGGGCTCCGTCGTCCTGGACTGCCCCGATCCGCGTGCGCTGGCCGGTTTCTACGCCGAGGTGGTGGGCGGCACGATCGTGGACGAGGGCGACTGGGTGGACCTCCAGGTGCCCGGCGGGCCCACACTCGCGTTCCAGGCGGCCCCCGGACACGTACCGCCCCGGTGGCCGGCGCCCGACCACTCGCAGCAGTTCCACCTGGACCTGACCGTCGAGGACCTGGACGCCGCGGAGAAGGAGGTGCTGGCGCTCGGCGCGAAGCCGCTGGAAACGGAGGACCGCTCACGGACCTTCCGGGTGTACGCGGACCCGGCGGGGCATCCGTTCTGCCTGTGCGCCTGCTGAGCCGGAGGGGTTCCGAGAAGCGCGCAGAGAAGGGCTTTTGGGTGTACGCCGACCCGGCGGGGCATCCGTTCTGCCTGTGCCGGATCGAACAGCCCTGACCGGGCAACACCGGCCGAGCGGGGACGGGAAACGGGGGTGGAGGGCGGGTACGTACCCGCCCTCCACCCCCGTTCAGGTGCGCCGGTGTGCTCAGCCGTCGAGTGACTCGATGGTCGCGTGGGACGGTCCGCGGGTCGCCCGGAGCTCCCGGGCCGTGTCCTCGGCGGCGCCCAGTACCCGTACCGCGTTCTGCCAGGTCAGCTTGGCCAGGTCGGACCTGGACCAGCCGCGGTCGTGCAGCTCGGCGATCAGGTTCGGGTAGCCGGAGACGTCGTTCAGGCCGTCCGGGGTGAAGGCGGTGCCGTCGTAGTCGCCGCCGATGCCGAGGTGGTCGACGCCGGCCACCTCACGCATGTGGTCCAGGTGGTCGGCCACCGTGGCGACCGTGGCGACCGGGCGCGGGCGGCGCTCCTCGAAGGCGGCGTGCACCTTCATCGCCTCCGCGGTGGTCTCCAGGTGATGGAAACCGTGGGCGCGCATGTTCTCGTCGGCCTCGGCCGTCCAGTCGACCGCCGCCTGGAGCACGAACTTCGGTACGAACGTCACCATCGCGACACCGCCGTTGGCGGGCAGCCGCTCCAGTACGTCGTCCGGGATGTTGCGCGGGTGGTCGCAGACCGCGCGGGCGGAGGAGTGGGAGAAGATCACCGGCGCGGACGTGGCGTCCAGCGCGTCCCGCATGGTCGTGGCGGCGACGTGCGAGAGGTCGACCAGCATGCCGAGCCGGTTCATCTCGCGGACCACCTCACGGCCGAACGCCGACAGGCCGCCCACTCCGGGCTCGTCCGTCGCCGAGTCCGCCCAGTCCACGTTGTAGTTGTGGGTGAGGGTCAGGTAGCGCACGCCGAGGTCGTACAACCCGCGCAGGGTGCCGAGGGAGTTGGCGATGGAGTGGCCGCCCTCCGCCCCCATGAGCGAGGCGATGCGGCCCTGTCCGCGCGCGGCCTCCATGTCGGCGGCGGTCAGCGCGGGCGCCAGGTCCTCCGGGTGGCGGGCCAGCAACTGCCGTACGCAGTCGATCTGTTCCAGAGTGGCCGGCACCGCGTCGGGCAGGTCCGCGCGGACGTACACCGACCAGAACTGGGCGCCCACGCCGCCCGCGCGCAGCCGGGGGATGTCGGTGTGCAGGTGCGCGGCCTGGTCGTCGGCGATGTTCCGGGCGTCGAGGTCGTAGCGGACCTGTTCGCGCAGTGCCCAGGGCAGGTCGTTGTGTCCGTCCACGACGGGGAAGTCGGCGAGGAGGGAGCGGGCGGCGTCGAGTGAGGAACCGTCAGCAGTGGTCACGGGGCTCACTTCCCGAAGCCGAAGCCGTTGCCGGAGCCTTCGGCCCTGGCGCGCAGGCGCTTGCCCTTCTCCGTGGCCTGGTCGTTGAGGTCCTGCTGGAACTCCCGCATCCGGCCGAGGAGTTCCTCGTCGTGGGCGGCGAGCATGCGAACCGCCAGCAGGCCCGCGTTGCGGGCGCCGGCCACCGAGACGGTGGCGACCGGGACACCGGCCGGCATCTGCACGATGGAGAGCAGGCTGTCCATGCCGTCGAGGTGCTTCAGCGGCACCGGGACGCCGATGACGGGCAGCGGCGTGACCGAGGCGAGCATGCCGGGCAGATGGGCCGCGCCGCCCGCACCCGCGATGAT
Source organism: Streptomyces sp. MMS24-W38 (assembly GCF_059889265.1). NCBI lineage: Bacteria > Bacillati > Actinomycetota > Actinomycetes > Kitasatosporales > Streptomycetaceae > Streptomyces > Streptomyces sp. MMS24-W38. The sequence continues at coordinate 3,968,164 of NZ_JCBCPP010000001.1, read as the reverse complement.
CACCTTCAGCCCCCGGTCCGCGGCCTGCTCGCCGTAGGCGATCATCTCGCGGGGCATGCGGTGCGCGGAGACGACGTCGACCTCGTGGTCGATCTCGAACTCGTCGAGGGCCTTGGCCGCGGCCTCCATGACGGGCCAGTCGGAGTCCGATCCCATGACGATGCCGACTACGGGGCTGGGGCTCATTCGGTGATCGTGCCTCTCAGGTAGCCGGCTGCGTGACGGGCGCGTTCCAGCACGTCGTCCAGGTCGTCGCCGTAGGTGTTGACGTGGCCGACCTTGCGGCCGGGCTTCACGTCCTTGCCGTACATGTGGATCTTCAGCTGGGGGTCGCGGGCCATGCAGTGCAGGTACGCGGAGTACATGTCGGGGTAGTCGCCGCCGAGGACGTTGGCCATGACCGTCCACCTGGCGCGCGGGCGCGGGTCGCCGAGCGGGAGGTCGAGGACGGCGCGGACGTGGTTGGCGAACTGGGAGGTGATCGCGCCGTCCATGGACCAGTGCCCGGAGTTGTGCGGACGCATCGCGAGTTCGTTGACGAGGACGCGCCCGTCGCGGGTCTGGAACAGCTCCACGGCGAGATGGCCGACGACGCCGAGTTCCTTGGCTATGTTCAGCGCCATCTCCTCGGCGCGCAGCGCGAGGGCCTCGTCGAGGTCGGGGGCGGGGGCGATCACCGTGTCGCAGACGCCGTCGACCTGCTGGGACTCTACGACCGGGTAGGCGACGGCCTGGCCGTGCGGGGAGCGGACCACGTTGGCGGCCAGCTCGCGCACGAAGTCGACCTTCTCCTCGGCCAGCACCGGGACGCCGGCCTTGAAGGGCTCGGCGGCCTCCGCGGCGGAGTCGACGACCCACACGCCCTTGCCGTCGTAGCCGCCGCGGACGGTCTTGAGGACCACCGGGAAACCGCCCGCCCGTCGCCCACCGCCACCCTTGCCGGAGGGCACTTCGTGCCCGCCCCTTTCGAGCTCCGCCGCGAAGGCGGCGACGTCCTCCGGATCGGTGACGATGCGGTGCCGCGGACAGGGCACGCCCATCGCGTCGAGCTTCGCGCGCATCACGCCCTTGTCCTGGGCGTGCACCAGCGCGTCGGGGCCGGGGCGGACGGGGATGCCGTCCGCCTCCAGGGCCCTGAGGTGCTCGGTGGGCACGTGCTCGTGGTCGAAGGTGATCACGTCGCAGCCGCGCGCGAAGGCGCGCAGCGTGTCCAGGTCGCGGTAGTCGCCGACGACGACATCGCTGACGACCTGCGCCGCGGAATCCTGCGGAGTGTCACTGAGGAGCTTGAACCTGATGCCGAGCGGGATGCCCGCCTCGTGTGTCATACGAGCGAGCTGCCCCCCGCCGACCATGCCGACTACCGGGAACGTCACACCCCCAGGGTATCGGTCGAGCCGCGGTGGCCGATTCCACGGCGGTTTCCGGCCCCCTTGGTGATCAGCCCGTGCCCTCCGGCCTTTCACCGGTCATTCCCGGACGGTCCGCGGCCGAGAGGACCGTCCGCAGGAAGATCACGAGAAGGGGTGGTTAGCATGGTGTGGTTGACGCCACTCTGACGCCACACTACGGACGGGGGCCGGCACGACCATGGGACGCGGTTCCTCGGGGCCTTCGACAGCCCCGGCCCCGCGCGGCACCGTGCGACAGCGCCTCGATCAGCTCGTCCGTGAGGTCGTGAAGTTCGGCGCGGTGGGCGGAGCCGGGCTGCTGGTCAATCTCCTCGTGTTCAACCTGGTCCGGCAGGTGACCGACCTCCAGGTGGTGCGAGCGAGCGTCATCGCGACCGTCGTCGCGATCATCTTCAACTACCTGGGCTTCCGCTACTTCACCTACCGGGACCGCGACAGATCCGGACGCACCAAGGAGATGTCGCTGTTCCTGCTGTTCAGCGTGGTCGGGCTGGTGATCGAGAACGGCCTGCTGTACACGGCGACGTACGGGTTCGGCTGGGACAGCCGGCTGCAGAGCAACATCTTCAAGTTCCTCGGCATCGGTGTCGCCACCCTGTTCCGCTTCTGGTCCTACCGCACCTGGGTGTTCCGCGCGCTGCCGGCCCGCGAGCCGGGCACCGGGAGCGCGGCGGGAGTGGGCGCGGGTCCCGTCGCCGAGGGCGGGGCGAGGCCACCTGCCCGGCAGCGCGTGCCGTAGGCGCCGACGGCCCCGCCTGCCCTCTGGCCCCCCGGACCGCCCGCTCCGTCCGCTACCTGACCGTGCGGCGGTCGTCGTCCCGGGACTTCCGCGGCGGGGTACGGGACAGGAACAGGCCGAAGACCGGGGGCTTGGCCTGGAGCATCTCCAGTCGGCCGCCGTCCGCCTCCGCGAGGTCCCGGGCGACCGCGAGGCCGATGCCGGTGGAGTTGTGGCCGCTGATCGCCCGTTCGAAGATGCGGGCGCCCAGGTCGGCGGGCACCCCGGGGCCCTCGTCCGTCACCTCCACGACGACCTGGTTGCCGGTGACCCGGGTGCGCAGGGCGACCGTGCCGCCACCGTGCATGAGCGAGTTCTCGATCAGGGCGGCCAGCACCTGGGCGACCGCGCCCGGTGTGCCCACCGCCCGCAGGTTCCGCTTGCCGGAGCTGACGACGGCGCGGCCGACACTGCGGTAGGCGGGACGCCACTCGGCGAGCTGCTGCTGGATCACCTCGTCGAGTTCGAAGGTGACCGCGGAGCCGTTGCGCGGGTCGCGGGCGTTGGTCAGCAGCCGTTCCACCACGTCCGTGAGGCGTTCCACCTGCGTCAGCGCGATGGCCGCCTCCTCCTTCACCGTGTCCGGGTCGTCGGTGAGGGTGATCTCCTCGAGGCGCATGGACAGGGCGGTGAGGGGGGTGCGCAGCTGGTGGGAGGCGTCGGCGGCCAGTCGCCGTTCCGCGGTCAGCATGCGGGCGATGCGCTCGGCGGAGGAGTCCAGCACATCCGCGACCCGGTCCAGCTCGGGGACGCCGTACCGCCGGTGGCGGGGGCGCGGGTCGCCCGAGCCGAGGCGCTCGGCGGTCTCCGCGAGGTCGGTCAGCGGGGAGGCGAGCCGGTTGGCCTGGCGGACCGCCAGCAGCACCGCGGCGATCACCGCCAGCAGCGCCACCAGCCCGATGATCAGCAGCGTACGGCCGACCTCCCGGGTCACCGAGGAGCGCGGCTCCTGGACCGTGACCGTCTCGCCCTCCTCGCCCGGGGCCGTGGCGCTGATGACGTCGCCCTCCGGTTTGTCGCCCACCTCGATGGGCGCCCTGCCGGGGATGCGGATGACGGCGTAGCGGTCCTCGGTGATCTGGTCACTCAGGACCTCGGCGGTGACCTTCTCCTCGACGAGCAGTCGGCTGTCGACGATGCTGGCCAGCCGTACGGCCTCGGACTCGACCCGTTCCCTGGCGGTGTCGCTGATGGTGCGGGTCTCCACGATCACCAGGGACACGCCGAAGACGGCGATCACGACGAGCACCACGGCGAGCGTGGACTGGATCAGTCGGCGGCGCATGACCTCTTACCTGAAAGAACCCCCTGCGGTGGCGGGGTTCAGCTCTTCTCGAAGCGGAAACCCACGCCCCGGACGGTCGCGATGTAGCGGGGGTTGGCCGCGTCGTCACCGAGTTTCTTGCGCAGCCAGGAGATGTGCATGTCGAGGGTCTTGGTGGACGACCACCAGGTGGTGTCCCAGACCTCGCGCATCAGCTGGTCACGGGTGACGACCCGGCCCGCGTCCCGGACCAGGACCCGTAGCAGGTCGAACTCCTTGGCGGTGAGCTGGAGTTCCTCCTCGCCCATCCACGCCCGGTGCGACTCGACGTCGATGCGCACGCCGTGGGTCGCGGGCGGCTGCTGCGGCTCGGTGGCACCGCGCCGCAGCAGGGCCCGTACCCGGGCGAGCAGTTCGGCGAGCCGGAACGGCTTGGTGACGTAGTCGTCGGCGCCGGCGTCCAGACCGACGACGGTGTCCACCTCGTCGGCGCGCGCGGTCAGGATCAGGATGGGAACCGTGTGGCCGTCGGAACGCAGCCGGCGGGCGACCTCCAGACCGTCCATGCCGGGCAGCCCGAGGTCCAGCACCACCAGGTCGATGCCGCCCTGCAGGCCTGCGTCGAGCGCGCTGGGTCCGTCCTCACGCACCTCCACCTCGTAGCCCTCCCGGCGCAGGGCACGGGCCAGCGGCTCCGAGATGGACGCGTCGTCCTCGGCGAGCAGTACACGGGTCATGCACTGATGGTAGTCCCGCCGCGACACGGTCCGGGGTGTGATCACGGCGGCCGGTTCCTACCGCGCGCACACCTGTTCCTCACCTCGGGGGCTCGCGAGAGGGACCTGGAACTGTGGGGTGCGATCCTGAGAAGAACCTTCGAATGAGTGATCACGGTTCCCCCGGAACCTGTGATCCCTGTCTCAAGTCCTTCCATATCAGGCACTGTCCTGCCGTATGGTGAACCAACGCCTGTTGCACCACGGGGACCTTTGGCGCAGTTGCCGCTGAAGGTCTCTTTTGCGTGCCGGTCGGCTTCCCGCCGGCCTCGTAAGCAATGACCTATGGCCGGGCCGCTACGCGCATCGACGCGCGTAGCGGCGTGGATCCCGGTGGTCGCCGTCCCCCGCTCCGTGCTCCGGAGCGGACTCCCCAGGGGCGTGGGGTGGACGGCACGGCCCGCCGGTGCCGGCCGCCCCCCACCGGGCGCGTACCCGCTTGCGCTACGCGTCCCGACCAGCAAGGAACGACCATGGCGTCCAGCCTGACGAAGGACTCGGTCTCACCCGGCACCCCCGGCTCCGAGAAGACCTTCTTCGGCCACCCCCGCGGACTGGCCACTCTCTTCATGACCGAGATGTGGGAGCGGTTCTCCTACTACGGCATGCGAGCTCTGCTCCCGCTGTACCTCGTCGCCCCGGGCGGCATGGGCCTGAACGTCGGCACGGCGACGGCCATCTACTCGGTGTACGTGTCGCTGGTGTACCTGCTCACGATGCCGGGCGGCTGGTTCGGCGACCGCGTTCTGGGCCCGCGCAAGACCGTCGCCGTCGCCGGCGCGGTCATCATGCTCGGCCACCTGACGCTGGCCCTGCCGTCCGCCGGCACCTTCTACGCGGGCCTCGGCCTGGTCGCCCTCGGCTCCGGTCTACTGAAGGCCAACATCTCCACGATGGTCGGCCAGCTCTACGACGGTCCGGACGACCCGCGTCGTGACGGCGGCTTCACCATCTTCTACATGGGCATCAACCTCGGTGCCTTCTTCTCGCCGCTGATCATCGGCACCGTCGGTGAGAGCGTCAACTGGCACCTGGGCTTCGCGCTCGCCGCGGTCGGCATGGGGCTCGGCGTGCTCCAGTTCCTGCTGGGCAGCCGTCACCTCGCCGCGCACTCCAGCGTCGTGCCCAAGCCGCTGTCCGCCGCGGAGAAGTCCTCCACGCTGCGCAAGGCCGCCCTCTGGGCCGGCATCGCCGTCGTCGCCTACGCCATCGTCGGCTTCTCCGGCAACTACACGCTGAACTGGGTCCTGGTCCCGCTGACGCTGCTCGGCCTGATCATCCCGGTGCTGGTGCTGGTCCGGATCAAGCGCGACCGGAGCCTGGACCAGGCCGAGCAGTCGAAGATGTCCGCGTACATCTGGTTCTTCGTGGCCGCGGCCGTCTTCTGGATGATCTACGACCAGGGCGGCTCGACCCTGGCGATCTTCGCCGACTCGTCGGCCGAGAACAGCGTCCTCGGCTGGGAGTTCCCGGTCTCCTGGTACCAGTCGGTCAACCCGGTCCTGATCATGGCGCTGGCCCCGGTCTTCGCCTGGTTCTGGCTGGCGCTGAACCGGCGCGGCAAGGAGCCCAGCACGATCGTGAAGTTCGGCTCCGGTCTGGTGCTGGTCGGCGCGTCCTTCTTCCTGTTCCTCGCCCCGCTGTCCATCGCCGAGGGCGGTCACAAGGCGGCGGCGATGTGGCTGGTGGCGATCTACTTCACGCAGACCGTCGGTGAGCTGCTGCTCTCCCCGGTCGGCCTGTCGGTCACCACGAAGATGGCGCCCGTGAAGTACGCCTCGCAGATGATGGGCGTGTGGTTCCTGGCCGTCACCGCCGGTGACGCCACGACCGGCCTGCTCTCCATCGCCGGCGTCGACCTGAACGGGTCGGGGGTCGTCGCGATGGAGGCCACCCTCGCCGTGGTCGCCGGTGTCGCGGTGTGGATGTACCGCAGCAAGGTCAAGTCGCTCATGGGCGACATCCGCTGACCCGCTGAGCCCGGCCGGCTCGCCGGCCACCGTCTCGCGACGGAGGGCCCCGCGTCCACGTACCTGTGGATGCGGGGCCCTCCGGGCGTTCGCACGGCGGGCGGCGCGGGGCGCCGCCGTCCGGTCAGGCGGGTGCCCCGAGTTCCGCCCACACGGTCTTGCCCGTGATGCCCGGGGTGCGTACGACCCCCCAGTCGAGGCAGAGCCGCTGGACGATGAACATGCCGTGGCCACCGGGCCGGCCCGACCGGTGCGGGGTGCGCGGGGCCGGCTGGCCGGTGCCCCGGTCGGTGACCTCGAGCCGGATCATCTTGTTGTCGTAGACGATGCCCAACCGGTCGGGCCCCTCGGCGTGCAGGCAGGCGTTGGTGACCAGTTCGGACACGACGAGCAGGACGTCCTCGGCGGCGGCCCGCCGGTCGGCGGTGGCGGCGGGCAGCCAGCCCCACGCGTGCAGCGCCTGGCGGGTGAAGTCACGGGCGAGGGGCACGACACCGCTCTGGTCGTCGAAGCTCAGCCGACGGACCTGACGCCCTCCCGGCGAACCCGGCGACCCGGACGACGGCCCCGCCGGCCCGGACGACACGGCCACCTCTCCGGACGCGCTCGCCGTCGGCGCGCCGCCCCCGGGAGCGCCGCTGGGCTCCGGACCGCGGTCGCCCGGCGGGTAGGGCCGGGTGGTGCTCATCAGCGCTTCACCTCACCGATTCACCAGTTCATGGTTTCAAAGAATCCGTATTCAGTCAGTCGCACGGTGCGGGATCGTCCGGTTCTCGGTATCCCCGCGACCATGGCAGCGGACACATCCAGCTTGTCTCCTGCCCCGGGCGCCCCGGGGAACACTTCCGCGTTCGCACGAGGAAGGCGCGACGGCAGGGAGGTGAGACGGAGGGTGGTGCGGGGAGGGACACGTCGCGGGACGGGAAGAAAAACGCGCCGGAGGGAGAACGCCGGTCCCGGGACCCGCCCCGGGGTGGCGCCGGCCTGTCCGCGCGGTCATCCGGAATCGTCGGCGAGGGCCGCCTCGAGGCTGTCATGAAGGGTGAACACCGCTTCCGCCCCGGTGATCTCGAACACGCGTGCGACCATGGATCGCATCCCCGCGAGGTGCACCCCGCCCCCTGCGGCGTCCGCCTTCAGCCGGGCACCGAGCAGTACGTTGAGCCCGGTGGAGTCGCAGAACTCCAGCCGGGAGCAGTCGATGACAAGCCGGTTGAATCCCTTGGCGAGGCAGTCCTCCAGTGGCTCACGCAACAGATCGGCGGTGTGGTGATCCAACTCACCCGCCGGGGTCACGACGGCACTGGGGCCTTCTTCTCGCACCTCGACCAGAAGCCGGCCCGACTGTGCGCTGCCGACCGTCCCGCGGTCCATGCCGACCCTCTCTCCCATCGGTCGTGACTGCTGCTGACGCTGTCGAACATTACGCCCTACCGCCACGCTCCGACAGCCGAACAATCAGCCGTAAGCGGACATATGGCAACAGAACTCACTTGCGATGAGCTCGTGGAAACGGGTAGGGCTAGTAAGGACACGTACCCGACACGGCCGGCTTTGGAGGCGCCGCACACCGCAGTGCACGTAACGGCATCGGCAGCCATACGCCGAGAACGATGGAGGACATCATGTCACCCCGGCTCGACGAATCGCGTACCCAGAAAGCGACGTCGACACTCCCTCCGGAACATCTGGCTCCCATCGAGCAGGACGACATGGGTGTCGTCCCGGACGACGGCCTCCTCGCCGGCCTCCCGGAGATCCCCCCTTATGACGAGGTGGACCCGGTCGACGCGCGGGCGTTGTCCAAGAGCCTCTTCGAGCGGCTGGAATCGCTGGAGGAAGGCACCCACGAATATTCGTACGTACGCAACACGCTCGTCGAACTGAACCTGGCCCTGGTCAAGTTCGCCGCCTCCCGGTTCCGCTCGCGCAGCGAGCCGATGGAGGACATCATCCAGGTCGGCACCATCGGTCTGATCAAGGCGATCGACCGCTTCGAGCTTTCGCGCGGTGTGGAGTTCCCCACCTTCGCGATGCCGACCATCATCGGCGAGATCAAGCGTTTCTTCCGTGACACCTCGTGGTCCGTGCGCGTACCGCGCCGGCTGCAGGAACTCCGGCTCGACCTGGCCAAGGCCGGCGACGAGCTGGCCCAGCAGCTCGACCGGTCCCCGACCGTGGCCGAACTGGCCGAGCACCTGGGCATCTCCAAGGACGAGGTCGTCGAGGGCATGGCGGCGTCGAACGCCTACACCGCCTCCTCGCTGGACGCGCAGCAGGAGGAGAACGACGTCGAGGGCGCGTTGGCGGACCGGATCGGTTACGAGGACCACGGACTCGAAGGCATCGAGTACGTCGAGTCGTTGAAGCCGCTGATCGCCGAACTGCCGCCGCGCGACCGCACAATCCTCTCGCTGCGCTTCGTCGCCGGAATGACCCAGTCGGAGATCGGCGAGGAGCTGGGCATCTCACAGATGCACGTCTCCCGGCTGCTGTCGCGCACGCTGGTGCGGCTGCGCAAGGGGCTGACCGTGGAGGAATGACGGTCGGGGACCGACGGGGCCGCGCCCCGTGCCCTGTCGGCGCCGGACGCCCCCCGCGGGCACCGGGCGCCGACAGGGCGCGGGGCGCGACGCGTTACCTGCGGTCACCCCTTTCCCCGCGGGCCTTCTTCCTCCACTATGGGCACGCCCAGACCGGCTGGTATGTCAGGACGACGGGTCCGCCGGACAGGGCTGGGGCCTGTCCGGCGGATCAGGTCGCAGGAAATCGACGGTGCCTTGTCGACGCGGGTGAGCGGGGGCGATGGGGGTCCCTCCCGCTCGTGGGGGTCCCTCCCGCTCGTGGGGGTCCCTCCCGCTCGAGCGAAGCCGAGAGTGGGGGAGAAGCCGAGAGTGGGGGAGAAGTCGAGAGTGGGGGAGCGTCCAGCTGCAAGGCCGAGGAGGGCGTCGACGCGATGGGGGTCCCCCCTGCTCGAAGAGCTCGGGGGAGGGCGTGCCGGCCCCCGTGGCTGCGGCATGACCCGACGAACAGGCCCTCTAGGAGGCGGTGCATGGATCGGGGCAAGGAGGCCGTCAATGGTGACGGGCTCGGCGACGGACACCCGGGTGCGCACGCGGGCGCGTCCGACATCCGGCTGACCGAATCGCTGCGCGCCGACACCTCGGCCGCGTACTCGGCGCTTCAGGAACTCCGCGCCCGGCACGGCCCGTCCGTGCTCGCCTACGCCCGCCAGTGCACCACGGGCGACTCCGGCGCGCGTCAACTCGCCGCGCAGGCCTTCACGGACGCCGCCCGCGAGACCGCCCGCGGTACCGATCCCGGCGGCCCCCTGCGCCACCGGCTCCTGCTGCTGACCGCCCGGGTGGCGGCGACCTGGGCCACCGACGGGCGGGCCGGCGGGCTCGACGCCGGCCTGCACCTCGTACTGAGTTCGTCCGGTCCCGACGGCCCGGTCCCGTCCATGCTCGCCGCCTTCCGGACACTGCCGTACCGGGCGCAGGGCCTCATCTGGTACGGCATCGTGGAACAGGAACCCGCGGACCGTACGGCGACGTTCCTCGGCCTCACCCCCCAGGACGTGGCCTACGGCACCCGGCCCGCGCTGGAGTCGCTGGGCCGGGCCTGTCTGCGGTCCCGCCTGGCCGCCTCGGACGATCCCCGGTGCGTCGGCTTCCGCCGGCTCATCGAGGAGTCGGTACGGTCCGACGGCCCCCGCGCCAGCGCCGACCTGAACACCCACATGGCCCGCTGCGGGCACTGCGCCGCGGCCTACGAGGAACAGCGCGCCCTGCGGGAGGCACCGCGCACCACCCTGGCCGAGGGGCTGCTGCCGTGGGCGGGCACGTCGTACGCCGCCCCCCTGCCGGGGCCCGCCGAGCCGTCCGCCGGCCCCGGTGCCTCGGTCGGGACGTGGCCGCTGTCCCGGCGTCTGGTGCTGGCCTCGACGGCACTCGGCGTGGCCGTGGTGCCGCTGCTGCTCCTGCTGTTGTCACCGGCCGGCACGCCAGCCGAGCACGCCTCACAACCGGGCCCCACCCTGGCGATCCCGCCACCCGTCACCGTGACCGCCACCCCCTCACCGCCCCCCACCGCGTCCGCGACGCGCTCCCCCGCACCGTCCCCCACGAAGACGACCGGGAAGCCCAGCCCGCCGGACACACCGCACCCCACGCCGTCCCCGACACCGCCCCCCACGCCGTCCGCCACACCCACGTACCCGCCGCCGGGCGGCGCGTACGCGCAGGTGGTGAATCTGGCGTCGGACCTGTGCCTGGACATCGACGGTGACCTGGAGAACCGCACGGACGTGGTCACGGCACCCTGTGACTCCTCCCGCTCCCAGCGGTGGCGGGTCGACGCGGAGCGCGGTGTGCTGCAGTCCTACGCCGACTCCGACTACTGCCTGGACAGCCGTGGCGCGGTGGACCGGGGGGTCGGCATCTGGGAGTGCGACTCGGTGGACGGGCGCAACGGACAGAACCTGCGCTTCGCCGTCGACGCCCGTGGGGTGATCCGCCCGGCCATCGCGCCGGACCATGCGGTGACGCCGACCGGAGGCGACTCGGTGTCCCTGGCCGGGGAGGCGGGGCGGGCGGATCAGCGGTGGCGGGCCGGGGCCTGAGCGGCCCGCTGGTCAGAGCACGCGGACGCCGCGCCGCCACACTCCGCCGACCAGCGGGACGCCGGGGCGGTAGGCCAGGTGGACATGGCTCGGGGCGTCGAGGAGGACGAGGTCGGCGCGGGCGCCGGGGGTGAGACGGCCGATGTCGGTGCGCCGCAGGGCCGCGGCGCCGCCCGCGGTGGCCGACCAGAGGGCCTCGTCGGGCGTCATCCCCATGTCCCGCACGGCGAGCGCGACGCAGAACGGCACCGAGGACGTGAAGGACGACCCCGGGTTGCAGTCCGTGGACAGCGCGACGGTGACGCCCGCGTCGAGCAGCCGGCGGGCGTCCGGCCACTCGGCCCGGGTGGAGAACTCGGCGCCCGGCAGCAGGGTCGCCACCGTGCGGCTGTTGGCCAGGGCATCGACGTCCGGGTCGGTGAGGTGGGTGCAGTGGTCGGCGCTGGCCGCGTCGAGTTCGACGGCGAGTTGGACGCCGGGACCGTGGGAGAGCTGGTTGGCGTGGACGCGTGGGTGCAGGCCCTTCGTCCTGCCCGCGGTGAGGATCGCGCGCGCCTGGTCGCCGTCGAAGGCGCCCTTCTCGCAGAAGACGTCGATCCAGCGGGCGTGCGGCGCGCAGGCGTCCAGCATCGCGCCGGTGACCAGGGCGACGTAGCCGGCCGGGTCGTCGGCGTACTCGGGGGCGACGATGTGGGCGCCGAGGTAGGTGACCTCGTCGGTGTGGCGGGCGGCCAACCGCAGGGCGCGGGCCTCGTCCTCGGCGGTGAGGCCGTAGCCCGACTTGGTCTCGAGGGTGGTGGTGCCCTGGCGGAGCGCCTCGGTGAGGAGGCGCGTCAGGTTCGCCTCCAGTTCCGCGTCGCTCGCGGCCCGGGTGGCGGCGACGGTGGTGCGGATACCGCCCGCACTGTAGGGGCGGCCGGACATCCGGGCGTTGAACTCGTCGGTGCGGTCGCCCGCGAAGACCAGGTGGGAGTGCGAGTCGACGAAGCCCGGGATCACCGCCCGGCCCCCGGCGTCGACCCGATTGTCAGTGGCGGGTGCTTTGCTCGTTTCACCGGTCCACACGATGCGGTCGCCGTCCATGACGACGGCCGCGTCCCGGACCGGACCGAGGGGAGAGTCGCCGAGGGAGGGGTCGTTGGTGACCAGCGTGGCGATGTTGACGATGGCGGTGCTGCTCATGGCGTCCTCGTGGGTGGCGGCGGTTGCGGGGCCGGGGGGCGTCCTCAGGCGCTCGATGGCCAGGCGCTCGATGTTCAGGCGCTCGATGGCCAGGCGCTCGATGTTCAGGCGCTCGTTGTTCAGTCGCTCAGTGACTCGATCGCCTGCGCGAGGGCGTGCGGCACATCGGGGACGAGGGTGTGCACCCCGTCGCGTACGACGTGCCGGCCTGCCACGATCGTGTGCCGTACGTCGGCCGCCGTCGCGGCGAATACGGCCGTCTCGGCGCCGAGTCGGGGCGGTGGCCCGGCAGTTCTGACCGACTCCAGCGTGAGGGTGGTCAGGTCGGCGAGCGCTCCGGGCTCGATGGTGCCCGCCCGTTCCCAGCCGAGTGCGGCGTGGCCGTCGGCGGTGGCCGCCCGCAGCAGGGCGTTCGCCGTCCAGTGGCCGCGGGTGCGGGTGCGCAGGCGCTCGTTGAGCTCCAGGGCGCGTGCCTCCTCCAGCAGGTCGATGACGGCGTGGCTGTCCGAGCCGAGGGAGAGCGGAGAGCCCCGGCGCTGGAGGGAGGCGGCGGGGCCGATGCCGTCGCCGAGGTCGCGTTCGGTGGTGGGGCACATGCAGGTGCCGGTGCCGCTGCCACCGATCAGCGTCATGTCCTGGTCGGTGAGGTGCGTGTTGTGGATGCCGGTGGTGCGCGGTCCGAGCACTCCGTGGTCGGCGAGGAGGCGGGCCGGGGTGCGGCCGTGCGCCTCCTGACAGGCCTCGTTCTCGGCGGTCTGCTCCGACAGGTGCACATGCAGCGGGGCCCGCCGCTCCTCGGCCCAGCGTGCCACGGTCGCCAGCTGACGGGCGGGCACGGCCCGTACGGAGTGGATGGCGGCACCGATCCGCGCGTGATCCCGTTCCTTGAGAACCGAACAGCGTTCCGCCCAGGCCTCGGCGGTGCCGTCGGAGAAGCGGAGTTGGTGGGTGCCCGGCGGCTCGCCGAAGCCGGCGGACAGATAGGCGGCGTCGAGGAGGGTGATGCGGATGCCGGCCTCGGCGGCGGCCGCGATGAGGGCCTCGCCCATGGCGTTGGGGTCGGCGTAGCGGGTGCCGCCGGGCGCGTGGTGGACGTAGTGGAACTCGCCGACGGCGGTGATGCCGGCGAGGGCCATCTCGGCGTACACGGCGCGGGCGAGCCGGTGGTAGTTCTCGGGGGTGAGCCGGTCGGCGACCGAGTACATGACCTCGCGCCAGGTCCAGAAAGTTCCGGAGCCCACCTGGACGGTGCCGCGCAGCGCGCGGTGGAAGGCATGGCTGTGGGCGTTGGCCAGACCGGGGAGCGTCAGGCCGCGCAGCACCTCGGCGCCGTGCGGCGGGGCGGGTGTCCCCGGGCGGACGGCGGTGATGCGCCCGTCCGCGACCTCGACGCCGACGCCCGACTCGACGTAGGTGCCGAGCCAGGCGTGCTCCAGCCAGTACGTCCGCGGGGTGGTCACGTGCGAGCCAGTCCTTCCAGTACGTCGGCGAGGGCGAGCACCCCGGCCACGCAGTCGTCCTCGTCGGCGTGCTCGGCCGGGGAGTGCGAGACGCCTGTGGGGTTGCGCACGAACATCATGGCGGTCGGGATGCTCGCGGAGAGGATTCCGGCGTCGTGTCCGGCACCGGTGCCGAGGACGGGGACGGGCGCCGCGCGGTCGCGGCCCAGGATGCGGGCGAGTTCGTCACGCAGGGCGTGGTCGAACTCGACGACGGGTGTGCGGGACTCGCGGACCACGTCCAGCTCCACGCCGTGGGCGGCGGCGTGCTCGCGGGCCTCCTTCTCCACCGCGTCGACCACGGTGTCCAGGCTCGGCTGGTCGACGGCGCGGGAGTCGAGCCAGCCGCGCACCAGGGAGGGGATGGCGTTGACACCGTTCGGTTCCACGGCGATCTTGCCGAAGGTGGCGACGGCACCGGCGAGTTCGGCCTCGCGGCGGGCGGCCAGGACGGTCTCGGCGTACGGCAGCATGGGGTCGCGGCGGTCGGCGAGGCGGGTGGTGCCGGCGTGGTTGGCCTCCCCGCGGAAGTCGAACCGCCAGCGGCCGTGCGGCCAGATGGCGCCGGCGATGCCGACCCGGTCGCCGGACAGGTCGAGGGCCCGGCCCTGTTCGACATGCAGTTCGACGAAGGCGCCGATGCGGGCGAGCCGTTCGGGATCGGGGCCGATGGCGTCGGGATCGTGTCCGGCGGCCTCCATCGCCCGGGGCAGGGTGGTCCCGTCGCCGTCGGTGAGGCGGTGCGCCTGCGCGCGGGTGAGCAGGCCGGCGGTGAGCCGCGAGCCGACGCAGGCGAGCCCGAAGCGGGCGCCCTCCTCGTCACCGAAGTTGACGATGCCGAGGGGTCGGCTGAACGACGTTCCTCTCCGGCGCAGTTCATCGAGGGCGGCGAAGGCGGAGACGACTCCGAGGGGCCCGTCGAAGGCGCCGCCGTCCGGCACGGAGTCCAGGTGGGACCCGGTGACCACGGCGTCCCCGTCGGCGGGGTCGCCCAGCCAGGCCCACTGGTTCCCGTTCCGGTCCACTTCGTGGCGCAGCCCCCGCAGTTCGGCCTGGGTGGCGAACCAGGCCCGGCATTCGGCGTCGGCGCCGGTCCAGGCGTATCGCCGGTAGCCGCCGGTGCCGGGGCGGCGACCGAGGGGGAGCAGTTCGCGCCACATCGCCTGGAAGGTGGCCGGTGGGGCCGGTGCAGTGCCGTGGGTCCCGCTCTCGTCGTGGGTCACGCGCTCTCGTCCTCACCCTCGCGACCCTCGTGGTCTTCGCGACCCTCGTGGTCTTCGTGCCCTTCTCGGCCTTCGCGCATCGGCACACGCACCCCTCGCTCCGACGCCACCGAGTCCGCGATGTCGTATCCGGCGTCCACGTGCCGGATGACGCCCGTTCCGGGGTCGTTGGTGAGCACGCGCCGGATCTTCTCGCCGGCCAGACGGGTGCCGTCGGCGACCGTCACCTGGCCGGCGTGCAGGGAGCGGCCCATGCCGACGCCGCCGCCGTGGTGGACGGACACCCAGGACGCCCCGGACGCCACGTTCACCATCGCGTTGAGCAGGGGCCAGTCGGCGATCGCGTCGGACCCGTCGAGCATGGCCTCGGTCTCGCGGTACGGGGAGGCGACGGAGCCGCAGTCGAGGTGGTCGCGGCCGATGACCACGGGGGCGGACAGCTCGCCGCTCGCGACCATCTCGTTGAACCGCTCGCCGGCCTTGTCCCGCTCGCCGTATCCGAGCCAGCAGATGCGCGCGGGCAGGCCCTGGAAGTGGACGCGTTCACCGGCCAGTCGGATCCAGCGGGCCAGGGACTCATTCTCCGGGAACAGCTCGAGGACGGCCCGGTCGGTCTTCGCGATGTCGGCGGGGTCGCCGGACAGGGCGGCCCAGCGGAAGGGGCCCCTGCCCTCGCAGAACAGCGGGCGGATGTAGGCGGGGACGAAGCCGGGGAAGGCGAAGGCCCGCTCGTATCCGGCGAGTTCGGCCTCGCCCCGGATGGAGTTGCCGTAGTCGAAGACCTCGGCCCCGGCGTCCATGAAGCCGACCATCGCCTCGACGTGCCGGGCCATGGACCGGCGGGCGCGGGTGGTGAAGCCGGCCGGGTCCTTGGCGGCGGCGTCGGCCATGTCCTCGAAGGCGACCCCGGCGGGCAGGTAGGCCAGCGGGTCGTGGGCGGAGGTCTGGTCGGTGACGATGTCGACGGGAGCGCCCAGGGCGAGGAGCTGCGGGAGCACCTCGGCGGCGTTGCCGAGGACGCCGATCGACAGCGGTCGGCGGGCGTCGCGGGCCTCGGTGGCCAGCCGCAGGGCGTGGTCGAGGGAGTCGGCCCGCACGTCCAGGTACCGGTGCTCGATGCGGCGGTCGATGGCGCGGGGGTCGCAGTCGACGCAGATCGCGACGCCGTCGTTCATGGTGACGGCGAGCGGCTGGGCGCCGCCCATGCCGCCGAGGCCGGCGGTCAGGGTGATGGTCCCGGCGAGGGTGCCGCCGAACTTCTTGGCGGCGACGGCGGCGAACGTCTCGTAGGTGCCCTGGAGGATGCCCTGGGTGCCGATGTAGATCCAGGAGCCGGCGGTCATCTGCCCGTACATGGTCAGGCCGAGGGCCTCCAGGCGGCGGAACTCCTCCCAGTTGGCCCAGTCGCCGACGAGGTTGGAGTTGGCGATGAGGACGCGCGGGGCCCATTCGTGGGTCTGCATGACGCCGACGGGACGGCCGGACTGGACGAGCATCGTCTCGTCCTGCTTCAGGGTCCGGAGGGTGCGGACCATGGCGTCGAAGGAGCGCCAGTCGCGGGCCGCCTTCCCGGTGCCGCCGTAGACGACGAGCTGGTCGGGGTGTTCGGCGACCTCCGGGTCGAGGTTGTTCTGCAGCATGCGCAGAGCGGCTTCCTGGGGCCAGCCCAGGGCACTCGGTTCGGTGCCGCGCGGCGCTCGGACGACTCGGGGTCCTGACATGGTCCGCCTCCTGGTGACGTGCTCCCGCCCTTACCGCAGATATTCACACATTCGCAGCCTGAATAGAGCTAGTCAATACGGCCGGTGTGCCGGTGCGGGCGGCCGGGCGGTGTTTGGCTGGGCGTGTGGGTACTGGCATGGAGAACACCGAGAACCCCGAGAAGACCATGAACGCCGAGGAGGCGAGGGAAGCGGTGGCTCATGACGAGGGCGGGCCGGGCGACGAGGGCGGCCCGGACAGCGGGACCGAGCCGGGAGCCGGGCGGGCGACCCGGCGGGACGAGGCGGTGCGGGCCGCGGTGGAACAGGGGCTGCTCGGCCCCGGCCGCCCCCTGACGGCCCTGCTCGACGTCACCGGCATCCGGGAGTCTGCGGCCGAGCTGCGGGCGGCCTTCGCGGCGGTGACACCGCCCGGCACACCCGTGCTGCACGCCTTCGCCGTGAAGGCGACCCCGCTGGTGCCGGTGCTGCGGCTGCTGCACACGGAGGGCATCGGGGCTGAGGTGGCGAGCCCCGGTGAGCTGGCGCTGGCGCGGGCGGCGGGCGTGCCCCCGGAGCGGACGGTGCTGGACTCACCCGCCAAGACACCGGCCGAGCTGCGGGAGGCACTGGCGCTGGGCATCGCCGTCAACGCGGACAACCCGCAGGAGCTGGCGCGTGTCGACGCCCTGCTGGCCGACGCCCCGGCGCGGCCGGCCGGTCTCCGCTCCTCCCACGCCCCCCGTTCCTCCCCCTCCTCCTTTGGCATTCGGGTGAACCCGCAGGTCGGCGGTGGCGCCATCGAGGCGCTGTCCACCGCCACGGCGACCTCGAAGTTCGGGGTGGCGCTGCGCGACGAGGGAGCGCGGGAGTGGGTCGTGCGGGCCTACCTGGACCGGCCGTGGCTGACCCGGCTGCACACGCACACCGGCTCCCAGGGCATCGCGCTGCCCCTGATGGCGAGGGGTGTGGCGGAGACGTACGCGCTGGCGGAGGAGATCAACCGGCGCGCGGGGCGGCAGCAGGTCGACACCGTCGACATCGGCGGCGGCCTGCCGGTGAACTTCGCCTCCGACGCGACCGACCCGACGTACGCGCGGTACGCGCGGCTGCTGAAGGAGACCGTGCCCGGACTGTTCGACGGGCGGTACGGGCTGGTCACCGAGTTCGGACGGTCACTGCTGGCCAAGCACGGCACGGTCGTCGCCCGGGTGGAGTACGCCAAGAGCGCCGGCGGGCGTCCGGTCGCGGTGACGCACGCGGGCGTGCAGGTGGCGACCCGGACGGTGTACGCGCCGGCCGCGTGGCCGCTCAGGATCGCCGCGTACGACGCCAAGGGGTTGCCGAAGGAGGGCCCCGCGGTGGTGCAGGACGTGGCGGGGCCGGCCTGCTTCGCGGGCGACCTGCTCGCCCAGGGACAGGCGCTGCCCCTGCTGGAGCAGGGGGACTACGCGGCGGCGCTGGACACGGGCGCGTACTACTTCGCCCACCACTACGCGTACAACTCGCTCCCCCGCCCGGCCGTCCACGGTTTCACCGCCGACGGCCCCGGCCGGGTCACGTTCGCGCTCGTACGCCCGGCCCAGAGCGTCGAGGAGATCGTGGCCGAATCGGGCGGTGCCCACGTGGACGCCCTGATCTCCTGACCACCCGACACCCGACCACCCGGACCGCCCGACCCGGGTCAGGCCAGGGCCGAGGCGCGGCGGCGGGCCCCGCCCGGGGTCGCGTCGCCCGCCGCGATGCCGGTGGTGCGGTACGCCTTGACCGCCTTGCCGGCCGGGCTGCCCGCGCCCGCGCGCAGCCAGTCGACGCGGACCCAC
Source organism: Streptomyces sp. MMS24-W38 (assembly GCF_059889265.1). Taxonomy (NCBI): domain Bacteria; kingdom Bacillati; phylum Actinomycetota; class Actinomycetes; order Kitasatosporales; family Streptomycetaceae; genus Streptomyces; species Streptomyces sp. MMS24-W38. Next base: position 3,949,913 of record NZ_JCBCPP010000001.1, on the reverse strand, counting down.
AGCAGGCTCTGCTCGGCCTCCTCCAGGCGGCCGATCCAGGACGCCTTCCACCACAGGCCGGCCCCGCACCCGGCGAGCAGCAGACCGCCCGCCGCGGGCAGCGCGAACGAGCCGCCCAGGGCGGCGAGGAAGGCGAGCAGCAGCCACCAGCGGTGGCCGCGACGCCAGTTGCGCACGCTGACCGCACGGCCCTGGAGCACATCGTGCTTGCCCGCCCGGACCGCCGGCCGGGCCAGCGCGCGGTACCGCCCCCGCCGCGTGCACGCCACCGCGGCCATGGCCACGAGGAACAGCGCGGCCCCCGCCAGCACACCGATCCGGCGGCCGGTCAGCCCCGGCACCAGCACCCCGATGCCCGCCGCGAACACGCCCAGCCACCACAGCGGGGCGGCCCCGGCCCGTACGACGACGGCCACCCGAGCCAGCCCCTGTCCTCCGCGCATCACGTCCAGCCTCCCGTCCCACGTCAGTGGAGCGTCCGTATGGTCCCGGGGCGCAGGGTAGTGAACCGAGGTGAGAGAAGTCTGAGACACCACCCCTGCCCGCCCCGCCCCCGCCGTCACTCCACGAACAGACCGCGGGCCGCCGCCTTCGTGTCGAACTCCTCCAACCGGGCCTGTGCGTCGGGCAGGTCGTCGCACATCGCCTCCAGCAGCACCCGGCCCAGCAGCATCGGCGCGCACGCCGTGTCGAAGGCGAGCCCGGTGCCGACGGCGGCGGGCAGCAGCAGGTCGGAGACCTTGGCGACCGGCGCGAAGGCGGAGTCGGCGACGGTGACGACGGTCAGCCCCGTCTCCCTGGCGTGCGTGAGGGCGTCGACGACCTCGCGGGGATGCCGGGGCAGCGCGAAACACAGCAGGGCCCCGGCCCCGGCCCCGGCAGCGGCGTCGATGCGGTCGTGCAGCAGGGTGCCGCCCTCGTTGAGCAGCCGCACGTCGGGGTGGACCTTGGCGGCGAAGTAGGCGAAGCCGTGGGCCTGCGCCGCCGCCGCGCGCAGCCCGAGCACGGGCAGCGGCCTGCTGTCCGCGAGGATCCGTCCCGCCCGCCGCACGGGCTCCGGATCGGCCAGCACCTCCGCGAGGTGCCGCAGGTTCTCGATCTCGGCCTCGACGGCCTGCTGGTACTCGTTGTACGGGCCGGTCTCCGGCGTGGGCCCGGTGGGCGCGACCTCGCGCAGATGCCGCCGCAGCGCGGGGTAGCCGTCGAAGCCCAGGGCGACGGCGAACCGGGTCACGGAGGGCTGGCTGACCCCGGCCAGATCGGCCAGTTCCACGCTGGACAGGAACGGGACGTCGGCGGCGCGCCGCACCATGCTGTGCGCGATGCGCCGCTGCGTGGGCGTCAGCCGGTGCCCCTCGAAGAGCGCCTGCAGGCGCGCGCCCGGGCCCTCGGTGACGCTCATGACGTGGCTCCCCCTCGACCTGTTCCTCGGCCTGATCCTCTGCCTATTCACACACCGCGATTCCTGCATGCCGTTATACAGGCGAACGGAGGGCGAGCACGACCGGGAGCGGGCCCCGAAGCGGGCGCCGGGCCCCTGCGGGCCCCCGGCCGGCAACGGGGGCTACCCCCAGTGTCATGGGCCGTCGGCCTGCCTACCGTGGTCGGCATGAGCGGAACGGACGCGCGGGACGCCGAGCTGAAGAAGGAACTCGACGCCACCCTGCAGGCCCGCAGGGAACTGGGCGACGAGTACGACTCCGCGCTGGTCGACTCGTTCCTGGAGAAGGTCGACCAGCGCATCGACGGCACGGTGGAGCGCCTGGTGCGCCGGCAGCTCGCCGAGCAGCAGATGACGGTGGCCCGGGAGTCCCGGGCGTCGAAGGCCACGGACAGCTGGGGCGAGCGTTTCGGCTTCGGGATCGTCTCCCTGGTCCTGGCGATGCCGCTGTCCGCGATCGGCGGAGGTGTGGGCCACCTGCCCGGCCTGGTGGTCGCCTGGCTGGGCATCGTCGGCGTGAACGTCGTCCAGGCCGCACGCGTCGACCCGGCCCTGTTCGGCGGCCGCCGCCGACGGCAGGAGCCGGACGACGCCTGGAAGGACTGAGCGGACGGGACAGCCGCCGAGGGCGGCCGCGGGAGGGCGGTACGCGGGGACCACCGCACCCCCGTCACCGGGGGGCGGGACGACGGCGGTCCCCGCGCGGGGACGCGGGCCGGCCGGGCCGCGCGTCCTGGCGTCCATGGATGTCCGGGAGCCGCTCCGGAGGCCCTTGACGCCGTTCCCTGTCGGCCGGGAAGGGGATCCTCCCCCGGCGCCGAACGCCTGGGATGTGCCCCGCCTTCCCGCCGACACCCCTCACTCTGCCGGACCGGTGTTAAGCGCGTGCTGCGCGCACATGACGCCCGCGTACCACTTCCGCGAAGTCCACGAAGATCACGTGCGGAGATCGCATACGGCTCTGCTCCACGGCGTGCACGGCTGGTTCACCGGTGCTTCGCCGAAGGCCGCCACCGGCCGTCCGTCGGTTCCCGTCCGTCAGCTCCCGTCCTTGGCGAGGAAGGACAGCAGGTCCTGGCGGCCGACCACACCGGTCGGCTTGCCCTCGACCAGCACGATCGCCGCGTCCGCCTTGCCCAGCACGGCCATCAGGTCCGCGACGGGCTCACCGGAGCCGACCTGCGGCAGCGGGGCCGACATGTGCTTCTCCAGCGGGTCCTCGAGCGAGGCGTGCTTGCTGAACAGCGCGTCCAGCAGCTCCCGCTCCACCACCGAGCCGACGACCTCTGCGGCCATCACGTCCGGGTGGCCGGCGCCCGGCTTGACGACCGGCATCTGCGAGACGCCGTACTCGCGCAGGACCTCGATGGCCTGCCCGACCGTCTCGTCGGGGTGCATGTGCACGAGGGACGGGATGTGCCCGCCCTCCTTGTGGTCGAGGACGGCACCGACGCGGGCGCTCGGGCCGGCGTCCTCGAGGAAGCCGTAGTCGGCCATCCACTCGTCGTTGAAGATCTTGCTGAGGTAGCCGCGCCCGCTGTCCGGGAGCAGCACCACCACGACGTCGTCCTCGCCGAGCCGCTCGGCCACCCGCAGCGCCGCCACGACGGCCATGCCGCACGATCCGCCGACGAGCAGGCCCTCCTCCTTGGCGAGGCGCCGGGTCATCTGGAAGGAGTCCTTGTCGGACACGGGGACGATCTCGTCCGCTACGGTCCGGTCGTACGCGGTGGGCCAGAAGTCCTCGCCCACGCCCTCCACCAGGTACGGCCGCCCGGAGCCGCCCGAGTAGACGGAGCCCTCGGGGTCGGCGCCGACGACCTTGACGCGGCCGTCGCTGACCTCCTTCAGGTAGCGCCCGGTCCCGGAGATGGTGCCGCCGGTGCCGACTCCGGCCACGAAGTGGGTGATCTTCCCCTCGGTCTGCTCCCACAGCTCCGGGCCGGTGGACTCGTAGTGGCTGAGCGGGTTGTTGGGGTTGGAGTACTGGTCCGGCTTCCAGGCCCCCGGCGTCTCACGGACCAGCCGGTCGGAGACGTTGTAGTAGGAGTCGGGGTGCTCGGGGTCGACGGCGGTCGGGCAGACGACCACTTCCGCCCCGTACGCCCGCAGCACGTTGATCTTGTCCAGGGAGACCTTGTCGGGGCAGACGAAGATGCACTTGTAGCCCTTCTGCTGGGCCACGATGGCAAGACCGACCCCGGTGTTGCCACTGGTCGGTTCGACGATGGTGCCGCCCGGCTGCAGCTCTCCGCTCTTCTCCGCCGCCTCGATCATGCGCAGGGCGATGCGGTCCTTCACCGATCCGCCGGGGTTGAAGTACTCCACCTTGGCCAGGACAGTCGCCCCGATGCCCTTGGTGACGTTGTTGAGCCTCACGAGCGGGGTGTCGCCGACAAGGCTGATCATCGAGTCGTGGAATTGCACCGTTGTCTCCGGATGCTGCAAAAGGTGTGGTTGTCGTGGTGCTGCCAGCCTAGAGCCTGCTCCTGAGCCGCTGTCCGCCACGACCCGGCCGGGTCGTTCACCCACCGTCGAGATTGGACCACGGTCCGTACGGGGCAAGCACTGGGTGTACGGCTTCGAGGAGGTGGCGGCGAGGCATGACACGCATGTCGAGGGCGAGAGTGGCCCGGCGGATCGCGGCGGGCGCGGCGTACGGCGGCGGGGGCGTCGGGCTGGCCGGTGCGGCCGCCGTCGGGCTGCTGCTGGCCGAGGCCCAGCTGGCGCGGCGGCGGGTGGGCAACGGCGCGACTCCTCACGTACCGAACGCGGACGGCCTGTACGGCGCCGCCTACACGGTGCCCGGTGAACCGGCGCTGCGGCTGACGATGCTGGGCGACTCCACGGCCGCCGGCCAGGGGGTGCACCGGGCCGGGCAGACCCCGGGCGCGCTGCTGGCGTCGGGCGTCGCGGCGATCGCGGAACGGCCCGTGGGACTGAGCACGGTGGCGGTGCCCGGAGCCCGCTCCGACGACCTGGACCGGCAGGTGAGCCGGGCCCTGGCCGATCCGGCCCGGGTGCCCGACATCTGCGTGATCATGATCGGGGCGAACGACGTCACGCACCGCCTGTCGCCCGCCCTCTCCGTCCGTCACCTGGCCTCGGCGGTACGCCGGCTGCGGACGGCCGGAGCGGAGGTCGTCGTCGGCACCTGCCCGGACCTGGGCACGATCGAGCCGGTTTGGCAGCCCCTGCGCTGGCTGGCCCGGCGGGCCTCCCGGCAACTGGCGGCGGCCCAGACGATCGGCACGGTCGAACAGGGCGGGCGCACGGTGTCACTGGGCGATCTGCTGGGCCCCGAGTTCGCGGCGAACCCCCGCGAGCTCTTCGGCCCCGACAACTATCACCCCTCCACCGAGGGGTACGCCACGGCCGCCATGGCCGTCCTGCCGACCGTCTGCGCCGCGCTCGGACTGTGGCCCGCGCTGGAGGAGCGTCCCGACTCGGCCCGCCGCGAGGGCTTCCTCCCCGTCGCCCGGGCGGCGGCCGAGGCCGCTTCGGAGGCGGGCACCGAGGTCACGGCGGCCGCGCCGACGGGCCTCCGGGGTCCCTGGGCCCTCCTCAAGCGCCGCAAGCGCCGCCGGGTGCCGGAACCGGAGCTCGAGCCGGAATCCGCTCCGGTGGCGGATTCCGGGGGATCCCAGACCAAAGCAAGCGCTTAGTAAACTGCGGCCAGAGTCACACCGCGCCCCTCGTGACCCCGCCACTACGGCCGGGTAGCTTCCCAAGCAGCCCACCCGTCGCCCGACCACCACCCCTCAACGAGGCGCTACGCGCCGCCCCTTCCGCCCCGTCGCCCGACCACCACCCCTCAGGAGCCGTGATGCCCGAAGCCGTGATCGTCTCAGCCGCCCGCTCCCCCATCGGCCGCGCCTTCAAGGGCTCCCTGAAGGACGTGCGCCCGGACGACCTGACCGCCTCGATCATCCAGGCCGCCCTCGCCAAGGTCCCCGAGCTGGACCCGAAGGACATCGACGACCTGATGCTCGGCTGCGGCCTGCCCGGCGGCGAGCAGGGCAACAACCTCGGCCGCATCGTCGCCGTGCAGATGGGGATGGACCACCTCCCCGGCTGCACCGTCACCCGCTACTGCTCGTCGTCCCTGCAGACCTCCCGCATGGCGCTGCACGCCATCAAGGCCGGGGAGGGCGACGTCTTCATCTCGGCCGGCGTCGAGACGGTTTCCCGGTTCGCCAAGGGCAACTCCGACAGCCTTCCCGACACCCGCAACCCGTTCTTCGCCAAGGCCGAGGCCCGTACCGCCGCCGTCGCGGAGCAGGAGGGCACCACCTGGCACGACCCGCGCGAGGACGGTCTCGTCCCGGACGCCTACATCGCGATGGGCCAGACCGCCGAGAACCTGGCGCGCGCCAAGGGCGTCACCCGCCAGGAGATGGACGAGTTCGGCGTCCGCTCGCAGAACCTCGCCGAGGAAGCCATCAAGAACGGCTTCTGGGAGCGCGAGATCACTCCGGTGACGCTGCCCGACGGCACGGTCGTCGCCAAGGACGACGGCCCGCGCGCCGGAGTCACCATGGAGGGCGTCTCCGGCCTCAAGCCCGTCTTCCGCCCCGACGGCCTGGTCACCGCCGGCAACTGCTGCCCGCTCAACGACGGTGCCGCCGCGCTGGTCGTCATGAGCGACACCAAGGCCCGCGAGCTCGGCCTGACCCCGCTCGCCCGGATCGTCTCCACCGGCGTCTCCGGCCTCTCCCCGGAGATCATGGGCCTCGGCCCGGTCGAGGCGAGCAGGCAGGCCCTGTCCCGCGCCGGTCTCACCATCGACGACATCGACCTGGTCGAGATCAACGAGGCGTTCGCCGCCCAGGTGATCCCCTCCTACCGCGAGCTCGGCATCCCGCTGGAGAAGCTGAACGTCAACGGCGGCGCCATCGCCGTCGGCCACCCCTTCGGCATGACCGGCGCCCGCATCACCGCCACGCTCATCAACTCCCTGCAGTTCCACGACAAGCAGTTCGGCCTGGAGACGATGTGCGTCGGCGGCGGCCAGGGCATGGCCATGGTCATCGAGCGCCTCAGCTGATCGACTCGACCGACCGCCGCGGGCGACCGCCGCGGCGAGCCGCAAAGTAGCCGGAGCGGCACGGTCGGTGAGACGACGGCCCGGAACCCCTGAACCACCGGGGTTCCGGGCCGTTCCGTGATCCAATCGCCCCCAGGATGTGACCTATCTCCCTCGCCGAGGAGATTCACGCAGGTCAGAGCCCTGCCCTCAGCCGGCCCGGAAACCACACCCTGTCCGTTTCGTGACGTCACGCACTGACAGATGGTTAGTCCGCCCTTCAAGCTGATGTAGGAAGTCGGGGTCGACTTTGAACCGGGAGTACGTCAGTGAGCGCCATGCCGATCGCCCTGCTGGTCACCACGGCCGCCACCGGCGCCGTGGGCGTCGCTGTCCTGCGCAGCATCTTGGTGCTGCGCCGACAGGTCGCGGCTCTGCACACCGAGCTGGCCAGGAACAACGCCGCCGCCCTGCGCGCGCTGCTGCCCACCGCCCGCGCGGCCCACGCCGACGAGATACGCGCGGCCGTGGCCGAGGCGCTCGCGGAGGAACGGGAGCGGGAGCTCGCCGAGGCGCGGGCGTTCTGGGCCGCCCAGGAGGCCCGTGACATCTCCGACGCGCCGACCCTGCTGGGCCTGGCCGACAGTGAGCTGTTCCTGCCGCGGCAGGCCGATTTCGTCGGTCTGGAACCGGTGACCGAGCCGGGTGCCGACGCCGACACGTACGCCCCCAAGGACTCCAAGGACTTCAGGGACCCCAAGGACCTCGTCCAGGGCGGCACCCCCGCGGACTCCCCCGAGCTGGCCGCGGCCCGCCGGCGGCACCCCTCGCACCCGGACTTCGTGCCCCACCCGGCCCCTGCCGTCGCCGACGACGAGCGCACCGTGTCCACGCTGGAGGAGCTGGCCGCCTCCGAGGTGGAGCTGACCGACGTCCGCCCCGGCCCGCTGGGCACGCTGGACGTCTACGTCTTCGCCGACGGCACGACGCTGTGCATGACACCGGGGCACCGCGAGACCGCGGAGCGCCTGGCCGCGGCCCTGCGCGAGGGCGAGACCCCGTTCCTGCTCGGCGGCTCCGGCGTCTCGGGCGCGTACACGCTGACCTTCGCCTGCGGCGAGGAGAACGTCTACATCCTGGCGGACCGCGTCATCGCGTCCCTCTGACCCGGGGCGGCTCCCCCGCGGGCCCGCCTACACCCCGGCGCGTTTCTGCGCCTCCTCCACGAGCCACACCGCCTCCTCGACCTCCCCCTCGTTCTTCAGTACGAGGGCCAGGTCGTGGCCGGCGACGGAGATCTGGTCCGCGGCGGCGAACATGCCCGCGTCGGGCATCTCCCGGGGCTCGGTGCCCGGCTCCTCGACGCGCTGGGTCCACCGCGCCAACTCCCTGGCCAGAGCCAGTGCCTCGGCAGCGGCTCCCCGCTGCAGCCGGCTCTGCGGCGCGGCCCGCAGACGGTCGGCGAAATGGTCCACGGCACGGATGAGGGGCGTCGTATCAAGCACGCGGTGAGCGTACGCGGCCCGGCAGGGCTGTTGCCAACGGACGAACACTCAGGCACGGTGACCTGAAGGACCGGCTCACACCCCTGCGCTGGAGGCGCCGATGTCCCAAGTCTTCTCCGAGGAGACCCACCGCAACCTGCTCGCCCGTATCCCGCACTGCACCGGTCGTGAGATCTCCGACTGGCTGCGCACCGTCGAAGAAGGCCCGTCTCTCTTCCGCTTCGAGGAGAAGGTCAGCTGGCTCCGCCACGAATACGACCTGGCGTACGGCCACGCCAAGGCGATCGTCCACGAGTACGACCTGAGAAGGGCCGCGCGCAAGCTGCTCTAGGCACGCGCGCGCCACTCCCGGTCGGCACTTCCCACTCCACCATTCACCCGTCCGCACCACGGCGAAGGGCCCCGGGGAGAACCCGGGGCCCTTCGCCTGCACGTGCCACTGCCGTGGCGCGGCGTCAGTCGCTGCTGTTGAGGATCGAGATGAGCCTCAGGAACTCCAGGTAGATCCACACCAGCGTCAGCGTGAGGCCGAAGGCCGCGAACCAGGCCTCCTCGCGCGGGGCACCGTAGGCGAGGCCGTCCTCGACCTGCTTGAAGTCCAGGGCGAGGAAGCAGGCACCGAGGATGATGCCGACGACGCCGAAGACGATGCCGAGCGGGCCGCTGCGGAAGCCGAGGCCGTCACCGCCGCCGAACACCGCGAACAGCAGGTTCACGCCCATCAGCAGGATGAAGCCGAGCGCGGCCGCCATCACGAAGCCGTAGAAACGGCGGTTGACGCGGATCCAGCCCGCCTTGTACGCCACCAGCACGGCGGCGAAGACCGCCATGGTGCCGAGCACGGCCTGCATGGCCGCACCGTTGGCGACGTGGGTGTCGACGATGTTGGAGATGACGCCGAGGAAGACACCCTCGACGGCGGCATACGTCAGGATCAGCGCGGGCGAGGCCTTGCGCTTGAACGACTGCACGAGCGCAAGGACCATGCCGAGCAGCGCGGCGCCGATGCCGATGCCGTAGGACCGGCTGATGTTGGCCTCGTCGACGGGCAGCAGGGCCCAGGAGAGGGCCGCGGCGACGATGAGCAGGCCGAGCGTGCTCGCCGTGCGCATGATGACGTCGTCGATGGTCATCCGGCCGGTCGCGGCCGGCGCCTGCGGCGGCGCACCGTGCTGCAGATCCTGCTGTCCGTGCGGGTTCTGCGCGTAGGGGTTCTGCGCGTACGGGTTGCCGGTGGGCTGCGCGTACGGGTTGCCCTGCGTGGCGACAGCGGGACCCCCGGCCTGCGGCGCGGTGTTGAAGCCCGCGTAGCCGTTGTCGCGGCTGAACCCCCGTCGCGAGAAGACCGGGTTTCTGCTCCTCATTGCACTCCTCCATGGCCACACAGCATGGCCTTGGGCTCAAGAGTAATGGGTAGGCAAAGGAATGACCCCCCTACCTCGGGAGGATCTTTCCCCTGTCGTGCTGCGCAACACGCTACGCGGCCGCGTGATTCCCCTCACCGCAGGGGCCCGAACCATGACAGATCCGGAACCTGTCCGGAACCGGCCGGAGATCATCCCCAGCCGGTCGCCCCCACGGCGCCCTCGGTTCCTTCGGAGGCACCCTCGACGATCATGTGCCGGCCGAAGACCCCGAGAAACGCTCAGCGGTGGATCGACGACAGCCGCGGCCGGCTCGTCACCAAGAGCGGTCGAGCCCTCGCAGACGCCGCGCTCGAGACCGGTTCACTCGACTGGCTCCGCACGGCTCCCGGCGAGAAGCAGGACCGAGGAGTCCGTAAGCCGCCCTGCGCGGCGGGGGAGCGGCCCGGCAGCCCGAAGGAATCACCCCACCCACACGAGAACGCCCCGGCCGTACGAAACGTACTGGAGCACACCGGCGTCCAGGACTCCTCGGGGCGCACGTTGTCCTTGGTCCGATCCGGGCAGCGGGGCGCCCCCGAAATCGGCGTGGCGATCAGCTCCGGATCGTCCCAGGGGTGCGCGTCCGACAGGTGCCGCTCCAGCTCCGGGCACCGCTCGCCGGTCGCCGTGAGGAGCAGCCGCCGCTCCTCACCCTCACCGAACTCCCCGAGGTGCCGGAACACCGACGTGACGGGACCGATGATCTGCGAACCCGCAGCAAGCCGCGCCTTGACCGCTCCTTGGGCCAGGCCGGCAGCTTGCTCACGGGCGGGCGTGGCGGTCGAGACCTGCACGTAGTCGGTCATGGCCGGGAGGCCAACGGCCCCTCACCCCCGGCGAGCACTACCCGCAGGACTGACCCGCCGGCCGCAGGCAGGGCGCCTGCAGCCGTGCGTGCTTCAGACGCCGTGGAAGCGGAAGTGCCCGGAGCCGGACTTGAACCGGCACGCCCGCGAAGGGGCAGCGAGGTTTAAGCTCGCCGTGTCTGCATTCCACCATCCGGGCAGGCCATGGGCTCCGCGTCGGGCACACGCCGAGCCTATCGGGACCCCTCTCTCCCACAACGGGGTGGTGACCCCATGTTGTCTTATTTTATTGGCGCCTGAGGGTGCATCAGGTCAAGGAAAACGCCATCAGCACTTGCCACCAGCCTTGCGGGCGGGGGCCGGCCGCGCATGCGGAATGACGGAATTTCACCGTCTCAACAAGGGCGCTCCACCTGTTCTGACGATGTCCGCCGCTCGGACCGTCTCCCCCTGGGGTCAGGGCGGGCCGTCATCCCCAGGTATGACAGCGGCCCCGGTGGTCAGCCCCGAGTCGCCCCCCACAACCGGAGCAGCGGGTGACTACACGGCGGTGAGCGCGCGAAACGATGGAGCACGTTCCCGTTCCCGCGCAACGCGTCGTCGCACCACACCTCGTCGCGAAAGACGTCGTCGCGAAACAGTCGTCCCGACAGGAGTGCCCATCCCGTGACCACCGCACCCTCCCCCGGACTCCGTCCGGGGGGACCCTCAGCCGACCGGACCACCGCCGTGGCCGCGCGCGCCACGGACCTGTCGAAGATCTACGGCCAGGGCGAGACCCAGGTGGTCGCCCTCGACCAGGTCTCCGTCGGCTTCCGGCAGGCGGAGTTCACCGCGATCATGGGCCCGTCGGGGTCCGGCAAGTCCACGCTCATGCACTGCGTCGCCGGTCTCGACACGTTCTCGTCCGGTTCCGTGCGCATCGGTGACACCGAGCTGGGCTCCCTGAAGGACAAGCAGCTGACCAAACTGCGCCGGGACAAGATCGGGTTCATCTTCCAGGCGTTCAACCTGCTGCCGACCCTCACGGCCCTGGAGAACATCACCCTTCCGATGGACATCGCGGGGCGCAGGCCGGACAAGGAGTGGCTGGACACGGTGATCCGGATGGTCGGCCTGTCCGACCGGCTGAGCCACCGGCCCGCCCAGCTGTCCGGCGGCCAGCAGCAGCGGGTCGCCGTGGCACGGGCGTTGGCCTCCCGGCCCGACATCATCTTCGGCGACGAGCCCACCGGCAACCTCGACTCCCGTTCCGGCGCCGAGGTGCTCGGCTTCCTGCGCAACTCCGTGCGCGAGCTGGGGCAGACGGTGGTCATGGTGACCCACGACCCGGTCGCCGCGGCCTACGCGGACCGGGTGGTGTTCCTCGCGGACGGCAGGATCGTGGACGAGATGCACGGGCCGACGGCCGACTCGGTGCTCGACCGCATGAAGGAGTTCGACGCCAAGGGCCGCACCAGCTGAGGCAGCGTCATGCCCGCCGCCGACTGAGGACCCGTCACCGGCCGACGCTCCGCCGCACGCCCCGCACCCCCTCCTCCCGCCCTCGTACCTCTGGACCCGAGAAGACACCCAATGTTCCGTACCGCCTTGCGCAATGTGCTCGCGCACAAGGCCCGGCTCCTGATGACCGTGCTCGCCGTGATGCTCGGCGTGGCCTTCGTGTCGGGGACCCTGGTCTTCACCAACACCATCTCCAACGCTCTCCAGAAGCAGTCCGCCAAGGGCTTCGACCACATCGACGTCGCCGTCACCGCCGAGTGGAAGGAGCCCGAGGGCGACAAGGTCGGCGAGTACCACGAGCTGACCCCGGCCATGGTCGACGACAGCGCCGGGGTGCCGGGTGCCGCGCGGGCCATCGGGGTCGTCCAGGGGTTCACCGCACTCGCCGACAAGGACGGCAAGCTGGTCGGCGACGGCTTCCAGTCGCAGGGCGGCAACTACTGGGGCGACGACGACCCCCGCTACCCGCTGACCGACGGGCGCGCGCCCAAGGGCGCCGACGAGATCCTCATCGACTCCGAGACCGCGAGGCGCACCGGCTACCGGGTCGGTGACACCGTACGGATGTCGGTCGACGGTCCCGTGCTGGAGCCGGTCGTCACCGGTGTCTTCACCACGGACGACGGCAATGTCGCGGCCGGCGGAAGCCTCACCCTGTTCGACACCGCGACCGCGCAGAGGCTGTTCGGCAAGGCGGGCACGTTCGACGAGATCGCCGTCAAGGCGAAGGACGGCGTCTCCGAGGCCGCGCTGCGCTCGCAGCTGGAGAAGGCGTTGCCCGCCGGTGCCGTCAGCACCAGGACCGGCGGCGAACTCGCCGACGAACAGGCGGAGATGATCGCCTCGTCGATGAGCGGTATGAAGCAGGGCCTGCTGGTGTTCGCCGGTATCGCGCTGTTCGTCGGTACGTTCATCATCGCCAACACCTTCACCATGCTGGTCGCCCAGCGCACCAGGGAACTGGCGCTGATGCGCGCGGTCGGCGCCTCCCGCCGGCAGGTCACGCGGTCGGTGCTGATCGAGGCGTTCCTGGTGGGGGCGGTCGCCGCCGTGGTCGGGCTGCTCACCGGTGTCGGCATCGGCGCCGGGCTGCGTTCCCTGGTGGGGTCGCTGGGCGCGACCATGCCCGACGGCCCCTTGGTGATCACGCCGGGCACCGTCGGCACCGCGTTCGCGGTCGGCATCCTGATCACCATGCTCGCCGCCTGGCTGCCCGGCCGCCGGGCCGCGAAGATCCCGCCGGTGGCGGCGATGAGCTCGGTGCACGCCCAGGCGACGACCAAGTCGCTGGTGCTGCGCAACACGCTGGGCGCGCTCTTCGCGGGGGCCGGTGTCGCGGTGGTCCTGGTGGCCACGACGATGGACGGCTCGGACGGCCAGGCCCCCATGGGGCTCGGCGCGGTGCTGCTGATCATCGGTGTGTTCGTCCTGACACCCCTGCTGTCCCTCCCGCTGATCGCCGCCGCGGCTCCGGTGCTCCGCGTCTTCGGGGTGTCCGGGAAGCTGGCCCGGCAGAACTCGGTGCGCAATCCGCGCCGTACCGCCGCGACCGCGTCCGCGCTGATGATCGGACTCACCCTGATCACCGGTATGACGGTGGTGGCGGGCAGCCTGCAGAAGTCCATCGACAAGATGGCGGCCTCCTCGATCGAGGCCGACTACGTGGTGTCCATGGCGAACGGCCACGGGCTGAAGCCGGACGTGGGGCGCACGCTGCGGGAGGCCGACGGCGTCACCGCCGCCAGCCCCATGCGCAACGCGGCGGCCCGCATCGGCGGGGAGACCGCCTTCCTGACCGGCGTCGACGGCGCCGCGATCGGCGAGCTGACCGAGTTCCCGGTCCGGGAGGGCGCCTTCGAGGTGGGCGGCACGCGGATCGTCGTCGACCACGAAACGGCCGAACGCCGCGGTTGGAAGGCCGGTTCCGACCTCACCGTCGCCTACGAGGACGGCGAGAAGCAGAAGCTGACGGTCGCCGGTGTCTACGAGGGCAACGAGATGTTCCGCGGCATCATGCTCGACACCGCGACGCTCGCCCCGCACCAGTCGGACCCGGGCGACATGCTGGTCCTGGTGAAGACCTCCGGCGGCGCCTCCGACACCGCGAAGGACAACCTGGAGAAGGCCCTCGGCACCAACCCCGCGATCAAGGTCCAGGACAAGCAGGACCTCTCCGACGAGTTGGCGCAGATGTTCACCCTGATACTGAACATGGTCTACGGGCTGCTGGCCATGGCCGTGCTCGTCGCGGTGATCGGGGTCATCAACACCCTGGCCATGTCGGTGTTCGAGCGGTCCCAGGAGATCGGCATGCTCCGCGCGGTCGGCCTGGACCGCAGGGGCGTCAAGCGGATGGTCCGCCTGGAGTCCCTGGTGATCTCCCTGTTCGGCGGGGTGCTCGGCATCGGGCTGGGCGTGTTCTTCGGCTGGGCGGCCGGTGAGCTCCTGGGGACCAGGATGTCGACGTACGAACTGGTCCTGCCCTGGGACCGGTTGGCGGTCTTCCTGCTGCTGGCCGGTGTCGTGGGCGTCCTGGCGGCGCTGTGGCCGGCCCGGCGGGCGGCACGGCTGAACATGCTGCAGGCGATCAAGACCGAGTAGCCGAGCAGCACGCGCGGGCGGGCCCCGTCGCGGTGACCGACGACCGGTCACCGCGACGGGGCCCGTCCCTTCGTGTCGGGACCCGGGGTGAGCGGGTCAGTTCCAGGTGCGGGTGCGCAGGGGGAGGCCGGAGGTGCCGGAGTCGGGGGTCTTCACGGCCAGCACCTGGTTGACGCCGATGCGGCCGCGTTCGAAGGCGAGCGCGGAGGCGGCCATGTACAGCAGCCAGACTCGGGCGCGTCCCGGGCCGGCGAGCGTGACGGCCCGGCCCCACCCCGCCTCCAGGTTCGCCACCCAGCGGCGCAGGGTGAGTGCGTAGTGCTCGCGGATCGACTCGACGTCACGCGTCTCGAAGCCGGCCCGCTCCAGCAGGGACACCGTGGTGCCCACGGGGGCGAGTTCACCGTCGGGGAAGACGTAGGCGTCCATGAACGGGTCCAGGCGGTACGCCGATTCGTCCCGCTGCGGGCGGCGTGCGATCTGGTGGTTCAGCAGCCGTCCGCCGGGCTTCAGGAGGCGGTGCAGGGCCGTGGCGTACTCCAGGTACCGCTGGGCGCCGACGTGTTCGGCCATGCCGATCGAGGAGATCGCGTCGTAGGGGCCGTCCGGGACGTCACGGTAGTCCTGGACCCTGATCTCGACGCGGTCGGTGAGCCCTTCGCCGGCGACACGCTTACGGGCGTGGGCGGCCTGCTCCTGGGAGAGGGTGATGCCGACGACGCTCACGCCGTGCTCGCGGGCGGCGTGGATCGCCATGGAGCCCCAGCCGCAGCCGACGTCCAGCAGGCGCCGGCCCGGCGTCAGGGCGAGCTTGCGGCAGACGAGTTCCAGCTTGTCGCGCTGGGCCTCCTCGAGGGTGCCCTGCGGCGGCGGGGCGGGCCAGTAGGCGCAGGAGTACACCATGGACGGGCCGAGGACGATCTCGTAGAAGTCGTTGCCGACGTCGTAGTGGTGGCTGATGGCGTGTCGGTCGCTGCGCTTGGTGTGCAGGCCGCGGCGGGGCCTGCGGACCTCCTCCGGCGGCGGGCCGGGCGGCAGCGGCGGGCCCGCCAGCCCGAGGAGGCCGCGGACGGCGGAGCGGACCTCGGGGTCGCGCAGCGACCGGGCCAGGGTGGGGGCGTCCTCACCGCGCTCCCAGACGAGGCCGGAGAGCAGGTCGAGGGCGGTGTAGAGGTCACCGTCGATGCCGAGGTCACCGGTCACCCAGGCGCGGGCGAGGCCGAGTTCGCCCGGCTTCCACAGCAGGTGGCGCACGGCCCGGCGGTTGCGTACGACGAGGGTCGGTGCGCCCGGGGGGCCTGCTTGTGATCCGTCCCAGGCGCGGATGCGCAGTGGGACGGGTGTGCCCAGCAACTGTTCGACGAGGCCCTTCAGCCGCGGAGCGGCGTCTCTCATGGTGTACACCTCCGCTAGGTGCGTCCCCTGCTCGAGCGAGTTCGAGAGCTCGGGGAAGGCGATCCCGGAATGTCCTCACCACGTAAGCACCTGCGGGCCGCCGGACAGTACCCGGCGCGCGTCAGGACCGGGCAAAAGCACCGAAGGGGCCGCCCGCACCACGGATGGCGGGCGACCCCTTCGGGTGACCGATGGCCCTGAGACCGGACGGGACCGGACCTGGAGACCGGCGGGTCAGGAAGCCTTGGCCTCGGCCTTCTCGGCCTTCTCGGTCTTCACCGGCTCGGCGGCCGCGGGCACCGGGACCGGCTTCGCGGCCTCGTAGAACTCCTCGCGCGGGGACTGGATCGCGCCCAGCGAGACGACCTCGCGCCGGAGGAACATGGCGAGCGTCCAGTCGGCGAAGACCCGGATCTTGCGGTTCCACGTCGGCATCGCCATGCCGTGGTAGCTCCGGTGCATGTACCAGGCGAGACGGCCCTTGAGCTTGATCTTCATCTTGCCGACGACGATCATCGCGACGCCCTTGTGCAGGCCGAGGCCCGCCACCGCGCCCTTGTTGGCGTGGCTGTACTCCTTCTGCGGGAAGCCCCGCATGGCGGAGACCACGTTGTCGCCGAGCACCTTGGCCTGGCGCAGCGCGTGCTGGGCGTTCGGCGGGCACCAGGCGTTCTCGTTGCCGGCCTTGCGGCCCACGAGGTCCGGCACCTGGGCGTTGTCGCCCGCGGCCCAGATGTAGTCGCTGCCGGTGACCTGGAGGGTCGGCTGGGTGTCGACATGGCCGCGCGGACCCAGCGGGAGGCCGAAGCGGGCCAGGGCCGGGTTCGGCTTGACGCCCGCCGTCCACACGATGGTGTTGGAGTCGACCTCGAGGCCGTTCTTCAGCACGACGTGGCCGTCGACGCAGGAGTCCATGGAGGTGGAGAGGTAGACCTCGACGCCGCGGCCCTCGAGGTGCTCCTTGCCGTACTTGCCGAGCTTCGGACCCACCTCGGGGAGGATCTTGTCGGCGGCGTCGACGAGGATGAAGCGCATGTCCTCACGGGACACGTTCTTGTAGTACTTGGCCGCGTCCCGGGCCAGGTCCTCGACCTCACCGATGGTTTCCGCGCCCGCGAAGCCACCGCCGACGAAGACGAAGGTGAGCGCCTTGCGGCGGATCTCCTCGTCCGTGGTGGAGTCGGCCTTGTCGAGCTGCTCGAGGACGTGGTTGCGCAGGCCGATGGCCTCCTCGATGCCCTTCATGCCGATGCCCTGCTCGGCGAGGCCGGGGATCGGGAAGGTGCGGGAGACCGCGCCGAGCGCGATCACCAGGTAGTCGAAGGGCAGTTCGTAGGCCTCGCCGACCAGCGGCGCGACCGTGGCGACCTTGCGGTCCTGGTCGATGGTGGTGACCCGGCCGGTGAGGACCTCCGCCTTGGGGAGCACGCGTCGCAGGGGGACGACGACGTGCCGCGGGGAGATGTTGCCGGCGGCGGCTTCGGGCAGGAAGGGCTGGTAGGTCATGTACGACCGCGGGTCGACGACGGTGACGGTCGCCTCGCCGTAACGCATCTTCTTCTGGATGCGCCGAGCTGCGTACAGGCCTACGTACCCACCGCCTACTACGAGGATCCTGGGACGCTCCGTGGTGCTCATGCCATCGAGTATCCACCCGCCCTCGGGGGTGGGCTCGTGCGCCCCTTCACAAGCTCGACCAGTGCCCGTGTTACACTTCCCGGCTTTTGTGATCAAGCCCATGCCGGGGAACGGGAACGAGTGCTCGATGTGACCCGTTGTCAATACCGCGTGAGCTGCCCCTCTTCGGATTTCGGGACACCACGAGGCTACGGACAGGACTTCCGCGACGACCGACCCGAGGGCACCCACCTGCACCTTCTGAACGTGTTCAAAGGGGGTCTGGGGGCCCGAAAGGGTCAACCGGGCCCTCTTCTTCGGCCCACCGGGGCCGATTCCTTGTGAAGAACTTCACGAACTTTCCCGCCGACACCCGCCGGGAGGGGCCCATCGGCCCCTTCCGATCACCGCTCAACCGGTATCCGCACTGCCCAGCAGAGTGCTACTCGCCGGCGGCGACGGACCACGCGATGCCGTCAAGGATGTCGTGCTCGCTGACCACGACCTCCTTCGCGTCGATCCGTTCCATGATCGAGAGGAGGACGAGAGCGCCCGCGCCGATCACGTCGACACGGCCCGGGTGCATGGACGGGACCGCCGCGCGCTCGGCGTGGGTGGCACGCAGCAGCCACTCGGTGATCTCGCGGACGCGCTCCCGGGAGACCCGGGAGTGATGGATGGCCGTCGAGTCGTACGCGGGAAGCTCCTGGGCGATCGCCGACACCGTCGTGACCGATCCGGCCAGGCCGACCAGGGTGCGCGCCTCGCGCAGCGGGACCGTCCCCTCGGCCCGGTCGAGGGCGGCCTCGATGTCGGCGCGCATCGCCGCGATCTGCCGCTCGGTCGGCGGGTCCGCCACCGCCCCGTCCCGCACCAGGTGCCGCTCGGTCATCCGCACACAGCCCACGTCGACGGACCGGGCCCCGCGCACGCGGTCGTCGCCGACGACGAACTCGGTGGAGCCGCCGCCGATGTCCACGACCAGGAACGGGCGACGCAGGTCCGCACGCCCCGTCAGTTCCTTGGTGGCGCCGGTGAAGGAGAACTCGGCCTCCTGGTCGCCGGAGATGACCTCGGGCTCCACCCCCAGGATGTCCAGCACCCCGCGCACGAACACGTCCCGGTTCCCGGCGTCGCGCGAGGCGGAGGTGGCCACGAAGCGCAGACGCTTCGCACCGTGCTTCTCGATGATCTCCGCGTACTCGCGGCAGGCGGCGAACGTCCGCTCCAGCGCCTCGGGGGCGAGCCGGCCCGTGCGGTCGACGTCCTGGCCGAGCCGGACGATCGTCATGCGCCGGTCCAGGTCGGTCAGTTCACCGGTCGCCGGGTCGGCGTCGGCCACCAGGAGCCGGATGGAGTTCGTACCGCAGTCGATGGCGGCCACCCGGGACCCCGCGCTCACTGCGTGTCCTCCTTCGGGTCGGCCGGCGCGTCGCCGGGCAGGGTCACGCACGGGCCCTTGCGCCACCACTGGGGCAGCATCGCGAGCGCCTCGTCGCCCAGCGGGTTGACGCCGGGGCCGGCGGCCAGCGAGTGGGCGACCAGGACGTGCAGGCACTTCACCCGGTCCGGCATTCCGCCGGCGCTCGGGAAGTTCTTCAGTTCCTCGATCTCGTCACGGCGCCGGATGTAGTCCTCGTGCGCCGCGCGGTAGGCGGCCGCCAGCTCCGGGTCCGCCGCCAGCCGCTCCGTCATCTCCTTCATCACGCCGTTCGCCTCCAGCGTGCCGATCGCGGAGTTCGCCTTCGGGCACGTCAGGTAGTACAGCGTCGGGAAGGGGGTGCCGTCGGGCAGCCTGGGTGCGGTCTCGACGACGTCGGGCTGTCCGCAGGGACAGCGGTGCGCGATGGCGCGCAGCCCGCGCGGGGGCCGCCCGAGCTGCTGCTTGAAGGCCTCGACGTCCGCGTCGGTCGGCTCGGTGCGCGGGGTCGGGGGCGGGAGGGTGTCCATACGTGTCTTCCTGCGGGTCTCTGTACGGGGCGTGCGGCCTTTTCCGCACTCCTGAAGGGCTTCAGGGGGCCCAGCGGGCTCCGGAAAGGGTTCCGGGAGGTGGTGGCCCGGAACGACGGCTGAGGGTAGTAAGGCTAAACCCGGGGGCTCACCGCGCGGCGGCGTCGGACTTGTCGACCCCGTCCCAGACGTTCGCGTACCAGGGGCGGTCGGCCGCTCCGAGGTCGGTGCGCGACTTCTCGGCCGTGCCCGGGTCGATCACGATGTAGCCGGTCTCGCCGGGCATGACGTGGTGCAGCCGCTCGCGGGCCTGCTGCTCGGCGTAGGCGTCGTCCTGCCAGCGCGCCTTGAGGTCGCGCAGCTGCTCGACCCGTCGGCGGGCCTCGTCCTGCTCCTGCTGGAGGTCGGCGACCTCGGCGCGCTGGGACACGTACTGCCGCATGGGGTAGGCCAGCGCCACGATCAGCGAGCAGACCACCAGGGCGAGCAGCGCGGCCCGGCCGGTCAGCCGGGAGCGGCGGGCCTGGCGTCTGGTCTGCGAGCGGTAGACCCGGGCCGCGGTCTGCTCACCGATCAGCCGGATCCTGGTCGCGGTGGAGAAGCGGTCCCGGTCCTTCACGGCCATGTCCCCGTCTCCCGTTCACATTTCATACGCGCGTACGTCCCCGGACACGGTACGGGACCGTGTCCGGGGACGTACGGACGACTGGCGGAGCCGCGTCGTCAGGCGTTGCGGAACCGCGGGAAGGCGCTGCGGCCCGCGTACACCGCGGCGTCGTCGAGGATCTCCTCGATGCGCAGCAGCTGGTTGTACTTGGCCACGCGCTCGGAGCGGGCCGGGGCGCCGGTCTTGATCTGGCCGCAGTTGGTGGCGACGGCCAGGTCGGCGATGGTGACGTCCTCGGTCTCGCCGGAGCGGTGCGACATCATGCACTTGAAGCCGTTGCGCTGGGCCAGCTCGACGGCGTCCAGGGTCTCGGTCAGCGAGCCGATCTGGTTCACCTTCACCAGCAGCGCGTTGGCGGCGCCGTCCTCGATGCCGCGGGCCAGGCGCTCCGGGTTGGTGACGAACAGGTCGTCGCCGACGATCTGGACCTTGTCGCCGAGCTTGTCCGTGAGGGCCTTCCAGCCGGCCCAGTCGTCCTCGAACAGCGGGTCCTCGATGGAGACGAGCGGGTAGTCCGCGACGAGCCCCTCGTAGTACTCCGTCATCTCGGCGGCGGAGCGCTCCTTGCCCTCGAAGAGGTACGAGCCGTCCTTGTAGAACTCGGAGGCGGCGACGTCGAGCGCGAGGGCGATCTGCTCGCCCGGGGCGTAACCGGCTTCCTTGATGGCCTCGAGGATGAGGTCGAGGGCCTCGCGGTTGGAGCCGAGGTTCGGGGCGAAGCCGCCCTCGTCACCGAGGCCGGTGGACAGGCCGCGGCTCTTCAGCACCTTCTTCAGGGTGTGGTAGACCTCGGTGCCCCAGCGCAGGGCCTCGGAGAAGGACTCCGCGCCGATCGGGGCGATCATGAACTCCTGGATGTCCACATTGGAGTCCGCGTGCGAGCCGCCGTTGAGGATGTTCATCATCGGCACCGGCAGCAGGTGCGCGTTGGGTCCGCCCAGGTAGCGGAAGAGGGGCAGGTCGCTGGCCTCGGAGGCGGCGTGGGCGACGGCCAGGGAGACACCGAGGATGGCGTTGGCGCCGAGGGAGCCCTTGTTGTCGGTGGCGTCCAGGTCGAACATCGCCTGGTCGATCAGGCGCTGCTCGGTGGCGTCGTAGCCGACGAGCTCCGGGCCGATCTGCTCGATGACGGCCAGGACGGCCTTCTCCACTCCCTTGCCCTGGTAACGGTCGGGGTCGCCGTCACGGAGTTCGATGGCCTCGAAGGCGCCGGTGGAGGCGCCGGACGGGACGGCGGCACGACCCGTGCTGCCGTCGTCGAGGCCGACCTCGACCTCGACGGTGGGGTTGCCTCGGGAGTCCAGGATTTCCCGGGCTACGACGACGTCGATGGACGGCACGAGCATCTCCTTCATGGATGTGACGTGGATCAGCCGGGCCGCGGGGGCCCTGCGGGACGAGCCTATCCGGCTCCGGCCGATCGGCCATCCGGTCGGCCGCCCCTCGGGCGGAACCGAGAGTAAATTGTTTCCGAACGGAACAAAGACGGGCCCGGAAACCCGGACCACCCTCGCGCCCTCCGGTCGGCCCCGAGCGCCGAACACCGGAAAGATCCCGCCATGTACGGAAAAGCCCCGCCCCGGTGCGTACGGGGAACACGCACCGGGGCGGGGAAGCCCCCGCGTGGGGACGGGGGAGGCCCCGCGGGGACGGGGAGGGGCTCCGTGGGGACGGAGCCCCGAGCCTGCGGCCGCCGCCTTACTTCAGGTGCAGCTGCTGGCCCGGGTAGATGAGGTCGGCGTCCTCGACGATGTCGCCGTTCAGCTCGAACAGCTTGTTCCAGCCGCCCTTGACACCGTGCTCCCCGGCGATCGAGCTGAGGGTGTCGCCCTTGACGACCTTGTACTCGCCGTCGCCCTTCTCGACCTTCTCGCCGGTCGGGGTGGTGACGGTCTTCTGCTCGGCGACCGGACGCTCGTCGGAGCGGGAGGCCTTCTGCTCGGTGGAGCGCTCGGGGGCGGAGCCGGTGTTCTGCTCCTGGGTGTTCTGCTTCTGGGTGTTCTGCTGAGTGCTCTGCGAGGAACCGCTGTTCTGGTTGCCGGTGCCCCCGGTCGAGCCGCCGCCGGTGTAGGCGGCGTTGGACAGGCCCTTGCCGCAGACCGGCCAGGCGCCCTTGCCCTGGCCCGCGAGGACCTTCTCGGCTATCTCGATCTGCTGGGCCTTGCCGGCCCGGTCGGCGGTGGCGGCGTACTGCGTGCCGCCGTAGCCGGCCCAGGTGGAGGCGGAGAACTGCAGACCGCCGTAGTAGCCGTTGCCGGTGTTGATGGACCAGTTGCCGCCGGACTCGCACTGGGCGACGGTGTCCCACTCGGAGGCGGTGGCGGCGGAAGCGTTGCCGGCCGCCATCAGCGGGGCGGCGACGGCGGCACCGGTGACGCCGGCGACGGCGATGACCCGGGTGGCCTTGGACGGACGACGGTGCTTGCCCTTGCCGGAAAACAGCATGGAAGGATCCCCTCACCGACGCCTACGAGGTGAGCTGTCGGGTTCGGGCCGGTTGAGTTGCCCGGCCGCGTCCCTCACGGGACGCGACTTCACCCCTAGCCGATCCGGCGTCAATCACCGGACACGGCGCCTACCTTGGTTCCCCCGCTCCTGCCTACGGCGCATGACGCGACGACTGTTCCCGTGCTGCCACTGGCAGGATTCGGCGTGGCGGCAGCCGGGGCCCGCGGTGGCGAGCGGTCCTGACGGTAGACACGCGCCCTGCGGATAATCAAAGACGATCAGGGCTTCTGAGACCTATCTCTCATCGCCTTTATAACGGACATTCAGCGCGAAATGTGACCTCAACTGCCGTCACCGCCGCACCTTTTCGGATGTCAGCCTTCGTCCGATCCGAACCCGAACGCAAGCGTCTGACCGGGAAGGATGAGGCCGGAACCCGCCGCACCCGCACCCTCGCCGCCCCCGCCGTACTGGGCGAGCCATCCACCGCCGAGCGCAAGGGAGTCGACGGCGGCCGAGGAGCCGCTTCCGTCGTCCACGGGGACCCTGTCGGCCGGGGACGAGACGTCGAGGCCGCGCGAGAAGCCGAGGCCGCCGCGCGAGGCGTGCCGGCCGGAGGCTCCGGACTCACGGTCCTCGCGCACCTCCTCCTCGGCGCTGACGCCGCGGTGGCGACCGGTGGGGGCCTCACTCGCGGACGCGTCCGAAGAACCCGCCTTCTGCCCCGATTTGTCCGAGTCGCCCCCCTTGGCGGAGGCCGAGGCCGAGGCGGAGGGGGAAGCGGAAGCGGAGGGAGAAGTGCCGGGTTCGACGTCCGAACCATCGGACTTGGACGTTTCGCCCGCCTTCTCCCCCTTGGCACCCTCAACAACCTTGTCGCCCTTGTCGCCCTTGTTGTCACTGTTGTCCGACGAGGCCCCGGAGGACTGCGACGGCGACGGAGTGGCGGAGCTTTCGGTGCCGGACGAGTCGTAAGACGAGCCGCCGTCCACGCCGGTGTCGATGACGGACTTGCCCGAATCGGTGTTCAGGCCCGACAGCAGGCCGCAGGCCTGCCACGCGCCGACCCCCTGGTCGGCGAGGATCTTCTCGGCCACGGCTATCTGCTGGCCGCGGCTGGCCTGGTCGGCGCTGGACGCGTAGTCGAGGCCGCCGTACTTCTCCCAGTCCTCCTGGGTCAACTGCAGGCCGCCGTAGTAGCCGTTGCCGGAGTTCTGACTCCATGAGCCACCGGACTCGCACTCCGCGACCCTGTTCCAGGTCGAGCCCTCGGCCGCACTGGCGCCGCTGGCCCCGAGAAGCGGAATCGCGATGGCTGAGCCGGTCACTCCGGCAGCGACGACGAGAGCCGGAGCCTGGCGGGGGCGACGGTGACGACCGTTCCCGGAGAGCATGCGGAGACCTTTCGCAGGACAACAGTTACCCGCACGGCGAGTCGAACTGCGGAGCTGTGCAACCGAGGCACCGTGCTTGATGGGTGAACGTAGCCGCAGACAATCACTTGTCACAAGTTCATGCCGCGCAGATCACACGAAGATCACAGAGTTGAGCGGGCGTCATGTCCGCGCCGCTCCGCCGAGGATGCGACGGACCGTGTCCATAGGGGTCCGGCCGGTCACTTCGGAGGCGTACGGAGGCCGCACAAAGGCCACTTCGGCGGCAATCCGGCGGCCGTCACGGGTCCGTCCGGCGGGTCGCTTCGGCAGATGTTCGGCGGCCGTGCGGTGGGTCACTTCGGCCCTGGGCTGAATTCCACCGGCAGGGTCCGCAGTCCGCGCATGATGAGCCCGCCGCGCCAGCGCAGTTCGGCCGGATCCGACGCGAGCCTGAGGTCCGGCAACCGGGTCAGCAGCGTGGCGAGCGCGGTCTGGCCCTCCAGCCGGGCCAG
The DNA here is from genome assembly GCF_059889265.1 of Streptomyces sp. MMS24-W38. Taxonomy (NCBI): domain Bacteria; kingdom Bacillati; phylum Actinomycetota; class Actinomycetes; order Kitasatosporales; family Streptomycetaceae; genus Streptomyces; species Streptomyces sp. MMS24-W38. Next base: position 3,925,660 of record NZ_JCBCPP010000001.1, on the reverse strand, counting down.
CGGGGCGCCCAGGCAGTAGTGGATGCCGTGGCCGTACCCCAGATGCTGGTTGTCCCGGCGTGCGAGGTCGAGCACGTCGGGATCGGCGAACCGCTCCGGGTCGCGGTCCGCGGCGGCCAGGACGACGAGGACCGGGTCGCCGGCCGCGATGTGCTGCCCGCCGAGGGTGAGCGCCTCGGTGGCGAACCGCCAGGTGGCCAGCTCCACGGGCCCGTCGTAGCGCAGGAGTTCCTCCACTCCGGTCTCCAGCAGCCCGCGCTCCCCGGCGGCCAGGGACCTCTGCAGCCGGTCGCGCTGCTCGGGATGGGTGAGCAGGGCGTAGGTGCCGTTGCCGATGAGGTTGACGGTGGTCTCGAAACCGGCGAACAGGAGGATGAACGCCATGGCGGCGGCCTCGTTCTCGGTGAGGTGCTCGCCGTGGTCGGAGGCGCGGATCAGGCCGGAGATGAGGTCCTCGCCGGGGGCGGGTTCGGCGGGCAGAGCCTCACGCTTGCGGTGGATCAGGTCGGCGAGATAGCCGCGCATCTTCTTCACCGACCGGGCGACCCCGCCCCTGGGGCCGCCCTGATGCCGGATCATCATGCCCGCCCAGTCGCGGAAGTCGTCCTGGTCCTCCCGGGGGACGCCGAGCAGGTCGCAGATGGCGTAGATGGGGAGCGGGAAGGCGAACTCGTGGATGAGGTCGGCGGAGCCGCGGTCCGCGAACCGGTCGATGAGCCCGTCGGTGAGTTCCTGCACCCTGGACTCGAACTCGGCGACGCGGCGCGGTGTGAACGCCTTGCTGACCAGTCTGCGCAGCCGGGTGTGGTCCGGCGGGTCGATGTTGAGCAGGTGCGTCATCAGCTCGGCCTTGCGCTCACCGGGGATGCCGGTCTTCCCCTTGGCGTGGGCGGGCTCGTCGTGGTGCGCCGGGTTCTTGGAGAGGCGGGGGTCGGCGAGGGTCTGCCTGGCGTCGGCGTACCGGGTGACCAGCCAGGCCTCCACCCCGCTGGGCAGCCGCGTCCGGTGCACGGGCGCGTGCTCGCGCAGCCAGGCGTAGGCGGGGTAGGGGTCGCTCGCGAACTCCCAGGTGAAGAGTTCGGGGGCGGTGTTCTCGGGCTGGGGCTGGTGCTGGTCGGTCACGCCCCGACCGTATCTGCCCCCTGTCTGCCCTCTCCTCCCCCGACGGCCCTCCCGTTACTTTCCGCTCGTCTCCTCGCCGGCTCCTTCCACGGCCCGTATCGCGTCCCGGTACGCGCGGGACGCCGCGCGCAGGGCCGCCTCCGGGTCGACGCCCTCCGCCTCGGCCCGCACCGCCAGGGCGAGCAGTTCGTAGCCGATGCCCTCCACCTGAGGCAGGGGGACGTCCAGGCCCGCCGTGCGGACGCGGGACGCCAGCTTGGCGGCGAGGGCCAGGCCGGGCTGGCCGAGCGGGACGCCCTCGGTGACCGAGGTGCGCCGCTTCTCGACGGCCTTGGTGCGCAGCCAGTGCGCCTTGACCTCCTCGGGGGTGGTCGCCGTCTCGTCGCCGAAGACATGGGGATGGCGGTGGATGAGCTTGGCGACGATGCCGCCGGCCACGTCGTCGACGGAGAAGGGCTCCTCCGGGTGCTCCTCGGCGATCCGGGCGTGGAAGACCACCTGGAGGAGAACGTCGCCCAGTTCCTCGCGCAGTTCGTCCCGGTCGCCCTCCTCGATCGCCTCGACGAGTTCGTACGCCTCCTCGATGCCGTACTTGGCCAGGCCCTTGTGGGTCTGCAGTGAGGACCAGGGGCACTCGGCCCGGATGCGGTCCATGACCTGGACGAGGTCGAGCAGGCGGGCGCCCGGCAGGTCGTAGGAGGCGGGGAGCAGTTCCAGCTCCGGCATCCGGACGCGGCCGGTGCCCGCGAGGCGGGCCAGGCCGTCGGTCAGGGCGGGTTCGCCCTCGCCCGTCGCCACGACGACCACGGTCCGCCCGCCGGCGCAGGCCTCGACCAGGTCCTGGGCGGCCGGTGCCGCCTCCTCGACGGCTATCCCCGCCTCCCGCAGGTACGGCAGCTGCGGATGGGCGCCGTCCGCGCACAGCACCCGGTCGGCCGCGTGCAGGGCCTGCCAGGCGGGCCAGGACAGCAGGCCGGGCGCGACACGGTGGCTGGTGGTGAGCAGGACGACGCGGCCGGGCGGTGCGGCGGAGGGGGCTGCGGGACTGGTTGCGTTCACGATCCGAAACTAACCCACGGCGCCGCCGGCCCCCGAAAGTCGTCCACAGGGGGACCGGCTCGGTGTGACGGTATGCCTGGCGCGTCAGGCGATCGGCTGGACTCCGTCCACCGTGACGTCCCGGACCCACGGGGTCCTGGCGTCGACGCGGCTGCTCTTCTCGTCGTCCCAGGTGCCGTAGCGCGGGTTGAGGTCGACGTCGAGCTTCCTGCTCGCCTCGGACAGGGCCTGCCAGAACTCGGGCCGGCTGGTGTCGGTGCCGAGCCGCTGGGCGAGCTTCTGCGCCTGGACCTGGAGGCGGAGGTTGTCGTCGAGGCGCTGCGGCGGGATGCCGTACTGCTGCAGCCAGGCCGTCTCCAGCGCCTCGGCTCCGCCGGCCTGCTGCTCCAGGCCGGCTCGCATCCCCTGGACCTCCTTGGGGGTGACGGTCACCCCGGCGTCGCGTGCGGCGCGCTCCAGCACACGGTCCAGGACCATGCCGTGCAGGGTGTCGCGGGTGAGGCTGCCGGTGCGGGCGATGACCTGCTCGTACTGGGCGTCCGGCACCGCCTCCTGCTGGGCCGCGCGGATCTCGCCGACCCGGTTCTCCAGCTGCGACACCGTGATCCGCTGGCCGCCCACGACGGCCGCCGCGCCGGGATGCGCGTCGTTCCCGCAGGCGGTGAGCAGGGGGGCCGCTGCCGTGAGGGCGGCGGTGAGGAGGAGCGCGGTGCGACGACGGCGGTGCAAGGAAACCTCCTGAGGAGAGCTTGTGCGGCGGTGCACAAAGTCCTGCGGTGATCGATAGTAGGCAGCGGCCGGGCTCTGGCCAACCCATTCGACCAACGATTCACCGGGACTTCCGGCACCGTCGCGCCCTCACCACCCCGGCCGCACCCGGATCAGACCCTCTGGCCCGCTCCGGTCCGCCGCAATCTGCTTCAGTACGCTTCGGCCTGCTTCGATCAGGTCATCCGCGCATCTGCCCCAACCAGCCCAGCGTGCGGCGGATGTCGGCGGCGAGCGGGTGGCCGGGGCCCTGGGCGCGCTCCACGTCGTGCAGCAGCCGGACCAGGGTCTCGTGCGCGGCGGGGCGGTCGCCGAGGGCGAGCAGGAGGTGGCCGATGCGGCGGCGGACGTCGTGGGCGAGCTGCGGGTCGCCCGCGGCCACGTACCGGTTCTCGTAGTACGGCAGCAGTGCCCGGTACTCGGCGAGCGCCGCCACCGGGTCGCCGAGCTGCTCCAGGCACTGGGCGGCCTCGTAGCGGTGGCGCAGGGACTCCGGGTCGGCCTGGCCCGCCTCGGCGGCGCGTTCGGAGGCGAGGCGGCGCAGTTCGGGCAGCGCGCGCCGGTACTGGCCGTCGTCCAGGAGGGTGGCCGCGTACTGCTTGCGCAGGGTGCGCACGACCGGGGAACGCTCCCCGTGCTGTTCCGCGGCGACCGGCAGGATCCCGCCGAGGATGTCCACGGCCTGGGTGATGCGACCCTCGCCGAGCAGCCGCTTGACCTCGTCCACTGCGGCGGCGACATCGGCCTTCTCCGCGACGGGTGCGGGCGGTGCGGCGGGGGCGGGTTGGGGCGCGGGCGTGCGCGCGAGGTCCGGCCAGGGGGCGTGCGGGCGCAGGAAGGGGCGCGTGGGGTCGAGGGGTGCCCCGGTGGGCGTGCCCCGTGACGGCAGCAGCAGCGTCAGGTGCTCGTAGACCTCCTGGGCGGAGGCGGGACGGTGCTGCGGGTCCTTGGCGAGCAGGCGCAGCACCAGCGCCTCCAGGGCCTCGGGGACCTCCTGGCGGATCTGCCGCACCGGCCGCGGTGCCTCGTAGAGGTGCCGGTGCAGCACACCGAGCGCCGTCGAGCCCGCGAAGGGCACGTCGCCGCTGAGCAGTTCGTGCAGCAGCACACCCAGTGCGTACAGGTCCGTGTAGGGGCCGACCGCGCCGCCCATCGCCTGCTCGGGGGCCATGTAGGCGGGTGAGCCGATGGGTGAACCGGTGTGGGTCAGGCGGGTGGTGTCGCTGTCCATCACGGAGGCGACCCCCAGGTCGAGCACGGTGACCGTGCCGTCCTGCTTCACCATCACGTTGCGCGGCTTGAGGTCGCGGTGGACGATCGGCACGGCGTGCACCGCGCTCAGCGCGGCACACAGCTGCGCGGCCACCGCCACCGCCCACTGCCACGGGTACGGGTTGTGTTCGGCGAGGTGGTCGCCGAGGTCGGCGCCGTCGACGTACTGCATGACGAGGAACAGTTCCTCGCCCGCGTTGCCCGCGTCGTGCACGGTCACCAGGCCCGGGTGGTCGACCTGGGCGGTCACCCGGCACTCGCGCACGAAGCGGCGGCGCAGTTCGTCGGCCTCCTGCCCGGCCACCTTGTCCGGGCGCAGCAGTTTCACCGCCACCCGCCGGTCCAGCCGCTTGTCGTAGGCCGTCCAGACCTGTCCCATTCCGCCCTGCCCGATGAGCGTGGACAGTTCATAGCGGCCGGCGATGACACGCCCCGCCGTCACACTCACCGTCCACCGTGGCCGTGGCCGTGGCCCTGGTCGCCGCCCTCGTGCCCGTCGCTTCTGCGCAGGTAGTCGCTGAGCTCGTCGAGTTCGGCGCGCACCCGGTCGATACGGGCCGGCTGCCCGGGACGCTGCTGCGGCACCGGGGGCACGGGGGTGGACGGCGCGGGGTGGTGCGGTCCGGGCGCGGGATGCGGTGCGGACGGCGCGGGGTGGTGCGGTCCGGGCGCGGGATGCGGTGCGGACGGCCCGGGTGTCCCGGGCATCTGCGCCTGGGGCCGCGGTACGGGTGTGGGCGCGTACGGCGAAGCGGGCTGCGGGTAGCCGTACGGGGAGGGGGCACCGGTGCCCGACGCGTGCATCGTCGTGGCGTGGGGCGACGGCGGGCCGTGCACCCCGTACTGGCGCAGCCTGTGGTGGAAGCGGATGTCCACGGTCAGGTAGTACGCGGCGGCGCCGGTGCCGAGGAGCATGAGTACGGCCAGGGCGACATCGGTGCGGGTGTCCGACTCCGGCAGCGTACCGATCACCATCAGCAGGACGATGGACACGGGCAGGCTCGCCCAGGCCGCCACCCAGTCGGCGACGCGTCCCCGCAGGAGCGCGACCCGGAACAGCGGCACGCAGGCCAGCAGCCCGCAGGACAGGAAACCGGCGGCGACGAACAGCACGCGCAGGGTGATGACCGTTGCCGTGCTGCGGGTGGGCGGTGCCACGCCGTGGCCGTACATGACTGCTCCTGGACCGGTTTGGCCGATGGGACGGGGGTGAGTCCGCGCGGGGCGGAACTCGGGTGGGACTCCGAGCGTATAGGCCACCGGGGACAACCGGTCCGGGTTGTACCGAACCGTTGTCGTACCGATCGCTTCGCCGCCCCTCACAGTGCGGCGGTCAGCCGCCGCACTGCTCCAGCATCATGCGCTTGTCGGCCGTGGTCACCGGCATCTCGTACTTGACGGCGACCTGGGCGAAGCGGACCGCGTACGCGCACCGTACGGGCTTGCTCGGCGGGAGCCAGGCGGCGGGTCCGGAGTCGCTCTTGGCGGAGTTGGCGCGGCCCTCGACCGGGATGAGGTTGAGGGGGTCGTTCGCCAGCTGCTCCCGTTTCCCCTTCGACCAGCGGGAGGAGCCCATCTGCCAGCTGTAGGAGAGCGGGACCACGTGGTCGATCTGGACCTCGGACGCGTTCTCCTTGCGCCACTCGATGGTCTTGCCGGTGTACGGGTCGGCCAGGGTCATGGCCACCACCACGCAGTTGGAACCGGAGCGGAAGCGCACCTCCTGCCCGTCGCGCTGGAGGAGGTCGTTCCGGGTGTCGCAGCCGTTTCGCGCGAGGGGTACGCCGTCGGCGGTGTCCTTCCAGGCGTAGCCGAACTCGTCGCGGCCGTAACCCGTCTTCGGTCCGCGGCCCTTGGTGGTCACCTTCTCGATGAGTGCGAGGCCCGCCGCCCGGTCCGTCTCCCCGGTCAGCGGCGCGAGGCCCGGCTCGGTGCCGTCCGGGTTGTCCAGGGGGCTGACGGCGTGTCCGTCCACTGCCGCCGGGCTGTCCCCGGCGGGGGAACCGGTGTCCACCACACCCTCGCAGCCGGCGAGGAGCGCCACGGCGGCCAGCGCCGACACCGCGGTCCCCGTACGGCGCGAAAGCCCCGGTCCGCCGCCGCGGCGTATTCGCCCGCCGGCCCGCTCCGCACGCTCCGCCCCGTCCCACGTCGAGTACCGCGCCACGGTGCCCCTCCCTTGCTGTTCTGTACGTTCTTCCTACCCGCCCCTGAACGGCCGGTATCGCATCGGGTCTCACCGTAGCCAGCGAGAGGTCCAGACCTCATCCCCACAAAAGGGGCATTACTCGCACGTCGCGCGTAGGGTCGGTGCTGAGTCACCCTCGGAAGGAGCTCCGGATGGGCATCTTCGACAAGTTCAAGAGCAGCAGGTCGGCCCAGGAGAAGGCCAGGAAGGCCTCCGACGCCGCCGAGAAGAAGCTCAACGAGCGGACCGGCGGAAAGTACGAGGACCAGATCGACGCCGGACAGCGGGAGGCCGAGGAACGGCTCGGTATGAAGCGCGACCGCCCCGATCAGCCGTAGGCGCGAGTCCGGGCCGGAAGCCGCCCACGGAATCCCCTGCCGTGGGCGGCTTCGCTCATGCCCCGTGTGCCCCGCGCGTCCGGGCCGGCCGGCGGGACCCCCCGGTCACGACCCCAGGACCGACGTCAGGAACTCCCCGACCCACGCCAGCAACTCCCGGCCGACCAAAGGCTTTCCGCCCACCTTCGCCGTCTTCGGCCGGGGCACCAGCGCCTGGTGGACGGCCGGCTTGAGGACCGTGCCCGGGTAGAGCCGCTTGAGGCGCAGTTCCTGGGACTCGCGCAACTCCACCGGGGCGAACCGGATGTTGTTGCCCTGCAGGACGATCTCCCCGACGCCGCACGCGCGCGCCAGCATGCGCAGGCCCGCCACCAGCAGCAGGTTCTCCACCGGCTCCGGCAACTTGCCGTAGCGGTCGACGAGTTCCTCGCGCACTCCCTTGACGTCCTCCTCCGAGTTGGCGGAGGCGATCGCCCGGTACGCCTGAAGGCGCAGCCGCTCACCGGGCGCGTAGTCGTGCGGGACGTGCGCGTCGACGGGCAGCTCGATCTTGACCTCGAGCGGCGGCTCCTCCTGGATCTCGCCGGTCTCCAGCTGGCGCCGGTAGTCCGCGACGGCCTCGCCGACCATCCGGACGTACAGGTCGAAGCCGACGCCCGCGATGTGGCCGGACTGCTCGCCGCCGAGCAGGTTTCCGGCGCCGCGGATCTCCAGGTCCTTCATCGCCACGTACATGCCCGCGCCCATCTCGGTGTGCTGGGCGATCGTCGCGAGCCGCTCGTGCGCGGTCTCCGTCAGCGGCTTCTCCGGCGGGTACAGGAAGTAGGCGTAACCGCGCTCGCGGCCTCGTCCCACCCGGCCGCGCAGCTGGTGCAGCTGGCTGAGGCCGAAGTTGTCGCCGCGCTCCACGATCAGGGTGTTGGCGTTGGAGATGTCGATGCCGGACTCGACGATCGTCGTCGACACCAGCACGTCGTACTTCTTCTCCCAGAAGTCGACGACGACCTGCTCCAGCGCCGACTCCGACATCTGCCCGTGCGCGGTCGCGATCCGCGCCTCGGGCACGATGTCCCGCAGCCGGGCCGCCGCGCGGTCGATCGACTCGACCCGGTTGTGGATGTAGAAGACCTGCCCCTCCCGCAGCAGTTCACGGCGGACGGCCGCGCCGATCTGCTTCTCCTCGTAGGGACCGACGAAGGTGAGCACCGGGTGGCGCTCCTCCGGCGGCGTGGTGATCGTCGACATCTCACGGATGCCGGTGACCGCCATCTCCAGGGTGCGCGGGATGGGGGTGGCGGACATGGTCAGCACGTCGACGTTGGCGCGCAGCTTCTTCAGCTGCTCCTTGTGCTCGACGCCGAAGCGCTGCTCCTCGTCGACGATGACCAGTCCCAGGTCCTTGAACTTGGTCTCGGAGGAGAACAGCCGGTGGGTGCCGATGACGACGTCCACCGACCCCTCCTGCAGGCCCTCCAGGACCGCCTTCGCCTCCGTGTCGGTCTGGAACCGGGACAGCGCCCGCACGTTCACCGGGAACTGCGCGTACCGGTCGCCGAACGTCCCGAAGTGCTGCTGCACCAGCAGCGTGGTGGGGACGAGGACGGCGACCTGCTTGCCGTCCTGGACGGCCTTGAACGCGGCGCGCACCGCGATCTCCGTCTTGCCGTAGCCGACGTCGCCGCAGATCAGCCGGTCCATCGGGACCGACTTCTCCATGTCCTCCTTGACCTCGGCGATCGTGGTCAGCTGATCGGGCGTCTCCGTGTACGGGAAGGCGTCCTCCAGCTCGCGCTGCCAGGGTGTGTCGCCGCCGAAGGCGTGCCCGGGTGCCGCCATGCGCGCGCTGTACAGCTTGATCAGGTCGGCGGCGATCTCCTTGACGGCCTTCTTCGCCCGCGCCTTCGTCTTGGTCCAGTCGGCGCCGCCGAGCCGGTGCAGGGTGGGTGCCTCGCCGCCGACGTACTTGGTGATCTGCTCCAGCTGGTCGGTGGGGATGTAGAGGCGGTCGCCGGGCTGGCCGCGCTTGGCGGGGGCGTACTCCACCACCAGGTACTCGCGGGTCGCGCCCTGCACGGTGCGCTGCACCATCTCGATGTAGCGGCCGACGCCGTGCTGCTCGTGGACGATGTGGTCGCCCGGCTCCAGGGTGAGCGGGTCGATGGTCTTGCGGCGCCGGGTCGGCATCCGGGCGCCCTCGCGGCCGGACGCCTTCTGGCCGGTCAGGTCGGTCTCGGTGAGCACGGCGAGCTTGAGCGCCGGGTCGACGAAGCCGTGGTCGACGCCGCCGCAGGCGACGTGCACGACGGACGGGGCGATCGCGCCGAGGTCCGCCTCCAGCCGGGCCGCGATGCCCTCGCCGCCCAGCACCTCCACCGTGCGGGAGGCCGGGCCGTGGCCCTCGGTGACGAACACCGTGCGCCAGCCGTCGGCGAGCCAGCCCTTGGTGTCGGCGAGCGCCCGCGCGGTGTCCCCGCGGTAGGTCTCGGGGGCGTGCATGCCGAGTTTGAGGGTGTCTCCGTCCAGCTGTTCGTCGGCGGCGAACGGCGACACCGACCACCACATCATGTCCAGCTCGCGCGCCCGGTCGCGGACGTCCGCGATGGACCACAGGGAGGCCGCGCCGACGTCGATGGGCGCCTCCCCGCCGCCGGCGGTTGCCGCCCAGGACGCCTGCAGGAACTCCTGCGAGGTCGCCACCAGGTCGGCGGCCCGCGTACGCACCCGCTCCGGGTCGCAGACGACGGCCATGGCACCCTCGGGCAGCACGTCCAGCAACAGCTCCATGTCGTCGACGAGGACGGGGGCCAGGGACTCCATGCCCTCGACCGCGATCCCCTCGGCGATTTTGCCGAGCAGCTCGCCCAGCTCGGGGTGCTGTTCGGCGAGGACCCGCGCGCGCTCCCGCACCTCGTCGGTGAGCAGCAGCTCCCGACAGGGCGGGGCCCACAGGCCGTGGTCGGCGATCTCCAGGGAGCGCTGGTCGGCGACCTTGAAGTAGCGGATCTCCTCGACGTCGTCGCCCCAGAACTCGACGCGCAGGGGGTGTTCCTCGGTGGGCGGGAACACGTCGAGGATGCCGCCGCGCACCGCGAACTCGCCGCGCTTCTCGACCAGCTCCACGCGTGCGTACGCGGCGGCGGCGAGCGCCTCGACGGTCTCGTTCAGGTCGGCGGTCTGTCCCGTCCGCAGCGCGACGGGCTCCAGCTCGCCCAGGCCTTTGACCTGCGGCTGGAGCACGGAACGCACGGGCGCGACGACGACGGAGACGGGACCGGTCTCGGGGTCGTCCGACCGGGGGTGGGCCAGTCGGCGCAGGACCGCCAGGCGGCGTCCGACGGTGTCGCTGCGGGGGCTGAGCCGCTCGTGCGGCAGCGTCTCCCAGGACGGGTACTCCACGACCCCCTCCGGCGGGAGGACGGAGCGCAGGGCCGCCGCCAGGTCCTCCGCCTCACGGCCGGTCGCCGTCACGGCCAGCACGGTACGGCCGGTGTCCCGGGCCAGGGCCGCGACCGCGAAGGGGCGGGCGGCCGGGGGGCCGACCAGGTCGACGTGCATCCGGTTGCCGTCGGCGGCCGCCGAGATCGCTTCCGCGAGGGCGGTGTCCTTGACGACGGCGTCCAGCAGACCGTGCAGGCTCATTCGAGGCGCTTCCATCCGGGGGTGTGCATCACGAGAGGCCCGACACGCGCCGCGGGCCGGGGGTGTCCAGCGTACGACGCCGCGCCCGCGGACACCGGAAGCCTGTGGACAACGCCCGGTGCCCGTGGCCGGTGCCGGCCCACCGCCCGATCCGGTCGGCCGGAAGTCCGGGCACCGACGGGCCCGGCGCCGGAAAGCCCCTCAGGACTTCCCGGCGCCGGGCGCTCCCCCGCCGCCCCCGTGGGCGGTGGCCGGGCGGTCGCTATTCGGTGGCGATCGCGTTCAGGACGTTCATCCGGCCCGCCCGGAACGCCGGGATCAGGGCCGCGACCAGTCCCACGAACGCCGAGCCGACGAACACGACGATGATCGTCAGCCACGGGATCTCGAGGACCTTCAGGCCCTCCAGCGCGAGGAGCTGCTGGGCGGTGGCGCCCCAGCCCATGCCCAGCCCCAGGCCCAGCAGGGCACCGAAGAGGGCGATGACGACCGACTCCAGGCGGATCATCCGGCGCAGCTGGCGGCGCGAGAGGCCGATGGCCCGCATCAGGCCGATCTCCCTCGTCCGCTCGACCACCGACAGGGCCAGGGTGTTGACCACACCCAGGATCGCGACGACGATCGCCAGGGCCAGCAGACCGTAGATCATGTTCAGCAGCTGGCCGATCTGGTCCTTGAGCGCTTCCTTGTAGTCGGTCTGGTCGCGCACGGTGTACTGCGGGTAGTCGTGCAGCGACTCCTTCAGCGCCGTGTACGCGGCGTCCTGCTGGCCGTCCTTCGCCGAGACGAAGAGCAGCATGTCCAACGGCATCCTGTCGGCCGGGACGTACTTGGCCATGGTGTCGATCGACGTGTACATCGCACCCGCGTCGACCACGGCGTCGCTGCTGGTGATCGCCCGGACGGTCAGGCCGGCGGTCGACCCGTCCTTGAACGCGACGTCGATCTTCGATCCGAGGCCGATGCCGTGGTCCTTTGCGAACTTCTCGTGGACGGACATCGAGTCGGGCCGGTAGGCGTCCGCGAGCTGTCCCTCGACCGTCTCGACCCGCAGGTCGGTGGCGTACGTCGGGTCGGCCGCCGTGATCGCCGTGTTCTTGAGCGTCTTGCCGTCGGGCGTGGTGAAGTCGGCCTCGGTCCACTTGTACTCGGTGACCCGCTCCACCTGCGGGGCGTCCTGCACGGCCTTGACCGCCTGCGGAGTGATCAGCTGGCCGCTGTCGGACTGGATGATGAAGTCCGTGCCGACGCTCTTGTCCAGCTCGTCGGTCGCCGAGGCCACCATGGAGGCGCCGACCACCGACAGGCACGCCACCAGGGCGAGCCCGATCATCAGCGCGGCGCCCGTGGCACCGGTGCGGCGCGGGTTGCGCAGGGCGTTGCGCTCGGCCATCCGCCCCACGGGGCCGAAGACCCGCAGCACGACGACGCCGAGGACACGGACCACACCGCCGGCGAGCAGCGGACCGATGAGGACGAAGCCGATCAGCGACAGCACCACACCGAGGCCCAGCCACATCGAGCCCTCCGCGGCCTTCTCCGCGGACCCCGCGAGATACAGGGCGAACGCGCCGACCGCGGTCAGCAGCGTGCCGACGCCGCCCCGGATCCAGCCGGCCCTGGCGTCCGCGGGGGCACCCGCGTCACGCAGTGCGGCCATCGGGGAGATCTTGCCGGCCCGCCGGGCCGGCAGATAGGCGGCCAGGACGGTGACGAGGACACCGAGGAGCAGTCCGATCGCCGGGGTCGTCCAGGCGACGGTGAGGTCGTCCGTGGACAGGTCCATGCCCGCCATGCCCATGAGCTTCATCAGCCCGACGGCGAGGCCGACGCCCGCGCCCACACCGAGCACCGAACCGACGACGCCGAGGAGCAGCGCCTCGATCAGCACCGAGCGGTTGACCTGCTTGCGGGAGGAGCCGATGGCCCGCATCAGGCCGATCTCCCTCGTCCGCTGGGCGACCAGCATGGAGAAGGTGTTGATGATCAGGAAGATGCCGACGAGGAACGCGATCCCGGCGAAGCCGAGCATCGCGTACTTCAGGACGCTCATGAAGCCCTCGACGTCCTTCTGGCCCGCCTCCGCGCTCTCCTCGGCGGTCATCACCTTGTGGTCGCCGCCGAGTGCCGCCAGGAGGTTCTTCTTCAGCTGCGCGTCGCTGACGCCGTCGGCCGCGGTGACGTTGAGGTAGGTGTAGACGTCGCTCTCACCGATCAGCACCTGCTGAGCGGTCTTGATGTCCAGGTAGAAGATCGCGGCACCGGGGTTGGTGACGGTGAAGTCGGCGATGCCGGAGAGCTTCGCGTTGTGCGTGCCGACCACCGAGATCACGCCGATCTCGTCACCGAGCTTCAGGCCGTGCTTGGCGGCGGTGTCGGCGTCGACCATCACCTGGTCGGAGCCCTGGGGCGCCGCACCGGAAATGACCTTCATGGTGCGGGCGTCGTTCTCGCTCCAGCTGCCGACGATGGTCGGGGCGCCGCTGGTGGGCGAGAGGCTCTTCTTGTCGCCGTCGACGACGGTCACCGAGGTGGAGTGCACCGTCCCCTCGGCCGACTGCACGCCGTCCACCCGCTGCACATCGGCGAGCACGGAGGCCGGGATGACCGGCGGCTTGCCGTTGCCGGAGGTCGTCTCGCCGGAGTCGGAGGCGCCCTTGGCGCTCACCGTGACGTCCGACGACGTGGCCGCGAACAGTTTGTCGAACGTCGTGGACATCGTGTCGGTGAACACGAGGGTCCCGCACACGAACGCCACGGACAGCAGCACCGCCACCGCCGACAGCGCCATCCGCCCCTTGTGCGCGAGGAAGTTGCGCATCGAGGTCTTCAGCACGGTCATGACGTGCGCCCCCGGGCGTCGAAGTCCTTCATCCGGTCCAGGACCTGTTCGGCCGTCGGCTGGTGCATCTCGTCGACGATGCGGCCGTCGGCGAGGTACAGCACACGGTCCGCGTAGGAGGCGGCGACCGGGTCGTGGGTGACCATCACGATGGTCTGGCCCAGGTCGTCGACCGAACGGCGCAGGAAGCCGAGGACCTCGGCGCCGGCGCGCGAGTCGAGGTTTCCGGTCGGCTCGTCACCGAAGATGATCTCGGGCCGGGCCGCCAGCGCCCGCGCCACGGCGACGCGCTGCTGCTGACCGCCGGACAGCTGGGTGGGCCGGTGCTTCAGCCGCCCGGCGAGCCCCACGGTCTCCACGACCCGGTCCAGCCACTCCTGGTCGGGCTTGCGACCGGCGATGTCCATGGGCAGCGTGATGTTCTCGAGCGCGTTCAGCGTCGGGAGCAGGTTGAACGCCTGGAAGATGAACCCGATCCGGTCCCGGCGCAGCTGCGTGAGCTTCTTGTCCTTCAGGCCGGTGATCTCGGTCTCGTCCAGATGGATCTGCCCGCTGGTCACGGTGTCGAGCCCGGCCAGACAGTGCATCAGTGTGGACTTGCCGGACCCCGAGGGACCCATGATCGCGGTGAACTGGCCGCGGGCGATGTCCACGTCGACGTGGTCGAGCGCGACGACGCGGGTCTCACCGGCCCCGTACGCCTTCACGACCTGCCGCGCCCGCGCGGCAACGGCCGTACGCCCTCCAGTACCCCCGTGCCTGGGAATGGTCACAGCCGATGTCACGGTAATTCTCCTATGTCGGTAAGCAATGGGGTCAGCGGTGCCCGGCGCGACCGCCGTCGTGCCCGACGGCCGCTTCGTGCGTGTTCGTTCGACGTGGTTCAGTCTGGCGGCGGGGAGGATCGTGCGCCCTGGTGCCCGGCGCAGTCTTCTCCTGAGGAAAACCCCACCCCCGGTGGTGTGCCTTGCCGCCCCCCAGCGGCGTAAAACCAGATTAAGGACCGCCCCCGCCCCGTCTCGTCATCCGTCGGTACGAACCCTCCCCGAGCCGTAGTACGGAGGTACCCCTAAGGGCTCTCCCCCGACAGGCGGAGCGCATCTCAGGGTTGCCTCCTCCCGACGGCCCACTCAGCCTCCGCCCTTCCGCCACGTCAGGGTCAAGCCGTGAAAACCCCGATGCTCCGGAAGCGGTCCCCCGCATACCGTTCCGGCATGCCGATCCTGGAACGCCTCCGCGCGGAGCACGCGCCCGCACTGCTGGCCTTCGAGCACGACAACCGCGCCTACTTCGCCCGCTCGGTACCGGACCGGGGGGACGCGTACTTCACGCCGTCCGGCTTCGCCGCCCGCCACGCCTCGCTCCTGGCCGAACAGGAGGCGGGCACCTGCCACTTCCATGTCGTCCTGGACGAGGACGGGAGTGTCGTCGGCCGGGTGAACCTGATCGACGTCGCGGACGGCTCGGCCGAACTCGGCTACCGCGTGGGGGAACACGCGGCGGGCCGCGGTGTGGCGACGGCAGCGGTGGCCCAGGCCTGCCGCCTGGCAGCGCGGCCGTACGGTCTCACGACGTTGACCGCGGTCACCACGTCGGACAACCTCGCGTCGATGACCGTCCTCACCCGCAACGGCTTCACACGCGTGCGGGACATCACGGTCGACGGCCGCCCGGGGGCGGGCTACGTCCGCCGGGACCTCGGAGACCGACACGACCGACACGGCGGAAACCACCCCACCAGAACCGGGGACGCGCCCTGAGATGCCTCGAAGATGCCGCACGACCGGGGCGGACACGCACGGGGCCGGGCCCGGTCGTCACATCCGACCGGGCCCGGCTCCCACCTGTTCGCCGCCCTCAGCGGCGAGGGGTCACAGCAGGCCGTCCCACATCTGCTCCAGCAGGACCGACCACCAGCTGTCCGGCGAACCGAGTGCCGCCGGGTCCAGTGCCGCCAGTTGCATCTGGAAGTCGACGGTCCAGCGGCCCGCCTGCTCCGGGTTCAGCCCGAACCGCAGCCGCCACATCCGCCCCAGCAACGCCAGGCAGCGCGCGAACTCCGGCAGACCGGTGTTCACGAACTGCGGCGGTACGGGCGCACCGCCCGGCCCCGCCTCCACCGGCACCGCGACGATGTTCGCCGTGCCGTACTGCACACAGATCGCCTTGCCGAAGTCGCTGCCCATCACCAGGTACGAACCCGCGTCCGAGGCCGGCTGCACGCCCCGCTCCACGGCCAGCTCCGCCAGCGTGGGCACCGGACGACCCGGCTGGGCCTGCGCCCAGAAGAACGGGCCCATGTCCAGCGGCAGTCCGGCCACCACCAGCGTGTGCGCCACTATCGGCGGCACCCCCTGCCGGGACACCGCGGCCTGCTCGAACCGGAACACACCCGGCCCGAACGCCCCCGCCAGTTCCTGCCCGATGACCTCCGGCGGAACCGGCGGCGCCGGCGGAACCGGCGGCAACGGCGCGCGCACCGGAGCCGGCCGGGCAGGACCGTCCGCCACCTGATGCAACTCACCCTGATGCTCGAGCAGTTGCTGCATGCCTTGCTGCCGGCTCGCGTGATCCGTGCCGTACGGGGCGATGTTCGTGATCCGCGCCTGCGGCCACTGCTCCCGGATCATCCGGGCACAGTACGCACCCGGCAGCTCACACGACTCCAACTCCGTGTGCAGCTCAAGCACTTGGTTCGGCGGCACGTTCATCGCACGCAGCTCGTGGAAGATCTGCCACTCCGGGTGCGGCGTGCCCGGCGCCGAACGCCGGATCAGCTGCTGCTCGGAACCGTCCTGCGCGCGGTAGCGCAGAACCGCCTGATAGCCGGGGCCGACCGTCGGCTGTCCGACGGGCTGCGGCGGATAGCCGTACGCCGGAGGCACCGCACCGGGCACACCGCCGGGAACGCCGGGGGGCACGGGAGGCGGCGGCGTCCCGGGGACACCGGGCGGCGGAGGTACGCCGGGGCCGCCGACCGGAGGACCGGCCAGCATGGTCTCGGCGTGGTGCACGGGACCACGCCCTCCCGGGGCGCCCGGAGCACCCGGGGGCTGCGGCGCGCCGGGGACACCGGGCGGGCCGGGAGGCTGCGGCGCACCCTTGCCGGACCCCGGCCGACCGGGGTCGGCGAACACCGTCGCGGCGTGGTACACCCCGCCGGGCGGCGTACCACCGGACGCCGGCGGCGCCCCGGGCGGAGGCGGAGTACCCGGCGGCGGCGTCGCGACGCCGGGCGGCGGGGTCGGGGTGCCGGCCGCCGGCCGGCCGCCCTGGGCGCCTCCCGGGCCCTCCGGGCCCTCGAAACCGCTGAGTCCGTCGGACCCCAGCGACGACATCATCTGCGTCGGTACGTACCCACCCGCCGGACCCCCCGGCGTGCCGGGACCCGACGGGGGCGCGGACGGCGGCGGAGGCGTGGCCCCCGCCCGCGCGCCCGGCGTGCCCGGGGCGCCCGGCGGCGGAGGCGTCGTCGAGCCCGAACCACGGCGCGGCGGCGGCGCCTTGCTGGTCGCGGCGTCGGCGATGTCCCCGGCGTCCTGCGCCGCCGGATACGCCGGCGCACCCGGCGGAACCTGCGCGTTCGGGGCCTGGAGCGCCGGGCTCACCGCCGTCGGCGGCAGCCGGCTGCCGCCCGACATCAGCGCCGTCTGCGCGTCCGCCGCCGCCGCCGCCGGCGGCGGCGTGTCGTCGTCGGACCGGCTCAGCGGCGGAGCGAACACGGTCTCCGGCAGCGGCACGGAACGGTCCTCACCGGTATCGGCGTTCGTGTCCGTACCGGCCCACGGCGTCGCCCCGGCCGGCTCACCCGACGCACCGGAACCGGCACCGGTACCGACTCCGGCGGCCCCCGCCGGGGAGTCGCCCCCACCGGCAGCAGGCCAGGCGGCACCGGAGGAACCGGCCCCCGCCCCCGCCGCCGCGGCGGCACCACCGGTACCGGCCGCCCCCGCCGCACCGCCCGACGTCTCCCCCCGACGATCCGGAATCCCCAGCCGGTCCGCGGCCTCCTGCAACCATTCCGGCGGACTCAACAGGAACGACGTCTGGTTCAGATCCACCCGCGCCGCGGGCGCCGGCTCCGGCACCGCCTCCGCACGGCCGTACTCCTCCTCGTACCGGCGGATCACCTCACCCACCGCCAGCGCGGGCCACAACGAGGCCTCACCACTGTCCCGGGCGATCACCAGCCGCTGCGCGCCGCCGTCCGAACGCGGCCCGTCCGCACGGTCCTCCGCCCACACCACGAACCCGAGACCGAACTCCCGCACCCGCACCTCACGGTGCTGATACGACGGCACATCCCCGTTGATCCACTCTTCCGCACGCTCCTGCGCCTGCGCGAACGTCACCATCGCCAGACCTCACTCCCCCGCGGAGGAAACCGGAACGACCTGCGCGAAGCCGCCGTCCACCATCAGATTCGCCACCGTCTCCAACTCGGGCGGCGACCCCGCCAACCGTGCCAGAAACGCGTCGAAGTCGTCCCCGCACGGCAGCAGCAGCCGCTCCACCCGCTCCGCCGGCGTCCATGACGGGTCCACGTCCCGCGCGTCGTCGTACGCGCAGAACCACACCGAACCCACCCGGTCGCCCTTCACCTTCACCGCCAGCAGACCGCCCTGGACGAAAGCGACTCCCAGGTAGTCCTTGGTGAGGTGATCACGCAGACACTTGTTGACGTACACCAGGTCATTGACCGCGGCCTCGTCCCGCACCGTGAAGAACGGCTGGTCGACCAGCAGCCCCAGCTCCGCGTCCAGCGCCGTCCCCACCGGGGCACAACCACCCGCCACCTTCAGGAACGACCGGTACGCGCCCGGCAGCCGGTACCCGAGGTCCTCCTCGACCCCCAGCACCTGCGCCTCGGTCACCGCGAGCCCCGACTTCGGCAGCCCGAAATGCGCCGGACGCGTCTCCTGCAACGGCCGCGTCCCCCGCTTCTCCTGGTCCACGCCCGACGTCACCACACCACCGTGGTGCCGCAGCAACGCCTTCACCTCGACCGGCACCAGCTCCAGCCGCCGCGACGCCACCACGTGGTGCCACGTCCAGCCGTGCGGCGTCGCCACCGCCGGCACCGTGTCCCACAGCTCATGACCGGTCGCCGCCAGCGCCGCGTTCGCCGACACGTAGTCGGTCAGCCGCAGCTCGTCGACACCGAAACCCTCCGGCGGCTCCGCGATCTCCGCGGCCGCACGCGCGTACGGCGAGAAATCGGGGTAACCACGCTCGTCCACCCGTACCCCTCTCGGGTGACGGGCCGCCCGCACCGGATCCGGGAAGTGCACGACCTGCCCGGCATAGGCCGCATTCGGCGGCACGGTTTTCTGCCCGAGCCGACCTGTCGTCATGGCGGTTGCCCCCTGCGGCACTCTGTACGCCCCGCACCGACCACCCTCGGGCCGTTACGGAACGTATTCGACTGTCACGTCTGTTTCGACTGCTTACCGCCGCTTCCCGCCGTTGCCCCGCACGCCATCCGCGCGGATCACCGCAGGAATCGCGGTGCCGACAGCCTATGCGGTACGACGGCACCGGTCACCGGGCACCGGCCGCTCGCCCCTCCGGTTCCGTGACCAACCGTCACCCTCCCGTGACAGTCAGCCCAAACCTGGGCGTGTCACCCCGCCCCAGCTTCCCCATCAGCCACGCCATTTGGCACTCTGTGACCTTCCGGGGGATGCGCGGGAGGAAAAGACGATCATGAATATGACGCAAACAGGGACCCACCAGGGGACCCACACAGGTCGACCCGGCGCCCCCCGCACCGGCGACCCCCGCGTCGGCTGGAGCGCCGCCGACGCCGCCCACACCCCCCTCCTCCACCACCGCCGCGACGGCATCCTGCCCACCATCGCCGCCGCCCTCTCCATCCGCGGCGCCACCCTCACCGGCACCGCCGCCCGCGGCGACACACCCCCCGACCTGCACCCCCTCGTCCAGGACTTCCTCGACGCCCTCACCAGCGGCCAACGCGACCGCTTCACCGGCCGCTGCGCCGAAACCATCCTCATCTCCCGGCACATCACCGCCGCCGACAACGCCCGCAGCAAACGCGCCGCACGCAAACCCATGACCAACGGCGAAGCGCGCAAAGCGCTCAAACAAGCCAAACTCACCGCCCGTCACATCCGCGAGGACGGCGACCCCCTCCACGGAGGCTTCGCCGCCCCCTGTCGCGCCTGCACCGCCCTCACCGCCCACTTCGGAGTCCGCGTCGTCGACCCCGGATAACCCCCGCCCCCACCTCCCCCGGCACCGACCGGCCACCACCACGACGACGGACGAACGGCAGATGCACACCGACCGCACCCCCGCCCCCCACCACCCGGCCCCACCCGAGCCAGGGGGAACCCCACCGCGCTTCCCCGACCCCGTCGACGCCGCCCTGCGCACCGCCGGCTGGCGACCGGGCCGCTGGGACATCAAGCAGGCCGAGATCTGGGCCGACACCCTGCGCGAGCACACCTCACCCGCCGGACACCGCCACGCCGTCTTCCCCTCCGCCGTCGAAGTCTGGGCCGAATTCGGCGGCCTCCACATCACCCCCACCGGCACCGGCCGCCAACTCGCCCCCGCCGCCCTCCACCTCGACCCCCTGCACGGCCTCCACATGGCCCGCACCCTCGGCGACCTCGGCCGCGCCCTCGACACCGAGGTCTGCCCCGTCGGCGCCGAAACCGACACCCACACCCTCCTCGCCATCGACGCCCAGGGCCGCGTCTACGCCCTCGACCACACCGGCGACTGGTACCTCGGCCACCACATCGACCAGGCCCTCACCGCCCTCGTCACCGGCACCCGGCCCACCCGCCTCACCACCGGCTGACCACGCCGCCGGGCCCACGGGCCCGGCCCCGGCTCTCGGCTCTCGGCTCTCGGCTCTCGGCTCTCGGCTACGACGCCGGAATCACCGCCGACACCCGGAAACCCCCCGCGTCCGTCGGCCCCGACACGAACACCCCACCCAGCGCCGACACCCGCTCCTTCATCCCCACCAGACCGTTCCCACCCGACGGCAACCGCGCCGACGCCCCCGCCTCCGGCGGCGACTCGTTCTCCACCTGCATCGCGATCTCCGACACCCGATGCGCGAGCCGCACATACGTCTTCGCCCCCGGCGCATGCTTGTGGACGTTCGTCAACGCCTCCTGCACCACCCGATACGCCGTCGACTCCACCTCCCCCGCATACGACCGGCCCTCACCCTCCACCGACAGGTCCACCACCACCCCCGCAGCCGCCGACTGCTCCACCAACTCGCCGATCTCCGCCAGCCTCGGCCCCTCGCCCCCCGCACCCCGAGCCTCGTCCACCGCCCGCGACGCGGCCGCGGCCGCCGCCACACCCACCGCCACCAACGGCACCGCGTCCCCGGTGCCCCGGCTTCCACCGCCCCCGCCGGACCGCAGCACCCCGAGCATCTCCCGCAACTCCGTCAACGCCTGCCGGCCCATGTCCCCCACCAGCGCGGCGTTCTTCACCGCCTTCTCCGGATCCTTCCGCGCCACCGCCTGCAACGCCGCCGCATGCACCACCATCAGACTCACCCGGTGCGCGACCACGTCATGCATCTCCCGCGCGATCCGCGTCCGCTCC
Organism: Streptomyces sp. MMS24-W38; assembly: GCF_059889265.1. NCBI lineage: Bacteria > Bacillati > Actinomycetota > Actinomycetes > Kitasatosporales > Streptomycetaceae > Streptomyces > Streptomyces sp. MMS24-W38. The sequence goes on along the minus strand of NZ_JCBCPP010000001.1, from coordinate 3,904,830 downwards.
TCGTTACGCGCCCACTCGGCCCGCTCCTCGGCCCGCTCCGCCAGCAACTGGAGCTCCCGCTCCAGACTGTCCGCCCGCTCCCGCAGACTCTCCATCAACCGCCGCCGCGCCCCCACGTACAGCCCCAGCAGCAACGGCGGCGCGGTCAGCCCCAGCGACGTCGTGATCGACGCGAACGGAACGAACCAGTCCCCCAGGGTCAGCTCCCCGCGCGCCATGTCCTGCCGCACCCGCACGAACGTCACGATGAGCGTCCCCACCAGCGACATCCCCGCCAGCGACCCGATGATCCGGCGCGGCAACTCCGACGCGGCCAGCGTGTACAGGCCGACCAGGCCCATCAGAAAGCCCATCTGGGCCGGCGTGATGGCGATCACCACCAGCACCACGGCGATCGGCCAGTGCCGCCGCACCACCAGCACGGAACCCGCCAGCAGCCCGAAGACCACCCCCGCGGCCACCGGGATCCCCGCGTCCCGCGCGAACGGGATCCCCTCCAGCCCGCACTCCAGCGCGGACACCGCCGCAAGGCTCACATCCAGCGCGGCACTCCGCCGCCTGCCCCACCACCACGGCCCTCCGCCGGCCGCCACGTGGTCTTCCCCCGTCGTGGTCATGCCCTCCAGCCTACGGGCGCGCGGTGCCGGTTTTCCGGGCAGTTTCCCCGCCCCACCCCCAGCACGCTCCGTGACCGTTCGGATGCGGCATCGCCCGACATCCCTCGAACTGTTGAATCGCACATCCTTCGACCCCGGAAGCCCGCATTCCGCCCGGACGGTACGCGTATGGCACACGCACCAGGCAGATACGCGGTCGCAGAACGCCCTCTCACACCGCCTTGCGATAGAGCCATACGCCCAGCGGTGCGAACGCCAGCACAATGCCCGCGTCCCAGGCGAGCGCCTGCCACACGTCCTGTGCGGTCGGCCCCCCGAGGACCAGGTCGCGGACCGCTTCGGCGGTCCTTGACACCGGCTGGTGCCGGGCGAACGCCTGCAGCCATCCGGGCATGGTGTCGACGGGGACGAACGCCGCGGACGCGAAGACCAGGGGGGCCAGGACGGGAAATGCCGCGGCCTGGGCCGTCTCCGGATCACCGACCGCCATACCGACCACCGCGAAGATCCATGACATCGCGAACCCGAAGGCCAGCACCAGCAGAATCCCGCCGAGCAGCGCCCACACACCGGCGTGAATGCGGAAACCGATGGCGAACCCCACCCCCGTCATCAGCGCCACCACGAAGACGTGGCGCCCGAGATCCGCCGTGGTTCGCCCCACCAGCACCGCGGACCTGGCCATCGGCAGCGACCTGAATCGCTCCATCAGGCCGGTCTGCATGTCCGTGGCCAGGCCGATCGCCGTGTTCATGGCCCCGAAGACCGCCGTTTGCACGAAAATGCCCGGAATCAGGAAGTCGACGTAACTGACTCCGTGGAGGGCCGGCGCGACGACACCTCCGAAGACGTACCGGAACATCAGCACGAAGACCAGTGGCTGGATGGTCGAGAACACCAGCAGCCGCGGTATTCGTCGCAAGGCCGTCAGATTCCGCCATGCGACGGTCAGACCGTCCCCGGCGGTCCGCACGAGCCGTGTCCCGGGCCGGGCGAGCGGTCCCGGGCGCCGGGCGGGTCCGGTGGCGGCACGGGTCATGACCGGTCCCCGGTCAGTTGCAGGAACACGTCGTCCAGGCTGGCTTCCCGTACGGCGACGGTGCTGGGCACCAGGCCGTGCGCGTCCAGGAGCCGGAGGCCGTCCAACAACTGGCGTGATCCGTCGCGTGAGGCCAGGCGGACCCGGGACGCGTCGACGCGGGGCGACTCCGCGAAGCGCGCCCGCAGCAGTTCGGCCGCCGACCGGGCCCGCCCGGCTTCTCCCATGTCGAACTCGATGACGGTGTCGCCCAGATGCGCTTTGAGACGGGCCGGGGTGTCGTCGGCGATCACCCGTCCCCGGTCGATGACGACCACCCGATGTGCGAGTCGGTCGGCCTCGTCCAGGTACTGAGTGGTCAGCAGCACGGTCGTACCGTCGTCGACGAGGTGTCGGATCAGGTCCCACAGCGCGTTGCGGCTGTGCGGGTCGAGGCCCGTGGTGGGCTCGTCGAGAAAGAGAACCGGCGCGCCGGGAACGAGCGCGGCGGCGACGTCCAGGCGTCTGCGCATGCCGCCGGAGTAAGTCCGCACGAGACGCTCGCCCGCGGTGGTGAGGTCGAACCGTTCCAGCAGTTCAGCCGCGCGGACCCGGATCCGGGAGCGCCGCACGTGGGTGAGCCGCCCGATCATGCGCAGGTTCTCCCGGCCGGTGAGGTTGCCGTCCACCGCCGCGTACTGCCCGGCCAGACCGATCAGACCCCGGACGGTCGCCGCTTCGCGGACCACGTCGTGCCCGAGGATCTCGGCGTGGCCCGCGCTCGGGCGCACGATCGTCGTCAGAATCCGAATCGCCGTGCTCTTACCCGCACCGTTGGGCCCCAGCAGGCCGAGGACGGTACCGGGCCGGACTTCGAAGTCGACCGAGTCCAGTGCCGTCACCGTCCCGAACCGCTTGCTGAGACCGGTAACACTGATCGCCGCCTGGCCCACCTGCCCACCTCTCGGTGCAGCGGAGAACCTGTCCCGTCCATTCTCACCCCGCGGCCGGGAAGCGCCCACAGAAAAGGGCCACGGCGACGGCACGCGTCACGTCCCCGACTCTTCGCGTTCGGTGTGGGCCCGCCGGTGTGAGGCGATCGTGAGGCCGAGCCAGCTCGTCCAGCCGACCGCCTGCGGGGCCCAGTAACTCGCGATCCGGTACAGGAGTGTCAGTGCGATGGCCTGGTCGACGCGCAGTCCGTAGAGCACCAGGAGCGCGGCAAGGCTGGTTTCCACGATTCCGAGGCCGCCGGGCGTGAGCCGCAGGGCCCCCGCCATCTGGGTGAGGACGTAGGCGACCAGCGTCCCCGGCCAGGGCAGCGCGATACCCAGCCCCCACGCGCAGGCTCCGAGGCAGGCCACGTCGAGAACCCAGTTGGAAAGGGCCAGGGCGAACGGCGTCAGCCATGGGCGTACACCAGGCCGCTTCGCTCTCACGTGCCGGACGAGGTGGGAGAGCCCGCTTTCGATGCTCCACATGCGGGGGGAACGGACCCCGATCCGCCGCCACGCGCGCCAGACCCGGCGCCGCACGGGCGGGAAACGCGCCAGGGCGACCGTCCCGGCGGTGACGAGAACGAGGGCCGCCGTCAGCCAGAGCACCGCAGCGCGCAGGCCGACGGCAACGCCTGCTCCTCCACCGGCCAGAACGCCGGCCACCAGCAGTGAGAACAGGGCGAGACCGGAGAACACGCCGGACACCGCGAGGACGGCGCCCGCGAGCACCTGCGACACACGGCAGCGCCGCAACTGTCGGAACAGCCAGGCAGCGGCGAACGCCGCCCCGGCGGGGAGCGCCCCGGCCACCGCGTTGGCGGCCAGGATCATCACCGCCACACGGCCGAACCTCAGACGGGCGTCACCCGCCCTCAGCAGCCACCATTGCATCGCCGCCACACAGGCCAGGGACAGCGCCTCGAGAAGGGCGGCGAGTCCCAGCCGTCCCGGTGGGACCGCCCCCATCAGACGCAGGGCCAGGACCAGGTCGTGGCGCCGGTTCAACGCGACGACCGCGGCTGCCGACACGATGACGGCCGACACCAGCCACCACCCAGGACGCAGGATCCGTGCAGCCGTCGGACGGGACACCGGATCCCCGGCGACTTCCGGTCCGCCCGCGTCATCCGCCATACAGGCCACGTTACGGGGGAGCTCGCCACCGGCACGGCAGGCTGTGGGCTGCGGGCCGGCCGGCGCGACGCCCGCTCGGTCCGTCCCGGAGACCGGCTCCCGCCGGACCCGCCGGCCCCGCGCGGGATAGCAGGACGGCGGTGAGGGCGATTCCCGAAAGCGGGCGCGGCGCGTTCCGAGACCACACAGGGGTGCGGCCGGCGGACGGCACCGGCAGACCACCGGCCTCCGCGTCCGCCGACGTGCGACCGCGGGTGTCCCGTCCTCACCGTGCGACAGAGCAGTGGGCCGTACCGTCGCACCGAGGGCCGGTGGGGCGCCATCGTGACCCACGCGGGGGTATGTCTCCGGTAAGGTCTGAGGCGCTGTCCCCCGTGGTGTAACTGGCAGCACACTAGATTTTGGATCTAGTAGGACAAGGTTCGAATCCTTGCGGGGGAGCCACAGCACAGCAAGACCCCAGTTCGGGTCCTGACCGGTCGAACCCCCGGTCAGGACCCGCACTCATGTCCCCCCACAAACGCCCCGGTATCCTGCGGTTGTCCACCCCCACCCCATACAGCCGAAGGGCATCCCGTGAGCGTCAACCGCCCGGCAGCCGTCGTCGTACTCGCAGCGGGTGAGGGCACCCGTATGAAGTCGGCCACTCCGAAGGTCCTGCACGACATCTGTGGCCGCTCCCTGGTGGGCCATGTGCTCGCCGCCGCCGGTGAGCTGGAGCCGGAGAACCTGGTCGTCGTCGTGGGCCACGCCCGCGAGCAGGTGACCGCGCACCTCGCCGAGGTCGCCCCCGCCGTCCGCACCGCCGTGCAGGAGGAGCAGAACGGCACCGGTCACGCCGTGCGGATGGGCCTGGAGGCGCTGGGCGGTGTCGTCGAGGGGACCGTGGTCGTGGTCTGCGGGGACACGCCCCTCCTGACCGCCGGGACGCTTCGGGACCTCGCCGCCACACACTCTGCCGACGGCAACGCGGTGACCGTGCTGACGGCCGAGGTGCCGGACGCGACCGGGTACGGCCGGATCGTGCGGGACGACACGGGTGCCGTGACGGCGATCGTGGAGCACAAGGACGCCACCGATGTGCAGCGGGCGATCCGGGAGATCAACTCCGGGGTGTTCGCGTTCGACGGGCAGCTCCTGGCGGACGCCCTGGGCAAGGTGCGGACGGACAACAGCCAGGGTGAGGAGTACCTGACCGATGTGCTGGGCATCCTGCGTGCGGCCGGGCACCGGGTGGGTGCGTCGGTGGCGGGTGATCACCGGGAGATCGCGGGGATCAACAACCGGGTGCAGCTCGCCGAGGCGCGGCGGATCCTCAACGACCGGCTGCTGACGGAGGCCATGCTGGCCGGGGTGACGATGGTCGATCCGGCGACGACGTGGGTGGATGTGACGGTGACGTTCGAGCAGGACGTGATCGTGCATCCGGGGACGCAGTTGCAGGGTGCGACGCATCTCGCCGAGGGGTGCGAGGTGGGCCCGAACACGCGGTTGGCGGACACGCGGGTGGGGGCCGGCGCGCGGGTGGACAACACGGTGTCGGCGGGTGCCGAGATCGGGCCGGAGGCGACCGTCGGGCCGTACGCGTATCTGCGTCCGGGGACGCGGCTCGGGCGCAAGGGCAAGATCGGTACGTACGTGGAGACGAAGAACGCGTCGATCGGTGAGGGGACGAAGGTTCCGCATCTGTCGTATGTGGGGGATGCCACGATCGGCGAGTTCTCGAACATCGGTGCGGCGAGCGTGTTCGTGAACTACGACGGACAGGACAAACATCACACGACGGTCGGGTCGCACTGCAAGACGGGGTCGGACAACATGTTTGTGGCACCTGTCACTGTCGGGGACGGTGCTTACACGGCTGCCGGCTCCGTGATCACGAAGGACGTGCCGCCCGGTTCACTGGCCGTGGCCCGTGGCCAGCAGCGGAATATCGAGGGTTGGGTGGCTCGTAAGCGTCCGGGGAGTGCTTCCGCGAAGGCGGCGGAGGCGGCTTCGCCGGGGGCGGCCGAGGAGGGGTGACCGAAAAGCGGCGCGCCCGATTCGGCGTACCGTGATAAATGCACACCCGCACCCCACCTGCCGAGACGGCTCCTCGCGTACGGACCGAGAGGCCGCTCGCGATCGAGCCGCGTACCCCCTCGCCACCCGCGAGTCCCCGCGATACCTGCGAAACCTCTGAGGAGAAAGTGCTGTGACCGGGATCAAGACGACCGGCCAGAAGAAGATGATGTTCTTCTCCGGCCGCGCCCACCCCGAGCTTGCCGAGGACGTCGCCCGCCAGCTGGGGGTCGAGGTCGTCCCGACGAAGGCCTTCGACTTCGCCAATGGCGAGATCTACGTGCGGTACGAGGAGTCGGCCCGTGGTGCCGACTGCTTCCTGATCCAGAGCCACACGGCACCGATCAACAAGTGGATCATGGAGCAGTTGATCATGATCGACGCGTTGAAGCGTGCGTCGGCCAGGTCCATCACGGTCATCGTGCCGTTCTACGGTTACGCGCGGCAGGACAAGAAGCACCGGGGCCGTGAACCGATCTCGGCGCGTCTGATCGCGGACCTGATGAAGACGGCGGGTGCGACCCGGGTGCTGACGGTGGATCTGCACACGGATCAGATCCAGGGCTTCTTCGACGGTCCCGTCGACCACCTCTTCGCGTTGCCGCTGCTCGCGGACTACGTGGGGGCGAAGGTGGACCGGGAGAAGCTGACCGTGGTCTCGCCGGACGCGGGCCGGGTGCGGGTGGCGGACCGCTGGTGCGACCGGCTGGGCGCGCCGCTGGCGATCGTGCACAAGCGGCGGGACAAGGATGTGGCGAATCAGGTCACGGTCCACGAGGTGGTCGGTGAGGTGAAGGGCCGCGTGTGCGTCCTGGTGGACGACATGATCGACACGGGCGGCACGATCTGTGCGGCGGCGGACGCGTTGTTCGCGCACGGTGCGGAGGACGTCATCGTGACGGCGACGCACGGTGTGCTGTCGGGTCCGGCTGCGGACCGGCTGAAGAACTCGCGGGTGAGTGAGTTCGTGTTCACGGACACGCTGCCGACTCCGCACGAGCTCAGTGCCGACCTGGACAAGATCAAGGTGCTGTCGATCGCGCCGACGATCGCGCGTGCGATGCGCGAGGTGTTCGAGGACGGTTCGGTGACGAGCCTGTTCGACGAGCAGTAAGGGTTCTGCGGCCCGGCCCCCTGGTGGTCCGGGTGATCGTTTTGGGTACGGCCTCCCCGTCCGAGTAGACTGCTGCAGTTGCTCGGCGAGGGAGGCCGTACCGCTTCGTGTGGAGCGGGGTACGGCGGTCCGTAATCGACGCGCTCTTCGTAGCAGGCCGTTCGTGGCCGGGTGACCACGTCCGTAACTGACTTCGAGGAGTGATGAACATGGCCGACGTGAAGCTGCACGCCGAGACCCGTACCGAGTTCGGCAAGGGTGCCGCGCGTCGTGTCCGCCGTGACAACAAGGTCCCGGGTGTGGTGTACGAGCACGGTCTCGAGCCGCTGCACCTGACGTTCCCGGGTCACGAGCTGCTGCTGGCGCTGCGTACGCCGAACGTGCTGATCGATCTGGTCATCGACGGTGAGGGCAGCCAGCTGGCGATCCCGAAGGCGGTGCAGCGTGACCCGCTGCGCGGTGACCTGGTGCACGTTGACCTGCTGAAGGTGAAGCGGGGCGAGCGGGTCACCGTCGAGATCCCCGTGCTCGCCGAGGGTGAACTGGCCCCGGGCGGCAACCTGCTGGAGCACGTCCTCTCCGCGCTGCCGGTCGAGGCGGAGGCGACGAACATCCCGGACGGCGTGACCGTCTCGGTGCAGGGTCTGGAGGCCGGTGCCGCGGTCCTCGCCAAGGACCTGGTGCTGCCGGAGGGTGTGAAGCTGGCGGTCGAGGAGGACACCGTCGTGCTGCAGGTCCTGGCCGCGCAGGCCGAGGAGGTCTCGGAGGGCGAGGAGGAGGCCGAGGCCTGATCGTCCTCGCGGGCTTCGCCGCCCGCGGAGGCTTCGTATTCTTCGATGCGCGTCGGCCGCTGTTCCCGTGCGGGGCAGCGGCCGACGCGTATGGGGACACGGATGCGCGGATGCGTGAACACGTGAATGAGGGAGACACGGACGTGACGACCGATGACGCGGCGGCGCCCTGGCTGATCGCGGGGCTGGGCAACCCGGGGCCGGAGTACGCGATGAACCGGCACAACGTGGGGTTCATGGTGGCGGACCTGCTGGCGGAGCGGGTCGGGGGCCGGTTCAAGCGGGCCGGGAAGGCCCAGGCGCAGGTGGTGGAGGGGCGGATCGGGCCGCCGGGTCCGGCGAGCCGGCGGGTGATCGTGGCGAAGCCGATGTCGTTCATGAACCTGTCGGGCGGTCCGGTGAACGCGCTGCGGGAGTTCTACAAGGTGCCGGTGGCCCATGTGGTGGCGGTCCACGACGAGCTGGACATCGACTACGGGACGCTGCGGCTGAAGCTGGGTGGCGGGGACAACGGTCACAACGGGTTGAAGTCGATGACGAAGGCGTTCGGGCGGGACTACCACCGGGCGCGGTTCGGGATCGGGCGGCCGCCGGGGCGGATGCAGGTGGCGGACTTCGTGCTGCGGGACTTCTCGTCGGCGGAGCGCAAGGAGCTGGACTACTTCGTGGACCGGGCGGCGGACGCGGTGGAGTGTCTGGTGATCGAGGGGCTGGAGCGGGCGCAGGGCACGTACAACTCGTGAGCCGGATCCGGTGCCCCGCATCCGGCCGAGGTTGACCGACCGCAAAGGCATGGCCAAGGATCTCGGCCATGCCTTCTGCCGTCTCCTCCTCCCGGGGCTCCTCCCGGGGCTCCTCCCGGGGCTCCTCCCGGGGCTCCTCCCGGGGATCTTCCCGAGGTTCCTCCGCCGCGCTGCGGTTCGGCCGGCTCGCGGCGATGGGCACGGTCACCGTGCTGATCCTGATCGCGGGGGTGTGGGCGTCGTGGGGTACGGCGCAGTACGCGATGCTGACGAAGGGTCGGGAGCGGGGCACGGTCACCGTGGCGTCGTGCGGTGCGGGGACCTGCAAGGGGGCGTACGCGCCGTTGTCGCCGGGGTCGCAGCCGCGGGCTGAGGTCGTGCTGGAGGACACGGTGGCGGTGGCGGAGGGACGGACGTACACGGTGGTGGTGAAGCCGGACGGGACCGAGGTGGTGCGTTCGGGTCCGACGGGGGTGCTCCACGCGTGGGTCCCGCTGGGCGGGGCGCTGATGCTGGCGTCGGTGGTGGTGGCGGGCGGGTTGCTGCGGACGCGGCCTGCGTGGGTGATGGGGTTGTCGGGCGTGGCGCTGGTGACGGCGGCGTTCCTGGTGAGGTGAGGGCGGGCCCGTGCGCGGTCCGGTGGACGACGGACGACGGTGCCCCCGGGCCGGTGTGCGGCTCGGGGGCACCGTCGTGTGCCGTGGGGGTCAGCCGGTGTTGCGCAGGCCGGCGGCGACTCCGTTGACGGTGAGCAGGAGGGCTCGGGCGAGCAGGGGGTCGGGCTCCGTGCCGGCGGTGGCGGCGTCGCGCTGGCGCTTGAGCAGGGCCACCTGGAGGTAGGAGATGGGGTCGAGGTAGGCGTCGCGGATGGCGAAGGTCTGCTTGAGCACCGGTTCGGCGTCCAGGAGTTCGCTCTCGCCGGTGACGCGGAGCACCTCGGCGACGGTGAGTTCGTGTTCGACGCGGATGGTGTCGAACACGTGCTTGAGGTGGTCGGGGACGAGGGTGTCGACGTAGTGCCGGGCGATGCGCAGGTCGGTCTTGGCGAGGGTCATCTCGACGTTGGAGATGAAGTTGCGGAAGAAGTGCCACTGCTCGTGCATCTCGTCGAGCACCGTGTCCAGGCCGCTCTCGCGCAGGGCCTTCAGGCCGGAGCCGACGCCGTACCAGCCGGGGACGATCTGCCGGGACTGGGTCCAGCCGAACACCCAGGGGATGGCGCGCAGGCCGTCCAGTCCGGCGCCGGAGTCGGGGCGGCGGGAGGGCCGGGAGCCGAGGTGGAGGTCGGCGAGCTGGTCGACGGGGGTGGAGGCGAAGAAGTAGGCGGGCAGGTCGGGGTCCTCGACGAGCCGGCGGTAGGCGGCGTGGGCGGCGCCGCTGACGACGTCCATGGCGGCGTCCCAGCGGGCGAGCGCGTCGTCGGACTGCCGGGGCGCGGTGTGCAGGGCGGATGCCTGGAGGGTGGCGGCGACGGTCAGTTCCAGGTTCTCCCGGGCGAGCGAGGGGATGAGGTACTTGTCGGAGATGACCTCGCCCTGTTCGGTGACCTTGATCTCGCCCTCGAGGGTGCCCCAGGGCTGGGCGAGGATGGCGTCGTGGGTGGGGCCGCCGCCGCGGCCGACGGTGCCGCCGCGGCCGTGGAAGAGGCGCAGGCGGACGCCGTAGCGGTGGGCGACGTCGCGCAGTCGGCGCTGGGCGCGGTGGATCTCCCACTGGCTGGTGGTGATGCCGCCGAACTTGGAGGAGTCGGAGTAGCCGAGCATGACCTCCTGGACGTCGCCGCGCAGGGCGACCAGGCGCCGGTAGGAGGGGTCGGCGAGCATGTCCTCGAGGATGGTGTCGGCGGCCTTCAGCTCGTCGGTGGTTTCGAGGAGCGGGACGATGCCGATCTTCGCCCAGCCGGCGTGCAGGTCGATGAGTCCGGCCTCGCGGGCGAGGACGGTGGCGGCGAAGACGTCGTCGGCGCCCTGGCACATGGAGATGATGTAGGACTCGATGACCTCGGGGCCGAAGATCTCCAGGGCCCGCTTGACGGTCTGGAAGACGCCGAGGGTCTTCTCGCCGGCCGCGTCGACGGGTGCGGGGGTGGGGGCGAGGGGGCGGCGCGACCGCAGTTCCTTGGCGAGGAGCTTGGTGCGGTAGTCGCGGGGCATGTCGGTGTAGCGCCAGGATTCCTCGCCGAGCCGGTCGAACAGCTGGCCGAGGGCGTGGTGGTGGGCGTCGGCGTGCTCGCGTACGTCCATGGTGGCGAGCTGGAGGCCGAAGGCGGCGAGGGTGCGGATGGTGCGGGCGAGCCGGCCGTCGGCGAAGAGGCCGCCGCGGTGCTCGCGCAGTGAGGCCTGGATGATCCGCAGGTCGGCGAGGAGCTCGCCGGTGCCCAGGTAGTCGTGGCCGGGCTGGTGCGGGGTGTCCTTGGCGAGGCGCTGCTTGGTGTTCTCGAGCTTCTGCCGGATGCAGGTGGCCTTGAGCCGGTAGGGCTCCTCTGCGTTGAGGCGCTTGTAGCGGGGGCTGATCTCGGGGAGGGCGTCGAGGTCGGCCTTCAGGGAGGTCAGCAGTTCCTCGGTGGCTCCGGCGTAGCGGATGGAGTTGGAGAGGAATCCGCGGAGCTCGTCGATCGTCTCCAGGGCGTCGTTGATGCCGTGTTCGTGCTGGAGGATGAGGACGTCCCAGGTCACCTGGGGGGTGACGTTGGGGTTGCCGTCGCGGTCGCCGCCGATCCAGGTGCCGAAGGTGAGGGGGCGGGTGTCGTCGGGGAGCTTGACGCCGGCGCGTTCGAGTTCCGCGGTGAGGTCCTCGAGGACGTCGCCGACGGCGCCGGCGTGGAGCTCGTCGAGGTAGTAGATGGCGTTGCGGGCCTCGTCGGCGGGTTCGGGGCGGACCACGCGCAGTTCGTCGGTCTGCCAGACGAGGTCGATGTTCTCGGCGAGGCGGATGTCGAGGCGGCGCCGGTCGGAGGCGATGACGGGGGTGTCGAGGAGTGCGGCGATGCGGCGCAGCTTGTTGAGGACGGAGCGGCGTGCGGCCTCGGTGGGGTGAGCGGTGAAGACGGGGCGGACGTTGAGGTGCCGCACGGTTTCCCGCAGGTGTTCGGGGTCGGCGTCCTTGAGGCGGTCGGCGGTGCGGGAGAGCAGTCCGCCCTCGGTGGCGCGCCGGGCGCGCAGCTCGCGGCCTCGGTGGACCTGTTCGGTGACGTTGGCCAGGTGGAAGTAGGTGGAGAAGGCGCGGACCAGCTTGGCGGCGGTTTCGAGTTCGGTGCCGCGCAGCAGTTCGGCTGCGGCCTCGCCGTCCTCGCGGGTGAGGCGGCGGACCTTTTCGACGAGGTCGAGGAGTTCGGGGCCGTCCTGGCGGACGAGGGTTTCTCCGAGGAGATCACCCAATCGGCGGATGTCGGCCCGCAGTTCGCTGCTCGTGGTCGCCGTGGACACGTTCTGGTCGTCGGCACTGCTCACAGGTGCGGCTCCTTGCAGTGTTGAAGCTGGTCTGGAGGAATCCCGGACGGCGTCTCGGGCGGCTGGTGCCGCATACGGGCCGGGCATCCGGGAAGGAATCAGAGCGGACCGCGCTGTCCGACCGGCTTCCAGGATAGGTGTCGGCCGGGACGCGCAGGCTCGTGGGCTCGTGCCGCCGGGCCGCGCACTGCCATACTTACGTTGCCGTAGGTTACGGGACCGTAGGGAGTGTCGCGTGGTTCCGCTGCCCGGCATCACCCTCGACCCTCATACCTCACAGGGGACACGCATGACCTCAGGCCCCGATGTCATCGACGAAGCCTCCAAGAGGCCCGCGCCCGACTCCCGCTCCGACGCCGCCGCCGTCCCGTCCGCCACGCTGGGTGGCGAGCGCAAGCGCTCCATCGAGCAGATCACTCTGCTGCTCTTCATCATCGTGCCGTTCCTGGCGCTGCTGGCGGCGGTGCCGCTGGGGTGGGGCCGGGGGGTGAGCTGGCTGGATCTCGGGCTGCTGGTGTTCTTCTACTTCCTCGGCTGCCACGGCATCACCATCGGTTTCCACCGTCACTTCACTCATGGTTCGTTCAAGGCGAAGCGGCCGTTGAAGATCGCGCTGGCGGTGGCGGGTTCGATGGCGGTGGAGGGGCCGCTGGTGCGCTGGGTGGCGGACCACCGCAAGCACCACAAGTTCTCGGACGCGGAGGGCGACCCGCATTCGCCGTGGCGGTACGGGGAGTCGGTGCCGGCGCTGCTGAAGGGGCTGTGGTGGGCTCATCTCGGCTGGATGTTCGACGAGGAGCAGACCCCGCAGGACAAGTACGCACCGGATCTGATCAAGGACCCGACGCTGCGTGCGATCTCCCGCCAGTTCATTCTGTGGACGGCGTTGTCGCTGGCGCTGCCCGCGCTGATCGGCGGTCTGGTGACGATGTCGTGGTGGGGCGCGTTCACCGGCTTCTTCTGGGGTTCACTCGTTCGGGTGGCTTTGTTGCACCATGTGACGTGGTCGATCAACTCGATCTGTCACGCGGTGGGCAAGCGGCCCTTCAGGTCGCGGGACCGTTCGGGCAACGTGTGGTGGCTGGCGGTCCTGTCCTGCGGTGAGTCCTGGCACAACCTGCACCACGCCGACCCGACGTCCGCGCGGCACGGGGTGGAGCGGGGGCAGCTGGACTCCTCGGCCCGGCTGATCCGCTGGTTCGAGCAACTGGGCTGGGCGTACGACGTGCGGTGGCCGTCACGCTCGCGTATCGATTCGCGCCGTCACCCCCGTAATACCGGGGTGGGCGGTTCCCGGCGCGGGCGGGAGACGGCTGAGGCGGCATGATGGTCGTTGTGGCGACCGACTCCAGCAACACCTCGAGCAACGACAAGCCGCGGCGGACGCGCCGCACCCGGATGACCGGTGCGGAGCGCCGTCAGCAGCTGCTGGAGATCGGCCGTACGTTGTTCGCGGCGAAGGGTTTCGAGGCCACGTCGGTGGAGGAGATCGCGGCGAAGGCCGGAGTCTCCAAGCCGGTGGTGTACGAGCACTTCGGCGGCAAGGAGGGCCTGTACGCGGTGGTGGTGGACCGCGAGATGCGGCGCCTGCTGGACATGGTGACGGGTTCGCTGACCGCGGGGCATCCGCGGGAGCTGTGCGAGCAGGCGGCGTTCGCACTGCTGGACTACATCGAGGAGTACACGGACGGTTTCCGCATCCTGGTCCGCGATTCCCCGATCCCGCAGTCGACGGGGTCCTTCGCCTCCCTCATCTCGGACATCGCCACCCAGGTGGAGGACATCCTGGGCCGCGAGTTCAAGAGCCGCGGCTTCGACCCCAAGCTGGCTCCGCTGTACGCGCAGGCGCTGGTGGGGATGGTCGCGCTGACCGGCCAGTGGTGGCTGGACGTCCGCAAGCCGAAGAAGGCGGAGGTGGCCGCGCACCTGGTGAACCTGGCCTGGCACGGCCTGGACGGCCTGGAGCCCAAGCCTCGGCTGATCGGACACCGGAAGAACTGAATCCCCGGTCCAGGCACGTGGCATCGTGTGCCCGTGACCGAGATGACGATCAGCGAGGCCGCCTCCCAGCTGGAGGATCTGGTCCACCGGCTGGGTGGCGACCGCGAGCCCATCGCTCTCACCGACGGGAACGGCGTGACCGCGCTCCTCGTCGCTCCCCGGGTGATCGAGGATCTGGAAGACGCCCTGGCCATCGCCGAGTACCGGCGCCGGAAAGCCGAGGGGACCCTCGAAGAGGGCATCCCGCACGCGGAGGTCGGACGCCTGCTGGGCCTGCGTCCGTGAGCCGACGGGAACGTCAGCCGACCGGCTCCAGGAACTCCAGCCGGTTGCCCACCGGGTCCTCGGAGTAGAAGCGCCTGTGGCCGGGGAGGTCGTCGTCCCAGATGACCGGGGCCCCGTGGCACGCCAGGCGGGCGGCGTACGCCTCGATGCCGGTCACCCTCAGGCCGGGGTGGGCCTTCCCGGCGGGCCGGAAGTCGTCCTCGATGCCCAGATGGAGCTGTACGCCTCCCGCCCGGAACCAGCAGCCGCCGCGCACGGCCAGAGCAGGCGGCTTCGGCACCTCGGTCATGCCGAGGACATCGGCGTAGTACGCGCGGAGGCGGCCCTCGGAGCCGGGCGGTGCGGCGAGCTGCACATGGTCGACGGCGGCGAGCACCCTTCACACCTCCTTGACGGCGACCGCGAAGACGCGGCGGAAGGGGAACGGGGTGCCGTGCGGGCCCGTCGGGTAGGCGGCGCGCAGGGCGGTGCGGTACTCCTCGACGAAGGCGTCCCGTGCCTCGGGATCGTCGGCGAGGGCGGTGAGGACGGGCCGCAGGCCGGTGCCCCTGACCCAGTCCAGGACGGGGTCCGGCCCGTGCAGCAGGTGGATGTACGTCGTCTCCCACACGTCGACCGCGCAGCCGGCGCCGGTGAGGCGGTCCAGGTAGGCGGCGGGGGTGAGGACGGCGTCGGCGTGGCGCAGGGTGCCGGAGAGACGGGTCCGCCAGCGCGGGGAGTGGGCGAGTTCGCGCATGAGGGTGTGGCTGGGGGCGTCGAAGTTGCCGGGCACCTGGAAGGCGAGGGTGCCGCCGGGGGTGAGTGAGGCGATCCAGTCGGTGAACCGGTCCGGGTGCCCGGGGACCCACTGCAGGGTGGCGTTGCTGACGATCAGGTCGTACGGCCGGTCGGGCGTCCAGGTGCGGACGTCGGCGCGGGCGAAGTCCAGTCGGCCGCCGCCCGGGGTCGGGCCCTGGTGGTCGACGTGGGCTTTGTCGAGCATCTCGGGCGAGTTGTCGTAGCCGGTGATACGGGCGGCCGGCCAGCGGTCGGCGAGCAGGGCGGTGACGTTTCCGGCGCCGCAGCCGAGGTCGGCGATGCGGGGCGGGTCGCCGGGGAGCTCGGGGACGCGGGCGAGGAGGTCGAGGAAGGGGCGGGTGCGCGGACCGGCGTGACGCAGGTACTGGACGGGGTCCCAGGTGGGATCGGTGACCGCGGGCATGGAGCCTCCTGGAGTCGGCCGACGGGTACCCAGCGTCCCGCACGTATTGTCTCGTCGTCAAGAAACTCGACCTCAAGAGACTTCACATCGACACAACCACTACACTGATCGCCATGGAGGACGAGGTCGATCGACTGGTCGCAGCATGGCGCCGGGAGCGCCCGGACCTCGACGTGGAACCGCTCGAGGTCCTCAGCCGGGTGAGCAGGCTCGCCCGGCATCTGGACCGGGCCCGCAGGCTCGCGTTCTCCGAGCACGGCCTGGAGCCCTGGGAGTTCGACGTACTGACCGCACTGCGCCGCGCGGGCGCCCCCTACCAGCTCTCGCCGGGACAGCTGCTCACCCAGACGCTGGTCACCTCGGGCACGATGACCAACCGCATCGACCGCCTGACCAAGAAGGGCCTGGTCGCGCGGCTGCCCGATCCCAACGACCGGCGCGGCGTCCTGGTCCGCCTCACGGACGAGGGCCGCGACCGCGCCGACCAGGCACTGGCCGGACTGCTGGCGCAGGAGCGGGCGATCCTCGCCGAGCTCTCCCACACCCAGCGCGGCGAACTGGCGGGCCTGCTACGCCGGTTGACCGCCCCGTTCGACAACATCCCGGGCTGAGGTCTGCCCCAGGTCGACGGGCCCCACACCCGCCCGCCGGGCAAGGGCGACGGCGGCGAGCGTGGAGTGCACGCCCAGCTTGCCGAGCACGTTCTGCATGTGCGTGCGGACGGTGTGCGGGGACAGATACAGGCGCTCGGCGACGGCCTTGCGCCCCAGGCCCGCGACCATGCACCGCAGCACCTCCCGTTCCCGCGGGGTCAGGGTCTCCACGAGCCGTTCGCTCTCCGTGCGGTGCTTGCGCGCGGCGGTCAGTTCGCGCAGGACGCCGGTGAGCAGGGCGGGCGGCAGATGCGTCTCGTCGCGCAGTACGCCCCGGACGACGGTGAGCAGCCGGCTCAGCGAGCAGTCCTTGGCCACCCAGCCGCCGGCGCCGGCCTGCAGGGCGAGCGCGGCGCGGCGCGGGTCGTCCTTCTCCGCGAGCACCACGATCCGTACCTGCGGGTGGACCGAACGCACCCCGGTGACCAGGGACATCCCGTCGACGAGGCCGTCCTCGTCGGCCGCCTGCACCGGTAGGGCCGGACGGACGCCCGCCACCTTGCCGCCCAGGTCGGCGTCGACGAGGATCACGTCGAACCGCCGCCCCTCGCCGACGGCGCGCTCCAGGCAGCGCAGCGCGGCCGGGCCGCTGCCCGCCGCGGACACCTCGACGTCGGGCTCCGCGGCCAGGGCCGCGGCGAGCGACTCGGCGAAGATGCGATGGTCGTCGACGACCAGGACTCGGATACGTTGCACAAAACCCCCTTCCCCGAGCTCTCTGCAGAGCTGGGGACTACCCCATGGTCAAAGGACGACACCCGTCCCGGCGCGGGTGCGAACCCGAAGCCGGGTCCCGGACTCACGGGACCGGCCTCGACCGGACCCGGGACGGGCCGCTCGGCACCGCCCGGCCGCCGCCGTGCGCCCCCGCCGCCCCGCCCCGGGCTTCGTACCCGAGTGCCTCGCCCCCTGAACGGCGCCGGCCCCCACCGGCGCTGTTCATCAGAGTACGGGCGGGGGCGGCCGGCGGAAGGTTATTTGCAGAACTGGCGGCCTTGCGCGTTTATGGTGAGCCGCATGTTTCGTCTTGAGACAGAAGTCGACAGAGCCCGACGTGATCTGCTCCGCAGGCGGCTGCGGGACACGAACACGGCTGCCTCACCGGTGCTGCGCGCCCTGCGCGGAACCCCCGACGAACGCGAGTCCCCTTTGCACGTGTGGGCCTCGGACCCGGCCGGTGCCCTGGCGGGCGGCCTGGTCGGCCACACCTGGACGACCTGGCTGCACGTGACGTACCTGTGGGTCGACGAACGCCACCGGGGAGCGGGCCTCGGCACCCTCCTCCTGTCCACGGCGGAACGCGTCGCCGCCGACCGGCGCGGCTGCCGCTCCTCCCGCGTGGAGACCTGGGACTTCCAGGCCCCGGATTTCTACCGCCGCCACGGCTACGAGGTGGTCTGCGCCATCCCCGACTACCCCCCGGGCATCACGGAGTACACCCTGACCAAGCCCCTGGAGCCGACCACCGGAACCCGCCGACCACGCCGAAGGTGACATCGCCCCGCCACCACATCACGCCATTCGGCGCCCGAGCACTTCTCCCGCTGCGCGGCACGGTGCGTCCGGTGCTCAGCGGAGTCGTCGTGCCCCCGCCGAAGGCACCGCCTCGAAGATCCGGGGGGTCTCGAAGCCGGCCGTCGTGAAGGCCTTCTGTATCGCCTCGGTGATGGGGGCCGTGTCCGTCGCCTCGGCCAGGACGATGGCGGAGCCGCCGAAGCCGCCGCCGGTCATGCGGGCGCCGAGGGCGCCGGAGGCGAGGGCCGTGTCGACGACCAGGTCGAGTTCGGGGCAGGAGACGCGGAAGTCGTCCCGGAGGGAGGCGTGGCCGGCGGTGAGGACCGGGCCGATGGCGCGGGTGTCGCCCGACTCCAGCAGGGCGATCACCCGTTCCACCCGCTCGTTCTCGGTCACGACGTGGCGGACCAGGCGGCGGACCTCCTCCTCGTCGCCCAGCAGGGCCAGTGCCGCGTCCAGGTCCGCGTGGGCCACGTCGCGCAGGGCGTCGACGCCCAGCAGGGCGGCGCCCTTCTCGCAACCTGCCCGGCGTCTGCCGTACTCGCCCTCGCTGTGGCTGTGCTCGACGCGGGTGTCGACGACCAGCAGGCGCATGCCCTCGGCGGCCAGGTCGAAGGGTATCTGCCGCTGGGAGAGGTCGCGGGTGTCGAGGAACAGGGCGTGGCCGCTCTCGCAGCAGGCGGACGCCGTCTGGTCCATGATGCCGACGGGGGCGCCGACGTAGACGTTCTCCGCGCGCTGGCACAGGCGGGCCGACTGCCAGCCGCGCAGGCCCAGTTCGTACAGGTCGTTCAGGGCCAGGGCGACGACGACCTCCAGGGCCGCCGAGGAGGACAGGCCGGCGCCGGCCGGGACCGTGGAGGCGAGGTGGACGTCCGCGCCGGTCACCGCGTGGCCGGCCTCGCGCAGGGCCCATACGACGCCCGCCGGGTAGGCGGTCCAGTTCCTGTCCGTACCGGGGGCGAGGGAGTCCACCGTCAGTTCCACGACGGGCGCGTCCACGTCCGCGGAGTGCAGGCGCAGGACGCCGTCGTCGCGCCGGGAGACCGCCGCGACCGCGGTGTGCGGCAGGGCGAACGGCATGACGAAGCCGTCGTTGTAGTCGGTGTGCTCGCCGATGAGGTTGACCCGGCCCGGCGCCGCCCAGACGCCGTGCGGTGCGGCTCCGTACAGTTCCCGGAACCGCTCGCCGGCCGTTCTCGCGGCCGTCTCGTAGGCGTCGGACTCGCTCATACCCTGCCCCTGACCCTTCGTCACGTACTGCTAAACGCCTTGCCCGGTGTGCCGCTGCGCGAACTCCCACGCGTCCGCGACGATGTCCTTGAGGTCGGCGCGGGACGGCTTCCAGCCCAGTTTCTCGCGGGCCGTGGCGGCCGACGCCACCAGGACCGCCGGGTCGCCGCCCCGGCGGGGGGCCACGACCTCGGGGATCGGGTGGCCGGTGACCTGACGGACCGTCTCGACGACCTCGCGGACGGAGAAGCCGTTGCCGTTGCCGAGGTTGCAGATCAGGTGTTCGCCCGGGGCCGCCGCCTTCAGCGCCAGCAGGTGCGCCTCGGCCAGGTCGGCGACGTGGATGTAGTCGCGTACGCAGGTGCCGTCCGGCGTCGGGTAGTCGTCGCCGTAGACGCTGATCGCCTCGCGCCTTCCCTGGGCGACCTGGAGGACGAGCGGGATCAGGTGGGACTCGGGGTCGTGCCGCTCGCCGAAGTGGCCGTACGCGCCGGCCACGTTGAAGTAGCGCAGCGAGACCGCGCCCAGGCCGTGCGCCGCCGCCTCGCCGGTGATCATGTGGTCGACGGCGAGCTTGGAGGCGCCGTAGGGGTTGGTGGGCCGGGTCGGGGCGGATTCGAGGATCGGGACCTGTTCGGGCTCGCCGTAGGTCGCCGCGGTGGAGGAGAAGACCAGTCGGCGCACGCCCGCCGAACGCATCGCGTCCAGCAGCGCCATGGTGCCGCCGACGTTGTTCTCCCAGTACTTCTCGGGCCGCACGACCGACTCGCCGACCTGGGAGAACGCGGCGAAGTGCAGGACGCCGTCGAAGGAGGGGTCCAGCCAGGTGGCGGCGGAGCGGATGTCGCCCTCGATGAAGGACGCACCGGCCGGGACGGCCTCGCGCAGTCCGGTGGAGAGGTCGTCGAGGACGACGACCTCGTGGCCGGCTTCCAGCAGATGCTGGGCCACGACACTTCCGACATAGCCCGCGCCACCAGTAACCAAGTACTTCCCGCTCATGGACTCGCTACCTCCCGCAGTCGCTCGGCCGCGCGTTCCGGCGGCACGTCGTTGATGAACACGTTCATACCGGACTCGGAACCCGCGAGGAACTTCAGCTTGCCGGGTGTGCGGCGGATGGTGAAAAGTTCGAGGTGGAGCGCGAGGTCGTCGCGCGTGACCCCGTCGAACTCCGCCGGCGTGCCGAACGGGGCCTGGTGCCAGGCCGCGATGTACGGCGTCGAAGACTCGCCCTCCGCGTCGAAGATCCGGTCGAACCGCCGCAACAGTTCCAGGTAGACCCGGGGAAACTCCGTGCGTGCCGCCTCGTCGAGCCCGAGCAGGTCGGGCACCCTGCGCTTCGGGTACAGGTGGACCTCGTAGGGCCAGTGCGCCGCGTACGGCACGAAGGCGGCCCAGTGTTCACCCTCCAGGACGACCCGCTCGCCCGCGAGTTCCTCCGCCAGGACGGCGTCGAACAGATTTCCCCCTCCGGTCGCCTCCTTGTGTGCGGCCACCTGGCGCAGCATCAGGGCGGTGCGGGGGGTGGTGAACGGGTAGGCGTAGATCTGCCCGTGCGGGTGCTGGAGGGTGACGCCGATCTCGGCCCCCCGGTTCTCGAAGCAGAACACCTGCTCGACGGAGGGCAGGTGAGACAGCTCCGACGTCCTGTCCGTCCAGGCGTCCAGGACCAACCGGGCCTGCCGCTCGCTCAGGTCGGCGAAGGAGGCGTGGTGGTCGGAGGTGAAGCAGACGACCTCGCAGCGGCCCGAGGCGCCGGCCAGTGAGGGGAAGCGGTTCTCGAAGACCACGACGTCGTACGAGGAGTCCGGGACCTCGCTGAGCCGGTCGCCCTCGGAGGGGCACAGGGGGCATTCGTCGGCCGGGGGGTGATAGGTGCGGCCCTGGCGGTGGGAGGCGATGGCGACACGGTCGCCGAGCAGCGGGTCGCGGCGGATCTCGGACGTCGTGACGGTGGCGGCCAGTGGGCGGCGGTCGGCCGCGTCGCGCACGGTGTCGTCACGCAGGTCGTAGTAGATGAGTTCGCGACCGTCGGCCAGCCGGGTCGAGGTCTTCTTCACTCCGGACGCTCCATTCGAGCCGTTCACCGCACGGCTTTCCGCACAGCGCCGTTTTCCGCACAGCACTGTTTTCACACTCTTCCAACAGAACCCAACACACCAAAACACAACACACCACGGCCGTCAATGTCACCCTCCCGGGCATCGCGCCGGAGGGACAGGGAAAGCAGAGGTGGGGGTGCCCGGCACCGCGGGCACCCCCACCTCTGCTCCCTGCTCCTACTGCCCGGAGCGCGCCGACCCCCGCACCGGCCCCACCCGGTCCAGCAGTCCCGTCCGGGCCGCCAGTGCCGCCGCCTCCAGCCTGGAGCCCACACCCAGTTTCATCAGCACGCGCTGCACATGCGTCCGCGCCGTGGACGGCGCTATGTCCATGCCCGCCGCGATCAGCCGGGTGTCCTCACCGTCGGCCACCCGGACCAGGACCTCCACCTCGCGCGGGGTCAGCATCCGCAGCAGCCGCTGCCCCTCGTCGTCCGGTTGCGCCGCCGGATTCAGCAGCTCACCGAACGCCCCCTGCAGCAACTGCGGCGCCACCGCGGCCTCGCCTGCCCGCGCCTTCATGATCGCCCGTTCCACGCCCTCGATACGCTCGTCGTGCCGCACATAGCCGGACGCCCCCGCCGCGAACGCCGCCGCGATCCCGCGAGGGCTGGGCACCGGGCCCAGCACCAGCACCGCCACCTGCGGCCGCTCCCGCTTGATCTTCACCACCGGATCGAAGATGCCGGGCTCCGCCGGTGCCGCCGTCCCCAGCAGGCACACCTCCGGCGCCCTGCTGATCACCAGATCCGCCGCCCCCGCCACCGGTGCCGCCGCGGCCAGCACCCGGTGTCCCCGCAGCTTCAACGCCGAGGCCAGCGCCTCGGCGAGCAGCCGGTGGTCGTCGACCACCATCAACCGCACGCCCATGTATCAACCCCCCATACCGCGAGCGCACCCCCGTGCGCCGCCTCCCCGTCCGGTCCCGGAAGCTACACGCTTGTTCGACGTCGCGCTCCCCCTACCGGCGAGAATCGCCCCGGATCACCGAAATTCTCGCATTCGGTGGCGATGGGCACCTGCTGAGCGGTACGCGTACGGCCCCGCCCCCTGCTGGGTGGATTCCAGGGGGCGGGGCCGTACGCACGGGTCGGCGAAGCGGTCAGCCGCCGGTACCGAAGGCGATCGCCAGGTACTCCTCCCGTTCCGAAGCGAAATCGCTGGCGTACACCTCCGACATGTACAGGCGCCCCTGCGAGAACAGCACCTCGGAGTTCGTGGGCGACATCCCCGCCTCCACGTCCCGCACCGCTTCCGTCGCCGGGTTCTCCAGCAGTTTGGTCTGCTTGAAGGTGCCGCCGTCGATGCTCACGATCTGCCCGCCCTTGTCGTAGGGCGGCTCCTTGTACGCCAGGAGGTCGCCGCCGTCCATGCGCAGCGGGATGATCGTGTAGCCGTCGCCGGCGTCGGCGCGCTGGCCGGTCTGCTTGCCGGTGGCCAGGTCGAAGGCGACGACCTCGTTGGTCCTGGTGTACTCGCCCGTGCCCTCGTGTTCCTCGGTCGGGATGTACAGCCGGTCGTTGCCGACCGCCAGCCCGCTGCAGTGCTCGATCCTGGTGATGCCGTCGCAGTCGGCCGCGAACTCGTCACCGGGCGCGGAGATGCGGGTACGCAGCTTGCCGGTCTTGTTGTCGATGGAGAAGAAGTCCGAGATGCCGCTGCCGTCACCGGCGGAGTCGCCGACGTCGGCGGCCACGACCAGCGGGTCGGTGGACACGACCGCGGCGTACTCGATGCCCTCGGTCATCCTGTACTCGGAGATCACCTTGCCGGACTTCGGGTCGACGGTCTGGATGTGCAGCTGACGCTGGTCGTACGAACCGCACTTGCGCACCGCGACCAGCTTCGGCCCGCCGCCGTACCCGGAGTCGTAACAGGAGTCGGACGTCTTGGGCGACCACAGGAGCTTGCCGGAGGCTATGTCCCAGGCGGCGCCGCCGCTGGTGCTGGCCGCCGCGACGGTGTTCCCGCTGACGGTGACGTTGTTGAAGCTGATCTCCTGGGTGCCGGACCTGGCCGTCTCGGACCACAGCTTCTCACCCGTGGCGAGGTCGAAGGCCGCGACCTGCGTGCACCGCTGCGGATCGTTCTTGGTCGGCATCTTCGGCTTGTAGACGATCGCCGTCCTGCCGTCCTCGGTGACGTGGTCGCTGGCCTCGCACACCGGCCCGGGCAGGTCGAGCGTCCACACCTTGCTGCCCTTGACGGCGTCGTAGCCGACGACCTCGGCGACGCCGCTCTTGGCGTACACCGTGTCGGTCAGCCAGGAACCGGAGACGCCGACGCTCGAGCTGTCCTTCGGGGACTTCGGCGACGGGATCTGGAAGAGGACCTTGGCGGCGGGGTCGGCCGGAACCTTCTCCTTGCCGCCGGCGGAGGTGCCACCGCCGTTCTCGTCGTCCTTCTTGCCGCCCTCGGTGCCGCCCGAGTCGGCGGTGGTCTCCTTGTCGCCGCCGGAGGAGGACGAGGACGAGTACCAGACGCCGGCGCCGACGATCAGGGCGATGGCCACGACCGCCGAGACGATGATGGCCAGCTGGGCGTTGATCTTCCGCCCGCCGCCGGACCCGACGCCGCCGCCAGGGTGTGGCGGCATCGGCACGGTCGGGTGCGCATAGCCGTAACCGGGCTGGCCGTACGGCTGCTGCGGGTGTCCGTACGCACCGGGCTGGCCGTACGGCTGCTGCGGCTGTCCGTACGGGCCCGGCTGGCCCGGGTAGCCGTAACCGGCCGGGGGCTGCTGCGGGTAGCCGTACCCGGGCGGCGGCGTCGGGCCCGTCGGCGTGGGCGGGGTCTGCGGGGCGGCCTGCGGCGACTGCTGCGGGGCCTGCGGGGCTTGCGGGGCCTGCGGGGCCTGCGGGGCCTGCGGGGCCTGCGGGGCCTGCGGGGCCTGCGGGTAGCCGTATCCCGGCTCCGGGGCCTTGTTGAGGTCCGGCCCGCCCGGGGCGGACGGCGGCTGCTGGGCCGGCGGCTGCGACGGCTCGGTCGGCGGACCGAAGCCCGGCGGCGGAGCCGGCGTGGCCGGCTGCTCGGGCTGCCGCGGGGGCTGGTTGGGCGGCTGGGGCGGCTGCGTCATGACGTGTAGACCTCGAAAGGATCGAAGAACTCGAAGAACTCGAAGGAGGGGAAGGACGGCGGGGAAGTGGCCGGACGGAGCGAGGGCGCCGGCCGTACCCGGCCGACGCGCCTCACCCCTGCTGCGCGCCTCACTTGCCGTAGGCGAGCATCAGCTTCTCCTTCGAATCGTCATTGCCGGACAGCCGGGTCGTCGAGATGTAGAAACGGCCGTCGACCCAGTCGATCGCCTTGCTGAAGAAACCGTTCTCGATCCTCGCGACGCCCTGCGGGTTCTGCATCAGCGTGACCGGCTCGTGGCTGCTGCCGGTGGTCGGGACGGAGACGACCCGGCCGCCCGCGTCGTACGACGGCTCCACGTAGGCGATGAGCTTGTCGCCCTCGACCTTCATGGGCACCATCGAGTCCGCCGCCGGGGACTTCACCCGCCACTTCTCCTCGCCGGTGGCGAGGCTGATCGCGACGATCTCGTTGGCCCCGGTGGTCGCCTTGGTGGGCAGGTAGAGGGTGTCCGCGTCGGCGGCGACGCCCGCGCAGCCCTGGAGGTCTCGGGCGAGGATGGCCCAGCCGCACTCGGCGGCGAAGTCCTCGTCGACGGCGACCTGGGAGCGGATCGAGCCGTCGGCGCCGAGCGTGGAGATGTTCCACGCCTTCTTGTCCTTGTTGGTGCTGTAGATGACCACCGGTTCGACGGAGTAGGCGCGCTCGACGCGCCAGCCCTTGTCGAACTTCCGGGTCCACTTCACCTTGCCGGTCTTCGGGTCGAGCTCCTGGACCTCGTCGCGCGCGTTGTCGCCGCCGGCGCCGCAGGAGGCGACCTGGATCAGCCGCTCGCCGCCCGCGAACCCGGCGGGGAAGCAGGCGTCGCCGTACTTCTTCTTGTCGTACATCTTGTCGCCGGAGGTGACGTCGAAGGCCGTGCCGGACTGCGAACGGCCCACCATCAGCGTGTTGCCGCTGAGGGTCATCTCGATGGAGATCGCGGAGTCGAACAGCCCGCCGTCCTCGACCTTCTGCGTCCAGCCCTTCTCGCCGGTGTCGAGGTCGACGAGCTGGAGCTGGTTGCACTTGGCCCGGTCGCTGCTGCCGCTCATGTAAGCGACGACGACCTTGTCGTCGGACGTCTTCTCCGGGGTGACCGCGCAGATCTCCTCGGGGAAGGTGAGGGGCTCCCAGGTCGGCTTGCCGTCGGCGACGTTGTAGGCGGAGAGCTCCTTGTAGGCCGCCTTCACCGCCGTCCTGTCGGTGATCCACATGCCGGGGGCGTCGGCTCCGGAACGGGGCGCGTCGGGCGCCTCCTTGTACCAGAGCACCTTGGACTCGCCGGACTTGCGGCCCTCGTTGAGGTCCTCCGGGCCCGAGTTGCCGTCGCCGCTGCCGTCGCCCGGGTTGACGGGGGCGCCGGAGGTCTCGGGCTCGGGGTCGTCGCTCTTCTGGGCGACGGGCTTCTCGTCCTGCTTCCCGTCGTCGCCGGAGACCGCCCACACGGTGCCGCCGACCACCAGCAGCGCCGTCACCACGGCGGCACCGATGATCATGGCGGGCTTGCCCTTGAAGGGGTTGCGGGAGCCGGGCCCCGGCTGCGGGGCGCCGGGCGCGCCCGGGTACTGCGGCTGCGGGTGGCCGTAGCCCGGCTGCCCGTACGGGCCGGGCTGCTGCGGCTGGCCGTAGGGCCCGGAAGCGTACGGGCCGGAGGCGTACGGCCCCGGCTGCTGGTTGTACGGACCCGGCTGCTGGCCGTACGGGCCCGACTGCTGGGGCGGTGCCTGCTGCGGGTAGCCGTACCCCGGCTGCGGCGGCACACCGGACGGCGGACCCTGCGGGGGCGGCGGGGTCGGAGCCCCGAAGCCGCCACCCGAGGCGGACGGATCCTGTGGTGCTCCGAAGCCGCCCTGCGGCGGCTGGTCGGGCGGCTGAGCCATCAGCGCGTCCCCCCTTGCTCACTGATTTTTTAGCCACACCCTGAGGTACGTGGCGCTCCCAGAGTCGTCTTGAGGTGGTCCTTACAGTTCTCAGACGGGGTCTTTCTATCACCCGGCACCGACGGGCCACCGGGCCGCGTCCACCCCTGTTCCCAAGGGAGGACCGGCCTGTGATGCCCTCGTTACGCGCCCCCACGCGCCTCCACACGCCCTTCACGCAACGCGCGCCCCGCGCACGGACCTGTGCGCGGGGCGGTGCGGGGCGATACGGACTCCGGTGCGGGCGTCAGGCGTCCTCGGCGAGTTCCAGCCACCGCGTTTCCAGCGCCTCGCGCTGACCGGCCGTCTCGCGCAGCTCCGCGTCGAGTTCGGCCACCTTCGCGAAGTCGGTGGCGTGCTCGGCGATGGCGGCGTGCAGCGTGGACTCCTTCTCGGAGAGCTTGTCCAGCTGCCGCTCGATCTTCTGCAGTTCCTTCTTGGCGGCGCGCACGTCGGAGGCGCTCTTCTCGGGGACGTCCGGGGCCGGCTTCGCCGCGGGGCCGGTGGCGGCGGCCGCAGCGACCTCTTCCATCCGCTTGCGCCGCTCCAGGTACTCGTCGATGCCACGCGGCAGCATCCGCAGGGTGCCGTCGCCGAGCAGGGCGAACACCCGGTCGGTGGTGCGCTCGACGAAGAACCGGTCGTGGGAGATGACGATCATCGAGCCGGGCCAGCCGTCGAGGACGTCCTCGAGCTGGGTGAGGGTCTCGATGTCGAGGTCGTTGGTGGGCTCGTCGAGGAAGAGGACGTTGGGTTCGTCCATGAGCAGCCGCAGCAGCTGGAGCCGCCTCCGCTCACCGCCGGACAGGTCGCCGACCGGTGTCCACTGCTTGTCCTTGTTGAAGCCGAACGTCTCGCACAACTGCCCGGCGGTCATCTCCCGCCCCTTGCCGAGGTCGACGCGCTCCCGCACCGCCTGTACGGCCTGGAGCACCCGCCAGGTGGGGTCGAGTTCGGCGACCTCCTGGGAGAGGTAGGCCAGCTTGACCGTACGGCCGACGCCGATCCGGCCCGCCGCGGGCTGCGTCTCGCCCTCGGTGCGGGCCGCCTCGGTCAGGGCCCGCAGCAGGGACGTCTTGCCGGCGCCGTTGACCCCGACCAGGCCGATCCGGTCGCCGGGGCCGAGCTGCCAGGTGACGTGCTTGAGCAGCACCTTGGGCCCCGCCTGGACGGTGACGTCCTCCAGGTCGAACACCGTCTTGCCGAGCCGCGAGGAGGCGAACTTCATCAGCTCGCTGCTGTCCCGGGGCGGGGGGACGTCCTTGATCAGCTCGTTGGCGGCCTCCACGCGGAAGCGCGGCTTGGACGTCCGCGCGGGCGCCCCGCGGCGCAGCCAGGCCAGCTCCTTGCGGACCAGGTTCTGCCGCTTGGTCTCCTCGGTGGCGGCGATGCGCTCGCGTTCGGCACGGGCGAAGACGTAGTCGGAGTAGCCGCCCTCGTACTCGTACACGGCACCGCGCTGCACGTCCCACATGCGGGTGCAGACCTGGTCGAGGAACCAGCGGTCGTGGGTGACGCAGACGAGCGCGGAGCGCCGCTCCCGCAGGTGCCGGGCGAGCCAGGCGATGCCCTCGACGTCGAGGTGGTTGGTGGGCTCGTCGAGGACGATCAGGTCCTGTTCCTCGATGAGCAGCTTGGCGAGCGCGATCCGGCGCCGCTCGCCACCGGACAGCGGTCCGATGACGGTGTCCAGGCCCTTGGGGAACCCGGGCAGGTCCAGCCCGCCGAACAGCCCGGTCAGCACGTCGCGGACCTTGGCGTTGCCCGCCCACTCGTGGTCGGCCATGTCGCCGATGACCTCGTGCCGGACGGTGGCGACGGGGTCGAGGGAGTCGTGTTGGGTGAGCACGCCGAGGCGGAGCCCGCCGGAGTGCGTGACCCGCCCGGTGTCCGCCTCCTCCAGTTTGGCGAGCATCCGGATGAGGGTGGTCTTGCCGTCGCCGTTGCGCCCGACGACACCGATGCGGTCCCCCTCCGAGACACCGAGGGAGATGCCGTCGAGGAGGGCACGGGTTCCGTACACCTTGCTGACGTTCTCGACATTGACCAGATTGACGGCCATTTCTCTCCTGCCTGGGGGTTCGATCAGCTTTCCAGCGTAGGGCGTCCCCGGGGGCGGTCGGGGCGCGAGGGGGTAGTCACCCTTTGTGATGACGTGATCGGAAACAGGCGGCTACCTTGGAGGGCAGGCAGCAGGATCCCGTCCATGGGAGGAACCATGACCGCCGAGTCCGTAGAGCACCGCCGTCACTGGCCGGTGCCGCCCGTGGACGGCTACACCGTGGACGACCTGTTCACCCTGCCGGATCTCCCGCCGCACACTGAGCTGATCGACGGGAGCCTGGTTTTCGTGAGTCCGCAGCGACGCTTCCATTTCCTTGTGATCGACCTGTTGGTCAACGGGCTGCGTAGCTCTCTCGGCCCGGAGTTCAGTGTCGAGCGGGAGATGACCGTCATCCTTGACAAGCGCAACGGCCCCGAACCCGATGTCAGCGTGGTTCGAGCCGACGCGGTCACAGGGCTGGACCAGACCAAGTTTCGGGCCAAGGACGTCCTGCTCGCCGTGGAGGTCGTCTCCACCGACTCGGAATCCCGCGACCGTACGACCAAACCGCACAAGTACGCCACTGCGGGAATCCCGAACTACTGGCGTGTCGAACAGGACGGAACCACCGGCCGGCCCCTCATCCATGTCTACGAGCTCGACCCCATGACGCGGTCCTACGTGCACATGGGTATGCAGCGCGATCGGATCAAGGTCGACAAACCTGCCGCCATCGCCATCGACCTGGGCACGGTCGAAACGCGGTCCTGAATCCCTCAGACGACCGTCGCCCCCGGCACCGGCCCAGCCGCCGTACGCACCGTCCGGCAGGTGCCGGAGGCCCCCAGCGCGTCCACGATCGCCTCCGCCGCTTCCGCGTCCCGGGCGAGGAACGCCGTGGTCGGCCCCGACCCCGAGACCAGCGAAGCCAGTGCCCCGGCCGCACGCCCCGCCGCCAGCGTGTCCGCCAGCTCCGGGAACAGCGACAGCGCCGCCGGCTGGAGATCGTTGGAGACCGTGGCGGCCAGCGCGTCCGGGTCGCCCTTGGCGAGCGCGTCCAGCAGGTCCTGCGAGGCCGCCGGCTCGGGGATGTCCCGGCCCTCCGCCAGCCGGTCGAACTCCCGGAAGACCGCCGGGGTCGACAGCCCGCGCCCGGCCATCGCGAACACCCAGTGGAAGGTGCCGCCCACCTCCAGCTCGGTCAGCCTCTCGCCCCGCCCGGTGCCCAGCGCCGCCCCGCCGACCAGCGCGAACGGCACGTCGCTGCCCAGCTCGGCGCAGATGTCGAGCAGTTCCGCCCTCGAGGCGCCGGTCCCCCACAGCGCGTCGCAGGCCAACAGCGCGCCCGCGCCGTCCGCACTGCCGCCCGCCATGCCGCCGGCGACGGGGATGTCCTTGGCGATGTGGATGTGCACGTCGGCGTCCCGGCCGTACCGCCCGGCGAGCGCGAGGGCCGCGCGGGCGGCGAGGTTCGTACGGTCCAGGGGCACCTCGGCGGCGTCCGGGCCCGCGCAGGTGACGCGCAGCCCGTCCGGCGACGGGGCCACGGTGATCTCGTCGTGGAGGCCGACCGCGAGGAAGACGTTGGCCAGGTCGTGGAAGCCGTCGGGGCGGGCCGCACCGACCGCGAGCTGGACGTTGACCTTGGCGGGCACGCGGACGGTGACGCTCACGCGGCGGACTCCTTGGACTGCTCGGGCTGCTTGGGCTGCTTGTGTTCGGCGATGCGCGCGAACTCCTCGACGGTCAGGGACTCGCCGCGCGCCTGCGGGGACACTCCGGCGGCGACGAGGGCGGTCTCGGCCGCCGCCGCCGAGCCGGCCCAACCGGCGAGGGCCGCCCGCAGGGTCTTGCGACGCTGGGCGAAGGCCGCGTCGACGACGGCGAAGACCTCGCGCCGGGAGGCGGTGGTCTTCAGCGGCTCGCTCCGGCGGACGAGGGAGACCAGCCCGCTGTCGACGTTGGGAGCCGGCCAGAACACCTTCCGTCCGATGGCGCCGGCCCGCTTGACCTCCGCGTACCAGTTGGCCTTGACCGAGGGCACGCCGTACACCTTCGAACCGGGCGCGGCGGCGAGCCGGTCGGCGACCTCCGACTGGACCATGACGAGGGTGCGCTCGATGCTCGGGAAGGTCTCCAGCATGTGCAGCAGCACCGGGACGGCCACGTTGTAGGGCAGGTTGGCGACCAGCGCGGTCGGGGCGGGGCCGGGCAGCTCGGTGACGTGCATCGCGTCGGAGTGGACCAGCGCGAACCGCTCGGCGCGCTCCGGCATGCGGGCCGCGACGGTCGCGGGCAGCGCGGCGGCCAGCACCTCGTCGATCTCGACGGCGGTGACCCGGTCGGCGGCCTCCAGCAGCGCCAGGGTGAGCGAGCCGAGCCCCGGACCGACCTCGACGACCACGTCGTCGGGGCGGACCTCGGCGGTGCGGACGATCCGGCGGACCGTGTTCGCGTCGATCACGAAGTTCTGGCCGCGCTGCTTGGTGGGCCGCACGCCGAGGGCGGTCGCGAGTTCGCGGACGTCGGCGGGGCCCAGGAGGGCGTCGGGGGTGGGGCTGGTCACGGGACAAGGGTACGGGGCACGGGCACCCCGCAGGTCACGCCTGTGGATAACCGAAAGCACGGGCCGTGTTCGCCGCGAGCGCGGTGGCGAGGGTGTCCTCGTCGACACCGCGTACGGCCGCCATGGCACGCACCGTGACCGGCACCAGATACGGGGCGTTGGGCCGGCCGCGGTACGGCGCCGGCGTCAGGAAGGGGGCGTCGGTCTCCACCAGGAGCAGCTCCGGCGGGGCCACGGCGAGCGCGTCGCGCAGGTTCTGGGCGTTCTTGAAGGTGACGTTGCCGGCGAACGACATGAAGTACCCGGCGCGGGCGCAGATCTCCGCCATCTCGGCGTCGCCCGAGTAGCAGTGGAAGACGGTGCGCTCCGGTGCGCCCTCCTCCTTGAGGACGCGCAGCACGTCGGCGTGGGCGTCGCGGTCGTGGATCACCAGGGCCTTTCCGTGCCGTTTGGCGATCTCGATGTGGGCGCGGAAGGACCGCTCCTGCGCATCCTTGCCCTCCGGCCCGGTGCGGAAGTAGTCCAGGCCGGTCTCGCCGACGCCCTTGACCTGGGGCAGCGCGGCCAGCCGGTCGATCTCGGCGAGCGCCTCGTCCAGGGCGGCGTCCCCGCCCGGCTCCCGCGCCCCCTGCCGCGACCAGCCGTCGGGATCGCCGAGCACGATGCGCGGGGCCTCGTTCGGGTGCAGCGCGACCGTCGCGTGGACGGCGTCGTACGCCGCCGCCGTCTCCGCCGCCCACCGGGACCCCGCGATGTCGCAGCCGACCTGCACCACCGTCGTCACGCCCACCGACGCGGCCTTGGCGAGCCCTTCCTCCACCGTGCCGGACTGCATGTCGAGGTGGGTGTGCGAATCCGCGACCGGTACCCGCAGGGGCTCCGGGAGCGGCGGGGCGGCGTTCTTGTCGGGGGTGTTCGAAGGCATGCCCCCGATCCTACGGATCGCGCGGAAGGTGCCTTCCCCCCTGGGGCACCTGCTCGTCAGCCCGCCCTGCGGAAGGAGGGCAGCAGGTCGGACAGGCGCCAGTGGTGACCGTGGTGCTCGCGGTGCTCCCTGTGGGCCGCGCTCCGTGCGGAGGCGACCCGGCCGGGCCGCATGATCCGCACGACGTGGCCGTCACAGTTGAGGCACGTCGGACGGCTCAGCGGGGAGGGCACGACCCCGCCGTCCGCCACGTAGCGCACGGCGTCATGGCCGTCGGTGTCCGTGTGGTGCTCTATCTCGTACGACTGCTCCCAGCCGTACCCGCAGCGCATGCAGGCGAACGAGTACGACTCCCTGACGACGCCGTCGGCGCGGTGTCCGGCCCTTCCTGCGATCTCGGTCATCCTGACTCCTGTCGGTCCACGGCGGGACGGGCCGGTGCGGCCCGTCCCGCCTTCCAGTGGACTCCTCCCAGGACGCGAAAGCAGTAGGGGCGGCGGAGTATTGGAGCCGTTTTGGGCGTTTCGTTGCCGAAGGCTCCCAAACGCTTTGCAGACGTCCGGGCCGCCCCGGCCCCCGCTCACCCCGCGGGGTGTTTCGCCGCCACCACCGCGTCGAAGACCTCCCGCTTGGGCACCCCCGCCTCCACCGCGACCGCCGCGATCGCCTCCTTGCGCCGCTCCCCCGCCTCCTCCCGCACGCGCACCCTGCGCGCCAGCTCGGCGGCGTCCACCTCCTCGGGGCCCCGGTCCGGCGCGCCCTCGACCACGACGGTGATCTCCCCGCGCACCCCCTCGGCCGCCCACTCGACCAGCTCGGCGAGCGAGCCCCGCCTGACCTCCTCGTACGTCTTGGTCAGCTCGCGGCAGACGGCGGCCCGGCGCTCCGCGCCGAACACCTCGGCCATCGCGGCGAGCGTGTCGTCGAGCCGGTGCGGGGACTCGAAGTAGACGAGGGTGCGCCGTTCCCCGGCCACCTCCCGCAGCCGTCCGAGCCGCTCCCCGGCCTTGCGGGGCGGGAAGCCCTCGAAGCAGAACCGGTCGACGGGCAGCCCGGACAGGGCGAGCGCGGTGAGCACGGCGGACGGTCCGGGCACCGCGGTGACCTTGATGTCCCGCTCGACGGCGGCCGCGACCAGCCGGTACCCGGGGTCGGACACGGAGGGCATCCCGGCGTCCGTCACCAGCAGCACGCGCGCGCCGCCGGCCAGTTCCTCGACCAGTTCGGGCGTACGGGCGGACTCGTTGCCCTCGAAGTACGACACCACCCGGCCCTTGGGGGTGACGCCGAGCGCCTGGGCCAGCCGCCGCAGCCGCCGGGTGTCCTCGGCGGCGATGACGTCGGCGCCGGCCAGCTCCTCGGCGAGCCGGGGCGGGGCGTCGGAGACGTCGCCGATGGGGGTGCCTGCGAGTACGAGGGTTCCGGTCACTCCCCCATCCTCCCAGGACCGGACGGGCCGGAGGGCCCGGGCGGACCGGCCTCGTCCGGAACCGGGCATACCACCCATGCACGGGACTCCCGCAGCGCCGTTCCCTACGATGGCGCGGTGACCAGTACCGCGTCCTCCACGGACACCCGGCAGGACCAGTCGCCGCAGGAGCGTCAACCGTCGTGGCAGCAGCGGCTGCGCCGCTTCGGCCACCCGGCGGCGGGGACCGGAGGCGGCGCCCCCGGGGTTCCCGACATCCGTGACCGCCTGGTCCCGCCGTACACCGAGCCGTCCGGCAGGCTGTGGAACACGCTCGGGGTGCCGCCGGTGCTCGCCGACCGGATCACCCGCTGGTCGGCGTGGGGCGGCCCGCTGCTGGTCACCCTGTTCGCGGGAGTCCTGCGGTTCTGGAACCTGGGCAGCCCCAAGGGGGTGATATTCGACGAGACGTACTACGCCAAGGACGCGTGGGCGCTCGTCCACCGCGGCTTCGAGGTCAACTGGGACAAGAACGCCAACGACCTGATCCTCTCCAGGGGCGGTGACGTCCCCGTCCCGATCGAAGCGGCGTACGTCGTGCATCCGCCGGTCGGCAAGTACGTCATCGGGCTGGGCGAGCTGATGTTCGGGTTCGACCCGTTCGGCTGGCGGTTCATGACGGCTCTGCTCGGGACGCTCTCCGTCCTGATGCTGTGCCGCATCGGTCGGCGCCTGTTCCGTTCCACGTTCCTGGGCTGCCTCGCGGGCGCGCTGATGGCGGTGGACGGGCTGCACTTCGTGATGAGCCGCACCGCGCTGCTCGACGGGGTGCTGATGTTCTTCGTGCTCGCTGCCTTCGGGTGCCTGCTCGTCGACCGGGACCGGGCCAGGGCGCGGCTCGCCGCCGCGCTGCCCGTGGGCCCCGACGGCCGGACCCTGCCGGACCCGGACATCGCCGAGAACACCCGGTTGGGCCTTCGGCCCTGGCGGCTTGCGGCGGGGCTGATGCTGGGCCTGGCGTTCGCCACGAAGTGGAACGGGCTGTACGTCATGGCCGCGCTCTGCGTGATGGCGGTGCTGTGGGACGTCGGCGCGCGCCGGACCGCCGGTGCCCGCCGCCCCTACCGGGCGGTGCTGCGGCGCGACCTGGGCCGGGCGTTCCTCTCCACCGTCCCGGTCGCGCTCGCGACGTACGTCACCTCGTGGCTCGGCTGGTTCCTCTCCGCCGACGACGGCAGCGGCGGCTACTACCGCGACTGGGCGGTGACCGACGGCAAGGACAGCAGCTGGTCCTGGCTGTTCCCCGACTGGTGGCGCAGCTTCTGGCACTACGAGAACCAGGTGTACGACTTCCACGTCGGCCTGTCCTCGCCGCACACCTACGAGTCCAACCCGTGGAGTTGGATCGTCACCGGCCGCCCGGTCTCCTACTTCTACGAGTCCCCGGCGCCCGGCACGGACGGCTGCCCGGCCGACGCGGGCGAGAAGTGCGCCCGTGAGGTGCTGGCCCTGGGCACGCCCATGCTGTGGTGGGTGGCCTGCTTCGCGCTCCTCTACGTCCTGTGGCGCTGGTTCTTCCGCCGTGACTGGCGGGCGGGCGCCATCGCCTGCGGCGTCGCGGCCGGCTATCTGCCGTGGTTCCTGTACCAGGAGCGCACGATCTTCTTCTTCTACTCCATCGTCTTCCTTCCGTTCCTGTGCCTGGCGGTGGCGATGCTCCTGGGCGCGCTCGTCGGCCCGCCCCGCTCCAGCGACACCCGCAGGGTCGCGGGCGCGACGGCGACAGGCGTCCTGGTCCTCCTGATCGCCTGGAACTTCATCTACTTCTGGCCCATCTACACCGGCACCTCCATCCCCATCGACGACTGGCGCTCCCGGATGTGGCTGGACACCTGGGTCTAGCCGGGCGGACACACCATGAGGGCGCGACTGTGAGTCGCGCCCTCATGGTCGTTGGTGGTCGTTGGTGGTCGTTACTGGCCGTCGCCGGTCACCGTCAGACGGCCCCGAGACAGCCCCACGGCAGATTCACAGGAGTAATTGTCAAGAGTTGTGGGCGTGGGAACCAAATGCGTACGTCGATGAGAGAGATCGATAGCCTGCCTCCATGGTTGCGGACGAGGGGGCCGAGCACATCGGTACCTATCTTGAGGACCAGGGCTGGGACGCGACGCGTGCCTGGGTGGAGAAGGGGCTGTCCGAGACAGAACGCATCGAGGATGTCGCGCGGTTGCGTGGCGGCTGGACGTCGGAAATGCGCCGGCTGGACATCTGCGGGCGGGGTGGTCGACGGTCGCTGGTCCTGCGGTCTTTCGTCAAGCCCTTCTACGTTCGGCACGCGGAGGGCCTGCTGACCCGCGAGGCAGCCGTTCTGCGCCTGCTCGGCGGCACGGATGTGCCCGCGGCCAGGTTGGTGGCCGTGGACGCCACAGCGCAGTACTGCGACCATCCGTCCTTGCTGATGTCCCTGTTGCCCGGAACCGTGTGCCTGGGCGATGAGGGGGCCGACCGGCGTGCCGAACTGCTGGCTCACCAGTTGCTGCGCATCCACCGGCTGCCAGTGACCGCCGAGGCACGGCCGCGCGCGTATCAGGCGTGGACCTCTGCGGAGCGGGTGAGCCCGCCCGAGGACACCGATCAGCCCGAGCTGTGGCAACGGGCCGTGGACGTGATCCGCCGCGAGCCCCCGGAGTACCAAGCCTGCTTCCTGCACCGGGACTTCCATCCCGGCAATGTCCTCTTCACGGGCGACGGCGACGGTCTGCGGATCAGCGGCGTCGTCGACTGGGTGGAGACCTCCTGGGGACCGGCCGACCTGGACGTGGCCCACTGCTCGACGGCCCTGGCTCTGCTGCACGGGGTTTCCGCGGGCATGCACTTCGCCGACCGCTATGTTGCGGCAGGAGGGACGCTGGCCGAAAAGCGCGCCGCTCATCTCTACTGGCGCCTGCTGGACGCCTTGGCCTTCGCTCCGGACGCCGAGAAGGTCGCCGTCCCGTGGCGCGAGGTGGGCCGTGCCGATCTGACCCCCACCCGGCTGACCAGGCGGCTGGAGGGATACCTCCAGGCCCTTTTCGCGCGCTACGCCTGAAGCCGGATCGACGGCCTGCGAGCAAGGAGGCCCTGGCTGGCGGGCCTGTCGTGCTGCGAGTTGTTCGGGGCGTTCGACGAGCCGGCCGCGTTCGAAGCGCGCCCCGGCGCGGACGAGGGCGACGAGGTGAGGCGCGTTCACGGCCCGCCACCGCTGCTGGGCGGACTCGACGAGTTTGAAGACCATGGCCAGGGCAGCGGTGCGGGAGCCGGCACCGCGAGTGACCTTGGTCCGCCAGAGGGTCTCGGCGTGTGAGGTGAAGGTTGCGGGCGACGTCGTTGGCGGCGAGCGCGTCGGCGGGGCGGCCCATGTGCCGGTACATGGCGCCGGCATGACTCCAGATACGGAACTTGATCGACTGGTCGTCGGACATCTCGGCGAGGGCTCGGGCTTCGCGCATGTGCGCCTTGGCGATGTGGTATCGGCGGCCATCGATGGCCGCCCACATCGCGGAGGAGCGGGAAGGCCGCTGCGGAGGCGTAGAGGCTGCTGCGTACGCGCTGGGTGGCACTGCCCGCGCTCTGGAGGTCCAGCGCCTCGTCGGCGAGCGCGGCAGCCTGCTGCTCGATGCCGAGTTGTCCGCCGTGGCGGTGGTCGCTGGCGATGATCTCGGCGAAGCGCTTGTTCAGGCGGTTGACGTCGCTCATGCCGATACGGCGCGGCGATGCGCTGCCGGGCGCGGCTGCTGCTGCGGCGGGGGTCTAGCTGGGCAGACACCTCATGAGGGCGCGGCAGAGTGCCGCGCCCTCATGATCGTCGGTGGTCCTCGTCGGCCCCCTCGGACGGCCCCAGAACGGCCGGGCCCTGACTCCCGACAGATTCACAGCCCCCTCGAGATCACTCGTTCATGCCTGGTCCGACCAGCAGGGATGTGCCTCCAACGTTCGAGATGCCGACTTCTCGTCCACGTCTCGTCCAGAGCCGACCACCGCCCTGGCTCTGCTGCGGTCCGCGCTGGAGCGGAGGAGCATGGAAGGCAGGCGACCAAGGAGGCCTGTCATGAAAACCGGAGACACTGGAGACTCGGCCTACGAACCGTGGCTGTACTCCCACACGCCCTCGCAGGCCGAAGGCGAGCGTGACGATCCCGCCGAACGCGCGGCCATGCACCCGGACGTCCCCAGGACCGAGCCGTCCCAGGCGGAGGGCGAGCAGGCGGACGACACCGGGACGGCATGACCTGAAAAGGCTGAGCCGGCAGATTTGCAGCGGGCTCCCCTCAACTCTGCTCACCTGCGGCTTCTCCATTGATAGGCACCCCGGGGGCATACCCGGGGGAGGAGGTCCCAAGAACACGCTTCAGGAGTTCGACCCCGCCCCGGCGTGGCCGCGGTTCACCGTGCACACGGGTACTGCATCTGGCTGCTGGTTGTCACCGCTGTCCGTGGTTGTTGATGTCAGCAGAACAGCTCCGGTACAGGGCAGGCCTCCAACGGCTCGTCTGGCCGGTCGGCCCAGCCCCACCAGACATGCCGACCGTGACACTTCCATAGCGATCGGCAGGTCCGCCGGCCATCGTCCTCCCGCGCGGAGAGCACGAGGCCGCCGGACCTCATGGGCTGGCCACACTCGGGACAGTCCGGGGGGTCGTTGGTCGCACGGCGCACCCCAACGGAGCGACTGCTTCGTCCCGAAGTAACTTGGGTAAGGGCTCTGCCTGGGACTGGCCCAGCTCTCACCTGTGCAGATGGTCCGCAGACGTCCGCACTTGTTCGCCGTTGTGCGTGGGCGTTGTCACTCAGCCAGACACTCACACAGCGGACGCGGCACAAGCTTCAGTCGCCCGCGAACCACAAGTAACTTCCTGGGGTGGCCGCGCACTCTTCCAGCATCGTTGTGAGGTCGTCCAGTGC
Organism: Streptomyces sp. MMS24-W38; assembly: GCF_059889265.1. Taxonomy (NCBI): domain Bacteria; kingdom Bacillati; phylum Actinomycetota; class Actinomycetes; order Kitasatosporales; family Streptomycetaceae; genus Streptomyces; species Streptomyces sp. MMS24-W38. The sequence goes on along the minus strand of NZ_JCBCPP010000001.1, from coordinate 3,866,989 downwards.
GGCGAGTTGGCGTTCATCGCCGCATCTCCGCCTCAGACCGTGGATCTCCCGGAGGGCGGCTGCGGCCTCCTGCTCGTTCATCAACGCATCCCCGTACGGATCGACGGCAGTGAGCCTCCCCGGTACTCCAAGGAGCTGAAGTGAGCCGAGCGCATCAGCCAGCGCGTCGCCGTGCCTGCAGGAGCTCCGCAGGAGTGTCACGCGGGACTTGCGCCAGTTGTTGCGAGCCGGCCGTGATGAGTGCAGCTCCAGATCAATCCCCATGATTCATGATGCACACGCTGTGCCGCTGGACAGCTGCCCGTGACCTGCGGCCACTCACGTGGTCACGGCCCCTCGCTCGCAGGTGTTTTCTTGCCCTGGGTCTTGCCAGGGATCTTGGTGAGCTGGGTTTTCGCTGCTCAGGGGCGGTGGGCTCGTTCGCTTGGTGGTCGTCGTTGGTCGTCATTGGCCGCTGTCGAGCGACCTCGGACGGCCCAGAGACGGCCCAGCTTCGGCGCGCTCAGCTGGCGGCCGGCACCGTGATGCGGCCCGTCTGAACCTCAGCCGACGACAGTCAGCCACGACGGCGGGGATCGCCGACCGACCACGCACGCGTGTGCCTCGCTGCCCCTCACCGGCCTCAGCTACGCTGCCAATGCCGTCGACCAGAGCAAGCCGCGGCGGCCGGCCCACCACGACGAAGCCTGAGCTCTCAGCTTGGGAAGCGACGGCGCTTGCGTGGCCGTGTGGCCGCCGACCTGGGCAGATTTGTTGTGCCGCGGCAGGCATGAGGGCCTGGTGGCAATGCTGTTGACCGTGGTCGTCCGCTCTGAAGGGCACGCCATGGGCACGACACTGCGAGGCGGACGAGTACTGCGCCTGCGTCGCCATCTCCATGCTCGGGTCTCGTCGGTGCACAGGTCGACCGAACGGAGTCGTCGCGACTGCACATGGACGACTGGCCTCTGTACTGGTTCGGAAGATCACAGGAAGCCTCATTCGTGAGGCTGACTTTGATCTCCACAGCGGGCAGCTCGGTGCGCGTGCCGCTCCGCCAGGTGCGAGCGCTCCTGCTTGAGCTTCCCCCGTTGTCCATGACCCGGGGGAACTTCGAAGCGCACCGGGCCCCAGGCCCGGTGGAAGTGAGTGGCGCCCTGTGGACATCGGCTCGTGCCGAGGAGGGCCGTGCCGGGCGGAGGGTGCGTTCGGGGTGGTGCCCTACGCCGGGAGGACTGCCAACGCCTCCACCTCTAGGAGCAGTTCGGGCCGGAAGAGGGCGGCTACCTGAACCGCGGTACTGGCAGGTGGCCGTTCGACGTCGATGTACTGGTCCCGCACCTCCCGCACAGCGGGCAGGAAGGCCACGTCAGTCACGTAGTAGGTGAACTTGGCGACGTTCTCGAAACCGGCGCCGGCCGAGGCCAGGCAACGGCGGAGGTTCTCGAAGACCTGGCGGGCCTGTGCGGCGGGGTCGCCTTCTCCGACCAGCTTGCCGTCCGCATCGAACGAGACCTGTCCTGACACGGCGACCAGTCGGCCGGTCCCCATGACCACATGGGTATAGCCCGTTGCCGGGGCGACGCCGTCCGGGACGTCCAGGTGAGTGAGCGGGGAGGTGTCCTGTGTGGGTTCCATGCCCCGCATTCTGGACCGCGCGCCGCTGTCCCGGCCAGGGGGACCGGGACAGCGGCGCGCGGAGAGGGAACCGAAGCTCCCGACGGTCACGTCAGCCCGCGGGTCGATCGTTCGCCAGGTCACTGGAGAGGAGTGCCCAGATCTCCAGGTCCTGGCGCACCCCGTTGAAGGGGAAGACCTCTCGGAGGGTGCCCTCGTGACACATTCCAAGGCGCTTGGCGACGGCGATGCTCCGCGTGTTCGCGGGGGTGACCCGCCACTCCACACGGGCCATTCCCCGCTCTCGCAGCGCCCAGTCGGCGAGGTGGCCGGCCGCCCGGGTCACCAGCCCCTTTCCCTGCGCCTCGGGGGAGAGCCAGACGCCGAGTTCGCACACCCCGGACTGGGTGTCGAAGATTCGGAACAGGGCGCCGCCCTCGAGTTCTCCGTCCAACCAGATTCCGAATATCCGGCCACCGCCCCTGGCTTGCTCGTCTGCGTACCGCTGGAGGAACTGGCGTGACGATTCGGTGTCGGTGATGGTATGGGCCCAGGGCAGCCAGGGCGCCAGGTGGGGGCGCACCCGATCGACGTAGGCGGAGAATTCCGCGGCCTGCCAGGGTTCCAGTGCGCGCAACTCCGCATTTTCGGTCAAGTGGTGACTGGAAAGTGCCACAGTATGCCTCCCGCAGTGTGATTTCTGGGCTTGGTCGCCGCGCGTCCCCAGCGTAGGCCCCAATGCCCGAAATGCGATGGGCGATGTCCGGGCATGTCGGAAAAATGCGCCTCGCGCGATCGTGTGGTGCGCGGACATGCAGGCCAAAGCCGTTGCATGGTTTTCAAGTGACTCAGCAAAATCGCGTATTGGGCTGATCGCCTTATCGATGTACCTGTTCACCAGGGGGCCAGAACGTGAGCAAAGTACTTTCCAAGTTACTTGGTACGGCAGTCGTCGTCGTATTCGGTGCTGCTTTATTCGCTGTTTCTCCGCAATCCGGTGTGGGGCAATTCGAATCCGGAACCGCTGATACCAAAGTGCTCGCCGACCACGGATGGGGACCGTGACGCCGTAATGGCGGCAGTGGCTTGCGAGCTTTCGATCCTTCCAGGTCCAGAAGTCCAGTGCAGGAAGGGGGCGGGCTGTGATGGCAGCTTCCAGTGTGCATGACATCGTGGCGCAGCAGGTCGAGGAGCGACTCCATGACTGTGCCGTGCGTGATCCAGCAGAAGGATACGGGCTTTCCTACAGGGAGCTCTGGGAACGGGCCGGGTGGCTTGCCGCGGAGCTGGCGCGGCGCGGAGTCCGCCGGGGTGATCTGGTCGCGGTCCCCCAGGACCGGTCCGTCGACCTCGTGGTGACCTTTCTCGGCATCCTGCGTTGTGGTGCCGCCTACCTGCCGCTCGACGGGCTCGCCCCGAAGGACCGGCTGGCCGGCATCGTCGCCGAGTCGGGCACGCGCTGGGCCGTCCACTCGCCTCGCCAGGACACGCTCGCCGGGCCGGCCAGCCGCTGGGCGGACCTCACCTCCTGGCTGCCGTCCGGGGTGGAGCAGCTCCCCGTGCCCTACGAGGATCCGGGACATCTGGTGCCCGACCCGGGGAGCGAACGGGACGACCCCGCGTACGTGTCCTTCACCTCCGGCTCGACGGGGCGGCCCAAGGGCGTCGTGGTCCCGCACCGCGCGGTGCTGCGGCTGGCCCTGCGGTCCAGGTTCTGCACCGTCGAGCCCGGCGACCAGGTGGCCGGCGCCGCCAATCCCGCCTTCGACGCCACCACCTTCGAACTGTGGAACGCTCTCACCGCCGGCGGCACAGTGGTCGTCTTCCCTTCGGCCACCGACCTGCCCCTGGACGACTGGACGGCACTGATCCGCGGTGAGCGGATCGACGCGATGTTCCTGACCACCTCCCTGTTCCACACGGTGGCCAGGGAGCGTCCGGACGCTTTCGGCACGCTGCGCACCCTTGTCGTCGGCGGCGAGCAGCTGGAGATGGCGGCCGTACGCAAGGTGCTGGCGGCCGGGCCGCCGGGCCGGCTGGTCAACGGGTACGGGCCGACGGAGACCACGACGTTCGCCGCCTACTTCGACTGCACCGAGGACAGTCTCGCCGGCCTGGAGCGCATCCCCGTCGGATACCCGCTCCAGGACACCACGCTCCACCTGCTGGACCGAGAACTGAACCCGGTCCGGCCCGGCGACACCGGCGAGCTGTGTGTGGGTGGCCCCGGTGTGGCCCTCGGCTACCTGGGACGCGAGGAGCTGACGGCCCAACGGTTCGTCGTCCACCCGGCGACCGGCGACCGGCTCTACCGGACCGGTGACACCGGGCGGCAGCTGCCCGGCGGAGCGATCGAACTCTTCGGCCGCAGCGACCGTCAGGTGAAACTACGCGGCTTCCGTATCGAGCTGGAGGAGATCGAACGAGCCGCCCTGGCATGCGGGCTGGCCGACTCCGCCTTCGTGGAGAAGGTCGGCGAGGGCCCGGCCGCGTCGCTGGTCGGATTCGTTCTGCCATCCGCGGACGGACTCGCCGAAGCAGCGGCAGAGTCGGGTGCCGACGCCGCCGCGGGCGCACTGCCCGCTCTGCTGAACGCCCGGCTGGAGCGGACCTTGCCCAGCTACATGCTGCCCGCCCGCTGGCTGGTGCTGGACCGGGTTCCGCTCGGCTCCACCGGCAAGGCCGACCGGGCACGGCTGCTGGAGCTGCTCTCCGCCGAGCACCCCGCCGCGGGCCCGGCCCTCACCGCCCCCACGGCGGGAGCCGACCCGGAGGTGCGGCCCGCTGACCGGGAACCGGTGACCCTGCTCGGTGACATCTGGCGTGAGGTGCTGGCCGTCGAGCAGGTGCTCCCTGAGCACAACTTCCTTGAACTGGGTGGTAATTCGATCCTGGCCATGCAGGTGGCGGCCAGGGCCCGGCAGCGGCTCGGCGTACCCGTCGACGCGGGCGCTGTGCTGCTGTGCGACACCCTGGGCGAGCTGGCGGCCCACGTGGCCGACGTCTGTGCGGCCGAAAGCCCCGCGGTCGGTTCCGAGTCGGCCGACGCGCTGCGGGAGGTGGCGGCACCGTGACGACCGGAGCCGACGTGGGGGGCGCCGCGGCGCGGACCGAACCGCCGGTGTTCCCGCTGTCCTTCGCGCAGGAGCGGTTGTGGATCGTGGACGCCGCGGCCCCGGGCAACGCCACCTACAACGTCCCGCTGCTGTTCCGCTCCCACCAGCCTCTGGACGTCGCGGCACTGGCCCATGCCCTGAGAGCGGTCACGGTGCGGCACGCACCGCTGCGGACCGTCTTCGCGCTGGCCGAGGGCCGGCCGGTGCAAAGGGTGCTGGAGCCGCGTCCCGTCGAGGTGGAGGTCGTCGACATCGCGGGTGCGGCGGACTCCGAGGACCGCGTGCGAACGGAGGCCGTCGCGCGCGGTCGCCTGCCCTTCGACCTGGCCGACGGGCCGCTGGTGCGGTGCACGGTGTGGCGGCGGCTGCCGGAGGGCGGGGACGCCATCCTGCTGACCATCCATCACATAGCCGTGGACGGCTGGTCGCTCGCCCCGCTCTTCGACGACCTGGCGGCGGCGTACGAGGCGGCTGTGGACGGCCGCGACACCGTGCTGCCCGCCCTGCCGACCACCTACCCGAGCTTCGCCGCGCGCGAGCGCGCGGCGGCGGACGCCCCCTCCTTCCGGCAGCACATCGAGGGCCGGGCCGCCGAGCTGCTGCGGGTCCCCGTGGGAATGGAGTTGGCCGGATGCGCGCCGCACGGCGCGGCTCCGGACGGCTCCCGCCCCGGTCGACAGGTCACTCGTCCCGTGGTGGAGAAGGTCCGTGAGGGCGTGGCACAGCTGGCACGCTCGCTGCGGGTGACTCCGTACGTGGTGCTGGCCGCGGCGTTCCAGACGGTGCTGCACCGCTGGTCGGGACGGAGCGAGTTCCTGCTCGCGACGATGACCGCCAACCGGACGCACGCCGACCTGGAGCAGGCGGTGGGGTTCTTCGTCAACACGGTGCCGCTGCGCTGCCGGGTCGACCCGGAGGAGTCCTTCGCCGAGCTGTGCGCCGCCGTGCGGAGTGAGGCGTTCCACTCCCTGACCTACCAGAGCATCCCGTTCGACCGGCTCACCGCGGTCGCCACGGCGGCGCTCGGGGAGGGACGGCGGCCCCTGGCCGACATCGGGTTCGTCTACCAGAACATGTCCGCGCCACGGTCGGTGCCCACCAGATGGACGCCTCCCGAGGTGCTGTGCACCGGTACCGCCAAGTTCGATCTGCTGCTGATCGTCGACGAGGCCGAGGACGGGCTCGCCGTCACGGTCGAGTACGACACGGACCGCTACACCGCCCAGACGGCCGAGGCCGTGGCGGACGGCGTGGCGGTGCTCCTGGAGCGGGTCGTCGAGGATCCCTCGGCAGCCCTGTGCGAGCTGGCCGCGCTCCCGGGTCAGCCGTCCGCCGCCTCCTTCCCCGAGACGTCCCGGAGCCGCGCGGCACAGCCCGTGGCGGCCCGGCCCCCCAGGCTTGCCGAGCGGTCTGAGCGGTCTGAGCGGCCTGAGACCGAGCGTCGCGCGGCAGAACTCTTCGCCGCCGCACTCGCCGGCTCCGGCAGCGCTGCCGATCCGGCCGCGCTGCCGCCCGCCGCGAACTTCTTCGTGCTCGGCGGCCACTCGCTGCTCGCCGTGACGATGCTCGCGGACGCCCAGCGCCGATACGGTGCGACCCTCTCGCCCCGGGACTTCCTCACCGACCCCACGGTCGCGGGCCTCGGCCGGTTGCTCGCGGCCGGGACGACGGGGGACCGCCAAGGCGCTCCGGCCGGTGTGGTCCCTGTGGTCCCCGACGAGCAGCGGTACCCGGCGTCTCCCATCCAGCAGCGGTTCTGGTTCCTGGACCGACTGCCCTCGCTGCGCGCGGCGTACCTCATCCCCACCGTCGTGGAGTACACCGGCATGGTGGACCGGGACGCGCTGCGCGGCGCGGTGGACACGGTGCTCGCCCGGCATCCCGCGCTGCGGTCCCGGTTCGTCCTCGACCGTCGCAAACGGCAGGTGTGCTACAGCACTGACGGCGGACCCGCCGTCACGGTGGTCACAGACGCCTCCGACTGGAACTCCGCACGGCTGCGCGAGCACCTGTCCCGGCTCTGCTGGGCGCCGATGGACCTGGCGCGGGGCACCCTCGCCCGGGCGGAGATCGTGATCGCCGAGGAACGCACGCTGCTGATGCTCGTGGTGCACCACATCGTCGCCGACGGCTGGTCGCGCGACCTGCTGATGGCCGAGATCGCCGAGGTGTACCGGGCCCGCACCACCGGGCGCGAGCCGGAGCTGCGGGACCCCGTGCACCCTTCGCTGCTCGACGCCGATGACGGGCGCACCGACGGGGACGTCGCCGCGCAGACCGCGGCGCTACTGGAGCACCTGCGCGGTGCACCGGTGGACGTCGCCCTGCCGCACGACCGGCCGCGCGGTGAGTTGCAGACCACCGAAGCCGGCCTGTGCACCACCCGGATCGGCGGCGAACTGGTCACCGGGCTGCGCGCGGTCGCCGGAGACGCCCTCGGCTGCACGATGTTCATGACGAGTGCCGCACTGCTCGCGGTCACCCTGGCCCGGCGCGGCGGCCAGCGGGACTTCCTCTTCGCCTTTCCCTGGGCGGGCCGAGAGGCCCGCGGCAGCGCCGACGCGGTCGGCATGCTCGTCAACACCCTGGTGCTGCGGGTGGATCTGCGCCACAGCACCACCTGGACCGATCTGCTGGTCCGGGTCAGGGAAAGCTGTATGACCTCCTACCGCAACGCCCACGTCTCGCTGGACGCGCTTGCCGCCGAACTGCACCCGGACCGCGACCTGAGCCGTCCGGCCCTCACGCCGGTCTACCTCAGCCACCAGAGCAGCGCACCGGTGCCGGACGCACTCGCCCCCGGCATCACCGGCCGCCATCTGCCGCCCGAACCGCTGCACCTGAAGTACGAGATCGAACTCGTGGTGACGGAGCACCGGGCGCAGGACGTGGAACTGGCCTTCTCCTACACCACCGGCCTGTTCGGCGAGGACACCGTGCGCGGGCTGCTCGCCGACCTGGCGGTGACAGCCGCGGACCTGGTCGCCGACCCGCATTCGAATCCACTCGTGAGGAGCATGTCGTGAATGACGCCATGGCCGGACAGGCACCGGCCCCGAACCAGACGGAACTTCTCCTCAAGGTCCGGCAGGCCTGGGCCGACGTGCTCGACCTGGACAGCGCGGACCAGGTGCCCGGCGATGTCAAATTTTTGGAAGCGGGCGGGAGTTCACTGCTTCTGATCATGCTCTGGGAGGAGCTCCACCCGCTCGCCTCCCGTCCTCTGAGGGTCTCCGACCTCTTTCAGCACAGCACCGTCCATGCGCAGGTCTCCCTGCTGGCCGGCACCGAGGAGACCGATGAGGAACCGGTCGCCCGGCTGGGCGCCCACAACCGCGAAGGTCTGCTGAGCCGGGCGCGACGAAGCCAGCTCATATCCGAGTGACGGCGAACGGAACGGAAACGCATCCATGACGAACAGCACGGACATCGCGGTCGTCGGTGTCGGCCTCCGTTACCCGGACGCCACCACCCCGCAGGAGTTCTGGCGGAACATCGACCGCGGCGTCATCTCCATGCGGGAGATGCCGACGGACCGACTGAAGGCCGCTGGGATCACCGACGACGTGCTCGCCGACCCCGGCTTCGTACGCGTGGCCACCTCACTGCCGGGGGTCGAGGAATTCGCCTCCGAGTTCTTCGGTTACCCACCGCGCGAGGCGGAGACGATCGACCCCCAGCAGCGGCTCTTCCTGGAGGCGTGCTGGGAGGCCCTGGAGGTCGCGGGCCACCCGGCACGCAAGGACGGCCCTGTGATCGGCGTCTTCGCCGGCAGTGCCGCGGGAAACTACTCGGCTGCCCTGCTTGCCGCCAAGGCCCGGCAGCAGGGACTGCGTGCCGCGGTGGACGACCTGGAACTCACCGTCGGCGGACAGGCCGACTTCATGACCTCCCGCGTCGCCTACAAGCTGGGCCTGAGAGGACCGGCCCTCAGTATCCAGACCGGCTGCTCCTCCTCCTTGTACGGGGTGCACTACGCCACCCTGAGCCTGCTGTCGGGCGAGTGCGACATCGCGCTGGCCGGCGGTGCCACGGTGCTGGAGCCCTTCCGCGGCTACCGCCATCAGCCCGGCGGGGTGCTCTCCGAGGACGGCTACTGCCGCTCCTTCGACGCGAGTTCCACCGGCACCACCTACAGCTCCGGCATCGGTGTCGTCGCTCTGCGCCGCCTTCAGGACGCGCTCGCCGACGGCGACGAGGTGGTGGCGGTGGTGCGCGGCAGCGCGGTCGGCAACGACGGGGGGGACCGTCTCGGCTTCGTCGCCCCCAGCCCCAACGGTGTCGCCGACGTGATCGCCGCCGCGCTGCGCACCGCCGACGTCCCCGCCGACCTGATGCGGTACGTCGAGGCCCACGGCACCGCCACCCCCGTGGGTGACAACATCGAGCTCATCGCCCTGACGAAGGCGTTCCGCGCCACCACGGCCAAGAGCGCTTACTGCGGCCTCGGTTCGGTCATGTCCAACATCGGACACACCGGTCCGGCCGCCGGTATCGCGGGCTTCATCAAGGCGATGCACGTGGCGCGTACGGGCAAAATCCCGCCGCACCCGACCTTCGAGCGGCCACGCGACCCGGGCATCCTGGAGGAGAGCCCGTTCTTCGTCACCACCGCGCCCGGGAGTTGCGTGGAGCCCGAGCGCCATGTGCTGGTGAACTCCATGGGCGTCGGCGGCACCAACGCAGCTGTGGTGCTGGCCCCGCCACCCGATCCCGTACGGCCCGCCGCGCCGCAGCGGCCCACGGTGCGGCTCGTGCTGTCCGCCCGTACCCGTGCCGAGCTGGACCAGCAGTCCCGCAGGCTGGCCGACGTCCTGGACGAGGGCGGGCTGCCCGCCGCGGATGTCGCCCACACCCTGCGGGTCGGCCGGGCCGCCTTCGACGAGCGGCGGGTGATCACCGCTCCGGCACACCGTCTGGCGGCTGCGCTGAGGCTGCCGCGCCCGCCCGCCGTACGGACCGAACGCATCGACGGTGTGCAGCCCGCGCTGGTGGTGCTGCCGCCGGCCGGGGCACCGCAACCGCCCGCCGCGCTGACGGCGGGGCTCAAGGCGGTGCTGCCGGCGGGCACCGAGGTGGTGACCGGGCCCCTGAAGACGGCGCCCGAGGGCCGGTTCACGCTGTTGGCCGGGCACGGCGAACCGGCCCGGGACCGCCATGTGATCAGCGCGGAGTCCTGCGCGGACGCAGACGAGGACACCGTGGCCGAGCTCCTGGACGAGGCCGCGACGGCGGCCTGGCTGCACGGCGTCGAGGTGGACTGGCGGGTGCTGGCGGGTGGGACGGGCCGCCGGGTGACGCTGCCGACGTACCCGTTCACCCGTAAGCGGCACTGGGCCCTGGACCGGCTGGCCGGGTTCGACCAGCCCGTCCAGCAGTCGGCGGCCGCCGGGACCACTGCCGGCGGGACCGGTTCCACGACCGGCCCCCAGGGCCCGGCGACCCCCGCGCCCGGCACGCTGGAGGCGCAGCTGACCGCGCTGTGGCAGGAGCTCTTCGGTCTCGACACCATTGGCCTCGACGACGAGTTCGGAGCCCTGGGGGGCACTTCCCTGCTTTCCGTCCAGATGGTCCTGGAGATCCAGCAGCGGCACGGCGTACTGATCAACATCCACCGGGCGGGCGGCAGCCAGGCCACCATCCGCCGGCTCGCGCAGATCGTCGCCGGACTGCAGAACGGGGCCGGACTGGGCGACGCGGAGGTGGACCCCGCCGCCGACGGTGACGGGGCCCTGGTCGACGCGGACCTCCAGATCGCGCTGGAACCACTGGCCAAGCAGTCGGCTCCCGGCCGGGACGTGCTGCTCACCGGCGCCACCGGCTACCTCGGCGCCTTCCTCCTCGACGCGCTGCTCGCCGCCTCCGACGCGTCCAAGGGCCGCGTCTACTGCCTCGTACGGGCCGTGGACGAAGCCGAGGGCATGGACCGGCTGAGGGCCACCGCGGCCAAGTTCGGGCTGCCGGAGCCGGACCCGGAGCGGGTGCACGCGGTCCCCGGGGACCTGCGGGACGTCGGCACCGTGTGCCGCGAGTACCGGGGCGGCGAACTGACCACGCGCATCGGGCAGGTGTTGCACTGCGCGGCCAAGGTCGTATTCACCGAGCCGTACCGGGCACTGCGCGAGGACAACGTGCTGCCGCTGGTCGGACTGCTCAACTGGATGCGGCCCCTGGGCATCCGCGACATCAGCTTCATCTCCACGGTCGCCGCCACGGCGCCCACCGGACCCGGCGGGCAGCTGATGGAGACCCGCGACCAGCCGTTGGACCCGCAACTGGGCGGGTACGGCGTGAGCAAGTGGGTCGGCGAACGCATCCTGGACCGCGCCGACCAGGACGGCATGCGGGTCCGGGTCTTCCGGCCCGGGCTGATCATGGCCTCGACCACGTCCGGTGCCTGCAACGACAAGGACCTGATCTGGTTCCTGCTCGCCAGCGGCCTGGTGGTGGGGGCACGCCCGGTCGACGACCGCGGCATGCCGGTCTCGCCGGTGGACGTACTGTCCCGCGCGGTCGCCGAACTCGCGCTGTCTCCCAAGTCCGTGGGCCGTGCCTATCACCTGGTGGACAAGGCCTCACCCAGCCTGGAGGACCTGTTCGCCACCCTGGAGGAGGCCGGACTGCCCACGCGCACGGTGCCGCTGACCGAATGGCAGCGACTGGTCGCCGAGCAGGCCCAGGCCACCGGTAGCAAGGTGCTCTCGGCCACGGCCCTGTACGAGATGGAGGGCCACGAACTCGACGAGGCCGGTGTCCAGGCGAAGGGCTGGCAGCCCTGGCTGCGCCACGCCGGACTGTCCCCCGTCGTCAGTGGCGGCCAACTGCGCCGGGGCCTGGCGTTCCTGGCCCACCGCACGGAGGACATCGGCTCTTTGCTGCCCGAGCTGGCGGCCGAGGGCGCGCTGATGGCCGCGGAGGAGGAGAAGTGAGCAGCACCGGCAGCCAGGAGACCCCCGACACCGGCCCCGCACAGGGCCTGGACTCCCACGTGGAGGGATCGGCCCACCGCCTCGCGGTGATCGGTGCCGGCGTCATGGGCACCGGCATCAGTGCTCTGGCCGTCGGCCACGGCCTGCCCGTCGTTCTGGTCGACATCGACGAGACGGCCCTCGACAAGGCGCGTGAGAATGTCGCGGGTCAGCTGCGGCTGGCCAGGATGATGGGCAAGCTGCCCCGGGAGGGTGCCACCGGTGACCTGGTCACCACCACCCGTCTGGAGGACATCACCGGGGCCACCGCCGTGATCGAGGCGGTCACCGAACTCGCCCCGCTGAAGGCCAAGGTGCTGGCCGAGGTGTCCGCACTGGTCGCCCCGGGAACCCTGCTGGTCTCCAACACCTCCGCGGTCCCCATCGACGAGCAGGCGGACGCGGTGCGGCGGCCGGACGACCTGGTCGGCATCCACTTCATGAACCCGCCGTACATGATTCACACGGTGGAGCTGATCCGTGGGCCGCGCTCCGGGGAGCACGCCGTCGCCGCGGCCCGCGCCCTGCTCCGGGCGCTGGGGCAGAACGGCATCGAGGTCGGGGACGGCCCGGGCTTCGTGATCAACCGGATCCTGCAGCGCATGATCAACGAAGCGGCCCGCATCGTGGCCGACGGCACTGCCGATCCGGCGTCCGTCGACGCCGCCTTCGAGGGCTGCCTGGGCCACACCACCGGCCCGCTCGCCACCGCCGACCTGATCGGCCTCGACAACGTGGTCGACTCACTGCGCGTGCTGCACGAGCGCACCGGCGACGCGGGTTACGAGCCCTGCGCCCTGCTGCTGGACAAGGTCGCCGCGGGCGACTTTGGCCGCAAGACCGGCCGCGGATTCTTCGAGCACGGAGGTAGCACGTCATGACCACCCCCATCGATCAGGCACGGACAACCGAGTCGATCCGCGAGAACCTGACCGAGTTCCTGCAGCGGCGCACCAGGACAGACGTAGCCCCTGACATGGACCTCTTCGCCTCCGGCCTGGTCACCTCGCTCTTCGCCATGGAGCTGCTGGTCCACGTGGAGAGCGCCTTCGGGGTGCAGGTGAGCGGCCCGCACCTCAACATGGACAACTTCCGCAGTGTGAACCGAATGACCGAGCTCGTCCTGTCTCTGCGGGGCGGTACGGATGAGTGAGTCCCGGGTCCAGGAAAGACCCCCCGTGCCGGCCCCGGACACGGTGCGGTCGGAGCTGGAGCTGCTGGCCACCGATCTGGTCGCCGACCGTGCCGACGCCTGGGACCTGGCCGGGGAACTGCCCCGCGATCTGCTGCGCGAGATGGGCGGCAAGGGCCTGCTGGCCGCCCAGGTTCCGGCGGCGTACGGCGGCCCGGGTCTGAGCAGCGTCGAGAGCGGTGAGCTCACCGCTCACATCGGGTCCCTGTGCTCCTCCGTGCGCAGCGTGATGACGTCCCAGGGCATGGCCGCCTGGACCGTGGAGCGCTTCGGCGACATGGAGCAGAAGGCCACCCACCTCAGCGCGCTGACGTCCGGTCGGCTGGCCGGCGTCGCCTTCAGCGAGCCCGGCGCCGGCAGCGACCTCGCGGCCATGGCCACCACCATCCGGCGGGACGGCGGCACCGTCGTCGTGGATGGCCGCAAAGCGTGGATCACCGTCGGCGCATACGCCGATCTCCTGGTGGTCTTCGGCCGGTACGGCACGGGAGCGGCTGTCGTCGTCGTACCCACGGACGCCCCGGGCGTCACCGTGGAGCGGGTGACCGATCCGATGGGCTGCCGGGCCGCCGGCCACGCCGACATCCGGCTCGAAGAGGTGCGGCTGCCCGCCGACAGCCTGCTCGGCGGCACCGGCCTGCCCACCGACTGGCTGGTGACCTCGGCACTGACCTACGGACGGATCTCGGTGGCCTGGGGCTGCGTCGGCATCCTGCGCGCCTGCCTGCGGGCGGCCTGCGGGCACGCCGCCACCCGCGAACAGTTCGGTGCCCCGCTGGCCCAGCACCAGTTGGTCGCCCGGCATCTCGCGGAACTCCACGTGGCCCAGGAGGCCGCCACCCTCTGCTGCGAGCACGCCAGCCGCTACTGGGACGAGGGGAACCCCCGACTGGTGACCGCCGCCGTGACCGCCAAGCACCTGGCGGCCGGACAGGCGGCGCGTGGTGCCGCCACGGCGGTGCAGGTGATGGCCTCCGCCGGGGCCCACGACGGCGGCCCGGTGGCCCGCGCCTACCGCGACGCGAAACTCATGGAGATCATCGAGGGCAGCAACGAGATCAGCCAGTTGCTGCTGGGCAAGCACGCTCTGGCGGTGTGGTCGTGACCATCGGAATCGGCGCCGTCCACTGTGTGCTCCCAACGGAGCTCACACGCGTGCAGGACCTCCCCGAGTACCCCGAACTCGGTCATGAGGAAGCCGAGTTCGTCCAAAACAGTGGGATCGCCACGGTCGGCGTCGTTCAGGACCGCACTGCCGGGGACCTGGCGGTCGACGCCGTCCGAGGTCTGCTGACCCGGCTGGACGAGGGCGCGCCCGGCGCTCCGCAGCGGCCGGACACCCTGATGCTGGTCGGCCCGCGCGCACCGGACGTGCTGCTCGGCTCCGACGCGTGCCGCGTCCAAGCCGACACCAAGCTCGACGGGTCCTTCGCGTTCACCCTGGACGGGCTCGGCTGCACCGGCTCCAGCGCGGCCTGGGCACTCGCCCGCGACCTGCTGCTGGCCGATCCTTCCCGGCAGAGCGTGCTGATCGCCCACGGCAGCCGCCCCACCGGCTTGGACCGGGTCCGCCACCCGGTCACCGTGATCGGCGACGGCGCCTGCGCCATGACCCTGGTGCGCGGAGGGCGTCCGTTGCTGCGTGCCCATCGCATGGAGACCGACGGCTCCTTCCACGACCTGTTCCGGGTCGACTACAAGAACGTGCCGTACTACGAGTGGCGTGAGGAGTGCCGATCCCCGGACCGCTACCGCTTCGACATGGCCCTGCACAGCCGGATGCGGCTGGGCCGGATGGTGGACGAGGTCCTCGCCGAGGCGGGCATCGCCAAGGAGGACGTCGCCGCGACCCTCATGCAGAACGTGACGGCGAGTGCCTACCGGTTCTACGAGTCCCTCCTCGGCCTGCCCGTCCACCCGGTCTGCAACGAGCACCTCGCCGCATACGGACATCTGGGCGCCATGGACGTCGTGCTCAACCTCGACCGGCTGCTGGCGCGCGGCGAGCTGAGCCGGGGCGACCTCGTGCTGGTCCTGAACAACAGCCCGGTCGCCGCCTGGGCCGTGACGCTGTGGGAGGTCTGACCGTGCCGGTGACGGAAACCGGGAGCAGGACGGAGAAGGACGGGATGGACGCAACGGGCGCTTTCGCCCCGACGGGCACGGCCAAGGCGGTCAAGTGCCTGGTGTGGGACCTGGACAACACCCTGTGGGACGGGACCCTCCTGGAGGACGGCGAGGTCACGCTGTCCGAGCGGATACGCGAGGTCGTCGAGGTCCTCGACGAGCGCGGCATCCTCCAGGCGGTGGCCAGCAAGAACGACCACGACCACGCCTGGGAGCGGTTGGAGAAGCTGGGGATCACCGAGTACTTCGTCCTTCCGCACATCGGCTGGGGCCCCAAGTCCGAGTCCGTGCGGCGGATCGCCGACCAGCTGGGCTTCGCGCTCGACACGATCGCCTTCGTCGACGACCAGCCCGCCGAGCGGGCCGAGGTGGCACACCACCTGCCCGTGGTGCGGTGCTACCCGGCGGAACAGGCGGCGGAGCTGGCCTCGTTGCCGGAGTTCAGTCCCGTCGCCACCGTCGACTCCCGGCGCCGCCGCGAGATGTACCAGGCCGGCTTCCGTCGGGAGGCGGCACGTGAGGAGTTCGCCGGGCCGGACGAGGAGTTTCTGCGCACCCTCGGCCTGGAGATGACCATCCGCCGGGCCACCGAGCCCGACCTGGCCCGGGTCGAGGAACTGACACTGCGCACCAGTCAGATGAACGCCACGGGTGTTCACTACGGCCACGAGCAACTGCGTGCCCTGTTGACCGACCCGACGCACGAGGTTCTCGTGGTCCGGCTGTGCGACCGGTTCGGCGATCACGGGGCCGTCGGCATCGTGTTGCTGGAGCGGCATCCCGGCGCCTGGCTGCTCAGACTGCTCGCCACGTCCTGCCGAGTGGTCTCCTTCGGCGCGGGCGCGGTGCTGCTGCGTTGGCTCATCGACGAGGCGGCCCGTTCCGGGGTGCGGCTCTTCGCGGACTTCCGCCGCACCGAACGCAACCGGATGATGGAGATCGCCTATCGCTTCGCCGGGTTCACCCCGTACGAAGGCGAGCGCTCCGGCGTCCTGCCCGGCGAGGCCGGCACCGCGGACCACGAGGGCGTCGAGCTGCTGCACATCGAGCCCGTACGGCAGGACCCGCCCACCACCATGCGCCTCGACGCGCCCGACCTGGAAACCTCCGAGACAGTCGAGGAGCCGGGTAGTGGCTGAGACGCTGACGATGTACGAGTGGTTCGAGCGGTCCGCCGCCCGCCACCACGACCTGCCGGCCCTGGAGGCGGGCGGCGAACGGCTCACCTACGGGGAGCTGCGCACCGCCGCCGAGGCGGTCGCCGGCCGCCTCCTCCAAGAGCACGGCGAGGCACCCGCCCGGGTCTCCGTGATGGCGACCCGCAGTGTGGTCTCCCTGGTCGGCTACCTGGCGGCCCTGCGCCTGGGCGCCACGGTCACCCCGGTCAACCCCGCCTTCCCGGCCTCGCGCAACCGCATGATCTGTGAGCTGGCCGGCAGCGAGGTGCTGATCGCGGACGCCGCCGACGCGGCCCAGCTCGACGAGGGGCTGGGCATCGGCGTACCGGCCCAGCTGCGACTGACCTCGGACGAGGTGGCGGCTGCCGGGCGCGAGGGCACCGGGCCCGCATGCCCGCTGCCCGCGCCGGCCTCCTCCCCGGACGACGTGGCGTATGTGCTGTTCACCTCGGGGTCGACAGGGCGGCCCAAGGGGGTGCCCATCCGGCACCGCAACGTCTCGCCGTACCTCGCGCACAACATCGCACGCTTCGGCGTCGGGCCGGGCTGCCGGATGTCACACACCTTCGACCTCACCTTCGACCCGTCGGTGTTCGACCTGTTCGTCACCTGGGGCGGTGGTGCGACCCTCGTCGTGCCCGGCCGGGCCGAACTGCTGTCTCCGGTCGACTACGTGGTGGACAACGGGATCACGCACTGGTTCTCGGTGCCGTCCGTGGTCTCGGTCGGCGCGGAACTGGGCAATCTGCCGGCCGGGCGGGCGACCGGGCTGCGGATGAGCGTCTTCATCGGCGAGCAGTTTTCGTACGACCAGGCCGCAGCCTGGCACGTGGTGGCACCCGGGGCGACGCTGGTGAACGTCTACGGCCCCACCGAACTCACCGTCGCCTGCACGGAGTACACCCTGCCGGCCAAGGTCGGCGAGTGGCCGAAGACGTCCAACGACACCGTGCCCGTCGGATCCGTCTACGGCTTCCTGGAGCACCTGGTGCTCGACGAGCGGGGCCGCCCCGCAGAGGAGGGCGAGCTGGTGGTGCGCGGCTCACAGCGCTTCGACGGCTACCTTGACCCGGCCGACAACAGCGGGCGGTTCCTGCGGTGCGGCGGGGACGGCGTCACCGTGTACGACGGCGAGGGTGAACTGACGGCGGAGCACTACTACCGCACCGGTGACCGGGTGCGGTGGGAGGACGGACGCCTCGTTCACCTGGGCCGACTGGACAACCAGGTGAAGGTGCGCGGCTACCGCATCGAACTCGGCGAGATCGAGGCGGCCCTGCGCCGGCACCCCGCCGTGCGCCAGGCCGTCGTGGTCGCGCTGCGCCACGGGGACGACACCGAGCTCGTGGGCTGCTACACCGGTGAGCCGGCCGAGCGGGGCGTCCTCGTCCGGGCCCTGCGCAAGCAACTGCCCGTCCACATGGTGCCGCGCCGCTTCCGGCGCCTGGAGGCGATGCCGCTCAACGCCAACGGGAAGATCGACCGAGCCCGCATCACAGCCGATCTGATGTCACCCTGTCCGGCACCCACGGTCAGCTAGGAGATCCCGTGTCGTTCCTCGAGAACATCGTTCCGCCCAAAGGCGTGGTGCGCACCCTGTGTCTGAGCAACCTGGCCAAGACGGCGGGCCATGGCATTCTCATGTCGGTCAGCGTGCTGTTTTTCATCCGGACCGTGGGCATCCCCGCCGAACGGGTCGGTCTGGCCATGACGATCGGCGCTGCACTGGGGATGACCGCCAGCATTCCGGCAGGCCGGCTGGCCGATCGGACCGGGCCGCGCAACGCCACGGTGGGCTTCCTGCTGCTGCTCGGCGTGTTCGTCACGGGTTACGGCTTCGTGGACAGCTTCGTCGCCCTGGTGGCCGTTACCAGCCTGGCGTTGATGGCGGAGTCCTCGACGGACGCGGCCCGCGGCGCGCTGATCGCCGGGCTGATCCCGCACAAGGAGCGGGTCCGCGCCTGGTCCTACATGCGGGCGGTCAGCAATCTGGGCGTGTCGCTGGGCGCCGCGGCGGGGGCGGTCGCCCTGTACTTCGACAACCGCGGCGGCTATGTCGGCCTGCTGATCACGGGCGGCGCGATGTTCGTGGTCGCCGGGCTGGCCTACCTGAGGGTTCCTCAGGTGGATCCGGTGCCCAAGGAGAGGTCCGGGCCGAAGTGGGTGGTGCTGCGTGACGCTCCCTATGCCGTGGTGGCACTGCTCAACTCGGTCCTCGTGATGAACGTCGCCATCCTCACCGTGGCGCTGCCCGTCTGGCTGACGGACCGGACGGCGGCGCCCGAGTGGCTGTACTCGGCGATCATCGTCCTCAACACCGTCGTGGTCGTGCTGTTCCAGGTGCGGGCGAGCAAGGGCAGTGACGACGTGCCGGGCGGGGCGCGGACGCTGCGCAGGTCGGGAGTCCTGCTCGCGGTGTGCTGTCTGCTCTTCGCCCTGGCGGCGGACCGACCGGTCTGGCTCGCCGTGCTGATCCTGCTGGCGGGCGCTCTCGTCCACGTGGTCGGCGAGATGTTCTACAGCGCCGGCTCCTGGTCGCTGGCCTTCGGGCTGGCCCCGGACCACGCCCAGGGCCAGTACCAGGGGATGTTCGGCATGTCCGTCCAACTCGGCACCGTGGTGACCCCGGCGCTGGCCACCGCGCTCCTCACCCGTCTGGGCATGGGCGGCTGGCTGGTTTTCTCGGTCCTGCTGCTCACCGCCGGCCTGGTGGCCCCGGCGGTGGCGTCCTGGGCCGCCGGAACCCGCCAGCCGCTGTCGTCTGCCGCCGAAGAATCCGTCGCCTAGTCCGTCCACCGAACGTCCCGGTCCCGGCAGCCTGAGGAATCACTGTGGATTTCAGCCTCTTCTACTTCGCCAACGACAGCACCGAGAAGGAGAAGGATCGCTACGAACTCTTGCTGGAGGGCGCCCGCTTCGCGGACCGCAACGGCTTTTCGGCCGTGTGGACGCCGGAACGGCACTTCCACCCCTTCGGAGGCCTGTACCCGAACCCGTCGGTGACCGCGGCGGCGGTGGCGGCGGTCACCGAGCGCGTCGGGGTCCGGGCAGGCAGCGTGGTGGCACCGCTGCACCATCCGCTGCGGATCGCCGAGGAGTGGTCGGTCGTGGACAACCTGTCCAACGGCCGGGTCGGACTGTCCTTCGCCTCCGGTTGGCACGCCACCGACTTCGCGCTCTGCCCGGAGAACTACGACAACCGCCGACAGCTCCTGCTGGAGCGCGTCGAGCAGGTGCGGGCGCTGTGGCGGGGCGAGAAGCTGTCGGTGACCGACGGCGTCGGGACCACGCAGCAGCTCGGCGTCTTCCCGCCGCCGGTGCAACGGGAGCTGCCCGTCTGGGTCACCAGCGCCGGAGGTGTGGAGACCTTCCGCAACGCGGGGCGGCTCGGTGCCGGGGTGCTGACCCACCTTCTCGGCCAGGACCTGGACGACCTGGCCCTGAAGATCACCGAGTACCGCAAGGCGGTCACGGAGCGGGGCGGGACCGACGGATGGACCGGTCATGTCGCCCTCATGGTGCACACCTGCCTCGGGGAGGACGAGGACGTCGTTCGCGAGGCGGTCCGCGGGCCGCTGAACGACTACCTGCGCAGCTCGCTGGGGCTGCTCCTGGGCTCCCAGCTGGACGGCCGCCGGATCGACGCCTCGCGGCTCACTCCACAGGACGTGGAGTTCGTCGTCAACCGCTCCTTCGACCGCTACTACGACAGCGGGGGTCTGCTCGGCACGGTGGACAAGGTGCGCAGCAGCGTGGCCCGCTTCCGGGAGATCGGTGTGGACGAGGTGGCCTGCCTCGTCGACTTCGGACTGCCGACGCCGTCCGTCCTGGACGGACTCACCCACCTGAACCGGCTGCGTCTGCTCGTCTCAGGAGAAGAGGAGGCGCGGTGAGCGGCCGTACGCCGACGGGTGGACCGGGCCCCGACGACACGACGACGGAGAGGACCATGGGCGGCATAGTCGACTTCGAGGTGCGCTTTCCGGCTTCCCGCGCGGACGTGCACCGCATGCACGCGGAATCCGGCGTGCCGGTCGGTGACATCCTCGCGATCACGCACACCGAGCAGTTCCCCGCCCTGGGGGACCAGGAGCAGGCGTGGGAACTGGCGGCCGAGGCCGCACGGGCGGTGCTGGAGCGCAACGCGGTGTCGCCCGACGAGGTCAGCCACGTCATCTACGCCGGCTCGGGCGAGTGGGACCTGCCCTTCTGGTCGCCGGCGGCCCGGGTCGCGCACGAACTGGGCATCTCCCGGGCGCATTGCTTCGAGGTGGCCAACTTCTGCAACGGCGGCATGGCCGCCGTACGCACCGGCCTAAACGAACTCGCCCTGGGTGCAGGCCCGTTCGCTCTCGTGATCATCGGCGACCGGCTCAGCCGGCTCGTCGACCACGAGGACCCCGACTCCAAGGCGCTGTTCAACTTCGGCGACGCCCCCGCGGCGGTTCTCCTCGGCCGGCGCGACTGCGCCTTCGAGGTGCTGACGTCGTCGATGCGCACGGACCCGTCCTGGGCGGACTACTACTCCGGTGACGTCGAGGACGACCGGATCCTGATGCGTCGGCGTGGCCGCCGCCCCGGCCTCGCCGACGCCTACCTGGAGAACTTCCCGGCCCGGGTCCGGGACGTGCTGGACGAGCTGGGCAAGGACCTTTCCGATGTCGCGTACTTCCTGATCAACCAGGGCGACAAGGGAATGCACGAACGGCTTCTGGAGAAACTGGGCATCCCGGCCGAGAACAGCGTCTTCAACTACGACCGGCTCGGCCACATGGGCGGTTCCGACCTGCTGATCGCCCTGCGGGACCTGCTGGACGGCAAGCGGCTCGCCGAGGGCGACCTCCTGCTGCTCGCCAGCAGCGGCATGGGGTTCACCTGGGCCGTCACGGCCGTGGAGTACCGGGGCTGATGAACATGACCTTCGGGGCCGGGGTGAAGGACCTGCGGCGTCTGCTGGCGCTGGTGCCCGTTCCGGACGGGGTGGGCACCAGTGCCGGCACCGCACCCTTCACCCTGGTGTTCCTGCACCACGCCGGGGGGTCGGCGGCGTCCTTCGCCCCCTTCGCCCGGTGGCTCCCCGCGGACTGGAACCTGTGGTCCGTCGACCTGCCGGGACGGCTGATGGCCACCGGGGAACGGGCCTGCCGCACCTCCGCCCAGGCCGTCGCCTACGTGGTGCCCGAGCTCCGCTCCCTACGACCCGGTCCCTACGCGATCTTCGGGCACAGCATGGGCGCGCTGGTCGCCTTCGACGCTGCCCGGGAACTGTCCGCGCAGGGCCTCACTCCGGAGTGGGTGGGGCTCTCCGGGGCGCCCGCGCCCGGACACCGTCCCGACCGGACACAGCGTCACCTGTGGCCGAAAGAGCGGCTGATCGCCTTCATGCGAGGCCTGGGGGGCACCCCCGAGCAGGTCTTCGAGATGCCCGATGTGCTGGAGCTCATGGTGGAGGTGCTCCGTGGCGACCTGTCGATCGTGGACACCTACCGGGTGCGCCCCGGCCCGCCGTTTCAGACCCCGCTCACGGTCTTCACGGGCGAGGACGACCCCGTGGCCGGGCCGCGGATCGCCGCTCCCTGGGGCGAGCACACCACGGCCCGGACCACTGCCCATTCCTGGCCGGGCGGCCACTTCTACCTGTTCGACCACGTGGAAGAGGTGTGCGCCGCCATCCGCGACGAGGTCGCCGCCGTGCCTCCCGCGAGCGCCCGTGTCTCCCCCTGCCGTCCCTCTGGACTCCCGTCCTTCTGGAGCATGTGACATGTCCCGTCGTCTGTTCACCTCGGAGTCCGTGACCGAGGGCCACCCCGACAAGATCGCTGACCGGATCGGCGACACCGTTCTCGACGCGCTGCGCGGGGCTGTGGACCGGTGAGGGAGCGATGGGGCCTACGGAGGGCCGTCACCCGTCGCCTCGTCGTCGGGGAGGGCGGCGGGGTCGGCGAGCACCTGGTCGGGGATCAGACCACGGGCGGCGATGAGATAGCCGAGCTGCGCCCTGCTGATGCTGCCGAGCTGACGCGAGATACGGCTGATGTACTCGGACACCGTGCGCCGGCTGATGCCCAGCCCGCGGGCGATCTTCTCGTCGGTCTGACCGGCGACGAGGAAGCGGATGATGCTCTGCTCGATCTCGGAGACGACGACGCGCGGGCGGCTCTTCATGTTCGGGTCGACCGAGGTGCCCCGTGCCCAGGCGTACTCGAACACGTTGGTGAGGAACCAGACGATCGCCGGGTCGCGGACCTCCAGCGCCTCTTCGGCGTAGTCCGGGCTCGTGGGGATGTACGCCACCTCCCGGTCGCAGATGATGAGCCGGTCGAACATCTCGTCCACCGTCCGTATTTCTCCGCCGGCCGCCGCGACTTTCTTGATGTATTCGACGGTCGGCGGGTGCGACCACACCGAGTGCTGGTAAAGGGTTCGCTGGTGTATTCCTTTCGCCAGGAGTGCGAGATTGCGTTCCGCCGCTGCTTCCAGTATTTCCGGGGGCCGGCGGCCCCGGGGCTGCGCGGTGAGCAGTTGGGACCGGCAGGCGGCCACCGAGGCGTCCACCGTGCGGGCGATGAGTTCACCGCCGCGCAGGACCGTGACGCTGGGCAGGTCCCCTCTGCGCGCCGCGGCGAACACCTCTTCCGCGGAGTGGAAGGACTCCGCGAGATGGACGAGTCGGCGGCGGCTGGTCGCCAGCTCCTCCTGAACGGGGGTCATCGCCCGGTGGGCGGCCACGGAGGGAGGCAGGGGAGCCAGGCGTCCAAGGGTGTTCACCATCGGCTCCAGCAGGCCAAGGGCGATGACACAGTGTTCGGCCGCCCCTTCGGCGACCGAACCGGCCGATGTCGCCTCCCGGTACCGGCGCAACCCGGCCTCGCAGAGCTCCGCTCCACAATTCGCCCGATCGCATCTGCTTTGCCCGGAAACATTCCTTGAATGGTCGTGTGACATGCATGCATATTAAGACTGGACCTTGAAATCGGACAGTCTTCCTGGGGGTGGTGAAAGAACTCGACTTGAGTATCACGGTATTTCCCTGCAGTTTTTATCGAGGCCATTCAGTTGGCCTGTCCGACGCAGAGCAAGGACGGGATATGACCCAGAGAGTTCACACCGAGGAGTTCCGCAAGGCGGTGGCCGGGCTGAGCGTCCCCGGCATGGGCACCGAAGTCGTGGGCCCACTGCTTGCGAACCTGATCCAGCTGCTGCGGCCCGAACGCGTCCTGGAAGTGGGGATGGGGTACACCACGCCCTTTCTCGCCGCCGCCCTCGCGGACGCGGACGGCGCCGTGCGACACGAGTCCGGGGCGCTCGCTGCAAAGACCCGGGAGCACCTCGCCCGGGGAGCGGACCTGGACGACGCGTGGCTACTGGCCGACCCTCCGCTGGTGACTCCCTCGCACCACCTGGAGCCCTACCGGCCGCGCCTGGTGGCCGTGGACAACCTCTCCATCGCCGACTCCTCCGCCGACCGCGTCCAGGAGGTCCTGCGCGAGCTGGACCTCGACAGCCGGGTCACGGTGGTGAACGCCGACCTCAAGGACGCCGCCGAGCGCATCCCCGAGGACTTCACACCCATCGACTTCGCCTGGGTCGATGCCTGGGAGTGCCTTTACTTCTTCGACCACTTCTGGGAGTTGATCAACCCGGACGGCGGCCTCGTGGTCATGCACTACCTGATGACCTATCCGGAGGGCGAAGCCCTGCTGCGCTACATCGAGAAGTTCCAGCAGGCCAACCCCGGCGAGCTGGAGGTGGTGAACCTTCTGGAGTCGCAGAAGCTGATGCAGAACAGCATCACCGTGCTGCGCCGCACCAGCGGGGCGCGCGCCCGCCGCTACGCCGGACGGGGCGGCGTGGTCCGGTACACCGAGGAACTGCGCCAGGACGCCGAGCGTCACGTCGGCCTCGTGGCCCAGGCCGACGCCTCCGGCTTCAACACCGGCACCGGTGCGGACGTACCGGCCCATGGCTGAGACCGGGCAGGAAAGGGCGGCGGGCCGGACGTTCGATCAGGACCGTCCGCGGAGCTTCGCCTTCATGCTGGGCAGTCCGCGTCCGGACAGCGCCTCCGAGCGGCTGGCCCGACGTGCGGCCGGGGGGCTCCCCCCGGAGACCGAGCGAAGCTGGCTGTCGCTGAGCGGGCTGCCCCTTTCCGGGGCGGAAGCCTTCGGCCCGTCCTTCGCCGCCCCGGCGGAGGACGGCCGGCCAGGCGTGGAAGGGCACGAGAAACTGCTGCTGGACGCGACCCTGGAGCACACGGACATCGTGGTGGTGTCCCCGCTCTACTGGTACAGCGTCTCCGCACAGACCAAGCTCTACCTGGACTACTGGGCCCGGTGGATGAACCGCCCCGAACTGAACTTCCGCAGCCGAATGCGCGGCAAGACCCTGTGGGCCGTCAGCACCTTCGCCCGTGGCCACGCCCGCGATGCCGAGCCCTTGGTGGGCATGCTCCGGCGTACTGCCCGCTACCTGGACACGGGCTGGGGCGGTGCCCTGATTCAGCAGGTTCGCAGCACCGGCGAACCGGCTGACCCCGACGCCGCGCACCACATCATGACCTTCTTCACTCCTGCCCACGGGTACCCCGGCTGCGCTGAGACGCGGTCCCGGACCGCCGCGGAGCCGTGACGCCGCCACTGTCCGGGTTCAGCTGCGATTCCACGCTGTTACCCGTTCGGTCCGGTGCGGTCGTGATGCGATACGCGCCCACCGGTCTGGACAACAAAGAACCCCCGGGCCTCTGGCCTGGGGGCATCTCTGGAGCGGGTGACGAGAATCGAACTAGCGCTCTCAGCTTGGGAAGCTGCGGCTCTTTGAGGTCGGGTCGGTCGCTGAGCTGGGCCAACGGCCGGGGCGCCGTCCCGTCGGGCCTGGCTGCTTTCACCGTGATTCCCCGCCGTTCACCGCCCGATCTGGTG
Organism: Streptomyces sp. MMS24-W38; assembly: GCF_059889265.1. NCBI lineage: Bacteria > Bacillati > Actinomycetota > Actinomycetes > Kitasatosporales > Streptomycetaceae > Streptomyces > Streptomyces sp. MMS24-W38. The sequence continues at coordinate 3,841,894 of NZ_JCBCPP010000001.1, read as the reverse complement.
CGCTTGTGGTGCGCCCATGCGTTATCCCTGTTTCGGCCGTACCTATCGCTTCTGCGCCCTGTAGTGCTTCATCAGCGCGGTGATCCGTGCAGGGTCCGCCTGGCCGTTCAGCTCGGCCACGAGATTGTCAGGACACAACTCGTATAGATCCCCCCACCATCGACGCCCTCGGTTGTCCCAGACTCGGTATCCACCTGGCACACCCCGGGCTACGTAGCGTCTGGGGCGGGTGCTGGGCGGCACCCGCAGCTTCTCGTACGGCGTGAACCCGGAGGCCGCCCGCGTGTCGCGCGCCCGCTTCCGGAACGCGACATGGGGCTTGTCCGTCAGCCGGGAGGCGAGTTCGATGCCGAGGTCGTCGAAACCGCCGTCGTTGAGGCGCAGATCGAGCACGAGGCCGTGCCAGCCGTCCTGTTCCTCGAGATCGCGGACGGGCAGCCGGGCGGCTCCTCGAGCCGGTTCATGCGGATGTGTCCGGCCGACCCCGGTTCCCGCACGGCCAGTCGGCCTCCCTGCCTGCGGACGACCAGCTCGACCTCACCGTCCTCACCGAAGGACGTCGCATCGCCGTCGCGGCCCACCGGTACCGACGAGTCCCCGCCGAGGCAGCTCGCCGCTGTCCGGTCGTAGGAGGTGAGCCGCGTCCTCCCCGCACCGTCCCGGGCGATGTCGAAGACGTAGCCGTACCCGGCGCTCTGCCATGTCCCTTCGATCGCCGCGGTCCGGTCGCCAGGGGCGCGGTCCGGACCCGAGCAAGCGGTCAGCACCGCGGCGATCCCCACCCGCAGCCGTCGTCTCCGCGCCATGATCGTGAACGTACCGCAAGAACCCCGAACAACCCGAACAAAAGGGCCGTCCCCGGTCGCCGGAGGGTGTCGAGCCGGGCGGGCCGGAGAAGGTGGGAGTCGGCCTTCGGGCCCCCCTGACCACCCGTCTCCGTTCGGACAACAATCGGAAACAGCCGTCCCGGTCGTCACTCCTTGTGCGTAGAGTGCTCACTCGCCGAACGTCCTGAACACGTTCAGAAGGCGTGGGGGGTCCGGCGGGGAGGGGAAAAGCCCGATGGGCAAGGGGGTCAAGGCCACCGTCATCGGTGGTGTGTTCACCGTCATGGTGATCGGGGCCGGGTACGGGGTCTACAACATCGTGTCGGCGGTGAACGACGGCGGGGGAGGCGGCGGTTCGGACGCGGCCGTGACCAAGAAGTCCGGGCCGCCGGACGAGGAGGAGGTCACGAAGGCGAGCGGGGCGTTCTTCGCGGCCTGGGAGAAGGCGCAGGCGGAGCAGGCCGCGTCGTACACGAACGACGCCGGGGAGGCGGGCCCGTTACTGGCTGCCTACGGCGAGGACGCCCACCTGACCGACGTCGAGATCACGCCGGGCACGGCCACCGGCACCACCGTGCCGTTCCGGGTGAAGGCGACCGTCTCCTACGGCGGGAAGTCCGAACCGCTCAGCTACAAGAGCGAGTTGACCGTCGTGCGCGGGGAGACCACCGGGCGCGCGCTGGTCGACTGGCAGCCGTCCGTCGTCCACCCGGATCTGAAGGACGGCGACACCCTGGTCACCGGGGAGGCGGCGCAGCCGCCGATCGAGGCCCTGGGCCGGGACGGCACGGTGCTCACCGAGGAGGAGTACCCCTCCCTCGGCCCGATCCTGGACACCCTGCGCGAGAAGTACGGCGACGAGGCGGGCGGCACCCCCGGCGTCGAGCTGGTGATCCGGCACGCCGACGGGACCGCGGACGGCAGCGCGGGCGAGGGCGCCGGCGACACGACGCTGCTGACCCTCGCCAAGGGCAAACCCGGCCAACTGCGTACGACGCTCAGCGCGGGGGTGCAGGCCGCGGCCGAGAAGGCGGTGAAGGAGTTCGCCGAGTCGTCGGTGGCGGCGGTGCGGCCGAGCACCGGCGAGGTGCTGGCGGTCGCCAACCACCGCGAGGACGGGTTCAACGCGGCGTTCCAGGGCCGGGTCGCCCCCGGTTCCACCATGAAGATCGTCACCGCGGCCATGCTCATCGACAACGGCGTGGCCTCGATGAACGGCCCGGCGCCCTGCCCTCCCACCGCCACCTGGCAGAGCCAGACGTTCAAGAACCTCACCGACATGGAGCCGAACGACAACGCCACCCTCGCCAACAGCTTCCTGCGTTCCTGCAACACCGCCTTCATCAAGCTCATCGACGAGAAGCCGCTCACGGACGCCTCACTCACCCAGGAGGCCCAGGAGCGGTTCGGGCTGGGCCGGGACGACTGGAAGACCGGCATCGTCTCCTTCGACGGCAGTGTTCCCGCCGTCGCGGGTCCGGACCGTGCCGCCGGCGCCATCGGCCAGGGCCAGGTGCAGATGAACCCGCTGAACATGGCGTCGGTGACGGCGACCGCGATCACCGGTGCCTTCCGCCAGCCGTACCTGGTCTCCCCGGAGCTCGACGGCCGGCAGCTGGCGCAGGCGAAGGGCCTTCCGGCGGGCACCGCCGCCCAGTTGAAGCAGATGATGCGGCTCACCGCCACCCAGGGCACCGCCCAGGAGGCCATGGCCGGGCTCGGCGGCGACATCGGCGCGAAGACCGGTTCCGCCGAGGTCGACGGCAACGCCACCTCCGACAGTTGGTTCACCGGTTTCCGGGGCGACGTCGCGGCGGCGGCCATGACCCAGCAGGGCGGCCACGGCGGGGACGCGGCCGGTCCGATTGTCGCAGCCGTGCTACGAGCGGGTGGCTGAGGGCGACGCGCGGGAGGGGGGACTCTAGGCTGGTGGCCGTCGTTGGCATGTGAGCGCCATGGCGGGTGAGAGCCATGGCGGATGAGCGCCACGAGGGCAGCGTGCGGGCATCGGGGGAGCCCGGCGGACTTTTTCTGCGGAGGATCGGACAAGCAGTGGGCAACAGGAAGCGCGTCGCCGAGCGACGGAAGACCCCGCCCGCCGTGCTCGGCGGGGTGATCGCCGTCGTCGTCGGCGGTGCCGGGCTCGGCGCCTACGCGCTGTTCGGGGGTGGGGGCGGGGACGACACCCGGACCTCCTCCACCCAGCAGGCCAAGGAGGCCAGGACCGGCCCGTTGTCCCCCGCCGAGGTCACCGCCGCGGCCGACCGTTTCCTCACCGCCTGGCAGCAGGGCAAGGTGAGCGAGGCCGCCGAGGCCACCGACGACCCGGAGGCGGCCACCGCCCTGCTCACCGGCTACACCAAGGACGCCCGCGTCGAGGACGTCACCCTCACCGCCGGCGCCCGCACCGGCGACAAGGTCCCGTTCTCCGTCAAGGGCACGGTGGCGTACGGGGACTTCACCGAGCCGCTCGCCTACGACAGCGCGCTGACCGTCGTGCGCCGGGACGGGGACGGCGAACCGCAGGTCGCGTGGGCGCCCTCCGTCGTGCACCCCGACCTCAAGGACGGCGACAGGCTGGTCACCGGGGAGGCGGGTACCCCGCCGGTCAAGGCGCTGGACCGGGACGGCGGCGAACTGACCACCGCCACCTACCCGTCCATCGGGCTGATACTGGACGGGCTGCGCGAGAAGTACGGCAAGACGGCGGGCGGCGAGGCCGGCATCGAACTGCGCGTGGTCCGCGGCAAGGAGTCCAAGAAGGCGGAGGCCTCCGACAAGACCGTGCTGGAGCTGAGCAAGGGCACCCCCGGCACGGTGCGGACCACGCTGGATCCGGCCCTCCAGGCCGCGGCCGAGGAGCAGGTGGCCAAGAAGGCCAAGTCGTCGGTGGTGGTGCTGCGGGCGTCGACCGGTGAGATCCTCGCCGCCGCGAACGCCTCGCGCGGCTTCAACACCGCGTTCCAGGGTTCGCTGGCCCCCGGCTCGACGATGAAGGTGCTCACCGCCTCGATGCTGATCGAGAAGGGCCTCGCGTCCATCGACGAGAAGCACCCGTGCCCGAAGTACTTCAGCTACGGCGGCTGGAAGTTCCAGAACCTCGACAAGTTCGACATCAAGGGCGGAACGTTCCAGGACAGTTTCGGCGCCTCCTGTAACACCGCCTTCATCAGCCAGGCGCCCGAGTTGGCGGACGACGACCTGACCAAGCACGCGCAGCAGGTCTTCGGGCTCGCGAAGAACGACTGGCAGGTCGGGGTGTCCTCCTTCGACGGCGCGGTGCCGGTGCAGAAGGACGCCCCCATGGCGGCTTCCCTGATCGGTCAGGGCGGGGTGCGGATGAACCCGCTGAACATGGCGTCGGTGTCGGCGACCGTCAAGGCGGGCGTGTTCCACCAGCCGTACCTGGTGTCGCCGGAGGTGGACAACCGCGAGCTGGCCACCGCCTCGCGCACCATGTCGCCAAAAACGCTGTCGCAGTTGCGGGAGTTGATGTCGTACACGGCGACCAGCGGCACGGCGGCGACGGCGATGGCCGGGGTGAGCGGTGACAAGGGCGCGAAGACCGGGTCGGCCGAGGTCGACGGTCAGAAGAAGCCCAACGGCTGGTTCACCGCGTACCGCGGGGACCTGGCGGCGGCGGGCGTCGTGCAGTCGGCCGGCCACGGCGGCAAGACGGCGGGCCCGATCGTGGCGAGCCTGCTGAAGCTCGGCGGCGGCTGACCCGGGCGTGGGCGGCGGTTCACCCACCGCCGCCCGTCAGCGCGGTCAGCGCGGTCAGCGCGAAACCGGTTCGGCGGCCGCCACGTACGTGCGCCGCAGGAACCGCGTCAGGGCCTTCGTCTCGAACTGCACCACCGACACCCCCTGCGCGAAGTGGAACTCCACGACGGTCTGCACCCGGCCGCACGGCCACACCTGCACGCCGCCACTTCCCACGGGGGTGCGCAGCCCTTGTTCGAGCAGCGCACGGGGGACGGGCCACTCGCGATTCCCGGGGCCGGGCATCCGCACCGTCACGGTGCGGGGGTCGTCCTCGGCGTCGTAGCACAGCGTCACGGGCACCGCCTCGTGGTCCGCGGCCTGCGGAGCGTCCGCGTCCGTGACGATCTGCGCGCGTGCGTACTGCTCGACTGCGTTCATGGGTGGCCCCTCACGGTGCTCTACCTGTACGAAAGCCGCATACCCGCTCGTACTTACAATGTCGCACACATTCCGGAATCCCACTCTCCGTGCGGGCTCGGTCACGGATACGTCAAGGCCACCCCCTCGCTCTTGCGAGTGAATTGCAAGAGCGCGCATCATCGAACAGTGCATGTCCCTGACGGATTCATCAACGCCCCCGTGTCCGCCACCACCGCCGTGGTCGCCGCCGGCGCCGTGGCCATGAGCCTGCGCGGCGCGCGCCGCGAACTCGGGGACGAGCGGGCGGCACCGCTGGCGGGGCTGGTGGCGGCGTTCATCTTCGCCGTGCAGATGCTGAACTTCCCGGTCGCGGGAGGCACCAGCGGCCATCTGCTCGGCGGTGCGCTGGCCGCGATACTCGTGGGCCCCTGTACGGGGGTGCTGTGTGTCTCGGTCGTCCTGCTGATGCAGGCCGTCCTCTTCGCCGACGGCGGCCTGAGCGCGCTCGGCGTGAACATCACCTGCATGGCGCTCGTCACGACGGTCGTCGCGTACGCGCTGTTCCGCGGACTGGTGAAGGTGCTGCCGCGCACCCGCCGGTCGGTGACCGCGGCGTCCTTCGTCGCCGCCCTGGTCTCGGTCCCGGCCTCCGCGCTCGCCTTCACCCTGATCTACGCGATCGGCGGCACCACGGACGTCGCGATCGGCAAGGTCGCCACCGCCATGGTGGGCGTCCACCTCCTGATCGGCCTCGGGGAGGCCGTGATCACGGCCCTGACCGTCGGTGCCGTCCTCGCCGTCCGCCCGGACCTGGTGTACGGGGCGCGCGGACTGGGGCAAAGGCTCAAGCTGCGGGTGAACGGCGAGCTGGTCGACGCCCCGGAGCCCGAACCATCCGCCGCCCCGGCCACCGCCCGGTCCCCGCGCGGGGTCTGGATCGCCGGCCTGGTCGCCTCGCTGGTCCTCGCCGGAGGCGTCAGCTTCTACGCCTCCGCCTATCCGGACGGACTGGAGAAGGTCGCCGCCGACCACGGCATCGACGAGAAGGCCGAGGAGCACGACGCCGCCGACTCCCCCCTCGCCGACTACGGCGTCAAGGACGTCGAGAACGCCCGGCTCTCCGGCGGCCTCGCGGGCGTGATCGGCGTCGGTGTCACGGTCGTCGCGGGAACCGGGGTCTTCTGGGTGGTCCGCAGGCGCCGCGCGGGCGACGGGACGGATGCGTCCTCACCGACGGACACGCACGCGAACACCGGCGCAAACAATGGCACAAACACCAGCACAAACAACGGCACGAGCGTCTGATCATGGGCGTCTGACATGGGCGGCGTCCACACCCACCGGCTGTACCGGCACGGACACTCCCCCGTGCACGCCCTGCCGCCGCACACCAAGCTCACCGCGGTCCTCGCCTTCGTGCTGATCGTGGTGGCCACCCCGCGCGAGGCCGTGTGGGCGTTCGGGGCGTACGCGGTACTGCTGGGCCTCGTCGCGTACGCGGCCCGGGTCCCGGCCGGGTTCGTCCTGGGGCGGCTGCTGATCGAGGTGCCGTTCGTCGCCTTCGCGGTGCTCATGCCGTTCGTGGCCGAGGGCGAGCGGATCGACGTCCTCGGACTGTCCCTGAGCGTGAACGGGCTGTGGGGTGCCTGGAACGTGCTGGCCAAGGGCACCCTGGGCGTCGCCGCCTCTGTCCTGCTGGCCGCCACGACCGAACTGCGCGAGCTGCTGCTGGGCCTGCAACGTCTGCGGCTCCCGCCGCTGCTGGTGCAGATCGCCTCGTTCATGATCCGCTACGGCGACGTGATCACCGACGAGATGCGGCGCATGCGGATCGCCCGTGAGTCGCGCGGCTTCGAGGCGCGCGGTGTCCGGCACTGGGGTGTACTGGCGAAGTCGGCGGGCGCGCTGTTCATCCGCTCCTACGAACGCGGCGAGCGGGTGCACCTGGCCATGCTCAGCCGCGGCTACTCCGGTGCGATGCCGCTCGTCGACGAGGTGGCCGTGGACCGGTCGCAGTGGTCCTACGCGCTGTCCCTCCCGGCCGCCGCCCTCGTCGTCTGCGTGCTGGGCCGGGTGTTGTGACGGGAGTCGTGATGAGTACTGGTACGGGTGCGTTGACGGCCTCCCTCGAGGTCTCCGGTCTCGCCTTCGCCTATCCGGACGGCCAACAGGCCCTGTTCGGCGTCGACTTCTCGATCGCGCGCGGCGAGCGGGTCGCGCTGCTCGGCCCCAACGGCGCCGGCAAGACGACCCTGGTACTGCACCTCAACGGCATCCTGTCCGGCGGCACCGGCACGGTCACCGTCGCCGGGCTGCCCGTCGGCAAGCGGCACATGGCCGAGATCCGGCGCCGGGTCGGCATCGTCTTCCAGGACCCGGACGACCAGCTGTTCATGCCGACCGTGCGGGAGGACGTGGCGTTCGGTCCGGCGGCGGCCGGGCTCAGGGGCCCGGAGCTGGAGGAACGGGTGGACCGGGCGCTGGCCCGGGTCGGCATGGCCGCCTTCAAGGACCGGCCCCCGCACCACCTCTCCTTCGGCCAGCGGCGACGGGTGGCCGTGGCGACGGTGCTGGCGACAGAGCCGGAGATCCTGGTCCTGGACGAGCCGTCCTCCAACCTGGACCCCGCCTCCCGCCGCGAACTCGCCGACGTGCTGCGCTCGCTGGACGTGACCGTCCTGATGGTCACCCACGATCTGCCGTACGCCCTGGAACTGTGCCCCCGCTCGCTGATCCTCAGCGACGGGGTGATCGCGGCGGACGGCCCCACCGCCGACCTGCTCGCCGACGACGCCCTGATGCGCGCGCACCGCCTGGAGCTGCCGTACGGCTTCGACCCCCGGTCGGTACCGGCCGTGTCGGGCGCGCCCGGCCGTCCGTGACAATGGGCGTGTGACGAACGAGGAGACCGAGGGCTCACTGCTGCTGGACGAGCAGTTGTGCTTCGCGCTGTACGCCGCCCAGCGCGCGGTGACGGCCGCGTACCGTCCGCTTCTCGACGAGCTCGGGCTGACCTACCCGCAGTATCTGGTGCTGCTGGTGCTGTGGGAGCGGGGGGAGACGACGGTCAAGGAGCTGGCGTCGGCCCTGCGCCTCGACTACGGCACGATGTCGCCGCTGCTGAAACGACTGGAGGGCGCGGGCCTGGTCCGCCGGGAGCGGGCGGCGCACGACGAGCGCTCAGTGCTGGTCGCGTGCACCGGGCGCGGGAAGGAGCTGCGGGAGCGGGCGGCGCGGGTGCCCGGCGCGCTGCTCACGACGACCGGGCTCACAGGTGCCGAGGTGGCAAGGCTGCGCGAGGAGCTGTGGCAGTTGGCCCGGAGGGCGGACGCGGCGGCGGAGCGGTCGGACTGACCACGCGCACCGACCACGCATTACCCGTAGTTACTCCCCCCTGGTGGCGGCAACTTACTACCCGCCAGTACCTTGTGCACGATGTATTTACGCACGCCTGATTCCGGGAAGGTCCAGCCATGACCGAGGGCACTGCTGTCACCGCCGCCGACACCCGTCCGACAAAGATCATGTACGTCGCCGAGGCCACCGCGCACGGCGGCCGGGACGGCTACGTCACCACCCAGGACGGTCGTCTGGACCTGAAGGTCGCGATGCCTCCCGCGCTGGGGGGCGACGGCAACGGCACCAACCCCGAGCAACTGTTCGCGGCCGGCTTCAGTTCCTGTTTCCACAACGCCCTGATCCTGGTGGGCAACCGGGCCGGCTACGACCTCACCGGCTCCACCGTCGCCGCGAAGGTCGGCATCGGCCCCAACAAGCAGCGCGGCTACGGGCTCGCGGTCGCCCTGAGCGTCTCCCTCCCGGTCCTGGACGCCGACCTCGCGGCCGGGCTGGTGGACGCGGCCCACTCGGTCTGCCCGTACTCCAACGCCACCCGCGGCAACATCGATGTGACGATCGTGCTGGGCTGACCCAGGCTCCCCCAAGGAATCACAGGCGGACGGCAGCGGTTGCACCCGCTGTCGCAGGCATGTGAAAAGGAAGGGGCCGACGGACGTGGGTGTGGATGTGCACGGCACAGTGACCGAGGGCTTCGAGCCGGTGCGGGAGGCGTTCGCCCGGAACTTCGAGACGCTCGGGGACCGGGGCGCGGCGGTCGCCGTCTACCGGGACGGGCGCCGGGTCGTCGACCTGTGGGCCGGCACCAAAGACGTAAACGGCACCGACGGCACCGAGCCCTGGCGGCGGGGCACGGCCCAGATCGTGCGCTCGGCGACCAAGGGCGTCGCCGCCGCCGTACCCCTGCTGCTGCACCAGTACGGCGAACTGGACCTGGACGCACCGGTCGGCCACTACTGGCCGGAGTTCAAGGCCCACGGCAAGGAGCGGGTGCTGGTCCGGCACCTGCTGAACCACCGGGCCGGACTCCCGTTCCTCGACCGCCCGCTCACCCCGGCGGAGGCGCTCGACCCGCTGCGGGGCGCCGAGGCGCTCGCCGCCCAGGCACCCGTGTGGGAGCCGGGCACCGACCACGGCTACCACGCCCTCACCTACGGCTGGCTGCTCGACGAACTGGTCCGGCGCGTGACGGGCCGGGGAGCCGGCCAGTGGATCGCGGACCGGATCGCCGCTCCGCTGGGGCTCGACTTCTGGCTGGGGCTGCCCGAGGCGGAGGCCGACCGGGTTGGGCGGGTCGGCCCGGTCGAGGGGCCCGAGCCGTCCGGCGCGCTGCGTGCCCGCCCCAAGCGCTCGGTCACCGCGGCCTACGCCGACCCCGCCTCCGTCACCCGCCGGGCCTTCGCCGCGATCAGCCCGTCCCCGGACCCGAACGACCCGGCGTTTCGCGCACTGGCCCAGCCCGCCGCCAACGGCATCACGACGGCGGACGGACTCGCCCGCTTCTACGCCTCACTGATCGGCCGGGTCGACGGCGTACGCCTCTTCGAGGCGGCCACCGTCGAACGCGCCCGCGCCGAGGAGTCGGCGGGCCCGGACCGCGTCCTGATCGTCGGCACCCGTTTCGGCCTCGGTTACATGCTGCACGGCAGCGCGTCGCCGTTCCTGGCCCCGGGCTCCTTCGGCCACCCCGGCCGCGGCGGCTCCCTGGGCTTCGCCGACCCGGAGTCGGGCATCGCCTTCGGCTACGTCACCAACGGTTTCCGCACCACGGTGACCTCCGACCCCCGCGCCCAGGCCCTGGTACGGGCGGTGCGCTCGGCCCTGGGCGGCTAGCTCATACGTGGATCGGGTGCGAGGTCCGGCCGGACACTTCGTCGATCTCGTTGTGCGCCTTGGTCAGCAGCTGCATCGCGAGTTCGTTCAACGCGCGTGCGCCGGCGACCTCCTCTCCGACCCTGGGCTGGTTCGCGTCGATGTGGTGCCGGCTCGCGTGCCCGTGGGCCCGTACCTCGGTCCCGTCGGGCAGCCTGAGCAGCGCCGCCGCGCGCGTGTGCTGGTCGTCCTCCATGAACTCCATCTCGACGTGCCACCCGACCGTGGTGCGCATCGTGCTCGTCATGACGGTCACCTCCGGAAGTCCTGCTTCCAGGGTGCCCCTCCCCCCGCCCGCTCGCACCCCATCACGCCCGGCCGCCGCCGCTGTCCGGCGCGCAGCATCAGTCCGATCCCGACGACCAGCAGCCCGGCCGCGGCGACGCGCGGAGCGCCGAAGCGCTCCCGGAAGAACAGCACCCCGATACCGGCTCCCACGATGACCGACGATTCCCGCAGGGTCGCGACCGGGGCGAGGGGGCGCGGGTCTGGGCCCACAGGACGAGGGCGTGCGCGGCGACGGAGAGGGCCGCGCCGAGCAGGCCGAGGGCCGTGTACGGGCGCGGCGGGCGCGGAACGAGGAAGCCGGTGAGGGCTCCCCGTCCCCACGGGGCCCTCACCGGCTGGTACTGGGGACCGCAGGAGCCGATGTCCTGCGGTCCGGTGCGGTCATCCGCCGCTGTCAGGCACGGACCAGTTCCCGGTCCTCGCCCTCCTTGTCGTTCCTGTCGTCCTGCGTGCGCAGGCCCTCGCCCTCGACGTCCACGTTGGGCAGGACGCGGTCCAGCCACTTCGGGAGCCACCAGGCCTTCTTGCCCAGCAGTGCCAGCACCGCCGGGACGATCGCCATGCGGACGACGAACGCGTCGAAGAGGACGGCGACGGCGAGGCCGAAGCCGATCATCTTGACCATCGCCTCGCTGGAGCCGATGAAGCCGGAGAAGACGGCCATCATGATCACCGCTGCGGCGGTCACGACCCGGGCGCTGTACCGGAAGCCGGTCACCACGGCCTGGCTGGGGTTCTCCCCGTGGACGAAGGCCTCCCGCATCCGGGTCACGAGGAACACCTCGTAGTCCATGGCCAGTCCGAAGACCACGCCGACCATGAAGATCGGCATCATCGACATGACCGGACCGGTCTCCTCCACGCCCATCAGTCCGGACAGCCAGCCCCACTGGAAGACCGCGACCACTGCGCCCAGGGCGGCCAGCACGGAGAGCAGGAAGCCGAGGGCCGCCTTCAGCGGGACCAGGATCGACCGGAAGACCACGATCAGCAGCAGGAACGCCAGCCCGACCACCAGGGTCAGATACGGCACCAGCGCGTCGTTGAGCTTCTGCGACACGTCGATGTTCATCGCCGTGGCACCGGTGACCAGGATGTCGGCGCCGGCGTCGGCCTTGACGTCCGCTCCGGCGTCCCGGATGTCGTGCACCAGGTCCTCGGTCGCCACGGAGGACGGTTTGGAGTCCGGGATGACGGTGATCGTGGCCGTGTCGCCGGCCTCGTTGGGTGCCGCCGGGGCCACCGTGACGACGCCGTCGAGGCCCTTGATGTCGTCGCCGGTCCGCTGGAAGACGGCCTGCGGGTCGTCGCTGTCCTTGGCGTCGACCACGACGACCAGCGGACCGTTGAAGCCGGGGCCGAAGCCCTCGGACAGCAGGTCGTAGGCGCGGCGCTGGGTGGTGGACGTCGGCTGCGAACCGTCGTCGGGCAGGCCCAGTTCCAAGGAGCCCGCCGGGACGGCGGCCGCACCGAGGCCGACGACGCCGAGCAGGAGGACGGCCACGGGACGGCGTACGACGAAGCTCGCCCAGCGGGTGCCCATGTTCGGGCGCTGCGCCTTGTCCGCACCCTTGCCGCGGCCGCCGCCGAGCAGCTTGCTCTTCTCGCCGGCCGGGCGGACCCTGCGGCCCGCGTAGCCGAGCAGCGCCGGGACCATGGTGAGCGCGATGAGGACGGCGATGGCGACGGTGCCCGCGGCGGCGATGCCCATCTTGGTCAGCATCGGGATGTTGACCACCGACAGGCCGACGAGGGCGATGACGACCGTGAGTCCGGCGAAGACGACCGCGGAGCCCGCGGTGCCGACGGCACGGCCCGCCGCCTCCTCGCGCTCCCTGCCCTCGGCCAGTTCGGCGCGGTAGCGGGAGACGATGAACAGCGCGTAGTCGATGCCGACGGCGAGGCCGATCATCGTGGCCAGGATGGATGTGGTGGAGCCGAGGTCCAGGGTGGCGGCCAGCGCGGAGATGCTCGCGACGCCGATGCCGACGCCGATGATCGCGGTGAGCAGCGGCAGGCCGGCCGCGATCAGCGAGCCGAAGGTGATGACCAGGACGACCGCGGCGACACCGATACCGATGATCTCGGCGGCGCCGGTCTCCGGGACGGCCTGCAGCGCGTCACCGCCGATCTCCACGGTCAGTCCGGTGTCACGGGCGTCCTCGGCGGTGGCCTCCAGGGCCTCGCGCGAGGAGTCCTCCAGTTCCATGCCGGAGACCTTGTAGCTCACCGACGCGTAGGCGACCGTGCCGTCCCGGCTGACGCCTCCGCCCTGGTACGGGTCGGTGACGAGGGCGACCTGGGAGTCGCCGGAGAGCTCCTTGACGGTCTTCTGGACGGTCGCCTTGTTGCCGGCGTCGGTCATCTTCTCGCCGGCGGGCGCCTTGAAGACGACGCGTGCGGTCGCTCCGTCGGCGCTGGCGCCGGGGAAGCGTTCTTCCAGCACGTCGAAGGCCTTCTGGGCCTCGGTGCCGGGGATGGAGAACGAGGTGTTGCCGGCCGCGGGAGCGCCGGCCGCGCCGACGCCGGCGAGGGCCAGCAGCGCCACCCAGAACAGGGCGGTGAAGTGTCGTCGCCTGAAGGCGAAGCGTCCGAGTCGATAGAGGAATGTGGCCACGAGGGAGTACTCCCGGTCAGGTCGTGGATTCTCAGGGCAGGGGGGTCCAGCCCGACGACGTGAGCGGTGGCGTCCGTCAGGTGGTGAGGGTGGTGATGGGGGGAGAGAGCCGACCGGGGCGGTCAGCGGGGGGACACGCCGAGGGCGGGGAGGACCACGGCGTCGACGTACGAGGTGAGGAAGTCCCGCGTGGGCGGCCGGTCGTCGATCAGCGTCCGCGTGACGAACGCGCCGACGAGCATGTGCACCATGTAGTCCAGCGCCGGGTTGTCCGGGCGGACCTCCCCGCGCTCGACCGCGCGCCGGACGATCCCCCGGAACTCGTCGACCTCGGGCTCCACGAACAGGTCTCTGAAGGCGCGCCGCAGGTCGTCGTTGGTGTGGACCGCCATGGCGAGCGCCCGCATCAGGGCGGCGTTCTGCTCCATGCCGCAGTCGTCCTCGCGGCCGATGAGACCGTGCAGGTCGCCCCGGAGGGAACCGGTGTCGATGTCACCGATGCTGCCCGGCTTCTGGTACCGCATGGCCCTCACCACCAGCTCGGCCTTGCCGCCCCACTGGCGGTAGAGGGTGGCCTTGCTGGACCGGGTGCGGGCGGCCACGGCGTCCATGGTGAGGGCGTCGTACCCGACCTCGCGAAGCAGGTCGAGCACGGCCGCGTAGATCTCGGCCTCGCGCTCCGGGGTGATCCGGCTGCGCCGCGCCGTCGCGGCCTCGGTCATCCCGCTCACCTCTTCTCGCTCCGGATCCCATCGCGCCGAACGACACGGTTTCGTACACGACGAATGTACCGCAGCCCCTAGAGGAACGAAACCGTTTCGTACGTGCGCTGGGTCACGTCGGGAGAGCCGCCGCCGCTCCGCACGAGTTGCTGCGGTCCGTCACCGGGAAAAGCATGGGAAGAGTGAGTTACCTGCGCCTGCCCCACCTCAACGGCGACCTGCTGTGCTTCGTGACCGAGGACGACCTCTGGCTCGCCCCCCTCGACGCCCCGAGCCGGGCCTGGCGGCTCACCGTCGACCGCACCAAGCTCGGCCACCCCCGCTTCTCCCCCGACGGCCGCCACATCGCGTACACGAGCTGGCGCAGCCTCGACCCCGAGGTCCATCTGGTGCCGGTGGACGGCGGGCCGGGCCGCCGGCTGACCTACTGGGGCAGCCCCGACACCCGGGTCTGCGGCTGGACGCCCCAAAACGGCGACGAGAGCCCCGAGATCCTCGCCGTCGCCTCGCACGGCCAGCCGTTCTCGTACTTCACCTGGTCCTACAAGCTCTCCGCCGACGGCGACCCGGGCCGCAAACTGCCCTGGGGGCCGGTGAGCGACATCCAGGTCGCCGAGATCGACGGGGAACGGAAGACTCTGCTGCTCACCGGCACCCCGCCGCACGAGCCGGCCAGCTGGAAGCGGTACCGGGGCGGGGCGACGGGCAGGCTGTGGCTGCACGGACGACGCCTGCTCGACGGGCTCGACGGGTCCGCCAAGGTCGACGGGCATCTGCACTCCCCGATGTTCGTCGGCGGCCGGGTCGCCTTCCTCTCCGACCACGAGGGCGTCGGCAACCTGTACTCCTGCGCGTACGACGGCTCCGATCTGCGCCGCCACACCGACCACGGCGTGTTCTACGCCCGGCACGCGTCCAGCGACGGCACCCGGGTCGTGTACCAGTGCGCCGGTGACCTGTGGATCGTCGACGACCTGTCCCCGGACTCCGTGCCGCACCGGCTGGACATCACGCTGAGCGGGCCGCGCGCCGGGCGGCGCCGTTACCAGGTACCCGCCGCGCACCACCTGGACGGCGTCTCGGTGGATGAGACGGGCCGGGCCAGCGCCGTCGTCGTACGCGGCAGCCTGTACTGGCTCACCCACCGCGACGGCCCCGCGCGCACCCTCGCCGACACCCCCGGCGTGCGGGTGCGGCTGCCGGAGATGCTCGGCGCGAGCGGGCGGGTGGCGTATGTGACGGACGCCGAGGGCGAGGACGCGATCGAGATCGTCTCCCTGCCCCGGGCGAGCGGCCGCCGCCCCACCCGGCGGCTGGCCCCGGGGAGGCTGGGCCGGGTGCTGGAGATGGTGGCCGACCCGGACGGCGAACGCCTGGCCGTCGCCTCCCACGACGGCCGCCTGCTGCTCATCGACACCGGCGAGGCCGGCACCGGCGAGGCCGACGAGGGCCAGGGCTCCGCCACCGCCCCCGCCCCCGACTCCGACCCCGAAAACCCGGTCACCGAGCTGATCCGTTCCCTCAACGGGCCCGTGCGCGACCTCGCGTTCTCGCCCGACGGCGGGTGGCTCACCTGGTCGCATCCCGGTATCGGGCGGACGCTGCGGCAGATCAAACTGGCCCGGATCAAGGACCGGTTCGTCATCGACGTCACCAACGGCCGCTTCGAGGACGAGAACCCGGTCTTCACCCGGGACGGCCGCTATCTCGCCTTCCTGTCCTGGCGCGGCTTCGACCCGGTCTACGACGTGCACACCGGTGACCTGTCCTTCCCGCTGGGCTGCCGCCCGTACCTGGTGCCGCTGTCCTCGGCGACCCTCTCCCCGTTCGCCCTCACCCCCGAGGGCCGGCCGGCCGCCGGGGGCCTGGACCCGGTGGAGGCCGAGGAGGAGGACCTCGGCGACAGCGGTGGCGCGGTGACCGTCGAGACCGAGGGCCTGGAGAGCAGGGTCACCCCCTTCCCGGTCACCGCCTCCAAGTACTCGGCGCTGCACCCGGTCGCGGGCGGCGGGCTGGTCTGGCTGCGCTGGCCGATCTCGGGCGCGCTCGGCGAGACGTTCGCGAACCCGGACGACACCAGCGGTCGGCCGACCCTCGAGCACTTCAACATCAGCAAGGCGAAGAGGTCCGAACTCGTCGACCACCTGGACCTCTTCGCGGTCAGCGGCGACGGGACGCGGCTGGTCGTGGCCGACGAGGGCGAGCCGCGCGCGGTGCCCGCGACCGAGCCGGGCGACAGCGACTCCACCGTCTGGATCGACGTCCGCCGCATCCTGCACGAGGCCGACCCGGTGGCCGAGTGGCGGCAGTCGTACGAGGAGGCCGGGCGGCTGATCCGGGCCTACTTCTGGGAACCCGGCATGTGCGGCATCGACTGGGACGCGGCGCTCGACCAGTACCGCCCGCTGATCGAACGGGTCGCCTCCCCCGACGAGTTCGCGGACCTGTTGCGTGAACTGCTGGGCGAACTCGGTACATCCCACGCCTACGTCACCGCCGCCCGCCGCAACGAGGGCCCCCCGCACTACCAGCGCCGCCAGGGCTTCCTAGGCGCCAACTTCGTACCTCGGGAAGGCGGTTGGACAGTCAAACGCATTCTGCCCGGTGACTCCTCCGACTCTCGCGCGCGTTCGCCGCTGGCCGGCACCGGCATCCGTGAGGGCGCGGTCCTCACCCATGTCCACGGCCGCCCGGTGGACCCGGTCGCCGGGCCCTATCCGCTGCTCGCGGGGGCGGGCGGTACGACGGTGGAGCTGACGTTCGCCCCGGCCGAGGGCACCGGCCCGCCCCGCAGGGTCGCCGTCGTCCCGCTGATCGACGAACGCCCCCTGCGCTACCAGGACTGGGTGGCCAAACGCCGCGAGGTGGTGAGGGAGTTGAGCGGCGGCCGGTGCGGCTATCTGCACATCCCCGACATGGGCGGCTCGGGCTGGGCCCAGTTCAACCGCGATCTGCGCATGGAGGTGTCCCGTCCGGCGCTGATCGTCGACGTGCGCGGCAACGCGGGCGGCCACATCAGCGAACTCGTCGTCGAGACGCTGACCCGCACCATCCTGGGCTGGGACCTCACCCGCGACGCCCAGCCGGTGTCGTACGCGGCCAACGCCCCGCGCGGGCCGGTGGTCGCCCTCGCGGACGAGGCGACGAGCTCCGACGGCGACATGATCACGGCCGCGTTCAAGCTGCTGAAGCTGGGCCCGGTGGTCGGGCAGCGCACCTGGGGCGGGGTGGTCGGCATGACCGGCCGGCACCGGCTGGGGGACGGCACGGTGATCACGGTGCCGATGAACGCGGCCTGGTTCGACGCGTACGGCTGGTCGGTGGAGAACAGGGGCGTCGCCCCCGACCTCGAGGCGCTGCGCACTCCGTTGGACTGGGCGGAGGGCCGGTACCCGGTGCTCGACGACGCGGTCCGACTGGCCCTGGAACTCCTGGAGACGGAACCCCCGGCCACTCCCCCGACCTACAGCGACGTCCCCGACCGCTCCCGCCCGAAGCTGCCACCGAGGACGTGAAGGGGCCAGGGATGCAAGGAATTTACGGGATGTGCGGGATGCGAGGGACATGAGGAACTTGGAAACGGGAGAAGGGGCGCCCCTGCGGAGGCGCCCCTTCCCGCTTCAGCAAACGGCCTTCAACGGCCGTGCCGAGCAGCGGCGTTCAGCACACGACGTCAGGCGTCGTAGTCCCGGTCGTAACGCTCCTCGGACTCCTTCCGCCCGCGCTGCGGGTTGTTCGGGTCCTCTTCGCGACGGCGACCGCGATTCTGGATCTGCTCCTTGGCCTGGCCGGCCTTCTGCTTGGCCTGCTGCTGCATCTGCTCGGACTTCTCCTGAAACTGATCCTTCATGCCCATGTGGGTTCACTCCCGTTGGGGTGTGGGGGATCTTGCCCGATCAGATTCACACAGGCGGTCACCCCTCGCATGTCGATCAGTCACGCACCGTAGTCCGGTGCTGTTCGTCGGCGTCGCCGCCGGCCCCGACCAGGCCCGTGCGCATGCCGGTGAGGCGGTCCGCGAACCGCCGCATCTCCCGCTGCCCGACGGCCCCGACCACGCCGGGCAGGCATCCGCGCACGCCCTGCATCCCGCGCAGCCACCACTGCCCGTACACATGGCTCGAGCGCCGCTCGATCCCGGCCACGATCCGGTCCACCGCGGGTCCCGGCGGATACGTCCTGTTCGTCGGCCAGGGCAGCCGCTGCCTGAGTTCCCGCATCACCTCGTCCTGGTCGGCCCCGCGCACCATGTCCGTGTCGGTCCAGGAGAGATAGCCGACGCCGACCCGCACCCCCCGGTGGCCGACCTCGGCCCGCAGACAGTGCGCGTACGCCTCCACACCGGACTTGGAGGCGCAGTACGCGGTCATCAACGGCGCCGGGGTGATCGCGGCGAGCGAGGCGATCTGGAGCAGATAGCCTCGGCTCGCGATCAGCAGGGGCAGGAACGCGCGGGCGGTGACCGCCGATCCGATCAGGTTGACCTCGACGACCCGCCGCCAGACCTGCGGATCGGAGTCGGCGAACGGACCGCCGTGGGCCACACCTGCGTTGGCGACCACGATGTCGACCCGCCCGAACCGCTCCTCGACCTCCCCCGCGACCCGGGCCATCGACTCGTGGTCGGTGACGTCCGCGTGCCAGTGACCGCTCTCGCCGTGCAGCCGCGCCGAGACCTGCTCGATCACGTCCGGCTCCAGTCCGACCAGCGCCACCTTCGCCCCGCGCGCGGAGAGCTTGCGTGCGAGCAACTCCCCCACCCCACGGGCCGCTCCGGTGACGACGGCGACCTTCCCTTCGAGACCGCCCCTGCTCATGCGGCCGCCTCGGCGTTCTCGTGGGGCGCGGCAGTCTTCTTCCCGGGTGCGCGCAGGACGGCGTACTCGGACAGGTCCACGCGCCGGGTCTCGCGCCGGAACTCACCGGTCGTGCCCGGCCAGACGGTGGTGTTGCGGCCGCCGGCGTCCAGGTACCAGCTGGTGCAGCCACCGGTGTTCCACACCGTGCGCTTCATCCGCTGCTGCACCCGGTGGTTCCAGACGCGGACGGCGCTCCTGCGGGCATCGAGGGCCACCCGGCCGCCCAGGAGGTCGAGTTGGCGGAGGTAGTCGGCGAGGTAGTTCAGCTGGGACTCGATCATGAGGATCATCGACGAGTTCCCGAGGCCGGTGTTCGGGCCGATGAGCGTCATCCAGTTGGGGAACCCGGCGGCCGAGGCGCCGCGCAGGGCCTCCATCCCGCCCGTCCACGTCTCGGCGAGGGTCCTGCCCTCCGCGCCGACGACCCGCTCGGCGATGGGCATGTCGGTCACGTGGAACCCGGTGCCGAACACGATCGCGTCGACCTCGGCCCCGGTCCCGTCGGCGGCGACGACGGTCGACCCGCGGACCTCGCTCAACCCACTGGCGACGACATCGACGTTGGGCCGCACGATCGCCGGATAGTACGTACTGGAGAGCAGGATCCGCTTGCATCCGATGCGGTAGTCGGGGACCAGTTTGGCGCGCAGGGCCGGGTCCTTGACGGCACGGGCCATGTTGCGCCTGGCCAACTGCTCGACGAGACCGAGCTCGCCCGGGTGCCTGGTGAACGCCTGCACCTGCAACTCCCTGACCCCCCACAGCAGTCCGCGGCGCAGCCGGGTGGTGAAGGGCAGCGCCCGGTGCAGGGCCCGTTCGGCGCCGCTGACGGCCCGGTCCAGGCGGGGCAGGACCCAGGGCGGGGTGCGCTGGAAGAGGGTGAGCCGGGAGACGAGCGGCTGGATCGACGGCACGATCTGGATCGCCGAGGCCCCCGTGCCGACCATGGCGACCCGCTTGCCGCGCAGGTCGTAGTCGTGGTCCCAGCGGGCGGAGTGGAAGACCTTGCCGGGGAAGGTGTCGAGCCCGGGAATGGCGGGGACCTTGGGGTCGGACAGCGGCCCGGTGGCGGAGACCACGACATCGGCGGTGAGGGTGCCGCTGCTGGTCTCGATCTCCCACCACAGCCGCTCCGTGTCCCACACCATCCGCTTCACCTCCGAGTCGAAGCGGAGGTGCGGGCGCAGGCCGAAGGTGTCGGTGACGTGCTCCAGGTAGGCGCGTATGTGCTCCTGCCCGGAGAAGGAGCGCGGCCAGTCGGGGTTGGGCGCGAAGGAGAACGAGTACAGATGGGACGGCACATCGCACGCGCACCCGGGATAGCTGTTGTCCCGCCAGGTGCCGCCGACACTGCCGGCCCGCTCCAGGACGACGAAGTCGGTGACCCCCTCGCGCCGCAGCCGCACGGCGGCCCCCAGCCCGCCGAACCCGGACCCCACCACCGCGACCCGTACATGCTCGTGCTCGGCCATCCCGAAGCCTCCAGCCCTCGCGCACCACCGAAAACCACGCCAGTGAACACTGGCGCAATGGGGAGAGTAGGGCAGGGTCGTACTGATGGGTAGGGGGCACGCAAGGAAAGTTACCGCTGGTACGCCCTAGGCTGCTGCCGTGGCAGAGGAGAACGCGGGATTCGGTGAGCGGCGCGAGTACCGCATGGAGGAGCTGGCCCGACGGGCCGGCATCACCGTGCGCACGCTGCGGTTCTACCGCGAACGCAAGCTGATCCCGCCGCCCCGCCGCGAGGGCCGCATCGCCTGGTACGACGACCACCACCTGGCCCGGCTGCGCACGATCACGGCGCTCCTGGAGCGCGGTCACACCCTGAACGGCATAGCGGAACTCGCCGAGGCCTTCGACCACGGCCGCGACGTCGGCGAACTCCTCGGCATGGACACCCCCACCGAGGAGACCCCGGTCCGCCTCACCCCCGAGGAGCTCGCCGACCATTTCACCGGCGAGGTCACCCCGGAGAACCTGGCCGCGGCGATGGACCTCGGCTACCTCGGCACCGACGGCGAGGAGATCGTCCACATCAGCCGCCGCCTGCTGGACGTCTCCTCAGCCCTGGTCCGCGAGGGCATCCCGCTCGCCGAGGTGCTGCGCGCGGGCCGGGAGGTCCGCGCGCACGCCGAGGCCATGGCCGACCTCTTCGCCGAGCTGATCCTCCGCCACGCCCCCGAGGACGCCGTCCACCGCCTGCGCCCCCTGGCCCGCAGCGTGGTCGACGCCGAACTCTCCCTGGCGATGGACCGCCGCCTGCGCGAGCGGGACTGACGCACGGCTCCTAGCGGTCGTAGACCACGGTCACCGGAGCATGGTCCGACCACCGCTCGGTGTGAGCGGCGGCCCGCTCGACGTACGCCTTGACCGCCCGCTCGGCGAGCCCGGGGGTCGCGTTGTGGTAGTCGATCCTCCACCCTGCGTCGTTGTCGAAAGCCCGCCCCCGGTACGACCACCACGAGTACGGCCCGTCGACATCGGGGTGCAGCGCCCGTACGACGTCCACGTACCCGCCCTCGGCAGGATCGAGAACGCGGGAGAGCCATTCCCGTTCCTCCGGCAGGAACCCGGAGTTCTTGGTGTTGCCGCGCCAGTTCTTCAGGTCGGCCTGCTGGTGCGCGATGTTCCAGTCCCCGCACACCACGACCTCCCTGCCGTCGGCGGCGGCCCGCTCCCGCAGGCCCTTCAGGTAGGCGAGGAACTCCCCCATGAAGCGGATCTTCTCGTCCTGCCGCTCGGTACCGACCTCGCCGGAAGGCAGGTAGAGCGAGGCGACGGTGATTCCGGGCAGGTCCGCCTCCACGTACCGCCCGCTGCCGTCGAACTCGGCCGACCCGAAGCCGACCTGAACCCGATCGGGCGCACGCCGCGTGTACAGCGAGACCCCCGCGCGCCCCTTCGCCGCGGCGGGCGCGTGCACCACATGCCACCCCTCGGGCTCCCGGACGTGCTCGGGCAGCTGCTGCGGCTCCGCGCGCACCTCCTGCAGACACACCACATCGGCGGAGGTCTGCTCCAGCCACTCCACGAAGCCCTTCTTCGCGGCGGCACGCAGTCCGTTGACGTTGACGGAGGTCACAGTGAACATCAGGGCACGATACCGGCACACTGGACGGGGCCCGTTCCCGGCCCGAAAACGGATCCCCACCCCACTCGGATTGATATACCTTACTGCGCATGAATATCCGCCGCGTCTCCTACGACCACCCCGACGCCGTCAAGCTGAACGACGAGGTCCAGGCCGAGTACCACGTCCGCTACGGCGACGGCGGCGACGCCACCCCCATGGACCCCGCGGACTTCCGCCCGCCGAACGGCATCTACCTGCTCGCCTATGACGAGAACGACACCCCCGTCGCCTCCGGCGGCTGGCGCGTCCAGAACACCAACGGCGAGGGCAACCGCGACGGGGACGCCGAGCTGAAGCGGATGTACGTGACCGAGGGGATGCGCGGCCGGGGCCTGGCCCGCCGCATACTGGCCGCCCTGGAGGACGACGCCCGCGCGGCCGGCCGCCTCCGCATGGTCCTGGAGACGGGCACCCAGCAGCCGGAGGCCGTCGCCCTCTACACCTCCAGCGGCTACGAGCCCTGCGAGAAGTTCGGCTACTACCGCTTCCACGAAAGCAGCCTCTGCTACGCCAAGCCGCTGTAGCGGCACTCGGCACCGCCGTTCACCGACTACTCGTCCGCCCCTCCGCCTTCCGGGCTTTCCGGGCTTTCCGGGCTTTCCGGCGAGGGCAGGCGTCGGCCTCGGGACTCCGCGACGCGCAGCGCGTCGGCGAGGCACTCGGTCAGCCGGAGCGCGGTGTAGCGGACCTCGACGTTCGGGGTCAGGGGGTCGTCCAAGACCCGGCGGGCGGCGCGGAGGACATCCAGCCCGTCCGCGAGTTGCCGACCCTCCGTCGCGTCGGCGAATCGGGACACGATCCCGCCCTCCTCGCCGGGGACGAGGAAGCAGGGCTTGCCTTCCGGCGACAGCCAGGGCAGCAGCCGGAGCGCGGTGAGCGAGTTCGTCATGCGGCCGCCCTCCGGGCGCCGCTGGTGTGCTGGTCGAGGTCGGCACCGAAGCCTGCGGCGAGCACGAGGACCCGGCGACGGTGCCGCCGACGCGCCTGCGCCTGCTCGTGAGCGGTGAGGTAGGGCCGGACGAGACGGGAGGCGGCGCCGTCGAGGGGGAGGTGACGGCAGTACGGGGAGCGGAGGAGGGGGAGGCGACCTCCGGAGGCAGGGAGGTGTGGGGCGTGGTCACGGGAGGTGCCTGCGCGGTGGGTTCCGGTGCCGGGGCCGAAGAGAAGGCTCAGCCAATGGGCGATGCGGTGGATAAGGTCTTGCATGTCGACGCTCCTGTTAAGCGTTGGCCGTGCCCCGGGAGGTCTGGCCACCTCGCCGGGGTTTCGTCGTTTCCGACCATACCCGCAACCGCGTCCCCCTACACCCTTCTTCGTCCCACCGCGTCCCGGCGCGGTGGGCAGCGTCCCAACTCTCCACGGCGCACAAGGGTGCATCACCGTGGAGGGATGACTGACCTCCCGCGCTACGAGTACGTGAAACTCGCGGACGCCATCGCTGCCGAAATCGCCTCGGGCAAGCTGCCGCAGGGAGCAGCGCTGCCCGGCGAGCGCGCCATGACAGACCTGTACGGCGTGAGCATCGGCACCGTGCGGCGCGCGATCGTCGAACTGCGGAAACGGGGCCTCGTCGCGACGCTGCCCGCGAAGGGGACATACGTCATCGGCCAACCCGGCACACCCGGGAACGAGGAGGGGACCTCCGAGGAGGAGGCCTCCGACTGACGGCTCCGCCCCGGCCCCTGCTCAGCCGACTCCGTGCTTCGTTGCCGGGCACCGTGTGATGACGCCGGGCGCGCAGGCGGCGACCGGAAACTCGCGAACCCGGAACCGAGAGGCCGGGGGCGGGTACCTTGCTGAAAACCGTGAGCAGTCGGCGAGCAAGTGTCCCTTTCGCGCTCAAACGAGCGGCATATGGACAGTGATGGCCGAAGTGCTCACGGATTTACGACCGCATGGCTCAGCCGAGGCGTCGTACGGGCTCGCCCGCCAGGAATGCCTCGATGTCCTCGACGGCCTGGCCGTAATAGGTGCGGTAGTTGTTCTGCGAGACGTAGCCGAGGTGGGGGGTGGCCAGGAGCCGGGGCGCGGTGCGCAGGGGGTGGTCGGCGGGCAGGGGCTCGACGTCGAACACGTCGACTCCGGCTCCGGCGATCCGTCCCTCCCGCAGCACGGTGAGGAGTGCGTCCTGGTCGACGAGGGCCGCCCGCGAGGTGTTCACCAGGTAGGCGGTCGGCTTGAGCAGGGCCAGTTCGGGCGCGCCGAGCAGCCCGCGGGTCCGGTCGCTCAGGACGAGGTGGAGCGAGACGAAGTCGCTGGTGGTGAGGAGTTCCTCCTTGGAGCCGGCCAGTTGGACGCCGACCTCGTCCGTGCGTTCCTCGGTGAGGTTCTGGCTCCACGCGACCACCTCCATACCGAAAGCGAGGCCCACCTGGGCCACCCGGCTGCCGATCTTCCCCAGGCCGAGCAGGCCGAGACGGCGGCCGTGCAGGTCGGCGCCGACCGTGGACTGCCAGGGGCCGTTCGCGCGCAGCGCGTCGTTCTCGGTGACGATGCCGCGGGCGAGGCCGAGCAGCAGCGCCCACGTCAGCTCGACCGGCGGGGTCGACGTGCTCTCCGTACCGCACACGGTCACCCCGTTGCGCTCGGCGGCCGTGTAGTCGATCACCGAGTTGCGCATGCCGGAGGCGATGAGCAGCTTGAGCCGGGGAAGCCGGTCGAGCAGGGAGGCGGGGAAGGGCACCCGCTCCCGAAGGGTCACCACGATGTCGAAGTCCTCAAGCGCGAGGGCCAGTTCGTCCTCGGTGGCGATGTGCTCGGTGAAGCTGACGACCTCCACACGTCCCTGGACGGGGCCCCAGTCGGCCACGGTGGTGGCGACGCCCTGGAAGTCGTCGAGCACGGCACAGCGAAGCCGCATGTCGGTCCTTTCCGTGGATCTCACAGTGCGAGCGCCCGTCGGCGGCGGCCCGACGAAGGCCGGGCCGGTCGGGGATGTACGCCCCGAGGACACGCCCAGCCGCGCCCCGGGCAACAGCAGGGGCAGGGTACCCATCGGGGCGGACCGGGTGTCCGTGAAGGCTCGTCCCCGGCGTGCACCGACGTACAGGCCGCGCGGCAGGTCGTCACGGTCCTCCCCGACCCCGCCGGTGCGGTGGTCGACGACGGACTCGCCGCGGACGAGGGGGCGCAGCCGCCGGGCAGCAGGTGCCCGACTGCTGAACTTGTTCGATGCGCCCTCGACTTGGGCGGGACGTAACCGCACCCGGGCAGCCGGGGCCTGTGCGCCACCGGTCCGCACTGCGCGCGGAGTTCGCTTACCTGTCAGGTCATCGTCCCCGGCGCCTCGGCGTGCCAAGCTCCCGGCGTACGGAGTTCGACCGACCGGAAGGACACCATGCCCGCCTACGTCATAGCCCACCTGCAAAAGGCCGCTCCGCACCCGGAGGTCGTCGAGTACATCGAGCGCACCCCCGCCACCTTCGAGCCGTACGGCGGACGCTTCCTCGTGCACGCCACGCAGCACGAGGTGAAGGAGGGCAGCTGGCCCGGGCACGTCGTGATGATCGGCTTCCCGGGGATCGCCGAGGCGCGGGCCTGGTGGGACTCGCCCGCATACCGGGAGATCGCCCCGCTGCGCTCGCGGCACATCGAGGGCGACATCATCCTGGTCGAAGGCGTACCCGAGGGCTACGAACCGACCGGCGTCACCAAGGCGATGCGGGAAGCCCTTCCCGCCGATTAGCCCCGCAAGCTTCAGACAGGGCGGGATCGTCCACTCGGACAGGCCGTGCGCCCCTCTTTCGGGTGATGGAACCAAGAGTAGTTTCGAAGTAATTTCAAAGTCATGGGTACCGAGAACGCCGCCGTGAACTTCTCCGAGCTGGTGAACAAGAACAAGCAGACACTTGCCCGGCTCCAGGAATCACCGAGACTGCTCCTGCACCGCAGAGACGGCGAGGATCTGGTCCTCACCACTGCGGTGCGGGCCGAGCAGGACCAGACCGTGGTGTCGGCGGCCACCCGGATGCTGGCCGCAATGGCGCGCCGGGAGCCCGGCAGCATGGAGCTGCTCCTGGACATACTGCCGGACGCCTTCCCCTGGGTCCATTTCCTTCCCGAGACCGACTTGCACGCTTTCGCCATCGAACTGGTCGACACCATGCGTGCCGCCGACTCGCTCGGCAACAGCGCGTCCGTCGCCCAACTGCTCACCGCCTGGCAGCACACCGCGGAAATCCACTCCGACCCTGAACTGCTGGCCGCGCTGACCGCAGACCACGGCGAGGACTACGGGCCCGTGCCCGACCCGAGGGATACCGCGTGACAGCGGGCCGCGGCGACCGAGCCGCCCCTCCGGCGCCGGAGGGACACTGGGAAGTCCGCTTCGCCGACGCCGCCTCGGCCAAGGGCTGGGAGAGCCTCACCCGGCAGGCCCGCGAGGACACTTACCGCGCCTGGATCACCATGCGTACCGCGCCCAAGCCGACCACAGAGACGCCCCGGCACCACCGACTCAAGGGCAGCCTGGCGCATGGCACCCACCGCGGGCAGACCTGCGAACAGTGGCAGATCGAAGTCACCGGTGGAGGCCGCATCTGGTACCTCGTCGACACCGCGCGGGCGACCTGCTGGATCACCTTCGCAAGCACTGGACATCCGCAGGCCACGGACCGCTGACGAGGGCGGCGTGATGCCGGAACAGGAGGGTTGCTCGCGTCGACACGAAGAAGCCCCCGCCGGTTTCCCGGCGAGGGCTTTCAGCTGCGGTGGACCTGTGGGGATTTGAACCCCAGACCCCCTCGATGCGAACGAGGTGCGCTACCAGACTGCGCCACAGGCCCTTGCAACGAGTGAAACCTTAGCACCCCGATCGGGGTGCTCGGAAATCCGTTGCCGGTGAGGGGTCAGCCGCGGGTTTTCCAAGGTCATTCGTTGACGGCCCGGGGGCGGTCGCCGTCCTCGTACTGGTCGAACAGCGGGGTGCGGCCGCGCTCGCGGGCGCGGCGGGCCGAGGCCGCGCGGAGGGCGTCGTTGCGCCCGTCGGCGTCGGCCTGCTCCTCCGTGCCGGCCCGGTCCCCTTCCGGAGCCGTGTCGTCGGCGGAGCCGGCCGTCTCCTCCGGAACCGGGGTCACGGCGCTCGAACGCGCCGAGCTCCAGGTGTCCGCGGCGCCGAGGTCCACGTCGCTGGTGGCGCGCGGGGCGACCGGGGCGGTCACGTACGTGGGCAGCGGCACCGGGACCGGGTCCCAGCTGTCGCCGCCCTGGCCGGGCCGTCGCCGGCGCTCCCGCTGCTGGTCGACCCACTCGGCGTGGTCGGTCTGCTCGACGAGCGCGCGCCGGTCGGCGGCGAGCGCCAGGAGGCCGGGGTCGGTCTCCGGGTCCGGCTCGAGGTCGGGGTCGAGACCCGGCTCGTGTCCCTCCGGTTCGTCGGGGTCCACCTCGTCGACGGACGGGCGGCGGCGCGGCTGGCGTTCCCGCAACCGCTGTGCCGCGGCCTCGGCCTGACGGCGGTCCATCTGGTACGCGAAACGGCGGCGTTCCTGGGAGCGCAGGTAGGCGATGTAGACGCTCAGCAGCACCGCGGGCACTCCGGGCGCCCACAGGAAGGCGAGCCCGCCGACCGCGGCGACGACCGCGCCGAGCGTGAAGGCGAGGAAGAGCATCGTGGTGGTGCGCCGGCGCCGGGCGAGCACCCGCGAGCGCCGGGCCCGCGCCGCGGCGGCCTGCTCCGCCGGAGACGGCTGAGACGGCTGGGGCGGCTGGGGCGGCTGGGGCGGCTGGGAGGACTCGACGGACTGCGACGGCGGGGCCTGCTGGGCCGGGAGCGCCGG
Organism: Streptomyces sp. MMS24-W38; assembly: GCF_059889265.1. Lineage (NCBI taxonomy): Bacteria > Bacillati > Actinomycetota > Actinomycetes > Kitasatosporales > Streptomycetaceae > Streptomyces > Streptomyces sp. MMS24-W38. The sequence goes on along the minus strand of NZ_JCBCPP010000001.1, from coordinate 3,814,320 downwards.
CTGCGCCCTTCGAGGGGGTGCTCCGCGCCGGGCGGAGGGGACGCGCTCGCGCGGGGGGCGTCCGGTCGGCTCGTCGGGGGCCGCTTCGGGTACCGCCCGTTCCGGCCGCTGCGCGGGGTGCGGCCGTACGGGCGCCTGCACCTGCTGCGGACGGGTCTGGGACACGGCGAAGGCCCGGACGTCCACCGAATCGGTGACCGCGTCCGGGTCGTGGACGCCCTGCTCCTCCTCCTCGGCGGAGCGCGCCCGCAGGTCCTTGGCGTACCGGCGCTCCATTCCCGCCCGTCCGGACAACAATCGGATGGCGGTGCTGAAGCGTTCCGTCGGACGGGCCTCGTTCAGCTCGTCCTGCCTACGGAGCCACATCGGCACCAAGTAGGCGGCCCAGGCCCCGACGATGACTGCGTAGATGAGGCCGCTGCTGCTCACGCCTCACACGGTAGAGGGGTTCAGGTGAGGCCATCCGCCAATTGAGCCGGTGTGTCGCACGATCCGGCTGATATTTCGAACTTTTTTTGCGAACGATGCGATCAGCCGACCACTTAAGCCGGGAATTTTCCCACCTTCAGGCGGTCATCACGCGATCAAATTCGAACATTTATTCAATTACTCGGGCGGTGCGGGATTCCGGGATTACGCCGCTCGTCACCGGACCGCTCCTCACCGGACTGCCCGTCCCCGGCCGGCTGCTCGTTCCGGGAGCGTGCCCGCTGCCAGCGCCTGAGCAAACCCTCGGGCAGTTCCTCCGCCGTGAGCGCGAAGACGAGATGGTCGCGCCAGGCGCCGTCGATGTGCAGATACCGCGGGCGCAGCCCCTCCTCGCGGAATCCGAGTTTCTCCACCACCCGGCGGCTGGGCCCGTTCTCGGGGCGAATGCACACCTCGACACGGTGCAGTCCGACGGTACGGAAACAGTGGTCCACGGCCATCGCCACGGCCGTCGGCATCACCCCGCGGCCGGCCACCGCCTCGTCGACCCAGTAGCCGACGTGCCCTGAGCACATCGAGCCCCAGGTGATCCCGGCGACCGTCAACTGGCCGACCAGACGCCCCTGGTACTCGATGACGAAGGGCAGCATCCGCCCCGCGTGCGCCTCCGCCCTCAGATGACGGACCATCTGGCGGTAGGTCGGCCGGTGCACGATCGGACCGGACGGGGTGGGCGGCGGGACCGTCGCCTCCCAGGGGCGCAGCCAGTCGCGGTTGCGCCGGTTGACCTCGCGCCAGACCCGCTGGTCGCGCAGCTTTATCGGCCGGAGGACGACGTCGCCGGCCACCAGCTCCACGGGCCAGGATGAACCGTTCAGCTCGCACCCCCGCCACTGGTACCGGTTCTGGAGTGGTCACCGCCGCGCAGTTGGTCGACCGCGTGCTTCAGCAGCGGCTCCAGGACGGCCAGACCGTCCTTCACCCCGCCGCTGGACCCGGGGAGGTTGACGATCAGCGTCCGGCCCGCGACGCCCGCGACGCCCCGGGAGAGGGCCGCCGTCGGCACCTTGTCCCGGCCGTACGCCCGGATGGCCTCCGCGATGCCGGGCACCTCGTGGCCGATCACCGCGCGGGTCGCCTCGGGGGTGCGGTCGGTGGGCGAGACGCCGGTGCCGCCGGTGGTCACGATGACGTCGTACCCGGCCTCGGCGCCCGCGCGCAGCGCGGCCTCCACGGGGTCGCCGTCCGGGACCACCTGCGGGCCGTCGACGGCGAAGCCGAAGCGCCGCAGGCCCTCGGCGATCAGGGGTCCGCCCGTGTCCCGGTAGACGCCGGCGGCAGCCCGGTTGGAAGCGGTGACCACCAGTGCGCGGTAGCTCATGCCCTGCTCCAGTCGCCCGACTTGCCGCCCGTCTTCTCCTCCACCCGCACGTCCGTGATGACCGCCTTCTTGTCGACCGCCTTGACCATGTCGATCACGGTGAGCGCGGCGACGGAGACCGCGGTGAGCGCCTCCATCTCCACGCCCGTGCGGTCCGTCGTCTTCACCGTGGCCGTGATCTCCACGGCGTCGTCCGCGACCGACAGGTCCAGTTTCACACCGGACACCGCCAAGGGGTGACACAGCGGAATCAGGTCGGGGGTGCGTTTGGCGCCCATGATGCCCGCGATCCGCGCGGTGGCGAGGGCGTCGCCCTTGGGGACGCCCTCGCCGCGCAGCAGCTCGATCACGCGGGGCGAGACCAGGACACGGCCGGTGGCGCGGGCGGTGCGCGCGGTCACGTCCTTGCCGGACACGTCGACCATCCGGGCGGCGCCCGCCTCGTCGATGTGCGTCAGACGGCGCTGGTCAGGGTGTCCGGGGGTCTCCCCCCGGGAAGGCACGGTCATGATCGTGTGACGCTCCCGGTCCGGGCCCGCCGCGGTGCGGCGCACGGGCCTGCTGTGCGCGACACGGTACCGCCAACCGGTCGGGCTCAGCCGAGCAGGACCACCTCGAGCTCGGTACCGGGTGCGACGGACTCGACGTCCTCGGGGACGACGATCAGCGCGTTCGCCTGTGCGAGGGCGGCCACCAGGTGGGATCCGGCGCCGCCGACCGGGGTCACCTCGCCGTCGGCGTACCGGCCGCGCAGGAACTGGCGGCGGCCCTTCGGCGAGGTCAGCGGCCCGCCCGCGGTCAGGGTCGCGCGGGTTCTCGGCCGGTGGACGTCCGTGAGGCCCATCAGGGTGCGGATGGCAGGGCGCACGAACAGCTCGAAGGAGACGTACGAGGAGACCGGGTTGCCGGGGAGGGCCAGCAGCGGGGTGTGGTCGGGACCGATGGAGCCGAAGCCCTGGGGCTTGCCGGGCTGCATCGCGAGCTTGCGGAAGTCGATGCCGCTGCCCGGTTCGTCCTCGTCGCCCACGGACGACAGCGCCTCCCTGACCACGTCGTACGCCCCGACGCTCACCCCGCCGGTGGTGACCATCAGGTCGGCGCGCACCAGCTGGTCCTCGATGGTGTCGCGGAGGGTGTCGGCGTCGTCCGCGACGGCGCCCACACGGTAGGCGATGGCGCCGGCGTCCCGGGCGCAGGCGGTAAGGGAGAAACTGTTGGAGTCGTAGATCTGACCGGCGCTCAGCTCCTCGTCGGGCTGGACGAGTTCGCTGCCGGTGGACATCACCACCACGCGCGGGCGCGGGTGCACGCGGACCGTGCCGCGGCCGATCGCGGCCAGCAGGGAGATCTGCGGCGGGCCGAGGACGGTCCCGGCCGTCAGGGCGCGGTCGCCGGCCCGTACGTCGCTGCCCTCGGCGCGCACATGCGCGCGTGCCCGGACCGGGCGGTGGACGAGCACCTGCCCGGTGGCGCCCTCGGGGGCCAGGCTGCGGGCCCGCATCTCGGTGACCGGGCCCTCGCCGAGCCCGCCGTCGGTCCACTCGACGGGGACGACGGCCTCGGCGCCGGGCGGGAGCGGGGCGCCGGTCATGATGCGCACCGCCTGGCCGGGTCCGACCCGGAGCGGGTCGGACTGGCCGGCCGCGACGTCGCCGACGACCTCGAGGGCGGCCGGGTACTGCTCACTCGCGCCCGCGACGTCCGCGACCCGTACCGCGTACCCGTCCATGGAGCTGTTGTCGAACGGCGGCAGCGACACCGGCACCGTGACGTCCTCGACCAGGACGCAGCCCTGGGCGTCGAGGAGGTTCAGCTCGATGGGTTCCAGGGGGCGGACGGTGGCGAGGATGTCGTCCAGGTGCTCGTCCACCGACCAGAGGTGGTCCGGGCCTGCGGTGCGGGGCGCGGCGGTGCTCAACGTTCCTGCATCTCCTCGGTGACGTAACGGCGGAGCCAGGTCCGGAAGTCCGGGCCCAGGTCTTCACGTTCGCACGCGAGTCGGACAATGGCACGCAGGTAGTCGCCTCGGTCGCCGGTGTCATAGCGGCGGCCCTCGAAGACCACGCCGTGCACCGGGCCGCCGAGCTTCTCGTCCGCGGCCAGCTGCTGGAGGGCGTCGGTGAGCTGGATCTCGCCGCCGCGGCCCGGCTCGGTCTTGCGCAGTACGTCGAAGACGGCCGGGTCGAGGACGTAGCGGCCGATGATGGCGTAGTTGGAGGGCGCTTCGGCCGGTTCGGGCTTCTCGACCAGGCCGCCGACCCGGACCACGTCGGAGTCGGCGGTGGTCTCGACGGCGGCGGAGCCGTAGAGGTGGATCTGCTCCGGGGCGACCTCCATGAGCGCGATGACGCTGCCGCCGTGCTGCTCCTGGACCTCGATCATGCGCTGGAGCAGGCAGTCGCGCGGGTCGATCAGGTCGTCGCCGAGAAGGACGGCGAAGGCTTCGTCGCCGACGTGCGGGGCGGCGCACAGGACGGCGTGGCCGAGCCCTTTGGGGTCGCCCTGGCGGACGTAGTGCATGGTCGCGAGGTCGCTGGATTCCTGGACCTTGGCGAGGCGCGCGGCGTCACCCTTTCGGTTGAGGGCCGACTCCAGTTCGTAATTGCGGTCGAAATGGTCCTCCAGGGGGCGCTTGTTGCGGCCCGTCACCATGAGGACGTCGTCGAGACCGGCGGCTGCGGCCTCTTCGACCACGTACTGGATCGCCGGCTTGTCGACGACCGGCAGCATCTCCTTGGGAGTGGCCTTGGTGGCCGGCAGGAACCGGGTGCCGAGGCCTGCTGCGGGGATGACAGCCTTGCTGATCCGAGGGTGCGACTGAATCATGCCCGCAACCATATCCGGTGCCTTTGCGAGGAATCTCCGACTCCGGATATCTGATACTCATATGAGCACAATGAGACGGCGCAGGGACAGAATTGAGACACGACGACCGCGCGAACGATCCTGACAAGCGGGTATTGCGACGGGAAATCCTCCTGGCGAGGAACAGGTTGACGGCGGATGACGTGCGGGAGTCCGCGATCGCGTCGGCCGACCGCGCGCTCGGGCTGCCCGAACTGGCACACGCGCGCACGGTGGCGGCGTACGTCTCCGTCGGAAGCGAACCCGGCACGATCGTGCTGCTCGACGCGCTGCGCGCGCGGGGCGTACGCGTTCTGCTGCCGGCCCTGCTCCCCGACAACGATCTGGACTGGGGCGCGTACACCGGCGAGGGCTCGCTCGCGCGTGTGCGCCACGGCGGGCGGATGGCCCTGCTCGAGCCGGCCGGGGAGCGCCTCGGGCCGGACGCCGTGACCGGAGCGGACGCCGTGCTGCTGCCGGGCCTGGCCGTGGACGCCCGCGGGATGCGGCTGGGGCGCGGCGGCGGCTCGTACGACCGGGTGCTGGCCCGGCTGGAGCGCGCGGGCGCGCACCCGGCCCTGGTGGTGCTGCTGTACGACACCGAGGTGGTCGAGCGGGTTCCCGAGGAACCCCACGACCGGCCGGTGCACGCGGTGGTGACCCCGTCGGGGGTGCGGCGGTTCGGCTGAGCGACGACACCGTTCCGGTGGCCTCGGCGGTCCCGGCATGAGGAAGGCGGCCGCCACGCGCGCGTGGCGGCCGCCTTCCTCATGCCTCATGCCTCATGCGTCGGGGACCGGGCCTGTCAGGGCTTGAGCAGCAGCGTGTCGCTGGTGCTGCCCCCGACCGCCTTGTCCGAGTACGCCCACTCGAGCAGTTCGCCCTCGGCCCACTTGTCCGTCTGGTCGACGTAGTGGGAGCTGTAGGCGTGGCCGGAGGCGCCGGTGAGGTTGATCCACCGCGACTTGTCGAGGTCACCGAGGTTGACCACCATCCGCATCGACGGCACCCACACCACCCCGTAGCCGCCCGCGGCGTTCCAGCCGGTCGCGTTGACCGTGGCCTCACCGCCGCCGAGCTTCCAGGGGCCGCGGTTGAGGACGTGCTGCAGGAAGTCGGGGCCGGAGGTGCCCAGGGTCTGGTTCTTCAGGAACAGGCGGTGCAGCCGGCCCCAGCTCCAGGTGTCGATGTCCTTGCCGAGCTTGGCGGTGAGCTCCCAGCGGGCGTCGATCATGGCGCGCCCGAACAGCTCGTCGCGGTTCTCCGCGCCGGGGCGGGTGCCCGCCTTCGGAGTCGTCCACCAGTCGCCGTCCTCCTTCTCCATCAGCGTGCGGACCACCTCGAACCAGCGGTCGCCGCCGTCGGGCTGGGCCTGGTCGGCCTCGCGCATGCCGCACTCGCGCACCTTGTCGCTCTCGTCGGCGGGCCCGGTGGGATTGACCGGGTCGACCCACAGGCACTGACCCTTGACCCGCAGCTCCTTGGGCAGCTTGTGACTGAAGGCGAGCTTGAGGACGTTGCGCCAGACGGAGTTGAAGTAGGCGGCGGCCGCGGAGTCGGCGTCCTGGGTGTAGTCCCAACCCTCCAGCAGCTTCTGCGCCTTGCGGACCTCCGGGTCCTCAATGTCGATCTTGAGCAGTTCGGGCACCAGCAGCTTGGCTATGCCGCTGCTGTTGTCGAGCTGCATCTGCCGCATGTCGTCGGTGGAGATCTTGCCGCCGTCCTTGATCTTCGACTGGATCAGGTCGTTGATCCGCTGGCTGCGGGCGCCGTAGCCCCAGTCGGTGGTCAGGGTGTACGGGTACGCGTCGGGATCGACCACGGCCTGGTTGGCGGTGACGATGTAGCCGCGGTCGGGGTCGAACTCGTAGGGCAGCGCGTCCTGGTCGACCCAGCCGGTCCAGCGGTACTTCGAGTTCCAGCCGGGCGCCGGGACGGAACCGTTGTGGTTCTTCGCACGGGTGGGGATCCTGCCCGGCAGGGTGTAGCCGATGTGGCCCTCGGTGTCCGCGTAGACGAGGTTCTGCGAGGGCACCTCGAAGAGGGTGGCCGCCTTGCGGAAGTCGTCCCAGTCCTTCGCGCGGTTCATCGCGAAGACGGCGTCCATGGTGCGGCCCGCCTCCAGCGCGGTCCAGCGCAGCGAGACGCCGTAGCCGTCGCCCCGGTCGGGCGCGGCGGAGTCGACGGTGGCCTTCTTCCCGGTCCGCACCAGGTCGGGGGAGCGGTCGGAGAGCAGCGGGCCGTTCTTGGTCTCCCTGACGACGATCTTCCGCGACGCGCCGCCGGCGACCTTGATGGTCTCCTCGCGCGCCTCGAAGGGCACCACCTTGCCGTCGTACTGGTAGCCCTCGCCGGTGATCTTCTCCAGGTAGAGGTCGGTGACGTCGACACCGGAGTTGGTCAGGCCCCAGGCGACGTCCGCGTTGTGTCCGATGACCACGCCGGGCATGCCCGCGAAGGTGAAGCCGGTGACGTCGTACTGGCACGTGGCGGAGACGCTGCGGCAGTGCAGGCCCATCTGGTACCAGACGGACGGCAGCGAGGCCGACAGGTGCGGGTCGTTGGCCAGCAGCGGCTCACCGGTGATGGTGTGCTCGCCGGAGACCACCCAGGAGTTGGAGCCGATGCCGTCGCCGTTGACGCCGACGGCCGTGGGCAGGTTCTGCAGGACCTCCTGGAGGCCCGACAGCTGGCCCTCCAGACCGTCCGCGGTACCGGCGGTCCCGGACGCGCCCTCCACACCGCCGGTGCCCGTGCCGACGTCCGTACCCGTGCCCGGGTCGGTGCCGTCGCCGATTCCGGTTCCGGTCCCGTCGCCCGTGCCGCTCTCGCCGCCGCCCGACTCGTAGGCTCCGGTCAGCTCGTTGTACTGGCCCTCCTGGACCACCGGCTTGTTCCGGCCGTACGGATACGCCGGGTACAGGTCGGCGATCTGCTCGGGGCCCAGGCGGCTGGTCATCAGGGCGCGGTCGATCTCGTCCTGCATGTTGCCGCGCAGGTCCCAGGCCATCGCCTTCAGCCAGGCCACGGAGTCCACCGGGGTCCACGGCCCGGGCGTGTAGTCGTTGGTGAAGCCCAGCGCCGCGTACTCCAGGGAGAGGTCCGCGCCCTCCTTGCCCTCCAGGTAGGCGTTGACCCCCTTGGCGTAGGCGTCGAGGTACTTCTTCGTGGCGGGGGAGAGCTTCTTCTCGTACTCCTGCTTCGCGACCCGGTCCCAGCCCAGGGTGCGCAGGAACTCGTCGTTCTTGATCTGGCTCTTGCCGAACATCTCCGACAGGCGCCCGGAGGTCATGTGCCGGCGCACGTCCATCTCGTAGAACCGGTCCTGCGCCTGGACGTAGCCCTGCGCCATGAACAGGTCCTCGTCGGAGGAGGCGTAGATCTGCGGGATGCCGTGGCCGTCACGTTTGACGTCGACGGGGCCCGACAGGCCCTTGAGCGTGATCGATCCCTTGGTCTGCGGGAAGGAGGCGCGCACGGTGCCGATCGACCAGTACGCCCCGTAGGCGACACCGCCGATCAGGGCCAGCACCAGGACGAACACGAGCAGACGGGCTTTGCGCCCCTTTTTCCTGCCGGACTTGCCGGGTTGCTGACCCGTGGAGGCGGTGGTGTCGGTGGGCATCGCTGTCCTTGCTGTCCTTACGCGAGCGGCAGGGCGGGCTGTGCTTTTAACTGAGCGCTGGGGCAACGATAGGCGCAGGGCTCCGCTCCGCTTGACGCGGAGTCGGGAACCAGCCCGGACGGACGTTCGATGATGCCAGGCGAACGCGTCAAGAACCCGTCAAGAGTTAGGTAAGGTAACGAAGCGGTTTGCCGCGAACGCGTCGGCTCCCCGCGCCCCGCAGCCGAGGTCGGGCGCGCCGCGCGTGAGCCAGGGAAGGGAACGGCCGCTGACTGTCCACCACCTCAACCAGCTCCTACTCCTCTGCTCGCTGGTCCTGCTCGTCGCCGTCGCAGCGGTCCGGATCTCCTCGCGCAGCGGGCTCCCCAGCCTGCTCGTCTATCTCGGCATCGGCATCGCCATGGGCCAGGACGGCATCGGCGACATCCAGTTCAACAGTGCCGAGCTGACGCAGGTCTTCGGGTACGCGGCCCTGGTGGTGATCCTGGCCGAGGGCGGTCTGGGCACCAAGTGGACCGAGATCAGACCGGTCCTGCCCGTCTCCGCCGCACTCGCGACCGCCGGCGTCGCGGTGAGCGTCGGGGTCACCGCGACGGCCGCGCACTTCCTGGTCGGGCTGGAGTGGCGGCAGGCGCTCATCATCGGCGCGGTGGTGTCCTCGACCGACGCGGCGGCCGTCTTCTCCGTGCTGCGGCGCATTCCGCTCCCCCCGCGCGTGACGGGCACACTGGAGGCCGAGTCCGGCTTCAACGACGCCCCGGTGGTCATCCTGGTGCTCGCCTTCTCCACGGCGGGCCCGATCGAGCACTGGTACGTCCTGCTCGGCGAGATCACCCTGGAGCTGGCCATCGGCGCCGTCATCGGACTCGCGGTGGGCTGGCTGGGCGCCTGGGGGCTCAGACATGTGGCGCTGCCCGCCTCCGGCCTCTACCCGATCGCCGTCATGGCCATCGCCGTCACCGCCTACGCGGCGGGCGCCATGGCCCACGGCAGCGGCTTCCTCGCCGTCTACCTCGCCTCGATGGTGCTGGGCAACGCCAGACTGCCGCACTGGCCCGCCACCCGCGGATTCGCCGAGGGGCTCGGCTGGATCGCCCAGATCGGCATGTTCGTCCTGCTCGGCCTGCTGGTCTCCCCGCACGAGCTGGGCGACGACATCGTGCCCGCGCTGGTCATCGGGCTGGCGCTGACCGTGGTGGCCCGTCCGCTGAGCGTCGTGCTGTGCCTGCTGCCGTTCCGGGTGCCCTGGCAGGAGCAGACGCTGATGTCGTGGGCGGGACTGCGCGGCGCCGTGCCCATCATCCTGGCGACGATTCCGATGGTGGAGGGCGTCGAGGGCAGCCGGAGGCTCTTCAGCATCGTCTTCGTCCTGGTCGTCGTCTACACCCTCGTCCAAGGGCCGACCCTGCCGTGGCTGGCCGGAAAGCTGCGTCTCGGCACGGGCGCGGAGGCCGCCGACCTGGGCATCGAGTCGGCGCCCCTGGAGCGGCTGCGCGGGCATCTGCTGTCGGTCGACATCCCGGAGGAGTCGAAGATGCACGGCGTGGAGATCGCCGAACTCCGGCTGCCGAAAGGGGCGGCCGTCACACTCGTCGTGCGCGGGGGCACCTCGTTCGTCCCGCTGCCGACGACGATGCTGCGGCACGGGGACGAACTCCTCGTCGTCGCCACCGACCCGGTCCGGGACGCCGCCGAACGCCGCCTGCGCGCGGTGGGCCAGGGCGGCAAACTGGCCGGCTGGCTGGGGACCGACGGCGGGGGTCCGGAGCGCTGACACTCCCGTCGTTCACCGGGGCGCGGTCCCGCAATGCCCGGTTTCACAGGATCACAAGCCCTTGCCACCTGCGGACACCCGCCCGCGCCAAGGCGACGCCTGTAACATGCACGGAGTACCCAGATCGAACCAACTCTGCCTGACGCAGAGCTGGCGCGACCGTATGGCGGCCGGCACGCCCCGAGCTGTGGCACCCGGCATCTACCGCAGTCAGCGCAAGAGGACAGCTCTCGGCGTGCCCGAAGCCCGACAGTGAAGGGCCGCGCGCCACCAGGCGGCAGAAAGGCACGGGCCGTGGCATCCACGGTCACCACGTCGAAGGGCCCCGCGGCCACCTCCCGTCCGGGATACGGCCGACTGCTGCGCACCCGCGGCGCCTGGACGTTCCTGCTCCCCGGTTTCGCGGCACGCCAGCCGTTCGCGATGCTCACCATCTCCATCGTGCTGCTGGTGCAGCACACCACCGGTTCGTACGGCGCGGCCGGCGGCGTCGCGGCGGTCACCGGTGTGTCCATGGCCCTGTTCGCGCCCTTCAGCGGCCGGCTCGCCGACCGCTACGGGCAGCGCGCCGTGCTCGTCCCCGGCGTTCTGCTGCACACCCTGTCCGCGCTGGCCCTGACCACGCTGGCGCTGACCGACGCCCCGCTGTGGGCGCTGTTCGCCGCGGCCGTGCCCACCGGTGCCTCGGTGCCCCAGATCGGGCCCATGGTGCGCGCCCGCTGGGGCGTGAAGCTCAAGGGCTCCCCGCTGATGACCACCGCGGCGGCCTTCGAGTCCGTCACCGACGAGCTGACCTTCGTCGTCGGACCACTGCTGGCCACCACCCTGTGCACGGCCGTGAACCCGGCCGCGGGCCTGGTGACCGAGGCCGCGCTGACCCTGGTCGGCGGCCTGCTGTTCGCCGCGCAGAAGGCCACGCAGCCCGAGGTCGCCACCGGCGGGCACGCGCGCGTGAAGCACGCTTCCGCCCTGCGCGTCCCCGGGGTGCGCGTCCTGGTCGTCACCTTCCTGGGCATCGGGTCCGTCTTCGGCGGCATGCAGGTGTCGCTGGCCGCGTACGCCGAGTCGATCGGCGAACCCGGCCTGAACGGCGTCCTGTACGGCGTCTTCGCCGCGGGCAACATGCTCTCCGGCATCGCCTGCGGCGCCATCGCCTGGAAGGTCGCCCCGCAGCGGCGCCTCCTCGTCGGGTACGTGGCACTCGCGGTGACCGCGTCCGCCCTGTGGACCGCCCAGTCGTCGCTGCTCCTCGCGGGGCTCGGGCTCCTGGTCGGCATGTGCATCGCGCCCGCCCTGATCACCGGCTTCACCATGGTCGACGACCTGGTCCCGGCGGGGGCCCGCACCGAGGCCTTCACCTGGCTGACCGGCGCGGTGGCACTCGGTCAGGCGGCCGCGGTCACGGTCTCCGGACAGTTCGAGGACCGCCTGTGGGCCGGCGCCGGTTTCCTGGTGCCGATGGGCGGCACGGTGCTCGCCCTGGTGACCCTGCTGGCGCTGCGGTCACGGCTGGTGCCGGCCCCGCACGGACGCACCGTCGCACGTGGCGTGGGTCACCGCTCGCCCGTCGCAGTGGACTGAGCACGAGGAATACGGCACTATGAATCGTCGTTTAGCACTCATCGAGTGAGAGTGCCAGGAGGAAGACAGTGCCCACCTATCAGTACCAGTGCACCGAGTGCGGCGAGGGCCTCGAGGCGGTGCAGAAGTTCACCGACGACGCTCTGACCGAGTGCCCGAACTGCCAGGGCCGCCTGAAGAAGGTGTTCTCGGCGGTCGGCATTGTCTTCAAGGGCTCCGGCTTCTACCGCAACGACAGCCGCGGCTCCTCGTCGAGCAGCACCCCGGCGGCGTCGAAGTCGTCCGACTCCTCGACGAGCTCGTCGTCCTCCTCGACATCGTCGGCTTCCTCGACGTCCTCGGGCTCGTCGACCGGCTCCACCAGCACCACCGCCGCGTAAGGCCGCCTTCCCGCGGGCCCCTGTCGTCGTCCGACGACGGGGTCCTCGGCGTTTTCCCGGGCGCTCCCGGGGCGTTTCCGGGGCGGTTAGGGTGCGGAGCATGGCGAACATGGCGCACAAGGCGAACGCCGAGATCGGCGTGATCGGCGGCTCCGGTTTCTACTCCTTCCTCGACGATGTGACCGAGGTCCGCGTGGACACCCCGTACGGGGCGCCCAGCGACTCCCTCTTCCTCGGCGAGCTGGCCGGTCGGCGGGTCGCCTTCCTCCCCCGGCACGGGCGCGGCCACCATCTGCCGCCGCACCGGATCAACTACCGGGCCAACCTGTGGGCGCTGAGGTCCGTCGGCGCCCGCCAGGTGCTCGGGCCGTGCGCGGTGGGCGGGCTGCGACCCGAGTACGGGCCGGGGACACTGCTGGTCCCGGACCAGCTCGTGGACCGTACGAAGTCCCGGGTCGGCACGTACTTCGACGGGCTGCCGCTGCCCGACGGCACGGTGCCGAACGTCGTGCACGTGTCGCTGGCCGACCCCTACTGCCCCGTCGGCCGGGCGGCCGCCCTGAAGTCGGCGCGCGGGCGGGACTGGGAGCCGGTGGACGGCGGCGCACTGGTCGTGGTCGAGGGGCCGCGCTTCTCCACCCGCGCCGAATCGTTGTGGCACCAGGCGCAAGGCTGGTCGGTGGTGGGCATGACCGGCCATCCCGAGGCGGTGCTCGCCCGTGAGCTGGAGCTCTGCTACACGTCCCTGACCCTGGTCACCGACCTCGACGCAGGCGCCGAGACCGGCGAGGGCGTCTCGCACGACGAGGTGTTGCGGGTGTTCGCGGCGAACGTGGACCGCCTGCGGAACGTGCTCTTCGACGCGGTGGCGGCGCTGCCCGCCACGGAGGAGCGGGACTGCCTGTGCACCTCGGCACTGGGCGGGATGGATCCGGGGTTCGCGCTGCCGTAGGGCCGCACGTTCGGGTGAGGGAGTTTTCCACAAGGCGCGGTGTGTCCACAGGGTCCGGCGGAGAACGGCGGGAAGCCTCATCGTGGGGTGCGCAAGCCGTTCCCTCGCCGCAGGTGGTGTCCCGTGTCGTTCCCTCCGCCCCGTGAGTCCTCACACCACTCCCCTTCCTCCTCTTCCTCCCCTTCCTTATCTTTCTCCTCCTTTACAGCCGGGGTCCCACCCCGGTGCGAGGTGCCGCACTTCGCACCGGTGCGGGTGCGTGGGGGTCTGCTGCGGTCCGGTCGGCTCGTCCGGCACCGGCGGCGGGCCGCGGCGGTCGGCCTCGCCGTCACGGCGGTGGTGCTGGTGGCGGCGGGCCCACGGGAGACGGACCGGTCCCGCGGGCATCCGGACGGCGCTTCTGGCACGCGCGCCGCGTCGGCGTCGGCCGCCTCGGCGGACGGGTCCGCAGGAGACCGTGTCGTAGGGGCTCGGCGTGCGGGAGCCCGCGTCACGGCGCCGGTGCGGATCGCCGACGCCGCCACGGTGCGGTTGTTGCGGCCGGGCGACCGGGTCGACGTCATCGCCGCCGAGGAGCGGGGCACGGGCGGTGCGGCGGGCGGTGGAGCCCGCGTGGTCGCGCGGGGAGCACGGGTCACGGAGGTGCCGGAGCCGCTGGAGGCCCCGGACGCGGGCGGGGCCCTGGTGGTGCTGTCGGTTCCACGTGCCACCGCTGCCGAGCTCGCGGGCGCGAGCGCCACGGCACGGCTGGCGGTGGCGCTGTGGTGAGGGTTCGTCGACCGCTGGCACCGCCTCCATATCGAGTACCTCGTTCGAGGAGCCCCACTGGGCAGTTGGACGGTGCCCTGTCGTAGGTTGCGGAGCGTTCGATTCCCGGCGTCACGCACACGAGATGGAGCTCCGAGGTGAGCGAGAAGAACGAACCGAGCATCTGGCAGGGCTTCAAGGCCTTCCTGATGCGCGGGAACGTCGTCGACCTGGCAGTGGCCGTGGTCATCGGCGCGGCCTTCACCAACATCGTCAACTCGGTGGTGAAGGGCGTGATCAATCCGCTGGTCGGCGCCTTCGGCACCCAGAACCTGGACAGCTACAGCTCGTGCCTGAAGGGCCCCTGCACGGGCACCGGCGACGCCGCGACGGGTGTCAGGATCCTGTGGGGCTCGGTCCTCGGCTCGACGCTCCAGTTCGTGATCACGGCCGCTGTCGTCTACTTCCTGATGGTGCTGCCGATGGCTCGCTACCTGGCCCGGGTGGAGGCCCGCAGGAAGGCGAGGGAGGGCACGCAGGAGGTCGTCGAGATCTCCGAGCTGGAGGTGCTCAAGGAGATCCGCGACGAACTGGTCGCACAGCGCGGCTCGAACAACGGCGCGCGATAGCGGGCACCGGCACGGCATCCGGTCGTCGGACCGCCGGGCAGCGCCCGGTCAGATGTGGTGGGGCGGCTTCTCGTCGAGGAAGCGCTTCAGGTCCGAGGCGCTGTCGCCGGACGGGCGCTCGCCCCACCCCCGGTCCGTGTCGTCCGAGGACTGCTGGTCCAGCGGATCGTCGAAGACCAGCGCGGGCTTCGGCTCGCGCGGCCGGGGTTCGGGGGCAGTGCTCATACCCCCAGGGTACGACCTCGCCGTTCCCCTCCTCCGTCGGTGACCGCGCGGGAGGAGCGCCCTGCACGAGACTGGCGCCATGACAGTTGACGCGCTCACAGATGTGGCCGGTGTCCGCGTGGGACACGCGACCCGCTCCGGCGGCGGCCTGCTCACCGGCACCACGGTCGTGCTCGCGCCCGAGGGCGGCGCCGTGGCCGCCGTGGACGTACGCGGCGGCGGTCCCGGCACGAAGGAGACCGACGCGCTCGATCCCCGCAACCTCGTGCAGAAGGTCGAGGCGGTCGTCCTGACCGGCGGCAGTGCCTACGGACTCGACGCGGCCTCCGGGGTGATGGCCTGGCTGGAGGAGCGGGGCCGCGGGGTCCGCGTCGGACCGGACCCCGCGCACGTGGTGCCGGTGGTGCCGGCCGCCTGTGTCTTCGACCTGGGCCGGGGCGGCGACTTCCGGGCCCGTCCGGACGCGGCCACCGGGCGTGCCGCGGTGGAGGCGGCAGCGGCGACCGCACCGGGGGCGCGGGTGCCGGAGGGATGCGTGGGCGCCGGCACGGGGGCCGTGGTCGGAGCGGTGAAGGGCGGGATCGGCACGGCGAGCAGGGTGCTGGATTCGGGGATCACGGTGGCCGCGCTGGTGGTGGCCAACGCGGCGGGGGCGGCGATGGATCCGGAAACAGGGGTGCTGTACGGGGAGTTGTTCCAGGGTGGCCGGATCCGTCATCCGGACCCGGAGGTGCACGGGGCGGCGCTCCGGCGGCTCGCCGGCCTCGCCGGGCGGAACGGCCCTCCCCCGCTCAACACCACACTCGCGGTGGTCGCCACCGACGCGGACC
Organism: Streptomyces sp. MMS24-W38; assembly: GCF_059889265.1. Lineage (NCBI taxonomy): Bacteria > Bacillati > Actinomycetota > Actinomycetes > Kitasatosporales > Streptomycetaceae > Streptomyces > Streptomyces sp. MMS24-W38. The sequence continues at coordinate 3,798,923 of NZ_JCBCPP010000001.1, read as the reverse complement.
TGTCCAAGGCCCAGGCGCAGAAGCTGGCCGGTACCGCGCACGACGGCATCGCGCGGGCGGTGCGGCCGGTGCATCTGCTCAACGACGGGGACACGGTGTTCGCCCTCGCCACGGGCGCCCGCCCACTCGACGCCGCGAACCCCCTCGCCCTGAACGGGATCCTCGCGGCCGGCGCCGACTTGGTGACGCGCGCGATCGTACGGGCCGTGCGCGCGGCCGAGTCGGTGGACGGACCGGGCGGAGCCTGGCCGTCGTACCGGGAGTTGTACGGCGAGGCGGACGCGTAGATGTGCGGGGGCCGACGGGCGAACCGGCGCCGACCGGTGTGCGGAGCGCGGTGACCGCTGAGCGGAGTCCGGGCTCGACGGCCGACGGCCCGGCGACTCGCACCAGGGGTGGCGACTGAGCAGGGAGTATGGGAGGGCCGCCTGAGCGGGTGGGAATTTCTCGCGCCCCTCGTTCGTTCCCCCACCGTACCTTTTTCTCAGTTCACGGACATGATGTCCGCCCGAGGGGCTACGGTATGCACCCACTGGGTGACATGCAGCAACGCCGGGAGAAACCTTGAGCGTTCCGTACGAGACGGCAGCGTACGAACCAGCCGACTCGCCCGAGTCTCCTGAGGAGCATCTCGCGCGACTGCTCGGCCGTGCCCTGAACTCCTTCGAACTGCCCGACGAGGCGGTGCACCGGCTCGACTGCGCGCTGGCACACGACAGTTCGCTGCACTCCGCGCATCACAGCGCCGGCCTGCACCGGGAGACGTACCGGCACACCTGGCTGCTCGCCGACGGCTCGGCGCTCACGCTCTGGGAACTCGTCCACAACGCCACCCCGGGCAGCGAGCCCGAGCACGAGGTGTATGCGGACGAGGAGGAACTGCGGGTCGCGACCGCCCGGTTGCCGCTGCCGCCGGAGACCCCGGACTTCGAGCTGCCGGTGGTGGTGCAGCTGTCCCGGATCCCCACGCCCCGACCGGTCTACGTCCCCGACGGTTCGGCGGACCACGCGCGCCGCTTACTGCGCCGGGCGGAGAACACGGACCGTCCGGGCCCCGGGACGGCCGCGCTGCTGACCACGGCGTTCGCCCACCAGATCACCCAGGCCTTCGGCCGCCCGTACCGCGCGGGGCGCCCAAGGCGTTCAGGACTGAGCTTCTCCCTGTACGAGCACGCGTTCCTGCTGCGTGACGGCGTGGAGATGTCCCTCTGGGAAGTGGAACACACGGCCACACCCGACGGACGGCACATGTGCGAGGTGTACGGCACCGAGGACGCCGCCCGGGACGCGATGGAGCGCCGCGCCGCACAGGTTCCCTGACCCGGGCTCGACGGCCCCGGGTTTCGCCCCGACCCGGTTCAACAGTCGCCCGCGGTACCGTCGGCCAAGCGCCGCACCAGCACGGCGAACGCCTCGCGCTCCGCCGGCGTGAGCCGCACCTCCTCCGCCCGCGGACCCGTCCGCCGCTGGCGCGGAATCGCGCGCGACGCCCGAAGCGCCTGCCCCGCCGGGGCCGCGTACCCCGGCGCCGACCCGGAGCTCAGCCCCGGTCCCAGCTCCGGCTCCGGTCCCTGCCAGGGGTGAATGTCCCCGCCCCGCCCGCGTTCGCGTCCGCGCCGCAGGACACCGGCCAGGCCCACGGTGCAGGCCACGGCCACCACGGTGAGGACGGCGGTGCCCGCCATCCTCAAGATCGAGTCGTGCTCAGGCATGCGCCCCAGTACACACCACGGTCCGGGACTTTGGTCCCGGACCGTGGTGAACGTGATCTATATCGCAGTTGTCGCGAACGGCTGTGAATTACCTGGAGTGACATATATGCACCCAGGGATCACCTATGCGTACCTAAAGGGGCAATCCGCAGCCCGTTCCCGTCCGCCGCATCACGCGGCCACCGGCTGCTTCGCCTCGGCCGCCGAGGCCGCCGAACCCTTGTCCGTACTCGCGCCACCCGCTCCCGGAGCCGACTTGCGCAGGCTCTTCAGGACGATCACCAGAGCCGTCGTGACGCAGACACCCGCCGCGATGGCGACCAGGTAGAGGAACGGGTTGCCGATCAGCGGGACCACGAAGATACCGCCGTGGGGCGCGCGCAGGGTGGCGCCGAAGGCCATCGACAGGGCGCCGGTGACCGCGCCGCCCACCATCGAGGCGGGGATCACGCGCAGCGGGTCGGCCGCCGCGAACGGGATCGCACCCTCGGAGATGAAGGAGGCGCCCAGGACCCAGGCGGCCTTGCCGTTCTCCCGCTCGGTCTGGTTGAAGAGCTTGCCGCGCACCGTGGTGGCCAGGGCCATCGCCAGCGGCGGAACCATACCGGCCGCCATCACCGCAGCCATGATCTTCATCGCGGAGTCGCTGGGGCTCGCGACCGCGATACCGGCCGTGGCGAAGGTGTACGCGACCTTGTTGACGGGGCCGCCGAGGTCGAAGCACATCATCAGGCCGAGCAGGGTGCCGAGCAGGATGGCGTTGGTGCCGGTGAGGCCGTTCAACCAGTCGGTCATGCCCTTCTGCGCCGAGGCGATCGGCTTGCCGATCACCACGAACATCAGGAAGCCGACCACCGCCGAGGAGATCAGCGGGATCACCACCACCGGCATGATGCCGCGCAGCGCCGCCGGGATGCGCACCCGCTGGATCGCCAGCACGACCGCACCGGCGATCAGACCGGACGCGAGGCCGCCGAGGAAGCCGGCGTTGATGGTGAGGGAGATCGCACCGCCGACGAAGCCGGGCACGAGTCCGGGCCGGTCGGCCATGCCGTAGGCGATGTACCCGGCCAGGACCGGGACGAGGAAGCCGAAGGCGACGCCGCCGATCTGGAAGAGCAGGGCGCCCCAACTGTCGGCCTGGGTCCACACGAAGTGTTCCATCACCGACGGCGCCTCGTTGATCTCATAGCCGCCGATCGCGAAGCCGAGGGCGATGAGGAGACCACCCGCCGCGACGAACGGGACCATGTAACTGACGCCGGACATGAGCCACTTGCGCAGCTTGGTGCCGTAGCCCTCGCCGGGTTCACCGGCGCGGTCCACGGGCGTACCGGTGGATGCGGCGGCCGCGGTGACCTCACCGCGCTCGGCCTTGCCGCGGACCTCGTCGATCAGCTCGGCGGGGCGGTTGATGCCTGCCTTGACGCCGGTGTCGACGGTCGGCTTGCCCGCGAAGCGCTCCTTCTCCCGGACGGGCACGTCGTGGGCGAAGATCACACCGTCCGCCGCCGCGATCACGGCCGGGTCGAGCCGCTCGAAGCCCGCCGAGCCCTGGGGCTCGACGGCGATCTCGATGCCCGCCTCCCGGCCGGCGTTCTCCAGCGCCTCGGCCGCCATGTACGTGTGGGCGATACCGGTGGGGCAGGAGGTGACGGCGACGATCCGGAAGGGACGCGCGTCCCCGCCCGCACCGGGCGTGCCCGCCGCGTCGGTGGTGCCCGTGGCAGCACCGGTGGAGGCCGCCACCGGCGCCGCCACGGAGTCCGCGGTGTCCGTGACGTCTGCGGCACCGGCGGAGCCGTCAGAGCTGTCAGAGCTGTCAGAGCTGTCAGCCCCAGCCGTAACCGCCGTGGGTGCCGTGGATACCGACTCGTCCGCCGCCGGCCGCTCGTCCCCGCGGACGAGCGCCGCCGCGCCCTCCGCGTCGCCGACCGACCGGAGCGCGTCGGTGAACTCGGCGTTCATCAGCTTCCGGGCCAACGACGAAAGGATCGTCAGGTGAGCGTCGTCCGCACCCGCCGGCGCGGCGATCAGGAAGATCAGATCGGCGGGCCCGTCCGCGGCACCGAAGTCGATCCCGGCGGCGCTGCGCCCGAAGGCCAGCGTCGGCTCGGTGACATGCTCGCTGCGGCAGTGCGGGATGCCGATGCCGCCGTCGAGACCCGTCGGCATCTGAGCCTCACGGGCGGCCACGTCGGCGAGGAAACCCTCCAGGTCGGTCACCCGGCCGAGGGTCACCATCCGCTCGGCGAGGGCTCGCGCCGCCGCTTCCTTGGTGTCGGCGGACAGGTCGAGGTCGACCAGATCCGCGGTGATCATCTCGCTCATCGCGGGCTCCTTCGCACGCGTATCGCCCGGGGCGTGGGGTGGGCGAAAGGGACAACGGGGACGGTGATGCGGTGGGGGACGGTGGGGCTGCGGAGTTCGGCGCCTGGGCCGACGTTCGAGGCAGCGGAGGCGGGGTGCGCGGCACGGGAGGTGCGGGCGTTCACGACACCGGCTCCTTCAGTGCACGGTCGACCGGCACCGTTGCCGTGACCGTCACCGCGGCCGGGTCCAGGTCGCCCGGCGTGGGCATCACGCTGCCGGGTGTCTGGACGGCCGCCGCTCCGTGGGCGAGCGCCGAGGCGAGTGCCTCCGGCCCGTGCCCGCCGGCGATGAGGAAGCCGGAGAGCGAGGAGTCGCCCGCGCCCACGTTGCTGCGGACGACGTCCACCCGGGCGGTGCCGAACCAGGTGCCGTGCTCGTCGACGAGCACCTGCCCGTCGGCGCCCAGGCTGGCGAGCACGGCGCGGGCGCCCATCTCGCGCAGCTCCCCGGCCGCCTTCACCGCGTCGCCGACGGTGGCCAGGGGGCGTCCGACGGCCTCGGCGAGTTCCTCGGCGTTCGGCTTCACCACGTCGGGACGCTCGCGCAGCGCCGCGGCCAGCGCGGGCCCGGAGGTGTCCAGGGCGATGCGCACTCCGGAGGCGTGCGCCCGTGCGACCAGCTCGGCGTACCAGGAGGGCTCCAGGCCGCGCGGGAGACTGCCGCAGCAGGCGATCCAGTCGGCACCCCGCGACTGCAGGTGGACCGTCTCCAGGAGCAACTCCTGTTCGTCCGCCGTCAGTTCCGGACCGGGCGCGTTGATCTTCGTCAGGACGCCGTCCGCCTCGGCGAGCGCGATGTTGGAGCGGGTGGCACCGGCCACCGGAACCGGAGCGACCTCGATGCCCTGCGCGTCCAGCAGTTCGGCGACCAGGGCGCCCGGGGCGCCGCCCAGGGGCAGGACGGCCACGGTGCGCCGGCCGGCCGCGGCGACGGCGCGGGAGACGTTGACTCCCTTGCCGCCCGGGTCCACGCGTTCGCCGGTGGCCCTGATGACCCCGCCGCGGTCCAGCGCGGGGACCTCGTACGTACGGTCCAGGGACGGGTTGGGGGTGACGGTGAGGATCATGCACGCACTACTTCCGTGCCGCCGCGCTCGATCGCGAGGGCGTCTTCGGGGCTCAGCCCGCTGTCGGTGATCAGCAGGTCCACGTCGCTCATGCCGCCGAAGCGGGCGAAGTGCTCCTGGCCGTGCTTGGAGGAGTCGGCGAGCAGCACCACGCGACGGGCGGCCGCCATGGCCGCGCGCTTCACCGCGGCCTCGGCGAGGTCGGGGGTGGTCAGACCGTGTTCGACGGAGTAACCGTTGGCCGCGACGAACAGCACGTCCGCGCGGATCTCGCCGTACGCGCGCAGCGCCCAGGCGTCCACGGCGGCACGCGTGCGGTGCCGCACACGGCCGCCGATCAGGTGCAGTTGGATGCCGGGATGGTCGGCGAGGCGGGCCGCGACGGGCAGGCTGTGGGTGACGACGGTGAGCGAGAGCTCCACCGGCAGGGAGCCGGCGAACAACGCCACCGTCGAACCGGCGTCGACGATCATCGTGCCCTCGTTCGGGAGTTCCGCGAGGGCGGCCTTGGCGATGCGCTCCTTCTCGGCGGCGGCGGTCGTCTCACGCTCGGCGAGGTCCGGCTCGAGGTCGAGGCGCCCGACGGGGATGGCCCCGCCGTGCACCCTGCGGACCAGGCCCGCGCGATCGAGGGACTTCAGGTCCCGGCGGATCGTCTCCGCCGTCACCTGGAAGTGCTCAGCCAGCGAGATCACATCCACCCGGCCGCCGTCCCGGGCGAGCCGCAGGATCTCCTGCTGGCGCTCCGGTGCGTACATGCCCATTCACCTCCGACCAATGCCCGAACACGTGGTTTCTCTTCGAAGGCTACGGCGAGATGCCCGGAAAGTAAACAGAAACGGATCCAAGCGGGCGTGAACGGACTTCTGTTTGTGTCTGCTCTCTGCTGACACCCTCCGATGGCGGCACGGAAACGGGTGGACGGGTGGACGGGTGACCGAAACAGGTCAGATCGTGTCCTGGTTCTGCGGCACCCTCGAAACCATGACGACGGACACCCCCGCCCGGCTGCTCCAGCTCCTCTCCCTCCTCCAGACGCCCCGCGAATGGCCCGGCGGCGAACTCGCCGACCGTCTCGGGGTGTCCCGCCGCACGATCCGGCGGGACATCGACCGGCTGCGCGACATCGGCTACCCGGTGCGGGCGACGCTGGGCTCGGGCGGCGGCTACCGGCTGGTCGCGGGCAAGGCGATGCCACCGCTGGTGCTCGACGACGAGGAGGCGGTGGCCATCGCGGTCGGACTGCGCGCCGGTGCCGGGCACGCCCTGGAAGGCGTGGAGGAGGCCTCCGTGCGGGCGCTGGCCAAGCTGGAGCAGGTGCTGCCCAGCAGGCTGCGCCACCGGGTGACCACCCTCCAGGCCGCCACCACCCCGCTGATCAGCGGGGACGGCCCGACCATCGCACCCGAGACGCTGACCGTCATGGCCGCCACCGTGGCCGGGCGGGAACGGCTGCGGTTCGCCTACCGGGCGGCCGACGGCACCGAGTCCCGGCGCGTGACGGAGCCGTACCGGCTGGTGTCGACCGAGCGGCGCTGGTACCTCGTGGCGTACGACCTCGACCGCGCCGACTGGCGCACGTTCCGCGTCGACCGGGTGAGCGAGCCGTTCGCGACCGGGGCGAGGTTCACGCCGCGTGAGCTGCCGACCGGGAGCGCGGCGGAGTACCTGCGGCAGTCCATGCACCGCGCGCAGGAGTCGTACGACCTCGACGTCACCTTCGCCGCACCGGCCGAGGCCGTCGCGGCGCGGCTGCCGGGCCGGCTGGGCACGCCGGAGCCGCTGGACGAGCAAAGCTGCCGGCTGCGCACGACGATGAGCGGCCCCGAGGACTGGACGGCGGTACGCCTGGCCATGCTCGGCTACGACTTCACGGTGCGGGAACCCGCGGAACTGGTGGAGAGCGTAAGGAAGTTGGGGGCGCGGATGACGAGGGCTGCGGCAGGGCGGTGAAGGAAGGACACGCGGACTTCCACCGCAGGGGCATCGCCGGCAAGACGTCACCGCCAGGACATCGCCGTCAGGACATCGCCGTCAGGACATCGCCGTCAGATCGCCCCAAGGGAAATCCCGTAGCACCGCGAGGTTGGCCAGGGCCAGTTCCGCCGGCCCCTGCGGGCCCTCGGCGGGGGCGTCGCTTGCCGCCCAGCCTTCCGTCGCCGTGCGCACGGCGGCACTGGCGACGGCGGCGGCGAAGCGCAGCCGCGTGTCCACGGCAACGCTGTCGCACGGGAGTTGACCACCCGTCACCCGGTTCTCCCCCGACCCGCCGACCGGCAGCCGCGACGCCAGCGCCTCCGCCAGCGCACGCTCCGACGCCTGGCACACCTCCGCCCACACCCGGCGCAGGGAGGGGTCGGTGTGTGCCAGCCGGATCAGGATGCGCATCCACCCCCAGGAGGCCTCCGACACCCCGACACCCGGCGTCAGGGTGTACCGCACGGCGTCCTCCAGGGCCTGCGGCACGGATGTCCCGGGCGGCGCCGTCCGCACCGCCTCCACCCAGCGCCGGGCCCCGGCCTCGTAGAGGGGGGCGATGGCCTCCTCCTTGGCGGCGAAGTACCGGTAGAAGGTGCGCGGGGCGATGCCCGCCGCCTGGGCGATGTCCTCGGCACGGGTGGCCCGCAGGCCCTCACGGACGAAGAGGCCGGCCGCCGCGCGGGCGATCTCCATACGGGTCTCGGCCTTGCGCCGCTCGGTCAGTGAGGCCCGCGGAGCCGACGACGGTGTCGAAGGCGTGGGGGTGCTGCTCACGCCCAGCAGGCTATGCCCATGTGGCACAATCTGCCATCTGGCGGGCCACCCCGGGGTTCAGGTTCGGGGTGGCCCGCTTTCCTGTCCGTCCGTCCGGCCGTCCGGCGGGGGCTCCGGTGGGGATGGGGAAAGCCGGGCCCGGCACCCGGGGGGAGGGCGCCGAACCCGGCTCGGGAAGTCCCGGCGCCGGGGGGGTGGTGCGACGGGACGTGGTTCACAAGACCCAGGAGGCCGAGACCTCGAGAACCGAACTCCCGGGCCTTGCCTTCTTGTTCCCTGGGCTCAGGGGGTTGAAGCAGTGTCACGGCGTCAGGTTTGCGCCGTCTTTCACCACCCGACACTCACGGCGGCGCCACAGCAGTCCTGCTCCGGCGCCGCGCCGGCACTACGCCACCGCGTCGAAACCGGTGTCGCGGGCCAGCTTCTTCAGCTCCAGCAGCGCGTGCTTCTCGATCTGGCGGATGCGCTCACGGGTCAGGCCGTGCTGCTTGCCGACCTCGGTCAGCGTGCGCTCCCGGCCGTCCTCGATGCCGTACCGCATCTTGATGATGGAGGCCGTGCGCTGGTCGAGGCGGCCTATGAGGTCGTCCAGCTCCTCGCTGCGCAGCAGCGTCATCACCGACTGCTCCGGCGACACCGCCGACGTGTCCTCCAGGAGGTCGCCGAACTGGGTCTCACCCTCGTCGTCCACCGACATGTTCAGCGAGACCGGGTCGCGGGCCCAGTCAAGCACGTCCGTCACCCGCTCCGGGGTGGAGCCGAGCTCGGCGGCGATCTCCGCGGGCTCGGGGTCCCGGCCGTGCTCGCGGTTGAACTCGCGCTGCACGCGCCGGATCCGGCCCAGCTCCTCCACCAGGTGGACGGGCAGGCGGATGGTGCGGGACTGGTCGGCGATCGACCGCGTGATGGCCTGACGGATCCACCAGGTGGCGTAGGTGGAGAACTTGAAGCCCTTGCGGTAGTCGAACTTCTCGACCGCGCGCACCAGGCCGGCGTTGCCCTCCTGGATCAGGTCCAGGAGCGGCAGACCACTGCGGGGGTAACGACGGGCGACCGCGACGACCAGACGCAGGTTGGAACGGATGAAGACGTCCTTGGCCCGCTCACTCGCGTCGTACAGCGCCTGGAGCTCCTCGGTGGTGGCCCCCACCGTGTTCTCCTCGGTGCCGTCGAGGATCTGCCGTGCGAACACACCCGCTTCGATGATCTGGGACAGCTCGACTTCCTTGGCTGCGTCGAGCAGCGGCGTGCGCGCGATCTCGTCGAGGTACATCCCGACCAGGTCACGGTCGGCTATCTCGCCGCGATGGGCGCGAACACTGCTTGCCGAGTCGGCCGTCTCGCCGGAGGCGGACTTACGACGGGCGACGGCACGGGTTGCCATGCTTGCTCCCTTACGATGATGAGTCAGCGGGTGGTTCCTGCGGATACTCGGCACGTACGGTCAGGTCTGCGTCTCGGTCTCATGCGGACTCTGCTCGAGTGCCCGGCATCTGCTGGAAACAACGACTGGAATCCGGACAGAATTCCCAACCCGCCCCCCGAATTTTGTGATCATGCAGTACCCTGTCGGGCCACAGGGGACGCGGACGCCGTCGCCCTGCACGAAAGCCCAGGTCAGGCCGGGAGCCGAGGGTGATCTGACACCGCTCACCGATCTGCAGGACCAGTGCGCGCGTGAGACGACAATCACGCTCGACACCGCGGTCCTCACCCGGGAGGAGCACCGCCCCGCCCCTGACCGCTTCTTCTTTTGTAGACGGCCCGTACCGCCCGATGGTTGTCACGGAGTCGCCCCGGGCGGCACCGGGTGGCGGGCACCGGGCGCTCCGGCCGCCCGCCACCGCCACCCGTCGCCTGTCACCCGTGCACCCGTGCACCCGTCACCGCAACTGCAGCCCTCAGGCCTCAGACCTCAGGCCTCAGCCGAACTGGACCGACCGCTTCGCCAGCCCCAGCCAGAACCCGTCGATCACCGACTTCTGCGTGTCCAGGTCGCCGGCGGCGTCCGCGGCGCCCATGGTCACGAAGAGCGGTGCGAAGTGCTCGGTGCGCGGGTGGGCGAGCGCGCCCGCCGGGGACTTGCGGGTGAAGTCGAGCAGCCCGTCCACGTCACCGGCGTCCAGGGCCCGGTTCCCCCAGTCGTCGAACTCCGTCGACCACCTGGGGATGCCGCCCTGCCGCAGCGCGGCCAGGTTGTGGGTGAAGAACCCGGAACCGATGATCAGCACGCCCTCGTCACGCAGCGGCGCGAGCTTCCGCCCGATGTCCATGAGCTTCACCGGGTCCAGCGTCGGCATGGAGACCTGGAGCACCGGGATGTCGGCCCCGGGGAACATCTCGACCAGCGGGACGTAGGCGCCGTGGTCCAGCCCGCGGTCGGGAACGTCCTGCACGGGAGTGCCGGGGGCGCGCAGCAGCTTGCGCACGGACTCGGCGAGCGCCGGAGCGCCGGGGGCGCCGTACTTCACCTGGTAGTAGTGCTCGGGGAAGCCCCAGAAGTCGTAGACGAGGGGGACCGTCTCGGTGGCGCCGAGGGCGAGCGGGGCCTCCTCCCAGTGGGCGGAGACGACGAGGATCGCCTTCGGGCGGGGCAGTTCGGCGGACCAGGCAGCCAGCTGACCGGGCCAGATGGGGTCGTCGGCCAGTGGCGGTGCGCCGTGGCTGAGGTACAGCGCGGGCATGCGTTCCTGAGTGGCGGCGGTCATGGCTGCGACTCCTTCCGGTGATCGGTGCAGATCTGTCCTGAGTTCGCGTGGACAGTGGCGTTTTTTACTTGAACTCTCAACCTCTACCCCAAACCCTATCGCAATTTTGTTTAACCTTCAAGCAGAAGCGTCGTACAGTGGAGTGCATGACGACGGCACCCACATCCGCATCGGCCCCGGGTTCGGCCCCCGACCCGGCGCGCACCGACGAACCACGCTGGCTCAGCGACGAGGAACAGCGCGTCTGGCGCTCGTACATCGAGGCCAGCACCCTCCTGGAGGACCACCTCGACCGCCAGCTCCAGCGGGACGCGGGCATGCCGCACCTCTACTACAGTCTGCTGGTCAAACTCGCCGAGGCACCGCGGCGGCGGCTGCGGATGACCGAGCTGGCGATGCTGGCGAAGATCACCCGCTCCCGGCTCTCGCACGCCGTGGCCCGCCTGGAGAAGAACGGCTGGGTGCGCCGCGAGGACTGCCCCTCCGACAAGCGCGGCCAGTTCGCCGTACTGACCGACGAGGGCTTCGAGGTGCTGCGCCGGCACGCGCCCGGTCACGTGAACGCCGTACGGCAGGCGCTCCTCGACCGGCTCACCCCCGAACAGCAGAAGTCCCTCGGCGAGATCATGGAGATCATCGCCGAGGGACTCCAGCCCAGCGAAGCGGGTGCGGACCTGCCCTGGCTCCGCTGAGCGCGGGAGCCGGGGCAGGTCCTGGGAGCCGTACGGACGAGGCGTCCCCTCCTCATCCGTACGGGTGGCCCGGAGGGACGGCGGTCAGTGGGCGACGACCGGCACCGCCGCTTCCTCCTGAGCGCCCTCGGTGCCCCCCGCGCCCCGGCCGGCCCCGTCGGAGGACCCGGTGACCGTGGTTCCCGGGCGGCCCGCGTCGACGAGGGTCAGGGCGATGACCGCGGCCAGGACGAGGATGCCGACGGCGAACCAGATCGCGCTGGTGTAGCCCTGCACCATGCCCTCGAGCCGCACCAGCTGCTGCTGGGACCGGCTCGCGGCGCCGCCGACGCGGTCGGCGATGTAGGACGTGGTGGCCGAGGCCGCGATCGTGTTCAGCAGGGCCGTGCCGATCGCGCCGCCCACCTGCTGCGAGGTGTTGACCATCGCGGAGGCGACGCCCGCGTCCCGGGGCTCGACGCCCTGGGTGGCCAGCGACATGGCCGGCATGAACGCCGTACCCATGCCGAGACCGAGCAGCAGCATGCCGGGCAGCAGTACGGCGGCGTAGGAGGAGCCGATCTCCATCCGGGTCAGCAGCAGCATGCCGACGGCGGCGACCAGGAAGCCGGGTCCCATCAGCAGCCGGGGCGCGACCCGGGTCATCAGCCGTGCGCCGATCTGGGTGGAGCCCGTGATCATGCCCGCGACCATCGGCAGGAAGGCGAAACCAGTCCTGACCGGCGAGTAGCCCTTCACGACCTGCAGGTAGTAGGTCAGGAAGAGGAACAGGCCGAACATCGCGATGACCGCCAGGCCGAGTGAGAGGTAGACCCCGCCGCGGTTGCGCTCGGTGATCACCCGCAGCGGCAGCAGCGGCGCCCTGACCCGGGACTCGACCAGGACGAACGCCAGGAGCAGGACGGCCGACGCGACGAACATGCCGACGGTCAGCGAGTCGCTCCAGCCCTCGGACTCGGCGCGGGTGAAGCCGTAGACGAGCGCGACCAGGCCCAGGGTGGACAGCACCACGCCGGGGATGTCCAGCGACGAGCGGTTGCGGCCGCCCTTCGGCTCACGGATGACGAAGTACGCGCCGGTCGCGGCGACGACGGCGAACGGGATGTTCACGAAGAACGTCCAGCGCCAGTTCAGGTACTCGGTGAGGAAACCGCCGAGGATCAGGCCGACGGCGCCACCGCCACCCGCGATCGCACCGTAGATGCCGAACGCCTTGGCGCGCTCCCTGCCGTCGGTGAACATCACCGCGAGCAGGGACAGCGCGGCCGGCGCGAGCAGCGCGCCGAACACGCCCTGCAGCGCGCGGGCGCCGAACATCATGGCCTCGTTGGTCGCCGCTCCGCCCAGCGCGGAGGCCGCGGCGAAGCCGCCCAGGCCGAGCACGAAGGCCCGCTTGCGGCCCCACAGGTCGGCTGTCCGCCCGCCGAAGAGGAGCAGTCCGCCGAAGGCGAGGGAGTAGGCCGTGACGACCCACTGCCGGTTGCCGTCGGAGATGCCCAGGTCCTGCTGGGCGGAGGGCAGGGCGATGTTCACGATGGTGGCGTCCAGGACGACCATCAGCTGGGCGAGCGCGATAAAAACGAGCGCTTTCCAGCGGTTGGCGTCCGGCGCGTTCCGTGCGTCCGGCGCGTTCCGTGCTCCTGGTGTGTTCCGTGCTCCCGGTACGCCGGGGGACTTTGACGCTGTTTCAGGCATGGGGGTACCCACTTCGGGACTTCGTGACGGAAAATTCAGAGCTTGAGACGAAAAAACGATGTCGTCAGGGAACGACTCGCCCACGGGGGACGGCCGTCGAGACAGCTCTACGGGTCTTGGTCTGGAGGTCGGCCTGGAATTCGGTCTGAAGGTCGGACTGGAACTCGGACTGGAACTCGGTCAAGGAGCGCTCAGTGCGCGCGCAGGTCCTCCACTGTCACCGCCGCACCCGGCAGGACACCGCGGGCCGGGGCCCGCATCCCGTCCAGGAACAGCTGGAGATGGCGGTGGACGAACCGGTCGGCGTCGAGGCACCCCGTACCGGCCGGCGGCCGGCTGAGCTGGGCGATGCCGACCAGCAGATCACCGAAGTCCACATCGGCACGGAGCTGACCCGCCGCCTTGGCGCGGTCCATGATCTGTGCGACGAGCCCCTCGGCACGTACACGCGCGGCCCCCAGATCGGGGTGGTTCTGGTCGAAGGTGCCGGCGATCATCGGGCACAACGCGCTGATCCGCTCATCGGCGGCGGTGTGCGCGAAGCGCTCCAGCGCCTCGAAGGCATCCCCGGTCTCGGCGAGTGCACGCTCGGCCGCCTCCGCCGTACGGTCCATCACGGCGCACACGACCTCGCGCACCAGCGCGTCGCGGTCGGGGAAGTTGCGGTACACCGTGGCATTGCCCACGCCGGCCCGGCGGGCGATGTCGTCGAACGGCACGTCGGGGCCGAACTCGACGAACATCTCCCGGGCGGCGGTGACGATCCGCTCCCGGTTGCGCAGGGCGTCGGCACGGGGCCGGGACACCTTGCGCGATGCGGAAGGGGCGGTCTGCACGATGCACTCCTGTCGCTCTGCTCACTGAACGTTCTGCTCGCTCCCGCGATCCGGGGAAGAAATCCCCGCTTCACGCGAACACAGGTCCAAACGGGGAAGCGGTCCCCGCTTATTTCCCACCCGGGAAACTCTTCGCGTGACCTGCGTCACATTCGCGCGGGCGGGCGTCACCGCCCCTCCCACCCCGTCCCACCCCCTTCCTCCCACCCCGTCCCACCCCGTTTCCCCGGAAACCGCACGATCGGCCCCTCCAGCGCGCGCCCACGCACCCCGCGACAGAGGGTGATCGAAAGGGTGCAGTCGGAGACCGGCGGCTGCCGTGTGGAGCGGAGGTCCCCCGCATGCAGGCGCAGCCGACCAGCAGCCGGATATCCCCGCGCCGACTGGCCGCCCTGGCGTCCGTGACCGCATTGACCCTCGCCGCCATACCCTCGGCCGGCAACGGCCACCTCTCCCCGTACACCTCGGCCCCCGGCCCCAGCGCCCTGGCCCCCTCCTCCTCACACGGCCCGTGCATGATCAGCAGCGCCCGCCAGGTGCAGATGTCGGAGGGCATACCCACGGATGCCGGCTACACCCGCTCCACCGGCACCGTCCGCGCCCTCACCCTCCTGGTCGACTTCTCGGACGCCCCCGGCGAGGGCGATGCCCTCGACCGCTACAGGGAGTTCTTCCCGCAGACGCAGAAGTGGTTCCGGACCAGTTCGTACGGCCGCCTCGACTACCGCCCCGAGCTGCCGATCCCCGGCTGGCTGCGGATGCCCAAGTCGTTCCGGGACTACGGCATAGAGCGCGGCGCCCCCTTCGACCCCGACTACCGCAAACTGGTCCGGGACCTCGTGGCGGAGGCGGACCCGAAGGTGGACTTCGGTGCGTACGACCTGGTGAACGTACTGGTGACCCCGAACGCGGGGCCCTCCGCCCTGGACACGGTCCTGTCGGTGACCTTCGCGGGCAACGCGGAGGCCCCGACGGCGGACGGCGTGCCCATCGCCAACGCGTCGTTCGTCTACTCCCGTCAGGACGACGGCTCCGGCTCCCTGGACCGCACCGGTTACCGCGTCCTCCCCCACGAGAACGGCCACGTCTTCGGCCTGCCCGACCTCTACACGGCCGAGGGCGGCGGCGCCGTGGGCCACTGGGACATCATGAGCGAGGACTGGGGCGCCGACAACGACCTGCTCGGCTGGCACAAGTGGAAACTGGGCTGGCTGGACGCGCCCCAGGTGCACTGCGCGGCGGGCACGGGCACCAGTGTGTACACCCTGACGCCGCTGGCCGAGTCGGGCGGCCCGAAACTCGTCTTCCTCCCGCTGGACACCAGCTCCGGCTACGCCGTCGAGTTCCGCACCCGGGCCGGCAACGACGAGGCGGTGTGCCGCCCCGGCATCCTCATCTACAAGGTCGACGCGGACGTCGACACCGGAATGGGCCCCGTCACGGTCTACGACTCCCGCCGGAACAGCGGCGGCTGCACCCGTATCCCCAATGTCCACGCGGAACTCTCCGACGCCACCTTCACCCCCGGCGAGACCTTCATCGACCGCAGGGCGGGAATCCGCGTCAAGGTCCTGGAGCCGACCACCCCGAACACGGACTCGGCCTCGGACACGGGCTCCGACACGGGCTCCGGCACGGGCTCCGGCACGGGCTCCGGCTCAAGAACGCCGGAGTACCGAGTGCAGATCACCCGAGCCTGACCCCTCGTCCGAGGCCCGCGCGGATGCCCGGCCGGGCGGGTGGGGGCTCGCTTCCGCCGTCGAGAACAGGCAGCGCGGAAGGGAAGCGGGCAGCAAACGGGCACCGTTCCGAGCGGACCGGGTGGGGATCATGCTCCGTTCTTGGCCGAAGAAGGCCCCTGTCTGCGAGAACAGGAACTGCGAAACGGGCACATCCGGTCACGGAACGCATGACGTTTTGCCTGGTCATAACCCTGGGCGTAGCCATAAATAGTCCGCAAGAGTCCGAACGGACCGGACTCTGTGGGGCGCGATCGCGCCACACCGGAAACGGCCCGACCGGGTGTCGGCCCGAGTCGCGCAGGGGAGGTGCCGCCGTGGACGCCGAAGAACGCCGCCGCTCCATCCTGGAAGTGACGCGCCGGGCCGGCTCGGTGGACGTCGCCAGGACGGCCGCCGACCTGGGCATCTCCAAGGAGACCGTACGGCGCGACCTGAACCTGCTGGCGGCTCACGGGCTGGTGCGGCGAACCCACGGCGGCGCCTACCCCGTCGAGAGCGCCGGCTTCGAGACGACGCTCTCCTACCGCACCACCAGCCAGGTCAGGGAGAAGTCGCGGATCGCCGCCGCAGCCGTGGGCCTGCTCGGTGACGCGAAGACGGTGTACATCGACGAGGGCTACACCCCGCAGCTCATCGCCGCCGGCCTGCCTCGCGACCGGCCGCTGACCGTGATCACCTCCTCCCTCGCCGCGGCCGGCACCCTGGCCTCCGTCGAGAACATCACCGTGCTGCTGCTCGGTGGCCGCGTCCGCGGCGCCACGCTGGCGACCGTCGACCACTGGGTGACCCACACGCTGTCCGACCTCGTCATCGACCTGGCCTACGTCGGCGCGAACGGCATCTCCCGCCAATGGGGGCTCACCACTCCGAACCCCGCGGTGAGCGATGTGAAGACACAGGTCATGGCTGTTTCCCGACGCCGGGTGTTCTCGGGCGTCCACAGCAAGTTCGGAGCGGCCAGCTTCTGTCGTTTCGCCGGGATCGGGGACCTGGAGGCGATCGTCACCGACACCGGGCTCCCCGCCGCCGAAGCCCGTCGCTACGTCCTCCTGGGACCGCAGGTCATCCGGGTCTGACCCCACGGCTCTCCCCCACACACGCCACGCACCACACACCACCCATCACGTACCAGGCACCACACACCACGCATCACACACCACGCACTCACCACTCGCCCGGCCGGGCGCGGGCCTTCCACGCCCTCGAACACCTCTGGAGCCAACCATGCCCACCCACAAGACCACCCGAGTCCGGAGAACCACCCGCGCCGTGCTCGTCGCCGTCTCCGCCGGTTCGCTGCTGGCCGCGTGCAGCGGGGCCGGCGGGTCGAGTTCGGAAGCCGGGGGCGAGAGCATCAACGTCCTCATGGTCGGCAACCCGCAGATGGAGGACATCGCGAAGCTGACGAAGGACACCTTCACCAAGGACACCGGCATCAAGGTGAACTTCACGATCCTTCCCGAGAACGAACTGCGCGACAAGGTCACCCAGGACATCGCCACCCAGGCCGGCCAGTACGACGTCGCCACCATCGGCGCCTACGAGGTGCCCATCTGGAACGAGAACGGCTGGCTGCAGGAGCTGAGTTCCTACGCCGAGAAGGACTCCGCCTTCGACAAGGACGACCTGCTCAAGCCCATGGTCCAGTCCCTGTCCGGCGACGACGACAAGCTGTACGCGCTTCCGTTCTACGGCGAGTCGTCCTTCCTCATGTACAACAAGGAGGTCATGGCGGAGAAGGGCATCACCGTGCCCGAGAGGCCGACCTGGCAGCAGATCGCCGACATCGCCGCCAAGGCCGACGGCGCACGCCCCGGCATGAAGGGCATCTGTCTGCGCGGCCTGGCCGGCTGGGGCGAGCTCGGCGCGTCGCTGTCGACCGTGGTCAACACCTTCGGCGGCACCTGGTTCACCGAGGACTGGAAGGCCCGGGTCAACAGCGCCGAGTTCAAGAAGGCGACCGACTTCTACGTCGACCTGGTCAGGAAGCACGGTCAGTCGGGCGCCGCGCAGTCCGGGTTCACCGAGTGCCTCAACGCGATGAGCCAGGGCAAGGTCGCGATGTGGTACGACGCGACCAGTGCGGCGGGACCGCTGGAGGACCCCAGCTCCAGCAAGATCGCGGGCAAGGTCGGCTACGCCTACGCGCCGGTGGACAGGACGGACAGCTCCGGCTGGCTGTGGACCTGGGCCTGGGCGATGCCGAAGACCACCAAGAAGGCCGACGCCGCCTCGAAGTTCATGCTCTGGGCGTCCGGCAAGGAGTACGAGAAGCTCGTCGGCGAGAAGCTGGGCTGGTCGCGTGTTCCCGCCGGGAAGCGGGCCAGCACCTATGAGATCCCCCAGTACAAGAAGGCGGCGGCGGCCTTCGGTGACATCACCCTCAAGTCCATCGAGCAGGCGAACCCGACGAACCCCGGTGTGCAGCCGCGGCCCACGGTGGGCGTCCAGTTCGTGGCCGTCCCCGAGTTCCAGGACCTCGGCACCAAGGTGACGCAGGACATCTCCGCGGCCATCGCGGGCAAGACCAGCGTGGACAAGGCCCTGGACAACGGCCAGAAGCTCGCGGAGGAAGTCGCCAAGAACTACCGGTGACCCGCCCGGTCACCCTCCGGTGAATCCCGCTGCCCGTCGGACGCCGACGCCCTGACGGGCAGCGCCCCCGCCGCGGTGCCCGGTACGCCCTCCTCCGCATCGACGGACGCCACCCCGTCGGCGTCCGCCGACCGGGCACCGCTTCTTCCCCACCCCCGGCCGCGATCGGCTGCGACCGGCCGGCTCAAGGACCCCTCATGACCACGCTCACTCCCGCACCCCGATCGGTGCGCACGGACCCCCCGCACCGGCCGGGCAAACGCGAGACGCCGCACAAGTGGCGGCGGCGCATCCCACTGCTGCCGGCGCTGATCTTCACGATCGTCGTGACCCAGCTGCCGTTCGTGGCCACGCTCGTCATCTCGACCTTCCAGTGGAACATCCTCAAGCCGGGCGAACGGCACTTCACCGGCCTGTCCAACTACGGCTTCGTCTTCACCGACGAGAGGCTGCGCACGGCGGTACTGAACACCATCGTGCTCACCGCGTCGGTGGTGATCCTCAGTGTGGTTCTCGGGCTGGGGCTGGCGCTCCTCCTCGACCGCCGCTTCCCCGGCCGGGGCCTGGCCCGCACCCTGCTCATCACACCGTTCCTGGTCATGCCGGTCGCCGCCGCGCTGCTGTGGAAGCACGCCATCTACAACCCCGACTACGGCCTCCTCAACGGCACCCTCAACGCGGTGTACCGCCTCTTCGGAGCCGAGAGCGGCCCCACCGTCGACTGGGTGTCGAACTCCGCGATGCCGGCCGTCGTCGTCGCGCTGGTGTGGCAGTGGACCCCGTTCATGATGCTCATCCTGCTGGCCGGGCTCCAGGCCCAGCCCGGCGACGTGCTGGAGGCCGCCCGGGTCGACGGCGCCTCGGCCCGGCAGACCTTCCGCCACATCACCCTGCCCCACCTGCGGCAGTACATCGAACTGGGTGTCCTGCTCGGCACCATCTACGTCGTGCAGACCTTCGACGCGGTCTTCACCATCACCCAGGGCGGCCCCGGCTCGCAGACCACCAACCTCCCCTACGAGATCTACCTGACCATGTTCCGCAAGTACGAGTACGGCGAGGCGGCCGCCGCCGGCGTGGTCGTGGTGATCGGTTCCATCCTCATCGCCACGTTCGCCCTGCGCACCATCGCGTCGCTGTTCCGCGAGGAGGTCTCCCGGTGACCACCACCCAGGCGGCGCCGGCCGCCACTCCCGCGGCCGGGCGCAAGAAGTTCCTCCGCCGCAAGAACGACCGGAGCGGTCAGGGCAGTCAGGGCGGTCAGGGCGACTCACCGCGGCTGAGCCCGGTGTGGGCCTTCGTCGCCTGGCTCGCCACCCTGGTCTTCTTCGCCCCGGTGGCCTGGATGGTGCTGACCAGCTTCCACCAGGAGGCCGACGCCGCCACCAACCCGCCCAGCCTGCTCGCGCCCTTCACCCTGGACCAGTACGAACTGCTGCTGGGCCGGGACATCACCCCGTACCTTCTCAACTCGGCCATGGCGAGCGTCATTTCGACGCTCCTCGTCCTCGCCCTCTCGATTCCGGCGGCCTACGCGCTGTCCATCAAGCCGGTCGAGAAGTGGACCGACGTGATGTTCTTCTTCCTGTCGACGAAGTTCCTGCCCGTCATCGCGGCGCTGCTGCCGGTGTACCTGATCGTCAAGGACGCCGGGATGCTGGACAACGTCTGGACGCTGATCGTCCTCTACACCGCCATGAACCTGCCGATCGCGGTGTGGATGATGCGTTCCTTCCTCGCCGAGGTCCCCAAGGAGATCCTGGAGGCCGCCGAGGTCGACGGCGCCGGACTCCCCACCGTGCTGCTGCGCATCGTCGCCCCCGTCGCCATGCCCGGGGTCGCCGCCACCGCGCTGATCTGCTTCATCTTCAGCTGGAACGAGTTCTTGTTCGCCGTCAACCTCACCGCCACCAACGCCTCCACCGCCCCGGTGTTCCTCGTCGGGTTCATCACCAACGAGGGTCTCTTCCTCGCCCGTCTGTGCGCCGCCGCCACCCTGGTGTCCCTGCCCGTCCTCATCGCCGGCTGGGCCGCCCAGGACAAGCTGGTCCGCGGTCTGTCCCTAGGAGCAGTCAAGTGAAAGCCGCCCTCATCGAAGCCCCCGGCAAGGTCACCGTCACCACGGTCCCCGACCCCACCCCGGGACCGCGCGACGTCGTGGTGGACGTGGCCGCCTGCGGGCTGTGCGGCACGGACCTGCACATCCTCCAGGGCGAGTTCGCGCCCAAGCTGCCCATCGTCCCCGGCCACGAGTTCGCCGGGGAGGTCGTCGGCGTCGGCAGCGCGGTGACCGAACTCTCCGTCGGCGACCGGGTCGCCGTGGACCCCTCCCTGTACTGCAACGAGTGCCGCCACTGCCGCACCGGCCACAACAACATGTGCGAACGCTGGGCCGCGATCGGCGTCACCACGGCGGGCGGGGCGGCCCAGTACGCGGTGGCCCCGGTGGCGAACTGCGTCAAGCTGCCCGAGCACGTCCGCACCCAGGACGCCGCCCTGATCGAGCCGCTCTCCTGCGCGGTGCGCGGCTACGACGTCCTGCGGTCCCGCCTCGGCGCGCACGTCCTGATCTACGGCTCGGGGACGATGGGCCTGATGATGCTGGAGCTGGCCAAGCGGACCGGCGCGGCCCGCGTGGACATGGTGGACCTCAACCCCGACCGCCTCGCCACCGCCCACCAGCTCGGCGTCTCCGCCACGGCGACCGACGCGGACGAGCTGGACCGGCCGCAGGGCTGGGACCTCGTCGTCGACGCCACCGGCAACGCGGCGGCGATCCAGGACGGGCTGGAGCGGGTCGCCAAGGCCGGCACCTTCCTGCAGTTCGGCGTCGCCGACTACGCGACCCGCGTGACGATCGACCCGTACCGCATCTACAACCAGGAGATCACCATCACCGGCTCCATGGCCGTCCTGCACAGCTTCGAACGCGCCGCGGACCTCTTCGCCACCGGAGTACTCGACCCCCAGATCTTCATCAGCCACCGCCTCCCCCTGGCCGACTACCCCCAGGCCCTGTCCCAGTTCGCAGCGGGCCAGAGCCGAAAAATCCTCATCACACCCTGACGGGGACGAGCGGGACGGGCGGGGACCGAGCAAGCGCCCCGCCCGCCGCCCTCCCCGGGCGCCACCCCCACCCCCTGCCCTCATACCGACGACCTTCACCGGCACGTATCCGCTACGCTGTCCCTGGTCGGTCATCGGTACGCCGCGCCCCGCGACCGAGCAAGACCGCGGAGCACCGCGCACCATGTCCGACCAGTGGGCTCACCTCCTCACGGAGGGCGCCTTCGCCTTCGTAGCTCAGGGGATAGAGCACCGCTCTCCTAAAGCGGGTGTCGCAGGTTCGAATCCTGCCGGGGGCACCAGCCAAAAGGCCCCGGACCGATCATGGTCCGGGGCCTGATGAGCGCCCCAAGCTCCGGGCGCACCTAGCCCTCGCCATAGGGTCCGTCCCATGACGACGCATGCTTGGTTCGAGATCGATGATCCGGACGACGACTTCGAGTTCGACGACACTGAGAGGGCCTTCGTATCTGCGCTGAGCGGGCGTTGCATGGCCTGGGCGCCAGCTGATGTTGTCGGGGAGGTCGGACGCCCGGACAACTGGGAATCGCTCCTCGCTCATGTCAGCCTGTCCGACCGGGCGGAGCCCCGTCTGCACTTGATCGATCTGGGTGTGCACCTGGTCGGTAACCGCATCCGCGGGGACCGTCTGCACAATCAGCTGTACCTGCTGCCGGATCGTCCCAGTGACTGGGCACTTGATGCCACGGGCTCCACGGAACGGCTCGCCGAGCTTGCCGCCGAGTGGTTCCGCGCGGTTCTGGACAAGCCGATCGTGTTGTATGTCTGGCTCCACGAGGGCTACGCCTACGCTGCCCGCTACGTGTTCGCCGACAGCGGCGAGACGATCTGCCAAAGCTACGTGGAGAGCATCGCCCCACCGGGCCAAGCCGCGGAACTGACAGCCGCCGGCCACGTGCACAGCAAGGGCTGGATCCAGACCGTCGGCTTGCCAACGCCCTCCCTCTATCTGCACATCCGGGGCGACTTCGAGAGGGGCAGCACCATATCCGGGGTTCCGGCAACGACCAAGCGTGGACCGCTTCCCGGACTTTGGTACGAATGATCATCTGCCTCCCGTTGACCTACGCCGCACCACAATCGCACCAGATCGATCGGGGAACAGCGGGGAATCACGGTGCAAGAGGCCACGTCCAATGAGGCGCCAACCCAGCCATTCGCCTAGGTCAGAGCACGAACCAACAACCGAATGATCGCAGCTTCCCAAGCTGAGGGCTCAGGCACCACCAGTACGTGTCGGCCATCGTGGCTTGCTCCGGTCGACGGCACTGGCAACATGGTGGAGACCGGTGGAGGTGCAGCGAGGCATACGCGCGCCTGGTCGGTCGGCGCACCCGCCATCGTGGCTGACTGTCGGCGGTTGAGGTTCGTGCCACAACCGTGCCAGATGCAGGGGTCAGTCACGGTCAACACCGGTGCCCCGCGGTCGAGTAGCCGCCCGCTTCCTCGACTGACGAAGCCGCAGCTCAACCCGCAGATCACCCAGCCTCTCTCCTGAAGTGGTTGTCCAGTCCGCTTACCGAGTCCATACCCGCCGGAACTCCTCGGCCGGGATGGTCTCCAGCAGGTCCTCTTCAGGGGCGATCGCTTGGTCCGTCAGGAAGCCATGCTCGTCCTCCAGGTGCTCCCAGCTGTACCGGTGGAGTTGGCCGGCCGAAGTCAGCTCGGCCTGCTTGACGGCGATCAACTCGCCGCGGTCGGGTACGGCCTCGAAGTACCACAAGCCGCCCTCCTCGTCAGTGCCGCGGAAGTGGTGCCGCAGGGTGGCGTTCTCATCGAGTGCTCGGAAGTACGCCGCGGTCTCTGCTGTGATGCGCTCCAGGTCAACCACGGGACCATCGTGCCAGCGAGCGCGCGGGTTGCTCCGCTCTGACATCTACGAGTGACATCAACGGCGCCAGACGCCGGCACTCCTGGGCGGTCCGACACGGCTAGTGTGACCGGGTGGGTCCTCGGCAGTGCCGAGGAGCGATCGAACTCCTAAAGCGGGTGTCGCAGGTTCGAATCCTGCCGGGGGCACAGTAGAAAGGGCCAGCTCAGGAGGGGGTTCCTCCCAGGCTGGCCCTTCGTCGTTCCGGGTGCCGTGCCACACGCGTGCCACTACGTGGAGAAGTCCTGGTCCGGGTCAGGCACGGCCTTCGGCACGAAGAGGCTCAGCCGGAAGGTGGTCGGTTGCGTCAGGCGCCCACAGAGCCTGTCGACTCGCACCGCCGTCCAGTCGATCTGCGTGTCCGACGCTCGGAGACGGCGGATATGAGCATCCCATTCCGCCTCGTCCTGAGTCTCGAAGAACACCTCCCAGCGGCCCGCGTCAGGCGCGAAGCGAGCAGCAGACCGCTGCACCTCGTTCTGCTGCTGACGCCTTCTTTTGCGCTGCCCTGGCATCGGCCCAGCATCGCCAGCTTCGACCGTGACAGCAAGGCCATTACCCGTCCCCAAGCCCGGAGGCACCTCCCCCGCCGTCGCGGATCATGGCCCGGTCCCGGTCGCTGGTCATGTGCTGATAGATCAGCGCGGCCCGGGAGCTGCCGTGCCCCATCCGCGTCATCAGTTCCCGCGTGCTGGTGCCGGCCGTCAAGCACCCGTCGTCGCTTTGCTCCTCCGGGCGGGCGCACGGGCATGAGGTCAGAACACGTCGTGGCTGGGGCGGTCGGCTCCGCGACTTTAGCCAGCCACTTTGGCGCGAGCCTCGAAGATCATGGCCCCAACGTCGTGCTTTACCGGGCAGGTCCACAGACTGCCCGACGCGCCGGAAGCTTACGGGGCCATGATCACTCGCGCCAAAGCAGCTCCCGCCCAAAGTCACTACGCCGACCGCGTGCCTCACTGACCACCGCATGATGAACCGCAGTAAGGGACCCTCAACGGTTCGACTGAGCATGGCCGGACCAAACCCGACCCCCGGCCCTCCTCGGTCCGGAAGATTTCAAGTCCAGTGAGACAGTTGTGATGCTATGAGGTTTGTGGTGCTGATTCGCGGCGCTTGGCGGGATCGTTGATCCAGGCTGTCCGGGGTATCTCGGGTGGCCGGGGGCGGCGTCCGAAGCGTTCGGGGTGGTGTGTGTAGGCCTGGGCGAGGGTGGCGGCCCGCTGGTCGCGGACCTCTTCGGCGGTGCCGAAATGGACGCTGGCCGGGGTGTGCCAGGCGATACCGGAGTGGCGGTGCTCGTGGTTGTAGTACGCGATGAACGCGTCGAACCACTCACGGGCATGGGCCAGCGAATCGAACCTTTCCGGGAAGTCCGCCATGTATTTCGTGGTCTTGAACTGAGCCTCGCTGTAGGGGTTGTCGTTGGAGACCTTCGGCCGCGAGTGCGACCGGGTGACGCCCAGGTCGATCAGCAGCTGGGACACCTTCTTGGAAGTCATGGACGTGCCGCGGTCGGCGTGCACGGTCCCGGGCACGATGCCGTTGCGGGCGATGGTCTCGCGGATCAGTTCCTCGGCCCGTAGGGCGGACTCGGCGCGCTCGACGGTGTGGCCGACGATGTACCGGCTGAAGATGTCGATGATGACGTAGGCGTGGTACCAGACGCCCTTGGCGGGCCCGGCCACCTTGGTGATGTCCCAGGAGAAGACCTGAGACGGGCCGGTGGCGACCAGTTCCGGCACCACCCGCGCCGGGTGGGTCGCCTGGCGGCGGCGCTCACCGCTCTGGCCCTGTTCCCGAAGGATCCGGTACATCGTGGAGACCGAACAGTGGTAGCGCCCGGCGTCCAGCTCACGGGCCCAGATCTGCGCGGGCGGCAGTTCCGCGTACTCGGCGCTGTTCATCAACTCCAGCACCGTCAGGCGCTCTTCGGCGCTCAGGGCGGACGGTTGGACGCCGACCGCGCGGGGCCCGGGCCGGGCCGGTGGCCGTAGCCGACGGTAGTGGGTGGCACGGGAACGGCCGGTCAGCCGGCACGCGGCAACGACACCGAGCTCGGTCTCGACGCCGTGGAAGGCGTCGTCCACGACCGGGGCGGCGGCAGACTTCAGTCCGCGCTCCTGGAGATCATTTCCAAGAGCGCAGAAGCTTTTCCCATGACCTCCAGAGCGGCCTTGTTCTGGGCCAGCTCCTTCTCGAGCCGCTCCACCTGGCGCCGCAGTCTCTCGTTCTCCGCCTCGGCGGCCGACTTCTTCGGCCTCGCGGGACTGGTCCGGCGGTCGACCAGCTTCTCCAGGGCGCCGGCGTCCCGCGCGGCCCGCCATTCCTTGACGTGCGAGTGGTAGAGACGCTCGCGGCGCAGGATCGCACCCTTCTCGTTCTTCGGGGCCGCGTCGTACTCGGCGACGATCCGCAGCTTGTACTCCGGACTGAAGGAGCGGCGCTTCGGCCGGGGAGCGGGATCGGACGCGGGGTTCTTGCTGGTCATGAGGGAGGTGGTTCTCCTGTCGGTGCCCTCTCAGGCTAACCCGGCAGAGCCGGGTGTCTCACTCAAGGCTGACAGAGAGGGGTCTGACGTGATCAAAAACGCGAGGCCGAACCATGCCGAAGCCCTGGGAGCCCACCCGACACAACAGCCGGATCACTCGCCTGCCTGCCAACGCCCCGACAAGCTAAACGGCCCGACGGGCGAACCGCCGGACCGTTATGGAAGATCAGGACCCGAAGGTGACGATGTAGACGGGGCTGTTAGAGCTGCCCTCGTTGTGCACTACCGGACAGGACGTCTTCTGCTCGCTGTCCTTGGTCTTGACCTGAATTCCGCAGAAGGGCGAATCGTCCCAGTTGAGCGTGTTGATGTTGCTGAGCACGGGGATGTTGTCCCCCCCGTTACCGGTGGCAGCGCTGGCCCCGCCGATGCCGGCGAAGAGGATTCCGCAGGTGGCTACGGCCACCGCTGCAATCTTCTGGACGTTCCTCATGTGTTCTCCTCCGCTTCTCTGCCCCAGATCGGGCAGATACCTGGAGAAAGCTACACAAAAGGGATCAGAGCGTAACGTCCTTCATGCTTTGATCACTCCTACGGCCGTACAAATTCCCAAGCTGAGGGCTCGGCCGGCCGCCGTCGTCAGGCGCTGGCCGTCGGCACTTGCTCTGGTCGACGGCACAGGCAGCATGGCTGAGGACGGTGGGGTGCAACGAGGCACACGCATGCGTGATCGGTTGGCGTACCCGCCATCGTGGCTGACTGTCGCCGGTTGAGGTTCGTGCCACAACCGTGCCAGATGCACGGGTCAGCCACGGTCAACACCGGTGCCTTACGGTCGAGTAGCCGCCCGCTTCCTCGGCCGGTGAAGCCGCAGCTCAGGCCCGAGATCACCCAGCCTCTCTCCTAAAGTGGTTGTCCAGCCCGCTCACCGAGTCCATACCCGCTGGAACTCTTCGGCCGGGATGGCCTCCAGCGGATCCTCTTCAGGATCGATCGCTTGGTCTGTCAGGCCGCCGTGCTCGTCCTCCAGGTGTTCCCAGCTGTACCGGTGGAGTTGGCCGGCCGAAGTCAGCTCGGCCTGCTTGATGACGATCAACTCGCCACGCTCGGGTACGGCCTCGATGTACCACAAGCCGCCCTCCTCAGAGGCGTGGCGGAAGTGGTGCCGCAGGGTGGTGTTCTCGTCGAGTGCTCGGAAGTAGGCCACGCTCTCTGCTTTGATGCGCTCCAGGTCAGCCACGGGACCATCGTGCCAGCGAGCGCGCGGTTGCACCGTTCTGACATCCACGAGTGACATCCACGGCGCTGGACGCCGGCGCTCCTGGGCGGTCCGGCAGAACCAGCGTGGCCGGATGGTTCCCCGGCAGTGCCGAGGAGCGATCGAACTCCTGATGCGGTGGTCTGCGAGGGGCGCTGTCGTTCGGCTGGCAGACTGGCCGCTTGCCGTGGGGACTTCGGACAAGGACGTGATGAGCAGGCACACGAAAGGGTGGCTGATCGGCGGTTGGCTCGTGCTGGTTGTCGGCAGCTGGTCATTCACGGAGTCGATCAACGATGGGATCGAGCCAACGTCGGGTCCCCAGCCGAAGCCGTCGTCGTCTAGTCCTTCTTCGGGATGTTCGGCGCCGACACCGTCGTCCGACGCGGAGCGCGACGTTATTGCCTACGCCGACGCGGAGCCCGGTGTTGTTGTCACAGCGGTCATCTGCAAGACGTCAGGCTGACGTCATAACCCCAGTGAGACGTCCACGGCCCTTGCCCGCGACAGAGGTGAGTGTCTAAATGCGTGACAACGCCGACGCACAGCGGCGGACAAGCACAAACGCTTGCGGACCGCCGCCGCAGGCCAGGAGCAAAGTAGGTCCAGGTCGAGCGCCCAACCAAGTTGCTTCGAGACGGAGGTCGCTCCGTTAGGGTGCGCCGCATGACCGACGACGCCCCGGCCTGTCCTGAGTGCAGCCTGCCCCTGAAGTCCGGCGGTCTCGTGCTGTCCAAACGAGACGACGACGGCCGGAGGATCTGCCGCTCTCTGTGGCGGTGTGCTGGTCGGCACACCTGGTGGCAGTGGGCGGACCGGCCGGACGAACCGCTGGAGGTCTGCCCAGTTCCGAAGCTGTTCCGTTGACATCCAACGCTGACATCAACGAACCCGGACGACGACACACATCTGCGCTACTGGACGGCCACCTGCCCAGCCGACGAAGGCACCAGGGGCGGGCGTAGATCGAACTTCCTCAAGCGGGTGTCGCAGGTTCGAATCCTGCCGGGGACACAGAAGGGAAGGGCGCCTGCGAACTTTCGCAGGCGCCCTTCGGCATCCATGGCTGACGACCTGCCCGCCAGGCACTCATGCGGCGTGCGGGGTGAAGGTGACGCGGGAGTCGCCCTCGTCGATGGCCAGGTTCAGGGTGCCGTCCAGGGCCTTGGCCAGGCGTCGCAGCAGCGGGAGCGGCGGCACGGTGTCGCCGCCCTCCATCCGGGAGACCTGAGGCTGCGTCATCCCGGCCCGCTCGGCCAGCTCGGCCTGGGACAGGCCGAGTTCGGTTCGACGGTCGTAGACCGCCTGCCCGAGGTCGCCGGCCAGCCGCGCGTCGACGTACTCCTGGTCGTACTCCACCGCCTCACCCGCAAGCTGCCGGGCCTGGCGCGTCCTCCACGTGCTGTGGTTCATCAGCTCTCCTTGCGCCGCTCGTAGGTGTGCTCGGCCTCGCAGACCTCCTAAGGGCGTGCAGATCTTTAAGAAGCTGTTGTCTTTTCGATCTTGAGCGGTGGCGGTCGAACGCGGGTTCCCGGTCGGGTGATCCTGCCGAGGCCAGGGCATGAAGACGGGGCCTCCTGAACAACTCGTGGGTGTCGAATCCATAGAGCAACAGGAGGCCCCGGTGCCGCAGTCTTCCGTGTCAACGGGCGGGCAGTCCAACCCGGCTGCTCCATCGTGTGAGTGCCTCGCGCACGTGTACGGCAACGCGGCCGACCGGCCCGAGCGGCAGCGCCGGTACCCGACCGACCTGACGGACGCGGAGTGGGCCGAGGTCCGGCCGCTGCTGCCGGTGCCCGCCTGGCTGGGCGGCCGGGGCGGCCGGCCCGAGGGCTACTGCCACCGCGCGATACTGGACGCGATCCGCTACCTCGTCGACAACGGAATCAAGTGGCGGGCGATGCCCGCCGACTTCCCGCCGTGGGACCGGGTGTACGCGTTCTTCCGCCGCTGGCTCGAGAACGCCCTGATCCAGGAGTTCCACGACCGGCTGCGCGCGCAGGTCCGCAAGAAGCTGGGCCGGGACGCGGAGCCGACGGCCGGGGTGATCGACTCCCAGTCCATCAAGGCGGACGCCGTGGTCGGCGCCGACAGCCGCGGCTTCGACGGCGGCAAGCTGATCAACGGCCGTAAGCGGCACGTCGTGGTCGACACCCTCGGCCTGCTGCTGGGCGTGCTGGTCACCGCCGCGGATGTCGGCGACCGCGCCGCCGCCCAGGTCCTGCTGGCGCGGGTGGCCGCCGCCCACCACCGGCTGGAGCTGGTGTGGGCCGACGGCGGCTACACCGGCAGCCTCATCGAGCACTGCCTGGCCACGTTCGCCCTGGTCCTGGCGATCGTCAAGCGCAGCGACGACAGGCGCGGCTTCGTGGTGCTGCCCAAACGGTGGATCGTCGAGCGGTGTTTCGCCCACCTGATGCAAAGCCGCCGCCTGGTCCGCGACGTCGAGCGCCGCACCAGCAGCGCCGAGGCGATGGTCTACTGGTCGATGACCCTGCTCATGACCCGCCGCCTGGCCCGGCCACCCCGCGGGCAGGCGTGAACCGGCCCGGCTGCTGCTCGGCCAGCCAGCCGCGGGCCACCAGGCGCTTGGCCTTCGACCGCAGCGCCTCCACCCGCGCCGGTACCACGTCCATGCCGAACCCTGCGGCCAGTTCCTGACAGGTCACCGGCCCCTGCCCGAGCCGGGCCCGGTCGGCTGCCACCTGCAGGATGCGCTGGTAGTCCACCGGCAGCGCCGACCGGGCAAGTCCCTCGCGCCACAGGGGCACCTGCGACTTCGGCCTCGCCGCCTGCGGCGTCCTTCCGGTCTGCTCCTCGGCGGCCGGCGCGGTCCGGTCGGCCGCCGCGTGGTCCTGCCCGGTCTCGTCCGCCGGGGCCAGCACTTCGCCGACCTTCGAGCGGGCGATGGCCCATTCCTTCCATTCCCGCTCGGCCACGGCCAGCTCGGCCTGAATACGGTCGGCCTCCTCCCGCAGTTCGTCCACCCGACGGCGAGCACCCAGCTCGCGCTGTTCCAGCAGTCCGACCACCGACGGCATCCACGACTCCCACAGCAGCGACGACATGACAGCCCGTCACTCCCACCAGATCGCCGCCCCTATGCCCCACCAGCGAAAACGCAGCCCTCACGTCCGGAAAGACAACAGCTTCTGAGTGGTCCTTCCCCGGTCAGACCCCCTGTGGCCCACGTCTCCGCAGGCCACAGACCCGCCCCGGGAAAACTCCTGAAGCGGGTGTCGCAGGTTCGAATCCTGCCGGGGGCACAGAGAAACGCCTGGTCAGAGGTCCTTCCGTCCCACGGGCGGGAGGGCCTTCGCGCTGGCAGCACATGCAACGACCCTGACAGCGGCTCTTCAGCCTGTGTCCGGTCGTCGGCCTGCTGGAGATGGACTGCGAGGCACTGCTGAGCCCGGAACACGACCAGCGGCTGATCGGCTGCACCGCCCGCTCGTGCAGCGAGTCCCAGGAACGGCTGGAGCTGCTGCGCGTGGTCGGCCTCCAGAACCTGTCCCGCGGCTGAACCGCTACGCAGGGGCCTGCCGATGCCTGCAGCAGCGATACCGCCCCGGACCGGTGTCCGGTCGCCGACGTCGCCCTCCACTTGCCGCTCACGGCGGCCGGGACACATCGGCATGGACCCCGGTACACCGCTGTCCGCCTTCACCAGTCCGGATCGTCGTCCTCGTGGCCGAAGTCGGGGATTTACGGGCCAGCAGGGTCTGGACAACATTATATCTGCATCCGCGGGGTGAGAATTTTACGGAACCGTGCGGGCAGTTTCCTTGCAGTAACGATCGGAGCGGAATTATTCAACGCACACGGACCGCTGCAACGTGCTACTGTCGACCTCAGTTGCAGTTGTGGTTCCCGAATTCCAAGTTCTTCTCAGTCGGCTTCTGCGCCACTGGAAGCGCCTTTTGGCACCGGTCTTTTTCCGGGCGGGGTGATCATCGCGGCGACACGGCGTCCGTACAGTGCGGATGCCGACTCACTGCCCCGAAGGAGACAAGACATGGCTACTGGCACCGTGAAGTGGTTCAACGCAGAAAAGGGCTTCGGCTTCATCGAGCAGGACGGTGGCGGCGCCGACGTGTTCGCCCACTACTCGAACATTGCCGCCCAGGGCTTCCGCGAGCTGCTCGAAGGCCAGAAGGTGAGCTTCGACATCGCGCAGGGCCAGAAGGGCCCGACGGCCGAGAACATCGTTCCCGCCTGACGTCGGCGCGCACTTACAGCTGGGGCCCGCATCCTTCGGGGTGCGGGCCCCAGCTGTATGCACTTCCCGTAGTGGTTTCGCCTGCGGGACGACTGCTAGGAATCCGCGGACTTACGCACACGGATTCCTTTTCGGGGACGCCAGAGCATCTCCTCTCGATCACATTTTTGCGTACGATTTATTTTCGTTTCCCACTCGGCCCGTTCTTGCAATTCTCCATGCTGCGCACTGCTCGGGAATTCCTTGATATGTGCCGCATCAAGGAAGGTCCCGCATGAACCGCACACGCACGAACGACCGCTTCGCCCGCGCTCGGAACGGCAGCACCGCCCCCGGGAAGAACGGCAAACGGTTCGGCTCATCGTCCCCGAGCCGCTCCGGCGGACCGGTTCGTTCCAACGGTCACAGCCGCCGCCCCGCCGCGTTGCAGGGTGAGTTCGCCCTCCCCAAGACGATCACCCCGGCGCTGCCCGCCGCGGCGGGCTTCGCCGATCTCGCCATGCCCACGGAGCTGCTGGCCGCGCTCGGCTCCCAGGGCGTGACCGCCCCGTTCCCGATCCAGGCCGCGACGCTGCCGAACTCCCTCGCCGGCCGGGACGTTCTGGGCCGGGGGCGCACCGGTTCCGGCAAGACCCTCGCCTTCGGGCTGGCCCTGCTGGCCCGCACGGCCGGGCAGCGCGCCGAGGCCCGGCAGCCGCTGGGGCTGATCCTCGTACCGACGCGTGAGCTGGCGCAGCAGGTCACCGACGCGCTCACGCCGTACGCCCGCTCCGTGAAACTGCGCCTGGCCACGGTGGTGGGAGGGATGCCGATCAGCAGGCAGGCCGGCGCGCTGCGCCGCGGCGTCGAGATCGTCGTCGCCACTCCCGGACGCCTCAAGGACCTCATCGAACGCGGCGACTGCCGGCTGGACCAGGTCTTGGTCACCGTCCTCGACGAGGCGGACCAGATGGCCGACATGGGCTTCATGCCGCAGGTCACCGCCCTGCTCGACCAGGTTCGCCCCGGGGGTCAGCGCATGCTGTTCTCCGCCACTCTCGACCGCAACGTCGACCTGCTCGTGCGCCGCTACCTGAGCGACCCCGTCGTGCACTCCGTCGATCCGTCGGCCGGCGCGGTCACGACGATGGAGCACCATGTGCTCCACGTCCACGGCGCCGACAAACACGCGGCCGTCACCGAGATCGCCGCACGCGACGGCCGCGTGATCATGTTCCTGGACACCAAGCACGCCGTCGACCGCCTCACCGAGCACCTCCTGAACAGCGGGGTGCGGGCCGCCTCCCTCCACGGGGGCAAGTCGCAGCCGCAGCGCACCCGTACGCTGACGCAGTTCAAGAACGGACACGTCAGCGTGCTGGTGGCGACCAACGTCGCTGCGCGCGGCATTCACGTCGACAGCCTCGACCTCGTCGTCAACGTCGACCCTCCGACCGACCACAAGGACTACCTCCACCGCGGCGGCCGCACGGCCCGCGCCGGCGAGTCCGGCAGCGTCGTCACCCTGGTCACCCCGAACCAGCGCCGCGCCATGACCCGTCTCATGGCAATGGCCGGCATCGTCCCGCACACCACCCAGGTCCGCGCGGGCGCGGAGGCCCTGCACCGCATCACCGGTGCCCAGGCCCCCTCCGGCATCCCGGTCGTCATCACCGCACCGGTGGTCGAACGCCCCAAGCGTGGCGCCACCTCACGCGGTCGGCGTCGCTCCGCTTCGGCGACCCGGCGCGCGCCCGCACGACGGTCCGTCTCCGACGCGGCCTAGGACCGTCTTGATCAGGAAGCTGACACATCTCTGCAGGAGGCACCTCTTGACGCTGGTCCAGATGCATTCCCGCTCAACTAGCACCAACGCCGTGCCCAGAACGGTTGCCGATGCCATGGACTCGGCCGGGCCTCAGGTCTGGGACGCCATGACCGTCGAAGTGGCGCTGTCCGTCATGGCCGCCGCCCGCACGGGTCACCTCGTCGTCTGTGACGAGGACGGCCAGTACACCGACCTGGTCACCCAGGCCCGGCTCACCGCCGTGCGGGACAGTCCCGGATACACCGACCGGGTCCGCCTGCGCGACATCTCCGACGACGGCGGGCCCTTCGCCTCGCCGCTGACCACGGTGGCCGAAGCCGAGCACGCGATGCGCCACCGGCGGCTCGGGGCCCTGCCCGTGGTCGACGAGCACGGCAACACCCTGGGCGTCGTCACCCTCTCCCGCTGAACCGCCACACCATGGTCGGCCCCTTCCTCTTCTCCCTGTGAGGCATCATGCGTTGTGTCATCGCCCGCTTTCCGTTCGAGCTCACCAAGGGCGGCGTGCTGGAAGCGATGAGGGGCGTCACACCCGAGCCGGTCACCGGCGACTCCGTGGTCATCGGGCGCCGCCACTATCCCGCCAAGCAGGTCGGCCAGGTCATCACCCGCCAGGACCGCCGCGATTTCAGCGGCGACGAAGTCCTCAGGGCCATGACCCGGCTCGGCTTCACCTGCCGCACCGTCCCCAAGGCCGCACCCGCGCGCATCGGAAGCCCGCTGCAGCGGGCTTCCGCGATGCTTGGCGCCCCCATGTCCATCTGACCGACGGGAGAGGTGCGAGCCGGTACCAGGACAGCAGCGAGAGCCCGAGCCGGCTTGTTTCCCCGACCTCGTCAGCCGGTCGAGCAGGTTGGCGCGATCTCTTACAGCGTCGCCGCCAGCCTGCGCCCCGCTCCAGGTGGCACACCCGCCCGGTTCCGCGGCCACAGCCGCGTCGGCCCGGCGCGAGGGCAAGGGCGACCATGGTTCCGGGCGCTCCCACGGGGTCACCTGGTGAGCCGCGGCCTGCGCGCCCGGCACATCGCGTGCGGACCCGGACGGTGAGACTCGATGGCCGGCCTGATCGTCGACACGGCAGCGCCGGTGCCCCGTCTCCTCGGACCGCCCTCCCAGGCCGGATTGCGGTGCCCAGCCTGATCGGCTGCCGGCCGCGGGCCTGGTGGGCCACCGTCCGCTGTGCGGGTGCGGGTCAGGCGTCCGCCGTGTGGCCGGACCCGACCTCCCCGCGGCGCAGTTCGTCGTTGATGCGCCGGGCCTCTTCCAGCTGGTCTTCCAGGATGATGATGCGGCAGGCCGCCTCGATGGCGGTGCCCTGGTCGACCATCTCCCGGGCGCGGGCGGCGATGCGCAACTGATAGCGGGAGTAGCGACGGTGGCCGCCCTCGGAGCGTAGGGGCGTGATCAGCCGGGCCTCACCGAGGGCCCGCAGGAAGGCGGGCGTGGTACCGAGCATCTCCGCTGCTCGTCCCATGGTGTAAGCGGGGTAGTCGTCGTCGTCGATTGGGTCGAGCGGTGTGTCTGTGGTCATCTGCACCTCTGATGGGGAATGCGTCGAGGGGCCTTGGTGCCGTACGGCACCAAGGCCCCGAGGGATTTGTAACACCATCGACCGGCCTACTGCGATGCCGGCCTTCTGTTTCCGCACCGGCCCCCGACGGGGGGCGGAGAGTGCGGGGATCGCGGATGCGTGACCGTGGGACCACCTTCCGTTCCGGGGCCTGCGGTACCCGGGCGGACCCTTCCCGCCCGGGCGATCCTGATGGCGTCCTCCTCCTTCTCTCTTTTTTCTGACGAACTTCTCACTCCTGCATACTGCCGACAGCCCTCCTGCGGCCACCGGGCCCGGCGGTCAGCGAGGGGACCCCAAACCCACTCCGGCCCCACCACTCCACCGCCGTGCCAGAACCTCTGTTTTCGCGCGGGCAGTTCGTGTCTGCCCCGCCTCACTGACTTCCTGACTACAGCAAACACTGTAATCTCGTCGCGTACGCATGTCTACAGCAGACACAACAGATTTCAGCCCATGCGAGTGAAAGATTTTACACTGGCGGCCCCTGTGCCGCAGCCGCGCGGCTTCGGCCGGGGCATGACTCGACGGAGCGGCGACCTCCCCCGACGGACGGCCACCGCAACGACGTCACCAGCTTGGTCCCGGCCCTCGAGGCCGCGCCGGTCGTACGGCCGGCATGGCCGGCCGGCGTGCTGACCTGGCGGGGCCGACCGCGGTCACGACCGACGAGTGTCACCGTCCCGTCCATACCCCCGGGGCGAATCCGCTGATCACCCCACGCGATAGGCGCACGGTTCCGGGCTTCGCACCCGATGTCGGTCCGCCGAGTGCGCCTTTGCCGTCGCCCTGAAGTCAAGCCGGGCGGGCCCCTGCACAAGCTCGACGGTCGTCCTCGAGGAGGGCCCGCCAGAACGGATTCAGCACACATGAGGCCGGGAAATTACGTGAACACATGAGAACTGCGGAGGGGCGTTTCCCCAGGCCAGGCACCCTGCGACTACTGTTTCCTCAGGTCACAGCCGTCACCAGGGAAAACTCCTGAAGCGGGTGCCGCAGGTTCGAATCCTGCCGGGGGCACAGTAGAAAGGGCCAGCTCAGGAGGGGTTTCCTCCCAGGCTGGCCCTTCGTCGTGTTCAACGTCGTGCCACACGCGTGCCACTAGGGTCCACGCGGAGCCCGCGTCCCTTAGAAGTCATCTCATTTGGCGAGTCGGCGGTAGCAGATGAGGGTGCAGGCGATGCTGGTAAAAGGCGAGGAAGTGCTCGGCCTTGCGCTCGTACCGACGGTGAAGGCGGCGGCAGCCGGCGAGCCAGGCCATCGTGCGTTCGATGGTCCAGCGGTGACGCCCGAGCCGCTGCGAGGTCTCGATGCCCTTGCGGGCGATGCGGTGCCGGATGCCCCGCTGGGACAGCCATCGCCGCAGGTGGTCGTAGTCGTAGCCCTTGTCGGCGTGAAGCTTTCCCGGCCTGCGCCGGCGGGGGCCGCGGCGGGAGCGGACGGGAGGGATGCCCTTCACGAGCGGGACCAGGGCCTGGCTGTCGTGGACGTTGGCCCCCGAGATCCCGACGGACAGGGGCAGACCGGTCCGCTCGGTGATCAGGTGGATCTTCGAGCCTTACGTGCCCCGGTCCACAGGATTCGGACCCGTCAGCTCCCCCTTTTCAGGGCCCGCATGTTCACCGAGTCGATCGCGCACCTCGACCAGTCCAGCTCGCCGCGGGAACCGAGCTCGTCCAGGACCAGCCGGTGCAGCCTGGCCCACACCCGGGCCCTGGTCCACTCGGTGAACCTGCGGTGCGCCGTCGCGCCGGACGGCCCGAACGACTCCGCCGGCAGCTGCTGCCACGTGCAGCCCGACGTCGTCACGAACACGATCGCGGCCAGCACCTCGCGGTCGCCGTGCCGGCGTCGGCCGCCGCCCTGGGGCCGCGTCGGTGCCTCCGGCACCACGCGCTGGAACAGCTCCCACAACTCATCCGGCACCAGCCGCTCAACGATCCCCACGCTGGCAGGCTAGCGACCTCAAGGAGAGGGCCCGCAGTCAGCGGCCCATTCGGCGCTGCTCGTCGAACCGACGCAGCACCCGTACCAGACGCCACGTTCCGGCCGTCGCTCCGAGCAGTGCACCCCCCACCAACACGCCCTTCTTCGCTGAACCAGAGATGTCAAAGGCTAGTGCGAGAGTCAGAGCGACGGCGAAGACCGCCGCAGCCAGCGCGACGGCAGTCACCAGGGCGAAAACGATCTCCACCGTCATTGCGTCCTTTTCCCACCGCGACTCACGCCCCATGTCCATGCCGCAAGTCTCACATCACGGTCAAGCCATGGTGCATGGGCCGGACAGTCTGACTCTCACGTGCGGAGGCGCACGTACCAATTGAGATGACTTCTGAAGCGGGTGTTGCCGTCCGGATCTGTGCCGACGGTCACAGCGAACGGGATACCCGTAGGCGCATACTGGGTCATGACAAAACCTGCTGCATCGAAGCGTCATCTGCCTACCAGCCCCTTCAAGGCCCCGGTCACGTCGGCTCCCGAGCACTTCGCCGTGGGCGACCAGGTCACACACGACGTGTACGGCCTCGGCCGGGTGATCGGCGTCGAGGACGGAATCGCGGCGCTCGTGGATTTCGGCTCGGCGCAAATGCGGATCTTGAGCCCGTACGCCAAGATGACCAAGCTGTAGGACCGCTGTGCCCGGTCACGGCACACCCAGGCCCCTTCAGGGACCTGTAACGAAAGAGAGACCTCTCATCGATCTGACATCGCTGTTCTCCGCCCCGGAAGGGCAACCCCGCTGCTCCACCGCAGCATCGCCGCCTCCGGCGACAAACCCCTTCCAGGCCCCGGACTTCGGGGAGGACGAGACCTTCCCGCTCGAGAATGCCCAGGAGCCCGCCTCGGGCATGCGTGCGGCGCGACCCGAGGCGGCTTAGCTCCACGAGTGACGGTGGCTTCGCAGCCAGCCGCGGGCCGTCTCCGGTGCTGCGGTGAGGAGTGCGGCCGTCTCGGTTTCCGTCTCATTCAGCCCCGTTCACCGTCGTTCAGCCGAGACCGTGTGCCGGGCCCTTCCCGTAGGCCGGCCGCCCATGAACACGGGTGAACGCCCCTGCACACAGCCAGGCCACCCACCGACGCAGTTGGAAGAGGTAGCCCCACTCGGGGTGCCTGCGTGGGCGCCTGCGGTTGCAGTAGGTCTCGATGAACGTGAAGATGTCGGCCCGGGCGCTGGCCCGGTCGTTCCGGATGCGCGTGCCGATCTCCTCATTTCAGCACGGCGAAGAAACTCTCGGCGGCGGCGTTGTCGAAGCAGATCCCGGTCCGCCCCATGCTCTGCTGGAGCTCCAACTCGCCTATTCTTTCCCGGAATTGAGTGGAGATGCACTCCGGTCCGCGATCGGTGTGGATGATGCAGCCGTTCTCCAGGCAGCCCAGGCCGGCGGCCATGTCGAGGGCATCGACGACCAGGTCGGCGCGGCGGTGGTCGGCCATCGAGTAGCCGATCACCTCACCGGCCGCCAGATCGAGCCAGGGCCTGTCCCTTGCCCGGCTCACGCTGACGGGTGTTCGCCGTGGTGGACGACCGTGATGAGGTGCTCGGGGCCAGGGGTCTCGAGTTCGTCGACCACGGCGACAGCAAGGTCCTCGGCGCTGATCCAGGATCGCCCGTCGGCGCTGATGAGCAAGGTGTCGGTGCCGCGCCGATAGCGGCCGGTTCGTATGCCGGGTTCGAGCAGGGCCGGTGGACTCAGGTAGACGCAGTCGGCACCGGCATGGGACTGGCAGGTTCGCAGCTGAGCGATTCCGGCGGCGGCAACGGCCTTGATTTCGGCAGGCACGAACGCCGGGTTGTCGGCGACCCGCAGATTGCGGTCGTCGGGGCTGCGCAGTGCGCCTGCACCTCCGATGACGAGGACACGGATCTCGAGCTGTGCGGCGATGTCCAGCACCGTACGGGTAGCGCCGACCAGAAAATCCTCGTCGACCGGCACGGTCCGCACGGTCAGTACGACGGCGTCCGCGGCGCCGTGGGAGGCGGAGCCTGCGAGTGCCTCGTGCACGGCGCGGGAGTCGTTCGCGTCAACTGCGACCGGCGTCACGTTCGGGTTCCCCGCGTTCTCACCCGCGGGTTTCCGGGACAAGGCGATCACCTGGTGCCCGCGTGCACTGGCCTCGTTGATCACCCGGCTGCCGACCATCCCGGTGGCGCCCAGTACGGCGATCTTCATGCCTGTCTTCATCGAATCCGTCCTTCTCGTATGTGGTCGTCGCGCAGTCCGGTCTTCTCGGATCGGGCTTCCGGCGGCCTGTCGCGCGCCGTGCGACCCGGCATGTTCGGGGAATTGAGCTGCGCCGCGAGCAACGCGGCCAGGGCGAGGACGAAGCCAAAGGTCTGCAACAGGCTCAGAAACTCGCCCAGCGCGACACCGATGACGGCCGCGACCAGCGGTGACAGCAGCACCAGCGGTGCGGACGCGCCGACCGGCAGCTTTCCGATACCGCGGAACCACAGCGTGGACGCGACCAGTCCGCCCACGCTGCCGAGCCACAGGTATCCGCCGACGGCTCCGGCATCGATGCGCGGCGGCGCACCCTCGATCGCGAGTGTGAGAGGAAGCAGGAGCAGGCCGCCCGCCGTCAGTTGCCAACCGGTCAGGGTCAGTGGACCGACCCCCGCGGGAAGGCCCCAACGCTTGGTGAGGACGATCCCGACGGCCATCGTGGCCGTACCACCGAGGCCGGCGAGGACGCCGACGGCGTCCAGCCCGGCCTGCGGCCCCAGGACGACGAATCCGACGCCGACCACGCCGAGCACACTCCAGGTCAGTCGCCAGGCCGTCGGCCGGACGTGGAGCACCGCGACGGCCAACCCGGCAACCATCAGCGGCTGGGTGGCACTGAGAGTGGCGGCGACACCGCCGGGGAGTCGTTGGGCCGCGACGAACAAGAGGGGGTACAAGGCGCCGATGTTGAGCGCGCCGAGGACGGTGGCCTTGCACCACCAGTCCCCGCGCGGGAGCGCTCGGGTGATCGTCAGCGCGAGCAGCCCGCCGGGCAGGGCGCGGAGCATCCCGGCGAACAGCGGATGGCCGGGCGGGAGCAGTTCCGTGGTGACGACGTATGTGGTGCCCCAGGATGCGGGGGCGAGTGCGGTCAGTGCGACGGTGGCCGCCTGCTGCGCGGACGGGATCCGTGGCGGGCCAGGTACTCGGCCAGGTGCCCGCTCGGTCGAGGTATGCATGTGATGAAGTCTCAGGACCGACCCCGTCATGGGTCCAACACATGCTTGTCATCGCAACCATGAACCAGAACCATGGTCGCGTGGACCTACAGCAGATGCGCTACGTCGTCGCCGTCGCCGAAACCCGCAACTTCACCCGCGCCGCGGAGCGCTGCTTCGTAGTGCAGTCGTCACTCAGCCACCGGATCGCCGGCCTGGAACGGGAGCTCGGGGTCAAGTTGTTCGCCCGGTCCAGTCGGCGCGTCGAACTGACGCCTGCGGGAACGGCGTTCGTCGCCGGCGCACGCGAGTGTCTGGCCGCGGCCGACCGCGCGGCCGCCGACGCCGCCGCCGCGACCGGCGTGGTACGCGGCCGGCTCGCCGTCGGCGTGATCGTGACGACGGCTGCCGTTGACGTACCCGAGCTGCTGCAGCGATACCGAGCCCAGCATCCGGACGTCCGGGTCGCCCTCCGTTCCGGACGCAGCGATGAACTGGCGGCGGCGGTCCGGAACGGCGAGCTGGACATCGCCTTCCTCGGCGTGCCGGAGAGCGAACCGCCTTTCGGTGTCGGTGCCGTTGTTCTCGATCACGACGAGCATGTGCTGGTGGTGCCGGCCGGGCACCGACTGGCGGGCGTTCCCCAGGTCACACTGGGGGAGATCGCCGAAGAGACGTTCGTGGACTTCGTGAGCGGGACTCCCGCCCGAGCCCAGTCCGATCAGGCGTTCGCCGCCGCGGGCCTGGTACGCGACGTCTCGTACGAAGTCGGCGTCGTGGAACTCATCACCCGGCTGATCGCGCGCGGGCTCGGCATCGCGCTGCTGCCGTCGGCGTTCATCGGACCGTCGGCTGCCGACGACCCCGAACTGGCGCTGGTCCCGGTGGTCGACGGACCGCATCGGATCGAGTATCTGGTGTGGAACCGCTTCAATCCCAGCCCGGCCACCCGAGCGATGCTCGGCGTCCTCGGGGTGGGAACGTCGTCGGAAGTGTCCTGACCCGCCGGCCGCCGAAGGCCGGGCAGCCCTCGCCGGAACGGATTCAGCACACATGAGGCCGGGAAAGCCCGCGAACACACGAGAACCATGGAGGAATCTTTCCCCTGGTCAGACACCTTGCGACCCACGTCTCCGCAGGTCACAACCCCACCCGGGGAAAACTCCTCAAGCGGGTGTCGCAGGTTCGAATCCTGCCGGGGGCACGCAATGGGAGGCCCCTCAGGGTCCTCCCGAGGGGCCTCTGACATCAGTGGGTGACAACGGCGTCCGCGCCGGGCGGACGCGGGCCGCGGCATTCGCCCGGGCATCGTGGTGTCGATGCTCACCGTGATCGTGCGGTTCCCGAACGTCTCCATGATCATGCGAGCGTCCGCGCCCAGGTTCGAGCGGATCTGCGCGACGGGGGTCGTCGGGAATAGCCTGAAGAAGAGCGGCGCCGGGAGGGTCGGGCCCTCCCGGTGTGTTCCCTTCGCCGGAGGGGGCGCGAAACAGGGAGGAAGAGCCATGCCCTGGAACCTGAACGGCACGTACCTGGAGAGCTGCAACTGCGACGTGGTGTGTCCCTGCACCACCTCGGGTTTCGCCGCACCGGCCGACCACGAGCGCTGCCAGGTGACCTTCGCGTTCCACGTGGACAGCGGGAACGTGGACGGCGTGGACGTCTCCGACCGCAGCGTCGCCGTCTTCATCGACGGGCCCCGGGTGATGGCCGAGGGCGGCTGGCAGGTGGCGTTGTACGTCGACGCCTCGGCCGACGACGGTCAGGCGGAGGCGCTGGGGAAGGTCTTCTCCGGCCAGGCAGGCGGGCCGATGGCGGCGCTCACTCCGCTCATCGGCGAGGTCCTCGGCGTGGAGCGCGTCCCCATCGACTACCGCGACGACGGCCGCCGCCACGCCGCGCGGGTGGGCGACGCCATCGACATCGAGATCGAGGACCAGGTCGCCCCGCAGTTCGGCGAGGACGGTCCGGTGATGGGCCTGACCGGCATGTTCCACCCGGCGAACAGCACGCTGACGATCGCCCGGTCCACCCGGGCGACGGGCGACGGCGTGTACGGCCGGTCCTGGGACTTCACCGGCGGCAACGGACACTCGGCGCCCTTCACGTGGTCCGCGTGACCGGTGGGCCGGTCACCGGCCGCAGGGCGGGCCCCGCCGGGCTGCTGCTGGTCGCGGCGGCCGCAGCCTGGGTCTGGGCGGTGACGCGCTGGGGCGGCATGCAGGCGATGCCCGGCACCATGGGCCTGGACCTGTCCGCCTTCCTGGCCGTGTGGACGCTGATGATGGCCGCGATGATGCTGCCCGCCACGGCGCCCGTCGCCGCGCTGTACGCACGCACCATGACCGTGCACCGGGCGCCGCGCATGGTCGTTTTCACGGTTGCCTACTTGCTCGTCTGGGCCGCGGCCGGGCTGCCCGCGTACGCGCTGGCCGTCGGCCTGGGCCGGGCGGCGAGCCTCCCCGCCGCCACGGGGACCGCGGTGGCCGCGGCCGTGTTCGCGGTCAGCGGCGTCTACCAGCTCACGCCCCTCAAGGACCGCTGCCTGGCGAGATGCCGCTCGCCGATCGGGTTGATGCTGCGCTACGCCTCGTACCCGGGGCTCTCGCGCGATCTGCGTGCCGGAGCCCACCACGGGGCCTTCTGCCTGGGCTGCTGCTGGTCGCTCATGGTGCTGCTGGCGGCGTTCGGTCTGATGAACCTGTGGGCCATGGTGGTCCTGGCCGCCGTGATCACCGCCGAGAAGCTCGCTCCGGCCGGCCGCCTGGTGGCCCGTACCGTGGGTATCGCCTCGATCGCCCTGGCCGTCGCCGTCTTCTGGGTCCCGACGCTGGCTCCGGGCCTCACCGGTGGCGGTACGGCCGGGATGTGAGGACGGGCCGTCCCTCGGCTCCTTCCCGCGGCAGACGTGGTTGGTCCTGCTGTGCAGGTGGAGGCGGACCACCACGTCACACGTCGCCGTCCCGCCAGTCGGACACGTACGCGGAACGGATGCGGCACACATGCGGCCGGGAAGCCGCGCGAACACGTGAGAACCACGGAGGTTCGATCTCCCGGGCCAGACACCGTACGACCAACGTTTCCGCAGCTCACAGCCCCCTCCGGGAAAACTCCTGAAGCAGGTGTCGCAGGTTCGAATCCTGCCGGAGGCACAGAGAAAAGGGCCGGCTCAGGAGGGACTTCCTCTCGGGCCGTCCCTTCGCCGTTCCGGACCGCCGGGCCGTTCGGAGGCAACACGGCGCCGGGCCCCCGCTGAGGGGGCCCGGCGCCGTGGATGCTTCATCGTCGCTTACTTCATGTCGTTGTCTTGAGGGTCGATCCGCGGGCGCATGGTCAGGGTGAAGGCGCAGGTGGTCGTGGTGGCGCCGGCCGGAGCGTCACCGGCCCGGCCCGCGGTGACATGGACGGCCAAGGGTCGTGCCCGGCCGTCACTGGCGACATGGACTTTCGTGCTCAGGCCGCCCCGGGAACGTCCGAGTGCGTGATCGGCAGGTTCAGCCTTGCCGGGTACCCCCTTTTCCCTGCCCCGACCGCATGCTGGTGAGCCCTGCAGACGGTGGAGTCCACCGACACAGCCCGTCCCACCTCGTCAGCAGGGTCCGCCCGGGCGAGGACGGCGGCGAAGATCCTCTGCCAAGTGCCGTCGGAAGCCCACCTGACCAGGCGTTTGTGGGCGGTCCGGAACGCGCCGAGTTCGCGAGGAAGGTCCCGCCGGGGCGAGCACGTACGGTACTTCCACGCGATGGCCTCCAGCGGTCGACGGCGGTCGGCCCACCGCCGTCCACGGGCCGGATCAGCCGGCATCAGCGGCTTGATCCGCTCCCACATCGCATCAGAGGCCACTGACCGGATACATCCGATCAACTGATCAGCCCATCAAAGAGACACGCTCTGGCGCCGGACCTCAGCGGATCATCGGCCGAGGATTTCAGGCGGTCGACCGTTGTCGCCGGCAACCCATGATCGGCCTGATGAGGATTCCCTCATCGAGACGGTCACCGGCGTGTCCGAGATCCTGCGCAACTCCCTCACCTGGGACCAGGAAAGCGAGGTGACCCAGCATCAATACTTGCCTCTGAAAACATACTTGGACGTCCACTTCACCCACCCGCACTCCCAGTGGGAGCGGGGCACCAACGAGAACACCAACCGGCTGTCACGCGAGCACTTCCCCAAGAGCACCGAAAGAGCACCGACATCGCCAGTGCCCCGCCTACCTGAAATGCGTGGCCGGAGAGCTCGATGCCCGACCCCGCCGTATCCTGGCCCACCGCACCCCTGCCGAAGTCTTCACCGAGCTGCTGACCAGCTCAGTTGCTTCCAGCGACTGATACCGCCCGTACTCCGGCAACTTGGGCCGGGAAGGCGCATTCCGCAGTTCACGCGAGGTCAGAAAATGCGGCTGGTGCATGTCGTGTCGATCGATGAAACTTTGATGATTGCCGCAGGCCTCGATGCGAACTCGCGCATCTCTGCTGGTCATCACCGTGTTCTCACGGCAGTCGAGATGTCAATTGCACGCATTGGGGGCACAAGTGGACATCGCGAACGTCGCTCGCTACGGTCGAATTGCAGGCGCCACAAGCGGCAGGAGCAATCCAGGTCCGCACACAGGAAAGTTGGCGTCGCAAGCCGGAATCCACCGGCCCTCATGGTGCTCGATGTATCGCGGTGCAGATACCGCCCCCCTGAACCACAACCGCACACGGGATGTGCCACGGCCAGGGCAAGGCACCATGTGCGCGTACCGTCTCGAAAAATGAGGAGAGCCATGCGTACGAAGCGAATCATCGCAGTCGCGGCGAGCCCCCTCGCCGCAGCAGCACTGGCGTTCTCGCCGGCGCTGATGACTCAGGCGGTAGCCGACACCACCCAAGCCACGACAGTGACAGACCCGCGGGCAGCG
Source organism: Streptomyces sp. MMS24-W38 (assembly GCF_059889265.1). NCBI lineage: Bacteria > Bacillati > Actinomycetota > Actinomycetes > Kitasatosporales > Streptomycetaceae > Streptomyces > Streptomyces sp. MMS24-W38. The sequence continues at coordinate 3,754,381 of NZ_JCBCPP010000001.1, read as the reverse complement.
GGCAGTGCGGAGGGGCGACACGACGGGAAAAAGGACGGCAAGGACTGCCGCTACGAGCGCCCGAGCTTCGATGACAGCCAGAGCAGTTTCAAGAAGCTGAAGGACATCGGAAAATACGAGGCTGCCTACGGGGCCGCGTACAACAACGCCTTCGATACGTACTGTGACGAGGGCGATTAGCGGTCATTGCTCGCAAGGGCAGGGCCTCATCGGGCGACCGGTGCGGCCCTGCCCTTGCGGAGACCGCCGAGGCGGGCACCACGCTCGACCCGAGCGCGCGGCCGTCCGCCGCCACCACGAACGGGTCCGGCCGGCGCAGCGGCCGTCCTGGGTCCATGGTCGACCACCCGCCCGATGCGGTACAGCCCGGAAGTACGGCAACCGGGCCGACCGCAGACGACTCACGCAGGCCGCAAGTGACCACGTAGTCAGGTCAGGTGACCTCAGCGACCACTCCGCCCGTAGCTCGCATCGAGGGGCGCACCGCGGCACCCCCGCCCGGGCCGTCTCTGGGCCCGTCCGAGTGCGGCCTACGACGACAGATGACGACAGTCGACGACGGCTCTTCCACCGCTCAGAGACGGTGCTTCGGGTACCGGAGCAGGCGCCCACCAGTGAAGCAGTGTTGAAGAGCTTCAGGCCAATCCCGAGCAATGGCCCCTGCTGGTGACGCAGGAGAACCCATTACGGGACTACGAGGACGCTGGGGGCAGTGCGGCTCGTTCGGGTTCGGCCAGGAGGACGCAGAACTCTTTGCCCTCCGGATCCGTGACCACAGCACGGCATCCCGCGGACAGCCGCCGGATCGCCTCCGCCACCCGGGCGCCCGACGGCCGACGTGAGCCACCGAACCCATCACCTGAGTGAACAAGGAAACCGCTCGCGGGCCACTCGAAGAAGCCGCCGGCCCGCCTGGTGGGCGCGGGTGCTCAAGACGTCCCGCACATCCTCACCGGCGGTGGACGCTGACGGCGTAACCGCCGCCGTCGTAAGGGGCGGCGTCCCAGGTGGCGAAGCGGTCGACGAGGGTGAGGCCCGCCGCGGCGCAGCAGTCGTCGTACTCCGGCAGCGTGATGCCGGGCGGCACGGGCAGGTGGGCCTCGTCCAGGCCGAAGCCGGCGACCATCAGACCACCCGGGCGCAGGGACGCGGCCAGGCGCTCGACCACCGCGGCCTCGGTTCCGGCGGCGAGCAACGGGAAGACGTTGCCTGCAGCGACCACGAGGTCGAAGTCCGCCGCGATGCCGAGCAGGTCCGGCTCGAACCCGGCCAGATCGACCTGGAACCAGGGCAGTCCCGGCGCCTGCTTCCGCGCCACCGCCAGCATCGACGCGTCGACGTCCACCCCGACACAGTCGTACCCGAGCTCCGCAAGCCGGATCATGACCCGTCCGGTACCGCACCCTGCGTCCAGCACCCGCGCTCCGCCAGGCACGAGAGCCGTGCAGAACCGCGCCTCACCGTGCACGTCCTTCCCGCTGCGGGCCAGGGCCGCGAACCGTGCGGCGTAGTCCTCGCCGGACGTCTCCCCGGTCAATTCCCTCCAACGGCTCATGCGGCCAACTATAGGTCGACCGTGGCCACTCGAAGGGGCCCGAAGAACCCGGACACCGGGGCCGGCCCGGCTGACTGCCCGGACCGGCGGAACGGGGTGTCCCGGTCAGCGGTGGTACTCGGAGTTCTCCCCGCTGCCGACGCAGCTTCCCGGTGCGGTCGTCACCGGCGGCCGTTCCTCGAGGATCCGCCGGGCGCGAACCTCTCCCCAGCTGATCTCGTACCAGGACGCCGTCGCCGGACCGAGCTCCTCCGCCAGGGGACCGAGGACACAGGACCGCATGGGCTCCTCCAGTCCGTCCAGAGCCGGGACCGCGTCCGCCGAGAGGCCACGCGCGTAGTCCAGGTCGAACTTGTGGGTCTTCTCGTACCGCCGCACGTTGTTCTCGGCGATCAGCCCGTCGGGAGAGGCCAGGCCGAAGGCGAGGGCCCCGACAGCGGCCGACGCGGCGACGGCTCGGGGCAGCCGGCGCGCGCCCCAGACTCCGGCGGCCATGATCAGCAGGATGACCAGGCCGAGCCACAGCTCCACCGTCACGACGGAGATCCGCAGCCGCGTCAGCCCGTACGCCTCGACGTACATGTCCATGCGCCGTACCGCCGAAGCGACCACGATCAGGGTGAGTGCGCAGAGGGTGCCGAGGACTCCCCGCACCAGGTTCCGGTCACCGGGCCCGCCGCGTGGTGCCCAGCGCAGTGCGAGGACGATGACCAGGAGGGTGAGGAGCGTGGCGATGAGGAGTTGCCAGAAGCCCTGCCGCGCGTACTCGGAGTAGGTCTGGCCGGTCTTGTCCAGGACGGCCTCGTACCCGCCGAAGAGGACGGTGAGCTGGATGACGTTGAAGGCGGCGAACAGCACGCACAGCAGGAGCAGGGGAAGCGCCCATTCGCCCCGGCCGCGGGCGCTGCCCGGGCTGGGCTTGAATCCGTCCCACCGCAGAGGGGCGGCGGCGGTGTGTGCCGCCGCGAGGGCACCGAGGAGTCCGAGGGCGAACAGCAGCAGGTGCCAGGGGCCGTCACCGACGGACGTGTCCGGGATCAGCCTGCTCAGCAGATCGGCGAAGGCCGCGTCGGCCCCGGCGAACAGTGCGCCGAAGACGAGGAGGAGCACGGCCGTCACGGCAAGGGCTCGCACTACGGAGCCCACGTTGCCGGAGGCGCTGCCGACGCGGGCGCGCACTCCTCGCCATCCCCACGCGGCACCCTTGAACAACGAGTCGACCAGTCCGAAGGGGCTGAGCACGACGCCGGCCCAGGTCCGCGAGCCGTGGAGGGCGAGCGATGCGAGACCGATGGCGGTGGCCACGGCGAGGAAAGAAGGCCACTGAGCGGCGCGGAGCACCGGAACCAACAGGAGGGCGAGTCCTCCGATGCCCCAGGCGAGCGTCCAGGGGCGGGCCCGTACCCGGCCTGCCCGGCGCGCGGCGAAGTATGCGGTGAGCGTGGCCGGCAGGGCGACGAGGAACAGATTGACGCCCACGCCCTCGTCGAGGAGCACCGTGCTGAGCACGCCGGTGGCGAGCGCCGCCCAGAGGACGGCGGTGCCCACGGTGGAGGGTGGTTCGCGGCGCAGGTCGGTCAACCAGAGGTCGTGGGCGTAAGCGCCCGCGTCCAGGGGCCCGAGGGCTTCGCCGGACCGCGCGCCCGTCGTCGCGCGCGACCTGCCGCCCGGTGGCGTCCCCACCCGCTGTGCTCCCGCCGTGTCGGCGGTCTCTCCCCCAGGTGTTCCAGGTATTCGCCCCGACGGCCGGGACCGCTCATACGGTTCGTCGGGCACAGGTGGTTTCTCTGTCACGGGACCCCTCCAACCGGCCCCCGAACACACGCACTCGGGTACGTCGAGCGGGTACCGGTGTCGCTTGCGAAGCCGGCCGCCATGATCGGCAGGGCGGCGTGCCCGCAAGAGTAGCGGGACCGACCGGGACGTCCGCGCTCGCGCAGCCCCCGAAGGCACGGCGTATCCGGTGGCCCGCCGTTCACCTTCGGGACCGGCGGGCCGATGCTCGCCGTTGCCCGCGGCCGGTGGCCCGAGGCGGACTTCCGGATCGCGGGGGCGTACGGCCCGCCACTGCCGGACGCCTACCGAGCCGACAAAGTGCTCCACGAACTGGCCGATCCGGAGCGGGCGTTGACAGAGGCCCGCGGGGTTCTCGCGCCCGGAGGACGGATCGTCCTGGTCGGCCAGGACTGGGACACCATCGTCATCGGCTCCGACGATCCGGCCCTCACCCGCACCGTCGTGCACGCCCGCGCAGACCTGATCGCCGTCCCGCGCGCCGCCCGCCGGTACCGCGACCTTCTCCTGGACGCCGGCTTCGACGACGTGGCGGTCGAGGTGCACACCGGAGTGTTCACCGGACCGGCGATGTCGCCCTTGCTCACCGGCCTGGTCGAAGGAGCCTGCTCCACTGGCGCCATCGCACGCGGGCAGGCGGATGGCCGGCTCACCGAGCAGCGGGTACGGGCCGAGGCCGACCGGCTCTTTTCGGCACTGCCGATGTTCACGGCCGCGGCGACCACAGCACGGTGTTCGAGGCACATCAGAGCCTCCGTCAGACCCGGCGCGGTTCACCCTCGGCCGAGGGCGCACGTCGGTCGCTCGTACGCCGGGCGCTGTCCCGGGGCGGGGGGGGGCGTTGCCCGTGGGGTCGCGGCCGGTCCGCGGGCCCGCAAGCTCCTCAGCATGATCGTGACTCGCACGACCTGCTGGACCGTCGGCCCCGCGCGGGCCTCCGGAGAGGCGTGCGCAGACCGGTCCCGCCGGGGCGCTTCCGGCGTGTTCGCCCTCGGCGGCGCGCTCGGTCGGCTCAGGTGTTGGGACGCTTGCCGTGGTTGGCCTTCTTCTTCTTACGACCGCGTCGTTTGTTGGCTCGCTTGGCCATGGCACATCTCCCTGATCGGGGCTCTTCTGCCTCCGCCAGTCTAGGTTCGGCCCTGGGGGTCCGCACCAGTGGTGAGGCGGCCCTTGCGGGACGGGTCGCGTCCCGCGCGGTGACGCGCGCCACCCGCAACGCCGTTCACTCGCCGTCGGCGGTGGGCTCGGCCTCCTCCCGTTCGCCGTCCGGTCCCCGGGCCCGCACCCGCTGGACGTGCTCCAGGGACTCGCGCAGCTCGGTGAGCCAGTCGTCGGTGTGCCGCTGGACCAGGCGCACGCACCAGGCCAGCGCCTCGCTGCGGCTGCGGGCCACCCCGCCGGCGATCAGCGTGTCGAGGACCAGGCGCTCCGGCTGGCGCAGCCGGGTCATGACGGGCGCGGCGACATGGGTGAACAGGGCACGCCGCCCGGCGCACTCCACCCCCCAGGAGACCTTCCGGCCGAAGCGGTGTTCCGCGTCCCGGGCGATGGCGATCCGGGTGTCCCGGGTGCGTTCCCGGAACTCCTGGATCCGGCCCTCGACGGCCGCGTCCCGCTCGGCCGAAGAGGCGTCCTCGACCGGCCGGGGCCCGGGAATGCGCCCGATCACCGTGATCTCCTCGCGGTCGACCGTGACCTCGGCCAGTTCCTCGAAGAGGTCCTCGGGGAGCCGGCCGGTGAACCAGCCCCGCAGTTGCTCTCGCTGTTGTTCTGTAATCATGTAATGACGATTACTCGGCATCTTCATGAACACAAGGGATGGCGGAACGGTCCGCCGAGAGCGGAATCAGGATGCTTCAGGCCCATTGCCGACCTTGAACGCGTGATGTCGTCAGAGAGCTCGCGCCGATCCCGGAGGCGACGCCGACAGGGTCGCCCGTGCCCCTCGTCCGCCAGGGAGAGGACGTACTGACACCGGTTGTCGCGGTTGCGGGTGCGCCGCACCTCGCCGCAGGGCCCTCGTCGGCCGGCTGTCACCGGCTCGGGCAGCCCCGGGCCTGGCAGGCGGGAGGACCTGGGCGCTCGACTTCGACGCCGACCGCTCCTACGAAGCCCTGTGCTCCAAAACCCTGCGCAGGTCCCATCCACTGAGCGTTCCCGAAGACAATGGGAACAACCGTTCCCGCACCTGACCTACCGCCCGTCCTGCGACTGACACCGAGCAGTTGGTGATGAGGGCCCGGTCACTTGCCGGCGTCCTCGGCGAGGGTGTGGGCGACGAGGGCGTTGGCGTGGCCGAGGCCGTGTTCCGCCTTGAGCCAGTTGACGAGCTCCATGTGCTTGGTGAGCGGGGAGGTGCGGATGAGGTCCTTCCACTCGGCGATCGGACGGCCGTACTTCTTCTCGATGGAGGGGAAGTAGCTGGCGGGACCCTTCACTGCGCTGGTCATGGGATGCCCCGTTTCCTTTCTGATCTGAATGCTCTGGGTGGTGTCGATGATGTCCGTCGGAGCGGCGGGCAGCTAGGGGTTCGCCGGGGCGACGGCCAGGCGGGTCATCACCACGGCCAGCCACAACAGCCCGAGGCCGGCGCCCGCGGTGAAGGCCGGCACGAAGGCGGCGGAGGCCATGAAACCGGCGAGGACGGCCACGGGCACGAGGCGCGAGGCGACAGCCCAACCGCGGTGGCCCCTGGCAGCGAGCGGGCGGGCCAGAACGGCGAACGCCGCGCACAGGGCGAGGTAACCGACCGTCCCGGCCACCATGTGCACAGCGCCATGCCCGCTCAGCGTGGTCGCATCGGGCGCACCGGCGGGGAAACCGGCCCCCGCATCGGCCGGGAAGATCGCGGCGGCCCAGAACGAGGCACCGAACACCCCGACCAGGACCGGCCCCCAGGTGCCGCCCGTGGCACCACGCAGCGCCCGGCGCAGACCGGTCGCCCCCACGATCAGCAGCGTTCCGGTGAGCAGGAAGTTCACCGTCTGGATCCAGCCCGCCTCACCGAGGGCGAGCTGGCTGATGGCGTTGCGGGTGAAGTCGAAGCCGTCCCGTGCGAGGCCCTGGGCGACGCCGAGCACGAGGAACAGCGGGCCCGCCACCGCGCCGCCGACCAGAGCCCGCCGTGCCGGCGGTCGCGCCGCGGACGTAACGGGGGCGGTGTGCCGGGTCGTGCTGAGCGTGTGAGTCATGGCCGGGCCTTCCTCATGCCTGTGTTGTCGCCGTCGCTCGTATGACCGACGGCACGAGGAGAAGTCATCGCTTCACACGGTGTGCACTGGGTCACAGGCCCTCGGTTCCGGCACCTCCCACCGGTCAGCACTGCCCCGCCTCGTCCCGGGAGCCGGCCGGGAGGCGCCCTGACCGGCCTCGGGCTCCTCGTCCGGGGCCGTTCGCCTGAACGGTGCGTGAGCGGACGGGGAGTCGATCTCTCGAATCCCACCCGACGGATCGGCGTCAGGCGGTACGGACTCCGGGCCGGGCCCCTCCGCGCCGTCGGGCTCCGGCTCCGCTTCGGGGCGGCGTTCCCGGAGGTGGTGCGGGCGCGCGGGGCGAGCCGGGCCGCGGTCTCGGCGGTCGCCGACTCCGTCCGGGAAGCAGACCCGTGAGCTTGACAGCACACCTATCGATTATCGATAGCATCGACAATCGATAGGTGTGTTGCGGTAGAAGGGGGAAGCATGAATACGAAGTCCTGGTGGAGCCAGGCCGACAATCGGCTGCTGGGGGCGGCTCTGGGGCTGGCCGCTCTGCTGGTCGGCGTCTTCGGGGTGCTGGCCCCGGCCCTCGGAGTGGTCGGCCTCGTCGACCCGGTGGACACCCGCGAGGTCGAGACCGGGACCACGGCCCCGGTGTCGGACACCGTGACCGACGCGGCGGCGGGCCACGGCATGACTCTCACCGGTACTCACCAGGCCGACCTCGCCTTCACCGACCCCGACCTGGGCCAGCGCCTGTTGCTCGCCCTGCCGGAGTTCGTCGGCAGCCTGCTCCTGCTCCTCATCCTGGCCCTCTTCCTGCAGATGGCCGGGACCCTGCACGGCGGCGACGTCTTCGTACCGCAGAACGCCCGACGCCTGAGCGTCATAGGGCTCACGGTGCTGGTGCAGGGCGTCTTCTCCCCGGCGCTGCTGGCGCTCACCACACAGGCGCTGGTGAGCGGCACCCCCCTGGCCGACCGGATCCCCTTCTCGGCCACCTTCTCCGGCGAGTACGTCCTGCTCGCCTTCCTCATCCTGGCCCTGGGTGAGGTCTTCCGCCGCGGCACGAAGCTACGGGCCGACACCGAGGGGCTGGTCTGATGCCACCGGAGGAGGAACACCGGGTTCAAGTCCACCTGGACCGACTGCTGGCCGACCGCGGCATGACCCTGTCCGAACTGGCGGCCAGGGTCGGGGTGACAGTGGTCAACCTCTCCGTCCTGAAGAACGGCCGGGCGAAGGCGATCCGCTTCTCCACCCTCACCGCGATCTGCCGCGAACTGGACTGCCAGCCCGGTGACCTGCTCAGCGTCCGCGAGGACTGAACTCGGCGTTCGACCTTGCCGCTCTTTCAGGCGGACATGGCGGACATGTTCGACGAGCCGATACGGCGATGCGGCGAGGAGAGGGCCCGACGCCCCCGCTGGTGGAGCACCGCCGGGCACGGCCCCTTCCCCCGTGGCGGGTGAGGCACGGGGCGCGTGCCTGGGGTGCGATGGACGGAGCGGCGGGCGCCTGCCGCTGCCCGGCCGGCCCCGTCGGCGTACCGGGCCGACTCGGCGAGGTGGACGGCGTGAAGCACTGGCGGGCTCTGGTCGTTCTCGGTACGGCCCAGTTCCTGATGGTCCTGGACACCTCCGTCATGAACGTGTCCATCAGTCGGCTGGTCGACGACTTCGACACGGAGGTCACCGCCATCCAGGCCGTCATCACGTTGTACGCACTGGTCATGGCGGCGTTCATGATCATCGGTGGGCGGTTCGGGGACATCCTCGGGCGTCGCCGCATGTTCCTTCTGGGCCTGGCCGTCTACGGCGTGGGGTCGGCCCTGACCGCTGTGGCCCCCACGCTGTGGGTCCTCACGCTGGGCTGGTCCGTCATCGAGGGGCTCGGAGCCGCCATGGTGCTGCCGGCCATGGTCGCCCTGGTCGCGGAGTCGTACCGCGGGCGGGACCGGGCCGTCGCCTACGCGGTCATCGGCGGACTCGCCGGCGCCGGGATCGCGGTCGGCCCGCTGCTGGGCGGCTGGATGACGACGTACCTCACCTGGCGGCTGGTCTTCGCCGGTGAGGTCGTGGTCGTCGTGGCCGTCCTGCTGTGCCGTCGGGTGATCGCGACGCCCGTCCGGACCGGCCCGCCTCCCCGGCTGGACGGCGTCGGTGCCGCGCTCTCGGCGGCCGGACTGGGGCTGGGTGTGCTCGGCGTGCTGCAGAGCAGCACCTGGGGATGGGTGCAGCCGCGGAACCCGCCCTTCACCGTGTTCGGCTTCGCCCCGACGCTGTTCGTCGTCGGCGCCGGAGTGGCCGTCCTGGCCGTCTTCCGGCACTGGGAGCGGCGGCGCGACAGCCGGGGCGACGACCCCCTGGTGCACCTGTCCCTGCTGGGCAGGCCCGTGCTGCGGTCCGGCCTGCTGACCCTGCTGAGCCAGAACCTCATCCTCCTGGGGCTGTTCTTCACCATCCCGCTGTATCTGCAGGTCGTTCAGGGGTTCGACGCCTTCCAGACCGGGCTGCGCCTCCTCCCGGTGTCCGCCACCATGCTGGTGACCTCCCTGTCCGCGTCCCCACTGGGACGGGTGTGGGGGCCGCGCCGGGTGGTCCGGGTGGCCCTGAGCACCCTGACGGCGGCCATCGTGTGGCTGCTGGCCACCGTCGACCCGGCCATCGACGACGCGCAGTTCGCCGGAGCCATGGCCCTGCTGGGCGTGGGGATCGGCCTGCTCGCCTCGCAGTTGGGCAACGTCGTCCAGTCCGGCGTCGGTGAGGAGGAACGCAGCGAGGCGGGGGGGCTCCAGTTCACGGCACAGAACCTGGGCTCGGCGCTGGGCACCGCGCTCATCGGGTCGATCCTCATCGGTGCGCTGGCCCACGCCTTCACCACACAGGTGGCGGACGACCCGCGCCTGTCCGAAGAGGCCCGTGCGCAGGTCGGTGTCTCCCTCGAGGCCGGGGTCACCTTCGTCCCCACCGGTCAGGTGCGCTCGGCGGCCGAACGTGCCGGGTTGCCGCCGTCCGAGGTGGACGCCGTCACGGACTCCTACGCCTCCGCACAGCTGGCCGGTCTGAAGGCGGCGATCCTGGCCACCGGCGGCGTCGCTCTCGCCAGTTTCCTGGTCACACCGCATCTGCCGACCGCCCCGGGCAGCCGGCCGCGGCAGCCGGACACCGGTGCCCCGGCCGAAGCGACCGGCCCGACGCGCTGAGACCAGGGCTGAGACCAAGGGAGTCGGGCGTGTCCAGAACCAGGAGCAGGGCCAGGACCAGGGCCGGCCCGGCCACGGACCGGCGGGCGCGCCGGTCCGAGCGCCGGGTCCACGCGGATTACACGGGCGCCGTCTACGGATCCATGCTCGCCGCCTCCGTGGTGCTCGGTGCCGGCTCGCTGGGCTCGTTCCCCCGCGCCGAGCTGGTGCTGCTGCTGTTGCTCACCGGTGTGGTGTTCTGGATCGCGCACGTGCACGCCCAGTTGTTCGGGGCGCGGCTGGCACAGCGGGCTCCGGACCGCCGGATGGTGCTGCACGTGTGCCGTGACGAGTGGCCGATCGTCAAGGCCGCCTTCCCGCCGGCCGTCGCGGTGGCCGTCAGCCCGCTCCTGGGCCTGGACGTGCGGGGCGCCCTCTGGCTGGCCCTCTCCGTCGCCGTGGCCGGGCAGGTGGGCTGGTCCGTGGCCGCGGCACACCGCGCCGGTGCCTCCCGGCGGCTGATGGCCGCCACCGCGTCGGTCAATCTGCTGATCGGCCTGCTGATCGTCTCCTTCAAGATCGTCCTGAAGCACTGAGAACGCAGGGGCCGGGGTGCCGACCACCGGACGAAGGGCCACCTGCACCGGGTGCCGGGATCACCCGCCGCGGGTGATCCCGGCACCCGGTGCAGGCGTGACCCTGGACCGGTCAGGTCCTCGCACGCACCGTCCGTCACACACCGTTCGTCGCATCGCCCCGTCACACCGCCCCGTCGGCGCATCCGGAAGCGACCGACCGACCGATCACGCGAGGAGGAGCCATGTCCATGCCGCGTGGTCCGGCATCGCACACCGGGTCGACACGCCGTTCCGACCGAGTGCCCTTCGATCCGATGGGCGACCCCACCTACGCACTCGCGCGGCTCGGCCGCTCATGGACCTGGCTCCTGGGCTCGGCCGTCACGACGCTGGTGCCGGGCATCCTGGTACTGGTCTGGCCGGAGGCGACCCTGCACGTCCTGGCCGTCCTCCTCGGCCTGTACCTCCTGGTGACCGGGGCGTTCCGGTTCGTGGCCGTCTTCGCGCGGGAGGGGCACGAACGGCTCCCGGGGCTGCTCCTGGCCGTGCTGTACGTCCTGACCGGGGTGTTGTGCCTGCGGAACCCACTGCAGACGATCACCGCGCTCTCCCTGATCGTCGGGGTGCTCTGGCTCGTCTCCGGCCTCCTCACCCTCTACACGGCCCTCGCCACCCAGGACCTGCCGCACCGTGGCGTCGTCCTGGGCACGGCCGTACTCGCCATCGTCGCGGGGATCGTGGTCCTCGCCCTGCCGACCGAATCGGCCCGCGCCCTGACCCGGTTGCTCGGCCTGTGGCTCGTCCTGCTCGGCCTGGCCGAGGTGGTGGTCGCCTTCGCGTGGCGGGCCGCGCTCCGGAAGGCGCACTCCACGGGGCCGCACACACCCGCCCCGGCGGCCTGACACCGCGACCGCCGCGGAGGAGCACCCATGAACCCGGCCACGACCCCGGGCCCGCCCGACTCCGACGGAGCCGCGCACCCGGTGCGCACACTCACCCGCGCCGGGTGAGGCCGCCCGGTGCTCGCCGTGAGCACGCTGAAGGCGGCACGGAACCGCTGCCGGCGAGCGCCCGGGAACGGAGGAGGGACATGAGCCCACAGACCTACCTGGCGTACGACTACCCGCTGCTGAGCGCCTTCTGGACCATGCTCTGGTTCTTTCTGCTGATCATGTGGTTCATCCTGCTCTTCCGGATCGTCACCGACATCTTCCGCGACGACCGACTGAACGGCTGGGCGAAGACCGGCTGGCTGGTGTTCTGCGTCGTCCTGCCCTTCCTGGGCGTGTTCGTCTACGTGATCGCCCGCGGCAAGAACATGGGCCGCCGGGAGATCGCGCAGGCCCGCGCACAGCAGGAGGAGTTCAACGCCTACATCAGGGAGACCGCGGCCGGCGGCCGGCCCAGCAGCGTCGACGAGCTCGCCAAGCTGTCCGAGATCCGCGGCCGCGGAGCCCTCACGGACGAGGAGTTCCGCAGGGCGAAGGAACTGGTCCTGACCGGCCACGGCCCGGCGGAGCACTCGGGCTCCACCGCCCGCGACCCCGGTCGCTGAGCACCCGCGGCCGGCCACGTGTGAGGCAGCCCCGGCACGGCGCGGACGGAGTGAGAGGACTGGGAGAACAGGGAGGACCGGGAGGACAGTGCCGGCGCCGCGTGGCCGGGAGCGCGAGGAGAAGGGCCGACAGGTGGAACGGCACAGAGGCAGCACGAGGGGGCCGGGTGGCGCGGGGGCCCCGGCCGCACTCGAAGGCGGGTCCGGACGAGCCCGCCTCGCCCTGCTCGCCCTCCTGGGGAGCGTCCTGGTGCCGCTCGTCGCCGCCGGTCTGCGGAGCGTGCTGTGGGTACTGGTCGGCGTCGCGGGGCTCGCGCTCGCCGCCGTCGGCGTGTGGTGGGTCCTGGCCCACACGGGTGTGCTCCGTGTCCTCGGGGCGGTCCTGTCGGTGGCCGCGCCGGTCACCGTGTTCGCCCTGTACGCCGCGTTCGGCCTACTGGGACCGGCCCTGGTGTCCCTGGCCCTGTGGGGGCTGGCCGTCACGACGGCACGTACGGTCCCGGCACACGGTCACTGCGTCTCCGAACAGGCCGCACAGGCCGAACAGACTGTCGTCGAGCAACCCCACGCCCCCTGGATCCTCATGAATCCGCGCTCCGGCGGCGGCAAGGTGGACCGTTTCCAGCTGGCGGAGAAGGCCCGGGCGGCGGGCTGCCGGGTGGTCCTGCTCGACGCGGGCCAGGACGTCGTCGAGCAGGCCCGGCAGGCCGTCGCCGAGGGAGCCGACCTGCTGGCGGTGGCGGGAGGCGACGGCACCCAGGCCCTGGTGGCCGAGGTCGCGGCGCGCCACGACCTGCCGTTCGTGGTGATCCCCGCGGGCACCCGCAACCACTTCGCCCTCGACCTCGGCCTCGACCGCGACGATCCGGCCGCGGCCCTGCAGGCCCTGACGGACGGCGTCGAACTCCGTGTCGACCTCGGGTACGCCGCGGACCGGGTCTTCGTCAACAACGCCTCGTTCGGGACGTACGCGTCCGTCGTCACCGACCCCGCGTACCGGGACGCCAAGACCCGCACGACCCTGCGCACCCTTCCCGGGCTCCTCACCGGCGAGGAGGCGCTCAGGCTGCGGGCACGGGCCGGCCGGACGCGCGTCGACGGGCTCCAGGCCCTGCTCGTCAGCAACAACCCCTACGGACGTGCCGTGGACGCGGCCCGCCCGGGGCGCAGGGAGCGGCTGGACTCAGGGCTCCTCGGCCTGGTGTGCGTGCGGGTCGGCAGCACCGCCGAGGCGGCGCGCGTCGTGCGCGGTCCGCGCTCCGGGGGGCTCGTCCGGCTGACCGCCGGAGAAGTCGTCGTCGAGGCCGGCACGGACACCCTCCCGGTCGGCATCGACGGAGAACACGTCGTCCTGCCGTCCCCCGTGGTGTGCCGCAGCGCGCCCGGTGCGCTCCGGGTCCGCGTGCCGCGCCACCGCCCTCACGCGCTGCGGGGCAGCGGGGCGGCGGCCGACTGGCCGCGCGTGGCGCGCCTGGCGCTGGGTCGTCCGGTCCCGGGCCGGCGGACGGCTCGGCCGGGGTGACGGCGGTGATCGCCGTTTCGTCCGGCGGTTCTCCGGGGCCGCCCGCCGGCGCCCGTGCGCGGTCCCGCGCCCGCCGGAACAACGGCGGCTCCCCGCCGAGGACGGCGGGGAGCCCGGACCGCCGGGTGGCGGTCCGCGACGACTACCGGGACGCGACCGCTTCCTCGGTGCTTCCCGGGCGCCTCCGCTCCCGGACCACCGAGATCGCGATCACCAGCGCGGCCACGAGCACGGAGAGCACCACCTGGCTCCGTCCGCCGCCCTCCCTGTCGTCGGTGAGCATGTAGACGAGCACGAACGAGATCATCGCGATCGTCACCCACGTCAGGTACGGGAACAGCCACATCTTGACGACGAGCTTCTCCGGGTTCTCGCGCAGGATGATGCCCCGCATCCGCAGTTGCGAGAAGCAGATGACCAGCCACACGAAGAGCGCGACCGCGCCCGAGGAGTTCAGCAGGAACTGGAACACCGTGTCCGGCCACAGGTAGTTAAAGGCGACCGCCACGAAGCCGAAGGCCACGGAGGCCAGGATCGCGGCCTGCGGGACACCTCGCGCGTTCGTCCGTACGAAGGACTGCGGGGCGTCGCCGCGCTCGCCCAGGGAGAAGGCCATCCGGGAGGCGGTGTAGAGGCCGGAGTTGAGGCAGGACAGCACGGCGGTCAGCACGATGAAGTTCATGATCTCGCCGGCGTGCGGGATGCCGATGGAGTTCAGGGCCGCGACGTACGACCCCTTCTCCTGGATCGCGGGGTCGTTCCACGGCAGCAGGGAGACCACGATGAGGATCGAGCCGACGTAGAAGAGGCCGACCCGCCAGATCACGCTCCTGGTGGCCTTCGCGACCGCCCGCTGCGCGTTCGGGGACTCGGCGGCGGCGAGGGTGACGATCTCGCTGCCCATGAAGGAGAAGACGACCAGCAGGATGCCGGTGAGGATCGCTCCGGGCCCGTGCGGCAGGAAGCCGCCGTGTTCGGTGAGGTTGGCGAAGCCCGTCACGGCGTTGTCGGAGCCGGGCAGCACACCGAAGATCGCCAGGCCGCCGAGGACGATGAAGCCCGCGATGGCGACGACCTTGATGCCCGCGAACCAGAACTCGAACTCGCCGAAGGAACCGACCGAGAGCAGGTTCGTGGCGGTGAGGACCACCATCACGATCAGCGCCCAGGCCCACTGCGGTACGGCCGGCACCCACCCTTCCAGGATCACGGCGGCCGCGGTCGCCTCCACGGCGAGCACGACGACCCAGAAGAACCAGTACAGCCAACCGATCGAGAACCCGGCCCAGCGGCCCAGCGCCCGGTCCGCGTAGGCGGAGAAGGAGCCGGAGCTCGGGTTGGCCGCGGCCATCTCGCCGAGCATCCGCATCACCAGGACGACCAGGGCTCCGACCAGCGCGTACGACAGCAGGATGCCGGGCCCGGCGGCGGCGATACCGGAGGCGGAGCCCACGAAGAGACCGGCGCCGATCACACCGCCGATGGCGATCATCGACAGATGGCGGTTCTTGAGGCCGGCCTTCAGACCCGACTGCTCCGGGGGCTGACCGCCGACCGGTGGAGTGGTGGCCGTGGCCAGGGAGTCAGGAGCGCGTGCAGTCATGTCGACATCCGTCCGAAGTGGGGTTGGGGAGTCTTGTGGGAGTGGCCGCCGTGTTCACCGGGCCACCGATCGCCGATCACCGGCGATCCGGATCTCCGGATACCCCGTGATCGGCGGGAACGAGCAGGCCGGTTCGGCAACGGGTCGGCAGTGGGCCGACCATGACCCTGGAAATTCTCGAAAGCGTTCACCATGTGGGGGGTGGTGTTCGGTGTTCGGATGCGGTGCCGATGATGGGGTAGTCATCGCACGTCGGCGCGGTGCTCCGTCTCCTCGTGAGAGGCGGTGTGAGAGCCGGTCCGCATCCCTTGCGGGGTTGAATTCGCGCAAGCGTATGAGGGGCCGTGAGCCGGTGTGTTTGTGCGGCTCGACGAATCCGCCTCCGATCAGCTGTCCGACCGGCCAATGCGGAAGGAAGCGGGATCAGGTGGCGGGCGGCGGCAGCCGCAGCTGGAGCATGGCGAGCAGACGCTGGTCAGGACGGCTCAGTTCGAGCCCGGTCAGCTCCTCGGCCCGGCGAATGCGGTAGCGCAGCGTGTTGGGGTGCACATACAGCTGGGCGGCGGCGGCCCGTACGTCACCGAAGGAGTTCAGATAGGTCAGGACGGTCTCCGCCAGGCGGCCCTGGTTCCGGCTGTCGTGCTCGAGGAGGGTGGTCAGCCGTGGATCCCGTATCTCGGGATGGACGGAAAGCAGCGTCAGCAGCTCACTGACCAGTACTTCCGCCTGGATGTCCGGCAGCGCGGCGACCGCGGTGGGGACGTCGGTCCCCAGCATGGCGTCGAGGATGCGGTCGGCCTCCCGGCGTGACTCCGGGACGTCCCCGAGCCCGGACACCACGCAACCGACCGAGCCGCGCAGGGGCAGGTCCAGATGGCGGCGTGCGGCGTCGGTGATCTCCTGACCCCAGCCGCGCAGCGTGTCCACGTCGATGCTGCGCGGCAACTGGGGCAGGAGCACATAGATGCGGGGACCGACCTGCGTGACCAGCGCACTGCGATGCCGGGCGGCCGTGTGCACGGAGACCAGGTTGGTGACCTCGACACGGGTCAACTCCGGGGCGGCGACGGCATCCGCGGTCTCGTACGAGAAGCCCAGGACGGCGGCCGGACGGGTCGCGTCGAATCCCAGGTGGGTGGCCAGCGGCTGGGGCCCGGTGCTCCCGTCCAGCAGTCCGGCCAGCAGGGTCCGGGTGAACGTCAGTCCCTCCGAGAGCTCCCGGCGGCGGCGCACCAGGTGGAGCGCGGCGACCCGGGCCGCACCCAGCAGTGCCTGGTCCGAGCGTTCGGACAGCGGCGTCGAGCCCTCCTGCACCCAGATGGTCCCCAGTTGCCGGCCCCCGGACCGCACGGCCACCGCGAGCCGGCGACGGATCCCCAGCTCGGGGTGGCTGTCGATGCTGACCACCTCGTCGCTGGAGTGCAGGTCCTGGAACACGCCCCACTCGCGCAGCTTCGCCAGATACGGCTCCGGTCCCTGCCAGCCGAGGATGGAACGCCGCCGCAGGTCGTCGATCTCGTCGGAGTCGGTGGAGCGGGAGTACGCCAGCACCCGGTGGGCGGCGTCCTCGATGCTGACGATGCCGCTGGTGAGGATGGCGGTGGTCTGGGCGAGCGAGAACAGGTCGCCCCCCTCGACCCCTTCGCCCGGGCGGCCCGGCGGCACGTCGTCGAGGGCGGCGCGGGCCAGTGTGTTCACCTGTTCCCAGCGTGCTTCGCTGCGCAACGAGAGCAGGGCGACCCCGGCCTCGGCGGCGGTCTCGCTGAGGGCCGCGGCCTGGCCGGGGCCGTCCAGTTTGACCACGACGCCGGCGGCTCCGTCGCGTCCGGCGGCCCGCAGCGCGGGATAAGCGGCCCGGCCACGGGCACCGATGACGAGAACCAGCTCGCCCGGCCGGGTGGTCGGCGGGTCCTCGGGGTCGAGCAGGGCGACGCCGCGGATCTCGACGTCCAGTCCGGCGGGAGCGGCCTGCACCTCCAGCAGCGAATCGCCCAGTGCCATCAGCAACTCGCGCAGGCTGATGCTCGCTGTGGGGGGAGGTACCGCGTCCGAATCTATGATCATCGCCTCTGCCGGGAGCCACGCCGGGCGTGATGCTATCCGTCCGGCGACGGGGACCGTGGGAGGTATGTGGCGGGGACCGTGGGGGGTATGTGTGGACCGCGGCACGAGCGTGAGCGCGGACCTCGCTCACTCGCCTTGCTGTCGGCGCACCATCTCGGTGATCCAGACGGGCGCGAACGGAGACGTGCAGCCCGGGGAGGTCGGGTGGTCCTTGAGCACTTCCAGCCGCTCGCCGATGTCGACCGCACGGCTGCGGTGCCCGGCGTGCTCGATGCCGATCTGCGCCAGGCAGTGGTTCATCGCCCACTGCAGGCGCTCCGGGGCGTCCTTCATCTCCGCCTCGATGACGTCGAGCAGTCCTGCGAGGTCGAGGCCGTCGGGCCGCTTCGCCACGCGTTCGACGGTCAGCGCCCAGCCGGCGCTCGCGACCACGGGATCCGGATCGGCGGACCAGGCCAGGCGCAGCTCCTCGGAGTACGGGTTCTTCTTCACCACGTAGTTCACGAGCCAGTCGTGCACCTTGGGTGCGCGTGCCTCGCGCAGCATGACGTCCAGCTCGTCGCGCTCGAACGTCTTCGGACGGCAGATCAGGATCGCCAGCAGTCTCGCCGCGGTGTCGTCCGTCGCCCAGAGCCGGCACGCGAGTTCCTGCTGCGTCTTCAGCCGCTTCGCGAGCGCGCGCAGCCTGCTGAGGTTCACACCGTGATCGTCACCGTGTTTCTCGTTCACCCGGCGTGCCTTCGGGTCCTCGAGTTCGGCCAGTTCGGCCATCACCTCGGCCACCGTCGTGTCGACCGGCGTCGTCTCGGCCATCTCAGCCTCCTGGTACGAAGGCCGTGCTGGCCAGGGTCACGTGTACGGCGGTGCCGGCGAGGATACTCAGCAGGGCGTTGCGGCGCCACAGGTGCAGGCCGACGGTGACGGCCAGGGCGGCCGCCGGGGCCAGGGCGCGGAACTCGGTGCCCGGGAGGTCTCGCAGGCAGTAGACGACCAGGATCACCATGATCCCGGCGGGCATGCGGGTGCTGAGGTACTGCACGGTGGCACTGGCCCGCAGCGGGGCGAGGACGGCGAAGGGCAGGGCGCGCAGGGCCCAGGTGACGGCGGCGGCGACCAGGATCGCCGCGACGGCGAACGGGATCCCCCCTGCCCGGGCGAAGTCGAGAGCCTGGGGAAGGGTGTCAGGCATGGGCGGGCTTCCTGCCGGTGGCGAAGTGGCGGGCCAGGAGACCGGCGGTGAACAGGGCGAAGGCGGCCAGGAGCATCTGGCCCGGGAAGAACAACCGGGCGGCCAGGGCGCAGGCGAGGGCGAGCACCGGGGTGGGCAGGTCGCCGCGCAGGTCGCGGATGGCGTCGAGGGCGAGGACGGCGAACAGGGCGGTCAGTGCGAAGTCCAGGCCGGTGACGCCGTCCGGGACGAGGGAGCCGAGCAGGGCCCCGGCCGTCGCGCTGCCCGCCCAGTACAGGTGCATGAAGAACTGCAGCCACAGGATGCGCCGGCCGGACCAGGTGCGGGCCTGCTCGGTGGCGGTCAGGGCGTACGCCTCGTCGGTGAGCGCGAAGGTGCTGTACGTCTTGGCTAGGCGGCCCCGCACCCGGTGCAGGGGGAAGGACAGGGTGTAGAAGACGTGCCGTGCCTGGACCAGGGAGGCGGCCACGGCGACGGACGCCAGCGGCGCGGCGGCGGCGACCATGCCGATGAGCAGGAACTCGAACGAGCCGCCGTAGATCAGGGCGGCGGACAGTCCCGCCCACCACCAGTCGAGCCCCGACTGGACGACCAGCGCTCCGAAGGCGAGACCGAGCGGGAACATTCCCATGCCCACGGACGCGCAGTCCTGGAAGGCGGCCCGCGCCTCGGACCGCTTGCGCGGCGGAGGAACGGAGGCGGGAACGGACGCCGACACGGGCCCGGGGACGGACGCGGGCCCGGTCCGGTCGGCGACGGTGGAACTTGTTCGCATACCGACATTTTAGTGAGAATCTCACCTCATATGATTGCTGGTCCGGGTCATACGATCGCCGTATGAGCAATGCAAGCGGCCTCGATGCGACCGATCGCGAAATTTTGTTTCACCTTCGCCGGGACGGTCGGCTGTCCAACGTCGAGCTGGCCAAGCGGGTGGGCCTCACCCCGCCCCCGTGCCTGCGCCGGGTCAAGCGTCTGGAGGAGGCCGGCGTCATCACCGGCTACCGGGCCGTCGTCAGTCCCGGAGCGATGGGACGCGAACTGGAGGTCCTCATCGACGTCGAGATCTACGCCAACGACCGCAGGACCGTCGAGGAGTTCGAGAACACCGTGGCCTCCTACGAGGAGGTCGTCGAGTTCCGGCGGATGTACGGCCGCCCCGACTACTTCCTCCGCGTCGCCGTCGCCGACCACGCCGCCTACGAAGCCTTCCTGACCGGCAAACTCACCGTCCTGCCCGCCGTCCTCCGTCTCGAGTCCCACCTCACCATGAAGAAGATCAAGGCGGACTAGCGGGGACCGGTGGTGACGGAACGACGCGGTGCGGGAGACCTCCTTCCCGGTCGTGGACGCGGGCACCGATTGCTGATGGCGCGCCACCACGGCCGCGGCGCAACCGTGAGCGGGCTTCGGACGTCGTGATCATCGAACAGTGATCCACGAGGAGGAGCATCCGTGCGCACAGACAGACGCTGGGCCGGTTCCGCCGCCGCGGCCGCAGGGGCGGTGCTTCTCCTCACCACCGCCTGCGCCGGGCCGTCAGCCCCGGCAGATGGCGACACGGGGAACCCCTCGCCCGGTGCTTCGGCGCCGGCGACGCGGACGCCCAGCGCTCCGGCGGCCGTGAAGAGCTCACCGAACCCCGGCTTCGCGGACTTCCAGGCCAAGCCCTGTCCCAAACTCACTGCTGTCGACAAGAACGCCGGCTACCTGATCACCATGGCTGCCGGCCCGCGCGACGGCGTCACCGTCCACCCCGGCGGCGAACCGCAGACCGCCCTCGTCAAGCTCTGCAACACCACCGGCGAGGCGCTCCGCGACATCGCGCTCTCCGCGCAGGTCGAGTGGAACTACGCGGGCGAGCGGCCGCCCGGGCTGACGGTGGAACGGCGCGAGGCCCCCGATGGCGACTGGCACCCCGTCGAGCTGGTCGTGGCCAACGACTATCAGCCGTTGACCGGCGCTTCCGGTGCGCGGGACCTGCCCGCCCACGGCACCCGCATCGTGGAGTACCGGATCAGCGCCGCCGAGGACGCCCCCGCGGGCCAGGGAGGGCTCGATGTTCATGCCATCCGGGCCGACGCGGACCCGTCCGACATGGAGGACATGCGCGGCGGCGGCAGCGGAGGCTTCCCCCTCACCACGGCCCCCGGCTCCTGAACGCTCCGGGGGTTCCGGGGGTGCCGACGCCCGGAACCCCCGGCACGCGGCTGCTCGCGCGATGGCTCCGGCGGCGCCCCCGTCGTGCGGTCCGGCGTGCTCGGGATCGGCCGCGGCTGACGCACCGGGTTCAGAGCAGGTCCTGAGCCTCGTCGCGCAGCGTCGACAACGCGTGCCGGGCGGCCGCCGTGTCCGGCAGCACGGCGAACAGCAGGGGACTGCCCGCGGCCGGTTCCTCGGCCAGGGTCCGGCGGATCCACTCCATGCCTTCCTTGAGCTCGGCGTACGCGTCCACCGTCCCGCCGCTGCGGGCGAAGTCGCCGAGCGCCGACCGGTGCATCGCGTCGATCAGCGCGGAGAGCGCCATCGGCAGGAACGCCGGACCGTCCGGGGGCAGCCGGTCTCGCAGATACGCCCGCGTCAGAGCGACGTAGCGCTCGTTCTCGAGCACCTCACGCCTGCGCAACTCGGGCACGACCCGGGTCAGCCGGTAGCGCTGGAGCACCAGTTCGGGCCTGCTCAGGAAGTCGAGCATCACCACCTCGGTGGCCGCGACGACGACGTCCACCGGCGACCGCCCGCCGGTCGGCTTCACCAGGTGGCGCGCCAGCAGCTCCAGCCGCGCGGAGTGATCGGGGAACGCCAGCTCGTCCTTGCCGTCGAAGTACCGGAACACCGTACGCCGTGACACCCGTGACGCGTCCGCGACGGCCTCCACGGTGACGCTCTCGTATCCCTGCTCCAGGAACAGCGCCATCGCCGTCTCCGCGATGCGGTACTTCGTCTCCAGCCCCCGTTCGGCCACGGCCCCTCCCCCCTCTTCGACCTCTTCGACCTCTTCGCGCGAAGTCGTCGTGAGTCTATGACCACGGTCGCGGGGGGAGACCGGGCCGACCGTCTCTCCCCCCGCGTGCGGTCGGCGCCGCCTACCCGCCGGACGGGCCCGTCCGGGCGGCGACGGCACGGTTCCGCACGGTCAATTCACCCCTTCCGCACCGGCCGGAGAGCCCACGCCGGCGTCCTGGCCGGCCCGTCGGTCCTCGGAACGCACCGTTCGGTGCAGCACCGGCAGGAGCAGCACACCGAGGACGGCGGCGCCCACGAGCACGGCGTACCCGGCGGACTCGCTTCCCCGGCCCTCGGCGAGCCCGTACAGGTAGGGGCCGACGAACCCGCCGAGCAGTCCGACCGTGTTGATGAACGCGAGCCCGGCAGCGGCCATCAGTCCGGACATCCTCGCCATCGCGACCGACCAGTAGAGCGGGAGGATGCCGACCAGCAGCAGCATCGCGGCGTCGATCAGCAGAATGCGCAGGACGGCACCGTCGGAGACGCTGTACGCGATCGCCACCGGGACCGTGGCGAGCGTCACGTACGTCAGGACCCGGACCTCGTTCCGCACGCGGCGCTGGATCCACGGGATCACGAGCACCCCGACGAACGAGGCGATGCCGGCGCTGCCGCTCACGACACCGATCAGGAAGGACCCTTCGACGTCGAGGCTCTCGACGATGGACGGGAAGTTGTACTGGATCGCCACGCTGCTGACCTGGTTCGCGAAGTAGATCAGGGACAGGGCGAGGATGAACGGCCGGGCGAAGGCGATCCTGACGTTGCCCTTCAGGGTGCCGTGCCCCGGAGCGGTCCGCACGACCGCGCGGTCGTTCAGCACCGCGGCCTCCCGCTCCGTCAGCCACGGTGCGTCCTGTGGCCGGTCGGGGACGAGGCGCCACACGAAGTAGGCGACGACCACGGTGAGCAGGCCCTCGACGAGGAACATCCACTGCCAGCCGTACAGTCCGCCCGCTCCGTGGAGCTCCATGAGAGCGCCGCCGAGGGGGGCTCCGAGCGCGAACCCGGCACACACGGCGAGGTAGAGGATCCCGACCACGGTCACCCGCTGCTTCTGCGAGAACCAGATCGTGACGGTGTACATGAGCGCCGGGTACAGGCCGGCCTCGGCCGCGCCGAGCAGGAACCGGACGACGTAGAAGGACAGTTCGTCCTGCACGAACATCATGCAGGAGCACAGCAGACCCCAGGTCACGGCGATCCGGGTGATCCAGCGCCGCGGTCCGACGCGGTACATGATCAGGTTGCTGGGCACCTCCAGGAGCGCGTAGCTCAGGAAGAAGATGCCGGCGCCGACGCCGTACGCCGCGGCGCTGATGCCCACGTCGGCTTCGAGTGACGTCTTGGCCATACCGACGTTGGTGCGGTCCACGAACGCCATGAAGTACGTGAGGCACAGGATCGGCAAGAGACGGAAGGCCGCTTTGCGGCTCGCCGTGGCGTGCAGGGCGTCGGTGCCGTCCTGCGCGGTTCGCTGCTGGTTCACAACGGGGCTCCCGGAGCGTATGGCACTGGATGTCATTTTTTGACACTCGGTGGCGCTGGACTGTGCCACACGCCACACCCGAGCACAAGGCCTCTGACACAGGCTCGAGTTGACGCCTCCAGGCACGGGTGACGGCAGAGCAACGCCGCGGGACCAGCCGCCAACGCCGTCGCGGACGCAGGCGCGACAGGTCGGTGGAGATGAAGTGAAGGCAGCCTGAAGCAAGCGTGTGGGCGCGCGGCCGTCTGCCGACTAAAGTCTTTCCATCACTGCTGGTTACGGGGGCGGAACCTGGTGCACGCATGCCGGGTCGCCGGTGGGGAGGGCCTGTCGAGCATGAGCCGTCGCTCCAACGGGTTGGTCGCTGTCTGGGCCGAGGCGCAGCGCCAACAGCAACGTCAACAGGAGGCGCAAGCCAGGTTCCAGCGGGAGCAGGAGCGCCAACAGCGCGCCCACCAGCGGGAGATCACGCGCAGCTACCGTGAGCAGAGAGCGGCGTACCGGGAGCAGCGCGAGGCGGAGGCCCGGCGTCGTACGCAGGAACTCGACGCGCAGGTCGAGGCGTTGCAGGGCCTGTTGACGACGGGGTGCCGGGCTCCGGCGTTCAGGGCTGACGCGCTCACCCGGCCGGAGCAGATCGAGGCGTTCTCCCCGGGACAGCTCGCACACCCCATCCGCATGCCGGACCCGAACCAGCATCAGTACCAGCCGCAGCAGAGCGGCTGGACCGCCGCACGGCGGGCGCAGGCACAGGCGGAGGCCCGCTCCAGGTTCGAGCGCGACTGGCAGGCCGCACAGGCCGCCGAAGCGCAGCGCCGGCACCAGTTGGCCACCTACCAGGCGCAGTACCAGCAGTGGGCCGAGGCCCAGTTGGACGAGATCCGCCGGCACAACGCCGGCATCGCGGAGATGGCGACGGGGCTTCGCAACGGGGACCCCGAGGCCGCGGTGGAGTACTTCTCCGCCGCCCTCTACGCCTCGACCGGCTGGCCGGAGGACCTGCCCCGCCGACTGTCCGCGGCGTACGACTCGGGGGCGCGCCAGCTGGTGCTGAACTGGGAGCTGCCCAAGTACGACGTCGTCCCGGAGGCGAAGTCGGCGCGCTACATGGTCAACGCCGATCAGGTGAAGGAGTCGCCCCGACCGGTCACGCAACGCCGCACCCTGTACCGGGACGTACTCGCGCAGTGTCTCCTGCTGGTGCTGCGGGACCTGTTCGCGGCCGACGAGTTCGGCGCGCTGGAATCGGTCGCGCTGAACGGGTTCGTGGACGATCACGACCCGGTGACCGGCAGACGGGCGCCCATGTTCCTCGGCACCGTCATGGCTTCGCGTTCGACGTTCACCGCGTTGCACCTGGAACAGGTGAACGCGGTGAACTGCCTGGTGGACGGCCTCCGGGGGCAGTTGTCCTCGCGCCCCGACCAGTACGCGCCCGTGCGGCCCGGCCGGCTTCCCGAGGACGTCGGCAACGGCGTCGTCACCCATGGGGACGGCGAAGAGCCGGATCTGTACGAGATGGACCCCGTCGCCTTCGAAACACTGGTCGCCGACCTGTTCCGGGCCATGGGCATGCAGGCCGTGACCACCCAGCGCTCGAACGACGGCGGTGTCGACGTCGACGCGCTGGACCCGGCCCCGATTCGCGGCGGCAAGATCGTCGTGCAGGTCAAGCGCTACCGCAACACCGTCCCCCCGACCGCCGTCCGCGACCTGTACGGAACCGTCCAGGACGCCGGCGCCAACAAGGGTGTCCTGGTCACCACCTCCGCGTTCGGCCCCGGCTCGCACACCTTCGCCAACGGCAAGCCCCTGGAACTGGTGGCGGGCTCCGAACTGGTCGACCTGCTGCACCGCCACGGGCTGCGCGGACGCCTGGGCGGCGGCGAGCGCCCGGTGCCTGCCCAGCGGACGGCACCGGACAGCGAGACCGGCTCGGACGACCACAACGTGTTGGGCATGTACTGGTCGGGCAGCGTCGCCCTGGACGTGTGCGCGCTCGTCTGCCACGGCAACCGGGTCCTGGACGACGACCACTTCGTCTTCTACAACAATCCCCGCACACCCGACGGCACGGTGCGCACGCTCGTCCCCGTCGCGCCGGACAGGGCCGCCGTCCAGGTCTTCTTCGACGCCCTGCCGGCACGCGCCGACCGCCTCGTCGTCATCGCCGCGGTCGATCCCGTCGCCGACCCCGGGGCCGACCTGTCCGGGTTCACCGACGCAGGCATCCGCCTGCTGGACTCCGTGGGCTCCCCGCTCGACCAGTTGCCGGTCTCCGACGGCCGCCCGGACGAAACCGCCCTCGTGCTCGGGTCCTTCCGCCGCCGCGCGAACGGCGACTGGGACTTCGTCACCGGAGGCAGGGGATACCGGGGCGGCCTGGAGGAACTGGTCCGGGACTACGGCGTCGACGTGGAATAGTTCCGCCGTCGAACGGCCGTGTCGGTTCGGAGGCGGGGCCAAGGTGGACGAGGGGGCGAAGAACATGACGACCTGGGGACTGGTCATCGAGACCACCATGGGTGTCGGAGAACGCAAGCACACCGAGGCATACGTGCTCGCTCACGTCACCGGAGAGCGCGAGGAGGCACTCGCGGAGCTGGAACGGCGGGCACGAAGCTACTCACCCGCACACCCCAGAAGCCCCAAGCGCCGTCGGCTCCTGCGGCAGGACGACGGGTTCCTGCTCGTCGTGGACGGGGCGTGGCAGTCGTTCGTCACCCGGTTCACGGTGGCGGAACTGCTCGAGGACTCCGCCGCGGAACCGGTGGTGGAGCCTGTACCGGAACCTGTGGTGGAGGCGCCGAGTACTCCCGTCGGCGCGGCGCCCGAGCCCGCGGAACAGCAGGCGGAACAGCAGATCGAGCGGTACGCGGACGGGGTACCGGTCAAGCCGACCTGGCTGGGACGCACCGACCTGCCGTGAGAACGCCCACCGAACCGATCGGTGGATCTCCGCCGCCCGCCCGGGCCACTCCTCGGAGATCACCACCGCCCGCTACAACAAGCTCGTCGAGCACCTGCGCGCCCACGAACTGGGCGTCATCGGCGACCTCGGCTTCACCGGCCTGGACAACGATGCGGACAACCCGGTGGTCATCACCGGCTGCAAGGCCGCCCGCACCAAGCCACTCACGAAGGCGAAGAAGCAGGTAAACAAGCTGATCGCGGCCGTCTGCGCGGTTTGCGAGCACGCCTTCGCCCACTTTTGAAGAACTGGCGTATCCTCACCAAGCTCCGGATGTTGCCCCGTTACGCGACGACGCTGCTGCGGACGCTGCTCGTCCTCACGATGACAGGCGATCTTGACCGAAGGCAACCGGCCGCGACCAGCACGAGCGCTGACTCACACCAGCCCCGATGACCTGCGCATTTCAAGTTGGAGCAGGCCCACTGAGTTACAACCTTCTTTACTGGTTCAAGACCCGCGCACGGCGCGGGCACGCGCCGCCTCTGCGGCGCGGCCTGCCTCCTGTCTTCGCCCCGGCTGGCCGCACCCGGCGGCTGCGGGCGTGAAGGCGGGAGAAACCCTCCGTGGCTGGGGCGGTCGGCTCTGCGGCTCCAGGCAGCCACATCACGCGCCGACCGCCCCTGGCTCACCTGTCGGGATTCCCGCTGTCTGCGTCGGCACGCCCACATCCCAGAGCTCGGCGAACCGCTGGGTCCTCAGTCTGACGTAGTCCTCATGCGCTCTCACGCGCGTCGAGATGTTGACATGAAGTTGATCCTGTTCGATCTCGTAGCAGGTCTCCTTGTCGAAGACGATGAATTCGCCCAACAAGCCCCGCCTGACGTTCTGGGGCAGCTGTGCCCGGACGAGCACACGCGTCTCTATACCCAACTCATTTTGCTCTTCGCCAAGTTGACGCAGGTCGTCGTTGAGGTCCGCCGAGTCGTCCACCAGGAACAGCCGTCGCACCGTCACCCCCCTCGCTATCGCCTCGCGCTGCGCCTGCAGATAGAGGTCGGCAGGCCCGTTGTTCCAGAAGTCCCGGTCCACCAAGGAGAGCGCGCTTGTAGTGTCGATGGAATCCGTGGCGCAGTTGGTAAGGGTCAGCAGCCAGTCGTGGTTCTCGCCAGCGCAATCGACACTCCCGCTCTTGAGCGCCTCCATGTCAACGGCGAGGCGCCGCATCAGCTCCTCGGCGAAGCGCCTCATGATGTCGGGACCCCTGGAGACGACCTCCACCGCACTGGTGGCCAACGCGGCCACTCCGTCGGAAGGCAGCCTCTCCATCTCGCTGTAGAACTTGGTTGCCTCGCTGATCTGGGCGAAGCTCCTCACGACCGTTTCCTGTGTCTGCGCGTTGTGCTGAGGCAGCACGGCCTTGAAGTCCCTCACCTGATTAATCAGGTCGCCCATGAGCTGAAGGATCAGGACGCAGCCACCGACAAAAATGCCGACACCGATCTGCCACTTGGCCTCCGAGTTCGCAACCTCGGCGATAACGAAGGTCAGGCCGCCAGCCGCAAGGGAGATGAGTACTTTCAGCCACATCCGCCATGCGCCGGATCCTCCTCGCCACGGTGCGCCGTTCGGTTCCGGACTCGGCTCCATCGCCATCGTGTGTCTCCCCACCAGTAACCGTGTCGGTTTCATCCTCAGGGCGTTGCGAAGTCCCCCCACAACAACCAGACCGCGTGAAGGGACAGTTGGTCGCGGATGCGCTGCACCAGGGTCTGGCACTGCCGGGTGAAGCCCTGGATCTCCTCCAGTGTGCCCCATAGGGGGCGAGTGCACGCGGCATCCACGGGTGCAGCAAGTGGTCGACGGCGGCCCGCAGCATCGGGATCGTGGTGGCACCCTCCGCCCCGCCCAGGCGGATACCGTCGAGCATGGTGAGCAGCCAGTCGTGAAGATCAAGGCCTTCGCAGAACCCGGCAATGCGGTCCGAGGAGGGGCTGGAGTCACCCAGCGGCTCCCAGCTCGCACCATACGTACTTGCCCCTGTTGCCGTCCCTGGCCAGCGGCTGCCAGCCCCACACGTCGGCGCAGGCCCGCACCAGCGCCAGGCCCCGCCCGTCCTCTTCCTCCAGTTCCGGGGTGAAGGGCCGCGGCGGCTCCGGCGGGGACGGGTCCGCGTCCCACGCCCCGATCCGCAGGACGCCGTTGGCCGACCAGCGCACCCGCAGCGCCGCCGGCCCCTTGGTGTGGCGCACGGCGTTGGACACCAGCTCCGTAGCCATCAGCTCCGCGACGTCGACCAGGCGAATCAGGCCGTGCATGGTAAGGATCAGGCGCAGGGTGCGACGGCAGATGGTGACGGCTCTCGGGTCGTTCGGGATGTACAGCGAGTACTCCCACGGTTCGGTTTCGGACATGCGAACTCCAGTTGGGTGAGGAAGTCGGGATGCGCTGCAGAGGACGGGCGACGGTGTCACTGCCGCCACGTCACGGCAGGACGAAGCGGTGCACTTCCGACGCCGCGATGACGCACAGCGTGGATGTTCCGTCACTGACGGTAGGCCTTAGATTTAACCTGACGCAAGCTGTTCGCGTAATCTGACGCCCGAACGAGTTGCATTGACAGGCACGTTGAGTGAAGGGCAACAGATGGGAACAAGGCGCGAACCGACAGCACGGCAGCTGCGTCTTGCCGTTGAGCTGCGCCGACTTCGCGAGGCAGCCGGCCTCAGTGCTCGCGATGCGGCTGCCCTGCTCGGAGTGAACTCGGTACAGATCAGCCAGATCGAATCCGGCACCACAGGTGTGAGCGAACAGCGACTACGCCGCCTCGCCGCCCATTACGCCTGCACGGACAGCAAACTGGTCGACTCCCTGGCGGTGATGGCGACCGACAGGGGACGCGGCTGGTGGGAGGAGTACCGGGGTCTCCTGCCCACGCCGTTCCTGGACCTGTCCGAGCTGGAGTATCACTCCACCCATCGATGGGACGTGGACTTCCTGCACATCCCCGGGTTGTTGCAGACCGAGGACTACGCACGGGCGCTCTTCTCGCGAAGGATTCCCGAACTTCCTGGTGATGAAGTTGAGTTGCGGGTGCGCCATCGCATGCAGAGGCGGTCAGCCATCGGGGACGCACAGCAGATTCCGTACGAGGCGCTGGTCCATGAGGCGGCTCTGCGCATCAGAGTGGGTGGCAGAGCGACATCGCGGGCCCAACTGAGCCGCATCCTGGAGCTGTCGGAGGCGGAACACGTGACCGTGCGCGTGATCCCCTTCGAACTGGAGGATTTCGCGGACATCACGGCCGACATGGTGTACCTGGGCGGAACCGTCCCGAGGTTGGACACTGTGCTGCGCGACGGCCCTCACGGCACCGTCTTCGTGGATTCCGAAGCACAACTCGGAGTGTTCCGAACACTTTTTCGTAGAGTGGAAGCAGTGTCACTCGATCCCGAGCGTTCGCGTGACCTTATCCACGGACTGGCCAAGGAGTTGTGAGACGCCCTGTGATCACTGCCGACAACTGGCGGAAGTCCTCCTACTCGGGCAGCGGCGACGGCAACGCCTGCGTGGAAATCGCGGAGGCGGACACCCGCATAGCCATCCGCGACTCGAAGCACCCGGCCCGTGCCGTCCTCTCCGTCCCCTCTCCGGTGTTCGCCGCCTTCGTCGACGGCCTGAAGGACCGGCCGAGCCACCCCGTGTAACATCCGGCACCCTTCTGCGCGGTGAAGTGGCTGGAACAGGTGCTTCGGTCGCTGGGTTTGCCGCCAACCAGGGTGAAATCCGGTCACGTTCGCCTACGTTGAGCGCACTGATCGCGCTCATCACAGGAGGCTCAGCCGTGTCGGAGGACACCACCCCGGACAGTGCCGGTTTCGAGACACGTGCCCGTATCGATACGACGAAGCCGCACTCGGCGCGGTTCTGGAACTACTTCGTCGGGGGCAAGGACAACTACAAGGTCGACCGGGAGATCGGTGACCAGATCAAGGGCATCTTCCCCGGCCTGGTCGACGTGGCCCACACCAGTCGACGGTTCCTCGGGCGGGCCGTCGGCCATCTGGCCGGGCAGCAGGGGATACGGCAGTTTCTGGACATCGGTACGGGACTGCCGACCGCCGACAACACGCACCAGGTGGCGCAGCGCGTCGCTCCGGACGCACGGATCGTGTACGTCGACAACGATCCGATCGTGCTGACCCACGCCAACGCCCTGCTGACCAGCACCCCCGAGGGCCGGACGGACTATCTGGACGCCGATCTCTACGATCCGGAGTCCGTCCTGCGGGCCGCCGCCGGGACGCTGGACATGTCCCAGCCCGTCGCGCTGATGATCCTCAACACGCTCGGCCACGTCGCCGACTACGAGCAGGCCCGTGATCTGGTGCGCCGGCTCATGGTGGGGCTTCCCTCGGGGAGTTACCTGGTGATCAGCGACAGCACGGCCACGAGCGAGGGCATGATCGCGGCCTCGAACGCGTACAACGCGAGCGGTGCCGTGCCGTACTACGTGCGCGAGGTCGATGAGATCGCCGGGTTCTTCGACGGCCTGGAGCTGCTGGAGCCGGGCGTCGTCCGGGTCCCGGAATGGCGGCCGGAGGCCGCTGCGCCGGGCGAGGACGAGGCTAAGGACGTGGACGCCTTCTGCGGGGTGGGGCGCAAGCCGTAGCCGGGAAGAGGAAGGCAGGTGGTGGGGGGCCGACCCGCGGGTCGGCCCCCCACCTGTTTCTCGCCCTCAGGGCCGACGGCCGGCACTGGCGATCCCGGGTAACGTTTCTGCAGGTCAGCGCAGCAATCACGTGATCACCTGTCATGGTGAAACCGCCCGACAGCAGACAACCAGAAGGGGCAATTCCTGGTTGTTCCCGACGTTCACCAGGAACAACCAGGAGGAGATCACCTTGATGCGGTCGCGTGTCGTACGCTTGGCCACCACACTCGCTGCGGCGAGCGCCCTCGTCGCCACGACGCCATCCGCGGCACATGCCGGCGCGATCGGGTCGGCACCGGTCCGCACCTTCGAGTACAACGTCGGTGGCGTGACGATGAAGATCCCGACCGGGTGCATGTTCACGCACGCCGTCCGCGGGAGCGGCAAGAAGATCACCTACCAGAACGCCGGTGTCGACTGTGCCTTCGTGGGCGCACTCAGCAGCGGCTTCTGCAACTGGCGCATCGACTTCACCTACACCGACACGAACAACAGGACCTACCGGACGTCCCGCGGCAGAACGCACAGCGAATGCAAGATCGACCCCATGCGCAACAACTCTCCACAGCGTCTGCCGCATTACGGCAAAGCGTGCGCCCACCTCTATGTCAACGGGGTGCGGCGGGTAAGCCAGTGTCACCACATCACGAAGTGAGATGTTCATGACCAAGCAGCATGGGCCGGATACAGGCCCGGGGTATGCGGAGCGCCAACGCCGGGCCGGGGTCGCGTCGTTCGTTGCGGGGCTTGTCGCGGCTCTCGCCTTCTTCGCTTTCTTCCCCGGGTTGCCGCATGTCATCGACTGGGGCGCCGTCCTCGTCTCCCTGGCCGTGGGTGCCCTTGCGCGCTGGGCTTGTCGGGCGTGGATGGCGCGGAGCGTGGAGAAGAAGGAGAAACACAGCGATCAGGTGTGATCGTCGTCTGTGCTCCCGGCAGGGTTAGCATCCGGGTATGACGATTGCAGAGACCAACGGTTCTTCTCCCCTCGATGTCGAGATCGGTGCTCTGAGCGGTGGGTCCGCCGGGCTGGGGCGGTATGCGGGGCAGGTCGTGCTGGTGGTGAACGTGGCCTCCAAGTGCGGGCTGACGCCGCAGTACGCCGGGCTGGAGCGGCTGCACGAGCAGTACGCGGCGCGGGGCTTCACCGTGCTCGGGGTGCCCTGCAACCAGTTCATGGGGCAGGAGCCGGGTACCTCGGAGGAGATCGCCGAGTTCTGCTCCGCGACGTACGGCGTGACCTTCCCGATGACCGAGAAGGTCGAGGTCAACGGGGAGGGGCGGCACCCGCTGTACGACCGTCTGGTCGACTTCGCCGACTCCGAGGGGCACAGCGGGGACGTCCGCTGGAACTTCGAGAAGTTCCTGATCGGACGGGACGGCAAGGTCGTCGCCCGGTTCTCGCCGCAGACCGAGCCGGAGGCGGCGGAGGTCGTGGCGGCGGTCGAGAGCGCGCTCGGCTAGGGGCTGCCGCCCCGGCTTCCGGTTCCGGTGGCCGCGTTGACCTTGTCCCTGGGGCAGGGTCCAGCGTTCGTGTCGTCGGGCGGACGGGCCGCCCGGCGACGGAGGATGGCGCGGTGGACCCAGAGGTGGACTCGGAGAGCGGGGAACTGCTCGGCATCGGCGCGTTCGCGGCGCGGGCGCGGCTGTCGGCCAAGGCGTTGCGGCTGTACGACCGGCTGGGGCTGCTGACGCCGGCGCGGGTCGACGAGGTCACCGGTTACCGGTACTACCGGACGGGTCAGGTCGAGCGGGCCCGTACGGTGGCGCTGTTGCGGCAGCTGGACATGCCGCTCGCCCGGATCGCCGAGGTGCTCGACGCGGACGACGGTGCGGCCGCGGCCGACCGGCTCGCCGCCTACTGGGCGGACGTCGAGGCGCGGGTCGCCGGGCAGCGGACACTCGCCGAATTCCTCCGTGGACGGCTCTCTGGGAGGAGTTCCGAGATGTACGGGAAGTTCGTGGTCGAGACGGTGGACGTGCCCCGGCAGGTGCTGATCACCGAGACGCGGCACACTCTGGCGGACGAGTTGCCCGCGTGGATCGGGGCCGCGCTGGGTCGGCTGGAGCGGGGCGCCTCGGAGTGCGGGGGTGTGGCCGGGGCGCCGTTCGTCGTCTATCACTCCGAGGTGTCGATGGAGAGCGACGGTCCTGCCGAGGCGTGTGTGCCGGTCGCCGACGAGGCGGCGGCGCGGGCCTGGACCGAGGCGCGGGGCCGGGCGTGGGAGACGACGGTGCGGGTGGAGCCGGCCCAGCGGTTGGCCTGCACCCGGATCACCAAGACTCAGGTGGCTCATCCGCAGATTCTGGCCGCGTTCGAGGCGGTGGAGCAGTGGATGGCGGCCGAGGGGCTGACGGCTGCGGGTCCGTGCAGGGAGGTGTACTTCGCGGACTGGGACGCCGCCGGGGTCGAGGATCCGGTGTGCGACGTCGCTTTTCCGGTGCGGTGAGCCGCTGAGCCGCTGAACTCACCCATGCGGGGATTCGTTCGCCGTGCCGAGAGGGTTACGGGGTGGGCCGAGCCCTCTCGGCAAGGACGGCGGTCTCGTCGAGAGGGCTCCGTGGAGCCCTGTTCGGGTCCGGCCTTCTCAGGCCTTCACCGAGGCCACGAAAGCGGTCCACGCGTCCGTGGGGAAGGCCAGCTTCGGGCCCTCGGGGATCTTGGTGTCCCCGAGTTCCAGTGCCTCCTCGGTGGTCGACCTGACCATCACGCACGCGCCGTTGTTGTTGGTGTAGGAGGACGTCGTCCACGTTTCCGTGGTGCCCAGACGAATTGCCATGTTCGCTCCGTAGCCAGTTGCTGAGTTGCTGTCACCGGGCTGCGCATTCCGGCAGGGACCCGCAGAACGGATTTCGCCAGCCCTCGTTCGTGGTTGGCGTGATCGACGCTACTCGTCGGCACCCTTCTCCAGCGGAGCCGTTCACTCGACTGGGTGACATATTCCAAGAGCACTTCCAGTCAGGCGTGTCAGCGATATAGCATCCCGCGCTCTCCCCCAGGGGGTCAGCGCGCGTAGTCCTTCGCGACGCGTTCCAGCAGCTGGCGGGACTGTTCCACGTTCAGGGACTGTGCCCTCAAGTGCTCGTACATCACGGTGTACTTCTGCACGTCGTGCGGCTTCTCCAGGTACAGGTCGCTGGTCACGCCCTCGATGTACACCACGCTCGAGTCGGCCGCGTCCGCGAACTCCAGGATGGAGTACTGGCCGTTGATGCCGGAGTGCGCGCCGACCTCGAACGGCAGCACCTGCACGGTGATGTGCGGCAGCTGGGACAACTCCATGACGTGCTCCAGCTGTTCACGCATGACCTGCCTGCTCCCGACGACCCGGCGCAGCGACGCCTCGTCCAGGACCACCCACAGTCGCAGCGGGTCCTTGTCGGCGGTGATACGGCCCTGTCGGCGCAGGCGCACCTCGACCCGCTTGTCGTTCTCCTGGTCGGACGACTCGGGCGAACCGCCCTGGACGATCGCCTCGGCGTACGCGCGGGTCTGCAACAGGCCGGTGATGATCTGCGGTTCGTAGACCCTGAGCGACTCCGCGTCCGTCTCCAGGCCGATGTAGACGCTGTACGGGATGTCGCCGAAGGCGTGCCACCAGCCCTGCTGGCGCGAGTCCTTGGCCATCTGCATCAGCGACTCGACGATCCGCTGGTCCTCCACCTCGTAGACTCCGCAGAGGTCTCGGACGTCACGCTGGCTGATGCTGCGCCGGCCGTTCTCCAGTCGGCTGATCTTCGACTGCGACACCAGCAGTCGTTCCGCCACTTCCTCGGCCGTCATGCCCTTGAGCTCGCGGAGCCTGCGGAGCTCCTGGCCCAGCCGGCGTCGCCTGACGGTGGGATTGACATTGGACGCCACGGGACGTGCACCTCCGGCTGCGTGCCTCGTACTTACTCGTACTTGCCACTTTGCGTATCTGGTGTTGAGCAGACTGCCACCAAGGTGCTTCCCACCGCTGGGAAACAGTGGATACGCGACCACTGTCCGGCAGTTCGCGGTGTGGTGACGCCACGGACCGGTGCGGGCGGGTAACGTCGACCGGTTGCGACGTCGACCAGTCGCGAGGTCCGCCGGTTCGCGGCACGCCGAGCGGGGCGGAGAGAGCCGTGAACTCTCTCCGCCCCGCTCGAGCAGCGGTTCCCGTGACCGGGTCTGCGGTGCCGTGGCCGAACCAGGGCCCGGTGGGCCCGGTCGGCCTAGTGGGCGGCGGCGCGCGCCATGGATCCGTGGCGCGGCTGGGCCGGTACCCCTCGGGCGGGTTCCGGTCCGCCCCGGCCGCCGGGGGTGGCCTGACGGCCGCCTGCCGGGGCCGCGCCACGGCGTGGCTGGGCCGCCACACCGTTCTGCACGTCCATCACGGCATGCGCCACCAGGCCGCCCATCGGGTCGTGCCGGATCAGGTCCCGCAACCGGGAACGCGAGGAGCGGCCCTCGTTCCCCGGGTACAGGTGCTTGCCGAGGCCCACCGCGTGCGCCAGTGCGGCGAGCGCAGCGGTCCGCGGGTCCGGCGGCACGCCGGTGCGGATCGCGGAGTCCAGCCGGGCCCTGATCTCCCGGCTGATCTCGGTGTCCGTCGCCTGGTAGCGAGTCGTCGGCAACACCCCGCACATCTGGCCGGCCACGGCATGCACCATGCCGCACCGCTCCAGATGCGAGAGGTAGGTCTGGCGGAGCCCGAGACGCGGCCCGCCGATCCAGTGGACGGCCCGAACCGGAGCGCCGCGCCTTCGCAGCAACTCCAACGCGCAGTCCAAAGTCGGATCTCCAGTCGGCCGTGGCACCACCACGGCGATACGATCCCCGTCCGGGGCTATCCGTCCGGCCAGCGCCAGCTCCACTAGCTGTGCTCCGGCCAGACCGAGGTCGAGCGACTGCGGCTGCGCAGTGGTACCCGTGGCCGGGTCCAATGCCAGCAGCAAAAGCTCTTCCGGAAGTGTTCTGCGGCTCCTGCCCATCCATGCCTCCCCGCGTGGATGAATGACAGGGTGACCCCTCTCACATCGGTCTGTCGAGGGTGCGTGACCGGTTCGTGAGGGAACCGACAGGTATGTCGTTCTCGTCTACCACGTGGGGGAAGCCCGTACACAGGACACTGGTACATGGTTCGGACAGCGCCGCTGAGCGTTGTTCCGGGCGGGCGAATTGCGGATT
This sequence comes from Streptomyces sp. MMS24-W38, assembly GCF_059889265.1. NCBI lineage: Bacteria > Bacillati > Actinomycetota > Actinomycetes > Kitasatosporales > Streptomycetaceae > Streptomyces > Streptomyces sp. MMS24-W38. Next base: position 3,718,865 of record NZ_JCBCPP010000001.1, on the reverse strand, counting down.
CACGGTTCGGTAGGCGTACGCGCGGACGCGCGACGCACGGAGGAGGCATCGGTGGCGGGCGAGTCCCCCGACAGGTCGAAGCAGCGCGAGTCGTCGGCAGAACCGACGCCGGGGAGCGCGGGTCCGGTTCCCGAGGCCAGGAGTGCGACGGAGGACTCCACGGAGAAGCGGGACCCCCGGCTGACGGTGAACCGGGACGCGGCGTCGCCGTCGACACCGTCGGAGTCATCCGCGTCGGCCAAGGGCTCCGCAGGGAGCGTCGATACGGCCACCCGGGTGCTGTCGGTGCGCGATGCGCGGACCGACGAGGAGGACCGGGAGGGCCGGGAGGACGAAGAGGCCTCGGATCCCGCCGAGTCGGGCTCCGAGGCCGAGGAGGCCGCACCCGACGGGCGTGACGATTCCACTGCGGATGCTGACGGGCGGCTGCAGGCCGTCGCCGCCTCGTGGGTGCGGTCTGCGGACGAGGCGGAGCGGACGGAGCAGGACGGGCCGGGGAAGGGCGCGGAGAGCCCCCGGAAGGCCGAGGACGGTGACGGGGACGGCACGGACGAACAGGACGGCCAGGACGGCCAGGACGGCGGCGAGAGCCTTGACGAGGGCTCAGACGAGGCTTCCGAGGCCGACGGTGGCGACGAGTCGGACGCGGAGGCCGAGACCGAGGCCGAGGTGACACCGGAGGCCGACGCCGACGCGGCCCCCGTCGTCGCCGACACCTCCACCGCCGATGACGACGGCGACGGCACCGACGCGGACGCGACCCCCGAGGCCGACGCGAACAAGGCGAGCGGCACCGACGACGTCGACGCCAAGTCCGCCGCCGGGACCGACGATGCTGCCCCCGGCGCGCCCCCCACCGATCAGCCCACCGCCGTTTTCAAGGCCCCGCGCCCCTCCGCGCCCGCCGTCGATCAGCCCACCACCATGCTGAAGCTGGGTGACGCGGCCAAGGACGCCGACAAGGCCTCCGAGAAGACGGACGACAAGGCGGCGGAAACCGACCTCGAGGGCGAGGACGGCGAGGACGAGGCCAAGGACAAGGGCCAGTCCGCCCCCGACCCCCAGCCCGAGTCCGCGGCCGAGCGCACCAGCAAGTTCGTGCCGCTCAAGGATCTGGACGACCCCGATGTGCGCAAGGCCCCAAGGGTCGGGGACTCCGTCACCACCGCGCTCCGGGTGCCGCCCTCCGCGTCGCCCGCCCCCGCGTCACCCACCACTTCCCCCGCCGCCGCCACCCGTTCGGTCCCGCAGGTCGGGCCGGAGCTGACGAGGCAGCAGCCGCTGCCGCCCAAGCCGCCGCTGGATCTGCTGGCCGAGCTGACCAACACCCCACCGCCGCCGGAGACCCCGCTGCGGACGGCCGTGCGACGGGTCAAGATCTGGACGCCGCTGGCCGTTCTGCTGGTGATCGTCTTCGCGGTCGTGCAGAACATGCGGCCGCTTCCCGCACCCACGCTCGAACTCACCGCCGAGGACAGTTACACCTTCGACGGCGGCAAGGTCGACATCCCGTGGCCGGCCGCCGGGCAGGCCGCGCTGGACGTGCAGGGCATCGGCACCTTCGGCTCCTCCGGTGAGCAGAAGCCCCTCCCGATCGCCAGTGTCGCCAAGGTCATGACCACGTATCTGATCCTGCGCGACCACCCGCTCAAGAGCGGCGCCGAGGGCCCGATGATCGAGATCGACGATGCCGCGGAGGAGCAGTCCGACGCCGAGAAGGAGTCGACCGTCATCGTGACCTCCGGTGACAAGATCTCGCAGCGGGAGGCGCTGGAGGCCGTTCTGATCGCGTCCGCGAACAACGTGGCGCGGCTGGTCGCCCGTTGGGACGCGGGGTCCGAGGAAGCGTTCGTCGAGAAGATGAACAAGACCGCCGAGGACCTCGGCATGAGCAATACGACGTACACGGACCCCTCGGGTCTGAACAACACCACGGTGAGCACAGCCGTGGACCAGGTGAAGCTGGCCAGGGCCGCAATGGAACTGCCGGCCTTCCGCGAGATCGCCGCGATGATGTCGTACGACGACTACAAGGGGAAAAACCACCCCAACTGGAACCAGTTGGTCGGGTCCAACGGCGTCGTCGGCATCAAGACGGGAACCACCACCTCGGCGCTCGGCAACCTCGTCTTCGCCGCGAAGAAGGAGGTCGACGGCGAGACGCGGACCATCATCGGTGCCGTGGTGCGCCAGCCCGAGGGCGGCGCCGACAACACGATCCTGGCCGGGGCACTCTCCGCGGGCGACAAGCTGATCCGGGCGGCACAGGACGTGCTGGAGTCGGCGACGGTGCTGAAGAAGGGCAGCGTCGTCGGGTACGCGGACGACGGGCTGGGCGGCCGTACGCCGGTCGTTGTCACCGAGGACGTCGAGGCCGTCGGCTGGCCGGGGCTGAAGGTGAAGCTGTCGTTCACCGGGAAGGATCTGCCGCACCAGGCGAAGGCCGGTACGAAGGTGGGCACGCTCACCGTGGGCGACGGCAAGAACAGCGCCGCCGTCGAGGTCCCGGTCGCCCTTCAGGAGGACCTCGTGGAGCCCGGCTTCGCAGCCAAGCTGACGCGTCTCGGCTGATCCACCCTGCTCCACGGCGAGCGGCGGGCATCGCGCCCCGCCGGTCGGTGCCCGCCCGGGCGCCGGTCGGCGGGGCGCGTGCTAGCGTCACGAAACGGGCAGGTCGCCGTGGCCGGGACGCGGATGTCAGCACCACGGCGGACGGCCGCGACCGCGAACGGAACGCGAACAGAAGAACAGAAGACGGGACACGGGGAGTGCCTTCAGGTGGCCACTGCGGAGCCGACACGCGCCGACGACGCCGATCCGGACCCGGAGTCCGGCCCGCGAATACACGCCTCGGAAGCAGACCGGCCGCCGGGCGGCACAACCGACCCTGAGCGCGACCCCGCCCCCACGCGGGTCTCCCGTCCCAGGGCCGTCGTCATCGCGGTGCGGGCCCGGATGCTGCGGCACCCGGTGCTGTCCGTCACCGCTCTCGCCGGCGTGCTGCACATCGTCTGGTTCTTCACCTTCGCGAACAGTGGCGGCGACCTCGCGGCGCAGGACGCCTGGGCCGAGTTCGTCGGCCGGCACCCCGACTCCGCGTACAACCTGGCCTGGTACGGCGGCATGCACCCGGTGTCGTACAGCGTGGTGTCGCCGTACCTGATGTCGCTCCTCGGTGTGCGGACGACGATGATGCTCGCGGGGACGGCGTCGGCCGCGCTGCTGACGATGCTGCTGATCCGCAGCCTCCCCGGCCTGCGCAACCCCCTGTGGGCGGCGCTCGCGGGCGTGTTCGGGCTGCTGGGCAACGCGGCCTCGGGGCGGGTGACGTTCGGGCTGGGCATGATGTTCGGGCTGGCCGCGGTCGCCGTGGTGTTCTGCTGGCCGCACCGCTGGCGTTACAAGCGCTGGGCGAAGGCGCTGTGCGCGGCACCGCTGGCGGCGCTGGCCACGATGTCCTCGCCGGTCGCGGGCCTGTTCGTGGGGCTGGTGGCGGTGGCGCTGTTCCTGCAGAAGCGGCGGCCGGGGGCGTGGGCCCTGGGGCTGGGGCCGACCGTGGTGGTGGCGGTGTCGGCCTGGATGTTCCCGTTCTCGGGGACGCAGCCGATGGGGTTCGGCTCGGTGGTCCTGCCGCTGGTGTTCTCGGTCCTGGTGGCCGTCCTGGTGCCCCGGGAGTGGCTCACGGTCCGGATCACGGCCGCGGTGTACGGACTGGGCGTGGTGCTGGTCTGGCTGGTCAGTTCGCAGATCGGTTCCAACATGACGCGGCTGGCGATGCTGTTCGCCGGGATGGCGCTGGTGGCGGCGCTGCCGTTCGCGGTGCCGCGGAGCCTCAAGTGGTACGCGATCGTCGTGGCGTCCGTCGGGTTCGTCGGGTGGATCGGCTTCAAGTCGGCCGACGACGTCGTGCACACCACGCCGGCCGCGTCGTGGGCGCGTGAGCTGGCGCCGCTGGTGAACGAGCTCCAGGAGGTCGGTGCGGAGCGGGGGCGGGTGGAGGTCGTGCCGGCGCGTTCGCACCGCGAGGCCTCGGCGCTCGCGCCGTACGTCAATCTGGCCCGGGGCTGGAACCGGCAGGCCGACATGGAGCGCAATCCGCTCTTCTACGACGACACGCTCAACTCGGCGAACTACCACGAATGGCTGAAGCGCTGGGCGGTGCACTTCGTGGTGCTGCCGAAGGACGAGCCGGACGGTGACGGCGGCCAGCGGGAGCGGGAGCTGGTCCAGCGGGGGCTGCCCTATCTGAAGCAGGTCTGGGGCGACGCGAACTGGCAGCTGTTCGAGGTGAGCGAGCCGACCCCGCTGGCCGAGCCGAACACGGTCGTGGAGCGGGCCGAGCAGGGCGGGATGACGATGCGGGTCGAGAAGGCGGGCCGCGTCCTGGTGCGCATCCCGTACTCGCCGTGGCTGAGCATCGTCGACGCGGAGGGCGACAAGCTGGAGCCGCCGCAGGAGACGGAGGAGTCCAAGGAGCGTTCCGACGGGGACGGCTCCGGGGCCGCGGAGGACGTGCCGAAGACGTACGACAACGTCAACGGCTGCCTGATGGAGACGGAGGAGGACGCGAACGGCGACAAGTGGACGGTGCTGCTCGCGCCGAAGCCGGGCACGTACCGGCTGGCGGCGCCGTACACCGTGCCGCGCGGCACACCCTGCCCGGACGAGCTGCGCTGACGCACTGCGCTGACGCTGATCGGCGGAGCCCTCGCAGGCATGCCCCGCCAAAGGAGGAGGACGAGCCGGCGGGACCGAAAGAAACAGTCTCAGGCGCGCCAACCGTAACGGCGCTCGGGTCTGCCGGCGACTCCGTACCGCAAGGACACCTCGGCGCGGCCGGTGTCGTTGAAGTATTCGAGGTAACGGCGGGCGCTGACCCGGGAGACACCGGTCCGGGCCGCGCACTCGGCGGCGGACAGCGTTTCGTCGGTACCGCACAGTGTGCGTTCGATCAGCTCTGCGGTCTCCACGCTCATGCCCTTCGGCAGCGCGGCACTCGGTACCGGCAAGCTGGCCCCGGTCAGCACCCGGTCCACGTCGGCCTGGCCTCTGACTACTGTGGTGAGCAGGCTGTTGCGCTGGGCGGCGTACCGCTCGAGACGAAAGCGCAGGTCTTCGAATTCGAACGGCTTCAGCAGGTAGTTGACAACGCCCTGACGGACGGAGCGGCGGACCGCGTCGGCCTCGCGCGAGGCGCTGATCACCATGACGTCACAGTCGTGCCCGGCGGTCCGCAGGCGTGGGATGACGTCCAGGCCGAACATGTCCGGAAGATAGAGGTCGAGCAGGACCAGGTCGGGGCGCAGCTCGCCGACGGCCGCGATCGCCTGCTCACCGGTGTTCGCCGTGCCGACGACCCGGAAGGGCTCGACGCGGTCGACGAAGGTCCGGTGGACACCTGCCACCATGAAGTCGTCGTCGACGACCAGTACATCGATCATCGGGAGGCTCCTTCCGGTACCGCGCCGGCCGGGTTGCCGACGGACATCCTCGCGGTGAACATGGCGCCGTCGGGCGTGTTGGCCACCGCGACCTCGCCGCCGTGGCGCTCGCAGACGAGCCGGGTGAGCGCCAGCCCGATGCCGCGCTCCCCCTCTTGGGCGGCCTTCGTCGTGAAGCCGTGCAGGAAGACCTCCTGGGCGAGTTCGGGCTCCACGCCGGGGCCCGAGTCGCGCACCACGATCTCCACGCTGGAGGCGTCCTGCCGCAATTCGACCTCCACCCAGGCATCGTGGCCGTCACCGCCCGCCGCCGCGGCGTCGACGGCGTTGTCGACGAGGTTGCCGATCACCGTCGCCACGTCCACGGAGTCCTCCGGCGCCAGCCGACCGAGCGCCGTGTGCTCCGAGACGCGCAGCACGACCTTCCGTTCAGCCGCGAGTGAGGACTTCGCCATCAGCAGAGCGCTGACGGCCATGTCGCGGACCCGTCTGGTCAGGGTCGTGTCCAGTGACTGGCGGTGTCGGCTCAGCGCGCGGACGTACTGCACCACCTCGTCGTGCTGACCGATCTGGATCAGCCCGGAAATCGTGTGCAGCTGATTGGCGAACTCGTGGGCCTGCGCGCGCAGCAACTCGGCGGAGCTGCGGAACGATCCGATCTCGCGTTCCATCTGCGCCAGTTCGGTGCGGTCCCGCAAGGTCGTGACCGAGCCGAGCCGGCGGCCGTCCTTGGTGACGGTCATCCGGTTCATCACCAGCACCCGGCCCCGGCGTATGACGACTTCGTCGCGCCGCTCGGTCGTGTCATCGGGGGATCCGGCGAGCACGTCGTGCAGTCGGCCCTCGATCCGGAGGTCGGCCAGGCTCATCCCCACACAGTGCTCGGGCAGATCGAGCAACCGCCTGCCGACCTCGTTCACCAGGGTGAGCCGCAACTGCGGGTCGAGGGCGATCACGCCTTCCGCGATCCCGTACAGCATCGCCTCGCGGTGCTCGGCGAGCCCCGCGATCTCGCGTGGCTCCAGACCGAAGGTCTGGCGTTTGGTACGCCGGGCCAGCAGCCACGATCCGATCAGACCGAGCCCGCTCGCAATGCCGAGGTAGGCGAGCAGATACGACGACGCGCCGCTCAGCCGCTGCCAGATCGTCGGTGACGCCTCACCGATCATCACTGTGCCGAGGTGCCGGCCGCGGTCCGGTTGAGTCGCTTTGAGCACCGGCACCTGGGCCACCAGCTCGTGGGCACCGTCCAGGACCAGATCCCCCGACCAGCCGCGGGCCTCGGCGACGCCGGGGCCGAGCGACAGCCTTGTACCGATCACCGTGGGATTCGTGGAGCTGACGATCCTGCCGCTGCTGTCGGCGACCGTCACGGAGGTGACGCCTGACTGGGTCAGCGTGGTCTGCACGAGCGGGGCGAGCGTCTCACCCGGCGCCGGCCGGCCGAGCTGGCTGGACACCAGGGGGTTGCCGGCCAGTTGCTCGGCCAGCGCGGTGACCCGGCGTCCCTCGACCCGGTTGAAGGTCGCTTCCGACTGGGCCAGCGAGACGGCGGCGACCGCCAGCAGCACCACCACGATGATGGCGAGCTGGAGTACCAGCAGCTCGCCCGCGAGGGTATGGCGGCGAAAAGTTACGACCACAATGAACTCAATCTTTAATGCTGACACAACACAGACGTGGTGTCTCACGAGTCGCACAATCATGGCGTCCGACTGCCGGAAGCGAAAGAGACAAGCCATGAGAACTCGCAGAGCTGCTGTCGTCAGTGCCCTGGCCACCATGTCCATGCTCGCGGTAGGCGCCTGCGGCGCCACCGCGGAGAAGAAGGAGACGGGCAAGAGCGACGAGCCCGTCACCGGACTGCGGATCATGGTCCCCAACACCCCGGGCGGCGGGTACGACACCACCGCGCGGACGGCGGCCAAGGTGCTGGAGGACACCAAGATCGCGTCCGGTGTCCAGGTGTTCAACCTCCCGGGCGCCGGCGGCACGGTCGGTCTGCAACGCACCGTGAACGAGAAGGGCAACGGCAAGCTCGCCATGCAGATGGGGCTGGGGGTCGTCGGTGCCGCGTACGCCTCGAAGTCGAAGGCGACGCTCTCGCAGACCACGCCGATAGCCAAGCTGATGGAGGAGGCGGGCGCGATCGTCGTGCCCAAGGACTCTCCGTACAAGACGATCGACGATCTCGTCACCGCCTGGAAGAAGGACCCCAAGAGCGTCGCGGTCGGGGGCGGCTCGTCGCCCGGCGGACCGGACCACCTGCTTCCGATGCAGCTCGCCAAGACGGTCGGCATCGACCCGAAGAAGGTCAACTACATCGGCTACGACGGCGGCGGTGAGCTGCTCCCGGCGATCCTCGGCAACAAGATCGCCTTCGGGGCCAGCGGTTTCGGCGAGTTCCTCGACCAGATCGAGGCGGGTCAGGTGCGAGTGCTCGCGGTGACCAGCGAGAAGCCGATCGACGCCCTCGATGACGCCCCGACGCTGAAGTCCTCGGGGATCGACATGGTCTTCACCAACTGGCGCGGAATCGTCGCCCCGCCCGGCATCAGCGACGCCGACAAGAAGGTCTGGATCGACTCGCTGACCGCGATGCACGGCTCCGAGGAGTGGAAGGCCGAGCTGACCAAGCACGGCTGGACCGACGCGTTCACCACGGGCGACGAGTTCGCCACCTACCTGACTGAACAGGACAAGACCGTCGCCGACATCCTCACAGAGCTCGGTCTGGCATGAGTCTGGACGTCGATGAGCGCACCGCTCCCGAGTCCCGCCGGCCCCCGGGAGCGGACCGCGCACAGTACGGCGTGTGCGCGTTCCTCGCCCTGCTGGGCGTACTGGTGATCGTCGACGCCACCGGGATCGCGCACACAACGAGCAGCACCGACCCGATCGGGCCGCGCACGGTACCGGTACTCCTCGGCGTACTGCTCCTTCTGATCGCCCTCGTGTACGTCGTCGACGTCGCGCGGGGCGGCCGCGTCGAACCGGAGGGCGGCGAGGACGTCGACCTGACGAATCCGATCGACTGGCGCACCGTGCTGCTGATGGTCGGCGCGTTCGTCGTCAACGCGGTACTGATCGAACCCCTCGGCTGGGTGATCAGCGGGACCCTCCTGTTCTGGGGAACGGCCTTCGCCCTGGGCAACCGGCACCACCTGCGCAACCTGGCGATCGCGGTGGCGCTGTCACTCATCACCTTCTACGCCTTCGCGATCGGGCTCGGCGTCTATCTCCCGGCCGGCGTGCTGCAAGGAATCCTGTAATGGACAACCTGAATCATCTGCTCGACGGGTTCGCGCACGTCGTCACCCCGATGAACCTGCTGCTGGCGCTGATCGGCGTCACCATCGGTACGGCGGTCGGGGTCCTGCCCGGCATCGGCCCGGCCATGACCGTGGCCCTGCTCCTGCCCGTGACGTACGGAATGGAGCCGACCCAGGCGTTCATCATGTTCGCCGGCATCTTCTACGGAGGCATGTACGGCGGTTCGACCACCTCGATCCTGCTGAACACGCCCGGCGAGTCGTCCTCGGTCGTCACGGCCATCGAGGGCAACAAGATGGCCAAGGCCGGCCGGGCGGCGCAGGCGCTCGCCACCGCGGCGATCGGCTCCTTCGTCGCCGGCACGATCGGCACTCTGCTGCTGGTGTTCGTCGCCCCCATCGTGGTGGATTTCGCGGTCGGCCTCGGCGCACCGGACTACTTCGCGATCATGCTGCTGTCCTTCATCGCGGTCACCGCGGTACTCGGCTCGTCGCGCATCCGCGGGTTCGCCTCGCTGCTCGTCGGCCTGGTGATCGGCATTGTCGGAATCGACTCGGTCTCCGGGCAGCAGCGGCTCACCTTCGGCGTCCCCCAACTCGCCGACGGCATCGACGTGGTGGTGGTCGCCGTCGGCATCTTCGCCGTCGGTGAGGCCCTCTGGGTGGCGGCGCATCTGCGGCGCAAGCCCGCGGGGGTGCTTCCCGTCGGCGTGCCGTGGATGGGCCGGGAGGACTGGAAACGGTCCTGGAAACCCTGGCTGCGCGGCGCCGCCTTCGGGTTCCCCTTCGGAGCCATGCCGGCCGGTGGCGCGGAGATCCCGACGTTCCTGTCGTACGTCACGGAGAAGAAGCTGACCAAGTACCCCGAGCAGTTCGGCAAGGGGGCCATCGAGGGAGTCGCCGGCCCGGAGGCGGCGAACAACGCGTCCGCGGCGGGCACCCTGGTGCCGATGCTCGCCATCGGACTGCCGACGAACGCGACCGCCGCGGTGATGCTCGCGGCGTTCCAGTCGTACGGCATCCAGCCCGGCCCGCTGCTGTTCGAGCGCGAGTCGGGGCTGGTCTGGGCACTGATCGCCAGCCTGTTCATCGGCAACCTGCTGCTGCTCCTGCTGAATCTGCCGCTCGCGCCGGCCTGGGCCAAACTGCTGCGGATACCGCGCCCCTATCTGTACGCGGGGATCGTGTTCTTCGCATCGATGGGTGCCTACGCGGTCAACGCCCAGCCGCTGGACCTGTTCCTCCTCCTGACGCTGGGACTGCTCGGTTTCGGAATGCGCAGATTCGGGCTGCCGGTGCTGCCGCTGATCGTCGGCGTCATCCTCGGCCCCCTCGCGGAACTGCAGGGCCGACGGTCGCTTCAGCTGTCGGGTGGCGAACTGTCCGGTCTGCTGGGCGGACCGGTCTCCTATGTGATCTACACGGTGATCGTGCTCGTACTGGTCTGGCCGCTGGTCCACCGGTTCGTCGTGCGTCCACTCGTCGAGCAACGGGCCCGAAAGGGGCGATCATGACGGTACTGGTGGGATATGTGCCCACGCCGGAGGGAGAGGCGGCCCTGCGCGCGGGAGTCGACGCGGCCCGCGCCCGGGGCGAGAACCTGCTGGTGGTGAACACCTCGCGAGGTGACGCGTACGTCGACCGCGGTTTCGCGGAGCGGACAGACCTCGACCAGGTCCGACGGGACCTGACCGAACTGGGCGTCGACTTCGACATACGCCAGGTGGTCGGCGGACGCGACGCCGCCGAGGAGATCGTCGAGCTGGCGGGGTCCGCCGGGGTGTCCCTGGTGGTGATCGGGCTGCGGCACCGCAGCCCGGTCGGCAAGCTCCTCCTGGGGTCCTCGGCGCAGCGGATCCTCCTGGACGCGCCGTGCCCGGTCCTCGCAGTGAAAGCGGATTCCTGACACACCCCTGTGACACACCGTCACCCCGGGGTGCGCCGTGGTCGGCGACGCGCGAGGTCGCCGGAGCCCCCTCCCTAAACCGATTGGGTACCAGTGGTTCTGAAAACCTTCGGCTGGTCGTTCGCGGTCACCGCGCTCGGTCTGGTCGCAGCGATCCTTTTCGGGGGGTGGACCGCCTTTGGCATCGTGGCGATCCTGTCGATCCTCGAGATCTCGCTGTCCTTCGACAACGCGGTGGTCAACGCCGGGATCCTGAAGAAGATGAATGCCTTCTGGCAGAAGATCTTCCTCACGGTCGGCATTCTGATCGCCGTCTTCGGCATGCGGCTGGTCTTCCCCGTCGTGATCGTCGCCATCAGCGCCCAGCTCGGTCCGATCGAGGCGGTCGATCTGGCCTTCAGCGACAAGGACCGGTACCAGCAACTCGTCACCGACGCCCACCCGTCGATCGCCGCGTTCGGTGGCATGTTCCTGCTGATGATCTTCCTGGACTTCGTGTTCGAGGACCGGGAGATCAAGTGGCTGACCTGGATCGAGCGCCCGCTCTCCAAGCTCGGCAAGGTCGACATGCTGTCGGTCTGCGTCGCGCTGATCGTCCTGCTGATCGCCTCCCTGACCGTCGGGGCCAACGCCCACCAGCACGGCGGCCTCCATGTCGACAAGGCGGAGACCGTCCTCCTCGCCGGCATCGGGGGTCTGATCACCTACATGATCGTGGGCGGACTCTCCGGCTACTTCGAGGACAAACTCGAAGAGGAGGAGGAACGCGAGCACGAGGAGGAGGAGAAGGCCGTGCGCGCCGGGAAGCCCCGCTCGGCGGTCGCGCTGGCCGGCAAGGCCGCGTTCTTCATGTTCCTCTACCTGGAGGTCCTGGACGCGTCCTTCTCCTTCGACGGTGTGATCGGCGCCTTCGCCATCACCAACGACATCGTGCTGATGGCCCTGGGCCTGGGCATCGGCGCCATGTACGTCCGTTCGCTGACGGTCTACCTGGTCCGCCAGGGCACCCTCGACGAGTACGTCTACCTGGAGCACGGCGCGCACTACGCCATCGGCGCGCTCGCCGCCCTGCTGCTCGTCACGATCCAGTACGAGATCAACGAGATCATCACCGGCCTGATCGGTGTCGTCCTGATCGGCGCCTCCTTCTGGTCCTCCGTGCGCCGCAACAAGGCGATCGCGGCGGCCGGGGGGACCCCGGAGAAGACCGAGGTCCCGTCCGGGGTGTGACCGGCCGTCGGACGCGGTGCGCACGTAGGGCCCCCGCTATGCCCGCGGGTATCTCGCCAGCCAGGCCGGGGACGAGTCGGCGGGGCTGTGCAGGGCGGGGCCCTGGGTCATCTCCATGGCGAAGTCGTCGGCGAGTTCCAGGATCGTGGGACGGCCCTCCAGTTCGGCCAGCCAGGCCGGTGGGAGGGCCGTCTCGCCGTGCAGGGCGCCCAGCAGCCCGCCGGTCAGCGCGCCGGCCACCGCGCTCGGCCCGTCCTGGTCGGCGGCGAGGCACAGCCCGTGCCGTACGTCCTCCCCCACCAGGGCGCAGTACACGGCGGCGGCGACGAGCCCCTCCGCCGTGCCCGTCCCGGCGAGCTGGGTGACCCGCTCCGGGGTGGGCATCCCCTGCCGCACGGCGCCCAGGGCCTGCTGCAGGGCGTCCGACACCGGCTGGTGCCCCGGCCGGGCGGCCAGCAGCGCGAGCGCCCGCTGCACCGCCGCGTCCAGGCTCTCGCCCCGGGCCAGCCCGTGCACGATCACCGCGTACGCGCCGGCCGCGAGGTAGGCGGTCGGGTGCCCGTGGGTCTGTGCCGCGCACTCCACGGCGAGCTGGGCGACGAGCTGCGGCTCCCAGCCGACGAGCAACCCGAAGGGCGCCGAGCGGGCCGCCGCCTCGGGCCCCGCCTCACCGGGGTTCCTGGGCGACTCGGGCGTCCCCATGGTCCCGTCCCCGAGCCCCAGCAGCAGCGCGCGGGCCGGGTCCCGGCGGGCGTAGAGCCACTCCTCCCGCGCGAGCCAGCCGTCCTCCGCCCGGCGCTCGTCCGGCCCCCAGTCCCGTTGCGTGGTCGCCCAGCGCAGATACGCCCGGTGCAGATCGGTCGGCGGATGCCAGGCGCCGGTGTCGCGCCGTATCTGCGCGCGGATCAGCCCGTCCACGGAGAACAGGGTCATCTGGGTGAGGTGCGTGACGGCCCCGCGCCGGTCGTGGGCGGGGACGAGTCCGGTGATCCCCGCGGCGCCGTGCGCCTTCCGGATCGCGTCGGTGCCCATCCCGTCCACGGGCGCGCCCAGGGCGTCCCCGAGGGCGACCCCGAGCAGCGTTCCGCGCACCCGGCTGCGGAAGTCCTGCTGCTCGCGCCGCCCCCACACGGGCCCGGCAGTCGCGTCCACCCAGACCTCCCAGGCCACCGTGCGTACGTGCGACGCCCAGCACTGTAACGAACGGGAGTGACCGGTTCAGTACGCGGTGAGGTACGGGAGCGGTACCCGAAACAACTGAGCCTGACCATTACTGGCCACCTGCGCTCAACCGCCACCGACCGTCCCTGCACTGCCCATGCAGCCAGGACGCTTATGGCATTTGCGATGCCATAATGGGTCCATGGCAGACGACGACACCGAATTTCCTCCCGGCAACGGCCCCAGCAGCGGCGTCTCCGTCACCCTCACCGCCGGCACCCTGCAGGCGATCCGGGAGCGGGTCGGCCGGCGGGGTGTCTCGGCGTATCTGGAGAGGGCGGCTCAGCGGCAGATCGAGCGGGATCAACTGGATGAGCTGATCGCCGCCTTCGAGGAGGTGCACGGGCCCGCAGACCCGGAGGCCGTGGCGGCCAAGCGCGCCCGGCTCACCGGAGAGGACTCCGGGGCGGGGGTCGCCGCGTGAGCGGTGCTCTGGTCCTGGACAGCGAGGGGCTGGCAAAGGCCGTGCAGCGGGACCGGGAGGTTCACGAGTGGCTGTCGGCCGCCCGTGACGCCGATCTCCCCGTGATCACCTCCGCCGCGGTGTTGGTCGAGGTGATCCATCCGAAGATCAACGATGCGGCGCTGCGGTGGACGCTCTCACGTGTGCGCGTGGAACCGGTCGCCCAGGCGCTCGCCCAGTCCGCTGCCGCTCTACTGCGTACCGCCGGCCTGCACGGCCACAAGTACGCCATCGATGCCATGCTCTGCGCGACCGCCCTGCAGTACCCCGGTCGGGTGACGATCCTGACCTCCGACGTGGAAGACGTCGGCCTCCTCACCTCCGGGCATCCACGCGTGGCGGCCGAGAAGGTCTGAGCTCACACGGTCACTCGACGACCCGGACCGTGGTGCCCGGGGTGCCGAAGGTCCACAGGGCCTTGCCGTCCGCCTTGCCCACGCGGATGCCGCCGGTCGTCCGGCCGTCGGGCGGTGGGGGTGAGGAGCCGTCGACGGCGTTGGAGAAGGCGATGGAGACGCCCGACTTGGCGGCGAAGTAGATGACGTGCTCGACCTCGACGCCGTCGCTGCCGGTCGTGGCCTCGGTGCGGGTGCCGATCGTGTACGTGCCGGGGTCGGGGGAGATTGTGCCCGGCCAGACCTCGAAGGAGCGGCGGGGGGCGTCGCTGGCGTCCACCAGCCACACCTGTTTGTCGTCGAGGGAGTAGACGATCCGGCGGCCGGTGCCCGAGTCGGCCGGGACCGCCTCCGACTCCGCCTCCGTCCCGGTCTCCTTCTCCTTCGGTTCGGCGGACGGTTTCGCGTCCGCCGTCGCCGACGCGCTCGGGCGGCTCGTGGACGCGGTGGGCTTCGGCCCCTGGTCCGCCTGGACGGCCAGGACCGCCACCGCGGCTATCGCCCCCGTGGTCAGCCCGGTCACCCAGGCCCACGAAGGAAGACGGGCAGGCACCGGTACGCATCTCCTCAGCTACGAGAACCCCCTCACCTCCGGGGCCCGATCATCGTACTGCGACCGGGGCGGGGCAGCGGGGTGGGCCGCCCTCACCCTTCCCGGCTCGCCCCGGCTCCGTTCCGGCTCGCCCCGGCTTCAATCCAGGACCGGCAGGAGGGCCGGCAGGTGGCCGTCGGAGGCCGCCGCCGCCTGCTGTCGTTCGGCCGGGACCTCGCCGTACAGGGTGGTGCGGGGCCTGGCCGGGCGGCCCGCCGCCTCCGCGACCGCGATCAGGTCCTTGACGGACTTGTAGGAGCCGTAGGAGGAGCCCGCCATGCGGGAGATGGTCTCCTCCATCAGGGTGCCGCCGAGGTCGTTGGCGCCGGAGCGGAGCATGTCGGCGGCGCCCTCCGCGCCCAGTTTGACCCAGCTGGTCTGGATGTTGGGGATGTGCGGGTGCAGCAGGAGGCGGGCCATCGCGGTGACCGCGCGATTGTCCCGGGTGGTGGGGCCGGGGCGGGCGATGCCGGCCAGGTAGACCGGGGCGTTGGTGTGGATGAAGGGGAGCGTCACGAACTCGGTGAAGCCGCCGGTGCGTTGCTGGATGCCGGCCAGGGTGCGCAGGTGCCCGAGCCAGTGGCGGGGCTGGTCGACGTGGCCGTACATCATCGTCGAGGAGGAACGGATGCCCAGCTCGTGGGCCGTCTCGACGACCTCGATCCAGGTGGCCGCCGGCAGTTTGCCCTTGGTCAGGATCCAGCGGACCTCGTCGTCGAGGATCTCGGCGGCCGTGCCGGGGATGGAGTCCAGGCCCGCCTCCTTGGCCGCGGTGAGCCACTCGCGGACGGACAGGCCGGTGCGGGTGGCGCCGTTGACCACCTCCATCGGGGAGAAGGCGTGCACGTGCATGCCGGGGACGCGTTCCTTGACCGCCTTAGCGATGTCGAAGTACGCGGTGCCCGGCAGGTCGGGGTGGATGCCGCCCTGCATGCAGACCTCCACCGCGCCCACGTCCCAGGCCTGCTGGGCGCGGTCGGCCACCTGCCGGAGGGAGAGCGTGTACGCGTCGGCGTCGGTGCGGCGCTGGGCGAAGGCGCAGAAACGGCAGCCGGTGTAACAGACGTTGGTGAAGTTGATGTTGCGGGTGACGATGTAGGTGACGTCGTCGCCGACCGCCGTTCTGCGGACGTCGTCGGCGATCCGGCACAGGGCGTCCAGCGCCGGGCCGTCCGCGTGCAGCAGGGCGAGGGCCTCCTCGTCGGTCAGCCTCGTCGGGTCGTCGGCCGCCCTCGCCAGGGCCTGGCGCACGTCGGTGTCGATGCGCTCGGGTGTCATGCCGGGGGCGGCGGCCTCGCGCAGGGCGCCCCAGTCGCCGTATACCTCGTCGAAGTCGTCGCGGCGGTCGGCGGTACGGCCCTCGGTGTCGATGGTGTGGTGCAGGTCGGTGCGGCCACTGTCCGTGAACACCTCGTCGGGCTCCTGCCAGGGGCGGCCCTCGACCACGGCGTCCGGGAGGGCGAGGCCGGTGGCGGGGTCGGCGAGCGCCGCCACGTGCGGGCGCAGCCGCGGATCCAGCCAGGGTTCGCCGCGGGTGACGAACTCCGGGTAGACGCAGAGGCGTTCGCGCATCTCGAAACCGGCCGCCCGGGACTTCTCGGCCAGTTCCCCGATCCGCGGCCAGGGGCGTTCGGGGTTGACGTGGTCGATGGTGAGCGGGGAGACGCCGCCCCAGTCGTCGATGCCGGCCGCGATCAGCCGTCCGTACTCGGAGTCGACGAGGTTGGGCGGGGCCTGCAGGCAGGCGGACGGGCCGAGGACGTGCCGGGCCACGGCCACCGTGGCGACCAGCGCGTCGAGTTCCGCGTCCGGCATGCCGCGCATCGCGGTGTCCGGCTTGGCGCGGAAGTTCTGGACGATCACCTCCTGGATGCCGTGGTGGGCGCGGGAGACCTTCCGCAGGGCGAACAGGGACTCGGCGCGCTCCTCGTAGGTCTCGCCGATGCCGATGAGGATGCCCGAGGTGAAGGGGACGGAGGAGCGGCCGGCGTCCTCCAGGACGCGCAGCCGCACGGCCGGTTCCTTGTCCGGGGAGCCGTGGTGCGGGCCGCCGGGCTCGGACCACAGGCGGGTCGCGGTGGTCTCCAGCATCATGCCCATCGAGGGCGCGACGGGCTTGAGCCGCTGGAAGTCGGTCCAGGTCAGCACGCCCGGGTTGAGGTGCGGGAGGAGTCCGGTCTCCTCCAGGATGCGGATGGAGATCGCGCGGACGTAGGCGATGGTGTCGTCGTAGCCGTGCGCGTCGAGCCACTCACGCGCCTCGGGCCAGCGGTCCTCGGGCTTGTCGCCGAGGGTGATGAGGGCTTCCTTGCAGCCGAGGGCGGCGCCCTTGCGGGCGATGTCCAGGACCTCGTCCGGCGACATGAACATCCCGTGCCCGGCCCGGCGCAGCTTGCCGGGCACGGTGACGAAGGTGCAGTAGTGGCACGTGTCCCGGCACAGCCGGGTCAGCGGGACGAAGACGCTCTTGGAGTACGTGATGACCCCGGGCCGGCCCGCCGCCCGAAGGCCCGCGTCCCTCACCCGGGCGGCCGAGGCGCACAGGTCCTCCAGCTGCTCACCGCGCGCCTGGAGCAGGACGGTGGCCTCGGACACGTCGAGGGAGACGCCGTCACGGGCCCGCTTGAGAGCACGACGCAGGGAGTTCTCGGTCGGGCCGGTTCCGGAGGTCGCGGATGTCGTCATTCCTTGAGCATACGTTCGGGGTGATCAGGGCAAAGGGGGGGTCGGGGCCCTCCTCCCGGCCCGGTGCTCACCGGCCGTCACGGGGACCGCCGCCGGTGCCGTCACCGGGTTGCCCCACCGGTGCCGTCGCCCGCCCCGTCGCCCGTGCCGTCGACGAACGGCTGGTAGGCGTCCAGGGCCCGCAGCACTCCCGCCTCGCCCTCCGGCGGCAGCTGCACCACGACCTCCTCGATCCCGAGTTCGGCGAAGCGGGCGAGCTTGCCCGGACCGGGCTGGACGGCGTACGGGACGACCTGGAGGGCGCCGGGGTCGCGGCCGGCGTCGGCCCAGGCGGTGCGCAGCCGGGGCACCGCCTCGGACAGGCCGCGCCCGCCGATCGGCATCCAGCCGTCGGCGTACTCGCAGACGTGCGTGAACAGCTTCGGCCCGGCCGTCCCGCCGACCAGCGTGCGCGGACCGATGACGGGACCGCGCGGCTTCTGCACCGGCTTGGGGTGCGCGAAGCTGGCCCGGACGCTGCCGAACTTCCCGTTGTACGCGGTCGGTTCCTCTGCCCACAGCGACCGCATCAGACCCATCCGGTCCCGGACCAGCTCCCGCCGCGTACGCCATTCCACCCCGTGGTCGGCGGCTTCCTCGACGTTCCAGCCGAAGCCGAGCCCGAGGGTGAACCGGCCGCCGGAGAGGTGGTCGAGGGTCGCGATCTGCTTGGCCAGGTCGATCGGGTCGTGCTGCGCGGCGAGCGTGATGCCGGTACCGACGCCGAGCCGCTCGGTGACGGCCGCGGCCTGCGCGAGCGCGACGTAGGGGTCCAGGGTGCGGCCGTACTCCCGGGGCAGGTCGCCGCCCGCCGGGTAGGGGCTGGTCCGCTCGACGGGGATGTGCGTGTGCTCGGGCAGATACAGCCCGGCGAAGCCGCGCTGCTCCAGCTCACGGGCGATCCGGGTCGGGGTGATCGTCTCGTCGGTGAGGAAGATCGTGACGGCGATGCGCATGAACGGGCCTTTCGTACGCGGACGACGGACCCATCCATACCCGGGCCCGGACCTCCTGTCCATACCGACCGGTCGGGACATCGGGACGGGCGCGGCGGGGCGGGAGGACCCGCGACAGAGGGGCCGACGATGAGCGGTCTCCGTCGCCGAATCCGCTGATTCCCTTTTCTTGCACGGCAGTTCACCGTTCGATATCAGTGTGGTACCGCACCACCCCTGCACCACCCATGCACCCGTGCCCTGTCATCCGCCCTGCCATCACACGACACCCCGGGAGCAGCAGCATGTGCGAGGAGCACCGGAGCGGGATCGGCCGGCGTGCCGTCTTCCTGACGGGAGCCGCCGCCGCGCTTACGTTGGGGAGCGTGAGCTTCGCTTCCGCGGCCGGCCGCGGCGAACAGGAGACGAGGACGGTGCGCGGCACCCTCCCGCCGGGCGCCCCCGACTTCGTCTACGTCCCCGTCGAAGTACCGTACGGCGTACGGGAGATCAGGGTCGCCTACACCTACGACAGACCGTCCGTCCCGGCCGGGACCGCGGGCAACGCCCTCGACGTCGGGATCTTCGACGAACGCGGCACCGAGCTGGGCGGCGCGGGCTTCCGGGGCTGGTCGGGCGGGGCCCGCACGGAGTTCTTCCTCCGCGCGGACGACGCCACCCCCGGCTATCTGCCCGGCCCGGTGCGGGAGGGCACCTGGCACATCGCGCTGGGCCCGTACACCGTGGCCCCGCAGGGTCTGTCGTACGAGATCACCGTCACGCTGACCTACGGAGAGCCCGGCGGGACGGTCCGGCCGGTGTATCCGCCCGAGCGGGCGAAGGGGCGCGGGCGGGCCTGGTACCGGGGCGACTGCCATCTGCACTCCTGGCACTCCGACGGCCGTCGCACCCCGGCCGAGATCGCGGCGCTCGCGCGGGCGGCGGGGCTGGACTTCATCAACAGCTCGGAGCACAACACCCATTCCGCGCACGCCCATTGGGCGGACTCCGCCGGGGACGACCTGCTGGTGCTGCTGGGCGAGGAGGTCACCACCCGCAACGGGCACGTGGTCGCGCTCGGCACGGACCCCGGCACCTTCGTCGACTGGCGCTACCGGGCCCGCGACGACCGGTTCGGCCGGTTCGCCCGCCGGATCCGCGGCGCCGGGGGCCTGGTCGTGCCGGCGCATCCGCACGCCACCTGCATCGGCTGCAACTGGAAGTTCGGCTTCGGCGAGGCGGACGCCGTGGAGGTGTGGAACGGCCCCTGGACACCCGACGACGAGGTGGCCCTGGCCGACTGGGACGGCATGCTCGTCGCCTCGGTGCGGGGTGGGCGGGGCGAAAGGGGCGGGCGGGGCTGGATTCCGGCGATGGGCAACAGCGACGCCCACCGGGACCCGGACGTCGTCGGTCACCCGCAGACCGTCGTCCTCGCCGACGAGCTGTCCCGCCGGGCCGTCCAGGAGGGCATCCGCGCGGGCCGCTCGTACGTCGCCGAGTCCGCACGCGTCTCCGTCGCCTTCACGGCGTCCGGCGGGCGGGGCGAACACGCCGATATCGGCGAGCGGTTGGGCGTGGACCGGGACACGCCGGTCACCGTCCGCCTGGAGGCCGTCGGCGCCCCGCGCTGCACGGTCCGCCTCGTCACCGACCAGGGTGTCCTGCACACCAGCGCCCCGCTGCCGGTGTCCGGCTCGGGTGCCGTCGAGTGGCGGACCACCCCGGCGTACGCCGCCTACGTCCGCGCCGAGCTGCGGCACGAGACGGCTGCCGGCCCGCTGCCGGGTGTCCCGGCCGCGTTGACCAACCCGATCTTCCTGGGTCGCCGGTAGGCTCGCCGCACCATGAGCCGTCATTCCGAACGCAAGTACCGGGCCGTCACCGCCGTCCAGCGCCGGATCGCCAACCCCGTGACGCGCCGCCTCCCACTGCAGACCCTCCTGGAGACCACGGGCCGCGTCTCCGGCCTGCCCCGGCGCACTCCGGTGGGCGGGCGGCGGGTCGGGAACTCGTTCTGGCTGGTGTCGGAGTTCGGCGAGCGGTCCCAGTACGTGCGCAACATCCGCGCGGATCCCCGGGTGCGGATCCGCATCCGGGGCCGCTGGCACACCGGTACCGCCCACCCGCTGCCCGAGGACGACCCGGTCGCCCGGCTGCGCGCCCTGCCGCGCATGAACAGCGCGACGGTACGGGCGGTGGGGGCAAAACTGCTGACGGTACGGGTCGACCTGGACGACTGAGGCGGGCGGCGCCACCTCCCACTCAGCTGACGCGGCGTCAACCGTGAGAGCCGGGGCCGGTTTCGGTGACATCGACGTACCCGTGCACGCGGAAGATGTGGGGGCCTTGTGGACCAGTGCGCGCCGCCGTGTGATCGCCGTCTCGCACAGCTGACGCATTCGTCACGGACAAGGCAAACTGGCGTGGTCGTTCAGGATCCGTAGGGGGACTCCATGGAGGGTGCACCGCGAGTGCCGGAGCAGGGACGTCCCGATTCGCCGACAGCACCGCCCGAGCCGCCGGTGCTGCGCTTCAGCGTGCTCGGACCGGTGCGCGCCTGGCGCGGCGGCGAGCCCGTCAGCACCGGCAGCCCTCAGCAACGCGCCCTGCTCGCCGCCCTGTTGCTCCGCGGGGGCCGTACGGCCACGGCCGCCGAGCTGATCGACGCCCTGTGGGGCGAGGAGCCGCCCTCACAGGCGCTGGCGGCGCTGCGTACGTACGCGTCCCGGCTGCGGAAGGTGCTGGACCCCGGGGTCCTGGTCAGCGAGTCCGGGGGATACGCGGTGCGCGGGCCGGGCGAGGGCGCGCTGGACGCCGAGGTGGCGCAGCGGCTGGCCGCCGAGGCGGAGCGGGCGAAGCACGCCGGGGACCTGTGCACGGCCCGTGCGCTGCTGGACCGTGCCCTCGCGCTCTGGGACGGCGAGACGCTGGCGGGCGTACCGGGCCCGTACGCGCAGGCCCAGCGGGTGCGGCTGGAGGAGTGGCGCCTGCAACTCGTCGAGGCCCGGCTGGACATGGACCTGGAGCAGGGCTGCCACGCGGAGGCCGTCTCGGAGCTGACGGCGCTCACGGCGGCCCACCCGCTGCGCGAACGCCTGCGCGAGCTGCTGATGCTGGCGCTGTACCGCAGCGGACGCCAGGCCGAGGCGCTGGCGGTGTACGCGGACACGCGCCGGCTGCTCGCCGACGAGCTGGGCGTGGACCCGCGGCCCGGCCTGCAGGAACTCCAGCAGCGCATCCTCCAGGCGGACCCCCACCTGGCGGAGCCCTCCTCCCCCGCTCCGCCCGAGCCCGCCGCCGCTCCGGTCCGTCCCGCGCAACTGCCCGCCACCGTGCCGGACTTCACCGGCCGCGCGTCCTTCGTACGCGAACTCGGCGCGATCCTCGCCTCGGCCGAGGGCCGGGTGATGGCGGTGTCCGCGCTGGCCGGGATAGGCGGCGTCGGCAAGACGACCCTCGCGGTGCACGTGGCCCACCAGGCACGGGCCGGCTTCCCCGACGGCCAGCTGTACGTCGACCTGCAGGGCGCGGGGCAGCGGGCGGCCGAGCCCGAGACGGTGCTCGGTGCCTTCCTGCGCGCCCTCGGCACCGCCGAGGGCGCTATCCCCGACTCGCTGGAGGAACGGGCGGCGCTGTACCGGTCCGTCCTGGACGGCCGCAGAGTGCTGGTGCTGCTGGACAACGCGCGGGACGCCGCCCAGGTACGCCCCCTCCTGCCGGGCACGGAGGGCTGCGCGGCCCTGGTGACGTCCCGGGTGCGGATGGTGGACCTGGCCGGCGCCCACCTGGTCGACCTGGACGTGATGTCCCCGGACGAGGCGCTGGCCCTGTTCACGAAGATCGTCGGTGAGGAACGGGTGGCGTCGGAGCGCGAGGCAGCGCTGGACGTCGTGGCGGCCTGCGGTTTCCTCCCGCTGGCCATCCGGATAGCGGCCTCCCGGCTGGCGGCACGCCGCACCTGGACCGTCGCGGTGCTGGCGGCCAAACTCGCCGACGAACGCCGCCGCCTGGACGAGCTGCAGGCCGGCGACCTCGCCGTGAAGGCCACCTTCGAACTCGGTTACGGACAGCTGGAGCCGGCCCAGGCCCGCGCCTTCCGTCTCCTCGGCCTGGCCGACGGCCCGGACATCTCCCTGGCGGCGGCGACGGCGGTCCTCGATCTCCCGCCGGACGACACGGAGGACCTCCTGGAGTCCCTGGTGGACACCTCCCTGCTGGAGTCCGCCGCACCCGGCCGCTACCGGCTGCACGACCTGGTCCGCCTCTACGCGCGTGCGTGCGCCGAACGCGACGAGCACCCGCCGGGCGAGCGCGCCGCCGCCCTGTCCCGTCTCCTGGACTTCTATCTGGCGACGGCGGCGGGCGTGTACGCGATCGAGCGGCCCGGGGACCGGCTGGTGGACCATCTGGCCGCCACCGACCATCCCGGGCTGCGTTTCCCCGACCGGGGGCCGGCGCGGGACTGGCTCTACACGGAGGCGAACTGCCTGCTGTCCTTCGCCCGGCAGTGCGCCGACCGGCCGGACACCCTGCGCCGGAGCATCGACCTGCTGTGGGCGGCGCTCGACCTGTCGGAGTCGGGGGCCAACTCCAAGGAGTACGAGTTCACGGCGCGGACCCTGCTGGAGGCGGCCCGGAAGGTCGGTGTCGCGCAGGTGGAGGCCCGGGCGCTGATGACCCTGGCGCACGCGCACCTCGACGGCGGCCGGTTCGACCTGGCCGACGAGGAGGCCGAGCAGGTCGTCCACCTCGCACGGCGGGCCGACGACCTGCTGCCCGTGTGCTGGGCGCACAACGCCCGCGGCGTGATCGCGCTCTACCAGGGCCGTACCGCGGCCGGCGAGGAGCATCTCTCCCACGCCATCACGCACTTCCGGACGCTGGGCGACCGCCCCGGTGAGGCCAGCGCGCTCTGCAACCTCTCGCGGATCCGGCTGGCCACCGGCAGCACGGACAGCGCCGTGGCACTCGCGCAGCAGGGCATGGAGATCTACGACGCCATGGGCAACTCCATGCGCGGTGCGAACGGCCGGTACGCGCTGGGCATGGCCCTCACCCAGAGCCACCGCCTGGTCGACGCGGCCGACCGGCTCCTCGAGGCGCTGGAGGTCTTCCGGGACAGCCGGCAACGGCTGTGGGAGGGCATGACCCTCTTCCGCCTGGCGGAGGTCGACATCGCGGGGCAGCGCTACGCCCCGGCCGCGGCGAACGCGGAGATGGCGCTGACGGTGCTGCGCGGCATCGGCGGGCAATGGCGGCGCGGCAACGTCCTGACGGTGCTGGGGCACGCCCTCACCGGCGTCGGCCACACGGGCCGCGCCCGCGTCTGCTGGGAGGAGGCCATGCGCATCTACGAGGCCCTGGGCTCACCGGAGGCCACGGCGGTACGCGCCCTGCTGACTCCCGTCGAGGCCGCCTGAACGTTCGCCGACCGCGGGTGACGGCGGCGCCGCGTGGCACGGGCCGGCCGGTGACGACGCGTGGATGCCCGTGGCCGCGACACGGCTGGGCCCGATCGCGGGGACGCCGGCCGGCTCGATGCTGTCCGGCCCGGACCGGCTGTCCCCGCACGAGCGCGGGCGCCTGCTGGACACCGTGGTCGCCTCCTGCGCGTCCGGGACGGTCGCGGCGGTCACCCGCGACCTGTAATGCCACCGCGACACGGTGCTCAACCGGCTGAGCCGTTCCACCGAGCTGACCGACCTCCACCCCACCGGGCCGGCGGAGGCGGCCACCGTCCTGTTCGCCCTGCGGTGCTCCCGCAGCCGTGGCGGGTGACACCGGCGGACCGTGGGACACCGGCGCTCCGGTGGCCGGGGATCGCGGACGACCGCGGCCCGCGGACGGCCGGGCTCACGCCAGGGCGTTCACCGCTGCGGCGAAGAGGTGGGGCAGGCGGGTGGCCGTGGGGGTGATGTGGTGGGCGAGGGCGGCGGGCCCGCCTCCGACGATCAGCAGGTCGTGGGTGCCGTTCACGCGGGGACCGCCTGGGTGAGGGCCGTGTTCTCGCAGCGGATCCGGACCGTGAGCAGCATCGCGTTGGCGAGGGTGAACGCCGTCGCGGTCAGCCACGCGGAGTGCACCAGGGGCAGCGCGACGATCTCCACGACGACCGCGACGTAGTTGGGGTGGCGCAGGAGACGGTAGGGGCCCGCCCCGACCAGGCGTGCTCCGGGGACGACGATGACGCGGGTGTTCCAGTACGGACCGAGGGTGGTGACGCACCACCAGCGCAGGGCCTGGGCCAGTACGGCGAGCGCCAGCATGGGCAGGCCGAGAGCGGGCAGGAACGGCCGGCCGGCGAGGAGCACGGGTTCGAGCAGGCAGCACGCGAGCAGGCCCGTGTGCAGGGCGACCATGACGGGGTAGTGGCCCCGGCCGTGCTCCACACCGGCGCGGGCGAGGGTCCAGGCCGCGTTGCGCCGGGCGACGGCGAGTTCGGCGACGCGCTCGGCGGCGACGGCGAGGACCAGGAGTACGTACCACCACTGCACGGGGGCGCTCACCAGCGCAGCAGGACGAGTTCGGAGCAGAAGCCCGGGCCCATCGCCAGGAGCAGGCCCCAGGTGCCGGGTTCGGGGCCGCGGGCTTCCAGGACGCTCTGCAGGATGTGCAGGACCGAGACCGAGGACATGTTCCCCACCGTCGCGAGGGAGCGCCACGCGGACTCCAGGGCGTCGCCGGGCAGGCCGAGGGTGTCGGTGACGGCGGAGAGGACCTTGGGGCCTCCCGGGTGGCACACCCAGGTTCCGATGTCGTCGGTGGTGAGGCCGTGTTCCGCGAGGAAGGCGCGCACGTGCCGGCCGAGGTGGTCGCGGACGACGCCGGGCACCCCGGCGTCGATCACGACGCGGAAGCCGCCGGCTCCGATGTCCCACCCGAGGAGTGGTGCGGTGTCCGGGTAGAGGTGGCTGCGTGTGGCGATCACCGAGGGGGCGGGGCCGGCCGCGTCCGGTTCACCGTTGTTCCTCCCGCCGGCGCTCCCCCACTCGCCGGCACTGCCCGCGCCGCGTGCGACGAGTGCCGCCGTGCCGTCGCCGAACAGGGCGCCGGCGACCAGGTTGGCGCGGCGGTCGTCACGGTGCTGGAGCGTCAGCGAGCACAGTTCGACGGTGAGCAGCACCGCGGTGTCGTCGGGGTGACCGAGCAGGTGGTCGTGCACCCTCGCGAGGCCGGCGGCGCCCGCCACACAGCCCAGGCCGAAGACCGGAAGCCGCTTGACGTCGGGCCGCAGCCCCACGCGCCCCGCCAGTCGGGCGTCGAGCGAGGGGGCGGCGACGCCGGTGATGGAGGCGCACACCAGCAGGTCGACGTCGGCCGGTGCGAGCCCCGCCTGCTTCAGCGCGCCGGTGAGGGCTTCCTCGCCCAGTTCGAGGCCGACCGCCAGCCAGGCGTCGTTGCGCAGCCCGAAGTCCCTCAGACCGGCGTACCGCTCGATCGGCAGGGCGAGGTGCCGGGTGCGGACGCCTGCGGACGCGTGCAGGCGGCGCAGTGCGGCGCGGTCCGCGCCCGGGGGCAGGCACAGGTCGCCGATCGGCTCGGTCAGGTCGGCCTGGGCGTATCGGTGCGGCGGCAGCGCGGTGTGGACGGCGGCGATCACAGACGGCGCGGTCGGCACGGCCGTCGCGGCCGTCGCGGCCGTACGGCGCGGGACGGCGGTCGGGGAGGTCGAGGTGGTCGGGGAGGGGGCATGGTCGGCGATCAGGGGGACACGCATGTCGGTCATGTCTCCCCCGCATCGGCTGCCTGACCACCTTGCGTATGTGTCTCTCCACCCGTCCGGGGCCCTCCGACGCTCGACGCGCCGGGTCCCGGTGTTGCTGCGTTCCTGTCGTCCGGAGCCGACGGTCGCCGTGACGGTGTTCGTGACCGCTCTGGCCGTGGCGGCGGCCGTGCTGGTGGTCGTCGCGGGGCCGCCCGGGGCGGTGGGGAGGCCGGGGTGGACGCTGGGGACGGCGGGCGGGATCGTCGCGGTCGCGGGTACGGCGGTACCGTCGGCGGACCGGAGCCGGTGGCCGTTCCGGGCGGCGGTCGTGGTGGCCGGGACGGCCGCGGCGCAGCTCCTGCTCCGGGGCTCGGACATGGCTTCTTGACGCCGGCGTTCATCATTCGTTTATCGCCGGGCGCCATCGTGGAGTCAGTCGATCCGTCGTGTCGGGGGGCAGACGGGTCGTCATCGAAGGCCGCTGTACCGGCCCACCAGGGTCGAGCGGCCGAGAGGCCCGTCCGGTCGTCCTCGGGGGAATGCCCGGGCGGGCCTCATGACGACGAACACCACACAGGGGAGACCGAGGAATCATGAGTGACGAGCAGGTCGTCAAGCCGCAGGACATCCACGCCACCTCGGAGCCGCTCGACACGAAGAGCGCGGACCCGAAGGCCCCCAAGGCCCCTGAGGCAGAGGTCGGCGGAGCGACCACCCAGGGCGACATCCACGCCACCGACGAGCCCCTGGAGACCAAGGACATCCACGCCACGTCGGAGCCGTTCAAGCCGACCCGGTAGACCACACCCGCACGGGGAAACAGCTGGGCCGCGACGGCGCGGAGGGGGAGCCGTCGCGGCCCAGCCGTGTGCGCGGCCCGTCCGCCGGTCTCGCCCAGGGCCCGCCCAGGGCTTGCGCGGGGTCGGAGCCTGGCGGGTCAGCGGGTGCCCGGGGCGTACCGGTCGGGGGCGCAGGCGGAAACCCGGGCGGCGCGTTCGTGGTCGCCGCCGACCTTCACCCGCGCGGTCGCCGTACCGCCGGCGGCCACGGCGACCCGCTGCGCCGGGGAGGCGACCCTGTGCCCGGCCCTGTCCGCGAAGGCCACGGTGACGGTGAAGACGCCGTCGACGGTATTGGGGTTGGTGACGCGGACGGTCGCGTACGGGACCGTCTTCGAGGCGCAGCTCAGCAGTTCCACGGTCGCGTCCCGGAGGGACGAGGACGAGCCCCCGCCACTCCCGCCGGTGCTGCTGCCGCCCGTGTCAGCGTCGTCGCCGTAGTCGTAGTTGTCGTCGTAGTAGTCGTCGTAGTCGTCGTAGTAGTCGTCGTCATCGTCATCGTCGCGGTGGCTTCCGCCGCCGGACCTCGACGACGAGTCGTGGTCCTGCGACGAGCTGCTGCACCCGCCACCGCCGTCCCCGCCATCACCGCGGCCGTGACCGCGTCCGGTCGAGAAGCCGGTGAGGGTGAGGACGACCAACGCCGCCACCGCTGTGAGCTTGAGAGTCTTCCCCCGTGACCGCATGTCCGGCAGACTGCCAGCCCCCTGTCACGAGCACGTCACCACCGGGCGACCGTCGCGTACCCGCCGGGGCGGCGGGCCCGGCGGGCCCCTGACAGGGGGCCGCCGTCACGTCGTACGTGCTGTGCCCGTCCCCTTCTCCGCGTCCAGGGCGTAGACGCAGCGGTCCTTGCTGCACGCGTAGACGACGCCGTCCCGGACGACCGGGGAGCCGGTGATCTCACCGCCGGTCGCCAGTTTCCATCTCAGGCGGCCGTCGTCGGCCTTCAGCGTGTAGAGCAGATGGTCCGTGGAGCCGAAGTGGATGCGGCCCTCGGCGACCGCGGGGGCGCCCACGATGTCGCCGCCGGCCTGGAAGCGCCACTTGGGCGTGCCGGTGACGGCGTCCAGGGTGTAGAGGCCCTTGCCGCTGCCGACGTGGACGTGGCCCGCGGCGACCAGGACCGGTTCGATCGAGGCGCGGGCCTCGGTGGCGATGCGCCAGCGGTCGCGGCCGTCGGTGGCGTCGAGGGCGTAGACCGTGCCGAGGTAGTCGGCGAGGTAGACGCCTCCGCCGGTGACCGCCGGACCGGAGACGAAGGTGGGCTGCGAGAGGAAGACCGCCGGCGCCTCGAAGTGCCAGCGGACGTGCCCGCCGACGACGTCCAGGGCGAGGACGCGGGTGCCCGCGGAGACGTACACGTACCCGTCGGGGGCGTGGGTGAGGCGGACCGGGACGCCGCCGCAGGAGGCCGCGTCGCCGATGGGGTACGACCAGCGCTCGTCGCCCGTGCGGGCGTCCAGGGCGCGCAGACGGGCGTCCTGCCAGACGTAGACCGTGCCGTCGTGGACGGCGGGGCCGGCCTCCGGGGTCTCGAAGTCGGTCTGGCAGCCGGTGACCTCCCACAGCTTCTGGCCGGTGGAGGCCTCCCACGCCTGGACGCCGCCGCCCCTGGTGCCGGTGACGACGGTGCCGTGGTCGGCCTGGAGGGAGTACACCCAGGCGTCCGTGGACAGCCGCCACAGATCGCCGCCCTCACGGGCGTCCAGGGCGAACAGGGTGGGGCCGTCGGATGCGTGGATGCGGCCGTCGGCGACCGCCATCGACCAGGCGACGTCCCGGGTCTTGAACCGGCGGCGGCCGGTGGCCACGTCGAGGGCGTGCACCTCGAAGGAGGTGACGTAGACGAGGTCGTCGGCGACGGAGGGGGTGCCCCAGACGTCGTTGGACATCCGGAAGCGCCACGGCCGCCAGCCGCTCGGCTGCTCCGGCGGCAGGGGCGGCACGGGCGGCGCCATGGTCACGGGGACGGCGGGGTCGGCGCCGTTGACGCCGGGGCGGGGCTTGGACCAGGAGGCGGCGAGGGCGGCCTCCGGCGGGGGCGCCTTGACGGCGGCGGCGCGGACGTCGGCGACGCGCGGGCCGGGGCCGATGGGCACCGGGGCGCCGGCCAGCCGTACCGGGCCGGTGTCGGGGGCGCCGACCGGCACGGGCGGGTGCGGCGGCGGGATCACGGGGTCGTGCGCGGGCGGGGGCGGGACCGGGAGGCGGGCGGCGCTGAGGCTGCGGCCCCCCGCGGGGGCGGGACGGGCGGGCGGTCGGCCGCCCCGGCGGCCCTCGATCAGGCTCACCGCCCGCTCGGGCAGCCACGCGGAGGCCGTGCCGCTGTCGTCGGAGCCGGAGCCGAACAGGTGCGGGGCGAGCTGGGACTGCAGGTCGGCGGGGCTGGGCCGGACCGGGGCCTCCATCTGCATGCAGGACTCGATCAGCGGACGCAGTTCGTCCGGGAGGCCCTCCAGGTCCGGGCCCTCGCGCAGCAGCATGAAGACCGTCTCGACCGGGTTCGCGCCGTGGAACGGGGCGTGCCCGGTGGCCGCGAAGACCAGGGTGGAACCGAGCGAGAACACGTCGCTGGCGCCGGTGACGCTGCGGGAGTCCTTGGCCTGCTCGGGGGACATGTAGGCGGGGGTGCCGACGGCGACGTTCGTCATCGTCAGACGGGTGTTCGACACGCCGGAGGCGATACCGAAGTCGATCACCCGGGGGCCGTCCTCGACGACGAGGACGTTGGACGGCTTGAGGTCGCGGTGGACGAGTCCGGCGCCGTGGATGGAGTGCAGCGCCTCCGCCACCCCGGCCGCCAGCCAGCGCACCGCCTGGGCCGGCATCGGCCCGCACTCGTTCACTATCTCCTCGAGGGAGGGTGCGGGAACGTACGCGGTGGCCAGCCACGGCACGGCGGCACGCGGATCGGCGTCCACCACGGCCGCGGTGTAGAACCCGGAGACCGCGCGGGCCGCCTCCACCTCGCGGGTGAAGCGGACGCGGAACAGCTGGTCCTCGGCCAGCTCGGTCCGGACGGTCTTGATCGCCACGCGCCGCCCGGACGCCGAGCGCGCGAGATAGACCAGCCCCATCCCGCCGGCCCCCAGCCGTCCCAGCACCTCGAACGGCCCGATACGCCGCGGATCGTGCTGCGTCAGCTGATCCACCACTTGCCTGCCACCTCCCCGTACGAATCGCGCCACCACCTGTACGCGACCGAAGTGCAGCGTCTCACCACCGCAGCCCCGTGGCGGCACGCACCCCGATTGTTCCTGTCCGGGGCGCCGGTTGCGAACCCGGCGACATAGGGGGTGTCTAGTCTTATATGCAAAATAATGGGACGGACGGGGAGCCGAGAACCCCCGGGACGGCCGGTCAGTGGGCCATCGGGTCAGTGGGCCAGGAGGGCGAAGGACGCGCCCTGGTCGTCGGTGACCACGGCCACCGTGCCGTAGGAGGTGTCGAAGGGCGGGACCTGGACGCGGCCGCCGAGCCGGGTCACCTCCGCCATGGTGGCCTCGGGGTCCTCGACGGCGAAGTGGACGAGGAAGTGGGGCGGCATCTCGGCCGGGAAGACGTCGGAGACCGGGGCACGGCCGAAGTCGGGCTCGACGCCCTCACCGAACAGGGCGTCGTGGAAGAGGCCGCCGTAGAAGGCGTTGGCCGCCTCGGTGTCCCGGGTGTAGAGCTCGGCCCAGGCGAAGCTCCCCCGCTCGTGCCGACGCCCGAAGCCGGGGCGGTCACCGGGCTGCCACAGGGCGAACACGGCGCCCTCGGGGTCGGTGACGAGTGCGGTGACGCCGAGTTCGCCGACCGGACGCGGCGCCGAGACGAGTTGTCCGCCGGCCGCGACGATCCGTCGGCACAGCGCCCCGACGTCAGGGGTCGCGAAGGACACCGTCCAGACGGTGGGGAGCCGGCCGTCCGTCTTGTGCGCGAGGGACGCCACCGGCTCACCGCCGAGCAGCGCCCGCACGGTTCCCAGGGGCGGGGAAGCCTGCGCTGGGCCCGACGGCGCGGGCTGCGAGGCCGGGGCGGGCCACTCGGGCTGCTCGGGCTGGTCCTCGAACGTCCACTCGAAGAGTTCGCCGTAGAACCGCTTGCCCGCCTCCACGTCGGGAAGCTGCGCGTCGACCCAGCAAGGGGTGCCCTCTGGGTACTCCGATGCCCTGTTTTCGGCGTTTCCAGCTTTTCCAGCTTTTCCAGCTTTTTCGGCGTTTTCGGCGTTTTCGGCCATACAGTCAAACTAGCCGTGCCGCACGCACCGCGCAGACCAGGCACACCAGGCGTCGAGAGCCCGCACACCCCATTTGCAGTCGGCCGAATCGCGCTCCGATCACCCGTCGGTAAGCTGACGTCATGACAGGACAAGTGCGTACCGTCGACGGCCGCGTGGCCGGTCGGCGTGGGCAGGCGACCCGGCAGAAGCTGCTCGACTGCCTCAGCGAGATGCTCAGCTCCTCCCCCTACCGGGATGTCAAAGTCATCGATGTCGCCCGCAGGGCGGGGACTTCGCCCGCGACCTTCTACCAGTACTTCCCGGACGTCGAGGGCGCCGTTCTCGAGATCGCCGACCAAGTGGCCGCCGACAGCGCCGGGTTGAGCGAGCTCCTGGAGGGCCGCTCCTGGGTCGGCAAGGCGGGCTGGCAGACGGCACAGGAACTTGTCGACGGTTTTCTGGACTTCTGGCGGAAGAACGACGCGATCCTGCGAGTCGTCGACCTCGGCGCCGCCGAGGGCGACAAGCGCTTTTACAAGATCCGTATGAAGGTCCTCAACTCGGTGAACAGCTCCCTCACGGACGCCGTCGCCGAGTTGCAGTCCAAGGGCCGGGTCGACAAGGACGTGAACCCGGCCGCGGTGGCCGGTTCCCTGGTCGCCATGCTCGCGGCGGTCGCCCTGCACCAGAAAGGTTTCACCTCCTGGGGCGTGAAGCAGGCCGAACTCAAACCCAATTTGGCCCTGTTGATCTACCTGGGCGTCACCGGCAAGAAGCCGACGAGGTAGGCGGATGCCGGCGACACTTCCCCGGTCCTCCATTTCGCACTTCACGTCCTGTCAGGCAGGCGGTGGTTCACTCCGGTGAGCCACCGCCTGTCGCATGTCACGACACCTCGCCGGTCCCGCCGTCGACCCGGCTGCCGGACTGCCGCCCCGGACACGTCCGGGCAGACTCGGGGCATGGGAACCGATCTTCATGAGCTGTTGAAGTCACTGCGGGTGTGGGATCCGGAGGTCACCGACCTGCCGGAGCTGGACCGGGCCGCCGCCCCCGCCGAGCCGCTGCCGCTGTTCACCCGGTGGTTCGCCGAGGCGGTGGCGGCCGGTCAGCCCGAGCCGCACACCATGTCGCTGGCCACGGCGGACGCCGAGGGGCTGCCCGACGTACGGATCGTGATGCTGCACGGCGCGGACGCGGACGGCTGGTCCTTCGCGACCCACGCCCACAGCCGCAAGGGCGGTCACCTCGCCGCCCGCCCGTATGCCGCGCTGGCCTTCTACTGGTCGGCGCTGGGCCGCCAGGTCCGGGTCCGCGGGCCCGTCGGCACCGCCCCGGCCGAGGAGGCGCAGGCCGATCTGCACGCCCGTTCGACCGGGGCGCTGGCCGCCGCGCTCACCGGCCGCCAGAGCGAGGTGCTCGGCTCGCCCGAGGAACTGGCCCGCGCCTCGGAGGCCGCCTGGGAGCGGGCCCGGCGGGAGCCGGACGCCCCGGCTCCGTCCTGGACCCTGTACCACCTGCGCCCGGACGAGGTGGAGTTCTTCCAGGGCGACGCCCTCCGCCGTCACACCCGGCTGCGCTACCGCCGCTCGCCCCGGGAGGGCTGGACGCGGGAACTGCTCTGGCCGTGAGGTCCGCGGTGGGGCCTTCGACGAGCCTTCAGCAGCCCTTCGGCGGGGCCGGCTCCGGGTCCGTGGCGAGGCGGGCGTGCAGGTGGGAGTCCCGGAAGGCGTCGTGGCTGCCCTCCGCGAACATCGCCTCGCGCAGGACCCCCTCGGGAAGGAACCCGCACCGTTCGGCGATCCGGCAGGACACCTCGTGTTCGACCGCGTGGTCCAGTTCGAGCCGGTGCAGGCCGAGTTCGGTGAACGCCCACCGCGCGGCGAGCAGCAGCGCCCGGGTGGCCACGCCCCGGCGGCGGGCCTCGGGCAGCACCCAGTAGCCGACCATGCCCAACCCCTGCACCGGCCGGACGTCGTTGACACCGATGTGCCCCAGTGGCGTACCGGTGTCCGCGTCGGCGATCCGGAAGGACACGGTCGTGCCGTCCTCGGTCCACTGCGCCCTCCTGCGCAGCGCCTCCCGGGCGCCCGCGACGTCCGTGACCGGCCGGAGCGGGGTGTTCCAGCGATGGAACTCCGGGTCCGTGGTGCCGCGCAGCCACACCTCGGCGTCGGACCGGGACGCCGGGTCCCAGGGGCTCAGGTGCAGACCGTGGCCGTGGAGTTCGGGGAGGGACCGCAAGGAGTGCGGGTGCGCATGCGTATCAGCCATACGGGTCATTCAAACCTGCACGGTCGGCCGGGACGCGAGAATTTCCGTCACTTGACCTCCCCCCTGTACCTACATACGTGATCAATCCGCAACCAATTCCGGTCTTGACCGATACCCATCAACCTGGTGCGTGATTACGCTCGCGCTCATGGCCGACTCCACCACGCCCCCGAACCCCACCGCACCGCCCCGGGGAGACCGCCCCGTCTACGTCGTCGGCGGTGGTCCCGGCGGCCTCGCCGTCGCGTACTCGCTGCGCGCCCGGGGCGTGCGGGCCGTCGTCCTGGAACGGTCCGAGCACGTGGGGGCGTCCTGGCGGCGCCACTACGACCGGCTGCGCCTGCACACCACGCGGCGCCTGTCCGCGCTGCCCGGCCTGCCGATACCGCGCCGGTTCGGGCGGTGGGTGGCCCGTGACGACATGGTCCGTTACCTGGAGAAGTACGCCGAGCACCACCGCCTCGAGATCGTCACCGGCGTCGAGGTCTCCCGCGTCGAGCGCACCGCCGACGACACGGGCTGGCTGCTGCGCGCCACCGGGGGCCGCGAACTGACCGGCGCCGCGGTCGTGATCGCCACCGGCTTCAACCACACGCCCCGCCTGCCCGACTGGCCCGGCCGGGAGACCTACACCGGCGAGTTCCTGCACGCGTCCGAGTACCGCAACGCGAAGCCCTTCGCCGACCGGGACGTCCTCGTCGCGGGCATCGGCAACACGGGCGCGGAGATCGCCGTCGACCTGGTGGAGGGCGGCGCCTCCCGGGTGCGGCTGTCGGTCCGTACCGTGCCGCACATCGTGCGCCGCTCGACCGCGGGCTGGCCCGCCCAGCGCTCGGCCGTCCTGGTGCGCCGGCTGCCGGTCGGGCTCGTGGACCGGCTGTCCCGGGCGCAGGCCAAGGTGGCGCTGCCCGACCTCTCGGCCCAGGGCCTGCCGCGCCCCGACAAGGGCCTCTACAGCAGGGTGCTGGAGGGCGCCATCCCCGTACAGGACGTCGGGCTGGTCGACGCCGTACGGCGGGGCAGGGTGGAGATCGTGGCCGCCGTGGCGGGGTTCGAGGACGGCGAGGTCGCCCTCGCCGACGGCACCCGCGTCGGCCCCGACGCGGTGGTCGCGGCCACCGGGTACGTCCGCGGCCTGGAGGGTCTCGTCGGCCACCTCGGCGTCCTCGACGACCGGGGAAGACCGGTGACCCGCGGCGCCGGCACCCCGCCCCACGCTCCCGGCCTGTACTTCACCGGCTTCACCAACCCCATCAGCGGCAACCTCCGCGAGTTGGCCATCGACGCGGAGAAGATAGCCAAGGCGGTGACCCGCCACGGGGCACCGGGAATCTCCCGACCACCCCGATGACTTTCGCTCATCAACTCAGCCTGTAACAGCTATTTCTGACGCCGTGCCAGTTCAGTGACCCGACTACCCCGAATACACGGTCGCAGCACCGGCCGCCGGTCGGCGCCGGATGACCAGGGCCATCAGGGCCGCCGTCGCGCACAGGGCACCGGAGGCGTACCAGACCACGTCGTACGAGCCGAAGACGTCCCGTGCGACACCGCCGAGGAAGGCGACGAGGGCGGCGCCGATCTGGTGGGAGGCGAGGACCCAGCCGAAGACGATCGGGCTGTCGTCGCCGTAGTGCTCGCGGCACAGCGCGAGGGTGGGCGGGACGGTGGCGACCCAGTCGAGGCCGTAGAAGACGATGAAGAAGATCATCGGGGGCTGGACCGTGGGGGCCAGGAGGATGGGCAGGAAGAGCAGGGAGACGCCGCGCAGGGCGTAGTAGACGGCGAGCAGGCGGCGCGCGTCGAAGCGGTCGGTGAACCAGCCGGAGGCCACCGTGCCGACGACGTCGAACACACCGATGACGGCCAGCAGGGAGGCGGCGGCGGTGATCGGCATGCCGTGGTCGTGGGACGCGGGCACGAAGTGGGTCTGGATCAGGCCGTTCGTGGAGGCACCGCAGATCGCGAAGGTGCCCGCGAGCAGCCAGAACGGGCCCGTGCGCACCGCCGAGGCCAGCACCTTGAGCGCGCGCCGGGCGGCGCCGGGGACGGGTGCGGGCTTGGGCACGAACTCCGTCGCACCGTACGGCTTCTGGCCCACGTCGGCCGGGTGGTCGTGCAGCAGCAGCCAGACGAAGGGGACGGCCGCGAGTGCGGCGAGCGCCACCGTGACGGCCGCCGGACGCCAGTCGTGCCGCTCGACGATCCAGGACAGCACGGGGAGGAAGATCAGCTGTCCGGACGCGGACGCCGCGGTGAGGATGCCGGTGACCAGGCCTCGGCGTGCGGTGAACCAGCGGTCGGTGACGGTCGCGGCGAACGCCAGCGCCATGGAGCCGGAGCCCAGGCCCACCAGCAGACCCCAGCACAGCAGGAGCTGCCACGCCGCCGTCATCCACACCGTCAGTCCCGAGCCGAGCGCGATCACGGTCAGCGCCACCGCGACGACCCGCCGGATGCCGTAGCGGTCCATCAGCGCCGCCGCGAAGGGGGCGGTGAGCCCGTACAGCGCGAGGTTGACGGAGACCGCGGCGCCGATGGTCCCTCGTGACCAGCCGAACTCCTCGTTCAGCGGATCGATGAACAGCCCCGGCACCGAGCGGAAGGCGGCGGCCCCGATGATCGTCACGAACGTGACGGCGGCGACGAACCACGCGCGGTGGATGCGGGGGCGAGGAGCCCGGAACCGAAGGGCGCGCCGGCGCAGCCCGTCACCGGGACGCTCCACGGCGTCGGCCGTCCTGCTTGTCTGGGTCACGCCATAGAGCTTCCGGAAACCGGCCTGACGCATCGAGTGGCCTGAAGGACAGCATTCGCTAGGATCGGGCCGTGGGATCGACAGGCTCCACCTCCAGCGCCCCGGGTGCCGGCACCGACGCCGGCACCTTCAGGCCCCATCGTGTCGTCGTCCTCGCCCTGGACGGGCTGCTCCCCTTCGAGTTGGGCATTCCGCACCGCATCTTCGGCCGCCCCGGGGACGCCGCGGGGCGGCCGCTGTACGAGGTGGTCACCTGCTCCGTCCGGCCGCCCGGACCGGTCCGGACCGACGCCGACTTCGCCATCCACGTCGTCCACGGCCCGGAGGCCCTCGCCACCGCCGACACGGTGGTCGTCCCGGCCTCCTACGAGCTCGGCCCGGTGTACGAGCGGGGCGAGCTGACCGGCGAACTGGCCGCCGCCCTCGCCCGCGTCCGCCCCGGCACCCGGCTCGCCTCCATCTGCACCGGCGTCTACGTCCTCGCCGCCGCCGGCCTCCTCGACGGCCGCCCCGCGACCACGCACTGGGCGGACGCCGAGCGCTTCCAGCGGCTCTTCCCCCGCGTCGACGTCGACCCGGACGTGCTGTTCATCGACGACGGCGACATCCTGACCTCCGCCGGCGTCGCGGCCGGCATCGACCTGTGCCTGCACATGGTGCGGCGCGACCACGGTGTCGCCGTGGCCAACGACGTGGCACGCCGCACGGTCGTACCGCCGCACCGCGACGGCGGGCAGGCGCAGTACATCGAGCGGCCGGTGCCCGATCAGCAGCAGACGTCCACGACGGGCGCCCGCGCCTGGGCGCTGGGCCGGCTGCACGAGCCGATCCAGCTGCGCGACATGGCCCTCCAGGAGTCGATGTCGGTACGCACCTTCACCCGCCGCTTCCGCGCGGAGACCGGTGCCAGTCCGGGGCAGTGGCTCACCCGGCAGCGGGTGGAGCGGGCCCGGCATCTGCTGGAGTCCACGGACCTGTCCGTGGACCGGGTGGCCGGTGACGCCGGTTTCGGTACCGCCCAGTCACTGCGGCAGCACTTCCAGGCGGCGCTGGGGGTGACGCCGTCCGCGTACCGGAGGACGTTCCGGGACGGAGACGCGGGCGCACCCCGGCCCGAAAAGTTGTCCACAGCCTGTGGAGGAACCGGCCGCCGCTCTGCGGGACTCCAGGGCTCCACCACCCCAGGACCCTGATCCGTCCGCGGTACACGACACCGGCGACGGCGATCGCCCTCCCGACGGCGACGGCGGCGCGGTGCCGCTCGGTCCCGAGCGCGGCGGCACCGCACCGCCTTCCGACTCCGGCGCTCCCTCCCCGGGCTCCCCTCGACCACAAAGGGAACCGACGCCGCAGTCGCGACCCACACTCGCCGAGGACTCCCGTCGTCGAAGCCCTCGCCGTCCCCTCGCAGCGAATCGCTGACGAACAGAGTGATCAAGTGGTCACGGCACGTCAATGCCGATTCATGGCCTTACGGATGACTCTGCGCCATATGCCCGGTTATTCGTCGGCCGCGCACGGAAGCACACCCGGCGCACCGGCTCACCCCCCGGCCCGCGCGACCGTCCCCTCGTGCATCCGTGCACCGATCCATCGACACATCGCCACGGCCGCGCGTCCACCCGCCGGCTCCGCGCGCGCCCTACACCGCCTCGTACGCGACTTCACCACAGGCCGGGGCGGACTCCCGCCCGGCCGTGCCGCGGTCCAGTTCGCACCAGATGCGCTTGCCGGTGCCGTCGGAACTCCACCCCCAGCGGTCCGCCAGGCCGTCGACGAGGGCGAGCCCGCGCCCACCGGTCGCCTCGCCGCCCGCACAGCGCGGCACCGGCGCGCTGCTGCTCCGGTCGGCCACCTCCAGGCGGACGGTGGCCTCCCCGGCCGCCACATCCCTCAGGGACAGTCTCAGTACGGCCGGACAGCCGGTGTGCACGACGGCGTTGGTGACGAGCTCCGAGACGAGAAGGATCAGCGTCTCGGACAGCGGCTCGTCGACCTCTATCCCCGACCCGGCCAGGCGTGAGCGGGTCCACTGCCGGGCCCGCCCCACCTCAGCGGGGTCGGGCCGGATCTCCAGTTGCACTTGAAGCACCTGCACCGCTCACACCATCCGAACCGGCGGACACTTGGACTCGCGCCTCACGAGGGCCACGATCGTAGCCATTCTCTGCATGGCCAGAACAACGGCCGGGACAGGGGTCACGGAACGTGAGTCCCTTGTGGGACAGCATGGTTGACGTACAGTCACGCCAACAAGCGCTTCGGGCATATTCCAGCGCGAAGGAGTACTCGTGCGGCATACTGTGCGACGCCCACCCCGGTCGGCCGAACAGGCGGTGGCGGCAGGCCCGGTCGCACGGCGAACAGCGGCAGACGCTGACATTTCCGGGGCCGTCCCGAAGACGGCTCCCGTACTGTGCGTGCTCACGACCACTCGCATCCCACACAAGGTACCGGAGCGGGCGGCCGACTCCGGGCCGTGACGAGTCACGTACAGGACACAACACGGCATCAACGCTCCGTGACCTCGTTGTGCCACAATCCGCGACATCCGAGCGGGAGCGCTCCAGGACATCGCAGACGAAGAGGCGGGGCAGGCCGTTCCGGCGGGCAGTTCGACGACGGACACCCCCCTCGCTCTCCGTCACCGTTTCCGCACGCCGAGTCCGCACCCAGGCTTTTTCGTGGGCAGCCGGGCCGCCGTGACGCCCGCGGGGTCGACGGTGACGGCCGCCCCGTGGACGGCGGCGCGGGGGCTCTCCGCGCGGGCCGGCATCCCGGCGCACCGGTCGGGCCACCGCCCGGAAGGTCCCGATCGGCCACGGCCGAACTGTTCACGGCTCCGGGCGTGTTGCGCCGTCGGCTCGCACCCGCACGTGGGCGCCGCCCCTGCGGAAGGCGCTGAAGGCACCGAAAGTACTCGAGTACGTCCCCGGGCGGCGCTGCTCCAGGAGCAGCGCCGCCCGGGGACGTGGAAACCGGCCCTACTCGGGGACGGTGAAGTAGCGGGCGAAGCCCCGTACGACCTCTTCCTCGCCGATCCTGCCGTCGCCGTCCGCGTCCAGCGCGGCGGCAGCGGATCCGGCGAGCTCCTCGGGAACACCGAGCGCCCTCAGGACGCGGGCGGCGTCCGCCACGCCGACCGCGCCGTCGTCGTCCGGGCCGGTCAGGGCGAGGGTCGCGCGCAGGAAGGGCCGGGCGATCTCGGCGAACCGGTCCGGGTTGTCCCGCAACCGCTTCACCGCGCCGGTCACGAATTCCTCGCGGGTGATGCGCTGGTCGCCGTCGTGGTCCGCGATGCCCGCCATGCCCTGCCAGAAGGCCTCGGCGCCGCCGTACAGGGCCTGGCCCTTGTCGGAGCGGGCCCGCGTGCCGAACTCGGCGAGCAGCGCCTTGGCCGCTCCGCTGAAGTCCTCGCGGTCGATGTAACCGTTGCCGTCCTGGTCGAAGGTGGCGAACCGGGCCGCGATCCGGCGCTCGTACTCGCTGGTGACCATGTTTCTTTCAGGCCGCCTTACTCAGAGGGTCGTCTCGCTCGGAGGGTACGTCGTACGAGGCGGCTTCATGAATTCGGAAGCGACATCTGCGCCAAGAGCGGGAGAATTCCGGGACAATCGCGTGACACGCGACACCTTTCGCGGTAGGTGCGGTGCGCGTGGTGTCCGTGATGCGCGTGCGCCCCGAGGTCCGTCGCGCCTGACGCCCCGAGGGCTCGCGGTCGGCTCAGGCCGACAGCGGGCGGGAGCTCCCGTCCACCGCGGACGGGACGTCCGGGTGCACGTCGAAGAGGCGGCGGACACCGAGCGCGCCGAGGACCCGGTTGACGTGACTGCCGTCGGCGGCCCCGTGGGCGGGCAGGATCAGCCGCAGACTGCCCCGGCAGGAACGCAGCAGCCGGCGGGTGGCTATGAGCACCCCGACGCCGCTGGAGTCGCAGAACCACACCTCGGAGAGATCGAGGACGAGGCTGTGCCTGCCGTCGGCCACCGCGTCGTGCACCCGCTGACGCAGCACCGGCGACGTCACCAGGTCCAGCTCACCCGACACTTGGAGCACGGCCCACTCGCCCTGCTGCCCGTCGGTCACTTTGAAGGCCACCACCACGCCCTTCGCTCGCCGAAACGGAAGAAACACCTACGCTTCCTTGCAGCGCGGCTGCCCACCGGCCGTGCCCTGAAACTCGACCCGGGAAACCGTTACCGAACAGTAAAGGCTTGTTTCAGTCGGCTTCGATCCAATTCGATGGGTTACGGTCTGTTCAGATCCGCATCAGTCAGTTCTGGTCAGTTCCGGTTGGCTTCAGTCAGTCTCAGTCGACTTCAGTCGATTCCGATCGGTGAGCGGCTGGGTAGGCACGCTCCGGACGGCATCCGACGTGCCCGCGGGTGGCTCCTTACCACCTGTGGCTCGCCGGGGGCGCGCATTGCCGTAAAGGGGCGTGCGCTCTCCGACGTGCCGACTACATTCATGGAGTCGGCGGGCACACGCCGGCCCCGGGCACGATCGGCTCGGGGCGCCGGGGGAGGAACAGGGGGTGAAGGGGGCCACATGTCGAAAAGGGACGTCCCGCCTCACTGGGACCGCAAGATGCAGCAGCGGCTCGCCCGCGGGGAGGCCGCGGCGCTCGGTGAGTTCTACGACCGGTTCGCCTCCCTCGTGCACGGCCTCGCCCACCGCGTCCTCGGCGACGAGCGCGCCGCCGACGGCATCACGCGCGACGTCTTCGCCCACGTCTGGGAGCACCCGGACGCCTACGACCCCAAGCAGGGCCCGCTGCGCACCTGGGTCGCCGAGCTGACCCATCGGCTGGCCGTCGAGCGGCTGCGCGCCACCGGGACGGCGGCGCTCGCCCGCAGCTCCCCCGGCTCCCCCGGCGACACGGAGGAACTGGAGCGCCAGGTGCGCCACGCCTCGGTGGCCGCCCGCGCGGACTACATCGCGCACGCCATGCCGGTACCGCTGCGGGCCGCGCTGGAGCGGGCGTACTTCCAGCGCCGCGACTACCACCAGACCGCCGCCGACCTCGGCGTCACCGCGGACGAGGCCCGCCGCCGCCTCCGGCTGGGCCTGCAACTGCTGGCCACGGCTCACGACACCGAGACGGCCCGGCTGGACACCCCGCCCGGCATCGGGGGTGCGGCGTGAGCGACGACCGTTGCGAGCCGTCCGGCGACGACGCCGCCGCCGCGGGAACACACACGGCCACGGGAAACGGGGCGGACGGTATGCGTGAGGACGGCGGGCCGTCCCTGCCGGCGCCGGCACCCGAGCCCTCCGCCGGGGTCGCGCCGCGACCGGTCGAGCCGCTGGTGCTGGAGCACCGGGTGCTGAAGTCACTGCTGGGCGCGTGGGCGCTGGCCGCCTGCGCGCCGGAGGAGACGGCGGCCGTCGAGGAGCACCTCGGCGACTGCGGGGCCTGCGCCGACGAGGCGCTGCGCCTGCGCGACGCGGTCGGGCTGCTGCAGCGCCCCGAGAGCCTCGATCTGGACCCGGGGCTGCGCACCCGCGTCCTGGAGTCCTGCCTCAAGCGGCGCCCGCCGCGCATACCCGTACCCGACTGGGCCGCCGCCTACGACGCCGAGACGGCCCGGCTGGACGCGCTGCTCCAGGACTTCGGCGACACCGAGTGGCACGCGCCCGTACGGCTGCGCTGGTACGAGGACGACGAGGCGACCACCCGCCGCACCACGGTCGCCGGGGTCATCGCGCATCTGCTGACCGTCGACGGCCTGGTCGCGGTCGCCCTCGGGCTGGACGACCCGCTCGGCGGCCTGTCGGCCGAGCGGCCCACCCCGTCGGCCCGCACCGAGGCGTACTGGAGTGCCGCCCACTCCCCTCCCACCCGCTCCGTACGGGCGCCCTGGCGTGCGCAGACCCACGACCTGGTGCGGACCGTGTCCTTCACGGGCAGCCGGGCCGGGCGGACGGCGGTGCCGTACGGCGACTTCGAGCTGCCGCTGCACGACGCGATGCTGGACCGCGCCTTCGAGTGCTGGGTGCACGCGGAGGACATCGCCGAGGCGGTGGACTACCCGTACGATCCGCCCACCGGACGGCATCTGCACCGCATGGTCGACCTGGCCGCGCGGATGCTGCCGTCCGTACTGGAGGCACGCCGCCGCTCCGGGCCGGACGCACCCGGCGGGCGGCGGCTGGTCGCGGCCGGTGCGCCGGGGCGGAGCCTGCGGCTGGAGATCGAGGGGTCCGGGGGCGGGGAGTGGCTGATCCCGCTGGACTCCCCCGCCGCCCGGGGCTCCGCCGAGCACGAGGTGGCCCACATCGCCCTCGACGGCTCGGAGTTCTGCCGTCTGGCCGCGGGCCACGTACCCCCGCGGGAGGCGGCCGCCGGGCAGGTCGGCGACAAGGAGGCCATCAGTGAGGTCCTCCTGGCGGCGGCCTCACTGAGCAGGATGTAGCCGGGACCCTCCACGCCTTCCGGGCGGCCGGCGGTTCAGGCGAAGACCACCGTCCGCCGCCCGTTCAGCAGGATGCGGCGCTCCGCGTGCCACTTCACCGCGCGCGCCAGCGCCTGGCACTCCACGTCGCGGCCGACGGCGACGAGCTGGTCCGGGGCGACGTCGTGCCGCACCCGCTCGACCTCCTG
The DNA here is from genome assembly GCF_059889265.1 of Streptomyces sp. MMS24-W38. Taxonomy (NCBI): domain Bacteria; kingdom Bacillati; phylum Actinomycetota; class Actinomycetes; order Kitasatosporales; family Streptomycetaceae; genus Streptomyces; species Streptomyces sp. MMS24-W38. The sequence goes on along the minus strand of NZ_JCBCPP010000001.1, from coordinate 3,676,296 downwards.
CTCGATGATCGGGCCCTCGTCGAGGTCGGCGGTGACGTAGTGCGCGGTGGCACCGATCAGTTTCACTCCCCGGGCGTGCGCCTGGTGATACGGCTTCGCGCCCTTGAAGCTCGGCAGGAAGGAGTGGTGGATGTTGATGATCCGCCCGGAGAGCTGCTTGCACAGGTCGTCCGAGAGGACCTGCATGTAGCGGGCGAGCACGACGAGTTCGACGTCCTCCTCGCGCACGATCTCCAGCAGCTTCGCCTCGGCCTCCGCCTTGGTGTCCTTCGTCACCGGCAGGTGGTGGAAGGGAATGTTGTACGAAGCCACCAGTTCCGCGAAGTCCGTGTGGTTGGACACCACTCCGGCGATCTCCACCGGCAGCGCGCCGATCCGGGCGCGGAAGAGCAGGTCGTTCAGGCAGTGGCCGAACCTGCTGACCATCAGGAGGATGCGCATCTTCTCGTCGGCCCGGTTGATCTGCCAGTCCATCCGGAACGAGTCACCGATCGCCGCGAAACTCGCCCGCAGCTTGTCCACGGTCACCGGTGCCTCGGCGGAGAAGTGGACCCGCATGAAGAACAGGTCGGTGTCGTGGTCGCCGAACTGCTGGCTGTCCTCGATGTTGCAGCCGGTCATGAACAGGTAGCTCGACACGGCGTGCACGATGCCCTGCTTGTCGGGGCAGGACAGGGTCAGAACGTACTGGTCGGCCGGGGCCTCTGCTCGGGTGGGCTGCTCACTCATGCGGGAAAGGGTCCCATACGCGGGTCGCGGACGAGGAGCCGTCCCGCTACGCGGACCGCGTGAGGATGTTCAGCACCTCGAGGGTCCGCGGCGCGGTGTCGGGGTCCTCCCCGTCGCTCACCGCCAGCCGCACATGCGCGTCCCGCGCGGCCCGTACCGCGTCCGGCCATCCCTCGTGCTCGAGGTAGGCGGTGACCGGTGCGTCCGGACCGACCTGGTGCATGATCCGCAGCACGCGCAGCACCGCGGTGTCGACGAGCGCCGCCTCCTGGGAGTCGCGGAAGATCGTGCCGACGTACTTCTCGGCGGACCAGTTGTCCAGCCAGGTGTCCTCGACCAGCCGGTAGACCGCGTCGGTGACGTCACCGTAGCCGTCCACCCCGGCCAGCCAGACCCCCTGCTGGAACCCGGGGTCGGAGAGCATGTGCAGCGCGGAGCGCACATTGCTGCGCCAGCGCCACCATGGCATGTCGTTGAGTGGCATGCCGCCCATGGTGGATGAGCGACGGCCGCGGCGGGAAGAGTTCTCCGAACCTTGCACGGTCATCGATCGTACGTTTCCACTTCCCAGGGGTCACATCGGCCCCTTAATTCACTCCCACGTCACCACTCGTTGACCACAGGTCACCCCGGGGTTGGCGATGTGAGGGAATCGTGCGTAAGCATGACCGGCAGTCGCATTCGCAGCAGTTCCCTTCCCCGCCACCGCTCCCGGACGTTCAGAGCGGGCGTCATGACCACGGGCACGCTGGCGGCGATGACGCTCGCCGCCGGCTGCGGAGTCGTCCCCGGCACCTTGGGGACCGACGACGACCCGATCACCGTCATGACCTGGGCGCCCGAGGAGACCAAGACCACCAACAAGCCCGGCATGCCCGCTTTCGCCCGCGCCTACGCCCGCTGGGTGAACTCCGAGGGCGGCATCAACGGCCGCAAGCTCAACGTCCTCACGTGCAACGAGCGCAACGACAGTGTGGCCGCCGCGCGGTGCGCCCGGACCGCGGTCAAGGAGAACGCCGTCGCGGTCGTCGGCTCGTACAGCCAGCACGCCGACGCCTTCCTGCCCACCCTCGAGGGTGCCGGCATCCCGTACATCGGCGGCTACGGCATCACCACCGACGAGTTCACCAGCCCGCTGTCCTACCCCGTCAACGGCGGCCAGCCGGCGCTGCTGGCCGGTCTCGGCCGCGCCCTCGCCGATTCCTGCGGGCCGGTCACCCTGATCCGGCCGGACACCATAGCGGGCGACCAGCTGCCCCCGCTGCTCAACTCGGGCCTGTCCGCCGGCGGTCATGAGCCGACCGCGGACCAGCGGGCGGAGGAGGAGGCCACCGAGTACGCCGGGCAGTCGAAGCGGGCCCTGGAGACCAGCACCACCGACCCGGAGGCGCCGGGCTGTGTGGTGCCCGCGCTCGGGGACCGCACCGGCACCTTCATGGACTCCTTCCGGCGGGCCCGCGCCGACTACCCCGACGTGCGCACCGCGACCGTGATGGGCAGCGTCGACCAGACGACGATCAACACGTCCGGCGGCGCGTCGAGCCCGTACGAGGGGTCGTACGTGACCGGCTGGTACCCGGCGTCGAGCGACGCGCTCTGGGACCCGATGAAGGACGTGATCAAGAAGGAGGCGTTCGGCGACAACCGGATCGACCCCGCCGACGCCGGGGTGCAGACCACCTGGATCGCCTACACGGTGCTGAAGCAGGTCCTCGAGTCGCTCGGCGACGACGAGGTGAGCTCGCGCGGTGTGACCCGGACGCTGAACAAGGGGCTGAAGGTCGAGACGGGCGGCCTCACCCCCACCCTGCGCTGGCAGTTCCAGGACAAGTTGGCCGCCGTCGGCTTCCCGCGGCTGGTCAACGCCAACGTGACCCTGCAGAAGGTCGAGGACGGGCGGCTGGTGGCCGGCAGCGAGGGCTTCATCGACGTGACGGACACCCTGCACGAAGCCGACGTGGTGTGACGCGCGGGGGCGCGGCGAGGACGGAGCGGGGTGAGGAGGGGCAGGGTGCGGACGGAGGCCGTCCACCGGCCCGGCCCGCTCCGCTGTCCTCCCCTGTCCTCCGCCGCCCCCGCTGCCGCCAAAAGCCGGTCACAGCTGGGTCGGCGGCCGCTCGGTCAGGCCGTACTGCTTGGCGATCGCGTTCCACAGCGAGGCCGCCTTGGTCTTCTCCTCCGTCGCGGTGCCGCTGGCCCGGTTGCCCGCCTCGGTCTGACCGGTCGTGCGGGCCTGGCCCTTCTTGCAGCCCTTCTTGCCCGCCACCTGGTCGGCCCAGGCCGCGTAGTGGTCGTCGGCCGACGCCGACGCCTGCCACGCCTTGGTGAGCGCGGCGCTCAGCGCCTGGTGGTCGGGCAGCTTGTCCACCTCGATGCCGGAGAGGTCGGTGACCAGTTGGTTGCGCTGGTCGGCCGCGTCCCGCAGGTCCTTGGCCGCCTGGTCGAGATTGCGGCAGGCCTTCACGTCGTTCACCGCGTTGATCACGGCGGTCCGGCTGTCGCCGCTGACGGCCAGCAGCTTGTCCAGCTCCACTGCCTGCTGACGGACCGGGTCGACGGTGGGGGACGCCTCGGCCTCGGGTTCCTCGCTCGCGGGGGCGGTGGCGGAGACGGGCTGCTTCTTGCCGCTGTCGTCGTCTCCGCTGCCGAGCAGCGCGCCCGCGCCGATGCCCAGGACGACGAGACCGACACCGACCGCCGCGATGAGCGGCACCCGTGAGCCCGTACGTCCGCTCCGGCCGCCGCCGTCGCCCCCACGGGCGGCACGCCGGCCGCCGCCACCCCGGCCGGGCGGGGTGTGGGCGGGCTGCGGACGCTCGAAGCGGGGGAGCTGCTGGGTGGAGCCGACCGCGCCCGGGTCGGCGCCCGCGCCGCGGAAGAGGTTGTCGAACTCGGCGGGCGGCTGCCGGTTCCCGTCGTCGCCCGGAGCGCCGGGTGCGGCGCCGTACGGGGCTCCCCCGGGCTGGTCGGTCACCGGGGCCATGAACTGGGTGGCCTCGGCGTCGGGGTTGCCCGCGGGCGGGCCCGGGTACCCGGTCGCCTCGGAGTGGTGTGCGGCGGGCATCTCGGGGGGCAGCGCCCCCGGGCCCACCGGGGGTATGTACTGCGTCGCACCCTCGTCCACGGGGGCGGCGGGCACCGGCGGCAGGAACTGGGTGGCCCCCTCCGACCCGTCGGGCAGTGCGCCCGCGGCGGCGGAGCCGTACGCGTCGACGGCGGGAACACCGTAGGAGGAACCGTTCTGCGGCGGCATCGGGGCGGACGGGTCGTACGGGGTGTGGGCGCCGTACGCCGGGACCTGCCCGCCCTCGGGCGGCAGCGGACCCGGACCGTGCTGCCCCTGGCCGTGCCCGCTCGCGGCCGGGTCCTGCGCGCCCCAGGGGGCCGGTTCCTGCGGGCCCCACTGCTGCGCGGGCGGGGATTGCCAGCCCTGACCCTGCGACGGGGCCGGCAACTGCTCCTCCGGTCCCCAGGGCGTTCCCCAGGTCTGGCCGCCGGGCGGCGCCGAGGCGGGCGGCTGTCCGCCCGCACCGCCCGGGGCTACCGGACCGGCCGGCCCGCCCGGCAGCAGGGGCTCGCCACCGTCGGAGGGCAGCACGATGCCTTCGCGCGCGGGGCGCGCCGAGGGCTCCTCGCCCTGTCCACTCTGCGTCACCGGGACTCCTACACATGGGGGACCTTGTGAATCGTCGACTCACGCTACCGGGTCCCCGGAGCCCGGTGCCACGCAGCACGGAGCCTGAGATCCTGCCCTGTGATCGCGGTAACAGAACCAGGTCACCACACGCTGTTCATGGCCCCTCCTTCACCCCGGCCCCGCGTCAACTCCACGTTGGCCGCCCGTTCGCCCGCCGAAGTCCGTCCCGTTCATCCCCCGACGCCGCCACCGTGCGTACCCGTACTCTTGCTCGCACCCCCGCCCGTACCTGTGTTCATGCTCATGCCGCGGCCGGGAGGGCGACACGTGCGCCGAACTCCCGCACCACCGGCTCCTCCTGATACGGCTCCAGTCGCTGTCGGAAGTCCTCCAGGTACTCGGCACCGCGGTTCGACCTGAGCCCGTCGAGCAGTTCCACCGCTTTCAGGCCCGTACTGCAGGCCTGTTCGACCTCCCGCTGCTGCACCTGCGCGGTGGCCAGCAGCACATAGCCGATCGCCCGGCGCCGGGCCCGGGACTCCGGATGGCCGGCCAGTGCCTCGAGCGCGCACCGCGCGGCCGCCTCGGCCTGTCCCAGATCCCGGTGGCAGTGCGCCAACTCGTCTGCCAAATAGGCCTCGTCGAAGTGTGCGATCCACACGGGATCGTCCCCCGACGCCGGATCGGCCGCCTCCATGGCGCTGATCGCGTGCCCGGCCGCGATCTGCGCGGCGTGCGCGTCGCCCATCAGCGCGTGCCCGCGTGCCTCCGCCGCGCGGAACATCGCCTGCGCGCGGGGTGTCGCCCGGCCCCGCGCGCCTTCCTGCGCGGCTCGCGCCAACTGCGCGATCTCCCGCGGGTTTCCGAGCTGCGCGGCCAGATGGCTCATGGAGGCGGCCAGTACGTACCCGCCGTAGCCGCGGTCGCCGGCCGCCTGGGCCAGCCGCAGCGCCTGGATGTAGTAGCGCTGGGCGAGGCCCGGTTGCCCGGTGTCGATCGCCATGTATCCGGCGAGTTCGGTCAGCCGGGCGACCGCCGCGAACAACTCCCGCCCCACGGCCTCTCGGTAAGATCCCGCGAGCAGCCCCGAGACGACGCTGTTGAGGTAGTGCACGACGACCGGACGCACGTGCCCGCTGCCGTACTGGTGGTCCAGGTCCACCAGGGCCTGCGTCATCGACCGCACGGCCCCCACGTCGGACCGCCCGACCCGCGGCCCGACCGAGCGCGCCACCTGCGCGTCGGGGGCGGAGATCAGCCAGTCCCGGCTCGGCTCCACGAGGGCGGACGCGGCGACGGAGGAGCCGGACAGGAAGTCCCGCCGGCCCACATCACTGCGCCACAGCTCGCAGACCTGCTCGATGGCCCCCAGCACCGTCGGCGAGAACTGGAGACCGACGCCCGACGCGAGGTTCTTGCCGTTGGCCATGCCGATCTCGTCGATCGTGACCGTGCGGCCCAGTTTGCGTCCGAGCGCCTCCGCGATGATCGCCGGCGCCCGGCCCCGCGGCTGCTGTCCGCGGAGCCAGCGGGCCACCGACGTCTTGTCGTAGCGCAGGTCGAGGCCGTGTTCGGCGCCGCACAGGTTGACCCTGCGGGCCAGCCCGGCGTTGGAGCACCCGGCTTCCTGAATGAGCGCCTGCAGTCGTTCGTTCGGCTGCCGCGCGACGAGAGGCCTTGCGGCCATGGCACACCCCCTGTGGCTGCGGTGCCTGCCCACGCACCGAGTTGACGTGTCTTCCGCGGCCGGAGACCCGGCATCTCCTGACATCTCCTCTCGACCAGGAGCAAAAGTTCCGGCCCTGAAGATCAATGCCCCGCCGAGGTGCCGAAGATGCGAGACATGTACGGATTGCCGGGGTGACAGTTGATGCCTGCCCCGGCCGGCCGCCCACTCCCGGTCGCGGCCGCCGGCCGGCCACCACCGGTCACCCACTCCTGGCTACCCACCTGGGGACGTGGATCCTCTTGCGCGCCCCCGCGGATGCACCCATGCGCCCCGGGCGCGAAGCAAGTGCTCCTCCCCCGCGCATGGACACGGGCGTAACCCCTGGTGACGGACGTAGTTGTGTTCATCGTGGAAAAAACGATCCCGGGCACCGGCACCGGACACATCCCGAAGCAGCGCGGAGAAACCCTGCTGGAGACCGCGGTGCGGTATACCGAGGAGCGGCACTGGGACGTGTTCGCGGGCACCTGGCTGGAGGCCGTCAACGGGGTGCACCGCTGCTCCTGCGGCGTCGCCGGGTGCCCGGCACCCGGCGCACACCCGGCGCGCTCGGACTGGGCGGCCCAGGCGACCGGCAGTGCGACCACCGTTCGCCGCATGTGGCAGATGTGGCCGACGGCCTCGATCCTGCTGCCCACCGGCCACGCCTTCGACACGATCTCCGTCCCCGAGACGGCCGGATTCCTGGCGCTGGCCCGGATGGAGCGGATGCAACTGACGCTCGGCCCGGTGACCCTGAGCCCGGCCGGACGCATGGAGTTCTTCGTGCTCCCCGGCGCCTCGACCAAGGTGCCGGGTCTGATCCGCTCCCTGGGCTGGTCGCTGTCCCCGCTCGATCTGAGCGTGCGGGGCGAGGGGGCGTACGTGGCGGCGCCGCCCACGCGGTTCGGGTCGAGGGGGGCCGTGCAGTGGGCCAGCAGGCCGACCCCGGCGAACCGCTGGCTGCCGGACGCGACGGAACTGATCTCCCCCCTCGCCTACGCCTGCGGCCGCGACCGCCAGGACCGTCGGGACCGGCAGGACCAGCAGGAGCTCAGGCGCCGGCAGGGCCAGTAGGACCGCCGGGACCGCCGGCCTCGGCAGAACCTCGCACCTGCCGGGACCGGCGGAACTCCGCGATCGACGCAACCACCAGGACCGGCAGAACCGACCACCGGACCCGGCAGGACAACGGAACCCGCAGGACCGGCAGGGCCACCGGGACCGACGGAACCATCAGGTCCGATCGGGCCACCAGGGCGCAGGGCCCACGGGAACACCAGGGCTGCAGGGTCCGTGGAGGTGCCCGGTCGGCGTGGGGCGCGGTCGGTCGAGGCGCGGTCGGTCGAGGCGCGGTCGGTCGGGGCGCGGTCGGTCGGGGCGGTGTGGGGCCGTGTGCTCCGGCCCCGCGCGGATCGCCCTCCCCGTTAGGGTGCTCGTATGACGGAGGGAGCAGGGGTGGGTTCGTCCGCCGTGCGTGTGCAGGGGCTCTGGAAGCGGTTCGGTCAGCAGATCGCGGTGGCCGGGATCGATCTGGAGCTGCCCGCGGGCAAGTTCATCGGGCTCGTCGGGCCGAACGGAGCGGGGAAGACCACCACGCTGTCGATGGTGACCGGGCTGCTGCGGCCCGATCAGGGCACCGTCGAGGTCGTGGGACACGACGTGTGGCGCGACCCGGTCGAGGTCAAGGCACGGATCGGGGTGCTGCCGGAGGGGCTGCGGCTGTTCGAGCGGCTGTCGGGGCGTGAACTGCTCGCCTACTCCGGCCGGTTGCGCGGCCTGCCCGGCGCCGAGGTCGACAAGCGCGCCACCCAGCTGCTCGACGTCCTCGACCTGGCCGGGGCCCAGCACAAGCTGGTCGTCGACTACTCGACCGGTATGCGCAAGAAGATCGGCCTCGCCGCCGCGCTCCTGCACAACCCCGAAGTGCTGTTCCTGGACGAGCCGTTCGAGGGGGTCGACCCGGTCTCGGCGCAGATCATCCGGGGCGTCCTGGAGCGGTACACCGCGTCCGGCGCCACGGTCGTGTTCTCCTCCCACGTCATGGAACTCGTCGAGTCGCTGTGCGACTGGGTCGCGGTGATGGCCGCGGGCCGGATCCGTGCCCACGGGCCACTCGCCGAGGTGCGCGGGGACGCGCCCTCGCTCCAGGCGGCGTTCCTGGAACTCGTCGGTGCGCACGGCCGCGACACCGGCTCCGAGCTCGACTGGCTGGGCGGCGGATCCCGGTGAGCGCCCCCGTCCCCGCTCCCGCGACCGCCCCCTCCCCCGCGGCCGCCTCCGCCCCCGCGCTCACCCCGGTCTTCGTCCGGCTGAAACTGTCCCTGCTGCGCAACGGACTGCGGCAGTCCGGTGGGCGCAAGGCCGCGTACATCACCTCGGCCGTCGTCGTCCTGCTGTTCGCCGCGCTCCAGCTCGTCGGCCTCGTCGTGCTGCGCCGCGTCGACCACGCCGAGTCGCTGGTCGTGCTGCTGGTGGCGGTGCTGGCACTGGGCTGGGCGGTGATGCCGCTGTTCTTCCCCAGCGGTGACGAGACGCTCGACCCGACCCGGCTGGTGATGCTGCCGCTGCGTCCCCGGCCGCTGGTGCGGGCCCTGCTCATCGCCTCGCTGGTCGGCATCGGACCGCTGTTCACACTGTGCATGCTCGTCGGGTCGGTGATCGCCGTCGCGCACGGCGGGGCGGCGATCGCCGTCAGCGCCTCTGCCGTACTCGCCGTCCCGCTGGCGCTGCTGGTGTGCGTGGCGCTGGCCCGTGCGGTCGCCACCGCCAACGTACGGCTGCTGACCAGCCGCAAGGGACGCGACCTCGCGGTGCTCAGCGGACTCCTGATCGCGATCGGGGCGCAACTGGTCAACTTCGGTGCGCAGCGGCTCGGTGCCTCCGGTCTCGAACAGCTCGAACCCGCGGCGGACGTGGTGCGCTGGATCCCTCCGGCGTCCGCGATCGGCGCGGTGCACTCGGTGGGCGAGGGCTCGTACGGGATCGCCGTCGCCCAGTTCGCCCTGAGCGTCGGGGCGCTGGTGGCGCTGCTCGCGCTGTGGTCGCGGTCGCTGACCCTGTTGATGACCTCGCCCGACGGTTCCACCCTGCAGAGCGGCGAGGCGGCCGTGCGCGACCGCGCCTCGACCGGGCCGGCCCGGCTGCTGCCCGCGGGACGCACCGGCACGGTCATGGAGCGCAGCCTCCGCTACGTCTGGCGCGACCCCAAGACCAAGGCGGCATGGGTGACCTCGCTGGCCATCGGGCTGATCGTGCCGGTGTTCAACGCCTGGCAGGGCACCGGCTCGGTCTACTTCGCCTGCTTCGCCGCCGGGATGCTCGGCATCATGATGTACAACCAGTTCGGCCAGGACACCTCGGCGTTCTGGATGGTCGCGATGACGATCGCCGGCACCCGGGACGCCTACGCCGAGCTCCGCGCCCGTGCCCTGGCCCTGCTGCTGATCACGCTGCCCTACGCCACGCTCGTGACCGTCCTGACCACCGCGATGCTCGGCGACTGGCCCCGGCTGCCGGAGGCCCTGGGGCTGTCCTTCGCCCTGCTGGGCGCGATGCTCGCGACCGGTGCGTGGACGTCGGCGTGCTTTCCCTACTCCATTCCGCAGGAGGGCTACAAGAACGTCGCGCCGGGGCAGACCGGGCTCGCCTGGATCTCGATCTTCGGTGGCATGGTGGCGGCGGCCGTGCTGTGCGCACCGGTCATCGCGCTCACGATCTGGCTGAACGTGAGCGCGGGCGGCGAGGGCCGGACGTGGCTGCTGCTCCCGGTGGGCACGGTGTACGGCGCCGCCATCGGCCTGCTCGGCCTCCGTCTCGCCGCCCCGCGCACGGCCCGCCGCCTCCCGGAGATCCTCACCGCGGTCAGCAAGGGCTGAGCGCCCCGGACAAGCGGTACGGGCGGCCGGGTTCAGCCGGCGCGGAGGGTGGCCAGGAACGGCTCGATCGCCGTCCGCCAGGCCTCCGGCTGGTCGTAGTGGACCAGGTGGCCGGCGTCGGCCACCTCCGCGTACTGGCCGCGGGGCAGGACGCGGACCATCTCCTGGGCCTCCGCGCGCCCCAGTTCGCCGTCGAGGCCGCGGACCACCAGGGTGGGGCACCGCACCTGGGCCAGCTCCTCCCAGTGCGCGTTGTACACCCAGGTCTCGCGGGAGCGGAGCATCTGGTCCGGGTCGAAGACCGGCCGCCACCCGTCCGGGGACTCGGCCATCACCTCGGCGTAGAACTCACCGCGGGCCGGGTTCGGCCGCTCCACCCAGGGGTCGTCCTCGCCGAACCACTTGCGTACGTCGGCGAGCGTGGCGAACGGGAGGGGCCAGGCCTTGAACCACTGGGCCCACTCGCGCTGCGAGGCGGCCCCGAGCGCGGAGGCCCGCATGTCGCAGATGATCACCCCGCGCACCAGGTCCGGCCGCTTGGCGGCCAGCTGCCAGGCGGTCAGCGCGCCCATCGCGTGGCCGATGAGGACGGTCGGGCCGAGACCGAGCTGCTCCAGGGCGGCCTCGGTGTCGTCGACATAGGCGTCCCGGGTGAACGAGGCCTGCGCGGGCTTGTCGCTGCGGCCGTGGCCACGCTGGTCGAGGGCGACGGCCCGGTACCGCCCGGAGAGCCAGCGGGCCGTGGGCGCCCAGTGCGAAGCCCGCCCCATGAGCCCGTGCAACAACAGCACGCTCGTGCTCCCGGCGGCGTGCTCCGCCGGATCGCCGCCGGTCTTGGGGGGATCACCGAACTCCCAGGCGGTGAGCCGTACGCCGTCCGCCCCCGTCACGTCGATACGTCGCGCCATCGTGTTGGCACCCCCAAGCTCGCTGCCTGCCGTGCTGCTTGCCCTGTCTGCTGTTGCCGCCCCGCACAGGTTATCGAATGCGCTTTCGAGAACCCCGTTCCCGCCGCCAATACCCCTCGATCGAGTGACACCCCTCGATGATTGATCGTCGTGGCCGAGGGGAGATTTCCAGCGGGAGGCGAACCGCTCGGGGAAACCGGTTCGAGGGGAATGACCCTGGGAGCTCGGGGCTCCGGGTCAGCACTGGGGAGGACAGGCCCCGGCGCCGCACGGCGCCGGGGCCCCTCACGTACTCACGGCACATCCTCCGCCCCTCCCCGGCCGGGCGACATCGTGCCGGACCCGGCCAAGAGCCCCTCGCGTCATATGCCTCACGCGACAGCCTCGCACGTGAACCCGGCGAGCGCTGCACTTCGGCACACCGAATCTCGGATTCGGCCCGATCACACCGAACCCCCAACTCCCTCCCGGGCGAGACGAGTTGGGGGTTCAATGCGCGATGCGGCGATGCGGCGACAGGCCCCGGGCCCCAGACCCCGGGCCCTAGGGCTTGGCGACGAACACGTGGGAGGCGACATCCGTCTCCAGCTCGGCCGCCTCGCCGCCGCTGCCCACCAGCACACCGCCCGCCGACTCCGTCACGCTGACCACCGAGCCGGGCTGCACGCCCGCGCGGCGCAGCGTGTACATCAGCTGCGCGTCCGTCTGGATCGGCTCGCCGATACGGCGCACCACGACCGTCTTGCCCTCGGGCCCCGGGTCGAGATCGGCCAGGGACACCATGCCCTCGTCCAGGAAGGGGACGGCGCCGTCCTTCTCGCCCAGCTCCTCCAGGCCCGGGATCGGGTTGCCGTAGGGCGACTCGGTCGGGTGCCGCAGCAGCTCCAGCACGCGACGCTCGACGGCCTCGCTCATCACGTGCTCCCAGCGGCAGGCCTCGGCGTGCACCTGCTCCCACTCCAGGCCGATCACGTCGACGAGCAGACACTCGGCGAGGCGGTGCTTGCGCATCACCCGGGTGGCCAGCCGACGGCCCTCCTCCGTCAGCTCCAGATGCCGGTCGCTGGCGACGGACACCAGGCCGTCACGCTCCATCCGGGCCACCGTCTGACTGACCGTCGGCCCGCTCTGGTCGAGCCGCTCGGCGATCCGGGCGCGCATGGGGACCACGCCTTCCTCCTCCAGCTCGAGGATGGTGCGGAGATACATCTCCGTGGTGTCGATCAGTCCGGACATACGTGCCCCTCGATGAGATCTGCGATTGGCTCTGCCGGAGGCTGGACGGCTCACCGGCGCATGCGCTGGCCCTGGACTCAATTCTGACCCATCGCGCCGACAACCGGGGCATGCCGTGGAAACGCCGGGCACTCGCCGGGTGGTACGGGCCGCCGCGGAGGTCTGCCCGGCCCCTGCCGCCATGTTGACACGGCGCTGGTCCGGACCGCACGGTGATCCGCAGCAGCCCACCCCGAAGGGATGGTCCTCCATGAGCGACCGCACGCCGGCCGGCCGGTTCCTCGACGCCGCGATCGACCTGCTGCACCGGGTCCGCGACGAGGAGGCCGACTCCGTGGCGGCCGCGGGCACCCTGCTCGCGGACACGGTCACAAACGGCGGACGCCTCTTCGCCTTCGGCGCCGGCCACTCCTCGCTCGCCGCGCAGGACGTCGTCTACCGCGCGGGCGGACTCGCCCTGATGAACCTGCTCGCCGTCCCGGGTGCCGTCGGCGTCGACGTGATGCCGGCCACCCTCGGTTCCGCCCTCGAACGCGTCGACGGCCTCGCGAGCGCCGTGCTCGACGCGTCACCGGCCCGCGCGGGCGACGCCCTGGTGATCGTCTCCCTGTCCGGGCGCAACGCGCTCCCGGTGGAGATGGCCGTGAGCGCCCGCGCCCTGGGGATGAGGGTCATCGGCGTGACCTCGGTGGCGTACGCGGCGGAGACGACGTCCCGGCACGCGTCGGGGACGTATCTGAAGGACCACTGCGACCTCGTCCTGGATTCCAAGATCGCGGTCGGCGACGCGGAGCTCACCCTGGACAACGTCCCCGCCCCCTTCGCCCCCGCCTCCACGGTCGTCACCGCGGCCCTGCTCCAGGCGGTCGTGGCCACCGCCGCCGCCACCCTGGCCGAGCGGGGCGTCGAGCCCCCGCTCCTGCGCTCCGGCAACGTCGACGGCGGCCACGACTGGAACGGCCGCGTCCTGGACCAGTACGCCGACCGGATCTTCTACCGGCGCTGAGAGCCCGCCGTCACTCCGGCCGCCCGGTCACTCCCGCCAGGTCCAGGGCCGTGGCGATGCGTGCGGCCACGTCCTCCGCGTACACCGCGTCAAAGCGTTCGAACGCGCTCCGGCCCGGACCGCGCAGAAACGTCACGGCGCCCAGCGTCCGGCCGCGGCTGCGCAGCACCGTGCACAGGGCGTGTGCCGCGTCCGCCGGCCACTGCCGGGACACCGCCCACACACGTGCCTCCTCCGCCGGCACCGCCCCCGCGTCGGCCCGCACCGAGCCGGCCCGCTCCACGCACTGCAGCGCCGGATGCCCCTCGCGGTACCGCACCGGCAGACCCGCCCGCCCGGCCAGCCGGCTCGGCCCCGGCGCCCCGGCAGGGGTGGCCGCGATCCGCACCAGCCGGACCCGCCCGGCGCTCTCCCCCTCGTCCGTCGTCCCGTCGGACCCCCGGCCGGCCACCCGGTCGATCAGTGCGTGGTCGGCGAATCCGGCCAGCGCGAAGTCCAGGTGGACGGTGACCGCCTCCGCCGGGTCCTCGCACTCGGCCGCCGCCCGCGCCGCCCGGTGCAGTTGCTGCCCGCGGAACCGCAGCAGCGACGCCTCCTGCTCGCCCTGCCGGGACTCGGTCACGTCCTGGAACAGCCAGCCCACGCCGAGCGGCACCGGTTCCTCCGCCAGCGGCGACGACAGCCGCACGAACCCGCACCGCCAGCACCGCCGCCGCTCGCCCTCCGGCTCCCGCACGCTCACCCAGATGTCGGCGGGCGCGGGCGGGGCGCCCTCGGCCAGCACATGGGTGAGCGCGCTCTCCAGCTCCTCCACGCCCTGCGACAGCAGCTCCCCGAGCGGCCGTCCCAGCACGGACCCGCGCCCCGTGCCGAGCGCGCGGGCCGCGTGCGGGTTCACCACGGCGGGCCGCAGATCGGCGTCGACGAGCACGACGCCCCAGCTCGCGTCCTCCAGCAGCGCCTCGCTCAGCGCGATCGACCGCTCCAGGTCGATCTGCGCGTGCACCTCGCTGAACGCGCAGTACACGCCCGCCGGCTTCCCGTCCGGCCCGCGCACGGCCGCGGACTGCGTCCGCACCAGCACCCGGCCGCCGTCCTTCGTCAGCAGCGCGAACTCGTGCACCTGCCGGCCCGGCGCGCCCATGGCCGACATCAGCCGCGCCTCCACCTCCGCGGCGTCGGCGCCGCGCACCGCCCATCCGGCGAACCCCTGCCGGCCCACCGCCTCGACCGCGGTCCACCCGAGGACGCGTTCCGCCTCCCGGTTCCAGTGCGTCACCACCCCGTCCGCGTCGAGAGCGCACAGGGCGGCATCCATACCGTCCAACAACGCGGCCAGCAGATCGGATCCGGCTGGGCTCTCCCGCCCGGACCCACCCGGCCCCTTCCGCCCGGAACCACCCGAACTCTCCCGCTCGGGCTCGTCGGGCCCCAGTTCGTCGGTGGCCCCACTACGCCGGGAAGCACTCACCTGGACCCCCTGCAGGCCGCGTCCGCACGTACGGCACATCGGTTCACTCACTTGCAATCATTCAACTTGAACGTGACCCAGCGCACATCGGGTTTCCGCAACATCGAAGGAATCGTCGTACGGCCCCGGCATCATCGCGGCCGGCCGTGCCGCAGCACCGCGACGCTGCGGCACGGCCGGCCGGGTTCGGCGTCCTCACGCGCGGGCGGCAGGGGGCGTCACCCCTCCGGGAAATGGGACCAGAAGTGGTCCACGATGTCGTCGAGGTAGCGCCGCCCCTGCTCGCCGGAGGCGTTGGCGCCGCCGCCCCTGCTGAGGGTGGCCGCCATGAGGGACTGGTACTCGGTGTGCATGGTGCGCAGCGGGTCCTGCAGGTCGCGGCGTTCCATCGAGAGAAGGCGGGCGATGTCGCGGATGTGGGCCTGCCAGCGGGTGGAGACGGCCTCGGCGAGCAGCCGGGTGAGTTCCGCCTCCCCGCCGGTGATGGCGACGAAGTCTCTCGGGGGGAGCTTGAGGAGGGCGCCCAGTTTGGCCGACTGCCGTCGGTCGCCGGTCCATTGCCCGGTCTCCTCCATGCGGAGGTAGTCGTGAAGTCTCAGGCTGGTGACGCGGGCGACGTCCTCGGCGGCGAATCCGCTGGCGATCCGGTGTTCCCGCAGGGTGCGGGGAGCACCCATGAGGTCGCTCGGGGAGCACCACAGCGCGCCGGCCAGAGCGGTGAGTTCGGTGGCGGTGGGCAGGGCGACACCGCGCTCCCACGCGGTGATGTGGTCGGGGGTGATGTGGGTCATGCCGTAGGAGGCGCGCATGCCGTAGGCGACGTGGCCGGGGGCCATCCCGACCTTCCCGCGCAGGGTCCGGGCGGCGCGCGCGTTGAAGGGGAGCGGTGAGTTCACGCACCGAGAGTATGGAGTGACCCACCGTGAACACCATGCCCTCCTGTCGCCTGCCTCCCGTTATGACGGGAAGGTCGCGGCGAATTCTGTAGGAACCGACGGGAGGCCGACTAGGGAATCAACTCCTCTTTTCCCCAAAGGGCTTGAGGAAATCGCCCAGGTTCGTAGAATCCGCTGGCGGTCTGCCGCAGGTGTGTCTGGATTTCGGTGTTTTCGGTATTTCCGGCATTTTCGATATTCCCGAAATTTTCGATGCCGCACGCGCCCGGCGGTTGCCGTCATGCTTCCCCGCACCTGCTCGCCCAGGAGACCCACCCATGCAAACCCTCACGACCGACCCGGCCGACCCGGCGCCCGCCAGAGCCCACGGCCCGCTCGACCGGTTCTTCCGCATCAGTGAACGCGGCTCGACCTACGCCAGGGAGATACGCGGTGGATTCGCCACGTTCTTCACGATGGCCTACATCCTGGTGCTGAACCCCATCATCCTGGGCAGCACCGAGGACAAGTTCGGCCACACCCTGAGCGCCGCCCAGCTGGCGACCGCCACCACCCTGGTGGCCGCCGTGATGACCGTGATCATGGGTGTGGCCGGCAACCTGCCGCTCGCCCTGGCCGCGGGCCTGGGTCTCAACGCCGTCGTCGCCTTCCAGATCGCTCCCCTGATGGCCTGGGAAGACGCGATGGGCCTGGTCGTGCTCGAGGGCCTGCTGATCTGTGTCCTGGTGCTGACCGGTCTGCGCGAGGCCATCATGCACGCCATCCCGCAGCCGCTCAAGCAGGCGATCAGCGTCGGCATCGGCATGTTCATCGCCTTCATCGGCTTCGTGGACTCCGGGTTCGTGACCCGCATCCCGGACGCCGCGAACACCACCGTGCCCGTCCAGCTCGGCACCGGCACCCTCACCGGCTGGCCCATGCTCGTGTTCTGCCTGGGTGTGCTGCTGACGTTCGTCCTCATGGCCCGCAAGGTGCGGGGCGCCATCCTCATCAGCATCCTGGCGATGACGGTGTTCGCCGTCATCGTCAACGAGTTCGCCGACGTCAAGAGCTGGGGCCTCACCGCCCCCGAGCTGCCCGGCACCCCCGTCGCCGCGCCCGACTTCGGACTCCTGGGGCAGTTCGACCTGCTGGGCGCGTTCGGTCAGATCGGCGTGCTCACCATCGTCCTGCTGATCTTCACGCTCATCCTGTCCGACTTCTTCGACACGATGGGCACCGTCGTCGGTGTCACCGCCGAGGCCGGGCTGCTCGACGAGCGCGGGCAGGTCCCCGGTCTGGGCCGGGTCCTGTTCATCGACAGTGCGGCGGCCGTCGCGGGCGGTGCCTCCTCGTCCTCGTCCGCCACCACCTACATCGAGTCCGCCGCCGGTGTCGGCGAGGGTGCCCGGACCGGCTTCGCCAACCTCGTCACCGGTGGCCTGTTCGCTCTGGCCCTCTTCTTCACCCCCCTGCTCACCATCGTGCCGATGCAGGCCGCGGCCCCCGCCCTGATCGCGGTGGGCTTCCTGATGATGACGCAGGTCAGGCACATCGACTGGGACCGCTTCGAGCTCGCCGTCCCCGCCTTCCTGACCGTCGTGGTCATGCCGTTCACCTACTCCATCAGCAACGGCATCGGCGCCGGCTTCATCTCCTACGTGGTCATCAAGGCCTGCCTGGGCAAGGGCCGCGAGGTGCACTGGCTGCTGTGGAGCACCGCGGGGCTCTTCCTCGTCTACTTCGCCATCGACCCGCTGAAGCAGCTGCTCGGCGTCTGACGGCACCGGCGCTCGGGGGCCACCGAAAAAAGTGGTTGCTCCGGAGGGAATCGCTTCTTAGGCTGGCGGTACTTCGGAGAGGAGGTGGTTCGGCAGATGTATGAATACCGGACGGAAGAGGTGGCTGCGGGCTAGTGGCCCGTCGCCGTACTCGGTTCGGCGCCGGACCGGCGTGTGCGAGATACACGCAACCGGCCTAACCCAACGCAGTCGCCCGACCCGCGAGTCGCCGGTACGTCCGGCCGGCCCCTCCTTCGGAGGACCGGACTCGCGGGTCGTCTGCGTTTTCGGGGCTCCGGGGACCCGGGTCCCCGGGGGTCCCGGGTCCCCGGGTCCTCAGGACTCCCGCACTCAGCGGGCGAGGTCCGCGTGGCCCTCGATCTCGTGCAGGCCGCGGCTGCCGGGGCCGATGTAGTGGGCGGAGGGACGGACCAGGCGGCCGGTGCGCTTCTGTTCCAGGATGTGGGCCGACCAGCCCGCGGTGCGGGCACAGGTGAACATCGAGGTGAACATGTGGGCCGGGACCTCGGCGAAGTCGAGGACGATGGCGGCCCAGAACTCGACGTTGGTGGCCAGGACGCGGTCGGGACGGCGGGCGTGCAGTTCGGCCAGGGCGGCCTTCTCCAGGGCCTCGGCGACCTCGAAGCGCGGGGCCCCCAGGTCGCGCGCGGTGCGGCGCAGGACACGGGCGCGCGGGTCCTCGGCGCGGTAGACGCGGTGGCCGAACCCCATGAGGCGTTCGCCCCTGTCGAGCGCCTGCTTCACATACGCCTCGGCGTCGCCCGTGCGCTCGATCTCCTCGATCATGCCGAGGACCCGTGAGGGGGCTCCGCCGTGCAGCGGTCCCGACATGGCGCCGACGGCGCCCGAGAGGGCCGCGGCCACGTCCGCGCCGGTGGAGGCGATGACGCGGGCAGTGAAGGTGGAGGCGTTCATGCCGTGCTCGGCGGCCGAGGTCCAGTACGCGTCCACGGCGGCGACGTGCTTGGGGTCGGGTTCGCCGCGCCAGCGGATCATGAAGCGTTCGACGATGGAGTGCGCCTTGTCGATCTCACGCTGCGGGACCATGGGCCGGCCCTGGCCGCGCGCGGACTGGGCGACGTAGGAGAGAGCCATGACGGCGGCGCGGGCGAGGTCCTCACGGGCCTGCTCGGCGTCGATGTCGAGGAGCGGTTTCAGGCCCCAGACGGGGGCCAGCATGGCGAGCGCGGACTGGACGTCGACGCGGATGTCACCGGAGTGGACGGGGATCGGGAACGGCTCGGCGGGCGGCAGGCCGGGGTTGAAGGCGCCGTCGACGAGCAGGCCCCAGACGTTCCCGAAGGAGACGTGCCCGACCAGATCCTCGATGTCGACGCCCCGGTACCGGAGAGCGCCGCCCTCCTTGTCCGGTTCGGCGATCTCCGTTTCGAACGCGACGACTCCCTCGAGCCCGGGTACGAAGTCGGACATCAGGCGGCTCCTTGTGGTGTGGGCGACGGATGATGTTGTCGTGGGGGTGGTGCCGTTGTGGGGGGGTGTCGTGGGGTGGGGCGACCTCGTGCGGGCCGGTCGACGGGAACGGGGTGCGCGTCCGATGGATCCACGGTCCTCCTGCGAGGACTCGCGGTCCGGGACGCCACCGGTCATTCCTGTGATGCCCGGTGGGCTGTCGCCCAACCGGGCCGGTGCCAGCACAATATCCCTGAGTGCCATTTTTGGGGAGGGTTCACGGCACTCAGTGCCATACGAGACCGTGGGGCACCGGGCTCCCACGGAATCCGTCCATACGGCAGGATGACGGCGTGACCGACCGAGACCCCGTCCCCCTCGCTCTCGCCTCGATGCGCAAGCAGTACCGGGCCGAGGGGCTTTCCGAGACCGACCTGGCCGCCACTCCCGTCGAGCAGTTCGCGCGCTGGTTCAAGCAGGCCGCGACGGACGGCGGGCTGTTCGAACCGAACGCCATGATCGTCTCCACGGCGGACGAGCTGGGCCGGCCCAGCTCCCGTACGGTGCTGCTGAAGCACTTCGACGAGCAGGGGTTCGTGTTCTACACGAACTACGACTCCCGCAAGGGGCGCGAGCTGACCGGGAACCCGTACGTCTCGCTGCTGTTCCCGTGGCATCCGATGGCCCGGCAGGTCATCGTCACCGGGGTCGCGCTGCGCACCGGCCGGGACGAGACGGCCGCCTACTTCCGCACCCGGCCGCACGGCTCGCAGCTGGGCGCGTGGGCGAGCGGCCAGTCCTCGGTGCTCGCGAGCCGTGCGGAGCTGGACACGGCGTACGCGGAGCTCGCGGCCCGGTATCCGGAGGACGAGCAGGTGCCGGTGCCGCCGCACTGGGGCGGTTTCCGGGTGGCCCCGCAGGCGGTGGAGTTCTGGCAGGGCCGGGAGAACCGCCTGCACGACCGCCTGCGGTACGTGGCACAGGCGGACGGGGGCTGGAGGGTGGAGCGGCTGAACCCGTGAGTGCGGCGCCGCACCGGTGAGCGCCACGCCGCGCACGGCGCGCTCGCCGCGCACGCCGGCCCCCGGGACACCGACCGCCGACCGCCGACCGCCGACCGCCGACCGCCGACCGCCGACGACACCTTGCCTCAGTCCAGCGCCTCGTCCAGTGCCCCCTCGAGGAGAGCCGCCCACTGCCCCACCACCCGTTCGCGGCGGGCCGCGTCGTCGGTGAGGAGGTTGGCCAGACCCAGGCCGCGGGCCATGTCGAGGAGGCCCTGGACGGTCTCGCGGACGCCGGGGCGGGTCTCGTCGGCGCCCAGGAGGTCGACGGCGATGCGGTGGGTCTCGCGGCCGACGCGCGCCTCCAGTTCGGTCACGCGCGGACGCAGCTGCTCCTCGTCGGAGGCGGCGACCCACAGGTGGAGGGCGGCACGGAACAGGGGCCCGGTGTAGAGGTCGACCAGGGCGATGACCACCGCGCGGCGGTCACCGGCGGCCGCTCCCTCGGGGAAGAGCGCGCGCAGCGCGGTGGAGCGTTCCTCTGCGACGTACTCGACGGCGGCCGTGAACAGGTCCTCGCGGGTCGGGAAGTGGTGCTGGGCGGCGCCCCGGGAGACACCGGCGCGTTCGGCGACCACGGAGACCGTGGAGCCCGCCCAGCCGTGTTCGGCGAGACAGGCCACGGCGGCCTCCAGGAGGCGCTGCCGGGTGGCCCGGCTGCGGTCCTGCTTGGGGACGCGTTCGGCACGGTCGGCCGCCGCGCTCACACCACCCATTCCGGATCCCGTCGTTCGAGGAAGGCCGTCATCCCCTCGCGCCCGTGGGCGGAGGCGAAGAGGCGGGCCGAGAGCGCCGTCAGGTGGGCGGCGTCCCGGTCGAAGTTCTCCAGCACCCTAGCCGTGAGCAGCCGTTTCGTCTCGGCCAGGGCTTCGGGGGCGGATCTGCGCAGGCCGTCGAGGACGGGCGCGAGCGTCTCGTCCACGTCGTCACCGGCGGCGGTGAGCAGTCCGATGCGAACGGCTTCCGCCGTGTCGAGGCGTTCGCCGGTGAGGTAGTAGCGAGCCAGCGCGCGCGGGTCGGTGCGGGGCAGCAGCGGCAGGGAGATGACGGCCGGGGCGACCCCGATGCGGACCTCGGTGAAGGCGAAGGTCGCCGCGTGGGAGGCGACGGCGATGTCGCAGGCGGCGAGCAGGCCGAGGCCGCCCGCGCGGACGTGCCCGGTGACCCGGGCGACGACCGGTTTGGGCAGCTCGACGATCTGCCGCAACAGGCCCACCAGGGCCTCGGGAGGGTTGGGGTCTCCCCTGCTCGAGCGAAGCCGAGAGCTTGGGGAAGGGTCGCGCAGGTCGGCGCCCGCGCTGAAGGTGTTGCCGGTGTGGGTGAGGACCACCGCGCGGACGCCGGTGTCCTGGCCGGCGTCGGTCAGCGCCTCGGTCAGTTCCCCGACGAGGGCGGCGGACAGGGCGTTGCGGCGCTCCGGGGCGTCGAGGGAGAGCGTTTCGACGCCCCGTGCGTGGGTGCGGCCGATCAGGGTCACGAGGGCTCCTTGTGCGCCGTGCGGAGCTCACGGCGCAGGGTCTTTCCGGAAGCGGCGCGGGGGACGGCGCCGAGGAAGGTGACGTGCCGGACCCGCTCGTACGGGGCGACGCGCCGGTGGAACCGGTCCGCCTGCTCGTACGTGAGGGTGGTGCCGTCGGTGAGTGCCGGGGTGCTCCCGAACTCGGCGGCGCGCGCGAGCACCGCGCCATGGATGGGGAGTTCCACGGGTGGGACGTCCGCGTACTCGCTGCGGAACACGGTTCCTCCAGGACGGCCGAGAAGCCGAGCGGGCCCAGGGCCTGTCCGGCGGATCAGGTAGCAGGAAAGCAACGGCGCCTCATCAGCACGGGTGAGCGGGGGCGATGGGGGTGCCCCCGCTCATGGGGGTCCCTCCCGCTCGAGCGAAGTCGAGAGTGGGGGAGAAGCCGAGAGTGGGGGAGCGTCCAGCTGCAAGGCGGAGGAGGGCGTCGACGCGCTGGGGGTCCCCCTGCTCGAAGAGCTAGTGGCTCGTCACGCAGCCTTGGCCGGGTAATCAACCCGCTGTTCGTCGGGCAGCAGACTGTCTCCAAGACCTGATCTTGGAGGTGGTCGTGGGACGTCGACCAAGCGTGTTCGTCCGGCCGGTGAGCATGGAGGAGGGCCGGAAGCTGCAGCGGATCAGCCGGACCGCGAAGGACCCGGTGAAACTCCGCCGGGCGATCGTGGTGCTGATGTCCGCCCAGGGCCAGACGGTCAAGGACATCACCGTGCTGATGCAGGCCGGCGAGGACTACGTCCGCGATGTCATCCACGCCTTCAACGAGCGAGGGCTGGACGCGCTGGACCCAAAATGGAGCGGGGGACGCCCCCAGACGATCAGTGACCAGGTGCGTGAGCGCATCTGCCTGATCGCCCGGACGTCCCCCGCCGACTGGAAGATCACCGCGTTCTCCACCTGGAGCCTGAGCAAGCTCGCCGAGCACCTGGTCAAGCAGAAGGTGACCGCGGCCATCAGCCGGGAGACGCTGCGCCGGATCCTGCACGCCGGCAAGGTCTCCTGGCAGACCACCACCACGTGGAAGGCGTCCACCGACCCGGAGTTCATCGCCAAGATGCACCGCATCCTGGCGCTGTACGACACCCCGCCCGCCGACGGGCGGGTGATATGCGTCGATGAGTTCGGGCCGCTGAACCTGATGCCCCGCAAGGGCAAGGCGTGGGGGCCGGTGCGGCGTCCGCGCCGGCTGCGGGCCACCTACAACCGGTACAACGGCGTAATGCACATGCTCGCCGCCCTCGATCTGGCCACCGGCAAGTTGTACTACCGCATCCGCCCGCGCAAGCGGTGGCGCGAGTTCCTCGACCTGCTCATGGTCCTGCGCGCCCGCTGGCCCGGTCAGAAGCTGTATGTGGTGCTGGACAACTTCTCCCCGCACAAGCATGCCAAGGTCCGCGCCTGGGCGGTCGGCAACGACGTCGAGCTGGTCTTCCTGCCGACCTACGGCTCCTGGCTGAACTGGATCGAGGCCGAGTTCGCCGCCCTGCGCTACTTCGCCCTCAACGGCACCGACCACCGCAGCCACGACGAGCAGAACGCCGCCATCGCCGCCTACGTCCGCTGGCGTAATGCCCGTGCCGAGCCGAAGACCATCTTCGCTCCTGACTCACCCATCCGGACCTGGACCCGGTATCCGACCCGCGCTGCCTGAGCACCCGTAGGAGGTTCAGAGGCAGTGTTTTGCTCGCCCCTATCGGGCGAGGGGCGACTTGTCGGTCGCAGCCGGACCGCGGGCCAACACGCGGGTGGTGGTGCCGTCGTCCTCTTTGATGTCCCGGACATGCTCGAAACCGATTCTGCCCAGCAGAGTCAGTGAGGCCTCGTTCGATGCAGCTACGGTGGCATACACCCTGGTCAATCCGAGAGTATCCAAGCCATAGGCGACGATGGCCTCAGCCAGCTCAGTCCCTAGGCCGGACCCCCATGCCGTCGGCGCCAAAGCGTAGATGATCTCGTGGCCTCCGACGACGTCGGTCAGCTTGATCTCGGCATGCCCGACCAGGAGTCCGTTGCGACGAACAGCCCAGACATCGAACAGGTCCTGGGCATAGACCTTCGTGAAGATCCGCCCGAACAGGGCCCGGTCTGTTGCTTCGGAAGCAGGGCCGTCACCCATCCACTGCGACACCCTGGTGTCCTGGAACAGAGCGACGAAGCCCTCTTCGTCCTCGGGGACGTACGGCTCCAGAAGCAGCCGCTCGGTGCGCAGAGTCGGGGTCACAGATGGCGACGCTACCCACGCAACATCCGTGTCGGCAAACCACTTTCGCCTGCGCGGACATCGCTTTTCTCGTCGCCATGCCCCACATCGCCCAGCGCTGCAGGCCGAGCTGTCATGAGGGGCCATTTACACGGTCAACTATCCGAGCTGAGCCACTAGGGGGAGGGCGTGCCGGACCCCGCGTCTGCGGCATGATCCGCCGGACAGGCCCTAGTACGACTTGGGAAGGCCCAGGGTCTGGTGGGAGACGTAGTTGAGGATCATCTCCCGGCTCACCGGGGCGATACGGGACACGCGCGCGGCGGTCACCAGCGAGGCGAGCCCGTACTCGCGGGTGAGGCCGTTCCCGCCGAGGGTGTGCACGGCCTGGTCGACGGCCTTCACGCATGCCTCGCCGGCCGCGTACTTGGCCATGTTGGCGGCCTCGCCCGCGCTCATGTCGTCACCGGCGTCGTAGAGGTGGGCGGCCTTCTGCATCATCAGGCAGGCCAGTTCGAGGTCGATGTGGGCCTGCGCGAGGGGGTGCGCGATGGCCTGGTGGGCGCCGATGGGGGCGTTCCAGACGGTGCGCTCACGCGCGTACTCGACGGCGCGGGAGAGCGCGTAACGGCCCATGCCGATCGCGAAGGCGGCGGTCATGACGCGTTCGGGGTTGAGGCCGGCGAAGAGCTGGAGCAGACCGGCGTCCTCATCGCCGACCAAGGCGTCGGCGGGCAGCCGTACGTCGTCGAGGACCAGCTCGAACTGCTTCTCGACGGCGTTGAGTTCCATGTCGATGGGGCGCCGCCGGAAGCCCTCGGTGTCGCGGGGGACGATGAACAGGCAGGGCTTGAGTTTTCCCGTGCGGGCGTCTTCGGTGCGGCCGACGATCAGGGTGGCGTCGGCGATGTCGACGCCGGAGACGAAGACCTTGCGGCCGGTGAGGAGCCAGTCGGTGCCGTCCTTGCGTGCCGTCGTGGTGATGCGGTGGCTGTTGGACCCGGCGTCGGGCTCGGTGATGCCGAAGGCCATCAGGCGGCTGCCGTCGGCCAGGGCGGGCAGCCACTCCCGTTTCTGGGCCTCGGTGCCGAAGCGGGAGATGACGGTGCCGCAGATGGCCGGAGAGACGATCATCATCAGCAGGGGGTTGCCGGCGGCACCCATCTCCTCCAGGACGAGGGAGAGTTCGGTGATGCCACCGCCACCACCGCCGTACGCCTCAGGCAGGTTGACGCCGATGTAGCCGAGCTTGGCGGCCTCCTGCCAGAACTGTTTGTTGTCGGTGCCCGGAGTGCGGGGGTGGCTCCGGGCGAAGGAGGAGACCGCTTCGCGGAGGGACTTGTGCTCTTCGGATTCGATGAGGGTGGTCATGCGGCTCCTTCAGCTGCGGGTTGTGGGTGGCTGGTCGCGCCCACGCGGCGGTAGCCGCATGTCGGGCACAGCCCCGCGCCCCTACTCGGTGTTTCCCTCGACCACGGCCAGGAGGGCGCCGACCTCCACTTGCCTGCCGGGCTCGGCGTCGAGGGTGCTCAGCGTGCCCGCGACCGGGGCGGTGATCTCGTGTTGCATCTTCATCGCCTCCAGCCAGAGGAGGGGCTGTCCGGCCTCCACCGCGGCTCCCTCGGTCAGGCCGTCGGCGATGCGGACGACCGTGCCCGGCATGGGGGCGAGGAGGGAGCCGGGGGCGTGTCGGGCGGTGGGGTCGGGGAAGCGGGGCAGGGCGGTGAGGACGGTGGCGCCCACGTACACGCGGTCGCCGTAACGGCTGACCTCGAACCTGCGTCGTACGCCGTCCACGTCGAGAACGACGAGCCCCGCGTCGGCGTGTACGACCTGCACCCCGTCGGCCGCGAGGCCGTCGCGTGTGTGCCGGTAGCGGGCCTCGTGTTCCTCGCCCGCCATCGCGTACCGCTTGACCTGCGGCTGCGAGGGCAGGTTGCGCCAGCCGCCGAAGCGGGAGCGGCCGTGGGCGTCGGCGAGGGCGGCGGCGAGCGGGGCGTACGGGTCGGGGGCCGGGGTGGTCAGCTCGGGCAGGTGGCGGTCGTAGAAGCCGGTGTCCATGCGGGCTCCGGCGAACTCCTCGTGCCGCAGGGAGCGGACGAGCAGGTCCCGGTTGGTGACGGGGCCGTGGATCACCGCGCGGTCCAGGGCGGAGGCCAGCTTGCGGATCGCCTCCGCGCGGGTGGGGGCGTGGGCGACGACCTTGGCGAGCAGGGGGTCGTAGTGGACGCCGATGTCGTCGCCGTCGGTATGGCCGGTGTCCAGGCGGATGCCGTCCGGGACGGCGAGGCGGTGCAGACGGCCGGTCTGCGGGGTCCAGTCGTGGGCGGGGTCCTCGGCGTAGAGGCGGGCCTCGACGGCGTGCCCACGCGCGCGTGGCGGGTCCTTCTCCAGCGGGTGCCCCTCGGCGACGCGGATCTGCTCGGCGACGAGATCGACTCCGAACACGGCCTCCGTCACCGGGTGTTCGACCTGGAGGCGGGTGTTCATCTCCAGGAAGTGCGCCCTGCCGTCCGCGACGAGGAACTCGACGGTTCCGGCGCCGGCATAACTGACGGCGCGGGCGGCGCGTACGGCGAGGGTCTGCAGTTCGTCGGTGAGCCGCGCGGACAGCCCGGGTGCCGGGGCCTCCTCGATCACCTTCTGGTGGCGGCGCTGGAGGGAGCAGTCCCGGGTGCCCAGCGCCCACACCGTGCCGTGTGTGTCGGCGAGGACCTGCACCTCGACGTGCCGTCCGCCTTGCACGTAGGACTCGACGAACACCTCGCCGTCGCCGAAGGCGTTCGCCGCCTCCGCGCGGGCGGCGGCCAGTTCGGCGTCCAGGTCGGCGAGGCGCCGTACGACGCGCATCCCGCGCCCGCCGCCGCCCGCCGCGGCCTTCACCAGCACCGGCAGGTCGGCCTCGGTGACCTCGCTCAGGGGCTCGATGCCCATCAGTTCCTTGGCGCGCGTCTTGGACGCCATCGCCTCGATCGCCTCCGGGGGCGGCCCGATCCACACCAGGCCGGCGTCCTGGACGGCCCGTGCGAAGCCGGCGTTCTCGGAGAGGAAGCCGTAACCGGGGTGCACGGCGTCCGCGCCTGCCGCGAGGGCCGCCTTCACGATCAGGTCGCCCCGGAGGTAGGTGTCGGCGGGCGCCGCACCCGGCAGGCGTACCGCCGTGTCCGCCACGCGCGCGTGGAGGGCGTTCTCGTCGGCGTCCGAGTGCACGGCGACCGTCCGGATCCCGAGCTCACGGCAGGTGCGGACGACACGGCAGGCGATCTCGCCCCGGTTCGCCACCAGTACGGAAGTGATCGAGGTGATCGAGGTGAACACAGTCCCTCACATCCGGAAGACGCCGAAGCCACCGCGCACGCCCTCGTAGGGCGCGGTGTGGACGGCCGACAGGCACAGGCCGAGGACGGTACGGGTGTCGCGCGGGTCGATGACGCCGTCGTCGTACAGCCGCCCGGACAGGAACACGGGCAGCGACTCCGACTCGATCTGCTGCTCCACCATGGCGCGCAGCGCCGCGTCCGCCTCGTCGTCGTAGGGCCGGCCCTTCGCCGCCGCCGACTGCCGGGCGACGATGGAGAGCACGCCGGCGAGCTGCTGCGGACCCATGACGGCCGACTTGGCGCCGGGCCAGGCGAACAGGAAGCGCGGGTCGTACGCCCTGCCGCACATGCCGTAGTGCCCGGCGCCGTAGGAGGCGCCCATGAGGACGGACAGGTGGGGGACGCGGGAGTTGCCGACCGCGTTGATCATCATGGCGCCGTGCTTGATGATGCCGCCCTGCTCGTACTCCTTGCCGACCATGTAGCCGGTGGTGTTGTGCAGGAACAGCAGCGGGATGTCGCGCTGGTTGGCGAGCTGGATGAACTGGGCGGCCTTCTGCGACTCCTCGCTGAACAGCACCCCCCGGGCGTTGGCGAGGATGCCGACGGGGTAGCCGTGCAGGGTGGCCCAGCCGGTGGTGAGGCTGGTGCCGTACAGCGGTTTGAACTCGTCGAAGTCGGAGGCGTCGACGATCCGTGCGATGACCTCTCGCGGGTCGAAGGGGATCTTCAGATCGCCCGGGACGATGCCGAGGAGTTCGTCCTCGTCGTGCTTGGGAGGCGCCGCCGGTCCCGGATCGGGGTACGCCTTGCGGTGGTTGAGGCGGGCCACGACCCGGCGGGCCTGCCGCAGGGCGTCCGGCTCGTCGACGGCGAAGTGGTCGGCGAGGCCCGACACGCGCGCGTGCATCTCGGCGCCGCCCAACGACTCCTCGTCGCTCTCCTCCCCGGTGGCCATCTTCACCAGCGGCGGACCGCCGAGGAACACCTTCGCCCGCTCCTTGACCATGATCACGTGGTCGGACATGCCGGGGACGTACGCGCCGCCGGCGGTGGAGTTGCCGAAGACGACGGCGACGGTCGGGATGCCCGCCGCCGAGAGCCGGGTCAGGTCCCGGAAGACGGCGCCCCCGGGGACGAAGATCTCCTTCTGGGAGGGCAGGTCGGCGCCGCCGGACTCCACCAGGCTGATCACGGGCAGCCGGTTGGCGAGCGCGATGTCGTTGGCGCGCAGGGCCTTCTTCAGCGACCAGGGGTTGCTGGCACCGCCCCGGACGGTCGGGTCGTTGGCGGTGATCAGGCACTCCACGCCCTCGACGACACCGATCCCGGTGACGAGCGAGGCGCCGGTGGTGTAGTCGCTCCCCCAGGCCGCCAGCGGGGACAGCTCCAGGAACGGCGTGTCGGGGTCGAGGAGCAGCTCGACGCGCTCACGGGCGAGCAGCTTGCCGCGTTTCCGGTGCCGCTCGACGTACTTCTCGCCGCCGCCCGCGAGGGCCTTGGCGTGCTCGGCGTCGAGTTCGGCGAGCTTGCCGAGCATGGCCTCGCGGTGGGCCCGGTACTCCGGGCCGGCCGTGTCCAGGGCGGATTCGAGGACCGTCACAGCAGGACCTCCGGGATGTCGAGGTGCCGGGAGCGCAGCCATTCGCCGAGCGCCTTGGCCTGCGGATCGAAGCGGGCCCGCGCTGCGACGCCCTCGCCGAGGATGCCCTCGACCACGAAGTTCAGGGCGCGCAGGCGGGGCAGGACGTGCCGGGTGACGGGCAGCTCGCGGGCCTCGGGGATCAGCTCCCGGAACCGCTCGACGGTCAGCTCGTGCGCGAGCCACCGCCAGGCGTCGTCGGAGCGAACCCAGACGCCGACGTTGGCGTTCCCGCCCTTGTCCCCGCTGCGGGCGCCGGCGAGGAGCCCGAGCGGGGCGCGGCGGGTCGGTCCGGGGACCGGGGGTTCCGGCAGCTCCGGCTCCGGCACGTCCGCGAGTACGGCGGTGTCCTGGGGCGGGTCCACAGTGATCCGGCGTCCGTCGTGGAGGACGGCCACATGGTCGACGTCACCATGGGGGACGTACACATCTTCGAAGACTCCGTACGGGGAGCCCTTCCCCGGTGGCGCGAGCACATGGAACCCGGGATAGCTCGCCAGCGCCAATTCGATCGCGGCCCCGCTCAGCGCACGTCCGACCGCCTCCTGGCCGGGGTCCCGCACGACGAGTCGCAGCAGGGCGCTCGCGGTCTCCTCCGTGTCCGCGTCGGGCCGGTCGGTGCGCACCGGTTCCCACCGCACCTCGGCGGGCGGCGCCTTGGCGAGCGCGCCGGTCATCTGCTCCCGTACGAGATCCGCCTTGGCCTCGATGTCGAGCCCGGTGAGGACGAACACGACCTCGCTGCGGAAGCCGCCGAGCCGGCTCCGCCCGACCTTGAGCGTGGGCGGCGGCGCCTCCCCTTCGGCGCCTTCGACACGTACCCGGTCGGGGCCGTCCTGGGTGAGCCGTACGGTGTCCAGCCGGGCGGTGACGTCGGGCCCGGCGTACCGGGCGCCACCCGTCTCGTAGAGCAGCTGCGCGGTGACGGTGCCGACGTCGACGAAGCCGCCGGTGCCGGGGTGCTTGGTGATGACGCCGGAGCCGTCCTCGTGCAGCTCGACGAGGGGAAAGCCGGGCCGCAGTGAGTCACCGGGCGGCCGCTCGCCGAAGAAGGCGTAGTTGCCGCCGGTGGCCTGGGTCCCGCACTCCAGCACGTGCCCGGCGACGACGGCTCCCGCGAGCCGGTCGTACTCCGTGGGCGCCCAGCCGAAGTGGGCGGCGGCCGGCCCGGTGACCAGGGCCGCGTCGGTGACCCGCCCGGTGACCACGATGTCGGCGCCCTCGCGCAGACAGGCCGCGATGCCGAAGCCGCCGAGGTAGGCGTGCGCGGCCAGCGCGCCCGGGTGGGCGGCGGTGAGGTCGTCGCCCTCCACGTGCGCGACGCGTACCGGGACGCCGAGCCGCCCGGCCAGCTTCCGTACGGCGTCGGCGAGGCCGGCCGGGTTGAGCCCGCCGGCGTTGGTGACGATCCTGACGCCGCGCTCGTGGGCGAGGCCGAGGGTCTCCTCCAGTTGCCGCAGGAAGGTGCGGGCGTACCCGGCGGAGGGGTCCTTGAGCCGGTCGCGGGCCAGGATGAGCATGGTCAGCTCGGCGAGGTAGTCGCCGGTGAGGACGTCGAGCTCACCGGCGGTGAGCATCTCGCGCAGTGCGTCGAAGCGGTCGCCGTAGAAGCCGGAGGCGTTGCCGATGCGCAGGGTCGTCGCCGTCACCGCGCGGTGTCCCCCTTCGGCTCCCGGCCACCTCCGGGCGGCCCGGCGAAGGCCTGGGCGATGTCCAGCCAGCGGTCGGCGTCGGGGCCGTCGGCGGTGAGGGCGAGGTCGGCGCGGTGGGCGCGCTGGGTGACCAGGAGGCAGAAGTCGAGCGCGGGGCCGGTGACGCGGTCCGTGGCGTCCTCGGGGCCGTACGTCCACTGCCCGCCCGAGGGGGCGGTGAGTTCGACGCGGAACTGCTCGAACGGCGCGGGCAGTCCGTGCACCCCGAAGGCGAAGTCGCGGGTGCGGATGCCGAGCCGCACCACATGCCGGAGCCGGTCGGTGGGTGGCCGCACCACACCCAGCGCGTCCGCCACGTCCAGGCCGTGGGCCCAGGTCTCCATGAGCCGGGCGGTGGCCATGGAGGCCGTGGACATGGGAGGGCCGTACCAGGGGAAACGCGCCCCCTCGGGTGCTGCCCGCAGGGCGCTCTCGAGGGCCTCGCGCCCGGCCCGCCAGTCCGCGAGCAGCCGTGCGGGCGGCAGGCCGGCCCCCTCCCGCGCGGCGTTGTCCACGAAGTCCCCGGGCTCGGTCAGCGCCTTCTCGACCTCGCGGGCGAAGGCACCCTGATCGGTCACGGCGAGCAGCGAGGAGCGGTCGGTCCAGGCGAGGTGCGCGATCTGGTGGGCGACGGTCCAGCCGGGCGCGGGGGTGTCCAGCGCCCATTCCTCCCCACCCACTCCGGCCACCAGCCGGTCGAGTTCGTCGCTCTCCGCACACAGGTCGTCGATCACGAGCGTCGGGTCGGCCATGGAGCGAGCATGACAGGCCCTCAAAAAACAATCAAGCATGCTTGCTGGATTTCATCCGTCATCGCAGCGACAGCGGGCAGGACTGGGCGACAACGGCACCCACTTGCCCGCAAATATTAGTTCGTGCTAATTTTCAGATGTGGCCGAACCTTATGAGCTGCGCTTCTTCGACGATGTGCTGGACTGGATCAAAACACACGCCAAGGAGGACCCTGGCAGCCACCTCCACGTGATAGCCGCTCTGGAACGGCTCCAGGAAGTGGGCCCGGCGCTGCGGCGGCCGATGGTCGGCGCGATCGAGAAGAGCCGCTACCGGAACATGCGGGAGTTACGCCCACGCAACGGCGGGACGGTGAGCATTCGGATGCTTTTCGTCTTCGCCCCCGAGCGGCGGGCCATCTTCCTGGTGGCGGGCAACAAGGCCGCCGGGCGTCAGTGGGCAGCCTGGTACCCCCGGGCGATCAAAGAGGCCGACGACAAGTTCACGGCATACCTTGAAGCGCTGGAACAGGAGAAGAAGAAAGGGCAGGGCGAATGAACCTCGGCTCCATGGACGACCTGACGGCCGACATCACACCCGAGAAGCGCGAGCGTATCGATGCCATCAAGGCGGAGATGGTCGATGCGGAGCGCGGACACGAGCTGGCCACGCTCCGCAAAGCTCAAGGTTTCACCCAGATCCAGGTCGCCAAGGCGATGGGCGTCACGCAGGGCCGGGTCAGCCAGATCGAGCGAGGCACCGCTCGCCTGGACACCTCGACGATGGCGGCGTACCTGCACGCAATCGGTGGCGAGCTGACCATAACGGCCACCGTGGGAAACCTTTCGGTACGGCTGTAGGGCGCACCGAATCGCAGCCCGGCGACGGGGCCGTGTTGATTCGAGCGACGAGAGCGACTCCAGCCCCCGTCGCCCCTCACCACGTCGCCGCAAGCGTCAGGAGACCGCCTCCGGCGCCTTCGCGCGCCCCCGCCCCACCTGGGTCCGTACCGCTCCCATGCTCGCCGCGATGACCAGGGCGATGGCGGCGGCCTCGGTGAGGGTGAGGGCCTGGCTGAGGATGAGGAAGCCCGCGGCGGCGGCGATGGCCGGTTCCAGGCTCATCAGGATGGCGAACGTGGAGGCGGGCAGGCGGCGCAGGGCGAGGAGTTCCAGGGTGTACGGCAGGACGGAGGAGAGCACCGCGATCGCCGCGCCCAGGCCGAGGACCGTCGGGTCGAGGAGCTTGGTGCCGGACTCGGCGATGCCCAGCGGCAGGAACACCAGCGCCGCCACGCCCATGGCGAGGGCGAGCCCGTCGGCCTGCGGGAAGCGGCGCCCCGTACGCGCGCTGAAGACTATGTAGGCCGCCCACATGACACCGGCCCCCAGGGCGAAGGCGGCGCCCACGGGGTCGAGGCTGTCGAAGCCTCCGCCGCCGAGGAGGAAGACACCGGCGAGGGCGAGTCCGGCCCAGAGGAAGTTGATCGCGCGCCGGGAGGCCAGCACGGACAGGGCGAGCGGGCCGAGGACCTCCAGGGTGACCGCCGTACCGAGGGGGATGCGGGCGACGGACTGGTAGAAGAGGCCGTTCATCCCGGCCATCGCGAGTCCGAAGACGATCACCGTGGTCCAGTCGGCGCGCGAGTGCCCGCGCAGCCGGGGCCGGCACACCAGGAGCAGCACGACCGCGGCCACCAGCAGCCGCAGCGTCACGACGCCGAGCGCGCCGGCCCGCGGCATCAGGGTCACCGCGAGCGCCCCGCCGAACTGCACGGAGATCCCCCCGGCGAGCACCAGCCCGACGGGCCCCAGCGCGCCCCGCCCGCGCGGCGGGGCACCCGCCCCGCCGGGAGCATGCCCGGGAGCCGCCGCGGGGACGGCGGCCGGGGCCGGGACGGACGGGGTGGCGGAGCTGGGGGTGGTCACGGCGCCTTCCATGGGCTCGGGGCGAGGGAGCGGGTGACCCCCCTCGGGGGATTGTGCATGGAGCTGGACTGTCCGGTCCAGAGTAATGGACCCGGCCAGCACCATGCAGCTTGCACGTACCTGACGATGAGGCCCGCGTCCCGTCCGGGTCAATCCGGTCCGTCATACGGACGACCGGACGGGCGACGACACGACGGCACGACGCCGTAGGTCGACGGAAGGTCACCCACCGGTCTCGGCGGCCGTCGGCCGTGCCCGCTTCGAGACGCACCTGTGACGCCCCGTGCCGCACGTTCCGCCCCGCCCCGGCGTCACAGTCGCATGAGTCGGGTTCAACGGACCGAGGGGGCACGGACGATGAAGTGGCACGCGACGACGAAGCAATACAGAACGACGAAGCGGCACGGGACACGGCGGCTGAGCGGCGCGCTGCTGGCACTCACGGCGGCGAGCGGCCTGCTGCTCACCGGATGCAGCGCGGGCGGCAGCGGCGACGAGAACGCGACGGCCGACAGCGGGTACGACCGCAAGGGGAACGGCTCGGCCCCGCTCCCCGCCCCCGACGGCCCCCGGGGCCCGGGCTCGGGCGAACAGCGCGAGGGCGGGCAGCGCGAGGGTGAGCAGGACTCCCGCGACATCGCCCCCGCACCGGATTACCTGTCCACCTTCGCCCTCGACGTCGACACCGCCTCCTACGGCTACGCCCGCCGCACCCTCGCCGACGGCCGGCTGCCCGACCCCTCCACGGTCCGCCCCGAGGAGTTCGTCAACAGCTTCCGCCAGGACTACACACGCCCCGACGGCGACGGCTTCACTGTCACCGTCGACGGCGCCCGCACCGACGAGGACGACTGGTCCCTGGTCCGCGTCGGCCTCGCCACCCGCCCCGCCGAGCCGAGCGGCGAGCGCCCGCCCGCGGCCCTCACCTTCGTCGTCGACATCTCCGGCTCCATGGCCGAACCGGGCCGCCTCGACCTCGCCCGGCGGTCCCTCGGCACCATGACGGACCGGCTGCGCGACGAGGACTCCGTGGCGATCGTCACCTTCAGCGACGAGGCCGAGACCGTGCTGCCGATGACCCGCCTCGACGGCAACCGCGGCGAGATCCACGAGGCCGTCGACCGTCTGGAACCCGCCCGGTCCACCAACCTCGGCGCGGGCGTCGAGACCGGCTACGCGACCGCCGTCGAGGGCCTGCGCGAGGGCGCCACCAACCGGGTCGTCCTCGTCTCCGACGCGCTCGCCAACACCGGCGAGACCAGCGCCGACGCGATCCTCGAACGCATCTCGACGTCCCGTCGCGAGCACGGCATCACCCTCTTCGGCGTGGGTGTCGGCAGCGACTACGGCGACGCCCTGATGGAACGCCTCGCCGACAAGGGCGACGGGCACACGGTGTACGTGTCCGACGAGGAGGAGGCCCGCGAGGTCTTCTGCGAGCAGCTGCCCCGCCACATCGAGCTGACCGCCCGCGACGCCAAGGCCCAGGTCGCCTTCGACCCGCAGACGGTCGCCGAGTTCCGCCTCGTCGGCTACGACAACCGCCGCGTCGCCGACGAGGACTTCCGCGACGACGGTGTCGACGGCGGCGAGGTCGGCCCCGGCCACACCGTCACCGCCCTGTACGCGGTCCGTACGAGGTCCGGCGCCGACGGCCACCTCGCCACGGCCACGGTCCGCTGGCTCGACCCCGACACCCGCGCCCCGCACGAGGAGACCGGCGCCCTGGAGACCGACGCCCTCGACGACTCCGTCTGGACCGCGAACCGCGGTCTCACGCTCACCGCGACCGCCGCCTACTTCGCCGACGCCCTGCGCTCCTTTGACCACCGCTACAGCGCCCTGCCCGGCGCCCCGGCCCTCGGCGAACTCGCCGACCGCGCCGCCGACCTGTCCTCCCGGACCGAGGACAAGGCCCTCCGCGACCTGACCCAGGCCATCCGCGACGCGAACCGCCTGGCATGAGTCCTCACGGGTTGTCCTCCAGGGCCTCCGCCAGCACCTCCGCCAGGTGGCGGCCCCGTACGCCCGCCAGCTGGTCCAGCTGGGTGCGGCAGGAGTAGCCGTCGGCCAGGATCAGGGCGTCCTTCGGTGCCTGCCGCACCGCGGGGAGGAGCTGGTCCTCCGCGCAGGCGGCCGAGACCTCGTAGTGGCCCTTCTCGAAGCCGAAGTTGCCGGCGAGGCCGCAGCAGCCGCCGCTCAGGTCGCCGGTGAGGCCCGCGGCGGTACGCAACCGGCGGTCGGCCGTGTCGCCGAGGACCGCGTGCTGGTGGCAGTGGGTCTGGCCGGTGACGGGGCGGTCCAGGGCCGGTGGGGTCCAGTCCGGCGCGTACTGCTCCAGGGTCTCCGCGAACGTGCGGACGCGGGAGGCCAGTCGTGCCGCGCGGGGGTCGTCGTGCAGGATTTCCGGCGCGTCCGTGCGCAGGGTCGCCGCGCAGCTCGGCTCCAGGACGACCACCGGAGCGTCGGTGGCGAGCACCGGTTCCATCAGGTCCAGGGTGCGGCGCAGCACCGCGCGGGCGCGGTCGAGCTGGCCCGTGGAGATGTACGTCAGGCCGCAGCAGACCCGGCTCCTGCGGGCCGCCAGCAGCCGCAGCGCCGAGCGGGAGCGCGCGTCCCCCACCAGGCCCCGGGCTCCGGCCAGGCGCAGCGTCGGGGGCAGCGCGACCCGCAGGCCCGCCGCCTCCAGGACCCGTACGGCCGCGCGGCCCACGGAGGGCGAGAGGTGCTCGGTGAAGGTGTCCGGCCAGAGGACCACCAGAGTCCCCGGGGCAAAGGGCGCGGCGGTCCGCCGTCCCCGCCACCAGCGGGTGAACGTCTCCCCGGCCAGGCGCGGGATCTCCCGCTCCCCCGCGATCCCGCCCAGCCGTTTCGCCGCCCGCGCGAGCGGGCCCACCGAGGCGCCCGCGTTGACCAGCGCCGCCGACCTGGTACGCGCCACCCAGCCCAGCCACAGCGGCAGCCGTCCCATCGCGTAGTGGGCGGCGGGGCGGCGGCGGCCGGCGTAGTGGTGGTGGAGGAACTCCGCCTTGTAGGTGGCCATGTCGACCTCGACCGGGCAGTCCGAACGGCAGCCCTTGCAGGACAGGCACAGGTCCAGTGCGTCCCGTACCTCCGTGGACCGCCAGCCGTCGGTCACCAGCTCGCCGGCGAGCATCTCGTGCAGCAGGCGTGCGCGCCCGCGCGTGGAGTGCTCCTCCCGGCCCGTGGCCCGGAACGACGGGCACATCACCGCCGGCCCCGACACCGACTCCGTACGGCACTTGGCCACGCCCACGCAGCGGCGGACCGCCGCGGAGAAGTCGCCGCCGTCGGCGGGGTAGCCGAAGGCGACGTCCACCGGTTCGCGCGGGAGGACGGCGAAGCGGAGGTTCGCGTCCAGGGGCTCGGGGCGCACCAGCATCCCCGGGTTGAGCAGGTCGTCGGGGTCCCAGACGCCCTTCACGCGCTCGAAGAGGGCCACCGTCTCCGTGCCGTACATGCGCGGCAGCAGCTCCGCGCGCGCCTGCCCGTCACCGTGCTCGCCGGACAGCGATCCGCCGTGGGCCACAACCAGGTCGGCGAGCTCCCCGGAGAAGGCCCGGAAGCGGGCGATGCCCGGTTCCGTCAGCAGGTCGAAGTCGATGCGGACGTGGATGCAGCCGTCCCCGAAGTGCCCGTACGGCGCCCCGCGCAGCCCGTGTGCGGCCAGCAGCCCCCGGAAGTCCCGCAGGTACGCGCCGAGCCGGGCGGGCGGCACCGCGCAGTCCTCCCAGCCGGGCCAGGCCTCCGTACCGTCGGGCATCCGGGTCGCCGTGCCGCTCGCGTCCTCCCGGATGCGCCACAGGACGCGCTGCCGGGCCGGGTCGGTCACCACCAGGGAGTCCACGACGTCCGCCGCGCGGACGATCGCGTCCGCACGCGCGCGTGCCTCTTCCTCCGTCTCCCCGCCCGTCTCGACGAACAGCCAGGCACCACCGCGCGGGAGGTCCACCGAGGACGGCACCAGATCGGCCGCCATGCCCTCCACGGTCAGCGGCTCGTACGGCAGCAGCCCGGCCGCGGCCTCGGCGGCGCCGCTCTCGTCGGCGTACGCCAGCACGGCGAGCGCACGCGCGCGTGGGGCGCGTACCAGCTCCACTACCGCCTCCGTCAGCACGCCCAGCGTGCCCTCGGAGCCGCAGAAGGAGCGGGCGACGTCGGCGCCCTTCTCGGGCAGCAGGGCGTCCAGGGCGTATCCGGAGATGCGGCGGGGCAGCTCGGGGAAACCGGTGCGCAGGCGGGCGAGTTCGCCGTCCACCAGCTCCCGCAGTCCCGCCGGGGCCCCGGCCCACCCCCGTCCGGGGCGCAGCCGCTCCCCGCGCGGGGTGATCACCGACAGTTCCCGCACGTTGTCCGCCGTCGTCCCCCAGGCGACCGAGTGGGAGCCGCAGGAGTTGTTGCCGATCATGCCGCCGAGGGTGCAACGGCTGTGCGTGGAGGGGTCCGGGCCGAAGCGCAGTCCGTGCGGGGCGGCGGCCTCCTGGAGCCGGTCGAGGACGAGGCCGGGCTGGACGACGGCCGTGCGGGTCTCCGGGTCGAGGGACAGCAGCCGGTTCATGTGCCGGGTGAGGTCGAGCACCACACCGGTGCCGGTCGCCTGGCCCGCGATCGACGTGCCGCCGCCGCGCGGCACCACGGGGACTCCGCGCTCCCTGCAGACGGCGAGGGCCGCCGCCACGTCGTCGGCGTCCCGCGGCGACACCACGCCCAGCGGCACCCGGCGGTAGTTGGAGGCGTCCATGGTGGTCAGCGCCCGCGCGGTGACGCCGAAGTCCACCTCACCGCGCACGTCCGCGCGCAGCCCGGCCCGCAGTTCCCGGAGATCCGTCATACCCCCCAGGATGCCCCCGGGGCGGGCGGAACAGCGGCGACGGCGCACACCCCGCGCGGCGCACGGGGCGAGGGCGCCGGGGAGCCGCTTCCCTCAGGAGTGGCTCAAATCCCAAGGACGAGACCGGAATCTTCCCAAGCAGATCACTAACTTGCATATAGTGACCGCGAGTTGTGCGCAGTTGTCGGCCCTCGTTCCAGAG
The DNA here is from genome assembly GCF_059889265.1 of Streptomyces sp. MMS24-W38. Classification (NCBI taxonomy): domain Bacteria; kingdom Bacillati; phylum Actinomycetota; class Actinomycetes; order Kitasatosporales; family Streptomycetaceae; genus Streptomyces; species Streptomyces sp. MMS24-W38. The sequence continues at coordinate 3,638,489 of NZ_JCBCPP010000001.1, read as the reverse complement.
GCGACCCAGGAACCGGATCCGGCGACCCCATGGACCGCTCGAGGGCCGCGCGGACCGCATGTGCAGACGACACGGGCAGACAACGGCGTATGCCCCGCGGCCCCGACCGAGGACCCGACCGAGGACCCTGATTGATGACCTCCCCCCTGCTCCCCGGCGACCGCCCCACCCCCCGCAGCCTGCTGCCCGCCCCCCTGCTCACCGCGGCGCTCTCCGCGGTCGGGGTCGTCGTCGCGGTGTTCCTGGGACCGGCCTCCGCGCGTGGCGCCCTCACGGCGGCCGGAGTGATCGCCGCCCTGCTGCTGTGCGCGGCCGTCACCTGGGCCACCCACGCCGTCCTGACGGCGCGGGCGCTCCGCGGGCGGCTGGAGGAGGTCTCCCAGGACGTCGGCCGGCTGCTCCAGGAGCGCGCCCGGCAGGCGGAGGAGGCCCGCCGCCAGCACGAGCGGCTGACCGGCGAACTCACCCGGGAGCGGGCCCGGTTGTCGGCCGACCTGGACCAGGAGCGGGCCCTCCTCGCGAAGTCCGTGGCGGCGGAGCACGAGCGCCTCAACGACCAACACGCCGCCGCCAAGGCCCGGTTGACGCAGGAGCACATCGCCGAGCGGGCACGGCTCGCGGAGGAGCACGCCACCGAACTCACCCGGCTGAGGGACGACCACGCCGCCGAACTCTCCCGTCTCGCCGACGAGCACGCCGGGGAACTGCGCCGGCGCGCCGAGGAACACGACGGCCACACCGCCCAACTGGTCCAGCAGCACACCGACGAGCGCGACCGGCTCGACGCGGAACTCAAGCGGCTCGGCGAGGAGCGGGCGCGGCTGTCACAGGACCGGGACCGGCACATCGGGGAGAACGCGCGGCTGGCCGTCCGGCTGCGCGAGGCCGACGGCGCCCGCGCCGCCGCGCTGTCCGCGACGGCCAACGCGGCCGGCCGGATGCAGGCCCTGTCCACCGGCATGCTCGCGGACCTGCGCGCGATGGAGGACAAGCACCACGACGAGGAGGTCCTCTCCGACCTCCTCCACCTCGACCACCGCACCGCGCAGGCGGGCAGGCTCGCCGACTCCGTCGCCGTCCTCACCGGCGCCCGCTCCGGCCGCCGCTGGGCCCGGCCGATCCGCATGGAGTCGATCCTGCGCGGTGCCATGGGCAGGATCAGCGGCTACCGGCGTGTCCGCGTCCACTCCGCCGCCGACACCGCCGTCGCCGGGCACGCCGCCGAGGGCGTGATGCACGCGCTCGCCGAACTCCTCGACAACGCGGCCAACTTCTCGCCGCCGACCGCCGAGGTCCACGTCTACGTGGAGGAGGTGCCGGCCGGCGTCATCGTCTCCGTCGAGGACAGCGGGCTCGTCATGGGCGAGGCCCAGCTGCGGCGTGCCGAGCGTGCCGTCTCCGGCGAGACCAGCGGGCTCGGCGGCCTCACCGGCACCCGGCTCGGACTCGCCGTGGTGGGCCGGCTGGCCCGGCGCTACGGCCTCCGGGTCTCCTACCGGCCCTCGGCCCGCGGTGGCACGGGCGTGCTGATGCTCGTACCGCAGGACATCCTCGTGTCGCCGGACGCGCCGCCCACCCCGCCCACCGGCGCCCCCGCCCGCACCGGAGCGCACACCCGGCCCGCGCGGCCCGCACGCTCCGAGGCGAAGACACCGGCGGGCGCGGCACCCGCGCCGTCCGCGCCGGGTCTCCCCCAGCGCACCGGCACCCGCCCGGCCGAGGCACCGGCCGTCCACCCCGCCGATGCCACGGCCCCGACGGAAACGGGCCCCGCGGCCACGTCGGCGACCGCGTCGACGGCGGCCACGGCGGCTACGGCGACCAGCCACTCGTACGCGGCACACCGCGCCGGAGCCGACCTCGACCCCGACCCGGTGCCCACCCACGAGTCCCCGGACCGGCACACGGACCCGAGCCCGAACACAGGCACAGGCACGGACGCATCCGCACCGGACGCGCCCCCGCTCGGCCTCCCGCGCCGCCGCCGCGGCCGCACCCTCGCCGAGGCCGAGCGCACCCGAAGCGCCGGGACCCGCGCCACCACCCCGCGTCCCACGGCGCCCACCGCCGAGGAGACGAGGACCCGCACGGCCCGCTTCAGCAGCTTCCGCCAGGCCGTCCGCGCCACCGCCCCGGACGACGCGGAACCCTGCCCGGAAGCAGCACCCTGCACAGAAACGGACACAGGCACAGGTACGAGCACGGACACCGGCACAGGCACCGCCCCCCTCGACACCCCGACCCCCACCCCCGTAACCCCGGAAGGCGACACCACCTCATGACCGGCACGACGACCGCCGACGAGAAGCTCACCTGGCTGATAGAAGGCCTGCTGGAGCGCACGCCGGGCGCGCGGCACGCGCTCGTGCTGTCCAGGGACGGCCTGAAACTGTGCCGCACCCCCGAGCTCTCCGCCGACCAGGCCGACCAGCTCGCCGCGATCGCCGCGGGCATCCAGTCCCTGTCGCACGGCGCGTCCGTGGAGTTCGGCGACGGCAGCGGAGGCGTCAGGTCGGCGATGACCGAGTTCTACGGCGGCGTGCTGTTCATCGTGGAGGCCGGCCAGGGCGCGCACCTGGCCGTCGTCACCGACGAGGACGCCGACGCCGGGCTCATCGGGCACAACATGAGCGAGCTGGTGGAGCAGCTCGGGGAGCACCTGACCGCGCCGCCGCGCACCTCATGAGCAGGCCGGGCAGGGACGACGCCCCCGACCGCCTCTACACCGTCACCGGCGGACGCAGCCGGTCCGGGGCCGACAACCCCTTCGACCTGGTGACCCTGGTCGTCGCCGAATGCGATCCGGTGCCGGGCATGCAGTCCGAGCACGCCGCGATCCTGCGGCTGACCGAACGGCCCACGGCGGTCGTGGAGATCGCGGCCGAGCTGAAACTGCCGGTGAGCATCACCCGCATCCTGCTCGCCGACCTCCAGGCGGCGGGACGCGTCAGCGCCCGCCACCCCCGCCAGGCCGCCGTACCCGACCCCGACATCCTGGAGCAGGTGCTCGTTGGACTCCGCAACCTCTGAGACGCGTACGCCGCTGGGCGCGTCGGCCGACAACGGCCTCAAGATCGTGGTCGTGGGCGGCTTCGGCGCCGGCAAGACGACGATGGTCCGCTCGGTGAGCGAGATACGTCCCCTCAACACCGAGGAGACGATGACCCGGGCCGGGGAGGCCGTCGACGACACCAGCGGAGTGGGCGGCAAGACCGCGACCACCGTCGCCTTCGACTTCGGCCGCATCACCCTGGACCGGCGCAATGTGCTGTACCTGTTCGGGGCGCCCGGCCAGGAACGCTTCTGGTTCCTGTGGGACCGGCTGTTCTCCGGCACCCTGGGCGCGGTCGTCCTGGTCGACACCCGGCGCATCGACGAATCCTGGTACGCCATCGACCGGCTGGAGAAGCACGGCACGCCGTTCATCGTGGCCTGCAACGACTTCGGCGGCCCCGCCTTCGCCCCGGAGCAGATCCGCGAGGCCCTCGACCTCGATCCGCACGTCCCGCTGGTCACCTGCGACGCGCGGTCCCGGGAGTCCAGCAAGCTGGTGCTGATCACACTGGTGGAGCACATCCAGGCCCGCTACACCGACCCGGCCCGAGCCCCCCGTCAGGAGCTGGTGTGAGCCCCACCCCCGCGTCCCCGGCCGCCGCCCCCGTCGCCCTCAGCGGGCCCCTGCTCCAGGACGACCCCGCCGGGGTGTACCGGGAGATGCGGCGCGACCACGGCAGCGTGGTCCCGGTGCTGCTCGACGGCGACGTACCGGCCTGGCTGGTGCTCGGCTACCGCGAGCTGCACCAGATCACCGGCGACCCGGTGCTGTTCAGCCGCGACTCCGACCTGTGGAGCCAGTGGGAGAACATCCCCGACGACTGGCCGCTGCTGCCGATGATCGGCCGCAAGCAGCCCTCCATCCTCTACACCGTCGGCGAGCGGCACCGCGAGCGGGCCGGGATGATGATCCACGCGCTGGAGGCGGTGGACCCGTTCGAACTGCGCCGCTATGCCGAGAAGTTCGCCGACGAGCTGATCGACGGCATCTGCCCCCGGGGCGCCGCCGACATCATCGGCGAGTTCGCGACGCTGCTGCCGGTACGCGTACTGGCCCGGCTCTATGGCTTCTCCGAGGAGCAGGGGCCGGCCCTGGTCACCGCCCTCAACGACATGATCGACGGACGGGAGCGGGCGCTGGCGGGCCAGGCCCACCTGTTCACGTCGATGACCGAACTGGTGGCCGCCCGCGGGAACGAGCCCGCCGAGGACGTGGCGTCGCGGATGCTCGCCGACACCTCCGGGTTCACCGACGAGGAGATCGTCCAGGACCTGATGGTGATGATGGCGGCCGGACACCAGCCGACCGCCGACTGGATCGGCAACTCCCTGCACCTGATGCTGACGGACAACCGGTTCGCCGCGTCCCTGTTCGGCGGCCGCAACAGCGTCGCCGAGGCGATGAACGAGGTGCTGTGGGAGGACACCCCCACCCAGAACGTGGCCGGCCGCTGGGCCTCCCGCGACACCCAGCTGGGCGGTCGCCGCATCCGCGCCGGTGACATGCTGCTCCTCGGTCTCCAGGGCGCCAACTCCGATCCCCAGGTGCGCACCGACGGCTCCGCCCTGACCGGCGGGAACGGCGCGCACTTCTCCTTCGGCCACGGGGAGCACCGGTGCCCGTTCCCGGCGCAGGAGATCGCCGAGGTGATCGCGCGGACCGGCATCGAGGTCGTCCTGGACCGGCTACCGGACATCGACCTCGCGGTACCGGCCGCGTCCCTGACCCGCCGCCCGTCGCCGTGGCTGCGCGGGCTGTCCGAACTTCCGGTCACGTTCACCCCGACTCCCGCCCTTGGAGGAAGACCCAGATGACGGCTGGTACGGACACTCAGGCACCCGCGTCAGGCACCGAGGGGAACCCGATCCCTCTGGACCCGTTCGTCTCCGACCTGGAGGCGGAGAGCGCGGCGCTGCGGGCCGCCGGACCCCTCGCACGCGTGGTGCTGCCGGGCGACGTACCGGTGTGGGCGGTCACGCACCACGCCGAGGCGAAGAAGCTGCTCACCGACCCCCGGCTGGTGAAGGACATCAACGTCTGGGGCGCCTGGCAGCGCGGCGAGATCGCCCCCGACTGGCCGCTGATCGGACTCGCCAACCCGCCCCGCTCCATGCTCACCGTGGACGGCGCCGACCACCGCCGCCTGCGCACGCTGGTCGCGCAGGCGCTCACCCCGCGCCGGGTGGAGCAGATGCGCGGCCGGATCACGGAACTGACCGAGGGCCTGTTGGACCAGGTGGCCGCGGAGCCGGGCGAAACGGTCGACCTGAAGGCCCTGTTCGCCTATCCGCTGCCGATGTACGTGGTCGCCGACCTGATGGGGCTCGCCGAGGAGCGGCTGCCGCGGCTGAAGGAGCTGTTCGAGAAGTTCTTCTCGACGCAGACCCCGCCCCAGGAGGTCATCGCGACGCTGACCGAACTGGCCGGGATCATGGCCGAGACGGTCGCGAGCAAGCGGGAGAACCCCGGCGACGACCTGACGTCCGCGCTCATCCAGGCGTCCGAGGACGGCAGCCGGCTCACCGACCAGGAGATCGTCTCCACGCTCCAGCTGATGATCGCGGCCGGTCACGAGACGACGATCTCGCTCATCGTCAACGCGGTGGTCAACCTCTCCCTCCACCCCGAGCAGCGCGAGCTGGTGCTGTCCGGCAAGGCGGACTGGTCGGCGGTGATCGAGGAGACCCTGCGGTACTCCACGCCCACCTCCCACGTGCTGATCCGGTTCGCCACCGAGGACGTACCGGTCGGCGACGCCGTCCTCCCGGCCGGGGAGGCGCTGATCGTGTCGTACGCCGCGATCGGCCGCGACGAGCAGGCCCACGGCCCGAGCGCCGGCGCCTTCGACATCACCCGCGAGACCGCCAACCGGCACATCTCCTTCGGGCACGGCCCGCACGTGTGCCCCGGCGCGGCCCTCTCCCGCCTGGAGGCGGGCGTCGCCCTGCCGGCCCTGTACGCGCGCTTCCCGAAGCTGGACCTGGCGGTCCCGGCGACCGAACTCCGCAACAAGCCGGTCGTCACCCAGAACGACCTGTACGAACTGCCGGTGACACTCGGCGGCTGACCTTTCCGGGCCGGCCTTCGGGGCGACTCTCGGAGCGGCGGGACGGGGAATCGACCCCGTCCCGCCGCCCCACCGCCCTGCCCCGGCCCTCCCCTCCCCCCACCGGCTGATTCGTGTCTCAGCCGACGGACGAGATTGCACCCGGGTTTCCCGGAGCCGCTAGGCTCCTTTCGTGGCTGAGATCCGGATTCCTGCTGACATCAAGCCCGCCGACGGTCGTTTCGGCGCGGGCCCCTCCAAGGTGCGGACGGAAGCGCTGGACGCGCTGGCCGCGACCGGCACGTCCCTGCTGGGCACCTCCCACCGCCAGGCCCCGGTGAAGAACCTGGTCGGCGAAGTGCGCGAGGGCATCCGTGACCTGTTCCAGCTCCCCGAGGGCTACGAGGTCGTCCTCGGCAACGGCGGCTCCACCGCGTTCTGGGACATCGCGACCCACGGCCTGATCGAGAACAGGTCGCAGCACCTCACCTTCGGCGAGTTCAGCTCCAAGTTCGCCAAGGCGGCCAAGCTCGCCCCCTGGCTGGCCGAGCCGGACGTCGTCTCCGCCGACCCGGGCACACACCCCGAGCCGGTCGCCGCGGCCGGCGTGGACGTCTACGCCTTCACCCACAACGAGACCTCCACCGGTGTCGCCATGCCCATCAAGCGGGTGTCCGGCGCCGACGAGGGCTCCCTGGTCCTCGTGGACGCGACGAGCGGCGCCGGCGGCCTGCCCGTCGACATCGCCGAGACGGACGTCTACTACTTCGCCCCGCAGAAGTCCTTCGCCTCCGACGGCGGCCTGTGGATCGGCGTCTTCTCCCCGGCCGCCATCGAGCGCGCCGAGCGCGTCCACGCGTCCGGCCGCCACATCCCGGAGTTCTTCTCGCTGCCCACGGCGATCGACAACTCCCGCAAGAACCAGACGTACAACACCCCGGCCCTGGCCACCCTCTTCCTCCTCAACGAGCAGCTGAAGTGGATCAACGGCCAGGGCGGCCTGGACTTCGCCGTCCGCCGCACCGCCACCTCGGCCCGCACGCTGTACGGCTGGGCGGAGGACGTGAAGTTCGCGAACCCGTTCGTCACCGACCCGGCCAAGCGCTCCCAGGTCATCGGCACCATCGACTTCACCGACGAGGTCGACGCCGCCGCGGTCGCCAAGGTGCTGCGCGCCAACGGCATCGTCGACACCGAGCCCTACCGCAAGCTCGGCCGCAACCAGCTCCGCGTCGCCATGTTCCCGGCCATCGACCCCGCGGACGTCGAGGCCCTGACGAAGTGCGTCGACTACGTCATCGAACAGCTCTGACCGCTCCCCCGCACGACGACGAAGGGCGCCCGACGGATCCCCGTCGGGCGCTGTTCGCGCTCGGCGAGGCGGAGAGCGCTCGCATCCCTTCAACTCTGTGAGGCGCTCGCCCGACGCCGCGGGGCCGGAGACGGGTGCCTTGCCGAAAACCGTGAGCAGTCGGCGGACATGTGTCACGAGAGCGCTCAAACGAGCGGCATCAGGACAGTGGCAGCCAAAGTGCTCACGCTTTTGGGACGGTGCACCCTCCCCGGGGCGCGGACGCGTGCCCGGCCTCGCACACGTCGAGACCGCCGTCCCACCGGGTGAGATTTACTCGCTCCGCTCACACTTCGGGCGGCGGCTGGCCGGCCGAGGGTGGACGACCGGCAGGTCATCAACGGAATGATCTACCTCGAACGACCCTCCTCTCCTTCCCTGGCCCTGGTGACCTGCCTCCCGGGCCACCGACACCTGGAACTCCAGTGCCCTCTGGCATAGCGGGGGAGGGGAAGCGCACGTCATGAGATTCGGTGAGATGCGCAGGTGAGAGTTGCAAGGAGGGCCAACTGCGGTCTCCTGACGCCATATATTCCGAACGTGTACTTTTGCTACGCCGATGATTCAGGGGCGGACCAGGGCCGCACTCTGACCGGACTCCTCGTACCTGAAGAAGGCTGGAACGACCTCCTGCACTGCTGGCTGGAAGGCCGACGAGGACTGGAGGAGACATGGGGCATCTCGAAGAACACCGAGTTGCATGCCAGCAACTTGGTCAAAGGGCGAGGCCGCCCCTGTGCGACTGCCGAACAGAATCAGCGCTTCGGCCGCCCGGCGCGCCTTGCTGCGCACGACCTCATGATGAGGCACCTGGCCCGGTGCGCCAGCCTGCGGGTGCTGACTGTCGCGGGCCGCACCGCTCAGATAGCCGAGGTGTACCAGGGCTTCGTCGACCACCTGGAGCTATGGGCTCTGGAGCAAGACACCCGCATGCTGATCATGTACGACGGCCAGGTCGGACCTGAGGACACTTCCGGCATAGCACAGGAAGACGCTCAGAAGCTCTGGGAGCAGGCGGTACGTAACGCAAGTCCCTACCGAGCAGCACATCGCCGACTGCCACTCACCACTCGCAGGATTCTCGAAGACCCGATCATGCAGGACAGTCGGTACAGCCAGTTCATCCAGGCTGCCGACATGGTCGGCTATGCCGCCTTCCATCACCTGGGACTCACCCATCCCGAAGTGTGGCCCAAGATGAATCCAGTGGGGGCCATGTCGAAGTCCTACCGGCGGCTGTCGCAGCACTGGCTCCCTGGCCACGGCACCGATGGCATCGTCTGGCTCGACGCGGACAGTGCCCAGAAACGCAGAAACCCCCGGCACGCCGGGGGCCCACGAGAGCAAGATCCTTTGAGTGCCCTCTAGAGGGCACATAGGACCTTGCCCAATCAGTTTCGCATCCCCTACGCCTGACAGCAAGCCATTCAGCCGTCGCGTGGATGTTCAGCCGAAAATTCCCCATTCACGGTGGCATGCCCAGGTGCGACCCGTACAGGGCAGGGGGCCCAGCACTGTGTGCGGGTCACTGCGCCGGCCCCCTGATCACACGCCGCTCACGTCGCCGTGCACGTCGCGCTCGGTACGCTTCCGCCACCGGGGGCGCCGCCGAAGCCGAAGCTCGCCGAACCGCCCGCCGGGACCGCGCCGTTGTGGGTGGCGTTGGTCGCGGTGACGGTCGGGCCGGACTGGGTGTGCGAGGCGTTCCACATGGTGGTGACCCGCTGGGAGCCGCTCCAGGTCCACGTCACCTTCCAGGACTTCAGCGGTACGGTCCCGGTGTTGGTGACCTTCACGTCGGCGTTGAAGCCGCCGCCCCAGTCGCTGCTGACGGTGTAGGCGGCACTGCACGCGGGCCCGTCGCCCCCGGGACCACCCGGGCCGCCCGGGTCCCCCGGATCGCCGGCCGGGAACCCCGGCGCCTTGATGTCCGCGAGGTAGCCGTCCTTGACCGTGTCCACGGTCTTCCAGTCGTCCTTCAGGATGCCCCCGGTGTCACCGGAGTTGGGGTTCCATGACCAGAAGGTCCAGTGGAAGCTGTCAGCGCCGTGCCCCGAGGTCGACCGCAGGTACGTCACCAGTGCGGACAGCCACCGCTGGTCCACACCCGACTGGAGCGTCGTGCCGAACTCGCCGAGCCAGACCGGGGCGATGTTCTGCTTGAAGATGTAGCCCCAGTACTTGTCCCAGATGCCCGGCATGTTGGCGGGGAACGACGGGTCCTCGAACCAGGGCTGCCGGCCCACGCTGGTGGCGTAGTCGTGGGCGGAGTAGACGAGCCGGTTCGGCACGTCCAGGCGGACCGGGTGCTGGGCGACGCCCATCAGGTTGCCGCCCCACCAGCCGTTGACCCCGTTGTACGACTGCACGCCCTCGACGAAGACCAGCAGGTTGGGGTTGACGGACAGCACCGCGTTGCCGGCCCGCTCGGCGGCCAGCCGCCAGTCCCTCGCGGTGTCGCCGCAGCCCCAACAGGCGGGATCGTGCGGCTCGTTGTGCAGGTCGATGCCGATGACGGTCGGATCGCCCTGATAACGGGCCGCGAGTGCCTTGAGGTTGGCGATCCACGTCGACTCGGGGACCATCGAGGTGTACCAGAGCGCGGACTGCCCGGCCGCGTCCGGACGGTGCCGGTCGAGCACCACCTTCAGGCCCGACTGCCCCGCGTACGCCACGATCCGGTCCATGACCTGGAGCGAAGTAAGGCCGCGCAGGTCGGTGTTGATGCCGTCGTGGCTGATGCTGTCGGGCATGGCGCCAGGCTTGAGGACGTCGTCGCTGTAGGGGAGACGGATCGTGTTGTAGCCCAGCGACTTCATCTGGTCGATCATGCTCTTGTAGTCGCGGGCCCACAGGCCGTGGGCCACACGGGTGTCGGTCTCGAAACCGAACCAGTTGACGCCGGCAACGCGTACGGACCGCCCGGCCGCGTCCAGGATCCGACGGCCGTCGGTGTGCCAGTAGCCCTCCCCCGCCATCGCGGTGCGCGCCGGGCCGTCGCCCCGCTCCACCGCACCGGCCGACGGCGTACCCGCCAGCGGCAGCAGGAACGCCGCCACGGCCACGCACAGCGCTCTTCGCAAGCTGCGGAACATGTCACCGCTTCCTCTCGGAGGGACGGGCCCGGAACGGATGGGAGCGCTCCCATCACCCTGCACCCCCATGCAAGCCATGTCACATGAACACGTCAAGAAGGCGAGCGGTATTCGCACTCCCGAGCACCGCCTCGGCTGTGCGTCCTGGACGGGCTGGAGGTGCTGGTCCGCCGACGTGCCACCGGATGACAGACCGGCGAATCGGTGCCTGCATGGAGGTATGGCCACCTCGCGCACCCACCCGGAACCCACCACCCACCCGGAACTGACGGACTTCGCCGGGCAGTGGGCGGTGCTGCTCACCAGCCACCGCAGGAACGGCACGGGCGTGGGCACCGCCGTGAACCTCGCCGTGGAGGGCGACCACGCCTACTTCCGCACCCCCGGCAAGGCCAAGAAGGCCAGACGCCTGCGCCGCGACCCGCTGGTGGAACTGGCCCCCGCCACCCCCGACGGCAAGCCGGTCGGACCGGAGATGCGCGCCCGGGTCCGGCTGCTGGACCACGGGAGCGAGGAGGACCGGCACGCGGCACGGCTGCTGCGGCGCAAGTACCCGGTCGTGCAGGGCGCCCTGGTCCCGCTCGCGCACCGGCTGATGCGGACGCGGACGCTCCACTACGAGGTGCGGACGGCGCCCGCGGACGGCGCCGCGTGACCGCCCGCCGGTTCAGCCCCGTCGGCGCCGACGCCCCAGCCCGAACAGGACCGCGCAGACGACGGCCACGGCGGCCACGGCACCGATCGTGAGGCCGTCACCGGAACCGGCACCGCCCCCCGAGCCCTCGCCCCCCGCCTGCGAGCCCCCACCCGAAGAACCCGAGGCGCCCGACGAGGACGCCGACCCCGAGTCGCCACCGCCGGGCGCCTCCCGGGCCTCGACCGGGCTCTGCGCGCCCTCGCTCCCGTACATCAGCCGGGAGCCGTCGGCGGAGTAGCTGACGGACTCGCCCTGCCCCTGGAGCGGCACGCTGAGCCGCCCCTTGCGCTCGAGCTTCCCGTCCCGGGCGTCGTCCCACGCGTAGTGGATCCCGCCGAAGTACCCGCGCACGGCGAGCTGCCGGCCGTCCGGGGAGAACGCGGCGTCGGTGGCCCACAGCTCGACGGGGGCGATGGGCTCGAAGACGTTGCTGCCCGAGGCGGAGAGTTCGGCCGGCCCCTCGTACAGGTGGCCGCCCTCCTCCTTCTTGTCGACGATGTAGACGCGTCCGGTCCTCGGGTGCACGACGAGGGACTCGGCGTCGCGGGGCCCGTCGGAGTACTTCACGACGTACTGCGTGGCCCGCACGGTCTGGTCCCGCAGCTCCTTCGGCTCGGGCAGCTCGTAGATCCACACATACGGCCAGGTGCCCCCGAGGTTGTCGCCGATGTCCCCGACGAAGATCCGGTTGTCCGGCCCGATGGAGATCGCCTCGACGTCCCGGGGTTCGCCGATGCCGGTGAGGGTGAGCCGGGCGACGGTGTCGCCGGTGGCGCTGTCGACGGCGTAGAGGTAGGGGCCGTCGTCGCTGTCGTTGTGGGTCCAGTAGACGCCCGGGTGGAGACGGGAGGCGGCGAGACCGCTGGACTCGGTGATGCGCGGGTCCTTGATCGTGAACCCCTCGTCGCCGTCGGCTGCGGAGGCGGGTGCGGCGAGCACGCCCACGAGAACGGGGGCGGCGAGCAGGGCGAAGGGTCGGCGCATGGCCCAAGACTGCCATCCCGCCGCCGACTTGGCGGCAGGTGGTCGGTCTCACATCGCGGCGACCGGGCCGATCGACGATGATGACCGGGTGCTCAGGTTCATGCCCGTCGGCGACTCGATGACCATCGGGAGCGCGGGTGAACACACCTGGCGCTACCGCCTGTGGCAGCACCTGTGCACGGAGTACGGCGGCCCCTTCACCTTCGTCGGCCCGCGCGAGACGCTGCACGACCAGGCGACGGACGCCCCCACCTCGTACGCCTACGCCGAGCCCGACTTCCCCCGGGCCCACCTGGCCGGCTGGGGCGAGGGCTGGCAGCACATGGCGCCGCTGATCGGCGAGACCGTCCGCTCCCGGCGCGCCGACGTGCTCCTGGTCTCCCTGGGCCTGATCGACCTCGGCTTCTACACGAACGCCGAGCAGACCGCGGACAACGTCCGCGCCTTCGTCGCCGGGGCGCGGGCGGCCAACCCGCGCATCCGCATGGTCGTGCTGCCCGTGATCCCCAACATCCGCGCGGAGGCCGACCCGTCCTTCGCCACCGAGGTCACCCGCTTCAACGAGCTCCTCGCGAAGACGGCCGCCGACCTCGACACCCCGGGCTCCCCGCTCCTCCTGGCCGCCGTCCCGCCGTCGTACGACATCCACACCGACACCTACGACGGCACCCACCCCAACGCGACCGGCGAACACAGGATCGCGGAGGCCTTCGCGGAGGCGATGTACGGGGGCTGGGAGCTGGGCGGGCCCTACTCCGCGTCCTGCACGCCGTAACCGGCGACGGCGCTGCGGCGGCATATGCGCCTTTCCCCGTGTCCCGGTCACCGTGCGTATCGTTGTACCGCACGGCTGTGCTCGTCCGTGGGGGCAGCCGGGGAGGATGCCACGATGACCGTCGTAGACGACAGGATCGCCATGGCCGACGCCAACACTCAGCGCTTGGACGAGTGGTTCGAGCGGCTGGAGCGGATGCCCGTCCCCGAAGGGTTCAGGGTCGAGATCGTCGGGGGCAACGTCTACATGACACCGCAGCGGGACACCCATTGGGGGATCATCCGCCGGATCGTACGGGCCGTCGAGGACAGGTTCGGCATGGACGTCAAGGTCTTCTCGGACGTCCGCATCGACTTCCCCGGCCACGAGAACGGCTTCTGTCCGGACGTGGCCGTGCTTCGCGGCTCCGCACGGAAGGACGACGAAGGCCACTGGCGTCACCAGGACATCGAGTTCATCGTCGAGGTCGTCTCCGAGGGCACGGCCGCCAACGACTACGGCCCGAAGAAGGCCGCCTACGCGGTCGCGGAGGTCCCGCTCTACGTCATCGCCGACCCGTACCAGGCCCAGTGCTACGTCTACACCCACCCCAAGAACGGTGACTACGCCACGAGGACGAAGGTGAACTTCGGCGACACCCTCGACCTGACCGGCACAGTGGCGGACCTGGCGGTCGGGACCGGCGACTTTCCCCGCGACTGATCCCGATCCCGTCCGCGCCCACCGCACCGACGTGCTCCTGGTCTCCCTGGGCCTGACCGACCTCGGCTTCTGCACGAACGCCGAGCAGACCACGGACAATGTCCACGTCTTCGTCCCGGAGTCGCCGCACCAGGAGTGGGAGCTGGGCGGGCCCTACAAGAACCAGAGCCCCCGAACGAGGCTCCGAGCGGAAGCGAGTGCCGAACGATATCAAGTGGCGACGATTTTGATATCCTCGCCATGTTGGGCGCCGCCCCGTCCTGGAGGTACACATGGCACGAACGGTCATCGACATCGACGACGACAAGCTGGCCGAAGCCGCCGAGATCTTCGGGACCACCACCAAGGTCGCCACGGTGAACGCGGCTCTCGAGGACGCCATCAAACGCCGGAAGCGAGAGTCGTTCCTGAACTGGCTGGCCGAGGGCGGGCTGCCCGGCCTCACGGGGCCCGTGGAGGGGACGACCGACTCGCGGGGAGCCGCGTGACCGACCGCTACCTGATCGACAAGTCGGCCCTGGCCCGTTACCCGAAGCCGGCGGTCCGCGCCGTCATCGACCCGCTGCACAACGCAGGACTACTCGCGGTATGCGGTGCGGTGGAACTCGAAGTCCTGCACAGCGCCCGGTCCAAGGCGGACGCCGAGCGGATCCGCGACGAGATGCGCGGCTTCGACTGGCTGCCGACTCCTGACGAAGCCTGGGACCGGGCGCTCGAGGTCCAGACGCTCCTCATCCAGAAGGGGAACTGGAAGGCGCTGTCGGTCTCCGACTTGGTCATCGCAGCGACGGCCGAGCGTCACGGCGCCGTCGTCCTGCACTACGACGGCGACTTCGACATGATCGCCTCGGTCACCGGACAGCCGACGGCCTGGGCCGCCCCCGCAGGCACCGCCGACTGATCCCCTTGCATAGAGCGCGCTCCAAGACGTTGGCTTGGTGCTCATGGAGTACACGCAGCTCGGACGCACGGGACTCAAGGTCGGCCGACTCGTCCTCGGGACGATGAACTTCGGTCCGCAGACCGACGAGGCCGACAGTCACGCCATCATGGACGCGGCGCTGGACGCCGGGATCAATCTCTTCGACACCGCCAACGTGTACGGCTGGGGCGAGAACAAGGGCCGTACCGAGACCATCATCGGCAACTGGTTCGCCAAGGGTGGCGAGCGGCGCGACAAGGTCGTGCTCGCCACCAAGGTGTACGGGAACATGGGCGCCGACGGCGAGGCGTGGCCCAACCACGACAAGCTCTCCGCGGTGAACATTCGCCGGGCCGTCGACGCCTCCCTCAAGCGGCTGCAGACCGACTACATCGACCTCTACCAGTTCCATCACATCGACCGGTCGACGCCGTTCGAGGAGATCTGGCAGGCGATCGACGTCCTGGTCCAGCAGGGCAAGATCCTCTACGTGGGATCGTCCAACTTCCCCGGCTACAAGATCGCCCAGGCCAACGAGATCGCCGCCCGGCGCGGGTCGTACGGCCTGGTGAGCGAGCAGTGCCTGTACAACCTCGCCGAGCGCCGCGCCGAGATGGAGGTCATCCCGGCCGCGCAGGACTACGGGCTCGGGGTCATCCCCTGGTCGCCGCTGCACGGCGGTCTGCTGGGCGGGGTCATCAAGAAGGAGGTCCAGGGCGGGCGCCGCGCGTCCGGGCGGGCCGCGGACACGCTCGCCGACCCCGCCGCCCGCGCCCAGATCCAGGCGTACGAGGACTTGCTCGACAAGCACGGCGTCGAGCCCGGCGAGGCCGCGCTGGCCTGGCTGCTCACCCGGCCCGGGGTGACGGGCCCGATCGTCGGTCCGCGCACCACCGAGCAGCTGGCGTCGGCGCTGCGGGCGGTCGAGCTGAAGCTGAGCGAGGAACTGCTGACCTCGCTGGACGAGATCTTCCCCGGCCCGGGGCCTTCTCCGGAGGCCTTCGCCTGGTAGGAGGCCACCTTCCCGGCGGGCACGACGGATCGCCGGGGATGCCTGGCGGCGGCGGGGCTAGTTTCCGAGCGCCGCCGCCACGGCCACTACCACGAACATCAGTACGAGCGCACCGGCCATGATCCGGTTCCGGGTTTTCGGGTCCACGCCTTCGAGCCTAACCGGCCGCCCCGAGTGGCCGGCGCGCGACCACCTCGTAACGCGGCTGCTCGCCCGGCACCCCCGACCTCGGCAGGTTGCTGCGCACCAGTGCCAGCTCGCCCACGGTCCAGGCACGGCTCCGGAACCGCCCCAGGGCCTCCACGTACGGCCGTACGTCGGCGCCGGTCCGGCTGCGGGCCAGCGTCAGGTGGGCCTTGTAGCGGCGGTGCTCCCCCATCGCCACGCCCGCCTTGCGCCCCGCCGCCTCCGTACGGTCGGCGAGCAGGCTCAGGGTGTGCAGGTCACCGTCCGCCCCGGTCCACAGGGCCCGTCCGTGGCCGAACTGACCACCACCGCACAGCGCCAACCCGAAGGGCTCGCTCCGGGACGCGGCCCGCTCCAGGCGGGCGGTCAGTTCGGGGGCGAGGTCGTCGTCGACCTCACCGTAGAAGGCGAGCGTGAAGTGCCAGCCAGGCCGGCCGGTCCAGCGCAGGGCGTCCGCGCCGGGCAGCCGCCGCAGCTCCTCGACCTCGACGGCAAGCTCACGGATCACGTCCTCGGGCGGCACCACGGCGGCGAAGAGTCTCATGCCTCCAGTCTCACCGGGGAACGCGTGTACGCCCACGCGTGTCCCGGTCACCGTGCGTATCGTTGTACCGCGCGGCCGCACCCGTCCGGGGCTCAGCCGGGGAGGAGCGCCACGATGACCGTCCTTGACGACAGGATCAAGATGGCCGACAGCAACGGCGAACCCACCCTCGACATGATGTTCGAGTGGTTGGAGACGATGCCCGTCCCCGAGGGTCACAAGGTCGAAATCGTCGGGGGGAACATCTTCATGGCGCCTCAGCGGGACACCCACTGGGACATCATCGCGAACATTTACGACCAGCTGCGCGCCGAGTACCCACGCAAGCGCGTGAAGTGCGACGTCCGCATCGACTACCCGGGGTACCTCAACGGCTTCGCCTCCGATGTCACGTTGATGGCCGAAGGCTCCGACAAGAACGCCGAAGGGCTGTGGAGCTGCGCGGACGTCGAATTCGTCGCCGAGGTGATCTCCGAGGAGACCGGCGCCAACGACTACGGGCCGAAGAAGGACGCCTACGCCACCGCCGGCGTGCCCGTGTACCTGATCGTGGACCCGTACACCGGCGAGTGGCACCTGCACACCCTGCCGAAGGACGGCACGTACCGCGGGGCGGTCCGGCTTCCCTTCGGTGAGGAGGTCGACCTGACCGGGACGGCCGTCGGTCTGGTGCTCAAGACCGACGAGTTCCCCCGCAACTGACCGCGGGGGAACTCGTCGGGGCGGTGGGTCCGGCCGTCAGGCCACCGCCGTCAGCTCCCGTTGCCGATCCCTCGGCACGAACCGCACCCGGGGGTGGCCCCCGGTCCAGCCGACCGTCAGGCGCAGGTTGCCGACGCGGGCCAGGATCAGGCCGATCACGGCGGCGGCGAGGACCGCGACGGCACCGCCCGTCGCGAAGCCGAGACGGGCGCCGTAGGTGTCGGTGATCCAGCCGACGATCGGGGCGCCGACGGGCGCGCCGCCGAGGAAGACCATCATGTACAGGGCCATGACGCGACCGCGTACGGCCGGGTCGGTGGACATCTGGATGCTGGTGTTGGTGGTGACGTTGACCGTCATGGCGAACAGGCCGATCGGGATCATGAGCAGGGCGAACAGCCACAGGGTGGGTGCCCCGGCCGCCACGATCTCCAGTCCGCCGAAGGCCAGCGCGGCCAGGATCAGCAGCCGCAGGCGGGCCGTGCCGCGCCGGGCGGCGAGCAGGGCGCCGGCCAGGGAACCGACCGCCATCAGGGTGTTGAACAGGCTGTAGGCGCCCGCGCCCCCGTGGAAGACGTCGTCGGCGAAGGCCGAGAGGTAGACGGGGAAGTTGAAGGCGAACGTGCCGATGAAACCGACCAGGACGATCGGCCAGACCAGATCGGGCCGGCCCGCGACATAGCGCAGCCCCTCCCGCAGCTGCCCCTTGCCGCGCGGGGACGGCGTGACGGCGTGCAGTTCGCGGGCCCGCATCATCATCAGGCCGGCCAGCGGCGCGATGAAGGACAGGCCGTTGAGGAGGAACGCCCAGCCCGTGCCGACGCCGGTGATCAGCAGGCCCGCGACGGCGGGGCCGACCAGGCGGGCGGACTGGAAGTTCGCGGAGTTCAGGCTGACCGCGTTCTGCAGCTGCCCGGGGCCGACCAGCTCGGCGACGAAGGACTGGCGGGCGGGGTTGTCGACCACCGTCGCCAGACCGGTGACGAAGGCGGCGACGTAGACGTGCCAGACCTCGACCTGTCCGGTGAGGGTGAGGGCGGCGAGCGCCAGCGAGGTGAGGGCCATCGCCGACTGGGTGACGAGCAGCGTGGGGCGCTTGCGCAGGCGGTCCACGAGGACACCGCCGTACAGGCCGAACAGCAGCATCGGCAGGAACTGCAGGGCCGTGGTGATACCGACGGCGGCCGAGGAGGCGGTGAGGGTGAGCACCAGCCAGTCCTGGGCGATGCGCTGCATCCAGGTGCCGATGTTGGAGACGACCTGGCCGATGAAGAACAGGCGGTAGTTCCTGACCCGCAGCGAGGAGAACATCCGGGACCTGCGGATGTTCCGCCCCGGCTTTTCGGGGTTGGGCGGCGTGTCACCGCCGGTGGTGATGTCGTGGGTGTCCGGTCCGGGGGCGGAGTCTGCTCCGGGTCCCGTACTCAAGGTTCGCCTCCTAGCGACAGCTGCTGAGTTCCTAGATGTGCGCGAGCTTCTCCAGCACGGGGGCGGCGGCACGGAGTTTCGCCCATTCGTCCTCGTCGAGTTCCTCGGCGAGGGTGGCCAGGAAGACGTTCCGCCTGCGTCGGCTCTCGGCGAGCATCGCCTCGGCCTGTTCGGTCTGCGTCACGACCTTCTGCCGCCGGTCGTCGGGGTGCGGCTCCAGCCGGACCAGCCCCTTGCCCTCCAGCAGGGCCACGATGCGGGTCATCGAGGGCGGCTGGACGTGTTCCTTGCGGGCGAGCTCGCCCGGGGTGGCTTGGCCGCAGCGGGCCAGAGTGCCCAGCACCGACATCTCGGTGGGGCTGAGCGACTCGTCGACACGCTGGTGCCTGAGTCGACGGGACAGTCGCATCACGGCGGATCGAAGGGCGTTGACGGCGGCCGCGTCGTCGCCATGGCTGAGGTCCGGCATGTTCTTTAGCATAACTCATTACTCTCGCTAAATGACTGGTCGGGGCGCGCTCGAACTCCGCCCGCGCCCGTGAGGTCGGCCACTCGTGCCGCGGTCATGCCGCAATCGCGCCACAGAGCAGGCCATGGAGCAGGCCATAGATCACTCGTACGGGTGATCTCTGCGTGGAACAGGGCACACCGGGCCGGAGAGTGCGGCAAGGCTCATGCCCATGGGGACCGACGTACTCAGCCTGCGCATGGACCAGGAACTGCTCGAAAGACTCCGGAGCCATGCCGCCAAACGCGGAATGAGCGTCCAGGACTATGTCGTCCAGACGCTCATTCGCGATGACTTCGACCAGCGGTTCCAGACCGCCGTCGAGGAGACGGAGAAGTTCTACGGCGTCACCTGAGCCCGTACCGAGCCGGTCGGGGCAGGCCGGGCCGGGTCAGGTCAGACCCAGCGCCGGCATCAGGTAGTAGAAGGCGAAGACCGCCGACACCGCGTACATCGCCGCCGGGACCTCCCGGCTGCGCCCGGCCGCCAGGCGCAGCAGCACGAAGGCGATGAAGCCCATACCGATGCCGTTGGTGATCGAGTAGGTGAAGGGCATCATCACCATGGTCACGAAGGCCGGGATGGCGATCGTGTAATCCGCCCAGTCGATCTCCTTGATCGAGCCCGCCAGAATCAGGAAACCGACCGCGAACAGCGCCGGGGTGGCCGCCTGGGACGGCACCATCGTGGCGACGGGCGTGAGGAACAGCGCGACGGCGAACAGCCCGCCGGTGACGACGTTCGCGAAGCCGGTGCGCGCGCCCTCGCCGACGCCGGCCGTGGACTCCACGAAGGCGGTGGTGGCGGAGGCGGAGCCGACACCGCCCGCGGCGACCCCGACACCGTCGATGAACAGGACCTTGTTGATGCCGGGCATCTGGCCGTCGGCGTCGGTCAGCTTGGCCTCGTCGGAGACGCCCATGATC
This sequence comes from Streptomyces sp. MMS24-W38, assembly GCF_059889265.1. NCBI lineage: Bacteria > Bacillati > Actinomycetota > Actinomycetes > Kitasatosporales > Streptomycetaceae > Streptomyces > Streptomyces sp. MMS24-W38. The sequence goes on along the minus strand of NZ_JCBCPP010000001.1, from coordinate 3,618,556 downwards.
GTGCCCATCGCGTCGAAGAAGCACGACAGCAGCACGGTGAAGACGAACAGGACGCCGGTCAGCACGCCGACCTTGGCGAAGCCGCCGAACAGGCTGACCTCGCCGATCAGGCCGAAGTCGGGGGTGGCGACGGGGTTGCCGGGCCAGGTCGGGTTCGTCAGGCCCCAGGAGGGGATGTCGGCCACGGCGTTGATGACCACGGCGAGGACCGTCATCGCGACGATCGAGATGAGGATCGCGCCGGGCACCTTGCGCACGATCAGCGCCAGCGTGAGCAACGCGCCGAGGACGAAGACGAGGACCGGCCAGCCGGTGAGGTGACCGCCGGTGCCGAGCTGGAGCGGGACGGTGGTCTGGGCGGCGTCCGGGATCCGGGAGACGAAACCGGAGTCGACCAGGCCGATCAGCATGATGAACAGGCCGATACCGATGGCGATGGCCTTGCGCAGGCCGTACGGGACGGCGTTCATCACGCGCTCGCGCAGACCGGTGGCGACCAGCAGCATGACGACGAAGCCTGCCAGCACCACCATGCCCATCGCGTCGGGCCACGACATGCGCGGGGCGAGCTGGAGGGCGACGACCGAGTTCACGCCGAGGCCGGCGGCCAGCGCGATCGGCACGTTGCCGATGACGCCCATGAGCAGCGTGGTGAACGCCGCCGTCAGGGCGGTCGCAGTGACCAGCTGACCGTTGTCGAGCTGGTTGCCGTACATGTCCTTCGCGCTGCCGAGGATGATCGGGTTCAGCACGATGATGTAGGCCATCGCGAAGAAGGTGGCGAATCCGCCACGGATCTCGCGGGGCAGGCTGCTGCCCCGCTCGGAGATCTTGAAGTAGCGGTCGAGTGCGCCGCGCGCGGGCGCGGGCCCCGGCTGGTCGGGCGTGGGGGCCTTACTGGGGGCCGACGTGGACATGCAGAACCTCATCACCGTCGGACTTCCATCAAAGCCCTTTGGTGTTTCCTACGAGCAGAACTGGCCAGAGACAAACAGATTCAGTATGAAGATATAACGACATCCACGCTATCTCCGCGCGTAGACACCTGCGGCCCGATGCGGCGAACCTCACCCCCGTCCGCCCTCGTAAGCTGTCCGCATGGCCGCTTTCTTCTCGGGTCTCTCGCGTTGGTTCACGGGGACCCCCAAGCACGAGGCGCCGGAGCCCCTGGAGGGCCCCGTGGTCGCCACCATCGTCGGCGGCACGATCATCTGGTTCGCCCTCTTCCTGGTGCAGCTGCCCTTCTACGGCTGGTTCGACGAGCACGGCCACACCTGGTGGCTGTGGACCTGCCTGGCCGGCGGCGGGCTCGGGTTCATCGGCATCTGGTACGTCCGCCGGCGCGACGCCGCGATCAAGCGCGCCCAGGCCGCGGCGGCCGCGCGGGGTACGGAGTCGGCACAGTCGGTGGAGACAGCGGAGACGGTGGAGACGGAACCGGCCGGCGGCCCCTCGGGCGCCTCCTCCCCGTCGTCGGCCGACTGACCCCTCACCGCTCCTGTACGACCACGGAACTACGGCCGCCCCGCGTATCTCCTCCCCTGGTCGGATCTTCCTCGTATCCGGTGGGTGAAGCCGTGAAACCGCACGTACCGTCGACTGCATGACGCCTCTCGACGCGGACCCCCAGGCAGGGGCCACGCAGCCCGGCACCGTCACCTCGCCGGTGACCGGCCTGACCGCCGCGGAGGTGGCGCGGCGGGTGGCCCTCGGGCAGGTCAACGACGTGCCGGCGCGCAGCAGCCGGTCCATGATCGAGATCGTCCGCGCGAACGTCTTCACCCGGTTCAACGCGATCATCGGCGTCCTCTGGGTGATCATGCTGGCCGTCGCGCCCATCCAGGACAGCCTGTTCGGCTTCGTGATCCTCGCCAACACCGGGATCGGCATCGTCCAGGAGTGGCGGGCGAAGAAGACCCTGGACTCACTGGCGCTGATCGGCGAGGTGCGGCCCACGGTGCGCCGGGACGGGGCGGCGGCAAAGATCGGCACGTCCGAGATCGTGCTGGACGACCTGATCGAGATCGGGCCGGGCGACAAGGTCGTCGTCGACGGGGTGTGCGCCGAGGCGGACGCGCTGGAGATCGACGAGTCGCTGCTCACCGGCGAGGCCGATCCCGTGGTCAAACAGCCCGGGGACCGGCTCATGTCCGGAAGCTTCGTGGTCGCGGGCGGCGGTTCCTTCCAGGCGACCAGGGTGGGACGCGAGGCGTACGCGGCGCAGCTCGCCGAGGAGGCGTCCCGGTTCACGCTGGTCCACTCCGAGCTGCGCTCGGGCATCTCCACGATCCTCAAGTACGTGACGTGGATGATGATCCCGACCGCGACCGGGCTGATCATCAGCCAGCTGGTCGTGAATCACAACGAGCTGGGCGACTCCATCGCCCGCACGGTCGGCGGGATCGTGCCGATGGTGCCCGAGGGGCTGGTGCTGCTCACCTCGGTGGCCTTCGCCATCGGGGTCGTCCGGCTGGGGCGCAAGCAGTGCCTGGTGCAGGAACTGCCCGCCATCGAGGGACTGGCCCGCGTCGACACGGTCTGCCTGGACAAGACCGGCACCCTCACCGAGGGCGGCATGGACGTCACCGGACTGCGGCTGCTCGACGGCGGCGACGAGACGTACGTACGGAAGGTGCTGGGGGCCCTCGGCGCGTCCGATCCGCGGCCGAACGCGTCCCTCCGGGCGATCGTCGACGCCTACCCGGACGCCGGGGACTGGCGCTGCACCGACACCCTGCCGTTCTCCTCGGCCCGCAAGTACAGCGGCGCCACCCTCGACGAGGGCACCGGGCAACCGCCCGTCACCTGGCTGCTCGGGGCGCCCGATGTGCTGCTGGACGCCGACGACCCGGCCCTGGCCCAAACTACGCGGCTGAACGAGCAGGGGCTGCGGGTGCTGCTGCTCGCCCGCGCCGAGCGCGACGTGGACGTGGACGACCCGGACGCGGCCAAGGGTGTCCGCCCGGCCGCGCTGGTGGTGCTGGAGCAGCGGCTGCGGCCGGACGCGGCCGACACCCTGCGGTACTTCTCCGAGCAGAACGTCCGCGCCAAGGTCATCTCCGGCGACAACGCCGTGTCGGTCGGCGCGGTCGCGGCCAAGCTGGGGCTGAGCGGTACGACGGTCGACGCGCGCCGGCTGCCCGCCGAGCCGGACGAGATGGCCGAGGCGCTGGACCGGGGCACGGTGTTCGGGCGGGTCGGCCCGCAGCAGAAGCGGGACATGGTGGGCGCGCTCCAGTCGCGCGGGCACACGGTCGCCATGACCGGCGACGGGGTGAACGACGTGCTGGCACTGAAGGACGCCGACATCGGGGTGGCGATGGGCTCCGGTTCGGAGGCCACGCGGGCGGTCGCGCAGATCGTGCTGCTGAACAACAGTTTCGCCGCCCTGCCGTCGGTGGTGGCCGAGGGGCGGCGGGTGATCGGCAACATCACCCGGGTCGCGACGCTGTTCCTGGTGAAGACCGTCTACTCGGTGCTGCTGGCGGTGCTGGTGGTGTGCTGGCAGGTGGAGTACCCGTTCCTGCCGCGCCATCTGACCCTGCTGTCCACGCTCACCATCGGCGTCCCGGCGTTCTTCCTGGCCCTCGCCCCCAACAAGGAGCGGGCCCGGCCGAACTTCGTACGGCGGGTCATGCGGTACGCGGTCCCGGGCGGGGTGCTGGCCGCGCTGGCGACGTTCGCCACGTATCTGCTCGCCCGCCACCACTACAGCGGTGAGGGGGCGTTGGAGGCGGAGACGAGCGCGGCGACGCTGACGCTGTTCCTGATCTCGCTGTGGGTGCTGGCGATCATCGCCCGGCCCTACACCTGGTGGCGGATCGGGCTGGTGGCGACGATGGCCGCGGGGTTCCTGCTGGTGCTGGTCGTGCCGCGGCTGCAGGAGTTCTTCGCGCTGAGGCTGGTGGGGATGACGATGCCGTGGATCGCGGTCGGCATCGCGGTGGTGGCGGCGGCCGTCCTGGAGTTCCTGTGGAGACGGGTGGACCGCGTTTCCGCTTAGCGCTCGGCTCGGCAGGGAACATCGGCCGTCGGTTTCCCTGCGGGCCGGTGGGGGCTGGTCGCGCAGTTCCCCGCGCCCTTGTAGGGCGCCTCGGTGAACCGCGCGACCAGCCGGACGCGGCTTACTTCACGTCGACGAAGTCACCGGCGGCCTTGACGGCCGGGGTGGTCGAGGTGCCCTCGAAGTTGTAGCGGTGGTAGCCGTCGACGGAGGCCTTGACCGTGGTCTTCAGGTTGCCCGTCGAGTTGGTCTTGATGGTCTTGACGGTGGTGTAGGTGCTGGAGTTCTTCTTGCGGAACTGCAGCTTCACCGACTGGTTCGTGTAGCCGGCGTACTTGTTGGTCTCCCAGTTGGCGCGGGTCAGCTTGCCGGTGACCGTGATGGTCTTGCCCTTCTTGACCGGCTCGGGAGAGGCGTTGACGGTCAGCTTGGAGTAGCGCTGGACCTTGGTGGTGCCGAGGGCACCCTCGTCGGCGTACTGCTCCGTCTCGTAGTTCAGGGCCAGGGCGCCGCCCTTCCAGGTACCGGCGTCGGAGTTGATCAGCTCTCCGTAGGCCGGGTAGATGTCGATCTTGCCCGTGCAGTTGGCGGTGGTGGACGAGGTCGCGGTGCATTTCGCCGCGTAGTCGCCGAGCAGGAGGTTGACCGGGGCTTCGAAAGAGCCCTTGTAGATGTAGGGACCGGTGTCGAAGTCCTCGGACTTGATGTCCACGTCGGCGCCGTGCGTGATCTTGTAGGTCACCGTGGTGGAGACCTTGTTCGTCGTACCGACCTTGACCGCCGTGGCGATCTTGAAGTTCGAGAAGGAGACATCGAGGTCGCCGATGACGGCGACGGTGCTGAACGTGGACCGGGCGGACGCCCCGTGCGCGGACGCGAACGCGGAGGCGGCCTTCTCACGGAACGAGGGGCCGTCGGCCTGTGCGGCCGGGGCGGCGAGGGCGGACAGGGCCAGGGCGCCGGAGACTGCGGCGACGGCGGTGGCTCGAATACGCATGCATTCCCCATGTGGAGAAGGGGCCCCGATGGTCGTCGTTCCCAACGGCTCGTCGTCACTTCCGGGGCCCGAGTGACCTTGGAGTCTGTTGACTCAACTGATCAGATACATGACACCGGTGAATGGTTGTACGGGCAATCGAAAACCTGTGTGCGATTCTTGAAGATCAAGGTCCCGGCCGCCGCGCGCCGCACGCAGAGCCCGAAAGGCCAGAAGCATCTGAAGAACCCGAAGGAGGGTCCCGCATGATCACACCCGCCCGCGACAACCCCTGTCAGCACCATTCCCAGGCCTTGTCCGCCATGCGGACGGGTACCGTGATTCAGTGATGAGCGCGACGAAGACTCCGGACACGCAGTCCCGGGCGAAGCGGCGCTCACTGGGTGGGCAGCTCTCCACCCGCGTGCGTTCCTTCATGGAGACCGAGGCCGGCAGCGCCGGTCTGCTCCTGATAGCCGTCGCGGTGGCCCTGATCTGGGCGAACTCGCCCTGGTCGGACTCGTACACATCGTTCTGGGCCACCGACCTGTCCCTCTCCCTCGGCAAAGCCGAGCTGTCGATGGACCTGGGGCACTGGGTCAACGACGGGCTGATGGCCCTCTTCTTCTTCATCATCGGCCTGGAGGTGCGTTACGAGGTCTCCGTCGGGGAGCTGAACAGCCGCAGCCGGCTCATGATCCCGCTCCTCGCCGGGATCGGCGGCATGCTCGTGCCCGTCCTGCTGTACCTGGCGATCGCGCCCGGGGGCGACGCCGCCATGGGCTGGGGCGTGGTCATCGGCACCGACACGGCGTTCATGCTGGGCGCGCTCGCCATCGTGGGCCCGCGGTTCGTCACGCAGCTGCGCGTCTTCCTGCTGGCCATCACCGTCATCGACGACATCGTGGCCGTCACCGTGATCGGCGTGGTCTACTCCGGCAGCGTCAGTGTGCCGGAGCTGATCGTCGCGCTCCTCCTGGGCGTGGTGCTGTCCGCGCTGACCCGCTTCGGCGTCTGGCAGGCGGCCCCGTACGTCCTGATCGTCCTCGTGATGTGGCTCGCCACCCTCCAGGCCGGTCTGCACGCCTCCATCGCCGGCATGCTCGGCGGCCTCCTGATCCCCGCCCGGAACCCCTCGCGCGAGGGAGTGGAACAGGCCGCACGGCTCTTCCGCGCCTTCCGTCAGTCTCCCCTCGCGGACGTCGGCAAGACGGCACGCAGGGGGCTCCAGCAGGCCGTCTCCGTCAACGAGCGGCTCCAGACGGTGCTCCACCCCTGGTCCAGCTACGTCATCGTCCCGGTGTTCGCGCTGGCCAACGCCGGTGTCGACCTGCGTGGCGGCGTCCTCACCAACGCCCTGACCTCCTTCGTCACCTGGGCCGTGGTCGTGGGTCTCGTCGTCGGAAAGCTGGTCGGTATCTGGGGTGGCGCCTACCTCGGCACCCGGACCGGCCTCGGGAAGCTCCCGACCGGGGTGGGGCAGGGCCATGTCCTGGGCGGCGGTGTCCTGTCCGGGATCGGCTTCACCGTGTCCCTGCTGATCGTCGGACTCGCCTTCCACGACCCGGTGATCCGTGCCGAGGCGACCGTCGGTGTCCTGCTGGCGGCCCTGTTCTCCACCCTCGGGGGCTGGCTCGTGTTCCATCTGGCCGCGGTCCTGCGCGGGGAGACCGACGCGGACCTGCCCCGTTATCTGGACCGTCCGGTCGACCCGGAGACGGACCACATCCTCGGGCCCCCCGAAGCGCCCCTCACGCTGGTGGAGTACGGCGACTTCGAGTGCCCCTTCTGCGCCCGCGCCACCGGCGTCACCCAGGAACTGCGGCAACGTTTCGGTGACCAGTTCCGCTACGTCTTCCGGCACCTGCCGCTGCCCGACGTGCACCCGCACGCCGAGCTCGCCGCACGGGCGGCGACGGCCGCCGGTCTGCAGGGCCGCTTCTGGGAGATGCACGGCCTGCTCTACAAACACCAGGACGAGCTCGAGTACGAGGACAGCGCCGGCTACGCCGCCGACCTCGGACTCGACGTCGAGAAGTTCCTCCGCGACCTCGACGACGAGAAGACGGCCGACCGGGTACGGGCGGACGCCGCCAGCGCCGAGGCCAGCGGCGCCCGCGGGGTCCCGACGTTCTTCATCGGCAACCGCCGGCACACCGGCCCGTACGACGCGGCGACGCTCGCCCGCGAGCTCGAGGCGTACGCGCAGGAGTCCGGCGCCCAGGCGCCCACCGAGCAGAAGTAGAGGCAGAGGCAGAGGCAGGCGAAAGGTCCGCCCGTGGGGGGGTGGGCCGGGGGCGACCCCGGCCCACCCCCCACGGGCGTTCAGTCGAACCAGCGGTCCCGCGCCAGTTCCTCCGTCCTGGACGGGTCCTCCAGCAGGGCCGCGACCTCGAAGCGGCGCGGCCACTCACCGGCCGCCCAGGCCAGTCCGGCGGCGACGCCCTCCAGGGTGGCGGCGTGCAGCACGCCGTCGCCGGTCAGGCGCCAGTCGATCTCCACGCCGTCCACGACGAGTTCCTCGTGCTCGACGTACGTGGCCGGGGTGCGCGACCCGAGCAGCACCCGCACGGACTCCGGCACGTCGTACTCGGTGCCCTGGGAGCCGACCTCCCCGGTGACGGACTCGCTCAGCCGCCGCACCTGGAACAGTTCGGCCAGCTCGGCCGCCCGCGAGGGGCGGACGGGCAGCAGGGCCACACCCGCGGTGAACGGCAGCAGGTCGGGCGAGTCGACGACCACCGCGTCGGCGGCGTCCACCACCTCGACCCGGCCGTCGACCACCGCGCGCAGCTCGTCCGGCAGGGTCACCTGTTCCGGCTCCAGGTCGGCCAGCGCCCCGTAGAGGGCGTGCAGCTGGGCGGCGGTGACCGCGCGGTCGGGGTCGGCGAGGCGGTCGAGGAGTTCGGCCGCGCCGCCCGGTTCGTCGAGCAGCGCGGACACGGAGGTGCGCACCCCGAGCGCCCGCAGCACCTGCTCGTCCTCGAAGCCGGTGGCATCGGCCTCGTCGTACAGGCCGCGCAGCAGCGGGTCGCTCCCGGCGGCGCGCAGACCGGCCGGGCGGCGACCGCCGAGCACCGGGTGCCCGCGCAGCCACCAGGCGGTGTACGGGCGGACGACCTCGTGGGTGCCGTCGGGCAGCAGGACGCGCACCGGCTGGGTGAGCGCGTCGCGCAGCGGCGGGCGGGCGAGCAGGGCGAGGGCCCGGGGCCACTGGTCGTCGTCGACGAGGTCGAGGTCGCGCACGGCGACGATCTCGGTGGCGACCGGCGGCACCGGGCTGTCGGGGAAGCGGTCGAGGATGTCCTCGCTCCACACGTCCACGGCGTCGAGCAGGCCCGCGTCGTCGGGTTCGGCGAAGTCCCCTTCCCGCGGCTCGAGTTCGTCCGGGTCGAGGACGACGTCGGTGGCACGGACGAGGGCGAAGTCGACCAGCACGCCGCAGGCGGCCAGTGGGGCCTCGCCCCACTTCTGCGCCAACTCGGTTTCCACGGAGGCGAGTTCACCTTCGCGCATGACGCGGGCGAAGGGGCCGCCGGGGAAGACCAGTTCGCAGGCCGGGGAGAGTTCGCCGTCCTCGTCGGGCAGGGCGAGGGCGCCCAGCCAGGGCTCGTCACCGGGTTCGAGACCGGCGTCGCGCACCAGGCCGAGCACGGTGTCGGCGAGTTCCTCGGCGTCGGGCGCCTCCTCCTCCCAGTTCACACAGCCCTCGTCGTCCAGGGAGGCGGCGACGGCGGCCCGCACCTGCGGGGTGGTGAGCACCGCGCGCGGGGTGGCCGGGAGGGCGCCGAGCTTCTCCAGCAGGGGGTGCGCGGCGTCCGGATGGGCGACCTTGAGGCCGAGCCGGGCCAGCACCTCGGGGTCGATCCGGGCGGCCTCCGCGCCGGGCAGCAGCACCTGCCGGGGGCCGATGGTGGTACGCCGGTCGGCGAGCGGCACGGGCAGCCCGGAGAGCCGGTCCGGGTCGACCCCGGCAAGGCTCTCGTACAGCCGCCGCCACCAGTCGGGCGCCTTCTCCAGCCCGGCGAGCCGGTCGATCGCGTCGGCCAGCGGGACCCGGGCCACGCCCAGGGTGCGCAGTTCCGTCCGCCGCTCGAGCCCGGCGGGCAGCAGGGTGGGCAGCACCTCGGCGAGTACTCGCACGGTGTCGGCCCCGGCGCCCTCGACGATCTCGGCGTCCCGGGGCCGCAGGGACTCGGGCAGACCGGATTCGTCGTCCTGCTCGCGCGGCGGGACGGCGGGGGGCAGGAAGGAGGTGCGGGGCAGCCGCCCGAGGACCGCCCGGCGCAGGGCGCCGTCCAGTTCGCCCTTGCCGAGCGGGCCGGGCACGAGGTCGATGATCCCGGCGGTCACCGGATGCCACTCCGCGAGGAGACCGGCGTAGGCGTCGGCCGCGCGCTCCACCAGGAAGTCGGTGAGCGGGCCGGGGGCGGCGTGCCGTCGGGTGGAGTCCAGCGGGAAGGAGGCGATGAGCAGGGCGGGGACGCCGAGCGGCTCGTCGCTCGGGGTGGGGGCGTGCACGACGGGGCTGGTGCGGGGCCGGGCGGGACTGCCGTCGGGGTCGACGGGGACGGCCCAGGTGACCGACCAGTGGGGCCGCAACCGCTCCTCGACGGGACGGTCGGCGAGCAGGTCCGGGGTGAGCAGCCCGTGCGCGGCGGAGGTGCGCCAGCGGGTGGTGCCGTCGCGTGAGTCCGCGACGACGGTGAGGGCGCCCTCCTCGCTCCGGCGCACGGTACGGGGCTCGGCGTCGCCGGTCTCGACGACGACCTCCTCCAGGCCGGGCAGGGCGAGCAGCAGGGCGTCGTCGACCGCGTGCAGCAGCCGCTCGGCCAGGTCGGCGGCGGCCGTGTCGCGCAGCGGCAGGATGACGGCGGTGTCGTACGGGTCGGGGGCGGTGCCCTCGGCGGCGAAGGGCAGGCGCAGCAGCGGTACGTGCCCGTCGCGGCGGCGGATCTCGTCGCCGAGACCGGCGCTGTGCCCCGCGCTGTCACCGGCGAGCTCCCGGGCCTCGGCCAGCGACCACCGCACCCCGCCCTGCCGGCCGACGAGGGCGGGCTCGTCGGTGACGGCGAGGACGGCGGCGAACCCGACACCGAACCGGCCCACGGCCCCGGCGGGCTCGTCCCGCTTCGCGGACGCCCGCAGGGTGGACAGCGACTCGACCCCGGCCGCGTCCAGTGGAGCACCGGTGTTGGCGGCGACGAGCACCCCGTCGCGCAACGTGAGCCGGAGCCGCCCCGGCACCCCCGCGCGGGCGGCGGCGTCGGCGGCGTTCTGCGCCAGCTCGACGACGAGGCGGTCCCGGTACCCGCCGAGGACGAGATCCTCCTCGGCGTTGGCGTCCTCACGGAACCGGGCGGGACTGGCGGCCCAGGCGTCCAGCACCCCACGCCGCAGCCGCGCCGTCCCGAACGGGTCGGCGCCCTCGTCCGCAGGCCGTACGAACATGCTCACGGTCACTCTCCTCATCGGCCCCGATCGGCGTGAGACCGAAGGTACCCCTCCGCGGGACGCGACCACGCACGCCCCGGACCCCGCGGCCCCGCCGCCCCGGGTAGCAGGGGTCTCGGCCACCACTCGGCCGGGGTGCGCCGTCCAGCGTCGCCCGTTGCCCGGCATGCCCTCGTTGTCGGTGCCCTGCGGCACAATGGCCGCTGTTTCCGGTTCCACCGCGTCACCGCTCCGGCGCTCGCGGTTTCATCAGGGGGGAGTGGATGACCACAGCGCCGCAGACCAACCTGGACAAGCTGCTCACCCGGCTCGCCGACCGCAAGGCCACGCGCACGGAGGCGGACCTCCGGTCAGCCGTCCGGCAGTTCCTGCTGGACGGCTGACTCGACCTCGGCGAGAACGACCTGAGCGTCGACCCGGAGTCCCAGGTGGGCGACGGCGCCGCATCGACGTCGAGGCCGACGGCCGTACCGCGGAGCCGAGCGCCGGGCTGATCGACTCGCAGTCCGTGCGCACGGCCGATACGGTCCCCGTCGGTACCCGGGGCTTCGACGCGGGCAAGAAGGTGAAGGGCCGCAAGCGGTTCATCGTCACGGACACCCTGGGCCTGCTGCTGGCGGTTCACGTGGTCGCGGCGAACATCCAGGACCGCGACGGCGCGAAGCGTTCGTTGCTGTGGACCCGCCTGGACCTTCCGGGCGTGCAGAAGATCTGGGCGGACCAGGGCTTCACCGGCCGCCTCGTGGAGTGGTCACGCATGATCCTCAGCCGCGAGCTGGAGATCGTGCGCAAGGCCCCGGGCCAGCGCGGATTCCAGGTCCGACCCAGGAGATGGGCGATCGAGCGCACCTCCTCGTGGCTCACCGCCCACCACCGCCTCGCGCCGCAGCTCCAACTGCCGCCCGACGGTCGTGGTGACCGCGACGCCCCACTCGTCGTCCGGGTCCACCTCCCAACCCGGCTCGTCGGCCTCGCTCTTGAGCTTTCCCGCCTCCGCCTCGACCGCCGTCATGTCGCGCCTCTCCCTCGAAACCGTCCGTGACGCACCCGACGCCCTACCCGTACCAACCGTCGGCACAGCCTCGACAGCACCGGACGACCTCCGGAAAGTGACCGTTCGCACGCGCCGAGTCACCTCTCGCGGCACGCAGGTACCGCCACGCCGGGTGACGTGAACCAGAAAACCGCCGAACCCGCGACCCCCGTCCGCAACTTCAGCGTGCAGTTCTCCCCCACGCCACGCGGTGCCTGCCTCGCCCGCCTGCTCGGAGCGGAACAGCTCCGTTCCTGGGGGCTGCCGATGGGCCCCGCCCACCAGATCATCGCGGAGCTGGCCGTCAACGCGACCACACACGGTCGCGTCCCGGGACGCGACTTCCAGCTCACCCTATACGTCGTCGCCGACACGCTCCGCATCGAGGTCACCGACACCCGCGGGGAACGACTTCCCCAGCCCCAACCGCCCGCCCCCGACGCCGAATCCGGGCGCGGCCTGCTGCTCGTCGACGCGTTCGCCGACCGCTGGGGCGTGACCGAGGGCCGTTACCCGCGCAAGACCGTCTGGGCCGAACTGAGCCTCACCCCACCGGAACACCACCGCCCGCACGCGTGAGCACTTCGGCCACATCTGTCCATATGCCGCTCACATGAGCGCCCAGATGACACTTTCCCCCTGACTGCTCACGGTTCCCGGCACGACACCCCTCCCGCCGGTTGTGCGGGCCCGGAACCGTGGGGGCCCGCATCGCCCATCACGGCACCGGAACCCGACTTCTCAAGCTCCGGTGCCCTCAGCTGACTCCACGTCCCGAGCAGACCCCCGACGCCCTGCGAGCCACCCTCGCCGTCGTCGCCCCGGGCCGCCTGCCGAAGATGCAGCGAGCCAAGGACGAGGCGTTCGCCCAGGCCGCCGAGTGGCAGTCCCTCAACCCCGTGCGGAGCTGGGTCCTGGCCTGGGCCCGGGACATCGAGATCACCCGACGCCCCGACCTCGCCACCCGTCACGCCCGCGCCAGGAGCAACCTGGAACACGAGGACGCGGCCGTCGCCCGGGAGGCCCTGCGGGAGCTGAGCGCCCTCCTGGACGAGGCCATGAAGGCAGTACGCGCCCGAACCAGGCCGATCGTGGCTCGCGTCACCGCCTACGAGTGCCCCAGTTCCGCCGAGGATGCGTCCTCCGTCACCGGGACCGAGCCGGAGTCCGGTGCCGGGCGCAGCGGGAACGGGTCGACGCGGGTCTCGTCGATCCGGGGCGGGACGGGCTGGGGCGGCTTGGGCATGACCGCGGCCTCCGAGTGGCCGCCGCAGCCGTAGGACAGGGAGACGACACGGCCGTCGGCCGGGGAGAACTCGTTGGCGCACACGCCGAAGGCCTGACCGAGCGATCCGCCGATCGGGGTGAGGAAGCCGCAGGACACACAGGACGCGGGGGCCGCCTGCGCCATCGGGGTCTTGGCGCCGAAGGCCTCCTCCCAGCGGTCGGCGGCGGTGTGCAGACCGTAGCGGGACAGGACCCGGGCGCGCCGCATGCCGAGTTCCTCGGCGACCGCCGCGATCGAACCGCGGGCCGGGGCGGTCACCTGGTGCGCCGGGGTGCCCTCGGTGACGTCCGCGTCCTCGGCCTCCGCCAGTTCGGCGAACTCCCCGGAGACCGGCGAGTTCGGCGGCGGCGCGTCCTCACCGGAGAAGCCGGGCTCCAGCCGCAGGTCCTCGGCGTCGGTGGGCAGCAGATCGCCGGGGCCCATGTCGCCGGGACGCAGCCGCTCGCTCCACGGCACCCACTCCGGCGCGAGGATCGCGTCGGGGCCGGGCAGCAGGACCGCCTCGTCCACCGTGACGATCTTGGCGCGGGAGGCGCGGGCGACGGTGACGGCCCAGCGCCAGCCGCGGTAGCCGAGCTCACCGCACGCGAAGTAGTGGGTGACGACCCGGTCGCCCTCGGAGAGCATTCCTTCGTGTTCGCCGACGACCCCGGGCGCGGCGGCCTCCTCGGCTGCTGCGCGGGCGAGGTCGACGGCCTCGGCGCACAGCCGGTCGGGGGTGCGGCTTCGCGTTGTCGCTGCCTTCACAGGTATCGCTTCTCTCCTACGCCGTCTCACGAGTGCGCCACTCCCGGCGCGAGGGCGGACGGAGCGGACCGGAGGACCGCGTCGACGTCCACGCCTGATCGTGCTCGGGCGCGCCTCCATCCATTCTGCGGGATGGCTGAGATACGCACGCTACCTGTTCGCGTGCGCTGGGCCTACACCGACGGTTGTTCTCGAGTGTTCTCAGGTGTTCCCGGGCACCGCGCGCCGGTGCCGCGTTCCGCCGGAAGCCGCACGCCACGGGGCCGTCGAGGCGGTTGGGGCACTACGGACCGCCGTATCGGGCACTATGAACGTCGTGGCTACCGCGAGGACACCCCAGGGCGCCACCGGGACCGGTGGGCCGAACGGGGCCAGAGTCAAAGGGAAGGCCCGACGCCTCACAGCGGACAGGCCGGGCGGCCGTCTGCGCGCGGTCGGCCGCGTCCTGCGCTTCCCGGTGACCGGAACCGCACGCGGAATCCGCCGGGCCACCCACGCGCACGGCGCCGGGGAGTCCGGGCTCGGCAAACTGATCGAGCTGCACGGTGTGAACGGCGCCGGCGACGTCATGATCACCGTCGCGCTCGCGTCCACCGTCTTCTTCTCCGTGCCGACGGACGAGGCACGCGGCCGGGTCGCGCTCTACCTCGCCATCACGATGGCGCCGTTCACCCTCCTGGCCCCGGTGATCGGCCCGCTCCTGGACCGCCTCCCGCACGGCCGCCGGGCCGCGATGGCGGGCGCGATGCTCGCCCGCGCGCTGCTCGCCCTGGTGCTGTCCGGCGCGGTGGTCACCGGCGGCATCGAGCTGTATCCGGCCGCGCTCGGCGTACTGGTCTCCTCCAAGGCGTACGGGGTGGTCAGAAGCGCCGTCGTGCCCCGACTGCTGCCGCCCGCGTTCTCCCTGGTGAAAGCCAACTCGCGGGTCACCCTCGGCGGGCTGCTGGCCACCGGCATCGCGGCACCGATCGGCGCGGGGCTGCACCAGATCGGACCGCGCTGGCCGCTGTACGGCGCGTTCGTGCTCTTCGTCACGGGCATGTTCCTGTCCTTCCGGCTGCCGTCGAAGGTGGACTCCGCCAAGGGCGAGCACACGGCGCTGCTCGCGGCGGACGAGACCCATCTGCACGGCCCGCACCGCAAGCCCGTCAAGCGGCCCGGCCTGCGCACGGTCGGCCCGGCCGTCACCCACGCGCTGGCCGCCAACGCCTCCATCCGCTGCCTGACCGGCTTCCTGATCTTCTTCCTCGCGTTCCTGCTGCGCGAGCATCCGATGACCGGCCAGAGCGCCGCCGTGTCCCTGGGCGTCGTGGGGGTGGCGGCGGGCACGGGCAACGCGCTCGGTACGGCCGTCGGGGCGTCGCTCAGGTCCCGCGCGCCGGAGATCATCATCGTGATGGTGGTGGCCTGTGTGGCGACCGCGGCGATCACGGCGGCGGCGCTGTTCGGCACGGTCGTGGTGGCCTGCCTCGCCGGGGTCGCCGGCTTCGCGCAGGCGCTGGCCAAGCTGTCCCTGGACGCGCTGATCCAGCGGGACGTGCCCGAGACGGTCCGCACGTCGGCGTTCGCACGCTCCGAGACGCTGCTGCAGATGTCGTGGGTGCTGGGCGGGGCGATCGGTATCGCGATGCCGCTGATCGGGTCGCTGGGCCTCGCGGTGGGCGCCGCGATCGTCACCACGGGCTGGCTGACCACCGTCCGCGCGCTGATCGGCTCCGCCCGGCACGGGGGCCACGGACGCGCGCGAGTGGCGTAACGCTCCGGCCACGCCGTACCCCCACGTGGGAAGCTGACCGGACGTGCCCGATAACCTTCGCCCATGACCACGTTGCCCCGCGGCACAGCCGCTCGAAGTGACCGCGCTGTGCGACGGCGCCGTGCCGTCGTCGCCGCCGGTGCCGTATCCGCCGGACTGCTCGTCCTGTCGGCCTGTGAGAAGCCGACGGCGATGTCCACGATCACCGTGGGCGGTGACTCGGTGTCCTCCGAGGCCACCTGCGGCGGTGAGGGCAAGGCCCTGAAGGCCGCCGACCTGACGTCGTGCCTGAAGGACAAGGACATCAAGGAGATCTCGGTCGACCCGGACGAGACCGTGCGCTTCGGTGTCGACCCGGACCTCGCCGACAAGGGCTGGACGATCCTGATGAACGGTCAGCCGCTGACCGACTCCAGCACCAAGACCTACCGCACCATCCCCGGCAGCGTGTTCTTCAACGCCCAGTACGGCGCACAGGGCAACTCGACCCTGGTGTCGATCAAGCAGGGCGAGAACGAGGCCACGGGCCTGTGGTCCTTCCGGCTGAAGAAGGAAGCCTGATCACGCCGTCCGCCGGGACGCCCCCCGCTCCCAGGGGACCTGGAGCGCGGGGAGGCGTCCTCGTGGCCACCGCCGTCCCCGCCGAACGGGACGCGGTGGCCCGGGCATTCCCGGGTGCCGCGCAGGAGAGGGCCCTGCCCGGGGCGAGTGTCGTCGAGATCGCCGACGGCCCCGATCTGATCGCCGCCGGTGTCGGCCCGGCCCTCGCCGCCGCCTCCACGGCCACCGCGCTCACCGCCGCCGCTCTGGACGGCCGCCCCTACGGCCTGGTCGTCTCGGCCGGGATCGCCGGCGGTTTCCCGCCGCACGCGCCCCTCGCCTCGCTCGTCGTCGCCGACGAGATCACCGCCGCCGACCTGGGCGCCGAGACGGCCGACGGCTTCCTGCCGGTGACCGACCTCGGCTTCGGCACCGTCACCCACCGTCCCCCCGTCGCCCTGGTCCGGGAGGTGGCCGCCGCGTCCGGCGCGCTCACCGGTGCCGTGCTCACCGTGTCGACGGTGACCGGCACCGCGGCCCGCGCCGCCCTGCTCCGCGACCGCCACCCCGGCGCGCTCGCCGAGGCCATGGAGGGCTTCGGCGTCGCCGAGGCCGCCGCCGCGCACGGCGTACCCGTGCTGGAGATACGGGCGGTGTCGAACCCCGTCGGCCCGCGCGACCGCGCCGCCTGGCGTGTCGGTGACGCCCTGAACGCCCTCACCGAGGGCTTCGGGAAGATCGCGCCCGTCCTGGAGAGTTGGAACCGGTATGACAGTTGAGCAGCAGCGACTGGGGATCGTGTACTCCCCCTGCCCGAACGACACCTTCGTCTTCGACGCCCTCGCGCACGGCCGCGTCCCCGGCGCGCCGGCCCTCGACGTCACCTTCGCCGACATCGACGTCACCAACGGCATGGCCGAGCGCGGCGAGTCGGACGTGCTGAAGGTGTCGTACGCGGCCCTCCCCTACGTCCTCGACGAGTACGCGCTGCTGCCCTGCGGGGGCGCGCTGGGCCGGGGCTGCGGACCGCTGGTGCTGACCAGGGAGCCCGGGGAACTCACCGGGCGCACGGTCGCCGTGCCCAGCGAGAAGTCGACGGCGTACCTGCTGTTCCGGCTGTGGGCGGCGGACGTGGTGCCCGGTGGGGTCGGGGAGATCGTGGTGATGCCGTTCCACGAGATCATGCCCGCCGTACGGGACGGAAAGGTGGACGCCGGGCTCGTCATCCACGAGGCGCGCTTCACGTACCAGGACTACGGACTGCACCGGCTCGCGGACATGGGTGAGCACTGGGAGCGGACCACCGGGCTGCCGATCCCGCTGGGCGCGATCATCGCCAGGCGGTCCCTCGGAGCGCGGACGCTGACCCTGCTCGCCGACTCGATCCGCGGCTCCGTACGGGCCGCCTGGGACGACCCCGAGACGGCGCGGCCGTACGTCATGGCGCACGCCCAGGAGATGGACCCGGCCGTCGCCGACCAGCACATCGGGCTGTACGTCAACGAGTTCACCGCCGACCTCGGCGAGGACGGCTACGCGGCCGTACGGGGCCTGCTGACGCGTGCGGCGGCCGAGGGACTGGTACCGCCCCTCGGCCCGGACGCACTGCGGTTCCCCTGACCCGTACCGGTACCGGACGTCCGGCCGGGTCAGACGTCCAGCTGGTCGGCGACGGCGCGCAGGAGCCCGGCGATCTGCTTCCCGGAGGTGCGGTCCGGGTAGCGGCCCTTCTCCAGGTTCGGCGTGAGGTTCTCCAACAGGGTCGTCAGGTCCTGGACGATGGAGGCCAGCTCGTCGGGCTTCTTGCGCTGGGCCGCCGCGACCGACGGGGTCGGGTCGATGACGGTCAGGGACAGGGCCTGGTCACCTCGCTGCCCGGCGACCACGCCGAACTCCACCCGCTGACCCGGCTTCAGTGTCTCGACTCCGGCGGGGAGGACCGAGGAATGGACGAAGACGTCACCGCCGTCGTCGCGGGAGAGAAAGCCGAAGCCCTTCTCACTGTTGAACCACTTGACTTTGCCGGTGGGCACGTCTGTCCTCGTCCTCGTACTCGTCGGGAAACCGCTTCTGAAAACTGCTCTTGATAACGCTCGGGCGGGTCCTGGTGACCCGCCGCAACCAAGGCTAATGGTCTTCGGGCAGGTGACAAGACGTCGCCCGGTAGTTCCCTCCGGCCAGGAACTACCCTGGTCCGGTGGCTGACAAAACCCAAGCGAATTCCACGGCGCCCGGCGACGGCCTGGTCCGGGCCGGCGGCGTCGTCTTCATCATCGGTGCCGTGGCCACTCTGGTCACGGTGGCCCCGTTGTTTTTCGGTATGGAGCCCTTTCCGACGTACATGTTCGTACTGAGCATGCTCATGGGGGTCGGATTCCTGATGGCCGGCGCGGGAGTACTCCGCTCGGTCGCGGCGGGCCGCCGTCAGGCACGCGCCGGGCAGTGACCCCGTCAGACGCCTGCCGCGCGGTCAGCCGCCGCGGGCGCGCCGCACGCTGAGCCGTCAGGCCCCCGCCGGGCAGCACCCCGCCAAGGCGCGCGCCGGGCACCGGCCCCGTCAGGCGCGCCCCGCGCGGTGAGCCGTCAGGCGCGCCCCGCGCGGTGAGCCGTCAGGCGCGCCCCGGGCGGTGAGCCATCAGGGGCGTGCCGAGCGGTGGTCCGAGAGCCAGCCGGGGAATTCGGTCAGGTCGGCGAGGACGACGTCCGCGCCCGCCGCGCGCAGTTCCGCCGGGTCGCACGGGCCGGTGGCGACCGCGACCGCCAGCGCTCCGGCGGTCCGCGCGCCGCGCACATCACCCACATGGTCGCCGACGTACACACCCGCGTCGTACTCGCGCAGCGCCAACGCCTTCTGCTCGGCCCACAGATCGCCGATCACCGCGTCCGGTTCGATGCCGAGGTGGGCGAGGTGCAGCTTGGCGTTGGGCTCGTGCTTCGCGGTGACGACGATCGCGCGTCCGCCCGCCTCCCGTACGGCCGCCATGGCGTCGCGGGCGCCGGGCAGCGCCGGCGTGGGGGCTATGGCGTACGTCGGGTACATCGCCCGGTACAGGTCCGCCGCCTCCTCGACCCGCTCGGCCGGGAACCAGTTGACCAGTTCGTCCTCCAGGGGCGGCCCCAGCCGGGTGACGACGAGATCGGCGTCTATGTGGGTGCCGGTCCGCTCGGCCAGCGCCAGGTAACAGGCGCGGATACCGGGCCGGGAGTCGATGAGCGTCATGTCGAGGTCGAAGCCGACGGTGAGCGGCGCGGACGGAAACGGGGCGGACGGAGGAGGGGTCATAAAGGCCATACCCGCCATTGTGCCTGCGACTCTTGCGAGGTCAGCGGGGGCGTTGGGAGCGCCAGGCGAGGAACAGGGCCGAGGCCACCGCCGCGGCCCGGACCACCCAGGGCCAGGTCTCGGAGACGGCGTCGTCCATGGTGCCGTCGGCGATGGGGGTGCCCCAGCGTTCCTCGGTCCGGCCCCAGAGCCAGACGATCCCGCCCGCGGTCGCGAGGCCCGGCAGGACGACGACCGCCCACTTGATCTCGGCCTGGGTGAGGCGGCGGGAGGCGTAGGCGATGACCCAGCCGAGGAGCAGGGCGAACCAGTTGCCCAGGAGGGCGCCCACGACCAGCAGGCCCGCGGCGACCAGGAGCAGGGGGTTGCTCCAGCGGCCGGACGGGAGGCGTGGGAACCGGCGCCCGGCGGAGCCGGTTCCGGTCTCGGCCTCGGTTCCGGGTCCGGCTTCGACGGCGGCCGGCGCGGGCGTCTTCCCGTGGGGGCCCTTCGTCCCGTCCGGTTCCCTCGACGGCGGGGGCTTGAGCAGTTCGGGGATCTCCACGCCGCCGACGAAACCGGTGACCTCGTCGCCGACGCCGAAGGGGCTGTCGTCCACCCGCCACCAGTCGGGCTGGGTGGTGCTGTCCCCGAGTTCGTCCGTACCGGCCTGGTGCGGCGGGGACGGTACGCCGGTGGAGGGGGGCGCGGGGTGCGGGTTCCCGGCCGGACGGGGGCGGGGGACGGCGCGGCGCAGGACGTCCCTCGCGCGCCCGCCGCGGTCCCCGCTCCGCTGGGCGGGGACCGCGGCGGGCGGCGGTGCGGGTCTGTTCGCGGTGGGCCCCTCCGGCCGGAGATCCGCGCCGCCGGTCCCGGCCGCCCCGGCCGTCCCGGAGGGGTCCGCGGCCGCCGCCACGACCTCGTCCGGGGTGCCCATGCGGGAGATGATGCGGCGCACGGCGGCCGGGGAGTCGACCGCGGACCTCGCCCGGCGCCGGTCGATCTCGTCGCGCAGCCGGGCGACCAGACCCATCCGGGTCGCCGACGGCAGCTGCCGCTGCTGCGCCACGTCGCCGACGCGGCTCAGGTACTCGTAGACGACCTGGTCACTCTCGATACCCACGAAGTCCCCTCCGGGGCGGATGCGTTGGTACACGACGTCGGACGACGGTACCGCGAGTCCGGCCGGCCGTCCCAACTCCGCGCACCCCACCGGCGTACCCACCCGCTACCGTGAGGCGGATGAGCACCGAGGAGAAGCCCGCGGCGGCCCCCCGATCCCTCGCGGAGGCACTCCGGGGACGGGACGACGCCGGGCTTGCCGCGCTCCTGCGCAGCAGGCCGGACCTCATCACGCCCGTGCCCACCGACCTCACCCAGCTCGCCACCCG
The DNA here is from genome assembly GCF_059889265.1 of Streptomyces sp. MMS24-W38. Taxonomy (NCBI): domain Bacteria; kingdom Bacillati; phylum Actinomycetota; class Actinomycetes; order Kitasatosporales; family Streptomycetaceae; genus Streptomyces; species Streptomyces sp. MMS24-W38. Next base: position 3,598,106 of record NZ_JCBCPP010000001.1, on the reverse strand, counting down.
GGCCGGGACCCGTGCCTCGGTCGTGCGGGCCCTGGAGCGGCTGGACCGGTTCGCGCTGCAGACCGCGCAGGCGCTGGCCGTGGCGGCCGATCCGGCGTCGTACGACGAGCTGCTCGGGCTGCTGGCGGGCGACGAGGGCGACCCCGCGGTGTCCGCCGCGCTGCCGCAGGCCGTGCGGACACTGCGCGAACAGGCGCTGGTGTGGGGCGGCGACGACCGGATGCGGCTGGTCCGCACGGCCCGTGAGCTGCTCTCCCCCTCCGCGCAGCACCCCTCGCCGACCGGTCTCGGCCCGAGCGTGCGGGAGGCGACGGCCGGGATGTCCCCGGGGCGGATCCAGGAGATCGTCACGGCGGCCGGGCTGCCGTCCACCCATGACTCGGTCTCCGCGGTGACCGCCCTGACCGGGCTGTTCACGGACCGGGCGCGGATGTCGGCGTTGCTCGCCGAGGTGCCGTCCGAGTCGATGGAGGTGCTGGAGCGGCTGGTGTGGGGACCGCCCTACGGCCAGGTCACCGCCGAGCCGGCGCCCCGGCTGCGCCTGCTGCTGGACCGGGGGCTGCTGCTGCCGACGGGGCCCGGGACGGTCGTCCTGCCGCGTGAGGTGGCGCTGCATCTGCGGGGCGGGCGGGCGCACCGGGTGACCGAACCGGTGGCGCCACCTGTTGAACCCGTGCCTGCGACCGCGCACCGTCCACAGGCTGTGGACGCGGCGGCGGCCGGGCAGGCGTACACGGCGCTGGCGACCGTCGAGGAGCTGCTGAAGGACTGGGACGAGGGCGGTCCGACGGTGCTGCGGTCCGGCGGGCTGAGCGTGCGGGACCTGAAGCGGACCGCCGTCGCCCTGGACGTGCCCGAGCCGGTCGCCGCGTTCTGGGTCGAACTGGCCTACGCGGCGGGATTGTTGGCCTCCGACGGGGAGGCCGACGAGCGGTACGCGGCGACCCCGGCCTACGACACCTGGCTGGAGCGGCCCGCCGCCGAGCGCTGGACGGTGCTGGCCACGGCGTGGCTGGCGGCGACCCGGACCCCGGGGCTGGTCGGCGGGCGGGACGCGAAGGACCACACGGTGGCGGCGCTCGGCCCGGGGCTCGACCGGTCGGCGGCGCCCGAGGTGCGGCACCGGGTGCTGGCGCTGCTGGCGGGGCTTCCGGAGGGGGCGGCTCCGGTGGCCGAGACGGTGTGGGCGCGGCTGCGGTGGGAACGCCCGCCGCGCGCCGGCGGGGGCGACGGCGAGGACCTGCGCTCCCGGCTCGCCCGGTGGACGCTCACCGAGGCGGAGATGCTGGGGATCACCGGCCGGGGGGCGCTGTCGGCCCACGGGCGGGCGCTGCTCGGTCTGCCCGCGCCGAAACCGGCCCCCACGGCGGAACCGGAGCCCCGGGGGCCGGGCGACCGGTTGCCGGTCCACCATCGGCCGGTCCACCACCGGTCGGCCCCGCAGCCGGCCCCCCTCTCCCCCGCCGAGCCGAGGAACATCGCCGCCGCAGCCCGGCTGCTGGCCCCGCTGCTGCCCGAACCGCTGGACCACGTCCTGCTCCAGGCCGACCTGACGGCCGTCGCGCCGGGCCCGCTGCAACGGCCGCTCGCGGACATGCTGGACATACTCGCGGACGTGGAGTCGAAGGGCGGGGCGACCGTCTACCGGTTCACGCCGGGCTCGGTACGCCGTGCCCTGGACGCCGGACAGGCCGCCGCGGACCTGCACGCCTTCCTCGCGGCGCACTCCCGCACACCGGTTCCGCAGCCGCTGGCGTATCTGATCGACGACGTGGCCCGCAGGCACGGGCATCTGCGGGTGGGCGCGGCCTCCGCGTACGTGCGCTGCGACGACGAAGCGGTACTGAACGAGATCCTCGCCGACAAGCGGGCCGCGGGGCTGGGGCTGCGCCGTCTCGCGCCGACCGTGCTGGCCGCGCGGGCCGATCCGGCCGGCCTGCTGGAGGGGCTGCGCCAGATGGGGTTCGCTCCGGCCGCCGAGTCCGCCGAGGGCGACGTCCTGATCACCCGCGCCCATGCCCGCCGCACCCCGCCGCGCACCCCGCCCGAGCCGGTTCCGGAGGGGCCGCCGGTGCCCGACGACACCCTGCTCACGGCGGCGATCCGGGCCGTACGGGCGGGTGACCTCGCCTCCACCGCCCCCCGCAAGCCCCGGGCCGGGGCAGGGGAGGCGACCGGAGCGGGGAGCGGGGGCGGCGAGCTGCCGCGCACCGGGTCCGCCGAGACCCTCGCCACCGTGCAGGCCGCCGTCCTCACCGGCGAGGCGCTGTGGATCGGCTACGTCAACGCCGAGGGCGCGGCCAGCCAGCGCGTCATCGCCCCGGTCCGCGTCGAGGGCGGCTTCGTCACGGCGTACGACCACACCGCCGACGAGGTCCGTACCTATCCGCTGCACCGGATCACGGGCGTCGCGGAACTGGCAGAACCGGCGGACGACGAAAGCTGAGCCCGCTCCGCGGCGCGGCGTAGGCTCCACCCATGGTGCGGAGCACGGTGCAGGACGTCGAAAGCTACCTCGCGGAGGTCCCGGAGCCACGCAGGGCCACGCTGGCCGAACTGCGGCGGTTGTGCAGGGCGGAGCTCCCGGGCTTCACCGAGGTGATGGCGTACGGCATGCCCGCCTACGAACGGGACGGCAAGGCCGAGATCGCCTTCGCCTCCCAGAAGCAGTACCTGTCCTTCTACCTCCTGCGTGGCGACGTCCGTGCGGCCTTCGAGAACCGGCTGGCCGGGCAGGACATGGGCAAGGGCTGTCTGCGGTTCCGCAAGCCGGAGGATCCGGCGACCATCGACTTCGACCTGGTGCGCGACCTGCTCCGGGCCACAGCGGCCGAGCCGGGCCCGATCTGCTGACGTACACCGGCGATCCGCTGACGAGCTCCCGCCCTCCGGACCCAAAGTGACGGGCGTCACTCCGGATCCCGGAGGGCGGGCGATCAGGCAAACTGGGCGTTTGGCCGAGCTGTGCCCGTGCCGAGCCCGTCGCAGAAAGGCAGCCGCGCGTGAATGGTCCGCTCATCGTCCAGTCCGACAAGACGCTTCTCCTGGAAGTCGACCACGAGCAGGCGGACGACTGCCGTCGCGCCATCGCGCCCTTCGCCGAACTGGAGCGGGCCCCGGAGCACATCCACACCTACCGGGTGACCCCGCTCGGCCTGTGGAACGCGCGGGCCGCCGGCCATGACGCCGAGCAGGTGGTGGACGCGCTGGTGCAGTACAGCCGCTACCCGGTGCCGCACGCGCTGCTCGTCGACGTCGCCGAGACGATGGACCGCTACGGGCGGCTCAGCCTGCTCAAGCACCCGGCACACGGCCTCGTCCTCACCAGCACCGACCGGCCCGTACTGGAGGAGGTGCTGCGCTCCAAGCGGATCGCCCCGCTGGTCGGCGCCCGCATCGACCCGGACACCGTCGCCGTGCACCCCTCGGAGCGCGGGCAGATCAAGCAGACGCTGCTGAAGCTGGGCTGGCCCGCCGAGGACCTCGCCGGGTACGTGGACGGCGAGGCGCACCCCATCGAGCTGGTCGAGGACGGGTGGGCGCTGCGCCCGTACCAGAAGCAGGCCGTGGAGAACTTCTGGCACGGCGGCTCCGGCGTGGTCGTCCTCCCCTGCGGCGCGGGCAAGACGCTGGTCGGCGCCGGTTCGATGGCCCAGGCGAAGTCGACCACGCTGATCCTGGTCACCAACACCGTCTCGGCCCGGCAGTGGAAGCACGAGCTGGTGAAGCGGACCTCGCTGACCGAGGACGAGATCGGCGAGTACAGCGGGACGAGGAAGGAGATCCGCCCCGTCACCATCGCCACCTACCAGGTGCTGACGACCCGTCGGAAGGGCGTCTACCCCCACCTGGAACTCTTCGACTCCCGGGACTGGGGCCTGATCCTCTACGACGAGGTGCACCTGCTGCCCGCCCCCGTCTTCAAGTTCACGGCCGATCTGCAGGCCCGGCGGCGGCTCGGCCTGACGGCGACCCTGGTGCGTGAGGACGGCCGCGAGTCGGACGTGTTCTCGCTGATCGGGCCGAAGCGGTTCGACGCGCCGTGGAAGGAGATCGAGGCGCAGGGCTACATCGCGCCCGCCGACTGCGTGGAGGTCCGGGTCAACCTCACCGACTCCGAACGGATCGCGTACGCGACGGCGGAGACCGAGGAGAAGTACCGCTTCTGCGCGACGACCGCCACCAAGCGGAAGGTGACGGAGGCGATCGTGCGCCGCTTCGCCGGTCAGCAGATCCTCGTCATCGGGCAGTACATCGACCAGCTGGACGAGCTGGGCGAGCACCTGGACGCCCCCGTGATCAAGGGCGAGACGTCGAACGCGCAGCGGGAGAAGCTGTTCGAGGCGTTCCGGCAGGGCGAGATCGGCGTGCTGGTCGTGTCCAAGGTCGCGAACTTCTCGGTCGACCTGCCGGAGGCCACGGTCGCCGTCCAGGTGTCGGGCACCTTCGGGTCCCGGCAGGAGGAGGCCCAGCGGCTGGGCCGGGTCCTGCGGCCCAAGGCGGACGGCCACCAGGCCCACTTCTACTCCGTGGTCGCCCGCGACACCATCGACCAGGACTTCGCGGCCCACCGCCAGCGCTTCCTGGCGGAACAGGGCTACGCCTACCGCATCGTCGACGCGGACGAACTCCTCGCGGAGAGCTGAGCGGGCGCCTCCGGGGCGTCGTCCCCGGGAGCGTCGTCCCCGGGAGCGTCGTCCCTCGGGTCGTCGTCCCTCGGGAAGGTCGAACGCCGGCGGGAAGGTCGAACACCGGCAGGATGATGAACAGCGGCGGCACCGGGGAGAGGAAGGCCGCCGCGACACACGGGGCCGACCTACGGGTTCTCCAGGGCGGCAGCCAGGACGTGAGCCAGGCGCAGAAGGTGAGGACGCCGCCGAGGAGCCTCGCCCAAAGGACCACGCCCAGGGCGGTCCTCAGGTCCTGCGAGCAGTCGTCGGGGCCGCGACTGCCGGTCGCCACGGGGGACATCGCTCCCACCGGCAGCTCCACCGGTCCCGGGACCGCCGGGAGCACGGCCGCGACGGTGGGCGCCGTCCAGGCCCGGCGGGCCCGCTCGGCCGGGTGGGGCACCGGGGGCCTCAGGGGGCGAAGGCGGTCGTGGCTCATGGTGCCCCGGTCAAGCCGCGTGACCGGTGCCCGCGCATCGGCGTACGTACTCGGACGGACGGGGGCGGGTCACTCACTTCAGCACCCGAACGGACGCGTGTCGGTTGCCCGGTCGGCGGACCGCCGATGGTATGACAGCGGGTCCGCTGCCGCGGGCCCGACTCCCGGTCGCCGCGAGGGAAGGGCCTGCCCATGCCACGGACCGCCACCGCCACACGGATACCCCTCACCCGAGCCGCCGGCGCGGCGGCCGGAGCACTGGTGCTGCTGCTCGGGGCGGTCGGCCCGGCGTCCGCGGGCGGACCGGGCGGCGGCGACGGCGTGGTGCTGCGGTGGCGGGACTGCCCGGACGTCGCGCAGACCGGGTTCGAGTGCGCGACGGCGAACGTGCCCCTGGACCACACCCGCCCCGGGGACCGCACCATCGAGCTGGCGGTGATCAGGCACCGCGCCGCCGCGCCGGACCGGCGGGTCGGCACGCTGTTCTTCAACCCCGGCGGCCCGGGCAGCCCCGGCACCGTGGGACTGCCGCAGCTGTACGACAGGTTCCCGGAGGAACTGCGGGACCGCTACGACATCGTCAGCTGGGACCCGCGCGGGGTCGGCGAGAGCACGGCCGTACGCTGCTTCGACACCGCCGAGGAGGCCGCCGCCTGGCAGACGAAGGTCCCGCCGTTCCCGGTGGGCGAGCGCGAGCAGCAGGCGTTCGCCGCCGCGTACGCCGACCTCGCGAAGCGGTGCGAGCAGCGCGATCCGCAACTGCTGCGCCATGTCTCGACCGCCGACACCGCCCGCGATCTGGACCTGCTGCGCGCCGCGGTGGGCGAGCGGCAACTGCGGTACTGGGGCGTCTCGTACGGCACACTGCTCGGCGCGACCTACGCGAACCTGTTCCCCGAGCGGGTCGGACGGCTCGTCCTGGACGGGAACGTGGATCCGCTCGCCTGGCTGGGCGAGGGCGGGGCGGCGGGTGGGTCCGAGGAGGTGAACACGTTCCTGCGGCTCGGCTCCCACCTCGGTTCGGCCGACACGCTGGCGCAGTTCCTCGACCACTGCGGGCGCGCACCCGTGACCGCTTGCGTCTTCTCGGCGGGCACCCCGGCGGCCACCCGCGACAAGTACGACACCCTGCTGCGGCGCCTCGCCGCACGGCCGGCCGGCGACTGGACGTACGCGAGGGCCGTGAGCGAGGTGCGCGGCGGGCTCTACACCGTGCACCCCGGCTGGACCGGTGTCGCGGACCTGCTGGAGGCGCTGTGGTCCGGCCGGCCCCTCCTGGCACCAGGCGTCCCGGCGGGTGGCCCGGCGCGCTACCCGGGCTTCGAGCAGCCGCTCGCGGTGATGTGCGCGGAGAGCCCCAACCCGCGGTCACCACTGCGCTACCCCGAGCTGGAGCGGCGGGCGGTGGCGGAGTCCGGGGAGCTGGCTCGCTGGTGGGTGTGGGCCAACGAGCCGTGCGCCACGTGGCCGGCCCGGGCGGCCGACCCGTACACCGGCCCGTGGGACCGGGCCACCGCCCATCCGGTGCTGGTGGTGAACACGACCCACGACCCCTCCACCCCGTACCGGGCGGCCCAGGACATGGTCGGGGAACTGGGCGACGCGCGGCTGCTGACCCTGGACGGTTACGGGCACACCGCGCTGGACAACCCGAGTGCGTGCGTGGGACGGCACGTGGTGCGGTACTTCCTCACCGGCACGCTGCCGCCGAAGGGCGCGCGGTGCACGCAGGACCTCCCGCCGTTCGCCCCGCCGGCCGAGGCGCCGTCGGCGTCGGAACCGATGCGGGCGCAGCCCGGGACTCCCGCCGGAGACCTGCCGCGGGCCGCGACCCCGGGCGGGCCACTGCCGTCGTCGTACGGCGCCTGGCCCCTGGAGGTCGTCGAGGGCCTGCTTCCGCCGCGTACGTGATCAGCGGCGGCGGACGCCGGCCTCCTCGTCGTACTTGCCGAGGACGGTGACCGAGAAGAAGGCCTCGGCGAAGACCCTGACGGCGCGCAGGGCGCTGCCGACACGGTGCGGGCAGTGGTGGACGGAGCCGGTGGCGGTGGCACCGCGGCGCAAAGGGCCCCGGTCACCGGCCCGGTCGCCTGCGATGAAGGTCGCTGCGCTCATGTGTCCAGAGTGCGCCGGATCACCCGTTCGGAGCATCAGCCCTCGGGCCCTGCTTCGGGTCCCACCCGGTCCCCCCTGAGGCGGCCGGCCTCCCCTGCGAGGAGGACCCGGAACCTCGAGAACCCCTGAGGGGTACGGCCGGGAGGGAAACCGTTCGCCCTCGGGGCCGGCGGCCGACTAGAATCTCCCGCTCGCCCCGGCCGCGTTGTCAGCGCTGTCAGCGCTGTCAGCGCTGTCCGCGTTGTCCGCGTTGTCCGGGGATTCCCGCCTCCCTCGCCGGAGCGCCACCGCCCGGACGGAAACCGGCCGGTCAGCCATGCCGTGATCATGCGGCATCACCGTCAGCACCAGCCGGAGGCAGCCCCGTGCCCGCGCACGTCCCCGAACCCGCCCCCACGCCCGCGCCCGCCGATGCCGGCCCGCTGGACCGCGAACGCGCCCACCTCGCCGCATCCCGTACCGCCCTGCGGGCCATGCGCGCGGACGTCGAGGCCCTCGACCTGAGTGACGTCACCGCGAACTGGGTCAACGCGCAGATCCTGGAACGCCAGATGGCGGAGCGCGTCAAGGCACTGGCCGACCTCAGCGACACCCCGCTGTTCTTCGGCCGGCTCGACTACCTGCACGCCCCGGGCGCCGAGGGTGCGGAAGGAGTCGAGGGCGAGGTCTTCTACGTCGGTCGCCGCCATGTGCACGACGCCGACGGCGACCCGATGGTGATCGACTGGCGGGCGCCGGTCTCGCAGCCGTTCTACCGGGCGTCCAAGAAGGACCCGATGGACATCGCGCTGCGCCGCCGTTTCGGCTACACCGGTGGCGACCTCACGGCGTACGAGGACGAGCACCTGTCCGACCCGGCCGAGGCATCGGTCACCAGCAAGCTGCTCCAGCAGGAGATCGAGCGCCCGCGCGTCGGCCCGATGCGGGACATCGTCGCCACCATCCAGCCCGAGCAGGACGAGATCGTACGGTCCGGCCTGTCGGGCAGCGTCTGCGTGCAGGGCGGCCCCGGCACCGGGAAGACCGCCGTCGGCCTGCACCGGGTGGCGTACCTCCTGTACGCCCACCGCGAGCGGCTGGCCCGCACGGGCACGCTGGTCGTCGGGCCGAACCGGTCCTTCCTGCACTACATCGAGCAGGTGCTGCCCGCGCTGGGCGAACTGGCGGTCGGGCAGGCGACGGTGGACGACCTGGTGGCCCACGTCGAGGTGCGCGGGACGGACGACGCGCGGGCCGCGCTCGTCAAGGGCGACGCGAGGATGGCCGAGGTCCTGCGCCGGGCCCTCTACGCGCACGTGACGATGCCCACCGAACCGGTCGTCGTCGTACGCGGCTCACGTCACTGGCGGGTACCGGCGTACGAACTGGAGGAGATCGTCCGCCAGTTGCTCGACCGCGACATCCGCTACGGCGCCGCCCGCGAGGCCCTGCCGCAGCGCGTCGCGCACGCCGTGCTGGTGCGGATGGAGCGTGCCGGGGAGGCGCCGGACGACAGGGTGCAGGACACGGTGGCCCGCAACAGCGCGGTGAAGGCGGCGGTGAAGACGGTCTGGCCGGCCGTCGACCCGGCGAAACTCGTCCTGCGCCTGCTGGCGGACCCGGACTTCCTGGCCGATCACGCGGCCGGACTGCTGGACGAGGACGAGCAGAAGGCGATCCTGTGGACGAAGCCGGCGCGGTCGGTGCGGTCCGCGAAGTGGTCGGCGGCCGACGCGGTCCTGATCGACGAGGCCACCGACCTGATCCGGCGCACCCCCTCCCTCGGGCACGTGGTGCTCGACGAGGCGCAGGACCTCTCCCCCATGCAGTACCGGGCAGTGGGCCGGCGCTGCACCACCGGCTCGGCGACCGTCCTCGGCGACCTGGCACAGGGCACCACCCCGTGGGCGACCCGGAGTTGGCAGGAGGCACTGGCCCACCTGGGCAAACGGGACGCGGCTGTCGAGGAGTTGACCGCGGGTTTCCGCGTCCCGACGGACGTGATCGCGTACGCCTCCCGGCTGCTCCCGCACATCGCGCCGGGGCTGACGCCGGTGGCGTCGATCCGTGACAACCCGGGCTTCTTCGAGGTCCGCCCGATCAGCGGCAGCGGCGAAGTGGTGTCGGCCTGCCGTGAGTTGCTGGGCCACGAGGGTTCGGTCGGCCTGATCGCCACGGACGCCCGCTTCCCGGAACTGGCCCGGGAACTCACCGCGGCGGGCCTCGGGCACGTCGCGCCCGGCCAGGAGACGACGCACGACACCCGGCTCACCCTGGTCCCGGCGTCCCTGGCGAAGGGCCTGGAGTACGACTACGTCGTCCTGGACGAGCCCCGCGCGGTCGTCGACGCCGAGCCCGACGAACGCACCGGCCTGCGCCGCCTGTACGTCGCCCTGACCCGAGCGGTCTCGGGCCTGATCGTGACCCACGCGGCCCCGCTGCCGGAGCATTTGCTGAACTGATCCGGCCCATGGAGCCGGTGTCAGCCGGTGTCAGCCCCCGTCCACCACCCGGCGCCACTCGGCCACGGCCTCCGCCGAGACGGGCCCGTCCCACCCGTCCGGCCGCGCCGCGCCGCCGATGTGAAAGGCACGGATCCCGGCGCCGAGCAGCGTGGGCACCTGCTCCAGCCGCAGCCCGCCGCCCACGAGCAGCTGCTGCTCGTACCCGGGTTCGCCCTGCCCCCCTCGCCGGGCCTCGGCGAGCAGCGTCGGCAGCCCGTCGGCCACCCCGCCGGGCGCGCCGGCCGTGAGGTAGGCGTCGAGGCCCGGCAGCCCGTCGAGTTGCTTGCGCAGGGCGTCGCGGTCGGCGGCGCGGTCGATGGCACGGTGGAAGGTCCAGCGGCAGCCGTCCAGCGCGCCGACCACCCGCTCCACCGCGCCCAGATCCACACCGCCGTCCGCGTCCAGGAACCCGAGGACGAACTCCTCGGCCCCCGCGTCCCGCATCTCCCGCGCCGTGTCCACCAGCCGGCCGAGGTCACCCGCGGCGAACCCGTCCGCCAGCCGCAGCATCACCCGCGGCGGGATGTCGACGGCCCCGCGCACGGCGGCGACGGTGCGGGCGGACGGGGTGAGCCCGTCGGCGGCCATGTCGGTGACCAGCTCGAGCCGGTCCGCGCCCCCGGCCTGCGCGGCGACGGCGTCCTCGACGTCGAGGGCGATCACCTCCAGGACTGCACGCTTGCTCATGGGACCCCATTCCTCGGCATCGGTCGGCGGCGACTAGAGGTCTAGTCCAATCCACCCTACGCCCGCCACCCGAGGATCCGCGCCCCTGGAGCCCTCGCCGCGCCTCACTCGTCGAAGATGTTCAGCTCCGCCGCCTGTGCCCCGGCCAGCTCGTACGCGGCGCCGTCCACCGGCCGTCCCGCGTAGAGCCGTACGAGCGTCGGCCCGTCCCCGATGTACCGCGCCGGGGGCCTCCGGCCCGAGGTGTCGCCCAGCCGCAGGGGCTCGTCCACGTCGTCGAGGTCGGCATGCAGCGGAAGGTGCCCCTTGCGACCGGTCACGTAGGCCAGCAGGGAGAACGCGGACGGCAGCCCCGCACCCGCGTACGCGCCGGGCTCCCCGAACGCCTCGCGCACGTCCCCCGCGTGCACCCACTCGCCCAGCGCGAGGACGTCCAGCGCCCCGTCCGCCTTCGCGATCACCGGCCCGGCCTCGGTCATCCCGCGCTCGAGCTCGTCCACGACGCGCCGGTTGCTCCATTCGGCCCGCTCGGCGATGTCCCGGTCGTTCGACTCGGGCGAGAACACCCCCTCCTCGAACCGGCGCTCCACCACCCGCGTCAGCGCGGCCGAGCAGTGCGCCAGCACCCCCCGCACCGTCCACCCCGGACACGCCACCACCGGCAACGCGAAGTCCGCGTCGGACCTCCTCCGCAGCAACGGGATCAGCGCGTCCCGCTCGACGGTCAGCAGCCGCCCGGGCAGCTCCGGGTCTCGTACGTTCTGCACATCCGCAGGAGTCGTCATGCCATCCACGCTAGTGGCGGCTCCGCCCACGGGAGGGGAACCGTTGCGGGGCGGGCGCGGGGGTCATTCCGTGAACGGGGCCGGGGCCGGGAGCGCGGCGAGTTCGCCCAGGGTCCGGGCCGCCGGCGCCGGATCGACCAGCCACTTCAGGTGACTGCCCGCGAGCGTGCGGACGTCGTACGGGTTGTCCGGCGTCAGCTCGTCGCCCTCGCGGATCAGCCGGTCCTGCAGGGCGAGCGGCATGCTCGCGTCGTCGGCCAGGCGGACGAAGGTCTTCGGGACACGCCCCCAGGTCGCCGCCTGCGCCCGGTCGGCGGAGGTGCCGACGTCCAGGTTCTCGTCGGGCTGGAAGGTGTTCAGGAAGGTCAGGAACTCCTCGTCGGTGCCGTCGGCGAGGAAGGCCGCCTTGAGCGCCGCGAGGGCGGCCGGGTCCGCGGTGCGGAAGTTGGCGCGGAGCAGGCCGAGTTCGGCGGGGTTCCCGGCCATCGCCAGGCCCAGGGAGGCGGCGTCGACCGTGGCCATCTCCGGCTCGGCGTAGTAGTCGCCGACGTCGAGCGCGACCGGGCACCAGGCCGCGACGTAGACGATGCGGTCGATCAGGTCGGGCCGCGCGTTGGCCGCGGCCGTGGCCGTGACGCCGCCGCGGCTGTGGGCGACGAGGATCACCGGGCCGTTCCGCCTGGCCCGCTCCAGGACCCCGATCAGGTGCGCGGCGTTGTCGGCGAGCGTGACGCCCTTGATCGCACCGGGCGCGGTGGCGAGCCCTTCGGGATCCTGCGGCGCCTGGTAGGCGCGGGTGTAGGTCGCCGCGAAGCCGTGGCCGGGCAGGTCGACGGCGACCGAACGGTGCCCGAGCAGGCCGAGTTCGGCCTGGAGCGGCGCGAAGGAGAAGGAGTTCGCGAAGGCTCCGTGGACCAGTACGAACGTCGGTTGCACCTGGCGGCTCACTTTCTGCTTTCTCGCGGCATCGGCGATCTTTTCCGGAAAGCACTCGGGCCGCTCCCGAAGGAGCGGCCCCAGGACCTGGTGCAGCCATGTGCACCGTGTTCTGTCTGCTGCCGCCAATGCTGCCAAGGCCGACGGAAGCGGTCCAAGCCGACGCCACGCCATTCTTTTCTTTACGGCGTTTTTCGGTCAGTGCGTGTGGCGTGCATGAGCGATGAACGCGGACCAAGCGGCCGGGGCCACCGTGAAGGTGCCTCAACCGGTGTCCTTGGAGTCGCGGACATGGACGCGGGCGGAGAGGGCGGCGCCCGCGTCAGAAGGAGGGCCGGGCAAGACGGTACGGGCCGAGCTGGAGCTCTGTGGCGAAGTTCCCGCGATCCGCCGGGTCGGGAAGAATGGCCGTATGGTCGACACCGACGTCCTGCGCGCCCGTTTCGCCCGTGCTCTGGAGGGGGCCCGGGGTTCCGGGGGCGGGCCCGACCCTGTGCCGTATGCCGAGAACCTGCTCGCCCGCTGGCAGGAGCCGCAACGGCACTATCACACGCTCGCCCACCTCACCGCCGTGCTCGATCACGTCGACGAGCTGGAGGCGTACGCGGACGACCCGGACGTCGTGCGGCTGGCGGCCTGGTTCCACGACGCCGTGTACCTGCCCGACCGCTCCGAGAACGAGGAGCGGTCCGCGCGGCTCGCCGAGCGGGCGCTGGCCGAGGCCGGGGTTCCGGAGGCGAAGGTCGCCGAGGTGGCGCGGCTGGTGCGGCTCACCGTCACGCACGATCCGGCCGAGGACGACCGGGACGGTCAGGTGCTGTGCGACGCCGACCTGGCGGTCCTCGCCTCGCCCCCGTCGGCGTACGCCGTCTACACCGCCGCCGTCCGCGCGGAGTACCACTTCGTGCCGGGCGACGCCTTCCGCGAGGGCCGGGCCGCCGTCCTGCGCCAACTCCTCGCCCTGCCCCGCCTGTTCCGCACCCCGCACGGACAGGAGCACTGGGAGGCCACCGCCCGGTACAACATCGGCTCCGAGCTGGAACTGCTGACGCAATGAGGCCGACCGGAGTAGCGTCATAGACCAGCTCTCTGCTGGAAGGATCACATTCCGTGAGTGAGCAGCCCGTCCATCCGGAAGCGCCTGTCGAACCGCCGCCCATGCGGACCCTCGGCGAAGTCCGGGCCGCCCTTGCCGCCGGGCTTGGTTTCCCGGGCGACCTGGCCCGCCTCGAAGCCGAACTGGCTGCCACCCTCAACCGTGTCGACTTCACGGACCTGCGTGAGGTGTCCGAGCTGATCGCGACGTATCGCGGGCATGTCCTGACACGCTGCGATCCCGGCTTCGAGGCCTCCCCCGCCGAGGGCGTCGAGCTGGCCCGCGCGTTGAAGCTGGAGAGTCCCCTTTGACCGAGCCGACGGCCGTCGTGGAAGTCACGCACACGCACGCAAGCGCCTCGACCTCCTGGGCCCCGCCGCTGAGGCGGTCGTCGAGGCGTTACGTACAGAGCTGGAGCGGACGCAGCAGCTGGGCCGTCGCGTCCGTGTACTCGACCGGGGCGCGGAGGTCTGGGTGACGCGTGTCGAAGCCCGTGCGAACTGCCCCGCCTTGTCCGTCACGTATGTCCACCTTCCCCACCCGGCTCCCCCGACCTGCGCCATCGTGTCGGTCGTACCGGACGACTCGGGGAACGAAGGGGGCGAGGATGACAAGGGCTGACGAGCCGGCGGGCGAGAGCACGATCCGCATACCCACCGACCGCCTCACCCTGGCGAGCATCACTCCCGCGGTCGCGTCCGACCTGTCGTCGAGCGGTGACGGCGGCTACCGGTGGGTCGGTTCCGCTCCCGCCGACGGGACCCGGGTGGGGGCCGGGTTGATGGTCAAGCAGTACGAGGAAGGGACCTTCCACCCGGAGTGGACCATGTATGTCCTGGTCCGGCGGGAGGACGACCTCGCGGTGGGCGCCATGGGATTCCACCGCGCTCCGGACGGGGACGGCCGTGTGGAGATCGGCTACGACCTCGTCGAGGGCGCCCGCGGTCACGGCTACGCCACCGAGGCGCTGCGCGCGCTGTCGGCGTGGGCGCTCGCGCAGGACGGCGTGCGGACCGTCACCGCCGTCATCGACCGCGCCAACGTGCCCTCGCAGAACGTCGTCACCCGCGCCGGATTCACCCGGGTCGCCGAGAACGCGGGTGAGAACGCAAGCGAGTACGTCTACGAAATCCGCCGCTGAACCACGCCGTCACGCACCACGCCGTCGCGCACCGTGCTCTTGCGCACCCGCAGCCCCGCCCCGTACAGCAGCCGCACCACCTCGCGGCTGCTGACCTCCACCGCCCCGGCGAGCACGACGTCCGGGTACCGGTGCTGGGGGATGTCGTAGTGGTCGCGTTCGAAGGCGCGGCGGGGGACACCGAGGGAGGCGGCGAAGGCGTGCAGTTCGTCGTAGGAGACGTCGCTGACGAGGTGGGACCAGAGTCGGCCGTGTCCCGGCCAGGTGGGCGGGTCGATGTACAGGGTCACGTCGAGGCCGCCCCGCCCAGCGAGCCGACCGCCGCGACCTTCACGCCCGCCAGGTGGCACACCCAGTGCGGATCGGGGCCCAGTTCCGGTTCCACCTCCAGCGCGTGCGGGTCGCCGGAGCCGCACACCGGGCACAGCGGCCAGCGGCCGTACCGCTCCAGCAGGGCGTCCTGCACGTCCTGGGCGACCAGGCCGGCGACGAACCCGGCGCCCTCCGGCCACTGCTCGACCCACCAGCGGCGGTGCGCGACGGACTCCTCGACGAGCGAGACGACGTCCGCCTCGGCGACCTCGTGCGCGACCAGGTCCGCGAGCACGAGCGCGCGGGCCGCGTGCAACGCCTGCTCCAGGGGACTGACAGGGCCGACGGGGGTGTCGTCGGGATCGCCGGGATCGCCGGGATCGTCATGGGGGGCCATACCCCCATTGTGCGCACCCTTGACCGCACCACCGAAACGAAAATATCTTTCAAGGGTGACCCAGGACGTGAAGGAAATTTTCGCTCCGCCCGCCCCCGCCGCCCTCGCGGCCAAGGTGCGCACGCTGGCCCCCTCGATGACCCGTTCCATGCATCGGGTCGCCGAGGCCGTCGCGGGTGACCCGGCCGGCTGCGCGGCCCTCACGGTCACCGGCCTCGCCGAGCTCACCGGCACCAGCGAGGCCACCGTCGTCCGCACCGCCCGCCTGCTCGGCTACCCCGGCTACCGCGACCTGCGGCTCGCCCTCGCCGGGCTCGCCGCCCAGCAGCAGTCCGGCCGCGCGCCCTCCATCACGACCGACATCGCGGTGGACGACCCCATCGCCGACGTCGTCGCCAAGCTCGCCTACGACGAGCAGCAGACCCTCGCCGACACCGCGGCCGGGCTGGACACCGTCCAGCTCGGCGCGGCCGTCGCGGCGCTGGCCGGCGCCCGTCGGACGGACGTGTACGGCATCGGCGCCTCCGGCCTGGTCGCCCAGGACCTCACCCAGAAGCTGCTGCGCATAGGCCTGATAGCCCACGCCCCCAGCGACCCGCACCTCGCCGTCACCAACGCGGTGCAGCTGCGCGCCGGTGACGTGGCCGTCGCCATCACGCACTCCGGGTCGACGGGGGACGTCATCGAACCGCTGCGGGTGGCCTTCGAGCGCGGGGCGACGACGATCGCGGTGACCGGCCGCCCGAACGGCCCCGTCACCCAGTACGCCGACCACGTACTGACCACGTCCACGGCCCGCGAGAGCGAGCTGCGCCCGGCCGCGATGTCGTCCCGGACCAGTCAACTCCTGGTGGTGGACTGCCTGTTCGTCGGCATCGCCCAGCGCACCTACGAGTCGGCGGCCCCGGCCCTGTCCGCGTCGTACGAGGCCCTGGCCCACCGGCACCGGAGCGGCCCGCGGTAGCGGACGGGGGCTCGGGGGACACAGCGGGGCCGAGCACGCCCCGCCACGGTTCCGGCGCCGGCCGGAGACACCGGACACAGACACCGCACACAGATCACCGGACACAGACCACCGGACACAGACCACCGGAGAGAACCGTTCCATGAGCCACACGTCCGAACCCCGTGGTCTCCGCGCAGAGTTGGAGACTCTGACCACCGAGGCGTTCCGTCCGGAGCTGGCGGACGTCGACCGGCTGCCCACCCTCGACATCGCCCGGCTGATGAACGGCGAGGACGCCACCGTGGCCGGTGCCGTGGCCGAGCAGCTGCCGCGGATCGCCGCCGCGATCGACGCCATCGCCGACCGGATGGCCCGGGGCGGCCGGCTGGTCTACGCGGGCGCGGGCACCGCCGGCCGGCTCGGCATCCTGGACGCCTCCGAGTGCCCGCCGACCTTCAACACCGACCCCGCCAGGGTCGTCGGCCTGATCGCGGGCGGCCCCGGCGCCATGGTGACCTCGGTCGAGGGCGCCGAGGACTCGGCGGAGCTGGCCGCGTCCGACCTGGCCGCGCTGGGGCTGACCGCCGACGACTCGGTGGTCGGCGTCTCCGCCTCCGGGCGCACCCCGTACGCCGTCGGCGCCGTCACCCACGCCCGCGCGCGGGGCGCGCTGACCGTGGGCCTCTCCTGCAACCCGGGCAGCCCGCTCGCCGCGGCGGCCGAGCACGGCGTCGAGGTGGTCGTCGGCCCGGAACTCCTCACCGGCTCCACCCGCCTCAAGGCCGGCACCGCCCAGAAACTCGTCCTGAACATGGTCTCGACGATCACGATGATCCGGCTGGGCAAGACGTACGGGAACCTGATGGTCGACGTCCGCGCCTCCAACGAGAAGCTGCGCGCCCGCTCCCGCCGCATCGTCGCCCTCGCGACCGGCGCGGCGGACGCCGACATCGAGCGCGCCCTGGCCGCCACGGACGGCGAGGTCAAGCACGCCATCCTGGTCCTGCTCGCCGACGTGGACGGCCCGGCGGCCACCCGCCTGCTGACCGAGGCGAACGGCCACCTGCGCGCGGCGCTGGCGGCTGCGGCCGGCCGGCCGTGACGGCTGGGATACTGGACCTCCCCCCACCCGGAGACGAACCATGAACCACGCGCAGCTCACCGCCCTGGGCCGCGCCCTGCGCGTCCTCGGCGAGCACGGCGAGGCGCTGGCCGCCGACACGCCGGACGCCAAGCTGCACGAGGTGCGGGCCGACCTGAAACGCGCGCTGGACCGGCTGGAGGAGAGCGTCGAGACGGCCGCGCCCAGCACCCGCTGCCCCGAGCACCCGACCGGGCCGGTCGACGAGAGCGCCCCCGACCTGTGCCTGCTGTGCGAGACCCGGCGCCGGACCGCCCGCCGCGCCGAGTTCAACGGACCGGCGCCCCACCACCCGCCCACCGAGCCCGTCCCGTCCCGGTACGGGATGCACGGCGACCGCCCCCAGCCGCAGCAGCGCTGGCTGCCGGAGCTGTGGAACGGTCAGGCGTGGCAGCTGTGCGGCACCCCGCGCCGGGACCGGCGCGAGGCCGAGCTGTACATCGCGGCGCAGCGGCGCGGGCCCCGGCCCGCCATGGCGTACCGGGTCGTGCACGAGTTCACCGACTACGAGGTGCTGCGCGTGTGGGGGACGCCGGTCCGGGCCGACATCGAGCCGTTGGGCGGCCCGTAGCCGACGGGGCCTGCAGGCCACGCACCGGAACCGCCCGCAGCCCGGCGCAGCTCAGCTCAGTGTCCGCAGCGACGCCGCGTCGTACGGCTCGAGCTCGTCGAAGCGCCCGCCGAGGACCTTCGCCGCCCAGTCCGGGTCCTGGAGCACCGCGCGCCCCACGGCGACGAGGTCGAACTCGTCACGCTCCAGCCGGTCGAGCAGGTTGTCGAGGCTGCCCAGTTCGGCGCCCTTCCCCCGGAACGCGTCCTGGAAGTCCCCGTTCAGGCCGACCGAACCGACCGTGATGGCGGGCCTGCCGGTCAGCTTCTTCGTCCAGCCGGCCAGGTTCAAATCCGAGCCCTCGAACTCCGGGAGCCAGTAGCGGCGGGTGGAGGCGTGGAAGGCGTCGACACCGGCCGCCGCGAGCGGGGCGAGGATCGCCTCCAGCTCCTCGGGGGTCTCGGCGAGGCGGGAGTCGTAGGCGTCCTGCTTCCACTGGGAGTACCGGAAGATGACCGGGAACCCGGGCGAGACCCGCTCGCGGACCGCCGCGACGACCTCCGTCGCGAACCTCGCCCGCGCCACCGGGTCGCCGCCGTAGGCGTCGGTGCGGCGGTTGGTGCCCGCCCACAGGAACTGGTCGATCAGGTAGCCGTGGGCGCCGTGCAGCTCCACGCCGTCGAAGCCGATGCGCTCGGCGTCCGCCGCGGCCTGCGCGAACGCCTCGACCACGGCGTCGATGTCGGCCTGCGTCATGGCCTTGCCGGTGCCTTCGGTGCCGTCGGTGCGTACGCCGGACGGGCCGACCGCCGGGGCCTCGGGATACGGCGCCTGCCCCTGCTTGCGGACCATCCCGATGTGCCACAGCTGCGGCACGATCGTGCCGCCCGCCGCGTGCACCGCCTCGGCTACCTTCGTCCAGCCGGCCAGCTGCTCCTCACCGTGGAACCGCGGCACCCGGTCGCTCAGCCCGGCCGACTCGTGCCCCACGTAGGTGCCCTCGGTGACGATCAGTCCGACACCGGCGGCGGCCCGCCGGGCGTAGTACGACACCACGTCCTCACCGGGAACCCCGCCCGGCGAGAACATCCGGGTCATCGGCGCCATCGCGATGCGGTTCGGCACGGTGAGGCCGTTGATGGAGACCGGGCGGGACAGGATCCCCGAGGCTCGGGCGGCGGTGGTGGAGGCGGCGACGGTCATGTGGGGGCTCCTCATGGGATGTACCAGTCGGTATGTGCGCGTGCATCAATCGCACTCCATCCCCAACCGCCAAGCCCCGAAGGGCATTCCACCCACCGGCACACCCGCCTGTGACCCCGACCACATCCGCACCGAAGCTCAGGCGCCGGACCGGTCCCGCACACGAGGGAACGCAGGAACGCGGAAACGCCCGAGGGCGGTACCCCCTGTCGGAAACAGGGGGTACCGCCCTCGGTACTGACGGACCGGGTCCGAACCTGAGGTGAGTCAGGCTCAGAAGTCCATGTCACCGCCCGGCATGCCGCCCGGAGCGGCCGCGGCGGCCTTCTCCGGCTTGTCGGCGATGACGGCCTCGGTGGTGAGGAACAGCGCGGCGATCGACGCGGCGTTCTGCAGCGCGGAGCGCGTCACCTTGGCCGGGTCGATGATGCCTTCCTTGACCAGGTCGACGTAGTCGCCGGTCGCGGCGTTCAGGCCGTGACCCGGGGTCAGGTTGCGCACCTTCTCCACCACGACGCCGCCCTCGAGGCCGGCGTTGACGGCGATCTGCTTCAGCGGGGCCTCGAGCGCGAGCTTCACGGCGTTGGCGCCGGTCGCCTCGTCACCCTCGAGCTCCAGCTTCTCGAACACCTGGGAGGCCTGGAGCAGGGCCACGCCACCACCGGCGACGATGCCCTCCTCGACGGCCGCCTTCGCGTTGCGAACGGCGTCCTCGATGCGGTGCTTGCGCTCCTTGAGCTCGACCTCGGTGGCGGCACCGGCCTTGATGACCGCGACACCGCCGGCGAGCTTCGCCAGGCGCTCCTGCAGCTTCTCGCGGTCGTAGTCCGAGTCGCTGTTCTCGATCTCGGCGCGGATCTGGTTCACGCGGCCCTGGACCTGCCCCGAGGAGCCGGCACCGTCGACGATGGTGGTCTCGTCCTTGGTGATGACGACCTTGCGGGCCTTGCCGAGCAGGTCGAGGCTGGTGTTCTCCAGCTTGAGGCCGACCTCCTCGGAGATGACCTCGCCGCCCGTGAGGATGGCGATGTCGTTGAGCATGGCCTTGCGGCGGTCGCCGAAGCCCGGGGCCTTGACGGCGACGGACTTGAAGGTGCCGCGGATCTTGTTGACGACCAGGGTCGACAGGGCCTCGCCCTCGACGTCCTCGGCGATGATCAGCAGCGGCTTGCCCGACTGCATGACCTTCTCCAGGAGCGGCAGCAGGTCCTTGACGTTGCCGATCTTGGAGTTGGCGATCAGGATGTACGGGTCGTCGAGCGACGCCTCCATACGCTCCATGTCGGTGGCGAAGTACGCCGAGATGTAGCCCTTGTCGAAGCGCATACCCTCGGTGAGCTCCAGCTCCAGACCGAAGGTCTGGGACTCCTCGACGGTGATGACGCCTTCCTTGCCGACCTTGTCCATCGCCTCGGCGATGAGCTCGCCGATCTGGGTGTCGGCGGCGGAGATGGAGGCCGTGGAGGCGATCTGCTCCTTGGTCTCGACGTCCTTCGCCTGCTCCAGCAGGGCACCGGAGACGGCCTCGACGGCCTTCTCGATACCGCGCTTGAGGGCCATCGGGTTGGCGCCGGCGGCTACGTTGCGCAGGCCCTCCTTGACCAGGGCCTGGGCGAGGACGGTCGCGGTGGTCGTACCGTCACCGGCGACGTCGTCCGTCTTCTTGGCGACTTCCTTGACCAGCTCGGCGCCGATCTTCTCGTACGGGTCCTCGAGCTCGATCTCCTTGGCGATGGACACACCATCGTTGGTGATCGTGGGGGCGCCCCACTTCTTCTCGAGGACGACGTTGCGGCCCTTGGGGCCGAGCGTCACCTTGACGGCGTCCGCGAGCTGGTTCATGCCGCGCTCGAGGCCGCGCCGCGCCTCCTCGTCGAACGCGATGATCTTGGCCATGTGAAGTGGTCCCTCCAGGACTGGGGGTGATTACTTCGGACCGCGCCCGCGCCCGCGACGGACGGCTCACAGAACCGGTGGTTCCTTGCCCCACCGGCCTGCGGGCCTCACCGACCCGGTCCTTACGTTGTCACTCTCACCTTCAGAGTGCTAACGCCAATGATTAGCACTCGACCCATGCGAGTGCAAGCGCCCCCGGGGGGATCGCCGGGGGAGTCAGCCGCACGCGAACAGCGTGGGCGGCGCGGAGCAGGCCGCGCGCGAACACCCCCGGGCACCGGTCACCACCCGGGCCCCGGCACGGCGAAGGGTCCGCACCCCGGGGGGTGCGGACCCTTCGCCAGCAGGAAATTCTTGCGGTGGGTAGCGCGTTCAGGCGCTGAGACGAACCATGTCGGCCTGCGGGCCCTTCTGACCCTGCGAGATCTCGAACTCGACCCGCTGGCCTTCTTCGAGGGTGCGGTAGCCGTCCATCTGGATCGCGCTGTAGTGGACGAAAACATCCGCACCACCGTCGACCGCGATGAAGCCGTACCCCTTCTCCGCGTTGAACCACTTGACGGTGCCCTGAGCCATGCCTAACTCCCCTATTACTGGCCCTTGCACAGATCCACACTTCGCGGATCCGGGTCAGACCTCACCCCCCGACGATCGGGGGCGTGCGCCGGAACGCGTCGACCGCGGCCGAATGTATCCGTCCAACTGCCCTCTGCAACAGGTCAATCAGACGAGAAATCCGGACGGCACCGGTCCGGAATATGACGGGAATTCACCTGATTTCAGGGCAAGTCGGGTCGGACAAAGCCCGCAAATGCCGCAGAAGTGGCCCAGACTTTGGCTGTATCCAGTCGGGCGTGCGGCAGGAATTGACGGTTCCAGAACGGGGAGTCGGGACCGCGTTCCCCAACCTTACCGCGCTCAACCCCATGGAATTGCCCCCTCCGCTTCCCTCACGGAGGGGGCAACACGGTAAACATTCGGTAATCTCGATTACCGAGGGTAATGATCAGCCGCCGGCGACGGCCGGGATGATCGACACGCCGGCACCGTCCGGGGTCACCGTCTCCAGGCCCTGCTCGAAGCGGACGTCGTCGTCGTTGACGTAGACGTTGACGAAGCGGCGCAGCTTGCCCTGGTCGTCCAGGACCCGGGCGGAGATCCCGGTGTGGTTCTTCTCCAGGTCGGCGATGACGTCGCCGAGGGTCGCCCCCTCGGCGTTCACCTCGGCCTTGCCGCCGGTGTAGGTGCGCAGGATGGTCGGGATGCGAACGGTCACGCTCATGTGACTTGACCTCCAGTGACGATGAAAATGCTTTGCGTGTCGGCCGCCGGGCCGGCGGTGTCGGCCTGTGGAGCCGGTGCGAGACCTCGAACTGGGTACGTCCCGGGGGCCGTCGGCCGTGAAGCAGTACGCCCGGCGGGTGACCGCCGGCCTCCTCGGGACTGGCGAGAAGGAGGTCAGGCGAGGCCGGCCTCTCGGAACGACTCGAGGTTGGGACGGATGGTCGCGGTGAGGCCGGTGTCGGCCACCGCGTCCAGCGTCTTGAGACCGTCGCCGGTGTTGAGTACGACGGTGGTCAGGGACGGGTCCAGGACGCCGTTCTCGATCAGCTTCTTCGTGACGCCGACGGTCACACCGCCCGCGGTCTCGGCGAAGATGCCCTCGGTCCGGGCGAGCAGCCGGATGGCCTCCACGACCTGCTCGTCCGTCACGTCCTCCACCGCGCCGCCGGTGCGGCGCGCGATGTCCAGGACGTACGGGCCGTCGGCCGGGTTGCCGATGGCGAGCGACTTGGCGATGGTCTTCGGCTTCTGCGGCCGGACGACGTCGTGGCCCGCCTTGTACGCGGTCGACACCGGCGAGCAGCCCTCGGCCTGCGCGCCGAAGATCTTGTACGGCTTGTCCTCGACGAGGCCGAGCCGGATCAGCTCCTGCAGCCCCTTGTCGATCTTCGTGAGCTGCGAGCCGGAGGCTATGGGGACGACGATCTGGTCGGGCAGCCGCCAGCCGAGCTGCTCGCAGATCTCGTACGCGAGGGTCTTGGAGCCCTCGGCGTAGTACGGCCGCAGGTTGACGTTGACGAAGCCCCAGCCCTCGCCGGCCGGGTCGCCGATCAGCTCGGAGCAGAAGCGGTTCACGTCGTCGTAGTTGCCCTCGATGCCGACGAGTTCACCGCCGTAGACGGCGGCCATGACGACCTTGCCCTGCTCCAGGTCGTGCGGGATGAACACGCAGGAGCGCAGGCCGGCGCGGGCGGCGGCGGCGCCGACGGCACCGGCGAGGTTGCCCGTGGAGGAGCAGGACAGGGTGGTGAAGCCGAAGGCGCGGGCGGCCTCCAGGGCCTGGGCGACGACCCGGTCCTTGAAGGAGTGGGTCGGGTTGCCGGAGTCGTCCTTCACGAACAGGCCGCCGGTGACACCGAGTTCGCGGGCCAGGTTGTCGGCCTGGACGAGCTGGGTCCAGCCGGGGTTGATGTTCGGCCTGGTCGCCACGTCGGCGGGGACGGGCAGCAGGGGCGCGTAGCGCCAGATGTTCGCGGGGCCCGCCTCGATGCGCCGGCGGAGTTCCTCGGTGTCGTAGGCCGAGAAGTCGTAGGCGATCTCCAGCGGGCCGAAACACTCCTCGCACGCGAAGACGGGGCCGAGGGGGACGCGGTGGCCGCATTCGCGGCAGGACAGCGCGGCGGCGGGACCGAGATCGACGGAGGGCTCGGCGGATCCAGCGGCGGATACGGTGGTGCTTGCGACAGTCTGCGCAGCCATGTGAGGCGAGGCCCTTTCTCCTCATCTTCCTCACGACGTGTTTCGCCGTGAGACGGATTTGGCACCTTCCCTAGCCGGGAGCCTCGCGTGGACGATCAGCGATCAGCGTTCGGTGTTCCGCTGTGATCGTCGATCGACGGTGATCCACGAGAGCCGGCTGGAGGGTTGCCGGGGCTTCATCGGGCCGTGTCCCTCTGCCCCTCTGGATGAGCTGTATTCGGTTGTGTGTCATGCGGTGGTGCGATCGTGCACCGCGGACGCGAGGAGGGCCGTGACCCCCGGTGTGCAAGGGGCGTCCGCGTTGTTCAAGACTGTAACCGACGGCCAGGACGACGGAGAGGGCGCGTCCGAACCGCGAGATGGATCAACAGGTGTCAGGTGTATGGATCACAGAGGTGAGGAGCCGCAGACCGTGCTGGAAGAAGTCGAGCGCTGGCTGGCCGACCGCTCCTGGTCCGTGGCCGACCGCCCGCTGCACCGCGTCCTGGCCGCGAAGCGCGCCACGGGCCGGACGGTGAGCGTGGTACTGCCCGCGCTCAACGAGGAGGCGACGGTCGGTGACATCGTCGGGGTCGTCCGGCACGAGCTGATGCTCCGGGCCCCGCTGGTCGACGAGATCGTGGTCGTGGACTCCGGCTCGACCGACCGCACGTCCGAGGTGGCCGCGGCGGCGGGCGCGACGGTGGTGCACCGGGACACGATCCTGCCCCGCCTCCCCGCCGTGCCCGGCAAGGGCGAGGTGCTGTGGCGCTCCCTGCTCGTCACCCGGGGGGACATCGTCTGCTTCGTCGACGCGGACCTCAGGGAGTTCTCCGCCGACTTCGTCTCCGGCATCGTCGGCCCGCTGCTCACCGAGCCGGACGTCCACCTGGTGAAGGCGATGTACGACCGCCCCTTCACGCCGTCCGACGGGAGTGCCCCCGACACCGCAGCCACCGCCGCCACGGCCGGTCAGGGCGGCAGGGTCACGGAGCTGATGGCGCGCCCGCTGCTCAACATGCACTGGCCGCAGCTGGCAGGCTTCGTCCAGCCGCTCGGCGGCGAGTACGCGGCCCGGCGCTCGCTCCTGGAACAGCTGCCCTTCCCCGTCGGCTACGGCGTGGAACTGGGCATGCTGGTCGACGCCCTGCACCTGGTGGGGCTGGACGCCCTCGCCCAGGTCGACGTCGGCGTCCGCCTCCACCGCCACCAGGACGGCCGGGCCCTCGGCCGCATGGCCGCCGCGATCTACCGCACCGCCCAGCTCCGCCTGGCCCGCGGCCACCTGATCCGCCCCGCGCTCACCCAGTTCGAACGGATCGGGGGCACCTTCGAGCCCCGCACCTACTCGGTGGACACCGAGGAACGCCCCCCGATGGCGGAGATGGCCGAGTACCGGTCCCGCCGGGTGGCCTGAGCACGACGGGCACGCCCCGGCCGGAACGCCGGAACGAGTGACAACCGAGCCGTATACGGCTGATCCGTTACGTTTGAGCGTTTCGGAGGCGGGCTAGGTTGAGGCGTATGGCTTCCATGCAGGGTGCTCGGGTGCTGGTCGCGTCGAATCGCGGCCCCGTTTCGTACGCGGTGGAGGAGGACGGTTCACTGCGGGCCAGTCGCGGTGGCGGCGGGCTGGTGTCCGGGCTGTCGGCGATCGGGCCGGACGCGGGGTCGCTGTGGGTGTGTTCGGCGCTGTCCGACGGCGACCGTGAGGCCGTGCGGCGCGGGGTCGGCGAGGACGGCGTGCGGATGCTGGACATCCCGGCGGACGTGCACGCCGACGCGTACAACGGCATCGCCAACTCGGTGCTGTGGTTCGTGCACCACATGCTGTACCAGACGCCGGTGGAGCCCGTCTTCGACGCGGAGTTCCGGCGGCAGTGGGCCTCCTACGAGGCCTACAACCGGGCCTTCGCCGAGGCGCTGGCCGAGGAGGCGGCGCAGGGGGCCGCAGTGGTGGTGCAGGACTACCACCTGACGCTGGTCCCGGGGCTGCTCCGGGAGCTCCGCCCCGACCTGCACATCGGCCACTTCTCGCACACGCCGTGGGCGCCGCCGGAGTACTTCGGGATGCTGCCCGACGACATCGCCGTGCAGGTGCTGCGCGGCATGCTGGGCGCGGACCGGCTCGGCTTCCTCACCCACCGCTGGGCGGACGCGTTCACCGCGTGCTGCGAGCGGTTCGCGGGCGGGCTCGGCGACACCCGGATCGGCGTGCACGGGCTGGGTGCCGACGCGGACTTCCTGCGCGGGCGCGCGCGGGAGGCGGATGTCGAGGAGCGGCTCGGCGTGCTGCGCGAGGAGATCGGCACGGCTCCCGACGGCACCGCGCGGCGGACGGTCGTCCGGGTCGACCGGACCGAGCTGTCGAAGAACATCGTGCGCGGTCTGCTGGCGTACCGGCAGCTCCTCGAGGACCACCCCGAGTGGCGCGAACGGGTGGTGCACCTCGCCTTCGCCTACCCGTCCCGGCAGGACCTCGCCGTGTACCGCGACTACACCGCCGAGGTGCAGCGGGTCGCCGAGGAGATCAACGAGCGGTACGGGACACCCGGCTGGCGTCCGGTCGTGCTGCACGTCAGGGACGACTTCGCGCGCTCGCTGGCCGCGTACCGGCTGGCCGACGTGGCGCTGGTCAACCCCATCCGGGACGGTATGAACCTGGTCGCCAAGGAGATCCCGATCCTCGCCGAGGGGGGCTGTGCGCTGGTGCTGTCCCGGGAGGCGGGCGCGCACGAGGAGCTGGGCGAGGACGCGATCACCGTCAACCCGTACGACGTGGTCGACACGGCGCGCGCCCTGCACGAGGCCCTCACGATGGGCCCGGCGGAACGGACCGAAGGCGCCAAGCGCCTGACCGCGGCGGCGACCGCGCTGCCACCGGAACAGTGGTTCCTGGACCAGTTGAACGCCCTCCGCGAGGAGTCGTAGGCCCTGCGGGGACCGGCCCTGGACGGCCGGTCGGGGTGGCGTGCGGCGGGGTGGGCGTGGATAGGTTGGCGGTATGGGCAGTCACACGGATTCCACGGACCCGAATGCCACGCACTCGAACACCGTCGGCCCGGACGCCGCGGAGCCCCTGCCGACGCCCGCCACGCGGGCCGGGCGGGAGGGGCTCGACGCGTTGCTCGCGCGGCCGGGGAAGGCGTTGATCGGCCTCGACTTCGACGGCACGCTCTCGCCGATCGTGCCCGACCCGGAGCAGGCCCGCGCCCACCCGGAGGCGGTGCCCGCGCTCACCGCGCTCGCCCCGGAGGTGGCCTCCGTGGCGGTGATCACGGGCCGGCCGCCCGAGGTCGCGGTGCGCAACGGCGGCTTCGCGGGCGCCCCCGGTCTGGAGCGCCTGGTCGTCCTCGGCCACTACGGCGCCGAACGCTGGGACGCCGCCACCGGCGACATCACCGCGCCTCCCCCGCACCCCGGCGTCGCCTGCGTCCGCGCGGAACTGCCGGGGCTGCTCGACCGGGTCGGCGCCGACGAAGGCGTGTGGACCGAGGAGAAGGGCCGCGCGGTGGCCGTCCACACCCGCAGGGCCGCCGACCCCCAGGCCGCGTTCGAGGCGCTGCGCGGGCCGCTGTCCGAGCTGGCGGCCCGGCACGGCCTGGTCGTGGAGCCCGGCCGCATGGTCCTGGAGCTGCGTCCGCCGGGGACGGACAAGGGCGTGGCCCTGCTGGAGTACGCCCGCGAGATCGGCGCCGGGTCCGTCCTCTACGCGGGGGACGACCTGGGTGACCTTCCCGCCTACGCCGCCGTCGAGGAGCTCCGCTCCGACGGCGTCCCCGGCCTGCTGGTCTGCAGCGGCAGCGACGAGGTCACCGAGCTGAGGGAACGCGCGGACCTGGTGGTCGACGGCCCCGCCGGAGTCGTGCGCCTGCTCCGGGCGCTGGCGTCGTCCCTGCGCGCCGCCTGACCCGCCCTGCTCCACGAGCCCTGCCCGGCGTCCGGCGCCCGGCGTCCGGCCCTGGGCGCGGGCCCGGCGTCTTGGCCCCGGGATCGTCCGAGTGCGGCTCCCGGCACCCGGGCCCGCCCGGCGGGCGCGCCTCCGCGTCCCGCGTCCCGGTGCCGCTCCGGTGTCCCCCGCGCACAAATGCGTCCGCCGCCGGCTGCTCGGGCTCCCGGACGCATCCGAGCACGGCTCCGGCACCCCGGCCCGCCCGCCGGGATCGGCTCCGGCGCTCCGGTCGGCCGCGTTCAGCGCTCCGTGCGGCGGGACTCGCGGATGCGTCTGAGCCGGTTCACCGTGACCGGGTCGTGGGCCAGGGCGCGGGGGTCGTCGAGCAGGGCGTTGAGGAGCTGGTAGTAGCGCACCGGGGGCAGGCCCAGCTCCTCGCGTATCGCCCGTTCCTTCACGCCGGGGCCGAGGAAGCCGCGGCGCTCCAGCGCGATGATGTCCTGCTCGCGCCGGGCCAGCCGTTCCTCATCCATGCCCCGACGGTAGCCCCTGCCACTGACATCCGGTCACCGGCAAGGGCTGCGGGGAGAGTCCTAGCGCGAGCTCTCCGCGCGCGTCGCGGTCGCCTGGAGGCCGCCCAGCACGCCCTTGGGGCTGCCGCCCGGGGCGACCGCCTTGCCGATCTGCTCCTTGATGGCCACGTTGACCGCGGCCCAGGAGGTGTTGCCGACCGGGTAGAGCTCCGAGGTGGCCAGCTCGTCGAGGAAGGGCTTGAGGTCCTTGTCCCGCTCGGACCCGTCCATCGCCCGGGACGCGGAGCTGGTGACCGGCAGCAGGCTGTAGTCGCGGGAGAAGTCGAGCACGTTCTCCTCGCTGTAGACGAAGTCGAGGAACTCGCCGATCTCGTCACCGTGGCCGTTCTTGTTGAAGGCCATCATCCAGTCGGCGACCCCGAGCGTGGCCCGGCTCTCGCCGTCGATCCCCGGCGTCGGCACGGTGCCGAACTCCACGCCCTTCTTCTCGGCCGTCTCGATCAGCGAGGGATGGCCGTTCAGCATGCCGACGTCGCCGTCGGCGAAGGCGGCGAACGCTTCGGCGCGGTCGAGCTTGCCGGGCGCCACCGGGCCGGTCAGGCCCTTGCCGACCAGCTCGTCCTTCAGCCAGGTGACGGTCGCGGTGTTCTCCGCGGAGTCGAAGCCGTAGGAGCCCAGGGAGTCGATGTAGCCGCCCTTGCCGCTGAGCAGCCACTGCATGGTCTCGGCCTGCGCCTCCTCCGGGCCGAGGGGGAGCGCGTAGGGGTACTTCACGCCCTCCGCCTTGAGCACCTCGGCGTTCGCGGCGAGCTCGTCCCAGGTCTTCGGCGGGGTGAGGCCGGCGTCCTCGAACAGGGTCTTGTTGTAGAACAGCACGCGCGTGGAGGAGGCGAACGGCATACCGTACTGCACGCCGTTGACCTGGCCCGCGTTGGCCAACTGCGAGACGAAGTCGGCCTGGACGGGGATGGAGAGCACGTCGTCGGCCTTGTAGAGCAGGCCCTCGGCGGCGTAGTCGGCGTAGGCGCCGATCTGGGCCATGTCCGGCGGGTCGCCCGCGTCGACCATCTTCTTGACCTCGCGGTCGACGTCGTTCCAGGAGTGGACGCTGACGTCGATCTTCACGCCCGGGTGCTCGGCCTCGTACTGCTTCGTCAGGGCGGCCCAGTACTTCTCGGAGCTGTCGGCCTCGCCGGTGCCGTAGTCGGCGGCAACCAGTTTCAGCGTCACGTCGGAGGAGCCTTCGCCGACACCGCATCCGCCGAGGACTCCCGTCAGCCCCAGTGCGGACACCGCCGCGATCGTCCTTGCCAAGCCCCGCCGCTGCACTGCTTCTTTCCCCAACCCGGCGCCCCGCGCCATCCGTTCGAAAGTTTTCCGGTAGTCCGATAGTCGGAATAAGGTCTACACCACACAAGTGGACTAGACCTCTTGTGGGTCCCGGGGCCACACTGTTCCACGTGAAACACGTCATCGCCCTCGATGTGGGCGGCACCGGGATGAAGGCTGCCCTGGTCGGAGCGGACGGCGAGCTGCTGCACCGGGCCCGCCGCGCCACCGGCCGGGACCGCGGCCCGGACGCGGTCGTCGCCGGCATCCTCGGCTTCGCCGCCGAACTCCGCGCCCATGGCGTCGAGCACTACGGCGAGCCCGCCTCCGCCGCGGGCCTCGCCGTCCCCGGCATCGTCGACGAGGCGGAGGGCGTCGCCGTCTACTCCGCCAACCTCGGCTGGCGCGACGTCCCGCTGCGCGCGCTGCTCGCCCAGCGGCTCGGTGGTCTCCCCGTCGCCCTCGGCCACGACGTCCGCACCGGCGGGCTCGCCGAGGGCCGCGTCGGGGCGGGCCGGGGCGCCGACCGGTTCCTGTTCGTCCCGCTGGGCACCGGCATCGCGGGCGCCATCGGCATCGACGGCCGGGTGGAGGCGGGCGCGCACGGCTTCGCCGGAGAGATCGGCCACATCGTCGTACGGCCCGGGGGCGCCCCCTGCCCGTGCGGTCAGCGCGGCTGCCTGGAGCGGTTCGCGTCCGCGGCGGCGGTCAGCGAGGCCTGGGCGGCGGCCTGCGGCGACCCGGGGGCGGACGCGGCCGACTGCGCCAAGGCCGTGGAGTCCGGCGACGCACGGGCCCGGGAGGTCTGGCAGGAGGCCGTCGACGCCCTCGCCGACGGGCTGGTCACCGCGCTCACCCTGCTGGACCCGCGCACCCTGATCATCGGTGGCGGGCTGGCCGAGGCAGGAGAAACCTTGTTCACGCCGCTGCGGGAGGCGGTCCGACGACGGGTCACCTTCCAGAAACTGCCGTCCCTGGTCCCGGCCGCCCTCGGGGACACCGCCGGATGCCTGGGCGCGGGACTCCTCGCCTGGGATCTCCTCGAGACCACCGTCACCACTGTCACCGCCACCACCGCCCCCTCGGACGACTCCTCGGAGGTAACCGCCTGATGGCCCCCACGAAGGTTCTCACCGGTGCCCGGGTGGTACTGCCCACCGGGACCGTGGACGACGGCCGCGTGATCGTCGACGGCACGCGCATCGTCGCCACGGCCCCCGCGAACGCCTCCTCCGGCACTCCGGGGAACACCTCCTCCGACGTCCCCGGGAACGCCGCCGAGACGCTCGACCTGACCGGTCACTGGCTGGTCCCCGGCTTCGTCGACCTCCACAACCACGGCGGCGGCGGCGCGTCCTTCACCTCCGGAACGGTCGACGACGTCCTCAAGGGCATCCACACCCACCGCCTGCACGGCACCACCACTCTGGTCGCCTCGACCGTCACCGGCGACCTGGACTTCCTCGCCCGGCGCGCGGGCCTGCTGGCGGAGCTGGCCGAGCAGGGCGACATCGCCGGCATCCACTTCGAGGGGCCGTTCATCTCACCGTGCCGCAAGGGCGCGCACTCCGAGGAGCTGCTGCGCGACCCCGACCCGGCGGAGGTCCGCAAGCTGATCGACGCGGCGCACGGCCACGCGAAGATGGTCACCCTCGCCACCGAACTCCCCGGCGGCCTCGACTCCGTACGCCTGCTGGCCGAGCACGGCGTGATCGCGGCCGTCGGCCACACCGACGCGACGTACGAGCAGACCGTGGCGGCCGTCGACGCGGGCGCCACGGTCGCCACCCACCTGTTCAACGCGATGCCGGCGCTCGGCCACCGCGCCCCCGGCCCGGTCACCGCCCTCCTGGAGGACGAGCGGGTCACGGTCGAGCTGATCAACGACGGTACGCATCTGCACCCGGCCGCCCTTCAGCTGGCGTTCCGTCACGCGGGCCCCGGGCGGGTGGCGTTCATCACCGACGCGATGGACGCGGCCGGTTTCGGCGACGGCCGCTACATGCTCGGCCCGCTGGAGGTGGACGTCGAGGACGGCGTGGCCCGCCTGGTGGAGGGCGGCTCCATCGCGGGGTCGACGCTCACTCTGGACCGTGCGCTGAAGCGCGCGGTGACCGTCGACGGACTGCCCGTCGAGCACGCGGTGGCGGCCCTGTCCGCCAATCCGGCCCGGCTGCTGGGCACGGACGACAGGATCGGCTCCCTGGAACCCGGCAAGGACGCCGACCTGGTGGTTCTCGACGCGGAGTTCACCCTCAAGGGCGTGATGCGCCGGGGTGAGTGGGTGGTCGATCCCCGACTGGGCTGATCCGTCCGCCGGTCAGGAGCCGGCGGCCGGTCTCGGGGGTGGGCCGACCGCCGTCCGTTTGGCATGATCAGGACTCCGGGGTTCCGGAACCCCGGAGCCTCAGAGTTTCGGAACCCGGAACGCACGGCAGACGACAAACTGCAGACGGCAACCGCCGGACGTAGCCAAGGGGGAGGTCGGCCCGGTGATCCTCACGGTCACGCTGAACACCGCTCTCGACATCACCTACCGCGTACCGGTCCTGCGCCCGCACGCCTCCCACCGGGTCACCGAGGTGACCGAACGCCCCGGTGGCAAAGGCGTCAACGTGGCCCGGGTGCTCGCCGCCCTCGGCCACGAGGTGACGGTCACCGGCTTCGCGGGCGGCCTCACCGGGCGGCTCCTGCGGGACCGGCTCACCCCCGTACCGGGCCTGGTGGACGCGCTGGTCCCGGTGTCCGGCACGACCCGGCGCACCGTCGCCGTGGTCGACGAACGCTCCGGCGCCACCACCCAGCTCAACGAGCCCGGCCCCACCGTCTCCGCCGCCGAGTGGAACGCCTTCCAGGAGGTCTACGAGGACCTGCTGACCGGTGCCTCGGCGGTGGCCCTGTGCGGCAGCCTGCCCCCGGGCGTCCCGGTCGGCGCCTACGCCGGGCTGACCCGCACCGCCCGCGCCGCCGGAGTCCTCGTCCTCCTCGACACCAGCGGCGCGGCCCTGCGCCGCGGGGTCGCGGGCCGCCCCGACATCCTCAAGCCCAACGCCGACGAACTGGCCGAACTCACCGGCTCCCACGAGCCCTCGCGCGCCACCCGGGACGCCCGCCGCCGCGGCGCCGGCGCGGTGGTCGCCTCCCTCGGCCCGCAGGGGCTGCTCGCGGTGACCCCGGAGGGCCACTGGCACGCGGCTCCACCGGCCGCCCTGCACGGCAACCCCACAGGCGCCGGCGACTCGGCCGTCGCGGGCCTGCTCTCGGGCCTGGTCACCGGCCTCCCCTGGCCGGACCGCCTCGCCCGAGCGGTCGCATTGTCGGCGGCGACGGTACTGGCGCCGGTTGCGGGCGAGTTCGACCGGGAGGCTTACGAGGAACTGCTCGGGCGGGTGGCGATCACAGGGGAGGCCAGCGCGGCCTGAGGCATGCCATGCGCAGTCATCACAGACGGCTCACTTCATGTCATGCACCGATCGCAAGCTCCGCCGAGAACGACACTCAGACGAATGGTGGCGCCGCCGCATGCCCCGAAAGGCGAAGCGGCGGCGCCCCCCTTTTCAACTCTCTCCACCATGAGCCGGCCACAGTCGTCTCATGTGGTCAGCTCGGTGGTTCCTCCGTCAGCCAGAACTGGTCGAGGATGGCGTTGCACTGGTTGCCCTCGTTGCAGACGAGCTCGATGGTGTTCGTGCCGTCGGTCAGGTTCACGTTGGACCAGGTGTTCTTCCAGCCCTTTTCCCAGTCACCCTTGGGTGTTCCGCCGAAGTTCTCCATGTTCAGCGGACGGGTCGCGGCCTCGCCGTTGACCACCACGGTCGCGTTGGTGTCCTCACCCGGGGTGCTGTAGCCCACGTAGAACCGGTAGGTGCCTTCCTTGATGCCGTTGACGGTCCAGGTGACCTTCGCACCCACCTTGTCGAAGCCCGCCACATAGACGCCGCCGTCGGCCTTCGCGCCCTTGATGTCGGAGACCGTGGTCATCCCCTCGCCCAGGCTGAGCGCCTTCGCGTCGATGGTCGGCAGTTCGGCCGCTTCCTCCTCGTCACCGCCGCCGCTGCTCGCCGACGGGCTCGGCTCGGAGCTTTCCTGGGGCTGGGTCGGGCTCGCGTCCGCCTGGTTGCCGCCCTTGTCGTCCTCGCCGTCGCCGCTGAGCATGGCCACGCTGATGCCGACGACCACCGCGGCGACCACCGCGACGGCGCCGATGAGCAGGCCCTTGGTGTTCGGGCCGCGGCCGCGGCCGCCCCCGCCGCCGTGCCCGCCGCGGGGCTGCTGGACGCCGGAGCCGCCCGGCAGCGTCTCCGGTGCCGCGTAGTGCGCGGCCGGCTGGCCGTAGGTGCCCTGCTGCGGCGGTGCCTGCGGAGCGGGGGCCTGCTGGCCGTACTGACGGGTTCCGACCGGCCGCACCCGGTTGACCGAGTTCGGGTAGCCGTAGCCCCCGGACGGTGGCTGGGCTCCGTTGGCCTGCCCGTCGGCGTAGAGGTAGCCGAACGGGTCGTCGTCCTCGGGCGTGCTCGCGCCGTTGTTGCCGGGCGTCATCCCTTGGTGCTCCTAGCTGCGGATCGGTTGCGGTACGAGGTGAGAAAGGCGAGCCTACCCCCACCCGGTGACCCGAACGGGTGACTCCGGCCGCTTCAACTCACTGAGCTGCGGTTCATCCCGCACGCCGGTGCTGTTTGGGACGAGATCGTTTCTCGACGTACATCCGTTCGTCAGCGGATTTCAACACCTCGTCCGCGGTCATGCCGCAGTGTGCCCATCCGATGCCGAAGCTGGCGCCCACCCGCACGGCCCGCCCCTCGGCCCGGATGGGCTGGATGATCTCGTTGCGCAGCCGCACGGCGAGGTCCTGGGCGTCGGCCCGGCCGAGCCCGTTGGCGAGGATCACGAACTCGTCGCCGCCGAGCCGGGCGACGGTGTCGCCGTCCCGGACACCGCCGCTGAGCCGGCGGGCGACCTCGATGAGGACAGCGTCACCCGCGTTGTGCCCGAACCGGTCGTTGATCGACTTGAAGCCGTCGAGGTCGCAGAAGAGCACGGCGAGACCCTTGACTCCGTCGTCGCGGTCCTCGTCGGGGGCGACGGCGTGCACATGGTGGTCGTAGCCCTCGAACGTGCCGGCCTCGGGCGGGAAGTCGAAGTCGTGGCCCCGGTCGAAGGCGGGCGGGCCGTGGGCGGCGTCCTGGGAGTCGAAGGGCTCGAAGGACTCGAAGGCGGCCAGGGAGTCGGCGACGGCGGCGGGCAGTGCGCCCTGCGGGCGCTGCCGGCACAGGCGGGCGGAGAGCCGGGCACGCAGCTCGGCGGAGTTCGGCAGGCCGGTGAGGGAGTCGTGCGAGGCGCGGTGGGCGAGGTGCAGCTCGCGGCGCTTGCGCTCCTCGATGTCCTCGACGTGGGTGAGCAGGAAGCGCGGCCCGTCGGCGGCGTCGGCGACGACGGAGTTGCGCAGGGACACCCAGAGGTAGGTGCCGTCCCTGCGGGCCAGCCGCAGTTCGGCGCGGCCGCCCTCGGCGGAGGTCCGCAGCAGCGTGCCGATGTCCTCGGGGTGCACGAGGTCGGAGAAGGAGTAGCGGCGCATCGCGGAGGCGGGGCGGCCGAGCAGTCGGCACAGCGCGTCGTTGGTGCGCAGGATGCGGCCGTGCTGGTCGCCGCCCAGCTCCGCGACGGCCATGCCGGAAGGGGCGTACTCGAAGGCCTGCCGGAAGCTTTCCTCACTGGCGCGCAGGGCCTGCTGCTCGCGCTCCAGGCGGACCAGGGCGCGCTGCATGTTGGAGCGCAGCCGGGCGTTGCTGATCGCGATGGCGGCCTGGAAGGCGTACATCTGGAGCGCTTCGCGGCCCCAGGCGCCGGGCAGCCGGCCGTTGCGCGGGCGGTCCACGGAGAGCACGCCGATCAGCTCGCCGCAGGCCCCGCCGCCCTGCGGGGCGGGCGCGTGCATCGGGGCGAAGAGCCGGTCGGAGGGGTGCCACTCGTCCTCGAAGCGGGGGGCGGGGCCGTCGGTGTACCACTGCGGGACGTCGTCGTCGTCGAGGACCCAGCCCTCGGTGTGCGGTATGAAGATCAGATCGCCCCAGGCCTCGCCCATGGAGAGGCGGCGCTCCCAGGACTCGCGTGAGCCGACCCGGCCGATGACGAGGGCTTCGGCGGCGGCGTTGCCCGAGAAGGCGGCCACGACCAGGTTGTTGTCGGGGCGCACGAGGTTGACGCAGGCCAGTTCGTAGCCGAGGGCGTCGACGACGCCGTCGGCGACGGTCTGCAGGGTGTCGGCCAGGCTGCGGGCCGTGTTCATGGCGGCCATGGCCTGGTGCAGTTGCCGCAGGGAGGCAAGACGGACGTAGGGCTCCGAATCGGTCTCCATGCTCACCCTCCCCCCGGGACCTCGCGGCGGATCAAGCGACCTCATCGACGTATCGTCCTGGCAGTATCCCCGCCACTGAATCACAGCGCGCTGCCCACCCGGTACACAGGGTCAACAATTACCTCCCCTTGTGACTCAAGTCACAATCAAACGTGAACAATTGGGAGGCCTTTCCGGGGTTTCCCCGCGAATTCACCGAAGGTGCCGAGTGCGAATTCCGCACCTTTTTCACAGGGTTTCCCCGGCCCGCTCCGTGGGTGACCCGCACTCCGCTCCGCCGCTGGTCCTAGGTCCCTGCTCGGGCCGGGGTCCGATGCGGTGCGTACGGAGCGGAGATTAGCGTTTCCGGTGTGCCGAACACTTCTGTACCCCCCTCACCCCCGCCGCCCCTGCCCGCGCCCGCCGCCCTGCATGCTGAGGGGGTGAGCAACGACGAGTTCCGTGCCGCCATGTCCCGTCTGGCCGCCGGCGTGGTCCTGGTGACCGCGCAGGAGCCACCGCTGGACCCGGACGACCCGCGGGCACCGGCCGGCGAGGACGTGGGCATGACGGCGACGGCGTTCCTGTCGGTGTCCCTGGACCCGCCCCTGGTGCTGGTCAGCCTGCGCGAGGGCTCCCGCATGGACGACCTGCTCGACGAACAGCCGCTGTGGTCGGTCTCCGTGCTGTCCGAGAGCCAGCGGCACATCGCGGGCCGCTTCTCGATGAAGGGCCGGATCAGCGACCGCCTCCTCTTCGCCGACATCCCGTACATACGGGGTGAGCACAGCGGGGCCCCGCTGGTGGGCGGCGCCCTCGCGACCCTGGAGTGCCGAACCGAGCAGCGGGTACCGGCCGGCGACCACACCCTGGTGATCGGCCGCGTCCTCGCGGCGAACCTGCCCAGCTCGGACGGCGGCCCCCTGACCTACTTCCGAGGCCGCTACCGCCACCTGGCCTGAGCGCCGCCGTCCCGGTCAGCCCCAGTCCCGCGCGGAGCGCCCCCGTTTCGTCTCCGAGCGCTGCTTCTTCTCCCGCAGTCGGCGTTCGTTGATGCCGCGCGGGATGCGGGTCGGTTTGCGGGGCCTGGGCGGGGGCGCGGTGGCCTCGGCGAGGAGCGCGGCGAGGCGCACGGCGGCGGCCTCCCGGTTGCGCCACTGGGAGCGGTGCTCGGACGCGCGGACGGTGACGACGCCGCCGGACAGCCGCCCCGCCAGCCGCTCCAGTGCCCGCTGCTTCCACACCTCGGGCAGCGCGTCGGTGGCGGCGAGGTCGAAGCGGAGCTCCACCTGCGAGTCACTGGTGTTCACATGCTGCCCGCCCGGCCCCGAGGACCTGGAGAAACGCCACATCAGCTCGGCCTCGGGCAGGGAGACGGAGCCACGGATGACATAGGGACCGGACATGCCGTACATGTTCCCGCCTCTGACCGGTCCACGTCACCCGGTTATCCCGGTCACCCTGGTTGTCCCGGTCACCCCGGCCGCCCCGGTCATCTCGGTAAAGAAAGTAAAGCGACCTGGAACCTCGCGTCCCCCTCTCGCGTTCAAGGGGGTAGCTGTAGCTTCGTAGCCGTACGTACACGAGGGAAGGGACTCCCAACAATGGCTGTAAGCCTGTCCAAGGGTGGCAACGTCTCGCTCACCAAGGAGGCTCCGGGCCTGTCCGCCGTCACCGTGGGTCTCGGCTGGGACGTCCGCACCACCACCGGCACGGACTTCGACCTCGACGCCTCCGCGATCGCGGTCAACCCGCAGGGCAAGGTCTACTCCGACAGTCACTTCGTCTTCTTCAACAACAAGCAGACCCCGGACAACACCATCGTCCACACCGGCGACAACCGCACCGGTGAGGGCGCCGGCGACGACGAGGCCATCAACGTCAACCTCGCCGCCCTGCCCGCCGACATCGACAAGATCGTCTTCCCGGTCTCGATCTACGACGCCGAGAACCGCTCGCAGAACTTCGGCCAGGTGCGCAACGCCTACATCCGCATCGTCAACCAGGCCGGCGGCACCGAGATCGCCCGCTACGACCTGTCGGAGGACGCGGCCACCGAGACCGCCATGGTCTTCGGCGAGCTGTACCGCAACGGCGCCGAGTGGAAGTTCCGCGCCGTCGGCCAGGGCTACGCGTCGGGCCTGACGGGCATCGCCCAGGACTTCGGCGTGAACGTCTGACGGACGCCCCGCAGCCCCCTCGGAGCCCCCGGCCGCCCGGCGCTTCGCGCACCGCACCACGCATCGCGAAGCACACCGGCCGGGGGCTCCGGCACGCCCCGAGCGAGGGCGCCGGCGCACGGTCCGCCCCCCACCCGGGGACCGTCGGGTGGGGCACCGCGTCCGTCGTGACACCATCACCTCCGTGCTCGACATCGGCTACGCCCTCTCCAACCGCTTCCCCGACCCCCCGCAGACCGACTACCGCCGCGTGGACGTCCACGCCCTGCGCCACGACCTCTTCTGCGGCGACGTCTACCTCGCCGACACCGAGGCGGACCGGGAACTGTCCACAGCCTGGGGATGGGTGCCGGTGCTCGACTTCGCATGGGCGCTGTGCGACATCGTGGAACGGATCGACCAGGATCCGGCGGGCTCCCGCGCCTCCCGCCCCCAGTGGGCGGAGCTGGACTTCACCGAATCCACCGACCGGCTGCTCTTCGAGCGCCGCTTCGGATGGGTGGACATCGAGGCCGAGTGGCTGCCTGCGTCGGAACCGCCCCTGACGTTCTCCCACACCGAACTCCGCCGCGAGGCCCGCGACTTCCTGCACGATCTGCTCGCCGACCTGATCGACCTGCACGAGGACCTCGGCGAGAACCCGGCCGTCTGGACCCTCCAGGCCCGCTACCCCCGCCTGGAGTGACCCACCGCGCCCCTCCGGCCCTTCCCCGTCGGCTCCCTCCCCGTCGGCTCAGCCCTCCACCCGGATCCCCAGCTCCCCGGCCAGCACCGGCGCCAGATCCAGCAGTTGCCCCGTACTGATCACCGCCCCCGCCAGCCTGTCCACACCCCGGGCGATCTCCAGCGAAGCGGCACCGCGCAGATCGACGTCCGTCAGGGTGGCCCCGCTGAGATCCGCGCCCTTCAGCGCGCAGTCCACGAACTCCACCCGCTCCAGCCTCGCCCCGCCGAAGTCCGGCTCGACCAGGACACAGCCCTCGAAGACGACGTCCCTGAGCCGCGCGGACCGCAGGTTCAGGAAGTCGATCTTCCCGCCCCGGACCAGGACCCGCTCCAGCCCCGCCCCGTGCAGCTGTGTCCCCCCGAGACGCGCGTCCGTCAGCTCGACGTCGCGCAGGGTCGCCCCGGCGAGGTCCGTGCCCACACCCCGCACCTCGGCGAGGACGGAGTCCAGCACCCTGGCCCGGGACAGCCGGGTCTCGTCCAGCGCGCACCCCGTCACCGCGCAGTCCATGAACCGCGCCCCCGCGCCGTCCTCCCCCGAGAGGTCCACCTCCCGGAACTCCAGCCCGTCGTAGTCCCCGTCCGGCTCCAGCCCACCCCTCTCGTACCTCTCCAGCACCGGCAGCCGCAGCTCCGGCCGCCGCGCTCCCCTCACCCCCGCACCGCGCACCGCACCCGCACCGCGCACCGCCCCCGCACCGCCCGCCGCTCTCCTCGCCATGCGCCCATCCTGCACCCCACCACTGACGATCCCCCTGACCTGCGAGAACCCCGCACATGTCACATCCCGGGGCCCTGGGCCGTCGTAGCCGCGAACCACCTGATCCACCCCGATCCCCCCGATCCAGCAGGCGCGACCCCGACCAAGGGAGACCCCAGCCATGCACCGCATCACCGTCATCGGCGGCGGCTTCGCCGGACTGACCGCGGCCATCACCGCCGCCGAGGCCGGCGCCGAAGTCACCCTCCACGAGGCCCACCACACCCTCGGCGGCCGGGCCCGCACCGCCGAGGGCCCCTACCGGACCAACGAAGGACCCCACGCCCTCTACAGCGGCGGCCCGCACTGGTCCTGGCTCCGGCAACGCGGCCTCATCGGCCCCCTCGCTCCCCTCCCGCCCCTGGAAGCCACCCGCTTCCGCCTCCGCCACCGGGGCGCACTGCGCCGCACCCCGCCCCTCGCCATGCTGAAGCTGCTGCGCCGCAGCCACGCCCACGCGCCCGTCGACACCGACTTCCACACCTGGGCGACCGGCATCGCGGGCGAGGAGGGCGCACGGGCCGCCGCCCACTACTGTGCCGTCGCCCTCTTCCACCACGACCCCGGCTCGCTGTCCGCCGCCTACGTGCAGGAACGCCTGCGCCGCGCCACCACACTGCCTCCGGAGGCCCACTACCCGCGCGGCGGCTGGGGCAGCCTCATCGACCGGATGGCCGCCCGCGCCTGGGAGCTGGGCGTCCGCGTGGAGACCCTGTCCCGCGTCGACGTCCTCCCCACCGACACCCCGGTCGTCGTCGCCACCTCCCTGGACGCCGCCCGCCGGCTCCTCGGCGACCCCACCCTGACCTGGCCGAGCGGCCGTACCGTCCTCATCGACCTCGCCCTGCGCACCCGGCGCGGCGACGCGTTCGTCGTGTCCGACCTGGACGCGACCGGCTGGCTGGAGCGGTTCACCGCCCAGGACCCCACCCTCGCCCCCGCCGGCGAACAGCTCGTCCAGGGCCAGATCCCCATCGCCCCGCACGAGTCCAAGTCCCACGGCACCGCCCGCGCCGAAGAACTCCTGGACCTCGCCTTCGACGGCTGGCGGGAGCGCGTCACCTGGCGGCGGGAGGCGGTGGCGGCCGGACGCACCGGCGCCGTCGACCTGCCGGGCACCAGCTGGCGCGACCGGCCCGCCGTCGACCGCGGCGACGGCGTCTACCTCGCCGGCGACCAGGTCGCCGCCCCCGGCGTGCTCTCCGAGGTCTCCTTCACCAGCGCCCTCACAGCCGTCTCCCTCGCCCTGGGGCATCACGAGCTTGACCTCAAGCGAGCTTGAGGTTGAACAGTGGGGGCGCTGTCGAAGCCGCATCGCACCCCTGGGGGCCTCATGTACGCCGTCCGCCTGCACGCCTTCGGCCCGGCCGAGAACCTCGTCCACGAACAGGTCGAGGACCCGCGACCCGGCCCCGGCCAGGTCCGTATCGCCGTCCGGGCCGCCGGAGTCCACCTCCTGGACACCGCGCTACGGCAGGGACATCAGGGGCCCGCGCCCGCCCCGACGGCCCTGCCCACCGTCCCCGGCCGTGAAGTCGCCGGAGTGGTCGACGCCCTGGGCGACGGCACGCCGGCCGACTGGCTCGGCAAGCGCGTCGTCGCCCACCTCGGCTTCGCCCCCGGCGGCTACGCGGAACTCGCCGTCACCGACGCCGACCGCCTCCACAAGATCGCCGAGCGCCTCGACTTCGCCCAGGCCGTCGCCATGATCGGAACCGGCCGCACGGTCATGGGCATCGTGCAGTTCGCCGAGCCCGGACCCGGCGACGTGGTCCTCGTCCCCGCCGCGGCCGGCGGCATCGGCACCCTCCTCGTCCAGTACGCCAAGAACGCCGGCGCCACCGTCATCGGCCTCGCCGGCGGCCCCGGGAAGACCGCCCGCGTGGCCGCGAACGGCGCCGACCTCGCCGTCGACTACACCGACCCGGCCTGGCCCGAGCGGCTCTCCGCCCACCAGGGCAAAATCACCCTCGTCTACGACGGCGTCGGCGGCGACACCGCCCGCGCGGCGGTCGCCCTCCTCGCCCCCGGCGGCCGCCACGTCGTCTTCGGCTGGTCCGCCCAGGGCCTCGACAGCACCGACCCCCACCTCGTCGACGGCGTCTCCCTCAACGTCCTCGGCCCCGAGATGATGCGCAGGGCCGGCGGCGCCAACCCCGTACGCACCCTCGAACTGCGCGCCCTCACCGAAGCCGCCGAAGGCCGGCTCACCCCCGCCGTCCACCGCTTCCCCCTCGCCGAGGCCGCCACCGCCCACCGCGCCCTGGAGAGCCGGGGCACGATCGGAAAGGTCGTCCTGGAACCGTGAGCGCCGTACTACCGTGCCCACCGTGATCCACGTACCCGAGGAACTCGCGGCGGCACAGGAGAAGTTCAACGGCGAGGCGGGCCGCGCCTTCGTCTCCGGGCTGCCCGGGCTGGCCGCCGCCTTCCTGGAACACTGGGACCTGCGGGTCACCGGCGCGCCGATGCACGGCGTGAGCGCCCTGGTTCTCCCCGTCGACCGCGCGGACGGCACACCGGCCGTACTGAAGCTCCAGATCCTGGACGAGGAGACCGAAGGCGAGCCCGTCGCCCTGCGCACCTGGAACGGCGACGGAGCCGTCCGCCTCCTCGACCACGACGAGACCACCCACGCCCTGCTCCTGGAACGCCTCGACCCCGCCCGGACACTGGCCGGCCTGCCCGACGTCCGCGAGGCCGTCCTGGTCGTCGCCCGCCTCCTGGCACACCTCGCCAGCGCCCCCGCCCCGGCGGGCCTGCGCCACCTCGGCGACATCGCGCACGCCCTGCTGGAGCGGACGCCCGGGGCCCTGCGCCGTATCCCGGACCCGGCCGTCCGCCGCACCGTCGCCGACTGCGCCGCGGCCCTGCGGGAGGTGGCGGACGAACCGGGCGACCGCCTCCTGCACTGGGACCTGCACTACGACAACGTCCTGGCCGCCGGCCGCGCCCTCTGGCTCGCCATCGACCCCAAGCCCCTGGCGGGCGACCCCGGCTTCGACCTCTGGCCCGCCCTGGCCAACCGCTTCGACGCCGACAACCCCGCCGACACCGCCTGGCGCTTCGACGCGATGACCGACGTCCTCGGCCTGGACCGCGACCGGGCCCGCGCCTGGACCTGTGCCCGCCTGCTCCAGAACTGCCTGTGGCACATCGAGGACGGCCGCTCTCCGGCCCCCCACGAACTCGAGATCGCCCACCGCCTGCGCCCCCACCCCCGGGCATGAGAAAGCCCAGGCCGAAACCGTCCGGACCTGGGCTTCGAAGAGAGCCCCCTGTCGGACTCGAACCGACGACCTACGCATCACAAGGGCCGGAAAGATCGTCCCGGATCGTGCCAGGCGGTGCCGCCGAATCTTGTTTCCGCTGGTCAAAGACGTGCAACCGTGATCGGTGTGACGCCGGGTCCGCCCTGTGCCGCCCCGTCCGCTCACGCATCGCTCACGCAATCCGGCGGGCTCTCCCCGCCCTGCACGAACGGGCTGCGGCACGGGGCCGCCCCAGGGCTCTGCCGTGCTGTGCAACCGCGTGATCGGTTCACACAGAAGAGGGCCCCGGAATCGCAGAACCGCCCTTGTACGCCGAGCGGACGCTCGAGGAGCGCCCCAGGGCCGACCGTGCCACCCCAAGCAGTCTCAGTGCCGTCTCCGGCAGTTCATGGCCTTTGAGCCACACCGCGTGCAGCAGCCTGCGCAGCGGGACCGCCGGGTCGACCTCGACCTCGACCAGACGGCCGTGGTCCACGTCCTCGTGAACGGCCAGCGCGGAGAGCACCGCGGGGGCCATGCCCCGGACGACCGCGCTGCGCAAGGGCGCGGTGGAGCCCAGTTCGAGGACCGGCACGGCCACACCGTCGTACGGGCGCAGCGCCTTCTCCAGGGTTTCGCGGCTGCCGGAGCCGGGCTCGCGCAGCAGCAGCGGGGTGTCGGCGAGTTCGCGGCCGCTCAGCGGGCGGCGGCGCCGGGCCCATGGGTGACCGGGGGCCACGACCACGGCGAGGCGGTCCCGGCCGACCACGGTGCGGTGCAGGTCGTCCGGCACCCAGGGGCCCTCGACGAAGCCCAGGTCGCACCTCCTGCGGCGCAGCGCCTCGATCACCCCTGAGCTGTTGGTGACGGTGAGCCCGACATGGGTGTCGGGCTCCTCCTCGCGCAGCGCGACCAGCCAGCCCGGCATCAGTTCCTCGGCGATGGTCAGGCTCGCGGTCACCAGGAGCCGGTGGTCCTGCCGGGAGCGCAGCGCGGCGGCGCCCTCGACCAGCGCCTCGGCCTGTTCGAGCAAGGAGCGCGCCCAGTCGCCGACCACGGCACCGGCCGGGGTGAGCCGGGAGCCCGAGGGGGAGCGCTCGAGCAGCCGCAGGCCCAGGCGCCGCTCCAGCGTGCGCATCCGGGCACTCGCGGAGGGCTGGCTGATGCGCAGCCGCACGGCAGCCCGCCCCAGGCTCCCGGTCTCGGCGACGCAGACCAGCAGTTGCAGGGCGTGCAGGTCGGGGAGCGGTCGCGGATGCGCGTCGGAGGACTCAGGGGTCATAGGGAAACCCTATGACCCGCCCAAAAGATCACGTCTAGTGGGCGCCGCACACCCGGCGCACGCTGAAAATCATGGTTCTCTCCGGCCCCGAACGCCGCACGTCCGTGCGCCGCACCCCGCCCCCCGCCGCCCCGCGCAAAGAAGGCGTCGTGCCGGGCCTCGCGCTCGCCGCCATCGGTGTGGCGGCGGCCTTCGGGGTGCACGCGTCGGTGCCCGCCGTGCCGGTGCTCACCGCGGCCGTCGCGCTCGGTGTCGTCGTGGCGCATCTGCCAGGAGTCGCTCCTCTCGTACGCGGTGTCGCCCGGCCCGGCCTGTCCATGGCGGGCAAGCGGCTGATGCGGCTCGGCATTGTGCTGCTCGGCCTGAGACTGAGTCTCGGCGACGTGGCCGGACTCGGCTGGCAGGCCCTGGTCATGGTGGTCGGCGTCGTCCTGGTCACGTTCTTCGGGACGCAGTGGCTGGGCCGCGGGATCGGCCTCTCCGACGGCCTGTCGCTGCTCGTCGCCACCGGCTACTCGATCTGCGGCGCCTCCGCGATCGGCGCGGTCAGCGGCGTGCTCGGCAAGGACAAGGGCGACAAGCAGCACGAAGCCGAGGTCGCCTCGTCGGTCGCCCTTGTGACGCTCTGCGGCACGCTCGCCATCGCCGTACTGCCGCTGTTCAAGGCCCCGCTCGGCCTGGACGCGACGGAGTTCGGGCGCTGGGTCGGCGCCGGCGTGCACGATGTCGGGCAGGTCGTCGCCACCGCCCAGACCGCCGGGCCGCAGGCGCTGACCGAGGGGGTCCTGGTCAAGCTGATCCGGGTCGCGATGCTGGCGCCGCTGGTCGCGGGAGTGGCGCTGAGCCGCCGCAAGAACGCCGGGCACCCCGTGGACGGCGACGGCCGCCGGCCCGCACTGCTGCCCCTGTTCGTCGTGGGTTTCCTGGCGATGGTCGTACTGCGCAGCACCGGACTGCTCGGCAGCGGAGTGCTCGACGCCGCGCACACTGTGCAGGAACTGCTGCTCGCCGCCGCCCT
This sequence comes from Streptomyces sp. MMS24-W38, assembly GCF_059889265.1. NCBI lineage: Bacteria > Bacillati > Actinomycetota > Actinomycetes > Kitasatosporales > Streptomycetaceae > Streptomyces > Streptomyces sp. MMS24-W38. The sequence continues at coordinate 3,553,262 of NZ_JCBCPP010000001.1, read as the reverse complement.
GTTCGGCCTCGGCAGCGCCGTACACCTGCCGGCCCTGGCCCGCTCCGGCGGCCTGCGGATGACACTGCTCGGCCTGGGTTCGTGGCTGGTCGTCGCGGCCGCAGCGTACGCCGGGGTCATGCTGACGACCTGAGGGCCCGTCGCGGCGCCACGCGCCCCTCGTCAGGGCCGATGAGTGGCCTCGTACCCACGTACCCTGCCCCAGGACCACGCGCTCTCAGCCGTACGCCGAGACGCTCCAGGACGGACGGCGGGCCGTCGGTGATCCACTCACCCACCGCCAGCAGGGAGGTCGCTCCGGCCAGAACCGCGCACGCGGTCAGCGCGAGCATGACGACCAGAGCGTGCCGTACGCCGCGTGGACCGCGGGGGTCGGGCACCTCGGCCAGTCGCTCCAGCAGGCCCGGGATGTCCCTGGGCACGGCCCCGGGATGCTCGCGGAGTTGGTCAAAGGCAGGCGGGATCGGCGATGACGCGTCGGCAGGCACGGTTCATTCGCCCGCGGTGTCCTCGGCCTCCCAGCGCAGCAGATCGCCCGGCTGGCACTCGAGCACTTCGCAGAGCGCGGCGAGCGTCGCGAAGCGCACCGCCTTGGCGCGGCCGTTCTTGAGTACCGCCAGGTTGGCGGGCGTGATGCCTACGCGGTCCGCGAGCTCGCCCACGGACATCTTCCGCCTGGCCAGCATCACGTCGATGTCGACGGCGATCGGCATCAGATCACCTCGTCCAACTCGGCCTGCATCTGCGCCGCTTCGACGTCGCGCGCGACGGCCTGGGCGAGCAGCATCCGCAGCACGAGCACGATGAGCGCGACCCCCAGGATGGCCACGCCGACCCCGCCCATGATGACGGTGACGCCCGGGTCGTCCCGCTGGCCCGGCGCATTGATGACCGTGACCGCGAACCACACGAGGGCAGCCGCCACGATCGCGCCGATCACGCCGTCCACGTACCGGAAGGCGGTGTGGGAGAACACGGTTCCGCGTCGCACCATCGTCACCAGCCGCCCTACGCAGACCAGGGCGACCTGGGCCGACACCATGCCCAGGATCGTGATCAGGCGCAGCGCGGTCAGCGGGAGCGACCCGTCCTCCGGGTCGCTCCCGCTGACCAATGTCCACACCATCGATGCCTGCACGAACACGGTGCCGGCGAGCACCACCACGAGCACGGCGCGCAGCGCACGCACGGTCAGCTTTCCCATGACTCATCCTTCCATCGAATTGCGATGGAAATCTATCGATATTCGATAGATGAAGCAAGGGCTGGGTCGGAGAGCGGGGGACGGTTTCGCACCATGGCGGGACGCCGCCGCCCCCTCCCGCGGCATGGCGCGATGCGAAGGTTTTCGATCTTGCCGAAGTCGACCTCGCCCAGCCACAAACCGGACGCCATACGACTACGCCGAAGCCTTGGGCGGCGGGTTGACCGACGCCAGGAGGGCCGTGAGGGAGCGGGTCCGGCTGCAGCCGTGGAACGCTTCGAAGACGAGCAGGCGCATTCGGGCTTCAAGCCGCGAAGACACCCCGGTCATAGTCCGAGACATTGACGAGCGCCCGTCCGGGAGCATCCTCTGGTGCCCGGCTACCGGGTGCCTGGCGAGGGGTTGGCGTTTCTGGACCTCGGCTACGGGGGGTTCGGGGAACCGCTCGCAGTCCTCAAAATCCTCAGCTTCCTCGGTGACATCCCGCCCCTCGCCGAGACTGATGACCAGGCCGGTCACGACGGCGATGACCGCGCCGCCGACGAAGAGGATCTTCGTCTTGATTCTTCTTGAACAGATTTTTCATGGTCTCGGCGGTGAAGGCGGCCTCGCCGTCCTCCGAGGGGGGGGTCCGGCCAGGCATGAAGGCGTTCACCCGCACAGATCTACCGGACCCACCCCTCAACTGTCAGACAATCACCCGACATCGCCCAATGAAGTTCAGTACTACGCCCGGACCAGACACCCGGTACGCCCCCACGCTCACGCAAGCCATCCCGCGGCACCCGGGCCGTGGGACGCGTCATGCCCCGAGCACCACAAAAGGCCAGGTCACGGGCTGTGTGACCTGGCCTTTTCCGGAGCCCCCTGTCGGATTCGAACCGACGACCTACGCATTACAAGTGCGTTGCTCTGGCCATCTGAGCTAAGGAGGCGCCGCGCGGAACGCGCGAAGGCTGCTCCACTGTACACAGACCGGCAATCGCCGAGCCACGCACTTGGGGGCGGCGGGCCCGGCCCGCTCACTCCAGCCCGTACGCGAAGGTGTACGGCACCTTCGTCTCCCCCTGCCGGTAGGTGAACTCGCCGGTGCCGCGCAGCCCGGCCAGTTCGCCGGTGCCCGAGCCCTCGACGACCTCGAAGGAGCAGTGGACGGTCCCGTCAGGGTCGAAGCGCCCGCGCTCCTCGAGGACGAAGCTGCCCTGCTGCCCGTCGACGCGACCGCGGACGAGTTCCATTCCCGCGAAGGAGCCGGTCGTGCCGGTCAGATAGGAGATCGCGTAGTCGCAGGTCGTGGACTCGGCCTCGATGCCGCCCGTGAAGGCGTTGGTGACGGTGGCGTGTGCGAGCCGGGGGTGGGTGTCCTCCGGGCCTACGGGGACCTCCTTCCAGTCGGCGAAGGTGAAGTGGCCGGTGGTCCGGGTGGTGGGCATGGGTGGTTCCCCTTCGGTCGTGTCGTTCGGTCGTGTCGTTCGGTCGTGTCGTTCGGTCGTGCGGTCGTGCGGTCGGCGAGGACCGTCCCGCGCCGGACCGGCACGACCATCCTGGGAGCCGTACCTGACATCTCCTGTCAGGTACGTCCGAGGGGCGGGAGAATGCCTCCCGTGCGTGCCGACCGGCTTCTCTCCCTGCTCCTGCTGCTGCAGAACCGCGGTCTGATGACCGCCCCCGAACTCGCGGCGGAACTGGAGGTGTCGGTGCGCACCGTGTACCGGGACATCGAGGCGCTCGGCGCGTCCGGGGTGCCGGTCCGCGGCGAGCGCGGGCCGGAGGGCGGCTACCGCCTGATGGAGGGATACCGCACCCGGCTGACCGGGCTGACGGACGCGGAGGCCGGCTCGCTGTTCCTGGCCGGGCTGCCGGGACCGGCCGGGGACCTCGGCCTGGGGGCCGTACTGGCGAGTGCCCAGCTGAAGGTGGAGGCCGCCCTGCCCGGCGCACTCGCGGATCAGGCCCGGCGGGTGCGTGAGCGGTTCCACCTGGACGCCCCCGCCTGGTTCCGCGACGCGGACCCGGTGCCGCACCTGGAACGGATCGCCGGGGCGGTGTGGGAGCGGCGGGTGCTGAGCACCCGTTACCGGCGCTGGCGGGGCGAGGTGCACCGGGAGGTCCGCCCCCTGGGGCTCGTGCTGAAGGGCGGAATCTGGTACCTCGTGGCGCTGTCCGAGAACTCCAAAAACTCCGGGGACTCCAAAAACTCCGGGGACTCCGAGAACCCCGAGAACATCGTGCGCACCTACCGGGTGTCTCGTTTCCAGGCGGTGGAGGAGACGGGTGACCTGTTCGCCCGTCCCACCGGGTTCGCTCTCGCCGCGTACTGGGCGGAGTCCTCCCGGCGGCTGGAGGGGGCGCTGCGGCAGGGCACCGCGCGGCTGCGGCTCTCGCCCCGCGGACAGAAGCTGCTGCCGATGCAGTTCGGGGCGGCGGGCGCACGGGCACTGCGGGAGGCGGGGCCGCCGGACGGCGCGGGATGGGTCGAGGTGGAGCTGTCCGTCGAGTCGGAGGCGGTCGCCGTCGGCGATCTGCTCCGGCTGGGCACCGAGGCGGAGGTGCTCGGTCCGCCGGGGCTGCGGCAGGCGGTCGCGGGGGCCGTGACGGTCCTCGCCGAGCGTTACGCGGCCGAGCGGTGACACCGGCCGGCGAAAGTTTCCGCGAAGTTCACGAGGCTTCGGCTACTGACAGATCAGGTGAACGCCGGTACCGTCCTGTGCCAGTTCGCTCGCGTGGACTGCACCACTCGGAACCACAACGGAACATCCCGTCGTGGCACCGCCTTCCTACTCGGATCGTCCGGCACGTTCCTGCCGGTAGAAGGGGGCCCATTCACCATGGCCACTGTCACGTTCGACAAGGCGACCCGGATCTACCCCGGTTCGACCAAGCCCGCCGTGGACGCGCTCGAGATCGACATCGAGGACGGGGAGTTCCTCGTACTCGTCGGCCCGTCCGGCTGCGGCAAGTCCACCTCGCTCCGCATGCTCGCCGGGCTCGAGGACGTGAACGCCGGCGCGATCCGCATCGGTGAGCGCGACGTCACGCACCTGCCGCCGAAGGACCGGGACATCGCCATGGTGTTCCAGAACTACGCCCTGTACCCGCACATGACGGTCGCCGACAACATGGGCTTCGCGCTCAAGATCGCCGGTGTCAACAAGGCGGAGATCCGGCAGAAGGTCGAGGAGGCCGCGAAGATCCTCGACCTGACGGAGTACCTGGACCGCAAGCCGAAGGCGCTCTCCGGTGGTCAGCGTCAGCGTGTCGCCATGGGCCGCGCCATCGTGCGTGAGCCGCAGGTGTTCCTCATGGACGAGCCGCTGTCCAACCTGGACGCCAAGCTCCGCGTCTCCACCCGTACGCAGATCGCGAGCCTGCAGCGCCGCCTCGGCATCACCACGGTGTACGTGACCCACGACCAGGTCGAGGCCCTCACCATGGGCGACCGGGTGGCGGTCCTCAAGGACGGTCTGCTCCAGCAGGTCGACACCCCGCGCACCATGTACGACAAGCCCGCCAACCTCTTCGTGGCCGGCTTCATCGGCTCCCCCGCGATGAACCTCGTCGAGGTGCCCATCACGGACGGCGGCGTGAAGTTCGGCAACTCGGTGGTCCCCGTGGACCGCGACGCGCTGGCCGCCGCCACCGACAAGACCGTCACCGTCGGCGTCCGCCCCGAGCACTTCGACGTGGCCGGTGCCGAGTCCGACCAGGGTCTCGCGGTCACCGTCAACGTGGTCGAGGAGCTGGGCTCCGACGCGTACGTGTACGGCACCGCTCAGGTCGGCGGTGAGGCCAAGGACCTCGTCGTCCGTGTCGGCGGCCGCAACGTGCCGGAGAAGGGCAGCACGCTGCACGTCGTGCCGCAGTCCGGTGAGACCCACGTGTTCTCGACGTCGTCCGGCGCGCGCCTGTCCGACTGAGGGCCGTGACCGAACCGTCGCACCACACCGGGTGATTCACTCGACTTGATGAAGAGGGCCCCGCAGACCGCTGCGGGGCCCTCTTCAGTGCGTCCGCGTTGTCGACGAACACCCTGACATTCGGCGCGTTTCGAGCGGCGTGCGTCAACGCGCTACCCAGGAAACGTCCCGCTCATGTCACCCGAACCAGTGACTGAATGTTTCCACGCCATCACCGGGCGCTACCCTCACACGCGTGAAGCACTCCACTACGCCTCAGACGCGAAGCGGCCGGGGCCCCGCCCGCCGGGTCGGCCGCACCCTCGCCTTCGTCCTGCCCGTCGTCCTGGTGTTCTCCGGAACCCTCGCGGTCGCCCGGGTCAACTGGTCGGGGAGCCCTTCGAGCCCGGTGCTCGCCGCCGCCGACACGGCTGTGCCCGGCGCGTCCTCGGCCGGCGCATCCTCGCGTGCCGCCGCGCGCGCCCCGCACGAGGTGCTGCGGGACACGCTCCTGGTCGAGTCGCAGAGGGAGAACCCGGGCGTCGCCCTCACCCACCTCCAGCAGGCGGTGGACGACCGCCCGTCGCTGGCGCGGCACTGCGCGTCGATCGCCCGTGCGCTGGGCAAGGCGGCGGTCCGGATGTACGGCCCCACCAGGGCCCAGTCCTTCGCCCGTCCGGTCTGCGACACCTCCTTCGCGTCGGGGGTGCTCACCGCCCACGGCTGAGTCCGTCCCAGGGCCCGGCCCCACGGCCCGCAGGCGGGTCCGCCGCCGGGCCCGCCCGGCCCGCCCGGTCCCTCGACCGCCACGTACAGTGCGCTCATGACCGATCCGAGCGCCGCGTCGCGGCCCGTGCAAGCCGTCGTCCTGGCCGGTGGCCAGGGTTCCCGGCTTCGTCCGTACACCGACGACCGGCCCAAGCCGATGGTCGAGATTCCCGGTACGGGGACCCCGATCATCGGCCATCAGCTCTCCTGGCTCGCCGAGGAGGGCGTCACGGACGTGGTGGTCTCCTGCGGCCATCTCGCCGAGGTGCTGCAGAAGTGGCTGGAGACCGCGGATCTTCCCCTCTCCGTCACCACCGTCGTCGAGACGGAGCCGCTCGGCCGCGGCGGCGGTCTGAAGTACGCCGCCGCCCGCCTCCCGCACCCGGACCGGCCCTGGTACGCCACGAACGGCGACATCTGGACCCGTTTCTCGCTGCGCGACATGGCCGACTTCCACACCGAGCGGGACGCCGTCGCGACCCTCGCCCTGGCCCGCCCGCGCCTTCCGTGGGGCGCCGTGCAGACCGACGGGTTCGGTCACATCACCGACTTCATCGAGGCCCCGCCGTCGACGGTCGAGATCAACGCGGGTGTGTACGTCTTCTCCCCCGGGTTCGCCGACCTGTTGCCGGAGCGCGGCGACCACGAGCGTACGACGTTCCCGCGGCTGGCCCGGGAGCGCCGGCTGGCCGGGTTCCCGATCCCGCAGGGCTCCTACTGGCGGGCGATCGACACCGCGAAGGACCTGACCGAGGCGGCAAAGGAACTGGCGCCCCAGAACCGCTGACCCACCATCCGGACACGACCGTCGTCCGGACACGAGGACGGGGTCCCGCACGTCACCGTGCGGGACCCCGTCGTCGTCAGCGCGCGGGCGGGCTACCCCAGGAGGCCGCCCACGAGCCGGCCGGGTTCCTCGGGGGCCGGGGCCTCGTCCTCGCCGCCGTCGCTCGGGACACCGCCGTCGCCGCCGCCCGTGGTGCCGCCGCCGGAGGTGGGGCCGGAGCTGGTGCTCGGGGCCTGGTCGACCGGGGAGGACTGCTGGGGCGGGGCCTCACCGGTGGTGCCCTGGGTCTGGCTGGGCGCGCCGGTGACGGCGCCGCCGGTGTCCCGGGTCGCGCCGGGGCTGGTGGTGCCGGCGGACGGGCCGGTCGTTCCGGAGGAGGCGCTCCGGCTGGGCGAGGTGGAGGCTGACGGGGTCCCCTGCCTGCTCCTGTCCGGCTTCTTCGGGAGCGGGGAGCCGGGCAGTTCGTTGCGCGGGGCCTCGCCGGGCCCGGGGACGACCACGCGGTCGGAGTCGCGCACGGCACCGCCGAGCAGCGAGCCGACGAGCAGGGTGAGCCCGCAGACGACGACGGTGACGAGGGCGCCGCGGCGCAGTACGTATCGGCGCAGGTCCCACAGGTCGGAGCGGGGGCCGAGGCGGCGCCAGGCGCGGGCGGCGAGGCGGCCGTCGACGGAGTAGACGGGGGCGCCGGCGATGACCAGCGGGGACCAGGCGGCGAGGTAGATGATGTCGGGCGCGTCGTAGGCGGGGGCGCTCTTCCAGCTGACGGTGACCAGCAGTGCGGCGGAGAGCACGGCGCCGACGACGGCGGCGACGCGCTGCCAGCAGCCGAGGACGGTGAGGACGCCTACGACGACCTGGAGGAAGGCGATGACGAGTCCGGCGCCGACGGGGTGCTCGAGGGCGAACTGCTGGAGCGGCTGGGCGACTTCCCAGGGGTGCAGGGTGTTCAGCCACGTCACCATGGAGCCGCGTTCACCGCCGTCGAAGTAGACGGGGTCGCAGAGTTTGCCCATGCCGGCGTAGATGGAGATGAAGCCGAGGAAGACGCGCAGCGGGAGCAGAACGACGCCGAGGTTCATCCGGCGGCCGGGGTAGTAGGCGTGCCGGGCCGGGTCGTCGCCTTGGCGCCTGGCCCGGCGGCCGCCGGATTTCCGGTCGGCGGCCCGGTGGCCACCGGTGCCCTCGAACTCGCCGGTGTCGTGGCCCTGTTCGTCGTAGCCGTGCTCGTCGTAACCGTGCTCGTCGTAGCCGTAGTCCCCGTAGCCACCGTAGGCCGGTTCGTCGTAGGCGCTGCCGACGGGGCGCATGGGGGGCAGCAGGGGCGGTGCGCCGCCGTGGGTGCGCTGGGGGCCGATGACGGGCACTTCGATGGGCTGGGTGGCGGCCGGGTCGTCGGCGTAGCCGTACCCCTCACCGACGCGAGGGATGACCCGGGTCGCTCCGGCGTCGGTGAGCGGTTCGTCGGCGTGCCGGACGCCTTCGTGGCGCACTGCCTGGAGAAGCCGGTGCGCGCCGGTGTCGTCGGGGGCGGAGCGACCGCTCCAGACGACGGGGCGCCGCCGGGGCGCGGCCCCGCCCGGGGCGCCCATGGTGGTGACGACGGGGATGCGGGGCGCGCCCTGGGCGACGCTGAACTGCCGTGCGATCCGCGGGGATCGGGCGCGTCGCGTCGAGGCGCCCAGCTGCACGCGGAAGCTGGCGTGATTGACGATGACCTGCGCCGGATCGCTCGGCACCTTCACCATGCTCAGCGCGGGAGCGTCGTCGAGTCCCGACGAGCGGTCCCCCGTGGGTGTGCGGGGTGTTCTGGTGTCCACACTCATCTAACCGAGTGACGTGGTGATAGGACACTGTCTTGACGCGCCGGATGTGTCCGGACCGCGTCAAGCTTGTCCGGACCACCCGGAATACCCCGTGTGGGTGATGACGTCGAACGCCCGTTCAGGCGCGGCGGCGTGCCGCCTCGTACAGCACGACACCCGCCGCCACACCGGCGTTGAGCGATTCGGCACCGCCCGGCATCGGGATCCGCACCCGGAAGTCGCAGGTCTCGCCGACCAGTCGGGACAGCCCCTTGCCCTCACTGCCGACGACGATCACGACCGGGCCCGCCAGCGCGTCCAGTTCGCCGATCTCGGACTCCCCGTCGGCGGCCAGCCCGACGACCACGATCCCCGCCTTCTTGTACGCCTCCAGGGCGCGCGTCAGGTTGGTGGCGCGGGCGACGGGCGTACGGGCGGCCGTGCCGGCGGACGTCTTCCAGGCGCCGGCGGTCATCCCGGCGGCCCGCCGCTCGGGGACGACGACACCGTGGCCGCCGAAGGCGGAGACGGAGCGGACGACGGCGCCGAGGTTGCGCGGGTCGGTGACTCCGTCGAGGGCGACGATCAGCGGGTCCTGGCCCTCGTCGTGGGCGCCCGCGACGAGGTCCTCCGGGTGCGCGTACTCGTACGGCGGGACCTGGAGGACCAGGCCCTGGTGGTTCAGCCCGTTGGTCATCCGGTCGAGTTCGGGGCGGGGGGCCTCCATGAGGTTGATGCCGCCGCGCTCGGCCGCGAGCTGGAGCGCCTCGCGCACCCGCTCGTCGTTGTCGATGAACTGCTGGACGTACAGCGTGGAGGCGGGCACGCCCTCGCGCAGCGCCTCGACGACGGGGTTGCGTCCGACGACGAGTTCGGAGGTCGAGCGGCCGCCGCCGCGCCGCTGCGGGGCGCGTCCGGCGGCGCGGCGTGCCTTCGCCTGGGCGGCGCGCTGCTTGGCGTGCCCCTTGCGCATCTCGGCGGGGGGCGTGGGCCCCTTGCCCTCCAGGCCCCGGCGCCGCTGGCCGCCGCTGCCGACCTGCGCGCCCTTCTTGCCGGACATGCGGCGGTTGTTCGCGGCCATGATGTACCCGTCTCCGTGAAGTCGTCCGTGCGTGCCTGCGTGCGTGCTCATGTGCGTCCGTCCGCAGGTACCCACGCGTGCGTGTGTGTTACGTCTGTGAAGTGTGCCGCCCGGAGGCCCGGACGGCACAACCCGATCTTGGGGAACCCGGAGGTTCCAGGAGATTTCAGGAGGCGCCTCCTCCTGCCTCAGCGCGGGCCGAGGCTCCAGCGCGGTCCCTGCGGGCTGTCCTCGATGACCAGTCCGGACTGGCCGAGCTGGTCCCGGATGGCGTCCGCGGTGGACCAGTCCTTGCGGGCGCGGGCGGCCTCGCGCTGGTCGAGGACCATGCGGACGAGGGTGTCGACGACGCCGCTCAGCTCCTCGCCGCGGTCGCCGTCGCCTGCCCAGTACGCGTCGAGGGGGTCCAGGCCGAGGACCGCGAGCATGGCGCGCACCTCGGCGAGGCGGGCGACGGCCGCTTCCTTGTCGTCGGCGGCCAGCGCGCTGTTGCCCTGCCGGACGGTGGTGTGCACCACCGCCAGGGCCTGCGGTACGCCGAGGTCGTCGTCCATGGCCTCGGCGAAGGCGGGCGGCACCTCGGTGGCCGGCTCGACGGCGCCGGGGGTGCCGGTCAGCTCGCCCACCCGCTGGATGAAGCCCTCGATCCGCGCGAACGCGGACTCGGCCTCACGCAGGGCGTCCTCGCTGTACTCGATCATCGAGCGGTAGTGCGGGGTGCCGAGGTAGTAGCGGAGCACGATGGGCCGCCAGCGCTTGACCATCTCGGAGACCAGGACGCTGTTGCCGAGCGACTTCGACATCTTCTCGCCGCTCATGGTGACCCAGGCGTTGTGCACCCAGTACCGGGCGAACTCGTCGCCGTAGGCCTTGGCCTGGGCGATCTCGTTCTCGTGGTGCGGGAAGACCAGGTCGAGGCCGCCGCCGTGGATGTCGAAGGCGGTGCCGAGGTACTTGTGGGCCATCGCCGAGCACTCCAGGTGCCAGCCGGGACGCCCGCGGCCCCACGGGGTCTCCCAGCTCGGCTCGCCGGGCTTGGCCGCCTTCCACATGGCGAAGTCGCGCGGGTCGCGCTTGCCGGTCTCGCCCTCGCCGGAGGGCTGGAGCAGGTTGTCGAGCTCCTGGTTGGACAGTGCCAGGTACTCGGGGAACGAGGTGACGGCGAAGTAGACGTTGCCGTCGGCCTCGTAGGCGTGGCCGCGCTCGATGAGGCCGCGCATCATCTCGACCATCTCGGTGATGTGGCCGGTGGCACGCGGTTCGTAGGTCGGGGGGAGGCAGCCGAGGACCTGGTAGCCGTCGGTGAAGGCGCGCTCGTTCTCGTAGCCGATGGACCACCAGGGGCGGTTCTGCTCCGCGGACTTCGCGATGATCTTGTCATCGATGTCCGTGACGTTGCGGATGAACGCCACCTTCAGGCCGCGGTACTCGAACCAGCGGCGCATGATGTCGAAGTTCAGCCCCGAGCGGATGTGCCCGATGTGCGGTGCCGCCTGGACGGTGGCACCGCACAGGTAGATCGAGACGCAACCCGGCTGGAGCGGGGTGAAGTCACGGATCTGCCGGGCGCTGGTGTCGTACAGGCGAATAGTCACCCCTCCAGGGTAGTCGGCCCGGGGCGGTGCCTCGCGCCCCTTTCCCGGCCCGTGTCGTCCTCCCGGCCCGTGCCGTCAGCCGGTGTGGACGACGAGGGCGGTGGCGACGGCCATCAGTCCTTCGCCGCGGCCGGGGAACCCGAGTCCGTCGGTGGTGGCGCCGGAGACCGAGACCGGGGCGCCGGCGGCCTCGGTGAGGATCTTCTGGGCCTCGTCCCGGCGCTTGCCGATCTTGGGCCGGTCCCCCACGACCTGCACCGCGACGTTGCCGATCCGGAAGCCGGCCGCCCGTACGATCCGCGCGGCCTCGGTCAGCAGGGTCACACCGGAGGCGCCGGACCACTCGGGCCGCCCGGTGCCGAAGTGCTGCCCCAGGTCACCGAGGCCGGCGGCGGAGAACAGGGCGTTGCAGGCGGCGTGCGCCACGACGTCGGCGTCGGAGTGCCCGGCGAGTCCGGGGCCCTGGCCCTCCCACTTGAGGCCGGCGCACCACAGTTCCCGGCCGTCCTCGAAGGCGTGGATGTCGGTGCCGATGCCGACCCGCGGGAGCACCGGCAGGGGCTCGGAAGCCGACGCGAAGACCGACTCGGAGTCCGGCTCGGAGGCCAGGGGCTCAGAAGCCATCGTTGAGCCTCCTGCGGGCCAGGACCGCCTCCGCGAGGACGAGGTCCAGGGGCCGGGTGACCTTGAAGGCCTCCTCGTGGCCGGGGACGGTGACGACGGTCCGGCCGAGTTGCTCGACCATGCTCGCGTCGTCGGTGACGTCGTCGGTCACCGTCTCGTGCGCGTGCACCAGGGTGGCCCGGTCGAAGCCCTGCGGGGTCTGCACGGCACGCAGCAGGGACCGGTCCGGAGTGGCGACCACGGGCTCCGGCTCGCCGGGGGCGGCGGCCGGTTCGACCTGCTTGACGGTGTCGGCCAGCGGCAGCGCCGGGACCACGGCGGGGGCGCCGTCGCGCACGGCCGCGACGACGGCGTCCACGGTGTCCACGGGGACGAGCGGGCGGGCCGCGTCGTGCACCAGGACGATGTCGAAGCCGGGCGGCAGGGCGTCGAGGCCGAGCTTCACCGACTCCTGGCGGGTCTCCCCTCCGGGCACGACGACGAAGTCGGTGCGGTCGGGCAGCGCGTACGCGTCGAGCAGCGTCTTGACCTCCGCGGCGCCCTCGGGCGGGGCCACGACGACGACCAGGGAGACGGCGCGGGACGCGGCCATCGCGCGGACCGCGTGGATGAGCATGGGCGTGCCGCCCAGCGCGCGGAGTGCCTTGGGGGCTCCCGGCCCGAGGCGCACGCCCCGGCCGGCGGCCGGGATCACGGCCGCCGTGCGGGCGGTCGTACGGCCGGATGCGGGGTTCTGCGCCGGCGGAAGGAGCGGATCGTCAGACATCGGTTCCTGTCAGGTTGGTGTGCTCGGCCCGGGGAGTTTGACGACAGGGCCTGGGTGGGTATGGCCTGGGCGTAGCCCCTGCTCCCGGAGTGGGGGGAGTGCCGGGCGTACCGCCTTGACCAGCCCCTTCCGTGACTCTGGTCGGGCCGGCCGCCCGGACCCGCACGCCAGGGGCGGGGACACGCGTGGTGACACTTTCCCGGCGCGGCGCACGTGCCGGGAAGCGCTGCGGGGTGCGGAGCGGGTGTGTACGGCGCAGGGGTGCGGCGTACGGACCGGCTGCGGAGTACGGGTGCCACCCGGGGACGGACATGCCGCAGCGCCCGGCGACATCACATCCGTCATCGGGCACCGCGGCATTTCGACGCACTTCGACGTACGTACTGGCGACGTGAAGCTCCGCCTGCCTCGTCCGTCTCGCCTTACGAGGCGAGAACCTCGTCGAGGAGAGCCTCGGCCTTGTCCTCGTTGGTCTTCTCCGCGAGGGCGAGCTCGCTGACCAGAATCTGGCGCGCCTTGGCGAGCATGCGCTTCTCACCGGCGGAGAGGCCGCGCTCACGCTCACGACGCCACAGGTCACGCACGACTTCCGCGACCTTGATGACATCACCCGAGGCGAGCTTCTCCAGGTTTGCCTTGTAGCGACGGGACCAGTTCGTGGGCTCCTCGGCGTACGGTGCGCGCAGCACCTCGAAGACCCGGTCCAACCCGTCCTGACCGACCACATCACGTACGCCGACGAACTCCGCATTGTCCGCTGGCACACGCACCGTCAGGTCACCCTGGGCGACCTTCAGCACCAAGTAGGTCTTGTCCACGCCTTTGATCTGGCGAGTTTCGATAGCCTCGATCAGCGCGGCCCCGTGATGGGGATAGACCACGGTGTCGCCAACCTTGAACGTCATGTGACAGGTACCCCTTCCGTGGCTATCCAGGGTAACACGGATACGGCGTGTTCTGAATGACGTTTTCGCAGGTCAGGGCCATTCTCGGGGCTTGACAACAGCATCAGGAACGTGCTGCGACCACTGAGCGGAAGCACGTATTCGCAGGTCGGAGGGGCCCTCCGGGGCAGGCGAAACGCGTACGTTACACGCACCCGAAGCCCCCCGCAGGCGACCAAACGTCCCCATATGTCCACTCTCAAGCACTCGACTTCCGCTACTCCGTTCGGTGTGCGCGACAGGGTTCCGGCCGAATCCGGAATTGATCACACGCCCTCCGGGACGAGCGGCAGGTGATCAATTTCCGGACCGCCCCGGCATTTCCCGGTCCGCCGCCGCATTCCTTCACGAAATATGCGCCACTCCGAGAAGGCGCCGCGGACGATCCCGACCGCACTTATGTGAATGTCGGATGAGTGCGCGGCCGAAGTAACCGGCGAGTCACTTACTCGAGTCATCCACGGCGCCCTCTGCGGCGTCGTCCGCGGGGAGGCGTCCGCGAGTCGTCCACGGCCCCGCAGACGCCTGCGGAAACGACTGGTGATCGAGTGACGGCCGCGGTCCGCGCGCACCTTCCGGGGGAACGGCGGTCCTCTCAGGGAGGGTCGGGTGCGGGCGCGCGGGAACGGCTCGATAGCCTGAGGCCGCTGACAGACATTTGAAGGCGGCCGACCCGGTCGCCACCGCTCGCTCGAGTCCAAGGAGTTGCCGCCGCCGTGAGCAGCAGCCTTCGACGCGGCGCCATCGCCGCCGCCGCCATCGCGTTCTCAGTCGCCTCGCTCTCCGCGTGCACATCCGGCAACAACGCCCAGTCCCTGCAGATCCAGCCGGACAACGCCGCGACGAGCGTGGGCGACATCAAGGTCCAGAACGCCATCGTCGTCACCCAGCCGGACCGCGAGTCCACGGGCCCCGCCGTCGTCGCCGCGACCCTGTTCAACGAGGGCCGCACCGACCAGACGCTGGAGTCGATCACCCTCCCCGGCACCGGCAAGACCGTCGCGCTCACCCCCGCCAAGGGCGGCAGCCTGACCGTCCCGGCCGGCGGCTCGCTCATCATCGGCGGCGCGGGCAACGCCTCCGCCGTCCTGCCCAGCAGCCGTGAGGCCATCCAGGACGGCAACGCGCAGCCGGTCACGTTCACCTTCAGCAAGACCGGTGACGTGAGCCTGCGCGCGTTCGTCCACCCCGCCGAGAGCTTCTTCAGCGAGTGGGGCCCGAGCGAGATCCCGGCCGCGCCGGGCACCTCGACGGAGCCGTCGGCGGAAGCCTCCGGTGCGCCCGCCGACAACGCCTCGGGCACGCCGAGCGCCTCCGCGACCGAGGGGGCCGACGGGGCCGAGGGCTCCGCCGGCTCCGAGGCCCCGGCGGGCGCCCCGTCCGACGCGGCCTCGGCCAGCCAGTCGGCCGGCAACTGAGCACCGGCGGCACAGCCGCACACGACGGTGGGCGGGATCCCTGCTCAGGGATCCCGCCCACCGTCGTACCGACGAGTGCCGGCCACGGGTGCCGGGCAACGGCCGCCGTGGCCCGGCCGGGGTCTCAGGGCTCGAACTTGTAGCCCAGCCCCCGGACCGTCACCAGGTAGCGCGGCGCGCCCGGGTCCGGCTCGATCTTGGCGCGCAGCCGCTTGACGTGGACGTCGAGGGTCTTGGTGTCGCCCACGTAGTCGGCGCCCCAGACCCGGTCGATGAGCTGCATCCGGGTCAGCACGCGCCCGGCGTTGCGCAGCAGCATCTCCAGCAGGTCGAACTCCTTGAGCGGCAGGTCGACCTTGGTGCCGCCCACGGTGACCACGTGCCGGTCGACGTCCATGCGGACCGGGCCGGCCTCCAGGGCGGCGGGGGCGACCTCCTCGGGCTCGCCCCTGCGGCGCAGCACGGCGCGGATACGGGCGACCAGCTCGCGCGAGGAGAACGGCTTGGTGACGTAGTCGTCGGCGCCTATCTCCAGGCCGACCACCTTGTCGATCTCGCTGTCCTTGGCGGTCACCATGATGACGGGGACGTTGGAACGGCCGCGCAGCTGGCGGCACACCTCGGTGCCCGGCAGGCCGGGCAGCATCAGGTCGAGGAGGACGAGGTCGGCGCCGTTGCGCTCGAACTCGTCGAGGCCGTCGGGCCCCGTGGCCGCGACGGCGACCTCGAAGCCCTCCTTGCGGAGCATGTACGACAGGGCGTCGGAGAAGGACTCCTCGTCCTCGACGACGAGCACTCGGGTCACGGAAGGACCTCCGGGGAGGGAAGCGTTTCGTACGCGGATGAATCGGAAGCGTGGGGGGATCGGGGGGATGAGGAAGCGGACCGTCCGGCCTCGCCGTCGAGGCCTTCGGGTTCGTCCTGGTGGGACGACGGGGGGCCGCCGAGGCCGCCGCCGCGGGTGGGGGCCGCGGCGGCCTCGGGGAGTCGCAGGGTGAACGTGGAGCCCTGGCCTTCGGCGCTCCACACCGTGACCTCCCCGCCGTGCGAGGCGGCCACGTGCTTGACGATCGCGAGGCCCAGACCCGTACCTCCCGTGGCACGGGAGCGGGCCGGGTCGACGCGGTAGAAGCGCTCGAAGACGCGCTCCTTCTCCTTGTCGGAGATTCCTATGCCCTGGTCGGTCACGGCGATCTCGATCAGGTCCCCGCCCTGCTGGGCGACCCTGCGGGCCGCGATGCCGACGCGGGTGCGGGCGGGTGAGTAGTTGACGGCGTTCTCGACGAGGTTGCCGAGGGCTGCGGCGAGCTGGCCGCGGTTGCCCCACACGCGCAGGTCGACGGTACCCGCCTGGGGCCCACCGCCCTCCTGACCGGCTCCTTCGAGCCCCTCGGTCCTTTCGGGCCCGCCGGGCGCCCACACGTTCGAGGCCATGGTGATCTGCTTGGTGCCCGCCGCGTGGCGGCAGCGGTCGACGGCCTCGGCGACCAGCTCGTACACGGGGACGGGTTCGGCGTCCTCGAGCGGGTCGTCGTTCTGGACGCGGGAGAGGTCGATGAGCTCCTGCACCAGATTGGTGAGGCGGGTGGCCTCGCCCTGCATCCGGCCGGCGAAGCGCTCCACGGCCTCGGGGTCGTCGGAGGCGTCCATGACGGCTTCGGAGAGCAGGGAGAGCGCGCCGACGGGGGTCTTGAGCTCATGGCTGACGTTGGCGACGAAGTCGCGCCGTACCGCCTCGATGCGACGGGCCTCGGTGAGGTCCTCCACGAGCAGCAGTACGAGCCGGGAGCCGAGGGGCGCCACCCGCGCGGAGACGGCGAGGGCCTCGCCGCGCCCGGTGCCACGGCGGGGCAGATCCAGTTCGACCTGCCGTATCTCGCCGTCCCGCCGGGTGTCGCGGGCCATCTGCAGCATGGGTTCCACGGCGAGCTTGCCGCCGCGGACCAGCCCGAGGGCGTACGCGGCGGAGCTGGCCTTGACCACGCCGTCCGCCTCGTCCAGGACGACGGCGGAGGAGCGCAGCACGGACAGCACGGTGTCCACGCCCGGCGGAAGCACCGGGTCCGTGTGCAGCGAGGAACGCGTGGGGCGCCGTTGTTCGCGCTCGCTGAAGCGGAACGCCAGCACGGCGAAGGCTCCGGTGAGCACTCCGGCGATCGCCGCCGCTGCGGCGACCGCCGCGTTCACGTCCATGTGTCCAGGTTAGGCATGCGCCGACCGGTGGCCACAGCCACGAGAGGGCAAGCTCGAACACTCGTCGCTCAGAGTTCACCTTGGAGCCAGGGATGGTTCATTTGGGGTGGCGGAACCGGACGCGTAAGGATCGGAACGTGGGAGCGTGGGGTTTCGCACCGTCGGTCGCGCGGGGTTCGCGCCGTCGACTGCGTGGCGGAGCACCCGCCCCGGAACCCCGCGGGAGTCCGGCTCCCGAAGCCCCGAGTAGACGCATGAGAGGAACCCTGATGCGGGACGCGTACCACGAGGAACTGGATTCGATCGGCGACAGTCTGGTGGAGATGGCCCGGCTGGTCGGGTCGGCGATCGGGCGCGCCACGACGGCCATCCTCGACACCGACCTGAAGCTCGCCGAGCACGTGATCGAGGGCGACCAGAAGGTCGACGAGCTCCAGCACGACCTGGAGGCCCGTGCCATAACCCTGCTGGCGCGCCAGCAGCCGGTGGCGACCGATCTGCGGATCGTCGTGACCTCGCTGCGCATGTCGGCCGATCTGGAGCGGTCCGGCGACCTGGCGCAGCACGTGGCGAAGCTGGCCCGGCTGCGTTTCCCGGAGCGCGCGGTTCCGCAGGACCTGCACGCGACCATCCTGGAGATGGGCCAGCTGGCCCAGCGCCTGATGGCCAAGGCGGCCGAGGTGATCATCACCAAGGACGTCGACCTGGCGCTCCAGCTGGAGCAGGACGACGACGAGATGGACCTGCTGCACCGCACCCTCTTCCAGCACCTGATGGACGACCGCTGGAAGCACGGCATCGAGACGGCCGTCGACGTGACGCTGCTGGGCCGCTACTACGAGCGCTACGCCGACCACGCGGTCTCGGTCGCCAAGCGGGTGGTCTACCTGGTCACGGGCGAGCACGCGGACGAGATCCAGCCGGACATCCAGCCCGACATCCAGCCGGTGCCGGGGGCGCAGGAAGCCTGACCGGACGGCGTGAGGGGGGCGCGGGAATCGGCCGAGGGCGCACATGAGCCCCAATGCGCCGTTGATGCGCCCGCTGGAGCGGGCATCCAATGGGCACAGGCACGGCGCCAGTCTCGAGGAGGGACCCATGGCCGATTCCCCCAGCTCCCCCGGCACGACGCCCGATCCCACGCAGGAGCGGGAGACGGAGCAGCCCGCCGAGATCAGGAGTCTGACCCTGGTCGCCGCGTGCGGCTGCGGCTCCGGCTGCAGCTGTGGCTGCCAGTCGGGCAGCCCCTGCCAGTGCTGAGCACGCCCGCTGGTTGCTCGTCGCTCGTTGGAACACCCGTCCCGAAGGCCCCGGCGACCGCCGGGGCCTTCGGCATGCCGGGCGGCCGGTGCGGGCGCAGCATGGAAGTACGTACGCCCCGAGTCGGTACGTACGGCCCGGAGTGGGAAGGAGGTGCGAGGCCGTGACCCAGTTCATGGACATCCACCACGGCATGCAGGGCATCACGGCGGACCAGCTGCGGCAGGCGCATGAGGCCGACCTCGCGATACAGGAGGAAGAGAGCGTCTACTTCCGGCAGGCCTGGGCGGACCCGGAGTCCGGCACGATCTACTGCCTCTCGGAGGCACCCTCCGCCGAAGCGGTGCAACGCGTTCACGAGCGCACCGGCCACAAGGCCGACGAGATCCACGCGGTGCCGCTGTCGGTGCAGTAGGCGGACCCGACCCCGCCGGAGGCGGCGCCCCTCAGGGAGCACTGACCTCCGGCGTCTGCTGAACCCCGCCGGCCTTGCCCCCGCCGGCCTTGCCCCCGCCGGCCTCCCCCGCGTCGGTCGCGGTCTCCTCGACAGACAGGCGCCGCATCAGCAGCCCGTACCCGAGTCCGGCCACGGTGCCGATGACGGCGCACAGGCCCCACAGCCACCGCGCCCCGAGCCGGTCGATGACGAACCCCGACATCAGCGGGGCGACGAGCGCGGCGACGGCCCAGGACATGGTGTACATGCCCTGGTAGCGCCCGCGCCCGTGGGCCGGCGACAGCTGGACGACCAGCCCGGTCTGGGTGGGCGCGTTGACGATCTCGGCGAGCGTCCACACGCAGACGGTGAGGGCGAAGACGCCGACCGACCCGGCGAAGGCGGTGAGGCCGAAGCCGTACCCGGCGAGGAGCGAGGAGATCACCAGCAGCCGTCCGGGGTCCCGGTGCTCGATGAACCGGGTCACCGGAATCTGCAGCGCGACGATCAGCACACCGTTGACCGCGATGGCCATGCCGTAGTCGGCCGGGGTGAACCCGGCCGCGCCCATCGCGACGGGCAGGCCGACGGACCCCTGCTGGAAGACCAGCGCGACGAGGAAGGAGAGCCCGACGACCCCCATGAACCGCCCGTCCCGCAGGACGGTCCCCAGCCCCACGGAGTCCTCCCGCGCCTCCTCGGCACTCCGCACGGGCTTCGACTCGGGGAGCTTCACGAAGACGACGACGGCGCACACCATGGTCATCGCGGCCTCGATGAGGAACCCGGCGAGGTAGCTGTACTCGGCGATGAACCCGGCGGCCGTGGCGGAGACGGCGAAGCCGAGGTTGATGGCCCAGTAGTTGAGGGAGAAGGCGCGGATACGGTCCTCGGGCCGGACGATGTCGGCCATCATCGCCTGGACGGCGGGCCGGGACGCGTTGCCGGCCATGCCGACGAGGAAGGCGACGGCGGCGATGGAGACGGGGTCGCGCACGAAGCCGAGGGCCGCCACGGACACGGCGGTGGAGGCCTGCGCGATGAGCAGCGTGGGCCGCCGGCCGATCCGGTCGGTCATCACCCCGGCGCCCAGCGAGGAGATCACCCCGCCGAGGCCGTGCACGGCGACGACGACACCGGCGTAGGTGGCGGAGTAGCCGCGGTCGAGGGTGAGGTAGAGCGCCATGAAGGTGGCGACGAAGGCACCGAGCCGGTTGACGAGGGTGCTGGTCCACAGCCACCAGAACGCCGGGGGCAACCCGGACACGGTCTCCCGCACCGCACGCCGGACACGGACGACGGACACCACGCAACCCCCCGATGTAAGCACCTGAAAAGGTGATCACACCTTACAGAGGAACCGGAGGAGTCCTCCACTCGATTAACGGGTCCCGCCGGCCGTCCGCCCAGCGAGCGGGGGCACGGCCCGCTCACGGCTTCGATTACGCTCGGACCCATGGCCGACGTACCGTACAAGCTGATCCTCCTCCGCCACGGCGAGAGCGAGTGGAACGCGAAGAACCTGTTCACCGGCTGGGTGGACGTCAACCTCACTCCGAAGGGCGAGAAGGAGGCGACGCGCGGCGGTGAGCTGCTCAAGGACGCCGGCCTGCTGCCCGACGTGGTCCACACGTCCCTCCAGAAGCGCGCCATCCGCACCGCGCAGCTGGCGCTGGAGTCCGCCGACCGCCTCTGGATCCCGGTCAGCCGCAGCTGGCGCCTGAACGAGCGCCACTACGGCGCCCTCCAGGGCAAGGACAAGGCGCAGACCCTCGCGGAGTTCGGCGAGGAGCAGTTCATGCTGTGGCGCCGCTCCTACGACACCCCGCCGCCCCCGCTGGACACCGACGCCGAGTACTCCCAGTTCGACGACCCGCGCTACGCGACCCTCCCGCCGGAGCTGCGCCCGCGCACGGAGTGCCTGAAGGACGTCGTCGTCCGGATGCTCCCGTACTGGTTCGACTCGATCGTCCCCGACCTCCTGGCCGGTCGCACGGTCCTGGTCGCCGCCCACGGCAACAGCCTGCGCGCCCTGGTCAAGCACCTCGACGGCATCTCCGACGCCGACATCGCGGGCCTGAACATCCCGACGGGCATCCCCCTCTCCTACGAGCTCGACGCCGACTTCAAGCCGGTCGTCCCGGGCGGCACCTACCTCGACCCGGACGCGGCCGCGGCCGCCATCGAGGCGGTCAAGAACCAGGGCAAGAAGAAGTAAGCCCGCACGAATGGGCCCCCTGCCTGCGGTTCTTCCGTCGGCAGGGGGCTTCTCGCTGCACTGAGGCCGCCCCTGGGCCGCCGAGCCCCGCCCGGCTTCTCCACTGCGCCGGTCTGCCTGTCCATGGGCGACATCCCGTGCCGGTGCTTCATGGAGCCAGGAACCGCTCAGCCTTCTGTCGCAGGTCAGGCGGCAGGTCGGTCAACTCTGAGACGATCACGCCAAGCTCGCGGTCCAGTTCGGAAGAACCGGTCCAGACCGCCGGGTTCCTGGTGAGGACTGCGGACAGCAGATCACCTTCGTACATGTCCCCCTCTGCCATCGGGTTCTCCCGCAGCACCTCCAGTGCCAGCGGCAGGAGATAGGGCAGTCCTATGTCCTGCCCGATCAACAAACGCATGTCCTCGACGGTCAGCTCGCCGATCGGCCGACGCCGCAAGGCGTGTGCAGTAGCGACAAGACGGGTGGCGTCGGCCGACGGGGCCGGCCAGCGGTCGCGTTCAAGCTCTTCAAGAGAGCGGTCACGATTCAAGGGGCGCCTCACCGCCCGATTGTCCTACGCAGCCCTCGACACCTTCGAGGACGAGCTCGCCGGACTCGGCGAGACCGGCGACGAGCAGGTCTTCGCGGTGGTGGTACGCGTCGTCCCGGCCACCCGCCACGACCGCATCGTCAGACCGGTCACCCCCGTCCAGGGAACCTCAACAAGATCGTGTGACGAGTTCTACGCAGGGACGGTCATGTCTGGACGGCTTTTCCATGCGGCCCGAAATGTACCTCGCTGACAAACATTTAGGCACGTGCCCGAACAGGCTGCCATATGTGGTGCTGCAGCAAACCGCGTGTAACGCAATGGCGCTCACACGACGCAGAGCTATGTGGAAACAGGCCACAGGCCGAGGCTGACTCTCGCTACCTGGGCCGGCCCTGCCGACAGAACAGCGTCAGATCGGAAATTGTTGTGAACAACATCGACCCGGCTGCCGGGTACCAGACGTACGACCAGCCCCCGAGGCCCGACCGTACCGCGCGCAACGAGGCCACTGCGCGGCGCGCAGCCCTCACGATCTGCACGATCGCCGACGTTGCGGCAGGTCTGCTGGGCCTGTGGATCGTGCTCTACCTGCTCGACGCGAACCAGGCGAATCCCTTCGTTGAATTTGTGCACGGAACGGCGGACTGGCTGTCCGGGTGGGCACGAGACATTTTCACGATGGACACAGAAGGCCTGCGCGTTGTCCTCAATTACGGTCTCCCGGCCGTTATCTATTTGCTGATCGGTCATGGGATCGCTGCCCGGATCAACCGGGCTTGACCGCACCGGTTGGGATGGAACCGTGCTGACCGTAGGTTGCGGTCTGTGGGTCCAGTTGCCCCCGTTGAAGCCTGGACCACATTTGCTGAAGATCCGCGGTCAGTCCGGTGACTTCTCCGTCGGCGTGGCTGACCGTCGTCGGCTGAGGTTCAGACGGGTCACCGTCGTCAGCCGAACGTGGCCCCGCACCGGTCAAGGCCGGGCGG
This sequence comes from Streptomyces sp. MMS24-W38, assembly GCF_059889265.1. Taxonomy (NCBI): domain Bacteria; kingdom Bacillati; phylum Actinomycetota; class Actinomycetes; order Kitasatosporales; family Streptomycetaceae; genus Streptomyces; species Streptomyces sp. MMS24-W38. The sequence continues at coordinate 3,530,746 of NZ_JCBCPP010000001.1, read as the reverse complement.
TCCCTGAGCCGTCCGAGGCCGCTCGACAGTGGCCCACGACGACCGACGGTGACCACTCAACCGCTCATGAACACCGCCCTGACCTCACAACGCCGAAGTCAGTGACGGACAGGCCCACAGGCTGCCCGACGCTCCGGAAGCTCACGGGGCCATGATCACTCACTCCGAAGCCGCTCCGCCGACCGCGCGATAGGCTCACCGCCCGTATGGACAGGCCTCAGAACCGCAGGGGGGAGGAGCGGTGCAGCTCACCGTGCACTGGTGGGACCTATGGGCGCCCGTTTCGATGATCGTTCTGAGCGTCATCCTCAGCCGGGCAACTCGTCGGCGTCGGCACAGACGGCAGACAGCAGTGAGGTGGCGCTCACGGACTCACTGGGAGTGGCTGCCGTTCATGTTCGGGCTGACCGTAGCGATCGGGGAGCTCCCGCTCCTCCTCGGTGTACCCGATCCGTGGACCACGGTCTCTGACGTGATCGCCCGTGCGCTCGCCCTCACCACCGTGTTCATGGCCGTCCGGACGGTGTTCGTCCTTTTCACGCGCGGCATCCGGCTCCTGTTCCGACGCCGAGGAGCGGACACCAGTACTGACAGCGACCGACCGCAGCCGATGCCGGAAAGTCAGGGCACTCGGCACGCGTCAAGTGACATCAGCGGCTGACACCTACAGCGGTAAACGAACGCGCATCAAAGCGGACCCCGGCGGCCACTCCAACACCGCGCGACTGCCGAATTCCAGTGCCGGGGTCCGTGATGGTCGACCTGATGAGGATGCGGCTCGAACCCGTCCCAGGCAGGGCGTCGCCCTCAACCGACGGGTGGCGCCCCACCGGCTCGACTCGGCCGTTGAGACTCCACCGGCCTCACAACCAGGGAACATATGAGACTCGCACCTGTAGCCGCCGTGGTTCTCTCGTCTGCCGCCCTGCTCGCAGGGTGTGCGCAGGAAAAGACCGATCTGCCGCCACCCAGGTCGGCGGCAGAAGGCGCCTGGTACGCGAGCAGCCAGGAGCAGCGCCAGGAGTACTGCGAGGCTTACCGCGCGCACGACCCACAGCACCCCATCCACATCCCTTCGTATCCATCAGCGGAGTCGGAGGATGAGTTCGCCGACAACTTCTACAACGTGCTGCAGGAGAAGTGCTGAGTGCGAGCGGGCCGTGTGCCAAGGGGTCGCCTTTTCCTGACATCACCTTCTGACAGCAATGATCAAGTCGACAAGCAGCAACCCGCTTCCATGCGCGTCGTCGGCGTCGGGGCACCAGAGCCTCACGTTCGCCGGGAAGCCGGGGTTGTGCACCTCGGCCCGGTACGAAGCCTGCTCCCGGAACCCCTCCACCCGCACGAGCCACGGTTCGTCCGCCTGCCCGTAGTGGATGGCGTCGGTCACCCGTTCCGAGATCACCAGTTCGCAGTCATCGACCGAGCAGGCCAGGTTGTACGGGGCGATGAACCTCCGGAACCAACGCCGGGATCGGGGCGACGAACCAACACCGGAGAGCCAACTCGCCACTCCCTGGCACTGGCAGCATGCGCCCAAGCCAACGCATTCATCCGTCTGTTGGTCGCCGACCCCGGACTCGACGGCTAACTGTCGTACGAGGAACCGGGATTCACCCGCCACTGGGCCTGAACCGACGTCATCACCAGCGCGACCGAACGACTCGACGCCTTCCAGAACTCCGGTCGACCAGCAGATCCATCCGCCTCGACGAGCCTGACCCGCCCCACCGGAAGCATGGAACCCGGCGCCCGCCCAAGGCGACAATCGGGCCGGCGGCCCGCCCACACGCCCCGACAGACGAAGAAGAGCCCGTCAGCAAGCTGACGGGCTCCCGCGAAAGGCAGAGGCTAACCTGCCATCAGGTCAGATCGTCGGTGTCTCATCGACGATCTCTTTGTGCGGTTCGACAATGAACCTCCAGCCATCGCTGGGCTCCATGAATCGCACTCGGGTCGGGTAGATGTCCAAGGCGCGGCGGTCCCGGTTCTGGCCGTTCGCGTTCTTCCGACCCCGGGCCGGCTCCTCGAACAAGTCGACCTTGACATCCGGCACCGCGAGGACTTCCTCGTTCCAGCGCTGGACGATCCCCGCGCCGAAGGCGTCCCGGGCGGCGGAGTAGAGCGACTCCAGAGATTCCTTGTTCCCGTTGGGCACGAAGAGGGCGAGATTCAGGAGGACGCCGGCATTCTGAAGAACCTCGATTTCTTCCCCTGCCTCGTCGGCAACCCAGATCCCAGGCTCCTCGGCATTGTCCGGGAGAACACGGATTTCCTGACCGAAGATCGTCCTCGCGATGAAGGAACCTCCCTCAAAATCCTTACCCGGCTCCGTAAGAGAAGCCGGGGCATAGCAGTCGAGAGGAAGGCCGTCCATCTCTGCCGAGACGAAGATTCCGTCCTGGAGACCCAACTCCGAAACCTCTTCGGCCGTAAGACGTCGAGCCGTGACCTTCTCGGTGTTCACGCCATTCCCCTTTTTTTCGTGGCGCCCTGCGAATTCATTGAAACTCTATCATGAAAACGATCACCCAGTTCCCGCTCGCTTTCCCCTGGAGGGACAGAGGAAGAATCCTCCCACGTCACCGGTGAAACGCGGCAAGCGCAGAGAAATGTCGCGATGCTCAAGAGGCTACCTGCCCGCTTCGGCGGCGCTTTCAGCGACCAAGTCAACCGTCAAGTGGAATGCGAGCAAACTTAGCCGAATGGAAAAAGCAGACAGAAGGTGCCTTGACGCTCAGCATTGCGCTGTGCTTGCGTTCCCATCACGATGGGCCGGATCCCAGTGACCCGACTGAGCGAACCGCGGCGGCCCCCTCTCCGGTCCAGGAGAGCACCTGAGCCCCGGTGCAGCTGGTGATGTGGCCCACCTTGTGGAGGCTGCACTCGAATCCGACGGCGACGATGAACCAGATGTCGAGAAGCGGGGTGTTGACGAATCTGCGCACCCCGAATGCAGTCGCCGGCCCGGCCGCCGGCGTGACCACGAAAGATGCGAGGACCAGCCAGCCCCAGGCGCCTGCCCCGACGCCAAAGGCCAGCGCGGTCACCCCGGCGCCGGTCAGCGCGAAGACGGCGGTGCAGAGCGCGCGGTGTCCGTAGCCGCCTCCAGGGTCAGCCAGCGCCACGAACAGCAGGCCGAACAAAGCACTGAGAAGGTACTGCTCATGCCCGATCGCCCAGAAGACGCATCGGCACCAGCCCGACGTCCAGGAACGCCACCGCTCTCGGCCAATTGAGCCCTGCGGGGCTGAGCGCGAACACCTTCGACAGCGCGGTCATGACCTTTCCCCGGCGAACGGACTGCGCTGCTCGCCTGCTCTCCGTGGCCACGGCTGCCCTCTCTTGCCTGACCCACCGGGTATGCCCCTTGAGTGAAGAACTCTCCGACTCTGTCGAGGTCGCCACGAAGCGACCCGCCGGTCGGCGTCCCGAAGGCGTGGCTGAGGCCGGTGAGGGGGTGCCGGAGGGCACCGTGGCAGTCAGTGGCAGTCGAAGCGCCAGTCCCACGGGAGGCCGGGGCACTGGCGGCAATGGAAGAAGTAGACGCCGCCGCAGTCGCCCAACTGTATGTCGCCGGTGATGGTCAGAAGGTGCTCCATGCGGTGTCCGCTCTCGCAGTCCGGCCAGTCGGCAGGCTGCGTCCAGGCGGGCCAGCCACCGACCTTGGTCCCGATGATGTTGGAGTCGGGTGGCCACACGGAGCCGCCCATCGGCAACCGGAAACGAGGTTCCCAGGTCTTCCGCATGTCCTCGGGCAGATCGAGCGACCTCGGAAAGTCCTCCGCGACCGTCGGGGACAACGTGGACGGTTCCGGCATGTTGTCCTCGTCGTACTCCCCTTCACCCACCCCGGGGATCTCGGACAGCAGCCCGCCGGCCACGACCTCCGTCTCGTTGCGCCAGTACAGCTGCGGCATCACCGGCCCGGGATCCTGATCATGCGTCAGCGCGCACCACACCAGCTGCAGCAGATCCTTCCCCTCCGGGAACTCCGACCCCGGCACATCCCGGGCGAACAGTTGGAGGATCGGCACCATCGGCACCGCGCCCGGGACGATCTCGGTGTGTTTGTGCCCGTCGAACCCGTACGTCCAGTGGTCCTCCTGCGCGCAGTACGGCCACGGCTCATCCGCGGGCCACAGCAGCCCGCCTCCCAGCGAGCTCTCCCGCACGCCGGGGTTGCCGGGTTCCGGGTTGAGGAGGGTGGTTTCCCGGGCAAGGGCCGCGTACTCCGGTATCAGGGTGCGCAGGTCCTTCGCGGGCAGTTCGGGTGCGTCTCCGGGCATCGAGGCTCCTCAGGCGTACAAAGATCGACGGGATGCTGCGGGCACGTTAGTACGCGCCACCGACAACCCCGTACGGCAACGGCCGCCTCGCCACACCCCCTGGATCCTGCCGCACGGGACCCACAACACGACCCCGATGCTCCGACCGTCTGTGGACCGCGAAACCAGAAGGCCGGGAACCGTTCGGTGGTCATCGACTCGGATGATCATCCGGTCGCGATCATCGAGGTGCCCGACTTCGTCGTGGACGTCACGACGCCGGCGGTTCTGGAACGCTTCCGTGTCGCCACCGACCTCCGCCTCGCCGCTCGATCTCGCCTGATCCACGAGTGACGCCGTGCCCCTGACGTGCCCGACGGAACGGGGAGCCCCGGGGAACGACAGAGCGCTGCCCGGAAACACGCAGGTCAGCGTCGCACCAGTTCACGCCGCATCCGGTTACGCGCTCTTCCGAACCAGGGCACCAGACCGTATGGAGCTAGCGTGGGAGAAGGACATCGAGCGGATGCCCGGCACCGGCCGATGAAACGGAATATGACATGGCCACGCAAGCAAGCAGGACGGACCCCAGCACCGCGCCTTCCGGTGCGCCGATTCCGATCACGAGGCCCCCCGGGCCCCGCGCCGCAGCCGAACACGTCGTCTCAAGCAATACGGTGACCGTCCACATAGGCGACCGGCGGCTCGAACTGCCACCCATGGACCAGCTCGCATTCCTCGCGGGCCTCGGCTTCCTCGCGGCACTCGAACTCATCGAGTGGCCCATCGCGCTCGCCATAGGCGTTGGGCACGAACTCGCCCGCAGCCGCCACGGCAAAGTGCTGCGCGAGTTCGGGGAAGCCCTGGAAGAAGCGTGACACGCGCTTCCTCAACGTGCCGTTGACACCTTCGCGTGGCGCCGGCGCGAACAGCTCCGGGATGCCACCCAGCCTGCTCGAGTGACCGACGGGGCGCATCCGCCAAGGCACTCGTGGTGGACGACATCAGCGGCTGACACCAGCAGGCGCGTACAGCGGCGGTCGGCGCCGAACCTGAGCGGCCGATCAGCCGCGGCTCAGCACGGTGGCCGGTGAAGCGAGGTCGCGGCTGCCGTCGGTCGTCTCCGGCTGTGCAGCAGCACAGCGTGTGCATCATGGAGCATGGGGATTGATCTGGAACTGCACTCGACGCGGCCTACCCGCACGGGGCGGAAGTCCCGCGCAACGCTCCTGCGGAGTTCCTACGGGCACGGCGAGGCGTTGGCCGATGCGCTCGGCTCACTCCAACTCCTCGGAGTATCCGGCCGGCTCACCGCCATCGACCCGTACGGGGACACGTTGATGAATGAGCAGGAGGCCGCAGTCGCCCTTCAGGAGATCCCCCAACTGAAGCAGCGATGCGGAGAGGATCGTCAGCTCGCCGCACTGGACGACCTCGCGGCGATACTTGAGCAGTGCGTGGACACCCCAGGCAGTTACCTGTGGTTCGCGGGCGACTGAAGCCCGTGCCATAGCCGTGCCGGAAGAAGCGGGGAACCACGGGGAACACCGGGCAGCAGGTTGGGGGCGGACCGGATCGCCGGCTCCTCGAACAGCAGACGCCTTCGCCTGGATGACCCGGTCCACCGAGTCGGGTTGACCGCCGGGGCAGGGGCGGTGCACTGTTTCCGCCACCCGGAGTGGTCGAGGGTCCGCAGGACGATCCTGCGAGTGCCCGTCATGGTGTGGCGAAGAGGGCGAACAGCCCCGCTCCGCCGCCCAGGAGCAGGAGCAGGAGCTGCATTGTGCCGGGGATGCGCCATCCCAAGGCGAGCAGGCCACCGCCCGTGACCACCGCGCCCCCGGCCAGGAGCCACATCGCCTGCCGGGCGACCCCAGGGGCATCCGATGGGTCGGGGGTGTCGTAGCCGTCGGACCATCCCGTCATCCCGTAGCCGTACAGCAGCCAGGCGATCACCATCAGGTCGATCAGAAGCAGCGCCGCGCCGACTCCCGCCTGCTGACCGACCGACGGCCTGCTTGCACGCTTCATCCCCACCGCCGTCCCGGCTGTCGCCCCTCGTCCGTCCACCGCATGGGAGACAACAGCATGCGGCCTCGGACCTCGCCCCACATGAGTACGCCTACTCAGACGCTCAGATGATGTGAACGCCCCTGTGAGCCGTGGAGCACGCGGACGCCTTCAAGACGTAGGTCCCCCGTCCGCCCTGCCTGCCTTCCGTCCGATCGGCCGCCGGTCACGGCACAGTGGGGAGGCATGGAGGCAGAGGGCAGGAATCTTCTGGCACGGGGACGCGTGGCGACCAGGCTGCCGGCCCAGGATCTGGAGCGGGCGCGGCGTTTCTACTCCGAGAAGCTCGGTCTGGAGCCCGTCGACGAGCGGCCGGGCGGACTGCTGTACCGGTGCGGCGGTACGGAGTTCGCCGTGTTCCGGTCGGCGGGGGCCTCGTCCGGGGCCTTCACGCAGATGGGGTGGCAGGTCGACGACGTCGAAGCGGTCGTAACGGAGCTGAGGCGGCGCGGCGTGGTGTTCGAGGTGGTCGACCTGCCGGGGTTCCGGACGGCGGAGGACGGGATCGCCGAGATCGAGGGGAACTACCCGAGCAAGGGCGCCCGCGGCGAACGCGCCGTCTGGTTCCGCGACAGCGAGGGGAACCTGCTGGGCATCGGCGAGCCCGTCGTGTGAACGCGTCCGCAGCAAGCTGGAAGTGCTCTGCTCCCTGAAGGCGGACCGGACCGCCTGCCGGATGCCGTGGGGCAGGCGGTCCTCGGCCGTCAGTGCGGGAAGGGGCCGCCGAGGTTCTTGTACGACAGCTTGAGCGATTTCACCGTGAACGTCTTCGAACCGGTGCCGGTGGTGCCGGTCTTCGAGCCCTTCAGCAGGTGGACCATTCCCCAACGGGTGTTGTCCAGCTGATCGTTCGTGTCGACGACCAGGTCGGCGCGGCCGTCGCGGGTGTAGTCGGTGAGCTTGAGGTTCCGGCCGAAGTAGTCGTCGTTCTCGATCGCCCCCGCGATGCCGGAGGTGTTCTGGTGGTACGCCTTGGCCCCGGTGCCGGACAGGCCGCCCGCTCGGCCGAGCAGGACCGTGACCGACCCGCCCTGCCGCTTGCCCGCCAGGTCCTCGCCCGGAGCGCCGACGGCCAGGTCCGCGTATCCGTCACCGTTGACGTCGCCCACCGCGATGGCCGCGCCGAAGTAGTCCTCCTTCTCCGAGGTGCCGGGCACGCCCGCCGTGTTCTGCGTGAACTTCACCGGCTTGCGTGAGGTGTTCGGGCCGGAGGAACCGCCGTAGTGGACCGTGACATAGCCGCGTTCCCCGTCCGGCTGCTCGTATCCGCGGCCGATGGCGAGGTCGCCGTAGCCGTCCTTGTCGAAGTCGCCGATGGCGGTGACGGGGCCGCCGCCGAGCTGGTGGCCGCCGTCGTCCGGTACGTGTATCTCGTGCGCGCGCCGGGCGAAGGAGCTGCCGCCGCGGTGGAAGTAGGCGCTCAGGTCGACGTCGCCGCGTCCTTCCTGGAGATCGTCGCCGAGGATGTACAGGTCGGTGGCGGTACCCGCGTCGACCCGGCCCGCCGCCAGTTGGGAGGCGTGCAGGTAGCCGTAGTCGCCGCCGAGGGACTGCCAGCCGCTCTTTCCGCCGGCGCGGGTGAAGGGGCCCTTGAGGAGGATCACGCCGGCCCGGCTGTCGCTGATCGCGGTGAGGTCCTGGTCGCCGTCGCCGTCGAAGTCGCCGGCCACGACGTCCAGCCCGAACTGGTCGCCCGAGCCCGCGTACTCCGGTGCGATGGGCGAGTGGAAGACGGTGCCCGAGCCGAGTCCCTTGGCTCCGCCCCACACCACGGTCAGTCCCCCGCGCATCCGGATGTCGCCCACCGCCTCCCCCGGAGAGGCGACGACCAGGTCGGCGTAACCGTCGCGGTCGAGGTCGGCACTGGTCGCGGCGAATCCCCAGGCGTCCTCCTTCTCCACCACGCCGGGTATGCCGGGCGAGTCCTGGTGGATCGTCTGGACGCGCGTGCCGGGGCCGGTCGACGTGCCGTAGACGACGGTGACCCGGCCGTCCTTGCCGTGTGTCCCGCCGAGCATGACGAAGTCGCGGTAGCCGTCGCCGTTGAAGTCGTCGGCGAGCTTGGCGGGGGCCGCGGCCGCCGTGGGTGCGGTGAGGAGCGGGGTGCAGACCGCTGCCGCGAGGGCGACCGCGGTGGCGAGGACGGTGCGTGGGGCGCGCATGACTCTCCGTTGTCCGGTAAGGGCGTCGCAGGTGTCTGCAACTGCGGTAACTGCGATCTTGAGATCTCGGACATTGGACGCATAGACATGCTCAATGGTTGTAGGGCGGAAGGCACTCCCCGTGGTCGGCGGGCCCGGTGATCGCCATCTCCGCCCAGACCGTCTTGCCCACGGGTTCCCGGGGCTCCCAGCCCCAGCGCTCGGCCAGGACGTCCACCAGGAGCAGGCCGCGGCCGGACTCGCCGTCGGGACACGAGGAGGGCGAAGCCGCCGGTGACCGTTTCGCGGCGGCGTCGGCGACCTCGATCCGCACCAGGCCCGCCGCCTCGTCGAGGACGAGGCGGAGACGGAAGTCGTGCCCCGGGACGCGGCCGTGCCGCACGGCGTTCGCGGCGAGTTCGCCGACGACCAGGGCGACCGTGCACGACACGTCCGAGGCCGACGGGTGCCCCCACTCCTCCATGCACCGCACGGCGAGGCGCCGGGCGAGCCGCGCGCCGCAGGGTGTGGAGGCGAACTGGGCGGCTCGCTCACGGTCCTCACCCTGCCGGACGGTTCAGAGGTCGCCTACACCGAAGGGGCGCACTACGGCCAACTCATCGAGGATCCGGACGAGGTGAGGAAGTTCTCCCTGACCTGCGATCGGCTGCGGGCGGCAGCTCTGCCCCCGCTCATGTCGCTCGGCATGATCCGAACCGTGATGGAGGACAACCATCGTGGAGCGAACGTCCCGTCCCGATCAGAACGGCGCCGCCTGGCGCAGGGGCAGCTACAGCAATCAGGAGGGCGGCAACTGCGTGGAGGTGGCCCCCGGATTCCCCGACGTCGTCCCCGTCCGTGACAGCAAGGCCCCGGACGGTCCCGCTCTCTGCTTCGCAGACGGCTCCTGGGCGGCGTTCATAGGGGAGTTGAAGGCCGGCCCGCACCGGATCTGAGGCGGCCGGGTGCCGGTCACGTCGCCTCTTCCCGGCCCGCCGGTTCCTCGTCCGCGAGAAACCGGTGGGCTGCTGAACTTCCCAAGGACCGGGGAAAGAACTACCTCCGCGTCCCGCTTCCGGGAAACGCCCCTGCCCCCGCCGCCCCGGGTTCCGCTCCCGCCGACCGTGCTGCCGTCCCAAGACGACGGGAGTCGCCGGTGGAGGCCTGGCGAGTCACCGGTGATTTCACGGCCCGCGAAAAAGCCGAAATGCCTTTGCCTGGCTATGAGTTCACGGCCGAGGGGTCGGTCGATCGGCTGTCCTATTCTTCTGGCATGGCGAAGTGGTGGCGGTCTCTGGGCAAGGCGTTCTGGGCTCTGGACCGGGTCCTGGGTGGGCAGCAGCCTCCGACCCGGCTCCAGCAGTGGGTGGCCCGTCACCCGGTCGGGGTCGGTCTCTGCCTGGCCGTTCCCCTCACGCTCCTCTTCTGGCTGACAGCGCCCGAGGGAGAGCCCGGTTCTCTTCTGTTCGCCGTGATCTTCGCGCTGCCCATGGGACTTGTCTTCGGGCTCACGGCCGTCTTGGAGCGGCTTCGGCAGCGTCGGCTCAGGCGGCTGGGGATATGGGACGGGTCGTGAGCCGGTGGTGATCCGTCGGAGTCGGGGGCGGTCGGCGCTGCCGGATGCCGGAAGGCCGCGGCGTGACCTCTTTGCCGTACCGGGCGGGTGCGGAGGCCCGGCCGAGCGATCATCATGACGGGTGATCATTTCCGATCGGGCCGTCGGTCACGTCGGTCACGGCCCTGACCGGGTGCGCGTGAGGCGGTGGGGCAGATGCTCGAATTCATGACTGAGCCGGCGGACATGGCCGTGGGCGTGTTGATGCTGGTCGTGGCGGCGGGTTGCACACGACTGGGATGGACGTTTCTGCGTCGGCCCCGGGAGTCTCCGGTGATCATGCGGGGACCCGGGTGGCTCGTCCGCGCCCGGGGCCTCTGCTACCCGCTGCTGGGGTTGGGCCTCGCCGCGGGGGAGATGGGCCGGACAGCCGGTGAGGAACCGACCTGGACGTTGAACCTGATCCGCTGGATCGCCGGGCCGCTGGCGGCCCTCCCCCTGTTGGCCGGAGAGGTCCGACGGCGGCGGGAGCACCGCACCGGCCGGGTGGCGTGCGAGGGGCGGCGGGTGTGAACCGGCGCGTCTCCTGGGGCGAGGCCCTGCTCGTGGCCCTGGCCTGCTGGGCGGTCAGCGGCCTGGGGTACGCCGTGTTCGCCGCTCTGGACGAGCCGGGCCTCGCGGTCGCACCCCTCCTGGGCATGGGGCTCGTCCAGTGGTTCTGGACGCGTCACCGCGTCTGGCCGGCCGCGATCGCGGCGGCTTTCGCGGGGTTCGTCGTCCTGTTCGGGGCCGTCGACCTTCTGCGCCCGGACCTGGGCCGGTACGTCGGTGACGCGCTGGCCACCGGACTCGGCGCGACGGCGGCCCTGGTCGTCTTCACCCTGACGTGCCGCATCCGCACACGGACCGGCGACCGAAACCACTGAGCCTGACCGGGCGGGGACGTTCCGTTCGCCCGCGTGGCCGGCCGGAGCATCTGGGCGCCGGACGTGCCCGGCATACGGTCCGACCGTATGCCGGGCCGCAGGACCGCCGTTACGATCACGGCCCATGGACTGGGCAGAGCGCGCAGCGGAGTTGAGGCAGTGGAGCAGGAGCGGGGTCCGGGCCCCGCACAAGCCGTTGCTCCTGTTGTACGCCCTCGGCCGGTTCCAGGAGGACGCCGAAGGCGAGTTGGCCTACAGCGCGGTCGAGGAGGACCTGAAGCGGCTGCTGGCCGAGTACGGGCCGCCCCGTCCGACCACGCCCGCCTACCCGTTCCACCACCTGGTCAGCGACGGGGTGTGGGAGGTGCGGAGCGATCGCGGGGCCGGTAGCCCCGGTACCGGGGTGCGGGAGCTGCGCGCGACCGGCGCCACCGGACGGCTCGTACCGGAGTTGCGGGTGGCGTTGCGGCGGGAGCCGTCGCTGCTCGGCCGTATGGCACAGGTGCTGCTCGACGCCAACTTCCCGCCCTCGCTGCACGGCGAACTGTGCGAGGCCGTCGGCCTGGAGCTGGAACCCGCGGAGACGACCCGTCTCACGGCCGTCCGGCGGCAGCGGGACCGCCGGATGCGGGAGCTGGTGCTGACCGCGTACGAGCACCGGTGCGCCTTCTGCGGTTACGACGGCCGGATCGGGAGCGTGCCCGTGGGGCTGGAGGCGGCGCATGTGCGCTGGTGGGCGTTCGACGGTCCGGACGACGTCGACAACGGGCTGTGCCTGTGCTCGCTGCACCACAAGCTCTTCGACAAGGGCGTCCTCGGAGTCGGCGAGGGCCACCGCGTCCTGGTCTCACAGCGTTTCGTCGGGCACGGCGCCGCGGCCCGCGCGCAGGTCACCGAACTCTCCGGACGGCCCCTCATCGGCCCGCAGCCGGGAACCGCCCCCGTCGCGGCACCGCACCGCGCCTGGCACCTCACGCAGGTCTTCCAGGGCGCCCCGCGTCCGGCCGACGCGACCTGGTAGGCGCGCCGATACCACGAGTACGGTCGCTTGTACGGCGACCAAGAAGGTGACCGCGACGATCCCCGAGGACCTCCTGGAGGAGATCCGCGAGAAGGCCGCCGTACGCGGACTGTCCGCGTACGTCACCGATGCGCTGCGCCTCAAGAGGGACCGTGACCGGCTCCGGGGACTGGCCGACCGGCTCCAGGAGGAGTACGGCCCGGTCACCGCCGAGGAGCACGCGGCCGCGCTCGCGGCGCAGAGGCCGAAGACAAACTGACCACCGTCGGCAGAGCCCTGGCCGCCGTGCCCCACCTGCACTCCCCGAAGGGGATCAGCGGGCCGTCCACGTCAGGAAGAGGAGCGGGCGAGGCGATGGCACCGGCATGCGCTCACCGTCTCACGGGTGCATCCTCGCCCCCTTCAGGACCTTGTCCACCGCGTTCCTCGGGCCGTGGACCGCCAGGCCGACCAGGTCCAGGTCGGGGGTGCCGACGGCGCGGACCGCCGCGCGGTTGGCCTCGTCGTGGCCCGTGGAGAAGAGGTCCGAGGTGAACAGCGCGCGCGGCAGGGCGCGGGAGAGGGCGCGGGTGTGCGCCGCCTTCAGGGTCTCCTTGGCGCCCTCGAAGACCAGCACCGGCTGGCGGAACATCGGCAGGTAGGGCACGCCGTCCGCGTCCTCGTAGGGCTCGCCGATCAGGTCGGGTACCTGGGTACCCAGGCCGCTGATCAGGAACGCGGTGACGTTGAGGCGCTGCCAGGTCTCCAGGTCCTCGCGCAGCAGGACGGCGATCTTCGTGTCGAAGCGAGTGCTCATGCCTCGAGACTGCCGATCGGCGTACGTCCCGGTCTTGTACGTTGTTTGCATGCCCGCAGCGCGCGCGGATCGCCCCCGGCGCACCGTTTCCGCCTGGCGGCCCCGGGTCCCGGGCGTCGTGGAGGTGTTCCACGCCTCCTTCACCGGGTACGCCTACCCGATGCACGTCCACGACGCCTGGACGCTGCTGATCGTCGACGACGGCGCCGTGCGGTACGACCTCGACCGGCACGAGCACGGCACCCCGCACGACACCGTGTCGCTGCTGCCACCCCATGTCCCGCACAACGGCGCCCCCGCCACCCCGGACGGCTTCCGCAAGCGGGTGCTCTACCTCGACGGCACCCACCTCGGGGACGGCCTCATCGGGGCCGCCGTCGACCGGCCCGACCTGCGTGATCCCCTGCTGCGGCGGCGCGTCGGGCAGGTGCACGCGGCACTCGTGGGACCCGGTGACGAGTTCGAGGCGGAGAGCAGGCTGACGCTCGTCGGGGAGCGGCTACGGGCCCATCTGCGGTCCCGGGACGATGCCGCGCGGGCGCCCCGGCGGGACCCCGTCCTCGCCCGGCGGCTGCGCGAACTGCTCGACGCACGGGTCGTGGAGGGGCTCGGTCTGGCGGAGGCCGCGGGGCTGCTGTCCGCTCATCCCGCGCACCTGGTACGGGCGTTCAGCCACGCCTACGGCATCGCGCCGCACCAGTACCTGCTGTCCCGCCGGGTGGGCCGGGCCCGTCGGCTGCTGCTCGACGGGGGGTCGCCGAGCGAGGTCGCGGTGACCACCGGTTTCTACGACCAGGCCCATCTCACCCGGCACTTCCGGAAGTTGGTCGGAGTCACACCGGGCCGCTACCGAGCGGAAGGCCGGTAGCCCTGCCGCGACCTGCGCGGTCCCTACTCGTCCGAGGGGCGCTCGGTGAGTCGGGTGAACGCGTCCAGGTTCCGCGTCGACTCCCCGCGCGACACCCGCCAGGCGTGCTCCTTGCGGATCGCGGTGGCGAAACCCAGTTCCAGCAGGGTGTTGAAGCTGCCGTCGGCGGCCTCCAGGACCTGCCCGAGCAGCCGGTCGACCTCGTCCGGGATCACGGCGGCCAGCGGGAAGCGGCCGGTGACGTAGATGTCGCCGAGCGGGTCCACGGCGTAACTCACGCCGTACAGCTTGAGGTTGCGCTCCAGGAGCCAGCGGTGGACGGCGGCCTCGTTCTCGTCGGGGTGACGGATGACGAAGGCGTTGAGGGAGAGCGAGTGCCGGCCGACGATGAGGGAGACCGTCGTGGACAGTTTGCGGGTGCCGGGGAGCTTCACGACGTACGTGCCGGCCGCCGGGCTCTCCCAGTCGAGTTCGGCGTCCTTGAGGACGCCCTCGATGACCTGTGCCGCCGCCTGCCGCTGTTCCGCTTCAGCCATGCTGGGAGCGTACGTGACGGCGGTGGGCCTGCGTCGCGGCCGTGTAGACGTCGGCCGTGGCGGCGGCCGACCTGTCCCAGCCGAAGGACCGGGCGTGCCGGGCGGCGGCCTCGCCCATCCGGTCGGCGAGCTCGGGCCGGTCGGCGAATTCGAGCAGCACGCGCGCGTAGGCCTCGGGGTCGTGCCCCTGGACGAGGAAGCCGGTGTGTCCGTCCCGTACGGCCACCGGCAGGCCGCCGACCGAGGCGGCGAGCACCGGGGTGCCGGCGGCCTGCGCCTCTATGGCGACCAGGCCGAAGGACTCGCTGTAGGAGGGCATGACGAGGACGGACGCGGCCCGGAACCAGTCCGCGAGCTGTTCCTGCTCGACCGGCGGACAGAACCGTACGACGTCGGCGACGCCCAGGCGGGCGGCGAGTTTCTGCAGTCCCTCGGGCTTGGCGAGGCCGCTGCCGCTGGGGCCGCCGACCACGGGGACGCAGAGCCGGGAGCGCAGCTCGGGGCGCTCGTCGAGCAGCGCGGCGACCGCGCGGAGCAGCACGTCGGGAGCTTTGAGCGGCTGGATGCGGCCCGCGAAGAGCGGGATCAGGGCGTCCTGGGGCAGCCCGAGGCGGGCGCGGGCGGCGGCCCGCCCGTCGGACGGGCGGAAGCGGGACAGGTTGACGCCGGGATGGACGACGGCGACCTTGTCCGGGTCGGCCGAGTAGTGCTGTACGAGTTCCTCGGCCTCTCCGGCGGTGTTGGCGATCAGCCGGTCCGCGGCGGCCACTATCTGGGTCTCGCCGATGACCCGGGCGGCCGGTTCGGGCGTGTCGCCGACGGCGAGGTTGGCGTTCTTGACCTTGGCCATGGTGTGCATGGCGTGCACCAGGGGGACGCCCCAGCGCTGGGCGGCGAGCCAGCCCACGTGGCCGGAGAGCCAGTAGTGGGAGTGGACCAGGTCGTAGTACCCGGGCCGGTGGCCGGCCCACGCGTGCATCACACCGTGCGTGAAGGCGCACAGCTGGGCGGGCAGCTCCTCCTTGGCCAGGCCCTCGTAGGGGCCGGCGTCGACGTGCCGGACGAGGACGCCGGGCGCGAGTTCGACGGAGGGCGGCAGGGCTGCGGTGGTCGCGCGCGTGAAGATCTCGACCTCGATGTTGATCGCGGCGAGGCGCTGCGCGAGTTCCACGATGTAGACGTTCATGCCGCCGGCGTCGCCGGTTCCCGGCTGGTGCAGCGGGGACGTGTGCACGGAGAGCATCGCCACGCGGCGGGGCCTGCGATGCAGTCGCAGCCGCGGGGGTGCGGCGGGGGAGCGCCGCCCGAGCCTGGCGATGTACTGGCTCACGTGGCGTTCCTCCTCGTTGTGGGCCTGACTTTCCGGCATGGTTTTCGGGGGCGTGCGGGCCCTCCAGCTCCCCAACACCGGAGGGGCCCGCTCCCATTTCCGGGTGACCTCTCCGGATCGGGTCTTTGCCGAATCATTACCGAATGTCGCTCAACCGTTCGAGTGCCGGGTGCGTAGGCGCGGGGCCGTCGTCCGGCGCCCCCGGTCGATTCCCGGCGGGCTCGCCCGCCCGCATACCCTCGTACGCATGACCGCCCGCGCCGCCGCCCTCCCCCACTCCCGGAGGTCCCCCGTCGTGGGCACGGTGACGCGCGGGACGACCAACCCCAACCGCCTGCGCCGCATGGACCGCTGGATCGCGGCCACGCACGGCACCGCGCTGCGCCGCACCGACCACCCCGTCGCCGTCGACCTCGGCTACGGCGCCGCCCCCTGGACGGCGGTCGAACTGCTGCACCGCCTGCGCACCGTGGCCCCACGCGCGCGCGTGGTCGGCGTCGAGATCGAACCGGCCCGGGTCGCGGCGGCCCGCCCGTACGAACGTGAGGGGCTGGCCTTCCGGCACGGCGGCTTCGAGGTCCCGCTCCCCGGACGTCCGACGCTGATCCGCGCGGCGAACGTCCTGCGCCAGTACGACGAGGCCGAGGTCGCCGCCGTCTGGCAGCGGCTGTGCGCGCGACTCGCCCCGGCCGAACCGGCGAGGGGCTCACGCGGCGGACTGCTGGTCGAGGGGACCTGCGACGAGATCGGGCGGCGGCACGTATGGGTCGCCCTCGGCCCGGAGGGACCGCGCACGGTCACCTTCGCGACCCGGCTCGGCTCCCTGGAACGCCCCTCGGACCTGGCGGAACGCCTGCCGAAGGCACTCATCCACCGCAACGTCCCCGGCGAACCGGTGCACGCCTTCCTGCGCGACTTCGACCGCGCCTGGGCCGCCGCCGCGCCCTACGCCTCGTACGGTGCCCGTCAGCGCTGGATCCGTACGGTGCGGGATCTGACCGCCGACTGGCCGGTGACGGACGGGCCGGCCCGGTGGCGGCAGGGCGAAGTCACGGTGCGGTGGGAGGCCTTGGCGCCACGGGGGTGAACTCCGGGAACGATCTCCGTGAGTCGTTCGTCACATCGACGGGGCGAGCGCCATAACAGGGAGGGGCGGCCGGGAAGCGTCACCTCTGTCACTTCGGGCGCCGGCATGGCAACATCCCCTGACGAAGGATGTTACTGACGGTTAATCAGTTTGGGGGCGGGTCATGGAGACGGGCAAGCGCATGCTGACCACGGCGGCAGTGGCCGTGGTCTGCGCGATCACCGTGCTGGCGGCGCCGGGCACGGCGTTCGCGGCCCCCACTCCCCCGCCGCCCCCGGCGCCGAGCGCGAGTGCGAGCTCCGACGTCGCGCCGTCCAAGGACCTCGAAGCCGTGCGCAAGAAGCTCGACAGGCTCTACCGCGCCGCGGCGGTGGCCACCGAGGAGTACAACGCCGCCGAGGAGAAGGCTGAGCAGCAGTCCACCGAGATCGCCCGGCTGGCCAAGAAGATCGTCAAGGGCAGGGAGAAGCTGGACGAGTTGAAGGACCGCGCGGGCGCCGCGGCCGCGTCCCAGTACCGCGGTGGCGGACTCCCGCCCGAGGCCCACCTGATGCTGAGCGACGACCCGCGGGAATTCCTCGTCGGTGTGGGCCGGATCCGTCAGGGCCAGCACGCGACCAAGGGCCTGCTCGGTGAGATGAAGCGCACCCAGGAGGACTTGGAGCAGTACGCGCAGGACGCCGACGCCCAGTGGCGGAAGCTGGAGGCGGGCCGCAAGGTGAAGGCCGAGGCGCAGAAGAAGATCGAGAAGCAGATCGCGGCGGCCGAGAAGGTCGAGTCCGAGCTGGAGCAGGAGGAGAAGGAACGGCTGGCCGAGCTGGAGCGGCGGGCCGCCGAGGAGGCCCAGTCCGCCTGGCTGAACTCCGGCGTCCTCGACGGCATCGGGGCGGAGGCGACCGAGCAGGGCAGGAAGGCCGTCGCGTACGCCACCGCGCAGATCGGCAAGCCGTACGAGTGGGGCGCCGAGGGCCCGAAGACGTACGACTGCTCGGGGCTGACCTCACAGGCGTGGAGAGCGGGCGGGCAGGGCATCCCGCGCACCTCGCAGGAACAGTGGAAGCAGCTGACGCGCGTCGCCGTCACGGAGATGCGGCCCGGCGACCTCGTCATCTACTTCGACGACGCCAGCCACGTCGGCATGTACATCGGAGACGGAGCCATCGTCCACGCCCCGCGCCCGGGACGGGCGATCACGATCGCGGGAGCCGGTTCGATGCCGATCCTCGGGGTGGTCCGCCCGGACCCGAATGCCGACGAAAACGGCAATGACGACAAGGCCGGCAAAGCCGGCAAGGTCGACAAGAGCATCAAGAAGGGCGAGAGCGGCGAGAACGCGGACGCGAACTGAGCGACCCGTGACCTGCGCCATGTGACCCGGTCCACGCCGATGACGCGGCCGCACCCCTGCGGGCGTGACGTTCGTCATCCCGGCCACATCGCCGACGTGCCCAACTACTGCCCATAACGCGGCATATGACACCGGCTGATGGCCGAGCGGCGTGCTCCACACCATTCCGCTGCGGCGCCGACACCCGCTATCGTCCCCGCTGGAAGGGGCGCCCCCTGCTCGTCCGAAGTGGAGAGCACGGGGTGCACGGGCCGAGATCCCGCGCCCCCACCACGCCCTCGGGGGGAGGGAAGGAACCCGGAAGAATGCCCGCACCCGTACCGCGGCAGAGAACGCTCCCGGCCGCGGAAAGCGGTCAGACGCACGCCGCATCACCGAACGGTGGCCCCGCCGAGGACGCCTCGGAGGCCGGAGCGACGGCCCCGCGCACGGCGGAGCACACCGAGGACGACGCCAGGAACGAGGCGACCTCGACCGCCCCCACCAACCTCACACTGCTGCTGATCGAGGACGACCCGGCGGGCTCACCGATCGTGCCGGACCTGCTCGACCAGACCGGCAAGCCGATCCGTGTGCGCACCGCCCGCAACCTCACCGAGGCCGAGCGGCTGCTGACCGACGACGTCCACTGCATCCTGCTGGACCTCGCACTGCCCGCACCCGGCAGCCGGGCGGGCAACGGCAACAGCGGTGGCAGTGCCGGCGACAACGACGAGCTCGCCGTGCTCAAGCACGTGCTGGAGCTCGCGCCCCGGCACGCCGTCCTCGCGCTGACCGCGTCGGGCGACGCCGAGCGCGGCGCGGAGGCGGTGCGCGTGGGCGCCCAGGACTACCTCTTCCGCGACGAGCTGGACGGTCGGCTGCTGAGCAGGGCGATCCGGTACGCGGTGGAACGGAAGCGTTCCGACACCGCCGAGCGGCGGCTCGCCGAGGGCAGGCTGCGCGCCCAGGAGAACGCCCGCCTGGAACGCGGCCTGCTGCCGACCCCGCTCCTGGACGGCTCCCCGCTCCGCTTCGCCGCCCGCTACCGTCCGGGCCGCTCGCGCGCCCTACTCGGCGGTGACTTCTACGACGTCGTCCGCACCCCGGACGGCACGGTGCACGCCATGATCGGCGACGTCTGCGGCCACGGCCCGGACGAGGCCGCCCTCGGCGTGGAGCTGCGCATCGCCTGGCGCGCGCTGACCCTGGCGGGCCTGTGCGGGGACGAGCTGCTGGGCACGCTGCAGCAGGTGCTGGAGCACGAGCGCGCGGACGACGAGATCTTCGCGACCCTCTGCGCGGTGGACATCTCCCCCGACGGCCGCCGGGCGGGCCTGTGCCTGGCCGGCCACCCCTCACCGCTCCTCGCCCGGCCGGACCGACCCGCGCGACTGCTGCCGTACGACAACAACGGCCCGGCACTCGGGCTGCTGCCCGGCGCCCGCTGGCCGCGTACGGAGGTGGAACTGGGCACGGAGTGGAGCCTGATGCTCTACACGGACGGCCTGATCGAGGGCCGGGTCGGCGACAGCGGGGAACGGCTCGGCCAGGACGGCATGGTCGGCATGGTCCACCGCCAGCTCACGGACGGACTGCGGGGCGAGGAACTGCTGCGGGCGGCCGTCAACGAGGTCCGCGACCTCAACGGCGGGGAGCTGACGGACGACGTGGCGGTGCTGCTCCTGGACCGGGTGCCACCGCAGCGGCCGTGACGGGGAAGGGGGCTCTGCCTCCTCACCGTCCGCCGTTGTACGGGCCGTAGGGGCCGTCGCTGCTGGAGCCCCGGTGGCTGCGCCCGCCGCCGGAGAGGCCGCGCAGGGCGGGACGGACGTCGACCATGTACACGATGGTCGCGATCAGCCCGATGATCGGCAGGAACGACAGGATGTTGAAGATCAGGTTCACCACGAAGGCGAGCCCGAGGATGATCAGCCAGAACGGCTTGGTCTTCTTGTCCGCCGCGCGGTAGGCGTCCTCGCGGCGGATGGCCGCGTCGATCAACGCGAAGCCGCTGAAAACGATCAGGGCCATGCTCAGCAACCACATCAACCCCTCGAAGCCCTGCATCAGCACAACGTCCACCACCCGACTCGGCTCGTCCTTACGCGGTCACCGTACCCGCAACCGCCGGCGGGCTACCCAGTAGAACGGGCCGGACACCGCGAGAGTGCCCGGCCCGTACCACTCGTCGGCACCGCTGCCGCTCGTTCCCACGTTCCTACTTGGCGGGCGGCGTCTTCTTGGCCGTCGTGGGCTTGCGCGTCGGGGCCTTCCTGGCGCCGGGCTTCGTCGCCCCGTTGGCGCTGTCCCCCCTGTCGCCCTCACCCCCCACCGACTCGAGCTTCGGCGTGGTCACGGCCTTCGGTCCGGCCGCGGGCCCGTCCTTCGGCTCGACGGCGACGGCGACGTCCTCGACGGCGACGGCCATGTCCTCGATGCCCTCGGCGGCCTCGCCGCGCCAGTTCTTCACGGCCTGCTCGCCGTGCTCGGCGACCTTCTCGTAGGTCTCGCGGGCCTTGACCGCGTACTCGGCGGCGACGCCGACCCCGCGCAGGGCCAGGTCCTGGGCGGTCTCGCCGAACTTCTTCAGGTCGGTGTCGAGCGAGCCAAGGAACTCGTTGACCTTGGCCTGGACGGTCTCCTGCGTCTCCCTGACCCGGATGGTCGCCTTCTCCTGGACGGCCTTGGGGTCGGTGTTGCGGACGGCCTCGATGCGCGAAGGAGCCTCGGCGCGGATCTGCTCGACCAGGCCCGGAACCTTCCTGGCCTGCTGCAGGGCGAGGTCGGCGGTGCCGGCGGCGAAGTAGAGCGGGGTCGGGTCGCTGAAGGTCTTGCGCAGGTCGTCGGTGATGGCCATGGTGAGGGTCCTCCCGGATTCGTTTTCGGCTGAGGGTTCGTGTGATCCGCGGCGGCGGCCGGTGCCCTGGTCCGGCTCAGCCGTCCGTCCGCCGCGGATCGATGTCACTGCTGCTGTTGCTGTTGTCACTGCTGCTGTTGCTGTTGTCACTGCTGGTGTTGTTGCCGGAGGGGCCCCGGCGCCCGGCGTCCGTACCGCCACCGGCCTTACGGCCGCCCCGACGTATCGCGGAACCACCATCAGAGCCGCCGCTCCCGTCGGCACTTCCGGAAACCTCCGAGGCCTCCGCCCCTTGAGCCACCTCGACAGCACCAG
Source organism: Streptomyces sp. MMS24-W38 (assembly GCF_059889265.1). Classification (NCBI taxonomy): domain Bacteria; kingdom Bacillati; phylum Actinomycetota; class Actinomycetes; order Kitasatosporales; family Streptomycetaceae; genus Streptomyces; species Streptomyces sp. MMS24-W38. Next base: position 3,509,646 of record NZ_JCBCPP010000001.1, on the reverse strand, counting down.
TGGCACCGACGACACCGGCAGTCCCGGTCGCCTCACCGTCCTCGGCGCCCCCAAACCCGTTCTCCTTGCGGAAGGACTCGTAGATCTGGAGCAGTACCTGCTTCTGACGCTCGCTCAACGTGGGATCGGCGAGGATGACGGCCCGCGTCTCCACTTCCTCCCGGTCCCGCTCGGCGTCGAGGATGCCGGCGCGCACGTACAGCGTCTCGGCGGAGATCCGCAGCGCCTTGGCGACCTGCTGCAACACCTCCGCGCTCGGCTTGCGCAGCCCGCGCTCGATCTGGCTCAGATACGGATTGGACACCCCGGCGGCATCGGCGAGCTGCCGCAGCGACAACTGCGCGTTGCGCCGCTGCTCACGGAGATACTCACCAAGATTGCCGACATTGAGTGACGCCATGCCCCCACCCTGCCCCACCCCGCTAACTATTGCAAGCACCCGCTTGCAATAGTGCGCCGTGCCGATCCGGATCAGCAGGAACGTCAGAGTCCCTACGGTGTCCTGTCTCGCTGAAGCCGAGGCAGTCTCGGTCTATGTGAGGCATCGGGTCGTACATCTCGCTCAATCTCGGGCATCTGCTGCTGTGTCTCAGTCAATCTGAGGTACCGGACACCCCTGGTGCCTACGGTCGCCGTACCCGGAAAGCGCCGAGTGGGGGTGGCGGGTGGATGCCGAGGATTTCCAGCTGGAGTACGTCGATTCCCGGGGCGAGTTGCGACAGGGGCCGATTGAGGCGATGTGGCCAACCCGTTTCGAGGTGGCCGAGCCTGTGCGGGCTTTCCCGTCGTGCCGGGGTCTGCGGAACTTTTCCGGCTGGTACTGGGCGGCGACCGGTGCCACGGACGTCGGTTACGAGTCGTGGGTCGAGCTGAGCCACTTGATGCGGCTGGACTCCGAGCCGTCGGTGGCGGCAATGGCTTCGCAGCCGTTCCGGTTGTCGTGGCGGGATGGCAGGCGGGGCCGGCGGGTGAGGCACACGCCGGACTACTTCGTACGGCATCGGGACGGCACCGTCGTGGTGCTGGATGTGCGTCCGGACGATCTGATCCCGCCGGAGGACGCGGAGAAGTTCGCGGTCACGGCCGTGGCCTGTGCTCAGGTCGGCTGGGGTTACGAGCGTGTCGGAGTGCTGGATTCAGTGTTGGCGGCGAATCTGCGTTGGCTGTCGGGCTACCGGCATCCGCGAGTGAGGCGGGAGCCGGTGGTGGCCGCGCTCACGGCGGTGTTCACCGAGCCGTGCGGGCTGCTGGCCGGGGCCCGCGCGGTCGGCGATCCCATTGCCGTGCTGCCCGTGCTCTTTCATCTGATCTGGCGCCGGGAACTCGCCGTCAAGCTGGAGGACGAGCTGCTGTCTGCGGCCACGCTGGTGCGGCCCGCGACCGTGTTCGCGAGGGAGGTGGGTAGTGATGCCGACGCGTCCGATGCTGCTGTCGCTGGGTGACCGAGTGCGTTACGACGGGCGTGAGCACACCGTCGCGGCTCTGCACGGCACCTCGGTACGGCTGGTCGACGATGCCCAGGCCCCGAGCGTCGTCCTGCTGGGGCATCTGCTCGCCTCCGAGGGCTTCACGGTGGTCAGCAGCATCGGCCCGGGCCGTCCGCCGCTGCCGGAGGAAGGGGTGCTGGAGGGGCTGCCCGAGGAGGCAGTGACGCGGGCCCGGTGGTGGCAGCGACACCTGACCGAGCTGCTCACGGGTCGCCCGGACGGTGATCCGCATGCTCAGGTCCGGGCCGAGTACGACCCGGCGGTGCACTCGCTGCGGCAGCGGGAGCTGACCAAGCTGGCCGAGCTGCGGGAGGCCGGCGAGGACGTGGGCTTGAGCACCCTGCAGAGGCTTCGCACCCGTTTCGAGAACGAGGGGGTGACAGGTCTGGTGGACGGGCGGATACGCAAGCCCGCCACCGGCACGAGCCGGGCCGATCCCAGGGTGATGGCCGCGATCGAAAAGGTGATGGACAGCCGGGTGGAGGAGGCGACGGTCTCCGCACAGGTGTTGCGGCGGAAGGTGGAACGGCTCCTGGCCGCCGAGCACGGCGCCGGAGTGGTGAAGATGCCCTCCCGGGCCGGGTTCTATCGCCTGCTGGAGGCGGTTTCCACGGGGCGCCATCTGTTCGGGTCAGCCCGCACCCGCCGGTCGCTGGGCAAACAGCCGAAGAGGATGTTCGGGCAGTTGACGGCGGGGCGGCCGGGCGAGGTCATGGAGATCGACTCGACTCCGCTGGACGTCCTGGTCGTCCACGACGACGGTGAGGTGGACACCTGCGAGTTGACCGGGCTGGTGGACCTGGCCACGAGGACGCTGGCGGCGGTGGTGCTGCGGCCCTCGACGAAGGCAGTGGATGCCGCGTTGCTGCTGGCCCGGGCGATGACGCCAGAGATGATGCGGCCGGGCTGGCCAGATGCCCTGCGCCTGTCGCGGTCGGTGCTGCCCTACGCCTCACTGCTGCCGCTGGACGAGCGGCTGGCCAAGGCCGCGGCCGTCCCCGTGATCGTTCCGGAGATGGTGGTCAGCGACCGCGGGAAGGCATTCGTCTCCGACAACTTCCGCAATGCCTGCCGCCACTTGGGGATCTCGTTCCAGCCCGCCCACCCGGACACCCCGACCGACAAACCGCACATCGAGCGGACCCTGGGATCGGTGGCGACCCTGTTCGCCCAGTACGTCGCCGGCTACAAGGGCCGCAGCGCCGAGATGCGGGGCAAGGGCCCGGAAGCCCAGGCGGCCTGGTCCATCCATGAACTTCAGGAGCTTCTTCAGGAATGGGTCGTCGTCGTCTGGCAGACCAGGCCACATGACGGGCTGCGAGACCCGCTGATGCCCGGACGGCCATTGAGTCCGAACGAGAAGTACGCCGCGCTGGTGTCGGCGGCCGGATACGTGCCGGTCGCGCTCAGCGCCGAGGAGTACGTCCAATTGCTGCCCCGGAAGTGGCGGGTCATCGGTTCCAGCGGTGTGAGGATCAACAGCCGCATCTACGACTCCCGCGCTTTCGGCCCCTACCGGCGCCAGCCCTCTGGGGCCGGGCCGGACGGTCGGCTCTGGGAGGTCCACTACGACCCTTACGACATCTCCCGTGTCTGGGTACGGGATCACCGAGGAACTGGCTGGATCACCGCGACCTGGCGCCATCTGCGCACGTCGCCGGTCCCGATGGGCGAGTTGGTCTTTGACCGGGCTCATCAGGTGCTGAGCGAACGCACCCAGCGCAAGCCTCAGGAGCAGGAGATCGCCCAGGTCGCGGCCGAACTGCTGGACCGGGCCTCCGACGGCCCGGAGAAGCCACCTGCACCCCGGCGACGCAAAGGCGATCCGGCAGTGCGGCGGGACCGCAAGGTCGTCGCCCGCACCCATGCCACCAGCACGCCGTCCTGGCCGCGTCCAGAACCAGCGGCGAACGAGTCACGGAAGCCTGAATACGCAGATGAACCCGAACCAGCTGATGAAGAGGTGGAGTTGGCCAAGGTGGTGCCACTGGGGATCTTCGACGCGCGCGAGGAGGCGAAGCGGTGGCGGTGAAACCCGGCGACGAACCTGGACTCGTCATTGACGACGAGCGAGTCGAGCCGCCCACGACTCTGGCCGGGTGGCGCCGCTTCGTCGAGAAGGACACCGCCACCTATCAACTCGCTTCCGCAGAAAACCGGAAGGCGATGAACGACAGCGCACGCGACGCCGATGACGAGCTGCGCATCGATTACCACTCCGAACTGCAGGTCGTGCGGACGTCCACGGTCGAAAAGGTCTGCCACCAGGGGCGGCTGCTGACCCTTTTGAACCGTCGTGAGCACGGAGCCCGCCGGGGCCTGATCCTCTCGGGCGAGCGAACCACGGGGAAGACCACCGCACTGCGGCAGCTCGGCCGGACGCACGAACTGCGGACCCGCCAGCGTTACCCCTCGGGCAGACGGATCCCGGTGGTCTATGTCACCGCCCCGCCGAAGGGCTCCCCTCGCAAACTCGCCATCGAGTTCGCCCGGTTCCTCGGCTTGCCGGTGATCTCTCCCCGCCACAACACCGTCGACATCACCAGCACCGTCTGCCAAGTACTGATCGAGGCCCGGACCGACCTCGTGCTGGTCGACGAGATCCACCTGATGAACCTGGCCACCAGCTCGGGCGAGGAGTTGTCCGACCACCTCAAGTACTTCACCGAGCACCTGCCCGCCACCTTCGCCTACGCGGGAATCGACGTCGAGAACTCGGGTCTGTTCACCGGCATCCGCGGCGACCAGCTCGCCGGCCGCTGCACGCTCCTGCACACCGGCCCGTTCCCGCTCAACGACGAGTGGGAGGGCCTGGTGGCGACGATGGAGTCCACCCTGCGGCTGCACCATCACGTTCCCGGAACACTGCCGGACCTGCACAAATACCTCCACCAACGCACGAGCGGAATGATCGGCAGCCTCTCGCACCTGATCCGGGCCGCGGCCATCTCCGCGATCCTCGACGGAAGCGAACGCATCACCCGCCGACAGCTGAACTCCGTCCACGTCGACTACGCCAGCGAGCGAGCATTCCGGGGCGGGGACAGGGAAGCCGGATGAACCGCCAAAGAGGGCCCGCGGCCGTCAAGTCGCTTCCGTTCGATCCAGTCTTGCTGCGGCCACTGCCACACCCGGTCACGCCGTTCCCCAACGAGACATTGGATTCCTACCGGCATCGTCTCGCTGTCGCGAACCAGTTGCCCGATCTCCGTGCGGTCCGCACGCCTTCACGCTGGCTTCTCTGCCAGCTCGACGAGTTGGAAAAGCTGGCACTCCTCAGCAGCCACCCCCGCAGAGCACTCCTTTGGGCCATCCCGGAACTTCGTCACTACGATCCCGACATCGCGCCGGAGCACCGGCGACGCACCGGGCTCCTCGTTCGTCGGGCCTGCGACCTTTGCGGTTGGCGGTCCGGGAGCGACGGCGAGCCCATCTACGTGCACATACGCGGGTTCCACGACAACGTCTGCATCCGACACCGGCGCTGGCTGGGCTGCGGCAAGGTGAACCCCGAAGGACAGATCAGTCTGGAGCACGCTCCCGAAGTCGTCCGGGCCCAGATCGTCCTCAACCGACTGGAGATGAAATACAAGGGCCGAGCCTTTGGCCTGTGTTACCAGCTCTGCGAAAGCTTCTGGAGCGAGATAGACCACCGGGCGCTCGTCCGAAAGGACAGCGAAAGCACCTTCGAGCGAATTTACCGTCCGGACCCGGACGACCTCCCGAACAGATTCGGCCCCGTCCAACGATTTCGGAGAGCCGCGGCTTACCCCCGCCTCGCCCTGCTCATCCAGCTCGTCATGAAACTGGCACTGCAACCAGAACTTGACCGCAAAGCCGAACAGATCACCGGAGGCACCTTCGCCGCCTTCGAACGGTCTTTCCGTCTGGACTACAAGCCCCGCACCACCACAGGCCCGTGGATCCGCGGCAAGTTCAACTCGCTCGTCGAAGCCACGGCCAAATACGCCGCTACCTCGGGTTGAGAGCATCCAAGGGCGGGCTCGCCCATAAGGCAGGCGGGCATCGGGAGCGCAACCAGCGACATACGGAACGGCGGAATGCAAGACACGCCACACGGTGTGCCTTCATGAATTAAGCCGCAAGGCCATGGCTCACCAAGTAAGTCAAGACTTATCTTCAGGGAACTTCGACCGTATGGTGTGGCTCGAATCGAAGGAGCCCCCTGTTGTCGAAAATGAATGATCCCTCTGCGCGTGCGGTTGCATCGGAGCAGGATTATGTGTCCTCCTTATATGAGTTGCTCACCGAGCGGCTTTCCGAGGCGCGAGTGCACCGAGCGAGCGTGCTGAAGGCCCCGGCGGACAGCGCCGGTGAGGCATACGAGAGAGAAATCGCCGCCGAGCGTCTGGCCAAGGAAATCGGCCGGCTGGAGGGCGCCGAAAAGGGGCTGGTCTTCGGGCGCATCGACTGGACGGACGGCACGGCTCTGCGCATCGGGCGGATCGGACTGCAGACGGAGGAGGATGACCTGCCTCTGCTCGTGGACTGGCGCGCGAACGCGGCGCGGCCCTTCTACGAGGCGACACCGGTCCACCCGATGGACCTGCGGCGGCGCCGGCACCTGCGCCTCGAGGAGCGCACGGTCATCTCGGTGAGCGACGAACTGCTGGACGGGACCGCCCCGACCGACGAGGACGTCGTGGGGGACGGCCCGTTGACCGAGGCTCTGTCGGCACGGCGTACGGGCCGGATGCACGCGGCCGTCGCGACACTGCAGGCCGAGCAGGACGAGATCGTCCGCTCCGCCCACCGCGGGGTGACCGTGGTGCAGGGCGGGCCCGGCACCGGCAAGACGGTGGTCGCCCTGCACCGGGCGGCCTATGTCCTGTACGCGTTCCCGCGCACCGCGGAGGAGGGTGTCCTGGTGGTGGGCCCGAACGCCCGGTTCCTCGACTACATCTCCCAGGTCCTTCCCTCGCTCGGAGAGAACGACGTCGTTCTGGCGACCTGCCGGGAACTGGCCGGAGTGTCCACGGACACGGCGGGCCCGCTCGAGACGGCGCGTCTCAAGGGAAGGTCCGACCTCGCCGACGCCCTGGCCGGCCTGCTGCGCGTCAACCAAGCCCCCGCCGGTGACTTCACCGTGCGGGTCGGACAGGAACTGGTTCACCTTTCCGGGGAGGAAGTCGCCGCGGCGCGCGATGCCGCCGTGGCAGCCGTATCGGGGCACAACCCCGCGCGCCAGGTGTTCAAAGAGCTCTTGGTCGACGCCGTCACCGACGCGATGCAACGAGACATGGGCGACCTTCTGGAGCAGATCGACATCGATGCCGAAAGGATGACGGGTCTGAACCTCGACCGGTTCACGGGAGTCGCCCAGCGCCGTGCCGAAGGTGCGGCCGACCCGGGGCCGGTCCACGAGCTGGACCTGGACGCCATCCGAGCCGATCTGCTCGAGGACGCCGGCGTCGACCGAGCGGTCGAGGTGTTGTGGCCGCGGCTGGTACCCGGTGACCTCGTGAAGGCGCTCCTGACGGACGCCGGCGCTCTTGCCGAGCGCCTGCCCCGCCTGACCGCGCAGGAGCGGTCCCTTCTGCTGCGCGGTGCGGACGACCCGTGGACCGATGCCGATGTGCCGTTGCTGGACGAGGCGGCGAGCCTGGTCGACGGCCCTCCCGAGCGGACGTACGGGCACGTCGTCGTCGACGAGGCGCAGGAACTGACTGCCATGCAGTGGCGGATGATCGTCCGCCGCTGTCCGGCACGGTCGATGACGCTGGTGGGTGACTTCGCCCAGGCAGGCCCGGTCGCGACAGCACGCGACTGGAAGGAAGCACTGAGCCCCCACGTGGGACCGCGGTTCAAACTGCACAACCTGACCGTCAGCTACCGCACCACGCAGGAGATCCTGGAGAGCGTCCGGGACCTGCTCACGCGGATCGCTCCGGACCAGAAGCCCACACGGTCACTGCGAAGCGGTGAGAGCCCTCGCACCGTGACCACACCTGCGGACGGGTTGGTCACCGCCGTCGTCCAGGAACTCCGCGCCCAGAGCACCGCGCACCCGGGCGAGCTTCTGGGAGTGATCTGCGCGGACACCAGGGTGAGCGAGCTGACGGCCCAGGGCGTCGCTCACCACGCACGCATCGTGCCGGCGTCCGAAGCACGCGGCCTGGAATTCGACGGGGTCGTCGTCGTGAACCCCGAGGAAATCATCACGGTCCGTCCCGGTGGGGAAAGGGACTTGTACGTAGCCCTGACCCGGGCCACCAAGCGCCTCTGCACCATCACCGTCCAGCCCGCCTGACGACTCGGCGCCCGCGTCGTCGCCGTGGGCGCACGATGGGACAGCAGGTGAGTTTCGGCTGAATGCCTCAGTTTGAGCGAGACCGGCAGCATCTCTGCGTCTCGCTCAATCTGAGGCACCGCAGGTCAGAGCTTCGTCATGCCTCACTTTGAGCGAGACGGGACAGAGTCCCTACCGAACCCGGGACGGTTCACGCTGAGCTGAGCTCCGAATTGGCCAATGGACGTCGCGCGACGAAGACGAACTCCTTGCCTGGCCTGTCAGGCGCGTCGCGAACGCCCTCTACCTCATAACCCTGCGCGATCAGCTCCGTTTCGGCCTCCTGCCGCTCGCGGAAACGCAAGGTGGAGTCCGATGTCAGCACTTGCCCGTCGGCAGCGAACACGTAGGTCCAGCGGAACGTCACCAGCGGCTCGCTCACCTCCACCACCTGGACCCAGCTCTCGACGGCGCCGACACCCGGGATCTCCGTCACGCGATACGTGGCTTCGCGGTTCCACTCCTCCCAGGCGCGTCCGGCCGGAACCCGGGTCTCGAACACCAGACGGCCACCAGGCCGTAGTGCTTCGTACGCGCCACGCAGGGTCTCCCGCCATGCCTGCGGATCGAGAATCTGCTGGGAGACGTTCGCCGTCATGGTCGCCAGGTCGACCCGCAGCGGCGGGAGCGTCGTCGCATCGCCACAGATCCAGCGCACTCGCTCGCTGCCCGGCTTGGCTCGGGCCACGTCGATGGACGCCTGGGCGGGGTCGACCCCGACGACCTCGAGCCCGCGTTCGGCCAGCGCAAGTGCGAACACGCCTGTCCCACAGCCGATGTCCAGCACCTGACGTGCCCCGAACTCCTCCGTCATCTCCCCATACGCATCGAGATCGCTGCGATCGGGGTCGAGGGGGTCATAGATCGCGGCGAGTCGTGGATGCCCGAAACACTCGTCAGCCATGCGGCCGAACGTATGGGGGTCGAGCTTGCCTGCCCAATCAATTTCCCGGATCGACCGGGACAGCCGAGTGGCAGCTGTCCCGGTCATGGACCCCGGCCCTCCGCCGGGGTCGGCGACGGTGGCGAGGGGCGCGAGCAGCCTTGGTTGACCCTCACCTTGGGGGAAGCCACAGCATGGTGGGGCCGGGCGAGGTGCCCGGCATGAGGAGGAGCGAGCATGGGGCTGCTGACCATCGGGGCGTTCGCGAAGGTGTCCCGACTGTCGCCGAAGGCACTGCGCCTGTACGACGAACTCGGCCTGCTGACCCCCGCTCGGGTCGACCCGGTGACCGGCTACCGCTACTACGCACCGCAACAACTGGACCGGGCCCGACTGGTCGCCTGGCTCCGGCGCCTGGGGATGCCCCTCGCCCGCATCCAGCACGTCTGCACGCTGGAGGCGGGCCCGGCGGCTCAGGAGATCCGCGCGTTCCGGGCCCAGGTCGAGGCCGACACCGCCGCACGGCGGGACCTGGCCACCTTCCTCATCGACCATCTCGCCGGGAAGGACCCCGCCATGCCCCCGACCACCGAGCCCCTGGGAATCCGTTACGCCGCACTGTCCGACACGGGCCTGGTCCGCGAGAGCAACCAGGACACCGCCTACGCCGGTTCCCGCCTGCTCGCCGTCGCCGACGGCTACGGCAGTCGGGGAGCCGTTGCCAGCGCGGCCGCCGTCGACGCGCTCAAGCCCCTCGAAACCGACGGCATCCCGGCGGGCCCTCTCCTCAACGTCCTCGAGGACGCGATCGACCGGGCCGAGCACGCGGTGCACGGTGTCACCGGGAACAGCCCCTCCCCCGAAGAGGCCGGCACCACACTCACCGCGATGCTCTGGACCGGCTCCCAGCTGGCCCTCGTCCACATCGGCGACTCCCGGGCGTACCTCCTGCGCGGCGGAGAGCTGTCCCTGATCACCCACGACCACACCGTGGTGCAGTCGATGGTCGACGAAGGACGCCTCAGCCCGGAAGAGGCCGCCTCCCACCCCCAGCGGTCGCTGCTGATACGAGCCCTGGGCCGAGGAGCCGATGCCACCCCCGACATGCGCCTGCACGACGCCCGGCGGGGAGACCGGTACCTGCTCTGCTCCGACGGTCTGCCGGCCGTCGTGCCGGCCGAGGAGATCCACCGGGTGCTCTTCGGGACCGGGGAGCCCGAGCGGGCGGTCCGCGAACTCATCGCCCTCGCCAACGGCTCCGGCGGCCCCGACAACGTCAGTTGCCTGGTCGCCGATGTCGTGGCGCTCCGGCAGTGAGCGGCACGCACTTCGAGTTGCACCGGATCCGCTCCCGGGAACTCGTCCGTGAAGCCGACGCGTACCGGCTCGCGCGACACGTCGGGAAGGCCAGGCGCTTCAGACGGTGGGGGCGCCGAACCACCGGGGCAGGCGGCTGAGGAGGTCCTGCTGGTCGTCGCCGGCCCATGCCACGTGGCCGTCCGGCCGCAGCAGCACCGCGGGGACGTCCAGGTCCTCGCCGACGTCGACGACGTGGTCGACGCGGTCGGCCCAGCCCACCACCGAGAGCCGGCCGGTCCGGTCGAGCAGCAGTCCGCGGCCGCCGTGCATCAGCTCGTAGAGGCGGCCCTGCTTCAGCCGCACGTCCCGCATCCGTCGGCCGAGCAGTTCGTGTCCCTCGCCGAAGTCGTAGCGGACTCCGGTCGCGGTGATCATTTCGGTGACGTACCGGTTCACCTCCTCGAAGTCCATCAGCTTCGAGAGCAGTTCCCGCAGCGCGGTCGCGCCCGGGTCGGTTCCCAGCAGCGCGATCTGCGCGCGGGTGTTGTCCAGCACGGCCGCGCCGACCGGGTGCCGTTCGGCGTGGTAACTGTCCAGCAGTCCTTCCGGTGCCCAGCTGGCCACCGCGGCGGCCAGCTTCCAGCCGAGGTTGAAGGCGTCCTGGATGCCGAGGTTGAGGCCCTGCCCGCCGGTCGGCGGGTGGATGTGCGCCGCGTCGCCGGCCAGCAGCACCCGGCCGACCCGGTAGCGCTCGGCCTGCCGGGTGGCGTCGCCGAACCGGGACAGCCAGCGCGGGGAGTGCACGCCGAAGTCGGTGCCCGCGCAGGCCCTCAGCCGCTGCTTGAACTCCTCGAGGGTCGGCGCGGTCGCGCCGTCCCCGGCCACAGCGTCGGCGGGCACGATGACGCGGAAGACGCCCTCCTTCCCGTCGTCGTTGGGGATGACGCCGAACCGCAGCTGGGTCTTGCGGACCTCCGCGACGACGGCGGCGACCGTCTCCGGGCCCTCGGTCATCTCCATGTCACCCAGCAGCGTCTCGACCGTGGCGGGCTCGCCGGGGAAACCGACGCCGAGCCGCTTGCGCACCACACTGCGGCCCCCGTCGCAGCCGACAAGGTAGCGGGCGCGCAGCCGCGCGCCTCCCCCTCCCCCGGCGGCCACGCCCCCATGGCCGGGGAGACCCCCACTGGCCAATTCGACGGTCACCCCGTCCTCGTCCTGGCTCAGGCCGACCACTTCGCAGCCGCGCCGGATCTCGGCACCGAGCTCGAGGGCACGCTCGCCCAGCAGCCGCTCGGTGACCGGTTGCAGGGTGGAGAGGCCGTACGGGTGAGCCGTGTCCAACCGGTCCGGCCACGGCTTCATGATGCCGCCGAAGAGACCGCCGACCTGGAACTTCTCACTGACCGCGAGGAACCGGTCCAGCAGGCCGCGCTGGTCCATCATCTCGACGCTGCGCGTGTGCAGGCCACGACCACGTGACTGCTCGGTCGGCTCGCTCAGTCTCTCCAGCACGACCACACGCACGCCGTGCAGCCGCAGCTCGCCCGCCAGCATCAAGCCGGTCGGCCCGCCGCCGACCACGATCACGTCGATGACGTCGTTGACGTCCGTCACGGAACCCCCATGAACGATGTCGATTGCCGGCCGGCTCTCCGCGTCGCGCCACGGGCCCCGCACAGGACAAAAGAGCGCGCACTTCGCGGACACCTGATTTCCCCAGGTCCGGCCTCGGGCGACGATTCTGCGTCACGACCCGGGCCTTGCCGCAAGCCCCCCGGTGCGCTATACGTTGAGAGTGGCAAGGAGCGGGCGAACCTCCTTGCCTTTTCCTTTGCCGGCGGTCTTTTCCTTTGCCGGCGGTCCTTACTTCACCGGCCTCAGAGCATCAGCAGCAGCCGCGTGTTCGCCACGAGCTTCCGGTTCACGCTGGTGCTCTGCACGAAGATCGTGAAGTCGTCGTTGTGGTCCGGCTTGACGCGGACCTCCATGTCCGGCAGGCCGAGCAGGGCGCGGGCCTCGGGCCCCGTGTACACCCGGTCCGTCTTCTTCTCCAACACCGCGATCTGCTTCTGCGCCTGGACCTTCTCCGACTTGCTCAGCTGGTAGAACGCACCACCGGTACGGTAGGCGTGCCCGCATTCGATGACCCACTCCCGGATTCCCGCGTCACGGGCCACCGGGATCAGCTGGTACTTCGACGGATCCACCGGGGCGAGGCCGGCCGCCTTGATGGTGTCCTTGTTGACGGCGTCCGCGCCCGTGGAGAACACCGCCCGCGATCCCCGGATGCCCTGGGTGCGGCCCACCATGAACTTCTCGGTGGCCTGCTGGATGACCTGGCCGGCCTCCTCCAGCCCCTGGGTGCTCGTGGCGTCCCAGATGGCGATGTTGTCCTTCGGGAAACCGCACTGCATGGCCTCGCGCTTGCCCATCTGGTCCGGCACGAGGACGGCCAGCGTCCAGTTGTCCTCCTGTGTCTGGAACATCTCGGCCACGGCCCCTATCAGCTCACGCTGATCCCTGGCAGGGGCGTCCGGGCAGCGATGGCTCGCGTTCTCCTGCCCGTCGGTGAGGACGAACGTCAGGAAGCTGTGGTCGCCGTACAGTTGGGCCGTCTGCGCCAGCTCCCGCTGGGACTTCAGTGCGGCCGCCAGCAGAGCCGTCATCCCCCCGACCCGGTACATCTGCTTCAGCGACGGCATCCGCAGCACGTCCTTGTCGTAGATGACGCACTCCACCTTGTCGGCGAAGACGTACACCGTGACGCGGGTCTCCTGGTCCAGCTCCCTCGACCGGCGGGCGAGGTACGCGATCTGCTGGTCGGCGACTTCGACGACCTTGCCGCTCAGGTGCGACATGGACGAACTGGCGTCCAGGACAAGGGCGACGTGGTTGATGTAGTTCTGGGTTCCGGACATGACAGATCCCCCCTCTTTCCGAACTTTCCGGCTTTCCGGCTTTCCGGCTCGATGGTCCTACCGTCTCACCCGCCACTGACAATCGGCCTTGCTCCCGGGCCGGGGCCGCACCACCCCCGCCCCGCACCCGGCTGCACCAGGGCGCGCGCCAGATGTGGAATCCTCGGCTGTCCGGCCCTACCGCCACCCCGTCGCGGCGGCGTACATGACGGACCGGCCGCAAACGGCATCCCGGCCGTCCCCTTCGCCGTGGACAACGTCCACGCGGAGTCCGACCGGCTGCGCGAGCTCGGGGTGCGGTTCGTCCAGGAGCCGCTGGAAATGGGCCAGGTCACCACCGCGGTCTTGAACGACACCTGCGGCAACCTGCTCCAGATCGTGCACAGTAAGTGAGCGCGTGAGGGCGTCCGCGCCCCGCCCGCCGGGGAGAACAACACCACCGCTTGCAGCCACCGCTCCTGGCCTACAGGGCTGTGGACCGGCGCCACTGCGGGACAGTCGCCAGTTTCCACAGGTCGTCGAAGTGCTTGACCCAGGTGGCCACCGTGACCTCGGCGACGGGCGTTCCTTCGCGTGACCAGACATTGAGTTCGGTCTTGTAGCCCTTGGGATCGAAGTATTCCGGACCCGAGGATTCCAGGCGCATGCGTGCGGAGACGTCGTAGAGACCGTGCAGGACCTGGGTCCGGTTGAAGATGCAGAGCTTGTCGCGAGGGATGCCGGGGTAGTACCGGTACTCGCACTGGACGACGACCCGGCCGGCGCTGGTGAGCTGCTCCGCGATGTCCGAGAGGGTGCCGTCGTAGTCCCGGCAGCGCTGAAGCATCCGGTTACGGAATGCGGGGTCGTCCACCGGCCGGTCGCCGGGACCCACCCTGGCCGGCACGGTCATCGGCTGCTCGAAGTCGGGCACCAGCATCCGCACGGAGACATGTCTCGTCGGACCCGGGTCGTCGAGCAGGTCACGGAGGCGGTGGTAGAGCTCGGTATACAGGGTCTCCCCCGTGTAGCCGAGGAAACCGATCTCCACTCTGCGTGTCTGCAAGGCATCACCGACGAAGCCCCCCAGCTCGCTGGAGCCGACCAAAGCACGCGTCGGAGGCCGCATCGACGAGGACAGCGACGTCACGGCGTCGTAGAGCACGTAGGCGACCAGGCTGAGCAGGGCACCGCCGAGGAAGGCCTTGCCCTCCAGGGCGTCGCCCACGGGCTGAACGAACTGTGCGGTCAGTCCCGTCACGAAGATGGTCAGCAGGACGACGCGGGTCACCGCGGGCTCGAAGCGTTCCTGAAAGCGCCGCAGCCGTCGGCCCACACCTCGCCCCGCCGCCCCGTTCACGCGCTCCGGCATACCGAACCCCCTCCGCGCACAACGGTCGACGGGGCGTCATGCCCCTGTGACCGAACCGACTTGCGAAGGATTCATGGTCCACCTACACCAGGGCACGGACAAGACGGGGATTGGTGGTGGAACGGGTCGGCAGGCCGAGCGAACCGGTCGCCACCGCCAGCGTCATCGCGTACGAGTCCACCGCCCGCTGGACGTTGGGAGCGTCCAGGCTCTCGCCGGTCACGATGCGATCGAGGTCGACGTAGGCGGAGCGCACGATCTCCAGCAGGCGGTACACCTGCCAGTCCTTCCGCCAGTCACGGGTGTACTCCGACGGCAGCCCGCGTTCCCAGCGACGGAACATCCGCTCGCGGATCTCCGGGCGGGTGGGCGTCAGGTGCATGTGCCGCACCAGGTCGTAGAGCGGGTCGCCGACCAGGGCCATCTCCCAGTCGATGAGGGTCAGCGCGAAGGCGTCGTCCCTGCGCACCAGGTTCCACGGATTGAGATCGCCGTGCAGCAGGGAGGGACTTCGGTCGCTGACGGCGCGGCGGGACAGGATCTGGTCGAGGCGGTCGGCGTCCGGCAGCCCGAGATGCCGCGCCAGCCGCTGTGACCTCTCGGGCAGCTCGGCCACCAGCAGGACCAGTCGGTCTTTGAGCCAGCGGTGGAAGCCCCTCGCCCCCGCCAGCGGATCGAGTGGCCTGTAGTCCACCTGTGTCAAGGCGCGAAGCTGGTCCACGAGACCATCCGCTTCGTGCGGCAGCAGGCCGTTGACCGGGTGGCCAAGGGGGCGGCCGATGTCGTCCGGCCCCACGTAGGTATGGATGGCGAAAGGGTCCTCCGGATAGCTGACGCCCAGCGCCAGGGCCCTGGGCGCGGCCACGGAGACGAACGCCCCCTCGATGGCCCGCAGCACGGCGTGCTCACTGAGGACACTGCGTTCCCTTCGACACTCCTCGGGCAGCTTCCTCCGGACGACCACGGGACGGTCGAAACCCGACACGCGCACCACCGAGTTGAGGTGCGCGGTCCCCTTGAACACCCGACTCGCCGGAGCCGCTCCCTCGAGCGCCAACGCGTCGCGCACCGCGGACTCCGGAAAGTCCACCGGCTGCTCGAGGCGCCGGTCCGGTTGCCAGGTGAAGGCTCTGGCCCTCAGGCTGCGACCGGCCCCGCTCTCACCGGCGCGGGCCGCCAACCAGCGGAACAGCGCCCGCTCGATCTCCCCCTCCCCCGGCACGCTCCTGAGCCGCAGCGGCTCGGCAGCCGCCTCCAGCGCTCTGCGCACCTCCGCCGTCGCCTCGTCCAGTCTGTTCTGAGTGAACGACTCTTCAAGGGACCACGCCGCCCTCATCACGTCGGGATACACGGACTGGGCGCGCTCGAAGGCCAGGTAGTGGCGCAGGTCCTTGCCCAGACCGTTGACGGCGACCGGACGGACCTCCCGCATGGCGTCCGCCCAGGCGTCCACCACTTCGGAGAGCTGGTCTGCCGGATAACGCATCCGTACCAGATGGGTCGCCAGGTCGTGCAGCGGATCACCGTAGGTCGCCAGCTCCCAGTCGACGCAGATGGGCGGCCGGTCGCCGGCGTACGACACGATCAGGTTGTCGCGGTGCAGGTCGGCGTGGAGCAGGCTGTAGGGTCGCCGCGCCATGGCGGGAACCCGCTCGCCCAGCCTGAGCAGAGCGTCCTCGGGAATACCCAGCGCCACGAACAGCCCGCCGAAGGCGGCCCAGTTGGGCTGCCTGATCTGTTGGTCCGCAAGATGCGTCAACGTGCGCAGGAAAGCCTGGCTGTCCGTGTCGTTGCGGGGCCAGGCGGGTGGCAGTGGAGGAAGCCCGTTGCGGCGCACCTGAGCCGTTCGGGACAGGAGCCGGGCAAGTTCCTGGACGAGCAGGGAGTCGACGCGCTTGCCGTTCCCGCAGACGCTGGAGAGCGGGACCCCTTCCACATAGCTGTGGATCGCGAAGCCGTCTCCCCTTGCCAGGACCTCCGGCACGTACGGCAGGGTCCCCTTGACGGCGCTGAGGATCTCCTGCTCGTTCCGCCAGGTCCTGATCACCACCGGCAGTACCTTGAGGCGCAGGATCCGTACGACCACGGAGGTGCCGGCCTCACGGCCCAGTGCTTTCGCCATGATCGGTGTGACCGGTACGACGTAGTTCTGGTTGTGGTGGCCGCTGATCGCCTGCCCCACCCGGCCGGCCAGGTCGACGAAGGAACGGTATTCCGAGGAGGGCGCGGAACGTTCCCCGAGGGCGGGACGGGGGAGGGGAGGTGCACCCACTGACCACTCCGGTAGTGCGAGGGGAGTCACGACGTGGCAATCGGTAAACATGAGGCTGGTGTCACGCACGATAAACGGCGCGCGGCAAAGGAGCGCGCCGGGCGCACCAGGTGGTTCACCACCTGGTGCGTGAAAGCCTCGCAAGTTCGTTCGAGATCGGCTTTCGGCCTCTTGACACGAACGGCGAGGAGCGCTTGCTCAGTCGGTGCGGGCATGCCGACGGAAGCCGACCCGGCTCAGGCATCGGTGGAGAGCAGGTTCCATACCGAGTCGAACCACTGCCGCATGCTGTCCACGAAGACGGATCCCGAAGACGTCGGGTCCGCGTCCTTCACGTGGTGGGTGAGGGTGGCGCCAAGGCCCAGCACGTCGAGGACCGTGATCACCTCGCCGGCCTCCAGCTCTGTCGGCCGTTCGATCACCTCGTACATCCCGTGCAGGGCTTCGACGTCGTTGAGCAGGTAGACCTTGAACGTGGGGGTCAGCGGCGTGTGACGGATCCGCAGGTCGACCGAGGGCACCAGGCCTTCGGTCTGCAGGTCCTTCAACGCTCCCTGCAGCAAAGCGGTGTGCGAATCCGTGATGGTCCGCAGCCGCGCCCTCAACCGCGGATCGCTTCTGTCGTCCTTGACCCTGGGATACGGCAGCTCGAGCTCCGGGTCCGGCAGGAGCATGCGCAGCGTGATCCGCTGGGGGGAGATGTAGCGGCTGCGGATACGTTCTGCCTGGAGCCTGATGTGCGCGTCCAGTGACTCGGACGTCAGCGTGTAGACGTCCAGGGTGACTTCGGGCTGCTCGAAGACCTCGCTGATGAACGGCGCCAGGGTCGCTTCCCGTTGCGGTCCGGTCGCCTTCGCGGACTGTATGCGTTGTGTCTTGATCACGCGTGACCCGCTGCCCTGCCGCGACTCGATCCAGCCCTCGTTGACCAGTTCCCGCAGGGCTCGCTGCACCGTGTCGCGCGAGACCCCGAGCTTCTCCGCCAGCTCACGCTGCGACGGCAGGAAGGAACCCAGCCGATAGGTCCCGTCGGCCATCCGGTCGAGCACATGGTCGGCGACCCGTTGGAACTCCCTGCCCCCGCCACCCTCACCGGTCTGCTGTCCGTCCACCTGTGGACCGTACCGCTTCCAGTCCACCGGGAAACCGATAACCTTCAACCGCTCAGCCATATTGGACTGTTGACTGCATGTCGCTGGTCAAGGGATCAAACAGGCCGGGCAGACCACCTTCACGACAAACAGTCCAATTGGACGGCTGGTTGGCCGCTTCACCGGAAGTGGAGGGGAGGTGGTCGGTCGTGCCGCTGTTCCAGGTGCTCGCGGGGCTCGGCGAGCTGGTGGTGGGTCTGCTCGCGGAGTCGAGGCTCGGCGCGGTCGGTGTGGGGCTCCTGTTCCTGATCGGCGTGTGGACGCGGGCCCGGCGGGACGGGCCCGCCGTGGGGGCGGCCGTGGTGCCGGCCCTGCTGATGGTTCAGGCCTGAGGGCCGGAGCGGATGTGCTCGAGCACGGGTTCCAGTGAGGACAGGATCGTGGTGGCGCCCGCGTCCCGCAGCACCTTTTCCTTCCGCTCGTTGCGGGCGTAGCCGACGAAGGGCACGCCGGCCGCCTCCGCGGCGTACAGGTCGGAGGGGGTGTCGCCGATCATCAGGGCGGAGTCCGGGGCCGCGCCCATGGCGTTCAGGGCGCGGTTGACGCAGTGGGGGTCCGGTTTGAGCAGGCTGAGCTGCTGGGTGCGGCCGTAGACGTGGGGGGCGAAGCAGCCGAGGAGGTCGTGGTCGGCGAGGTACCTGCGGACCACGCGGGGGGAGTTGTTCGTGGTGATGGCCAGCCGGGAGCCCGCCGCGGTCCAGGCGCGGATCAGCGGGTCGGCGTAGGAGGTGGGCAACGCCGAGGAGGTGGCCCGCAGTTCCTCCTCGGTGAGCCGTGCCTCCAGCTCCTCCACCAGGTCACTGCCCGGGTGCCGGCGGTCCACGGCGCGGAGCACCACGTGCGGGTCCAGGGACTCGCGTTCGGCCTCCGTCAGCAGGCCGTGCAGGCCCCGCCCCTCCAGCCAGTCGACGAGCTCCTTCGCCACCCGCTGCGCCGAGTGGCCCGCGAACAGTCGGCAGACCGGGCCGTCGAAGTCCCACAGCACCACACGGGCGCCCCTGATCAGATCGTTCAGTTCGCTCAGCTCGCTCGGAACATTCGGATCCATGGAAGGCTTCCGGTCCTTCTCGGGCTCGTGTGTCACCGGATCGGTCCGCGTCGCATCAGAAGTCACCAGGAGAGTGTCAGGTCCGTCGTGATGGTTTCCCAGAGGGCGTCGAACCACTTCTGCGATTCCTCCACGAACGCCTGGTCCCGTTGCCCGGCCTGTTTGGCGAAGAGGAAGAGCAGGGACTGGGAGCCGAGGGCGTCGTACATGTCCAGGGTCTGGGTGCCCCACTCCTCCTCGCGCCTGGCGAGCACGTAGTACCCGAGGAGTGCCTCCTGCCCGTTGAGCAGGTAGAGCTTCACCGGCGGGGTGAAGGGCAGGGCCCGGAAGGAGACGCGGACGTCGATGCCGTGGGTGTGGCGGACCGCCTGCAGGTTGTGCTGGAGCACCTGGGCCTGGGCGTTGCGCATCTGCAACCACCGCTCGTGCACCGGGTCGCCGCCGTCGGCGTCCTCGTCGACCAGGACGGGGAAGGCCAGGTTGATCTTCCGGGACGGCAGGAGGACACGGAACTCGATCGACTCGGGGCGGAGCGTGCCCTCATGGATCAGCCGCACGGGTTCACCGACGGCGACCATCAGGGTCTCGGACGTGTGGCACACGACGTCGATACGGACGTGCGTCGCCGAGAAGGCCTCGGTGAGGCGGGGGGCCAGGCCGACCATGGTCCGCTGGGGTTCCTCGGGGACCGAGGCCGGTACGGCGACCCGGGGCGGGCTGCCCTTGCTGACGTTGCTCAGGAGGCCGTCCTCCCGAAGGACGCGCAGGGCCTGACGGACGATGCCGCGCTCCACGCCGAACTCCACGGCGAGCTCGGCCTGGGTGGGCAGGCGCTCGCCGACCTTGAGCTCCCCGGCGCGGATGCGTTCGCGCAGGGTGTCGGCGATCTCCTGGGGCGATTTCCTTCTGCTGCCGTTCACTGCGACGTTCTCCTGGGTCACGACCAAACGCTACAACTTTGATCCATCTATGGGGAGTTGTTTGGAAGTTGTTTATAGATGCCCGCCAAGTGGGGACAACTTAACTAGAGTTGGTTGCCAACTTTGGCAACTTGACCGGGTTGGCGGAAGTTCCGCTTCCGCCGCCGGGGAAGCCCGAAGGGGGAATTCCGTGCCTGTCCTCGCCCTCATCTCCGCGGTGGTCGTCATCACCGTCGAGCAGTACGTGGAATGGAAGTACGGCATCGCCGGCATCGTCGGCCTGCTGCTGCTCACCGTGGGCATCAAGGCCAACAGCCCCGGCGTCAGCTCCGCGGGAGCGGTCCTGCTCGCCCTGCTGGTGGCGCGGCCCGCCCTGTGAGCCGTCGGCGCCCACGGCCGGAAGACGTCAGTCGGTGAGCACCAGCTCCGAACTGATCGTCTTCCACAGCGCGTCGAACCACAGGTGGGACTGCTCCACGAAGGCGGCGTCCCGCGTCCCGGCGCCCTGATCGAAGCCGAACAGCACGGACCGGACGCCCTGCGCGTCGTACGTCTGAAAGTTCTCCTGGTCGATCTGCGCCTCACTGCGCGCCAGCGTGTAGTAGGCGAACAGCGCCTCCTGCCCGTTGAGCAGGTACAGCTTCACCGGCGGGGTGAAGGGCAGGGCCCGGAAGGAGACGCGGACGTCGATGCCGTGGGTGGCGCGCAGGGCGAGCAGGTTGTGCCGGAGCACCTGGCCCTGGGCGTTGCGCATCGACAACCACCGCTCGTGCACGGCGTGGTCGTCACCGCGGTCCTCGACCGCCACCGGGAAGGCGAGGTCGATGTCCCGGCTGGGCAGCAGGACACGGACGTCGACCTTGGCCGGTTTCAGTCGCCCGGCGTGGATCTGGCGCAGCGGTGCGCCGATCGCGAGGGTGAGGGATATGGCGGTCAGGCAGACGGCGTCGATCTCGACGCGCTCGGCCGCGAACGCGGCGGCGATGCGGGGCGCCAGGGCCACCGTGGTGGGCTGCGGCGGTGCTCCGGGGCCGGTCGGCGCGCTGCCGGGGTCGACGGCGACGGTCGCCGGGGCACCCTTGGAGGCGTTGGTGAGGAGCCTCTCGGACTGCAGGACGCGCAGCGCCTGGCGCACGGCACCGCGCTCGACGCCGAACTCCTCGGCGAGCCGGGCCTGGGTGGGCATGCGCTGCCCAGGACCCAGCTCTCCGGACTTGATCCGGGCACGCA
This sequence comes from Streptomyces sp. MMS24-W38, assembly GCF_059889265.1. Taxonomy (NCBI): domain Bacteria; kingdom Bacillati; phylum Actinomycetota; class Actinomycetes; order Kitasatosporales; family Streptomycetaceae; genus Streptomyces; species Streptomyces sp. MMS24-W38. Next base: position 3,488,774 of record NZ_JCBCPP010000001.1, on the reverse strand, counting down.
ACTCGTCGGCCACCTCGCGATGTGTCCTCTGTGGCCGCTGCGACCTCTTCCGTCCATTGACAGGGGCGTATTCCGAGTCCACGACCGAACCCTACAACTTCTCGCCATCTTCGGGCAGTTCAGGGAAAGATGGTTATGAGCCGCTTCCAGACGGAGATAACTGAAGAGAAGTTGGTCGCCAACTTGGGCGACCTGGTCGAACCTCTTGGGAGGTTGGCTCCCCACGGTGACCGTCGGGAGCACTTCTCGAGGAGCCGGCCGGGCTTCCCTCCTGGAGGGGAGCCGGGAACCCGACCGGTCAGCACCACGGCGCGGCAGCGCGACAACCACAACTGAACAGCAAGCAGCTACGGATGACGACACGACACCCGTCGCCGGCAGACAGGCCGGCCGGAGAAGAGAAAGGAGGGAGAGCAGCAGCAGAAGCGCTCAGAAGAGGTCCGGGCACCACGGGCGCCTGGATGTACGCAGCAGGGCGTCGGCCTGACGGGCGGCGCCCGCTCGTTCTTCCCGCACCCGGCCCAGCGCCGCCAGCCGCAACGCCGACTCGTCGCCCAGCCACAGCGCCGCCAACTCGGCCACGTCCAGCGTGAGATCGGCGTCCTCCGTGGTCGCCGCGCAGGCTCCGGTCCCGTCCGCCGAGGCCTCCAGCCGGTAGCGGCCACCGGCCGGCCCCGCGCCGTCCACCACCTCCAGCACCAGCGTCCCCGCCGCGCCGTACGTCCGGGCCTCCAGCGCCCGTACGACGTCCAGGACGCGTACCCACAACCAGTCCGTCTGGGTCGTCACGGCTGCCGCGCGCGGGTCCGGCAGGAAGGACGGGAGCAGGTCGTCGGGGGCCCGCCAGCCGCTCCTCACCTTCACGATCCAGTCGATCGAGCACAGGTAGTGCCACAGCGCGCGCTCCGCGGCCGGGCTCACCGCGAGCAGCCAGTTCACACTCGCCGTGTTCAACGGCTGCATGGTGTCGCCCCAGTTGTCGTCCGCCTTGTAGGAGACCATGCCCTCGACCTCGCCGTCCGCCGAGCGGTACACGGCGAAGTAGGGCTCGGTCCAGGTCGGGCGGGGGCGCAGGGCGCCGGTGGCGAGCTTCCACCAGTATTCCGTACGGCTGACGGCACCCGGCTGGGCCCCGCGCAGCCGCTCGTGCAGCTCCGGACCGAGCTTGCGCACGTCCTCGGCGTCCACGAGGTCGACGCGTCCACCGTCCTCGGGACCCGCCCAGCGCGGGTCGAGGCCGCTGCGCGGGACGTCGACGGTCCACTCGGTCATCCAGGTGGCGGGGCCGAAGCCGTACCGGCCGTAGATCGGGTACTCGGCGGCGATGAGCGTCGCGACCACGTCCCCGCGCTCCTTCGCGGCGGCGAGGTCCTGGGCCATCATGCGGGTCAGCAGGCCGCGCCGGCGGTGGGTGGGGCTGACGGTGACGTTCGATATGGCGTCGGCGGGCACGGCGGCGCCGCCGACGGCGGTGAGCTCCTGGGCGAAGGAGCGGAGCGTCGCGACACACCGGCCGCCGTCGAAGGCCCCCAGCGACCGGCCCGGCTGGAACTCCGTTCGCCGCGCATCGAGTTCCTCCCGGGCGGGAGTGGGCTCGCGCAGGAACCCGGTGTTCAACGCCCTGGTCCAGTCCGCGAACTCGGTCTCGGTGATCGGGCGTACGTCGATGTCGGCACGAGAGGTGTCGGCGCTGGAGGTCATGCGTTCACGGTAGATCGCGCCCGGGCGGGGTGTCGCGCACTTTTCCGACCGTCCGACCGCCTGCTCCGACCGCCTGCTCCGGCGCCCCGCCTCACTCGAGCAGGTCGTCGACCTGGGCCTCCCCCTCGCGGTACCGGCGCGCGATCTCCGCGCCGCAGTCGTCCGCGGTGCGCTGCAACCCCTGCCGCCGCCGGGAGACCTGCTCCTCGTACCGCACGAGCCGGCCCATCGCGGCGCGCAGTTCCCCGTCCGTACGCGCTCCCAGGTCCGAGAGCTCCACCTCGGCGAGCATCTCCGCCGCCAGCCGCCGGGACTCCTCACTGCGCGGAGTGCCCAGGGTCACGTGGCGGGCGGAGGAGCGGTGGCGGGCCGGGGTGTCCCGCAGGATCTCCGGAAGCCGCTCCACCACGGACGCCTCCACCGGCGCGACGGCCGGGACCGCGCCCCCGCCGGACGCGCCCCCGCCGGACGTGGCCACGTCGGCACCGACACCAGCCGGCCCGTCCACCGGCGTACGCCGGGCCAGTTCCGCCCGCAGGATGTCGATGCGCCCCTGGAGCAGCCGCCGCACATAGCTGAGGTCGGCCTCGTCGCGCTGCGCGTCGCGGCGCAGCGCGCGCAGGTCGGGCAGGCTGCGCGCGATCAGCTCGGGCTCCGGCGCCGGATCGGGCTCCCATGTCGGACTGTCCGTGCGCTGGGCGGGCGGACGGTGGAAATCGTGTTCCCCGAAGCGTTCCCCGACCCCCACTCCGATCGACGCCGACAGGACAGGGCCGGGTTGCTGCCCGGTTCCTGGTGTGCTCATGTGCCTCAACCGTCCCCTCGACCGGTGTGTGCCAGCATCGTGCCACCCCTGGCGGCCGCTATGTGACCGAGTGCCCCTGATCCACCCCAGATGGGGGGTAAGGAGGAAAAATAGCCCGACCGGGGTCACGCACGGGTCGCCGTCGGTCATCCGTTCGCCGACCGGCATGATGGACGTATGCGTGCGGTGGTGCAGAGGGTGGACGGCGCGAGCGTCGTCGTGGACGGCGAGACGGTGGGGGCGATCGAGGGCGAGGGACTGTGCGTCCTCGTCGGCGTCACCCATGAGGACACCAAGGAGAAAGCGGCCCAGCTGGCCCGCAAGCTCTGGTCGGTCCGGATCCTCCAGGACGAGAAGTCGTGCAGCGACATCGACGCGCCGCTCCTGGTGATCAGCCAGTTCACCCTTTACGGCGATGCCCGCAAGGGCCGTCGCCCCACCTGGAGCGCCGCGGCCCCCGGGGACGTCGCCGAACCGCTCGTCGACGAGGTGGTGGCCCGGCTGCGTTCCCTGGGCGCGACGGTGGCGACGGGCCGCTTCGGCGCGCAGATGCGGGTGTCGCTGACCAACGACGGCCCGTTCACCGTCCTGCTGGAGGTCTGACCCCCGGGCCCCCGGGCTCTCGGACCGAAGACCCGGCGCTCAGGGCTCGACCACGGTCTCCTGCGCCGCCGCCGTGTCCCCGGCCATCAGGCGGGCGTCGACGGGGACGTTCCGCTTGATCAGCGCGAGGGCGACCGGGCCCAGCTCGTGGTGGCGTACGGACGTGGTGACGAAGCCGATCTTGCGTCCGTCCGGCCCGTCGTCGGCGAGCCGGATGTCGGTCCCGGCCGGCGGCAGGTGGACCTCGCTGCCGTCCAGGTGCAGGAAGACCAGCCTGCGCGGCGGCTTGCCCAGGTTCTGGACCCGGGCGACCGTCTCCTGGCCCCGGTAGCAGCCCTTCTGCAGGTGCACCGCACCGCCGATCCAGCCCAGCTCGTGCGGGATGGTGCGGTGGTCGGTCTCGAAACCGAGCCGCGGGCGGTGCTGCTCGACCCGCAGCGCCTCGTGGGCGAGGATGCCGGCGGGCGGCCCCGCCTTCTCCGCGAACGACTCCAGGTCGGCGCGGGGCAGGAACAGGTCACGGCCGTACGGCGTCTCCCGGACGACCACGCCCTCGGGCACCTCCGCTATGGAACCGGCCGGCAGGTGCACCACCGCGAAGTCGGCGGTGCGGTCGGCGACCTCGACCCGGTAGAAGAACTTCATCGACTCCAGGTAGGCGATCAGCGCGTCCTGGGTGCCGGGCTCGACGTGCGCCCAGACCGTCTCGCCGTCGTCGACCAGGTAGAGCGCGTGCTCGATGTGGCCGTTCGCGGAGAGGATCAGCGCCTCGGTGGCCTGGTGCGGCGGGAGGTCGCTGACGTGCTGGGTGAGCAGCAGATGCAGCCAGCTCAGGCGTTCCGCCCCGGAGACGGTGACGATCCCGCGGTGGGACAGGTCGACGAAGCCGGTGCCGTCGGCGAGGGCGCGCTGCTCGCGGAACAGGTCGCCGTAGTGCGCGGCCACGCCTTCGTCCACGCCCTCGGCGGGGACGGCGCCGGACAGGGTCAGCAGGGGGCTCTTCATACCCCTAGCCTACGACTCGGTAGTTGAACGCTTCAGGGAACAGTCCTCGCAGCGGCCGAAGATCGCGAAGTGCTTCATGTCCGTGTCGAAACCGAACATGTCGCGCAGCTTCGCCGTGAACTCGGCGGCCACCTCCACATCCGCCTCGATCACGTTGGTGCAGTCACGGCAGACGAGATGGATGTGGTGGTGCCGGTCGGCGAGGTGGTAGGTCGGGGCGCCGTGCCCGAGGTGGGCGTGGCTGACCAGACCCAGCTCCTCCAGGAGCTCCAGCGTGCGGTAGACGGTGGAGATGTTGACCCCCGACGCCGTCTTGCGCACTTCCACGAGGATGTCGTCGGGGGTCGCGTGCTCCAGCGTGTCGACGGCTTCGAGCACGAGTTGGCGCTGCGGCGTCAGCCGGTAGCCGCGCTGCCTGAGGTCGCTCTTCCAGTCGGTGCTCACCACACCACGAGTCTAGGGCCCTTCTGAGGGACCTCCGCGGGAGAAGGAACGGCGTCCGGTGCGTGCTCCCGGCGTGCCGCCGCAAATATCTGCCAAAAGAGCCCCGGAGCGGCCCGTGCCCCGCTCACGGCTCGGTCGTCAGAGTGCCGGTCATCAGGGCGTCGGCCAGCACGCTGCGGTAGTCACCGGTCGCACGAGCGATCTCCCTGTGCGCCTGGATCTTGGCGTCGAGGGCGGCAAGCGTGGCACCGATCATCGCTTGCTCAGCGGCCGACGGCACGAGGACGGGCAGCTCACCCAGTGTGCGGATGCTCAGTGACGGGATGACCGAACCGGCGGTCCGGGCCCTGATCCAGTCCTGTGCGGCCGTCGCACTCAGATAAGCGGTGAGATACGCGGCCGACACCCGCCCCACCTCGGGCAACCTGAGCCGTACCAGGTTGGGATGGAACAGCCGACCCACGTGCTCCCGCGTGACCAGGGCACAGCGACCCACGGTGCCGGTCCGGGTGAGGAGGACGTCCCCTTCGGCCAACTCGTACTTCACCAGCGTCCGCGCCCGGTCCCGGGGAATCGAGGAAACGGCTGCGCCTTCTTCGCTGACGATCCGCTGCCCTTGAAGGTCACGTGGCAGTACGAGGGGGGTTCCCCCGTTCGCCCGTGTGGGGTCCTTGTCCTCGGCACGCCGCCCCGGTCCGGCCTGGATGGACGCACACAGTTCCCGCAGCGCGCTGCGCGACCAGCCAGCCGGCGGCACGAACTCGTCGGCCGTCGTCACAGTCCGTACCTCCTCAGCCACCGAGCCGCTTCGGCGTCCGCCTCTTCCGCCCGCGCGTGCAGGGCCGCGGCTTTCTCGGCCAGCTCCGCCAACCGCTCACGGGTCGCAGCGGGACCGGCCGCACGGACCGCCGAGGCCGCGTCGGGCAGCCGGACGTACAGCGGGGGATCCAGCCTGTGGCCGTGATCCGCCACGTCCGGCACCGGCACCGCCCGGCTCAGGCCGGGGGTGCCGGGGAAAGAACGTCCGGCCGCCCTGGCCGTGGTCCAGGACGCATACTCCCCCACCAACCGCGCGATGTCGTCATCGGTCAGGGCCCGCCGGGTCCGGGTGAGCTGGTGTCCGAGATGCTCGCCCGCCACGAACAGCACCTCGAGGTCCGTTGCCTCCTGCGGGCCCGGGGCCCGCAGGAACCAGATCTGCGTCTTGACGGCGGTGAGCGCGAAGAGCCCGGCGGGAAGCCCGATCACGCACTCCACGGCCCCGGCCTCGACCAGGCCCGCCCGCACCGTCTCGGCAGCACCTGCGTTGAAGGAGGCCCCGGCCGGCAGCAGTACGGCGGCCCGGCCTTCCGGGGCGATCCTCGAGACGACATACTGCAGCCAGTCGAACTCGGTCCGCTGGGCCGGCCCGAAAGTCCAGTACGGGGGCGGGGCCACGTCCTCCAACCGTCGGCCGAAGGGCGGGTTGGTCAGCAACACGTCGAAGGCGCCAGGAGGGTCGGCACAGGGTTCGAGCGCCGGAGTGAACGGTCCCTCATCAAGCCGCAGGGGCCGGTCGTGGTGCACCCGCAGGTTCATTTCCGCCACCTGCCGTTCCAGGGCTTCGGGCACCCGGCCGCTGATTCCGGGCGGCGCGCTGCCGACCTGTGCGGTGACCGCGTCCAGGTAGGCCGCAAGCAGTTCTCCGGTGCGGGCGTACGGGTCGTGGACGCGCACCGCCCCAGGCCGTACGGCGGCCAGTGCCCCGGCCATGACCCGGCTCACGGAGGGCGGGGTGAAGAACGCTCCACCCTCGCGCGCGTACGCGTCCCGCCACAACACCAGTACGTGCTCGAACGCCGCTCGGGCTTCCTCCCCGGAGCCTGCGGAGGTGCGGCCGAGCGTGTCGGCGAGCGCGGTCAGCAGAGGGCGCGGAACCGTTTTCTCCGACGGGTCGTAGCCACGTGTCATCCCGCGGAAGCTGTTCACGGCTCTGACCGGACCGCCCTCGGATTCCACGATCTGGTTCAGGACGAGGTACAGCAGCCACAGGAGATACCGGTCCAACGGCATTGGCCCTCGCAGCCGGTCCGCTTCCGGTCCCGCGAGCCGCTCGACCGCCCGCAGCAGTCCGCCTGCCGTGCCTCCGGTCAGCCCCGCGCGGAACCGGTCGCCGTAGGTCGTCCCCGAAGGCTCGCCCGGCCGCATGGCGTTCACGGCGACGGTCCGTCCGGAGAGCCAGGCCAGCATCTCGTCGGCGCGGAACCGCTCGCCCTCGGCGCCGACGGTCACGGGCCGGGGAAAGTCCGCGTGCCGACGCTCCCAGTTGGTGACGGCGGGGCGTTTGACCCCCACGAGTCGCGCGATGTCGGGCCGAGAGACGAGCACGCCGACGAACTCCGCCTCAGCCCTCGTACCGGACCGCTGTGCACCGAAGTCCGTCACAGCGCTTCCCTCCCTCAGAACCGCGGCGGCCGGACGCCGCCCAGGACATCCGCCCGGCCCGCGAGTACGGCCGGAAGTCGGTCCATGACCTGCGCTTCCTTGGCCAGCTCCGGACTCAGGTACCCGAGTACCCGGTAGATGGTGTCATGGTCGGCGGACAGGTGCCGGTGGTGGACCGGCTCATGGTGCATGACCCGGTTGCGCAACAGAACCAGCGAGGTCAGCTCGCGATAGAGGTGGTCACGGCGTCCGCGGTAACACGGAAACGCCGAGTGCAGAACGGGCACCCAGAAGTACCGGTCGTAGCCCGAGCCGTGGCTGAGCAGCGAAACCCAGAAGCCGAAGGACAGCTCCGCCACCACGTCGTCCGGCGTGATCCGCCTCAGGCGCCGCCCGCAAGAGCGGCGGGCATCGTTCACCAGCTTGTGCCCCCGCTCGTTCAGCGGCGCCACCACCCACCAGTCCGGTCTGCCGTGGTGTCGCGCGAGCGCGTCGTGCAGTGCGTTACGCAGGGCCAGTTCCAGGCAGTGCAGGGGGCCGAACAGAGCCGCCGAAACCTCGATGTTCCACCAGTACAGGCGTTCAGCGGTCCGGGCGTTGCCGTGCGCGGCACGGATGTACCGCCGCAGCCGCGGCAGGGACAGGTCACGCAGCATCCATTCGGGCAGGCGATCGGTCACGATTCCCCCAGCGCCTCGCGGGGCGCGCCATGCTAGTGTGATCGGTGAACGTTCTGGGCTCGCCTCTGCAGCGCAAGCCACCCAGAACACAGCCTCCGGAGCCCCGGTCGCAGGCATAGTGCGACCGGGGCTCCGCGCATTCGCGAAGCCTCGAAGCCGCTCTACGAAGACACCCGTACTGTAGCCACGCACCTTTGCCCGCTGCAAGCGCATTGCCGTGCTGTTGATTTTGTTAACCCAACCCAGGGGTTAACACCGATCCGGGGCATCACGCACAACGTCCCCCGGCCGCAGCGGCCGGGGGACGTGAGAACTCTACGAGGTGCGGGGCCTACTCGAAGAAGGCGATTCCGTCGTCCGGCATGTCGTCGGGCAGGGCCTTGGCCCAGCGCTCGACGTCCTCCGGGGTGACGACCTTCTTCAGGTGCGCCGACATGTAGGGGCGCAGCTCGACCTCGGGGGTCTGCTTCTCGCCGACCCACATCAGGTCGCTCTTGACGTAGCCGTACAGCCGCTTGCCGCCACTGTAGGGATCGGCGGCGGCGGTGCGCGCCACCGCGTCCGTCACCAGGTCGATCTGCGGCTTCTGGTCGGCCAGCTCGCCGTACCAGATCTCGATGACGCCGTCGTCGCGGGTCATCGTCACCTCGACCTTGCGGGCGGCGTCGATCCGCCAGAAGCCGTGCTCGGACTCCAGGGGCCGGACCTTATTGCCGTCCCCGTCGAGCACCCAGGTGTGGGAGCTGTACTCCAGGAAGTCCCGGCCGTCGTGGGTGAAGGAGACCTCCTGCCCGAAGTTGCACTTCTCGGCGCCGGGGAAGTCGTGCACCCCGGCGCCCGCCCAGTCGCCGAGCAGGAAGGCGAGCGGCACGAGGTCCTTGTGGAGGTCGGACGGGATCTCGATCATCAGTGACAGTTCCTGGACGTGGGCGGTCAGCGCTGGCCCTGGTACAGCTTCTTCACGGCCAGCCCGGCGAAGGCGAGGACGCCGACGCAGACCAGAGCCAACAGGGCTGAGAAGAAGATCTCCACGGGTGCTCCTTGAGCGGGTGCGGTGCGGTTCGTGTACACAGGTCCGGCCCCCAGCTTACGCGGCCGGTACCCGGCCCTCTGTATGAGGTGCGCCTGTACGGCCCCCTCATCGGGTCAGCTCAGCAGCCGGCTCTGCAGGGCCACTGTCTGCTGGAAGGGCACGGCCTGGGCGCCGCCCTTGCGGGACTGGACGACGAGGGCCAGGGTGTCGCCGAAGCCGAGGTAGGCGTGACGGACCTGTTCGGCGCCGTACGGTGCCGCCTCGACGTAGGACATCCAGTGAGCCCCGTCGGCCCGCGCCTGTCTCGGGTAGTTCTCGTCGAACTGGGACACGCCGGTACCGCGCAGCCGGTACTTGGGGCTGCTGATCGGGGTCAGGCCGTCCTGGAACAGCGAGTCGACGACGGCCGCGGTGTCGAATCGCAGCAGGTAGATCCGGGTCCTGGTGCCGTCCTGCGTGGTCCAGCCGCGGGCCGCGATGTGCCGCAGACCGCGGTCCACGAGTTCCTGCCGGAACTCGTCCCGGTCCTCCGCGACCGCGTACTCCGACAGGAAGACCCCGGTGTCCAGCCAGCCGCCCTTGCCCCGCAGCTTCGCCTCGTCCGTCGCGCCCTCGGGCGCCGGGAGCACGAGGGCGCGCAGGTCGATGTGGTGGGTGCCCGCCCTGTTCGACTCGGCGAGCGGTCCGGGGCTGCCGGAGGGCAGCGGCGGCCTGGTGAGCGCGGGGTAGTCCCAGCGCCCGTCCGACTCGGTCGCGAGCCCCGGTACGTCGGTGCGCTCCATGCGCGTGATGCCGTATGCGGTGGACGTGCCGACGGCGGCGAAGACGGCGACGGCGGCGGTCCAGCGCAGCACGGCGCGCAGCACACGGCGGTCCTTCGCGGCGGCGGGCCCGGCCTGGGGTTCTCCGGGGGCCGGGGGCTCCGAGGGAGGCGGTGTGAGGACGTGCTGCTCGGTCATACCGACTCCCCCGGCTCGGTGATCCGGTCGAGCTGTTCACGGAGCAGCATCGCGGCCTCCTTGGTCCTGAGCGGGGCGACACCGTCGGCGATCGCGGTGACCAGCACATTGCCGACGTGGGCGACGCAGTACATGGTGTCCAGCTCCACCTCGTCCTCCTTCGGCGGCAGGAAGCAGTGGGCGTTCTTGTGGCCCTTGATCTTCGGGCCGGCGCGGAAGACGTCCATGGCGTCCAGGAACCCGCTCTGGAACCGTGCCAGGTCCCGGACGGCAGAGCGGTTCTCCATCTGTGCGAGCTCGATGCTCATGGTGAAGACGTCTTCGTCGTATTCCCAGCGCACGGCGTCAGCATTGACGTAACTGCGCATCGCCAGGCCCGTGATCCGCTGCCGGTCGATCGCCTTCTCCAACTGCTTGCGCTGGGTACGCGGCAGTCCCCGCAGTCGTTCCTTGCGCAGGGCCGTGGCCTGCTCCCCGCCGAGCACGGCATCGGCGCCGAACGTCCCGAGGTCGGGGCCGCGCTCGTAACCCCTGCTCCCGTACGGCACGAGCATGCCGGCGAGACCGGTCGGAGCGGCCTGCTTCCCGTCGGCCGCCTCGGCCTCGTCGATGTCCCAGGTGGGGGCGCCCGGTTCCCGGTCGGCGTTCTCGACGGTGACGACGGTGTACCCGGCACCGCCGAGGACGGCGGCGGCCAGCAGCACGCTCCCGGCCACGGTGGCGATCCGTCCGCGCCGCAGGCGCTTCTTCACCGGCGCGGGTTCGGAAGCGGGCTCGGACGCGGCGTCACCACCGGACACGGCGTCCGGGGCGGGGGCGGGCGCGGGCATCGGCGCCGGCGGTTGTTCCACCGGCTCTGCGGGGCCGGCCGCCCCTGCCGCGACCGCGTCCGCCGGCCTCGGCTCGTCCGGAGAAGCGTCCAGCGGGGTGGGGTTCTCGCTCACAGCCGCTCCATCTGACGCTCGGCCAGGTCGAGGATCTCCTTCTTGGAGATCCGCTCGGTGTCCGTGACCCATACCTCCATATGGATGTCACCACGCCAGGCATGGGCCTCGGCTCTGTACACGGGCAGATAGCCGGGCTCGGAGTCGGGCCGGGTGTGGACGTACGCCATCCCGTCGCCGGTGCCGGGTATGTCCCAGCTGTCCACGCCGTCCTCGCTTTCGGTCCAGTACTGGGCGCCCTCGGCGTAGTCGGCGGCGACGGGGGCCTCCTCCTGGCGGTACTGCACCAGCCGGATCTCCACGGAGGTGTCCCCCTTGCTCCAGCCGGTCACAGCCGCGCGCCGGAACTCGTCGGCGAGCAGTTCACCGAAGGTCTCGTCGGGATCCTCGAACAAGGACGCGTAGTCGGCCAGCCTCATCCAGCCGTCGTCGCCCATGAGGAACTCGTCGTCCTTGGCTCCGCGCGGCTTCTTCAGCAACAGCTTGCGGAGGTCGCCGTCGGTCTTCACCCGGCGGTCCTGCGCCGCCGACAACGGCGCGGGCGCCTGCCCCTTCTTCTGCGTCGGCACCGGCTGCGCCAGCGACGGCAGCGCGGTGGGCTCGCGGTCGGCCTGGACGAGATAACCGGTACAGGTACCGGCGACGACGCCCAGTACGGCAGCGGCGGCGATCAGCAACGTCGTACGGCCGCGGGGACGCGAGCGTGGACGGGCTGCCGCGTCGGACCCGGCAGGCTCCGCACCCGCAGCCGCCTCATCAGGTTTCGGCGTCCCGACTTCCTCGGCAGTCCTGGGACCCCCTGGTCTTTCTGGATCTTCCACAATGTCCCCTCAGAACGAGAAGAGCGCGTTCCATGTCGCGCTTTCACAGAGGACTCGTGGGCCACACAAGTAGTTGTAGGCAACAGGATTACGATTCAGCCATGGCGAAGAAGCTTGTGATCAAGGTGACCGCTGGGGCCGACGCCCCCGAACGCTGCTCGCAGGCGTTCACGGTGGCGGCGGTGGCCGTGGCCAGCGGGGTCGATGTCTCCCTGTGGCTCACCGGCGAGTCCGCGTGGTTCGCGCTGCCGGGCCGTGCCGCGGAGTTCGAGTTGCCGCACGCGGCCCCGCTGCCCGACCTGCTGGACTCGATCGTCGCGGGAGGACGTCTCACCCTGTGCACGCAGTGCGCGGCCCGCCGGGACATCACGGAGAAGGACGTCATCGAGGGCGTACGGATCGCGGGCGCGCAGGTGTTCGTGCAGGAGGCGCTGGCGGACGACACACAGGCACTCGTGTACTGAGGAGCCGCGCCTGTCGGCCTCTCACCGGGGCGGCCGCGGTCCCTTCTTGCCGTCCAGTTCGTCCCACCATTCGTCGGACTGGGGGTCGCCGGAGGGGTCGTCCCACCAGCGGTCCTCGGGGCCGCGCCGGTTGGCGATCATCGCGGCGACCGGCGGGATGACCATGGCCACCACGCACATGCCCACGGCCACCGGCACCGACCACAGCCGCACGACGCTCCAGGCCAGGACGAACAACCCGATGCACGTCCCCATCATGGCGAAGTAGACATGACGCCTGCGCGCGTACATGTGTCCAGCCTAGAACCGAACAGCGCGAAGGGCCGCATCCCGGCGTCCGACCCGGGGATGCGGCCCTTCGACCGTCACCGGTCCCGCGGACGGATCCGCGGGACGGGCCCTCACACCGCGATGGCGACCTCGGCCAGCCCGCCCTGTTGGGCGACGACCGTGCGGTCGGCGCTGCCGCCGGGCACCAGGGCACGGACGGTCCAGGTGCCCTCGGCCGCGTAGAAGCGGAACTGCCCGGTGGCGGAGGTCGGGACCTCGGCCGTGAACTCGCCGGTCGAGTCCAGCAGACGGACGTAGCCCGTCACCGGCTCGCCGTCACGGGTCACCTGACCCTGGATGGTGGTCTCGCCGGGCTTGATCGTCGAAGCGTCCGGGCCACCGGCCTTCGCACCGCACATGGCGTACTCCTGAAGTGGTCTAGTGGTCTGGAAGGGTCGGTCGGTAGGACTTACTTGCCGTCGCCGAGCTCGATCGGCACACCGACGAGGGAGCCGTACTCGGTCCAGGAGCCGTCGTAGTTCTTGACGTTCTCCACGCCCAGCAGCTCGTGCAGCACGAACCAGGACAGCGCGGAGCGCTCACCGATGCGGCACAGGGCGATGGTGTCCTTCGACAGGTCGATCTGCTCGTCCTCGTAGAGCTTCTTGAGCTCCTCGTCGGACTTGAAGGTGCCGTCGTCGTTGGCGTTCTTGGACCACGGGATGTTGCGGGAGCTCGGCACGTGGCCGGGGCGCTGCGACTGCTCCTGCGGCAGGTGGGCCGGCGCGAGCAGCTTGCCGCTGAACTCGTCGGGCGAACGCACGTCGACGATGTTCTGCACGCCGATGGCGTCCACGACCTCGTCGCGGAAGGCGCGGATGGACAGGTCCTGCGGCTTGGCCTGGTACTCGGTCTTCGCCCGCTCCGGCACCTCGTCGCCGGCGACCAGCTCGCGGGCGTCCAGCTCCCACTTCTTGCGGCCGCCGTCGAGGAGCTTGACGTTCTCGTGGCCGTACAGCTTGAAGTACCAGTAGGCGTACGCGGCGAACCAGTTGTTGTTGCCGCCGTAGAGGACGACCGTGTGGTCGTTGGAGATGCCCTTCTCCGACAGGAGCTTCTCGAAGCCCGCCTGGTCGACGAAGTCACGGCGGACCGGGTCCTGGAGGTCCTTGGTCCAGTCGATCCGGATGGCGTTCTTGATGTGGTTCTTCTCGTAGGCGGTGGTGTCCTCGTCCACCTCGACGATGGCGATCGTCGGGTCGTCCAGGTGCTCCTGGACCCAGTCGGCGTCGACCAGTACGTCGTTGCGGCTCATGTTCTGTCTCCTCCGGGGCAGTTGCGGCGGGGCGTGCGGGTAGAGAGGCTGCGCGCCCCTGCGGGGTCGGCGCACGGACGCCCCTCAGGGGGCGAGGCGGGAAAGCGGGAAACGTGGGAAACACGGACGGCGATGCGGCCGCTCAGAAGGGTCGACAGAGCATGGCGGCGACGCGGCACAGGTCGACTGCCCGCCGCTTCGTGAGATCCGCTTGTCCTCGCGCTCGGAGGACGCTCGTCTGACACTGCATGCCGTCGATCGTAGGGAGGGCAGGGCGGGCGTGTCACCGATGTGTCACATGCTGATACAGAATTGTCCGGGATATGGGATGACTGTACTGCCGGGTCCGCGCCCGCGCACCCCGGGCGGGGCCGCGTGCGCCGTCGCATCTGCTCTACGGACGCCTTCGTCTCGCCTGTCGAACGCCTGAGGCCCGTCGGGGTTTTGTGCGGGGGTGCCAGGGGTTCGTCGGGGATCCCCCGGGGGCCGTCCCGAGGGCCCGCCGCTCGCTACCTACCCGGCCAGGCGGACGTCGGAACCCTTCACGGTGATGTGGACGCCGCTCTCCGCGGCCTCGACCTTGTCCAGCTTGATGCCGCCGGGCAGGCCGTTGATCTTCTGCTCGAAGTCGGTGATCGCCCGCACCCGCGTCTCGGCGATCTCGACGCCGCCGAACTTCGGCAGCCCGTCCGCCCGCACCCGCACGGTGTCGCCGTCCACGACCGTCACGGAGCTGAGCACGGAGACCGGCTCGGGCAGCTTGGTGCCCAGGACGGTGGCCTCCACCGTCACCTTGATCTTCCCGTCGCCGCCGTCGGAGAGGCCGACGACGCCGGCGGTGACACCGGGGGCCACCTGCGTGGAGTCGGACTTGGCGGTCTTGAGCAGCTCGTCGTAGGCGACGGTCGCGGTGCCGGTCGCGGCGGCGGCGGTCGCGGAGCTGAAATCGCTGGAGAACTCGACGCCCTCCATGTCGGCGCGCAGGTCGGCGATGCGGATGTTCTTCGCGCCGTCGCCGGTGGTGGCCTCGTAGCCCTCGATGCCGATCTGCACCTCGTCGAGGGTGCCGCCCGCGACCTGGGTGAGGAAGGGGAAACCGTTGATGGACACGTCGGGAGTGGCGGCGAGGTTCTCCGTCGACTTGAGCCGGTCGGCCACCTCGCCCTCCGCGAAGTTGACCGCGACCCGGTCCACGATCACGAAGATGCCGCCCAGAATCACGACGACGACCAGCAGTATTCGCAGTGCGCGCATGCGGTTGGTTCCCCCACCTAGGTACTTTCGACGGCAGTCCCCCACGGACGGCCGGGCAGCCGTCCTGCGCGAGGGTAACCCGCGAGGCCGGGGAAACCCCGAGATTGTCGATCACCTGTGACCCTGGATCCACCGCGTAGCGGACGGGCCGTGGACGGAGAAATCAGAAGAGGTGCCCGCTGACCTGGGATGATGGGAGTTCCTACGCTTCCACCGGTCCCGACCTGCAAGGCACCTCTCAAGTGAAATCGTCCCACAGCCCGGCGCGGGTGTTTGCCGCGTTCGACGAGCCGAATCTCATCGCGCATGCCGGGCTGGTCCCGGTGATCCGGCTGGCCGAGCGGTGCAGCCTGCCGGCTCTGGTGGCCGAGAAGGTCAAACTGGCCGGCGCGGCCAACGGCGCCGGCACGGCCCCCGACGCGAAGGCGATGAGCATCGTGGGCGGCATGGCCGCCGGCGCCGACTCCATCGACGACCTGGATGTCCTGCGGCACGGAGGGCTGCGGAAGCTCTTCGCAGGGGTGCGGGCACCGTCCACGCTGGGCACCTTCCTGCGCGCCTTCACCTGGGGACACGTCCGGCAACTCCAGTCCGCGACACGCGCGTTCACCTGCAACCTGGCCGCCCACACCGGACTGGTGCCCACGACGGACGAGGTGGTGTTCGTCGACATCGACTCCAAGGTCAAGCAGGTCTACGGCCCGGCCAAGCAGGGCGCCTCGTTCGGCTACACCAAGGTCCGGGGGCTGCACTTCCAGATCGTCACGGTCAAGACGTCCACCTGCGCGCCGGTCATCGTCGCCACCAGGCTGCGCAGGGGGTCGGCGGGCTCCGGCAAGGGGGCGGCGAGTCTGCTGCGCGAGGCGCTGACCACGGTGCGGGCCATGGGGATCACCGCGCAGATCATCGTGCGCGCCGACTCGGCGTTCTTCTCCCACAAGGTCGTCGCCGCCTGCCGTCGGGCCGGCGCCCGCTTCTCGCTGGCCGTCGCGGTCACCAAGACGATCCGCACGGCGATCGAGACGATGCCCCCTGACACCTGGACACCGATCCGGTACACCGACGCGATCTGGGACGCCGAGGAGGAACGCTGGATCTCCGACGCCGAGATCGCCGAGATCCCGTTCACCGCGTTCACCAGCAAGAAGAAGCAGTTCCACACCACCGCCCGGCTGATCGTCCGCCGTGTGAAGCGGCTGAACCCGAAGACGGTGCCCGACGGACAAAGTGAGCTGTTCGCGGTCTGGCGCCATCATGTGGTCTTCACCGACAGCACCTTCGTCCTCACCGACGCCGAGCCCATGCATCGTGCTCACGCCGCGGTGGAACAGGTCTTCGCCGATCTGGAGGACTCCGCCCTGGCCCACCTGCCCTCGGGGAAGTTCACCGCGAACGCGGCCTGGCTCACCCTGGCCGCCACCGCCTACAACCTCACCCGCGCGGCCGGACACCTCGCTTCCGCCTTCCACGCACGGGCACGGACCGGCACGATCCGCCGTCATCTCATCGCCGTTCCGGCCCGCATCGCCCGCCCGGGACGACGAGTAGTGCTGCATCTGCCCCAACGCTGGCGCTGGGCCGACGACTTCACCGACCTGTGGACCGCCACCGGGCAGCGGATGCAGACCTGACCAACCGGACCCCCGCCCGTCCACGATCTGGAAGACCTCGGAGAACCCGCCACCGGAACGGCCATCCGGAAACCCGCCCTGCCCGGAACCGAAAATCCACCCCGAAACCAATCACACCGCGCGATCAAAGATCACGCGGTGGATCGAGGGTGACAGGGGCCGCAGGTCCGCCGGTCGTCTGTGCCGTCAATGCCGTCAGCCGGCGACGCGCCCCAGTACGTACACCGCCGGTGCCGCCGCGGCCAGCGGCAGGGCCACCCCGGCCGTGAAGTGGACGAACCGGGACGGGTAGTCGTAGCTCGCGACGCGGTGTCCGATCAGGGCGCACACCGCCGCGCCCGCACCGATCAGCGCGCCCGAGGCGCCGAACCCCGTCATCCCGCCGACCGCCGCGCCCGCACCCGCCGCCACGAGCAGCGCGACCACGACGGACGCCGGCGTCGGCAACGGCAGCGCACGCGCCACGACCGCCGCCGCCAGCGCGACCCCGCCGACCGTCACCGCGTCGGCGTCGGCCGCCAGGTATCCGCTCGCCACGATCGCCAGCGCCGACGCGGCGACCGTCGCCGTCAGGCCGTACATCCGCTCGTCGGGGTCGGCGTGCGAGCGCAGCTGCAGCACCAGCGACAGCACCACCCACACCCCCAGCGTGCCGAGGACGGCCGACGGTGAGCGGTCGGACGCCAGCAGCGCCACGTCGGCGACCAGCGCCCCGAGGAAGCCCAGGGCGATGCCCTGCCGCGCGGGCCACATCCCGTTCAGCCGGAACCAGCCCGCGGCGGTGAGCCCCTGGAGGGCCACCAGCGGTACGAGCAGGGCGTACGTACCCAGCGCCGCCCCGCCGGCGAGCAGCAGCCCCAGCAGCGCGGTGAGCGCCGCCGGCTGCATGCCGGGCTCGATGATCGGCGAGCGCCCCTCCGCGCGGGCGCGCTGCGCGTCCGTGACCCGGGTGTTCCCGGCGAGGGTGGCGGGCCCGTACTCGGGACCGTCAGCGGAAGCGGAGGGTGCGGGAGCGGCGGGTGCGGGCGGGGGTGTGGGTACGGCGCCGGTGGCGGGGACGGCGCCCGCCGGGGCCCCGTGGGTCGGGGCCGCGCCGTACCCGGCGTACACCGCGGGCCCGCCGTGCCCCTGCGGGGGCGGTGGGGTCTGCGGCAGGTACGACGTCTCCTCCGCCGGGGTCGCCGCCGGGACCGGCGGCTGCATCTGCGTCTCCCACGTCTGCCCCTGCCACTGCTGCGTGTACTGCATGGCGGCGTGCGGGTCCTCGTGGCCCGGCTGCCCCCCGGGCCACGCCTGCGGCTCGGGCTGCCGGTACTGCTGGTGCTGCTGGGGCTGGTGCCGCCCGTGGGGGTCGTGGCCCCGCTGCCCCTCGTACCCGTCGTAGTCCTGATACGGCTGGTTGGTCATCGCTCACCCTCCTGCGAACGGCGGGAGCACCTCGACCGTGCCGCCCTCGGCCAGCCGTACCGTCTCATGTTCGCGGGTGCCCACGGGATCACCGTCGACGAGGAAGGAGCACCGCCGCAGGACGCGCGTGAGTTCGCCGGGGTGCCGCTCGCGCGCCGCGTCGAGCGCCTCGGCGAGCGTGGCCGCCTCGAACGTCTCCTCGGCCACCCCGGCCGCGGCCTTGGCGGCGGCCCAGTACCGCACCGTGACCTTTGCCATCTGCTGGTTCCTCAATCGGGTTGACGGTGAACACGGTCAGGCTAGCCCGCCCGGGCCACCACCCAGTCCCCGATCCGGTGCAACAGCCCGTCGGACGCCGCGTTCTCCGCGTGCCCCATGCCCGGCTCCACCCACAGTTCCCCGTGCTCGCCGGCCGCGGCCGCCAGCATGCGCGGATGGTCGAGCGGGAAGTAGCCGTCGCGGTCGCCGTGCACGACCAGCAGCGGCGTCGGCGCGAGGCGCGGCACCGCCTCGACGGGGGACAGCGGAACGGGGTCCCAGTCCCGGCGGTGGATCCGCGTCCGCAGCCCGTACCGACCCACCAGCCGTCCCGAGGGCCGGGTCACCAGCCAGTGCAGCCGCCGCATGGGAGCCGTTCCCCGGTAGAACCACCGGGCGGGCCCGCTGACGGACACCACGGCATCCGGACCGCCCGCACCACCGGCACCACCCGCGTCGAGCGCCGCGTGCCGCAGCACCACCGAGCCGCCCATCGAGAACCCGACCGTCGCCACGCGCGCGTGCCCCAGTTCCCGCGCCCACGACACCGCCGCCGCCAGATCCAGCACCTCGCGGTCCCCCACCGTGGACCGCCCGCCCGAGGCTCCGTGCCCGCGGAAGGAGAACGTCACGACCGCCCCGTGCCGCGCGAGAGCCCGCGCCGCCCTGCGTACGTGCGGCCGGTCCGCGTGCCCCGTGAACCCGTGCGCGATCACGAACACCGGATCACGGGAGGGTGGGCGGAGGCCGTTGTTCCCGGCCGCCGCCGACACGGTGGCCGATTCGTACACGGAATCGATCCGCACTCCGTCCGCGGTCCGCAGAAACGTCCGCAAAGACGTACCACCACGTGTTACGCCGTGCGTCTCGGAATTCGGACGAATGGCGGAACGTGCCACATGACCTGCCGGACCGGTGCTCATGTCGGCTATTCTGCGGGGGAGAGGACTCGGGCAGCGAAGCCCCCGGGTCCTTTTGTGCTTTCGGAAGCGTTGTATACGACGCGGGAAACCGCCGGTGTACGGGCCGTCGAACGCACGAAGCAAGCCGCAGACTCCCCCACTGCCCCGACGGCGTGGGAGGTACCCCCACCGCAGGGACCGAGGAGGAACCAGACGTTATGGGCGAGCGAACCGTGCACGACCGTATGACGACCCGGAAGTGGGCAGCACCCGCGCCGGACCGGGAGCCCGACAGCCGGCTCCGCGAGCTCGGCTCCCGGCGCCGAGATCTCGAGGGAGGGGTGCGATGAGTTCACTGCTCCTGCTGACCAACGCCCTCCAGCCGTCGGCGGAGGTGCTCCCCGCCCTCGGCCTGCTGCTCCACAACGTGCGCGTGGCCCCGGCCCAGGGTCCCGCCCTGGTCGACACCCCCGGCGCCGACGTCATCCTCGTCGACGGCCGGCGCGACCTCCCGCAGGTCCGCAGCCTCTGCCAGCTGCTGCGCTCCACCGGCCCCGGCTGCCCCCTCGTCCTCGTGGTGACCGAGGGCGGCCTCGCCGCCGTCACCGCGGACTGGGGCATCGACGACGTCCTCCTCGACACCGCCGGACCGGCGGAGGTGGAGGCCCGGCTGCGGCTCGCCATGGGCCGGCTGCAGATCGCCGGCGACGACTCCCCCATGGAGATCCGCAGCGGCGACCTGTCCGTCGACGAGGCGACCTACAGCGCCAAGCTGAAGGGGCGCGTCCTCGATCTCACCTTCAAGGAGTTCGAGCTGCTGAAGTACCTCGCCCAGCATCCCGGCCGGGTGTTCACCCGCGCCCAGCTGCTGCAGGAGGTCTGGGGCTACGACTACTTCGGCGGCACCCGCACGGTCGACGTCCACGTACGGAGACTGCGGGCCAAGCTCGGACCCGAGCACGAGTCACTGATCGGCACCGTCCGGAACGTGGGTTACCGATTCGTTACGCCGGAGAAGGGCGAGCGGGCCAAGGAGGGCAAGGGCAAGGCCGCCGACCGGCAAAAGGCGGCGGATACGGACGAGAAGGCCGTCCGGGGAACCACGGAGTCACGGACGCAGGCGTGAGATTTCGCGCGCGTTCGCGGGCACGCGCCGTTTTCCCGCCCTTCTCCGCCGTTCACAGGCTCCTTCTTACTCTGCCGGGACCGGTTATATCCGCGTAGACTCCGCGCGTGGCCAAGGTGACAAGGGATGACGTGGCGCGGCTGGCGGGTACCTCCACCGCCGTCGTCAGCTATGTCATCAACAACGGACCCCGGCCGGTCGCCCCGGCCACGCGCGAACGCGTACTCGCCGCGATCAAGGAGCTGGGGTACCGGCCCGACCGGGTCGCCCAGGCGATGGCGTCGCGGCGCACGGACCTGATAGGCCTGATCGTCCCGGACGCGCGCCAGCCCTTCTTCGGGGAGATGGCGCACGCGGTCGAACAGGCCGCGGCCGAGCGCGGGAAGATGGTGCTCGTCGGGAACTCCGACTACATCGGCGAGCGCGAGGTCCACTACCTGCGGGCGTTCCTGGGAATGCGTGTCTCCGGGCTGATCCTGGTCAGCCACGCGCTCAACGACCTCGCCGCCGCGGAGATAGACGCCTGGGACGCCCGGGTCGTCCTGCTGCACGAACGCCCCGAGGCCATCGACGACGTCGCCGTCGTCACCGACGACCTCGGCGGCGCCCAGCTCGCCGTCCGCCACCTGCTGGAACACGGCTACGAGTACGTGGCCTGCGTCGGCGGCACCGCGGAGACCCCCGCCGTCGGCGACCCGGTCTCCGACCACGTCGAGGGCTGGCGACGGGCGATGAAGGAGGCCGGCATCCCGACCGAGGGCCGCCTCTTCGAGGCCCCGTACAACCGCTACGACGCCTATCGCGTCGGGCTCGACATCCTCTCCGGGCCGAACCGCCCGCCCGCGATCTTCTGCTCCACCGACGACCAGGCGATCGGCGTGCTGCGCGCGGCGCGCGAGCTGCGCATCGACGTGCCCGGCGAGCTCGCGGTCGTCGGGTTCGACGACATCAAGGAGGCGGCGCTCACCGATCCGCCGATGACCACGGTCGCCTCCGACCGTTCGGCGATGGCCCGCGCGGCGGTCGACCTCGTCCTCGACGACGGGCTGCGGGTGGCCGGCTCGCAGCGCGAGCGGTTGAAGGTCTTCCCGTCCGGACTGGTGGTCCGCCGCTCCTGCGGCTGCGCGTAGCGGTCAGGCCGCCGACCGGACCACTGTCCGGGCCGACGACCGGGCTACCGACCGGGCCACCGAGGGCATCTTTATATCGGGCATACGATGTTCTGTCGGACTTCTCAGCGGGCACTCAGGGTGCTCTCATGGTCGGACGGGAGGCTCGTTGACATGACCGAATCCTTTCACCGCAGCGGCGAGCACGAGAACCCGCATGCGAGCGGCCCGCAGCACCCCTCCTCCTCGGTGAACCCCGAGTGGCCGCCCCCGCCGGCGTTCGCGCCGGGGCATCCGGTCGCCGCCGGCCCCGTCGGGCCCCGCCGGAAGCGGAACCGGGGCCCGGCCGCCCTGCTCGCCGCCGTGGCGATCGTGGCGGCGGCCGTGGGCGGCGCCACCGCCTACGGCATCCAGGAGCTGACCGGCAACGGCACCGTCGCCTCGTCGAGCGCGAGCAGCGCCCCTGTGGTGCCGACCGGTCAGAAGGGCACGGTGTCCGGTGTCGCCAAGACGGTCAGCCCGAGCATCGTCGAGATCAACGCCACCTCCAACGCCGGATCGTCCACCGGCTCCGGTGTGATCATCACCAAGGGCGGCGAGATCATCACCAACAACCACGTCGTCGCCGGTGCCTCCTCGGTCAAGGTGCGGACCAGCGACGGCACGACGTACACCGCGGACGTCGTCGGCACGGAGAGCTCGAAGGACCTCGCGCTGATCAAGCTGAACGACGCCTCGGGCCTGAAGCCGGCCGCCCTCGGCGACTCCGACCGCGTACAGGTCGGCGACGAGGTCGTGGCGATCGGCTCCCCCGAGGGCCTGACCGGCACCGTCACCAGCGGCATCGTCTCGGCGCTCAACCGTGACGTGACCGTCTCCACCGACGGGAGCCAGGGGCAGCAACAGCAGGGACAGCAGGGCGGCTGGCCCTTCGGGTTCGGCGGGCAGCAGTTCAACGGCGACACCGGCGGGTCCACGACGACGTACAAGGCGATCCAGACCGACGCGTCCCTGAACCCCGGGAACTCCGGCGGCGCGCTGATCGACATGAACGGCGCCGTCATCGGCATCAACTCCGCGATGTACGCGCCGAGCGGCAGCGGCTCCTCCTCGTCCGACGCCGGCAGCGTGGGCCTGGGCTTCGCCATCCCGGTCAACACGGTCAAGGCGGACCTCCCGGCCCTGCGGTCCGGCGCCATGAACTGACGGCGCCGCGAACCGCCGCCGCACGCGGTACGCACCGATCCGATTCGGTTCCCACCCGAGGAGCCCGACATGATCACACAGGCCAAACAGATCAAGCAGGTCACCCACGAGGTCCCCGGCGCCGACCCGGCCGGTCTCGCCCTCGCGCTGGAGGTCGCGGCCGAGCTGCCCACCCCGGTACGGCGGGCCCCGGAGGTCGCCCCGGCCACGACCCGCCGCAGGACCGCCAACGGGCACGGACACCGCCGCACCGCGCGCGGCTGATCCGCGGCGCACGCGCCCCGGGCACTCGTGCGAGCCTGGGATCCTGGGAGTTCGAGCTCCCAGCTCCGCGTTCCCCTTCCAGTCCAGCAGACCAGCAGCCCGACACGCCGCCGGCCGACACCCCGGCAGACCAGAGGAACCCCGACCCCATGAGCCCCGCAGACGGCGACCGTGACCGCGAACCCCAGCGCATCCTGATCGTCGACGACGAGCCGGCGGTGCGCGAAGCGCTCCAGCGCAGCCTGGCCTTCGAGGGATACGGCACCGAGGTCGCCGTCGACGGCGCGGACGCCCTGGAGAAGGCCGCGGCCCACCGGCCCGACCTGGTCGTCCTCGACATCCAGATGCCCCGGATGGACGGCCTGACCGCCGCCCGCCGCATCCGGGCCACCGGCGACACCACACCCATCCTGATGCTGACCGCCCGGGACACGGTCGGCGACCGGGTGACCGGGCTGGACGCCGGGGCGGACGACTACCTGGTCAAGCCGTTCGAGCTGGACGAGCTGTTCGCCCGTATCCGCGCGCTGCTGCGCCGCAGCTCGTACGCGGCGGCCGTGGCCGGCGCCGCGGAGGAGAACGACGTCCTGGCCTTCGCCGACCTGCGCATGGACCTGGCGACCCGCGAGGTGACGCGGGGCGCGCGACGGGTGGAGCTGACCCGTACGGAGTTCACGCTGCTGGAGATGTTCATGGCGCACCCGCGCCAGGTGCTCACGCGTGAGCAGATCCTGAAGGCGGTCTGGGGCTTCGACTTCGAGCCCTCGTCGAACTCCCTCGACGTGTACGTCATGTACCTGCGCCGCAAGACCGAGGCGGGCGGCGAACCGCGCCTGGTGCACACGGTGCGGGGCGTCGGCTACGCCCTGCGGCAGGACGGCGCGGAGTGACGGCTCTTGCCCGCCGGTTCCGCGCGCTGCCCATCCGGGCGCGGCTGTCGCTGCTGGTGGCGGCGGCGGTGGCGTTCGCGGTGGCGGCGGTGTCGGTGACGTGCTGGTTCATCGTGCAGGGGAAGCTGTACGCGGAACTCGACGGCGACCTGCGGTCGTCGGTCGTCGAGTTGGACAAGAACCAGCTCGACAGAATCGTCGACACCTGTAGCCAGACACCTTCGTGGACGGACGCCATCGGCCCGCAGAGCGGGAGTTACGGCCAGTTGGTGAGAACGGACGGCACCGTTTGCCTGCTGCCTTTCGCCTCGGCCGCGGTCAAGGTCACCGGCGGCGACAAGGACGTGGCGAAGAACCCGGACCCCGACTCCGCACGGTTCCGCAACGGCGTCGACAGCAACGGTGACCAGGTACGCGTGCTGACCACCGCGGTCACCGTCAAGATCCCCATGGGCCGGGGCACGGCCCATGACTACGCCTATGTCGCCGCCGTTCCTCTCGACAGCACCCAGTCGACGCTGGGCGACCTCGCGCTGATCCTGCTCCTCGTCTCCGGCGTCGGAGTGGTCGGTTCGGCCGCCGCCGGCCTCGCGGTCGCCCGCGCCGGTCTGCGCCCCGTCGACAAGCTCACCGAGGCCGTGGAACACGTGGCGCGCACCGAGGACCTGGGCGTCCGCATCCCCGTGGAGGACGACTCCGAGGACGAGGTCGCCCGCCTCTCCCGCTCCTTCAACTCGATGACGTCCGCCCTGGCCAGCTCCCGCGACCTGCAGCAGCAGCTCATCGCGGACGCCGGCCACGAGCTGCGCACCCCGCTCACCTCCCTCCGTACCAACATCGAACTCCTCACCCGCAGCGAGGAGACGGGCCGCCCCCTGCCCGCCGAGGACCGAAAGGCCCTGCTCGCCTCGGTCAAGGCGCAGATGACGGAACTGGCGGCGCTCATCGGCGACCTGCAGGAGCTGTCCCGGCCGGACACCGGCCAGCACGGGGGCCGTGCGCAGATCGTCGCCTGGCAGGACGTCGTGGAGTCGGCGCTGCGCCGCGCCCGGCTGCGCGGCCCGGAGCTGACCATCACGGCGGACCTCCGGCCCTGGTACGTACGCGCGGAGCCCTCCGCGCTGGAGCGGGCCGTGGTCAACGTCCTGGACAACGCGGTGAAGTTCAGCCCGGAGGGCGCCACGATCGACGTACGGCTCACCGACGGCGTCCTCACCGTCCGCGACCACGGCCCCGGCATCGCCGCCGACGAACTCCCCCACGTCTTCGACCGGTTCTGGCGCTCCCCCACCGCCCGCGCCCTCCCCGGCTCGGGCCTCGGCCTGTCCATCGTGGCCCGCACGGTCCAGCAGGCGTGCGGCGAGGTCACCCTGACCCGCGCGGACGGCGGCGGCACGACCGCCACGATCCGCCTCCCCGGCGCCCCCACCCCACCACCCGAGGTGCCGTGACGGGATGCGGGAAACCGTGTGCCCCTATGCGGCCGAGTACGGGATCGAGTGAACCGGGAAGCGGCGACACCCGCCGGCTCAGTGGAAGCCGAGCATCCCGGGGGAGTCGATGTCGACCGTGAGGACGCCGGGCGGGTAGTCGTCCTCCCGGCCGGTCAGGATGATCGACATGCCACCGGTCTCCAGGTGCGGGGTGGCGATGTACAGGGCGTGACAGGTGTCGGGGCCGCCCCAGCCCTCTCGGTGCATACTGCCGACCGTTGCCGCCGCAGTCTGGTGAAGCGCGTCAACCATGACGCCCGGCAGCGCGAGCACGTCACCGGCGATGCCCTTCTCCGTCGATTCGGCGTACATCAGGCACAGCGCCGGGACGTGCAGCCAGTCACCGGGAGTGTGGGCCGCGTTGTCAGCGAGGTGGTGCAGGGCGCGGTGCCCCCGTGCGAGGGCGACGACAGCACTGGTGTCGAGAATGATCACGCGGCGCGGCCCCGCTGCGCATGCATCTTGTCAGCGGCCATCGCGTAGATGTTGGCCAGGACGTCCGGCCCCTGATCGAACTCCTCGTCGGTGAGCGTGCATCCCATCCGCTCGCGCAGCACCGTGCGCGTGGCGGCCACGCGTTCCGCGATCTGCTCCGCGGTGAGCTGCTGCGTCGCCAACCGCTCGACCAGTTGCCCGAGGGTCATGCCCCTTTCCTTCGCGACCTGGGCGAGGTGGTCGCGGGTCTTCCGGGACACCTGGATGGTGGTGTGCTCTGCCATAAATTCACCATAGCCGCGCCGTAGCAACCTGCACAGCCTCACCGCCCGCACCACCCGAAAGGGCCACGTCTTCCCTTCTTCTTGGCGCGTTCACCCCGCCCGCATCGCCACGGAATCGTGCTGTCGTCATCGTATTGACGTCCGTGTCCTTCGGCGGGTGAGTCTGATCGGGGTGGGTCCGGGGCGGGTCGAGGGGGAACGCGTCAGGGCGGGTGGTGGCAGGTGACACACCCGACCACCCCCGTCCGGTATCTCCCGCGTTCTACCGTGGTGCTCCGGCCCCCACGTCGCACCCCGGCCGGAGGAGAGGAGCCGACCATGGCCCACGAGGTGGATCCGAACTCCTGCGAAAGGACACCCGAGGCGATCCGGGCGGCCCTGCAACGGCGCCGGGACTGGTTGCAGGCCTTCGAGCAGGAGTGGCTGAGCGCCGCCGCCGACTTCGACCAGTCGGCGCTCGACGCCGTGATCGACAAGTGGTTCCCCTTCGCCTGCGCCTGCGCCACACCGGGCTACCTCGACGACGTCGAACAGACCGTCAAACGCATGACGGCGGACGACACCGAAGGCCTCGTGTTCCGCGACGCGGAGGGGCACGGCTACGACGCGGCCGGCCGGCCCGTCGAGGCGGGCGGACGCCGGTGAGCGCGTACTCCATCCGGTACGTGGACCGCGCGGCGGCACGGAAGGCCGCGTTACCGGACTCCCAGCGAACCTCGCTCGAGAACCTCGAGAAGCTGCTCACCCTCAACCCGTTCGGTCCGCCGGCGCTCAGCAATCGCGACAACAGCTGGTCCGCGGGCTTCCAGGGCGGCTTCGTCACCTACGTCGTGTCCAACCGCCACGTCGTCATCAACGTCATCGACCTCGTGGCCCTCTGACACCGAGGACGCGTGTGACACGCTGGGATCATGAGAACACCCCCGAACGGCCTGCCTGTTTACCGCGTGCTGACCGGTCCCGACGACGTGGCGTTCTGCCGTCGCGTGAGCGAGGCCCTGACGATGGGTTACCGACTCCACGAAGGGCCGTCGGTCACGTTCGACGGCGACCGGGTGATCGTCGCGCAGGCGGTCGTGTGGCCCGGCGCGGGAGACACCGCCTCGACGTGACGGGCACGCGCCGGGCGTGCGCCCGGCCGGCCCGGCCGGGCGTCGTCCTCACCGAACCACGGCCCGGCAAGGCCGACTGGCTGGGCGTGGTACGGGTCCCCTACGGAACCGATGTCGACGTCCCGAAGGGCCCCGCCACGGGCTTCGTGACCGGAGAGGCGATCACCGGCCCCAAGCGGACCTGACCCAAAACGGGAAGGAGGGGCCCGGCACCCACGGGCCTCGTACGGCCTGCCGGGTGTGCCGGACCCCTCCCGAGGGCCGTCAGCCGACTACTGGACGACCGTGATGCGGTCCGCCGCAGGCGGGGCGAGCGGGGTCGTGGGGGAGGAGTTGGCCGTCAGGTACTGCTCCAGGGCCGTCAGGTCGTCGTCGCCGACCAGGTCGGCCGTGCCCTCGCCGAGGGTCGGGAAGCCGTCGCCGCCGCCCGCGAGGAAGCTGTTCGTGGCGACGCGGTAGGTGGCGGCCGGGTCGATCGCGGAGCCGTTCAGCCTGATGGAGTCCGTGACCACCCGGTCCGCGCCGGTCCTGGTCAGGTCCAGGGTGTAGGTCAGGCCGGCGGAGATCTGGAGGATCTTCGGCGCCGCCTCGTTCGTGCCGCTCACCTGCTCCTTGAGGGCCTGGATCAGCTGCGCGCCGGTGAAGTCCTGGAGGTTGACCGTGTTGGCGAACGGCTGGACGGTGAAGCCCTCGGCGTAGGTGACCACGCCGTCGCCCTCGGCGGCGCTCGCCGCGTAGGTGAGGGGAGCGCGGATGCCGCCGGGGTTCATCAGGGCCAGGTCGGTCTCCGGGTCCAGCGTCCGGCCGTACGCCAGTTGGGCGTCGGCGATCAGGTCGCCGAGCGGGGACTCGATGGTGCCGTCCTTGACGATGTCACCGGAGATGTAGCCGATCGGGCGGTTGCCGATGGGGGCGGCGAGGGTGTTCCACCTGTCGATCAGCCGGGTCATGTCCGGCGCCTTCGGGACGTCCCGCGTCACCACGTGGTTCGCCGACTTCACCGCCGTACGGGCGATGTCACCCGTCGCACGGTCGTACGTCAGCGTCGTGTCCGTGTAGAGGCGGCCGAAGGACGCGGCCGAGGTGACCATGCGGGGCTTGCCCGCCGGGTCCGGGATCGTGCACACGTACGCCGCGTGGGTGTGGCCGGTGACCAGCGCGTCCACCTGGGGCGAGACGTTCTTGGCGATGTCGGCGATCGGGCCGGAGATGCCGTCGCCGGCGCCCGGGGAGTCGCAGTCGTAGTTGTAGGAGGACGAGGCGGGGAAGCCGCCCTCGTGCACCAGGGCCACGATCGACTTCACGCCCTGGCGCTGGAGCTCCTTGGCGTACTTGTCGATCGTCTCGACCTCGTCCTTGAAGGACAGGCCCTTCACGCCCTCAGCCGAGACGATGTCGGGGGTGGCCTCCAGCGTCACGCCGATGAAACCGACCTTGACGCCCTTGTGCTTCCACACCCAGTACGGCTTCAGGACGGGCTTGCCCGTCTTCTCGTTCAGGACGTTGGCCGCCAGGTACGGGAAGTCGGCGCCCTTGAACTTCTTGTCCGTGTAGCAGCCCTCGACGGGGTGGCAGCCGCCGTTCTGCAGGCGGCCCAACTCCTTGGCGCCCTCGTCGAACTCGTGGTTGCCGACGGAGGTGACGTCCAGGTCGAGCTTGTTCAGCGCCTCGATCGTGGGCTCGTCGTGGAAGAGGCCGGAGATGAGGGGGGACGCGCCCACCATGTCGCCGGCGGCCGCGGTGACGGAGTAGCGGTTGCCCTTACGGGCCTCGCGCAGGTGGGTGGCGAGGTACTCCACACCGCCCGCGTCGACGGTCGTCGTCGTACCGTCCGGGTGCAGTTCGGTGACCCGGCCCGAGGAACCCGTCGGGGGCTCCAGGTTGCCGTGCAGGTCGTTGAAGGACAGCAGCTGCACGTCCTGGTAGCGGCCCGGGTGGCCCGGGTGGTGGCCGTGCCCGTGCGACGTGCCGCCCTTGCTCTCACCCGCGCTCGCCGCCTCCGCGGGCAGGGCGGCCGCGGCCAGCGCGCCGACGGTGAGCACACCGGCGGCGGTCACCAGGAGACGGTTCGTACGGCGTCTGCGGCGCGGACGGTACGTCAAAGATGTGGACGTGGGTGTGGCTGGCATGCGCCCCCCTGCGGGTCTGCGGGTCTGCGTGGGTCGGGGTCGGTCGGGTTCTGTCTACGCGGGACCGGGCCGGGCCCGCGTGAGGCGCGCGCCGACCACCCGGCGCAGCCTAGGGTCAACGCGCGTAGCGCGACAGGGGGTTCGTGGTTACATCCCGGTTATCTTTCGCGTCCCGGCACCGGTCGTGCCGTGCCCGGGTCCGGTCGTACCGTGCGGTCGGGGCCGCGTCCGATGCCGCCGTCGTCCGTTTTCGGCGCCCGCCGCTTACCCTCGTACGCATGACCAGCGACGACTTCGCACGGCCGGGCCGCACCCGCTCGCTCCAGACGTACACCGCGCTCTCCCCGAAGCAGGTCGAGGCGGTTCTCGCCCTGCTCGACGAGGCCGCCCGGACCGATGGCCAGCAGGCGGTGTCCGAGCAGGGGCGGTTGCAGCTGCGCGGCGGGGAACGGGCGGGCGTGACCCATCTGTTGCTCTTCCTCACCCGCGAGGGAAGCGAGGGCAAGGACGACGAACTCGTCGGGTACGCCCAACTGGAGGACACCGACCCGGTCGAGCCGCCGGCCGCCGAGCTGGTCGTGCACCCCTCTCACCGGGGGCAGGGGCACGGGCGGACGCTCGGGTCCGCGCTGCTCGCCGCATCCGGCAAGCGGCTGCGGGTGTGGGCGCACGGCGGTCACTCCGCGGCCCGCCATCTCGCCCAGGTCCTCGGGCTCACCCTCTTCCGCGAACTGCGGCAGATGCGGCGACCGTTGGCCGGATTGGAGCTGCCCGACCCGGTGCTGCCGGAGGGCGTGACGGTGCGGGCCTTCGTCCCCGGGCAGGACGACGCCGCCTGGCTCGCGCTGAACGCCGCCGCCTTCGCCCACCACCCCGAGCAGGGCGCCCTCACCCAGCGCGACCTGGACGACCGCAAGGCCGAGTCCTGGTTCGACCCCGAGGGCTTCTTCCTCGCCGAGCGGGACGGCCGGCTCGTCGGCTTCCACTGGACCAAGGCGCACCGGGCGGAGGGGCTCGGTGAGGTGTACGTCCTCGGCGTGAGCCCGCGGGCCCAGGGCGGCGGCCTCGGCAAGTCCCTGACGACGATCGGCCTGCGGTACCTGGCGGGGCAGGGGCTGCCCACCGCGATGTTGTACGTCGACGCCGACAACAAGGCGGCCGTGGCCGTCTACGAACGGCTGGGCTTCCTCACCCACGAGACGGACCTGATGTACCGGACGGAGACCTGACAGACCTGACAGACGAGAGGGACCGGAGGGACCAAAGAGGCCGGAGAGACCGGGCTCGCGACCGGCGTACCGGCTCCGCCCCGCACACCGTCCAGGCCTCCACGGCCGCGCACGGCAGGATCGTCCAGCGGTCATGGTCGGCCGCTGTCGCTGCGGCGGACGGCGGACGCGGCGCCGACGCGACGAGGGCCAGGCGCGGGGCGTGCCGGACGACGCCCCCCCCGGCTCCCGCCCGCCGTCTTCGCCGAGGGTCCGGATCCGGCCCCCGGCGCGAGCCCGCTCGGAGCGGGCGCATACGGTCGGCGGAGAGCCGGGGGGCCGACCCGGGTCGGGCGACACCGTCACCCCGGCGCGGGGCACGTGATCGACGTGGGGACATACCGCCGGGAATGCACGGTTCGCACCCCGGACGCGCTCCCCGCGATCCGCCTCCCGATATCCCACACGTCATGTCTCCGTAACCGCTGATTCAGACAGTCTTGCGACGCTCAGCGAATGAATCCCGCCGCCTCAGAGCCGCCGCCCCGGAGGGGCGACTGGGACGTCCCAGGGGCACCATCCATCCCACCCGCGCTTTCCGACGCGCCCGTGAGGCTGCCGGCGCGGAACAATGGATCCATGAGCCAGCCGAACGCCGACGCAAAGGCACAGGTACAGCACGCGCAGCCCTCCGTGGGCTCCATCGCCGCACACCGGCCGCCCACCGTGGCCGGTACGGTCTCCGACCTGGCACCCGACATCGACGCGGATCTCGACGCCTACGAGGAGTCGCAGACGGGCGGCGAGCCGCTGCCCGAGGGCCGGTTCCTCGACCGTGAGCGCAGCTGGCTCGCGTTCAACGAGCGGGTTCTCGAACTCGCCGAGGACCCCGCCACCCCGCTGCTCGAGCGGGCCAACTTCCTCGCGATCTTCGCCAGCAACCTGGACGAGTACTTCATGGTCCGGGTGGCCGGCCTGAAGCGCCGCATCGCCACCGGCGTCGCCGTCCGCTCGGCCTCCGGCCTCCAGCCGCGCGAGGTGCTGGAGATGATCTGGGGCCGCTCGCGCGAGCTGATGGCGCGGCACGCCGCCTGCTTCCACGAGGACGTCCTCCCCGCGTTGACGGACGCGGGCATCCACCTGGTCCGCTGGAGCGAGCTGACGGAGAAGGAGCAGGCCCGCCTGTTCACCCTCTTCCGGCACCAGATCTTCCCCGTGCTGACCCCCCTCGCGGTCGACCCGGCGCACCCCTTCCCGTACATATCGGGCCTGTCGCTGAACCTGGCCGTGGTCGTGCGCAACCCGGTCACCGGCCACAAGCACTTCGCCCGGGTCAAGGTGCCGCCGCTGCTGTCCCGCTTCCTGGAGAGCTCCCCGGGCCGCTACGTCCCCGTCGAGGACGTCATCGCCGCCCACCTGGAGGAGCTGTTCCCGGGCATGGAGGTGCTGCAGCACCACGCCTTCCGGCTCACCCGCAACGAGGACCTGGAGGTCGAGGAGGACGACGCGGAGAACCTGCTCCAGGCCCTGGAGAAGGAGCTCATGCGGCGCCGCTTCGGGCCGCCGGTGCGCCTCGAGGTCGAGGAGTCCATCGACCGCGACGTCCTGGACCTGCTCGTGCGCGAGCTGAAGATCGGCGAGGCCGAGGTGTACCCGCTGCCGGGACCGCTCGACCTCACCGGTCTCTTCCGGATCCACCGCCTGGACCGGCCCGAGCT
Source organism: Streptomyces sp. MMS24-W38 (assembly GCF_059889265.1). Lineage (NCBI taxonomy): Bacteria > Bacillati > Actinomycetota > Actinomycetes > Kitasatosporales > Streptomycetaceae > Streptomyces > Streptomyces sp. MMS24-W38. The sequence continues at coordinate 3,456,880 of NZ_JCBCPP010000001.1, read as the reverse complement.
GAAGTACCGCGCGTTCGTCGCCGGCACCCACCGCGACCTCGCCGAGGTCGAGTCGGCGTCGGCGCCCGACATCTTCGCCGCGCTCCGCAGCCGGGACGTGCTCCTGCACCACCCGTACGACTCGTTCTCCACGTCCGTGCAGGCCTTCCTGGAGCAGGCCGCCGCCGACCCGGACGTCCTCGCCATCAAGCAGACCCTGTACCGGACCTCCGGCGACTCCCCGATCGTCGACGCGCTGATCGAGGCCGCCGAGGCCGGCAAGCAGGTCCTCGTCCTGGTCGAGATCAAGGCCCGCTTCGACGAGTACGCCAACATCAACTGGGCGCGCAAGCTGGAGGAGGCTGGCTGCCACGTCGTCTACGGCCTGGTCGGTCTGAAGACCCACTGCAAGCTGTCCCTCGTGGTCCGCCAGGAGGGCGAGGCGCTGCGGCGTTACTGCCACGTCGGCACCGGCAACTACCACCCCAAGACGGCCCGGCTCTACGAGGACATCGGCCTGCTCACCGCCGACCCGCAGGTCGGCGCGGACCTCTCCGACCTGTTCAACCGCCTCTCCGGTTACTCCCGCCGCGAGACGTACCGGCGGCTGCTCGTCGCGCCCAAGTCCCTGCGCGACGGTCTGATCTCACGGATCGACAAGGAGGCCCAGCACCACCGGGCCGGCCGCCCCGCCTACGTCCGCATCAAGGTCAACTCGATGGTGGACGAGGCGATCATCGACGCCCTCTACCGGGCGTCGCAGGCAGGGGTGCAGGTGGACGTGTGGGTGCGCGGGATCTGCGCGATCCGGCCGGACGTCGAGGGCCTGTCGGAGAACATCCGGGTCCGTTCCGTTCTCGGCCGCTTCCTCGAGCACTCCCGCGTCTTCTGCTTCGGCAACGGCGGCGAGCCCGAGGTGTGGTTCGGCAGCGCGGACATGATGCACCGCAATCTGGACCGCCGTATCGAGGCCCTGGTCAGGGTCACCGACCCCGCCCACCGGGCGGCGCTGAGCCGGCTGCTGGAGACCGGCATGTCCGACGCCACCTCGTCCTGGCACCTCGGCTCGGACGGAACGTGGACCCGACACGCGGTGGACGCGGACGGCCGGCCCCTGCGGCACGTCCAGGAGATGCTCATTGACGCCCGGAGGCGCCGGCGTGGCACAGCAACACCTTGAACCGACGGATCCCGACCCCCTGCTCAGCCCGGTGACCGGCCCGGTGCCCGCGGGGGCCCTCGCCGGTTATCTGCGGGCCCAGGCCACCGAGTTCCTGCGCGCGCTGCGCCTCCACCGGGAGGCGGGGGCGGGCGTGGCGTCCTCGGAGGGTTCCGTCGAGGCGACGCTCGCGCTGCGCCGCTCGGCCCGCCGGATCAGCGGCAGCCTGCACACCTTCCAGGCGGTCCTGGACCCCGACTGGTCCGAGGCGATGCGCCCGGAACTGGCCTGGGTGTCCGGCACGCTGGCCCTGGAGCACGCCTGCTCGGCACGCCTGGAGCGGCTGCTCCTGGCCCTGCACCGGCTGTCGGGCACGGTGTTCCCGGCCCAGGCGGACGCCGGGAGCGGAACCGGGGCGGCCCGGTCGTCCCCCCCGGCCGCCGTCGCCACCGGGGCGAGCGCGCGTACCGGCGCGCGTACCGGCGCGCGCACGGCGACCGCCTCCGGCCCCACCGGGACGACATCCGCCACCGCGGTGTCCGAACGCGGCAAGCTCACCGTGGGTGCCGCGAAGGCCGGTGCCCTGCTGGACCGGCAGCTCACCCTGGCCCGGACCCGGGCGCACTCCACGGCACTGCAGGCCCTCGGCTCCTCCCGTTTCCACGCGGTCGCCGACAAGGTCGCCGTGCTGGCCAGCGAGGTTCCGCTGACCCCGGCCGCCGGCTCCGCCGACCTGCGCCCGCTGGCCGAGGCCGCGCGGGAGCGGCTCGTCGACGCCGTCGCCGCGCTGCCCCTGGTCATCGCGGGCAGCCCGTACAACGCTGAGGCGCTGATGCACGGGCTGTCGCCGGACCCGGCCCCGCATCCGCAGGACGTCCCCTGGCACCAGGTCCGCCTGCTGCTGCGCCTGCACCGGTACGCCCGCGAGGTCCTGCACGCCGCCGTCCCGGCCCCCACCGGTACCGAAGGCCCCACGGACCGCACCGACGGCACCGCCCCGGCCCCGCCCCCGAACGTCGGCCTCGTCGCCGCGGGCGAAGCCCTGGACCGGCACCGGGACGCCTCCGAGGCGTCGGCGGCCGCGGCGCACGCCGCCCGTACCCCGCGGATCGCACCGGCCACGGCGTACGCGCTCGGCGTGCTCCACGCGGACCAGCGGCACGACGTGGAGGCGGCGCGGTACGCCTTCCAGCACTGCTGGCAGAAGGACGTCGTCGGCTCGTTGCAGGGAGGCGCCCGGTGAGCCCGTCCGACGGCTCCCGCCGACCCGCGGACCCGTCCCCGGACCCGCGCCCGGCCGCCGTCACACTCACCGTCCAGGCGGCCGGCTGTGTCCTGTGGCGCCGCTCCCCGGTTGGGGGGACGCTCGAAGTGTGTCTCGTGCACCGCCCCAAGTACGACGACTGGTCCTGGCCCAAGGGCAAGCTGAAGCGCGGCGAGGACCCGCTCGCCGGGGCGCTGCGCGAGGTCGCGGAGGAGACGGGCCACTGGGCGGTCCCGGTCGTGGAACTCCCGTCGGCGCACTACGTGGCGAACGGCCGGCCGAAGCGGGTCCGGTACTGGGCCGCCGAGGCCGTCTCCGGCACGTTCACCCCCAACGACGAGGTGGACCGCATCCTCTGGCTCCCCCCGCACATGGCCCGCCGCCGGCTCACCGAGCCGAGGGACGCGGACCTGGTGGACGCCCTGCTCGCCACCTTCCACCCGGCCCGGTAGCGTCCGCCCGCCCCTGCGGCAGCCCCTCTGGCACCACCCGCACCACCTCCGGGCAACGCGCGGGCAGCCCTCCGGCAACGCCCGGACGACGACCCGGCCGTGGCCCCCCGCCGTACAGGACTGCCCCGTTCCGGCCCGGTATCCACCCGTGTCCTTGACGTAAGCGTTCCGTGACCTCACCGCACCGTCCTCAGGGGTTCACCTCTCGTTCATTTACGCCCATCGGCGCCGTCACCTCTTCTGCCTAATTTCGGCCTTACGCGATGCGAACCGCCCGCTGATCGGGCACCAGCGTCGCCCAGACTTCTGACTTCAGACTTCGCACGCCGCCGAATTCAGGACGGCGGCACCTGGAAGGAACTCAAGTGAAGCTTCAGCGCAAGAACCGGCGGGCCCTCGCTCTCGGCGCTCTCGCCGTCTCCGGCGCCCTGGCCCTCACGGCGTGCGGGTCGGACGACACCGGCAAGGACAGCGCCGGCAGCGACTCCTCCGCCAGCGCACCGGCCGGCAACGTCGACTGCGCGGACGCCAAGGGCCAGCTCCAGGCCTCCGGCTCCTCCGCTCAGAAGAACGCGATCGACGCCTGGGTCAAGAACTACACGGCCGCGTGCAAGGACGTGCAGATCAACTACCGTCCTGACGGTTCCGGCGCCGGCATCACCGCCTTCCTCCAGGGCCAGACCTCGTTCGCCGGCTCCGACTCGGCGCTCAAGCCGGAGGAGATCGAGGACTCCAAGAAGATCTGCACCGACGGCCAGGCCATCGACCTGCCGATGGTCGGCGGCCCGATCGCGATCGGTTACAACGTCCCGGGTGTCGACGAGCTCGTCCTGGACGCCGCGACCATCTCGGAGATCTTCGACAGCAAGATCACCAACTGGAACGACAAGAAGATCGCGAAGCTCAACCCCGACGCGAAGCTCCCCGACCTGAAGATCCAGGCGTTCCACCGCTCCGACGAGTCCGGCACCACGGACAACTTCACCAAGTACCTGAAGGCCGCCGCGCCGAAGGCCTGGCCCTACGAGCCGGGCAAGTCGTGGGAGGCCAAGGGCGGCCAGTCCGCTCAGGGCTCCTCCGGTGTGGCGCAGCAGGTGAAGCAGACCGAGGGTGCGATCTCGTACTTCGAGCTCTCCTACGCCAAGGACATCAACACCGTCGACGTGAAGACCGAGGCCTCCGAGCCGGTCAAGGCCACCATCGAGAACGCCACGGCCGCCATCGGCGCCGCCAAGGTCGTCGGCACCGGCAAGGACCTCGCGCTGCAGCTGGACTACACCCCCGAGGCCGAGGGTGCCTACCCGCTCGTCCTGGTGACCTACGAGATCGCCTGTGACAAGGGCAACAAGGCGGACACCCTGCCCGCCACGAAGTCCTTCCTGAACTACATGGCCTCCGAGGACGGTCAGGGCCTGCTGGCGGACGCCGGCTACGCCCCGATGCCCGAGGAGATCATCACCAAGGTTCGCGACACCATCTCGAGCCTGAGCTGACCCCGAGTGCGGTCCGGCTCCCGACCAGGGGCCGGACCGCACCGTCCGGTGCACCGCCGCCATGGGGCCTCGACCGACCAGAGGCCCCGCAGACCGGAGAACCCTGATGGACATATCGACACAGCAGACCGCTCCACCCTCCGTCCCCCCGCCGCCCTCGGCGGGGCACAAGCGCGCCGCCCGCGGCGCCACCCGCCCCGGTGACCGGATCTTCCTCGGGCTCTCCCGAGGGTCCGGCATTTTCGTGTTGGCGATCATGGCCGCGATCGCGGCCTTCCTGACCTACCGCACCGTTCTCGCGCTCAGCGAGAACGAGGCCAACTTCTTCACGTCCTTCGAGTGGAACCCCAGCGGCAACCCGCCGGAGTTCGGCATCGCGGTCCTGGTCTACGGCACCGTCGTGTCGTCGATCATCGCCATGCTCATCGCGGTCCCGATCTCGGTGGGCATCGCGCTGTTCATCACGCACTACGCCCCGCGCAAGCTGGGCGGCCCCATCGCGTACGTGATCGACCTGCTCGCCGCCGTGCCGTCCATCGTCTACGGCCTGTGGGGCGCCCTCGTCCTGGTGCCGAACATGGCCGGCCTCTACGGCTGGCTGAACGACTACCTCGGCTGGACCGGCATCCTCGAGTGGAACGGCGGCGCCGCGCGTTCGCTGTTCACCGTCGGCATCCTGCTCGCCCTGATGATCCTGCCGATCATCACCAGCGTCAGCCGTGAGGTCTTCCGGCAGGCGCCGCAGATGCACCAGGAGGCCGCCCTCGCCCTGGGCGCCACCCGCTGGGAAGTGATCCGCATGTCGGTCCTTCCCTTCGGCCGTTCCGGCGTGATCTCCGCCTCGATGCTGGGCCTCGGCCGCGCGCTCGGCGAGACGATGGCCGTGGCCATGGTGCTCTCGCCGTCCTTCGACATCAACGCCAGCCTGCTCGACCCGGGCGGCGGCACGTTCGCCCAGAACATCGCCAGCAAGTTCAACGAGGCCACCGTGACGGGCCGGGACGCGCTGATCGCGTCCGGTCTGGTCCTCTTCGTCATCACCCTGCTGGTCAACGGCGGCGCCCGCCTGATCATCGCCCGCCGCAAGGAGTACTCGGGGGCCAACGCATGAGCCACGCAACCATCACCCCGAAGTCCGCGAGCTCCCTGCGCGGTGCCACGCTCCCCAAGTGGTTCTCCTGGGCGGTCGCCGCGGCCTCCGTCGCGCTGGGCCTGGGCATCAGCAGCCTGGCCGGCCTGCACAGCAGCATCCAGTGGGCGCTGATCGCCGCGGTCCTCTTCGTCCTCGGCTCCTACGCCGTCTCCGCGGCGGTCGAGGGCAAGCGCCAGGCGAGGGACCGCACCGCGACCAGCCTGGTCTGGGTCGCCTTCCTGATGGCCGTCATCCCGCTGGCCTCCCTCATCTGGGAGACGGTCAAGCGCGGCGTGAAGGTCCTCGACGGCTACTTCCTCAGCCACTCCATGGGCGTCGTCGCCGACAGCGAGCCCGGCGGCGGTATCTACCACGCCATCCTGGGCACCCTGGAGCAGGTCGGCATCGCCACCGCGATCTCCGTGCCGATCGGCGTGCTCACCGCGATCTACCTGGTCGAGTACGGACGCGGCAGGCTCGCCAAGGCCGTCACCTACTTCGTCGACGTCATGACGGGCATCCCGTCGATCGTCGCCGGTCTGTTCATCCTCACCCTGTGGATCGTGATCCTGGACATGGGCTACTCCGGCTTCGCCGGCTCGCTGGCCCTGAGCATCCTGATGATCCCGGTGGTCGTCCGCTCCACGGAGGAGATGCTCAAGCTCGTCCCGAACGAGCTGCGCGAGGCGTCCCTGGCGCTCGGCATCCCCAAGTGGCGCACCATCCTGAAGGTCGTCCTGCCCACGTCCATCGGCGGCATCACCACCGGCGTCATGCTGGCCATCGCCCGCATCACCGGTGAGACCGCCCCCGTGCTGCTGCTGGTCTGGGGTACGAGCGTGATCAACGCCAACCCGTTCTCCGACCCGCAGGCGTCACTGCCGATGTACATCTACCTGCAGTACGCCAACAGCGGCGGCTCCGGCGCGGCCTACGACCGTGCCTGGGCGGCGGCCCTGACGCTCATCGCGTTCATCATGATCCTCAACCTCGTGGCCCGCGGCATCGCCCGCTGGAAGGCCCCGAAGACCGGTCGCTGACGCGGCCATCAGCGACACGGACCCGAAAGAAGCAGTGATCCACATGGCCAAGCGCATCGACATCAGCGGCCTCAACGCCTACTACAGTTCCTTCCTCGCCATCGAGGACATCTCGATGACCGTCGAGCCCCGCTCCGTGACGGCCTTCATCGGCCCGTCCGGCTGCGGCAAGTCGACCTTCCTGCGCACCCTCAACCGCATGCACGAGGTCACGCCCGGTGGCAGGGTCGAGGGCAAGGTCATGCTCGACGACGAGAACCTCTACGGCGCCGGCATCGACCCGGTCGCCGTGCGGCGCGAGGTCGGCATGGTCTTCCAGCGCCCCAACCCGTTCCCCACCATGTCGGTCTACGACAACGTGGCGGCCGGTCTGCGCCTGAACGGCAAGTACAGGAAGTCCGAGCTGGACGGCATCGTCGAGAAGTCCCTGAGGGGCGCCAACCTCTGGAACGAGGTCAAGGACCGCCTGAACAAGCCCGGCTCGGGCCTCTCCGGCGGCCAGCAGCAGCGGCTGTGCATCGCCCGCGCGATCGCGGTCGAGCCGAAGGTGCTGCTGATGGACGAGCCCTGCTCCGCCCTGGACCCGATCTCCACCCTCGCCATCGAGGACCTGATCGGCCAGCTCAAGGAGCAGTTCACGATCGTCATCGTGACGCACAACATGCAGCAGGCGGCGCGCGTCTCCGACCGCACCGCGTTCTTCAACCTGGCGGCCGTCGGCCAGCCGGGCAAGCTGATCGAGATCGACGACACGGAGCGCATCTTCTCCAACCCGTCGGTCCAGGCCACGGAGGACTACATCTCCGGCCGCTTCGGCTGATCACGGACCCCTCGCGGTGCTGCATGGCGGTGCCACCGTGAGGACGCGAAGGGCCCGCCCCCCGGTAGCGGGGGGCGGGCCCGAGCACTTTTCGGCGCTGCCTGAGGATCGTGCTACATGAGGATCACCAGGTAGACCAGCCCGTAAGCGGCCGCCGCCACCAGCCCCGCCGCGGGCATGGTGATGAACCACCCCAGGATGATGTTCTTGGCGACGCCCCACCGCACCGCGTTGATGCGCTTCGTCGCCCCGACACCCATGATCGCCGACGTGATCACATGCGTGGTGGAGACCGGCGCCTTGAACAGGTACGCCGTGGCGAACATGATCGACGCGCCGGTCGCCTCGGCCGCGAACCCCTGCGGCGGGTCCAGCTCGATGATCTTCCGGCCCAGCGTCCGCATGATCCGCCAGCCGCCCGCGTACGTACCGGCCGACAGCATCACCGCACAGGCGATCTTCACCCAGATCGGGATGGGATCGCCGTAGTCCTCGACGTCCGCGATGACGAGGGCCATCACCACGATGCCCATCGTCTTCTGCGCGTCCTGGAGGCCGTGCCCGAGCGCCATGCCCGCCGCGGACACCGTCTGCGCGATGCGGAAACCGCGCTTGGCCTTGTGCGGGTTGGTCCGCCGGAAGATCCACATGATCGCGGTCATGACCAGGTAACCGGCGACCAGACCGACGATCGGCGACACGAACATCGGGATGACGACCTTGTCCAGCACCCCGTTCCAGTACACGGTCGTCCCGCCGGCCAGCGCCGCCCCCACCATGCCGCCGAACAGGGCGTGCGAGGAGGAGGACGGCAGTCCGAAGTACCAGGTGATGAGGTTCCAGGTGATCGCGCCGACGAGCGCGGCGAACAGGATCCCCATGCCCGTCGAGCCCTCGGGGGTCTGGATCAGCCCCTCACTGACCGTCTTGGCGACCCCGGACCCCAGGAAGGCGCCGGCCATGTTCATGACGGCGGCCATCGCGAGGGCCACGCGCGGGGTGAGCGCCCGGGTCGAGACCGAGGTGGCGATGGCGTTCGCCGAATCGTGGAAGCCGTTCGTGTACGTGAAGAAGAGCGCGACCCCGATGGTCACGACCAGAGCGAAGGTGTCCATGAAGGGGCTCAGGACTCCTTGACGGCAATGGTCTCGACCGTGTTCGCCACGTGCTCGAAGGCGTCCGCCGCCTCCTCCAGGACATCCACGATCTGCTTCAGCTTGAGCACCTCGATGGCGTCGTACTTGCCGCTGAAGAGATGGGCCAGCAGTTTCCGGTGGATCTGGTCGGCCTGGTTCTCCAGGCGGTTGACCTCGATCCAGTACTCGGTGAGGTTGTCCATGGTGCGCAGGTTCGGCATGGCCTCGGCCGTGAGCTCGGCGGCCCGCGCCAGCACCTCGATCTGCTGGTCGACGCCCTTGGGCAGTTCCTCGATGTTGTAGAGGACGACCAGGTCGACGGCCTCCTCCATGAAGTCCATGATGTCGTCGAGGGACGAGGCGAGGGAGTAGATGTCCTCGCGGTCGAAGGGCGTGATGAACGAGGAGTTCAGCTGGTGGAAGATCGCGTGCGTGGCGTCGTCACCCGCGTGTTCCGCGGCCCGCATGCGCTCTGCGATCTCGACCCGGGCGGGGCCGTCCGCCCCGAGCAGTTCCATCAGGAGTTTCGAGCCCGTGACGATGTTGTCCGCGGACGCGGCGAACATGTCGTAGAAGCTCGTCTCCCTGGGGGTCAGACGAAAGCGCACGTGGGGTCCTTGGGGTGCATCGGTTCGGTGAGGCTGGTGCCGGGCGCACCATCCAGCCACAACTGTCGGGCCGTCCACCAGTGTCACCCATTCGGTATCGGACGACAGGCACGGGGGCGGTCCGAGGGCCGTGGCACGGCTGCCGCCCATGGGCAGCAGCCACAGTGCCTATACCCAGCAAAGTTCGCTACCATATACCCGCCAGGGGTATATGTCGCCCGCCGCTGCACCAGGAGGACGCGATGACGACCACCGAGACCGGCGCCAGCGCGCCCTCCTCCCCGGACACCACGGACGTGACGGACACCACGGACGTGACCGGAGCGACCGGGGCGACCGACCCCGCGGCCGTCGTGACCGACCACGACCGGGGCATCCACGGCTACCACCACCAGAAGCAGGAACACGTCAAACGCCTGCGCCGCATCGAGGGCCAGATCCGGGGCCTGCAGCGCATGGTCGACGAGGACGTCTACTGCATCGACATACTCACCCAGGTGTCCGCCTCCACCAAGGCCCTGCAGTCCTTCGCACTGCAACTGCTGGAGGAGCACCTGCGCCACTGCGTCGCCGACGCGGCCCTCAAGGGCGGCGACGAGGTCGACGCCAAGGTGAAGGAAGCGACCCAGGCGATCGCCCGCATGCTACGGACGTGACCTGAGCGAACCGGCCGGACCGACCCCCGGCTCCGCGCACACCTCGGCCACCTTCAGCACCTTGTCTATGCTCTCCAGGCTGAGCCGCCCCTGGGCGGCGGAGGCGGCGATGATCAGCTCTCCGCACAGCTCGATCTCGGCGAGGGCCACATAGTCCCGAACCGACCCACCACCGAGCGGGGCCACACACGTCACCTCGTCCATACCGTCATACGGGCAGAGGTCCCCTAGCGTAGGCAGCACCCCCCGCCCCGCGCATGGCACGTAAGGGCTAGTTCACGCCGGTCATTCCTCGGCGATCCGGCCCGCGTAGATGTCGGCGGGCTCCGGGAGGCGGACGTCCGCGGGGGCGCCGAAGTCGTAGAGGAGGGTGGTGGAGGCGACCGCGACCGGCTCCTCCCGCTCCCCGTTCATGAAGCTGAACCGGTGGCGGATCTTCCGGATACGCCCCTCGCCGTCCAGGTAGACGTCGAAGGGGATCTCGGCGGTGGCGAAGCCGGTCGCCGCCGCGCCCAGCGGCCCCTTGTTCGCCTCGGAGGCAGCCCGCGCGGCCTCGTGCAGGTCCGCCGTGCCCCGGTAGTGCCGCACCTCGGTCCCGGCGAGCTCCGTCCTGCCCACGAAGGTCGCGGACCGCGTCCCGCGCAGCAGCTCGGCCGCGGCGAACGGGTCGGTGACGCCGCCGGTGACGAGGTTCCCGTCGGACAGCGTCCGGGTGTCCACCCGCACCCACTTGTCGGCGGGCACTCCGGCGCCCCGGTTCTTCATGAACAGCGCGCCCGGAGCGAGCAGCTCGGTGATGGGCCGGCGCACCGACGTGCCGGACGGGTCCTGCGGCAGCAGCACCTTCAGCCGCCCCAGCCGCTTCCGGTAGTCGTACACACCCTCCCCGCGGATGGTCACCCGGGTGCCGCCGGTGGCCATCTCCATCGAGGTGCGCGCCTTGGAGCTGCCCGCGCCCACCAGCGCGTCCGCGGCCTCCCGCACCACCGCCACCGCCGCCGAGCCGCCGGGCGAGCCTCCGGGCGCGGCCCCGCTGCTGCCGCCGCACCCCGCGAGGCCGCCGAGCACCAGACAACCGACAGCCCCGAGGGCGACGACCGCACCACCGGTCCGCCCACGCCGCAGTTCCCGTCCTGCCATGCTCCGCCTACCCCCGCTACGTCCGACACGGGCCGCCTGTCCTCCCGGTTAACGACCGGTAGGGGACCCCGTCACGCAGACACACCCGGAGCGGTACCTTTGTCGAGTGGAACAGCAGGAAGCCCCGGTAAGCCTCCAGGAACACAGGACAACCACATCCGAGCAGGGGCGCTTCTGCGTCGCCCGCTGCGTCTGCGGCTGGCGCGGCCCCGCGAGGAGAGCCAGAAGCCTGGCCCGTACGGACGCCCAGAAACACTCGGTGGAGTGACCCCCACCGGGAAAACCACCCGGGGCCACTCCACCTCATGTCACGCGTCGCGCAGGACGACGGGCTACGCCGCCAGGTCGCGCTCCCCCGGCCCGGACTGCCGGGCCTCTCCCCGGGTCACCCGCGCCTCGGTCCCGTTCCCTTTGATCAGCCACGCACCCCGCCGTGACTGCTCGATCGCCCGCATCAGCGGGGTCAGCAGCGCCATGGCGGGCGGCGACAGCAGCAGCGCGACGGCCGTACCGAGCGCGAGCCCGCCCACGACGTCCGTCGGGTAGTGCACACCCATGTAGACCCGGATGAACCCGCCCAGCACCCCGAGCACCAGGCCGATGATCCCGAGCCGCCGGTTGGCCAGGAACAGCCCCACCGCCAGCGCCATGCAGAGCGTCGCGTGGTCGCTGACGAACGAGTAGTCGGTCTTGCCGTCGACCAGGACCTCGAGCCCCTCATGGTCGAGGAAGGGCCGGCGCCGCTCCACGAACTCACGTATCGGCACGTTCACCAGGACCGCGACGCCCGCCGCGAGCGGGGCCCACACCAGGGCCGCCACGGTCGGGGCCGCGTCCTCGCCGCCCCGCTTCCTGACGCCCCACCAGCACCACAGCAGCAACCCCGACAAGGCGAACAGCAGGCCGAACTCGCCCACGAACTCCATGAGGTGGTCGAACCACGGCGGTGCGGCCTTCGCCAGGCCGTTGATGTCATAGAGCAGGTCGACGTCGGGGTTCGACCCGGAATCTGCGAGTCCAGCCATGGTGCTGAGGCCCCTTCGTCATGTCTTCCGGCGCACCGTGCGTACGCCTCTACCCCACCCCCGTGGTGTAGGTCCGCTGGCCTGTTCGGCTACGACAACAGGAACGCACGGCCACCGCCGATACGTTCCGCCCTCCATCGAATGATCACGCAGACGTTATCGAAGAGAGATGCGTTGTCGCAGCTCAGGGGGCTGGTTCACGCATCGCTCAGACCGTCGTGGGGAGCGCTTTCGCGCCATCTTCGGTGACGCGGGTGGCACCGAAGTAGTCAGGTGTGTCGATCGGGTCGAATCGGATCACGGCACCCGGACGCGGCGCGTCGATCATGTACCCACCGCCGACGTAAATGCCCACATGCCGGATGGCCCGCGAATCGGTGAGGTCGTCCGAGAAGAAGACCAGATCGCCGGGGAGCAGTTCGTCCCGCGCGGGATGCGGTCCCGCGTTGTACTGGTCGTTCGCCACCCGCGGGAGCGTGATCCCCACGCTCTCGTAAGCGGCCTTGGTCAGCCCCGAGCAGTCGAAGCGTCCTCCCTGGTCAGCGGTGCCGTTACCGCCCCAGAGGTAGGGCGTGCCGAGCTTCTTCTGCGCGTAGTCGATGGCTCCGGCGGCCTGCTTGGAGGGGTCGACCCGGCCGACCGGCGCGGCGAAGCTCTTCTCCAGCGAGAGGATGCGCTCGACGTAGTTCTGCGTCTCCTTGTACGGCGGCACACCCTGGTACTTGATGACCGCGTACGCCCCGGCGTTGTACGAGGCCAGCATGTTTTCGGTCAGATTCCCCGGCACGTCCTTCACATAGCCCGCGAGGGCGCAGTCGTACGTCGCCGCCGAGGGGATCGCGTCGTTCGGGTCCCACACGTCCCGGTCGCCGTCGCCGTCCCCGTCGACACCGTGGGTGGCCCAGGTGCCGGGGATGAACTGGGCTATGCCCTGCGCCGCCGCGTGACTCTGCGCCTTCGGGTTGAACCCGCTCTCCTGGTACAACTGCGCGGCGAGCAGCGCCGGGTTGATGGCCGGACAGAGATTGCCCCACTTCTGCACGAGGGCCTGGTACGCGGCCGGCACGGTCCCCTTCGCCAGCGTCTTGGCGGCACCGCCGCCGACCCCGCCCGCGAGGTTCCCGGCGATGACGAAGACGCCGACGGCGAGCACCATGACGAAGGCGAGCGCGGAACCCACAGCGACGCTTGCCGCGATCCAGGCCTTACGCACCGTCAACCGCCCCTCGCCGTACCGGAGTCCGCTGCCCACGTCAGCATAGAGGCGCCCGCCCCTCTCCGGGGTGATCACGGGAGGGACGGGAACACATGTGCCGCGCGGAACAGGACGCACGGCGTCAGCCGCACTCCGCCCACAGGACCTTCCCCCCGGTCAGCACCCCCACACCCCACGAGGAAGCGCAGGCCCGCACCAGCGGCAACCCCCGCCCGTTCTCCGCCTCGTCCGGCGGCACGTCGAGCGGCGCCCCGTCGGCGAACCCGGGCGGAACGCGCGGGTCCGTGTCCCACACCCCGACCCGCAGCCGCCCGTCCTCGGCGGCGCGCAGCCGCAGGGCGTAGGGGCCGGTGGTGTGCACGTGGGCGTTGGCGAGGAGTTCGGCGGCCACCAGCTCGGCGTTGGGCACGAGTTCGGCGAGACCGTGCGCCCCCAGCACGGTCCGCAGGGTGACCCGGGCGATGCGCGGAGCGCGGGGATCGTGCGGGAGTTGAAGGACGTACGACCAGGGCGGGTTTACGGTGGGCATGGAAGTCTCCGATCACTGACGGAAGTTGGCGGGTTGCGTACGGTGGTGACCCAGTGGCATGCCGATCCGTCGATCGGTGCGCTTCTGGAGGGAGCGGCGCCACCAAGGAAGCTAGCAGCGAGGGGATATGTTCTTTATCCCAATCGGAGCTATAACTACTTCTTCCACCTGTGTGGGTGACGAGCGGTACTGAGGAGCGACGGGCATGCCCGTGAGAAGCAACCCCACAGCCCGACAGCGTCGGTTCGGCGTCGAGCTGCGCAAGCTGCGTGAACGCGCCGGCCTGACGTCGACGGAGGCATCACAGCTCCTCGGGATCAAACAAGCTCAGGTCAGCAACATGGAGACGGGGCGTCTGCCCGTGAGCGCCGACCGCGTACGCACCCTGGCCTGCCAATACGACTGCCCCGACAAGGACCTTGTCGAAGGAATCGCCGGAATGACCGGCGAGCGCCGACGCGGCTGGTGGGAGGAGTACCGGGACATCCTGCCGTCGGGTCTGCTGGATCTGGCCGAACTGGAACATCACGGCACCGCACTGCGCACTGCCCACACCTCCGGCATTCCCGGCCTCTTGCAGACGATGGACCATGCCCGCGAGGTGTTCCTCCAAGTCGTCCCCGACCTGTCACCCCCCGATGTGGAGCACCGGACCTCGTTCCGCATCAAGCGCCAGGCCGTCATCTTCCGCCAGCAGCCGGTCCCCTACCAGGCGATCATTCACGAGGCGGCCCTACAGATGAGGTTCGGCGGGCGGGATGTGGCGAGGCGGCAGCTCAAGCACCTGCTCAAGATGAGCGAGCACCCCAACATCTCGATCCACGTCATCCCCTTCGACGCGGGCGGCTTTCCCGGAGCCGGACAGCCGATCTACTACGTGCACGGCCCCGTACCGCCGCTCGACACCGTCCAGCTCGACCAGTCCCACGGCATCGCCCTGCTGGACGCCGACGCCCAACTGGAGAAGTACCGCAAGGTCCTCGATCGCCTGCTGGCCCTCAGCCTGATCGAGATCGAGTCCCGAGCCCTCATCCACCGCATCATCCAGTCCACCTGAGAGGCAGTCACGCTCATGTCCCACTGGCAGAAGTCCTCGTATTGCGGCGAAGGCGAATCCTGCATACACGTCGCAGCCACCACCGCTCCCCGGGCGGCCATCCACATAACCGAGTCCGCCGATCCCAGCGGAGCGGTACTCACCACCACGCCGGACGACTTCCTGAGCCTCCTTCAGGAGCTCAAGGAAGAAGGGGATGTGGCGGCCAACCGGTCCACCGCCATCGACGTGACCGTCGACGACGACCTCACCGTCCGTATCCACGCCGGCGCGACCCCCGGGGCCATTGTCACCACGGACCGCCGCCGGTGGGACACCTTCGTCCTCGGCGTGCGCGCGGGAGAGTTCGACCATTTCGTGGCCGAACCGTGATACACAGAGTGACGATACGACTCATCACCCATCGGGTCGCTCCCCTTCCGGGAGCCGGCGCGCACCGGTGAGAAACTTTCTTCATACGAAACCCGCCCACTAATGACGCCGAGTCGACATCCGACGGCGTCATCGTCGGCGACAATGAGGCCTGACCTCTGCATGCCCGCAGGGGGCACGGAACGACCCGACAGGGGCGGTGACTTACATGTTCTTTGCGGCCGACGAGGGAGACATCAACACCATCATCGGCGGGATCGCTCCCGACTGGGGCCCCTTCGGCAGCTTGGGCAACGAGGCCAAGGTCATGATCGAAGTGGTCATGGCGCTCGCCATCCTGATCTGCCTGGGCATCGCCATCTGGGGAGCGGCGAAGCAGCGCATCGGCGCGACGGCGCTGCGCGACACCTTCAGCGCGGAGCAGGGCAAGGGCCTGATCATCGCGGGCCTGACAGGGGTCTTCATCATCGGCTCCCTGGGCACGGTGTTCACCATCGTGTACGGAATGGCCGTGTAGGAGACCCACCATGCCTCCGACCGGGCCCGTCCGGCCTCCCCTTCCACCCCACCCGCCCGTCGCGCCCACCGGCTGAGGTTGCGTTTCCCTGATGTCGACTCATAACACCGCGCCCGCGCGGGGACCAGCACGGCTACCGTCGTACATGGAGTACGCGGAGTACGAGGTGTTTCCGCACGACGCTGAGGGGGCGTACGCGGCATGAGTCTCGGAGACGAACACGGGAACTCCGGCGGGTACGGCGGCACGGGCCAGACCCACACCCGCCTGCCGGAGACCGACGTCAGCCCGTACGCCGGCGGGCGCAGAGGTGGCCGTACGTCGTCGCGCAGCCTGGTCACGGTGGTCGGCGTGGTGGTGCTCCTGATCGCCGCGATCGCCTTCGCGAACCGTGGAGGAGACGATTCCTCATCGGGCGAGGACGACGACTCCCCGAAGACGGCGGCGACGGCCCCCTCCGGGGAGAAGCCGGTCCAGTCGAAGGCGGCAGGCATCCCCTCGGGCTTCGCCCACAACCGCCAGGGCGCGGAGAGCGCGGCGGCGAACTACGCGGTGGCGCTGGTTTCGGCCGACATCCTCAAGCCCGCTCAGCGGAGCGGAATCGTCCGGCAGCTCTTCGTCGCCGACAAACAGGCCTCCCTGGAGGACCGGTTCAACAAGGCGTACAGCAAGGAGTTCCTGAGCAACATCGGCCTCGACGAGAAGGGCGAATCGGCTACGGGCAGCACCTACGTCTCGCGCACCATGCCGATCGGGACGAAGGTCACGAACTACTCGGACGCAGCCGCCGCAGTCGAGGTCTGGTGCTCCGGCGTGTTCGGCACCACCGGTGAGAGCACGACCAACCCGGTCACCAGCGACTGGTTCACCATGACCCTCCAGCTGCGCTGGGCGGACGACGACTGGAAGATCGACAGTTTCTCGCAGAAGGACGGCCCCGCTCCCGTTCCGGGAGACGACAAGGCATCCACCGCCGAGGAGATGGCCAAGGCCGTCAAGGAGTACGGAGGCTTCACGTATGCCCGGTAGCCAACGCCGCGTACTCAAAGTCGCCGCCACCATCACAGCCGTTCAAGCCGCAGTCCTGCTGCTGGCCACTCGGGCCGTCGCGGCCCCCACTCCGTCACCGACCCCGTCGGACAACAACTGCGACCTCATCGTCGGGCCTGCCAAGGACTACTGCGAACGAGGCGAGGGCGGAGGGTCCGGCGGGTCCGGCGGAGCCGGTTCCCTCAACGACCCCACCACCGCCCTCGACCCCCTCGCCGCCCTGGCAAGGGGCTGCGCCGACGCCGCCGCCTGGACGATCAAGAAGCTCAGTGCCGCCGTCGACGAGACGGCCGCCGTGGACTTCACCAACCCGACGTTCCGTCAGCAGTACGCCGTCGTCTTCGCGGCGTCGACGATCCTGACGCTCCTGCTGTGGCTGCTGGCCGTGGCCAAGCGGGCCGTACGAGGCGTCCCCCTCACGACCGCCCTCTCGGAGGCCATCGGCTTCCTCTGGCTCACGGTGCTGGCCTCGGCGTTCACCCCGCTGATCCTCTACACCATCGTGTCGGCCACGGACAGCGTGACCGACGTCCTGGCGTCGGCGACGGGCAACCAGACGGACACGTTCTTCGGCACGTTCGCGGGCGCCCTGGAGAAGGGCAAGGACATCGGCGGCGGCCCGATCATGCTGATCATCGTCTCGCTGGTGTCGATCCTCGCGGCCGGCGTCCTGTGGCTGGAGCTGGTCATCCGCGCGGCCCTGCTCTACGTGGGCGCGCTGCTCGGCACGGTCGTGTACGCGGGGCTGGTCGACAAGAACCTGTGGGGGCACGTCCGGCGCTGGGCGGGCATCATGATCGCGGTGATCCTGGTGAAACCGGTCATCGTCATCGTGCTGGGCCTGGCGGGCGCGCTGTCCTCCGACGACGGCCCCAACGCGTTCTCCGCCGTGGTGTCGGGTCTGGCGATCATCCTGCTGGCCATCTTCGCCAGCGCGATGATCTACCGCTTCGTGCCGGGCTTCGGCGACGAGATCGCGAACTCCCGCAACAACCGCATCATGCAGGGCGCCGAGAGCAAGGCCGCCGCGGTCATGAGCTCCCCGGCGACCATGGTCGCGCAGGGCATCAAGACCCACAGCACCCGCGCCGACAGCCACGGAGGCGGCCAGTCCTCGTCGTCCGGCGGCGCGCGCCCCTCCAATCCCGCCTCCGGCGGAGTCGCCGCGCACAGTTCGCGCCCCTCGAACGGTGGCGGCGGATCTGTCCCCTCCGCCGCACCTGCCGCACCCGCACCCCGCTCGGGCAGCCCGGTGACCACGCCGCACGCCGGCCGGAGCAACAGCAGCAGTACCAACAGCACGGGAGGTGAAGGGCGTTGACGACCGATTCCCACCTGTCCCATCCGGTCACGCCCCGCCGTACGTATCTGATCGGCCGGGCCCGGCCGAACGCGATCGTCGGCCGCAATCGGGAGACCGGGGAGATCGCGCTGATCGTCCTGGGCGCGTTCTTCGGCATGATGGCCGGTCTCCTCGTCCCCGTGCTGTCCCTGCGGATCGTGCTGCTCGCGGGCCTCCCGATGATCGCGCTGGCCGCCGTGTACGTCCCGTACCGGGGCCGCACGTTCTACAAGTGGTTCGAGATCAACCGGAGCTACCGGCGGACCGTGCGCCAGGGCACGACGTACCGCTCGGACGTCGTCGAAGCCGGCACCCGGCTGGACGGCCGGGAGGTCGAGGTCGGGCCGCCGCCCGGGATCGGGCGGATCACCTGGCTCGCCGCCCCGTTCGGGCCCGACGAGATCGCCGTACAACTGCACGCGGACCGCAAGACGGTCACCGCGGCCATCGAGATCGAGGGCCCCGGCGTGGGCCTGCGCGACTCCGAGGACCAGGAGGCGCTCGTCGACCGCTTCGGCACGCTGCTCAAGCACGTGGCGAACGGCGACGGCTTCGTGACCCGCATCCAGATGCTCGCCCGCACCCTGCCCGCCGACCCCGACGCGCACGCCAAGGACGTCGCCCTGCGCGGGAACGAGAAGGCTCCGCCGTGGCTCCAGCAGTCGTACGACCAACTGCAGTCGATGGTGTCGACCAGCAGCGAGCAGCACCGCGCCTACCTGGTCGCCTGCATGCACTACACGCGTGAGCTGGCCGCCGAGGCCAACGCGATGGCCCGCGCGGTGCGCACCCAGGGCCGCCGCAAGGTGGACCGGGACGCCGGGCTGGCCGTCGTCATGGCCCGTGAGCTGACCGACATCTGCTCCCGGCTCCAGGAGGCCGACATCCGCGTACGGCAGCCGCTCGGCCAGAGCAGGCTGTCCTCGCTGATCCACTCCATGTACGACCCGGACCACCCGATCGACCACATCCAGGCGATGACCAAGCGCAACGCCTGGCCGGCCGAGCTGGACGCCATGGAGCCCACCTACCTCCAGGCCAAGACCCGCGAGTCGTCCACCCGCGCCCCCTGGTGCCACGCCACGGCCTGGATCAAGGAGTGGCCGATGACCCCGGTGGGCGTCAACTTCCTCGCGCCCCTCCTCGTCCACACGCCGGACGTGATCCGCACCGTCGCCGTCACGATGGACCTGGAACCCACCGAGGTCGCCATCGAGCGCATGCTGACGGAGAAGACCAACGACGAGGCCGAGGCGTCCCGCGCCGCGAAGATGAACCGCACGGTCGACCCGCGGGACATCGCCGCGCACGGCCGGCTCGACCAGCGCGGCGAGGACCTCGCCAGCGGCGCGGCAGGCGTCAACCTCGTCGGCTACATCACCGTCTCCTCCCGCAATCCCGAGGCGCTGGCCCGCGACAAGCGGACCATCCGGGCCTCGGCCGGAAAGTCGTACCTGAAGCTGGAGTGGTGCGACCGCGAGCACCACCGCGCCTTCGTGAACACACTCCCGTTCGCCACCGGCATTCGAAGGTAGGGGCTGAGTCCGATGCGGGATCCGCTGTCCGTCGTCACCGACGCCTTCACGTCCTTCCTGTTCGGGAAGGTCGAGACGACACGGCTGCCGGTGCGCACGTCCACCGGCCAGGCGCAGGCCGTCTACCTGCCGACGGCCGCCCCCGGCCTCGGCGACTCCGGCGTCATCATCGGCCGCGAGGTCTACTCCGGCAAGGGCTACATCTACGACCCGTTCCAGCTCTACGGCCAGCAGCTGCCCGCGCCGCACTGGCTGGTCCTCGGCGAGTCCGGCAACGGCAAGTCGGCCCTGGAGAAGACGTACGTCCTGCGCCAGCTGCGCTTCCGCGACCGCCAGGTCGTCGTCCTGGACGCCCAGGGCGAGGACGGGGTCGGCGAGTGGAACCTCATCGCACAGGAGTTGGGGATCACCCCCGTCCGGCTGGACCCGACGGCTGCCCTGAACCACGGCATCCGGCTCAACCCGCTCGACCCGACCATCACCACGACGGGCCAGCTCGCGCTGCTGCGCACCATCATCGAGGTCGCGATGGGCCGCGGCCTCGACGAGCGCTCCGGCTTCGCGCTCAAGGTCGCGCACGCCTACGTCACCGAGACGATCGTCGAACGCCAGCCGGTGCTCACCGACATCGTCGAGCGGCTGCGCCACCCCGAGGCGGAGTCGGCGGAGGCGATGAACGTCGCCATAGACGACGTACGGGCCTGGGGCCTGGACGTCGCCCTGGTCCTCGACCGGCTCGTCGACGGTGACCTGCGCGGCATGTTCGACGGCCCGACGACGGTCGGCATCGACCTGGACGCGCCGCTGATCGTCTTCGACCTGTCCCACATCGACCGCAACTCCATCGCCATGCCGATCCTGATGGCGATCGTCGGCGTCTGGCTGGAGCACACCTGGATCCGCCCCGACCGGAAGAAGCGCATCTTCCTGGTCGAGGAGGCCTGGCACATCATCAACAGCCCGTTCGTCGCCCAGCTGTTCCAGCGCCTGCTGAAGTTCGGTCGCCGACTCGGCCTGTCCTTCGTCGCGGTCGTCCACCACCTGTCCGACGTGGTGGACGGGGCGGCGGCCAAGGAGGCGGCGGCCATCCTGAAGATGGCGTCGACCCGGACCATCTACGCCCAGAAGGCCGACGAGGCACGGGCGACGGGCAGAGTGCTGGGCCTGCCCCGGTGGGCGGTGGAGATCATCCCCTCGCTCACCCCGGGCATCGCGGTCTGGGACGTCAACGGCAATGTGCAGGTGGTCAAACACCTGATCACCGAGACCGAGCGCCCGCTGGTCTTCACCGACCGCGCGATGACCGAGTCCTCCGCCGACCTGTCCCACGACGCCCTGCTCGCCGCCGAACTGGAGGCGGAGGAACGGGCGGCGGCCTTCGTGGAACAGCACGTCGGCGACTCCCGGTCGACGGTGGCATAAGGGCGTCGGTGGCGTAAGGGCGTCGGTGGCGTGAGGGCGTCGGGCGACAGGGGAAAGGAACACGCGTGAGACCGGAGGGCCACGGCAACGGACGGAACGGCCAGGGGGGTGTCCCGGACGGGCTGCTGGTCGGGTTGCTCGCGTTCCTGCTCGGCATCACCCTGCTGGTCTGGACGGCCACCGGCCTCGCGGGCCTCGTCGCCCGCGGCTCCTGGCCGTCCGGCGTCACCTTCACCCGCACCCCGGTCGCCATGCGGCACCTCGTCGCCGAACCCCACGACATCCCGGGCGCCTGGCCAGACGCCCCCGCCTCCGCCCTCTCGGGGTACGGACTGTTCTGGGGCCTGTTCATCGGCCAGCTGATGCTGCTGCTGGTCCTCACCATCTTCGTCCTGGGCACGGTGACCCGGTGGCGGGCGGTACGGGCCCGGCGGAAGGCGGAGCGGGCGGCGGGCCCGACTGCGGCGCCGGAGCCGATCCAGCACGAGGTACCGACACCGAGAGCGGCACCCGAGCCCAAGCCCGTACGGGAACGGGAAACGGTGCCACCACAGGAAGCCGCCCCCTCTGCGGCTCCAGCGCACCCGGAACCTCCGGCGCTCTCGACCCACCCGGTGTTCTACGGCTCCCCGGACACCCGGCACACCACCGCCGCCTCGGCCGTACGGGACGCGGAGGGCCCCGTCCTAGTCGTCACCTCCAACCCCTCCCTCTGGGCGGAGACCAAGGACGCACGGGCGAAGCTCGGTCCCACCCACCTCTACGACCCGACCCACCGCTGCGACACCCCGGCCCGCCTCCACTGGTCCCCCACGGCCGGCTGCGAGGACAAGGAGACGGCCGTCGCACGCGCAGCCGCCCTGCTGGCCCCGGTCCGCCCCGCCTCCCGGCTCGACCAGGCCGTCAGCGACACCGCCCAGACCCTCCTGCGGAGCTACCTGCACGCCGCCGCCCTCGACGGCCGCACCGTCCGCCACGTCCACCGCTGGGCGCAGGGCATCCAGGTCCAGGACGCGGTACGCGTGCTGCGGACCAACCCCGAGGCCGCCCCGGGCGCCGCGGGCGAACTCGAGGCGACCCTCACCGCGTACCCGGAACGCCGGGACATCGCCCAGCAACTGACGACGCGTGCGCTCTCCGCCCTGCTCACGGTCAACATCCGCGAGGCCTGCACCCCGAACCGAACTGATGCCCTCGCCCTGGATTCCTTCGTCCACGAAACGGGCACGCTTTATGTGGTGGGTGAATCCATCGAGGATCCCCGCACCCAGCCGGGTGCGATGCCGTTGCTGACGGCCCTCACCGCAAGCGTGGTCGAGCACGGCCGGCGCATGGCCGAACGGTCATCCTCCGGTCGGCTCGACCCACCATTCACCCTGGTCCTGGACGACGTGGCGGCCGTGGCCCCCCTCCCCCAGCTCCCGGAGCTCCTGGCCACCGGCGTGGACCGGGGCATGCCCACCCTGGCCCTCCTCCGCTCCCGCGAACAGGCCCGCACCCGCTGGCCGCACGACGAACTTCCGGTGTAGGCACCTCAGGTCAGCGCTCGACGACCATCTCCAGCTCGTGCTCGTCCGGCTTCCCCGCCAGCGGCAGGCTCACCCCGCTCTCCACGAAGCCCGCCTTGCGGTAGAAGCCGAGGGCACGCGCGTTGTCCGGGTGCACGATGAGCCGCACCCGCTCCAACCCCACCCCCCACGCCCACTCCAGCGCAGCCTCGAACAACGCCTTGGTGAGCCCGTTCCCCCGGTGCTCGGGCCGTACGAACACCCCGAAGAGATGTCCCTGCCGCCGCTCGACGGTGAACCCGGCCAAGTCCGTCGTACCGGGCTCCTCGACCAGCACGGCGACCGACCCCACCCAGGTGCCGTCCGCGGTCTCGGCGATGAACTGCCGCATCCCGTCCACACCCTCGGCCGCCCGCGCCGTCCGCTCCTGCCAGTACGTGTCGGGCCGCGTCACCGCCGTCTCGTACGTCTCCAGGAAGGCGATGTCCGCGACCGGGTCCCGCAGCGCGATGAGCCGCAGCCCCTTCACCGCGGCCCACTCCTCGGCCCGCACCTGCCGGATCACATAGTCCCCGAAGGCGGTGCCGATCCCCGCCCCGGAACGCGTAGTAGTCATACCGGCCACCGTAGTACCGGGGTACCCCCGCCCTCACCCGAATTGCTGCCCGTGGTCCGACGCCCGCTGCCCCCGCGCGGACGAGCATCGAACCATGATGACGGCACAGGAACTCACCGAACGCCACGGCGACCGGACCGTCGTCACCGACCTGTCCTTCGCCGGCCGCCCCGGCACCGTCACCGGCTTCCTCGGCCCGAACGGCGCCGGCAAGTCCGCCACCCTGCGCATGATCCTCGGCCTGTACGCCCCCACCCGCGGCCACGCCACCGGCCGCTCCCACGCCGCCCACCCGGCGCCGCTGACCGAGGTCGGTGCCCTGCTGGAGGCCCGCTCGATCCCCCGCGCCACCGGCGCCTGCATCGGCCTCGTCACGATCGCCCCCGAGGTCCTGCGGATGCTCCCCCACTCCGTCGTCGAGGACGCCGTCCGCCACCTCCCCGCCAAGGCCTTGGAGTCCCTCACCACCGCCCAGCACGGCCCGGGTGCGGCGGCTCCGGGCGCCGCGCTGCTCGCCCTGACCCTGTGGGCGTCGGCCTCCCTCGCGGCAGCGGCAGTGACCCTGCGCCGCCGGAACGTCTGACCGCCGTGGCGCCCACCGTGTTCCGCCCGACGGCCGGACCGGCCACCATGAGCCTCGTGGCGAACGACGACCGGGAGACACCCACGGCAGAACAGCCGTCTGAACGGCCCGCGGAACCTCTCACCCAGCACGTGCAACGCCTCAACCAGCGGGTGCGCGCGTTCGACCGGCGCCACCCGCTGCTGTGGGACCTGCACTTCACCGGCTTCTGGACGACGGCCGCCCTCATCGACTACGGCGGCGGCGGATGGCGCACCGTCACCCACAACCCGGACACCCCCGGCCCTCTCCTGCTCGTCCTGAGTCTGGGCCTGTCCCTCCCTCTCCTGTGGCGCCGCACCCACCCCGCGGCGGTCCTGCTCGCCATGGCGCCGTTCGCCCTGGTCAACGCCTGGTCAGGCGCTGTCCTCCAGGCAGCCCTGCTACAACTCGTCGCCGTCCACCACGTCGCCCTGCGCCTCCCCTTGCGACACCTGTGGTGGACGACCGCCCTCGTCCTCACGCCGGTCGCGGTCTCCACGGCCCGCCACGGGGAGGGCGACTGGAGTCAGCAGATCGGCTCGCATCTGACGTCCGTCATCGTGGCGGCCCTCATCGGCGTCACGGTCCGCACCCGCCGGAACTACACCGAGGCTCTGGAGGACCGCGCCCACCGCCTCGAGATCGAACGCGACCAGCAGGCCCAGCTCGCCGCCGCCGCCGAACGCGCCCGCATCGCCCGCGAGATGCACGACATCATCGGCCACAACCTCTCCGTCATCACGGGCCTGGCCGACGGCGGCAAGTACGCGGCCACCAAGTCCCCGGAACGCGCCGCTCAGGCACTGGACGCCATCGGCACCACCAGCCGCCAGGCGATGAGCGAACTCCGCCGCCTCCTGGACGTCCTGCGGGACGACGAGAGCAGCCGCCACCTCGCCGAGCTGACTCCCCAGCCCACCCTCACCGACCTCGAGCAGCTCGTCAACGGCGTCCGCGCCGCGGGCCTCCCCGTTCACACCACTGTCGACGGCCGAGCCGGCCTCCCTCCAGGCCGCCAGCTCACCGTCTACCGCGTCATTCAGGAGGCCCTCACCAACACACTCAAGCACGCCGGCCCGAACACCACCGCCGAGATCACCCTCGCCTACGGCGACCAGGGCTCCGTCACGGCCACGATCACCGACACCGGAACGGCCGGAAACACGGGGACCACCGCAACGGACACTCCCGCCGACGGCCGCGGCCTCCCCGGAATGCGTGAGCGAACCGCCCTGTACGGCGGCACACTTGAAGCCGGCCCACGGCCCCACCCCGAACAGGGCTGGCGCGTCCACCTGCACCTTCCGGAGGAACCCCCGCAATGACCACCGTCCTCATCGCCGACGACCAGCCTCTTCAGCGATTCGGCTTCCGCATGCTGCTGGAGAGCCAGGACGACATGACAGTCCTCGGCGAGGCATCGGGAGGCAGCGAAGCAATCCGTCTGACGGCCGAACTGCACCCCGACGTCGTTCTGATGGACATCCGCATGCCCGGCATGGACGGTATCGAGGCCACCCGCCGCATCGTCGCCGCCGGCGACCGCACCCGTGTCCTCATCCTCACGACGTTCGACCTCGATGAGTACGCCTACGCAGGACTCCGCGCCGGCGCCTCCGGGTTCCTGGTCAAGGACGCCCAGCCGGAGGAACTCCTCTCCGGCATTCGCTCCGTCGCCACCGGGGACGCGGTCGTCGCGCCCGGCCTGACCCGCCGTCTCCTGGACGCTTACGTCCACCATTTGCCGACACCGACTCGACGGGGCCCTTCCACGCCCACAACCCCGCACGCCGACCCCCGCCTGGGCGCTCTCACCGAGCGCGAACTCGAGATCCTCACGGTTATCGGTCAGGGCTGGACCAACACGGAGATCGCCACCCGCCTCCACCTCGCCGAATCAACGGTGAAAACACACGTGGGCCGCATTCTCGCGAAGACAGGCTCGAGGGACCGCATCCAGGCAGTGATCCTGGCGTACGACACAAAACTGGTGGAGCCGTCGTAAACACAACGGGAAATGCAGAAAGCCCCGCACCTGTCGGTGCGGGGCTCTCCCACGATTTGTTCGGCGGCGTCCTACTCTCCCACAGGGTCCCCCCTGCAGTACCATCGGCGCTGTAAGGCTTAGCTTCCGGGTTCGGAATGTAACCGGGCGTTTCCCCCACGCTATGACCACCGAAACACTATGAAACACTCAACCGCACCACACCCAACGGGCGCGGGGTCGTTCGTGGTTTCAGAACCAACACAGTGGACGCGAGCAACTGAGGACAAGCCCTCGGCCTATTAGTACCGGTCACCTCCACCCCTTACGAGGCTTCCAGATCCGGCCTATCAACCCAGTCGTCTACTGGGAGCCTTACCCCATCAAGTGGGTGGGAACACTCATCTCGAAGCAGGCTTCCCGCTTAGATGCTTTCAGCGGTTATCCCTCCCGAACGTAGCCAACCAGCCATGCCCTTGGCAGAACAACTGGCACACCAGAGGTTCGTCCGTCCCGGTCCTCTCGTACTAGGGACAGCCCTTCTCAATGTTCCTGCGCGCGCAGCGGATAGGGACCGAACTGTCTCACGACGTTCTAAACCCAGCTCGCGTACCGCTTTAATGGGCGAACAGCCCAACCCTTGGGACCGACTCCAGCCCCAGGATGCGACGAGCCGACATCGAGGTGCCAAACCATCCCGTCGATATGGACTCTTGGGGAAGATCAGCCTGTTATCCCCGGGGTACCTTTTATCCGTTGAGCGACGGCGCTTCCACAAGCCACCGCCGGATCACTAGTCCCGACTTTCGTCCCTGCTCGACCCGTCGGTCTCACAGTCAAGCTCCCTTGTGCACTTACACTCACCACCTGATTGCCAACCAGGCTGAGGGAACCTTTGGGCGCCTCCGTTACCCTTTAGGAGGCAACCGCCCCAGTTAAACTACCCATCAGACACTGTCCCTGATCCGGATCACGGACCCAGGTTAGACATCCAGCACGACCAGACTGGTATTTCAACGACGACTCCACCACCACTGGCGTGGCGGCTTCACGGTCTCCCAGCTATCCTACACAAGCCGAACCGAACACCAATATCAAACTGTAGTAAAGGTCCCGGGGTCTTTCCGTCCTGCTGCGCGAAACGAGCATCTTTACTCGTAATGCAATTTCACCGGGCCTATGGTTGAGACAGTCGAGAAGTCGTTACGCCATTCGTGCAGGTCGGAACTTACCCGACAAGGAATTTCGCTACCTTAGGATGGTTATAGTTACCACCGCCGTTTACTGGCGCTTAAGTTCTCAGCTTCGCCAGGACGAATCCTGACTGACCGGTCCCCTTAACGTTCCAGCACCGGGCAGGCGTCAGTCCGTATACCTCGCCTTACGGCTTCGCACGGACCTGTGTTTTTAGTAAACAGTCGCTTCTCGCTGGTCTCTGCGGCCACCCCCAGCTCACCGAGTAAATCGGATCACCGGGCGTGGCCCCCCTTCTCCCGAAGTTACGGGGGCATTTTGCCGAGTTCCTTAACCATAGTTCACCCGAACGCCTCGGTATTCTCTACCTGACCACCTGAGTCGGTTTGGGGTACGGGCCGCCATGAAACTCGCTAGAGGCTTTTCTCGACAGCATAGGATCATCCACTTCACCGCAATCGGCTCGGCATCGGGTCTCAGACACATGTCAGGCGGATTTGCCTGCCTGACGTCCTACACCCTTACCCCGGGACAACCACCGCCCGGGCTGGACTACCTTCCTGCGTCACCCCATCACTCACCTACTACAGGTCTGGTCCGTCGGCTCCACCACTCCCCTTCACCCGAAGGATCCGGGGCGGCTTCACGGACTTAGCATCGCCTGGTTCGATGTCTGTCGCTTCACAGCGGGTACCGGAATATCAACCGGTTGTCCATCGACTACGCCTGTCGGCCTCGCCTTAGGTCCCGACTTACCCTGGGCAGATCAGCTTGACCCAGGAACCCTTGGTCAATCGGCGCACACGTTTCTCACGTGTGAATCGCTACTCATGCCTGCATTCTCACTCGTGAACCGTCCACAACTCGCTTCCGCGGCTGCTTCACCCGGCACACGACGCTCCCCTACCCATCACGATCCCCGTTGGGGGTACATATCGCAATGACACGACTTCGGCGGTACGCTTGAGCCCCGCTACATTGTCGGCGCGGAATCACTAGACCAGTGAGCTATTACGCACTCTTTCAAGGATGGCTGCTTCTAAGCCAACCTCCTGGTTGTCTGTGCGACTCCACATCCTTTCCCACTTAGCGTACGCTTGGGGGCCTTAGTCGATGCTCTGGGCTGTTTCCCTCTCGACCATGGAGCTTATCCCCCACGGTCTCACTGCCGCGCTCTCACTTGCCGGCATTCGGAGTTTGGCTAAGGTCAGTAACCCGGTAGGGCCCATCGCCTATCCAGTGCTCTACCTCCGGCAAGAAACACGCGACGCTGCACCTAAATGCATTTCGGGGAGAACCAGCTATCACGGAGTTTGATTGGCCTTTCACCCCTAACCACAGGTCATCCCCCAGGTTTTCAACCCTGGTGGGTTCGGTCCTCCACGACCTCTTACAGCCGCTTCAACCTGCCCATGGCTAGATCACTCCGCTTCGGGTCTTGAGCGTGCTACTGAAACGCCCTGTTCGGACTCGCTTTCGCTACGGCTTCCCCACCCGGGTTAACCTCGCAACACACCGCAAACTCGCAGGCTCATTCTTCAAAAGGCACGCAGTCACGACATGCAGGCAAGCCTGCATGCGACGCTCCCACGGCTTGTAGGCACACGGTTTCAGGTACTATTTCACTCCCCTCCCGGGGTACTTTTCACCATTCCCTCACGGTACTGTCCGCTATCGGTCACCAGGGAATATTTAGGCTTGGCGGGTGGTCCCGCCGGATTCACACGGGATTTCTCGGGCCCCGTGCTACTTGGGTGTCTCTCCAACGAGCCGTACAGATTTCGGCTACGGGGGTCTTACCCTCTGCGCCGGACCTTTCGCATGTCCTTCGCCTATCCATACGGTTTCTGACTCGTCCCACGGCCGGCAGACCGTGGAAGAGAGATCCCACAACCCCGCATGCGCAACCCCTGCCGGGTCTCACACGCCTGCGGTTTGGCCTCGTCCGGTTTCGCTCGCCACTACTCCCGGAATCACGGTTGTTTTCTCTTCCTGCGGGTACTGAGATGTTTCACTTCCCCGCGTTCCCTCCGCATACCCTATGTGTTCAGGTATGGGTGACAGCCCATGACGACTGCCGGGTTTCCCCATTCGGAAACCCCCGGATCACAGCCTGGTTGACGGCTCCCCGGGGACTATCGTGGCCTCCCACGTCCTTCATCGGTTCCTGGTGCCAAGGCATCCACCGTGCGCCCTTAAAAACTTGGCCACAGATGCTCGCGTCCACTGTGCAGTTCTCAAACAACGACCGACCACCCGTCACCCCGAGCCGAGGCTCGGGTGCACCGGGGCCGGCACCGAAGGCTTCCCGGCCGTGCGGCCGTGCCCTCAGACACCCAACAGCGTGCCCGGCCGGCGTCCGTCCGGAGATCATGCGTTCCACGCTCCGGGGAGCAGTACTTGCAGTCTCCGGCCCGAGACGGCCGGCCGAATAATCAACGTTCCACCCATGAGCAACCAGTGCGAGACGTTCGCCCGCATGCTGGCCCCTGAACCGGGCAAGCCCGGTTGAGAAGTGCTCCTTAGAAAGGAGGTGATCCAGCCGCACCTTCCGGTACGGCTACCTTGTTACGACTTCGTCCCAATCGCCAGTCCCACCTTCGACGGCTCCCTCCCACGAGGGGTTGGGCCACCGGCTTCGGGTGTTACCGACTTTCGTGACGTGACGGGCGGTGTGTACAAGGCCCGGGAACGTATTCACCGCAGCAATGCTGATCTGCGATTACTAGCAACTCCGACTTCATGGGGTCGAGTTGCAGACCCCAATCCGAACTGAGACCGGCTTTTTGAGATTCGCTCCACCTCGCGGTATCGCAGCTCATTGTACCGGCCATTGTAGCACGTGTGCAGCCCAAGACATAAGGGGCATGATGACTTGACGTCGTCCCCACCTTCCTCCGAGTTGACCCCGGCGGTCTCCCGTGAGTCCCCAGCACCCCCGGAGGGGCCTGCTGGCAACACGGGACAAGGGTTGCGCTCGTTGCGGGACTTAACCCAACATCTCACGACACGAGCTGACGACAGCCATGCACCACCTGTACACCGACCACAAGGGGGACCCTGTCTCCAGGGTTTTCCGGTGTATGTCAAGCCTTGGTAAGGTTCTTCGCGTTGCGTCGAATTAAGCCACATGCTCCGCTGCTTGTGCGGGCCCCCGTCAATTCCTTTGAGTTTTAGCCTTGCGGCCGTACTCCCCAGGCGGGGCACTTAATGCGTTAGCTGCGGCACCGACGACGTGGAATGTCGCCAACACCTAGTGCCCACCGTTTACGGCGTGGACTACCAGGGTATCTAATCCTGTTCGCTCCCCACGCTTTCGCTCCTCAGCGTCAGTATCGGCCCAGAGATCCGCCTTCGCCACCGGTGTTCCTCCTGATATCTGCGCATTTCACCGCTACACCAGGAATTCCGATCTCCCCTACCGAACTCTAGCCTGCCCGTATCGACTGCAGACCCGGGGTTGAGCCCCGGGCTTTCACAACCGACGCGACAGGCCGCCTACGAGCTCTTTACGCCCAATAATTCCGGACAACGCTCGCGCCCTACGTATTACCGCGGCTGCTGGCACGTAGTTAGCCGGCGCTTCTTCTGCAGGTACCGTCACTTGCGCTTCTTCCCTGCTGAAAGAGGTTTACAACCCGAAGGCCGTCGTCCCTCACGCGGCGTCGCTGCATCAGGCTTGCGCCCATTGTGCAATATTCCCCACTGCTGCCTCCCGTAGGAGTCTGGGCCGTGTCTCAGTCCCAGTGTGGCCGGTCGCCCTCTCAGGCCGGCTACCCGTCGTCGCCTTGGTGAGCCGTTACCTCACCAACCAGCTGATAGGCCGCGGGCTCATCCTCCACCGCCGGAGCTTTCGACCCCCGCCCATGCGGGCGGGGGTGGTATCCGGTATTAGACCCCGTTTCCAGGGCTTGTCCCGAAGTGGAGGGCAGATTGCCCACGTGTTACTCACCCGTTCGCCACTAATCCCCACCGAAGTGGTTCATCGTTCGACTTGCATGTGTTAAGCACGCCGCCAGCGTTCGTCCTGAGCCAGGATCAAACTCTCCGTGAATGCTTCCGGGATGTCCCGGTGACACACACGAGAGCGGAACCACCGGAGGAATAGTCCGGCGGTTCACAGCGTCCTCGCTGTGATTCTTCAAAGGAACCTCGTCCCGGCCTGATGACCGGAGACGGGGTATCAACATATCTGGCGTTGATTTTTGGCACGCTGTTGAGTTCTCAAGGAACGGACGCTTCCTTCGTACTCACCCCTGCGGGTTTTCCTCCGGGCGCTTCCCTTCGGTCTTGCGTTTCCGACTCTATCAGATCTTTCCGATCCGATTTCCTCGGGTTTCGCTTTCCGGGTTCCCGCTTTCCGCGTTTCCCTTTCCGGCGTTTCCGACTCTATCAGATCTTTTTCTTCGACCTGACCCCCGGTCAGCGGGGTTTGTCTTTCCGGCCGTTGGGCCGTTCCGACGTCTCAAACCTTAGCGGACTCCCTCGCTGCTTCTCAAATCGGAGCCGTTCGGATCCAAATCGAGTCGCAGAGTCCCGTACGAATTGAATTCGGGCACGCCGAAATCGGTCCGCTTGGGAGGTCATGCTGTTGGTGTGAGTGCCGCTGTCGCGGCGGATGTGTTGCCGCAGAACCGTTACGGCCTGATGGCAACTCGAAGAACACTACGGATCGGGCAGGGGAGTGTCAAGCGAGCCCTGTCAAGATCTTTTCAGTCGGCCGCAGCTGCCCGGCCGACCCGTCGGTCCGGGGCCGTCAGTCCAGGTCCGTGAGGCGTCCGCCGGCGTCGGGCTGGGCGTCCTCCACCCTACGCAGGAGGCGGGTGAGCATCTCACCCAGGGCGGTCCGCTCGTCCGCGGAGAGGTCCTGGAGGAGGTCCCCCTCGAAGACCGTCGCCATGCGCATCACCTCCATCCACTTCTCGCGGCCGGCATCCGTGATCTCGACGATGACCCGTACCCGGTTCGTCTCGTCCCGGTCCCGGCTGACGAGCCCT
Source organism: Streptomyces sp. MMS24-W38 (assembly GCF_059889265.1). Classification (NCBI taxonomy): domain Bacteria; kingdom Bacillati; phylum Actinomycetota; class Actinomycetes; order Kitasatosporales; family Streptomycetaceae; genus Streptomyces; species Streptomyces sp. MMS24-W38. The sequence goes on along the minus strand of NZ_JCBCPP010000001.1, from coordinate 3,425,033 downwards.
TCGGCGACCATGCGGTCGATCCGGTGGGTCATGGCGGCCGGCGTCAGGCCCAGCCGCTTGGCGAGGTCGCTGGGTCCCATGCGGTAGGGAGCGCCGGAGAGGACGAGGGCCTTGAGCACCTCCCAGTCGGCGTTGGTGATGCCCAGCTCGGCGGTCTGGCGGCCGTAGGCCACGTTCATACGGCGGTTGAGGCGGGACAGCACCGAGACGATCTTCTCGACCTGGGGGTCGAGGTCCTGGAACTCGCGCTGGTACGCGGCGAGCTGCTCTTCGAGTGTCGGCTCTGTCGGCCCGCCGGGGCCGGGAGTGTCGCCCATGGCCGCAGTATGGCACGCCACCTTCATCCTGAAGCCCTTCGTGCTGAAGCCGTTCGATGTGTACTCTTTACCTTCGAACTTTAGCTTCTAAGTCTTCACGTCTAACTTGTCGAGAGAGGTGAACGTGACCAGGGCGATGGGCGCCGCGATGCGCCGGATCCACGTGGGCAACGCACTCAGTGCGTTCGGGCTCGGTTTCACCGTCCCCTACCTGTACGTCTATGTGGCGCAGGTGCGGGGGCTCGGGCCCATGACGGCGGGGCTGGTGCTCGCCGTCTTCGCCGTGGCCGCACTGATCGTGCTGCCGTTCGCCGGACGGGCCATCGTCCGGCGGGGCCCGCTGCCGGTGCTGCTCGTCGCCCTGTTCACGGCCGCCGTCGGCGCGCTGAGCCTGGGTCTGTCGGGCGGTGCGCCGAGCGTGCTGCTGTCGGCGGCGGTGCTCGGGGCCGGGCAGGCCGTGATGCAGCCGGCGCTGGCGACGATGATCGTGGACTGCTCCACCGCGGAGACCCGGTCGCGGGCGTTCGCCATGCAGTTCTTCCTGCAGAATCTCGGGCTCGGGATCGGCGGTCTCATCGGCGGACACCTCGTCGACACCACGAAACCCGGCTCCTTCACCCTGCTGTTCTCGATCGAGGCGGCGATGTTCCTGCTGCTGGTCGGGGTGATGGCCACGGTGCGGATGCCGCACTCGCCGCGGGTCGCGGGCGCTCCGACGGCATCGGCGAAGGGCAGCTGGAAGCAGCTGCTGGGCAACCGGGCCATGGTGCAGCTGTGCGTCCTGGGCTTCGTGGTGTTCTTCGCCTGCTACGGGCAGTTCGAGTCGGGGCTGAGCGCGTACGGGGTCGAGGCGGCCGGCATCTCGCCGTCCACCCTGGGGACGGCGCTGGCGGCGAACACGCTGGTCATCGTGATCGCGCAGTTCCTGGTGCTGCGGTTCGTGGAGCGCCGCAGGCGCACCCGCGTGATCGCGTCGGTGGGGCTGCTCTGGGCCGTGGCGTGGGCCGTGGCCGGGTACGCGGGCCTCGGCAACGGCAGCCAGGCGATGGCCACCGCCGCCTTCATCTCGACGTACGCCCTGTTCGGGCTGGGTGAGTCGTTGCTGTCGCCGACGCTCGCCCCGCTGGTGGCGGATCTCGCGCCGACCGGTCTCGCGGGGCAGTACAACGCGGCTTTCGCCCTGGTGAAGCAGCTGGCGCTGGCCATCGGTCCGGCTGTGGGCGGGCCGATGGGTGCCTCGTTGCACGCGCCGTACATCGTGGTCTTCGTGCTGGTCTCGCTGGGGATCACCGTGCTCGCGCTGCGGTTGGGCCGGCAGCTCACGGACGTGCAGAACCAGCCGTCGGTGGCGCGGAGCCTGGTGGTGACGCAGGGCGGAGGCGCATCGGCGGAGCAGGCTCCGGCACCCGCCTGACCTACCCGCCCCGTCGGAGGGCTTCGCCACGAGCCCGCCCTACGAACCCGGCGGCTTCGGCAGGGCGAACTCGCACCAGACGGCCTTGCCGCCGCCCGGGGTGCGTCTGCTTCCCCAGTTGGAGGCGATCGTCGCGACGATCGCGATGCCCCGGCCGGACTCGTCGGCGGGTTCCGCGCGGCGGCGCCTCGGGAGGTGGTCGTCGCCGTCGGTGACCTCGACGATCAGCCGGCGATCGGTGCGGCGCAGACGCAGTCGCATGGGCGGTGTGCCGTGCTGGAGGGAGTTGGCGACGAGTTCGCTGGCGGCCAGGACGCCCAGGTCGTGCAGGTCGGCGGGGAACCGCCAGCTGGTCAGCACACCGGAGGCGAAGGCACGCGCGCGTGGGGCCGCTTCGACGCCGCCCAACAGCTCCAGGGCCGCGTTGCGGAAGAGCTCGCTCTCCGGGCCCTTGCGGGCGGGGTGCTGGAGCACCAGCACGGCGACGTCGTCGTCGTGGTCCGGGGTCACACCCGCCGAGCGGACCAGGCGGTCGCAGACCACTTGGGGGGTGCCGGTCGCGCCGGCCAGGGCGCGCTCCAGGACCGCGATGCCCTCGTCGAGGTCCTCGTCGCGGCGCTCGACCAGGCCGTCCGTGTAGAGGACGGCGGTGGAGCCGGGGCCCAGCGGGATCGAGCCGGAGGAGTGCATCCAGCCGCCGGTGCCGAGCGGGGGCCCGGTCGGCTCGTCGGCGCGCTGGACGGTGCCCTGCTCGTCGCGGACCAGGATGGGCAGGTGGCCGGCGGAGGCGTAGACGAGGGTGCCCTCGTTGGGGTCGTGGATGGCGTACGCGCACGTGGCGATCTGGTTGGCGTCGATCTCCATGGCGAGGCCGTCGAGCAGTTGGAGCACCTCGTGCGGGGGGAGGTCGAGACGGGCGTAGGCGCGCACCGCGGTGCGGAGCTGGCCCATGACGGCCGCCGCGCGGACGCCCCGGCCCATGACGTCGCCGATGACCAGGGCGGTGCGCCCGCCGCCGAGGGTGATCACGTCGTACCAGTCGCCGCCGACCGCGGCCTCGGTGCCGCCGGGGTGGTAGGTGGCGGCGACCCGCAGGTCGTCGGGCTCCTCGAGTTCCTGCGGGAGGAGAGAGCGCTGGAGGGTGACGGCGGTCTCGCGCTGGCGGCGTTCGCTCGCGCGCAGCCGTTCGGCGGCCTCGGCGTGGTCGGTGACGTCGGTGGCGAAGACCAGCACACCGCGCCCGCGGCCGCCACGGCCGCGTCCGCCGCCCTCGGCCCCGTCGGCGTGGCCGTCGGTGACCGGGGTGCAGGTGAAGGTGTAGGAGCGGCCGTCGGGGGCCTTGCGGGACTTGACCGTGCGGGGCTTGCCGCTGCGCAGGACCTGGTCGAGGAGGGTGAGCAGGCCGAGTTCGTCGAGCTCCGGGAGCGCTCCTCGCGCGGGGGCGCCGACCGGGCGGGGGCCGAAGGCTGCCGTGTAGGCGTCGTTGAGGTAGGCGATGCGGTGGTCGGGGCCGTGCACCAGGGCGACGAGGGAGGGGACGTGGTCGAGGACCTCGCGCACCCTGAGGTCGTCGACGGCGGGCACGGGCGGTGGTCGGTCGGCGGGTTGTTCGGCGCGGGCGGCGGGCACGGAGCCCTCTCCCCGCCGGTCCGGGGAGACCGTGTGCTCGCTGCGCGCTGTGGCGCGGCGCTGCGTTCCGGGGAGCCGGGCGCTCCAGCGCGTGAAGTTCACGAATCCTTGCCTCGGGTAGTCGTCGGCGGCCGGGAACCGGGACCGGCCGGGGCCCCGGGGCCGCACCGGGGGCGGACGGCCGCCCGCCCCCGGTGGTGGACCAGTCTGGCAGGCTGCCGACCGGGCCGACATCCGTCAGACGTCGGGCCGGTCGGTGGAGTTCCTGGGTCCGGTCAGGACGACCCCTTCGGGTTGTGCGGGGGTTCCTGAGAAGGCTTTCCACCGGCCGCCAGTTCGAACTCGGCCCGCGGGTGTTCGAGTGAACCCAGGGAGACGATCTCCCGTTTGAAGAGCCCGGCGAGGGTCCATTCGGCGGCCACGCGCGCCTTGCGGTTGAAGGTGGGGACGCGGCTCAGGTGGTAGGTGCGGTGCATGAACCAGGCCGGGTAGCCCTTGAGTTTGCGCCCGTAGACGTGGGCGACGCCCTTGTGCAGTCCCAGGGAGGCGACCGACCCGGCGTAGGAGTGGGCGTATTTCTCCAGGGGTTCGCCGCGCAGGGAGTGCACGACGTTGTCGGCGAGGAGTTTGGCCTGGCGGAGTGCGTGCTGCGCGTTGGGGGCGCACTCCCGGCCGGGCTCCTTCGAGGTGACGTCGGGGACGGCGGCGGCGTCGCCCGCGGCCCACGCGTGCGTGGCGCCCTCCACGGCGAGTTCGGCGGTGCATTTCAGCCGCCCGCGCTCGTCGCGCGCCAGGTCGGTGGCGGCGAGAACGGGATGCGGTTTGACCCCGGCGGTCCACACGACGGTGCGGGTGGGGAACCGGGCGCCGTCGCTGAGCACGGCGACGCGGTCGGCGCAGGACTCGAGGCGGGTCTCGAGCCGTACGTCGATGTTGCGGCGGCGCAGTTCGCTGACCGTGTACCGGCCCATCGCCTCGCCGACCTCGGGCAGGATGCGGTTCGAGGCCTCGACGAGGATCCACTTCATGTCCTCGGGGCGGAGGTTGTGGTAGTACCGCGTGGCGTAGCGGGCCATGTCCTCCAGCTCGCCGAGTGCCTCGACGCCCGCGTAGCCGCCGCCGACGAAGACGAAGGTGAGGGCCGCGTCGCGGACGTCGGGGTCGCGGGTGGAGGAGGCGATGTCCATCTGCTCGAGGACGTGGTTGCGCAGCCCGACGGCCTCCTCGAGGGTCTTGAAGCCGATGGCGTGGTCGGCGAGACCGGGGATCGGCAGGGTGCGTGAGACGGAGCCGGGCGCGAGGACGAGTTCGTCGTACGCCATCGGCCGGCCGCCGCCGCTGCCCTCCTCCTCGCTGGCGAGCGTGGCGACGGTGGCGGTGCGGGCGGCGTGGTCGAGGGCGGTGACCTCGCCGATGACGATGTGGCACCGGTCCAGGACACGACGCAGCGGTACGACGACATGCTGAGGAGAAATGGCACCGGCGGCCGCTTCCGGGAGAAAGGGCTGGTACGTCATGTACGGGTCCGGTGTGACCACGGTGATCTCGACGGCGCCCCGGGCGAGTTCCCGTTTCAGCTTCCGCTGCAGGCGCAGGGCCGTGTACATCCCGACGTATCCACCGCCGACAACAAGAATGCGCGCACGTTCCTTCACCATCCCATGACGCACCCGTCGCTCGCGTTTGTCCACAGCCCCGACGAATTGTGTGACCGGAGGCCGTGGACGGGCCGGAGGAGCCGGATGGGCCGACCGAACAGCGTGTCCGCAGGTCAGCGGCGATTTTCCGGTGCTGCCCCGGGGGCGCATTCGGGATCAATGCGCTCCGTACTCCGATCGAGGGGCGCTCAGTGCGGAACCTGCCCCTTCTGAATTGACCCTCACTCAACTATGTTCTTACGTCGACGGGGTGTAGGGGGATGCGCTCTCCGGGTCCGCGACGGGCGGATCCGGCCACCGGGCATGTTCCTCGAACCCCAGCCATCTGTGGCGGGGAGTCTCCGGGGGGAGACGTCATCATTACCGGGGGAAAGCGTATGCACGTTCAGGATTCTCATTGGTCTTCCGCGTCCGCTGTCGCGCCCGGCGCCGCGCTGAGCGCGCCGTCGGGCCGCGGACGCGCGGGCGGACCGCGCACGGCACCGCTGCGTGTGGACGCCCAGCGCAATCTGGAGCACGTGCTGCGTGCGGCCCGCGAGGTCTTCGGCGAGCTGGGCTACGGCGCGCCGATGGAGGACGTGGCACGCCGGGCACGGGTCGGTGTGGGCACGGTGTACCGGCGCTTCCCGAGCAAGGACGTCCTGGTGCGGCGGATAGCCGAGGAGGAGATCTCCCGGCTGACCGACCAGGCGCGTGCGGCGCTCGGTCAGGAGGACGAACCGTGGTCGGCGCTGTCCCGCTTCCTGCGCACGTCGGTCGACTCGGGCGCGGGGCGGCTGCTGCCCCCGCAGGTGCTGCGGGTGGGTGTGGCGGACGAGCACGGCGCGGCGGACCACGCGCGGGTGCCTCAGCAGCGGGCGCAGCCCGCGACGGGTGAGCTGCGGCTGGTGCCCGGGGAACCGTCGGCCGGCAGTGCGGAGGACGACGCCGGCGCGGCACAGCTCCTCGACGTCGTCGGCCGGCTGGTGGAGCGGGCCCGCGAGGCGGGCGCACTGCGGCCGGACGTGTCGGTGTCGGACGTGCTCCTGGTGATCGCCACGGCCGCGCCCTCGCTGCCGGACCCGGCGCAGCAGGCGGCGGCCTCGGCACGTCTGCTGGACATCCTGCTGGAGGGCCTGCGCTCACGCCCGGCGTGAGCCTCGTACGGCTTCTCTCCCGAACGGGGGGCACGGCCGGGCCTGTCCGGCGGAACCGGGCCTGTCCGGCGGGCAGGTTCACCTGCACGTGAATCCGTACAGGGCGGGTCCGGACCGCCCACGGCGGGAAGGTGACGGGGCTGGGGTGGCTGCCCGCGGCGGCCGGCGCGTCGACGTCGGCCACCGCGCGGTCACCCGGTTCCGCGCCGGGCCGAGGACGGATTCCCCCATCGGCCCGCGCTGACACCCGACCCACATCTGCCCGAGCGCCGCAGGCACCTCCGCTCAGGCTCCGCGAGCCAGCGCCCCCCGTTGTGGCGCGATGCCCTCGGGGACCGCGCGCTGCCGCCCGGGCGTGCCCGTCCAGCAGGTGCCCCGCCGGGCCAACAGCCGCCGCAGCCACAGCTCCAGCGAGACCAGGTCCGCCAGCCCGTCCAGCGGCAGCGGCTCTCCCTCCGCCGCCGCCCGCAGCGCCTTGCGCACCACCCGGGCCTCGACCAGTCCCGCCTCCGCCAGCAGCGGCGTGTCGAACAGCGCCATCAGCGTGTCCGTGGCCACCCGCAGCCCGGTCCGCGCCGCGGCCGCCGTGGTCGCCTGGGTCGGCGCGCCCCACCCGGCGGGCAACTCCCGCACGCCCGCGCCTTCCAGCACGGTCCGCAGAATCGCGGCGCGCGCCCCCGGCTGCACCCGCAGCGCCTCGGGCAGCGCCCGGCACGCGCGGACGACCTGGTTGTCGAGGAACGGCGTGTGCAACCGCTGGAAGCGGACCTCGGCGGCCTGCTCCAGCACCCGCAGGTCCGCCGCGTACCGGGCCAGTGCCGCACGCGCGCGGAAGTCGCCTGGCCGCTGCCCCGGCCCCACCTCGGACCGGCTCGTCGAGGCCTGGAGGCGAACCGATACTTCAGCGAGCGCCTCACCGGTCAGCCAGCGCGCCGCCGGCCCGGGTCTTCCCCAGGTGAGCGCGGCCAGCGAGGCGTCCGCCGCACCCCCGGGAGCCTCGTCGTCCAACTGGTGGCGCAGCAGCCGCTCCGCGAGGCCCTCCAGCCCCGTGCGGTAGGGCGTACGGGCGAGGCGCCGGGCCGCGGCGTACACCCGCGCGGGCACCATCACGGACCCGTCCGCCTTCGCCAGCGCGGCGACGGGCCGTACGAGATGGCGGCGTTTGCGGTCCATCAGCAGGTCGGCGAGCCGGGCGGGATGCGCGTCGAGCACCTGCCGGGCCCCGTACCCGGTGAAGTGGTCCGCGCTGCCCGCCGCCAGCCGCGCCCGGTGCCGGGCCGCGATCACGAGGGAGCGCCCCGGCTCGTCCGTCAGCGGCCCGTCCAGATCGGCGTACGGCAGGGTGTCCTCGCCGCCCGCGACCACCACGTGGTGCAGCCGGGGGTTGGCGGCCAGCGCCCCGGCCCGCGCCAGTTCGTCCTCCCGCCCGCCGGGCGGACCAACCGCGGAGCCCCCCGCGAGATCGTTGAAGGTGACGGCGAGCAGCCGTTCCCCCGCGCCCGTGCCGTGCCCCAGCACGGTCCCCGGCATGCCCGGCAGCCCGGCGGCGAGCAGTGCCAGCGTCCCGGACGCGGGTCCGCCCGACAGGTCGGCCCCGATCCCGGGCACCGGCATCCCGCGCGCCGCGCGCCGTTCGGCGGGCCCCATGCCCGGGACCGGGCCGGGGTCGATGTCGGCGCCGGGTACATGACGGGGAGCGGCGAGCCGGGTGCGTACCGCCTCGACCAGCGCGTCCCGGACGGCGTCCACCGCGCTGTCGGGATCGGCGGGAGGCGCGGCGACGGCGAGCGAGGCGACGGGCTCGTACCCGGCGATCTCGCGCGCCCCGGCGCGCAGGATCAGCGCATGCCCCGGCGGAACGCGCTTCACGCCGTCGTACGGCGTGGAGTCGTACAGCGCGGCCGGCACGTCGGGTGCGGCGAGGAGCGCGGCGAGGTGACCGAAGTCGAGGTTGGCCTCGACGAGATCGGCGAGCGGGAGCGCGGCGGTCGCGAACGCCGTGCCGCCCTCCCAGGGGGTGTGGAACACCGGCCGGGCGCCCGCGAGGTCGCCGCAGACGGTGATCCGGCGGCCCACCCGCACTACGGCGGTGTAGCTGCCCGGCCAGGCGGTCAGATGGCGGAGCGCACCGCCGCGCGCGGCGAACAGGGCGACGCGCAGCTGTTCGTCGGTGGCGCCGCAGGTGCCGAGGACGGCGATCCGGGTCTCGGGGTCGGCGGACACCACCCGCACCTCGTCGGGGCGCCAGTCGCCGACCGCCCACAGCGGATCGGGGTCGCCCCACAACGGTTGCGAACCCACCGGCTGCACGGTCTCGCCGTCGGATCCGGTGGCGCCGGCGGAGCCGAACGCCAGGGCACCCGCGGCGGTGCTGCTCCATCCCACCAACCACCGCATCGACGCCTCCACAGGCTGTGGACAACAAGTGCGCCGTGCGCACCGGTTCACCATGCTGCCATGAAGGAGGCGCTCAAGAGGGGTGCCGGTGCCGCATGTGCTCCGTCGAATGCGCCCCGGCGGATACACCCACCCCGCTCCGAACGCCCGCCCGACGCGAGGAGATCGCCCGACCGCGGCCGTGCACCCACCCCCGCCAACGCGACGCGAATGCGCCCCCCAGCGCGCCCCAAAAAACCTCTAACGCGCCCTCAACTGCCAGGACAGACACGGTGACAGCCCTCGAACGAGGGGGTCGATTTTCAGCCAATTCGGAGATGCGAGGAGAATCTCGAACACGCTCCGTACAGGCTCTGCGCACCGCTGAACGGTCGCACGGTCCGGGAGGCGGAGTGCGCCTCCCGGACCGTCTCCGCCGCCCGCGGGGATGAAGGCGGCGGTGTCCCCCAGCCCACTGGATCCAGTACAGCGGGCCGACCCACGCCCGACCATGGAACCGCTCCCGCCATGGCCGGAGTAGAGCGCACACACGGGCGCACGGCCACACGACGGGAGCATGCCGCAACCGCGCGTATCGGACCCGCACTTCAGTACGGACCACAATCCCGCCATCCGGAAGAATGCCCCTTAACGCTTGGGATGCGGCGAACTACGCTGGGTTTACGAATGCCGCCGGGTTATGCCAGAGCGGCAGCCGTCTGTGTCGAGGGGTGGCGCATGTCCAGGGAGCAACGCGGGCCGAACGAAAAACTCGGCACCGTTCTCGCCCTCGCGGGAATCTCCAACGCGGGCCTCGCGCGGCGCGTCAACGACCTTGGCGCCCAACGCGGATTGACCTTGCGCTACGACAAGACGTCGGTGGCGCGCTGGGTGTCGAAGGGGATGGTGCCACAGGGCACGGCGCCGCACCTGATCGCCGCCGCCATCGGCCAGAAACTCGGCCGCCCGGTGCCGCTCCACGAGATCGGCCTGGCGGACGCGGATCCCGCACCCGAAGTGGGCCTCGCCTTCCCCCGGGACGTCGGGCAGGCGGTGAAGTCCGCCACCGAGCTGTACCGGCTGGACCTGGCCGGCCGCAGAGCGGGATCCGGCGGCATCTGGCAGTCGCTCGCCGGATCGTTCGCGGTGAGCGCGTACGCGACGCCTGCCTCGCGCTGGCTGATAACCCCGGCCGACAGTTCGGTCGCGCGCGAGGTGAGCCCGGCGGAGGGCTCGGCCGCACCGGCCAAAGTCGGCCACAGCGATGTGCGCAAACTGCGCGAGGCGGCCGAGGACGCGCGGCGCTGGGACTCCAAGTACGGCGGCGGTGACTGGCGTTCCTCGATGGTCCCCGAGTGCCTGCGGGTGGAGGCGGCGCCGCTGCTGCTGGGCTCCTACGCCGACGACGTCGGCCGCGCCCTGTTCGGCGCGTCCGCCGAACTCACCCGGCTCGCCGGCTGGATGGCCTTCGACACCGGTCAGCAGGAGGCCGCCCAGCGCTACTACATCCAGGCCCTGCGCCTGGCCCGAGCGGCGGCCGACGTCCCCCTGGGGGGATACGTTCTGGCCTCCATGTCCCTCCAGGCCACCTACCGCGGTTTCGGCGACGAGGGCGTCGATCTCGCCCAGGCCGCGCTGGAGCGCAACCGCGGCCTGGCCACGGCCCGCACCATGAGCTTCTTCCGGCTCGTGGAGGCACGCGCGCACGCACGCGCGGGTGACGCCCCGGCGGCCGGCGCGGCCCTGAAGTCGGCCGAGGGCTGGCTGGAACGTTCCCGCCCCGGCGACAGCGACCCGGGCTGGCTCGGCTTCTACTCCTACGACCGGTTCGCCGCCGACGCCGCGGAGTGCTACCGCGATCTGAAGGCGCCCCGCCAGGTCCGCCGCTTCACCGAGCAGGCGCTGTCGCGTCCGACGGAGGAGTTCGTGCGCTCGCACGGTCTGCGGCTCGTCGTCTCGGCGGTCGCCGAGCTGGAGTCGGGCAACCTGGACGCCGCCTGCGAGCAGGGGGTGCGCGCGGTGGAGGTGGCCGGCCGCATCTCGTCCGCCCGCACCACCGAGTACGTCAAGGACCTCCTGCACCGCCTGGAGCCCTACGGCGACGAACCCCGCGTGGTCGAGCTGCGCGAGCGGGCCCGGCCGCTGCTGATGACACCCGCCTGAGCGCCCCGCCCGACCGGGCCGCCGGGGCCGCCTCGCCGAAGCCGGCGTCCCCGACGCCGCCGGGTTCACGGGCGTTGTCAGTGGCGTGGTGCACTATCGGGAGCGGGAGGTGGTGCGAGTGGTGCGGGCGGTGCGGCGGTCGTACGACTGCGACGTACTGGTGATCGGCGGCGGCATCGTCGGCCTGTCGACGGCGTACGCGATCACCCGCGCGGCGCCGGGCACGCGGGTCACGGTGCTGGAGAAGGAGCCCGGCCCCGCCCGGCACCAGACGGGCCGCAACAGCGGCGTCATCCACAGCGGCATCTACTACCGACCCGGCTCCCTCAAGGCGCGGTACGCGGTGCGGGGCGCGACGGAGATGGTCAAGTTCTGCGCGGAGTACGGCATCCCGCACGCCGTGACGGGCAAGCTGATCGTCGCCACCGACCGGGACGAACTGCCCCGCCTGCACGCCCTGGTCCAGCGCGGCCGGGAGAACGGGCTGACGGTCCGCGAACTGGGCGCGACGCAGATCGCCGAGTACGAGCCGGAGATCGAGGGCCTGGCCGCCATCCACGTCGGCACCACCGGCGTCTGCGACTTCGCGGCAGTGGCCCGCCACCTGGCGGAGGCGTCCGGCGCGGAGATCCGCTACGGCGCGCGGGTCGTCCGCGTCGACCGCCGCCCGGAACTGGGCGTCGCGGCCCTGACCGCCGTCGGGGACGTCGTGCGCGGCCGGGTCCTGGTGAACTGCGCCGGGCTGTACTGCGACGAGATCGCCCGCCTCACCGGTGACGATCCCGGCATGCGCATCGTGCCGTTCCGCGGCGAGTACTACGAGCTGACCCGGCCGGAGCTGATCCGCGGCCTGGTCTACCCGGTGCCCGACCCGGCGTTCCCGTTCCTCGGCGTCCACCTCACCCGCGGCGTCGACGGCGGCGTCCACGTCGGCCCCAACGCCGTACCGGCGCTGGCCCGCGAGGGCTACGACTGGCGCACGGTCCGCCCGCGCGAGCTGGCCGCCACCCTGGCCTGGCCGGGCTCCCGGCACCTGGTCCGCCGCCACTGGCGGCACGGCACGGGTGAACTGCACCGCTCGCTGTCCCGGCGGGCCTTCACCGAGGCGGTCCGCCGGCTCCTGCCCGCGGTCCGGGAGGCCGACCTGATCCCCGCCCCGGCCGGCGTGCGGGCGCAGGCCGTCCTGCGGGACGGCAGCCTGGCCGACGACTTCCTGATCCGGGAGACCCCCCGCGCGATCCACGTGTTCAACGCCCCCTCCCCCGCCGCGACGGCGTCCCTGCCCATCGGCCGGGAGATCGCCCGCCGAGCGCTGGCCACCCTGGCCGACCCGACACGGCGGAGCGCCGACGCGACCGCGAAGTCACCGTGAGGGCCGCCGTGCGGGCCGCCGTAAAATCGAGAGCACTGTGTCTGACTCCTTGAACACCCCCGCAGCCCCGCACACCGAGCACGCGCCCGGTGTGTCGATCCGCCGTACCCGGGAGAGGGGGGAGCCCCGCTTCCCCGACGGGCCGAAGGCCGATCCCGCCGGGTCGCACTTCGAGCGGCGGATCCGGAGTTTCCAGCCGCGCCGGAGCCGGGTCACCGCCGGGCAGGCGGACGCGCTGCAGCGGCTGTGGCACCGGTGGGGCTTCGACGTCGACGGACGCCGACTCGACCTCGCCGACTTCTTCGGCAACGACCGCCCCGTCGTCCTCGAGATCGGCTTCGGCATGGGTGAGGCCACCGTGCGCATGGCCGCCGCCGACCCCGGCACCAACGTCCTCGCCGTGGACGTCCACACACCCGGCCAGGGCCATCTGCTCAACCTCGCCGACCAGCACGGCCTGGACAACGTGCGCGTCGGCAACGGCGACGCGATCATCCTGCTCCGCGAGATGCTCACCCCCGACTCCCTGAGCGGGCTGCGCGTCTTCTTCCCCGACCCCTGGCCCAAGAAGCGGCACCACAAGCGCCGGCTGATCCAGCCCGACTTCCTCGCCCTCGCCGCGACCCGTCTGGCACCGGGCGCGGTCGTGCACTGCGCGACCGACTGGGAGCCGTACGCCCAGCAGATGCTCGAGGTGCTGACCGCGCATCCCGCCTTCGAGAACACCCTGGCGGACGGCGGTTTCGCACCGCGTCCGGAGTTCCGCCCGCTGACCCGTTTCGAGGGGCAGGGGCTGGAGAAGGGCCATGTGGTGAACGACCTGCTCTTCCGTCGCGTACCGCACGACGACCGACCCGGTGGCCGACCCGCCGGGCAGCCCCCCGCCGGCCCCTGAGCCCACCCGGCGTACCTGCGGGCAGCGCCCTTCCCTCGTTAGGGTCAATGCCGTGGACACCAGCCGTCCGTACCCGCCGCAGCCCAGCCCGGTGGCGCACCCCGCCGGGCCGCCCCGGCGGGCCCCGCGGCACGTGCACTGGTGGCAGCGGCCCTGGGTGCGCTACGGAGCACTGATCGTCCTCCTCGCGCTCTCCGGCCTGGTCATCCTGGGTCTGGTCCGCGAGCAGACCGGCACAGAGGGCTTCCTGGTCGGTCTCGGCCTCGCCGTCCTCCCGGTGCCGCTACTCATAGCCGCCTTTCGCTGGCTGGACCGCGTCGCACCGGCCCCCTGGCGCAACCTCGTCTTCTCCTTCGCGTGGGGCGCCTGCGCCGCCGCGCTGATGGCGATCGTCGCCAACAGCTTCGCCACCCAGTGGATAGCGACGGAGACGGCGGACCCGTCCCGCGCCGACACCCTCGGCGCGACCGTCATAGCCCCCGTCGTGGAGGAGTCGGCGAAGGCCGCCGCCGTCCTGCTGGTCTTCCTCTTCCGCAGACGCGACTTCACCGGAATCCTCGACGGCGTGGTGGTGGCCGGGATCACCGCCACCGGCTTCGCCTTCACCGAGAACATCCTCTACCTGGGCAACGCCTTCGGCACCGACCAGCTCACCGGCGGCAGTGGTGTCGCCTCCGTCACCGCGGCGACCTTCTTCGTCCGCGTCGTCATGTCGCCGTTCGCGCATCCGCTCTTCACCGTGCTCACCGGCATCGGCTTCGGCATCTCCGCGCTCGCCACCGAACGCCGGCGCCCGGGGCGCGTCCTGTCGCCCCTGGGCGGTCTGCTGCTCGCGATGGGCATGCACGCGCTGTGGAACGGCTCCTCGGTCCTCGGCGAGTACGGCTTCTTCGCCGTGTACGGGGCGTTCATGGTGCCGTCGTTCGGCCTGCTGACCTGGCTGGTGGTGTGGACGCGGCAGCGCGAGCTGCGGACCGTGCGCACGGAACTGCCCGTGTACGTCGCCGCCGGCTGGCTGACCCCGGCCCAGCCGTTCGTGCTCGGCTCGATGCGGGCCCGGCGCATCGCCCGGCGGTACGCGCGCCGGCACGGGGGCCGGGCGGCGGCACGGACGGTGGCGCGGTACGAGGCGTACGCCACGTCCCTGGCGTTCCTGCGGCACCGGGCACGCCGCGGCCGCGTGGGCACGGGCTTCGCCGCACGGGAGGGGGAGCTGCTGCGGGAACTGTGGCGCCGCCGCGACGCGGCCCGCCCGGCCCTGGAGCACGCGGCCCGCGCCACCGCGCCGCCCGTGCCGCCCTGGCCGGTGTACGGCGTGCACGGCGTGCACGGCGTGCACGGCGCGACGAGCCTCGCGTATGCCCCGCACCCCGCGTACCTCGGGCATTCCGCGTACCGGCCGAACCCGTACGCGTACCCGTACCACCCCTGAAACGCCTGACCGGCAGCCCTGACGTCGGGGGGTCGTCGTCAGGACTGCCGGGGCTGTGGTCGTCTCAGACGGTGAGGCCCTTCGACTGGAGCCAGGCCATCGGGTCGATGCCCGAGGCGGAGCCGGCGGTGTGGACCTCCAGGTGGAGGTGGGCGCCGGTGGAGTTGCCGGTGGAGCCGACGCGGCCGATCACGTCGCCGGTGTTGACCTGCTGGCCGACGCTGACGCTGATGGAGGACTGGTGGGCGTACCAGATCTCGGTGCCGTCGTCGAGCGTCAGCACGGTCTTGTAGCCGTAGGAGCCGTCCCAGCCGGCGGAGGTGATCGTGCCGGTGTGGACCGCCTTGATCAGCGTGCCCGTGGGGGCGGCGAAGTCCAGGCCGGTGTGCTGGCCGGAGGACCAGTAGGCGCCGGCCTGACCGAAGGTCGAGGAGACGGTGTACGAGGAGGTGGGCAGCGCGTACTGCCGGGCCAGCTCGGCGAGGCGCTCGGCCTCGGCCTTCTTCTTGGCCTCCTCCTCCGCCTTCCGCTTCGCCTCGGCGGCCTTCTCCTCCGCCTCCTTCTTCGCGGCGGCGGCCTTCTCCTTGGCCTCCTTCTCCGCGGCGGCGGCGGCCTCGGCGGCGGCCTTGTCCTCGGCCTGGCTCTGCTGCTGCTCGACCTGGGCCATGATCCGGGCGTGCAGCGCCTCGCCGGCGTCGGAGGCGCCCTGCTCGGTGGCCTCGTCGGCGACCACACCGATGTCGCTGAGCGCGGTGGCGGAGCCCTCGGGGGTTTCCTCGTCGGAGATGAGGGAACCGACAGAGGGAAGGTCCGGCATCGAGATCGAGACCGGCGGCTTGCCGGTCTGGGCGCTGGCCATGCCGCCACCGGCGACGGCGGCTATGACACCGACGCCCAGGACCGTGGAGCTGCGGGCGAGGCCTCCGCCGCGCTGCTTGCCGACGCGGTGCCGACCGCGCACGGGGCGGACGGACTCCTCGGTGGGGTTCCACTCCTGGAAGGGGCCCTCGTCGGGGCGGACGTCGCCGTAGACGAAGGTGTCGCCGTCGTACTGGTCCGGCATGAAGGGGGCCTCGGGAGCAGGCCGGTTCGACGCCACGTGGGCGTACTCCTTTCCTTCCTTCTCGCCTACCGGGTTAGCTGACGGGTTCGGAGCAGGAAGGTCTCCTACGCGCGTATACCCTCCGTGTCTCCACGGAGGCATCCACGCGATTCACCCCAAGATGTTGGTTCCCCGGTTCCCTTGCGGGATTCGGCGCGTGCGCACGGAGCCGACTCGTGTGACGGCTGGGACGACCGCGCTGCGTTATCGAACGTTAATAGAGGTAGGGGTCGGATTCCAAGCCGTTCCTCTTGATCGTTAACGATTTCCGCACGGACTTAAGCGCCATGATCGGGCAAAAACGGGCGAGTTGGCTCTGCCTCGCGCGTCACACTGAAACTGACGGTTTATCAGTTGTTATGCGCAGCGCGGCGACCCGATCACCCGGCGTCACAACGGTGCGGAGGGTGGGACGACAAGCCGGGACGGCGGGACGGAAGCCAAGAACGACCGAGGGCCGGAACCCTTTCGGATTCCGGCCCTCGGCCTTCAGTAGCGGGGACAGGATTTGAACCTGCGACCTCTGGGTTATGAGCCCAGCGAGCTACCGAGCTGCTCCACCCCGCGTCGTTGTGTCACCAGCATACGGCATGCGGGGGACACTCCGCACACTCCTTTTCGTCGCCGTCGCCGCCGTCGCGTCACCGGCCGATCAGATGGCCGTTCGGCGCCGTGGCGGCCTTCTCGTGCTCGGGCAGCACGACGACCCGGGCGCCCCCGGCGGTCAGCACTCCGCTGCCGTCGGCGTCCGTCACGAAGGTGTCCGGCTCCCGCCAGGCGGTGACCACCCGCCGTACCCCCGCGTCCAGGATCAGCCGCGCACAGGGCGCCGGACGCGAGGCGCGGCGCGCGCAGGGTTCCAGACTGGAGTACACGGTGGCGGTCGCGAGCCGCGGATCCGTGGGGTCGGCCTTGGCGAGGGCGGCCTCCTCCGCGTGCACCACCGGGTCGCCGCCCTCCCGGGAGTGGCCGCGGGCCAGCTCGGTGCCGTCGGCCGCGACCACCACCGCGCCCACGCTGAAGGCCGTCTCCGACGGCGGGCACTGAGCCGCCAGTTCGCAGGCGAGGGCCAGCCAGTGGTGGTCGGCGGCGACGGGGAGCGGGCCGGCGCCGGGGGCGGTGGGCTCGTAGCGCATGAGGACGACGTCGCCGACCGGGCGGGTCTCCAGCAGCCGCAGCCGGCCGCCCTGGTAGGCACCGGGGCCGAAGAGGCGGGCGGCCTCCGGGTCGCCGACGAAGAGCGGGGCGAGGACCAACTGGAGCTCGTCGGCGAGGCCCTGGGTGAGGAGCTGGGTGTGGATCAGGCCGCCGCCCTCCACCATGAGCCGCCGGACGCCGTACACGTCGTACAGGTGCGTGAGGAGCCGCCGCCAGTCGAGTGCGGCGCCGAGCGGCACGACGTCGGTGGCGAGGCCGTGCGCGCGGGCGCGCTCGGCACCCTCGGCGGTCGTGTAGAGGACCTTCTCGCCGCCGGTGTGCCAGAACCGCGCCGCCGGGTCCAGGTCGCCGGAGCCGCTGACGGTGACCTTCAGCGGGTACTCGGGCCGGCCCTCGGCGACCCGGACGGCCCGCCGCTCGGGCGAGTTGACCAGCAGGCGGGGGTTGTCGGCGCGGATCGTGCCGGCGCCGATCAGGATCGCGTCGACCGACGCCCGTACCTCGTCGACCCGGTCGAAGTCGGCCGGGCCGGACAGCAGCAGCCGCTCGGGGCCGGTGTCGTCGAGGTAGCCGTCCAGGGAGACGGCGGCGGACAATAGGACGTACGGGTGGGGCATCGACGCGCTCCTGGGAAGACGGGAACTTCGGAAACTGCGGGGACTGCGGGGACTGCAGACCGCTGAACTGATTCAAGTCTGACAACCGGATCGTGGGACGGGACGGTCTCCTATGAGGGTCGTCCCCCATCCCGTTTGGGTGGCACTACGGATGGTCATCGCGCGGGGGCGGATGTGAGCGTGGAAGCAACGTGAAAACAACTGAAACAACTGAAACAACACGGCAAGACGGGACAGGCACGACGAAAACCCCGGACCCCTGTCCCGTGACGCACCGACCGCGGCCCCGTATGGCGAAGAACCCCCATCAACGTGAAGGAGCGGTCCCCACTCGGCTCGGTCGATGAGATCACGCTCCGTTCCCGTGCTGCGGAAGGTGGTGACCGTGGGACATGCCGACACACTGCTCGCCATGGGTGGCGCCTTCCTCACCGCCGCTTTCCTCGCCCGCCTCGGCAGCCGGATCGGGCTGCCGACCATCCCCCTGTTCATGCTCGCCGGCATTCTGCTCGGCCCGCACACCCCGGGCCCGGTCCTGGTCGAGGACGCGCACGACTTCGGGATGCTCTCGGCTCTCGGTCTCGTCCTGCTGCTCTTCCACCTGGGCCTGGAGTTCCACCTCGACGATCTGAGACGGGGCGGCAGGCGGCTGCTCACCGCCGGTGGCATCTACCTGCTGCTCAACGTCGGCGCGGGGCTGGGCTTCGGGTTCGCCCTCGGCTGGGGAGCACGGGAGGCCCTGGTACTCGCCGGTGTGCTGGGCATCTCCTCCTCGGCGATCGTCACGAAGATCCTCATCGAGCTGGGCCACATCGGCCGGCCCGAGACCCGCCTCATCCTCGGCGTCACCGTCGTCGAGGACATCTTCCTCGCCCTCTGTCTCGCCGCTCTGCAGCCCGTCCTCAGCGACGCCCGGGGCCTCACGGACATGGCGCTCCAGGCGGCCAAGGCGTTCGGCTTCCTGATGGTGCTCGCCGTCGCCGCCCGCTTCGGCGGCCGGCTGTTCGGCCGGCTGCTGGCCGTGCGCGACAACGAGTTGCTGGTCGTCACCTTCCTCGGCACCGCGATCCTGGTCGCGGGCGTCTCCGAGGTGCTCGGGGTCGTCGACGCCATCGGCGCGTTCATGGTCGGTCTGATCGTGGCCGGCACCCCCTCCGCGCCCCGGATCCGCACCCTGGTGCATCCGCTGCGCGACGCCTTCGCGGCGATCTTCTTCTTCGCCTTCGGGCTGGCCATCGACCCCGGCGACATCGCCTCCGTCGCCGGTCCGGTGTCCGTCGCCGTGGCGCTGACCCTCACCATGAACCTGGCCGCGGGCCTGCTGGTCGCCCGCCTGTACCGCCACGGCGTCGACATCGCCGCCGACATCGCGACCACGCTCGTCGCCCGTGGTGAGTTCACGCTGATCCTGGCCGCCATGGCCACCGGCGCGGGGCTGGACGGCCGGCTCACCGCGTTCATCGCCGGATACGTGCTCGTCCTCGCCGTCCTCGGCCCGGTGCTCGCCGGACGGGCCTGCCTGCTCGCGCGCGCCCTGCGCGCCGTACGGGTGCGGCGGTCCGAGCACAGGCCCCCGCCCGACGCCCCGGACGACGGACCCGCACCCGACCTGGACGCCGGGCACGGCCGGGAGGCGGAGCCCCTGCCCGCCGAGGCCGAGCGGTAGGGCCGGTCCGGGCGCCCTCGTCGACGCCGGTGGCGGTCAGGGCTCGATCAGGCCGACGCGGATGGCGTACCGGGTGAGTTCCAGCCGGTCCTTCAGGTCGAGTTTGGCCAGCAGGTTGGCGCGGTGGCGCTCCACGGTCTTGGGACTGATGACGAGGAGGTCGGCGATCTGCTGCGAGGTGTGCCCCTCGGCGACCAGTTTGAGGATCTCCTCCTCCCGGTCCGTGATGGCCTTGGCGGGCAGGTTCCGGCCGTCCCGGGCGAGTTCGAGGTAGTTGCGGATGAGGGCGTTGACGGCGCCCGGGTAGAGGAACGGCTCGCCGCGCATGGTGGCCCGGCAGGCCTCCACCAGGTCGCGGTCGGCGACGGACTTGAGGACGTACCCGGAGGCACCGGCGCCGAGCGCCTCGAAGAAGAACTGCTCGTTGTCGTACATGGTCAGGATGAGGATCCGCGTCTGCGGGAGGGTGCGGGAGAGCTCGCGGGCCGCCTGGAGGCCGGTCAGGCGGGGCATGGCGATGTCGAGGATGGCCAGGTCGGGTTCGTGGGCGCGGGCCTGCTCGATGGCTTCGGCCCCGTTGTCGGCCTCGGCGACGACGGTCAGGTCCGGTTCGCCGTCGAGGATGAGGCGTACGCCTCGGCGGACCAGCGCGTGGTCGTCGGCGAGGAGGATGCGGGTGGGGGACGGGCTCGCGGCGGGGCCGGTGGGAGTGCCGGCGGGGGCCGGGTCGGTCATGGTCAGCGTTTCCGGTCGGGAGCGGCGGTCACGGGCGGCATGGCCCGCACGGGCGCGGGACCCCGTACGGGAACGGGTACGGCGAGGCGCACCCGGGTCCCGCCGCCGGGAGCGGGACCCACATCGAGGTCGGCGCCGACGAGCAGGGCCCGTTCACGCATCCCCCGGATACCGGCGCCCTCGGACGCGGCACCGATGCCGTGGCCGTCGTCCCGGACCTGGAGATCGACTCCGGCGGGGGTGCGGCGCAGGGAGACCTCCGCTCGGCGGGCCTGCGCGTGCCGGGCGATGTTGGTGAGCCCTTCCTGGGCCACCCGGTAGAGGACCAGTTCGGCCTCCTGCCCCAGGTCGGGCAGGTCGGGGTCGAGGCGGTGCTGGACCATCAGGCCGGTGGAGCCGCCGAACTCGGTGGTGAGAGCCTTGAGGGCGCTGGCGAGCCCGAGTTCGTCCAGGACACCGGGGCGCAGCCGGCGGGCGATGCGCCGGATCTCGTCCAGGCTGCTCCGGGTGATCTCCTGCACCAGGCTCAGCTCCTCGCGCAGCTCCACCGGGGCGTGGTCGGCGACCCGCTTGAGCTGGAGCAGGACGGCGGTGAGGCTCTGGCCGACCTCGTCGTGCAGTTCCTGGGCGATGCGGCGGCGTTCGTCCTCCTGCGCGGAGAGGGCGCGTGCGCTGCTCGTGGCGCGTTCGTCCTCCAGCCGGTCGAGCATCGTGTTGTACGTGCTGATCAGCTCGGCGATCTCCCCGCGCCCGGCGACCTCGGGGCGCTGCCCCGGGCGGAGCAGGTCGGTGGTGGACATGGCGCGGGTGACGCGCTGCAGCGGGGCGAGGCCGACGCGCACCAGCAGCGCGTTGGCGAAGAGCATGGCGGCCAGCCCCACGGTCAGTACGGCGGCTTCGGTGAGCAGGACCGGGGTGGAGACGGTGACCGGTCCGAGCAGCAGGGCGGTGGCCGTGATCAGCACGACGGCGTTCAGCAGGAAGATCCGCCAGAACAGTGGCACTCAGTACCACCTCCTCACCGTGCGCCGTCTGCCGTACTGTCTGCCGTAGGCTCCCGGTGCGGCGGGAGCATCCCGGCGGCCCATCGGTTCCGGGGGCGCGGGCACGCGGGCCGCCACGACCCAGCGTGAGCGCTGTTCCGACTGTGCGCCATCCGTGCCAGCCCCCATTTTTTCACGGGGCCCCTGGGTGTCCGGGCTCCCCACGTACATCGTCGACCCCCACGAAGATGAGGGCCGGACCCGATGGTCTCGAGGCACCCGGCGGGTGATCCTTGAAGTGGACGCGGGCCCGGGCCCCGTCGGACCACTCGCACCGGGCGGGTGATGACCTCGGCACCCGGGCAAGCTCCCCTGTGTCGGCCCTGGTTCGCGGGCCGACGGCTCACTTTTCCGCCCCGGCGTCGGTGTCATGGAACCGACGCCCGGAGGTGTTTTTCAGGTGGCGGTCGGAGGTCTCCCCGTGCTGCCACCGTTCGGGAAGGAGGAGACGTGCCCCAGTCCGACGACAAGCGCCTCGTCGATCTCGCGGCCCGAATCGAGCAGGACGACCCGCACTTCGCGCGCTCCCTGTCCAGCGGTCGGCCGGCCAAGCCGCGCGAGTACCGGCACACCCGCGCTTGGTGGGTACTGGGAATCGGCGTGGTCCTGCTGTTCATCGGTCTGGTCGTGCCCCACGGGCTGCTCATCGCGACCGGTCTGGTCCTCAGCGGAATCGGCGTTCAGTTGTTCGACCCCTACCCGCCCCGGAGGGGCAGTCGGCACCGGAACTCGGCTCGCTGATACGGCTCGAACCCGCATCCGGACACGATTCACGACCGCCGCTTTGCCACATTGAGCGGCTTTCCTCACAGCGCACCCCGGTTTGGGGTGCGCTAAAATTTTTACCAAGCGCTTACGCTCCGTTGAGCAGTGTTCCGCTCCTCCGTTGAGCGTTGACCGCCGAACGTCGAGCGCCGAGCACCGGCTGCTCGGCGTCGGCCGTCGAGCGTCGGGTGCTGATGTCCGGTTGGGCCGACGACGAGAAGACAAGAACGGGGGCGTGGCATGGGTCGAGTGATCCCCGTGCGTGTCGACAACGCCGCCCGTGACGCCGTTCCCGATACCGGCGGCACCGCCTTCCGGCCCTAGCGCCTGTCCCACGCCGTCTCCGCCCCCTGCCCGAGGCTCGGCACCGGCTCCTCACCCCGTAGGGGACGACCCGCCCGCAGGGGACACACCGGACGCTCCCACTCCACACCCTGCACCCGACAGTCGCCCCCCGCAGCACCTCATCCCGGCACCTCGTTCCCCGGCTTCCGACTCCCGACGCCCGACTCCCGGGATCCGCCCTCCAGCCCAGCGAGCCCCAGCCCTCAGGCACAGACGCCGCCACCGAACCGATCCACGGAGGTCAGCCGCCCGTGCACAACACCACCGCCCTGCTCATCGAACTCGGAGCGATCATCCTCGCCCTCGGGCTCCTGGGCCGCCTCGCCGGACGAGTGGGCTTCTCCCCCATACCCCTCTACCTGCTCGCCGGCCTCGCCTTCGGCCATGGCGGGATCCTGCCGCTGCAGGCCAGCGAGGAGTTCGTCGCCACCGGCGCCGAGATCGGTGTCATCCTGCTGCTGCTCATGCTCGGGCTGGAGTACAGCGCGTCGGACCTCGTCACCACCCTCAAGACCCAGTACCCGTCGGGCGCGGTCGACTTCGTCCTCAACGCCGCCCCCGGCGCCGTCGCCGCGCTGCTGCTGGGCTGGGGCCCGGTCGCCGCCGTCGCCCTCGCCGGCGTCACCTGGATCTCCTCCTCCGGGGTCATCGCCAAAGTGCTCGGCGACCTCGGGCGCCTGGGCAACCGCGAAACACCGGTCGTGCTCGGCGTACTGGTCCTGGAGGACCTCGCCATGGCCGTCTACCTGCCGATCCTCACCGCTCTGCTGGCCGGTGTGAGTCTCGCGGGCGGCAGCGTCACACTGCTGATCTCCCTGGGCACGGTCGGCGCCGTCCTCTACATCGCCCTGCGTCACGGACGCGTCGTCAGCCGCGCGGTCTCCTCCGACAACGCCGAGATGCTGCTGCTGGTGGTGCTGGGGCTGACCCTGCTGGTCGCGGGCGTCGCCCAGCACCTCCAGGTGTCGGCGGCGGTGGGCGCGTTCCTGGTCGGCATCGCGCTGTCCGAGGAGGTCGCCGAGGGCGCGCACGGCCTGCTGTCCCCGCTGCGGGACCTGTTCGCGGCGGTGTTCTTCGTCTTCTTCGGGCTGCACACCGACCCGGCGGACATCCCGCCGGTGCTGCTCCCGGCGCTCACGCTGGCCGTCGTCACCATGCTGACGAAGATCGCCACCGGCTGGTTCGCCGCCCGGCGGGCGGGCATCCCGGCCAAGGGCCGCTGGCGGGCCGGGGGCACGTTGGTGGCGCGCGGCGAGTTCTCGATCGTCATCGCCGGTCTCGCCGTCGGCACGGAACCACGGATCGGCCCGCTGGCCACGGCGTACGTCCTGATCCTGGTCGTCCTCGGCCCCCTCACCGCCCGCTGGACCGAACCGCTGGCCGGCCGTCTCACGCGCCGCAAGCCGGACGAGCGGCAGGGCACCGCCGCACCGGTCGACCAGACGGAACCGGCCCGTGCGAGCGGCTGACCACACACGACGGCCCGTTCACGACGCCGGCGGTGCGAAAATCAGCCCGGGAAACCCGGGAAACCCGGGATGCACTCCAGGGGAGCGGCAGCATGACCACCAGGGCACCGGCATGATCGAGTGGGTCACCGTCGGCACCGGCTCGCGGCCGGTCCCCCGGCCCGTCGCCACTCCGCTGATATGGGCGGGTGCCTTCGGCGGCGCGCCGGCCCTGGTGGCCCTCCTCCACACGGTCGTGGGCCCGCACCGCCCCGGGCTCTTCCTGGTGGCCCTGTCCCTGCTCGCCGCCGTCCTCGGCGTGTGCGCACGGTTCACCGCGGCCCCCGGCACGGCCGTCCTGTGCTGGCTGGTCCTCAACGGCTTCGCGATACCGCCCACCGGCACCCTCACCTGGGCCGGCCCCAGGGACACGTTCTGGCTCGGCTGTCTGCTCGCCGCCGCCCTCGTCGGCACGACCGCGTCCCGCCTGGCCCACGCCCGCGCGGCCTACCACCGCCTCACCCCCCGGACGGACCCCGAGGGCGGTCACCCGGCCTGACCGCCCGCAGCCTTGCGACTCGGCGCGACCCGGTACGACCCGGTGCGACTCAATTCAAGAACGCTCGTTCTTGACCGGTCGTTCTCATACCCCGTACCGTCATGGCCATGGGACGACCACGCGCCTTCGACACCGACCAGGCCGTCAGCACCGCAGCCGCCCTCTTCGCCACCCACGGCTTCGAGGGCACCTCGGTGGACGACCTGGTCACCGCCACCGGCATCCACCGGGGCAGCCTCTACAAGGTCTTCGGCTCGAAACGGAGCCTGCACCTGACCGCGCTCCGCCGGCACCTCGACCACGAGATCCACCCGGCCACCGCGGCCATCGCCACCCTCACCGACCCCGCGCAGGCACTGACCGCCGCCACCGCCTCATACGACAACGGTCCGGCCGCCGGACTCCTCCTCCTCGCCGCCGTCGAACGCGCGCCCCACGACCCGGAGGTCGCCGCACTGGTCGCGGAAGGGATCGCAGCACTGGAGGACGCCCTGCGCCCCTCCCACGGTGAGGCCGCCCCCCGACTCGCCTCCACCGTCCTCGGTACCCGCCTGCGCCTGCGCGCCCTGCCGGCCACCACTCCCAAGGAGCACTGACATGGCCCTGATCTCCATCGACCGCGAACGCGGCATACTGACCGCCGAGTTCCAGGGCCTCGACAAGCTCTGGACCCTCAAGAGCCGCCTGGAGATCCCCCTCGCCCACGTACGCGGCGCCACCCACGACCCCGGCATGGCCCGCGAACCCAAGGGCGTCCGCGTCGCCGGCTCCTACTTCCCCGGACTGATCACCGCGGGCCGCTTCCGCCGCAACGGTGAACGCCTGTTCTGGGACGTGAAGAACCCGGACAAGGCGATCGTCATCGAACTCGCCGACGCCGAGCACTACGACCGGCTCGTCCTCGAGGTCGACAACCCCCGCGCCACCGTGGACCTCATCGAACAGTCCGTCTCCCGCGGTTGAACGAACCCGCACCGCGCCACGACGCACTGGTGTGCGGGCGTAGGGGGCCGTCGACGTCACGCGTCGCGCGGGGTCACCAGGCCGGGTCCGTGGGCCAGGACCACCAGTTGGGCCCGGTCACGGGCCCGGAGCTCGGACCTGTCCCGGTTGATGTGGGTCTTCGCGGTCAACGGGCTGACCACCAGCCGGCCCGCTCAGGGGCCCGACAACGGGACAACGAAACGGCGTCCGGGGCGGCCGAAGCCGACCCGGACGCCGAAGAGCAGGTCGGAGGGGGACTGCCCCTCCCCTGCGCCGGTAGGCCCTGTGGGACTCGAACCCACAACCAATGGATTAAAAGTCCACTGCTCTGCCAATTGAGCTAAGGGCCCTTGGCGATGTTGCCCTCACGAGCATAGCGGGATGTGGGCGCTTCTTTGATCGGGTATCGGCGAGGGGGACCCGGACGTGTTCCGTGGAGAACGCGGGAGGGCCCGCACGACGGGTGTCGTGCGGGCCCTCCCGGGTCGGTCCGGTGCGCCGGGGTCAGCCGTTGCGCTTCCAGCGCGGCTTGTCCTCGCGGCGGCCGAAGGAGCCGCCACCGCGGTGGTCGTCACGGCGGCCGTACGGGCGGTCGTGGGAGGCACCGGAACGGAAGCCGGGGCGGTCGCCCTGGCGGTCACGGTTGAACGGACGGTCGCTGCCGCGGTGGCCGCCACGCTCGTCGCGACGGAAGCCACCACGGTCACGGTCACCGTCGCGGTTGAACCCGCCACGGTCGTCACGGCGTTCGAAGGAACGGCCACCGCGGTCACGGTCACGGTCGAAGGAACGGCCACCGCGGTCGCCGCGGTCGTCACGACGGAAGCCACCACGGTCGCCGTCACGGCGGTCGTCACGACGGAAGCCACCACGGTCGCCGTCACGGCGGTCGTCACGGCGGAAACCGCCGCGGTCGCCGTCACGGCGGTCGAAGGAACGGCCGCCACGGTCGCCGCGGTCGCCCCGCTCGTCACGGCGGAAGCCACCACGGTCGCGGTCGCGGTCCCTGTCGCGGTCACGGTTGAACCCGCCACGGTCGTCACGGCGTTCGAAGGAACGGCCGCCCCGGTCGCCCCGGTCGCCCCGGTCGTCACGGCGGAAGCCGTCCCGACGCTCGGGGCGCTCGAAGCGCTCCGTGTCACGCGCGGTCGGCTGCTCCGGCAGCGAGACCGCGGCCTGGGCCTGGGCCACCGCCTCGGTGGCCGCCTCGGCCACCGCCGTCTCCGGGTCCTCGCCCCGCTCCCGGGCTGCCCTGGCGACCAGCCGGTCCGCCTCGTCACGCAGTTCGGACGCGCGGCGCTGCGCCCGCTCCAGCTCCTTGGTGAGCTGGGCGACCTCACGCTCCGCGTGCTGCGCCGCGTTGCCCGCCGACTCCGCCTGGACCTCGGTCATCGACCGGGCCCCGGTGATCTCGGCGAGCTCCGGGTCGAAGGCCGAGCCTCCCTGGATGATGTGGCGCGTGGCGTCCACGCCCGCGTCCTCCATCAGCCGGAAGATCTGGCGCCGCTGGTGCGGCAGCGAGAGGGAGACCACGGTGCCGGTACGGCCCGCGCGCGCCGTGCGGCCGGCCCGGTGCAGGTAGTCCTTGTGGTCGCCGGCCGGGTCGACGTTCAGCACCAGGTCGATGCCGTCGACGTGGATACCGCGCGCGGCGACGTCCGTGGCGACCAGGACGTTGACGTAGCCGTCCTTGAAGTCGGCCAGCGTCCGCGTCCGCGCGCCCTGCGTCATGCCGCCGTGCAGCGCGTCGGCCTTCGCACCCGCCTCGCGCAACTGGTCGGCGACCCGGTCCGCGCCCAGCTGGGTGCGGACGAAGATGATGGTGCGGCCCTTGCGGGAGGCGATGGCCGCGGTGACCGGCGCCTTGTCCTTCGGCTTCACGACCAGGATGTGGTGCGACATGGTCGTGACGGCACCCTGGGCGGCGTCGACCTCGTGGCTGACCGGGTCCTTCAGGTACCGGTCGACGAGGGTCTTGATCTCGTTCTCCATCGTCGCGGAGAACAGCATCCGCTGACCGCCCGCCGGAACCTGGTCCAGCAGCTCCGTCACCTCGGGCAGGAAGCCCAGGTCGGACATCTGGTCGGCCTCGTCGAGGACGGCGATCTGCACGTTCTCCAGGGAGCACGCGCCACGGTTGATGATGTCGCGCAGCCGGCCGGGCGTGGCGACGAGGATGTCGACACCGCGCTCGAGGGCGTAGATCTGGTTGCCCATGGAGGTGCCGCCGCAGACGACCTTCATGCGCAGGCCGACGACGTCGCCGTAGGGCTGGAGGGCGTCGGCCACCTGCATGGCCAGCTCACGGGTGGGCGTCAGGATGACGGCCCGCGGCTTGTGCTTCTCGGTCCGGCCACCGGCCAGCGTGGCCAGCGTCGGCAGACCGAAGGAAAGGGTCTTGCCGGAGCCGGTACGACCCCGGCCGAGGATGTCCTTGCCGGCCAAGGCGTCCGGGATGGTCGCCGCCTGGATCGGGAAGGGGCTGGTCACGCCGTTCTGCGCGAGCTTGCGCACGATGCCCTCGGGAAGACCGAGGTCGGTGAAGGTGAGCTCGGGGGTGTCGGCGGTGTCGTCGGCGGCACCGTCGTCGGCGGCATCGGTGACGGTGTCGTCGGTGACGTCGGTGACGTCGGTGACGGTGTCGGTGATGACGGCGGTGATGTCGGTGTCCACCGAGCTCCCTGCGTTCTCAGGGGTCTCGGGCACGACGACGTGATCAGTACTGGCGATGGGCATACGAATGCGAAACCTTCCGGAGTCTCTTCGGCACGCGCCCGTCAACTCCGTGATTCGCGATTCGCAATATGACCGCCTCGATGCGGTCCACCACGGTAAGGGGAGAGTACGCGCCACACGGCGCGCTCTGCAGTGGCGCCGGGCAAATAGGATCAAACGATCTGCCACCATACGCACCCTCCCCCACCGAAAGCAAACCGATCTCCCATCACTCCACAGACCCGCAGGTCAGCAGAGTGAAGGCCAATCGGCCCACGCATCGACAGGACGGCAGGGCAAGTGCGCATACCGGCGAGGAAACACTGGAGAAGCCGCTACACCGGCACCCCCGCCTCCGACGCGGGCTCCCGCCGCGCCAACTGGGTCTCCAACGGCTCGTGCGCCGGCGAGGACGGCTCCGCGACCGTCGGCTCCGGTGTGACCGACGGCTCCGGCGGCGGGGGTGCCGGCTCCGGGTCCGACGGCCGGCTCGGCTCCGGTGGATCGGGCCGGCTGTCGGGCGTCGTCGGCTCCGTCGGCCCGCCCGGCCGCCCGGTGTCGTCCGGCGCCGGACCGCTCACCCCCGCGGAGGGCGACGCCTCGGCCGAGGCCGACGCCCCCGCCCCGCCCTTCTCACGCTTGCCCTTCCCGCCCTGGCCCGCACGACGCCCGCGCTCGCCCTCGGCCGCCGCGCCGCCCTGGCCGTCCACACCTCCCGGCCCCGGCGGCAGCCCTCCGCCGGGCGCCGCACCACCCGGCCGACCCTCGGAATGCGACGGCTTGGCGGCCCCGCCCGCCCCGTCCTCACCGACACTCATACAGCCGGCGACGGCGGCGACGGCCACGACGGTGGCGGCCAGGCGGACGGGTACGTACAAGGGGCGCACGAGGCCACCTCCGGTCGCGATGCTGGGTCGATGTGTCCAACTCCCGCCGCCCGCCGGAGGACACGCCAACGACGCACCAGTGACAGACCGGTGACCTACCCGTAGCCGAGAGCGTGCAGTCGGGCGTCGTCGATCCCGAAATGATGCGCGATCTCGTGCACCACCGTGATCTCCGCCTCCGCGACGACGTCCTCCCGGGACTCGCACATCCGCAGGGTCGGGCCCCGGTAGATGGTGATCCGGTCCGGCAGCACGCCGGCGTACCACTCGCCCCGCTCCGTCAACGGAGTTCCCTCGTACAGCCCCAGCAGCTCGGGATCGTCCGCCGGGGGCTCGTCCTCGACGAACACCGCGACGTTGTCCATCAGCCTCGTCAGCTCCGGCGGAATCCGGTCGAGCGCCTCGGCCACCAGCTCCTCGAACTCCCCGCGCGTCATCTCCAGCACACCGCCATTGTCAGCCATGACCCGTCCGTACGAGCGCCATCGGACACCCCGCATATCGACTGCTCCGTATGGGCATACGGGACCAATGGTCCGCGTCCCCTCCGTAGTCAGGAACCTCCGACACCGCTCCCCAAGGGGCCCGCGCGCACTCAGTCGGCGCCACCGCTCCCGCCACCCCGTCCCTCCGACGACGACCACCACGCTCGCCCCCCGCCCCCACCCCTGGAAGCGGGTCCTGGGACTCATCGCCGTCGTTCTGCTGGGCGCCTGGCTCGGCCTGCTGGTCGTGGGCGACGTCCGGGTCCCGGTCGGCCCCATGGACACGACCATGACCCTGCGCCCCTCCCTCACCGGCGGCACGAAGATCAACGTCTCTCCCCTGGGCGCCCTCGAACTCGACAGCCACAACGCCCCCGTCCGCCTCGACGTCAACGTCGACCAGCTCGACCCCGCCCGCTCCCAGGCCCTCGTCGACCACCCCGAACGCCTCTCCGGGCTCCAGGACGAAGTCACCCAGGACATCGCCCGCGGCACCGCCGACCTCGCCGTACGCTCCGTCGCCGCCGTCGTCACCGGCGCCACCGCGCTCGGCCTCATCGTCTACCGCCGGCCCCGCCGCGCCCTGGCTGCGGGCGGCCTCGCCCTCAGCCTGCTGGCCGCGTCCGGCGGCACCGCGTACGCCACCTGGAACCCGGACTCCGTCCTCGAACCGAAGTTCTCCGGGCTGCTCTCCTCCGCGCCGTCCCTGGTCGGCAACGCCCGCAGCATCGTCACCGAGTTCGACGTCTACCAAAAAGAGCTGGCCCGCCTGGTCACCAACGTGACGAAGCTCTACGACGCCACCTCCACGCTGCCCGTCTACCAGCCCGACCCGACCACCATCCGGGTCCTGCACGTCTCCGACATCCACCTCAACCCCGCGAGCTGGGCGATCATCGCCTCGCTCGTCGAGCAGTACCGGGTGGACGTCATCGTCGACTCCGGCGACACCATGGACCACGGCACCGCCGCCGAGAACGGCTTCCTCGACCCCGTCGAGGACCTCGGCGCCCCCTATGTCTGGGTCCGCGGCAACCACGACTCCCTGGTCACCCAGCGCTATCTGGAAGGCCTCAGGAACGTCCACGTCCTGGACGAGGGCCGGGCCGAAACCATCGCGGGCCTGCGTTTCGCCGGCACCGGCGACCCCCAGTTCACCCCCGACCGGTCCAAGAAACCCGGAGCCGAGCAGTCCCAGGAACTCGCCGGCGCCCGCCTCGCCTCCGCCCTGCGCGACCAGAAGGCGGCCGGCACCCCGGTCGACGTGGCCGTCGCCCATGAACCGTCGGCGGCCCGCGAGGTCGACGGCACGGTGCCCCTCGTCCTGGCCGGGCACATCCACCACCAGAAGACGGAGGTCATGAAGTACGGCACCCGGCTCCGCACCGAAGGCTCCACCGGCGGCAGCGGCCTGCGGGCGATCGAGGGCAAGCACCCCGACCCGATCGAGACCTCGATCCTCTACTTCGACCGCGACACCCGCCGCCTCCAGGCCTGGGACGCGATCAAGCTGGGCGGCCTGGGTCTCACGACAGCGGAGGTCAGCCGCCACCTCCCGGAGGAGAACCAGCCGGGCGCGACGCCGTTCGAGTCCCCCTCCGAGACCTCCTCCGAATCCCCGTCCCAGCCCCCGCCCCGGCCCCCCTCGGCAAGCGCCCCTTAAATCGTTTTGGCGATCGCTCCCGCCATCCCATATGCTTCTCACGTCCCCGACGCGCTGAGAAGCGCCCAGGCGGGCCGATAGCCCTCATCGTCTAGCGGCCTAGGACGCCGCCCTTTCAAGGCGGTAGCACGGGTTCGAATCCCGTTGGGGGCACGCACCACCTTGTGCGACACTGTCGTACGAAGCTTGGTCCTGTGGAGCAGTTAGGAGTGCTCGCCACCCTGTCAAGGTGGAGGCCGCGGGTTCAAATCCCGTCAGGACCGCTGAGGTTTCACGTGAGACCTCGTGGCTGGGTAGCTCAGTTGGTACGAGCGATCGCCTGAAAAGCGATAGGTCGCCGGTTCGACCCCGGCCCCAGCCACAACAACACCCCCTCCGGATTTCCGGAGGGGGTGTTCGCGTGCGCCGCACCGCCAAAACTGTTGGCCACAAAATTCTCGATGATGAGATCCTGGTTCCCGTATGTCCACGCAACCTGTCTCCGCTTCCGCGACCTCCTCCGGCGCCCCATCTCCCGGCGCACCGTCCTCCAGCGCTCCCACCTTCGGAGCCCTCGCCTCCCGCCTGACCGAGCTCTCACTGCGCGATGCGCAGCGGCTCGGGCGCAGGCTCGAAGGCGCACGCAAGATCCGCAAGCCGGAGGCCCGGACCGCCGTGCTCGACGAGATCGATGCGGAGGTCGCGAAGGCCGAGGAGCGGATGGCCGGGCGACGTGCGCGTGTCCCGATGATCACGTATCCGGAGCAGTTGCCGGTCAGCCAGAAGAAGGACACGATCGCCGAGGCCATTCGCGATCACCAGGTGGTGATCGTCGCGGGCGAGACGGGTTCGGGCAAGACCACGCAGATCCCGAAGATCTGTATGGAGCTGGGCCGGGGCGTCCGCGGGATGATCGGGCACACACAACCCCGCCGGATCGCCGCCCGCACGGTGGCGGAGCGTGTCGCCGAGGAGCTGGACACTCCGCTCGGGGAGGCCGTCGGCTGGAAGGTGCGGTTCACCGATCAGGTGAGTCCGGACTCCACCTTCGTGAAGTTGATGACCGACGGCATCCTGCTCGCCGAGGTCCAGACGGACCGGGAGCTGCGCGCCTACGACACGATCATCATCGACGAGGCCCACGAGCGGTCGCTGAACATCGACTTCCTGCTGGGGTATCTCGCTCAGCTGCTGCCGCGGCGCCCGGACCTGAAGGTCGTCATCACCTCGGCGACCATCGACCCGGAGCGGTTCTCCCGGCATTTCGGCGATGCTCCGATCATCGAGGTCAGCGGTCGTACGTATCCCGTCGAGGTCCGGTACCGGCCGTTGCTCGAGGAGGACTCGCAGGACGCCGACCGTGACCAGATCACCGCGATCACGGACGCCGTCGAGGAGCTGATGGCCGAGGGTCCGGGCGACATCCTGGTCTTCCTCTCCGGCGAGCGGGAGATCCGGGACACGGCGGACGCGCTGACGAAGAAGCAGTACCCCCGCGCCGGAGGCGCTGATTGGCGCAGCACCGAAGTGCTGCCGCTGTACGCGCGGCTCTCGCACGCCGAGCAGCACCGTGTCTTCCAGCAGCACAGCGGCCGCAGGATCGTTCTCGCGACCAACGTGGCGGAGACGTCGCTGACGGTGCCGGGCATCAAGTACGTCATCGACCCGGGCTTCGCCCGTATCTCCCGGTACAGCCACCGGACCAAGGTGCAGCGGCTGCCGATCGAGCCGGTGTCGCAGGCCAGCGCCAATCAGCGCAAGGGCCGCTGCGGGCGTACGTCGGACGGCATCTGCATCCGGCTGTACAGCGAGGACGACTTCGACGCCCGCCCGGAGTTCACGGACGCGGAGATCCTCCGTACGAACCTGGCGTCGGTCATCCTGCAGATGACGGCGGCGGGTCTGGGCGACATCGAGAAGTTCCCGTTCATCGATCCGCCGGACCACCGGAACATCCGGGACGGCGTGCAGTTGCTGCAGGAACTCAACGCGCTGGACCCGGCGCAGAAGGACCCCCGCAAGCGGCTGACGGAGACCGGGCGGAAGCTGGCCCAGCTGCCGGTCGACCCGCGGCTGGCACGCATGGTGCTGGAGGCGGACCGCAACGGCTGTGTCCGCGAGGTGATGGTGATCGCGGCGGCGCTGTCCATCCAGGACCCGCGTGAGCGACCGTCCGACAAGCAGACCCAGGCGGACCAGCAGCATGCCCGGTTCCGGGACGAGACCAGCGACTTCCTCGCCTACCTGAACCTGTGGCGCTATGTGCGCGAGCAGCAGAAGGAGCGCGGCTCGTCGTCCTTCCGGCGCATGTGCAAGCAGGAGTACCTGAACTTCCTGCGGATCCGTGAGTGGCAGGACATCTACACGCAGTTGCGCACGGTCGCCAAGCAGATGGGCATCCACCTCAACGAGGAGGAGGCGCCCGGGGACCGTATCCATGTCTCGCTGCTCGCGGGTCTGCTCTCCCACATCGGGATGAAGGACGTGAAGGAGTCGAAGGACTCCGGTGCGGCCGGGCGCAAGGACGGGAGCGGGCGCAAGGACGGAGGCGGGCGCAACGAGTACGTGGGGGCGCGCAACGCCAAGTTCGCGATCTTCCCCGGTTCGGCGTTGTTCAAGAAGCCGCCGCGGTTCGTGATGTCGGCGGAGCTCGTCGAGACGTCCCGGCTGTGGGCCCGGGTCAACGCGAAGATCGAGCCGGAGTGGGTCGAGCCGCTCGCCGGGCATCTGCTGAAGCGCACGTACAGCGAACCGCACTGGGAGAAGGACCAGGCCGCGGTGATGGCCTACGAGAAGGTCACGCTGTACGGCGTCCCGATCGTCGCCCACCGCAAGGTGAACTACGGCCGGATCGACGCCGAGGTGTCGCGCGAGCTGTTCATCCGCAATGCCCTGGTCGAGGGTGACTGGCGCACGCACCACAAGTTCTTCGCGGACAACCGCAGGCTGCTCACCGAGGTCGAGGAGCTGGAGCACCGGGCGCGGCGCCGGAACATCCTGGTCGACGACGAGACCCTGTTCGACTTCTACGACCAGCGGGTTCCCGAGCATGTCGTGTCGGGGGCCCACTTCGACTCGTGGTGGAAGCGCAAGCGGCACGAGCAGCCGGACTTCCTCGACTTCGAGCGCGAGATGCTCATCCGTGAGTCTGCGGAGGCCGTCAGCAAGGCCGACTATCCGGATTCCTGGCGGCAGGGCGCCCTCACGTTCCGGGTGACGTACCAGTTCGAGCCGGGTGCGGACGCGGACGGGGTGACGGTCCATGTTCCGCTCCAGGTGCTGAACCAGGTCACGGAGGAGGGCTTCGACTGGCAGATCCCGGGCCTGCGGGAGGAGGTCGTCACGGAGCTGATCCGTTCCCTCCCCAAGCCGATCCGCCGCAACTACGTGCCGGCGCCGAACTACGCGAAGGCGTTCCTGGAGAGAGCGGTTCCGCTGCAGGAGCCGCTGACCACGACGATGGCGCGTGAGCTGAAGCGCATGGTTGGGGTGCCCTTCGACGCGGACGACTTCGACTGGTCCAAGGTCCCCGACCATTTGAAGGTCACGTTCCGGATCGTCGACGAGCGTCGTCGCAAGCTCGACGAGGACAAGGACCTCGAAGCGCTCCGGCTCCGGCTCAAGCCGAAGGCCCGCAAGGCGCTCTCGCGGGCGGCGGCCGCCACGGCCGAACGCCGGGGTGGCGAGTCCCTGGAGCGTACGGGGCTGACCGACTGGACCGTCGGCACACTGACCCGCGTCTTCGAGACACGGCGGGCCGGTCAGCCGGTGAAGGCGTTCCCGGCACTGGTCGACGACGGAGACACGGTCTCCGTACGGCTCTTCGACACGGAGGCGGAGCAGCAGCCGGCGATGTGGAAGGGCACGCGTCGGCTGATCCTGCGCAACATCCCGGTGAGTCCCGCGAAGTTCGCATCCGAAAAGTTGACGAACCCCCAGAAGCTCGCTCTGTCGGCGAATCCACACGGTTCGATCCAGGCACTGTTCGACGACTGCGCGATGGCGGCGGCGGACCGGCTGATCGCGGACTTCGGTGGGCCCGTGTGGGACGAGGAGTCGTATCGCAAGCTGTACGACAAGGTGCGCGCGGAGATCGTGGACACGACCGTCCGTGCGGTGGGTCAGGTGCAGCAGGTACTTGCCGCCTGGCAGGCGTGCGAGCGCCGGCTGAAGAGCGTGCGCAGCCCCGCGCTGCTGGCGAACCTCCAGGATGTGCGGGGGCAGCTGGACGCCCTGGTGAAGCCGGGGTTCGTGACGGAGACGGGGTTGCGGCGACTGCCGGACCTGATGCGGTACCTGGTGGCCGTGGACCGTCGTCTGCAGC
Organism: Streptomyces sp. MMS24-W38; assembly: GCF_059889265.1. Classification (NCBI taxonomy): domain Bacteria; kingdom Bacillati; phylum Actinomycetota; class Actinomycetes; order Kitasatosporales; family Streptomycetaceae; genus Streptomyces; species Streptomyces sp. MMS24-W38. The sequence goes on along the minus strand of NZ_JCBCPP010000001.1, from coordinate 3,390,166 downwards.
AGATGCCGGCGAACGCCCAGCGGGACACGACCCGCATGGAGAAGGTCCAGGAGATGCGGGACGAGTACGCCTGGCTGCTGGAGCAGATGCCGCAGGGGCGGCCGGTGCCGCAGCAGGTGCTGGACATCCGCTGGATGATCGAGGAGCTCCGGGTCAGCTATTTCGCCCACGCGCTGGGCACGGCGTACCCGGTGTCGGACAAGCGGATCGTGAAGGCGATCGACGCCGCCGCTCCGTGACGGAAGCGGCACGCAGGGTGAATTCGACCAGCGGGCCACGACTCCTGTACAGTCTCTTCTCGCAGCGCAAGACAGTAATCGCGCCGCGAAACCTGGTCCTGTGGAGCAGTTAGGAGTGCTCGCCACCCTGTCAAGGTGGAGGCCGCGGGTTCAAATCCCGTCAGGACCGCTTTCACGAAGGGGCCCGCACCGTACGGTGCGGGCCCCTTCGTCGTACTTGAGACCAGGCCAGGCCAGGCCAGGACAGAGGCCGCGCCCGCGGCGGCTGCCGCCGTCGAACACAGCGCATCCCGTCAGGACCGCTTCCGCCAAGGCGCCCGCATCACACGGCGCGGGCCTCTTCGCCGCACCCGAAACCAGGCCGTGCCCGCGGCGGCCGCCGTAGCGGTGAGGCCCTTCTCACCAGGTTCCGTCGTCGCCCTCTCTCGCACGCCCCCCTCGCGGCGCCGCCATTCGCCACCCGAAGGCCCTCACCGGCGGCGTGAGGGCCTTTCAGGTGGTCCCACGTATTCGAGGGCCCCGCGCCCGTGCCGAGCGCCTCTGAGGCTTCCCGACGGAACTCCCCGTGTCTTGACGGGGCGGGATTCCCTGGGTACCCCGGACGGCAGGGCAGGCCGCTCTCCGTGCGGCCCTCGGGAGGTGGCACATGACCGAATCGGCCAGGCACGAAACGCGGGCGTTACTCCGCGCGCACCTGTCGGCCGCGTCGTCGCTCGGGGGGCATCTCACCCACCACTGCGCCGTCTGCCACCGCCTGTTGCGGCTGGCGATGGACTCCGCTCCCCACGACTCCGCCCTCCGCCCCGCCGAACACACGGAATCCACCGGGAGCCCCCAAGGCACGGAGCGGCCACCGGAGCCCGTCGAGGACGAGGGCGCCGCGACCGCCCGGCCCACCACCCGGACCACCGCCCCGCCCAGCACCCCAGCCACCCAGTTACCGGGCCCCGACGCCGAGTTGCTCGCCTCACGCGCAACGCCCGCCCCCCTCTAGCGCATATGCCGGTGGCTCAACAACCCAGCCGGTGTGTGACGGGTGTCACCGCACGAGTTTTGGAATGTGCGGTACTTACTCCCGCCCCACACCAAGTCAATTTAATATGTGCAATTGCACTCTCCTCAGGGGCCCGCACATGCCTCCGCACAGATGGCCCCACAGTCGCCCCCGGAGTCGGACAAGCTCGCGCACGAAGCCCCCGTCGCCCCACCCGGCCGGCCTTTCCGGGGCCTCGGCCAGCACCGATCACCGAGCGTTCACACCGACCGGCCGACAGTCCACCGCACAAAAAATCGCGCTGGACTCGGCGGAGTCCAGCGCGATCGACGACGCACCCTGTGCAGCTGCCTGGAAAGTTCTGTTCGGCGTGGGAGAGGGGCCTGTTGGGGCAGTCCCCGCGTCGTGTGGAGCTGTGGTTCCGGACGCTTCGGCCAGTTGGGGGACCAGCCGGTTCGTCCGGGTTATTCAGTTGTTCAGGCCTCGCTGCGCTGCTGCGGAATGCCCGCGAGCAGGGCGCGGACCTCAGCTTCGCGGTAGCGGCGGTGCCCGCCGAGCGTGCGGATCGACGTGAGCTTGCCGGCCTTCGCCCAACGCGTGACCGTCTTCGGGTCCACGCGGAACATGGTGGCGACCTCAGCCGGGGTCAGCAGCGGCTCGGCATCAGGGGTGCGAGCGGTCATGAGCGGCCTCCTCGGGAGAACCGAACCTTCTCGGTTCTTTCCTCTAAATTCTGCACCTTGACCCGCGTTGCCCGAAATGGTGGACGCGGGTCGAGTCGGTTATAGGACGAACGGCTTGTCCTCGGCACTACAACTACACCATCCGTCCAGCCGCGTCGGCCAAACCGATGGAATTGCCCTCCCAGGTGTTCATCAGCCGCGGAAGCCGATGGACCATGCCATAGCGGACAGTCACTCGCCTGTGACGATCAGTCACAGGCGAGATCAGGAGTCGCTCGACCCCCCAAAGCGGGCAATGCCGAAATTCCGCCCATAGTCGAGCACAGCAGGACGGAGGAGCCCTCCCGGACTCCTTGTCCTATTTTGGCACGAGGGGGTGCAAGGGGCGCAAGGGCCGCGTACGTGCGGTCCGTCACGCTTGACCCGCTTGGGACATACGCCCGGATCGGCAACCTACGTCCGTTGTCGGGTTCGGGTTGACGAAACCTCAGGGCGACGACAAAACCCCAAGAAGGGCGTTTGGTCAAACGCCCGTTCGCCACCTCGGCCGTACGGCGGGCGTCAGTTGGCCGACCGCAGATCCCGTACGGAACGCCACCGCTCCACCAGTCGCCCGTAGGCCTCCCCCGCGGCCACCCCGTCGCCGCGGCGCAGGGCCGCGATCCCCTCGGCCACGTCGGCCGCCGAGTGGTCGTCCTCCAGGGCGCCGGCCGGCAGGGCGTGCACCAGGCCGCCGTAGTCCAGCTCGACCAGTGAGCGCGGATGGAACTCCTCCAGCCAGCGCCCGACGTCCACCAGGCCGTCGATCAGCGGCCCTCCGTCCATGGTGTCCTTCAGCGCCCGCAGCCCGCGCGCCACCCGCCGCCGCGCCTCGACCATGGGCGTCCGGTAGCGCAGGACGGGAGCCCCGGTGGGGCCCCCGTCGGCGGAACCCTTGTCGTACTCGCGCTCCTCGTCCGAGACCAGCACGAACCAGTTGATCGGCACCTGCCAGGTCGCCGTGCGGATCCACGGCCGGGCGTCGGGATGGACGGCCAGCCAGCGCTCGTAGTCCTCGGCGGCCTGGCGTCGCACGAACGGGGGCAGGAGCGCGTCCAGGACGGGCAGGGGAAATTCCTCGGCGAGTTCGCCCAGGGCCTGCCAGCCGCGCAGCCGGGTGCGCCAGGGGCAGACGCAGACCACTCCGTCGACCTCCAGCACGAACGCGTCGTCGCTCTCCCGCGCCGGAACCGGGACCGGTGGGGTGGGCACGACGTCGGCCAGGGCCCGGCGGAGTTCGTCCTGGTAGGAGGGGAGGTCGGTGCGTCGGGCGTAACGGGCCCAGTGGCCGCGCTCCGGCTCCGGGAAAGCGGCCAGCGGTTCGTACACGCGCAGATAGGTCGCGTAGGGGACGACCACCGAGGAGACCTTGGGCACGCCTGCTCCCTCCCCCGCGCACCGGCGCGAAAACCTGCGGACCCGCTCACGCGCGCGCGGGTGACGCGGACGCACGGGCAATCCAGGCAAATGGTCGCACGGTGACACCCCGGGAGTGACCACGGGAACGTGATCCTGGACACGGCGCCGCTCTCGGGCGCGGCAGGGCCTAATCTCGTGCTCACAGCCTCCGCGGGCTCCCCCATCGCCACAAGCGGCGGGGGAGTTTTCGGGATCTGCGTCCACCCGCCGCTACTTACTCAGGAGTCACCACCGTGACCGACGTATCTGACGGCGTCCTGCACACCCTGTTCCGTTCGGGCCAGGGCGGTCACGAGCAAGTCGTGCTCTGCCAGGACCGTGCAAGTGGCCTCAAGGCCGTCATCGCCCTCCACTCCACCGCCCTGGGCCCCGCCCTCGGCGGTACGCGCTTCTACCCGTACGCGACCGAGGAGCAGGCCGTCGCCGACGCGCTGAACCTCGCCCGCGGGATGTCGTACAAGAACGCCATGGCCGGTCTCGACCACGGCGGCGGCAAGGCAGTGATCATCGGGGATCCCGAGACGGTCAAGACCGAGGAGCTGCTGCTCGCCTACGGCCGGTTCGTCGCCTCACTGGGCGGCCGGTACGTCACCGCCTGTGACGTCGGCACCTACGTCGCGGACATGGACGTCGTGGCCCGCGAGTGCCGTTGGACCACGGGCCGCTCCCCGGAGAACGGCGGCGCGGGCGACTCCTCGGTGCTCACCTCCTTCGGCGTCTACCAGGGCATGCGGGCCGCCGCCCAGCACCTGTGGGGCGACCCCTCGCTGCGCGACCGCAGGGTCGGCGTCGCGGGCGTCGGCAAGGTCGGCCACCACCTGGTGGAACACCTGCTCAAGGAGGGCGCGGAGGTCCTGGTCACCGACGTGCGCGAGGACGCCGTGCGGCGGGTCCTGGACCGGCACCCGCGGGGCGTCACGGCCGTCGCCGACACCGAGGCGCTGATCCGGACCGAGGGGCTGGACGTGTACGCCCCCTGCGCCCTGGGGGGTGCGCTGAACGACGACAGCGTGCCGGTCCTGACCGCCAAGGTGGTCTGCGGCGCCGCCAACAACCAGCTCGCCCATCCGGGCGTGGAGAAGGACCTCGCCGACCGCGGGATCCTCTACGCGCCGGACTACGTGGTGAACGCCGGCGGCGTCATCCAGGTCGCCGACGAGCTGCACGGCTTCGACTTCGACCGGTGCAGGGCGAAGGCGGCGAAGATCTTCGACACCACGCTCGCGATCTTCGCACGTGCGAACTTCGACGGGATTCCGCCGGCCGCGGCGGCCGACCGGATCGCCGAGCAGCGGATGGCGGAGGCCCGCGCGGCGCGCTGAAACGGGCTGCGGAAAGCAGACGGAAACGTAGATCAAGAGTGTAGACAGGAACGCAGATGCGGGACGGGGGTGGGGGCGGACCGGTGGGTCCGCCCCCACCCCCGTCCCGACGCTGTTCGTACGTTTGGCCGGTACCCGCGGCGGGGCACTTCGAGAGAACTCTCACTTCTCCCGGCGGGTCGGCCCTCGACAAGTGCTTGAAAACGCAGTTGACCTGCGAGAACAGGGTGCCGTAAGGGTCACGGAAGGGGGCACGTCATGCGGGCGACGTACCGTATGGGCGTGGGCTCAGGTACCGTGGGAGCCCTACGGACCGGCCTCTCCACGGAGAGTCCGTTCCGGACTATGAACGCGTGTCAAGACTCTGGGGCCGTCGAGCCCCGTCGTTGAGGGGGTCGAGCCATGGGGCGCGGCCGGGCCAAGGCCAAGCAGACAAAGGTCGCCCGCCAGCTGAAGTACAACAGCGGTGGGACAGACCTCGCACGTCTGGCCGAGGAGCTGGGTGCATCGCCTTCGAACACATCACCGAATATCAACGGTGACCCGGTCGAGGACGATGAGCAGGACGACGACCTGTACGCACGGTACGCCGACCTCTATGAGGACGACGACGAGGACGAGGACGGCCAGTCCTCTCCCCAACGTCGTGGCGCTTGACCTTGCACTGATTCATCAGCCCGGTCGGTGACTCCGGTCACCGACCGGGTTCTGTGCTGCCCGCACGCCCCGGTTTCCGGACGCGGCCCGGTGGTACCGGGTCCACTGGCTCCGGTCCGCCGGTCCGCGCGGGGAGTCACCGTGCTCGGTCTGCTGCTCGGTGTGCTCGTCCTGCATCAGCTCGCGTAGTCACCCACCAGTGCCGCTCCCGTGGTGTGCTCGCCGCGGTCGGTGATCTCACCGGCCACCCAGGCATCCACACCGCGGTCGGCCAGCGTGGTCAGCGCCGCGTCCGTGGACTCCTCCGGCACGATCGCGATCATGCCGACGCCCATGTTGAGGGTGCGCTCCAGCTCCAGGCGCTCGACCGAACCGGTCCGGCCGACGAGGTCGAAGACCGGGGCCGGGCTCCAGGTGGAGCGGTCCACGACCGCGTGCAGTCCGTCCGGGACGACGCGGGCCAGGTTGGCCGCGAGGCCGCCGCCGGTGACGTGGCTGAAGGCGTGCACCTCGGTGGTGCGGATCAGGGCCAGGCAGTCCAGCGAGTAGATCCGGGTGGGCTCCAGGAGCTCCTCCCCGAGGGTGCGGCCCAGCTCGTCGATCCGGCTCTCCAGGGCGAGCCCGGCCCGGTTCAGCAGGACGTGCCGGACCAGCGAGTACCCGTTCGAGTGGAGCCCGGAGGCGGCCATGGCGACGACCCGGTCACCCTTGCGGATGCGGTCCGGGCCGAGCTGCCGGTCGGCCTCCACGACGCCCGTACCGGCGCCGGCGACGTCGAAGTCGTCCTCGCCCAGCAGACCGGGGTGTTCGGCCGTCTCCCCGCCGACCAGGGCGCAGCCGGCCAGTACACAGCCTTCGGCGATGCCCTTGACGATGGCGGCGACCCGCTCGGGGTGGACCTTGCCGACGCAGATGTAGTCGGTCATGAACAGCGGCTCGGCGCCGCACACCACGATGTCGTCCATCACCATGGCGACCAGGTCGTGCCCGATGGTGTCGTAGACGCCCATGCGGCGGGCGATGTCGACCTTGGTGCCGACGCCGTCCGTGGCGGAGGCGAGCAGGGGACGCTCGTACCTCTTCAGGGCGGAGGCGTCGAAGAGGCCGGCGAAACCGCCGAGGCCGCCGAGGACCTCGGGGCGCCGCGCCTTCTTCACCCACTCCTTCATCAGCTCGACCGCTCGGTCACCCGCGTCGATGTCGACGCCCGCGGTCCTGTACGACGCCGCCGCGTGGCCGGCGCCAGTGTTCTCAGACATGACTGGGAGAGCCTTCGTCTCGTTACGGCAGGGCAGGGGCTTACGGGCGGCGGATCGCGTCGAGCGCGGCCGGCTCGGCCGTACCGGCGGCCAGCTCCGACTCCAGGAGCCGCTTGCCGAGGAGCTCCGGATCGGGCAGCTCCATCGGGTACTCGCCGTCGAAGCAGGCGCGGCACAGGTTCGGCTTGGCGATGGTCGTCGCCTCGATCATGCCGTCGATGGAGATGTACGCCAGGGAGTCGGCGCCGAGCGAGGTGCCGATCTCGTCGACGGACATGCCGTTGGCGATCAGCTCGGCGCGGGTCGCGAAGTCGATGCCGAAGAAGCACGGCCACTTCACGGGCGGCGAGGAGATCCGGATGTGGATCTCGGCGGCACCCGCCTCGCGGAGCATGCGGACCAGGGCGCGCTGGGTGTTGCCGCGCACGATCGAGTCGTCGACGACGACCAGGCGCTTGCCCTTGATGACGTTCTTGAGCGGGTTCAGCTTCAGGCGGATGCCGAGCTGGCGGATGGTCTGCGAGGGCTGGATGAACGTACGGCCGACGTACGCGTTCTTCACCAGGCCGTTGCCGAAGGGGATGCCGGAGGCCTCCGCGTAGCCGATGGCGGCCGGGGTGCCGGATTCCGGGGTCGCTATCACCAGGTCGGCCTCGGCGGGCGCCTCCTCGGCGAGGCGGCGGCCCATCTCGACGCGCGAGAGGTAGACGTTCCGGCCGGCGATGTCGGTGTCCGGGCGGGCCAGGTACACGTACTCGAAGACACAGCCCTTGGGCTTCGCTTCCGCGAATCGGGAAGAGCGCAGTCCGTTCTCGTCGATGGCGACGAACTCGCCGGGCTCGATCTCGCGGACAAAGCTGGCACCGCAGATGTCGAGGGCCGCGGACTCGGAGGCGACGACCCAGCCGCGCTCGAGCCGGCCGAGGACCAGCGGGCGGATGCCCTGCGGGTCGCGGGCGGCGTACAGCGTGTTCTCGTCCATGAAGACGAGGCTGAAGGCGCCCTTGACCTGCGGAAGGACCACATGCGCGGCCTGCTCCACGGTCACCGGTTCGCCGTCGGCGGCGCGCTGGCCGGCCAGCAGGGCGGTTATCAGGTCGGTGTCGTTGGTGGCCGCCACCTTCGGGGCGCGGCCGTTCTCCTTGGGCAGCTCGGCCACCAGTTCGGCGAGCTCGGCCGTGTTGACCAGGTTGCCGTTGTGGCCGAGCGCGATCGAGCCGTGCGCGGTGGCACGGAACGTCGGCTGGGCGTTCTCCCACACGGAGGCACCGGTGGTCGAGTAGCGGGCGTGACCGACCGCGATATGACCCTGGAGCGAACCGAGCGAGGTCTCGTCGAAGACCTGGGAAACCAGGCCCATGTCCTTGAAGACGAGGATCTGGGAGCCGTTGCTGACCGCGATACCCGCGGACTCCTGACCCCGATGCTGAAGGGCGTAGAGCCCGAAATACGTGAGCTTGGCGACCTCTTCGCCCGGAGCCCAGACACCGAAGACGCCGCAGGCGTCCTGGGGGCCCTTCTCTCCGGGGAGCAGGTCGTGGTTGAGTCGTCCGTCACCACGTGGCACGCCACCGAGTGTAGGCGAGGTCGAGTGCTGGTCCGAATTGGGTACACCACCTCAGCCCTGGATCACGTGGCGGCGAAGAATTCGACGGACGGACCGTTTTCGCTGGTCAGCGTCATGCTCCGGTGATCGACCCGATAGCTGAGCGTGGTGCCGAAGAGCCGCAGCAGCCGCTTCTCGGTCTTCATGAGTGAGTCTTCGCACACCATTCGGGTCGTGGTGGGCGTGCCGACGGTGATATGGCCGTCGCGGACGGTGGCGTCGGCGTTCACCTTGTTGCAGCCGAGGCTTCCGGAGACGGTGCCCTCCTTCTCGTCGAAGGTGAGGTGGGCACGGCCCGCGGAGTCGGGGGAGACGATCTTCCACTTCGTGCCGTACAGCGGGGTGTCCGCGTTGCCCTCGCTGAGACGGACGGTGGTGCCGTCCTCGGCGGTGAGGGTCAGCCGGTCGTCGTTCACCCGGGCCTGCGGAGCGCCGTCCTTGAGGGCGCGGGCGAGGGTGCGTTCGAAGGTGCTGCGCGGCTCGTCGTCACAGGCCATCAGGGTGGTGTCGACGGCGAACCGGACCCTGTCCCCGTCGAAGTCGGTCTCACCGCGGAAGTAGTTGCAGGCGTACCGGCCGCTGGTCCGGCCGTCGTCCTCGATGGTGACGTGTGAGTCGACGGGGGCACGGAGGGTGGTGCCGTTCGCGGTGATGCTGTCGACGTTCCAGCGCGTGCCGGTGAGGGACCGCTCCGTCGTGCCCGTCGTCGCACCGACCGCGCTCACCCGCCCGGCGTCCGCTCCCGCGCCCACCTGCTCACTGCCACAGGCCGCCACGAAGGGGACGGAGAGGGCGGCGGTGGCCGTCGCGAGAGCAGTGCGCCGTTTGCGTCGTTTGTTCCTCTGTGTGTACATGCCGCTTCGACGGAGACGGGACACTTCCGGTTCCTCTCACGTCGACCGCCCTCGCCTCACGTCATCAGCGGCAGGTACGGTCCCAGGTCCGCCCGCTCCCCGCTCGCGCTCACCTCGGCGGCGGCCACCGCGTCCTGCCACACCGTGCGCCCGGTGGCCAGCCGGATCCAGGTCAGCGGGTCGGTCTCGACGACGTTGGGCGGGGTGCCCCGGGTGTGCCGCGGCCCCGCCACGCACTGCACGACCGCGTACGGCGGGATGCGCACCTCCGTCGAGCCGCCGGGCGCCTTCGCCGCCAGCGTGTCGGCCAGCAGCCGGGTGCAGGCGGCGAGGGCCTGGCGGTCGTGGGGGACGTCGAGACCGGGCACGGCGGCGCCCAGGTCGTCGGTGTGGACGACGAGCTCGACGGTGCGGGTGACCAGGTAGTCGGTGAGGTTCATGGCCCCGGGGCGCAGGGCGAGCACACGGGTGGGCGGGGCGGTGTCTAGGTCCCGGGTCAGCTCCTCCGCGGTGCGGGTGAACAGGGCGTCGAGGTCCGGGGTCGCCTCGGCGAGCGCCCGGGAGCGCTCGGCGACGGCACCGGCGTGGGCGGCGGTCGCGGCGGGGTAGTCCAGCAGCGCCAGCTCGGGCTTCGCCGGTTCGTCCCGCTCCAGGGCCCGGCTGACGCTCCCGACGGTCAGGGCGAGGTGCGCGAGCAGGTCCCGTACGGTCCAGTCGCCGAGGCGGGTGGGCAGGGCGAGGTGTCGCGCGTCCAGGGTGCGTACCGCCTGCCGTACGTTCCCGAACTGGGCCAGGACGGCGGTGCGGGTCCTGGCGGGGTCGTAGGAACGGGTGCGCTTCTTGGCCGGGGGCATGGGGGCAGCCTAGGAGGTGCGCCGCGAGGCCGGCGCGGGCACCTCGCCGCTCCGGCCGGCCCCACGAACGACGAGGCCCCCGACCGGCAGCGGACCGGGCGGGGGCTTCGTACGGGAGACCGGGAAACCTGAACGACGCAGGCCTCGGATCAGGCCAGCAGGGCCGGGATCGTCTCCTCGTGGACCGTGCGCAGCTCCTCGAGGGGGAGCGCGAACTCGCCCTGGAGGTCCACCGTGTCCCCGTCGACGACTCCGATGCGGGTCGCCGGGAGGCCGCGCACACCGCACATGTCGGTGAAGCGGACCTCCTCCGAACGCGGCACGGCGACGATCGCGCGGCCGGCCGACTCGGAGAACAGGAAGGTGAACGCGTCGAGCCCGTCCGGTACGACCAGACGCGCGCCCTTGCCGCCGAGCAGCGCCGACTCGACCACGGCCTGGATCAGACCGCCGTCGGACAGGTCGTGCGCGGAGTCGATCATGCCGTCGCGGGAGGCGGAGATCAGGATCTCGCCGAGGAGGCGCTCGCGCTCCAGGTCGACCTCGGGCGGCAGGCCGCCGAGGTGGTCGTGGACGACCTGGGACCAGGCCGAGCCGCCGAACTCCTCACGGGTGTCGCCGAGGAGGTAGATCAGCTGCCCCTCCTCCTGGAAGGCGACCGGCGTGCGCCGCGCCACGTCGTCGATCACACCGAGGACCGCGACCACCGGGGTGGGGTGGATGGCGGCCTCGCCGGTCTGGTTGTAGAGCGAGACGTTGCCGCCGGTGACCGGGGTACCGAGCTGCAGACAGCCGTCGGCCAGACCGCGCACGGCCTCCGCGAACTGCCACATGACCGCGGGGTCCTCCGGCGAGCCGAAGTTCAGACAGTCGGAGACGGCGAGCGGCTTGGCACCGGTCGTCGCCACGTTGCGGTAGGCCTCCGCCAGGGCCAGCTGCGCCCCCGTGTACGGGTCGAGCTTGGCGTACCGGCCGTTGCCGTCGGTGGCGATGGCGACGCCGAGACCGGTCTTCTCGTCGACGCGGATCATGCCGGAGTCCTCGGGCTGGGCGAGGACCGTGTTGCCCTGCACGAAGTGGTCGTACTGCCGGGTGATCCACTCCTTGGAGGCCTGGTTGGGCGAGCCCACCAGCTTCAGGACCTGGTCCTTCAGCTCGTCGGACGTCTGCGGCCGGGGCAGCTTGTTCGCGTCGTCGGCCTGGAGCGCGTCCTGCCAGTCGGGGCGGGCGTAGGGGCGCTCGTAGACCGGGCCGTCGTGGGCGACGGTGCGCGGGTCGACGTCGACGATCTTGCCGCCGTGCCAGAAGATCTCCAGGCGGTCGCCGTCGGTCACCTCACCGATGACGGTGGCGATGACGTCCCACTTCTCGCAGATCTCGAGGAAGCGGTCGACCTTCTCCGGCTCGACGACCGCGCACATGCGCTCCTGCGACTCGCTCATGAGGATCTCCTCGGGCGAGAGCGTGGAGTCGCGCAGCGGTACGTCGTCGAGGACGACGCGCATGCCGCCGGAGCCGTTGGAGGCCAGCTCGGACGTGGCGCAGGACAGGCCGGCCGCGCCGAGGTCCTGGATGCCGACGACCAGCTTCTCCTTGAAGGCTTCCAGGGTGCACTCGATGAGGAGCTTCTCCTGGAAGGGGTCGCCGACCTGGACCGCCGGGCGCTTGGACGGCTTGGCGTCGTCGAAGGTCTCGGAGGCGAGGATCGAGGCGCCGCCGATGCCGTCGCCGCCGGTCCTGGCGCCGTACAGGATGACCTTGTTGCCGGGCCCGGAGGCCTTGGCGAGGTGGATGTCCTCGTGCCGCATGACGCCGATGGCACCGGCGTTGACCAGCGGGTTGCCCTGGTAGCAGGCGTCGAAGACGACCTCGCCGCCGATGTTGGGCAGGCCGAGGCAGTTGCCGTAGCCGCCGATGCCGGCGACGACGCCGGGCAGGACGCGCTTGGTGTCGGGGTGGTCGGCGGCGCCGAAGCGCAGCGGGTCCACGACGGCGACCGGGCGGGCGCCCATCGCGATGATGTCGCGGACGATGCCGCCCACCCCGGTGGCCGCGCCCTGGTAGGGCTCGACGTACGACGGGTGGTTGTGCGACTCGACCTTGAAGGTGACCGCGTAGCCCTGGCCGACGTCGACGACACCGGCGTTCTCGCCGATGCCGACGAGCATCGCGTCGGACTCGGGGGCCTTCTCGCCGAACTGGCGGAGGTGGACCTTGGAGGACTTGTACGAGCAGTGCTCGGACCACATCACCGAGTACATGGCGAGCTCGGCGCCGGTCGGGCGGCGGCCGAGGATCTCCACCACCCGCTCGTACTCGTCCTTCTTGAGGCCGAGTTCGGACCAGGGCAGCTCGACGTCGGGGGTCTTCGCCGCGTGCTCGACCGTGTCCAGAGGCGTCCGGCTCATGCGTTGACCAGCTTCTTGAGGATCGAGGTGAAGAACGGGAGGCCGTCGGTGCGACCGGTGCCGATCAGTGACTCGACGGCGTGCTCGGGGTGCGGCATCAGACCGACGACGTTGCCCGCCGCGTTGGTGATGCCGGCGATGTCGTTGAGCGAGCCGTTGGGGTTGAAGTCGAGGTACCGGAAGGCGACGCGGCCCTCGGCCTCCAGCTCGTCCAGCGTGTACTGGTCGGCCACGTAGCGGCCGTCCATGTTCTTCAGCGGGATGTGGATCTCCTGGCCGGCCGTGTAGTCGGTGGTCCAGGCGGTCTCCGCGTTCTCCACCCGCAGCTTCTGGTCGCGGCAGATGAAGTGCAGGTGGTCGTTGCCCAGCATGCCGCCGGGGAGCAGGTGCGCCTCGGTGAGGATCTGGAAGCCGTTGCAGATGCCGAGGACCGGCAGTCCCGCCTTCGCCTGCTCGACGACGGTGTCCATCACCGGCGAGAAACGGGCGATGGCCCCGGCGCGCAGGTAGTCGCCGTAGGAGAATCCGCCGCACAGCACGACCGCGTCGACCTGCTTGAGGTCCTTGTCCTTGTGCCAGAGCGCCACGGGTTCGGCGCCCGCGAGCCGGATCGCGCGTTGCGAGTCCCGGTCGTCGAGGCTGCCGGGGAAAGTGACGACGCCAATACGAGCGGTCACTTCACGGCCTCCGAGACTTCCTCGACCCTGACGGTGAAGTCCTCGATCACAGTGTTGGCGAGGAAGGATTCCGCAAGATCACGAATGCGGGCGAGCGCGGCCTCGTCGACCGGCCCGTCAACTTCCAGTTCGAATCGCTTTCCCTGACGGACGTCCGAGATCCCCTCGAAACCCAGTCGCGGCAGTGCGCGCTGCACCGCCTGGCCCTGGGGGTCGAGGATCTCCGGCTTGAGCATGACGTCGACTACGACGCGTGCCACTGGCACTCCCGGTGTGTGGTGCTGAGCAGGTCCCTTCAGACTACCCGCACAAAATTTCTACGCGAGTAGAGTTGGAGGAATCTACGTGACCACGATCACGATTCGGCGTCACGGGGAGGTGCTCGGGAAAAGATCCGGGAAAGATCCGCGATCCGTCACGTATCGCTATTGCGCACCGGACACGCGGGCAGATTTAGTCGAGCTTCACAATGCATTGCCGAGCACTGTACAAATGAATTGTCATTAGCAGATGGTTTGCCCGTTTACAGGCGGACGCCGACATCTCCGCGACACCCGGGGCGTCATCACCGACGTCGACACAGAGGCGTCGCACGAAGGGACCGATTATTCGTGGCGCAGAAGGTCGTGGTCACTCTCTTTGACGACATCGACGGCTCGGAAGCGGCGGAAACGATCGCCTTCGGACTCGACGGCAAGTCGTACGAGATCGATCTGAACGAAGCCAACGCCGACGGCCTGCGGAAGGCGCTCGCGCCCTACGTGCAGGCCGGCCGCAAGCGCTCCCGCTCGGGCCGGGCGTACCGGCAGACGGAGATCGCCCCCGATCCGGCGGCCGTGCGCGCCTGGGCACTGTCGAACCAGATGGACGTCCCCGCGCGCGGACGGATCCCCAAGCGGATCTACGAGGCGTTCGCCGCGGCGCGGTGAGACCGGCGCGGCGGGACGGGTGTGACGGGGCGCGCGGTGCGGCGGGGTGCGTCCCGGCCACCCGGGCCCCGGTCGTCCGCGCTCCGGCCATCCGGCCCCCGTGGCAGCCGACTTGCACAACACCCCCGTTGATCAGCTAGAGTCTGGAGCACACCGCGAGGCCAGGCCGAAAGGCCCAGCTCACGGAGTACATGCGGGTGTAGTTCAGTAGTAGAACATCCCCCTTCCAGGGGGAAGGCGCAGTGTGCGATTCCTGTCACCCGCTCTGCTTGGCCGTACCGATCGGCGCATTCGATCAGGTAGGCTGGTGCTCGCACCGACCGGTGAAAGCTGGTCGGAGGCAATGCGGACGTAGCTCAGCTGGTAGAGCGCAACCTTGCCAAGGTTGAGGTCGCGAGTTCGAACCTCGTCGTCCGCTCGGGAATCAGACCCCGGTCCATCGGACCGGGGTCTTTTCGTGTCGCCGTACCCCTCTCGGTGCCCGTGCGGGACGGCCCGGCACCGTTCTGACATTTGTCACCCCCAGTGATGACAGCCCGCACGGCTGCCTGGCCGATTGATCCTGAATGATCGAAGCATGCGAGGAAACGAACATGAACACGTGATCGAGGTCACTGACCTGCGCCGTGTGTACAAGGGCGGGTTCGAGGCCGTACGCGGGATCGGCTTCTCCGTACGGCGCGGGGAGGTCTTCGCGCTGCTGGGCACCAACGGCGCGGGCAAGACCTCCACCGTCGAACTGCTGGAGGGCCTCGCGGTACCGACCGGCGGACAGGTCAGGATCTTCGGTCACGACCCGTACACCGACCGCGCCGTGGTACGGCCTCGCACCGGCGTGATGCTCCAGGAAGGCGGCTTCCCCTCCGACCTGACCGTCATGGAGACCGCGCGGATGTGGGCCGGCTCCGTCAGCGGGGCCCGTCCGCCGCGGGAGGTGCTGCCGCTGGTCGGACTGGCCGGGAAGGACGACGTACGGGTCAAGCAGTTGTCCGGGGGTGAGCGGCGCCGCCTCGACCTGGCCCTCGCGCTGCTCGGCGACCCCGAGGTGCTGTTCCTCGACGAGCCGACGACCGGCCTGGACGCCGAAGGGCGCCGCGACACCTGGCGCTTGGTGCGGGCCCTGCGCGACAACGGCACGACCGTGCTGCTGACCACCCACTACCTCGAGGAGGCCGAGGCACTGGCCGACCGCCTCGCGATCATGCACAAGGGGCGCATCGCCACCACCGGCACCCCCGCCGAGGTGACCGCCGCGCAGCCGTCGCGGATCACCTTCGAACTGCCCCACGGCTACTTCCCCGGTGACCTGCCGCCGCTCGACGACCTGGGCGTGACCGGGCACGAACTGGACGGACGGATCATCCGGCTGCACACCCGTGAGCTGCAACGGGCGGCCACGGGCCTGCTGGTGTGGGCGGAGCGGACCGGTGTGGAACTGAAGGGACTGGACGTGCGCTCGGCGTCACTGGAGGAGGCGTTCCTGGGCATAGCCCGGGAAGCCTCCGCACGCGAAACCCTCGAGCAGAGGGAGAGCACCACCACGGCAAAGGAGTACGCGGCATGAGCGGGACGGTCAGCACGACCAAGGGGGCGACCGGGGGAACGGCCGGGGCCGCGAGCGGCGGGAACACCTCGGCCAGCACCCCCGTGGGACGCATGCGGGCCCTCGCCCGAGCCGAGTTGACGCTGCTCGGACGCAGCAGGGGCACGCTCTTCGCCGCGCTCTTCTTGCCGCTGGTGCTTCCGCTCAGCCTGTACTCGGCGGCCGACGGGATGGACCTCGACGAGGTGGGTCTCAGTCTCGGCGCGGTGATCCTGCCCGGCGCGATCGGCTTCTCCCTGCTGTTCGCCGTCTACACGTCGCTCGTCAGCGTCTTCGTCACCCGCCGCGAGGAACTGGTGCTGAAGCGGCTGCGCACCGGGGAACTGCGGGACGCCGAGATCCTGTGCGGGGCCTCGCTCCCGGCCGTCGTCACCGGGCTGGTGCAGTCGCTGCTGCTGGCGGTGGGCTGCGCGCTGCTCCTGGACGTGACCGCGCCGCAGGCCGTCCATCTGTCCGTACTGGGGCTGCTGCTGGGCCTGGGGCTGTGCGCGGCACTCGCCGCCGTCACCGCCGGCTTCACCCGGACCACCGAGAGCGCGCAGGTCACCGCGATGCCGGTGCTCATGGTGTCGATGCTCGGCTCCGGGATGATGGTCCCGCTGGAGGTGCTGCCCGACCGGCTGGCCTCCTTCTGCGAACTGCTGCCCCTCACCCCCGTCGTGACCCTGCTGCGCGGCGGCTTCACCGGCAACCTGTCCGGCTCCGAGACGCTGTTCGCCGTGGCGACCGGCGCGGCCTGGGCACTGCTGTCGGTGTTCGCCGTCCGCCGGTGGTTCCGCTGGGAACCGAGGCGCTGACATGCCGGCGGCGGGAGGCGGGGGCACGAGCGGGCCGGGCGGCTGGTGGGGGAGCAAGAGCACCCCGGCCAAGGTGGAGACGTACACCCGGTGGTCGTTCCACTCCTTCGCGTTGGTCGAGTTCGTGGCGGCCGGCGGCCCGTTGATCGGGCGGTTCGAGCACCTCGGGCCGAGGCTCGCCGCTCCACTGCTGCTCGTGATCGCCGTGCACTGCGCGCTGTGCGCCGTGACCGGCTCGCGGGCACTGGACTGGGTGCGCGGGCAGCGGGAGCAGCCGCTCCGGCTGCTGTGGACGCTCGGGGTCGTCTCCGCGGTCGTCACGGTGACGGCCGTGGCGATCGCCGAGCACGGGCCGGCCGACCGCGACGTCGCCGAACCGGTCGTCGGGATCCTGATGTTCGTCCCGTCCTTCGGCGTCGGGATCGTCGCACTCGGGGTGCGCAGCCGGCCGCGGGTGCTCGGCTGGGTGGCGGGCTTCGCGGTGGGCGCGGGACTGGTGTCACTGCCCTTCGGCATGCCCGCCCCGGCCGCGCTGCTCTTCGCGGTGATGATGCTGCTCGGCGGCGGGTTCGTCGCCTTCACCTCGGTCTTCTCTGTCTGGCTGCTCAACGCCGTGTACGAACTCGACGAGGCCCGGGAGACCCGTACCCGGCTCGCCGTCGCGGAGGAGCGGCTGCGGTTCGGGCGGGATCTGCACGACGTCATGGGCCGCAACCTCGCCGTGATCGCGCTGAAGAGCGAGTTGGCCGTCCAGCTGGCCCAGCGGGAGCGGCCGGAGGCGGTGACGCAGATGGTCGAGGTGCAGCGGCTGGCACACGAGGCGCAGCGGGAGGTGCGCGAGGTCGTCCGCGGCTACCGCGATGCCGACCTGGGCAGCGAACTCGCGGGTGCCAGGGGCGTCCTGGACGCGGCCGGCATCGACTGCACGGTCACCGGTTCGACGACCGGGCTCCCGGCACAGGTGCAGTCCGCGCTGGGCTGGGTCGTACGGGAGGCGGTGACCAACGTGCTGCGGCACGGGGACGCACGGTGGTGCGCAGTGGGGATACGGGTGCTGAAGGGGCGGACGGTACTGACGGTGGAGAACGACGGTGCACCGGAGAACGGCGGCTCGGGCCGGGGGTCCGGGCTGGTCGGGCTGCGGGAGCGGCTGGCCGAGATCGGGGGGACCCTGCGGGCCGGCCCGGCCGGGGACGGACGGTTCCTGCTGACGGCCGAGGTCCCGTCGCCGTCGGCCGCCGGTTGGGAAACGTTCCCCTCGGGGGAGTCCACCGCGTCGCCCGCGCCCCGCACGAGCGTGAGCGAGGTCACGCCATGACGACACCTCGGCCCGCGCACCCCGTCCGGCTGCTGCTCGCCGACGACGAGCATCTGATCCGGGGCGCGCTCGCCGCGCTGCTGTCCCTGGAGGACGACCTCCTGGTCGTCGCCGAGGCGGCCTCCGGTCCGGAGGCGCTGGCGATGGCTCGGGCGCACGCCCCCGATGTCGCCGTACTGGATCTGCAGATGCCCGGCGCCGACGGCGTGAACGTCGCCACATCTCTGCGGTCGGAACTCCCCGGCTGCCGGGTGCTGATCGTGACCAGCCACGGGCGGCCCGGGCACCTGAAGCGGGCGCTCGCGGCGGGTGTGCGCGGCTTCGTCCCCAAGACCGTCAGCGCACAGCGCCTCGCGGAGATCATCCGCGCGGTGCACGCGGGAAACCGTTACGTGGATCCCGAGTTGGCCGCCGACGCGATCGCCGCGGGTGACTCGCCGCTGACCGCGCGCGAGGCCGAGGTGCTGGAACTCGCGGCCGACGGGGCGCCCGTGGCGGAGATCGCGGAGCGGGCCGCGCTGTCCCAGGGGACCGTGCGCAACTATCTGTCGTCGGCCGCGTCGAAACTCGGTGCGGAGAACCGTCATGCCGCGGTACGCCTCGCCCGCGAGCGAGGTTGGGTATAGTTGGCCTCGCGCCACGGCGCAACGCGGACGTAGCTCAGCTGGTAGAGCGCAACCTTGCCAAGGTTGAGGTCGCGAGTTCGAACCTCGTCGTCCGCTCCGCACCAAGGCCCCGGTCATCGACCGGGGCCTTCGCCGTTGCCTCAGCTCCAGCTCATGCCGGTCAAACGCTCGTACGCCTCCACGTACTTCGCCCGGGTCGCGTCGACGACGTGCTGCGGCAGCGCCGGCGGGGGCTGCTCGCTCGCGCGGTCCCAGCCCGACTCGGCGGAGGTCAGCCAGTCCCGCACGTACTGCTTGTCGTACGACGGCTGCGCGTGGCCCGGCTCCCACTGATCGGCCGGCCAGAAGCGGGAGGAGTCCGGGGTGAGCACCTCGTCCGCGACGACCAGGGTGTCGCCGTCGAAGCCGAACTCGAACTTGGTGTCCGCGAGGATGATCCCCCGGTCGCGGGCGATGTCCCGGGCACGGGTGTACGCGGCGAGGGTGGCCTGCCGCAGCCGCGCCGCGGTGTCGGCGCCGACCTGCCGGGCGACCTCCTCGTAGGAGACGTTCTCGTCGTGCTCGCCGACGGCGGCCTTGGTGGCCGGGGTGAAGATCGGGGCCGGCAGTTCCGATCCGTCCACCAGGCCCTCGGGCAGGGCGAGACCGCAGACCGTACGGGACTCCCGGTACTCGGCGAGACCCGAGCCGGTGAGGTAGCCGCGGGCCACGCACTCCACGGGGGCCATCCGCAGGGACTTGCAGACGAGCGTGCGGCCCGCCCAGTCGGCGGGGGCGCCCGCGGGGAGTTCGGTGCTCAGGATGTGGTGCGGGACCAGGTCGGCGAGCTGGTCGAACCACCAGAGGGAGAGCTGGGTGAGGACCCTGCCCTTGTCCGGGATCTCGGTCGGCAGCACCCAGTCGTAGGCGGAGATGCGGTCACTGGCGACCATGACGAGGTCGCCGGCCTCGTTCCGGTACAGCTCGCGCACCTTTCCGGTGTGCAGATGCACCAGGCCCGGAACCTGGATCGGCTCGGGCTTCTCGACGAATCCGGACACGGTTCCTCCGCGTGGCTCGGAACAGCAGGACACCCGCGGGGCTCGCTCCGCTCGCGAGGGGTGGCGGTGGGAGACGGCGGGACAGTGACGCCAATTGTCCCGTACGAACAGCCGCCCCCGCCGCTCGGGGGCAGCCGCGGGGCCCACGGGCCGGAGCCGGTCAGGTCAGTCGTGTTTGCAGATGCGGTCGAGGAGGTTGGCCGTGGCGCGCTGGATGCGGGGATCGCTCCGGCCGGGGCCGTCCAGGGCCGGGGACCAGGCGAGCGTCCCCGACGCGAAGACCCACGCGCCGGAGGGCGCCCGGTAGAGGGAGGTCTCCTGGTGCCGTCCGCCGTCCGCCCGGTCGGTGTACGGGGAGTGCGCGAGCAGGACCCGCTCCTCGTGCTCGGGCAGCGGGGTGCGCGGGAAGTAACGGTCGGCCCCGACCGCGACCAGCCCCTCGATCCCGTCGCCCTCGGCCGCCCCCGTCCCCTCCCACATCCAGTGGTCGGCGTTGCGCACGATCAGCGGATGCGGTGCGGGGACCTGACCGGCGTACTGGATGCCGAGCAGTTGCTGCTCCGCGCGGTCCGACTCCCGCCACAGCGACGGTCTGCCCGGAGTCCTGCGTTCCGGCGCTCGGCGTTCCGGAGCCCGGCGTCTGCGGCGGGTCAGCAGACGGTCGGGGGCTCCGGACGGGGAAGGGGCTAGCTCCACCTGCCCGTACATCGTGCGGGCGGAGAGGAAGACGAGGGAGGTGCCGTACTCGCGGGCGTGTTCCACGCTGTCGCGCATGGCCTGGGACCAGTACACGTCGGGGCCGGGGAAGACCATCCCTCGGTAGCGGGTGGGATCGACCCGGCCGGCGTGCAGGTCGCCGGCGCCGGCGTAGGCGAGGTCGTAGCCGTAGCGTTCGGCCCAGCGGATGACGTCATAGGTGTGACCGCCGTACGGCGGCAGGCCGGTGCCCGTGTACGGGCGGTCGAAGGAGACGGTGGTCGTCGCCGCGTCGGCCTCGTCGAGCGGCTGTCCGTCCCCGCCCCACGGGTAGCGGTTGTGGGCCTGCCAGGTGATGTCGGGCAGCACCAGGAGCAGATCCGCCGGACGGTCGTCGCGCACCGTGAAGGGGACGTGGGAGCGGTGGCGGCCGTCGGCGGTGGTCAGGACGGCCACGTAGGCGCCGACGCTCCAGTCCGACGGGACCCGCAGCCGCCAGGACAGCCACCAGTGGTGACAGGAGACCGTACGGTCGGCGGTGAGCGGCGGCGGCTGCGCGATGCCTGCCAGGCGGGGACCGGACGTGATCCGGGCGGTGCGCCGCCCGTCGTAGTGGCCGACGCGGTGGACCTCGACGCCGAACTCCTGGGGTGGGTCGACGGAGACGTGGAAGTCGATCGTCCCTCCGGGTGCCACCCCGCCGGTGGAACTGAACCCCTCGATCCGGCGGCGGCCCTGCTCCGGTCCCATGGTCGCTCCCCTCCCCCGGCCCCGTCGGCCCCATTGCCGGCGGTCGGCAATGCGCTTGTCGTATGCCGCAAGCCCTGGTCACGGAGCACGAACAGGCCAAGCACATCACATGGGGCGCATATTCCATCACCCTTCGTCGCGAACCGGTCAAAAGCGGAAGCCGGAACTCCGGGCGATGGGCGGGAGTGGTGGTGGGCGGGAGTGGTGGGGAGTTCGACTCAGACGAGTCGTACGGGCTTCTCCGGGCGTATGCCCTGCCGGGTCAGCCACAGGCGCAGGGCCACGGGATCGCCGTTCTCGATCAGCGTCATGACCTGGGCGGGGAGGTCCGTGACACGTACGCCGCCGATGAAAAGGGCCGGGCCGTCGAGCCAGTCGAGCCCGGGGGTCGCGCCCGCGGTGTCCATGGCCGCGCAGCAGACCATCGCCATGATGTGGTCGGCGAGCAGTTCGCGGCCGGTGCGCGGGGGCTGGAGGGGGAGCAGGGGCAGCGCCCTGTCGTCCCAGAGGGAAGCGGGGTCGGCCGGTGCGGGGGGAACGGTCGGAGCACTCTCGGCCGAGGTGAGTGCGGAGGCGGGTATGGACGCGGAAGCGAGTATGGACGCGGACGCGGCCCGCTCGGTGGCCGCGGCGCCCTCGCGGGCCACTTCGGCACTGATCCGGGCGGCCAGGGCGGCACTGCGCGGGGTGGTTCCGGCGAGGTCCTCGTCGTCGGGGTCCTCGCCGTAGTCGACGGCGTCGGCGTCGGCGTCGGCGTTTTCCGGTCCCGCATGTACGGGCGGTTCCGCGCGCGGGACCGGCACCGGGTCCGTCAGGTGGTCGAGGACGCGGGAGAGGGTCGGGCCGTCGGAACCCAGGCCCTCCCCACTGTCGGCGGGGCGTACGCCGAGGGCGTCCAGAACGCGGTGGAGCCGGGCCGCGTCCGTACGCCATTTGCGGTCGACGACCTCCTCCGGGTAGTCGCCCCAGCGGACGGGCGACCACTCGGGCCCACTCCCGGCGGGACCGCCGTGGAAGAGGCGGGCGGCGAGGAGGGAGGTGGCCTCGTCCACCGCGCCGGGCTCTTCGAGCAGGTCGCAGGCGGGACGCTCACCGAGGCGGGAGGCGAACCCCTCGGCCAGCCGGTCCCGGCGGGACAGCTCGGTGAGCGCGGCCACCACCCCGGCGTTGAGCCGGGAGGGCCAGCGGCCCATCCGCCAGGCGGGCAGCGCCACCCGGGTGAGCAGCCGGTCCCAGCCCGCGTACGCCAGCCCCACCTGTTCCTGGGCGACGATCCTCAGCCCGTAGTCCACGGCCTGGGCGCGATCGGCCGCCGCCGCGGCGACCCCGCGCTCCATCTCGGCGGTGTGCACCCGGCAGCCGCGCAACAACGACCGCGCGACCCAGCCGACGCCCGCGAACACCGCCCGGCACACCGGCCCGCGCCGAGGCTCCGAGGCCACGGCCACCGCCGCGTCGAGGCCCCGGACGAAACGCCGGGCGGCGGCTATGTCCGGGTGCGCCGAGGGTCCCGTACCGGCGACGACCGGGGCGAGGACCGCGCGCAACTCGCCGACACGCATCCACCACAGGAACGGGGAGCCGATCACCAGCACGGGCGCGGCGACGGTCGTCCGGCGGTGCGGAGGCCGGCCCGAGCCCGCTGTGTCGCCGTGTTCCTCGACGGGCGGGGGGCCGTGCGCCGGGTGGGTGCGGTCCTCCAGCCAGCTGTCGCAGTCCGGGGTGAGCGCTATCGCGGACGGAACGGGAACGTCGAGCCGGTCGGCGAGGTCGCGCACCATCCGGTACAGGTCCGGGGCCGCCCCCTCGGCGATCGGGACCGTCGGGCTCAGGGCGGGCCGGGCACGGGCGACGACCAGGGCGACTCCGGCGGCGGCGAGCAGGACCAGCACCGCGAGCGGCGTGAGCGTCCAGCGGACGGCGTCCCAGCCGGTGCCGACGAAATGGCCGGTGGAGCCGCCGACGAGCAGGATCACGGCGACGGCCGCGGGCAGCAGGGCGACGGCCAGTGCCCTGCTGCGCAGGCGGAGTACCGCGAGCGCCCGTGAACGCGCCGACTGCGCGCCCGCATCCCTGCCCATGCCACCTCCGCTCATGCTCATGCCCCTGCCTCACCCCCCTCCCGACGGTCCTGACGCTCTCCTGGCGTTGCCCACTCCCCCCACTGTGACACCCGTCACTGACATCGCAATGCCGGTGAGCCAAGTGCCGGAGCGTGCCGGAACGCTTGCGCGGCACCCTAGTTGGGGCCCCGGCCCTCGTCAGCCGGATGGCGCATCGGTCACTCGATGGAATGGCTCAGGGCAAAGGTGAGTGACGGACGGCAAAGTTCGGGCCCCGGATCCTGAGGCGGATCGGGGCCCATGGGGTTCATCGGTGTCCGCGAGGGCTCATGCGCCCTTGGCCGCCTCCGCCGCGATGTCCGTGCGGTGCTGGGAGCCGTCGAGGCGGATGCGGGAGACCGCGCGGTAGGCACGGTCGCGGGCCTCGGTGAGATCCGCGCCGGTCGCCGTGACGGACAGCACCCGGCCGCCTGCGCTGACGATCTCGTCGCCCACCTGCTTCGTCCCCGCGTGCAGCACGTACGCGTGTGGGGCGTCCTGGGCGACGACCTCGTCCAGGCCGGTGATCGGGTCGCCGGTGCGCGGGGGGCCGGGGTAGTTGTGCGAGGCGACGACGACCGTGACGGCGGCGTCGTCGCTCCAGCGCAGCGGCTCCAGGTCGGCGAGACCGCCGGTGGCGGCGGCCATCAGCAGCCCGGCCAGCGGGGTCTTCAGACGGGCCAGCACGACCTGTGTCTCGGGGTCGCCGAACCGGGCGTTGAACTCGATCACGCGCACACCGCGCGAGGTGATCGCGAGACCGGCGTAGAGCAGACCGGAGAAGGGGGTACCGCGCCGCCGCAACTCGTCGACGGTCGGCTGCAGGACCGACCGCGTGACCTCGTCGACCAGCTTCGGATCGGCCCACGGCAGCGGGGAGTACGCCCCCATGCCGCCGGTGTTGGGGCCCGCGTCGCCGTCCAGCGCGCGCTTGAAGTCCTGGGCGGGCTGGAGGGGCAGCACGGTCTCGCCGTCGGTCACGGCGAAGAGGGAGACCTCGGGGCCGTCCAGGTACTCCTCGATGACCACCTGCCGGCAGGCGTCGGCGTGCGCCCTGGCCACCTCGATGTCATCGGTGACGACCACGCCCTTGCCGGCGGCGAGCCCGTCGTCCTTGACGACGTGGGGAGCGCCGAAGGCGTCGAGGGCGGCGGCGGTCTCGGCAGGGGTGGTGCAGACGTACGACCGTGCCGTGGGCACGCCCGCACCCGCCATGACGTCCTTCGCGAAGGCCTTGGAGCCCTCGAGCCGCGCGGCCTCCCTGGAGGGGCCGAAGGCGGCGATGCCCGCTTCGCGCACGGCGTCGGCGACACCGGCGACGAGGGGGGCCTCCGGGCCGACCACTACGAGGTCCACGCCGAGCCGTGCGGCCAGCGCGGACACGGCCGCGCCGTCCAGGGCGTCGACCTGGTGCAGCTCGGCCACCCCGGCGATACCGGCGTTGCCTGGGGCGCAGTGGAGCGCGGTGACGTCGGGATCGAGGGACAGAGAACGGCACAGGGCGTGTTCGCGGGCACCGCTGCCGATGACGAGGACCTTCACGGGGCCAGCCTAACGGGACCGGCGGCGTTCGCCTTGTGCGGGCTTCCGAAGGGCCGGGGCGGACGGGTTCGTGCGTTCCTCCAATCCGTCCGGCCGCTCCACTCGTCCGGGTCCACTCGTTCGGGTCTACTCGTTCATGAGTTCCTCGATCACGGTCGCACCCAGCTCCCGGACGATCAGCTCCTGGCCGGAGAGGGCGGACTCGTCCAGGTCGGGGTCGTCCTCCTCGGGGACGTCGTCCTCGGGGGAGACGGGGGGCGGTGGTTCCGGAGCGGAGGGCCGGGGCGCCGGTGCCGGTGCCGGAGCGGGCACGGGGGACGCCTGTTGCGCGGAGGCGTACCCGGACGGACCGGACGGGCCGGACGTCCCCGACGGCTGGGCGGCCCCGGAGCGTTGACCGGCGCCGGCACCCCCGTAACCACCACCACCGTCGCCGTAGCCCGCAGCGCCCCCGCCGCTCCGGCCGCCTCCGGGGGCCGGAACCGCCGCGCCGCCCCCGGACGGGTCGACGACGGCCTCGATCTTCCACTGCACGTTGAACTGCTCACCCAGGGCCTGCCGCAGCACGTCCTCGCTGCCGCTGCTCAGGAAGTTGTCCCGCGCGCCGGAGTTCACGAAGCCGATCTGGAGGGTCGTACCGTCGAAACCGGTCACCTGGGCGTTCTGGCTGAGCAGGATCCAGGTGAACCGACGGCGGTTCTTGACCACCTCAAGGATGTTCGGCCAGAGCACGCGGGGATCGAGCCCGCCGCCACCGCCCCCGGAGGGCCCGGGGCCCGCCTGGGGCACCTGGGGCGCAGGGGCGGAGGCGGGAGCGGGAGCACCCGGAGCGGCGGCCTGGGGCCGCCCGCCGCCCGCCGCCGCGGCCGTGGGCCAGCCGCCGGGCCGGCGCCCGCCTCCGGCGGAGGCCGCGGTGGGCCAGGCCCCCGGGGCGGGCGCACCGGGGGCGGGCTCGCTCGGCCCCGCAGCGGGCGGAGCCGCCGAAGCCGCAGCCGGGGGCTGAATGGAAGCCGGAGCCGGAGGCACGGCAACCGGAGGCACCGGAGCCGGAGGCTGCACCGGCGAGGAAGAGAGCGAGGGCGAGGGCGAGGGCGAGGGCGGGACCTGCCCCCGTGCCGCGGCCCGAGCCGCGGCCGGACCGCCCCCCGGCGGCACCGGGGCGCCCTCGGCTCCCCCGTGGGCACCGCCCCCCGGCACGTACCCCATGGCCGGCATGCCGGCGGCGGGACCACCCGCCGAGAAGTTCACGCCCCGCTCGATCCGGTCCAGGCGGGCCATGACCGACCGCTCGTCGCCGTACGCGGCGGGCAGCAGCACGCGGGCGCAGATCAGCTCGAGCTGGAGCCGGGGCGAGGTGGCGCCCCGCATCTCGGTGAGCCCCTCGTTGACGAGGTCGGCGGCGCGGCTGAGCTCGGCGGCACCGAAGACACCGGCCTGGGCCTGCATCCGCTCGACGACATCGGCGGGGACGTCGATGAGCCCCTTCTCGGCGGCGTCCGGGACCGCGGCGAGGATCACCAGGTCGCGAAGGCGCTCGAGCAGGTCGGCGACGAACCGCCGGGGGTCGTTGCCGCCCTCGATCACGCGGTCGACGACCTCGAAGGCCGCCGCGCCGTCCCCCGTCGCGAACGCCTCGACCACGGAGTCGAGCAGCGAACCGTCGGTGTACCCGAGCAGGGAGGTGGCCATGGCGTACGTCACACCGTCGGGCCCGGCGCCGGCGAGCAACTGGTCCATGACGGACATGGAGTCACGCACGGATCCGGCACCGGCCCGCACGACGAGCGGCAGCACGCCGTCCTCGACGGGGCTGCTCTCCTTGTCGCACACCTCGCCGAGGTAGTCCCGGAGGACCCCGGGCGGCACCAGCCGGAACGGATAGTGGTGCGTACGCGACCGGATCGTCCCGATGACCTTCTCGGGTTCGGTGGTCGCGAAGATGAACTTCAGGTGCTCCGGAGGCTCCTCGACGACCTTGAGCAGGGCGTTGAAGCCCTGCGGGGAGACCATGTGGGCCTCGTCGATGATGTAGATCTTGTACCGGCTGTGGGCGGGCCCGAAGAACGCCTTCTCGCGCAGGTCACGGGCGTCGTCCACACCACCGTGGGACGCGGCGTCGATCTCGATGACGTCGATCGAGCCCGGCCCGTTGCGCGCGAGGTCCTGACAGGACTGGCACTCGCCGCACGGCGTCGGCGTGGGGCCCTTCTCGCAGTTCAGGCACCGGGCCAGGATGCGCGCGCTGGTCGTCTTGCCGCAGCCTCGCGGACCGCTGAACAGGTACGCGTGATTGACCCGGTTGTTCCGCAGCGCCTGCTGCAGCGGGTCGGTGACATGTTCCTGCCCGATGACCTCGGCGAACGACTCCGGGCGATAGCGGCGGTACAGCGCGAGAGACGACACACCTACGAGGTTATAGGCGCCCACCGACATCGGGCCCCGCCCTCGGGACGCCCCCGCGCGTGCGGGGCCGGAAACGCGAACGCCCCCCACGCACCCGCCAGAGCCGACCTACCCTTGCTGCCTTCCGGCCCTGGGGGAGTTCAGTCAGATAGCGCCGCGTGAGGGGCTGCGCAAAGGCTACCTCATGTCGCGGGGAGGGAACGAGTTCGCGAGCACTCCCCTCGGTCATGTAATGTTCCTGCCGGAGGATTCGCCTAGTGGCCTAGGGCGCACGCTTGGAAAGCGTGTTGGGGGCAACCCCTCACGAGTTCGAATCTCGTATCCTCCGCCAGTGCCTCACCGGGCACGATGCCGAAGGGCCCCACCGTTCGCGGTGGGGCCCTTCGACGTGTTCCAGCCCTCCCTGCGGGTACCTCGCCCGCGCCCGTGCCCGTCAGTCGCGAAGCCGTGCCCCCTCCCGCGCCGGCTGCGGCAGGAGACTCGCCGTGAGCGGCGCGACCGGGCGCGAGGTGGCCCGGGCCGTTCTTTCGAAGCGGCTCGGGAACGGGTACTTCCGCTCCAGGAAGGCGCGGATGGCGGTCCCGGCCGCCGCCCTGTCCGCCGGGGCGGTGTCCACGTCGTTGAGGCAGAAGAAGTCGATGTCCTCACCGGCCGCGAGGCGGGCCAGGTGCCGCCGCATGTCCGGTGCGCCCAGTTGCACGTAGCGGAAGCGGTAGTCGGCCGGGACGGCCCGGCCGGTCG
Organism: Streptomyces sp. MMS24-W38; assembly: GCF_059889265.1. Taxonomy (NCBI): domain Bacteria; kingdom Bacillati; phylum Actinomycetota; class Actinomycetes; order Kitasatosporales; family Streptomycetaceae; genus Streptomyces; species Streptomyces sp. MMS24-W38. The sequence continues at coordinate 3,362,608 of NZ_JCBCPP010000001.1, read as the reverse complement.
CGATCGCCCAGTGGTGGTGGAGCGTGGACGCCGGTGCGACGTCGGAGGTGGAGCGGAAGCGCGAGCGGGAGGTCCGCTCGCGCTCCTCGATGCCGAGGCTCTCCATCTCCCGCAGGACCGACAGCAGCCGGGGATGCGGAGTGTGCAGCGACTTGTGGGTGATGTGTCTGCCGTGGAAGCGCCTGATCACCTCGCGGGTGTTCTTGCCCGCGGAGTTCGGGGCCGGCTCCAGTGGGTGCGGGGCACCGACGCCGAGCTTCAGCGGGGACAGCGGGATCCGGGCGATGCCGTTGCCGTGGAAGAAGTGCTCGGCCCGTACCGGGCGATTGATGAAGACGTCGTCGTTGAAGCAGAGGCAGTGCTCCGACAGACCCGGGATGTGATGCAGCCGACTCTCTGTCGCGTGCGAGTTGAAGACGGGAAGCGCGTCGGCCGGGAGGATGTCCCGGTGGTCGACCACGGTCAGACCCTCCGCGTCCGGGTCCAGCCAGGCGGGGATCTGGGAGTCGGTCACGAGGTAGACGTGCCGGACGAACCCGGCGTACATCCGCAGCGAGCGCAGCGAGTACTTCAGCTCGTCGTGGCTGGCGTAGCGGAAGGCGTTGGTCTCCTTGTCCAGGATCTCGACGATGCCGCGCTCCTGGTGCCGGGCCCGCTCGGCCCGCATCTTTGGCTCCTCGCCGTCCACCCAGGTGTAGACGACGTCGACGGGGAAGGTCACGTCGTTCACGGTCGGCAGGGTGAGCGGGACGAAGCTCGGCAGCTCCCGGTCGCCGACCCGCACCGTGACCGGCTTCTGCTCGGACGCCGGCAGTACGTCCGTGATGCCGTTGTTCCGCGGTGCGACGAGGGACTCGGCGAAGATGTCCTCGGACGCCTGCGGCTGCACCTTGGCCAGTCGGCGAGGCCCGTCGGCGGAGGCGAGGAGCTGTGCCCCGTCCTCCCAGAACTCGATGTCGCAGGCGAGTTCCGGCCCGGCGAGCAGTTGGCCCGAGGGCCCCAGGTGGTTCTCCCCGACCCGCAGTACGGGGGCCGTACGCAAGGCGGTCGGCAGTACGCCGTCCATGGACAGTGCGGGGTGCTTGAGCTTCGCGCCGGGCAGCGGTCTGCCGATGAACACCGCCTTCCCCGCGTTCTGCGCCTCGAGGGCGGTGAGGAAACGCTCCCGGTCGACGGCGTTCACGCCGACCGTGTGGCGCGTACGCGAGGCCGGCACCAGGAAGTAGGGGATGCCTTCCTGCTCCAGCGCGGCGACGACCAGGTCGAGGTTGGCGGCGGCCGCGGCGGCGGCGCTGAACCGCGTCACGACCCGTCCGTAGAGCTGCTGGCCGCGCACCGCCACCGGGCGGAGCACCGGGTCCGTGGTCGCTGCCAGGCGGCGCCGCCGCATGGTGCGCAGCTGTCACACCCTTTCGGCGGCTTTCCGCTCGACTCGCGGTCGCATCCGCCGGGCAAAGGAACGCGCGGTCACGTTCTGAGCTCCTCTACATGAAGCCTCATGAACCCTTGAACATCTCTGCGCTGACCAGGCAGATACATGCGACGAAAGGCTGCAGAAGAGTTCCCCGAGAGTTCATAAATGGCGGACTGCGTGCACAACTGACCCACAGTCGGGCATCGTGGGGAGCCGTTGCCCGATGGGGCGGTCGCAAGGCACCGGGCGCATACGGACACGTGCGACCGCCCGGCTCACCGGATGCGTGCGCGCCTTCGACGATCACGCCCTGGGCCCCCACGGGCACACAGGCCCATACTGGTGGCGATGACAAAGCCAGCTGCACCGAAGCGCACTCTGCCCACCAGCCCCTTCAAGGCCCCGGTCGCTCCGCCTCCCAAGCATTTCGCGGTGGGCGACCAGGTCACACACGACATGTACGGTCTCGGCCGCGTGATCGGCGTCGAGGACGGAATCGCGGCACTCGTGGATTTCGGTTCGGCGCGGGAGCGGATCCTCAGCCCGTACGCCAAGATGAGCAAGCTCTGACCGGCTCCCCGGGCCGAAGCCCGGGGACTCCCGGCCTCCTCGCCGGTGCCGTGCGGGTCCGTTCCCGCACCGGTGCGGTCCCGGTGAGGGCGCCTCAGGGGTCGATGCGAATGGGGTGGGATTCGGTCACCTGGTCCACGTCCGAGACCCTGATGGTCGCCTTCATCGTCCAGGTGCCGGGAAGGGGGAGGGTGAGATCGCTGGTGGCCCAGTAGCCGCCGCGGTCGGTCAGGCCCGCGTCGATGGGGCCGACGTCCTTCTCCTCGAGGGTGAAGGACAGGCGGAGCTCCGGGATCGAGTCCAGGGCGCCGTTGGGGGCGAACGCCACCGCCTGGATGCCGTTCTCCCCGACCCGGCCCGGGTCCAGGGTGATCTGCACGCTGCCCCTCCCGCCGGGGGTGCCGATGGCGTAGGGGATGGTGACCACCGTCGCCGCGGGCAGTCCGGCGATCGGGGCGCTCTCGGCCGCATCTGCCGCCTCGGCCTCGGCACGGGCCGGGAGGGTGCTGGTCAGCACCGACGTGATCAGCAGCACCACGGTCGCCACGACCGCTTCCGCCAGGACGGAGACACGCAGACCTCGCCGACAGCGGTCGGGAGCGGACGCCTCGGGGGCGGGGGCATCCGGTTCGGGTGACGTCCGGGCGTCGGGGGGCAGGTGTGCGGGAGGTACGGGGGGTGTCTTGCCCGGGGCGGAGGCGGTCACGAGTTCCGGGACCCGTTGCCGCGTCGCCGACGGTGCCTTCTCCGCAACCACAACCGCTGCCGGTGCTTCCGCCGTCTCCCCGTCCCCCGCGCCCGTCGCCGTCGCCGTCGCCGACGCCGCGGCCGTCGCCAGGCGGATGGTCCAGCGGCGGGACAGGGCCGCCGCCAGGAGCAGTACGGCCGTCATCACGAGCTTGGCGGTCAGGACCCTCCCGTACGCCGAGTCCCCGAGCGCCGTCCAGGAGCCGAGACCCCGCCAGGACTGGTAGACGCCGGTGACGACCAGCACCGTCACGGAGAGGAAGGCGAGGCGGGAGAAGCGGATGACCGTGGTGACGGGCAGCGGGGTCTCGGCACGGAACAGGGTGGTGAGCAGGGCCACGAGGCCGCCGAGCCAGCAGGCCATCGCCAGCAGGTGCAGCACGGACGACGTCATCGCCAGCGGGACCTGGATACCGGCCGAGGCGTGCTCGGCGGCCGCCCAGGTCAACGCCAGCGCGACGGCCAGGACGCCGCCCACGGCGAGCTGGGCGGGCGGTGTCCGGTCGCCGGCGTCCGGGTCACGGCGGCGGGTGAGGCGGGGCAGCCACAGGAGGACGGCCGCCGTCAGCACCAGCAGCGCCACCCGGGCCAGCATGGCGATGCCCGGCCGCCCGGTGAGGATGCCGGTGAAGGCCGAGAGGTCGAACGCCGTCGTGGGTGACGTGCCCTTCTCGTACGGGGCCCGCAGGACGAGGAGGACCGAAGTGGCCGTCAGCAGCGTCCACCAGCCCGTGACCAGCGGCATCCGCAGCGGGGCGGTGTCCGGCGGGCGGCACAGGGCCGCGAACGCCACCGTGCCGATGAGCAGGGCGGCGGCGACGTACGCGAGGTAGCGGCCGGTGTTGTAGAGGCTCGAGGTGACCGGGTGCTCCGTCGGGGCCTCGGGTGCGGCGGGCGCGGAGGGCGAGGGCTTGCCGATGGAGAACGTGAAGGCACCGGAGACGGGGTGGCTGTCCGCGGAGACCACTCGCCAGGCGACCGTGTAGGTGCCGTCGTCGAGCCCGTCGGGCAGTTCGACACGCGCGGTGTCGGACCTGCCGTCGGCGTGCCGCGGCTCGCCCAGCTTCACCCGGTGGTTGTCGGGGCTGTAGACGCGGAACGAGTCGTCGAGCAGGGCGACGGACTCCGTGAAGGTCAGGGTGACGTGCTGCGGGGCGGACTTGACGACGCTTCCGTCCTCGGGGACGGCCTCGCGGACGGCCGCGTGCGCGCTCGCCGGTCCGGCGCTGCCGAGGAGGAGCAGGACCAGCACGGTGCCCAGCAGCACCAGCCCTTGAAGCCGCCGGGTTCCGCGGCTCGTTCCTGCGTCGCGCCCGCCGTCGCCCACCGCCCGGCCGCCCCGTCGCTGCACCTTGTTCCCCGCCTTTCGGCAATCCGGCAATCCGACTTCAGGCTGAGTACGGACGGGAGGCGCAGAACACTCACCTGCCCCGGGAAACCACGGCTTCCCGACGGAAACCACGGCTCCCCGGGGAAACCACGGCGGCACGGGCAAAGCCGTCACCCGCCGAAGGCCGCCTCCCGGGTGAGGAAGGCGAGTCGGGCCCTCTTCTCCGGCAGGTACACGTCCGGCAGGTCGATCTCGGGCAGGACGACCGCGGGGCCGGCCGTGAAGCCCTGCCGCAGGAAGCGGGCGATCGCCTTCTCGTTGGCCACGTCCGGGTCGACCACCACGCGCTCGCGGTCCAGGCCCAGCAGCACGAACGTGACGACGGCGGCGATCAGCGCGGCCGTCCACCCGGGGCGCGCGCCGCCCGGTGCGGCGGGCGCGAGCAGCAGATGGAGGCCGATGTCGCCGGGTTCGACGGGGTAGCACTCACCGACCCGGTCGGCCTCCGGTTCGTAGGTCTGGAACAGGGCGGCCGGCTCACCGTCCTTGGCGAGGAGGTACGCGTGGTGGGTGTCGAGCGTGTCCATGTGGGCGTAGCTCTCGGCCACTTGCCGCTCGGTGAGGCCGTTCATGCCCCAGAAGACGGCGCGTTCCCCGCTCACCCAGCGGTGCAGCAGGGGCGCGTCGGCCGACGGGTCGAGCGGCAGGACGCGCAGGGAGCCGAAACCGTCGACCACCTGCTCGTGGACGGCCGCGCGGGAGTCGTACGGGTCAGACATCGGTCTCCTTCCGCAACCGCGCCCAGTCGGTGACGACCGGGACGAGATCTCCCTTGAGCCACAGGGCCAGTTGGTCTCGGTGATGGGGCGATCCGGGGACGCCCGAGGCGCCGAGCGGCACCACCCAGCGGCTGTCCTCACGGCGGGCCAGGTCCCAGACGTACCGGGCGGCCGGGCCGCGTGCCGCGAGGTCGGTGAGGCCGGGCACTGAGGAGGTGCACAGCACGCAGTCGTGGTCGCCCGACAGACCGGGTTCGTCGTACGGCGTCGTGGGCGGCAACGCCCGCCAGGGCGCCGACCGGTGGGTGTCGCCCCAGGTGCCGGCGGGCGGCCGGACGGCCACCTCCTCCAGTGCCGCGCGGACCGCGGCCGGGCGGTCGATTCCGTACGACTCCTCTGCGGTGAGGAGGTGTTCGAGCGCGAAGCCGATGCGCGGGAGCAGCGCCAGCCAGGGCAGGAAAACCTCCGGCCAGGCCGGGGACGTGGTCAGTGCGGCGAACGCGGGGTGCTCCGCGAGCCGCCGTACGACCGCGCCGCGCACCGCGGCGAAGACAGCCGCGTCGGCGCTGTCCGCGTCCATGCGCCGGTCCCAGCGCAGCAGCCGGTCGCGCAGACCGGCCGCCGGACCGGTCAGGCCGTCGAGGGCGGCGAGGTGGTCCAGCAGGGCGGTGGCGGAGGCGAGGTGGGTGTCCATGTGGAGGGCGGACATGTCGGCCGCGGACCAGTGCTCCTTCCGCGCGAGCAGGGCGGCGATGCGGTCGGCGCGGTGCGGCGGCGCGAACTCGACCCCGAGGGGGGAGGCCGGGCCGCGCTGGTTCGCCATCACGGCGACACCGTCGGTCAGCCCGGCGCGCGGTGGCTCGTGCCATCCCTGCCAGTCGTGGCCCGGCTCCCACGCGGGCACCGGACGGGTCCCGTTGGCCTCGGCCCGGACCGGCACCCGGCCGGCCACCCGGTGCAGCGTGCCGCCTTCGGTGTCGGCGGCCTGGAGCACGTTGACGGGCTCGGCCCACAGGTCGACGGCCCGGTCCACGTCGGCGACCCGACGGGCCCGCAGCAACGGCAGCAGGGCGCCGAAGCCGAGGTCCCCGGTGACGCGCGGCGGGTAGCGCAGGGCGAGAGCGACCGGGGGCACGCCGGGCTCGGGCACGCCGTCGTCGAGGCCCTCGGGGCCACCGATGACCACCGGCCCGCGGTCGGTCTCGATCACCTCGACCCCGACCGGTTCCTCGCCGGCGACCTCGATGGTCTCGGTGTGCCGGGCGGCCCGCCGCCAGACCCCGTCCGGACCGAGCGCCTCCACGCCTGCGCCTGTGCGCCGAAGTTGCTCTCGGTAGAGGTCCTGGTAGTCGGCCATGGCGTTGGTGATCGCCCAGGCGACCGTGCCGGTGTGACCGAAGTGGGCGATGCCGGGGACACCGGGCACGGCGAGGCCGACGACGTCGAACTCCGGGCAGGACAGGTGGATCTGCTGGTAGACGCCGGGGTCCTCGATGAAGCGGTGCGGGTCCCCCGCGATGACGGCCCGCCCGGTCACCGTCCGCTCCCCGGCGACCAGCCAGCCGTTGCTGCCGGAGGTGCCCGGGCCGTCGGCGGCGAACAGCCCGACGGCGTCCGCGCCGAGGTGCGCGGCGACCCGCTCGCGCCAGAGCTTCGCGGGGAAGCCGGCGAACAGGATGTGCGTGGCGATCCAGACCGCGAGCGGTGTCCAGGGCTCCCAGCGGCCGGGCTTGAGGGCGGTGCGGGCGAACTCGGGGGCGGTGGCGGAAGGCAGCCCCTCGTTGACGCCCGCCACGTACGCCCGTAGCCAGTGCGCCGTCTCCGCATCCCGTCGTCCCCGTTGCCCCCGTTGTCCCCGTTGCCCCCGTCGTTCCAGCTCGGCGAAGCAGCGGCGGGCCGTGTCGGCCAGGCGGGCGCGGCGGGCGAAGCGGTCCCAGGGGAGGGCCTCGGGGCCGAGGAAGGACGCCGAGGTGCCCTGCGCCCTGTGTCGCTCGACCTCCAGCTGCCAGGCCCGGTCGAGGGCGGTGACCCGGCCCTGGAGACGGGCGAGTTCGACCGCGTCGCCCGCGCGCAGATGCGGAATTCCCCAGTCGTCCCGAAAGATCTCACCGGCCACTGTGCCCCCATTCCTTTAGGTTAGGCTCTCCTAAGTAAACCGTGGGCGGAATCGTACGCGAAGGGTGAGTGCGCGACGGGGCGGAGCCGGCAGGGCCACGGAATCCGCGAAGGCGACCGCGAAGTGGTCACGGTGTCAGCCACGTGTCCTGCCCCAGGTGATGGGCCGCTCGGGAGATCGTCCACGGGAGGAATGCGTCGGCAACCCGGCCACACCCACCCCCTTTGACGGAAATCGGCCACGACTCTCCCGGACTTGCCCACGTGTCCGAGCCGTGAGGCTGCGCCCGGAACGTCTTGACCGGTAGGCTTTCCGTGTGATCTTCAAGCGCATCGGAAACGGCCGGCCGTACCCCGACCACGGCCGGGAAAGCACCCGGCAGTGGGCGGACGTCGCGCCGCGCCCGGTCCGCCTCGATCAGCTCGTCACGACGAAGCAGCAACTCGACCTCGAGACCCTCCTCGCCGAGGACTCGACCTTCTACGGCGACCTCTTCGCGCACGTCGTGAAGTGGCAGGGCGATCTCTATCTGGAGGACGGCCTGCACCGCGCGGTGCGGGCGGCGCTCCAGCAGCGCCAGGTGCTGCACGCCCGCGTCCTCGAGCTGAGCTGACCCTCCCCCGGAATCCGTCCGGGGGGACCCCCACCCGCCGGCACGTCCGCGCGGAACCGCCCCCGGCCGAGGAGCCCTCGGCGTGCCGCCGGGCACCTCCGGCTTCCCCCGGTCGACCCGCCCGCGGCCTCGGATGAAACCCGACCGAGCCCGCTTTGGCCCTTTCGGGTTGGACTGCGTGGAATCCGATGATCATCTAGTAGGCATTACCGTCGGAGCGCACTACGCTGCGCCCATGAGCATGCTGACTCCTCCCGGCATGGGCGGCCAGTACCGGATCCGGGGTGACAAGTACCCGCGGATGCGCCGACCCCGTCGCCGCGGCAGGCTCGTCGCCCTGGCCACCGCGTCCGTCGCGGCGCTCGGCGTGGCCGGCTGGGGCACGCTGCAGCTCTTCGACGTCTTCACCGGCGACAAGAACCCCGCATCCGCGGTCGGCGTCAAGGCTGGCTGTGCCCCCAAGGCGAGCCCCTCGCCGAGCCCCAGCCCCGCCCGCAGCACCGCGCTCCCTGAACCCGGCCGGATCACGGTCAACGTCCTCAACGCCACGACCCGCAGCGGCCTGGCCCAGAAGACCGCCGACGAGCTGGAGAAGCGCGGCTTCAAGATCGGCGACGTCGGCAACGCGACCGAGGAGTACGACAAGAAGGTCAAGGGCACCGGTGTGCTGCTCGGGCCCACGTCCGCGCTCAAGTCCTCGCTGCCGGTGCTCGGCGCTCAGCTCGCCGGCGCCGAACGTCGTACCGAGGTCTCCCGCAAGGGCGGCGAGCTCGACCTCATCATCGGCGACGGCTTCACCCGGCTGACGGCGAAAGCGGACGCCGACCGGGCCCTGACCGCACTGACCGCCCCCGAGCCGGCGCCCACCGCGAAGAAGAGCTGCTGAAGCCGCGGCGGCCGCACGGGAGCACCGGCACCCGGACGGCCGCGGGACAGGCACCCACGCGCGCACCGACGAGGGTCCACGCGCACTGCCGGGCTGCCGCTCGGCCCCTGTTCGGCTATTCGGCCGCCCCGTACATCCGGTCCCCCGCGTCGCCGAGGCCCGGCACGATGTAGCCGTGCTCGTTGAGGCGCTCGTCGACCGACGCGGTCACGACGGTCACCGGGGTGCCGGCCAGCTCGCGCTCCATGACCTCGACGCCCTCCGGCGCGGCCAGCAGCACCACGGCGGTCACGTCGTCCGCGCCCCGCTTGATCAGCTCCTGGATCGCGGCGACCAGCGTGCCGCCGGTGGCGAGCATCGGGTCCAGGACGTACACCTGGCGGCCGGACAGGTCCTCCGGCATCCGGCTGGCGTACGTCGCCGCCTGCAACGTCTCCTCGTCGCGGATCATGCCGAGGAAACCCACCTCGGCGGTCGGCAGCAGTCGGACCATGCCGTCCAGCATGCCGAGACCGGCCCGCAGGATCGGTACCACCAGCGGGCGCGGGTGGGACAGCTTGACACCCGTGGTCGGCTCCACCGGCGTCCGGATGTCGACCTGTTCGGTGCGCACGTCACGCGTGGCCTCGTAGGCGAGCAGGGTGACCAGCTCGTCGGCGAGGCGGCGGAAGGTCGCGGAGTCGGTGCGCCGGTCGCGCAGCGTGGTGAGCTTGTGTGCGACCAGGGGGTGGTCGACGACGTGGAGACGCATGTCCCCACATTAACCGGGCCGAGCCGGGCCCTGCTCCCCCGTGGGTGGCAAGCCCTTCGGCCCGCGACCACTCCTTCGCTGGCGTCAAACCGCCTGCCCGGGGGAAAGTGGGAGGGACGGACTGGGGTGATGAAGCAATGCCTGAACAGGATTCCCGAGACGAGCCGTCGACACGCGGGACATCCGGAGCACGCGCAATACGCGCAGTACGCGGAACAAACGGAATAAACGGAATACGCGGGATACGCGGGATACGCGGAATATCCGGAGCACCCGGAGCGCGCGGAAGACGCGAGGCACCCGGCGGCCCGCGCGGCACATCCGGCACGCCCGGCCCCTCCGACACATCGGAGGCGCCCGATGTGTCCGGCGTGTCCGGTGTACCCGGTATGACCGGGCCGCCCGGGGCGGACGAGACGGAGGCCGAGCGGCGGCAGCGCCGTGCCCTGTTCCTGCGCGAACTCGCCGAGGCCAGGGAACTGCGCAACCGGGTCCAGCCGCGCCGCGCCAAGGCGGCCCGGCTGCGGCACGCGATGCGCATGCGGACCTTCCGCTGGTAGGGCCCCGTGAGGGGATCCCCCGCCAGACCCCCCGGTGGGCGCGGCGCCGAAAGGGTGAGCCGGGCGCGGGAAGCTCACGGCGCATGCGGGTGTTTGCCGCAGTGGCCCTACGGGCTGGACGGGCAGAGCCGCGTACGATCCGCGTATGGCGAGGGCGAGCGCGCCGACGGGTCCCCTACGGGAACACCTGGCGGCGTGGGTGCAAAACTGCCGGACACAGGGGGCCGAAGACATCCCCTGACGGCCTTGTTTCTGCCACGATTCCGAGTGGGCGGGGGCGGGGCTCGAAGAGCACTCCCCGTCCGCTACCTCCGCCGGGGGGACCCCCGACCGGCACACCTAAGACCAGTGGGAGAGTCACGGTGTACTTCGCCGCACTGCTCGCGCGCACCGAAGACGGGTGGGAAGCGAGCGACACGGAACTCGACGATGTGGAGACCCTGTCGGATCTGGCCGACCTGGCCCGGGAGGCCGCACCCGACGAGGACACGGTGCTCGTACTGATCGAGCAGGAGGACGGCTGGTTCGGCGTCGTCCGCGTGGACGGCGAGGAGGACCCTCGTATCTACGTGTCCGACGCCGCGGCCGCCGCCCGCAGCAGTTACGGCGAGATCCTGCTCACCGACGAACTGCTCGGCCGGGAGCCCGGGGACGACGGCACCGACCTGGACGCCCTCGACCTCGACGGCACGGAGGACGGTGAACCGGACGACGAGAGCGCCGACGAGGTCGTCGCGGGCACCGGCTCCGGCGAGTCCGTGCCGCACGGGCCGGTCGGCGACGCCCGGGTCCTGGACGACCTGGGCGTGAGCGAGAAGGAACTGCGTTCGCTGTCCGGAGACGCGCTCGGTGAGATCGCCGAGGTCCTGGGCGCCTCGGAGGTCCTGGAGACCGTCCGCTGACCGGGAACACCCATCCGCCCGACCCCGTGCGCGACCCCTGGCGGGCCGCGATGCGGCTCGCCCTGGACGAGGCCGAACTGGCCGTCCGGGGCGGGGACGTGCCCGTCGGCGCGGTCGTGCTGGCACCGGACGGCAGCACCGTGCTGGCCTCCGGGCACAACGAACGCGAGGCTGGTCCCGACCCCACGGCCCACGCGGAACTGCTCGCCCTGAGGCGGGCCGCCGCGAAGCTGGGGGAGTGGCGGCTGGCCGGCTGCACCCTCGTGGTGACGCTGGAGCCGTGCACGATGTGCGCGGGCGCGATCCAGCAGTCGCGGGTGGACCGGGTCGTCTACGGCGCCCGGGACGAGAAGGCCGGCGCGGTCGGCTCCCTCTGGGACGTCGTCCGCGACCGGCGGCTCAACCACCGGCCGGAAGTCGTCGAGGGAGTGCTCGCCGAGGAGTGCGCCGACCTGCTCACGGCGTTCTTCCGGAGCCGCTGAATACCGATTTCGAACCATCGCGCCCGTGCTGTAAGGTCTCCCTCGGTAGCGTGTCCGAGCGGCCGAAGGAGCTCGCCTCGAAAGCGAGTGTGGCGCAAGTCACCGTGGGTTCAAATCCCACCGCTACCGCCTCTGAAGGGCCCCGTCGTCAGACGGGGCCCTTCGTGCGATCATGGGCCCGCTCGGCACGTACGGGTGACGCCGGTGCATCACAGTGACAGGGGGAGGGCCGCGATGGCGGTGAACGCGAAGAAGGTCGCCTTTTTTGTCCTCGCGGTCTTCGCGCTGTATGTGATCATCACGGATCCCACCAAGGCGACCGGCTACGTCGGGACAGTGTTCGAGGGCATCTCCGACGCCGCGAACGCCGTCGGTGACTTCATGACCTGGCTCGCGAACGGAGGAGGCTGATGATCCGCCACCTGGTCCTCTTCAGGCTGAACGAGGGCGTCGAGCGCGACGATCCGCGCGTCGTGCGGGGCGTGGAGGCGTTCCGTTCGCTCGACGGCGAGATCCCGGAGATCCGTTTCTGGGAGTGCGCCTGGAACATCAGCGACCGGCCCATCGCCTACGACTTCGTCATCAACTCGGCGTTCGAGGACGCCGACGCGCTGCGCCGGTACGTGGAACACCCCAGGCATCAGGCGGGTGTCGGGCTGTGGCGCGAGTTCGCCACGTGGGTGATCGCCGACTACGAGTTCTGAGCCTCCGCCCCGGAAGCCCTCCACCATGACGGTGGAGGGCTTTTGCGCATCCTTAGGAATGAACCGTCCCTCAACACGGAATATGCGGTGCTTGCGCACAGTGAGCATGTCTTGTGATGCTATGACCGCTTTTGACGGATGAGTCGACCGATGAAGAGGTGGCGTTGACCGTGTCGGCCAGTACTGCGCCGCCCCAGGACCAGGTGTCCGCCCTGACCCCGGCTCCGGCTCAGTTCCCGGACTCGACCACCCCGGACCCGACCCCAGCCCCGGCCTCGACCCCGGCTCACCCCTCGACGCAGCCCTCTGCACCCCCGCCCACACCTCCGCCGACGGCCGAACAGCCACCGGCCCCGAAGCCCGCCCCGTCACCGGCCAAGCGTCGCGGCGCCGACACCCGGGCCCTGACCCAGGTGCTGTTCACCCAGCTCAAGGATCTCGAGCCGGGCACGCCGGAGCACACCCGGGTGCGCACGGCGCTCATCGAGGCCAACCTGCCGCTCGTGCGCTACGCCGCCGCCCGCTTCCGCTCCCGCAACGAGCCGATGGAGGACGTGGTCCAGGTCGGCACCATCGGGCTCATCAACGCCATCGACCGCTTCGACCCGGAGCGGGGCGTGCAGTTCCCGACGTTCGCGATGCCCACGGTGATCGGCGAGATCAAGCGGTACTTCCGCGACAACGTCCGCACCGTCCACGTACCTCGCCGGCTGCACGAGTTGTGGGTGCAGGTCAACAGCGCCACCGAGGACCTCACGACCGCCTTCGGGCGCTCCCCGACGACCGCCGAGATCGCCGAACGGCTGCGCATCAGCGAGGAGGACGTGCTCTCCTGCATCGAGGCCGGGCGGTCGTACCACGCCGCCTCCCTCGAGGCCGCACAGGAGGGCGACGGGCTCCCCGGCCTGCTGGACCGGCTCGGCTACGAGGATCCGGCGCTGGACGGCGTCGAGCACCGCGACCTCGTCCGGCACCTGCTCGTCCAGCTGCCCGAGCGGGAGCAGCGGATCCTGCTGCTGCGGTACTACAGCAATCTCACCCAGTCGCAGATCAGCGTGGAACTCGGCGTCTCGCAGATGCACGTGTCCCGGTTGCTCGCGCGCAGCTTTCAGCGGCTGCGGTCCGCGAACAGGATCGACGCATAACCCGAAAGGGGCAATCGCTCACCAGTGCCCATCTCGGTGCTTCTGGGCTGAAACTCCGCCAGTTCCCTTGTTTCCAGGGCTGATTCGTCACTCGGATGTCGACATGTCACTACAGCGCGTTGCCGACATGTGACATTCTGCGGGAAGCGCGTTTGCCGAGGCTCCGGCTCCGGTATTCAGGTGAGGGCTGCGTTCCTCGGACGGGAACGTTCGCCCCGACCGTCCCGCGACCCAAAGGGGGTGGCATGTCCGCAGACCAGGGCAGCTCGAAGGTGCTCACGCTCGCGGAGAGCGAGACAGCTCCCAATGCTCTCGACGCACTCGGCCCCATCGATGACGTCCCGGCCCTCGCGGCCGCGCCCGCTCCAGAGCTTCCGGACACGGCGGCCATCGACACCCGCACCCTGTCCCGCTCCCTGTTCCTGCGGCTCGCCGCACTCGACGAGGACAGCCCGGAGCGCGGCTATGTCCGGGACACCCTGATCGAACTCAACCTCCCGCTGGTGCGGTACGCCGCGGCGCGCTTCCGCTCGCGCAACGAGCCGATGGAGGACATCGTCCAGGTCGGCACCATCGGGCTGATCAAGGCGATCGACCGCTTCGACTGCGAACGGGGCGTGGAGTTCCCGACGTTCGCGATGCCGACGGTGGTCGGCGAGATCAAGCGGTTCTTCCGCGACACGTCGTGGTCGGTGCGGGTGCCGCGCCGGCTGCAGGAGCTGCGCCTGGCGCTCACGAAGGCCGGCGACGAGCTCTCCCAGAAGCTCGACCGCTCCCCGACGGTTCCCGAACTCGCCGCGGTGCTGGGCGTGTCGGAGGAGGACGTCGTCGACGGACTCGCGGTCGGCAACGCGTACACGGCGTCCTCGCTGGACTCCCCGGCCCCCGAGGACGACGGCGGCGAGGGCTCCCTCGCGGACCGCCTCGGCTACGAGGACACGGCGCTGGAGGGCGTGGAGTACCGGGAGTCGCTCAAGCCGCTGCTCGCCAAGCTGCCGCCCCGCGAGCGGCGGATCATCATGCTGCGGTTCTTCGCCAACATGACCCAGTCACAGATCGGCGAGGAGGTCGGCATCTCCCAGATGCACGTCTCCCGGCTGCTCACCCGGACCCTGGCCCAGCTGCGTGAGGGCCTCATCTCGGACTGAGCACGGCTGAGCCACCGGTCGGCGGAGCGTCGGCGACTGCCGCCGCTCCGCCTCGGGAGCCCCGTCCCGGAACCATCAAGTCCCGGGACGCGGAACTCCGGCCGCCGGAACGCCCCTCGTGGGCGTGACGGCGGCCTTCGCGCGCCCGGTCGTCAGGTCAGCGCCAGCCAGGCCACCGCCGCGACGATCGCCACGGCGACGACGACACCGATGATCAGGCCGATACGCGGACCGCCACCGCTCGTCGCGGCGGCCTGCTGCCCCTGAGGGGCGTCGTCGACGAACGCGCGGAACATCTGAGTGCTGCCGGCGGGGTCGTGGTTGCCCTGGGGGGCCTGGGAGTTAGCCATGGCCCGAGACACTAGCGAATTGCCGACGCGGGCCCCAAGTGGGGGCGTGCGTAACGCGCCTGACCGCGTCCACCGTCGATCGGCCTGGTCGCGTGCTCAGGACATCCGGCCCTGAGCACGCGACGCCAGGGGACCCACCTGCGGGTTTACGATTCGCAATACTTGCCTTTGCCAAGTTTTAAGGCACCCGAACCCCATTTTGCTTGTCTGTGGCAACCATCGACTTCTATTGTTGCCCTAAGCAACAAATGGGAGGTGTGATGGCCGAGCAGGCTCAGTACGAGGAGCTCGTACGGCAGCTCAGCGCTTTCAGCGCGGTGAAGCGGGAGCTCCGCCGGAACATGCCGGCCGACTGTCACAGCGGCTCCGCCGCCGTACTGACGGCCCTCGGCCGCCACGGCGACATGCACATGAGCAGGCTCGCCGAGCTGCTCGTCCTCGACCTGTCGGTCACCAGCCGCCACGTCGCCCATCTGGCCGAGCGCGGGTGGATCGAGCGCTCCCCCGACCCGGCCGACAAGCGCTCCCGCATCCTGCGCGTCACCCCGGCGGGCCACGCCCGGCTCGACGAGTTGTTCCGGCGGACCACACACCTGCTCGCCGAGCGCCTGGACGACTGGTCCGACGAGGAGATCGGGCAGCTCACCCAGCTCATGGCCCGGCTCAGGGACAGCTTCGGCGACTGCCGTCCCGCGCCCCGCGCGACGCCGCCGCCCAGACCCGCGGAGACCGCGTACACGCCCGCACACACTTAAGAGAAGGAAGCCCATGGCAACGACCACACCGACCGGTGTGCGAGCTCATGCCAAGCACGGGGGAGGCTCCACGGACAGCACTGCCCCGATGACCCACCGGCAGATCCTGGAGGCACTGTCGGGCCTGCTGCTCGGCATGTTCGCCGCGATCCTGTCCTCCACCATCGTCTCCAACGCCCTGCCCGAGATCATCACCGACCTCGGCGGCGGTCAGAGCGCCTACACCTGGGTCGTGACGGCCGCGCTGCTGTCGATGACGGCGTCCACCCCCCTGTGGGGCAAGCTCGCCGACCTGGTCAGCAAGAAGGCGCTGGTTCAGCTGGCCCTGATCGTCTTCCTCCTGGGCTCCGTGTTCGCCGGCATGGCGCAGAACTCCGGCATGCTGATCGGGGCCCGGGTCGTCCAGGGGCTGGGCGCAGGCGGGCTGACCGCGCTGGCCCAGATCATCATGGCCGCGATGATCTCCCCCCGGGAACGCGGCCGTTACTCCGGCTACCTGGGCGCGACCTTCGCGGTCGCGACCGTGGGCGGCCCGCTGGTCGGCGGCGTGATCACCGACACCTCTTGGCTCGGCTGGCGCTGGTGCCTGTACGTCGGTGTGCCGTTCGCGCTGATCGCCCTGGTCGTCCTGCAGAAGACGCTGCATCTGCCGGAGACCAGGCGCAAGGTGAAGGTCGACTGGGCCGGCGCCTTCTTCATCACCGCGGCCGTCAGCCTGCTGCTGATCTGGGTCACCTTCGCGGACGACAGGTTCGCCTGGCTGTCCTGGCAGACGTACGTGATGCTCGGGGGCGCGCTCCTGCTCACCCTGGTCTTCCTCTTCACCGAGACGAAGGCCTCCGAGCCGATCATCCCGCTGCGGCTGTTCCGCAACAGCACCATCACGCTGGCCTCGGTCGCCTCGCTGTTCGTCGGTATCGGGATGTTCACCGGCACCATCTTCTTCAGTCAGTACTTCCAGCTGGCGCGGAACGAGTCCCCGACCATGTCGGGCGTCCTGACCATCCCGATGATCGCCGGCCTGTTCGTGTCGTCGACCGCCTCCGGTCTGATCATCACCCGGACCGGCAAGTGGAAGGCCTGGCTGGTCTCCGGCGGTGCGCTGCTGACCGCCGGCCTGGGGCTGCTGAGCACCATGCGCTACGACACCCCGTACTGGCACATCGGCGTCTTCATGGCGCTCATGGGCCTCGGCGTCGGCATGATGATGCAGAACCTGGTGCTGTGCACCCAGAACCAGGTCGCCCCGAGCGACCTCGGCGCCGCCAGTTCGGTCGTCACCTTCTTCCGGTCGCTCGGCGGCGCGGTGGGCGTCTCGGTGCTCGGCTCCGTGATGACGACCCGGATCAGCCACTACGCCGAGGACACCATCGGCACGCTGAGCCCGCAGGAGCAGGCCGGTGCCGCCAAGGCGCTCGGCTCCGGTGAACTGCCGGACATGGACCTGCTGCCCGCCGGCATCCGCACCTGGCTGGAGAGCGCCTACGGACACGGCATCGCCGACATCTTCCTGTACGTCGCCCCGGTCGCGTTCCTCGCCTTCCTGGTGACCCTGTTCATCAAGGAGGTCCCGCTGCGGACCACGGGCGCGCTGACCCAGGCCGCCGAGGCACGGGTCGACGCCCGGGTACCGGCGGCGGTCGCGGCGGCGGCGGTCGCGGCGGCGACGGGGACAGCCACGGTCGAGGCCTCCGGGCCGGAGTCGCGCCGTTCTCCGGACGCCGAGTCCACCTAGGCTGCCCCCATGGCACCGAACATCGCGACGAACACCCGTGTATCGCTCGACGAGCTGCTGGACTTCGTACGACCCCGGCACCGCGCGATCCTGCTGACCCGGCGGGCCGACGGCAGCCCCCAGGGCTCCCCGCTGACCTGCGGGGTCGACGACTCGGGCCGGATCGTGGTATCCACCTACCCGGAACGCGCCAAGACGCGCAACGCCAAGAGGGACAGCCGGGTGAGCCTGATCGTCCTCAGCGACGAGTGGAACGGGCCCTGGGTGCAGATCGACGGCACGGCCGAGGTCGTGGACCTGCCCGAGTCGGTGGAGCCGCTGGTGGAGTACTACCGGAACATCGCCGGGGAACACCCCGACTGGGACGAGTACCGGGCGGCCATGGTCAAGCAGGGCAAGTCGGTCATCCGGATCACCCCGGAGCGGTGGGGGCCGGTGGCGACGGGCGGGTTCCCGGCTCGGCTGGTCGAAGGGGCGTGAGCGAGGCGGAACCCGCCGGCCGCGCGCATCGCGACCTCACGCCCGTGGACGCGACCGCGGGTCCGGCGTCGTCACCTCTCACGAGACCGCCGGTTCTCACGAGACCGCGGGCCTGATCATGTATCCGGCGCCGCGCCGGGTGTGGATCATCGGCTCCCGGCCGGCGTCGATCTTCCGGCGCAGATACGAGATGTACAGCTCGACGACGTTGGCCTTTCCGCCGAAGTCGTAGGACCAGACCCGGTCGAGGATCTGCGCCTTGCTGAGCACGCGCCGCGGGTTGCGCATCAGGAAGCGCAGCAGTTCGAACTCGGTGGCGGTGAGGTGGATGTGCTCCCCGCCCCGGGTGACGTCGTGGCTGTCCTCGTCGAGGGTGAGGTCGCCGACGACCAGCACGGACTCCGGCCGGCGGTCGGCCGCGCCGGAGCGCCGGATCAGCCCGCGCAGCCGCGCGACGACCTCCTCCAGGCCGAACGGCTTGGTCACGCAGTCGTCGCCACCCGCGGTCAGACCCGCGACACGGTCCTCGACGGCGTCCTTGGCGGTGAGGAAGAGGACGGGGACGTCCGGCTGCTCGCGGCGCAGCCGCCCTAGAGTGGACAGCCCGCCCATGTCCGGAAGTGTCATGTCCAGGATGACGACGTCGGGCCGGAACTCGCGCGCGGCACGGACGGCGCCCTGGCCGTCCCCCGCGCTGCGGATCTGCCAGCCCTCGTAGCGCAGGGCCATGGACAGCAGTTCGGTGACCGACTGCTCGTCGTCCACCACAAGCACCCGGACGGGACTCCCGTCCGGCCTCAGCAGTTCGGCGCGCCCCTGGGGCGAGGTCGTGGTCATGCTCCACACCGTCGCGGGGACCTCTGAGAGGGCCCTTTCGGAAGTCTGTGATTTCCCTGAGAAACGCCCCGGCTCCCGTCCTGGGGGGCCGGATTCTCAGGAGGCCGACGGCCCCCCGCTCTCACCCAGGCCGAAGAGACGGGCACCGTTGTCGTGGCACACCGCCCGCAGCCAGGCCTGCCCGAGCCCGAGCCGCTCCAGGGCGTGGAGCTGGTGGACGTACGGATACGGGATGTTGGGGAAATCCGTGCCGAGCAGGATCCGGTCGCCGAGGTCGGCCAGCCGGGGCAGGGCCCGTCGGGGGAACGGCACCATGCGCTCGGTGAAGTCGGTGAACGCCATGGTGGTGTCCAGCCGCACCTCCTCATAGCGCGCGGCGAGGTCGAGGAAGTCCTCGTACTCGGGCATCCCGAGGTGCGCCACGATCAGCCGCAGCCGGGGATGCCGGGCCAGTACCCGCGCGATCGGCTCGGGTCCGGTGTACTTTCCGGGTGCCGGCCCGGAACCGCAGTGGATCACCACCGGGACGCCCGCCTCGGCGAGCACGCCCCAGGCCCTGTCCAGCAACGGGTCGGCCGGGTCGTACGCTCCCACCTGCACATGCGCCTTGAAGACCCGTGTCCCCGCTTCGACGGCCTCCAGGACCTGCGCCTCGGCCCCGGGCTCGGGGAAGAGCGTGGAGGTGTGCAGGCAGTCGGGCGTACGGCGGGCGAAGTCGACCGCCCAGCCGTTCAGCCACCGCGCCATGCCGGGCTTGTGCGGATACAGCATGGCCGTGAAGGCGCGGACCCCGAACTCCCGCAGCAGCCCGGCCCGTTCGCTCTCCTCCTGCCGGTAGGTGATCGGCCACTCGACCCCGCCGGTCAGCGGCCCGAGCGCGTCGAAGTAGGCCCACACCTTGCGCAGCACCCGCTCCGGCATGAAGTGCGTGTGCACGTCGACGAGTCCGGGAAGCCCGAGCCCCTCCCAGAACCGCCGCACCTCGGCGGATTCCGCTACGGATTCCGGTGCCGGTGCCCGTTCCGGCGCTGCTGCCGCTGCCGTGAGGTGATCACTCATGCTGCCACGATCACCCCTGACCGCGCCCCGGGTCCACTCCCGTGCAAGGAGAACGAACCGGAGAACCAACCGGAGACCGAACAGCAACGAACGGTCCGGCCGAGCCCGCAGGCCCGGTACGAAGCCGGGCCGGGATCAGAACAGCCCGTCCTGCACCCCCGCCCCCTCACCGGCCCCCTTCAGCGCCTTCACCGGCAGGTCGAACCCCCGCCCCGCGCCCGGCACCAGCCCCCACCCGGCCAGCAACCGCGTATCCAGCACCACGACCCCGCTCCCGCCGAGGCTCTGGTCCCCGCCCCCCGTCGCCAGATGCAGATCCGGCCCGGCGGCGGCCACCAGCTCCCCGCTCGCCGCACCCCCGGCGACCAGCTCGCCCACCTCCCCCGCGGCGGACGGCACCCCAGCCAGCCCGAACACCCGCACATGATCGACGGGCCAAAAGGGCGCACGGTCGAGCGACTCGGGCCACCCGGTCAGGGCGAGGGCCCGCGCATGCAGCTCCGCGAGCTCCGCCGACCGCTCCACCTCCGTGTCCGGAAGCACCGCCCGCACCGCCCGCTTGTCGGCGTACGGAATCCGGTCGGGCACGCGGAGCGCGGCACGCAGCAGCTCCTCGGTGCGCCGAGCCGCCATCAGCGGCCCGCTCCCCAGCCAGCTGAAGCAGACAGCCCCCTGCTCCAGCAGCCGCGCCGGCCCCCGCTCCACCGCGGTGATCCCGACCTTGACCATCCCCGGCCCGAACCACGCCAGGTATACGCGGTACGGCCGCGGATCGTCCGCGACGGTGTCGGCGGCCACGGAATGCGCCCGGTCCAGCCGCGCACACTCCTCGCAGCGCGCCCCCGTGCTCCGCCCCGGCACCACCGCGCCGAGCGGGCACGCATGTCCCCGCGCCCCCACGCATGTCCGCACACCCCCTTCCTCGACCCCGAAGGCCACCCGTTTCCCCCAGGTCAGCGCGGTGCGCCGACCGCCCTCCCACTCCAGCACGGGACCGTCCGCCGACCAGCGCAGTCCCGAGCACTTCCATGTCCGTGCCATCTCTCACGAGAGTAGGGCCGACCTCTGACATCGACGGTGGCAGGCGCCTCACCGCCCACCGAGGTGCCGCCCGCCCTGCCCGGTGCAAACCTGGAGGAGGGGCCGTACCGCTCGGGGACGACCGAAAGGGCGAACACATGGCCAGTAACGTCGGCGGAACGCAACACCGGACCGAATGGGCACCCCGGAGCACCTGGGCGACGGGCTGGACCGCGGCCGCGGCAGTGCTGATGACCTTCGGCGGGATCATGGCGATCTTCGAGGGGATCTCCGCCATCGCCAAGGACGACATCTTCGTCACCACCCCCAACTTCACCTACGCGTTCAGCCTGACCGGCTGGGGCTGGATCCATCTGATCCTCGGCGCCCTCGCACTGGCCGCAGGGCTCGCCCTGTTCAGCGGGGCGACCTGGGCCCGCGTCACGGGTGTGGTGCTGGCCGGACTGGGCATGATCTCCAACTTCGTGTGGCTGCCCTACGCGCCGGTCTGGTCGATCACCCTCATGATCGTCTACGGATTCGTCATCTGGGCCCTGTGCGCACCACGCGGCGAGCCGAGCCGCACCTAGAACACCGGAACCCTTCACCCCTGCCGACCCCCGGCACCCCATGGACAGCGGCCGCAAGCCCTTCACACCCCGGGCCCCCCTGTGGCGATGGCTCGTCCAGATGGCCGGCGCGACCCTCATGGTCACCGCCTACTTCCTGCTCCCCCTCGACGGCCTGGGCCCCCAGCGCCCCGCCCTGAGCTGGACCTTCTTCGTCCTGGCCCTGGCGCTCATAGCCGCCCTGCTGCTCCAGCAGATCGTCCATGTCCTCCTCAACCATCCGCACGCCCGGCCCGGACTGGTCATCCCCCTGCTGATGTGCCTGGCCATCCTGGTCTTCGCGACGGCCTACCAGGCCCTGGCCCGACACCCCGGCGAAATGATCGGCCTCAGCACCCGCCTGGACGCCCTCTACTTCACGCTGGTCACCCTCGCCACCATCGGCTACGGCGACATCACCCCGCACGGCCAGGCGGCTCGCCTGGTCGCCATCCTCCAGATCCTCTACACCTTCATCTTCCTCACCGCGGCGGCCACAGCCCTGAGCCGCCAGCTCCGCACGGTGTTCCTCCACCGCGGAACCGAACACCAGCACCGCAAACCCGGAACCTGAATCGGCGGTGCACGGACAACGCAAAAACCCCGCTGGACATCCAGCGGGGCTCTCACTCTGTGCACTCGGCAGGATTCGAACCTGCAACCTTCTGGTCCGTAGGATCGGGCAGCACGCCTTGAGGACGGCTCACGGCCTTGGGTTTCGATCGCGGACATCCGTGATCATGCGCGTCTGTGTGCTGCGGTTGCCGTCAGAGCCGCCGTCAGATTGGAACTACGGCGCCACCGTCAAGTGTCGGCGCCCGTCGCCGCCTCAGCGAACCCGCTGCCGGCGCATCAACCGCACCGGTCTCAGACACCGAGCTGAACAGAGCTCTCCTGTGAGTTGCAACTTCTCCCACCAGTTCAAGGCGACTCCACCGCCCTCTGGAGATGAGCCGCACGCAAGCGATGCGGCTGCACGTGCGGCTGCGGTGCTGTGCTTTGCGGGACGTGCACTGGGGTGGGGCCAGTCCGCCGGGGGAGGCGTACCGCCGCGGCGAGGCCGTCGAGTCCTATGACGGCCAGGGCGATCACCGCTGCGGTCTGGGTCCCCGTGGTCAGTCCGGAGACCAGAATGGTGCCGGCCATGGCTGTCCCGAAGGAGGAGCCGAGGTTCGACACGCTGCGGGACAGCCCCGAGACCTCCCCTTGCTGCTCTTCTGGGAAGCTCGACTGCACGACGTTGACCGAGGGGGTCAGCATGACGCCCGGTCCGGGTCCGAGTCGAAGGCCTGCTGGACGAGCTGCAGCGCTTCCGCTTGCCTTGGTACGTGCGTTCGCCCCTTCTCTGCCGCGACACGGCCGGGCGGCCGAGGTTCACTTCATTGCATGGGCGACGGCAGTAGCGCACCCCACCGGCGAAGGCACACCCAATGGTGGCGCGCAGATCGGCGGTGGCGGGCCGCCGGCCACCGTTTCGAGGAGAGCGGGGCGGGCCGGCTGTGGGGCCGGCTCTCGGCGGTCGACTTCTTCGGGCACTCCTTCCAACTGGCCTCGCTCGCGTTCTTGTGCTTCTTTCCGTTCCTGATCATCATCACCGCGGCGGCAGGCCGCGAGGCCGCCATGGTCGTCGTCAGCTGGCTGGGGCTGAATCAGCAGGCGGCACAGGCCGTGGCATCCCTGTTTGTCCCTGCAACGACGTCGTACCCCCTCACCGTGACGAGCGCCGTCCTGCTGCTGCTCGGAGCCATGGCCGTGGCCGGCACCCTCCAGAGCTGGTACCGGATGCTGTTCAACGTCCTTGGAGGCGGGTGGCGGAACACCGCGGCCCAGCTCGCCTGGCTTGCAGGGCTCCTCGCCTACTCCGCCGCGCAGGCCGCGCTCGGCAGGGCGTTCGACGGGTGGCTCTTGACCAGTCTGACCGGCTTCCTCTGGGCGGTCGTCTTCTGGTGGGGAAGCTTGTACATCTTGCTCGCCGGTACGGTGGCATGGCGCGCCCTGTTCCTCCCAGCCCTGGTCACCAGCGTCTGCTGGACCGGCCTCGGGGTGTTCTCCGCCCGCTACTTCTCGGCGACGATCGTGGCGAACGAACAAAAGTTCGGCCCTGTCGGCGTCGTCATGGTCCTCCTGTCATGGCTGGTGGCCGTCGGCGTGGTCATCCACCTGGGGGCCGTCGTGGGCCGCATGCTGCGTTGAGCCCCACCGCACGATTTGCCCTCTCACACGGAGCGGCATCACGAGACGCCCATCCGGGCCGTCCTGGGGCCGTAGGAGGGCGCTCAACGACGACCAACGGCAGCTGAGTCGCCGGTCGCAGCGTTGATCGAGGGCACGGCCCCAGGTCAAAGACCCGGTCCTTCACCTCTTCGGCCACTGATCGCGCTCGACGGCGTCGACTCGCCCATTGAGTGATCCGAATCTCCTGACGGCGCCCCCAGGGGGAGGAAATCGGGTTACGGCCGTCCGGCTGGCGTCGCGGAGCCTTGGTGCCACCAGAAACCGACATTGAGTCGTCCCGGAGAATGTCGAAGACGACCTTGGAGAGCAGGAAGAACCACAGCCTGGTCCAGAAGGCGTTCAGCAGGGGGCAGCCGTACGCGAGGTACATCTGCGTGATCCCTTCCTCTCCGTCCCGGGCCGTCACCCGGATGACCCTGTGGGTCCACACCGCGCCGGGGGAGGGCTGGAAGCCTCACACGGCTCGGGGGAGCTTGTACCGGCGGACCCCGGTCCTGCTCAGCACTTCGGGAAGCCACTCACGACTGGGAAGAGATCACCCCGGCTGGGAAACGAGATGCGTGGAAGCCGGGCCGCACCGAAATACCTGTCGTTCGCGGAAATCACCCGCGTTGGGCGAGGCCTCAGCAGGCCGGACAGAACTGTGCTGAACACAGCATGACGCCTAGGAGGGAGCGCACATGTCCGGAACACGGGGGCCGCAGGAGCATCCGAACGGGGCCGGAGCGTCCGCTGCGAGTGAGGCCGGAGCGGGTCTGACTGCGGGGGGCGGTACCCCAGGAGGGCCGGCGCAGCCCGCGCGGCACCGGAAGCTGCTGTACGCCACCCTTCCCGGGAGCTGGGGCGCTGTGGTGCTGGGGTGTCTGTCCTTCACGCCTTCGCTGCTCCCGCGCGGGGGTCTGCTCCAGGGGATGATCTGCGGAATCACGGCGGCCATCGGCTACGGGCTCGGCGTACTGGCCGCATGTGTGTGGCGCGCCTTCGCGGACCGGGAGCCCCGGCCTGCGCGACGCTGGGCCTGGCCCGCCTTCTTCATCGGCGCGCCGATCCTTTTCGGTGTCTTCTTCGGGTTCGGTCAGTACTGGCAGTACGAGATCCGCCAGCTGATGAGGGTGACGGACTACAGCGTTCCGCTCGCCGTCGCGTCGCCCTTCATCGCGGTGCTGGTCTTCTGCCTCCTCCTGCTGACCGGGCGTGGCGTTCGCGGGATTTATCGCTGGCTCTCGGACTTGCTCAAGCGCTGGGTCGGGGCACGGGCCGCCCGGGCGGTCGGCTGGATCCTGGTCACCGGTCTCGCCTATCTGATCGTCACCAGTCTTCTCCTCGACGGATTCGTCGCCCTGGCCAATCAGGCTTTCTCGGTGCGCAACACGACGACCCAGGAAGGGGTGCACCAGCCGACCACAAGCCTGCGCTCGGGAGGGCCGGGCTCGCTGATTCCGTGGGACTCCCTGGGCCTGCAAGGACGCAGCTTCACCGGAGCGGGCCCCTCGCCGTCGGACATCACAGGCTTCACCCACCGTCCCGCGGCGGAACCGATCCGCGCCTACGCCGGACTGGCGTCGTCGGACAGCACCGAGTCCCGCGCCTCGCTGGCGGTCGCCGACTTGAAACGCGCGGGCGGATTCCAGCGCAAGAACTTGCTCGTGGTGACGACCACGGGCAGCGGCTGGGTCGACCCCGCAGCGGTGGACTCTTTCGAGTACCTCACTGGCGGCGACTCGGCAACCGTGGCCATCCAGTACTCCTACCTGCCGTCGTGGATCTCCTACCTCGTGGACCAGTCGAAGGCACGGGCGGCGGGTCGCGACCTGTTCGACGCCGTCTACGACGCCTGGCTGCAGCTGCCGCAGAGCCAGCGCCCCCATCTGTTCGTCGCCGGGGAGAGCCTGGGATCGTTCGGCAGCGAGGCCGCCTTCAGCGGAGAAGCCGACCTGCGCATCCGTACCGCCGGCACCCTGTTCGCCGGGCCACCCAATTTCAACACTCTGTTCCGGCAGTTCAGCGACCAGCGTGATCCCGGCAGCCCAGAGATCCAACCGGTCTACCGAGACGGCCGGACCGTACGCTTCACAACCAACCCAGCCACGGGCATCCCCCCAGCGGACCGGCCTTGGGACGGCACCCGGGTCCTCTACCTGATGCACCCCTCCGACCCAATCGTCTGGTGGAGCCCCCGTCTCATCTTCAACGAACCGGACTGGCTCACCGAGCAGCACGGAAAGGACGTGCTCAAGGGCATGTTCTGGCTCCCCTTCGTGACCTTCTGGCAGGTCACCGCCGACCTTCCGTTCTCCACTGGAGTCCCGGACGGCCACGGCCACAAATACACCACCGAATACGTGGACGCCTGGAACGCCGTCGTGCGGCCCGCCCACATCACCGCCCAGGACCTCGCCCATCTGAAAGAGGTCATTGCCGCGGAGGACTGAACCGCACACACCCGAGCCCCCGGCAGGGGTCAGCACCCTTCTCACCGCAACAGGAATCCGACCAGGTAGCCCAGAGCGTTGACAGCCCAGTGCAGGCCCATCGGCGCCAGCAGACTGCCACTGCGCCGACGCAGTTCGCAGAAGAGCACACCCGCGGCCGCCGTGAACAGCACCGCTCCCGCGTCCGCGACGACGGAGCCGAGCGCGGAGTGGCCGAAGACCGGGATCAGCCGGGGCTTCGCCGCCACCAGGCCCAGCGACGGCAGGATGTGCCACAACCCGAACAACACACTGGACACGAGGGTGGCCCAGACGACGCCACGCGCACGATCCACCAACCCGTACAGAACTCCCCGGAACGCAACCTCCTCCAGCAGAACCGTACCCACAGGGACGGTGATCACTATGCGGAGTGCCACCTGGCCGCCCGTGAACCCGCTGTAGCGCTGGTCGGCGAAAAGTCCGCGGGCGCTCGGAAGCAGCGCCGCAGCCAGGTAGACGACGCAGACCAGCCCGATCAACGCCAGCGCCCAGCGCGCACCACGCCCCATCGCGGATGGGTCCAGCCCCGCATCCGCCCAAGTGTCGCCGGCCCAGAAGAGCACCCCCAGCAGCAGCGCGCTGACCAGTACCGCGGTCAGCAGATGGAACGACGGCGCCCAGCGGTTGTCGATCACGTTCGTGAGCGCGAGCACGGCGATCACCATGCCCACGCCCGTGCCGGAGCCGATCGAGCGCCTGGGGAAGGCCCGCCGAGGGCCGGAGGCGACCACCACGCGCCTGCTGCTGTCAGGTCCCGACGTGTCCCAGCTCGGTCCACCGGTCCACAGAGTCCCCGCTGCACGAGACATGACCGAGGACAGCCTGCGTGATCAAGCAGAGGTTTTCCAGGTCCATGATGCGCTCCGAGATCCCGCCGCCCGAGGGATTGGGGACGACCCAGGGCAGTCGCCACCATCCTGCGGCTGGGAGTCACCGCCCGCCATCCGAGCCACCAGCTGCCACGACTGGGCACAGGTCTCACAGGTGTTCGCGTGCTGCTGAGGAAGTGGTGGCCAGAGCTGAGCGGTCCGGCAGGCAGGCGGCGCCGCGGAACCGACGCCCCAGACGGCCGCCGGAGTGATCACCGCCGGGGAGACGTCACCGTG
Organism: Streptomyces sp. MMS24-W38; assembly: GCF_059889265.1. Lineage (NCBI taxonomy): Bacteria > Bacillati > Actinomycetota > Actinomycetes > Kitasatosporales > Streptomycetaceae > Streptomyces > Streptomyces sp. MMS24-W38. Next base: position 3,335,802 of record NZ_JCBCPP010000001.1, on the reverse strand, counting down.
ACGCTCCTGCTCTCTGCCACGGACGCTTCCACGGCCGGGAAAACGGACAGACCGTGCATGACGGCAACCTCCACAAGATCAGCACGTTCGGTCCCTTGCCCGGCTCGACGCGCGCCATCACCTGAGGGTGCCCACGCTTGAGCGGCAACTGCCGGGCAGGGGGATTTCCGAGTCAAGCGGATGGCGGTTCACCTCCCTACGGAAGCAGAAGGCGGCCCAACCATGGCTACTGCGTCTGAGACTCCCGTACTCGACACGATCGCCGCCATGACGATCGACTCCGTCGAGCACTGCCACATGGACGAGCGAACGCTCATCCTCGCCCGCGTCGCCGCACTCGTGGCCATGGACGCACCGGCGATCTCCTACCTGGCCCACATCAACCCCGCGATCAAAGCCGACTTCACGGTTGAGTAATTGCAGGACCTCCTTGTCGCCATCGCTCCCGTGGTAGGAACAGCACACGTCATGTCGGCGGCGGGCTACATCACGCAGGCGTTCGGTGTCACGCTCGCACCGGCCGAGAGCGAAGCCGAAGCCATAGCCCAAGCCGAAGCCGAGAGCCGTAACGCCTCCTGAGACAAACCCGACGCGCCGCTGTGACCGGCGGCTGGAAGAACTGACGTAACAGCCGACACCACAACACCAGAGGCCCCGGATCTCTCCGGGGCCTCTGGTCTGCTGTGCACTCGGCAGGATTCGAACCTGCAACCTTCTGATCCGTAGGATCGGGCAGCACACCATGAGGACGGCTCACGGCCCTTGGCTTCGATCGCTGACATCCGTGATCATGCGCGTCTGTGTGCTGCCGTTGCCGTCAGAGCTGCCGTCAAATTGAAACTACGGCACCACTGTCAAGTGTCGGCGCCCGTCGCAGCCTCAGCGAACCCGCTGCTGGCACATCAACCGCACCGGCCTCAGACACCGAGCTGAACAGAGCTCTCCTGTGAGTTGCAACTTCTCCCACCAGTTCAAGGCGGCTCGCTCCGCTCACCGCGCGCACCCCGGCCCCCGGCCGGGCCGGCGCTCCTGTCTCCGCCCCGCTCCGGCCCGGCCGGCGCCCGTGCCGCGCGCACAGCAGTCAGCCGCTTGCCGTAGAAGGGGGTACATCGTGGCTGGGGCGATCGGCTTCACGGCTTTACGCAGTCACTTTGGCGCGAGCCTCGCAGATCATGGCCCCACGTCGTGCTTTACCGGGCAGGTCCACAGACTGCCCGACGCGCCGGAAGCTTACGGGGCCGTGCTCACTCGCGCCAAAGCCGCTCCACCGACCGCTGCTTCGCAAAGTGCGTCGCAGTACACAGAGCAGGCGCACGACGACTAGTCGAATCATTTCTGCCTTTCTGCAATAAGCAACACCGGCTTAAGGCCTCGATGGACTCCGGCTCCGGAGATGGCGAAGCCACCCACTCAGCCTGAATCCACTGACGAAAGCCGGACCCGAGCAGCCTTCGTCCAGGTCAGCGGCCCAATCGAGCCGTTCCGCGCCTTCACCTCTCGGGTGAAGATCGACTACCGCCCGAAGGGCTGACTGACCTGGGAGGACGCAGTCTGTCCTCCATGGTCATCGGTGGATCCAGGCTCAGGCCGACCAACGATGACGCTGAAGAGTCGAAACCGATCGGGGGGTGGGGAGGGGCACGTATGATTCCGGGCGTGATCACCGGTGACATCAAAGCGAAGATCGACCGTGTCTGGGACATGTTCTGGTCAGGTGGAATCTCCAACCCTACGGACGTGATCGAGCAGATCACCTACCTGCTGTTCGTCCGTCGCCTGGACGACCTGCACACCGCCGCGCTCCAGCGCGCCCAGGTCCTCGGCCAGCCCATCACTGGCGGGATCTTCCCCGAGGGCACCGACGACCAGGGCCGGGACTGGAACGACCTGCGCTGGTCGGTGTTCCGTAACTTCGAGCCCGACCGCATGTACGAGGTCGTAGACAAGAGGGTCTTCCCGTTCCTGCAGACCCTGGGCGTAGACGGCTCCACCTTCTCCCAGCACATGGAGCACGCCCGCCTGGCGATCCCGAACGCCTACATGCTCGACAAGGTCGTCGGCATGCTCTCCGACATCCCGATGCAGAACCGGGACACCAACGGTGACCTGTACGAGTACATGCTCGGCAAGCTGTCCACGTCGGGCACCAACGGCCAGTTCCGCACCCCGCGGCACATCATCGACCTGATGGTCAACATGACCGCCCCACGCCCGGACGACGTCATCATCGACCCAGCCAGCGGCACCGCCGGCTTCCTGGTTGTGGCCGAGGAGTACGTAAGAACCCACCACGCCCAGGCGCTGCGCACCGAGGAGGGCCGCCAGCACTTCCACCACGACATGTTCCACGGCTTCGACACCGATCCGCACATGCTGCGCATCGGCTCGATGAACATGCTGCTGCACGGCATTGAGAACCCCGACATCCAGCACCGCGACTCCCTGTCCCAGCAGGCAGGCCATGATGAGGAAAAATACTCCCTAGTCCTGGCCAACCCGCCCTTCGCCGGGTCGCTGGACTACGAGCAGGTCAGCAAAGACCTACTCAAGGACGTCAAGACCAAAAAGACAGAACTGCTGTTCCTCGCACTGTTCCTGCGCCTGCTCAAGCCCGGCGGTCGCGCGGCCGTGGTCGTGCCCGACGGCGTCCTGTTCGGTTCCTCGACGGCACACAAGAACCTCCGCAAGACCCTCGTGGAGGACCACCGACTGGCTGCGGTGGTCAAGCTGCCATCGGGCGTGTTCAAGCCGTACGCAGGTGTCTCCACGGCGATCCTGTTCTTCACCAAGACGGGCGTGGGCGGCACGGACGAGGTCTGGTTCTACGACGTCAAAGCCGACGGCATGAGCCTCGACGACAAACGCACGATGCTCGTGCCCGAGGATCAGTTCGGGCCTGTGCCCTCCGCAGACTTCGTGATCGCGAACCATGAGAAGAACAACCTGCCCGATGTCCTGGGCCGCTGGCACCAGCGTGAGACCTCTGAGAGGTCGCGAGCGCGCACGGACCAGTCCTTCACGGTTCCTAAGGCGGAGATCGCGGAGAACGACTACGACTTCTCCATCAACCGCTACAAGGAGATCGTCCACGACAAGGTCGAGTACCCCGAGCCTGCTGAGGTCATCGCGAACCTGAGGGAGCTTGACGCCCAGATCCGTACTGGCCTCGATGAGCTGGAGGGGATGCTCGCGTGACCGCGATACCGACTGGCTGGAAGCTGTACAGCACGCATGCCATTGCTGGTCTTGCGAAGGACGCGCTTATCATCGGCCCCTTTGGTAGCAGCCTCAAGACGAGTGATTATGTCAACGAGGGTGTGCCTCTCGTGTTCGTCAAGGACATCCGCTCTGGAAACTTCTCTCACCCGCGGGCGTATGTCGCCGCTGATAAGGCTGCCGAGCTCGCGGCGCATCAGGTGGTTCTGGGGGATATCTTGGTCACCAAGATGGGGGACCCGCCGGGGGATGTGGCTTTGTATGACAGTGATGCGCCAGGAATCATCACGGCCGACTGTATCCGCTTGAGGCCGGCATCGGGATTTGATCGCAGGTTCCTTGTTCACGCGTTTCGAACACCGGAAGTGCGTCACCAGATCAATTTGATTACGACTGGAGCGGCGCAGAAGAAGGTCAGTCTGGACCGGTTCCGCACCCGGGTTCACATTGCTGCACCTTCATTGGAGGAGCAGCAGCGGATCGCACGTATCCTCGACCATATAGACGACCTCCGCGCCAAGCGCCGCGCTTCCATAGATAAGCTCGCTGATCTTGCACTTAGCCTTGCGGAAAATATCGCCTCGGGCCAGGAGCGGATGAGGCTTTCCGATACGGGAATTTCATTTTCGTCCGGGAAGAGTGTCGTTGGCACCGGAGGGGATGAATCTACGGCGCGGGTGATTAAGACCAGCGCAGTTTCAGGAGGTGTTTTTGACCCTCTACAGTCAAAGCCTCTTCCTGGCGGATACGAGCCACCCGCGCGTCACAAAGTTGCGCCCGGAGACCTGTTGGTTACTCGGGCCAGCGGAAGCATCGACATGATTGCGGTTCCTGCTTTCGCCACAAAGCATGAAGGGGATCTATATCTCCCGGACAAGGTTTGGCGCGTCGAATTCGAAGCCGATGCAAAGTTGCGTCCAGAGTTCCTCGCGGAATCCTTCAAGACGCCTCGATTCCGTCGATACATTGAAAACGCTGCCAGTGGGGCAAGTGGCGTCCGTAACGTATCGCAGGCCAAGTTTATGAAGTATGAGGTTGCAGTTCCTCTGTTGAGCGCTCAGCAGGAGTTCGCGGCCAAGGCTCGGCAGATCAACGTGGTTCGCCAGCAGTACCAGGCACACCTGACGCAGCTGAACACTCTATTCGCGTCATTGCAGTCCCGCGCATTCCGCGGCGAACTGTGAGGCGTTGACGTGTCGCCACGCACTGTCCGGTTCCACATAGACACCGGCCCTGCAGCCCTTTTTGAGCGGGTGCGACAAGTGATCTCATCGAACACCCAGGTCGTGGCGGATGTGGCTCACCTGGAGCAGCGCACCGCAGAGCGCGCGCTGCCCCAGGATGTCATCGAAGCCTTCGACCCTGCGGTGTGGGAGTTGATGGCGGTCGAGGCCCGCAGGGACACGGGTCGATTCGTCTCCAGTGCCTGGCGGTGCGAGTACCAGGGTCGGTACTTGTGGATTGTGCTCGGTTACCGCAACGCGGTGCGCACCGCCTACCTGGCCTCGCCGTCCAAGCGGGGCCTAGGACCCCAGATCGTCACGACAGGCCCGTTGTGGGACCTGGCGAAGCAGACCAATCAGAGCCTGCTGGAACAGGCGCATGGGGAGTGAATCGGGCTTTCGGCCCGTCATGGTCCGTCAGGCCTAGTGACCGTGGGGTAGGGACTGGTTGACTACTCCTGTCAACTTCACACGCATGCATGGGGGAGTGCCAAGGGTGGGCACGTTCGAGTTCGTCAAGGCCGAATGGCCTGTCCTGCACCAGCTGGCCGACCGCGCCGAGCAGTACGCCCGCTTCGACCCGTACGCCTCTGGCATCTACTCCCGTCGCGCTCTGGAGGCTGCAGTCGGATGGCTGTACGCCTACGACGGCACCCTGGTTACGCCCTACCAGAACGACCTCAACGGCCGTTTGGCCGAGCCGACGTTCAAGGCCCTGGCCGGCCCGGATCTGCTGGACAAGATGCACCTGGTGCGCCGGACCGGGAACCGCGCGGCGCACGACACCACGATGACGAAGGTGACGGTGCAGCACGCGGTGGCCTCCCTGCGCGCGCTTTTCCACAGCCTGTACTGGCTGGCGCGCACCTACACCCAGTACCCCGGCTCGATCCCGTCCTCATTGACGTTCGACCCGGCCGCGCTGCCGGTGCCCAAGACTGCGGCGCAGAAGCAGGACCAGGCGCGCAAGACGCACGTGGAGATCGAGGCCCTGGACGCAGAGCTTGCAACCAAGGCCAATGCCCTGGAGGCGGAACGGGCCAAGAACGCTTCACTGGAAGCCGAGCTGGCCAAGGTCCGCGCCGCGCTGGCGGCCAAGAAGGCCAACTCCAAGCTGCCGGACACGCATGACTACGACGAGGCCACCACCCGCACCGACCTGATCGACGACTTGCTAGCCGAGGCTGGCTGGCCCCTGGCTGAGGTTCGGGACAGAGAGTTCCCGGTGCCTGGGGCGGCGGCGAACGGTGGCACGGGATATGCCGACTACGTGCTGTGGGGCGACGACGGGCTGCCGCTGGCCGTCGTGGAGGCAAAGCGCACTAGCCGAGACCCGATGGACGGTCTCAAGCAGGCCGAGACGTACGCCGACGGCCTAGCGAAGATCTACGGGCGCCGCCCGGTCATCTTCACCACGAACGGCAACGAGCACCGCATCTACGACGACGACGGCTACCAGCACGGGCCCGGATACCCGCCACGGAAGGTCGCGGGCTTCTACACCAAGGATGAGTTGGAGTGGATGCAGCAGCGCCGCAAGAACCGGCGGGTGATCTACGGCGTGCCGCTGCCCGAGCGGACTGCGAAGGTCGCCACCCGTGACTACCAGGGCCGCGCGATCCGCGCGGTGGCCGAGGACTTCGACGACAAGGCCCAGCGGGGGGCGCTGCTGGTCATGGCCACCGGTACGGGCAAGACCCGCACGGTGATCGGCCTGGTCGAGACCCTCTTGAAGGCCGGGTGGGTGCGCCGCGTGCTGTTCCTGGCTGACCGGGACGCGCTGGTGCGTCAGGCGGTGCGTGCGTTCGGCAAGAACCTGCCGGACGTGCCGGCCGTGGACCTACGGGAGGCGGACAAGGCTGAGAAGGCCCGTATCTACGTGTCCACGTACCCGAAGATGATGAACGAGATCAACGAATTCAAGGACGACGGGACCCGCAAGTTCGGGCCGGGGTTTTTCGATCTCGTTGTCATCGACGAGGCCCACCGGTCGGTGTACCAGAAGTACCAGCACATCTTCCGGTGGTTCGACTCGCTGCTAGTGGGCCTGACTGCCACCCCCAAGGACGAGGTCGATCGCAACACATACTCGCTGTTCGGGCTCGAACAAGGCATCCCAACCGACTTCTACCCTCTGGACCAGGCCATCGAGGATGGGTGGCTCGTGCCCCCTCGGGTGATCGACGTGCCCTTGAAGTTCCCCCGCCAGGGCGTGCGCTACGAGCAGCTCTCGGACGAAGAGAAGGACCAGTGGGACGCACTGGACTGGGGTGAGGAGGTCGAGCCGCCTGACGGTGTGGACGGCGAGGCCCTAAACAACTGGCTGTTCAATACCGACACCGTCGACAAGGCCCTGAAGTTTTTGATGGAGAAGGGCCACCGGGTCGAGGGCGGTGACCGGATCGCCAAGACAATCATCTTCGCAAAGAACCAACTGCACGCCCGGTTCATCGTAGAACGGTTCGACCGCGCCTACCCGCACCTGGCTGGCAAGGCCGCGCGCGTGATCATCTCCTCCGACCAGCGCGCGCAGACGACCCTGGATGAGTTCTCTGATGCGGCCAAGCAGCCCGACATCGCCGTGACCGTCGACATGCTCGACACTGGCGTGGACGTGCCTGAGGTCGCCAACCTCGTCTTCTTCAAGCGTGTGTTCACCTCCTCGAAGTTCTGGCAGATGATTGGCCGCGGCACCCGGCTGCGCCCCGACCTGTACGGGCCCGGCCAGGACAAGGAGGACTTCTTCGTCTTCGACCTGCTGGGCAACGCCGAGTGGTTCAACCAGGATCTGCCCCACGCCGAGGGGCGGGTAGCCAAGTCTCTGCACGCGCGAATGTTCGCCACCCGTGTGGACTTGCTGCGCACTATCGGCCTTCTGGACGAGCCCAGCGAGGAACTGGCTGGGCTGCGCGACGACGTTGCTGTGCGGCTGCACGAGACCGTGGCCGGGATGAACCTGGACAACTTCATCGTGCGCGAGCACCACTCCTGGGTGGAGACCTACGCCAACCGGGAGGCCTGGGCGCGCGAGAAAATCCGCGCCGCCGACCCCCAGGACTTGGGCGACCTGATCGAGAACCTGGGCGACCTGCCCACCTCCGACCGCGGGGACGGCACCGACGAGAAAGCCAAGCGGTTCGACCTGATGATGCTCACCCTCCAGTTGGGCACCCTGCGTGCGGATGTGGACGTGGCACGGGTGCGGGAGAATGTGCGGGCAATCGCCTCGGCGCTGTTGGAGAATCGCGACGTGCCTCAGATCGCCACTCAGGCCGCGCTGCTGGACGACCTAGCCGGCGAGGAGTGGTGGCAGGACGTTACCGCTCCCATGCTGGAGGTCGCGCGCCTGCGGATACGAAGCCTGGTCGGGCTGATCACCAAGTCCCAGCAGAAGATCGTCTACACCGATCTGGTCGAGGAGATAGGCGAGGTGGGCGAGGTCGAGCTGACCGCCGCGGCTAAGGGCGTCAACGCCAAGCGGTTCCGCCAGAAGGCCCGGGCGTATCTCGCCGGACACCTGACCAACTTGGCCCTACAAAAGCTGCGCCGCAACAAGCCCCTAACCCAGCAGGATCTGGACGAGCTAGGCCGCATGCTCGTGGACGCCCAGATCGGCACGGAGGCCGACGTGAACGCCGCCGCCGAGAAGGCCCACGGCCTGGGCAGGTTCATCCGTTCCCTTGTCGGCCTGGAACGTGAGGCCGTCGAGGAAGCATTCGCCATGTTCCTGCAAAACACGGGTGCCACTCGCGCTCAGCAGGACTTCGTGCGCCTGGTCATCGACCACCTGACCGACAACGGCGAGCTCGACCCCAGCCTGTTGTGGGAAGACCCGTTCAACCGGGACGACCCCTCCGGGGTCTCAGGAATATTCCCCGACCCGGTCCCGCTGGTCGAGGTTATCCGCCGTTTCAACGACGGGGCCGACCTGCCGCCGTCCGTGACGGCGTAAGGACACCTGTTGCACGCTGGTGGTTTTCCCGCGCAAATCACTCATAGTGTGTACCTAACTGCGTGAGAGCAGCGCCATATAGAGATCACCTCGGGACGCAACCCAGCTGTACCAGACGTAGAGGTCAGCCACAGTCGACACAGGCGGGTATTAAGCGTGTTCCTACTCGCATCTCAGCCAAAGAAGCCCCAGTGGTCATCGAGAAGTCATCCCGGGTCCCCGTCTCCAATCCGATGGTCAAACACGCGAGAGCCCCGGACCTGCTGCATTGCCCGAGAGCCTAGCGCCCCCGGAGTTGTAGAACTAGGCGCCGTCCTGACGTGACAGTTGGATCATCGGTCTGGCCACCATCGACCGTGAAGTCGAAACGGCGTGTCGGAAGAACCGGACGAGCCGTCATGCAAGAGCGAAGCTAGTCCTGGACATACTCAGCCGGCTGCGACCTGCACTCAACCGCGCATCAAGTCGTAGGCCACCGTCATCCAGGTCGACGGCATCCCCCGTGCTGTCGGGCGTCACCGCGACTACCTACGTCGAAGCCGGGGTTGACGGTCGATAGCCGGGGTTGACGTGTGAGAATGATGCTCCGATTCGCGCCCGCGCCCACTGGAGACGACGTGACTATCGCGGACCTTATTGCAGCGCCGGACCGACAGCAGGCGCCGCTTAAGACTCTGGCTCATGTTGAGTTTCAGCTGCGGGTGCTGGGGCTGCTCTGTGCTGCCGCTGCCGGGGGACCAACCACGTTGTCCACACCGGGATCCCTCGATGTATGGTCCCGCTACATCAATCTGCAGCGCGGTTCTCTGGGTTGTGATGTCTGTCAGTCCGCCGCCCTTGACGTCGCGGACAGCGTCAATACCGAGGTGGCTACGGGCACATCGGTCCGCCAGATGCGCAACCAGGTGTTTCACGGCGGTCCCGACCCGGAGAACGTGGACCTCAGTGCTCTCCATCGGGTGGTCTCAGACAATGCGGACCATATCGTGATGATCTATGAGCACGGGCACGTCCCCCAACTGGAGCCGTTCTTCATCCTGATCAATGGTGAGCTCGCCGCCCTGCACGACTACTCCGGGGGGTTCGCGACCTATTGGCCCCGCCGTGGGTCGGCGACCGACGTCACCCGACCGGAGATCCTGGAGGCGCTTCAAAAATTGGGGCTGCAAGGCGGCGACCGGCTGCTTGAGAACTTTGCGCTGGACATTCGGAAGGATCTCCGCGGATTCGCCGAGAGAGATTCGATACAGACCTTGGTCTCTCCGCCTGATCCGATCACGGTGCGGTGGGATCTGCGCACCTCCCATGGCACGATCCGGCGCGTCGACCGGTTTGCACTTAATGCCGATCATGCTCGAGTTTGGCAGTCAGATTCAGGATTCAAACCATATAAGGCGTTTCTGGCAGAGATCTGCAACTGGGAGCTCCTCAAGGAACGGCTTCTGGAGGAACTCGAGGAGCAGGTCGCGCTTGAGAGCCTGATCAAGGAGGAGCTGTTCCCGGATCTCAAGCAGCACGTCCGTCATGTGCCGTCCCGTGTCCGCATCGTTGGGGATGGCACCGATGTCACCATCACCCAGGCATGTGAACAGATCACCGACCAGACCGGCTTCTACAGCTCGTACACGAACCTCATCACGCTGACTGGGGAGGCTGGATCGGGCAAGACGCACAGCCTGCTGCAGTTTGCTCGGGAGTCGCTCTCCCACCGCGGTGAGCTCACCCCCCTTGCGATCTACATCTCATCGAGCGGAGCCAGTGCGAACAGCCTCGACACGCTTCTCGACGCTCGCTTGGCACGGACGAAGATCCTCGACAAGAGCTCTGTGCTGGCTCTGTGCCGCGCGGGTCTCGCCATCCTGGTGATCGACGGCTTTGACGAGCTGCTCGGCTTCCGAACCTACGATAATCCGCTGACCGGCCTGAAGCCCATCTTGGACGAGCTGCGGGGCAGAGGGACAGTCATCCTGTCGGCGCGCTCAAGCTACTCCGAAGCCCGTCTTCGCCAAAGTCTTGACCTTCACGCCGCCCTGGACTGGCCGCCGTACGTGACAACGCTCGAACTACTGCCGTGGCAGCCCACGCAGCTGCGGGAGCTCACCGATCACCTGTCTGTCGATGAAGCGGGAGCGAATAAGTCTCCTGAGATCCGACAACTTCTGACTACGCCATTCTTCTGCCTGGCCTTCGCCGCCTGGGTGCGATCCGAGAAGACATCCGAGTTCTTGCAGTTCGTCGTCGAGACCTATCTGCAGCGGGAACGACGCAAACTGGTTGGCCAAGGAAGTGTAAAGCTCTTCGGATCCGAAGTGCTGGCCGACATTTTCTCCGAAGTTGCAGAGATGATAGCTCGAAACGCCGTAGCAGAGGTCTCCGAAGAGGACCTAGAGCTAGCAGCGTCTCAAGCTCTGGGCCGGGACCTCACCAAGGAAGAGAAGCGCCGGCTGATAGCGTTGTGCGGGATGAGTGCCGAATGGGCGGACGAAGAACTCTCGTTCAAGTTCACCCACCTCGCGATCGCCGAACAATTCCTTGCCCGGCAGGTCGCCAGACTACCGCTCGACCAGGCGGCCGCCCTGCTGTTCAGCGTTCCCATCTCGGCGCTCTGCGCGCAGCTGATCAATTCCATCTGGCAATCCGAGCATCGTAGGGCGCCCAACGCGCTGATCACGGCGCTGCAGGAAAAGGTAAACGCGGCAGAGCCCTATAACCAGCGTCGGTCCGGGATGATCAGCCTGGGCGAGCTGTGGGCGAGGGTCTACGGGGCAGGCGACGCCCCTCGCACTGCGCGTCGGATCACAGTCGAGAATCTGGAACTCAGCGGCTCTGGCCGAGTTACGCTCCAGGAGGCACACATCCAGAATCTGACCGTGGGGCCAGGTGTTGAACTCCTGTTGACCTCCGGCCATGTCGATCGAGTGGACCTGTCGAAGTCGTCGGGTGCCGCTCTGGTGGGGGACTCCTACAAGCAGGTACTCGAGGTACTGACGCAAGGCGAATTGGCGGTCGGGCAGTCGAGGATTAAGCACGTGCTCGGGCTACCTGAAGACACGGCCTACGACGTTAGCGAGGTCGACAACTACTTCAAGTCGAACATCGCCCTTGCCCGGGGACCGATAATCGTGAGCTCACGCGAGTATGCTCCGGACAAGGACAACCGGTTCAACTGGATTCGAGCCTACGGTCTCGACGCCTGGCAAGACTTCGTCCGCAGGATGCAGGAGGAAGGAAAAATTATCCTCGACAAGGTGAACGCGAGCGGGCGCCTCAAGGTGCGGCTCCACCTGACGGAGAAGTTCGACGAGCAGTGACCCGAACAGAACCATCACAGCACCGTCGCATGACGGCTCGGGGATCAACGCTTCGGCATAGTCGCACGATGTCCTGCACATGATCATGCGAACCGCGGGAGGGCGAGCGGCCGTTGGAGCACCATCCGGCTGCGATGTCCGTAGCGCGGGTTAGCCGCAGTGCCCCGGCGCGGCGGGGATCACGTCGAGCGAAGCCGTGCCCGACCCTTCGGCCTGTCTGCCTGCGGTGTATCGCTTGGTGTTGGCTGTCTCAGTCTAGATTCGGCCCGGGGTGTCCGCATCAGTGGTGCCGCAGCCACAGCACCCATACCGGCGCTCCCGCCACCCCAGAGCAGTCACTGGCTTCCGTCGAATGCGCGTCGAAGCTGCCCAGGCCGATCGATCACAGCGCTGCCAACCGCAGGTCAGAGGCCGTATATGGCTCGGACCACCAAGCACCTTCTAAGCGCTTGGCCCGTCATTCATCGCGCGGCTTCGGGCGGACGCGTGCCACAGTCGTGCCACAACGGGCGGGAAACAGCAGGGAATCACGGTGACAGCAACGGCACCCGAAACGGCAACGCACCCTGCATTGCAGCAGGTCAACGCCACAGCAGATCCCTGATCGCCGCAGCTTCCCAAGCTGGGGCTTCGCCTCATCTCCCCTGCCGCTGCTCCCTGGGTCCCGCCTCCTAGCACCTGGCCGCTTCAGCCAGAAGGCGGGTCACTCGCAGGCCATCTCGTCAAGGTGACGCGAAAAGAGTCGAACCAGCACCCTCCTCCGGAGCAGTCTGAGATCCTGAAGACCGATCGAGAGGGGCCGCAGGTATGGAGTGGAAGACCCACGGTGAGCGACAGATCTACACCAACCCTTGGGTGAATCTGTGTCTGGTCGACGTCCAGCAGCCCGACGGACGCAGGTGGGAGTACCACGTCGTCCGCCTGCGGCACTTGGCTGTGGCCACTGTGGTCAACGACCGCCAAGAGGTCCTGATGATGTGGCGACACCGCTTCATCACCGAGTCGTGGGCCTGGGAACTGCCCATGGGCCTGGTGGAAGTCGACGAGACGCCAGAAGAGGCGGCGGCCCGCGAGGTGTTGGAGGAGACGGGCTACCGCCCCGGCGCCATCAAGCCCCTGGTCTACGCCGAGCCGGCCAACGGGATCACCGACTCACAGCACCACGTCTTCCGCATCGACGGCGCCACGTATGCCGGACCGCCCACCGAGAAGAACGAGTCCGACCGCATCGAGTGGATCCCCCTCGCAGAGGTGCGCGGGATGATAGACCGCCGGGAGATCGTGAGCAGTGGATCGCTCGTCGGCCTGCTGTATCTGCTCATGGATGAGGCGATCCGCTGACCGGTGGGAGGAGTGCCCGTAGCCGCGCTTCGAACGCCAGGGCTACGGGCTCCTGCCTGCTCGGGGCTAACTGGTCGTAAAACTCCCTGAGATGCCCTGTCACTCGCTCCGAGGACACCGTGGAAGCAGACTCCAGGGCCTCCGTGGCCGTATGACACGCCTGGTCAAGCTTGCCCTGGTCCAGCTGTGTCCTCGCCAACCAGAACGAGTGGAACGCACGGCCGCGCTGGTTACTGCGGTCCTCTCTGCGCAGCGCATCCGCGATCAAGGGTTCGGCGGTCGCGGCCTCGCCCAACCGTCCGTGAGCGATGCCTGTGTCGACCAGGAGCTTGGGCTCATCAAAGTAGGTGACCCAGGACGGGTCGGGGTCGCTCGCTCTGATCTGTTCGAAGTGACGGTGCGCCTCCCCGATCGCCCGGTGAGTGGAGTCTCGGCTGCCGAGAGTGGCGTGGGCGAAGGCTTCACGCATGGAGAGCATGGACAGGACGCGTGGCGTCGTGCCGAGAGAAGAACGGGCCTGGTCCTGCGCGGCGGTCACCAGGGCAAGGGAGTCCGCTGGCTTATCCTGGTAGGTGGCTTGCAGGCTCATGCAGGCGAGGACGTTGGCCATGAACTGGCGATCGTCGATCTCCTTCGCCAGTTGCAGGGCTTCTGTGAAGTACGCGCGAGCCTGGTTGTACTGGCGGGCGTCGAAATGGGTCCAGCCGGTGAGGCGTGCCAGCTCCGCGGCAACTCCGTACAGGCCGTTCTGGATCGCCGGCGCTCGGCTCTCCTTCAAGAGGCCGACGACGTAGCGCAACTGGCCGACGATGGCCGGCCGCAGTGCCTCGCCCCCGTGTTGGTTGTCCCGCTTCCAGTAGTCCTCGATCGACGCACGGAAGGCTTCGAGCGTGGCTGTGCTGAGGCTGGTCCGGGTAGCCAGGGCCAAGATGCTGTCCACATCCGGACTCGGCAGGGATTCCGGCGTCTGCTGCTCCGGGTCCGGCTGTTGCGGTGCTTCGCGCTCGGTGACGACGAGAGCCTGGGGCGTTTCCCACGGACGTCGGGCCAGCCCGAGCATGTGTCCCGGGATGCGCAAGCCGTCCGCGATGCGCTCGATGACGTCCATGTGCAGCAGCTGGCGGCGGCCCGCGATCACTTCCCCGACTCGGCTGGGCGTCAACTCGCAACGCCTGGCGATCATCGACGGGTAGATACCCGCTCTCGTCTTCATCAGTCGGAAGACCCTCGCGAAGTCCCGCACTCGACACGCACTGATCATCTCGGGATCGGTGAGCAGCCTGGCAGGCAGTTCCTGCGGCCGGTCGGCGTCGGGCATTGGGCAAGCTCCCACACTTCGAGGGCTACGCAACGTCGCTGGTTCTCTACTTGCCGCGATGTTACCCAAGTTGGGTAATCAGCCTGACCTTTTAGCCGTGGTCCCTGAATCGCGATGCTCCTTGCATGGCGAGCAACCAGCAGACCAGACCAGGCATCGGTGAACTGGCGAAGGACAGTGCCAAGGGACGTCTCGGCGTCGTCATGGGTGAGGTCGGCGGCCGGGTGCAGATAAGGCCGATCGGTGGCGGCACGGAGTGGGATGCCATGCCGGACAACGTGGTGGCGCCGAGTGCGCGCGAAGAGCTGAGCGCACGCCTGGCCATCAAGAACGGCAACAGCCGGGATGGGCTGTGATGCGCGCCATCGGGCGGTACGCGGGAGTCCTGTTCATCGTCATGGTCAGCGGGTCGTGCGGCCTGGTGATCGGCATGGCTCTCAGCATCCGCCAGTAGACCGACCGCCCCGGACGGTGCCGATTCACAGGCTCCCCACCCCGTCCGGGGCGGTCCTCCAAGCCCGCTCCTGGTCGTAACCGGGCAGGACTCGGCGATCAAAGCGGGCGGTAAATGCCCCACACCGTCTCATACAAGGAGATTGAGCATGACGGCAACGGCGAACGATCAGAGGACCGGTCGCGCGGTGGCTGGCGAGGAGCTGTTCGAGAGCCTCGCCCACTTCGTGGTCGCCCACAACGGGCAGTCGCCCGAGAGGGCCCGGCGGATCGCGGATCAGGCAGTCGCGTTCCTGGTCACGGCGGCCACCGCCACCGTCCCCATGGTCCCCTCGGACGACGTGGACCTCGGCCTGCACGCGCTCATCCTGCACACGAAGGAGTACGCCGAACTCTGCGAGCAGTACGCGGGCCGCTTCCTGCACCACAACCCGAGGCCGGGCGGGGGTGCCCGCGACCCGGAGGAGGTCGCTGCTTCCGCTCGCGCCATGAAGGCCGCCGGATTCATGGTCTTCGACGACCTCTGGACCGTGAACGGTGAGAACCTCGCGCAGTGCGACTCCGACTGCGGGCGACCGTACGGCCAGGCGTAACACACGACAACAGCGACGCGGCCGGCCTGTGCTCATGGTCGGCCGCGCTCGCCAGGAAGGAGAGGCTCCCTTGTCCGGCCCGACCCCTGAATTGCCGATCGTGGTGCTCGACGCGCTCATGCCCACGGCGCAGCACCTGGTCATCAACCGCCGGGGCTCCACAGTGTGGGAGGTGGAGAGCCATCGAGGGCGGTACGCCGTGAAGCTCGGATATCCGATCGATGCCACGCCCGACTGGACTGCCCAGCCTTGGACCGCTCTTGCGCCCGCACGCGAGGGTGCCGTTCTGTATCGCCTCGGCTTCGACGACGTCGCGTATGGCGAGTGGGAACGCGGAACGTGGAACTTTCAGCCGTGGCACGAAGGGCCGGATCTGTACCGCTTGTGGGAGCCGTGCCGTGAGCGGGACTCGTCCGTCGAACCGCACACCGGCGTGGCGCTGGGCTGCGTCGAAGCGCTGGCGGAACTTCACGCGAAGGGTTGGACGCACGGTGATGTGCAGCCCGCCCACTTCATCATCGGGCCGGACCGAACCCATCTGATCGACCTTGCCCTTGCTCAGGGCGGACGCATCCCCGAGGGGTACGACTTCCCGTTCCGCGGCTGCCTCGTCCACTACGAGGCACCGGAGATCGCCCGCAGCGTGCTCGCCACTGGAGAAGCCAAACCGACACAGGCAGCCGATATCTACGCCCTCGGGGCCTCCCTGCTCATCTCCGCCACAGGCTGGCGGGTGGTCGAGTACCCCGACGACGCTCCACGCCGTGTGCAAAGAGAGGCGGTGGCGAGCGGTCGGCGACGGCGTGTGAAAGTCCCCGGTGAGCTGGGCGAACTGATCGACGCGATGCTCAGCACTGCCCCGGAGGACCGCCCCACCATCTACGAAGTGGGTAAGGCCCTGAGCTAATCCCGAACCCACGGCTCGTCCTCCGCGCCTCATGCGACGGAGGCCAACAACAAGAGGCCGGACCACCCCTCAGCCTGGACAGCAATCCGGGGTGGTCCGGTCGCGGAATCCCTGATCAGGACCCCGGTGCCGATGGTACCGGGGCGGTCGGCGTGCTCGGATGCGGGTGCGGCTGCAACTCCGGTTCCCTGTTGCTGAGTTAGAGAGGATCACTGTTGCGGTCCGGCGACCTGAATCCCAGTTCTGACCTGAGCCACCGAAAGTCAGCCACGATGGCGGGCGTGCCGACCGAGCACCCGTCACGTGTGTTTCCAGCAACCCCCCGCCGACCTCAGCCACGCTTCTTCGATTCGTCACGGCCCTCGCCACCATCCCGGCCTGGGCGTTGTCGACGCAGATGCCTTACGCATGGGCGTGCCTGCGGCTTTGCGCTCTGTCGGCTGCGGAGCGTGGGCCGGTGGGGTGGAGGGGCCCCGCTTGGTCGGTGTCGGCCTGGTCCTGGTGCTCGGACTGGTCGGGCTGCTTCCTGGTCTGGCTGTCCGCCTTGCTGGTGCTGCGCGCTGAGCGGGTGGGGGCCGGCGCAGCGGTGGCGGAGACAAGGAGCGGCGGCGGCCCTTGGCCGCCAGCGCGCGCGGACCGCCGTAGGCGGGCCGCCTTGATCCAGTAAAGAAACTCTGAACAGCTCCGGCGCGCTGTGCCTTGGTGCGTCATGCGGTCATGCACTGCCCGCGCCTTCCCCATCGGCTCCGCCGCTTCGACACCACTTCGGGCACTTATAGGCGCATTGCCGCCTATTCGTTCCGGCAGTCGGCGAAATTTATCCACAGGTTGGCCAGTCCAGGGTTGAGCCTGTGGAAAAGTCGGCGCCTTCGTTATGCGCCCGTGACCGTGGTCGCCCCTTCGCGGTCGGGGGCGTAGTCGGGGGCGAGTGGTGGGGTGGCACGGGCGCCCTCCGAAACAGGGCGGCTGAACATAGCCGACGATCGCCGGTTACCCAAACCGGCGATTTTCCAGACTATTGAGGCACTGCCCGGACGACAAGAAAGGACGACTGGCGGTGAGCGCGCAGCGATACGGGCCCGCCCGGCGGGACGCGAATGAAGGTTGTTGCCCGTCCGACGGGAGCCCGGAGCTGTGTGCCGCACACCTGTCCAGTTCGGCCGATAGACCTGACTCAACAGCCGCGATGACGGCTTGCCGAGCAGTTCGGGCAAGCCCTGATCCGGCGGTGGTTGACCGCTGGGCAAGCCTTCGGGCAAGCCCTCAGCGGTTGGCTGCACTCGATACGCGACAACGGCACAACAACGAACGGGTGGACATGACCAAGCACGAGGCGGCGCTTATCGCGGCGAAGCTCAAGAAGGTCGAGGAAAAGGTGGCGCTCCTGGAGGACCTGGCGCGTCGCGTCCTCGAAAAGGAGGCCGCTACTTCTTCGACGTCTTCTTCGCCTCGCTGATGCCTAGCCGCTCCATAAGGACGTCGATCACGTTGTCCAGTCGAGTGCTTAGGGCATCGATTCGTTCGGATAGTTCGAGGTATTCCGGCGTGGGCATGTGCCCGCTGCCTGCCGTCTCGGGAGTGCCGGCCTTCGGGTCGGCCCCTGCGGGGAGGGGGTCCGCGACGAAGTTGCCCCGACCCGGCATGGTGTGGATCAGCCCTTCGTCACGCAACATGCGCAGGGCGGAACGCGCGGTCATGTTCGCGATCTCGTAGGTCGCCTCCAGGTCGCGGGACGAAGGGACCCGCTCCCCCGGCTTGAGGCGCCCGGAGCGGATTTGCCGTCGTAGTTCCTCGGCCACCAAGCGGTACGGCGGAGTGTCGGAATCCTTGGGCAGCTTCATAGCCCGAGGGTAGCGGGCCTGGCTCGCTTACCGCAGTAAGTCCCTGATGCACCCCTGCTTCCGCACGACTCCCGTACGAAGCAGGTGCGATGTGCGCTAGGCGCTTGACGCACCCATCGGAGGTAGTGCACAGTTGATCTCGCTTCGCCGCCCGGCGGAGCACCTGCCGAAAGGACGTAACACCCATGGCTCGTATCCGTGTTGGCCTGCACTCCACCGCGTCGTTCATGGTCGGCACCCTGCCGGTGCCGAAGTACGCGGACGCTGAGAAGACCCAGTTCGCCACCGACCGCGAGACCGGCGCGAAGCTCTACACGATCACCCTCTTCTTCATGGAGGAGGGCCGCGCCGAGGCGATGAAGATCACCGTTCCGGAAACCGGTCTCCCCAACGGGCTGAAGCCGGGCATGCCGGTGATGCCGGTGGAGTTGTTCGCCACCCCGTGGGCCCGGATCTTCAACGGTCAGCTCTCGGACGGCATCGCCTACCGCGCTGACCGCCTGGACCTGGCCCTCCCTGCCCCTGCCGCTGACGCGGCGTGACCGGCACCGTCGACGCCTCCCGCACCTGCCGCGACGACATGCTTCGGCGCGTCGCGGCGGTGTGGGAGCACGAGAGCTACCCGCCCGGTGAAGCCCCCGCTCACGCGGAGATCTGCCTCATCATCACCGGGCTTCCTGTCCCCTGGGCCGATCCCCTGGCCGCACTCCGTAAGCAAAGGAAGGAAGCGAAGTGACCCTGCACGACATGAGCGAGGTGATGGGCTACGCCCCGGTTCTGGTAGGGGTGGGATTGGCTGGCCTCGTCGCATGGACTTCCGTGTGGGTGGTCCGCTACCTGCTGGCCGACACGATGATGCGAGCCAGCATCCGGCAGGCCATACGGGTACGCCGGATCTGGAAGCGGTTCGCTCCCATGGCGGGGCTGTCCGTGACAGACAAGACCCCGACCGCGATGGCGTCGCTGTCCAACACGGACGGCAAGCCGCCCAAGCCCCGGGTGCTGATACCGGCCCTGAAGGTGAAGCCCGACCCGTTCGGCGTGGTCGTGAGGGCCGGTTGCCTGCCGAAGGTGGGGCTGGAGGAGTTCCAGAAGGCTGCGCCCTATCTGGCGGACGCCTGGCGGTGCACGCGGGTGTCCGTCTCCCAGGACAAGCCCGGCCACGTCCTCATCCGCGGGGTGCGGGTGGACCCATTGATTACCAAGACCTCCCACACACCCACCGGGAAGATGCCGGAGGAGCTGGCGACGTGGAACCTGGGGATGGACGAGTACGCCCAGGCGGTGAGTGTCGACCTGGCGGAAGTGCCGGGCGTCACCGTGGCCGGCCTGCCCGGCTTCGGGAAGACCTCGCTGATCAACCGGTTCATCTGCGACTGCGCACCCTCCCCGGCGGTTCAGATCGCGGTGGCGGACGGCAAGGTGATGGCCGCCTATGAAGGCGACTACGCCGACCTCATGGGCCGCCTGTTCGCCTTCGTCGGAAGCGATCTGAAGGAAGCCAACGCCCTGTTCTGGAAGCTCGTGCGGCTGCGCCGCGCCCGGTCCACTGCAATCAAGACCGTGCTCGGCCGCAAGGACATGTGGCACGGTGGCCCGTCCGTCGCCTGGCCGTGGGTGGTGCTGATCGTTGATGAGGCGCACACCTACTTCCGCGACCACAAGGGCTCCGACAAGGAGACCAAGCAGCTCGCCGCCCTGGCCGCGCAGAACGCCCGGCTGGTGGAGGAGCTGGTGAAGATGGGCCGCTCGGTGGGCATCCTCGTCATCCTCGCCACGCAGAAGAGCACGGGCGACGCAATCCCGACCTTCATCCGCGACGTGTGCCCGGTCGGCCTGTCCTTCGCGCAGAAGACCACTGACGCGGCCGTGGCCGCCCTCGGCGACGACATCCGCGACTGGCCCGATGCCAGCCCGACCCTGCTGCAGGAGCCGGCCTACGTCGGCGTGGCGGTCATGAAGACCAACGGGCGGAAGGGCTTCACCCGCCTGCGCACCCCGTACGTCGGTGAGGACGACTCCGCCCACGTCGCTGCCCGGACGGCCCACCTCACCGCTGACCCGGACGACCTGCTCGCCGCCCAGCTCCCCGGCATCGACCTCACCAAGGACGACCCGGACGACGACTCCGTACCGCCGCTGGCGGCCTGACCACAACGCCCGTTACAGGCTGACCTTTGAAAGGAGGTGAATCCCTGTGTCTGAGGACCGGATCACCCAGCGCACCGTGACCGTGGTCATGGTCATCATCGCCCTCCTGGCGTTCGTCTTCTCCTTCGGCAACGTCTGGGCCCTGGCGCTGCGCCTGGGCGTCCCCGCCCCCATCGCACCCCTGATCGCCCCCATGGTCGACCTGTCGGTGGTCGGGCTCCTGGTCGCCCTGCGCTACCTGTCCCTGCGCGGCGTCCCGCCCGAGCAGATGAAGGCGGCCACCCGGCTGATGCACTTCTCCGGGTTGCTGACCCTGGCCCTCAACGTCGCCGAACCCATCGTCGCCGGGCACTACGGCCGCGCTGCCGTCGACGCCGTTGCCCCCTTGCTCCTCCTGGGCTGGGGAGCTGTCGGCCCACAGCTCCTGCGCTCCTTCCACACAGTCGCCGTCAATGCGGCCGACCCGGCCTCCGCTGTCGATCCGGAACCGGCCCGAACGCCCGACCTGGCCCCGGCCGAGCCGGAACCCTCCTCGACGCCGGCACCGCCCGTCATGCCGGAACCGGCCCCGGCCACTCCGGCCCCGGCAGCTCCTGCCGTCAAGGTCCCTGAGTCGCTGCTCACCGAAGCACGCTCCATCGCCGCGGCCCACCACTCCGAGCACGGCAACCCCATCACGGCGGCTCAGCTCAAGATCCGGCTCGGCATCGGCCTGCCCATGGCCACCGCCCTCCACGCCGCCCTGTAGCGCCGCCCCAGCCGCCGGCTATCCCGGCATTTCCCGCCCTCGCCCGCCTCTGGGCCCGATCCGTCATGCCTGCGGGCAGCAACTCGGACGCCTTCACCAGCAACCGGCTGCTGCCCGTGGGCCCCACCCTCGCGCCAGAAAGGAGACCCCACCACTCATGCGTCGCCCCCTCGACCTGCGCCACGTGATCAGCCCCGGCCTGCGGAACCTGATCGAACTGGCCAACACCCACGACTTCGACCGCGTACAGCAGCAGGTCCGCGACCTGCGCGGCTGCACCCGCCCCGTCAACCTCCATGGCTGGACCGTCACCACCGACCAGACCACCAAGGAAGTAGTCCGCTCCTACCGCTCCGAGGACGAACCCTCCGGACGGCTGCTGACCACCTGCGGCAACCGCCGCGCCACCCGCTGCCCCGCCTGCTCCCGCATCTACGCCGCCGACACCTACCACCTGATCAAGGCCGGGCTGTCCGGCGGCAAGAACGTCTCCGACACCGTCCGCGACCACCCCCGCGCCTTCGTCACCCTCACCGCCCCCTCCTTCGGCCCCGTTCACAACCGCCCCACCACCAACGCGGGCAAGCCCCGCCCCTGCGCCTGCGGCGACACCCACACCGAAGACGCCCCGGAACTCGGCACCCCGCTGAACCCGGCAACGTACGACTACACCGGTGCCGTGCTGTGGAACGCCCACGCCGGACAGCTCTGGGCACGCTTCACCACCTACCTGCGCCGCGCCCTGGCCGAACACCTCGGCATGACGCAGAAGGCGCTCAACGCCACCCTGCGCATCTCCTTCGCCAAGGTCGCCGAGTACCAGAAGCGCGGCCTGGTCCACTTCCACGCCGTGATCCGCTTCGACGGACCCGACGGCCACACCACCCCGCCCCCGCCCTGGGCCACCTTCGACGCCCTCCGCGTCGCCGTTGGCCTGGCCATCGAGCGGGCCCGGCTCACCATCGAGTCCGACGCCATCGGCGAACGCGTCATCGCCTGGGGCCGCCGCTACAAGGTCGACCCCATCACCGCCCTGGGCGACGGCGAACTCACCGACGCCAGGGTCGCCGAGTACACAGACGCCAAGGTCGCCGGATACATCGCCAAGTACGCCACCAAGAACGCCGAAGGCGCAGGCACCGTGGACCGCACCCTCATGTGCCGCCCCTGCGCCGGACGCGGCTACGTACGCGGCCCCGCCCGACTCCACGCCCGGTGCACCGACTGCCACGGCACCGGACAGGCCGAACCCATCAAGGCCCTGCCCGTACAGCAGCACGTACGCCAGATGATCCGCACCGCCTGGGACCTCGGCCACCTGCCCGAGTTCGCCGACCTCAAGCTCTGGAAATGGGCCCACATGCTCGGCTTCCGCGGCCACTTCTCCAGCAAATCCCGCGCCTACTCCACCACCCTCGGCGCACTCCGCGACGTACGCCGTGCCTGGCGCACCGCCCAAGCCGAAGCCGCCCGCATCCGCGCCGGCCTCCCCGTCGACGACGAGAACACCGCCCTCGTCACCGACTCCTCATGGACCTACCTCAGCAGCGGCTACCGCCCCGGCGAGGAACTGCTCGCTGCCCAAGTCCGCCACGACCTCGCTTGGGCTCAACAGCTCAAGCACGAAAGGGCTCTGCCTGCATGACGACCGCCGTGCTCACCGTGGACCAGGTCGCCGAGCGTCTCGGCATCAGCCGCTGGAAGGTCCACGACCTGATCCGCTCCCGCGAACTCGCCTCCTTCAAGATCGGCCGCTGCCGACGCATCAGCGAAGCCGCCGTGGACGCCTACGTTTCCCTCCGCACCGAACAGGAAGCCGCCTGATGGCCAAGCCGAAGAAGAACGCCAACAACGAGGGCACCATCTACCAGCGCAAAGACGGCCGCTGGGAGGGCAGTGCGTACGTCCTCACGATGGACGGCACGTACAAGCGACGCAGCGTCTACGGCAAGACCTGGGACGACGCGCACGAGAAGCTCACCAAGCTCAAGGCCGACTCCCTCAACGGTCTCCCGGTCGCCACCAACAAGATGACCATCGCTGAGTACCTGGCCTACTGGCTGACGAACGTCGCCAGGGGCAAGGTCCGCCGGACGACCTACGTGAACTACGAGTCCCTCGTCCGCAACTACGTCACTTCGGAATTCGGCCGGAAGAAGCTGGTACGGCTCACTGCCCGCGACATCCGGGCCTTCCTCGCGAAGACGGCCGTCACCTGCCAGTGCTGTGCGCAGGGCAAGGACAAGAAGCGGCCGGAGCACAAGCGGCGCTGCTGCGCCCTCGGCAGATGCTGCAAGAAGCTCCCCTCCGACCGGACCGTGCGCTTCCTCCTCGTGATCCTGCGGGCCGCCCTCCAGCACGCCGTACGTGAGGACGAGCTGCCCCGCAACGTGGCCCGGAACGTGGAGCTGAGCATGGGCACGAAGCGAGAGATCGAACCGCTCACAGCCAAGGAGGGACGTCAGCTCCTGGCGGCGGCCCGGGAGAACCGGCTGTGGGCTGCGTACGAGCTGGCGGTCCGTATCGGCCTGCGGCGCGGCGAGCTGCTCGGGTTGCGCTGGTCGGACGTGGATCTTCACGAAGGTGTCCTCACCGTCCGGCAGGCGCTCCAACGGGTCGGCGGTGAGCTGCTGATCGTCGCGCCGAAGACTCAGCGCTCAGCCCGCCGCGTCGCCGTGCCGGCCGAGTGCGTGACGGCGCTCCGTGCGCAGCGCGCGCAGCAGATAGCTGATCGGAAGGCCGCTGGTGCCAACTGGAAGGGGACAGGTCAGGGTCTCGTCTTCACCACGAAGAACGGGACCCCCATCGAGCCGCGCAACCTGAACCGGTCCTTCGAGGCGCTGTGCGCCCGCGCCGGCGTCCGTAAGGTCCGCTTCCATGACCTGCGGCACACGTGCGCGTCGCTGCTTCACGAACAGGGCGCCGATGCCCGCATGATCATGGAAGTCCTGGGCCACAGCTCGATCCGGGTGACCATGGACATCTACACCTTCGTACGGCTCGACTCCCAGCGCTCCGCCTTCGATCGCGTCGGGGATGCGCTGAGAGGTGACGGCTACGAGCCGGATGATGACGACGGCACGGCCGGAGTCCCCGTAACCGTCTAGAGGCGTTTCAGGTTCCGGTCCAGGATCGCCCGGAGCAGGTCCACGTCCGCGGGGTCCTGGGCGTCCCGCTTGGGCAGTACGGCGACTCCGGCCGCGCGGTCGCCGCCCAGCAGCACGAAGAGCCCCGGCGTCTCCAGATACTCCCGGAACACCGTCCAGTCCATGCTGAAGGACGCCCGCTCACCGGTGGTGACCGCACCGCGGTCGTCGGCCACCATGCGGCACTGCCCGTACGACTGCACCATGCTGAACATCCGGCGGGCCATGGTGCGCAGTCCTCGTACGGTGCCCCAGGACGCGATGCCTACGGAGAGCACCAGAGAGATGATCCACACGGGCAGCGGGGCATCAAGGAAGGCCGCGAAGACGACCACGCCGATTGCCGCCATCAGCGGCGCCATCAGCGCCTGGGCCCGGCCCGCCGGTGTTCGACGGGCTCGCGCACGGAGCGCCTCCTCGAAGTCCGCGGCCGTCAGCCGGTAGACGAACTCCACGGCCGTACCGCGGTCCGTGTCTGTGGAATCCCCACCCCTGGTGTCCATGGGCAGGGATCCTAGCCAGGGGGTGTCCGGTGGATCAGGGCCGCGTGCCAAGATCCACCGGACACCCCCTGATCCACTCCCGAACGCGGTTGCCGTCAGAGACTGCCGTCAAAGCAAAAGCCAGAGGCCCTGTGGATCACTCCACAGGGCCTCTGGTCTGCTGTGCACTCGGCAGGATTCGAACCTGCAACCTTCTGATCCGTAGTCAGATGCTCTATCCGTTAAGCTACGAGTGCCTGTGTCTTCAGTTTTCTCGCCGCTCCCGGGCCCGCTGGGCTCGCTCGCGGCGACAGGAAGAACATTACATGACCGCCGCCGTCATGTGAAATCCGTTTGGCTCACCCCTTGTGACCTGCGAAAACAAGGACGGAGGACCGGGAATGCGACGAAGCCCCGGTCGGGTGGACCGGGGCTTCGAAACGGTGCGGAGGCGGAGGGATTTGAACCCTCGATGGGCTTTAAGACCCAAACCGCATTAGCAGTGCGGCGCCATAGACCGGACTAGGCGACGCCTCCGTGCACAACCCTCCGCGCGCGAGCGCGGATCAAGTGGTGCGTGCCGATGATGACACAGTCACGTGTGCCCTCACCAATCGCCCCCCACGGTACTAGGCAGGGTGGCCACAGGGCAAAGCTCTTCCGACCGGCGAGTGGCGGGCGCGGCGCCGGCGCGGCGGGGGGGGGGCCGGATCGGCACGCCGGGGAAAGGCGTGGAGGTCCCGCAACGGTTCTGGCGGTGTCGGTGCAGGCCGGTGCCGGTGTGCGGCGATCCGGCAGTCACATCCCCGTCACGTTACGTGCGACCTCGGTCTCATCCGGCATCGCGAGCGCAATCCCAACCCTTAGACTCCCTCGGGTGACACGTCGCGGGCCGGTTGGCAAGATGGCCCGCGCGGTCGGCACGTAGCGGAACAGGGAGGAAGCGTCTCGTGAGCAGCAGGCCATCCCGAGGCACTGCTCGCCTCGCAGCCATACTGGACGCGCTTCCCGACGCCCTGGTGCTGGTCAACGCCAACGGGACGGTCGTCAACGCCAACACCATCGCCCTCGAGGCGTTCGAGACGCCGGGCACGGCGCTGGTGGGGCGCGGGCTGCTCGATCTGCTGCCGCAGTTCGACTCCAAGCTCATCCCCGGTTCCATGCGCCGGCCGGACCACATCGACCCGCGGGCCCGTACCAAGCCGACGCGCATGGTCGCCCGGCGGACCGACGGGACCGAGTTCCCGGTCGAGGTCACCAGTGCGAATCTGGAGACCGGCCAGCAGGCCTACGACAACTACGGCTACACCGGCGACGAACTGCTGATGCTCGTCGTACGCGATCTGTCCGGCACCGTCGACACCGAGGCCGAGCTGGCGCGTTCGCAGCGGCAGACCGAGATGATCCTGCGGGCCGCCGCGGAGGGCGTCGTCGGGACGGACACCGACGGACGGATCGTCCTGGTCAACCCGGCCGCCGCCCAGATACTGGGGCACCGGGCCAGTGACCTCGGCGGGCGCGAGCTGCACACCCTCGTCCTCCACTCGCGCGCCGACGGCTCCCCCTTCCCGTACGGCGAGTCCCCGCTCGCGGACACCCTGCGCTCCGGGCGCAAGCACCGGGTGCGCGGGCAGGTGCTGTACTCCAAGAGCGGCGACAAGGTGCCGGTCGACCTGACGACCGCGCCGGTGCGCGACGGCGACCAGCTCGTCGGCGCCGTCATGACCTTCACCGACCGGCGGCCCTACGACGCGGTCGTCAAGGAGAAGGAGGAGGCCGAGCGGCAGCACGCCGAGGAGCTGGAGCGGCTCGCCGAGGAGCACGCCTCCGAACTCACCGCCCTGCGCCAGAAGCACGTCGGCGAGCTGGAGGAGCTGCGCGAGGCGCACACCGAGGAACTCGCCGCGAACGAGGAGCGGTACGCCGCGCTCGGCGAGCGGGAGAAGGACCGCTACGAGGCCCTCTCCGGTCGGCACGAACAGCTCCTCACCCTGCTCGGGCAGTCGCTCAGGAGTCCACTGGAGGAACTGCGCCGCGAACTGACCGCGCTCGCCTCGGACGACGCCGGCCAGCTGTGGCCCGAGGCCAACCAGGTGCTCCACCACCTGTCGGCCGGCTACTCCCGGATCACCACCCTCATCGACAACGTCCTCGGCTACCAGCGGCTCGACGCCGGGACGGAGGGGATCACCCGTACGAAGGTGATGCTCGACGCCGTCGTCGCCGCCGGTGTCGACGGGGCCGTGGAACTCATCGGGCCGGGCCGGGTGCAGTTCGCCGTGCACGCGCCGCCCATCGAGGCCGAGGTCGACTCACGGCTGCTCGCCACCGCCCTCGCACATCTCGTCGCGGACGTCGCGGGCGTCGACGCCACCGGCAACACCCGCGTGTCGGCGGGCGGTTACCTGGACAACACGGTCGTGGTCGCGGCGGCGCAGCGCGGTGAGGTCGTACGCCTCGAGGTGCGCGGGCCGTACAGCGGCGGCGATCCGGTGCACGAGCCGATCGTGCGCGGGATCGTACGGGCGCACGGAGGTGTGCTGCAGACGCACGAGGTGCCGGGGATGAGCGGCAGCGCGTTCGTCCTCGAAGTGCCCATCGGGGGCGGAGCCGGTGCCGTCGCCGCAGGTCAGGGGCAGCTCGCGCTGACTTCCGGGGGGCCTGCGGAGGCTCCGGAGGAAGCGCCGGTGCCGGTGGCCGTACCGCCTGTTCCGGTGCCTTCGCAGGGATCGGGACCGGGATCGGCGTCGGCGGAGGCCTCGGCCGAGGAGGCCGGTTCGACCGCGGGCGGTCAGCGGGGTTCCGGTGGCGGGCGGCGGAGGGCCCGGCGGGCCTCGGTGGACGCGTTCCTGGAGAGCGGGGTGCCGGGGGCCGAGGACGGCTCCGGCTCCGGTGCGGAGGCCGCGGCGCCCCCCACCGGTCGGCGCAGGCGCCGGGCGGCGGCACCGGCGGAGCCCGCGCGGCTTCCGGCTCAGGCGTCCGGTGAGGGCGCGGTGGTGGTGTCCGGCGGGACCGGGCGGCGTCGTGGGCGACCGGCCGAGGGCGCGGAGGCCGCTGCCGCCGTACCGGGTGCGAGTGTGGTCGGTGCGGTCGGTGGGGCTGTCGTCACGGCCGCCGAGTCCGCGGCGGGGTCCGCCGCCTCGAACACGGGGCTGGGCGGGACCGTACCGCCGCAGGGAGTACCCGTCCCCTCCGGAGGGCTGCGCGCCGGACAGGCCTCCGGTGAGCAGCACGCCCTGCCGCCCGCGTTGCCCGCTGCGGACAGTGCGGACGGAACGGCACAGGCCGCTCAGGGCCTGGACCAGGCGCAGGAGCAGGAAGAACAGCATCAGTCGACCGGGCGGCGTCGGCGGGCGCTGGCGGCGGCCACCGAGCGGGCGGCGGCGCAGGAGGCCGCGCCCCGTACGGTGTTCGCGCTGCCGCCCGCCGAAGCGGACCAGGGGGAGCAAGCCGGGGTGGTCGAGGGTCCGCAGGAGGGCCCGGTGCCGGTGCCGCTTCCCGGACCGGCCGCTTCCGGTGACGCCCTGCTCGACGGGCGCCATGACGCCGTCCCGCAGGACCAGGCCGACGATCACACCCCGCCGCAGCCGCATCCCACCAGCGCCCCGACGGGCCGACGCCGTCGCGCCGTCGCCCAGCCGGCCGAGCAGGGCGCGGGCCTTGCGCCGGTGTCGGCCCAGGCCCAGGCCCCGACGCCGGTCCCGGCTCCGGCTCAACCGGTGCCGCCCGTGCAGGCTGCCCCGATTCCCGCGCAGGGCATGCCCGTACCGCCACAGGGCACGACCCCTCCGTCGGCCGTCCCGCCCCAGGGCGAACCTGTGCACGGTCGGGGCACCGCCGTCCCCGGGCGGATGCCTCAGGTGCAGGCACCGGCGCAGGCACAAGCGGTACAGCCACCGGCACCGGTGCCGGCACCGGCCGATCAGCCCCAGGCGGCCTCCGGCGGTCAGCCGATGCCCCAGCCCGCCGCGCCGGTCCCGGCACAGCCCGCCGCCCCGGCCGCGGAGCAGCCCGCTTCCGTCGCCCAGCCGCTGCCCGCCGAGGCCGCGCCGGGTCAGGGAACTCCGCCCGACGGCACCCCGGCCGCGCAGCCACCGTGGCCCGCCGCCGGCGCCCCCGTGCCGCCGCAGGGCGCCCCCGTGCCGCCGAGCGGTGTGGCGGCGCCCGCACCGGGCACCCCGCTGCCCCCCGAGGCCGCACCCGCGCCCGTGCCCATGCAGCGGGCTGCTCAGCCTCAGCCTCAGCCGCTACCGGTGGAGGCGCCGGCACCGACGGCACCGGTGGACCCGAACTCGACGCAGGGGCGTGCGTTCAGCGTGCGCACTCTGGGGCAGGGCGTGCCGTTCACCCGACAGGCCGTCCAGGTCCAGCAGCCGCTGCCGGCGGCCACACCTCCCCCGCATCAGCCGGGCGGCTCGGGCCGTCGCCGCAAGCTCGGCACACGTACCGACCCGGCCGCGGACCACGAACAGGGCGCGCGCCCGCACGCGACAGCCGAATCCGCCCCCGCCCAGCGGCGGGCGCAGGCAGCGCCCCAGGCACCCGCGCGCGCACAGACACCGGCACAGGCACAGCAGTCCCAGGCGCAACCCCCGTCGCCCCCGCAGTCGTCGTCGCCGTCGCAGCCACAGCACCCGCCTGCCGGGCAGCCACTACTCGCGCCGACGACCGAGGGCACGGGACGCTCGTACGCGATAGGGGCGCCGGACGCGGACGCGGCCGAGGGCCCCGAACCGCTGGACGGGCCGGGCGGGGCCGTCGAGGTGGCGGACCCCCCGCGTCCGCAGCCGATGGACGACGAACTGCCGCCGGAGCCGTTGGACAACCCGCGTCGGCTGCTGGTGTGGCCCGCGCCGGACGTCGCCACGCAGCAGGCACTGAGCGACCGCGGCTACCGGCCGGTGATCGTGAACTCGCGCGAGGAGGTCGACGCACAGATCGCGGCGTTCCCCGCCGCGCTGTTCGTGGACCCGCTGACCGGGCCGATCACCCGGACGGCGCTCCAGTCACTGCGGAAGGCGGCGGTGGCCGCCGAGGTTCCGGTGCTCGTCACGGCCGGGCTGGGGCAGGCCTCGCGCGATGCCGCCTACGGCGCCGACCCCGCCGTACTGCTGAAGGCCCTCGCGCCGCGTGACAGCGAGCAGCATCCGCCGCGGGTGCTGCTGATCGAGGAGCACGCGGAGATCGCGCTGGCGCTGACCGCGACGCTGGAGCGGCGCGGTATGCAGGTCGCGCGGGCCGCGGGCGATGCGGACGCGGTGACGCTGGCGGGGCAGTTCCGGCCGAACCTGGTGGTGATGGACCTGATGCAGGTGCGTCGGCAGCAGACCGGGTCCGCCGGGATCATCGACTGGCTGCGGGCGAACGGGCAGCTCAACCGCACCCCGCTCGTCGTCTACACCGCCGCCGTCGGACAGGCCGACCTGCCGCGGCTGGCCTCCGGCGAGACGGTGCTGTTCCTCGCGGAGCGGTCCACGAGCGACGAGGTGCAGGACAGGATCGTCGACCTGCTCGCCCGCATCGGCACCAACTGAGCGACGGCGCAAGCCGGGTGGGGACGGACCGGGGTTCGTCCCCACCCGGTGCGGCTGTGGTGCGTAACGGCGTCAGGCGTCAGGGGCGTTGAGCGTCAGAGCCGGATGACGTCCAGCGCGCCCTCGGCGTACTGCCTGCGCAGCACCTTCTTGTCGAACTTGCCGACGCTCGTCTTCGGCACCGACTCGATCACCGTCCAGCGCTCGGGCAGCTGCCACTTGGCGACGCCCCCGTCGGCGAGGAAGGCGCGCAGGGTGGTGAAGTCTGCGGTGGACCCCTCCTTGAGGACGACCGTGGCCAGCGGGCGCTCCCCCCACTTGTCGTCGGGGACGGCGACGACGGCGGCCTCCGCGACATCGGGGTGGGACATCAGCGCGTTCTCCAGCTCGACGGAGGAGATCCACTCGCCGCCGGACTTGATGACGTCCTTGGCCCGGTCGGTCAGGGTGAGGAAGCCGTCGCGGCTGATGGTGCCGACGTCCCCCGTCTTCAGCCAGCCGTCCTCGCTGAACTTGTCGGCGGGGCGCAGCGGTTCGGCGTCGACGCCGTTGTAGTAGGCGCCGGCGATCCAGGGGCCGCGCACCTCCAGCTCGCCCGCGGACTCGCCGTCCCAGGGGAGCCGTTCGCCGCCGGGGCCGGTGAGCCGGGCCTCGACACCGGCCGGGAAACGGCCCTGGGTCAGGCGGTAGCCGAACTCCGCCTCGGTGCCCACGGCGTCGGCCGGCGGACGGGCGATGGTGCCGAGCGGGGAGGTCTCCGTCATGCCCCAGGCGTGGCAGACCCGCATGCCCAGCTCGTCGAAGGCCTCCATCAGCGAGGGCGGACAGGCCGAGCCGCCAATGGTGACCTGGGTGAGAGAGGAGACGTCCCGGGACTCGGCCAGCAGCTCGGCCAGCAGGCCCTGCCAGATGGTGGGGACGGCGGCGGCGTGCGTCGGCCGCTCCCCCTCGATCATCTCGGCGAGCGGGGCGGGCTGCAGGAAGCGGTCCGGCATCAGCATGTTGACGCCGGTCATGAAGGTGGCGTGCGGCAGGCCCCAGGCGTTGACGTGGAACTGGGGCACCACGACCAGGGAGGTGTCCCGGTCGGTCAGGCCCATCGACTGGGTCATGTTGACCTGCATCGAGTGCAGGTAGATCGAACGGTGGCTGTAGACCACGCCCTTGGGGTCCCCGGTGGTGCCCGAGGTGTAGCACATGGCGGCGGCGGCGCGTTCGTCCAGCTCCGGCCAGTCGTAGGCGACGGGCTTTGGGGCGATCAGGTCCTCGTACTCGTGCACCTGGGCGTCGGCGTCCGCCAGCGCGGAACGGTCTCCGGGCCCGGTCACGACGAGGTGCTGAACGGTCTTCAGGTGCGGCAGCAGCGGAGCGAGCAGCGGGATCAGCGAACCGTTGACGATGATCACCCGGTCTGCGGCGTGGTTGACGATCCACGCGAGCTGCTCGGCCGGAAGGCGGAGGTTCAGGGTGTGGAGCACCGCGCCCATGCTGGGGATGGCGAAGTACGCCTCCACATGCTCGGCGTTGTTCCACATGAGTGTGGCCACCCGGTCGTCGCCGGCCACCCCGAGGTCCTCACGCAGGGCATGGGCCAGCTGGGCCGAGCGGGCGCCGATCTCCGCGTAGGAACGGCGCTGCGGGTCGCCCTCACCGGTCCAGGTGGTCACCTGTGACGTGCCGTGGATCGTCGACCCGTGGGTCAGGATCCTTGAGATCAGCAGCGGTACGTCCTGCATGGTGCTGAGCACGGCGTCCTCCTGGGCGACATTGCCTACGCGGCGGTAACGGTTGCGCTGATTCTGCGCACATACCGCTTGGTATGTCACTAGGCGGACGGATGATCGATCACGTTCCGCGGAACTTCGTTCCCGGTCAGGACCGGACGAGCCCCAGCTCGGCATCGTCCCGCAACTTCCCGAGCGCCCGCGAGACGGCCGATTTCACCGTGCCCACCGATACGCCGAGCACCTCGGCCGTCTGGGCCTCGCTGAGGTCCTCGTAGTACCGCAGGACGACCATGGCACGCTGTCGCGCGGGCAGCCGCATGATCGCCCGCCACATCGCGTCGCGCAGCGCCTGCTGCTCGGCCGGGTCGTCGCCGCCGGGGACCGGGTCCGGCTCGGGCAGCTCCTCGCAGGCGAACTCGTCCACCTTGCGCTTGCGCCACTGCGACGTCCGCGTGTTCAGCAGCGCCCGGCGCACATAGCCGTCGAGCGCACGATGGTCCTCGATACGCTCCCAGGCCACGTACGTCTTGGCGAGCGCGGTCTGCAGCAGGTCCTCCGCGTCGCTCGGGTTCCCGGTCAAGGACCGGGCGGTACGCAGGAGCACCGGCTGCCGGGCCCTCATGTACGACGAGAACGACGGGTACGGGAGGGTCTGCTTCGCCGGAGCAGCGGCGTTCGAAGCGCTGGTGCAGACGGGTCTGGTCATGACTCAACGCTATGAGCGGGGCACGTCCGGCAAATCGGCCGCAGGTCCCGAAGCCGCGTCCCCCTCAGGTTGTAGGGGTGGGGCCTGCCGCACCTCCTGAAGGTGGATGAGCGGGTGAGGCCCCGTGCGGGTTCCCCCTTGGGGGAAGCACCGCGGAAACCCGAAAACGCCTGCGCGACGGTACCGGAGTACCGCCGAGCAGACGCCTCGCACCCCACGGATCGCACCCCACACGGCGTCAGAGGGCCGTCGGCCCTCTCACCCCATCACCACAGCGGGGTGAAGTTGACCACCACGTTGTCGTTGCCCTGGACGACGGACGTGAACGCGGAGCCGTTGACCTGGGCGGTGTTGCTCTGGTTCGAGGCACCGAAACCGACGGCCTGCTGTTGCGTGGTGGCCGCGTTGCCGAAGTTGTCGCCGCCGACGCCGCTGCCGAGCACTCCCGCCTCGGCGCTTGTGGCCGTGGCGTTCGATCCGTCGTCCGCGAGAGCGCCGGTGTCAGCCACCGCGACGCCGGCGAAGAGGGCCGCCGCGAGCGGAAGAGCGGAGACGGCGGCGATGACTCGGGCGGTACGGATGCTTGCCATGTTGTGTTCCCTCCAGAACCAAGGACGCACCGGCTCGTGAGCGTGCGTGTGTGATGTACGGCTGCCACCAGGGGAGTTGGCCGACCACCCCGGCACTGTGCACGACGTCGCGAGATCAGGATTGCCCACCGAATCCCGGTGAACCACCTCGGAAGCCGTCATTAGCACGCAAGCGTGAGCACAAGTCGATAAACCTCCCTCTCCCCCCTGAGTCACCTCTCCGCCCGACACGGCCGGCTCCGCGCCAATCCCCGCAAGAGGGGAAGCGTTTCGGCACTTTTTCCGCAAACCATGTGAACCCCGGCGCGTCGCACCCGCCCCTCTTCCCCTTCCCGAACGCGCGTACGAAAATAGATCCATGGCCACCACCGACCGGCAGGCCACCACGCTGGCCCTCGCACACGCTCTGTCAGCCGCCGAACGCGGACTGGCCGTCATCCCGCTGTCCCGGACCAAGCTCCCCGCCCTACGCTCCCCGCACCGCGACGAACCTGCCCCCCGTCCCGGCCGAACCACGCCCTGCCACGGCGAGTGCGGCCGCTTCGGGCACGGTGTGCACGACGCCTCCACCGACCCCGCCCGCATCCGCGCACTCTTCGCCGCCGCGCCCGGGGCCACCGGCTACGGCATCGCCTGCGGACTGCCCCCGCACCACCTCATCGGTGTCGACCTCGACACCAGGAGCGGTACGGACTCCTCCGCCGCCCTGCGCGAACTGGCCCTGCGTCACCTGTTCACGGTCCCCGCCACGGTGACCGTCCTGACCCCCAGCGGCGGCCGTCACCTGTGGCTCAGCAGCCCGCCGGACGTCGTCGTCCCCAACTCCGCGAGCCGCCTCGCCCCCGGCATCGACATCCGCGGCGCCGGGGGCTATCTCGTCGGTCCCGGCTCCCGCACGGACCACGGCACCTACACGACCGCCCCGGGAACCGCCCGCTCAGCCCCCGCCGCCTGCCCGCCCGCCCTCCTGCGGCTTCTCCTGCCACCGCCCCGCGCCCACCACCCCACGCCCCCGTCGGCCGGCGGTCACGGTCGGGGACTCGTCCAGTTCGTCCTCGCGGCGCACGAGGGCCAGCGCAACACCCGCCTGTTCTGGGCGGCCTGCCGCGCCTACGAGGACGGCATCGGCCCCGCCCTGGTGAACCCCTTGGTCGACGCGGCCCTCATCACGGGCCTGCCCGAACGCGAGGCCCGAGCGACCATCGCGTCAGCGGCCCGCACGACGGGCCACCACCCCTGACCCACAACCCGGGATCCACCGGTCGTCTCCTCCCCGCGCCCCACGAAAACCGAAGGCCCCGGACACCCCACCGCCCTGGAGTGCGACCACGTGACTCGCCCGCGCCGCCTCCGCTTCCGGCCGCTTCACCTCCGGCCGCGCGGTCGCCGTCTCAGCGCGAACCCCGCGCTGCGGGACGCACCCCGGGAGCAACCGGTCGAGGACGAGGAGATCCGACCGTACGCCCCGCACACACCTGGAAAGCCCAGAATGAACACCCCGACCCCCGACCCGGCCTCCACAACCCCCAGCGCCCCCGCCCCCCTCTCCCGAACAGAACTACTGCGCTGGCAGTTCGAACCGACCTGGTCCCTGTTCGAGTACCACCTGGAGCGGCTGGAGCCGGACGACTTCCTGTGGGAGCCCACCGCCTACTGCTGGACGATGCACCGCGCCGCCGACGGAACCTGGACCCCGGACTGGGCGGAGACCGAGCCCGACCCCGTACCCGTCCCGACCGCCGCCTGGGTCAGCCGGCACATCGGCTGGTGGTGGAGCGTGGCCCTGGACCACGCGCACGGGCGTCGGCCCCGGGAGCGGACCGAGATCGCCTGGCCCGGAGCAGGGCCGGCGACCGTCCGGTGGCTGCGCGACCTGCGGACGGAACGGCTCGCGACGCTGGACGGCCTCACCGACACCGACCTGGACGCCACGGCGCCGTTTCCCTGGCCGGACGACCCGGCGTACACCGTGGCCCACACGGCCGCCTGGGTGAACACCGAACTCCTGAAGAACGCCACGGAAATCGGCCAACTCCGCCTCCTGCGAGCGGCCTCATGACCCCCGGCCTGCCCGGCCGTTCTCACTGCTCAGCGTGCGGAGGCGGTGGCCGTCGGCCGCTGCACCGCATGCCAGACACGTGCAGGCACCCTCGCGGAGTCGTGTTCATCGCCTTCGTGCCCGTTGCCTGCCTCACGGGCCGGCTGCCGGGAACATGGGTCAAGTGACGAGCAAGCCTGCACTTGTTCGGCGGCAAGCGCTTCGCCCAGCTACCGTGACGTGTCGTCTGCCGTCGGTTCCCCCGTGAGGTCGGTCGGTTCCGGGTCCGTGGCCAGGCGGGCGTGCAGGTGCTCGTCGTGGTATGCCCCATCGCCGAAGCGGTGCGAGTCGCGCAGGGTGCCTTCGGGCAGGTAACCGCAGCGGTGGGCCACTCGGCAGGAGGCCTCGTTGTCGACTGCGTGGGCGATCTCGATCCGGCGGGCATCGGCTGTCCGGAAGCCCCAACTGGTGACCGCCCCCGTCGCTCGGGTGGCCACACCCCGTCCGCGAGCGGTCGGCAGTGTCCAGTAGCCGATCATCGCCAGGCCGTCCGCGCGGTCGACCCAGCGCAGGGTGACGCTGCCCAGCAGGACGCCGTCGGCGGCGTTCAGCACGGCGAAAGCGGCGCCGGCACCGCGGTCCCAGCCTCCGTCTCGAGATTCGAGCCATGCCCGGGCATCGCTGCGGTCGGTTATCGCGAGGGGGTTCCAGAGGGCGATCTCCGGGTCTGCCGCGGCGGCGATCAGGCCGTCCAGCGTCGTTTTCGATTCGGCGGCCTCGTGGCCCCACGGGTGCAGCAGCACGTCGCCGAGGTCGAGCGTGGTGCGGAGGAAAGTCCGCCGGTCGGCGGGATTCTGGAGGTCGGAAGCACTCATGGCGCTCTTCCTACCTGGTCACCAGGCCTGCCGCCAGCCTTTTCCACCGGCCACAGGCCGGGCCGGGCCCGGCGCGAGCACATCCGCAGTCGGCGCCCCACCTGCTCACGGCAACCGCCCGACCTCGCTCCTGAGCGGTGGTCATGCGTCGGGTGGGCCAGGCGTGGAACGGGGAGTTTCCAGGCGACGGACCAGTGCGCGCAATGCACGGAGTTCGGCGTCCAGTGCCTGAGCGCCGTCGCGGGTGAGGGCGATCCAGGTGCGGGGGCGCCGACCGGCGTAGCCCTTCTCCACGGTGATCAGGTCCGATTCCTCCAGCACCTTCAGGTGCCGGGAGAGGTTTCCGTCCGTGACGGCCAGTTGCTTCTTCAGGAAGCCGAACTCGACTCGGTCTGCCTCTCGGGCGATGGTGAGGATGCCGAGTCGCACACGCTGATGGACGGTGTCGTCCAGCGACTGCGTCGGATGGAGCCCTTCCTGGCCGTCCCACGCCTCCGCCGAATCCCCGACACTCATGAGACAACCGTATCCGCATCGGCACGACCGGGCCCGGCTCGATGACGTGCCACCGCCCACTCGGCCAGGCCGGAGAGAAGCAGGATCGAGGCCAGCAGGAGCGCCTTGGCCTGCGGTCCGTCGACCCAGCCTGGGTGGGCGGGGTGCTGCCAGGGGAGCCATCCGGTGCCCCAGGAGGCACCGAGGTAGCCGGTGAGCAGCAAGGCGTGAGCGACGCCGGCGGCTACGGCGATCCAACTGCGCTCGACCACTCCGAGGGCGACGAGCCCGATACCGACCAGGTACCACGGGGAGGCGTATCTGTTCTGCAGCAGGTCGACCTCCAACGGCCGGCTCCAGCCGAACAGCACGGCCGTCAGGGCGGTCGTGATCACGACGGTGACCATGGCGGTCGTGCAGATCCACAAGCCTCGGCGGGGGACCACACCCCGGGCCTCGCCACGCAGGCGGTACCAGCGGGCGAAGACGAACCACGCCAGGGGGAGGAGTGCGAACCACACGCCCCAGGCCACGAAGCGCAGGACGGCGCCGTCGAACTCGCCCCTCAAACAAGGGGTACCCGGTTCGTGGACGACGCACAGGCCGGTCAACTCGGCGTAGGCGAAGGCCGGATAGGACGCGACGCTGCGGCCGTGGGCTCCGAAGTTGAAGGCGTACCGGGCAACCGGAGCGGCCGCCAGTGCGAGGAGGCCGAAACCGAGAAGGGAGACCCACGAGCCGTTCATCTGTGCGCGGGTCCTGGCCCGCAGACCTTCCGTGGCCGCCAACAGGTCGGCCACCTGCGCCCCCGGTTCAGGCCCCCCGCTGCTCAGTGACGGTTTCCCCACGATGTCCCCCTTGTGGTCGCGCTCCGGCAGCGCCGGGAAACGGACGGCCGGGCGGCCGCCCACACCTTAACTTTGCATTACAAAGTATCTGGCGGTCAAGAGTAACTGCCCGTCAGGCGCGGGGCCGTCGGTAGGAGCGCACAGCACATCGGTGCAGCTGCCGTCGTCCTCGTGTCCGTCGAGTCGGATATCCGCCGCCTCGGTCACCCGGCCGTCGCGACCGGCGGCCCACGTCCCGTGCGAGGCTCGGAGATCGTGTGGGGTCACGTCGGTCGGCCCGGCCACAGACACCGTGGGACCGAAGTACGCCTTGCACCACCGGTCACAGCGCAGCGGCTTGCTACCGGGCGTGGTGAGAAGCCCGAAAGGGCCCGCATGTGCGGGCCCTTTTTCGCGAGGGCTGGTGCACAGCCTGTGGGAGCGCACCAGCCCTCAGCGAGGTCGCGCTGGACGCGATCCGCGGGATTCGGGAAGTCGCCGTCACCTGACCTCGCTCACCGACCGGTGGCGTCAGACGCGTTCCGCCTCGGTCGTCCCCTCGGCGGCCGCGGCCCGGGCGCGACGACGGCCCAGCAAGGCGCTTCCCACGACCACCAGGCCGATGGCGAAGATCTTGGCGGCCTGGTGGTAGCCGGTTGCCGGCTCCTCCGGAGTGCCGGGCAGCCGGAAAAAGACCCACGCTGCCGCGAGACCGCCGGTGACGATCAGCGCGACCGCTCCCCACGTCCCGATGCACGCCCACCAGGGCCCCAGGTCGTGACCTCGCTCGCCTTTCTTCTCAACTTCCTTGCCAGTCAAGGCTGTTCCCCCTGTGCGCGTGGTGAAAGTCGCGAGGAAAGACGCGGGCCCGGTACGGGCGGTTGCCCGACCGAACGTTCCCTGCCGAGCTCCCTGCGCGGGGAGCTGGGGCGATTGGTGGACTGCGGTGAGCGTGAGGCCGGTCCAACGAGGCCAAATCGCGACCTGTCAGGGCCTCGCGTGTCCGCTCACACTCGTATGCATGGGGGCATCTCAGGGCAACAGGTGTGCTTCATGCCAGATATGCGGTAAGGGTGATCCAACCGTACGGGGGCGCGGACAGATCAGCCTCCTGGTCGAGCTCTGCGAGTCCTGTTGGCAGCGACTGGCCAACGACATCGCCGAGGAGGAAGGCGCCACGACCGCGCCGCTGCCTGACTCCGACCCCGACGACGTGACGTGGATCGAGGCACCGACCTGCCCTGACTGCGGCGCCGAAGTCCGCGTGTACCCGACCGACTACGACCGGTGGGTCAGTCTTGCCGTCCGAGAACGGCCCGCCAAGGACGTGCCACCGCGGTATCGCTGGCGGCTGGTCACGACAGCCGGCGGCCTCGTCGCAGTCCGTGTTCGGGGGATCGAGCCGCCCCTCGGTGATCCGGTGGTTCCGGATCACCGGATGCTCTGCGTCCCCGACGAGGACGACCCTCGGGATGTGGGCTGACGCGTGCCCCTCTCATGCCCGATCGAGCGGCCGCGGACGGGGAACCACGGGGAACACCGGGCAGCCACGGTAGCCGGACACGAGAACGGCCCCCGACCGAACATCCAGGTCAGGGGCCGTTCTCACTGCTCTCAGAGCGGAGGCGGTGGGATTTGAACCCACGGTGACATCGCTGCCACGACGGTTTTCAAGACCGTTCCCTTAGGCCGCTCGGGCACACCTCCCCGCGCCGGCCGGGTGATCGGCGGCGCGGGACAAGGGTAACGGGTCGGTGCGGGAGGGGTGGCGTCAGCTGTCGCCGATGCGGGAGCCCAGGGTGAGTTCCGTGGTCTGCTGCTTGCCGCCGCGTTCGTAGGTGAGCGTGACCTTGTCGCCCGGCTTGTGGGTCCAGATCTCACCGATCAGGGTCGGGCCGGAGTCGATGACGCGGTCGTCGAGCTTGGTGATGACGTCACCGGGACGCAGGCCTGCCTGGTCGGCGGGGCCGCCGGGGTCGACCGCCTCGGAGCCGCCGGCGCCCTGATCGGTGATCTTCGCGCCGCCCGTTCCCTCCTCCAGGGAGACCGAGGCGCCGATCTTGGCGTACACCGGCTTGCCCGTCTTGATCAGTTCCTGGGCGACGTACTTGGCCTGGTTGATCGGGATGGCGAAGCCCAGGCCGATGGAGCCGGCCTGTCCGGTGCCGAAGCCGCCGTTGCTGGTCGACTGGATCGCGGAGTTGATGCCGATGACGTTGCCCTGCGCGTCCAGCAGCGGCCCGCCGGAGTTGCCCGGGTTGATCGAGGCGTCGGTCTGCAGGGCGCTCATGTACGAGGCCTGGCTGCCGGTGCCGTCGCTGGAGGCCACCGGACGGTTCTTCGCGCTGATGATTCCGGTCGTCACCGTGTTGGACAGGCCGAAGGGCGCGCCGATGGCGATCGTCGAGTCGCCGACGGCGACCTCGTCGGAGTTGCCCAGCGTGAGGGGTTTCAGGTTCGAGGGGGCGTTCTTCAGCTTGATGACCGCGACGTCGTAGCCCTGGGCGTGGCCGACCACCTCGGCGTCGTACTTCTTGCCGTCCGGGAAGGTCGCCGCGACCTTCCCGCCCTCGACGGCTTCCGCCACCACGTGGTTGTTGGTGACGATGTGGCCCTGTGTGTCGAACACGAATCCCGTGCCGGTGCCGCCCTCGCCGCTGCTGCCCTGGGCCTCGATGGTGACCGTGCTGGGCAGCGCCTTGGCGGCCACTGCGGCGACCGTGCCCGGGTCGCGCTTGACGTTGCCGCCGCTGGTGGACGAGGAGACCGTCGTCGAGCCGTTGCCGTCGTCGTTGTTCTTGGCCAGCGTGTATCCGAGGCCGCCGCCCAGGCCACCCGCGACCAGCGCGGCCGCCAGGACCGCGGCGGCCAGGCGACCGCGCTTGCCGCCGCCGTTCTTCGGTGCGGGCTGCTGGTACGAGCCCCAGCCGCCCGCGCCGTGACCGGCACCGCCGTCGTACGACGGGGTGCCCGGCGCCGGGGGCGGGGGCCAGGAGGGGTCGGGAGCGGAAGAGGTGCCCGCCGGGGCTCCCGAAGGGGCTCCGTACGGAGGGCCGGCGGGGGCCTGTTCCTGGGCTCCGCGCCCTCCGTATCCGGCGTGATCGCCGTATCCGGGGTGTTCCGGCGTGCCGTGGCCCGGTGCCGTCCCCGGAGCGGTCGGCGGGACCGGGGGCACGGGGGTCGTCGGGCTGCCCCCCTCCGGGGCCGGGCGCTCCTGATGCGCCGGAGCTGCGGGAGCGTCCACCGGCGTGGGCGGTACGGACGGGGCCGGGGGTACCGATGCGCCCTCGTTTGTGCCCTCGTTCTCGGTGCTCACAGCTCTCTCTCCTCGATCCACGGCTGTTGTATCGGTCACACTCGGTCTCGCCCGTTCACACTCATTCACGCTCGTTCACGCATGTCGACGAGTCCGGCGCGCTTCAGCTGTGCGTGTCTCTTTGCAGGACGTCAGCTTTTCCCATGGGCCGTCAGGGCACCATAAGCCGTTCCTGTGGGTGCGAGACCATTCTTCACATAGGGCATTACTCACTAAGGGTGCACCATCGCGATGCCTCCGATCAGACGACCGCGGCGTCCGCACCATCGGCGCCTGGACGACCGCACACGCACCCCCGTGCGGTGGCACCATGACGCGGTGACCCCTGCACGTCAGCGCCCGACCCAAGTCGTCGCCCACCGCGGAGCCTCCGAGGACGCTCCCGAGCACACCCTGGCCGCGTACCGCAAGGCGATCGCGGACGGTGCGGACGCGCTCGAATGCGACGTACGCCTGACCGCCGACGGCCATCTGGTCTGCGTCCACGACCGTCGCGTCAACCGTACGTCCAACGGCCGCGGTGCGGTTTCGGCGCTGGAGCTCTCCGACCTGTCCGCCCTGGACTTCGGCTCCTGGAAGACCCGCCACCCACTCGGGGGGCGCGCGGAGGAGCCCGACTGGGTGCACCGGCCGGAGGACAGGGAGGCGACCTCCGTCCTCACCCTGGAAAGGCTGCTCGAGCTCGTCCTCGACGCCGACCGCCGGGTGGAGCTGGCGATCGAGACCAAGCACCCCACGCGGTGGGCGGGGCAGGTGGAGGAGCGGCTGCTGCTCCTGCTGAAGCGGTTCGGTCTGGACGCCCCCGGTGCCGCCGAGGAGTCTCCGGTACGTGTGATGAGCTTCTCCGCGCGGTCGCTGCACCGCGTGCGCGCCGCCTCGCCGACGCTGCCGACGGTCTACCTCCAGCAGTTCGTCTCGCCCCGCCTGCGCGACGGGCGGCTGCCGGAGGGCGTGGACATCGCGGGCCCCTCGATCCGGATCGTCCGCAGCCACCCCGCGTACATCGAGCGACTGAAACAGTCCGGTCACCAGGTGCACGTGTGGACCGTGAACGACCCGAAGGACGTGGACGCCTGTGTCGGCCTCGGAGTGAACGCCATCATCACCAACCGGCCCCGTGCGGTGCTCGACCGGCTCGGCCGCTGACCCGTGCGGACCGCCTGACTCCCGGCGTCTGCGGGGCCTGGACCTGCGGGGTTCGTGTGGCCTGTGCGGCTCGTGCAGGGCTCTTGACCGGACACGCCTCCCGGCGCATTCTCACATCTCGGCCACATCGACGAGATCCAGCCACTCGATTACAGGGAGTGTTCCGACTACAGGGAGTGCTCCGGCGCATTCGGTGCGTGCTCGATCGTTCAAGTGCGTCACCGCACACGGATTGGCCGGTTTCCGGTTCAGGCCCGTGGGGCATTCACACCGTGGCGTGGGGCGAAGGAGGTCTCGGGGGTGGCGTTGGTGGTGGCACAGGAAGTGCCCACGTCGTCGAGCATGGCCGTACCTCATGGCCCTGCGGGCGTGGGGAAGGCGAGGCGCAGTATGCGCCTGCACTTGCGTGACGGCGGAGTGGCGGACACGGTCATCGACGATGCCGTGCTGATCCTTTCCGAATTGTTGAGCAACGCGTGCAAACACGGTCGGCCCCTGGACGGCGCCCTGGCCGGGGACGGCGCCGTCCGTGCGGCCTGGCATGTGCACCCCTGCGGCCGGCTGGTCGTGGAGGTGACCGACGGCGGCGGCCCGACCCGCCCGGCGCCGGCCACTCCGTCGGTCACCGCGCACGGCGGCCGGGGGCTGAACATCATCACGGCGCTGGCCGACGACTGGGGCGTACGCGACGAGGTACCCGGCGAGGTCACGGTATGGGTCGTCGTCCACGACGACGTGCACGACCCGGACGCCGGACACCGGCGCGACGACTTCGCCACACGGGTGGCGGCCCCCTCGGTGTCCGAGATACCGGGACTGGAGTTCGCGGAAGCCTTCGACACCTTCGACTGACCACGGCAGCCGTGCGGTGATCCCATGGTCTTCCCCGGCCACCCGCGCGGTTCTGCGCGCGTCGGGCGATCCCGGCCCCGTAGGGCTCACGCGTCACGGCCTGCTGTCCTCAGGCGGCACGTCGTCCACAGGGTCCCGTCGGTCGCGTCGTGAACGGCTAGGCTCCCGCCCGTACGAGACGAGCCGTAACCGGGAGACACCCACGATGGCCAAGAAGCGCCCCCAGACGAAGGCCAAGCGCCCCCAGCTCACAGAGGGAGAGATCCCGGTCGTCGGCGCCCGTGAGCCCTGCCCCTGCGGCAGCGGTCGCCGCTACAAGGCCTGTCACGGCCGTGCCGCCGCGCACGCCGTGACCGAGCTGGTACACCGTCCGTTCGAGGGCCTGCCGGGCGAGTGCGACTGGGTGGCACTGCGCGAGCTGGTGCCGGCGGCCACCGTCGAGCTGCACCTCAAGGGCGGCCTGCCCGAGGGTGTCCCGTCGGTCACCCTGGCCACCGTGCTGCCGATGGCCTGGCCCGCGCTGCGCCGTGACGACGGCTCGGTCCTCCTCGGCCTGCAGAACGACACGTCGTCCGGGGACATCAGCCGTGACCTCGCCGACACCCTCCAGCGCGCGCTCACCGCCGACCCGGGCACCCCGGTGCAGGCCCGCCGCGCTTCGGCCGAGGGGGCCCGCCTGCAGGATCTGCTGGACCTCGGGGGCGTGTTCGAGCCGGTCGTGCACAGTGGCTTCGAGTTCTGGGTCCCCGACCCGGAGAACGCCACGCCGGACGTGACCGCCTCCTTGGAGCGGGCCAACGCGGCGGCCATCCCGACCGTCAAGCTCTCGGGCGTGGACGCCGCGTACTGGTGCGAGACGCCGGAGAAGAACCATCTGCGGTGGGTCATGCCGCACCCCGAGGAGCAGCTTCTGGACGCCTTGGCGCGACTGCACGCGGCGGGCCGGTCCTCCCTCGGCGAGGGCACCCGTCTCGTGGGCTCCTTCCGTGCTCACGGGCTCACGGTCCCGGTCTGGGACCTGCCCAGCGGGGTCGGCGCCAAGGATGTGGAGAAGCCGGCGGCCGAGTTCGCCGAGCGTCTCGCCGCCGCCCTGGCCACCGAGGCTCCGCTCACCGCCGACGAGCGCCGCGCGCGCGGCGGGCTGACCAACCGGCAGGTCACCCTCAGCTGAGACACGCCGAGAGGCGCGGCGGCACGGGCATGCGTCCCGGTCGTGCTGACTTACCGGTCAGCACGACCGTCCCGCCGGAACCACAGCTCCCTTCGCAACCTCCGGCGTGGACAAGCCAGTCGGTGACCGGAAAAGCTGAGTTCGAATTTGCTAACAGCCGATCTCTTGTTACCGTTCCAGTAGCCCGGTTGCTGGTGCATCCCCCGTCGCCAGCAACCGGGTCTTTGCGTGACCGCCGTTGCTGACAGAGCGCAGTCGCATGCCAACCTGCGGTTTCCACCGGCGGGTTGCTCCCGGTCGGACGCGCCCGTCGACGGCAGGCCCGTCCCGCGGATGGCCACCGCGTCGACGTGGGCGAGGGCGAACGAACTCTTCCAGGGCCCCCGGCGCCGCCCTGGCGTGCGTGACGGTGCGGCCCCGGGCATGACGACTGTGCGGCCCCGGCGGGTACGCGCTTCAGCGGACGGCGTGCGCGACTCGCGCGCCGAGGGCCGCTACATCTCGGGCGCGCTCACACCCGTACGGGTGAGGGCCTCGACCACGGCGTCCACCACGGCCTCGACGTCGGGCACCCACGGCGAGGCGGAGCCGGGCAGTGGCGCACGCTCCCAGTGGACCCCGCCCCGTCCGGTACCGGACGGGGGCAGGGCGAGGTAGCCGCCCTCGCCGTGAAAGCGGAGGGAGCCGGGGACGAAGTCCTTGGCGTAGAGCAACTCGCCCAGTTGTTCCAGGGAGTACGGCTTGACCAGGATCGACCAGCGGTCCGGTGCGGCGACGACCGGGCCGAGCCGCATGCCGAGGCGGTCGAGGGCACCCAGGGCGCGGGCGGCCGGCACCGCGGGCAGGGAGACC
Organism: Streptomyces sp. MMS24-W38; assembly: GCF_059889265.1. NCBI lineage: Bacteria > Bacillati > Actinomycetota > Actinomycetes > Kitasatosporales > Streptomycetaceae > Streptomyces > Streptomyces sp. MMS24-W38. The sequence goes on along the minus strand of NZ_JCBCPP010000001.1, from coordinate 3,290,991 downwards.
GCACAGGGCGCCCCGCCCCCGGTGGCCAGGATGACGGGCGCCGTGGGCCGGTTGCCCCACCACCAGCGCACCATGCGCGCGTCGGTGGTCGCGGCGAGCAGGCCGGGGTCGAAGGGATGGGCGCCCGGCACTGTGCATTCGGGCTCGGGGCAGCCGCAGCGGGACCGGCCCCGCGGATCCGCCGCCACACCCGGGAGCACCGGCCACCGCCAGTCCGAGGCGAAGGTCAGAGCCGCTTCGATCAGTTCGGGCCCGCTGTCGCCACCCTGGGACAGGAGCCTGCGTCGCCTTCCGAGGATCTCGCGCATGAGCGCTCGTTCCTTTCCGTTGCACGCCTGGCAACACCGTGGTCCACGTCACAACATGAGTCGATCACTGCACTGTGCGTACCTACTGTGCGTACCTGTTGGCGCATCACACCCCCGCACCGGGCAAGGGGAGCCCCTATGGGCCGAGGCCGAGCAAGGGCTGCCTCCACGGCCGTACCACCCATACTGCGTCGAGCAGAAGCACGGGGATGGCGTGGGGTGGCGAAGTCTGGCGTTTACCGTCGCGCTTGTTTCTCTCCGCCTCCGCCACGGGAGGATGGGGCACGGTCGTCGGTGGTTAAGACGCCCGGGTCCGTCGCCAGGTTCCCGGGTGATTCCCAACCACCCCTGGCCTTCACCGAGTACGTACCCATCACGACCGCTGTGACGCTCCTTCGAGCAAGCCCAGTCGACCGCAATCAGCCTCCCCCTGAGGCAGTTTCAAGCCAAGTTCGTTTTTCGGCAAGAGGTCGGGAGTGAGTTCCCTTCAAGCCCACGGACACCAGGAATCCCAGCAGGACAATACTGGACATCTCCTCACGAGTACGTGTACATGTGGAGACACTGCCGGCGACGCAGAATGACATGGGGGTTTGCGATGCTTTTGAGCAGTAAGCACCGGCCGGAAAGCCGGATGCCATGAACGCCCCTCATCCTCCGAAAGTGGCCGGAATCGATTCAACGATCCCCGCACCCGCGCACACTGTCGCGTCCGTTGCCACGGGTACCTCCCCGGCCGCCCCGGCAAACCCCCAGAACGCCCCGGGCGCGCTGCTCCAGGACCGTCTCGCGGGATGGGTCTCCGACCTCACCACCCTCCACGAGCTGACCGAACGCCTGGCCCGTACGCGCGCCCTCGATGAAGCACTCCGGGAAACGCTGCGCGCCGGCGCCGCCCTGGTGGGCGCCCGGCGCGGTCTCGTCGTCCTGGAACCCGCCGACGGTCTCGGCCCGGACAACATGATCGGCCTCGGCCTGGCCCGCGCGGACCTCGGTCACATCGAGACCGTCCCGCGCAGTTCTCTGCCGTACGGCAGGATCCTCGACGGACTGCCCGGCGCCGACGACGGCGTCGCCGAGCCCGACCTGCTCGCCGAGAAGGGGCTCGACCCCAGGCACCGCGAGGTCGCCGCCCGCCTCGGCTACGCCGCCAGCTACACCCTGCCCCTCGTGCCGGAGACGCCGGGGCCGCCGAAGACGCCGGAAACCTCACAGCCCCCGGACACCCCGCTCACCGCAGGGCCCGGGCTGCGCCTGGGCGCGGCGGTGTGGCTCTACGACGAACCGGCCGAGCCGTCGGAGCGGCAGCGTCATCTCGTAGGCCTGTACGCCCGGTACGCCGCCGAGCATCTCGCCCGCCTGCTGGAACTCGAGCGCACGCGCGTGTCCATGGCCACCATCTCCGAGGAGCTGCTCCCCTCGCGCCTGCCCAGGATCCCCGGCGTCCAGCTCGCCGCCCGGCACCGCACCTCCTCGCACGGCGGCGGCGACTGGTACGACGCGCTGCCGCTGCCGGACGCCGCCCTCGGCCTCGCTGTGGGGTCCGTCACCGGGGCGGGGCCCAGCGCGGTCGCCGCGATGGGCCGGCTACGGGCGTCCCTGCGCGCGTACGCCGTGATGGAGGGCGAGGATCCGGTCGCCGTCCTGTCCGACCTGGAACTGCTGCTGAGGCTCACCGAACCGGCCCGGTCGGCCACCGCCCTGTTCGGCTACTGCGAACCCGCGCTGCGCAAGATCACGCTGGCCGGTGCCGGGCACAGCCCGCCGCTGCTGATCGGCGAGCGCCGCACCGAGTTCGTGGAGACGTCCGTCTCGGCCCCCCTGGGCATGCTCGCCTGCTGGGAGGCACCGAGCGTGGAGGTGCACCCGGAACCGGGCGAGACGGTTCTGCTCTACACCGACGGGCTGCTGCACCGCACCGGCGACCCCACCGACCGCGCCTTCGCGCGGCTGCACGCGGCGGCGGCAGGCGTGCCGCAGGCGCTGCGCCGTGACCCCGGCGCGATCGCCGACCACGTCCTGCGCACCGTGCTGCCCGAGGGGGCGGCCTCGTCGAAAGGGACGTCCGCGGCGGACTCCGCGGAGGACGTCGTCCTGCTGGCCGCGCGGTTCGAGTAGCGGTTCCGAAGCGCCCGGCGGCCGGTCCGGGACGTCATCCTCCGCATGCCCTCGGTAACGGGCCCTTCCGCTCTGCGACTGTTTCGCCGACGACCGTACGATGGTGGTGGTCCCCCCTGCTCGGACGAAGCCGCAAGCTCGGGGGAGTCCAGAGCCTTACCAAGGAGGATGACCGCTGTGGCAGAAGAGCTCCCGACCGCGTTCGACCAGGCTGCTGACGCAGCGGCCCCGGAAACCGCGGAAGGCCCGGAGACTGCCGAGGAAGCGCCCATCAAGCAGCGCAAGAACGGCCTCTACCCCGGCGTGTCCGACGAGCTGGCCGAGAACATGAAGAGCGGCTGGGCCGACACCGAGCTGCACGGCCTGGAGCCGATCCCCCAGGTCGCCGAGACGGCCGCCCGCCGTGCCGCGCTGTCCGCCCGCTTCCCGGGTGAGCGCCTGGTCGTCCCCGCGGGCAACCTGAAGACGCGGTCCAACGACACCGAGTACGCCTTCCGCGCGTCGGTCGAGTACGCCTACCTCACCGGCAACCAGACCGAGGACGGCGTCCTCGTCATGGAGCCGACGGACGACGGCCACAAGGAGACGATCTACCTTCTGCCGCGCTCGAACCGCGAGAACGGCGAGTTCTGGCTGGACGGCCAGGGCGAACTGTGGGTCGGCCGCCGCCACTCCCTCACCGAGGCCGAGCGGCTGTACGGCATCCCCGCCTCCGACGTCCGCGAGCTGGCCGGAACGCTGCGCGAGGCCACCGGCCCCGTACGGGTCGTGCGCGGGTACGACGCCGGGATCGAGGCGGCGCTGACCGACAAGGTCACCGCCGAGCGCGACGAGGAGCTGCGCGTCTTCCTCTCCGAGGCACGGCTGGTCAAGGACGCCTTCGAGATCGGTGAGCTGCAGAAGGCCGTCGATTCCACCGCACGCGGCTTCGAGGACGTCGTGAAGGTCCTCGACAAGGCCGAGGCGACCAGCGAGCGCTACATCGAGGGCACGTTCTTCCTGCGTGCGCGGGTGGAGGGCAACGACGTCGGCTACGGCTCCATCTGCGCCGCCGGCCCGCACGCCACCACCCTGCACTGGGTGCGCAACGACGGCCCGGTCCGCTCCGGCGACCTGCTGCTGCTCGACGCGGGCGTGGAGACGCACACGTACTACACCGCCGACGTCACCCGCACGCTGCCGGTCAACGGCCGCTACAGCGAGCTGCAGAAGAAGATCTACGACGCCGTCTACGACGCCCAGGAGGCCGGTATCGCGGCGGTCAAGCCGGGCGCCAAGTACCGGGACTTCCACGACGCCGCGCAGCGGGTGCTGGCCGAGCGGCTCGTCGAGTGGGGTCTGGTCGAGGGCCCGGTCGAGCGGGTTCTGGAACTGGGTCTGCAGCGCCGCTGGACGCTGCACGGCACCGGGCACATGCTCGGCATGGACGTCCACGACTGCGCGGCCGCGCGCACCGAGACCTATGTCGACGGCACGCTGGAGCCGGGCATGGTGCTCACGGTCGAGCCGGGCCTGTACTTCCAGGCCGACGACCTGACCGTGCCCGAGGAGTACCGGGGCATCGGCGTCCGCATCGAGGACGACATCCTGGTCACCGAGGACGGCAACCGGAACCTGTCCGTCGCGCTGCCCAGGCGGTCGGACGAGGTCGAGGCATGGATGGCCGCCCTCAAGAACTGACGCACGCAGGTCGGCCGGGTACCACTCGTGGTACCCGGCCGACCTGCGCTCAGGGGTACGACCGGCGAGCGCGTTCGAAGATCCGGTGGTGCGGTCAGACCGCCGTCAGCGGCGCGTCCTTCCGCCATTTGAGAATCTTGTCGAAGCTCACCACGGCGCCACCCAGCCCCGGTTTGTTGCCGATGTGGACGTGGTCGGCGAGTTCCTGGATGAGGCAGAGGCCGCGGCCGTGTTCCGCGTCGGACGGCACGGGGCGGGCCGACGGGCGTGCACGGCCGCCGGTTCCGGCGGGAAAGCCGGGTCCCGCGTCGGCGACCTCGATGCGGCACTTCTCGCCGTCGAGGTAGGCGGTCACCCGGTATGCCCCCGAGGAACCGCCCCTGGCGGCGCCCCCACCGTGCTCGACGGCGTTCGCGCAGGCCTCGCTGAGGGCCACGGAGAGGTCGTAGGAGATGTCGGGGTCGACGCCCGCGGTCTCCATGGCGCCGATCAGCAGACGCCGGGCGAGCGGCACGCTCGCAGCGTCGCGCCGCAGATGGAGTGACCACCAGATGCTCATGCTCCAGCCTCCCGGCCGCGGCTCGACATACCGTTACTTATTGCCCTGCGTGCTCGGTTGTAAGCGCACAGCTGACGTGACACCCCCCATACGGCGGGCGCGCCGCGGAGCCGAACGGTGTATGTGGGACGGCTGGTGACAGAGGTGATCTTCCGGTCGTACCTCATCTTGCGGACCTGCCGTACGGCGGCGGCGGGGCCAGTGCGATGATGGGCCCGCCATGACTGCCCCCCACGTGCGCACGACGCGCTCCGGACGCGGGCTCCGGACCCTGCGGGCTGCGGTGTTCGCCGCGGTCTGTGTCGTGCTGGCCGGGGCAGGTCACACGCTCGCCTCCCACGCCGCCGTCCCCCTGTGGACGCTGGGCGCAGGATTCCTCGGGACGGTCGCGGTCGCGGCGCCACTCGCCGGACGCGTGCGTTCCCTGCCGGTGATCGCGGCCATGCTGGCGGCCGGTCAGACCGTACTGCACATCGTGTTCGGCATCGGCCAGCACGGCGCGGCGCCCCCCGCGGACGCGGTGTCGCCCCTTTCCGACGCCTCGCTGATCGAGCAGGCCGCACGACTGGTGTGCGGCACCACCGCGGCGGCCATCAGTCCCGCGCAGGCGCAGCGCATCCTCATCGACGCGCGGGTCCATCCCGGCACGACCGGCGGCACCCACGCGCACGCCCAGGGGGACACGCTGTCCTCGGCCGCGGTGGACTCGTCGGTGCCGGCACTGCTGCCGACCCTGCCGATGCTGCTCGCGCACGTCCTCGTGGCGCTCGCCACGGGCTGGCTGCTGCGCCGCGGTGACCTGGCGCTGCTGCGGCTGGCCGAACTGTCGGCACACGGTGTCGCCGAAGGTGCCCTCGTACGGTCGCTGCGCGCGGCGCTCACTCTGGTGCTCGCCCTGCGCGCGGGCCTCCCGGGGACTCCACAGGTCGCCCCGTGTCCGGTGCGCACCGCACCGCCCGCGCCGCCCGTACGCCGTACCGCCGCACTCCAGCACACGGTGATCCGCCGGGGCCCGCCGACCGGTACCGCACTCGCCCTCGCCGCCTGACGCGACCGGGCCGCACTCCGCCACCGCCGGACAACCGGAGGGGAGAGGGGCGCCGGTGTGCGGCACGCGCGTGTGCGTCCGTTCTCTCGCGCATTTCCCGCGCATTTCCCGCGTACGACGAGCCGTCGGCGACCGAACCGTCGCGGACAGCGGTCGGTGACCCAGGCGCCACAGCCCCGCGGTCGGCGACCCGGCGGCCGGGCGACAGAGCCGTCACCGGCACAGGTGCGCACCGCCACAGGTGCTCACCGGCGCAAGTGCCCGCCCGTACGCGTATCCCTCACCGTCAGCGAAACCCAACTGAAGCGGAGTGCTTCTGCCATGAAGGCTTCCCGTATCGCCGCCGTCGGCGCCGTCGCCGGTGTCGCCGTCCTCACCCTGTCCGCCCCCGCCTTCGCGCACGTCAGCGTGCAGCCCGAGGGCGAGGCCGCCAAGGGCGGTTACGCGGTGGTGAACTTCAAGGTCCCCAACGAGCGCGACGACGCGTCGACGACCAAGCTCGAAGTGGCCTTCCCGACCGACCACCCGCTGGCCTCCGTGATGCCGCAGCCGGTCGACGGCTGGGACGTCAAGGTCACCAAGTCCAAGCTGGACAAGCCGCTGGAGATGCACGGCAAGAAGATCGACGAGGCCGTCACCAAGGTCACCTGGACCGCCGACGGCGACGGCATCGAGCCGGGCTTCTTCCAGAAGTTCCCGGTGTCCGTCGGCACCCTGCCGGAGAACGCCGACGAACTGGTCTTCAAGGCCCTGCAGACGTACTCCAACAAGGAGGTCGTCCGCTGGATCGAGGTGCCGCAGGAGGGCAAGGACGAGCCCGACTACCCGGCTCCCGTCCTCGCCCTGTCCGAGGCCTCCGCCGACGGCCACTCGCACGGTGCGTCGGACGACAAGGCTGACGACGCCGATTCCGCCGAGGACGCCGAGAAGGCAGCCGCGGAAACCACCGCGGCCGCCGACTCCGGCGGCACCGACACCACCGCCCGCGTCCTGGGCATCGTCGGCATCGTCGTCGGCGCCGCGGGCGTCGCCTACGGCGTGCTCGCCGGGCGTCGGCGCACCTCCGCCTGACCCCTACCCGCTGGACGGCGTGCACCGGGGTCACCCACGGTCCCGTGGAGCCCCGGTGCGCGCCGGAGAACTCACATCCCTGGAAAGCATCATGCGTAAGAAGACCTTCACCGCGGCGGCCCTGCTCGCCGCCGCCACCCTGACTCTCTCCGCCTGCGACAGCGGCGACAGCGGCAAGCCCGTCGCCGTGGTCTCCGAGGAGGCCGGCGCGGAGAAGGCGGCCACAGCCCTCGACAAGCCGTTCGAGAAGCCGGACCTCGTCCTCACCGACACGCAGGGCAAGGAGTACGACTTCCGCGAGGAGACCGCCGGCAAGCCCACGCTGATCTACTTCGGCTACACGCACTGCCCCGACGTCTGCCCGCTGACCATGAACAACCTCGCGGTGGCCAAGAAGCAACTGCCCCAGGACCAGCAGGACGAGCTGCGGATCGTGTTCGTCACCACCGACCCCGAGCGGGACACCTCCGCCGCACTCGGCAAGTGGCTCAAGGGCATCGACGACCAGGTCGTCGGCCTGACCGGCGACTTCGACACGATCCAGGCCGGCGCCCGCACCCTCGGCATCTCGATCAACGCACCGCGCAAGGACGACAAGGGCCAGGTCGTCTCCGACCACGGCACCCAGGTCATCGCCTTCTCCCCGAAGACCGACGGCGGCTACCTCCTGTACGGCGAGGACGCCACCGTCGAGGACTACACCAAGGACCTCCCCCGCATCATCAAGGGTGAGAACCCGTGAGGCGTCGTCTCGCGCTCGCCGCGGTGGCCGTCGCCGGGGCACTGACCCTGGCCGGCTGCGGCGACCCGGGCTCCGGCGGCTCGGACTCCGGCAGTGACACGGCCGAACTGTCCGTCGACTCCGCGTACATGCCGCAGCCGGTGTCGGACCTGGCGGCCGGCTTTCTCGTCATCAGCAACAAGGGCGGCGCGGACGACCGGCTGACCTCGGTCAGCAGTGACATCGCCGAACGCGTCACCGTGCACGAGACCATCGACGGCTCCATGCGGGAGGTCGACGGGCTCGACGTCCCGGCCCGCGGCAGTCTCGTGCTCGAGAGCGGCGGCACCCACCTGATGTTCGAGCAGCTGAAGCGGAAGCCGAAGCAGGGTCAGAAGGTCTCCGTCGAGCTGCGTTTCGCCCACTCCGACCCCGTCACGGTCGAGATACCGGTGAAGCCCGCCACCTACACCCCGAAGCACGGACACTGAGGGAGACACCCCCGTGACCCAGACCATCGCCCCCCGCGTCCGGATCCTGCTGCTGCTGTTGCTGGCCGTCACCGGCGCGCTCCTCGCCGGGGCCGCTCCCGCGTCCGCGCACGCCGCGCTGACCGGCAGCGACCCCCGGCAGGGGACGGTGGTCGACAAGGCCCCCACCCAGGTCTCGCTCACCTTCTCCGAACCGATCGCGGTGAGCGACGACTCCCTACGCGTCCTCGACCCCAAGGGCAAACGGGCCGACAAGGGCGCCCCCGCCAACCCGAGCGGCACGACGTACACCGTGCAACTGCTCAGCGGACTGCCCGACGGCACCTACACCGTCACCTACCAGGTGGTGTCCGCGGACAGCCATCCCGTCGCCGGCGCCTTCACCTTCTCCATCGGCGCCCCCTCCGAGACCTCCGTCCAGGCCTCCGCCCAGGCGTCCGACGACGGGCCGGTGGGCTGGCTGTACGGCTTCGGGCGGTACATGTCGTACGCCGGGTTCGTGGTCATGGCCGGTGGAGCCGCGTTCGCGCTGGCCTGCTGGCGGCCCGGCGCCGGTGTACGGGCGGTACAGCGGCTGGTCGTCTCCGGGTGGCTCACCCTCACCGCGGCCACCCTCGCGCTGCTGCTCCTGCGCGGCTCCTACACGCGCTCCGGCAAAGTCGGCGACATCTTCGACATGTCGCTGCTCGGGGAGGTGCTGCAGACCAAGACCGGCGCGGCACTGGTGTCGCGGCTGCTGCTGCTCGCCGCGGCGGCGCTGTTCATCGCGGTGCTCTTCGGGGCCGCCCAGGACCAGCGGGACGACGCGGAGAAGCGGGACCTGACCTTCGGGCTCGCGGTCGGGGGGACGGTCGTGGCGGCCGGGCTCGCCGCGAGCTGGGCCATGTCCGAGCACGCCTCCCAGGGGCTCCAGCCCGGCATCGCGATGCCGGTCGACATCGTCCATCTGCTGGCCGTCGCCGCCTGGCTCGGCGGACTCACCGCCCTGCTCGTGGCGCTCTACCGGGCCCCCGCCGAGACCGCCGTCGACGCGGCCGCCGTCCAGCGGTTCTCGCGGCTCGCGTTCGGCAGTGTGGTCGCCCTGGTCGTCACCGGGATCTACCAGAGCTGGCGGCAACTCGGCTCCTGGTCGGCGTTGACCGACACCCGGTACGGGCAGTTGCTGCTCGCCAAGATCGGGCTCGTGGTGGTCATGGTCGGGCTGGCGTACTTCTCTCGGCGGTGGACGGCACGACTCGTCGGGACGGGCGAGCCGGCGGGCCGCCGGGAGACGGCCGAGACGGAACCCGTGGCGGCCGTGGCCACTGCGAAGACCGGTGCCGGGGAGACCGGTACTGAGACGGCCGGTGCCCGGGAAGCCGGGACCGGGACGAAGAAGGCCGGGCCCGAAGCCACGGCTCACACCGACACCGACACCGACACCGACACCGATGTGGAACGGGTGACGGCCGCGGTCGGCACGGGGCAGGCCGAGATCCGGACGACGGAAGCGTCCGGCCCCGGGGCGAAGGCCGGCGAGGACTCCGCGCGGGCCGCTCAGCTCGCCCGGCAGCGGGCAGCCGTGGAGACCACCCGGCAGAAGCGGCTGCGGGACGCCGACCCGAACCGCTTCGGGCTGCGTCACTCGGTGCTCGCCGAGGCCGGTGTCGCCGTCGTCCTGCTCGCGATCACCACCGTGCTGACGCAGACCGAGCCGGGGCGTACGGAACAGGAGGTCAAGGCCGCTTCCTCGTCCTCCGCCCCCTCGTCACCCTCGTCCGCTCAGGGAACCGGTGCGGTGACCCTGAACATGCCGTTCGACACCGGCGGCAAGGAGGGCGAGGGCGTCGTCACGATCGATCTGAACCCCGCGCGCGTGGGCGGCAACGACATGCACATCTATGTGGAGCGAACCGACGGCGAGACCCTCGACGTCCCCGAACTGAAGATCGCCTTCACCCTCTCCTCCAAGGACATCGGGCCGCTGCCCGTCGTGCCCGACCGCGTCGCCGCCGGGCACTGGTCGGCGAGTGGTGTGCAGATCCCCATGGCGGGCGACTGGACGGTCGAGGTGACCGTGCGGACCTCCGACATCGACCAGGTGACCGTCTCCAAGAACGCGCAGATCGGCTGAACCACCATGACTGACCAGTCCACTCCGGAGGCCCGCATTCCCGCGGCGCCGGCAACCCGGGAAGGAGTCGCCGTACCGGCCGACCGGAAGGGCATCTCCCGCCGCCGTCTGCTCGGCACCGCCGGGGCCACCGGGCTCGTGCTCGGCGCGGCGGGCAGCGCCGCGGGCTACGCCGCCGCGCCCTCCGGGGCGACTCCACTGGCCTCGGTGGGTGAGGGCAAGGCAATGTTTCACGGGAAACATCAGCCCGGCATCACCCAGGGGCTCTCGGCCCGCGGCCATCTCGTCGCCTTCGACCTGGCGCCGGGCGCCGGGCGCAAGGAGGCCGCTGCCCTGCTGCGCCGCTGGTCGGAGACGGCCCGGCGGCTGATGGCGGGCGAGCCGAGTGCCGACGGCGACACCGATGTGGCCCGCGACGCCGGTCCCTCCTCGCTGACCGTCACCTTCGGCTTCGGCCACAGCTTCTTCGAACGCACCGGCATGGAGGAACAGCGTCCGGTCGCCCTGGACCCGCTGCCCGACTTCTCCTCCGACCACCTGGACAAGGCACGCAGCAACGGCGACCTGTGGGTGCAGATCGGCGCCCATGACGCCCTCGTCGCCTTCCACGCACTGCGCGCCGTACAGAAGGACGCCGGTTCGGCGGCCCGGGTGCGCTGGCAGATGAACGGCTTCAACCGCACACCGGGTGCCACCGCTCGGCCCATGACCGCCCGCAACCTGATGGGCCAGGTCGACGGAACCCGCAATCCGAAGCCGGCCGACCCGGACTTCGACCAGCGGATCTTCGTACCGGAAAACGGCGAGCCCGCGTGGATGGCGAACGGCTCATACGCCGTCGTACGGCGCATCCGCATGCTTCTAGACGACTGGGAGGAACTCGCGGTCAAGGAGCAGGAGGCCGTCATCGGGCGCCGCAAGTCCGACGGGGCACCGTTGTCCGGAGGCACCGAGACGTCCGAGATGGACCTGGAGAAGACGGACTCCAGAGGAAATCTGGTGGTCCCCATCAACGCCCACGCCCGGATCACCCGCCCCGACCAGAACGGCGGCGCGGCGATGCTCCGGCGCCCGCTCTCGTACCACGACGGCATCGACGCGGACGGCTTGCCCGACGCGGGTCTGCTGTTCATCTGCTGGCAGGCCGACCCGCTGCGAGGCTTCGTACCGGTACAGCGCAAGCTGGACCGGGGGGACGCGCTGACGCCGTACCTCCGGCACGAGGCGAGCGGACTGTTCGCGGTGCCGGGCGGCGCGGCAGAGGGTGAGTATGTGGGACAGCGGTTGCTGGAGGGGTGAAAGTCGCCTCGCGTCACTCCTGGGAGCACAGACGAAGATGCGGTCGGCGTGAGCCCATTAGGGTGAGGCCATGCCAGCGAGCTATGCGTATCTCGGCCCCGAGGGCACCTTCACCGAGGTGGCCCTGCGTACCCTTCCGGAGGCGGCCACCCGGGAGCTGATCCCGTATGTGTCCGTGCAGTCCGCACTCGACGCGGTACGCGCCGGTGAGGCCGAGGCCGCGTTCGTCCCCATCGAGAACTCCGTCGAGGGCGGCATCACCACCACCCTCGACGAACTGGTCGCGGGCACCCCTCTGATGATCTACCGTGAGGTGCTGCTGTCGATCACCTTCGCGCTGCTCGTCCGCCCCGGCACCGAGCTGTCGGACATCAAGACGGTCACCGCCCACCCTGCCGCCCAGCCACAGGTACGCAATTGGCTGAAGCAGCACATCCCGAACGCCGCCTGGGAATCGGCCGCCTCCAACGCGGACGGGGCCCGTCTGGTGCAGGAGGGCCGGTACGACGCGGCCTTCGCCGGCGAGTTCGCAGCGGCCCGGTACGGGCTGGAGGTCCTGGAGACCGAAATCCATGACGCCGAGAACGCCCAGACCCGCTTCGTGCTGGTCGGACGCCCGGCCCGGCCCGCCGCACCCACGGGTGCGGACAAGACGTCCATCGTGCTGTGGCAGCGCAACGACCACCCCGGCGGCCTGCGCGACCTGCTGGGCGAGTTCGCCACACGGGGCGTCAACCTGATGCTGCTCCAGTCCCGGCCCACCGGTGCCGGTATCGGCAATTATTGCTTCTGCATCGACGCCGAGGGCCATATCTCGGACCGCAGGGTGGCCGAGACGCTGATGGGACTCAAGCGGGTCTGTCTTCAAGTGCGCTTCCTCGGTTCGTACCCGCGTGCGGATGTGCAGCCGGCAGAGGTACGGGATCCGTTGCCCGGGACGTCGGACACCGAGTTCGCGTCCGCGGCGGACTGGGTGGCGCGATGCCAGGACGGCCGGTTCTGAGGGGCCCCAGCCGGGGTAGGGCCGGTCCTACCTGCTGATTTTCGTTATCCACAGAAGTTATCCACAGGTCCGCTTCTCGACCTGGGGACAAGTCGACAGCATTGCCCCATTCGGTCGATAAATCTCCCCAGTGTCCTGGATTGCATTCACGCACCCATGGATCGCCCTTCGTCCACTCTTTCCCTTTCGGCAACCCTTTGGAACGACCTCTACCGCCTCGAAAGTGGAGGTAAGGGGAGTTCGCACCGGGAATCCCCCCCTCCGGCCACGCGTTTCGGAGCGATCGATTCCAGCGTCCACAGATTCCCTTCACACCCTGTGGATAACTTTCGAAAGGCCGTGGACACCTGTGGACAACCAGACCTCGAGCCCCGTTTCTCGCAAGGAATTCCAGTCAACGGGCCCCTGTGTGACTGACTCCTTCCGAGGAGTGGACCTCTCGCATTGACCACCCAGGACACCTTCCGGCGACCACCCGTCGATCACCCCGTCACCCCCGTTGATCCCATCGACTTCGAGGACATATTGCACACATCCCCCATAACGGAATGTGATCGATCCCCTCGGAATAGTGAGTCGTGTGCTGTCACCGCGCACCGGTAGCCTTGACCGCGTGATTGACCTTCGCCTGCTCCGTGAGGACCCCGACCGTGTGCGCGCTTCGCAGCGTGCCCGTGGAGAGGACGTCGCGCTCGTCGACTCCCTCCTGTCCGCCGACGAACGGCGGAGGTCGTCCGGCGTCCGCTTCGACGAGCTGCGCGCCGAGCAGAAGGCGCTCGGCAAGCTCATCCCCAAGGCCACCGGCGACGAGAAGGCCGAGCTGCTGAAGAAGGCCGGCACACTCGCCGCCGACGTCAAGGCGGCCGACGCCGAGCGGGACACGGCAGCGGCCGAGACCCAGGAGCTCCTGGGCCGGCTGAGCAATCTCGTCCACCCCGACGTCCCCGTCGGCGGTGAGGAGGACTTCGTCACGCTGGAGACGCACGGCACCGCCCGCGACTTCGGCGCCGAGGGATTCGAGCCCAAGGACCACCTGGAGCTCGGTCAGCTCCTCGGCGCCATCGACGTCGAGCGCGGCGCCAAGGTCTCCGGCTCGCGCTTCTACTTCCTGACCGGCGTCGGCGCCCTGCTCGAGCTGGCGCTGGTGAACGCCGCGATCGCCCAGGCCACCGCGGCCGGCTTCACACCGATGCTGACCCCGGCCCTGGTCCGTCCCCAGTCCATGGCGGGCACCGGCTTCCTCGGCCAGGCGGCCCAGGACGTCTACCACCTCGAGAAGGACGACCTCTACCTGGTCGGCACGTCCGAGGTACCGCTCGCCGCGTACCACATGGACGAGATCATCGACGCCGACCGGCTGCCGCTGCGCTACGCGGGCTTCTCGCCCTGCTTCCGCCGCGAGGCCGGTTCGCACGGCAAGGACACCCGCGGCATCTTCCGCGTGCACCAGTTCGACAAGGTCGAGATGTTCTCCTACGTCACTCCCGAGGAGTCGCAGGCGGAGCACCAGCGGCTGCTGGAGTGGGAGAAGCAGTGGCTGACGTCGCTGGAACTGCCGTTCCGTGTGATCGACGTCGCCTCGGGCGACCTGGGCTCCTCGGCCTCACGCAAGTACGACTGCGAGGCGTGGATCCCGACCCAGGGCAAGTACCGCGAGCTGACCTCGACCTCGGACTGCACCGAGTACCAGTCCCGCCGGCTCCAGATCCGGGTGCGTGACGGCAAGACGGTGCGTCCGCTGGCCACGCTCAACGGCACCCTGTGCGCCGTGCCGCGCACCATCGTGGCGATCCTGGAGAACCACCAGCAGGCGGACGGCTCGGTGCGGGTGCCCGAGGTGCTGCGTCCGTACCTGGGTGGTCGGGAGTTCCTGGAACCGGTTGCCAAGTGAGTACGCCGTTCCCCTACCAGCTCATCGCCACCGACCTCGACGGCACGCTGCTGCGTGACGACCACTCGGTCTCCCGCCGCACCCGTGACGCGCTCGTCGCGGCCACCGCGGCGGGTGCCGCCCACATCGTCGTCACCGGGCGCGCGGTCCCCTGGACCCGGCCCATCCTCGACGACCTCGGCTACCAGGGGCTCGCCGTCTGCGGACAGGGTGCCCAGGTGTACGACGCGGGAGCACACCGGCTGCTCACCTCGGTGACGCTGGACCGGCAGCTGGCCGCGGTGGCGCTGGCCAAGATCGAGGCGGAGGTCGGTCCGCTGCACCTGGCCGGGAGCCGTGACGGGCTGGACGGCGAGGTGCTGGTGGGACCCGGCTACGAAGTGCGGGGACCGCTGCCCGCGATTCCGTTCACGGACGCGTCGGACCTGTGGGCTGCGCCGCTGAACAAGGTGTACATCCAGCACCCGACCCTCACCGACGACGAACTCGCCGATGCGGCCACACGCACCGCGGGCGGCTTCGTCACCGTCACCTTGGCGGGCGAGGGCATCGTCGAACTGCTCCCTCTCGGTCTGTCCAAGGCCACCGGGCTGTCCCTGGCCGCTCGTCGGCTGGGGGCGAAGGCCACGGGGACGATCGCGTTCGGCGACATGCCGAATGACATCCCGATGTTCGCCTGGGCCGCGCATGGCGTCGCCATGGCCAACGCCCACCAGGATCTGCGGGCGGTGGCCGACGAGGTGACGTCCTCCAACGAGGAGGACGGAATCGCGGTGGTGGTGGAGCGGTTGCTGGGCTGAGGCCCGGCGTTCGGCGTTCGGCGTTCGGCGTTCGGCGTTCGGCGTTCGGCGTTCGGCGTTCGGCGTTCGGCGTTCGGCGTTCGGCGGAGGATGCACGGATCGAACGTGCGCGGGCTTCCAAGCCCGACCATGGCTTGAACCAAGCCAGTGCCTTACCACTCGGCCAATCCTCCGGGTGGGCGGCCCACGCGACGATGTGCGCGTGCTCGAAGCGGCCGCCCCGGGCAGGTCCCCGTGCGGGACGGACTCGACGGAGCAGTAGGGATTACTCCGGAATCCGCCGTGGGCTGCCCTGACGGGAGCCGGACGTACTGCCGTGCATGGACATCGCCCCGCTCCTCTCCCAGCAGACGGCGCCGGACCTTCCCGGCGATGCGGACACCACCACTCTGCCCGCCGAGGGGGTCCGGCGCCACCGAATTTGAACGTGGCGGGCGGCGCCTGCCCGGCCGCCGCCCGCCACTCGACCGGAAGCCCTCACTCCTCGCCTGCGAGCGTGAGCGTGCGCAGCTTCTGACCGGCGTACCAGGTGGCCAGCACGGTGACGACGACCAGCAGGATCGTCGCGGTCGTCAGACCGACGTCCGAGGTGACCAGGTCACCGCCGGCGACCTTCTGGGCCACCGCCAGCGACCACTGCTGGACGCTCAGCGTGCGGGCACCGGGCACCAGGGAACCGAACAGGGCCTCCCAGACCAGCGCGTAGACCAGACCGAACACCACCGCGTGCCGGGAGACCGTGCCGAGCAGCAGGAAGAGCGCCGCGTACGCGATGGAGGCGACCAGCGCGGCCACCGTGTAGGCGACGGCGATCTGCTGGCCGTTGCCGTTCAGGATGAAGCCCGCGACCAGGGTGGGCACCGCCGAGAAGACCATCGTCACGGCGATCGCCACGATCAGCTTGGTGTAGATGATCGTGGGCCGTTTGATCGGCTTGGACAGCAGGTAGACCACCGAGCCGTCGTCGATCTCGGGGCCGATCGCACCGGTACCCGCGATGACACCGATGATCGGCACCATGGTGGCGAGCGCCAGCCCGCCGAGGATGTCGGCCGCGGTCTGGTCGTCGGCACCGGCGAGGGCTCGCACCGCCAGGGAGATCGCGATCAGCAGCAGCGGCAGGGCGCCCAGGATGAGGGCCCGGCGACGGCCGAGCAGGGCCCGGTAGGTGAGCCGGGCGACTGTGGGGTCGTACATAGTGTTCGGCCTCCTACGCCGCGACGAGATACGAGAAGACGGACTCGAGGGACTCGTCGGACGGCGAGACCGTGAGCAGGCGGATGCCGTGTTCCTTCGCGACCCTGGGCAGCAGGGACGTGAAGCGGCCGAAGTCGACGGCCTGGATCCGCAGCACGCCCTCACCGTGGTCGACCTCGATGCCGGACGTGGACGGGTCCGCGATCAGCGCGGCCGCGAGGGCGCGGTCGTCACTGGAGCGCACCAGGTAACGGTGCGGGCGGTCCGTCATCAGCCGGCGGATCTTGCGGAAGTCACCGCTGGCCGCGTGCCGGCCGGCGACGACGACCTCGATGTGCCAGGCGAGCTGCTCGACCTCCTCGAGGATGTGGGAGGAGAACAGCACGGTGCGGCCCTCGTCGCCCATGCGCCGCAGCAGGTCCATCAGCTGCATGCGCTGGCGCGGGTCCATTCCGTTGAACGGCTCGTCCAGCAGGAGCAGGGACGGCTCGTGGACCAGCGCGGAGGCCATCTTCACTCGCTGTCGCATGCCCTTGGAGTACGTGGCGATCTTGCGGTCCTGCGCGTACTCCATCTCGACCGTCGCCAGTGCCCGCTGAGCCTCCTTGGCGCCCAGCCCGTGCAGTTCGGCGTTGGCGAGGACGAACTCGCGGCCGGTGAGGAAGTCGTACATCGCCTCGCGCTCGGGGACGATACCGATGTGCCGGTAGATCTTCTCGTTGCGCCACACCGCCTGCCCGTCGAGGGTGACGGTGCCGGTGGAGGGAGCGAGGAAGCCGGCCATCATGTTGATGAGGGTGGACTTTCCGGCGCCGTTGGGGCCGAGCAGGCCGGTGACGCCGGGGCCGACGGTCATGGTGATGTCGTTGACGGCGACCACGTTGCCGAACCAGCGGGAGACATGGTCGATGGAGAGCGTGGTCACAGGCCCACCTTCCGGTAGCGGCGCGTCAGGAGGCCGTAGCAGGCCGCGATCAGGCCGAGGGTGAAGAGGACGTACACCACGCCCTCGCCGTTCGTCGGGCCCACTCCGCCCGGGAAGGTGGAGCTCGCGCCGAGGAAGGCGGACTGCACACCGTCGATGAGAGTGACCGGCGAGAACAGCCCGATCCAGGCGATCGCCCCGGAACTGCCCTGGAACTCGGCGATCGCCTGGAGGGTGGAGACCGCTCCGTAGGAGATGGTCAGGACGGCGATCACGGCGGCGATGCCGAAGCCGCGGCGCGGGGTGACCGCGGCGATGACCAGGCCGATACCGGCGAAGAGCAGCGAGAGCAGTGCCACGGAGACGAGTCCCTGTGCGAATCCCTTGGTCTGGTCGGTGAAGTCGAGTTCGGCCAGCAGCGCACCCACGTAGAGCACCAGCAGGGGAGTGGCGGTCAGGATGAACAGGGCCGTGGCCAGGGCCGCGAACTTGGCCCGTACGTAGTCGGCGGTCTCGATGGGCCGCGAGAAGTACAGCGGCACGGTCTTGAAGCGCAGGTCGCGCGAGACGGACTGGGGTGCCTGCGAGGCGACGTACAGGCTGATGACGGCCTGCATGATGATCGCGTAGCGCGTGTAGTCGACGGGCAGTTCCTTCGCCTTGGTGGCCACGGCGACGGCCACCATGATGGCGGCGGGCACGCACATCACCACGAACAGCAGCATCGGCAGCACCTTGGACTTCACCGAGCGGCCGAGGCCGTAGGAGCCGCGCAGGGACTGCGAGAACAGCGAGAGCCTGGCGTAGGAGCGGCCGAGGCGGGGGCCGTCGTAGGAGCGGTAACCGATGTTGTGGATTCGGGTCTGGTCACCCGACGTCGGTGCGGGTGTCCGCAGGGGCTGCTCAACCGCCATGGCCGACCGCCTCCTTCCGCTGCTCGCCGTTGCCGGTGTCGGCCGCGGTGTCGGTGTCGTTCTTGAAGACCTCGGAGATGTGGTGGCGGCGCTGTTCCATGCGCACCAGGCCGAGCCCGAGATCGGCGATCACGTCCCGCACCAGGTCGTAGGTCTCCTCACCCTGTGTCGTGAGCAGGAGGATGTGGCCGGCGCCCGGCAGTCCGCTGCCGTCCTGGACGGTCACCCCGCGTGTGTGGAGCGCGTCACGCACCGCGCGGGTGCCGTCCGGGTGCTCGTCGGTGTCGGTGACCTCGATCGCGAGGGTCGTCGTGATCTGGGTGAAGTCCGTGGTGGAGCTGGAGCGCAGCAGCTTGCCGCCGTCGACGACGACCACGTGGTCGCAGGTGCGCTCGAGTTCGCCCAGCAGGTGGGAGGTGACCAGGACCGAGATGCCGAAGTCGGTGTGGATCCGGCGGATCAGGCCGAGCATCTCGTCGCGGCCGACGGGGTCGAGACCGTTGGTCGGCTCGTCCAGGAAGACCAGTTCCGGGTCGTGCACCAGGGCCTGTGCGAGCTTCACACGCTGCTTCATGCCGGTGGAGTAGCCGCCCATGGGGCGGTAGCGCTCCTCGTACAGGCCGACATGGCGCAGGGTGTCCGCGGTGCGCTCCCGCGCGGCGGTGGGCGGCAGGCCGGACATGCGGGCCATGTGGACGACGAACTCGGTGGCCGAGACGTCCGGCGGCAGGCAGTCGTGCTCCGGCATGTAGCCCACCCGCTCGCGGATGGCGGCGCCCTTGGTCGCGACGTCGAGGCCGAGCACTTCTGCGCGGCCCTCCGTGGCGGGGGACAGACCCAGAAGGATCTTGATCAGTGTGGACTTGCCGGCTCCGTTGGCTCCGACGAGTCCGGTCACACCGGGCCCAACATCCATGGAGAGCCGGTCAAGCGCGGTCACCCTGGGGAACCGCTTGCTCAGGCTTTCGGTCGCGATCACAGTCACGTCCCCGACGTTAGTGGCCCGCACCACGTGAGTCGTCAGACCGGAGAGCCGTCTTGGAGTCCCCCTGGAGTCGTACGGGCCCGTAGGGGGTCCTTCACCGGGGAGTGGTGCGGGACATGGGCGGTGCGCCGGATCGCCCGGAGGAAGCCGTCCTTCTGAGAAGGCTGGTGGAACTCCGAAGCGGTTGTCCACAGGGGAACCCCATCCCGCTGTGGATAACCACACTTGGCTGTGGATCAAACATCCTGGGCGAAATTGATCGCGTGATGCACATCTCTTCCGGCAGGCTGGACGGATGGATGGGAGACGCACCGTGAAGGTGTCGAAGTACCTCGCCAGGCATCTGCGCCATACGCCTGAGGAGATCGGGCTCGCCCTCGACGAGGCCGGCTGGGTCGAGATCGAGGCGCTGATCGCCGCGGCGACCGCACACGGTTTCCGGTTCACCCGGGCGGAACTGGAGCACGTGGTCGCCGCCAACGACAAACAGCGCTTCGCGATCGAGGGCACCCGGATTCGCGCCAGTCAGGGTCACAGCGTCGAGGTCGACCTGGGACTGCCGTCGGCCGTCCCACCGCCGTACCTCTTCCACGGCACCGTCGGCCGTCACTTGCCCGCCATCCGCGCCAAGGGTCTTCTGCCCATGGACCGGCACGACGTGCACCTCTCCGCCGACCGCGCGACGGCGGCCCGCGTCGGCGCCCGCAGGGGCCGCCCGGTGGTGCTCTCCGTGGACGCGGCAGCCATGCACCGCGACGGCCACGTCTTCCGGGTGAGCGCGAACGGCGTATGGCTGACCGCCGCCGTACCCGCTCGGTATCTGCGGTTCTCCGAGAGCCACTGACACGGCGGTTCCCCCGGCTCCGCCACCCGCGAGTTCCTCCTGGGTGTTGCTGCCGCACTTTCCCGACGGTCGACGCCACCGCA
Organism: Streptomyces sp. MMS24-W38; assembly: GCF_059889265.1. Lineage (NCBI taxonomy): Bacteria > Bacillati > Actinomycetota > Actinomycetes > Kitasatosporales > Streptomycetaceae > Streptomyces > Streptomyces sp. MMS24-W38. The sequence goes on along the minus strand of NZ_JCBCPP010000001.1, from coordinate 3,270,941 downwards.
TGATCAGCGGTATGGACCGTCTGCCCATCACCGAGGCCGCCGTCGCCGCCCTTCGGGCGCTCGCCGAGAGGTTACGATCGCGAGATCCTCGAGATCAAGGTCACCCATGACGTGGGCGCCGACCAGACGTCACGCCGCACCGCGGCGGGCGTGGGAGTCACCACCGACCCGGCCGGCTCCCTCCCTCATGAGGCCTACGTCGAGTTCGGCGGCCTGCCCAGGGTCAGTGTGCGGCTCTGTCCCGAGGACGACGCACTGATCGACGTGGAGGGCGTGGAGTGCCCCGACATCCCCCGCGACGAGGTCCCGGCCTTCCTTCGCTCCGTCTTCGGCGGCCTCGCCCACGTCAAAGGGCGGCGCTTCCCGCCGGGTCACTTTCTGATGGTGCCGCTGCCCGGGGACCGGACGCGCAAGGAGTTCATCCCGATGATCGTTCTCACACCCTGACTGAGCGCGCGCGGTGAGCTTTTTGCATTGATCGTTTCACGTGAAACACCAGGGTGCTCAGAGTCGAGCAGGCTCTGGTCTCGAAGGCATGGGCCTGCGCCTGAACACCCTGATCCTTCCGGTACGGGCCGTGGTGCGCTGCGCTCCCGATCCTGACCGGCGGCCCCGGCGGAACCACCGGGGTCCGTTGCGGACCGCCGGGCGGATGGCCCCACGTGCCGAACGAATCCGTCACCGCATGATGAATCCGTCACCGCATGCGGGGAAGACAGGCGGTATGGGAGAGATCCGGGTCGGAACCTGCTCGTGGACGGACAAGGCGCTGGTGTCCAGCGGCTGGTATCCGGCAGGCCACCGTGACACGGAGGGCAGACTGCGGCACTACGCCACACTGTTCCCGGTGGCAGAGGTGGACTCCACCTATTACGGGCTGCCCAGCGCCCGTAACAGTCTTCTGTGGACCGACCGCACCCCTGAGGGCTTCCGGTTCGACGTGAAGGCGTTCTCCCTGCTCACCGGACATCCGACACGGCCCGAAGCGCTGCCCGCCGAGCTGCGACCGGCCCTGGCACGGCAGCGGGGGCGGGCAGGTGTCGATCCCGGGCTGCTCGACGAGGTGTGGGACCGGTACAGCGCGGCCCTCGAACCACTGCGCGCGTCCGGCCGTCTGGGGACGCTGGTTTTCCAGTTCCCGCACCGGCTCGTACCGGGGAGGCCGGCGGTGGAATTCCTGCGCCGGTGCCGTGAGCGTGCCGCGGGATGGCCGATGGCCGTGGAGTTCCGCCACCCCGGCTGGTGGCGCGAGGAACAGGTCGATGCGACGACCGCCCTGCTGGCGGAGCTGGACACGGCCGCCGTGGCCGTGGACATGGTGCAGACGCTTCCCGCTTCCGTGCCACCGGTCGTACGGGTCACCACCCCGAAACTCGCCCTGGTGCGCTTCCACGGCCGCAACAGCGCGTGGGGGGCCGGTACCAAGGAAGAGAGGTTCCGCCACTCGTACACGCCCGAAGAGCTCTCCGAGTGGACACCGCGCGTCCGCAAGATGGCCGAGCAGGCTCGGGAGGTCCACGTCCTGTTCAACAACTGCTGCGGTGACGCCGCCGTCCGCGCCGCGCAGTCGATGCGGCACCTGCTCGGTCTCTCGTAGGGTCGTCCCCCATGCGACTGAGCACTGTGATCCTGCCGATCGACCGCTGGCACGAGGGGGACCGCGACAAATGGCGGCGCGCCGAGGAGCTGGGCTCCCACGCCGCCTACACCTACGACCACCTGTCCTGGCGGACCTTCCGGGACGGCCCCTGGTTCGGCGCGGTCCCCACGCTCACCGCCGCCGCGGCGGCCACCGAACGGCTCCGGCTCGGCACGCTCGTCACTTCAGTCAAGCCTTTTTCACCTATCGCAGCGTGACCTGAGAAGATTCCCTTCGGTCAGCGAGCGCAGTTGCCCGCTCAGATACCGATGAGCCGGACGCGGTCGCCGCACAATCGGGCCATGTCGTCGACATCGGACGTCAGCATGGCCACCGGACCCGGCTGGCGCAGTGCCACCTCAGCGACGGTCGCGTCGATCGCGTACTTGTGGCCGTGCAGCCCTGCAGCCTTGAGTAGTTCCGCGGATGCTTTCGCGGCGCCCTCGGTCACCGGCTCAACCTTGACGCGGGAGAGCACCCACTGCAGTCGAGGCATGTTCACCCGCGCATGGCTGACTTCCACGATGGTGTTGGCGTCGATGACGAAATCGGCACCCATGGTGTGGAACACCTGAAATATCGCGAGAATCTTGCGGTCCTGGGCGATCCAGGTGGAGAGCCCCCGGGAGTCCAGGACGACGGTCTCGACGTGCTCAATCACGCCGCGCTCGCCGATCCGCCGACATCCGCCGTGCCGAAGATCCTGGAGCGGGCCTCGGCCAATTCTTCCTCGGTGAACGCCCCGTGCTCTTCCTGGTGACGCTGCAGGTCGGCGCCGAGCAACTGGTGCCGTAGCTGACGCGCCACCGCCTCGGCGACATATCCGGAGACGTTGTCGGTGAGCTTCCTCAGTTCGGCGACCTGGTCGGTCGGCAGGGTCACCGTAATGCGTGTCGTGTCCGCCACGCTCTGAGCATACTGCGGTATGCGCGGCCTGCGGTCGTCCGTCGGCAATCCTCACGCCCAAGGACGCAGCCGGCGACCCCATCCGCCCAACGTATACAGGCCCGCGGCCGACAAGCCCCGTTCCCACCCGTGAGGGCATGGCCCGAGCTTGCCGGTGGGTGACAGTGCGTGGTGAAGTCCGGTGGTGGCGTGGGCCGCGAGGGCCACCCGGATGACGATGGAGCGGAAAAGAGTGGCACGGATCGTCGTACGAGAACCGGGCACAATGAGCGCACCACCACTGGTTACCCCCGAGGCGGCCGCCTGGGCGCGGGAGCTTCTCGACGGGGGCTGGGCAGCGGTGTTCCTGCCCGGAGAGCCAGCCCGTCTCGGGCGGCTCCTGCTCTGGCAGCCCTCCGGGGCGGTCACCGGGGGCGGTGTCAGGCCAGCGGGCGTGGAGACCAGCTCGGTGGAACTGGTGCTGCCGCATGGCCGCTCGGTAAGACGACGCAGGGTGGACGGCTACGCGCTGCCCGTCGCCGTTGCCGTGTCCGCCCTGGTCGGGGCGCAGTCGGCACATCCGTCCGCCGCAGCCTGGCAGGCCGCCGCCCGCTTCGCGCTGCGGCTGCTCGCCGACGGACGGCTCCATCCCACCCTCACCACCGCCGGCTACGACACCTGGCGGGCGGGCCCCTTCACCGCCGCGCAGCGGCAGACGCTGGACGCCCTCGCCGCCGCCTTCCCGCCCCACGCCCACTGTCTGCCCGAGCCCGGTACCGCCCCACTGCGGATCGTGGAACCGGCCGCGTTGGTACGCCAGTTCTGCGATGCGGTCGCCGACGACCTGGTCCGCACTCCGGCCGCGCCACTCGCCATGGGAGCGCTGCCGTACGCCTGGCGCGAGACGCGTGCCGTGCCCGCCCTGCGCGAGTGGGCCGAGGAGACCGCCGCCGCGTTCACCGCCGAGGTCGGCGTCTCCCTGCGCGTCGACCTGCCCGGGGGGCGGCACCGGCAGTTCCGGGCCGCCCTGCAGCTGCACACCGCGGCGGATCCGGCGCTCGTCGTCGAGGCCGCACGGCTGTGGAGCAAGCCGGCCGAAGTGGAGCGGCTGCTCGGCCCGCGCGCCGAGACCGAGACACTGCTCGCACTGCGCCGCGGTGCCCGTGTCTGGCCACCGCTCCAACGGCTACTGAAGGACACCGCACCCGACGTGCTCCGGCTGACCGACGACGAAGCCTTCGACCTGCTGGGGGACGCCACCGACGCGCTGCGCGCGGCCGGTATCGACGTGCACTGGCCGCGCGAGCTGGTCAAGGCGCTCACCGCGACCGCGGAGATCGGGCAGCGCACCGCCCCTGGCTCCAGCGCGGGCGGTCTCCTCGACGCCGACGCTCTCCTCGGCTTCCGCTGGCAGGTCTCGCTCGGCGGCGAGCCGCTCACCGAGGCCGAGATGGACGCCCTCGCCGAGGCCCGCCGCCCCCTCGTCCGGCTGCGTGACCAGTGGGTGGTCGCCGACCCGAAGCTGGTGGCCCGCGCCCGGCGCCGCCGGATGGAGCCGCTCACCCCCATGGAGGCGCTGAGCGCCGCGCTGACCGGCGAGATGGAGAGGGACGGCGAGCCGATCCCCTGTGAGGCGGTCGGCGCACTCGGCGACCTCGTCGCCCGTATCCGCGATCCCGAGTCGCGTACTCCCGCCCCACAGCCCGCCGCGCTCAAGGCCACACTGCGCGACTACCAGAAGCGGGGCCTCGCCTGGCTGGCCGAGATGTGCGGACTCGGTCTCGGCGGCTGCCTCGCCGACGACATGGGCCTGGGCAAGACCATCACTCTTCTCGCCCTGCATCTGCACCGCCAGACCGACCCCGCCACCGCGGGCCCCACGCTCGTCGTCTGTCCTGCTTCCTTGCTCGGCAACTGGCAGCGCGAGGCGGCCAGGTTCGCGCCCTCCACTCCCGTGCGCCGCTACCACGGCGGCGACCGCCACCTCGACGATCTGGCCGGCGACGAGATCGTCCTGGTCACCTACGGGGTGCTGCGCCGCGACCGCGCAGTCCTCGCCGAGGCCGCCTGGTCGCTGGTCGCCGCCGACGAAGCCCAGCACGTCAAGAACCCCTACGCCGTCACCGCCCGCGAGCTGCGCGCCTTGCCCGCCCGTGCCCGCGTCGCCCTCACCGGTACCCCGGTGGAGAACAACCTCTCCGAACTATGGGCGCTCCTCGACTGGACCACACCCGGACTCCTCGGCTCGCTCACCGCGTTCCGGGACCGGCACGCCCGCGCCATCGAGTCGGGCGAGGATCCCGAGGTCGCCGAGCGACTGTCCCGTCTCGTCCGTCCGTTCCTGCTGCGCCGCAGGAAGTCCGACCCGGGCATCGCGCCCGAACTGCCGGCCAAGACCGAGACCGACCGCGTCGTCTCGCTGACGGCCGAGCAGACCAGCCTGTACGAGGCGGTGGTCCGCGAGACCCTGGCGGAGATCACGGCATCCGAGGGCATCGCCCGCCGTGGTCTGGTGCTCAAGCTGCTCACCGCGCTGAAGCAGATCTGCAACCACCCGGCCCAGTATTTGAAAGAGCACAGCCTGCGCCAGTCCACGCCGCTGCGCGGCCGCTCCGGCAAGCTCGACCTGCTCGACGAACTGCTCGCCACCATCACCGCCGAGGGCGAGTCGGTGCTGGTCTTCACCCAATACAAGCAGATGGCGACCCTCCTGGAGAAACATCTCGCCGAGCGCGGCATCCCCACCCTCTTCCTGCACGGCGGCACCCCCGTCGCACGGCGCGAGGAGATGGTGGAACGCTTCCAACGCGGTGAAGTGCCGGTGTTCCTACTGTCGTTGAAGGCCGCGGGCACCGGACTCAACCTCACCCGCGCCACCCACGTCGTGCACTACGACCGCTGGTGGAACCCGGCCGTCGAGGACCAGGCAACCGACCGCGCCTATCGCATCGGTCAGGACAGGCCCGTCCAGGTGCACAAGATCATCGCGGAGGGCACTGTGGAGGACAAGGTGGCCAAGCTGCTCGAATCCAAGCGCGCGCTCGCCGACGCCGTCATCGGATCCGGTGAGGCCGCCCTGACCGAACTGTCCGACGCCGACCTCGCCGAACTCGTCGCCCTGGGGAGGCAGTCATGAGCCCCTCGCTGCCCGGCCCGCGCCGCGCGCCCGCCCGCGGCAGGCGCGCCTTCGCCGCGACCTGGTGGGGCCAGGCATGGGTGGCGGCCCTGGAGGACTCCACCCTGGACGCCGGGCGTCTGTCCCGCGGACGTACCTACGCCCGCAAGGGCATGGTCGGCCCGGTCACCATCTCCCCGGGCCAGGTCAAGGCCGCCGTCCAAGGCAGCCGGCCGCGCCCCTACCGCTCCTCGGTCCACCTGCCCGTCCTCACCGACACCCGGTGGGACACCCTGCTCGACACCATCGCGGCCCGCGCCGGGCATCTCGCCGCGCTCCTCGACGGCGAGATGCCCGCCGAACTCGTCGACGACGCCCGCCGGGCAGGCGTCCCCCTGCTCCCGCAGCCCACCGAACTCGACCCGGACTGCTCCTGCCCCGACTGGGGATACCCCTGCAAGCACGCCGCCGCGCTCTGCTACGCCATAGCCGCCACCATCGACGCCGACCCGTTCGTGCTCTTCGCGCTGCGCGGCCGCAGTCGCGAGGAGGTTCTCACCCAGCTGCGCTCACTCCGTACGGCAGCCCAGGAGACCACCGCCCCACCGGCCCCGACCGGCATCCCGGCTGCCGCCGCGTACGCCCACTGGGCCGAACACACCGCCCGGCTGCCCGGACCTCCCGCCCCGGCCGGCCACGCCATCGCGCTGCCTGTCGCCCCGCCCTCCGGCACCGGCCTGGCCACCACGGACCTGGAACGCCTCATGACCGACACCGCCGCACGCGCCGCGCAAATCCTGGCCGGCGACACCGCCAGCCTGCACCTGACCCAGCACCAGGACGCCGTACGCATCGCCGCGAGCAGCCCCGGACCCGAGTGGTTCCACCACCTGACCCAGAACACCGGCACCAAACCGACCACGTTCGCCCGCCTCACCCGCGCCTGGCGCCACGGCGGCCCCACCGGCCTCACCGTCGCCGAACAGCCGCACACCCCCGACCCGGCGATGATGACGGCCGCCCGTACCGCCCTGACCGCGGCCCTCACCGAGATGGCCACCGCCCCTGTCCCTCTTCGGGCCTGGCGCAACCGCCTCACCCTCACCGACCACGGCATCCAGCTGCGCCTGGGTCCCGACGCCCGCTGGTACCCCTGCCTCCAGGACGACGGCGAATGGTGGCCCGCGGCACCGGCCGACACCGACCCGGTCTCGGCACTGACCGCGGTCTGGCAGCAAACCGGGACGTGACACCGACGGTGGCGAGCACGGCACCCACCGTTACCGGATACGGTGGCAGCCACCACGGATGGGGGAGGTCCGGATGAGACAGGGCGACGCCGAATACGAGGCAGCGCTGAACGAGACGATGGAGATCCTTCGGCGCTGGGCACGGGAGGGCCGTACCGATGGCTGGTACAAGTCCCTCAGCGAAGAGCTGAAGGCGAAGGGCCACCACGTCCACTACCGCGGCCTGATCATCAGCCACCTGCTCGGTGATGCCTGCCGCCGGGACAGCGAGGGGATCGAGCCCATGCTCTCCGCCATCGTGCTCCTGAAGGCGACCGGCAGGCCGGCGGGCCAGTTCTTCGAACTGGCGGGCGGAGCCCCGTTTCACCGGATGGCAGCGGACTGGACCTGGGAACAGGAGCGCGCCCGCGTCTTCGCGCGCTACCGCGAGAACTGAAGGGCGCCGGTACCGCTCCGGAGGGCACGGACTCCACGCGTACCGACGCAGCCCCAGCCGGTGAGGTCTGCCTCCCCCCTCGCTCGCAGTCACGGGAGCATAGGGTCCTAGGCATGCGACTGAGCACCGTAATCCTTCCCATCCATCGTTGGAGCGAGGGACAGCAGATCTGGCGGCGCGCCGAAGACCTCGGGTTTCACGCCGCCTACACCTACGACCACCTGTCCTGGCGCAGCTTCCGGGACGGGCCGTGGTTCGGGGCGGTACCCACGCTGACCGCAGCAGCGATGGCTACACAGAGTATGCGATTGGGTACCCTCGTCACCTCGCCGAACTTCCGGCACCCGGTGACCCTCGCCAAGGAGCTGATCTCCCTCGACGACATCTCCGGTGGGCGCGTCACCCTCGGTATCGGCGCGGGCGGAACCGGTTTCGACGCCACCGCGCTCGGCCAGGAGCCGTGGACACCGCGCGAGCGGGCCGACCGCTTCGCGGAGTTCGTTCCCCTGCTCGACCGGCTGCTCACCGAGGACTCCGTGTCGTACCAGGGCGACTTCTACGCGGCGCACGAGGCCCGCGACATCCCGGGTTGTGTGCAGCGGCCCCGGTTGCCGTTCGCCGTGGCCGCCACCGGACCGCGCGGACTGCGGCTCGCCGCACGGCACGGGCAGGCGTGGGTGACCACGGGAGACCCGAAGCTGTACGAGAGCGGCACACCCGAACAGTCGGTTCACGCCATTCGCGGTCAGGTGGAGAAGCTGGCCGACGCCTGCGCCGAGCGCGGGCGGGACGTGGCCGAACTGGACAAGATCCTGCTCACGGGATTCACCCCGGACCGGGGCCGTCCGCTGGAGTCCCTGGACGCGTTCGTCGACTTCGCGGGCCGCCACACGGAGCTGGGCTTCACCGAGATCGTGCTCCACTGGCCCATCCCGGACTCGGACTTCGCGGCGGACCAGAAGATCTTCGAGCGGATCGCCATGGAGGCGCCGACGCAGCTGTCCTGAACAGGAGCCCGACCGGGCGGGACAATGCCCGTGCCCCCACGGCAACCGCTTCATCGAGGACTCCGGGGAGCGTCGAAGAGCGGTAACCACTCACATGTGCGGAGTGCCGCACGGTCGTGCGGGCGCATACGGGACAATGACCGGGTGACCTCAGCGATCCGACAGCCCGCGGCTCCGGGCTCTCCCCAGTTCTCGACCTCGCTCGAGCAGGAAGGCAGCCCCGTCACCCCACCGCGGCTCATCGCCACCGACCTCGACGGCACCCTGCTGCGCGACGACAAGTCGGTGTCCCCCCGCACGGTCGCCGCACTGGCCGCCGCCGAGGAGGCGGGCATCGAGGTTTTCTTCGTCACCGGCCGCCCGGCCCGCTGGATGGACGTCGTCAGCGACCATGTCCACGGCCACGGGCTCGCCATCTGCGGCAACGGCGCCGCCGTCGTCGACCTGCACGGCGGCCCCGGCACCCACCGCTTCGTGAAGGTGCGGGAGCTCGCCCGGCAGAACGCGCTGGACGCGGTGCGGCTGCTGCGCGACGCCGCACCGGGCACCGTGTACGCCGTCGAGCAGACCTACGGCTTCAACCAGGAGCCGGCGTACCCGAAGCTGCACATGGAGGTCCCGGACCTCCTGGCCCCGGCCGAGGAACTGCTGGCGCCGGACGCCCCCGCCGCCGGCGAACCGGTGCTCAAGATCCTCGCCCACCACCCCGAACTCGACCCCGACGCCTTCCTCACCTTGGCACGGCTGGCCATCGGCACCCGTGCCAACGTCACCCGCTCCAGCCCGAGCGCCCTGCTGGAGATCAGCGGTCCCGACGTGTCCAAGGCGAGCACGCTCGCCCTGTGCTGCGCCGAGCGCGGAATCTCACACGAGCAGGTCGTGGCGTTCGGGGACATGCCCAACGACATCGAGATGCTCACCTGGGCGGGCCGTTCCTATGCGATGAGCAATGCCCACCCGGACGTCCTCGCCGCCGCCTCGGGGCAGACGGTCGCCAACAACGAGGACGGAGTGGCCGTGGTGATCGAGCAACTGCTTGCGGAACACTCCTGAGCGTCGGGGCCCGCTCAGAGGGTCAGGCCTCGTTGTGCCAGCCACGACACCGGATCCACCGCCGAGCCCATCTCCGGTGTGACCCGCACCTCGAAATGCAGATGTGGTCCGGTGGAGTTGCCGCTGGTCCCGGACTGGCCGATCCACTGCCCGGGCGAGACACGGTCGCCCTGGTCGACGGCGACGGCGGCCAGATGGGCGTACTGCGTGTAGTAGCCGCCCGTGTGCTGGACCACGATCTCGATGCCGAAGGCCCCTCCGCAGGACACCTTCACCACCCTGCCCGTGCCCACGGACCGCACCGGCGTGCCGATCGGCACCGCGAAGTCCTGCCCGGTGTGCCGGTTCGCCCAGAGTGCGCCGCCACTCCCGTAGGACGCGGACAGCACATAGGTCTCCACCGGTGACACCCAGGAATCGGTGAACCGGAACTCCGGCTGGTCGAGCCGCACCGCACCACGGCAGGAGCCGGCCGTGACCGAGGCGTCCGCCTGCCCCTGCAGCTGCCACCGCGCCGTCTCGAGTTTCTGCTCGATGCCGTTCTTCAGGTCGGCGAGTTCCTTGTTCCGCTTTTCCAGCGCTTTCCACGCTCCCGCCGCCTTCGCCTCGTCACGGGCGATCCGTGCCTCGGCCCGTGCGTTCTTCTCGATCGCGTGGTCGAGGATCACATGCGCCTTCCACAGGGCTCGCTGACCTCGCATCATCTCCTCGGGATCGTCCGCGAGGAGGATGTGCGCGGTCAGCGGCACCCCACCACCGGTGCGGTACTGGGACCGCGCGATCCGGCCCAGATCCCCGCGCAAAACAGCGGACTCCTCCCGCTCCCGGTCGAGCAGCTTCTCCAGCCGCTGTGCCTCGGCCCGCTGCCGGTCGGCCTCGCGCCTGCCCGCCTCGTACTTCAGGGTCGCCGCGGCCGCTTCCTCATAAAGCCGCACCACCTGTGTGCTGATACCGGATTGCGGGCCATGGCCGGGGGCCTGGGGCACCTCGCCGTCGATGGGCCGGGCGGCGAGCACGGCGAGCGCGCACAGCGGCACGGCGACGAGCAGCGGATGACGGCGGGTGAGGCGCATGACAGCGATCCTTGCGCCGCTCGGGCACCCGGTCCTGTTCATGTCGTACGCCTGGGGGAGCGTACGACCCGGATGGACCAGCGATACCGCCGAAAAGGGGCTCATCCGGTCGGGGTTGACGCCTTGTCACGCGTGCCCCCCGTGGTCACGCTTGTGGCGTCCCGGACTCCGCGTCCCGGTCAGTTCACCACCGCCAGCCGGTCCGACTCGGCCTCGCGCCGCAGCATCCGCCGCAACGGCCCGGCCACAGCGGCCAGTTCCCCGTATGCTCCGCGCTGCACCACGCGTCCCTCGTCCAGCACGATCACCTCGTCCACCGCCGCCAGTCCGGCCAGCCGGTGGGTGATGAGCAGTGTCGTACGGCCCTCGGTGGCGGTCAGCAGATCGGCGGTGAGCGCGTCCGCGGTCGGCAGGTCGAGGTGCTCCGCGGGCTCGTCCAGCACCAGCACGGGGAAGTCCGCGAGCAACGCCCTGGCCAGCGCCAGGCGTTGCCGCTGGCCCCCGGAGAGCCGTGCCCCGTGCTCGCCGACGAGGGTGTCCAGGCCGTCGGGCAGACTGTCGGCCCACTCCAGCAGCCTGGCACGGGCGAGCGCGTCGCGCAGTTCGCCCTCGGTGGCGTCCCGCTTCGCGAGCAGCAGGTTCTCGCGCACCGAGCTGTCGAAGAGGTGGGCGTCCTGCGCGCACAGTCCGACCAGCCGTCGCACGTCGTCGCCGTCCAAGGCGTACGCGTCCACACCGGCCAGCGTGTACGAGCCCGCCCCCGGGTCCAGGAACCGCAACAGCACCTGTGCGAGCGTCGTCTTGCCGGAGCCGGACGGGCCGACCACCGCGATCCTGCGGCCCTGCTCCAGCCTCAGGTCCAGCCCGGCGAGCGCGTCCCGTTCCTGCCCGGCGTGCCGGGCCTCGAGCCCCTTGACCACGAGCGGGAACGGCGACGCGGGCGCCTGCCGGGGCCGTTCCGGCTCCTGTACGGGCACCGGGGCGTCCAGTACCTCGTACACGCGCTCGGCGCTCTTGCGCACTCGCTGCCGGTGCTGCATGGCGAGCGGCAGTCCGAGTACGGCCTCGAAGGCCGCCAGCGGGGTGAGGACGACGACGGCCAGCGCCACGCCGTCCAGTCGGCCGGCGGCCACCGCCTGTACGCCGACGAGAGCCGCGGCCGTGACGGTCAGGCCCGAGATCAGTGCGGTGAGTCCGTCTCCGAGGGCGGTGGCGGTGGCCGCGCGCGAGGCGATCCGGGTGAGCACTCCGTCGGCCCGTCGTGTCTCTGTGGTCCGCGTGGGCAGGGCGCCCGCGACCGTCAGCTCCGCGGTTCCGGTGAGCAGGTCGGTGACGCGGGTCGCGAGGACTCCGCGGGCGGGCGCCAGTCGGCGCTCCGCACGCCGGGCCACGGCACCCGTGATCGCCGGTACACCGGCTCCCGCCGCGAGCAGCCCGGCCACGAGCACGGCTCCGGCCTCGGGGAGCAGCCAGGCCGTGAAGCCGACGGACAGAGCCGAGACGACCATCGCCGCACCCGCCGGAAGCAGCCAGCGCAGCCAGTAGTCCTGCAGCTCGTCCACGTCGGCGACCAGTCGGGAGAGCAGATCGCCCCGGCGTGTCCCTCGCAGTCCGGCAGGTGCCAGCCGCTCCAGCCGCCGGTACACGGCGACCCTGGTGTCGGCCAGCATCCGCAGCACCGCGTCGTGCGACACGAGTCGCTCGGCGTACCGGAACACGGCCCGTGCGAGGCCGAAGGCCCGCGTCGCCGTCACGGCGATCATCAGATAGAGCACGGGCGGCTGCTGCGAGGCCCGGGAGATGAGGTATCCGGACGTCGCCATGAGGCCCACGGCGCTGCCCAGCGCGACACTGCCGAGCAGCAGCGCGAACGTGAGTCGCCCTCGTCGGGCACCGGACAGCGCGCGGACGCGGGCCAGCACGCCACGCGCGCCGGTCTCCGCGGCAGCCTCTGCCCGGACGCCCTCCGGTCCGGACCGCGCCGAGCCTTCGGCGGAGGAGGGAGCGGCACCGGGGGTGCGTTCGGTGAGCAGAGGCTCCCGGTCGACGCCGACGTGGTCCGCCGGTCCGGGCCGCGCCCGGTCACCGGGAGCGGGTTCCGTCACGCGCACCACGCGGTCCGCCACCGCCAGCAGAGCCGGCCGGTGCGCCACCAGCAGCACGGTCCGACCGGCCGCCAGCCGCCGTACCGCTGCCACGACCTCGGCCTCGGTGGCTCCGTCCAGCGCGGCCGTCGGCTCGTCGAGCAGCAGCACGGGCCGGTCCGCGAGGAAGGCGCGGGCCAGCGCGAGCCGTTGCCGCTGCCCTGCGGACAGTCCCGACCCGTCCTCGCCCAGCGCGGTGTCGGCGCCCTCGGGCAGCGCGTCCACGAATTCCAGGGCGCCCGCGTCCAGCAGGGCGCGGCGAACGGCGTCGTCATCCGCGTCGGGCCGGGCCAGGCGTACGTTCTCGGCGATCGTCCCGGCGTACAGGTGCGGTCGCTGCGGCACCCAGGCCACCCGGCTGTGCCACTGTGTCGGATCGACACCGGCGAGATCGGCTCCCCCGATCCGCACCCGTCCCTCGGTCGGCCGCACGAAGCCCAGCAACACGTTCAGCAACGTCGACTTGCCGGCCCCGCTCGGCCCGACGAGCGCGACCGTCTCCCCCGGCTCGACGGAGAAGGACACGTTCGACAACGCGTCCGCCGACCGTCCGGGATGGCGGACGGTCACGCCCTCGAAGGACAGGGCACCCGACGGCACCGCGCCGGTCCCCGGCGTCGGCACGGGCGTTTCCAGGACCGAGAAGATCTCCTCGGCGGCGGCCAGTCCCTCCGCCGCGGCGTGGTACTGCGTACCGACCTGCCGCAGCGGCAGATACGCCTCGGGCGCGAGGATCAGGATGAGCAGGCCGGTGTACAGGTCCATCTCGCCGTACACGAGCCGCATGCCGGTCGTCACGGCGACCAGCGCCACCGAGAGGGTGGCGAGAAGTTCCAGCGCGAAGGAGGAGATGAAGGCGATCCGCAGGGTCCGCATGGTCGCCCGGCGGTACTCGGCGGTGATCCGTCGGATCGACTCCGCCTGCGCCTTGGCCCGCCCGAACACCTTCAGCGTCGGCAGGCCGGCGACGACGTCCAGGAAGTGGCCGGACAGCCGGGACAGCAGCTCCCACTGCCGGTCCATCCGGGACTGGGTCACCCAGCCGATCAGCATCATGAAGACCGGGATGAGCGGCAGGGTGACGACGATGATCGCCGCCGAGACCCAGTCCTCGGTGACGATCCGCGCCAGCACCGCCACCGGAACGACCACAGCGAGCCCCAGCTGGGGCAGATAGCGCGAGAAGTAACCGTCGAGGGCGTCGACCCCACGGGTCGCCAGGGCGACCAGTGAACCGGTCCGCTGCCCGGTCAGCCATCCCGGGCCGAGTGCCGTGGCCCGCTCCAGCAGCCGACCCCGAAGCTCCGACTTGACCGCCGCGCTCGCCCGGTGCGCGGCCAGCTCGGTGAGCCAGCCGACCAGGGCACGGCCGACCGCGACACAGGCCAGGAGCACCATGGGAGTGCCGAGTTCGGTCAGGTCCAGGCCGTGTTGGAAGGCACCCACCACCACCTCGGCGATGAGCATGGCCTGAGCGATCACCAGTCCCGCGCCGACGACGCCCAGGGTGACGACCGCCACCAGGAAGAGTCGTGTGGCACGGGCGTAGCGGAGCAGTCGCGGGTCGATTGGTTTCACGTGAAACACACCTCAGTGCACGGGATCGGCGATGTGCTGGGTGCCGATCCGCTTACGGAAGACCCAGTACGTCCAGCCCTGGTAGAGCATGACGAACGGAACGGCGATCACCGCGAGCCAGGTCATGATCTTCAGGGTGTAGGGGCCGGAGGAGGCGTTGGTAACGGTGAGGCTCCAGTCCGCGTTCAGCGTGGACGGCATGACGTTCGGGAAGAGCGTCAGGAAGAGCATCGCCACGGCGGCCACGATGGTGACACCGGACAGGGTGAACGACCATCCCTCGCGCCCCGTCCGGTTCGCCACCAGGGCGCCGACCAGCGCGGCGACCGTGACCACCAGTGCGACCAGACTCGCGCCGTCACCGCCGTCGGCCTGCGTCCACAGCAGGAAGACCAGTGCCAGTACAGCCGTGACCAGCCCCACGCGCTGCGCCAGCTGCCGCGCCCGTCCCCGGATCTCACCGACGGTCTTGAGCGACGCGAACACCGCACCGTGGAAGGTGAAGAGCGTCAGCGTGACCAGGCCGCCCAGCAGGGCGTACGGGTTGAGCAGATCCCAGACGTTGCCCACGTACTCGAACCCGGAGTCGATCTTCACTCCGCGCACGATGTTCCCGAACGCCACGCCCCAGAGGAAGGCGGGGATGAGCGAGGTCCAGAAGATCGCCGTCTCCCAGTTGCGCTGCCAGCGCTCCTCCGGCCGCTTCGCCCGGTACTCGAAGGCGACACCTCGGACGATCAGGCAGACCAGAATGACCAGCAGCGGCAGGTAGAAGCCGGAGAAGAGCGTGGCGTACCACTCGGGGAAGGCGGCGAAGGTCGCGCCGCCGGCCGTGAGCAGCCACACCTCGTTGCCGTCCCAGACGGGGCCGATGGTGTTGATCAGCACCCGCTTCTCGGTGCGGTCGCGGGCGAGCAGCCGGGTGAGGATCCCGATCCCGAAGTCGAAGCCCTCCAGGAAGAAGTAGCCGATCCACAGGACGGCGATCAGAACGAACCAGACGTTGTGCAGTTCCATGACTGTGGCTCCCTCGGCCTAGTACGAGAAGGCCATCGGCTTGTCGGCGTCACGGGGATCGCCGCCGATCTTCGTGGGCGGGTTGAGGTCGGCCTCGGTGAGCTCGGGCGGACCTGCCTTGACGTACTTGGCGAGCAGCTTGACCTCGATGACGGCCAGGACGGCGTAGAGCAGGGTGAAGACACTCATCGAGGTGATGACCTCGGCCTGGGACACACCGGGGGAGACCGCGTGGCGGGTCTGCATCAGGCCGTAGACGACCCAGGGCTGCCGGCCCATCTCGGTGAAGATCCATCCCCAGGCGTTGGCGATCAGCGGGAACGCCATCGTCCAGAGCGCCAGGCGCCAGTACAGCCGGGTGAGCCGTGTCCCGAGCGGCTTCTTCAGCAGCACCAGATGCGGGACCTCGTCCTCCCCGGTGCGCAGGGCGGCCGGCAGCAGGAACCTCTTCCGCGTGAGCCAGAGTCCCAGCAGGGCGAGCGACAGGGACGCCATGCCGAAGCCGATCATCCATCGGAAGCTCCAGTAGGCGACGGGGACGATGGGCCGGTAGTCACCGGGCCCGAACTCCTCCTGCAGGGCCTCATTGGTGTCGTTGATTCCGGGCACATGCGACTCGAAGTCACCGTGGGCGAGGAAGGACAGCAGCCCGGGGATCTCCAACGCGACCTTGTTGTGTCCCTTGTCGACGTCTCCGTACGCGAACACGGAGAACGGTGCCGGGCCCTCGCCGTCCCACAGCGCCTCCGCGGCGGCCATCTTCATCGGCTGCTGCTCGTACATGACCTTGCCGAGGGTGTCCCCGCTGACCGCGGTGAGCAGCCCGCCGACCGCCATGGTGACCAGGCCGAGCCGGAGCGACGTCCGCATCACGGGTATGTGCTTCTTGCGCATCAGGTGGAAGGCCGCGATGCCCACCACGAAGGCGCCGCCCGTCAGGAAGGCCGCCGAGAAGCTGTGGAAGACCTGGTTGAGCGTGGTGTTCTGGGTGAGCACCAACCAGAAGTCGGTGAGCTCGGCGCGGCCCTTCTCCTCGTTGATCCGGTAGCCGACCGGGTGCTGCATCCAGGAGTTGGCCGCGAGGATGAACCAGGCGGACAGCAGGGTGCCGAGCGAGACCATCCAGATGCAGGCCAGGTGGATCTTCTTGGGCAGCTTGTCCCAGCCGAAGATCCACAAGCCGATGAAGGTGGACTCGAAGAAGAAGGCGAGCAAGGCCTCGAAGGCGAGCGGGGCGCCGAAGACATCACCGACGAACCGCGAGTAGTCGGACCAGTTCATGCCGAACTGGAACTCCTGCACGATGCCGGTGACCACGCCCATCGCGATGTTGATCAGGAAGAGCTTGCCCCAGAACTTCGTCGCCTTGAGGTACTTCTCCTTCCCGGTGCGCACCCAGGCGGTCTGCAGCCCGGCGGTGAGGGCGGCCAGCGAGATCGTCAGGGGAACGAAGAGGAAGTGGTAGACGGTGGTGATACCGAACTGCCATCGCGCCAGGGTCTCCGGCGCCAGAGCCAGGTCCACGTCGTCGCTCCTTACATCGCTGTGTCACAGCAGCCGCTTGATCCCGTTCGTCCCCCACATCTCGGAAGAAACAGGATGCGCTTGTGAACGCGTTCACATTCACAAGCAATTATGGCCTACTGCTTTTCGTATCCGGAAGGGGGGTCCCCTGTGACGTCAACCCCCTTGGGGATCACTTCGGGGAGACAGGAGGTGACAGGAGGTGACAGGGGGTGACAGGGGGTGACAGGGGGTGACAGGGGGTGACAGGGGGTGACAGGGACGACATGAAGGCGACACGCTGCCAGGGGAGGAACATCAACAGCCGGCCGACGGCTGAACCGTCGGCCGGCTGCTCCGGTTGCGAGACTGGGGCGGTCCGAGGCCCCGGGCGGCTACAGCTCCTTCCGGAAGGCCTCCGTCACCTTCAGGAAGATGTCGTTGGCCTCGGTCTCGCCGACCGTCACTCGCGCCCCCTCCCCAGGGAACGGCCTGACGACCACGCCCGCCTGCTCGCACGCCTGCGCGAACGTCGCCGTGCGCTCCCCCAGCCGCAGCCACACGAAGTTGGCCTGGCTCTCGGGCACCTTCCAGCCCTGAGCACGCAGCGCGTCCATGACCCGGTTGCGCTCACACACCAGCGAACCGACCCGGCCGATGAGCTCGTCCTCGGCACGCAGCGAGGCGATCGCCGCGTCCTGCGCGACCTGGCTCACACCGAACGGCACCGCCGTCTTGCGCAGTGCCGCGGCCACCGGCTCATGGGCGATCGCGAAACCTACGCGCAGCCCGGCCAGCCCGTAGGCCTTGGAGAAGGTCCGCAGCACACAGACGTTGGGCCGCTCCCGGTAGATCTCCACGCCGTCCGGTACCTCGGGGTCACGGATGAACTCACGGTAGGCCTCGTCGAGCACCACCAGGACATCGCGGGGCACCCGGTCGAGGAAGCGCTCCAGTTCGGCCCGCCGGACCACCGTGCCGGTCGGGTTGTTGGGGTTGCAGACGAAGATGAGCCGGGTCCGATCGGTGACCGCCTCGGCCATCGCGTCGAGATCGTGCACATCGCCCGGGGTCAGGGGCACCTGCACAGGGGTGGCACCGCTGATCCTGGTGATGATCGGATACGCCTCGAACGAGCGCCAGCCATAGATCACCTCGTCGCCGGGGCCCGAGGTGGCCTGCAGCAGTTGCTGGGCGATGCCGACCGAGCCGGTGCCGGTGGCCAGGTGGGAGACCGGGACGGCGAAGCGCTCGGCCAGCTCCGCCACCAGGGCCGTGCAGGCCATGTCGGGGTAGCGGTTGAAGGAGGACGCCGCGGAGGCGATGGCCTCCATCACACCCGGCAGCGGTGGATACGGGTTCTCGTTGGAGGACAGTTTGTAGGCCACCGGACCACCGGCCGCCGCCGGCTTGCCCGGTTTGTACGTAGGAATACCCTCCAGCTCGGCGCGCAGCTTGGGGCTCGTCTCGCTCACCGCAGTCCTCCTCCGAAGACCGGCGGCCCATGACCGCCGCCGACATCCAATACTGCTCACCTTATGAGGATTCGACGCGGCGGAGTAGAGAAGCCGTTACGGGGAGACGCCGCTGCGTGGGCGCGTACAGCGGCAACAGAAATGCCTCCGTGTCATCCGCCCCTTCAGCAACAGGGGCATCACTGTGTGAAGGTGCACAAAGGGCGTCCGAGCCGGGGGGCGCGCCGCACATATATCTACGCGCCGGTGGCTCGCGCCGTGGCGCGCATCCCCCGTGCAGGTGAGTTGAGACCTCTTCGCAACATCGCCCCCTCAGCAGGCCCGCATGGGCCGACACGCCAGATCTTGGCATGGGAGCATTCAACATCCTTGCTTTGCAAGGAACTTACCCTTTAATGATCATGCAGAAACGTGCCTGTCAACGCATGCATATGCGTCCGCCCTACCCCACCGCATGAGCCCTACTATCGGCTCGCCATGACAGCAGCAGGGAAGCACCAGGTGAGCCGCGCGGAAACCTCACGCCGAGGCAGCAAGCCGGGTCGAGCGGGCATCAGGGACGTGGCCGCCGCCGCCGGAGTCTCCATCACGACCGTCTCCGATGCCCTCAACGGCAAGGGCAGGCTCCCGGACGCCACCCGGCGCCACGTCCGCGAGGTCGCCGACAGACTGGGCTACCGGCCCTCGGCCGCCGCCCGCACGCTCCGTACCGGCAAGTCGGGACTCATCGGCCTGACCGTGACGACATACGGGGAAGAACCTTTCACCTTCACCGAGTTCGCGTACTTCGCCGAGATGGCGCGTGCCGCCACCTCCGCCGCGCTCGCCCGCGGCTATGCCCTCGTGATCCTCCCCGCGACCTCCCGACACGACGTGTGGTCCAACGTCGCTCTGGACGGCACGGTCGTCATCGATCCCTCGGACCAGGATCCGGTCGTCAGTGAACTGGTCCGGCAAGGTTTACCGGTGGTCTCCGACGGCCGTCCGGCCGGTTCGCTCCCGGTCACGGCCTGGGTGGACAACGACCACGAGGCCGCAGTCCTCGGCATCCTCAACCACCTGGCCGCCGCGGGCGCCCGCCGCATCGGCCTGCTGACCGGGACCACGACCGACACCTACACCCACCTGTCGACCACCGCGTATCTGCACTGGTGCGAGCGCGTCGGCCAGGACCCGGTGTACGAGTCCTATCCGGCACACGATCCGTGCGCCGGCGCCGTCGCCGCCGACCGGCTGCTCGCCCGCCCCGACCGCCCCGACGCCGTCTACGGCCTGTTCGATCCCAACGGCACCGATCTGCTCGCCGCCGCGCGCCGCTACGGCCTGCGCGTCCCGGAGGACCTGCTGCTCGTCTGCTGCAGCGAGTCCACCGTCTACGCCAACACCGAGCCGCCCGTCACCACACTCTCGCTCAAACCACGGCGCATCGGCACGGCGGTGGTCCAGCTGCTCATCGACGCCATCGAAGGGGTCGATCCGGAACACACGGTGGCGCAGGTGATACCCACCGAGCTGATCGTGCGCACCTCGTCGCAGCGCCGACCACCACGCACGACGGTCAGCCCGCCGCGGTCGCCGGCCTGACCGGCAGAAAAACCGCAGGCCCCCGGAAAGGACGACCGGGCCCGGCTCCCGGAGGGGGGAAGGGACGACTCCCCCTCCGGGAGCCGCTGCTCACGGAAGTGTGCCGACTGTCCCAAGACGGACGTACGCGGTCCCAGGAGGAGTCGGCGCGGCCGGGTGACCGCACTGCGGGCGAATCACCGACCAAATGGGGCGAAAGCCGCGGCGGGCTGGAGTCTTGCTCCGATTCACCACCCCTGGGTCATCACATGGCACGATCCGCGTTCCTATGATGGGCCCACGACACCGCGGGCCGCTGCGACCAGGCAGTCCGACGCGGTGCAGTTGCGGCTTGATGGTGGAGGGGTCGATGACTCAGGGGGCCGGTCAGGGACCCGGGGTGGAGCGCACACCGACGGTGCGCGACTTCCGGGTGCCCGCGTACATCCACGAGACCGGTCCGTACGCCCACAGCATGCACCCCGGCGACGCGGCGGCCCCGCCGCCCTCGGAGAGCCTCCCGGAGGGATACACACCCACGCGTCGGGACCTTCCGGTCATCAATCGGGGTGACACTGTGCAGGTGATCGTCGACCCCGCGTCCGTCTCCGTCCCACAGCCCCCCACCGGGCCCGGCCCGCTGTACGTGGTCGGTGACGTCCACGGGTACCTCGACGAATTGGTCGCCGCCCTCCAGGAGCAGGGCCTCATCGACTCCGCGGGCCAGTGGTGCGCCGGCCCCGCACGGCTGTGGTTCCTCGGCGACTTCACCGACCGGGGACCGGACGGCATCGGCGTCATCGATCTCGTGATGCGGCTCTCCGCCGAGGCCGCCGCGGCCGGCGGCTACTGCAAGGCCCTGATGGGCAATCACGAACTGCTGCTGCTCGGCGCCAAGCGGTTCGGTGACACCCCCGTCAAATCCGGCGCGGGCACCGCCACCTTCCAAGCGGCCTGGCTCCTCAACGGCGGGCAGAAGACCGACATGGACCGGCTCCAGGACCACCACCTGCAGTGGATGGCCCGCCTGGACGCCGTCGAGGCCGTCGACGACCACCTCCTGCTGCATTCCGACACCACCGCCTACCTCGACTACGGCCACTCCATCGAAGAGGTCAACGACACCGTCCGCGAGACGATCACCCGCAACGACGCCGACGAGGTCTGGGACCTGTTCCGCAAGTTCACCAAGCGGTTCTCCTTCCGCGACGAGGGCGGCGCCGAAGCGGTGCGCTCCCTGCTGAATACGTACGGTGGCACCCGGGTCGTTCACGGCCACAGCCCCATTCCGTACCTGCTGGGCGAAGTCGGCTCCGAGGACGGCGGGGACGACAGCGGTCCCGTTGTCGAGGGTCCGCACGTCTACGCCGAGGGACTGGCCATCGCGATGGACGGCGGCGTGACGATGGCCGGAAAACTGCTGGTCCAGAAGCTGCCACTCGCCGAGTGAGCGGATCCCGGGCCAGGCGTCACCGGCCCGGGACCGCACCGGACAACGGCCAATTTCGGTAAACCCCCTGTCACGGCGCACCGTCAGCGCTCTACCATCGGCTTATCCGTAGCAGGCTCCCCTCCGTTTCTGCCCAGCGGCTCGTCAGCATGCCGAGCCACAAGCCCTACGGAGCATCGGGGGATGCACATGAACAGCGTTCCGCAGCACCTGTTGACCGAGGACCGCCAGGAATACGAGCGGATTCTCGACGAGGCGCTGCGCTCCGCACCACACCGCCCGGAACTGACCGCTGTCGGTCAGCGGCTCAACTCCGAACAACTGCGCACCATGGCGCTCAATGCCACCGCGGTCATCACGGCGGCCGCGGCGACCGAGTACCAGCACTACATCAAGGTCCGCGAGGAACTGCGCCGGCCACCGGCGTCGGCCACCCCGGCCGTGCGCGAGTCGGGCTCCTCCGAGCCGGAACCCGGCACAGCGGGGCTCGCCGCCGCCATGGGGGAGGTCACCGAGACCGCCGGCGCGGGTGCGGTCGCCGTCATCGCCGTTCTGGCACCCGTCCTGGCCGGAACGGCGGCCGTGCTCTTCCTGCTCGTCGGCTACCTCCTGCGCGTGCTCGACCTCAGCGCGGCCTTCGCCCGGACCATGCTCACCACGGGCTGGACGTTCGGCGCCGTGACCGCGGTCGCCATCCTGGTCGCCGCTGTGGGCCTGCTCCTCACCGCGCTGCGCAACAAGCCCTCGGCCCGGAGCGGGCCGTACGTGGAAGTCGACAAGGAATTGGCCCTGGCCAGGGATGCCTGGCACGAGGCACTGCTGGAGCGGGGGATCATGCCGTTCCTGCGAGACACCCTCACCGATCCCGGCACGGCAGCCGCACTGCGCTACGCGGCACCGTCCGAACCGACCGGCCGTATCCCGAACCTCGGCTACCACCGGCCGGGATTCACCAGCCCCGGGGAAGGCCCGAGCCGCGGCCCGCGGCCGAGCTACTCGAGTCCGGACTACAGCAGCCCGGACTTCGGGGGGCCGGAACACCAGCCCGAGTAGTCGAACGGCCGAAGTATCGGCCCGGGTCCGTAGTCGTCGGCCGGCACTCCCTCACCGGCGGAGCCCTCTCGAGAGGCTCCGCGAGGGGGGTGTGTGCCGGGCGCACGGGTCAAGCCATGCCTGGGTCAGATCATGCCCGGGTCAGATCATGCCCCTGGTCATAGAATGCCCGCCCGGCTCGCAGATGTGATCCACAGCGGGAACTCGGACAGCAGACGGTCGTACAACTCCGGGTCCGGCACGGTGCTGATGTCGTCGACGGCGAAGAACCCGACGTTGTCGACGCGGCGTCCGGGCAGCGTGTCGAATCGTTCCAGCACGCCGTAGTTCGACCGTCCGAGCCCCACGAACTGCCAGAAGACGGGTTCCTCCACCGCTTCGCGGAGTTCACGCTCGATCTCGGTGTTCCGGTAGACCCCGCCGTCGGAGAAGAACAGCACGAGCGTCGGGGCCGCCGCGGGATTGCTCCCGACGAACGAGCGGACCTCGGCGATGACCTTCTGTTCCTCGTTCTGGATGCCGACCTCCCGCATGTCGACCTGGCTCGGGTCCAGGCCCTTCTTCCGCCCGCGCCGGAAGAGGCTCATCTCCCCCACCCGCACGTGCAGCCGGAGCCAGTCGGGCAGCTCGCCCAGCCGCAGGTCCGGCAGCCGTGCCGGATGCGAGGCGAACGTCCAGGCCTGCATCTCGCCGTCGTCGTCCAACTGCGCGGCGACCGCGGCCATGCGCTCGACGACGTCCGCCACGACTCCCTTGGAATACTGGGGTGCCATGGAGCCGGAGGCGTCCAGTACGAGGATGACGCGCGCGGTGACCTCGGCGGCCCCGTGCTTGCGCAGGCTGACGGCAACCTGCTCCTTGCGCAGCGACAGCCGCTTGCGCATGTCCACGGGCAGCCGCTCCTCTCCCTTGGTGAGGAGCGGAGCGGCTGGGGGAACGGCCGGGACCGGAGGCACCGGAGCGGAGACGGCAGGCGTGACGGGGGACGCGACGACCGGAGGCACGGCGGCAGGGGCCGCCGGGGGAGCGTCGTCCACGGTGATACCGAAGTCAGTGGCCAGCCCCGCGAGCCCGGAGGCGTACCCCTGGCCCACCGCGCGGAACTTCCACTTCCCCTGGCGCCGGTACAGCTCGCCACCGATGAACGCGGTCTCCGTGTCGGCCACCATGTCGAACCGGGCGATTTCGGTCTCCGCCCCGGCGTCGAGCAGCCTGAGCACCAACCCCGGGACCTGGCCGAAGGTCCCGCCGTCGGACGACGCGCACAGCGCGATCCGCTCGACGGCCGGTTCCAGCAGGCGCAGGTCGACCTCCACCGTGTCGGTCGCGGTACCGACGGTGCTCCGCTTTCCCCGGTGTGTCACAGCGTTGGAGGCGTGCCGCGGCTGGTTGTAGAAGACGAAATCGCCGTCGTCCCGCACCCGTCCGGTCGCCGTGAGCAGGAGAGCCGACGCGTCGATGTCGGGCATACCGGCCCCGGCGGTCCAAGCAAGCTCGACGCGCACCACCGGGGCATCGACGGGAAGGTTGGACCCCTTGCTCATTGATTGCGCTGTCATGGCATACAGTCTGCCGATCCGTCCCCATGAGCGGCGAGAGGGGCGGGCCCGAGCGACCCGCCCCTCGCCCGTTCAACCAGTTCGATTCAGTCAGTTCAGTCCGTCAGCGGCAGGTACACGCGGTTGCCCGCCTCCGCGAACTCCTTCGACTTCTGCAGCATCCCCTCGGCGATCTCCTCGGCCGAGGCGCCCTTTGGCGAGGCACCGCCGAACCGCTCCGTGATGCTCTGGCTGATCTTCATGGAACAGAACTTCGGCCCGCACATCGAGCAGAAGTGCGCGGTCTTGGCGGGCTCTGCCGGAAGGGTCTCGTCGTGGAACTCCCGTGCCGTGTCCGGGTCGAGGGCGAGGTTGAACTGGTCCTCCCAACGGAACTCGAAGCGCGCGTCGGACAGCGCGTCGTCCCACTCCTGCGCACCCGGATGTCCCTTGGCCAGGTCAGCGGCATGGGCAGCGATCTTGTAGGTGATGACGCCGGTCTTGACGTCATCACGGTTGGGCAGGCCGAGATGCTCCTTGGGTGTGACGTAACAGAGCATGGCGGTACCCCACCAGGCGATCATCGCGGCACCGATACCGGAGGTGATGTGGTCGTACGCGGGCGCGACGTCCGTCGTCAGCGGGCCGAGCGTGTAGAACGGGGCTTCATCGCAGATCTCCTGCTGAAGGTCGATGTTCTCCTTGATCTTGTGCATCGGGACATGCCCCGGCCCCTCGATCATGGTCTGCACATTCAAACGCTTCGCGATCCGGTTGAGTTCCCCGAGTGTGCGCAACTCAGCGAACTGGGCCTGGTCGTTGGCGTCCGCGATCGACCCCGGCCGGAGCCCGTCGCCGAGCGAGTACGTGACGTCGTAGGTCGCGAGGATCTCGCAGAGTTCCTCGAAGTTCTCGTACAGGAACGACTCCTTGTGGTGCGCCAGACACCACGCCGCCATGATCGAGCCACCGCGCGAGACGATGCCCGTCTTGCGGTTGGCGGTCAGCGGCACGTACGCCAGCCGTACGCCCGCATGAACCGTCATGTAGTCCACGCCCTGCTCGGCCTGCTCGACGACCGTGTCCTTGTAGATCTCCCAGGTCAGCTCCTCGGCCCTGCCGTCGACCTTCTCCAGCGCCTGGTAGAGCGGCACGGTGCCGATGGGGACGGGGGAATTGCGCAGCACCCACTCCCGGGTGGTGTGGATGTTGCGGCCGGTGGACAGGTCCATGACCGTGTCGGCGCCCCAGCGGGTCGCCCAGGTCATCTTCTCCACCTCCTCCTCGATGGAGGAGGTCACCGCGGAGTTCCCGATGTTGGCGTTGACCTTCACCAGGAACCGCTTGCCGATGATCATCGGCTCGGTCTCCGGATGGTTGACGTTGGCGGGCAGCACCGCGCGGCCCGCCGCGATCTCCTCACGCACGACCTCCGGCAACACGTTCTCCCGGATGGCCACGTACTCCATCTCGGGTGTGATCTCGCCGCGGCGTGCGTACGCCAGCTGCGTGACCGTCCCGCCCACGCGGCCGCGGCGCGACTGACGGGGCCGGCCCGGGAACACCGCGTCGAGGTTGCGCAGGCCGCCGCGCGGCGAGGTGTGCTTGATCCCGTCGTCCTCGGGACGGACGGGACGGCCCGCGTACTCCTCGGTGTCACCGCGCGCGATGATCCAGTTCTCCCGCAGCGGTGCGAGCCCCCTGCGTACATCGGTATCGACCAGGGGGTCGGTGTACGGGCCCGATGTGTCGTACAGCGTGACCGACTGGCCGTTGGTGAGGTGCACCTGACGGACCGGCACCCGTAGACCGGGGCGCGTGCCCTCGACGTACGCCTTGTGCCATCCGATGGACTTCCCGGCCTTCTCCTGCTCCGACGTCTCCGTCGGGTTCTGCGTGGAGGCAGGCGTGCGCGCGTCCTTGTTGGTCATGAGACCTACTCCCTACGCCGGCATTACCCGGTAACAGGTTCAGCGGTCGACGCAGCGGTTTCCGTCGGTCGGCGTTCCGTGGGGAACATCACTCGGACAGCAGTGATGTTTCATGTGAAACGTCGCTGGGACGGAGGTCAGCGCCCTCTCAGCCCGGTGCTCCGAGCTCCCGCGTGTACAAAAGGTGCCCCCCACGCTAGCGTCAATTCTGGCGCGGTGAACAGAGGGCCCTCGTTGTTCTTGCGATGATCGGGCGGTGACCTCGACGCAACATCCCCCGTACCCACCGCCCGAACCGCCCCTCGGCTCCGGCGACCGAAACGGCGGCGGCCGTGACAGAGGGCCCGCGGTCGGCAACGGCATGGGCCGTGGCGACGGCCGGGGAGGCGGCCCCGGTTCCGGAGACTGGTTCGGGCGCGGGCCCGGAGCCGACCACCCGAGCCAGGAGCAGGGGCGGCGGGGGCAGGGGGCGGGACAAGCGCGGGGTCAAGGTCACGGCCGGGGCCCGGAGCCGGGCGGCGGCCACCACGGCCGTGGCCCGGACGGGGACGGCCACAGCGGCGGCCACGGTGGCCCCCCTCCGGGCGACGACGGACACGAGCACGGTCCGGACTCCGGCGGCGGACACGGCCACTCGCACGGGCACGGGCACAGTCACAGTCACGGCCCCGCGGCCCCCGTCTCGAAGCACCTGCGCAAGGTCATCGCGGCGGTCCTCATCCCGTTCACCGCGGCGGTGCTGGTCGGCCTCGTCGTGCTGTGGCCGGGCGGCGCACCGGGGCATGAGCGCACCGGCGTCGGTTTCGACCGGCAGACGCATGAGGCCACGGTCACCAAGGTGGTCGAGGTGAGCTGTTCCTCCGTCAACGCTTCCGGGGGCGTCCCGACCGGCGACACCTCGACGGCCGAGGGCTCCTCCGCGCAACAGCAGGCGGACGGCACGTGCAAGAGAGCGACGATCCGGGTCGACAGCGGCAAGGACCAGGGCCGCACGTTCACCGAGATCGTGCAGCCGGACCAGTCCCGTCAGCTGAGCGAGGGTCAGGAGGTCGTGGTCGCCTACGAACCTTCCGCTCCGAAGGACCTGCAGTACTCGGTCGCCGACGTGAACCGGCGTCTCCCCTTGGCCCTGCTCGCCGGTATCTTCGCGGTCGCCGTCGTGGCCGTCGGGCGGCTGCGCGGCATGATGGCACTGATCGCGCTGGCGGTCAGCTTCCTGGTGCTGAACTTCTTCATCCTGCCCGCCATTCTGCAGGGATCGAACCCACTGGTCGTGGCGGTGGTGGGGGCGAGCGCCATCATGCTGCAGGCCCTGTATCTCTGTCACGGACTGTCGGCGCGCACATCCGTGGCGGTGCTGGGCACTCTGGTCTCGCTGCTGCTGATCGGCATTCTGGGCTCGGTCTTCATCGACTGGGCCGTGCTGACCGGCAACACCGACGACAACACCGGACTGATCCACGGCCTGTACCCCGAGATCGACATGAGCGGTCTGTTGCTGGCCGGCGTCATCATCGGGTCGCTCGGTGTGCTCGACGATGTGACGGTCACCCAGACATCGGCCGTCTGGGAACTGCACGAGGCCAACCCGTCGATGGGCTGGCGGGGGCTGTACCGCGCGGGCATCCGTATCGGCCGCGATCACATCGCGTCCGTGGTCAACACTCTCGTTCTCGCCTACGCGGGCGCCGCGTTGCCGTTGCTGCTGCTGTTCTCCATCGCGCAGAGCAGTGTGGGGACGGTCGCCAACAGCGAGCTGGTCGCGGAGGAGATCGTGCGTACGCTGGTCGGCTCGATCGGTCTGGTGGCCGCGGTGCCGGTCACCACGGCTCTGGCCGCCCTGGTGGTCTCGGCCGACCGTGCGGCGGCGCAGACACCCGAGGAGAGCGTCCGGGCGGTTCCGGCGCGGGGCGGGAGGGGCAGGCGCCGGAAGAGGTGACCCCGTTACGGCGCGGCGCCGGAGAGCCTGCTGCCGACACATGACCGGCTGCGACCCCGCCTCCGGGCGACCGGCCCACCGGGGTGGCTCGTCCACCGGCGCAAAAGCGTTCCTGCACCGATGTGGCGGAACGCGATGAACGGTTCCGCCACCGGCTGTCCGAGTGGCGGAACCCTTTACCCGGCCCCCTGCTCCGCCAGGATGCGGTCCAGTGCGTCGTCGAGATGGGCGTCGAAGTCGGCGAGCGCTCCCTCCTGGCCCAGCGGCACCAGCTTGTCGGTGCGGTCGAGAAAGGCCACGAGCGGCGCCGTCGACGAACGGAACAGCGCGTGGTCGCCACCGACCTGAAGCCGGATCAGCACCTCGCCCAGCGCGTCGGGCTCGACCGGTGACACCCGCACGTCGCCCTCGCCGCATGGTCTGCCGACGCCGTCGATCAGCAGCTCTCTGCCGAACACCCAGGTCACAGGCGCGTCACCGGGAAGATGGAAGGTCAGCCGCACGGCGTAGGGATCACAGGTGTCATAGCGAAGCTCCACCGGGATGCGGAAGGACAACTCCTCCGACACGAGAAAGCTCATCATGACCTCTGCCTGTACGGACTCGCGCATCGCCTACCCCGTCATTAGCCGCGGACCAGCCGGGAATGGACCCCTGACACTGGGTGAATCTTGCTCAACGTACACGGTGAATCACAAGGAGTGAGTTTTCAGATAGTGATAGCGAGCCCCAATGGCCCGAGCAGACGGCCCACTTCCGTCTGCAGTTGTTGCGCGGCGGGGAGCAGCCGGTGGGCCTGATGCGCGGGCAGGGAGATGGCGATCGTCGCAGCCGTGGTGCCGGCCGTGATCGGGATGGCCGCGCACACCGTGCCCAGGGCGTATTCCTGGCGCTCGATCACCGGTTCCATGCGCCGGGTCCGCTCCAGGCGTCGGAGAAGACCATGTGCGTCGCGCACGGTGTACGGCGTGACGGGTTGCACGGGGAAGCGGTCGAGATGGTCGCGGCGGGCGGCCTCGTCGAGCTGGGAGAGCAGGCACTGCCCGATGGCGTGCGCGTGACCGGTCGCCCGGAAGTCCGCCCATTCCTGGACCGCGGGATTGCCGGGAGTGTCGGAGACGCACACGAGGTCGATCTCGCCCTCGCGGTACACCGCGTAGTACACGGGAGCCCCGATCGCGTCACGCCACCGCGTGAGCGCGTCGACGACCGTGCTGCGACGTTTCTGCGGGGCCCCGCTGCTGCTCAGCCTCTCGGCTGCGTCGCCGAGGAAGAACAGCCCTTTGTCACGGCGCAGATAGCCCTCGTGCACAAGGGTGCGCAGCAGGTGGTACGTCGTGGGAAGGGCCAGTCCGGTCTCGCGGGCCAACTGTTTGGCCGGGGCTCCGTACTCATGCCCGGCGACGGATTCCAGCAGGCGCATCGCGCGCTGCACGGAGCCGATGAGGGTAGCGGTGGGCGCCGGCTCGGAGACCGCCCGCGCACGGGGCTGGCAGGGAACAGCAGGCAGATGTGCGGTGACGGTGTCAGCCGTGGCCAAGGGTCACTCCCGAAGCGAGGGGGCAGCCCGTGCGGGGGAACACGGGTGGGGGTGTACGCCGTTCGCGGGGATTGTCCCCGCATGGCGTTCCGGACTCTAACCGTCTGTCACCGCACGCGGACGGCCCGTCCAGGAAACTTCCCCCGCCAGAGGGAACCGGTGTCGCCCGTTACCGCTTCACCGGCTCCCCGTGGGGCTCACCAGTCGCCGCGCGACGACGAACTCGACGTGAACTTCCGTACGACATAGATGACTCCGCCGACCAGGGCAGCGAAGACCAGCACCTTGAAGAGCAGGGCGATCACGAAGCCGACCACACTCGCTATCAGCCCCCCGAACACGACCAGGGCGATGACCGGCACCGCGATCCACTTCACCCACCACGGCATTCCCGTGAAGATCTCTCGCATCGCCTTCGTCCTTACCTCTCCGCCCGTCTCGTTCCGGGTCGCGTGAATGATGTCCTGCACTCGATGCTAGGTCGCCAGGAGCCCCACCGGGGGCCTCGGATCCCTTGTCCTCCCCTGACCGGTCCCCTAGGGAACCCCGAGACCGCGGCTCAGCTCTCGGGGGGAGAGAACACCACCAGGACCCGCAGGTCCTCACTGATGTGGTGGAACTTGTGCGCGACCCCCGCCGGCACGTACACCACGCTGCCGCGTGCCACCTGCGTGGTCTCCATGCCGACGGTGATCGCCGCCCTGCCGCTGACGACGAAGTACACCTCGTCCTGGTTGTGCGGCTGCTGTGGATCCTGCCCGCCCGCGTCCAGGGCGTACAGGCCGACCGACATGTTCCGCTCCCGCAGGAACTGAAGGTACGCGCCCTCGTTGGCGGCGCGTTCGGCCTCCAGTTCGTCCAGCCGGAATGCCTTCATAGCCTGTCCGCCCCTGCCTCACTGCTCATGTCCGGTCCTGTCTGCCACGATCAGACACATGAAGAATTTCGTAGTCAAGACGATCGCCAACGCCGCCGCCCTCGCGGTGGCGGTGTGGCTGATCGACAAGATCACCCTCACAGGTGACAGCACGGGCAAGGAGATCGGCACCCTCATACTCGTCGCGTTGATCTTCGGCGTGGTGAACTTCCTGGTCAAGCCGATCGTGCAGCTCCTGAGCCTCCCGTTGCTCATCCTGACGCTCGGGTTGTTCACACTGGTGGTGAACGCGCTGATGCTGATGCTCACCTCCTGGCTGGCCGGCCAGTTCGATCTGAGCTTCCATGTGGAGGGCTTCTGGACGGCAGTGCTGGGCGGTCTGATCATCTCGGTCGTCTCCTGGGCCCTCAACGTCGTTCTGCCCGACGGGGACTGAGCACCATGACGTACCGCGTCTGTTTCGTCTGCACCGGCAATATCTGCCGCTCCCCGATGGCCGAGTCCGTCTTCCGCGCGCGTGTCGTGGAGGCCGGCCTCGACGGCACGGTCGAGGTGGACAGCGCCGGCACCCACGGCTGGCACGAGGGCGACGGTGCCGATCCCCGCGCGGTGGCCGTCCTGGAGGAGAACGGCTACGCCGCGGGCCATACGGCCCGGCGGTTCGACCCGTCGTGGTTCGCCCGTCTCGATCTCGTCGTCGCGCTCGACACGGGCCACCTCGAAGCACTGCGCCGCCTGGCACCCACTCCACAGGACGCGGACAAGGTGCGCCTGCTGCGCTCGTACGACCCCGGGGCGGGCGACGATCTCGACGTACCGGACCCGTACTACGGAGGTGCGGACGGCTTCGTCGCATGTCTTGAGATGGTGGAGGCAGCGAGTACCGGGCTGCTCACTGCGGTACGCGAGCAGACGGAAGGACGAGCGGCATGAGCGATCCCACGACGGACGGCGGCTACGGGACGGACCCGAGGCGGCCCTTCCTCGGTGACGGCACACGCGCGGTGCGGGCCGGACTGCCCGAGCCGGTCAAGCACGAACCGACCCTGCCCGGCCCCGTCTTCGCCGCCCATTTCCACCTGCCCGGCGACCCTACCGGCCCCTACACCTACGGCCGGGACGAGAACCCCACCTGGACGCTGCTGGAGCAGGCCATCGGGGATCTGGAGGCCCCGGGGCAGGACGGCGCCGAGACCCTGGTGTTCGCCTCGGGCATGGCCGCGATCTCCTCGGTGCTCTTCTCGCAGCTGCGCACCGGGGACACGGTCGTCCTGCCGAACGACGGCTATCAGGTGCTGCCCCTGGTGCGCACCCAACTGGAGGAGTACGGCATCGAGGTGCGTACCGCACCGACCGGCGGCGACGCCCAGCTCGCCGTCCTCGACGGCGCGCGGCTGCTGTGGATCGAGACGCCGTCGAACCCTGGGCTCGACGTGTGCGACGTGCGGCGACTCGCGGAAGCAGCACACGCGCGCGGCGCGCTGGTCGCCGTCGACAACACCCTCGCGACACCGCTCGGCCAGCGTCCGCTGGAGCTCGGTGCCGACTTCGCCGTGGCCAGCGGAACCAAACAGCTCACCGGCCACGGGGACATCCTCCTGGGGTACGTCGTCGGCCGCGACGCCGAGGCGATGGCCGCCGTGCGCCGCTGGCGCAAGATCGTCGGCGCCATCCCCGGCCCCATGGAGGCATGGCTCGCGCACCGCTCGATCGCCACACTCCAGTTGCGGGTCGACCGGCAGAACGCCACCGCCCTGGCGCTCGCCCAGGCCCTGCGGGAACGGCCCGAGGTGACGGGGCTGCGCTATCCGGGGCTGCCGGACGACCCCTCGCACCGGGTCGCCTCGCAGCAGATGCGGCGCTTTGGGTGCGTGGTGTCCTTCACGCTGCCCACACGCACGCGTGCGGACCGCTTCCTCGAGGCGCTGCGGCTCGTGGACGCCGCGACCAGCTTCGGCGGCGTGCGGTCCACGGCCGAGCGACGCGGCCGCTGGGGCGGGGACGCGGTTCCGGAGGGCTTCGTCCGTTTCTCCGTCGGAGCCGAGGATCCGGCCGACCTGGTGGCGGACGTGCTGCACGCACTGGACGAAGCGGCCGCCTGACCGAGCCGTCCGGGCAGGTGACAGGCGTCCTGCTCCGGACGACGGGCGGTCCGAGCCTCCCCCCTCGTGGCTCGGACCGCCCTCGGTTCTGCGCGCGAAGAACCGCGCGACCAAGGCTAGTTGACTCAGTGTCAGTGTCCAATCACCGTAGCGACAGCGACCTATCGACATATTTATAGTTGGGCCAAGGTGGCAACGGGGCTGGCGAAGAGGAGGGCTTGCTGTGGACCTGGCCTTGTTGCGGACCTTCGTGACCGTGCACCGAGCCGGCTCCTTCACCCGGGCCGCCGCCCTGCTCGGCCTCTCCCAGCCGGCCGTGACCTCACAGATACGGACCCTGGAACGGCAGCTGGGTCGACCCCTGTTCCTGCGGCAGGCCCGCGGTGTGACACCGACGACCATCGGGGACGAACTCGCCCACAAAGCAGCGCCGCATCTCGACGCTCTGGTGGAGATCACCGAGACCGGACTCGAAGAGGACTCCTCCTCGCGGACACTGCACCTGGCAGGGCCTCTCGAGTTCACTGCCGAGCGGGCGGTGCCCGCGCTCACTGCGCTGGCTCGCGAGAACGGCCACAGCTTCGCCTTACGCACCTCCTTCGGGACCGCCGAGGAGACACTGGAAGGGCTGGCCGCGGGGCGACATGATCTGGCCATCAGCACGGTCCGGCCGCGTGGCACGCTGCTCTCGGCGACCGCGCTCTGCGACGAGGAACACGTCCTGGTCGCCGCGCCCCGCTGGGCTCGGCAAGCCGGCTCCGACAGGCTCCGCCCCACCGAGGGGTCCGCGCTGGGACAGATCCCGGTGATCGAGGTGCACGAGTCACTGCCCCTCGTCTCCCGCTACTGGGTCTCTGTCTTCGATTCCCGCCCTACCACCCCGGGCACCGTCATCGTTCCGGATCTACGCGCGGTGCTGGCCTGCGTCGCCGCGGGTGCCGGGCTGGCCGTACTGCCCCGGTACCTGTGTACGGCCGCACTCGAACGCGGAGAGGTGATCGCGCTGCACGAGCCCGCCGTGCCACCGCTGCGCACGTACTTCCTGGTGGTCCGAAACGGCACGCTGGCGATGCCGCATGTCGCGCGCGCTCATGAGTGGTTGCAGCAGACAGCCGCCGACTGGTGCTGATCCTTCGGCCGCGCGGGCTCATCCGGGAAAACCGGCCGGGGGCGTGTCGCGATGTTTCACGTGGAACAAGCTGGGCCACATTTCCTCCATGACCGTCCGCCCCGTGGTCAAGCGCACCGCCCGTGCCGTCCTGCTGGACGGTGACCACTTGATCCTGATCAAGCGAACCAAGCCCGGCGTGGATCCCTACTGGGTCACCCCTGGTGGAGGAGTCGAGCCGGGGGACCCGACCGTCGTCGACGCTCTGCACCGAGAGGTGTACGAGGAACTCGGCGCCAAGATCACCGACGTGGTGCCCTGCTTCGTCGACACGGTGGAGCACATCGGCGAGGACGGTGGAGCCACCGGTGTGAAGGTGCAGCATTTCTTCGTGTGCCGTCTGGAGTCCATGGATCCGTCGTTGCGACACGGCCCGGAGGTCGACGAGCCCACCGGCGAGTACCAGATCGTCCGCGTGCCGTTCACCCGCGTGGGCATCGCCTCCGTCCATCTCGTCCCGTTGTCACTACGGCACTACCTGGACGGCAACATCGAGGGCGTACGCGCCATGCACGCTCCCGACCTGGGATGACGCGGGCATCACGCGAAGGACACCGGCTCGTGGGCATCCCGGAGCTCTCGGAAACAGGTGGACACCAACAGCCTCTGTCCGACAGCCTGGCCTGCGTGCCGACATCCTCCCTTGCTTCTCTGCCCATCCGTCGCCTCACCCCCCGCGATCTCTCGGCCTGCGCCGACCTGTCCGAGGATCGCGGGTGGCCGCGTGAAGAGCACAAGTGGGGGCTCCTTCTCTCCGCGGGGAAGGGCTATGGGATCGACGATCCCGACGGCGGTCTGGGCACCGCCTGTGTCGTCACCGAGTACGGCCCTCAGGAGCATCCCGCGCTCGGGGCCATCGGTATGGTTCTGGTCGCCGAACGGCATGCCCGCCAGGGCATCGGACGCCGCCTGATGCGCCACGTCATGTCGGCGATGAGCGCCACGCCCCTGACACTGCACGCGACACCGAACGGCCTCCCCCTCTACGAGGAGCTCGGCTTCAAGGTCACCGGCCGGGCGGAGATGCTCCGCGGGCACTTCGTCCCGAACGGGGCAGATGTGTCAGGGATCTTCACCCGCACCGCCACCGCCGCGGACCTGCCCGCCCTCCTCCGGCTCGACAAGGAGGTGTTCGGGGCGGACCGTACGCACATCGTCACCCGGCTGCCCTCATTCGCCGACCAGGTGCGCGTGGCCGAGGAGGACGGCCGGATCATCGGTTACGCGGCCGCATGGCCCAATATGGACACCCATGTCGTGGGCCCGCTGATCGCCCGCGACACCCCTACAGCCATGGCGCTCCTCGCTTCTCTCGCCGCTCACACCGACCGGCCGCTGCGGACGGACATCGATGTACGGCATGGAGAGCTTCTGGCCTGGGCGAGGGACCATGGTCTGGCGTCCATCGCCTTCAACGCGGTCATGACGTACGGAATCACGGAGATGCCCGGGGACTGGACCCGAAGGTTCGCCCCCGTGACGGTCGCGGCCGGCTGAGGCTCCGGACACGACGACGCCGGTTCCCGAAGGTTTCGGGAACCGGCGTGCTGTGTGGGGACCGCCCGTCAGACGAGGGCGTCCACGGCAGCCGTGGCGAAGGAGTGGTCCTGCTCCGGCGCACCGCCGCCGACGCCGACCGCGCCGATCAGACGGCCACCGCGCCGGACGGGCACACCACCGGCGATGAACAGCAGCGGTCGGTCCAGTGCGGTGGGCAGGGTGTGGAAGAGCCCTCCCGGCTGCACGACCTCGACGAGGTCCGCGGTGGGCGCGTCCAGCTGAAGTGCGGTGTATGCCTTGCGGGTGCTGGTCTCACCGGAGATCAGCACGGCGCGGTCGTCCCGCCGGAAAGCGAGCAGATGCCCTCCTGCGTCCAGGACGGTCACGCTGACCGTGACCCCGGCAACCTCGGCCGCCTGGTGTGCGGCCGTGACCAGGGCTTCGGCGTCGGCGGTGGTGAGCGGGGCGACAGCGGTGGTGGTGCTCATGAGCAAGTACTCCTTGGTGTAAGGGCGATGCCGGGTGGCAGCGGTGACGTCGGTGGTCGTGGTGAGGGAGTCGGCCGGTGGTGGCCGAAGACGGGGCGAGGACGGCCCCGGGCTTGTTCTCACCGGCGTTCAGATCAGTGGGGGACCGAGGTCCGCCGTGCGGTGGGCGCCGAACCCGCGCTCCTGGTGCTGGAGGCCTTGTCCCGGTGGTCGAGGGCGGCGGACACGAAGGCCAGCACCAGGGCACCCGCCGCAAGGGCGGCGCCGACCCAGTTGGGAGCGGTGTAACCGAGCCCTGCCGCGATCACGAGACCACCGAGCCATGCGGCCAGGGCGTTGCCGAGGTTGAAGGCGCCGATGTTCATGGCCGAAGCCAGGGTGGGAGCGCCGTGAGCCTGGTCGAGAACCCGCTTCTGCAGGGGCGGGACGGTGGCGAAGCCCAGGCCGCCGATCAGGACGATCGTGACGGCCGCCAGGATCTTGTGGTGCGCGGTCAGCGTGAAGAGCGCCAGGACGACGGCGAGAGCGCCCAGGGACACGTACAGCATGGGCATCAGGGCGCGATCCGCGTACTTGCCGCCGATGAGGTTGCCCCCGACCATGCCGAGGCCGAAGAGGACCAGCAGCCAGGTGACGGATCCGTCGGCGAAGCCGGCGACGTGCGTCATCATCGGCGCGATGTAGGTGATGGCCGCGAAGACACCGCCGAAGCCCAGGACGGTCATCGCCATGGCCAGCAGGACCTGGACGTTCTTGAACGCGGCCAGTTCGTCACGCAGCCGTACGCCCTCTGGCCGGGGAAGGTCGGGAACGAGCTTGGCGATGCCGACCAGACCGACGGCACCGAGCGCGGCGACGATCCCGAACGTGACGCGCCAGCCGGCGGACTGGCCGACGAGAGTGCCCAGGGGAACACCGACGACATTGGCGACGGTCAGTCCGGTGAACATCATGGCGATGGCCCCGGCCTTCTTGTCGGAGGCGACCAGGTCGGCCGCGACCACGGAGCCGATACCGAAGAAGGCACCGTGGGCCAGCGAGGCGATCACCCGCCCGAGCAGCATGGCGCCGAAGACGGGGGCCAGAGCCGAGAGCAGGTTCCCGGCGATGAAAAGGCCCATCAGCAGCATCAGCATCCGCTTGCGGGAGACCTTGGTGCCGAGCACGGTCATCAGCGGGGCACCGAACATGACACCCAGGGCGTAGCCGGTCACCAGATGGCCGGCGATGGGAATGGAGACGCCGAAGTCACCTGCGACCTCGGGCAGCAAACCCATGATCACGAACTCCGTCGTTCCGATCCCGAAAGCCCCGATCGCGAGGGCAAGGAGCGCGAGAGGCATGAGGGAAACAGACCTTTCAACTGATTGCACAAGCGCCTTACAGGCAAAGACAATAGTTGCACACGCGGGTTACTTGCAAGCGCGGTCTATTTCGTTCTTGCTCTACCCTGGCCTCAGCAGCTCCTGAACGGAGGGAACGCCCATGACCGCCACGGACCCCGCACTGACCGCCCTCACTCAGGGCTGGTGCGCGCTCTCGCTGCTGCACGGGAGAATCGAGGCCCATATCGA
Organism: Streptomyces sp. MMS24-W38; assembly: GCF_059889265.1. Lineage (NCBI taxonomy): Bacteria > Bacillati > Actinomycetota > Actinomycetes > Kitasatosporales > Streptomycetaceae > Streptomyces > Streptomyces sp. MMS24-W38. Next base: position 3,234,043 of record NZ_JCBCPP010000001.1, on the reverse strand, counting down.
GCGGGCTCTCCAGGCTCAGCACGATCTGAGCGTGCGGGAGTACTCCCTGCTGGACGTCCTGAGCCGACAGCACGACGGCGTCGGGGGGCATCTCCAGATGAAGCAGGTGGCCGACGCGGTCGTACTCAGCCAGAGCGCCACCACCCGCCTGGTCACCCGGCTCGAGAACCGCGGCCTGCTGGAGCGCTACCTGTGCCCCACGGACCGGCGCGGCATCTACACCAATGTCACGCAGGCCGGTCTCCTGCTTCTGGAGAAGGCACGGCCGACCAATGACTCAGCGCTGCGCGAGGCTCTCGACGCGGCTGCGAAGAACCCCGATCTGGCCCCGCTGGTCCGCGCAGTGGAGACACTGAAGACATCGGTATCGGTACCTGCATGAGGCAACCGCCTCGGCACATGTCTGCGTAGGGTGCGGTCATGGGAGATCTTGAGATACGCCCCGCGGCCACCGATGACATCCCGGCGATCGTCGACATGCTTGCGGACGACCCCCTGGGCGCACAGCGTGAGTCGCCGGACGACCACCGCCCGTACCTGGCCGCTCTGGAGCGGCTCAGTGCCGATCCGAACCAGCATCTGGTCGTCGCGGTCCGCCAGGGCCGTGTCGTCGGCACGCTCCAACTCACGATCGTCCCCGGGCTGTCCCGGCGCGGTTCCACGAGGTCGATCATCGAAGGCGTCCGCATCCACGGCGACGAGCGCGGCAGCGGCCTCGGGACCCGGCTCATCGAGTGGGCCATCGACGAGTCCCGCCGCCAGGGCTGCCAGTTGGTCCAGCTGACCTCCGACAACACCCGCACCGACGCCCACCGCTTCTACGAGCGGCTCGGCTTCTCGGCTTCCCACGTGGGTTTCAAGCTCACACTGTGAAGGCAGGCAGGGGCTGTTTCACGTGAAACAGCCCCCTGGGCAAGTTGCCGTGCAATCGGGCCCTATCCGACCCCCCGCCATCCCTCGGGATCCACTCCGCCCGGCACAAAAGCTTCCTCGTCATACGGTCGACGGCTGAACACGAAGGACCCGAGGTCCAGATGGCTCACCGATCCGTCCGGCCGTCGTACGGGCTTCAGGAGCTCTCCGGCGTAGTAACCCTCCAGCCCTGTCCAGGTGCCGTCGCCGTTCGATCGGAAACTCGAGCTGCGGCCCTTACCGGACAGCGGCTCCAGCGACACCAGTCCGTCGGCCGACAGCCGCAGGGCAAAGCCGAGCGTCCCCCAGTACCACTGCCCCACCAGCTCCAGCACAGCGGAGTCCGCCTCCCGCAACGGCCTCCAAGGCGCGGGGATACGGGGTTCCGCATCGGCAACGATCCGAACGAGATCGGCGGCGACCGGGAACAGTAGGGGTCCGGACGTGCAGTTGGCCAGGACCACTGCGGCTACGTCGTCCTCCACGCTCATCACAAGACAGGCGAGGAAGCCCGGCAGTGATCCGGTGTGCCCGATGAGGGCCCGCCCGTCCCGGTGACGCACCTCCATTCCCAGGCCGTACGCATAGCCACTCGCCACGTCCGCCGCCTCCGCCGGTGCCGCCGGCCTCCTCATCTCTCGCAACGACCCGAGACCCAGTACCCGCTCGTCACCGCGGGCCAGAAACGCGGCAAAGCGCGCCAAGTCGTTCGTGGTGGACCAGAGTTGCCCTGCGGGCGCCATCCGTCCGAGGTCCTCGGCGGGCTCACGCTGCATCACGTCGGCCCACGGATGCACCGCCCAGCCATCCGCGTACGGCACCTGCGGGAGCACAGCTGTCCGATGCAGACTCAAGGGCTCGAGAACTTCACGTCGGAGAACGGCCTCCCACGAAGCGCCGCGCACCTTCTCCACGAGCGCGCCGAGCAGCGCGTATCCGGGGTTCGAGTAGTGGAACCGCCTGCCGACCGGGTGCACCAGGGGGTGCTCGCCCAGCACGTCGGCCAGGTCGGGCCGCAGGGAGCCAGGAGTGCGCTCCCACCAGGGGCCCGGTGTCTCAGCCGCCAGACCACCGGTGTGCGCGAGCAGTTCGGCGATGGTCGCCTCTCCCGCGCCCGTACCCGGCAGGTACTTCTCCAACGGCTCGTCGAGGTCGATCGCCCCCTCGTCACGCAGCCGGAGCACCAGAACGGCGGTGAAGGTCTTGGTGAGGGAACCGATCCGGTACTGCGTGTTCCCGTCCGGCGCGTGCCCTTCCAACGACGTCCGCGCACCCGTCCACACCGCTTCTCCGTCCCGCACCACGGTCGCGACGAGAGACGGGGCCCGCTCTTCGGCCTGGGCGACGGCGATCCGGCGCAACAACGCCCGACGCGTACCGGCCAGCAGTTCTTCCTGAGGTGTCGTCATGCCCTCAGTTCAGCAGGAATCCGATCAGGTCTGCGCCATGTCCACGAAGCGCGAGTAATGCCCCTGGAAGGCGACCGTGATCGTCGCCGTCGGACCGTTTCGGTGCTTGGCCACGATCAGGTCGGCCTCACCCGCACGCGGGGACTCCTTCTCGTACGCGTCCTCACGGTGCAACAGGATGACCATGTCGGCGTCCTGCTCGATGGAACCGGACTCTCGCAGGTCGGAGACCATCGGCTTCTTGTCGGTGCGCTGCTCGGGACCACGGTTGAGCTGGGAGAGCGCGATGACCGGTAGTTCCAGTTCCTTGGCGAGCAGCTTGAGGTTACGGGACATGTCCGATACCTCCTGCTGGCGGCTCTCCGCTCGCTTGGAGCCACCGGACTGCATCAGCTGAAGGTAGTCGATGACGACCAGTCTCAGGTCGTTGCGCTGCTTCAGCCGACGGCACTTGGCACGGATCTCCATCATCGACAGGTTCGGGGAGTCGTCGATGTAGAGCGGCGCCGCGGATACGTCCGGCATCCGGCGTGCCAGGCGGGTCCAGTCCTCGTCGGTCATCGTGCCGGACCGCATGTGGTGCAGGGCGACCCTGGCCTCGGCGGACAGCAGGCGCATCGCGATCTCGTTGCGCCCCATCTCGAGTGAGAAGACGACGCTCGGCAGGTTGTGCCTGATCGACGCCGCGCGGGCGAAGTCCAGCGCGAGCGTCGACTTGCCCATCGCGGGACGCGCGGCGATGACGATCATCTGCCCGGGATGCAGCCCGTTGGTGAGCGAGTCGAAGTCCGTGAACCCCGTGGGTACACCGGTCATCTCACCGCTGCGCGAGCCGATCGCCTCGATCTCGTCGAGCGCGCCCTCCATGATGTCGCCGAGCGGCAGGTAGTCCTCACTCGTGCGCTGTTCGGTGACGGCGTAGATCTCGGCCTGCGCACGGTTGACGATCTCGTCGACATCGTCGTCGGCCGCGTATCCCATCTGAGTGATGCGGGTACCGGCTTCGACCAGGCGGCGCAGCACGGCGCGCTCGTGCACGATCTCCGCGTAGTACGCCGCGTTGGCCGCCGTGGGCACCGTCTGGACGAGGGTGTGCAGATACGAGGCCCCGCCGACCTTGTTGATCTCACCGCGTTTGGTCAGCTCCGCGGCGATCGTGATGGGGTCGGCCGGCTCCCCCTTCGCATATACGTCGAGGATGGCCGTGTAGACGGTCTCGTGAGCCGGTTTGTAGAAATCGTGGCCCTTGAGGATCTCGACGACATCCGCGATGGCGTCCTTGGACAGCAGCATGCCGCCCAGAACGGACTGCTCGGCCTCCAGGTCCTGTGGTGGCACCCGCTCGAACGCGGCGCCTCCGCCGTCCCACGCTCCGGAGTCCCGGCCGCGGTCGCGTTGGCCCTCGCGGCCCCTGCCTCCGTCGTCACGGCGGCGGGAGGCAGGCAGACGATCACTGGGGCCGCTGTCGGCCCACGGGTCGTCCAAGGGCTCGGAAATGCTCACCGAGCCACCTCCTCCCGTCCGCCGAGCGGACCTAGCCGTGGCCCTCTTTCTACGGCACGGCGCTGACAAATAGGACGCCCGACTCCGGTTGTCGCGCGCCGGATTTGCGGCCATTCGGAAACCGGCGGACGGAGCGGGCGCCGGACCACCGTAGGCCCGTCTGCACCGTCAGCCAATCTGGTTATCCACAGGCCCTGTGGACGACCGGGCCAATGCTGTGGAGAAGTCCGCCAAACCTGTGCACGACCCGGTGGACAGCCCTGTGAACAAGGAACCCCTGGCGTTGCAACAAGCCCGCTGACCTGGGATTTCGTAGTCCACTGCCTGTGTAGAAGAAAAACTTTCCCAGACGGGCCAAGATCCCTTCGATCGCTGTGCGCATGCACACACTCTGCGCCGTCAAGTAAGGGTCTACAGAGCTTTGCATCTCTTACCTGTGGACGATTAGATTGGTGCGCATGACACAGGCCCCCGCGCGCCCACGCGCCGTCCGACGGCAGCACGACCGTGAGATCATCATGCTGGCCGTCCCGGCTTTCGGCGCACTTGTCGCCGAGCCCCTTTTCGTCTTGGCCGACAGCGCCATCGTCGGCCATCTCGGCACCGCACAGCTCGCCGGTCTCGGCATCGCGTCAGCCCTTCTGGTGACCGCCGTGAGCGTCTTTGTCTTCTTGGCCTACGCCACCACCGCCGCCGTCGCCCGGCGCGTCGGCGCCGGCGATCTCCCTGCCGCCATCCGCCAGGGCATGGACGGGATCTGGCTCGCCCTGTTCCTCGGTGTCGCCGTCATCGCTGTCGTCCTGCCCACGGCACCGGCCCTGATTGACCTCTTCGGCGCCTCGGACACAGCGGCCCCCTACGCGATCACCTATCTGCGCATCTCCGCCCTCGGTATACCGGCCATGCTGATCGTGCTCGCCGCGACCGGTGTGCTGCGCGGGCTGCAGGACACAAAGACGCCTCTCTACGTCGCCGTCGCCGGCTTCGTCGCCAACGGCATCCTCAACGTCGGGCTGGTCTACGGCGCCGGCCTCGGCATCGCGGGCTCCGCCTGGGGCACGGTCATCGCCCAGTGCGGCATGGCCGCCGTCTATCTGATCGTGGTGCTCAGAGGGGCACGCCGACACGGCGCCTCACTGCGCCCGGACATCGCCGGGATCAGGGCCTCTGCCCAGGCAGGCGCACCGCTGCTGGTGCGCACTCTCTCACTCAGGGCCATCCTCATGATCACGACCGCCGTCGCCGCCCGACTCGGCGACTCCGACATCGCGGCTCACCAGATCATCCTCTCCCTGTGGAGTCTGCTCGCCTTCGCGCTGGATGCCATCGCGATCGCCGGACAGGCCATCATCGGCCGCTATCTGGGAGCCGGCGACGCGCAGGGCGCCCGTGAGGTATGCCGTCGCATGGTGGGGTGGGGCATCGGCGTCGGAGCCGTTCTCGGCATGCTCATGATGCTCTCCCGGCCGATTTTTCTGCCCCTGTTCACCAGCGATTCCACGGTCACCGACGCGGCACTGCCCGCTCTGGCGATCGTCGCCCTGTCCCAGCCGATCTCCGGCATCGTCTTCGTTCTGGACGGAGTGCTGATGGGCGCGGGCGACGGGCCGTACCTGGCCTGGGCAATGCTCATCACCCTGGCGGTCTTCACCCCGGTCGCCCTGCTGGTCCCCGTGTTCGGGGGCGGTCTCACCGCGCTCTGGGGCACGATGACGCTCATGATGACCATTCGGTTGCTGACCTTGTGGATCCGTACCCGTTCGGGCCAGTGGGTCGTCACCGGCGCCACGCGCTGACACGTTTCCCGCGGAACGCCATGTTTCACGGGAAACGACGGTGGGGGCCGCACCCCGAAGGGTGCGGCCCCCACCTCACTGCTTCAGTGAGCAGTACTTACTCCGAGACGACCTCGATGTCGACCTTGGCGGCAACCTCGGGGTGCAGACGCACGTACGTCTCGTGGGCGCCCAGAGTCTTGATCGCCGTGCCCAGCTCGATGCGGCGCTTGTCGACCTGGGGACCGCCGGCAGCCTTGATCGCGGAAGCGATGTCGGCCGGGGTGACGGAACCGAAGAGACGACCGGCGTTGCCGGAGCGGACCGCGAGGCGGACCTTGACACCCTCGAGCTGAGCCTTCACCTGGTTGGCCTGCTCGATGGTCTGGATCTCGTGGATCTTGCGAGCACGACGGATCTGCTCAACGTCCTTCTCGCCACCCTTGGTCCAGCGGATCGCGAGCTTCCGCGGAACCAGGTAGTTGCGAGCGTAACCGTCCTTGACGTCGACGACGTCGCCCGCGGCACCGAGGCCGGAGACCTCGTGGGTGAGGATGATCTTCATGAGTCGGTCACCCTTCCCTTATCGCGCGGTGGAGGTGTAGGGCAGCAGCGCCATCTCACGGCTGTTCTTGACGGCCGTGGCGACGTCACGCTGGTGCTGCGTGCAGTTGCCGGTCACGCGGCGGGCACGGATCTTGCCGCGGTCGGAAATGAACTTCCGCAGCATGTTCGTGTCCTTGTAGTCCACGTACGTGACCTTGTCCTTGCAGAATGCGCAGACCTTCTTCTTCGGCTTGCGCACAGGCGGCTTCGCCATGATGTATCTCCTGTGTGATCAAGAAGTGTGGGTGCGGCCCCGCCTAGAAGGGGGGCTCGTCCGAGTAGCCGCCACCGCCGCCGGAGCCTCCGCCCCAGCCGCCGCCACCCTGGCCACCGCCCTGGTTGCCACCGGCGGGAGCGCCGGTCGCCCAGGGGTCGTCGGCCGGGGCGTTGCCGCCCTGCTGGCCGCCACCAGGGCTTCCGCCCCAGCCGCCGCCCTGCTGGCCGCCACCGCCGTAACCACCCTGCCCACCGCGGCCGGTGGTCTTGGTGATCTTGGCCGTGGCGTTGCGCAGGCTGGCGCCGACTTCCTCGACGTCCAGTTCGTAGACCGTGCGCTTGACGCCCTCACGGTCCTCGTAGGACCGCTGCTTCAGCCGGCCCTGCACGACGACGCGCATGCCTCGCTGGAGCGACTCGGCGACGTTCTCCGCCGCCTGACGCCAGACCGAGCAGGTCAGGAACAGGCTCTCGCCGTCCTTCCACTCGTTCGTCTGGCGGTCGAAGGTGCGGGGAGTCGACGCGACACGGAACTTCGCGACGGCCGCACCGGACGGGGTGAAGCGCAGCTCGGGGTCATCGACAAGGTTGCCGACGACCGTGATGACGGTCTCGCCTGCCATGGGGGAACCTCTCGGCGGGTTTGCTGCTGGCTGCTGGTACTGCTACTCGGATCCCGAGAGCTGCTGAGCGGAAACGCTCAGTGGTTCTCGGGACGGAGGACCTTGGTCCGGAGGACCGACTCGTTCAGGTTCATCTGGCGGTCGAGCTCCTTGACGACCGCAGGCTCGGCCTGCAGGTCGATGACCGAGTAGATGCCCTCGGGCTTCTTCTTGATCTCGTACGAGAGACGACGACGGCCCCAGGTGTCGACCTTCTCGACCTTTCCGCCGCCGTCACGGACGACGGAAAGGAAGTTCTCGATCAGCGGGGAGACAGCACGCTCCTCGAGATCGGGGTCGAGGATGACCATCACCTCGTAGTGACGCATGTGGAACCCACCTCCTTTGGACTCAGCGGCCACGGTCGTTCCGTGGCAGGAGGGTCGTGATGCGTTGCGCAACGATGCCTGTCAGTAGAACAGCCGCCACTGACAATCGATGCCGGGCGGCGGTTTCCCAGGCCGACCGGGGCGGACCGTGGTCCTGCCCTGATCCTGACTGGATCTGTCCGGACAGACACCGGTGCAGACAGTACACAGTACCCGCACAGTGGCTTCCGGTTGAAATCCGGCCCGGAAGCCCGTCAGTCTGTACACATCGGGTGTGTACGGCGCTACGATGCGCCGCCTTTCGCAGGAGGTGCCCATGGCACAGGCATTGCGACCCAACACCGCCGGAGGCCTTTTCGCCACGGACGGAAAGCCCCACCCACTCCAGGACACCCTGCTCGCGGTGACCCTGGTGCTGGGCATCACATCCTTCGTCACAGCGATGTTCCAGCAGCTGCACCTGCTCAGCTCCTGGACCGGCCTGGTGGGAATCCTCACCGGCGCGTACGGCCAGTGGGTCTCGCAGACGACACGGGCGCGCTTCGGCCTCATCGTGGGCCTGGGCGCATCGGCCGTCGGCTTCTTCCTGGGCATGGCCCACGGCGGCCTCTTCGGCGGGCTCCTCGTCTGACTCCGGGCACCCCCTCCTGAATACCGTGGAGCGCCCCGGCCGACGACCGGCCGGGGCGAAGGTCCGTGCGCCCAACCGGGTCGGCCCCAAGGCGCAGTAGGCTTCGCGCGAGAGCCGGAGCCCCTGATCCCATGGGGACACACCAGCCCGAGGAGCGCCCCGAATGACCCTGACCCTGAGGACCATCAGCCGAGAGCAGCATCTGGCGTACATCCAGAGCCTGCCGTCGGCGAGTCACATGCAGGTCCCGGCCTGGTCGGACGTCAAGGCGGAGTGGCGCGCGGAGAACCTCGGCTGGTTCGACGACCGGACCGGTGAGATGGTCGGCGCCGGTCTCGTCCTCTACCGGCAACTGCCCAAGATCAAGCGCTACCTGGCCTATCTGCCCGAGGGCCCGGTCATCAACTGGTTCGCGCCAAATCTTCAGGAGTGGATCGAGCCGATGCTCGCGCACCTGAAGCAGCAGGGCGCGTTCTCGGTGAAGATGGGCCCGCCGGTGGTCATCCGACGCTGGGAGGCGGCGACCATCAAGAAGGGGATCCAGGACCCGGACGTAAAGCGTCTGCGTGACCTGGAAGCCGACTTCATCGAGCCCCGTGCCTTCGAGGTCGCCGACAAGCTGCGCCGCATGGGATGGCAGCAGGGCGAGGACGGCGGGGCCGGCTTCGGCGACGTCCAGCCCCGCTACGTCTACCAGGTGCCGCTGGCGAACCGGTCCCTGGAAGAGGTCCACAAGAACTTCAACCAGTTGTGGCGCCGCAACATCAAGAAGGCCGAGAAGGCCGGCGTCGAAGTCGTCCAGGGCGGCTACGACGACCTGCCCGAGTGGCAGCGGCTGTACGAGATCACCGCCGTGCGCGACCGCTTCCGGCCGCGCCCGCTGTCGTACTTCCAGCGCATGTGGACCGCCCTCAACGCCGAGGATCCCAACCGCATGCGGCTGTACTTCGCCCGGCACAACGGTGTGAACCTGTCGGCGGCCACGATGCTGATCGTCGGCGGCCACGTCTGGTACTCCTACGGCGCCTCCGACAACATCGGCCGTGAGGTCCGGCCCTCGAACGCGATGCAGTGGCGGATGCTGCGCGACGCCTACGCGCTCGGCGCCACCGTCTACGACCTGCGCGGCATCTCCGACTCGCTGGACGAGACGGATCACCTCTTCGGCCTGATCCAGTTCAAGGTGGGGACGGGCGGCCAGGCCGCCGAGTACCTCGGCGAGTGGGACTTCCCGCTGAACAGGCTGCTCCACAAGGCGCTCGATATGTACATGTCGCGCCGCTGATCCCGCAACCGTCGCACTGTTCGATCCATCACTTCCCCTGTCGCTGATACACCGCAGCCACCAGAAAGGTTCCAGATCCGGCCATGGCGCTCACGCTCTACGTCGACACCGCGCGCTGGCGGGCGCACCACAAGCACGTGCAGCAGCAGTTCCCGGGGCTCGTCCCGGTCTGCAAGGGCAACGGCTACGGCTTCGGTCACGAGCGGCTGGCCGAGGAGGCCACCCGGCTGGGCTCGGACGTCCTCGCCGTCGGCACGACGTACGAGGCCGCCCGGATCAAGGACTGGTTCGGCGGCGACCTGCTGGTGCTGACGCCGTACCGGCGCGGCGAGGAACCCGTCCCGCTGCCCGACCGGGTGATCCGCTCGGTTTCGTCGGTCGACGGTGTGTACGGTCTGGTCGGCGCCCGGGTGGTCATCGAAGTGATGTCCTCGATGAAGCGGCACGGCGTCAGCGAGCAGGATCTGCCCCAGCTGCACTCCGCCATAGAGAACGTCCGGCTGGAAGGCTTCGCCATCCACCTGCCGCTGGACCGCACCGACGGATCGGACGCCGTCGAGGAGGTCATCGGCTGGATGGACCGTCTGCGGGCCGCCCGTCTCCCCCTGCACACGATGTTCGTCAGTCATCTCAAGGCCGAGGAACTGGTCCGGCTGCAGCAGCAGTTCCCGCAGACCCGTTTCCGCGCCCGTATCGGTACACGGCTGTGGCTGGGGGACCACGAGGCCACCGAGTACCGCGGCGCAGTCCTGGACGTCACGCGCATCGCCAAGGGGGAGAGGTTCGGCTACCGCCAGCAGAAGGCCGCGTCCGACGGCTTCCTGGTGGTCGTGGCGGGCGGTACGTCGCACGGGGTGGGTCTGGAGGCCCCCAAGGCCCTGCACGGTGTCATGCCGCGCGCCAAGGGCGTTGCCCGCGCCGGACTCGCCACGGTGAACCGGAACCTCTCTCCGTTCGTCTGGGGCGGCAAGCAGCGCTGGTTCGCCGAGCCGCCGCACATGCAGGTGTCGATCCTGTTCGTGCCCGCGGAGGCACCGGAACCTCAGGTCGGCGAGGAACTGGTGGCCCATCTGCGGCACACCACCACTCAGTTCGACCGAATGCTCGACCGCTGAGCGGCGGCGTGGGGACGAGGAGCGCAGAACGCGGGAGAGGCGTCTGAGCAGGCGCCCAAACAGCGAGAAAGGCCGTGCACGGTAATACCGTGCACGGCCTTTCTCATGCCTCTCGCCTGCCTCCAGGGCGACCGCCCACCAGCCGTTCGCTCAGAGTGAACCGCTGGTGGCGCCTGCCCCGCCCCACTTGACCCGTGGCCCCTCGAAGTGTGCGACGTGCCGTACGGGGCGGGCGGCGGGGCCGAACACGAAGACGTCCTCGGCTCGGTCGAGCACCCCTCCCGAAGGATCGTCGTCACCGGAGCGGCGCACCGGGTCCCGCTCGGGCAGCAGGATGTCACGCACGATCATGACGCACAGATAGAGCGTCCCGAGCAGATGCAGGCCGATGGCCCAGTGATAACCGTCGGCGGGCAGCCCCTTGTGGTCGTCTCCGCTGGTCGTGTACGCGAGGTACATCCAGATGCCGAGGAAGTAGGCCACCTCGCAGGCCTGCCAGATCAGGAAGTCCCGCCACTTCGGCCGGGCCAGGGCGGCCAAGGGCACCAACCACAGGACGTACTGGGGTGAGTAGACCTTGTTGGTGAGGATGAACGCCGCGACGACCAGGAAGGCGAGCTGCGCGAAGCGCGGTCGGCGGGGAGCCATGAGGGCGAGTGCGGCGATACCCACGCAGCACAGCAACATCAGTGCTGTGGCGAGTGTGTTCACGGTGTCCGTGCTCAGCGGGTCGGACGAGTTGTGGGCGATGATCAGCCAGAAGGAGCCGAAATCGACGCCCCGCTCCTGGCTGAACGTGTAGAACTTCGACCAGCCGTCAAAAGCGAAGAACATCACTGGCCCGTTCACCACGGCCCAGGCGACGACCGCACCGCCCAGGGCGGTTCCGTACTCCCTCCAGCGGCCGGCACGCCAGCACAGCACCAGCAGCGGCCCCAGGAGAAGCACGGGGTAGAGCTTGGCGGCCGTGGCAAGCCCCAGAAGGACCCCGAAGGCAAGGGGACGGCCGCGCGACCACATGAGCATCGCTGCGGCCGTCAGGGCGACCGCCAGCAGGTCCCAGTTGATCGTCGCGGTCAGGGCGAAGGCGGGCGCCAGAGCGACCAGGAGGCCGTCCCAAGGCCGCCGGGTGTGCGTGCGGGTCACACAGACGGCGATGACGGCCGCGCACACCATGAGCATCCCGGCGTTGACCATCCAGTACCACTGCTCCTGGTCCTGGATGCTGCCGCTGCCGGGCGTGAGCCAGGAAGCGACCTCCATGAACACACCGGTCAACACCGGGTACTCGAGGTACTGCATGTCGCCGGGGAGCTGGTCGAAGTACGGCACGAGGCCGTCGGCGAAGCCCCGCCCCTGGTAGAGGTGCGGGATGTCCGAGTAGCACGCGTGCGTGTACTGGGAACCGGCGCCGAAGAACCACGCGCCGTTGTAGCAGGGCGCCTTCTGTACCAGGCCGAGGGTGAACAAACCGATCGCCACGAGCACGATCACCCGGACCGGACTCCACCAGGACGCCCCGAGGAGGGCATGCCGCCCGAGCGGACCACCGATCAGCTCGCTGCCGGCCTCGGCGACCTTGTCCTCCCGGGTCGGTTCCACCGGCTCCGGCTCGTGGACGCTCGCTTGCGTCGATTCTCCACTGGGCATGCCGCACATCCTGCCGTACGTGCCGGGACCACGCCGAGGGCCGCCGTACCCGTGGGGTACGGCGGCCCTTGTTTCACGTGAAACACCCAAGTCGGGCAAGCGGGTGGTTACCCGGCCGGGCCTCCGAAGAGACCACCGTTGTTTCCATTTCCGTTTCCGTTTCCGTTTCCGTTTCCGTTGCCGCGGTTGCTGCCTTCCTCTTCCGATTCCGAGGCCGACGGTGAGCTGGTCACCCCGCCGTCCGTCCCACCGGCGTCCGCGCCACCCGGCCCGGTACCCCCCGTGTCGTCCCCCTCATTGCAACGGAAGCCGAACGGCCCACAGGTATTGGTCTCACTCGGCGTGGGGGTGCTGGGCTCCGGCTCCGGCTCCGAAGTCGACGGAGACGCCGACGGAGTCTCCTCCTCGGACTCGCTGGGCGATGGAGTGGGAGTCGGTGACGGAGTGTCGTTGACGATCTCGCCGATGGGCTCCGGCGTCGGGAAAGGCACCGACTTCTGGCCCTTCAGCGCGTCCTCCATGTAGTCCGCCCAGATCTCGGACGGGAACGAGGCACCGTGGATCTTCTTCTGGCCGCCCGTGCCGAACATCTTCAGGAACTCGCGGTTCTTGACGGTCTCGTCGTCGGGGTACCGGAACATGCTGATCGCGGTGGACAACTGCGGGGTGTAGCCGACGAACCAGGCGGACTTGTTGCCGTCCGTGGTACCGGTCTTGCCGGCCACCTCGCGGCCCTCGAGCTGGGCGTTGGTGCCGGTTCCCTCCTCGACGACGGTCTTCAGGACGTCCGTGACGTTGTCCGCGACCAGAGCGGTGAACGCCCGCTCGGTCTTGGTCTTGTGTGTGTAGACCGTGCCGTCCTTGCTCGTCACCTTCTTGACGGAGAACGGATCACGTTGCTCGCCACTGGCCGCGAAGGTGGCGTACGAACCCGCCATTCGGATCGCGCTGGGGCTGGAGGTACCGAGGGAGAACGACGGGTAGTTCGTTCCGGCGAGGCTGCTCTCCAGAAGCCCGGAGTCCATCGCGGATTCCTTCACCTTGTCCAGGCCGATATCCACGCCGAGCTGGACGAAGGAGGAGTTCACCGAGTACCGCATCGCCTCGCGAAGATCGATCTTGTAGTCGGGCGCGGTGCCGTACGTCTTGTCGCCGTCATTGACCTGCTCCCACTGCTCGCCCTTCTCGTTCTGCCAGATCGACCCGTCGTACTCCTTGATCTTGAGCCTGTTCTTGCCGCTGTACAGGCTCTTCTCGGACACCTTCGTCCGCTCGTCCTGGGCCTGCACCCGATCCCCGTCGGGGTCCCGGACGCCCCACTTCATGGCGGCCGCCAGCACATACGGCTTGAACGTCGAGCCGACCTGGGCACCGGTCGCGTCGGCGTTGTTGGTGAAGTGCTTGGTCGCGTCGGTACCGCCGTAGATGGCCACGATCGCGCCGGTCGCCGGGTCCACCGTGGCCCCGCCGAACTGGACGTGGGTGTCCGTCTCCGGGCGTTCCTCGGGCTTGATGCTCTTCTTGTAGACCTTCTTGACCGACTCCTCGAGTGCCTCGACCTTCTTCTTGTCGAAGGTCGTGTAGATCGAGTAGCCGCCCTGTTCCAGCATGCCGGCGGTGATGCCGGTTTCATCGCTGTTGTTGACGATGTATGCCTTGGCGAGATCCACGAGGTAACCGATCTGCCCGCTCAGCGCGGTGTTCGACCGGGGGTTCTGCACCTCGGGCAGCTTGGTGTACTTGGCCCTGGTCGCGGGATCCAGATGCCCGTACTCGACCATCTTCTCCAGCGTGTCCTGCATCTGGAGCCGGGCGCGCTTCTCGTTCTTCTGGCGAGTGGCGTTGACCGGGTCGATGGAGGTCGCGCCGGCCGGGTCGTAGTAGGTGGCCCCCTTGAGGACCGCCGACAGGAAGGCGCACTCGCCCTCGTTGAGATCCACGGCCTTCTTGTCGAAGTAGGCCTGGGCGGCAGCCTGGATCCCGTAGGCCCCCCGTCCGTAGTACGCGGAGTTCAGGTAGCCCGCGAGGATATCGCGCTTCTCCTCGGTGGCACCCACCTTGATCGAGATGAAGATTTCCTTGAACTTGCGGGAGAACGTCTGCGACGGGTCATCCAGCCTGGCGTTCTTGACGTACTGCTGGGTGATCGTGGATCCACCCTGCGTGTTGCCGCCACTGGCCATGTTCAGCACAGCTCGGGCGATGCCCTTGGGGTCAATGCCGCTGTCCTTGTAGAACGTCTTGTTCTCCTGGGAGATGACCGCGTTCTGCATCGCCATGGGGATCTCTTCGAGATTGATGATCTGGCGGTTGCGCTCACCACCCGTGGCGACCATCTGTGAGCCGTCGGCCCAGTAGTAGACGTTGTTCTGCGCCGTGGCGGTCTTGGCGATGTCGGGTACGTCCACCAGCGCGTACCCGATCCCCGCGGCAGCCACCATGCTGCCGAAGAACGCGATGCACAGACCGGTGACGAGCCTCCAGGACGGCATCCAGCGGCGCCAGCCGTACTTGTCGTGGCGCGGATAGTCGATGATCCGGTTCTGGCCGGGAGGCGCCGCCCGGCCCCGGCCGGGCCCGGTGGAACCGGCCCGGCGGCCCCCGCCTCTCTGTGCCGCGCGTCGCGCTTCGGCGCGGCTTCCATAACTGTGGCCCTCACCACCCGAGTCTTGGGAGTCCGACCCGTAGGAATCGGACAGCGACCCAGTGGCGCCGCGCGGCGCCGCGCGGCGGCCGGAGGACGAGCCTGACTGGCCGCGTCGGGCCGCGGCACGTCCGCCACCCTGCGGCTGCGGCGGTTTGCGACGGTGCTCGCTCATCGAACGACTACTCCTCGGGCAGGCGCGTCTCGCGCGCCTGGAAACGGCAGCTGGTTTCCGGTCCCCCCGAAGTACGGATGCGGTGGGTTCCGCATTCATCCCGTACTGCACCGGGGACGAGGACGCCCCCAGGCGTCACTCGGTTCCCGGTGTGTTGTGCATGGCGCACAGACTACGCATCGTCAAAACCTGCCGAGCGCAGAAGTTCGGCCCAAATCAGGCAACTTGCTCCGATTGAATCGGTGATGTGATCCCGTTCACCACCCATCCCCTTGCTCCAGCCGGACGGCCGTTCTATCGTCGTGATGTATCGAGTCGATACATCAGCTCGGCATAAAGATGGCGATGAGCCAGACACGAGGCCGTCACGGCACAACCGCGGCAGAGAGGAGGCGACGATGAGCCGGCGTTCCGGGATCCTCGAGTTCGCCGTACTCGGCCTGCTCCGCGAGTCTCCGATGCACGGCTATGAGCTGCGCAAACGACTCAATACGTCACTGGGTGTGTTCCGTGCCTTCAGCTACGGGACGCTCTACCCCTGTCTCAAGACGCTGGTCGCCAACGGCTGGTTGATCGAGGAACCGGGGAACACCACAGAGGACGCCCTCGCCGCTCCCCTCACGGGCCGTCGCGCCAAGATCGTCTACCGGTTGACGGCCGATGGTAAGGAGCACTTCGAACAGCTGCTCTCCCAGACGGGCCCCGACGCGTACGAGGACGAGACCTTCGCCGCGCGGTTCGCCTTCTTCGGACAGACGTCACGCGACGTACGCATGCGTGTGCTGGAAGGCCGCCGCAGCCGGCTGGAGGAGCGCCTGGAGAAGATGCGCGCCTCCCTGGCCCGGACCCGGGAGCGTCTCGACGACTACACGCTCGAGCTCCAGCGTCACGGGATGGAGTCCGTGGAGCGGGAAGTGCGCTGGCTGAACGAGCTCATCGAGAGCGAGCGGGCCGGGCGAGACCTCAAGGGTCCCGCCTCCGGGGCGACCCCTCGACAGGACACCACATCTGGAACGTCGGGCGACCTGCCCCGGTCCGGGGACCACCCCCGGCCGGATTCGTCCGACGACACCGCCACGTGAGTCCCCCTCAGGGCCTCACTCGTACACACAGGGAGCAACCGGAATGGGTTCGGTTCGCGTAGCCGTCGTCGGCGTGGGCAACTGTGCCGCATCGCTGGTGCAGGGAGTCGAGTACTACAAGGACGCCGACCCGGCGTCCAAGGTGCCGGGCCTGATGCACGTCCAGTTCGGCGACTACCACGTCCGCGACGTCGAGTTCGTCGCCGCTTTCGACGTGGACGCCAAGAAGGTCGGCCTCGACCTCGCTGACGCCATCGGCGCCTCCGAGAACAACACCATCAAGATCTGCGACGTCCCCAGCACCGGTGTGACGGTCCAGCGCGGCCACACCCTCGACGGTCTCGGCAAGTACTACCAGGCCACCATCGAGGAGTCCGCGGAGGAGCCGGTCGACGTCGTCCAGGTCCTCAAGGACAAGCAGGTCGACGTCCTGGTCTGCTACCTGCCCGTCGGCTCCGAGGACGCGGCGAAGTTCTACGCCCAGTGTGCCATCGACGCCAAGGTCGCCTTCGTCAACGCCCTCCCGGTGTTCATCGCCGGCACCAAGGAGTGGGCGGACAAGTTCACCGAGGCCGGTGTGCCGATCGTCGGTGACGACATCAAGTCCCAGGTCGGCGCCACCATCACGCACCGCGTCATGGCGAAGCTGTTCGAGGACCGCGGCGTCGTCCTGGACCGCACGATGCAGCTGAACGTCGGCGGCAACATGGACTTCAAGAACATGCTCGAGCGCGAGCGCCTGGAGTCCAAGAAGATCTCCAAGACGCAGGCCGTCACCTCCCAGATCCCCGACCGGGACCTCGGCGAGAACAACGTGCACATCGGCCCGTCCGACTACGTCGCCTGGCTGGACGACCGCAAGTGGGCCTACGTGCGCCTCGAGGGCCGTGCCTTCGGCGACGTCCCGCTGAACCTGGAGTACAAGCTCGAGGTCTGGGACTCCCCGAACTCCGCGGGTGTCATCATCGACGCCCTGCGCGCCGCGAAGATCGCCAAGGACCGCGGCATCGGCGGCCCGATCCTGTCGGCTTCGTCGTACTTCATGAAGTCCCCTCCGGTGCAGTACTTCGACGACGACGCCCGCGTCAAGGTCGAGAAGTTCATCCAGGGCGAGGTCGAGCGCTAGAACCTCCCCGCTGTGGGCAGTTGAGGGCCCCGGGTCGTGTGCCCCGGGGCCCCTCCCCGTATGTGAGGCTGTGGCTCATGGCCGTCGTCCGTGACCTGCGTGTCCTGCTGCGTTTCCAGGGCTTCAGACGCCTGCTCGCCGTCCGGCTGCTCTCTCAGGGCGCCGACGGTGTCTACCAGGTCGCCCTCGCCGCCTACGTGGTCTTCTCACCGGAGAAACAGACGTCCGCCGTGGCCGTCGCCTCCGCGATGGCGGTCCTGCTGCTCCCCTACTCCCTGGTCGGCCCTTTCGCCGGTGTCCTGCTGGACCGCTGGCGCCGCCGTCAGGTCTTTCTGTACGGCAACCTGCTGCGCGCGCTGATGGCCTCGGTGACCGCCGTCCTGATCCTCGGCCAGGTCCCGGACTGGCTTCTCTACGTCTCAGCCCTGTGTGTCACCGCCGTCAACCGCTTCGTCCTCGCCGGCCTGTCCGCCGCCCTGCCGCGCGTGGTGGACTCCGAACGGCTGATCGTCGCCAATTCCCTCTCGCCGACGGTCGGCACGCTCGCCGCGACCGCGGGCGCCGGTCTGGCCTTCGTCGTACGCCTGGTCGTCGCCGACTCCGACGCCGCCGTGGTGCTCGTGGGCGCGGCACTGTACCTGTGCGCGGCCCTGGCATCGCTGCGCATCGCGAGGGAACTGCTCGGTCCTGACCGAGCGCTGGTCCATCCACGGCTCGCCACGGCGCTCACCGGCACCGCTCGCGATCTGATGGCAGGTCTGCGCCACCTTGCCGCATCCCCGCGCAGGGAGGCAGCCTGGGCGCTCACCGCGATGTCCCTGATGCGGTTCTGCTACGGCGCCATGCTCGTCATGGTGCTGATGCTGTGCCGGTACGCCCTGACCGACACCACGGCCGAGGGACTCGCCCTTCTGGGAGTGGCGTTGGGTGTGTCCGGCGCCGGCTTCTTCGTTGCGGCCGTCATGACCCCTTGGGCCGCGGGGCGGTTCGGGCCCGGCCGATGGATCATGCTGTGTGCGGCGGCCGCCGCGGTCCTGGAGCCCGCGCTCGGACTGCCCTTCGCCACCGGCCCCCTGCTGATCGGGGCGTTCGTCCTGGGGCTGACCACCCAGGGCGCGAAGATCGCCACGGACACCATCGTCCAGGCCTCCGTCGAGGACGGTTTCCGAGGCCGGATCTTTGCCCTCTACGACGTCCTGTTCAACGTGGCTTTCGTCGGTGCCGCCGCGGTGGCCGCCCTGATGCTGCCACCGGACGGCCGGTCGGCCCCACTGGTGGTAACGATCGCCGTTATCTACGGAGCAGTAGCTGTGGCTATCAGCCGGTTTGAGCGCCGGTAAGTGTCACATCAATGCCACAGAGCTCCAGCACGGCGTGGCGTTGTCAGTGGCACCCGATACCTTACGTGCGTCTTATCAACGCGCTTTTCGCGCCACGCACTCATGTTCCAGGGGGACCTCCAAGTGACCACTCCGCCGCCTCAGGGCAACCCGTTCGCCCAGGGTCAGCAGCAGCCCTACGGCCAGCCCCAGGGCCAGGCTCCGCACCCGCCCCAGGATGGTTTCCCCCAGCAGGCCGGTCAGCCTGGCTTCCCCACGCAGGGCGTCCCGGTTCCTCCGCCCGCTCCCGCCGGGCGTTTCAGCAAGAAGCTGCTGCGCATCGTCGGCTTCATCGTCATCGCGGTCCTCATAGCCGTGGGCAAGTGGTTCTTCGGGCAGACGGACGCAGAGACCACGTCTGTGGGCAGTTGCATGCACAACGAGGGCACACAGACAAGTGCGGACCTCAAGACAGTCG
Organism: Streptomyces sp. MMS24-W38; assembly: GCF_059889265.1. Lineage (NCBI taxonomy): Bacteria > Bacillati > Actinomycetota > Actinomycetes > Kitasatosporales > Streptomycetaceae > Streptomyces > Streptomyces sp. MMS24-W38. Next base: position 3,215,126 of record NZ_JCBCPP010000001.1, on the reverse strand, counting down.
ACTGCTCTTCAAGCGATGCTCAGTACAAGGTCGTCGAAAAGTTCGACAACACCAGCGACGACAGCAAGTGCGAGGCCGTCGAGGAAGCGACGATCTCGTACTACCAGACGGGCAGCAGCAGCCACAACGTGGTCCTCTGCCTCAAGGAAGTGAAGTAACACTTCCACTCAGGCCACGTGGGGGGCGGTGTTTCACGTGAAACACCGCCCCCCACGCATGTCAACGGGGGCTACGTTTCACGTGAAACATAGCCCCCGTTCCACGCTCTCAGCCCTGATGCCCGGCCCACCACTCCTTGAGGGCCGCCACCGCCGCGTCATGGTCCATCGGACCGTTCTCCAGTCGAAGCTCCAGCATGTGCTTGTACGCCTGGCCGACTGCCGGTCCGGGCTTGACACCGAGGATCTCCATGATCTGGTTGCCGTCGAGGTCCGGGCGAATGGAATCCAGCTCCTCCTGCTCCTGGAGCTTGGCAATGCGCTCCTCCAGGCCGTCGTACGCACGGGACAGCGCGGCCGCCCTGCGGCGGTTACGCGTCGTACAGTCCGAGCGGGTCAGCTTGTGCAGCCGATCCAGGAGTGGCCCCGCGTCCCGGACGTAGCGACGGACGGCGGAGTCCGTCCACTCTCCCGTGCCGTAGCCGTGGAAACGCAGATGAAGCTCGACCAGGCGCGAGACGTCCTTCACCAGTTCGTTGGAGTACTTGAGGGCCGTCATGCGCTTCTTCGTCATCTTCGCGCCCACCACCTCGTGGTGGTGGAACGAGACCCGGCCGTCGCCCTCGAAACGGCGCGTGCGCGGCTTGCCGATGTCATGCAGCAGAGCCGCAAGGCGCAGTGTCAGGTCGGGGCCGGTGTCCTCCAGCGCCATCGCCTGCTCCAGGACGATCAGCGTGTGCTCATAGACGTCCTTGTGCCGGTGGTGCTCATCGCTCTCCAGACGCAGGGCCGGCAGTTCAGGCAGCACGTGATCGGCGAGCCCGGTGTCGACGAGCAGTGTCAGTCCCTTGCGGGGGTGAGCGGACAGGACCAGCTTGTTCAGCTCGTCCCGGACTCGTTCGGCTGAGACGATATCGATGCGTCCGGTCATCTCCCGCAGAGCCGTGACCACCTCAGGAGCCACCTCGAAATCGAGCTGAGCGGCAAAGCGCGCGGCTCGCATCATCCGCAGCGGATCGTCCGAGAAGGACGCCTCAGGGGTGCCCGGTGTGCGCAGCACACGGGCCGCGAGATCGTCCAGGCCGCCATGCGGGTCGATGAACTCCTTCGTGGGAAGCGCAAGGGCCATCGCGTTCACCGTGAAGTCACGGCGGACGAGGTCCTCCTCGATGGAGTCGCCGTACGCCACCTCCGGCTTGCGTGACGTGCGGTCGTAGGCCTCCGAGCGGTAGGTCGTCACCTCGATCTGGAAGCTTCGGTCAACGTCTCCGACGCGGACATCCTTCTGGGCTCCGACGGTGCCGAAGGCGATCCCCACCTCCCAGACGGCGTCCGCCCACGGGCGGACGATCTTCAGAACGTCCTGCGGGCGGGCGTCGGTCGTGAAGTCGAGGTCATTGCCGAGCCGGCCGAGCAGAGCGTCCCGGACCGAACCGCCGACCAGGGCGAGTGAGAACCCGGCCTCCTGGAAGCGGCGGGCGAGGTCGTCGGCGACAGGGGCGACCCGCAGCAGTTCGTTGACCGCTTGGTCCTGCACCTGGCTCAGGGCACTGGTTTGTTCGTTGGCGTTCGGCACAACAGAAAAGGGTACGTGGCTCGGGCGGCCGGAGGCTCCCCCTGGGGCAGGCGCGGTCACCTCCGGCGAGACCCGCACAAGGCTTGCCGCCCGAGGCACGGGACGTGCTCCCCTTATACAGCCACATAGAGGGCAGGGCGGCGCTCCTCCGATCTTGTGGACCGGTCCGCGGCACTCACCCCCGCCGCTCCTCGTTACCATGCGTGGACGTACATTCCGACGACCACTGACGACGACAAGGGACGGGCGAGCGCGTGGCCGAGGCGGCAGACTTCCAGGGGACGAGTGCCTCACCTGCCCGCCGCTGGCTGCGGCGCACCGGAGCCCTGTTCGCCGGAGCACCCCTGCTGGCCGGCCTGCTCCAGTTGCCCGCCGCGTCTCCGGCGGACGCCACCGTGCAGAGCACCCGGCAGGCTCCCTCCGGTGCGGGCTCGGTCTCCGTCTCCGTGAACTCGCTCACCCCGAGCGCCCCCACCGAGGGAGACACCGTCACCGTGTCCGGCACGGTGACCAACAAGGGCGGTAAAGCGGTCACCGACGCCCACGTCGGCCTGCGTGTGGGCCCCCTGCTGAACACCCGCTCCGGGATCGAGACCGTCGCCAGGAACAGTGACGACATCCAGGGCTCCGTCGGTCCGGAGATCGATGAGAAGTACTCCCAGGAGTTCGAACGCCTCGCTCCGGGCATCCCGCAGCCCTTCAGTATCTCCGTGCCGGCGGACGAGCTGAGCCTCGGAAAGAACGGCGTCTACCAGCTGGCGGTGGCCCTCTCCGGGCAGACCTCCGCCCAGCCGTGGGAACAGACCCTCGGCGTCCGGCGCACGTTCCTGCCGTGGCAGCCCGAGGAAGCCGACAAAAAGACGAGAACGACGTTTCTGTGGCCGCTGATCTCCACGGTCCACACGACGGCGGAGACCGGTTCAGACGAACAGCAGACCCCGGTCCTCCGCGACGACGACCTGGCCAAGGAGATCTCCCCGGGCGGCCGTCTGGACCGGATGGTGGCACTGGGCAAGGACCTCGATGTCACCTGGGTGGTCGATCCGGACCTGCTGGCGTCCGTCGACGCGATGACCGAGAGCTACGAAGTCCGAAGTGAGGGTGACACCACCACGGCGGGCCGTCATCAGGCTGTCGCCAAGAGATGGCTCGCCCAGGTGCAGAGCGCGGTGGCGGACAACGAGGTCGTCGCGTTGCCCTTCGGTGATCCGGATCTCGCCTCCCTCGCCCACAACGGCACGCCGGTCACCGGCTCCCTGAGTCATCTCAAGGAGGCCACGGATGTCGTCGTCAACACGGTGGAGCCGATACTCCACGTGAAACCGACCACCGACTTCGCCTGGCCCGTCAACGGCGCGGTGGACCCCTCCATCGTCAAGGTCGCCACGTCCGCCGGTGCCGACAAGGTGATCGCCCGCAGCGACAGTTTCCGGGAGACCGGTGACCTGCCGTACACGCCTTCGGCCGCACGCCCCATCGGGGGCGGCACCACGGCGGTGGTCGCGGACGCCCGGTTGTCCACCCTGTTCCAGGGCGATATGACCAAGGCCTCCACGTCCACGTCCACGGTGCAGCGGTTCCTCGCACAGAGCCTGACACTCAGCCTTCAGACCGGTCGGCAGCGCAGCATCGTCGTGGCCCCGCAGCGCACCCCCTCCGCGAGCCAGGCCCAGACGATGGCCGAGGTGCTGAAGGCCGTCCAGGACGGAAACTGGTCGGAGTCCCAGGACCTCACCGCCGCCGCGAGGGCGAAGCCGGACCCCGCCGCCGCCACCGAGGTTCCCTCGGCCTCCTCGTATCCCTCCTCGCTGCGCAAGCAGGAACTGCCGCAGTCGGCGTTCGAGCAGATCGCGAGGACACAGGACAAGCTCGACAAGTTCCAGGTGATCCTCTCCGACCCGTCCCGGGTGGTGACCCCGTTCGGCCGGGCCCTGAACCGGGGGATGTCCGTTTCGTGGCGCGGCCGGATCGCCGAGGCGGCCACCTACCGCAGCGAGGTCGAGGCGTACCTCGACGGACTCCTCGACCAGGTGAAGCTGATCGAGAAGTCGGAGACGAAACTGTCCGGCCGCAGTGCCACGATCCCCGTGACCGTCCAGAACAACCTGGTACAGGGCGTCGAACACCTGACGCTGCGGCTCACCTCGACCAACCCGACCCGCCTCGAGATCGATGGGGCCGCCTACGAGGAGCAGCCGGTCACCGTCTCGGGCGGTCACAGCCAGTCGGTGAAGTTCACCACGTCCGCCAACGCCAACGGCCGGGCAACGGTGATCGCCCAGCTGTACACACAGGACGGCCAGAAGTACGGCGAGCCGGTCACCTTCGACGTCAAGGTCACCGAGATCACCGCCACGGTGATGCTGGTCATCGGCGGCGGTGTCCTGTTGCTCGTCCTTGCCGGCTTCAGGATGTACACCCAGCGCAAGCGTGCCGCGGCCCACGAGGCCCAGGAGGAGAAGCGCGCGTTGGACGGGGGTACCGAAGGTCCGCAGAACCCGGACGCCCCCGCGGTACGTCTCACCAAGGAGCCGGAGGACGGTTCGGAAACGGACGCCCCGGAGCAGCCGAGTGACCCGGCGTCGGACACCGCACCGGAAAGCGCAGACCCGTCCGACACGGGTGAGAGAGTGGACCGTTGAGGATGTCGTGGCCGGGTGGACCAGAGACAATGAGGTGGGGTAACCATGAACGCGCCGTACGACGGTGACCGCGGCCGTGCCGCGGGCGACTCGGGCCATCCCGAGTCGGACCCGCCCGAGGGTCCGCCGCCCGGGCACGACCAGGCTCCGCAGCCGCCCGCTGATACGTATCTCCAGGACGCCTACGACCAGGACGCCTACCGCGCGCAGGACATCGCCGCCCAGGACCCGGTCGCGGAGGCCCTGTACGACCGCGCGGCGCACCCCCCGCCTCCGCCGGGCGTGTACACCCCTCAGCAGCCGCTGTACGGGCAGCCTCCCCAGTCGCCCCACGCGCCCGACCCACGGGTGTGGGCCCAGGCTCCGGCGCCGGAACCGGACGGCCCGACCCAATACCTCCCGTACGGTGACGATCCGCGCACGACGCAGTTCGTGGGCGTGGACGACCTGGTCGGCCAGGCCGGAGACCAGCGCCGTGAGCCGGACGCCTTCGCCCACCTGTTCCGCGATCAGCAGCAGGACGGCGGCTACACCGAACAGCACGGCGGTGGGCATCCCGGCTACCAGCCGGTGGCCGGCCGACAGTCCCCCGAGTCGGTTACGGTACCCGGCCCGGCCTCCGCTGCACCCGGCCACTACGCGGGAGCCACACCACCGCCTGCCGCCGAGTCGCCCGTACCGGAACCGGCTCCCGTGCCGCCCGCGAAGAAAGGCGGCCGGGCCGGAGGTCTGCTGAAGTCCAGCGCCGTGATGGCGGCGGGCACGATGGTGTCCCGCCTCACGGGATTCATCCGCTCCGCCTTGATCGTCTCGGCGCTCGGCCTGGGTCTTCTCGGTGACTCGTTCCAGGTCGCATACCAGTTGCCGACCATGATCTACATCCTCACCGTCGGCGGTGGTCTCAACTCCGTCTTCGTCCCGCAGCTCGTCCGCGCCATGAAGGAGGACGACGACGGCGGCGACGCGTACGCCAACCGGCTGCTGACCCTCGTGATGGTGGCCCTGGTCGTGCTCACCTCCGTGGCATGGCTCGCCGCGCCACTCCTCGTGCGTGCGCTGTCCAACCCGGTCGCCTCCGACCCCGCGGCCAACGAGGTCGCCATCACCTTCACGCGCTACTTCCTGCCCTCGATCTTCTTCATGGGCGTGCACGTGGTGATGGGACAGATCCTCAACGCGCGCGGGAGGTTCGGCGCGATGATGTGGACCCCGGTCCTCAACAACATCGTCATCATCGTGACGCTCGGTACGTTCATCTACGTCTACGGCACCGCCGCCGACTCCCAGATGACGGTCACCAGCATCCCGCCCGAAGGCCGGCGCCTCCTCGGCATCGGTGTCCTGCTCGGCCTCGTCGTTCAGGCCCTGGCCATGATCCCGTACCTGCGCGAGACCGGGTTCCGCATCCGTCTGCGCTTCGACTGGAAGGGCCACGGACTGGGCAAGGCGGCGATGCTCGCCAAGTGGACCATCCTGTTCGTGCTCGCCAACCAGGCGGGCGCTCTGGTCGTGACCCAGTTGTCCACAGCGGCCGGCCTGAACTCCGATGTCCAGGGCACCGGCTTCGCCGCCTACGCCAACGCCCAGCTGATCTGGGGCCTTCCGCAAGCCATCATCACCGTCTCCTTGATGGCCGCTCTACTGCCCCGTATCTCCCGCTCGGCGGCGGAAGAGGACAGCGGCGCCGTCCGGGACGACATCTCCCAGGGCCTGCGCACCACAGCCGTCGCGATCGTGCCGATCGCCTTCGGCTTCATCTCGCTCGGCATCCCGATGTGCACGCTGATCTTCGGCTCCTCGGGTATCAGCGAAGCGACCAACATGGGTTACATGCTGATGGCCTTCGGCCTCGGTCTGATCCCCTACTCCGTGCAGTACGTCGTCCTGCGTGCCTTCTACGCCTACGAGGACACCCGGACCCCCTTCTACAACACGGTCATCGTGGCCGCGGTCAACGCGATCGCCTCGGCCGTCTGCTTCTTCGTTCTCCCGGCCCGCTGGGCCGTGGTCGGCATGGCCGCCGCGTACGGCCTTGCCTACGTGACCGGTGTCGGTGTCGCCTGGCGTCGGCTGCGCAAGCGGCTGGGCGGGGATCTGGACGGTGCCCGGGTACTGCGGACGTACGCCCGGCTGTGCATCGCCTCGGTTCCGGCCGCACTGCTCAGCGGTGCGGTCTGCTACGGCATCGGGCACAGTCTCGGTCAGGGCGCCGGAGCTTCGTTCGCCGCGCTGCTGGCCGGTGGGGCCGTCCTGCTCGGCGTCTTTTTCGTCGCCGCCCGCCGGATGCGCATCGTGGAGGTCAACTCGCTGGTCGGTATGGTCCGCGGACGCCTGGGACGCTGAGTCACGGGTAACCGCACAACCATCGTCAGCCCTTGTGTGTCGTGCATAGCGGCGGACTGTGGGCACAATTGGTTTTGGCGTCGGACGGCGCGCGAGGGCAGTCGCCGACGCGCATTGGATGGGGAGGCAGGGAACGACGGTGGCGGAACGGAGCACAGCTGCCGTCGACGTGGCAGACAACAGCGGCGAGCAGCCGCTGACCGCGCAGGCGGACCAGTCCACGGCCGACGGGGTGGTCAAGAACCGGGAGCAGGACACGGACAGCGACGCGGTACAGAAGAACACCGGGACCGACGGTTCCGGGGCGACGTCGCCACTCGAACTGCACAGCGGTCACAAGCTCGCCAGACGCTACCGTCTCGAAGAGTGCGTCACCCGTCTGGACGGATTCAGCAGTTGGCGTGCCGTGGACGAGAAGCTCCGCCGCGCCGTCGGTGTGCACATTCTGCCCGCGGACCACTCCCGTGCCCGCTCCGTCCTGGCCTCGGCCCGCGCCTCCGCCCTGCTGGGCGACCCTCGCTTCGTGCAGGTCCTGGACGCCGTCGAGGAGAACGACGTCGTCTACGTCGTACACGAATGGCTCCCCGACGCCACCGAATTGACCACGCTCCTGGCGGCCGGCCCGCTCGAGGTGTACGACGCCTACCAGATGGCCAGTCAGATCTCCTCCGCCATGGCCGCGGCCCACCGCGAAGGACTCGCCCATCTGCGGCTGAACCCCAATGCGGTCCTGCGCACCTCGACGGGCCAGTGGCGCATTCGGGGTCTCGCCGTGAACGCGGCGCTGCGCGGCATCGAATCCGACACCCCGCAGCGCACCGACACCGAATCCATCGGCGCCCTGCTGTACGCGGCGCTCACCCAGCGCTGGCCGTACGAGAGCGACGCCTACGGTCTGTCAGGGCTGCCGAAGGACATCGGTCTGATCCCGCCCGACCAGGTGCGGGCCGGTGTCCACCGCGGCCTGTCCGAGCTCGCCATGCGCGCACTGGCCAACGACGGCGCCACCGCCTCCCGCCATGAGTCCCCGTGCACCACGCCGGAGGAACTGGTGAAGGCAATCGGCGAGATGCCCCGCATCCGCCCGCCGGAGCCGGCCTTCACCACCCCGCCGGACTACCAGCGCACGACGTACCAGCAGGGCTCCTACGGACGTCCGGCGCCCGGTTTGGGCGTCACCCAACCGGTGCCGGCCCCGCCGCCCCCGCTGCAGAGCCGCACGGGCAAGGCGCTGAAGTGGGCCGTGTCAGCACTGCTGATCGCCGCGCTCGGTCTGGGCAGCTGGCAGCTCGCTGACGCCCTCATCGGCCAGGGCGGCAGCGCGGACGACACGAACAAGACGCAGACGACGGACGAGGACGACAAGAGCAGCAGTACACCCAAGCCGGCTCACCCCATAGCCATCACGAGTGCTAACGACTTCGACCCCCTGGGCGACGGTTCCGAAAAGCCGTCTGATGTGGCGAAGGTCTATGACGACGCTCCCGGTACGTACTGGCAGACCGACTTCTACCTGAGTTCGGACTTCGGCCGACTTAAGCCCGGGGTCGGCGTCGTCCTGGACCTCGGCAAGGTCCAGGAAGTCGGCAAAGTCACCGTTTCCTTCATGGGGAACACCTCGGTCGAGCTTCGTGCGGCTTCCAGCAACGCAGGAGGGCAACCGACGTCCTTGGACGGATTTGCCAAGATCGCCCAAGGGTCTGGCAGCAGCGTCACCCTCAAGCCCGAAGAGACGCTCAAGTCCCAGTACTTGCTGGTCTGGCTGACCGAGCTGCCGATACAGCCGGACGACGGGAAATGGCGCGGCAGGGTCGTGGACGTCAAGGTCAGCAGCTGAACTCAGTGGACCGCGCGGTCCGCGGTTACCGAAAACCGCGGACCGCCACGATTCAATCGCCTTCGGCGAGCAGCTTCCGAGCGGATTCCACCTTGGCCGTCTGCAGACTCAGAAACCTGCCCAGAACCGCCTTGTTGTTGTTGATCATGCGCGTCTGTATGTCGGACTCCACGGCGTTCCAACGCGTGACCAGGTCAACCTTCTTCTTGCAGGTGATATCGCGCTGAGCGACCGCCTTTTCGTGCCTCACAATGCGACCTTCGGCGAATTCTGCGCCGCCTATGGCATCCAGCGGAGAGTCATACACGTAGCCCTTGACCTGCATGCAGGCGGACCACTCCACGAATATTTTCTTCACTCGTGGGTCATTGAGGGATTCTTTGAAACCGTCGAAGTCGATGGTTCGAGCGGCCGCCACGCCCTCGGTATGGTCGTAGGGCGCCCTGACAATCCGGTCGGCTTCGCCCCTGCACCCGCCCTGGGGGATTGACTCGCCGTTGTCGGCCCTGGCTGACCGGGGCAGGGCCTTGCCCTGCCTGTTCCTGCCCCCAGTGCGGCGATCTCGGCGTCCGTGTAGGTGCTCTCTGTGTCTTCCGGCGGATGAACCACGGAGATCGGGCGGTAACAGTAGGTGAGCGCACGTTGGGGCCCCGGATGCTGTAAGGACGATTCTCCTCCACACCCCACTCATCGGTTCTGACTCTGCTTGCCCTGTAGGCAAGACCAAGGCTCTTCATACACGCCTCGGTTGCCTCGGCGCTTTTGGGTGGATCTGCTCGCCATGCGCAATTAGCGCAGTGCAGGGCGGACCTCTCCCTACCCCGTTACATCCCGACCCACTGTGTGCCATTCTGTCGGTCAGGATCACGAGTTGGGTAGCAGTGTCACGGCTGCCTCCCCAGGGACGCGGGGAATTTGTGTGGACAATGAGTCGCGCCGAGCTGATCACTCAGACGCCGAACTCCTGGCTTCCCATGTCTCGGGAGACAAGGACGCCTTCGGTGAACTCGTGCAGCGTCATCGCGACCGACTCTGGGCGGTGGCCCTGCGGACGCTGGGGGACCGGGAGGAGGCCGCTGACGCGGTTCAGGACGCTCTTGTCTCCGCCTATCGGGCCGCCCACACCTTCCGAGGCCAGTCGGCCGTCACGACATGGCTGCACCGGATCACGGTGAACGCGTGCTTGGACCGTGCGCGCAAGGCTGCATCCCGGAAGACCTCCCCTGTCGACGACACAGAGCGCCTGGAGCAGCTGCTGGAGCCCCACGAGTCCGCCTCGGCTCCTGCGGAACGCAATGATCTGCACCGCCAGCTCATAGCGGCCATGGGAACTCTCCCACCCGATCAGCGAGCGGCTCTCGTACTGGTGGACATGCAGGGCTACCCCGTCGCGGAGGCCGCCCGCATCCTCGATGTGCCCACCGGCACGGTGAAGAGCCGCTGCGCCCGAGGCAGAGCCAGGCTCCTGCCCCTTCTACAACATCTACGGCCGGACGGGAGCGGTGACAGCAGGAAGCGGTATGAGGAACGGAACCGGCCGCAGGGGGCATCCGTCCCATCCGCAGCGGGACCGCGTCGAGCGGATCCGCCAAATACCGGACCGAGTGACCCAGCGGCAGTGAAGGGCGGAGGTGGGAAAGCGTGACATCGACGACAGGCATGACGGAGCACCCGGACGTCGCGGAGATCTCTGACCTCACCGAGGGACTCCTGCCGCCCGCTCGGACCGCCGCTGTACGCCGACACCTGGACGAGTGCGACCTCTGCGCAGACGTCCATTCGTCGCTGGAGGAGATCCGGGAACTGCTTGGCACGATGCCGGGTCCACCGCGTATGCCTGCCGAGGTGGCAAGCCGTATCGACGCCGCACTCGCCGCGGAAGCGCTGCTGCATGCCAGGGCACCGGGGTCCGAGAGCGTCGCAGAGCCGGCCGGTGTCTCCCCTTCCCAGTCCGATGAGGACCGCGCGCATGTTTCACGTGAAACATCGACGCCGACGGACCGCCCCACAGGGCGTCCTCGCCCTTCCACTACCGGTCCAGGTCGCAAGGGCCGTATGCACAGCGGCCGCCGTAGGGCCGCTGTGCTGGGGACCGTGTTCACCGTTGCGGCTCTGGGGCTCGGCACGCTGTTCGTGACGTCCCAGAACGACGAAACGGGCCCGGGTGGCGTTCAGCAGACGGCCTTGGACACATTCTCCGAGGGTGAGCTGGGGAAGCAGGTCTCCGATCTCCTCGCGCAGAACCAGCGGAAGGGCGAATCCTCTCGCACGCCGCAGACCTTGGAAATGGAGTCGGAGGCCAGAGCCGCCAGCCCCAGGGTTCTCCAGCAACCCACGGTCCCGGCATGCGTCCGTGAGGGAATCGGCCGTAATGACGCCGCACTCGCCACAGAGCAGGGCATCTACAAGGGGCGAAAAGCCATCCTGGTAGTACTCCCCGACCCCTCCGACGACACCCGTGTGGCCGCCTACGTCGTCGATGCCACCTGCGTCGGCAACCCATCCTCGGCCACCACGGCGAAGGTTCTGCTGGAGAACTCCTACACCCGCGGCTGACAGTCGACGCTTCGTCTCCGTCCTGAGTGGTATCTCGTACGGTGTGCACCTGCCCGCGCCCACCCGAGAGTCGCGTCCGTCAGCTCCTTCGGTGTGCTCAGGCACAGCGGGAATGCTCGCCCCTTAGGATCCGTTGGGGGAGGTGAGAGTTCCGACAGAAGCTCCCACCGGTCGGATGACACAGACCAGAGACGAGGAAACAAGCCGTGAGCGACGTCCGTAACGTGATCATCATCGGTTCGGGGCCGGCCGGCTACACGGCGGCCCTCTACACCGCCCGTGCGTCGCTGAAGCCCCTGGTGTTCGAGGGCGCCGTGACCGCCGGTGGTGCGCTGATGAACACCACCGATGTCGAAAACTTCCCCGGCTTCCAGGACGGCATCATGGGCCCCGAGCTCATGGACAACATGCGCGCCCAGGCAGAGCGCTTCGGGGCGGAGCTCATTCCGGACGACGTGGTCGCCGTCGACCTGACCGGAGAGATCAAGACCGTCACGGACACCGCGGGCACGGTCCACAAGGCGAAGGCCGTCATCGTCGCCACCGGCTCGCAGCACCGCAAGCTCGGCCTGCCGAACGAGGATGCCTTCACCGGCCGCGGTGTCTCCTGGTGTGCCACGTGTGACGGCTTCTTCTTCAAGGACCAGGACATCGCCGTCATCGGCGGCGGCGACACCGCGATGGAGGAGGCCACCTTCCTCTCACGGTTCGCCAAGTCCGTCACGGTCGTCCACCGCCGCGACACCCTGAGGGCCTCGAAGGCAATGCAGGAGCGTGCCATCGCCGACCCGAAGATCTCGTTCGTCTGGGACAGCGAGGTCGCAGAGGTCCAGGGCGACCAGAAGCTCTCGGGTCTGAAGCTGCGGAACGTCAAGACCGGCGAGCTCTCGGACCTGGCGGTGACCGGCCTGTTCATCGCGATCGGGCACGACCCTCGCACGGAGCTCTTCAAGAGCCAGCTGGAGCTGGACGGAGAGGGCTACCTGAAGGTCGATGCGCCCTCGACGCGTACAAACCTCACCGGAGTGTTCGGTGCCGGTGACGTGGTCGACCACACCTACCGCCAGGCGATCACCGCGGCCGGTACGGGCTGTGCCGCCGCCCTCGACGCCGAGAGGTTCCTTGCCGCTCTCGCGGACGGGGAGCAGGCCGAGCCCGAGAAGACCTCTGTCTGACCTCCACCCTCACCACGCACCAACCAGTTAAGGAGCCCGCCGTGGCCGGCACCCTGAAGAATGTGACTGACGACTCCTTCGACCAGGACGTCCTCAAGAGTGACAAGCCCGTCCTGGTGGACTTCTGGGCCGCCTGGTGCGGCCCGTGCCGCCAGATCGCCCCTTCCCTCGAAGCGATTGCCGCGGAGTACGGGGACAAGATCGAGGTCGTCAAGCTGAACATCGACGAGAACCCGGGTACGGCCGCCAAGTACGGCGTCATGTCCATCCCGACCCTGAACGTCTACCAGGGTGGCGAGGTCGCCAAGACCATCGTCGGTGCCAAGCCGAAGGCCGCGATCGTCCGCGACCTCGAGGACTTCATCAGCGAATGAGCGTCGACCGCCTCGTCAGCGGCGCATGTTTCACGTGAAACACGAATGGGCCGACCCATCTGGGTCGGCCCATTCGCATGACGCACACCAGCACGTGACGCATCAGAGGGGGCGCAGCACCGGCTCCTTCTGGACGGCTCCGAGCAACCGGTCCAACGCCATCTCAACATCGTCCTTCCACGACAGTGTCGTCCTCAGTTCCAGTCTGAGCCGGGGATACGCGGGATGTTGACGGACCGTCTTGAACCCCACAGCCAAGAGGTGGTCAGCGGGCAGAACACAGGCCGGTTCTTTCCAACGCGCGTCGCCGAAGGCTTCGATCGCCTTGACCCCGCGACGCAGTAGGTCCTTCGCCACCGTCTGCACCATCACCCTCCCCAGGCCTTGCCCCTGGTAGCCCGGCACGACAAACCCGGTCATCAGCTGCACGGCATCAGACGACACAGGGCTCGTGGGGAACGCCATGGCACGCGGCACATAAGCAGGCGGGGCGTAGAGAACGAAACCCACGGGGCTGTCGTCGACATAGACGACCCTTCCACACGACCCCCAGTCCAGCAGCACAGCCGAGATCCACGACTCCTTCTCGACCTCTGACGTTCCCGCTGTTACTGCTGCCTCACCACTGACGGGGTCGAGCTCCCAGAAGACACACGAGCGACAGCGCCGGGGAAGGTCCTGAAGGTTGTCCAGCGTGAGCGGTACGAGCCGACGCCCCATGAAGCCTGTTCCTCGCTTCCTCCGCCTGCTGCCTCACAGGCGGCTGCCAGAGCGTGCCGCTCCTTGAGCAGGCTGCCGATGAACCCTCCGAAGGCGGCAATCGCCAGCCCCGCTCCCACCCATCCGGTGCGACTCATCATTCGCATGGCCCTGCCTTGCGCTCAGAGATTCAGGTACTGGCGGTGGACACACCCTGTCTCACCGCATCGTATCCATGAAGCGATTCCGTCGATACCGCCAGAAAGCAAAGGGCGGACCGTTTCCGGCATATACCGGACGCGATCCGCCCACAGGCGACTGTTCGGCTGACCGAGCCGAAGCCTCAGGAATCTTCCACGGAGTCGTCGTCCACAAGGCTCTTCTGCAGAACCGGCCCCTCATCAGGAGCAAGGGTGCCAAGAATGCGCTCGAGGTCCTCCATGGAGGCGAACTCGACGGTGATCTTCCCCTTCTTCTGTCCCAGGTCGACCTTCACCCGCGTCTCGAAACGATCCGAAAGACGGGTGGCCAGATCGGACAGCGCCGGAGACACCAGGGCACCCGCCCTCGGCCCCTTGGAGCGCGGCGACTTCTGCGGCCCGGACCCCATCAGGGTCACGATCTCCTCGACAGCTCGCACCGAGAGACCCTCGGCCACGATCCGATGGGCCAGCCGGTCCTGCTCCTCGGAGTCCTCCACAGAGAGCAAGGCCCGCGCGTGCCCGGCGGAGAGCACTCCGGCAGCCACCCGGCTCTGAACCCTCGGCGAGAGCTTCAGCAGACGCAGGGTGTTGGAAACCTGCGGGCGGGAACGACCGATGCGGTCAGCCAGCTGATCATGCGTGCAGTTGAAGTCCTTCAGCAGCTGGTCGTAGGCGGCTGCCTCTTCCAGCGGATTCAGCTGGGCACGGTGCAGATTCTCCAGAAGGGCGTCCAGGAGGAGCTTCTCGTCCTCCGTGGCCCGCACGATCGCCGGGATGGCTTCGAGCCCCGCACTACGGCACGCCCGCCAGCGGCGCTCACCCATGATGAGTTCGTAGTGCGCGGGCCCGACCTGCCGTACGACGACAGGTTGGAGGAGACCGACCTCCTTGATGGACGTGACAAGTTCTGCCAGCGCATCCTCGTCGAAGACTCCGCGCGGCTGACGCGGATTCGGCTTGATGGATTCGAGGGGAATCTCCGCGAAGTGTGCCCCCAGGGGAGGCATGGGCATCTCCGCCGCGCCATGCGTCGACGACTCCTCTGTTTCACGTGGAACAGAAGGAAGTGCGGCCAGTTTGGCCACGGCCACCCCGCGCTCGTTCGACAGCACCGGAGGCGCGGCGGAAGAGGCGGAAGCCGCGCCTCCCGTCACGGTCGGGGAGACCGTCTTCTCTGCCGGGGCAGTAGGGATAAGTGCGCCAAGACCACGGCCCAGCCCCCTCCGTCGCTCACTCACTGGACGCCCTCCACCATGCTCGGATCGTTCTGCTGTGCACCGATGTGTGCGTTCGATGCGTCATAGCTGACGCCAACGCCCCTCAGCGCGATCTCGCGTGCCGCCTCAAGGTAGGAGAGGGCACCGCTCGATCCAGGATCGTAGGTCAGCACCGTCTGCCCATAACTCGGCGCCTCCGAGATGCGCACAGAGCGAGGAATGCTTGTCCGCAGCACCTCGTCGCCGAAGTGACTACGCACCTCGTCCGCAACCTGGGACGCAAGGCGCGTCCGGCCGTCGTACATGGTGAGCAAGATCGTCGATACGTGCAGAGAGGGGTTGAGGTGGCCCCGTACCAGATCGACATTGCGGAGCAGCTGTCCCAGGCCCTCCAGGGCGTAGTACTCGCACTGGATCGGGATCAGGACCTCCTGTCCCGCCACCATCGCGTTGACCGTCAGCAGGCCGAGGGACGGAGGGCAGTCGATGAGGACGTAGTCCAGCGGCTGCTCGTAGGCATGGATGGCGCGCTGCAGCCGGCTCTCCCGTGCCACCAGCGACACCAGCTCGATCTCCGCGCCGGCGAGATCGATCGTGGCGGGTGCGCAGAAGAGACCCTCCACGTCGGGGACCGGCTGGACAACCTCCGCCAGTGGCCTGCTCTCGACCAGCACGTCATAGATGGAAGGAACTTCGGCGTGGTGATCAATCCCCAGGGCCGTAGAAGCATTGCCCTGGGGGTCGAGGTCGATCACCAAGACCCGAGCGCCATGGAGCGCAAGCGACGCGGCGAGGTTGACGGTCGTCGTCGTCTTGCCCACGCCACCCTTCTGGTTGGCGACCACGATGAGGCGTGTCTGCTCGGGCCGTGGCAGGCCCTCGCCTGCGCGGCCCAGTGCATCCACCGCCAGCTGGGCAGCACGACCGATGGGAGCGTCGTCCATAGGAGGCGGTGTTTCACGTGAAACATCCGCCCCCATCGATTCGGCACGGGGACCGGGGACCGGGTCGGTCATCGGTCCCGCGATGTGGGCGTCGGACCGCAAGGTGGATTCACTCTCCTCGACTTCAGGCTCGCAATGAACAGAGCCTCCCATGCCTTCGGGGTCGTGAACCAGTGAGGCCTGACGTTCTGTGGAGAAATCCACTTCTGTGGACAACTCCGCACCCCCTGAGGGGGGCGAAGTCTCGTCGGGAACAGGCCTCTCTCCGAGTGAACCGAGAGGCTTACGATCGCGGGGTTCGGCCGCGGCGCGACCGCGACTGATGATGCCGTGCAGCAGGGAGCGACGTTTCACGTGAAACACGATGCACAGCAGCCGGGGTTGCGCTGCCGCGACACTCCGGCCTACGGAGGTTCGGCAGCTTGTGTGGAGTACGTCTGCCCCTTCAGGGGGTAGGCCTGCCCGTCAGATGTCCTGCCGCCCGGCAGACCACGCCTCTATCCGCGTCGGCGCCGTGCACGCCCGGTACGAGCGGCCTTCGCGCGCTTCGCCGCGAAACGCACACCGCCGGGGCTTTCCCCCACCTCGACCCGTACCACCGTGGACATCGGATCCACCACACCCTCGCCCACATGCACGACCGATGTCGCCACAGCGCCGAGCTTGCTCAGCGCCGAGGTCGCATTCTTCAGCTCCTCCTCGGCGGCGTCACCCTTGAGCGCGAGCATCTCTCCGTACGGCCGAAGGAGGGGGATGCCCCACGTGGCGAGGCGGTCAAGCGGCGCCACGGCTCGTGCGGTCACCACGTGCACCGGAGACATCGTGCCCATGACCTCCTCGGCCCGGCCACGCACGACCGTCACATGATCCAGTCCCAGCAGCTCCACGACTTCGGTCAGGAAGGTGGTACGCCGCAGCAGTGGCTCCAGCAGTGTGATCTTGAGGTCCTCGCGGACCAGCGCCAATGGGATGCCCGGCAGACCGGCACCCGAACCGACATCGCACACCGTGACACCTTCGGGCACGACTTCCGAGAGCACCGCACAGTTCAGCAGATGCCGCTCCCACAGGCGCGGCACCTCCCGCGGGCCGATCAGACCACGCTGAACGCCCGCCTCAGCGAGCAGTTCCGCGTAACGCACCGCGTCCGCGAAGCGCTCGCCGAACACCTCGCGAGCCTGCTCGGGCGCGGGGGGAAGCTCCGCTGCCTCCGTCACGGGGGACCGTCCTTCCGTAGCGTGCCGACATCGGGCGCCGACACCACAGAACTATCAGGCTGACAAAATTCGGCCCCGCCTGCGCAACAGACGGGGCCGGTGGAACGTGGAACCGCTCAGGCGGGAAGCACGACGACGAAGCGCTGAGGCTCCTCGCCCTCGGACTCACTGTTCAGGCCGGCGGCCTTGACCGCGTCGTGCACGACCTTGCGCTCGAACGGCGTCATCGGGTCGAGCTTCACGGGCTCACCGCTGCTCTTGGCCTCGGCGGCGGCCTTCGCCCCCAGCTCGGACAACTCGGCCCGCTTCTTGGCGCGGTACCCCGCGATGTCGAGCATGAGCCGACTGCGGTCTCCGGTCTCCCGGTGCACGGCCAGACGCGTGAGCTCTTGGAGCGCTTCCAGCACCTCACCGTCCCGACCGACCAGCTTCTGCAGGTCACGGCCGGCCGAGTCGCTGATGATCGAGACGGAGGCACGGTCGGCCTCGACGTCCATGTCGATGTCACCGTCGAGGTCGGCGATGTCGAGCAGACCCTCCAGGTAGTCTGCTGCGATCTCACCTTCCTGCTCCAGGCGGGTCAGGGTGTCTGCGCCCTCGGCAGCGGTGGAGGTGGTGCCTTCCGTCACGGGATGGACTCCTTCTTACTTCTTGGACGGGGACTTGGGCCGCTGCGGGCCCTTGCGCTGTCCGGACTGGGCCCTGCTGCGGGTGCTTCCGCCGGACTTCGCGTTGCCCTTCTTGGCAGCGGCGGCAGGCTTGTCGTCGTCCTGAGGCGTTTCGGTCTTGGTCAGCGAGGTGGGCTCACCAGCTGCCTTCGCTGCACCGCCCTGCCGCTGGGACTTGGTCTGCCGCTTGGGCTGCTGACGCTTCGCGGTCTGGAGCGTGGCCGTGGAGCCGTCCTCGGCCTGTGCGGCGGCCGTGGCATCGCCCTTGCTCACCGCGCCATCGGTCTGGGCCACGAGGCCCACCTTGCTCAGACCGTTGATGAACTTGCGCTCGTATTCGTTGCGGTCCCGGCCCTTGGCCATGATGGCCTTGACGATGGCACGCTCACGGCGGTTGCGGGTCTTGCCGTGGTGGGTGACGTGCTTGGCAAGGCGCTCCAGGTAAGCGGCCTGCGCCTTCGAACCCGGCGTCGGGTTGTTGTGGATGACGTACATCTGCTGGCCCATGGTCCACACGTTGGTGGTCAGCCAGTAGACGAGGACACCGACCGGGAAGTTGATGCCGAAGACGGCGAAGATGACGGGGAAGACGTACATCAGCATCTTCTGCTGCTGCATGAACGGCGTCTTCACCGTGGTGTCGACGTTCTTCGTCATCAGCTGGCGCTGCGTGTAGAACTGCGACAGCGACATCAAGACGATCATCAGGGCCGTGACGATCCGCACATCGGTCAGCGAGGCGTTGAGGGCTTCGACCTTGTCCGCGTTGTCCGTGAACTTCGCCGCGAGCGGGGCACCGAAGATGTGCGCCTTCTGCGCACTCTCCAGCAGACGCTCGTTGATCACACCGATGGTGTCGTTGGACGCGATGCTGTTGAGCACGTGGTACAGAGCGAAGAAGAACGGGGACTGCGCCAGGATGGGAAGGCACGAGGAGAGCGGGTTGGTGCCCGCGTCCTTGTACAGCTTCATCATCTCTTCGGACTGACGCTGCTTGTCGTTCTTGTAGCGCTCCTGGATCTTCTTCATCTCCGGCTGGAGCGTCTGCATCGCGCGCGTCGCCTTGATCTGCTTCACAAAGAGCGGGATCAGGCAGATACGGATCAGGATCACCAGGGACACGATGGACAGGCCCCAGGCCCACCCGGTGTCGGGGCCGAAGATGGCCCCGTACACGGAGTGGAACTGGACGATGACCCAGGAGACAGGTGTCGTGATGAAGCTGAAGAGGCTGGCAATCGTGTCCACTAATCATGCTCCTTGGGCATGGGGCGAGGTCTCTGCGGCCGGACTCGAAGGGCTCGTCGGACTTACGGAGGAAGTCTGTCCTTCGGTGGCCGGTTCGGCGGAGGCAGGCCCGCCCTTGCGTGCACGCCGGGCGTCACGCAGCATTTCGTGCCACCGCGGGCGCTTGCGCGGCGGGACATGGTCCACGCCACCCAGCGACCACGGATTGCACCGCAGGATGCGCCAGGCCGTGAGTGCTGTGCCCTTGATGGCACCGTGCCGGTCGATGGCCGTGTAGCCGTAGTGGGAACACGACGGGTAGTACTTGCACACGGGCCCCAGCAGCGGACTGATCGTCCACTGATAGAGCTTGATCAGAGCCAGCAGCGGGTACTTCATCGCGTGCCCCCTCCCAGCAGCCGCTGCAGAGCGGCATCCAGGTCTTGGGCCAGTTGTGCATGGTCGGCGTCGCCCGCTCCGGGCAGCGCTCGTACGACTACCAGGCTACCGGGGGGCAGCAGGGCTACTCGATCGCGCATCAGGTGGCGAAGTCTGCGCTTCACCTTGTTCCGCACGACCGCTCCACCCACAGCCTTGCTCACGACGAAACCCGCACGTGTCGGGGGAGCGCTCTCCCCAGGCACATGCGGGTCCGTGACACCGCTGCGAAGGTGTACGACGAGGTGCCTGCGTCCGGCCCGGCGTCCTCGTCGTACCGCGATCGCGAAGTCCTCGCGCCGCCTCAGCCGGTTGTCGGTGGGCAGCACGACGTCATGACCTGATCGGGATCAGGCGGACAGGCGGGCGCGACCCTTGCCACGGCGGGACGCGAGAATCGCGCGGCCGGCACGGGTGCGCATACGCAACCGGAAGCCGTGGGTCTTCGCGCGACGACGGTTGTTCGGCTGGAAGGTGCGCTTGCTCACTCGGGGGCTCCAGAAAGATGTCGTTGATTGCGGGGTGCCGTCCTGGCTGTCACCGTGCGCCCACGAGTAGCTCGCGTTACGCCCGAGTGCACCGCTGACCGATCATCTTGCGCGATCTGTGCCCATCGGAGGCAGGCGGCAGCAGCCATCGACAACTCGACCTCGTCACGGTACGCGCGGCTGCCTCCTTCGGTCAAACCAGCAGCCGCGGGGAGATACTTGTCCACAGGCTGGGGACAACGACTTGAACAGCACCGGCCGCCCTGACTACCGTGACGGAACTCCGATTCGTTCCTTTGTCCCTCGACCACCCCCTTTACAACCCCGACCCGTCCCCGAATCACACGTTCGAGGGATCTGTGAGAGAGCGTGCCCTGTGGCTGACGTACCTGCCGATCTTGCTGCAGTGTGGCCACGCGTACTGGAAGAGCTGCTCGGAGAGGGCCGGGGCCAGGGAGTCGAGGGGAAGGACGAACACTGGATCCGGCGCTGCCAGCCGCTGGCGCTGGTCGCCGACACCGCGCTGCTCGCCGTGCCGAACGAGTTCGCCAAGGGCGTGCTCGAGGGCCGCCTCGCGCCGATCGTCAGCGAAAGCCTGAGCCGGGAGTGCGGGCGCCCCATCCGCATCGCCATCACCGTCGACGACTCCGCGGGAGAGCCCCCGGCTCCGCCGGCCGCCCGCCCCCAGCCGCGCTACGAGGAGCCCGAGCTCCCTCCCACCCGGCAGGACCGACCGGATCGACAGGACCGCCAGGAGCACGAGCAGTACGAGGGCTACGGCCGGCGCCGCGCCGACCAGGACCCCGGATCGCCCGGCGACCAGCTCCCCACCGCCCGCCCCGCCTACCCCTCGGAGTACCAGCGCCCGGAGCCCAGCTCCTGGCCGCGACCGGGCCAGGACGAGTACGGCTGGCAGCAACAGCGCCTCGGTTTCCCCGACCGCGATCCGTACGCCTCGCCCTCGCAGAACGCCTACGGCTCCCCGGACGGCTACGGCGGCGCGCCCTCGCAGGACTACCGTCCGCAGCCGATGGAACGCCCCTCCTACGAGCAGCAGCGCTCCGACTACGAGACGTCACGCGCGGAGTACGACCGCACCAACTACAACCGGGGCGGCTACGACCGCGGTGACTACGACCAGCGCGACACCGCCCGCCGCGAGCTCCCCGAGCCCCCGCCCGGCTCGGGGCACGTCCACCGCGGTGGCCCCGTCGGCCCGAACCTGCCCACGAGCGGGGCGCCCGGCCCACTGGCCGCACAGCCCGCGCCGGCGACCGGTCCCGGTGAGCCGACCGCGCGACTGAACCCGAAGTACCTCTTCGACACGTTCGTCATCGGCGCCTCCAACCGCTTCGCGCACGCGGCGGCGGTGGCGGTCGCCGAGGCACCCGCGAAGGCGTACAACCCCCTGTTCATCTACGGGGAGTCCGGGCTCGGCAAGACCCACCTGCTGCACGCGATCGGACACTACGCGCGCAGTCTCTACCCCGGCACGCGGGTGCGGTACGTGAGCTCGGAGGAGTTCACCAACGAGTTCATCAACTCCATCCGCGACGGCAAGGGCGACAGCTTCCGCAAGCGCTACCGGGAGATGGACATCCTGCTCGTCGACGACATCCAGTTCCTCGCGGACAAGGAGTCGACGCAGGAGGAGTTCTTCCACACCTTCAACACGCTGCACAACGCCAACAAGCAGATCGTGCTCTCCAGTGACCGGCCGCCCAAGCAGTTGGTGACGCTGGAGGACCGGCTGCGGAACCGTTTCGAGTGGGGTCTGATCACCGACGTCCAGCCTCCGGAGCTGGAGACGCGTATCGCGATCCTGCGCAAGAAGGCGGTGCAGGAGCAGCTCAACGCCCCGCCCGAGGTGCTGGAGTTCATCGCCTCCCGGATCTCGCGCAACATCCGCGAGCTGGAGGGCGCGCTGATCCGGGTGACGGCGTTCGCCTCGCTCAACCGGCAGCCGGTGGACCTCGGGCTGACGGAGATCGTCCTGAAGGATCTGATCCCCGGTGGCGACGACTCCGCGCCGGAGATCACCTCGACGGCCATCATGAGCGCGACCGCCGACTACTTCGGGCTCACGGTCGAGGACCTGTGCGGCACCTCGCGCGGCCGCGCCCTGGTGACCGCACGGCAGATCGCGATGTACCTGTGCCGTGAGCTGACGGACCTGTCGCTGCCGAAGATCGGCGCGCTGTTCGGCGGCCGCGACCACACGACGGTGATGCACGCGGACCGGAAGATCCGCAACCTGATGGCGGAGCGACGTTCCATCTACAACCAGGTCACCGAGCTCACCAACCGCATCAAGGCCGGCTGAGCACCCGCAGGCACCCACAGAGGGCGTTCCCGGAGCACATCCGGGAACGCCCTTCTTCGTGCGCCCGCCGACCGGCCTTCGTGCGCCCGCCGACCGGCCTTCGTGCGCCCGCCGGCCGGTGAGGGCCGACCCTCGCGGCCCTCGGCGTCCTGTCCACTGTTCGATTTCGGCACCGGGTTACGGCTGTCCTCCACAGATGTGGCAACTTTCTCCCGTCCACATCCTGGGGACTGTGAAGTTGTCCCGAAACTATCCACAGCCGTGCTTGCCGGGGCAGCATCGAGCCAGGTCAACCGGCTGTGAATCCGTGGACAAGCGATCTCCACAGGCTGTGGACAAGACAGTGCCCCACAGGCTGTGCACAAAGTTTTCCACCAGCAACCCACAGGCTGAGGCCAGTTGTCCCCAATGATCAGGCGCTTCTCCACACGCCTGTCCACTGTTCGGCAACGCCACGCGCCTCCTCACCGGGTCGAGTGAAAGGCGTCACAGCAAGGTGCCGAGGCCGCCTGTGGGAAAGACCGGCAAACCTGGGGACGGAGCTGGGGAGAACTCGCCCCTCCCTGTGCACGGAGTGTGCAGAACTTTTTGTTCTCCACAGAAACCCCGAGTTGTCCACCGCCTCCACCCACAGGCCCGGTGGACAAAATCTTGGCTCTGAGCTGGGAAAACAAGGTTATCCACGGTATCCACAGGCCCTACTACTACTCCCAACTAGAGAGAGTGAGGAATCCGTTTCGAAGAGGGTCCTGTGCACAACTCACCGGTTCGACGCCGACTGCCGCTCGTCACGACTTGACCCCGAGGGGCGCCTACTGTCAGTGCGGTGCGTCAGACTGGTCTCCGGTGTCCTTCCCTCACAGAGGCCGATGACACCGAGGCAGACGACGAAGGCGAAGCAGGGCGTGAGAACGCCGGCAACAGCAGGAGGCGGCTTACGGTGAAGATCCGGGTGGAACGCGACGTACTCGCGGAGGCAGTGGCCTGGGCTGCGCGCAGCCTCCCGGCCCGTCCGCCGGCGCCGGTCCTCGCCGGCTTGCTGCTGAAGGCCGAGGAGGGGCAGCTGAGCCTGTCCAGCTTCGACTACGAGGTCTCCGCACGGGTCTCGGTGGAGGCGGAGGTCGAAGAGGAGGGCACCGTCCTGGTCTCGGGCCGTCTGCTCGCCGACATCTCCCGCGCGCTCCCCAACCGGCCGGTGGAGATCTCCACAGACGGTGTACGGGCGACGGTGGTGTGCGGTTCCTCGCGGTTCACGCTCCACACCCTGCCGGTGGAGGAGTACCCGGCCCTGCCCCAGATGCCGAACGCGACGGGCACGGTCCCCGGTGAGGTCTTCGCGTCCGCCGTGCAGCAGGTCGCCATCGCGGCCGGCCGGGACGACACCCTGCCCGTCCTGACCGGTGTCCGCATCGAGATCGAGGGCGACACAGTGACGCTGGCCTCCACCGACCGCTACCGCTTCGCGGTCCGCGAGTTCCTGTGGAAGCCGGAGGACCCGGAGGCCTCGGCGGTCGCCCTGGTGCCCGCGAAGACGCTCCTGGACACCGCCAAGGCGCTGACCAGCGGCGACCAGGTGATCCTCGCGCTGTCCGGCTCGGGCGCGGGCGAGGGTCTGATCGGCTTCGAAGGAGCGGGCCGCCGCACCACAACGCGGCTGCTGGAAGGCGACCTCCCGAAGTACCGCACGCTGTTCCCGACCGAGTTCAACAGCGTCGCCGTCATCGAGACCGCCCCCTTCGTGGAGGCCGTCAAGCGCGTGGCCCTGGTCGCCGAGCGCAACACCCCGGTGCGGCTCAGCTTCGAACAGGGTGTGCTCATCCTGGAGGCCGGCTCCAGCGACGACGCACAGGCTGTGGAAAGGGTCGACGCCCAGCTGGAGGGCGATGACATCTCGATCGCCTTCAACCCGACGTTCCTGCTGGACGGCCTGAGCGCCATCGACTCCCCGGTGGCGCAGCTGTCGTTCACCACGTCCACCAAGCCCGCGCTGCTCAGCGGCAGGCCTGCGGTGGACGCGGAGGCGGACGACGCCTACAAGTACCTGATCATGCCGGTGCGGCTCAGCGGCTGACCCGCACCACCTGGCCGCGGCTGCCCCCGGCAGTCCACAGTTGTGCACAGTCCTTCCGGGCCCGGTGGACACCGGATCGTGGATACCGGTCAGAGCCGGACCCGGAAGTGGCCGTGAGCGAAGCCGCAGGTGAGGGCGTGCGCATGAGCGCGTATGCCCACAGATGTGCGTGAGCGCCCGGGTTTAGGGTCGTGTCGGTACGTAAGTGCCGCGGCACGCCCGTGCCGCCATGCCACGTCGCAACCTAAGGAACACAACTGATGGAGCTCGGTCTCGTCGGCCTCGGCAAGATGGGCGGCAACATGCGTGAGCGGATCCGCCGCGCGGGCCACACCGTCGTCGGATACGACCGCAACCCGGACCTCGCCGATGTCCACAGCCTGGAAGAACTTGTGGGCAAGCTCGAGGGCCCGCGTGTGGTCTGGGTGATGGTCCCGGCCGGCCAGGCGACGCAGTCGACCATCGATGAGCTCGCCGAGCTGCTCCAGCCCGGCGATGTCGTCGTGGACGGCGGCAACTCCCGCTGGACGGAAGACGAGAAGCACGCCGAGGAACTGGCGGCCAAGGGCATAGGTTTCGTCGACTGCGGTGTCTCCGGCGGCGTCTGGGGCCTGGAGAACGGCTACGCGCTGATGTACGGCGGCGACAAGGAGAACGTCGCCAAGGTGCAGCCGGTCTTCGACGCCCTCAAGCCGGAGGGCGACTTCGGTTCGGTGCACGCGGGCAAGGTCGGCGCGGGCCACTTCGCCAAGATGGTCCACAACGGCATCGAATACGCGATGATGCAGGCCTATGCCGAGGGCTGGGAGCTCCTGGAGAAGGTCGACTCGGTGACCGACGTCCGGGAGGTCTTCCGTTCCTGGCAGGAGGGCACCGTCATCCGCTCCTGGCTCCTCGATCTCGCGGTGAACGCGCTTCACGAGGACGAGCACCTGGACAACCTCCGGGGTTATGCACAGGACTCCGGTGAGGGACGCTGGACTGTGGAGGCCGCGATCGACCACGCGGTCCCGCTGCCGGCGATCACCGCGTCGTTGTTCGCGCGGTTCGCCTCCCGTCAGGAGGACTCGCCGCAGATGAAGATGATCGCAGCGCTGCGCAACCAGTTCGGCGGTCACGCGGTCGAGAAGAAGTAGTCCGAAGAGCTGGCCCGAAGAAGTAATCCACAGACCACAGAGCGGCCAGGAGTGGCCAGAGCACAGCCGTAGAAGCAGTCACAGGGCATCCCCCTGGCTGTCCGTCCGCAGGACCGTACGACGGTCCACAACGTCGGGGAGGTCGGCGCACGACCATGCACGTCACGCATCTGTCGCTGGCCGATTTTCGTTCCTACCCCCGGGTCGAGGTCCCGCTCGACCCGGGGGTGACGGCCTTCGTCGGCCCCAACGGGCAGGGCAAGACGAATCTCGTCGAGGCGGTCGGCTATCTCGCCACACTCGGCAGCCACCGTGTCTCCTCCGACGCCCCGCTGGTTCGTATGGGCGCCGATCGCGCGATCATCCGGGCCCAGGTCCGGCAGGGCGAGCGGCAGCAGCTCGTCGAACTCGAGCTGAACCCGGGCCGTGCCAATCGCGCCCGTATCAACAGATCCTCGCAGGTCAGGCCCCGGGACGTGCTGGGGATCGTCCGCACCGTGCTGTTCGCACCCGAGGATCTCGCCCTCGTGAAGGGTGATCCCGGCGAGCGGCGCCGCTTCCTGGACGATCTGATCACGGCCCGTTCCCCACGCATGGCGGGTGTCCGTTCCGATTACGACCGGGTCCTCAAGCAGCGCAACACGCTGCTGAAGACGGCCGCGCTGGCCCGCCGGCACGGCGGGCGCACCATGGATCTGTCCACCCTCGACGTCTGGGACCAGCATCTCGCCCGTGCGGGTGCCGAACTGCTGGCTCAGCGTCTGGATCTGATCGCCGCGATCCAGCCACTCGCCGACAAGGCGTACGAACAGCTCGCGCCGGGCGGCGGGCCCGTCGCCCTGGAGTACAAACCGTCGGCGCCCGGTGAGGCGCACACACGCGAGGACCTGTTCGAGCAGTTGTCGGCGGCTCTCGTCGAGGCGCGCAAGCAGGAGGTCGACCGGGGCGTCACCCTGGTCGGCCCGCACCGGGACGATCTGCTGCTCAAGCTCGGTCAGCTGCCCGCCAAGGGCTACGCCTCCCACGGCGAGTCCTGGTCCTACGCCCTGGCACTGCGCCTGGCCTCCTACGACCTGCTGCGTGCCGAGGGCAACGAGCCGGTGCTGGTGCTCGACGACGTCTTCGCCGAGCTGGACGCACGCCGCCGCGAGCGCCTCGCCGAGCTCGTCGCGCCAGGGGAGCAGGTCCTGGTGACCGCGGCCGTCGACGACGACGTTCCCCATGCGCTGTCGGGGACGCGGTTCGTCGTGGCCGAGGGGACGGTGCGGCGGGTATGAGCGAGCCCGGCCGGCCCGACGGCCCCCCTACGGGGATGCCCGGGGCGGCTCCTGAGCCCTCGGGCGTCGACCTGGCACGCGTGGCGTTGCGCGCGGCCAAGGAGGCGGCACGCGCGCGTGGGGATGTGGCGCAGCAGAAGAAGCAGGCACGGCGCGGTGGCCTGCGCTCCGGCGCGCGCGGCGACCGGCGCGATCCCATGGCGCTCGGTGCGGCGATCAACCGGCTGCTCACCGAGCGTGGCTGGGAGGCCCCGGCCGCGGTGGGCGGTGTGATGGGGCGCTGGCCCGAGATCGTCGGTGAGGACGTGGCCAAGCACTGTGAACCGGAGCGCTACGACGAGGACGAGCGAGTGCTGTTCGTGCGCTGCGACTCCACGGCCTGGGCGACGAACCTGCGGCTGCTCGCCCCGACCCTGGTCGCCCGGCTGAACGAGGACCTGGGCCACGGCACGGTGAAGCTGATCAAGGTCAATGGACCGGGTGGCCCCGCCCGCCGCTACGGCCCCCTGCGTGCTCCCGGGAGCACCGGTCCCGGGGACACATACGGGTGACCCGGAGCCCTGTTCCGGGCCGTCCACGAAAAGGTGATCGACGTCACACCGAGGCTTCTCGGGAGTGCGTTCGGTCCACCGATGCCCCTTTCGTCGTACGGCCGGACGGGGTGCAGAATCGCCACCTGACTCCTAAGTAGCCAAGGGTTGACGGTCGGAAGCGCTGGGTGCCCTCGTGAGCCCCTTGGAGCCCCCATCCGCATACCGGGAGTCGGACGAGACCGGTTGAGGGCGGCACATGCGGACTCAGGCACCGGCAAACCCCCATCAATGTCAGAGCTACCGGTAGACTGGAGGCAATCCCGCCCCGACCGTGGGGACCGCCCGGGAAAAGCTGAGCAACGCTGATCAAGGCTTACCAACGCAACATGCCGCAGCCGCTCCGGCAACCCGCCGCCGAGCCTGGCTCGTGGTGTGCCAGAAAGGGCGCTTCGTGGCCGATTCCGGCAACCCCAACGAGAACATCCCGTCCACCGACACCGGCGTGAACAGCGAGGCGACCGCCCTCGACAGCGAGGTCACCGCCTCGTACGACGCCAGTGCCATCACCGTCCTCGAGGGTCTGGACGCGGTCCGCAAGCGACCCGGTATGTACATCGGTTCGACCGGTGAACGAGGCCTGCACCACCTGGTGCAGGAGGTCGTCGACAACTCCGTCGACGAGGCGCTGGCCGGGCACGCGGACACGATCGATGTGACGATCCTGGCCGACGGCGGCGTCCGGGTCGTCGACAACGGCCGAGGCATTCCGGTGGACATCGTTCCCTCGGAGAACAAGCCGGCCGTCGAGGTCGTGCTGACCGTGCTGCACGCGGGCGGCAAGTTCGGCGGCGGCGGCTACGCGGTCTCCGGCGGTCTGCACGGCGTCGGTGTGTCCGTGGTGAACGCCCTGTCGAGCAGGGTCTCCGTCGAGATCAAGCGTGACGGCCACCGCTGGACGCAGGACTACAAGATGGGCGTCCCCACGGCCCCGCTGGTCCGGCACGAGGAGGTGGAGGAGACCGGGACGACGGTCACCTTCTGGGCCGACCCGGACATCTTCGAGACCACCGACTACTCCTTCGAGACGCTCTCCCGGCGTTTCCAGGAGATGGCGTTCCTCAACAAGGGCCTGCGGATCAACCTCGTCGACGAGCGCGAGTCGGCGAAGGCCACCGCCGGAGCGGACGAGGCGGGTGAGGACGAGAAGCACGAGGTCAAGAGCGTCTCGTACCACTACGAGGGCGGCATCGTCGACTTCGTGAAGTACCTCAACTCCCGCAAGGGGGATCCGGTGCACCCCACCGTGATCGACCTCGAGGCCGAGGACCGGGACAAGCTCCTGTCCCTCGAGGTCGCCATGCAGTGGAACGGCGGCTACACGGAGGGCGTGTACTCCTTCGCCAACATCATCCACACCCACGAGGGCGGTACGCACGAGGAGGGCTTCCGCGCGGCGCTCACCAACCTGGTGAACAAGTACGCGCGCGAGAAGAGGCTGCTGCGCGAGAAGGACGACAACCTCACGGGTGACGACATCCGCGAGGGACTGACCGCGATCATCTCGGTCAAGCTGAGCGAGCCCCAGTTCGAGGGCCAGACCAAGACCAAGCTGGGCAACACCGAGGTGAAGACCTTCGTCCAGAAGGTCGTCTACGAACACCTCAACGACTGGCTGGACCGCAACCCCAACGAGGCCGCGGACATCGTCCGCAAGGGCATCGCGGCGGCCACCGCGCGAGTGGCGGCCCGCAAGGCCCGCGACCTGACCCGCCGCAAGGGCCTGCTGGAGTCGGCGTCCCTGCCGGGCAAGCTCTCCGACTGCCAGTCGAACGACCCCACCAAGTGCGAGATCTTCATCGTCGAGGGTGACTCCGCCGGCGGCTCGGCCAAGTCCGGCCGGAACCCGCAGTACCAGGCGATCCTCCCGATCCGGGGCAAGATCCTCAACGTCGAGAAGGCGCGCATCGACCGGATCCTGCAGAACCAGGAGATCCAGGCGATGATCTCCGCGTTCGGCACCGGTGTGCACGAGGACTTCGACATCGAGAAGCTCCGCTATCACAAGATCATCCTGATGGCGGACGCCGACGTCGACGGCCAGCACATCAACACCCTGCTGCTGACGTTCCTGTTCCGGTTCATGCGGCCGCTGGTCGAGGCGGGGCACGTGTACCTCTCCCGTCCCCCGCTCTACAAGATCAAGTGGGGCCGGGAGGACTTCGAGTACGCGTACTCCGACCGCGAGCGCGACGCGCTGATCGAGATGGGCCGCCAGGCCGGCAAGCGCATCCGCGAGGACTCCGTCCAGCGTTTCAAGGGCCTCGGCGAGATGAACGCCGAGGAGCTGCGCGTCACCACGATGGACCAGGAGCACCGCGTCCTCGGCCAGGTCACCCTCGACGACGCCGCCCAGGCCGACGACCTGTTCTCGGTCCTCATGGGCGAGGACGTCGAGGCCCGCCGCGCGTTCATCCAGCGCAACGCCAAGGACGTCCGCTTCCTCGACATCTGAGTCGGTCTCAGCTGACCGCACCAGGAAGGATCTTCACCAGCAATGACCGACGAGAACACTCCCGTCACGCCTGAAGAGGACGGCCAGATCGGCCTCCGCGTCGAGCCCGTCGGGCTCGAGACGGAGATGCAGCGCTCGTACCTCGACTACGCGATGTCCGTCATCGTCTCGCGTGCGCTGCCGGACGTCCGTGACGGGCTCAAGCCCGTCCACCGCCGCGTGCTGTACGCCATGTACGACGGCGGCTACCGCCCCGAGCGCGGCTTCTACAAGTGCGCGCGCGTCGTCGGCGACGTCATGGGCAACTACCACCCGCACGGCGACTCCTCGATCTACGACGCGCTGGTCCGCCTCGCGCAGCCGTGGTCGATGCGGATGCCGCTGGTGGACTCCAACGGCAACTTCGGCTCCCCGGGCAACGACCCTGCGGCGGCCATGCGGTACACCGAGTGCAAGATGGCGCAGCTGTCGATGGAGATGGTCCGCGACATCGACGAGGAGACCGTCGATTTCAAGGACAACTACGACGGCCGCTCGCAGGAGCCGACCGTCCTGCCCGCACGCTTCCCGAACCTGCTGATCAACGGATCGGCCGGTATCGCGGTCGGTATGGCGACCAACATCCCGCCGCACAACCTGCGTGAGGTCGCCGCCGGTGCCCAGTGGTACCTGGAGAACCACGAGGCCTCGAACGAGGAGCTGCTCGACGCGCTCATCGAGCGCATCAAGGGCCCCGACTTCCCGACCGGCGCCCTGGTGGTGGGGCGCAAGGGCATCGAGGAGGCGTACCGGACGGGCCGTGGCTCGATCACCATGCGCGCGGTGGTCGAGGTCGAGGAGATCCAGAACCGCCAGTGCCTGGTGGTCACGGAGCTGCCCTACCAGACCAACCCCGACAACCTCGCGCAGAAGATCGCCGATCTGGTGAAGGACGGCAAGATCGGCGGCATCGCGGACGTCCGTGACGAGACGTCGTCCCGTACCGGGCAGCGCCTGGTCATCGTGCTCAAGCGGGACGCGGTCGCCAAGGTCGTCCTGAACAACCTCTACAAGCACACCGAGCTGCAGACCAACTTCGGTGCCAACATGCTGGCGCTGGTCGATGGTGTCCCGCGCACGCTCTCCCTGGACGCGTTCATCCGCCACTGGGTGAACCACCAGATCGAGGTCATCGTCCGCCGTACGCGGTTCCGGCTGCGCAAGGCCGAGGAACGCGCGCACATCCTGCGCGGCCTGCTGAAGGCCCTGGACGCCATCGACGAGGTCATCGCGCTGATCCGGCGCAGCGACACCGTCGAGATCGCGCGCGGGGGCCTGATGGACCTCCTGGCGATCGACGAGATCCAGGCCAACGCGATCCTGGAGATGCAGCTCCGCCGGCTGGCGGCACTGGAGCGTCAGAAGATCGTCCAGGAGCACGACGAACTCCAGGCGAAGATCAACGAGTACAACGAGATCCTCGCCTCCCCGATCCGTCAGCGGGGGATCGTCAGCGCGGAGCTGACCGCGCTCGTCGAGAAGTACGGTGACGACCGCAAGACCAAGCTGGTGCCCTATGAGGGCGACATGTCCATCGAGGACCTGATCGCCGAGGAGGACATCGTCGTCACGGTCACGCGCGGCGGCTACATCAAGCGCACCAGGACCGACGACTACCGGGCCCAGAAGCGCGGCGGCAAGGGCGTACGCGGAGCGAAGCTCAAGGAAGACGACATCGTCAACCACTTCTTCGTGTCCACCACGCACCACTGGCTGCTGTTCTTCACCAACAAGGGCCGGGTCTACCGGGCGAAGGCGTACGAGCTGCCCGACGCCGGCCGGGACGCACGCGGCCAGCACGTGGCCAACCTGCTGGCCTTCCAGCCGGACGAGTCGATCGCCGAGATCCTCGCGATCCGCGACTACGAGGCGGCGCCCTACCTGGTTCTGGCCACCAAGGCGGGCCTGGTCAAGAAGACGTCGCTGAAGGATTACGATTCACCCCGCTCGGGTGGTGTGATCGCGATCAACTTGCGGGAGCAGGAGGACGGTTCCGACGACGAACTGATCGGGGCTGAACTCGTCTCGGCAGATGATGATCTACTACTGATCAGCAAGAAGGCACAGTCGATCAGGTTCACCGCGACGGACGAGACTTTGCGGCCCATGGGCCGTGCGACCTCGGGTGTAAAGGGCATGAGTTTCCGCGAAGGGGACGAGCTGCTCTCGATGAATGTTGTTCGACCCGGTACGTTCGTGTTCACTGCCACAGACGGCGGGTACGCGAAGCGGACCGCTGTCGACGAGTACCGCGTCCAGGGTCGCGGCGGCCTCGGCATCAAGGCCGCCAAGATCGTCGAGGATCGTGGGACCCTCGTCGGCGCGCTGGTGGTCGAGGAGACCGACGAGATCCTCGCCATCACGCTGTCGGGCGGTGTGATTCGCACGCGGGTCAGCGGAGTCAGGGAGACGGGCCGTGACACCATGGGCGTCCAACTGATCAATCTGGGCAAGCGCGATGCCGTGGTCGGCATCGCGCGTAACGCCGAGGCGGGACGCGAGGCGGAGGAAGTCGACGGCGACGTGGCCGTGGACGAGACCGACGAAGGTGCCGTGACCACCGGCACGGACGAGGGTGAGGCGCCCTCGGCCGAGTAGCACGAGGAGTGAGTCAGCGTGAGCGGAGCCACGGGCACCGGGCCGACCGGTACCAATACGGGCACGGACGGCGGTGGCCGTGGCTCTGCCACGCGGGCGACAGATCCGCACACGACCAACCTGAAAGCGATCAAGTCGCCCGGCAAGGACTCGCCTTCGTCCGACAGACATGGATCCCAGGGGGGGACTGTGACGGACACCCGAGGTCATCAGCAGAGCACGCCCGGACAGGGCGCCGCTGCTCATACGACCTCACCGCTGCCGGGGGAACGGCAGCAGCAGCAGGCGGGGCCTTACCACCCGCCGCAGGCCTACCAGGCGCAGGCCGGTACGGCAGAGGGTCCGGGCGGCGCGGTACGCCGCCCGCGCACCGGGGCGCGCACCACACCGCGCGTGCGCAAGGCGCGCCTGCGGGTGGCCAGGGCCGACCCCTGGTCGGTGATGAAGGTCAGCTTCCTGCTCTCCATCGCCCTGGGCATCTGCACGATCGTCGCGTCCGCGGTGCTGTGGATGGTCATGGACGCGATGGGCGTCTTCTCGACGGTCGGCGGCACGATCTCCGAGGCGACGGGCTCCAACGAGTCGAACGGCTTCGACCTCCAGTCGTTCCTGTCGCTGCCCAACGTGCTGTTGTTCACGACGATCATCGCGGTCATTGACGTCGTCCTGGCAACGGCTCTGGCGACCCTCGGCGCGTTCATCTACAACCTCTCCGCAGGCTTCGTGGGCGGTGTCGAGCTCACGCTGGCCGAGGACGAGTGAGCGGCGCCCGGCGGCTTCCCGGCCTGCTCTGACGGTCCCCCGGCAACCGATTTTGGGACTGCCCGGGTCGTGCGCTAATCTTCAGGAGTCAGCGCGCGGAACACATACCGCAGAGCGCGGCGGGGCTATAGCTCAGTTGGTTAGAGCGCATCCCTGATAAGGATGAGGCCACAGGTTCAAATCCTGTTAGCCCCACATCGTCATGAGACCCTCGGCCATTGCGGCCGGGGGTCTTTTGCGTCCGCCTCGGCCTGCTTCGCCTCGGCCTGCCGGCCCTCACCTCGTCCCACCCGGTCTGCTCCATGCCCTTGCGCGGGGTGTGAGCGCTGGTGTGGGAGGGGTGGGGTTCCGCTTCCTCCGATCCCGTTCGCCGGTGGGGCGGGGTGCGGTGGCGGCCGGGCCCTGACGTGTTCGGTGGTGAGGGCATGGGGAAGGCCCGGTTGCCCGTTGCCGGGCAACCGGGCCTTTCGCGTGCCGTCGGGGCTGTACGCGAGTTCGCCGGGACTTCGGGGGAGCCGGAGACGGCACGGGTGGGGTGTGATGGGGCAGCGGGCCTCCATGGGCCCGGAGGCTCAGCGCTGGAGCGGGAGGTGGCCGGTGCGGGGCGCCGCGGGGGATGTGGTGTCGTCGGAGCAGGGGGTGGAGGCCGGGTCAGGGGCCGGGTTCGCGAGCGGGCGATGGCGGCACCTGGGGGATCCTCCGTGGGCCTCCGCGCGGATGCGCTGTTTCATCGTGGGGGGCAGGGCCCTCGTATGGGACCAGGGCCGGACGGACGCGGTCGGCGTCGTCACGTCCGGGGCGCTCTTGCTGTTGCGGGTCGTCTCGGTCTGGGATACCGCCGCGGCGGAGGCGGTCGTGGTGATGAGTCCGAGCGCCGTGCACAGCGCGAGGAAGGCGGTGACGATGGCGGTCCACAGCTTCATGACCTTGTTCCGGGCCATGGCCCCTCACTTTCGGGTCGGGCGATTTGCGTACTTTCCTCATCATGTGTATGTGGGCCGCGAAGTGGTGGACCGACGTCCGTGGCGCGTCGATGTTCAGATGAACACCACCCGGATGGTCGCAAGAGGGGAGAAAAGTGAAAGAGTGCGGAGGGATGCGGTCAAATTCACCGACTGTGTGAGTGCGGTCACCCTCTGGCACAGGTCGGTGTGCTCCGCTCCTACTGCACAGTAAAGATGGGGAGTTGCACGGCCGACACAGGTCACTGATCGGTATCGGTCGGTGTGTATAGTCGGGCGCCAGAGGTCCCCTACGTCAAGAAAGACGAGGTCGCGCGGTGAAGAAGCTTCTCCTGGTCGCACTGGCCGCCATCGGCGGGCTCCTCGTGTACCGCCAGATCCAGGCGGATCGCGCCGAGCAGGATCTGTGGACGGAGGCGACTGACTCCGTGCCCACGGGTTCGTGAGTACCGACATACGACGCTGAACAGACCCCGGCCGCGCTCGCGGTCGGGGTTTTGTGTGTCGTGGGGCCTTGTTGACGGGCCTTGTCCGCGGGGCAGGATGGGGCGGTGCGACGTCCGGGCGACGACGAGGGGTGGCGCGTGAGGGGACGGCGGTGTATGGCGTGGGGGCGGCGCGCCCGGGCGGGGCGTGGTCGGGCGCCGGCTGCCCTGCGCGCGAGTGTGGTGACGCTCGCGTCGGTGATGCTGCTGGGGGCGCCGGGTGTGTCCGCGTGGCCGGAGGCGGTCGCCGCCGGGGCCGCCGAGACGGTTTCCCGGGCTTTTGGGAACGCCGGGGCCCCCGAGGCCTTCCGCGCTGCTTCCGGGGCTCCTGGAGCCTCTGAGGGGTATGCCTTCACCGAGGGCGCGCAACGGATCGACGGGGCGGGGAGCACCGCCGACGCCGTACGGCTGGAAGCCGGTCGGACCTACCGGAGCACTCTTCCGGAGAGCGGCAGGATCCACTACCGCCTGGAACTCGACGCCGGCTCGAACGTCTACGTCTCCGCCACCGCCGTCCCCCCGGGCCGTGGCAGCGCCGCCGTCATCGACGGCGTCAAGGTGTCCGTGCAGGACGCGGACGGCCGCTCCTGTGACGTGGACACCGCGACCTTCGGTGCCGCCGCCAGCCCGCACCCGGTCGCCGCGTCGGCCGTGCGCGAGATCTCCCCCAGGAAATCCCTCTGCCAGGACGCCGGTACGTACTACGTGACCGTCGAA
The DNA here is from genome assembly GCF_059889265.1 of Streptomyces sp. MMS24-W38. Taxonomy (NCBI): domain Bacteria; kingdom Bacillati; phylum Actinomycetota; class Actinomycetes; order Kitasatosporales; family Streptomycetaceae; genus Streptomyces; species Streptomyces sp. MMS24-W38. The sequence continues at coordinate 3,179,949 of NZ_JCBCPP010000001.1, read as the reverse complement.
CGCGCCGATCCGGACGGAAAGGGCGCCTCCCCCGACGCCTGGGAGCTGGAACTCACCACCGCGTCGGAACCGCGGCTGGAGCGGGCCGGAGCGACGGCCGCGCCCGAGGAGTGGAACTCCGCCTCGCCCCGGCCCGTCACCGGGGAGGCCCAACGGCGCGCGGGCGGCCGTGGTTTCGCCGAGGCCACCCCGCTCAAGGAGGGAGTCTGGCGGGACGACATCCGGCCCGGCCAAACGCTCTTCTACAAGGTTCCCGTCGACTGGGGGCGGCAGTTCCACGCCACCGCCGAACTGGGCAGTTCGAGCTCAGAGGGTACCGGGTTCGTCCCCGCCGCCCTGGACCTGGACCTCTACAACCCCGTACGCGGGCACGTCGCGGACGTGGGCGTCGGCTACGACGGCAGACAGAAGACGGGCAGCCTCCCCCCGCTCCCCCACGTCGCGTACGCCAATCGCCATGCCACCGGCGCCCAGGTCGGCGCGATGCGCTTCGCAGGCTCCTACTACCTCGTCGCACACCTCACGGCGGAGGTGGCGGACGACTTCGGGGACGGACCCGTCCCGCTGACGCTGCGGGTGCGGGTCAGCGGTGCGGCACAGGACGGGCCGGAGTACGCGGGGGAGTCCGCCCCGGCGGACATCTTCGCGGTCACCGCGCAGGACCGCGAGGCGGCGACTCGGGGCCGGTCCACGGGTGACGACACCGCGATGACGGCGCTCGCGGTGGGCGGTATCGGAACCGGCAGCGCACTGCTGGTGGGACTCGCTGTGTGGACGATGGCCGCTCGACGAAGAACCGCTTCCCAGGACGATCCGGGCATCAGATCCGCGTGAGGGCCCAGAACCCCACGGCATAGCAGGCCAGTGCCAGGAGCAGGAGAGGGACGGCCACCCGTGCGGGAGGGCCGGGGCGGTGCCGTCGCCGTCGCCGACCGGTCGCCCCGTGCCGTGAAACCGCCTTGTCCGAAGACGGAACCTGCGGGACGCGGGCGGTGTACTCGGCAGTGGAGGCATCGGCGCGATGCGACGCGGAGCCGGGATACGCCGACGGCGGGAACGACGGCGGGAACGACGGTGGGAACAGGGGGGAGCGCGGCGGGTGAGTGCCGTCGGGCGGGGACACGGGGTCGGCGTGGGCCACCTGCTGTGCGCCGTGAGAAGGCTGGGACGGTGTCCGGCGCTGGGACTGTGCCCGGGCGTGCACCTGTCCCGGTACCCGTCCCTGTCCCTGACTCGGTGGGGTGTGCGCATGGGGCGGTCGAGCGGGCGCGGGGGAGGACGTGACCGTGGCCTGGGGCGGTGGCAGGTGAAAGCTGCCGGTGTCCGACATCGAGGGCTGTAGCGGCGGGGCGGACGGTGCCGGGCCGGTGCCGGCGACACCGGTCGCGGTGGACCGGCTCGCGGGAACCGGGCGGCCGGTCCCACCGCCGTGGGGGGAGGTGCCGCCGTGGCCCGGGTCGGAACGGGAGGGGTAGTCGCCACGCCCGGAGGTCTCGAGCAGAGCGCCTGCCGCTCCGGCCTCGGGCGGGCGCTCCGTCTCCCCGCCCTCCGGGTGCTGTCCCGCCCCTCCCGGACGGCTCGGGGCCGAGCGCACGCCCGAAGCCGCCTTCAGCGGGCCTTCGGGGCCGAAACCTGGGGGGAGCGGGCCGAGCTGGTCGAAGATCTCGATCAACTCGTCGTCGGGACCGGGCGCCGGGAGGAGCTCCCTGGCCGCGGCCAGGGCCTTGCGCGCCCCCGCGGCCGTACGGAACCGGGCCTGCGGGTCCGGCTGCAGCAGGGTGGCCACGACCTGCCACAGCGGGTCGGGGATGCCCTGGGGAGCCCCGGGCGTGCCGTGCTCGGCGAAGTGCTGGATGAGCGCCTTGGCGTCCGGTTTGGCGCCCTCCAGCAGATACAGCGCGACCAGGCCCACCGCGAACAGGTCCGCGGGGAAGTCCGGTTCGGAGCCCATCAGCTGCTCCGGCGCGAGATAGCCGGGCGTGCCCACCACCAGGTCGGTCTCGGTCAGGCGCGGTTCACCGAGCCGCATGGCGATACCGAAGTCGGACACCCGCAGACGTGGTCTGCCCGTACCGGTGGCTTCCAGGAGCAGGTTGGCGGGCTTGATGTCGCGGTGCACGACGCCTTCCGTGTGCACCGCGGTGAGCCCCGCCAGCAGCTGGTCGAGCAGGGTACTGACGAACGCCGGCGGCAGGGGTCCGTAGTCGCCGATGAGGTGGACCAGTGAGCCGCCGGCGACCAGGTCCATGGTGAACAGGACCTTGTCGTCGTCGGCGGCCCAGCTGCTGGGGGCGAGCACATGGGGGTGGTCGATCCGCAGGGCCTGCTCGCGCACGAAACGGAGCAGGGAGTGGGCGTCGCTCTGCAGCAGGACCTTGGCCGCCACATAGCGGCGACGGCGGTGGTCCCAGGCACGCCAGACGGCACCGACACCCCCGCGCCCGATCGGGTCGACCAGTTCGTACCGGCCGGCAAAGACCTCACCCATGGCTGTGCGTCGCTCCTCCCCCAGCGGGATCTCCCCTCGCCCTACTTCTTTGCTTACCCCTTCTGCCCCTGCCTCTACTGCGGCCGGGGGATCAGTTCTGGTGGGACTGGTAGTGCGCGACCGCGTCGGAGGTGCGGCCGGCGCCGTAGACCCGGAGGAACTCTGCCAGCTCGGGGTGGGTCGGGGCGAGGGCGTCGGCGGCGTCGATGATGTCGCCGGCAGCGGCCACCGAACGCAGTAGTGACTGGATCTCCCGCACCACCCGCTTGACCGTGGGCGCGCCCGAACCGCTCGTCGTCTGCGTGGTGTTGCTGAGCACCGAACCCCCCTGAGACTTCTTGATCTCCTCCATGCGCTCGGTCGCCTCGGCCGCGCTGACACTGCCGTCCGCGACCTGGCCCGCCAGGTCCTGCAGCAGCTGCACCCGCTGGACCACCGCGGGGTTGCCGATCTTCGCCCGCTGACCGCTCATCAGCTGCGACAGCATCGGTGCGGACAGCCCCAGTACCCCAGCGAGACGAGCCTGGTTGAGGCCGAGGTCGTCTATGAGCTTACGGAAGAGCGTCCCCAGCGGCTCCCCGTACCAGTTCCGCTGCAGTTCCCGCGCTCTTGCGGTGGCTTCCTGCTGTGCGGCGTCCATTGCGTCTCCCCATCGCTTCCCCAAGAACCGTGGTTCGCTGTAGCGAACCACGCCGAGCATCTTACGGAGAGTGGTTGGTCACGGGGAGCCCCAATCTTTTTGCGGAACCCCCCGGGGGACCCGGTACTCTTGTTTCCGGCGCCCACCCGGATGTGCTTGTTCCTGGTGGACGCTTCACACGCGGGGCCTTAGCTCAGTTGGTAGAGCGCTGTCTTTGCATGGCAGATGTCAGGGGTTCGACTCCCCTAGGCTCCACTCCAGGTCACAGGCCTTTTCAGGGGTCCTCCCACGGGAGGGCCCCGGGGTCGCAGTACACATTCAGTACACATGCTCAGTGATCTTCCCTCGTTGCCATGTAGCGGCTGACGACCGTTGCCACGTCCCGCAGAGCGTCCCGGTGGGCGCGCTCGCGGTCCAGGCGGTCGGCCACCTCGTCCAGCCGGTCGGGGAACAGATGCCCGTAGGTGTCCAGCGTCATCGCCGCGGACTTGTGCCCGAGCATCGTCTGTACGACCTTCACGTCCGCGCCGCTCGCGATGCTCAGCGACGCTGCGGTGTGCCGCAGCTTGTGCGGGGTCACGCCGGCGCCTGCCAATCCCGCGGCCTTCACAGCCGGGTTGAACACGCGGGTACGGAAGTTGTCCCCGTACAGCGGTCCTCCCCCAGGGGCCGTGAACAGCAGCTGCTCCGCGGTGCGGTCCTTGGTGACCTCCCCCAGCTCGAGGGCCAGTGACCGCAGGATCGGAACCTTCCGACGCTCGTGCGTCTTCGGCATGCCGAGAATCAAGCCGCCGCGCGTCTTCTTGTAGGCCTGCCGCACCGCGAGTCGCCGCGCGCTGATGTCGACGGCGCCGACGGTCACGGCGGACACCTCACCCCAGCGCAGGCCTGTGTAGGCGAGCAGCAGGACGAGCAGCCGGTACTCATCGGCGGCCTCCGCGATCCGGTCGACCTGGGCGTGCGTGAGGTAGACGTGATCCTTCGGGACCGGGCGGGGGAGCGGGACGCCGGCCGCCGGGTTCGCGGCGATGCGCTTCGCCCGGACCGCATGCCCGAGCACGAGGGACAGCACCAGGTGGACCTTCTGGATACGGCCGGGGCCAACCTTGCGGCAGCCGTGGGAGCCCTCCGCGAGGTGACCCACCCACTCGGCAATGTCCTCCCATTCGATACGGCGGACCTGGTAGTCGCCCCACCGCGGGTCGACGTGCACGCGCCACGTGTCCAGGTACGTCTCCCGGGTGGTCGGTTCCAGGCCGCCCAGGGTGCCCTTCCACTTCTCGTAGACGTCCCGCAGCGTCGCCTTCCCAGCGGAGGCGTCTCGGTACGAGCCATCCCGCATCCGGGCCTCAACCTCGTGCACGTGGTTCTCAGCTTCGGGCAGCTTCGCGAACGTCGCCGACTTCGGCATGCCGTCCGGGCCGTACCAGCGGACCCGCCAACGGCCGGGCGGCTGGCGCTTGCTGCCAGCCTTCTTCGCGGCCTTCCACCGCTCGATGGCCGTCTGGTATTCGGCGTGCTTCGCGCGGTCCTCGATCCAGACCCTAGCCATCGTCCCCCCCGCCCTCTCGCTTGAACCGGTAGCGGTTGGTGGTCCCCTCCACGCGCTCGATCCCAGCTGTGCGCTTCAGCCGGTCGCCGAGGTTGCGATCCGCACCGCCCGCCTCTTCCTCGTCCTCCAGGTCGACGAGCCAGTGTGGACGGCCGTAGAGGCGGTAAAGCATGTGTGCTTGGTACGCCGCGTGCCCGGATGCCGGATCGTCCAGTGTGGCGCGACCGTCCACCCACTCCCATGCCTTGAGCGCGGGAACCGCGCGGCTGCGGCCCGTGATCTCGATCTCCGCAAGCGGCTCGGTGTCCACCGGTAGCAGCAGCCCCGACGGCGCAACGTTCAGCGCGACCGCGAGGGCGATGAGGTCGCCGACGTCCACCCGGCGCTCCCCTCGCTCGATCTTCGCGAGGGCGGACGGGGAGACAGGCCGGCCTCCGTCCTTCAGCTTCTTGGCCAGTTCATACGTCGACCAGCCGCGCGATTCGCGGACGCGGCGCACGTTCGCAGCGACGGTGAGGCCGCTCGGGTCAGTGATCCGGGTGGGGGTGCGTGAGGGCTGCGTCATGGCGCTCAGCTTAGGCGCCGGACGAATCTTCAACCGTCCCGGTTGGTCTGCTAGTGTCCTTGGCATGCGTCGACTGTAGACGCATTTGAGTCTCTAATCAACTCATGCGAGGTGGAAAGTGGCAGACGTAAGGCTGACCCCCCGGCAGTTGGCGGAGGAGCTGGGCGTGAGCACGCGCACCCTGGCCAACTGGCGTTGGTCGGGTATCGGCCCGCGCTACACGAAGCTGGGGGACGGACGCGCCGCGCGCGTCCGCTACCGGCGCACGGACGTCGACGCGTGGCTGACGGCGCGGGAGTGCGGGGACGCGGCATGACGACCGAAAAGACGAACGCCCCCGCGGCAACGGGGGCGAACGAGGAAGACCAGCTGATGACCGGGTCTTCCGACACCGTAGCGCAACAGCGGGCCGCCGACACGCCTCTCGACGGCGCCCTGTGGCTCGTCCGCCACGGCTTCGCCGTCTTCCCCACCGACCATCCCGGCCTTGACCGGTGCGCGGGCATCGGGCAGGGCCACGACCCGGTCACCTGCACCGACCGGGGCAAGCACCCGTGCGTGCCCTTCACCCGCGCGCACACCCTCGACGAGGACCAGGTCCGCCGCACGTTCGGGGAACGGCTCCGTAACGTCGGCGTGGCTATCGGCGCCGTCGACGGCCCGGACGGCGCCCGCCTCCTGGTCGTCGACTCTGACCGCCCGGGAGCCCTTGAGGACGCCGCCGGCGCCTTTGGCCACCGGCACACGCCGACGATGCGCGTCACCACGGCGAAGGGGCACCACGACTACTACTGGGTGCCCGGCAGTCTCCAGCTCGGCAACGGGCTCGGTGCCCTGCGCGGCAAGTTCGACGGGGACGTGCGCGGCCCGCGCGGGTACGTCATCGGCCCCGGCTCCGTCCACGCCACCGGCGTGATGTACGAACTCGTCGACCCCGAGCAGCCGCCCGTGCCCGCCCCCGCCTGGCTGCTCACCGCCCTACAAGCACCGGCCACCCCGCCCATACCGCGGCCCGCCGGCGCCCCGCCCCGCGAGGGCGGCGGCGCCCTCGTCGGCCTGGTGCGCTCCGTCCTCAACGCCCGGCAGGGCAACCGAAACAGCTGCCTGTACTGGGCAGCCTGCCGCGCCTTCGAGCACGCCAGGAAAGCGCAGCTCGACGCGCGCGCGGTCGCCGGCGCCCTGGCCGACGCGGCCACCCACGCAGGACTCACCGAGGCGGAGGCGCGCACGACGATCGCCTCCGCCTACCGATCGGCCGGAGGCACCCCTTGAACGAGCACGACCAGGCCGAGGCGATCTTGCGCAACGCTGGGATCACGCTGGACGAGCCGCAGCCTGCCCGGTCCCTGCGGATCACCCGCGCCTCGGACATCGAGCCGGAGCCTGTGGTGTGGGCGTGGCTCGACGAGGGCGAGGGCCGCATCCCCGCCGGCACCCTGACCGTCGCCGCCGGACGCGAGGGCACCGGCAAGTCGTCGTTCGGCATGTGGATGGCCGCGCAGATCACCCGCGGCACCCTGCCCGGCAACTTCCACGGCCGCCCCCGCGCCGTCTTCTACGTGGCCATTGAGGACTCGTGGAAGCAGACCATCGTGCCCCGGCTCATCGGGGCCGGCGCGAACCTCGACCTCGTGTACCGCGTCGAAGCGGTCGAAGCCGAGTACGGCGAGACGACGCTGAGCCTGCCGCAGGACAACAGCCTGATGGAGAAGGCCATCGCAGAGCATGACGTCGCCCTGGTCGTCCTCGACCCGCTCATGTCGTGCATCGGCAAGGGCATCGACACCCACCGCGAGCGGGACGTGCGCACCGCCCTGGACCCGCTCGCCCGCATGGCCGACCGCACCGGCGCTGTCCTGCTCGGCATCGCCCACTTCAACAAGGGCTCCGGCACCGACCCGGCGTCGCTCATCACCGGCTCGGGCGCGTTCAAGAACGTGCCCCGGGCCGTGTTCGGGTTCGCCCGCGACGACGACAACGACTGTCGGGTGATGACCCAGGCGAAGAACAGCCTCGGGCGCGCGGACCTGCCCTCGCTCTCCTACAACATCCTGTCCACCGAGGTGCCCACCCGCACCGGCATCGCCTACGTCGGACGGTTCGTGTTCACCGGCCAGTCGTCCCGCTCCGTGGACGAGATCCTCGCCGCCGGATACGAGACCGACCGCGGCGAGCGTGACGACGCTGCCGAGTGGCTGCGCGGCTACCTGATGGACCAGGGCGGCGAGGCACCGGCGAAGGACGTGAAGAAGGCCGCAGCCGCCGACGACATCTCAGAACGGACGCTGCAGCGCGCCATGCGAAAGGCCGGTGTCGTATCCGCCCGAGCCGGGTTCGGCAAGGGCGCCGTCTGGCGTATCGAGGCACTGACCACCGACACGCAGAGTGACGCCGGTTCGGGAGTCGCGCCACAGTCGCGCCATTCGCGCCAACCCTCAGACCCTGGCGCGAATGGCGCGACTGATGGCGCCAATGGCGCGGACGACAAACCGGCATCACAGAACGTGACCGGCGAAACGGCGCGCTGCACCGTGTGCAGTGACCCGCTCGACCCCTTGCACGCTGCCAACGGAGAGACCACCTGCCCCTCTTGCTTCGACCCGCTCGACCGAGCCTGACACGGAAGGAACGCCATGCCCGAGGAGATCCCCGAGGAGACACCGGCCACCGGCCGCAGGGTGCCCCTGCGGTTCATCAACGACGCCGGACAGCACACCGTCCGCACCAACACCGACCGCACCGAGCACGGGGAGGGCGACCCCGAGTCGTGGGCGAGCCTGCCCGCGGACACCGTCGACCAGTGGGACGCCACGTGCTGGCTCCCCCTGGACACGGCCGGAGAGGCCGGCCGCCCCGAGCTGCTCCCCATCCCCCTTCACCCGGGAGGCACCCCGTGAACGACATGACCCCCGAGCAGGAAGCCGAGTTGCTCCAGGGCCGCGCGGACGCCGCAGGCCTCGCCCTCGCGTGGGCCGACAACCCCGACGGCGCACAAGCCATGCTCGCCACCGTGACGTTCGGGGAGGCCGCCCGGCTGCTGATCTCCCTGTGCGGCACCGTTGCCGACATGGTCCGCATCGGGGACAAGGCCACGGCCGGTGGGCACGTCCAGCCGTCCGCGCGCGAGCAGTTGGCCGCGCTCATTGAAGCCGCCCATCAGGGCGTGCGAGACTGATCACGAGCCCCTGACGGGCAGGTCCGCCGCCACCTTCGGTGTCCGCGTAGACCGCCGTCAGGGGGGCTCAGCCCCACGACGCGAAGTCGTGTGAGGCCGCCGCTGCCAGGCATCCGCCGGCCGCCGCGAAGCCCTCAACGCCGCCCCGTGGTGGAGACACGTCACTCCACACCGAGGCCGCACGCCGCGGCCAGAACGGACCATCATGACGCTGCGCGAAAAGCTCCAGGCACTGCTGAAGGAAGCGGCGGACATCGTCGCCAAGGCCAAGGAAGAGAACCGGGACTTCACCCAGGCCGAGATGACCCGCATCAACGAGCTGAAGGCCGAGACCGACGTTGTCGCGGCGAAGGTGAAAGCCGCCGACGATGCCCAGGAACTGGCTGCCAAGCACGCCGGGAAGCGGGACGCAGGACAGATGAAGGCCGAACAGCCCGACGGCCTGGCCCGCGCCTTCACCGACGCCATCACCCAGCGCGGCATGACCCACGGAGAGAAGGCGCTGCTCCCCACCTCCGGGTCGGTCATGCTGCCCGTCGACATCGGCACCGTCGTCCTGCCCTACGCCTCCAACGGGCTCGCCCAGGTCATCAGCAGTCAGGAGATGACCGGGGGCGACGCCTTCACCTACATGCGGCAGACGGCCCGCACCCACAACGCGGCCACCGTCCCCCGGGGGGCCCAAAAGCCCACCTCCCCCTACTCCCTGGAGAGGGTCCCCGGGCAGGTCATGACCCTGGCCCACCTCTCCGAGGAGATCCCCAAGCAGTGGCTGGCAGACATGCCCGCCCTCCAGGACTTCCTCCGCTCCGAGATGACCGCCGGCCTCCAGCTCGAAGCGCACTCGGTCATCCTCAACGGCGGCACCGCCGAGGACGGCACCGCGGTCGCCGGACTGCTCGGCACCACGGGCGTCCGCTCGCAGGCCTACGTCACCAACCCGCTCATCACCACGCGCAAGGTGCTCACCACGCTGCAGCTCGCCGGAGAGAAGCCGACCGCGTGGGTCTTCAACCCGAACGACTGGGAGACCATCGAGCTGCTGCGCAACGAGCAGGACCAGCCCGAACTGTCCGGCACACCGTCCGGCCGCGCCCCGCTCCAACTGTGGAGCGTGCCCGTCGTCCTGGACGCCGGCATGGAAGCCGGAACCGGACTCGTCGGCGACTGGTCCACCGTCACCCTGCTCACCCGACAGGGCGTCAAAATGGACTGGTCCGAGGCCGGACCCCTGTTCGAGAAGAACCTCGTGAAGTTCCGCGCTGAGGCGCGCATCGGCGTCGCGTTCAAGCGGCCCGGGGCGCTCGCCACCGTCGACCTGACGGCCTGACCGCGGCCTCCCCTACCCCTCGTCGGGGGCGACGACGAACGTGCCCTTGTTCGGCAGGGTGACGACCAGGCCGCGCTCCCGGAGTTCCTGGACGGCCCGCCGGGCGGTGCCCGGGGCGACGCCGTACTGAGCGCCCATGTCCCGCTCGTTCGGCAGGCGCGCCCCGTGCGGGAGCCGGCCGGATCGGATCTCGGCTTCCACTTCGTTGGCGACGCGCACGTAGACGTAGACGAACGGGTCTTCGCTCATGCTCCGGAACGTAGGGCGGCACCCCGTGACAGGCACCCGTAGGTGGCACCGTATGGCCGTATGGGGTGCCATGTGGTGGCCTATAGCGGTACCGTCCGACCAGCGAAAACCCCCGCGGCTGCCGGGCCCGGGGGTATGGCCACCGCTACGAGGGAGCGACGACATGGACGAGAGTACGCGCAGACCGAGCCCACCACGGACACCCCCGCCACCCCTACGGCGTTCGGCTGGTGCCACTGGCATCACGCCCACTCCGACGGCGTGCGGCTGATCGACGTCATCGAGCAGGGGACCGGCGCGGGCATCACCACCTACGCCTGCGAGCCGTGCCGCAGCGTCCACGGCCTGGTGCCGTTCGCGGACCGGCCGTGAGCGCGGCGAGTCGGCGCTCACCGAACCCTGCGGCGGCAGGCACCTACCGGGAAGGGCCCGCGGGACTGGCCTACCGGGCGCTGCTGGAGCACACGCAGCAGTGCGAGCAGTGCGTGGACGACGTCCGCGGGTGCGGGACGGGGCGGGCACTGGTGCGCACCCTGCGGGAGGCCGCGCGCGGGAAATGAGACTCCGGTCCGGCCGCTGAAGCTCCCCCCGGGCGGCGGCCGGGCCGGGCAACGCAACGGCCCCTGTCCTCGAGGACAGGGGCCGTTGCCGTGGGCGGGGTCAGATGCAGGGGAAGTGCGACGGCGGGTAGTGGCCGGCGCAGTTAGCGCAGTAGTTCAGCGGCTTCTGCTCGTAGCCGAGGACGGCGAGGATGCGGCGGATCATGCCTGGTTCACCTCCCCCTCGACGAAGTGGATATGGGTGTGGTTGGGCCGGTCGGGGGGCGACGTCTTGTAGATCAACATCCCCTTCTGGGTTTCAGAAGGGGTCACGCTCACGAAGTCGTGACCTGCGCATTCACTGCAAGAGGGGCGGTCCTCCCCCGGTGGGGGAGGGGCGGACGAATCGGACACAGGGCGGCGGGCGGCCCGCCACACCGCCGTCACGCCGACCGCCCACACGGTGAGCACACCGGCCTCCGAGGAGAGCGCGAAGACGACCGCCAGGGCGGCCCCGCCGAGGACGGCCAGCACGCAGGCGCCGGCCGTCCTCGACGGCTCGGGCGCTGTCACAGCGCACCGAACAGGACGGCGCCGACCCAGTTGACGGCCTGGGCGAGCGGGACCGCGGCGAAGCCCGCGATCCCGGCCGACGTGCCGAGGGTGATCCCGCACCAGGCGCCGAGCTTGATCGCGCTCCCGTGGCGGGACTTCTTCACGAGGGCGACCATCACCGCGGTGAGGATGAGGACGACCGCCCCGCCGGTCTGCGTGAGAGGCAGGTAGACCGTGCCGCCCGCCCGCTGCCCGGCGTCCGCGCCGACGCCCCAGACGAGGGCGACGTCGCCGAGCCAGTTGGAGATCCACAGGGCGGTGTCTGCCGTCCAGCCGATCAGGCCGCCGATGCCGAGGACGGTCAGGCAGCCGTAGGCCCAGGCGAACAGGAACGGGGCGAGGACGGCCGCATGCTTCGCGGGGTCCTTGGTGAGCTGCTTGGTGCCGGGCCACCAGGTGGTGAGGTAGTAGCCGAGGATGCACAGGCCGACGGTCACGCCGCCGATGGTGACGATCTGCATGACGGGGTCCTTCAGCGGGTGATGGCCACGGCGAGCGCGGCGAAGGTGAGCACGAGGGCGCAGGTGCCGGTGATCGGGGGCACGGTGCGGGCGTCGACCAGGGCGAGGCCGAGCAGGGCCGCGAGGGCGGCGAGCGCGAAGACGACGGCGAGGATCATCCGTCCGTCGCCTGCCTGGCGCGGGCAGCTGCTTGGGCCTGCCAGTGGCGGCGCACGCCTTCCGCGGTCTGGTAGATCGCGAAGCGGGCAACGTCCTCGGGCCGCGCACGGAATGCGGCGGTGAGCACGTTGAGGTCCTGGCGCAGCTGCAGCCCGTCGGGGAGCAGCAGACCGGCCGCAACCGGCGGCGCAGGCTCGGGCTCGGCGGCGGGCGTCGGCGGGGGCGTCTCCGTCAGGTCCCTGCGCACGGTGTCGCGGGAAACGCCCAGCTCAGCGGCGATTTCGGCCGGGCTCATGCCGCGGTCGGTGAGGTGCGCGACGATGATGCGGCGGGTCGCACGGGACAGCGCAGCCATCACGCATCACCCCCGCGGCTGTCGCGTGCGTTCAGGCGGGCGTCGTCCAGGTCGACGCTCATGCAGTCGAGGGCGTCCGCGTAGGCGCGCAGCCGGTCGGCGAACTCGTGCGCCTGGTCCGGGCCCATGTCCTCGCTGGCCGACGAGACGCCCATGACGGGCTCCCGGAGGATGCTGCTGAACGGGGCGTGCGTGATCTGGGCGGACAGCATGGTCTCGCCGCCGCCGGGGGCGAGGAAGACCAGTTCCTCCCCCCGGTGCGTGAAGTCGGGCGCGAACGTCCCGCGGGTCTTCTCGTCGGCGTGGTCGGAGACGCACCACTCGGGGCAGGTGACCGTGAGGGTGGCGCCGGGGGCGTCGAGGAGGCGGATCACGTGCACCCGCTCGCCCTCGTTGACCTGCGGCGCATCAACGCGCATCAGGTCCGCATCAGCGGATGCGGGGGAAGGGCCGTCCCAGGCCTGGGCGAAGGCGTCGCGGTGGTCGCCGTTGTGGCCGGCGGGGAGTATGCAGGGGAGGCGGCGGCGACCGGGGCCGGGACGCTCCCAGCCGGTGCGGCGGGCGCCGCACGGGGGCGCGGTGGGCTGTACGTTGTGCTGCATGGCTCGGGTTCCTTGCTGGTGAAGGGTCCGGCCGTAGGCCCCGTGGTCGGTGGTAGGACACCGCCCGGGGCCGCCCCGTTCTCGTACACATTCCGTACACGTGAGAACAGGATGAGCCGGGATTACTTGGGATCTAGCGGGATGCCAAATCCGCAGGTCAACCGGCCTGTGACTGGATTCATGCAGGTAGCAGAGCTACCCCAAACGCCTTTGCATGGCAGATGTCAGGGGTTCGACTCCCCTAGGCTCCACAAGGAAACCCCTCCCACCTGCGGAAAGCAGGTGGGAGGGGTTCTTTCTCAGTAGCTCCGGGAGCCCGGCGTCACGGCTCCAGGGAACCTTCGGGGCCCTGGCTTCAGGGCCGGGGTTCCGGGCCCACCGGGCTGTTTCACGTGAAACAGCCCGGTGCGGCAGAAGACGCTGAAGTCTCCCGCCTCACCAGGCTGTTGGTACCGCAGACGATGGATGTCGCAGACCGACGGCACCGGGATCTTTCGACGCCGCCCGAGCGTCAGGACTGCTCGTCGCGCTTGGCGGCCTCCTCCTCGGCCTCCTTCGCCCGGACCTCGGGATCGAGGCTGGAGCCGCGGCTGCCGTCCACGGACGACAGCGCGCCCGGCTCCCCGACATCGGTCGCGGCCGGCGGTTCCACCAGCCAGTCCGGGTTGGCCTGCTTGTCCCACCACTTCCAGGCGGCGAACGCACCGCCGACGACGGCACCCAGGACCACGAGCACCTTCGCGGCCCGGCCGGCCTTCGCGCGCCGCCGCTGCTTGCGGACGAGTTTCTGGATCTGTTTGGCCGAGACCTGACCGCGCAGTGCGGCCAGTACCGCCGCACTGCGAGCCGCGGCCTCGTCCCGCGCCGGACCGGCGGCGGCCTTGGCCTGCTCGATCCTCGGCCGGGAGTAGTCCGCCGCCTGCTGGGCAGCCTTGCGGGTCCGGACAGCGGCCTCGTGAGCAGCCAGATCGACCTTCGGGGGCACATGGCTCCGAGCCTGCTCCAGATACGGCTGCACATGGGCGCCGTACTGGACACGGGCCTGCCCCGCGGCCTGGGTCATCTTGGGCGCCAGCCGTACGCGCGCCTCCTGTGCGTAGTGCGCGGCCTTCACCTTGGCCGTGTCGGCGTAGGGCGCCACCACTTCCGCGGCATGCAGCACGCTGTCCTTCGCCGAATCAGTCGCGGCGCGCACGCTATCGATGCGGGTCACGGTTCCTCCTCCTCGGTGGCGTACGTTTTTCGACTGTCCACCCATTGACGGATCATGCCTTCCGCCTCGCCGCCGGGCATGTGCGGAGGGGCATACGGGTGCCGATGGCACTGATCGAGTGCAATAGCGGATGAATACGGGAGAACGGGAGCTTGTCGTCGACAATGCCACGGATCTTTCCCGAGTGCCCCCCTCACGGAAGGACTCACCCGGTTTTCTGCAAGTGGTTCGGCCCTGTCGCCCTCCTGTGAACGGGCGACCGGACGCCCCGTCCGTGCGAGGATCGGGGAGTTACGGAAAGACAACGGAAGGCACATCGTGGCTGATCAGCTCTACGCCACCCTGAAGACCAACAACGGCGACATCGAGGTCCGGCTCTTCCCGAACCAGGCGCCGATCACCGTCAAGAACTTCGTCGAGCTCGCCAAGGGCGAGCGGGAGTGGACCCACCCGGAGACGGGCGCCAAGTCCACGGACAAGCTCTACGACGGCACGGTCTTCCACCGGGTGATCAGCGGCTTCATGATCCAGGGCGGTGACCCGCTGGGCAACGGCACCGGCGGTCCCGGCTACCAGTTCGAGGACGAGTTCCACCCGGACCTGCGCTTCGACAAGCCCTACCTGCTGGCCATGGCCAACGCGGGTCCGGGCACCAACGGCTCGCAGTTCTTCATCACCGTCTCCCCGACGGCGTGGCTGAACCGCAAGCACACCATCTTCGGCGAGGTCACCGACGCCGCGAGCCAGAAGGTGATCGACACCATCGCGGCCACGCAGACCAACCCCCGGACCGACCGTCCGGTCAACGACGTCGTCATCGAGTCGGTCGAGATCCGCGAGGGCTGAGGACGCCGCAAGGGCCGAGTACGGCCCTGCCCTCAGGAGCGCGGAAAGCCCCAAGAGGGAACCAATCGCCCCGCTCATCCGTAAGGATGGGCGGGGCGGGGCTTTTCCACACGACCTAGGGGATCCCATGGACGACCAGGCTGTAGGACGCCCGCAGGACGCCCGCGGTGTCCCGGTCTGCTATCGCCACCCGGACCGCGAGACTGGCGTTCGCTGCACCCGCTGCGAACGTCCGATCTGCCCCGAGTGCATGGTCAGCGCCTCGGTCGGTTTCCAGTGCCCCGAATGCGTCCGCGGGAGAGGCCCGGGCGCGGGGCACGCGCCCGCCGCCTCGATGCCCCGCACGATCGCCGGCGGCACCGTCGCCGGGGACCCCCGGCTGATCACCAAGATCCTGCTCGGGATCAACATCGCGGTGTTCATCGCGGTGCATGTCTGGTCGCCGCTGCTGGACCACCTTGTGCTGATCGGGGCCTGGCCGCCGCTCAGCCCCGTCGAGGGCGTCGCCGAGGGCCAGTGGTACCGCCTGGTCACCTCGATGTTCACACACGAGGCGATCTGGCACATCGCCTTCAACATGCTCGCTCTGTGGTGGCTCGGCGGTCCGCTCGAGCAGGCCCTCGGCCGGGCCCGTTACCTCGCGCTGTACCTGATCTCGGGCCTGGCGGGTGGTGCGCTGACCTATCTGCTGGTCCCGGGGACCACGGCCTCGCTCGGTGCCTCCGGTGCCATTTTCGGGCTGTTCGGTGCGATGGCCGTTCTGGTGCGCCGGCTCAATTACGACATACGGCCGATCATCGCCCTGCTGGTGATCAACCTGGTCTTCACCTTCAGCCCGGGATTCAACATCGCCTGGCAGGCCCATATCGGAGGGCTCGTCGCCGGTGTGGTGATCGGGTACGCCATGGTCCACGCCTCGCGCGAGCGGCGGGATCTGATCCAGTATGGAACCTGTGCACTGGTACTTGCCGTGATCGTGTTGATGACCCTGCTGAGGACGGCCCAGCTCGCCTGAGCACCGGTTGTCCACAGTCTGTGCCGGATCTTGTGCACAGTGTGCAGGAACATCTGTGCCCGCTGTCACTGACCCGTGTTTCCGCAGGTCAGCGATGCGCGAACGTGCTTTCGATTGCTGGTGCTTCTGTCACACCGGAGTCAATCTCCGACAGGTTATCCACAGATCGTCGTTTCTTTTCCCCATGCTGTGGACATGCCTGTGGATAACTCGGTGGACAGTCCTGCCCAGAGCTGGTGGACAACTCTGCCCTGAACCGCCGGGCGGTCCAGGGCAGGGCTGGGGCAGAGCCGTACTGCTCAGCGCTACTTCCACTGAGTCGAGACGCCGAAGCCGGCGGCGATGAATCCGAAGCCCACCACGATGTTCCAGTTGCCCAGCGAGTCGACGGGCAGCTTGCCGTCGGTGACGTAGAACACGACGATCCAGGCCAGGCCGATCAGGAACAGGGCCAGCATCACCGGTGCGACCCAGGAGCTGCTGGTCAGCTTGAGATCGGTCGTCTGCTTCGCGGGCGGGGGCGTGTAGTCGGCCTTCTTGCGGATACGTGACTTCGGCACGAGGGTCTCTCCTGTCGATGCGCTGCGTGGCCGCGCAGGGAACTGGGTCGTGCTCGGGGCGGTTGCAAGGGGACTCCGAGCGCTCCCCCGGGCGTCAGTTAGCGTAGTGCTTCCGTGGCGCCGAAGGAGATAAGGGTACGTTGAGCAATTCTGCCGACTCCCCAGGGACGGAATCCAGCCCTGTCCGCCGACACGGCTTCCGGCCCGTCCGGATGCTCACCGCGGGTGTGTTCGCCCTCGCGGGTCTCCTCTTCTTCACCAGCTTCAACACGGCGAAGGGCACCAACATCCGCACGGACGACTCCCTGCTGAGGCTGTCCGACCTCATTCATGAGCGCAGCCACAAGAACGGCGAGCTGGAGGAGTCCAACGGGGCGCTCCGGGGAGACATCGAGTCCCTCGCCGAGCGTGACGACGGCAGGACCGAGGCGGAGGACGACCAGCTCGCCGACCTGGAGCACCGCGCGGGCACGCGGGAACTCAAGGGCGAGGCCATCACGGTCACGCTCGACGACGCCCCGCCGAACGCCACCGCCAAGCTTCCCGGATATCCCGAGCCGCAGCCCGACTACCTGGTCATCCATCAGCAGGACCTCCAGGCCGTGGTGAACGCGATGTGGCAGGGCGGCGCCGAGGGCATCAAGGTCATGGACCAGCGGCTGATCTCCACCAGTGCGGTGCGCTGTGTGGGCAACACCCTGATCCTCCAGGGCCGCGTCTACTCGCCGCCGTACAAGATCACGGCGGTCGGCGATCCGGAGAAGCTGAAGAACGCGCTCGCGGCCTCCCCGTCGATCCAGAACTACATGGTGTACGTCAACGTCTACGGGCTCGGCTGGAAGGTCGAGGACGAGGGGTCGGTGACCCTGCCCGGCTACTCGGGCACAGTGGACCTGCACCACGCGAAGCCGGTGCGGTAGAGCCCACGGGGCGGACCCCGGACCGGACGGGCTCCGGGAGCGGGGTCGCGAGCCGCCGATGAGCCGCGTCCGTACGAAACCGTGCCCTCGGGCATCGAGGTGATCGACCCTGCGCCACGTACTTCCGGATACACGCGTCCCGGCCGCTGTCCGACGCTGACGACGTGCGAACCGGAACGGGGGCACGGTCATCGGCTGACCGTCCGGGCGCATCCGGACTCCACGCAGCCTGTGGAGGCCGGGAAACCGGAGGCGTTGCGCCGTTAGTCTGGTGACGAACGGCGTGGGTCCGGTGCCGTGGTGCGACGGAAGGGACGGCATGTACAGCTGGATCTGGCGGCATCTGCCGGGGAACGGATGGGCGAAGGCGCTCATCTCACTCGTGCTGATCATCGCTGTGGTCTATGTCCTCTTCCAGTACGTCTTCCCCTGGGCCGAGCCGCTGCTGCCCTTCAACGATGTGACGGTGGACAACCAGTGAGCGCGCGCATTCTCGTCGTCGACAACTACGACAGCTTCGTCTTCAACCTGGTCCAGTACCTGTACCAGCTGGGCGCCGAGTGCGAGATCCTGCGCAACGACGAGGTGTCGACGGCGCACGCGCAGGACGGTTTCGACGGCGTGCTGCTGTCCCCGGGGCCGGGTACTCCCGAACAGGCCGGTGTCTGCGTGGACATGGTGCGGCACTGCGCGTCGGCCGGAGTGCCCGTCTTCGGCGTCTGCCTCGGTATGCAGGCCATGCAGGTGGCCTACGGCGGTGTGGTGGACCGCGCACCCGAGTTGCTGCACGGGAAGACCTCGCCGGTCGAGCACGGGGGCAAGGGCGTTTTCGCGGGCCTGCCCTCGCCGTTCACGGCGACGCGCTACCACTCCCTGGCGGCCGAGCCGGCCACCGTACCGGCGGAGCTGGAGGTGACGGCCCGGACACCGGACGGCATCGTGATGGGTCTGCGCCACCGTGAACTGCTCGTCGAGGGCGTGCAGTTCCACCCCGAGTCGGTGCTCACCGAGCACGGGCACCGGATGCTGGCCAACTGGCTGGCGGAGTGCGGGGACGACGGGGCGGTGGCGAGATCGGCGGGGCTGGCCCCGGTGGTGGGCAGGTCGTCGGCGTGACCGCGCTGCGCCCCGAGCGCGAGTCCGGTGCCGGATACGGGCAGTCCTTCACGGACGGTTCCTCGTACGGCGCCGGCGGCGAGCAGGGGACCCCGTACGGGCAGCAGCCGTACGGGGGGCCCGGCGCGTACGGGGCGCCCGGCACGTTCGGGGACGGCGGCTGGTACGACACCACTCAGCAGGGCGCCTACTCCTACGGCGGTGCGGGCGCGGTCGGGGGCGGTGCTGCCGGGGCCGACGACAGTACCGCGTATCTGCCGCCCGTCGACGAGGAGACGGTGGCGCTGCGGATCCCCGATCCGCCGGAGCGCGCGGGGTACGACACGGGCGCGGAGTACGACGCGGGCTCGGGGCCCGCGACGCACGGCTCGCGCGGGCAGTCCTCGGCGGCTTTCGCGGCTTCCGGGGGCCGGGCGGCGCGCAGGAAGGCCGCCAAGAAGCGTCAGGGGCGCCGTGGCGGCGCGAACCGGCCCGCCGAGTCCCCGGACGCACCCCACGGCCACGACGCGCCGCAGGAGCCGCTCTCGCGTGTGGAGGCGCGACGGCGGGCACGGGAGCGGAAGCCGAGTGCCGCTGTCGTCGCGAGCCGGGGGATCGGCGAGGTGTTCATCACCTGCGGCGTGCTGATGCTGCTGTTCGTCACCTACCAGTTGTGGTGGACGAATGTGCGCGCGCAGGCACAGGCCGGGCAGGAGGCCAGTGACCTCCAGAGCGACTGGGCCAACGGCAAGCGCAGTCCGGGGGCGTTCGAACCGGGTAAGGGGTTCGCGCTGCTGCACATTCCGCGGCTGGACGTGGTCGTGCCGATCGCCGAGGGGATCGACAGCAAGAAGGTGCTCGACCGGGGCATGGTGGGCCACTACGCGGAGGGCGCACTGAAGACGGCGATGCCCGACGAGAAGGAGGGCAACTTCGGGGTCGCGGGGCACCGCAACACGCACGGGGAGCCGTTCCGGTACATCAACCGGCTGGAGCCGGGCGACCCGATCGTGGTGGAGACGCAGGACACGTACTTCGTCTACAAGATGGCGTCGATCCTGCCGGTGACCTCGCCGAGCAACATCAGCGTGCTCGAACCGGTCCCGAAGGAGTCGGGCTTCAAGGAGCCCGGCCGCTACATCACGCTGACCACCTGCACGCCGGAGTTCACCAGCAAGTACCGCATGATCGTCTGGGGCAAGATGGACGAGGAACGGCCGCGCAGCAAGGGCAAGCCGGATGCGCTCGTCAGTTAAGGGCAGAGGAAACGTGGCAGCGACCGCCGACGACACCGAAGAGCACACCGCCATGCCCGCGTCACCGTCGCCTCCGGCGCGCCGCCGCATGGGGCCGGTCGCGATCGCGGTGAGCGCGCTCGGAGAACTTCTCATCACCGTGGGGCTGCTGCTCGGCCTGTTCGTCGTCTACTCGCTGTGGTGGACGAACGTGCTCGCCGACCGCGCGGCGGACGAGCAGGCGGACAAGGTACGGGACAACTGGGCCCAGGGGCCCGGCGCCGGCACCGGCGACGGCCCCGCCTCCTACGACAGCAAGGACGGGATCGGCTTCCTGCACGTGCCCGCGATGGGCAGCGACATCCTGGTCGAGAAGGGCACCACGATGGAGGTGCTCAACGACGGCGTCGCCGGCTACTACACCGACCCGGTGAAGGCGACCCTGCCGACGTCCGGCAAGAAGGGCAACTTCTCGCTGGCCGCGCACCGGGACGGCCACGGGGCCAAGTTCCACGACATCCACAAGATCGAGGAAGGCGACCCGATCGTCTTCGAGACGAAGGACACCTGGTACGTCTACAAGACCTACGCGATCCTTCCCGAGACCTCGAAGTACAACATCGAGGTCCTCTCCAAGGTCCCCGAGGAGTCCGGCCGCAAGAAGGCCGGCCACTACATCACCCTGACGACCTGCACCCCGGTGTACACCAGCAAGTACCGCTACATCGTCTGGGGCGAACTGGTCCGCACGGAGAAGGTCGACAAGGACCGGACCCCGCCGAAGGAACTGCGCTGACCGAGGTTCTGCAGGACTTCGGTCCCCTAACATGACGAAGGCCCGAAGCCGCAACTTGCTCTTGCGGCTTCGGGCCTTCGTGATTCGTCGTTACCGCAGAGCCTTGAGACGCACTCCGGCGGTCCAGGCCTCCACTTCTTCCCGGTTGACCGTGACGACTCCGGTCAGGTCGGCGATCGCCTGGGACTCGTGGCTGAAGTTGCAGGTGGCGACGAAGAGTGCGAGGTCCACACGGTCGATGGCACACGTCGCGCCCGCGAACTTCTGCATATCGGCACTGGGCACGGTCCAACGGCCGGACCGGTTCTTGCACTGGACTGCCACGGTCCGCCCGTCCGCGGTGCGGCCGGTGATGCCGATGCCCCTGTCGCTGCGGGCCTGACGTACGACGACATCGGTGCAGCCGTCGCGCCGCAGCAGTTCGGCGACATGCTGTTCGAACGCCTGCCAGGTCATTGCCTTGAGTGTCGACCTGACGTTCTCCGCGGGGGCTTCTCCTTCGAGGGTGGCGAGGCGTTTGTGGTGCCAGCACAGCCTGCGTTCGACGTTCTCGATGTCCTCGCGGAGTTCGAGGAGCTCGCGGCGGTGCTCACCGGACGTGGCGATCAAGGTGTTGAACATCGGCACGACCGTCCTGCCGAGGATGTGGGTGATGCGCTGGTCGATGCGGTCATCGAGGCTGACGGGTTCTGTCGGGACCTGGTTGCCCACAGGCTGTGTATGGGCCAGGTGCTCCATGTCCAGGAGATACGCACGCACCTGACGGGCGACATGGCTGTCGCGGAGAAGCATCGCGACATTGAGCACGGCTCGCCGGGAGTAGAGAGTGAGGCTCGACCGAGGCTGTGGATAACTTCCAGGAAAGAGTGACAGGACGTCACGCTTAAATCGTGCGAGCTCAGGGCCTTGGAGTGTAGTCATTCCGTTGCATGAGAGTTCCCCGCGATGCCGTGCCTTGAGCTGCCGGATCACCTCAGTGGTGACACCGAAGTACGCCGCCACCATCGCCGTCGTCACATGCATGCCGTCCGGCAGCAGCGACAGGGCCTTGACCCTGTCGAGCACGTCCGTGCGGTCCAGCACGCTGCTGCGCAGCGACGGCGATTCCAGCAGGACTGATTCCTTGATCATCGTCTGTCCCTTCGGATCTCGTGATCGGGGCAGAACTCAGCGCGCCACCCCACCCGTTCAACGACCCGTGGCACGCGAAGGCACGAGCGAGGTGAGGACATGCGTGCAAGGGTCGGGGCTCCGCCGTGGGTGGGTGAGAGGGGGCTCCGGTGGGCCTGTGGATGACTGGCCAGTGGGAGTGACACGTTGTCACCCCGGATTGCCGCAGGTCAGCGCGTTCAGGACATCACAGAGGGAGGCTCGGGAGCGGGACTGGATCCCACTGGCCCCCTTGGAGGGGGTCAGTTCTGTACATGCCCGTACGCGGGTACGTCAGAGCCCCGGCGCCCTCCGGAGAGGGGGCCGGGGCTCTTCTGGGTGTGTTCGGGGCGTCCCGGGAGGCGTCAGTCGTTCCTGTTGCCGCCGGTGAGGCCGCCGAAGATGCCGCCGGGGCCGCCGTTGTTGTTGCCGTTGTTGCCGTCCTGCTGGCCAATGGCGGTCAGGGTGACCTTGTCGCCCTTCTTGACCTCCTGGCCTTCCCGCGGGTTGCTTTCGAACACCAGGGCGTTGTCGTTGTCCATGCCCTGGACCTTCTCGAGTTGCAGGCCCGCCCCGGCGAGGACCTGCTTGGCCTCGCCGACCGTCATCTCGGTGACCTTCGGCATCGCGAACTTCTCGTTCGCCGGCGCCTTGGCGATCTTGATCGTGACCGTGCTGCCCCGGTCGACGTCCGTGCCCGGGCTGAGGCTCTGCTCGAAGACCGTTCCTTCGGGCTGGGCCGTCGACTCCTCCTCCGTCTGGGCGCCGAGCACCAGGCCCTGCGACGCCAGCAGTGTCCTGGCCGAGTCGGGGGTACTGCCCAGGAGGCTGGGCACGGTCACCTGGGACGTCTCCCTGGCGACGGTGAGGGTGATGGTGGTCCCCTTTTCCCGGGTGGTTCCGCCCTCGGGGTCCTGGGAAAGCACGGTGTCCGGCGTCTCGCTGGACTCCTGGCTCTCCTTCTCGGCCTCGAAACCCTTCTCCTTCAGGGCCTTCTCCGCGTCGGCGAAGGCGAGGCCCTTGACATTCGGAACCTCGACCTTGGGTGCCCCGGTGGACACCACCAGGTTGACGGTGAACTCCTTCTTGACGTCGGTGCCCGGCTCGGGGTCCTGGTCGCAGATGTTGCCCTTGGCCTGCTTCTCGCAGGGCTCCTCGGTGAACTTCAGGATCAGGTCGGTGTTGATGGCCTTTTTCTCGGCGGCTTCCTTCGTGAGGCCGACGAATTTCGGGACCCGGACGTCGTCGTTGCCCACGCCGCCGTTGCCGCTGAAGATCGAGCGGCCGAGCAGGATCGCGCCGATCAGGACCAGGACGCCCGCCGCGACCAGCAATATCGTCGAGGTGTTGTTGTTCTTCTGCTGCTGGCGGCGCCTGTTGGGGCGGTCGTCGTAGCCGTAGCCGCCGTCGTCCGGGTTCATGGGCGGCAGCATCGAGGTGGCGGCGCCGGCGTCCGTGCGCAGAGCCGTCGTCGCCTGGCCGTCGGGGTAGCCGCCGTAGCCGACCGCGCCCATCGCCGCGGTGGCCGCGACCGGCTGGCCGTCGAGGTAGGCCTCGATGTCGGCGCGCATCTCGTCGGCCGACTGGTAGCGGTAGTCGGGGTCCTTGACGAGCGCCTTCAGCGTGATCGCGTCTATCTCGGGTGTGACCTCGGGGTCGAAGACGCTCGGTGCCTGCGGTTCCTCGCGGACGTGCTGGTAGGCGACCGCGACGGGGGAGTCGCCGACGAACGGGGGACGGACGGTCAGCAGTTCGTAGAGCAGGCAGCCGGTGGAGTAGAGGTCGGAGCGGGCGTCGACCTGCTCGCCTTTGGCCTGCTCGGGCGAGAGGTACTGCGCGGTGCCGATGACCGCGGAGGTCTGGGTCATCGTCATGCCGGAGTCGCCCATCGCGCGGGCGATGCCGAAGTCCATGACCTTGACCTGGCCGTTGCGCGTCAGCATGACGTTCGCCGGCTTGATGTCGCGGTGGACGATGCCGGCCCGGTGCGAGTACTCCAGTGCCTGGAGGATGCCGATGGTCATCTCCAGCGTCCGCTCCGGCAGCAGCTTGCGGCCGCTGTGCAGGAGTTCCCGGAGCGTGGAGCCGTCGACGTACTCCATGACGATGTACGGGATGGACACCCCGTCGATGTAGTCCTCGCCCGTGTCGTAGACCGCGACGATCGCGGGATGGTTGAGCGAGGCGGCCGACTGGGCCTCCCGGCGGAACCGGGCCTGGAAGGACGGGTCGCGCGCGAGGTCGGCGCGTAGCGTCTTCACAGCAACGGTGCGGCCGAGGCGGGTGTCATGCGCGAGGTAGACCTCCGCCATGCCACCGCGGCCGAGCACGTGGCCCAGTTCGTACCGGCCGCCGAGGCGACGCGGCTCTTCCATAGCTAACTACCAGCCCTCTCCGTCGGTCCCGGTCGGCACGTTCGTGCGGCCGGAGGCTGCCGTCCGGGCCCTACCGTACCCGGCTCGCTTTGTGTGACCTGGCCAAGTTCCGCAGCCGATACAGGACTGGTACCGCAGCGTGCACCGATGTGAAGCGGACGTGATCGGGGTCACTGATTGCCCTTGAGGACCGCCTCCATCACGCTCTTCGCGATCGGGGCCGCGAGGCCGCCGCCGGAGATGTCGCCGCGCACGGCGTCGTCGTCCTCGATGATCACGGCCACGGCCACCGGCGAGCTGCCGTCCTCGCCCTTGGCGTAGGAGATGAACCACGCGTAGGGGTTCTCGCTGTTGTCCACGCCGTGCTGGGCGGTACCCGTCTTGCCGCCGACGGTGACGCCGTCGATCTTCGCGTTGCTGCCGGTGCCCTCGGAGACGACGGTCTCCATCATCGACTGGAGGATCTGCGCGTTCTCCGCCGACATCGGCTCGCTCAGCTTCTCCGGGTCCGTCTTCTCGATGGTGTCGAGGCTCGGGGCCTGGAGTTCGTCGACCATGTACGGCTTCATCAGGGTGCCGTTGTTGGCGATGGCGGCGGTGACCATGGCCATCTGCAGCGGGGTGGCGGCGGTGTTGAACTGGCCGATGGAGGAGAGCGCGGTCTGCGACGGCTCCATGTCGTCGGAGAAGACCGAGGCGCTGGAGCGGACCGGGACGAACTGCTCCTCGGTGAAGCCGAACTTCTTGGCGTACTCGAGCATCGTGTCGTTGCCGAGGTCCGATCCGATCTTGCCGAAGACGGTGTTGCAGGAGACCCGGAGCGCTTCGCGCAGGGTGGCGTCCTCGCAGGGGATGTCGCCGTCGTTCGGCAGCTCGGTCGTGGTGCCCGGCATGGTCCACGGCAGGGGGGTGTCGGTCTTCTCGTCCGCGCTCGTGTACAGCCCCTCCTCCAGGGCGGCGGCGGCGGTGAGGACCTTGAAGGTGGAGCCGGGCGGGTAGACCTCGCGCAGTGCCCGGTTCTGCATCGGGTCGGCGGGGTTGTTCTTCTTCTGCAGCTTCTGCCAGGCCTCGGCGTCGGAGTTGCTGTAGCCGGCGAACACGGACGGGTCGTAGGAGGGGAAGGAGGCCAGGGCCAGGATCTTGCCGGTGGACGGCTCGATCGCGACGACGGAGCCCTTGCCGCCCTGCTTCTTCAGGCCCTGGTAAGCGGCCTTCTGCGCGTCGGCGTTGAGGGTGGTGACGACGTTGCCGCCTTCCTTCTTCTTGCCCGTGAGCATGTCGAGCGTGTTGCGGAAGAAGAGGCGGTCGTCGTTGCCGGTGAGGATGCCGTCCTCGATGGCCTCCAGCTGGTTGGCGCCGTAGGCCTGCGAGGCGTAGCCGGTGACCGGTGACCACATCGGGCCGTCCTTGTAGGTGCGCTTGTACTCGAAGTCGCTGCTCGATGTCTGCTTGGAACCGGTGATCGGCTTGCCGTCGACGATGATGTCTCCGCGCGGCTGCGCGTAGCGTTCGATGGAGATGCGTCGGTTGTTCTCGTTCTTCTGCAGGGAGTCAGCCTGGACGTACTGAAGCCAGTTGCTGCGGATGAGAAGGGCGAGGACGAGGAGCCCACAGAAGATCGCGATGCGGCGCAGGGGCTTGTTCACGGTCGGACCACCTGAGTCATCTCGGCGTCTGGGTTGGTGGCGGGCGCGGGAGCCGGGCGGCGGGCGGTGTCGCTGATCCTGAGCAGGATGCCGACCAGGGCCCAGTTGGCGATGACCGACGACCCACCGGCGGCGAGGAACGGCATCGTCATACCCGTCAGCGGGATGAGCCCCATGACACCGCCGGCCACCACGAAGACCTGAAGGGCGAAGGCTCCGGACAGACCGATCGCGAACAGTTTGCCGAAGGGGTCACGCGCTGCCAGGGCAGTGCGTACACCGCGCTCGATGATCAATGCGTAGAGCAGGAAGATGGCCATGACGCCGGCCAGGCCGAGTTCCTCGCCGAAGGTGGAGAAGATGAAGTCGGAGTTGGCGGCGAAGCCGATCAGATCGGAGTTGCCCTGTCCGAGGCCGGTGCCGATGACGCCGCCGGAGCCGAACGACATGATCGACTGGCCGATCTGCTCACAGGCGCCGGAGGTCTTGTAGCAGCCGAACGGGTCCAGCCAGGCGTCGACGCGGGCCTGGACGTGGGTGGCGAACGAGGCCACGCCCACGGCGCCGGCGGCGGACATCAGCAGACCGATCACGATCCAGCTGGTCCGCTCGGTGGCGACGTACAGCATGATCACGAACATGCCGAAGAACAGCAGCGAGGTGCCGAGGTCGTTCTCGAAGATGAGGATGAGCAGGCTGACGGCCCAGATCGTGATGATGGGGCCGAGGTCCCGGCCGCGGGGCAGGTAAAGGCCCATGAACCGGCGGCTGGCCAGTGCCAGTGCGTCCCGCTTCACCATCAGGTAGCCGGAGAAGAAGATCGCGATGATGATCTTGGCGAACTCGCCGGGCTGGATGGAGAAACCGGCGACGCTGATCCAGATCTTGGCGCCGAACACGTCGGCACCGACTCCGGGCACCAGCGGCAGCAGCAGCAGGAACAGTGCTCCCACCATCGAGATGTAGGTGTACCGCTGGAGGATCCGGTGGTCCTTCATGAAGACGAGGACCGCCACGAACAGAGCCAGCCCCACAGCCGAGTACATCAGCTGGTTCGGTGCCGACGGGCTGAACACCCCGTACAGGCGCTCTGCGAGGTTCTGCAGCCGTTCGGACTGGTCCAGCCGCCAGATCGCGACCAGTCCGAGGCCGTTCAGCAGCGTGGCGAGCGGCAGCAGCAGGGGGTCGGCGTAGGGGGCGAACTTCCGCATCACGAGGTGACCGACGCCTCCCAGCAGGCCGATTCCCAGCCCGTAGGCGAGCAGCCCGGAGGGGACGGAGCCGTCGAGGGCCAGCCCGACGTTGGCGTAGGCGAAGACCGGGATGACGACGGCGAACGCCAGCAGCGCGAGCTCGGTGTTGCGCCGGCTCGGCGCCCCGATCGCGCCGATCGTGGACGTGTGCTGCGCCGATGGGTTGGTAGTACTGCTCATCGTGTGACAGGGCCTCTCACGGCTTGCCTACTGCTTACCGCACAGCGAGACGACCTTCTGCTCTTCCTCCGAGAGGCTGGGGCCGGGGCTGGGAGTAGGTGCGGTCGTGGACTGGGGCGTGGACTTCTGCGGAGCCTCGGTCGAACCCGAGGGGTTCGGCGTCGGCGTGTTGGACGTGAAGGAGGCGGGTGTGGTTCCCGTGGTGCCTCCGGCCTCGCCCTCGCCGGTCTTCGCGTTGCTCTCGCTCTCTGCGGTGCGTCGCTCGGCCTCCTTCCTGCATGCGGAGGCCTGTACCGCGAGTTCGTCGATCTTCGACCGGGCGCCGTGCAGGTCGCCCTCGGCGATGGTCGCCTCGACCAGCTTCCGCTGGTAGGGCGGCAGGTACTTGAGTTCGATCTCGGGGTGGTCCTTCTCGACCTGCGAAAGCGAGACCCAGGCCAGGTCCTGGCTGATGCCCTGGTAGAGCGCGACGTGTTCGCCGTTGGTGCCGACGTAGTACTGGGTCTGCGTCCAGCGCCAGCCGCCGTACACGCCGCCGCCGAGGACGGCGAGGGTGAGCAGGCTGAAGAAGGAGCGCTTGATCCACTTTCGGCTCTTGCGGGGCTTGACGAAGTCGTTCTCGTCGTAGCCGAAGCCGTCGGTCTGGATGAAGCCGGTGACGTCCCCGCTGCCGGGCGGGCCGAACTCGCCCCCGCCGCCGCCCTGGCCGCGTCGGCGGCCGAGACCGGCGGCGCGGCCGGCCGGGGTCTGCATGGCGCTGCCGTCGTGCGGCTGGTTCTGGTTCTCGGCGACGGCGCCGACCACGACCGGGGTGTCGGAGAGCTGGCCGGCCAGGGTGTCACCGGTGTCGAGGTCGAGGACGTCGGCGACGATCACGGTGATGTTGTCCGGGCCGCCGCCGCGCAGCGCCAGCTCGATCAGGGTCTGCACGGTGTCCTCGGGGCCCTGGTAGCCCGCCAGGGCCTCTTCCAGGGTCTGGTGGGAGACCACGCCGGACAGGCCGTCGGAGCAGATCAGGTACCGGTCGCCGGCCCGGACCTCGCGGATGGAGAGGTCGGGTTCGACGTGTTCGCCGCTGCCGAGGGCCCGCATGAGCAGGGACCGCTGGGGATGGGTGGTCGCCTCCTCCTCGGTGATCCGGCCCTCGTCCACCAGCCGCTGCACCCAGGTGTGGTCCTGGGTGATCTGGGTGAGGACGCCGTCGCGCAGGAGGTAGGCCCGGGAGTCGCCGACGTGCACCATGCCGAGGCGCTGGCCGGTCCACAGCAGGGCGGTCAGGGTGGTGCCCATGCCCTCGAGCTGGGGGTCCTCCTCGACCATCATGCGCAGCTGGTCGTTGGCCCGCTGCACTGCCGCACCGAGGGAGGTGAGCAGGTCGGAGCCGGGAACGTCGTCGTCGAGCGCGACGATGGTGGAGATGGCCTCGGAGGAGGCGACCTCGCCGGCCGCGGCGCCGCCCATGCCGTCGGCGATGGCGAGCAGGCGGGGACCCGCGTAACCGGAGTCCTCGTTGCCCTCCCGGATCATCCCCTTGTGTGATCCGGCGGCGAAGCGCAGGGACAGGCTCATGCGCACCTCGCCCGTCGGCTCCGGGTACAGCCGGTCGTGTCGAGCCACACTGCCCACCCTCCGGTCGGGAGCGCGCCGGGGTCCTGGGTCGGGACCCCCACCGTGTGCTCGCTCCGCTCGCGTTCTGTCATTGGTGTAGCACTACTTCCGCAGCTCGATGACGGTCTTGCCGATGCGGATCGGCGCACCCGGTCCGATCGGTGTGGGTGTCGTCAGCCGGGACCGGTCCAGGTATGTGCCGTTCGTGGAGCCCAGGTCCTCGACGATCCACTGGCCGTCGCGGTCCGGGTAGATCCTGGCATGGCGGCTGGAGGCGTAGTCGTCGTCCAGCACGATCGTGCTGTCGTGCGCCCGGCCCAGCGTGATGGTCTGGCCCTGGAGCGCGACGGTGGTGCCGGTGAGGGTGCCCTCGGTCACGACCAGCTTGGTGGGGGCGTTGCGGCCGCGGCGGCCGCCCCCGGACTGCTGGCGCTGCGGCGGTGGTGCCTGCCGGGCGCTCTGTTGCGGCCGGGTGGCCTCCCGGCGTGCTCCGCGCTGGGTGACCCGCGTACCGAAGAGGTCACTGCGGATGACCTGCACGGCCACGATCACGAACAGCCACAGTACGGCCAGGAAACCCAGCCGCATGACCGTGAGGGTCAGCTCTGACATTGCCCCCGCTTCACCCTTCGGCTTGCCGGTAAATGATGGTGGTGCTGCCCACGACGATCCGCGAGCCGTCGCGGAGCGTAGCGTGGGTGGTGTGCTGTCCGTCCACCACGATGCCGTTGGTGGACCCGAGATCCTGGATCGTCGAGGGCGTTCCGGTCCGGATCTCGCAGTGCCGGCGGGAGACGCCGGGGTCGTCGATCCGTACGTCGGCCTCGGTGCTGCGGCCCAGTACCAGCGTCGCGTTGGAGATCTGGTGGCGGTTGCCGTTGATCTCGACCCAGTAGCGGGTGCGGCCGGCGGACGGGGGTGCGACGGGGGGCCGCTGGCCGCCCGCGGCCGGCGGGTAGCCGTAACCGCCGGGCGGCGGCGAGGCCGGCATGGGCGGGGTTCCCGCGGGAGCGGCCGGCGGGTACCCGTAGCCGGCGGGCGGGGAGCCCATGCCGGGGCCCGCGGGGCCGGGGCCGGTGGGCCCCGCCTGGCTGCTGGAGGAGGCGAGCGTACGGCTGCGCACCCGGTACAGGCCGGTGTCGAGGTCCTCCGCCTTCTCCAGGTGCACCTTGATGGGGCCCATGAAGGTGTAGCGCTGCTGCTTGGCGTAGTCGCGCACCATGCCGGCGAGTTCGTCACCGAGTTGCCCGGAGTACGGGCTGAGCCGCTCGTAGTCGGGGGTGCTCAGCTCGACGATGAAGTCGTTGGGGACGACGGTGCGGTCACGGTTCCAGATGGTCGCGTTGTTGTCGCACTCCCGCTGGAGTGCTCCCGCGATCTCCACGGGCTGCACCTCGGACTTGAACACCTTGGCGAAAGTGCCGTTGACCAGGCCTTCGAGCCGCTGCTCGAATTTCTTCAGGACTCCCATGGGGCACCTCCTCCGTCGTCGCCGTCCTGTGTACTGCCCTGTCCACTGCGTCTACTGCCCGGTGCGCCGATCCGCGCACCGTCTACCTGGTACTGCTTACTGATCGTATCCACGCCCCGGTCGATCGGCTGGTTCCCCCTGCTTGCCCGGCCGACCGGTGTCGACACCTGACGGGGTTCCCTCGAGGGTTCCCTCCGGGGCCCTTCGAACTCCTTCGGCCGTGCTCGTGCGAGCCGCCCTGCCATGGATCGTAGAGGGGGCTGTGGACCAGTGTCCCGCACGCGGCTGTGCACTCCGTCCGGCACCCGGGGAGACGGGGGCTACCGGTACGAGGTTGATACGTGAAGTGGTTCTTGTGGAGGGGATGGGAACAGATCCATGCGCATCCATGCCCATCCATACCCATTGACACCTGTCCATGCGTGCGTGTCCGGGACGTGGCACCGTTTCTGTTCGAGGTGTGACGTCACCGTGCGGCGATGCCGCTCAGGCGGGTGGGGTCCGGGGCGGGTGAGAAGGGATGTGAACCCACCCCGATCAGCGTGCTAATGTTCTGGTGTCGGAAGGCGCCGAACCACTACGGGGAGGGGCCGAGGACACACCCAATGCGCGGGTGGCGGAATAGGCAGACGCGCTGGATTCAGGTTCCAGTGCCCGCAAGGGCGTGGGGGTTCAACTCCCCCCTCGCGCACATCGAGAAAACGGCGAAACGGGTCGCTGCGAGTGACGAAAGTCACGGCAGGGGCCCGTTTCTCGTTTGCCGAGAGTTGTGAGGCGATGCACAACCCGGCTGAAGCACGTAGGGGCCCCGTCCGTGAGGTATCTCACGGACGGGGCCCTGCTTCGTTTGCCCGTGGTTCGTCGATGTTCGCCCTGCTCGCGACCGTGTCCTCGTCCTTCGTGGCTTGCAGGCCCGCGCCTGGAAGCCGTCCAGACCGGTCTGCCGGTTCGACGGAGCAAGGTGCGCTGAACCGGCCGTTTCGAGCGCCCACTTCAGATACGGCTGGATCTTTTCGACCGACTTCGTGAACGTGTCGGTGGACTGGGCCCCCGGATTCCGTCGGGCGCGCCGATCCTGCTGAGATGCACCGCACCGCCCTCCTGGTCGGCCCGCCCGGCCAGGCAGGTCACCAACAGCACGGTCCGAGGATCGCCCGGTGCCGGATCGAACCCGAGACGCGGGTACTTCGACGGACCCACGCTTCGTCTCTCCCCGTGCAGCTCTGCCGTGTTCCCGGCGCGAGGGGGCGCCGGTTTGCCCAGGCGGCAAGGGGCTCCCTGCGAGACGAGTGGTTTCGCCGTCATCGCGACGGCATCGCTACGACACCCCGACACGGCCCGATGGCGCCGTCCTGGTGGACGAGAAGCTGCTGGCGCCCGGCTCAAGGAATTGCCGCGGGACGGTACACAGGGTGCCGAACGGCATGACGTCCGCGCCCCGCAACACTCCTGGCGGAAGTTCGCGGCCTTCGTCCACCTTGCCGGGCGGTGCGGATACCGGTACGGGGGTCCGTGCCGGCTCTCGCCCAGGGGCGGCCCCAGCGCCTGCTCCGCCTTTCGACGCCTGCCGGACGCGTGGGAGCGGGGCCGCCCGCACCGCCCAGCGGTGTCCCACCGTGCTCCAGGGAGGCCAACCGCCCCGGCATGCGGCCCGGCGGGAACCGACTCCGGCAGCTGGTCGAGACCCGACGTGAGGCCGGCCTCCCGTGAACCCGGATCATGGTGGACTACAGCCGTACGCATCGGCGGCGAGGTCTGATCGCCCTCGTGGACTTCCCCGCGACCGTGCTCGTCCCGCTTCGCCCGGACCGGCTTCCCAGTCACGGCACTCCTGGCTCGTTCCGTTGTCCGGTCCTTCTTCGCCGCCCTGCGGGCGTGAGGCCGTTCCTCGCCCGATGCCGGTAAACGGATCCCCGCCCGGTGCACAGCCGCCGCGCAGGCCACCCCTTCAGGCGTCCGGCGCGATTCCGGGTGCCCGCGCCTCGTGTCCTTTTCTCTGGGGCCCGGCCGTGGTGGCGCGGTAATCACGGCAGTCCAACGGACGTGAGCGCTGCATCCTCCGACTCCCGCACCGCGGGCCCGCGCGCCGTCCACTCCGACCGCAGGCGATGGACACGGCGGCGTACGCCTGACGGCCGACCGAGCGTCGCGCAGGTCCTGAAGCAGGTGCGTCGGGTCCGCCCGATTCGCATGCCGAGAAAGTTACCTCTCGTTACGCAACCGTTCACCCGATCTGCATGTCGAACACATGTATCGCCCGTCTCTCGGTCGGCTTTTGAGCCGCCTCCTGGAAGGAACATCGAGCAACCATGCTCCAACCGCTGCGTGCCGCGCTGCGCATACGTACAGGGGGCGGATTTGCGCTGGCGCTTCTGCTCGGGGTGAGCTATGCGGCGCTACCGTTGTTCGCTCTGCTCCCCCATCTGTGGGGGTTCATCGCCGCGTCAGCCGTCAGCTATGTCATGGACGCGTGGCTGCACCGCGTCGAGCCCGCTTTCATCCGCCGACTGGCCGCGCTCAGGGTCGACCGGGTCACGCGATTCCTGGCCCGTGACGTGCTGCTTCTCATGCTGGCGGTACGCATGGAGGCGCCCGAGCCCGTGCTGGCCGCCGGACTGTTCGTCCTGGGTGCCCAGTTCGGGATACTCGTGTTCTACACCGCGCTGCACCGCATCATCCGCCGGGAGCGGACGCTCCCGGTCGCCGTGCGCAATATGGACATGAGCGACGCAGGCATCCCCAAGGCTCCGCCGCCCCTGCTGTTCCGCCGCTACCTGCGCCGGATGCTCCACCTCGACCTGCCGATGCACGCGGGGCTGCTCGCCGGTCTGGCGACCGCCGGCTGGTCCTTCACCAAGGCCGGATACGCGGTGAGCCTCGGACTGTCCGCTCTCCTGCTGCTGGCACTGGCCGCGCAGGTGCGAACGGCCCGCCGGACGCCGCAGCGGGAGGAGGTCATCGCCACGCTCAACCGGCAGCTGGCCGACTACCGGCCGGAGGTGGCCCTGTACTTCAGCTTCGCCGCGGTCTCCCGGGACTTCATGTACCAGGTCAACATGTGGATCGAAACCCTGGAGAACCTCGACCGCCGCCCGCTGATCATCCTGCGGGAACGTGCCTCCTTCTCCTACCTCAGCCGCACCCGCCTCCCGGTCGTGTGCGTGCCCAGGGCCGACGACCTGGCCCAACTCGACCTGCCCGACCTGAAGGTGGTGCTGTACCCGGGCAACGCGGGCAAGAACGTCCACATGCTGCGCGTCGCTGAGGCCAAGCACGTCTTCATCGGCCACGGCGACAGCGACAAGCTCGCCAGCAGCAACCGGGTCAGCAAGGTGTACGACGAGATCTGGGTGGCCGGACGCGCAGGCCGCGACCGCTACCAGCGGATCCGGCACGCCATCGACGACGCCGCGATCGTGGAGGTCGGCCGTCCCCAACTGGCTCCGATCCGACTGCACGCCGAGCACATACCCGGTCCGCTGCCCACCGTGCTGTACGCGCCGACCTGGGAAGGCTGGAGTGACGACGACTGCCACACCTCCCTGATCCCCATGGGTACGGACCTGGTCAGTGCCCTGCTCGACGAGGGCGTGCGGGTTCTGTACAAACCGCATCCGTTGACCGGCAAGCGCTCCGCCGAAGCCGCGGCCGCCGATCGGACCATCCGCGAGATGCTCGATGCCGACAACCGCCGACGCCAGTCCGTCGACGCCCTGCCTGACCTCGACACCGGGCCGGAGCCGCGGATGCGGGAGATCAGGGAACGGCTCAACGAACTCGCCGGCCGCAACCGAATCGGCGACGACGCCCAGCAAACGCGCGACGCGCGGATGCCGGACCACACGGGCTCCGACGAGTGGTACGCGCTGGAAGCTGAATGGCACCACCTCTTCTGGAGCCGCACCGGCCCCTTCCGCCACCAGGTGATCACCGGTCAGCTTCCCACCCTGTACGAGTGCTTCAACCAGGCGGACATCCTCATCAGCGACGTCTCATCCGTTGTCGCCGACTTCGTCGCAAGCCTCAAGCCGTACGTCCTGACCAACGCGCACGACCTGTCCGACGAGGAATTCCGCGCCGCCTACACCACTGCGGGCGGCGCCTACCTCCTCGACCGGGCCTGCACCCGACTGCCGGAGATCCTGCGGTCGGTGCGAGAGCCACGCCATGACCCGATGGCACTCGACCGGCACACGCTCAAGGAGTACGTCCTCGGTCCCGATCAGCCCACCTCGATGGAGCGGTTCAACACCGCCGTCAACGCCCTCGCCGACACGGCCCTCCTCCACCAGCAGGAGCATGAACCGAGCGGCACGCTGTTGGGACCGGCCCGCGACGCAAACCGAGCCGACCTGAGCTGACAGACAGGGTGATCGGCGGCTGGTTCACGGTGGCAGGCGGACCGCTGAGGCGAGGATGCCGTGGCGGTCCTGCTGTCACGCCCGCTGATGGATCCCGGCGAGTACGACCGGGCGCGGACGCAGTGGGATGCGGTCCAGGACCTGTGATGGAAATCTCATGATGTTTCGGGTGGGAAGGAGCTGGACGTGCAGGTGTTGGTGCTGTCCGCTTTTTCCGGGTGCTGTGAGGCGACAGCGGCTCGGTGACCGGACAGCGGGGTGAGGTGTTGTGGGCGGAGGAGCAGTCCGATCAGGTGGCGGATCTCCGCGGCGGACAGGGAATCGGACGGGTCTGTCCAAGAGCGCTTCTCCCTTTGACGGTTCCCGGGTGCGGGCGGCGGTCAGCGGCCGCCGCATCCCGATCGGATGGACCTCCCCAGCGCGTCCAGCCGTCGACCAGTCGGTTGTGTGCTCCAAGGGCGTGATCGACCCGGCCGTGTACTCCGGCGTCCGGCCGCGCGGCTCGGATCGGAAGAACCGCGAAGCGAACCGCGAGTTCGACCACGCCGGAACTCCGCGTCAGGAATCGACTTGACGCGCACCAAGATCCACAGAAGCCAGGGCACTCCATCACGCCTGACCCGACTGCGGTTGCAGCATCAGGCGTGATGCGAACTTTTGCCCCAGTTGACAAACCGACGAATTGGTTTGATCCCGGGGTGACGGACGGGCACAAGCGCGGGCCGGAGTGCGGGGGAGTCGGTCAGGGAGCCTCGACGAACGACCGGTACCAAGAGGCTGCACGGGGGAAGGCGTGGGCGAAGGCGTCGCCCGAGGAGCAGTTCAGGGTGCTCCAGAAGGTGTCGTCCCTGAACCGGTGATCGACGGTGAGCATGCCGAGGTGATGCAGCGCGCGAGGGGAGCCGGCGGCTCGTGCGTAGGCGGTCGTGACGTCCACCGACGTGCCCTCGCCGGGCTGTTCCACGTGCGCGCACACGGCCGCGAGCAGCTCCGAAGCGGGGACGGGGGCCGGGTGGTTGACGTAGTGGTGGACACCGGGCCCGTGGGCCGGTGAGAGCGCCGCGGCGACGGCGGCGCGGCCCAGGGTGCCCACGTCGATCATCGAGTGCAGGGCTTCGCAGCCCGTCACGGTCGCCGACAACTCCCGCAGGAGTCCGACCAGTCCGGGCACCAGCCAGCGGTCGCCCTCGCCGTACACCAGGTGGGGTCGTAGCACCAGGCCGCCCGCGTCGAGGACGCGCCGCTCGGCGGCGGCACGGGTGCGGCTGGTGGCGGAGGCGGGGGCGACGGGTGCCTCGCCCGGCCGCACGCCGTGGAAGGGGCCCCGGCCGTGGACGGCGGCGGTGCTCATGTAGAGGATGCGGCGCACCCCGCTGCGTACCGCTTCCTCCACCAGGGCTTTCGTGCCCCGGTCGTTGACCGCCGCGAGCGATTCCGGGTCACCGCTCACGCGTGAGGCGCAGTGGACGAGTACGTCGATGTCGGTGCAACTTCCGTACAGGGAAGCGGGATCGGCGAGGTCGCCGGGTACGGTATCGGCCGTGGCCTCGGCGGGTGCGCGGAGGGCGCGGCGGGACAGCAGGCGGACGTGGGCGTCCGGGCGTTGGTGCGCGGCCGCCGCGACCCGGCTGCCGATGAAGCCGGTGCCGCCCGTGATCAGAAGGTTCACCGTTTTCAGCGTCACAGTGGCGAACGTACCGGGGCGTGGTCCGGGGTGCGGCCGTGAGGTGCCGAGGTGAGGGTGGCGGTGAAGACGGGCTTGTCGTTCTGCCGGCCGGAGACCCGTACGGTCACCTCGCCGTTCTCGGTATCGGTATCGGTATCGGTGTCGGCCTTGTTCTCGGCCTTGTCCTCGTCCTTGTCGAGGACTTCGGCTTCGAGCAGGCAGGGGCTGTCCAGTTCGGCGTAGCGGCTGAAGGAGACGGCCATGTCGACCGGCAGGAAGGACCGCCTGCCGGATGCCGCGGTCGCCGCCTGGCGGGCCGCCTCGAACAGGACCATGCCGGGGACGTGGTCGCTGGGCCGGGGGAAGAGCACGGGGTGGCCGGTGTCGACCCGCAGGAGCCAGGTGGCGGGGCGGTCGGCGAGGGAGAGGACGACGTCCTCCGCGCGGTCGCGGCCGACCAGTTCGGGGGGAACGGGGGGCAACAGGGGTATCGCGCTGTCCGTGGCGTCCAACTGCCGGGCCCGCAGGCGGCGGTAGGCGGCCGGTGAGGTGCAGCCCGTGCTGCCGGTGCCCCGGGCGACGAGCCGTCCCGCGCGGCGGAACTCCATGGTCGTCCGCATGCTGCTCAGACCACGTCCCCGGCGGCGCACCTCGGAGCAGACGACGTTGATGGTGACCGGCTCGGTGGCGTCCGCGAGTAACAGCCCGGAGGGGTCCGCGGTGACCGACAGGTCCCACATGACGAAGTGTGTGTCGAGTGGGGTGCCGAACTCGGCGTGGGCGAGGGCCATCGTGGTCTGGCGCAGGGTCTCGCCGATGATCATCGGGTCCTGGTGGCGATCGTCGGCCGGGCCGAAGAAGGAGTGGTCGGCGGGCCAGTGCGCGGTGACGCGGAAGGCGAGGTCGGAGAGGCGTGTCCAATCCGCGGGGAAGACGTCCGCCGCGCGGGTGCGGTGCGCGAGCTGCTCGGTGATCCGGGTGGTGCCGGGGCCGGTGCGGGCACCGGCAGCCTGTCCGGCCGCGCTTGCGGGCTCGCCCCCCTGTCCGGTCTGATCCTCCGTGGGTGTACTTGAGGGACCTGACTGCGGCATGGAGAACCCCTCGGATGGACGGCCTGGATCCGGTCGACTTTCGCACTAAGATACGGACGAGCCGGTTTTTTTCAAGGGTGATCCATACCGTTGGAGACGAGCCCACGCGCCCGCACGGCATCACGCATGGCGCCTGCGCGGCGACTTCACGGCGATCCGCGAGATCCACGGAGATCAGGAGGCACCCGATGGCGCGACAGGAGCGCGCGATCCGCACGCGGCGGACCATTCTGGCCGCCGCCGCGGCCGTCTTCGACGAACGCGGCTACACCTCCGCGACCATCGGGGAGATCCTGGACCGGGCCGGGGTGACCAAGGGCGCCCTTTACTTCCACTTCGGCTCCAAGGAGGAGCTGGCGCTCGGCATCTTCGAGGAGCAGCTGGCGGTCACCCTGCCGCCCCAGTCGAGCAAACTCCAGGAGCTCGTCGACTCCGGTCTGGTGCTGGCCCTGCGGCTGCGTACCGATCCGCTGGTACGGGCCAGTGTCGGACTGGCCCTGGACCAAGGAGCGTTGGGGCTCGACCGAACCCCGGCGTTCCGTATGTGGATCGACCAGACCACCCGGACCCTGGCCGAGGCGAAGGCGGGGGGCGAGCTGCTGCCGCACGTCGAAGTGACGGAGACGGCGGAGCTGTTGGTCGCGAGTTACTCGGGGGTGCAGCTCCTCTCGCAGCTGCGCTGCCAGCGGCAGGATCTGGAGCACCGGGTCGTCGTGCTGTTCCAGCACATGCTGCCGGGCATCGCGGTCCCGGCGGTGCTGGCCCGGCTGGACATCTCGGCGGACCGCGCCCAGCGGGCCCTCGCGGAGGGACGGTTGGAACCGGTTGCGGGAGATGTCGCCGAGGCGGGGTAGACGGGCACGGGCGTGGGCACGTGTGGGCGCGGTGAGGCTGAGGTCGGCGGCTGCAGCGGACAGTCACAAGGGCGCCTGTGGGTGAGGGCGTTGTCCACAGCCCGGGAGTTGTCCACAAGACCTGACGCGTTTCGTCCACCGGGTTGTACGGTCGGCACGGTTGATGTCATGGCCTGCGCCGATGCCTGTGTCGACGCAGGGTCGGCGGTCGTTCGTTTCGGTTGTCGATGCGTGCGCGTGGTCGAGCGTGTGCAAGGACGTACGTGTGGGCGTACGGGGGAGGCGGTTGTTGTGACCGAGATCGTTGCCGGTGGGGTCGGCACGGAAGAGGTGCCGACGCAGGTGGGGCCGGACGGACGGGCGGCCGGTGAGGTGCGGCGGCTGCCGCGCGTACGGGGCTTCGCCGCATGGCCGCCCGAGGGCTCGGCCAAGGAGGACGGCAAGGCCCTGCGCCGGCTGGTCCCCCGCAGCGCCCACGCCGGTCTCGACCTGGACCCCTCCCGCCCCGACGCGGTGAGCGCGGTCGAGGAGTCCAGCCGCGGTCGGCTGCCCGAGTTGACGCCGATACGGGTGGGCAGGATGGCGGCGACACCGTTCGCCTTCCTGCGCGGCGCGGCGGGGCTCATGGGTTACGACCTGGCCCGCACCCCCATGACGCGGATCCGCGCGCAGATATGCGGCGACGCGCACGCGGCCAACTTCGGCCTGTACGGCGACGCGCGCGGCGGACTGGTCATCGACCTGAACGACTTCGACGAGACGGCGTGGGGCCCCTGGGAGTGGGACGTCAAACGGCTCGCCACCTCGCTGGTGCTCGCGGGACGGGAGGGCGGCGCGGACGAGGACACCTGCCGCAGGGCCGCTCGTGACGTGGTGGGCGCCTACCGTCGCACGATGCGGCTGCTGGCCAAGCTGCCGGTGCTGGACGCCTGGAACGCCATCGCCGACGAGGAGTTGGTCTCCCACACCGACGCGCACGATCTGCTGGGCACGCTGGAGCGGGTCTACGCGAAGGCCCGCGCCAACACCAGCGGCCGTTTCGCGGCCAAGTCCACCGAGACGACGGCGGACGGCGGACGCCGCTTCGTCGACGCCCCGCCGGTACTGCGGCGCGTCGACGACGCCGAGGCCGCCGCGGTGGCCCGCTCCCTGGAGGAGTACGTCGGCACCCTCCAGCCGGACCGGCTTCCGCTGCTGGCCCGGCACGCGGTGCAGGACGTGGCGTTCCGCGTCGTCGGCACGGGCAGCGTGGGCACCCGCTCGTACGTGGTGCTGCTCCTGGACCACCGGGGCGAGCCCCTGGTCCTCCAGGTGAAGGAGGCCCGCGCCTCGGCGCTGGTCCCGCATCTGCTGACGGCCGGCTTCGCCGTCCCCGACGCCGACCACGAGGGCCGGCGCGTGGTCCTGGGTCAGAAGAGGATGCAGGTGGTCAGCGACAACCTGCTGGGCTGGACGACCGTCGAGGGGCGGCCCTTCCAGGTCCGGCAGTTCCGCAACCGCAAGGGCAGCGTCGACCCGACGGCCCTGGCCGCCGACCAGGTCGACGACTACGCCCGCATGACCGGAGCCCTCCTGGCCCGCGCCCACTCCCACAGCGCCGATCCCCGCCTGATCGCCGGCTACTGCGGCAAGAACGACGAGCTCGACGAGGCGATGGCCGACTTCGCGCTCCGCTACGCCGACCGCACGGAGGCCGACCACGCGGACCTGGTGGCGGCGGTGCGGTCGGGCCGGATCGCGGCGGAGACGGGGGTCTGAGCAGCGGGGCCGGCAGGGGGCAGGGCCGGATGGCCGGATGTCTGCGTTCCGTTTCCGGCGCCTCCTCGGTGGGCCGACAGGTGGTCCGGCAGGTGGTCCGGCAGGTGGTCCGGCCTGCGGTTCGGCGGGCCGGGCCGGTGTCGGGAGCGGGCCGGGTGGGCTCCGGTGGTGGCGGTGGTGGCCTACGCTGTGCGGGTGACGACCTCGGAGGGTGAGCAGGGTGGTGGCGGCGCCGGTGCGGAGCAGGAGCAGGTGACGGCCGAAGGCGGTGCGCAGCGGCCCGAGGCGCGCCTGGAGCAGGCCGTGCGGGCTGCCGAGCAGGCGCTGATCGAGTTCGAGATCGCGGTGGACACCTTCCGCATCGAGGTCGAGAACTTCTCCCGGCTGCACGAGCAGCGGCTCGGCCCCATGTACCTGCGCCTCGAGGAACTGGATGCCCGGATCCTGGAGGCCAAGGCCGACCGCACCGGTGATCCCGAGGACCGACGGCTGGCCGAGGACGCGCGCTCCCGGTTGCTGCCGATCCCCGATGTGGAGCAACTGCTGAACGGCTGGATGGACGGCGACGGTCTCTTCCCGGAGGCCGCGGCCATGCTCACGGACCAGCCTGTCCGGACCCCGGAGCGGGTGCGGCCCAGCGAGGGGGCCCGCAAGCTCTACCGCGACCTCGCCCGCAAGGCGCACCCGGACCTGGCGCAGGAGGAGTCGGAACGCCGCCGCCGCGAGGATTTCATCACCCGCGTCAACGCCGCCTACGCCCGCGGCAGCGAGGCGGAGCTGCGTGAGCTCACCGAGGAATGGGCCGCGGGCCCGAAGCCGAAGGAACAGGCCCCGAGTGCCGTCGACGAGCTCTACGCCCGGCTCGAGTGGCTCGCCCAGCGCAAGGAACTGCTCACGCTGGTCGCGAAGGAACTCGAGGAGGGTGCCATCGGCTCGATGCTCCGGCTGGCCCCGGACGACCCGGACCGTCTTCTGGAGGAGATAGCCGAGCAGCTGCGCGCCCAGGTGACCGAACGCGAGGCGGAGCTGGCGGCCCTGCAGGGCTGAGCCGCGGAGCGGCCGGACCCCACACCCGCGGAGCGGCCGGAATCTCGGCCGCCCCGCGGGTGTGGGGTCCGGCTCGGTTGCTTCCGGTAGCGTCGGGGGCATGAGTTTTGCGACTGGGGTGCCCACGGTCGGGGTCACGGACCTCGAGGACGGCGATTTCCTGTTGGACGTCCGAGAGGACGACGAGTGGAAGTCCGGCCATGCCGAAGGGGCGCTGCACATCCCGATCAGCGAGTTCGTCGCCCGTTACGGCGAGCTGACCGAGGCGGCCCCGCAGGACGGCCGGGTGCATGTGATCTGCCGTTCCGGCGGGCGCTCCGCCCAGGTCACCATGTACCTGGTCCAGCAGGGCATCGACGCCGTGAACGTGGCGGGCGGGATGCAGATGTGGGAGTCGGCGGGGCGCTCCGTGGTCACGGATGACGGGCAGCCCGGACACGTGCTGTAGTCCGGATGCCGGAACAGGCTCCGGAAGCGGGGAACGGGCGTCAGCGGTCGAAGTCCAGCTCCACTCTCTCCGTCACCGGATGCGACTGGCAGGCCAGTACGTAGCCCGCCTCGGTCTCCTCCGACTCCAGCGCGAAGTTGCGGTTCATCCGCACCTCGCCCGAGACGAGAAAGGCACGGCAGGTTCCGCACACCCCGCCCTTGCAGGCGTAGGGGGCGTCGGGGCGGTTGCGCAGCACCGTTTCCAGCAGGGACTCGCCGTCCTGGACGGGCCAGGTGCCGCCGCGTCCGTCGAGCAGGGCGGTGACCGTGCTGTGGGCGGGGGCGGGTGCCGTGGGGGCGACCGGTGTGCCGGTGTCCACGTGGAAGATCTCTTCGTGGATGCGGGAGCGGGCCACGCCCAGGCCGCGCAGAGCCCGCTCCGCCCCCTCCACCAGTCCGTACGGGCCGCACAGGAACCAGCCGTCCACCTGCTCCACGGGCAGCAGCGCCGGCAGCAGTGCGGTGAGCCGCTCCTGGTCGAGCCGCCCGGACGGCAGCCCCGCCTGCTGCTCCTCCCGTGACAGCACCGTCACCAGCTGGAGCCGCTCGGTGTAGCGGTCCTTCAGGTCGGCCACCTCTTCCAGGAACATCGTCGATGCGGCCGTGCGGTCACTGCGGATCAGGCAGAACCGGGCATCGGGCTCGCGTCTCAGCAGGGTCGAGACGATGGACAGCACCGGTGTGATGCCGCTGCCGCCGACGATCGCCGCGTACCGGCCGGGCGCGGGCCGGAGGGTGAACCGGCCCGCCGGGGTCATCACCTCCAGCTCGTCCCCGACGCCGATCTCCTTCAGGGCGTACGTCGAGAAGGCCCCGCCGTCGACCAGCCGCACGCCCACCCGCAGCGTGCCGGGCCCTTGGCCGTCGGGCGCCGGGGAACAGATGGAGTAGGTGCGCCGGATGTCCTCGCCGTCGGCCCTGCGCCGCAGGGTGAGGTGCTGGCCCGGGGCGTGGCGGTACTGCTCGCGCAGTTCCGGGGGGACGGTGAGGGTGAGGGCGACGGAGTCGTCGGTGAGCCGCTCGACCGCGGCCACCCGGAGCCGGTGGAAGCGCGCCATCACAACTCCTTGAAGTGGTCGAACGGTTCGAGGCAGGCCAGGCACCGGCGTAGCGCCTTGCACGCCGTGGACGAGAAACGGCTGAGCAGTTCGGTGTCGGCGGAGCCGCAGTGCGGGCAACGCACCGGCTCCGGAGCGGCGGACGCCTCGCCGACCGACGGGTCGTCGGCCAGCGGGGCGCGGGTGCGGGTCGGCCCGAGGTCCACCGGGACCGCGCCGGACGGCGGCCGTACACGAGGCGGGGCGATGCCGAACTCCCGCAGCTTGCGCCGCCCCTCCTCGGTGATGTCGTCGGTCGACCAGGCGGGCGCGAGCACCCTGCGGACGGTGACCTCACGCACGCCGTGTCCGCGCAGGACCCGCTCTATGTCCGCAGACATCGCCTCGACGGCCGGGCAGCCCGTGTACGTGGGGGTCAGCTCGACCTCGACGGCGTCCGTTCCGCGCGCGTGCACCGCGCGCACCACGCCCAGCTCGCGCAGGGTCAGCACGGGCAGTTCGGGGTCGGGCACCGAACCGGCCAGTTCCAGGAGTTCGGCCTCCAGCGGGGTGGTGGGCGCCGTGGTCACCATGTCGCCCCCGGGTGGCTGCGGTGCAGGTGCTGCATCTCGGCGAGCATCCGGCCGAAGGGCTCGGTGTGCAGTCCCTGGCGGCCTGCACCGGCCGTCCAGGCCCCGGTGCGCGGTCCTCCGGGCACGGTGAGGGTGGCCCGGCGCAGTACCTGGGTGATCCGCTCCAGCCAGGCCGTCTCCAGGGTCGGCCAGTCGATGTCGAGGCCCTCGACCGGCTGGAACATCTCGCCGGTGTACCGCCACAGGGCGTCCACGGCCCGCTGGGTCCGGGCCCGGCTGGCGTCCGTGCCGTCGCCGAGCCGCAGGGTCCACTGCTCGGCGTGGTCGCGGTGGTAGGCGACCTCCTTGACGGCCTTGCCGGCCAGCGGCGCGAACGGCCCGTCCCCCGCGGCGAGCTCGGTGTGCAGGAGGTGCTGGTAGGTGGAGAAGTACAGCTGGCGGACGATGGTGTG
This sequence comes from Streptomyces sp. MMS24-W38, assembly GCF_059889265.1. NCBI lineage: Bacteria > Bacillati > Actinomycetota > Actinomycetes > Kitasatosporales > Streptomycetaceae > Streptomyces > Streptomyces sp. MMS24-W38. The sequence goes on along the minus strand of NZ_JCBCPP010000001.1, from coordinate 3,136,509 downwards.
GGCGAAGTCGCCGTTCGGCTGTTCCACCAGCTGGAGGTTGCGGAAGGCGCGTTCCTCGCGGAGGAACGCCAGCTCGTCCTCGTCGCCGGCCGTCGACAGCAGCACCCGGGCCTGGCCCAGCAGGTCCAGCGCGATGTTGGCGAGGGCGACCTCCTCCTCCAGCACCGGGGCGTTGCCCGCCCACTCGCCCAGGCGGTGGGAGAGCACCAGGGCGTCGTCGCCGAGGGCGAGTGCGGCCGTCGTGCGGGCGGTGTCGTCCTCGGAGGCTGTCTGCGCGGGGGCGCTGGGTGGCGTCGTCACAGGTGCCGCACCCCCTCGGGGATCTCGTAGAACGTCGGGTGCCGGTAGGGCTTGTCGGCGGCGGGTTCGAAGAACGGGTCCTTCTCGTCCGGCGAGGACGCGGTGACCGCGGAGGACGGTACGACCCAGATCGAGACGCCCTCGCCGCGGCGGGTGTACAGATCGCGGGCATTGCGCAGGGCGAGCTCCGCGTCCGGGGCGTGCAGGCTGCCGGCGTGGGTGTGGGAGAGCCCCCGGCGGGAGCGCACGAAGACCTCCCACAGGGGCCAGTCGGTGTCGGTCATGTACGGGTCGCTCCTGTCTCGCCGTTCGCGTGCTTGGCCGCGTGGGCCGCTGCCGCCTCCCTGACCCAGGCGCCCTCCTCGTGGGCGCGCCTGCGCCGGGTCAGCCGCTCCTCGTTGCACGGGCCGTTGCCCTTGAGGACGTCCCGGAACTCGGTCCAGTCGATCGGGCCGAAGTCGTGGTGCCCCCGCGTCTCGTTCCACCGCAGGTCCGGGTCGGGGAGGGTGAGGCCGAGCGACTCGGCCTGCGGGACGCAGATGTCGACGAAGCGCTGGCGCAGCTCGTCGTTGGAGTGCCGCTTGATCTTCCAGGCCATCGACTGCGCGGAGTGCTGCGACTCGTCGTCGGGCGGGCCGAACATCATCAGGGACGGCCACCACCAGCGGTCCACCGCGTCCTGGGCCATCGCGTGCTGCTCGGGGGTGCCGCGACTCAGGGCCAGCAGCAGCTCGTAGCCCTGACGCTGGTGGAAGGACTCCTCCTTGCAGATGCGCACCATGGCGCGCGCGTACGGGCCGTACGAGCAGCGGCACAGGGGCACCTGGTTGGTGATCGCGGCGCCGTCCACCAGCCAGCCGATCGCACCGACGTCGGCCCAGGTCAGCGTGGGGTAGTTGAAGATCGAGGAGTACTTCTGGCGGCCGGAGTGCAGCTTGTCCAGCAGCTCCTCGCGGCTGGTGCCGAGGGTCTCGGCGGCGCTGTAGAGGTACAGGCCGTGTCCGGCCTCGTCCTGCACCTTGGCCATCAGGATCGCCTTGCGGCGCAGCGACGGCGCGCGGGTGATCCAGTTGGCCTCCGGCTGCATGCCGATGATCTCGGAGTGCGCGTGCTGGGCGATCTGCCGGACGAGCGTGGCGCGGTAGGCGTCGGGCATCCAGTCGCGCGGTTCGATCCTCTCGTCGGCGGTGACGGCCGCGTCGAAGGCCTGCTCGTGCCCCGCGCTGTCGACGAGCGGATCACCGGTGCTGTCGACGGCGCCGTCCGGTGCGTCGTGCGTACGGCCGCCGACCGTGCCGCGAGCGGCTGCTGTCGCCATGAGGTCCCCCTCGACCTTGGTTCTTCTCGACCTTGGTTCTTCTCGCTCTGGTTTCTTCCCGGAACACGCTCCCGACCGATCGTTCGGTTCGTGCGATTCCATGGTGAGACGGCCGCCGCAAGGTGTCAACAGCTGTGGATGACCTCCGGGGCTGTGCCCCGGCGGCCGGTGCTGAGTACCGTTCCCGTGCGACACGGTGAAGCCGCGAAGCGGTATGCGGGCGGTACGACGGCGCTGCGGCCGGGACACGGACCGGGAATGTGGGAACGGGGCGGGATGAACGCGCACGACGAGGGCTCGCACGCCCGGCAGGGGCGGACCGGGCCGGAAGGGCCGGACGGACTGGAGGAACCGAGCGGCCCCGCCCCGCCGCCCGAGCCCGCCACCGGCGTGGCCGCACTCTCCCCGCTTCATCGGATCGCCGCCGCGGTGGCCCTCGGGGTCGTCGCGGTCGTGGTCTGCGTGCACCTCGGCATGACGTTCCTGCACGTCGCGCCCGCGAACACGGTCTCCAAGGAGCACGGCACGGCGATCGAGGACTGGATCTACCCGGAGTTCGAGCAGAACTGGAAGCTGTTCGCGCCCAATCCGCTGCAGCAGAACATCTCCGTCCAGGTCCGCGCCGAGATCCTGACGGCGGACGGGGGAGTGCGGACCACCGGCTGGTACGACCTGTCCGCCCAGGACGGCCGGGCCATCGACGGCAACCTCCTGCCCAGCCACACCCAGCAGAACGAGCTGCGCCGGGCCTGGGACTTCTTCGTCGCCGCGCATGACGCCGACGACCGTCCGGTGGGCATGCGGGGCGCGCTGGCCGAGTCGTATCTGCGCCGGATCACGGTGATGCGGCTCGAACGGTCGGACGCGGCCGGGCCGGGCGACGTCGTCGACCGGATCCAGGTCCGCTCCCGCACCGTCGACGTGCCGCCGCCCCGGTGGAGCGAGGAGCGGGTCTCGACGAAGCCGGTTCACCGCACCCTGCCCTGGTGGCCGGTACCGGAGGACGAGGCCCGGGGAGGCATCGGGTGAACCGCTTCTCCCGCATGGTCTCCGGCGCCGTCGCACGGGTCACCGACGCCGCTCTCGGCCCGCACCAGACCGCCGTGATCCGGATCGGCTTCAGCGCGACCTGGCTGCTGTTCCTGCTCCGGGAGTTCCCCCACCGCCAGGAGCTGTACGGTCCCGACGGCCCGTGGGACTGGGATCTCGCCGATCAGCTGGTCGGGTCCAACGGTGCCTTCACCGCGCTGCTGTGGTCGGACGGCCAGGGCTGGTTCGAGGCCGGCTACGCGCTCGCGGTGGTGTGGAGCGCGCTGCTGCTGCTGGGCTGGCGCACCCGCACCATGTCGGTGCTGTTCATGGTGGGCGTGCTGTCGCTGCAGAACCGCAGTGTCTTCATGGGCGACGGCGGCGACAACGTCCTGCACCTGATGTCGATCTACCTCGTGTTCACCCGCTGCGGCCGGGTGTGGTCGCTGGACGCGCGGCGTGCCCGGCGCGAGGAGCGGGCACGCGCGTGTGGGGAGCGGCCGCGGGACCGGGTGGGCCCCGTGCTGTGGGGTGTGCTGGGCGTCCTGCTGCTCGTGGCGACCCTGGCCGGCCGGTTGGACGGCGACTGGTTCATACCGGCGCTGCTGTGGGCCGTCTGGGGGGTGCAGGCGCTGTGGTGGCTGGTGGGGCGTCGCGCGAGGACCCCGCAGCCGCGCGTCCTGCTGGACGTCGTCGCCAACGTCGTGCACAACGGGGCCCTGCTGGTGATCATGGCCGAGGCCTGCCTGATCTACGCCACGGCCGGCTGGTACAAGATCCAGGGCTCCCGCTGGCAGGACGGCACCGCGGTCCACTATCCGCTCCACCTGGAGTACTTCTCCCCCTGGCCGGCCCTCGGCGACCTGCTGACCGCCAGCGGCACCCTGGTGATGCTGGTGACGTACGGGACGGTCGCCGTGCAGGTCGCCTTCCCGTTCACCCTGTTCAACCGGCGGGTCAAGAACGTGTTCCTGGTGCTCATGATCACTGAGCACGCCGTGATCGCCGTCGTCCTGGGACTGCCCTTCTTCTCCCTGGCGATGATCGCGGCCGACGCCGTCTTCCTGCCGACGACGTTCCTGCGCCGCCTGGGCGACGGCTCCACCCGCGCGTACGAGTGGGTGCGGGCCCGCGGACGGCGGCCCCGCACGCGCGCGGGCGGGCCGTCCGTCCCGGGGCCCCGGTCCGCCGAACCGGGGACGCGGGTGGAAGAGCGGCCGGCCGCCCCCGCGTCGGAGAAAGCACCCGGCCCACGCACGTAGGCTGCACGTCATGGCCGCCCCCGACCCCGTCTCCGCACCCGACCCCACCCCCGTGCCCGAAACCCCCGCCCCCGACCGGGCCGCCGGCCCCGTGGCCCGCTGGCACCGGCGGAGCGGTACCGCCGTCCTGCTCGACGGCTTCCACGCCCTCAAGCACGCCGTGCGCTTCGGGGCGGAGGTCGAGGTGGCGGTCACCGCGGACCGGGCCGCCGCGCTCGCCCTCGCGGACGAGCTGGCCCCGGACGTCCGGGACGCGCTGGCGGCGCTGCTGGCCGAGGTGCCGTACGAGACCTACGCCTCGCTGGTCCCGCGCCCGCACCCCACCGCCGTCGCCGCCCTCGCCGTACGGCCCTCCCGCGCGGGCAACCTCGAGAGGCTGGCGCACACCCCGCGCACCGCCCCCGTGGTGGTCCTGGACCTCCCGCGCAACCTGGGCAACGCGGGGGCCGTGATCCGGCTGGCCGCCGGTTTCGGGGCGACCGGCGTCGTCACCACCGGCACCCTCGACCCCTGGCACCCCACGGTCGTGCGGGGCGGGGCCGGGCTGCACTTCGCGACCGCAGTGGAGCGGCTGCCCGTTGCCGAACTGCCCACCGGCCCGGTGTTCGCGCTCGACCCGGAGGGGGACGACATCCGGTCGCTGAAGCTGCCGGACGACGCGCTGCTCGCCTTCGGCTCGGAGCGCAGCGGGCTCTCGGCGGAACTGCGCGCGCGTGCCGACCACCTGGTGGCGCTGCCGATGCGCCCCCAGGTCTCCAGCTACAACCTCGCGACCAGTGTGGCCATGACGCTGTACCACTGGAGCGCCACCGGGGGCGCACCCGCTTAGGGCTCCGAACAAAACGGGCGTCCGATCAGCTTGCGGCGTCATGCGGGTCCCCCCGCTCGAGCGGAGCCGAGAGCTTGGGGGAGTGAGTGCCAGGCGTCGCGAGCCGGGCGCCCGTTTTGTTCGGAGCTCTCAGGGCCTGTCCGGGCGGGGTCCGCGCGACCGCGGTCGCCGCACCGGTCCGTCACGCCTCCCGGCGTACCTCGATCACCCGGAAGCGGTTGGCCACGAACGCCGCGTCGGTGAGGGCCGCGTTGGCCGCCGGGTTGCCGCCGGAGCCGTGGAAGTCGGAGAACGCGGCCGTCTGGTTGACGTACACCCCGCCGGTGAGGTTGAGGGAGAGCTGGGCCGCCTCCTCCAGGCACACCTCCCGCACGGTCTCCTCGACCTCGGGGGAGGTCGTGTACGCGCCGACGGTCATCGCGCCCTTCTCGCGGACGGTGCGCCGCAGGAGCTCCGCCGCGTCCGAGGCGGAGTCGACCGCGACGGCGAAGGAGACCGGTCCGAAGCACTCGCTCATGTAGGCGGCCTCGGCGTCCGGCTTCGAGCCGTCCAGCTTCACGATCACAGGGGTGCGGACCACCGCGTCCGGGAACTCCGGATGGGCGATCTCCCGGGAGGCGAGGGCGACCTCGCCGAGACCGGCGGCGGCCTCCAGACGGGCCTTGACGCCGGGGTTGACGATCGCGCCGAGCAGCGCGTTCGCGCGCGCGTCGTCGCCGAGCAGGCCGTCGACCGCCTTCGCGAGGTCGGCGGCGACCTCGTCGAAGGACTTGGGGCCCTGGTCGGTGGTGATGCCGTCGCGCGGGATCAGCAGGTTCTGCGGGGTGGTGCACATCTGGCCGCTGTAGAGCGAGAGGGAGAAGGCCAGGTTGGCGAGCATGCCCTGGTAGTCGCCGGTCGACTCCACGATCACCGTGTTGACGCCGGCCTTCTCGGTGTAGACCTGCGCCTGGCGGGCGTTGGCCTCCAGCCAGTCGCCGAACTCCGTGGAGCCGGTGTAGTCGATGATCCGGATCTCCGGGCGCGTGGCGAGCGTCTTGGCGATGCCCTCGCCGGGCCCCTCGGCGGCCAGCGCCACCAAATTGGGGTCGAAACCGGCTTCGGTCAGCACCTGGCGCGCGATCTGCACCGTGAGCGCGAGGGGCAGCACCGCGCGGGGGTGCGGCTTGACCAGGACCGCGTTGCCGGTGGCGAGGGAGGCGAACAGGCCGGGGTAGCCGTTCCACGTCGGGAAAGTGTTGCAGCCGATGACCAGGCCGATGCCGCGCGGGACCGGGGTGAACCGCTTGGTCAGTGTCAGCGGGTCGCGCTTGCCCTGCGGCTTGGTCCACTCCGCGGTGTCGGGGGTGCGCGTCTGCTCGGCGTACGCGTACGCCACCGCCTCCATGCCGCGGTCCTGCGCGTGCGGGCCGCCGGCCTGGAACGCCATCATGAACGCCTGGCCGGAGGTGTGCATGACCGCGTGGGCGAACTCCATCGTCCGGTCGCTGATCCGCTTGAGGATCTCGAGGCAGATCACCGCCCGGGTCTCGGCGCCCGCGTCCCGCCAGGCCCGCATCCCGGTCCGCATGGCGGGCAGCAGCACGTCGAGGTCCGCGTGCGGGTAGCTCACGCCCAGCTCGACTCCGTACGGGGAGGTCTCGCCGCCCACCCAGTCGTCCGTGCCGGGCTGGCCGAGGTCGAGGCGGGTGCCGAGCAGGGCGTCGAAGGCGGCCCTGCCCGCCGCCAGGTCCAGGCTGCCGTGCTCCCCGTAGGCCTTGGGGTGCTCGGGGTGCGGGGACCAGTACGCCCGGGTGCGGATCGCTTCCAGCGCCCGGTCCAGGGCGGGCCGGTGCCGGGTGATCAGCTGCTGCGCGGTGAGTTCGGCGGCCATCGGGGACCAACTCCTCGTCGAGTTCGTGGGCCGGGCCCAAGCGTGGGCGGGGGGATGTCGGAACACGGGCGGTCAGGGTTAGAGTAACCGAACGATCGGTCGGGACAAGGGGTCCGCCGCATCTGTGGACCGGCTCGTGCGGGAGGATCGCGCACATGACAGCACTCGACCTCAGCAGCCCCGTGGCCGTCGTCGGCACCGGCACCATGGGCCAGGGCATCGCCCAGGTCGCACTGGTCGCGGGTCATCCCGTGCTGCTGTACGACGCCGTTCCCGGCCGGGCCCGGGAAGCGGCCGACGGGATCGTGGCCCGGCTCGACCGGCTGGTGGCCAAGGAGCGGCTCACCACCGCCGACCGGGACGAGGCCCGCGCCCGCCTGCGGCCCGTCGACGACCTCGCGGGACTCGCGGACTGTGCCCTGGTGGTCGAGGCCGTCCTGGAGCGCCTGGACGTCAAGCAGGAGCTGTTCCGCGCACTGGAGGACGTCGTCGGCGACGACTGCCTGCTCGCCACCAACACCTCGTCCCTGTCGGTCACCGCCATCGGTGGCGCGCTGAGAGCCCCCGGGCGCTTCGTGGGCCTGCACTTCTTCAACCCGGCCCCGCTGCTGCCGCTCGTCGAGGTCGTCTCCGGCTTCGCCACCGAGGTCGCGCACGCCACGCGTGCGTACGAGACGGCCCGCGCCTGGGGCAAGACGCCGGTCGCCTGCGCCGACACCCCCGGCTTCATCGTCAACCGGCTCGCCCGGCCCTTCTACGCCGAGGCCTTCGCGGTGTACGAGTCCCAGGGGGCGGACCCGGCCACGATTGACGCGGTGCTGCGCGAGTCCGGAGGCTTCCGGATGGGCGCCTTCGAGCTGACCGACCTCATCGGGCAGGACGTCAACGAGTCCGTCACCCACTCGGTGTGGCAGGCCTTCTTCCAGGACGTGCGCTTCACGCCCTCCCTGGCCCAGCGCCGGCTGGTCGAGTCCGGCCGTCTCGGCCGCAAGAGCGGCCGGGGATGGTACGACTACTCCGAACACTCCGAACACTCCGGACACCTCGATGGCGCCGGGCGTCCCGAGCCGCACACCGCGGAGCAGGCGGCGCCGCCCGAGTACGTGGTCGCCGAGGGGGACCTGGGCCCCGCCTCGGACCTGCTCGCACTGATCCGGGAGGCGGGCATCCAGGTCCGCGCGGAGGACGAGGACAACGGCACCCGCCTGGTGCTGCCCGGCGGTGGTCAGCTGGTGCTCGCGGACGGTCAGACGTCGGTGGAGTTCCGCGACGTCGTCTATTTCGATCTCGCCCTCGACTACCGCGAGGCCGGCCGGATCGCCCTGTCCCACTCCCAGGACACCTCCCCGCAGACCGTCGCCGAGGCCACCGGCCTGTTCCAGGCGCTCGGCAAGAAGGTCAGCGTCATCGGCGACGTCCCCGGCATGATCGTCGCGCGCACGGTGGCGCGGATCATCGATCTGGCGGTCGAGGCCGTGGCCAAGGGGGTGGCCACCGAGGAGGACGTCGACACCGCGATGCGCCTGGGCGTCAACTACCCGCTGGGGCCGCTGGAGTGGAGTCGGCGGCTCGGTGGCACCTGGGCCTGCTCCGTGCTGGACAACCTGCACGAGTGCGACCCGTCCGGACGCTACGCGCCGTCGCTCGCGCTGTACCGCCACGCCTATACCTCGGACAAGCGGGAGGGCACCCCATGACCACCGCCAGGCGCGACACCTACACCCCGGAGACCCTGCTGTCCGTCGCCGTGCGGGTGTTCAACGAGCGGGGCTACGACGGCACCTCGATGGAGCACCTCTCCAAGGCGGCGGGCATCTCCAAGTCGTCGATATACCACCACGTGGCGGGCAAGGAGGAACTGCTGCAGCGTGCGGTGAGCCGGGCGCTGGACGGTCTCTTCGGCATCCTCGACGAGGAGCACGCGCGCGTGGGACGTGCCGCCGAGCGGCTGGAGTACGTCGTACGGCGCATGGTCGAGGTCCTGATCGCGGAACTGCCGTACGTGACGCTGCTGCTGCGGGTGCGCGGCAACACGGACACCGAGCGGTGGGCCCTGGAGCGGCGGCGCGAGTTCGACCACCGGGTGGCGGCCTTGCTGAAGGCCGCGGCGGCGGAAGGGGACGTGCGCGGCGACATAGAGGTGCGCCTGGCGACCCGGCTGGTCTTCGGGATGATCAACTCGCTCGTCGAGTGGTACCGGCCCGACGGACGCGGCACCAGCGAGCGCGAAGTGGCCGACGCGGTGGTTCAGCTGGCCTTCTCGGGGCTGCGCAGGGCGGCCTGACCGGACCGGTGTCCTGCGGCCGCCCCCGCTTCAGCCCTGCGGTTCCAGGTCCTCCTCCTCGAACACCAGCAGCGTGCGTGTGCTGAGCACCTCGGGGATCGCCTGGAGCCGGGTCAGCACCAGCTCGCGCAACGTCCGGTTGTCCGGCGTGTGCACCAGGAGCAGCACGTCGAAGTCGCCGCCCACCAGGGCGATGTGGGAGGCGCCGGGGAGCTGTCTGAGCTGCTCGCGGACCGTGCGCCAGGTGTTCTGGACGATTCTCAGGGTGATGTACGCGGACGTGCCGTGGCCGGCGCGTTCGTGGTCGACGCGGGCTCCGAAACCGCGGATGACGCCGTCCTCCACGAGCCGGTTGATCCGGGCGTAGGCGTTGGCGCGCGAGACGTGCACCCGCTCGGCGACCGACCGGACCGAGGCGCGGCCGTCCGTCTGGAGCATGCGCAGGATGTCCTGGTCTATGGCGTCCAGGGGGCGTGCGGGCGGCAGCGGCCCGGTGCCCCCCGGTCCTTCGGCCATTTGTTCAGACGACACGGGCCCCCGCCTCTCCGCCATGGACGTACTGCGTCCATCTCAGGCTGTGGAGAACCGTTTGTCCACAGCCTGGTACCACCCGTAGCCAAAATGTGCCGACGACCGAACAATCGGTTGGTGAGGCGCGTCACGGACGCCGCGCCTCCACAGCCGCTCCCACGAGGAGGTGCCGTCATGACGGTCATGGAGCAGCGGGGCGCGTCTCGGCCGACCCCGCCGCCCGCCTGGCAGCCCCGTACCGACCCCGCGCCGCTGCTGCCCGACGCGGAGCCGTACCGGGTGCTCGGCACCGAGGAGGCCGACCGGGCCGACCCGGAGCTGCTGCGCCGGTTGTACGCGGAACTGGTGAGGGGCCGTCGCTACAACGCGCAGGCCACCGCCCTCACCAAGCAGGGCCGTCTCGCGGTCTACCCCTCCAGCACCGGCCAGGAGGCCTGCGAGGTCGCCGCCGCGCTGGTCCTGAAGGAGCAGGACTGGCTCTTCCCGAGCTACCGCGACACGCTCGCCGTCGTCGCACGCGGAGTGGACCCCGTGCAGGCGCTCACCCTGCTGCGCGGAGACTGGCACACCGGTTACGACCCCTACGAGCACCGGGTCGCACCACTGAGCACCCCGCTCGCCACCCAGCTGCCGCACGCCGTCGGACTCGCGCATGCCGCCCGCCTCAAGGGCGACGACGTGGTCGCGCTGGCCATGGTCGGCGACGGCGGCAGCAGCGAGGGCGACTTCCACGAGGCGCTGAACTTCGCCGCCGTGTGGCGGGCCCCGGTCGTCTTCCTCGTCCAGAACAACGGCTTCGCGATCTCCGTTCCGCTCGCCAAGCAGACCGCGGCCCCGTCGCTGGCCCACAAGGCCGTCGGCTACGGCATGCCCGGCCGGCTGGTCGACGGCAACGACGCCGCCGCCGTGCACGAGGTCCTGGCCGACGCCGTGAGCCACGCGCGTGCGGGCGGTGGTCCGACCCTGGTCGAGGCGATCACCTACCGCGTGGAGGCCCACACCAACGCCGACGACGCGACCCGCTACCGCAGCGACGCCGAGGTGGAGGCCTGGAAGAAGCACGACCCCGTCGTGCTTCTGGAGCAGGAGCTGACCCGGCGCGGCCTCCTCGACGACGACCGCGTCGCCGCCGCCCGCCAGGACGCCGAAACCATGGCCGCCGACCTGCGGGAACGCATGAACCAGGACCCCGCGCTCGACCCCATGGACCTGTTCGCCCACGTCTACGCCGAGCCCACCCCGCAGCTGCTGGAGCAGCGGGAGCAGCTGCGGGCCGAGCTGGCGGCCGAGGCCGGGGCCGAGCCGGAAGGGACGCAACGATGACCACCGTCGCCGCCAAGCCGGCCACCATGGCGCAGGCACTCACCCGCGCGCTGCGCGACGCCATGGCCGCGGACCCGTCCGTGCACGTCCTGGGCGAGGACGTCGGCACCCTCGGCGGTGTCTTCCGGATCACCGACGGGCTCGCCGAGGAGTTCGGCGAGGACCGCTGCACGGACACCCCGCTGGCCGAGGCGGGCATCCTCGGCACGGCCGTCGGCATGGCGATGTACGGCCTGCGACCGGTCGTGGAGATGCAGTTCGACGCGTTCGCCTACCCGGCGTTCGAGCAGCTGGTGTCGCACGTCGCCAGAATGCGCAACCGCACGCGCGGCAGGATGCCCCTGCCGCTCACCATCCGCATCCCCTACGGCGGTGGCATCGGCGGCGTCGAGCACCACAGCGACTCCTCCGAGGCGTACTACATGGCGACTCCGGGGCTCCATGTCGTCACGCCCGCGACCGTCCCGGACGCCTACGGACTGCTGCGCGCCGCCATCGCCTCCGACGACCCGGTCGTCCTGCTCGAGCCCAAGCGGCTGTACTGGTCGAAGGACTCCTGGGACCCGGAGCGGCCGGCATCCGTCGAACCGATGGGCCGCGCGGTGGTGCGGCGCTCCGGCCGGAGCGCCACGCTCATCACGTACGGGCCGTCCGTTCCCGTCTGCCTGGAGGCGGCCGAGGCGGCCCGGGCCGAGGGCTGGGACCTCGAGGTCGTCGATCTGCGCTCCCTGGTGCCGTTCGACGACGAGACGGTGTGCGCCTCGGTGCGGCGGACGGGACGCGCGGTCGTCGTCCATGAGTCGGGCGGCTTCGGCGGCCCCGGCGGGGAGATCGCGGCCCGGGTCACGGAGCGCTGCTTCCACCATCTGGAGGCACCGGTGCTGCGGGTGGCCGGGTTCGACCTCCCGTATCCGCCGCCGATGCTGGAGCGCCACCACCTGCCCGGCGTGGACCGGATCCTGGACGCCGTGGGGCGTCTGCAGTGGGAGGCCGAAAGCTGATGGCACAGGTGCTGGAGTTCAAGCTCCCCGACCTCGGTGAGGGGCTCACCGGGGCGGAAATCGTGCGCTGGCTGGTCGAGGTGGGCGATGTCGTCACCGTCGACCAGCCGGTCGTCGAGGTCGAGACGGCCAAGGCGATGGTGGATGTGCCCTGTCCGTACGGGGGTGTGGTCACCGCCCGCTTCGGCGAGGAGGGCACCGAACTGCCGGTGGGCGCCCCGTTGCTCACGGTGGCCGTGGGCGGACCGGACGCCGACCGGCCGCCGGGTGAGGACCGCCCGTCCGCCGCCCCGAGCGAGGGATCCGGCAACGTCCTGGTGGGTTACGGCACCTCGGAGGCTCCGGCCCGGCGCCGCAGGGTGCGGCCGGGACAGCCGGTGTCCGCCACGCCCGCCACGCGCACAGCGTCCGCGGCCGGGGCGATGGACGGTCCGGTTCCCGTGATCTCACCCCTGGTGCGCAGGCTGGCCCGGCAGAACGGCCTGGACCTGCGGGAGATGACGGGTTCCGGGCCCGAGGGGCTGATCCTGCGGGCGGACGTGGAGCACGCGCTCCGGGCCGCCGGCGCGCAGCAGGTCCGCAAGGACCGGACGGCCGGCACCGAGCCGCACGCGCGTGTGGCGCAGGCCCACACGCCGACCGCCGGTACCGCGGTCCCGGATGTCGTCCGCGTCCCCCTCAAGGGCATCCGCGGTGCCGTGGCCGACAAGCTCTCCCGCAGCCGCACCGAGATACCGGACGCGACCTGCTGGGTGGACGCCGACGCGACCGAGCTGATGCGGGCGCGGGCCGCGATGAACGCCTCGGGCGGTCCGAAGATCTCCGTGCTCGCCCTGCTGGCCCGGATCTGCACCGCCGCGCTGGCCCGCTTCCCCGAGCTCAACTCCTCCGTGGACAGGGAGGCCAGGGAGATCGTCCAGTACGCGGCCGTGCACCTGGGCTTCGCCGCGCAGACCGAGCGGGGGCTGGTCGTCCCCGTCGTCCGGGACGCGCACACGCGGGACGCGGAGTCGCTCACGGCGGAGTTCGCCCGGCTGACCGAGGCGGCCCGGTCCGGGGCACTGACGCCCGCGGAACTCACGGGCGGCACCTTCACGCTGAACAATTACGGCGTCTTCGGTGTCGACGGCTCCACCCCGATCATCAACCACCCCGAGGCCGCCATGCTCGGCGTCGGCCGCATCGTCCCCAAGCCCTGGGTCCATGAGGGCGAGTTGGCGGTGCGACAGGTCGTGCAGCTCTCGCTCACCTTCGACCACCGGGTCTGTGACGGCGGCACGGCGGGTGGTTTCCTGCGCCACGTGGCGGACTGCGTGGAGCAACCGGCGGTGCTGCTGCGGACGCTGTGAGGCCCGGCTCTCCCTGCCGTGCCCGTTCCCGGACACCGTGCCCCCGCGTTCCCCGTGATCGCGGGGGCACGCATACTCGAGGGGTGACCGAGTACGAGCTCCCGGGGGCTCCCGGTGCCGGACCCGATGCCGTTGGTGACCGTGACCGCGACCGGGACCCCGCGCCGGGCGCGGCGGTGTCGCTCGAGCCCGCCGCGTACGACGCCCTCGTGCTCGCCGGTGGCGGTGCCCGACGGCTCGGAGGAGCGGACAAACCCGGCGTGCGGGTGGGCGGCCGGGCGTTGCTCGACCGGGTGCTCGCGGCCTGCACCGACGCCCGCACCACCGTGGTCGTGGCCGAACCCCGTCCCACCCCCCGGCCCGTGCTCTGGGCGCGCGAGGAGCCGCCGGGCGGCGGACCGCTCGCCGCGCTCGACGCCGGGATCCGGCTCAGCACCGCGGAGTACGTCGTGCTGCTCTCCGCCGACCTGCCGTTCCTCGACGGACGCACGGTCGGCGAGCTGCTGACCACCCTCCGTGCAAGCCCGGCCGACGGGGTCGTGCTGACCGACGCCGACGGCCGGGACCAGCCGCTCGTGGCCGCGTACCGCACGACGGCCCTGCGCCGCGAACTCGCCGCGCTCAGCGAACGGCACGGTCGACTGGCCGGACTGCCGCTGCGCCGGCTGACCGGCTCGCTCGACCTCACCCGGATCTTCGGCCCGGTGGCGTCTTTCGACTGCGACACCTGGGACGACATCGCCACCGCCAGAGCACGCATCAGGGAGCATGGACACGTGTTGGATGAATGGATTACCGCAGTCAAGGACGAGCTGGGCATCGAGCTGGACGTCGACACCGGTGCACTCCTCGACCTCGCCCGTGACGCTGCCCACGGTGTGGCCAGGCCGGCGGCGCCGCTGACCACCTTCCTCGTCGGTTACGCGGCGGCCCGTGCGGGCGGTGACCGGGAAGCCGTGGCCGAGGCCGTCCGCAAGGCCGCGGCCCTCGCCACCCGCTGGGCCGACGAGGACGCCCCCGCCACCCCCGACGCCGCCCCCGGCACGAGCCCGGACGCCCGATGACCGCGCCCGACGCCCGAGCCGACGGGAACGCCGGGAACGCCGGGAACGCCGGGAACGCCGAGAACACCGAGGACGCCGAGGACGCCGAGGACGCCGATGATCTCGACGTAGAGGAGGCTCTCGCCCTCGTGAACGAAGCTTACGGCCGCACCCCCGGCCGCACCCCCGGCCGCACCCCCGGTGCCCCCGGGCACGCCCCCTCCACGCACCGCCCGCGCCACCACGGCGTCCCCTGGACCGACGCCCGCGCCATCGCCGAGCGCGCCGGCCGCAACGGCGCCGCCCGCTTTGTCGCCGGAGGCCGCGCCACCCGCCGTGCCCCGGTCTCCGTGCCGCTCGACGCCGCCCTCGGCCTCACCCTGGCCACCCCCCTCACGGCCCTCACCGACCTGCCCTCCTTCGACACCTCGGCCATGGACGGCTGGGCGGTCTCCGGCCCGGGGCCCTGGACCGTGCGGAAGGAAGGCGTCCTCGCCGGGCACGCCGCGCACGCGCCGCTCACCGACGGCGAAGCCGTCCGTATCGCCACCGGCGCCCGGGTCCCCCCGGAGACCACCGCCGTCCTCCGCAGCGAACACGGCCGCACCGACACCAAGGGCCGCCTGCACGCCACCGTGCCCCGGGGCGGCAGCACGGCCCAGACCGGGCCCGCCGCCACGGTGGCGCACGGTCAGGACATCCGTCCCCGCGGCCAGGAATGCCGCAGCGGCGACCAGCTGCTGTCCGCCGGCACCCTGGTGACGCCCGCCGTGCTGGGCCTCGCCGCGGCCGCCGGATACGACACGCTCAGCACGTTCCCCCGGCCCCGCGTCGAGGTCCTCGTCCTCGGCGACGAGCTGCTCACGGCGGGCCTTCCGCACGACGGGCTGATCCGGGACGCACTCGGTCCGATGCTGCCGCCCTGGCTGCGCGCACTCGGCGCCGAGGTCACCGCGGTCCGCCGGGTCCGCGACGACGCGCACACGCTGCACAAGGCGATCACAAGATCCGACGCCGATGTCGTCGTCACCACCGGCGGCACCGCCGCGGGCCCGGTCGACCACGTCCACCCGACGCTGAGCCGCATCGGGGCCGAACTCCTCGTGGACGGGGTCGAGGTGCGCCCCGGCCACCCCATGCTCCTGGCCCGCACCAAGGAGAACCAGCACCTCGTCGGCCTGCCCGGCAACCCCCTCGCCGCCGTCTCCGGACTGCTCACGCTCGCCGAACCCCTGCTGCGTACCCTCGCTGCCCGCCCGGCTCCCGAGCCGTACACGATGCCGCTGCGGGACGCGGTCCACGGGCATCCGCACGACACCCGGCTCATCCCCGTCGTGCTGCGCGGGGACGTCGCCCTGCCGCTGCACTACAACGGTCCCGCCATGCTGCGCGGCATCGCGGCGGCCGACGCCCTCGCCGTCGTACCGCCGGGCGGCACGCGGCCCGGTCAGGAGACGGAACTGCTCGACCTCCCCTGGGCGTCCGGGGGAATCGGGGTGTGTTTCACGTGAAACTTCCGGGCAATGACGCCATTGCTCGCCAGGCGGACGAGCACTTGGTGACACATCGGGTGAAACTGCCGAGGAAGGTGCTCGAGCACCCGATCCGCCAGGTCGCCAAGCGGCTGTCCATGGCTTTGCTGATCCTCGTGGTGACGGCGTTGATCGTGTACCTCGACCGCGGCGGCTACAACGACGGCGCCGACGGCACCCTCGACTTCCTCGATGCCTTCTACTACGCGACCGTCACCCTCTCCACCACCGGATACGGCGACATCACGCCGGTCAGCGACAGCGCCCGGCTGACCAATATCCTCGTCATCACGCCGTTGCGTGTGATGTTCCTGATCATCCTGGTCGGCACCACCCTCGAAGCCCTCACCGAACGCACCCGGGAGGAGTGGCGACTGAACCGCTGGAGGTCCACGTTGCGTGATCACACCGTTGTCGTCGGATTCGGCACGAAGGGCAGGTCCGCGATCCGGACCATCTGCAAGACGGGGCTCCGCAAGGAGCAGGTCGTGGTGGTCGACCCCAGCGGCAAGGCGATCGAAGCCGCCGCGGCCGACGGATACGCGGGCGTCATAGGGGACGCGACGCGCAGCGAGGTGCTGAAGCGGGCCGAGGTGTACCGGGCGAAGCAGATCATCATCGCCACGCAGCGCGACGACACAGCCGTACTGGTGACGCTGACGGCCCGACAGCTCAACCGCGGCGCGAAGATCGCGGTCGCGGTGCGCGAGGAGGAGAACGCTCCGTTGCTGAAGCAGTCCGGCGCCGACGCGGTCATCACCAGCGCCAGCGCGGCCGGCCGGCTGCTCGGGTTGTCGCTGCTCAGCCCCGCGGCCGGCGTGGTGATGGAGGACCTCATCCAGCAGGGCACGGGACTCGACATGGTCGAACGGCCGGTCATAAAGGCCGAGGTGGGCAAGACGCCGCGAGAGGTCGACGACCTGGTGGTGAGCGTCCTGCGCGGGCACCGGTTGCTCGGCTACGACGACGCGAACGTCGGGACGCTCGAGCTGACCGACCGGCTGATCACGATCGTGCGGAGGACGCCGGCCAGACAGGTGGCGCCCGACATGCGCCCGCTCCCCCGGGACTGACCGCAAGCTCCGCGGACGGTGCGGGCCCCGGAGCCCGCACCGTCCGCGGAGCTTGCGTCACTTGCGGTTGTAGAGCCGCATCGTGATCGGTCCGAAGACCAGGACGAACAGGGCGGACCAGCCCAGTGACCAGGCGATCTCGTCGGCCGGCCAGTCACCCGCCATCAGCCCGCGCACCGCGGACGCCAGGTGCGTGACGGGACTGTTGTTGACGAACGCCTGGAGCCAGCCCGGCATGGTGCGCGGGTCGACGAAGACGTTGGACAGGAAGGTGAGCGGGAAGATCACCATCATGCTGACGCCCATGACCGACTTCTCGGTGCGCAGCATCAGCCCGAACATCGTCCAGATCCACGAGAACGCGAACGCGAAGGCCACCAGCAGTACGATCCCCGCGAGCACGCCGACCACCCCGCCGTCCGGGCGGTAGCCGAGGATCACGCCCACGGTGAGCATCACGACCGACGCGATCGTGTAGCGCAGGGCGTCGCCGAGCAGATAGCCGACCATCGTCGACGGACGCCAGATCGGCAGGGTGCGGAACCGGTCGAACACACCCTTCTCGATGTCCGTGTTGACCGAGACACCGGTGTACATCGTGATCATCACGACCGACATCACCAGGATGCCGGGCAGCAGGAACTGGACGTACTCCTTCGGCGAGCCGGCCAGCGCCCCGCCGAAGAGGTACGTGTACATCAGCACCATCATGATCGGGAACGCGGTGACGTCGAACAGCTGCTCCGGCACATGCTTGATCTTGAGGATCGCGCGCCAGCCGAAGGTCAGGGAGGCCGACCACGCGCTGGGCCGCGGCGGGCGCTCCTCGGCGACCAGCAGCTCGGCCAGGGAGTCGGTGCGGACCGGGGCGAGTTCCGCGCTCTCGGTCGTCGTCGCGGTACTCATGCCGCCACCTCGTCCTTCGGGGTGTGGGAGTGGTCGCCACCGGAGCCCGGACCCGGCCCCTGTCCCGAGCCCGATCCGGATGCGTGTGTGTCATGGCCGGTGAGGGCGAGGAACACCTCGTCCAGGCTGGGCTGGCCGAGCGAGAAGTTGTCGACGGTGATGCCGGCCGCGGCCAGTTCGCCCAGCGCGCGGGCGGCCTGTTCGGCGGCGGTGTCGTGGTCCGCCGCCGCACCCAGGCGGGCGGTGAGCGTCACCGGGTCGGGTTCGAGCTGAACCTGTGCGTCGAGTGCCCGGCGCAGCAGGTCCGCCGCGCGGGGCCGGTGGTCCGGATCGCGCAGCCGCAGATGTACGGAACCGGCCCCGACGGACGCCTTCAGCTCGCCCTTGGTGCCCTCGGCGATCACCTTCCCGCGGTCGATGACGGCGATCCGGGACGCCAGCTGGTCGGCCTCGTCCAGGTACTGCGTGGTCAGCAGCACGGTGGTGCCCTGGGCGACCACCGCGCGCACGATGTCCCAGACCTGGTTGCGGCTGCGCGGGTCCAGACCGGTCGTCGGTTCGTCGAGGAACAGCAGGTCGGGGGTGTTGAGGATGGACGCGGCGATGTCGATACGCCGCCGCATGCCCCCCGAGTAGTGCTTGACCTGTTTGGCCGCCGCCTCCGTCAGGCCGAAGGCCTCCAGGAGCTGGGCGGCACGGGTGCGGGCGGCCGGTTTGCGGTGGCCGAGGAGCCGGGCCAGCAGGATCAGGTTCTCCGCGCCGGTGAGGTCCTCGTCCACGGACGCGTACTGCCCGGTGAGACTCACCAGGCCGCGCACCGTGTCGGCCTCGCGCACGACGTCGTGACCGAAGACATGCGCCGTCCCGCCGTCCGGTCGTAGGAGGGTGGCGAGCATTTTCACGGTGGTGGTCTTGCCGGCGCCGTTCGGTCCGAG
This sequence comes from Streptomyces sp. MMS24-W38, assembly GCF_059889265.1. NCBI lineage: Bacteria > Bacillati > Actinomycetota > Actinomycetes > Kitasatosporales > Streptomycetaceae > Streptomyces > Streptomyces sp. MMS24-W38. The sequence goes on along the minus strand of NZ_JCBCPP010000001.1, from coordinate 3,117,921 downwards.
GACGCCGTACACCGTGCCGGCCGGCACGGCGAGGTCGACCCCGTCCACGGCCCGTGTCTCACCGAAGGTCTTGACCAGGCCGGCGGTCTCGATCGCCAGGCCGGACGTCTGCGTGCTCATGCTGGGGTCCTTCCGCATGCTTGGGCTACGCATGGAGAGACCATCACCGTCGCGCGAATTCATCGCTCTCGCAGGTGGTTCTCCCCGAGAACCCGTCCAACGGCGGACCCGTCTCCACCCATTGACCCAAGCCGACCGGCGGATGGTGCGCGGGCGGCGCGGGTGAAGAGGGTCAGGGAGTAGCGTCGCCCTCATGTATGCGATCACGATTCCCGAACCCGGTGGGCCCGAGGCGCTGGTGTGGGAGCAGGTCCCCGACCCCGTCCCCGGACCGGGCGAGGTGCTCGTCGAGGTGGTGGCCGGTGCCGTCAACCGCGCCGACATCATGCAGCGGCAGGGCTTCTACGACCCCCCGCCCGGCGCCTCCCCCTACCCCGGCCTGGAGTGCTCCGGACGGATCACCGCACTCGGACCCGGTGTGACCGGGTGGGCGGTCGGTGACGAGGTCTGCGCGCTGCTCGCCGGCGGCGGCTACGCCCAGCAGGTCGCCGTCCCGGTCGGACAGCTGCTCCCCGTCCCCAAGGGGCTCGACGTCAAGCAGGCGGCGGCGCTCCCGGAGGTCGTCTGCACGGTCTGGTCGAACGTCTTCATGGTGGCCCACCTCCGCCCCGGCGAGACCCTGCTCGTGCACGGTGGGTCCAGTGGCATCGGCACCATGGCCATCCAGCTCGCCAAGGCCGTCGGTGCCAAGGTCGCCGTCACCGCCGGAACCAAGGAGAAGCTGGACCACTGCGCCGAACTGGGTGCCGACATCCTGATCAACTACCGCGAACAGGACTTCGTCACCGAGCTGAAGGAGGCGACCGACGGCGCGGGCGCGGACGTCATCCTCGACATCATGGGCGCCAAGTACCTGGACCGTAACGTCCAGGCCCTCGCGGTCAACGGTCGGCTCGCGATCATCGGCCTCCAGGGCGGAGCCAAGGGGGAGCTGAACATGCGCGCCCTCCTCGGCAAGCGCGCCGCGATCAGCGCGACGTCACTGCGTGCCCGGCCACTGGAGGAGAAGGCGGCGATCGTCGCGGCCGTCCGGGAACACGTGTGGCCCCTGATCGCCGACGGCCATGTCCGTCCCGTCGTCGACCGCGAGCTCCCGATGTCGGAGGCGGCCGACGCCCACCGTGTCGTGGAGGAGAGCGGCCACGTCGGCAAGGTGCTGCTGGTCGCGCCGTAGGGCCGCCGGACCACCGGGTTCGTGGGTCCCGGGTTCAGCTCCGTCGGAGCCTCAGGCCCACGAACGCCAGCGCCAGCCCGAGCCCCATGAGGACCAGCCCGCTCCCCAGCGGCAGGATGCGCACCACGGGCTCGGCGCCGGTGGCGGTGTTCGACGCGGGACTCCGCGACGCCCCGGAGGGCACCGGAACGGCCTCCCCCGACTTCGGCGCCCGCCGGGCGCCGTCGGCGCGGCCTTCCTCGGGCACGCGCGTACCGGCTGCGGTGTCCGCGGCGCCCGACGCTTTGGGCAGAACACCGACGCCTGCCTCCTTCGGCCGCCCGGTGTGCGCGCCGTCCCCGAGGCCGGAGGAGTCCGGCACCGCGTTCACACCGCCGCGCTCGGCCTCGCTCCCGCTGTCACGTGGTCCGCCGTCGCGTCCGCCACGCGGATCCGCCTCCCTGGATTTCCCGGATTCTTCAGGTGTCCCGGGCTCCTCGGGTTTCCTGTGATCGCCGGTCTTCTCCGTCTCCTCGCTCCGCTCCGTCACCTCGGGCACCTCCCGCCCCGGCCGCTTCCGCCCTTCCCCCGGCCGGCTTCCGGCCCTGGAGGGCTCGGCGGAGGGCGCCAGCGACGGCGAATCCGCAGACGAGAGGGGCGAAAGGGGTGAGAGGGGCAAGAGGGGCAAGAGGGGAGAGAGGGACGAGGGAGGCGAGAGGGGTGAGAGGGGTGAGAGGGGTGAGAGCGGCGAGAGGGGTGCGTGGAAAGGAGAGGGCAAGGGCTCGCGGGACAACACGTTCGTGTGCTCGTCCGGCGCCTCCTGGCGTCCGGTGCCCGCCCTCTCGGCCCCGAAAGCCGCAGTCGTACCGAAAGGCTCCAGGGCAGGGCCGTACGGCATCACCACCCCCGCCCCCACCGCCATCCCGAGCACGACGCCCGCTCGCAGGGCGATTCCCGCTCCCACTGCACGCAGCCATGGAGCCACGACCGTGACCTCCCGCGCCGGGCCGGTGCTCGTTCACACCGTCGGCTAGATGGGCCGGATGGACTCCCACAGGTTCCCATTCCTGCGCGCACCCGGCATTACGGATACCTCCGTCAGGGGGGCCCGGAAGAGTGCGGCGGGCGTGCGAGAGAATGGCCGTATGGAGATGCCGAGGAACGAACGGTTGCCGGACAATCCGCAGGTACTGGTCGTCGGCCAGGACGGCATGGCGCTCGGTGGCGGCACCGGGGACGAGGACTCCCGCGAGGTTCCGGTGACGGAGCAGGTGGAGCAGCCCGCGAAGGTCATGCGGATCGGCAGCATGATCAAGCAACTGCTGGAGGAGGTGCGCGCGGCTCCTCTGGACGAGGCCAGCCGGGTGCGGCTCAAGGAGATCCACGCCAGCTCGGTGAAGGAACTGGAGGACGGGCTCGCGCCGCAGCTGGTCGAGGAGCTGGAGCGGCTCTCCCTGCCCTTCACGGACGAGGCGACCCCGAGCGACGCCGAACTGCGGATCGCGCAGGCCCAGCTGGTGGGCTGGCTGGAGGGCCTCTTCCACGGCATTCAGACCACGCTCTTCGCCCAGCAGATGGCCGCGCGTGCCCAGCTGGAGCAGATGCGCCGCGCCCTCCCGCCGGGCATGGGGGACGGCGGCCATGAGGAACCCCCGATGAGTGGCCGCGCGGGCGGCCCGTACCTGTAGTCGCCCCGGCGCGGTACATGGACCCACGCGGCACATGAACCCCGCGATACATGAACACAGCCCATGAACACGAAGGGGTCCGGCCCAAAAGCCGGGCCCCTTTCACTTGAGCCGTACCCGGGAGTACCCGGTCAGGCGGACGGCGGGTTGCCCGTGGAGACGTAGAGCTGGATCTTGGGCATGTCCTCGGGGTCGACGGCCGTGCCGGCGGCGGGGAACTGGTTCATGACCGCTCCTTCGCCGTAGGTGTTCTCGTCGACGTTGCGCACGTCCAGGTCCCAGCCGGCTTCCTGGAAGCACTGCTTGACCGACCTGATGTACTTGAACTTCAGGTTCGGGATCTCGATCTTGTCGGGGTCGTTGTACGACTCCTCCGGCTCCGTGCACTTGTCCGGGTCGATCGTCCTGGACGGATCGGGCCCCCGGTAGTCGGCCGCCTTGTCGGCGGACGCGGACGCCGACGCGGTGCTGCCCCCGCCGCCCTGGTCGTCGCCGTTCCCCCCGCTGTTGGACAGCAGCGCCGCGACCAGGCCGCCGACGGCGAGCACGGACACGACGATCGAGCCGATGATCACCGGCTTGTTGTTCCTGCCGCGGCCCGAACCGCCCGGAGCCGGGTTCTGCGGCGTCAGGTCGTACGGCGGCGGGGTCGCCGGGCCGCCCTGCTGCGGGACGTACGGCGACGGGTGGGGCGTCTGGTAGCCGCCCTGCTGCGGATAGCCGTAGCCCACAGACGGCGCGGGGGCCGGAGTGCCGTACGGGTTCGGGTGCGGGGCCGGCTGGTACGGCGTCTGGACGCTGCCCCGGGCCCCCGGCGCCGACGACTGGTCGACCGGCGGGAACACCGCGGAGCCGATGCCCGAGCCGCTCTGCCCGTGGGTACCGGGGACGATGCTCGGCGGGGCCGCCTGGAAGGACTGGCTCACCCGCAGGCACTCGCCGCGCATGGCCTCGGCGCTGGGGAAACGCTCGTTCGGATTCTTCTTCAGCGCGCGGGTGATCAACGCGTCGACGGCCGGGGGCAGCGAGCGGTTGACCGAGGAGGCGAGCGGCGGCTCCTCCTGCACGTGCGCGTACGCGATGGCCAGCGGCGAGTCCGCGTCGAACGGGAGCCGCCCGGTGACCAGTTGGAAGAGCATGATGCCGACCGAGTACAGGTCGGAGCGCGCGTCGACGCCCCGCCCGAGCGCCTGCTCGGGCGAGAGGTACTGCGGGGTGCCGACGACCATGCCGGTCTGCGTCATCGACGTCACGCCGGACTGCATGGCGCGGGCGATGCCGAAGTCCATCACCTTGACCACGCCGCGCTTGGTCGTCATCACGTTGCCCGGCTTGATGTCCCGGTGGACCAGGCCCTTCTCGTGGCTGATCTCCAGGGCGGCCAGCACGTCGGCGGTGATCTTCAACGCCTTGTCGGCGGGCATCGCGCCCTGCTGCCGTACGTCCTCGTCGAGCACGGAGCCGAGCGGGCGGCCCTCGACGTACTCCATGACGATGTACGGCGTCGTCATGCCGTCCACATCGTCCTCGCCGGTGTCGAAGACCGAGACGATGTTGGTGTGCGTGAGCTTCGCCACGGCCTGGGCCTCGCGGCGGAAGCGCTCGCGGAAGGCCTGCTCCCGGCCGAGTTCCGTGTGCAAGGTCTTGATGGCGACCTGACGGTCGAGCACGCTGTCGTACGCGAGGTGGACCGAGGCCATGCCGCCCTGGCCGAGCAGGTCCCGCAGCTGGTAGCGGCCACCGGCGAGCGCCCGCCCCGCGTTCCGGCCCTGTGCGCCGTCCTGGCTCATGTTCCGCGTCCCCCGTAGCCTCTCCGGCGCTGCCGTCGGCGACCGATGCCTCGTAGATCTGAGTAGATCGAATGCGCTATTCCCGGCCAAGTCTGCCGCAGGCCACCGACACGTCAAGCACGGGGCCCGTTCCGTGACGGTACGGAAAAGAAGCGTCGCGGAAGCGTTATCGAGGACGTGCGGCCGAAGCACTCCCTGGTACGCAGAATTTGCATGACGATACGGAGAGCAGGTTTCATGGCCGGTCCGTCTCGTGCTGGTCCTGGCAACCCGTCTCGGACCGGAGGCCCCCGTAGAGGCTGTAGCGTGGCCGACGGAGACCGTGACAACACCGCGCGCACCGCGGGCAGAAACGACGGCGAGGACCGATGGCACAGCAGCAGCGCGCTCAGGGCCCGTCCGACCCCGAGGCGACTGGCGGCGGAATGTCGGACGCGCCGGACAACTGGGGTAACGGCGGGCTCATCGGCGACGGCCGTTACCGGCTGACGCACCGACTCGGCCGGGGCGGCATGGCCGAGGTGTTCGCCGCCGAGGACGTGCGCCTCGGGCGTACGGTCGCGGTCAAACTGATGCGTGCCGATCTCGCCGAGGACCCGATCGCCAAAGCGCGTTTCACGCGCGAGGCGCAGTCGGTGGCGGGTCTCAACCACCATGCGATCGTCGCCGTGTACGACTCCGGTGAGGACACGGTGGGCGGCCAGGCCGTGCCGTACATCGTCATGGAGATCGTCGAGGGCCGCACGATCCGCGATCTCCTGCTCAACGCCGAGGCGCCCGGCCCCGAACAGGCGCTGATCATCGTCTCCGGTGTGCTGGAGGCGCTGGCCTACTCGCACCAGCACGGCATCGTGCACCGCGACATCAAGCCCGCCAACGTCATCATCACCAACAACGGCGCCGTGAAGGTGATGGACTTCGGCATCGCCCGCGCGATGCACGGCGCGTCCACGACGATGACGCAGACCGGCATGGTCATGGGCACCCCGCAGTACCTCTCGCCCGAGCAGGCGCTCGGCAAGGCCGTCGACCACCGGTCCGACCTGTACGCGACCGGCTGCATGCTGTACGAACTCCTGGCGCTGCGGCCCCCGTTCACCGGTGAGACGCCACTGTCCGTGGTCTACCAGCACGTTCAGGACATCCCCACGCCCCCGTCGGAGGTCTCGGACGCCAGCCCGCCGGAACTGGACGGGCTTGTCATGCGCTCACTCGCCAAGGAGCCGGACGACCGTTTCCAGACGGCCGAGGAGATGCGCGGGCTGATCCAGTACGGGCTGCAGATGCTCTACGACCAGGGCGGCCACACCGGTACCTGGAACACCGGCGTGGTGGACATGCACGACGGCCGGCACACCCCGTCGGCCGGTTTCGCCGGTACGACGGCGATGCCGCACCCGGACGCCACCGGCACCGCGGCCATCCCGCAGCCGATCCTGCCCAACCGGTACGGCGGTGGGGACGACGGCGGCTTCGAGGGCGGCGGCAACCGGGGCAGCGGCCGCGGCAAGCTGTGGATCCTCGCGGTGCTCGCGGTGATCGCCATCACGGCGGGTGTCGCACTGGCGTTGAACAGCAGCGGGGCGGACAAGGACACCGACCGGCCGATCGAGTCCCCGAGCTCCTCGCAGTCCAGCGAGGAGAAGGAGAAGAAGCCCAGCGAGTCGCCGAGCGACGACGCCACCGAGGAGCCGCAGGCGCCGAACACGGACACCGGCACCGGGAACGGCAACGGCTACGGCAACGGGTCCGGTGGTGGCAACTGGCCCCCGTCGTACCCCCAGTCCCCGACGCCGTCGGACGACCATTCGCAGACCGAGGAGCCGACGGACGACCCGACGGACGTCCCGACCACGCCGACGGACAACCCGACGGACGAGCAGCCGCCGCCACCGACGAACCCGGACCCGGAGACGGGCGGCGCGGACGGCGGCCCGGTCAACGGCGGCACGGAGGGTGGCGGAGACGTCGGCGCCGTGACCGGCGGCTGACCGAGGGCGGGCCCCGCCCTGCGCCCGACCCATGAGCGTCCCGCCCCCATGAGCGCCTCCGGTAGCCGTTGAGGCGCATTCACCCCACGCGGCGCACCGCCGCGGCCGCGACCCCGCCCCGGCCGAGCAGGCCGAACGGGTGGACGTCGCCGCGCACACCCCGCGTGCCCCGCGCGGCGGACGCCGGTCGGCGTGCCGCTGCGCCCAATGGGGGCGCGTGAGGCGCGGGGGCGGCGCACACAAGCGCGACACCCCGCCGGATGGCCGAGTCTCGCGCACCCCTGTGAGCTGCGATTTGTCCCCCTCAGCGGTTATTGGTCGCATGATGTGCTCACTCTGGCGCGGGGCGCGACACTCAACCCTTCCCGAGCCCGGGGTCCCCGGGATAACGTGCCGTTGCTCCGGCCTCCTGCGAGGCTGTGACCAGCGCGCCTTCCCGGCCTTTCCGATTTACTTGGAAATCCAAGCAAAATCCCAGGTCAGGGGGGGTTTCACAGAAATGTGGCGCACTGGGTAACGTGCTTGTTGCAGGTCGCTCGCCGGGGCACCTGTCACGCCTGTTCCCGGCCGAGCGGCACCCACCCCGTGCCCGTGGTCGAGAAGAGGTGAGCCTCCCCCAGGCCTTGACGAGCTGGAGGAGGACCCCAGACCTACCGGCAACCCCGGGGGTCGGACCGACGGAGGAGCACACGTGACCGTGGAGAGCACTGCCGCGCACGCACCGCGACGCAGCGCCGGAAGCAACGCCGGCGCCACAGGCACCAAACGCACCACCAGCACCACTGCCAAGAAGACCACCGCGGCCAAGAAGGCCACCACGGCCAAGAAGGCCACCGCCGCGAAGAAGGCCGGCGGCACGGTGAAGAGTGCCGAGCCCCACCTCGTGCAACTGCTGACGCCCGAGGGCGAGCGCGTCGAGAACGCCGAGTTCGACCAGTACGTCGAGGGCATCACCGCCGAGGACCTCCGCGGCCTGTACCGCGACATGGTGCTCACCCGCCGCTTCGACGCCGAGGCGACCTCGCTGCAGCGCCAGGGCGAGCTGGGCCTGTGGGCCTCGCTGCTGGGCCAGGAGGCGGCGCAGATCGGCTCCGCCCGGGCGCTGCGCGACGACGACTACGTCTTCCCCACCTACCGCGAACACGGCGTCGCCTGGTGCCGCGGGGTGGACCCGACCAACCTGCTCGGCATGTTCCGCGGCGTCAACAACGGCGGCTGGGACCCGAACGGCAACAACTTCCACCTGTACACGATCGTCATCGGCTCCCAGGCGCTGCACGCCACGGGCTACGCGATGGGCGTCGCCAAGGACGGCGCGGACAGCGCGGTGATCGCCTACTTCGGCGACGGCGCCTCCAGCCAGGGCGACGTGGCCGAGGCGTTCACCTTCTCCGCGGTCTACAACGCCCCGGTGGTGTTCTTCTGCCAGAACAACCAGTGGGCGATCTCCGAGCCGACCGAGAAGCAGTCCCGCGTCCCGCTGTACCAGCGCGCGCAGGGCTTCGGCTTCCCGGGCGTGCGGGTGGACGGCAACGACGTGCTGGCGAGCCTCGCCGTCACCCGGTGGGCCCTGGAGCGGGCCCGCAGCGGTGAGGGGCCGACGCTGATCGAGGCGTTCACCTACCGCATGGGTGCCCACACCACCTCCGACGACCCCACCCGCTACCGTCACGACGACGAGCGGGCCGCCTGGGAGGCCAAGGACCCGATCCTCCGCCTTCGCCGCCACCTGGAGTCCGCACACCACGCGGACGAGGGATTCTTCGCGGAACTGGAGAGCGAGAGCGAGACGTTGGGCAAACGAGTGCGCGAAGTGGTCCGCGCCATGCCGGACCCGGACCACTTCGCCATCTTCGAGAACGCGTATGCGGACGGACACGCCCTCGTCGACGAGGAGCGGGCACAGTTCGCCGCCTACCAGGCGTCGTTCGACGACGCGGACGGGGGCAAGTGACATGGCGGAGACCGTGACATCCAAGAACATGGCCCTGGCCAAGGCGATCAACGAGTCGCTGCGCCGTGCCCTGGACACCGACCCCAAGGTCCTCGTCATGGGCGAGGACGTCGGCAAGCTCGGCGGCGTGTTCCGGGTGACGGACGGGCTGCAGAAGGACTTCGGCGAGAGCCGCGTCATCGACACCCCGCTCGCCGAGTCGGGCATCGTCGGCACGGCGATCGGCCTCGCCCTGCGCGGCTACCGCCCGGTGGTCGAGATCCAGTTCGACGGTTTCGTCTTCCCGGCGTACGACCAGATCGTCACGCAGCTGGCGAAGATGCACGCCCGTTCGCTGGGCAAGGTGAAGCTCCCGGTCGTCGTGCGCATCCCCTACGGCGGCGGCATCGGCGCGGTCGAGCACCACTCCGAGTCCCCGGAGTCGCTGTTCGCCCATGTGGCGGGCCTGAAGGTGGTCTCCCCGTCCAACGCGTCGGACGCGTACTGGATGATGCAGCAGGCCATCCAGAGCGACGACCCGGTGATCTTCTTCGAGCCCAAGCGGCGCTACTGGGACAAGGCCGAGGTCAACACCGAGGCGATCCCCGGACCGCTGCACACCGCGCGCGTGGTCCGTGAGGGCACCGACCTGACGCTGGCGGCCTACGGGCCGATGGTGAAGCTCTGCCGGGAGGTCGCGGACGCCGCCGCCGAGGAGGGCCGCTCCCTGGAGGTGCTGGACCTGCGCTCGGTCTCCCCGCTCGACTTCGACTCGATCCAGGCGTCGGTGGAGAAGACCCGCCGCCTGGTCGTCGTCCACGAGGCGCCGGTGTTCTTCGGTTCGGGCGCGGAGATCGCCGCGCGGATCACGGAGCGCTGCTTCTACCACCTGGAGGCCCCGGTCCTGCGGGTGGGCGGCTACCACGCCCCGTACCCGCCGGCCCGCCTGGAGGAGTCCTACCTCCCGGACCTGGACCGGGTGCTGGACGCCGTCGACCGCTCGCTGGCGTACTGAGGGAGAGGGCCGTGACGACGATGACGAACGCGTCCGTACGCGAGTTCAAGATGCCGGACGTGGGCGAGGGCCTCACCGAGGCCGAGATCCTCAAGTGGTACGTCCAGCCCGGTGACACGGTCACCGACGGCCAGGTGGTGTGCGAGGTCGAGACGGCGAAGGCGGCCGTCGAACTCCCCATCCCCTACAACGGCGTGGTCCGCGAGCTGCACTTCCCCGAGGGCACCACGGTGGACGTGGGCACGTCCATCATCGCGGTGGACGTCTCGGGCGGTGCGGCACCGGCGGCGGAGGAGGCACCCGCCCCGGTCGCCGAGCCCGCCGCCGCACCGGCCGAGCAGTCGGCGGAGCCGGAAGCGGAGCCGGCGGCGGGCTCGGGCCGCCAGCCCGTACTGGTCGGCTACGGCGTGGCGACGTCCGCCACGCGCCGCCGCCCCCGCAAGGCGGCGCCCGAGGTCTTCGCCCAGCAGGCGGCGGCCACGGCGGTCCAGGCGGAGCTGAACGGCCACACCCCGGCCCCGGCACCCGTCCCGGCGTCCCCCGTCGGGCAGCCGGTCGCCGACGGACGACTGCGCCCGCTGGCCAAGCCGCCGGTGCGCAAGCTGGCGAAGGACCTCGGCGTCGACCTGGCGGCGGTCACCCCGACCGGCCCGGACGGCATCATCACCCGCGAGGACGTCCACGCGGCGGTGGCCGCGGCCCCGGCACCCGCGGTCCCGGCTGCCACCCCGGCCGTCCCGGTCCCGACTCCGGTCCCGGTGTCGTACGACACGGCGCGCGAGACCCGCATTCCGGTCAAGGGCGTCCGCAAGGCGACGGCGGCGGCGATGGTCGGTTCGGCGTTCACGGCGCCGCATGTCACCGAGTTCGTGACGGTCGACGTGACGCGCACGATGAAGCTGGTCGAGGAGCTCAAGCAGGACAAGGAGTTCACCGGCCTGCGGGTGAACCCCCTGCTGCTGATCGCCAAGGCCCTGCTGGTCGCGATCAGACGCAACCCCGAGGTCAACGCCTCGTGGGACGAGGCGGCCCAGGAGATCGTGGTCAAGCACTACGTCAACCTGGGCATCGCGGCGGCCACCCCGCGCGGCCTGATCGTCCCGAACATCAAGGACGCCCACGCCAAGACGCTGCCCCAGCTCGCCGAGTCCCTCGGTGAACTGGTGTCCACGGCCAGGGAGGGCAGGACCTCCCCGTCCGCGATGCAGAACGGCACGGTGACGATCACCAACGTCGGCGTCTTCGGCGTCGACACGGGCACGCCGATCCTCAACCCCGGCGAGTCGGCGATCCTCGCCGTCGGGGCGATCAAGCTCCAGCCGTGGGTCCACAAGGGCAAGGTGAAGCCACGTCAGGTCACCACCCTGGCCCTGAGCTTCGACCACCGCCTGATCGACGGCGAACTGGGCTCCAAGTTCCTGGCCGACGTGGCCGCGATCCTGGAACAGCCGAAACGGTTGATCAGCTGGGCGTGACGGCTGTGAGCCGAGTAGGTTCATCAAGGAGGGGCGCCGCAACTTCGGATTGCGACGCCCCTCCTGCCGTACCGGTCCCTCAGACCTGATGGAGCACGTACACCGGAGCCCCGTCCTCGGTCCCGCCCCGCGAGCGAATGCAGGCGTGCTTGCGCAGCAGCCGGAGGCATTCGTTGACGCGGTGCACGGAGAGTCCCGTACGAGCGGCGATCGACTCCAGCGGCTCGCGCAGTTCACCCTTCTCGACGAGTACCGGGGCGATCACCACGGCCACCGTCCACACGTCCTCCGTCACGGACAGCCGCTGCCGCCAGTCGGCCAGGACCGTTTCGGTGGTGGGCAGCGCGGTGAGGTGGACCTTGGGCGGCCGACGTTCGAGGACGAGGGTGTCGAACCGGTCCGCGATCTGTTCCATCGCCCGCACCATGGCCTGCTGCACGGCGAGGGTCGCCTGTTGTACGGCGAGCGTGCCCTGCTGTGCGGCCAGCATCTTCCTCTGCAGGGCCAGCGTCTCCTTGTGCAAAGCGATCGATTCGCGCTGCCCGTCGGCCAGTTCCTCGTCCGTCTGGAGGTTGTGCGCTTCCAGCCGGACGATGGCCTCGGCGACCTGTTCCGGCATGGCGTAGGCGATGGGAGCACCTGGCTCGGGTGACTGCACCTCGGCCTCGTCGAGAGAGTAGGAGCCCTCGCGCTGAACGGTCTCGATGACTTCGGCGACCCATTGCTTGAAGGGGGCGCAGGCCGGTTTGGTACAGGCGTTGACGAGGAGAATGAGACCTTGGAGAGAGATGACATTCAGGTCTCGACGCCACTCTCTACCTGCGGGAATGCTGAGACCGTAAGCTCCACTTACGGTCTCGAGAATCTCTCGGTGCTCGTCGGGAAGATGATCTGAGAGCGCCTGCCGAGAGTTGGTGTGTCCGAGTTCCTTGCAGACATCCACCGCCGGGAACCAGTGCGTCCCGTCCGGCATCGTCAGTCTCCGGATCCGGGCGCCGGTCGCCGCGTACACGAAGTCGCTGACGTCGATCGCCTCGTGCCGCTCGGCGTGCTTCGGTCGTTTGCTGGGTTCGTTCATGCGAACCACCTCCGCTGCGGAACGTAGAGCGGGGCTGAGTGCATATGCCAGCCAGTTCGAGGAGGTTCACGACTGCGAGCGAAGAAGATCGAAACCGCTGTACCGGCCGATGGAAGTGTGTATGGCGGACGGCAGCGTGAGGCAGGGGAAAGGGGCCCACCGGAAGGGGGTGGGCCCCGTGTGCGTGGGCCGTTTACGCGGAGACGCCCTGGTTGTCCGTCTGGGTGGACAGCAGGTGTCCGAACAGTCCGCCGGCGCGGAGCCAGTCCAGTTCCAACGGGGTATCGATGCGACAGGTGGCGGCGCCGTCCCACAGCACGTGGTCGCCGCGACGGACCCGGACGGTGGCGTTCGTCGAGGACGCCAGGTCGTCGATGCCGAGGAGATCGATCTCCTCGGTGCCGTCGAACAGTTCGGGGGACGGGCCGTCCCATTGGACCGGCAGGACGCCGAGGGCGACCAGGTTGGTGCGGTGGATGCGTTCGAAGCTCCGTGCCAGCACCGCGCGCACACCGAGGAGCCGAGTGACCTTGGCCGCCCAGTCGCGTGCGGAGCCCGCTCCGTACAGGTCGCCCGCCACGACGACGAGCGGGGTGCCCCGCGAGCGGTGGTACTCGGCCGCGATGTGGACGGGCACCGGGGGCTCGTCGGGCGCGGTGCGGGTCCAGCCGCCTTCCCTCTCGGGGGCCAGGTGGTTGGCCAGGCGTGGGTTCGCGAAGCCGCCCCTGATCATGACGTCGTGGTTGAGGCGGCGGGAGCTGAAGGTGCCCAGGGCCCGCTCGTCGACTCCTCGCTCGATCAGCCATCGGCCCGCGGCGGAGTCGGGCAGGATCCGCGCGACCGGCGAGATGTGATCGGTGGTCACCGCGTCACCGAGTACCAGCAACGGACGGGCGCCCAGCAACTCTCCGCCGACCGCCGACCCGGTCAGGTGCGCGTCGGTGAAGGGGGGCCGCCGGATGCTGCCGGCTTCGCCGTCCCACGGGTAGGTGTCGTCCCGTGGATGGTCGAGCGCCAGCCATCGCTCGGTGGTCAGGGGCCGGCGGGCTCCGCGACCCAGCGAAGCGGCCTCATGGGCGGACAGCAGCTCGTCGATCTCGCTCTCGTCCGGCCAGAGGTCGGCGAGGACGACCGGTGAGCCGTCGGCGGCATGACCGAGGGGGTCGACCTCCAGGTTCGTCCGGACGTTGCCCGCCAACGCGTAGGCCACGACCATGGCCGGCGAGGCGAGGTAGGCGTGCGCGACCTCGGGGTGGATGCGGCCGGTGAAGTTGCGGTTCCCGGAGAGGACCGCGGCCAGGGCGGTGTCCTCGGCCCGCGCCGTCGCATCGAGTGCCGGGCTCAGGGGACCGGAGTTGCCCATGCAGGTGCCGCACCCGAATCCCGCGACGTGGAAGCCGAGTTCGTCGAGGTGCTTCTGCAGACCGGCCGAGGTCAGGAGGTCGGCCGCCGACCTGGAGCCCGGTGTCAGTGAGGTCTTCGTCCAGGCCGCCGACCGGAGACCCGCCTCGACCGCGTTGCGTGCCAGGAGGCCTGCGGCGAGCAGGGAGCGCGGGTTCGAGGTGTTGGTGCAGCTCGTGATCGCCGCGATGGCCACGTCGCCGTCCTGAGGCCCGGCGGCACCACGGGATGCGGGGACCTCGGCCGGGCTGAGCGCTTCGTGTGGCCGCGCGGGTCCTGCGAGGGTGGTCGAGATCGAGTCCAGTGCGACGGTCAGCTCGGTGTCGTAGCGCGGGACCGGGACGGCCGGACCGTGCAGCAGGTCCTGTGCCTTCAAGTACTGCTCGGTCAGGTGGACCTGTTCGGGCGAACGACCGGTGGTCGCCAGGTAGGCGATGGTGCGGCGGTCGGCCGGGAACCACGCCATGGTCGCGCCGTACTCCGGAGCCATGTTGGCGACCGTCGCGCGATCGGGCACCGACAAGGAGGACAGACCAGGGCCGTGGAATTCCACGATGGACCCCACGACGTTCAGCTCACGCAGTCGTTCGGTCAGGGTCAGGGCCAGGTCGGAGGCGAAGACGCCCGGGGCGAGCCGTCCGGTGAGCTCCACACCGACGACGTGCGGCACACGGATCATGATGGCCTGACCGAGCGCGGCGGCGGTGGCCTCGATCCCTCCCACGCCCCAGCCAGTGACGCCCAGGGCGTTGATCATCGTGGTGTGCGAGTCGGTTCCGACCAGTGCGTCGAGCGCGGCGATCCGCGTGCCGTCGGACTCCTCGGTGGTCACCACCGGGGCGAGGACCTCGAGGTTCAGCTGATGACAGATGCCCACGCCGGGAGGCACGACCCGGAGTCCGGGAAGCCGTTCCTGGGCCCACCGCAGGAACCGGTAGCGATCGTGGTGCCGCGCGTACTCCAGGTCGATGTTGCGTGACGCAGCGGCTCCGCTCGCGTACTCGTCCACCTCCAGGGCGTGGTCGACGACCAGGTCGAGCGGCAGCACCGGCTCGAGCGCCGAGCCGTCCAGGCCGTCGGCGGCGGCCCGCTCGAGCAGGGTGATCAGGTCGGCCAGGACCGGGATGCCGGACGCGTCCTGCAGGAGGACCCGGCCGGGGAAGAACGGGACCGCCGCGGTTTCGTCCCGTCGAGTGATCGCATGTACATGCTCGGGGAGCACCTGCGGATGTCCCTGGTGGCGCAGGATGCCCTCCACCAGCGTCCTCAGCGACCAGGGCAGATCACTGAGGGGCCCGGCGCCGTTGGCCTCGGCGTCGGCCAGACTGTAGTACTGCAGGGGAACCCCGGGTGCGTCCTCGACCGGCAGCTCCCTGAGGCACCCGAACGCGTCCGGCGCGGTGAACGGCGTGCTCACGGTGTCTCCGTGGTCGCGGTGGTCGCGGCGGTCTCCGTGGTCGCGGCGGTCTCGGTGGCCCATGTCCGTTCCGCGTGGCCGACATAGGTCGGGAGGAGCGGCGGAGGCATCGGACCCTTGATACGGCGGCCGCTCTGGGACTCCTCCCAGCTGTGGGCCAGCACGCCGACGGACCTCGACAGGATGAAGAGTCCACGGGCGAGTTCGGCGGTGAAGCCGAGCTCGGCGTAGATCACGGCGGTGGCGCCGTCGATGTTCATCGGGACGGGGCGCTCCCGCCCGACCGACAACCGGGCCTCCAACTCCAGGGCCGCGGCGAGGTGACGACCGGCGACGACCCCGGCGTCGACGGCTTCCTGGACGAACTCGAGGAGCGGGTCCCGGCGCGGGTCGCGGGGGTGGAACCGGTGGCCGAAACCGGGGATGTAGGCCCGGCGTTCGCGGTGGGCGGCGACCTCGGCGGCAACGGCCTCCCGCAGGGAGACCCCGTCAGCGCTCTCACCGCCCTCGCCGTCTCCGCTCGCGGTGACCAGTCGCTGCAGGAGCTCGACGCACTGCTGCCCGGCACCGCCATGGACGTCCCCGAGCAGTCCGACACCGGTGGACATCGCGCCGTGCAGTCCCACACCGCACGTGGCGGCCATGCGGGCCGCCGCGATGGAGGGCGCCTGTGGTCCGTGGTCCACCGCGGCCACGAGTGCCTTCTCCAGAAGCGCCGCCTGGGCGGGGGACGGCATCGAGCCGCGGACCATGGTCCAGATGGTCTCCACGAAGCTTGCCCGGCGGATGAGGTCCTGGACCGGGTATCCGCGGAACCGGATGACGCCGGGCTCGATGTCCGACACCTCGGTGGTCCACCAGTCGGCCACCTTGCGGGTGGTCACGGCGTCGAGTGCCGCGGCGCGTGCCGGCGTGGTCCGGTCCACGGGCTCGTTCCGGCCCGCGCCTGCGTTGTCGGTGGTGTCCGGTCGGGTTCTCATATGGCTCCCTCCTCGCGGAAGTCCTCGATCTGGTCGGCGGTGAACCCGATCTCGCGCAGGATCTCCTCGGTGTGCTCGCCGAGTGCGGGGGGCGGCGAGGAGGGTTTCACCGCCTGCCCGTCGACATGGGTCGGCAGTCCCAGGACCTGGACGGTTCCGGCCGGCGCGACGGGCATCCGCACCTCGGAGACCAGTTCCCGGTGCTCGACCTGTGCCGAGGTGAGCGTTTCGGGGACCGACATCACCGGAGCGGCCGGGACCCCCGTGTCCAGCAGGACCTCGTCCCATTCGGCGGCGGTCTTCTCCTTGAGCGAGATCTCGAGCTCGTCGCGCAGGAGTTCACGGTTGCGCTTGCGGTCCTCGCGGGTGACGAAGCGGGGATCGGTGACGAGTTCCTCGCGGTGGAGGACCGTGCACAGCGTCTCGAACTGTTCCTGCTTGTTGGCCGCGATGTTGAGCATGCCGTCAGCGGTGGCGAAACTGCCCGACGGCGCCGAGGTCATGTTCTCGTTGCCCATGGGTACGGGCTCCTGGCCGGTCACCAGGTGGTTGGAGACCACCCAGCCCATGGAGGTGATGGCCGCGTCCAGCATGGAGGTGTCGAGACAGGCGCCCTGCCCCGTGCGCTGCTGCCTGACGACGGCGGCGCACACGGCCATGGCGGCGGCGAGGCCGCCGAAGCTGTCGCAGACCGGGTAGCCGACGCGCAGAGGCGCGGATCGGGTGTCACCGGTCACGCTCATGATGCCGGAGAGGCCCTGGATCACCTGGTCGTACGCAGGGCGGCCGCGCATCGGCCCGGTGGCGCCGAAGCCGGAGACGGCGCAGTAGATCAGACGGGGGTTCAGTTCCCGCAGTCGCTCCCAGCCGAAGCCGAGGCGCTCGAGGACCCCTGGGCGGAAGTTCTCCAGGAGCACGTCGGCATCGGCCAGCAGCTCTTCGAACACCTTCTTGCCGCCGTCGGTCTTGAGGTTGACCGTCACGGACCGTTTTCCGGAGTTCTGGGCGAGGAAGGAGACGCCCATCCGCGCGGCGCTCAGTTCGGGATCGGCGCCGAGCTGGCGTGCCAGGTCACCGCTCCCGGGTGTCTCCACCTTGATCACGTCGGCGCCGAGCAGGGCGAGTTGATAACCGGCGAACGGTCCGGCGAGCACATTGGTCATGTCCAGGACTCGAACGCCCTCGAGCAGGTCTGCGGTCACAGGAAGGCCTCCACGGTGCCGAGCCCGACAGCGCTGATCTGCCGGGCTGCTTTGGTTGCGGCGTCGACGTACTGGGTGACTCGGTCGGCGGTGAACCGAGAGGTGGGGCCGCTCATGGAGAGCGCGGCGAGGAGACGACCGTCGGCGGCCGTGATCGGAGCCGCCACCGCGGAGGCACCCAGTTCGCGATCGCCGTGCGTGATGGCGAAGCCGGCCTCGCGGGTGCTCGCGGCCCCGGTGCGCAGCTCCTTCGCGTCGACGCGTGCGTCCTGTTCGGACAGGGCGTCCAGCACGGTGTCCGGGCAGCCACCGAGAAGCACTCTGGCCGCGGCACCCCCGGTCATGGGGTACGGCTCACCGACTCGCACCACGCTCCGTACGGTCGTGGTGCCCTCGACCTGGGCCACGCAGATGCGGTGCAGGTCCTGACGGATGTAGATGTTCACCGTCTCGCCGCACTCGTCGCGCAGGGCCGTCATCACCTGCCGGGCCTCGGCGCCCACTTCCCACATCGCCTCGGCCAGCTTGACCCACCGCAGGAACGCGGGACCGACGCTGTAGGTCGATTCGCTGGGGCTGGTGATGATCCCCGGGTTGCTGAGCGTGCTGAGCAGACGGACGACCGTCGACTTGGGCAGACCGGTGAACTCGACGAGTTCACGCAGTGAGCGGACCCTGTGCTCGCCGTCGAAAGCTCTCAGAAGGTCGAAGGCGCGAGTCACGCTGCGCACGCCGCCGTCGGCTGCGGCCGCTGAAGGCAATGTCATGCCGCCAGCATAGGTCCATCAGATGGTTCACGTAAACCACCTAATGGATTGAGTATGCATTGACGCGGCGAGTTCCGCGTGATTCCATCCGTGACACGCGCCACGGAACCGTCAGGTGATTGAAGCGAACCATCCAGTGGTCAGTGCAGGCCGGCGAGGAGAACCCATGACCATCACCTCGAACCTCGAGGAACAGCGCAGAACCGAAGCCGGTGATCCGAGCATGGCGCGGCGAGCCGCCGTCGCCGGCGGTGTCGGCACCGTCATCGAGTACTACGACTTCAGCGTGTACGGCTTCCTCGCGCTGACCCTGGCACCGCTGTTCTTCCCTCAGCAGGACCCGGCCACGGCGACGTTGGCGGCGCTGGCCCTGTTCGCCTCGTCCTACGTGGTGCGGCCGGTCGGCGGATGGTTCTTCGGCATCCTCGGCGACAAGCGGGGCCGGCGCTTCTCGCTCGTGGCGACCGTCATGATCATGTCCGCTGCCTGCGTCGCGATGGGCCTGCTGCCCACGCACACCGACATCGGGATCGCGGCGACGGTGGCGATCGTCCTGGTGCGCCTGGTGCAGGGATTCGCGGCCGGCGGCGAGATCGGCGGCGCGGCCACGTATGTCGCCGAACTGGCGCCTCCCGGCCGCCGTGGCCTGTACGGCAGCTCGACCGCGATCGGGGCGACGCTCGGCTTCGCCGTGGCCGCGGCCGTGGTGGGAGCGGTCCGCCTCGGGGTGAGTCCCGAGCAGATGGCGTCCTGGGGGTGGCGGGTTCCGTTCCTGCTGTCGGCCGTCTTCGCCGTCCTGGCCCTGTGGGCGCGGCTGCGCATCGAGGACAGCCCGAAGTTCAAGGAACTGGAGGAGCGTCGCGACGGAGCGGCCGTGGAGAAGCGCCCGCTGGTGTCGGTGATCCGGGAGCACCCGGTCTCGGTGCTGCGCGTGCTCGGCCTCTCGATCGCCCTGAACGGAACCGTCTACATCGGGCTCACCTACTTCGGGATCTTCCTGGAGCTGAAGGGCAATGTCTCGCCCACCGCGGTTTCCTGGACCGCTGCCGTGGGCATCGCGCTCGCGGCCATGACCTATCTGTTGCCCGGCCTGCTCTCGGACAGATTCGACCGGAAGCCCGTCCTGGTCGCCGCCTACCTCGCGTTCATGGTGATCGCCTGGCCCGCGTTCCTCGTCCTGTCCCACACGAGCAGCCTGCCGGCGATCGGCCTCGTCTACTTCGTCTTCATGTTCTTCAGCGGATGGGTGCAGGTGCCCACCTGGGCGCTGGTCGCCGAACTCTTCCCGACGAAGGTCCGCTTCACCGGCATCGCGCTGGGATACAACCTGGGGGCGATCGTCGCCGGCGGAACCGCGCCGTTCATCGCCGAGACCCTCGTGCAGAGCACCGGGTACGACACCAGCCCCGCGGGCTGGATCATCCTGGTCGCACTGATCGGTCTGCTCAGCGTCGCCTCAGTGGGACGGACCGCCTCCAAGTCGCTTCCGCACCTCTGAGGGAGAGGGGAACCCATGGGCAACACCACGGCGAACAGCCACATCGCACCGCCTGACCCCACCCTCGATCCCGAGGAGCGGATCGCCCGCTTCGTGGCTCACACGCAAGCAGCCGACATTCCCGCGGACGTGCTCGACGTCGCCCACCAGGTCCTGCGGACCGTGTGCGGTACCGCGGTCGCGGGAGCCGCGCAGGACGGGATCGCCGAACTCCGGCAGTTGGTCGTCACCCAAGGGGGGCGAGCGGAGGCCAGGTCCTTCGTCCACGGAGACCACCTGACGGCCCAGAGCGCCGCGCTGCTCAACGGCTCCATGGCGCGTGCGCTGGACTACTGCGACACCATGGTGCCCGGACTTCATCTCGGGTCCTCGGTCGTGCCCGCGGCATTCGCCGCCGCGGAGCTGCGTGGAGGCTGCACCGGGGCCGAACTCCTGGCCGCGCTGGCCGTGGGTCTCGAGGCAGGTGTGCGGTTCAACCTCACCGAGGAGCAGTACGGCGGGCTGGACCCGACGGGCGTCGCCGGCCTGATGGGAGCCACCGCTGCCGCGGCGCGGGCCGCCGGTCTCGACGCGGAGCACACGCTGCACGCGCTGGCGTTCTCCTTCAACCGTTGTTCGGCGAGTTTCCAGAGCAATGTCGACGCGTCCCTGGCGGTGCGGCTCATCCAGGGATGGACCGCGGCCTCGGCTGTGCAGAGCGTGCAGTTCGCCCAGGCCGGACTGACCGGGCCCCGTCACTTCATCTCCGGCCCGTTCGGATACGCGCGACTGTACGCACGAGGCGAGCGCTCCCCGGAGTCGTTCGCCGACCGGATCGGCCGTCACTACGACCTGGAGGGGATCTTCTTCAAGAAGTACCCGAGTTGCGGGCTCACCCAGGGAATCACCGAGTCGGCCCTCCTGGCACTGGGGGACGACTCGGTGAACACGCGGGAGATCGAGCGGGTGGACGTCTTCCTGCCCGACTTCGCCTTCAAGCTCATCGGCAAACCCTTCGAGGCCGGTACCAACCCGCGGGTCAACGCCCAGTTCAGTGCGCAGTACTGCGCTGCGAACGCTCTGGAGCGGGGATCGTCGTCGCTCAGACACTTCGAACCCGAACAGGTCGCCGAACTGGGCGCGTCCGCCATGATCTCGCGGATCCACGTGCACTTCGACCCCGCACTCACCGGCCATTCGGCGTCGCGGTTCGAGCTGCGCACCGCTGACGGAGGCCGGTGGGTCAGAACCCTCGAGATCGGTCCGGGATATCCGGGCAACCCGCTCACTCCTGAGGACCACGCGCAGGGGTTCGACGACTGCGTGGGCTACGCGCCCTGGGGCCTGCGGCCCGAACAGGTGCGGGACCTGAAGAGAATGACCTCGGACCTTGCCGCGGTCCAGGACATACGTGATGTCGTGTCCGCGTTGATCAGTCCGAGCGCGGTGCCACTGGCGACTCGTGGGAGTCGTGCGGCGTGATCGAGCGAGGAGTCCGTGCGGATCGATTCCGCACGGACTCCTTGTCGTTGTGCCAGGCTCGCCGTGTCAGGCCGTGTCAGGCCGTGTCGGGGCGGATCGGAGCCGGCGAGGGCCGGCGCCGTCCTCTCCGCCGGCTCACGGCCCCGGGCGTGCCCGGCGCCGTCGACCGGGAGACCCGGCGCGCCGGCCACGACCGAGACCTTCACACAGCCGCCTCAGGAGCGGCATGATCATCACAACGGGGAGGCGGGGCAGGCCGCATGGCCTGCCTAGACTGTTTCCCGAGCAGAAGAGACCGCGCAGCCACGGATGTGAGACAGCCGTCTCGCATCGACAAGACTCCGGGAGGCCACCCCATGGGCGACGAGCTCGATGAGTTCTTTGTCGAGGAGGTCGAGGGGGGCGACGGGGAGAAGTCCAGGACGCTGAACCTGGCCGACAACCCGACAGTCCTGCTGGTGTGGGCCGCCAACCGTTTCAACCGGAGCTTCTCCCGGCATTACCAGAACGAGTTCGGCATCAGCGCGATGGAGTGGCGGATGCTGGTGATGCTCTGCAAGGAACCGGATGTCCCGGTGACCGCCGCCAGCCCTGTCGTGGGCTACGACAAGGGCGCGGTCAGCCGGTCGCTGAGCAAGCTCGCCAAGCTCGGCCTGGCGGAGGCCAAGGTCCTCGGCAACAACCCGCGCAACCGGCTGTGGCATCTCACGCCCGCAGGGTACGAACTCCACGACCGGATCCTCAGGTCGGCTCTGGAACGCCACAAGCAGGTGCTCGCCGGATTCACTCCCCAGGACGTGGAGAAGTTCAACGAGATGCTCAGGCTCTTCGGCGAGAACGCCGAGAACCTGCCGGAGTGACGGCAGGCCGGGGCCGGCGCCATGGGAATGGCGCCGGCCCCGGCCGGAACACCGCCTCAGGCGGGACGTCGCTGATCCTCGACCACTCCGAGCGGTGTCGGCACGACGGTCCCCGTGGTGTCGAGGAGCGGGCCGATCCAGTCCGTCGCCCGGGCCTGGTAGTTGTTGATCGCGTGGGTCTGCGTCGCCATGAGGTCCGTCAGATAACGCCCGAACGGCTGTGCGTTGTAGATGCCGGTGCCGCCCGCGACGCGGTACAACTCGGTGCCGTACCGGGCCGCGCGTGCGGGGATGTGCGCGGACTGGAAGCGGAACTCCTCCAGTCGCTCGTCGCTGACCTCGGGACCTCCGCCGGCCTCGGAGATCATCGCGGCGTAGTTGGCGTACAGCCGCCCCTTCGCCTCCGAAACGAAGGAGTAGGCCTCGGCCAGCGCGAGGGCGGTGGCCGGGTCGACCCTGGGCCGGCGCTTGCCCCTGTTGAACTCCACCAGGGCGTCCGCCATGCCCTTCAGGGCGCCGAGCGCCGTCGGTGCCTGGGTGGCCCGTGAGAAGACCTGGAAGAACGGGAGCCTGAACAGCAGACCCGTGTTGAGCGCCAGGCCCGGTGCGGTTCTCCGGTGCACCTCGGTCCAGGTCAGGCTCCGGTGGTCGGGAACGAACGCGTCCTCGACCACGATGTCGTTGCTGCCGGTGGCCCGCAGACCGGACACGTCCCAGTTGTGGACGATCTCGTAGTCCTCGCGCGGGAGCAGCAGCACGTGGCTGCCGACCGGCCCCGGTCCGGGGGTCGGTTCGCCCTCGATGTTGGCCCCGAGCAGCGCCCAGTCGCAGTAGTCGCTGCCGGAGGAGAAGGACCACCGTCCGGACAGGCGGTACCCGCCGTCCACCCGCCTGGCCGTCTGGGGTGCGTACGGCGAGCTGATCAGGGTGGTCGTGTCCGAGGACCAGACGTCGGACTGTGCGCGGGGGTCGAAGAAACCCAGGTGGAAGTGGTGGATGCCGACCACGCCCAGGACCCACCCCACCGAGGGGTCGCCCTCGGCGAGGATGGAGGTCACCTCGAAGGACTCGATGGGAGTGAGCTCGTACCCACCGTGGGCCCGGGGCTGCAGCATCTGGAAGAAGCCGGCCCGCTGCATGTCCGCGATCGTCTCGGGCAGCAGCCGGTCCTGCCGGGCCTGCCGTGCCGCTCGCTCCTTGAGGACCGGGACCAGGTCCCGGGCCCGCCGCACCAGCGGCGAGGTGCTGAAGTCGCCCAGGAGGAACGCGTGGATGTCTCCGGTCGGTTCGACGTCACCGGTCAACCGGTCGGGGTGCAGCGCGAGGAGCTCGGTCATGGGGCGTTCCTTTCCGCGGTCGTGCAAGGCTGCTGTGGCAGGTCCACTGACGGGACGTGTGAGGGGTTCACCTGGGCTCGGGCCGGGCCGGCTGCTGATCGGCGGGGACGTCGACCTCGCGGGCCCGGTCGCGCAGAGTGGCGTCCGCCCTCAGGAGGTGCTTGGCGACCTTCCCGGTCGGCGTGAGCGGCATGTCCTGGGTGAGGAGGACGTAGCGGGGCCGCTTGATCCGGGCCAGCCGGGCGCCGCAGAAGTCGGCGACCTCCTGCTCGGTCAGGAGGGAGTCCGCACGGGGCGTGGCGACCAGCAGGATGTCCTCGTCGCCCATCTCGGACGGCACTCCGACCGCGGCCGCCAGCACCACCTCCGGATGCTCGGCGACCACCCGGTCGAGCTCGGCTCCGGAGACGTTCTCGCCCCGCCGGCGGATGATGTCCTTCTTCCGCGCGACGAAGTAGTACCAGCCGTCCTCGTCCCGTCGCACCAGATCGCCGGTCCTGAACCAGTCGCCCTCGAAGGCGTCGGCCGTCTGTCCGGGTTCGCGGAAGTACTCCAGCATCACGACGGGCGTCCGTACCCAGAGCTCCCCGACCTCGCCGTCGGGAACGTCCGCACCGGCTTCGTCCACGATGCGGCACTGCGCCCACGGCCGTGCGGGATCAGGATGCCGGCAGAGCCTGCCCATGCTGCCCGGCCTGGCCTCCGCGTCGTACGGGGTGCTCAGGATGCCCGGGATCTCGGTCATGCCGTACCCGCCCACCAGGTGGGGCACCTCGAACCGCTCCCGGAACGCTCGGGTGCTCGCCTGCCGGATCCCGTAGATCTTGCGCAGACCGTGGCCGGGCACGTACTCGTCGGCGGGCCGGTTGAGCAGGATCGCGCTGATCGCCTCGATCATGTTGACCTGCGTCGCGCCGAGCCGCTCGACCGTGGGCCAGAAGCGCGAGGCGGAGAAACGCGGTTCCAGCAGGAGGGTGGCACCGGCGGCGAGCGCTCCGGCCACGGAATAGAGCAGGCCGTTGACGTGGAACAGCGGAAGGACGGTGAGCACCCGGTCGTGCGGCTGCAGTCGCACCCGTTCCACGAAGCTCTCTCCGGCGGCGATCACGCTCTGCTGGCTGTGCAGGACGCCCTTCGGGAAACCGGTGGTCCCCGAGGTGTAGATCATGACGCACGGAGCCTGCCGGTCACCGCCGACCGGCTCGATCGGCTCGGCGTCGAGGAGCCCGCCGTCGAGCCGCTGGATCCAGGCGGAGCTGTCGACGTCGTCGCGTGCGGCCTCGGCGACCGGTTCGGCGGCCTCGTCGCAGAGGATCGCCCGGGCACCCGACTGACGGAGCACGTAGGCCGCTTCCTCCACCTTGAAGTCGGGGTTGACGGGCACGAACACCGCACCCAGCCCGGCGGCGGCCAGCAGGGCGAGTACGTGCCAGTCGCTGTTGCGGCCCATGACGAGCACCCGGTCCCCGGCCTCCACCCCCCTGTGCCGGAGGTGGCCGGCCAGCCGTCCCGTCGCGTCGGCGGCCTGGGCCCAGGTCCACGAACGCTCACCGCACACCAGCATCGGACGGTCCGGATCCGCCGCGGCCCGGCCGGCCACCAGGTCGGTCAGGGTGCCATCGTGCTCCCGGTAGAGAGCGAGCACCTCGGCCGAGGTGTACCGATCTCCCCACTCGTCAGTCATGCGTGGTCTCCTGGGGATCCGAGTACGGGATGCCCTCCCTGGTGAGCTGCCAGATGGTGCGGGCGGAGGGCTGGGCGAACTCCTCCACCACGTGGCCGAGCAGACCGCCGGCCCGGGACACCACGGCAAGTCCGCGACCGGCCTTCAGCGGGATCCCGATCTCCAGGAACAGCGCGGCGATGGCCCCCGTGGCGTTGACGGTGAGGTGACGGCCGCCCCGGGCCGCGTCCACCTCGCGGCTCAGCCGCCGCAGCAGGTCGACGTAGCGGCCGGTGATCCCGTTCTCCTCGGCCACCTTGAGGAGGGTGACCGCGCGCGGGTCGTCGGGCTTGTGCAGGCGGTGCCCGAATCCCGGTACCGGCCGCTTGGCGCTCACGTACTCCTGCGCCACGCGCTTGCAGTAGGCGTCCGGGTCCTCGCCGCTCTCGACACCCTCCACCAGCAGTTCGGCGCAGCCCTCCATGGTTCCGGCGAACACCGGCCCGACCGACAGCAGTCCGGCGGCGATCGCCACCTGCACGTCGTCCGGCACGCTGTCGGCTGCCAGCCTGGTGATGATCGACGTGGGGGTCCACCCGTGCTCCATGAGCGTGACCAGGCAGGCGTCGAGAACCCGTGCTTCGGGCGGCGTGGGCATCCGGCCGACGGACAGGAAGTAGATCATGTCCGTGAAGCTGTGCCGGCCGATGAGGTCCTCGCACAGGTCCTTCCCGCGGACGGTGATCGAGGTCGCGTCGGAGGTCGCGATGTGGGTGCGGCTGCCGGTCATCGTGCGGTTCCTGACTCCGGTGCCGGCGCGGAGCCGACCAGTTCGTCGTGATATTCGTCGAGCGCGGGCGCCGTGGTGCCGAAGCCTGCTCGCACGCCGTTGATGCTCAGCGGCAGCCCGGTGAGCTTGAGCCGCTCGTCGGCGTTGTCCAGGACGATGTCCATGGCGTGGGTCTGGGGGTGCTCCAGCACCTGCGGGATCGAATGGATGGGTGCGCACGGTACGCCGGCGCGCTCCAGACACGCGATCCAGTCGGCGACGGTGCTGCGGCCGACGAGTTCGGAGATGAGCGGAAGCAGCGTGGCCCGGTTCTCGTTGCGCGCGGCGTTCGTGGCGAAGCGGGGGTCGCTCGCCCACTCGGGCTTCTCCAGGGCCGCGGCCAGCTTGGCGAACAGGCGGTCGTTGCCCGCGGCGATGATGAACGGGCCGTCCGCCGCCTCGAACGCGCCGTAGGGGGTCAACGAGTTGTGACCGGTACCGACCCGGGGCGGGATGGTGCCGGTCGCCCCGTAGTCCGCGATGTGCCGTCCCGCCCAGCTGACGGCCGTCTCCAGCAAGGAGGTCCTCACCTCACCGCCGACCCCTGTCGACTGGCGTTCCAGGACCGCGGCGAGCACGCCGATCACGGTCCACATGCCCGTTCCGAGGTCGACGACCGACGGACCCACCCGGGAGGGCGGACCGCTCGGGTCGCCGTTGATGGCGATGAGACCGGAGAAGGCCTGCAGCAGCGGCTCGTAGCCGGGGCGGTTCGCCATCGGACCGGTGTGACCGAACGCCGACATCGAGCAGTAGATCAGCCGGGGGTTCACGGCCCTGAGCGTCTCGGCGTCGGCCCCGAGCTTGTTCTCGACCCCCGGGCGCAGGTTGTGGATGAAGACGTCGGCGTCGCGGATGAGGTCGAGGAAGACCTTGTAGTCGGCCTCGTCGTCCAGCGACAGCACGACGGACCGCTTGTTCCGGTTCATCATGTGGAAACTGACCGAACTGTCGCCCACGAACGGCGGGCCCCAGCCGCGCGCGTCGTCCCCGCCGGGCTTCTCGACCTTGATGACCTCGGCACCGAGGTCACCGAGGATCAACGAGGCGTACGGGGCGGCCAGGTTCTGGCCCATCTCGACGACCTTCAGGCCCGGAAGCATTCCGAGCGGCTTACCCGCTCCCTCGTTTCCCCGAACTCCCACAGCTTTCTCCTAGCGGCTTGGGCCCGGGCACTGGAGAACCCGGCGCGAACCAATCAAGTTGTTGTGGTGTCAACAACATCCTCAGGTCATCTTGTTGTGTTGTCAACAGCAATCCGGGGCGCTCCCCCGACCACTCGGATTCCGGTACGGAATTCCGACGCGGAGAAGCGCCCCGGATGCTCGCGGCAGCGGCAGCGGCAGCGGCAGCGGCTGCGGCTGCGGCTCAGCGGTCGGACATCGACTCCTGCGGCTCCGCGGAGCGGTCGGGGAGGAAGAAGGCCGTCACCAGACTGATCAACGCCATTCCCATCAGGTACGGCGCGACCGCGACGACCGTGCCGAATCCCTGCGTCAGCGCCTCGGCGATCATCGGCGCGAACGCGCCACCGAGGACGGCTCCGACGGCGTAGGCGAGGGACGCCCCGGAGAGCCGGATCCTGGCCGGGAACATCTCCGCGAAGAGTGCCGACTGGGGGCCGTAGGTCAGTCCCAGCGGCACCGCCAGGGTCAGCAGGGCCACGCCGACGCCCGGCCCGGTGCCCTGGCTGAGCAGCCAGAACTGCGGGAGGAGCAGCACGAACAGCAGTGAGTAGCCGAACTTGTAGACGACCGGACGGCCGGAGAGGTCGCTCCACCGCGCGCCGACGTAGGTGAACGCGATCCACACGACGCTGGCCGCGAAGAGCCACATCAGCACCTGAGCGCGAGGAAGGTCATGGGCGCTGGTCACATAGGCCAGCGCGAAGCCGCCGACGATCATGTAGCCGGCGGCGATGTTGCCCACCATCGTGGCGGCGGCCTTGAGGACCTTGGTGCCGTGGGCGCTCAACAGCTCACGCAGGGGCGTCTTCGCCTTGGCCTTCGACTCCTCGAGCTCGGTGAAGACCGGCGACTCGGCGACCTGGGACCGCACGTACTGCCCCACCACGACCAGCACGACGGAGAAGAGGAACGGCAGTCGCCAGCCCCACGCGTCGAAGGCCTCCTTGCCGAGCAGGGCGTTGAAGGAGCCCATCACGGTGATGGCGAGCATCATCCCGAGCGGCACGCCCATCTGCGGGAAGGATCCCATCCGCCCTCGGTGACCGGTCCTGGCGTGTTCCACGGCGAGCATGGCCGCGCCGCCCCATTCGCCACCGGCGGAGAGCCCCTGGAGGCAGCGCAGGAGGATGAGCAGGATCGGGGCCGCGATTCCGATGGCCGCGGTCGTCGGCAGCAGGCCGACCAGCGTGGTCGACACGCCCATCAGCCCGAGCGTCAGCACCAGGACGATGCGACGGCCGAACCGGTCGCCCAGATAACCCGAGACGACGGCGCCGAGCGGACGGAAGAAGAAGCTCACCCCGGCGGTCGCCAGGGCGGTGAGCTGGCTCCACTGGCCGAGCCCGCTGAAGAAGAGGTCACCGAAGAGCAGGGCCGCGACCTGCGCGTAGACCAGGAAGTCGTACCACTCGATGGTGGTGCCCACCAGCGTGGCGTAGACGACCCGGCGGCGTTGCTTCTCCTCGCCCCCCGGAGCGGGGCCGGTCGCCAGGGCGACCGACGCTTTGGGCTCAGCAGTCTGATTCGCTCCCATGACGTCCTCTCTCGACTGGATACCGCTACGGAAGTGCCGCCCCCGAACCGACGATGAGCCGCGACACGAGAAAGCTCGTTCCGGGCACGGGACAGCGCGGCTCAGCAAGGTGTTGAGTGATCAAGGGCACACGTTCTCCCCCCTTTCTTGACTTGTCAAGGGTCAATTTGACAACCGCGGAAAAGGTGCATCCATCCGCGGTCGGGATGCTTCAGGGGCTCTGCGGGCTCCGCGGGCTTCGCTCGCGGCCGGTCGGCGGGCTTCGGCGCACCCCTGGTCGGCGCGATCGCGTGCAGGTCGGGCCTTGCGACCGCCTCGGTCGCCGAGATCCGTTGACAAATCATCAAGCGCCGGGACAGACTCGGCCGCCTGTTGACGAAACAACAAGCGGCCGTCGCGGCTGCTGAGGGAGGGTGGAGACGGATGGCGGTGGTGGATCAGCGACCGGCGGCCGCACGATGCCCCGTGACCAGTGGTTTCAGGCCGTTCGACCACGACGGCACCTACGAGTTCTTCTCGACGGCCCGTCGCGAGGCGCCGGTGTTCTACAACGAGGAGACCGACTACTGGGTCGTCACGAAGCGGGAGGACGTCCTCTCGGTGTTCAAGGACCCCGAGCGGTTCTCCGCCTCGAACGTCCTGGACTCGCTGGAGGGCTACCCCGAGGAACTGACCCGGTTCCTCGCCGACAACGGCTTCACCGTCGAACCGGTGCAGTCCAACACGGACCGGCCCCGGCACACCCGGATCCGGCAGAGCGCCGGCCAGTTCCTCAACCCCAAGCGCTATCGCGAGTGCGAACCGCGGATCCGCGCGCTGGTGCAGGAGTACGTGACCGGCCTGCGCGGCAAGGACGAGGTCGACATCGTCGCCGAACTGACGCACGAGATGCCCGCGCGCGTGGTGTTCATGCTCCTCGGTGTCGACGACGTGGACCCTCTGATGATCAAGCGTTGGGCGCTCAACCGCGCCACGATGATCTGGGGCAAGCCGACCCGGCAGGAAATGATCGATGCCGGCCACGAGCTGAACGACTTCTTCCACTTCTGTCGGGAGATCGTCGAGGACCGCAAGCGGGCACCGCGTGACGACTACCCCAGCAAGCTGCTGGAACTTCGCGGGGGCGACGACTCGGTACTGACCGAGAACGAGATCGTCTGTCTGGTGTTCGCGCTGCTGCTGGCCGGTCACGAAGCCGTGACCAACGGTCTGACCATCAGCATCCTCACGCTGCTGGAGAACCGCGGGGCCTGGGAGGAACTGGTCGCGGATCCGGCACTGATCCCGCGTGCGATCGAGGAAGTCCTCCGGCACAGCACCCCGGTCATGACCTGGCGGCGCAGGGCCCTGGAGGACGTCGAACTCAGCGGCGTGACCATCCCCGCAGGAGGCAAGGTCCTGCTGAGCCTGGCATCGGCGAACCACGACGAGGACCGGTACGAACGGCCGTCGGACTTCGACATCCACCGCCCCGACGCACGAGGTCACCTGTCCTTCGGATACGGCATCCACGTGTGCATGGGCGCCCCTCTGGCACGCATCGAAATGAAGATCGTGCTGGAAGAACTCATCAACGCCTTCCCCGGCATGGAGCTGGTGAAGGGACAACGACCCGCATGGACGAAGACGATGGCCCACCGCGGTCCGCAGAGTCTGCTGGTCCGGCTTGGAGGTTCTGACCATGGCTGAGGTGACATGGATCACCGCCGACGGCGAGCGCATCACCGCCGAGGTCGGCGACGGCGTCAACCTGATGGAGGCGGCCGTGGCCAACGGCGTGCCCGGCATCGTCGGTGAATGCGGTGGCGGGATGATGTGCGCCACCTGCCACGTCTACGTCGAGTCCGACCACCGGACCGGCGAGCCCGGCCCGATCGAGGCCGACCTGCTGGACTTCGCCGACGCTCCTCGACGCGACGGCAGCCGTCTGAGCTGCCAGATCTCCGCCCGGCCCGAGCTGGACGGAATCACCGTCGAAGTACCGCCGGCCTGGTGACACCGCGCCATGACACACGGAACCGTGATCGTCGGCGCCGGACAGGCCGGTCACACCACGGCCATGCACCTGCGCGCCGCGGGCTATGACGCGCCGATCACCCTGATCGGCGCCGAAGCCGCCGTCCCCTACCAGCGCCCGCCCCTGTCCAAGCGCTACCTGCTGCGAGAGATCGGGCAGGAGCACCTCACGCTGGGTACACCCGCCGGCCGCGCGAAGCCCGAGGTCGACCTGCGCACCGGCGAACGGGTGGCCCGGATCGACGTCGACCGGCAGGTCGTGGTCCGGGCGGACGGCAGCACTCTTCGCTACGACAACCTGGTCCTGGCGACCGGTGCGCGGGCCCGACGACTGCCAGACCCGCTGGTCGACGGAGTCCAGGGCGTGCACGTGCTGCGCACACTCGCCGACGCCGACGCCCTGTCCGGGGCACTCGACGAGGCGAAGTCGGTCCTCGTCCTCGGTGGCGGTTTCATCGGTCTCGAGTTCGCCTCGGTGGCGGCCCGCCTCGGACGTCACGTCACCGTGGTCGAACGTGACCGGCTGCTCCAGCGAGTCGTCAGCGAGCAGGCCGCCGACCATCTGCGGTCGGAGCACCTGCGCAACGGGGTCGAGATCCTGGAAGGCCGCGAACTCCGGTCGCTGGAAGGCGAGAACGGCCGCGTGGTCGCCGGCGTGCTCACCGACGGGACGCGGATCGACGCCGATCTCGTCCTCGCGGGGATCGGCGCCGAACCGGAGGTCGAACTCGCCGCTCAGGCCGGCATCACGGTCGACAACGGCATCACCGTCGACGAACTCGGCCGGACCAGCGCCCCGTCGGTCTACGCGGTGGGCGACTGCGCCAACTTCGTCTGGCAGGGCGGCAGGCTCCGCCTGGAGTCGGTCCAGAACGCGGAACACATGGCAAAGGCGGCGGCGGCGCACATCGCGGGTCGCACGGCGCCCCCGCGGCCGGCGCCCTGGTTCTGGTCGGACCAGTACGACGTCCGACTGCAGATCGTCGGCCTGACCGGCGACGGCGACCACGTCGTCAGGAGAACCGCGGAGGACGGTGCGGGCTTCTCGCTGTGGCACTACCGCGGGGACGACCTGAGGGCCGTCGAGGCACTGAACGACCCCGGCGCCTTCCTGACGGCCAGGAGGCTGCTGGACCGCGGCGTCAGTCCCGCGCGTCACCACCTGGCGGACGGGAGCGTCGGCATCCGGGCCATCGCCGCACAAGCACTGGGGAGGGCAACCTCATGATCGAATCGTTCGATCCGCCGTTGGCGGACTCCAACTCCAGCGTCAGTACGCTGCGCGTGCCGTTGGCGGCACCGGTCCATCTGGACAAGGAGTGGTTCCACCACCTGCCGGGCCCCGCCTTCGGGCAGTTGAAGCTCGGCGCGTTCGACCACGACCTCACGGTGCAGGGCGTCTCGGAGCCCATCGGCACCCGGGTCATCGTGCACGGAACGGTCACCGACAGCGGAGGCATCCCGGTCAAGAACGCCCTGGTCGAGATCTGGCAGGCCAACGCCGCCGGTGGCTATCGCGACTCCATGGACGTGTCGGGCTTCCCGCTCGACGCCAACTTCTACGGAGCGGGCCGCTGCCTGACCGACAGCCGGGGCGCCTACCGCTTCGTGACGATCCGTCCGGGCCCGTACCCGGCGATGTTCAAGGACGGCGCGCGTGCCTGGCGGGCGTCCCACATCCACTTCTCCGTCCTGGGCGCCGGGACTGCCGGCCGGCTCGTCACACAGATGTACTTCGAGGGCGACCCGCTGATCCGCATGGACCGCATGATCAACGCCGTCCCGGACCGACGAGGCCAGGAGCGCCTGATCGCCAGGCTCGACGAGGAGAACTCCGTCGCCGAGTCGTTCGGCCCCCGGCGGACGCTGGCCACCGTCGACGGCAGCGGCGCGGTCGTCCACCCACCGGAGCGGACCGACCCCGGCGCCCTGCTGACCAGGAACCCCTCGGCGCTGGCGTACCGGTTCGACATCGTGCTTCGCGGCTCGGCCGCGACCCCGTTCGAGTGAGGGATGGTCATGATTCTCACCCCCGCGCAGACCTGCGGCCCCCTGTTCGGCTTCGCCATGACCCCGCCGGGCATCACCCAGGCCGTCGCCGAGGACGATCCGGGTGCCGTGGTGATCGAGGGCACGGTCCTGGACGGTCGAGGGGACCATGTCGACTACGGCGCGTTCCTCGAGTTCTGGAGCCGGGAGCAGGCGTGCCGGGTCCGCACCCTCGAAGGCCGCTTCCGCGCCGTCGTGCGGAAACCGGAACCGGTGACGCTGCCCGACGGCAACCGGTTGGCGCCGCACCTGAGCATCTTCCTCTTCACGCGCGGCCTGGCCGGGCCGCTGGCGACGAAGGTGTACTTCCCCGACGAGGAGCAGGCCAATGGGTCCGACGCGATCCTGCGGCAGGTCCCCGAGGCCAGGCGGCCCCTCCTGATCGCACAACTCACCGACGTCGAGCGGCACCTGCGGTACGACATCAGGCTGCAGGGCGAGCGCGAGTCCGTCTTCTTCTCCATCGACTAGAGCACGAACGAGGCTGAACCGTGGAAGCGAACCTCATTGTCGAGCGCCAGGGCCATGTGCTGGTGCTCACCCTCAACCGTCCCCGCAAGCTCAACGCCATGGACAGCGCGCTCTACGAGCGCCTGATCGAAGAGCTCCGGGGAGCCGACCAGGACGACGAGATCCGTGCGGTGGTCGTGCGCGGGGCGGGGACGTCCTTCTGCACGGGCGCCGACACCGGTGAGTTCGCCGAGCTCACGCCCGACAACACCGAACGCGTCGAGTACCGCGCCGGACTCACCTACGGTCTGCACAAGACCATTCCCGAGATCTCCAAGCCGGTGATCGCCGCCATCCACGGTTACGCCGTCGGCGGCGGCTGCGGGCTGGCCCTGGCCTGCGACATCACCATCGCGTCGGCCGACGTGCGCATGGGCTACCCGGAGATCAAGCACGGTCTCGTCGCAGCGGTGGTGATGGCCAACCTGACCAAGCAGCTCGGCCGCAAGGCGGGGTTCGAGCTGGTGGCCAGCGGGCGCCTGGTCGACGCCGAGGAAGCCGAGCGGATGGGCATGGTCACGCGGGTCGTCCCGGCGGGCGAGGAGTTCGCCGAGGCGATGAGGACCGCCGAGGTCCTGGCGGGACAGGTGCCCATGTCGCTCCAGGCCACCAAGCGGCTGTTCCACGCGGTCGCGGACCTCCCGCTGGCCGAGGGCCTCGTGCGGGGCCGTGAGGCGAACGAGGAGATGCGTGAGTACCGTGCCGAGGCGCTGAAGGAGTTCGGCGCCTCCGTCAAGGCCGCGAAGGCCGGCTGAGGATGCCGATGACCGATCAGTCGAGCGCCGGGCCCTCGGAGCCCCGCGCACACATCGTCGAGGACACGCTCCGGGTGAGCGACCTCGACTTCCAACGCCACATGGGCAACACCGCGTTCACCGAGATCCTCGCCAATGCGCGCTACGCGTTCATGAACGAGCGGGTGAGGCCGACGGTGGGGTTCGAACCGATCATCGCGCTGGTCCGGCTGGAGGTGGATTTCAAGGGTCAGGTCCACCACCCCGCGACGATCACCACCGAGACCCGCCTCGACCGCGTCGGCCGCAGTTCGCTGGCACTGGCGCAGCGCATGTTGGTGGGCACGCGGCTGGTCGCGACGTCTCGATCCGTCTTCGTGCTGACCGACCGTTCCAGCGGTGAGGCCACGCCCTGGCCCCAGGAGATCCGCGCGTCGGCCACCACCCCCGAACTCGAAGCGAGCCACCCGTGAGCGGCGGCGCGGTGGACTCCGCCGCTTTCCGGCAGGCCCTCGGGCATCACCCCACGGGGGTGGCCCTGATATCCAGCACCGACGCGGACGGGGAACCCGTCGGGATGATCGTGGGCACGTTCACCTCGGTGTCCCTCGATCCGCCCCTCGTCGGCTTCCTGCCCACGCGGGACTCCGCGAGCTTCGCCGCGATCAGGAAGTCGGGGCGCTTCACCGTCAACATCCTCGCCCATGACCAGGAAGACACCTGCAGGGCGTTGTCCCGACCTGCGGACAAGAGGTTCGAGGGACTGGCGTGGTCGCCTTCCGGCAACGGGTCGCCGGTTCTCCCGGACGTGGTGTGCAGCATCGACTGCAGCCTCGAGGCCTGCACCCCGGCAGGAGACCACTACTTCGTGACCGGCTCGGTCGAGAGCCTGGAGATCCATCGTCCGGTCGCCCCGCTGTTGTTCTTCCAGGGTGGTTTCGGAGGCTTCGTCCCGGGGTCCTTCGTCGTGCCGAGCGATGCGATCGTGGCCGAGAGCCTGCAGACCGTGCAGCACATCCGCGACGGCATGCGACGCCTCGCGCACGCGGCCGACGGGGAGGTGACCGTTTACGCCAAGGTCGCCGACCACGCGGTGGCCGTGGCGACGGTCGCCGACCCGGACGTGCCGACGTCCACGCTCCTCGGTTCGAAGTGGCCGCTCACGCCTCCTTTCGGCGAGGTGTTCCTGATCGGTGCTCCCGAAGCGGAGGTCGAACAGTGGATGAACAGGGCGAGGTCCGCGGGCGAGGAGCTGCTGCGCACATCCCGGGAACGTCTGGACCACGCGCGCAAACACGGCTGGGCCGGCTCCTACGCCGGGGACACACGGGACACGCTGCTCTTTCCCGCTATGACCGAGTACGGCGTGGAGGGGGTCACGCCGGCGAGGCAGCGTGAGATCCAGGCGATGTTCCGGGCCGCGGGGGAGGACCTCCGGCCGGTGGACCTCGAACCGGAGGGGCGGTACCGAGGCGCGAGCCTGGTGGCACCCGTCCGCGACGGGCGCGGACGGTGCGAACTCATGATCCGGCTGTGCCGGATCCCTCCGGTCTCCGGATCCCGGATCGAGGTCCTGGCCGACGAACTGTGCCGCCTCGCCCGGGAAGCCGAGAAGTCCGTCGGCGGTTCACCCGACCCGCGGGTCCTGGTTCCCTCCCCGTGACCCCGCACGTGACGGGGGCTCACCCGGTGCGGGTGAGCCCCCGTGTGCGTCCGGTGCGGGTCAGGCCTAGGCCTTGCTGAAGCCGTAGCCCAGGAGCTTCTTGGCGTCCGTCTCGCGCTGGGTGGACGAGGTGGAGGCGAGGACCGTGCCGATGACGGTCTTGCCGTTCCGCGTCGCGGCGAAGACCAGGCAGTACTTGGCCACCGCACCCGATCCGGTCTTCACGCCGATGGTGCCGCTGTAGCTGCTGAGCAGACCGTTGGTGTTGGTCCACGGCGCCATCGTGCGGGTGCTGCCCGTCTTCGTGGTGGTCTTCGCCGTGTACTTCTTCGTCTTGACGATCGCGCGGAAGTTGGCGTTCTTCATCGCACTGCTCGCGATCTTCGTCAGATCGCGCGGCGTGGAGTAGTTGTTGCCCTTGCCGATGCCGTCGAACGAGTCGAAGTGGGTGTTCTTCAGGCCCAGGTTCTTCGCGTCGGTGTTCATCTTGCCGATGAAGGACTTCACGCGTGCGGCCCGCGTCGAGCCGGTGCCGAACTTGTCCGCCAGGGCGTACGCGGCGTCGCAGCCGGACGGCAGCATCAGCCCGTACAGCAGCTGGCGCACGGTGACCTTGTCGCCGACGATCAGCCGCGCGGACGACGCGTTGTTCGCCACGATGTAGTCGCTGTACGCCATCTGGATCGTGACCTTGGCGTCGAGGTTCAGGTTCTTCTGCGCGAGCACGACCTTCGCGGTCATGATCTTCGTCGTGGAACCGGTCGAGAGGCGGGTGTCGGCGGCCTTGGTGTAGAGGGACTTGCCGGTCCCGTTGTTCATCACGTAGCCGCCCTTGGCGGCGATCGTGGGCGCGGCGGCGGCCTGCGCGGGCGCCGCGTGGAGGGCTCCGGAGGCCAGCACGGCGCCCGTGGTCACGACGACGCCGACGGCTCTGCGGAGACGGATGCCCTGAATTGCGGTATTCAAGTGAGGTACCCCGATTGCGTTGAATGCCCTAGTGGTGCGGCCGAGTTGAGGCGCGGCCGACAGGGGCCGCACGTTTCTGACGCATACCTGGCGCGGATGGTTGTGCGCGAGGGTCTGTCCGGCGCGATCCGCCGGACAGACCCTGGGGGCGGGTGACTTCGGGGTCCGCATCGTGGACGGCTGCTTCCATGGGTACATGTTGTATCTATCCTGTCGGCATGAGTCTGGCCCCTGTGAAGCAACCCCCTGCCGCCGATCGCGTCTACACCCATGTCAAACAGGGCGTCCTCGACCGCCGTTACGAGGGCGGCACGCTCCTGACCGAGGGTGAGCTGGCCGAGGCCGTCGGGGTCTCGCGCACACCGGTGCGTGAGGCGCTGCTGCGGCTGGAGGCCGAAGGGCTGATCCGGCTCTACCCGAAGAAGGGCGCCCTCGTCCTGCCCGTCTCCGCGCAGGAGATCGCCGACGTAGTCGAGACCCGGCTGCTCGTCGAGGAACACGCGGTGCGCAAGGCCGTGCCCGCGCCCCCCGGGCTCATCGAGCGCCTGGAGGGACTGCTCGCCCGGCAGCGGGAACAGGCCGCCGCCGGTGACTTCGCCGCCGCGTCCGTCACCGACCGCTGCTTCCACGCGGAGATCGTCCGCAGCGGCGGCAACGAGATCCTCTCCCGCCTCTACGACCAGCTCCGCGACCGCCAACTGCGCATGGGCGTCGCCGTCATGCAGTCGCACCCCGACCGCGTCGCCAAGACCCTCGCCGAGCACCAGGAGATCCTCGACGCGCTGCGCTCGGGGGACCCGGAGGCGGCCGCCGGCGTGGTCGACCGGCATGTCGGCTGGGTCTCCCACCTGGCCCGGGGAGAAGTGCGATGACCCGCACGAACGGAGGTGCCCCGAGCGCCCGTCCGCCCGGTGACCCCCTGGGCGGACGGCGCGCCCTCGCGGTGTGGGGGGTGGGTGTGGCGGTCTACTTCGTCGCGGTCATCTTCCGTACGTCCCTGGGCGTGGCCGGTCTCGACGCGGCCGACCGCTTCGACGTCAACGCCTCCGCCCTGTCCACCTTCTCCATCCTCCAGCTGCTGGTCTACGCGGGCATGCAGATACCCGTCGGCCTGCTGGTCGACCGGCTCGGTACCAAGAAGGTGCTGGGCATCGGTGCCGTGCTGTTCACGGTCGGACAACTCGGGTTCGCGCTCTCCCCGACGTACGGTATGGCGCTCGCCTCCCGCGCCCTGCTCGGCTGCGGGGACGCCATGACGTTCATCAGCGTGCTGCGGCTGGGCAGCCGGTGGTTCCCGGCCCGGCGCGGTCCGCTGATCGCGCAGTTCGCCGCGCTGGCCGGAATGGCGGGCAACCTCGTCTCCACGCTGCTCCTGGCCCGGCTGCTGCACGGCATCGGCTGGACGGCCGCCTTCGCGGGCAGTGCGCTCGCCGGGGTCGTGGTGCTCGTCCTGCTCGTGCTGTTCCTCAAGGACCACCCCGAGGGGCACGAACCGGAGCCCGCCCCGCACCAGGGCGCCGCCTATGTACGCCGTCAGATCGCTGCCTCCTGGCGGGAACCGGGGACCCGGCTCGGGATGTGGGTGCACTTCTCCACCCAGTTCCCGGGGATGGTGTTCCTGCTGCTGTGGGGCATGCCGTTCCTCGTCGAGGCACAGGGGCTGTCCCGGGCCACGGCCGGTGAGCTGCTCACCCTCGTGGTGCTGTCCAACATGGTCCTCGGGGTCGTCTACGGCCAGGCCATCGCCCGGAACCACGGTGCGCGGCTGCCGCTGGTGCTCATCACCGTGGGCGCGACGGCGCTGCTGTGGGCGGCCGTGCTGCTCCACCCCGCCGAGACGGCGCCGATGTGGCTGCTGGTGGTGCTGTGCACGGGGCTGGGTGCCTGCGGTCCGGCCTCGATGATCGGCTTCGACTTCTCCCGCCCGGTGAATCCGCCGGAGCGGCAGGGCACCGCGGCCGGCATCACCAACATGGGCGGTTTCACCGCCTCGATCACGACCCTGCTGGCCGTCGGTGTCCTGCTGGACGCCACCGGTGACGACTACGCCGTCGCCTTCTCCGCCGTCTTCGTCCTCCAGGCCCTCGGGGTAGCCCAGATCCTGCGGTTGCGCGGGCGGGCGGCGCGCAGGGAACGGGAGCGGCTCGTCGCCGCCCGGGTGGAGAACGTGCGCGTGCCGGCGTGAGGCCGCGTGCGGCGGCGGACACGGCGCGCCGGGCCCGGGGAACGGCGTCCCGGGCCCGGCGCGCCGTGTCGCGCGGACCTTACGGCGTCACCGCGAAGTGCCGCAGGATCGCCGCCGCCAGGTCCGGGTCGCCCTCCGTCTTCACCCGGTCCGACACCGCCTCCGGCGTCACCCGGCCGCAGGCCATGCGGACGTACGTCTCCCAGTCGAGGGTGAGGGTGACGGCGGGGCCGAGCGCCGGGGCGGTCTCCAGCGTGCCGCGGCCCTGGATGTCGACGCGGATGGTGCGCAGGAACTCCACGGGCCCGTGGACGTCGATGACCACGGCCGAACTGCGCGGGGCCTGCGCCAGCTCGGCCACCACCCGGGGCAGCTCGGCGAGCAGCTCGTCGCGGGCGACGTGCGCGCCGGGGGAGTCGAGGTTGCCGGGGCGGCCGAGGGCCGCGCGCAGGTCCTGCTCGTGCACCCACACGTCGCACGCGTGCCGGCGCATGGACTCCTCCAGCGTGAGTTCCGTGCCGAACGGGCCGCGCACCTTCGCGGCCGGGTCCCGCGACTCGTTCCGCAGCTGGCGGTTGCGGCGGATGATCATGTACTCCAGCTCGGAGGTCATCTCCGGCGCCGTGTGGTGGCGGCGCACGTCGACCTGCATCTCCGTGTAGCGCTGCTGGTCGTTGGTGACGTGGAACAGGTCGCGCGGCAGCGTGTGGATGGGGCGGGGGTCGCCCAGCATCTCGGAGTCCAGTCCGATGACGTGGGAGACCACGTCCCGGACCGACCACCCCGGGCACGGCGTGCGCCGGTTCCAGTCGGCCTCCGCGAGCGGCTGCACCAGCTCGGATATCGCCTCGACGGAGTGGTTCCAGGCGTCGGCGTAGGGCTGGAGGGTGGGATGCAGGCTCACGGAACGGGACCCCTCGGCGGTCGGTACACGGGCAGGTGGTGGCGGCGGTGCCAGTGGGCGGTGGCTGCACTCGGCGGGCGTCTCGGGACTCCCCAGGTTCTCGGCTTCGCTCGAACCGGGAGGGCCCCAAGTTACGCTGTCGTGAGGCACCCCGGCAGTGCTTTCGTGTGACGATCGTAGGCCGTGCCGACAAGTCGAATGCCAGGACGGTGGTATTGTGCGCGCTTCTTTGCTCCAAGTCGCCGTGAACGGGGACGAATCGGTCGAATCGCGTCGACGTCGGGTCGCCGCCCTGGTACGGGAACAGGCCGGAGCCGATCTCGTCGTCCTGCCGGAGTTGTGGACGACGGGCGCGTTCGCCTACGAGGACTTCGGGCGCGCGGCGGAACCCCTCGACGGGCCGACCCACCAGGCGATGGCCGAGGCCGCGCGGGACGCCGGCGTGTGGCTGCACGCGGGCTCCGTCCCGGAGCGCGGCGCCCCGGACAGCGGCTCCGACGCGGACGACGGGCCGCTCTACAACACCTCGCTCGTCTTCTCCCCCTCCGGTGAGCTGGCCGCCGTCTACCGCAAGATCCACCGCTTCGGCTTCGACAAGGGCGAGGCCGTGCTGATGAGCGCGGGCGACGCACTGGTGACGGTGCCGCTGCCGCACACCACGCTCGGTGTGGCGACCTGCTACGACCTCCGTTTCCCCGAACTCTTCCGCTCTCTCGTCGACGCCGGTGCCGAGACGCTCGTCGTCCCGGCGGGCTGGCCGGACCGCCGCCGGTCCCACTGGACGCTGCTGGCCCGGGCGCGGGCCGTGGAGAACCAGGCGTTCGTCCTCGCCTGCGGAACGGCCGGGACGCACGCCGGGGTTCCGCAGGCGGGTCACTCGATCGTGGTCGACCCGTGGGGCGAGGTCCTCGCCGAGGCCGGTCCCGACGAGCAGGTCCTCACGGTCGACTTCGACCCGGCGAAGGTCGCGAAGACCCGCGAACAGTTCCCGGCCCTGAAGGACCGGGTGCTGGGGCTGCCGACCCCGGCCCCGCGACCTTGACCCGAACGACAGCGGGGGCCGGTCCTCAGCCCACGCGGTCCTCGCGCTCCTTCTCCGCCAGGTGGATCACGCACACCGCCACCGCGATCAGCAGGGCCGGGTCCGCGTCCTCGCGTACGACGTCGACGCCGTAGGTCTCCCGGACGTGCAGCCAACGCCGCGAGATCACGGCGAGCAGTTCGCCGTCGTACTCGACGGCGAACTCACGGTCGAGGATCCTGCCGCTGACGTCCAGCTCGGAGCCGTCGGCCAGGGCGACCCGGTAGTGGTTGCGCAGCAGGGACAGGCGCTTGCGCCGGATCGTCGCCAGCGCCTCACCGTCCCGCTCGATCACCATCGTGTCCCGCAGGGCGAACATCTTCTCGCGGATGTCGATGAGGACGCGGCCCTGGACGTCCTTCAGCTCGAAGGTGTCCCGCAGCCGCATGGCCTTGCCGTCGACGAGGAAGACCTTGTTGCCCCGGTCGTCCTCGATCCAGTAGTCGTCACCGATCCCGAGGATCCGGTCGCGTACGAGGAATCTCATGACACCAGGGGTGCCCTTTCTCCCGTTCTCCGACGCCGCCGCTGGGCCGATTGCCGGAGCCGGCCGTCGACGTCCCGTCAGGCTCCGTACCCGTCAGACTCCGTACCCGTCAGGCTCCGTACCCGTCGCTGTAGCCGTCGCGGCCGTGCGGCCGGGTGTCGTCGACGACCGGCGTGGCGGGCGGTACGACGACCCGCCGACGCCGGGCGATGCTGCTGAAGACCGCCACACCGATCAGTCCGACGACCATGAAGATGACGCCGACCAGGTTCACGTTGACGCCCTGCATGTCCCAGTCGGTCGCGAACGTGAGAATCGCTCCCACGGCGATGAGGATGATGCATCCTCCCCCAAGCTCTCGGCTCTGCTCGAGCAGGGGGGACCCCCATGGCCCATGAGTGCCGCCTTCCTGCCCGGTCCTTCCGGTTGCATCCGGGTACCCGGTCGGCCGTCACTCATGCAGCACCGGCGGGTCGACCGGCCG
The DNA here is from genome assembly GCF_059889265.1 of Streptomyces sp. MMS24-W38. Lineage (NCBI taxonomy): Bacteria > Bacillati > Actinomycetota > Actinomycetes > Kitasatosporales > Streptomycetaceae > Streptomyces > Streptomyces sp. MMS24-W38. The sequence goes on along the minus strand of NZ_JCBCPP010000001.1, from coordinate 3,076,463 downwards.
TCGGCAGCCCGCGGCTACGACTCCAGGAACGCCACCAGCGCGTTCGCCAGCAGGAACGGGTCCTGGGCGCCGCACAGTTCGCGCGCGCTGTGCATCGACAGGATGGCCACGCCGATGTCGACCGTCCGGATGCCGTGCCGGGCCGCGGTGATCGGGCCGATGGTGGTGCCGCACGGCATGGCGTTGTTGGAGACGAACGACTGGAAGGGCACGCCCGCCTTCTCGCAGGCGGCGGCGAACACCGCCCGGCCCGAACCGTCCGTGGCGTAACGGTTGTTGACGTTGACCTTGAGGATGGGGCCGCCGTCGATGCGCGGGTGGTGCGTCGGGTCGTGCCGCTCCGCGTAGTTGGGGTGGACGGCGTGACCGGTGTCCGAGGAGAGGCAGACGGTGCCGGCGAAGGCGCGCGCCCGGTCCTCGTACGAGCCGCCGCGGGCGAACACCGAGCGCTCCAGCACGCTGCCGAGCAGCGGCCCGTCCGCGCCGGTGTCGGACTGGGAGCCGTTCTCCTCGTGGTCGAAGGCGGCGAGGACGGGGATGCAGGACAGCCCGGCCGGTCCGGACGGTCCGGCCCCGGCCGTCGCGACCGCCGCCAGTGCGGCCGTACCGGCGTGCACGGACAGCAGGTTGTCCATGCGGGGGCCGGCCAGCAGTTCCTTGTCGCGGCCCAGGTACGCCGGCGGCTCCACCGAGTGCACCATCAGGTCCCAGCCGGTGACCTCGCCGGACGGGATGCCCGCGGTCTCCTCGAGGAAGGCGATGAGGTCGCCGTCGCGCACGTCGTCGCCCAGGCCCCAGACGGGCTGCATGTGGCGCTGCTTGTCGAGCTTGAGGCCGTCGGCGTTGACCGAGCGGTCCAGGTGGATGGCGAGCTGCGGGACGCGCAGCAGCGGCCGGTCGACGTTCACCAGCCGGGTGGAGCCGTCCCGCAGGGACAGCCGGCCGGCCAGGCCCAGGTCGCGGTCGAGCCAGGAGTTGAGCAGCGGACCGCCGTAGATCTCCACGGCCGTCTGGCGCCAGCCGTGCGCCCCGCTGTCGGGCCGCGGCTTCACCCGCAGGTTGGGGGAGTCGGTGTGGGCGCCGACGATCCGGAACGGGGTGTGCGGGTCCGCGCCCTCGGGGACGTACCAGGCGACGATGGCGCCGCCGCGCAGCACGTACTTGCCGCCCGAGGTCCCGTCCCAGGCGTCCGTCTCCACGACCTGCCGGAAGCCTGCCTTCTCCAGCCGCTCGGCGGCGTTCGCCACCGCGTGGTACGGCGTGGGGGAGGCGGCGAGGAAGGACATGAGGTCGTCGGTGTGTCCGCGGCCGAAGGGGGAGGGTTCGCTCATGGGTTCACTTTAACGAGGACGAGGGCCCGCTTCCCCGGTGTGGAAGCGGGCCCTCGTACGGGCTCCGACGCTCGCGTGCGGACGCGCGCGATCCCGTTCGGGCTCGTTCGATCCCGTTCGGGCTCGCGCGGTCTGCCGCAGGATCTCTCGCAGGAGGTCCTAGAAGGCGGCCTCGTCCAGTTCCATCAGGTCCAGGTCCACGCCCTCGGCGACCTTGCGGGCCAGCGTGACACCGGGCAGGACCTCGGCCGCGAAGAACCTCGCCGCGGCGATCTTGCCGGTGTAGAAGGCGACGTCCTTGGCGGAGGCCGTCTGGAGCTTGTCGGCGGCGACCGCGGCCCCCTTGAGCAGCAGGTAGCCGACGATCACGTCACCGGAGGCCATCAGCAGACGGGTGGTGTTCAGGCCCACCTTGTAGATGTTCTTGACGTCCTGCTCGGTGGCCGCGAGGTCCGTGAGCATCAGGCCGACGATGGCCTCCAGCTCGACGGCGGCCTTGGCCAGGTGCTCGCGGGCGCCCGCCAGCTGCTCGCCGCCGGTGCCGAGGGCGAGGAACTGCTTGATGTCCTCGGCGAGCGAGTTCAGGGCCGCGCCCTGGTTGCGGACGATCTTCCGGAAGAAGAAGTCCTGGCCCTGGATCGCCGTGGTGCCCTCGTACAGGGTGTCGATCTTGGCGTCGCGGATGTACTGCTCGATCGGGTACTCCTGCAGGAAGCCGGAGCCGCCGAAGGTCTGCAGCGACTGGGCGAGCTGCTCGTAGCCCTTCTCGGAGCCGTAGCCCTTGACGATGGGCAGGAGGAGGTCGTTGAGCGCGTGCTCCGCCGACACGTCCTCGCCCGCCGCCTCCTTGATCGCGATGGTGTCCTGCACCGAGGCGGTGTGGAGGACGAGCGCGCGCATGCCCTCCGCGTACGCCTTCTGCGTCATCAGCGAGCGGCGCACGTCGGGGTGGTGGGTGATGGTGACCTTGGGCGCGGTCTTGTCCAGGAAGTTGGCGAGGTCCGGGCCCTGGACGCGCTCCTTGGCGTACTCCAGCGCGTTGAGGTAGCCGGTGGAGAGGGTGGAGATCGCCTTCGTGCCGACCATCATGCGGGCGAACTCGATGATGCGGAACATCTGGCGGATGCCGTCGTGCTTGTCGCCGATCAGCCAGCCCTTGGCGGGGTGCCGGTCGCCGAACGTCATCTCGCAGGTGTTGGACGCCTTCAGGCCCATCTTGTGCTCGACGTTCGTGGCGTAGACGCCGTTGCGCTCGCCCAGCTCGCCGGTCTCGGCGTCGAAGAGGTACTTCGGGACGAGGAAGAGCGACAGGCCCTTGGTGCCGGGTCCGGCGCCCTCGGGGCGCGCGAGCACGTAGTGGAGGATGTTCTCCGACATGTCGTGCTCACCGGAGGTGATGAAGCGCTTCACGCCCTCGATGTGCCAGGAGCCGTCCTCCTGCTGCACGGCCTTGGTGCGGCCGGCGCCCACGTCCGAGCCGGCGTCCGGCTCGGTGAGGACCATGGTGGAGCCCCACTGCTTCTCGACGGCGATCCGGGCGATCTTCTTCTGGGTGTCGTTGCCCTCGTCGTACAGGATCCCGGCGAAGGCGGGACCGGACGAGTACATCCACACGGCCGGGTTGGCGCCGAGGATCAGCTCGGCGTACGACCAGATCAGCGAGGGGGGAGCCGTCGTGCCGCCGATGGCCTCGGACACGCCCAGACGCCAGTACTCGGAGTCCATGAAGGCCTGGTAGCTCTTCTTGAAGGATGCCGGGACCGGCGCGGTGTTGGTCTCCGGGTCGAAGACCGGCGGGTTGCGGTCGGCGTCGGTGAAGGACTCGGCCAGCTCGTTCTCCGAGAGGCGGGTCAGCTCCTCGAGGACGCTCTTGGCGGTCTCGACGTCCATCTCCTCGAACGGCCCGGTGCCGTACAGCTTGTCGCGTCCGAGCACTTCGAAGAGGTTGAACTCGATGTCGCGGAGATTGGACTTGTAGTGCCCCATGGTGACGGCTCCCGGCTCCGTAGAGAGATCGGCGAGGCACTTCGTTCCTCGCACGGGTTTGCATACCAGCAAGTAGCTACGACTATGCTACCCGCCGGTAATAAGAAGCAAGCCCGATCCGGTCATCTGTGACGCGTTACGCGCTCCGGCGGCGGTCGGCGGGCGTTTCGCACCGGTGCCGCGGACGCCGAAATGCCCTCGAAATGCCCTCGGCGCGGCCCGTACCCGCCCGTACCGGCCCGGGGCTCCGGTGCTCTCGGTACGCTTGCGCGCATGTACGGCTACGACCAGAACGTAGGGGCACAGCAGGGGTATGTCCCGCCGCAGCAGCAGATGCCGGGCGGCTACGGGCAGCAGCCGCCGCTGTACCCGGAGCCGTCCCCGCCCTCGCTCGCGGACGCGGTGCGCGCGTTCACCACGGGCCAGGTGGCCGCCGAGGACTTCCAGCAGGTCTTCGCGACGTCCAAGGTGTACTGCCCGCGCGGCGACAACCCCGGGTTCCTCGCCCTGCACAACACCCAGCAGCCGGTGATCCCGATGTTCACCTCTCTGAAGGAGCTGCGGCGGTACGCGGGCAAGGAGTCCAAGTACTTCGTGATCACCGGCGCCGAGGTGATCGACCTGCTGCCCACCGGCTACGGCTTCGTGCTCGACATGGAGGGTGAGCACCGGATGGTGTTCGACGCGAAGGCCGTCGAGCAGATGGTCGAGTTCGCGATGCGACGCATGTATGGCTGAACGCCGCGGTCGTAGCCGTCGGCGCCGTGATCGCTGCGATCGCCACCGCGACCGCGGCCGCCACCGTCACGTGCCGGGAGGGTGACCCCGCCCGCCCCGGAATCTCTGCAGCCCGGAGGGAATGCCCTCCGGGCTTTCTTCGTTGCGGGTGGCAGGAAGTTCAACGTTCAACTAAGATGGCCGTACAAGAGGAGGTACCGACATGCCTGCAGTGACCGTCGAGAACCCGCTGACGCTGCCCCGTGTGGCCGCGCCCGCCGACGCCGTGGCCCGACCCGTGCTCACCGTCACGACCGCGCCGAGCGGTTTCGAGGGTGAGGGCTTCCCGGTGCGCCGGGCGTTCGCGGGGATCAACTATCGGCACCTGGACCCGTTCATCATGATGGATCAGATGGGCGAGGTGGAGTATCAGCCTGGGGAGCCGAAAGGGACCCCTTGGCATCCGCACCGCGGATTCGAGACCGTCACGTACATCATCGACGGCGCCTTCGACCACCAGGACTCCAACGGTGGCGGCGGCTCCATCACCAACGGTGACACCCAGTGGATGACGGCCGGTGCGGGTCTGCTGCACATCGAGGCGCCGCCGGAGCAGCTCGTCATGTCCGGCGGGCTCTTCCACGGCCTCCAGCTGTGGGTGAACCTCCCGGCCAAGGACAAGATGATGGCGCCGCGCTACCAGGACATCCGCGGCGGCAGCGTCCAGCTGCTCACCTCCCCCGACGGCGGCGCGCTGCTGCGCGTCATCGCCGGTGAGCTGGACGGCCACGAGGGCCCCGGCATCACGCACACGCCGATCACGATGATCCACGCGACGCTCGCGCCGGGTGCGGAGCTGACCCTGCCGTGGCGCGAGGACTTCAACGGGCTGGCGTACGTGATGGCCGGGCGCGGCGCGGTCGGCACCGAGCGCCGTCCGGTGCACGTGGGGCAGACGGCCGTCTTCGGCGCCGGTGGCACGCTGACCGTCCGCGCGGACGAGAAGCAGGACTCGAACACGCCGGACCTGGAGGTCGTCCTCCTCGGCGGCCGGCCGATCCGTGAGCCGATGGCCCACTACGGCCCGTTCGTGATGAACACCCGCGAGGAACTCCAGCAGGCGTTCGAGGACTTCCAGAAGGGCCGTCTGGGCACGATCCCGGCGGTGCACGGGATGGAGGGCTCGGGGCCGCGGGAGTCCTGACCGGCCGAGTGTGTGGAGTGGCCCCGTCCGATTCCGGGCGGGGCCGCTCGCCGTTCCCGGGGCCGGGGCCTGGGCGGGGCGGCGGAGTTGGACAGGGTGTGCCGGGCGTGATCGGCTGAGGGGATGCAGGACTCCTCTCCGCCTCCGTTGCTGCCCGAATCCGTCCGGCGTCTCGCCGCCTGGTGTGCCGTCGCCCTGCTCGTCTCCGGGGTCGGCTACGTCGGGATCCTGCTGTGCGTGCAGTTCCGGGCGGCCGTGATCCCCGTACTGCTGGCCCTGCTCGGTACGGCGCTGTTGCTGCCCCTGCACCGGCGGCTGGTGCGGGCCGGGGTGCAGCGGTCCCTGTCGGCGGGGCTCACCTGTGTCGCGGTCGTCGCCGTGGTCGGCGGCGCGGTGTACATCGTCGTGTCCGCGCTGATCGACTCCGGGGACCAGATCATCGCCTCGCTCAGGATCGCGGCGCGGGATCTCACCCGGCACTTCGGGGCGGCCGGCACCTCGCTGGACGACATCGCGTCGAACGCGCGCGAACTGCTGTCCAGGTTCGGCGGTACGGCCGCGTCGGGTGTCATCAGCGGGGTCAGTGTGGTGGGCCAGGCGCTCGCCATGGCGGTGCTCGCGCTGCTGCTGGTGTTCTTCTTCCTGCGTGATTCCGACCGCGCCGCAGGCACACTGCGCGCGCTGGTGCCGCGCGGCTCCGGGGACACGGTGACGGCCGTGGCCCGCCGGGCCTTCCAGGCGGTCGAGGGGTTCATGCGCGGGACCACCTTCATCGCGCTCATCGACGCCCTCTGCATCACCGTCGGGCTGCTCGTCCTCAAGGTGCCGGGCGCCGTCGGACTGGGCGCGCTGGTCTTCGTCGGGGCGTACATCCCCTACCTGGGGGCGTTCATCTCCGGGGCGGTGGCCGTGCTGGTGGCGCTGGCCGACCGGGGGTTCGTCATCGCGCTGTGGGTGCTCGGCGTGGTGCTCGCGGTGCAGTTGCTGGAGGGGCACGTGCTCCAGCCGATGATCCAGAGCCGCACCGTGCAGATGCATCCGGCGGCCGTGCTGCTCGCCATCACCGCGGGCGCCTCGGTCGCCGGGATCGTCGGCATGCTGATGGCGGTGCCGCTGACGGCGGCGGCCGTCGGCGTCCTGAGCGAACTGCGCCGACGCCACACCGCACCGGGGGAACAGGCTCCGCCGCCGGCATCACCGTGAGGGCCCGGCCCTCGTCCGGGCGGCGGCGTCCGGCACGGCTCCCGGCTCGTGCGGCTCGTCAGGCTCCTGCAGCTCCTGCAGCTCGAACCAGATGCTCTTCCCCTTGCCCCGGGGGTCGACGCCCCAGGTGTGGGCCAGGAGTTCGATCAGGAGGAGGCCGCGGCCGGACGACGCCAGCTCGCCGGGTGTGCGCCGGTGCGGGAGGTCGTCGCCCGCGTCGGTGACCTCGATCCGCATCCGGCGTCCCTCCCGCCCGCCGATGACCTCGGCGACGAGCAGTGCGTCGGTGTCGGTGTGCACGAGGACGTTGGTGAGCATCTCCGACAGCAGCAGTACCGCCGAGTCGACCTGGTCCGGTGAGCACCAGTCGTGCAGCAGTTCGCGCAGGTGCTGCCGGGCCTCCGAGACGCGTTCCGGCTCGGCCTGCTCCACCGTCAGCATGGTGCGGCGTATCCACGGCGGCCTCACCAGGTCCTGTTCGGTGCCGTGGCCCTGTCGGGAGAGCAGCAGCAGGGCGATGTCGTCCTCGCGGCGGTCGATCAGGGGTCCGGGGGTGTGGTGTGAGGAGGGGCCGTGGACGGCCTGCATCAGGGCGTCGGCCAGTTCCTCTAGGTCGCCCCGGTGGTGTTCGAGGATGCCACGCAGCCGCTGCCAGCCGGTGTCCAGGTCATGGCCGCCGGTCTCGATCAGACCGTCCGTGCAGACCAGCATGGTCTCGCCGGGTTCCAGGACGATGCGGGTGGTGGGGTAGTCGGCGTCCGGGTCGATGCCCAGCGGCAGCCCGCCGGCCGTCGGCCGGGTCAGCACGGTCGCGTCGGGCATGCGGACCGCCGGGTCGGGGTGTCCCGCGCGGGCGACCTCCAGTGCCCCGCCGACGGGGTCGACCTCGACGTACAGGCAGGTCGCGAAGCGCAGCTCGTAGGGGTCGGCCTCGCTGATCCCGTACAGGAAGCGGGAGGCGCGGGAGAGCACGGCGTCGGGCCGGTGCCCCTCGGAGGCATACGCCCGCAGGGCTATGCGCAGCTGGCCCATGATCCCGGCCGCCTGGACGTCATGGCCCTGCACATCCCCGATGACCAGGGCGAACCGTCCATTCGGCAGCGGGATGACGTCGTACCAGTCACCGCCGACCTGGAGGCCACCGCCGGTGGGGACGTACCGGGCGGCGACGCTCATTCCCGGGATGCGCTGCGGGCCGAGTTTCGGCAGCATCGAGCGCTGCAGGCCGTCGGTGAGGGCCCGCTCGCTCTCGGCGGTTCCCGCGCGGGACAGCGCCTGGGCCAGCATCCGTGCCACGGTGGTCAGCACCGACCGCTCGTCGGGGGTGAAGGCGACCGGGTGGGCGAAGGCCGCCAGCCAGGTGCCCATCGTGCGGCCGGACACGACCAGCGGCAGGAACGCCCAGGACCGGCGGCCGAAGCGCTCGGCGAGCGGCCAGGTGAGGGGGTAGCGGGCTTTGTACTGCTCCGGGCTGGACAGATAGACGGCGCGGCCCGTTCGTATCACCTCGGCGGCCGGGTAGGCAGTGTCCAGCGGCATGTGGAACGAGCCCTCGGCGCCGGGTTCGTGCCCGTGGTGGCCGATGACGGTGAGCTGGTCGCCCGCGACGCCGAACAACGCGAACCCGTCCGGTGAGAAGCCCGGCATCGCCAGGTTGGCCGCGACCCGCAGTACCTCCTGCGTCGAGCGCGCCTCGGCCAGCGCCCGGCCGGCGTCCAGCAGGAACGCCTCCCGTGACCGGCGCCAGTCACCGATGACCGCCCTGCGCCCCGCGGGGGTGTCCGGCGCCGGCTCGGCGACCTCCTGAAGGGTGCCGGTCATTACGCACGTCTTGCGCAGAGGGGCGAAGGCCGGCTTGGAGCGGCTGCGCACCACCCGCACGACCTGCCCCTGGTCGTCCATGACCCGGATGCGAACCTCGGTGAGCGTGCCCTCGGCGACGGCGAGCCGGATCACCCCGGTGATCTCGTTCCAGTCGGCCGGGTGCAGCCGGGACCGGACCTGGGGCTCCGTGAGGGTGGTCTCCTCGGCGGGCAGCCCCAGCAGTCGTGCCGCCACCTCGTCGACCACGACCAGCCCGGTTGCCGTGTCCCAGTGCCACCTGCCGGTGTCGAGGAGGGCGAGGACATCTGTCATGGGCGGCAAGGGCTCGCCAGTTCGCATTGCCCCACTTTATGAATATTCGACGGGAAAACGCCACCGGCGTTGTTCTCATGGCCGCCGGATCGTCCGGGGCAAGTGATCTTGGGGTGGCCGGTAGGCTTGGGGGAGTTTCACGTGAAACAAAGACCCTGACACCAAGACCCCGATCCGCGAAGGCTGGATGAACGACGATGCATCGGTACAGGTCCCACACCTGCGGCGAGCTCCGCGCCACTGACGTCGGCACCGACGTCCGGTTGAGCGGCTGGCTGCACAATCGGCGCGACCTGGGCGGCATCCTCTTCATCGATCTGCGCGATCACTACGGCATCACGCAGCTCGTGGCCCGCCCGGGTACGCCCTCCTACGAGACCCTCGACCGGCTCTCCAAGGAGACCGTCGTCCGGATCGACGGCAGGGTCGTCTCCCGTGGCACGGAGAACGTCAACGCCGAGCTGCCGACCGGTGAGATCGAGGTCGAGGTCGGCGAGGTCGAGGTGCTGGGCGCGGCGGCCCCCCTCCCCTTCACGATCAACACCGAGGACGGGGTCAACGAGGAGCGGCGCCTGGAGTACCGCTTCCTGGACCTGCGCCGCGAGCGCATGCACCGCAACATCCTGCTGCGCACCTCGGTGATCTCGGCCATCCGCCACAAGATGACGGCGCTGGGCTTCAACGAGATGGCGACGCCGATCCTCAGCGCCACCTCCCCCGAGGGCGCCCGTGACTTCGTCGTCCCGTCGCGTCTCAACCCGGGCAAGTTCTACGCGCTGCCGCAGGCTCCGCAGCAGTTCAAGCAGCTGCTGATGATCTCCGGCTTCGACCGCTACTTCCAGATCGCGCCCTGCTTCCGCGACGAGGACGCCCGCGCGGACCGCTCGCCGGGCGAGTTCTACCAGCTCGACGTGGAGATGTCGTTCGTCGAGCAGGAGGACGTCTTCCAGCCCATCGAGAAGCTCATGACCGAGCTCTTCGAGGAGTTCGGCAACGGACGGCACGTGACCTCGCCGTTCCCGCGGATCCCGTTCCGCGAGGCGATGCTGAAGTACGGCTCCGACAAGCCGGACCTGCGCGCCCAGCTGGAGCTCGTCGACATCACCGACGTCTTCGAGGGTTCGGAGTTCAAGGCGTTCGCCGGCAAGCACGTCCGCGCGCTGCCGGTGCCGGACGTCTCCGCTCAGCCGCGCAAGTTCTTCGACCAGCTCGGCGACTACGCCGTCGCGCAGGGTGCGAAGGGCCTGGCCTGGGTGCGGGTGACCGAGGACGGTTCGCTGACCGGCCCGATCGCGAAGTTCCTGACCGAGGCGAACGTCGCGGAGCTGACCAAGCGGCTGGCTCTGGCCCCCGGCCACGCGGTGTTCTTCGGCGCGGGTGAGTTCGACGAGGTCTCCAAGATCATGGGTGCGGTCCGGGTGGAGGCCGCGAAGCGGGCCGGCCACTTCGAGGAGGGCGTCTTCCGCTTCTGCTGGATCGTCGACTTCCCGATGTACGAGAAGGACGAGGAGACGGGGAAGATCGACTTCTCCCACAACCCCTTCTCCATGCCGCAGGGCGGTCTGGAGGCCCTGGAGACCCAGGACCCGCTGGACATCCTGGGCTGGCAGTACGACATCGTCTGCAACGGCGTCGAACTGTCCTCCGGCGCGATCCGGAACCACGAGCCGGAGATCATGCTCAAGGCCTTCGAGATCGCGGGCTACGACCGCGACACCGTCGAGGAGCAGTTCGCCGGCATGCTGCGTGCGTTCCGCTTCGGCGCCCCGCCGCACGGCGGCATCGCGCCCGGCGTCGACCGCATCGTGATGCTCCTCGCCGACGAGCCCAACATCCGCGAGACCATCGCCTTCCCGCTCAACGGCAACGCCCAGGACCTGATGATGGGCGCGCCGACTGAACTGGACGAGGCCCGCCTGAAGGAACTCCACCTGACGGTCCGCAAGCCGCAGCCGAAGTAGTCCCACAGTGGCGAGGGCCCGGAACCGATCTCCGACATCGGTCCGGGCCCTCGCCGTCGTTCACGACGGATGTGAGCGGCGTCTGACGTTACTTCTTCACGGCTGTTCGGAGGCATCGTCCATCGGCACGGCCGAGCCCTCCTCGAGAACGTCCTCGGCCGTGGTGGCCGTCAAGGAGCGACCGAACCAGGCGGTGAGCGTGTCGAGGTCCGTGCAGGTGGTGATGCGCTCGCGGACGCTGTCGGAGACCGTGAGCCCGCGTACCTGCAGTGCGCGCAGGATGTCCTCGGCCTTTCCCTCGGCCTTGCCCTCCAGGTATTTCTCCTCGAAGAGCGTTCCGTGCCCCGGGAAGTGGGTGACGACGTTCTGCACCAGCTTCCTCCAGTTCTCCTTGGCCGGAGTGGACTCCAGACCGACCTCCACCACCTCGAACCAGTACTTCGTGATGTCCGGCTCGAAGGACACGAGTCCGCGGGCGACCGTTTCCAGTATGGCGGCCGCCCTCCGGCCTTGGCTGTGAACGATGGCCGACAGTGCCCCCATGGCCGGCTGCTGGACCACCACTGACTCGTCGGTGACCTCCGGGACGGTCTGCGGGCCCAGGACGAACGAGCGGGTGACCTGGGTGGTCCAGGGGCCTACGGGGCACTCGAAGGGGCCCATCGCCCAGGCAGCCGTCGAGCGGTCGCGGCAGACGGCGACCAGCAGGACGGGAAGGTCGTACTCGGCACGCAGGTAGGCGACGTGCACCTGTTCGCCGTGGCCCAGGAGGCGGGCGTAGTCCTGCTGAGCGGATGCGGGTCCACGGTGTGCGCGTTGCCGAAGAGTGCCCTTGTTCACTCCCTTACCCGTACTGATCTCGTGTTCGTCGGTCGAGCTGCGTTGGCGCGCCGGCCGGCCGCCGTCTCATACGGACTGAGTGACCGAACTCCTGCCAGGGCAAGCAGGAACAGCCCGCCTCGGCACGTCGCTTCATGCGAAGCGCATGGCGCCGAGGTCGCGCAGGCTGTTGAAGTAACCGACGAGGGTCATGCACGGGTCGGTCAGCTCACTCGCCCCGTACGTCTCGTAGAGGTGCTGAGCGGCGGCGAGCTGGGCGACGAACACCCTGATCGCCACGGACTTGGTCCGTACGCCTTGCGCGCAGATGCCCACGTGGCGGCGGCCGGGCGTGGTGGCGGTGTCCCGGCGGCGGGCGAAGAACGTGTCGTCGGCGTTCGGTCCGGACGGCCGGAGCCGCGGCCCTTCGTCGAGCCAGGCGTTCGGAGCGTACTCCCGTGCCGCCGCCAGCAGGCTCGCGCGATGGTCCGCCTCGATCTCCTCGTCGTCCCGGTCCTCGGTGCCCAACTCATCAAGGAGACGTGCGATGCGCTCGGCCTCGGCCGGGTCGTCTCGAAGGAGCGCTCGCCTGCGCTCGCGCCAGCTGTCGCCGGTCACAGTCGTTCCTCCGGGTATCCGCGTGCCGAGGACGCACTTTCTTCGGACGGCGAGCGGTCCTTCCCGTCGGGCAGTCCGTTGACGCGCATCCCCGGCAGGCAGCGCGGGGAGGTCCCTCCGACAGCCGTGACTACTCGTCTTCGAAGACCTCTACGGCCGGCGGGGCCGTGACGGCACGCCGGTGCCAGCGGCGCAGGATCTCGGGGTCGCCACAGTCGGTGATGCGTTCCCGGACCGCTTCGGGGACGTCGATGCCGCGCACTTCCAGGATGTCCAGGACGTCCTCGGCGGCACGGCGCGCCTCGCCTTCGGCTCGGCCCTCGTCCCGGATTTCTTCGGAGAGGTCTGACTTGTAAAAGGAGAGGTCCACGGCCACCAGTTTCCTCCACAGTTGTGCGGCCGGGTGCTTGCCCAGGTCTTGTGCGACGAGTTCGATGATCGGGTCGGCGATGTCCTGCGGGGCAGGTCGTCGGCCAGGGCCTTGCGTACGGCGGTGGGGTGAAGTCCCGTTCCAGCCAGGCGGCGACGCCGGGGGCGAGGTGCTCGGCGTCGGTGGCGGAGAGCAGCAGGCGGGGATCCGCTTAGGGGCGGCCACCGACAACGGGTACGGACTTCCGTGCGGAACCCGATCAGCCGCCTCACCCGGCGGTGGTTCCACGCCGTCCGACGCATGGGGCTGGACGCTCTTCCGATCTTCACGCTCGGTCCGCCACAACGACCGAAAGGTGACTGTCTCCGTGTCGCAGCACGGTGGAAGATCTCCCCGACCCATCCAAAAGCGAACTCAGGTTCGATACTTGCACCAGGGGGAAGATCATGCCCAGGCCTCACAGATGGTTAGCGGCAGTCAGCACCATGGGCTTCGCCCTCATGCCGACGGCCGAGGCTCAGGCCGCCTCGGCGTCGGACACCCTCCAGCAGGAGATCAATCAGGTCCTCGACACCACTGAAGGCGGCGTTCAGATCAGCCGAAACGAGATCGCCTGGAATGACGGCAACGTCATCATGGCCTTCCCGATGCCAGGCGAGACCACGGCCCCGGTCAGCAGCCCTGCGGCGCAAAAGCTTCAGGCCAAGGCGGCGGGCCTCCCCGGCACTCCGACCGAAGAAACGACGGTAGGCCTGGCAGCTTCGGATAATTGCCCGACGCAGGTCTTCGGTAATGACTGGTACTGCTTCTATCAGAACCGAGACTTCGGGGGTCGCAGACTGCAGTGGAACGAGAAGCACGACCCGATTGCAGTGAGGTTCTCCGACTACGGCTTCGCCAATCAGGCGTCATCTTGGTCGAATAAGGGCGCAAAGACGATCAGAGTGTTCGACGGTTGCAAGTCGGGCTTCAGCCCCATCCTTTGGACAGAGGCTGCGCACAGCCGGTCTTCCTACGTCGGAGATTCGAAGAACGACAAGGCGGATTGCTTCCAGGCCTCTTGACGTGCGGCGGTGGGGGTGCGCAGCAGGGCGTCCCCCACCGCACTGCTAACCTTTGAGGTAAGTGCAGTAAGAGATCACGGCGGGAATTTCGACGTTCAACTTCCCTGCGGAGCCCGTCAGCTCTTCTTCATAGGACAAGAGCTTTCCGGAGCTTTGATCAAACACCATGCTGTACTGGGTCGCGAGACCACTGTAGGCGGAATCTACAGAGAACGCGGCACCGCTCCGGCCTGCACGGTCGATCACCATTCCGCGATACCTGATTCCGTTTGCGCTCTTGAGTTCGCGTAGGATCGCAGCGCGTTGTTCGGGCGAGAATGCGTGATCCAGGTAAACGTCGTGGATTCGACTGAACATCTCACCTGGACCGAAGCTGCCCGAAGCCCCGGCCAGCCACTTGCGCATACCTGCCGCGTCTTGCGGCGGAGGTTGTTCATCGGTAGCAGCGCCAGAGCTGCCTGAGTGGTGCTCTGGTTCCCTTCCCGCCGCGCCGGCGGCCTCCCAGGCTTGGCGTTGGTCTTCGGAATGAAACTGCGGAGGGCGGGTCCGGACCTTCCACTTACGGGATCCGTCCGCTGCCACCCAGGTCTCGCGACGTTCGGGAATCACCGCTGAAGTGACCCGGGTGCCGTCAATGGTGGTCGCGAGAGACCAACTGTCCTGCACGAATCGGTTGGTTGTGTCAGCCCTGGAATCATCGGGGAGCTTCGCCGTATGTTTCGCGATTCTTTCCAGAACTTCAGCCGCTGTCACATCGCTGTTCCGATACTTCAGTGGTGTGGGAGTGGCAGCATAAGCAGGCTGGACAGCCGTTCCGAGCATGTTGGTGGCAACCAGACCCAGCGCTCCGGCTGCCACGGCGGCGGCAGTGGCGAGTATCCACCTCCGCGTTGGTCGACGTGATCGATCACTTCCAGCGTCCTGGGCGCGTCCCGAGGAGAGGATGCGCTGGAGAGCGACTTCATCGGGCTCGTCAGCCGACCCCGCCGCGGGGTCCAGGGCCTGGAGGGCTCTGTCCATGTCACGCATCTCCTCTACTCCCATTTCGTACGGCCGCATCGCGGTGCAGAACCGAGAAACGCGACGAGACATCTGCGGATGCGGCCTCCAGATTGAGTCTGAGGCGCTTCCGAGCGCGGTGCAGACGGACATGGAAGCTGGCAATACTGCATTCCAGCGCCTTGGCAGCCTGAGTAGCGGAAAGTCCCTCCCAGGCAGTCAGACGCAACGCCTCCTGGTCCGTTTCGCTCAGGGAGTCGAACGCTGCTGCCAAGGCGGCACTCTCCACCACACTGTCGGCATGGTCACCAACCGTCTGACGCGGCTGGGCTGCTAAAGCTTGGACGAGACCGAGCCGACGCTCATCCGACCGGTATGTGCTGGAGAGCGTATGCCGCGCTACCCCGTACAACCAGGGCAACTCGGCGTTCCCGGGCATCGTCTCGAACCGGCGCCATGCAACGAGGAAGACCTCGGACACCACGTCGACCACCTGGTCGGGCGAGATCCGGCGGCGTACGTAGGCAGCAACAGCTGCATAGTGCTGCCTGTACAGCCGGGTGAACCGCTGTTCGTCAGTCGCAGTATCCACATCGCCTCCACTCCTGCTTATGTCCGGACCGAGCCCCTTCTTACAGCCCGAAGGCGAATCCGTGGCTGGGCCCTGACGCCCTCGGCAGCGACGCCCTGGCCAGCACCGGTCGTCCGCGTCAACCAGTGACTGCTGCCCTGGGCCTTCTGCCGTCTCGCCTGACCCCCCCGCCGTCAGCCTGCAGCTGTTTACGGACACTTTGACCACCTCTTCGGCACCTTCCGGACAGCGGGCGCAGTTCAGAGGAATGTCGTCGCCGTGGTCAGGACGGGGTCGACACGCAGCCCTGGCAGTGGTGGGGGTCGGGGCCGCGGTAGCCGTGGTCGCAGGTGTCGCAGGTGTCGCAGGTGTCGCAGGTGCGCAGGGGGTACCGGACGGGCGGGAGTGGCCGCGTTCGCGGCGAGTTCGGCGACGAGGTGTTCGGCGGCCTCGGCGACGCGGTGGGGCAGGTCCCGGTCGCGCATCCAGTCCGTGGCGAGCAGCCGGGCGAGACGGGCACCGCGGGGCGTGGGTGGCAGGAGCACGCTGAAGTGGTCGGCGGGCGACAGAAGTTGGGTGGACTTTTCGCTGTTCACATCACCGAGAGTGGCCGGACGTGCTTACCGTGAACAGTGACAATCCCGACACGTAGGGTGACTGTCGGAGCTTGTCGGCCGCTGTCCGGACCGTCAGAAACCGGCTTACGGACAAGGGCGTTGCGGCACGGCGGTACGACAGAGGGGTGCGGTACGTCGGTGGACGGCGAGGCGGTACGGCTCCGGACCGAGGCGGACGAACCGGGGTGGGAGGTGGACCCGGACGACGAGTGGGGCGTGGCCGTTCTCGCCACGGTGGGTCGTCAGTTGAGGCTGCGGCGGGAGGCCGTGGGGATGCGGGTCGCCGACTTCGCGGTGACGGTGGGGTACGGGGACGACCTGGTCTACAAGGTCGAGGGCGGCAAGCGGATTCCCCGGCGGGAGTACCTGGACAGGGCCGACGAGGTGTTGGGCGCGGACGGACTCATCGCGGCGGCCTGGGAGGACGTGAAGAAGGTCCGGTATCCGAAAACGGTTCGGGAGCTGGCCAAGCTGGAGGCCCAGGCGGTAGAGATCGGCATCTACGAGAGCAACGGCATCAACGGACTTCTGCAGGTCCCCGACCACGCACGCGCCCTGTTCGAAGCCATGCAGCCTCCCTACTCCCCGGAGGAGGTGGAGCGGATGGTGGCCGCACGCGCGGCTCGTTCGTCGATCTACGAGCGTTCACCCGCGCCTGCGCTCAGCTTCGTCCTGGAAGAGGCGGCTCTGCGCCGCCCGATCGGGGGCGCAATGGTGTTGCGCCAGCAGCTCGAACGTCTGTTGGAGGTGGGTCGGCTGCACAACGTCGTTCTTCAGGTGATGCCGCTGAACTGCGAGACGCACTCCGGTATGGACGGCAAGATCGAGTTGCTGAAGTTCGCAGACGGTTCGGCAGTGGGCCGCTCCGATGGTGCGTTCAACGGTCGGCCGACCTCGGAACCCAAACACCTGCGCATCCTTGAGTTGCGGTATGGCACCATCCGGGCTCAAGCCCTCTCGCCACGGGAGTCGCTGGCCTTCATCGAACAACTGCTGGGAGAGACATGATCCGCAAGACCACGGCCGGGGACGCCTCCGAGCTGGCGTGGTTCAAGAGCAGCTACAGCAGCGGCAACGACGGCAACTCCTGCGTCGAGCTTGCTCTCACCCCCGGCACCGTGCACGTCCGCGATTCCAAGAACGTCGACGGCCCCCGTCTGGCGCTCGCGCCCGGCGCGTGGGCCGACTTCGTGGCACACGCGTCGGGAAGCTGACCGTTCGACTGCGCACCGCCCCGCGGGATGCCGTTGGTCGATCCGGGCCTGTGCGTGGCGTCGGCTCCCGGGACCCGGTTGTGGTCGTGGTTCCGCTCGTGGTCGTGATGGGGGCGGTGGGCTCCGTCCGGGTCAGCGGGCCACGAACTGGGTGAGGATGGCCTGGACCTCGTAGATGTCGACGCCCTTGGTGAAGGTCTTCTCCACCGGGGCCGGGGTGCCGGAGATCCAGATCTTGAGTTCGGCGTCGAGGTCGAAGTGGCCGGCGGTCTCGACGGCGAAGTGGGTGATGCTGCGGTACGGGATCGAGTGGTACTCGGTCTTCTTGCCGGTGATGCCCTGCTTGTCGATCATGATCAGCCGGCGGTCGGTGAAGAGGATGGTGTCGCGGATCAGCAGGTAGGCGGCGTGCACCTGCTCGCCGTGGCCCAGGAGACGGGCGTAGTCCTGCTGTGCCGACGCCGGGTCGATGCTGTGTGCGTTGCCGAACAGTGCCATGAGTGCTCCCCCTGGGTGACGTGGTCGTACCGCGACGCTAACGGACGCGTCAGGGCCCGGGAACCTTTGTTCCCGGGCCCTGACGTCGGTGGTACGCGGTCGTTACGCGGACTCGGGCTCGCCGCCGAAGCGCTCCTTGTACGCTTCCAGGTCGTCGTCCGTCAGCTTGGCGAAGAGGACCGGCGGGACGGTGAAGGGGGTGCCGGCGGGGACCGACGTGAGAGCGCGGGCCTCCTCGGCGGTGACCCAGGCCGCCGTGTCGTCGGCGAGGGAGAACGTCTGGCGCATCGCCGCCGCCGCCGTCGGGATGAGCGGCTCCGACACCACCGCGTACAGGCGGATCAGGTTCATCGCCGTACGCAGGGTGAGGGCGGCGGCGTCCTTGTCGGTCTTGATCTCCAGCCAGGGGGCCTTCTCCTCCAGGTAGGAGTTGCCCGCGGACCACAGGGCGCGCAGCGCGGCCGCCGACTTGCGGAACTGCTTCGCCTCCATCTGGGACTCGTACTCCGCGAGGAGCGCCGCGATCTCCTCACCGAGCCGGGTCTCCGCCTCGCCGGGCTCGCCGCCCGCCGGGACCTCCTCGCCGAAGCGCTTCTTCGAGAAGGACAGGACGCGGTTGACGAAGTTGCCGAGGGTGTCGGCCAGGTCCTTGTTTACCGTGGCGGTGAAGTGCTCCCAGGTGAAGGACGAGTCGTCCGACTCGGGCGCGTTGGCGATGAGGAAGTACCGCCAGTAGTCCGCCGGGAGGATGTCCAACGCCTGGTCGGTGAAGACGCCCCGCTTCTGGGAGGTGGAGAACTTGCCGCCGTAGTACGTCAGCCAGTTGAAGGCCTTGACGTAGTCGACCTTCTTCCACGGCTCGCGGACTCCCAACTGGGTGGCCGGGAACATCACCGTGTGGAAGGGGACGTTGTCCTTCGCCATGAACTCCGTGTAACGGACGGTGTCGTCCGCCTCGTACCACCAGGACCTCCAGTCCCGCGTCTCGCCCTCGGGCGCGGAGTCCGCCCATTCCTTCGTCGCGGCGATGTACTCGATCGGGGCGTCGAACCAGACGTAGAAGACCTTGCCCTCGGCCGCCAGCTCCGGCCAGGTGTCGGCCGGCACCGGGACGCCCCAGTCCAGGTCGCGGGTGATCGAACGGTCGTGCAGGCCCTCGGTCAGCCACTTGCGGGCGATGGAGGCCGCCAGGTGGGGCCACTCCTCCTCGTGCCGGGCGACCCACTCCTCGACCTCGTGCTGGAGCTTCGACTGGAGGAGGAAGAGGTGCTTGGTCTCGCGGACCTCCAGGTCCGTGGAGCCGGAGATCGCCGAACGCGGGTCGAGCAGGTCGGTCGGGTCCAGTACGCGCGTGCAGTTCTCGCACTGGTCGCCGCGGGCCTTGTCGTAGCCGCAGTGGGGGCAGGTGCCCTCCACGTAGCGGTCCGGGAGGAAGCGGCCGTCGGCCGGGCTGTAGACCTGCCGGATCGAGCGCTCCTCGATGAAACCGTTCTCGTTCAGACGGCGGGCGAAGTGCTGGGTGATCTCGACGTTCTGCGGCGACGAGCTGCGGCCGAAGTGGTCGAAGGCGAGGTTGAAGCCGTCGTAGACCGCCTTCTGCGCGTCGTGCGCCTGCGCGCAGAACGTGTCGACCGGGAGGCCCTGCTCCTTCGCCGCCAGTTCGGCGGGGGTGCCGTGCTCGTCGGTCGCGCAGATGTACAGGACCTCGTGGCCGCGCTGGCGCATGTAACGGGAGTAGACGTCCGCCGGGAGCATGGACCCCACCATGTTGCCCAGGTGCTTGATCCCGTTGATGTAGGGAAGGGCGCTGGTGATGAGGTGTCGAGCCATCGGTGGCTGCTCCCAGGTCGAAACGTACGGAACCTTCAAATCGTAGCCGACACGGGTGCGCCGCCCGCTTCTCGTTCTACGTGCTGAGAAGCGGGCGGCGCGGGACGTGCTGGGGGTGCCCCCCGTGGGGCTACGGGCGCCAGGACTTCAGGACGGCCTCGTAGAGCTCCTTGTCGGTGAGTTCCAGGGGGGACGGGCCTGCGAGGAAGTGGGCCGTGTTCGGCGTCTTGAGCTTGCGGAGGTAGTCGAAGGCCTTGTTCTCCGGGTCACCGAAGGCGACGAAGGAGAAGAAGACCGCGGGGTGGGTCCTCGCCGCCTCGGTGAGGGCCTGGGTGGCGGGGGTCTTCGCGTCGGGGGCGCCGTCCGTCTGGAAGACCACCAGGGCGGGGGTGCCCGCGGGGGCGGCCTTGTCGTGCAGGGCGAGGACCTCTGCCACGGCCGCGTGGTAGCTGGTCCGGCCCATGCGGCCGAGGGAGGCGTGCAGGGTGTCGATCTTGTTCTCGTGGTCGGTGAGGGTGAGCTCGCCGGTGCCGTCGACCTCGGTCGAGAAGAAGACGACCTTGACCGTGGTGGTCTCGGGGTCGCTGGTGAGGTGGGCGGCGAGGGCGAGGGTCTGCTCGGCGAGGGCCTGTGCGGAGCCGTCCTTGTAGTACGGGCGCATGGACGCGGAGCGGTCGAGTACGAGGTAGACGGCGGCGCGGGTGCCGGTGAGGTCGTGCTCCGCGAGGGTGGTGGCGGCGGTGGTGTGGGCGGTGAGGAGTGCCTGCGGCAGCGCGGGGGTGGTCGGCTCGGCCTCGGCTTCGGTGTGGTTCCCACCCGCACCACCCGTGCGGCTTTCGTTGTCGGGTGCGGGTGGCCCCTGGGGGGTGTCCTCGCCGTCGGCGGGTGCGGGTGCGGGTGCGGGCTCCGGTTCCGTTTCCGGTTCCGGTTCCGGCTGTGCTTCCGGGGCGGCAGCCGTCGCGGGCTCCGGCTCGGTTTCGGCCTCGGGCTCCTTGTCGGGCTTCGCCTCCGGCTCTGCCGCGACCTCGGGCTGAGGCGTCGGCTCGGTTACGGGTGCCGCCGTGACCTCAGTCTCGGGGGTCTCGGGCGCGCTCTCTGCCTCGGCTGCGGCCTTGGGTGCTACCTCCGGCTCGGGTGCGGCCTCGGCCTCCGCCTCGACCTCGGTCTTCGCCTCGGGTGCCACCTCGGGCTCGGGTGCGGTCTTGGCCGTGGCCTCGGGCTCGGCCTCTGCCTCGACATCGGCCTTTGCTTCGACCTCGGCCTCTGCCGCGGACTCCTCCTTGGCCGCGTCCTCGGGCTGAGGCGTCGGCTCGGCTGCGGGTGCTGCCGTGACCTCGGTCTCGGGGGTCTCGGGCGCGCTCTCTGCCTCGGCTGCGACCTCGGGCTTCGCCTCCGGCTCGGGTGCGGCCTCAGCTCCGGGCGCGGCCTCGGCCTCGACCTCGGGTGCGGTCTTGGCCTCGGGCTCGGGTGCGGCCTTCGCCTCGGGCTCGGTTGCGGGCTCGGCCTCGGCCTCTGCCTCGGCGGCCTTGGGCTCGGGGGTCGGCTTCGGCTCGGGGGTTTCTGCCGAGGGGGCCGGGGTGGTGGGGGCCGGGGGCGTTACGTTGTCGAAGGCCGCTGAGACGAGGTCGTGTTCGTCGGTGCGGGGTTCCGGTACGGAGACTTCGGCCTTCGGCGTCGGCGTCGGTGCCGGCGTGGGTGTCGGTTCGGGGGAGGGGGACGGAAGCCTCGGGGCCGCTGACGCGGCCGCGGCAGGCTCGTCGGTCCGATCGGACGGCGTCGGGGTGGCCGCGGTCGCCTCGTCCGCACGGGCGGACTGTTCCGCACCGTCCGTTTCGGCGACCGGCGTCGCACCCTCCGCCTCTGCGGTGCTCGCTCTGCGTGACCGACCGAACGCGTTCCGCAGGAGAGTGAGAATGCCCATGTGCGCAACCCTTCGCATGAGTTGTAGCCCGTCAATCCCTGGCCAGGACGGACACGTAAGGTTAGCGGCCCTTGTGGGTGATCTTGGGTAGGGTCGGGTATCGGGCGCCGCCCTTGTCAAGGGCGGCATTCGGCCTGCGAGGGGCCGTCGGGCCGCCCTCCCGGCAACTCCCTTTACGCTGCCGCAGTTTCACTCTCCGTTTACCCCGATGCCCGACTGTCGCACATATGTGCCCCTACGGTCGCGTTGACACCCCGGGTTTCCAAGGAGAGAACACGTGCGCAAGCTGCTGCCGTTGATCGGAACGCCGTCCGGTTCGCACCCCGGCGGCCGGTCCGCCATGACCTGTCGTTTCCGGTGTGGTGACGCCTGCTTCCACGAGGTGCCCAACACCAGCTCCAACGAGTACGTCGGTGACGTCATCTCCGACGCCCTCAGCCGCCGTTCGGTGATGCGGGCCGCCGCCGCCGTCACGGTCGTCGCGGCCGGTGCCGGTGCCGTCAACCTCGCCGGTGCCCCCGAGGCCCAGGCGGCGCCCGCGGCCGGAAAGGGCCACGGTCACGGCCACGGCAACAACAAGGCGAAGGGTGCCCGCGGTCTGCGGTTCACGCCGGTCCCGCCCAACACCGCCGACACCGTCACCGTCCCGGCGGGCTACGACCAGAACGTCGTCATCCGCTGGGGCGAGCCCATCCTGCGCGGAGCGCCCGCCTTCGATCCCGAGAACCAGACCGCCGCGGCGCAGGCCGGGCAGTTCGGATACAACGTCGACTTCCTCGCGCTGCTCCCCCTCAAGGGCGAGCGCGGCCGGCAGGTACTCGTGGCCAACCACGAGTACACCGACGAGATCCTCATGTTCCGCGACTACGACTCCGCGAACCCCACCCGTGAGCAGGTGGAGATCGCCTGGGCCGCGCACGGGCTCGCGGCGGTCGTCGTCGAGGAGGACAAGAAGAGCGGCAAGCTGACGCCCGTCACCCGGCACCACCTCAACCGGCGTCTCACGGCCACCTCCGAGTTCCGCCTGACCGGTCCCGTCGCCGGGTCCGACCTGGTGAAGACCTCCGTCGACCCGAGCGGCACCAAGGTGCTCGGCACCCTCAACAACTGCGCCGGCGGCACGACCCCGTGGGGCACCACGCTGCACGCCGAGGAGAACTTCAACCAGTACTTCGCCAACGGCAGCCGCGCCACCGACAAGCGGTACGGCATCGGCACCGGCGCCACCGACCGCAAGTGGGAGCGCTTCGACAAGCGCTTCGACCTCGCGCAGGAGCCCAACGAGGTGCACCGCTTCGGGTACGTCGTCGAACTCGACCCGTACGACCCGGACTCCACCCCGCGCAAGCGCACCGCGCTCGGCCGGTTCAAGCACGAGGCCGCGACCGTGCGGCTGACGCACGACGGTCGGCCGGTCATCTACTCCGGTGACGACGAGCGGTTCGACTACATCTACAAGTTCGTCGGCAGCAAGCGGATGAAGAACGGCAACAGCCGGGCCGCGCGCGAGCACAACCTCACGCTGCTCGACGAGGGCACCCTGTACGTCGCCAAGCTGACCGGTGACTCGCCGGCCATCGAGATCGACGGCACCGGCAAGCTCCCGAAGGACGGCGAGTTCGACGGCAGCGGTCAGTGGATCCCGCTGGCCACCGCCACCGCCCGCGGTGCCGTCTCGCACGTCGAGGGCATGACCGCCGAGGAGGTCTTCGTCTTCACGCGCCTCGCCGGTGACAAGGTGGGCGCCACCAAGATGGACCGGCCCGAGGACGTCGAGCCCAACCCGGTCACCGGCAAGGTCTACGTCGCCCTGACCAACAACTCCAACCGCGGTGTCGGCTCGAACCCCAAGGCGGACGAGGCCAACCCCCGCAACGCCAACAAGCACGGCCACGTCCTGGAGCTGACCGAGAGCCGGAACCGGCCGGAGAGCACCGAGTTCGCCTGGTCGCTGTTCCTGGTGGCGGGCGACCCGCAGGACCCGGCGACCTACTTCGCCGGTTTCCCCAAGGAATCCGTCAGCCCCATCTCCTGCCCGGACAACGTCGCCTTCGACGACCACGGCAACCTGTGGATCTCCACCGACGGCAACGCCCTCGGCTCGCACGACGGGCTCTTCGGTGTCGCCACGCGCGGAGAGCGGCGCGGTGAGCTGAAGCAGTTCCTGACCGTGCCGAAGGGCGCGGAGACCTGCGGCCCGATCATCCAGGACCGGCGCGTGCTGATCGCCGTGCAGCACCCGGGCGAGGTGGACGGGGCGTCGGTCGACAACCCGGGCAGCACCTGGCCCGACGGACCCGGCACGTACGTCCGGCCGTCCGTGGTCGCCGTGTGGCGTGCCGACGGGCAGGACATCGGCGTCTGACGCCGACGCCGGCGGACACCGAGCCGGCGGACACCGGTACGCACACGGCCGGGGTGCGGGCTCCCGCGGGGGCCCGCACCCCGGCCGTCTCCGGGCCCGGCCGTCTCCGGGCCCGGCCGTCTCCGGGCCCGGCCGTCTCCGGGCCCGGCCGGGGGCCGGGTCCGGGTCAGCCGCCGCGGTGCAGCCTCAGGTCGACGACCAGCGCGCGGTGGTCGGTGTCGGCGAGGTCGAGGAAGCGGGCCCGGTCCGCGGTGAACCGCTCGGACACCAGCACGTGGTCGATCTGGGCGCCGAACGTCGGAGTGGTCCTGGCCGGCCAGGTCGGAATCCGGTACGAGCCGTCCAGCCGGGCGGCGTCGCTGAGACCCGTGTCGAGGATGCGCCGGAAGGCGGCGTGGTCCTGGGAGGCGTTGAAGTCCCCGGCGAGCACCGTCGGGGTCGTCCGGTCCGCGGCGGCCGCGTCGCGCAGCCCGCCGAGCTCGCGCTGCCAGACGTCCACCTGGCCGGGGAGCGGCGGCATGGGGTGGGCGAGCTGGAGCCGTACCGCGTGCCCGTCGACGTCGGCGACGGCGCCGGGCATGCCCATGGTGCCGGGGACGCCGTCGGTGCCCTCGAGCGGGAAGCGGCTGAGGATGACGGAGCCCTCGGAGCCGCCGCCCGCCACGGCCCGCCGGTGCGGATAGGCGGCCGCCAGCTCCCGCTTCAGCACCGCGTCGCAGGTGTACTCGCACTCCTGGACGAACACCAGGTCGGGTTTCTCCCGGAGCACGGCGTCGACCAGCCCTTCGGCGGCCCGGCCGAACTCGACGTTGGAGGTCATGACCCGCAGCTCGGCGACGGGGGGCCCGACGGGCGCGCCGGTCTTCCCGTACGGCTCGATGAACCAGGCCAGCAGCCCGAGCAGGGCGACGCCCCACACCGCGCCGGTCCACCACCGGGCGAGCACGGTGCACAGCAGTCCGGCGGCGGTGGGGACGAGCAGCCAGGGCAGGAACGCGAGCAGCTGGGGAACCGGGGTGACGCCGTCGGTGCCGACGGTCCGGCAGCCGACGACGGCGCTCACCCCGGCGAAGAGCAGCGCCGCGCACCACGCGCCGAACCGCCGCCCGCCGCCGCGGCGTCCGGCGCCGTCCTCGGTGGCCGCCCACTCGGCAGTCGCAGTGTCCAACGTCCGGCCTTCCGCTCGCGGGTGGGATGCACCGGGATGCACGGAGATCCTCCCTCAAGGACGAGGGCGCACGACGGGAGGTTGCGGCGATCCGCGCTCAGACCCGCGCCCGGGGCGGGGCGGCCGTGGGAGGTGCCGTCGTTCCGCGGAGCCGCGGGGCACGGCTGCCGTGCCGGGCGGTGCGACGACCGCGGAGCCCGGTCAGCCAGGAGGCGAGGGCCATCGCCAGGCCCAGCGCGAGCAACAGCCAGGACGCGGGGCGCAACGTGGCGGTGAGGGCGTCGTACACCGCGCCCGCCGCGGGGCGGTGGGCCCGCTCGGGCAGGTCGGCCAGGGTGAGGTGGCGGCCGATGACGACGGCGACGGCGAGCAGACCGCCGCCCAGCGCGATGCCGAGTCCGGTCGCGGTGACCGCGCGGCGGCGGCGGACGGCGACGGCGATCCCGGCGACGGCCAGGACGACGGCCGCGGGCGGCAGCCAGAAGGCGGCGGCGGCCAGGACGCGGTACCCCTGCCGGAGCCCGGCCACCTCCCCCGCCGGCACCACCGCGACCTCGATGTGCCGGACCGGAATGCGCTCGGCCCACGGCATGTGATCGGCGACGAGTCGCTGCTTCACCCGGGCGGTGACGGGCGCGAGGTCGACGGTGACCGGGCCGGGGGCCGCCCGCTCGTCACGCAGGGCGTGCAGGACGGCGTCGTGGACGGCCCGGTTCCCCGCCTCCCACGCCGTGGCGAACGCCTCGGTGCGGGTGAACGAGCGGACCGCCTCCCGTACGAACGGCTCGAACGTGCTGCGCGCCGGTCCCGGGTCCAGCTCCCGCAGGACCTCGTCCCCGACGGCCTCGGCGACCGCGTCGCGTACGCCGGGGTCGGCTGCCAGCGGCGCCATCGTTTCGACGTACCGTCCGGTGTCGGCCAGCCCGTACGCCGCCCAGGCCGCGAGCGCGCCGCAGGGCGCGAGCAGGCACGCCAGGGCGAGGAGCGCCGCCGACAGGGCGTTGCGCAGACGTGCGGCGGTCGGTTCGCGGCGGGGCGCTTCGGCGGCGGGAGGCATCTCTCCAGCCAAGGTGCCGGGGGCCGGACGCGCGAGCGCGGGGCGGGCATCCGGAGTACCCGGAGGTCCGGAGTACCCGGAGGTCCGGAGTACCCGGAGGTCCGGAGTGCTCGGATCACCCGCCCCGTGCCCGGCGCCCGCGATGCCGGACCGGAGGCAGCGGCTAAGGGGCCGGCGGCCGCCGCGAAGGAGGCCACCGGGGCGGACGAGGAGGCCGCGTCACTCGATGCGGTGACCCTTCGCGTCCTCGTGCGTGTAGTAGCGGTAGAAAAGGAACGCGAAGACGAACGCCGCGGCCGCCACCCCCAGCGCCGCCGACCGCAGCACGCTCGTGTCGGACTGGTTGACGAGGAAGCCGACCGCGACGCCGGAGAAGGCGCCCCACAGCACCGCGTGCACTTCGCGGGGCAGCTTCGGCGCGACGCTCAGCAGGGCCGCGCACAGGACGGCGAACACCAGCGCGGTGAGGAACCCGAACAGGATGTTCCCACTGGTGACGGGCCCGCCGTGGCGGGCGTTGGCCGCCGCCCAGTAGCCGTACACGAGCCCGAGGACGACGGGCACCGCCAGCCTGGCGACGCCGTGGGCCCGGTCGCTGAAGAGGCGGATCGTGCCGGGCCGCCCGCTCACGGTCCTGGATCCGGGTGCCGCATGAGCCATGAGAGCGCTCCTCTTCCTCAGCTTTCCTCAGCTTCCCCTGGATGGGTGGACGGGCTTCTCCTCGCTTCCTCCTCCAGAGCACACCGGTACGGGGCCGTCGGCAAGTCGGCGTACCGACCGGATGCGTCCGGTGCGGCCGCGTGCTTCGCTGGGGCGGTGCGCCAGGGCAGCAAGGGACACGACCGGTACTCCCGAGCCGGTCGCGGGAATGCCGTGCACCGGTACGAACTGCTGCGGGTACGGGGACGCGGTGTCGCCTGGGTGCCGCCGCTCCTGCTGCTGGTCGTCATCGCGGTGGCCGACTACCACACCGGCGGACAGTTCCGGATCATCTCCTGGATCGTGCTGGTGCCGGGCATCGCCGCCGCGATCTGCGGGGTGTGGGGCACGGCCGTGTTCGCGGCGCTCGCGATCGGCACCTTCTCGGTCGTCGACAGCGCCTGGCCGCACGAGTTCCAGACGGGGCTGCCCGATTTCATCCTCGTCGCCGTCGGAGGTGTCCTGGCGACGCTGGCGTGCGCGGTCCGGGTGCGCGGTGAGCGGCGCACGCTGTACATGCGGGACGTGGCCGACACGGTCCGCCGCACGGTGCTGCGCCCCCTGCCGCCGCTCTGGGGCGGCCTGGAGCACGCGGGCGTCTACCTCAGCCCGGAGGTCGGTGCCCGGGTCGGCGGTGACTTCTACGACATCCAGCCGGGCCCGTACGGCACCCGGGTCCTCGTCGGGGACGTCCAGGGCAAGGGGCTGGGCGCGGTCGAGACGGCGTCGGTGCTGCTCGGCACGTTCCGCGAGGCGGGCTGCCACGAGCCGCAGCTGAAGACCGTCGCCGAGCGACTGGAGGAGCGGATGCTGTCTCACCGGGACTACACCAGGGCCCTCGGCCGGGCCGAGGTCGACCGCTTCGCCACCGCCGTGCTGCTGGGCTTCCCCGCGGCCTCCTCCGACACGGTGGAGACCGTCGTCTTCGGCCACGAACCACCGCTGGTCGTGGGGCCCGGCAGCGTACGGTCGCTGCCCGTGACCGGTGCTCTTCCGCTGGGTCTGCGCGAGCTGGACCCCGCCCCGGTGCGCGTGCACCGGCTGCCGCTGGCCGCCGACGAGACGCTGCTGATGGTCACCGACGGGGTGACCGAGGCGCGGGACGCCCACGGGGCGTTCTACCGGCTCTCCGAGGAGGTGGCGCGGGCGGTCACGCGGGACCCGGGCCTCGCCGAACCGGGCCGGCTGGTCGCCTTCGTGAGGGAGGGGACACTCCGGCACAGCGGCGGCCGGCTGACCGACGACACGACCGCCTTCGCCGTCCGTCGAACCCGCGCACCCGGGGGCGAACGCCCCGAAGGAGGACGTTCACGGATCTGAGCCCCCCGGCGGGAGCCACAGCGGTTACGGTGCTGGTCTGGCCGATCGACGGGCCGATCGGCGGGCCGATCGACAGGGTGATCGACAGAGGGAGGGAATCGTGTCAGGGACCATGCCCGGGACCGTGCTGCTGCTGGCGGCCTCGCCGCTGGGACGGGGGCGGCTGGTGGACGCGGCGTCGGTGCTCCCCGTCCTCGCGGCCGTACCGCCCGCCGTGCTGTCCGGCACGGACACCGCGAACGTCGTCGAACTCGCCGACCCGCTCGAGCCGCAGGCCGTCCTGACCCGGCTGCGCGCCGCCGCGACCGCTCCCGGACCGCTCACCGTGTACGTCACCGGACAGTTGCTGCTCGACCGCCGCCAGCGCCTGCCCCATCTGGCACTGGCCCGCACCACCGCGTCGACCGCGCGCTACACGGCGTTCCCGTGGCACTGGTTCCGGGAGGAGCTGCGGCTGCGGCCCCCGGGCGCCACGACGTTGATCCTCGACCTGTACGCGGACCCGGAGACCTGGCAGGCACTGTGCTCCCCGCGGACACCGGGTTCCCCGCAGGCCCCCCGGCTGCTGCCCCACCAGCAGCCCGTCCCGCGGACCCCGGTGCCGGCCCCGGCGCCGCTCGTGCTCGACTCCGGCCGGGACACCGCCGTGTACGGCCGTGTCGCGCCGCCGCACTCCCGTCGTACGGTCGCGGTGCCGGCGTACATGAAGGCGGTCGCGACGCTGCTGCGCAGCGGACGGCGCCCGTCGGACGAGGAACTGCACCAGCAGGCGCTGACCCGGGTCGCCGCGGAGGGCGCGCACCCCGGTCTGGTACTGGCGCGGCGCGGGTCCGGGCCCGCCCCGGGGGACCCGCACGCGGCCATCACGGCGGCCGTGCGGTCCGGCCGTCACGCGGACGCCGACGCGCTCGCCGCGCGGCACGAGCACAGTGCCGTTCTCGCGTACGGGCCCGCCTCCGAGGAGGCGCTGCACTGGGCCGAGGTCCGTGCCGATCTGGCGATGCTGGCCGGGGACGCGGCGCTCAGCTGCCGTACCTGGCTGACGGTGGCCGCCGCACGGCTGAACACCGGCCAGGCGGTGGACGCCTCCGTCGTCGAAACGGCCGTGGACCGGGCGCACCACCAGTGGGGCCGGATCGAAGACCCGGTACGGGCTCGTGAACTCGGCTTGCGGCTGGCGGAGTTGCGCGCCCGCGTGCCCGGACGGCAGCAAGGGGCCCTGGACCACGTGCGGCGGCAGCTGAGCCAGTTGCAGACGCAGAACTGAAGAGCCCGCACGGTGGTGAGGCATGGCTGAGACGGCTCCTGCCGGAGGAGCGGGGGCCGGGGTGCCCCGGGGCCTGTCCGGCGGGTCATGCCGCAGACGCGGGGGCCGGCACGCCCTTCCCCAAGCCCTTCGAGCAGAGGGGACCCCAGGAGCGGGAGGGACCCCGTGAGCGGTGCACCCCCATCGCCCCCGCTCACCCGCGCTGATGAGGCGCCGTCGATTTCCCGCGCCCTGCTCCGCCGGACAGGCCCTAGCGGACCGCGGCCTCCACCGGGGCCGTGGTGCGCTGCTCCGACTCCTCGACGTGGGTGGCCTTGGCCGGACCCGCGTTGGCTGCCAGGACCAGTGCGGCGACGGCTGCGACGGCCGCGACGAGGCCTCTGGCGTAACGCCTGGTGGTGCGAATGCGTTCCAGCACGGCGACCTCGCAACAACGACGGGTTAAGCGGGTTTAATCCGCGGTTTAACCTAGGGGCTGTCGGTCTCGAACGGCAAGAGGAACAGGGGGAGTTGGCGGTGGGGGAGCGTGACGATCCGGACATCATCGGGCGTCGGGTGCAGCGGCTGCGCGTGCAGCGCGGACTGACCCAGAAACAGCTGGCCGAGCCGGTGTACACCCCCGCTTACGTCTCCACGCTGGAGGCCGGACGGGTGCGGCCCTCCGACGACGCCCTGCGGCATCTCGCCGACCGGCTCGGAGTCACGTTCGACGAACTGGCGACCGGGCGTTCGGCGCGGCTCGTCACCGAGTTGCGGTTCCGGCTGACCGAGGCCCAGCGCTCCCTCGCCCTCGGCGAGGCCGCGACGGCGGTGCGGCAGTACTCCGGGCTGCTCGCCGAGGCCGAGGCGCTGGGCCTCGCCGAGGAGCAGGCCGCCGCGCTGCTCGGGCTCGGCGAGTGCGCACTGGAGGCCGGTGAACTGGAGCCCGGTCGCGAGTACTTCGAACGGGCGGAGAAACGCCTCGTCGACGCCCCGCTGCCGGCCCGGGTGCCGGCGCTGCGCGGACGGGCCGTCGCGCACTACCTCGCGGGCGAACTCCGGTACGCGGTCTACCTGCTGGAGTCCACCATCGACGAGCTGAACCGGGCCGGGCTGCACGACCCGGACGCGCTGCTGCTGCTCTACGCCAGCGTGATCGGCCCGTACATGGACATGGGCGCACACGCGCGTGCCGCCCAGGCGGCGGAGCTCGCACTGACGCTCGCCCCGCAGGCCGGTGACCCGGCGCTGGTGGCGCGCATGCACCGGTCGGTGGCCCGCACCCTGCTCGCCGAGGGCCGGATCGCCGAGGCCGACGCCTCGCTGGCCAAGGCGGCCGAGCTGTACCGCGGGCTGCACCTGCGTACGGAGCTCGCCAACTGCCACTGGATGCGCGGGTACGTGTATGCGCAGAACGGCGAACTCGACCTGGCGGAAGGAGAGTTGCGGCAGGCATTGGAGATGCTGTCGGCCTCCCGTGCCGTCCTCTACAGCAGTCAGGTCACCGTGGAGCTGGCCGACGTACTTCACCGGCGCGGAAGTTCGCGGGAGGCGGCCGCCCTGCTGCGGGACGTGCTCGGCGGCCTCTCCCCCGAACGGGGCGCGGTGCACGCGGCGGCGGCGCACCGGCTGCTCGGCATCATCGCCGAGGACGTGCGTGACCCCGAGCAGGCCGAGGAGCACTACGTCCGCGCGATGAGCCTGCTGGAGCGGGCGGGGGCGGCCGGCGACCTGGCCGACCTGTGCCGCCTCCTCGGCGACCTGCTCCGCCGCACCGGCCGCGTCGAGGCCGCCCTGGACGCCTACCGCACCGGTCTCGGCCACCGCACGGCCCCGGGCACCACGACCCTGGGACCGGCCCCGGCCCAGCCGCCGGTCTGAACACGAGCCCGAAGCCGAAATCCTCCGGCAGCGCAGCCTCCACCGCCTACGCTGCCGGAATGGACATAGCCGTGCCCTTCCTCATCGTGTTCCTCGGCATCATCACCATCAAGGTCGAGATCTCCCGGGCCGACCGCCGTGCCGCCCGTCTCGAACGCAAGCTCGACCTCGTGCTCGAGCACCTGGACCTGCACGAGGAGGTCCCGCGCCGGGAGGAGATCGTCGCGCTCGTGCGGGAGGGCAAGAAGATCCAGGCGGTCAAGGCCTACCGCGAGGCCACCGGAGCGGGCCTGGCCGAGGCCAAGGAGGCCGTGGACCGTCTGGACTGAACGGCACCGGGTGAGCGGCACCGCGGTCAGACCTCCGCGCGCCCCTGCTTCCTGATCTCCGTCAGTCGGCCCGCCCCGAACTCCGCCATCACCTGGGTGAGTTCGGACAGCACCTCGCCGAACCCGCCGTTGGTGAGGGTGATGGTGTCCGCACCGATGCGGACCACCGCGACGTCCAGGGTGAGATGCGTCGGCTCACCGTCGGGCGCCTTGCCGGTCATGCTGACCCGCAACGCCTGCCGCGCGTCCCCGATCTCCGGCAGCCGCAACGCGTCGACCTCGGTCTCCTGCACGCCGTCCCGCTTGGTCGTCGCCTTGAAATCCCCGCACTTGTCCGGCAGTCCGCCGAGCCACTTCAGTGTGCGGTCCACGTCGGCGGGCCGGTACGCGGCGACCTGGTAGCGCAGTTGGGCGCCGTTGTAGGCGTCGTCCAGGGCGACCACGGCCCGTGGTCCGGTCGGCGTGCCGAACAGCTCCTCGGTGTAGAGGACGTCGAGCAGACGCCGGCAGTCGGCGTTCTTCGTGCTCGCCTTGAGCAGCCCGTCCCGCCAGGTCGCCGCGCCCCGCGTCGGCACCCAGGGCTGTCCCAGGTCCGTCTCCGTGATCAGTGCGGCCCGGACCTGTTCCTCGCTCAGCCCGGCGTCGGGCGGTGACGCGGAGGGCTGCTCGACGGCCGGCGCGGCGGAGGACGCCGGGGCGGAGACGGACGACGGCACCACCGTCCCGGGCCCGTCCTGCCCGCCGACGGAGCAGGCGGCCGTGGCCAGCAGCGCGGACACCGACAGCGCGGAGGCGAGAAGGGCGCGGGCGGCGGCCTGGGAGTGCGTCATCGGGGGTGCCTCCTGGTGGAGCCTGGCTGCGGCTGTGTTCTGCTCGCCCAGGGTCGGGACGTGCTCTTACGGCACCACCGAGCCGCCCGCCCCACCAGCGCGGCGGTCCGTCCGGGTGAGCGCGCCGGGGGAACCGTCCCCGCCCCCCTCGCGGCTCCTCTGTGTCACCTTTGTGTTCCCTTCCCGCCCGTGGTTCCCGTCCCCGGCTCTTCCCCGACCCCGCCCCGAAGGAGTCCGCGCCGTGCCGAACGGTCTGCCCATCCCGGTGATCATCGACTGTGACACGGGTGTCGACGACGCCCTGGCCCTGCTGTTCGCCGTCCGCCACCCGGGGATCGACCTGCGCGCGGTGACCTGTGTGGCCGGCAACACGGACGTGGACGGCGTCGTCCGCAACACGCTCACCGTGCTGGAACAGGCGGGCGCGCCCGGCATTCCGGTCGCCCGGGGCGCCGAGCGCCCGCTGATCGAGGCGCCGCGTTCCGCACGGCACGTCCACGGCCACGACGGGATGGGCGACCTCGGCCTGCCCGCCCCGCGGCGCCTCCCGGCGGACGTGGACGCGGTGGCCCTGCTGCGCCGCGAGATCCTCGCCTCCCCGCGCCCGGTCACCCTGGTGCCCACCGCCCCGCTGACCAACGTCGCGCTGCTGCTGCGGACACATCCCGAGGTCACCCGCAACATCGAGCGGATCGTGTTCATGGGCGGCGCGGCGGGCACCGGCAACGCCACCGCGGTGGCCGAGTTCAACGTCTGGCACGATCCGGAGGCCGCCGCGATCCTGCTCACCGCCGGGGTGCCGATCACGATGTACGGCCTGGACGTGTTCCAGCGGGTCGTCGTCCCGGCGGCCGAGGTGCGCAGGCTGCGCGCGAGCACCGAACCGGGCGCCCGGCTGGCCGGTGACCTGCTGGCCCACCGGCCCGCGACACCCGGCAGCGGACCCGAGGACCCCACCGAGGACGCGGGCGGGCTCGGCGACGCGGGTGCGCTGTGCGCGGTCGTCGATCCGGAGGGCCTGACCACCCGCCGGCTCCCCGTCGAGGTCTCCCTGGGCCCCGGCCCGGCCCGCGGCCAGACCGTGGTCGACCGCCGCCCCCGGACCGGCGAGTCCGAACTGCACGGGGGCACGCGCGGGCAGTGCCTGGTGGACGTCGGGCTGGACGTGGACGTACGGCGCTACGTGCGGCTCTACCTGGCGACCGTGGAGGGAGGAGGGGCCGGAGCGCAGCGGTAGGCCCGCCGGCCGCCCCGGACCCGAACGCCCGGCCCGCGGGGGACGGGCCGGGCGTGTATGCGGGCGCTACCGGTTACTGACCGTCGGCGCTGGTGCCGGCGCGCTTGCGGCGGGTGACCACGACGAGCGCCGCGCCGCCCGCCAGCAGAACCGCCGCGCCGATCGCGAACGGGCCGGTGTTGCCGTCGGCTCCGGTCTCCGCGAGGTTGTCGCTGCCGCCGTTCGGCGAGACACCCGGTTCGGTGGCCGGCTCGGAGGGGGACTGGTCGGGCGCGTCGGTGCCGGGCGTCGTGGACGGCTCGCCCGGCGTCCCGGAGGCCGGCGCGGTGGTGTCCTCGGCGGGCTCCGAAGGCTCCGACGGCTCCGGTGCGGAGGTGGACGGCTCGGGGGCCGGCTCCTCGGCCGGGGTGTCGGCGGTGCAGTCCTTCGTGCCGCCGTTCCAGGCCGCGATCAGCTTGTCCTTGATGACCGGACGGTCCGGCCCCTTCGGCAGCTCACCGTGCTCGAAGCCGTCGTTCGCGTCCGGTTTGCCGTCGAACCTCACGGCGCCCCGGTAGAGGTCGATCTGCGCGAAGCAGCCCTTGTCCGGGACGGCGATGTCGAGGGAATCGGTCGTGCCGGGCTTGACCGTCACCGTGTCGAAGTCGACGAAGACCTGCTCGCCGGAGGAGGCGAAGGTGGCGCCGTGCGCCAGGTAGGAGGCGAGCGAGGCGGTGCAGGTGGACGCGTCACCGGCGGTGCGGACCTCGATGTGGACCTTGCCGTCCTCGCTGGGCCGCAGGTTCTGGTCGTCGACCTTGACGGAGTCGAAGAAGTTCTTGCCGTCGAGCGAGAACTGGCAGCGGTCGGTCTCGGTGACCGTGCCGGCACCGGTGCCCGGCCGGTAGTCGCCGCCCGACTTCCAGCCGTCCCCGCCGGGAGAGCCGTGGGCGGAGGCGGAGGTCGCGGCGACGGCGGTGGCCGCGCAGAGGGCGAGGGTCGCGGCGCCCGTCCCCAGCAGGCGGCGGGTGAGGACACGTCTCGCTATGGACATGCGGATCCCATTCTTGGCGTGTGCCGGAAACCGGGGCACGGCGGCAGGGCAGCACGCGGCGGCCGGCCGTCCCGGGCATGAGTGGTCGAAGAAGCACGAGGCTCATTGGTCACATGTGCCTCAGTGCGCCTTCATGGTGGCCGCGCCGCATCACCCTGTCAACCTGCGTCTACACAAGGGGAGTTGCTTGCTCTTCACGTGCCCGCCACACAAGGAAGGAATGCCTCCGCTCCGCCCGTGTGTTCACTTTTGCGGTCTTCCGGAAGGATTCATGCTGTCGCCCGCCCCACCCGGCGGAGACCGCGTGACCGACCGCACCGATCCGCCCGCCCCCCGGCCGACCCCGCCGGCCTCCGCCCCGGCCCCACCCGGCCCGGGCGTTATGTCCGACGCCGCCCCCGACCTCTGCTCACGCAACCCCGACTGGTGGCGGCAGGCCGTCGTCCACCAGGTCTGTCCACGCAGCTTCGCCGACGGCGACGGTCCGGCGACCCGCGCGGCGTCACCCGGCTCCTCACCCACCTCGCCGCCCTGGGCGCGGACGCCCTCTGGCTGAGTCCGTTCCACCCGTCCGAACTCGCCGACGGCGGCTACGACGTCTTTGACCCGCGGGACGTCGACCCGCGCCTCGGCACCCTCGACGACTTCGGCGCGCTGGTCGCCGAGGCGCACCGCCCGGGCCTCAAGGTGATCGTCGACATCGTCCCCGACCACACCTCCCACCAGCACGTCTGGTTCCAGGAGGCGCTGCGCGTCGGCCCCGGCTCCCCGGCCCGCGAGCGCTCGGTCTTCCGCGACGGGCGCGGCCCGCGGGGCGAACACCCGCCCACCGACCGGCAGTCCGTCTTCGGCGGCAGCGCCTGGCGGCGGGTGCCCGAGGGGCAGTGGTACCTGCACCTCCTTCCGTCCCGAGGGACGGGGCGGGGTGAGCGGGAAGGCCGGGGCGAGCCCCGAGCTGCACACGTGGGGACGCGACGGCCCGTCCCGGCCTTCCCTCCGTCGGTAATTTGTCATGGCACCAAGGCCCCCGCCTGCCGGAGCGGCCGAATGAGCGCGGGGCACCCGCCGGGACCTCCCGAATGGGTAAATGGGGCATTCGTGTGCTTTATCTCACTTTCTCATCCATAATCGGACCATGAACGCGACATCGTATGAACTGCTGGCCGCGAGCCAGCAAGTACTGAGTCTGCTCGCGGCCTTCGTCGGCGGGCTGGTCGTGGCCGGCGCGCTGATCTGGGCCGTACGTGTCGGCATGAAGGTCATGGATCAAGAAGAAAGCCGCCCCAGTCCCGAGGAGCAGCCGAAGCTGCCGGAGACCGGCGCGGTCCACGAGACGCGGGAGATGCGGGAGCCGGACGAGGTGCCGGTGGTGTCCAGGGACGGCGAACGGCTCATGCCCTACCAGCTCCATCACTCCGCGACCAGAACCGGGAAGGACCAGCAGCGGCGGCGCTGGCTGCCCGGCTCCAGCGGAGGCTTCGGCAGTGGAGGTCCCGGGCACGTCTGAGTGCTCTCCCTCGCGAGAGGGGGATTCCCGTCTCCCCGCAAGCGGAACAGGGGCAGACACGGACATCTGTGTGCGCCGCGACAGTTTTTCCGCCGAGGCGATTAGAGTTCCGGTGCGGGGAACCCGTCCCCGTGGCGGTCCGTGTCCCCTGCGGTCCGCAGGAAGGTGTGCATGCCCCCGGAGAGTCAGCCGTATGCCGACGCCTCGCAGCCGGACGACGCCCGGCTGCCCGTCGCCGACCGGCTCGACGACGACCACTTCCCGGCCTACACCATGGGCAGGGCCGCCGAACTGGTCGGAGCGACACCCGCCTTCCTCCGCGCCCTGGGCGAGGCGGAGCTGATCACCCCGATGCGTTCGGAGGGCGGCCACCGCCGCTACTCGCGCCACCAGCTGAAGCTCGCCGCCAGGGCCCGCGAGCTCGTCGACCAGGGGACTCCGGTCGACGCCGCGTGTCGCATCATCGACCTGGAGGAGCGGCTGGAGCAGGTCGAGCGGCTCAACGAGGAGCTGCGCCGACGGGGCGCGGATGCCGTGCGCCAGCACCACTGAAAATCTGTTCCCGCCGGAACAGAAATCCAGTATCCGTCATGGAAATCTATTTCCTTAAACGCGTTGTCGACGTTGTTTTTCGGTGATTTTCCTCGCTTGCCGTGGATATGGTCCATGCTAAGCTGGCGTCAGTTGCAGTTGTGGTTGCCATTTTGCTACCGGTTCTCCGGGCAGGTGATCATCGCGACGATGAGGGAATTCGTGAAGTGCGTTTTCCCAGCACTGTCTCAGGAGATTTGATATGGCCACCGGTACGGTGAAGTGGTTCAACTCGGAAAAGGGCTTCGGCTTCATCGAGCAGGACGGCGGCGGCGCCGACGTGTTCGCCCACTACTCGAACATCGCCACCTCGGGCTTCCGTGAGCTCCAGGAGGGCCAGAAGGTGACCTTCGACGTCACGCAGGGCCAGAAGGGCCCGCAGGCCGAGAACATCGTTCCCGCCTGACCCGTACGTACGCGAGTA
The DNA here is from genome assembly GCF_059889265.1 of Streptomyces sp. MMS24-W38. Lineage (NCBI taxonomy): Bacteria > Bacillati > Actinomycetota > Actinomycetes > Kitasatosporales > Streptomycetaceae > Streptomyces > Streptomyces sp. MMS24-W38. The sequence continues at coordinate 3,039,717 of NZ_JCBCPP010000001.1, read as the reverse complement.
CGCAGGGATTTCAGCAGGGCCCCGCACATCGGTGCGGGGCCCTGCTCCGTGTTTTCCGGGCTCCGGTTCCGGCATGTGTTTCCGCTGCCCGGGAAAGAAAGGGCCGGCGGATCGAGGCCCGCGCTTTCCGACGAGTGTCCACTCGTCGGCTCGTACGCTTCTCCGCCGGACGAGTGACCGACGTGTACACGGTCCGGGTGGACGCGGGGGCGCCGCAGCGGTGGGTCAGGCCTGCTTGGGGCCGGTCTGCTGGACCACCTCGAAGGACCACAACGTCGCCCCCGTGGCCGCGGGCTTCGGGCGGTCGCCCTGCGCGCCCTCACCGCCGTGTGCGGCCTGGGCGCGGCCCTCCATCCAGCGCTGGAAGTCCTCCTCGGACCGCCAGCGGGTGTAGACGAGATAGGTGTCGGTGCCCTCCACCGGGCGCAGCAGCTCGAACCACTCGAAGCCGTCCGAACCCTCCACCGCTCCCGCCCGCGCGGCGAACCGCTGCTCCAGTGTCTCCCGCTGCTCTTCCGGGACCGTGAGTACGTTGATCTTGACGATGCTCATGTTCCGATTGTTCCGCAGCACGGCGCGGAACACGTGCTGGGGGCGGTCAGCCGAGGCAGATCACCAGCAGGCACAGTTCGGAGCGGGGCGTGCCCGGTGAGTCGGGCGAGGGCGTCGAGGGAGCCTGCGTGGCGGGCTGCGAGCCGCTCTCGCCTCCCGACCTCCCGCTCCCGCCGCCGCTGCCGTCCCCGTTGCCTCCGTTGCCGGAGGCGGCCACGGGCGGGCTCGTCGGACGGGTCGCCGCGGCGGAGCCGGAATCGGCACCGGTGCTACCCCCGGCGGAGCCGGAGCCGGCTTCCGCACCCGAGCCGGTGGACGGCGAGGTGGTCCGCGGCGGGGGCGTCGCCGTCGTGGGCGTGCCGGTGACGCCGTCCGGCGGGGTGTCCGACGCGACGGCGGGTGTCGACTCGGCGCCGGTCGGCTGCGGGTCCGGGGCGTCGTCCGAGGCCGACTGCGGGGGCCGGTCCGGGGAGGACCGGTGCGTGCCGGGCGGGGGCACCGCGGGTGCGGGGTCGCCGTACTGCTCCGCGGGCTCCTTCGCGCCACCCATACCGGTGACCTCGGGTGCCGTCGCGGCCTGGGTGCGGTCGCCGGAACCCCGGTCCATCGAGGCGACGGTGAGACCGCCGCCGACGAGCGCCACCGCCGTGGCGACCAGGGCGCGGCGCTGGGTCTTCTTCCACCGCGCCAGTTGCCGTCGCCGCGCCGCCCGACCCGTGGGAGCGGACATCGCAGGTATGACGGCCATTGCAGACACGGATGCGCGCGCCGCCGCGGGGGCGGGGTCGAGGCCGGAGTCATGGAACGTACCGATGCCCGCGTCGACATGCTCCGTGGCCTCGGCGACCCCGGTGGCTTCCGCGCCCGGGGGTGCGGTCGTCGTCACCGGGGCGGTGACCGTACGGCCGCCCATGGCGCTCGGCGCGATGTCGGGAGCGTAGGCGCCGCATCCGGGGCACACCAGGGCGCCGTTCAGATGCCGGCGACACGTGGAGCAGTAGTCCATCCGTTGTCTTCCTGAGTCGACATGCGCGCACCCGCCGAGCCGGAGGCGGCCCGTTCGCGTTCGCACGCGAGAGCGAGTGGAGCAGGAACAGCAACGCTAACGACACCCGCGAGCCACTGTGTGCAGTCCGTGTGTCACTCCTGCGCACGTTCTCTGCCCGCTTCGCGTGAATGTCGTGAGCATGTGCGGCGCCCGGTGCGCGGGGAGCTCCCGGCTGAATGATGTTCAGTGAAAATCCCCTGGAGCAACGGCGGTTCTGGGGCGGGGAGCACAGCCCATTTGGGTCGTCGCTGCCATGAATCGGACCGGTGGCAGCCGCTCAGGCCGTGGAACCGACAGGTGGGGCCGCGTGACGGGCACGGCTTGACGCTGCCGGGCCGCGCGGCGTTGGCTGCCCCTCACCGGTCGCCACGCTGCCCCCTCGCCCGGAAGGCACCTGATGTGAACCCCTGCACTTCTCGCACCACCCGCACCACCCGCACCACTCTTGTGACGGCCGGCCTCACGGCCCTCTCGCTGCTCCCGCTCTCCGCGTGCGGTGCGCTCGGCGACACCGGCGGGAGCAGTGACTCCGCGGCGCCGAGCGAGCGCAACGACATCACGGTGGGCCTCCTCCTGCCCGACAAGGACGCGGCGCGCTACGAGAAGTTCGACCGCCCCCTCATCGAGGAGCGGGTCGGCGTCCTCACCGGCAAGAAGGGCAGGGTCGTCTACGCCAACGCCGGGGGGAGCGCGGCCGAGCAGAGTCGGCAGTTCGGCCGGATGATCGACGACGAGGTCGACGTGGTCCTGGTGAACGCGGTGGACTCCAAGGCCGTCGGACCGGACGTGAAGAAGGCCAAGGCCGCCGGCATTCCCGTCATCGCCTACGACCGGCTCGCCGAGGGCCCGATCGACGCGTACGTGTCGCACGACAACGAGCTCGTCGGCGAGGTGCAGGGCCGTGCGATCGTCGACGCGCTCGGCAGCGAGGGGAAGGACAGCAAGGTCGTCGTGATGAACGGCGCGCCCGCCGACCCGAACGCGGCCCTGTTCAAGAAGGGCGCGTTCAACGCGTTGAACGGGAACGTGGACGTGGCCAAGACGTACGACACCGAGAAGTGGAAGCCCGAGGTCGCCAGGGCGAACATGGAGAAGGCGATCGACGCCATCGGAGCCGAGAACGTCGCCGCCGTCTACTCGGCGAACGACAGCATGGCCGGAGCCGTCATCGAGGCGCTGGAGGAGGCGGGCGTCTCCGACCTCCCGCCGGTGACCGGGCAGGACGCCGATCTGGAGGGCGTGCAGCGGATCGTCGAGGGCACGCAGCACATGACGGTGTACAAGTCGTTCCGGCTCGCGGCGGGCGGCGCCGCGGAGATCGCGGTGGCCCGGGTCCAGGGGCGGGACATCCAGTTCGACTCGCTGACCGTCGACCGCGTCGACAGCTCGACGCAGAAGGACATCCCGACGATGCTGATACCGGTGGTCGCCCTGACGCGGGACAACATCGAGGACACGGTGATCCGGGACGACGTCTACGACGTCAAGGACATCTGCACCGCCGAGTACCGGGCGGCCTGCGCCTCGATCGGCCTCATCCCGTAGACCACCGGCCGACCGGCCCCGTCCGCGCGCTACGTCAACTGGTCCGCATAGCCGATGTCCCCCACCGTCCAGGCGCTCACCTCGGCGAGGGCGACGCGGTACATCCCCCCGGTGTCGGGGATGCCGTAGCTCCCCTGGAGGATGCGGGCGACGTGGAAGTGGAGGTGGGAGGGGCGTGACGGGCTCCCGCCTCCGCCGGCCTCTTCGAACGGGACGGCGAAGTGGGTCAGCCGCGCGGAGTCGCGCAGCACCTCCGCCACCCGCTCCCTCCACAGGGCTTCGGGGGCCAGCCGTCCGGTGATGACGGCACCGGGGATCACCACGGTGAGTGACATCTGGCTGTCCCGATCCGCCTCGACCATCGCGGCGACGGCGACGAGCAGATCGTCAGGGTGCGACATGGTCGAAGAGCGTAGCCGAGCCCCGGCCCGGCGGGGGGCCGGCGGCCCGGATCACTTCGACGTGGCGGCACTTCGCGGTGGTGCCCGGGCTGTCGGGAGCCGCGGACCAGGACCGATCGCCGTCGTCAGGGCTGTACGGGCATGCTCCGGCAGTCGGAGGCGGCCCGCTTGCCGGACAGCCGGTCGACGGCGCTGCCCTGGTCGGTCAGCAGCGGTGCGAAGTGGTTGAGCAGTGCGCTGCCGACGTCGGGCAGGACGACGGCCTTGTAGGTGACGTCGGCGCCCTTGCGGCACCGGTCGACGGCGAGGTCGCGGGCCTGTCCGTGCGGTACGAGGTCGTCGCTGACGCCCGTCGCCACGCGGACGGGACCCGGACGGTCTCAGCGTGCCGATGCGTGTCCTGGACGGAATCGAGGCGGCCCGCCTGCCGGCCGGCCCGGGTGTCGCCGAGCCGATGGAGGTCCTGGTGGTCACCACCTTCGACCTCGACGAGCACGTGTACGAGGCGCTGCGGGCCGACGCGAGCGGATCCCTGCTCGGGGACCCACCGCCGCGCGACCCGGTCGACGGCATCCGTACGGTCGCCGTCGGCGAGTCGCTGCTGTCGCCCGCCGTCACCCGCAGGCTCGCCGGCAGGTTCGCCGACCCCGCGGGCCCCCGCCGCCGAGGCGCCGTCCGCCCGGTACCCCGCGAGACCGGGGTGCTGAAACCCGTCGCCGAGGGTCTGTCGAACGCCGAGATCGCCGACCGGATGGTCAGCAGCCGCGAGACCGTCGAGACGTACGCGTCGCGCGTCCCGACCCAGCTCGACCCGCGCGACCGGAGCCTGCCCTACCCCTTGGCGGACTGGCGGCGGCGCCCCTGGCCGGGGCGGCCGCGTCGGCCGCGGGACGAGGACCCGGAACGCGCGGGCTTGTTCTGGGCGGGCGGCGGAGCGAGGACGACGGGTACGCCCGAGGGCGCCTGGGCTCCGGTGATGCGGTTCAGCTCGGTCCCGCCGGGGCGTACCCGGGTGGTCTGCGGGGTGATGCCGGCGTCGTTCATCAGACGGGTCATGTCGCGGCGCTGGTGCGGCAGGACCAGGGTGACGACGGTGCCGGACTCACCGGCGCGGGCGGTGCGCCCGCCACGGTGCAGGTAGTCCTTGTGGTCGCTGGGCGGGTCGACGTTGACGACGAGGTCCAGGTTGTCGACGTGGATGCCGCGGGCCGCGACGTTGGTGGCCACCAGGACCGTGACGTGGCCGTCCTTGAACTGGGTCAGGGTCCGGGTGCGCTGGGACTGGGACTTCCCACCGTGCAGGGCCGAGGCGCGCACCCCGACGGCGAGGAGCTTCTTGGCCAGCCGGTCGGCGGCGTGCTTGGTGTCCAGGAACATGATCACGCGTCCGTCGCGGGCGGCGATCTCCGTGGTGGTGGCGTGCTTGTCGTCGTCGTCCACATGCAGCAGGTGGTGCTCCATCGTGGTGACCGCCCCCGCGGACGGGTCGACCGAGTGGACCACGGGGTCGTGGAGGTAGGTGCGCACCAGACGGTCGACATTGCGGTCCAGCGTGGCGGAGAACAGCATGCGCTGGCCCCCGGGGCGCACCTGGTCGAGCAGGGCGGTCACCTGCGGCATGAAGCCCATGTCGGCCATCTGGTCCGCCTCGTCCAGGACGGTGACGGCGACCTGGTCCAGGCGGCAGTCGTCCCGGTCGATGAGGTCCTTGAGCCGGCCGGGTGTCGCGACGACGACCTCGGCCCCGCCGCGCAGGGCGCTCACCTGCCGGCCGATCGACACCCCGCCGACCACGGTGGCGATGCGCAGGCGCAGCGCGCGTGCGTAGGGGGTGAGGGCGTCGGTGACCTGCTGGGCGAGTTCCCGGGTGGGTACGAGGACGAGGGCCAGCGGCTGCCGGGGCTCGGCCCGCTGCCCGTCGGTGCGGGCCAGCAGGGCGAGGCCGAAGGCGAGCGTCTTGCCCGAGCCGGTGCGCCCGCGGCCCAGAACGTCCCGGCCGGCCAGCGAGTTCGGCAGCGTCGCGGCCTGGATCGGGAACGGGGTGGTCACCCCCTCGGCTCCGAGGGCGGTCAACAGCCGCTCGGGCATGTCGAGTTCGGAGAAGGAATCGACCGGCTCCAGCGCCGGGGTGAGGGTGACCGGCGGGGCGAACTCCCCACCGGACGCGGCGGGACGGCCGCCGCGGCCGCCGCGGCCTCCGTCGCGCCCGGCCTTGCCCGAACGGGAAGCGGCGCCCTGGCGGCCCGCCCCCTGCGAGCGGACGCGACCGCCCCGGCCGGAGCCCGTGGAGGCCTTGTCCGTACGGGAGCGGGAGGAGTTGTTGTTCGAACGGGCTGTGTGGTTGCGGTTCATGCGGAACCTTCCTCGATGCGGCACGTATCGAGGAATTCCTCCCAGCGGGGACCTGCGCGGCCGCATGAGGATTCGCAAGAATGAGCCGAAGTAACAGTGAGACGAAGAATCGGTCGGCGGCCGGGAGCGTCGGATCGCAGGAGCGAGAGCGGGGCGCGCCGTGGGTGCGGGAACGGCGCCGGCTTCGTTGCCGGGCCGAGGACCGGGGGGAGAGGGAGAACGCAGTGGGCCGGGGCCCGCATCACAGAGGTGCGGGTCCCGGCCACGCGGTGTGCGTCGGCGTCGACGTCAGGCGGGAACGATGTTCTCGGCCTGCGGGCCCTTCTGGCCCTGCGTGACGTCGAAGGTCACCTTCTGGCCCTCCTGAAGCTCGCGGAAGCCGGAGGTGGCGATGTTCGAGTAGTGGGCGAACACGTCGGGGCCGCCGCCGTCCTGCTCGATGAAGCCGAAGCCCTTTTCCGCGTTGAACCACTTCACGGTGCCAGATGCCATATTGAATCTCCCTTGAGAGCAGTGCTCGGGGCCCACACCCTGTGGGCCCGTCGTTGCAGCAACGATCCACCCGGCCGTATTCCTGGCGAGCCGCGAAGCTTTCCAGCAACAAAAAAGAGTGCTCGTCGACGGAAGGCCGGAAGAGCACTCGAAGTCTCACTCGACGTCTCGAAGTATCGACATCTCGAAAGATCGATGTCTCGAAGCATCGAAGGATCGAAGTCTCTGGTAACCGAAACTGCAACTCTTCACGGTAGCACGGCCCCCGGTGCGCGCCGGCCCGGCCGCGCACAGGACTGGACCAATGCCGCGCCGACCCTCATGATGGTCACAATGTGAGAATGGGCATGACAACCCAGTCCTCGGGGTGGTGACCGTGCGCGGATTCTTCGGCAGGGCGGCTCTGGCCGCCGTACTCGTCCTGGCGCCCATGACGTCCATGACGCCCGCCGCCGCGACCGCGGCGCCGCAGGGGCCCGCCCCCGGGCCGGCGTCCGCCTCCGCCGAGGACTGGACGGCGCCCCTCAGCACCCGGGGCCGCTGGATCGTCGACGCGGACGGTGACCGTTTCAAGCTGCGCTCCGGCAACTGGCACGGAGCCAGCGGCACGTGGAACGGCTCGGGAAGCAGGGACGAGGACGCCCAGCACCACGCCGGGGAGAACGCCGGCCGGATACCCCTCGGCCTGGACCGCGCCCCCATGGCCGAGATCATCGCCGGCTTCCGGGAGATCGGGATCAACAGCATCCGGCTGCCCTTCTCCAACGAGATGATCCACGACGACCGTCCCGTCACGGACGGCTCCGTCGCCGCGAACCCCGTCCTGCGCGGAAAGACCCCGCTCCAGGTCTACGACGTCGTGGTCCGCGAACTCACCGCCTCCGGACTCGCGGTGATCCTCAACAACCACACCAACACCACCCGTTGGTGCTGCGGCGTCGACGGCAACGAACGCTGGAACGCGAGCCAGTCCACCGAGAGGTGGGAGAACGACTGGCTGTTCATGGCCCGCCGCTACAAGGACAACCAACGAGTCGTGGGCGTCGACCTGTACAACGAGGTCCGCCGCACCGTCTGGGACGACCCCAACTGGGGTCTGGGCGACAACCACGACTGGTTCACCGCCTCCCAGCGCCTGGGCGACCGCATCCTGACGGAGGCGGACGCCGACCTCCTCATCATCGTCGAGGGCATCAACTGGACCGGCATCCCCGTGGACGGCTTCGCGCACGGACGCCCCACGCTGGAGCCCGTACGCCGGCTCTCACACACCCTCGTCGACTCCGGCAAGCTCGTGTACTCCGCCCACTTCTACGGCTACACCGGACCGAACCACAGCGGCGCCACCGGAATCGGCGAGACCAGCGACCCCCGCTACCAGGACCTCACCCCCGCCGAACTGATCGACGTACTGAACCGCCAGGCCTTCTACGTTTCGGCCGAACAGGACCGGCACTTCACCGCCCCTGTCTGGATCAGTGAGTTCGGTGTCGGAGGCCGCGGCGAGACGGGCGCCGGGCAGCGCGCCTGGTTCGAGAACTTCGTCGACCACCTGATCCGTACCGACGCCGACTTCGCGTACTGGCCGCTCGTCGGCTGGCACGACAACCGCGCGGGCAACGGCTGGGCGCTGCTGCACTGGGATGCCGCGGGCCACCGCATGGGCCTCTACGACGGCGACGACTGGCGTGCCGCCGCCTGGACCCGGCTCATCGGGGCATCCGGCCGCACCGGCCGCATCAGCCCCGTGGCCGACTGGTCGATGCTCAGCCCCGACCACGCCGACTTCGTCGCCTCGCGGCGCATGCGCGCGCTCCCCGACTGGGACTCCGGCGCCCGCAAGGCCGTCTGTCCCGACGGACAGCGTCTCCTCGGCCTCAGCCACACGGGCAACCGGGGCCTGTGCTCCGACGTGACCGCCGGGCCCTTGTGGGACCCGGCCCGCGGACACCAGGTGGTCACCGACGAGCGGCACGTCGCTCCGGGCGGCGACTGGGCGTCCGGCTACACCAAACTCCAGTGCCCCGGCGGGTACTTCCTCACCGGCTACAGCGTCCGCGGCTCCGCCGTCTCGGCCGCCCTGTGCGCGCCCGCCCGGCCCGGCGCGATCACTGCCACGACCGGCCGTACGGTCTGGTTCGACCGGGGCGACGACAGGGGCCCGGCCCCCGGCGGCGGCGACTTCGGGCATGGCCACCACAAGGGCCAGTGCGCGGACGGTGAGTACGCGGCCGGTATCGCCTACACCGGCCGCCTCGGCTCCTTCCGGACCCCGGACGCGCTGTACTGCCGCCCCCTCGGCTGACCGGTCCCCCCGTGGTCGAGGGGCGGGCGGTCCCGGCGCTCGGGGGCGCAGCGGGAAGTACGGGTCCCGTCACGAGAAGTTGCCAGGGGGCTGAGGGCCGGCCGGGTCGGCGGGTGGGCGGGTGAAGTCGATCTCCTTCGCCGTGGTGACCCGGGCGCCCATGTTGCGCTCCATCATCTCCAGGGCGGCGGACTCCAGATGGGGATGGATGGAGGCGACGGCGTCCCTGGGCACGGTGACCTCCAGGTGGCGGATGTGCGCGTCCAGGGCGGAGTAGAGGACGCACTGCTCGGTGACCTGACCGCTCAGCACCACGTGTCCGACGCCCAACCGCCACAGGAGGTAGGACAGGGGTGTCTCGTAGAAGACGGAATGGCGGGCCTTCACCACGAAGAGCGACTCGTCGTCGGGCGTTATCGGCTCGATCAGGTCGGCATGGGGAGCGTCCAGAGCGGTGCCCACGAGTTCCCCCTGGTGGGAGCGCCACAGGCCGAAGTTGTCGTTCGCGTAGATCACCGGCACGTCCGCCCCGCGGGCCCGTCCGATCAGCTCCGCCAGGACGGGTACGACACGTCGCACGGACGGTACGAGCAGCTCGGCGTCCTCGTGCTCGTAGGTGTTGATCATGTCGATCACGACGAGAGCGGGGCTCGTCGTGCCCGCGGGCCGGTCCATGGCTCCACCGCCGTCCCTCGGTACGGGTCAGTCGCGCAGTCGCGGCAGGACCTTCGTGCGGTAGAAGTCGAAGAAGCCCTGCTGGTCCTTGCCGATCTGGTTGACGTACACGGTGTCGAATCCCGCGTCGACGAACGCGGACAGGGCCTCGATGTGCGTGTCCGGATGGTCTCCGCACGGTACGGAGGACGCCACCCGGTCCTCGGTGACCAACTCGGACGCCTGCTCGAAATGGCGTGGGGTCGGCAGGATCTGCGGCAGCTCCCCGGGCAGTTGCTCATTGGCCCACAGGTGGTGTGCGGTGCGCAGCGCCTCCTGCCGGTCCGCGCCCCAGCACACCTTCAGTCCGCCGTACACCGGCTTGGTGCCGCCGCCACCGCGGCGGAAGCGCTCGACCATGGCGGCGTCGGGCGTCATCGTGATCAGACCGTCGCCGATGCGTGCCGCGACCTCGGCGGCCTGCGGGCCGAAGGCGGAGACGTCGACGGGCACCGGCTCGTCGGGCAGGGTGTACAGCCGGGCGTTCTCCACGGTGTAGTGCTTGCCGCGGTGGCTGGTCTGCTCGCCGGTGAACAGCTGCCGGATGATCTGGACCGCCTCCTCCAGCATTTCCAGGCGTACCGACGCCTCGGGCCAGGGTGTGCCCAGGATGTGCTCGTTGAGCGCCTCGCCGGTGCCCACCCCCAGTCGGAAACGGCCACCCAGCTGGGCGGCGGAGGTGGCGGCCGCCTGGGCGATCACCGCGGGATGAGTCCGTACGAGTGGGCAGGTCACCGCCGTTTCGACGGGGAGCGAGACGGCCTGTGACAGGGCGCCGATCACCGTCCACACGAACGGGCTCTGGCCCTGCCGGTCGTTCCACGGATGGTAGTGGTCCGATATCCAGAGGGAGTCGAAGCCGGCCTGCTCGGCCATTCTGGCCTGCTCGACGAGTTCTGCCGGGCTGTGCTCCTCGCACGACAGGAAGTATCCGAAGTCGGCCATCGTCTCTCCTGTCTCCCATGTGAAGCGTGTGGCGATCGGGGACGTACCGCCGAGTACCCGGTGGTACGAGGCCTAACAGCGCGCGGGCGCGGCGTGCGGGGAGTCGGGTTCCCGCGGCCCGGCCCCATGCCGTCGGGCTTCCGGCCGGGGGCGGAACACACCCGCCTCGCCGGGCACCCTTTTATGGATGAGGCGGCACCACTGGTGGGACTTCGCTGCGCTGATGTCGCCGAGAGCCGACTCGGGGTCGCGCTCGGCGGTGCTCTCACCGCCGCTGGGCCTGTCGGGTACCCGGCGGAGTCCGTTCCCCACACCGTCGCCGGCGGATCCGGTCACCGGGGAGCCGGGAAGTGCCCGAGGCGTCCCTGACGGCGTTACAGGAGTGGAACGAGGGGGACCGGGGACGAGGCGGCGGACGCCGTCGGTGTGTGCTGGGAGGCGTACATGGAGGCTGCAGAGGCTTCGGTGGACCGGATCGCCCACCCCTGGGGCAGCCGTACCCCCCACGGTGCGGACGAGCCGTGGCCCGTACGCGCGGACACGTATCTCGAGCCGGGTGTCGAGGCGAGCCGGGTGCGACGATGGGTGCAGGCCTCGTCGATCCTCCACCCACGCACGCCATGCAGATGTTCCGCTACGCCGAGCAGGGCTCGATCCACATGCTGTGGATCAGCGGCACCAACCCGGCGGTGTCGCTGCCCGAGCTGTCCCGGATCCGCTCGATCCTGGCGCAGGAGCGGCTCTTCACGGTCGTGCAGGACCTGTTCCTGGCCGAGACCGCCCAGCTGGCCGACGTGGTCCTGCCCGCCGCGACCTGGGGCGAGAAGACCGGGACGTTCACCAACGCCGACCGCACCGTGCACCTGTCCGACAAGGCGGTCGAACCGCCCGGCGGGGCCAGGCCGGACCTGGACATCTTCCTCGACTACGCGGCCCGGATGGACTTCCGCGACAAGGACGGCGACCCGCTGATCACCTGGCACGACCCGGAGTCCGCGTTCGAGGCGTGGAAACGCCGCAGCGCCGGCCGGCCGTGCGACTACACCGGCCTCACCTACGACAAGCTGCGCGGCCGAAGCGGCATCCAGTGGCCGTGCGACGAACAGGCCCCCGACGGCACGCAACGGCTCTACACCGACGGAATCAGCTGGACACACCCCGACGTCTGCGAGAGCTACGGCAAGGACCTGCTGACGGGCGCGACCGCCGAGGCCGTCGAACACCGCTCCCTCAACCCGGACGGCAAGGCCGTGATCAAGGCGGCCGGCTACCTGCCGCCCCACGAGGCGCCCGACGAGGACCACCCGTTCCAGCTGACCACCGGCCGCACCGTCTACCACTTCCACACGCGGACGAAGACCGCGCGTGCGCCCCAGCTGAACGCCGCCGCACCCGAGGTGTGGGTGGAGGCGTCCGTCTCCGACGCGGCCGCGTCGGAGACGGCGAAGGCGATCTGGTCGAGGTCACCACACCCCGTGGCGCCCTGCGGGGCCGGCTACGGGCGACCGACATCCGTACGGGGCTGCTGTTCGTCCCCTTCCACTACGGCTACTGGGACACCGAGGCCGGGCACGGCCCGGACGGCGGGACACCCCGGCGCGCCGCGAACGAGACGACGGTCACCGACTGGGACCCCGCGTCGAAGCAGCCGTTGTTCAAGACCGCCGCGGCCGCGCTGCGCCTGGTGGAACGCGCGGACGGTCACCACGCCCCCGCACCGACCACCACCGCCTCGGCCGCCTCCCGCGCCGACGCCGTACCGCCCACCACCGGCGGAACGCCCGCCCTCGTCACCGAGTCGGGCGACATCTTCCCGGACCGTGAGGAGGGCGCCCGGTGAACGGCCTCACCCTCACCCTCCGCACGCTCCACCACGGCGAGCAACGCCTCGCCGGGCAGCTGACGACCGTGGCCGAACGCCACCGTGCCGAACACGAGGTCCACCACGTCGCCACCGACCTCGCCGAGTGGTCCCACCGGCACATCGAGCGCCTGGCCGACGCCGCCCGCGCCCACCACCTCGACCTCGCCCTCGACCCCCGGGCGGGAGCCGCCCGGGCCGCCGGGGCGGTGCCGCGACGCCCCGAGCCCGGTCTGCTGCTCCTGCGGGACCTCCGGGAGCTGCACCTGAGCGCCGCGGAGAACTCCCTGCACTGGGAGATGCTCGCGCAGATCGCGCAGGCCACCAAGGACGGGGGACTGCTCGCCGTGGTCTCCGAGTGCCATCCGCAGACCCTGCGGCAGATGCGCTGGACCAACACCCTGATCAAGACCCTCGCCCCGCAGATCCTGACGAGCCTGTGACCGGACGGCCCCGGGCGGCAGCTCGTCGTCCACCCGCGCCGCCGCTGAACGCTCCCGGCGACGCCCCGGCCGCCGCACCGGCGCCGAGGCAGGCCCGGTCGCCGGTCCGTGGCCGGGCCGCTAAGCCGAAGAGCGGATGCCTGCTTCCAGCGGTCTGTCCCCGCGCAGTGCCGTGGCGCCCTCGCGCCAGGCGCCGAGCAGCCTGGCCGCCAGGCGGTCCTCGAGATGGGCGGTCGCGCGGATCCCGAACACCACCTCGGCATCCAGGTGCGGTTCGCCCTCCAGGAGCCCGCCGACGACGTCGTGGCGTACGACCTGCTCGTGCACCGCGTCCGCCTCCACGTGCTCGGCGTAGAACCGTACGGCCGCCGGGCCCGCGCCCACGCGGCGCAGCGCCTCGGCGAGGCGGCGCGCACCCGGGGACGAGGTCGTCTCGACGGCGGCGAAGTGCCCGACGAGCGCCGCACGCAGTGCGCGGTGCAGACCGAACAGGGACATCAGGTTGACGGTGGCGAGCGCCTCGGCCGGCGCGGCGTCGACGTAGTGGCCGTACGCCGGGTCCAGTCGCAGGTCCTCCATGAGGTCGGCGAACAGTTCCGCGTGGATCTCGTCGGTGCGGCCCGCACCGAACTCGTCGAACTCGACGGCGACCATGGCGGCCTTGGCCCGTCCGTGGAGCCGCGGGAGGACCCAGGCGTGCGGATCCGCCTCCTTGAGGTGGTACAGCGAGCGCAGCGCGGCGTACTCACGCAGGTGGTCGAGGCTGCCCTCGTCGCGGAGGAAGTGGGAGACGCCGCTGCCGTCGTCGCCGACCGGTTCGAGCTGGAGTTCGTCCAGCGCCTGCCGGGCCGTGTCCGTGTCGTCCACCGGCACGTCCTCGCGCAGCGCGCTCAGGAAGCGACGCTCGAGCGCACCGCGACAGGCCAGCAGACCGCTGTCCCACTCGAGGCTGTCGGGGACGCCCTGGAACCCCTGGTAGTGCAGTTCGTAGAGGACGTAGAGGGCGAGTTGCAGATCGTCGGCGTAGGCGGAACACCGCTCGGGAGACGGCACACTCCCGGCGTCCGCGCTGGTGGGGTCCGATCCCCGCAGCAGGGCCGTCACCGCGGCGGAGAGCGGGCCGCGCGGCTCGGGCAGCGGCGGAGACAGCAGCCGGAGCCGGCGCCGGGCGGCGGAGCCGGTCACGGGGCCTCGCCCTCCTTCACACGACCCGGTTCCGTATCGGGACGTTCGGGATGTTCGGGATGTTCGGGATGTCCGGGCTGTTCGGGCTGTTCGGGCCGTTCGCTACGGGAGCCCGGGCCGGAGGGTTTGCAGCGGCGCCGATGGCTGGTGTCGCACCAGGGGAAGACGCGGCTCCGGCGACAGGTGCAGACGGCCACGGTGAAGCGCTGGGAGACCATCACCTCGCCGTGCTCGTCGACCACTTCGACCGGCCCCTCGATGAGCAGCGGCCCGTCGCGCTGGACGCGGACGCGGCGCGGACGTTCAGGCGTGTTCGGCACGGATGACCACCAGCTCCTCCGTCGTTCCGTCGGCCGTCAGACCCTGCTCGCGCAGCCAGGCGAGCCGGGAGCGCAGCACCCGGCCGAAGGGCAGCCGGGCCCGGTCGACCACCTCCGGGCGCAGACCGGCTTCCTCCAGACGGGTCAGGGAGGCGTCGACGCCGCACAGGTGCGAGTGCACGATCAGGAGCGTCCCCGTCGGCCGCAGGACCGTCGGCGCGCTGTCGCAGATGCGGTCGATCAACAGGCGGCCGTCCGATCCGGCATCCCAGGCCCGGGCGGGGCCCCGCGGCGGCGCGGTGCTCGGAGCGGGCACATAGGGCGGGTTGGTGATCACCAGATCGAAGCGGCGGCCGGGCACGGCCGTCGCCAGGTCGCCGTGGCGCACCCGCAGGGACTGCCCGTTCAGCCGGGCGTTCCACCAGGTGGTGGCGAGCGCCCTCCACGAGATGTCGACCGCGGTGACCCGGCCGCCGAGCCGGGCCGCCTCCACCGCGAGCAGGCCGCTTCCGGTGCCGAGGTCCAGTACGTCCGTCTCTCCTGTGATCCGCTCGCGGCGCAACGCCCGCCTCAGGAGCCCGGTGTCGGTCTGCGGGGTGTACACGCCCCGGGGGGCCCAGCAGCGGAGACGGGGGGCGGCGGTGCGGGGTCCGGCCTGCTCGGAGGCCGGCAGGGGGGCTGTCATGGGCGCCTCCCTCAGCCACCCGCCCGCAAGGGCAACGCCGACAGGGCCCGCGCGACACCGAGGAGGTTGTCGGCCCTGGCGTGACCGGTGCTGTGCGCCCGGTCGCGGCCCCGCTGCTCGTCCAGGCAGTCGGGCCCCGGACCGGGGCCGAGGTGCCAGTACGTCCGGGCCTGGCCGGGGATCGTGCAGCCGATGTCGGCGAGGCCCCCCGAGATCTCGCTGATGACGTGGTGCGTGCCGTCCTCGTTCCCGGTGACCACCACGCCGGCCACACGGTTGTAGGCGACGGGGCGGTCCTCGTCGTCGGTCTCGGACATCATCGCGTCCCTGCGTTCGAGGACGCGCTGGGCCACCGAGGACGGCCGGCCCAGCCAGGTGGGCGAGGCGATGACCAGGATCTCGGACTCCAGGAGTTCCGAGTGGACCCGGGGCCACTCGTCGCCGTCGCCCGCGTCGGTGACCACGCCGGGGGCGATGTCGAGGTCGACGGCCCGTACGGACGTGACCCGCACGTTCTGTTCCGAGAGCCGCTCCGCGGCCACGGAGGCCGGCGCCTCGGTGTCGGAAGGCTCGGGGGACCGCTCGAGAGTGCAGTCGACGACGAGTGCTTTCACGACCGCTCCGACATCGGGGACAGGTGGCCCGCTGCGCGCACATCCACCGGCAGCGCCCCACGAGTACCCCGTGGCGCCGGACGTAACGAGCTCGAAGGAGTCGCCGACCCGCCCCCGGGTGTTCCCACGACGCCACCTTGACTCCGGGCCACGGCACACGCCCCGGCCCTCATGCCTCATGGGCGCAGGTGGTCCAGGAGCCCGTCGGGAACGGGGTAGGGCGGCTCGTGGGGGAGGAGCCGCCGGGCGGCCTCCAGGTCGCCGTCCCGCACCTGCCCGTGGATCTCGTGCGCGAGGGCGGTGATGTCGGTGACGGAGACCGTCCACTCGTCCGCGTAGCGGCGTGCCGCCTCACCGGTGAGCCCGAGCTGCAGCGAGCGGTGGGCAAGCGGCCGCAGGTGCACATCGCGCCCGGGATCCCACTGGACCCGCGCCGGGGCCCGCTTCACCTGCCGCTTCCAGGTGGCCCGGTCGGCGTGCAGTCCGCGCTCGTGGTGCGACAGGCAGGCGTGCTCCAGTGCCCACTCGAAGCCCTCGCGGGTGACCTCGACCGCGAGGACGACCTCCTGCCCTTCCTTGGCCCCCCACCCGCAGCGGTACATCATCCAGAGGAAGGACGGCTTGACCCACGTCAAGCCGCGCTCGCAGACTTTGTCGCGCTGCGAGCGAGGTGTTCGCAGGTGAACCTCACGTCTTCCTCAGGAAATGCGAGGAAGCTGGTAGCCCATCTCAAGCACTGGCACGATCACGTCAACTGCCTCCCGAAGTGCCGCAAGGGCAGCAACCCCACCACCCTCTACGCGCAGCCTCTGGGAGGACCGACATGTCTCGCCGGACCCGTACAGGACTGATTCTCCTGTGCGCTGCGATGGCCTTGCCCGTCGCCGCGTGCACGACAGATCATCCGGATACCAGGCAGGCTACGCAGCCCCTGCATTCCTCCTCGCCCAGCCCGGCAACGGCAACCGCCGCGCCGATCACCACACAGCCCTCCGTGCAGAAGCCGCCGGAGCTGGACGACGGCGAGACTCTCGCCGGCCGCCAGGAAGCGACCAGCGGGAATGCCGACATCGCCTACAGCAAGGGCAGGAAGGGCGACGCCCTCATTGTTGCGGTGCGCTGCCAGGGCGAAGGGAAGATCAAGGTTGTCGTACGGTCCGTACACGCCTCCTTCTCGCAGCCATGCGTCGCCGACAAGATCAGCACCATCCACAACCAGGTGGCCCTGACAGGGGCAGACCGGGGCGGCGTCGTCTCGGTCGAAGCACCCTCAACCGTGCGTTGGTCCATGACCATCGGCCATGGCGCACCAGTGCAGGAAGAGTCGCCCGAGGGCGGCTAAGAGGTTGTCAACGCGGCTTGATGATTCACGTCATCCGGTCCCGCTTCCAGGCTGCCGGGAAGCGGCCCTCCCGGGCTGCGGGCAGGCCGATCTCCGGTGGGTACGCCTGGTGGACGACGACCGTGGAGTCGGTGTGGCGGGCGCGGATCCGGTGCTTGAGTTCTCCCACGGTGACAGAGTGCAAAACCCGTCCGACGCGCGCCATCGAATTACCCGGGCACTCGGTTGCCGATGGAGAGACCGGGTCTCACCGGAAACACCCGTGGCTTTCGGCTACTTGCCGGGGGCGCGGAAGGTGGCCTGTCGGCGGGTGGCCTCGTCGATCTCGTCGAGGGTGAGGAGAGGGGTGGCCCGGGTCTGGAGGGCGCCGCTGGCCTTGACGGCGAGACTGACGGCGGCCATGGAGACCGCGTCGGGGAAGTCGACGATGATCACGGTGTCGTTCTCCCCGAAGGCGAAGTACATGGACTCGACCTTCCCGCCGAGGCCGGTGACGACCTGGTCGACGGCGGCGCGGCGGCCGCTCGCGCCGTCCTTGAGCAGGCCCTTCGCGCCCTCGGACGTGTAGGTGGCCTGGATGAGGAACTTCGGCATGGGGAACGCTCCGTGCTCATCGATTGTCGGTGTGCGGAATGACCTTCCCGCTGTCACGTCGGTTCTCGGCCACCGAGCGGCCGGATTCACCCGTTGGAAGCCGAACCGCGGCGTAGGGCCGACGGAGGCGCGGGCACGGCCCGCCGCGTTCTTCGCGATCGGAGCACCAGGATCCGACCGGGATTCCGCCGAAACCCGGTCGGAGGTGGGCCACGAGGCCGGCCAGGGCAGGCCCTGGCCGGCGCGGCTCAGCCGGACGGGTGGAGGGTGGCGCCGGCCACGACCGACCTGTCGGCCGCGAGCAGGTGCACCTCGGTCACGGGCGAGGAGCCGGCGGGATAGGGGGCGACCCACTGGGCGTAGCCGGCGGCCGGGGAGAAGGTGCCGATGGTGGTGGTGGAACCGTCCGCCCGTTCGATCTGGCAGGTGAGTGGGCCGTGAAGGGCCGCCCGGGCGCGTGCGGGGAGGTTGTCGGCGTCCACCGACACGTACAGCCAGTGCGGCCGACCCGTGTAGGCGAAGACACGTCCGACGTCCTGGCGGTGGGAGGTGAGGCCGGCGCTGAGCAGCCGGTCGGGCCGGGCGGGGCCGGTGTCGGACGGTGAGGACGCGGAGGTGACGCCGATCGCCCATCCGCCCACGGCCAGCGCCGCGGCTGCCGCAGCGGCTGCGAGGCCGAGGGCGAACCGTTGGCGCAGTGTCCGGCGGCGTCGGGGTGACAGTCCGATGCGCTGGAGCACGCGGGTTTCGAACCCCTCCGGCGGCTCGCGTCCGGGGATCAGGTGGAGCAGTTCGTCGGCCGTGCGCGCCAGCTCCCGGACGTTCTCCCGGCAGGCGGGGCAACGCTGCAGGTGGGCCAGGGCAGCGGCGCGCTCCTGGGCGGGCAGTACTCCCAGTGCCACTTCGGCGGCGCTGTCCCGCAGCCGTCGGCACGCGAAGGTGTCGTCGCCGGTCATGATGTCGTGTCCTGCCTGTGCGTCAGGGTCTCGCGCAGCTTGGCCAGCGCCGTCCTGATCCGGGTCTTGGCGGTGCCGAGGGGTATCCGCTCCAGGTCCGCCACTTGCTGCGCGGTCATGCCGTAGATGCCGGCCATGACGATGGCACGGGCCTGGCCCGGCGGCAGCTCCGCGATGGCCCGCCGCAACTCGGCCGACTCCTCGTCGGCCACCGCCAGCCGCTCGGGGGTGTCGGTGGTCACTTCCAGCAGCGGCGCCATCCGGGTGGGGTCCACGGGGACGGCCCTGCGGGAGCGCACGGCGTCGATCGCCAGGTTGTGGGCGATGGCCGCCAACCAGGTACGGACCGATCCGCGGCGCGAGTCGTAGACCTGGGCGTGGCGCCAGGCCTGTTCGAAGGTCTGCTGGGCCACGTCCTCCGCGAGCTGGGCGTCGCCGGTGACCGTCATGGCCACCCCGAAGACCTTGTGCTGGAACCGGCGGACGAACGCCACCGCGAACTCGGGGTCGCCGGTCGTCAGCCCCGCCAGCAGCGCGTCATCGGGCATCTGCTCCAGAGAAAGCCCAAAATGGTGCATATTTCTCATACGTAGCACCATTGCGCAGGGATTGTCTGGTGATCGGCTCGGGCGCCGGTGGTTCCACGTCCCTGCTGTGGGAGGGCGGCAGCGCGTCGAACGCCGCGGCGAGGGAACCGATGCCGGGCCGGGCGGCGGGGTCCGGTTCCAGGCACGCGTCGATCGCGGTGGCGAGCGCACGCGGCAGGCGACGCCGGGTGCTCACGGGCGCGTCGCGGATCATGGCCCGGGCGATCGCCAGGCGCTGGCGCAGGCCTCCGGGCAGCAGCCTGCCGCGCCGGCCCACGACGGTGTCGTAGCCCTCCGGCAGAGCGGTGACGAAGTCGTGCGCGTCCGCGGCGCGGGCCACCGCGAGGACCTCCCGCTCCCGGGTGACCCGCGTCGGCACGGACCGAGCACGGACCAAGCACGGACCGGGCACGGGATCACCGTCGGCTCCGGCGCTCCCGGCGAGGTCGCCACGCCGACGACCGGCCGGGAAGTCACCGCCGAGCGACGGCTCGGTGCGCTCCTGGAGCCCCTGCGCATCGCGGGAAGCGTCACGTGACCAGGGCCACCACCATGGCGATCAGTCCGATCGCCACCAGCGCCACCACCACCATGATCAGAACGATCGCCATCGTTCCCCAGCCTTTGCGCGGTTCGTGCGGCTCCGGGTACGAGATGCCGTAAGTGCCGCCTTCGGCGGGTGGCGTATCGCCGGGGGACACGCCGCCGCCTGGTTCGATCCCCGGGGTTCGCCTCGGGTCGGGATCAGGAGTCGTCATGGCGCACGCTCCTCTCGGCGCTCGTCTGCCATCTGCGCATGGGTTGGTTCCGCGGAAATCGCACCACCCTCATATGGAGGCGCACTACTGGTTGGGCTCGGCGGCGCTGATGTCGCCGAGGGCCGACTCGGGGTCGCGTTCGATGGCCAGGTCGCCGAGGGAGACGATGCCCACCACGTGCTGCCCTTCGTCGACGACCGGCACCCGGCGGACCGCGTGCTCGCGCATCACCCGCACCACGAGAGTCAGTTCGTCGTCGGGGCCGACGGTGACCAGGTCGGCGCTGCACGCCTCGGCCGCCGTCGTCCGGTCGGGGTCGCCGCCGCCGGCCAGGGCGCGCACCACCAGGTCGCGGTCGCTGACCAGGCCGCGCAGCCGCTCGCCCTCGGTGACCAGGACGGCACCGACGTCCTCGTCCCGCATCATCCGGGCCACGGCCGTCACCGAGGTCTGGGGTTCGACGGTCACCGGGGCACTCGTCATGACGTCGCTGACATGCTGAGTCATGGGACCATCCCTTCGTGGGGTGGACGGTGCGTTCACCGCCGCTGGGCCTGCCGAGTACCCGTGGGCGACCGGTCCTCACGTTGTCACCAGGGGCGTGTGAGGTGGGCCGCGCCCTGCCGGTCGTCCGGTGTCGAGGCCGAGGTCGGCAAGAACGCCGATGGCGAATCGGACGGACTCGTGCGCTGCGGTCCGTACGGTCGTCCGGCCACCCTCACCTGCACGCGGATTTCGACGCACAGGTTCTGCGGTCGTTCTCAGCCCGCCACGCCGGTGGCCCCGTGGGCCGCGCCCACCGGCTTCGACTCCGGGGAGCCCCGTTGCCGCAGGCAGATCGAGGAGACCGCCATCGAGGCGACGGCCGGCAGTTCGGACTGCCAGTTCTGCAGGGTGCGGTTCCAGAAGTCCGCCGCGCCGAGGTGATCGGCCCAGCTCAGCGGGGCCTGCAGCTGCCGTAGCCGCTGTTCGTCGGCGCACCTCACCCGACCGGATCACCTTGTACGAGTCGGTCGGGGCGGCCGTCCAGGACGCCGTTGCCGTCGCGTGGGCCGTCACCGCCGGCCGCGCACAACCGGACGGCGAGGACATCGCGCCGGCTCGACGTACTCCCTGACCCGAGGGGGAGCTTGCCCGGGATATGCCGGGTGGGAGCCGAGTACTGCTTCACAGGCGCGCTATGAGAGCGCCATGGGGTGCCTCAAGAGTCGCCGAGCCGGCCGAGAGCGGCGCTCAGCGGATCTGCGGCGAGCCCGACGCCTTGCCGCAGGGGCCGCCCGGAGACGGCCCGTTGTGGCCGCACAGGGTGGGTGCGTTCAGCCGTGATCTGGCAGCACCACGGCTCCCCACCCGCTGAAGCCCTGTGCCCGCAGCGGGAAGACGGCCCGGCTCGATTCGGGGCGTGGTACCGAGGCACACGTGCCAACGGCCGTCCCGGCAGGACAGGGACACCGTGGCCGGCGGCACCCCGATGTGCCAGAACGCGCGCACCGGTTCCGACAGGGCGTGGACCAGCGCGGCCCGGGCCACGGCCGGTTCGGTGACGGCCACCACGTGCCCCGCGTGTGACGGCAGGCCGTTGAGCCAGGCCGCGACTCGCCGGCAGAACTGGCGCACGGATTCGCCCCCGTGGGGCACGGCATCCGGGTCCGTCAGCAAGGCGGAGAGCCCGTAGGGATCGGTGGCGGCGACTTCGGCCGCGGTACGGCCGCGCCACCTGCCGTAGTCGAAGTCGCGCAGCGCGGGCTCCACCTCGGTCGTGAGGACGAGAGCGTGAGCGGTCCGCGCGCAGCGGAGGGAAGGCGCCCGGACGGCCGTCGGGTGTCGGGGCAGGACCGCTCCGATGACGTCTGCGTCGACCGTGCCGTGCTCGCGCACCGCACCGTCGTCGAAGAGCGGTCTGCTCGTGTCGTCCGTGGCGATCGAACAGAGAAACGTCAGAGTGATCGGCATCCGGCTGCTCTCCTTACTGTGAGCAAGCTCCTGGGAGCAGGCGTGTGGTCCGGGTGGTGGGACAAGGCACCGACTGCTGCCTCCACAGTCGGGCACTGCCGCTCACGAACCCATCCGGCACATGTCCAAAGCCGTCCCGCCGACCGGCTGGAACAGCCCCGCCACCTGGCGGCTGTCGGTCTTCGCACCGGGAAGCGCGCCCGGCGGTGGGTACGCATCGGACGGTGGGTCCCGATGGCGAGTGGAGCACGCATGATCCGGGTGATGGTGGTCGACGACGAGGCGCTGATCCGTACCGGTTTCCAGCACATCCTCGAGGCGGCGGACGACATCGAGGTCGTGGCGGCGGTCCCCGGCGGCCAGGCGGTCCGAACGGCACAGGAGCGACGCCCCGCCGTCGTACTGCTGGACATCCGCATGCCCGACGTGGACGGCCTCACCGTCCTGGCCGACCTCCGCGGACTGCCGCACCCTCCGGTGGTGGCCATGCTCACGACGTTCGGCATGGACGAGTACGTCACCGCGGCACTTCGCTCGGGCGCCGCCGGCTTCCTGCTCAAGGACACCGACCCGGAGCAACTGCCCTCCCTGGTACGGACTCTGGCAGACGGCGGCACCGTCCTGTCGTCGGAGGTCACCCGAACCGTCGTGGACGGCTACCTGAGTGCCGGCCCGCAGCAGGAGGCCGTCCGCAGCCTCGACCGGCTCTCCGACCGCGAGCGTGCCGTGCTCGCAGCCGTCGCCGAAGGCCTGACCAACGCCGACATCGCCGCCCGGATGCACCTGAGCACCGGCACGGTCAAGGACCATGTGAGCGCCGTCCTCACCAAGCTGGAGGTGGGCAGCCGCGTCCAGGCCGCCCTGCTCGCGGAACGCGCCGGCTTCCTCAGACCGCTGCGGGACCAGGAGGAACCATGAGCACCCGCCGCCCGCCCGCCCCACTGCTGGACGCCGCCCTCATCGCGGCGGCATTGCTCGATGTCTGGGCCCATGCCGAGGCCTCCGAGCCGCTGCGCACGGCCTGCGCCCTGGTCGCCGCGTTCGCCCTTCTCCTGCGCCGGCGCCTGCCGAAGCCCACGTTCCTGCTCACCCTTCCCGCCGTCATCCTCTCCGACTCGGTCTTCGCCGCCCTGGCCGCGCTGTACACGCTCGCCTCGCTCACCCGTGGCCGCACCCTGCTGGTCGTCTGCGCCGTGACGTTCACCCTCAGCGATCTCATCTCGTTGCCCTCGCCGGGATACGACTTCTCGACGCCGGCGACCTTCATCGCCCTGGGCTACACGGCGGCGACGGCGGCCGCGCCGGTCTTCCTCGGCCAGCTCGTGCAGGCCCGGCGCGATCTGTCGTTGCGACTCGTGGAGATCTCCCGGGCACGCGACCACGAGCGGCAGCTGACCGCCCAGACCGTGCTGGCCAGGGAACGCACGACACTCGCCCGCGAAATGCACGACGTCGTCGCTCACCAGGTCAGCCTCATCGCGGTGCGGGCCGGGGCACTCCAGGTCGGCAGCCGTGACCCCGAAGTCCGGCAGGCCGCGGCCACGATCCGGAAGCTGAGCGTGCAGACGCTGGAAGAGCTGCGGCACATGGTCAGCGTCCTGCGCACCGCCGGGGGCGATCCGGTGGAACTGGTTCCGCAGCCCTCTCTCGCCGATCTCCAGCGGCTGGTCGACAGCAGCGGTATCGAGACCGAGCTGCGGACGGACCTGCCGGACAGCCTGCCACCGCCGGTCCAGCGCGCCGTCTACCGCACCGTCCAGGAGGCGCTGACCAACGTGCGGAAGCACGCGCCCGGCGCGACGGCGGTCGTACGCATCCGCCACGAGCACGCGACGGTCCGCGTCACCGTCACCAACTCACGGCCGACGCGGTCCGCCCTTTCCCTCCCCGGCGCCAACCACGGCCTGGTCGGCCTGCGCCAGCGTGCCGAGCTTCTCGGTGGCACCGTCACCTGCGGCCCCACGACGGACGGCGGCTATCGACTGAACCTGACCCTCCCGGCCACCGGCACACGGTGACGAGGCGAGCCGGGTGCTCAGCAGGCCCGCGTGCACACACCTCGCGCCGTTTCCGTGACTCCTCCTACACTCACCGTCACACGACGCGCCGACGTGAGGGGGGCCGAAGGGTGCTGGACGGAACGGCCGGGCAGGGGGACGCCGCAGCGGGGCCGACGCTGGAAAGACTGCTGTCGGTCATGGGGGCCGGTGCGCTGGAGCCGTGCGTGGCTCCACGTGGCCCGGGGGGCGTGGTCGAGGGGATCACGGTGCTGGACCCGCTGGAGCCGGGGCTGCCGCGGGGGCAGGTGTTGCTGGCAGTGGGCATCGATCCGCAGTCGGCCGCGGCCGTCGACATCGTGCGCGGTGCCGCCGGCTCGGGAGCGGCCGCGGTGGTCTTCGGGCCGGACAGGTCGGGGCGGCCCCCGGACGCGCTGCGGACGGCCGCCGAGGACTCCGGTACGGCGGTGCTCCTCCGGACGGCGTGGTGCGGCTGGACCGAGTTGGTCGGCGCGCTGCGGGCCGGTCTGGTCCTGTCCGGAGTCCCCGCCGATCCGGCTGTGGCGGCCGTGACGCCGGGCGACCTGAACGGACTGGCCGACGCGGTGGCGGTCCTGGTCGGCGGCGCGGTGACGATCGAGGACGTGGAGTCCCGGGTCCTGGCGTACTCGTCCACGAAGGAGGACGTGGACGAGTTGCGCCGACTGACGATCCTCGGCCGCCGGGTGCCGGAGTGGCGTGTGGCCGCCATGCGGGAGGCCGGGTTCTTCCGGGCGTTGTGGGGCTCGGGGGACGTCATCCACCGCCCGGCACAC
Source organism: Streptomyces sp. MMS24-W38 (assembly GCF_059889265.1). Classification (NCBI taxonomy): domain Bacteria; kingdom Bacillati; phylum Actinomycetota; class Actinomycetes; order Kitasatosporales; family Streptomycetaceae; genus Streptomyces; species Streptomyces sp. MMS24-W38. Next base: position 3,015,253 of record NZ_JCBCPP010000001.1, on the reverse strand, counting down.
GGGGAGAATCCCGAACGTCTGGTGGTGGCCGTCCGGGCGGGCGGAGAGATCCTGGGATCGATCTGGGTGGCGGCCGCGGGCGGCGACCTCCCGCCACACGCCTCCGACACACTGCGGTCGGCGGCGCGGGTGGCCGCCGCGCATCTGCTGCACCACCGGTCGCACCGCACGCACGCCCGGCTGGTCGAGGACGCGGCCCGTGCGCTGCTCGACGGACGGGGATCCGCCGGCGTACTGGCCGAACGCACCGGGATTCCGGCACACGGGCACTGCGCCGTCCTGGCGGTATGCCCCGGAGCCTCCCGCAAGGGGGAGGAAACCGGAAGGCTGTGCGCCCTGCTGGCGGTGTACTGCGGCGCGAACGACCTCACGCCGGTGGTGGTGCCGGTGGGCCGGGGAGCCCTGGTCCTGGTGGGCGGACTGCATGAGGACGTGCGGCGGGCCGTCGAACAGGTCGCACGTCTGGGGAGGTCACTGGTCCGGCAGGTGGCCGACGCGTTCGGGCCGGAGGCGAGGATCGGTCTGGGCACGGTGGTCGAGGCCCTGGCGGACCTGCCCGGGTCCCGCCGGTCGGCGGACCTGGCACTGAGAGCCCTGCTCTCGACGGGAGAGCACCGCACCATCGCCTTCGCGAGCGAGGTGGCCGAGACGATCGCCCTGAACCAGATGCTGGACACGCTGCCGGGGCCGGCTCCGGCCCCGGAGACACCGGTGGCACGCCTGGTGGCGTTCGACGCCGGACACGGCGGCGGCACCATGGTGCAGACCCTGCGGGCGTACCTCGACCACTTCGGTCACGTGCCGGACACCGCCCGGGCGCTGGGTGTGCACGCGAACAGCCTGCGGCACCGGATCAGCCGGCTCACCGAGGTGTCCGGGCTCGACCTCCGCAGTCCGGACGCCCGGCTCCTCGCCCACCTGCAACTGCGCCTTCTCGAGCGCGGCGGCCCAAAGGAGTGAGCCTTCGGGCACCGCCGGAGAAATGGGCCTTCGGACACCGCCACGAAGAAAGGGCCGCTTCTCCGTGCCCGAGCACGACGGCGGCCGTGCCGCGTCCGCGGTTTCGCCCCGTGGTGAGAACCGCGCGGCGGAACACCGGGACTCCCGACGAAGACACCCGCACCGCTTTGACGGGAGTCTGGTGGTCCGCCCCACGGCAGCCGTGGGGGAGACCTCGGCTCAGGGAGGGTGCACGATGAGCGGTTCCGACAAGGCCGACCGGCGTGAGCGGATTCTGCGGGCAGCCGTACGGCAGGGACTCCTGGAACCCGAGACGGCCGTACTGGCCGGGTTCGTCGACCTCGACGGCGTCGACGAGACCGTCACGTCCCTGCGGAGCGCGTTCCCCGACTCCCTCCGGGTCCTGCACGCGTTCGCGGCCAAGGCGAACTGCCTGGTTCCCGTGCTCGAGGAACTGCGCCTGAACGGCATGGGCTGCGAGGTCGCCAGTGCCGGCGAACTCGCCCAGGCGCTGGAGGCGGGCTTCGAACCCGCACACATCGTGTTCGACTCCCCCGCCAAGACGCGGGCCGAACTGGCCCGGGCACTGAGCCTGGGGATCGCGGTGAACGCGGACAGCTTCCAGGAACTCTCGCGGCTGGACGAGATCCTGGCGACCCGCCGTTCCGACTCGCGCATCGGCGTGCGCGTCAACCCCCAGGTCGGCGCCGGTTCGATCACCGCCATGAGCACGGCCACCGCGACCTCGAAGTTCGGTATCCCCCTGGAGGACGAGAACAACCGGCGACGACTGCTCCGGACGTACCGGGACCGTCCCTGGCTCACCCGGGTGCACACGCACGTCGGCTCGCAGGGCTGTCCCCTGGACCTGATCGCCCGAGGCGTCGCGAAGGCGGTGGAGTTCGCCGAGGAGGTCAACGCCCACCTCGGCCGCCGGCAGGTCACCGGCATCGACATCGGGGGAGGACTGCCGGTCAATTTCGACAGCGACGAGACGACGCCCGGCTTCGACACCTACGTGGACCACCTGCGCGAGCACGCACCTGCCCTCTTCTCGGGCGAGTACGAGATCATCACCGAGTTCGGCCGTTCCGTGCTGGCCAAGAACGGGTTCACCGCCGCGTACGTCGAGTACACCAAGACCGTCGGCGGACGTCCCATCGCGATCACCCACGCCGGCGCCCAGGTGGCCACCCGGACGGTGTTCGCCCCCGACGCATGGCCCCTGCGGATCGAGGCCCACGATGCCCGCGGCCGGGCCAAGCACGGGCGGCCCGTGGCGCAGGACATCGCCGGCCCGTGCTGCTTCGCAGGTGACCTGCTGGCACGCGACCGCGCGCTGCCCCTCCTCGACGTCGGCGACCTCGTCGTCGTCCCGGACACCGGCGCCTACTACTTCTCCACGCCCTTCCACTACAACAGCCTGCCCGAACCCGCCGTGCACGGAGCCCGCGTCGACGCCGACGGCCGGGTCACCTTCCGGCAGCTCCGCCCCGCACAGGCCGTCCACCCGGCCCCGGCCCTTGCCGGACGGTGACACTCGCTCTCCCGCGTGACCCCACCGGAACGCCGATCGCAGCCACTCGAGCCGGCGTGACCCGGGCGAGCACGCCCGGCTGCCCGGAGAGAACCACAACGCCAGGAAAGGACGGTGCAACCGCCATGAAAGTACGGTGCGCCCGGTCAGGGTGTCCCACGGGGAAAGCGGGCCCCCCCGGCCGACGGGGGGCCATCGGACGACGGCTGTCCGCCACGGGCGTGCGCTGCGGCCGAGTGACGTGTGATGTCGCGCGGTGGATCTCACGGCGCCGGCGCATCGCGGCCGACCAGTTCCTCCGGGGCGCGTGCTACGGGGCGGGCACGGCCGTGGTGGGTCTGCTGGCGGTGTGGGCGCGGACCCGCTGACGACGAGGAAGCCCCGGACCGTCGGTCCGGGGCTTCCTCCGTTTCCGGTGGAGCGGGTGACGAGAACCGAACCCGCGCTCCCGGCTCGGGAGGCTGCGGGCATCTGCGGCGGACTCGAGGCCGGGTGAGACGGAAAGCGGGACGGGCGCGGCGGTCGTTGCCGGTACGGCCTGATGCTGGGCCGCACTCGGCTGTTCGGCCGACGAAACGAGACGCCGTGCCGGGCGTCGCGAGCGTCGAAGGCCTTCGACCTGTGACCATGGGGCGTTCATTGAAGGTGATCGACGAGGAGCTCCAGGCCGCGGGGCCGACGTGTCGCCACCGCGGGGTGCTCGTGCGAACGCGCTGTGGGTGATGTGGTGGACTGGTTGACCTCGCTGCCGCCGGTGGTGCTGGTGGTGGGCGGGCTCCTGCTCGCCTTGCTGGTCGCGGCCGTGGCGCGGATCGGCGTCCGGATGCTCGTACCGGTCGAGGAACGGGACCGGGTGCCGCAGATCGTCACACCCCTGATGCCGACACTCGGCGCTGCCTTCGCGATCTTCGCGGCACTCTCCCTGGCCAGCGAGGCCGGCTACCTGCGCGCGGCGGAGGGGCTGGTGAGCGACGAGGCGGCCGCGGCCTCCCGCCTGGCATGGGCGTCGACAAGTCCGCGAGTCCGGTCGGAGCCGATCCATGCGGCGCTGCTGGACTACCTGCAGACCACGCGTGCCATGGAATGGAAGAGTCCAGCGGCGGCGTCCGGTGACGACCCGGCCACCGCTCGCGCGGTCGCGGGGCTGGAGCGGAGCGTGCGCGCCGAGGCGGCCCGGCCCGAGGTGGGCAGCACGACGGGTACGGAGCTGGTGGTTTCCCTGGACGAGGTCACCAACAGCCGTCGCGCCCGCATCGCGGCCGCCTCGCGCGAGGTTCCCACGCTCTACGTCGTCACGCTCGTGGTCAGTGGACTGGCCCTGATCGTGAACTCCGGCGCACTGGTCTTCCGCAGCAGTCTGCGAACGTCACTGCTCGTCGCGGGTGTGGCGAGTGTGGTCGGGCTGAGCCTGGCGTTGCTCTTCGCACTCAGCGCGCCCTGGAGCGGACCGCTGGTCGTCAGTGGGCATCCACTCGACTCCGTCATCGGGGATCTGAGGTCAGGCTTCTTCCACAGCGGGCCGTAGGCGGCGGGCGCGATCAGTACGCCGACCATTGATCACCGGCCCGGCCGACCGGTGGCTGTACTGTGCCGCCCATGCGGAGGGGCGCTGTCAGGGACCAGGGGGCACGTGAACACCGGTATGGTCGGGCCGCTTGTCTCGCCGTGAACACTGTTCCGAACTGTCAACAGCTGGGAAGAGAATGACCGTCACCAAGTTTCTGAGACCCGCTCTCGCCGCCGCGTTCCTGGCCTCGGTCACCGCCTGCGGCGCCTCGTCCGCGCCGGACGTTCCGGTGACCACCCCGACCGGCTCGGGGGCCGCCGAGACGCGCAGTCCGGCGAACCCGAGGCCGGTCACCGCCGGCATGCCCGACCTCGTCGGCGGCAACGCCGGGCGTGCGCAAGAGCAGATGGGCTCCAAGATCGACATGGTCTTCGAGGACGCGAGCGGACAGGGCCGTCCGGTGGACGACCCGGCTGCGTGGAAGATCTGCAACTCCCAGCCGGGCCCGAACCAGCAGATCACCGATTACCCGGTGGTCCTCGGCGTGATGAAGGTTTCGGAGAGCTGCCAGGACACGGTGCCGGAGTGATGTGCCCGAGGACTTCGGCATCCTGACGCGGTCTGCATCGACCCACAGCCCACCGACCCCGCACGCACGCCACGATGGGCCCGTGGTCGGGAACAGTGCCCCGTCCCGATGCCGGCCGATCCCCGCCGGAGGCATCGTCTTTGACCGTGGCCGTGCGGTGCGCGTGCTCGACTCATGGCCTACCGCCCTTTCCGCACGCCGACGGCCGCAGGCCCGACGCCCGGTCGTCCGCTGGTCGACCGGAGCAAGGGTGCCGACGACCATCACTTGAAGGAGCTGAGACCGGGTTCGTCCGGGAGCGGTGAGAGCCGGATCCTCCCCGCTTTCGACCCGGTGCGCATCGCCATCGCCTCCGACGAGGCGTTCACCGGCTGGAGCAAGACCTTCACCGGCCCACGGCTCCGCGCGGCGATCGTGGACCGGCTCACCTTCGAGGCCACCCTCGTCGAGACCGGCGCCGAGTCCTACCGCTTCCACCCGCCGGTCACCCCGGCTCCCGTCCCGTCCGCCGTCGACCCACACACCGTGGAGCGGGCGTGGTCCACGCTGTCAGATGGAGCGCGCCACTGCACGAACGACCTGGACGCCAGGTGCCGGACGGTGTCCCGCTGGGCGGTGCGGGGGATTTCCGCGGTCCCTGCGCTGCGGGGCCGGAGACGGGTGCCTTGCGGAAAACCGTGAGCAGTCGGCGGGTATGTGTCACGTGAGTGCTCAAACGAGCGGTGTCAGGACAGTGGTGGCCGAAGTGCTCACGGTTTTGGGGTGGTGTGTCCTCCCCGGGGTGTGGGCGAGTGTCCGGGCATCGCCCATGTCGAGACCGCCGTGCCCCGCCGGGCGGTCGCGGAAAACGTCCGCACGAGCAACGGACCGCCTTCGGCAGGGCCTGATGTACCGTCACTCGATCTCCCGCCCGCCGAGCAGCACGACCGGCCCCGACCCGCGACGCCACCTCCAGATTCCTTGCACCACCCGGAGGGGCACCATCGCATGGAGCGGGTGACGAGCATCGAAATCGCGCTCTCAGCTCGGGAAGCTGCGATCACCTGTGGCCGGTTCGGTCCGTTGACCGAGAAGGCCGTCACCGATTTCCAGAGCAGCGAGAAGCTTGCCGTCGACGGCTCGGTCGGGCCCCGGACCTGGGCCGCCCTGGTCTGATCGACGGCGCGCCGGTGGGCGCCCGCGATCCACGAACGGCCCGGCGGAACCCCCCCGTCCGCCGGGCCGCGCAGTGGCTCAGCTCCCGAGCCGCACCGGCAGCGTCGAGGAACTGTTCGAGAACAGGGACGGCACCGGCACGAGGTCGTCCGGGTCGACGGCCAACGACAGATCCGGATACCGCTCGAACACCGCGGGGAGGGCAAGTGCCGCCTCCAGACGTGCCAGTGGTGCGCCGAGGCAGAAGTGCGGACCGTTGCTGAAGGCCAGGTGCCTGCGCTGCTCCCGGGTGATGTCGAAGCGGTCGGCGTCCTCGCCGTGCTGGGCGGCATCACGTCCGACAGCGCTGAACGGAGCCATGATGGCCTCGCCCTTCGGGATGCGTACTCCGGCGATCTCGACATCCTCCAGCGGATAGCGGAACGGGAAGTTGCCGATCGGAGCGTCCCAGCGCAGCGTCTCCTCCACCACGTTCGCCCAGGTTTCCGAGTCCCCCCGTACGGCGAGCTCCCGCTGGTCGGGATGGGTCAGCAGCGCGCGGACCGCGTTGGTGATCAGGCTCAGCGTGGTTTCCTGCCCTGCCGAGAGCATGAGCAGCAGCGTGCCGACCAGCTCCTCCTCGCTCAGCGCGTCCGGGTCGGCGGCACGGGCCGCGATCAGCGCGCTGGTGAGGTCGTCGCCCGGCTCCTGCCTACGGCCCTCGACCACCCGCGCCAGCAGCTCGTACTGCTCGATCTGGCTCGCCTGGACCTCCTCGGGCAGCAGATCGGAGCGGAAGATGTTGTCCATCAGCTCCTGCAGACGAGGACGCTCGTCGGCCGGCACCCCGAACAGTTCGCAGATGACCTGCATGGGCACGGGGTGCGCGAAGTGCCGGCGGAGGTCGACGCTGCCGTCGGCCGCGGCGTGCGACGGCAGGTCGTCCAGCAACTGCCCCACGATCTGCTGGATACGGGGACGCAGCTCCTGCACCCGGCGCGGGGTGAACGTCTGGGTGACGAGTTTGCGCAGGCGGCGGTGCTCCTGGCCGTCCGAGGTCACCATGTTGGTGACCTTCACCATGCCGATGAGCGGCCAGCCGTCCGCTATCTCACCCCGGATGATGGCGTTCCAGTTGCGCCAGTCCTTGCTGAAACGAGCATCGGTGACCATGTCGTTCAGCAGGGCGTGGTCGGTCACCGACCAGGCCATCACCTCCCCGGGCAGCCGGACCCGCACCACGGGGCCCAGCTCGCGGAGCCTGGCGGCCTCGCCGTGATGGTCCTTTCCGTGCGGATCCAGAGTGATGACGGGTACGTGCCCCTCGGCGGAGGAGTTCGTGGGCGACGTCATGCTGGGCTGCTCCTTGTATTGAGGGTACTGAGGTTCTTGAGGGTCTTGAGGACCCGCCGCCGTGCGGGGGTCTTCTCGGATGTGAGGGCTCGAGGATTCACAGCCCCGTGCCGGTCGGCACGCGGGTCGATATGCGGGCCGCGGAGAACGCCGTGGGCAGTGCCACCGGCACCCTGGTCCAGGGAGAGGGGCGCCAGGCCAGCTCGTCCGCGGAAACGGCGAGTCTCATGTCCGGCAGCAGATGCAGAGCGGTCTGCACCGCGGTACGGGTGATCAGCCGTGCGGGCACCTGTGCGGGACACATGTGCGGGCCCGCGGAGAAGGCCAGATGAGAGCGGTTGCCCCACCCGTCGTCCGGACCGTCCTGCCGGACCTCCGGATCGTCGTTCGCGGCGGCGAGCCCGAGGATGAGGCAGTCGCCGCGGCGGATGAGCCGGCCTCCCAGCTCGGTGTCGTGGAGCGCGTACCGGGCGGGCATGTTGTTCATGGGCGGATCGCGCCACAGCGCCTCGTCGAGGGCGTCGTCCACGCCGAGCTGTCCGCCGTGCAGCCGGGCGGCGAACCGCGGATCCGTGAGCATGAGGCGGAGCGTGTGGGATATCCACGCCGTGACCGTCTCGTTGCCCGCGGAGATCATCACGACGATCGACTGCAGCCGCTCCGCCTCATTGCGCAGATTCGGGTGGTTGATGAAGACCGTCGTCATGTCGTCGGCCGGATTCCGCCGACGCTCGCGCACCGTGTCGAGAAGGATCTGCTCGAAGGTGCGGTTACCCGCCTGGGAGTCGTCCGCGCTGCCGAACAGGGCGATGAGCGCGTCGAGCAGTTCGCGGCCCTCCACACTGTCCAGGCCGAACAGCGAGGCGAGGGAGAGCATCGGGACGATCGTGGCGTACTCGTTGACCAGATCGGCGCTGCCGCGTTCGGAGAACGCCGCGATCAGATCCGTGCACAGCGCCTCCACCTCACGACGTACCCTGCGCTGGTCCATCCGCGCGATGCCGTCGTCGAGAGGCTTGCGCAGGCGCCGGTGCTCGGGGCCGTCGGCCCCGATGACGTTGGCACGCCAGCCCATCATCGGCAGGAGCCCCGAATGCGGCGGGACGATCCCCTCGCTGAGATCGCGCCAGTTGCGGGCGTCGCGGGAGTACAACTGCTCCTGCCGGGTGATGGTCAGCATCTCCCGGTACCCCATCACCAGCCAGGCGGGCACACCCGGCTCCAGCTCGACCTTCGCGACGCTGCCCCACTTCTCGCGGAGGTCGCGGTACACCGCACGCGGATCGGAGGACCCGACCACGGCGGCGAGCGGAACCGGACCGGTGCCGTGGTGTGCGTGCGCCGGGCACCCCGGCGGCGGCAGCATGCTCACGAGGCGGCTCCCGCGGCCCCCGCCGCACTCATGCCCGACACGTGTTGCACCAGGGTGATCAGGGCATCGGCCGATGAGGTCCGGTCGCGGGCGTCGCAGGTCACGATGGGTGTCTCCGGGAGCAGATCGAGCGCGCCGCGCAGCTCCTCGTCGGAGTACAGCTCGCTGTCCGGGAACTGATTGACCGCCACCGCGAACGGCAGTCCCCGGATCTCCAGTTGCTCCAGGACGTCGAAGCTGTCCTCCAGTCTGCGGGTGTCGATCAGCACGAGCACCCCCAGCGCACCCTCGGCCAGCCCCTCCCACAGATCCCAGAACCGCCGCTGCCCCGGGGTTCCGAACAGATACATGACCAGCCGGGAGCTGAGCGTGACACGGCCGAAGTCCATGGCGACGGTGGTGGTCGTCTTGCCTTCCAGACCGGCCAGTTCGTCGACGCCCACACTCGCTTCCGTCATGACCTCCTCCGTGCGCAGCGGTTCGATCTCGCTGACGGACCCGACGAACGTCGTCTTGCCCACGCCGAACGCGCCCACGACGAGGATCTTGACGGCCTGCTGCACCGTGTCGGGCAAGTAACGGTCAGCGGAGCCGACGGAGACCATCCAGTACCTCCTGTAGCAGTTGCTTGTCGGGCTGTGCGGCCCGTGGAACACCGGAGCGCGCGGACAGGTGTCCGCTGTCGACGAGGTCGGACGCCAGCACCTTCACCAGACTGACGGGCAGCTGGAGATGGGCGGCGGCCTCCACCAGCGACAGGAGTCGCTCGCACATCCGCACGAGGGCGATCTCCTCCCTGGTGGCGGAGAGGGGGAGGGCCCTGGGAGGGTCGACCGCGATCAGGAGCGTTTCGACGCCGATGGTGTTGCGGGAGGGCCGGGAGCGTCCCTTGGTGATCACGTACGGGCGTAATGCGTTGTTCGTGAAGCCCGCTCCCGACCCGCTCACGCGGAGCCCTGGCGCGGCGGGCTGCTGAGGTTGTGCGCGCCGATCTTCATCACCTGCGCCTGCATCTGCCGCGCGACGAGCTTGGGGTCGACCACCGGTCCCGTCACCACGGCGAGATGCGCGCCGCTGGCACTGCGCATGAACAGGAAACCGCCGTTGAACTCCACCATCTGCTGGTGCACGGTGCCGCCGTCCTCACCGAACTCCCGCCCGAGACCACGGCCGAGCGACTGAAGGCCCGAACAGCTCGCCGACAGCCGATCGGCCAAGTCACGGTCCACCCCCTCCGAGTTGGCCAGCAGCAGACCGTCGGAACTGAAGACGATCGCCAGCCGTACGCCGGGCACCGCGGTGACCTCGGAGATCATCCAGCCGCGCTGCTCGGGGTTTTCCACGTAATTCATGCTCACATCTGTCCTTCTGAGGAATCGGATTCGGGATCGGGGGAGGGGTTGTACGGGGGGTCGTACGAGGTGGGGTCCGGAGGCACGGCTCCGGACGGCGGGGGCGCGGATCCAATCGAGGGGGACGTGGTCCGGCCGCCCTCGAAGAACTGCTCCATCCAGTCGCCCGCGTCCTCCGGCGAACCCGGCGGAGTGACGGCGGTCGGCGCCTCCTCCACCGCGGGGACGTACCCGTCACGCCGCGACCGGCGCTGGGGCAGCCGGCGGTGACGGGCGCCCGGAGCACGCATGGCGGGCGGGGGCGGCTCGGCCGGGGCGGGCTCGGCGGCGGGCTCCGGGGCCTGTGCGGGAACGGCGTGGTCGGAGGCGGCGGCCGGCGGGGACTCGGGGAAGGGCGCGGTGGCCGGCGGCGTCGGCGCCGGTGGAGCAGGGGGCTGTGCGGGGAGCACGCGCCCGCCGGGCGCCCCGGCGGGTTCGAGAGCCTTCAGTAGTTCGAGGGGCACCAGGATCACCGCACGGACGCCACCGTACGGTGACGGACCGAGGTCGACGCCGAAGCCGTGACGGTGCGCGAAGCGGCCGACCACCGCGAAACCGGTCTGCGGGATCTCTCCGACGTCTCCGACGCCCAGGAGGCGGCGGCCCGAGACGATCTCGCGCGCCTCGGTCAGCCGGTACTCGTCCAGGCCCAGGCCGCCGTCGTCCACCTCGATGACCGCGCCGCGCTGCACCGTGCGCACGGTGACCGACACGCTGGTCCTCGGCGGTGAGTACTCGGTCGCGTTGGCGAGCAGTTCCGCGACGAGGTGGATCAGGGGTTCGACCACCGACGCGGTGACGCCGACATCGGGATCGCCGGTCACCTCGACACGCTGGAACGAGACGATCCGGCCCGAAGCGGCGCGCACCACGTCGACCAGCGCCAGCGGCTTCTGCCACTGCTGGCCGGGCCACTCCCCGCACAGCACCTTGAGACTCTGGGCGTGCCTGGCCTGCTGCGTCGCCGCGTGGTCCACCTGCATCGTGGCCTCGAGCAGGCCCGAGTCGCCGGGGTGACGCTCCGCCACACCCGTGATCGTGGCCTGGATCCGGTGCGCCGAGGTCTGAACCCGGCTCGCCAGCTCCACCAGCGCGATGCGCTGCGACTCCTCACGGTCGTCGAGCGCCTCGGACACATCCGAGAGCAGCTTGTCGAACCACTTGGAGAGCTCCACCACCAGCGGCTCCTCGCTCTTCGGGGACGAGGGGACCTCGTTCCTGGCGAGAGCGGCGGGAAGCCGCTTCGCCACGAGGAACTCCGCTTCCTGGAGGGCCGCACCGGATTGCTCGCGCACATACGTGTGCCAGTGGGCATCGCGGCGCGCGGCCTCCGCCTCCCGCTCACGTGCCTCGGTGTGCAGGCGTGCCGCCTCCGCCACGCTTGCCCGGTGCTGCCCGCTCAGGCGGACGAGGCAGCCGAGGGCCAGAAGGGAAACGGCCGCATGGGCCACGGCCGCAGCCACGCCGACGCGGGCGACGGGCACCACGGCCGCCGAGAACGCGAGGAACGTGAACACGAGAGCCACTGCCCAAAGGGCTCTGCCCCCTCGGGGTTCGAGAGTGGACGCGGAGGAACGAGCCATGGAAAACCTTTGGGTCGGCGGTGGGTCGGTGTCCGGTGGACGCGAGGCGTAGGACGTCAAGAGCTGTGCGATGGAGGAAGGACCGGGGGAGCGGCGGTACGGGGGCGTGAAGCCCCGGACGCACCGTCGGCATGGCCCGGGTCGGTCATCGTCTTCATGGAGGAACCACTTCTGCACAGAGGTTGTTTGAAGATCGTATCTTCGATTCACCGCAACGGAAGAGTGACGTTCCGTGAACTTTCTTTGCCTACTTTCCACTTGGGTACGCCGACCCGCGGGTCACCGGGTGCGGGACCCCTGTCGGGCGGGCGGGCAAGGGAACGGGTGCGGTGAAGGGCGACCGTCCGACGGCTCGTCAGGAGCCGCTGTATCTCCGCTTCCTGTTTATTGACGGGTCGTCAGATGCGGTTGCCGCCGTGGTCGGCCCGACCGCCCTCACGGCCGCGCCCGCACTCGTCCGGGAGGGCCCGCCGGTCGAGGTGCCGGACTCCGCGTCCAAGGAGGGCGCGACCGACCAGCCGACCGCGGTCGTCCGTGACATCACCGTCACCGCTGTTGCGCCGCGGGTTTCCACGGGTGTCACCCGCGACGACGACGGACCCGTCGCAACCCGGGCTGTGGCCTTTCCGTCTTGCTTCGACGGGCGGCTCTTCGTGGAGGGGAAGCGGTTCCGGCCGGAAGGGAACAAGCGAAACTTGCCCTGACATGACCAACGTCTGACAAAGAAGCCAGAAGTGAGACACATGCCACCGCAGGACTTTTCGCGAATAAACCAGAGAACCGCGCTCTCCGCGATGCGTCGACCACGGGCGAGACTCTGGGCCGTGGCGGGTGTCGCGGCCCTCGGACTCCTCATCCTGCTGGAGTTCACCGCGCGCCGCCACGGCCTGCCGGGGCCGATCGCCGGCCAGGTGCGAGAGCTGGTGTTCGCACCCAAGTCGGGCGGCCTGCTGTACGCCGCCATGGCGTTGATGACGGTGGTCCTCACCTGGCGGCAACGGTTCATCGCGATGGGTGCGGCGATCGGCATCGACATCGCCTTCTGGCTGGTCCGGTGGGCGGTGGACGCCGGGACGACCGGCGGTCACCCCTTCGGCAACGGCGCGTTGTGGGTGATCCTGGGCCACGCGGTCGTCGCGGTCACTCGCCGCACCGGCCGGGAACGCGTCCTGCTGCTGAAGGGCGTCGGGCTGGGCCTGCTGCTGGTGGCCGGCCGCAAGACCGGCGACACCTGGCTGCTCATCACCTCGAAGACCCGCCCGATGGTGCTCGACCAGTACGTGGCGACAGCCGATCGCGCGCTGGGCGATCCGTCGTGGCTGGTGGGCCGGGTCGTCACCGCCACCGGCCCCATCGGCTTCAACGTCCTCGACATCGTCTACGGTCAGCTCGCGGTGGCCGCGGTCGTCGTCGCGCTGTACCAACTGCGCGGCGTGGCGGTCGAGCGCCGCTTCCCGGGCCATCACCTGGTGCGCACCTTTCTGGTGATCGGACTCCTCGGGCCGGCCTTCTACATGGTCTTCCCGGTGGTAGGACCGCTCTTCGCCTACGGCACCGGCACCGACTACTGGGCGGCGGTCAGCCTGTGGGCGCCGGACATTCCGTCCAGCGAGCACTGGGCGGTGGCCGACCTGTGGCCGCGGACGCCGCCGCCGATCAACACCCCGCACCCCATGCCGTTCGACGGGATCACCCCGCGGAACTGCATGCCCAGCCTGCACACGGCGTGGGCTGCCGCGCTCTTCATCCACACCCGGAAGGGCCCACGCGTCCTGCGGTACGCGGGAACGTTCTGGCTGATCGCCACGCTCACCGCGACGCTGGGCTTCGGCTACCACTACGGCGTGGACCTCATCGCCGGCGTGGTGTTCGTGCTCACGGTCGAGGCGGCTCTGCGGTCGTTCGACCGCGGCTGGGACCGATCGGGGATCCGGCTGGTCGCTCACGGAGCGGCGGTCTTCGCCGCGCTGCTGGTGTCCTACCGCTTCCTGCCGTCGCAGATGGCCGAGCATCCGTGGGTGTCCGGACCCCTGCTCGTGCTGGCGATGACCTCCGTGGTCCACGGCTACGTACGGACCACCGCGGCGTGGGAACCGGGGACCGCACCAGCGCGACGACCGCAACCGCAACCGGAACCGATCTGAACCGTGTCGCACCGGGTCGCCGGCTGCGGGTGGTCGCGGGCTTCGGAGAAACGGAGTACACCGTCGCCTGAGCCGGCCGCCGCTCCTGACGCCCGGCACGGGGAGCTCTCCGGCGCCCTCCAGAACCGTGGGAGCACCCGCGCGGGTAGGGAAAGCCCTCGGCGACGCACAAGGCCCAGGCCGCCGGCCTGAGGTTTCGCTCCGGAGCGGGTGGTGAGGATCGAAGTCGCGCTCTCAGCTCGGGAATCCACGCCGTTTGGCCGGGAGCGGGATGGTGGCCTGCGGAGGTACGCACCGTCATGTCAGTCGCGGAGGTGGTGGGGCGCCGCTGGGTACCGCTGTTCGTCGTCCTGAAGGGCACTCGGTGGGCGTGAAGCGCAGACGCGGCCCCCGACGGGGCTGCGTGATTCCCGGGGTCGTCAGGATCTTCGACCTCGGTGCCGGCGCTGGGGGAGTCGTCTTGAGCCGGAGCCCGCCTGCCGTGAACGAACGGTGTCGATGCCATCGGCGGGCCGCGAAACGCCTTATAGGTTGGGCCAGTTGATGGCTGGATGGGTTTGTGACGATCTTCGAGTGCAAAGGACTGCGGCGTGATGCGGATCGGGGAGATGCGGCTCGATGACGGGACCGCGGTGCGGGTCGAGGTCGATGGTCAGCAGGACAGTGGGATCGACCGGGTGGGCCGTGGGTCGGTGTCCGGGGTCGTCCGCGGCTCGGCACACACCCTCCAGGAGGCACTCGCGCACATCAGACCCGCGGTCGAGGCGGTGGCTGACAGCGTTCGGGGCCTGACGAGCCGACCCGACTCGGTGAGTGTGGAATTCGGGATCAAGCTGTCCGCGGAAGCGGGCGTCGTGGTGGCGAAGGCGGCGAGCGAGGCCAACTTCGCCGTACGTCTGGAATGGGACGCCCGCGACCCGGGATAATCGGGTACATGACAGCGTTACGGGGGGAAGCGGCGCTGGAATCGGGCCTCGTCCGCATACAGGGTGCCGATGAGGTCGCGGGGCGGGTTTTCTCGTGGCGGCTGACGTCGTCTGCACCTGCGCACATGTCGTCGCGGACGCGCTGGGGCTGCCGCGGGACACCGTGACCGCGCCCTCCGAGGCCGTACAGGTGGAGTTCCCGCTGGTGCGCGATGCGGAGGGAGGGATCCCCGCCCGTCGTGCCCGGGTCGTCTCCTGGCAGCCGCCGGCGGAGGACGACAGCGGTGACGTGGCCCTGTTGCGTCTCGATGCACCCGTCTCCCACGCCCGTCCGGTGCCACTGGTGGACGGGACGTCCGTATGGGGGCACTCCTTCCGCGCGTACGGGTTTCCGGGCGGCGGCGACCACGGGGTGTGGGCGACCGGCATGCTGCGGAGCGTTCAGTCGTCATGGGATACTCCCGGTTGTCGGTTGCACGACCGAACGGGCCGCACTCTCCTTACTTTTGGCTTGCTCGTCCGGATGCCCCGTCAAGACGTTTCCATGTCGACGCCCCGTCAGGTGCGAAGCCCGTCCTGCGAACTCCCTTGTTCCCCTGGACAGTCAGGAAGGGCCGCTCACCGCGCTGCCTCCGCCTCCCGGGCCGACATCATGCCGAAGGCTTCTTCCAGCGCCTCCAGGTCCGTGGCCGGCGTTGTGACCAGTGGTCGGCCCACTTACATGGAGTGGATGCCGTCAGAATGCAGCCCATGCCCGGACAAACACACCCCTCCCTCGGAGCTCCGCTCACCGAAACCGATGTGCTCGCTCTGACGGGTGCGGATGCCACGGCGGTCGAGCGCCATGTCCTCTCCGGCACGGAAGTGCTGTCCGGTCCGGAGGGGGCGGTGTTCACCGTGGAGGCAGGGGATCAGCCGGGCCGGAGCGGGGTCTGGAACGCCGACGAGATACGGCTCGTCGGCCCCGCGTCGGAGCCGGTCGTCGCGTTGCTCCGGTGGAACCCGTGGCGCGGGGAACACCCTCCCCTGCACTTCGCCGTGCGCACTCCGCAGGACACCCTGTACCTGGGCAAGGGATATGCGGGTCAGTACGGAAGGCTTGACGGCGCGTTCATCGATGCCCGAATCCGCCCCCTCACCAGTCTGCCCCGTGTCCTCCTCGACCGTGCCCGCCCGCCCCTGCCGCCCGTGGAACTGCCCGGTCTGGCGTGGCTCGACCATGTGAACGGTGATCGGGCGAAGGCCCTTGAGCTTTTCGTCACCGCCTGGCACCCCGTCGAGAACCCGGAGGAGACCCCGAGACCGGAAGCGTCCGCTCCCTCCCTGCCGACCGCCCTCCGGCACTTCTACCGCCTGGCGGTCGGTCGCCCCCAAGTGCTCGGTCAGCAGAACCACATCCGGCCCGCCGACATTCTCCGCGTCGACGACGCCGGGGAAATGATCATCCTCGGTCACGAGAACCAGGGAGGTTTCCGCTGGCTCCTCCGCTGGACCCTGGACGACTCCGAACCCGACCCGACGGTCTGGTACGACGAGGACGGCGAGACCCTCGTCCCGGAGGCGGAGCCCCTGAGTGGATTCCTTCTCCAGTTCTGCCTCTTCGAAGCGGCCCTGTGCTCCGCATACCGTGGTTGGGCGTACCCCATGACCGTGGCCGAAGTCGCACAGCTCACCGCCCCCCTCCGGGAGGTACCGCTGCACCCTTTCTGGCCCGGGACGCGCACCCGCTTCTTCGTCGCTCCCGGCCTGGTCGCGGCGATCGGTGACGGCTGGGAGAACGGCACCTTCGACGTCACTGTCGGCGCCACTCACCGCCAGGCTCTGGCACCCCTTGTGGACGTCCCCGTCAACTGGTCCGGCTTCGACGGCTGACCTGCCTCGAAGAGCCGGCATCCCAGCGGTCCTTGCTCTCTCCCGGTGAGCGACAGACCGCCCCAGGTCGCCGACCCGGGACTTCTCTCTGGAGCGGGTGACGAGAATCGAACTCGCGCTCTCAGCTTGGGAAGCGACGGTGCTTGTGCGGCTGTATGGCCGCTGACCTGGGCAGACTTGTTGTGCTGCGGCAGGCGTGAGGACCTGGTGGCACCGCTGTACGCCGGCACGTGGTGGCGTGCCTGCGCTCACCCCGGACGCGGCGGCGGTCTTCGCCTCCCACCGCGACCGGGTGGCGGGCCGCTCACCGGGCGGCGGCCCCGCGGGGCCGGGCGCTCCGGCGGGTTTCGCCGAGCCTCAGTCCTTGTAGTCGGGGGCGATCCGGTCGAGGAGGCGCAGCATGGCCGCCCACGCCAGGTCGTGGGCGTCGTCGTCCTCGAAGTCGCCGGTCTCCTCCCCGGAGAGCTGCCGGGCGGTGTACTCGCACACTTCCTCCGACGGCACGACCAGCGGCCCGCCGCCTGCCTGTGCGGTGACCTGGATCTCGCACGCCTTCTCCAGGTAGTACATGCGCAGAAAGGCCTGGGCGGCGTTCTCGCCGACCGTCAGCAGGCCGTGGTTGCGCAGGATCAGCGCCGGGTGGGTGCCGATGTCGGCGACGAGCCGCTGCTGCTCGTCCAGGTTGAGGGCGACCCCTTCGTAGTCGTGGTAGCCGACACGGTTGTGGAACTCCATCGACATCTGGTTCAGCGGCAGCAGTCCGCCCTGCTGGGCTGCCACGGCGCAACCGGCCTTGGTGTGGGTGTGCAGGACGCACCGGGCGTCCTGGCGCGCCGCGTGGATGGCGCTGTGGATGACGAAGCCGGCCGGGTTGACCGGGTACGGCGTCGGCTCCACCGGATCGCCCGACAAGTCGATCTTGACGAGGTTGGAGGCGGTGATCTCCTCGAAGAGGAGCCCGTACGGGTTGATGAGGAAGTGGTGTTCGGGACCGGGCAACCGCAGCGAGATGTGGGTGAAGATCAGGTCCGTCATCCGGAAGTGGGCCACGAGCCGGTAGACGGCGGCGAGTTCGCGACGCAGCCGCAGTTCCTCGTCGGCCGTGGCGGGGGTTTCCGCGGCTGCGGCGGGAAGTACGGCGGTCATACGGCGGCTCCTTCGACGGATGTGGCGGGGGCGGTGGGGTCGACGACCGGGGTGACCGGGCGCCCGGTGCGGTGCCAGGCGATCACGTTCTCGGCCGGCTTGCACACATAGGCGCGGCGCGAGGTGTCGGACAGATAGGCGCTGTGCGGGGACAGCCGGATGTCCGGGTGGCCGCGCAGCGGATCGCCCGGCGGCGGGGGTTCGACGGGGAGGACGTCGAGCGCGGCGCCGGCCAGGCGGCCGCTGTCGAGGGCGTCCAGCAGGGCGGCGGTGTCGACGAGTTCGCCGCGGGAGACGTTGACGAACAGGCCACCGGGCCGGAGCCGGCCGAGCAGCCGTGCGTCGGCGATCCCGTGCGTGGCGGGGGTGAGCGGCACGTGCAGGGACAGCACGTCGGTGGCGGCGGCCAGGGCGTCGAGGTCGTCGTACCGCTCGACGCCGGCCGGCCAGTCCGCCTGTGCGGCGTGCGGGTCGTAGGCCGCGATCCGGCCGAAGACGGGGGCGGCGAGGGTGGCGAGGTGGCGGGCGATGCGGCCGAGGCCGACCAGGCCCAGGGTCAGTTCGCTCGCGCGGCGCGGCAGCCCGCCCGCGGCGAACTCCTCGTTCCAGCCGCCCGCCCTGACCACGGCGTCGGCCTGCGGGAGGCGGCGGATCAGCGACAGCGCGCAGGCGAAGGCGTGCACGGCGACGTCCTCGGTGGCCGCCGACGGCAGGTTGGTCACCCACAGGCCGCGTCGCGCGGCCTCCACGGTGTCGATCATGTCGTAGCCGGCGGACATGGTGGCGATCATCCGCAACCCGGGGAGGCGGTCGAGCAGCGCGGCGTCGACGCCGGCGTATCCGACGATCAGGGCGACGGCGTCCACGGCGAGCGACGCGATGACGTCGGGGTCGCGGCTGTCGCCGATCCGCACCTCGAAGCCGGCGTCCTCGAGCATCCGCACCGCCGGCTCAGGATCGAGGTCCTCCGTGTCCGTGAAGACGACTACGGGCTGTTCCATCGATCCTCCACAGATGCTTCGTCGGCGAATGTCGAGCCGAACGTACGTTTCGTCTCGATGTCTTGTCCAGGGGAGGTCATGCCGTCTGCCCGTGACACCGGTCACCCCGACGGGTGACGGGTGACGGGTGACCGAGAATGGCAGCGGACCCGGGCGGGGCACGGACCCCGGGCCGCCGAACCGAGGGGATCAGCCCAGGTGGATCTGGACCGCATCGACCTGGCCGTCGTCCGCGAACTGCAGAACGACGGCCGCCTCACCTACGAGACGCTGGCGCAGCGCGTGGGCCTGTCCCGGCCGGCGACCCGGGCCCGCACGCAGCGGCTGCTCGCCTCCGGTGCGGTCCGGATCGTCGCCGTCGTGCACCCGGTGATCCGCGGGCTGACGGCGTCCGCGCACCTGTCGATCGACACGCGCGGTCCGGCGGAACCGGTGGCGCGGGCGATCGCGGCGATGCCCCAGGCCCCCTTCGTCACGCTCACCGCCGGGCGGCGGGCGATCATGGCTGAGCTGCGCACGGAGAGCTTCGACGCCCTGGACCGCACGATCGAGCAGGTGCGGTCGCTGCCCGGCGTCTCCGCCGTGGACCCGCTGATCAGCGTCCGGCACATGAAGGACCCCTACCTGCTCGCCGCGAATCCGGGCGCGCACGAGCTGGACGACACCGACCGGAAGATCCTTGACGAGCTGGAGCAGGACGGTCGGCTGCCGTTCGCCGAACTGGCCGAGCGAGTCGGCCTGTCGCCGGGCGCCACCCGATTCCGCACCCTGCGCCTGCTGGACGACGGTGTCGCGAAGGTGCTCGCCCTGGTGCGGCCCGAACTGCTGGGCCTCGGCTACCTCTGCGGTTTCGCGGTACAGGTCGACGGGGCGCGCGAGCCGGTCGCCTCCACGCTCGCGGCCTGGGAGCGGGTGTCGTTCCTGTCGGCGTGCAACGGGCGCGCCGAACTCGTCGGCACGATCAGTGCGGAGTCGCTCAGCGCGGTACGTGCGACCCTCGACGCCATGCGGGCGTGCGAGGGTGTGCGCGGCGTGGAGAGCTGGGTGCACCTGGAGCTGATCAAGGAGCGCTACGACATGGGCGCGCCGAACGGTACGGCCGCGCCGTGAGCGGACCGTTCGGCGCCACGAGAGGGCCTCGAAGGGCGATCCGTAAGCGAGAGGGCTCAAAACTTCCCAAGATTAATTTCCGTCACCCTCTGGCCAACGTGTCGTTCGTTATCTATCGTCCAGGCGAACGAATCAGCCGTCTGCGCGTCGCCTCGTCGACCCCCGGCGCCCCCTTGGCCGAAAGCAGGACCCCCCCATGCACCACGCTCCCGCCGAACCCCGTACCGACCGCACCTTGCTGGTGACCGGTGCCGCCGTGGCGGCGGCCGGCACCGCCGCTCGCGCGGAGGCCCTCGCCGTTCGCGGCGACCGCATCGTGCACGTCGGCACGGCCGAGGACGCCCGCGCGGCCCTCG
The DNA here is from genome assembly GCF_059889265.1 of Streptomyces sp. MMS24-W38. Classification (NCBI taxonomy): domain Bacteria; kingdom Bacillati; phylum Actinomycetota; class Actinomycetes; order Kitasatosporales; family Streptomycetaceae; genus Streptomyces; species Streptomyces sp. MMS24-W38. The sequence goes on along the minus strand of NZ_JCBCPP010000001.1, from coordinate 2,995,272 downwards.
GCGGCCGGGCCGACGAGACGCTGGAGCTGGACGGCGGCCTGGTCCACCCCGGGTTCGTCGACGCCCACTGCCACCCGGTGATGTACGGGCAGGCCCTGGCCTGGGTCGACTGCCGCCCCGAGCGCGTCCCCGACATCGACACCCTGGTCGCCGTACTGTCCGAGGCCGCACGCGAACTGCCCGCCGGCGTGCCCGTCCGCGGCTTCGGCTACGAGCACCGCCGCCTCGCCGAGCGCCGCCACCCCACCTGCCACGACCTCGACCGGATCGCCACCGACCGCGAGGTGTACGTGATGAACGCCTCCGGCCACGGAGGTGTCGTCAACACCCACACCCTGCACGCCTGTGGGATCACCGCGGGCACCCCTGACCCGGAGGGCGGTTCCATCGGCCGCTTCGAGAGCGGTGAGCCCGACGGGCAGCTGTGGGACGCGGCCTGCGACCTGCTCACCGGTCCCGCCGGAGTGAAGATCGGCAACCACGGCCCGAACTTCCACCTCTCCGAGCCCGACGACATCATGGCCGACCACCTGCTGCGCGCCCAGGAGACCTTCCTGGCCGCCGGTGTGACCACCGTCGGCGACGCCCAGGCCTCACGTCGCGAGATGGAGACCTACCTGCGGGCCCGTGAGAGCGGTGCGCTGCGGATGCGCGTCTCGGCGTACCTCACCTCCGCCCTGCTCGACGTGGCCCTCGACCTCGGCGTCGTCCACGGTTTCGGCGACGACCTGTTCCGCATGCAGGGAGTGAAGTTCTACGCGGACGGCACCCTCGGCGGCTGGACGGCCTACTTCCCGGAGGGCTACGCGGCCGACTGCTGCCACCACGGGCAGCTCTACCACTCGGCCGAGGAGTACGCGGAGCTCGTGCGCCGCGCCCACGCCGCCGGACTGCAGACGGCGACCCACGCACAGTCGCCGTTCGCCATCGGGATGGTGCTCGACGCCGTCGACAAGGCACAGGCGGACGTCCCGCGCGCCGACATGCGCCACCGCATCGAGCACTGTGGGCTGCCCACCGACGAGCAGATCACGCGCATGGCCGGTCTCGGCGTCGTGCCGGTCATGCAGCCGCAGCACCACCTGCGCACCGGCGACGGCACCCTCACCGCGATCGGCGACCTCGGCCACCGCTACAACCCGGCCGGGCCGTGCCTGCCGGCCGGCGTCCCCGTGGTGTTCTCCTCCGACGCGCCGGTCGCACCGCCCGCGCCGCTGGAGGCCGTGTCCGCCGCCGCCACCCGGCGCACCGTCCTCGGCACCGTCCTCGGCGACGCGTCACTGCGGCTGCCGGTGTCCGACGGACTGCACGCCCACACCGCCGCCGCCGCCCGCGCCCTGCACCGGGAGCGCTCGGTCGGCTCCCTCGCGCCCGGCCTGCTCGCGGACTTCGTGGTCCTCGACGCCGACCCGCTGGACGCGAACCCGTCCGAGCTCGCATCGATCGGCGTACGGGAGACCTGGATCGGCGGCTCCCGCGCCTGGGCCGCCCCCGGTCGCTGAGACCCCGTCCGCCGCCCCTCCCCCCGCCACCCCTCTTCCCGCCGCTCCTGCCGGAGGCTCCCGTGTCCAAGCAAGCCAAGCCAGCGAAGCAGCAGAACCCGCTGAGATCCGCCTTCGCCGCTCTCGCCGGAACGTCCATCGAGTGGTACGACTTCTACGCCTTCGCCACCGCCGCGGCCATCGTCTTCGACGACGTCTTCTTCCCCGCGGACATGCCGCCCGTGCTCCGCACCATGTCCGCGTTCGCCACGTTCGCCGTGGGCTTCCTGCTCCGCCCGCTCGGCGGCATCGTCTTCGGGCACATAGGCGACCGTGTCGGCCGTAAGAACACGCTCGTCATCACCCTCCTGATGATGGGTATCGCGTCGTTCGCGATCGGCCTGCTGCCCACCTACGCGCAGGTCGGCGTGCTCGCGCCGACACTGCTGATCATCCTCCGGCTCATCCAGGGCATCGCCATCGGCGGCGAATGGGGCGGCGCGGTGCTGATCGCCGTCGAGAACGCACCGAAGGGCAGGGCCACGTTCTTCGGCTCCTTCGCCCAGCTGGGCTCCTCGGTCGGCGCGCTCCTGTCGACCGGCGCGTTCTCGCTGATGCACCTGTGGGGTGACGAGGCGTTCAAGAGCTGGGGCTGGCGTGTGCCGTTCCTCGCCTCCGCCGTGCTGGTCGTCATCGGACTGCTCATCCGGCTGAAGCTGGAGGAGGCACCGGTCATGGACGAGATCCGCGCCCAGCGGACGGTGCAGGACAAGCTCCCGGTCGTCGAGGTGTTCCAGACCTCCTGGCGCACCGTCCTCGTCGGCGTCTTCGCCCTGGCCACGGCCACCGGCGGCTACTACGTCGTCACCAGCTACCTGCTGACGTACGGCACCGACGAACTGGGCCTGTCCGAAGCCATGCTGCTCAACGGACTGACCCTGGCCGCCTTCGTCGAACTGGTCGTCACCCCCGGCCTGTCCTGGCTGGGCGACCGGGTCGGCGCACACAAGGTCGTCATCGCCGGTCTGATCGGTGTCGTCGTCCTCTCCATCCCGCAGTTCCTCGTCATGGGCACGGGAAGCGTCTTCCTGATCTACGCGGCCATGATGGCGATGCGCTTCACGATGTCGGCACTGTACGGACCGATCGCCGCGATCCTCGCCGAGGGCTTCGCGCCCCGGGTCCGCTACACCGGGATCTCGCTGTCCTACCAGATCTGCAACATGATCTTCGGTGGGTTCGCCCCGCTGGCCGCGCTTTCGCTGACGGCGCTGGTCGGAGGCCACTACTGGCCGGCCGCGGCGCTGCTGATGCTCATCTCGGCCGTCGGCATCTGGTGCACGGCGCTCCTGCGCCGGATGCGGGACACCTACCCGGAGCCGCTGACGGCCGACCGGGACGCGGTGCCGGCCGGAGTGTGACCGAGCATCGAGTGGCGTGCGCCACACCGCGCGCGGCCTGCGGCCCTCCCCGCAGGCCGCGCGCGGCGTCCCACCTCCGTCGCCCAAAGAACCCCGGGCCCCGGGCCTATGACGCGCAAATAGATCGGTTCCAAGGTCACCAAGGCCCCGGCGCCTTCGACTTGCCCACCCCACGGCGGGCGGCGAAGCCGCCCTGGATCGCTGACCTGAGCCTTCTTCGTGGAGCGGGTGACGAGAACCGAACTCGCGCTCTCAGCTTGGGAAGCGACGGCGCTTGCGCGGCCAGATGGGCGATGACCTGCGTTGATTCGCTGCGCTGCCGCTGTTTCACGGGTCTGGTCGCACCGCTGTCGACCGTGGTTGTCCGCCCTTACGGGCACGGATGGGGCACGGCCTCGAACCGCGCCGCTCGGCATTCCCCTCTTGCCGGTGGAGAGCCGTACCGGCGGCACGTCGACAGCCGCCCCCGGCCGTCACGGCGATCGTCATGGCCTCGTGCTTCCGCATCCTCGGGAGCGGTCACCACCTGGTGAGCAGCAGGTGGTTGAGGAGCAGGGCGAGCAGCGCCTGGGCGGTGAGCCAAGCGCGGACGGAGGGCCCTCCTGCTGGAGCGGAGCCGGAAGCTCGGGTGGGGGTCCCCCCTGCTCGTGGGGGTCCCCCCTGTTCGAGCAAAGTCGAGAACTTGGGGGAGGAGCCGGAAGCTCGGGGGAGGGTGAGGAATGCGCACGCCGGGAGCAGCCACAGCGTGAAGGGCAGCCAGATGCGTTCCGTCTCCGCCTTGCTCATGCCGGACAGGTCGGCGACCAGCAGGGCGAGGAGGGCGGCGGACACGAGGAGTGCGAGACGGGCCTCGGCCGCCTGGCCGGCGCCACCGCGACGGCGCCGGACGAGCACCGCACCGGTTCGCCGCAGGCCCGCCGCCGTCGCCAGGCCCGTGACGAGTACCGTGCAGGCGAGGTCGGCCCACACCCAGTAGCCGTAGGGGCGGATGCCGCCCACGCCCTGGTGGTAGCGCGTGACCAGCAGGTGGTACGCCTCCCACCAGTTGAACCCGGCGAGCGTGAACGCCGTCGGGACCACCGCCAGTCCGGCGAGCAGGGGCACCAGCAGGGCGGGGCGCCCCCGGATCCCGTGTCGGCCGAGCACCAGTACCGCCGCCGCGATCAGCGCGACGAGCGTGAGGCCGTACGACAGGTAGCAGGTCAGGCCGAACAGCAGCCCGGACGCCCCCGCCCACCACAGGGACCGCCCGGTGACCGCCAGGGCGAGCAGCGCCACCGCCCACGCGGCCACCGCCGCGAAGTACGCGTCGGCCGAGGTGCCCATCCACACGGCGGCCGGGGCCAGGACGAGGAAGGGCGCCGCCCCTCGCGCGAGCCCCTCGCCGGCCAGGGCGCGGACCGCGACCAGCACGGCCACGCAGGCCGTCGCCCCGACGGTGATGCACCACATCCCGGCCCAGCCCCCGCCCCGCAGTCCGATCCGGTCGAGCAGGACGAAGGTGAGCGTGGCCGCGGGCGGGTGGCCGGCGATGTGGGCGGGCCAGTGGTCGGGGGAGCCGAGCAGGATGTGCCCGGTGAAGCCCCGCAGCGCCGCCGGGATGTCGTGGAAGCGGTCGATGACCTGGAGGTACTCGTGGGGGGTGGTGAGCCGGCCGGCGATGCCCCGCTGCCAGCCGTCGACCAGGGCGAGGGAGCAGGTCCACGCCGTGGCCGTGCCCCATGTCAGGGGAACCAGGGCCCGCCAGGGGAGACGGGCCGCGAGGACGGGGCCGTACGCCACGGTGGCGACCGCCACCAGGACGGCCGCCGGAGTGCCGGGGCCGAGGTGGGGCTCCCAGGACGCCAGCAGCGGGGGCCAGTCGGCGAACAGCGTACGGCTGGTCCCCTGGATGTGGCGGCCGACCAGCACGGCCGTCGTCACGAGCAGCACGGCGGCCCCGGCCGCGCACAGGTCACGGCCCGGGCCACGGGGCACGCCGGAGTGCTCGGTGCCGGGCTCGGTGGAGGGCAGGGGGCGGATCACACCGGAACGCTAGGCCGCCCGGCCGGTTCCGGACCGCCGTCCGGGCCCCATGTCAGCGTTTCGGCAGGGGTCGCTCACCCTTTCGCGGGGTGGTCGCGGCCTACCGTCGTGACATGCGCGACCCCGACGCCCCACGGCTTCCCTCCTCGCCCGGTTTCTGGCGCAGCCCCCTGCGCGGCCCCTGGTTCACCTCGGTGCTGGGCCTCGTCCTGCTCGCCGGCATCACCGTGCTGTTCGTGACGGGCCTGGTCTCGTACGCCGCTTACAACCCCGATCTGTCGCCGGTGAACGACAAGACGCCGGACAAGGGGATCCTCGGCTTCTACCTCTTCGCCTGGCCGACGGACCCGCACTGGCTGTACCGGCTCAACCAGGGCGTCCACGTCACCCTCGGCATCACCCTGATCCCCGTCCTGCTCGCCAAGCTGTGGTCCGTGGTGCCGAGGCTGTTCACGCTGCCGCCGGCCCGCTCGCTCGCGCACGCCCTGGAGCGGATCTCGCTGCTGCTCCTGGTGGGCGGCGCGCTGTTCCAGTTCGTGACCGGTGTGCTCAACATCCAGCTCGACTACGTCTTCCCCGGCTCCTTCTACCGGCTGCACTTCTACGGGGCGTGGGTGTTCTTCGCCGCGTTCGTCGTCCACGTGCTGCTGAGGATGCCCACGGCGCTGCGCAATCTGCGGCACCTGCGGGAGGAGAAGGACGACCTGGTGTCCCCGCGCCCCGACGGGCCGACCTTCTCCCGGCGGGGGGCCCTGCGGTTCGTCGGGGGCGGCTCGCTGCTGCTGTTCGCCACCACGGTGGGGCAGAACTTCGACGGTCCGCTGCGGCGCACCGCCCTCCTCGCACCGCACGGCGGCGGCGATCCCGGCAGCGGCCCGAACGGCTTCCAGATCAACAAGACCGCCGCGTACGCCGGTATCGACGCGGCGGAGACGGGCGAGGACGTGTGGCGGCTCGTCGTCACGGGGCGTACGGGCACCGTCCGCCTCCGCCGGGCCGAGCTGCTCCGGCTCCCCCTGTACAGCGCGGCGTTGCCCATCGCCTGCGTGGAGGGCTGGTCGACGTCGGACCAGTGGTGGCGCGGGGTGCGGCTGCGCGACCTCGCGGCGCTCGTCGGGTACGACGACGACCCGCCGGACGTGTTCGTCGAGTCCCTCCAGCGGAGCGGCGCCTTCCGGGAAGCCGCCCTGCGCGCCAACCAGGTGGCCGACCCGCGTTCCCTGCTCGCCCTGTACGTCAACGGCGAGGAGCTGTCCCCCGACCACGGCCACCCGGCGCGGATCATCGTGCCCGCCGCGCCCGGTGTGCTCAACACCAAGTGGGTGGCCCGGATGACGTTCGGAGATCTGTGATGCGTCCGCGGCTTCCTCGGCTTTTGCGCGTTCCGGTCGGCAGCCCCCTGCAACTCCTGCTGCTCGCCTGTTCGTTCGCGCTCGCCGCCTACGCGGGGGTGCGACTGCTCGCGGACGACTGGTTCGGCGTGGCGCTGTGGTTCGTGGGGGCGGCGCTGCTGCACGACCTCGTGCTGCTGCCCCTGTACACGGTCGCGGACCGGGCGGTCGTACGGGGGCTCGGTGCGGTCCGGCGCCGGGAGTGGGTGCCGTACGTGCGCGTACCGGCGGCCCTCTCCGCGCTGCTCCTTCTCGTGTGGTTCCCGCTGATCAGCGGGAGGGTGGAGCGGCGCTACCGAATCGGCACCGGGCTGTCGGCGGACGTGTTCCTCGCCCGCTGGCTGCTGATCACCGCCGTCCTCTTCGGCGGCTCGGCGCTGCTGCTGGCGCTGCGGCTGTTGCGGCTGCGCAGGGCGGCGGAGTAGGGGCCGGCAGTCGTCAGGGCGAGGGCGGTGGGCGGGGTGCTCGACGGGGGTGTGGCCGGGGCGGAGTCGGCCCTGCGACGGGCCGGGGCCGGGGAGAGTCCGGTCGTTCGGTGGGGAGTCCGGTCAGTCGTTCGGTGGGTCGACCCCCGTGACCGGTCGCGCATCCGGCCCCGCGACCGCCGTGCACCGGGCCAGCCGTGCCGCGAAGCGGCCGTGCGGGGCCAGGGCGGCGACGGCGTGGGCGTCGGCGGCGGTGTCGACGTCGCGCAGGGGCGGCAGGTCGCGCACCCGCAGGCCGGCGGTGAGGAGCCGGTTCCGTTGGGCCGCTCCCGTCACCGAGGTCGACATGGGCACGCCCCGCAACAGGGCGGGATCGGGGCGAGCCAGGCCGAGGGCCCAGAAACCGCCGTCCTCGGCCGGGCCGAAGTGGGCGTCGCAGTCGGCGAAGTCCACGGTGAGCAGCTCCGGCGTCACCTGCGGGGTGTCCATGCCGATGAGCAGGGCCGGGCCGTCGCAGCGCGCGAAGGCGTCCGCCAGCCGCTCGTCCAGCCCGCCCGCGCACTGCGGTACGACGTCGAAGCCGGGTGGCAGCCAGGGGCCGGGGGCGCCGTCGAGGACGAGCACGCGCCGGGAGGCGGGTGTGGCCGCCACGGCGTGCAGGGTGTCCGCGAGGGCCGCCTCGGCCAGCTGAGCCGCCTGACCGGGCGTGAACGGCGGGGTGAGCCGGGTCTTGACCCGGCCCGGCCGCGGCTCCTTGGCGATGACGAGGAGCGTGGTCAACGGACGGTTCCTCCTCCGCGCACGGGGGGTTCGCTCAACACGCGGCTCATGTCCCGTACGGCCTGCCAGGTGCCGCGCCAGGTGCCCGTCACCTTCGAGGCACCGGCGCGCGGCAGGTACGGCACGTCGTGCTCGGCGATCCGCCAGCCGGCGTCGGCCGCGCGGACGACCATCTGGAGCGGATAGCCGCTGCGCCGGTCGGTGAGGCCGAGGGCGAGCAGGGGCTCGCGGCGGGCGGCGCGCAAGGGACCGAGGTCGTGCAGGCGCAGCCCGGTGCGGCGGCGCAGCATCCGTGCGAGTGCGAGGTTGCCGGCGCGGGCGTGTGCGGGCCACGCGCCCCGGCCCCGCGGGCGCCGTCGGCCGAGCACCAGGTCGGCCTCGCCGTCCCGGACCTCACGGACGAAGGGGACGAGGAGCGACGGGTCGAGGGAGGCGTCGCCGTCGCAGAAGCACACCACGTCGGCGGTGGCGGCGGTCAGCCCGGCGTGGCAGGCGGCACCGAAGCCCCGGCGCGGCTCGTGCACGACGGTCGCGCCGCACGCGCGGGCGACCTCGGCCGAGCCGTCGGTGGAACCGTTATCGACGACGAGCGCGCGCCAGCCCGGCGGGATCCGTTCGAGCACCCAGGGAAGGGCCTCGGCCTCGTTCAGGCAGGGCAGCACCACGTCGACGTCCGAAGGAGCCGTTGTCACGGTCGTACCCTACGAGCGCGAACCGGGCATACCGGGCTTCCGCTCCTTGTGAAACGCGGGCCGCCGGAGCCAGGGTGGCGTTCGGGGGATCGTGCAGGCGCACCAGGGCCGGGCCGCCGTACGCGACGTTCCCGGCGGTTGCCGCTTCGAGGTGGTGCCGCCCGCCGCCGCTTCCTGAGCGCGGGCGGCACCACCGGTCCACCGCGGTCCTACGCCCCCCGCGTTCCGGCCCGCGCGAACTCCGCCATGCCCTCCTCGAAACCGACCTCCGGCTTCCACCCCAGCCCGGCCCGCAGCCGTGACGAGTCCGCGATGATGTGCCGCACGTCCCCGAGCCGGTACTCGCCGGTGACGATCGGCTCGGGTCCGCCGTGCGCGGTGGCCAGCGCCCGTGCCATCCCACCGACGGTGTGCGGTTCACCGCTGCCGGTGTTGTACGCCGTGAGCACGCCCCGGGCGGCCTCCGCCTCCAGTGCCACCGCGTTGGCCGCCGCCACGTCCCGGACGTGCACGAAGTCCCTCAGCTGCCGCCCGTCCTCGAACACGCGCGGTGCCTCACCCCGGGCGAGCGCCGAGCGGAAGAAGGAGGCGACACCGGCGTACGGGGTGTCGCGGGGCATTCCGGGGCCGTACACGTTGTGGTAGCGCAGCGACACCGCCGACCCGCCGGTGCAGCGGGCCCAGGCGGCGGCCAGGTGTTCCTGGGCGAGCTTGGTCGCCGCGTACACGTTCCGGGGGTCGGCCGGGGCGTCCTCGCCGACCGGGCCGGGGGAGAGGCCGTCCCCGCACACCGGGCAGGTGGGCTCGAACCGGCCCGCGTCGAGGTCGGCGACGGCACGCGGCCCGGGCCGTACGACCCCGTGCCGCGGGCACTCGTACCGCCCCTCCCCGTAGACGACCATCGACCCGGCCAGCACGAGGCGCCCGACGCCGGCCTCCGCCATGGCGGCGAGCAGCACGGCGGTGCCCAGGTCGTTGCGCGAGACGTACTCCGCCGCGTCGGCGACCCCGTCGCCGAGCCCGACCATCGCGGCCTGGTGGCACACGGCGTCCACACCGGACAGGGCGCGGCCGACGGCAGCCTGGTCCCGCACGTCGGCGCCGGGATCCTCCCGCACGTCGAAGACGAGCGGCTCGTGTCCGCGCTCCCGGAGCGCGGCGACGACACGGGACCCGATGAACCCGGCACCGCCGGTGACCAGTACGCGCATACGGCCACGCTAGGTCCGCACCGGCGCCGCACCACGGGACCGCGTCCGTATGCCGCAACTCCGTAAGGCATACGTGGGTGCGTCGAATCAGGGCGAACCGGGAAACGTGCGAGAGGCTGCCACCCGTGACAGCCTCACCATCCACCGGTGCCCCGTACCGCTACGACGACCTGACCGCCCTCTACGTCAACTGCACCCTCAAACCGTCCCCGCAGCTCAGCCACACCCAGGGCCTGATCGACAGGAGCCGGGCCGTCATGGACGCCGCCGGCGTGACCACGGACCTGATCCGCGCCGTGGACCACGACATCGCCCCCGGCGTCTACCCGGACATGACCGAGCACGGCTTCGCCACCGACGCCTGGCCCGGGCTGTACGGGAAGGTGATGGCCGCCGACATCCTCGTGCTCGCCGGCCCGATCTGGCTGGGCGACAACAGCTCCGTCACCAAGCAGGTCGTCGAGCGTCTCTACGCCTGCTCCTCGCTGCTCAACTCCCAGGGGCAGTACGCCTACTACGGCCGCGTCGGCGGCTGTCTGATCACCGGCAACGAGGACGGCGTCAAGCACTGTGCCATGAACGTCCTCTACAGCCTCCAGCACCTCGGCTACACGATCCCGCCCCAGGCAGACGCCGGCTGGATCGGCGCGGCCGGCCCCGGGCCGTCGTACCTCGACCCGGGCTCGGGCGGCCCGGAGAACGACTTCACCAACCGCAACACCGCCTTCATGACCTGGAACCTGATGCACCTCGCCGCCCTGCTGAAGCACGCCGGAGGCATCCCCGCCCACGGCAACCAGCGCACACAGTGGGACGCCGGCTGCCGCCCGGACGCGGACAACCCCGAGCACCGCTGACCGCTCCCCGGCGGACGTGAGGGTTCCGTCATCCGCCAAGCGGCCCAGGACGGCCGCTCGGCCCGTCGAACGGGAGTGAGACGAGACGGGCGCACCCGTGTTCGGCACGGAGCGCGCGGGGCTTGCGCCGAGGCCGGCCCACTCGCCTCGTATCGGCGGCAGACCGGCGGTCGGCGGCAGGGGCCGGACGACGTCTTCGCACCGCGCCGCCGCCTTCCGCGGCCCCGGGGTGTCGGCAGCGGCGAACGAGGCCGCGGCGAACGAGGCAGCAGCGGCGACGGCTGGGCGGAAAATCGCCGTCCTGGTGTCCTTTCCGGTCCGGTCGGCCGACGAGATCACCACCATTGAGGCACCAGGATTTCCGCATTCCGTAAGTGGATTATCGATTCGGCTTCGTTTCTCTTTCCCCATCCGCCCCTGGTGAACCTGTCGTCCGTCAAGAGGGACCCGAGAAAGTCGAATTTTCGTCAAGCGGTGCGATCGGTGTTTTTTGGACTTTGTCTGCCGGGAGAACCGGAAAACCGTTTCTCTGTCTCTACGATCGCAAGTCATGACCGACATTTCACGGGAAAACTCGGCCATCCGTGCAAGCCGGCAGACCTGCCTCAAGCTTGCCCGCGAACTCCTTCTCGTCGGGCCGGACGACGAGGACCTCACGCTCGGTCATCTCCACACCCTGATCGACACGGGCCACCTCGGCCCCACCCGCCACCCGCGCAAGAAGATCATCGGCATCGGCGCCGGCATCACCGGCCTCGTCGCCGGTCGCCTGCCCAAGGACGCCGGTCACGACGTCACCGTCCTCGAGGCCGACACCGGCCGCGTCGGCGGGCGCATCAAGACCTTCCGCGCCACCGGGCACCACCAGCCCTTCGCCGATCCCGCCCAGGCCCCGCCGGTGACCACGCCGGGCCCGAGCGAGGAGGACCGCCCGTGACCGCGGTCACCCCCGGGTGCACGGTCGCCCGTTACCTCGCCCTGCGCCTGGCCGAGCTGGGCATCACCCACCTGTTCGGCGTCCCCGGCAACCACCTCGGTCCGTTCCTGACCACCCTGCGGGCCGAGGGCGGCATCGAGTGGGTCGGCACCCCCACCGAGGGCGGCGCGGGCCAGGCCGCCGACGCCTACGCCCGCCTCCACGGCGTCGGCGCGGCCGCGGTCACCTACGGCGTCGGCGCGTTCAAACTACTGGGCGCCTGCGGCGGCGCCTACGTCGAACGAGTCCCGCTCGTCGCCGTCAACGCCTCCCCGCCCTACGGGCAGTGGCAGGACCACCGCGCCCTCGGCGTGCTCACCTCACACATGAGCCCCCGCCCGGAGAGCAACCTGGACGTCTACCGGCAGGTCACCGTGGACGCCCAGGTCATCTCCCACCCGGGCCGCGCCCCCGGCCAGATCGACGCCGCGCTCACCGCGTGCCTCTCCGAGCGCAGGCCGGTCTACCTGGAGGTCATGGAGGACCTGTGGGACGAGCCCTGCGCCAGGCCCGAAGGGCCGATCCTCCGCCGCGAGCGGCCGTTCGGCGCACGCGACCAGACCATGCTGGACAGTGCCGTGAACGCGATCCTCACCCTGATCGAGGAGCATCCCGGCCCGGACGGCAGGCCCCGCCCGATCCTGTGGGCCGGCGAGGAGGTCGACCGGTTCTTCCTCGGCGGGCGGCTCACCGATCTGGTGGAGGCCACCGGAGTGCCGTTCTGCACCACCGTCGGCGCCAAGGCCGTCGTCGACGAGGACCAGCCGCAGTTCCACGGCGTCTACAACGGCCACGCCAGCCACCCGGACGTGCACTGGATCTTCAAGGACTGGGCCACCTGCCGGATCGGGCTCGGAGCCTGGTCCACCTCGAAGAACCTCGGCGGTGAGCAGTGCGTCGGCGGCGACTGGGTGATGGCCGCGAACGGCGGCGTCAGCGTCGGCACCTCCCACTTCCCCGACGTCCGGCTCGAACAGCTGCTGCCCGCCCTCCAGGACGCGCTGGTGAAGGGATACGGCTCCGGAGGGCTGGCCGCCGACTACTACGCCGAGGCCCATGCCCACCACGGCGCACCCGACCACCGCCCCGCCGGCCTGGATCACCACCGAGCCTCACTCCGCGTTCCGGGCTCGTCCCGGCACGTCGAACGGCTCAGCTACGACGGCGTGTTCGACCGGATCAACCACTTCCTGGGCCACGAGACCCGGGAGGACTGGACGGTCGTCTCCGACGCCGCCTTCTCCCTCATCGGCTCGATGAACCTGTCCCTGCCCGCGGGCGGGTTCCTGTCGCAGGTCAGCTGGCTGTCCATCGGCTGGTCGGTCGGCGCGGCCACCGGCGCCGCACTCGCCCCCGAGCGCACGCCCGCCCGCCCGATGGTGTTCGTCGGCGACGGCGCCTTCCAGGAGACCTGTCAGGAGCTCTCCACCCACACCCGGCTCGGGCTGCGGTCGGTGGTGTTCGTCATGGACAACGGACACTTCTACGGCATCGAGCAGATGCTGGTCCACCCGTCCTACTACACCGACCCGGAAGGTTCCACCGGTTCCACCGACCCGGACTTCTACAACGTCCTCCACCCGTGGCACTACGACCGCCTCGCGGCCGTCTTCACCGGCAAGAACACCCCGGCGAACGGGGTCGTCATCGCGGACACCTCCGAGATGGACGCCCTGCTGGCCCGCCTCGCCGACCCGGCCGACCCGGTCAACGCCGGACCGCTGCTGGTCCGCGTCCGCCTGCGCCGGCACGACTACCCGCGGGCGATGGCGTACAAGGTGCCGAAGCCCACCGCGACGGCCTGACGGGCCGGAGGGGCGGAAGGGAAAAAGGGCGCGTCAAGACGGCGCGTCCCAGGGAATCCTCGTGTTCGAAGGAGCAGGAAATGGCTGATCTCAACGTACTGATCGCGTTCGACGCGGCCACGATCGTCGAGCAGAATCCCAACGCGTCGAGGAACCCCGACGCGCCGACGTACGTCGACCACCGCCTGATCTACATGACGACGCGTCAGGACCACATCATCGGCACGTCGGGGGCCGAGTTGAACCTCCGGGCCGAACCCGGGGACAGCATCAGGTGGCGTGAGACGACGCTGTCGCTCAGCAGCGACTACAAGTCACTGCTGTACAAGTACGTGAGCAGCGACAGCAGCCACGTGCTCATCAGGACGCCGGAGATCGAGGTGATCGACGGCATCTACCCGATGCCGCAGGAGGGGGCCGAGGGCAGGCCGGAATTCGTGACGCAGAATTACCAGGACCATTACTGGCGGACGACCGTCAAAAGGGCCGGCAAGGTCGTGTACCACTTCTCCTTCCAGGTCCTGGACCGCCACCGGCAATTGAAGGGGTACTTCCAATGGGACCCCTTCATCACCATCGAAAACCCCTGACGAATCGGGTGAGGGCGGCGGCCGGCCCGGCCACCGCCCTCACCATCGGGGTGCCGCCCTCCGCGGACCGCCGCTGTGCGGAGACCACCACTTCCACGCGAGCGGGGGAGTGGTGCAGACAGGAGAGAAACCCCCAGGCCACTGACCCGGGGGTTTCATCACGGAGTGGGTGACGAGAACCGAACTCGCGTTCTCAGCTCGGGAAGCGATGGCGCTTGCGTGGCCGTATGGCTGCTGACCTGCGGTGGCGCAGGACCAGGACTCCGTGGCCGGATCGGGATCGCACCCTTGGCGACCGCTGTTGCCCGATCTGAAGGGCATGGGTGGGGCACGCGGTTGAAACGAGGGCTGTGTGGGCGCCTGCAGCGGGACATCAACGGGCATTCCGCCGAAGGCGAGTTGAGCGGTGGCGTGGCGCTTTGCTCGGGCGCCGTCTCAGGTATTCGCGGGCCGGGAGCCTCTGTCAGGGGACCCTGATGGTGAAGAGAGGCATCAGGCAGGCATGTCGACGGTCAGTCCGGCTGCTTGGGCGGCATCGGCCAGCCGTTTGTCGTAGGTGACGAAGGAGGTGAGCTGGGAACGGATACGGAGAGCCGTTGCCAGGTGGATGGCTTCCAGACTCCGTACGGTCGCCGGTTTCACCGTCTGGGCCAAGATGCGAATACCCGCGTCCAACTCCACCAACTCGATCAGGTCAAGGACCGGGTGGAGCCGGGCAACGGCTTCCGGGGCGTAGCGTGCCAGGGCCCGTGACGACTCGATCTCCACCAGAACCGAACTCGTCCATCCGGTCTCGGCCCGTTCGTCGAGCCAGTTGCGCAATGCCTGCGACTCGGACTCGGCGTGGACGAGTTTCACGACGGCGGCCGGGTCGAGAGAGAGCATCAGCGCTCGTCCTCGCGGCTGCGGGCGATCTCCGCGGCGATGTCGATGCCGTCCGGTTCGCCGAGCGGCATACGCAGGACAGCGCGGCGCATCGCAGCGGCCCGCTCTTTGCGCAGGGCGGCTTCGAGCACGGCTTGACGGATGGCTGCCGAGCGTGAGCTGCCGTCATGGGTGAGAACGTCCAGAGCGTGCTCGGTCTCCGAGTCGCTGCGGATCGTGACGGTGTCAGCCATGCGATCAATGTAAGACGATTTGTCTTACGTCGTAGGTCCCGGCCTGCCGCACCCCCGGGGCGCAGGAAAGCGCCAATTGGCTCCGCCGAGGGGTGGCAGGCCGGGGGCTCTCATCGGCGACAGCCGGGGCCCGACCCCGGGTTACTTGCCTGCCTCCGCATGCTGTCCGCGCTGGGTGAGGGCGTCCGCACCCGTCAGGCGCGGTCGTCGACAGGTATCGGTCCGGAGAGGGTGCGGGATCGACCGTCTCACACGCCGAGACCGTCGAGCAGTATGGCGAGTCCTCCCAGGAACTCCTGGTCGGCACCGACGTTCCGGGCGTCTCGGGCGGTCTCGGTCATGTGCGGGAACTCGACGGGCGACAGCTCGGTGATGGCTGTCGTCCCCGGACCGGACAGGGCTCCGAGGTGTTCCAGTTGGATCGCTCCGATGGCATAACTGAGCAGGCCGCGCAGAGCGACGACCCGCCGCTCGCCCTCGACACCTGCCTCGGTGAGGACTGCGAGCACGGTCTCCGCCCAGCGCAGCACCCCAAGGGAGTGGTGCCGGTGAGCGATGGTGAGGGGGACGACCTCCGGATGGGCGCCCACGGTGTCGCGCAGGCGCCGCACCAGGACCTCGAGCTGCTCGCGCCATGACGCGCCGGGATCCGGCGGCGCGGTATCCACGGCGCTCAGTACGAGTTCGACGACGAGCCTTTCGAGCTCCTCGCGGTCGCGCACGTATCGGTAGAGCCCCATGGTGCTCATGCCCAGTTCCTGGGCGACGGCGCGCATCGACAGCCCGGCGAGTCCGTCGCGGTCGATGACGGCGAGAGCGGCCGAAGCGAGCTGATCGGGGGTGAGGGAGCGAGGGCGTGGCATGACGGTTGACAGCGTACGCCATACGCCTACGCTGGTAGGTGTATGGCATACGCCTACGGAGGGAATGTTCATGCGCATGTCCCGCAGTCCGATCGAGCCCGGCTCCACCGTGGACGAACGCAGTCTCACCGCCGTCTCCGGCGGCCAGGTCGTCGTTCCCGACCCCGACCGTCTGATCCACCTCCAGTTCCGGCGCTTCGCCGGATGCCCGGTCTGCAACCTGCACCTGCGGTCGGTGGTACGGCGGCACCGGGAGATAGAGGTCGCCGGTGTGCGCGAGGTCGTGGTCTTCCACTCACCCGTCGAGGAACTGGCGCCCCACACCACCGATCTCCCGTTCGCCGTCGTCGCCGACCCGGCCAGGCGGCTGTACGCGGAGTTCGGCGTGGAACGGTCGCCCCGTGCCCTGCTCAGCCCGCGAGCCTGGGGGCCGGTCGTCCGGGCGGTCCTCAGCGGCGTTCGGAACGTCGTCCGCGGGCGGGAGCACCTGCCCTCCATCAGCCCGCACGGCGGCCGACTCGGCCTTCCTGCCGACTTCCTCATCGCACCTGACGGCCGCGTCCTCGCCGCCAAGTACGGCGAGCATGTCTACGACCAGTGGTCGGTCGACGAACTGCTGGAACTGGCGGCCCGCAGGGATGCACAGACGATCGACCGGGTGGCCGATGTCGAACGCTAGGAGGCGGTCGGCGCGGGAGCGGTCGAGCTCGGTGCCGACGAGGTGCTGATCGGCCTGGTCAGGGCCCGGGGGACCTGTCCCCGGAGCGCCCTCTTTCCAACTGTGTCGGTGTGGGGGTGGGCTGTGTGCGGGGGTGTTCACCAGCGTTCATGGGCGGCCGGACGCTGGGGCGAGCCCGCCGCGTGGCTCCCTCTGAACAGCCATGAACGGGGTTGACTGGCACGGGAACTGAGGCGGTGGGGGGTGACAGGAGCGGTAGGACTTCCCAATGACGTTGTCAAGCCGACGCCGTGACCGGTGGTGTGGCTTGATAGCACGCTCCGTCGCGGATCATGGCCCACAGGACGTTGGCCCGGCGTCGGGCGAGCGCCAGCAGCGCCTGCTTGTGCCCCTTGCCCTCGGCCCGCTTGCGCTCGTAGAACCGCTTCGAGGCCGGGCAGCCTCGGAGACTGGCGAACGCGGAGAGGTAGAAGGCGCGGAGCAGGCCGCGGTGGTAGCGGCGAGGACGGTGGAGGTTGCCGCTGACGCGTCCGGAGTCGCGTGGGACGGGGGCGAGGCCGGCGTAGCCGGCCAGGCGGTCGGCGGTGCCAAAGGCGCCCATGTCACCGCCGGTTGCGGCCAGGAACTCCGCGCTCAGCAAGGTTCCCATGCCGGGCAGGCTCTGGATCACTTCGGCGTGCGGGTGCTCGCGAAACCGGGCCTCGATGAGAGCGTCGAGCTCGGCGATCTCCTCATCGAGGGCCATCACCCCCTTCGCGAGTCGGGCCACCATGGTGGCCGCGAGTTTCTCGCCGGGCAGCGCGGTGAACTGGGCCTCGGCCGCCTCCACGACGCTCCGGGCCAAGGCCGCGCTGTTGCGGACCTTGCGGTTCTTCAGCCACGTCGCGATACGAGTAGCTCCGGTGCGACGGATCGCGGCCGGGGTCTGGTAACCGGTCAGCAGCACGACCGGCCCCTTCTTCGTCAGATCCAACGAGCGTTCCAACGCGGGAAAGATTTCAAGGAGTTGGGCACGCATCCGGTTGATCTGCCGGGTCCGGTCGCAGATCAGATCGGTGCGCCGGGTGACCAGGGTGCGCAGGTCCACCGATATCTCGTCGCCGGGCCGCAGCACGCCGAGGTCGGTGCGCATGCGGGCCTGGTCGGCGATGACGAAGGCGTCCTTCGCATCGGTCTTGGCCTGGCTCCGGTAGCCGGCCGAGGCGCGGTGGACGGCCAGGCCGGTGATGTAGGTGATGTGCTGGTCGTGGCTCACCAGCAGGCCGAGCAGGAGTGCGGCCCCGCCGTGGTTGATGTCCACCGCCCACAGCACGTCCCGCGACAGCTCCAGCACGTCGGTCAGGAGCTGGAGCTGTTCGGTCTCGTCGTTCAGGACGCGCCGCGACAGCAGCTGCTGGCCCTGGGCGTCGATCACCACGCAGTGGTGATGTTCCTTGCCGATGTCCACTCCGGCCCAGATCTCGGGCACAGCCACCTCCGCACGCTCGTCGTACATGAACCCAGCAGACGACCTCGCCGACGTTGTCCTACACAGCGATCGCGTCGCGTCTCCCAATTAGCGGTCGAGTCGTCGCGGGGTTCCGGGCGGCCAAGTCTCCTGAGCCATCCAACGGCGACACCATGCCAGCCATACCCGGAGCCCCTGGGCCCGCTGATCCTACGAATGACCAGCTCAGACCCACAACAAGAAGGTAGGACGACCGTGCCCACGCCCCGCAGGATCAGCCGCCCCACCACCGCCTTCCGACCCGGCAGGTTCCAGGCCGTCGGTGGTGCACTTGCCGGCACGGCCGCGGTCGTGGCACTCACCGGATGTGCCGCCCTGAAGTACCAGGAGCACGTCTGCAGCAGAGGCGAGTACCCCGTCTTGCAGGTAAACGGCCCCGGTGGGGATTGCGTGACGAACGGTGATGAACCCCCGGCGGGATACACGCGATACCCGGAGGGCAAGGTGCCGCAGCAGGTCAACGACAAGTGGGACGTCTATTGGATTACCCGCACGCTCGACAAGGACGGCAACGTCATCGACCTGCCGGACACGTACTGACTGGACGGCCCGAGCCCCAGACGGGGAGTCATGTCGTGGACCACGGGAGGTTGGCGGAGTCTCAATGGGCGAGGCAAGCTCCACCGAGTGCGATCAGTAGCCGAAGAAGTGAGGGAGGGGCGGCAACGGGAGGTCTCCACCGGGCTCGACGACCTCGTACGGGCCGAACGTGCGAAGCACCACAGCGGCGACCGCGCACTACAGGGAGGAGCCGCCGGAGAACTGATGGTGCGGCTGTGGTGCGTGCACTGCCGACCGGTCTGGACAGCAAAGAACCCCCGGGTCTCTGACCTGGGGGTTTCGCGTGGAGCGGGTGACGAGAATCGAACTCGCGCTCTCAGCCTGGGAAGCGACGGCGCTCGCACGGCCGGATGGCTGCTGACCTGCGCGGATTCGTCGTGCCGACACCGTTGCGCGGGTCTGGCACACCGCTGTTGACCGTGGTTGTCCGCTCTTACGTGCACGCCATGGGCACGGGCACCACCAGCGGCTGAGTGATACGTGCACGCGGCGCTTCTCGCCGACCGGCCGGCATCGTCTGCCGCGCTTGTCTGAAGTGTCCGTTGCGACCGTGGACCGACGGTCAGGCGTGGACTCGTAGATGTTGGCGACGTGTTCTTCTCCATACATCACCGACATTGTGTGGGAGGTGCCCCATGTCTGTGACCCAGATCGACATCGATGACGAGGCGCTGGAACGTGCCATGGCTCTGGCCAAGGTCAGGACCAAGAAGGAGGCGGTCAATCTCGCTCTGCACTTCTACGCAGAGCAGCAGGAGCGTGCGGCGCGCATCAGTCGTCACTTCGAGCGTGCGCGTGAGTGGGGTGCCGTCGAGGACGCCGAGCGCCTGCACCGGGCGGAGAAGCACAGCCGATGATTTACTTGCTCGACACGTCCGGCCTGGTCCGGCTGCTCCGCGATCCAAAACTTCAGTCGGTTTGGTACGACGCGGTCGATGTCGGGGCCATCGCATCCTGTTACGCGCAGCGCGCCGAGTTCCTGTACAGCGCCCGGAACGGACGCGAGTACGACGAGGTCGCGGAAATGTTCACCGACCTCTACCCCGACGCCTCGGTGCCGAAGAACGCGGGGCGCTGGGTCAGCGCGGTGCAGCACCGCATGGCCCGGGCCGGAGAGCACCGCAACGCCTCGGCGGTGGACCTCATCATCGCTGCCACTGCGGCCCACCACGGTCTGACAGTCCTCCACGACGATGCCGACTACCGCGCCATTGCCCGGCACGCATCCGACCTGACCGAGCACAACGTCCACGACATCGCCTGAGCCGCTTTCGCCGCTCGACAGGTTGTGGTCGCCCGATGTCGGGCGAAGGCGGCGATCGAAGACGGAGTGGAATTCACGAGGGATACGAGTCCGGGGACGCCGTCGCACTTGGTCAGATCTGTTCCAGCGTGGTTCTCGCCATGGAGCGGTCGGCGGTCCGCGCCGTGGGCGGGGCCCGGCTCATGCGGGCCGCGTCGTCCTGCTCGGCGAAGGCCGCCGGTGCGTGGGTCGTGGTGCCGCTTCGTCTACGTGTCGCCGTGCCCCTGCGTGAGTGCTTCGCCGACCACCAGGCCGAGGGCGAGGGCGGTGACGATTGTGACCAGCTTCAGCAGGTCCTGGAAGCCCTCGACATAGCCGCCGGCCAGAGTGGTCAGGCCGCGCATGCCGAGCGAGCCGACGGTGAGCGCGAAGAAGCCGGGCAGGATCAGGATCAGCCGGGGTGGGCGGTGCGGCCCGCGCGCGATCAGCGTGGCCGTGGCGGCGAGGACGACCGCGGCGACGAAGGTGCCGCCCGTCTCCCCGGCGAGCTTCGTGAACGCCGACTGCACACCGACGGTGACGTAGACGAGCAGGAGCAGCGGCCAGAAGAAGCGCAGGGGGATCGCGAAGGCGAACAGAGTGCCCGCTGTGAAGACGATCCAGGCCAGGAACAGCGTCCACCGGGGCAGGTCGGAGTGGGCGGCGACGTCGAAGAGGGCGTGGGGGGAGGCGCCGGCGAAGAGGACGCCGAGCAGGACACCGACGTACAGCTGGACCAGCAGGAAGACGGAGTAGACGAGCCGTATCGCACCGGTGGTGATCAGACCGGCGACCAGCTCGGCGGTCGCCGCGCTCAGGTAGTCGCCGGGGACGAAGTAGAACAGCGCCGGGAGCATCAGCAGGACGGGACCGCCGTGCGCAGGGTTGTCGGCGAACAGCTCGATCGTGACGACGGAGACCACCGTCGACACCGCCAGCGGAAGGAACCGGTGCAGCCGGGGCACGCGGTCGGCGGTGACCGCGAGAGCCGCGGCGAGCGCGCCCAGCACGGCCGTGGTGGCGATCTCGTACCAGGTGGGCTGCATCAACGGCGCGAAACCCAGCGCGAACAGCACGATGCCGAGGAACTTCAGCCACCACGGGTACGGCACCGCCGCCTCGATCTCCCTCAGCCTGTGGTCGGCCTCCGCGATCCCGGTCCGGCCTGCCCGCACGTCGGCGAGGAACGGCTTGAGCGCGGCCACCTGGTCGAGGCGGAAGACCTCCGGGAAGCCGTGCACGATGACGGCGCGGGTACCGCCGTCCGCCGCGGTGACCGTGAGCACCGCCGCCTCCGGCACCAGCAGCAGGGACGCGGCACCGCCGAAGGCACGGGCACTGTCGACCACGGCTCGCTCGACGAGATGGGCACCCTCGCCTGACGAGCGCAGCAGCAGGCCGGTCAGCCGGGCCAGGAACGCCGTGAGGGCGTCGAGGTCCATGACCGATCGCTGCTCCACGCCCGCCTCCTCGCTCCGGGACCAGGAGTTCCAGCCTGGGTGGACGGCTGGCTCCCGGCATCTCGGACAGCACGGTCCCCGTCACCCGAACGGCTGCGGATCACGGGCGCCAAGACGATCACAGCCGAGGCGTACCGGCTCCTGAAAGCCACCACGGAAATTGCCGTCGATGGCGAGCTGATCCAGCGCAACCCGTTCCGGATCAAGGGCGCCGGTAGCGAGAAGGGAGCGCCGTTCCGGCGCAGCACCTTCGGGCGGAAGTGGTGACGGGCGCGTGAGATCGTCGGCATGCCCGAGGGCTTCCGGTTCTACGATCTCCGCCACACGGGGCACACGCTGTCCACACGGTCCGGTGCCACCCTCAAGGACACGATGGTGCGCGCCAGGCAGTCCTCCGAGAAGGCTGCGCTGATCCATCAGCACTCCGACGACGAGCGTCAGGAAGAGGTGGCCGCCGACCTCGACGCCACCGTCCGGAAGGCTCGGGCCGCCGCTGCCCGGGAGGCCGACGAGAAGCGTTCTGGCACGGATCTGGCACGCGACGAGTGATCATCATGGACAGCAGAAAGGCCCAGGTTTCTGACCTGGGCCTTCTTCGTGGAGCGGGTGACGAGAATCGAACTCGCGCTCTCAGCTTGGGAAGCTGATGTTCTACCATTAAACTACACCCGCGTGTGATCCAGGCCACCGGAAACGACCGGCGACCGGATGCTCGGTCACTCTACCCCATGGCAGGTCCCCGGTGTTTCAGGTCCCGGGGGCCTGGTGGCGTTCAAGGTGCGGAAGTGGGTACGGGGGGCTGGAGTTGGGGCGTACGGTGGGGTGTTGGTGAGGGGCTGGGCGAGGCCGGGGTGCCGCCTGGAGGGTTGTCTCTTTGATCCCGTAATGTGCCTTTCGGCGTCAGGGCAGGAAGCCAGGCGCGGCTCTTGGGGAAGGGACTCTTGGACTTGATGGAGCGCACCGTCGTCCGCTGTGCCGATGGGCACGTGTTCACCGCCGCCTCGTTCCCGATGCAGCAGGCCGAGCGACTCGGCCCCGGCCGGCTCTTGCGGTGTCCGCGCTGTGCGCGGCTTCGCAGCGTCGTGCCGGTCGCTCACCAGAAGCGGTAGCGAGGGCACGGGGACCCGGCAGGGGCAGCAGGGCGTGGGCGCGTGGGACGGCGATTGTGGCCGGTCCGCGCGCCTTGCGTATCCTCGGGGAGTGCTTCTCTCAGACAGGGACATCCGGGCCGAGATCGATGCCGGGCGGGTACGGATCGATCCCTACGACGAATCCATGGTGCAGCCGTCCAGTGTCGACGTGCGCCTCGACCGCTTCTTCCGGGTGTTCGAGAACCACCGGTACCCGCACATCGACCCGTCCGTCGAGCAGGCGGAGCTGACCCGGCTCGTGGAACCGGAAGGGGATGAACCGTTCATCCTGCATCCGGGCGAGTTCGTGCTGGCCAGTACGTACGAGGTCATCTCGTTGCCCGACGATCTCGCGTCGCGGCTGGAGGGGAAGAGTTCGCTGGGGCGGCTCGGGCTGGTCACGCACTCGACCGCCGGGTTCATCGACCCCGGGTTCTCCGGGCACGTGACCCTGGAGCTGTCGAACCTCGCGACGCTTCCGATCAAGCTGTGGCCCGGGATGAAGATCGGCCAGCTGTGCCTGTTCCGGCTCAGCTCGCCGGCCGAGGCCCCGTACGGCAGTGAGCGGTACGGCTCCCGGTACCAGGGGCAGCGCGGGCCCACGGCCTCGCGGGCCTTCCTCAATTTCCACCGCACCCAGGTGTAGGCATGAGTGAGCAGGAGAGCCGTCCGCGGCGGGAGAACCTCAGTTACGAGCAGTTCGGGGTGGCCGTGCGTGAGCTCGCGCAGGCCGTCGCCGACGACGGGTACCGGCCGGACGTCGTGCTCAGCATCGCGCGCGGCGGTGTCTTCGTCGCCGGCGGGCTCGCCTACGCCCTCGACTGCAAGAACATCCACCTGGTGAACGTCGAGTTCTACACCGGGGTGGGGACCACGCTCGAGATGCCGGTCATGCTCGCGCCCGTGCCCGACGTCATCGACTTCACCGACAAGAAGGTGCTGATCGCCGACGACGTCGCCGACACCGGCAGGACGCTCAAGCTCGTCCGCGACTTCTGCCTCGACGCCGTCGCCGAGGTGCGCAGCGCCGTGATCTACGAGAAGTCGCAGTCGCTGGTGAAGTGCGAGTACGTCTGGAAGCGGACCGACGACTGGATCAACTTCCCGTGGAGTGTTTTGCCTCCGGTGCGCAAGGCGGGCGAGCCGGTCGCGCCTTCGAAAGAGGCGCTGTAGGCCGTCTGACGGACCGCCTGCCGGTGCCGGGGCCGCACGGGCGGCGACCGGTCAGGGCTGCGTCGCGGCGACCTTGACGCCGAAACCGATCAGGACGACGCCGGTCACACGGTCCATGGCCCGCCGCACCACGGGCCGCTCGAAGAGCGCGCGGGCCTTCGCCAGCACCATCACGTAGCCGCCGAGCCAGACGAGGGTGAGCGCGACGTGCAGGAGAACGAGGACGGCCATTCCCGTGTGGGGTGACAGCCCGGAGGGCGCGAGCGTCGGCAGCAGACCGGTGTAGAAGACGGCGATCTTCGGGTTGAAGACGTTGCTGACCAGGCCGGTGCGCCACGGGTTCCCCTTGGGCGCGGGCTCGGCGGTGGCGGTGGCGGTCGGAGTATCCGTACGGGCACGCCGACCGGCCAGCAGCGACTGCGCGCCGAGGAAGATCAGGTAGGCGGCTCCGGCCAGTTTGACGACCGTGTAGGCCGTGGCGGACGCGGCCAGCACGGCCGCCAGACCCGCCACGGTGAGGACGCCCCAGGTGAGCAGGCCGGCGGTGATACCGCCGACCGTCCGCAGTCCGTCCCGCCAGCCGCACGCCACGGCGCGCTTCGTCACGACGGCCATGTCCGGGCCGGGAACCATGGTCAGGACGGCGAGCACACCCGCTGCGGCGAGGAGCTGTACGAGCATGGGCGCATCATTCCACGGGACCGGCCGGCCCGCCCGGACACGCCGTGTGCTCGGGCCGGGGGCGAAGAAGGTTGGGATGAAAAAGGGGGCCCCGGATCGGGAGCCCCCTTCACGTGTGCCGTTCCGTGGCTCAGAACGTGCCCAGCTTCACGATCGACAGCAGGGCGATCAGCTGGATCGCGGAGGCGCCCAGGGCCTTCGGCCAGGGCAGGTCGTGGGAGCGGCTGACCATCAGGGTGAGCAGCGCGCCGGCCGCGATCCAGGTGGCCCAGCCGAGGAGCTGGACGAACGTGGCGTCGCCGCTCGCGAACATCGCGAAGACCAGCCGGGGGGCGTCCGTGATGGACGCGATCAGCATGGACAGGCCGACCGTGGGCTGCCAGGCGCCGTTGCCGCCGAGCTGGCGGGCAAGGCTGTGGGTGACCACGCCCAGGACGAAGAAGCTGATCACCATCGCCACGGCCGTCGTCAGCACGATCGGTATGGCGTTGGTCAGGGTGGCGCCGATCGCGTCCTCGCGGGCGCCCTCGAAGCCGAAGACCGCGAGCAGGCCGTAGAGGAACGTGACGACGAGGGCGGGGCCCCACATCGTGTAGTCGCGCATCCTCAGGAACGTCTGGTCGGGGGCGGTGACGACGCCCTTCAGCAGGGCCTTCCAGGGCAGGGGCGGGCCGACCGGGCCGGGCACGGGCTCGGGGGCACCGCCGTGGTGTGTCCCGCCGCCCTGCAGGTAGGGGTCCTCGCTGACCGAGAAGGCCTGGGTGTGGCCGGGGTTGTTGGCCGCGTACGGGTCGTACCCGGCCTGCGGGCCGCCCGGGTACGCGCCGCCGCCGTCGCCGAAGTACTCCGGCTCGCCGTGGCCGCCGCCGTTGCCGCCGCCGGGGCGACCGGGGCCGCCGCCGGGGCCGCGGTTCACCTGCGGCCACGGGCTGCCGCCGCCGTTGCCGCCGCTGCCGTACGGCGGCTGCTGTGGGTACGGCTGCGGCGCCTGCGGGGAGCCGTACGACGGTCCCTGCGGCGTCTGCTGCCCGTACGGAGGGTGTTGCGGTCGCGCGTGAGGAGCGCCGTCGTTGTCCCGGCCGCGTCCGATCCTGAATCCAGCCACTCGTCGAACGTACCTGGTCCGGGGGAGTGGTGGGCCGGGCCCGGGGTTCCGGGGCCGCCTTTGCGGCCGAGCTGTGACATCCCCTAAGGGGCAGTCAGCTCGGCTCTCCGTCCCGCGGAGGGGTGCGGTCCTCCGCAGGACGGACCGGCCGGTCCGTCAGTCGTGGAAGCCGCCGCCGAACCCGGGGAGGACCACCGCCGCTTTGGTCGTCGGCACGGTGCTCGTGCCGCGCAGCAGGATCCCGCGGTCCTGCGCGCCCAGCGCCAGGTCCGCGCGGCCGTCGGCCGTGAGGTCGCGCAGGCGCACGGAGCCTCCGAAGGAGGAGTACGCCTCGGCCGGGCCCAGGACCGTCTGGGGGATCCACGACGAACGGGAACCGCTCAGGCCGCCCGAGCCGCCACGGAAGAAGTGGACGCCACCCTGGTCCACCCGGCCGTCGACGTCCTCGTGCGGGACGCCGACCGCGAGGTCCGCGTAGCCGTCGCCGTTCGCGTCGGCGGCGGACACGGCGTAGCCGAAGTTGTCGTACGCCTCGGGGGAACCGGAGACGCCGGAGGTGGCCTGGGTGAACGTGACGGAGCCGCTCGGGCCGGCGGAGGTGCCGCGCCAGACGGTGACCGCGCCCCGGCCGTTGTTCTGGTCGGGCAGGCCGACGGCGATGTCGCCGTAGCCGTTCTTGTCGTAGTCGCCGATCGCCGCGACCCAGGGTTCGCTGGTGAAGGTCTTGTACGGACCGGAGGTCAGACCGGAGGACGAGCCCTTGAGGAACCAGATCCGGTGGAGGGGCTTGTCGCTGCCGGAGGCGAACTGGGTGCCGAGGAGCACCAGGTCCGTCCGGCCGTCGCCGTTGACCTTGCCCACGGCGAGGCCGTGCGAGTACCAGCCCCCTCCCGTCTTGTCGACCTTGCTCACGCTGCCGGTCTTGCCGGACTTGGTGAACGGGCCGCGGTACAGCCATGCCTCCCCGCCGCCGATCAGCGCGAGGTCGGGGGAGCCGTCGCCGGTGAAGTCGCCGGTGGCCACGTCGCGGCCGAAGTGGCCGGCGGCTCCTGGCTTGGGGGTGACGTTGGTGCCGCCGGACAGGCCGGACTTCGAGCCCCAGACGATGGTGACCGCGCCCCGGTACTTGGTCTTCCCGACGTGCTCGGTGGGGTTGCCGACGACGAGGTCCGCGTAGCCGTCCTTGTTGAGGTCGGCGCTCGCGAGGGACTCGCCGAACTGGTCGTCCTCCTCGCCCGCTCCCGGGATGCCCGGGCTGTCCTGGTGGATCAGCTGGGGGCGGGTGGTGTCGAGGCCGCCCTTGGTGCCGTACACCACGGTGACGGTGCCGCCCGCGCGGTCCACGTCGTTGTGGCCGAGGTAGGCGAGGTCGCGGTGGCCGTCGCCGTTGAAGTCGTCGTAGTGCTTGGCGACGGCGGCGGAGGCGGGGGTGGCCAGGACGGCGGGGGTGAGGCCGCTCACCAGAAGAACGGCGGCCAGGGCGGCGGTGCGTCTGCGCATGTGGGTCTCCGGGGGAGGGATCGGCCGGGCGGGTGGACGGCCTGCGGATCACGGGTGATCGCCGACGAGGAGACCCGCGGAGGGCGCGGATGGTTGTACGTGAACATGACGGAGGGGCCGCCCTCCGGGCGGCCCCTCCGTGCCTACGTACCTCGTGCCTACTTCACCGGCTCCGGCTCCGGGGCGTTCTCCGCCTCCGACTCGCCCGCCGGGTCGAGCGGCGTCTTGACCGACTCCAGCAGCAGCTGGGCGACGTCGACGACCTGGATGGACTCCTTGGCCTTGCCGTCGTTCTTCTTGCCGTTGACCGAGTCGGTCAGCATGACCAGGCAGAACGGGCAGGCGGTGGAGACGATGTCCGGGTTCAGGGCGAGGGCCTCGTCGACGCGCTCGTCGTTGACGCGCTTGCCGATCCGCTCCTCCATCCACATCCGCGCGCCGCCGGCGCCGCAGCAGAAGCCGCGCTCCTTGTGGCGGTGCATCTCCTCGTTCCTGAGGCCCGGGACGTTGGCGATGATCTCGCGCGGCGGCGTGTAGATCTTGTTGTGCCGGCCCAGGTAGCACGGGTCGTGGTAGGTGATCAGGCCCTCGACCGGGGTCACCGGGATCAGCTTGCCCTCGTCGATGAGGTGCTGGAGCAGCTGGGTGTGGTGGATGACCTCGTAGTCGCCGCCGAGCTGCGGGTACTCGTTGCCGAGGGTGTTGAGGCAGTGCGGGCAGGTGGCGACGATCTTCTTCGCCGACCTGGGCTTCCTCGACTCCTCGGTGACGTTGCCCTCGTCGTCCGTCTCCTCGCCGAACGCCATGTTCAGCGCGGAGACGTTCTCCATGCCGAGCTCCTGGAACAGGGGCTCGTTGCCGAGGCGGCGGGCGGAGTCG
Source organism: Streptomyces sp. MMS24-W38 (assembly GCF_059889265.1). NCBI lineage: Bacteria > Bacillati > Actinomycetota > Actinomycetes > Kitasatosporales > Streptomycetaceae > Streptomyces > Streptomyces sp. MMS24-W38. The sequence goes on along the minus strand of NZ_JCBCPP010000001.1, from coordinate 2,967,680 downwards.
CCGGTGCACTTCTCGTCGCCGCCCATGATCGCGAACTTGACGCCCGCGATGTGCAGCAGTTCGGCGAAGGCCTTGGTGGTCTTCTTGGCGCGGTCCTCCAGGGCGCCGGCGCAGCCGACCCAGTACAGGTACTCGACCTCGGACAGGTCCTCGATGTCCTTGCCGACGACCGGGACCTCGAAGTCGACCTCCTTGAGCCACTGAAGGCGCTGCTTCTTGGCCAGGCCCCAGGGGTTGCCCTTCTTCTCCAGGTTCTTGAGCATCGTGCCCGCCTCGGACGGGAACGCCGACTCGATCATGACCTGGTAGCGGCGCATGTCGACGATGTGGTCGACGTGCTCGATGTCGACGGGGCACTGCTCGACGCAGGCGCCGCAGGTGGTGCAGGACCACAGGACGTCCGGGTCGATGACGCCGTTCTCCGCCAGGGTGCCGATCAGCGGGCGCTCGGCCTCGGCCAGCGCCGCCGCGGGCACGTCCTTCAGCGCCTCGGCCGACGCCTTCTCCTCGCCCTCCATCGTCTTGCCGCCGCCGGCCAGCAGGTAGGGGGCCTTGGCGTGCGCGTGGTCGCGCAGCGACATCATCAGCAGCTTGGGGGAGAGCGGCTTTCCGGTGTTCCAGGCGGGGCACTGCGACTGGCAGCGGCCGCACTCGGTGCAGGTGGAGAAGTCCAGCAGGCCCTTCCAGGAGAACTGCTCGACCTGGGAGACGCCGAAGACGTCGTCGTCACCGGGGTCGGTGAAGTCGATCGGCTTGCCGCCCGAGGTCATCGGCTGCAGGGCGCCCAGCGCGGTGTCGCCGGTGGCCTCGCGCTTGAACCAGATGTTCGGGAAGGCCAGGAAGCGGTGCCAGGCCACCCCCATGTTCGTGTTGAGGCTGACCGTGATCATCCAGACCATGGTCGTGCTCAGCTTGATCATGGCGAAGAGGTAGACGAGGTTCTGCAGCGCCGTCAGGCTCAGGCCCTTGAAGGCCAGGACCAGCGGGTACGAGGCGAAGTACGCGGCCTGGTAGCCGTCCACGTGGTGCAGGGCGCCCTCGAGGCCGCGCAGCACGTAGATGGCGAGGCCGATGGTGAGGATGACGTACTCGACGAAGTAGGCCTGGCCCATCTTCGAGCCGGTGAACCGGGACTTGCGGCCGGGCCGCGAGGGCAGGTTCAGCAGGCGGATGACGATCAGCACGGCGATGCCGAGGGTCGTCATGGCGCTGATGAACTCGATGTACATCTCGTACGGCAGGAAGCCGCCGATCACCGGGAGCGTCCAGTCGGCCCGGAACAGCTGGCCGTAGGCGGTGATGATGGTCGGCGGCAGCGTCAGGAAGCCGATGGCCACGAACCAGTGGGCGATGCCGACAACACCCCACCGGTTCATGCGCGTGTGGCCGAGGAACTCCCGCACCAGGGTCACGCTGCGCTGGTAGGGGTTGTCGGTCCGGGTGCCGGCCGGGACCGGCTGGCCCAGCTTGAAGTACCGGACGAACTGGCCGATCGCGCGTGCGAGCAGGGCAACGCCGACCACGGTCAGGACCAGCGACACGATGATCGCGGCGAGTTGCATAGGGGCTCCTCGGGCCTGCGAGGGTTTGGTCGGGGGGCTCCTGCCACGGGATTCCCGACATTACTAAGCGGTAACTTATACAGTCCGTCTGAGACTACCCCCATCTTCGGCCGCACTGTAGCCGGGCGCGGAGTGATCTGAGTCGCTGAGGGTTGCCTTGGGGGCCGCCCTGGAGGTGGCCGCGTCACGCCCCGTGAATCCGGGCATACGCCACTAATTTATATCCGTGCCGCACACTTGTGTCCGTAGGCCGTTGGCTTGAGGTCCCATGACCGTCCGCCTCGGAGCCACGCCTGGCGGTCGGCTCCCGCCCCGCTCCTGCGCCGGCGTCGACGTCCCGAATCCGCAGGTCGGACCCTCCTTGCGTGTAAGGAGCGGATAAGAGTTGAGCCTGCTCGACTCAGCTCTGTTGACCCCGCGCCGGACCTCGGGCATGCTTGAGTCTGTTCCACTCAAGTCAGCTGGAGGAATCGAAATGGCACGTGCGGTCGGCATCGACCTGGGCACGACTAACTCCGTCGTCAGCGTTCTGGAGGGCGGTGAGCCCACCGTCATCACCAACGCTGAGGGCGCCAGGACCACGCCTTCCGTCGTCGCCTTCGCGAAGAACGGCGAGGTGCTGGTCGGTGAGGTGGCCAAGCGCCAGGCCGTGACCAACGTCGACAGGACCATCCGGTCGGTCAAGCGCCACATGGGCACCGACTGGAAGATCAACCTGGACGGCAAGGACTTCAACCCGCAGCAGATGAGCGCCTTCGTGCTCCAGAAGCTGAAGCGGGACGCCGAGGCCTACCTGGGCGAGAAGGTGACCGACGCGGTCATCACCGTCCCGGCGTACTTCAACGACGCGGAGCGCCAGGCGACCAAGGAGGCCGGCGAGATCGCCGGTCTGAACGTGCTGCGCATCGTCAACGAGCCGACGGCCGCCGCCCTGGCGTACGGCCTCGACAAGGACGAGCAGGTCATCCTGGTCTTCGACCTCGGTGGCGGTACGTTCGACGTCTCGCTCCTGGAGATCGGCGACGGCGTCGTCGAGGTGAAGGCCACCAACGGTGACAACAACCTCGGTGGTGACGACTGGGACCAGCGCGTCGTCGACTACCTGGTCAAGCAGTTCCAGGCCGGGCACGGCGTGGACCTGGGCAAGGACAAGATGGCGCTCCAGCGCCTGCGTGAGGCCGCCGAGAAGGCCAAGATCGAGCTGTCCGCGTCCACCGAGACCACGATCAACCTCCCCTACATCACCGCCTCCGCCGAGGGCCCCCTGCACCTCGACGAGAAGCTGACCCGCGCCCAGTTCCAGCAGCTGACCGCGGACCTGCTGGAGCGCTGCAAGACGCCGTTCAACAACGTCGTCAAGGACGCCGGCATCGCGCTGTCCGAGATCGACCACGTCGTTCTCGTCGGTGGTTCCACCCGTATGCCCGCCGTCGCCGAGCTCGTCAAGGAGATGACCGGCGGCAAGGAGGCCAACAAGGGCGTCAACCCGGACGAGGTCGTCTCGATCGGTGCCGCGCTCCAGGCCGGTGTCCTCAAGGGCGAGGTCAAGGACGTCCTGCTGCTCGACGTCACCCCGCTGTCCCTCGGCATCGAGACCAAGGGCGGCATCATGACCAAGCTGATCGAGCGCAACACCACGATCCCGACCAAGCGCTCCGAGATCTTCACGACGGCCGAGGACAACCAGCCGTCGGTGCAGATCCAGGTCTACCAGGGCGAGCGCGAGATCGCGGCGTACAACAAGAAGCTCGGCATGTTCGAGCTGACCGGTCTGCCCCCGGCGCCGCGCGGCGTCCCGCAGATCGAGGTCTCCTTCGACATCGACGCCAACGGCATCATGCACGTCACGGCGAAGGACCTCGGCACCGGCAAGGAGCAGAAGATGACCGTCACCGGCGGCTCCTCGCTCCCGAAGGACGAGGTCGACCGCATGCGTGAGGAGGCCGAGCGGTACGCGGAGGAGGACCACCAGCGCCGCGAGGCCGCCGAGTCCCGCAACCAGGGCGAGCAGCTCGTCTACCAGACCGAGAAGTTCCTCGCGGACAACGAGGACAAGGTTCCCGGCGAGATCAAGACCGAGGTCGAGGGCGCCCTCGCCGAGCTGAAGGAGAAGCTCAAGGGCGAGGACACCGCCGAGATCCGCACCGCCACGGAGAAGGTCGCCGCCGTCTCCCAGAAGCTGGGCCAGGCCATGTACGCCGACGCCCAGGCGGCCCAGGCCACGGGCGGCGCCGCCGGAGCCGACGCGGGTGCCGGTGGGGCCAGGGCGGACGACGACGTGGTCGACGCCGAGATCGTGGACGACGAACGTAAGGACGGTGCGGCGTGACCGAGGAGACCCCGGGCTTCGACGAAAAGTCGCAGCAGCCCGACGTCCCCTCAGGCGTTCCGGCCGACGACGCCGAGCCGAAGGCCGCCACCCCCTCCGCGGAGGAGGCGGCGGCCCCGGCCGGGGACTCGGGTCCCGATGCCGGGCTGGTGGCCCAGCTGGACCAGGTACGTACGGCGCTCGGTGAGCGCACCGCGGACCTCCAGCGGCTCCAGGCCGAGTACCAGAACTACCGCCGCCGGGTCGAGCGCGACCGGATCGCGGTCAAGGAGGTCGCCGTGGTGAACCTCATGACCGAGCTCCTGCCCGTGCTCGACGACGTCGGCCGCGCGCGGGAGCACGGCGAACTGGTCGGCGGGTTCAAGTCCGTCGCCGAGTCGCTGGAGTCGACCGTGGCGAAGATGGGCCTGCAGCAGTTCGGCAAGGAGGGCGAGCCCTTCGACCCGACGATCCACGAGGCCCTGATGCACTCCTATGCCCCGGACGTCACCGAGACGACGTGCGTGGCGATCCTGCAGCCCGGGTACCGCATCGGTGAGCGCACCATCCGCCCCGCGCGGGTGGCCGTGGCCGAGCCGCAGCCGGGCGCTCAGCCGGGCAAGCCGGCCGAGGAGGAGACCGAGACGGCGGCGGACGAAAAGGAGACCGGTGGCCCTCAGGAGGGCTGACGCCTCGACGGGCGTGAGGAAGCCGGGGCGGGCCGGGCAGGCAGGACCTGCCGGACCGCCCCGGCGGGCAAGGAAGGAGGGACGTCGGGGATGAGCACCAAGGACTTCATCGAGAAGGACTACTACAAGGTCCTCGGCGTGCCTCAGGACGCCACCGAGGCCGAGATCAAGAAGGCGTACCGGAAGCTCGCCCGCGAGTACCACCCGGACGCCAACAAGGGCAACGCCAAGGCGGAGGAGCGGTTCAAGGAGATCTCCGAGGCGAACGACGTCCTCGGCGACCCCAAGAAGCGCAAGGAGTACGACGAGGCCCGGTCCCTCTTCGGCGGCGGAGGCTTCCGGCCGGGGCCGGGGCCGGGCGGCGCCGGATCGTTCAACTTCGACCTGGGTGACCTCTTCGGAGGCGGCCAGGGCGGCCAGGGCGGCGCCGGCGGGTTCGGTGACGTCTTCGGCGGGCTGTTCAACCGCGGCGGCACCGGCACCACGCGTACCCAGCCCCGGCGCGGCCAGGACATCGAGTCCGAGGTCACCCTGAGCTTCACCGAGGCCATCGAGGGGGCGACGGTCCCGCTGCGGATGTCCTCCCAGCAGGCCTGCAAGGACTGTTCGGGCACCGGCGACAAGAACGGCACACCGCGGGTGTGCCCGACCTGCGTCGGCACCGGGCAGGTCGCCCGGGGCAGCGGCGGGGGCTTCTCGCTCACCGACCCGTGCCCGGACTGCAAGGGCCGCGGCCTGATCGCGGAGAACCCCTGCGACATCTGCAAGGGCAGCGGCCGGGCCAAGTCCTCGCGGACGATGCAGGTGCGCATCCCGGCGGGCGTCAGCGACGGCCAGCGGATCCGGCTGCGCGGCAAGGGCGCACCGGGCGAGCGCGGCGGCCCGGCGGGCGACCTGTACGTCGTCGTGCACGTCGGCAGCCACCCGGTGTTCGGCCGCCGGGACGACAACCTCACCGTCACCGTCCCGGTCACCTATCCGGAGGCGGCCCTCGGCGGGGAGATCCGCGTCCCGACGCTCGGCGGTCCGCCGGTCACGCTGAAGCTGCCCCCGGGCACGCCCAACGGGCGGACCATGCGGGCCCGCGGCAAGGGAGCGGTCCGCAAGGACGGCTCGCGCGGCGATCTGCTGGTCACCGTCGAGGTGAGTGTTCCCAAGGACCTGCCGGGGAAGGCTCGTGACGCACTGGAGGCGTATCGCGAGGCGACCGCGGGTGAGGATCCGCGGGCGGAGCTGTTCCAGGCAGCGAAGGGAGCTTGAGGGAGATGGACGGTCGTCGACGCAATCCGTATGAACTGACGCAGGACACACCGGTCTACGTCATCTCGGTGGCGGCCCAGCTCTCCGGCCTGCATCCGCAGACCTTGCGCCAGTACGACCGTCTGGGGCTGGTCTCGCCGGACCGGGCCGCCGGCCGGGGCCGCCGCTACTCGGCCCGTGACATCGAGCTGCTCCGTCAGGTGCAGCAGCTGTCGCAGGCGGAGGGCATCAACCTGGCCGGCATCAAGCGCATCATCGAACTGGAGAACCAGGTCGCCGCGCTGCAGGCCCGGGTGGCGGAGCTGGAGGGCGCGCTGGACGGCGCGGCGGCGACCATGCGGCAGCGCGAGGCCGCGGTGCACGCGTCGTACCGCCGGGACCTGGTGCCGTATCAGGAGGTGCAGCAGACCAGCGCGCTGGTGGTGTGGCGGCCGAAGCGTCAGCAGCAGGCCGACTGACCCGACTGAGCGGTCCGGCTGACGGGAAAGTTCCGTTTGGCTGAAAAGTGAAGTGTCCTGAAGGGCCCGGAGGTTCGTCCGAACCTCCGGGCCCTTCACATGTGTGCGCACGGCTGACGCTCCCTCACTCACCGTCCCGTGCGCTCGGCGAACGCCTGTGATCAGCAGATGTGTGCGTCTTCAGGAGATCTGTGCGAGTCTTTCGCCGGCCCCTCACGACTTCAGCGCACCGTGTTGTGTTCATCTCGTTAAGTAGCTGGTCTTGACGCCAGTGGTAGCTGAAGCGTTGGCTTTTCAGTCACATGGGCCGCAATGTTGTGCCCACGTCCAAAACGCACCTGAAGTGAGCCCTCGCATGCGTCGTATCGCCATATCAGTGGCCGTCACCTCGATGTCCGTCATGCTTGCCGGTTGCGGCGTAATCAACGCGACAGGGAGCAGCGACGACGCGAGCCCCACGAAGGGGAACGACATCACGGTCGGACTGCTGCTCCCGGAGAAGGCCAACACCCGGTACGAGCAGTTCGACTACCCCATCTTCAAGAAGAAGGTGGAGTCGCTCACCAACGACAAGGGGAAGGTCGCCTACGCCAACGCCGAGTCGGACGCCGGCAAGCAGTCGAACCAGATGCAGCAGATGATCGACGACAGGGTCGACGTCATCGTGCTGGACGCGGTCGACTCGAAGGCCATCGCCGAGGACGTGAAGAAGGCCAAGGACGCGGGCATCCCGGTCATCGCCTACGACCGGCTGGCCGAGGGCCCCATCGACGCGTACATCTCCTTCGACAACGAGCTGGTGGGCGAGGTCCAGGGCCGTTCCCTGCTGGAGAAGCTCGGCGGCGACGACGCGGCCACCAGCAAGATCGTCATGATGAACGGCTCCCCGACCGACCCGAACGCCAAGCAGTTCAAGGCCGGCGCGCTGTCGGAGCTCAAGGGCAAGGTCATCATCGCCAAGTCCTACGACACCAAGGACTGGGCGCCGGAGAACGCCGAGGCCAACATGGCCGAGGCGATCAACGTGATCGGCAAGGACAACGTCGCCGCCGTCTACTCGGCCAACGACACCATGGCGGGCGCCATCGTCAAGGCGCTCGAGGCCGCCGGTGTGACCGAGCTGCCCCCGATCACCGGCCAGGACGCCGAACTGGCGGGAGTGCAGCGGATCATCGCGGGCGAGCAGTTCATGAGCGTCTACAAGTCCTACCCGCTGGAGGCCGACAACGCCGCGGAGATGGCCGTGGCCCGGGTCCAGGGCAAGGGCATCCAGTTCGACGCGCTGACCCGCGAGCGGGTGGACAGCCCCACGGACAAGGACATCCCGGCGCAGCTCGTGCCCGTGGTCGCCCTGACGAAGGGCAACATCAAGGACACGGTCATCGCCGACGGGTTCTACAAGGTGGAGGACATCTGCACGGCGGAGTACAAGGAGGCCTGCGCCGCGGCCGGCCTGAAGTAGCCGACGGCCGCCGGGCTTTCCGCCCGGGGTGCGTGGACGTTCCGCCGGGGAGCACGGATCACCGTGCTCCCCGGCGGTGTTGTCCCGTCACCATCCCAAGTCCCTTGGTTTTCCAGCGTTCTGGGCTTCCCATAGCCGCCCGTCCGGTAGTTGTGATGCGGCCGCGCGAGGCAGGGAGACAGCGGGGCGTACCGATGCATATCGGCTGCCGCGCCGACGGGAGCCGTGTTGCGGAGCCGGGTGCGGCCGCGCATAGTGGCGCATCGGAAAGTGGCGGAACCGGGGGTGGGACGGGCGATGGCCGGGCGCGGGACGGACGAGCATCCACATGGTGCTGACCGGCTGTGCGACTCCGGGGACCGCGTGTACTCCCGGGCCGTACGGCGCGGACGGGTGCCGCGCCGGGACGCGGAGCCGGTGCCCTGTCTGCTGGACCTGGCCCTGCTGCACCCGGACCCCGACGACATGGACTGGCTGGTGCCGACCGCCCCGCAGGAGGTCATGACCCGGCTGCTGCGCGGGATGTACGAGGAGGTCAGCGCGAGTCGGCGCCGGGTCGGCTCGGTCGTCGCGGCGTTCGAGTGGTACGCCGGCCTGGGCCACCGGGTGCCCGCCTCCCCCTCGGTCGCGGAGGGCCCGGCGATCAGGGTGCTGGACGGACTGGCCCGTATCCAGGCCGCGATGGACGAGGCGACGCAGGCGTGCACCACCGAGGTGCTCACCGTCCAGCCGGGCGGTATCCGGCGCGAGGCGGAGCTGTCGGAGGGCCTGCACCGGGCGACGGCGCTGCGCGGGCGCGGGGTGCGGATGCGGGACCTCTACACGCATGTGGCCCGGCACGGCCAGGGCCTGCACACCTACCTGGAGCTGATGGGCGACGCGGTGGAGGCGCGGACGCTGGACGAGGTGGTCGAGCGGCTGATCCTCTTCGACCGCACGGTCGCCTTCATCCCCGCCAACGCCGAGCGCACGATGGCGCTGGAGCTGCGGCACCCGGCGCTGGTGCTGTACCTGGGCACGGTCTTCGAGCGTCTGTGGCGCCTCGCCATCCCGCTGACCGCCTCGCTGCCCGACACCGGCATCGAGGGCATCTCGCACCGGGAGCGGTCCATCGCGACGCTGCTGGCGGAGGGTCACCAGGACGCGGTGATAGCGGAACGCCTCGGCATCAGCGTGCGCACCTGCCGGGCGCACATCGCCCGCCTCTCGGAGACCCTGGGTGCGGCCAGCCGCACCCAACTGGGCGTCCGTATCGCACAGGTCGGCCTGGACGACGCGCGCCGGACGGTGGTCACCCCTCCCGGTCGAGAATCCCCGAGCGCGCGATGAGATACCCGAGCTGAGCACGGCTGCCGCTGCCCAGCGTCGTCGCGAGCTTGGCGATGTGCTCGCGGGCGGTGCGGACGTTCATGCCGAGGCGGTCGGCGATGACGGCGTCGGTGTGGCCTTCGACGAGGAGCGCGGCGATGGCGCGCTGACGGGGCGTCACGCCGTTCAGCGTGGGCTGCCGGACCGCCCGGGGGTGCATCGGTGTGGCGAGGCGCCAGAGTCGGTCGAAGGTGGTGGCGAGGTACCCCACGAGTGCCGGGTGGCGGACCTCCAGGGCCGAGGTGCGGTCGGCGCCGGCGGGGACGAACGCGACGGCGCGGTCGACGACGATGAGGCGTTCGGTGATCTCGTCCAGCGTCCGGGCCTCGACGTCACCCGTCAGCCGCTCGTAGCGGGCGGCGAGCGAGGGCAGGTGGCGCAGGGTGTGCTGGTAGAGGGCGCGGATGCGGCCACCGCGGTCGAGCAGGGCCTGGTCGCGCCGGATCGCGGCCTCGTGGAAGTCCGGCTCGGGGTGCGCGTAGCTGCTGTGCGGCTGGATGCCCAGGAGTTCACCGGCGTCGGTCATCGCCTCGTCGATGACCCGGCTGATGCGTTCCTTGTCGCTGTGGAGCGTGAGCAGGGGCCTCGTCGGGACACCCTCGTGCCGGCCCGCCCGCAGCAGCGGCTCGAACGCCTCGACCAGTCGCTCCTCCCGCTGCCGTTCCCCGGCGATCCGGTCCGCCGAGGCCCGCAGGAGCCGGTACAGGACGATGTGCGGCGCGACGGGCTCCCACCGGCTCGGGTCGTCGAGGGCGGGGTCCAGGAGGCCGAGGTCGACGAGGCGCGCCGCCTCGTCGGCCCCGTCGGTGGGTAAGCGCCCCTGACGCAGTGCGCGGGCGTACAGCTCCAGGTCCCCCTCGCGCGGCTCCGCCGGTGCGTCGTCGTGCGCGTCACCGTTCATGCGTGGCCCGCTCCCCGGCTCGGCTTCTCCTGCTGGAGGATCCCCGACTGGGCGATGAGGTAGCCCAGTTGGGCGCGGCTGCCGCTGCCGAGGGTGGCGGCGAGTTTGGCGATGTGGGCGCGGCAGGTGCGGACGTTCATGCCGAGACGCCGGGCGATGGCCTCGTCGACGTGGCCTTCGACGAGGAGCTTGGCAATGGAGTGCTGGATGTCGGTGATGCCGCCGGGAGCGGTCTCGTAGGGCGCTCCGGCGGTCAGCGGCACCGACCGGCTCCACATGAACTCGAACATCTTGATGAGGTACCGGACGAGCCCGGGCTGGCGGAGTTCCAGCGCGACCTGCTGGTCGTCGCGGGCGGGGATGAAGGCCACGGACTCGTCGCACACGATGAGGCGCTCGACCACCTCGTCGATCGTGCGGTACTCCACCCTGCCGTTGGCGAGCTGCTCCACGTAGGCCCGCTTCTCCGGGCTGTAGCGGGCGGTGTGCTGGTACAGCGTCCGGATCCGCACGCCCCGCTCGATGAGGGGCTTGTCCCGCTCCAGGCCCTGGATGAGGCTCCGCTCGGAGAAGCGGTCGTCGCTCGGCTGGATGGTGATCATCTCGGTCCGGCACTGCGAGGTCGCCAGGTTGAGGGCGTCGTTGATCCGCTCGCTCCCCTCGAGCACGGTGATCGAGCGGTCGGTGGTCACCGCCTGGGTGCCCAGGGCCATGAACGGCTCGAACACGTCCGCGAGCCGGATCGAGAGCCGTCGGCGTTCGGCGATGTCACGCTCGATGGGATGCAGCCGTTGGGCCAGGGCGATCGCCGGCGGCACGGGGCGCAGCCAGCCCTTGTCGTCCGGATCGGGGTGGAGGAGGGCGAGTTCCATCAGGCAGGGAGCGGCCTCCGCCTCCTCGCGCGAGACTCTCCCCACACGCAGGGCGTTGGCATAAAGTCGGCTGCCTGGCTCACACAGTTCGGTCACCGCATGGGGATGCGCCGCATCTGTCTGATTTGCCACTGAATCTCCACCCCCCAGGGTCCTGAACATGCAGGAACATGATGCACCGATTGTGTGGCCATGATGTGTTCGAATGAGCCATCGTCTTACTTGACGGGGGACTGAGGAGACTTACACGTGAGGACGAAGCCGACTATGCGCAAGAGACTGCTTCGCTCGGTGCTCGCTGCCGCCCTCTCCGCCGTTGCGGCCTTCGGAGCGCTGAGCGGTTATTCCGACGCAAAGGGTGACACGACTGCCGACAGCCACTGGCCGTCGATCGTCGTGGACTCGGGGCGCTGAAGTGACCACTCCACCCGACGACCGATCCTTTCGCAGGGAGATGGCGACCGCCTACCGATCCGGTTGGCACTTCATCGACCTGGTCACCGCCATCCCCCACAGCGGTGATTCGCTGATGGTGACCGTGTTCGGTGAACCGGTCGTCGTCACGCGGGACGAGGACGGAGACGTACGGGCGTACCGGTGCCTGCGGCGCCCTCGGGGGGCGCCGCAGCCCGTGCGGTGTGCCATCCGGTACGGAATGATCTTTGTGAACCTGGACCAGCGGGACCATGAGCAGGCGGAGCCCGACTCCTCTGCCCGCCGGACCATCTCGGCCACCCCCCGCAGTGCCTGACGCGATTCCCCCGTCGTAAAAGATCGCGCAGGTGCTTCCCCCCGCAGTGGCGTCACCGTGACCTGAACACGGTGACGCCACTGCAGTTTTCGGGGATATCTCCGGGTGTGGGTGGAATCGAGCGATGGCCGAAACGGGCCGTCCGGCCGTACTGGCTCCCACCTCGGTCTCACCCCTGCCTTCTCGCACGTGTGAGCGTGCCCTCCATGATCCCCCGCGCCGCCGGATCGGGCGAGGGTGGCGTCCCGCCTGGATCGAGCGACGGTGGCGTTCCGTCCGCGGCGCTCCGGCCCCACCGCGCGCCCCCGGGCCCCGCCCGTGTCGCCCCCGTCGTCGGCCGTCGGCCGTCCTCCTGTTTCCGGGGCCCGTTCCGTTCCCCGGGCCCCTCTCGGCTCGGGTGGTCCCGTCCGGCCGGCGCCTCGCGTCTCCCGTCTCGCTCTTCTCCTCGCGCCGCTGCCTCAGCGGTCCCCCGTCCGTCAACGGCGTGCGTGGGGCGTGGTCGCGCCGGAAGGGGGAGGTCGGGGAAGCGGGAACAGGGGCCCGTCGACCCTCCCGTCACCACCTTGAGTGGAATAGACTCAAGTTTGTGTACGCTGACCGAGTCAGCCAGGCCGGGCTGCCGAGCCGGCCATGAGGGCCGCTGTACGGTCGTCGCAAGGAGGAGAACGCGAACGTGGACGCCGAGCTGACCAACCGGAGCCGGGACGCGATCAACGCCGCCGGAAACCGGGCCGTAACCGAGGGGCACCCCGACCTCACCCCCGCCCATCTGCTCCTCGCCCTGCTTCAGGGTCAGGACAACGAGAACATCACGGACCTGCTCGCCGCGGTCGACGCCGACCAGGCGGCCGTACGCGCCGGAGCCGAGCGCGTCCTCGCCGGCCTGCCGAGCGTGACCGGGTCCACCGTCGCGCCGCCCCAGCCGAACCGCGAACTGCTCGCCGTCATCGCCGACGCCCAGTCCCGTGCGCGGGACCTGGGGGACGAGTACCTCTCCACCGAGCACCTGCTCCTCGGCGTCGCCGCGAAGGGCGGCGCCGCCGGCGAGGTGCTGACGGGGCAGGGCGCCACCGCGAAGAAGCTGCAGGATGCCTTTCAGCAGGCGAGAGGAGCACGCCGGGTGACGACAGCCGACCCGGAGGGCCAGTACAAGGCCCTGGAGAAGTTCGGGACCGACCTCACGGAATCCGCCCGCGAGGGCAGGCTCGACCCGGTCATCGGACGGGACCAGGAGATCCGGCGGGTCGTGCAGGTGCTGTCCCGCCGCACCAAGAACAACCCCGTGCTCATCGGTGAGCCCGGCGTCGGCAAGACCGCCGTCGTCGAGGGGCTCGCCCAGCGCATCGTCAAGGGCGACGTCCCCGAGTCGCTGAAGGACAAGCGGCTCGTCGCGCTCGACCTGGGGGCGATGGTCGCCGGGGCCAAGTACCGCGGCGAGTTCGAGGAGCGGCTGAAGACCGTCCTCGCCGAGATCAAGGAATCCGACGGGCAGGTCATCACCTTCATCGACGAGCTGCACACGGTGGTCGGCGCCGGGGCCGGCGGCGACTCCGCCATGGACGCCGGCAACATGCTCAAGCCGATGCTCGCCCGCGGTGAGCTGCGCATGGTCGGCGCCACCACCCTCGACGAGTACCGCGAGCGGATCGAGAAGGACCCGGCGCTGGAGCGGCGCTTCCAGCAGGTGCTGGTCGCCGAACCGTCCGTCGAGGACTCCATCGCCATCCTGCGCGGCCTGAAGGGCCGCTACGAGGCGCACCACAAGGTGCAGATCGCCGACAGCGCCCTGGTCGCGGCGGCGACCCTCTCCGACCGTTACATCACCTCCCGCTTCCTGCCCGACAAGGCCATCGACCTCGTCGACGAGGCGGCTTCCCGCCTCCGCATGGAGATCGACTCCTCGCCCGTCGAGATCGACGAACTCCAGCGCGCCGTCGACCGGTTGAGGATGGAGGAGCTGGCGATCGGCAAGGAGACCGACGCCGCCTCCCGCGAGCGCCTGGAGAAGCTGCGCCGCGACCTGGCAGACAGGGAGGAGGAACTGCGCCACCTCACCGCCCGCTGGGAGAAGGAGAAGCAGTCCCTCAACCGCGTCGGCGAGCTGAAGGAGAAGCTCGACGACCTGCGCGGCCAGGCCGAACGGGCCCAGCGGGAAGGTGACTTCGACACCGCCTCCAAGCTCCTCTACGGCGAGATCCCGGCCCTGGAACGCGACCTGGAAGCCGCCTCCGAGGCCGAGGAGGAGGTCGCCAAGGACACCATGGTCAAGGAGGAGGTCGGCGCCGACGACATCGCCGACGTCGTCGCCTCCTGGACCGGCATTCCCGCCGGCCGCCTGCTGGAGGGCGAGACGCAGAAGCTGCTGCGCATGGAGGAGGAGCTGGGCAAGCGGCTCATCGGCCAGCTCGAGGCCGTACGGGCGGTGTCCGACGCCGTACGCCGCAGCCGCGCCGGAATCGCCGACCCCGACCGGCCCACCGGCTCCTTCCTCTTCCTCGGCCCCACCGGCGTCGGCAAGACCGAACTGGCCAAGGCGCTCGCCGACTTCCTCTTCGACGATGAGCGGGCGATGGTCCGCATCGACATGTCGGAGTACGGCGAGAAGCACAGCGTGGCCCGCCTGGTCGGCGCCCCGCCCGGTTACGTCGGCTACGAGGAGGGCGGCCAGCTCACCGAGTCCGTGCGCCGCCGCCCGTACAGCGTGGTGCTCCTCGACGAGGTGGAGAAGGCCCACCCCGAGGTCTTCGACATCCTGCTCCAGGTCCTCGACGACGGCCGGCTCACCGACGGCCAGGGCCGCACGGTCGACTTCCGCAACACGATCCTGGTGCTGACGTCCAACCTGGGCAGCCAGTTCCTGGTCGACCCGATCAGCACCGAGGAGCAGAAGAAGGAACAGGTCCTGGAAGTGGTCCGGTCCTCCTTCAAGCCGGAGTTCCTCAACCGGCTCGACGACCTGGTCGTCTTCTCCGCGCTGACCAAGGCCGAGCTGGAGCGCATCGCCGCACTGCAGCTCGACCGGCTGGGCCGGCGCCTCGCCGAACGCCGGCTCACCCTGGACATCACCCCCGAGGCGCTGGCCTGGCTGGCGGAGGAGGGCATGGACCCGGCCTACGGCGCCCGTCCGCTGCGCCGGCTGGTGCAGACCGCCATCGGGGACCGGCTCGCCAAGGAGATCCTCTCCGGCGAGATCAAGGACGGCGACACGGTCCGCGTGGACCGCTTCGGCGAGGGCCTCCTGGTGGGCCCGGCGACGGGCAAGACGCTGTAGTACCCCCGGGCGACGGTCTCCATGGTCGACGAGATGTGATCATGGAGACCGGACCGCGGCGGAAGCCCATCGGCCAGGCAGGTTGCCCGGCACGGGCCAAGAGAGAGAGGGTGGGGAATACGTCTGGTCCCACATCCACGGCCGGACGCCAGACGACCGCAGGAGTGTCCCAGCATGTCCATCGACCCGTCCTCGATTCCCAATTTCGGGGGCCAGCCCGAGCCGCAGCCCCAAGGACCGGCGGGCCCCGTCGTCCCGGATCAGGACCTCGTGAAGCAGCTCCTCGACCAGATGGAGCTCAAGTACGTCGTCGACGACGAGGGTGACCTCGCGGCGCCGTGGGAGCAGTTCCGCACCTACTTCATGTTCCGTGGGGAGGACGACCAGCAGATCTTCTCCGTGCGGACCTTCTACGACCGCCCGCACCAGATCGAGGAGAAGCAGCACCTGCTCGAGTCGATCGACGACTGGAACCGCCGCACTCTGTGGCCCAAGGTCTACACCCACACCCACGACGACGGCACCGTCCGTCTCATCGGTGAGGCCCAGATGCTGATCGGCATGGGCGTCAGCCTGGAGCACTTCGTCTCCTCGACGGTCAGCTGGGTGCGGGCCGCGATCGAGTTCGACAAGTGGCTCGTCGAGCAGCTGGGCCTGGAGCAGGAGATCAACGACGCGGAGAAGCCCGACGACGAGTAGGGAGCCCTTTCCCCTCCCCACGCGTACGCGTGCAGGAGCCCGGCTCCGGAGCGACCTCACGGTCACCCGGAGCCGGGCTCCTTCGTTTCCCCCCGCAGACCCGCAGACCCGCAGACCCGCAGACCCGCAGACCCGCAGACCCGCAGACCCGCAGACCCGCAGACCCGCAGACCCGCAGACCCGCAGACCCGCAGACCCGCAGACCCGCAGACCCGCAGACCCGCAGACCCGCAGACCCGCAGACCCGCAGACCCGCAGACCCGCTGTCCGACGCTCCTCACCCGGAGCCGCAGAGGGCGCGGTCGACGAGGTCACGCAGGATGTCCTCCTGGCGGGCCGCCGTGTCCGGGTCTCCCGGGCGGCTGTGCGTGGAGACGGTGATGCTGCGACGGCCGTCCGTCGTGGTGGCGGCCCGGACGAGGTAGCCGAATCCGCTTCCCCCGTGACCGAGGTAACCGCCGCCGCAGGACAAGGGCGTGAAGAACAGCCCCAGGCCGCTTCGGGTGCCCGCGGGGTGACCGCTGTCCCGGGGCACCGGGACAGTGGTCCGCATGGCGGAGAGGGTGACGGGTTCCAGCAGCCGTCCGCGGGTCAGGGCGGTGAAGAAGCGGTTGAGGTCGCGGGCCGTGCCGGTCATCGCTCCGTCGGCCCCGAGGTCGAAGGGACGGTAGGGGATCGTGGTGTCGACCATCGGGCCGTCCGGGGTGAACTGCTGGTGGTCGGCCGCGTGCGGCTGCGGCAGGAAGGGCCGGGTACCGGGGATGTCCGTGTGCCGCAGCCCGAGGGGGCGCAGGACGCGGTCGCGGACCTCCTGCTCCCAGGAGCGGCCGGTGACCTTCTCGATGATCATCCCGGCGAGGACATAGTTCGTGTTGGAGTACTCCCAGTCCGTCCCCGGTGGGAAGGCGGGCTCGTGGCGCATGGCCAGGGCGGTCAGCTGTGCGGGCCGGTAGGCGTGCCACCGACGGGCGTAGTACGTCTCGGCGCTCGGGTCGGGGTACACGTCGGCCGTGTAGTCGTACAGCCCGCTGGTGTGCTGCAGCAGGTCGCGGAGCGTGATCGTACGACCGTCGTTGCCGGCGCCGGCCACTACTCCGGGCAGTAATCGCTCCACGGTCCGGTCGAGCGACAGTCGCCCCTCGTCCACCAGTTGCAGCACGACGGTCGCGACGAACGTCTTGGTGACGCTGCCCAGACGCAGATGGCCGTCCTCGGGAACCGGGCGGCCGCTGACCAGGTCCCCCACACCGGAGCGGGCGGTGACGGTTCCCCGGTGCGTCTCCAGGCGGACCGAGACCCCCGTGACCCCGGCGTCGCGCAGCGCGTCGGCGTCCTGCTGCACGGACCGGCTCACGGCGGAAGGGCGTGGCGCGGGTGGCGAGGCCGCCGCGGGCGGGACGGCAGACAGGGCCAGCGCCAGCACAGCGGCGGACAACGACAATCGACGAAGAACCATGCCCCGAGGCTAGGAACGACAAGGTTCCACCGCCTATCCAGCCAACCCCCCGCCGCATCGGGTGCCACCGGGGTGGACAGTGCCCGGAAGAAACCAGAACCGTGCTCGCGCGGTTCCCGGGGGACCTCGACCACAGCGCGGTAGGGCATCCGTCTGTGCTTCCGCGCCTTTCGGGGTAGAAGTCAGATTGCAGTCAGAGTATGGTCTGAGTATGGCTATCGCGCGCTCGGCGTCCGAATCGGAAGCCGTCACGTTCACAGACCTGTCCCGGAACCCGAAGGCCGTGGCAGCCAGGGCTGCTGCTCTGGGGTGTCTGCGCGTCACGCACCGGGACGCGCCCGACATGGTGCTGACCACGGCCGTACACGCGGAGCGCACCGAGGAGAACCTGACCACTGCGTCCCGGCTGTTCCTGGCTCTGATGAAGCAGGCGGACGGTGCCAGGTCGCTTCTGCTCGCGCTGCCCGAGGTGTTCCCGTGGGTGCGTCACCTGGACGACGAAGAAGTCCGGGAATTCACCGTCGAGCTCATGGACGCGCTGTCCGACGCCGCTGAACTGGGTGCCAGGGAGGCTGTTCACCGGGCAATCGTTTCGTGGCGGGCGACTGCCCGTATCAACGCCGACCCTGACCAGCTCAGGGGAGCACTCCGCCCGCTCGGTGACGTGGACTTCGGCCCGGTCGAGGTGCGCGAGTGAGTCCCAAGAAGGGCGACCGGGTAAGCGTCCCACCGCTGAGCGGCTGGAACGTCGTCTACGGGACGACCGAGGCCGCGACGGGTTGGGAGGAACTGTGCCGGGTGGCGTTAGCGAACGCGCACCGCTGTCTGGAAGCCCTTCGCACAGACCCGCTGTCGCGGGCCAACTGGAACCGCCAGCACCAGTTGCGCGGCAGGCACGCGAGCAAGGAATGGAAAGGCTCCCAGCTGGAACAGTGGGAGTACGAGATCACCAGTGGCGGCCGGGTCCGCTACCTGGTCAGCCCGGAGATCTCGACCGTAAACCTGGTGTACGCCTCCACGCGACACCCGAAAGACACTGAGTAGCCCCCGTCACCCCAAGTGGCTGCAAGGAGGGGGCGGTTGTACTGGCGTCAGCCGAGCCGGGCGAGGCGGGTGGCTGCTGCTTCCAGGACCTCGTCCTTTTTGCAGAAGGCGAAGCGGACCTGGCTGCGGCCGGCTTCCGGGTCGTCGTAGAAGACGGAGTTGGGGACGGCGACGACGCCGCAGCGTTCGGGGAGGGCGCGGCAGAAGGCGTAGGCGTCCTTCTCGCCGAAGGGGGCGATGTCGGTGGTGATGAAGTACGTGCCCCGGGGTTGGTAGACCTCGAAGCCGGCGGCGCTCAGGCCCTTCGCCAGCAGGTCGCGCTTGCGCCGGTGGTCGGCGCGGAAGTCGTCGAAGTACGCGTCCGGCAGGGCGAGGGCCTCGGCGACGGCGTACTGGAAGGGGCCCGCGGAGACGTAGGTCAGGAACTGCTTGGCCGAGCGGACCGCCGTCACCAGCGCGGGCGTGCCCGTCACCCAGGCCACTCCTTATTCGTACACCTACTGGCCCGCGGCGCGGGTCAGGTCGCGAGGAGGGCGGTCAGGACGACGGCAGGGTCGGCGTCGGGTGGTCCGGCCGGCCACCAGGTGCCTCGGTCCTTGGTGTACGGGTACCACAGTCCGTCGCGGCCCAGCCGCAGTTGGCTGTCGCGGCCCTCGACGGTCCAGCGGTTGCGCCAGGAGCGGAGCCGGGGTGGTCTGCCGTCGGCCCAGTCTGCGCGCAGCGCCTCGCGGGCGCGTTCCAGGCGGGAGGCGGGTGGGTTCCAGGGGCTTTCCAGTACGTCCAGGGATGCTGCGCCGCCGTATCGCCACGCACGGGTGGCGGCTGCGAGTTCGCTGGGGGTGCGGCCGTAGTTCGAGGCGATCCTGGCGAAGACGTCCGTGGTGGGGTGAGTGGCGGCGAGACGGACGGCGTCCTGCCATTCGGTGAGCGGGGCGGGTGGGGCGGTATCGGCGTGCCGCGCACCGAGAGCTCCAGCGAGGAAGTGATGGGCACGCGTCGCGGTGTCGACGGCGAGCAGTTCCAGGGCGGCCGGGTCCACACCGGGCTCCGGGACGGCGGAATCCACCAGCGAGGGGCCGCGGCCGGGCCGATCGGGGAGCGGCGGCGGGCCGGGCAGGGGCGGTAGCGCGGTACGGGAGGCGAAGGCGGGCCCGGCTGGATCACCGGGCCGGGCCGGGAGCGCGGTCGGAGCCGCGCCTGCGGTCGCTGCGGACGCGGCGGCTTCAGCGGAGGCGCGGGCGGTGTTGCGGCGGCCGAGCTCGTCCATCAGCTCCCGCTCGCCGCGACCCCGCAGGAGCAGCAGCACGAAGGGGTCGCGGTCCAGGAGTCGGGCGACCTGGTAGCAGAGGGCGGCGGCGTGTTTGCAAGGGTAGCCCCAGTCGGGGCAGCTGCACTCGGGGTCGAGGTCCCGGGGGCCGGGCAGCAGCGGGACACCGGCGGCTGCGGCGTCGTCGGCGAGCCCGGTGGGCATCTCGCCGTCCAACAGCGCGGCGATGTTGGCGGCACGCTCGGCGATCATGTCGAGCAACTGGTCCCACTGCCGATCCGTCAGCTGCTCGACCTGGACCGTGGAGCGGTACGGGGTGCGGCGGCTGCCCTGCACCGGGGCGGCGGCCGAGCCGGGAGCGACGGTGACCGGTCCGACCGCGCCGCCGCGCGCGTAGGTCCGGCCGCGCGAAAGGCGGCCGGAGTCCAGGGAGGACTCCTCCAGGGAACGTAGCCATTCGCGGCCCCACCAGGACTCGGCGAAGGGTGCACGGCTGCCCTTGGCCGGCGGGAGTGCCTCGAAGGTACGGGCGGCCGACTTGCCCGGCCGACTACGCCTGGTCATCGTCCCGTCTTTCGCAGTGTGACCAGTTCGGCCAGTTCGCTGTCGCTCAGTTCGCTGAACGCCGCCTCGCCCGAGCCGAGCACCGAGTCGGCCAGTTCCCGCTTCTGCCGGAGCATCTCGGCGACCCGGTCCTCCACGGTGCCCTCGGCGATCAGCTTGTGCACCTGGACCGGCTGGGTCTGTCCGATCCGGTAGGCGCGGTCGGTGGCCTGGTCCTCCACGGCCGGGTTCCACCAGCGGTCGTAGTGGATGACGTGTCCGGCCCGGGTCAGGTTCAGACCGGTCCCGGCGGCTTTGAGGGACAGCAGGAACACCTTCTTCTCGCCGGTCTGGAAGGCGTCGACCATCTCCTCGCGGCGTTTGACCGTGGTGCCGCCGTGCAGGAACAGGGTGTCCACACCGCGGTCGGCCAGGTGGCGCTCGATCAGCGTGCCCATGGCCACGTACTGGGTGAAGACCAGGGCCGACCCGTCCTCGGCCAGGACGGTGTCCAGGAGTTCGTCCAGGAGTTCCAGTTTCCCCGAGCGGCCCGGGAGCTTGACGTTCGCGGGTTCCTTCAGGAACTGCGCGGGGTGGTTGCAGATCTGCTTCAGGCCGGTGAGGAGCTTCATCACCAGGCCGCGCCGGGCGATGCCCTGCTTCTCCTCGATCTCGGCCATGAGCTCGCGTACCAGCGCCTCGTACAGCGAGACCTGCTCCTTTGTCAGGGACACTGGCTGGTCGGTCTCGGTCTTGGGCGGCAGTTCGGGCGCGATGCCGGGGTCGGCCTTGCGCCGGCGCAGCAGGAAAGGGCCGACCAGCGCGGCCAGCTGCCGGGCGGCCTGTTCGTCGCGGTCGCCCTCGACGGCCGTGGCGTAGCGGTCACGGAAGGAGGTGAGCGTGCCGAGCAGGCCGGGGGTGGTCCAGTCGAGCAGTGACCACAGTTCGGACAGGTTGTTCTCGACCGGGGTGCCGGTCAGCGCGACCCGCCCCCGCGAGGGGATCCGGCGCAGGGCCTGGGCGGTGAGCGCGTGCGGGTTCTTGACGTGCTGGGCCTCGTCGGCGACGAGCAGACCCCACGGCTGCTCGGTGAGGCGTTCGGTGTCGCGGCGCATGGTCCCGTAGGTGGTCAGGACGAAGCCGCCGTCCGCTCCGCCGTCGAGACCGGCCAGGTCGCGGCCGGGGCCGTGGAAACGGCGCACCGGGGTGGCCGGTGCGAAGCGCTGGATCTCGCGTTCCCAGTTGCCGAGCAGCGAGGCGGGGCAGACCACCAGGGTGGAGCCGGCGGTGGTTTTCCGTTCCTGGCGACGCAGATGGAGAGCGATCAGAGTGACGGTCTTGCCCAGGCCCATGTCGTCGGCGAGGCAGCCGCCCAGGCCGAGCGAGGTCATCCGGTGCAGCCAGTTCAGGCCGCGCAGCTGGTAGTCGCGCAGCGACGCGGCCAGGGCTTTCGGCGGCCCCTGGGGCTCGCGCGCGGCGTGATCCTCGGGGGCGGCGATCCGGGAGCGCAGCTCCTCCAGTACGCCGCTCGCAGTGACCGCCACCTGTTCGCCGTCCACCTCGACGCTGCCGGTCAGCGCGGCGCCCAAGGCGTTGATGGGGGTGAGCGAGGTCGTCCTGGACTGCGCGGTCCGTCGCAGCCGGCGGACCAGCTCCGGGTCCACGACCACCCACTGGTCGCGCAGCCGCACGATCGGCCGGTGCGCCTGGACCAGCCGCTCCAGCTCCTCCTCCGTGAGCTCCTGGTCCCCGAGGGCGACCTGCCAGCGGAAGTCCAGCAGCCCGCCGGAGGACAGGAAGGACGCGGCCGAGGACTGCGTCCCCCGGCGGCGTACGGGTTCCAGGACGCCGGAGGCGGTCAGTTCGCGTACCAGCTCCTTGGGCCAGTGCACGGCGACGCCGGCGGCGGCAAGGCTTTCGGCCGCGTCGCCCAGCAGCGACTGGGCCTCCTCGTCGGACAGCTCCAGACCGGCCGGGGCGGCGGAGTCCAGCATCCGGCCGGCCGGGGGCCAGGCGCGGGCGGCCCGGCGCAGCGTCAGCAGCGTGTCCACCTTGGCCCGTGGACCGAACAGTTCGGGGGCGGTGGCCCTGCCGGACCACAGGTCCGCGGCGTCGGCGAGCACCGTGGGATCGGCCAGGCTGCGCAGTTGGAGCACGGCTCGGAAGGAGTCCGCGCGGCCCAGTTCCAGTCGCAGCGACACCGCCAGACCTGCGTCGCGGCCGGCGGCGACCTCCGCCGCCCAGCCTCGCTGCTCGGGCACGGACTGCGGAGCTCGGACCGCGAACGCCGGTCCGCCGGTCACCTGGCGGGCGGCGGGAGGGCGGGCGAGGGAATCGGCCACGGCGTCCAGGAAGGCCCGCAGCAGCGGCTCGGCCGCCGGAAGCGTGAGGGGGGAGAGCCCGGGAACTGCGACCGAGCGGGCCCAGGGAGGCATGGTGGCGGCCAGGGAAGCCAGCCACTCGTGGTCCTCGGTGTCCAGCGGGCCGATCCGCCACGCGTCGAATCCTTCCGGCGACACCCCGGGCAGCATCCGGCCCCGGGCGAGCAACTGCAATCCCAGCAGGGCCGCCGTGCCCCAGAACGCGGTACCGGCCGACGCCCGCCCACTGCCGTCCGCACCGAGTGCCCGGCAGCGGGTCAACAGCGGCAGCGCCTGCTCCACCGGCAGCAGTGCGGCGACCACCCGCGCCCGGCGCACGGACGAACCGTGCGGGCGAACCACGGTGAGTTCCTCGGGTTCCACCCCGAGGTCCGGCGGCTCACTCCCGGGCGTCCAGAACGCCATCCGTCCCATCCGGGGCGGATCCGCGGGAAGGAACACCGCCTCGCCCCGGGCGAGCTCCGGCAGCCAGGCGACCATCCGTTCCCGGTCCGGAGCTGTCGACTCGTGCTCCGCCGACGGGTGAACCTTCGCTACTACGCCCACTCCTGGCCCAGGCTCCTGCAACTGTTCGGAAGGGCGCGGGTCACCCGCGAGCCCTCGGCGGGTCAAGGTTATCCCCGCAGACGGGCAGCGCGTGCCAGAAGTGCTTCGCTCACTCGGCGCAGTGCGGGAAGATGCCACCGGCACCCAGCAGAGACGGCCGCGACACCTTTGCGGTTGTGGCCTCTCATCGGTGTCGGAATCCGTCTCCGCCTTGAGGGAACCCTTCGCCGTGACCGCCAAGCTCGTGCCGACCTACCAGTTGAAGATTGTTCTGCGAGACACCAGCCCGCCGATCTGGCGCCGGGTCACCCTGCCCGCCGACACCTCGCTCGGCTGCCTGCACGACATCATCCAGGCATGCTTCGGCTGGGACGACTCGCACCTGCATTCCTTCACCGAACCTTCCTCCGGTCACCAGTTCGTCGACTTCGACGGCCCGTTGGACCACGATCCTCTCCGCGACGCCGACGAGGAGTCCGTGACCGTGGCCGAGGTACTGCCCTGCGAAGGCGGCCGGCTGGAGTACACCTACGACTTCGGTGACGACTGGCGGCACCGGATCACCCTGGAGAAGACCCTCCCCGCCTCCACCCCCGACCGACGCGTCCGCTGCACCGGTGGACGCCGCGCCATGCCCTATGCCGAGGACACCGGCGGCGCCTGGGGGCTGCAGGCCGTACTCGACGCCGTCGTGGACGGTGGCGCACCGGCCCCCGAGCCATGGACCGACCTGGTCGAAACCCTGCGCGAGGAGGGGTTCGACCCCGCCTGCTTCGACCGTGACGCCCTGGACCGGGAACTGGCCGAACTGGACCCGCGGCCGCCCGCGGCCACCCCGGCACAGCGGGGAAAGCCCAGCCTGGCCGAAGCCGCTTCCACCGGGCGGCGCTGTTCCTGCGGCGAGGTCCACGACGACGAGTACGACGAGGACCTCGCCGTGGAGCTCGTCCCGGTGCGACCCGTCTCCCTGGCACCGCGCGCGGAGCTCGCCGCAGCCGCCCGGCAGGTTCCGCTGATCGCCTCAGCGCTCCGCCTGGCCCACTGGTGCCAGGGCGGACGAGCCGTCACGTCCCGGGACGTGCTCAAGCCCGCACTGGGCCGCCTGGCTGTCCAGGAACTCGAGCTGTGGGCCCAGGACGACGAGCTGAGAGCACTGCGGCCCGCGGAGCGCGACGAGCGGCTGGCCCGCCTGCGCAGCTCTGGCGACCTGGCCTGCCTGGACGGTCCCTGGCAGCTCGCTCTGTACACGGACCTGGTGGGGATCAGCGCGGGCACCGCCCGTCCCGGTGCCGACCTGCCCGCCACCGCAGGGGACGAGGGAGTGTTGAAGATCTGGTGTCAGGCGCTCGAGGACGAACTCGACGCCCTGAACGAGCTCGAGAACCTCGGTCTGCCTCCGTGGCTGCCGGCCGCGCTGGGCATGCAGGACGAGGACGGCGACGGCTTGGCAGCGGTGGTGCTGCGGGCACTGTACGAGGTTCCCGACGGCGAATGGCTGGACCCGGCGCTGCTCGTCGGCGCACTCCGCGAGGGCCTCCCGAAGCAGGAGGCACGGCTGGTCGAGCTGTTCCTCCTGCAGATCCTCGACCAGGCGGCCCTCATCCTCACCGAGTACCAGGCAGCGGAGGTCGAGACCGGCCCGGAGACGAACCGGCAGCGCGATCACATCCTCCTCGGCATCCTCGGCATCGAGGCGAGCACCGAAGACAGCGACGGCACTCCGCCGGTCGGGGCACGGCTCATGCTCACGCCACTGGGACGCCACGGACTGCGCGAGTACCTGCTCGCCGAGGGATTCCAGGCCCCGCTGATCGGCGAACTGGCCGACGCCGACGCCCCGACGCTGCTGGACGCCCTGCTCGACTACGACCAGGACGCCGCCCACGCCGAGATCACCGGATGGATCAGCCATCGGGGCCAGGGCTCGGCCGCTGTACAGCTCATCGACGCCTGCGCCGGGTTGGAGGCCGATGCGGCCCTCCGCCGCCTGGCCGCCCCGCCGGTGCTCGCAGAACTCGATGAGCCCAAGGCGCTCGCCGTCCTGCGTAAAGCCGCGGCCTCACAGGTCCCCGGCTGCGCCGAGACCGCGGCGATCGCGCTGGCCGGTCGTGGTGAGATCCCCGAGGGGCAGGGTCGGGAACTCCAACTGTGGGGGCTCGTGGACCATCTGTGGGGCCCGCTGGGCGTAGCGGACGAGGCGCTTGCCGCGTTCCTGGACCAGGAGGAGGACATGGTGCTGCCCCTTCTGGAGCAGGCCGCCGACGATCTGTGGCGCTGCGACCATCCCGCCACCGGGGCCGTCCTGGAAGCGGCAGGTCGACAGCTGAGGGATCGGGACAAGGCGCTTGCCAAGCGGCTGCGCCGGTCCGCGACCAAAGTCGGATCCCGGCGCCGACGATGAGGTGCCGGCACGGGTGAGCGCTGAGCGACGATGGTGCCGGCAGGGGCTGTGCCCGATCCCTGGGTTCTGTCAGCTCTCGTAGTGGTAGCGGCACTGTGCGATCAGGACGCCGTCCTCGGTGGCCTTGTAGATCAGTCGGTGTTCGTCGTTGATGCGGCGCGACCAGTAGCCCTGGAATCCGTGCTTGAGCGGTTCCGGTTTGCCGATCCCCTCGTTGCCGTTCCGGGCAATGTCCGCGATGAGCGTATTGATGCGCTTCAGGATCTTCCGGTCCTGAAGCTGCCACCACAGGTAGTCCTCCCAGGCGCGGGAGGAGAAGGTGATCTTCATTCGCGGCTCTTATTCGTCGGTCGCCAGCTCGCGTACGGTGCCGCCGCCGTTTTCCAGCTCGTCGATGGACGCGAGCAGGCGTCGGGCGTTCGCCGGGCTTCGCAGCAGGTACGCCGTCTCCTTCAGGGACTCGTAGTCCTCGAGGGAGACGATGACGACCGGCTCATGTCCGGCCCGGGTGATGACGACCTCCTCGCGGTCGTCGGTGACGGAGTTGAGCACCTCGGCGTACCGTGCGCGCGACTCGGAGTACGTCATGGTCTTCACGATCGACCCTCCTTCTACGTACAGGAAATTGTACGTCGATCCCTGTGGTGCGGCAAACACCGGAATGACGACCGCGACCGGGCGGCCGACGGCGCGAAAGTTCCGGGCGGGTGAGGTGCGGCAGGCAACGAGGAATGCAACGACCGGCCCCGCAGGGCGGCAAGTCAGTGCTCGAACGCCTTGCGGAGCCGTTCCGTCGCGCCTGCCAGCACATCGACGCGTTTGCAGAACGCGAAGCGGACGTAGGGTGTCCCGGCCTCTTTGTGGTCGTAGAAGACCGAGGTGGGGATGGCGACGACGCCGGCGCGTTCCGGGAGGGCGAGGCAGAAGGTCTCGCCGTCGGTTTCGCCGAGGGGGCGGATGTCGGCGGTGATGAAGTAGGTGCCGGCCGGTCGGAGGACGTCGAAGCCCGCCTCCGTCAGGCCCGTCGCCAGCAGGTCCCGCTTGGCGCGCAGGTCCGCGCGCAGCTCGGTGTAGTACGCGTCCGGCAGCGACAGGGCCTCGGCGACGGCGTACTGGAAGGGGCCCGCGGAGACGTAGGTCAGGAACTGCTTGGCCGAGCGGACCGCCGTCACCAGCGCGGGCGTGCCCGTCACCCAGCCGACCTTCCAGCCGGTGAAGGAGAACGTCTTGCCCGCGCTGGAGATGGTCACCGTGCGCTCCCGCATGCCCGGGAAGGTCGCCAGCGGTACGTGTACGGCGTCGTCGAAGACCAGGTGCTCGTACACCTCGTCGGTGACCACCAGCAGGTCGCGCTCCACCGCCAGCGCGGCGATCGCGGACAGCTCCTCGCGGGTGAGGACGGTGCCGGTCGGGTTGTGCGGGGTGTTGATCAGCAGCAGGCGGGTGCGGTCGGTGACGGCGTCGCGCAGCTCGTCGAGGTCGAGGCGGAAACGGCCCTCACGCGGGCGCAGGGTGACCGGCACGCGGGTGGCGCCCGCCATGGCGACGCAGGCCGCGTACGAGTCGTAGTACGGCTCCAGGGCGATCACCTCGTCGCCGGGTTCCAGCAGCGCGAGCAGCGCGGCGGCGATCGCCTCGGTGGCGCCCGCGGTGACCAGGACCTCCGTGTCGGGGTCGAGGGACAGGCCGTAGCGGCGCCGCTGGTGCGCGGCGATCGCGGTGCGCAGCTCGGGGACGCCGGGGCCGGGCGGGTACTGGTTGCCGCGGCCGTCCCGCAGCGCCCGCACCGCCGCCTCCCTGATCTCCTCGGGGCCGTCGGTGTCGGGGAAACCCTGGCCGAGGTTGATGGAACCGGTCCGCAGGGCCAGGGCGGACATCTCCGCGAAGATCGTGGTCCCGAACTCGGCGAGCCGGCGGTTCAGGAGGGGGCGCGCGCTGGAGGTCATGCCGGTCATCCTGCGCCGAACCTCCGGAGTTCCTCAACACTGCTTCATCGATGGGCACCTGCGCCGTACCTGAACCACCATCGCTGAGCAGGGGAAGGGGCCGTCATCTGTCGTCGTCGGCCGCCCTCGGACGGCCCGGAGACGGCCCGGCCAGTCGGCCGCCTGGAGTCACCGACGGTCGACCGCGGTCGCGGTGGTTGCTGTACTCGACCGCTGTACAGCAACCACGACGTACTGACCGCTGCCCCGTAAGCCCGGTGGTGATCTACGAGGTGTCTTCGCCGGTCACCCGGCCTGCCACCTGGGTATGGCCGAAGCTCGGCCCCGCTGCTTCCGGACGCCCGCGTCGACCGTGACCGACCGCTTGGCCTGTCACACATGTGGCACGCGGGCCGTGATCGCCGCCCAAGGAGTCCGTCACCGGCGAAGGGCCCCAGCGGTGGCCCCGGACCGGGACATGCCGGAAACTGGAGCCCGGAACGGTACGGGACGACCCGAGGGCCAGATGGATGGAGCGGTACCGGCACGAACGCGCCTCCAGGGAAATGCGGTGGTCCCGGTGCCTGCCTGCCGCCGTGCTCCTCGCCGCGGTCGTCGTTGACCTCGCCTGGCCGGAAGTCAACACCTTCCCCCTCCTGGCGGCTGTCTCCGTGATCGCGGCACCGATGCTCTCCC
This sequence comes from Streptomyces sp. MMS24-W38, assembly GCF_059889265.1. Taxonomy (NCBI): domain Bacteria; kingdom Bacillati; phylum Actinomycetota; class Actinomycetes; order Kitasatosporales; family Streptomycetaceae; genus Streptomyces; species Streptomyces sp. MMS24-W38. The sequence goes on along the minus strand of NZ_JCBCPP010000001.1, from coordinate 2,939,820 downwards.
TGGCCTGGACGGTCGCCAGCGGTGTGGCGGCCTGCCTGGTCGGGCTGCTCCTAGGTCTTCGCGAGAGCCCGATCTTTTCCACCCGCTCGGATCTCATCGGGCTCTCGACCATCGCCATCCTGACGGTCGTCGCGGCGTTCCTCAACCGGATGTTCGCACGCGAGCGGGAGCAGCTGAGAACGTCCCGTCAGGTGGCGGAGGCCGTCCAGCGCGCGGTGCTGCCGGCCATGCCCGACCGTGTCCGAGGACTGGCCGTCGCCGCCCGGTACCGGGCGGCCCAGGAAGAGGCCCTGATCGGCGGCGACCTCTATGCGGTCCACGACACCCCCTACGGCCTCCGCATGGTGATCGGCGATGTCCGCGGCAAGGGCATGCGGGCGGTCACCCTGGTCAACACCCTGCTGGGCTCCTTCCACGCGACGGCCCTTCAGCTGCCGGGCCTGCCCGACGTCGTCCGGGGCGTGGAAGTTCAGTTGCAGGATGTCAAGAGCCGCCAGGACGATGCGACGTACGAAGACTTCGTCACTGCCGTTCTCGTCGAGATCTCCCCCGACCATTCCGTGCTGCGCATGGCGAACCGGGGCCACCCGGCGCCGCTGATGGTCCACGAGGGCAAGGTGACCGTCCTGGAGCCAAAGGAGCCGTCACTGCCGCTGGGCCTGGGCGACCTGGCCGGGCCCGAGGTTCCGGTGGACGAGTTCGAGTGGCCGCCCGGCGCCACGCTCGTGATGTTCACCGACGGCATCATCGAAGCCCGCGACCGGAACGGCACCTTCTTCGACCCCGTCCCCCCGCTGACCGGCCCCCTTCCCTCAAACCCCGGGGTCGTGCTGGACGCCATGCTCGCCGCTCTGTTCCGGCACACCGAAGAACTCGAAGACGATGCCGCGGCCCTCGCGATCACACGTGTCCCGGTCGGCAGCGTTGGACGAGACCCCTCCGTCGCACCGCAGGTCGGTGGACCGTGGAAACGACGGCAGCGGAGTCTCAACGGCCCGGTCGGCTGACGGGCTGCCGACCATCAGCTGAAGGACGGCAGCCTGCGCCGGGCGCAGATTTCAGGTCGATGGTGGGGAGCCGTCAACGTCGGTCGACTGGCAGGAGCCCCCGGCTGGTGCTCCGTCCAGGTCCGGTGCTGACCGTTGCCGTCCCCGCCTGTCGGTGTCGGCCGTCGGTGTCAGCCGACCGACTCGGTCCAGCTCGGTCGCTGTGGGCATCCGGGAGAAGATCTTCTCCCGGATTTCTCCCAGCCCCGACAGGATTCGGCCCCACGTTCACTGCCGCCTACGACGCGCCTGGCCGTCCTGGCTGACCTGGCTGTCCTGGCCGGGGGCGGAGGGCACGGAAAGCGGGGGCGGCGTGGCAGCGGACAGTGCGCCGAGCACGTGAGGCAGGTCCTCGCTGCCCGCGCCGATCAGCACTCGCGCGCCGGGCACCGGTCCGTCCAGGGCCTCGCACTCGGCGACGAGCGCGAGTTGTGGCTCCTCCGCCCCGTCCGTACGCCGGTAGCGGCCGAACCGCAGCCGCAGCGGGTCGTCCCGGTGCGGTGGCCGCACCCGGACCAGGCGCAGAGCCCCGGGGAAGGGCCGCACCCCGAAGCTGCCGGTACCCGAGGCCGGTCCGGATACGGCGGCAAGTCCCTGCGGGCCGGTCCGCAGCCACCCCATCGACAGCATCTGCCACGGGCCCGGTCCCCACACGGTGCCCAGGAAGCGGCGCTCGGTCACCGGCGCGACGGGCTCCATCCGCTCCGGTGCCGGCAGCCTGCGCCGCACCAACCGGTACGCCCAGCAGGCCATGCCCACCGCGCTCACCGCACCCACGACACCCGCGGTCCACGCCATCGTCCAGGGCGCGTGCACCGCGAACAGCGCGCCGAGGGCCCCACCCAGCCCTGCCAGGGTGAAGGCCACCCCCGGCACCGTCGTCTGCCACGGCCAGTTCAACCGGGACACGCCCCCGCGCACGATCCGCCACAGCCCCGCCCACAGGGCCGCCGCGCCCAGCCCGGCGAGGACCGCCCCGAATGCGGCGGGGGGTACGAACTCCCGGCCCGGGTAGTGCGCTGTGCGCAGCGTCCGCTGTTCACTGCCCGCCGACACATCCAGCAGCCGCACCGAATCGCGCCACCAGTACAGGGTTGCCTTTCCGTGCCTGCCGGCGGCTTCGACAAGGTCCTGGTCCGCGTAGTCGACGTCCAGCTTGAGGGCCAGCGTGCGCCCGCCGGACCGGCCGAACTCGAACCGGTAACGGGCCCCGCTCTTCTTGTTCAGCTTCAGCAGTACCTCGTCCACCGTCACATGCTCCGCCCGCAGGCAGAACGGCTCCTGGTACCGGTCCCCGCACACCTTCAGACTGCCCGTGTCCCGCCCCTGAGCGTCGTGTATCTCCAGGCGTGGGAAGTCGAGGTCGGCAGAGCGATCACGCTCCGCGCTCCGTGCCAGCTGCCACGCCGCCCCCAGCAGCACGACGGCCAACACCACCCGCACCGTCCCCCACACCACGTCATGCACCCGCCCGTGCACAGGCCACACCTTCCTGCCCCCCCCGGACGTCCCTCGCGCCGGTACGGCAGATCGGAAGTCTGCCACTCCCCGTGTCGGACCCTCAGAAGTTCCTCAAGTCTGCTTTGGCCCGCGCGGGCAGCGGGCATCTCCCGTCCACACGCGTGAGAGAGGCACCCACGGGGGGCTGCTTCGGGGGATTCACGGGGACGAAAGGACGGTGGCGCCATGGTCATCGGCATCACCTTGGTTCTGCTCTTCGCTCTGGTCTTCGTGCTGTACAAGGCGTTCGCGGTGGCACCGGCGCGCACTTCCGGCCGCCGGGCGGGGGCGTCCGGGCAGCGGCGCGGCAGTTGGTGGGCCGGCGAGGCAGGGGGGAGTTCCGACGGGGTGTCCTGCGGAAGTGACTCGTCCTCCGGCGGTTCGTCCTGCGGGGGCGGTTCGTCGTGCGGGGGCGGCGGCGGATGCGGTGGAGGCAGCTGACGGGGGCGGCTTGCCTCTGTACGGGGATGACGCGTCCGCGACGGTGGGGTCCGCGCCCGGGGCGGGCCCCACCGTGCTGTGCACCCGCGTGTGCGCCCGCGTACGCGCCAGGTGTGTGTCAGGAGTGCGCTGGGTTGAACAGGTGATCTGGAGAGCCCCCGAGGGGATGGAAAGCCCACGAAGTTGGGTAAAAACGCTGTGGCAGCACCACAGTTCGTGATTCCCTCTAAAACACCGACACAGCCCTCGGACTCCCTGCGGATCCCCTTTCCGACCGGCCGACCGGGCTGACGGGCCGAACTCCCCGGCGCGATCGGGGCGCGACGGTGCCTCCATCTCCTTCTCCTGCCCCTTCTTGTCCGCTTGCGGAGCCGATTCATGCTCACGACTCTGACCACCTCCTACACCGACACGCGCGCGGCCGACCTCGCCTGGGCCCTGGGGCGCGAGCCGCTTCCCGCGCTGGCCACGCTCGACCTCGAACTGACCGGGTCCAAGGTCCAGTTGAGGCTTCTCGGTGCGTCCCACCAGGTGCTGCTGGAAGAGGATCGGGGGATCTGTTCGGAGACGGTGGCCTGCCTTCCGGGCAGCAGTACGCCCCTTCCGCTGGGCGTCGCCGAACAGGTGGGCGACTGGGAGTACGAGTTCGCCGCCCATGTGGAGATGCTCTCCCCCGGTTCCTTCGGGGGCCGCGCACAGGAGTTGCTCGCCCTGGTCTCCGACCATCCGCACGGTCTCGCCGGGGTGTTCCCCGGGAGTCCGCACGCGTTCACCGCGATGCTCGCCCAGCGCCACGAGAACCAGGTCCACTGGCGGACCTGGCACGCCTATCCCCAGGACGGCCAGTTGGTGATGACCCGGACGAGGGTGGGTGCACGGGTGAGGGAAACCGTGTGAGGACCACGGGGACGGGCGCCCGCAGCGGTAAACAAACACCACACGTGTGGGTGACGGTCCGCACCGGAGGTGTAACGTAACGTCGCAGGGGTGATCGAACCGCAGGCCCCCGCCCCGCCCCGCCCCACGCAACCCCGGGACAGGCCGGGAGGCAACGGCGGCAGCCCCCCGGACAGCGCGCTGAAGCTACCGGTGCGACAGGGCACCGGCCGGTTCCTGGTCCTCGCCGGTGTGTTCGTCTGCGCGGCCTGCGGACTCGTGTACGAGCTCGAACTCGTGGCGCTCGCCTCGTACCTGATGGGCGACTCGGTGACCCAGGCCTCCGTCGTGCTGTCCGTCATGGTCTTCGCCATGGGGATCGGCTCGCTGGCCGCCAAGCGGCTGCGCCGGCACGCGGCGGCCGGTTTCGGCGCCGTCGAGGCCGCGCTCGCCCTGGTCGGCGGATGCAGCGCGATGGCTTTGTACGCCGTCTTCGCCTGGACCGGGTCCTGGGGCGGGCCGTGGGCCCACGGCCCGCACGTTCTGCTGGTCGCCTTCTCCCTCGCCGTCGGCCTGCTGATCGGGGCCGAGGTGCCGCTGCTGATGGAGCTGATCCAGCGGATCCGCCGCCAGGACGCGGGCGGAGCGGTGGCTGACCTGTTCGCCGCGGACTACGTCGGCGCTCTCGTCGGCGGGCTCGCCTTCCCCTTCCTCCTCCTGCCGTTCCTGGGCCAGTTGACGGGGACGCTGATCACCGGCGCGGTCAACACGGTGGTCGGCGGCGCGCTGGTGCTCGGACTCTTCCGACAGGATCTGACCCGCCGTGCCCGCCGACTGCTGCTGATCGCCAACCTCTGCGTGCTGGCCGTCCTCGCCTCGGCGGTTCTCCTCGTCGACGACTTCGAACGGGCCGCCCGCCACGCCATGTACGGCTCGGACGTCCGGGTCGCCCTGCAGACCGACGTGCAGGAAGTGGTGCTCACCGGCGGCCTCGACGGCCGGCCCCTGGACCTGTTCCTCGACGGCCGGCTGCGGACCGGCAGCCGGGACGAACTCCGTTACCACGAGGCGCTCACGCACCCCGCGATGACCGGTCCGCACGCGCGCGTGCTCGTCCTCGGCGGCGGCGACGGACTGGCCGCCCGTGAGGTGCTGCGCCACCGCGCCGTGCGGCGGGTCGACGTCGTCGCATTCGACGCGGGCGTCGTACGGCTGGCCCGCCGCGACCCGGCCCTGTCCGCGTTGAACGACCACGCCCTCGACGACCCGCGCGTACGCGTCAGCACCGCGGACGCCTTCGCCTGGCTGCGCCGGGCGCCCCCGGCGGCGTACGACGTGCTGGTCTCCGACCTTCCGCGCCCGGAGGTCACCGAGAGCACCAAGCTGTACTCGCAGGAGTTCTACGGCCTGGCCCGGCGCGTCCTGACGCCCGGCGGGCGGCTCGTGGTGCACACCGGGCCGGTGGTGTCCCGGCCCCGGATGTTCTGGACGGTGGAGTCGACGGTCCGCTCGGCCGGCTTCCGCACCAACCCGTACAGCAGGGGAGACCGGGGCTTCGTCCTGGCCGCCCGCACCGTCCCAGAACTGCGCCTGGACCCCTCCGGCCCCCGTCCGCGCATCCTTACCGACGGCTCCCTCGCGGCCGGCGCGCGAGCCGCCGCACGCACCCGTGTCCCCGGCCTGCCCCCGTCGACGCTGCTGCACCCCAGGTACGCCCGCTGAGCCGGCTCGCCCCCCGATGTACCGATGTACCGCTGTACCGCCCTTTCGCACCGACGGGGATACAGCCCGGCGTCGCCATGGGTAGGCTCCGCAGTCATGGAGCACGAGGTGTTCGTTCCGGTTCCGGTGGAGCGGCTCAGGGAGGCGCTGGACGACCCCGAGCGGGTCGCCCGCGCGGTGCCGGGGCTCCAGCACGACGCCGGGGCGGATCCGGTCGCAGGCCGGCTGAAGTTCCGCGTCGGCAGCCACTCCATCACCTACCGGGGCTCCGTACGGGTCTCCCGGCGCGAGGACGGTTCCTACGCCGTCGAGGGCGATGCAGTCGAGACGCGCGGCACCGGCGCGGTGAGACTGGCGCTGCGGCTGCGCCCGCTGGCCGCGGAGGGCGGCGCCAGGCTCACCGTCGACGGCACGGCGACGGCCGACGGCCGGATCACGGAGCTCCCGGCGGACGCGGTGGCGTCGGCGGTGGCCCGCCTACTGAACCGTTTCGCGGAGAACCTGGGAACGGCGGCGGGGGAGCCCCCCGCACCCGAGCCGCCCGCGGGCGAGCCTCCGGCCCCCGCACCGGCCCCCGACTTCGACACGGAGGCCCCCCTGCCGTCCCTCGCCCCCGAGGCCCAGGGCGAGGCCGGGGACGACGTCGGGGATGGCGTGGACGACATGGGCGAGGTGGACGACACAGATCTCACAGACGAGGTGGACGAGGTCGTCGGTGTTGACGGTGTCGACGCCATCGACGATGCCGACGCCATCGACGATGCCGACGACACCGTCGCCGAGGCGGCGCACGCGCGGCGCACGATGATCGGCCGCAGCGCCGAGGAGGTGGACCACGCCCCGCCCCGGGGCCGTTACGCACCCGTCCCCGCCCCGCAGACCGTCTCCACGGCCACCCCCCTGCGCTGGGCCGTCCCGGCGGCCGCCCTGGCGGTGGCCTCGGCGGTCGTCGCCGTGCGGGCACTGCGCAGACGCCGCTGACCCCGCCCCGGGGCACGCGGGTCCGGCCGGACCTCGGGAGGCCCTCTTGATCACCCCAGTAGGGTCGTCCCGTGAGCAACGAGGACATCACTCTGACCGCGGGCGACGCGGAGGTCACCGTGCGGCCGGAAAACGGCGGGCGGGTCTCGGGACTGCGGGTCGGGGGCGTCGAGCTGCTGCGCCAGGGCGACCGCTACGGGTGCTTCCCGATGGTTCCCTGGTGCGGGCGGATCCGGGACGGCCGGTTCCGGAACGGCGCCACCGTCCACCAGATGCCGCTGAGCGCCCCGCCGAACGCCATCCACGGCACCGCCCGTGACACCGCCTGGCGTACCGCCCGAGCGAGCGGGAACGAGGCCGCGATCACGTACGACCTCGGGGAGCCCTGGCCGTACTCCGGGCGGGTGACGCAGGTGATCACGCTCGGCGCGGACTCCCTGACCCTGGCCATGGCAGTCGAGACGTACGAGTCCTCCTTCCCGGCGCAGATCGGCTGGCACCCCTGGTTCAACCGTGTCCTCGGCGGCACGGACACGGCAGGCACGGCGGACGCGGCGGGCGCGGCGGACGTACGCATCGACTTCACGCCCGCGTGGCAGGAGGAGCGGGGCGACGACCACCTGCCCACCGGCCACCGGATCGATCCGAAGCCCGGCCCCTGGGACGACTGCTTCGGTATGCCCGGCGGCGTCGACGTCACCCTCACCTGGCCGGAGCGGCTGGAGCTGAAGGTGACCAGCCGTGAGGAGTGGGTGGTGGTCTACGACGAACAGCGCGAGGCCGTCTGTGTGGAGCCGCAGACCGGCCCGCCCGACGGGCTGAACACCCACCCGCGCCTGGTCACCCCACTGGAGCCGCTGGAGGCCACGACCACCTGGACCTGGCGCAGGCTCTGAAGCCGTCTACCCTGGCTGCCATGAGTGAGGTACGTAGCGCACTGCTGCAGCAGATCAAGGACAAGGCCGTGGTGCACGGCAAGGTGACCCTCTCCTCGGGTCTCGAGGCCGACTACTACGTCGATCTGCGCCGCGTCACCCTGGACGGCGAGGCCGCCCCGCTGGTCGGCCAGGTGCTGCTGGACCTCACCGACGGGCTGGAGTTCGACGCGGTCGGCGGGCTGACCATGGGCGCCGACCCGGTGGCCGCCGCCATGCTGCACGCCGCCGCCGCGCGCGGCCGGAGGCTGGACGCCTTCGTGGTCCGCAAGGCGGCCAAGGCGCACGGCCTGCAGCGGCGCGTGGAGGGCCCGGACATCAGGGGCCGTCGGGTCCTGGTCGTCGAGGACACCTCCACCACCGGCGGCTCCCCGCTCACCGCCGTCGAGGCCGTGCGCGAGGCCGGCGCCGAGGTGGTGGCCGTCGCGACCATCGTCGACCGGGCGACCGGCGCCGCCGAGAAGATCCAGGAGGGCGCCGGGGTGCCGTACCTGTTCGCCTTCGGCAAGGACCAGCTCGGCCTGGACTGAGGTCGCGACCGACCAGCCGGTTCTCCGTCCGACATCATCCGGCATAACGACTTGACCTGCGCCGTCGACCAGCCGGGCAAGTCTGGGAGGATGGGGCCGACAATGACGTCGCATCCAAGGTTCCAGGTCAGGGCCGACAGCACCCAGTACGCCACACCGCACGCATAAGGAGCGGACAGATGCCCATCGCAACTCCCGAGGTCTACAACGAGATGCTGGACCGGGCGAAGGCAGGAAAGTTCGCCTACCCGGCCATCAACGTCACCTCGTCCCAGACCCTGCACGCGGCACTGCGCGGCTTCGCCGAGGCGGAGAGCGACGGCATCGTCCAGATCTCCACGGGCGGCGCCGAGTTCCTGGGCGGCCAGCACAAGAAGGAGATGGTGACCGGCGCGGTCGCCCTGGCCGAGTTCGCGCACATCGTCGCCGAGAAGTACGACGTCAACATCGCCCTGCACACGGACCACTGCCCGAAGGACAAGCTCGACGGGTACGTCCGTCCGCTGCTCGCCGTCTCGGAGGAGCGGGTCAAGGCCGGCCGCAACCCGCTGTTCCAGTCCCACATGTGGGACGGCTCCGCCGAGACGCTCGCCGACAACCTGAGCATCGCCCAGGAGCTGCTGGAGCGCGCCCGCGCCGCGAAGATCATCCTCGAGGTCGAGATCACCCCGACCGGCGGCGAGGAGGACGGTGTCTCGCACGAGATCAACGACTCCCTCTACACCACGGTCGAGGACGCGATCCGTACGGCGGAGGCGCTCGGCCTCGGTGAGAAGGGCCGCTACCTGCTGGCCGCGTCCTTCGGTAACGTGCACGGTGTGTACAAGCCGGGCAACGTGGTCCTCCGTCCCGAGCTGCTGAAGGAGCTCAACGAGGGCACCGCCGCCAAGTACGGCAAGCCGGCCGGCTCGCAGCCGTTCGACTTCGTCTTCCACGGCGGCTCGGGCTCCAGTGAGCAGGAGATCCTGACCGCCCTGGAGAACGGCGTGGTCAAGATGAACATCGACACGGACACGCAGTACGCCTTCACGCGTCCGGTCGCCGACCACATGTTCAAGAACTACGACGGTGTCCTGAAGGTCGACGGCGAGGTCGGCTCCAAGAAGACCTACGACCCGCGTACCTGGGGCAAGCTGGCCGAGGCGTCGATGTCCGCCCGCATCGTCGAGGCCTGCCAGAACCTGCGCTCCACGGGCACCCGGATCAAGTAGGTCGCGCGTACGCCGTACGTACGCGTTCGCACGTCGCTCGTACGCGTTCGTCGGGCCCGGCACACATGGTGCCGGGCCCGACCCGTTTCCGTATGCTCCCTGCATGCCCGATGTCCGGCTGGCCTCCCCGCAGGGCAAGTGGATCCTGCTGACCACGGTGCTCGGTTCCAGCATGGCCCTGCTGGACTCCACCGTCGTCAACGTCGCCCTTCCGCGCATCGGCCGCGACCTCGACGCGAGCCTCGCCGCCCTGCAGTGGACGGTCAACGCGTACTTGGTCACGCTGGCCGGGCTGATCCTGCTGGGTGGTGCGCTGGGTGACCGGTTCGGCCGCCGGAAGGTGTTCGTCGTCGGGGTGCTGTGGTTCGCGACGGCCTCCCTGCTGTGCGGTATCGCCCCGAACACCGGTGTGCTGATCGCCGCCCGCGCACTGCAGGGCGTCGGCGGCGCGCTGCTCACGCCCGGCTCGCTCGCCCTGATCCAGGCGTCCTTCCACCCCGACGACCGGGGCCGGGCGGTGGGCCTGTGGTCCGGCTTCGGCGGGATCGGCGCGGCGGTCGGCCCGTTCCTCGGCGGCTGGCTGGTGGACGGACCGGGCTGGCGCTGGGTGTTCCTGATCAACGTGCCGCTGGCCGTGGTGTGCGCCCCGATCGCCGTACGCCACGTACCGGAGTCGGACAGCGGACAGCAGGCCACCGGCCGTTTCGACGTGCTCGGCGCGGTCCTCGGCGCGCTCGCCCTCGCCCTGGTGACGTACGCGCTGATCGAGGCCGGTGGGGGCTCCCTCGTGGTCGCGGTCGCCGCCGTCGCCGGACTGACCGCCGCCGTCGCCTTCGTGGCCGTCGAGAAACACCGCGAGCACCCGATGGTGCCGCTGGACATCTTCGCCTCCCGTCAGTTCACGGCGGTCAACCTCGTCACGCTGTGCGTGTACGCGGCCTTCGGCGGCTTCTTCTTCCTCGCCGCGCTCCAGCTCCAGGTCGCCGTCGGCTGGTCCGCGCTCGCCGCCGGTACGGCCCTGCTGCCCACGACCGCGATGATGTTGCTGCTCTCCGCCCGCTCCGGTGAACTCGGCGAGCGCATCGGGCCGCGTATCCCGCTCACCGTCGGACCGCTGCTGTGTGCCGCCGGGATGCTGCTGATGACCCGGGTGGGGCCGGGCGCCTCGTACCTCACCGATGTGCTGCCGGCGCTGCTGGTGCTGGGCCTGGGCATGGTCACCCTGGTGGCGCCGCTGACCGCGACCGTCCTCGCCGCCGTGGACACCGCGCGGGCGGGCCTGGCCAGCGGCATCAACAACGCGGCGGCCCGCGCGGCCGGCCTGGTGGCGGTGGCCGCGCTGCCGCTGCTGGTCGGGATGGGGCCGGAGGCGTACCGGGAGCCGGACGCCTTCAACGACGCGTTCCGGCGGGCGATGGTGCTGTGCGCCGGGGTCCTGGTGGTCGGCTCGGCCCTCGCCTTCGCGACCGTACGGCGTCCCGCGCCGGGCTGCCGGCGCCCGGAATGCCACACCCACGGCAGCGTGGCCGTACCCCCGCTGGAACCCGAGACCGAGATCGAGCCCGAGCCCGGGACGGGGCGGAAAGGTGGTGTTTCACGTGAAACACCACCGCCACCTGGGCCCCGGGAGTCCTGAACCTAAGCCCGCCTCAGCTCCTCGTACGCCTCGGCGCTGCTGTCCTGGAGGAACTGGCGGCACCGCTCCGCCTCGTCCTTCTCGTCGATCGCCTCGGCGGCGCGGGCGAGGGCGGCGAGGCAGCGCAGGAAGCCGCGGTTGGCGCGGTGGCTCCACGGGATGGGGCCGTGGCCCTTCCAGCCGGACCGGCGCAGCGCGTCGAGCCCTCGGTGGTAACCCGTTCGGGCGTACGCGTACGACTCCACCACTCGCCCCGCCTCGAAGGCGTCGTCGGCGAGCATGGCCCAGGCCAGCGAGAACGTGGGGAACCTCGCCACCACCTCGGCCGGCGGCAGGGAGTCCTCGGCGAGCAGGCGGTACGCCTCCTCGTTCTCCGGCAGATGCGTCGGGTCGGGGCCGCCGAGCAGGTTCTTCTGAGTGGTCATGCCGCCAGTCTGCCATCTACGGCAAGGCGTCCTTCCGGGGCCGTGCGGTGAAGATGCGGGCGGTCGGGACGCGGGCGACCATCGGACCGATGGCGGTCCCGCGCCGGCCGCAGACCGTGCCCTGCCGCCTGTGACCGCCCCACGGGCGCCACTCTCCCGGACGGAGTTGCCATGCCCAGGAACAGTGGGGCACAGCCTGCCCTCAAGGCCCGACGACCGCCCGCACGACCGCCTTCACGACCGCCCTTTCGAGGCCCCGCTTCGCGAGGACGGCCGGCGGGCCCTGCCCCAGAGCCGTCTCGACCGTCCGACGAACCGATCGGCCCAGCGGTGCAGTCGGCCGGGTGGCATCCTGGCGGGGTGCACGCGCCGGTCCAGCGCGCCCGTGCGGATCGCCTCGAGCGCGTCGGCGAGGTCGACTCCCGCGAACGTGATGACGTCGGTCGCGACCGTGCGGAGGCTGTGGGCCAGGAAGGCGAGGTCCGCGTCGGCGGGTCCGGCCGCCTCCGCGGTGATCCTCGTCGCGAGTTCCAGCGAGCGGTCCGCGGCGCGCTGGCGCGTGTCGCGGTCGTCGAGCCCGTCGGCCAGCGAGGCGATGACGGCCGTCAGGTCGCGCACCGGTTGCTGGAGCCGGCCACGGGTGTCGGAGCCGGCCGACGCGACGAGGCGCGCGAGCATGAGGCAGCTGGCACCCAGCAGATCGAGGTGCTCCGCGTTCTCCTTCTCGCGCACCACGACCTTCGCCCGCCAGGTCAGCACACGACGCGTGACACGCGTGTTGGTCCGCCCGACCCGGCGCAGCTCCAGAAGGTGATCCAGCACCTCGCGGAGTTCCCCGACCGCCTGTCGGGCGAGCCCGTCGTCGTCCTGGTCGATGGAGTCGGCCAGGGTGGTCAGGCCGTCGGCGATCGCGTCGAGCGCGGCTGTCTCGGCGCGACGCAGCAGCGCCAGGGGCTCGGCCGGGAAGAGGAGTTGGGAGAACACGAGAGCGATGCCCGCGCCGGTCAGTGCGTCCACCAGGCGCTGGACACCGTTCGCCTGGTTGCCCAGCGCCACCACCAGGATGGAGCTCACCGCGGCCTGGACGACGACGACCTGTGCGCTCCGCAGGGCGCGGGCGGTCGCGAGCGAGACGAAGACGGCGAGTGCCATCGCGCCCGGTCCCTTTCCCAGGACGGCGAGCACGAGTTGGCCGACCAGCAGGCCGAGGAGCACGCCCTGGAGGAGCCGGATCGCGTGCAGGCCGCGTTCGCCGAGGTTCGCGGTCAGCGCGACCATCGCCGTGATGGGCGCGAAGTACGGGGCGGGGTGGTCGAACACGTAGCGGGCCACCAGCCACGCCGCTGCGGCGCTGGCGGTGGCCTGAAGGATCAGCCACACGTCCAGGGCGACCCGGCGGCCGCCGACCGAGAGGCCCGACACCGCCCGACGTGCCACCGCGCCGGCTCCGCGGGCTGTTCTGCGGGACCGCGGCGCGCTCACCCGGCTCATCATGCCAGCAGGCCACCCCGCCCGCCGGGCGCCGACCGCCCCCGGCGAGCCACGCCGGTACCGGTGCCTGTGCTCATGTCCGCGCCGGAGGGGAGGAGGCGACGGTGAAGGTCGAGCAGGTGACCGAATCGATCGCGTACCACGGTGAGGGACCGGTCTGGTCCGAGGCGTGGGGCGGCCTCCGGTGGCTGGACATGCTGGCGGGGGACGTGCTGTCGCTCGCCGCGGACGGGACCGTGACGCGGCGGCACGTCGACACCGTGGTGGCCGCGGTCCGGCCCAGACGACGAGGCGGCGCCGTCATCGGTGTCACCCGCGGGTTCGCCCTCGAAGACACGGACGGAAAGGTGACCCTCTTGGAATCCCTGTGGAGTGATGAGCGTGTCCGCATGAACGAGGGCGGATGCGATCCCGACGGGCGGTTCTACTGCGGCTCGATGGCCTACGACGACCGGCAGGGAGCCGGCTCGGTCCACCGCCTGGACCCCGACGGCTCGACGACGACCGTCCTCGACGGAGTGACGATCTCCAACGGTCTCGAGTGGAGCCCCGACGGCGGCCGCGCCTACTACGCCGACACCGCGACGGACCGCGTCGACGTCTTCGACTACGACCGTGAGCACGGGCTGAGCGGACGGCGCCCGTTCGCCGCCGCACCGGGCGGTCCGGGCGGCAGTCCGGACGGACTGACGGTCGACGCGGAGGGCGGCGTGTGGGTCGCCCTGTACGGCGGCGGCTCGGTGCGCCGGTACGCGCCGGACGGCACCCTCGACGAGGTCGTGACGCTCCCGGTCACCAAGGTCACGGCGTGCACCTTCGGGGGGCCGGAACTCGACCGGCTGTTCATCACGACCTCCCGCGAGCACCTGGAACCCGGCGCCGAGCCGGAGGCGGGCGCGTTGTTCACCTGCACACCCGGTGTCCGGGGTGTGCCCGTCCGGGAGTACGCCGGATGAGCGGCGCCGACGCCCCCCGCGGCGGCTCGAAGAGTGAGCGGACCGGGCAGGCCGGGAAACAGACCGAGTCCGAAACCGGACAGACGCAGACGCAGACCCTGCTCATCCTCGGCGCACGCGGCGACCTGACGGCCAGGCTGCTCCTTCCGGGACTGGGCGGCCTGGTCGCCCAGTCCTCGCTGACCGACCTCTTCCTCGTCGGCAGCGACCGGGGCGAGGAAGGCGACGAGGCGTGGCAAGCGGTCGTCGCGCAGGCGTTCGCGGCCGGTGAGGCGAGCGGGCCGGCCGTCGACACCGTCGTCCGCGACGCGCGCTACGTGGCCGCGGACGCCACCGACGACGGTGACCTGCGCCGTCTGCTGGAGTGCCGCCGTGGCCGTCTCACGCTGTACTTCGCGCTGCCGGCGGCCGTGACGGTCGATGCCTGCCGGGCGCTGGCCCGGATCGGTGTGCCGGAGGGTACGCGCCTGGTGCTGGAGAAGCCCTTCGGCACCGACGCGGCCAGTGCGACCGCGCTGAACGAGCTGCTGCACGGCTTCGTGCCCGAGGACCACGTGCACCGCGTCGACCACTTCCTCGGCATGTCGACGGTGCTGAACATCCTCGGCGTCCGGTTCGCCAACCGGGTGGTCGAACCGCTGCTCTCCGCGGAGCACGTCGAGGCGGTCGACATCGTGTTCGACGAGACGCTCGGCCTCGAGGGCCGGGCCGGCTTCTACGACGTGACGGGCGCCCTGCGCGACATGATCCAGAGCCATCTGCTCCAGGTGCTGGCGATCGCGGCGATGCCCCCGCCGAGCACGCTGGAACAGCTCGAGGTACGGGACTCCAAGGCGCACATCCTCCGGGCGACCCGGGTCTGGGACGACCGTCCCGAGCGGTTCAGCCGCCGCGCCCGCTACACCGCCGGAACGATCGACGGCCGTTCACTCCCGTCGTACGTCGACGAGGAGGGCATCGACCCCGCCCGGGGGACGGAGACCCTGGCCGAGGTGGTGTTCGCCGTCGACACCTGGCGGTGGGCCGGTGTGCCGTTCCGCGTCCGCTCGGGCAAGGCGATCGGCTCGCCCCGGCAGGAGGTCACGTTCTGGTTCAAGGCCCCCCAACACGTCCCGGACGGGCTCACCGGCGAGGCCCGCGCCAACAGGCTGCACATCGGCCTGGGCCCGCGTCACCTCCGGATGGACCTCAACATCAACGGGCCGGGCGACCCGTCCACCATCTCCCCGGTCACGCTCGACACGCGTTTCGGCCCCGGCGAGCTGTTCGAGTACGGCGAGGTGCTGCGGGGCGTCCTGGAGGACGAGAAGCCCCTGTCGGTGCGCGACGACATGTCGGTCGAGTCCTGGCGCATCGTCCAGCCGGTGCTGGACGCGTGGCGCGACGGCCGGGTCCCGCTCGAGGAGTACCCGGCGGGGAGCGCCGGCCCGGTGGCGTGGGAGGACAGGACGCCATGAGCGAAGCGCTGAACACGCGCCCCGCAGAGGAGAGCCAGTTCGTCCACCTCACCCCGCAGGGGGTGCACAGCGTCCGCCGCTGGGCGATGTCCATCACCCTCGGCAGCTTCCTGTTCGGCTTCGACACCGGGATCATCTCCGGTGCGCTGCTGTTCGTCCGGGAGGACTTCGACCTCAACTCCTTCGAGCAGAGCTCGGTGGTGAGCGTCCTGCTGCTCGGCGCGGTCGTCGGGGCGCTGGCCAGCGGGAGGATCGCGGACCGCCACGGACGGCGTCCGCTCCTGGCCGGCCTCGGTGTGCTGTTCTTCGTCGGCATCGTCCTCGCCGCCGCGGCCACCGGCTACTGGATGCTGATGCTCGGCCGCATCGTCATGGGCCTCGCCGTCGGCGGTGTGTCGGCCACGGTGCCTACCTACCTCGGTGAGATGGCACCGGCCCAGGTCCGGGGCCGCGTCCTCAGCCTCAACCAGCTGCTCATCAGCACCGGTCTGCTCGTCTCCTATCTCGTGAACTGGGCCTTCTCAGGGTCCGAGAACTGGCGCGGAATGTTCTGGGTCGGTGGCATCCCGTCCGCACTCCTCGTCCTGGCGTGCCTGTGGCTGCCCGAATCCCCGGTGTGGTCGCTCACCCACGGCAGGACGGACCAGGCCCGAAGGACACTCGACAAGGTCACCGAACCGGGCGGCACGGACCTGGTCGTCGCACGCTTCGGCCGCACCGGCCGGGAGGGCGAGCAGCGCCGTGAGGGGACCGGAAGCGGCTCCGGGAACCTGCGGGCGCTGCTCGCCCCGGCGGTCCGCCCCGCGCTCCTGGTCGGCGTGATCCTCGCCGCCCTGCAGCAGTTCTCCGGGATCAACACGATCCTCTACTACGCGCCGACGATCATGGGAAAGGCCGGCCTGTCCGCCTCGAACGCGATCTTCTACTCGGTCTTCATCGGCGTCATCAACGTCGTCATCACCGTGGTCTCGCTCAACCTCGTCGACCGGCTCGGCCGTCGCCCCCTGCTGCTCTTCTCCCTGGCGGCGATGGCGGTCTCCATCGCGCTGCTGGGTGTCGCGTTCGCCCTGGATCTGCCCCGGTGCTCATGCTCATCTTCATGATGCTGTACATCATCGGGTTCGGGGTCGGTCTGGGCCCGGTCTTCTGGGTGCTGCTCGGCGAACTCTTCCCCCCTGCCCAGCGCGCCGAGGGATCCAGCGCCGGTGCGACCGTCAACTGGCTCTCCAACTTCGTGGTGAGCCTGGTGTTCCTTCCCCTGATCTCGGCCGTCGGGGAAGGGCCCACCTTCTGGATCTTCGCCGCGATCTGCGTCCTCGGCGTGGGGTTCGTCGCCCGGTTCGTCCCCGAGACGCGTAGCCGTCACGCCGAGGAGGTGGGTGCGGACCTGCGCCGGCGGTGGCACGTCCCGACGGCGTGAACGAACGCCGGGGCCGGCTACGCGCTGTGCTCCGGACGGCCCGTTTCCGGGGCGGGCCGCTGTCGGTCCGCCCCGGAAACGGTGTCGTCCAGGGTGACGGCGAAGAGCGCGGCGTCGTCCTGCAGGTTTCCCCCGGTGTGCCGGGAGACGGCGGAGAGGACGGCGTCGAGCACCGCGTTCGGATCGGGCGGGAAATGCCGGGACAGCACCGGAACGGGGTCGAAGAAGACACCGTCCGCGTCGCGGGCT
Source organism: Streptomyces sp. MMS24-W38 (assembly GCF_059889265.1). Classification (NCBI taxonomy): domain Bacteria; kingdom Bacillati; phylum Actinomycetota; class Actinomycetes; order Kitasatosporales; family Streptomycetaceae; genus Streptomyces; species Streptomyces sp. MMS24-W38. The sequence goes on along the minus strand of NZ_JCBCPP010000001.1, from coordinate 2,922,944 downwards.
TCGTTGATGCCGTCGGTGTACAGCACCAGGGTGGCCCCGACGGGCAGGTCGAACAGGTCGACCGGGACCTCGTCGTCGGTGCCGAGAACGCCGAGGCCCAGCGGCAGCGCCGGTGTGGTCGGTTCCAGCGGGACCGCCTTGCCGTCGTGGACCAGCAGGGGTGCCTCGTGGCCCCGATTGGCGACGCGGAGCACGGAGTAGTCGGGGGGAAGCTCCACGATGACGGCCGTGGCGAACGACTCGGCTTCCGCTCCACTCGCGTGCCTGATGCCCGCCTGCATCCGGCCCTCCAGGTGCCGGACGACGCTCGGCAGATCCGGTCGGTGGTCGCTGGCCTCATGGAACGAGCCGAGCAGAGCGTTGACCGTACGGATCGCCTCGAGCCCCTTGCCGCGCACATCGGCGATGAGCATCCGGATGCCGTGGGGCGTCTCGTGGATCGCGAAGAGGTCACCGCCGATGGCGGCCTCCTTGTGGGCGACCTCGTACCGGGTGGCCACGGCCAGCCGCCCCACCCGGTCGGGCAGCTCCGGGAGCACCGCCCGCTGCAGCACGGCCGCCACCTCGCGGCTCGTCCTCAACTCCGCCCGGTCGCGGGCCAGCAGCACGTTGAGGAGCGCTGCGACGACGGTGAGAAGGACGATGCTGATGAACGGGACGAGGTCGTCGGTGCTCGGCTTCCTTTCCAGGAACACCAGGACGAGCCCCACGAGGTTCGCCACCACGCCGGTGGCTATCGTCCCGCGCAGGGAAAGAAGCGGAGCGGCCACTACGGGGGCGGCCGCGAGTACGGGGAACACGTTGACGCCTCCCAGGGTGAAGACGTCGAGGACCAACGCGATGATGATCATCGCGGCGGGCAGCCACCGTAGCCGCCGCAGCCGCAGCTCCCTGTCCGTCGGCTCCTTGCGACCGATACGCATTCCGCGGCCCATGACCCGATCGTCTCAGGGAATCGGACCCCCGGCAGGCCCGGCGAGGTTCCCACCGGGCGGACCTTGCGGTCGTGGGGGACCATGAGCAGGATGCACCGTGGGGACCGGGGCCCCCGTGTCGGTAACGGCAGGGGCGGACCGCTACCCGGAGTACATTTCAGGAGACAGCGATGTCCCACGAGGCTTTTGAGCCGGAGACCCCGCATCTCGACTTCGAGGGCACGACCCCCTACGAGGACTACGTCAGGGCAGATGTCCTCACCCATCTCCAACACACCCTCTCCGACGATCCCGGAGAGATGGTCTTCCTGGTCACGACCCAGGTGATGGAGCTGTGGTTCACCGTCATCGTGCACGAGTGGGAGACGGCGGCGAACGCGCTGCGGGGTGACGACGTACCGACCGCGATCGACGCGCTGAAGCGGTCCGGGCGGGAGCTGGAGGCGCTGAACGCCTCCTGGAAACCACTCGGACAGCTCACCCCCGCCCAGTTCAACGCCTACCGCGGCGCGCTCGGCGAGGGCTCCGGCTTCCAGTCGGCGATGTACCGGCGCCTGGAGTTCCTGCTCGGCGACAAGTCCGCGTCCATGCTGGTCCCGCACCGGGGCGCGCCCCGTGCGCACGCCGAGCTGGAGAAGGCGCTGCACGAGCCGAGCCTGTACGACGAGGTGCTGCGCCTCCTCGCGCGGCGCGGGCACGCGATCCCCGAGGACGTGCTGCGGCGCGACGTGTCCCGGCGGTACGAGCCGTCGCCGGAGGTGGAGTCGGTCTGGGCGGCCGTCTACTCGGGTGACGAACGGGACGAGGTGGCCCGCCTCGGCGAGGCGCTGACCGATGTCGCCGAGCTGGTGTGGCGCTGGCGCAACGACCACCTGGTCGCCACCCGCCGCGCGATGGGCGCCAAGGCGGGCACCGGAGGCTCCGCCGGCGTGGCCTGGCTGGAGAAGCGGGCGCAGAAGAACGTGTTCCCCGAGCTGTGGACGGCGCGATCCCATGTCTGAACTGGTGACGAAGGCGGAGAAACTGGACGCGGCCGACGAACTGGCGGTCAAGCGGGCCGAGTTCGTTGTGGAGGAGGGCGGCGACACCGTCTACCTCGACGGCAACTCGCTGGGCGCGCTGCCCGCCGCCGTCCCCGGCCGGATCGAGGACGTGGTCCGCCGGGAATGGGGCGAGCTGCGCATCCGGTCCTGGACGGAAGAAGGCTGGTGGACGGCGCCCGAGCGGATCGGCGACCGCATCGCGCCGCTGGTCGACGCGGCGGCCGGGCAGATCGTGGTCGGCGACTCGACCAGTGTCAACGTGTTCAAGGCGCTGGTGGGCGCCGTGCGGATGGCGCGGCTGACGGACCCGGGGCGGAACGAGATCGTGGTCGACGCGACCACGTTCCCCACGGACGGCTACATCGCCGAGTCGGCGGCCCGGATGACCGGCTGCACCCTGCGCCCGGTACCGCCGTCCGAGGTGGCGGGTGCGCTCGGCCCCCGTACCGCCGCCGTACTGCTCAACCACGTCGACTACCGCACCGGCCGACTGCACGACCTCCCCTCGCTCACGGCCGCCGTGCACATGGCGGGGGCACTGGCCGTCTGGGACCTGTGCCACAGCGCGGGCGCGCTGCCGGTCGGACTGGACGCGCACGGCGTGGACCTGGCGGTCGGCTGCACCTACAAGTACCTGAACGGCGGTCCCGGTTCACCGGCGTTCCTGTACGTGCGCGAGGGCCTGCAACACCTCTTCGACTCCCCGCTGCCCGGCTGGAACTCCCACGCGGATCCCTTCGGGATGCGCCCGGACCACGAACCGGCGCCGGGCGTACTGCGCGGGCGGGTCGGCACCCCGGACATCCTCTCCATGCTCGCCCTGGAGGCGGCGCTGGAGGTCTGGGACGGCGTCACGGTCGAGGCGGTGCGAGCCAAGTCCCTCGCGCTGACGGACTTCTTCCTGGAGTGCGTCGAGGCGTACGTCCCCGAGGGCCGGGTCGAGTGTGTGACCCCGCGTGCGCACCGGGAGCGGGGCAGCCAGATCGCCCTGCGCTGCCGGGACGCCGGTGACGTGATGAAGCGGCTGATCGAGCGCGGGGTCGTCGGCGACTTCCGCCGACCGGACGTGCTCCGCTTCGGCTTCACCCCGCTGTACGTCGGCTTCGCGGACGTGGAGCGGGCGGCGCGGGTCCTGGCGGACGTCCTGGCGGAGCCCGGAACCTAGGCGACGGCCCGGCCGGGACGGTGCCGGCGCGGTGCGGGTGTGGGGGGGCGGAGGTCGGTACGGCACGGTGTGCTGCCGAACCACTCCGCAGGGTGTTCACCGAGCGTGATATCCCCATGTCCATGCCTGTCGTCGGGCTGATACCGTCCCGGCCAACGGCCGAAGTCTTCTCTCGTCCGCCAAGTACGTTTCATCGCTGAGAGGTTGGAGCATGACGGACGACTCCGCAGCCGCCCGGGCCGCCGCCGAGGAGGAGTCGGCCTTCTCCCATCCGCCCGTCGAGCCCGACGCCACCGCGGCCTACGACGACCACCCGGACCAGCTGATCGACTTCTACGCGCCGCGCGGCGAGGGCGGACCCGCGCCGGTCGTCGTCGTCCTGCACGGCGGCGCCTGGCGCGCCCCCTACGACCGTCGTCACGTCAGCCCGTTCGCCGCGTTCCTGGCCGGTCGGGGCTTCGCCGTGGCCAGTGTCGAATACCGGCGCGGTGCGGGGGAGTCCGGCGGCGGTGACCCGGTCGCGGGCCGGTGGCCCGACACCTTCGACGACGTCGCCGCCGCGCTGGACGCCCTGCCCGAGCTGGCCCGGCAGCACCTGCCGACGGCCGACCCGCGCCGCATGGTGCTCACCGGCCACTCGGCCGGCGGCCATCTGGCGCTGTGGGCCGCCGCCCGGCACGTCCTGCCCGCCGACAGCCCCTGGCGCACCGACCGTCCCGCCCCGCTGCGCGGGGTCGTCGCGCTCGCCCCGATCGCCGACCTCGCGGTCGCCGACAAGCTGGACGTCTGCGGCGGCGCTGCCCGCCAGCTCCTCGGCGGTGACGAGGGGTTCGCGGAGCGCCAGCCGTACGCCGACCCGGTGCTGCTGCTGCCCACCGGTATCGCCACGGTCCTCGTCCAGGGCCGGGACGACGTCGACGTCCCGCAGGCGGTCGCCGAGTCGTACGCGGAAGCGGCGGCGAAGGCCGGCGAGGTGGTCGGGCTGACGCTGCTGGCGGACGCCGGTCACTTCCCGCTGATCGACCCTGCGGCGGACGCCTGCGCGGTGGTGGCGGAGGAGATCGCCCAACTCGCCTGGTGAACCGGCCGCTGGGCGACTGGTCACACCCGTCGTCCCCGTCGAACCGTCATACCCGTGATACCTGAGAGCTACGTCCCGGGTGAGTCCCCCAGTGGGACGCGGGTTACCCGCGCCGATCCGTAACTTCCTTGCCTGACAAGCCCGACGACCCGGGCGGACAGGGGGGAAGACAACCATGGGGTTCCGGTGGCGCCGTACCGCACTCGCCGTTCTCATCGCCTCGGCCGTGACCCTGCCCGTGGCCGGTGCGGCCCGGCCCCGGGTTCCCGCCCCGGCCCCCGCCGCGCTCGCCCCGCCGACCGCGGCCACCCTCGACGCCGCCTACGCCGCCAACCGTGCCAACGCCGAGGCGGCGGCGCGGATGGCCGCCGCCCACGGCGACCGGCGGCGCGCGGCGGCCGACCGCGCCCTGGCGGGTCCCGCCCGGCAGTTGCTCGCCTTCGACGGCCGTGGCCCCGGACGGGTCACCGAGGTGCTCGGCGACCTCGCGCACGCCGACCGCGTCGCCGTCCTGGTCCCCGGTTCCGACACCGGCCTCGACACCTACGGCCGGTTCCGCGCCGCCGCCGAGGCCCTGCACGCGCGGCTCACCCGGGAGGCCCCGGTGGGTGTCCGGACGGCGGTCGTCGCCTGGCTCGGCTACGAGACGCCCGGCACGGTCGGCGTCGCCGTCGCCACCACCGACCGGGCCGACCGGGCCGCCCCCGAACTGCGGTCTCTTATCGACGACTTGCGCGCCGTCTCCGGTCCGCGCGCCCACCTCTCCCTGATCTGCCACTCCTACGGCTCGGTCGTGTGCGCCCGTGCCGCCGCCGACCTGGACGTCGGCGACATCGCGGTCGTCGGCAGCCCGGGTACCGGCGCCGCCACCGCCGCCGCACTGCGCACCCGGGCCCGGATCTGGGCGGCTAGGGGTGCCGACGACTGGGTGGCGAACGTCCCGCACCTCAGCGCCGATCTGTTCGGCACCACCGTCGGCTTCGGCACCGATCCCGTCGCGCCGGAGTTCGGCGCCCGGGTCTTCACGGCTGGCGACGGCGGCCACAGCGACTACTTCGCCCCCGGCTCCCCCTCCCTGACCAACCTGACCCGGATCGTCCTCGGCCGGACCACGGCGGTGACCCATGACTGACCTGAGCCCCGACGCCGTACGCGACGTCATACGGCAGGCCGCCGCCCGCGTCGACGCCTCCACCCCCGCCCACCGCGACCGCGCCGTGGACGCCCTGCGTGCCCTCGCCGTTCTCGGTGTCGTCCTCGGCCACTGGCTGGTCACCGCCCTCGTCGCGGACAGCGGCACCCTGCGCACGGCCAGCCCCCTCCAGCACGTGCCGTGGCTGGCGCCCCTCTCCTGGATGTTCCAGACGCTCGCCGTGTTCTTCCTGGTCGGCGGACATGTCGCCACGCGCAGCCACGCCTTGGCCCGCGCCCGCGGCGTCCCGTACCACCGCTGGCTGCGGGCCCGTCTGGCCCGGCTGTTCAAGCCGGTCGCCGCCGTCCTCAGCCTGTGGACGGCCGCCGCGGTCGCGCTCCTGCTCTCCGGAACCGAGTACGCGACCGTCCGCACGCTGGTGAAACTCGCCCTGTCCCCGCTCTGGTTCCTGCTGGTCTTCGCCGCGCTCACCGCCGCGACCCCGCTGCTGGCCCGGCTCCACCCGCTGTGGCCGCTCGCCGTCGTCCTGCACGTGGACCTGCTGCGCTTCGGTCTCGACGGCCCCGACTGGCTCGGCTGGATCAACCTCGCGGCCGGCTGGCTGGTCCCCTACACCCTGGGCGCCGCCTGGACCCGGGGCGAGCTGGAACGCCGCCGCTCCGGCCTGCTCCTGCTCGTCGGCGGTACGGCGGCCACGGCCGCGCTCGTCGCCTGGGCCGGCTACCCGGCGTCGATGGTCGGCGTCCCGGGGGCCGAGGTGTCCAACCTCAACCCGCCGACGCTGGCCGCCGTCACCTTCGGCCTGGCCCAGTGCGGACTGGCGCTGCTGCTGCGGGAGCGGCTGCGGGACGCGATGCGGCGTCCGGTCGCATGGGCGGCGGTGGCGCTGGTCAACCTCTCCGCGATGACGGTCTTCCTCTGGCACCAGACGGCCCTGATGGCGACCACCGCCACCGGTCTGCTCGCCGGCCGCCTGCCCGGCCTGCACACCGTCCCCGACGACCTCGGCTGGGTCGCGGCCCGGCTTGCCTGGCTGCCGGTGTTCGCCGGAGCCCTCGCGGTCTGCTGGGTCGCGTTCCAGTCCTGGGAGCGGGGCGACGGGCGTCGCGGACGGACCCGGGTGGTGCGCGCCCACCGGACGATGGCGGACCAGGACACTCGTCGGGGAGTACGACATGTATAGGACAGGATCTAGGCTGGCGCGGATGATGGAATCGGGGGTCGTGCGAGTGGTGGTCGGCCGGGTACGGCGCGCCTGGGGCGGGCTGCGGGACGACCTCGGCACTGCCCGCGTCGACCCGCTGCCCCCGTCCGTCTGGCTGCGCTGGCTGCCGCACGGGATGCTGTGCCTGGCCGCGTTGGGGACGTTCTTCGGGGGCCTGGCCCAACTTCAGGATCACGCCGCTGTCGTAGCCGGATACGCCATCCCGGTCACGATCGGGCAGAGCGGCGCCGTGGTTCTCGCGCTGCGCAGGCCGGTCACCGCCTGGTGGATGTCGCTGGCGGCCACGGTACTGGGTGCGATCGTGGTCCATCACCAGCTGTACGGCCCGGCGGCCGGGTCCCAGTGGCCCTGGACCGTCTCCGGCGTCATCTCCCACCTGCTCGTCCTGCTGCTGGTCGCACTGCGCGTACCCACCCGGGTCGCGGTCGAGACACTGGCCCTGACCGCGCTGGTCACCTACCTCCTCCAGGGGGTGTGGGGAGGGCCGGACTACGAGTCCATCGGCATGGTCGCCGTCATCCTGTTCGCCACCGCCGTTCTGCTCGGCATCGCCCTGCGCGGCCGCCGCGAGGCCCGCGCGGAATTGCGGCAGCAGACCACCCTCACCGCCGAGGAACGGGCCCGGCGCACCCTGTTGGAGGAACGCAGCCGTATCGCACGCGAGTTGCACGACGTCGTCGCCCACCACATGTCGGTCATCTCCATCCAGGCCCAGGTCGCCCCGCACCTGGTGGAGAACCCGTCCGAGGAGCTGAAGGAGAACCTGGCCGGCATCCGGCAGAACGCCGTCGACGCGCTGACCGAACTACGCCGTGTCCTGGGGGTACTGCGCTCCGAACACCCCGACTCCCTTGCGCACGAGGACGGTTCCGGCACCGCCCCGAACGCCCCGCAGCCCACACTGGACCGGCTCCACGCGTTGGTGGAGAACACCAGGGCCGCCGGACTGGCCGTGACCACGGAGATCACCGGGGAGCGACGGCCGCTGCCGCCCGGTGTGGAGCTGTCGGCGTACCGGATCGTGCAGGAGGCGCTGAGCAACGTCCTGCGCCACGCCCCCGGCGCCACCGCCCAGGTCCGCCTCGCCTACGACCGGGGCGGGCTGCGGGTCGAGGTCGTCAACAGCCGCCCCACCCGTGAGGCACCACTGTCCTCCGGTGCCGGGCACGGGCTGCTCGGCATGCGGGAACGGGCCGCGATGCTCGGCGGTACCCTCACGGCCGGCCCCTGGACCGGCCACGGCTACAAGGTCGAGGCCCACCTCCCGCTCTCCGCCCCGCACGCTTCCGACACCCCTCCACAGGACGGCCCCGCATGATCCGCGTACTGGTCGCCGACGACCAGCAGATGGTCCGGCAGGGTTTCACCGTGCTGCTGAACACCCAGCCCGACATCGAGGTGATCGGCCAGGCGGTGGACGGGCTGGACGCGGTCGCACAGGTCGCCGAACTCACCCCGGACGTCGTCCTGATGGACATCCGCATGCCCGAACTCGGCGGCATCGAGGCCACCCGCCGCATCACCACGGCCACACCGCACATCCGTGTGCTGGTGCTGACCACCTTCGACCTCGACGAGTACGTGTACGAGGCACTGCGGGCCGGCGCCTCCGGCTTCCTCCTCAAGGACGCCTCATCCGACCAACTCGCCGAGGCGGTAAGGGTGGTGGCGTCCGGAGACGCCCTGCTCGCGCCCGGCATCACCCGCCGCCTGATAGCCGAGTTCTCCCGGCTGGACGCCAGACCCCGCCCCCCGCTCAGGGACCGCGTGGGCGATCTCACCGAACGCGAGACGGAGGTGCTGTCGCTGATCGCGCAGGGCCTGTCGAACGCGGAGATCGCACGGCGGCTGGTGGTCGCCGAGCAGACCGTGAAGACGCACGTCGGCCGCATCCTGGTGAAACTGGGCCTGCGCGACCGCACCCAGGCGGCGGTGTTCGCGTACGAGTCGGGGCTGGTCCGACCCTCGGGACACTGAGGTGCGGTGCCGCCTCGTAGTACCTGAGACGGATGCCCCGGAACCCCTCTCACCGGGGACGACGACGATCCCCCGACCGGCCTAACGTGGCACCGTGACCGAGACCACCCACACCCACTTCGCGGCCCCGCCGCCCGGGGACGAGGCCAAGACACGCAGCCCGGAGTACCGGCTGGCCCGGAACGTCCTGCGTGGGCTGCGCCAGGACCTGATCCACGACGCGTTCGCCTACCGCCCCCTCCCGCGCCGCGAGACGCACGGCCGCCTGGTACGGCTGCTGCCCCGCCGTCTGCGGGAGTACGCGGGCTGGGCACCGCACGCCCTGGTCGTCGCGATCGCCCTGCTCGCGTTCGGCGTCTCCGACGGCTCCTTCGGGGTGATCCTCGGTCCGCTCGCCGGGATCCCGGTCCTGATGACCCTCGTCCGGCCGGTCGGCGCGTTCTGGCTGTCCATGGGGGCCGCCGTCGTCTCCGCCCTGTTCGGCAACACCTGGGGCGACTGGCCGTGGTCGGCCGGCTCCTTCGTCTGCCACCTCACGGTGCTGACCGTCGTCGCGCTGCGCACCGGGCCCCGCACGGCCGCCTGGATGTGGGCGCTCACGGCGCTGTACGGCACGCTGGCCGGTCCCCTTGATCCGTACCACTACGGGGGCAACACCGGTCCCATGCTGGTCTTCTCCGCGCTGATCCTGCTGTGCGTGGCCGTGTGGCACATCCGGCGTTCGGCCGAGGAGGAGGTGACCGCCCAGCAGACGGTCACCGCGCACGAACGCTCCCGGCGCACGCTGCTCGAGGAGCGCACCACCATCGCCCGCGAGCTGCACGACGTGGTCGCCCACCACATGTCGGTGGTCGCCATCCAGGCCGAGGCCGCGCCCTACCGGGTGGAGAACCCGCCGCCGGAGCTGGAACGCGCCTTCGCCACCATCCGCGAGAACGCGGTGGCCGCACTCACCGAGCTGCGCCGGGTCCTCGGCGTGGTCCGAGCCGAGGACTACGAGGCTCCCGACGCCCCGCAGCCCACCCTCGCCGACCTGGACGCCCTGCTCGCCAACGTGCGGGACACCGGTCTGGACGTGGAGAAGGTGGTGACCGGCGCGGTGCGCGAGCTGCCGCAGGGCGTGGAGCTGTCGGCGTACAGGATCGTGCAGGAGGCGCTGAGCAACAGCCTGCGGCACGCGCCGGGCGCGAGCGCCCGGGTCGAGATCGGGTACGTCCTCGGCGGCCTCGGTCTGCGCATAGTCAACGGTCCGGTGCCCACACCGAACCTGGTGAAGCCCTCGCCCGGCGCCGGGCACGGCGTCACCGGCATGCGCGAGCGGGTCACCATGCTGAACGGCGAGATGACGGCCGGCCCGACCGACGACGGCGGCTACGAGGTCGCGGTGTTCCTGCCGGTCGCCTCGGTGAACGAGGGAGAGGCATGAGCGACGGCGACCGCACCATTCGCGTCCTGATCGCGGACGACCAGATGATGGTGCGCGAGGGCTTCTCGGTCCTGCTGAACGCGATGCCGGGCATCGAGGTCGTCGGCGAGGCCGTCAACGGCCGGGAGGCGGTGGACCGGGTACGCGAACTCGCCCCCGACGTCGTCCTGATGGACATCCGCATGCCCGAGCTGAACGGCATCGAGGCGACCCGCGAGATCGTCGCCGCCGACAGCACTGCGAAGGTGCTGGTGCTGACCACCTTCGACCTCGACGAGTACGTCTACCAGGCGCTGCGCGCGGGCGCCTCCGGCTTCCTCCTCAAGGACGCCTCGGCCCGCCAACTCGCCGACGGGGTAAGGATCGTCGCGTCCGGAGAGGCGCTGCTCGCCCCCACGGTGACCAGACGCCTGATCACCGAGTTCTCCAAACTGTCCGAGGCCCCGCGCCTGATGCCGTCCGCGCACGCGGCCTACGGCGACCTGACCGAACGCGAGACGGAGGTCCTGGTGCTCATCGCGCAGGGCCTGTCGAACGCGGAGATCGCCGGACGGCTGGTGGTCGCCGAGTCCACGATCAAAACCCATGTGAGCCGCGTCCTGGTGAAGTTGGGCCTCCGTGACCGCACCCAGGCAGCCGTCTTCGCCTACGAGGCCCGGCTGGTGACACCGGGCTGACCAGGCTGACCGGAGAGTTCGCACCACACGTACTTGCCCCGGTTGCCGAACCGGGAGAGCGGATGCCAGCCCCACAGGTCGGAGCAGGCCCTGACGAGGGCGAGCCCCCGGCCGTCCTCGTCGGTGCCGCTGCCGCTCAACCCGGCGGGAGCGAGCGGCGGTTCGGGGTCCGCGTCCCACGCGCCGATCCGCAGCACGCCGGCCGACCACCGCACCCGCAGCGAGGCGGGCCCCTTGGTGTGCAACACCGCGTTGGTGATCAGCTCCGTCGCCAGCAGTTCGGCGACGCCGACCAGGCGGATCAGGCCGTGCATCGTGAGGATGAGGCGGAGGGTGCGGCGACTGATGGTGACGGCGCGCGGGTCGTTCGGGATGTACAGGGAGTACTCCCAGGGCTCGTCTTCGGGCATGCGTCGACTCCGTTCGGTGAGGGGAGGGGGCGTCGCAGCCACCGGGCGGTGTCATTGCCACAGCCGTCATGACAGGACGGAGCGGTGCGCTTCCGGTGCCCCGGTGTTTCGCAGCGTGTGCGTCGCGTCACTGACGGTAGAGGAGTAATTTCTCCTCTCGCAAGCTGTTGCCATAATTTGGCACTCGAACGTGGCACGTACGCAGAGGCGTTGGGGACGGAGAACGTATGGCGCCGAGGAGTAATCCCACCGCTCGGCAGGTGCGGCTGGGGACTGAGTTGCGCAAGCTGCGCGAGGCGACGGGCATGAAGGCGCGCGAGGTGGCGGCGTTCCTGAACTCGACTTCGGCGCAGATGAGTCAGGTGGAGTTGGGCATCTCAGGCGTCAGCGCGGAGCGCGTTCGTCGGCTGGCAGCTCATTACGGCTGCGGGGACGAGGCGTTCATCGACGCTCTGGCGTCCTTGGCCAGTGAGCGGTCACACGGCTGGTGGGACGACTACCGAGGAGTCCTGCCACAGGTGAACATGGATGTGGCCGAGGCGGAACATCACGCGACCTTCCTGCGGGAGGTTGTGATCACGCACGTTCCCGGGCTTCTCCAGACCCCGGACTACGCTCGGGCGGTCTTCAGGTACATGCGCCCTGATCTGCCCGAGAGTGAACTGGTGCCGCGCGTGGAGCACAGGATGAGACGGCGCAAGGCGATCGAGGGTGACAGGCCAACCCCGTACGAGACGGTGATTCACGAGTTCGCCCTGCGTATTCGTGTGGCCGACCGCCAGACGGCCGTGTCTCAGCTTCGGCTCATCCTGGATGAGATCGAAGAGGGCCACGCCACCGTGCGGATCATCCCGGTCGACCGGGACGGCTTCGCTGGTGCTGACGCATCGATGATGTATCTGGGTGGGCCGGTGCCCAAGTTGGACACGGGGCTCCTCGACTCACCCACGGGCACCCTGTTCATCGATGCGGCAGCCCACTTGGATCGGCTCCGAACGCTTTTCTGCACGGTGAAGAAGTCGTCGCTGAACCCCTCGGAGTCACGGGACTTCGTTCACCGCTTGACGAAGGAGCTTTGATGAACTGGCGGAAGTCCACCTACTCCGGCGGCGGCGAAGGCAACACCTGTGTCGAGATCGCGGAGGTGCACCCCCGCATAGCCATACGCGACTCCAAGGCCCCCGCCCGCGCCACCCTCTTCGTCCCCGCCGACTCCTTCACCGCCTTCATCGAGTCCGTGAAGCGACACCCTCGGCCAGGGGCGTGAACCCGCTAGGTCAGTCACCTGCGGGGGATGTGTCGAGGGAGTTGGCCCGCGTCGCTCCAGAGGTCCGGGACCGGCTCGCTGTTCGGTTCGGGGCCGAAGTGCTCGCTTGGTGCGACGAGTTGCCCGACCGCGTCGGCGAACTCGCTGCGCGTTGGGATCTGGAGCCGGTCGCGGCGGGTGGCGGAGGCACCTCGCGGGTGTTCCGCTGCGTGAGACGTGGTGCCGGTACCTCGGTGTGGCTGAAGCTCACGCCGGAGTCCGCGCTTGCCCGCGAGGAGGCCGAAGCGCTGCGGGCCTGGGCAGGGACGCCGTCGGTCGTCACGCTGCTGGCAGAGGACGCGGCCGCCGGGGCCCTGTTGCTGGAGGACGTGGAGCCGGGAGTGCCCGTGCGGCAGCAGGCTTGGAATCTGTCCGAGGTCGCGGCCCTGCTGCGAGACCTGCGGGTCTCGCCCCCTGGACCGGGGGAGTGCTCGGTGGTGCGGCCTCTCTCGCACCGGATCGGCTTCCTGTTCGACTTGGTCGACCGCAGGCTGACGGCGACCCGCGTGAACGGCCTTGATGTCTCTGCGGTGCTGGGGCGGGCCCGAGCGAGGGCTCTGGAACTTGCCGCCGGCGGACCCGTGGCACTCGTGCACGGTGATCTCCATCCGGCCAACGTGCTGTCCGGTCCGGGTGCCCGCATGGTGGCGATCGACCCGAGGCCGGCGTGGGGCGACCCGGACTTCGACGCCGTGGACTGGGTGCTCGACGGGGCTGTGGATCCAGCCGTGCTGGAGCGGAGGATCGAGGAGCTGGCGGCGCTGGTTCCCGGCATGTCTCCTGAGCGCGTGCTGGGTTGGTGCGGGGCCCTGTCCACCCTCGTCGCGGTCCCCGGAGTGTGCGCGGGACGGGACGACGCGGAAACCCGGTTCCTCATGACCCTGGCCGGCGGCTGATCCGCCCGCCGACTGGGGCGGGCCCCGTACCGCACTCAGGGGAAGCCGCTTTCCATGAGGGCTCTGGGCACGGGGACGGTCGGCGTTCTATGGTCCGGGCATGATGGCTGAATCCGACCTCGTGTTCGACCCCTGGGACCCGGCGTTCGTCGCCGATCCGTATGCCGGCTATGCCGAGCTGCGGGAACGGGGGCGGGTGCACTGGTTCGAGCCGACGAACCAGTGGCTGGTGCCGCACCACGCGGACGTCTCGGCGCTGCTGCGCGACCGGCGGCTGGGGCGGACGTACCAGCACCGCTTCACCCACGAGGAGTTCGGCCGGACGGCCCCGCCGCCGGAGCAGGAGCCGTTCCACACCCTCAACGACCACGGCATGCTCGACCTGGAGCCACCGGACCACACCCGGATCCGGCGCCTGGTGTCGAAGGCGTTCACCCCGCGCACGGTGGAGCGGCTGAAGCCGTACGTCGAAGGGCTGGCGACGGACCTGGTGGCCGCGCTGGTCGACGCCGGCGGCGGTGACCTGCTGCGGGACGTCGCCGAACCGCTGCCGGTCGCGGTGATCGCCGAGATGCTGGGCATCCCGGAGTCCGACCGGGCTCCGTTGCGCCCCTGGTCGGCGGACATCTGCGGGATGTACGAGCTGAACCCGTCGGGGGAGTCGGCGGAGAAGGCCGTCAGGGCGTCGGTCGAGTTCTCGGACTATCTGCGGGAGCTGATCGCCGAGCGGCGCGCGAAGCCCGGCGACGACCTGATCTCGGGGCTGATCGCGGCCCACGACGAGGACGACGACCGGCTCACCGAGCAGGAGATGATCTCCACCTGCGTGCTGCTGCTGAACGCGGGCCACGAGGCGACGGTGAACTCCACGGTCAACGGCTGGTGGGCACTGTTCCAGCACCCCGACCAGCTGGCCGCCCTCCGCGCGGACCACTCCCTGGTCCCCACGGCAGTGGAGGAGCTGATGCGCTACGACACCCCGCTCCAGCTCTTCGAGCGCTGGGTCCTGGACGACATCGAGATCGACGGCACGGTGATCCCCAGGGGTGCGGAGATCGCCATGCTCTTCGGCTCCGCCAACCACGACCCGGCCGTGTTCGCCGACCCAGCCCGCCTGGACCTCACCCGCGCGGACAACCCGCACATCTCCTTCAGCGCCGGCATCCACTACTGCATCGGCGCGCCCCTGGCCCGTATCGAACTCGCGGCGTCCATGACGGCCTTGTTGGAGCGGGCCCCGACCCTCGCCCTGGCGGAGGAGCCGAAGCGCAAGCCGAACTTCGTGATCCGAGGACTGGAGGGGCTGGCGGTCGAGGTCTGAGCCCGCCGCCCCGAACCGCGTCACCCCTGAGCGGACGGGGTACCGGACCCGTTCCGTGAAGGGGACCTCCGCGGTCCCGGGGCTGCGGGCCCGGAGACGGGTGCCGTGCCGAAAACCGTGAGCAGTCGGCGGGCATGTGTCACTCAAGCGCTCAAACGAGCGGCATCAGGACAGTGATGGCCGAAGTGCTCACGGTTTTGGGACGGTGTGTCCTCCCCGGGGCGTGGGTGAGTGTCCCGGCAGCGCCCCCATCGAGGCCGCCGTCCCACCGGGCGGTCGCGGAACACCGTCCGTACGAGCAGCCGACCGCCCTTGAGAAGGCCCGATACACCGTCACTCGATTCCACGCCCGCCGGGCAGCACCGCCGGCCCCGACCCGCGACGCCACCTTCAGAACCCTTGTCCCCTCCGGAGGAACACCCCTGCACCGGCCCACGCCGCGCAGGCCGGGGGCGCGTCCCACCGGGCGGGGCCGCGGCACGGTCACTTCGTCTCCAGGTCCCGCCGTCGGAAGCCCGCCAGGCCCAGCCACACCAGGCCGGTGGCGACCAGGGACAGCAGGAGCAGGGGGAGCCAGTCCATGTCCGCGGCGGGGAGCCGGGGGACATGACCGAACGGGGAGAGGTTGTTCGTCCAGCCCGGGAACCGGAGGATCTGGCCGAGGTAGCCGACCACGAAGGCGTACACCGGCACGATCCAGGCCGCCTGGCTCGCCCGCGGGAACCAGCCGAAGAGCACCACGGCCACGCCGACCGTGACCCACAGGGCGGGCGCGTAGGCGAGGGCCGCACCCACCAGCTTCGGGAGCAGCGAACCGTCACCGGTCGAGGCCGCACCCGCGAGGCCGAAGCCGAGCCCGGCCAGCAGCAGCACGAACGTACCGCCGCCCATGGCCACGGCCAGGTGGCCGCCGACCCAGCGGGTGCGAGAGAGGCCGGTGGCGAGGAGGGGTTCGGCGCGGCCCGCCGTCTCCTCGGAGCGGGGCCGCAGCGCCGCCATGACGACGTACACCGCTGCCACGACAGTGAGGACGACCATGACCATGGAGGCGAAGGACTCGGCGATGCCGGCCCCGCCGATGCGGTCCAGGGCCTCCTGGATCTCGTCGATGCCCTTCAGCATCTCCTCGACGTCCCCGAGGATCGATCCGTACATCGCGCCCATCAGGAACAGGCCCGCGCCGAAGCCGATCAGCATGCCGCGGTGCAGCCGCAGGGCGAGGCCGACCGGTGTGGCGAGCGCGTCGGAGGCCGTGGGGCTGCCCAGCTTCTCCGGGCGCAGGCCCGCGCCCACGTCGCGGCGGGTGGAGAGCACGAAACCCGCCGCCGCGCACACCACCGCGAACGCCAGGCAGAGCAGCAGCGGCCACCAGCGGTTGTCGACGTACGGGTAGCTGCGCTGTACCCAGCCGATCGGGGACAGCCAGGACAGGGCGCCGTTCTCGCCGCTGTCGCCAGCGGCCCGCAGCACGTAGGCGAGGCCGATGACCGCGAGCGCCATGCCGGACGCGCCGCGCGTGTGCGCGGTGACCTGGACGGTGACCGCGGCGACGGCGGCGAAGACGAGACCGACGGCGGCGTGGGCGAAGCCGTAGAGCAGCGAGCCCGCCGTGCCGCCGTCCCCGAGCCCCATGCCGGCCAGGCCGAAGGCCAGCAGCAGCGCCAGGGCGAGGTTGGCCAGGACCGCGACGGACAGGGCGGCGGCGAGATGGGCGTGGCGGCCGACCACCGTCGAGCGCACCAGCTCGGCGCGTCCGGTCTCCTCCTCGGCGCGGGTGTGCCGGGTGATGATCAGCACGCTCATGAGGCCGACCAGGACGGCCATGAAGCCGAGCATCTGGTGGCTCAGCATGGAGCCGAAGCCGTGGTCGTCGAGGTAGTGGCGGGGGCCGGACATGGCGAGGCCGGCCGGGCTGTCCATGCTCCGGGCGGCGTTCGCCCGGTCCTCCGGGCTGCTGTACAGCGTCTTGAAGCTGTTCGCCGTGGAGAGCGTGCCGAGGAACAGGGCCAGGATCCACACCGGGAGCCGGACACGGTCCCGGCGCAGGGCGAAGCGGATCAGCGTCCGGGTCCCGGCCAGCGCGTTGCCGCCCGCGACCGGTCCGGCGGGGGCCGGCGCCTCGGGGGCGGCAGTCGCGGTGGTCATCGCGAATCTCCGTTCGTGCCCTGTTCGGCCTGTCCGTCGGCGCGCCCGATGTCGTGCCCGTTGGCGGCGAGTTCACTGCCGTAGTGGCGGAGCATCAGCTCCTCCAGGGTCGGCGGATGGCTGATGAGACTGCGGATGCCGAACTCGGTGAGCTTGCGGACCGCTCCGTCGACCTGACCGCCGTCGACGGCGAAACGGACCCGGCCGGTGGCCTCGTCGAGGGTCCGCAGGTCGTGCACGCCGGGCAGCTCGGCGAGGCCGGTGGCGGGTCGCTCGGTCTCCGCCTCGATGGTGGTGCGGGTCAGGTGGCGCAGCTCGCCGAGGGTGCCGGACTGGACGGTGCGCCCCAGCCGGATGATGCTCACCCGGTCGGCGAGCTTCTCCACCTGGGCCAGGATGTGGCTGGAGAGCAGGACGGTCTTGCCCGCCGCCTTGGCCTCGCCGATGACGTCCTGGAAGACGACCTCCATGAGGGGGTCCAGTCCCGCGGTCGGCTCGTCGAGCAGCAGCAGCTCGGCGTCGGAGGCGAGCGCGGCGACGATGGCGACCTTCTGCCGGTTGCCCTTGGAGTAGGCGCGGCCCTTCTTGGTCGGGTCCAGGTCGAAGCGCTCGATGAGCTCGGTGCGCCGCTTCCCGTCCAGGCCGCCGCGCAGCCGCGCCAGCAGGTCGATGGCCTCGCCGCCGGTCAGGCCCGGCCACAGTTCGACGTCGCCGGGGACATAGGCGAGGCGGCGGTGCAGCTCCACGGCGTCCGCCCACGGATCGCGGCCGAGCACCTGGGCGGCGCCCGAGTCGGCACGCAGCAGACCGAGCAGGACGCGGATGGTGGTGGACTTGCCGGAGCCGTTCGGGCCCAGGAAGCCGTGGACCTCGCCGGACTCGACGTCCAGGTCGAGACCGTCGAGTGCGCGCGTGCGACCGAACGACTTGTGGAGTCCGGACACGGTGATGGCCTTCGTCATGACGACGAACGTACATTTCTTTCAGAATTTTGTGAAGTTAAGGAACCGTATGAACGGCGGCTAGACTGGCGAACGGCGTCTGAACAGGGGAGATGATCGGGACATGGCGGAGTCGAGCGCGACGGACCGGGATCCGGAGGCCGTCTCGCGGTTCGTCGAGCACTTCGCGGCGCAGCTGGTGGAGGCCGGACTGCCGCGCATGCCCGCCCGGGTCTTCGCCGCGCTGCTCTCCTCCGACACCGGTGTCATGACCTCCGCCGAACTGGGGGAGCGGCTGCGGATCTCGCCCGCCGCGGTCTCCGGCGCGGTGCGCTACCTGGCGCAGCAGCACATGGTCTCCCGCGAGCGCGAGCCCGGCTCGCGCCGGGAGCGGTACCGCGTGCGCGGCGACCAGTGGTACGAGGCCCTCACCAACCGCGAGGCCGTCATCCGGCGCTGGGAGGACGCCCTGCGTGAGGGCGTCACCGGCCTGGGGCCCGACACCCCGGCGGGCCGCCGACTGGCGGAGACCCTGGCCTTCTTCGAGTTCGTGGAGAAGGAGGTCGAGGGGATGATGGCGCGCTGGCGCGTGCAGCGTGAGGAGCGCTTCGGGCGGGGTGGGGCATAGGCGTGGAAGCCGGTCACGCTCCTGTGAATGATCGGCCACGCCGAGTGGTGGCTGGTCCGCATCAAAGGGAGGGCGCATCATGACAGTCATGGCAGAGCGACCGATGATAAGCGGCACCGAGTCCGGCAACTTCGAGGAACTGTTGGACCTTCTCGACGAGCTGCACCTGCGCGACGGCTTCAAGGCCGAGATCATCAGGGGGAACATCGTCGTGTCGCCGTGGTCGAAGGGCTACTACCACCGCGTGATGCACCTGGTGTGCAAACAGCTGGAGCCGCATCTTCCCGTAGGGCATTCCATCGGTTGCGGCCCGTTCCTGTATGTCTTTCCGGGGGACGAGTGCGCGTACGGACCGGATATCCATGCCGCGTCCGAACGTGCCTTCGAGACGACCGGTAACCGTCTGGATGGCGAAGCCCTCTCCTTCGTCGCCGAGTTGACCTCCTCCTCCACCCGGGACGACGACCTGACCGACAAGGTCGAGGCGTACGGAAGGGCGGGTGTCCCCGTCTACCTGCTCCTCGACATGCAGGAGGAACAGGCCACGGTCTTCTCGATGCCCTCCGCCAAGGGCTACGAGGCTCGCTGCTCCAAGCCGTTCGGCGAGAAGCTGCCGATTCCCCAGCCGTTCGACTGCCTGCTGGACACGACCGGCTTCAGCGCCCCCTGAGCCGGCCGGTCAGCTCTTCGGCAGAGTCAGCCCCAGGGCTCCCTCCAGCACCACCCACGTCCGGGTCCGTACCGGCCCCGACACCACCGCGTCCGCCCGGTACCGGAAGTGCGCGCCCGACACCGTGACCGCCCGCCCCTCCGCCAGCAGCGGGGACGCCTCCGCGCCCACCGACGCCGGACGCACTTCGACCCTGGCCGCCCCGGAGGTGCCCGGGACGACCGACACGGCCTCCACCGGCTGATGCAGGTCGACCAGTGTCTCTCCGTCGACCTCCACCCGCAGCCGGGAGGGATGCGCCTCGGTGACGGGAGCGATCTCGGGCGGCCGGGCCGGCACCAGGGTCCGTACCAGGGACCGGCACGTCTGCAGCCAGGGACGACCCACCCCGCCGACCGTCTCCCGTGCCGGCGTCACACCCCCGACCGGCGGGATCCGCACCGCGCCGAGCACCACGCCGTCGCTGTCGTCCACCAGCAGGTCCATCCGCCGCTCGGCGCCGTCCAGCACGGCCCGTGCCGCCGCCACCGTCCCCGTGGGCACCCCCAGCGACCGGGCGAGGGACAGCGCGCCGCCGACCGGCACCAGGGACAGCGCGCAGCCGGTCAGCTCGCGCTGCCGGTGCAGCACCCCCACCGCCCGCGTCAGGGCCCGGTCGTCGCCGATCACCACCGGCCGCCGGGAACCCAGCCGGGCCAGCGCGCGAGCGAACTCCTCCGGCCCGTCCGGCAGGCAGACCTTCGTGCTCGCACCCCCACTGAGCACGTCTTTCGCGATGCGCACGGACTCGCCGTCCCTGCGGCGGGCGACCGGATCGATGACCACCAGGAGCTGATCGGACGTCGGGGAAGTCGCCACCTCGGCCATGCCTCGCTTCCTCGGGTAGCATCTTTGTGCAAGAGCCCCTTTGCACTTTTGCGCAGGGGCTTCGTCTATTCCGGGGCACCCGGTCCGACGGTTGGCGGCCAACGGTGGTCGCGGTGCACGCGGCGGAGATCCACCGCGTACGCCCCTGACCCTGGACATGCCCCGCCCGGAAGGGGTGTACGCGCGTGCCCGCACTTGTGCTGCTCGGTGCTCAGTGGGGTGACGAAGGCAAGGGAAAGGCGACGGACCTGCTCGGAGGTTCCGTCGACTACGTGGTCCGCTACCAAGGCGGCAACAACGCAGGCCACACGGTGGTCGTGGGTGACCAGAAGTACGCCCTCCACCTGCTCCCTTCCGGAATCCTGTCCCCCGGCTGCACGCCGGTCATCGGCAACGGCGTCGTCGTCGACCCCTCCGTCCTGCTCTCCGAGCTGAGTGGGCTGAACGATCGAGGCGTCGACACGTCCAAGCTCCTGATCAGCGGCAACGCGCACATCATCACGCCGTACAACGTGACCGTCGACAAGGTGACGGAGCGCTTCCTCGGCAAGCGCAAGATCGGGACGACCGGTCGCGGCATCGGCCCGACCTACGCCGACAAGATCAACCGCGTCGGCATCCGGGTCCAGGACCTGTACGACGAGTCGATCCTCACCCAGAAGGTGGAGGCGGCGCTCGACGTCAAGAACCAGATGCTCACCAAGCTCTACAACCGGCGCGCGATCGCCGTGGACCAGGTGGTCGGGGAGCTGCTGGACTACGCGGAGAAGCTGGCGCCCTACGTCGCCGACACCGTCCTGGTCCTCAACGAGGCCCTGGAGCAGGACAAGGTGGTCCTCTTCGAGGGCGGTCAGGGCACCCTGCTCGACATCGACCACGGCACGTACCCCTTCGTCACCTCGTCCAACCCGACCGCGGGCGGCGCCTGCACGGGCGCCGGTGTGGGCCCGACGAAGATCAGCCGGGTCATCGGCATCCTCAAGGCGTACACGACCCGCGTCGGCGCCGGCCCCTTCCCGACCGAGCTGTTCGACGAGGACGGCGAGGCGCTGCGCACCATTGGCGGCGAGCGGGGCGTCACCACCGGCCGCGACCGCCGCTGCGGTTGGTTCGACGCGGTCATCGCCCGCTACGCGACCCGGGTGAACGGCCTGACCGACTTCTTCCTCACCAAGCTCGACGTCCTCACCGGCTGGGAGCAGATCCCGGTCTGCGTGGCCTACGAGATCGACGGCAGGCGCGTCGAGGAGCTCCCCTACTCCCAGTCGGACTTCCACCACGCGAAGCCGGTCTACGAGATGCTCCCCGGCTGGTCCGAGGACATCACCGGGGCGAAGTCCTTCTCCGACCTGCCGAAGAACGCCCAGGCCTACGTCAAGGCCCTGGAGGAGATGTCCGGCGCCCCGATCTCCGCGATCGGCGTGGGCCCGGGCCGCGACGAGACGATCGAGATCAACTCGTTCCTGTAGGGCCCGGCCCTGCCGCACCCCGACGTCCCGGTGACCCGTCCAGGGTCGCCGGGACGTTCTCGTCTCCGGGGCGTTCGTGGCGTTCGGAGCGAGCCCGTACCCGCCCGGGGGGTCAGCTGAAGACGATCATCGAGCCCTGGGCCAGGCTTCGGGTCGCCGCCGCGTGCAGGCCGAGCCAGACGTGGCGTTCGCGGGCGAAGGGGCTGGGGTCGTACGGGGGCGGGACGGCGGGTTCCTCCAGCTCGGTCGGCCCCTGCGGGGGCTCCGGCGCGGCCGGGGGGTTCGCGGGGTCGATGCCGAGGGCCGGGGCGACGATTTCCAGTTCCCGCAGCAGTGCGTGGGAGGAGCCCAGCGGGCCGCCGCCGGCGAGGAGTCCGTCGCTGGAGAGCGGGGTCGGGAAGTCCACGGGGACGTACGCCCCGGCGTGGTCGTAGTGCCAGACCAGGTGCGACTGCTGGGCCGTCGCCTCGAACATCTCCAGCAACTGCTCGTAGTCACCGCCCAGTTCGCCCACCGGCGTGACCGGCAGCCCGCACACCTGGAGCAGGTACGTGCGCCGCAGGAAGTGCAGCGCGTCGTAGTCGAAGCCCGCGACCGGGGCGACCTCGCCGGACAGTCCCGGCATGTACTGGTACACCGGCACCGGCGGCAGCCCGGCCTCGGCGAGCACCTTGTCGTACTGCGCGATCTCCTCGGCGAACGGATTGTCGGGCGTGTGGCACAACACGTCGACGAGCGGTACCAGCCACAGATCACAGGCCAAGAGGGCTCCTCGCACAGCACGTGGGTCGAAGACACGTAGGTCGTCAGAGAAGGGTATCGGCGCGGGGCGGGGGCGGCTCCCCTCGTGCAGGCCCCTACCCGTACGAACACGGGCGACGCGGGCGCCGCGCCCCGGAACCCCGTGCCCGGGGCCCCGCGGTCAGTCCGGTCGGTCCGGGGGGAGCCGCTCGATGAGGCTCAGGGAGTGGGCGTTGTACGAGTCGATGATCGCGCGAGCGGAACCGGTGTCACGGCGCGACAGGGAATCGACCAGATCGGTGTGCTCGGACCACAGCCGTCCCCGGAGATCGGGCAGCCGACGCAGATGCTGCACCGCGCACACCCAGGTCTGCACCCGGAGCCGGTGCAGGAAGGCGGTGAGGTAGGAATTGCCGAACAGGGCCCCGAGCTCGCGCCAGAAGCGCAGGTCGTAGCCGATCAGAACGGTGAGGTCCCCGGCGAGGGCCGACCGCTGCGCCTCCTCGCCGCGCCGCCGGACCCCGGCGAGCGCGGCGGCGACCCGGGGCTCCTCGGGCCGCAGGGAGGCCAGGCGTCCCTCGGGGTCGGTCAGGGCGTGGAACATCCCGTCGACCACCAGGCCGCGGGCCTCGATCATGCCGCGGAAGTCGTCGACGGAGTACTCGTGCACCCGGAACCCCCGGTGCTGGTCGGCGTCGAGCAGTCCCTGCGCCGACAGATCGACCAGTGCCTCCCGCACCGGGGTCGCGGACACCCCGTACTGGTCGGCGATCTCCTTGACGGTGAACTCCTGCCCCGGCTGGAGCCGCCCGGCCAGCACCTCGTCACGGAGCGCGTCGGCGATCTGCTGCCGCAGCGTGCTGCGGGTCACCGCGCCGTTGCCGCTGGTGCCGGGCATGGTCGGGCGTCCCCCTCATCGCGTTCGAATGACGTGCACACATCTGTCCACGGTGCCGCCACCTTACGCGTTCACCCTTCCCGAGCCTGTTCGAGTGCCCGCCGGGGCCGACAACCCCCGGCGGGCACGGGGCGCCAGGTCACTCCACGTACTCGTCCGCCACCGACAGGGCCGAGTCCAGTGCCGCCAGGCCCTCCTTCAGCTCGGCCTCGGTCGTGTTGCACGGCGGCACCACATGGGTGCGGTTCATGTTCACGAAGGGCCACAGCCCGCCCGCCTTCGCGGCCGCCGCGAAGGCGGCCATGGGGGCGTTCGCCTCGCCGGTCGCGTTGTACGGCACCAGCGGCTCCCGGGTCTCCCGGTTCCGCACCAGTTCCAGTGCCCAGAACATGCCGACCCCGCGGACCTCGCCCACGCTGGGGTGCCGTTCCGCGAGTTCGTGCAGCGCGGGCCCGACCACCGACGTGCCGAGCCGCGCCGCGTTCTCGACGACGCCCTCCTCGGCCATGACGCCGATCGTCGCGACGGCCGCGGCGCAGGCCAGCGGATGCCCGGAGTACGTCAGCCCGCCCGGGTACGGCCGCTTCCCGAACGTGTCGGCGATCGCCCCGGAGATCGCGACGCCGCCGAGCGGCACATATCCGGAGTTCACGCCCTTCGCGAAGGTCATCAGGTCCGGCACGACGTCGTACAGGTCCGCCGCGAACCACGTGCCGGTCCGGCCGAACCCGGCCATGACCTCGTCCAGGACGAAGACGATGCCGTACGTGTCGCACAACTCGCGGACCCCGGCGAGGTAGCCGGGCGGCGGCGGCATGATCCCCGCCGTGCCCGGAACGGTCTCCAGGACGATCGCCGCGATCGTCGACGGCCCCTCGAAGGTGATCGTCGCCTCCAGGTGCTCGAGCGCCCGCGCGCACTCCTGCTCCTCGGTCTCGGCGTAGAAGCGGGAGCGGTACAGGAAGGGCGCCCAGAAGTGCACGACCCCGGCCGTGCCGCTGTCGGAGGCCCAGCGGCGAGGGTCACCGGTGAGGTTCACGGCCTGCTGGGTGCCGCCGTGGTACGAGCGGTACGCGGAGAGCACCTTGGGCCGCCCGGTGTGCAGCCGCGCCATGCGTACGGCGTGCTCGACGGCGTCCGCGCCCCCGTTGGTGAAGAAGATCTTGTCGAGGTCCCCCGGCGTCCGCTCGGCGATCAGCCGCGCCGCCTCCGACCGCGCCTCGACGGCGAACGCGGGCGCGAACGTCGTCATCCGCGCGGCCTGCTCCTGGATCGCGGCGACGACCTTCGGGTGCTGGTAGCCGATGTTCGTGAAGACGAGCCCGCTGGTGAAGTCGAGGTAGCGCCGGCCGTCGTAGTCCCAGAAGTACGACCCCTCCGCCCCGGCGACGGCGAGCGGGTCGATGAGCTCCTGCGCGGACCAGGAGTGGAAGACGTGCGCACGGTCGGCGGCCTTCACGGCGGCCCCGACCTCGGGGTTCGGCTGAGGAATCATGGCGCCGAGGGTAAGCCGTGGCACCGGCCGCCCGACATCGGCGGCCTGTCTGCGGTCCGTCGCTTTCCGCGACAGAGTGTCGACCGCCGTCGGCGATGGGGAAGCCCGTCGCCGACGACCGGTGAAGGCATTCGGTGAGGCGGAGTTCGGACAGGCGGTCCATTCGTTGAACGCCTGTCCACCGTGCTCGACGGACTCGGCCCACCCGTTACGGAACCGTGGACGAAGCCCTGGTCACCCCGGCCCAAGCCCGGTCTATTCTCGGGCTGTTGCTCACTGTGGGGGGGAAGGCGGCGCGACGATGGAGATGCACGGGCCGGGAGACGGCGTGCCGGGGGCGCCGGGCGACAGGAACCCGGGGAGGATCGGCGCGTACCGGCTGCTCGCGCGGCTCGGGGCCGGCGGGATGGGGCACGTCTACCTGGCCCGTTCCGACCGGGGACGCACCGTCGCCGTCAAGCTGGTCCGTGAGGAGCTGGCCCGGCAGGAGGAGTTCCGGGCCCGTTTCCGCCAGGAGGTGCGGGCCGCACGGCAGGTCGGCGGCGCCTGGACCGCGCCGGTGCTGGACGCGGACACCGAGGCCCCGGTGCCGTGGGTCGCCACCGGGTACGTCGCGGGGCCCAGTCTCCAGCAGGTGGTCGGGCAGGACCACGGCGCGCTGCCCGAGCGCTCGGTACGCATTCTCGCCGCCGGTCTCGCGCACGCGCTGAAGGACATCCACGCCGCCGGCATCGTGCACCGCGACCTCAAGCCGTCCAACGTGCTCGTCACCATCGACGGGCCGCGCGTCATCGACTTCGGGATCGCGCGGGCGATGGAGACCGTGACCGACGGCGGACTCACCCGCACCGGCGCGCTCGTCGGCTCGCCCGGGTTCATGGCGCCGGAGCAGGTGCGCGGCGACCGCGTCACCTCCGCCTGCGACGTCTTCTGCCTCGGCGCGGTGCTCGCCTACGCGGCCACCGGCGAGCTTCCCTTCGGCACCGCCAGCAGCGGGGTGCACGCCCTGATGTTCCGCATCGCCCAGGAGGAACCCGACCTCGGCCGGGTCCCCGAGGGCCTCGCCGACCTGGTGAGGGACTGCCTGAAGAAGGACCCCGCCCAGCGGCCCACGCTCGACCGGATCCTGGAACGCACCGGCGCCGAGGACACCGTCGTCGACGGCCGTTCCCGCGATCCCTGGCTGCCGGGCGCCCTGGTCGCCCAGCTCGGCCGGCACGCCGTGCGGCTGCTGGACGCCGAGGACCCGGAGGCGCCCCCGGCAGCGGCGGCGGGGGCGGGGGGTACGACAGGGGCCGCCGGGCAACCCGCACCGCCCACGCCGCCCGCACTCCCCGGACCGGACGGTTCCGCGCCCGCCGCCACCCCCGAACACGCCCCCGCCCCCGACGGCTCCGCCCCACCGGAGCCCCCGCCCGCGCCGGGCACCCCCGGTGACGGTGCGCCGGTGAACCACCTGCCCACCCTGGTCGCCGGCCGGAGCGCCACACCGACCCCGGGCCCCACCCCGGGCAACCCGGCGGCCGGGCAGGTTCCCGCCGCATACGGCCATCCCCAGCCGCACGCCCAGCCCCCCGGCTACGGCTACCCGTACAACGCCTACGGGGCCGCCGGCTCCACCCCGCCCTACGGCCCGCCACCCCTCGGCTCGAGCCCGCCCCCGTACGGCCCGGCGCGGACACCGCGGGGCGACCGTTCCACCGCGCTGCTCGTCGTCATCGCGCTGGTCGTCGCGATCGCCGCCGGCGGCACGGTGTACGCGCTCATGAGCAGCGGCGACGGCGGCGACAGCGCCGGCGGCGATCCCACGGCCACGGCGACCGACGGCACGTCCCAGGGCACCGACCCGACTGCCGACGGCGAGGCCTCGACCGGGCCGGACGGATCAGGCGGTGCAGGTGGTACGGGAGGCACGGGCGACCCGGCCCGGTCCGGCACCCCCGCGCCGACGGACGGGGTGATCCCGACCGGCTACCTGGGCAGCTGGTCCACGACCATCGACAACGCGAGCGGCCTGCACACCCGCACGCTGACCATCCAGCAGGGGGAGGTGGGGGACACGGTCATGTCCCTCGTCGCCGACGGGCCCACCGGCGACGGCACCTACCACTGCGTGTTCGAGGCCGGCCTCTCCGACGCCCCGGACTCCGGCGACCGGCTGCGGATCGGCCCGTCCAGCGTGACGGTCGGCCAGCCGCGCAGCGCCTGCACCCCGGGGTCCGCCACCGAGATCACCCTTCGCCCCGACGGTTCCCTCCAGCGCGTGAACACCAGCAACGGCGAGCAGCTCGTCTACACCCGGGACTGAGGCACCCGGCCGACTCCGCTCTCGCCGAAAGCCGTTGAGCGTCGTCCGGCGGACCTCGGTCTGCGAACCCCGCCACCCCGCCGTCCCGACTACCTGGGCTCCGGCGGGCGCTGCCGGGGCATGTTAGGGCGGGCCGCGCCCGGAGGGGCGGGGAAGCGGCCGTACGGCGCGGTCGCATCGGGGCGGCCCGTGCCCGCCGCGGCCCTCCGGACGCCCAGCGGCACGATCCCGCCGCGGAAGTCCGACGCCCAGTCCTCCGTCTCGGCCCGCACCAGCTCGCTCACGTCCTCCGAGAACCGCCGCAGCACCGACAGGCACCGCTCGGCCGCCTCACTCGCGGTGCCCTCGGCCGGGCCCAGCACCTCGCGGACGCACTCCGACGCCCAGTCGAACTGGAACGCCTGGAGCCGCCGCTGCACCGCCTGTGCGGTCGCCACGTCCCGCATCCAGCCGGACGTCACCCCGAAGAACCGGTCGGCGACCGCACACGCGACCGCCAGCAGCAGCGCCAGGTACCCCCAGGGGGTGGCCCCGACGGCCACCCGGGTCAGATCCAGCAGCAGCAGCGCCGCCCCGGTGACCGTCCCCGCCGCGGTCCCGGCGCGCAGGGCCCGCGCGCAGCGCCGCTTCCGCACCCGGTCCGCGAGATACCAGGCGGCGGTGTCCAACGCCCCCCGCTCCACCCACCGGTACAGCTCGTCCAGCCGGAGTGCGGGCTCGCCCCAGTCCCCGAGCGGAAACACCCGCCCGGCCAGATCGCCCGGCCGCAGCCCGGTCGCCCCCTCGCCGGGGCCGTCCTGCGGACGGCCCTCGGGCTGCATCTCCGGCTGACCCACCCCGTACTCCCTACTGACCTGACCCCTACCGACTCCTGCTCGACGTCTGCGCGACGTCTGCTCGACGGTTGGCGCGGACGTGCCCGGCCCTTCCTATCGCCCAACGGGTCGGGACGTCGGGGGTTCGGCTCCTCTTCCGCCCGAAAGAGGGCCGTGATCAGGTGGAGGGCCCGACCGGGACTCACTCGAAAGAGTGCTGGGGCGACGGCCGCCCGGACCACGTAGGCTCGTGCCGAACGGGAAAATCCCGTACGGACGGACCGACCAAGGAGCTGAATCGTGATCCCCGGTGGTGGCCAGCCCAACATGCAGCAGTTGCTCCAGCAGGCCCAGAAGATGCAGCAGGACCTGGCCAAGGCGCAGGAGGAACTCGCGCAGACGGAGGTCGACGGCAAGGCGGGCGGCGGCCTGGTGACGGCGACCGTCACCGGCGGTGGCGAGCTCCGGGCGCTGAAGATCGACCCGAAGGCGGTGGACCCCGAGGACACCGAGACCCTCGCGGACCTGATCGTCGCGGCCGTCCAGGCGGCCAACGAGAACGCTCAGACCCTCCAGCAGCAGAAGCTCGGCCCGCTGGCCCAGGGCCTGGGCGGTGGCGGCATTCCCGGTCTGCCCTTCTAGGACGGGGCGCGGGCCTCTACGGTACGTACTGAAGAAAACCCAGGAAGGACGGCAGTCCGTTGTACGAAGGCGTGGTGCAGGATCTCATCGACGAACTCGGGCGGTTGCCCGGCGTCGGTCCGAAGAGCGCCCAGCGGATCGCCTTCCACATCCTCCAGGCGGAGCCGACGGACGTACGGCGTCTCGCCCACGCCCTGATGGAAGTGAAGGCGAAGGTCCGTTTCTGCGCGACCTGCGGCAATGTGGCGCAGGAGGAGTTCTGCAACATCTGCCGTGACACCCGCCGCGACCGCGCGGTCATCTGTGTCGTGGAGGAACCCAAGGACGTCGTGGCCATCGAGCGCACCCGCGAGTTCCGGGGCCGCTACCACGTCCTGGGCGGCGCGATCAGCCCGATCGACGGGGTGGGCCCCGACGATCTGCGCATCCGGGAACTGCTGACCCGGCTGGCCGACGGCACGGTCACCGAGCTGATCCTGGCCACGGACCCGAATCTGGAGGGCGAGGCCACGGCCACGTACCTCGCCCGCATGATCAAGCCCATGGGCCTGAAGGTCACCCGCCTCGCCAGCGGCCTCCCGGTGGGCGGCGACCTGGAGTACGCGGACGAGGTCACCCTCGGGCGCGCCTTCGAGGGGAGACGACTCCTAGATGTCTGATGCCACGCTGCACGCGACCAACCGGAACCCGGACGACTTCTCGGTACAGATCGCGGATCAGATCGAGAGCTTCCTGGTCGCCGTCACGGAGGTCGCCAAGGGCGACGAGCCCGACTCGACGGTCCCCTTCCTCCTGCTGGAGGTCTCCCAGCTCATGCTGGCCGGCGGTCGGCTGGGCGCACACGAGGACATCGTCCCCGAGGAACGGTACGAGCCCGACGGGGGCCCGGAGGCCGACGTGGACGAACTCCGCGAGAACCTCGCCCGGCTGCTGGAGCCGGTCGACGTCTACTCCGAGGTCTTCGACCCCTACGAGCCCCGCACGGCGCCCGTCCCGGCCCGGATCTCCGACGACCTCACCGACGTCATCACCGACCTCCGCCACGGCATGGTCCACTACCGGGCCGGCCGCACCACGGAAGCGCTGTGGTGGTGGCAGTTCTCCTACTTCTCCAACTGGGGTCCCACCGCGTCGGCGACCCTGCGCGCCCTCCAGTCCGTCGTCGCCCACGTCCGCCTCAACCAGCCCCTGGCCGCCCTCGACGGCCTCGACACCGACCAGAGCATGGGCGACGACACCCTCGAATTCGAGGCGGGCAAGGTCATGGCGGAGGAAATAGGCACCCCCCTGGGCATGCGCCCGGTCACGTGACGGCGCGTGCCGCGCACCGCCTCAAACAAGCAGTTTCACTCGTTCAGCTGGGGATATAAAGATTCCCTTATGTCGGCCCGGGTTCTATGCTCGGATGCGAAGCATGAACTGGGAGATCAACCTCCATCCCTCGGTGGAGTCGTGGCCGCTCAAGCTGACGGAGGAGGATCCGGTGTCAGCGGACCTTGTCGAGGCGGCAATCGACGTGCTCGCGGACAACGGGCCCGCGCTGGAGCGCCCGCTCGTCGACCGGCTTTTCGGCTGCCGTGTCCACAACCTCAAAGAGCTGCGGCCGGGCAGTTCGGGAAGTACCGAGGTCCGGGTCCTGTTCGTGCTCGATCCCGAACGGGAGGCGATCCTCCTCGTAGCAGGAGACCAATCCGGCCGCCGGCAGGATTGGTACCGCGAATCGATCCCTCTTGCCGAGGCCCGCTATGACGAGTACTTGGCCGCCGCGGACAAGGCAGAAAGGGACGGGAAGGCCTGATGAGCCGGTACAGCAGCTGGATGGATGCCAAGCGCCGGATCCGGGAGAACCAGCCCGAAGTGTCCGACGTTGAACGGGAGGCTCGCAAGCAGGCCGCACGTACGGCGACCGAGGCCTACGTGGTGGGTCACCACCTGCGTGAGATCCGCGAGGAGCAAGGGCTGACGCAGGCACAGGTGGCCGCGTCGGTGGGAATCTCCCAGGCCAGGGTCTCCCAGATCGAGCGGGGAGAGATCCACAACCTGGAGTCCATGCGTGCGTACGCGGAGGCACTCGGGGCCAGGATCACGGTGACGATCGAGTACCGCAGCCGAGCGGCGGATGTGGCCTGACCGGGACGCCGGCCGCTGGTGCGGGGCGACCGTGAAGGTGTGACGCAGGTCGCTTTTCCGAGTGGTCGGCTTCGGGCTGGGCATGAGCCCTCCTGCAGGGGCGCCCGGAAATCTCACGATGCGGTATCGACGAGGCGTTTTTCGGGTGCTCGATAGAATGAGCCGACCACGGTGTGCACACATGTGCGCAAAACGTGGGACAACGACGGACTGAGCGAGGAGCGCACGTGGGCCTTGTCGTGCAGAAGTACGGAGGCTCCTCCGTAGGCGATGCCGAAGGCATCAAGCGCGTCGCAAAGAGGGTCGTGGAAGCCAAGCAGAACGGCCACCAGGTGGTCGTCGTGGTTTCCGCGATGGGCGACACGACGGACGAGTTGATCGATCTCGCCGAGCAGGTTTCCCCGATGCCTGCCGGGCGCGAGCTCGACATGCTGCTGACCGCGGGAGAGCGGATCTCCATGGCCCTGCTGGCCATGGCGATCAAAAACCTGGGCCACAACGCCCAGAGCTTCACCGGCAGCCAGGCGGGTGTCATCACCGACTCGGTCCACAACAAAGCCCGCATCATCGACGTCACACCCGGCCGGATCCGTGCCTCGGTGGACGAGGGCAACATCGCCATCGTCGCCGGTTTCCAGGGCGTCAGCCAGCAGGGCAAGAACATCACCACACTCGGCCGCGGCGGCTCCGACACCACCGCGGTGGCCCTGGCGGCCGCCCTCGACGCCGAGGTGTGCGAGATCTACACCGACGTCGACGGCGTGTTCACCGCCGACCCGCGCGTGGTGCCGAAGGCCCGGAAGATCGACTGGATCTCGACCGGCGACATGCTCGAACTGGCGGCCTCCGGGTCGAAGGTGCTGCTCCACCGCTGTGTGGAGTACGCCCGCCGGTACAACATCCCGATCCACGTCCGCTCGTCCTTCAGTGGACTGCCGGGCACGTGGGTCAGCAGCGAGCCGATTCAGCGAGGGGACAAGAAGGTGGAGCAGGCGCTCATCTCCGGTGTCGCGCACGACACCTCCGAGGCCAAGGTCACGGTCGTCGGTGTGCCGGACAAGCCGGGCGAGGCGGCCTTGATCTTCCGTACGATCGCCGACGCCGAGATCAACATCGACATGGTCGTGCAGAACGTGTCGGCGGCCTCCACGGGCCTGACGGACATCTCGTTCACGCTGCCGAAGACCGAGGGCCGCAAGGCCATCGACGCCCTGGAGAAGAACAAGGGCGCCATCGGCTTCGAGTCCCTGCGCTACGACGACCAGATCGGCAAGATCTCGCTGGTCGGCGCCGGCATGAAGACCAACCCCGGGGTCACCGCCGACTTCTTCACCGCCCTGTCCGACGCGGGCGTGAACATCGAGCTGATCTCGACCTCCGAGATCCGTATCTCGGTCGTCACCCGCAAGGACGACGTGGACGGTGCCGTCCGCGCCGTGCACACCGCCTTCGGGCTGGACTCCGACAGCGACGAGGCCGTCGTCTACGGGGGCACCGGCCGCTGATGGGGCGGTCCGGACGGCCGGCACTCGCGGTCGTGGGAGCGACCGGGGCCGTCGGCACGGTCATGCTCCAGATCCTGTCCCAGCGGGCGGACATCTGGGGCGAGATCCGACTGATCGCCTCCCCGCGCTCGGCCGGCCGCAAACTGGCCGTGCGCGGTGAGCAGGTCGAGGTCGTGGCGCTCACCGAGGAGGCCTTCGACGGGATCGACGTCGCGCTGTTCGACGTCCCCGACGAGGTCGCCGAGCGGTGGGCGCCCGTCGCCGTCGCACGGGGTGCGGTGGTGGTCGACAACTCCGGCGCCTTCCGGATGGACCCTCAGGTGCCGCTCGTCGTCCCCGAGGTCAACTCGCACGCCGCGCGGATGCGCCCGCGCGGGATCGTCGCCAACCCGAACTGCACCACCCTGTCGATGATCGTCGCGGTGGGCGCGCTGCACGCCGAGTTCGGGCTGCGCGAGCTGGTCGTCTCCTCGTACCAGGCGGTCAGCGGCGCCGGACACGAGGGCGTGCGCACCCTGCGGGAGCAACTGTCCCTGGTCGCGGGTACGGAACTGGGGACCGGCCCCGGTGACGTACGGCGGGCGGTGGGGGACAACACGGGCCCCTTCGCGGAGCCGGTCGCGCTGAACGTCGTGCCGTGGGCCGGGTCGCTGCGCGAGGACGGCTGGTCCTCGGAGGAGATGAAGATCCGCGACGAGTCCCGCAAGATCCTCGGCCTGGCGCGGCTCCCGGTCGCCGTGACCTGCGTACGGGTGCCGGTGATCACCACGCACTCGCTCACCGTGCACGCCCGCTTCGAGGACGAGGTCACCGTCGACGCGGCCCGCGAGATCCTCGCCACGGCACCCGGCGTCGTGCTGTACGACAACCCCGCCGCGGGCGAGTTCCCCACGCCCGCCGACGTCGTCGGCACCGATCCGACGTGGGTGGGACGGGTACGGCGGGCGCTTGACGACCCGACGGCGCTCGAACTCTTCGTCTGCGGTGACAACTTGCGCAAGGGCGCCGCGCTCAACAGCGCGCAGACAGCCGAACTGGTGGTGGCCGAGGCGTAAATAACCCTTGGTCACGGAGATGGGTTTGTAGGATCTTCGTGTGCCATGCGATCCGGCCAGGACGGCTCAGATCCCTTGATCCTGTCCGGTCGGCAGTCGAAGATTTAATTTCCCGCCCCACGCAACCGAGCGTGGGGCGGGAAGCGTCTTTGCGGTCACCCCTGTTGTTGGGCGCGTGGGGACGCGGTGGTCTTTCCGGACGTGGGGACGTCCGGAATCGGACGTGGGGACGTCCGTTCATATGAGACATAGGGGAAGAGCAGACGCATGAGGGTATTCGGTGTGCTGTCGAGGATGCTGTCCGGCACGGACGGCGGCCGGCCGGCGCCGGGCGCGGAAAACGTGACGCGCGGCACGTACAACCCTCATGGGGAGAAGCGTGTCCAACTGGCGTGGCTGAGGTACTCGACTTCGCAATGCCGCGTGGCACGGCTCTACGCCCGCTCCGCCCGGCTCTCCGACCCCGCAAGGCCGGTGCGTCCGGTGGCATGCCGGTGATCGCGCCGATGCCGACAGCGCGGCCCGCCCGCATACCGAGTCAGCGTGACGGCGGTGCCGACGACATCGTGGCGGCCGGCACGACCGTCGACCATCTCACCGAGACCTACCGCGCGCACTACCGCTCGCTGCTGGGTCTCGCGGCGCTGCTCCTCGACGACACCGCCTCCTGCGAGGACGTCGTCCAGGAGGCGTTCATCCGCGTCCACTCCGCCCGTAAACGCGTCCGGGACCCGGAGAAGACCCTGGCGTATCTGCGTCAGACGGTCGTCAACCTCTCCCGTTCCGCGCTGCGCCGCCGCATCCTCGGCCTGAAGCTGCTCTCCAAGCCCATGCCCGACATGGCGAGCGCGGAGGAAGGCGCCTACGACCAGCTGGAGCGCGACTCCCTCATCAAGGCGATGAAAGGGCTGCAGCGCCGCCAGCGCGAGGTGCTGGTGCTGCGGTACTTCGCGGACATGACCGAGGCGCAGGTGGCGGCGACGCTCGGCATCTCGCTGGGCTCGGTGAAGGCGTACGGCTCGCGCGGGATCGCGGCGCTGCGAGTGGCCATGGAGGCGCCGGTATGAGCGGCGACAGGGATATGAGCGGCGAGGAGCGCGGGCCGGAGGAGGATGGGCCCGAGAAGCGCGCGGCTGGGGAGCACGTGGTCGAGGAGAGTGCGGCCGAGGCTGAGGAACGTGAGCCCGACGAACGTGTGTCCGGGGCCGACGGCCCGGGTCCGTCCGACGGTGACGGCCTGCGCGTACTGCGTGGGTTGGTGTCCCCGACCGGGCAGCAGTCGAAGCAATCGCACGCTGGGAACGGAACTGTGAACGACGGCCTGGACGACCAGGGGCCCGACCAGGGCGCGGAGCGGCTCGACCCCGATGAGCAGACCGGCCCGGACCGGCTGACGGACTCGGACCAGCCGGACCAGCCGGTCGAGTCGGACCGACCGGCAGAGTCGGACCAGTCGGTCGAGCCCGCCGAGTCGGACCGGCTGACGGACTCGGACCAGCCGGTCGAGCTCGCAGAGTCGGACCAGTCGGCAGAGTCGGACCAGTCGGTCGAGTCGGTCGAGCTGGCCGAGCTGGACGAGCTGGACGTACGGAGCCTGCTGCACCGCTCGGTGGGCGAGATGGAGCCGCGCGAGGGCTCGCTGGAATACCTGCAGCGCGCTGTCCCCGCTCGCCGGGCGCGCAAGCGGCAGATCCTCGTCGGCGCGGCGGCCGCGGCCCTCTTCCTCGGCACGGCCGTCCCGGCCCTCGTGCACGTCTCGAACGTCGCTGGTTCGGACGCCAACCCGTTCGCCATCGGCCACGCCTCGGAGACGGAGGGCAGCACCGGCGAGGGCAAGAAGACCGGCGGCGGCGAGACCACCGCGGGCGGTGCCTCGGACCGGGTCGAGGAGACCGACAAGGACGGCAAGGGCAAGAAGGGCAAGAAGGGCAAGGAGAAGACCTCGGTGCCCGGCTCGAGCACGGGCGAGCCCGAGAAGGCGGGCCCCTCGTCGAGCGCGGCGGCCGGGGTGACCGCCTGCACGGCCGCGCAGCTCGGACCGGCCGTCGCGAGCAGCGTCGCCCCCGACTCGACCGGCGCGGTCTACGGCTCCTTCCGGGTCGGCAACGTGTCCACGGCGAGCTGTACCGTCGGCGGGCCCGGAAGCGTGAGCGTGACTCCGCTGGGTGCGGCCGACCCCGCCGAGGTGGGCTCGGCCAGGCATGTGGCGGGGGACGCGGCGGCCGGCCTGCCCAACCCGTCCCTGGAGTC
Organism: Streptomyces sp. MMS24-W38; assembly: GCF_059889265.1. Taxonomy (NCBI): domain Bacteria; kingdom Bacillati; phylum Actinomycetota; class Actinomycetes; order Kitasatosporales; family Streptomycetaceae; genus Streptomyces; species Streptomyces sp. MMS24-W38. The sequence goes on along the minus strand of NZ_JCBCPP010000001.1, from coordinate 2,887,770 downwards.
CGCGCCGCTGGTGCTCAAGCCGGGTGAGACGTACGACGTGAAGTTCGCCTGGGTGCCTTCCGAGACCTGTCCCACGGACGGCGGAACCGGAGGCGGAACCGGAGGCGAGACGGGGGGCGAGACGGGGGGCGGCACCGAGGAGCCCGCACCCGACCCGAGCCCCTCGCAGGAAGACCCCACGACCAACAGCGACACGTTCACGGGCGACGACATCGGAACGGCGGTCCAGCTCCTCAAGGCGGACGGCCCGGCCGAGGGAAGTGTGACCGTGACGTACACCGCGGCGACGGGGGGCACGGCGACCGTCACCGTGGCCAACGCCTGCGCGGGCACCGTCTACTGGACGGGACTGCTGCCGACGCTGACGAGCTGACGCCGACGAGCCGATGCCGACGGGCCGACCGGGACGGAGGTCCCGGTCCCGGTCCCGGTCACACCCCGGACGGGCTGGACCGCTTTCCGTCCGGTTCCGGCTCGCGCTCCTGCCCCTCCTCCGGGTCCAGGCCCAGTTCCGCGTCCCGGACGAGCTCCACCTCGCGGCGCAGCAGGCGGAACCACATGAAGACGACGAAGCCCACGAAGGCGAACCACTCGGCGGTGTAGCCGAGGTTCTGGAACGCCTTGAGGTCCAGCCCGGTACCGCCCGGCGCGACCGCGGGCACCGCCCGCATCCCCGAGTCGCCCTCGTTGAGGGTGATCCACGCTTCGTACACGTCGTGGGGGACCAGGTTCACCAACGACGCCGCGCTGATCGCGGCGGTCTGCCCCTCCGGCAGGCCGCTGCGGCTGCTGACGCCGTGGCTGCCGGGGGTCTCGGACGCCTGGAGCGCCCCGGTGACGGTGACCTCGCCGTCCGGCGGCGCGGGCGCCCCGGCCGGGTCGGGCTCGCCGGGCAGCCAGCCGCGGACGACGGGCAGCACCTTGCCGTTGTCGGTGTGCAGCAGGGTCAGGACGTAGTGGCCGGGTTCGCCGTCGAGGTCCCGGTCGGGCACGAGGAGCTGTTCCTCGTAGCGGCCGCTCGTGGTGGCCTGCTTGCCGGAGGTCGCCTTGGTCACCGGCAGGAGTGTGTCCAGCGGCCGGGCCTCCTCCTGCTGGGCGGAGGCGGCCTGTTCCTCGGCGCCGCGGTGGTTGTCGACGCGGTCCTCGAAGCGGCTCAGCTGCCAGGAACCCATGAAGATGCAGAAGGGGATGGCGAGCAGCACGAAGACGTTGATCCCCCACCATCGGGGCGTCAGCAGAAACCGGTACACGCTCCCACGGTACGGGGCCGCGAGGAAAGACCGGTTCGCGGGGCGCTCCTCGCGGCCCCCGTGGCCCCGTGGTCACTGGGGTGGGAGAGGCCAGGGTGACCCGTGGTGGTAGCGGTGGTGTCGGCCCCGGCGGGAGATCCGGTGCGGGTTGTCCACAGGCTGGGGACCTCGGCGGCGCGACACCCTCCGGGGCGGGCAGTATGGGGCCATGACTGAGAGCAACGAGTCCGGCGCACCGGCGCGGCGGACGGACCGGACCGAGCGAGTACGACAGGGCGAGCAGATGCCCGACTGGGAGAAGCGCTTCCGGGCGCCCCGGGTCTCCCTGCCCGACTGGGCGGAGGACGCCCCTGACCGTTCCCTGTTCGTGTCGAACGCGACGGGGACGTACGAGCTGTACGCCTGGGACCGGTCGACGGGTGAGCAGCGTCAGGTGACGGACCGGCCCAACGGCACCACGGACGGCGTGCTCTCGCCGGACGGCGAGTGGATCTGGTGGTTCGACGACAAGGACGGCGACGAGTTCGGCGTCTGGCGTCGGCAGCGGTTCGCGGGCGGCGCCGACGAACTCGCCGCCGAGGGTCTGAACGCCTCGTACCCGGCCGGCCTCGCCCTCGCCCGGGACGGGCGTACGGCGGTCGTGGGCCGTTCCACGGACGAGGACGGCACGACGATCCACCTCGTGCGCACCGGCGAGCAGCCCGTGGAGATCTACCGGCACCGCGAGTCGGCGGGCGTCGGCGACCTCTCCCACGACGGCTCGCTCATCGCCGTCGAGCACACGGAGCACGGCGACGCGATGCACTCCGCGCTGCGTGTGCTGCGCCCCGACGGCGCGCCGGTCGCCGAGCTGGACGACACCAGGGGCGGCACCGAGGAGCTGGGCCTGGAGGTGCTGGGCTTCGCCCCGCTCGACGGTGACACGCGTCTGCTCATCGGTCACCAGCGGCGCGGCCGCTGGGAGCCCCTGGTGTGGGACGTGGCGACGGGCGAGGAGACGGACCTCGCCCTGGAGCTGCCGGGTGACGTGAGCGCCGAGTGGTTCCCGGACGGCACGGGCCTGCTGATCGCGCACAGCTTCGAGGCCCGCAGCGAACTGTTCCGCTACGACCTGGCGGGCCCCGAGCTGCTGGAGATCGACACCCCGCCCGGCACGGTCTCGGGCGCGACGGCCCGCCCGGACGGCAGCGTGGAGTACCTGTGGTCGTCGTCGGCGGAGCCGTCGGCGGTCCGCTCCACGGCCGGCGGGGTCGTCCTGGACCCGCCGGGCATGAAGTCGCCCGGTTCGGTGCCGGTGGAGGACGTGTGGGTGGAGGGCCCCGGCGGCCGGATCCACGCCCTGGTCCAGAAGCCCGCGGGCGCGAGCGGCCCGCTGCCCACGGTCTTCGACATCCACGGCGGTCCCACCTGGCACGACAGCGACTCCTTCGCCGCGGGCCCGGCCGCCTGGGTCGACCACGGCTACGCGGTGGTCCGTGTCAACTACCGCGGTTCCACGGGGTACGGCCGCGCCTGGACCGACGCGCTGAAGCACCGGGTCGGTCTGATCGAGCTGGAGGACATCGCCGCGGTCCGCGAGTGGGCGATCAGCTCAGGCCTCGCGGACCCGGACCGCCTCGTCCTCACCGGCGGTTCCTGGGGCGGCTACCTCACCCTCCTGGGCCTGGGCACCCAGCCCGACGCGTGGACCCTGGGCATCGCGGTGGTCCCGGTCGCCGACTACGTCACGGCGTACCACGACGAGATGGAGGCGCTGAAGGCCATGGACCGTACGCTCCTCGGCGGCACCCCCGAGGAGGTTCCCGAGCGGTTCGAGGCGTCCTCCCCGATCACCTACGTCGACCGGGTGAAGGCACCGGTCTACATCTCGGCCGGGGTGAACGACCCGCGCTGTCCGATCCGCCAGATCGAGAACTACGTCCACCGCCTCCGGTCCCGCGACGCCCTCCACGAGGTCTACCGCTACGACGCGGGCCACGGCTCCCTGGTGGTCGACGAGCGGATCAAGCAGGTACGCCTGGAGCTGGACTTCGCGGAACGGTACCTGGGGAAGCAGGGCTGAGCAGGTAGGGAGAGGACTGGGGCGGCTGAGGGGGGAGGCGCTTCCCGGGCTGCGGCCCGGGGAGCACCGGCCGCCCCCGGTCACGTCACGCCCCGGTCCGCTCCCTTCCCCTGCGCCGGAGCAGTTCCGCCAGCCCCCGCCGGGTGGCGCCCAGCACGACCCGGTCCCCGCTGCGCAGGACGTACGTGTCGGGCAGGTCCCAGATCAGCCCCGACGGTCCCGCCTCCGCCGGTCCGACGCCGCCGTTCGCGCCCCTGTCCCTGTTTCCGAGGGTTCCGAGGGTTCCGAGGGTTCCGAGGGCTCTGGGGGTTCCGAAAGTTCTGGGGGTGCCGGGGTTTCCGGGTCCGTTTCCGTCGCGGCTTCCGTCCCCGCCCGTGCCCGGCGCGCGTACCGCCGTGGCCGCCGTGTCCAGGGCCAGCACCCGCCACGCCCCGGCCCGGAACGCCTCACCGACCGTCTTGCCCTCCAGCTGCGGATGCCCGCCCACGGTCAGTGCCGCGAACACCAGCACCCGCCGCTCGACCGGTATCGCCCCCAGGATCTGCCGGCCCATCATCGCCCCCGCGAACGCGGGCGCGGCCAGGTGGGAGACGCTGCGGCTCCGGGTCAGCGCGTCGGGGTGCGCGGCCCGCAGGGTGCGGTACACGGCCGTCGCGAAATCGTCGTCGTACAGCCGCAGGACGACCCGCAGATCGGACCGCACGGACCGCGCGTACAGCACGGCCTCCAGATTCGTGGTGTCGGCGCTGGTCAGTGCGAGCAGCGCGTCGGCCCGCTGGATCTTCGCGGCCTCCAGCACGCCCTCCTGCGTGACGTCCCCGAGGACCACCGGCACGCCCAGCCGCCGCGCCGTGGCCATGCCCCGTGCCTCCGGGTCGGCCTCGACGCACACCACGGGGATGTGCAACTCGTGCAGTCGGGTCAGCACCCGGGTGCCGATCTTGCCGAGCCCCAGCAGCACCAGATGCCCGCTCAGCCCGCGCGGCGGCTTCCGCAGCGCCGAGGCGGTGCGGAACGTCCCCAGCGCCTCCAGCACCGCCGCCACCATCACCGGAAGCATCAGCAACCCGACTATCCCCGACAGCAGTTGCAGGATCTGCTCGCTCCTGGACGCGTTGTGCGCGGGATCGTTGATCGAGAAGAGGTCGAGCAGGGTGACGTAGGTGGCGTGCAGCGGATTGTCCTTCGTGACCAGGGTCAGGGTCACCGTCAGCGCCACCACGGCCGCCGCCAGCCCCGCCAGCGACCACCGCAGCCGCCGCGAGAACAGGGAGGCGAGGGGCGGCACCTGGGCCCGCACCACCGGCAACGGCGGTCCGGAGTACGACACCTGCTCCAGCACCACCGTGCCGCGTCCGGTCGCCGCCGCGACGGCGTCCGCGTCGGGCAGCATCTGCGGCCCCTGGTCGCCGCTGTCCTCCGAACCCTCCGCCCCGCCCGGGTCGTGGCTCGTCGCGGACAGCAACGCCAGGGTGCACAGCCCGGGATCAGCCACCTCGCCGGGGCCCGGCGGGCGCCGTTCCACCGCGCGCAGCATCAGCCCGTCGGTGTCGACGATCTTGCTGGTGCCGACGAGCGCGGTGGCGACCAGGGCGGGCGCGGCCGTGTCGGCGTCGGACAGCACGGTGGTGGACGTGTCGACGACGGGGTCCCCGCGCCCGTGCGGGTCGCCACCGGCCAACCCGGCCGCCTGGTCAAGCAGTTCCTCTATGTGCCGGCCCAGGCGGCGGTTGTAGAGGCGCAGCACGAGGCGCAGCCGGGGGTTGATCCGGCGGGCGGTGAGGGCGGCGCGGATGTTGGTCTCGTCGTCGTCGTACACCAGGGCCAGTGCGGCGGCCCGCGCCACGCCCACCTCGGCGAGCACGGCGGCGGTCGGCTCGGCGGCCTCCACCAGCCGCTGGTCGGTGGCGCCGTCAAAACCGCCGTGGCCGTTGCCGCGGTTGACGGTGGCGTTCACGAACCGGTCGAGCAGGGCGGCGGAGGCCGCGCGGGCCCGCCCGACCACGGGTTCCCGCACCCGGAGTCCGGACGGCGGCACGACGAGGGTGACCTGTTCGCCGTACACACCCCGCAGTTCGGCGGCGAGCCGATGCGCGAGTCCGTCGTCCCCGCACACCACCATGTGCGCGGGGAAAACGTCCGGCGGGGTCTGATTCGGAAGGCTCACCACGAGAGGAAAGACTGCCTTATACACGCAGGCGGTTCCAGGAGCGTTCGGTGAACGGCGTTGAACAGGGCCGTACTTCGCTGCCCGTCACGGTCGGGACCGGGTCCGGGGCCACGGCCGGCCGCCTCCGCGCGGCCCGTACGGCGAGGCCTGGAACGGCTGAGGGGGCTCAGGGCCGGCCGTCGGCGGCCGTGTCCCGGGTGACGGTCTCGCCCTGGACGACGCGGGGGGCGTCCGGCTGCCGGCCCTGCTCCCGCGCCTGCTCCTCCCGCTCGTCCGCCTTGGCCGCGCGGGCCTCGGCCTTGAGGATGCGGGCGGACTTGCCGGCCGAGCGGGCCAGCTCGGGCAGCTTCTTCGCACCGAGAACGGCTATGGCGACGATGAGGATGATCGCGAGTTCGCTCAACCCGAACATGGGGGTCCGTCCTTCTCGTGAGCCGTTACCGGATGCCGCCCGTAGAATCTACAGCAATGTAGAGAATTTGACGGCGTCCACGCGTCTGTACGATGACCGCCCGGGAACGGGAAGGCGGCGGAAGGGAGACGGGCCGTGGTCGAGGGCGATCAGGGGCGCGGCCAGCGCCACCGGCGTCGGGGACAGGGCGAGTTGGAGGCACTCGTGCTGTCGGCGCTCCGGGAGGCGGACGGCCCGGCGACGGCCGGCTGGGTGCAGGCGCGTCTGGGCCAGAACCTCGCCTACACGACGGTCATCACGATCCTGACCAGGCTGCTGGCCAAGGGCGCGGTCACCCGTGAACGCGCGGGCCGTTCCTTCGCCTGGACGCCCGCCTCCGACCACGCCGGCCTCGCGGCGCACCGGATGCGCAGGGTGCTGGACGCCGAGAGCGACCGGGAGGCGGTCCTGGCCAGCTTCGTCACCGGTCTCGGCCCGGACGACGAACGGCTGCTGCGGGAACTGCTGGGTCAGCCCCGGGGCGATGGGGAAGACTGAAACCTCATGGGGGTGTTCGTCTTCCTTCCGCTCGTCCTGCCGCTGACGGCGTGGCCGATCGCCCGGCTCGCCGAACAGCATCTGCACCCGCGGACCGCGACCCGGATGCTGACCTGGGTCGCGGCGGTGATGGCGGTGTGCAGCACGGTGTGCCTGTGCTTGGTGATGGTGGTCGGCACCGCCACCCTGCCCGGCAATCCGCTGCCCGACGGCTGGTCGGACCCGGAGGTGCGGGCGGCGGTCCCCTACGACGAGGTCGTGGGCAAGGCGGCCATCCCGGCCCTGTGCGCGGTCCTGCTGGTCTGCGCGCGCACGCTGTGGCGGCACGGCCGCGCCCGCCGGGGAGCCCACCGCGCCCTGGCCGGTCTGCCGGACACGGAGGTGGCGGTCCTGCCCGACGGCACCCCGTACGCGTACGCGCTCCCGGGCGGCGGACCGAGCCGGGACCGGGTCGTGGTCACCACCGCTCTCCTCGACCGTCTGGACCCCGGCGAACGCCGTGCCCTGTTCGCCCATGAGCGCGCCCACCTGACCGCGCGCCACCACCGCTTCCTGCTGGCCGTCCGGCTGGCCGCGCACGCCAACCCGTTCCTGCGCCCGCTGCGCACGGCGGTGTCGTACGCGGCGGAACGCTGGGCGGACGAGGAGGCGGCCCGTACGGTCGGTGACCGCCGTACCGTCGCCACCGCCATCGGCAAGGCGGCGCTCGCCTCCCGGTCCGGTCCGCCCCTACCGGCGTTCGCGGCGTCCGGGGCGCCGTTCGCGGCGCCGGGACCGGTTCCCCGCCGGGTGGCCGCGCTGCTCGCCCCGGCTCCGGCGACGGGTCCCTGGCCGACGGTGTTCACCTCGGTGGGCCTGGCCGCCTGGGGAGCGGCCGCCGGCACGGCCGTGTCGGCGATGTCCTCGGCCAACGCGGCCGTCACCCTGTTCTGGATCCTCCGCACGGCGACACCACTGTGAGCGCGCCGGCCCTGGCCTTCGCGTTCTTTGACCCCCTCACGGCCGGTACGGCTGCTGGTGCTGCTGGGGCGGCTGCCCGTACGGCTGCCCGCCGCCGGGACCGCCCGCGCCCTGCGCCTGCAACTGCTCGGCCTGCTCCTGGGAGACCCTCGACTCCGCGCCGCAGAAGGTGCACTGGGTCGAGTACTTCGTCGAGACCGGGAACAGCGGCACGAAGAACAGGGTGAACTTCGTGACCCGCTTCCTGAGCGCGTGCGCGGAGGGATTCCCGCACTGGGTGCACACCAGGGTCAGTATCGCGAGCTGGTACAGGTATCCCTTGGTACCAAAGATGATCATGTGTTGCCCCTTCCATGAACGATGTTCGCCGCCGCTGTTGTCGCCGCTTCTGCTGCCACCATGTCACCGGCTGCCCCGGTGAGCGATCGGCAATGTGCCATGCCGGAAAACTGCCGGGCTCCACCCCGGCGGGCACAGCCGTGCGGTGGGCAGGATTCCGGACATGAGCGATCCCCGGGAAGTGACCTGTCGGCCCCAGTGGACGGGTTTCCGGTGGACCCTCGTCGGACTCAGCGCGGCCGGAACGGCCGCGGCCGTGCTGATGTGGGTCCTCACGGGCCCGGCCGTATGGGCGGGCATCGCCCTGCTGCCCGCCCTGGCCACGGTCACGGCACTCCACAAGGTCACCGTGCGGGTCCGCGCCGACGCCCACGGGGTGCACTCCCGCAGCCTGCTGCACCGCAGGAGCGTGCGCTGGAGCGACATCACCGATCTGCGCGTGCGCCTGAAGTACGCGAACTCTTCACGGGTCCAGGACGTCCGTCGCCTCATCGTGGTACCGCGTGGTGGGCGCACGTGGACTCTTTCCCTGCCGATGGGCTTCACCACCTCCGACCCGGAGTTCGACGAGACGCTGGAGGCGTTCCGGGCGCTGCACCGTCAGTACGGCACTCCGGAGTCGAGTCACCTCGTCGTCGTCTCGTACCGGACCACCGGGCGCGGCTTCGCCGGCTCCCTCGTCGTGAGTGTGCTGCTGCTCGCGGTCGCGGGCCTGGTCGCGTCGTTCGTCCCGAGTGCCGAGGAGAACCGACAGGCCTGGAGTTCGGCCGCACCGTGCACCGCCGACACCCCCGCCGCGGAGCGCGGAAAGGCGTGCCTGACTACGCTCCCGGCGGTGATCGAGCACAGCGAGGTGCAACGCCCCAAGAAGGCAAGCTGGTTGTACTTCACCGACGCCCGCCCGCTGGAGCGGCTGCAGGTCTCCCGGGAGACCGCGCAGGCGTTCCGCGCCGGTGACGACGTCGAACTGACCTTCTGGCACGGCAGGGTGACGGAGGTCGCCGGTGAGCGCCACGTCTGGCGCGAGCACATTCCGACCGCCGGCAGCGTGACGGTCGCCGCGGCCGTCGTCGCCCTCGTCGCGGGGTACCCGGCCGCCCGGGTGCTGCTGGTGCTGCGGAGCCGTCGGCGCCCCGACGGCGAGGTCCTTCCCACGGCCCTGCCCTTCGTGGTGGTCCTCGTCGGTACGGCCCTGTGGCTGATCCCGCTCTGCTATCTGCACCCCACCACGCTGTTCACCTCACCGCTGACGACCGGGTGGCCGGTCGCGGGCGCAGCGGCATCGCTGGCCCTCTTCGCCTGGGCATGGCGGGCCACCCGCGTCCGGGTGCCCGAGGAGGGGACGGAGACCGCCGGCCCGGACGGTGACGAGGAGGTGTTCCTCCCGGCCCGTTTCCTGGAGGCCACCGACTACAACCCGCACCAGTTCGGCACCCACATCGCCCTGGGCGGCGGCCCGCCCGCCGTCGTCCCGCACCCGGGCCGTTTCGCGGCGAAGCCGATCCCCGTGGGACGCCTCACCCTCAAGGAGGTCCGCCTCGCCCGGGGCAGTGACGGCGAGCTGGTCCCCAGCACCTGGCACGTCGCCGAACTCGACGACGCCGGCACCCCGGTCCGCCTCGCCGCGTCCCCCGAGGACCTGCCCCGGATCCTCCGCCACCTGGCCCCGGGCCGGCCCTCGCCGGGAACACCACCACAAGTGCTCGGGCAGAACTGAACCGCGTCCGCCGCAGGTCAGTGGTGGGCGTGGACCACGGCGTGGCCCTCGCCGCGGCCGATCACCCACTTGTTGACCGGCGTGGTGATCACGAACGCCACGGCGAAGCCACCGAGCAGCGCGTACCGGAACAGCCCGTCCGACAACTGCGCCTCCATCGCTCCCGGCGTCAGCGCGACGACGGCGTTGTCGACCAGTTCCATCACCGCGATGGAGACGGTGTCGGCGGCCGGCGCCACCTTGACCGCGGCCTTCAGACAGCCCGGTGCGCATCACCGCGAAGAGCGTGAGGGAGTAGCCGAAGACGAAGGCCAGGGCGATGGCGAGGACCATGGTCGGCACGTTGCCCCACAGCAGGGCGGTGCCGACGATCATGCCGAGGTCTCGCCGATGGCACACCCGGTCAGGCAGTGCAACGTCGCCCTCGCCGCCCTCGCCCAGGACGCGGCGCTCGCGTGACCGCCGTGGCCCATGACCTTCACCCCCTTCGTGTCCCACGGGGCCCAGGCCCTCCCACGGGGCGCACCGGGATCACCCTGTGAGGGTGCCAGGAGTCGTCCGGGAGCCGCATTCCGAGTTCGGCTCCCCAAAGGTCCCCACAACCACTCAGGGGCCCGACCCGCTCTCGCGGATCGGGCCCCTGACCTGGTGTTTCTCTGTCGGGGTGGCGGGATCTGAATCCACGACCTCTTCGTCCCGAACAAGGTCAGGGCGCCAGGACCACCCAGTCGGCGCCGGGTGCGGACTCGGTGCCGTCCGCGTACTGGGCGGTCACTCGGTAGAAGTGAGTGGTGCCCTTGGCAGCGCCGGTGTCCTCGTAGGAGGACCCCGTCGTGGCCGCCAGCTTCTCGTACGCCTCGGTGCGCGGGTTCCAGCCGTAGACCTGGTAGCCGGTGGCGTCGGCCACCGGGGACCAGGACAGCTCGACGCCCGCCTCTCCGGAAGTCACCGTCAGCCGGACCGGCGAACCCTCCGGCGTCGCCACGCTCGGTGTCATGTCGAGCTCGGTCGCGGTCACGATCTGGGCCTCGCCGGTCCACCGGAAGGAAGAGTTCCCGGCGTCGTCCACGGCGTCGACGATGAAGCAGGACTCCTCGCCGTCCGGGAGGGTGGTGTAGGCGTACGAGGTGGTGCCGGCCGACACGTAGTAGCCCGGGTAGAGGGAGCACATCTGCTCCTCCTCGTCCCCCAGCAGCTCGCCCCGTCGGACCACGTAGCTCGCCAGGTCGGCGGTCGGGTTGGCGTCCCAGCGCACCTCGAAGCCGTACTCGGTCGGGGTGACGGTCACCCCGGTGACGGCGGACGGCGGGGTGAGGTCCCGGCGATTGCCGCTGACGGCGACGGACCGCGCGGACTCGTTGCCCGCGGCGTCCAGAGCGGTCACCCGGTAGTGGTAGGTGGTGCCCTCGACGGCCGAGGCGTCCACGTACGAGACCTGCCCGGTACTGCCCACGCGGGTGTAGACCCCGTCCGCACCGGCCGCCCGGTACACCCGGTACGACGCCGCTCCCTGGACGGCGCTCCACCCGACCCGCAGACCCTTCGGTTCGGAGACGGTGCTCATTCCGGTCGGCACGGGCGGCGCGGTGCGGTCGACGGTGGTGACCGCCTGGTCGGCGGTGCCGGTGGACTCGTTGCCGGCCTTGTCGGCCGCGCGGACCTCGTAGTAGTACGTCTGGCCGGTGGGCGGCGGGGTGTCGGTGTACGACGTGGAGGTCGTGGTCGCCAGCGGCTTGGCGGGGTACGCGCTGCCCTTGAGGCGGCGGTAGACGCGGTAGCCGGCGAGGTCCATCTCCTTGTTCTTGGACCAGGTGACCTTGGCCTTGCCGGTCGCCGTGTCGTACATGGCGGTGGCGCCCGTCGGGGTACGCGGCTTGACCTTGTCGACGGTGGACGAAGTCCGCGGCGTGTAGCTGAACTTGACGTTGGCGGCGCCGGTCCAGTTGACGAAGTCGATGCGCAGGGTGTGCTTGCCGGACGGAATGGTGACGTTGACCGTCTTCTTCACCGTCGTCGAGACGTCCTTCCACAGGTCGACCTTGCGGACGCCGTCGAGGTAGACGCGGATGCCGTCACGTGTTTCGACCGGGAAGGAGAAGGGGCCGCCGGAGCCGAAGTCGCGGGTCACCGTCCAGCGGACACCGAAGTGGTTCGACGGCAGGCCGGAAGCCGGGGCTTTCGTGCCCCAGTTCTGGTCGATCTTGGAGTCGCAGTCGGTCTTCTTCGGCTTGCCGGAGAAGGTGGTGTTCGCGAAGAACTGCCGCTTGTAGACCGGCGAGGCGCAGGTGGTCGCGGCGGAGGCGGGCGTGGCGACGGCGGTGAGCAGGCCGCCCGCGGTGGCGAGCACGATCGCGGTCGCGGCCGCGGGGGTCGTGCGTCTGGCTGGGTTCATTCGGTCCTCTGATCGGATCAGGACGCAAAAGAGCGTTCATGACCACGACACGCGAGGTCGGGATGAGGTTGTACCGATCTTCGCGGTCCGACGACCGGGACCTCACGCCGGACGGGGTTCCTGTGTGACGACCGCGCCGGTGGTGGTGTCCGGCACCACGACGATCGGCACCACGACGATCGTCAGCACGTCGCCACCGGCCCCGGTCACCGGCGACCCCTCACCTGCCGCCAGGGCCGCACCTACCAGTACGGGGGCGGTCCTGCCTCTTGTGCCGTTGCCCGGGATGCGGGGTGGGCACCTGCTGTTGGATGGTGGAGTCATGAACCATCACCAGCCCCTGCACTCGATCGACATCGACACCCGGCTCGTCACGACCGGTGCCGTGCTCACCGCGGCCGGTGCCGTGGTGGCGTGCACCGGCATGGCCATCGCGGCCGTCGCCGTGTTCGCCGCAGGCCGGCGCATGGTCCGCGCCATGGACGTGCCTCCGGCCCAGCAGGCGGCCATGAAATGGCGGCAGGCCAAGGAGGCGTCCCGAGCGGGCATGCAGGCCTGGCAGTCCGCTTCCGGCGACCGGAACGGGTCGCTCGCCCCCTAGCCACGGCCCAGTCCATGGCTGGGCCGTGTGAGGTGAGGAAGGAGAGCTGCTGCGACCGCCGACGCCTGCAGGAGTGCTCGGAGCGGGGCTGTCCAGCACAACCCGGGGTTCGCCATCGGCGAGCTCGAACGCCACGGGTGGCACCGTCGCCGTGCTCGTCAAGGGCTGTGGGGGCCTCGTATGCCGGGGGCGTTGTCGGCGCTGAGTGCGTTCTCCCGCAGGCCCGGTTCGGTACGGAGCGTCCTGGTGAACCAGTCGCCGTAGCGGTTTCCCAGGAACGGGGCCGTGGCGCCGTGGAGGAGAACGCTCAGGCCCACGGTCACGGCGATGACGCCGTTCAGCAGCGTCGTCCCGGGCAGGTGCTCCCCGAAGGCCAGCAGGCCGAAGACCAGGGAGGCGAGCCCGCGCGGACCGAACCACCCGATGTAGGCGACGGATGCGGCCCGCAGACCGGTGCCGGCCATGGCCAGGGCGACCGGCAGCATCCGGACCACGGTCAGGCTGATCAGCGCGTAGACCACCATCCGCCATGTCAGGTGCTGAAGGACCGGCCCCAGGATGACCGCGCCGAAGACCAGGAAGCTCACCGAGGAGAGCAGGAGCCCGAGCCGCTCGCTGAACTTCGCGCTCTGCGTGGGATTCGGGCCTTCGGCGCGAGCGACACGTCCGACACGTCCTGACGGTGCGCCACGCAGTCGGCTTCCGAAGGCCAGACCGGCGGCCCAGGCGCCGATGAAACCGCTGCCTTCGGCCGCGTCACACAGTGCGTAGGTGATCACGGGAACGGCGAACGTCAGGAACTGCCGCCACGCAGGAGTGCTCCAGTCCCGAGCGACCGACCGACGCAACACGCCCGCCCCGGCCCAACCGGCGGCAAGGCCGATCGCACCGCTCAGCAGCAGCGCACGCAGGAACGTCACGACGACGCCCGGATGCCCCTCCCCCTCGCCCGCCGCCGCCAGCGCCAGCACGAAGAACGGGAGCACCAGACCGTCGTTCAGACCTGATTCGACGCCCAGGCCGCCTCGGACCAGCGCCGGGACCCGCTCGTTGGAGAAAGCCTGCTGCCCGAGCGCGGCATCCGTCGGCGCCAGGATGATGCCGACCAGTGCCAGCTCCCACACACCCAGACCGGGCAGGAGGGGCCAGGCCACCAGCCACCCCAACGCCATCGTGACGGGCAGCCCGACCACGAGCAGCCGCAACGGCAGGAACCCCTCCCTGCGCAGGTCCTCGATCCTGATCGCCGCCGCGTCCGTGAACAGCACGAGGACGAGCGCGCTCTCCAACAGCGTCCGGATGACCTCCGGATCCCGGTCCGCGTTCAGCAGGTCCAGGCCCAGAGGCCCGATCGCCAGACCGCATACGACGAACACCAGGGGGCCGGACAGCACCGTCGTCGACAGCCGCCGCGAGAGCGCCCCGTAGCCGACGACCACGCCACCGGCCACCACCACACCCCACTGGCTCATCCGTACTCCTCACCCGCCCGGGACCGGGGTGACCGCCCGGGCAACTGTGCCGGGGCGACGCACCACGTACCCGACCATGCCACCCACCGCGATCACGCAGTGACACGACTGCTCACTCTACGTGCCGATCCGGTAGGACCGGGAACCTCGGTCCTGGCACGCAGAGCCGGGAAGGGGACTTCAGACACCGGTCGCAACCTTCTTCGCCCACCGGATTGTGTGTGGCATCGGCCTGTTTCACACCGCCCGGACGGCGGGACCGGTGGATGGTGCGAGCGCTGTCTGAAGCCGGCCCTGTCCGCAGTCCCGTGAACGCGGCGTTTACGCTCTGGGCGGTGCCGTGCCGGGTGCACCGGAGCAGCGGGAGGGGCAGATGGCGGGGAGCAGTGGTGGTGTGGCGGGGCTTGATGCACGGCCCTGGTATGCCGCGAACGAAGCCCTGGCGTTCCTGTTGGAGCTTGCCGCGTTGGTCTGCCTGGGCTGGTGGGGATTCCACACGGGTCCCGCGGGTGTCTTCCGAATCCTGCTCGGCGTGGGAACACCTCTGCTGGCCGTCGTGGTCTGGGCGCTGTTCGCCGCACCCCGGGCGCGGTGGCGGCCACGGCTTCCGCTCGTCCTGGTGGTGAAGGCACTGGTGCTCGGCGGTGGCGCCGCCGCTCTGTACGAAGTGGGACACCCCGTCGCGGCAGGCGCCATGGCGGTCGTGACGATCGCCAACACCACGGTGCTCGAGACCTTCCGCGCCCTCCCCGCCGATCGCGGCGCCGAACCGGCCGAACCGGCTGCGGCGGGGTGATGGGAGCCGTTCGGGTGCCGGAGTATGAAGCCGCCTCCCGAACGGCTCCCAAAACGTCCCCCGGCACCACCCAGGGGCCCGACCCGCGATGCGGATCAGGCCCCTGACCTGGTACTTCACTGTCGGGGCGGCGGGATTTGAACCCACGGCCTCTTCGTCCCGAACGCGACCAGGGCCCTTTGTGACCTTGGCTTGGTGCCGCTGACCTGCTCGTTCGCCTCCAGTGCGGTCCACCACTGTTCGGCACCGCCCTTGTGTGACTGCACCGTTCGGCCCCCTCTTCGGGCCCCGCGCTGGTCTGAACGGCGAGCGATGAGGGGTTCCTCCCCCGCTGATGACGTACATCCCGCGTGTCCTGACGCACCGTCAGGTGATCGACGAAACTGGGAGGCCAGCCGACCCTGAGGCGACCCTGACGCGTCCCGGAACTAACCCTGCAAGCCGTGGGGATCGCTCTGCGGCAGCGAAAGGATGCGGTCATGACCTACACGGCACAATCCACTCGGCTTGATAGTGCGCGTCGTGCGCCGGAACTGAAGAACGTCAGCCGTTACCGCCATCCCCTCGCCTTCTACGTCCTTGCCACCGCCATCCCGTGGACGCTGTGGTTCACCGCCGCCTGGCTGTCGCACCAGCCCGATCCCAGCCAGGGCACTATCGCCGTCATGACCGGCCTCGGCCTGGCCGGTCTCGCCGCCCCGATCGTCGTGGCGATCTGGTTCATCCGCAGGGACGGGCTCACCCGCGACGTCCTCGCCCGCCTGGTCGCGCCACGCGGCACTCGCGCCTGGGTCTGGCTGGCGGCCGTAGGCCTGCTCCCCGGCGCCCTGCTCGTCGCTACCGCGATCACCATCCCGTTCGGCTACGACGTCTCGCAGTTCGAGCTTCGCAACGGCTTCACGTTCGCGACGGGCCTGCTGCCGGCATGGATCACGCTCGCCCTGGCCCCCGTCCTGGAGGAGGTCGCCTGGAAAACCTACGGCACGGATGCGCTCGCGTCCCGGATGAACGTCCTGTGGACGTCGTTGCTGTTCGGTGTCGTCTGGGTGCTGTGGCACGTGCCGCTCGGCTTCATCAAGGGCTACTACCAGGCGGAGGTCGTCGAGGAGGGCCTGATCCACAGCCTCAACTACGGTGTCTCGCTGATACCGTTCGTCATCCTGGTGAACTGGCTCTACTACCGCGCCGGCCGCAGCGTCCTCGTCGCGATCGTCTTTCACCTCGCCGCGAACTTCGGCAACGAGATGTTCCTTACGCACCCGGACACCAAGGTGATCCAGACCGTTCTGCTTCTGGTGCTGTCCGTCATCGTGGTGTGGCGCGATCGGGAGTTGTTCCTGACGCCTCCCGGACGCCGCGCGTGACCCTGCCCGGTGCGAGACGTCCCGGCGGTGGGCTCGGAAACCGGCAGGGCGGCAACGTCCTCGCGTGTTCGAATCCCACGCCCTCCGCCCCCGAACAAAATTCTCATCCACAAGTCCTGATGCTCGGACAGGCCTGAGCCGGTGAGGTCAGAGCAGTAGGCCTACACATGACGAGTTGTCCGATCTTGGTCCGGGAGTGTCCGCGGGCGTCCACCAAGGACGCTCCGCCCCTGGTCAGAAGAGCGTCCGAACCCCGGAGGATCAGAGCCGGACATACACGGAACGAACGGCGGCTGAGACCACCACTGAGACCGCTCGCCACTGGTCACAGCCTCTACAGGTTTCTCCACCTCGGTACCCGGCTTCCACCCCGCCCCGTTGGCCGGACTCAGAGCACATACGCATCAGCACCCTGAGGTTTTCCCAACCTCAAACTGAGGTTGGGAAAACCTCACTACCTGGACTGCCTCCTCCGGGACCTTCCGTCCCGGTATCAGGCTGTCCAGCTCATTCGAAGATCAGGAGTGGGGTCGGCTCGCCGCCGGGGACAAGTGGCAGGAACACGGGCTCGTCTTCTCCTCGGCCGTGGGCAAGCCGCTGGCCCCGGCCAACGTCCGCCGTGCCTTCCGCCAGGAACTCAAGGGCGTCGACGGGATCAACGCCGACGAGTGGACGCCCCGGGAGTTCCGGCACAGCTTCGTGTCCCTGCTGTCCGACCGTGGCGTCCCGCCGGAAGTGATCTCCCGACTCGTCGGGCACTCCGGGACGGCCGTGGCCGAGGAGGTCGACCGGAAGCAGACCCGGCCCGTGATCCAGACCGGCGCCGTCGTCATGGACGGCATCTTCGGGGCGCAGGAGCGGTGGCTGTGGACACGCGGGAAACGTTGGTCACGCAGATAGAAACACACGCAGAAACAGGTGAGGCGCCTACGGATATCCGTAGGCGCCTCACCTGCTGTTTCGGCTGTCGGGGTGGCGGGATTTGAACCCACGACCTCTTCGTCCCGAACGAAGCGCGCTGCCAAGCTGCGCCACACCCCGATTGTCGCTGCTCTCGCGGCGACGACGTTTACTTTAGCCCACTGGTGGCTGGAGGCGAAATCCGGTTTCGGTGCCGCGAGGGCTGACGGCACCGAACGGTGCGGTCGGCCCCCGCGGGACGCGCGTGCTCCGCTACTCCCGGCTCACCAGGGTCATCAGCGTCGCCTCCGGGGGGCAGGCGAAGCGGACCGGGGTGTAGCGGTTGGTGCCGCAGCCCGCGGAGACGTGGAGGTAGGACGTGTGGCCCTCGGACGTGTGCGTGGACAGGCCCTTCACCCGGTCGGTGTCCAGGTCGCAGTTGGTGACCAGGGCGCCGTAGAAGGGGATGCAGAGCTGGCCGCCGTGGGTGTGACCGGCGAGCACCAGGGGGTAGCCGTCGGACGTGAAGGAGTCCAGGACGCGCAGGTAGGGGGCGTGGACGACGCCCATCGAGAAGTCCGCCGCGTTCGACGGGCCGCCCGCCACCTCCGTGTAGCGGTCCCGCTTGATGTGCGGGTCGTCCAGGCCGGTCAGCTCGACCGTAACGCCCTCGATCTTCAGGGTGCCCCTGGTGTTCGTGAGGTTCAGCCAGCCCGCGCCGTCGAAGCCGTCCCGCAGGTCCTCCCACGGGTTGTGGATCACGCCGACGGCCGGGGCGTTGCCGTTCAGGCCGTGCCGGCCCGTGGCCTTCTCGATCAGGTAGCGGGCGGGGTTGCGCAGCTTGGGGCCGTAGTAGTCGTTGGAGCCGAAGACGTACGCGCCCGGGAACTCCATCAGCGGGCCCAGCGCGTCCAGGACCTCCGGTACGCCCTCGGGGTCGGAGAGGTTGTCGCCCGTGTTGATCACGAAGTCGGGGCGCAGTCCCGCCAGCGAGCGCAGCCAGCGCTGCTTCTTGCGCTGGCCGCTCACCAGGTGGATGTCGGAGACCTGCAGCACACGCAGGGGGCGCATCCCGGCGGGCAGGACGGGGATCGTCACCCGTCGCAGCCGGAAGGAGCGGGCCTCGAAGCCCGCCGCGTACACCAGCCCGGCGGCGCCGGCCGCCGTGATTCCCAGGGGGATTCCGTATCGCGCGCGCATGCGCCCATCGTGTCAGATCCGGGGCAGGGTGTGTCCCGTGGTCCCTTCTCCCCGGTGATGCGGCGGGGCTTGAGGGTTCGTCCGAACGTCCCCTGGAGCGGCGAAGGTTAAATGTGCAAGCGTCTTTGCGCCTGTTCCTGCGACAATCAAGACATGACCACGCTCAAGTCGAAGCTGCAGGACGACCTCAACGCTGCGATCAGGGAGCGCGACGAGCTCAGCTCCTCGACGCTCCGGCTGACGCTCACCGCGATCACCAAGGAGGAGGTTGCGGGGAAGGAGAAGCGTCAGCTCTCCGACGACGAGGTGCTCAAGGTGATCACCCGCGAGGCGAAGAAGCGCCGTGAGGCGGCGGACGCCTTCGCGCAGGGTGGGCGTCCCGAGCAGGCCGAGCGGGAGAAGGCGGAGGGCGAGTTGCTGGCCCGGTACCTGCCTCAGCAGATGTCCGACGAGGAGCTGAACGCGATCGTCGCCCAGGCCGTCGAGGAGGCGAAGGCGGCAGGCGCCGAGGGCCCGCGGGCCATGGGGGCGGTCATGAAGATCGTCAACCCCAAGGTGGCCGGGCAGGCCGAGGGCGGCCGGGTGGCCGCCGCAGTGAAGAAGCTGCTCGCCGGCTGATCCGCAGGTCCGGGCAGATGGCCCGGTCAACCGGTCCGGTCGGTCGGATACGGCGGACGAGAGCGGAGGGCCCCTCGATCCCGACACGGGATCGAGGGGCCCTCCGCTCTCGTCGGACCAGGGGCGCAGGCCGTCAGCGCCGTCCTCCGGGGCCGTTGCCCGGGCCCTGGATGAAGCCCTCGGGGAGGGAGAAGGTCGGGTCCGGTTCGGCTCCGCCGTTGCCGTTCTGGTCACCGTTGCCGCCGGTCAGGCCGCCGATGAAACCGCCGTTGCCGTTGTTTCCGCCGTTGTTGCCACGGTTGTCGTCGCCACGGTCGTCGCCGTCCTCGTCGTCACGGTCACGGTCCTTGTCGCGCTTTTCGGGCTCCGGGATGTCGACGAGGTTGAAGGACGGGGAGTCCTTGCCCGAGAGGGCGCCGGTCATCGCGTCCCGCCAGATGGGCCCCGGCACCGAGCCGCCGTAGACCTTGGCGTGGTAGGCGCCGCCGACGTTGATGTCGACCATCTTGACCTGCTGGGTGGCGCTGCCGACCCAGACCGCTCCCGACAGGTTCGGGGTGTAGCCGACGAACCAGGCGTTCTTGCGCTCGTCCGTCGTTCCCGTCTTGCCGGCGTTGGCGCGGTCCGTGAGACCGGACGCCCGGCCCGTACCGGAGTCGACCACACCCTGCAGCAGGGTGTTCACCGTGTCCGCGGTCTGCTCGCTCATCGCCCGCGAGCACGTCGACTTCGGTACCTCCAGCGACTTCTGCTGGTCGCCGACCTTCTGGGTGATCGACTCGATGGCCACCGGCGTGCAGTACATGCCCCGGGAGGCGAAGGCGGCGTACGCGGAGGCCATCGTCAGCGGGGCGACGCCCCTGGAACCGAGGGAGACGGCGGGGACCTCCGGAAGCTTCTCGCCGTTGCCCTCCACGACGTGCAGGGCGTCCGTCATCTTCACCAACGGGCACAGACCGATGTCGGCGACCATCTGCACGAAGTAGGTGTTGACCGAGAGGGCCATCGCCTCCTTCAAGCGGTACGGTCCGACCTCCGACTTGTCCTCGTTGGGGACGGTGGCGCCTTCCTGGTTCATCCAGGGCTTGCCGCTGCACGTCTGGACGGGGTCGGGGTAGGGCATCTCGTACGGCGACGAGTACTCCTGGATGGGCGGTCGCCCCTCCTCGAGCGCGGCCGCCGCGACGAAGGGCTTGAACGTCGAACCGGTCGGGAAGCCGTAGTTGGAGCCGCCCATGCTGTGGTTGACCGAATAGTTGATCTCGGTCTCGTTCTTGCCGTAGCCGTAGGGCTTCGACTGGCCCATGCCGAGTATCTTGCCGGTGCCGGGCTCCACCAGGGTGATCGCCGCGGCGACCGAGTCGCCCTTGTTGACGTGGCCCTTGAGCGAGGCGTGGACCGACTGCTGTGCCTGCGGGTCGAGGGTGGTCCGGATCGTCAGACCGCCCTGGTTCCAGATCTTGGCCCGGTCCTCCTTCTCCTTCCCGAAAACCGGGTCGTTCAGGAACACCTCACGTACGTAGTCACAGAAGAAGGCCGCATCGGCGACCGCCGTGATGCAGCCGTTGTTCGGCTTGCTGACCTTCAGTCCCAGCGGTGCCTTCGACGCCTTGGCGGCTTCCTCCTCGGAGACGTCGCCGACCTGGGCCATCCGCGCCAGGACGACATTGCGCCGCTTGATGGCCTCCGTCTCGTCGTTGACCGGGTTGTACCGGCTCGGCGACTGGACGAGGCCGGCGAGGAGGGCGGACTCCTGGAGGTTGAGGTCCTTGGCGGACTTGGAGAAGTAGCGCTGGGCGGCGGCCTCGACACCGTAGGCCTGCTGGCCGAAGAACGTGATGTTCAGGTAGTTCTCGAGGATCTTCTTCTTGCCCAGCTCCTCCTCGACCTGGATCGCGAACTTCAGCTCGCGGATCTTGCGGCCGATCGTCTGCTGGGTGGCCTGCGCGACCTTCGTCGGGTCGTCGCCGGCCTCCTCCACGAAGACGTTCTTCACGTACTGCTGAGTCAGCGTGGACGCGCCCTCGGAGACACCGCCGCTCTGCGCGTTGCGGTTGACCGCGCGCAGCACGCCCTTCAGGTCGACCGCACCGTGCTCGTAGAAGCGGGAGTCCTCGATCGCGACGATCGCCTTCTGGAGGTACGGCGAGATGTCCTTGAGGTCGACCACCGTGCGGTCGCGCGAGTAGACGGTGGCGATCTGACCGCCCTTCGCGTCCAGGATGGTGGTGCGCTGGCTCAGCGGGGGCGTCTTGAGGTTGGCGGGGAGCTCGTCGAAACTCTCCACCGAACCCTTGGCGGCCAGGCCCAACGCACCCACGGCGGGCAGTGCGATACCGGCCAGGACGGCACCCGCGAGGACACTGACACCGAGGAACTTGGCGGCCTGCTGCGTTGGCGACAGACCACCGCCTGAGCGCTTCTTTGGCATGGGAGCAGCCTACGTTCTCGTTTGCCGGACAGGCGTACAGGCCTTGGCCTAAGCTGCTCACAACTGTCACAGCAGTGAGGCCACGTATCAATACGTCCGGCGACCCCGAATCGTTCCGGATCTTCTCGACTTTCTTTGTCGGGGTGTGGTGGGTGCGTGTCCGGATCCGCCTTGTGTGTCACTCGGTATCCGTTGTGACGCAATGGGACTGCCCCGAAACGCCGGGATTGTCGCGCATGTCGTCAGGTCACTCCCCCGGGTGATCTGCCGCTTACCCATAGTCCGTTCGGGCCATTCAAGATTGGGCCCGCTGGGGGTGTTGCGCTGTGCCCACCTTCCGTAACGTCCTCAACTGGCGGCGGTGAATATGCCGCTGCCGCCGTGGGGGAGCCTCGATTCGGGAGAGGACGGCGCCGGTATGGGCTGGGTTACCGACTGGAGTGCGCAGGCTGCCTGCCGCACTACTGATCCGGATGAACTGTTCGTTCAAGGAGCAGCGCAGAACAGGGCCAAGGCGGTGTGCACCGGATGCCCGGTGCGTACGGAGTGCCTGGCCGACGCGCTCGACAACCGCGTCGAGTTCGGCGTGTGGGGAGGCATGACGGAACGTGAACGCCGCGCACTGCTGCGCCGGCGGCCCACCGTGACGTCCTGGCGCCGGCTGCTGGAGACCGCGCGCACGGAGTACGAGCGGGGGACGGGCGTCGTGCCCCTCGACGACGACGAGGTGTACGCGAACTACGCGGCGGTGAGCTGAGGTCTCTCGGGGGGTCCTCGGCGGGGCGTCTCGGGCTGTGTCGGGGCTGCCTGTTCGTCCGTCAGGCCGTGTCGGTGTGCGGCAGGTCGGTGCGTGTCAGGCGGTTGCCTCGGGTGAGGCGGGTGCCTCCGGTGTCTCGGGCAGCTCCGGCCTGTTGGTCGCGAGCCGGTCGCCGATCTGCCGCAGGCCCGCGAGGTCGTGCACGTCACCGGGCAGCGCGGCCACTTCCGTCACCGCCACCTCGGGATGGAGCGCGGTGAAGCGGTCGCGTGTGCGCTGCTCGCGTGAGAGCAGCCGCATCCGCTCGGCGTGCAGTCTCAGCAGGCCCGCGGTGAGTTGGTCGACGGACCGCTCCGCGTCCACCCCGTCCGTGTCCGTGTTGGTGTCGGTGGTGCTGGTGTCCGTGTCGTCAGTGGTGGCGGGGGAGCCTCCGGCAGGGACGTCTGAACTGGCGTGTGTGTCGGGGGAGTTACGAACTCCAGCTTTCCCGTCCTCCTGATCCACAATGCGGGAGTCCTCAAGATTTTCCGCGGCGGCGAGTGCCCGCTCGGCCGACAGCCGGTCGGCGCCGCTGCCATGGACCCGGTTGAGCACCAGACCGGCCAGCGGCATGTCCTCCGCGGCCAGCCGTTCCACGAAGTACGCGGCCTCGCGCAGCGCGTCCCGCTCCGGGGCCGCGACGACCAGGAACGCCGTCCCGGGCGCCTGGAGCAGTTTGAACGTGGCGTCCGCGCGCGTGCGGAACCCGCCGAACATGGAGTCCATCGCCGCCACGAACGTCTGTACGTCCCGCAGCAGTTGTCCCCCGAGTACCTTCCCCAGGACGCCGGTCATCATGGACATCCCGACGTTCAGGAACTTCATCCCCGCACGGCCGCCGACCTTCGCCGGGGTCAGCAGGACGCGGATGAGCTTGCCGTCGAGGAAGGACCCGAGCCGCTTGGGCGCGTCCAGGAAGTCCAGCGCGGAGCGGGAGGGCGGTGTGTCGACGACGATGAGGTCCCACTCGTCGCGGGCCCGCAACTGACCCAGCTTCTCCATCGCCATGTACTCCTGCGTGCCCGCGAAGCCCGCCGAGAGGGACTGGTAGAAGGGGTTGCCGAGGATCGCGGAGGCGCGCTCCGGGTCCGAGTGCGCCTCGACGATCTCGTCGAAGGTGCGCTTCATGTCGAGCATCATGGCGTGCAGTTCGCCGCCGGCGGAGTCGTCGATGCCCTTCACCCGGCGGGGGACGTTGTCGAGCGAGTCGATGCCCATGGACTGGGCGAGCCGGCGGGCGGGGTCGATGGTGAGGACGACCACCTTGCGTCCCCGTTCGGCCGCGCGCAGTCCCAGGGCCGCGGCGGTGGTCGTCTTGCCGACCCCGCCCGAGCCGCAGCACACCACGATCCGGGTGGTCCGGTCCTCGATCAGCGGGTCGATGTCGAGCGTGCGCACGGGGGAGAGGTGGTGGCGGGCCGGGTGGGCCGGATCGTGCGCGCGCGGGTGCGCCGGTTCCGGATGACGACTCATGACATCCCCTGCTTCCGATACTTCCGACTCGTGACGGACGTGAAGGGCCTGATGGGGGTGGCGGGCACGCCGGGCACGGGTACGGACACGGGCAGGTTTCCGCCGGTCATGACACACCCTGTGCGCGGAGTTCCTCGGCCAGTTCGTACAGGCCCGCCAGGTCCATGCCCTCCGCGAGCAGCGGCAGCTCGTGCAGGGGCAGGCCCACCTCGGCCAGCGCGGCGCGCTGTTCGGCCTCCAGCGTGTACCGCTCGGCGTACTCCTTCGCCTGCGCGAGCAACGGGTCCACCAGCTGCTCGGCGTGCCCGCCGCGCCGCGCGCCGCCGAGACCGGCGGACGACAACGCCCGCGCGACAGAGGAACGCCCGACCGTCCCCATGAGTTCCAGGTCGATCGCGTCCAGCACCTCGGGCCGCACCATGTTCACGATGATCCGCCCCACCGGCAGCCGGGCCCCCCGCAGCTCGGCGATGCCGTCCACGGTCTCCTGGACCGGCATCTCCTCCAGCAGGGTGACCAGGTGCACCGCCGTCTCCGGCGATTTCAGCACCCGCATCACGGCCTGGGCCTGATTGTGTATCGGGCCGATCTTCGCGAGCCCGGCGACCTCGTCGTTGACGTTGAGGAAACGGGTGATGCGCCCGGTCGGTGGGGCGTCCATCACGACGTAGTCGTAGACGAACCGCCCGTTCCTGTCCTTGCGCCGCACCGCCTCGCACGCCTTGCCGGTCAGCAGGACGTCCCGCACGCCGGGCGCGATGGTGGTCGCGAAGTCGATCGCGCCGAGCTTCTTCAGCGCCCGCCCGGCGCTGCCCAGCTTGTAGAACATCTGGAGGTAGTCCAGAAGGGCCCGTTCGGCGTCTATGGCGAGGGCGTGCACCTCCCCGCCCCCGGGAGCGACGGCGATCTTCCGCTCCTCGTACGGCAGCGCCTCCGTCTCGAAGACCTGCGCGATGCCCTGGCGGCCCTCGACCTCGACGAGAAGCGTCCGCTTCCCCTCCGTGGCCAGGGCCAGCGCGAGGGCCGCGGCCACCGTGGTCTTGCCGGTTCCGCCCTTGCCACTGACCACCTGAAGCCTGCTCACGCCTTTGAGCCTAATTCCTCCCCGTGCGCCCCGGCGGCTCCGGGGGCGAGTTGCCGGGCTTCCCGTGCTCCTGGGTACCCGGGCTTCCCGGGTTTCCCGGGCTTTCAAGGCTTCCCGTGCTTCCCGTGCGGGGGACGGCAGCGGCTAGAGTCGCCGCATGACGAAATGGGAGTACTCCACGGTTCCGCTGCTGGTCCACGCCACGAAGCAGATTCTGGACACCTGGGGCGAGGACGGCTGGGAGCTCGTGCAGGTCGTGCCGGGCCCGAACAACCCCGAGCAGCTGGTCGCCTACCTGAAGCGGGAGAAGCAGGCGTGAGCGCGGTCGAGGCCAGACTAGCCGAACTCGGTCTGAGCCTGCCGGAGGTCGTTCCGCCGCTGGCCGCGTACCGTCCGGCCGTGCTGTCGGGGCGGTACGTCTACACCGCCGGCCAGCTTCCCATGGTGGACGGCGAGCTTCCGCTGACCGGAAAGGTCGGTGCCGAGGTCACGGCCGAGGAGGCGAAGGAGCTGGCGCGCACCTGTGCGCTGAACGCCCTCGCCGCCGTGAAGTCCGTCGCCGGTGATCTGGACCGCGTCGCGCACGTGGTGAAGGTCGTCGGGTTCGTGGCCTCGGCCACGGACTTCACGGGCCAGCCGGGCGTCCTCAACGGTGCGAGCGAGCTGCTGGTCGAGGTCCTCGGCGACAAGGGCGTCCACGCCCGCAGCGCGGTGGGCGTCGCGGTACTGCCCCTCGACGCACCGGTGGAGGTCGAGATCCAGGTGGAGCTGACGGACGCCGGCTGACGGACGCGCGCTGACAGGCACGCGCTGACAGGCACGCGCTGACGGACACGGACAGGCAGAAGCGGCCGGTGTCCGACGGAGGCGGAGGCGGGCCGGTGCTCGGCGGAGGGCCGTGTGGCCCGTGCCGACCGCCGGGTCCGCCACCTCTCCTCGCCGCGTCCCCCTGCCGCTTCCCGGCGTCGCGCGTCCCCTTGTGCCCGCCTTCTCCCGCTGGGCACTCGAACATCCGCCCGTCCCGAGATAGCCTCCGGCCATGGTGAATGCGCAGGCTGGTGGGCAGTGGTACCCACCCGAGTGGCCGGTCCGCATCCGCGCGCTCGCGGAGGGCACCCTCACCCCGGTCCCGCCCAAGCGGGCGGCCACCGTGATGCTCCTGCGGGACGCCGGTGACGGCTGCGTCGTCCACATGCTGCGCCGAAGCGCCTCCATGGCCTTCGCCGGAGGCGCCTACGCCTACCCCGGCGGTGGCGTCGACCCGCGGGACGACGACCACCACGTCCGCTGGGCGGGCCCCACACACGCGTGGTGGGCGGACCGGCTCGGCGTCGACGAGACCGACGCCCAGGCGATCGTCTGCGCCGCCGTACGCGAGACGTACGAGGAAGCCGGTGTGCTGCTCGCCGGTCCGACGCCCGACTCCGTGGTCGGTGACACGACGGGCGCGGACTGGGAGGCGGACCGCGCGGCACTCGTCGCGCGAGAGACGTCCTTCGCGGAGTTCCTCGACCGTCGAGGGCTGGTCCTGCGCTCGGACCTGCTCGGCGCGTGGACCCGGTGGATCACCCCGGAGTTCGAGCCCCGCCGCTACGACACCTGGTTCTTCGTCGCCGCGCTCCCCGAGGGGCAGCGCACCCGCAACGCCTCCACGGAGGCCGACCGCACGGTGTGGATCGCCCCGCGCGAGGCGGCCGCCGCGTACGACCGGGGCGAGCTGCTGATGATGCCGCCGACGATCGCGACCCTGCGCCAGCTGACGGCGTACCCGGCGGCCGCGCAGGCGCTCGACGCGGCATCCGCGCGGGATCTCACGCCGGTACTGGCCACCGCGCGCCTGGACGACGAGAAGATCGTGCTGTCCTGGCCGGGGCACGACGAGTTCACCCAGCACATCCCGACCGGTGGAGCACCCGCATGACGGACGCGGCAGCCCTTCCCGGCCAACCTCGCGGTGGGGTCCTCTCCGGACCCGCCACCGCGCGCGCGGTCAACGTCCTGGCCCCGAACGCCTCGGCCATGACCCTGGACGGCACCAACACCTGGATCCTCTCGGAACCCGACTCCGCGCGGGCGATCGTCGTCGACCCCGGCCCGCTGGACGAGGGGCATCTGCGGAACGTCGTCGACACGGCCGAGCGGGCCGGCAAGCGTGTCGCCCTCACCCTGCTGACGCACGGTCACCCCGACCACGCCGAGGGCGCCACCCGCTTCGCCGAGCTGACCGGCACGAAGGTACGGGCGCTGGACCCGGAGCTGCGGCTGGGGGACGAGGGCCTGTCCGGCGGGGACGTCGTCGACGTGGGCGGTCTGGAACTGCGGGTCGTCCCCACCCCCGGCCACACCGCAGACTCCCTGTCCTTCCACCTGCCGGCCGACGGAGCCGTCCTCACCGGCGACACCGTCCTGGGACGCGGTACGACCGTCGTGTCCCATCCCGACGGCCGCCTCGGCGACTACCTGGACACCCTGCGCCGCCTGCGCTCGCTCACGGTCGACGACGGCGTCCACACGGTCCTGCCCGGTCACGGTCCCGTACTGGAGGACGCTCAGGGCGCGGTCGAGTACTACCTGGCGCACCGGGCCCACCGCCTCGCCCAGGTGGAGACGGCCGTCGAGAACGGCCGTCTCACCCCGTCCGAGGTCGTCGCCCACGTCTACGCCGACGTGGACCGCTCCCTGTGGCCGGCCGCGGAACTGTCGGTCCGCGCGCAGCTGGAATACCTGCGAGAGCACGGGCTCATCTAGCGGGTGTACGGGTTCGTCCAGCGGCGGCACGGCTCGTCCGGCGGCGGCACGGCTCGTCCGGCGGCGGCACGGCTCGTCCGGCGGCGGCACGGGCTCACCCGAAGGCCCCGGGGCCCGGCAGGCGCTGAGGCCTGCGGGGCACCGGGGCCTTCGGCACGCGTGCCGGGAATCCCGTCAGCGGGAGCGCTTCGCGAGGCGCTCGACGTCCAGGAGGATCACCGCGCGGGCCTCCAGACGGAGCCAGCCGCGCTGTGCGAAGTCCGCCAGGGCCTTGTTGACCGTCTCGCGGGACGCGCCGACCAGCTGGGCCAGCTCCTCCTGCGTGAGGTCGTGGACGACGTGGATGCCCTCCTCGGACTGCACCCCGAAGCGGCGGGAGAGGTCCAGCAGGGCGCGGGCGACCCGGCCCGGGACGTCGGAGAAGACCAGGTCCGACATGGCGTCGTTGGTCTTGCGCAGCCGGCGCGCGACGGCCCGCAGCAGCGCAGTGGCCACCTCGGGGCGGGCGTTCAGCCAGGGCTGGAGGTCGTTGTGGCCCAGGGCGAGCAGCTTGACCTCGGTCAGCGCCGTGGCGGTCGCGGTGCGCGGGCCCGGGTCGAAGAGCGACAGCTCACCGATGAGCTCGCCGGGACCGACGACGGCCAGCATGTTCTCGCGGCCGTCGGGGGAGGTCCGGTGGAGCTTGACCTTGCCCTCGGTGACCACGTAGAGCCGGTCTCCGGGGTCGCCCTCGTGGAACAGGGAGTCACCCCGTGCGAGGGTCACCTCGCTCAGCGAGGCGCGAAGCTCCGCGGCCTGCTCGTCATCGAGCGCCGCGAAGAGCGGGTTCCGCCGCAGAACGTCGTCCACGTGTTCTCTCCTTGTCGACCTGCTCAGGGGATCTTGTTCCCCGCGTACCAGGGGACCGAGGTGCCCATTTTGCCGGACAGTCCAAACAGTGTGATCTGTCACAAGGATGCCGCACAGGCGTGCCCGGGTAAGCGGCAGGGGTCCAATTGGGCGCCGATCCGCAGGGGCCGGGGCGGATGTCGGTGCCGAGCCGTAGGCTGGTCGGGTGTCCAAATCGCCGGTGAGAGCACGCCCCTAGGGCGCTGCACGGGTGGCGGTACATCATGATTCCGCTGTGGGCGAACAGGGTCCTGGCAGCGGCGGGGAAACGGCGAAACCGACAGAGAAGGCACCGGTGAAGAAGGATTCGACCGCGAGTGCGAGCGAAGCGGCGGCCGAGGTGAGGCCCGCGTCCGCGAAGGGCTCCGCACCCGCGAAAGGCTCCGCACCCGCGAAGAAGGCGGCGTCCGTGAAGGGCCCCGCGTCCGCGAAGAAGGACGCCGCCGGGCAGCCCAAGGCCGAGTCGCGTACCGCTCTGGTCCGCCGGGCCCGGCGGATCAACCGGGAGCTCGCCGAGGTGTACCCGTACGCCCACCCCGAGCTGGACTTCGAGAACCCCTTCCAGCTGGTGGTCGCCACGGTCCTGTCCGCCCAGACCACCGACCTGCGGGTCAACCAGACGACCCCCGCCCTCTTCGCGAAGTACCCCACCCCCGAGGACCTGGCCGCCGCCGACCCGGAGGAGGTGGAGGAGATCCTCCGCCCCACCGGGTTCTTCCGGGCCAAGACCAAGTCGGTGATAGGGCTTTCGAAGGTGCTGGTGGAGGAGTTCGGCGGCGAGGTGCCGGGCCGGCTGGAGGATCTCGTCAAGCTGCCGGGCGTGGGCCGCAAGACGGCCTTCGTCGTCCTCGGCAACGCCTTCGGCCGCCCGGGGATCACCGTGGACACGCACTTCCAGCGCCTGGTGCGCCGCTGGAAGTGGACGGAGGAGACCGACCCGGACAAGATCGAGGCAGCCGTCGGCGGGCTCTTCCCCAAGAGCGACTGGACCGACCTCTCGCACCATGTGATCTGGCACGGCCGCCGCATCTGTCACGCCCGTAAGCCCGCCTGCGGAGCCTGCCCCATCGCCCCGCTCTGCCCGGCGTACGGCGAGGGGGAGACGGACCCGGAGAAGGCGCGGAAGCTGCTGAAGTACGAGAAGGGCGGCTTCCCGGGCCAGCGTCTGAACCCCCCGCAGGCCTACCTCGACGCGGGCGGCCGACCGGCCCCGCCGCTGGGTGCCGGGTGACAGGGCATATCCGGCGGCCGCAGGTGGAACGATCTTTGATGGAACGTTCCAGGGGCCGCCGGGCGTTGGACCTGTCGCCGGGGCCGGACGGGCAGGGGGCAGGACGACGGGGGTGGCGATGACGCGGGCGGGCGACATCCAAGG
The DNA here is from genome assembly GCF_059889265.1 of Streptomyces sp. MMS24-W38. Lineage (NCBI taxonomy): Bacteria > Bacillati > Actinomycetota > Actinomycetes > Kitasatosporales > Streptomycetaceae > Streptomyces > Streptomyces sp. MMS24-W38. Next base: position 2,858,185 of record NZ_JCBCPP010000001.1, on the reverse strand, counting down.
TGGCCGGGCGACGCTCAGTCAGGAGGGTCTGCCCACCTGGCTGGACCCGGTGGTGCGGGCCGTGGAGACGGTCGCGCCGGGACAGCTGAGCCGCTTCCTGCCGCCGGCGAACGGCTCGGGGCGCCAGTCCGCGGTCCTGATCCTGTTCGGCGAAGGCGCGTACGGCCCGGAACTGCTGCTCATGGAGCGGTCGACGGCGCTGCGCTCGCATGCCGGGCAGCCGGCTTTCCCCGGTGGCGCCCTCGACCCCGAGGACGGCGACCCGCTGGCCGACGGGCCGCTGTGGGCCGCGCTGCGCGAGGCCGAGGAGGAGACCGGGCTCGATCCGGCCGGTGTCCAGCTCTTCGGTGTCCTGCCCAAGCTCTACATCCCCGTCAGCAGCTTCGTCGTCACCCCGGTGCTGGGCTGGTGGCGGGTGCCCAGCCCGGTCGGCGTCGTGGATCCCAACGAGACCGCCCGGGTCTTCACGGTCCCGGTGGCGGATCTCACCGATCCGGACAACCGGGCGACCGCGGTCCATCCCAGCGGTCACCAGGGTCCGGCATTCCTGGTCGAATCGGCTCTTGTCTGGGGTTTCACGGCCGGGATCATCGACCGGCTGCTCCACTACGCGGGGTGGGAGCGGCCCTGGGACCGGGACAGGCGGGTCCCGCTGGACCAGAGGTCATGACAGGGTGGGCGCCGTGCCGTGCGGTTCGGGGGCTGGTGACGACGGTGGTTCGTGCCGTACGCCCCCGGACTCCGGCCGAGTGGGAGCGACCGGAATGACGAGGCGAGGCTGGAAGCAGTGAACGTGCTGGACATCCTGTTGCTGGTCGCCGCCGTCTGGTTCGCGATCGTCGGCTACCGCCAGGGGTTCGTCGTCGGCGTCCTGTCGGTGATCGGGTTCCTGGGCGGCGGTCTCGTCGCCGTCTACGTGCTCCCCGTCATCTGGGACGTCCTGACGGACAACGCCGAGGTCGGCACGGTCGCGGCCGTCGCCGCGGTCGTCGTCGTCATAGTCTGCGCCTCCGTCGGCCAGGCGCTGACCACCCACCTCGGCAACAAGCTGCGCCGCTACATCACCTGGTCCCCGGCCCGGGCGCTCGACGCGACCGGCGGTGTCCTGGTCAACGTCGTCGCCATGCTCCTGGTCGCCTGGCTGATCGGCTCCGCCCTCGCCGGTACGACGCTGCCGACGCTCGGCAAGGAGGTCCGCGGTTCCAAGGTCCTGCTCGGTGTCTCCCGAGCGCTGCCCGACCAGGCCGACACCTGGTTCGCCGACTTCTCCTCCGTCCTCGCGCAGAACGGCTTCCCGCAGGTCTTCAGCCCGTTCGCGAACGAGCCGATCACCGATGTCCAGCCCCCCGACCCCGCCCTGGTCGGCAGCCCCGTGGCCGCCCGGGCCCAGCGGTCCATCGTCAAGGTCATGGGCACCGCCCCGCAGTGCGGCAAGGTGCTGGAGGGCACCGGCTTCGTGTTCTCCGAACGCCGCGTCATGACCAACGCGCATGTCGTGGGCGGCGTCGACGAACCGACCGTGCAGATAGGCGGCGAGGGCAGGAAGTACGACGCGACGGTCGTCCTCTACGACTGGAAGCGCGACATCGCGGTCCTCGACGTCCCGGACCTGAAGGCGCCGGCGCTGCGGTTCACGACCGAGGACGCGGGCAGCGGCGACAGCGCGATCGTCGCCGGCTTCCCGGAGAACGGCGCGTACGACGTCAGGTCCGCCCGGGTCCGCGGGCGGATCACGGCCAACGGCCCGGACATCTACCACCGGGGCACGGTCCGCCGTGACGTCTACTCCCTGTACGCGACGGTCCGTCAGGGCAACTCCGGCGGCCCGCTGCTCACACCCGAGGGCCGGGTCTACGGCGTGGTGTTCGCCAAGTCCCTCGACGACGCCGAGACGGGGTACGCGCTCACCGTGGACGAGATCCAGGACGACATCACCAAGGGCCGTGCCGCGAACCAGCAGGTGGACAGCGACAGCTGCGCGCTCTGAGCGGCACGAGGCCAACGGTGGCGGCGAGAGCTGCCTACGGCGTGACGCGCGGTGCGGGAACGCGGCGCGTGAACTCGGTGCGGGACGCGGCGCGCGGGGTACGGCCGTCGCGCCGCTGTCCGGTCACCCGCGTGGGTGAAGCAGCCGTACCGAGACCCAGCGGGCCCGGCGGCGGAGGATGTGTGGGATCCCCACCCTGAGGTCCGTGCCCGCCATGTGCGGTGCACCGCCTCGCTGGTGGGGTCCCCTGCCGCCCGCCGAGCGGCGGTCGCGGCCTGCGTCACTGTAGTCGTGCGTCCAGCCCATATTCCGACGGTGCCCCCGCCTCATGGTCGATAACCGCTTCTGGGGCAGCCAATTGGCCTATGCGCCAGGCAAGTGGCCGTTCGTAGGACAGGTGTTCAATTCCGATGATCGGGATGTCTTGGTTCAGCGGTCGGGCTCCGGGTCCTTCAGCCAGTTGATCAGCTCGGTGGAGAACGTGACCGGGTCCTCCTCGTGCGGGAAGTGCCCGAGCCCGTCGAACAGCCGCCAGCGGTAAGGCGCTTCGACGTACTGTCCGGACCCGGCGGCGCTCCGGGTGCGCACCACGGGGTCCAGCGAGCCGTGCAGATGCAGCGTCGGCACCCGCACCGGCCGCTTCATCCGGCGGTTGAACTGGATGCCGTCGGGCCGGGCCATGGAGCGCACCATCCAGCGGTACGGCTCGATCGAGCAGTGCGCCGTGGACGGGATGCACATGGCGCGGCGGTAGTTCTCCAGCGCCTTCTCCTCTGGCGGGCGCGGCCCGGACCAGTCCTGGATGAGTTTGGCCACCAGCGCCCCGTCGTCGGCGGTGAGCTGCCGCTCCGGGACCCAGGGCCGCTGGAACCCCCAGATGTGGGACATGGCGGACGACTGCCTGACGTCCGCGAGCATGGCCGACCGCCAGCGCCGCGGATGCGGCATGGACGCGACCGCGAGCCGTCGTACGAGCTTGGGACGCATCGCCGCCGCCGTCCAGGCCAGGTAGCCGCCCAGGTCGTGCCCGACCAGCGCGGCGTCCGGCTCGCCGAGGGAACGGACCACCCCGGTGATGTCCAGCGCGAGGTTGGCCGGGTCGTAACCGCGCGGTGTGCGGTCGCTGCCCCCGACGCCCCGCAGGTCCATGGCGACGGCGCGGAACCCGGCGTCGGCGAGTGCCGTCAGTTGGTGCCGCCAGGCCCACCAGAACTGCGGGAAGCCGTGCAGCAGCAGTACCAGCGGTCCGTCGCCGAGCTCCGCGATGTGGAAGCGCGCGCCGTTGGCGGCCACGTCCCGGTGGGTCACCTCGGCGCCGCCCGGGATGTCGAGGCGTACGGCCGAGAGGGGGTGCGCCGAGGGAGGTTGCCCCGAGGGGAGGGAGGAGCCCGTCATGAGGACGAGCGTCCCACAGCTTCGATCGCCGCGGGGGCCCGGTCCTTGGACAGGACGAGTTCGGGACGCGGGTGCGGCTTGGCCTTCTGCAGCACGCCCGCGGTCTCCTTCATGGAGGCGGCGACCTTCTGCGGGCCCCGGCCCTTCTTCGCCTTCTTCGCGAAGACCAGGCCGATCAGCGCGAGGACGCCGGCGACGAGGCAGTTCGCCAGGAAGGACAGCAGGAAGCAGAGGGCGAGGTTCCAGTCGCTCCAGGTGCGGATGCCGTAGGCCAGGGCGAAGCTCAGCATCGGCAGGGAGAACAACAGGACGAGGCCGGCCAGGGTCAACACCCCGCCGCTTGTCGCGCCCCGCTTCACGTCCTGCTTGAGCTGCGCTTTCGCCAGCGCGATCTCGTCGTGCACCAGCGCCGACATGTTCTCCGTCGCCGAGGCGAACAGCTCGCCGATGCTGCGTTCGGCGCCGACCGGGCTGCCGTCGGGTGCGCTCATCGCGGTCTCCCTCTCCTGCGTACGTATCGCGTGCCACTGTGTGTCGCTGCGTACGGTTCAGTCTGCCGTCTGACGGTTCCCGTCCGGCCGGCCGCCACGTCCGACCGCGTGTGGCCGACCCCGTGGGTCGGACGTGGCGCGTCCGGTCGTGTGTGTCCGCGGGCGTCCGTGTGTGTCCACGGGCGTCCGACTGTCCTGACTTTTGTACCGTCTCGTCAGATCATGCCGGACCGTCGTGGCCCTCGCCTGCCCCGCCCGGCACTTCGGCAAGCCCGCGCCGCTGTTCGGCCTTCTCCCGGGCGAGGCGTCGGTGCTCGGCGGCCTTGCGGTCGTGGATCTCCGCCATGCGCAGGTGGTGGGCCGGGTCGTCCTCCTCGTACACGTCGGGGATGCCGCTGAGGTCGTCGTCGCGCTCCTCCTCCTGGGACAGCCTGCGGTACTTGGCGTTCCGGATCCTCAGCAGCACGGTCGCCACGGCGGTCGCGATCAGCGAACCGGTCAGCACGGCGGCCTTGACGCTGTCCGTCATCGCCGCGTCGCCCTCGAAGGCGAGTTCACCGATGAGCAGCGAGACGGTGAACCCGATCCCGGCCAGCGTCGACACCGCCAGTACGTCCGCCCAGGCGAGCTCCTCGCTGAGCGAGGCCCTGGTGAAGCGTGTGGTCAACCACGTACCGCCGAAGATGCCGACCGTCTTGCCGACGACGAGGCCGAGGACGACGCCGAGTGTCTCGGGCGTGGTGAACACGTCCGCGAGCGCACCGCCGGAGACCGCCACACCCGCGCTGAACAGGGCGAACAGCGGGACGGCGAGGCCCGAGGAGAGGGGCCGGACCAGATGCTCGATGCGCTCACCGGGGGACTGCTCCTCACCCTCGTGACGGTGGCAGCGCATCATCAGGCCCATGGCGACACCGGCGATGGTGGCGTGGATGCCGCTGTTGTACATCAGGCCCCAGACGACGAGGGCGAGCGGCACGTACACGTACCAGCCGCGCACGCCCTTGCGGAGCAGCAGCCAGAAGACGGCCAGACCCACCACGGCACCGCCGAGCGCGACGAAGTCCAGGTCGGCGGTGAAGAAGACCGCGATGATCAGGATCGCGAAGAGGTCGTCGACGACGGCGAGGGTGAGCAGGAAGGCGCGCAGCGCGCTCGGCAGGGAGGTGCCGATGACGGCGAGCACGGCGAGCGCGAAGGCGATGTCGGTGGCGGTGGGCACGGCCCAGCCGGCCAGTGAGCCGCCGCCGATGCCGCTGGTGAGCGTGTAGACGAGCGCCGGTACGGCCATGCCGCACAGGGCGGCGACGACGGGGAGCGCGGCGGCCCGGGGGTCGCGCAGATCACCGGCGACGAGTTCGCGCTTGAGTTCCGTTCCGGCGACGAAGAAGAAGACCGCGAGCAGTCCGTCGGCGGCCCAGTGCGCGACGGACAGGTTCAGGCCGAGCGACTCGGGGCCGAAACGGAAGTGGCTGACGCTCTCGTAGCTGTCGTGCAGGGCGGGCACGTTCGCCCAGATCAGCGCGGTGATCGCGGCGACGAGCAGCAGCATGCCGCCGACGGTCTCGGTGCGCAGCGCGTCCGCGACGAAGTTCCGCTCGGGCAGGGAGAGGCGGCCGAGGGCCTTGCGGGGGCTGGGGGTGCGGGGCGCGGTCACGGGGTGGTCCTCTGGTCGTCGGGCAGCACGAATCGTGTGCCGACCAGACTTCCCGGCGCTCCATGAGACAGCGTGTGTGCGGGTGGCCTGCTGCGGCCACCTTCGTGTCCACTCTAACCAACGTGCTTCCGGGCCGCACCGAGGGCTTTCGTGACGGATGTCACGGGGAGGGTGCCCGGCGCGTGCGCGGCGCCGGGCACCCCGTGTTCCTGCGGTCGGCCGACCCCCGTGTTCAGCGGCCGACCGTCCCGTGCTCAGTCCTCGCCGGGCGCCTGGGGCAGCTTCGCCTGGATCAGGTCCATCACGGTGGAGTCGGTCAGCGTGGTCACGTCACCGAGCTGGCGGTTCTCCGCGACGTCCCGCAGCAGACGGCGCATGATCTTGCCGGATCGGGTCTTCGGCAGCTCGTTGACCGGCAGGATCCGCTTGGGCTTGGTGATCGGGCCGAGTGTGGCGCCCACGTGGTCGCGCAGCTCGGCGACCAGATGCTCGGTCTCCGCCGCCGTACCGCGCAGGATCACGAAGGCGACGATGGCCTGCCCGGTCGTCTCGTCCGCCGCGCCGACCACGGCCGCCTCGGCGACCGACGGGTGGGAGACGAGCGCCGACTCCACCTCGGTGGTGGAGATGTTGTGCCCGGAGACCAGCATCACGTCGTCGACCCGGCCGAGCAGCCAGATGTCGCCGTCGTCGTCCTTCTTGGCGCCGTCGCCGGCGAAGTACTTGCCCTCGAACCGTGACCAGTACGTGTCGATGTACCGCTGGTCGTCGCCCCAGATGGTGCGCAGCATCGACGGCCACGGCTCGGTGAGGACCAGGTAGCCACCGCCGCCGTCGGGCACCTCGCGCGCCTCGTCGTCGACGACGGTCGCGGCGATGCCGGGCAGCGGGGTCTGGGCGGAGCCCGGCTTGGCGCCGGTCACACCGGGCAGCGGCGAGATCATGATGCTGCCGGTCTCGGTCTGCCACCAGGTGTCCACCACGGGGGTGCGGTCCGCGCCGATGTTCTTGCGGTACCAGATCCACGCCTCGGGGTTGATCGGCTCACCGACGGAGCCGAGGACCCGCAGCGAGGACAGGTCGAACTTCGCGGGGATGTCGTCGCCCCACTTCATGAACGTCCGGATCGCGGTGGGCGCCGTGTAGAGGATCGTCACGCCGTACTTCTGCACGATCTCCCAGAAGCGGCCCTGGTGCGGGGTGTCGGGCGTGCCCTCGTACATGACCTGGGTCGCGCCGTTGGCGAGCGGCCCGTAGACGATGTACGAGTGCCCGGTGACCCAGCCGACGTCGGCCGTGCACCAGAACACGTCGGTCTCCGGCTTGAGGTCGAAGACCGCCCAGTGCGTGTAAGCGGTCTGGGTGAGGTAGCCGCCGGAGGTGTGCAGGATGCCTTTCGGCTTACCCGTGGTGCCGGAGGTGTAGAGGATGAACAGTGGCTGCTCGGCCTCGAACGCCTCCGGGGTGTGCTCGGTGCTCTGGCGGCCCACCACCTCGTGCCACCACAGGTCGCGGCCCTCGGTCCAGGCGACGTCCTGGCCGGTGCGGCGGACGACGAGGACGTGCCGCACGGTGTCGACGCGGTCGGTCGCCTCGTCCACGGCGGGTTTGAGCGCGGACGGCTTGCCGCGCCGGTAGCCGCCGTCGGCGGTGATGACGACCTTGGCGTCGGCGTCCTGGATACGGGTCGCGAGCGCGTCCGCCGAGAAACCGCCGAAGACGACGGAGTGTGCGGCGCCGATACGGGCGCAGGCCAGCATGGCGACCGCCGTCTCGGGGATCATCGGCATGTAGATCGCCACCCGGTCGCCCTTCTGGACGCCCAGTTCCAGCAGGGCGTTGGCGGCCTGGGAGACCTCGTCCTTGAGCTGGGCGTAGGTGATCGTGCGGCTGTCGCCGGGCTCGCCCTCGAAGTGGATGGCGACCCGGTCGCCGTGCCCGGCCTCCACATGCCGGTCCACGCAGTTGTAGGCGACGTTGAGCTCGCCGTCCTTGAACCACTTGGCGAACGGCGGGTTCGACCAGTCGAGCGTTTCGGTCGGTTCCTTGGCCCAGGTCAGTCGGCGGGCCTGCTCGGCCCAGAAGCCGAGCCTGTCAGCCTTGGCCTGTCCGTACGCCTCCGCGGTGACGTTGGCGTTGGCGGCCAGGTCGGCGGGGGGTGCGAACCTGCGTTCTTCCTTGAGCAGGTTGGAGAGGGAAGGATTCTCGCTCACTGTCCCATCTCCTCGCTCAGCAGGTCGGCCAGGCTTTCGTTGCTCACGGCATCTGCCTTTCCCGGAGTGTCCGTTGTGTCCCGGGCCACAGCTCATCAGACCCGGGGGCGGGCTGACAAGGGCCGATGGCAAAGTGGTTTAGACCTTTTGAGGTCAGCTCTCTGAGGTCAACCGATTGCTTCCGTGGCCCGGGGGTCATCCGTACCCACGGACGCCGAGGGCACGCGGTTCAGCCTCCGTCACACCACTCATACCCGCGGCGGTCCCTCATCGCGCCAGGTCCGCCGCCCTCACCCGGTCGAACATGCCCTCTCCCGCCGTCTCGGTGAGGAGATACGCCTGCGCCTCACCCGCATGGAAGTACATGCCGTGGAGCGTCAGCTTCCCGTCCTTCAGAGCACGGGCCACCGACTCGTGGGCGCGTAGATGGTCGAGCTGCTGGACGACGTTGGCCAGGCAGAGCCGCTCGGCCGGGTCGGCCGGTGCCCGTCCGCCGAGGCGTGCCCAGGGCCCGTGCCCGTCGCCGGCTCGCTCCAGGCTCGGCAGCCCGTGCCGCAGCCACCGTCTCAGCGGAGTGCGGGCACCGTCCGGCTCCGGGTCGAGCAGGGCCCGCACGGCACCGCACCCCGAGTGCCCGCAGACCGTGATGGACCGCACCGCGAGCACCTCCACGGCGTACTCGAGGGCGGCCGCCACCGAGTCGTCACCGCTCTCCTCGCCGGGCGGCGGCACGAGGTTGCCGACATTGCGGACCACGAAGAGGTCTCCCGGACCGCTGGAAGTGATCATCGATGTGACCAGCCGGGAGTCGGCACAGGTGAGGAACAACTGGGTCGGCCGCTGTCCCTCGTGCGCCGACCGCGCCGGTTCCCGGCCGACTTCGGCGCGAGACGGCTCCGGCCCGCCCGCACCGGACGCGTGGTCCTCACCGGGTGGGCTCCCTGCGCCGGAGAGGATCGCCCGTGTGTCCGGGCCGCCGTGGATCCCCAGGCTGCCGGGGGCGCCAGGGGCCCCGGGGAAGTCGTGGACGTCGTGGACGCCGCGGTCGTCGTTCGGTACGGAGTGGCCGTCGGGTGTGGATCGTGGGGGCTCGCACTGGTGGTTGCGCCAGGCGGTCCAGGGCCGGCAACGGCACCCGGCGCCGGTGGCCGGGCCCGCCGCGTCGGTGCCGTCCGAAGCGGGTGCGGCGGCGAGGACCGCGGGCTCGGCGATCCGGACTCCGGCCCCGGGCCGACGGCCGGTGATCTCGACCGCACCGCCCCGGGCGGTGTGCGTGTTCCGCCAGTCCTGCAAGGCCTCGTGCGCCGCGTGGTCCATGAACGACCCGTCCAGCGCCACGACGGTGGTGGCCCCCTGGGGTACGAGATGCAGGGACCGGCTGAGCCGGGGCACGGCGAGGAACGTCAACTGCCCTCGGACATGTACGTGATGGACTCCTTTCTTCTCCTCGTGCGTGATCCGGGTGCGGGTGAGACGGTGCAGGGCCACGCCGACGGCCGCGGCGATGCCGAGAGCGACGCCCTCCAGGACGCCCGCGGACACCACGCCGAGGGCGGTCACGGCGTAGACGAGGACTTCACGGTGTCGGGTCACCGTACGGATGTGGTGCAGGGACACCATCTGGATGCCGACGGCCATCACCAGGGCGGCGAGTGAGGCGAGCGGGATGAACTCCAGGATCGGGACCATCAGCAACGCGGCGACCACTACGAGAACGCCGTGCAGCATCGTGGAGTTCCGGCTCACGGCACCCGCGTTCACATTCGCGGAACTGCGCACGGCCACCCCGGCCACGGGCAGTCCGCCGAGGCAGCCGGAGGCGATGTTCGCGGTGCCCTGACCGAGCAGTTCGCGGTCCAGGTCGGAGCGTGGGCCGTGGCCCGGACCGGGGCGGCGGGAGACCAGTTTGTCCACGGCGACCGCGCCCAGCAGCGACTGCACGCTGCACACCAGCGTGGTGGTGAGCACAGCGGCGACGAGACCGAGTACGGGCCCCTCGGGCAGTCCGGCCAGCGCGTGGCTGCGCCAGGACGGCAGGTCGACCTCGGCCAGGACGAGACCGGCCGCGGCCGCGACCGCGGTGGCCCCGGTGACGGCGACGAGCGCGGCCGGGACCCTGCGCAGAACGCGCCCCGCTCCACCGGGGATCCGGGGCCACAGCAGGAGCAGGGCCAGGGTGAGCACGCTCACCGCGACGGCAGCGGGGTCCAGGTTTGCCAACTGGGCGGGAAGCGCCCGGAGGTTGTCGGGGACGGAGCTCTGCGGGGTGCCGCCGAGGACGATGTGCACCTGGGCGACGGCGATGGTGACGCCGATACCGGCGAGCATCCCGTGCACGATGGCGGGGCTGACGGCGAGTGCGCCGCGCGCCACCCGCAGGCAGCCCAGGCCGAGTTGGGAGAGTCCGGCGAGAACGGTGATGGCGCAGGTCGTCCGCCAGCCGTACTGCTGGATGATGTCGGCGGTGACGACGGTGAGTCCGGCGGCCGGACCGCTGACCTGGAGCGGGGAGCCGCCGAGCCGTCCGGCGACGAGGCCGCCCACGGCGGCGGCGACCAGGCCGGCCCGAAGCGGCGCGCCGGTGGCGAGAGCGATGCCGAGGGACAGGGGCAGAGCGATCAGGAAGACCGCGACGGCGGCCGATAGATCGGCGCCCGCGATACGGAGCCGACGGGGCCCGGCCGGCGGCGGGCTGTGGGGCGGATGGGCACGCCCGGTCCGGTTCGGGTCGCTGGCATGGGTGGTGGGAACACAGGTCGGCATGCTTCCCGTCTCCTCCGGGGCTGCGTGGTCGCGGAAGTGGGGGTGACTCACTCGGCGGCGGGGCGGTCGCGGCCGTGGGCCACGGCGTCAGAACGGCGGGATCGGTCAACGGCGGCGAGGAGCCTCGACGGCAAGAACCTCAACCATCAGTAAACGAATCGTAATTCAGAGTAAAGGGCGAGTCTTTACTTTTCGAGTAAATGGTCTAATACATACTTCTCACGAGTGAAGTATGTATTTCATCGGCTTGTCGTATTAATTCCTTCTCAGTCCCATGCGACTTTGGCGGCGCTGTCGGCGCGGACCGGCAAGCACCCGACATCGCCGCCCACGGGGCCGGCCCGAGAGAAGGAAGAAGGTGGGCGGGCGTGGCCGCCACCCGAAGGATCGCCGTGAGCACCATGATCGCCGCGGTCTGTGCCCTCCCGCTCGCCGGCTGCGGGACCGGCACCGATGGTTTCGGCGAGGAATCTCAGGATCAGAAGAAGGCGGAGCCGGCTCCGAAGAACGTGGTCCGGCTGATCGGCGACGGCTCCACTGCGTACACCGGAGCCCAGCCGCACCTGCCCGAGCCCGAGCGGCTGGAGCCGGGCGAGAAGCCCCCGCAGTTCGTCGTCTTCTCGTGGGACGGCGCGGGTGAGGACAGCCAGAAGCTCTTCTCCCACTTCCGCAAGGTCGCCAAGGAGAACGACGCGACCATGACGTACTTCCTGAGCGGCGTGTACATGCTCCCGGAGGAGAAACGTGACCTGTACCGCCCGCCGCAGCACTCACCGGGCCGGTCCGACATCGGCTTCAACGACGTCGAGGGCATCGCCGCCACCGTGGAGCAACTGCGCCTGGCGTGGCTCGAGGGCAACGAGATCGGCACTCACTTCAACGGTCACTTCTGCGGCCCCGACGGTGGGGTCGGCGAATGGTCTGTGGCGGAGTGGAAGGACGAGATCGCCCAGGCCAAATCGTTCGTGAAGGCGTGGAAGACCCACACCGGCATGAAGAACGAGGCCCCCCTCCCCTTCGACTACGACAACGAGCTCATCGGCGCCCGCACCCCCTGCCTGGAGGGTCAGGAGAACTTCATGAAGGCGGCGAGGGAGCTGGACTTCCGCTACGACACCAGTGGTGTGGACAACCAGGTGTGGCCGAAGAGGAAGCAGGGGCTGTGGGACCTGTCGCTGCAGCTCGTCCCGTTCCCCGGGCACTCCTTCGAGCAGCTCGCCATGGACTACAACTTCATGGTCAACCAGTCCGGCACCGAAACCCAGGGAGACCCCGCCAAGCACGGACAGTGGGGTGACGAGATGCGGGACGGCCTGCTCGCGGGCTTCGAGCGGGCCTACGACGGCAACCGGGCACCTCTGATCATCGGCAACCACTTCGAGTCCTGGAACGGAGGCACCTACATGCGGGCCGTCGAGGAGGTCGTCAAGGAGGTGTGCACCAAGTCCGACGTGCGCTGTGTCTCCTTCCGGCAGCTCGTGGACTGGCTGGACGTCCAGGACCCGAAGGCCCTGGCGAAACTGCGCACCCTGACCGTGGGCGAGGCCCCGGAGCAGGGCTGGAAGTCCTTCCTGTCCGGCGCCCCCGCCCCGGCCCCCAAGGGCGTGCCCGGGGCGCCCGCGGCGAAGGGTTGAGCGGGCGGCCTTCACCTCGGCTCCGGCGAGCGGTCCGGAGTGAGGAAGGCCACTCCTGCGCAGGGCGGGCGCCCAGGGTGCGTAATGTCGTACTCATGAGTACGACAGGCGCGACCGCCGATCCTCCCCCGAGCTCTCGGAAGAGTTCGAGCAGCGGGGACCCCCTCGCGGCTTTGGGCTCGCTGCCCGGTGTGTCCGACTCCGTGGAATCCGTCCGCAAGGCCGTCGACCGGGTCTACAAGCACCGGGTCATGCGGCGGCGCAGCAACGAGATCACCTCCGAGGCGGCCCTGCGCGGCGCCCGTGGCTCGGCGGCGCTGTCCGGGGCGGACTGGGCCCTGGAGGAGGTGCGTCGGCGCAGCGACTTCGGCAGCGGCGACGAGGCGCGCACGATGGGTGCGGCCCTACGGCTGTCCGCCGAGGCGGGGCAACTGCTCTCCATCTGGCGCCAGTCGCCGCTGAGGGTGCTCGCCCGGCTGCATCTGGTCGCGGCGGCCGACCGGGCCGACCAGGTCGGGCGTCCGCGGAAGGAGGGCGAGCCGGTCGACGAGCCCTTGATCGGGCTTCCGCTGCCCGCCGCGGCGGAGACGCACGGCCGGCTGGAGGGCCTGTCGGAACTGATCATCGCGGGCAGTTCCGCCCCGGCGCTGGTGACTGCCGCCGTCGTGCACGGTGAACTGCTCGCACTGCGCCCCTTCACCTCCTGCAACGGCCTTCTCGCGCGTACGGCCGAACGCATCGTGCTGGTCGGCAGCGGGCTGGACCCGAAGTCGGTCTGCCCGGCCGAGGTCGGCCATGCCGAACTGGGTCAGGAGGCCTATCTGGCCGCTCTGGAGGGTTATGTCTCGGGCACCCCCGAGGGCGTGGCCTCCTGGATCGCCCACTGCGGACGCGCGGTCGAACTGGGGGCACGCGAGTCCACGGCGGTGTGCGAGGCGCTGCAGCGCGGGGCGGCGTAGCCGCGGTCGCGCAGAGATGCGGCGGTACGAGAACTCGTACCGCCGCTGGCATGTCCACCTGGTTACCAAGCGTCCTCGATATATGCCCATCAGGTCGGGAACATTTGCCCGTCCCTGGTGCGGCTGGCCCGTAATCGACGGGTCGACGTCGCGTGGGTGCCCTGTGGCCATGCTCGGTCCGTGGGGCCAAATGCGTTCTAAAGGGGATCCTCTCGGATGTCCTTGGTCTCGCGGGCCGTCGAGTCCTTTGTACTCCAGGTTCGAAGCAAGCGGAAGTGCTGGACCCGCTTCTTTACTTTTAGGTTCAAATGCCCGCCAATCGGGCGCCCGTCGGCGAAGGGGAACCGGCCTGTCGGCGCGTCGTGCGGGGTGGCCGGTCAGGCCACCGGCGCCCGGCGTCGGCTCGCGTACCAGACCAGGCCCGCCGTGGCCGCGGCGGCGCCTATGGCGGCAGCCGCCACGAGGGCCGGGCGAGGAGGTACGGAGAGTGCGGGCAGGCGCTGCTTGAGCCGGACGGGCCGGTGGAAGTCCAGGACCGGCCACTCGCGCGCGACCGCTTCGCGGCGCAGTGCCCGGTCCGGGTTCACGGCGTGCGGATGGCCCACGGACTCCAGCATCGGCAGATCGGTCGCCGAGTCGCTGTAGGCGTAGCAGCGGGTCAGGTCGTAGCCCTCGGATTCGGCCAGCTCCCTGATCGCCTCGGCCTTGGTCGGGCCGTACGCGTAGTACTCCACCTCCCCGGTGAAGCACCCGTCGTCACCCACGACCATGCGGGTGGCCACGACCCGGTCCGCGCCGAGCAGCTCGCCGATCGGCTCGACCACCTCGGCGCCCGAGGTGGACACGATCACCACATCGCGGCCGGCGGTGTGGTGCTGCTCGATGAGGGTGGCGGCCTCGTCGTAGATGATCGGGTCGATCAGGTCGTGCAGGGTCTCTGCGACGATCTCCTTGACCTGTCGGACGTTCCAGCCGCGGCACAGCGCGGACAGGTACTTGCGCATCCGTTCCATCTGGTCGTGGTCTGCGCCGCCGGCCAGGAAGACGAACTGGGCATACGCGGTGCGCAGGGCCGCCCTGCGGTTGATCAGGCCGCCTTGGTAGAACGACTTGCTGAACGTGAGCGTGCTCGACTTCGCAATGACCGTCTTGTCCAGATCGAAGAAGGCGGCTGTGCGCGGCAGTGAGTGGTTTTCCACGCCTTGAGCATAGGCGCAGCCCATTCGGCGTAAGGTGTGGCGCGTGGGTTTGCCTGAGAGGCCTCTCGGGTACACCATGGAAGTCACGGATCGTTCGCGACCGTGCTAACCCGGTCCGGCTCCTCCCCCCCCCGAGTCGGCCGTGGGGACGACCCCCGCTCTCCCCCCCGGCGGGGGTCGTCGCATGTCCGGGTGGGTTTTTCCCCTCCTCTCCATGACCGAGGCGTGATCGGTCGACCGGGACCGGCCAATTTTTGACATGAGCATGATCTTAAACTCTGCGTAGTCATGGGATTGCTCTGCGGGGGTCGTGCGGAGGTGTGCCGGGCTCGCCGGTATGGGTGACGGAGATATTCACAACCGTTGGCCCGTCCACAGTTTTTGACCAAGATCCACGCGATTTCCCGTATCCCTGCACCGTGATTCCAGCGCGTCCCGCTCGCGGCGAGTTCATCGCCGGTTCCGTTTTGGCGAGTCGCGTATGGCCGGTTTCTGGCGGCCGTTCATATGGAGACCGCTTGCCGGTTCTTCACACGTTTGGGAATCGCGGAGCCGCAGGGGCGCCGCGAGATACAGCGAAGGGGGACGAAAATGGCAGGAACTGTCACACACGATCCGCCGCCCGCCGCCGGAGGAGGCAGGCAGGGCGGACCGCTGATCGTCACCGAGGACCCCGGACTTCTCGACGATCTGCTGCGTCTGTGCGCCGCGGCCGGCGCCACCCCGGAGGTCCACCACGGAGTTCCGGAGCCGAGGGGCAGCTGGGAGGCCGCGCCGCTCGTCCTCGTCGGCGACGACGCCGCTCGGCGTGTACGCGGCGCCGCGCGCAGGCGAGGAGTGGTGCTGGTCGGCCGCGACCAGGACGACTCGGGGGTCTGGCGCAGGGCCGTGGAGATCGGCGCCGACCATGTGCTGATGCTGCCCGACGGAGAGCAGTGGCTGGTCGACCGTATCGCCGACGTGGCCGAGGGCGTCGGCCGGCCGGCCCTGACCGTCGGCGTCCTCGGCGGCCGGGGCGGGGCCGGAGCCTCCACCCTGGCATGCGCGCTCGCCGTCACCTCGGCGCGGGAGGGACTGCGCACCCTCCTGGTGGACGCGGATCCGCTGGGCGGCGGACTCGACGTGGTCCTCGGGGGCGAAACGGCGGAAGGGCTGCGCTGGCCCGCGTTCGCCGCCTCACGGGGGCGGGTCGGCGGGGGAGCCCTGGAGGAGTCGCTGCCCGAACTGCACTCGCTGCGGGTGCTCAGCTGGGACCGGGGTGACTGCGTCGCCGTACCGCCCCAGGCCGTACGGGCGGTGCTCGCCGCGGCCCGGCGCGGAGGCGGCACGGTCGTGGTCGACCTGCCCCGCCGCGTCGACAGCGGGGTGGCCGAGGCCCTCGCGCAACTCGACCTCGGGCTCCTGGTCGTCCCCGCCGAGCTGCGCGCCGTCGCGGCGGCCGGACGGGTCGCCTCCGCCGTCAGCATGGTCCTGCGCGACCTGCGAGTGGCGGTGCGCGGCCCGTACATGCCCGGCCTCGACGACCGGGAGGTCGCCCGGCTGCTCGGACTGCCCCTTGCCGGCGACGTACCCGTCGAGCCCGCCCTGCAGCGTCCGTCCGGGTCGGGACAACCACCTGCGGCATCCGGCCGGGGCCCGCTGGCCCGCTTCTGCAAGGAGTTCTGGGAGCGGGCGCTGGTGGAGGCGAGGGCGGCATGAGCATCAGGAGCACCAGGAGGGCGGAGAGGCCGCGTCACGTGCCGGTGGGCGGCCCGGGGAGCGCGGCCCCCGAGGGGACACACGGTGCGCCGCCGACGGGCCCGCGGGGTGTCACCTCGGTCGGGGCGCCGATGAGGGGAGGGGCGTTCGGCACACCGGTGGGCGGGCCGGGGGCGCCTTCAGGCCTGCTCGACGGGGTACGGCGGTGGCTCGCGGAGAGCGGGTCCGAGCCGACGCCCGCGCGGGTGGCGCAGGCACTGAGGGAGCAGGGGCGAGTCCTCGGCGACGCCGAAGTGCTGGGGGCCGCCGAACACCTGCGGTCCGAGCTGATCGGCAGTGGTCCGCTGGATCCGCTCCTCGCCGACCGGTCGGTGACCGATGTGCTCGTGTCGGCACCGGACCGGGTCTGGGTGGACCGCGGCGGCGGACTGGAGCTCACCCGCGTCTCCTTCCCGGACGCGGTCGCCGTACGGCGGCTCGCCCAGCGGCTCGCCGCCGTGGCCGGCCGGCGCCTGGACGACGCCCGGCCGTGGGTGGACGCGCGGCTGCCCGACGGGACACGGCTCCACGCGGTGCTCCCCCCGGTGGCCGTCGGCTGCACCTGCCTGTCGCTGCGGGTCGTACGACCCCGCGCCTTCACCCTGGACGAACTGACGGCGGCGGGAACGGTGCCACCGGGCGGCGACCGGATCCTGCGCGCACTGCTCGACGCGCGACTGTCCTTCCTGGTCAGCGGCGGTACCGGGACCGGGAAGACGACCCTGCTCAGCGCTCTGCTGGGGCTGGTCGGGCCGGACGAGCGGATCGTCCTCGCCGAGGACTCGGCCGAACTGCGGCCCGACCATCCACACGTCGTACGCCTGGAAAGCAGGCCCGCGAACCAGGAGGGCGCCGGACTCGTCACGCTCGAGGACCTGGTGCGCCAGGCACTGCGGATGCGGCCGGACCGGCTGGTCGTGGGGGAGGTGCGCGGCCCCGAGGTGGTCCACCTCCTGGCCGCCCTCAACACGGGACACGAAGGCTCGGGGACAGTCCACGCCAATGCCGCCGCGGACGTGCCCGCCCGGCTGGAGGCGCTCGGCACGGCGGCCGGGCTCGACCGGTTCGCGCTGCACAGCCAACTGGCGGCCGCCCTGTCCGTGGTGCTGCACCTCGTACGTGACCGGGGCGGTCGGAGGCGGATCGCGGAGGTGCACGTGCTGGAACGGGGCCCGTCGGGGCTGGTGCGGACGGTGCCCGCGCTGCGGTGGGGCCCGGACGCCTTCGCCCACGAGCCGGGATGGGAGCGGCTGCGGGAGCTGCTCCGGAACGGGAGTGGGGGCGGCGGACGGTGAGCGGGTCGGAGCGGTCGAGGGTGAGAGGGGAGCGAGGGTGAGCGGGACTGCCGGGATGTCGATCGGGGCGGCCACGGCGTGCCTCGGGGGTGCCGCGTGGCTGCTGGGCGGCAGCCGGGCCGGAGCCAGGCGGGCGCGCCTGCTGCTGGCCGGCGGGGGAACCGTCGGGAGTGGGCCCCAGGGGTGGCCCCGGGTGGCCCGCGAGTGGGGGCGGGTCCGTGGACGGCTGCGGGCCGAATGGTGGGCGCCGGCCGCCGGAGTGGTGCTGGCGCTGCTGGGTTCGTCGGTGTTGCCGGTCGTCGCGGGTGCGGCCGGGGTGCCGTTGCTGAGGCGGGTGCGGCTGGCCGCTCGGGAGCGCCGGGTCCGGGAGAACCGGACCGACGCGGTGATCGCGCTGTGCGGGGCGCTCGCCGGTGAGGTGCGTGCCGGGCGGCAGCCGGGTGAGGCGCTGTCGCCGGCCGCGCGTGATTCCGGCGGGCTCGGCGAAGCGCAGGCGGCGGTACTGGCGGCGGCGCGGTTCGGCGGGGACGTCCCGGACGGGCTCGCGGCGGCGGCACGGCAGCCGGGCGCCGATGGGCTTCGAGGGCTCGCCGCGTGCTGGCGGGTCGCCGTCGACCAGGGGGCGGGGCTCGCGGCCGGACTCGACCGGCTGGAAGCGGCACTGCGTGCCGAACGGGACCAGCGCGGCGACCTGCGCGCCCAGCTGGCCGGTGCCCGTGCCACCGCGGTGATGCTCGCCGGGCTCCCGGCCCTGGGGCTCGGACTCGGCGCGGCCCTCGGGGCCGATCCGCTGCACATCCTGCTGCACACCGCGTCGGGGTTCGGCTGCCTCGTGGTCGGCGGGGTTCTGGAGGGCCTGGGGCTGTGGTGGGTGCTGCGGATCATGCGGGGAGTCGAGGAGGCATCGCGATGAGCGGCGAGGTCGTCCACAGGCTGGGGGTTTTCGTGGGGATGGCGCTGGTGATCGGCTGGCCGGTCTGGTGGCTGCGCCGGACGCGGTGCGAGCGCCAGGTACGGCGAAGGCTGGCTGGGATGTCGGCTGTGGAGCCGCCGGCCGCCCGGCCGCGCCTCGCCGTGCCGGGAGCCGCGCGGCGTTGGTTGCCCCCGGTGGGCGTGGCGTGCGCGGGATGGGCGCTGGTGGGCGGCCTCACCGGAGTGCTGGTGGGGTTGGCCTGCGCCGTCGGACTGTGGCGGTGGCGACTGCGGCAGACGGCTGCCGGAGCGCACGTGCGGGAGCGCGAGGCGACCGGTGCGGCACGGCAACTGCCCCTCGCCGCCGATCTGCTGGCCGCCTGCATCACGGCGGGCGCCGGTCCGGTACCGGCCGCGCAGGCTGTCGGTGAGGCCCTGGGCGGGCCGGTCGGGGACGCGCTGGCGCGGGGCGCGGCAGAGGTACGGCTCGGTGGTGAACCGGGTGTGGCCTGGCGGCGGCTGGCCTCCGTGCCGGGAGCCGCTGCTCTGGCCCGGCTGCTGGAACGGACCGACGTGTCCGGGCTTCCCATGGCCGCGCCCGTCACGCGGTTCGCCGCGGAGTCCCGTGCGCAGTGGGCACGCGCGGCGACGGCACGGGCGCGGCGGGCGGCCGTCATGGTCACCGCACCCGTGGGGCTGTGCTTTCTGCCCGCCTTCATCGCGGTCGGCGTGCTGCCCGTGGTGATCGGGCTCGCCGGCGGGGTGCTGGGAGGGGGTGAGCCGCTGGGGCGGTGAGCGGGACGAACAGTCGAGTGGTTTCAACAGGGCTTTTCTGTAGGGGATCTGTAGGGGAGTTGGGATGTTTCAGGTGGTGCGGGCACGGCTGCGTGCCCTGGTGTGCAGGATGCGGGCGGCACGGAGGGACACCGGAATGGTCACTTCCGAATACGCGATGGGCATCGTGGCGGCGGTGGCGTTCGCCGTGGTGCTCTACAAGGTGGTGACGAGCGGCCCGGTCGACGAGGCGCTGACGAGGATCGTGGAGCAGGCGCTCGATGGCCGGATGTGAGCGTCGGACGGACGATGGCCCCTGTGCGTGGCGTGCGCGTCGTGCGGACCGGGGGTTTGTGACGGCGGAGACGGCGATGGTGCTGCCTGTGCTGGTGATGTTCGCGATGGCGCTGGTGTGGGGGCTGCTGGTGGTGGCGGTGCGGATCCAGTGCGTGGACGCGGCCCGCACGGGTGCCCGTGCGGCGGCCCGGCAGGATCCCCCCGGCGCGGTCGTCGAGGTGGCCCGCCGGGCGGCGCCGCCCGGGGCGGAGGTCATCGTGCGCCGGGAGGCGGCGCGGGTCCGTGTGGCCGTCGTGGCCAGGCCCCCGGTGCTGCGCGGGCTGCCCTTCGACGTACGGGAGGAGGCGGTGGCCGCCGTGGAGGAGGCGGTGGGGGCGGGCACATGAAGAGCGGAGGATTCCGTGACCGGCGCCGACGGCTGAACGGCCGGCTCCCCAGCGGCCGCGGACGTGACCGCGGGTCCGCGACCGTCTGGAGCGTCGGGGTGATCGCCGTGCTGTGTGTCGTCTTCGGCGTCCTCCTCGCCCTCGGCCAGGCCGTCGTGGTCCGGCATCGGGCGGCCGGGGGCGCGGACCTCGCCGCGCTGGCGGCGGCGGACCGGTGGATGGACGGCGAGGCGGCGGCCTGCGCACGGGCCGACCGGGTGGCGCGGGCGCAGAACACCCGCCTCGTGCGGTGCGCGGTCGACGGCGAGGTCTCGGACGTGTCGGTGGCCGCGGGACGAGAGCCGTTCGCGGCGGAGGTCAGGGCACGGGCGGGACCTGCCGGTCCGCCTCCTCCGCCGGCGCCGGGGTCCCCTCCAGCAGCACCGTGAGCAGCCGTACCGCACCCCGCTTGTGCAGAGGGTCGTTGCCGTTGCCGCACTTGGGGGACTGGATGCAGGAGGGGCACCCGGCCTCGCACTCGCAGGACGCGATGGCCTGCCGGGTGGCGGTGAGCCAGTCGCCGGCGGTGTGGAAGGCACGCTCCGCGAAACCCGCCCCGCCCGGATGCCCGTCGTAGACGAAGACGGTGGGCAGCAGGGTGTCGGGGTGCAGGGGGACGGAGACACCGCCGATGTCCCAGCGGTCGCAGGTCGCGAAGAGGGGCAGCATGCCGATCGACGCGTGCTCGGCGGCGTGCAGGGCACCGCCGAGGATCTCCGGGTTGATCCTGGCCCGGTCCAGTTGGTCCTCGGTGACCGTCCACCACACCGCGCGGGTGCGCAGCGTACGAGGAGGCAGGTCGAGTTTCGTCTCGCCCAGTACCTCGCCGGTGACGACCCGTCGACGCAGGAAGGAGACCACTTGGTTGGTGACCTCGACGGAGCCGAAGCACAGGCGGCCGTCGCCCCACGGGACCTCGGTGTCCGTCTCCAGCACGGAGATGGACGTCGTGTCGCGGGCGACCGTCGTGTAGGACGGGGAGGCCTGCTCGACCAGGGCGACGGAGTCGTCCAGGTCGAGGGAGCGGACGAGATACGTGCGGCCCTGGTGGAGGTGGACCGCGCCCTCGTGGACGGCCGTGTGCGCGGCGCTCGCGTCCACCGTGCCGAGCAGTCGTCCGGTGCCGGACTCGACGATCTGGACCGGTCGGCCGCCCTCCCCGCGGATGTCGGTCAGGTCGGCGGCCCGCTCCCGGCGGGTCCAGTGCCAGGCCTTCGTCCGGCGGCGGAGCAGCTTCGCGGCCTCCAGTTGCGGCAGGAGTTCCCCGGTGGCCGGTCCGAACAGTTCCAGGTCCTCGTCCGTCAGGGGCAGTTCCTCGGCCGCCGCGCACAGGTGCGGGGCGAGTACGTAGGGGTTGTCGGGATCGAGGACGGTGGATTCCACGGGCCGGTCGAACAGGGCTTCGGGGTGGTGGACGAGGAAGGTGTCCAGGGGGTCGTCGCGGGCGACCAGGACGGCGAGAGCACCCTGCCCGGAGCGTCCCGCGCGGCCGGCCTGCTGCCACAGGGACGCCCGGGTGCCCGGATAGCCGGCGATCACGACGGCGTCCAGGCCGGAGATGTCCACGCCGAGTTCCAGGGCGTTCGTCGCGGCGAGTCCGAGGAGTTCGCCGGAGTGCAGGGCACGTTCGAGGGCACGGCGCTCCTCGGGGAGGTAGCCGCCCCGGTAGGCCGCCACGCGCCGGGCCAGTGAGCGGTCGCCCGTGGTGCCGGCTGCTGATGTCACTTCGGCGAGGCGTTCCTGCGCGATCACCGAGATGAGTTCGGCGCCGCGCCGGGAGCGTACGAAGGCGACCGAGCGGACGCCCTGCACGGTGAGGTCGGTCAGCAGGTCGGCGGCCTCGGCGGTGGCCGTACGGCGGACGGGGGCGCCCTTCTCGCCGTGCAGCTCGGTCAGCGGGGGCTCCCAGAGGGCGAACACCAGTTCACCGCGGGGTGAGGCGTCGTCGGCGACCTCGACCACCGGCAGTCCGGTGAGCCGGCGGGCGGCGACCGCGGGCTCGGCGGCGGTCGCGGAGGCCAGCAGGAAGACGGGTGAGGAGCCGTAGCGCGCACAGAGGCGGCGCAGCCGGCGCAGCACCTGGGCGACGTGCGAGCCGAAGACGCCCCGGTAGGTGTGGCACTCGTCGATGACGACGTACTTCAGCGACTTCAGGAAGGAGGCCCAGCGCGGGTGGGACGGGAGCATGGCCCGGTGCAGCATGTCCGGGTTGGTCAGCACGTAGTTGGCGTACTGGCGGATCCACTCGCGTTCCTCGAACGGTGTGTCGCCGTCGTGGACCGCCGCGCGCACCGAATGGCCCAGAGGTTGTGAAAGTTCCTTCACGGCGCGGCACTGGTCGGCCGCGAGGGCCTTGGTGGGGGCGAGGTAGAGGGCGGTCGCGCCCCGGCCGTTCGGGGCCTCGGAGCCGTCCAGGAGCGCCGACAGGACAGGCATGAGGTACGCCAGGGACTTGCCGGAGGCGGTACCGGTGGCGACCACGACCGACTCGCCGTCCAGGGCGTGCTCGGCGGCCCGTGCCTGGTGGGCCCAGGGGTGGTCGATGCCCGCCGCCCGCACGGCGGCGAGCACCTCCGGGCGAATCCGGTCCGGCCAGAGGGCATGGCGCCCCGCTCGCGGGGGCAAGTGCTCCGTATGTGTGATGCGCGAAGCCCGGCTCGGCCCGGCGGCGAGCCGGGACAGGAGCGCCCCCGGCGCGAGCTGGGAAGCGCTGTCCGTCAGGGGCCGATCGGGTCGGAGATTCTTGGCCATCGGCACCGAGTGTGTCACCGGCATGACGGACAATGGGACCAAGGCGTCGTGCACGCCTGCCGGTAAGTGATTGAATGCCATCGCGGCTGGCGAACCGTCCCGGGGGCTGAGCCGAGATGCCCCAAGGGCGACCGCTCGATAGCTAGGTGCTGGAGGATCCGTGGACCTGTCCCTGTCGACCGAGACCATGGGCGATCGCACGATCGTCAGGGTCGGTGGCGAAATCGACGTATATACCGCGCCCAAGCTGCGCGAGCAGCTGGTCGAGCTGGTGAATGACGGCAGTTTCCACCTTGTCGTCGACATGGAGGGTGTGGACTTCCTCGATTCAACCGGACTCGGCGTGCTGGTCGGCGGTCTGAAGCGGGTGCGTGCCCATGAGGGCTCGCTCCGCCTGGTCTGCAACCAGGAGCGCATTCTCAAGATCTTCCGTATCACCGGCCTCACCAAGGTGTTCCCGATTCACACCTCGGTCGAGGAAGCGGTGGCGGCCACCGACTGATCATCGGGTCCGGGCGTCCGCGTCCGGGCAGAGCAGTGAAGTACGAGGAGGGCCGGGCTCTTCGACAGCCCGGCCTCTCCACCACACGCCCGAAGTCCGCGAGGGGGATGCATGGCCACCGTCGAGCTCCGCTTCAGCGCGCTGCCCGAGCATGTCAGGACCGCCCGACTGGTGGCGGCGGCGGTGGCGCGCAGGGCCGGAGTGGACGAGACGGTCCTCGACGAGGTCCGGCTCGCCGTCGGGGAGGCGTGCACCCGGGCCGTCGGACTCCACCAGAACGGTGGAATCTCGGCCCCCGTGAAGGTACTGCTGACCGAGGAGGAGAAGCAGTTCTCCATCGAGGTCGGTGATGAGGCGCCCCATCCGGCTCCCGGCGGGCGGACGCCCGGTGACGGGCCGGGAGGCGCCGAGGCCGAGATCGAGGAGGACGAGATGGGCCTCGCGGTCATCAGCGGACTCGTCGACGACGTCGAGGTCAGTTCCGGGGAGCACGGCGGAACGATCCGTATGAGGTGGTCCACCACGCCGCCGGCCACCTTCCACGGCTGACCCGCCCGACCGCTTGCCCCGGCTGGTCACCCGGCCGCCCGACCCGAGTCACCCGAACAGCGACTTCTTTTCCGAAGGGCCCCACCCGTGGGGCCCTTCGGCATGTGCGGGTGTCACCGCCCGCGCTTACTGTGGTTTCTGTTCCGCCGTTTCCGTGCGGTTCACCGCGTGAATTCATTCACGATCCACCAGGCGATCCGTGAATGCTCCAGAGGCATTACAGGTGATCATGGCGTGAAGGGTATGTGCGGCGATTTACATTTAACGCGCTCTGTTTCGATCAGGTTCCGGGTACCTAGAATCCCGTCCACATCTTGAGCTCAGCCCAAGCGTCAAGGAGGACGAATGGCGGGGCTTTCCATCTCACATCAGTCGGGCCAACCCATCTCTCTCGCAGCAGCCGTGCTGACCGACGAAAACCGTGTGCTCGTGGTGGTCATCGGGGTCGTGGCACTGGCGGCACTGGTGGTCGCGGGCGTCCTGGTGCGCCAGGTACTCGCGGCCGGCGAGGGCACCGACGGCATGAAGAAGATCGCCGCAGCGGTCCAGGAGGGCGCGAACGCCTACTTGGCCCGCCAGCTGCGCACACTCGGCGTTTTCGCCGTCGTCGTGTTCTTCCTGCTCATGCTGCTGCCCGCGGACGACTGGAATCAGCGTGCCGGACGATCGGTGTTCTTCTTGATCGGAGCGGCGTTCTCGGCAGCCACCGGGTATATCGGTATGTGGCTCGCCGTGCGCACCAACGTGAGGGTCGCCGCGGCGGCCCGCGAGGCCACACCGGCTCAGGGCGAGCCGGAAAAGGATCTCACCGCCGTCTCGCACAAAGCGATGAAAATCGCTTTTCGCACGGGTGGCGTGGTCGGCATGTTCACCGTCGGGCTCGGCCTGCTGGGCGCCACCTGTGTGGTGCTCGTGTACGCGGCCGACGCCCCGAAGGTGCTCGAGGGATTCGGGCTCGGGGCCGCGCTGATCGCGATGTTCATGCGTGTCGGCGGCGGCATCTTCACCAAGGCCGCCGACGTCGGTGCCGACCTGGTCGGCAAGGTCGAGAAGGGAATCCCGGAGGACGATCCGCGCAATGCCGCGACCATCGCCGACAACGTGGGCGACAACGTCGGCGACTGCGCGGGCATGGCGGCCGACCTGTTCGAGTCGTACGCCGTGACGCTGGTGGCCGCGCTGATCCTGGGCTCGGCCGCCTTCGGCGACGCCGGGCTGGCCTTCCCGCTGCTGGTGCCCGCGATCGGCGTCCTCACCGCGATGGTCGGCATCTTCGCGGTGGCTCCGAGACGCGCCGACCGCAGCGGCATGAGCGCGATCAACCGCGGGTTCTTCATCTCCGCGATGATCTCCCTCGTCCTGGTCGCGATCGCCGTGTTCACCTATCTGCCGTCGTCGTACGCCGACCTCGACGGCGTCACCGACGAGGCGATCCAGGGCATGGACGGCGACCCGCGGATCCTCGCACTCGTCGCGGTGGCCATCGGCATCGTGCTCGCCGCCCTGATCCAGCAGCTCACCGGTTACTTCACCGAGACCACCCGGCGTCCCGTCAAGGACATCGGCAAGACCTCGCTCACCGGACCGGCCACCGTCGTCCTCGCCGGTATCTCCCTCGGTCTCGAATCGGCCGTCTACACCGCCCTGTTGATCGGCCTTGGCGTGTACGGGGCCTTCCTGCTCGGCGGCACGTCGATCATGCTGGCGCTGTTCGCGGTGGCGCTGGCCGGCACCGGCCTGCTCACCACGGTCGGTGTGATCGTCGCGATGGACACCTTCGGACCGGTCTCCGACAACGCGCAGGGCATCGCCGAGATGTCCGGCGACGTCAAGGGCGCGGGCGCCCAGGTGCTCACCGACCTGGACGCCGTCGGCAACACCACCAAGGCCATCACCAAGGGCATCGCCATCGCCACGGCCGTGCTCGCGGCGGCGGCGCTGTTCGGCTCGTACCGTGATGCCATCACCACCGGCGCGAGAGACGTGGGCGAACGGCTCAGCGGCGAGGGCGCGCCGATGAGCCTGATGATGGACATCTCGCAGCCCAACAACCTCGTCGGGCTCATCGCGGGTGCGGCGGTCGTCTTCCTCTTCTCGGGGTTGGCGATCAACGCGGTCTCGCGGTCGGCGGGTTCGGTGGTCTTCGAGGTGCGGCGACAGTTCCGCGAGAAGCCCGGAATCATGGATTACAGCGAGAAACCGGAGTACGGCAAGGTCGTCGACATCTGCACCAGGGACGCCCTGCGCGAACTCGCCACACCCGGTCTGCTGGCCGTGATGGCACCCATCTTCATCGGGTTCACGCTCGGTGTCGGGGCGCTCGGCGCCTTCCTCGCGGGCGCGATCGGCGCGGGCACGCTGATGGCGGTGTTCCTCGCCAACTCCGGTGGCGCGTGGGACAACGCGAAGAAGCTCGTCGAGGACGGCCACCACGGCGGCAAGGGCAGCGAGGCCCACGAGGCCACCGTCATCGGTGACACCGTCGGCGACCCCTTCAAGGACACCGCGGGGCCGGCCATCAACCCCCTGCTGAAGGTGATGAACCTGGTGGCGCTGCTCATCGCGCCCGCGGTCATCCAGTTCTCCTACGGCGCGGACAAGAGCGTCGCCGTACGGGTACTGATCGCGGTCCTGGCGCTGGCCGTGATCGTCGGTTCGGTGTACGTGTCCAAACGGCGCGGTATCGCCATGGGTGACGAAGGCAACTCCGAACCTGATCACAAGTCGGTCGACCCGGCGGTGGTTTCGTAGGTCCAGTCACCGAAGGCCTGCTCAAGGTGCGGGCGGGCGGCGCGAGTTGACGCGTCGCCCGCCCGCGCCGCGTGGTGCGCGCACCCTTGCCGTGAGCCTTCTCTCGCTTGGTGCAAATGGCTTCAAAAACTGTCTCAGCGGACGTTCGGCGGGGGGATGTCGCCCATCTGGCGTGTATGTTCCGGGGCCGGGAGCCAAGGAAGGGGCCAATCCGGTGAACAAGAAGCTCGCGGCCGCGCTGTCCGGCGGTGCGGTACTGGTACTGGCGCTGACGGGATGCGGCGGCGACGGCAGCAACGAGAAGCTGGATTCCTGGGCGAACCAGGTCTGTGACGCGGTGCAGCCGCAGGCGAAGAAGATCGCGGCCGCCAATGCCGCGATCCAGAAGGAGACCTCGGACAACAGCACGCCGGAGGATGTCCAGAAGACCGACTCGAAGGCCTTCCAGGACATGTCCGACGCCTACAAGGCGATCGGCGCGGCCGTGAACAAGGCGGGGGCTCCGGACGTCGAGAACGGCGAGAAGAAGCAGGCGGACGCGGTCAAGGAGCTCGACGGCATCTCCGCGTCGTACGCCTCCCTGAAGAAGCAGGTCGACGAGCTCGATACGGAAGACCAGGCGAAGTTCGCCGACGGCCTCAAGGACATCGCCACCGAGCTGGACAAGCTCAGCAAGAGCAGCAACAACGCCCTCAAGACACTGGAGGAGGGCGAGGTCGGCAAGGCGATGGCCCGCCAGCCCAGCTGCAAGACGGCCACCGCTCCGGGGCAGGCCACGCAGAGCTGACGGCGCGGCAGCCGAGGCCGTCACGGCGGGCACTGCGGTCACGGTGGCCGTGGGGGCACGGCACGCGTGGGGCGAGGGCGGCGGCCACAATGGAGGGTGTGAGTAACACCGGCCTGCCGCCCTTGCCCCTGTTCCCCTCGGCCCCCTCGACTCCTTCGACTCCTTCGCCCCCTTCGTCCGGTCGTTCCGACACCGCCGCCCGTCTCCGCGACGCGCTGCTCGGAGCCTCCTTCACCGCCGACGGCCTGCTCGAACTGCTCGGCGCTCCCGCGTACGCGGCGCTGGCCCGCAGCGAGACCGTGCCCGCGTTCCGGGCGACTCGCGGGGACACGCCGCTGGAGACGCTCGTACGGCTGTTCCTGTTGCAGCAGCCCGTGCCCCGCGCGCGCGTGGCGGACGTCCTGCCGGTCGACGCCTGCCTGGAGGACGGGTGGCTGGCGCGCGTCGGAGCGGACGAGCTCACCGCGACCGTGGACGTACGGCCGTACGGCGGGCCCGCGGGCGAGGACTGGTTCATCGTGTCCGACCTGGGGTGCGCGGTCGGCGGCGCCGGCGGCATCGGCAGCCGGGAGGAGGGAGTCGTCCTCGGCGTCGGCGGGGCGTCCATGACCCTGGCCGGGATCACCGTCCGCACGCCCGCCGCCTCCGCGCTCGACCTCGGCACCGGCTCCGGCATCCAGGCGCTGCACGCCACCCGGCACGCCACGCGCGTGACGGCGACGGACGTCAACCCGCGCGCGCTGCACATCACCGCGCTCACCCTGGCCCTCTCCGGGGCCCCGGCCGCCGATCTGCGCGGGGGGTCGCTGTTCGCACCGGTCCGGGAGGACGAGACGTACGACCTGATCGTGTCCAACCCGCCCTTCGTGATCTCGCCGGGCGCGCGGCTCACCTACCGCGACGGCGGGATGGGCGGGGACGATCTGTGCCGCACGCTCGTTCAGGAGGCGGGGGAACGACTGCGTGAAGGCGGGTTCGCGCAGTTCCTCGCCAACTGGCAGCACGTCGAAGGGGAGGACTGGCAGGACAGGCTCAGGTCATGGGTGCCTCGCGGCTGCGACGCCTGGATCGTGCAGCGCGAGGTGCAGGACGTCACTCAGTACGCCGAGCTGTGGCTGCGGGACGCCGGCGACCACCGCGGCGACGCGGCCGACTACCAGGCACGCTACGACGCCTGGCTGGACGAGTTCGAGGCGCGCGACGTGAAGGCCGTCGGCTTCGGCTGGATCACCCTGCGCAAGTCGGGCGCCGCCCTGCCGTCGGTCACGGTGGAGGAGTGGCCGCACCCGGTCGAGCAGCCGCTCGGGGACACGGTGCGGGCCCACTTCGAGCGGCTCGACTACCTCCGTACGCACGACGACGCGGCGCTGCTCGAGGCGAGCTTCCGGTTGGCCGACGAGGTCGTGCAGGAGCAGGTCGGGCTGCCCGGCGCGGAGGACCCGGAGCATGTGGTGCTGCGCCAGAACCGCGGGATGCGCCGGGCCACCAGGGTGGACACGGTCGGCGCGGGCTTCGCGGGCGTGTGCGACGGCACGATGAGCGCGGGCCGCATCCTCGACGCCATCGCCCAGCTCCTCGGCGAGGATCCGGTGCTGCTGCGCGACCGCACGCCCGCCCAGATCCGGCTGCTGGTGGAACAGGGGTTCCTGGAACCGGTGAGGTGACGGGGCGCGGGCGCCCGGCGGCAAGGACGGCGGGTGCGCCGTGGCGCGGCGCGCGCGGTGCGGGGAACGTACCCGGCAGGCACTCGGAAGAGTGTTCGGTTCGCCAACTTTCGAGTCGTTCCGGACACCCTCACCGGGAGCCGGGCCGCACCCGGCCGCCGTCCCACCCGCCCCCGTCGTCCCTGCGTTCACCTTCGGTTCGCCTGCGTGCCGCTCGCGCGTGCCAGCCTCATCCCCGGGCCGGCGTCATCAGCCGGGGGAAGGGGTTCAGGGAACCATGGAGAGCGGACCGGCGATCTTCGCGGGGCTGGTGTTCTGCCTGTTCGGGGGCGGGCTGCTGGCCTGGACCGTGACGCGCGTCCGCCTGCGTCGCCCCGTGGCCCAGGATGTGAACCCCGTCGCATCGGCCGGCGTCGCGAGCCTCGTCTCGTTGATCTCCCTCGTCCTCGGAGCGTGGTGTCTCACCCGCCTCTGAGGACCGCGGGCGAACTGGGGATTCGAGTAATCGAGAGGTCGCGCTCCGCAGGGGAGCGGGCCGGGTCTGGACAGTCCGGGCGGCAGGAACGGTGCAAGTCGGGTTACCGTTCGAGTGGCCGTTGCGGGCTTTTCCCGTTTGACACGGGGGCGGGAGGTACCGTCACACTCCGCAGCGTCACGAGCCGTGAATGCAGACCCGACCCCGGGACGAGAGCCCGGGCAGGCCCCAGTGTCGACCGGAGAGAAGAGCGAAGTTGTCCCCGACCAGCGAGACCGCGAAGGGCGGCCGCCGACTCGTCATCGTCGAGTCGCCTGCCAAGGCGAAGACGATCAAGGGCTATCTCGGCCCTGGCTACATCGTCGAGGCGAGCGTCGGGCATATTCGCGACCTTCCCAGTGGCGCCGCGGAGGTGCCCGAGAAGTACACCGGTGAGGTCCGCCGTCTCGGTGTGGACGTCGAACACGACTTCCAGCCGATCTATGTGGTCAACGCCGACAAAAGGGCCCAGGTCAAGAAGCTCAAGGACCTGTTGAAGGAGTCCGACGAGCTCTTCCTCGCCACCGATGAGGACCGCGAGGGCGAGGCCATCGCCTGGCACCTCCAGGAAGTCCTCAAGCCGAAGATCCCGGTCAAGCGGATGGTCTTCCACGAGATCACCAAGGACGCGATCCGCGAGGCCGTGGCCAACCCGCGCCAGCTCAACCAGAAGCTGGTCGACGCCCAGGAGACCCGCCGCATCCTCGACCGCCTCTACGGCTACGAGGTCTCGCCGGTCCTGTGGAAGAAGGTCATGCCCCGGCTGTCCGCCGGCCGTGTCCAGTCCGTCGCCACCCGGCTCGTGGTCGAGCGGGAACGCGAGCGCATCGCGTTCCGTTCTGCCGAGTACTGGGACCTGACGGGCACCTTCTCCACCGGCCGTGCGGGGGATGCCTCCGATCCGTCGTCGCTGGTCGCCCGCCTCCAGAGCGTCGACGGCAGGCGCGTCGCGCAGGGCCGTGACTTCGACTCCCTGGGACAGCTCAAGAGCGCGAACACCCTCCACCTCGACGAGGCGAACGCCCGCGCCCTGGCCGCCGCCCTGGAGAACACGCGGTTCTCCGTGCGCTCCGTCGAGTCCAAGCCGTACCGCCGCTCGCCGTACGCCCCGTTCCGTACGACGACGCTGCAGCAGGAGGCGAGCCGCAAGCTCGGCTACGGCGCGAAGGCCACCATGCAGATCGCGCAGAAGCTGTACGAGAACGGCTACATCACCTACATGCGTACGGACTCGACGACGCTGAGCGACACGGCGGTCGCCGCCGCCCGCGCCCAGGTCACGCAGCTGTACGGCGCCGACTACCTGCCGCCGCAGCCGCGCACCTACGCGGGGAAGGTGAAGAACGCCCAGGAGGCGCACGAGGCGATCCGGCCCTCGGGCGACCGTTTCCGCACCCCTGCCGAGACCGGCCTGACCGGCGACCAGTTCCGGCTCTACGAGCTGATCTGGAAGCGGACCGTCGCCTCCCAGATGAAGGACGCCACCGGCAACTCCGTCACCGTGAAGATCGGTGGCACCGCGTCCGACGGCCGGGACGTCGAGTTCACCGCGTCCGGCAAGACCATCACCTTCCACGGCTTCCTGAAGGCGTACGTCGAGGGCGCGGACGACCCGAACGCCGAGCTCGACGACCGCGAGCGCCGGCTGCCGCAGGTCGCCGAGGGCGACGCCCTCACCGCCGAGGAGATCTCGGTCGACGGCCACGCCACCAAGCCGCCGGCCCGCTACACCGAGGCGTCGCTGGTCAAGGAGCTGGAGGAGCGGGAGATCGGCCGCCCGTCGACGTACGCGTCGATCATCGGCACGATCCTCGACCGCGGCTATGTGTTCAAGAAGGGCACGGCCCTCGTGCCGTCCTTCCTCTCCTTCGCCGTGGTCAACCTGCTGGAGAAGCACTTCGGCCGGCTCGTCGACTACGACTTCACCGCCAAGATGGAGGACGACCTCGACCGCATCGCGCGCGGTGAGGCGCAGTCCGTGCCGTGGCTGAAGCGGTTCTACTTCGGCGAGGGCACAGGCACAGGCACCGGCAACGGCGGCGCGGCCGAGGCGGGCAACGGCGACGGGGACCACCTCGGCGGCCTCAAGGAGCTGGTGACCGACCTGGGCGCGATCGACGCGCGCGAGGTGTCGTCGTTCCCGGTGGGCAACGGCATCGTGCTGCGGGTCGGGCGCTACGGCCCGTACATCGAGCGCGGTGAGAAGGAAGCGGAGGGCCACCAGCGGGCCGACGTGCCCGAGGACCTGGCGCCCGACGAGCTGAGTGTGGAGTTCGCCGAGGAACTGCTCGCCAAGCCGAGCGGTGACTTCGAGCTGGGCACCGACCCGACGACCGGCCGCCCGATCGTCGCCAAGGACGGCCGCTACGGGCCGTACGTCACGGAGATCCTCCCCGAGGGCACACCGAAGACCGGCAAGAACGCGGTCAAGCCGCGCACGGCCTCCCTCTTCAAGTCGATGTCCCTGGACACGGTGACGCTCGACGACGCGCTGAAGCTGATGTCGCTGCCGCGTGTGGTCGGCGCCGACGCCGAGGGCGTGGAGATCACCGCACAGAACGGCCGCTACGGGCCGTATCTGAAGAAGGGCACCGACTCGCGGTCGCTGCAGTCCGAGGAGCAGCTCTTCACGATCACGCTGGAGGAGGCGCTGGCGATCTACGCCCAGCCCAAGCAGCGTGGCCGGGCCGCGGCCAAGCCGCCGCTGAAGGAGCTGGGTGAGGACCCGGTCAGCGGGAAGCCGGTCGTGGTGAAGGACGGCCGCTTCGGTCCGTACGTCACCGACGGCGAGACCAACGCGACCCTGCGCTCCGATGACAGCGTCGAGACGATCACCCAGGAGCGCGGGTTCGAGCTGCTGGCCGAGAAGCGCGCCAAGGGGCCCGCCAAGAAGACGGCGAAGAAGGCCGTCAAGAAGGCCCCGGCCAAGAAGACGGCCGCCAAGAAGGCTCCGGCGAAGAAGACGGCGGCCGCCAAGAAGACCGCGGCGAAGACCACGACCGCGCAGAAGGCGACGGCGGCCAAGACCGCCGCGAAGAAGGCGACTGCCTCGAACGGCGCTGAGGACTGAGAGGACTGAGGCGCCTTCAGGACCCTGTGCGTCGCGGCGGTCCGTTGTCCGCTCCCAGGTGTGGATCTTCGCCAAGGGTTCGGAATGCGAACGCCCCGGCAACACTTCGGTGTCGGGGCGTGCGCATGTCAGGGCGGAGCGCCGTGGTGTCGGCGCGGGCCGATAGGCTGAACGCATGATGCGAGCCGAACCGCCAGCGGCCCCTCAACCGGCCCCCGACGACGCACTGGTCGCGGACTCCCGCGAGCGCGCCGTCCGCGCCCTGCTGCGCCGTCCGCAGCTGAAGCGGCTGTGGAGCGCGCAGTTCGTGGGTGGTGTCGGTGACATCCTCGCCCTCCTGGTGCTGGTCCTCCTCGCACTCCAGGCGGCGGTCGCCGAAGGTTCGTTCGGCGGCGGCTATCTGGGCGTCGCGTTCGCAGTGGCGACCGTTTTCGGGGTGCGGATTCTCGCGACGCTGCTGTTCGGCGCCGTTCTCCTCGGCCCGCTCACGTCGCTCACCTCACCGGACGGACCGCTGGACCGCCGCTGGACCATGGTCGGTGCGGACGGGCTGCGGGCGGCCCTGCTCATCGTCGCCCCGCTGTGGATCGACTGGACGCCCGACGAGGCCCTGGCCGTCCTCCTCGTCACCGCCTTCGTGACATCGGTCGCCGAGCGGTTCTGGACGGTGTGCCGGGAGAGCGCGGCGCCCGCGCTGCTGCCCGCCCCGCCCCCGGAGGGCGCGACGGTGCGGCCGTTGCCGGACCACATGGACGCGCTGCGCCGCCTGTCGCTGCGTACGGCCTTCGTGGTGGTGCCGGTCGCGGCCCTCGTACTCGTCGTCGCCGGGCTGTTCAACAACCTGCTGGGCACGGGCCTCGACTGGTTCGCCCAGCACCAGGCGGCCCTCGCCTCGTATGTCGCGGCCGGACTGTTCGCCGCGTCGCTGTCGATACTGACCTTCCTCGAGCTGCCCGCCACGCGCACTCCGCGCCCGCGCTCGCCGCTGGAGGGGCTGCGCCGCCCGAAGAGCACCGCCGGTACCGGCCCCGACAAGGGCCGCACCGGTGTGATGCCGCTGCTGGTGCTGGCGTCCGCCCTGGTGGCCGCCGCGGTGTCGGCCGCCGTCGCGGTGTTCGTGCTGCACGCCAAGGACCTGGGCGGCGGGCCCGTGCTGTACGGCCTGCTGGTGGGCGCGCTGACCGGCGGTGTCGTCGTCGGTATACGGACGGCGCCCGCCCTGCTGCCGTCGCTGTCGCGGCGCCGCCTGCTCGCACTGGCGCTCGCCTTCACCGGCGTCGCGCTGCTGGCCGCCGGTCTGGTGCCGGACGTCACCAGCGTGCTGCTGATCGTCGCGCTGGCCGGCGTGGGCGCGGGCATCGCGGCCAACACCGGGCACACGCTGCTCGACCAGGAGACCGAGGACCAGCGGCGGGCCCGTACGACGGAGCACCTGCACGCGGTCGTCCGCGTCTTCGTGGCACTCGGCGCGGTGATCGCCCCGCTGGTGGCCGCGGCCATCGGGCCGCACCGGCTGGAGAGCGGCCGGTTCGTCTTCGCGCACGGTGGTGCCGCGTTCACGCTGATGCTGGTGGGCGCGCTGCTGCTGCCGGTGGCCGCGCTCGTGCTGGCCAAGGTCGACGACCGTTCCGGGGTGCCGCTGCGGCAGGACCTGCGGGACGCGCTGCTCGGCGGCGACGACCCGGCGCCGGTCCCGGCGGGCGCCGGCTTCTTCATCGCCCTGGAGGGCGGCGACGGGGCCGGGAAGTCCACGCAGGCCGAGGCGCTCGCCGAGTGGATCCGGACCAAGGGCCACGAGGTCGTCCTCACGCGCGAGCCGGGGGCGACACCCGTCGGCAAGCGGCTGCGGTCGATCCTGCTGGACGTCTCCAGCGCCGGACTGTCCCACCGCGCGGAGGCCCTGCTGTACGCGGCGGACCGGGCCGAGCACATCGACACGGTCGTACGGCCCGCACTGGAGCGCGGCGCCGTCGTCATCTCCGACCGCTACATCGACTCCTCGGTGGCCTACCAGGGCGCCGGGCGCGACCTGTCCCCGACCGAGATCGCCCGCATCAACCGCTGGGCGACCAACGGCCTCGTGCCGCACCTCACCGTGCTGCTGGACGTGGCGCCGGAGACCGCGCGCGAGAGGTTCACCGAGGCACCGGACCGGCTGGAGTCGGAGCCCGCGGAGTTCCACGCGCGCGTGCGGGCCGGTTTCCTCACCCTGGCCGCGGCCGACCCCGGCCGGTACCTGGTGGTCGACGCCGGTCAGGAGCCGGACGCGGTCGGCACCGTGATCCGGCACCGGCTCGACCAGGTGCTGCCGCTCTCCGAGGCCGAGGTCCGGGCCCGTGAGGAGGCTCGGCGCAAGGCCGAGGAGGAGGCCCGCCGCAAGGCGGAGGAGGAAGCGGCGCGCAAGGCGGAGGAGGAGCGCCTGGAGCGCGAGCGCCAGGAGCTGATGGCGCGGCTGCGTGCCGAGGAGGAGGAGCGCAAGCGGCGCGAGCTGGAGGAGGCGCAGCGGCGCGAGGCCGAACGGCAGGCGGAGGAGGCCCGGCGGCGCGCCGAGGAGGCCGCCCGCCGAGCCGAGGAGGAGCGGCAGCGGCTCCTCGCCGAGGAGAAGGCGCGGGCGGAGGAGGAGGCCCGGCGCAGGGCGGAGCAGGAACGGCTCCGCAAGCAGGCCGAGGAGGAGGCGCGGCTGCGCGCCGAGGCCGAGGCGCTGCGCCTGGAGAAGCAGCGCAAGGCCGAGGACGCGCTGCGGCGGGCCGAGGAGGCCCGACGCCTCGCGGAGCGGGCCGCGGCCGCGGCGGAGACGGGTCCCAAGGGGACGGACGGGGCAGGTTTCTCCAAGGCACCGGGCGCCACGGACGAGACGGCGGTGCTGCCGAGGGTGCCGGGCGAGGGCCGGCGCGACGCAGGGCCTGCCGGGTCGCCGGCGCCGTCGGCCTCGTTCGGGCCCTCCGAGGCCGAGGTGACGACCGAGCTGCCGCAGGTGTCGGTTCCGCCCGGGGCGGCCGACGAGACCGAGGTGCTGCCCGCAGTCGCGCCGGATGACAATGAGGCGAGCACACGCGAGTTGCCCCAGGTCGACCTCGCGAACATGCCGGGCCGAAACAGGCAGCGCCCGGACTGGGCCGAGGAGACCCCGCTGGACGACCTGCCGACGCTGGCGGACGAACTGCTGGGCTCGCGCGACGACGGGCACGGCGAGCACGGTGACGAGGGCGGCCGGGGCCGGGGCCGCCGCCGCTGACATGAGTGGCGGTGCCTCGTGCACGGTGAACGTGACGGGGGCGCGGCGAATGGAAGGACGGCGGGACGGCGGATGGAAGGGCGGCGTGACCCATGACCGTGTGGGACGACCTCGTCGGGCAGCAGCGGGTGAGTGAACAGCTCAACGCCGCCGCCCGGGACGCCGACGCCCTCGTCACCGCCGCGGCGACCGGCGCCCCCGCGCCGACGGCGTCGAAGATGACCCACGCCTGGCTGTTCACGGGCCCGCCCGGCGCCGGACGCCACCAGGCGGCGCGTGCCTTCGCCGCCGCGTTGCAGTGCGTCAGCCCCGACCGTGCCCTCGGCGGAGTTCCGGGCTGCGGATTCTGCGACGGCTGCCACACCGCCCTGATCGGCACCCACGCCGACGTGAGCACGATCACCGCCGTCGGCGCGGTGATCCTGGTGCGCGACATGCGCGACACGGTCCGCAAGTCGTTCACCGCACCGGCGAACGGCCGCTGGCAGGTGATCCTCGTCGAGGACGCCGAGCGGCTGAACGAGAGCTCCGCCAACGCCGTCCTCAAGGCTGTGGAGGAGCCCGCACCCCGCACGGTCTGGCTGCTCTGCGCCCCGTCCGTCGAGGACGTCCTGCCGACGATCCGCTCCCGCTGCCGCCACCTCAACCTGAGCACGCCCTCCGTGGACGCCGTCGCCGACCTGCTCGTACGACGCGAGGGCGTCGAGCCGGACGTGGCGGCGGCCGTCGCCCGCGCCACCCAGGGCCACGTCGACCGGGCCCGCCGCCTGGCCACCGACCCGGCGGCCCGCGAGCGCCGCGCCGCCGTGCTGAAGCTGCCGCTGCGGGTCGACGACGTCGGGAGCGCGCTCAAGGCGGCCCAGGAACTCGTCGACGCCGCCGCCGAGGACGCCAGGCAACTGGCCGAGCAGATGGACACCAAGGAGACCGAGGAGCTGAAGGCGGCACTCGGCGCGGCCCAGGGCGGCCGGCTGCCACGCGGTACGGCGAGCGTGGTCAAGGACCTGGAGGACATGCAGAAGCGCCGCCGAACGCGCACGCAGCGGGACAGCCTCGACGTGGCCCTGACCGACCTCACCAGCTTCTACCGCGACGTCCTCGCCCTCCAGCTCGGCTCCCGCGTCGCCCTCGCCAACACGGATGCCGAGGACGCCCTGGAGCGCCTGGCACGCGGCAGCTCCCCCGAGTCCACGCTCCGCCGCATCGAGTCGATCGCCGCCTGCCGCGACGCCCTCGACCGCAACGTGGCCCCGCTCCTGGCCGTGGAGGCGATGACCATGGCGCTCAGAGCGGGCTGAACCCGCGCGTCCCGTAACTCGTACGAGGCACGGGGTGCACGCAGGGCATCCGAACCGTCGCTCACAGTTACTCTCGCCTCATGCACACAAGGCGCACCCTCCACCGCAGGCCCCGCACCGCAGCCACGCTGCTCGCCGCCGCCGCGCTCCTGGTCTCCGGCTGCTCCTCCGGGAACACGACGAGCGCCACGGGTTCCGCGAAATCGGCGGCGAGGGCGACGGAGGTACTGGCCGCACTGCCCCGTGCCACGCCCGCGGCACTCACTCCGTACTACGAGCAGAGGCCGAGGTGGCGCGACTGCGGGGTGCCCGGCTACCAGTGCGCCACGCTGAAGGCCCCGCTCGACTACGCCGACCCGTCCGCCGGTGACGTCCGCCTCGCCGTGTCCCGGAAGAAGGCCACAGGGCCGGGGGAGCGGCTGGGCTCGCTGCTGATCAACCCCGGTGGGCCGGGCGGCTCGGCGATCGGCTACCTCCAGGCGTACGCCGGTATCGGCTACCCGGCCGAGGTA
Organism: Streptomyces sp. MMS24-W38; assembly: GCF_059889265.1. Classification (NCBI taxonomy): domain Bacteria; kingdom Bacillati; phylum Actinomycetota; class Actinomycetes; order Kitasatosporales; family Streptomycetaceae; genus Streptomyces; species Streptomyces sp. MMS24-W38. The sequence goes on along the minus strand of NZ_JCBCPP010000001.1, from coordinate 2,820,814 downwards.
CGCGCACGCTACGACATGGTGGCCGTCGACCCGCGGGGCGTGGCCCGCAGCGAACCCGTCGAGTGCCTGAACGGCCCCGAGATGGACGCGTACACGCAGACGGACGTCACACCGGACGACGCGAAGGAGACCGACGCGCTGGTCGCCGCGTACCGGAGGTTCGCCGAGGGCTGCGGGGCGGACGCGCCGAAGCTGCTGCGCCATGTGTCGACCGTCGAGACGGCCCGGGACATGGACATCGTGCGGGCGGCGCTGGGCGACGAGAAGCTGAACTACGTGGGCGCCTCCTACGGCACCTTCCTCGGGGCGACGTACGCGGGGCTGTTCCCGGACCGGACGGGCCGGCTGGTGCTGGACGGCGCGCTGGACCCCTCGTTGCCGGCGCGACAGCTCAACCTCGAGCAGACGGCGGGCTTCGACACGGCGTTCACGGCCTTCGCGAAGGACTGCGTACGGCAGAGCGACTGTCCCCTCGGCGGCCGGGGCACCGGTGTCGAACAGGTCGGCGAGAACCTGAAGGAGTTCTTCGCCGGACTCGACGCCCGGCCGATCCCCACCAAAGACGCCGCGGGCCGCAGGCTCACCGAGTCGCTGGCCACCACCGGCGTGATCGCGGCCATGTACAACGAGGGTGCCTGGCCGCGGCTGCGCGAGGCGCTGACGGCGGCGATGAGGAAGAACGACGGCGCCGGACTCCTGGCCCTTTCCGACAGCTACTACGAACGCGACGCCAAGGGCGACTACGCCAACCTGATGTTCGCCAACGCCGCCGTGAACTGCCTTGACCTCCCGCCCGCCTTCAACTCCCCGGAGCAGGTACGGGACGCCCTCCCCGACTTCGAGAAGGCCTCCCCGGTCTTCGGCGAGAGCTTCGCCTGGGCCACCCTGAACTGCGAGTACTGGCCGGTCGCCGCCACGGGCAAGCCCCGGCGCATCGAGGCGCAGGGCGCGGCCCCGATCGTCGTCGTCGGCACCACCCGCGATCCCGCGACCCCCTACCGCTGGGCCGAGTCCCTCGCCGGCCAGCTCTCCTCGGCCCGCCTCCTCACCTACGAGGGCGACGGCCACACCGCCTACGGCCGGGGCAGCGACTGCATCGACTCCGCGATCGACACCTACCTCCTCCGCGGCACCCCGCCCGCAAACGGAAAGCGCTGCTCATAGCCGGTGCGCCCACCCCGGAGGCAGGCCCCCCGGCCCGCCTCCGGGGTGGGTACGAAGCACTGTCCGAAACTGTGTAGACTTACCGACGTCGCTGATCGCACCATGGTGCCGACAGCGCACGCCGCCTTAGCTCAGATGGCCAGAGCAACGCACTCGTAATGCGTAGGTCTCGGGTTCGAATCCCGAAGGCGGCTCCACCGGAACCCCCAGGTCAGGTAGTCACTGACCTGGGGGTTCTCTGTTGCTCGGGGCATGGTGGAGTTCCCCTCGGATCAACCCGATGAGCGCCAACAAGTCCTCGCGCGTGCGACCACCGGCCGACGGGGGAGATGACCTGTGGGTTCGGTATCGATCGACTCGTCCGAAAAGGTCACCTTGGACGGCTTGGCCCACGGGGCATCAACTTCGAACGCGACCTGGCTCGGCCGCCTTATGTCGCGACGCCGCCTCACGTGGTGCAGCCCGTTGCTTGCCTTGCGGCCCCCGGCAGGTAGGAGGCCGAGAACCGGTCCGTGCGGTTGGCGCAGGCAGTCATCGCCAAGACCATACCGTGAGTGCCGCATCGTTACCGGCGTGGAGTCACTCTGTGCAACCCATTCTCTTCATCCCTTCCGGCAGATACGACTGGGTAAATCGCTCGAGTTCCTGGGGCTTCGCCTCGCCTGCCCCTCGGGCCATGGACACATCCAGAACGTAGTAGTCCCCCGCTCCGCGCCCTGTGCAGGCGTTCATCGATATGAGCCAGTCATCGGAAGTCACGGTGTCGTCGCCAACCTCGGATTTTCTGGGATTGTCGGAAGATCTGCGATTCTGTTTCGTGAATTCCATGACGTCGAATCTGTTTTGGTCTCGAATTTCGCTGATTATGAGTGCGTCGGCCTTGTCTACAAGGATGAAGCATGCTGACTGGTCTTCTTCGGAAATCCGATGCCGGGCCTCGAAGTTCTGCCCGGAGGGCAGCAAGGGCTGCAGTGCGGACGGATCGATTGCCCTGCCGCAAATCGTTGTGGGAATTTCGTACCCGGTGGAGCTGCACCCAGTAGTTGAAACCAGTAGAGCTGTAAGGCTCGATGTCAGCAGAAGTGATGCACGTAGCGTTCTGATTTTCATCGTGGAGTGATTCATGCCATCCTGTTTGCAGTGTCGTTCCCATTGAAGGCGCTATTTCCGATCGCTGCCTGCCGCAGTAGCTCATCCCCGTCCGCGGACAGTTCGTGATCGGGATTAACGCGAGACCATTCCTCGCCCAGCGCATTCAGGTATTTTATGCGCGAAGCGAAAGTTTCCCTATTGTCTATGGAAAGTTCATCATCGATGCGGCCTTGCTCTTCCAGTTGCCAGGCGTAGGCCGCGGAATCCACTCCTCGCTGCACTGCATCACCGACCACCGGTATGAAATTGGCCGCGCCACCGACCACGTGATAGCCCCACTTCGCCGGCCAAGAAGGGTCCTCCTTGTCGGTATCCAGAGCGTGGTAACGGACGGACTCCATGAACCCGACGGTGTGTCCTGCTCGGATGAGCTCTTCTTTCGGGTCGCCTTTATGTTCCGCATGGATGTCAGCGATAATGGCTTGATTTACGTTCTCCATCAGCGTGCCGTAGGCATACTGGTCACGCGAGACCTGCTTGGACACCTCTAGCAGGTCCTCGTAGTCGAGTGGTCCTTCGTCGGGATCCAACTCACTGGCGGTCTGGTGAACGTCTGCTCCCCAGTTCCCCAGGAGCACTGCCATGTCGTCCCGCAGTTCGGGCGGGAAGTCGTCGCCCTTGGCGGCCAGGCGTCTCAGGGTGCCGTCGAAGACCTGTCGCTGTGCGTCGGTGTGGTCGTACGACGTGACGACGTGTGGCTGGTCCGGGTTCAAGCCGGTGCCCGCTGCCAGCAATGCCTTGCCGAGCGCGTCGCGGGACTGGACCGTGCCGTCGCCCTTGCCGTAGGGGTCGTCCTCGTCGTAGTACTCGCGCTCCGTGAGGAGGTAGTCGGCCGCGTCCTCGCGGTTGAACAGCTCGGTGGCGTAGTCAGGGTTGTGGGAGACGGCCTTGAGGAAGCCGGCCATCGGGTCGCTGCCGGTTGTTCCGTAGTCGCCGTCGGGCCCCTTGGCCGTGTAGTCGAGCTGGGCCCCTCCGAGGGCGGGGTTGCCCCAGATCGAGGCGGGATCGAAGGGTTTCTTCTCCGCCTCGAAGGTGCGCAGGCCCTTGTAGTAGTCGTCCAGGAAGCCCTCGTCGAACTTCCCCTTGACCATGAGGTTGCTCATGATCTGGAAGCCGTACGTCTTCGCCATGATGCCCTCGTGCCCGTACAGCTTGCCGCCGGCGGCGATCAGGTCCTTCTTCCACGCCTCCATCTCCGGTGAGGTGCTGTGGGAGGCGCCGGCGAGAGACATGCTGAGGTTCTTCTGGACGTCACCGAGGAGCTTGGCGCGATCGCCGTCGGGCGTCCTGCCCTGGCCGGGGTCGGCCAGGTCGCGCCAGAACTGGAGCGTGCCGTCCGCGCCCAGGTCGAGGGCGAGGGTCTCGGTGAAGCCGGGGTTGTCCCGCTGGTTCTTCAACGTCTCGTTGAAGCGGGCCAGTTCCTCCTCGCTCCAGTCCTCGACGTTGCCCTTGGCGATCTCCTTGCGCCAGTACTCGGCGTCTGCCCTGCCCTGGTCGTGGTCGGCGTCTTCCAGCCCGGTCGAACCCTGGTCGGTGAAGTCGTACTTGTCCTTGGCGAGCAGACGCAGGGCGCGGGCGGCGATACGGTCGGTCTCGGTCGCCTCCCACAGGATCCTGGTGATCCTGCGCTGCGCGACCTCCAGCTCCTGGTCCGTCGGCCTGGGGATGTCGGCCTTCCCCGCGGCCGCGGGAGAGGGTACCGAGGCGATCACACTCCCGTTGCCGTTGACATGGATGCTGCGCTTCGCCAGTTCGTCGATCGCGGTCCGCAGGTCCTGCTTGTGCTGCGTGAACGCGGCGTGCGCGTCGCTCAGGATGGCGAGCACGCTCTTGGCCTCGGAGGCCGCGTCGTCGAACTGCGCCGCGGTCCTGGTCACGAACTGCCGTGACACCGTGGCGTTGACGCCCACCCAGTCCGCCGCGTTGGCCTTCTTCTGCAGATCCCTCGCGCTGACCTGGCCGTCACCGCCAGTGGCCAGCTTCTCCAGTCGGTCGACCATGGTCCGCCAGTCGTCCACCGAGGTCTTCAGGGTGCCCAGGCGCAGGTCGTTGAGTTCCTGCACGGTCAGCATGTCCGTCGCCATCAGTCTCATGCCTCCGCGGACTTCGGAGCGTAGTAGTCGTTGATCCGCGACACCGTCATCAGGTGACCCGCCGCGTTCCGCATGCCGGTCACGACGTGGTCCTCGTCCTTCGCGTGCTGGGCCCGTGTGAAGTCCAGGTGGTTGGAGATGTGGGCGCACGCCTCCTTCAGGGTGCCCAGCTGGGTGCTCCACGCGTCGTGCAGTTCGGTGAGCGCGGAGCCCGTGTCCAGGCCGTCGTTGAAGAGATCGATGGATGCGGTGAAGGTGCTCGGCCGCGCGACGTCGCCGTCCACCGCCAGCCGTTCGCGCAGGTCGTAGGCCATGTTCCCGAGCTTGCCCAACTGGTCGTCATGCACCACCAGGTCCGGTGACACGCCTCCGCCACCATGGCCCGTGTCGGGAGCGATCCCGTTCAACTGCATCGACGTCGCCTGCTTCTGGGCGACCTCGGCCTTGATCTGCTCCCATTCGTCCCACGCCATGCGGACGAGCCCCCTCCCCGTATGCGACTTCCGCCAGACGGACACCGGCGTCCGTCCAACCAGCATCGAACACTCTTTCATGCGGTAACACGACGTCACTCAGACACCGCCCTTGTGCACGGCGTCTTCACAGTCCATGAGGACGCGCCCCTCCGGGGGCCGGCCTTCAGAGCCGGGAAGTCCCGTTCACGCACCCTCCGGCCCCTGGCCGCTCCTCGGCCTCGGTCACACGGGCGGGCGCCCGCCTCTGTTGCCGACGTTCGCTGGGAAGCCGACTGAGGTCCACGGGTCCGGGACCGTCATCCACCTCGCCTCCGAGGAGGCGCCTATGGGGTGCCCTGGGTCACGGCCGAACTGCGCCGCCAGGGCTGGCTGGTGAACAACAAGCGCGTCGAGCGGATCACGCGGTAGCACGGCATCGCCGGGCACAGCCGGCGCACCGGGCGGCGCAGTCTGACCCGGCAGGACTCCAAGGCCGCACCGGCACCGGACCTGATCGGGCGCGGCTTCCACGCGGACTCAGCGAGCCGGGGTGTGGCGGGACGGTAGCGTGGTGTGACACAAGGCACTGCGGGCAAGTGGGGCGGGCGGGTTCATGCGGATGCGGTTCGAGGCCGAGGCGGAGGAGGAGTTCGAGGCGGCGTGCGCGTTGCTGGTCGACCGGCTGGTCCGGTGGGCCGGGGAGCAGGGCCTGCCGGTGGACGCCTTCCTGGCCGAGGCGACGCTGGAGTACCGGCACCGGGCGACCGTCGACGGCCGACTCGGGTGGTGGGAGCCGCGGCACGTGGAGGAACTGCTCCTCTCCTGGCTTCCCCAGCAGGTCACCGAACTCCCCGGGGAGGAACGCGGCGACGCCCCGGGCACATTGCGCACGTTGCTGCGCTGTCTGCACGCCATGCAGTTGGCGGACCCGCGCGGTCCCGTACTCGAGGACTCCCTCGCCGCGGTCGACGCGGCCGCGGAACGGTACCCGGTGGCGATGGCGGACCGCGCCCGCTGGGGCCTGGCGAAGTACTGGATGACGACAGCCGCCGAGCAGGGCGTGGACATCCGGGACGGGGCGGCGTTGCAGCGTTTCGCGGACCGGGCGCAGCGCGGGGAGGTCGTCTACGATCAGCGGACCCTCGACGCGATCATGGAACGGCGGCTGACCGGCCGCGCGCTGTCCGGTTCGGCCCGGGCCGCACCGCAGCTGCCCGTGACGCTCCCCATGGACGACGAGTTGCGGCGACGGGCCGAGGCGTCGGCGATCGTGTCGCAGTTGCGCGGGCTGGCTGAGTGGGCGGGGCAGGGCGGCCGGGCGGTGACGGGCACGGGACGGCTGCGGATGGCGGACGCCCGCGAGCTGGTGGATGCACTGAGCACCGGCGACAAGACCGAGGGCGTGCGTTCGTCGGCCGACCTGCCACGGCTGGGGCTGCTGGTGGAGTGGGCGAAGAAGGCGCGGCTGGTCCGGGTGGCCAAGGGACGGTTGTACGCGGTGGCCAGGGCCCGGCCGGTGCTGGCCGACCCGCTTCAGCTGTGGTTGCGCGCCTTCGACGCGTGCTTCGAGCTGCGGCGGGCCCTGATCGGGCCGCGCAGCGGCTGGCACGTCGAGTCGATGCTGTTCGACGCCTACGAGGACGTGCTGGAAGATGTGCTGAACACGCTCTACAGCCTGCCGTACCCGATGCCCTGGCCACGGCTGCGCGACTCCGTGCACCTGGCCTACCGGGCCCGCTTCCAGCTGGACGGCGGGTCGGACCTCCGGCACCGGATGTGGTTCGAGCACGCCGACCGGGACCTGCGTACGGTGCTCGACGTGCTGGACGACCTGGGGGCGATCGAGCGTGACCAGGGGATGGCCGATCCGGTGTTCCTGGACGTCGATCTCCCCGATGCCGGACCCGAACTGCCCGCGGACACGCCACCGGAGCTTGCGGAGCTGCTGGGGGTCGCGGGGGCGGCAGCGGACCCGGCGGCGCAGGAGCGTGCCGATGCCCGGCGTGAAGAGCTGACGGCGGGGCCGGTGGAGCTCATCCGTCTCACCGGACTGGGCACCCGGGCCGTACGGCAGCGGCTGTTGGCGGTCGGCCGGGACGCGCCGTTGGTCGGTGAGCTGGTTCAGGCGCCGGCGGCCGGTCTGCTGGGGGCACTGGCCGAGGACTACGACCTGGACACCGCCCGTGTGGAGCTGGCCGGCTGGCTTTCGGCCCGCGGGGAGCGGGAGGCCGCTCTGCGGCAACTGACGGACGCTGTAGGGGCCATGGCCTTCCGCACCCGTGCGCAGGCGATGCTCGACGTGCTGCAGGTGGCGTTGCCGGACGGTGAGGGCGAGCGGCTGCTACGACGGCTGCGTGGTGACAGCCGGTTGGCGCCGCCGGCGCTGAACGCGCTGGCGCAGCGTGAACTGCTGTCTCCCGAGGACATGACCGATGCCGAGCACCTGCTGGTGCTCGCCGAGAGCCTGCTTCAGCTCGTGGAGCTGGCGGGCGGCCGGGACGGCGCCGAGGAGGCGCTGCGCGCCCAGGGCCCCGAGGTCAGGGAGGCGGTCGCCGCCGCGCTGGACTCCGCGCACCCGGACCGGGCCGGACTCGACGAGCTCAGGCAGCTGGCGGCCCGGGCGCTGCGCGCTCCCGCCGCCCGTATCGGCCGCTCCCGCAAGCGCGGGCGCCCCGCCGGCAAGAACACCCGCAAGCGACGCCGCTGACCGGAGCGACACCGTCCGTCCTGCGAACACCAGGTGAGAGGAGTGGGCTCCGGCCCTGTGTATGGTCCGATCCGCCTGGACGAGGGTGGTGGGGTGGCTGGTTCACGGGACAGCCTGCGGGCAACGGGTTTATGGGCGAGCACTCATCGGTCGGCGCTGCCCGGTGGGACGACCCACTCGGTGGGTTGGCTGGTGAGGGAAGCGATCATGTCGAAATCGCTGTCGTAGTGGAGAACCGTCAATCGGTTCAGCTCCGCTGTGGCGGCGATGAGAAGGTCGGGGAGCGACAGCGCGCGATGGAAACCCGCGTTGAGCGCGTGACGCTGCACCTCCAACGCGCGGATGAAGGCGTCGTCCGTGCTGTGAAGGTAGTCGAAGGCGCGGAGCCACGTGCTGATCCGGGTGGCCTCTGATCTGTCCCGGGCCGAGTGGATCATCTCGTACTCGGTGGGCTGGCAGACGGCAAGCAGGTAGCGCTCGTGGAGCGGCTTGAGTACCTTCCTGACGCCGGGTTTCGTCCAGCGAGCGAGAGCGGACTTGTCGATCAGATAGCGATCTTGCATCAGGCGGCCCGGCCGCCTTCGCGCTTGAGGGTCCCATCAGCGTTGCGGGGGCCTGTGCTCTCGACGATCTCGCTGAAGTCGAACTCGCCGGCGTCCATGGCGTCGAAGCCCTCTTGCCGCAGATGGCGCTTGACGGCGTCCTCCATGGCGAGCCGCACGGCTTGGGCCTTCGTTTTGGTGCCGAAGATGCGCATGGCTTCGGCCACCATGGCTTCGTCGAGATCGATGACTGTCCTGGCCATGTTGCCTCCTCGAATGCTCGGACAGCTCAAACGATATCGCTTTTCGCGGTGAATCGATATCGCTTAGCGGAGTGTGGGGCGATGACATCCTCGTCCCGCACGTCACGTCGATCCGCGGCGTCCCCCGCTCCTCGTCAGCGGGCAGGGGTTCCGTCGGAGCCGGCGGGAATCATCCGGGCTTTGTTGAGAAAACGCGTACGGGAAGACGTATTCGACAAGTCCTTGCCGTGAACGGCTAGCATCGCGCGTCAGTCGTCGGCCGTGGGTGTTCAAGGAGGTGGGGGGCATCGAGGCTCTGAGGATCGCTGTCGCCGTGGTGACCATGGGGAACCGGCCCGCGGAGGTGGACGCGCTGCTGGAGTCGGTGGCGAAGCAGGACGTGGCGCCCGCGCGGATCGTGATCGTGGGCAACGGGTGCCCGCTGCCCGAGTTCGCCCGGCGGTTGTCGCTGCCGGGTGAGGTGACCACCGTCGAGCTGGAGGAGAACCTCGGCTGCCCGGGCGGGCGGAACGCCGCGATCGCGCGACTGCGGGAGTTCGGGGACGTGGACGTCGTCGTCGAGCTGGACGACGACGGACTGCTCGTCGACGCCGATGTGCTGCGCCGGGTGAGGGAGTTGTACGCCGGGGACGAGCGGCTCGGGATCGTCGGGTTCCGGATCGCCGACGAGTCGGGGGAGACGCAGCAGCGGCATGTGCCCCGGGTCGGAAAGTCGGACCCCATGAAGGGCGGGTACGTCACCGGGTTCCTCGGGGGCGGGCACGGGCTGCGGATGGCGATGCTCGACGAGACCGGTGACTGGCCCGCCGCGTTCTTCTTCGCGCACGAGGAGACCGACCTGGCCTGGCGCGCGGCCGACGCGGGCTGGCGGATCCTGTACGCGCCGGAGCTGTTGCTCCAGCACCCGAAGACCTCACCCGCCCGGCACGCCATCTACTACCGGGTGAACGCCCGGAACCGGGTGTGGCTCGTCCGTCGGCGGCTGCCCCTCCCGCTCATTCCCGTCCATCTCGGGGTGTGGGTGCTGCTCACCCTGCTCAGGAACCGGTCGGTCGCCGGGCTGCGGGCGTGGTTCGGCGGGTTCGCCGAGGGCCTGCGGAAGTCGGCCGGTGAGCGGCGCGCCATGCGCTGGCGGACGGTGTGGCGGCTGACGCGCCTGGGGCGGCCGCCGGTCATCTGAGCGGTGGGGCGCAGCCCGTCGTGCGCCCGGGCGCCCTCACTTCCCACCTTCCCCGAGGCCTCACTTGGCGTCCGCGTAGCACTCCACCACCGCCGTCGTGAACGGGAACCGCACCGGTGTCCGCCCGAACGTCAGCCGGCCCGCCAGGGTGGCGGCGTCCCGGATCGCCGCCACCACCGTCTGCGCCTCCTGCTCGGGGCAGTGCACGATCACCTCGTCGTGCTGGAAGAAGACCAGTTCGGCGGCCATGTCCGTCAAGGTCTGCCGCAGTGCGGCGAGCAGCAGCAGGGTCCAGTCGGCGGCGCTGCCCTGGACGACGAAGTTGCGGGTGAAGCGGCCCCGCGCGCGGGCGTCGGTCGAGGCGTAACCCGGCACCCACTGCCGGGTGGCGTCGGGGTCCTCCTCCGTGGCCGGGGCGCCCGCCGCGACCGGGATGCCCGCCTCCTCCACCGCGTCGTCCGTCGCACGGGCCGCGGGCGGGCAGGTGCGGCCCAGCCAGGTCCGTACGAGCCTGCCCTCCTCGCCCGCGCGGGCGGCCTCGTCGACGTAGGCCACCGCCTTGGGGAAGCGGCGCCGGAGGGCGGCGAGGTTCTTCAGGCCGTCGCCGGAGGTCTGGCCGTAGACCGCGCCGAGGACGGCGAGCTTCGCCTGCGCGCGGTCGCCGGAGAAGACGCGGTCGGACACCGACTGGTAGAGGTCGGTCTCCCGGCCGGCCACCTCCATCAGCCCGGGATCGCGGGAGATCGCCGCCAGGACCCGTGGCTCCATCTGGGCGGCGTCGGCGACGACCAGCCGCCAGCCCGGGTCGGCGACCACCGCGCGGCGGATCACCTTGGGGATCTGCAGCGCGCCCCCGCCGTTGGTCACCCAACGGCCCGTCACCGTCCCGCCTGCCAGGAACTCGGGGCGGAAGCGGCCGTCGCGCACCCAGTCCTGGAGCCAGGACCAGCCGTGGGCGACCCGGATGCGGTACAGCTTCTTGTACTCGATCAGCGGCTCGACCGCCGGATGGTCGATCGACTCGAGCTCCCACCGGCGGGTCGAGGAGACCTTGATCCCGGCCTGCGCGAACGCCTTGACGACGTCGGCGGGCAGGTCGGGCCGCACCCGGCGGCCGAAGGCGGCGGACACCTCGTCGGCGAGTTCGACGAGTCTGCGCGGTTCGCCGCCGCCCGCGTACCGCTCGCCGAGGAGGTCGTGCAGGACCGCGCGGTGCACGTCCGCCCGCCAGGGCACCCCCGCGCGGTTCATCTCGGCGGCGACGAGCATCCCCGCCGACTCGGCGGCCACGAGCAGCCGCATCCTGTCCGGATGCGCGGTCGCCCCGATCCGGCGCTGCTGCTCGGCGTAGACCGCGACGAGGTCCTCCAGCGGTACGTGCGCGTCCCGGGGTTCGAAGAGGGACGGCTGCGCGCCCGGCTCGGCCGAGCGCTGCGGCGGATCGGGCGGTACGGGGCCGCCGCGCAACCGGGCCAGGGCGGCCGCGGCCGAACGGGGCTCCCCGTACCGCCCCTCGTGGCCGAGCAGGAGCGTCTCGGCGGTCTCGACGTCGTGGCACCGCGCCACTCGCACCCCCGCGGCGAGCAGGCGCGGATGGACCTCGGCGGTGGACCGCCACACCCACCGCGTGACGCCGGGACGGCTCCGCACGGCCTCGGCGGGATCCGCCTCCCGCCGCACCGGAGCGGCGGGCAGCCCGTCCGGGCCGAGGGGGGCGACGTCCACGCCCCCGTCCTCGGCCGGAGCGAGTGCCCACCGGTCGGCCATGCTGCGAGTGTGGCAGAGGGGTCTGACAACGGTCTGGCGACGCCCCTGTGCCCGGATGCCCTTCGGATGCCCGGGTCAGCCCTGGTCGGGCTCGGGCTTCGTGGGCCGGCCGTCCGCCGCCTCCGGTTCCCGGGTCTCCAGGAACTGCGCCAGCATCTCGGTGACGTACCGCTCGGTGGTGGTCTTGTCGATGCCGAGGCCGCTGAGGACGCCCTCGCCGTTCTCGTGCTCCAGCAGGGCGAGCAGGAGGTGTTCGGTGCCGACGTAGTTGTGGCCGAGGCGGAGGGCCTCGCGGAAGGTGAGTTCCAGGACCTTCTTGGCCGCCGCGCCGTACGGCACCAGCTCGGGGGCCTCTTCGACGGGCGGCGGGAGCAGCGCGGCCGCGGCCTCGCGGACCGCCTCCAGGGTGACGCCCTGCTCGGTGATCGCCTTCGCGGCCAGGCTGCCCGGCTCGGCCAGCAGGCCGAGGACCAGGTGCTCGGGCAGGCCCTCGGCGTTGCGCGCGGCCTTGGCCTCGTTGTGCGAGGCCATCACCACGTTGCGGGCGCGGGGCGTGTAGCGGTGGAAGCCCTCGTTCGGGTCGAGCGGGGCCGAGTCCTTCGTCACGAAACGCTTCTGGGCCGCCTGCCGGGTGACGCCCATGCTCTTGCCGATGTCCGTCCAGGAGGCGCCCGAGCGCCGGGCCTGGTCCACGAAGTGGCCGATCAGGTGGTCCGCCACGTCGCCGAGGTGCTCTCCCGCGAGCACCGCGTCCTGAAGCTGCCGGAGGGGCTCCTCGTGGACCTTCTTGATGGCCGCGATGAGGTCGTCGAGGCGTACGGATGACTTGATGCCGGGGTTCGTCGTCATGTGTCAACCGTAGGTTGACAGTAGGGGGGTGTCAACCGCGAGTTGACAAGCGGGTGCGTCAGGTCGTGGGTTCGGCGGGGAGAGGGGGGCATGGCACGATCGGCCCGTGAGCACGTCCAGCACCGTCGACCGCGCCTTCCGGGCCGCCCTGTACGCCACCACCGACGACGCCCTCGACACCGGCGCGTCCCTGCTCGCCTCCGATCCGGCGGCGGACGCCGAACTCGCGCGGCGGGGCGAGGAGTTCGTGGCGACGGCCTGGCGGCGCGGCTGGCAGCCCGCCGACGTCGTACGGATCGTCCGGCGAGAACTGGACGACGTACACGTACGGCTGGTCTCGGAGCTGATCCGCGCGCAGGCGCCGCACGACCGGCCCCGCGGCCCCCGCTGGCACGCCCAGCTCGGCGATCTCGGCGGTCGTCTCGGCGACCGCGGCGACCGGGAGGCCGCTGCCGCGCGGCGCGCCGACCGCTTCTCGCACGCCACCGCCGTACTGGAGCTGTACCGGCTGCTGCTGCGCCTGCCCGCCCTCGAACCCCTCGACGAGCCCGACGGGGACGCGGCGGGGAGCGAAAGAGCCGGGGGTGCGGGCTCGCCCGCGCGGGAACGGCACCCGGAGTCCCGCATGCTGGGCCGCATCCGCGCGCTGCTGGCCAAGGCGGAGGCGACCGGGTTCCCGGAGGAGGCGGAGGCCCTCACCGCCAAGGCGCAGGAGCTGATGGCACGGCACAGTGTCGACGAGGCGCTGCTCGCGGTGCGGGCCCCTTCGGCGACGGCTCCGGGCGCGTGCCGGATAGGGGTGGAGCCGCCGTACGAGCAGACCAAGGCCGTGCTGCTGGACGCGATCGCCACCGCGAACCACTGCCGGGCCGTGTGGAACGAGGCCCTCGGCTTCTCCACCGTGGTCGGCTTCGCCTCCGACCTGGAGGCGGTCGAACTCCTCCACACCTCAATGCTGGTGCAGGCCGGTACGGCCATGGCGAAGGCGGAGGCGGCTCAGCGGGCCGGGGGACGCAAGCGGACCAAAACCTTCCGGCAGTCCTTCCTCGCGGCGTACGTCCACCGTGTGGGCGCACGTCTCGCGGCTGCCGCCGAGAGCCAGTTGACGGACGACTCGCTCCCGGTGCTCGCCTCCCGCGACGTCGCGGTCACCGAGCGGCTGGACCGCCTGTTCCCGGAGACGACGACCACCCGGCTGCGCGGGGTGAGCGACGCGGCGGGGTGGGAGGAGGGCGCGCGGGCGGCGGACGCCGCCCAGGTCGAAGCGCGCGGACGGCTTCCCGGACGGCGTCCCTGAACCGGTGCCCGATCGGTCACCGCCCGCTCAGTCCCCCGACCGCTGGAAGGCGCTCACGGTCGCGTCGGCCGCGCCCGTCCCCGTTGCCGTGCCCTCGCCCTGGTTCGCCACCGGGCCGTACGACCAGCGGAATTCGCGGGTGGCGGAGTCGCCGGGGAGGCCGATCTCCAGGGTCTTCGCGTCCAGGCTCCGGCCGGCGCCCTCCGGTCCGCGCACGTAGGTGATCGTGAAGGAGGCGGACCCGCCCTCGGTCAGGGTCAGCTTCTGGGCCGTGGCACCGTCCGTCGGTGCCAGCGCGACGGGCTCGCCCCCTGCCGCCACCAGGCTCGCCGCGGGGAAGCCGTCCAGGATGCAGGAGGGGCCCTGGTTGACGAGGTTCACGGGGACCTCGCCGGTGTCACCGGCGGCCGGGGCCTCGCTCGCGGGGCCGACTTCCATGCTCACCGTCGCGGTCGAACAGGCCCCGCTCTCCTGCTTCGCGTCGTCCTTCGCCCCGTCACCACCGCCCTCGCCGCCGCAGGCGGTCAGCAGGAGGAGGGCGGTGACGGCGATGACGGTGGTCTGCATGGCGCGCATGAGGATTCCCCTGGGGTCGTGGAGCAGCCCCCAGATCATCACACCCCGGGAGGCCCTCTCGGCGCATCCGGAGGGCGGGGTCCCGCACGGCGGGTCCTATGCCGGCCCCGCGGTCGGCAGCCCCGCCGGCAGTCGGCCGCCCTCGGCCTTGGTGAACGTCTCGGTGCCGAGGGAGCTCTCCCAGGTGACCTTCAGGGTGGACCCGCTCACGGAGTCGACCGTGCCGCTGGCCCGGTCCGCCTTGCCGTCCGGGCACTTCAGACTGATCGTCGAGGCCCCGGCGCCCTCCCGCGCGGTGCCACTGCACACGGTGCCGCCCGTGGCGAAAAGGGCCGCCTGGTCGCCGGTGAACACCAGGGCCACGGCCTTGCCCCCGGCCGTGGTGAACCAGCTGCCCTCCAGCGTGCCCGCGGGGGCGCCGGTCGCGTCCGAGCCGCCGGACCCGGACCCGGTGCCGCCGCCGGACCCGGGGGCGGTCGTGGTGGACGGTGTGGCGCCGGTCGCGGAGTCGTCGCGGGAGTCGCCGTCACCGCCGCACCCGGCGAGCACCAGCGCGCCGGCCAGCCCCATGGCCGCGTACGCGATCCGCATGCGCCGGCCCGCCGCGGTGCACGCCCCCGCGATCCCCTGATCCACCGATGTCACCGCAAGCCCCCTAGATGTCACCGCAAGCCCCCTAGCCGTAGTCGGCAGCTGCAGTCGGCCCCGTCGGCCGGAACGGCCGGAGCCAGCTAACAGGACGTACCCGGCACCCCACCAGCCCCGGTGACACCGCGCACCGAAAAAAGAGACCGCTTGCAGGACCAAGTGGAGAACCGAAGGACACACGAAGGCACACGAGGGAACAGGAGAGCCCCCGTGTGCGTCTCACTTCCAGGCGGGGGTTCGGCGGACCCGGCGGCAATGCTGTAACCGCAGGAGCACCCCACGTGCACGTGCATCTGCCCATGCATTTGCACATGAACAAAGCTATGATCCGGATCAGTTGACCACTGCATCAATGGCCACACCAGCCAGTGCACACCGGGGAGCGACCTGTGGACCACGACGTGTACGACGGCGACGTGTACGAGGGGGACGTGTACGACGGCGCCGGCGCGTCCCGCGTGTACAACGGCATGGCGGCCACCGGGCTGGACGGCGTGGCCTGGCAGAAGAGCCGGCACAGCAACTCGCAGGGATCCTGCGTGGAGTTCGCCCGGCTGCCCGGGGGCGAGGTGGCGGTGCGCAACTCCCGCTTTCCCGAGGGGCCCGCGCTCGTCTACACCCGCGCGGAGATCGAGGCGATGCTGCTCGGCGTCAAGGACGGCGAGTTCGACCATCTCGTCGTCGGCTGACCCGGTGGCCTCCCGCACCCCGGTTCCGGGGCGGTGACGCGCGTAGAGAGAACGCGGTGCCCGCGCGCGGCACCGTGCCGCGTCACGTCGTACGTCATGTCACGTCATGTCGTACGACGGACCGCGGAGCCGGAACAGGGCCCAGACCACCTTGCCGCCGAGTGCCCCCCTCATCGGCTGCCAGCCCCAGCTGTCGCTGAACGATTCGACCAGCAGCAGTCCGCGGCCCGACTCGGCGGAGAAGTCGCCCGCCTCGCCGGTGACGGGACTGTCGTGGCCGGGGTCGCGCACCGCGCACACCAGCCGCCCGGTCCACCGCATCAGATGCAGCCGCACCGGCGGTTCCTGCCCCCTCGGCCGTGGCACTTCGGCCGGCAGGCCGTGCCGCAGGGCGTTGGTCACCAGCTCGGAGACGACCAGGCACACATCGTCGAAACGGTCGCCCACGTCCCACTGGTCACAGGTCTTCCGGGTGAACCGGCGGGCCTCGCGCACCGCTTCGTGGCGGGCCGGGAGGGAGCAGGATGCGGCGTCGGACACGGCCGCGGGGTCCAGCGGCGGAAGGCCCTGCCGTAACGGCTCGAGCATGGTTGATCCATTCGTCCCCATGCGAGGCACTCCCGGAATTCGCGGTCGTAGCGATACGGCGGTGGTGCGAAGGCCATGGTTTCCGATGCGCAAGGCAGATGCAAGGGCAGATGCACGTGCAGCTGACCGAAATCGTCCCGCCCGTACCGCTTGTTGGTCAATTTTTCCGTCACCTTTCCTTCGTCTTTCTGCCTCATCGGCCTCTCCTGTTGTCTGAACCGTGCTCCTTCCCGAGCGAAACCCCTGGCTCGATTCCGTTTCCGTAACCGGTCGAGTACTGCTCGGAGTGTTTTAGTGGCAGACTTCGGGCCCTGACAGACGTTGGGGAGGCTGGCGAACGTGAGCGCGGGAGAGCCGGGATCGGTGGTGCGGCGCATGCTGCTCGGATCACAACTCAGGCGACTGCGTGAGGCTCGGGGAATCACGCGAGAGGCCGCGGGTTATTCGATCCGCGCCTCCGAATCGAAGATCAGCCGGATGGAGCTGGGCCGGGTGAGCTTCAAGACCAGGGACGTGGAGGACCTGCTGACGCTGTACGGCATCGCGGACGAGCAGGAGCGCGCCTCGCTCCTCTCCCTGGCCCGGGAGGCCAATGTCGCGGGCTGGTGGCACAGTTACTCGGACGTGCTGCCCAGTTGGTTCCCCACCTACGTGGGCCTCGAGGGCGCCGCCGCGCTGATCAGGGCGTACGAGGTGCAGTTCGTGCACGGCCTGTTGCAGACCGAGGAATACGCGCGCGCGGTGGTCCGGCGCGGCATGCAGGGCGCGAGCGAGGCCGACGTCGAACGGCGGGTGGCGCTGCGCCTGGAGCGGCAGAAGTACCTGGTCTCCGAGAACGCCCCCGAGTTCCACGTCATCCTCGACGAGGCCGCGTTGCGCCGCCCGTACGGGGACCGCGAGGTGATGCGGGGCCAGCTCCAGCATCTGATCGAGGTGTCCGAACGGCCCCATGTCCGGCTGCAGGTCATGCCGTTCGGCCTCGGCGGCCATTCCGGCGAGTCCGGCGCGTTCACCATCCTCAGCTTCCCCGAGTCCGATCTGTCGGACGTCGTCTACCTGGAGCAGCTGACGAGCGCGCTGTACCTCGACAAGGCCGAGGACGTCGCCCAGTACGAGAAGGCGCTCAAGGAGCTCCAACAGGACAGTCCGGGGCCGTCGGAGAGCCGGGACCTTCTCCGTGGACTCATCCAACTCTCTTGAAACAGAAGTACGATGACGATCGATCAGAACCGTGGAGCCGGTCGGGGCGGGCCCGATCCGGCAGCGAGGGATCGAGGGGTTGAGGGATCACATGTCGTCGTACTTCACCGACCTGGCTCAGCAGTACATCGACGGTGAGTGGCGCCCGGGAACCGGTTCCTGGGACATCATCGACTTCAATCCGTACGACGGCGAGAAGCTGGCGTCGATCACGATAGCCACCGTCGACGAGGTCGACGAGGCGTACCGCGCGGCGGCCCGCGCGCAGAAGCAGTGGGCGGCGACCAACCCCTACGCCCGCCGTGCGGTGTTCGAGAAGGCGCTCAGACTGGTCGAGGAGCGCGAGGAGGAGATCTCCGACGCGATCGTCGCCGAACTCGGCGGTACGCGCCTGAAGGCCGCCTTCGAGCTGCACCTCGCCAAGGAGTTCCTGCGCGAGGCGGTGCACCTGGCGCTGCGCCCGGAGGGCCGGATCATCCCCTCGCCGGTGGACGGCAAGGAGAACCGTGTCTATCGCGTGCCCGTCGGCGTCGTGGGCGTGATCAGCCCCTTCAACTTCCCGTTCCTGCTGTCGCTGAAGTCGGTCGCCCCGGCGCTGGCGCTCGGCAACGGCGTGGTGCTCAAGCCCCACCAGAACACCCCGATCGTCGGCGGCTCGCTGATCGCCAGGATCTTCGAGGACGCCGGCCTGCCGGGCGGCCTGCTGAACGTCGTGATCACGGACATCGCGGAGATCGGCGACGCCTTCCTGGAGCACCCGGTCCCGAAGGTCATCTCCTTCACCGGCTCCGACAAGGTCGGCCGCCATGTCGCCACCGTCTGCGCCTCCCTGTTCAAGCGCTCGGTCCTCGAACTCGGCGGCAACAGCGCGCTCGTGGTCCTCGACGACGCGGACGTCGACTACGCCGTCGACGCGGCCGTCTTCAGCCGGTACGTCCACCAGGGGCAGGTCTGCATGGCCGCCAACCGGGTGCTGGTGGACCGCTCGGTGGCCGACGAGTTCACCGAGAAGTTCGTCGCCAAGGTCACGTCCCTCAAGGTCGGCGACCCGCGCGACCCCGAGACCGTCATCGGCCCGGTGATCAACTCGCAGCAGGCGGACGCCCTGGCCGGTGTCGTCGAGCAGGCGCTCGCCGAGGGCGCGACCGCGCTGGCGCACGGCACGCGGACCGACAACCTGCTCGAGCCGTCCGTGCTCACCGGTGTCCCCGCCGACTCGGCCCTGCTCCAGCAGGAGGTGTTCGGCCCGGTCGTCTTCCTGGTCCCCTTCGACGGGGAGGAGGAGGCCGTCCGCCTCGTCAACGACACCCCGTACGGCCTGAGCGGGGCCGTGCACACCGGTGACATCGAGCGCGGGGTGAACTTCGCCAAGCAGATCGACACCGGCATGTTCCACGTGAACGACGGCACCGTGCACGACGAGCCGATCGTCCCCTTCGGGGGCGAGAAGCACTCGGGCATCGGGCGGCTGAACGGCGACACGATGCTGGACGCGTTCACCACGACGAAGTGGATCTCGGTCCAGCACGGCAGGAGCGGCTTCCCGTTCTGACCCCCCTCTCCTTCCGCCCGGGCCGATGAGGACAGCTCCTGTCCTCGTCGGCCCGTAGCGTCGTCGGTGTCAGCCGGCAGGGGCCACCTGCGGCGGAACGACGGAACGACGGAAGGCAGCCGGTCATGGTCATTCACGTGGGTCCCGAGGAGCGGGGCGACGAGCGCGGAGCGCTCCTGGCCTTCATCGCCGAGCAGCGCGGTGGCGTCCGGCGGGCGCTGCTCGGCCTCACGGAGGAGCAGGCGTCCTCCCGCCCCAGTGCCAGTGAGCTGTCCCTGGCCGGACTGCTCAAGCACGTCGCCGAGGTCGAGCAGGGCTGGATCGCCCGGGCCAAGGGTGAACCGCCGGCCGTCCACCGGGACGAGTCGAACTGGCACGAGTGCTTCGTGCTGGTCGGCGACGAGACCGTGGAGTCCACTCTCGCGTCCTACGGGAAGGTGTCCGCCGAGACGGAGTCGTTCGTCCGCTCGGTGCCCAGCCTCGACGACACCTTCCTGCTGGCGAAGACGTCCTGGAACCCGAAGGACGAACGGCTCTCGATGCGCTGGCTGTGTCTGCACCTGATCCGCGAGACCGCCCGGCACGCCGGCCACGCCGACATCATCCGCGAATCCCTGGACGGGGCCACGGCCTTCGAACTGGCCGCCAAGGAGCAGGGCAGCTCCTGGGAGTGAGCCGCGGCGTCCTACGCTGGACCGCATGTCAGCGATCCGTCTCCTCGTGCTCGGCGCGGTGCGCCAGCACGGGCGGGCCCACGGCTACCAGGTGCGCAACGACCTGGAGTACTGGGGCGCGCACGAGTGGTCCAACGCCAAGCCCGGCTCGATCTACCACGCCCTGAAGCAGATGGCGAAGCAAGGACTGCTGCACGCGCACGAGATCGCGCCCTCGACGGCCGGCGGCCCCCCGCGCACCGAGTACGAGATCACCCCGGCGGGTGACGAGGAGTACTTCACGCTGCTGCGGGAGGCGCTCGTCGCCTACGACCAGAAGACGGACGTGAAGTCGGCGGCCATCGGCTTCGTCGTCGACCTGCCGCGGCAGGAGGCGACGGCGCTGCTCGAGGAGCGGACCCGGCGCATCGAGGAGTGGCGGGCCGCGGTCACCGAGCACTACGTGCCCGAGGGCGGACCCGAGCAGCTGGGGCACATCGGCGAGATCATGAACCTGTGGGTGCACACGGCCGACGCCGAGGCCGAGTGGACCAGGGGGCTGATCGGGCGGATCGAGGCCGGGGCCTACACCTTCGCCGGGGAGGGCGAGCCGTTCGTCGGCGTCCTGGCCGAGGACCAGGAGAACCCGTACGCGACGGGGGAGCGGCACCCCGGAGACTCTCGCTAATCAAGTTTGACCAATGGGCGGTCCGGTTGTACGGTCCGGGCTGCTAGTCAAGTTTGACTAGCAAGGGAGTTTCTGTGTCCGACGCGGCGATCACCGTCGAGGAAGCACGCAAGACATACAGGGGCGGCAGCAGTGGCCCCGCGCTGGACGGGCTCGACCTCACGGTCGCGCGCGGCACGGTGCACGGAGTGCTCGGCCCGAACGGCGCGGGCAAGACCACCCTGGTCCGGATCCTGGCCACCCTGCTGCGGCCCGACGCGGGCCGGATCGAGGTGGCGGGCCACGACGTGGTGCGCGAGGCGTACGCGGTACGCCTGCGCATCGGCCTGCTCGGCCAGCACGCGGCACTCGACGAGGAGCTCGGCGGCCGGCAGAACCTCGAACTGTTCGGCCGCCTGCACCACCTGGGCGCGCGACGCGCCCGCGCGCGGGCCGACGAACTCCTGGCGCGCTTCGACCTCGCCGACACCGGCAGCAAGGCGGTACGGCAGTACAGCGGAGGCATGCGGCGCCGACTGGACCTCGCCGCCTCCCTGATCACCGAACCGGAGGTGCTCTTCCTGGACGAACCGACCACCGGCCTGGACCCTCCCCCAAGCTCTCGGCTTCGCTCGAGCAGGGGGTACCCCCATGGCCGCGCGGAGGTGTGGGACTCGGTCCGTTCCCTGGTCGACGGCGGTACGACCGTCCTGCTCACCACCCAGTACCTGGAGGAGGCCGACCAGCTCGCCGACCGCGTCTCGGTCGTGGACGCCGGCCGGGTCATCGCCGGCGGCACGGCGGACGAGCTCAAGGCGGCCGTCGGCGGCGACCGCGTCGACGTCGTCCTGCGCGACGCCGGGCAGTTGGGCACGGCCGTCGCCCTGCTGCCCGTACCGAAGGACGCGGTCACCGTGGACACCGACCGGCGGCTGCTGAGCGCCCCGGCCACCGACCGCGCGGCGGCCCTGGCCGGGATCGTCCGCGCACTGGAGGAGGCGGGCGTCGAGGCCGAGGACATCGCCCTGCGCAGGCCCACGCTCGACGAGGTGTTCCTGCGCCTGACCGGCCGCGACGAGCGAGTGAAGGAGGCCGCGTGACCACCACGACGTACGCCCTGACCGACTCCTGGACCATGACCCGCCGTGAACTCGCCCGCTGGGGACGGCAGCCGGTGGCGGTGGTGGTGAACCTGGTCTTCCCGGTGATGCTGCTGCTGATGTTCGGCCACCTGGTCGGCGGCAGCCGGGGCGTGAGCGGCGACTACCTCGACTACCTGGTCCCCGGCATGCTGGCGCTCACCATGGCCTTCGGCCTGGAGGGCACGATGGTCGCCGTCACCCAGGACCTGAACAAGGGCGTCGTCGACCGCTTCCGCTCGATGCCGATGGCCGACGGCGCGGTCCTGGTGGGCCGTGCCGCCGCCGACATGCTCCAGTCGGCGATCGGCCTGGTGGTGCTCCTGGCCGTCGCCGCCGCGCTCGGCTGGCGCACCGACGGCGGCCCGGCCGGATTCCTGGGTGCCGTGGGACTGCTCCTGCTGTTCCGGTTCGCGATGCTGTGGATCGGCATCCACCTGGCGCTGGTGGCGGGGAAGCCCGAGCTGGTGCAGGCGGTGCAGATCCTGGTCTGGCCGGTCGGTTTCCTGTCCAACGCCTTCGCCGCGCCCGAGTCCATGCCCGGCTGGCTCGGCACGGTCGTCCAGTGGAACCCGATGTCCCACACCGCCACGGCCGTACGCGACCTGTTCGGCAGCCCCGGCGGCGAGCCGGGGCACGTGTGGGCGGCCGTCGCCTGGCCCCTGGCCCTGCTCGCCGTGTTCTTCCCGCTGGCGGTACGGAGGTTCGCACGGCTCAGCCGCTAGTGGTGGAAGCCGGTGGCCGCGTTCCTGTCGTGGGTGAGGGGGTGCGGCTGCCGGCGCAGCTCCGGGAGGATGCGGATCAGGTCCTGGGCGAACATGTCGGCGAGGTCCTCGGAGAAGCCGTTGCGGCACACCACCCGCAGCACCGACAGGTCCTCGCGGTTCGCCGGGAAGGTGTACGCGGGCACCAGCCAGCCGTTCTCCCGCATCCGCCGGGACACGTCGAAGACGTCGAACGCCGTCACCTCCGGCGCGGTCGTGAACGCGAACACCGGCAGCTCGTCGCCCCGGGTCAGCAACCGGAAGTCGCCGAGTGCCCCGATCCGGTCGGCGAGGGAGCGGGCCACGTCCCGCGCGGCCTGCTGCACGGCCCGGTAGCCGTCGCGGCCCAGCCGCAGGAAGGTGTAGTACTGCGCGACGACCTGGGCGCCCGGCCGGGAGAAGTTCAGCGCGAACGTGGGCATGTCGCCGCCCAGGTAGTTCACCCGGAAGACCAGTTCCTCGGGCAGGGCGTCCGCGTCCCGCCAGAGTGCCCAGCCGACGCCCGGGTAGACCAGCCCGTACTTGTGCCCCGAGGTGTTGATCGACGCCACGCGCGGGAGGCGGAAGTCCCACGCCAGGTCCTCGTCGAGGAAGGGCGCGATCATCGCGCCGGACGCCCCGTCGACGTGCACCGGGACGTCGAGGCCGGTGCGCTCCTGGAGTTCGTCCAGCGCCGCGCACAGGTCCGCGATCGGCTCGTAGGACCCGTCGAAGGTGGAGCCCAGGATGCCGACGACGCCGATGGTGTTCTCGTCGCACAGTTCGGCGGCGGCCCGCGGGTCGAGGTGGAACCGGTCACCCTCCATGGGCACCTGACGGGCCTCCACCTCCCAGAAGGAGCAGAACTTCTCCCAGCAGACCTGGACGTTGACGCCCATGACGAGGTTCGGCCGGGCGTCCTTCGACGGGTACCGGTCGGCGTTGTTCCGCGCCCAGCGGCGCTTGAGCGCCATTCCGGCGAGCATGCACGCCTCGCTCGAACCGGTCGTCGAACAGCCCACGGCGGCCGCCGGGTCGGGCGCGTGCCACAGCTCCGCGAGCATCGACACGCAGCGCCGCTCCAGTTCGGCGGTGCGCGGGTACTCATCCTTGTCGATCATGTTCTTGTCCCGGCACTCCGCCATCAGGGCGCCGGCCTCCGGCTCCATCCAGGTGGTGACGAAGGTGGCCAGGTTCAGCCGTGCGTTGCCGTCCAGCATCAGCTCGTCGTGCACCAGCTGGTACGCCGTCGAGGGCGCCATCGGCGCGTCGGGCATCCGGTGCTTGGGCGGCGCCTCGGTCATGTCCCCGACGGGGTTCGCCGCCCCCAGGAAGGGGTTGACGGACAAGGGGCGCTCGTCGCGCCGGGGTTCGGTGTGCAGCGGCATGGATGCCTCCGGGGGTCCGTGCGGTGGGGATGCGGGAAGCGGGGGAAACGCAGTGAGTGGGGTCATCGGACCGAGGTCCCGTCCGTCCGCAGCTGCATCAGGGGGCGTCCCGTCACCAGCAGCCAGGCCGGGAGCGACGCGATGCACAGGAGGGCGAGGACGCCCGGCGAGGCGACCAGGAGGGCGGCGACGAACAGGCTCACCCAGCCTTGGCGAGTGACGGCCAGCAGGACCCCCAGCACCCCTGCCGACACGCCGACCGCCGGATGCACACCGGGCACCAGGGCGTGTGCGCACAGCCCGAGCGCGGTGCCGACGAACACGGCCGGGAAGATCCGCCCACCCCGGAACCCGCAGGACGCGGCGACGAGCAGCGCGGCCAGCTTCACCACCGTCATCGTGGCGAACTGGCCCGCCGACCAGCCCCCGGGGTCGGCCGCCAGCTCGGCGAGCTCGTCGAGCCCCTTGAACAGCGTCAGATGCCCGCCCAGGGCCGCCAGCGCGCCCAGCACCACCCCACCGGCCGGAAGCATCAGCATGGGATGCCGCAGCCGCCGGAACGCCCCGTGGACGTACGGGAGGGCTCGGACGGCGCACATGCCGAGCAGTGCGCCCACCGAGGCGATGACGAGCGACGACAACAGGTCCGCCCAGCCGGGCCGGCCGAACGGCGGCAGGTGCAGGTCGAAGCTCGGCCGCGACACCAGGGTGACGGTGAGCGCACCGGCCCCCGCGGCGACCAGCGGCGCGAAGAGACTGTCCCAGAGCTGTCCCTTGATCCGTCGGCCCGCCAGCGCCTCGGAGACGACGAGCGCCGCGGCCACCGGCGTACCGAACAGCGCGCCGATCGTCGCCGCCTCCGCCAACACCACCCAGCCGCGCTCCGGGGTCCGGGGGAACGCCCTGGTGCCCAGCAGGACCGCCAGGGAGACGTTCACGGCGATGATCGGGTTCTCGGGCCCGAGGCTCGGCCCGCCGGCCAGCATCAGGGCGGTGGCCAGCAGCAGCCCCGGCAGCACCACGGGCGGCAGCACGGGGGCGTCGAGGCCGGTGGTCGCCGGATCGGGGCCGGCGTGACCCGGCACCTTCCACACCACCAGACCGACCGCGACCCCGGTGGCGACGAGCACGGCGAACATCCACGGCACGGAGTACCCGCCGACCCCGAGCGCGTCCGGCAGGTCCTGCCACAGCACGTCCTGGAGCTGCCCGGCCGCCGAGCTCACGCCCACCAGCAGCAGGCTCGCCACCACCCCCACGATCAGCGCGGGCACGACGGACGGCAGCAGGGTGCGTGCCCGGGGCGCCGGGGTGGCGGAGGGTTCCTGCTGCGCGCTGTCCTGGGCCACGCGCACACGATAGTCGGATAAAGCGTTCCCATATGGACAAAACGGTTGTGGCGCCAGAAGTGGGAAACCGGCTTGCACCTCACGTGGCGTGAGGTCCCAGGGTGGAGTGCGTACCGAGAAGGGAGCGGAAGTGAGCTACTCCGTGGGACAGGTCGCCGGTTTCGCCGGGGTCACGGTGCGTGCCCTGCACCACTACGACGGCATCGGCCTGCTCACCCCGAGCGAGCGCAACCGCGCGGGGCACCGGCGTTACAGCGACGCAGACCTCGACCGGCTGCAGCAGATCCTGTTCTACCGGGAGCTCGGCTTCCCGCTCGACGAGGTCGCCGCCCTGCTCGACGATCAGGCCACCGGAAAAGCAGACCCGCGCGCACACCTGCGCCGGCAGCACGACCTGCTGACCGCCCGGATCGAGAGGCTGCGGAAGATGGCGGCGGCCGTGGAGCACGCCATGGAGGCACGCGACATGGGCATCGATCTCACGCCCGAGGAGAAGTTCGAGGTGTTCGGGGACTTCGACCCGGACCAGTACGAGGACGAGGTGCGGGAGCGCTGGGGCGACACCGACGCCTACCGGCAGTCCCGGCAGCGGACCGCGTCCTACACCAAGGACGACTGGAAACGCGTCACCGAGGAGTTGAACGCCATCCATCTGCGCATGGCCGACCTGATGTCGGCCGGCACCCCGGCCGACGCCGAGGAGGCGATGGACACGGCGGAGGAGCACCGGCGGTTCATCACACGCGCGTACTACGACTGCGGGCACGAGATGCACACCTGCCTGGGCGAGATGTACGTCGCCGACCCGCGCTTCACCCGGACGTACGAGGACATCCGGCCCGGTCTGGCGGCCTACCTGCGCGACGCGATCGTCGCGAACGCGGCCCGGCACGGCGGCTGAGCCCGTACGGGTGCGGAGCACCGTCCGACTCCTGCCGGGGAGCGGGCGGTGTGCCGCGCGGTCATTCGCGGACGAGCACCACCGCGGTGCCGTACGCGCACACCTCGGTGCCCACGTCCGCCGCGTCCGTGACGTCGAAACGGAACGCCAGTACGCCGTTGGCGCCCCGTGCGCGGGCCTGCTCGATCAGGCGCTCCATGGCCTGGTTGCGGGTCTGCACGAGCGTCTTGGTCAGCCCCTTGAGCTCGCCGCCGACCATCGACTTCAGGCCGGCGCCGATCTGGCTGCCGATGTGCCGGGACCTGACGGTGAGGCCGAAGACCTCACCGATGACCTCCTGCACCCGGTGCCCCGGCACGTCGTTCGTCGTGACCACCAGGACGTCGGGCCCGGGGCCCTGCCCACCGCCGTACTCTTCGATGCCCATGGCCCCAGCTTCGCCGGGGAGGAGGCACGGTGCAATCCTGGATACGCCCCGTGGAACCTGGGCCGGGACGGCTGCGTTGATAAGTTTTGGCAGCCAGCCTCGCCCGTCCCCCTCAAGCAGCAGGAGCCACAATCCCGTGACCACCCTTGCGCTCGGCCCCGAGTGGCTGAGCCCGGACTATCTGATCGAGACCTTCAGCCTTACCGGCATCCTGCTGATCGTCTTCGCCGAGTCCGGATTCTTCGCGTTCCTGCCCGGCGACTCCCTGCTGTTCACGGCGGGCCTCTTCGTGGCGGAGGGCAACTACATCAGTCAGCCGCTGTGGCTGGTGTGCACGCTGATCGTGATCGCCGCCGTCCTGGGCGACCAGGTCGGCTTCATGATCGGCAAGTTCTTCGGACCCAAGATCTTCAATCGCCCCAACTCCAAGCTCTTCAAACAGGAGAACCTGGAGAAGGCCCACGAGTTCATGGAGAAGTACGGTCCCAAGGCGATCGTCCTGGCCCGCTTCGTGCCGATCGTGCGCACCTTCGCCCCCATCACGGCCGGCGCCGGCCGTATGAAGTACCGCACGTTCCTCACGTACAACGTCATCGGCGGCGTCGCCTGGGGCTCGGGCATCACGGTCGCCGGCTACTGGCTGGGCCAGATCTCCTTCATCAAGAACAACGTCGAGTCGATCCTCATCCTGATCGTCTTCCTCTCGGTGGTCCCGATCATCGTCGAGTACCTGCGGGAACGCGGCAAGAAGAAGCGTGCCGCCGCCGAGGACCCGGCCGCCCCGCAGCACCACCAGTACGACCGGCGGACCCCGTACGACCGGCCGCCGGTCATGGACGACGCCACGACCCAGCTGCGCCGCATCACCCCGGCCGGTCAGCCGCCGCAGCGGGCCCGGCAGCCCCAGCAGCCCTACGGCGACCAGGGCTACCCGCAGCAGCAGAACCCGCAGCCCCAGCGCCCCCAGCCGCCGTACGGCAACGGCCAGGGCGGCTACGACCCGTACTTCGACCAGCGGTACCCCCAGGGGCAGGGGCACCCCCAGGGCCACGGCCCGGACCACGACCAGCAGCAGCCCTACGACCGGGGCTACTGAGCCGCACCGCCGAGTCCGCTTCCGGATGCCCGGGTCCTCGAGGGCCCGGGCATCCGGCGTCAGAAGCCGCGGGTCCGCTTCGCCGCTCTGCGCTTCTCGGCGGAGCCGATCCGCAGGAACAGCCGGGAGATCTCCGAACCGAGGTTCACCCCGATCGCGATGGCCAGCGCGAGCGCCACGGCCTTCGAGAGGGACACCAGCCCCGCGTCCACCTTGTTCTGAGCGATCGCCAGCAGACCGAAGTACGTGGCGGAACCGGGCAGCAGGGGCCCGATGGCCGCCGTGGTGTAAGGCAGCGCCGAAGCGAACCGGTACCGGGCCAGCAACTGCCCGAACAGCCCCACGAGCCCCGCCGCCACGGCCGTGGAGGCCACCGGTGAGATGTCGCCCACGTTGTGCATCGCGCCGTACACCACCCAGGCCACCCCGCCGTTGAGGGTGACCAGCAGCACCGTGGACCGCTCCTGCTGGAGCAGCACCGCGAAGGCCAGCGACAGCCCGAGCGACGCGGCGATCTGCCACAGCGGCCGCTCGGTGAGGACGAGTGCCGCGTCGGGGCTCAGCTGGGCGCCCAGCTGAACCCCGAAGTAGAGCACCACCAGCACGCCGGTCACGATGCCCACGAAGAAGTACAGGACCTCCAGGAGCCGCGCGGAGGCGGTGATGTAGAAGCCGGTCAGACCGTCCTGCACACCCGCCACGAGGGCCCGCCCGGGCAGCAGGGCGAACAGCCCACCCGTGATCACCGCCGAGGCCTTCACGTCCGCGTGGGCCAGGGTCAGCGCGACACCCATCGCGGCCGGCGGCATCGCGGCCGCCGTGAACTGGTAGAACTCCGGCAGCCCGCGCTCGGCGAACAGCCAGGCCAGCCGGTCGCCGAGCATCGCGCCGACCGCGGCGGCGACGAACACCAGGAACCCACCGCCCACCAGCATCGAGGCCGAGCCCGCCAGCAGCCCGCTCGCCGCGTTCAGCACCCAGACGGGGTAGGGGTGCCGGTTGCGGCGTATCTCCGCGAGGCGCCGGTAGGACTCCTCCAGGGAGATGTGCGTCTCGTCGTCGCTGAGGTCGTCCACCAGCTGGTACACGGCCGCGAGGCGGGTGTAGTCGGTGCCGCGACGGCGCACCGTGCGCGACGCGGTCACCGGGTCCTCCACCAGGGACGGCTGATGGGAGATCGACAGCAGGGTGAAGGTGACGGTCGGTTCGCAGCGGTCCAGGCCGTAGGAGCGGCAGACGGCGAACATCGCCGCCTCCACGTCCTCCGCGCCCTCACCGCCCGCCAGCAGCAACTCCCCGATACGCAGCGTCAGGTCGAGTACGCGCGGCACGGCCGGCCCCGTGTCGTCGTGCCGCTGCACCTGCTCCGGTGCCGGACGCTCGGTCACCGGCATGCGCAGCATCGTGCGCATCCGGTCCTGCCAGGGCACGTCCCGGTGCAGGGCGACGGACGGCATCCCGCTGGGCGGGGTGAAAGCCGCCCGCCCCTGCTGGGCGCTGTACGTGCTCGGCGGGTTGAACGCCGACCCCTCCACCTCGGTCGGCTGCGGGGCGGTTTCCAGCCCTTCCGGGAGGGCGAACTCGGAGGTCGTCTCGGACTCCGTGCCGACCGGGGAGAAATCCAGTCCCTCCGGAACGGCGAACTCCGACGTCGCCGACTCCGTGTCGGCCGGAGCCGCCAGCCCGACGGGAGCGCTGAAGGCACTCCTCGCCTCGTCCGACTGCGGCTTGCGCTCCTCCGTGTCCCTCACCTGCGCTGCGCTCCCTGTACGACGCCGTCCGTGGGCCTTGCCTCCCCGTCGGGGCCCGGTGCACAGACCCACATACCCCAAGGGCCAGTATGCGCACGGAGACGCGCGACGGGGCGCACGCGTCCGCGTGCGCCCCGTCGCGCGTCTCGTGAGAACGGGCTCAGTGGCCGCCCTGCTCCTTGAAGCGCTTGTAGGACCGCTCGATCTCGATCTCGGCGTCGGTCCGGCCGACCCAGTTGGCGCCCTCCACCGACTTGCCCGGCTCCAGGTCCTTGTAGACCTCGAAGAAGTGCTGGATCTCCAGACGGTCGAACTCCGACACGTGATGGATGTCGCGCAGGTGCTCCACGCGCGGGTCCGTCGACGGGACGCACAGCAGCTTGTCGTCGCCGCCGGCCTCGTCGGTCATCCGGAACATGCCGATCGCGCGGCAGCGGATCAGGCAGCCGGGGAACGTCGGTTCGTCGAGAATGACCAGCGCGTCCAGCGGGTCGCCGTCCTCGCCGAGGGTGTTCTCGACGAAGCCGTAGTCGGTCGGGTAGGCGGTCGAGGTGAAGAGGCGACGGTCCAGGCGGATCCGACCCGTCTCGTGGTCCACCTCGTACTTGTTCCGCGAACCCTTCGGGATCTCGATCGTGACGTCGAACTCCACCGGTGGCTCCTCCATGATCAGCACATAGTTCTGGTGGTTAAGTGTCCCTCACGCAGGTGTGTGATCGCGAAAGGGGCTGGTGGTCGTGCCAGAGCTGAGGCCTTGGCGGGCCGCGAGACCGCATGTCGTGCGGGTCGCGGACGCCGTACGACCGCGTCTCGCACGGGCCGCGGCGACCGTACGGCCGCGTCTGGCGGGTGTCGCCACGGCCGCCGGGCCACGGATCGCGCGGCCGGCGGCCCGGCCGGGCACCTGGTCGAAGACCTGGCGGTTCACCGTGGTCGCGGCCGCCACCGGGATGGCACTGGCCGCCGGTGCGGTGACCGCCGCGGGTCCCTGGGACTCCACAGGCCAGCGTACGGCCGAGCGGGACCGGGCCGTGGCCCTGGAGTCCGCGCGTGGCACAGATCACGGCGGCACCCGCGGCAACGCCGGCACGCCGCCCCGTGGCCCCCGGGCGGCCCCCAGCGCCCCCTCCGTGCTCACCGGTCTCGGCGACGGCGCCACCACCGTGCGGTCGGCGCCCGGCGGCAAGGCCCTCGCGGGCACCCTCACCCCGCTGCTGAAGGCCCCGGAGCTCGGCCGCCACTCCGCCGCCGTGGTCGACGTGTCCACCGGCAGAAAGCTGTACGCCCACGGCTCCGGCGACGCGCTCACCCCCGCCTCCACCACGAAGATCGTCACCGCCGCGGCCGTACTCACCGCCCTGGGCCCCGACCACCGCCTGACCACCCGCACCACCTTCGAACCCGACACGAAAGAGGTCATCCTCGTCGGCGGCGGCGACCCCACCCTCACCGCCCGGAAGAAGAACGACACGGGCTCGGCGAGCCTGCGCGACCTCGCCGAGCGGACCGCCGCCGCCCTGGCCGAACGCGGCGTACGGGAGGTGACCCTGTCCTACGACACCACCCTCTACGCGGGCGGCGACAGGCACCCGATCGGGGTCAACCCCAACCTCGCCGCCGTCGTCCCCCTGATGGCCGACGAGGCCCGTGCCGACGACTCCGACAGCGGCCCCGCGGACCGCGTCGCCGACCCCGCGGCCGACGCCGCGCGGAAGTTCGGCGAGTTCCTGAAGGAACGCGGCATCAAGGCCACGCCGCCCGGCCCGTCGAAGTCCACGACCCGCGCCGGCACCCTCGCCACGGTGTCCTCGCCCCCGCTCGCCACCCTGGTCGAACGGATGCTCACCGACAGCGACAACGACCTCGCCGAGGCCCTCGCCCGCCAGACCGCGATCGCGACCGGCGAACGCGCCGACTTCGCGGGCGCCGCCGCCGCCCTCCGCACCCAGCTCGAGAAGCTCCGGGTCCCCCTGGAAGGGGCCGTGCTCAAGGACGGCAGCGGACTCAGTCGCGACAACCGGCTCACCGGCGACCTCCTCACCGCGCTGCTGGTGAAGTCCGGCGACCCCGCCCACCCCGAGCTGCGGTCCGTCCTCACCGGTCTGCCCGTCGCGGGCTTCACCGGCACCCTCACCGGCCGCTACGCCGACGGCGCGGCCGGCCTCGTCCGCGCCAAGACGGGCACCCTCACCGGCGTCAACGCCCTGGCGGGCACCGTCGTCGACAAGGAGGGGCGACTGCTCGCCTTCGCCTTCCTGGCGACCGGCACCAGCAGCCCCACGGCGGCCCAGACGGCCCTGGACAAGGCGGCCACGGCCCTGGCGGCGTGCGGCTGCCGGTGACCTGCGGGGCGGCCGGAACGGCCGCCCCGTCGCCCTGCCCCGCGCCGCCGTACTCACGTACCGTTGCAACATGACGAGTTTCGGTGGTGCTGCCTCTTCCGGGATGGTCGACTGGGATCTCGCGGTCGCGACCGCGACCCGGCTCATGCGGCCGGGCCCCGATGTGAGCCGGGACGACGCCAGGGCCGTGGTCTCGGAACTGCGCCGGCACGCGAAGGCGTCCGAGGAGCACGTCCGGGGCTTCACCCGGCTGGGCACCGAGGAGATCCACGACACCCCGGTCCTCGTCGTCGACCGCCCGGGCTGGGTGCGGGCCAACGTCGCAGGTTTCCGTGAACTCCTCAAACCGCTGCTCGACAAGATGCAGGAGCGGCGAGGCAGTTCCCCCGGAGGGGCGCTCCTGGGCACCGTCGGCGGCAAGGTCACCGGCGTCGAACTGGGCATGCTGCTGTCCTTCCTGGCCTCACGCGTCCTCGGCCAGTACGAGACCTTCGCCCCCGCCACCCGCGACCTGCCGGCCGGTGGCCCGGCCGACGCCCCGAACGGCGGCGGCCGGCTGCTGCTCGTAGCCCCCAACATCGTCCACGTCGAACGCGAGCTCGACGTGCACCCGCACGACTTCCGGCTGTGGGTGTGCCTGCACGAGGAGACGCACCGCACCCAGTTCTCCGCCGTGCCCTGGCTGCGCGACCATCTGGAGGGCGAGATCCAGTCGTTCCTGGCGGAGACCGACGTCGACCCGATGACCGTTCTGGAGCGCGTCCGCGAGGCCGTCCAGTCCTTCGCCGGAGGCCGGCCCGAGGGCGAGGAGGGCGAGGCGGCCGACGAGGGACGCTCCCTGGTCGAACTCGTGCAGACCCCCGCCCAGCGGGAGATCCTCGGCCGCCTCACGGCGGTGATGTCCCTGCTGGAGGGGCACGCCGACTTCGTGATGGACGGCGTCGGCCCCGAGGTCGTGCCGAGCGTCGCCGAGATCCGCGAGAAGTTCCAGCAGCGCCGCGCGAAGGGCGCCTCCCGCCTGGACCTGGCGCTGCGCAAACTGCTCGGCCTGGACGCCAAACTCCGCCAGTACCGCGACGGCGAACGCTTCGTCCGCGCGGTCGTCGACGAGGTCGGCATGGACGGCTTCAACCGGGTGTGGACCTCGCCCAACACCCTCCCCACCAAGGCGGAGATCGCCGAACCGGCGGAATGGATCACGCGTGTGCACCGCAAACCCGAGTCCTGAACCCGGCGCGCGCGCCCAGCGTGAAGTCGGCGCGCGCCCGGCATCGTGAAACCGGCGCGTGTCCACCATGAAGCCGATCCGGCCGACGGCAGACGGATGACCCTGTAATCACCCGTCCGAGGGACCGTGAGCGAAGAGTAAGCGTGCAATGCTCGGGTAACGGCCCGACTCTGTCACCATTTACACACTCTGAGTGACCGACTCGAGCCCACGCCCCCTGACAACTTCATGAAGGGAACCGGACATGGGTCCCCATCCTGCGGTCGCGGCGATACGCCTGGCGGTGCGCCGCGTACTCCACGACATCCTCGACGAACACAGCCGAATCCCCGACGAAGTCGGCCGCACTCCCGGTCGGCCCCCGCACGACCCCCGGCACGACTCCCCGCACGACTCCCCGCACGACCGAGAGTCGTCCCCCCTCGTGCTCGTGGCCTGCTCCGGCGGCGCCGACTCCATGGCCCTCGCCTCCGCCCTCGCCTTCGAGGCCCCACGGCTGGGCCTGCGGGCCGGCGGTGTCACCGTCGACCACGGCCTCCAGGCCGACTCCGATCTGCGCGCCGCCGAAGTGGTCCTGCGCCTGCGCGAACTGGGCCTCGCACCCGTGGAGTCCGTCGCCGTCAGCGTCGGCCGCGAGGGCGGCCCCGAGGCCGCCGCCCGCGACGCCCGCTACGCCGCCCTCGACGCCGCGGCCGAACGGCACGGGGCCGCCGCCGTCCTGCTCGGACACACCCGCGACGACCAGGCGGAAACCGTCCTGCTGGGCCTCGCCCGCGGCTCCGGCATCCGTTCCCTGTCCGGAATGGCCGCGGTCTCGGGGGCCGCCGGCCGTTACCGCAGGCCGTTCCTCCGGCTCGACCGGCAGACGGCCCGCAAGGCCTGCCTGGTCCAGTCCCTCCACGTCTGGGACGACCCGCACAACACCGACCCCACCTACACCCGTTCCCGGCTGCGCCACGAGGGCCTGCCCGCTCTGGAGAAGGCGCTCGGCAAGGGCGTCGTCGAGGCGCTCGCCCGGACGGCCCAGCTCTCCCGCGACGACGCCGACGCCCTCGACGCCTGGGCCGGCCGGGCCGAGGCCGGCGTCCGCGACGCGGACGGCCGCCTGGAGTGCGCCGGGCTCCACGCGCTTCCGCCCGCCGTGCGCCGCCGTGTGCTGCGCCGCGCCGCCATCGACGCGGGAGCCCCGGCCGGTTCGCTGTTCGCCCGGCACATCGAGGAGGTCGACCGGCTGATCACCGGCTGGCGCGGCCAGGGGGCCATCAATCTGCCCGGTCGGGTCGTCGCCCGTCGCCAGGGTGGCAGACTGGTGATTCGGCAAGGCTGAAAAACGTGCCCTCGGCAG
Source organism: Streptomyces sp. MMS24-W38 (assembly GCF_059889265.1). Taxonomy (NCBI): domain Bacteria; kingdom Bacillati; phylum Actinomycetota; class Actinomycetes; order Kitasatosporales; family Streptomycetaceae; genus Streptomyces; species Streptomyces sp. MMS24-W38. The sequence goes on along the minus strand of NZ_JCBCPP010000001.1, from coordinate 2,787,063 downwards.
CGCCGCGGACGGCACGGGACAGCCGCTGGGACGACCGAAAGTGATGCGGGTGGACGCGAAAGACATGGGTGCCGACCTCGAGAAGGTGCTCATCAACAAGGAAGAGATCGACGCCAAGCTGGCTGAGCTGGCCGCGAAGATCGACGCGGAGTACGCGGGCAAGGAACTGCTGATCGTCGGAGTCCTCAAGGGCGCCGTGATGGTCATGGCCGACCTCGCCCGGGCGCTGTCCACCCCCGTCACCATGGACTGGATGGCCGTATCCTCGTATGGGGCGGGCACCCAGTCCTCCGGTGTGGTGCGGATCCTCAAGGACCTCGACACCGACATCAAGGGCAAGCACGTCCTGATCGTCGAGGACATCATCGACTCCGGCCTGACCCTGTCGTGGCTGATCTCGAACCTCGGCTCGCGCGAGCCCGCCTCCCTCAAGGTGTGCACACTGCTGCGCAAGCCCGAGGCCGCCAAGGTCAACATCGATGTGGAATGGGTCGGTTTCGACATTCCCAACGAGTTCGTCGTCGGATATGGCCTCGACTACGCCGAGAAGTACCGCAACCTCCCGTTCGTCGGTACGCTCGCGCCTCACGTCTACGGCGGCTGAGTCACCCGGCCCGGAGCGCCGTATGTGATCGGGAACCCCGGCGGGTCCCGCTCCGTTGGAGCATGCGTGGACGCGATTGCCAGCAGTCCCACGCAGCTTCGGCGGGCGATGCTGGGGTACCGTCCGAAGAACAGTCTTTATCAAACTCACTATGGCAGGAGGGACGGGGCGACACCGCTCCGTATGGATGGACGTGAAGCGATACTTCCGTGGGCCGGTCATGTGGATCGTGCTGGCCGTCCTCGCCGTGGTCGTGTTGATGCAGGTCGTCGGCTCGTCCGGCGGCTACAAGACGGTGGACACCGGCCAGGTGGTCCAGGCGATCAACCAGAACAAAGTCGAGTCGGCCAAGCTGACCACCGGCGACGAGCAGATCATCAAGGTCGAGCTCAAGCCCGGTGAGAAGATCAAGGACAGCTCGAAGATCCAGGCGAGCTACATCGGTGACCAGGGCGTCACCATCGCCAACACGCTGCAGGACAAGTACCAGAACAAGCAGATTCCGGACGGTTACACGGTTTCGCCGTCCAAGCAGAACCCGTTCGTGAGCATTCTGCTGTCGCTGCTGCCCTTCGTCCTCATCGTCGTGGTCTTCCTGTTCCTGATGAATCAGATGCAGGGCGGCGGCTCCCGCGTCATGAACTTCGGCAAGTCCAAGGCGAAGCTCATCACCAAGGACACCCCGAAGACGACGTTCGCCGACGTCGCGGGATCGGACGAGGCGGTCGAGGAACTCCACGAGATCAAGGAGTTCCTGCAGGAGCCGGCGAAGTTCCAGGCCGTCGGGGCGAAGATCCCCAAGGGCGTGCTGCTGTACGGCCCGCCCGGAACCGGCAAGACCCTGCTCGCGCGTGCCGTCGCGGGCGAGGCCGGAGTCCCCTTCTACTCGATCTCCGGTTCCGACTTCGTCGAGATGTTCGTCGGTGTCGGTGCCTCCCGGGTCCGTGACCTGTTCGAGCAGGCCAAGGCCAACGCCCCGGCGATCGTCTTCGTCGACGAGATCGACGCGGTCGGCCGCCACCGCGGCGCCGGCCTCGGCGGTGGTCACGACGAGCGCGAGCAGACCCTGAACCAGCTCCTCGTCGAGATGGACGGCTTCGACGTCAAGGGCGGCGTGATCCTCATCGCCGCCACGAACCGCCCGGACATCCTCGACCCGGCCCTCCTGCGCCCCGGCCGCTTCGACCGCCAGATCGCGGTCGACCGCCCGGACATGCAGGGCCGGCTGGAGATCCTCAAGGTCCACCAGAAGGGCAAGCCGGTCGCCCCGGACGTCGACCTGGCGGCCGTCGCCCGCCGTACCCCCGGCATGACCGGTGCCGACCTGGCCAACGTGCTGAACGAGGCCGCGCTGCTGACCGCGCGCAGCGATCAGAAGCTGGTCGACAACCACATGCTGGACGAGGCGATCGACCGTGTGGTCGCGGGCCCGCAGAAGCGGAGCCGGATCATGTCGGACAAGGAGAAGAAGATCACCGCGTACCACGAGGGCGGACACGCCCTGGTCGCGGCGGCCTCACCGAACTCCGACCCCGTCCACAAGATCACGATCCTGTCCAGAGGCCGTGCCCTCGGCTACACGATGGTGCTGCCGGACGAGGACAAGTACTCGACCACGCGCAACGAGATGCTGGACCAGCTGGCCTACATGCTGGGTGGCCGGGCGGCCGAGGAGCTCGTCTTCCACGACCCGACCACCGGTGCGGCCAACGACATCGAGAAGGCCACCGGCCTGGCCCGCGCGATGGTCACGCAGTACGGCATGACCGAGCGTCTCGGCGCGATCAAGTTCGGCGGCGACAACTCCGAACCGTTCCTCGGACGTGAGATGGCTCACCAGCGCGACTACTCGGAGGAGATCGCCGCGCTGGTCGACGAAGAGGTCAAGAAGCTCATCGAGACCGCGCACAACGAGGCGTGGGAGATCCTGGTCGAGAACCGCGACGTGCTCGACAACCTGGTCCTCGCCCTCCTGGAGCGGGAGACGCTGGGCAAGGAGGAGATCGCCGAGATCTTCGCGCCGATCGTCAAGCGCCCGCCCAGGCCCGCCTGGACCGGTTCCTCCCGCCGTACGCCGTCCACCCGCCCGCCGGTGCTCTCCCCCAAGGAGCTGGCACTGACGAACGGGGCGAACGGCGCGACGCCGGCCATCTCCACCGTGAAGAGCACCGCCGCGGAATCCGCGCCGGCGCCCGAGCGGACCCCGGAGGACCGCCCCGAGAGCTGACCGGCTCTCCCGGTGGCCCCGCCGGGCCCGGAATGAACGCCGCGCCCCCCAGGTTCTAGCCTGGGGGGCGCGGCTTTTGTGTATCCGCAGTCGAGACGCGTACCCCTGACGCGCGCAGGCACAGGAACGAGGCACCACATGACCGACCCCGTGACGCTGGACGGCGAGTTCACCTTCGGCGAGTTCGACGAGAAGCGAGCCGAGAACGCCGTACGCGAGCTGCTGATCGCGGTCGGTGAGGACCCCGACCGGGAGGGGCTGCAGGAGACACCGGCCAGGGTGGCACGGGCGTACAAGGAGATATTCGCCGGCCTGTGGCAGAAGCCCGAGGACGTGCTGACGACCACGTTCGACATCGGTCACGACGAGATGGTGCTCGTGAAGGACATCGAGGTGTACTCGACGTGTGAGCACCATCTGGTGCCGTTCCGCGGCGTGGCCCACGTCGGCTACATCCCGGCCACCAGCGGCAAGATCACGGGGCTGTCGAAGCTGGCCCGGCTCGTGGACGTCTACGCCCGGCGACCGCAGGTGCAGGAACGGCTCACCACCCAGATCGCGGACTCCCTGATGGAGATACTGGAGCCGCGCGGAGTGATCGTGGTCGTGGAGTGCGAGCACATGTGCATGTCGATGCGGGGCATCCGCAAGCCCGGCGCGAAGACCCTCACGTCGGCCGTGCGCGGCCAGCTGCGGGACGCGGCGACGCGCAACGAGGCGATGAGCCTGATCATGGCGCGCTGACCGGGGACGGACCCGCGCGGGAACGGTCCCGGGGACCGCGGTCCCCGGAACCGGACCCTGGAATGCGTCTCAGGCCGCCGGGGCCGTGCCCCTGCCGTTGCGGTGGTCGTCGTCGTCCTCCGGGAGCCTGCAGACCCGCTCCAGGAAGAGGGCGGCCGCTATGACGGCGATCCCCGCCAGGACCGAGGCGCCGGCGTAGATGGCCTGGTCGCGGCGGGCCGGGATGTCGAGGGACTCCAGGAGGAAGACGCCGGTGCCGCCGTACATCCCGGCGACCAGGGCGGCGACCAGGGCGCTGGCCTGGCCGAAGACGACCGCGCGGGCCGCCATCATGGGGTCGACGCCCTTCGCTTCGGGACGGCGCTCGCGCTGGGCCTTGAGACGGGCGCGGAGAGAGAGCGCCGTGGCCGTGAGGACCACGGCGATCAGGGCGAGGACGATGGGCGCGGCCACCGGGACGCTCGGCAGCGTGCCGAAGGAGTTCCAGAGGCGGGCGACGGCCCAGGACAGGATCCCGGCCACGACGAAGACGCCGGCCAGCACCCTGATGCGCAGCTCTCTCACGGTGTCCCCTCGGTTCCCCCGGTGCCCCGGAATGCGGTCGTGTCGACCTTAACGGCTATTCGGGCAGCCGAAGTTCCAGGTCGGCCCGGGGCAGGACGCCTTCTCGGCCGACCGCGCCCAGCAGGGCGGCGACGGGGCCGCGTCCGGGGAGAACGGCCTCGGGGTCGACGTCGTGCCAGGGGGCCAGTACGAAGGCGCGCTCGTGGGCGCGGGGGTGGGGAAGGGTCAGCCGCGGGTCGTCGGACAGGAGGTCCGCGTAGGCGACGATGTCCACGTCCAGGGTGCGCGGACCCCAGCGCTCGTCGCGGACCCGGTGGAAGGCCTCCTCGATCGCGTGCGCCCGCTCCAGCAGGGAGGACGGGGGGAGGGTGGTCCTCAGGGCCACGACCGCGTTGAAGTACGAGGGCTGGCTGCCGGGCTCGACACCCCACGGCTCCGTCTCGTACACGGGGGACACCGCTTTGACGCGGACGCCCGGGGTGTCCTCCAGGGCGTCGACGGCCCCCTGAAGGGTCTCCAGCCGGTTGCCGAGGTTGGCGCCGAGGGCGATCACGGCCTGCTTCGGGTTCTGCAGGGTGCTGTCGGCGGCGTCGACCCGCTCCGTCACGGAGGCGGGGACCGGCTGAACGGTCGGGTCGGTGTGGCCCTGGGCGGAAGGCCTGGTCATACGCGGCTCCGGGTGATGGTGATGGTCACGTCGTCGAAGGGCACGGTGATCGGCGCGTCCGGCTTGTGGACGCGGACCTCGACCTCCCGGACCATGTCGTGCTCGAGGCAGACCCGGGCGATGCGCTCGGCGAGCGTCTCGATGAGGTTCACCGGCTCGCCCTCGACGACCGCCACGACCTCCTCCGCCACGATCCCGTAGTGCACGGTCTTCGTCAGGTCGTCGTCGGTCGCGGCCGGTCGGGTGTCCAGGCCGAGGACGAGGTCGACGACGAAGGTCTGGCCCTCCTCGCGTTCCTTGGGGAACACACCGTGGTGCCCACGGGCCTTCAGGCCGTGCAGCGCGACACGATCCACACGAATCCACTCCTGTAGTCGGTCAGTCGGTCAGTCGTCCAGCTCGTCGGTCCGCCGGTCGATGCCGTGCGGGCGGCACACCTGCCTCGGTCGAATCTACCTGCGGGCACCGACAGGACCGGCCATGAGGGGGCGCCGGTCCGGGCTGTACCAGGAGGATTCACCCTGTGTTTTCCCGGTTTTCCCGGGAAGACCCGGGGCTCACGGGTCGGTGGCGGCCCCTACCCGCACGGCCGTGATTCCGGCCACTTCCCGGTGGCCCCGGTCGTGAGTGGTGACCGGCTGCCTGCCGGGGCACTAGGCGGGGGAGTCGGTGTCGTCCGGGGTGTCGGTGTCGTCGGGGGGTTCGTCCTCGCCGTTCTCGGCGAGGACGGGGGAGGCGTGGTGGGACCAGAGCTTCCAGCCCGCGGGGGTACGCCGGTAGATGTTGGTGGCGACGACCAGCTGGCCGACCAGGGGGCCGAGCTCCTCGCCCACCTTCGGCGCGGGACCGCCGCTGAGGATGTTCTCGGTGCAGGTCACCAGGGCGGTGTCGCCGGTGACGGAGACATGCACGTCGGTGAGGAAGAACTGGATGTAGTCGGTGTTCGCCATGATCAGGGCGTACGACCGGAGCACCTCGCCGCGGCCGGTGAGCACCGGCCAGCCGGGGTGCACGCAGGAGACCACTCCGGTGTCCGCCGGGTCGTGGTAGGTCTCGTCGACACCCAGGTCGGCCGGGGTGAGCCAGAGCGACGCCACCTCCTCGAAGTCACCCTGCTCGAGTGCCTCGTAGAAGGCGGCGTTGGTGGCCTCGACCTGCTCGACGTCGGTGTGAGGCGCGCTCACCGGGCTCCTTCCGCACCGTGCGGGGCGGGCTCGGGGCGCGTGCCGTCCGGGGTGCGCGCCTGTTCGACGGCGCGTACGACCCGTACGGCGTCCGCGGTGGCGCGCACCTCGTGCACGCGGACTGCCCAGGCGCCGCCCTGCGCGGCGAGGGCGGAGACGGCGGCGGTGGCCGCGTCACGTTCCCGGGCGGGCGGGGGCGTGCCGTCGGGCCCGGCCAGGACCTGGCCGAGGAACCGCTTGCGGGACGCGGCCACGAGCAGCGGGTGACCGAGCGCCCGGAGGCGGTCGAGCCGGGCGAGGAGGGCGAGGTCGTGGCCGGTGTCCTTGGAGAAGCCGAGTCCGGGGTCGACGATCACGCGGTCGGCCGCGACGCCGGCCTCCAGCACCGCCGCCACGCGCGCGTGGAGCTCGTCGACGACCTCGGTGACGATGTCGTCGTACGCGCCCTTGACGTTGCCGCCCTCCAGCAGGCCGCGCCAGTGCATGACGACGAAGGGGGCGCCGGCGGCGGCGACGACACGGAGCATGTCGGGATCGGCGAGACCGCCGCTCACGTCGTTGACGAGCGCGGCGCCGGCCGTGAGGGACTGTTCGGCGACCGAGGCGCGCATGGTGTCGACGGAGATCGTGACGCCCTCGGCGGCGAGGCCGCGGACCACGGGGATGACGCGCTTGAGTTCCTCGGCCTCGTCGACGCGGGTGGCGCCGGGGCGGGTGGACTCGCCGCCGACGTCTATCAGGTCGGCACCCTGGGCAACCAGGTCGAGGCCGCGTTTGACGGCGGTCGTCGTGTCGAACCAGCGGCCACCGTCGGAGAAGGAGTCGGGGGTCACGTTCACCACGCCCATGACCGCGCAGCGGTCCCAGTGGGGAAGGCCCGCGACGTGGAGATGTCCGCTGCTGTTGCTCATATGTTCAGCGTATGCCCCGGGCGCGGCCCGGGAGACCCGGACCCTGGGGGACCTGGACCCGGAAGACCCGGAAGATCCGGAAGATCTGGAAGACCTTAAGGGGAGCGGGGCCCGTGCCTCCGTCCGAACCTCCGGCCGGTATTTCCTCAGCGGATCTCGTCGGTCTTCCCGGAAAGTGGTGACCCGCCCCTTCTCGCGAAAATGATCTTGCATATTCGCGTGCCGGGCCTATTCACGGTTCGGCGGAGTTCCCTGACGCCCTGTGAAAGCCTCGGTGTGGCTTTGTTTTTACGGGGCGGGGCTCCATCATTCGCCTACGCGCGGTAAGTTTCTGGCCATGCCACGTGGACGTCACCGCCATTCCCCGCCCCTGCACAGGATGCTGCCCCCGTCGGCGATCGCAGGCGTCTCCCTCGTCTGCGCCCTGGGGCCCTGGGTGTTCACACAACCGATGACGCTTCGCCTCCTGGCCGCCGCCGCGGCGGCCACGGCGATCATCGGTGCGGTCGTCATGCGGCACTGGGACATCCTGGCCGGCAAGCAGGTCGCCGACCTCACGCGCGCGCGGGCCGGTGACGAGTGGCGGTTCGAGGAGCGGATCGCCGAACTGGAGGCCGACCTCGACGAGTCGCGCGAACTGCGCGTCAAGCTGGAGCAGCGGCTGCGCGCCAAGCGCGCGGAGCTGGCCGGGCTGCGCAACGAGCACGCGGCACTGCTCCGGCGGTACGCCGCCGCGGAGACCGAGCGGGCGAGCGTTCTGGAGGAACGCCGGGTGCTCGAGATCGAGGCGGCGGTACCGGCCCGTGCGCTGCCGGCGGGGCCTTCGGCGCGGTCCGGTGACGAGACCGCCGGGACGGTGTCCGTGCCGGCGGCCAGGAGCGAGGATGGAACCGCGGGCGGGGCCGCGGTGCAGGAAGCGACCGGAGCGGAAGCGGTCGGGGCGGAGCCGACGGCTCCCGCGGTCTTCTCGCCCGAGGGCTCCAAGCTGTTCCTGCGGGCCGAGGCGGCGCTGGCCCGGCTCGGCGACGACGCACGGGAGGAGCACCACGACACTCCCGAGGGTGACGCCTCCGAGGACGACTCCCCCAAGGGCGACGGCCCCGAGCCCGCGAGGAAGCGGAAGCCGGAGCAGCCGCGGAAGGACGGGACGGAGGGGCAGCCGAGGGCGGTCGGCGAGCACGAGCGCGCGGCTTCCTCCGGCCCGGGTACCGACACCGGCACCGGCACCGCGCCCGAGGAGCCGTCCCAGCCCGAGCAGTCGGCTCCGTCGGCCCCGCCGGGCCGCTCGGTGCAGCCCTCCGGGCACTTCACCGTGCCGACCGCGGTCGCGGTCGTACCGCCGACGGAGCCCGTCCGGCGTCCGGTGACCGGCGGCGGGTTCGACTTCTTCGGTACGCAGAAGGACGAGGGACCCGGCCGGGAGGGCGTCCAGAACGAGGACCTCGCCGATGTCGTCGGCCAGGAGGCCCTGGCCCTGCACAAGCCCGAGGACGACGGAGAGTTCAAGCCGGCCGATGAGGACGCACGGGCCGTCGGCCAGGTCATTGATCTGACGGCGCACGACGAGCCGGAAGAGGACGGCACGGCCGGCCCGGACGGCACAGCCGACGCGGCGGTCGGCACCGAGGGACTGCGCAGCGCGGTCTCCTGAAGCACCGCACGCGTTTCCGGGGGTTTTCCGGGTTCCGGGGTTCGGAGTCAGGCCATCCAGCGGTCCGGGAGGGCGTCCCTGCGGCCGGTCCGGGAACGTTCCGCCTGGGACCGCAGCAGCTCCGCGGCCTCGCCGGCGTCCCGGAGCCGGGCCGTCACGGACTCGTCGGCCCCGGTGTCCACATGGACGTCCGCGACGCCCCGGGCGCGCTGCCAGGGCCCCTTGACCAGCCGTACGCTCTGCACCTTGGCGTGCGGCACCAGGGCGACGGTCCGGCTCAGCAGGCCGTGCCGCGCGGCGAACACGGCGTCGGTGACGGCGAGCCCGTAGCCGCGCCACCACACCGGCACGCACCACCGGGCGCGCCGCGGCGGCCGGGACAGTTCCGCGTGCGACGGCACGTGGACGCCGGGGAGCACGCGCGCGACGACGGACTCGGCGATCTCGCGCGGAGCGACCGGCAGCAGCAGGGAGTTGGACGAGCCGGCCACGTCGAGTTCGACCCGTACCCAGCCCAGGCGCCGCCACAGCAGCGGCTCCACGAGCCGCACGGTCTGCACCCGTCCCGGCGGCACCGTCTCGTGCGCCCGGTCCAGCAGCCCGTGGTCGATCCGCAGTCCGTCGGGCGACTCGCCCAGGGTCCAGTCGTACTCGGTGACGAACCGGCCGACGCTGCTCGCACCCGCCGCGCCGAACAGCGGTACCACGGCGGCGAGGACCGTCCACAGGCTGTGGGTGGCCATCCACAGCAGCGGCACCACGACGAGGGCGGCGATCAGCCAGACCCAGGTCGAGGCGGTCAGCACGAGGGAGAGGGCGAGGACGCCGGGCGGCACGCGCAACAGCTGCCGGGACGGCGCCTCGCCGACCTCATGTGCCGTCTCGGGTGCGAAACCCGCCGCCCGCGCGAGCAGTTCGGCGCGCAGTGCGCGGGCGTGATCGGCACCCAGGAAGGCCAGTTCGTCCTTCTTGTCGGTGCCGATGACGTCGAGTCTGAGTTTCGACACGCCCGCGATCCGCGCGAGCAGCGGCTGGGTGACGTCGATGGCCTGGATCCGCTCCAGCCGGATGTGCGCGGTGCGGCGGAACAACAGCCCGGTGCGGATGCGCAGTTCGCTGTCGGTCACCGCGAAATGGGTGAACCACCAGGTCAGGAAGCCGTAGAGGGCGGCGGCCGGGATGAGGACGCCGAGACCGATCAGCAGGGTCGTCGTGGTCAGCCGGGTCAGCTGACGCTGCGCCTGGTCCGGGTCGTGCAGCGCCCACCCGATGACGACCGCTATGGGTGCCCACGCCCGCCTGAGCGGCGTGACGGGGTGCAGCCGGCGCTCGATCACCGGGCGTCGCCCGCGTACGTCCTCGTGGACCTCCGGGGCCCTCACAGCCCCGCCGATCGGGCCTCGCCCAGCTCCGTGAGCCGGTCGCGCAGCCGTTCGGCCTCGGCCGGGTCGAGGCCGGGGATGGTGGCGTCGGTCGCCGCGGCCGCCGTGTGCAGCTGCACGCTGGCCAGCCCGAAGTGCCGTTCGACGGGACCGGAGGTGACCTCCACCAGCTGCATCCGCCCGTACGGCACGACCGTCTCCTCGCGCCACAGGACGCCCCGGCTGATCAGCAGGTCGTCGGCGCGCTCGGCGTACCGCCAGGAGCGCCAGTTGCGCTCCAGCATCACCCAGCCCCAGGCCAGCACGGCCAGCGGCAGCACGGCGAAGCCGGCCCAGCCGGGCCCGGCCAGCAGTCCCGGGACCAGCCCGGCGGCCAGGGCGAGCGACCCGAGCCACACCACGAGCATCAGCCGGCGCAGCTTCAACAGCCCCGGTGGCAGCGCGATCCACTGCGGTCCGTCGCCGGGGCTCACCGGCTCCACCGCTGTCCCCGTGTCGTGCGGGTTCCCCGTCTCCATGGGCCCAGCGTACGTAGGCCCCGGTGTGCGCAGGCCCCTGCGTGCGTGGGGGAGACTGTGGTCATGACTCCTACGACGGAGACCACGGTCGGCATCGGCGGCGCCGCGGAGAGCACCGACATGGTGCTCAACATCGGGCCCCAGCATCCGTCCACGCACGGCGTGCTGCGGCTCAAGCTCGTCCTGGACGGCGAGCTCATCAACCGCGCGGAGCCCGTGATCGGCTACATGCACCGGGGCGCGGAGAAGCTGTTCGAGGCGCGTGACTACCGCCAGATCATCATGCTGGCCAACCGTCACGACTGGCTGTCGGCGTTCTCCAACGAGCTGGGCGTGGTCCTCGGGGTGGAGCGGATGCTCGGCATGGAGGTCCCCGAGCGCGCGGTGTGGCTGCGCACGCTGCTCGCGGAGCTGAACCGGGTGCTCAACCACCTGATGTTCCTCGGTTCCTATCCGCTGGAGCTCGGCGGCATCACGCCGATCTTCTACGCCTTCCACGAGCGCGAGGAGCTCCAGCACGTCATGGAGGAGGTCTCCGGCGGCCGCATGCACTACATGTTCAACCGCGTGGGCGGCCTCAAGGAGGACCTTCCGGCGGGATGGACCACACGCGCGCGAGCCGCGGTCGCCGACGTGCGCTCCCGCATGGACCGCTTCGACGACCTGGTGCTCGGCAACGAGATCTTCCGGGGCCGCACCCGCGGGGTGGGCGTCCTCTCCGCGGACGTCGTGCACGCGTACGGCGTGAGCGGGCCGATCGCCCGTGCCTCGGGCGTCGACTTCGACCTGCGCCGCGACGAGCCGTATCTCGCCTACGGCGAACTGGGTGACGTCCTGAAGGTCGTGACCCGTGAGGAGGGCGACTGCCTCGCCCGCTTCGAGTGCCTCCTGGAGCAGACCTACAACTCCCTCGACCTCGCCGACGCCTGCCTCGACCGGCTCGCCGACCTGCCGCCGGGACCGGTCAACCAGCGGCTCCCGAAGGTCCTCAAGGCGCCCGAGGGGCACACCTACGCGTGGACCGAGAACCCGCTCGGCATCAACGGGTACTACCTGGTCAGCAAGGGCGAGAAGACGCCGTACCGGCTGAAGCTGCGCTCGGCGTCGTACAACAACATCCAGGCGCTCACCGAACTGCTGCCGGGGACGCTGGTCTCGGACATGGTGGCGATCCTGGGGTCGATGTTCTTCGTGGTGGGAGACATCGACAAATAGGTGTCGGTCCGCGGGGCCGGTCCGCGGGGTCACTCCGTGAGGACGTCCGGGATGCCCACGGGCTGCAGCAGCCAGCCGAAGTCGCCGAGTCCGCCCGTCGCGATGAGTTCGGCGGCCTGGGAGGCGCCCGCGAGGGCGCGTACGTAGCCGGCGGGGTCGGCGGACGCCAGAGTGAGCGGGGGGCGCGCGCCCGTGATGCCCAGGGAGCGCAGGGCCGCCCGCTGGGTGAGCAGGCGGGCGCCGGGGAGCGCGCAGGCCGCCGCGCAGGAGTCGAGGGCGACGTGCGCGGTGATGTCGCACGACCCGTCCGGTACGGGCGTCGTCTCCCGCCCTTCCCGGAACCCCGTGAGGGTCCCGAACGGCGGGCGCGCGTCCGCCGAGTGCGCGTAGTCCACGGCGACGGCGAGCCCCCGCTCGAGCGTCCCGACCGCCGACGCCCACGCCACGTCCCGGGGCAGCCCGATCTCCGCCCGCAGCCCCTCCCCGGCCGGCAACGGCCACCACCGGGCCAGCCACTCGGCCTCCGGGCCCGTGACCGGCGCCCCGAGCCGTTCCGTGCCGTCCTCCCGGACCAGTACCAGGCGCGAGGCGCCCGCCGGGTCCACCTCGGCGACCTCCAGGGGCACGTTGTCCAGCCACTCGTTGGCGAACAGCAGTCCGGTGATCCGTTCCGGGGGCTCGGTCCGCCACTCGATCCCGCGGTCGAGTCCGCCGGGACGGCCGGCGAGTTCGACGGCGTACGCACGCACGCGCGCCGCCACCTCGGCGGGCAGTGCGGCGAGCACCCCCGTGACCAGTTCGCCCCGGCCCGCCCCCATGTCCACGAAGTCGAGCACCGAGGGCCGCCCCAGCGCCTCGTCGACCCGGCACAGCAGCCGGGCCACGGCCCCCGCGAACAGCGGTGAGGCGTGCACCGACGTACGGAAGTGCCCGGCGGGGCCCTCCGGCCGACGGTAGAAGCCGTCCGGCCCGTACAGGGCGGTCCGGGCCGCCGCCCGCCAACCGCGCCACCCGCTCGTCGTCGCTGTCACGGGGCCAGGTTAAGGGCGCGGATATGCCGGGTCTCCACCTTGCGGAGTACGCGTGCCGACCGGGGATCGGCCCTCCGGTTGACCCCTGCACGCATTTTGCTTCCCTACGCTGGGTCACGTGCAGCGCTTCTATGATTTTCTCCGCAGACACCCGACAGGGGTCGACTGCTTCTGGGCCGTGGTCCTGTTCGGGATCTCGGTGCTGGGCGGAGCGAGCGCGCAGAAGGTCGAGGGGACCGATCTGCCGGCCCTGACCGTGCCGGTCATGCTGCTGCTGTCGCTGGTCGTGGCGCTGCGCCGGCGGATGCCGGAGCGGATGCTGGTCCTGGCCGTCGTGGTGGGCGTGCTCCAGGTGATCCTCGACGTGGCGACGATGCCCGCCGACTTCGCGCTGCTGGTGATCGTCTACACGGTCGCGACCGTCGGCGCCCGCCGGGCCTCCCGGCTGGCGCTGGCCGTCGGCCTGTGCGCGGCTCCCGTGGCGCAGGCGCGCTGGCCGGTCGAGGACGTGAGCGTGGCGGGCAACATCGCCATGGTGATATTCCAGACCGTGCCCTTCGCCCTCGCCTGGGTGCTCGGCGACTCCATGCGCACCCGGCGTGCCTACTTCGCCCAGCTGGAGGAGCGCGCCGCCCGGCTGGAGAAGGAGCGCGAGGCGCAGGCCAAGGTCGCGGTCGCCGCCGAACGCGCCCGCATAGCGCGTGAACTGCACGACGTCGTCGCCCACAACGTGTCGGTGATGGTGGTCCAGGCCGACGGCGCCGCCTACGTCCTCGACGCCGCGCCCGACCAGGCGAAGAAGGCCCTGGAGACCATCTCCTCCACCGGCCGCCAGGCCCTCGCCGAGATGCGCCGCCTGCTCGGCGTACTGCGCACCGGCGAGCACGAGGAGGCAGGCGAGTACGTGCCGCAGCCCGACGTGCAGCAGATCGAGGACCTCGTCGAGCAGTGCCGGGAGTCCGGACTGCCGGTGGACTTCAAGGTCGAGGGCACCCCGCGTCCGCTGCCCAGCGGCGTCGAACTCACCGCGTACCGCATCGTGCAGGAGGCGCTCACCAACACCCGCAAGCACGGCGGGCCCGACACGGGCGCCAGTGTGCGCCTGGTGTACTTCGACGACGGTCTCGGCCTGCTGGTCGAGGACGACGGCAAGGGCGCCCCGCACGAGCTGTACGAGGAGGGCGGGTACGACGGCCAGGGCCACGGTCTGATCGGCATGCGCGAGCGGGTCGGCATGGTCGGCGGCACCCTGGACGCGGGTCCGCGGCCGGGCGGAGGATTCCGCATCAGTGTCCTGCTGCCGCTCAAGCCCGGCCCCTGACACCCGGACGCTTGCGCACGCCCGTTGTTGATACCTGTAACACTGGCCTGGAACCGGACTGGAAGAGGACCCGATGGCGATCCGCGTGATGCTCGTCGACGACCAGGTGCTGCTGCGCACCGGGTTCCGGATGGTGCTCGACGCCCAGCCGGACATGGAGGTCGTGGCGGAGGCGGGCGACGGCGTGGAGGCCCTCCAGGTGCTGCGCGCCACCGCCGTCGACGTGGTGCTCATGGACGTCCGGATGCCGAAGCTGGACGGGGTGGAGACGACCCGCCGGATCTGCGCGGACACCGACCCGCCGAAGGTGCTGATCCTGACCACCTTCGACCTCGACGAGTACGCCTTCTCCGGGCTGAAGGCCGGCGCCTCCGGCTTCATGCTCAAGGACGTGCCCCCGGGCGAACTGCTCGCCGCGATCCGCGCGGTGCACAGCGGTGACGCCGTGGTCGCGCCGTCCACCACCCGCCGGCTCCTGGACCGCTTCGCCCCCATGCTGCCGTCCACCGCCGAGCAGCCCCGGCACAAGGGGCTGGAGCGGCTCACCGAGCGGGAGCGGGAGGTCATGGTGCTGGTCGCGCAGGGCCTGTCCAACGGCGAGATCGCGGCCCGGCTGGTGCTGTCGGAGGCGACGGTGAAGACGCACGTGGGCCGCATCCTGACCAAGCTGGGGCTGCGGGACCGGGTGCAGGTGGTGGTCCTCGCCTACGAGACGGGACTGGTGCGGGCCGGCGGACACGGCTGACCGTGGGCCCCGGCGTCGGTAGGGTCGGCGCATGCTGCTGTGGATCAACGGCCCTTTCGGGGGCGGTAAGACACAAACCGCGTACGAGATACACCGTCGTCTCCCGGGCAGCGTCGTCTGTGACCCGGAGCACGCCGGATTCGGGCTGCGCCGCATGCTGCCGCCCGAACTGCGGGGAGACTTCCGGGACCTGACCTCCTGGCGGCAGGGCGTCGTCGAGGTCCTCGACCTCGCCCTGACCCGGCACGACGGCGTCGTGATCGCGCCGATGACGGTCACGGACTCCGGTCACTTCGCCGAGACGGTCGGCCGGCTGCGCGAACTCGGCCACGGCGTACACCACTTCGCCCTCCTCGCCGAACGGGAGACGGTGCTGAGGCGGCTGCGCGAACGCGGCCTCGGACGCCTGCTGCGCTCCGCCGCCGGGAAGAACGCCGTTACCCGCCAAGAGAGTCGGGCCGTGCAGCAGCTCGACCACTGTCTGGAGCGGCTCGCCGGGCCGGAGTTCGCCGAGCATCTGTGGACGGACCACACCACCGTGCCGAAGACGGCGGACCGCATCGCCGTACTGGCGGGGCTGGAACTGCGCCCCAACCGTGAGGGCCCGCTGCGCACCCGGCTGCGGCAGGCGCGCGTCGGACTCCGGCACATCCGCTTCGACTGAGGCCCCGCCGAGGCTGCCGACCCCGCGGGCGCTACCGCCCGGCCGTCCTCGTCCCTGTCCCCGTCCCCGTCCCCGTTGCCGTTGCCGTCTCCGTCAGCCGGTTCACGAAGTCCGCGGCCGCCGTCCGCACGTCGTCGGGGGTCCACTCCAGGCCGGCCGCCCGCACGTACACCTCGGTGAGCGCCAGGCCCGGGCCCTGCTGATCCCAGCCGTTGGCGAACAGCATGGTTCCCGTCTCCTCGGCCGTGCGGATCGCCGCCTGTGCGAGGGCCTCCGCGTCGTACGGCAGCCACACCTGGAAGTCGTGGGTGTGCGGCACCTCGGGATGGACGCGGGCCCACGGCACCCCGGCCGCGGCCAGGCCCTCGCGCAGCGCGGCGGCCACCACGCGCGCGTGGGTGACGTACTCCGGCAGCCGGGGAAGCTCCCGCTCCAGGCCGATCAGGGCCGACAACGCGGTCGGGAACTGCTGGAAGGCGGTGCCGCCGTACCGGTGCCGCCAGGCCTTCGCCTCCGCCACCAGGGCCCCGGGACCGGCGAGGGCCGCGCCGCCGAAGCCGTCGAGCGACTTGTAGAACGACACGTAGACGCTGTCCGCCAGGCCGGCGATCTCGTCCAGTGGCCGGCCGAAGTGGACGGCGCACTCCCACAGCCGGGCCCCGTCGAAGTGCACCACGGCCTCGCGCTCCCGCGCGGCGTCCACCACCTCGGTGAGCTCCTCCCAGGTGGGCAGCAGGAAACCGGCGTCCCGAAGGGGAAGCTCCAGCATCAGCGCGCCGAAGGGCTCCTCGAAGTCCCGCACCTCGGCGGCGGTCGGCATCCTGGGCTCGCTCGTCACCCGCACCGGACGCAACCCGGCGACCCGGCTGAACGCGTTCCGCTCATGGACCTCGGGGTGGCTGAGCCCGTGCAGAGCGACGACGGGGTTGCCGGTACGGCCCGCCCAGCAGCGCAGAGCCACCTGCTGGGCCATCGTGCCGGTCGGGAAGAACGCTGCGGCCTCGGTGCCGAGGAGCCCGGCGACCCGCTCCTCCAGCGCCTCGACGACACCGTCGCCGTACAGGTCGGACGCCTCGTCCAGGTCGTACCGGCCGTCCGCCTCCGCCAGCAGTGCCAGCCGTTCCCGGAGCGTGCCCAGGAACCCGAGGCGGGCGAGGACGCGCGGAGCACCGCGATAGGCGGCGACCCGCCGTGCGCGCAGCTCCCGGCGCCCCTCCTCGCCGGTGCGCCGCTCGTCCTGTTCCGCTTCCGCCGTGCCGTTCCCCGCCGTATCGCTCATGCCCGGGATCATCCCCCGTGCGGGTGAGCGAGGGCATCGGAGTTTTCGTTCTGCGTTCTGCGTTCTGCGTTGCGCGTTCCGCACACGGCGGCGCAACGCGCAACGAAAAGGGCGCAGCGGGCACAACGGCGACGGCGTGACCGAACACCCGGAGAACCGATCGCGTTAGCATGACGAGAAATCGTCCGGTACCCCGAGCGGACTGGAACGGGAAGGCCGCCGTCGCGTGAACACAGCCCCACAGCCGGATCCCAGGGACCGCCCCGCGCGGCTCACCGTCGGCGTCGTCGGCGCCGGGCGCGTGGGCCCGGCCCTGGCCGCGTCCCTCCAACTCGCCGGACACCGCCCGGTGGCCGTCTCCGCCGTCTCCGCCGCGTCCAGGAGGCGCGCCGAGCAACTGCTCCCCGGCGTACCCGTGGTCCCGCCCGCCGAGGTGCTGGAGCGGGCCGAGCTGGTGCTGCTGACCGTCCCGGACGACGCGCTGCCCGAGCTGGTCTCCGGGCTCGCCGGGACGGGCGCGGTACGGCCGGGGCAACTCCTCGCACACACCTCCGGGCGGTACGGCGCGAAGGTGCTGGACCCCGCCCTGCGGGCCGGAGCGCTGCCGCTGGCCCTGCACCCGGCGATGACGTTCACCGGCACCCCCGTGGACGTGCAGCGGCTCGCCGGGTGCTCCTTCGGCGTCACCGCGCCCGAGGAGCTGCGGCTGGCCGCCGAGGCGCTGGTGATCGAGATGGGCGGCGAGCCGGAGTGGATCGCCGAGGAGAACCGCCCGCTCTACCACGCGGCCCTCGCCCTGGGCGCCAACCACCTGGTCACCCTGGTCGCGCAGTCCCTGGAACTGCTGCGCACCGCCGGGGTCGAGGCACCCGACCGGATGCTCGGCCCGCTGCTCGGCGCGGCCCTGGACAACGCCCTGCGCTCCGGCGACGCGGCCCTCACCGGCCCCGTCGCGCGCGGTGACGCCGGCACCGTCTCCGCGCACGTCGCCGAGTTGCGCCGGCACGCCCCGCAGGCCGTCGCCGGCTACCTGGCGATGGCCCGCGCGACCGCGGACCGCGCCCTCGCCCACGGCCTGCTGAAGCCGGAGCTCGCCGAGGACCTGCTCGGGGTACTCGCCGGCGGGACGACGGGCACCACCGGCGAAACAGGCGCCCCCGGCGAAGGCAAAGGCGAAGGGGAATCCCGATGACCACCACCCTGCTGCGCACCGCCGGGGAACTGCACGCACGCGCGCGTACGGGCCGCCGCGCCGTGGTGATGACCATGGGCGCCCTGCACGAGGGCCACGCCACCCTGATCCGCGCCGCACGCGACATCGCGGGCGCCGACGGCGAGGTGGTGGTCACCGTCTTCGTCAACCCGCTGCAGTTCGGCGAGGGCGAGGACCTCGACCGGTACCCGCGCACCCTGGACGCCGATCTCGACGTCGCCGGACAGGCGGGCGCCGACGCCGTCTTCGCCCCGTCGGCCGACGAGGTCTACCCGGGCGGCGAGCCCCAGGTCCGGATCAGCGCCGGACCCATGGGCGAACGCCTGGAGGGCGCCGCCCGCCCCGGTCACTTCGACGGCGTGCTCACCGTCGTCGCCAAACTGCTGCACCTCACGCGCCCCGACGTCGCCCTGTACGGCCAGAAGGACGCCCAGCAGCTCGCCCTGATCCGCCGCATGGTGCGCGACCTGAACTTCGGCGTCGACATCGTCGGTGTCCCCACCGTCCGCGAGGACGACGGACTGGCCCTGTCCAGCCGCAACCGCTACCTCTCCGCCGCGGAGCGGCGCACCGCCCTCGCACTGTCCGGCGCGCTGTTCGCCGGCCGGGACCGGCACGCCGCGCAGGAGGCGCTGCGCGCGCGGGCCCGCGAGGTGCCCTCCACGCGCGCGCGCGTCGAGGCGCTCAACGCGCTGGGCGAGTCCCGCGCGGCGGCCGACGCGCACGCCGTCGCCACGGCGGCCGGTCCGGCGGCCGTCCGTGCAGCCGCCCGCCAGGTCCTCGACGGAGCCGCCCGCCTCACCCCGCCGCTCACCCTGGACTACCTGGCCCTGGTCGACCCCTCGGACTTCACCGAGATCGGCGACGGCTTCACCGGCGAGGCCGTCCTCGCCGTGGCCGCCCGGGTCGGGACGACCCGCCTGATCGACAACATCCCCCTGACCTTCGGCACCCTCGGAGCCGCCTCGTGACCAGCACAGGCATACGACTGCACGCGCCCGCGCCCGGGTGGTCCATCGACGCGGACGTCGTGGTCGTCGGCTCCGGTGTCGCCGGACTGACCGCGGCGCTGCGCTGCGAGGCCGCCGGGCTGGCCACCGTCGTGGTCACCAAGGCCCGGCTCGACGACGGCTCCACCCGCTGGGCCCAGGGCGGCATCGCCGCGGCACTCGGCGAGGGCGACACCCCCGAGCAGCACCGGGACGACACCCTGGTGGCCGGCGCGGGCCTGTGCGACGAGGAAGCGGTCCGCATCCTCGTCACCGAGGGCCCCGACGCCGTACGCCGTCTCATCGCCACCGGCGCCCACTTCGACGAGACCTCCGAGGGCGGCCTGGAACTGACCCGTGAGGGCGGTCACCACCGGCGGCGCATCGCGCACGCGGGCGGGGACGCCACCGGCGCGGAGATCTCCCGCGCGCTGGTGGAGGCCGTGCGTACGCGCGGGATGCGCACCATCGAGAACGCGCTCGTCCTGGACCTGCTGACGGACGTCGAGGGCCGCACCGCGGGTGTGACCCTGCACGTCATGGGGGAGGGCCAGCACGACGGCGTGGGGGCCGTGCACGCCCCCGCGGTGGTGCTCGCGACCGGCGGCATGGGCCAGGTGTTCAGCGCGACCACGAACCCCTCCGTCTCCACCGGCGACGGTGTGGCGCTGGCCCTGCGCGCGGGCGCCGAGGTCAGCGACCTCGAGTTCGTCCAGTTCCACCCGACCGTCCTGTTCCTCGGCCCCGACGCGGAGGGCCAGCAGCCCCTGGTCTCCGAGGCGGTACGCGGCGAGGGCGCCCACCTGGTCGACGCCGACGGCGTGCGCTTCATGGTCGGGCAGCACGAGCTCGCCGAACTCGCCCCGCGCGACATCGTCGCCAAGGGCATCATGCGCCGGATGGGGGAGCGGGACGCCGAGCACATGTACCTCGACGCCCGCCACTTCGGCGCCGAGATGTGGGAGCACCGCTTCCCGACGATCCTCGCGGCCTGCCGCGCCCACGGCATCGACCCGGTCACCGAGCCCGTGCCGGTCGCCCCGGCCGCCCACTACGCCTCCGGCGGCGTCCGCACCGACTCCCGGGGCCGCACCACCGTCCCCGGTCTGTACGCGTGCGGGGAGGTCGCCTGCACCGGCGTGCACGGCGCCAACCGGCTCGCCTCCAACTCCCTCCTGGAGGGCCTGGTCTACGCCGAGCGCATCGCCGCCGACATCGCCGCGAGCCGGACCGGGGACACCCTCCACGCGCGCGTGCCGCAGCCCCTCCCGCAGGCCGACCGCCCCGGGCACCCCCTGCTCCCCCCGGAGGCCCGCTTCACCATCCAGCGGATCATGACCCGGGGAGCCGGCGTGCTGCGCTCCGCCGACTCGCTCGCCCAGGCCGCCGACGGGCTCCAGCGGCTGCACGCCGACGCCCGCGACGCCCTCGACGAGAACGGCAAGACCGCCGAGCCCGGCGTCGACACCTGGGAGGCCACCAACCTCCTGTGCGTGGCCCGCGTCCTGGTCGCCGCCGCGCGGCAGCGCGAGGAGACCCGCGGCTGCCACTGGCGCGAGGACCGGCCCGAGCGCGACGACACCGCCTGGCGCCGGCACATCGTCGTACGGCTGAACCCGGACCGCACGCTGGCGGCGCACACCACCGACGCCACAGACTTCCCCCCGACCCTCCCCCTTCAGGCCTCCCAGGAGCAGTGACTGCCGTGACCACCCCAGATCTTCCCCTCGTCCCGTCCGGTGGCTGCGGCGACGGCTGCGCCTGCGGCGCGGACTCCGACGGATACGACGGCTACGACGATTACACGGAGTGCGGCCTCGACCCCGCGCTCGCCCAGCTCCTGGCCGACGCCGGCCTGGACCCGGTGGAGGTCGAGGACATCGCCCAGGTCGCCATCCAGGAGGACCTGGCGGGCGGCGTGGACGTGACGACGGTCGCGACCATCCCGGAGGACGCCGTCGCCACCGCCGACTTCAGCGCGCGGGAAGCGGGCGTCGTGGCGGGCCTGAGGATCGCCGAGGCCGTCATGTCGGTGGTCTGCACGGCGGAGTTCGAGGTCGAACGACACGTGGAGGACGGCGACCGGGTGGAGGCCGGCGACACGCTGCTCTCCGTCACCGCCCGCACCCGGGACCTCCTCACGGCGGAACGCAGCGCCCTGAACCTCCTGTGCCGTCTGTCGGGCATCGCGACGGCCACGCGCGCGTGGGCGGACGTCCTGGAGGGCACCCGGGCCGAGGTCCGCGACACCCGCAAGACCACCCCGGGCCTGCGCTCCCTGGAGAAGTTCGCCGTGCGCTGCGGCGGCGGCGTCAACCACCGCATGTCGCTCTCCGACGCGGCCCTGGTCAAGGACAACCACGTCATCGCCGCGGGCGGTGTCGCCCAGGCCTTCCAGGCGGTCCGGGAACGCTTCCCCGACGTGCCGATCGAGGTCGAGGTCGACACCCTGCACCAGCTCCGTGAGGTCGTGGACGCCGGTGCCGACCTGATCCTGCTGGACAACTTCACGCCCGGTGAGTGCGAGGAGGCCGTGGCCGTCGTCGCCGGCCGGGCCGCGCTGGAGGCGTCCGGCCGGCTCACCCTCGGCAACGCCAAGGCGTACGCCGACACGGGAGTCGACTACCTCGCAGTGGGAGCCCTGACCCACTCCTCGCCGATCCTGGACATCGGCCTGGACCTGCGGGCAGCGGAGTAGGGGCCGGCCATGCTGCTGACGATCGACGTGGGCAACACGCACACCGTCCTGGGTCTGTTCGACGGCGAGGACATCGTCGAACACTGGCGGATCTCCACCGACCCGCGCCGCACGGCCGACGAGTTCGCGGTCCTGCTCCAGGGCCTGATGGGCATGCACCCCCTGCTCGGCGACGAACTGGGTGACGGCATCGACGGCATCGCCATCTGCGCGACGGTCCCCTCCGTCCTGCACGAGCTCCGTGAGGTGACCCGCCGCTACTACGGCGACGTGCCCGCGGTACTGGTCGAGCCGGGCGTGAAGACGGGCGTGCCGATCCAGTTCGACAACCCCAAGGAGGTCGGCGCCGACCGCATCATCAACGCGGTCGCGGCGAACGAGCTCTACGGCGGTCCGGCGATCGTCGTCGATTTCGGCACCGCCACCACCTTCGACGCGATCTCGGTGCGCGGGGAGTACGTCGGCGGGGTCATCGCTCCCGGCATCGAGATCTCGGTGGAGGCCCTCGGGGTCAGGGCCGCGCAGCTACGCAAGATCGAGGTGGCGCGGCCCCGGAGCGTGATCGGCAAGAACACGGTCGAGGCGATGCAGTCCGGCATCGTCTACGGCTTCGCCGGCCAGGTGGACGGCGTGGCCCGCCGGATGGCCCGCGAGCTCTCCGACAATCCCGACGAGGTGACCGTCATCGCGACGGGCGGGCTGGCGCCGATGGTCCTGGGCGAGAGCGCGGTCATCGACGAGCACGAGCCCTGGCTGACCCTCATCGGCCTGCGCCTGGTCTACGAACGGAACGTGTCGCGGATGTGACGGAGCGGGCGGACGCCTTCCACCCGGGTGGACGCCCCACGCCACACCCGTCCGCTATGCGGGGTTTGTCTGATTAGCGCGTATCGTCACGGCATGCCCACGCCCTACGGAACGCGCGGCGGCATGGTGTTCGGCGCGGAGGAGCTGCGTGTGCTCCGCCGCGCCCTCGCCCTCGCCCTGCACCCCACGTCCGCCTCGGCCGAAGACGTCCAGGACTGCCTCCGCCTCGCCGACTCCCTCGACGAGGCGATGCGGGAGTACGCCAGGCTGCGCGCCTTCCTGGTGGCCGACCTCGGCCGCTACCGCGCCGCCCTCCCCGGCACAGCCGCCGGCTATCTCGCGCTCCTGGAGGAGGCGCTGGGCGCCGGGTACCGCCCCGACCCCGACGACCTCGCCGCGCTCCGGGCGCTGCGCGGCAACTCCACCGCCGCCGCCCTCCTGGACCGCTGCCGGCTCCTCGCGGAGCAGGACGTGCGCGCCCGCCTCGCCGGCCGTACGGTCCCTGCCGCCGCACCCCTGCCCGGCGTCCCGGTCTCCCGCACCCGGCTCCTCGCCCTGCCGGGCGGCCAGGCTCAGGACGCCGAGGGTGCCGAGGGCTCGGAGGGGCAGGAGGGGCAGGAGGGGCCGGAGAGGCCTGCGGAGGCCGAGAAGCCCGAGAAGAAGCCGGAGCGTGGGCCGTCCGCCCCGCGGCCCGAGCCCGCGCCGAACCCGGCTCCCGCCCCCGGCGCGCCGACGAAGCCCGGCCGTCCCTTTCCCACCCCGGGCGAGGTCTTCCCCCGCCGCAAGTCGGCTCCGCCCCCGTCGGGCCGGCGGCTGGCCGTGGGCTGAGAAACCCGCCGCCCCGCGCCCACCCCCGCCCGGCCGTCCGTCGCGCCCTGGCTACCCTGGACCCATGGAATACGTCGCCGCGTTGCTGCCCTCGGCCGTCATGGCCGCCCTCTTCATCGCTGTGATCCGGGTGATCGTGAAGACTCAGGGCGGCGCCAACAAGGCCAAGGAGGACGCCGCCGTGGACGCGGCCCTCGCCCGCGCGGAGGGTGCCCGGCAGCCCTCCGCCAGGGCCGACGGCTGACCGGAGGCAACGGCAGGACAGGCACGGCAGCCGGTCCGGACGCACGGCTCGAGCGTGGCCGAGCACGGCTCGTGTGCCCTTTTTCTGTGTTTGTTGGCGTTTGCCGGTGTTTGCCGACGCTTGCCGGCGTTTGCCGGTGTTTACGGATGTTCGAGTGCGTTCGGTGCGCAGCGGGCAGTATTTCCCACTATTGTGCAGTTGTGCCTCGCCCATTGGGAGAACTCGAAGACGCGGTCATGACGCGGGTGTGGAAGTGGAACCGCCCGGTGACCGTTCGGGAAGTCCTGGAAGATCTGCAGAAGGAGCGGTCCATCGCGTACACCACGGTGATGACCGTTCTGGACAATCTCCATCAGAAGGGCTGGGTGCGCCGTGAGGCGGAAGGCCGGGCCTATCGATATGAGGCGGTCTCCACCCGCGCCGCCTACGCCGCCGCGCTGATGAACGAGGCGTGGTCGCAGAGCGACAACGCCGCCGCCGCACTCGTCGCCTTCTTCGGCATGATGAGTGAGGAACAGCGTCAGTCCCTCACGGACGCGGTACGCGTTGTCGGGCTGCCGGAAACGAGGGAACAACCCCGCCCGACCGAACAACCCGGATCTGCTCGACAACCCGGCCCGGCGGAACCTCCGGGGGAGAGCCCCGCCTCCGCAGAGGGCCGCGGCGGGCGATAGCGTCCGCTCATGTCAGCAGACAGCCCCGATGTCACCGCAAAAGCCATCACCGTCCGCCGGGCCCGCACCAGCGATGTCCCGGCCGTGCGCCGCCTCCTTGACGCCTACGTCCGCAAGGGCATCCTGCTCGACAAAGCAACGGTGACGCTTTACGAGGCGATCCAGGAGTTCTGGATCGCGGAACGGGACGACAACGCCGAGGTGGTCGGCTGCGGCGCGCTGCATGTGATGTGGGAAGACCTCGCGGAAGTCCGTACTCTCGCCGTGAAGCCCGGTCTGAAGGGTGCCGGCGTGGGCCACCACTTGCTGGAGAAGTTGCTGCAGACCGCCCGCTGGCTAGGTGTTCGCCGGGTTTTCTGTCTGACCTTCGAAGTCGAGTTCTTCGGCAGGCACGGCTTCGTGGAGATCGGTGAGACGCCGGTCGACACCGATGTGTACGCCGAGCTGCTGCGTTCCTATGACGAGGGAGTCGCGGAGTTCCTGGGTCTCGAACGAGTGAAACCGAACACCCTGGGCAACAGTCGGATGCTTCTGCATCTGTGATCGTCGCCGTTCCGTACCGTGTTCCGTGCCCGATGTCATGCGGCGGAGGGCCCCACGCGCAACGCCAAGGAATATTCTGCATCGCGCCCTTGCCGTCGTTCCCTATGTCCGAAACGCGCACGTTTCCGGGCTGTGGGCGGGCGTCGGCCCTCTCCCCGGGGTTTGTGTTTTTTCGTCAAAAGCGGTTTGCTTTCCGAGGTACTGCAGTAGTTCATATAACAAGGGGACGGCGATACGGCGGATGCCGGTACATCCCGGTCCTCAAGTTGTCGATGAAAGGAAATCCGGTGGCACAGAAGGTTCAGGTCCTTCTTGTCGACGACCTCGACGGCGGCGAGGCGGACGAGACCGTGACGTTCGCGTTGGACGGCAAGACATACGAGATCGATCTCACCACCGCCAATGCGGACAAGCTCCGTGGCCTTCTCGAGCCTTACGTGAAGGGCGGCCGTCGTACGGGAGGCCGTGCTTCGGGTGGGCGCGGAAAGGCCCGCGCCTCTGCCGGCGGCAACCAGGACACCGCGGCGATCCGCGCTTGGGCGAAGGCGAACGGTCACGAGGTCAACGACCGCGGCCGTGTTCCCGCGGCCATTCGCGAGGCCTACGAGCGGGCGAACGGCTGAGCGTCGGTTCGACCGGCCTCGCGCATGCCGGCCGGCGGTCGGTCGCAGGCGCGCAGCAGTCGAACGCGGTGGCACTCGGTGGCCACCGTGCTCACCAGTCGTACGAGATCGGGGGCGTCGCCCCGGCCCCCCGTCGCCGACAGCGTCGGCAGCGAGGCCTCGACCTCGCGCCCCGGCCCGGGGGGTCGCAGCCAGACGGCGGCCCCCTGTGAACCGGCGCGGCCCGCAGGGGGCCGGAGGGCGCCGCGGCCGGCCGCGGGGGGCGGCGGAGCGTCGATGAGACCGCCCGCGCCGATCGCGGCGAGATCGAGGGCCAGCGTGCCCCACTCCAGCCAGTCGAGCAGTCCCGGCAGTTCCTCCGCGCTGCCCGCGGCCACCAGCAGCAGCATCCGGCCGCGCTGCAGGGCCACCGGGAACCCCGCGGCAGCGGGTCCTGGCCGCGGCCCCGCCCGCCCGTCACCCCGCAGACGCTCCAGTGCCGCGTGTCCCGCCTCGACGGGTACGTCCAGGACGTCGAAGCGCACCCCCACCGACAGACGCACCGGGTCCCCGGGCACCGTCGGCCAACCCTGTTCGTTCTCGTACCAGTGCCGGATCGGATCGATCGGGTCGGCCATGCCAAGTGCAACCGCCGGAAGGCCATTCGGGTTACGCTAGGTGTATACGCGTGCGCATGGAGTGTCGAACAAGAGGGTGCGGGGGGTACGAGGAGACGCAAGGCTGTTCGCCCGTAGCGGAGGGAACCCCTGGACTCGGCATGGATTGTCGGTGGCAGCGGGTAAGACATCCCTAGTGGGAGGGGGCGACACGCAGGACGGGGACGTATTCCGTTCGCCGTGGGCGTACTGGAGATAGGGGTAACTACCTGGCCTGCGGGAACATCGTCTCGCACCATCGGGTTGGAGCATATGTCGGCGTTCGGGGTCAGGAGGCCATCGAGGGTGTCGGCAGTCGGAATGAGCGGTCCCCGCTCGCGGGACTAAGCTGCGGAAGGACAGGGAGGGGAAGTTCCCCCCACTGCCTGACCGCTCTGAGGAGCGATTAACGATGTTCGAGAGGTTCACCGACCGCGCGCGGCGGGTTGTCGTCCTGGCTCAGGAAGAAGCCCGGATGCTCAACCACAACTACATCGGCACCGAGCACATCCTCCTGGGCCTGATCCACGAGGGTGAGGGTGTCGCCGCCAAGGCCCTTGAGAGCCTCGGGATTTCGCTCGAGGCGGTCCGCCAGCAGGTGGAGGAGATCATCGGCCAGGGGCAGCAGGCGCCGTCCGGCCACATCCCCTTCACCCCCCGTGCCAAGAAGGTGCTCGAGCTGTCGCTCCGCGAGGCGCTGCAGCTGGGTCACAACTACATCGGTACGGAGCACATCCTGCTCGGCCTGATCCGTGAGGGCGAGGGCGTCGCCGCCCAGGTCCTGGTCAAGCTGGGCGCAGATCTGAACCGGGTGCGGCAGCAGGTCATCCAGCTGCTCTCCGGCTACCAGGGCAAGGAGACCGCCACCGCGGGCGGTCCTGCCGAGGGCACTCCCTCCACGTCCCTGGTCCTCGACCAGTTCGGCCGGAACCTCACCCAGGCCGCTCGTGAGTCCAAGCTCGACCCGGTCATCGGGCGCGAGAAGGAGATCGAGCGGGTCATGCAGGTGCTGTCCCGCCGTACCAAGAACAACCCGGTGCTGATCGGTGAGCCCGGCGTCGGCAAGACCGCCGTCGTCGAGGGCCTCGCCCAGGCCATCGTCAAGGGTGAGGTGCCCGAGACCCTCAAGGACAAGCACCTCTACACCCTGGACCTCGGTGCCCTGGTCGCCGGCTCCCGCTACCGCGGTGACTTCGAGGAGCGCCTGAAGAAGGTGCTCAAGGAGATCCGCACCCGCGGCGACATCATCCTGTTCATCGACGAGCTGCACACGCTGGTCGGTGCGGGTGCCGCCGAGGGCGCCATCGACGCGGCCTCCATCCTGAAGCCGATGCTGGCCCGCGGTGAGCTGCAGACCATCGGCGCCACCACGCTGGACGAGTACCGCAAGCACCTGGAGAAGGACGCGGCCCTGGAGCGCCGCTTCCAGCCGATCCAGGTCGCCGAGCCGTCCCTGCCGCACACCATCGAGATCCTCAAGGGTCTGCGCGACCGGTACGAGGCGCACCACCGCGTCTCCATCACCGACGAGGCGCTGGTCCAGGCGGCCACGCTGGCCGACCGGTACATCTCGGACCGCTTCCTCCCGGACAAGGCGATCGACCTGATCGACGAGGCCGGTTCCCGGATGCGCATCCGTCGGATGACCGCGCCGCCGGACCTGCGCGAGTTCGACGAGAAGATCGCCGGTGTCCGCCGGGACAAGGAGTCCGCGATCGACTCGCAGGACTTCGAGAAGGCCGCCTCGCTGCGTGACAAGGAGAAGCAGCTCCTGGCCGCCAAGGCGAAGCGGGAGAAGGAGTGGAAGGCCGGCGACATGGACGTCGTCGCCGAGGTCGACGGCGACCTGATCGCCGAGGTCCTCGCCACGGCCACCGGCATCCCGGTCTTCAAGCTGACCGAGGAGGAGTCCTCGCGTCTGCTGCGCATGGAGGACGAGCTCCACAAGCGGGTCATCGGCCAGATCGACGCCGTCAAGGCGCTGTCCAAGGCGATCCGCCGCACCCGCGCGGGGCTCAAGGACCCGAAGCGCCCCGGTGGCTCGTTCATCTTCGCCGGTCCGTCCGGTGTCGGTAAGACCGAGCTGTCCAAGGCCCTCGCCGAGTTCCTGTTCGGTGACGAGGACGCGCTGATCTCCCTCGACATGTCGGAGTTCAGCGAGAAGCACACGGTCTCGCGCCTCTTCGGTTCGCCCCCCGGCTACGTGGGCTACGAGGAGGGCGGTCAGCTGACGGAGAAGGTGCGCCGCAAGCCGTTCTCGGTCGTCCTCTTCGACGAGGTAGAGAAGGCCCACCCGGACATCTTCAACTCGCTGCTGCAGATCCTGGAGGACGGTCGCCTGACCGACTCCCAGGGCCGGGTCGTGGACTTCAAGAACACGGTCATCATCATGACGACCAACCTCGGCACCCGGGACATCTCCAAGGGCTTCAACCTGGGCTTCGCCGCCGCGGGCGACAAGAAGACCAACTACGAGCGCATGAAGAACAAGGTGTCGGACGAGCTCAAGCAGCACTTCCGCCCCGAGTTCCTCAACCGTGTCGACGACGTGGTCGTCTTCCCGCAGCTCACGCAGGAGGACATCCTCGCGATCGTCGACCTGATGATCCACAAGGTGGACGAGCGCCTGAAGGACCGGGACATGGGCATCGAGCTCTCCCAGTCCGCCAAGGAACTGCTGTCCAAGAGGGGCTACGACCCCGTGCTGGGCGCCCGGCCGCTGCGCCGGACCATCCAGCGCGAGATCGAGGACTCGCTGTCGGAGAAGATCCTCTTCGGCGAGCTGCGCCCCGGCCACATCGTGGTCGTGGACACCGAGGGCGAGGGCGAGACCGCCACCTTCACCTTCCGCGGTGAGGAGAAGTCGGCCCTGCCCGACGTCCCGCCGATCGAGCAGGCGGCCGGTGGAGCCGGCCCGAACCTCAGCAAGGAAGCGTAAGCGTCACGGCAGCCGAAAGGGGCCGGTGCCCGGGCAGGGCACCGGCCCCTTTCGGCTGCCCGGACGGCCCCGGGCCTACGACAGCTGACCGTCGTAGTCCGGCAGCTTGTAGGTCCTCTCGGTATGGCCGCCCGACAGGTCGGTGGCGCTGTTGCCGATGTTGGCGATGATCGTGTAGCCCTTCGACTCGATGTCGACGCGCTGTGCCGTCTTGTACTCGGCCACGTTCCGGAACAGGTCGAAGAAGCCGCGGACGTAGAGCCCGGCGGACTCGTATCCGGCGTGGTCGAGGTTGAAGGCGGTGGGGGCGTGGACGATGCCCGGCCGGGCGGTCACGAAGAACACCGCGACACCGCGCTCCTGGGCGTACTCGGCGACCTCCAGGACCGGCTCGTTGGCCGGCTGCGGGAAGCTGAACCCGAAGTCGGTCTCCAGCGCGGTGTTGTCGATGTCGAGGACGATGGCCTGCTTCTCGCCCGGCCGCGGGGCCGCGATGCGCTGCTTCAGTTGGGGCAGGGCCTGGTCCATGACCGCCCGGCAGTCCCGCTGCCAGGTCGCGTAGTCGACGGCCACGGCTGCTGCTGCGGCTGTCGTGGTCGTCGTGGTGGTCGTCGTGGTGGTGGTCGCGGGGGTGGTCGCGGGGGTGCCGGAGGTGGTCGAGGCCTGGGCGGGGACGGCCAGGGCCATCAGAGCCGCGGCGGACACAGCGGTCACCGATGCACGGCACAGCCAGGGGCGTCGGCTTCTCATGTGGTGGGGGGTCCTCTCACGCTCATAACGCTGCCAACATGACGTGTGCATGTTCGTCTGCGAGGGTGGCGCGAGGTGAACCGTAGGGTTACCGGACGGTAGGCGGCTAGAGGCGCACGTCACATTTATGGAACGTCCGCCCCGGCCTCTCGGTGACATGCTGCACAGGCGTTTTGTCCGTTACTAGCCGAAATAGTGGCAAAAAGCCCAGGGGTAAAGCGGACATTCAGCTTAAAAGCCTTACCGATCAGCCTCAAACGGGGCTTTCGCCCCGTCTGTCAGCTGTGTCAAGAGACGTGCATCTCATGAAGGAAGTACGAACTTCTGTCGTAGATGCACCCCTTTGTGCCTTTGTGGGTGGACGGGTTACCAAGGAATGGCCACTGCGGCGCGGACCTGTTCGCCGGGTGGTTTTCCTCTGCCCCCTCCCCCATGAGGTTTCGATGTTCCAGCGCGTCACGTCCCGTTCCTTCCTCGCGTCCCACCTCCGCACCCGTGCTGCCGTGCTGGCCGCCGGTGTCGGGGTCTCGGCCGTCGCGGGAGTCGGGATCGCGGCTGCCGCCAACGACACGGCCGCCACCACCGCCACCACCGCCACCAGCACCACCGCCGTGCAGGACCAGGCGGCCGCCCAGGCCAAGGCCACGCAGACCAAGGCCGTCGAGGCGAAGAAGGCGGCCGAGACGAAGAAGGCCGCCGAGGCGAAGAAGGACGCTCAGCCCGCCAAGAAGGCCGCGTCCTGGGTCAGCCCGGTGAAGAACTACACGCCTTCCGCGAGCTTCGCCCAGGCCGGCGGCATGTGGCAGTCCGCCCACAGCGGTCAGGACTACGCTGTGCCGAACGGCACCGAGGTCGTGGCCACGCACGGCGGCACGGTCGTGAAGGCGGGCGGCAACGGCGCCGGCGACGGTCCGGCGTACGGCAACGCCGTCGTCGTCAACCACGGCAACGGCAAGTACTCCCAGTACGCCCACCTCTCCCAGGTGAACGTGCAGCCCGGCCAGGTCGTCAAGACCGGTCAGAAGATCGCCCTGTCCGGCAACACGGGCAACTCCAGCGGTCCCCACCTGCACTTCGAGATCCGGACCAGCCCGAACTACGGCTCCGCCATCGACCCGGTGAAGTTCCTGAGCGGCAAGGGCGTCCAGCTCTGAGAACCCGCCCCGAGAGCCGGCCCTGGGTGCCCAGCGTCGTGTACCCAGTGCTGCGAACTCTCCGAAGGGCCCTGACGGGCCTGAGTGACCGGATCGAAGGACGGCGATCCGGTCCCGGCACCGCGATGAGCGATCCGGCCTGACCGTCCGTGCATGTCTCCCAAGCCCTCCGTCGGGTTCTCCCGGCCGGAGGGCTTTCGGCGCCCGCGTGCCCGCCGCGGCGGTTCCTCACTGGGGCAGCATCGGGTAGCTCCCCGTGTCCGTCGGCGCGTGTTCCGGCAGCCACAGCACGGCGAGTGCGCCCTCGGCCGGCGTGTCCTTCGGAGCGCCGGCCGGCCGTACGTTGCGGAAGGTGAGCCGTGCCCCCAGCACCCGGGCCTGCCCGGCCGCGATGGTCAGGCCCAGGCCGTGACCGCGGCCGGCCCGGTCCGCGCTGCCGGTGCGGAACCGGCTCGGCCCCTCGGCGAGCAGGTCCGCGGGAAAGCCGGGCCCGTGGTCGCGGACCCGGACGACCCGCCCCTCGACGGAGACCTCGATGGGCGGCCTGCCGTGCCGGGCGGCGTTGGCGAGGAGGTTGAAGAGCACCCGCTCCAGCCGTCGCGGGTCGGTGGTGACCTCCGACTCGTGCACCACGCGCACCGTGACGTCCGGGTCCTTCGCCGCGATCCGCCGGGTGACGAACTGGGCCAGCAGTATGTCCTGAAGTTCGGCCCGCTCGGAGGCGCCGTCCAGCCGGGCCACCTCCAGGACGTCCTCGACCAGGGTGCGCATGGCCTTCGCCCGGTCCAGCACCAGTTCGGTCGGCCGGCCCGGCGGCAGCAGTTCGGCGGCGGTCAGCAGGCCGGTCACCGGGGTGCGCAGTTCGTGCGCGATGTCGGCGGTGACCCGGCGCTCGGCCTCCAGCCGCTGCCGCAGCGCGTCCGCCATGGCGTCCACCGCGCTGGCCAGGTCGTCGGTCTCGTCCAGGACGACCCCGCCGATGGCCTCGCGCACCCGGACGTCCGTCTCGCCCTTGGCGACCCGGTGGGCGGCGCTCGCCGCGTTGCGCAGCCGACGGGACAGATGGCCGCCGATCAGCACCCCGAGCGCGCTGCCGCCCAGGACGACCGCGATGGAGCCGATCACCAGGGCCTGGTCGAGGTCCTTGAGGATGTTCGAGCTGCGGTCGGTGAAGCCCGAGTGCAGGGACATGACATGCCCGTTCTTCAGCGGTACGGCCGCCCAGATGTCCGGCGTCCCGCCCGGCCGGTCGGCCACGTACGTCGCGCGCCGGCCCGCCTCGACCTTCGCCCGCAGCTCGGCCGGCAGCTCGGGGTCGTCGATCCTGGTGTTGGGGAAGTTCAGCCGCCCGGACAGCTCGTAGTTGCGCTGGGCGATCATGATGCGTTCGTCGGCGAGGTCGCGCGCGTTGTCCAGCATCGACACCCGGGCCGCGTTGTGCACGACCAGGCTCAGCGCGATCGCCACCAGCGCGCCGACCAGGGCGATGGCGGCACTGAGCTTCCACCGCAGACCGGTCCGGATGCCCGCCCGGTCGAGAAACGCTCGCACCGGGCGCCGGAAGTACCCCCGCATACCCGTGATCAGGCCTTCAGTTTGTAGCCGAAGCCGCGGACCGTTTCGAGGCGGTCCTGGCCGATCTTCCCGCGCAGCCGCTGCACATGGACGTCGACGACCCGGGTGTCGCCGCCCCACCCGTACTCCCACACGCGTTCGAGCAGTCTGTCGCGGGAGAGCACGGTGCCCGGCGCCGACGAGAACTCCAGCAGCAGCCGCATCTCGGTCGGTGTCAGCGACACCGGCTCCCCGGCCCGCCGCACCTCCATGCCCACGGTGTCGATCTCCAGCTCGCCGAAGGTCAGCAGGCCCCCACCGTCCGTGGAGGCCGGATCCTGTCGGCCGCCGTTCGCCCGGTCGAAGCGGCGCAGCACCGCACGGATGCGGGCGACCAGGACGGCACCGTCGAACGGCTTGGTCACGTAGTCGTCGGCACCCGCCTCCAGGCCCAGGACGACGTCGATGGAGTCCGCGCGCGCCGACAGCATGATCACCGGAACCGTCGACTCGTCGCGGATGCTCCGGCACAGACTGACACCGTCCAGGCCGGGGACCATGACGTCCAGCAGTGCGATGTCGGGCCGGTCCGCCCGGAACGCCTCGAGGCCGGACAGCCCGTCGGGCATCGCGGTGACCGTGAAGCCGTCCCGCTCCAGGGCGAGTTGGGTGGCCTCACGGATGACGTCGTCGTCCTCGACGAACAGCACGTGGGTCTGGTCTGCCATACCGGTGCTCCTCAGCTGTCGGGCGCCGGCGTCGGCTCCGTGCCCGCCACCTTGCCGTAGTCGTTGTGGGTGCGGAACTTCTCGGCGAACCGGCCCGCGGTCCAGCGGTAGGTGATGACGTTCTCGCCGGAGGGACTCGACACCGGGTCGCCCCGCTCGTACACCTGCATGGTCACCACCAGGTCCCCGCGGTCGATCTCCGCGTACACGGGCGGTTCCTCGGTCCTGAACACGTTCACGTACGCGCCACCTCGGTCGCGGTACACGTACGAGCCGACGCCCACCGCGTCGCCGCAGGTCAGCACGTTGACGACGACATCGTCCGCGGTCCCCCCGGTGAGGTTCCCGTAGCTCACGTCGACGGGGTACTCGTCGGCCACGCACGGCTTCAGCTCCCGCTTGACCGCGGCCGAGACCGTCGGATCGCCCTTGACCAGCCGCACCGCGTCCACGCGGGCGCCGGCCGTGACCGGCATGCGCGAGGCCGCGTAGGACGGAGCGGGCGACCGGGCGTCGGCCGCCGACTCCGCGTGCGCGGGCCCCTCGTCCCGTGCGCCGGTGCCGCTCGTACCGCAGGCGGTGGCGACAAGGCCGAGGGCGGCGAGCACGGACGTCACCGTGGTCGCCGCCCGGGCGGTTCTCCGGGCCCGGTCGGGCCCCGCGCCGGTCAGGCCGCGCAACGCTCCCGCTCCTCATGCTCCAGCGCGCGTGCGTTCAGTTCGCGGGCCTCCAGCTCCTCGCGGAGCCGGGCGAGCGCCCGGTGCAGCGTGCTCTTGACCGTTCCCGCCGACATGCCGAGGGCGGCGGCCGTCTCCTCCGTGGACATCTGCTCCCAGTGTCGCAGCACCACCACACTGCGCTGTTTCGGGGCGAGCACCTTCAGCACGTCCATCAGGAGCGCACGGTCGGCGTGCTGCTCGGTGGCGTCGTCCACGCGGGCGTCCGGGAGTTGCTCGGTCGGCACCTCCTCCAGCTTGCGGGCGCGCCACCACTCGGTCCGCGTATTGATCATGACACGGCGCAGGTAGGCGTCGGCCAGCCGCTTGTCGGCGATGCCGTCCCAGCGGCCGTAGGTCCGAGCCAGCGCGGTCTGCAGCAGGTCCTGCGCCTCGACGGGGTCCGGCACCAGACGGCGGGCGCTGCGCAGCAGCGCGTCCTGCCGGGTGCGGACGTACTCCTCGAACCCGAGCACCTCGCCCTGCGTCATGGTGATCCGCCCTTCCGCTCCCCGCACCGGCCCGCCCGTGCGTTCCGGTCCCCACCGCTGTGATCCGTGGTCGTCGTGTCCCTGACTGGAGGGCACGGACACGAAGTTACGGAGGTGTTGTCACGGCACTGTGCGGGGAAGCCTGCGGTCGGCCGTCGGCTGGCCGTCGGTTGTGTAACGGAAGTAGGGACGAGGTGAAACGGTGGGACGGTTGGGGGACTGTGGGGCGATATGGCCGCACCGGGGGTGCCGGCGGACACCCGTACGCGGGGGAGCGGGCGACCCGCCGGCGCGTCAGGTCAGCGGCAGCCGGTACAGCCCGCCGGGCAGGGGCTCGACCAGGCCGTCGGCGACGAGGCTGTCCAGCGCACGCGCGCGCTGCACCGGTTCGTGCCACACCCGGTCCAGGGCCCCCTGCGGGACAGGACCGTGTGCCTCCCGCAGCACGGCCAGCAGCCGCCCGCGGACCTGCCGGTCCGTGCCCGCGTACGTCTGGCCCCGGCGCGGCGGTCCCTCGTGCGCCGGCTTGTCCGCGAGCCGCCAGGCGCACTGCGCGGCGATCGGGCAGCGGTGGCACGCCTCGTTCTTCGCCGTGCACACCAGCGCCCCCAGCTCCATGGAGGCGGCGGCCCACCGCGCGGCGGTCGACTCGTCCTCGGGCAGCAGCGCGCGGGCGAGCCGGCGCTCGGCGGCGGTGGTGGCGTTCGGCGGGTACTGCACACCGGTGACCGCGCGGGCGAACACCCGGCGGACGTTGGTGTCCAGCACCGCGTGCCGCTGCCCGTACGCGAACGACGCCACGGCGGCCGCCGTGTACTCGCCGATGCCGGGCAGCGCCAGGAGCTGCGCGTGGTCGGTGGGTACGTCGCCGCCGTGCCGTTCCGTTATGGCGGCGGCGGCGCCGTGCAGCCGCAGTGCGCGGCGCGGGTAACCGAGCCGGCCCCAGGCGCGGACGGCCTCACCGGGAGCCTCGGCGGCGAGGTCGGCGGGGCGCGGCCAGCGGGCCAGCCACTGTTCGTAGACGGGCAGGACCCGGTTCACCGGGGTCTGCTGGAGCATGAACTCGCTGACCATCACCCCCCACGCGCCGGCCTCCGGGCGCCGCCACGGCAGATCCCGGGCGTGCTCGTCGAACCAGTCGATGACGGGGGAGTGCAGCGGCTCTCCGGGAGCACGCTGTGGCGCTGTGTCGTCGGCGGAGGTGTCGGTGGGCTCGGTGGGCTCGGCGGTGCCGCTGTGCGGGGGCTTGGTGGGAGCAGTCATGGCACCTCGATCCTGCCACGACCACCCACGGGAACGGGCACTCCGCCACCCCGTCAAGCGGGCGACAGGGCTCTGGCCAGAGGTGCAAGCGCCACGATCGCGAACGTGTGGGCGTCGGAGCGCCGCGTCGGCGGTGCCGCTCGCCGCCCGGGAAACCCGCGGTCACGGATCGTGTACAGGATGCGGAAATGATCACACTGTGCGATCATCGCGTGCCGTGCCTGGCGAGAGGTGGGGACAGAGGACGGTTTCCGGGATGATGATCCGGAAAAGTTGTGGCTCTCGGCGGCGGGTGGGGCCGGTGACGGCCCGGATCTCTCGTACAGTTTGCGCCGTGGGATCTCTGCGCAATCCGGTCGGGCCGCTTCCCTCCTCCATCTATTGGCGTAGGAGGGCAGTACTGCTGTCCCTGCTGGGGGTGTTGGCGTTGCTCGTCACCTGGATCGTCGTCTCCGGCGACGGGGGTGACGGCGGACACGGCAACGGGGCCAGCGGCAAGAGTCCCGCGCCGTCCACCATCGCTCCGGGACCGTCGAGTTCGGGGCCGGCGATCAGTCAGGCGCCGGGCGGACGCGACGAGTCCGGCGGCGAGGACTCGGGCGGCTCCTCGTCCGGGACCGGCGCGGAGGACGACGGGGCGAACGGCGACCGCGGTGACTCCGGCGGCGGCTCGGACGGCGGTGCCGGTGGTGGCGACGGCGGTGGCGACGGTGGCGACGCCGGCGGCAGCGATGCCGACGGATCCGAAGGCGGTACCTCGGCGGGGGTCGGCGCGGGTGACGCGCTGCCGGCCGGGTCCGGACTGCCCGACTGCACCCCGAGCGCGGTGAAGTTCAGTCTGCGCAGCGTCCGCAACGCCTACGAGCCCGATGCGACGCCCACCTTCCGGCTGACCGCGCGGAACATCTCCGGCAGCGACTGCAAGGTCGATCTCGGACCGGAGAGCGCCGTGCTGACGATCACTCAGGCGGACGGCGACGACGCGTACTGGGCGTCGGACGACTGTCCCAAGGGCCCGGGGAGCCTCGTCTTCCGGGTGCCCGCCGGTGACAGCATCACGTACGGCGTGAAGTGGGACCGCAAGCCGAGCGCCGCGCAGTGCGCGACGCCGCCGGCGGGGTCGGCGAAGGCCGGTACGTATCTGGTGGAGGCGAAGGCGCCGGGGTTCGCGAAGGTGCAGACGTCCTTCGTGCTGGAGAGCGCCTGAGGCCCACCCGGACCGGAGCGGCCGGGAGCGGGCCGGACCGGACGGGGGCCGGACCGGGTCGGGCGAACCGCTAGACGTACCGCTCCAGGATCGAGCTCTCCGCCAGCCTCGACAGGCCCTCCCGGACGCTGCGGGCACGGGCCTCGCCGACGCCGTCCACCGTCTGGAGGTCGTCCACGCTGGCGGCGAGCAGCTTCTGCAGGCCGCCGAAGTGCTCCACCAGGCGGTCGATGATCGCACCGGGCAGCCTCGGCACCTTGGCCAGCAGCCGGAAGCCGCGCGGGGAGACCGCCGAGTCCAGCGTCTCGGGGGATCCGGTGTACCCGAGGGCGCGGGCCACCGTCGACAGTTCCAGGAGCTCGGCCTGGGGGAGCGCGTTCAGCTCGTGCAGGGCCTGGTCGACGGTGCGGGAGCGCTTGGCGGTGGGCTCGGGGACGTAGTCCCGCACGACCAGCTCGCGCTCCGGTTCCACTCCCGCGATCAACTCGTCGAGCTGGAGGGCGAGGAGGCGGCCGTCGGTGCCCAGTTCGACCACGTATTCGGTGATCTCGGTGGCGATGCGGCGCACCATCTCCAGCCGCTGCGCGACCGCCGACACGTCCCGCACGGTCACCAGGTCCTCGATCTCCAGCGCCGACAGGGTGCCAGCGACCTCGTCGAGGCGGAGCTTGTAGCGCTCCAGCGTCGCGAGTGCCTGGTTGGCGCGGGACAGGATCGCCGCCGAGTCCTCCAGGACGCGGCGGTGGCCGTCGACGTACAGCGCGATCAGGCGCATCGACTGGGAGACCGAGACGACCGGGAAGCCGACCTGCTTGGAGACGCGGTCGGCGGTGCGGTGCCTGGTGCCGGTCTCCTCGGTCGGGATCGTCGGGTCCGGCACCAGCTGGACGCCGGCCCGAAGGATCTTCGACAGGTCGGACGACAGGACGATGCCGCCGTCCAGTTTGCACAGCTCGCGCAGCCGGGTCGCGGTGAACTCGACATCCAGGACGAAGCCGCCACTGCACAGCGTCTCGACGGTCTTGTCGGAACCGAGCACGATGAGACCACCGGTGTTGCCCCTCAGTACGCGCTCCAGGCCGTCACGGAGGGCGGTGCCGGGTGCCACGGCACTCAGCGAGGCGCGCATCTGGCGATCGGAGCCGGCGCTCCCGCCGGACTTTCCGGGAGCTGCTGCCCGGTCGTTGGCTGCCACTGCACTCCTCCGGTCGCGATGTCTGGGGCGCCCCCGCTTCTCGCACTCGGTTCGTACGGACGGGCGAGACCAGGGCAAAGTCTACCGGCGGTCCTCCTCGTCCCGTGGGGCCTCTCGGCGACGGGAGCGCGGAAGGACGCGCAGAGCGTCCCCTATGTCCGCGACTTCCAGAACCTTCATTCCCGCCGGAATCCTGCCCGGATCGCCCGGCACGAGCGCGTGCGTGAAGCCCAGCCGGTGCGCCTCGGCGAGTCTGCGCTGAACGCCCGTGACCCGCCTCACCTCGCCCGCGAGGCCGACCTCGCCGATCGCGACCAGGTTCTTGGGCAACGGGGTGTCGCTCGCCGCCGATGCCAGGGCGAGCGCGACGGCCAGATCCGCCGCCGGCTCGGAGAGTTTCACCCCGCCGACCGTCGCGGAGTAGATGTCGCGCTTGCCCAGGGCGCTGATGCGGCCGCGCTGTTCGAGGACCGCGAGCATCATCGAGACGCGCGAGGTCTCCAGTCCGGACGTGGTGCGGCGGGGGGAGGGGATCTGCGAGTCGACCGTGAGCGCCTGCACCTCGGCGACCAGGGGGCGGCGGCCCTCCAGTGTCACCGTCAGACAGGTCCCCGGGACCGGCTCCGCACGGCGGGTGAGGAACAGTCCGCTGGGGTCGGCCAGACCCGTGATGCCCTCGTCGTGCAGCTCGAAGCAGCCGACCTCGTCGGTCGTGCCGTAGCGGTTCTTGACGCCCCGGACCAGGCGCAGGCGCGCGTGCCGGTCTCCCTCGAAGTGCAGGACCACGTCCACCAGGTGCTCCAGCAGCCGCGGGCCCGCGATCGCGCCGTCCTTGGTGACGTGGCCCACCAGGAGGGTGGACATCCCGCGCTCCTTGGAGGCCCGGATCAGCGCGCCGGCCACCTCACGGACCTGGGCCATGCCGCCCGGCGCCCCGTCGATCTCCGGGGAGGCGATCGTCTGCACCGAGTCGAGGATCAGCAGGGACGGCTTCACCGCGTCCAGATGGCCGAGCACGGCGGACAGGTCCGTCTCGGCGGCGAGGTACAGGTGGTCGTCGATGGCGTGGATACGGTCGGCCCGCAGCCGGACCTGGCTCGCCGACTCCTCGCCCGTCACGTAGAGCGTGCGGTGCTCGTCGCTCGCCGACTTGGCCGCGACGTCCAGCAGGAGCGTGGACTTGCCGACGCCCGGCTCGCCCGCGACGAGGACGACGGCACCCGGGACCAGGCCGCCGCCGAGCACCCGGTCCAGTTCGGGGACACCGGTGGAGCGGGCCGTGGCCTGGCGGCCGTCGACCTGGCCGATGGGCAGGGCGGAGGTGGTGACCCGCCCCGGGGTCGTCGTACGGACCGCGGGCGCGCCGTACTCCTCGACCGTCCCCCAGGCATGGCACTCGGGGCAGCGGCCGAGCCACTTGGCCGTCTGCCAGCCGCACTCGGTGCAGCGGTAGGACGGTCGGTCCTTGGTGGTCTTGGTACGGGCAGCCATGTCGAAACCGTAGCTCCCGCCACTGACAGCGAGGACCGGAGCCCGCCATGCGGGAGTCGTGCCGGCCGTGAGGCGAAAGGTTCCTGTCCCCGATTGATGGATCGTTTCACCCGTATGGATTAAAACTGCGCAGGGCTCCGGAAGGGGCCGCCCGCGGCCGCCTACGGTCGCCGAATGACGAGCAGTGGCCCGGAGATCCCGACCCGCATGACCGGCGTACACCGGGCGCACCGGGAGGTGCGTGACCGGGGGGCCGCCCGCACGCTGGCGCACCGGCCGCCGGTGTGCCGCGAACCGTACCTGGACGGCCTGTTCACCTACTGCCTGTCCGTGCTGTGCGACCACGAGGCGGCGACCGCCGCCCTGGCCGAGGTCCTCACGCTCGCGGAGCGCCGCGGCCGGCAGGTGCCGGACGCGGCCGGGGACCGCAGGGCCTGGCTGTACGCGCTGGCCCGCTGGGCGTGTCTGCGCAAGCTGACCGAGGCCCGGCAGAAACGGCAGGTCACCCATGCGGCGGGCCGCGGCCGAAGACGGCCGGCCCGGACCGCCACCGCCCCGGCCGCCTCCGAGGAGGTCCAGGAGCAGCGGCGCGGTGAACTGGCCCTGCTGGCCTGGCCGGAGGCCGCGGGCACCACACCGGAGCAGCGCGAGGCGCTCGAACTCGCCGTCCGCCACCACCTCGGTGCCCACGAGGTCGCCGCCGTGCTCGGCATGGAACCCGTCGCCGCCCGCGACCTGCTCGCCTCCGCCGCCTGCGAGGTCGAGCGCACCCGCGCGGCGCTCGCCGTCGTCGAGGCCGGTGCCTGCCGGGGCGTGGCGCACCTCACCGGCGACAACCGGCTCGTGCTCAGCAGCACGCTGCGCCGCGAACTCGTCCGGCACGTCGACGACTGCCCGCGCTGCCGCCGTACCGCCGAGCACGCCGTCCCCGGCCGCTGGCCCGGCACCAGCGTCACCCCCGACGAACTGCCCGTCCTGGCGGTTCCCGACGCCGCCCTGCGCGCGGCGATGGCGCGGCACTCACGCGCGCGTGGTGCCGCGCCCCGCTTCGACCGGCGCGGCTTTCCGATGGATCCCAAGGACCGGATCGCGCGAAGAGAGCGGCTGCGCGCGCGTGCCGTCACGACGACCGTCGTCGCCACCGTCGTCGCGGCCCCCGTGCTCGCGCTGTGGGCCGCCTACCGGGGCACCCCCGTGGGCGAGGCAGGGGACGGCCGCTCCGCCTCCGCGCGGGAGGCCGACACGCCCGTCGACCTCGACGGTGAGGGAGCGGGCGGCTACGAGAACGCCGGCAACGCCAGCACCCGGCCGGGCGGCCCTTTCGGCAAGGACGGCAAGGACGGCAAGGCCGGCAAGGACAGCGAGGCCGACGTGTCCGTGGAGGTCGTCGGTGTCCCCGGGGCCGGCCACGGGGGCGTCGCCGCACTGGGCGTCACGGCCGGTCACAGCGGTGACACCACGCTGATCACGCTGACCGCCACGGGCTCCGCCCCGGTCCGCTGGTCCGCGTCGACGGGTGTGTCCTGGCTGTATCTGAGCCGGTCGTCGGGGACGCTCCGACCGGGCCGGTCATTGACGATCAAGGTGTACGTCGACCAGTTGCGCGAGCCGTCCGGCCAC
Source organism: Streptomyces sp. MMS24-W38 (assembly GCF_059889265.1). Taxonomy (NCBI): domain Bacteria; kingdom Bacillati; phylum Actinomycetota; class Actinomycetes; order Kitasatosporales; family Streptomycetaceae; genus Streptomyces; species Streptomyces sp. MMS24-W38. The sequence goes on along the minus strand of NZ_JCBCPP010000001.1, from coordinate 2,745,995 downwards.
TGGAGCGCGTGGGTGGCGGTCTCACCCGCCGGCGCCGTGGTGGCCATCGAGGGGCACGGCCCGGCCCCCGGCCCCTCCGTTCCCGGCGGCTCGCACTCCGGTCGTCCCGGAAGCCCGGGGACCGCGCACCCCGGCTCCCCGAGCACCCCTCCGCCGAGCTCCGGCGAGCCGGGAGGACCGCCGCCGTCGTCCCAGGCCCCGGATCCGACGCCCACGTCACCGGCCCCCTCGGAGTCCGACCCGGAGCCCACCGACCCGACACCGAGCGACCCGACCTCGACGGACCCGTCCCCCACCGTCCCCGCGGACTCGACGGCACCGTCCGCCGACGACGGCGGCGAGGCGAGCCCGTCCGCCTCCTGACGCGTGCATCGTGCTGTGGGCGCTGTGCGCGCCGTGTGTTCTGCGGGCTCCGTGCCGCATGTCCGGAGCCCGGCGCCCCGGGAGACGTGGCGAGGATCAGGCGGGATCCGCCGGGTGCGGTGCCACCAGCGGCAACTGCGCGGCCAGCCGTTCCTCGCACAACTCGGCCAGCCGGTCGTAGCCGGCCTTGCCCATCAGCTCGGTCAGCTCCGCCCGGTAGGAGACGTACACCGGATCGCCCGCGCCGTGCGCCGAGGTCGCCGACGTGCACCACCAGTGCAGGTCGTGGCCGCCCGGCCCCCAGCCGCGGCGGTCGTACTCGCCGATGGAGACCTGCAGCACGCGCGTGTCGTCGGGCCGGTCGATCCAGTCGTAGGTCCGCCGGATCGGAAGCTGCCAGCACACGTCCGGCTTGGTCTCCAGCGGCTCGCGGCCCTCCTTAAGGGCGAGGATGTGCAGCGAGCAGCCCATGCCACCGGCGAAGCCCGGCCGGTTCTGGAAGATGCACGAGCCCTGGAACGGTCGGGTCTGACGGTCGCCGTCCTCGTCCTCGGAGACCCAGCCGTTCCGGGTGCCCTCGGCGTGGTGCTGCCAGATGTCCGGAGTGAGCCGCGCCACATGCCCTGCGACCCGCTTCTCGTCGTCCTCGTCCGAGAAATGTGCGCCCAGGGTGCAGCATCCGTCGTCCGCGCGGCCCGCCTGGATGCCCTGGCAGCCGCTGCCGAAAACGCAGTTCCAGCGAGAGGTCAGCCATGTCAGGTCACAGCGGAACACCTGCTCGTCGTCCGCCGGATCGGGGAACTCCACCCACGCCCGCGCGAAGTCGAGGCCCTTCTCGTCGTTCGGCGGAACATCCGACGGCACCTGCGAAGGACCGACGGCCGATTTGGCCTTCTTGGTCCTTTTGTCCGCCTTTTCGGCCTTCTCGGTTTTCGCCTTTTTCGTCTTTGGCACCCGTCCAGGGTAAGTCGCCCATCTCACTGCCCGGCACCGGCTCGAGTTCCGTGGAGCGGGGTTCACGCCGCCCGGCGGGCAGTAGCGTGCCGTACATGAGACTCGGTGTCCTCGACGTGGGTTCGAACACGGTGCATCTGCTGGTGGTGGACGCGCACCCCGGGGCGTGCCCGCTGCCCGCCCACTCGCACAAGGCGGAGCTGCGCCTCGCCCAGCTGCTGGACGCCGACGGAGCGATCGGTTCCGACGGGACGGACATGCTGATCTCGGTCCTCCAGGGAGCGCTCCGGGCCGCCGAGGACAAAGGTGTCGAGGAACTGCTGCCGTTCGCGACGTCGGCGGTGCGTGACGCCCGCAACGCCGACGACGTCCTCGCGCGCGTGCGTGAGGAGACCGGCGTCAAGCTCCAGGTCCTCACCGGCGCGGAGGAGGCCCGGCTCACCTTCCTCGCCGCCCGCCGCTGGTTCGGCTGGTCGGCGGGAAAGCTGCTGGTCGTCGACATCGGCGGCGGCTCCCTGGAGGTCGCCTTCGGTATCGACGAGGAGCCCGACGCCGCAGTGTCGCTGCCGCTGGGCGCCGGCCGTCTCACCACCGCCCGGCTGCCCGGCGACCCGCCGGCACCGGACGACGTCCGTGCGCTGCGGCGGCACGTCCGCGCGGAGATCGCCCGCACGGTCGGCGAGTTCAGCCGCCTCGGCCGGCCCGACCGCGTGGTGGCCACCTCCAAGACCTTCAAGCAGCTCGCCCGCATCACGGGCGCCGCCCGCTCCGCCGAGGGCCCGTACGTCCCGCGTGAGCTCAAGCGCCAGTCCCTGGAGGGCTGGGTGTCGCGGCTGTCCGGCATGACCACCGCCGAGCGTGCCGGGCTTCCCGGCGTCTCCGAGGGCCGCGCGGGCCAGCTGGTGGCCGGGGCCCTGGTGGCGGAGGCCGCGATGGACCTGTTCGACGTGGAGTGCCTGGAGATCTGCCCCTGGGCCCTGCGCGAGGGCGTCATACTGCGCCGCCTGGACCACATGGGCCCGGCGTAGCGACGTCCGCGCGGCGGGTGGGTGCGGGGCGGCCGCGTTCGGTCAGGTCGATCACACGGCGGGCGCCCGGACCGGCGGCCGGGGGCGCCGGGCAAGCGCCCCGTGCCCTGCGGACACGCCGTTCCGGCGAGGGCGAACGGCCCCGGCCGAAGCACGTCGCTCGCGTCCCGCCCGTCGAACGCACCCCGTACGCTGTCCCTCGTGGCAGAACCAGCGGTGCGCATCCCGGATGCGAAGGTCGCTCTGTCGACGGCCTCCGTCTACCCGGAGTCGACGGCGACGGCCTTCGAGATCGCCGCACGCCTCGGGTACGACGGCGTCGAGGTCATGGTGTGGACCGACCCGGTCAGCCAGGACATCGAGGCACTGCGCAGACTCAGCGACTACCACCGGGTCCCCGTCCTCGCCGTGCACGCCCCCTGCCTGCTCATCACGCAGCGCGTGTGGTCCACCGACCCCTGGACCAAGCTCCAGCGGGCCCGTTCCGCCGCCGAGCGGCTCGGGGCCACCACGGTCGTCGTCCATCCGCCCTTCCGCTGGCAGCGCCACTACGCCCGCGACTTCGTCGACGGGATCTGGCGGATGGCGAACGAGACGGATGTGCGGTTCGCTGTGGAGAACATGTACCCCTGGCGCTACCGCGACCGCGAGATGCTCGCCTACGCACCCGACTGGGACGTCACCAAGGACGACTACCGCCACTTCACGATCGATCTCAGCCACGCCTCGACCGCCCGCACCGACGCCCTGGGGATGCTCGACCGCATGGGCGACCGCCTCGGTCACGTCCACCTCGCCGACGGCCGGGGTTCGGCCAAGGACGAGCACCTCGTGCCCGGCCGCGGCGACCAGCCGTGCGCCGAGGTGCTGGAGCGCCTCGCGGCCGACGGCTTCGACGGCCATGTCGTCATCGAGGTCAACACCCGCCGCGCCATGTCCAGCGCGGAGCGCGAGGCCGACCTGGCGGAGGCGCTCGCGTTCACCCGCCTGCACCTGGCGTCCGGGTCCACAGGGGCCACAGGGCCCACAGGATCTTCGGCGCTCTGGGCGCCGCGGCGATGACCGGCGTCGGCGTGCCCGGCGGCCCGGACGCGTCCCCCGGCGGCCACGGCACCGCCCGGCGCCGCGGCCGTCCCCCGCGTACGGAGTCGGCCGGCACCCGCGACCGCATCCTGGACGCCGCCCGCGAGGAGTTCTCCGAACGCGGGTACGAGAAGACCTCCGTGCGGGGGATCGCCAAGTCGGCCGGCGTCGACTCCGCACTGGTCCACCACTACTTCGGCACCAAGGAGCAGGTCTTCGAGGCGGCCGTCGAGGTCGCCTTCGCCCCCGCGCTCAAGGGCCGGGACGCCGTCCTCGACGCTCCCGTCGAGGAGGTCGGCGAGCGGATGACCCGGATGATCCTCGATCTGTGGGAGAACCCGGTGACCCGGACCCCGCTGCTCGCGATCGTCCGGTCCGCCGTCAACAACGAGGCCGCGGCCGGCGTCTTCCGCCGCCTGGTCGCCAGCCAGCTGCTGCGCCGGATCGCGGGGCAGCTCGACCTGCCGGACGCGGAGCTGCGCGCCGAGCTCGCCGCCGCCCAGCTGGTCGGGATCGCGATGATCCGGTACGTGATCAAGGTGGAGCCGCTGGCCTCGGCGGACCCCGAGCAGATCGTCAGGCGGGTGGCACCGGTGGTGCAGGGGCATCTGACCGGTCGGTGACCGGCCCCTGACGCACCCGCGGCCCACCGCTCCCGCGCCGAGACACGTATCTCGCAATCCGGACACCCTGTCCCGATCCCTGGATGACCGGCGTACGCTCGACCGGGGTCAGAACTCTCTGGCCCCGGCACCCTGAGAAGGTCTGAAGGAGCGAGCGACGATGCCCGAGCTGAGGTCCCGCACAGTCACCCACGGCCGCAACATGGCGGGCGCACGTGCCCTGATGCGAGCCTCCGGTGTACCGGGCGCGGACATCGGCCGCAAGCCGATCATCGCCGTCGCCAACAGCTTCACGGAGTTCGTCCCCGGCCACACCCACCTCGCGCCGGTGGGCAGGATCGTCAGCGAGGCGGTAGTCGAGGCCGGTGGCATCCCGCGCGAGTTCAACACGATCGCCGTCGACGACGGCATCGCGATGGGCCACGGCGGCATGCTGTACTCGCTGCCCTCCCGCGACCTGATCGCGGACAGCGTGGAGTACATGGTCGAGGCGCACCGCGCGGACGCCCTGATCTGCATCTCCAACTGCGACAAGATCACCCCGGGCATGCTCAACGCCGCCCTGCGGCTGAACATCCCGACGGTCTTCGTCTCCGGCGGCCCGATGGAGGCCGGCCGGGCCACCCTGGTCGACGGCACGGTCCGCACACTGGACCTGATCGACGCGATGGTGGACGCCGCCAACGACCAGATCTCCGACGCCGACGTCCTGCGCATCGAGGAGAACGCCTGCCCGACCTGCGGCAGCTGTTCCGGCATGTTCACCGCCAACTCGATGAACTGCCTCACCGAGGCCATCGGCCTGTCCCTCCCCGGCAACGGCTCGGTCCTCGCCACCCACACGGCCCGCAAGGCGCTCTACGAGAACGCCGCCCGCACGGTCATGGACATCACCCGCCGCTACTACGAGCAGGACGACGAGACGGTCCTGCCGCGCGGCATCGCCACCGTCGCGGCCTTCGAGAACGCGATGGCGCTGGACATCGCCATGGGCGGCTCGACCAACACGATCCTGCACCTGCTGGCCGCCGCCCAGGAGGCGGAGGTCCCGTTCGGCCTGACCGAGATCGACGCCCTCTCGCGCCGCGTGCCCTGCCTGGCGAAGGTGGCGCCCAACGTCGCCAAGGACCGCACGTACTACATGGAGGACGTGCACCGCGCCGGCGGCATCCCCGCCCTGCTCGGCGAACTGCACCGCGCGGGCATGCTGAACGAGGACGTGCACTCGGTCCACAGCCCGTCCCTGGCCGACTGGCTGAAGACCTGGGACATCCGCGGCGGCTCCCCGTCCCCGGAGGCGGTGGAGCTGTGGCACGCGGCACCCGGCTGCGTCCGCTCCGCCGAGGCGTTCTCCCAGTCCGAGCGCTGGGACGCCCTCGACGAGGACGCCGAGGGCGGCTGCATCCGCTCCGCCGAGCACGCCTACTCCAAGGACGGCGGCCTGGCCGTGCTGCGCGGCAACCTCGCCGTCGACGGCTGCGTGGTCAAGACGGCCGGCGTCGACGAGTCCATCTGGACCTTCGAGGGCCCGGCGGTCGTCTGCGAGTCGCAGGACGAGGCCGTCGAGAAGATCCTCACCAAGCAGGTCGAGGAGGGCGACGTCGTCGTCATCCGCTACGAGGGTCCCAAGGGCGGCCCCGGCATGCAGGAGATGCTCTACCCGACGTCGTACCTGAAGAGCCGCGGCCTCGGAAAGGCCTGTGCCCTGATCACCGACGGCCGGTTCTCCGGCGGCACCTCCGGCCTCTCCATCGGCCACGCCTCCCCGGAGGCGGCGTCGGGCGGCACCATCGCCCTGGTCGAGGAGGGCGACCGCATCCGCATCGACATCCCGAACCGCTCGATCGAGCTCCTGGTGGACGACGCCGAGCTGGCCCGCCGCGAGCGGGAACTGAACGGCACGTACGCGCCGAAGAACCGCGACCGCAAGGTCTCGGCGGCTCTGAAGGCGTACGCGGCCATGGCCACGAGCGCCGACAAGGGCGCGGTGCGGGACATCTCGAAGCTCGCCTGACACCGGCCCGGCACCACCACCACCACGCGCGCGTGGCCCCTCATCCGTGGGGCACGCGCGCGGGGTGCTCTACCAGTCCGCCGGGTCCCGGCCGTCCACGGCGAAGACCGTGCCGTCGGGGGCGGCGGCGTAGACGTGGCCGTCGGCGAGCACCGGCTCGGGCAGCACGGCGACGACCCGGTCGGAAGCGGCCGCCATCCGGGGCTCCGTCTGCCCGACGAGGTGCCCCACCCGCGCGTCCACGGCGAGCAGCCGCCCGTCGGGCGCCGTGAGGAAGACGTGTCGCGCGTCGGCCACCGGCGCGGAAGTACGGGCCACACCGGTTTCCAGGCTCCACCGCTGCCGCAGCGCGCCCATGTCGACGGCCACGACCCGGCCGCCGGCCCCCGTCAGATGGGCGACCTCCCCGTGCACGGTTCCCTGAACCTGCGCCAGCGGGACGGACAGCGCCACCCGTCGTACCTCCTGGCTGTCCGGCGTGTAGTGGACCAGGGCCTTCGCCTCGCCGTAGACCGGGTCCGAGGAGGTGAGGACGACCGACCCGCCCGTGGTGCCGACCGGCTTCAGCATCCCCGTCAGTCGCGCGTCCCACCGCACCTCACCCGTCCGCGGATCGACGGCCGTGACCCGTGTGCTCGAACCGTCGCCGGAGGTGCTCGTGGCGTACGCCAGCGGATCTCCCGTGAACGACTCGAAGAGCGGGACGTCGTGTCCCGGTATCCGCCCGGTCCACCTCGTGTCGCCCGAGGCGCTGTCCACGCCGGTGACCGTGCCGTCGTCACCGGTGAGCACGAGCGTGTCGCCGGTGACGGCCAGGCCGCCGTACTCGGCGACGTCCTGCCGCCACACCGGCTTCCCCGAGGCCGGGTCGAGCGCCGCCGGTCCGTTGCCCTGGCTCGGCGCGGGCTGTACGAGACCGCCCGACACGACCGGCGGGCCGCCCGGCACCGACCGTGCGACGGTGCGCCGCCACAGCGTGCCGCCGCCGTCGGGATCGAGGGCGAACACCTGCCCCGGCAGGGCGCAGAACAGCCGGCCGGCTCCGTACGAGCACTGCGGGGTGCCCGGCTTCCCCGACGGCGCCACCTCCCACGCCTGGAACGCGGCCGCCGTGGTCCGCACACCGGTGGTCCGTCTCTCCGGGGCTTCGTCGCCGAGCAGTTGGACGGAGAACAGCGTGCCGAAGACGGCGAGGGCGAGCGCCCCGCCCCCGAGCAGCGCCCGCTTGCTCAGCGGAGGCCGCGCGGAGCGCCGGACCGCCACCTGCCCGGCGGGGGGCTCCCCGGCGTCCGTCCCGGGGCCGGAGCCGTGCTCTGCTGTTTCGGGTTCTTCAAGTTCTTCGGGTTCCGGTTCCGCCTGGTGGCCGGGCACGGCGCCCGTCGAGGCCGTCGGCTCCGTCCGCTGTGCCGGTATGAAGGCCTCGGCCAGGAACGCCCGGGTGTCGTACGAGGCCGCGACGGACCGCAGCTCCCGCATCAGCTCGTCCGGGGAGGGCCGGTCCTCGGGCTCCTTGGCCAGGCAGCGCACCACCAGCGGGGCGAGTTCCTCCGGCACGTCGGTCAGGTCGGGCTCGTCGTGCACGACCTGGTAGGCGACGACGTACGGGCTGTCGGAGTCGAACGGCCCGCGCCCGGTGGCCGCGTGCACCAGGAGCGAACCGAGCGCGAAGATGTCGGCGGAGGGCCCCACTTCACGAGGGCGCCGGAACTGCTCGGGCGCCATGAAGGGCGGGGTGCCGATCAACTTCCCCGTCTCGGTCCGCAGTTCGCTGTCCTTTGGCCGAGAGATACCGAAATCGATGACCTTCGGCCCGTCCTCGGCGAGCAGTACGTTGCTGGGCTTCAGGTCGCGGTGCACCACTCCGACGCGGTGGATGTCCCGCAGGCCCTCCGCGAGTCCGGCCATCAGCCTGCGCAACTGGGGCGAGGGCATCGGGCCGTTCCGCTTCACATGCTCGGCGAGGGTCGGCCCGGGGATGAACAGCGTTGCCATCCAGGGACGTTCGGCCTCCGGGTCGGCGTCGACGACCGGCGCGGTGAAGGCGCCGCTCACCCGCCGGGCCGCCGCCACCTCCTGCCGGAAACGCCCTCTGAACTCGCGGTCCCGCGCCAACTCGGCGTGCACGACCTTCACCGCGAGCTTCAGCCCGGACGTACTCCGGGCCAGATGCACCACGCCCATTCCGCCGGAGCCGAGGCACGACTCGAGACGGTAGTGACCGGCGTACTCGGGAAGTTCCGCTTCCGCGCCCGCTCCGACGTTCCGCTGTGGCGCCATGGGACCACCCCCGTGCTGTTCGTCCGCGCGCGCGACGCACGGAGCCTAGTCGATGATGCGTACGAGACCGAGGAGGCGTGCCCGCGTCCATGTTCAAACAACGCACAGGTGTGCGTGGCGTGATTCCGGGGAATGAACGGGACCCCATGACAGGCATGGGGGCACAACGGGGGAGGGTTTCCATGGCAGTCGACCACGTCGGAGAAGTCGGAGAAGTCGGAGAAGCAGAGGGCACCGTCGGAGCGGAATCGGCCGCGGCGGCCGTGCGCTACTACCCGGTCGCGCCGGGCCACCGGCTCAACGTCCGCAGCGGTCCGGGCACGAACTACACCATCGTCCGTACGCTGCCCGAGGGCGCGAAGGTGCCGATCTCCTGCCAGCGTCCGGGCACGACCGTCACCGGCCCCTACGGCACGTCGAACATCTGGGACAACATCGGCAACGGTGAGTACGTCTCGGACACGTACGTGCTGACCGGCAGCGACGGCTACGTGGCCCCGCGCTGCGGCTGACCCGGCCCGGGTCCCCTTCGTGGTCCGCCGGGGCCCGCTCGGGGTCGGCCCGGAGCCCGCCCGGGGCCCGCGGTGCCGCCGGAGCCATAATCGATGCGTGAGCGCAGAGAACGGCACCCCGGACAGCACCGCGGGCTCCCCGGGAACCCTGGCGGGTCCCCGCCCCGAGCCCATCCGCTTCTTCGGCACGACCTGGGTCGACCGCGACAACGGCTACGCGGCCCGCCGGGTCGGCGTCGCCGTCGGCGCACTCGCCGCCGCGGCCGTCTCCTGCATCGTCCTGCGCATCGCCTACCAGGGCCTTCGGATCGCCGAGGTCGGCGGCTTCGTCGGGATCCTCGCGGTCGGGATGTTCGCGGTCTGCAGCGCCCTCGCGTTCGGGCACACCTGGGAGGCGTTCAAGCGCCGCCCCGACCCCGACCGGCAGCGGTCCCTCCGCGGTCTGCTCAGCGTCGGCTTCGTCGGCTCCCTCCTCGCCTACTTCTTCCGTTCCCTCACCGAGGCCCCCGGTGAGAAGCTCCACCGCGAGGAGTACCGGACGGCCCGCGAGCAGTACGAGAGGCGGATCTCCCGCCGCTCCGGAAACCCCAGGAAACGCCGCCGCCCGTAGGGCCCGTCTCCGCAGTACGGGACCCGCCCCGCCCGACAACCCCTCAGACGCGTTCGACGACCTCGACATGCCAGATGTCAGGCGCCGGCGCGTCCCTTCGGCATGCCCGGATCCGCCGAGCCCGTGCCGCCCTCGTCCTGCGCCCGCCGCCGCTTGACGTGTCCCGACCCCGAGAGGATTATTCATCACATGATGAATTACTCCTCCGGTCCCCCACGCCCGGACGACGACACCCCCGCCGTCCGCGCCCAGGACCTCACCGTCGTCCGAGGCCCCCGCACCGTCCTGCACGGCCTCGACCTCACCGTCCCGCGCGGCCAGGTCACCGGCCTCCTCGGCCCCTCCGGCTGCGGCAAGTCGACCCTGATGCGGGCCGTCGTCGGCACCCAGGCCAAGGTCACCGGCACCCTGGACGTCCTCGGCCTCCCCGCGGGCCACTCCGCCCTGCGCACCCGCATCGGCTACGTCACCCAGGCGCCCTCGGTCTACGACGACCTGTCGGTCCGGCGGAACCTCGACTACTTCGCCGCGATCCTCGACCCGGGCCGGGCGGCCGCCGACCGCCGCCACGAGAACGTCACCCGCGCGATCACCGACGTCGACCTCACCACTCACGCCGACGCCCTCGCCGGAAACCTCTCCGGCGGTCAGCGCAGCCGCGTATCCCTGGCCGTCGCCCTCCTCGGCACCCCCGAACTGCTGGTCCTCGACGAACCCACGGTCGGCCTCGACCCCGTCCTGCGCCGCGACCTCTGGCAGCTCTTCCACGACATCGCCGCCGAACGGGGCGCGAGCCTGCTGATCTCCTCCCACGTCATGGACGAGGCCGAGCGCTGCCATCGCCTCCTGCTCATGCGCGCGGGCGAGATCCTCGCCGACGACACCCCCGACGCCCTCCGCACCCGCACCGGCTCCGAAACCGTCGAAGGCGCCTTCCTGCACCTGGTGGACGCGGCGGTCGCGGCAAGCCGCACGAAGGAGACCTCACGATGAGCACCCCCCGTACGACGACACGCCCCTCCGCCCCGACGAGCGCCCTGAACGCCTCCCGCACCCTCGCCACCGCGGCCCGGGTCCTGCGCCAGCTCCGCCACGACCCGCGCACGATCGCGCTGATGCTGCTCGTCCCCTGCCTGATGCTGCTCCTGCTCCGCTACGTGTTCGACGGCAGCCCGCGCGTCTTCGACAACATCGGCGCCTCGCTCCTCGGGATCTTCCCGCTGATCACGATGTTCCTGGTCACCTCCATCGCCACCCTGCGCGAGCGCACCTCCGGCACCCTCGAACGCCTCCTCGCCATGCCCCTCGGCAAGGGCGACCTGATCGCCGGCTACGCCCTCGCCTTCGGCGCGATCGCGATCGTCCAGTCGGCCCTGGCCACCGGACTGGCGGTCTGGTTCCTGGGGCTCGACGTCGTCGGCAGCCCATGGCTGCTCCTCCTGGTGGCCCTGCTCGACGCCCTCCTCGGCACGGCCCTCGGCCTCTTTGTCTCGGCCTTCGCGGCCTCGGAATTCCAGGCGGTCCAGTTCATGCCGGCAGTGATCTTCCCCCAGCTCCTCCTCTGCGGGCTCTTCACCGCACGCGACAACATGCACCCCGTCCTCGAGGGCATCTCCGACGTCCTCCCCATGTCCTACGCCGTGGACGGCATGAACGAGGTCCTCATGCACACCGACATGACCACCGTCTTCGTACGCGACGTCCTGATCGTCACCGGCTGCGCCCTGCTCGTCCTCGCCCTGGGCGCGGCGACCCTGCGCCGCAGGACCGCCTGACACCACGGACCGCCCACCCGGGCGGCTCACCCGGCCGTCCGCCCAGCGGACACCACCCCACCCCGGGCCGCCCGAGTGCGAGGATGAACCAGGACGACGCGCACACCCCGGAAGGCACCCCCAGCCATGGCTCAGAAAGTCGCAGTCCTCGGCACCGGCAAGATCGGTGAAGCCCTGCTCAGCGGAATGATCCGCGGCGGCTGGGCCCCCGCCGACCTCCTGGTCACCGCCCGCCGCCAGGAACGGGCCGACGAACTCCGCGCCCGCCACGGAGTCACCCCGGTCACCAACCTCGAAGCCGCCAAGACCGCCGACACCCTGATCCTCACGGTCAAGCCGCAGGACATGGCCGCCCTCCTCGTCGAACTCGCCCCGCACGTCCCCGCCGACCGTCTCGTCATCAGCGGCGCCGCCGGTATCCCCACCTCCTTCTACGAGGAACGCCTCGCCGCCGGCACCCCGGTGGTGCGCGTCATGACCAACACCCCCGCCCTGGTCGACGAGGCCATGTCGGTCATCTCCGCCGGCAGCCACGCCACCCCCGAACACGTCGCCCACGCCGAGGAGATCTTCGGTTCCGTCGGCAAGACCCTCCGCGTCCCGGAGTCCCAGCAGGACGCCTGCACCGCCCTCTCCGGCTCCGGCCCGGCGTACTTCTTCTACCTGGTCGAAGCCATGACCGACGCCGGCATCCTGCTCGGCCTGCCCCGCGACAAGGCCCACGACCTGATCGTCCAGTCCGCGATCGGCGCCGCGACCATGCTCCGAGACAGCGGCGAGCACCCCGTGAGGCTCCGCGAGAACGTCACCTCCCCGGCCGGCACCACCATCAACGCCATCCGCGAGCTGGAGAACCACGGCGTACGGGCCGCTCTCATCGCCGCCCTCGAAGCAGCCCGCGACCGCAGCCGCGAACTGGCCTCCGGCACCAAGGACTGAGGACCCGGGGCCCCCGGTGGTCACCCCGTCGGTCCAGGACCTCCTCCCGGAAGCGCGAAGGTCCTGGACCGACGACTGACCGCCGATCACCGTCGAGCGGGGCGGCCCGCGCTACACCCCGGCCGCCGGGAGCAAGCCGATCGCCCGATGGGCGGCATCCACGGTCGGCCGAGCCATGCCCCTCGCCCGCTCCGCGCCGTCCCGCAACACTCCCTCCACATAACCGGGATCCGCGCACAACTCCTTGTGTTTCTCCTGCACCGGCCTCAACACCTCGACCACGGCCTCCGCGGTGTCCTTCTTCAAGGCCCCGTACGACTCGTACGCACCGGCCAACGACTCCGGGTCCCCACCCGAGCACGCAGCGAGGATCTCCAGCAGATTCGCCACCCCCGGCCGCGCCTCCCTGTCGTGCACGACGTCGTGCCCGCTGTCGGTCACCGCTCGCGCGACCTTCTTCCGCACCACGTCCGGCTCGTCCAGCAGATAGACGATCCCCGGCCCGACGTCGTCGCTCTTCCCCATCTTCGACATCGGGTCCTGCAGATTCATCACCCGTGCCGCCACCGCGGGATGCGTGGCCCGGGGCACGACGAAGGTGTGCCCGTACCGCTGGTTGAACCGCACGGCCAGATCCCGAGCCAGCTCCACGTGCGGCCTCTGGTCGTCACCCACGGGCACCTCGTCCGTCCCGTACGCCAGGATGTCCGCCGCCATCAGCACGGGATACGTCAGCAACGACAACCGCACGCTCCCGCCCCGCCGCTGCTCCCGGGAGGCCTTCTCCCTGTACTGGATCATCCGCCGCATCTCGCCGTCGGTCGCCACGCACTCCAGCAGGTACGACAAACGGGCGTGTTCGTCGACATGGCTCTGCACGAACACGGTGCACGACTCCGGATCCAGCCCGGTGGCCAGCAACAGCGTCGCCGCCTGCCGGCTCAGTCTGCGTACCCGTGCCGGATCGTGGTCCACGGTCAGTGCGTGCAGATCGACGACGCAGAACACCGCGTCCGCCCGGTGCTGGTCGACCGCGGCCCACCGCCGCATGGCCCCCAGGTAGTTCCCCAGCGTCAGATGGCCGGTCGGTTTGATCCCGCTGAAGACCCGTGTCATCTCTTCCCGTCTCCGTCTCCCGGTCGTGCCCGCCGCCTCGGCCGGCCGCCTCCGAGTCCTGGATGGAGAGACGAGAACGGCCACCTGAGCGGCGGCCGTTGAGTGCATACGTAGGACGGCCGCTGTCAGGCGGCCCACCAGAACTGGCTGTACGTACGCGTGGTCATGCGGGCCAGGCTACGCCCTGGAGCCGGCCCGCGGGGGCGGATCGGAGCGCGAGTTGACATGCTCCGGCGTGATCCGTACTGTTCTCCGAGTTGTCCGACGTGAGCACCGACTCCGGTCGGTCCCCGGGCAACCATCCCGCAAGTACCGCAACTGCTCGACGGCAGTCTTCTGTCTGCCGTCATGCCATTGGTGCGTGTATTCGTGGAATGAGGAATCCGCGTTCGAAAGGACGCAGGCCCCCGATTAGCTCGGGAGCCAGGAATCCGCTAGAGTCTCACTCGTCGGAACGGCCCAACGGCCGGAAAGACAAACCCCGCTGACCGGGGGTCAGGTCGAAGAAAAAGATCTGATAGAGTCGGATCCGCCGGAAAGGGAAACGCGGAAAGCGGGAACCCGGAAAGCGAAACCCGAGGAAATCGGATCGGAAAGATCTGATAGAGTCGGAAACGCAAGATCGAAGGGAAGCGCCCGGAGGAAAACCCGCAGGGGTGAGTACGAAGGAAGCGTCCGTTCCTTGAGAACTCAACAGCGTGCCAAAAATCAACGCCAGATATGTTGATACCCCGTCTCCGGTCATCAGGCCGGGACGAGGTTCCTTTGAAGAATCACAGCGAGGACGCTGTGAACCGCCGGACTATTCCTCCGGTGGTTCCGCTCTCGTGTGTGTCACCGGGACATCCCGGAAGCATTCACGGAGAGTTTGATCCTGGCTCAGGACGAACGCTGGCGGCGTGCTTAACACATGCAAGTCGAACGATGAACCACTTCGGTGGGGATTAGTGGCGAACGGGTGAGTAACACGTGGGCAATCTGCCCTCCACTTCGGGACAAGCCCTGGAAACGGGGTCTAATACCGGATACCACCCCCGCCCGCATGGGCGGGGGTCGAAAGCTCCGGCGGTGGAGGATGAGCCCGCGGCCTATCAGCTGGTTGGTGAGGTAACGGCTCACCAAGGCGACGACGGGTAGCCGGCCTGAGAGGGCGACCGGCCACACTGGGACTGAGACACGGCCCAGACTCCTACGGGAGGCAGCAGTGGGGAATATTGCACAATGGGCGCAAGCCTGATGCAGCGACGCCGCGTGAGGGACGACGGCCTTCGGGTTGTAAACCTCTTTCAGCAGGGAAGAAGCGCAAGTGACGGTACCTGCAGAAGAAGCGCCGGCTAACTACGTGCCAGCAGCCGCGGTAATACGTAGGGCGCGAGCGTTGTCCGGAATTATTGGGCGTAAAGAGCTCGTAGGCGGCCTGTCGCGTCGGTTGTGAAAGCCCGGGGCTCAACCCCGGGTCTGCAGTCGATACGGGCAGGCTAGAGTTCGGTAGGGGAGATCGGAATTCCTGGTGTAGCGGTGAAATGCGCAGATATCAGGAGGAACACCGGTGGCGAAGGCGGATCTCTGGGCCGATACTGACGCTGAGGAGCGAAAGCGTGGGGAGCGAACAGGATTAGATACCCTGGTAGTCCACGCCGTAAACGGTGGGCACTAGGTGTTGGCGACATTCCACGTCGTCGGTGCCGCAGCTAACGCATTAAGTGCCCCGCCTGGGGAGTACGGCCGCAAGGCTAAAACTCAAAGGAATTGACGGGGGCCCGCACAAGCAGCGGAGCATGTGGCTTAATTCGACGCAACGCGAAGAACCTTACCAAGGCTTGACATACACCGGAAAACCCTGGAGACAGGGTCCCCCTTGTGGTCGGTGTACAGGTGGTGCATGGCTGTCGTCAGCTCGTGTCGTGAGATGTTGGGTTAAGTCCCGCAACGAGCGCAACCCTTGTCCCGTGTTGCCAGCAGGCCCCTCCGGGGGTGCTGGGGACTCACGGGAGACCGCCGGGGTCAACTCGGAGGAAGGTGGGGACGACGTCAAGTCATCATGCCCCTTATGTCTTGGGCTGCACACGTGCTACAATGGCCGGTACAATGAGCTGCGATACCGCGAGGTGGAGCGAATCTCAAAAAGCCGGTCTCAGTTCGGATTGGGGTCTGCAACTCGACCCCATGAAGTCGGAGTTGCTAGTAATCGCAGATCAGCATTGCTGCGGTGAATACGTTCCCGGGCCTTGTACACACCGCCCGTCACGTCACGAAAGTCGGTAACACCCGAAGCCGGTGGCCCAACCCCTCGTGGGAGGGAGCCGTCGAAGGTGGGACTGGCGATTGGGACGAAGTCGTAACAAGGTAGCCGTACCGGAAGGTGCGGCTGGATCACCTCCTTTCTAAGGAGCACTTCTCACCGATCCCCTCGGGGTGAGGTCAGGGGCCAGTACATCGGCGAACGTCCGATGCTGGTTGCTCATGGGTGGAACGTTGATTATTCGGCCGGCCGTCTCGGGCCGGAGACTGCAAGTACCGCTCCCCGGAGCGTGGAACGCATGATCTCCGGACGGACGCCGGCCGGGCACGCTGTTGGGTGTCTGAGGGCACGGCCGCACGGCCGGGAAGCCTTCGGTGCCGGCCCCGGTGCACCCGAGCCTCGGCTCGGGGTGACGGGTGGTCGGTCGTTGTTTGAGAACTGCACAGTGGACGCGAGCATCTGTGGCCAAGTTTTTAAGGGCGCACGGTGGATGCCTTGGCACCAGGAACCGATGAAGGACGTGGGAGGCCACGATAGTCCCCGGGGAGCCGTCAACCAGGCTGTGATCCGGGGGTTTCCGAATGGGGAAACCCGGCAGTCGTCATGGGCTGTCACCCATACCTGAACACATAGGGTATGCGGAGGGAACGCGGGGAAGTGAAACATCTCAGTACCCGCAGGAAGAGAAAACAACCGTGATTCCGGGAGTAGTGGCGAGCGAAACCGGACGAGGCCAAACCGCAGGCGTGTGAGACCCGGCAGGGGTTGCGCATGCGGGGTTGTGGGATCTCTCTTCCACGGTCTGCCGGCCGTGGGACGAGTCAGAAACCGTATGGATAGGCGAAGGACATGCGAAAGGTCCGGCGCAGAGGGTAAGACCCCCGTAGCCGAAATCTGTACGGCTCGTTGGAGAGACACCCAAGTAGCACGGGGCCCGAGAAATCCCGTGTGAATCCGGCGGGACCACCCGCCAAGCCTAAATATTCCCTGGTGACCGATAGCGGACAGTACCGTGAGGGAATGGTGAAAAGTACCCCGGGAGGGGAGTGAAATAGTACCTGAAACCGTGTGCCTACAAGCCGTGGGAGCGTCGCATGCAGGCTTGCCTGCATGTCGTGACTGCGTGCCTTTTGAAGAATGAGCCTGCGAGTTTGCGGTGTGTTGCGAGGTTAACCCGGGTGGGGAAGCCGTAGCGAAAGCGAGTCCGAACAGGGCGTTTCAGTAGCACGCTCAAGACCCGAAGCGGAGTGATCTAGCCATGGGCAGGTTGAAGCGGCTGTAAGAGGTCGTGGAGGACCGAACCCACCAGGGTTGAAAACCTGGGGGATGACCTGTGGTTAGGGGTGAAAGGCCAATCAAACTCCGTGATAGCTGGTTCTCCCCGAAATGCATTTAGGTGCAGCGTCGCGTGTTTCTTGCCGGAGGTAGAGCACTGGATAGGCGATGGGCCCTACCGGGTTACTGACCTTAGCCAAACTCCGAATGCCGGCAAGTGAGAGCGCGGCAGTGAGACCGTGGGGGATAAGCTCCATGGTCGAGAGGGAAACAGCCCAGAGCATCGACTAAGGCCCCCAAGCGTACGCTAAGTGGGAAAGGATGTGGAGTCGCACAGACAACCAGGAGGTTGGCTTAGAAGCAGCCATCCTTGAAAGAGTGCGTAATAGCTCACTGGTCTAGTGATTCCGCGCCGACAATGTAGCGGGGCTCAAGCGTACCGCCGAAGTCGTGTCATTGCGATATGTACCCCCAACGGGGATCGTGATGGGTAGGGGAGCGTCGTGTGCCGGGTGAAGCAGCCGCGGAAGCGAGTTGTGGACGGTTCACGAGTGAGAATGCAGGCATGAGTAGCGATTCACACGTGAGAAACGTGTGCGCCGATTGACCAAGGGTTCCTGGGTCAAGCTGATCTGCCCAGGGTAAGTCGGGACCTAAGGCGAGGCCGACAGGCGTAGTCGATGGACAACCGGTTGATATTCCGGTACCCGCTGTGAAGCGACAGACATCGAACCAGGCGATGCTAAGTCCGTGAAGCCGCCCCGGATCCTTCGGGTGAAGGGGAGTGGTGGAGCCGACGGACCAGACCTGTAGTAGGTGAGTGATGGGGTGACGCAGGAAGGTAGTCCAGCCCGGGCGGTGGTTGTCCCGGGGTAAGGGTGTAGGACGTCAGGCAGGCAAATCCGCCTGACATGTGTCTGAGACCCGATGCCGAGCCGATTGCGGTGAAGTGGATGATCCTATGCTGTCGAGAAAAGCCTCTAGCGAGTTTCATGGCGGCCCGTACCCCAAACCGACTCAGGTGGTCAGGTAGAGAATACCGAGGCGTTCGGGTGAACTATGGTTAAGGAACTCGGCAAAATGCCCCCGTAACTTCGGGAGAAGGGGGGCCACGCCCGGTGATGAGCTTCGCGCTCTGAGCTGGGGGTGGCCGCAGAGACCAGCGAGAAGCGACTGTTTACTAAAAACACAGGTCCGTGCGAAGCCGTAAGGCGAGGTATACGGACTGACGCCTGCCCGGTGCTGGAACGTTAAGGGGACCGGTCAGTCAGGATTCGTCCTGGCGAAGCTGAGAACTTAAGCGCCAGTAAACGGCGGTGGTAACTATAACCATCCTAAGGTAGCGAAATTCCTTGTCGGGTAAGTTCCGACCTGCACGAATGGCGTAACGACTTCTCGACTGTCTCAACCATAGGCCCGGTGAAATTGCATTACGAGTAAAGATGCTCGTTTCGCGCAGCAGGACGGAAAGACCCCGGGACCTTTACTACAGTTTGATATTGGTGTTCGGTTCGGCTTGTGTAGGATAGCTGGGAGACCGTGAAACCGCCACGCCAGTGGTGGTGGAGTCGTCGTTGAAATACCAGTCTGGTCGTGCTGGATGTCTAACCTGGGTCCGTGATCCGGATCAGGGACAGTGTCTGATGGGTAGTTTAACTGGGGCGGTTGCCTCCTAAAGGGTAACGGAGGCGCCCAAAGGTTCCCTCAGCCTGGTTGGCAATCAGGTGGTGAGTGTAAGTGCACAAGGGAGCTTGACTGTGAGACCGACGGGTCGAGCAGGGACGAAAGTCGGGACTAGTGATCCGGCGGTGGCTTGTGGAAGCGCCGTCGCTCAACGGATAAAAGGTACCCCGGGGATAACAGGCTGATCTTCCCCAAGAGTCCATATCGACGGGATGGTTTGGCACCTCGATGTCGGCTCGTCGCATCCTGGGGCTGGAGTCGGTCCCAAGGGTTGGGCTGTTCGCCCATTAAAGCGGTACGCGAGCTGGGTTTAGAACGTCGTGAGACAGTTCGGTCCCTATCCGCTGCGCGCGCAGGAACATTGAGAAGGGCTGTCCCTAGTACGAGAGGACCGGGACGGACGAACCTCTGGTGTGCCAGTTGTTCTGCCAAGGGCATGGCTGGTTGGCTACGTTCGGGAGGGATAACCGCTGAAAGCATCTAAGCGGGAAGCCTGCTTCGAGATGAGTGTTCCCACCCACTTGATGGGGTAAGGCTCCCAGTAGACGACTGGGTTGATAGGCCGGATCTGGAAGCCTCGTAAGGGGTGGAGGTGACCGGTACTAATAGGCCGAGGGCTTGTCCTCAGTTGCTCGCGTCCACTGTGTTGGTTCTGAAACCACGAACGACCCCGCGCCCGTTGGGTGTGGTGCGGTTGAGTGTTTCATAGTGTTTCGGTGGTCATAGCGTGGGGGAAACGCCCGGTTACATTCCGAACCCGGAAGCTAAGCCTTACAGCGCCGATGGTACTGCAGGGGGGACCCTGTGGGAGAGTAGGACGCCGCCGAACAAATCGTGGGAGAGCCCCGCACCGACAGGTGCGGGGCTTTCTGCGTTTAGGGTCGAGGTCATGCACTATGATCTGGTCATTTTTGACAACGACGGCGTGCTCGTCGACAGCGAGCCCATTTCCAACCGGCTGCTGGCCGGCTATCTCACCGAGCTCGGGCATCCGACGTCGTACGAGGACTCCATCCATGACTACATGGGGTCCGCCATGCATCGGGTGCACGACCTGGTGGAGGAGAGGACCGGGCAGCGGTTGCCGGCCGACTTCGACGACGTGTTCCACGCCCGCGTCTTCGCAGCGTTCGAGCGGGAGTTGAAGCCGATCACCGGTGCCGTGGACGTACTGGAGCGGCTGGCCGCCGACGGTGTGCCGTACTGTGTCGCCTCGTCCGGGAGCCATGAGCGGATTCGGGTGGGCCACCGCACGACCGGGCTGGACCGGTGGTTCGAGGACGAGCGGATCTTCAGCTCGCAGGATGTGGGACGGGGCAAGCCGGCACCGGACCTCTTCCTGCACGCGGCCGAGCGGATGGGTGTCGCACCGGAGCGGTGTGTCGTGGTCGAGGACAGCCCTCTTGGCGTCCAAGCCGCGGTCGCCGCGGGGATGGACGTGTACGGGTTCGCCTCGATGACGCCGGCGGAGAAGCTCGCCGGGGCCACTCGACTCTTCGCCGACATGAGGGAGTTGACGGAACTGCTCCGCTGAAACCGAGTCCGCTGAGACCGAGCGGAATTCACCTTCGGCCGGACCTACCCACCAGTACACCGGGGCCCTACGCTCGCCGCCATGACTGATGTGCTGCGGCGCGGCAGGGCCTCGTTGGCGTTCGGCTTCCTCGTGCAGGGCGTCGCCTTCGCTCTGCTCGTGACGCGGATTCCGGCCATCCAGGACCGGTACGGGGTCTCCGACGCGTTGCTGCCGGTTTTTCTCGCCGCGGTGCCCGTCCTGGCCGGTATCGGGAGTGTGACGACGGAGCGGCTGGTGCGGCGGGTGCCGGCGAGCCGGGTGCTGCGGTGGTCGCAGCCGGTCGTGCTGCTGGCGCTGCTCGGGGTCGGGACCGGGGAGCAACTGGCCGGGCCGGCTGTGGCGCTGGCCGTGTTCGGGCTGGCGGTGGGGGCGCTGGACGCCTCGATGAACATGCTGGGGGTGAGTCTGCAGCGGGCGTACGGGCGCAGCATCATGCTGAGTTTCCATGCCGCCTACAGCCTGGGCGGGATCGCCGGGGCGTCGCTCGCGTGGGTGGGGGCGCACTGGCAGTGGGCGCTGTGGGTGTCGTATCTGCCGGTCGTGCTGGTGCTGATGCCGGCGGTGTCGGTCGGGAGCCGGTGGTACGTCGACGGTGAGGGCGGCGGGGAGGGCCGGGGGCGCGGGCGGGGCCGTCACCTTCAAGCTGCTGTTGCCGCTGTGTGTGGTGATGACGGTGGCGTACATCGGGGACTCGACGGTCTCGAACTGGAGCACGAAGTACCTCCAGGACGTGCTGGGGAGTTCGGAGCAGTTGGCGACCGTTCCATACAACGTCTACATGGTCACCACGCTGCTGGGGCGGACGCTCGGCGACTTCGGGGTGCGGCGGTTCGGGGCCGTGGTGGTGGTGCGGGCCGGGGCGCTGTCGGCGGCGGTGGGGTTCGCCGTGGTGGCCGGGGCGCCCGGGGAGCGGGTGGGGATGCTGGGGTTCACGCTGCTGGGGCTGGGGCTGGGGCTGGGGCTCTGCGTGCTGGTGCCGCAGACCTTCGCGGCGGCGGGGCGGCGCGCTTTCGCGCAGGGCGGCCCGGGGGCTTCGGACGTGGCCGTGGCACGCCTCAACGTCTTCAATTATGTGGGGTTCCTGATCGGTTCCCCGTTGGTCGGGGCGCTCGGGGACGCCTGGAGTTATCGCGGGGCGATGCTGGTGCCGATGGTGTTGGTGCTGGTGACGCTGGTGTACGCCAGGTCGTTCGCGCCCGAACCGGACCGGTACGGTGGCGGGCATGAGCGGCCGCACACAACTGATGTGGGACGAGGCAGTAACGGGCTATGACTTCGGCCGGGACCATCCGATGGACCCGGTGCGGCTCGCGCTGACCCGGAGCCTGGTGGGCGCGTTCGGGCTGGATCGCGAGGTGGCGGTGGTCGCCGCGAAGACGGCCGGGGACTCGACGCTGCGGCTGGTGCACCGCGAGGACTACATCCGCGCGGTGCGGGCGGCCTCGGCGGACCCGGGGACGGCGGACCCGTCGTACGGGCTGGGGACGATGGACGATCCGGCCTTC
The DNA here is from genome assembly GCF_059889265.1 of Streptomyces sp. MMS24-W38. Lineage (NCBI taxonomy): Bacteria > Bacillati > Actinomycetota > Actinomycetes > Kitasatosporales > Streptomycetaceae > Streptomyces > Streptomyces sp. MMS24-W38. The sequence goes on along the minus strand of NZ_JCBCPP010000001.1, from coordinate 2,724,420 downwards.
ACCGGGATGCACGAGGTGTCGGCGCTGATCGCGGGGCAGTCGGTGGGCGCGGCGGAGGCGGTGTGGCGCGGGGATGCGCTGCACGCGGTGAACTTCACGGGCGGACTGCACCACGCGATGCCGGGGGCGGCCTCGGGCTTCTGCGTGTACAACGACGCCGCGCTGGCCATCGCCCGGCTGCTGGAGCTGGGGGCCGAGCGCGTCGCGTACGTGGACGTCGACGTGCATCACGGGGACGGCGTGCAGGCCGCGTTCTGGGAGGACCCGCGGGTGCTGACGGTGTCGTTGCACGAGCATCCCCGGACGCTGTTCCCGCAGACCGGATGGCCGGAGGAGACGGGGGCGGACAGCGCGGAGGGCAGCGCGGTCAATGTGGCCCTGCCGGCCGGGACCGGGGACGCGGGATGGCTGCGGGCGTTCCACGCCGTGGTGCCGGAGCTGCTCGAGGACTTCCGGCCGCAGGTGCTGGTGACCCAGCACGGCGCCGACACGCACTTCGAGGATCCGCTGGCGCATCTGGCGGTGTCGCTGGACGCGCAGCGCGCGGTGCAGATGGCGTGCCACGAGCTGGCGCACGAGTACGCCGACGGGCGCTGGGTGGCCCTGGGCGGCGGTGGTTACGCGGTGGTGGAGGTCGTGCCGCGGTCCTGGACCCATCTGGTGGCGATCGCGGCCGAGCGGCCGGTGGATCCGGCGACGGTGATCCCCGAGAGCTGGCGGCAGGAGGTGTACGCCCGGACCCGGCGACTGGGGCCGGCACGGATGACCGACGGCCGGTGGCCCGTTTCCTGGGCGCCCTGGGAGGCCGGCTACGACCCGGCGGACCGGCTGGACCAGGCGGTACTGGCGACCCGCCGAGCGGTGTTCCCGCTGCGGGGGCTGCTGGCGTGAACGGGCCGGAGCCGGGCTTCGCGGCCCGGCTCCGAAGCGGGTCCCGCTCGTTGTGCTTACGCCAACCGTGCGGTGTTTCCCGTTTCCCGGGGCGCCCGCGCTCCGGGTCGCGCACCATCGCTCCCGTGCCGACCACAGCTGACCCCGCCGGCCCCGCCGACCGCGTAGGCCTTCGTAGGCATCTGCTGGCCGCCCGGCTGGCCGGGGTCGTGGCCACCACGCGGGAGGAGAGCCTGCGGAGTTACCGGCTCTTCGCCGCCCGGGATCCGCGCCTGCTGATCGGCCTGGACCCGGAACGGGTGTGGAGCCAACGGGAATTGATCGAGTTGATGGCGGACAGGTGTGGTGTTTCGGCCGATCCACACCATGTTTCCGGGCATGATGTGATCGACCCGGAGCGGACCCTGGCGGCTCTGGACGCCTGTGCGGAGCGTCTCGCGGTCGCCGCCCGAAGAGGTGTGCCCGTGCTGCTCGGCACCGGCCACCCGCACCGGCTGCTCGGTTTCTACGCCGCTCTGGCAGACGCCCTGTCGGCGGCGGGATGTGACGTCCTCACCCCGGCGCGGGGTCGCTCTGTCGACATAACGACCCGGTTCGGTCTACGTACGTACCGCCTCGACTACGTGCGAGGAGTCGCGCTCGTCCGGGGCGCGGTTCCCGAACGCCCCGGTGGTGAGCCCGGCGCACACACGCACTCCCCGCTCCCGGTTCGGACCGCGCTCGCCGGGGCCGCCGAGGCCGGCGGGCCGCTTCCCGGGCTGGTGATCGGAGACCACGGCTGGGTCTGCGGCGCAGGTCAGCTGGGGTTCGAGGCCATCGCGCTGGCCGATGTGAACGACCCCGCCCCGTTCGTGGGGGAGGTCGAGGGGTGTGTGTCGGTGGTGGTTCCACTTGATGACGGCGTACGGTCCGATCACTATGCGCCGCTGACCCGCTACGTACTCAATCGAGCCCGTCTGTCACAGTAGGCCGCCGATGGGTACACCTCTTCCCCACTCGCATCACCCGCCCCTACATTGGGGAGTGAGCACGCAGCGACGAAGAGTCACCGGAAGGGGAAGCCGGTGGCCGTCGAGTGCGGAAGGTTCAGGTGTGTCATGGCTGCAGCTGGCGAAAGGCCTCTGAACGAGGTTCAGTTCCTTACCGTGGCGGAGGTCGCCTCGGTGATGCGAGTGTCGAAGATGACCGTGTACCGGCTGGTGCACAGCGGTCATCTGCCCGCGATCCGGGTGGGGCGGTCCTTCCGCGTCCCGGAGCAAGCGGTTCACGAGTACCTCCGCGAGAGCTACGTGGGGGTGGACACCGCCTGACGGCGAACCGGGGAGGACCCGTACAGGACACTCGCGGGCCTCCCTGATCTCCTCGATTACGACCTCAGCGCTCGGGCGGGTAGGCTGGCCCCTCGTAGGTCGTGTGGGCCCATGGCGCCCAAACACCGAGTGATGAGAAGTGAGCGAGGGTAGTCGTGGGCTCTGTTATCAAGAAGCGGCGCAAGCGGATGGCCAAGAAGAAGCACCGCAAGCTGCTCAAGCGCACGCGCGTTCAGCGTCGCAACAAGAAGTAAGCGGCGTCGCGGAACCGTGTCCAGTGGCCCCCCACCGGTGAGGTGGGGGGCCACTGTCTTTACGTGTGGCCGGGTCTGTTCGCCTTTCCCCGATTGCCGTCACTTCAGGTATCGAGTGGGCACCACAGAGCGACCGTGACCCGTTAGGTTGGCGGGCAGGACGTAGGCAAGAGGAAGGCACTGGTCTTGGGAAAGGTCGTGCTCGTGACGGGAGTGGCCCGCCCTTTGGGGGGTCGTTTCGTCCGACGGATCCAGCGTGACCCGGATGTGGAACGGGTCGTCGCCGTGGACGCGGTCCGGCCCGCGCACCATCTGGGCGGTGCCGACTTCGTCCAGGCCGACATCCGGCAGCCCACCGTCGCGCGCGTGCTCGCGGAGGCCGGTGCCGACACCGTCGTGCACCTGGACGTCACGGGCACGCCGCTCGGCAGCGGCAGCAGCCGGACGGCACTCAAGGAGACCAACGTCATCGGCACCATGCAGCTGCTCGGCGCCTGTCAGAAGTCCCCGCGCGTCGAACGCCTGGTGGTGAAGTCCAGTACGAACGTCTACGGCTCCGCGCCCCGCGACCCGGCGGTCTTCACCGAGACGACCCCGCCCAAGTCCCTGCCCAGCGGCGGGTTCGCGAAGGACGCGGTCGAGGTCGAGGGCTATGTGCGTGGCTTCGCGCGCCGCCGCCCGGATGTCGCCGTGTGCGTGCTCAGGTTCGCCAACATCCTGGGCCCCGCCGCGGACAGCCCGCTCGCCGCGTACTTCTCGCTGCCGGTCCTGCCGACCGTGTTCGGCTACGATCCGCGGCTGCAGTTCGTGCACGAGGACGATGTGATCGAAGTGTTGCGCCTGGCCGCGCACGAACCCCGGCGCGGCACGCTCAACAGCGGCACCTTCAACATCGCCGGCGATGGTGTCCTGCTGCTGTCCCAGTGCTCGCGGCGGCTCGGCCGGCCCACCGCGCCGCTACTGCTCCCGGCGGTCACCTGGGCGGGCTCGCTGGTGCGTACGCTGGGAGTGTCGGACTTCTCACCGGAGCAGATCCGGCTGCTCACACACGGCCGGGCGGTGGCGACGGACCAGATGCGCGAGACACTGGGCTTCACACCGAAGTACACGACTGCAGAAACGTTCACGGACTTCGTGCGCAGCCGTGGCCCCGGACTGCTTCCGCCGGAGGTCCTCGCGAGGACCGTCGACCGGATCGCCGCACTGCCCCTGCCGGGCAGCGATCACCCCCCGAAGCAGAGCGCCAACTGAGGAGCGCAGCAACGATGGCGGACGCCAAGGTCATTCCGTTCGACGACGACCGTTCCCGCGGGGGTGCGGGGGGCGCAGGCGGTGCCGGGGGGGCGGGGCAGCGCCCGTCGCGCCGCCGTGGCGCGGGCAGCCGGCGCAAGGGCGGCGGGGCCGCCTCGATGGGCGAGGTCCAGTCCCTGCCCGGCCGGGCGCACGCGAAGGACGACGCTCCGGTGCCTGGTGAACCCCGCGAACACCGGCTCCAGGAGCCGGTCACGGGCGGCGGTGACGCGGGTGGCGGCGCACGCCCGGACGCAGGCGACGGAGATGGCCTGGACCGGCGTGTCGCCAGTGGCCTGGCCTTCCTGCGCCGTCGGCTCACGGGGGACTACGCGGTCGACGACTTCGGCTACGACGAGGAGCTCACCGACCAGGTCCTGATGTCGCTGCTGCGCCCGGTGTACGAGAAGTACTTCCGGGTCGAGGTGAAGGGCATCGAGAACATCCCCTCGGAGGGCGGCGCCCTGATCGTCGCCAACCACTCCGGGACGCTGCCGATGGACGGCCTGATGATGCAGGTCGCCGTCCACGACAACCACCCGGCCGACCGGCATCTGCGGCTGCTCGCGGCGGACCTGGTGTTCATGCTGCCGGTGGTCAACGAGCTCGCCCGAAAGCTCGGCCACACCCTGGCCTGTGCCGAGGACGCGGCACGGCTGCTGGAGCAGGGGGAACTGGTCGGGGTGATGCCGGAGGGCTTCAAGGGCCTCGGCAAGCCCTTCGCCGACCGCTACAAGCTCCAGCGCTTCGGGCGCGGCGGTTTCGTGTCCACGGCACTGCGCGCGCGGACGCCGATCATCCCGTGCTCGATCGTCGGGGCGGAGGAGATCTACCCGATGATCGGCAACGCCCGTACCATCGCCCGGCTGCTCGGCTTTCCGTACTTCCCGCTGACGCCGACCTTCCCGTGGCTCGGCCCGCTCGGCGCGATCCCGCTGCCGACGAAGTGGACGATCCAGTTCGGCGAGCCGATCCACACGGAGAACTATCCGCCGGAGGCGGCCGAGGATCCGATGCTGATGTTCAACCTGACCGACCAGGTCCGGGAGCAGATCCAGCACACCCTCTACAAGCTGCTGGTCCAGCGAAGGTCGGTGTTCTTCTAGAGAGCGACGGACGGACGTACGTGGTCGGGGTGCCCCCTCGTCGTAAGGAGACACCCCGACCACGTACGGCCTGCCGTTCAGTCCGGCTCCGGTCGACGGTCCTAGTCGACGGTCTCGCTGTCGATGCCCAACCCCGGGAGCAGGCCGGGCAGGAGGGGCGGGAGGGTGACGTCGGGCTGGGCGGGCGGGGTGGTGCCGCCGGTGGACGGCGGTGAGGTGCTGACGCCGGTCTCCTCCGGTGGGCCGAGCAGCCCGCCGTTGTCGCCGCCGAGCAGGCTGTCGCTCTCGTCCCCGGAGTCGGCGGACCGGCTGGGGTCGCTGCTGCTGGTGCTGTCCTGGTCGGGGCTGTCGGTGCCGGTGCCGGGCGTCTGGGAACGGCCGACACCGGACGGGGCGCCGGGTGTGGCCCCGGAGTCGTCCTGCGGCTCGCCGTTGTCGCCGCTGTCCCCGGCCGGTGGGCGGGGGAGCAGGGACTGCAGCGGGGCGACGTCCTCGTCTATGGCGTCGAACACCGACGACACCTGCCGGCTGACGTCCCCGAGCTGCGCGGGCAGTCTGTCGCGCAGGGAGCCCCAAGCCTGCCGGTGCGAGTGGGAGAAGGAGGAGAGGGCCTGCATGGGACCCAGGGAGTCCGGGTCGATGCGGTACGCCTCGCGCAGCAGCCGATGGCCCTCGGACGCGTCGTGCCGCATACCGGACAGGGCGCGGCGGATCTCGCCGACCGATTCGTGGTCGAGGGGGCCGCCGCGGTCGCGCTCCATCAGCCGACGGGCCTCGCTGAGCCGAGTGGAGGCGTGGTCGAGGAGGACGCGGCCACGCTCGTCGTTGCCGTCGGCCAGGCCGAGCTTGACGTCCTCTATGCCGCGCTTGAGGCCGTAGAGCGAGTCACCGGGCAGGGCGTCGGAGCTGGCGACGGAGACTCCGCCGAGGGCACCGGCGGCCACGGTGACGCCGAGGCCGCCCGCGGTGAGCCCCTTGGCCAACCGTGAGCGCGGTCTCAGCTTCCCCAGGGGGGTCGCCCGGTGAGCGCCCCGGGCACGGCGTGAACGCTGTTCGGGTGCGGACGGATCCGCTGCCTCGCCCGCGGCGGTGCCTTCCTGGAGCATGGCCTCGAACGCGGCCACCAGTCGGGCCCGCTGGACGACCTTGACCTCGGGATCAAGCTCCGGCTTGGGCAGCGCGTCGAGACCGGCGGCGAGCGTGAGCAGCCGCTCCTGTTCCGTCTTCGCGGCGGCCGGTCCCGGTGCCGATCCTTCGGGCTGCTCGGCCGCTGTGACCCGGTCGGACTGCTCCTCCAGGGCCTGGGCGAAGGCGCTCGCCCGCCGGTGCGCCGATACGTTCGCGATCACTGGCGGCACCTCCTCTCGTCATGACGATCGACTCCCCAGGGGGTCCTGAGGGTTCCACCCCCTGACCATGTCCACACGATCGGGTGATCGGAGTCGGTGGGGAGTGACCACAGGGAGCCTGCATCCCGCACAACGAGCGGCGCGGTACTTGGGTTACGCGTGCCGAAGGATCGGTTGGGGGAGTCAACGGAGTTTCACCTAAGGTGAGTTGGCTGTCACGGAGGGTGTGTCGTCGGTGCGGGTCCGTTCCGCTCAGCGTGCGTCCTCCGGGAGGAGCCGGGCGAGGGTGCGGACGGCCCGGTACTGGAGGGTCTTGATCGCCCCCTCGTTCTTTCCCATCGCGCGGGCGGTCTCCGCGACGGAGAGGCCCTGGAGGAAACGGAGCGTGACGCATTCGCGCTGTTGGGGGTTGAGTCGTCGTACGGCGTCGAGGAGGGCGGCGTTGGAGAGGTATTCGAGGACGGAGTCCTCCGGGGACCGCTCGACCTCGTTGGCGTCGAGCATCTCCCCGGTGGTGACTTCGAGGCGGAAGCGGCTGGACTTGAAGTGGTCGGCGACCAGGTTGCGGGCGATGGTGACGAGCCAGGCGCCGAAGTCACGCCCCTGCCAGGTGAAGGTGCCGATGCGGCGGAGCGCCCGCAGAAAGGTCTCGCTGGTGAGGTCCTCGGCGGTCGCCTTGCTGCCCACCCGGTAGTAGATGTAGCGGTACACGGTGTCGCTGTACTGGTCGTAGAGCCGTCCGAAGGCGTCGGCCTCGCCGGCCTGGGCGCGCTCCACGAGGTCCATCATCCGGGCGCTGTCGCTGTCCGCGGCGGGGCGGCGCGCGGTGGCCGCGCCGGACGAGCGTCCGCGCCTGGCCACCGCGGCGCTGTCGTCGGTGAGGGCGTAGCTGGGGCCGACGGGTGGGTCGGCGATGGCGTAGCAGGGGCCGACGGTGGCGGTGGCGAAAGCGGGGACGGCGTACGCGGTGGGGACGAAGCCGCGCAACAACTCCCGGGCCGTGACGACTGCGGTGCGCAGTGCGGTCAGGCCCGAGTCGTCAACCCCGACGTGTGGGTACACGGGACTCCCAGAGGCAGAGCTTCCATCACGTGCAGTACGGGCCGTTCACCCGTCGTAGCGACGGCGGGGTGCCCGAATGCGTCTGAGGAGAATAACGCTTCGTGCAGGCACTGCTACACCGAGTTGCTCAAATCACCGATTACGTCGCTTCCGTGACCTGTTGACGCACATTCAAGTAACGGATGTTGATCGAATGTTGACCGAAAAGCTTCGCTTCCCGGTTCGGTACAGGGCGTGTTGTGGCCGTGTGCAGCCAAGAGGACTGGACAGCGGGGTTGCGGGGTACGCCAGCTGGATTGGCCGGGTTGAGGGCGGGGCGCCACTTTTGTTCCCCGCTGATCAGGCCTGCGGCCGTACGGGTGTCCGTCGCCGCCGAGTTGACTGGTCACCCGGCGTGCGCGGGAGCGCCGCCGAGCTCAGGGCCGTCAGGTTCAGCGCGGCCGGGTTCAGCGCCGGCGGCGGTGCATCGCGATGGCCGCCGCCGTGCCGCCGGCCACCGCGCCCACGCCCGCGGCCGCCGGGATGCCGACCTTCGCCGCCTTGCGGCCCGTCCGGTAGTCGCGCAGGCGCCAGTCCATCGCGCGGGCGTGCTTGCGCAGCTTGGAGTCCGGGTTGATCGCGTACGGGTGCCCGACCAGCGAGAGCATCGGGATGTCGTTGTGCGAGTCGCTGTACGCGGCGCAGCGGTCCAGGTCCAGGTCCTCCGCCGTCGCCAGCGCGCGTACGGCCTCCGCCTTCGCCGGGCCGTGCAGCGGTTCGCCCACGAGTTTGCCGGTGTACACGCCGCCGATGGACTCGGCCACCGTCCCCAGCGCCCCGGTCAGGCCCAGGCGCCGCGCGATCACCTGGGCGATCTCCACCGGCGCCGCCGTGACCAGCCACACCCGCTGCCCGGCGTCCAGGTGTGCCTGCGCCAGTGCCCGCGTACCCGGCCAGATCCGCCCGGCCATGTACTCGTCGTAGATCTCCTCGCCGATGGACTTCAGCTCGGAGACCCGGTGGCCCTTGACGATGGAGAGCGCCGAGTCGCGCGCGTCCTGCATGTGCTCGGGGTCCTCGACGCCGGCCAGCCGGAACCACGTCTGCTGCCACGCGAACCGCGCGAGGTCGCGCGTCTCGAAGAACTTCCGCTTGTACAGACCCCGCCCGAAGTGGAACAGGGCCGCGCCCTGCATCACCGTGTTGTCCAGGTCGAAGAACGCGGCGGCCCGGTCGTCGCCGTGAACCGGGAACTCCGGTTCACGGGCGGAAATTTCCTGAGTGGATTTGCGGGCAGCCTCCGCCGAGGCCTCGCCTGCCAACACGCTCCGCGCCGTGGCGGAGCGCCTACGGGGGGTGAGCCATCCGAGAGCGGCCATGGCGTCGAGCATAACCAGTCCGGTCGGCGGTTCCGGACCCGAGAGGTTTGGACACCGTGAACTCTGCACGTCCGTGTCGTTAAAGTGCCGCCCCTCCGGGCTGAGCAGGAGTGAGTCCGTTCGGCCGCACGCCCCGAACGGCCTTGGGTGCTCCCCCACTGCCTCAAGGGCGTGGGAGGTGCCCCCGGGTCCCTGGCGTACTCGACTCCGGGGCGGCGACACGCGTCCGGCGCGTGGTCCGGGCCCGGGAGGCCCCGCGGCCGGAGGCCGCTAGGGACACTGCCCCGCGCGACCTGGCCACATGGGTGTGGCCGGAGGCGACGGGGAGGCCCTGAACCATCACTTCGGTGGAGCGGGTGCCCCGCTCCACCGGCGCCGTACCCGGCGTCCCGGACCGCACGTTCACGTCGACCCGCACGGTCCACGACACCGCAAGCCCGGAAGCCGACCATCGCACGATCGAGTCGCACCACTCTCGTGCACGCTCCCGGCAAGCAGCTGACGGTCCCTTCCGGCGGGCGGGGCCGGTCCGGCGCGGGAGGACGGGTCCGGGACACAGGCCCCGGCACGGCACTGAGCGTCACAGCGGTCGCAGAGGGGTTCCCTCGTACCGCCGCAGGGCGAGAATGGCTGACATGAGTCCGCTCTTTCGCCGTGAAGCCCCGCAGGATCGTCTCGTCACCCTCATCCGTAAGCCCGGCTGTCACCTGTGCGACGACGCGCAGGCCGTGGTGGAGAAGGTGTGCGGTGACCTCGGGGTCGCGTGGGAGGGCAAGGACATCACCGAGGACCCGGACCTGCACGAGCGGTACTGGGAGCAGATCCCCGTCGTTCTCGTCGGCGGCCGCCAGCACACGTTCTGGCGCGTCGACGAGGGCCGCCTTCGCAAAGCCCTGGCCGGCTGACCGGTCGGCCAGGCGCCTGGCCGACCGGGTGGGTGGTCAGGACCACTGATCCATAACTGACCAACCAGTCCAAAGTGGCGGAAAAGTCGCTTAGAATCGATGGCGGCTTGGTCTCGGGGGCGGGATGCACAGAGGAGAGTGTGCTGTTTTGCCCTCAGAACAAAGGGAGCGATGGTGCTCGTGCGCCGGTTCCGCACGGCTGCGCCGGGGGCGCGTGACCCCGGTCACGTTGGGTGGGCAAATCGGACACCATCTTTGTGCACGCGTTCACAAAGACATAGCCTGCATTCGACGGGGCGGTCCGGGGACGTATGACCGCCTGAAGCCCCGCTCTACCCGCAGGAGCACCGTGGCAACTGGCCGATCTCACCGACCGGCGACCCGTAGCCGAGGGATTCCCGAGGCCACCGTCGCCAGGCTTCCGCTGTACCTCCGCGCCCTCACCGCGCTCTCCGAGCGCTCGGTGCCCACAGTCTCCTCGGAGGAACTGGCGGCGGCCGCGGGCGTCAACTCCGCGAAGCTTCGCAAGGACTTCTCCTACCTGGGTTCCTACGGGACCCGGGGTGTGGGCTACGACGTCGAGTATCTCGTGTACCAGATCTCGCGTGAACTCGGCCTCACCCAGGACTGGCCGGTTGTGATCGTCGGTATCGGTAACCTCGGTGCCGCGCTCGCCAACTACGGCGGGTTCGCCTCCCGCGGATTCCGGGTCGCCGCGCTCATAGACGCCGACCCCGCGATGGCCGGAAAGCCCGTCGCCGGCATCCCGGTGCAGCACACCGACCAGCTCGAGGAGATCGTCCGGGGCGAGGGTGTGTCGATCGGCGTGATCGCGACCCCCGCCGGTGCCGCGCAGCAGGTCTGCGACCGGCTGGTGGCCGCCGGTGTCACCTCCATCCTGAACTTCGCGCCGACCGTGCTGTCCGTCCCGGACGGTGTCGACGTGCGCAAGGTGGACCTCTCCATCGAGCTGCAGATCCTCGCCTTCCACGAGCAGCGCAAGGCCGGCGAGGTGGCCGCCGGGACCGTCGTCCCGCCTGTCGGCTCCCGCCCGGAGCCCGTCGCCGCGCGCCAGGCGCCCGCCGGCGGACAGGAGTCCGCCGCGGACCAGGGGCCCGACGGGGACGTGCCCGCGGTGATGCCGACATGAGTCTTCTCGTCGTCGGGCTGAGCCACCGCAGCGCGCCGGTCAGCGTGCTGGACCGGGCCTCGCTGAGCGTGGACGCGCAGGTCAAGCTGCTGCAGGACACGGTCGCCGCCGAACCGGCCGGCGAGGCCGCGGTGCTCGCCACCTGCAACCGCATCGAGCTGTACGCCGACGTGGACAAGTTCCACGCCGGTGTCGCCGAGCTGTCCACGCTGCTGGCCCAGCACAGCGGGGTCGGCCTGGAGGAGCTCACGCCCTATCTCTATGTGCACTACGAGGACCGCGCCGTCCACCACATGTTCTCGGTGGCCTGCGGACTGGACTCGATGGTGGTGGGCGAGGGGCAGGTCCTCGGCCAGATCAAGGACGCCCTGGCGCGTGCGCAGGAACTGCACACCGCCGGGCGGCTGATGAACGACGTGTTCCAGCAGTCGCTCCGGGTCGGCAAGCGCGCCCACACGGAGACCGACATCGACCGCGCCGGGCAGTCCCTGGTCACCTTCGGCCTGGAGCAGCTGGCCGCCGGCTCGCCCGTCGACAGCTGGGCGCGGGGCAAGAGGGCACTGGTCATCGGCGCCGGATCTATGTCCTCGCTGGCCGCGGCCACGCTCGCGCGGGCCGGTGTCGCCGAGATCGTGATCGCCAACCGCACCGCCGACCGCGCCGAGCGCCTCGTGCAGATCCTCAACGAGGCCGAGAACGCCGAGAACGCCGAGAACACGGAGGTGCTGGCCCGCGCGATACCGATGGGATCGGTGGCGGATGAACTGACACGTGCAGACGTCGTCGTCTCCTGCACCGGTGCGACCGGCCTCGTCCTCACCGCCGACGCGATCGCCGCCGGTGTCGAGGGCCGCGTCGGACAGCAGCCGGAGACGGTACGCACCGGAGTCACCGGGGCCCTCGGAGCCACGGAGGCATCGGCGCACGACGCGCGCAAGACGCCGACCGCGCGGCCGACGCCCCTGCCCCCCGCCCCCGTGGCCGCCACCAGCACCGACGAGGACTGCCCGCTGGACCTGGCCTCCGTACCGCCCGGTTTCTCCGTGATGGGCGAGGCGGCCGTCGCCGGTATGGACGCGGCGACGCTGGAGCAGCACGCGGCATGGGCCGTGAGCGGCACCGTCGACCGCCGCCAGGGCGGCCGGCGTGGCGCCGAGGTGGACACCGAACTGATCGGCGCGCTGGCCGCGACCGCGGCGAGCGCCGGCCGGATCCCCGAGCGGCGCCGTCCGGAGCCGGTGGCCGAGCCGCCGCGCCCGGAGCCCGTGCTCTTCCTGCTGGACCTCGCGATGCCGCGCGACATCGACGCGGCCACGCACCGCATCCCCGGGGTGCGGCTGGTCGACATCGAGGCGCTCGCGGAGGCGTCGGCGGACGCTCCGATGGCTGCCGACGTGGACCAGGTCCGGCGTATCGTTTCCGACGAGGTCGCGGCATTCGGCGCGGCCCAGCGGGCCGCGCACATCACGCCGACCGTGGTCGCCCTGCGCACCATGGCCGCGGACGTGGTGGCCGGTGAGATGGCCCGCCTGGAAGGGCGGCTGCCCGGCCTGGACGACAAGCACCGCGCGGAGATCACCCAGACCGTGCGGCGGGTGGTCGACAAGCTGCTGCACTCGCCGACCGTGCGGGTCAAGCAGCTCGCGGCCGAACCCGGCGGCGCCGGGTACGCGGACGCGCTGCGCACCCTGTTCGACCTCGACCCGGAGACGGTGGCCTCCGTCTCCCGCGCCGGGGAAAGCACCGAGAAGAGCGCGAAGACCGCGAAGACTGCGAAAACCGCAGCGAACGCGGCCGACGCAGAAAACCGAGGGCCGGCATGACTGAGAAGGCACTGAGGCTCGGGACCAGGCGGAGCAAGCTCGCCATGTCCCAGTCCGGGCAGGTGGCGGATGCCGTGAGCCAGGTGACCGGACGGCCTGTCGAGCTCGTTCCGATCACCACGTACGGCGACACGTCACGCGAACATCTCTCGCAGATCGGCGGCACGGGCGTCTTCGTCGCCGCGCTGCGCGAGGCACTGGTGCGCGGCGAGGTGGACTTCGCGGTGCACTCGCTGAAGGACCTGCCGACCGCACCGCACGACGAGCTGGTCCTGGCCGCCGTACCGGAGCGCGAGGACCCGCGGGACGTGATCATCGCGCGTGACGCGCTCAAGTTCACCGACCTGCCGCGCGGCGCCCGCATCGGCACCGGTTCGGCGCGTCGCATGGCCCAGCTGAACGCGTACGCACGCGGCCACGGCATGGAGATCACGACCGTGCCGATCCGCGGCAACGTCGACACCCGGATCGGGTACGTCACGAGCGGTGAGCTGGACGCCGTCGTGCTGGCCGCCGCCGGGATGAACCGGGTCGGACGCAGCGACGAGGTGACCGACTTCCTGTCGGTCGACACGATTTTGCCCGCTCCCGGCCAGGGGGCCCTGGCGGTCGAGTGCACCGTGCGCAACACGGAGCTGACCGCCGCGCTCGCCGAACTCGACGACCCGTTCACCCGGGCCGCCGTGACGGCGGAGCGGTCACTGCTCGCCGCCCTGGAGGCCGGCTGCACCGCCCCTGTGGGGGCGCTGGCCGACCTTCCCCCAGATCTCGGCTTCGCTCGAAGCTGGGGGGACCCCCAGGCGGACGGGCCGATTGTCAAGGAAATGCGCCTGCGGGGCGTCGTCGGCACGACCGACGGCACCACGCTGGTGCAGCTGTCCACCACCGGTCCCGTGCCCGAGACGCACGAGGCGGCGATGGCGCTCGGTCGCGAACTCGCCACCGAGATGCTGGCGCAGGGCGCGGCCGGTCTGATGGGGGAGCGAGCACATTGAGCCCCACCACCCTTCCACCCCCTCCGGAACACGGGCACGTCACCTTCCTCGGTGCCGGACCCGGGGATCCGGGACTGCTGACTCTGCGCGCCGTGGAGGCGCTGGCGAACGCGGACGTTCTCGTCGCCGAGCACGATGTGCTCGACGTCGTACGCCGGCACGCCAGGCAGGGCGTTGCCGAAGTGCCGACGGACACGGACCCGGCGGGTTCCTCCGCGGCGTCCGCTCCGGGCACAGGCACGCCTCAGCTGAAGGTTGTTGACGGCACGTCAACAACCGTTGGCGCACCCGCGGTGCGGGATGCCGCACATCTTGTCATGGAGGCCGCGCGGGGCGGCAGGCGGGTCGTGCGTGCGGTGTCCGGTGATCCCGGGCTCGACGCGTACGCCGCCGAGGAGATGCTGGCGTGCGTGGCGGCCGGGGTGACCTTCGAGGTCGTCCCCGGTATCGCGGCCGCGGTCGGCGTGCCCGCGTACGCCGGTGTGCCGCTGCGGGACGCCGAGGGCGCGGACGTGCGGTTCGTGGACGCGCGTACCGCGTCGGACCGGTGCTGGACCGAGCTCGGGGCGTCGGACGGCACGGTGGTCGTCTCCACCACGCTCGACTCGGTGGCCGCCGCGGCGGGCGAACTGGTGTCCGCCGGTCGCAAGCCCGACACCCCCCTGACGGTGACCGTCGCCGGTACGACGACCCGGCAGCGGACCTGGACGGCGACGCTCGGCACGATCGCGCAGACGCTGAAGCAGGCGAAGGTGCTGCCGTCGCCCGACGGCGGCCGGCCGGTGATAGCCGTGGTCGGTGAGCGTTCCGCCCCCGCCCAGCGCGACCGGCTCGCGTGGTTCGAGTCCAAGCCGATGTTCGGCTGGAAGGTGCTCGTGCCGCGTACCAGGGAGCAGGCGGCGTCGCTCTCCGACCAGCTGAGGTCTTACGGCGCGGTGCCGCACGAGGTGCCGACCATCGCCGTCGAGCCCCCGCGCACCCCGCAGCAGATGGAGCGCGCGGTCAAGGGCCTGGTGACGGGCCGCTACGAGTGGATCGCCTTCACCTCGGTCAACGCGGTCAAGGCGGTGCGGGAGAAGTTCGAGGAGTACGGCCTCGACGCCCGTGCCTTCGCCGGGATCAAGGTCGCCGCGGTCGGCGACCAGACCGCCAAGGCGCTGATCGACTTCGGCGTGCGGCCGGACCTGGTTCCGAGCGGCGAGCAGTCGGCCCGCGGGCTCGTGGAGGACTGGCCGCCGTACGATCCGGTCTTCGACCCGATCGACCGCGTCTTCCTGCCCCGCGCGGACATCGCCACCGAGACGCTGGTGGCCGGTCTCATCGACCTGGGCTGGGAGGTCGACGACGTCACGGCGTACCGGACCGTGCGCGCCTCGCCGCCGCCCGCGGAGACGCGGGAGGCGATCAAGGGCGGTGGCTTCGACGCGGTGATGTTCACGTCGTCGTCGACGGTCCGGAACCTGGTCGGCATCGCGGGCAAGCCGCACAACGTGACGGTCATCGCCTGCATCGGTCCGGCGACGGCGAAGACGGCCGAGGAGCACGGGCTGCGTGTCGACGTCATGGCCCCGGAGCCGTCGGTGCACAAGCTGGCGGAGGCCCTGGCCGACTTCGGCGCGCGTCGCCGGCTGGCGGCGATCGAGGCGGGCGACCCGGTGACCCGGCCGAGCGAACGGCGCCCGGGGGCGCGCAGGCGCCGGTCGACGACCTGAGGTCGTGCGACGGCGTCGTGTAGTACGCGTGTGAGGTGGTGGCGGTGCGCGCCGTGGGCTGCGCACCGCCACCGCGCGTTGCGGCCGGGCCCGGGCGCCGGCCGCATGGCGGTGGGACATGCCGAGCGCGGTTCTGCCCCCGGGCTCAGTCCGAGGGCCACTCCAGCACGGTCAACCCGGGCCACTGCCGACGCCAGCGTGCCGCCTTGGCCTCGTACACGGCACGCGGCGCGAGCACCGGATTGGGGCGCACGACGAGTCGGAACACGTCGGAGAGTCCGTGCGGCGCGTAGACGCGCCACCGGCCACCGGGCTCCAGACGCACGCCCAGGCAGCAGGTGGTCGCGGCGAAGCTGTCGATCGCTGCCTCGGTCGACGTGTGCGGGGGACACGGGACGCCGAACTTCTGCTCGTACCAGAGGTGGACGCGGGCCTCGTTGCGGATCTCGACCTCGGCCTTGGCCGGCAGGTCGGCGAAGGCCTGCGCCGCCGCGCTGATCACCGCGTCCTCCGCCTCCCACGACAGGTCGCGATCGTCGAAGTAGAAGACGTCGTAGTCCTTGATCCCCTCGGTGGGAGGCCTGCCCGTGACCACGTTCCACACGGTCTGGAAGAGGCAGCCCGCTGTCAGGTACCAGCCGGGCAGATTCAGCGCCGCGGTCCGGTCGAGCACCTCCAGCAGGGTCTCGTTGCGGGACAGCGTGGTTCTCAAGGCAGCGAGTTGCTCGTCCAAGGGAAGGCGACCGATCACCGCACACGCCTACCACGACGAAAGCGGGTGCCCTGCGGGCGGCAGGGCGGCCCGTGCGCGTCAGCCCTCCGAGGCATCCGAGGCGTACGGCAGGAAGGTCGCCCAGGTGGTGGGGGCGAGGGCGAGGCGGGGGCCGTTGGGGTTCTTGGAGTCGCGGATGTGGATCGTGCCAGGGGCGGCGGCGACTTCTACGCATGAGGGGCCGTCGTCCGAGCTGTAGCTGCTCTTTATCCACTCCAGCTTGCTATCGGCTCCGTCAGAGGGCTTGAGGATCATGACTCTCCCAGCACTTTCTCGATGAAGGCCAGCGACTCCCGTGGTGTGAGAGCCTGCGCCCGGATGATCCCATAGCGCATGTCGAGGACCGTGGTTTCTTTCGGGTCGGTGATCACTCGGTTGGTGAGCTGGACTTCGTTCAGACCCACGGCCGCTCCGTCCTTGAGCTTGAGCAGTCGGAAGGGGCCGCCGAGGCCCGAGTTCTCCTCCCGGCTCAGAGGCAACACCTGTAGGTCGACGTTCCGTAGCCGGGCCACTTCCGACAACCGTTCGAGCTGGTTGCGCATCACCATCTTGCCCCCGATCAAGCGGCGCAGTGTTGCTTCGCACAGCACAAAGCTGAAGAGAGGGCGAGCCGTTGGGGCACAGAAGATCTCCTGACGATCCAGTCGAGCGGCTACCCGCTGTTCCAACTCTTCTTCCGGGAACTGCGGTCGCCGAGAGCCGAACACAGCCCGCGCGTACGCCTCGATCTGCAACAGTCCATCGATGACGCAGTTGTTGTAGGAGCAGATCTCGACGGCTTCCGCCTCCAGGCGCTTCACGTCCCGTACCTTCTTCGGGTACCGGGCTTCCGTCACGTCCCCCTTCATCGCGGCGATCCTGCCGCCCGCGCCCAACACCTCGTCTGCCGCGTCCAGGTACTCCGGCCGGGGAATCCGTCGCCCCCGCTCCACCGAGGAGACCAGTTCTTCCCCGTACCCGATGGCCGTCCCGAACTCGGCCTGGGTGAGGCCGGCCGCTTCCCGCCACAGCTTCAACTGCCGTACGACCGTCCGCATCACGGCCCCGGCCTCTTCGTCGTCCCGTCCCGCTTCCCACCCGTTCATGCCCGTCGTCCTCCCGCCGTGCGCCCTTCCCCGGACCAACTCCGGCCGTCCGCGCACGGTCACCCCGGGCAGCCCGGACGGAACCGGGCACTTCACGGACAGCCGCTGGTCGCACGGGCCGTCCGCCTTCACGCGGTACGCATGCGTGAACACGCTGGGTGATGTGAATCAGGAAATCACCGCATCGAGCACCCCGCTCCACCAGTTCACCGTCCCGCTCTCCGCCACCCGCCGGGGCGCCCGTCTCGCCCGCCTGCTCGCCACGGAGCAACTGCGCTCCTGGGAACTCCCGTTGGACCCAGCCCGGTTGATCGTCGCCGAACTCGCGACGAACGCCGCCGTGCACGGCCGCGTCCCCGGCCGGAGCTTCCGCCTCACTCTCGCCGTCATGGCGTCGGCCGTCCTCCGCGTCGAGGTGGCGGACACGCGTGGCGACCGGCTGCCCGTCAGCCCTCGGGTGGCCGCTGACGTCCACACGGAGTCGGGCTATGGGCTCCTCCTGGTCCAGGAGTTGGCCGACCGCTGGGGTGTGCGAGGCGGCCCGGTGCCGGTCAAGACGGTGTGGGCGGAGCTGGACCTCGCCCGGTGACGGCCGCTCGGCCGCCCGTGGGGAGAGTTCTGCCGGGTCGGTGAACCGCACCGCCCCTTGCGCGGCGCCGGAGCACCGTGGTCGCGGCACGCCATGGGCACGGGTTCCGGGCCCGGACCTGTCGCCTGCGGTTCCGTGACGGCATCCGACTGCGTGACCACCCCGGCCCGTCCTCAAGGAGTGTCTTGTATATACGACATCGTGTCGGGTATACATGACACATGGCCGCGACTCGAAGCGCCCGCGAACCTCGGCGTGTGAACACGCGCATGAAGCTCAAGCGGGTGGCACTCGGCATGACCCAAGCAGACCTGGCCGGACAGGTCGGGGTCACACGGCAGACGATCTCCATGATCGAGGCGGGTGCTCACAACCCGACCCTCAGCTTGTGTGTCGCCATCTGCCGGGCACTGGAGACCGATCTCAACTCCCTGTTCTGGGAAGAAGGAGCGCACGGACACCATGGATGAGCGTCAGCACCTCAAGGTGGGCAGGTCAGCTCTCGTCGCCCTGGGCGCCGTCATGTTCGCGGCCCTCGGGGTGCTCGTCTGGGAGTACATCCAGACCAAGGAGGTGACGAACACCGCGGCGATCCTGGTCCTCGTCGGTGGCGCGGGCGTGTTCGCGCTGGTGCAGCGCGTGCTGGGCGCCGAGGCCCCCCGGTCCCTCATGGGGGTCGAGCTTCCCACCGGCGCGGACGCATCAAGCCGTCGCCAGAGGCGGCGCGCCTACCTGCGCGGGGCGCTCCTGTTCTCCGTGGTTCTCACCGGCCTCAGCCTTGTCGGCCTCGCGCTCGGGGACACGCAGGAGCTGACCTCCGGCCTCCCCTTCGTGGTCCAGGGCACGCTCGGGCTGGTGGCCCTCCTCGGCGCCGAGTTCCTGGCACTGTTCGCGGTTTCCTATGCGATCGACTGGGTGCTGGGAGAGTGGAGTTCGAAGGCCGTCGAGCGGCAGTACGCGCGTCTGGAGGGCTGACCGCCGAGCCCGTCGCCCACGTCGTCGTCGAGTTGCCGCTCGGCCCGGCCGCCGGCGGCCACTGCATCAGCCGCCTCGCCACCTGGGCCGAGGGACCCTGACACCGACGTGTACGGCCGGAGGGGAGTACCTCGTTGAAAAGCGTGAGCAGTTGGCGGGAGAGTGTTGCATGAGCGCTCAAACGAGCGGCATCCGGACACTGGCGGCCGAAGTGCTCACGCTTTGGGGCGGGTGTTCCCGCCCGGGGGCGCGAGCGTCCGCCTCGACACCGCTCACCGCGAGGCCGCGTCCACCGAGCGGTCACGGCCGTCGCCCTTCTTTACGAGGTGCACTCATGCGAACGCCTTTGAACGGTGACTCTTCTGTGTCTTACTCGGTCTTACTCGGCGGCTCAGCGGCAGAGTTCGTCGATGTCGTCGGTGAAGGTGGGGAATTCGGCGCGGGCCTCGGTGATGATGTCCCGGGCCGGGCGGCGCGGGGTGGTGGCGTGGCGCTCGGCGAGCTGCGTGAGTTCCGCGTCCGGGCGCGCCTCGTGCTCCTCGTACAGCACGGACTCCAGCGGTCCGATGCCGTCGGCCAGCACCCACAGGAAGTCGGAAAGGTTCCCGGCCACCACGCCGCACTCGCCCTCCGAGCCCATGAACACCACGGGCTGCTCGGTGAGGGGGCGACCGGACCGTCCGTACCAGACGGCCGCGAGACCACCGGCGCCGTTCTGGCCGAAGACCCGGTAGGCGTCGCCGTCGACATCGGGGTTGCCGGTCCACTGGCGTAGCCAGTCGGTGGTCTCCCCAGCCGAGTAGAAGGCGCCGTAGGGCTCGAAGTCGATGCCGTCACCGTCGGCGTAGTCGAACTCGACGCGGGCCATGTCGGCGAGGGTGGGTGGAAGGCGGCGGTCGTCACCGGTCGTCTCGTTCACGGGCGTACCGTAGCCGCCCGCACTGACATTCGACCTTCGCGTCGGCGTTCCGGACAGGCGGCCCATCGGCGCCGGTCAGCCGGTGAAGCCCTGGTCGGTCAGGGCTTTCTCTATGCGTGCGCGGTGGTTCTTCTCCCAGGTGTCGAGGGATTCCTCGGCCTCCTTGGTGAGCCTGGACCGGGCGGCCGTGAGGATCTCCTCCTCGCGCGCGGCGGGGACGACGACGATGCCCTCCTCGTCGGCGACCACGATGTCCCCGGGGTGCACCAGGACACCGCCGACCCGGGCCGGCTCACCGAGCGCGCCGATCTTCTCCTTGGTGCCGGGGATCGGGATGACACCGCGCGCGAAGACCGGAAAGCCGACCTCGCGCACCTCGCCGAGGTCGCGGATGACGCCGTCGACCACGAAGGCCGCGACGCCCCGGCGCTGGGCGACGGCACAGACGTTGCCGCCGGCGAGGGCGTGGTCCACGTCGCCCGACTCCACCACGATGACCGAGCCCGGCTCGGCCCGGTGGATCGCGGCGTGCAGCATCAGGTTGTCGCCGGGCTCGCACCGCACCGTGTACGCGGGTCCCGCGACGCGCGGTGCGTCCCACAGCGGACGGATGCCGATGTCCATGACCTGCGCGCGGCCCAGCAGGTCGGCGAGGGTGGTGGGGGGAACGTGCGCGAATGCCTGGTTCATCGCTTCCTCTTTTCCGAAGACGTGTTTCGAAGACGCCGCGGTCAGGGGTCGGAGCGTACGGGAACCGGTGACGGCGTCAGGTGAGGATGACGAGTTGCCGGGTCGCCCTGGTCATCGCGACGTAGCGGTCGACGGCTCCCTCGACGCCCTCGCCGAACGAGGCCGGGTCGACGAGGACCACCAGGTCGAACTCCAGGCCCTTGGACAGTTCCGGGGCCAGTGACCGGACGCGGGGCGTGGACCGGAACACGGGGTGGCCGATGACGCAGGCGATTCCGTCCTCGTGGGTGGCGAGCCAGGTGTCGAGGATCGAGTCCAGGTCGCAGAGCGGTCCGTGGACGACGGGGATGCCGTTGCTGCGGATGGAGGTCGGGACGTTGGCGTCCGGGAGAGCGGCGCGGATCATCGGCTCGGCCTCCGTCATGACCTCTTCCGGCGTGCGGTAGTTGATGTTCAGGGTGGCCACGTCGACGCGGTCGAGGCCGACTCGTCGGAGTCGTTCCTGCCAGGACTCCGTGAAGTCGTGCCTGGCCTGGGCGCGGTCGCCGACGACGGTGAAGCTGCGGGACGGGCAGCGCAGGAGCAGCATCTGCCATTCGGCGTCGGTCAGTTCCTGGGCCTCGTCCACGACGACGTGCGCGAACGGGCCGGCGAGCGCGTCCGGTTCGGGGGTGGGCAGGGCGCTCTCGTCGATCAGGGTGTCCTGGAGGTCCCGTCCGTGCAGCATGGTCACCGCGCCCTCGCCGTCGTCGTCGGAGGCGATGACGTTGTCGATGACGGCGGCCATCCGCTCGCGCTGGGCGGCGACCGAGGCGTCGTGGCGGCGCTTGCGCAGGGACGCCTTCGGGTCGCCGAGCCGCTGCCGGGCCGCGTCCAGGAGGGGCAGGTCGGACACCGTCCAGGCCTGGGCTTCCTCTCGCTGGAGTGCGCGCACCTCGTCGGGGGCGAGCCAGGGGGCGCACATGCGCAGGTAGGCAGGGACCGACCAGAGGTCGGAGACGAGGTCGGTGGGTTCGAGGAGCGGCCAGGCGTCGTTGAGGGCGGTGAGCAACTCCTTGTTCTGGGACAGGGCCTTGCGGAACAGAGTGGGGGAGACGTCGTCGCCGCTCTGCCTGTCCAGCAGCATCGTGACCAGCTCGTCCCAGATCCGGTCGCGTGCCTCGTTGTGCGGGGTGCCCGGTTCCGCCGCCTCGAAGGCCTCGGCCCAGTCGTCGGCGGTCAGGCGGACGTCCGACCAGGGGGTGGTGACCGTCATGGCCCGGGTGGGCGGCTCCTCGTAGAAGCGGACGGCGGTCTCGATCGCCTTCACCATGTCCGCGGACGACTTCAGGCGGGCCACCTCCGGGTCGGTCTCGGTCGTTGCCGTGGCTCCCTCGGGGACGAGGTCCCGCAGGGTGCAGGTCCGCACGCCGTCCTCGCCGAGGCTGGGGAGGACATCGGCGACGTAGGCCAGGTAGGGCTGGTGCGGGCCGACGAACAGCACGCCGCCCCTGCGGTGGCCGAGGCGCGGGTCGGAGTGGAGGAGGTAGGCGGAGCGGTGCAGGGCGACGACGGTCTTGCCCGTACCGGGGCCGCCGTCGACGACGAGCGCGCCGCGCGAGCCCGCGCGGATGACGGCGTCCTGGTCGGCCTGGATGGTGCCGAGCACGTCCCGCATCCGGGCCGACCGGTTGCCGCCCAGACTGGCGATGAAGGCGGAGTGGTCGTCGAGCGCGGCGTGCCCCTCCAGCCCGTCGGCGGTGAACACCTCGTCCCAGTAGTCGCTGATGCGGCCACCGGTCCAGCGGTACCTGCGGCGGCTCGCGAGCCCCATCGGGTGGGCGTGGGTCGCCGCGAAGAACGGTTCGGCGGCGGGGGAACGCCAGTCGAGCAGCAGGCGACGGCCCGTGCTGTCGGTGAGGCCGAGCCGTCCGATGTACACGGGCTCGCCGTCGTCCGCGCCGACGATGTGCCCGAGGCACAGGTCCAGGCCGAAGCGGCGCAGGGCGCGCAGGCGGGCGGCCAGCCGGTGCACCTCGATGTCCCGGTCCATCGCCTCCCGGCCGACCCCGCCGGGCGCCCTGAGTGTGGCGTCGCGGCGGTCGGACAGCTCGGCGATCGTCTGCTCGAGGCTCTCCGCGAGGGCCGCGAAGTACTGTTCGTCCTCGGCGATCAGGTGCGGGTCGGCCTTGGCGGAGAGACGTTCGGGAAGGGCGAACACGCTGGTCATCGGGTGGTTTGTCGAAGTCACGGTCAGTGATTCTGCGCCCTGCAGGGGGCCTTGCCGCAAGCCCCCCGGTGCGCTATACGTTGAGAGTGGCAAGGAGTGGGTTCGCCTCCTTGCCTTCTCGCAGCCCTCTCATGGCGCTCCCTCGCCGGCCCTCGTCGCCGCCTCGATCGTCACCGCGAGTGGGCAAGCCCCTCTTCGCCATGACGCGGCGCCTCGGACGCGCCTCCTGTGCTCACGTCCTTCACCCCCTGTGCGCTGTCGGCCCCGTTACCCACTTTCGGGCGAAGGGTGGGGTGGCGCGTGTGGTGGCGTGCCGGGGCGCGACCCTGGCTGAACGGTGACGGACCCGGACACGCCATAGGTCGATGCACGGTGCATCGATTTGGGCCCCGTATTCGAACGGTATGTGTGCATCTGACAACCGACTGTTGCGGACATATCCGTATTACGTCATCCGTAGGGGGACTTCCCGCGAAAGGGCCTGTCGCGGCGGCAGGGTGTGAGACCTCGGCAGCCAGCCGGGACGTACCACTCGGAGAGCGCCGCCCGTCCCTGTGCGGGGTGGGCCGGTGCACGAACGCGAAGGGGACCACGTGTCTGCTTCTTCCGCCGCTCGCCGTCTGACCGCTGTCGCCCTGGTGACCGGTTCCGTCGTGGCGGCCGCCGCCCTGCCGGCGTCCGCCGTCCAGGACAGGAACCCCGATCGCCGGCAGGTCGTCATCAGCGACGTCCAGTACAACGCTCCCGGCCCGGACACCCGCAGCAACCGTTCGCTGAACGGCGAGTGGGTGAACATCACCAACCGGTCCCGTCACAGCGTCGACCTGAGGGGCTGGACCCTGCGCAACAGCAAGGGCGACAAGTACACCTTCCGCCACCTGCGGTTGAACGGCCGCTCGACGGTCACGGTGCACACGGGATCCGGCCGTGACACCCGCCATGACGTCTACCAGGACCGCCGCCACCACATCTGGGACAACCACTCCGACCGGGCCACCCTGTCGGACCGCCGTGGCTCGGTCGTCGACACCGAGAGTTGGGGTCGTGGCCACGACCGCGACCGGGACCATGGCCGTGACCGGGACCATGGCCGCGACCGCGACCGCGACCGCGACCGCGACCGCGACCGCGACCGCGACCGCGACCGGGGCCACGACCGGGACCGCGGTCACGACCGCAGCAACAACCAGGCCGACGAGCGTGGTGACGACCACGGGCGCCACCAGCGCTGACTCACCGTCCCGAGGGCGTGTCACGGCAGCAGGCCGTGACACGCCCTCGGGCGTTCCCCGGGCCCACGGCCGGCCGTGTGGCTAGGCCACCGTGCGGATCAGCTTCTTGTTGACGAACTCCTCGGTGCCCGGGCGGCCGAGTTCGCGGCCGAAGCCGGAGCGCTTGATGCCGCCGAAGGGGAGCTCCGCGCCCTCGGCGCCGACGCCGTTGACGAAGACCATGCCGGCCTCGATGCGGTCGGCGACGCGTTCGGCCTGGGCGGGGTCGGTGGTGAAGACGTAGGAGCCGAGGCCGTAGGGGGTGTCGTTGGCGATGCGCAGGGCGTCGTCCTCGTCGGCGGCCGGGAAGACCATGGCGACCGGGCCGAAGAGTTCCTGGCGGGCGGCGGTGTGGTCGGTGGTGAGACCCGTGAGGACTCCGGCGGGGAAGTACGCGCCGTGCCGCTCGCCCTCGGTGTGCAGGGTGGCGCCCTGGGCGACGGCCTCGTCGACCTGGCGGCCCAGGTTCTCGGCGGCGGCGGCCGACGACAGGGGAGCGCCCGTCGCGCCGGCGAGCAGACGGGCGGTGAACTTCTCGACGAACGCGTCGTGGAGGTCCTGGACGACGACGAACCGCTTGGCGGCGTTGCAGGCCTGGCCGGTGTTGTCCAGGCGGGCGGCGACGGCGGCGTCGACGACCGCGTCGAGGTCGTCGGTGGACAGCACGACGAACGGGTCCGAGCCGCCCAGCTCCAGCACGACCTTCTTCAGGTGGCGCCCGGCGATCTCGGCGACGGCGGAACCCGCCCGCTCCGAGCCGGTGAGCGAGACGCCCTGGACGCGCGGGTCGGCGATCACCTCGGCGATCTGCTCGTTGGTGGCGTAGACGTTGACGTAGGCGCCGGAGGGGAAGCCCGCCTTGGTGAACAGCCGCTCCAGCAGCGCCGCGGTGGCCGGGCACTGCGGGGCGTGCTTGAGGACGATGGTGTTGCCGAGGGCGAGGTTCGGGGCGGCGAAGCGGGCCACCTGGTAGGCCGGGAAGTTCCACGGCATGATCCCGAGCAGGACGCCCAGCGGGCTGCGCCGGATGACGGCGCTGCCCGGGCCGGAGGTGACGTCGAGCGGTTCGTCGGCGAGGAACTCCTCGGCGTGGTCGGCGTAGTAGCGGTAGATGTCGACGCAGAAGTCGACCTCGCCCTCGGCCTCCGCGAGCGGCTTGCCCATCTCGCGCACGATGCTCGCCGCCAACTCGGCCCGGTGCTCCGTGTGGAGGTCGCCGAGCCGGCGCAGCAGGGTGGAGCGTTCGGCGACGGTGCTCGTACGGCCCCACGCGGTGGCGGCGTGGGCGGCGGTGACGGCCGCCTCGACCTCGGCGTCACTGGCGGTCGGGTAGAGCTCGGCGACTTCGCCGGTGGTGGGGTCGGTGACGGCGTACATCAGTGCTCCGGGGGTGGGTGCGGGCGGGGCTCTGAAGCGGCTGAGGCCGCACATATTGGATGTATGCCCCATTGTCTTATTGGTCGCTCACTCAATAGCATCCCCGGCATGACGTCAAGGGGTCCGGAAAAGCGTGTCCGCAAGGCGCCGGCCGAGCGCCGCGGCGAGATGGTCACCGCCGCCGCGCGGGTCGGGCTCACCGAAGGGCTGGAGTGCGTCACCCTGCGCCGGGTCGCCGACGAACTCGGTGTCCGGCCCGGGCTCGTCGGCCACTACTTTCCCGCGGCCGACAGACTCGTCGCCGAGGCCTTCACCAGCGCCACCATGGCGGAGCTCGACAGCCTGCTGCCGGAGATGCCCACCGACGCCGACGCCGACGCCGACCCCGGCGGTGCGGTGCGTGCATTGCGGAGGCTCTTCTCGCTCACCTCGAACGCCGACTTCGACGATGTCAGCAGGCTCTGGCTCAACGCCCGGCATCTGGCGCGCTACCGGCCCGTGCTCCGCGAGCACGTCGTCGAGCAGGACCTGCTCTGGTGCCGGCGTATCGAGCGGGTCGTCGCAGCCGGGGTGGCGGCGGGGGACTTCCGCTGCGCCGACCCCTGGGCGGCGGCCGTCCGCATCCACGTCGCGATCGACGGGACCAGCGCCTACGTCAACACCGGCGTGGGGCACCGCGCCGCCCCGATCGCCGACATGGCCCGTACCCTCGCGGAAGCCGAGCTGGGGCTGGCGTCCGGAGCCCTCGAACCGAGCTGACGGCGAGCCGGCCCGGCCCCCGGGAGCCGGTCCGACTCGGCGTCGGTAAAGGCACGGGGCGGGCGGGCGTAGCGTGGGAGGTATGACGACGTACGGATCTTTTCCCGGTACCCGGCCCCGGCGTCTGCGGACCACCCCCGCCATGCGTCGGATGGTCGCCGAGACGCGGTTGCACCCCGCCGACCTCATCCTCCCGGCCTTCGTCCGCGAGGGGGTCACCGAGCCGGTGCCGATCGAGGCGATGCCGGGCGTGGTGCAGCACACGCGCGACACCCTGAAGAAGGCGGCGGCCGAGGCCGTGGCGGCCGGGGTCTCCGGGATCATGCTGTTCGGGGTTCCGGAGGAGTCGAAGAAGGACGCCCTGGGCACGGCGGGCACCGACCCGGACGGGATTCTCCAGGTCGCCCTGCGGGACGTGCGGGCCGAGGTCGGCGACGACCTGCTCGTCATGTCCGACCTGTGCCTCGACGAGACGACGGACCACGGGCACTGCGGGGTGCTGGACGAGCAGGGGCGGGTCGACAACGACGCGACGCTGGAGCGGTACGCCGAGATGGCTCAGGTGCAGGCCGACGCGGGCGCCCATGTCGTGGGGCCCAGCGGGATGATGGACGGGCAGATCGGCGTCATCCGTGACGCCCTCGACCAGATCGGCCGCGAGGACGTCGCGATCCTCGCCTACACCGCCAAGTACGCCTCCGCCTTCTACGGGCCGTTCCGCGAGGCCGTCGGCTCGTCGCTCCGGGGCGACCGCAAGACGTATCAGCAGGACCCGGCCAACGTCCGTGAATCGATGCGGGAGTTGGCGCTGGACCTGGCGGAGGGAGCCGACCTGGTGATGGTCAAGCCGGCCGGGCCCTACCTCGACATCCTCGCCCGGGTCGCCGACGCCGTGGACGTGCCGGTGGTCGCCTACCAGATCTCCGGTGAGTACTCGATGATCGAGGCCGCCGCCGAGAAGGGCTGGATCGACCGCGACCGGGCGATCCTGGAGACCCTGACCGGCATCAAGCGGGCCGGCGCGCAGAACATCCTCACCTACTGGGCCACCGAAGTCGCCCGGAAGCTGGGGGAGTAGCTCAGCCCACGGTGGCCTCGAGGCAGGACCGGCTCCGCTGCGTCCGGCCGGACGCAGCGGCCGATCGATCGCGTGAACGGCCGCGGCCCGTCCTCTTTTTCCGAGGAGAGGACGGGCCGCGGCCGTCGTGTCTTCCGGGCGGTCAGAGCCGCTCGGGCGTCCGGATGCCCAGCAGGGCCATGCCCCGGTGCAGGGTGCGGGCCGTGAGGTCGCACAGGAACAGGCGGTTGGCCACCTGCTCGGGGGACTCGGCCTTCAGCACCGGGCACTTGTCGTAGAACGACGTGTACAGGGAAGCCAGTTGGTACAGGTAGGCGGCCAGCTTGTGCGGGGCGTACTCCCGCGCCGCGTCCGCCACCGTCTCCGCGAACGCGTCCAGGTGCAGGCCCAGCGCCCGCTCGGCCTCGTGCAGGGCCAGCTCCGGGTGCGCCGAGGGGCGTACGCCGTCGGGGGCCTTGCGCAGGATCGACTGGATACGGGCGTAGGCGTACTGGAGGTAGACCGACGTGTCGCCGTTCAGGGAGACCATCTGGTCGAGGTCGAACTTGTAGTCCCGGTTCGCCGACGTCGACAGGTCCGCGTACTTCACGGCTCCGATGCCGACCTGCGCGGCCCGCTCCCGGATCTCGTCCTCGGTGAGGTCCCGCGCCTTCTCCCGTACGACCTCCGCGGCCCGCTGCACCGCCTCGTCCAGCAGGTCCTCCAGCCGCACGGTCTCGCCCTCACGCGTCTTGAACGGCTTGCCGTCCGCGCCGAGCACCGTGCCGTAGCCCATGTTGTGCGCGGTGACGTCGTCGTTCAGCCAGCCGGCCCGGCGGGCCGTCTCGAAGACCATCCTGAAGTGCAGCGACTGGCGCACGTCGACGACGTACAGCAGCGTGGTCGCGTGCAGGTCGACGACGCGGTCGCGGATCGCCGTCAGGTCCGAGGCCGCGTAGCCGAACCCGCCGTCGGCCTTCTGCACGATCAGCGGGACCGGCTGGTCGTCCTTGCCGCGGATCTCGTCGAAGAACACCACGAGCGCGCCCTCGGAGCGCACCGCGACGCCCATCTCCTCCAGGAGCCGGGCGGTCTCGGGCATGCCCTCGTTGTACGCGGACTCCCCGACGATCTCCTCGTCGCGGATCTCCATGTCGAGCTTCTCGAAGACGGAGTAGAAGTAGACCTTCGACTCGTCCACGAACTGCTGCCACAGCTCGAGCGTCTCCTTGTCACCGGACTGGAGGGCGACGACCCGCTTGCGGGCCCGCTCCTTGAACTCCTCGTCCGAGTCGAAGAGCACGCGCGACGCCTTGTACACGCGGTTCAGATTGCTCATGGCCTGCTCGCCGTCGACCTCGCCCGCGGGGGCCAGCTCGCCCGGGTGCTCGAACAGGTACTGGATGAGCATGCCGAACTGGGTGCCCCAGTCGCCGATGTGGTGCCGGCCGATCGTCTTCTCGCCGGTGAAGTCGAGCATGGCGCGCAGGGCGTCGCCGATGACCGCCGACCGCAGGTGACCGACGTGCATCTCCTTCGCCACGTTCGGCTGGGCGTAGTCGACGACCGTGACGCCCGCGTTCTCCTTCAGCGGCACGCCGAGGCGCTCGCCGTCCGCGTGCCGCGCGGCGAGGTTCGCGGTGATCGCCCGGTCCGCGATCGTGATGTTGAGGAAGCCGGGCCCGGAGACCTCGACGTCCTTGATCAGGTCACCGGTCGTGATGTGCGCGACGACCTCGGCGGCCAGCTCCCGCGGGTTCGCCTTCGCCTTCTTGGCCAGCGCCAGGATGCCGTTGGCCTGGTAGTCCGCCCGGTCGCTTCGTCGCAGCAGCGGGTCCGCGGACGCCTCCGGCCGGGTGGCGGAGATGGCGGACGCGAGCTGCTGGTTGACGAGATCGGTGAGCGATGTGACCGAGGCCATAGGAGTGGGTGCCGTTCTCCTCGTGGGTTCAGATAGACCCGCCCAGTATCCCACGGGTGGCAAAGCGATTTCCTGGCCGCGGGCCGGTGGGGCTCGTCGGGCCCGTGCGGCGGAGCCGTATGTCGACACGGCCCGGCGTCCCGGGGCGCCGGTGAAAAGCGGTTTTCGCGGATGCGGTCCGGGCTGGGAGAATGGAGGGGTCAGCCGTGCGACCGTACCGGCTGCCCGAGCAGAAAGAAGGACGTGCCGATCGTGGCTCAGAGCACCGAGACCACCGACTGGGTCTCCCGTTTCGCGGATGACGTCATCGAGGAATCGGAGCGTCGGGCCCCGGGCAAACCCGTCGTCGTCGCGTCCGGACTGTCCCCGTCGGGCCCGATCCACCTCGGGAACCTCCGCGAGGTCATGACCCCGCACCTGGTCGCCGACGAGATCCGCCGCCGCGGCCGCCAGGTGCGGCACCTGATCTCCTGGGACGACTACGACCGGTACCGCAAGGTCCCCAAGGGCATCGACGGCGTCGACGAGGAGGAGTGGGCCGGGCACATCGGCAAGCCGCTCACCTCGGTCCCGGCCCCCAAGGGCTCGGCGTACCCGAACTGGGCGGAGCACTTCAAGGCCGCCATGATCGAGTCGCTCGCCGAGCTGGGCGTGGAGTTCGACGGGATCAGCCAGACGGAGCAGTACACCTCCGGTGCCTACCGCGAGCAGGTCCTGCACGCCATGAGGCACCGCGGCGACATCGACGCGATCCTCGCCCAGTACCGCACCAAGAAGGCCCCGGCGAAGAAGCAGCAGCAGAAGCCGGTCGACGAGGCCGAGCTGGAGGCCGCCGAGGGTTCCGGCGCCGCCGCCGAGGACGACGGCAGCCTCGGCTCCGCCGGCTACTTCCCGTACAAGCCGTTCTGCGGCAACTGCGAGAAGGACCTCACCACCGTCACCGCCTACGACGACGACTCCACCGAGCTGACCTACGCCTGCACCGCGTGCGGCTTCTCGGAGACGGTCCGGCTGAGCGAGTTCAACCGCGGCAAGCTGGTCTGGAAGGTCGACTGGCCGATGCGCTGGGCGTACGAGGGCGTGGTCTTCGAGCCGTCCGGCGTCGACCACTCGTCCCCGGGTTCGTCGTTCCAGGTCGGCGGGCAGATCGTCGGGATCTTCGGCGGCAAGCAGCCGATCGGCCCGATGTACGCGTTCGTCGGGATCAGCGGCATGGCGAAGATGTCGTCCTCGCGCGGCGGTGTGCCGACCCCCGCCGACGCGCTGAAGATCATGGAGCCGCAGCTGCTGCGCTGGCTGTACGCCCGGCGCCGGCCCAACCAGTCCTTCAAGATCGCCTTCGACCAGGAGATCCAGCGCCTCTACGACGAGTGGGACCGGCTCGACGCCAAGGTCGCCGAGGGCACCGCGTTGCCCGCCGACGTCGCCGCGCACTCCCGCGCGGTGGGCACGGCGAGCGGCGCGCTGCCGAGGACGCCCCGGCCGCTGCCGTACCGCACCCTCGCCTCCGTCGCCGACATCACCGGCGGGCACCCGGACCAGGCGCTGCGCATCCTCAGCGACTTCGACCCGGCGAACCCGCTCGCCTCCCTCGACGAGGCGCGGCCGCGTTACGACAAGGCCGAGGCGTGGATCTCCCTCCACGTCCCGGCCGACCAGCGCACCATCGTCCGTACGGAGCCGGACGAGGAGCTGCTGAAGTCGCTCGACGAGCAGGGCAGGGAGTCGCTGCGGCTGCTGGTCGACGGGCTGGCCGACCACTGGTCGTTGGACGGGCTCACGCACCACGTGTACGGGGTTCCCAAGGTGCAGGCCGGTTTCCCCGCCGACGCCACGCCGAAGGAGCTGCCGCCGGAGATCAAGACCGCGCAGCGGTCGTTCTTCGCGCTGCTGTACCACCTGCTCGTCGGCCGTGACACCGGTCCGCGTCTGCCCACCCTGCTGCTCGCGGTGGGCCAGGAGCGGGTGCGGAGGCTGCTCGGTCACTGACCGGCACATCGACGTGTACGACGACGGGGGCGCCCGGTGTTTCACCGGGCGCCCCCGTCGTCGTACCGCGCGCTCGCCTGCGTGCGGGTCACGCGATGTGGTCTTCCTCCAGCTCGACGGAGTGGCGGTTCTGGAACTCCAGGACCATGCGCTTGGCGTCGGCGTCCGGCAGGGAGCGGCTGTACGTCGCCTCGACGTATTCGCCGAACTCTCGCGGAGTCGGGTAGCCGCTGTCGCCTATCGACTGCTTGAACAGCCTGTAGTACTCCTCCTCGTCCGGGGCCGGGGGCTCCGGAGGGCCGCCGCCCTCGCCCAGCTCACGGGTGCGGCCCGGACCGACCGGGATGGGGAAGGTGCCGGTGTCCTCCGGGGACGGCTCCTGCAGCGGGGGCGCCTCCTCGAACCGCCGGCGGTACTGCTCGGCCTGCTCCTGCTCCGCGTACCACTGGGCGTACGCGGCGTCCGGGTCGTACGCGGGGTCGTAGCCGCCGCGGTACTCGACGGTCTGCGGGTGCCGGGAGTGCAGCCACTGGTTCTGGTCCGGGGCGGGCTGCTGGTCGTACGGGGGCTGCACCGTGGTCTCCTCCGCGTCCGGGGACTTGCGGAGGTCCTGGGGGGCCTGGGAATTCCGGGGGTCCCGGGAGTCCTGGGGATTTTGAGGGTCCGCGGTGGCGGGGTCGCCCGTCAGCTCGGGGCGCTGCTCGGCGGGAGGGGCCGCCTGCTCCAGGGCGGGCGCCGACGACGCCACGGCCGGGCCGTCCACGGCCGTCCGGTGCTCGGGGGCCGGCGGGAGCACAGCCGGTTCGATGCCGGCCGCCGCCAGGCCCGCCGGGGCCGTCTCGGCGAGGGGGACGCCGTACTTGGCCAGGCGCAGCGGCATCAGGGACTCCACCGGGGCCTTGCGCCGCCAGCTCCGGCCGAAGCGGGAGCGCATCCGGGCCTGGTAGACGAGACGTTCCTGCTCCAGCTTGATGACCTGCTCGTAGGAACGCAGCTCCCACAGTTTCATCCGCCGCCACAGCAGGAACGTGGGGATCGGCGACAACACCCACCGGGTGAGGCGGACGCCCTCCATGTGCTTGTCCGCGGTGATGTCGGCGATCCGGCCGACCGCGTGCCGGGCGGCCTCCACCGCCACCACGAACAGGACGGGGATCACGCTGTGCATCCCCACGCCGAGCGGATCGGGCCAGGCCGCCGCGCCGTTGAAGGCGATCGTGGCCGCCGTCAGCAGCCACGCCGTCTGACGCAGCAGCGGGAAGGGGATGCGGATCCAGGTCAGCAGCAGATCCAGGGCCAGCAGGACGCAGATGCCGGCGTCGATGCCGATCGGGAACACGTAACTGAAGTTCCCGAAGCCCTTCTGCAGGGCCAGCTCACGGACGGCCGCGTACGAACCCGCGAAGCCGATCCCGGCGATGATCACGGCTCCGGCGACGACCACGCCGATGAGAACCCGGTGCGTCCGTGTCAGCTGAATGGGCGCGGCCACCCGTACTCCCCTCCTCTTGCGTGTTGTTGCGCGCAACAGAGTGGCACATGTGTGCGGAGGACGGGTGGCCGGTTCCGTGTCAGAGCCTCACCGCACGTTCCCGTGTACGCCTTCGGGTACGTCTCCGTGCACGCTTCTGTGCCTGTTCGTCAGCTCTTCGACTCCAACGGCGCGCCGCTCCCGGGGGCACCGCCGTCTCCGTCGGCCTTGGAGTCCTTGTCGTCCTTGCTGTCCTTGCTGTCCTTGCCGTTCTTGGTCCCGGTCACGGACGTCACCGCTTCCGCGGCCGCCTTCTTAGCGTCCTTCATCAGATCGTCGGCGCTCGGCGTCTTGTCCCCGGCGAGGCCCGCCCCGTTGTAGTCGAGGGTGACCACCACGTTCTCGACGCGCGCCACCACCGTCTGCTGCTTGAAGGCGCCTTCCTTCTTCTTCAGGTCGTAGCGCACGGCCGTCGCCTCGTCGCCGGTGCCGGAGAGCGGCTCCGCCTCGACGCCCTTGGCGCCGTCGGTGGCCTGGACGTCCTTGACCTGCTTGTCGTAGTACTTCTTGGCCAGTTCGTCGCCCGCGCCGCGTGCGACGTCCGAGTCGAAGCGCAGCATCGACACGTTCAGCCAGCGGAACTGAGAGCCGTCCACACCGTTGTCGGCGAGGCTGCTCCAGGAGCAGCCGGCACGCGTGGCGATGTCGTCGGACTGGCTCTCCTTGCCCGACTTCGCCTTGGGCACGAGGTCGCCCAGGGTCTTCTCCGACAGGACGCCGCACGCGTCCGGGAGGTCCGTGTACACCGCCGCCCGCACCGTCGGGGACGGGCTCGCGGACGCCGACGCGGAGGTGTCGGCCGCCTTGTCCTCGCCGCCGTCGGAGCCGGAGTCCGAGGAGCAGCCGGCGGCGATCAGCATCGCGGGGACGGCCGCCGCGCAGACAAGAACGCGGTTGAGGCGCTTGGCTCGGTGGTCACGCTGTGCTCGTCGCTGCATGGTTCCTTCACTCATGACGCTCGTGTTCCCTGCGGTCGGACCCGTGGTCGAACCTGCGGTCGAAAAGGAGTCCGAGGGGTCACCGTACGCGGTGCGCCGTTCGTGTGGTCGTCCTTCGGGTGCTTTGCGCAGGGCGGTGGAGGGAGTGTGAGCGAGGCTCAGCCGCTCAGCGAATCGGCCAGCAGGGACGCCAGTTTCCTTGCCCTGTCCTGCATTTCCCTGCTGTCCGGGACGGCACCGACGGTCGCCGGCTGCTCCGTGTACTCGATCGTCACGATCACGTTGGACGTGCGGAACGCCACAGTCACCGTGCGCTGCTCGGCGGTCGAACCGGAGTTGCTCAGCTCGTCGTCGATGAAGGCCTCGTCGCCGAACTCCTCCAGGACGCGGGGCTGGAGGCCGGAGGGTGAAGTGGAGGGCGACGCGGTGGAGGAGTCGCCGGCGGACGGTGAGCCGGAGGCCGAGGACGCGGCGTCGGACGGTGCGGAGGAATCAGGGGAATCAGGGGAACCGGAAGAACCGGAAGAACCAGAAGGATTGGGGGAGTCGGGTGAATCGGAGGAAGTGGACGAGGGTGATGTGTCCGGGGCGGTGGAACCGGACTCCGTGACCGTCGGCTTCGGAAGGCCGGCCGCCTCCTGCTTCGTCGCGAAGAGTTGCTGGGCCTGGTTGTCGTCGCTGACGGCGTTGTCGTAGGAGACGACCCGCTCGAGGTCGATCACCAGGCGATCGGTGGCCTGGGACGACTCCACCTTCCAACGGCAGCCCACCTTGCGGTCGGTGTCGTACGTGAGGGCCGCCTCGCCCGCGTACGCCTTCTCGCGCTGCGCCTGGTCGGCCATCTCCTCGATGCCGGGCAGGAGTTCGTCGAGCGTCTTGGCGCCGACCGTGCCGCAGGGCTCGGGGAGTGTGGCGTACCTGCCCGGCTGGGCCGCCGGGGAGGCGGTGCCGGCACCGCCCGGGTTGGAGTTGCCCGACTGGCTTCCGCTGCCCGAACTGCCGGTGCATCCGGCCAGCAGGGCCGCGAGGAGCGCGGCGACGCCGGGTACGTATGCCCTCCGCTGCACGGCCGGGCTCCTCTCGACGGGCGGGTGCGGGCCGCAGCCCGCCGGGTCTCTCAGTGTCCCCGCTGGTTAATCGCTTGCCGCACGGGGGCACCCCCGGCAGACAATGTGTATCGCACGCACTGCCGTGAACGCCGGTCCGAAGTCCTTTTCGTCGACCTGAGCGACGGTTTTTGCTCTTTTACTCTTATGTTGCCGTTCGGGGGAATGAGGAAGACATGTCGTACGTGGAAATGCCGGGTGCGAGGGTGCCGATCCGTATGTGGACGGATCCGGCGACGGTGGAGGAGGGTGCCCTCCAGCAGCTGCGGAACGTGGCGACCCTGCCCTGGATCAAGGGCCTGGCCGTGATGCCGGACGTGCACTACGGGAAGGGTGCGACGGTCGGCTCGGTCATCGCGATGCGGGGTGCGGTGTGTCCGGCGGCGGTGGGGGTCGACATCGGCTGCGGGATGTCGGCGGTGAGGACGTCCCTGACGGCCGGCGACCTGCCGGGCGACCTGTCCCGGCTGCGCTCGAGGATCGAGCAGGCGATCCCGGTCGGGCGCGGGATGCACGACTCCCCCGTGGACCCGACCCGGCTGCACGGCTTCGCGACCGGCGGCTGGGACGACTTCTGGGGGAGCTTCGACGGAGTGGCGGAAGCGGTCAGGTTCCGTCAGGAGCGGGCCACGAAGCAGATGGGAACGCTCGGATCGGGCAACCACTTCGTCGAGGTCTGCACGGACACGACCGGTGTGGTCTGGCTGATGCTGCACTCCGGTTCCCGGAACATCGGCAAGGAACTGGCCGAGCACCACATCGGGGTGGCGCAGAAGCTCCCGCACAACCAGGGCCTGGTCGACCGTGACCTCGCCGTCTTCGTGGCGGACACCCCGCAGATGGCGGCCTACCGGAACGACCTGTTCTGGGCGCAGGAGTACGCGAAGCGAAACCGTTCGATCATGATGGCGCTGCTGAAGGACGTGATCCGCAAGGAGTTCAAGAAGGCGAAGCCGGCCTTCGAGGCGGAGATCAGCGCGCACCACAACTACGTGGCCGAGGAGCGCTACGACGGCATGGACCTGCTCGTCACCCGCAAGGGGGCGATCCGTGCGGGCTCCGGCGAGTTCGGGATCATCCCGGGCTCCATGGGAACGGGCTCGTACATCGTCAAGGGCCTCGGGAACGCCGATTCGTTCAACTCGGCCTCGCACGGCGCCGGCCGGCGCATGAGCCGCAACGCGGCGAAGCGGCGCTTCTCGACGAAGGACCTGGAGGAGCAGACGCGCGGCGTGGAGTGCCGTAAGGACTCCGGTGTCGTGGACGAGATCCCGGGAGCGTACAAGCCGATCGAGCAGGTCATCGACCAGCAGCGGGACCTCGTGGAGGTCGTGGCGAAGCTGAAGCAGGTCGTCTGTGTGAAGGGCTGACCTGAAAGGCCGACCTGGAGGGCCGCCGCGTCGCGCGCGGCGCGGCCGTCACGGCTCCCGGTGGACCTTCGTGTTCGACGCCTGGGCCCGGGGGCGTACGACCAGCAGGTCGATGTTGACATGGCTCGGGCGGGTCACCGCCCAGGTGATGGTGTCGGCGACGTCGTCCGCGGTGAGCGGCTCGGCGACGCCCTCGTACACCTTGGCGGCCTTCGCCGCGTCGCCGTCGAAGCGGGTGAGGGCGAACTCGTCGGTCTTCACCATGCCCGGCGCGATCTCGATGACGCGCACGGGCCGGCCGACGATCTCCAGGCGGAGGGTCTCGGCCAGGACGTGCTCGGCGTGCTTGGCGGCGACGTAGCCCGCGCCGCCCTCGTAGGTGGCGTGGCCGGCCGTCGAGGAGACGATGACGACCGTGCCGTCGCCGCTCGCCTCCAGCCGGGGCAGCAGGGCCTGGGTGAGGTGGAGGGTGCCGATGACGTTCGTCTCGTACATCCGGCGCCAGTCGTCCGGGTCGCCGGTCGCGACCGGGTCGGCGCCCAGCGCGCCGCCCGCGTTGTTGACCAGGACGCCGATGGTCCTGAACGCGGTGGCGAACTCGTCGACGGCCGCGCGGTCGGTGACGTCGAGCGGGTACGCGGTCGCCGCGTGGCCGGCCGCGTTGATCTCCTCGGCGAGCGCCTCGATACGGTCCTTGCGGCGGGCGGTGAGGACGACGCGGTAACCGGCCTCGGCGAGCCCGCGGGCCGTGGCGGCGCCGATGCCGCTGCTCGCGCCGGTGACGACGGCGATACGAGACGCTGCGGACGGTGCGGCGGTGGCCATGGGCTGCTCCTCCGGGTGGATCCATGTGGGCGGTGCCGTGCCGGGCCAGCATATGCGGGCCACCCGGGCGTGTCCGGGCCCGTCCGGGCGCGCGGGAGCGTGGTCAGCCGTTGCGCGGCGCCCACATGATCACGGCCATTCCGGCCAGGCAGATCAGGGCGCCGGTGATGTCCCAGCGGTCCGGGCGGTAGCCGTCCGCGAGCGCGCCCCACAGGATCGACCCGGCGACGAAGATGCCCCCGTACGCGGCGAGCACGCGGCCGAAGTGCGCGTCGGGCTGGAAGGTGGCGACGAACCCGTACGCGCCGAGGGCGAGGACGCCGCCGGCCGCCCACATCCAGCCGCGTTGCTCCCGCACGCCCTGCCAGACCAGCCAGGCGCCCCCGATCTCCAGGATCGCGGCGAGGACGAACAGGGCGGCGGAACGGGCGATCGGCATGCGGGCAGCTTCGCAGACCGGATGCGGGATACCGGAATAAGGGGGGAGGGGGAGCGGTTGAGCCGGTTATAGTTGAACCGTCAACCAATCCGGAAGGTGAACGGCCATGCAGTTCGGGATCTTCAGCGTCGGCGACGTCACGCCCGACCCCACGACGGGGCGTACCCCCACCGAGCGCGAGCGGATCAAGGCCATGGTCGCCATCGCGCTGAAGGCCGAGGAGGTCGGCCTGGACGTGTTCGCCACCGGCGAGCACCACAACCCGCCGTTCGTGCCGTCCTCGCCCACGACCATGCTCGGCTACATCGCCGCGCGCACGGAGCGGCTGGTCCTCTCCACCTCCACCACCCTCATCACCACCAACGACCCGGTGAAGATCGCCGAGGACTTCGCCATGCTCCAGCACCTGGCCGACGGCCGGATGGACGTGATGATGGGGCGCGGCAACACCGGACCGGTCTATCCCTGGTTCGGCCAGGACATCCGCCAGGGCATCAACCTCGCCATCGAGAACTACGCCCTGCTGCACCGACTGTGGCGCGAGGACGTCGTCAACTGGGAGGGCAAGTTCCGCACCCCGCTGCAGGGCTTCACCTCCACGCCCCGCCCACTGGACGACGTACCGCCGTTCGTCTGGCACGGGTCGATCCGCTCACCCGAGATCGCCGAGCAGGCCGCCTACTACGGTGACGGTTTCTTCCACAACAACATCTTCTGGCCGGCCGACCACACCAAGCGGATGATCGAGCTCTACCGCACCCGGTACGCGCACTACGGGCACGGCACGGCCGAGCAGGCGATCGTCGGCCTCGGCGGGCAGGTGTTCATGCGGAAGAACTCGCAGGACGCCGTGCGCGAGTTCCGTCCGTACTTCGACGTCGCCCCCGTCTACGGGCACGGGCCCTCGCTGGAGGAGTTCACCCGGCAGACCCCGCTGACCGTGGGTTCCCCGCAGCAGGTCATCGAGAAGACGCTGTCCTTCCGTGACTACGCGGGCGACTACCAGCGCCAGCTGTTCCTCATGGACCACGCGGGACTGCCGCTGAAGACGGTGCTCGAGCAGCTGGACCTGCTCGGCGAGGAAGTGGTGCCGGTGCTGCGCGAGGAGTTCGCCAAGGACCGCCCGGCCGACGTGCCGGACGCGCCGACGCACTCCTCGCGGCTGGCCGGCCGGGAAGTGAGCAAGGCGTGAACGCCATGAACGCCAAGAACATCGTCGTCGTGTCGGCCGGGCTGAGCGTGCCGTCGTCCACCCGCCTGCTCGGGGAGCGGCTGGCCGCCGCGGCCACCGGGCAGGCCCCGTCCGACGTGCCGGTGATCGAACTGCGGGACCTCGCGGTGGACATCGCGCACAACTTCACCAGCGGTTTCCCGGCTCCGGCGCTCGCCGAGGCGATGGACGCGGTGACCGGGGCGGACGGGGTGATCGTGGTCACGCCGGTGTTCTCGGCGTCGTACAGCGGGCTGTTCAAGTCGTTCTTCGACGTGCTCGGCGCACGGGACCGGGAGGCCCTGGCCGGCAAACCGGTGCTGATCGCCGCGACCGGGGGCACGCCCCGGCACTCGCTGGTGCTGGAGCACTCCCTGCGGCCCCTCTTCGCCCACCTGCGCGCGGTCGTCGTCCCCACGGGGGTCTACGCCGCGTCCCAGGACTGGGGCGACAAGGGCCTGGACGCCCGGATCGACCGGGCGGCGGGCGAGCTGGCCGCCCTGGCGGGCGCTCTGCCGGCCGTCGGCGACGGGACGGTCGACGGCGACGGCAGCGAGGCGGGCGGCGACGCGATCCGTGTCACACGCGGGGGCGCCGTCGACGACAAGTTCGACGCGCGCAACGTGGTGCCGTTCGAGGAGCAGCTGGCCGCCCTGCGGTCGGCCGGCTGAGGGCGCCCCACAGCCCCCACGACTCCCGGCGGTCTTACAGGGACAGCGGCCGCCGGGTGAGACGACCGTCCAGGACGGCCGGTCGTTCGCGAGGATCCGGTCGCGGGAAGGGACGCCCGCGACCGGACCGCGGCGGGGTGAGAGCGAGGTAAGAAGGAGCCTCTTCGGTCACTGCTCCGTCCGCCGGATGGCGGTGCTTGGCACACTGGCACCGTGTCCCCTACCGCGCCCCGCACCCACACCGTGCTGCTCGCCGAAGACGACCGCGCCATCCGCAACGCCCTGGAGCGCGCCCTGACCCTGGAGGGCTACCGGGTCACGGCGGTCGCCGACGGCGTCGAGGCGCTGGCACAGGTCCACCGCAGCCGGCCCGACGTCCTCCTGCTGGACGTGATGATGCCCGGCATCGACGGGCTCCAGGTGTGCCGGGTGCTGCGAGCCGAGGGCGACCGCACCCCCGTGCTGATGCTGACGGCGCTGGTGGAGACCGCCGACCGGATCGCCGGACTGGACGCGGGCGCCGACGACTACGTCGTCAAGCCGTTCGACGTCGAGGAGGTCTTCGCCCGGCTGCGAGCCCTGCTCCGCCGGGCAGCACCCGAGCCCGCGTCGGCCTCCGCGCCCGACGGGACACCGACGTCGCAGGAGCAGCCGGACACACGGAGAACACAGAAGACGCGGGAGGCGGGGGGCCCGGAGGAGTCGCGGGAGCCGGGGAAGACCCCGCACGCCGCTCCGGGGCGGCACATCGCCGCGGCCGGGGTGCGCATGGACCCGCAGGCGCGCCGGGCCTGGCGTGGGCAGCGGGAGCTGGAGCTGACCCGCACCGAGTTCGAACTGCTGGAGCTGCTGATCCGCAACGCGGGCATCGTCCTCGACCACTCCACCATCTACGACCGTATCTGGGGCTACGACTTCGGCCCCGGCTCCAAGAACCTCGCCGTCTACGTCGGCTACCTGCGCCGCAAACTAGACGAGCCCGGCGCGCCGCAGCTGATCCACACGGTGCGCGGGGTGGGTTACGTGCTGCGGGAGGACTGAGTGGCATCGGGCACTTCGGATACCTCGAGCACCTTTGACACCTCAGGCACTTCGGGCGTGCGGAACACCTCACGCGTCCCGGACCGTGCGCACCGGCCCTCACCGCGGGTCCGGCGGTGCCGGCTGCCGCTGCTGTCGCTGGGCACCAAGTTCGCGGTGGCGTTCGCCGCCGTGACGGCCACGGTCACCGTGCTGGTCGGCATCCTGTCGTACAGCGCCGCCGCGAGACTCGTACGGGTGGACCAGCAGAGCGTGTTCGACGAGGTCGTGGAGGACCTGCGCGGCGAGGTCAGGTCGAACCGGATGACACCGCTCGACTTCTCCTCCGCCGCCCCCGGCCACGATCTGGTGCGGCCCGCCCGGACGGACGTCCAGGTGCTCGGGCCGGACGGCCGGATCGTCGACCCGGGCGACCCGGGGCTGCCGGTGGTCGACGCCGACCGCGTGGTCGCGGGGGCCGCCGCGGCCGGACGGGTGGTCGAGCACGCGGACGTCGACGTCGGCGACGACATCTACCGCGTCGCGACCGTCGCGCTGGGCGACGGTCGGGGCGCGGTCCAGATCGCGCAGGAGTTCAGCGACACCGAGGACCTGCTGCGGGCCCTCCAGCAGCGCACCCTCGTCCTGATGGCGGCGGTGGTGGTCGGGGCCGGTCTCTTCGGCTGGTGGCTGGCCCGGCGCATCACCCGCCGCCTGGTCGTCCTCACCGATGCCGCCGAGGACGTCGCCCGCACCCGCAGGCTCGGCATCCAGGTGCCCGTCGCGGGCCGGGACGAGGTGGGGCGGCTCGGCCGCGCCTTCGACCGGATGCTGGGCCGGCTCGCCCAGTCCGAGGACGACCAGCGCCGGCTCGTCCAGGACGCGGGGCACGAACTGCGCACCCCGCTCACCTCGTTGCGGACCAACATCTCCCTGCTGCGCCGTATCGACGAACTCCCGCCGGACACCCGTGAGGAACTCGTCGCAGACCTCTCCCAGGAGGCCCGTGAGCTGACCGACCTGGTCAACGAGCTCGTCGAGCTGGCGGCCGGTCAGTCCGACACCGAGCCGTCGCGGCGCGTCGACCTCGCCGACATCGCCGAGGACGTGGCGGGACTGGCCCGGCGCCGCAACGGACGGAAGATCGTCGTCCGTGCGAGCGGCGACACCACGACCGACGGACGGTCCGGGATGCTCACGCGGGCGGTGTCCAACCTGGTCGAGAACGCGGTCAAGTTCGACCGGGACGGCACGGCGCCCATCGACATCACCGTCGCGGGACCCGCGCGACCGGGCACGGTGCGGGTGGAGGTCCGCGACCGGGGGCCCGGTATCGCGGCCGCCGACCTGATCCACGTCTTCGACCGCTTCTACCGAGCCGCCGACGCCCGCTCCCTGCCCGGTTCGGGCCTCGGCCTGTCCATCGTCCGCGAGGTGGCCCTGGCCCACGGGGGCGCACCGTACGCGGTACGCCGGGCCGGCGGCGGCACGGTGATCGGCTTCACGGTGGGCGGCGTTCCCCTGACGCACCACGACACGGAACCGGGACCCTGACGGACGACGAGCGGCGAGCGACGGGCGACGGGCGACGAGTGATCGAGATCGCCCCCCGTCGCCGCGTACCGGCGGCCGGGGACGAGCATGTATGCGGTCGGGGGTGCGCCGCACGCGCTCCCGGGAGGGGAGGAGCGGCAACGTGCTGACCGACGAGGAGGCCGCCGCGCTGGCGGCGATCGACGAGGCGGCCCTGGGGCGGACCCTGATGGAGCTGATCGCGGCGCCGAGCGTGACCGGGAGCGCCGCCGAGTCCGAACTCCAGCACCAGCTGGCCGGCCGGCTGGAATGGCTGGGACTGGAGGTCGACCTGTGGTCCATGGACCTGCCCGCGCTGCGGGCCCATCCCGGTTTCCCGGGCATGGAGGTGCCCCGTGAGGAGGCGTGGGGACTGGTCGGAACCACGCAGGACGGCGGCGACGGGCCCACCCTGATCCTCCAGGGCCACGTCGACGTCGTACCGCCCGGCGACCCCGAGGCGTGGGGGGACGGCGACCCGTTCGTACCGCGGGTGACCGGGGACGTGGTGCACGGGCGCGGCGCCTGCGACATGAAGGCGGGGCTCGCCGCGCACCTCGCCGCGCTCGCCGCGATACGGACGGCCGGGATACGGCTGCGCGGCCGGGTCGCGGCCCACTTCGTGGTCGGTGAGGAGGACGGCGGCATCGGCGCGTTCGGCACCCTGGAGCGCGGACACCGGGGCGACGCCTGCGTCATCGCCGAGCCCACCGGGTCCACCCTGATCACCGCGAACGCGGGCGCGCTGACGTTCCGTCTCGCCGTGCCCGGCAGGGCGGCGCACGGCAGTGCGCGGGAGCAGGGAGTCAGCGCCGTCGACGCCTACCTGCCCCTGCACCGGGCGCTGGCCGCCCTGGAGACCGAGCGGAACCGGAACCCGTCCCCGCTGCTCGCCGAGTACCCGATCCCGTACGCCCTGTCGGTGGGCACCGTGCGCGCCGGGGACTGGGCGAGCAGCGTGCCGGACCTGCTGGTCGCCGAGGGCCGGCTCGGCGTACGCCTGGACGAGGACCCGGCCGAGGCGCGGGCCGACCTGGAACGGTGCGTGGCCGAGGCCTGCGCCGCCGATCCGTGGCTGCGCGACCACCCGGCGACGGTGACCTGGCCGGGCGGCCAGTTCGCGAGCGGCCGCCTGCCGGAGGGCCACCCCCTGCC
Organism: Streptomyces sp. MMS24-W38; assembly: GCF_059889265.1. Taxonomy (NCBI): domain Bacteria; kingdom Bacillati; phylum Actinomycetota; class Actinomycetes; order Kitasatosporales; family Streptomycetaceae; genus Streptomyces; species Streptomyces sp. MMS24-W38. Next base: position 2,681,765 of record NZ_JCBCPP010000001.1, on the reverse strand, counting down.
GGACGTCGTCGGCGCCGCCCACAGCGACGCGACGGGCGCCCCGCCGCCCCTACGGCGGGGCGCGACCTACGGCAGCGACCTGCGCCACTACACCGGCGCGGGCATTCCGACGCTGCAGTTCGGGCCGGGAGACATCGAGGTGGCCCACAGCCCCCGCGAACAGGTCTCCCTGCGGGAGACGGTGGCGGTGGCCCGGACCATGGTCCTCACGGTGCTGCGCACGGTGGGCACGAAGTGAGGTGGCGTCAAGTGACGTGAATCACCGGGGCAGTGCTGAGTGCCGGGCCGGGGAAGTTTCCGTACCCCCTCATGACAGCGAGGCCGGAATGCGAGGATGAGCCGCCATGACTGCCGGGTGGTGCTTCCGCACGACACGGGCCGCGGTGTTCGCGGTCGTCTGCGTGCTGCTCGCCGCCCTGGGGCATGTCCTGATGTCGGGCACCGGAGTGCCGTGGTGGTCCCTCGCCGCCGGAACGGCGGTGACCGGCGGCGCGGCGTGGTGCCTGGCCGGCCGGGAACGCGGGCTCGTCCTCGTCCCCTCCGTCGTGACGACCGCGCAGGCGGCACTCCACCTGTGGCTCTCGTACGCGCAGGAGCTCGCGACACCGTCCGCCACGGACGGCACGACCGCCGGCGCGCACTCCATGGCCCATAGGGCTCATATGGGCCATGGAGTGCGCGCAGCCCATGGAGGCTCCGTCGCGGAGCCGGTGGGCCCCATGGACGCGATGGACTCCATGGTGGGGACGGGCCACACGGTGGGCCACACCGTGGACGGGATGTCCGTGTCCTCCGCGGGCATGCTCGCCGCCCACCTGCTGGCCGCGCTCCTGAGCGGCCTGTGGCTCGCGTACGGCGAACGCGCGGCCTTCCGCATCCTGCGGGCCGTCGCCGGATGGCTGGCCGCCCCGCTGCGGCTGCCGCTCACTCCCGCCGTACCACCGCGTCGCCCGCGCGTCACCACCCGCCACAGCCGCACGGCCCACCGGCCGCACCGGCTGTTCCTCGTGTACGCGATCACTCCTCGGGGCCCGCCGGCGGGGACCGCTGTCGTCTGAGACAGCCGGTTCCCCGAGACCGCCCAGGGCGCCCCGCGCCCGGACGGCGGCTCGGGCAACGGACGTACGCCGCCATGCGTGCTGTGCGTAGGTCCGCCACCCCACGCCACCACCGGATCCGCCGCGCGCCGTGCGCGGCCGGTCTGCATGTCGGACCTCCGCTCTGCTCGCGGGGTTCCCGCATGCCGGACCTCCGGACTCCCGAGAAGGACATCAGGTGACCAGTCCTGCCATGTTTGTCGCAGCGTTTGTCGCATCCGACACGACGCCGCACACCGCGAGAACACGTGACGAGAGGACGGCCCTCGACGAGTCGACCACGACCTGGGCACTCGCCGCCCGCGCCGGCGACCCGGAGGCCGTGGAGAACTTCGTCCGCGCCCTGCACCGGGACGTCCGCCACTTCGTCACCTACCTCAGCGCCGACCCCCAGGCCGCCGACGACCTCGCCCAGGACACCTTCCTGCGGGCCCTCGGCAGCCTGCACCGCTTCGAGGGGCGTTCCTCCGCCCGGACCTGGCTGCTGTCCATCGCCCGGCGCGCGGTGATCGACGACTACCGGCACGCGTCCGCCGGCCCCCGTCTCCTCGACACCGACGACTGGCAGGCCGCCGCCGAGTGCGCCCAGGAGCGCGGACTGCCGGGCTTCGACGACGGCATCGCGCTCACCGAACTGCTGGACGCCCTGCCCGAAGAACGCCGCGAGGCGTTCGTCCTCACCCAACTCCTCGGCCTGCCCTACGCGGAGGCGGCCGAGCTCAGCGACTGCCCGGTCGGTACGGTCCGTTCCCGCGTGGCTCGGGCCCGCTCCGCACTGATCCAGTCCCTGCACGACGCCGACCGAGCCGAACCGACGGGCGCGGCGGCCTGACGGAGGGAGCCCCGGAGCGGACGGCTTGGGTTCCAGTAGTCGTTGCGACACCCCGGTTCAGGGGGTGCGACGGACTTCGAGATCCGCAAGGTCCGTACAGCGCGGGGACCCAGGAAACCTCACGCCGAGCGGGCGGGACACTTCCGGCTCGTGAAAGCGGACTGCAGAAACAAGGAAGCGTCCGCGCTCGTCGGCGTGAACGAGCGCACCGGCCGTGAGTGGTAACGGCCGGTGCGACCCACAGCGGATCAGACCACCGGTGGCCCCGCTTCACCGAGCCGATGGTGATGATCAGCGAGTGGCCCGCCGAAGCGGACGACCGGGCCGTGCCCGGCCACTGGGAAGGCGACCTCATCATCGGCAAGGACAGCGGCTCGGCGATCGGCACCCTCGTCGAACGCGGCACCCGCTACGTGATGCTCCTTCACCTTCCCCCGACCACACCTCAGTCGGCGTCCGCGACGCCCTGGTCGAGACCGTTCGGACGATGCCCGCCCGCTCACCTCGAACGGTCCCTGACCCGGGACCAGGTCAGGGAGATGGCCTCGCACGGCTCCTTCACCGTCGCCACGGACATCCCGGTCTGCTTCTGCGCCCCGACCGGCCCCGGCAGCGCGGTTCGAACGAGAACACGAACGGCCTGCCCAGCTTGCGACGTCGTCGGACGGGCAGGGTCCGTTCGTCCCCCCGGCAACGCCGCCCGGGTCGTGCTCCCCACCCTGACGGCGGGGGTGATGCCGTGACCGGCCGGGCGGACCACGGTCCGCCCGGCCGGTCACACCGGGATCCCCTGGGTGGGGAGCGGTCAGCCCATCTGGTCGAGCGCCTTCTGGAAGGCGGCCCCGTGCCGGGTTTCGTCCGCGGCGGTGTCGCGGAAGAAGCGGGCGGCGGCGGTGTCACCGACGGCGGTGGCCCGCTCGGCGAACCCCGGGTACACCATGGTCGCTCCGTGGCGCTCACTGGTGACGGCCTCGCGCAGGTTGTCCTTGGTGCTGCGCACCAGACCGGCCAGCACCGCCTCGCCGGCGAAGTGCTCCCGCAGTTCGACCTCGGCCGTGCCCTCCCACAGGCGGGCCAGCGCGGCGTTGCCGGACTGCTTGGCGTGGGCGGCGAAGAGCATGTACTTGGCGTGGGCGAGCGCCTCGCCGTGCAGGGCGGTCTCCAGGTTGGCCTTGGTGCGAGCGGCCTTCACCTTCGGCAGCCCGGCGGGCACCGGCACCATGTCGGCCTTCGGCGGTGCCGGGATGGTGCCCTGGCCGGCGGTCACGGCCGCCAGGGCCGTGCGGAAGGCGTTGCGGTGGCGGCCCTCGTCCGCGGCGATCTCGCTGAAGAGCTTCGCGGCCTCGAGGTCCCCGTCCTGCCGGGCCTGGTCGGCGAAGCGGCGGTACATGACCTCGTGCTCGTAGGTCTCGCCCTCGATGGCCTGGCGCAGGTTGGCGGCGTTGTCGCCGACCATGCCGATGAGGGTGGCCGCCTCGTGCAGGTGCTCGTTCAGCTCGGTCTGCGCCGTGGTGCGGAAGAGCTGGGCGACGGCCGGGAGGTCCTGGCGGTCGGCCTCGGCGGCGAAGAGGTCGTAGACGGCGTGGGCGTACGCCGCGCCCTTCATGGTGGTGGTCAGGTCGGCGAGCGTCTGCGCGTGCAGGGCCCGGCCGGCGGTGTGCGGTGTCGGTTGCCCTCCGGTCGGGACGGCCAGTGCCAGGGCCGGCGCCGCCGGCGCGGCGGTGGCGGCCAGCGCGCACAGACTCACTACGAGCGTACGTATCGAGCGATGGGACACGATCTCCTCCTTTGGAGGTTTTTCGGGTGACATCCCCTGCCTCATACGACCCGCACTCGTACTGCGCTGCCCCTTTGGGGTAGCCCCTTCGGGTGACTCACGGAGCGTGTCCGGGACTTGGCGCGCGGCATGCTCCGCGGGCGTGATATGGGAGCGCCCCGGAGGCGCCGGGCACAGACCCGATGACCCGCTCCGGCAGTGGATTCGGCGGACCGGCAGCCTCCGGCCTCGAGCAAGATCGGCCCCGGTGCCCTGGCGAACCGACGGGCTGCCCCACGAGAAGCACCCTCGCTGCCATCCGGCGAGACCCGCTCCCGCGAGGCGATCGACGACGCCTTCACCGAAGCCGAGGCGGAAGAGGAAGGCGGCGTCCGCAGGCCGGCACCCGGTGCGGTGACGCCTCCGTCGTCGGACAGCACACGGGCGTCGGCGCGTTCCTCGGGGGGCGGAGAGGCGCGGCCGGCCATGACGCCGCCGTCGATGTCCTGGACCGCGCCGGCGACCCGGTCCGTCTGCTCCGACAGCAGGAACGCCACGGGGGCGGCAACGTCGTCGGGCGTTCCGGTACGCCCCGGCGGACGGAACGGGTGGAACCCGTCGAGTGCGGAGTCCGGGTTCGCCTCGGGGATGGACTCCCCGTGGACGGGGGTCCGCACGACAGCCGGGGCGACGGCGTTGACGCGGATGGTGCGGGGCGAGTTCCATGGGCCAGGTGCTGCGTGAGGGAATGCACCCCGGCCTCGGCCGTTGGGTACGCCGAAGACGGCGTCGCGGCGACTCGAGCCCCCGGGATGCGATGCCGCTGACGCGCTGGGAGTCGGCGCGTCACCTTCCGGACGGCAGGCTGCCGAGCGGGGAGCGAACCGGGCTCACGGGCCCGGGGTGATCAGGGTCGGCTTTCGGCCGTGGCGCACGAGAGCAGAGGAACAAGACCTTGGTCCTGAGGGGGGCAGTTGTGAACGTCGGTGTGCAACGCGGAGCGATCGCTGCCGTGCAGGTGCTCGGTCTCGCCGTGTGGTTCTCCATGTCGGCGGTGGTGCCCAGCCTGCGGAACGACTGGGGGCTCACCGCCGGCGGCGCGGTATGGCTGACGGCCTCCGTGCAGTTCGGCTTCGTCGCCGGGGCCGTGGCATCGACCGCCCTGAACCTGGCGGACCGCGTTCCGCCCCAGCGCCTGCTCGCCGTCAGTGCCGCGGCAGCCGCCGTCTGCACCGTGGTGCTGGCCCTGTTCGCCGACCGGCCGGCCGTCGCCGTCCCGCTGCGACTCATGACCGGGATGTTCCTGGCCGGGGTCTACCCCACCGGCATGAAGCTCATGGCCTCCTGGTCCGGCAGCGCCGGACGGGGCAGGACCATGGGCGTCCTCATCGCCGCCCTCACCCTCGGCTCCACTCTTCCCCATCTCATGGCCGGCGTGGGCTCACTGCCCTGGCGCGGTGTTCTGCTCGCCGCAGCGGCAGCCGGGCTCCTGGGTTCCGTCATCTCACTGGCCCTCATCCGGCCCGGCCCCCACGCGGCACCGACCGCACCCGCCCGCAACCCCCGGTACGCGCTGACCATGTTCACCGAACGCGGGCCGCGCCTGGCCAATCTCGGCTACTTCGGACACATGTGGGAGCTCTACGCCCTGTGGACCTGGATCCCGTCCTTCCTGCTGGCGGCCTCCGCCGCGAGAGGACTCCCGGGCTCGGTGGGGATCACGGTGTTCCTCACCATGGGGATCGGCGGGGCGGTCGGTTGCCTGCTCGGCGGCTGGGGCGCGGACCGCTTCGGCCGCTCTCCCGCCGCCCTGGCGGCGCTGCTCCTCAGCGGCCTGTGCTGCCTGGTCTCCCCGCTCTTCTTCCACGCTCCGCCGCTGCTCCTGTTCGCCTTCTGCACGCTGTGGGGTGCTGCCGTGATCGCGGACTCAGGGGTGTTCTCGACATCGCTGAGTGAGGTCGCCGACCACCGCTACATCGGGACGGCGCTCACCGGCCAGACCGCGATCGGCTTTGCCCTCACCGTCGTCAGCATCCAGCTCACCCCCCTCCTGGCCGAGGCCATCGGCTGGGAGTACGCCTTCCTCCTTCTCGCGCCCGGCCCCCTCGCCGGCGCCCTCGCCATGCGTGCCTTCGGCAGAGCCACCACCTCCGCTCCCTCCCCGCAGGTCACCTGACGGCCTGACGGCCTTTTCCCGGCACTGGAGAGGGCCGGACCCGAAAGCCCCGCCCGAACCCTGCGGGATCCCAGGTTCACGTGCCCTGGATGTGCCTCCCGGGCACGTGCCCGGGAGGCGGAACAGCCGACCGGGGCCAGTTCCGACGAGCGGGCGCAGACGGCTTCACGCCGGAGGGCTTTCGGACGGGGGTGCGGCGTCGGCGACGATTGCCCGCAGTGCCGCGATGTGACCGTCGAAGGCATCCCGGCCGGCGCCGGTGAGCCGGGCGCGTACCTTCCGGCGGCTGCCGCTGAGGCGGCGTTCCGTGGCGACGTACCCGGCTTCTTCGAGCGTCGTGAGCTGCTTGGACAGTGCCGAGTCGGACAGTCCCAACCGGTCCTTGAGGAAGGCGAACTCGGCCCAGTCGGCCGCTGCCAGTGTCGCCACCAGGGACAGGCGGGTGCTGGGATGGATCAGCTCGTCGAAACGCGCTTTCGTCATGCCCGCACCCAACGACGCAGAACGCGCAGGATCTCCGGCCCACCGAACCCGACAACGACCGCGACCAGCACCGCCGCCCAGACGCCCGCGTGGTCCGCGCCGTCGGCGTCGAGCGTGAGCGCCGCGAGGACGGTGACCCCGATGAGCCCGAGCAGCATGCCGACCACGACCAGTGGGATGCGGCGGCCGGCGACCGCCGCGCTCACCCGCAGCCGATCCGTGCGCCGGCGTCCGTCGAGCAGACGTGACGCGAGCACCGCGTGCCCCATGCCGAAGCCCACGGTCGCGGTCCCGGCCAGCCACGGTGGCGCCACGCTGCTGAGCACGCCCAACAGGATCCAACCGGCCGCCATCGCCCACCAGTAGCCGCGGGGCAAGCCGACTTCCTCGGCCACCTGGCGTCGAGCACGGTCAGCTGCGTCGAGGGCGGTGCGAGCCTGGTCCGGAGCGATGTCGTCCACAGCGACACCTCACTTTCCTAGTGGGAAAGTGAGAATCCCACTTTCCTGGTGGGAAAGTCAAGAGTCGAGGGGAGCGACGTCATTTCTCGGGTTCTGCTCAACCTCTGCGGCGCTGTCGCACCGGGTGATCCGGATGGTGTCCCTCCGGTTGGTGCGAGGGACCTGAAGGCGGCCTCGCGGGTCGGGGCCGGTCGCGCTGCCCGGCGGGGCGTGAGGTCGGGTGACGGCGTATCGGGCCCTGCCGGGGGCGGTCGGCTGCTCGTGCGGGCGGTGTTCCGCGACCGTCCGGTGGGGCGGGGGCCTCGACATGGCGATGCCGGGGCACGCGTCCGTGTCCTGGGGAGGACACACCGTCCCGAAGTCGTGAGCACTTTGACCGCCACTGTCCTGATGCCGCTCGTTTGAGTGCTTGAGTGACCCATGCCCGCCGACTGCTCACGGTTTTCCGCAAGGCATCCGCCTCCGGCCCCGCAGCCCCGGGACCGCGGGGATCCCTCACACCACATGGCGGGACATGACCCATCGGTGTCCCTGGGCGGTTGGGGAAACCGACGTGACAGGCGGTGCCTGCTGAGGAGGACTCGCGTCGTGCGCGATCGTGTGGACGCCTCCTCCGGCCTGGTGCTGCGGAGATGGAGGGCCGAGGACGCCCGGGCGGTGATGACCGCGTTCGCGGATCCGCTCATGCGTGGCCAGGCCGGCGAGCCGGTTGACTCCGTCCAGGCAGCCGAGCAGTGGACAACGGCTCGCGGTGACCAGTGGGCCGCGGACTCCGCCTGCTCCTTCGCCGTCGTCGACGGCGGTGGCCTCGTTCTCGGTCAGGTGTGTGTCGGCCCGGTGGATCGGCGCGATGCCACTGGATGGGTGTCCTACTGGACGACGGCAACGGCTCGTGGCAGAGGCACAGCTTCCCGTGCCTGCAGTGCTGTGGCCCGCTGGGCTTTCGACGACGCGGAACTCTTCCGGCCGGAGCTCGGGCACCGGGTGAACAATCCCGCCTCGTGCAAAGTGGCGCGCGCCGCCGGCTTCGCGGTGGAAGGACGGCAACGACAGAAGCTCGGATACGACGGTGTCCGCCACGACGTGGAACTCCATGCCCGCCTGGCGACGGACAGGGAGCCCGTGTCGTGGTGAGGCCGGCTCGGGGTGCGACGGCGCTCTCCTCACCGTCCAGGTGCCGCATCAGGCAACGTTCGCCCCGTGAGGCGTGTGACGGATTCGACGGGGCGCCGTTCCCTCGCCGGAGCCGTCCGTGGGACCACGCGGGTTCGCGGGAGACTGGCCGCATGGAGTCGATCGATCGGGAAACGGCCCGTGCCTGGCTCGCCACCGCCCTCGCGGAGGCCCGCGCGGGGCTCGCCGAGGGTGGTGTCCCCGTCGGCGCCGCGCTGTACGGCGCCGACGGGACCCTGCTCGGCCGGGGCCGCAACCGCCGTGTGCAGGACGGTGATCCGTCCGTGCACGCGGAGACGGCCGCCTTCCGGGCGGCGGGACGGCAGCGCTCGTACCGCGGTACGACGATGGTGACGACCCTGTCGCCCTGCTGGTACTGCTCCGGGCTGGTCCGGCAGTTCGGCATCTCCCGGGTGGTGATCGGCGAGGCGGTCACCTTCCACGGCGGTCACGACTGGCTGGCCGAACACGGCGTGGAGATCGTGCTGCTGGACGATCCGGAGTGCGCGGCGATGATGCGGGACTTCGTCGAACGGCATCCGCGGCTGTGGCACGAGGACATCGGAGACGTCAGAGACATCGGAGACGTCGGGAAGTGACGACGGCCGGTTGCCGTGGCCCGGGGATCGGGGCGCGGCAACCGGCCGTCGTGGGGTGCGTCGGGGGCGCTCAGAAGCCGACGGAGGCCAGGACGCCCAGGCCGACGTCGGCGTAGGAGTGCTTGCCGGAGACGAAGATGTTCACGCCGTAGTAGTTGAACAGCCAGCAGGCGAAGGCGGCCAGCGCCAGGTAGGCGGCCTTGCGGCCCTTCCAGCCTGCGGTGGCGCGGGCGTGCAGGTAGCCGGCGTAGGCGACCCAGGTGATGAAGGACCAGGTCTCCTTGGGGTCCCAGCCCCAGTAGCGGCCCCAGGCGTCGCCGGCCCAGATGGCGCCCGCGATGATCGTGAACGTCCACAGCGGGAAGACGGCCGCGTTGACGCGGTAGGCGAACTTGTCGAGCGAGGCGGAGGCGGGCAGCCGCTCCATGACGGAGGTGGCGAAGGCGCCGGGCTTGCCGCCGCGCGCGAGCTTGCCCTCGTAGGAGTCCTTGAACAGGTACAGGATCGTGCCGACCGCGCCGACGTAGAAGACCGCGCCGCACAGGATCGCGGTGGAGACGTGGATGTACATCCAGTACGAGTCGAGCGCGGGAACCAACTGGTCGCTCTCGGTGTACAGGACGGTGACGGCGAGACCGAGGTCGAGAAGCACGGTCGTGGTCAGGAACAGCCCGAGCCAGCGCACGTTCTTCTTCAGCGCCAGCAGCAGGAGGTACACGCCGACGGCGGTGGTGGTGAAGGTGATGTTGAACTCGTACATGTTGCCCCAGGGCGCCCGCTGCACGGACAGCGCCCGGGTGAGCACACCACCGAACTCGATCGCGAAGGCGAGCACCGTGAAGGAGACGGCGATCCGCCCGAAGAGGTCGCCCTGCTCGTCCCCGCCGTGCGCCCCGGGCCCGTCGGGCACGTCACGGGTGCCGGCCCCGGCCCGTACGACGACCTTCGGCCGCTCCAGCACGGCGGTGCCGCCCGCCTTGCCGACGGTGACGGCCGGGGTCTTCCCGGCCGCCCCTGCCCGGGGGGTGAGCGCGGCGGCGGTGCGGGCGACCTTGCTGCGGCTGCCGAAGATCCATTCGGCGATGTACGCCAGGAAGGCCAGGGTGTAGACCGCCATCGCGGAGTAGATCAGCACGTTGCTGATCTCCGCGAGGTTCTCGTTGTTCGCGGCGGCCAGGCTCGTGGCGGTGGCCAGATCGGTTGCGGCGGCGAGAGTCAAGGCTTCTCAGCCCCTTCGGCAGATGCGGCTTGGGGGTCGGGGGAATCGGCGGATGCCGCGGGTGCGGCGTCGTCGGCGGCGTCATCGGCGTCGGGGACCCCGGGAGCCTGGTCGTAGAGGATTCCGGCCAGGTCGCCGAGTTCCTCGGGCACCTTGGCGGACTCGCTGCGGCCGAGCCCGGCCATCTCGACGACGGTGACGCCGTCGGGGCCCTCGACCGCGCGCACCCACACGCGGCGCCGCTGGACGAACAGGGAGCAGACGAGACCGCCGATCGCGAAGAGGGAACCGGCGAGGGCCCAGCCGCCGCCCGGCTCCTGGACGACCTGGAAGCCGGCCCACTCCCTGATCTCCTTCTCGAAGGTGACCGAGCCGGCACCGTCCGGGAGGGTCATGGTCTCGCCGGGCATCAGCAGCTTCTTGAACAGCTCGCCCTCGGAGTCCTTGAACTCCTTCATCTTGGTCTTGTCCATCTGGTAGACGCTCTGCGGAATGCCGGCGTCGGCCTTCAGGTCGCCGTGGTAGGCGGAGAGTGCGAGCACCGGGTAGCCCAGTGCCGGGAACTGGGAGAGCATCGTGCCGGTGGCCGAGCCGCCGAAGGTGGGCACGAAGAAGGCGTTGAAGCCGAGCTGTTCCTTCTCGCCCTCGGGGTTGCGGTAGCCGTCGAGGACCTTGACCACGCCGGAGGAGGTGACGTTGGCGTCGAGCGGCAGCAGCGGCACGGCGTCCTTGAAGACGACCTCGCCATCGCCGTCGCGGACGGTGACGACGGGCGCGTAGCCGTGGCTGACGAGGTAGACCTTGGCGTCGCCGACCTTCAGCGGCTTGTTCACCTCGACCTTGGTCGTCTTCTCCTTGCCGTAGGCGCCCTCGCTGTAGACCAGCTCGGTCTCGTACGTGCGCGGGGTGCCCTTGTTGGGGCCGGAGGGCTCGTACGTGCCGGTGAAGGACTTCACGGTGAAGCTGAACGGCTCCAGGTCGGCGACGTCGAAGAGGTTGCCGGACTTGAAGTCGTCGTACTGCGTGAGCGTGTTGGCGAAGCCCTGGCCCTCGACGATCAGCTTGTTGCCCTCGTACTTGAACAACTGGCCCCAGGCGAAGGCGATCAGCATCACGATCAGGGCGATGTGGAAGGTGAGGTTGCCGACCTCCCGCAGATAGCCCTTCTCGGCGGCGACGGCGTCACCGGCCCGGTGGGCGCGGAAGCGGCGCTTCTTCAGCAGCGCCAGGGCGGCCTCACGGACCTGCTCGGGTTCGGCCTCGGTGCGCCAGGTGGTGTAGGCGGGCAGCCGGGTCAGCCGCCGGGGGGCGCCCGGCGGACGGCCGCGCAGCTGGCCGACGAACTGCCAGGTGCGGGGCACGATGCAGCCGATGAGGGAGACGAACAGCAGGATGTAGATCGCCGAGAACCACACCGAGCTGTAGACGTTGAACAGGCCGAGCTTGTCGTAGATCGGTGCGAGGACGTCGTGCTGCTCGCGGAAGTCGTCGACCCGGGTCCTGTCGATGCCGGTCTGCGGGATGAGCGAGCCGGGGATCGCGGCGAGCGACAGCAGCAGCAGCAGCAGCAGCGCGACCCGCATGGACGTGAGCTGCCGCCAGAACCAGCGGGCCCAGCCGATGACGCCCAGGGCGGGCAGGTTCAGCGGCTCCTCCGCGGGCGCGGTGGACAGCTGGGAACCGGCGGCGCCCAGCTCCTGGTCGCCGGTGCCGCCCGCGGCCTCTTCGGGCCCCGCCGGGGTTTTTTCGGACCCGGTTCTGGAAGTCGTGCTCATCGCCGTCAGATCCCCACAGTGAAGCCGTTGGACCAGGTCTGCATCTGCGTCACGAGGTTGTCCCATATGCCGGTGAGCAGCAGCACTCCGGTCACGATCATCATCGTGCCGCCGATCCGCATGACCCATGCGTAGTGCCGCTTGACCCAGCCGAAGGCGCCGAGCGCCTTGCGGAAGGCGACGGCCGCGAGGACGAAGGGCAGACCCAGCCCCAGACAGTACGCGACGGTCAGCACGGCCCCGCGTCCGGCGCTCTCCTGTTGCGCGGAGAGCGTCAGTACGGAGGCGAGGGTGGGGCCGATGCAGGGGGTCCAGCCGATGCCGAACAGGGCACCGAGGACGGGCGCGCCGGCCAGGCCGGCCGCCGGCCGCTTGCGGAAGCGGAACTCGCGCTGGGTGAGCCAGGGCATCATCCCCATGAAGAAGACGCCCATGAGGATCATGAGGACGCCGAGCACCTTGGTCAGGATGCCGGACTGCTCCTGCAGCGTCTGGCCGAAGTAGCCGAAGAAGGCGCCGCCGGAGACGAAGACGACGGTGAAGCCGAGGACGAACAGCGAGGCGCCGGTGACCATCCGGCCGCGCCGGGCCTCGGCCAGATCGGTGCCGGACACGCCGGTGACGTAGGAGAGGTAGCCGGGGACCAGCGGCAGGACGCAGGGTGAGAAGAAGGAGACGAGCCCGCCGAGCAGGGCGATGGGCAGTGCCACCAGCAGGGCGCCGTTGAGCACCGTGTCGTTGTAGGCCGGGTCGGCGGCGAGGGAGGCAGTGCCGGCGGCGAGCGTGGTGAGGGTGGTCACGTCACTTCTCCGCGAGGACCGGCTTGAGCATCTTCAGCAGCCGTTCCTCGCTGAGCGCGGTCAGCGAGCGGGACGCGATCTTCCCCTCGCGGTCCAGGATCAGGGTGGAGGGGATCGCCTGCGGGTTGAGGGTGCCCTTCTCGAAGCGGAGCATCAGCTTGCCCGTGGGGTCGTACAGGCTCGGGTAGGTGATGCCGAAGTCCTTCTCGAAGGCGAGCGCCGAGCCGGCGCTGCCGTCGCGGGTGTTGATGCCGACGAACTGCACGCCCTGGTCGGCGTACTCCTCGGACACCTTGGCGAAGTACTTGGCCTCCGCGCGGCACGGGTTGCACCAGGAGCCCCAGACGTTGAGGACGACGACCTTGCCCTGGAAGTCGGCGACGTCGAGGGGCTCGCCCTCGAGCGTCTCGCCGGACAGGTCGGGCGCGGCGACGCGCTCGCCCTTGGCGACGGTGGAGATGCCGTCGGTGCCGGTGACGAAGTTGGTGTTGCCGCCTCCGCCCGAGGTTCCGCCGGAACCGCACGCGGAGACCAGCAGGGCGGCCACGGCGGTGCCGACGGTCAGGACGGCACGGCGGCGGACGCGGGCGGCGCGACTCGAGCGCTGGGGGGCACGGCTGGCGGCACTCATGTGAAAAGTTTCGCATGCCCGTTCTGGGGATCTTGCCCGCCCCCCTCGCGGACGGAAACCCGCATATCGGCGCGGCTCGGATGCCCTGTCGGACGCCGCTGGGTTCTCCGGCCGGACCCCGCTCGGTTCCTCTGCCCGGTGCCGCCGGCTCTTCGGTCAGGCGCCTTCCGTTCCTTCTGTCCCGGTGCCGCTCGGGCCACCGGTCCCGGCGGTGCCACCGGTGTCCTTCAGGAAGCCTTGCCAGCCACCGGCCGGTTCCTGCCCGACGTCCAGGGTGCGCAGCCGCCCCAGCACCTCGGGCCGCTGGGCGTCCAGCCAGTCGGTGAACTGCCGGAAGGAGACGATGCGTACGTCGCCGCCCTTCTCCTTCGCCCGCGCGATGTGCTTGAGGGCCTCCTCCACCGCGTCCATGTAGATGCCGCCGTTCCACTGCTCGAAGTGGTTGCCGACGAAGAAGGGTGCCCGGTTCGTCCCGTACGCCCGCTCGAAGCCCGATATGTACGCCTGGGTCGCCTGCTTGCGCCAGCCCGGGTGGTTGTGGGCGGGCGCGTTGGTGGAGTTGACGGACTGGTTGGCGAGGATGTTGTAGTCCATCGACAGGACCTCGAAGGAGCGTCCGGGGAAAGGTATCTGCTGCAGCGGGAGGTCCCATATGCCGTCCCGCTTCGACGGCCAGACCTGACGGCCGCCGGGCGAGGAGGCGTCGTAGCGCCAGCCGAGCTCGCGGGCGGTGGTCAGCAGGTTGTCCTGGCCGAGCAGACAGGGCGTACGGCCGCCGACGAGTTCCTTGTCGTAGTCGAACGGCAGCGACGGCAGGTCGGTCCAGCCGGAGTTGGTCCGCCACTCCTTCACGAACGACTTCGCCTGGTCTATCTCGCTGCGCCACTGCTGCGGCGTCCAGTTGCCGACGCTGCCGGAGCCGGCGCAGAAGTGGCCGTTGAAGTGGGTGCCGATCTCATGGCCCTCGAGCCAGGCGCGGCGGACGTTCTTCAGCGTGTCCTTGACGTGGTCGTCGGTGAGGTAGCCGATGTCGGAGGCGCCGCGCGGGTTGTTCGGCGGGTCGTACAGCCGCTTCTTCGACTCGGGCAGCAGATACAGCCCGGAGAGGAAGAACGTCATGTGCGCCTCGTGTTCCTTGGCGAGGTCCAGGAAGCGCGGGAAGAGCCCGTTGCCGACCTCGCCGGCCCCGTCCCAGGAGAAGACGACGAACTGCGGCGGGGTCTGACCCGGCTCCAGCGGCACCGGCCTCGCGGGCTGGTGGGGCTGCTTGCCGGTGAAGGCGGTGGAACCGTCGCCGATCGGCCGGGCGGTCTTCGTCGGCTTCGGCGTGCCCGTACGGCCGCCGTCGCCGGAACCGCCGCTCCCGTCGGAACCGCCCGGACCGTCGGCACGGCTCGTACCGCTCGGGCCGGTGGCGCCGCCGCAGCCGGCCAGCGACACCGCCGCGGCGGCCCCCGCGCCGAGCCCGAGCATTCCCCTGCGGGTGAGAGTGCGCATGGCATCCCCGATCGTCACGTCCTCTGGTGGTCACTCACTCAGAGGACGTGACGCGAACAGGGGTTCCCGCGTAGTGCGGAGGTTTGGCAACGATCGTCACGGGGGTGCCATGCGGCCGCCTGACTAGGCCCCGAAGGCCTTCTCCTTCCCCTTCACCGGCTTGGCACCGGCGAGGAGATGGGCGGGGACGAGATCGCGGGCCGGCTCGCTGTAGCCGACGGAGACGATCCTGTCCCCCCGGTAGGTGAAGGTGGTCAGCGAGGCGAGCGTGCACTGCCGCTTGCGCGGGTCGTGCCACAGCCGCCGCTTCTCGACGTAGGACCGCACGATCCAGATCGGCAGCTGATGGCTGACCAGCACCGCCTCGTGACCGCGTGCCGCGTCCTTGGCCGCGTCCAGCGCGCCCATCATGCGGACGACCTGCTCGATGTACGGCTCGCCCCAGGACGGCTTGAACGGGTTGACGAGGTGCTTCCAGTTCTCGGGCCGGCGCAGCGCGCCGTCGCCGACGCCGAAGGTCTTGCCCTGGAAGACGTTCTCGGCCTCGATCAGCCGCTCGTCGGTGGCGATGTCCACACCGTGTGCCTTGGCGATCGGCTGGGCCGTCTCCTGCGCCCGCTCCAGCGGGGAGGCGCCGACATGGACGACGTCCCGGGAGGCGAGGTGCTCGCCGACCCGCTCGGCCATCCGCCGGCCCAGCTCGGAGAGCTGGTAGCCGGGGAGCCGGCCGTAGAGGACGCCGTCCGGGTTGGCGACCTCGCCGTGCCGCATCAGGTGGACGACGGTGAGGTCGTTCTTCTTCCCCGTGTTCACGTTCTCCGTGCTCACGCCGTCGCCTCCGCCGCCGCTCGGGCCGCCGCCGGGAGGGCGTCGGCGATCCGCTGGACGGCCCGGTCGTCGTGCGCGGTGGACACGAACCAGGCCTCGAAGGACGAGGGCGGCAGGTGGACGCCGTTCGCGAGGAGGGAGTGGAAGAAGGCGGTGTAGCGGAAGGACTCCTGCGCCTTGGCGTCCTCGTAGGTGCGCACCGGCCGGTCGGTGAAGAACACGGAGAACATGTTGGAGGCGTTCTGCAGTGTGTGCGCCACGCCCTCCTTGGTCAGCGCCTCGGTGACGAGGGACTGGATCCGCGCGGAGACGGCGTCGACCTTGGCGTAGGCGGCGTCGTCGAGCAGCCGGAGCTGGGCGAGCCCGGCGGCGGTGGCGACGGGGTTGCCGGAGAGGGTGCCGGCCTGGTAGACGGGCCCGGCGGGGGCGAGGTGCGCCATGACGTCGGCCCGCCCGCCGAAGGCCGCGGCCGGGAAGCCGCCGCCCATCACCTTGCCGAAGGTCATCAGGTCGGGCCGCACACCGTCGACGCCGTACCACCCGGCGCGGCTGGTGCGGAACCCGGTCATCACCTCGTCGGAGATGTACAGCGCGCCGTCCGCGGCGCAGGCGTCCTTGAGCCCCTGGTTGAACCCGGGCAGCGGCGGTACGACGCCCATGTTGCCCGGGGACGCCTCGGTGATCACACAGGCGATCTCGCCGGGGTGCGCGGCGAAGGCGGCGTGCACGGCGTCGAGGTCGTTGTACGGCAGGACGATCGTGTCGCCGGCCTGGGCCCCCGTGACGCCGGGGGTGTCCGGCAGCGCGAACGTGGCGAGACCCGACCCCGCCGCGGCCAGCAGCGCGTCGACGTGGCCGTGGTAGCACCCGGCGAACTTGATCACCTTGGCGCGCCGCGTGAAGCCGCGGGCGAGCCGGATCGCCGACATGGTGGCCTCGGTGCCGCTGGACACCAGCCGGACCTGCTCCAGCGGCTCGACCCGGGCGACCATCTCCTCGGCGAGCGCGACCTCGCCCTCGCCGGGCGTGCCGAAGGAGGTTCCGCGCGTGACGGCCTCCTGCACGGCGGCGACCACCTCGGGGTGCGCGTGCCCGAGGATCATCGGCCCCCAGGAGCAGACCAGGTCGACGTACTCCCGCCCGTCGGCGTCGGTCAGGTACGGGCCGGTGCCGGACACCATGAACCGGGGCGTGCCGCCGACGGCGCGGAAGGCACGCACCGGCGAATTCACGCCACCGGGAGTGACGGCCGCGGCACGGTCGAACAGCGCCTGCGAGGCTTGGGCTTCGTATGGGTATGGCAGTTCGCTCATGACCTGCGACTTCTCCGACCTCTCCGACATCTCGGACTCGGGGTGCGAGTGACCTGTTCAGGGTAGGCCAGGCGGGGGCGGGGGGCCGGAGGCCGGGGGCGGGGCGGGTCCGGGGCGGCGGGGGCGACCACCGGCCGAGTGGCCGGTCGAGCCGTCGGCGGACCCGTCGGCTGAGTCATCCGCCCTGCCCGTTCGTACAACCATTTCGTACGCCTGTTTCGTGTGGTCGCCCCACACGGCCGGCCACGGGCTCGGGTATCCAGCCACCTGCGGGGACATCCGGTCCCGGATCGCCCGTGATCTGCGAAACTGGCGTCCGAGTAGACACAGCTCACCCGGCCCGGAGCGGCCGGACGCTGGGAAGGTCCCCCGGGCAGATGCAACACCGCACGTTTCGGCGGGCGGCCGTGGGGGAGGTCACTGACACGATGATCGGGTTGCGCGGCGGCGCCACGCGGCCTAGAAAAGCAGTCGGGTGGAGATATGCATCGCGGTGGCGGACTGGGCGAGGGGACTGACGATCTCGGTCCTCGACGTTCCCGGCGGGGAAGGCACCGGCGCGAGGCGGAAGAGGTGGACAAGGCCCGTCGGGCACACGGTGCTCCGGGCGAGGCCGAGTCGATCGACCTGTCGAGCGCGGGGAGCAGGAATGGTGGTCGAGTGGGGGTGACCTACAAGTATTTCGGCGCGCCGGACGGCGCCACCGCCGCCCGCGTCCCGATCTCGATGCGCCCCGAGGAACTCGGCGGCGACGAGCTCGGCATGGGCGGAATGTTCACCAAGATCAAGCCGGAGACGATGGCCGCCATGGTCCTCACCGGCATCGAAGGTGTCCCCCTGCACAAGGTGCCGCCCCTGGAACTGGTCGTCCTGCACCCCGACTACGCGGTCGTGAAACTCCCCATGACGGTCGTCGACCCGCTCCGCGGCATAGGCGAGGAGGCGGTGGGCGCAGCCGCCTTCATCTGGTCCACGGTCCCCGACCGCGGCGGCCCCAACGACGCCTTCAACGTCTACCGGCTGCTGCACGAGTGGCAGGACTTCTCGCACCGGCTGCACGAGGCGGGGCACCAGGCTTACTGCCTTGTGTGGCCCTGACCTGGGGTTTTACTGGCGTTGGGCGGGGTCTTCGGGCCTCGCCCTTCTCAGTGTCGGAGAGGGGCCGTCAGGCGGCCAGGGCACATTGAGGGCACATGGGTTTTGCTGGGGGTTCTGATGTGCCCTGGGCGGCGGGCGGAGCGCCGTCGTCTTCGGCTTCGGTGAAGGCGTCGTCGATCGCCTTGCGGGTGCGGGTCTCGCTGGACGGCAGAAGGTGCGTGTACGTCCGGAGCGTGAAGCCGGGGTCCGAGTGGCCGAGGTACTCGGAGAGCGCCTTGATGCTCTCCCCCGCGTCCAGGAGCACGGAGGCGTAGGCGTGCCGGAGGGCGTGCATGCCGTCGTCCGGCGCCGCCTGAAGGTACCTCGCCCCACGCTCGCGGGGAGGGATCACGCCGGCGGCGGCCAGGGCGAGCTTCCAGGCACCCATGTTGAAGACGCTGCGGTTGTAGGCCCGGTCCTTCTCGTCGACGAAGAGCAGGCGGAAGGTCTTGGGCTCGCCGTCGGGCTTCGCCCAGGGCAGAGTGACCGCCGTCGGCGGGAATTGCCTCATGTGGGCCTTGAGGGCAGCCGCCAGCTGAGTCGGCAGCGGCACTGACCGGATCTTGTTGCCCTTGGGCAGGGAGAAGACGGGCTTCGTGCCGACGAGTCGCACTTGCCGGTTGACGTGGATCCAGCCGCCCTTGAAGTCGATGTCCTCGACGGCGAAGCCGAAGACCTCGCCCTGGCGCAGACCGCAGCCGAAGGCGAGCTTGCCGCCGGCCTGGGAGCGTTTGGGTAGCCCGGCTATGACGGCGCGTACGCGATCCATGGACCAGGGGACGATCTTCTTCTTGGTCGCGGTCGGCAGCTTGACCGCCTTCGACTTGCACGGGTTCTTGGGCAGCAGCCCGTCCTCCACGGCCATGCCGAGGATGCTGGAGAGGATGTCGAAAATGCCCTCGATCGTCGACACCTCGAAGCCGCCGTCCTGAAGCGTGCGGACCCAGCCCTGAATGACCGAGGGCTTGTTCAGGGACCGCAGCTCGCGCCGGCCGAGGTGGGCGACGATGTGGTTGCGGACGATGGCCTCGTAGCGGAGGGCCGTGGTCGGGCCCACCGAGTTCGAGTCGAGCCACTTCTGGGCGTAGGCGCCGAGCGTCTGCTTCGTCTCGGCGGGAACGACGTAACTGCCGCTCCGGATCTCGATGTCGACCTCGGCCGCCCGCTTGTCGGCTTCGGCCCTCGTGTGGAAGTTCTCCTTGCGCTGGTGGCCGTCCAGGTCGCGATACCGGACCTGCCAGCGCTTGCCGATCCCATGATCCGATGTCGGCACCATTCGCCGGGTGCGGCTCTTGTGCTCGCCGCACTGGGTCTCGTCCGGCTTGGGGTGGGACTTGTGCCAGCGGTCGTACACGTCAGCCAAGAAGGGCCTCCTGAGCTCGGCCGCGGGCACCTGCGCCGACGTGGCGAGGATGGGCGTCGGGGCGGGCCCCAAGTGGCAACAGAGCCGTCGGAGGAACACCAAGGGCTGCAGCGATCATGACGAGGTCGTCGATGTCGCAACGCCGATGGGCGCGTTCGGTACGGCTGAGTGCGGTGTTGGTCATCGGGCGTCCCATCGCGGTGCAACGGGTGGCCAGTTGATGCTGGGTGAGGCCGAGCGCCAGCCGTATGTGCTCGATGGCGCGGGCGGCGTGGAGGCCGGCGGGGCCTATTTCAAGAGGTCGAGTTGCCATGACAGGTAGCAGTAACTTGCAGCCGGCCCCTTTGGCAATAGTTGGTTCACAAACTCTAAAGAAGTCGTCGCCCGCCGGGTCTCGAATTGGTCCGGATATTTCCCGAAGTGGGGCGCCAGAAAGTCGCGCTTCTGTTTTGGCGTACGTCGGAAAGTGAACGCAGTGTAGCTTGCGTAGTCCCTGCAGGGGGCTGCCACCTGCTGTTACGCGCTGCCCATCGTGCCAGCGCTAACTTTTTGGCCGACCGGCGATTTGCCCTTACGGTTATGGATCTCGCGCTCACCAAAGGGAACTTCTGGAGAGTTCTAGAACCAACTCTGGACTTCTCCGTCCAGGGTGTTGCTGTGTTGTCCACGCTGTTGTCCGAGACCGAAAAAGGGAGCCCTGTGCCGAGCCTTTCTCCCCGTCCTGCCCACACCGCCGCCGACGCCTCCCGACGCGGCCCCCTGGCCACCCCGGCGGAAGTCGCCGAGTACCTCGGGGTACCGGTGAAGACGCTCTACCAGTGGAAGTACCGGGGCATCGGCCCCAACGTGCACAAAGTCGGCCGCCACCTGCGCTACCGCTGGCACGAGGTCGACGCCTGGCTCGACCGACAGACTGCGTACGACCTCATGGCATGACTCACGGGGGAACAGAGCGGCCCCCAGCGCGCCAACGCCGAGGGCCGGAGATTCCCCTGCGCATCGCCCATCCCTGAACGAACGAACCGGTGAGGGGCGGGACCCAGTCCGTCCTGCCCCTCACCAGAAAGGAACGCCTATGGAGGACGCTACGTCCTCGGACGCGGCGAGTGCGTCCGCCGGCGCGGAGGCCGGGCCCAAGGTCGTCTGGCCGCCCGTAACAGTCCCCGGGCAGGGGACGGTCCCGCGCAACGGGGACCGGGCCGAGTCACGGTCCCCACGTCAGGGGACCGGGGACGGCCCCCGCGTCGAATCCGAAGACGGTCCCCGCAGTGGGGCCCGTCCCTTGGGACCGAACCCCGGGGACCGACCGCACCATGGTGTTGCTCCGGGGCCGCCGGAGGGTGCGGTCCCGTCCCGCGACCGGGCACGGGCCGGGGACCGGATATCCGTCGGTGTAGGAGAGATGCAGGCCGGCGGCGTGGGGACCGGACCGCAGGATGGGGACCATGCCGGTCCGGGCGGACCGGTCCCGGCCCCGGAGCGGGACCAAGAGCCCGGTCCCGCTCCCTTGGTCCTCGACGTGGGGACCGGTCCCCAGGATGCGGGCATCGCCCGGGGGGACCGTGCGGCAGGGGACCGTGGCTCCCGAGAGACCGACGGTCCCGTGGGGACCGGACAGATACAGGGCGGGACCGTGGTCCCGGACGACGGTGCGGGGGCCGGGGACCGTGGAAGCGCCGGCGGCGGGGCGGCGGAGGACGGGGCCGTACTGCTGGACGAGGTGCGGGCGGCGATCGGCCGGTACGTGGTGCTGTCGAGCGAGGAGGCGCTGACCGCGGTCACGCTGTGGGTGGCGGCCTCCCATATCCAGCCCGCCCTGCAGCACGCGCCGCGTCTGGCGGTGGTCGGGCCGACCAAGGGGTGTGGCAAGTCCCGTGTCCTGGACGTGCTCCACGAGACGGTGCACCGGCCGATGATGACGGTGAACACCTCCCCCGCGGTGGTCTTCCGCGTCATCGGCAAGAACCCGCCGACGCTGCTGGTGGACGAGGCCGACACCATCTTCGGCCCCAAGGCCGGCGACAAGGAGGACCTGCGCGGTCTGCTGAACGCCGGGCACCAGCGCAACCGGCCCGCCTGGCGGATCTCCGGGCCGGAGCACAAGCCGACCGCGTTCCCCACCTTCGCCATGGCCGCGCTGGCCGGGATCGGCGACCTGCCCGACACGATCATGGACCGGGCGGTCGTGCTCCGCATGCAGAAGCGCAAGCCCGGCGAGCGGATCACCCCGTTCCGCTCGCGGTACTCCGTGCCCGAACTGAACGCACTGCGCGACCGGCTGACCGCCTGGCTGACCCCGCTGCGCGGCACGGCTGCCGCTCTGGTGCCGACGATGCCGGTCGAGGACCGGGCCGCGGACACCTGGGAGCCGCTGGTCATCGTCGCCGACCTGGCCGGCGGCCACTGGCCCACCAGCGCCCGTACCGCCTGCCTAGCGATGACCCGGCACGAGGCCGTCCAGGACGAGCAGACGACCCTGAAGACGCGACTGCTGCGCGACATCCGCCGCATCTTCGAACAGGAGGGCAACAAAGAGGCCCTGCGCTCGCAGGACCTGCTCGCCGCGCTGCTGACGGACGCCGAGTCCCCATGGCCGGACTACGGCTCCAAGGGGCTGAACGCCTACCACTTGTCGGCGCTGCTCAGGGACTTCGGCATCCGCCCGGCCAACTACCGCTTCGAACAGGGCCGTCAGGCCAAGGCATACGCCCGCAACCAGTTCCTCGACGCCTGGGCCCGCTACTGCCCCGACCCCACCACCGCTCCCGCGCAGCCGGCCCACGCAGGTGGGCACGAGTTCATGCCCGCACGTCCGGCCCCGGGTAAACCGCCCACTCCTCCGGCCGGGTCGCTGCCCATCGGCCTACCCGGCGCCACCGGCCCCAAGCACGCCCGCTGACCCGCCTCCCTCTGGGACCGTCTCAGTCCGTCCCATCCGTCCCCGCGCAGGTCAGCGCGGGGACGGACTTCCTCGCCGCAACGGATCGATCCGTACCTGCATGCCGGTCCGTACCTGTCCTGACCAGCCATGGGACGGATGCGACGGACGTGACGAAGCCCTGCCCACACACCACTGGAGCACGACTGTGCACGATGACCCCGCAGACGACGCCCCCTTCCGCCCCCGCGGAGAGCTCCTCGGGCCCGCCCACCGAGCAGCAGCAAGGTATGCCGTTGGACCGTCCAAGGGCCGGCCCAACGGGAGTCCCGCCCCGGGGGTGGCGGAGATCCTCGGGCACCAGGGGGCGCCCGAGGAGGAACAGCACGCCAAGGCCGCGACCGTCGTCCTGCCGCGCGCCGCCGAAACCGCCGTCCTGCACCGCATCGCCCGTCGCCGCAAGCGCAAAGACACCCAGCGCAAGGAACGCGTCGACGTGCGCTACAGCGTCGAAGAGAAGACCGCCATCCTCGCCAGGGCCCGGTCGCTCAACATCGCCGGCGCCCACTACGTGGGCGCCGTCGTCATGGCCCACATCCACGGCGACCTCGCCCTGCCAGGCCAGCGCACCCCGCTGGACGACTACATCGACGAGCTGACCGCCCTGCGTGAGCAGGTCGCCAAGATCGGCAACAACGCCAATCAGATCGCCCGGAAGCTCAACTCCGGCGGCCATCCACGTCCTGGGGATACCGCCACCCTGGCCCAGACCGAACGCACCCTGGGCGCGGTCCGGGCTGCCATCAGCGAGATCGCGACAGCCGCGAACCAGACCGTCACCACCAAGGCCGCCCGGTGATCGCCAAGATCAGCAACGGCAAGGACACCGCCGGCCTGATCCGCTACCTCTTCGACACCACGAAGGCCAAAGACCACACCGACCCCCACCTCGTCGCCTCCTGGGACGGCTTCGCCCCCGACCCCGGCCGCACCGACGACTTCACCGCCACAAGGAAGCTCCTGGTGGCCGACCTCGACCTGCGCGTCAAGCAAGCCCGCCGACTCGGCCGAGCACCCGAGCGGCACGTCTGGCACTGCTCCCTCCGCGCCGCCACAACCGACCGCCACCTCAGCGACGAGGAGTGGGCCGACATAGCCCGCCGCGTCGTGGCCGCCACCGGCATCGCGCCCCAGGACGACCCGGACGGCTGCCGCTGGGTCGCCGTCCGCCACGCCCCCGACCACATCCACATCGCCGCCACCAAGGTCCGCGGCGACCTACGCCCCGCACGCCACTGGAACGACTACCTCACCGCCGACCGCGAACTCGCCACCATCGAGAAGGAATACGGCCTCTTCCAAGTCGTCCGCGGAGACCGCACCGCCGCCAAGCGCCCCACCCGCGCCGAACAGGAAAAGGCACGCCGCCAAGGCCAGAGCAAGCCGGCGCGCGAACGCCTGCGCGCCATCGTCCGCACCGCCGTGGCCGCCACCACCGGCACCGAGGAGTTCATCCGCCTGCTCAGCGACACCGATGGCGTACTGGTCGAAGTCGTGTACTTCCCCTCCGGCGACGTGCGCGGCTACAAGGTCGCCAGCGAAGACACCACCACCGCCGGCAAGGAACCCGTCTGGTTCTCCGGCTCCGAACTCGCGCCGGACTTGTCCTTCCCCAAGATCCGAGCACGCCTGGAGGCCGTCGGCCCGCAGCCGACCATCCAGCCGGGCAGGCGCAGGCCCAACCCTTGGCACCAGGCCACCGCCGCCGCCGAACGCATCCCCCAGCACCTCATCGGAAGCGACGACCGAGCCTCCCAGGCCCACCTCGCCGCCTTCGGTGAAGCCCTCGACGCCCTGCCCCTCCTCGCCGCCGCACCCCTCCGCGCCCAGCTCCGCGCAGCAGCCTCCGCCTTCGAGCGCGCCACCCGCTCCCGCATCCAGGCCGAACACCACCATGCCCGCGCCCTGCGAGGCGCCGTACGGGCGATGCTCCGCGAGCCCGCACCCAGGGACGGCACGGCTCTGGCGATGTTCCTCGATGCCGCGATCCTCGTCGCCATCGCGGCCACCCGCTGGCACCAGCTCCGCCACCACGACCAGCAGGTCGCCGCCGCCCAGCAGACCCTGCTCCACCTCCAAGCCGCCTACGACCAGGCAGCAGCCGCGCCCCTGGCCGCCCTCATCCAGCGCCGACCGCCCCAACAGACAGTGGACCGGCACATCCGCCACATCCGTCGAGCCGTACCTGAGCACGCGGAGCAGCTCCTCGAAGACCCCGCTGTCGACGCCCTCACCGCCGCACTCGCCGAAGCGGAAGCACTGGGGCACGACCCGGAGCGGCTCCTCAGGCAGGCCGCCGACCAACGTGCCCTGGATGACGCCCGCTTCCCCGCAAGGACCTTGGCCTGGCGTATGCAGCGCTTCAGCGCACGGCCCGCGCTCAGCTCACGCGCCCGCGCAGCCCAGGCCCGCAGCGAAGCACGGCCCGAAGAGACACCACAGCGCCCCAACACGCCGACCCACGAAGCAGCCGCGGCCTCGCTCCCGCGCCCGCCCCAGGCACGGCGGCGCTGATCACGATGGCACAGACAGCCTGGAAGCAAGCAGCTCCAGCACTCCCTCCCAGCGGTACCGGTCGGCCCCGCCGCCGGCCTTCGGCCGGTGAGGCTCGTAGGAGCCGATCAGGACGCCCATGGCGGGCGCCTCGTGCAAGATGCCCAGCGCGAAGTTACCGAACCGACGTCCCAGTGCCGCTCCTGTGCCGCGGTGATCAGCAGGCCGACGTCGGCTGCGACCCCGGCCGCGCAGGCCACGATCCGGAGGAACGGCTTGTCGTGCTGATCACTCGCGCGGGGCACTCCTACTTGGCGGCTGGCATGTGCACGTGCGGCTCGGGCAGGGTCTCAGCCGACGCGAGTCTCGCCGTCGGTGTAATGGCCCAGCAGATCACCCAGGGCGGAGCGGCTGAGGATCACAGGTGACCGGCCGAGGTCCTTGGAATCGCGCACCGCCGAGTATGCACCGAGGTCGGCGATCTCCACGCAGTCGTTGGCGCCTCCGCTGTAGGAGCTCTTGCGCCAGCGCGCCTTGTGAAGGTCCTCTGCGCGGGGGCGGCGGGGCGGGGTCGTGCTCATGGTTCGAGCTCCTCGGCAGTGCGGGTGAGGTGGGTACGGGTCTCGGCCGGGCTCAGGGCAGAAGCCCTGAGCTGGTCGAAGATGTCCGTGTAGTTCTGGATGTCGCTCTCGGACTCCAGGTACACGGAGTTGTTGGGATTCTCCAGCCAGACCAGCGGGGCCGTGGGCTGGGGGAACTGGAGTCTCCTTGATCATCAGATCCGCCGTTGACCAGACACTCCCACCAACTGCCGCCGGCGCTGTCCGCATAACGGTTCCATCGGGGCATCAGCCGGGTCCGCCCAGCACGATCTTCCATACTCGGGTCGCCACCTGGAGGTTGAGCCGGTCCTCGACGTTCGCGAGGTCGTTGCCGCTGATGTCGCGGATGCGCTGGAGCCGGTAGCGCAGCGTGCTGCGATGGATCGCGAGGGATTCGGCGGTCTCGTCGTAGTTGCCGCCGCAGTCGAAGTACCGGGTCAGGGTCTCCACCATGGTCGCGTGGTGCAGGGAGTCGTAGTCGATGAGCTGCCCGATCCACTCGTGGACGAACGTCTCCAGTTCCCGGTAATCGTTGCCGGGTCCCAGGATGCGGTAGAGGCCAAGCTCGTCGAAGAACGTCGTGCCGTAGCGCTCGCGGGAGTGGCGGCGCACTTCCAGGGCGCGCTGCGCCTCCTGGTAGCGGTGGGGGATGTCGTCCACGGAGTCGGAAGGGGCGCTCACCCCGATCGTCCCGGACCGTGTCCCGGTCTCCCGGGCGAGCGCCTCGTACAGCGCGCGGGCGTGCGGCCTGTCGTCGGCGACCAGGACCACGTGGTCGGAACGTCGGGTCAGCAGCGCGCGCATGCCCACGGCAGAGGCCGCCCGGCCCACGGTTTGCGCGAAGGAATCGTCCGCAGTCCGGTTCGACCACTGCACCACGACGATGTAGTGGCTGCGGTGCAGGTCGTGTCCGACTGCCTCGGACCGAGCGTAGGCGCTCGCCTCGTCCGTCCCTGCCAGGAGGTCGTCGGCCAGTTCGCGGTGCAGCCTCAGCTCCACTTCGGCCAGATTACGCAGGTGCGCCAGCTCCAGGGCGAGCGACATGGCGGCGTGTTCCAGCGCGAGCACGGTGTGCTCGTCGGCCTCGTTCCGGGCATCGACCAGGGCCAGCACGCCCAGGATCTCGCCGTGCGGGCGGACCAGGGTGATCAGCCGGTCCTTTATCCGCACCGGCCCGACCTCCCGGGCGACGGCGTGCAGCATTTCTTCCTGGCGCACGGGGTCCGGTTCCGGATAGGGGTCGGGGCGGCTGGGGCCGGTCCAGGACCTCAGCCGACCGAAGCGGTCCTCGACCAGCGCGGGGAGTCCGGTGAGCCCGTGCAGTGCGCGGGTGATGGCTTCCTCGCCGCCGCCCGAGGCAGCGATGTCGACCATGAGCGCGTGAACGGCCCGCAGGTACCCCAGCTCAGCCACGACGGAGATCAGCTGCCGCTGGAGGGCTGTGCGTTCCGCCCTGAGCCGGTGCAGCTCCAGCGCGTCCTCGCGTTGGCGGCGGTGTGCGAAGGCGACTGACAGTGCAGCAGCGGTGTGCCGGACGAGCATGGCGAGCAGGGAGCGCTCGGCCTCGGTGGGCCGGGAGCGGGACGTCACCACGAGGTAGCCGTGGAGTCCCTCACGTCCGCGCAGCCCCAGGGCCCGGCCCCAGGGCCGGCCGGGTACGGTCACAGGGCCGTCGTGCCCGGCCAGCTCCCGCACCCTGCGGGCCACGGTCAAGTCATGGATCTGCCCGACCCTCGGGCTGGGAACCAGGTCGCCGTCCACCCTGAGGTATCCGGCCTCGGCGCTGTATGGCCCTGCGGCGGCTATGTGGTCCATGGCCAGGCGCAGGATCTCGCCTTCGTCCCGGGTGTCGAACAGGGCGCGGGAGAGCGCCATCAGTGCGTGGAGGGCATGGTCGGCCGGGATTGGAACGGGTGGGCGGGGCCCTCTCCGCGCGGCCGTGAGCTGCCGCCCGGCGCTGCCCCGCGGAAGGCTGCTCTCCCGGTCGGAGCGGCGGCGGTACAGGTGGTGCGCCCGGCTGCCGGCCATGGGATCACTCCGTTCTCGCCGAGCCTTCAGGGGGCGAGCGGTGTTCCGGGTACCCGCTCGCGGGCCGGCTCATCCGAGATGTTCGGATTCTTCCTCTCGTGCTCGTGGGGCGACCGGACCCGTGCATTTCTGACTCGCCAGGCGCAGGCGTGGAGCCACTCGGCTGGCCACTCTGGGGAGTGTTCGGAACCCTCCGTGCGCACCGGCAGGAAGGACTGGGCGATGACCGAGCAGCATCGCAGGCCGGTTGCCTCGTACGAGACGTACGGGGAAGCCGAACGCGCCGTTGACCATCTCTCCGACCATGGGTTTCCCGTGGAGAGGGTGGCGATCATCGGCCAGGACGTGCGCCTGGTCGAGCAAGTGATCGGCCGGATGGGCTACGGCAGGGCCGCCCTTCACGGAGCGGCGAGCGGTGCGCTCCCCGGTGTCCTGATCGGCTGGCTGTTCGGCCTTGTGAACTGGCTCGACCCCGTCGTCTCCGTCCTGCTCCTCGCCTTGTACGGGCTGATCTTCGGAGCGATCGTCGGCGCGCTGTTCGGCATGCTGCTGCACGCCCTGCAGGGCGGTCGCCGGGATTTCGCCTCGCTCCGCTCGATGCAGCCGAGCCGGTACGAGGTCGTCGTGGACGAGGCGGTCGCCGACGAGGCTGTACGGCTGATCGGCGCGCTGCAGACCACCGGCGGAGGTCCCACTCGTACCTGAAAAACGTGATCCGGAAAGTCGGCGCAGGCGCCGGACCGGGAGGAGTTCCTCATGGCGAAGGCAGTGGGCATCGACCTGGGCACCACCAACTCGGTGATCGCCGTGTGGGAGGGCGGCGAGCCGTCCGTCGTGCCCAACAGCGAGGGCAACCGCACGACACCGTCCGTGGTGGCCTTCACCGACACCGGCGAGCGTCTGGTGGGCCAGCTGGCCCGGCGCCAGGCGATCCTCAACCCGAAGGGCACCATCTACTCGGCCAAGCGGTTCATCGGCCGGCACTTCGACGAGATCCCCGACGAGGCCAGGGCGGTGGCGTACGACGTCGTCGAGGGCGACGGCGGGGCGGCCCGCTTCAAGGTGCGCGACAAGCTGTACGCGCCTGAGGAGATCAGCGCCCAGGTGCTGCGCAAACTCGCCGACGACGCCTCCAAGCAGCTGGGGGAACGGGTCACGGAGGCGGTCATCACGGTACCCGCCTACTTCAACGACGCTCAGCGCACCGCCACCAAGGACGCCGGACGGATCGCGGGACTGGAGGTGCTGCGGATCATCAACGAGCCGACGGCGGCCGCCCTCGCGTACGGCATGGACAAGAAGCAGCACGAGACCGTCCTCGTCTTCGACCTGGGCGGCGGCACCTTCGACGTGAGCATCCTCGACGTCGGCGACGGCGTGGTGGAGGTGCGCTCCACCGCCGGCGACAGCCACCTGGGCGGCGACGACTTCGACCGGCGTCTGGTGGATTACCTCGCGGACGACTTTCAGAAGGAGAACGGCATCGACCTGCGCAAGGACCCGCAGGCGCTGCAACGACTGTTCGAGGCGTCGGAGAAGGCCAAGACCGAGCTCAGTTCGGTGACGCAGACGCAGGTCAGCCTGCCGTTCATCACCGCCGACGCCTCGGGCCCCAAGCACCTCACCAACTCGATCATGCGGTCCACGTTTGAGCAGATCACCGGCGACCTGGTGGAGCGTTGCCTGGGACCGCTCCAGCAGGCACTGGCCGACGCCAAGGCCGGCGAGAGCGACATCGACGAGGTCATCCTCGTAGGCGGCTCCACACGTATCCCGGCGGTCCAGGCCCTGGTCCGCCGGCTGACCGGCGGCAAGGAACCCAACATGAGCGTCAACCCCGATGAGGTCGTGGCCCTGGGCGCCGCGATCCAGGCCGGGGTGCTCAAGGGCGAGGTCAAGGACGTCCTGCTGCTCGACGTCACACCCTTGTCGCTGGGCATAGAGACGCGCGGCGGAGTGATGACGAAGATCATCGAGCGGAACACCACCATCCCGGTGCGCCGTACCGAGACCTTCTCCACCGCCGAGGACAACCAGCCGGCCGTCGATGTGGTGGTCCTCCAGGGCGAGCGCGAGCGGGCCGCCGACAACCGGGTGCTCGGCCGGTTCCAGCTCACCGACATCCGGCCGGCGCCGCGGGGCGAACCACAGATCGAGGTCACCTTCGACATCGACGCCAACGGCATCCTCAACGTCAGGGCCCGCGACCGGGACACCGGCAAGGAGCAGGGCATCACCATCAGCGAGAGCTCCAACCTGGACCGCAGTGAGGTCGAACGCATGGTCCAGGAGGCCGAGCGCAACCGGGGCCAGGACCAGGCACTCCGCGAGGCCGTCGACGCCCGCAACGAGCTCGACGCCGTCGCGTACCAGGTCGAGAAGCGCCTCGCCGAACTGGGTGACGCAGCGCCCACGCACGAGAAGGCACGCGCCGAGATGCTCGTGTCCGACGCCCGGGCGGCGGTCAAGGAAGAGGCGGGTGTGGAGCGCGTGCGGCCCCTGGCCTCCGAACTCCAGCAGGTGCTCGCCGGGCTGGCGGCCCATCAGGCCGCCGCCACGGGCGGTTCCGGCCAGGACGCCACCGGGGGCGGCGCGACCGGTGGCCCGAGTGGCGGTGGCGGTGACGACGACGTCATCGACGCCGAGTTCGACAAGGACTGAGGTGCGCCATGCCCAGCCACCCCCAGGAACCCGACCGGGCCGCGTCGGATCCGGTCGAACCGGTCCCGGAAGGCGCCGTACGCCCTCCTCGCGGGGATTTGCCGCAACCGGGCCCGCCGCCCCGGCCGGAAGCGGCGCACGACGAACCGGGACCCGACGCCGCCGGCCCCGCGCCTGCCGAGGACGAGTACACGACCGCGATCCAGGAACTGGAGGACCGCTGGCGGCGCGCGCTCGCCGACCTCGACAACCTCCGCAAGCGCCACGCCAGGGAACTGGAGCGGGAGCGGACGGTCGAGCGTTCCCGCACGGCCGCCGCCTTCCTGCCCGTCCTGGACAACCTCGAGCTCGCCCTGACCCATGCCGGAGCCGACCCCGGCGCGATCGTGGAGGGCATCCGGGCGGTCCACGACCAGGCGGTGAACGTCCTCGAACTGCTCGGCTACCCGCGGCACGCGGAGACCGGCGTCGCCTTCGACCCGGCCCGGCACGAGGTGGTCGGCGTCGTCCAGGACCCCGACGCCCCACCGGGAACCGTCGTCGAGGCGCTGCGCCCGGGCTACGGGGACGGCGAACGGCAGCTCAGGCCCGCCGCCGTGACGGTCGCGAAGCGGGAGTGACCGGTCATGGCACGGGACTTCTACGAGGTGCTGGGCGTGTCGCGGACCGCGAGCCAGGACGAGATCCAGCAGGCATATCGCAAGCTCGCCCGCAAGTACCACCCCGACGTCAACAAGGACCCGGGGGCGGAGGAACGCTTCAAGGACCTCAACGAGGCATACAGCGTCTTGTCGGACCCGAAGACCCGGGCCCGTTACGACCGCTTCGGCGAGGACTTCCGCAAGATCCCCGAGGACTTCGACGAACGGGTCGCGGCCGGAGCGGGCGGCGGCTTCCGCGCTCGGAGGACCGCGGGCGCGGGCGGCCCCCGCGTCCGGTACACCACCGGCTTCGGCGACGACTTCGCAGCGGAGGGCATCGACATCGAGGACCTGCTCGGCTCCATGTTCGGAGCCGGCGCCGCCCAAGGCGGCGTCCCCGGAGCGGACCAGGAGGCCGAACTGCCGCTCACCGTCGAGGAGGCGTACCGAGGCGGCCGTCGCACCGTCACGCTCGCCGGTCCCACGGGGCAGCCGCGGCGGTACGAGGTCGTCGTGCCGCCGGGCGTCACCGACGGGCAGCGCATCCGGCTGGCGGGGGAGGGCGGCCGGGGCAATGGTGACGCCCCCGCGGGCGACCTGTACCTGCGGGTGCGTATCCAGCCCCACCCCCGGTTCCGGCTGGACGGCCGCGACGTGTACGTCCAGGTCCCGGTCGCCCCCTGGGAGGCGGCCCTGGGTGCGACCGTGCCGGTGCCCACCCCCGGCGGCGGCACGGCCAAGGTCACGGTGCCCGCGGGCTCGTCCAGCGGCCGGCGGCTGCGGCTGCGCGGCGAGGGCATGCCGAACCCGCGCGGCGCGAACGGCGACCTGTACGCCGAACTCCGCGTCATGGTGCCGCCCGCCCTCGGCGACCGGGAGCGCGAACTGTTCGAGGAGCTCGCCGCCACCTCCTCGTTCGACCCCAGGAGGACGCGATGAACGACCGACCCGCGGGAGCGGCAGGCATCGGCCGGGACGGCGTGGGCGCCCGTCCGGTACGGACGGGCGCCCACGTCACCGCCTCGGCGACTGTCCGGTACGCGCTCGTGCCTGTCCCCAGGCTCTCGTTGGACGCCGTGGCCCGTCGCTCGGGCCTCCACCCCGATCTGATCCGCCGGTTCGTCGCCCTCGGCCTGGTCGACGCCGAGCGCGATGCAGCGGGGCACCTGGTGTTCGACCCCACGGCGCCGGCGGTCCTCGCCCGCATCCAGCGGCTGCGCTCCGGACTCTGCCTCAACTACGCATCCATCGGCCTGGTGCTCGACCTGCTCGACCGCATCAGCCTGCTCGAAGCCGCACTGCGCGACCGCGGCACGAGGAGTGAAACACCCCCATGGACATGAACCGTCTCACCCAGAAGTCCCAGGAAGCCCTCCAGGAGGCCCAGACCGCGGCCGTCCGCATGGGACAGACCGAGGTCGACGGGGAACACCTGCTGCTCGCACTTCTCGATCAGGAGGACGGTCTGATCCCGCGGTTGCTGCAAGAGGCCGGCACCGAGCCGAAGGAACTGCGCGCGGCCGTGCGCGAGGAACTCTCCCGCCGCCCGAAGGTCACCGGCCCCGGCGCGGCACCCGGCCAGGTCTTCGTCACCCAGCGCCTCGCCCGCCTGCTCGACGCGGCCGAAAGGGAGGCCAAACGCCTCAAGGACGAGTACGTGTCCGTGGAGCACCTCCTGCTCGCCCTGGCTGAGGAAGGCTCTTCAACCGCCGCCGGGCGGCTGCTCAAGGAGGCCGGCATCACCCGGGACTCGTTCCTGAGCGCGCTCACCCAGGTCCGAGGCAACCAGCGCGTCACCTCGGCCAACCCCGAAGTGGCCTACGAGGCTCTGGAGAAGTACGGCCGCGATCTCGTCGCCGAGGCCAGGGACGGCAGGCTCGACCCGGTCATCGGCCGGGACGCCGAGATCCGCCGCGTCACCCAGATCCTCAGCCGCAAGTCCAAGAACAACCCGGTCCTCATCGGCGACCCCGGCGTCGGCAAGACCGCCATCGTCGAGGGTCTCGCCCAGCGCATCGTCCGCGGCGACGTGCCCGAAGGACTGCGCGACAAGACTGTGTTCGCCCTCGACATGGGCTCCCTGGTCGCCGGCGCCAAGTACCGCGGTGAGTTCGAGGAACGCCTCAAGGCCGTGCTCAGCGAGGTCAAGGCCGCCCAGGGGCGCATCCTGCTCTTCGTCGACGAACTGCACACCGTCGTCGGCGCGGGCGCCGCCGAAGGGGCCATGGACGCGGGCAACATGCTCAAGCCGATGCTCGCCCGCGGCGAACTGCACATGATCGGCGCCACCACCCTCGACGAGTACCGCAAGCACATCGAGAAGGACGCCGCCCTCGAACGCCGCTTCCAGCAGGTGCTGGTCGACGAGCCGAGCGTGGAGGACACCATCTCCATCCTGCGCGGACTGCGCGAACGCCTGGAGGTCTTCCACGGCGTGAAGATCCAGGACACCGCGCTGGTCTCCGCGGCCACCCTCAGCCACCGTTACATCACCGACCGGTTCCTGCCCGACAAGGCCATCGACCTCGTCGACGAGGCGTGCGCCCGGCTGCGTACCGAGATCGACTCCATGCCCGCCGAACTCGACGAGATCACCCGCCGCGTCACCCGCCTGGAGATCGAGGAGGCGGCCCTGTCCAAGGAGACCGATCCCGCCAGCAAAGCCCGCCTGGAGGAACTGCGCAGGGAACTGGCCGACCTGCGCGGCGAGGCCGACGCCAAACACGCCCAGTGGGAGGCCGAACGGCAGGCGATCCGCCGCGTGCAGGAACTGCGCCAGGAACTGGAGCAGGTCCGCCACGAGGCGGAGGAGGCCGAACGCGCCTACGACCTCAACCGCGCCGCCGAACTCCGCTACGGCCGCCTCCAGGACCTGGAGCGCCGACTCGCCGCAGAGGAGGACCAACTGGCCGCCAAACAAGGGCAGAACCGGCTGCTGCGCGAGGTCGTCACCGAGGAGGAGATCGCCGAGATCGTCGCCGCCTGGACCGGCATCCCGGTCGCCCGCCTCCAGGAGGGCGAACGCGAGAAACTGCTGCGCCTCGACGAGATCCTGCGCGAGCGCGTCATCGGCCAGGACGAGGCCGTCAAGCTCGTCGCCGACGCCATCATCCGCGCCCGCTCCGGCATCCGCGACCCTCGCCGCCCCATCGGCTCGTTCATCTTCCTCGGCCCCACCGGCGTCGGGAAGACCGAGCTGGCCAAGACCCTCGCCCGGGCCCTGTTCGACTCCGAGGAGAACATGGTCCGCCTCGACATGAGTGAGTACCAGGAGCGGCACACCGTCAGCCGGCTCATGGGCGCACCGCCCGGATACGTCGGCTACGAGGAAGGCGGCCAGCTCACCGAGGCCGTACGCCGCAAGCCGTACTCGGTTGTGCTGTTCGACGAGATCGAGAAGGCGCACACCGATGTCTTCAACACCCTGCTGCAGATCCTCGACGACGGCCGCATCACCGATGCTCAGGGCCACACCGTCGACTTCCGCAACACCGTGATCATCATGACGTCCAACATCGGCTCCGAGCACCTCCTCGACGGCGCCACCGCCGAGGGTGAGATCAAGCCGGACGCCCGCGCCCTGGTGATGGGCGAGCTGCGCGGGCACTTCCGCCCGGAGTTCCTCAACCGCGTCGACGACATCGTGCTGTTCAAACCGCTCGGTGAGCGCCAGATCGAGCGGATCGTGGAGCTGCAGTTCGACGAGCTGCGGCAGCGGGTCGCCGAACGCCGCATCACCGTCGAACTCACCGATGCAGCACGCGAGTTGATCGCCCACCAGGGCTACGACCCGGTGTACGGGGCCCGGCCGCTGCGGCGCTACATCTCCCACGAGGTCGAGACACTGGTCGGACGCGCCCTGCTGCGCGGCGACGTCCAGGACGGCGCGACGGTCCGCGTCGACGCCGAGCACGGAGAGCTGGTGGTCACCTACGACCAGCAGGAGGGGGCCCGGGAAGCGAGGGCGGCGTGAACACCACCCGGACGACGACGGTGACCTGCCCGAAGTGCGGGCGCGGCAACCGGATTCCCGTGGCCGCCGAGGGCCGCCCCCAATGCGGCCACTGCAAGCAGCCCCTGCCCTGGATCGTCGACGCGGGCGACGACGACTTCGCCGAGGTAGCCGACAACGCCACCCAGCCCGTCGTCGTCGACCTCTGGGCCACCTGGTGCGGCCCCTGCCGCATGGTCAGCCCCGCCCTCGAACAGGTCGCCCGCGACCTCGCCGGACGGATCAAGCTCGTCAAGGTCGACGTCGACAAGAACCCGCGGCTCAGCCGGCGGTTCGAGGTGCAGGCGGTGCCGACCCTGCTCGTCCTGGACCAGGGCGAGACGGTCGCCCGGCAGGCCGGGGCGGCACCCGCGCACGTCCTGCGCTCGTGGGTCGAGCAGGCGATGGCGAGCCGGCAAACCACTGCAGGAGGGTGAACACGATGGACCGGCCACCGCGGGAGCTCCACGAAACCGCAGTACGGAACTGCACGTCCCTCGGGACCGGACTGCCCGGGGCCTTCGCGGCGGGCGACGTCCGCCGCGGCTCCGCGAAGCGGGTCGCCTCCGCGGTCGGCGAGGGAGCGATGGCCGTCCATCACGTCCACGAACACCTCGGCCATACCGCCGCCGGCTCGGCGATCGAGGCGTGAACCATGACCGCCTCCACGGAAACAGGCACCTTCGCCCGGCCAGTCCGCCGCGCCGGGCGAAGAAGGCGGTACTGCCGCGAACCCACGAAAAGACGGAGGTGATGGGCGATGACCTTGCCCGTCCGGAGCCACCGCAGTGGAGGAGATCATCGCGGGCCGCGGCTGAGTAGTCCCATCCACGGAAGGAGAACCCTCATGGCCACGATTCCCGACCCGCACCTGGCGATGGTGCGCCCAGTGACGCCGCGTACCCCGGAGGGCTGCGAGGAGTGCCTCATGGAGCATTCCCCGTGGGTGCACCTGCGGCTCTGCCTCACCTGCGGGCACGTCGGCTGCTGCGACTCCTCGCCCCTCAAGCACGCCAGGCGGCACGCGGGCAGCGCCGGTCACCCCGTCGTGCAGTCCTTCCAGCCGGGAGAGGACTGGCGCTGGTGCTACGTCCACGAGGTCCTGGTCTGATGAGCGCGGCCGAGCACAAGCATGGTGCGGTCCGCGAGACACCGGACCGGTACGGGGCGTTCCCGCGCCTGACACCGGAGCAGCTCCAGCACCTGACCGCGCACGGTGAGCGCCGCAGGACCGCCGAGGGCGAGGTGCTGTACCGGGAGGGCGAGCCGTTCCGGGAGTTCCTCGCGATCCTCAGCGGGACCGTCGAGATCCTCCACGACCACGGCGGGCCCGACGAGCGCACGGTGGCGGTGCACGGACCCGGCAGGTTCCTGGGTGAACTCGGGCTGCTGGAGGGCCAAGCGGCGTTCGACACCGCCGTGGTGCGCGGGGCGGGCGAGATCCTGGCCGTACCGGTGGAGCGGCAACGCGCCCTGGTCGGCCGCGACCCCGTCCTCGGCGACCTGATCCTCCGCGCTTACCTGGGCCGCAGGTATCTGCTCATAGGCCTCGGCGCCGGCTTCCGGATCCTGGGGTCGTGTTATTCACCGGACACGCTGCGGCTGCGTGAGTTCGCCGCCCGCAACCGGCTGCCCCACCGCTGGGTGGATCTGGAGAAGGACAAGGAGGCGGAGGCGCTGCTGCGTCGGTTCGCCATCCGTCCCGAGGAGACTCCGGTAGTCCTTTGGAAGGGCGAGCGGGTGCTGCGCAATCCGAGCAACGCCGAACTCGCCCGGCTCATCGGGCTGCCCGCCCCCTCGCCGGAGGCCGGGCGGTGCGACGTCATGGTGGTCGGTGCGGGCCCCGCGGGACTCGCCGCCGCCGTGTACGGTGCCTCCGACGGCCTCACCACGGTCACCGTCGACGCCGTGGCCACCGGAGGCCAGGCCGGTACCTCGTCTCGAATCGAGAACTACCTTGGCTTCCCGTCGGGCATCTCCGGGGGCGAGCTCATCGAACGCGCGGTGCTCCAGGCCCACAAGTTCGGCGCCCGCCTCATGGTGCCGGCCCAGGTCAGCGGGCTCACCCCGCAGGACGACGAGTACGTAGTCACCTTCACAGACGGGTCCCGGGCCCGGGCGGGCGCCGTGGTGCTCGCCTCGGGCGTGTGGTACCGCAGGCTCGAGGTGCCCGGCATCGACCGCCTGGAGGGTATCAGCGTCTACTACGCGGCGACGGTCCACGAGGCCAGTCTCTGCCAGGCGGACCCGGTCGCCGTGGTCGGCGGCGGGAACTCCGCCGGGCAGGCGGCGCTGTTCCTCGCGAACCACGCGTCCAGGGTCCACCTCCTCGTCCGGGGCGGTGACCTCAACGCGGACATGTCGCGCTACCTGGTGGACCAGGTGGAACGGCACCCGAAGATCGAGGTACTGCTCCACACCGAAGTCCGGGGCGTCTTTGGGGAGGAGAAGCTGGAGTCGCTGATCGTGGAGGACAACGCAAGCAGTGAGCGCCGGGAGCTGCGGGCCGCGGCGCTGTTCGTGTTCATCGGGGCCCGGCCGCGCACGGAATGGCTCAGGGGCGTGCTGGCCCTGGACGAGAAGGGCTTCGTCCTCACCGGCGCCGACGCCCAGGCGGCGGCCGACGCGACCCGGTGGGCCTCGCTCGGCCGTGGTCCTTTGCTGCTGGAGACCACCCTTCCCGGGGTCTTCGCCGCCGGCGACGTCAGGAGCGGCTCGGTCAAACGGGTGGCCTCGGCGGCCGGTGAGGGTGCCATGGCTATCCGCCTCGTGCACGAGCACCGGGAGCAGACGGGCAACCTGGTTCGCACCGCTGGCCCCGAGGGGCGTCGGCCGGTGGCGGGCCAGTCCGTGTCCTGGCGCTGACCCTCCCCCTGACGGACCCCGGAGGCGGCCCGACCCACCACACGGTCGTCCTCCCAGCCGGCGCCCAGCGCACCGCTGACGGTTCCGCGCGGCCCTCACGGCGTGAGGACGACCTTCTCGCAGCGGTCCTTCTTGTTCTTGAACAGGTCGTAGCCGGTCGGTGCCTCGCTCAGGGGCAGCCGGTGGGTGATGACCCGGGTGGGGTCGATCTTGCCCTGCTCGATCAGACCCAGCAGCGGTTTCATGTACTTCTGCACATGGCACTGCCCGGTGCGCAGGGTCAGGGACCTGTTCATCCAGGCACCCGCCGGGAACTTGTCGATCAGCCCGCCGTAGACGCCGATGACCGACACCACGCCGCCGCTCCGGCAGGACAGGATGGCCTGGCGCAGCGCGTGTGGCCGGTCGGTCTCGGAGCGGACCGCCTGCTTGGCCCGGTCGTAGAGGTGGACGTGGGAGGCACCGTGTGTGGCCTCCAGCCCGACCGCGTCGATGCACTTGTCGGGGCCCCGGCCGCCGGTGAGTTCGAGCAGTGCCGACCGTACGTCGGTGTCCTCGAAGTCGATGGTCGTGTACCCCTGGGCGGCGGCCATGTCGAGCCGGTAGGTCTCCTTGTCGATCGCGATGACCTTCTCCGCGCCCAGGACCCGGGCGCTGTCCATGGCGAACTGGCCGACCGGCCCGGCGCCCCAGACGGCGACGACGTCACCTTCCTGGATGTCGCACATGTCGGCGCCCATGTACCCGGTCGGCAGGAT
Organism: Streptomyces sp. MMS24-W38; assembly: GCF_059889265.1. Taxonomy (NCBI): domain Bacteria; kingdom Bacillati; phylum Actinomycetota; class Actinomycetes; order Kitasatosporales; family Streptomycetaceae; genus Streptomyces; species Streptomyces sp. MMS24-W38. The sequence continues at coordinate 2,643,648 of NZ_JCBCPP010000001.1, read as the reverse complement.
GTCGGACAGGAACAGCACCTGCTCGTCGCTGAGGTCCGACTCGATTTTGAGGGCGTTGGCGTCGGCGAGCACCACCCGGGCGTACTCGGCCTGGCCGCCGGCGAAGCCACCGGTGAGGTGGGAGTAGCCGTAGATGCCGGCGGTGGGGTGACCGAAGAACTTCTCCGACATGCCGGCGTTGGGGTTGCTGTTCTCGCAGCACGAGTACAGCTCCGTGCGGCACGCCCCGCAGGCGCCGCAGGCGATCGGGAAGGGCACGACGACCCGGTCGCCGACGCGCAGTTTGTCGTCGCTGATGCCGGGGCCGACCTCGACGACCTCTCCCATGAACTCATGGCCCATGATGTCGCCCTTTTCCATGGTGGGGACGTAGCCGTCGAGCAGGTGGAGGTCGGAGCCGCAGATCGCCGTCGAGGTGATCTTCACGATGGCATCGCGGCTGTTCAGGATCGACGGTTCGGGGACGTCCTGCACCTCGACCGAGTTGCGTCCCGTCCAGCAGTTCGCCTTCATGCCAGGGCCTCCTTCAGTTCGTCCTCGGTCAGCGGTCGGGCCGGGTGCTGCGGGAACTCCCCGCGGGCCCGCTTGCCGCCGGGTGCGCCCTCGGAGCGGACGACCTCGCCGGTCTCCGCGATCTGCTTGAAGCGGCGCAGGTCGTCGTCCAGCTGCTGGTGCGGTTCCTCGCCGAAGTAGCGCGCCGCGGCCTCGCCCAACGCTCCCCCGGGCAGGTCGTAGCGCAGGGTCACCCGGATCTCCGTGCCCCGGCCGCCGGGAGCGGGCACGAAGCGGACCTCGCCGGAGTTGCCGATGTCGGCACCGTCCACCGACCGCCAGGCGATCAGCTGGCCGGGGACGTCCTGAGTGGTCTCGGCGTCCCATTCGACCGCCTTGCCGAACGGCGCGCCGGCCCGCCAGTGACTGGTGCGCGGGCCAGTGACGCGCACCTCGTCCAGGTGCGCCATGAAGTCCGGCAGTCGCTCCAGGTCACTCCAGAGGCCGTAGGCCTCGTCCGGGGATTGGGTGACGGTGGTGGCCGCGGTCAGTTCCATAGGGGTGCTCCTACGGGTGCGGGTCACGGCCGCGTAGACGTCCGTGGCCGTGATGGCGGTGACCGCGGCGGTCGCGGCGACGGTGCGGCCGAGGCCGCGGCCGCTGTGGTTCCTCAGGGCCCGGGCCAGCGCCGCCAGGTCCATGAGGTCGCCGCCGACGCGGCCCCAGAGCCAGGCCGGATGGGGCCGCCCCAGCAGCCCGGTCGCCGCCGCCAGCTCGCGCACTCCGACGGCGGTCGTGGCCGAGCGGTGCCGGGAGGTGTCGCCCACACCCAGTGCCCGGGCGAAGCCCGCCGGGGCGACGACCTGGGGCACGCCCAGGAGCGCGCTGGCCCAGCCGAGGCCACGTACGAGCGGATCGTGCCGGAGGCGGGAGGTGGAGCGGATGTCTGTCTTCATGAGTGCTCCCCACGTGCGGTGAGGTGAACGGAAGGCGTCGGGCCACTCGAGCGAGAAGGCGAAGCGCGCATAGCGGACAACGCCGGAGTTTCCGCTTGGCCCGCATTCAATCCTCAACTCCCGTCACCCGAACCGGCGCAGCCGTCCGGTCGCGGCGTGGACGTGACGCGCGCCAGGGGCTTGACGGGCGTTATCACCGGCGAATCCATGGCTTTGACTTCAGGAGCGGGTTCAGACCCGGCCTGTCGAGTACGCGCCCGTCAAGCTGGGCGGGCGGGGTCCGCCATCCGTCCTACCGGGCCGGACGCGGCCGATCGCCGCTGGTTCAGGTCCGACCGGGGCCCAGGCGACAACTGCCCGTCCAACCCCGGCCGAAGCCAGGGCCGACCGCCGCCCGCCGGCCGGACCGGTCCGGGGGAGCAAGGCGGACGGCGGCCCTCGGGTCCCTCACCGCTTGTGGCCGTTCCCGTGTCCGTCGGGATGCAGGACCACCTTGGTCCAGCCCTCGTCACGGGCGTCGAAGTGCTCGTAGGCGGTGGGGGCCTCGTCCAGGCTGAGCTCGTGGGAGACGACGAAGCTCGGCTTCGCCTTCTCGCCGGCGATCAGGTCCCGCAGCGCCCGGTTGTACTTCTTCACCGGCGCCTGCCCGGTGCCCATGCGCTGGCCCTTGAACCACATCATGCCGAAGTCGATCGGGACCTTGCCCTGTGCCTCCAGCTCGCCCTGGGCCTCCGCGCCGCCGGGGTCCTGGGGCAGGAACACGCCCACCACGCCGATGTCGCCGGTGAACCTGACCGAGTCGATCAGGCCGTTGAGCGTGAGGCTGGCGTCCTCGTGTCCCTGGGGGTCGTGTGCCTGGTAGCCGACGCATTCACAGCCGTTGTCGGCGCCCAGACCGAGGGTGGCCTCCTTGACGACCTCCGCCGGGTTTTGCTCGGCGGTGTTGATCGGGATGGCCCCGATCTCCTCCGCCTTGCGCAGCCGGTCGGGCTGGTGGTCGGCCGTCCAGACGCGGCCGGCGCCCTTGAGGAGGGCCGAGTAGGTCGCCATCAGCCCGACGGGACCGGCCCCGAAGACGATGGTCTGGTCGCCCGGCTTGACGTGGGCCATCTCGGTGGCGTGATAGCCGGTGGGGAAGATGTCGGCGAGCATCACGTAGTCGGTCTGCCGCTCGGCGGCGTCCTCGCCCAGACGCAGCGCGTTGAAGTCGCCGTAGGGCACGCGCAGCAGCTCCGCCTGGCCGCCCTGGTAGGGGCCCATGTCGGCGAATCCGTAGGCGGCTCCGGCGAGGGCCGGTTCCGGCTGCATGGTCAGGCAGTAGTTGGTCAGACCCCGCTCGCACTGCTTGCAGAAGCCGCAGGCGATGTTGAAGGGCAGGACCACGTACTGGCCGACCTGGACCTTGCGGACGGCCGAGCCGACCTCCACGACCTGGCCCATGTTCTCGTGTCCCAGGGTGCGGCCGGACTCGAACGAGGTGCGGCCCTCGTACATGTGCAGGTCCGAACCGCAGATGTTGGTAGTGGTGATCTTGACGATGATGTCGCAGGGGTGTTCGATCTTCGCGTCCGGTACGTCCTTCACCGTGACCGTTCGCGGTCCTTCATATACCGCTGCTTTCATGATTGCTTCCTTCGGTGCCCCGGCATGACCGCGACACGGCGGCGATGGAGGCGGCGCAAAGAGCCCAGCTCCCGGAAGTTGGTACGACGGGGTCCGCGGCTCCGGCACGCCTCTGCGGGCCGTTCACCCGGATCAGGTGGAACGGTGGTGCCGCCGCCGGCCCGCCAGGCGGAGCTCTGGCGGCGTAGCGTCCGGGTCCCCGTCGGCCCCCGACGCGAAACGACTACGCACCGATCGATCAGCTGATGAAAACGAACTAGTCCCGTACTTCGCGGGTCGTTGATTCGCATGACGTGACCGGTCCGGGGGTGTCCTGGGCCGGTCGTGTGGCGTTGGGTGGGGTGTGTCGATGACTTCCCGGTCTCCGCGGCCTCGGTCTCAGCGTCAGCGCCTTGATGTGGTGGTGACGTCCGTGGTGGAGAAGCGTCTGGGCGCTCTGCCTGTCGCTGCCGAGTTTCTGCGCCGGCTGGATGTCGCCGGGATCGTCGACGAGGTGTGTCCGGGAGGCGCGAGCGCGCATCTGACCCATGGGCAGGTGATCGAGGCGCTGGTGGTCAACCGGCTGACCTCGCCCGCGCCGCTGGTGCGGGTCGGTGACTGGGCCCGTACCTGGGCGGTGGAGGAGGTGTTCGGCATCGAGCCGGCCCTGCTCAACGACGACCGTCTGGCCCGGGCCCTGGATGCGATCGCGCCGGAGCTGGACAGAATCGCGGGGACGGTCGGCGCCCGGGCGATCGCCGAGTTCGGGATCGACGTGTCGAGGCTGCACTGGGACATGACCAGCATGTCTGTCCATGGTGCCTTCCCTGCCGAGGACCAGGACGAGCAGTACCCGGTCATCAGCTACGGGCGCCCCAAGGACCGGCGGGTGGACCTGAAGCAGGTCCAGGCCGGACTCGCGGTGTCCGCCGACGGCGGCATTCCTGTCCACGCCCGTGTCTTCGACGGGGGTGCGGCCGAGGTCAGCCAGGTCGTCGGCGCGATGAAGGACCTGCAAGGCATGGCTGGTGCACGGGAGTTCTTGCTGGTCGCCGATTCCAAGCTGGTGTCCTATACGAATGTCGCCGCCCTGCTCGCGGCCGGGGTGGATTTCATCGCGCCGGTCCCGGCTGCCCAGGTCAAGGACGAGGTCTACGCGGCCCTGGACGTTGCACGGGCACAGGCGGTGGACTGGCTGCCCGAGCGGGACGTGGACAAACCGGCCGCCGCGCGGGAGAGCTACCGGGTGCTGGAGGACGTCCACACCATGGCCGGGCGCCGCAAGCGGGATCCGGTGCACCGGGTGCGCCGGATCCTGGTGCACTCCACCGCCGTCGCGGCGGGCCAGCGCCGGGCCCGCGAGAAGCGACTGGCCCGGGCCGGCGAGGAGATGGACAAGCTCGCCGGCGCGGCGGGCGGCCGGCACTACGGCACCCAGCAGAAGATCATGGCCCGGATCGGGGTCATCGCAGCCAAGCGGCACGTCACCTCCTGCCTGCGCTGGACGATCACCGGAGGCGAAGGCGAGCCTCCCGCCCTTCGGTGGCACTTCGACCAGGACGTTTTGGCGGCCGAGGCTGCGGTGGACGGCTGGTGGGCGCTGCTGACGAGCATCCCGGCCGAGCAGGCCGGCCCGGGCCAGATCCTTGTCCACTACAAAGGCCAGGGCGCGGTCGAACGCCGGTACCACGACTTCAAAGGCCCCCTGGCGGTCGCGCCGGTCTTCGTGCAGCACAACCGGCGTGTCGCCGCTCTCATCCAGGTCATCTGCCTGGCCCTGCTCGTCTTCAGCCTGATCGAACGGCAGGTCAGACGCGCTCTGGGATCCGAGCAGACCATGGTCGGCCTCTACCCGGACCAGCGCCGGGTCCGCCCCACCGGCCGCATGATCTTCTACCATCTCGGCGAACTCACCCTGCGGATCGGCAACACCACCGATCCGCCCACCGTCCAGATCACCCGCGGTGTCCAACTCCACCTCCTCGATCTCCTCGAAACAGACATCACGCAAACCCGCTGGCCACAGACCTGAAACGACGACCCGCGAAGTACGGGACTAGTCACCGTGGTCGTCCTGCAGTACGCGGCGACGTTCCTGTTCGCGCTTGGAGTAGGCGGCTGCCCGGATCGCTTCGTCGCTCTCCAGGCTTGATCCGAGCGCGCCGCCCACCGTGGCGACCGAAGCGACGAACCAGGACAGCGTCAAGTACTCCGTGGCGTGCAGCGGGGTCCGTGTCATGGAAGCGAACACTTGGTCGTTGAGGATGAACAGCGCCCACACCAAGTTGATGACCATCAACCCCACGTAGCAGACGAGCACCCCGATACCCACGGTCACGACCGTCGAGGCGTTGTAGAGCCGCGCCCTCAGCCTCGCCTCCCGTGAAACCTCTGTCGAGCGGTCCCACAGCTGCGCGTCCACGATCAGCCAGCCGATCATGAGCCCGACCGACCCGACCATGGCGATCACGAGGCGTGGCGCGCTCAGGGCCTCAGCGAGGCTCCAGGTGGTGGAGTCCAGGGTGGCGATGGCCCCCGTGGCGAGTGCGGCCGCCAGGGCTTTCGACAGACCCGGCACCAACCGCCACGGCCGGTTGGCGCGGACCATACCGACGAGCACTCGCAGGTAACCGCGTGGCCCGCTGACGACGTACCGCAGATCGGCGGTCTCCTGTTCACCGACCGGGCCCGGATGGATAGGCACAAGACGACCGGCAAAGGGCCCCAGAAGCGGCTGACTCTGCGGAGGTCCTTCAGCCCCAGTGGCTCGCGGACCCGCCAAGCTGAGCACGGCTTCTTCCACCGCCCGCCGGGCCCTCGTCTGCAGACGCAGGCCCCCCAGCGAAGGGAGGGAGAGCAGCGCCAGGCCGTGTTCGTGACTCAGATCCACAGCGAGCTTGCGCCCGTGTGAGTGCAGCGGAAGGTCGGTGAGGGCCACGACGATGTCCCAGTTCTCCGCACCTCCGCGGTCCATCATCCGGCGCATCAAGGTGGGCGGGTCCTCCGTCCCCGAGGTGAAGGGCTCACTGACCACCTCGACCTCGAACCGTCGCCCCTGGCCCGACTTGTCGGCGAGCCGATCAGGAAGTGTCCGGGCCATGCGCTGCGCGATCTCCGTCGGCGCGTCCGGATCCGCCAGGAGAGCCACGACCGTAACGCCCTGCGACGACACCCGCATGACCGGACCCTTCTCGTCGGCTGCCCCCGCGATCGCAAGTGCCTACAGGATGCCCCCGGGGTGGCGTCGGCGCCGCGTGACACGCTGGCCTCCGCCGGCAGGTGCGGGCGGTACGTCCGGATCTCCTCGTCCTCCCAGCACAGGGCCTGCTCCCACCACCGGGCCGCGATCGCGTCCGCCACCGCGAACACCCGCTCAGGCGCCACCCCGGCCCGCACCACACGCTGCGCCACCGGCCGCCCGTTCGGTGTCCAACCCGGAAGGACGGATCGGTCCGTGCCCACTGCACGTCAGACAACGGCACACCCGAACCAACGACCGGCTGATCCAAACGAAACGGCCCAGCCGCCCAGCTCGAACGTATTCAGCACACACGAGGTCGAGAAAGCTCGTGCACACGTGAGAACTTGGGAGCACCTTTTCGCAGCCCACGCGCCCCCGAGTTCGACAGTTGGTAGGCATGCAGGGCGGGTCGGCCGCGGATCTCTGCAGGTGAGAGGGCTGGCACCCGCCTGAGACTGCCCAGAGGTGTGGGCAAACGGATTTGTCATGGGTCTTGCTCTGATCTGGCCTGTTGCTCGATCATGCGGGCATGTACTTGCGGAAGATCCAGCGGCGGAACAAGGACGGGTCGGTGGTCCGCTACCTCCAGCTCGCCCACAACCGGCGGGTCGGCGGCACCACCCAGGCCGAGGTGCTGGTCAACTTCGGCCGCGAGGACCGCCTGGACGTCGAGGGCCTGCGCCGCCTGGTCGCCTCGATCAACCGCTACCTCGGCGACGAGGACGAGGTCGCCGCGCCACTGGGAGTCGAGGATGCCGGGCCGCTGACGGTGGAGTCCTCCCAACCGCTCGGGGCGAGCTGGCTGCTCGACGGGCTGTGGAAGCTCCTGGGCATCGACACGGCCCTGGCCTCGCGCATCGACGGGCGGAAGTTCCGCACCGACATCGAGCGCACGATCTTCGCACTCGTCGCCAACCGGGCCATCGCCCCTGCGTCCAAGCTTGCCGCCGCCGAGTGGGCCACCTTCGACCAGGTGATCCCCGGCCTGGACGCCCTCGCCGAGCAGCACGCCTACCGGGCCATGGACCTGCTCGTCGATGCCGACACCCAAGGAACGGTGCAGGAAGCGGTGTTCTTCTCCGCCGCCCACCTGCTCAACCTCGAAGTCGACCTGGTCTTCTTCGACACCACCTCGACCTACTTCGAGCGCGACGAGGCGGATGCCCCGGACGGCGCGGGCTCCAGCCTGCGGCAGTACGGACACTCCAAGGACCACCGCCGGGACCTCCCGCAGATCGTCATCGGACTGGCCGTCACCCGCGAAGGCATCCCGGTCCGCTGCTGGACCTGGCCCGGCGGCACCAACGACCAGACCGTCATCACCGAGGTCAAGGACTCCCTGCGCGACTGGCGGCTCGGCCGGGTCGTCACCGTGACCGACACCGGCTTCTCCTCCGAGGCCAACCAGGCCTACCTGCGCCGGGCCGGCGGCCACTACATCACCGGCGCCAGGATGCGCGAAGGCTCGCACCGAGCCGACCAGGCCCTGGCCCGACAGGGCCGCTACCAGGAAGTGCGTGACAACCTGCGCGTCAAGGAGGTCCGCCTCGACGGTGACGGCGGCAGACGCTGGATCATCTGCCACAACCCCGCCGAAGCCGAGCGCGATGCCGCCCGACGGGAAGATCAACTCAACGCCATTCGTGAGGAGTTGGCGCGCATCAAGACGGCCCGGGAAGCGGACGCGAAGAAGGCGAAGGCCAAGGCCGCCCAGACCGGCAAACGCGCCGCGGCCCCCTCGGACACGCCCCACCGCAAGGCCGAGTGCGCGCTGCGCGACCACCCCGCGCTGGGCCGCTGGCTCAAGCAGCACCCCAGTACCGGGCGGCTGTCCATCGATGCCGCCAAGGTCGCCGCCGAGGCCCGGCTGGACGGCAAGTACCTGCTGGCCACGTCCGATCCCGACCTGTCCGCCGAGGACGTCGCGCTCGGTTACAAGAACCTGCTGGAAGCCGAACGCGCCTTCCGCACCATGAAGTCCACGCTCGATCTGCGGCCGGTCTACCATCGGCTGGACGAACGGATACGCGCCCACGTGCTGCTGTGCTGGCTCGCCCTGCTGCTGATCCGCGTCGCCGAGCGCCGCACCGAGCAGACGTGGCCCAAGATCGCCGCCGAGCTCGGCCGGGTCCACCAGGTCACCCTCTCCGGCCCGGCCGGCAGCCTCCAGCAGACCACCCGCCTGACTGACACCCAGACCAAACTCTTCAAGAACTGCGGAGTGCCCCTCCCGCCGAAGATGAGCGGCCTGAAGACCCCCGAATAGCCCCTGAGCTGGGAAAACACGCTCCGGAGCCGTGGGCAAACGGCCCCGGAGCCTCATCATGCCCATCGCCCCAGGTCAGCCCGCAGAATCGACACCACCGTATGCCCACCAACTGTCGAACTCGGGGCGCCCCATCGCCGACGTTACCGCAGGTCACGACCCTCACCTGGGGAAACTCCTTGAAGCGGGTGTCGCAGACAGGGCGCTTCGACAGCGCAGGCGACCTCGGCCACGCAGTAGGTGCGGCTCGGCCGCTCCAGGGCACATCCAGGGCACATGAGCCTGGAAAACGGCGTTGACCGGTGAGAACTACGTAGAAAAGTTTTCCCAGGTCAACGCACATTCCCCCATAAGGCCCCAGGTCAGCGCCCCGCCCCTCCCATTCGCTGCACGAGTGGCAGGACTTCAGCCACCGGCTGCACGATGCGGGGCACCAGGCGTACTGCCTGGTCTGGCCCTGAGCCGGGGCTCCTCAGTCTTCGGGCGGGGTTTTCGGACCCCGCCCTCCGCATGCCCCGAAGGGACCCGTCGGGCGACCGGGGCGCACCGGGGTACAACCGAGGACGCATGGGTCCGGCAGAGACGCCGATATGCCCCCGTTCGTGAGGACGAGTCACGCCGGGCGAGCGCCTTGACGCTCCCTCCCGCGTCCAGGAGAGCACGGAGGCGTAGCCTGCTGGCTCGATCATCGCCGCGTGAGCGGCAGTTGGGCCCGGGTGGGAGGAACGTCATGGGTGCTGCTCCGGCGTTGGAGGAGCTGCGGGAGGTCTGCCAGCCGCAGGCCAAGCTGGCGAGCCGCAACGGCGAACACTGGGCGGGCCGCCTCTACATGCGCAAGATATCCCTGCGCGCGACCCGCCAGCTGGTGCGCACCCCGGTCACCCCGGACCAGCTGACCTGGACCATGGTCGTGTGCGGGGTCGCCGCCGGCGCCGCGCTGATGGTCCCCGGCCTGACCGGTGCGGTCCTCGCCGTGGTCCTCATGCAGCTGTTCCTGCTCTTCGACTGCGTGGACGGCGAGGTCGCCCGCTGGAAGGGCCAGAACAGCGCGACCGGCATCTACGTCGACCGGCTCGGCGCGTACCTCGCCGACGCGGCACTGCTGGCGGGCGCGGGCTACCGGGCCGCCGAGTCAGGCGTCGGCGGCTGGCTGTCGGTGGGCATCGCCACCGCCCTCGGGGTCGTCCTGCTCAAGGCCTCCACCGACCTGGTGGACGTCGCCCGCGCCCGGCGCGGACTGGCCGTCGCCGACGACGAGTCGGCCCGTCCGCGCTCGCAGGGCGTGGCCACCGTGCGCCGCGTCGCCGCCGCCTTCAAGATCCACCGGGTGACCAACGGCATCGAGGCATCCCTCGTCCTGCTGGTCGCGGCGGTCGCCGACGCGGTGACCGGAGGCATCGAGCCGACCCGCTGGGCGCTGGGCGCGCTGGCCGTGATCACCTGGCTGATGGTCCCGGCCCACCTGCTGTCGATCCTGTCCTCGTCGCGCCTGCGCTGACGTGCTCCGAGACGTACTCGGGCTCGTCGAGGCCCGGACCGTCCGGGAGGGCGGGGCTCAGGCAGGGCCCCGCTCCCGGGCGGCGCTCGTGACGACGTCCCGCAGCCGCTCCAGGTACAGCCGCAGGTTCTTGTGCGCCATCTCGGTGTCCGGGTAGCGGCTCGCGAACCACAGGCCCTCCCGGAGCCGGGTGACCCATGCGCACACCTGGTCGCCGTACGACACCCTGAGCAGCCCGTACGCGTTCAGGTCGGTCCAGCGGTCGGAACCGGGGATGTCGCGGGAGTCCGCGTACGAGACGATCGAGTACAGGTCCGGGGACGTGGGGCGGAAGTCCGTGCCGAGCAGGCGCAGCACCCGGTCGATGGGCATGCGGGACAGCCGCCGGTTGGCGTGCAGCGCCTCGCGCACGGTGCGCAGCGCGCTCGGGAAGTCGGTCGCCCGCTCCACGGGGATCTCGATCGGTGCGCCGCCGACGTACCAGCCCACGGACCGCGACCACCGGGACCTGGTCCGGGTGTGGAACGGCACGACCGTGCGGTAGACGGGCTCCCCACCGATCTCGTGGACGATGAGCGCGGTGGCGGCCAGGACGCCGACCAGGCTGCCGCCCTGGGGACGGCAGTACGCCTCGAACCCGGCGGCGTCGGCCGCGCCCACGAGCGGCTCCCGCATGAGCTTCTGCTCGGGCAGCCCGCCACCGGGCGTCAGACCCAGGTCGACGGGGAAGGAGGGCAGCCGCCCGTCGCACCGCTGGATGAACTCCCGCCAGCGGCCGACGATGTCGTGGGTCCCGTCGATCCGGTCCGCCTCCGCCCGCTCGGCCTCGCAGAAGTCGACGTAGCTGCCGACCGGGGGATGCTCCACGGCCCGGCCCGTGAGGCCGGCCGCATACAACTCGTGGATCTCGGCGGGGATGCGGTAGATGGAGTAGGCGTCGACGTTGCTGTGGTCGAAGGCCATGTACACGCTGGTGCCGTCGTCGCGGACGACCGCCGTGTAGATGAGGTTGGGCCAGCGCAGCGCGTCCGCCGTCGCGTCGAAGCGGTCCTGGAGGTGGCGGGCCAGTTCCGTCGCGTCCGGGAAGTCGCCGACGTCCTCGCGGTGCAGCGACACCGCCTCCGCGTCGAGCGTGAACCGGCGCAGCGGGGCGCCCGCGTCACCGGTCCAGCGGAAGCCGCTGCGCAACGTCTCGTGCCGCAGCGTCCAGCCGCGCAGGGCCTCCTGCAGCACGTCGAGGTCGACCGGGCCCGGGATGTCGAAGGCCGCGCCGATCCAGGTCGGCACGAACAGGCCGTCGTCACGGACGGACCGGGCCGTCCTGATGTGGGACTCCTGGATGTATGCCGGTGGGCGGGCGTCCTCCGGCAGCACGGCGGCGATGTCCAGGGTCCTTGGACCGAGTGTCCACTCGACGAGCCGTCCCGGCCGGATTCCGCACCGTTGGATGTCGGTCATTCGCACGGGGGCGTCTCCGTTCGCAGATAGGACAGACCCGATCAGGGGAATGCCGTTTCCACGAGCTGATACGCGGCGTGTCGACGCTTTTCGGTGAAACGGATGGTTTCCCGAACGACGGTGCTAGGAGCGCCCGATGCCGTCGGCCAGGCCCTGGCCGTCCGTGCTCTAACCGTCCGTGCCCTTGCCCTTGTCGCCGTCCCTGTCGCCCCGGCTGTCGTCCGGGTCCCGGTCCTTCTCCTCGTTCAGCGACTTGAGGAACTCGGGGTTGTCGTCCGGGGCGACCCACTGCTGCCGGCCGCCGCCCCGGCTCCAGGCGGAACCGACCTGGTCGCCCGCGCCCATCGGATGCCGCTTCTTGCCCGCGATGATCCAGGAGATGGAGCCGACGAGCGGGAACAGCAGCACGAGGATCGCCCACAGCGGTTTGGGCATGTGGCGAATGTCCTCGTCCTTCGTGCTGATGCAGTCGATGAACGCGTAGACGCTCAGCGCGAGGGGGACGATGAACATCAGCACCCGGAGCATGGGCCTCTCCAGAGAAGGGGTCGTCGGGGACGTCGGCACAGCCCCCAGGTACAGGCCCAGGGTAACCGTTCGGGGATACTTGACCCCATGGCTTACGACGATCTTCGCTCCCTGCTCAGGGCCCTGGAGCGCGAGGGCGACCTCAAGCGCGTCAAGGCAGAGGTCGACCCGCATCTCGAGGTCGGTGAGATCGTCGACCGGGTGCAGAAGGCCGGCGGTCCCGCACTGCTCTTCGAGAACGTGCGCGGCTCGAGCATGCCCCTCGCCATGAACGTGTACGGCACCGACCGCCGGCTGCTGAAGGCGCTCGGACTGAAGTCGTACAGCGAGATCAGCGAGAAGATCGGCGGTCTGCTCAAGCCCGAGCTGCCCCAGGGCTTCATCGGCGTGCGGGAGGCGTTCGGCAAGCTCGGCGCGATGACCCACGTACCGCCGAAGAAGGTGAAGGACGCCCCGGTGCACGAGGTCGTCCTGCACGGTGACGACGTGGACCTCGACCGGCTCCCCGCCCTGTTCACCTGGCCCAAGGACGGCGGCTCCTTCTTCAACCTGGGCCTCACCCACACCAAGGACCCCGAGACGGGCATCCGCAACCTCGGCCTGTACCGGCTCCAGCGCCACGACAAGCGCACCATCGGCATGCACTGGCAGATCCACAAGGACAGCCGCAACCACTACCAGGTGGCGGCCCGGCGCGGGGAGCGGCTCCCGGTCGCCATCGCCTTCGGCTGCCCGCCCGCCGTGACGTACGCCTCCACGGCGCCGCTCCCCGGCGACATCGACGAGTACCTGTTCGCCGGGTTCGTGCAGGGCAGGCGGATCGAGATGGTCGACTGCAAGACGGTCCCGCTCCAGGTCCCGGCACAGGCCGAGGTCGTCATCGAGGGCTGGCTGGAGCCGGGGGAGATGCTCCCCGAGGGCCCGTTCGGCGACCACACCGGCTTCTACACGCCGCAGGAACCGTTCCCCGCCCTGAAGATCGACTGCGTCACGATGCGCAAGCGCCCGCTGCTCCAGTCGATCGTGGTCGGCCGACCGCCGACGGAGGACGGCCCGCTGGGCCGCGCCACCGAGCGCTTCTTCCTCCCCCTCCTCAAGATCATCATCCCGGATATCGTGGACTACCACCTCCCCGAGGCCGGCGGCTTCCACAACTGCGCGATCATCTCGATCGACAAGAAGTACCCCAAGCACGCCCAGAAGGTGATGCACGCGGTCTGGGGCGCCCACATGATGTCGCTGACCAAGCTGATCGTGGTCGTTGACTCCGACTGCGACGTGCACGACCTGCACGAGGTCGCCTGGCGTGCGCTCGGCAACACCGACTACGCCCGCGACCTCAGCCTCGTCGAAGGCCCCGTCGATCATCTCGACCACGCCTCCTACCAGCAGTTCTGGGGCGGCAAGGCGGGTATCGACGCGACGAAGAAGTGGCCCGAGGAGGGGTACACGCGCGACGGCGGCTGGCCCGACATGGTCGAGTCCGACCCGGCCACGGCGGCGCTGGTCGACCGCCGCTGGAAGGAGTACGGACTGTGACGTCGGCCTCCGCCGCGCTCCCGCGGCAGCCGGGGCGCACCAGGGCGTTCCTGCGCCTGGTGATGATCGAGCACTCGGTCTTCGCCCTCCCCTTCGCCTACATCGCGGCCCTCACCGCGATGTACGAGTGGGACGGGAACATCCACTGGGGCCGGCTGCTCCTGGTCACGATCGCCATGGTCGGCCTGCGCACCTTCGCGATGGCCGCCAACCGGATCATCGACCGCGAGATCGACGCCCGTAACCCGCGCACCGCGCACCGCGAGCTGGTCACCGGCGAGGTGTCGGTGAGGCACGCGTGGACCGGCGCGCTGATCGCCCTCGTGGTGTTCCTGGTCGCGGCGGCCCTGCTCAACCCGCTCTGCCTGGCCCTCGCGCCGATCGCGGTGATCCCGATGGTGGTCTATCCGTACGGCAAGCGGTTCACCAACTTCCCGCAGGCCATACTGGGCCTCGCCCAGGCCATGGGGCCGGTCGGCGGCTGGCTGGCGATCACCGGCGCCTGGTCCTGGGAGGCGGTCGTCCTCGGCCTCGCGGTCGGCATCTGGATCGGCGGCTTCGACCTGATCTACGCCTGCCAGGACGTCGACACCGACCGAGAGGTCGGCGTGAAGTCGGTCCCGGCCCGCTTCGGCATCCCGGCCGCCATCTGGGGCGCCCGCGCCTGCCACGCCGTGACGACGGCCCTGTTCGTCTGGTACGCGGTCCTCACCGATGCCGGAGCCTTCTTCTGGCTCGGCCTCCTGATCGTCGCGGGCGCCTTCGTCTACGAACACACCATCGTCCGCCCGACCGACCTGACCCGTCTGAACCGGGCGTTCTTCAGTGTCAACGGCTTCATCGGCATCGCGCTTTTCGTCTGCGCGCTGCTCGATCTGCTGGTGCGAGGGCTCACCTTGTAGTCCTTCCAGGTGGTCGTGCTCGATTTTCGGCTGCGGGAGAGGGAGCGGACCGTAGGCGCCCCTCGTGCTCCCCGCTCCGGGAATGTTCCGAGGGCCATGCCCATGAAGAACCCGTTCACGCTCACCTGCTCCCCGCGCACGCGGGGACGACCGTTCGGAGCCGCCGGTCCGGGCAGGGCGCGCACACCGGGCCCCGGCCTCACACGGTGAGCGCGCCCCGGTGTTCGGGTGTGCGGCGGAACAGGAAGGCCGCGGCCACGCCGGCCAGCAGGCCGATGAGGTGGCCCTGCCAGCTGACGCCGGTCTGGCCGGGGGCGATGCCCGCGAGGACCGAGCCGCCCCAGACCGCGCCGACCAGCACCCCGACGACGGCGCCCATCGGCCGGCGCTCCACGAAGCCACTGCACAACAGGAAGCCGAAGAGGCCGAAGATCAGGCCGGAGGCGCCCGCGGTGTTGGTGTGCGCCGGGGCTATGAGCCACACACCCAGCCCGTCGGCGACGATGACCAGCGCGCACACGGCGGCGAACCGGCGCAGGCCGCCGAGGGCGGCGAGGAAGCCGAGCACCAGCAGCGGCACGCTGTTCGCCGCGACATGGGCGAAGCCGAAGTGGATGAAGGCGGAGGGGACGACGTCGGCCAGCTCCGAGGCCGTGCGCGGCACGACGCCGAAGTCGTCCAGAGCATGACGGGAGACCGTGTCGGCCACTTCCAGCAGCCACAGCAGCGCCACCCAGGCCGCCATCACCACGGCCGCCGTCTTCGCCCGCTCGCGTCCCGACCACGGTGAACCGGTGTTGGACACGGCAACCCCCTCCGTCTGGATCGTCCGCCTGGGGAACGGACCGGCCCCCTTGCCCGGTTCCCACCCCACCATGCCGGATAGGCTCGGTGCCGTGAACCATCTCAAGCCAGGAGAGACGACCCGGACGCCTTGGATCCTGGGGGTGTCCGGCGCTTCCGGCACGCCGTATGCGGCTGCCGTGCTCCGTGCGCTCCTCCAGGCGGGAGAGAGCGTCGACCTCGTCGTCAGCCGTGCCTCGCGGCTCACCCTGCTGGACGAGACCGGCATCGCCTTCAGGGACGCCCACTGGCGCGACGACCTGCGGGAATGGCTGTCCCGGGGTGCGGACGGCAAGCCCGGCACCTTCGCCGTGGACCTCGACGGCGTACGGCACTGGGCCGCCGGTGACCTCGCGGCGGGCCCCTCCTCCGGCTCGTACCCGAGCAAGGGCATGCTGATCGTGCCCGCCTCCACGGCCTGTGTGGCCGGGGTCGCGCTCGGGCTGTCCAAGGACCTGTTGCAGCGGGCGGCGAGCGTGACCCTGAAGGAGGGGCGCAAGCTGGTCGTGGCCGTCCGGGAGACCCCGCTGAACGGCCAGACCCTGCGGCACCTGGTCACCCTCGACGACGCGGGCGCGGCCGTGGTGCCCGCCTCGCCGGGCTTCTACGCGGGCGCGACGCACATCCAGGACCTGGTGGACTTCGTCGCCGGACGCGTGCTCGACGCGGCGGGCGTCGAGCACCGGCTCTACCGCCGGTGGAAGGGCGAACTCGGCGGCGGGTCCACCCGCACCGAGTGAGCCCGAGGAGGCCGGGGGTCCCCAGAGCCCTTCGAGTCCGTGGAGCCCGTCGCGGCACCAGCGCCCGCAGCAACACCAAGAGCACCAGCAGTAGCACCAGCACCACCACCCGAACCACCTCTCAGCAGACTCCAGACTCTTCAGCGGAAGGCTTCGATCGCATGGACGCGGTGGACAGGCAGCTCATCCAGGCCCTGAGAGAGAACGGCCGGGCCTCCTACGCCGAGCTGGGGCGCCTCGTCGGACTGTCGGGCCCCAGCGTCACCGACCGCATCAACCGGCTGGAGGCGGCCGGCGTCATCACCGGCTACCGCGCCACCGTGGACGCCGCCTCGCTCGGCCTCGGGGTGACGGCCCTGATCGGCATCTCGCTCTCCGACGCCGCCGACCACGAGGACGTGGCGCAGCGGCTGAAGGACCTGAGGGAGATCGAGGACTGCTGGTTCATCGCCGGCGAGGACTCCTACATGCTCAAGGTGCGGGCGGCCGACGTGGACGGGCTGGAGCGGACCATCCGCCGGCTGTCCGGCACCAAGGGCGTCTCCCGGACCCGTACCACCATCGTGCTCTCCACGAAGTGGGAGAACCGCGTCGGTGAGCTGCCCGAAGAGGTCCGGTAGCCGGGACGTTACGGTGGGCGGAGTCTGTCTCAGGGTCCGTCTCGGGGTCTCTCGGGAAAACCCAGGGAAACCCAGGAAAACCCAGGAAAACCCAGGAAAGAGGTATCGGCATGGACGTCGGGCTCAAGCGCGAGCTGGAGGAGAAGGTCCGCTCCGGTGAGCGGCTGTCCCGCGAGGACGGCATCGCGCTGTACGAGTCGGACGACCTGGCCTGGCTGGGCGGGCTGGCGCACGAGGTGCGGACGCGGAAGAACGGCGACGTCGTCCACTTCAACGTCAACCGCCACCTCAACATGACCAACGTGTGCACCGCCTCCTGCGCCTACTGCTCCTTCCAGCGCAAGCCGGGGGAGAAGGACGCGTACACGATGCGCATCGAGGAGGCGGTGAAGCTCGCGAAGGAGATGGAGGCGGAGAACCTCACCGAGCTGCACATCGTCAACGGGCTCCACCCGAACCTGCCGTGGCGCTACTACCCGCGTTCCCTGCGCGAGTTGAAGGCCGCCCTGCCGGACGTGTCCCTGAAGGCGTTCACCGCCACCGAGATCCACCACTTCGAGACCATCTCCGGGCTGTCCGCCTCCGAGATCCTCGACGAACTGATCGACGCCGGGCTCGAGTCCCTCACCGGCGGCGGCGCGGAGATCTTCGACTGGGAGGTCCGGCAGCACATCGTCGACCACCGCACCCACTGGGAGGACTGGTCGCGGATCCACCGGCTGGCGCACGAGAAGGGGCTGAAGACGCCCTGCACCATGCTCTACGGCCACATCGAGGAGCCCCGCCACCGCGTCGACCACGTGCTGCGGCTGCGTGAACTCCAGGACGAGACCGGCGGTTTCCAGGTCTTCATCCCGCTGCGCTACCAGCACGACTTCGTCGACATGAAGGACGGCAAGATCCGCAACCGCCTCCAGGCCAGGACGCAGATGGCGACCGGCGCCGAGGCGCTGAAGACGTTCGCCGTCTCCCGTCTCCTCTTCGACAACGTCCCGCACGTGAAGGTCTTCTGGGTGATGCACGGCGTCAACACCGCCCAACTCACCCTCCAGTACGGCGCGGACGACATGGACGGCTCCGTCGTCGAGTACAAGATCACCCATGACGCGGACGACTTCGGCACGCCGGACAAGCTCACCCGCGAGGACCTGCTGGACCTGATCCGCGACGCCGGCTTCCGTCCGGTGGAGCGCAACACGCGGTACGAGATCATCCGCGAGTACGACGCCGCCGACCCCGCCCGCCGCGAGTCGCCGCAGCCGATGCGGGTCTGAGGGAGAATCCGTACCGTGCCTCTCGTCTTCACCCTGGATCCGCCCGTCACTCCGGAACTCCGGGACGGCATCCTGGAGTTGTGGGTCGACGTCACCGACGCGGGCGGTGCCGTCGGCTTCGTGCCGCCGGTGACGCGGGACGACGTCCGCCCGGAGCTGGTGCGGCAGTTCGTGGCGATGGCCGAGGAGCGGTCCCGGCTGCTCGTCGGGTACGACGAGCAGGGGCGGGTGGCCGCGACGGCGTTCCTCACCCTCAACGCCCATCGGCTGATGACCCACTGGCTCTGGCTGTACACGGTGATGGTCCACCCCCGCCACCAGG
Organism: Streptomyces sp. MMS24-W38; assembly: GCF_059889265.1. NCBI lineage: Bacteria > Bacillati > Actinomycetota > Actinomycetes > Kitasatosporales > Streptomycetaceae > Streptomyces > Streptomyces sp. MMS24-W38. Next base: position 2,625,367 of record NZ_JCBCPP010000001.1, on the reverse strand, counting down.
GCAAGGGGTACGGCCGTGACCTGCTCGCCGCCGCGGAACGGGCCGCCCGCACCCTCCCCGGCATCGAGGGGATACGGCTCACCTGCCGCGGCGGACTCGGCCTGGAGCGCTTCTACGGCTCCTGCGGCTACAAGGAGGTCGGCCGGATCCCCGGCGCGATCCGGGTGGCCCCGGGCGACGAGCGGGACGACGTCGTCATGCTGCTGCCGCTCGCCTGACCCCCCGCCCGGGGGCTTCGGGGGCGGGCGTGCTTCACTGGAGGATGTCCCATTGGGACACGTTCTGACCGTTCGTCCGGGAGAGTGGATGAGATGCTCCGCTACACGTTGATGCGCTTCGGGATCTTCGTGGGCTGCCTCCTGGTCGTCTGGGGCCTCGTCTACACCGGCCTCGCCCCGCGCGGCCTCGGCGACTCCAACGGTCTGTGGATGATCCTGCTCGCCATGCTGCTCTCGGCCCCGATCAGCCTCGTCGTGCTGCGCAAGGAACGGGACCGGGCCTCGGAGCGGATCGTGCGGCGGGTCGACCGGGTGAAGGCCAACCTGGAGGCCAACCGCAACCAGGAGGACGTGGCCGACGACGCCGCCCGCACCCGGACGCAGAACCAGGCCCAGCCCCAGAACCAGCAGGGGCAGGCGCAGACCTCGTAGGCGGTGTGAGTTCCCCCACCCGTGCGCCGCTCCACCCCTCGTCGTCCGACACCCCGGTTTCCGTAAAACCCATGGAAACCGGGGCGCTTTGCGTTGTGCGGGTGCTTTTCGATCTCTGCCTCTCAAAGTAAGGCTATGGGAGTCTCAAAGGGCAGGTGTTAAGGTCGTGGGGTGAAGTCAGCAGCCGTGTTCCCCGCACCCCGGAGGGCCCCCCTCGTGGCACGCCTGCACGTGGACCTCTGCCGGGTCACCACCGCGAACTGTCGCCCCTGACGTTCCCGACGCCCTGACGTCCTGACGCCTGCGGAGGCCCGGCCCTTCCGCGTGCGGCGCTTCCCACGTCCTCGGTGTCCCGCTCTGCCCTGGCGCTACGTCCCGTCCTCACGCATTCCCCCTCCCCACACCGGAGCATGTCCGTGTCCACGAACACGAAGTCCTTCAAGCTGCCCATAAGGGCCCCCTTCTGGGCCCAGATACTCGCCGGCCTCGTCCTGGGCGTCCTGCTCGGCTGGCTCGGCCGCAGCCAGGACGTCACCTGGCTGGTCACGGCCCTGGAGAAGACCGGCGGCATCTTCATCGGTCTGCTCAAACTGGCCGTGGCGCCGCTCGTCTTCTTCGCGATCCTGGTCTCCATCACCAACCTGCGGAAGGTCAACAACGCGGCCCGGCTGGCCTCGCGCACCCTCCTCTGGTTCCTGGTCACCTCGCTGATCGCGGTGACCATCGGCCTCGTGATCGGCCTGGTCACCAACCCCGGCGCGGGCACCGGACTCACCCCCGCGGACGGTGGGAAGCCCGAGAAGACCGGCTCCTGGCTCGACTTCCTGACCGGCATCGTGCCGACCGACGTGATCACACCGTTCACCGAGCTGAACGTGCTGCAGATCGTCTTCCTGGCCGCCGTCGCCGGTATCGCCGCCCTCCAGCTCGGAGAGAAGGCCCAGCCGATCCTCACTCTGAGCGAGTCCGTCCTCGAACTCCTCCAGAAGGCCCTGTGGTGGGTCATCCGCCTCGCCCCGCTCGGCACCCTCGGCCTCATCGGAAACGCCATCGCGACCTACGGCTGGGACCTGATCGGCCAGTACGCGACCTTCACCGCCGACGTCTACATCGGCTGCCTGATCGTCCTGTTCGGCGTCTACCCGGCGCTGCTCGCGGGCGTCGCCAGGGTCAGCCCGGTCCAGTTCTTCAAGGGTGCATGGCCCGCGATCCAGCTGGCCTTCGTCTCCCGTTCCTCCGTCGGCACCATGCCGCTCACCCAGAAGGTCACCGAGCGCCTCGGCGTGCCCAAGGAGTACGCGTCGTTCGCCGTCCCGTTCGGGGCGACCACGAAGATGGACGGCTGCGCCGCGGTCTACCCCGCCATCGCCGCGATCTTCGTCGCCCAGATCTTCGACGTCCCGCTGGGCGTCGGCGACTACCTGCTGATCGCCTTCGTCTCGGTGGTCGGATCCGCCGCCACGGCCGGCCTCACCGGCGCGACGGTCATGCTGACCCTCACCCTCTCCACGCTCGGCCTGCCCCTGGAGGGCGTCGGCCTGCTCCTCGCCATCGACCCGATCGTGGACATGATCCGCACCGCGACCAACGTCGCCGGGCAGGCCCTGATCCCGGTCGTCGTCTCCGCACGGGAGGGGCTGCTCGACCGCGACGCCTACGACTCGGCCCACTCCTCGCCCGTCGACACCGCCCCGGCCGAGGATTCCCGGAGGGTGCCGGTCGCCGTGGCCTGACCGGCACCGGACGCCCCGCACGTCGGGCACGTCGCGACGCGCCCGGGGCGTCCGTCGCGCCTCCGTGGCGTCCTCCCGGCGGGGCCGGGAGGACGCCACGGGCCCGTAGGCTGACCCGTATGGGTGCCGTGAAGAGCAAGCGGATGCCGCGGGCGGTCCGCGAACAGCAGATGCTGGATGCCGCTGTGCGGACCTTCGGTCGACGCGGGTACACGGCCGCGTCGATGGACGAGATCGCCGAACTGGCTGGTGTGTCCAAGCCGTTGGTCTACCTGTATCTGAACTCGAAGGAAGAGCTGTTCACCGCGTGCATCCGCCGTGAGGCGACGGCGCTCGTCGAGGCGGTGCGCGCGGGCGCGGGTCCCGGGCTGCCCGCGGACCGCCAACTCTGGTCGGGCCTGACGGCGTTCTTCACCCATACCGCGCGGCACCCGGACGCCTGGGCCGTGCTGCACCTCCAGGCCCGCACGCACGGCGAGGTCTTCGCCGCCGAGGTCGCCACGATGCGCGCGGAGGTCGTGGCCTTCGTGACCGAGCTGATCCTCGCCGCCGCCCGCGAAGCGCACCAGGACCCCGATCTTCCCGAGGACGAGGTCTCCGGGCTCGCGGAGGCCCTGGTCGGCGCCGCCGAGGCGCTCGCCGACTGGGCCAACGCCACCCCCGGCGTCACGGCCCGGCAGGCGTCGGCCACCCTGATGAACTTCTCCTGGGAAGGGCTGGGCGACCTGATGGCGGGCCGCCGCTGGTCACCGCCCGACGGTACGGAGGGTGCGGAGGGCATGGAGGGCATGGAGGGCAGTACCGCCGACGTCGGCCCGGTCTCTCACGCCGGGTGGACCTCCCCGGTCAGGTGAAGGCGCTCGACGGGGCCGCACAGCTCGGAGCGCCCGTCCTGAGTCCCGGAGGGCTCACTCGCTACGGATACCTTGCTCACCCTGGAGTGAAGTTACCGTAGGTAACGCCGTGTTGCAGGGAGGGGTGGGCCGAGATGAGCACCCAGAGGGCGGACAAGGGGTCGGTGGCGGTTCCGGAGCGAACGTGAATTTCCGTCAGGTAACCCTCGACGTCGCACATCCCCGGCCCCGGATCGCCCCCGAACCCGCACGAACCCGCCACAGGCGGGCCGTACGATCCCGAGTCTGAACCGGTGGTGACTCCCGATCCCGGAAAGCGCGTCGGCGACGCCGGTGAGCGCCTCGGTGTGCGAGGCACGTACGTCATCGCAGCAAGCAGTTCCGCTGCACGCCCGAGGAGTCGCCCGTGTCCGCTGTTCCTTCCTCCGCCGTTCCCCTCTCCTCTGCCGCATCCTCTGCCGCATCCTCCACCGCCACCGGTGCCGCCCACGGCGCCCCCGTCCTGGTCGAGCCGGAGACGCGGTGGCTGGACGGGGTCGTACGGGAGGCGGCGGTACCGCCGTTCGCGAAACCGGTACGGCACGGATCGCTCGCCGACCTGCCCTTCGACAACGCGCACGCGGTCCCGGACGCGGTGGTCCTGAGCCGCCGCACCGGACGGACCAAGGGCGCGGGGGAGGGCAGTTGGACGGACGTGACGGCCGCCGAGTTCGCCGGCCAGGTCATGGCGGTGGCCAAGGGTCTCATCGCCGAGGGCCTGACTCCGGGCGACCGGATCGCCGTCATGGCCCGCACGATCTACGAGTGGACGGTCCTCGACTTCGCCGCATGGGCGGCCGGACTGGTCACCGTCCCCGTCTACCCCACGTCCTCCGTCTTCCAGACCCGCTGGATCCTGCACGACTCGGGCGCCGTCGCCCTGATCACGGAAACGACCGCCCAGGCCGCCGCCATCGGCCCCGAACTGGAGCACCTCCCCGACCTCCGGCATCTGTGGGTCGTGGAGAAGGGCCACGTCGAACGGCTCGCGGAGGCCGGCCCGCACCTTTCGGACCAGGAGGTGGAGGTACGCCGGGGAGTCCTCGGCCCGGGCAGCCTCGCCACCCTGATCTACACCTCCGGCACCACCGGCCGGCCCAAGGGCTGCGCCCTCACCCACGGCAACTTCTTCGCCGAGGTGGACAACGCCATCGAGCTGCTCTACCCGGTCTTCAAGGCCCGGACCAGTGAAGAAGCCTCCGTCCTCCTCTTCCTCCCCATGTCCCACGTCTTCGGCCGTATGGTCGCCGTCGCCTGCGTCCGGGCCCGGGTGCGGCTGGGCCACGCGCCGAGCCTGAAGGCCGAGGAACTGCTCGAGGACCTGGCGAGCTTCCGGCCCACCTGCCTGCTGGCCATCCCGTACATGCTGGAGAAGATCTTCAACACCGCCCGCGCCGGGGCGGAGGCGGGCAGGAGGGCCCCCGCCTTCGACCGCGCGGCCTCGGTGGCACGCCGCTACGGAGAGGCGGTCGACGCCCACCACACCGGTGTGGGCCAGGGCCCGAGCGGCTCACTGAAGATCGCCCGCGCCTTCTACGACCCGCTGGTCTACCGCCGCATCCGCAACGCCATGGGCGGCAGGGTCCGCTACGCCATCTGCGGCGGCTCCCCGCTCGGCCGCCGCCTGGCCGCGTTCTACGCCGGCGCCGGCATCGAGATCTTCGAGGGCTACGGGCTCACCGAGACCACGGGCGCGTCCACGATCACGCCGCCGCTCCAGCCCCGCCTCGGCACGGTGGGCTGGCCGCTGCCCGGCACCCGGATCCGTATCGCGGCGGACGGCGAGATCCTCGTCGCGGGCGAGCACGTACTGCGCGGCTACTGGGACCCCCAGGCCGGCGGAGTCGTCCCCGCGGCCCCCGACGGCTGGCTCGCGACGGGCGACCTCGGCCGGCTGGACGACGAGGGCTACCTGATCATCACCGGCCGCAAGAAGGAGATGCTGATCACGGCGGGCGGCAAGAGCGTCGCCCCGGCACCGTTGGAGAACTGGCTCCGCTCCCACCCCCTGATCTCCCAGTGCCTGGTCCTGGGCGACGGCCGCCCCTACGTCTCCGCGCTGGTCACCCTGGACCTCGACGGCATCACCCACTGGTGCCGGATGAACGGCAGGCACCCGGTCCCGGCCGAACTCCTGGTGGACGACGAGGAGCTGCGCGCGGTCCTGCAACGTGCGATCGACGAGGCCAACAGGATGCTCTCCCGCCCCGAATCCATCCGCCGCTTCGCCGTCCTTCCCCACGACTTCACCGAGGACACGGGCCATCTGACCCCGTCCATGAAACTGCGGCGCGACGCGATCCTCCGCGACTTCGCGGAGGAGGTGGAGGGGCTGTACAGGGGGTAGTGGGAAGGGGGAAGAAAGGGGAAGACGGCTCACGAGCCGTCGGCGGGCGGCGTGCGGGCGATCAGGAAGGCCTGAGGGGTCGACTCGCCCTGCGCCTCGTCCGCCGCGCGTTCGGAACGCAGGACGAGGGTGAACCCGGCCTCCTCCAGGAGGTCCGCCATCCGGTCCGGGCGGCGGCGCAGGAAGTCCAGGACGACCGGGTGACCGAACGGACGCTCGAGGCGTCGGGCTTTCTCGCCGGCCTGGAAGGCGAGCAGCAGATGTCCCCCGGGTGCCAGGATCCGGCGGAATCCGGCGAACAGGGCCGGCAGGTCGTCCTGCGGGGTGTGGATGCTGGAGTACCAGGAGACGACGCCGGCCAGGCTGCCGTCGGGGAGGCCCGGCTCCAGCATCGAGCCCTGTTCGAAACGCAGGCCCGGGTTCTCGCGGCGGGCGATCCCGATCATCGATTCCGACAGGTCGAGGCCGAAGGCGTCCAGGCCGCAGGAGGCCAGGTGGGCCGTCACCCATCCGGGGCCGCACCCCAGGTCGGCGACCTCACCGCCGGCCCCGACGAGCCCGGCGAACCCGGTCAGCAGCGCCAGCTCCAGCGGCTGTGCGGCGAAAACGTCACGGAAGTGGTCGGCGTAGTCCTCGGCGATGGCGTCGTAGAAGGCGCGGGTGGCATCGGTCACGGGCAGGGAGCCTAGCCGCCGCCGCTGGCAGGGGGTGTGCGCGTGGTTCTGACGCGGGGGGCCGGGGAAAAGGCAGGAGCCCCTTTCGCCTGACGGCGAGGGGCTCCTTGGGTACTGCTAGTCGTTCCCGGATCGGCGAGGATCAGACCGGGGTGACGTTCTCCGCCTGCGGGCCCTTGGGGCCCTGAGTGACGTCGAAGGACACCTGCTGGTTCTCCTCGAGGGAGCGGAAGCCGCTCGCGTTGATCGCGGAGTAGTGGACGAAGACGTCGGGGCCGCCGCCTTCCTGGGCGATGAAACCAAAGCCCTTTTCGGCGTTGAACCACTTCACGGTTCCGGTAGCCATAAGCCCTCCTTGGGCCCAAAGGGTTGCCCTGCTCCAGAACCCAGCAAGTGTGAAGACCAATTCCGCACAATCGCATCCGTCTGAGAACGACGAGAGCCCGCGGTCACATGCTCCGCAGGCTCTGTACTGCAAGGGAAACCAAACTGCAACTTGCGGACGAGCCTAGCACGCGACCGCCCGCGCGCAATAGAGGTCAAGATCACGTCACCCGAATGTTTCAACGTCACTGCCGTCCCGCGCGTGGGGGCGGATGTCGAACGGTTGTCGGGCAGCTGTCGGGCGGATGCCGAGGTGATGGCGGATCGATGTCAGGTATATGCCGGACCGGTGCCGGCATATGCCCGACGGGTGCGGAGCCGATGTCGGGGCCCGGAGCGTCCACTCCACGGCGTGAGGGCTAGCCTCGCGATGTGGACAATCCTCGCACCCGGCCGCGCGTCGGACACATTCAGTTCCTGAACTGCATGCCCCTCTACTGGGGGCTCGCGAGAACGGGCACTCTCCTCGACTTCGAGCTGTCGAAGGACACCCCCGAGAAGCTCAGCGAGAAGCTCGTACAGGGAGATCTCGACATCGGGCCGATCACCCTGGTCGAGTTCCTCAAGCACGCCGACCAGCTGGTCGCCTTCCCCGACATCGCCGTCGGCTGCGACGGCCCGGTGATGTCGTGCGTGATCGTCTCGCAGGTCCCACTGGAGCGGCTGGACGGCGCCCGGGTCGCTCTCGGCTCGACCTCGCGCACCTCCGTACGCCTCGCCCAGCTCCTGCTCGCCGAGCGGTACGGCGTGAAGCCCGACTACTACACGTGCCCGCCCGACCTCAGTCTGATGATGCAGGAGGCCGACGCGGCCGTCCTCATCGGCGACGCGGCACTGCGCGCGAACATGGTCGAGGGGCCCCGCTACGGGCTCGACGTGCACGACCTGGGCGCGCTGTGGAAGGAGTGGACGGGGCTGCCGTTCGTGTTCGCCGTCTGGGCGGCGCGCCGCGACTACCTGGAGCGCGAGCCGGTCATCACCCGCCAGGTGCACGAGGCCTTCCTCGCCTCCCGCAACCTCTCCCTGGAGGAGGTCGGCAAGGTCGCCGAGCAGGCGGCCCGCTGGGAGGCCTTCGACGAGAAGACCCTGGCCCGGTACTTCACCACCCTCGACTTCAGCTTCGGGTCCCCGCAGCTGGCGGCGGTCACCGAGTTCGCCCGCCGGGTGGGGCCGACGACGGGCTTCGCGGCGGACGTGAAGGTCGACCTGCTGCAGCCGTGAGGCCGCGGCGACGGCCCGTTACCCTGCTGGCAGACGCCTGGGTACGGGCGGCACGGGGGAGGGGTGGACGGGGTGGACTCCATGCGGCCGCTCGATGACGACGAGCCCGCGGCCGTGGGGCCGTACCGGCTGCTCGGCAGGCTCGGCGCGGGCGGCATGGGCCGGGTCTACCTGGGCCGCAGCGCCGGCGGCCGTACGGTCGCGGTCAAGATCGTGCACCCGCACTTCGCGCTGGACGAGGAGTTCCGCGCCAGGTTCCGGCGCGAGGTCGAGGCCGCGCGCCGGGTGGGCGGCGCCTGGACGGCCCCCGTCCTGGACGCCGACCCCGACGCCCGGGTGCCGTGGGTCGCCACCGCCTACGCCGCGGGCCCGTCCCTCACGGCGGCGGTCACGCACGGCGGCCCCCTGCCCGCCCACACCGTACGGGTGTTGGGCGCGGGCCTGGGCGAGGCGCTGGCGGCGGTGCACGAACTGGGCCTGGTGCACAGGGACGTGAAGCCGTCGAACGTCCTCCTCACCCTGGACGGCCCGCTGTTGATCGACTTCGGCATCACCCGGGCGATGGACGGTACGGCCTCCCTCACCTCGACCGGCGTGTCCATCGGTTCGCCCGGTTACATGTCGCCCGAGCAGATCCTGGGCAAGGGCGTCACGGGCGCGGCGGACGTCTTCTCGCTGGGAGCCGTGCTGGCGTACGCGGCGACGGGTGAGCCGCCGTTCCGCGGCGACTCCTCGGCGGCGCTGCTCTACAAGGTCGTCCACGAGCCTCCGGAACTGGGCGACTTGGGCGACTTGAGCGGATGGGACGGCTCGGGCGACCAGGTACGGGAACTGGTGGCCGCCTGCCTGGACAAGAACCCCGGAGCCCGCCCGGCCCCGGCGGAGGTGGCCCGGCGGCTGGCCCCCGAGGGCGGCGCGGCCCGGCTGGTGGCGGGCGGGTGGCTGCCGGGGGCGCTGGTCGAGCAGGTGAGCCGGTCGGCGGTGCGGTTGCTGAACCTGGAGGCGGGACGGGACGACGAGGCGACGGCCGACCCGGAGTCCGGCCCCGTGGACTTCAGCAGCCCGTCGGTGGACGGCACCGGACCGGCGGGGGCCCGGGCGCCCGGCACCTCGGGTGCGTCCGGTGCGTCCGGTTCCGGGACGTTCGGCCCGCCGCCGGTGATGCCGGGGCAGCCGGTGCCCGCGGCGGTGTCGGACACATCGGCTGCCCCCGCCCACCCGCCGGCCCCCGCTGCCGTACCCGGCCCCCGGGACCCGCACCCGCCCACCCGGCCCGACGGCGGACACCGCCCCGGCCGGCTCTCGCTCTCCGTCGCGGCCACCTCCGACAAGGGGCAGGCCGACCGGGGGCGCCGGATGAGCTGCACGGTGGCCCTGGCCGTGGCGGGGGCGCTGGCCGCGGTGACCGTCGGATCGGTGTTCGTGCTCGACCTGCTGCCGGGCGACTCCGCCGATTCCGACCGCGGCGCCCAGTCGGAGGCGCCGGCCGCCGCGGTCCCCACCGCCTACCTGGGCACCTGGGAGGGCCAGGCCGACTCGCGGGAGGGCATCGCCATTCCCCTGGGCACCTTCCGGGTGACGGTCAGGCAGGCGGAGGTCGGCGAGCAGGTGGCCACGCTCCGGCACACCGACATCTTCGGCGGCGTCTGCGACGACGTCCTCACCCTGAAGCAGGTCACGAAGAAGCGGCTCGTCGCGACCTCCGTCGGCGCGAAGTCCAACCGCGACGTCTGCAACCAGGCCCGCCACACGGTCCACCTCACCCCGACCGGCGACGACCTCGTATACGAGTCCGACAGCAAGGACTCGGGCAGCCCGAAGGCACGGCTGTCGAAGATCGGGTAGCTGCCTCCCCGCTTTTTCCGGCCGCTTTCCGTCGCGGGCACGACGGCATACCCGCCCCTCACCTTTTCCACCCCGGAGCCGACCGCCGACGCGATCGCCGGCTCGCTGACCTGGACGGAGTGACCACGGAGATGACCGACGACCTGTCGAACCTCGGTCTGGAGTGCTCGGAGGACTGGGTGCCGTTTCCCGTGTCCGGCACGCTGGACCTGGACCACTGGGCCAAGTACCGGGCGAAGGACCTTGTCGAACGGTACGAACGCGACGGGGAAAAGGGCAACGCCCGCCTGCTGGCCCGCGACCTCAAGCGCGCGGCGGCCGACTGCCGTACTCGCGACCCCCTCGGAGCCTTCGGCTGGTACGTCAGCGGGTATCAGTCGGTGGCCGCCGTCTTGGAGCTCGACGCCATCCGGCCGGACGACACCTACCCCGAGGTGACCCTCTCCCTGCTCACCGAGTCCATGTCGGCGCGGGACTTCGGCGAACCGGACGTCCGCGAGACGCGGCTGCCCCTCGGTGATGCCGTGCGCATCCGCCAGAACGTCTTCGAGGACGGGAAACGCCTCCTCGGACCGCGTCCCGTGATCCGCACCCTCTTCTACGGCGTCCGACCGGAGACAGCGGAGGCGGCCGTCACCCTCCTGGTGTCCTGGAAGGAGCCGGTCCTGGACGAGCCCCTGGAGGGCATCGTGGACGGCATCGCGCGGACGCTGTCGCTCTGACGCGCGTTCCGGGGTTGCCCGGTTCTGGAACATCCCGAGGATCTGCACACCGTTCACAGTGGAGCCGTATGACGGGCACGAGTGCCGGGAAAGCCCTCTCGCATTCCCTTCCAGAGCCGCCGACGGGCTGCTTACGGGCGAGTACGAGTGAAGGAAGTGGGGGGCTCGGCGGACTGCTTCGCCACACTCGTGAATTCCGCGACGATCGGCTGGGGAATATGGTTCGCGCGCCGCTGGTCACCTCATTCCTCGCATGCTTTGATCAGGTCGTGCGGTTCGCCGGAAGATAATCCCGGGTTCGGGAATCCGGAGAAATCCGCCCCTGCTCATTGTTGATACGAAGGGAAACGCGCGCCATGAACCTCGTCCCCCAGGTCGCGACCGCCGAAATCTCCGACGCCGATCTGGACTCCGTCTCCGGCGGTCAGGCGGGCGTCGGCCCCGCGGCCGACCCCGGTCTCGGTGTCCACGCCGGGGCGGGCGCCCTCGGTGTCCACGCCGAGGTCGGCGACATCGGCGTCACCGCAGGCCTGGGTGCCTCCGTCTCCCCCGAGGGCCTCTCTGCGGCCGGCGCCCTCGCCGTCACCCGGTACTGACAGAACACGCCCCGTGTGGGCCCCGGTTCCGTCCTGGAGCCGGGGCCCACGGCGCATCTGCGGGGCGGTGCGCCACGGATACGGCGAAGGGGCGCTGTTCATCGCCCATACCGCCCCGCTCGTCCTTGACCTTCGTTTTGTCCTTGACCTGCTTGGTGAGTTCATCACTTCGTTTTCCGAGGTTTGCAGAGGTGGGCGGGACTGTTCCTGCGCGGGGAGCCGTTCACTCCCGGCGACTTGACGGGCTGGAGTATTCCCGAGGCGGCCGACGGCGCCCCCGGATATCGTCACCTTCTCTTCCGGGCAAGGCGGGGAGGGCTTCCAGGAGGAGCACGGCTGCGCTCTCGACACCTCGGGACAAGGGCCGTACGCGGTCTTCTGCCGCCTCCACGCGCAGCCGCTGCACGTGACGACGGTGTCCGGGGTGCGAACCGGGTCGACGGAGTCCGAGACCTCCGGGGTCGGCAGCCGTCGGCCAGGGGCGGCAACCGGGTCGATCTCGTGTGGTGTGACCTTGTGGCGGGGTGACGTGTTGATCATGCCGACCGGGAAGGGGAGCCGGTGGTCGGCTCGTCGCAGACGGGACCTGATGCGGACGGTGTCCCGCCGGGTGGTGTGGGGGACCTTTGCGGTCCCTGCGCTGCGGGGCCGGAGACGGGTGCCGTGCCGAGAGGCCGCCGTCCCACCGGGCGGTCGCGGAACACCGTCCGCACGAGCAGCTGACCGCCCCCGGCACGGAGGGCTTTGAGCAGAGCTGCCGTGAAGGGTCGGCGCAGAGCGTCATTCTGCGGCTGTTCCCTTGGCGTGGGATCGATGCGCCGGATAACGTCCGCGGGGGGCGGGCCAGTGGGGACCTCGGCGACCCGGAACGGCTCACCGCCCTCGCCGCCGACCTCATGGGCCGCAGCGGCGGGACGAGCGCGGAGGCACGGGTGCGGAGGGGATGAGCAGGGTGGGGACGAGCGCGGCGGGGACGAGTACAGGGTGACGACCGGTCTGCTGGTCGCGGCCGCCGCGCTGTGGGGCGCGGCGGCGGGTGCGCTGCTGCCGCGGGCGGCCTACCGGTTCGCCGTACCGGCGGGGGAGGAATGGCGGGCGGTCTGCCCCGCGGACCACCCCCTCGCGGGCTGGCTCGGAGCGGCCCGGTGCGGGCGGTGTGCGACGGCGCCCCCGTACGGCTCGAGCACCGCCCTCGTCGTCGTCACCGCCCTTGTCTGCGCCGCCCTCGCCGCCGCCACCGGCACGCGGCCCGAGGTGGGCGTCTGGCTGCTGCTCGCGCCCGTCGGTGTGCTGCTGGCGGTCGTCGACTTCCGGGTCCAGCGGCTGCCCGACCCGCTCACCCTCCCGTTCGCCGGAGCCGCCCTCGCCCTGCTCGGTCCGGTCACCCTCGTTCCCGAGCACGCGGGCGAGTGGACGACTGCCCTGCTGGGCGCCCTCGCGCTCGGCGCCGGCTACTTCGTCCTGTTCCTCGTCAACCCGGGCGGCATGGGTTTCGGCGACGTGAAGCTCGCCCTCGGCGCGGGGGCCGTCCTCGGCTGGTACGGCTGGCCCACCGTGCTGCTCGGCACCTTCGCCGGGTTCCTGTTCGGGGCGCTGTACGGCGGCGCCCTCGTCGTCGCGCGGCGGGCGGGGCGCAAGACGGCCATACCGTTCGGGCCGTTCCTGATCGCCGGCGCGTTCGCCGGGTTGCTGATCGGCGCGTACACGGCCTGACGTCGGGTGCCGTGGACCGCTGGCGTAGGCTGGTCCAGCCCGTCTGCAACCCTTACGAACCTTACGAACCTTACGAAAGGGACGCCCGGTGACCGAGAAGGCCGACCTTCAGCCCATCCTCGACCGTGCTGCCGCAGGTGGGCGGATCACCCCCGAAGAGGCGCTCGACCTCTACCGCGACGCCCCGTTGCACGCGCTGGGCGCCGCCGCCGACGCCGTACGCCGCCGCCGGTACGCCGGGACCGAGCACATCGCGACGTACATCATCGAGCGCAACATCAACTACACGAACGTGTGCGTCACGGCGTGCAGGTTCTGCGCCTTCTACGCCGCGCCCAAGGACACCGCCAAGGGCTGGACCCGCGACCTCGACGACATCCTGCGGCGCTGCGCCGAGACCGTCGAACTCGGCGGTACGCAGATCATGTTCCAGGGCGGCCACCACCCGGACTACGGCGTCGAGTACTACGAGAAGCACTTCGCCGCCATCAAGAAGGAGTTCCCGCAGCTCGTCATCCACAGCCTGGGGGCGAGCGAGGTCGAGCACATGGCCCGGATCTCGAAGGTGTCGGTCGAGGAGGCCATCACGCGCATCCACGCGGCCGGGCTCGACTCCTTCGCCGGGGCAGGCGCCGAACTGCTGCCCGAGCGGCCGCGCAAGGCCATCGCGCCGCTGAAGGAGTCCGGCGAACGCTGGCTGGAGATCATGGAGATCGCGCACGGGCTGGGCGTCGAGTCGACGTCCACCATGCTGATGGGCACCGGCGAGACCAACGCCGAGCGCATCGAGCACCTGCGCATGATCCGGGACGTGCAGGACCGCACGGGCGGCTTCCGCGCCTTCATCCCGTACACCTACCAGCCCGAGAACAACCACCTGAAGGGCCGCACCCAGGCCACGATCTTCGAGTACCTGCGGATGATCGCCATCGCCCGGCTGTTCTTCGACAACGTCGCCCACATCCAGGGCTCCTGGCTGACCACGGGCAAGGAGGTCGGCCAGCTCTCGATGCACTACGGGGCGGACGACCTCGGCTCGATCATGCTGGAGGAGAACGTCGTCTCCTCCGCCGGCGCCAAGCACCGCTCCAACCGACTGGAGATCATCGACCTGATCCGCAAGGCGGGCCGGGTCCCCGCGCAGCGGAGCACGACGTACGAGCACATCGTGGTGCACGACGACCCGGCCGACGACCCGGTCGACGAGCGCGTCGTCTCACACATCTCGTCCACGGCGATCGAGGGCGGCACGGCCCACCCGGAGCTGAAGCTGCTCCCCGCGAACTGACGCGACCGTGCTCACGATCCACGTCGCCGAGGCCACGCCCGAACTGGCCGTCCTGATCGACGGCGCGCTCGTCGCCGCCGTCGGCCCGTACGAGGAGCTGGCCGCCGCCCGTCCGCAGGCGCGGGTGCGGCGGTGGCCCGGCATCCTCACCCCCGGGTTGCTCAACCCCTACGGGCCCGAGCTGCTCGAAGGGACCTACCACCCGGACCCGCGCGAGGCCGGCGAGTTCGGCACCGAGCCGATCACCGGGGAGCGGGCGCAGGCGATCTTCCGCGCCGACGAGTCACGGCGCGGCGCCAGTGCGCGCCGCGGGGTGCAGCGGCTGCTGGCGCACGGAACGGTCGCCGTCGCGGGCGAGCTGCGCAGCCGACCGGTCCTGGACGCCGTTCGCCGGGCCGGACTCGTGGTGGGCGCTCGCCCGGCGCACCTTCCGGGGCCGCCGTCCTTCTCGCCGGTGCCGCTCGTCCTGCTGCCGAGGCCGGTTCCGGGCGGCCCTGCCCGGTTCGCGGTGTTCGACGTGGCGGACCGGGCCGAGCTGGTCCGCCACGGGGCGTCGACCTGCGTGGCCACCGTCGTCGGCGGCCGGCTGGTGCACCGGCGCCGCTGACGGGCCGACCGAGGCCGGGGGACCCACCGAGGCAGCGAGGCAGCGAGGCAGCGAGACAGAGGGGACCGACTGAGACAATGACATACACACCGCTCCTGAGACAGCCCCGTACCCGGACAAGTGAGGCCGAACGACCGTGACCCGCGCATCCCTGGACAAGCAGCCGCACGAAGTCGCCTCGATGTTCGACGACGTGGCGGAACGGTACGACCTGACGAATGACGTGCTGTCGCTCGGTCAGGACCGGATCTGGCGCAAGGAGGTGGCGAAGGCGGTCGACGCGCGTCCCGCGCAGAAGGTCCTGGACCTGGCGGCCGGCACGGGCACGTCCTCGGAGCCCTTCGCGCGGACCGGCGCCTACGTCGTCCCCTGCGACTTCTCCCTCGGCATGCTCCGGGTCGGCAAGCAACGCCGGAACTGGCTGCCCTACACCGCCGGCGACGCGACCCGGCTGCCGTTCAAGGACGACGTCTTCGACGCCGTCACCATCTCCTTCGGGCTGCGCAACGTCCAGGAGACGGACGCCGCGCTGCGCGAGATGCACCGGGTGACCCGGCCCGGCGGGCGGATCGTCATCTGCGAGTTCTCGCACCCCACGTGGGCGCCGTTCCGCACCGTCTACACCGAGTACCTGATGCGCGCGCTGCCGCCGGTCGCGCGGTCGGTGTCGTCGAACCCCGACGCGTACGTCTACCTCGCCGAGTCCATCCGGTCCTGGCCCGACCAGCCCGCCCTGGCCGAGCGGCTGCGGGGCGCCGGCTGGACGAAGGTGGCGTGGCGCAACCTCACGGGCGGTGTGGTCGCGCTGCACCGGGGCTTCAAGGCCGGCTGAGGACGGCCGCGCAGGGGGCGGCCGGCTCACGGGGTTCCTCCAGTTCGCGCCGGAGGCCGCCGCCGGGCGGTACGGGTGCGCGCGGCTCGCGCACCCCTCCTCCGCCCTCTCCCTCACCGAAGTCGAACCACACATGGACCAGGGAACCCCTGGGCACCTCGACGCCCGGCTGCGGATACTGGCGTACGACGTGGTCGACGACGGTGCGGCGGAAGTCCAGCCGGTCCGGCGCGTCGAGGTACAGGCCGTGTGCGCGGGCGGACTCGCGCGCGTCCACGGCCATCAGGCCGACCAGGCGCGGAACGCGCACCTCCGGTGTCCTGTCGGATGTCCTGGGTGTCACACGCACGGACGTCACCCCCCAGCGGTACCGGCAGGGTAGACCCGGCCACGCGCCGACAGGAAGCAGTGCGTGGCTATCTGTGACAATCAGTCACGGTGGGTGGTTGAAGTGGGAGTTCAGACTTCCGGTTTCCTCCGGGCCTCCGGTTTCCTCCGGGCCTCCGGTTTCCTCCGGGCCTCCGGTTTCCTCCGGGCCTCCGGTTTCCTCCGGGCCTCCGGTTTCCTCCGGGTCTCCGGTTTCAGAGGGCCAGGCGGTAGCAGTGTCCCTCCCGGCGCGAGACCGGGGTGGTGAACGTCCCGGCGAGACGCATGCCGAGCCGCCGGGTGACCGCTGCCGAGCGGGTGTTGCGGGCGTCGACCATGGCGACCACGTCCGAGACGCCCGTGGCGCGCACCCGCTCCAGGGTCTGCCGGGCGGCGGCGGTCGCGTAGCCCCTGCCCCAGTGCTCCCGGCCGAGGCGCCAGCCGATCTCGATCTCGCCCGTCGGGCCCCAGTCCTGTTCCCAGGGCTGGGCGCCCGTGAAGCCGAGGACGCGGTCCGTCTCGTCGACCATGGTCCACAGGCAGAACCCGCGCTCGGCGTCGTGCCGCCGCTGGCGGGCGGTGAGTTCCTCGTAGACCGACGGCTCCGCGGCCTCGCCGCCGTGGAACTCCATGACGTCCGGATCGGCGAAGATCCGGTGCCAGGCGAAGGCGTCCTCGTGGGTGGGCACACGGAGCCGTACAGCGGGCAGAGCTCGGTTCACGGAGGCAGCCCTTCAGCCGGGTGATCAATTCTCCTGCATAGACTGCCCGTGTCCAGTGCCTGTCGGCACGCAGATATCGAACTTGGGGAGATCCCGCCGTGACCGAGCCCCTCTCCGACAACACCGCCGACGTGATCGTCGTGGGCGCGGGGCCAGCCGGCTCCACCACCGCGTACCACCTGGCCAGGTCCGGTCTCGACGTGCTCCTGCTGGAGAAGACCGAGTTTCCGCGGGAGAAGGTCTGCGGCGACGGCCTCACCCCGCGCGCCACGAAGCAACTCGTCGCGATGGGCATCGACATCTCCGAGGAGGCGGGCTGGCTGCGCAACAAGGGCCTGCGCATCATCGGCGGCGGTGTCCGCCTCCAGCTCGACTGGCCGGAACTCGCCTCCTTCCCCGACTACGGTCTGGTCCGCAAGCGCGACGACTTCGACGAGCAGCTCGCCCGGCAGGCCCAGAAGGCCGGCGCGCGGCTGTACGAGCGCTGCAACGTGGGCGCGCCGATCATCGACGACCGCACCGGACGCATCACCGGCGTGAAGGCCAAGCTCGGCGAGGAGAAGCGGGAAGTCACCTTCCACGCCCCGCTGGTGGTGGCCGCCGACGGCAACTCCACCCGGCTGTCCCTGGCGATGGGGCTGCACCGACGCGAGGACCGCCCGATGGGTGTCGCGGTCCGTACGTACTTCACCTCGCCCCGCCACGACGACGACTACCTGGAGTCCTGGCTGGAACTGTGGGACCGCCGCGGCGCGCAGGACCGGCTGCTGCCCGGCTACGGCTGGATCTTCGGCATGGGCGACGGGACGAGCAACGTCGGCCTGGGGGTGCTCAACACCTCGGCCTCCTTCAAGGAACTGGACTGGCGCGAGATCCTGAAGGCCTGGTGCGCCTCGATGCCCGAGGACTGGGGCTACACCCCGGACAACATGACCGGCCCGATCCGCGGCGCCGCGCTCCCGATGGCCTTCAACCGCCAGCCGCACTACACGCGCGGGCTGTTGCTCGTCGGTGACGCGGGCGGTCTGGTGAACCCCTTCAACGGCGAGGGCATCGCCTACGCCATGGAGTCCGCGCAGATCGCCGCCGAGGTCATCGTCCAGGCGCACGCCCGGACGACGCCGGCCCAGCGGGAGATCGCCCTCCAGCGCTACCCGCGCGTCCTGAAGGACACCTACGGCGGCTACTACACGCTCGGCCGCGCGTTCGTGAAGCTCATCGGCAATCCGAAGGTCATGCAGATCGCGGCCCAGCGCGGGCTGACGCACCCGATGCTGATGAAGTTCACCCTGAAGCTGCTCGCCAACCTGACGGACCCGACGGGCGGCGACGCGATGGACCGCGTCATCAACGGTCTGAGCAAGGTGGCGCCGAAGGCGTGACGCGGCGGCGGTGACCGGCGCGGTATGCGTGATCGTGATCACTGCGTGACGCGTTCGTGGACAACTGATCGACAGCGGCCGGTGTCGAACGGGACGTAACCGCTACAGGATCGTCCCGTTCGACGAAAGAGCCTTCCATGACACAGCAGGCAAGACGGCGGCTCGGGCCGCTCAGAGCCCTGGGGCTGATGGCCGCCACGAGTCTGATCGCGGTCGGTGGCACCGGCACCGCCCAGGCGGCCGATCCGCCCCTTCCCGTGACGATCACCGGCAAGGACCGGGTCGAGCTGTCGTTGCAGTCCGACAACGGCGACCCCTCCGAACCGCAGGTCGATCTGCGGCTGAACGCCCCGGGAGAGGAGTTCGAGGGCGACGGCGTCGTCCCTCCCGTGTTCACCGGCGACTACACGGTCCGCATCGACGCCACCGAACTGGCGGGCGTCGCCTCGGTGAAGCTCCCCTGCGACGCCGACGGGCTCGTCGCCGTCTGTACGGGCCGCGAACTGTACGCCGGCCAGCAGTACAACAAGGTTGGCGGCATCCGGCTCGACATCGACGACGCCAGTGAGGCCGGGGACTTCGGCAGCATCACCGTCACCGGTGAGGGCGAAGGTCTGGCCTTCACCCCGCTCAGCATCGATGTGCTCGTCGGTGGCCCCGAGTTCCTGAACCACAAGCTCTCGCTGCCCGAGGACCTCCGGGCGGGCGGCACCTACGAGGCGCCCGTGGGCCTGCGCAACGTCGGCAGCCTGGACGCCGAGGGCGCGGTGCTGCGGTTCCACGGCTCCCGCGGGGTCTCCTTCCCCGACTCGTTCGGCAACTGTGCTTACGCCGAGGTGACCACCGGCCCTCTGCTGCACCAGGGCACCGATGCGCTCTGCACCTTCCCGGACACCATCGAGGCCGGGACGGCGTACGCGTTGGCCGAGCCGCTGAAGGTACGGACCGCGGACTTCGCGCTGCACGACATCTTCACGTACTCCTTCACGGCGGTCGGCCCTGGCGAGGCGGACGGCCTGCGCGCGGCCAAGGACTACCGGCCGGGTACCGGAGCGGACCTGGAGCTGAAGAAGGTGCCCGGTGCCGCCCCCACGGACTACACCCGGTACGCGGACCTGGACCTGCCGACGACGAACACCTACGACCTGGAACTGACCGGCGCCTCGGCGGACGGTGCGGCCGGCGACACCGTCACGGCGGAGATCGGCTTCCGCAACAACGGCCCGGCCTGGATCAGCGCCCTGCGTTCCGGCGGTGAGCCCCTCGGGTTCACGGTGGCGGTTCCCGAAGGGGCGACCGTCACCAAGGCCCCGGAACGCTGTGGGAAGAGCACCCTCGCCGATGGCGAGGAGGGCTACCTCTGCTGGGTGAGCACCCCGCTGCTGGAGGACGCCGAGCTCCGCTTCCCGTTCGAGCTCCGCGTAGACCGGGTCGTCGAGGGCGCCAAGGCCGAGGTGGCGCTGCCCGAGTGGGACAACCCCTGGGACTCCGACCACGCGAACAACTCCGCTTGGATCGTCCTCAACGGCGCTGACGACGCGACGGGCGGCGACACGGGCCGGACCGACGGCGGCACGCCGGACGATTCCTCCTCCGGATCCGACCAGAAGGGCGGTTCCGACTCCACAGGCGCCGGCGCGAAAGGCGCCGACGGTACGAGCGGGGTGTCCGGCGACGACACGGGAGCCGACCCCCAGGGCGGTCTCGCCCTCACCGGCGCCGGTGGGGCGGCGCTGATCGGCGGGGCGGCGCTGCTCGCTCTGGGCCTCGGCGCGGTCCTGGTCGTGTCCCTGCGTCGCCGCGCGCGGCAGACGGACGGCGCCACCGCCTGAGGCGTGAAGCCGTGAGGGGCGCTGTGGGCGGCCGGGGCCGGATGGGTGGGGTCTCGGGCCGCCGACGAGTGTCCGGGGCACTGTGAGGGGGCGCCACGGCGCCGCACGGCGCTCGGCCGAGAAGTTGTCACCCCGTCAACGCACGCCGTCCGGGTGACAATCCGGGCATGCGGGCCATCCTGGCCGGGGTGAACGGGGAGCGCGTGAACGGGAGGGCCGCTGCCATCGAGTGGCAGCGGCCCTTCAGTCCCGTGGGGACCGAGCCCGTGCGGGCCCGGTCCGTCCGTGCGCACGCGGCTCAGAGCACGCGCACGGCACCCGAGGCGGGGTAGCCGGAGAGATCCTGGATGACGACGCCCTTGGACGGGTTGGCGGCGTCCAGGTACTGGCCGTTACCGATGTAGACGCCCGTGTGGTACGCGGAACCCTTGCCGCCCCAGTACAGGATGTCGCCGACCTGGAGGTTGGACAGCGAGACGTCGGTGCCGACGGTCGACTGGTCCTGCGAGACGCGCGGCAGGTCGACGCCGACCTGCTTGAACGCGGCCTGCACCAGGCTGGAGCAGTCCCAGGCGTTGGGGCCCGTGGCGCCCATGACGTAGGCGTCGCCCACCTGCGCCTTGAGGAAGGCGATGACGGTCGCGACGCTGCCGCCGGCCGGCGCGGAGGCGGTGGCCGGTGCGGAGGCGGTGGCCGCGGTGGCCACCGCGCTCGTGGCGCCCGCGTCGGCGGTGAGGACGGCGCGCTCCGCGTCGCGCGTGGCGCGCTCGGCGGCGGCCTTGCGGGCCTCCTCGGCGGCCTTCTTCTTCGCCTCGGCCTTCTTCTTGGCCTCGGCGAGGTCGGCCTTCGCCTCCTTGGCGGCCTCGGCCGCGGCGGCGTCCCGCTCGGCCTGCAGTTGGTAGTTCGCGGCGGCCTGCTGGGTGGCCTGCGCGGACTGGGCGACCTGAGTGGACAGGTCGGCCGTCAGGGTGGGCAGCTCGAGGGTCTGCGTCACCGGCTCGGCGGCGTTCGCCGCCGACGCCCCGGCCACTGCCAGAGTGCTGAGAACACCACTGGCGACTCCGGCCCGCATCGCCATCGTGGACGACGCGGTGCGGCGGGGTTTCCGGTGGCTGCGTATGTGAGCGGTGTGGGACATGGGAACAACCGGTACCAGGGGCTCCTTCATATCCACAAGAAACGTGTGCTGCGCCACAGTTGTTCAACGGCAGCCGAGAATCCCGGGCGTGTCGCTCTTTATTGACGCCGTAACGGACATTGCGGGCGGGCCGTAATGGGCTCGTGATCACGGTCTTTCATCTTTACGTCCGAATTGCCCCGGCACCTACCACCGCTTGGAGTGATTGGCCAAGCCCCCTTCCCTCGTCGCCCCGAGGGGTGTGGCGGAGGTCACGGAACGGTCGCCCGTCCCGACGCGTCCGGAATGTGCGCCGCGACAGGGTTGCGGCCGGGTTGTGGCGAGATCGCGAACGGATCGCGGGTGGGTCACGGCCGGATCGCGGCCCGATCGCGGCCGGATCGGGCCGCCGGGACTTCGTGAACGCGTGCACGCGTCCACGTCGCGCCTCGCGTCCCCCTGATGTGTGAACGCCTCCTCTAACAAGGGAACGAGTCCAGCACCAATTTGCATGCAGGGGAACCTTCTTGATATTGAGGCGACCCCTCTGACCTGCACTGACGTGGCAAATTGTCACTTCTGGTGACCGCGCGGACGCTTCGCGTGTGAAGATCACCGCTCATCCGGCTTCATGATCGTTCGTCAGGTGGTGGAGATCACAAAGCTTTGGCAATACCCCGTGTCGCAGATCACAGACCTACGGGCATAGGATGCGGAGCGGTTGGGCTTGTGACCCGCTTCACATGTTCTCGATCTCCGCCGGGGCGGGCGTGGTTCGGGGGACGCGTGGGGCGGAAGTGAGCTCGACTCGCCAGCAGTCAGTGCCGACTGAGAGGAGCGAGGAGCGGTGAACGCGTATGCGCCCATCCTCGTACTGGGAGCCCTCGGGGCAGGCTTTGCGATCTTCTCCGTGGTCATGGCCACGCTGATCGGTCCGAAGCGGTACAACCGCGCCAGGCTCGAGGCCTACGAGTGCGGTATCGAGCCGACCCCCACGCCGGCCGGCGGCGGGCGCTTCCCCATCAAGTACTACCTGACGGCGATGCTCTTCATCGTCTTCGACATCGAGATCGTCTTCCTTTATCCCTGGGCCGTCAGCTTCGACGCGCTGGGGATTTTCGGGCTCGTGGAGATGCTGCTCTTCGTGCTCACCGTCTTCGTCGCATACGCGTACGTGTGGCGGCGGGGCGGCCTGGAATGGGACTGAAGGGCCTTTGACCATGGGACTCGAAGAAAAGCTGCCGAGCGGATTCCTGCTGACCACCGTCGAGCAGGCCGCGGGCTGGGTGCGCAAGTCGTCCATGTTCCCCGCCACGTTCGGACTCGCCTGCTGTGCCATCGAGATGATGACCACCGGCGCCGGCCGCTACGACCTGGCGCGTTTCGGCATGGAGGTCTTCCGCGGCTCGCCGCGGCAGGCGGACCTGATGATCGTGGCCGGCCGGGTCAGCCAGAAGATGGCGCCGGTGCTGCGGCAGGTCTACGACCAGATGCCGAACCCCAAGTGGGTGATCTCCATGGGGGTCTGCGCCTCCTCGGGCGGCATGTTCAACAACTACGCGATCGTCCAGGGCGTCGACCACGTCGTCCCGGTCGACATCTACCTCCCAGGCTGTCCGCCCCGGCCCGAGATGCTGATGGACGCCATCCTCAAGCTCCACCAGAAGATCCAGAGCTCCAAGCTCGGTGTGAACGCCGAGGAAGCGGCCCGTGAGGCGGAGGAGGCGGCGCTCAAGGCACTGCCCACCATCGAGATGAAGGGGCTGCTGCGATGAGTGACGCGAAGAACGCCGCGGGTGACGGCGGCGTGAACCCGGAGAAGGACCTCTCGGCGGAGAACCTTCCCGGCAGGCGCGGCGAGGGCGGTGAGGAGATCCGCGTCCAGCGCGGCATGTTCGGCGCCGCCAACGGCGGCGACACCTCCGGTTACGGCGGTCTGGTCCGCTCGGTCCGGCTCCCGGGACCGTCGAACCGCCCCTACGGAGGCTGGTTCGACGAGGTCGCCGACGAACTGGAGGGCGCGCTGGAGGAGCAGGACCTGCTTCCACAGAACGCCATCGAGAAGACGGTCGTCGACCGCGGCGAACTCACCTTCCACATCGAACGCGAGCACCTGGTCCGGGTCGCGAGGACCCTGCGGGACGACCCCGCGCTGCGCTTCGAACTGTGCACCGGTGTCAGCGGCACCCACTATCCGAACGACAAGGGCCGCGAACTGCACGCCGTGTACCACCTGCGCTCGATCACCCACAACCGGTTGATCCGCCTGGAAGTCAGCGCCCCCGACAACGACCCGCACATCCCGTCGCTGGTCTCCGTCTATCCGACGAACGACTGGCACGAGCGCGAGACGTACGACTTCTTCGGCATCGTCTTCGACGGCCACCCGGCCCTGACGCGGATCCTGATGCCGGACGACTGGCAGGGCCACCCGCAGCGCAAGGACTATCCCCTCGGCGGCATCCCCGTCGAGTACAAGGGCGCCCAGATCCCGGCTCCGGACCAGCGGAGGTCGTACTCATGAGCACGTCGAACGCATCCGCGGAGTCCGCGGCCTCCGCCGCCTCCGCGCGCGAGACCACGGAAGGCACCGTCTACACCGTCACCGGTGGCGACTGGGACGAGGTCGTCCAGACGGCGAGCCGCAGTGACGACGAGCGCATCATCGTCAACATGGGCCCGCAGCACCCGTCCACGCACGGCGTGCTCAGGCTGATCCTGGAGATCGACGGCGAGACCGTCTCCGAGGCCCGCTGCGGCATCGGCTACCTCCACACCGGCATCGAGAAGAACCTCGAGTACCGGACCTGGACCCAGGGCACCACGTTCGTGACGCGCATGGACTACCTGACGCCGTTCTTCAACGAGGCGGCGTACTGCCTCGGCGTCGAGAAGCTCCTCGGCATCGAGGACCAGATCCCCGACCGCGCCTCGGTCATCCGCGTGCTCCTGATGGAGCTGAACCGGCTCTCCTCCCACCTGGTGTGCATCGCGACCGGAGGCATGGAGCTCGGCGCCACCACCATCATGATCTACGGATTCCGCGATCGTGAACTCATTCTCGACGCCTTCGAGCTCATCACGGGCCTCAGGATGAACCACGCGTACATCCGCCCCGGCGGACTCGCCCAGGACCTGCCGCCCGGAGCGGTGGACCAGATCCGCGAGCTCGTGAAGACGCTGCGGAAGAACCTCCCGGAGTACGACGCGCTCGCCACCGGGAACCCGATCTTCAAGGCCCGTATGCAGGACGTCGGTTACCTGGACCTGGCCGGCTGCATGGCCCTCGGGGCCACCGGTCCCGTCCTGCGCTCCACCGGCCTGCCGCACGACCTGCGCAAGGCGCAGCCGTACTGCGGGTACGAGACGTACGACTTCGAGGTCCCCACCGCGGACACCTGCGACTCCTACGGCCGCTTCCTGATCCGGCTGGAGGAGATGCGCCAGTCGCTGCGCATCGTCGAGCAGTGCCTGGACCGGCTCCAGCCCGGGCCGGTCATGGTGGCCGACAAGAAGATCGCCTGGCCCGCCCAGCTCGCCATGGGGCCGGACGGACTGGGCAACTCCCTCGACCACATCAAGCAGATCATGGGCACCTCCATGGAGGCCCTGATCCACCACTTCAAGCTGGTCACCGAGGGTTTCCGCGTGCCGCCGGGACAGACGTACACGGCGGTCGAGTCGCCCAAGGGCGAGCTCGGGGTGCATGTCGTCTCCGACGGCGGCACCCGTCCCTACCGGGTCCACTTCCGCGACCCGTCCTTCACCAACCTGCAGGCCATGGCGGCGATGTGCGAGGGCGGCCAGGTCGCCGACGTCATCGTCGCCGTGGCATCCCTCGACCCCGTGATGGGAGGCGTCGACCGGTGACCACCTCATCTTCGGAGCGGGGCGTCAGCCTGGGCATGCCCCAACTGCCCGCGCCCGCCTACCCGGACGAGGTCCGGGCCCGGCTGGAGACCGACGCGCGCGAGGTCATCGCCCGCTATCCGGACTCCCGGTCCGCCCTCCTGCCGCTGCTGCACCTCGTGCAGTCGGAGGAGGGCCACGTCACGCGCACCGGAATGCAGTTCTGCGCGGACGTGCTCGGCCTGACCACGGCCGAGGTCACCGCCGTCGCCACCTTCTACACCATGTACCGGCGCCGGCCGAGCGGTGACTACCAGGTCGGGGTGTGCACCAACACCCTGTGCGCCGTCATGGGCGGCGACGCCATCTTCGAGGAGCTCCAGGAGCACCTCGGCGTCGGCAACGGCGAGACCACCGAGGACGGCAAGGTCACCCTCGAACACATCGAGTGCAACGCGGCCTGCGACTTCGCACCCGTCGTGATGGTCAACTGGGAGTTCTTCGACAACCAGGACCCCCAGAGCGCCAAGCGCCTGGTCGACGACCTGCGGGCCGGCCGCCCGGTCTCGCCCACGCGCGGGGCGCCGCTGTGCACGTTCAAGGAGACCGCCCGGATCCTGGCCGGTTTCCCCGACGAGCGGGAGGGCGCCGTCGCGGCCACGGGCAGCGCGGGACCCGCTTCCCTGACCGGCCTGAAGCTGGCCAAGGGGGAGGCCGCCCCCGCGCGCGTGGTGCACCCGCGCGGCGAGGCGCCCACGGGCACCCCGCCGCACGAGCCGTCGCCGACGGAGCACCTCAGCTCGCACGACGCGCCGCAGGACACATCGGCCTCCGACCCTTCGCACCCGGCCGGACCCGTCGCAGAGGAGGGGGAGTGATGACCTTGGCACCCGCCGAACTCAAGGACATCGGTCCGGAGAAGCTGCTCGCACCCGTGCTGTCGGCCTTCTGGGACGAGGACGAGTCCTGGACCCTGGACGTCTACCAGAGGCACGAGGGGTACGAGGGGCTCCGCAAGGCCCTCGCCATGTCACCGGACGACGTCATCGCGTACGTCAAGGAGTCCGGTCTGCGCGGGCGCGGCGGCGCCGGCTTCCCGACGGGGATGAAATGGCAGTTCATTCCCCAGGGAGACGGCAAGCCCCACTATCTGGTGGTCAACGCTGACGAGTCGGAGCCCGGGACGTGCAAGGACATTCCGCTCCTCTTCGCGAACCCGCACAGCCTCATCGAGGGCATCGTCATCGCCTGCTACGCCATCAGGTCGTCCCATGCCTTCATCTATCTGCGTGGTGAAGTCGTCCCCGTGCTGCGGCGGTTGCACGAGGCCGTGCGCGAGGCCCGTGCGGCGGGCCTGCTCGGCGAGAACATCCTGGGCAGCGGACTCGACCTCGAACTCACCGTGCACGCGGGCGCCGGCGCGTACATCTGCGGTGAGGAGACCGCACTGCTCGACTCGCTCGAAGGCCGCCGTGGCCAACCGCGGCTCCGTCCTCCCTTCCCCGCCGTCGCGGGCCTCTACGCGTGCCCCACTGTGGTGAACAACGTCGAGTCGATCGCCTCGGTTCCCGCCATCATGAACCGGGGCAAGGAATGGTTCCGCTCGATGGGCAGCGAGAAGTCACCCGGCTTCACTCTCTATTCCCTCAGCGGCCACGTCGCACGCCCCGGGCAGTACGAGGCGCCGATGGGCATCACGCTGCGCCAGCTGCTCGACATGAGCGGCGGCATGCGGCCGGGGCACCGCCTGAAGTTCTGGACGCCGGGCGGCTCCTCGACGCCGTTGCTCACCGAGGAGCACCTCGACGTCCCCCTGGACTACGAAGGGGTGGGCGCCGCCGGTTCCATGCTCGGCACGAAGGCGCTCCAGTGCTTCGACGAGACGACCTGCGTCGTACGGGCCGTCACCCGCTGGACCGAGTTCTACGCCCACGAGTCCTGCGGCAAGTGCACGCCGTGCCGCGAAGGGACGTACTGGCTCGTGCAGCTGATGCGCGACATCGAGGCCGGCAAGGGCCGGATGTCCGACCTCGACAAGCTGAACGACATCGCCGACAACATCAACGGCAAGGCGTTCTGCGCCCTCGGCGACGGCGCCGCCTCGCCGATCTTCTCCTCGCTGAAGTACTTCCGTGAGGAGTACGAGCAGCACATCACGGGCCGCGGCTGCCCGTTCGACCCGGCCAGGTCGACGGCCTGGGCCGACCGTACGGAGGTGCACGCATGACTGTGACCACCAGCTCTCCCTCCGGTGGGGGAGAGGCGGCGGTCCCGCCCGAGGACCTCGTGACGCTGACGATCGACGGCGTCGAGATCAGCGTGCCCAAGGGCACCCTGGTCATCCGGGCCGCCGAACAGCTCGGCATCGAGATCCCCCGGTTCTGCGACCACCCCCTCCTCGACCCGGCCGGCGCCTGCCGCCAGTGCATCGTCGAGGTCGAGGGCCAGCGCAAGCCCATGGCCTCCTGCACCATCACCTGCACCGACGGGATGGTGGTGAAGACCCAGCTGACCTCGCCCGTCGCGGAGAAGGCCCAGCACGGGGTGATGGAGCTGCTGCTCATCAACCACCCGCTGGACTGCCCGGTCTGCGACAAGGGCGGCGAGTGCCCGCTGCAGAACCAGGCGATGTCGCACGGCAACCCCGAGTCCCGCTTCGAAGGAAAGAAGCGGACCTACGAGAAGCCCGTCCCGATCTCCACCCAGGTGCTGCTCGACCGTGAGCGGTGCGTGCTGTGCGCCCGCTGCACCCGGTTCTCCAACCAGATCGCCGGCGACCCGATGATCGAGATGGTCGAGCGGGGCGCGCTCCAGCAGATCGGCACCGGCGAGGGCGATCCCTTCGAGTCGTACTTCTCCGGCAACACCATCCAGATCTGCCCGGTCGGCGCGCTCACCTCGGCGGCCTACCGGTTCCGCTCCCGCCCCTTCGACCTGGTCTCCTCGCCGTCGGTGTGCGAGCACTGCTCCGGCGGCTGCGCCACCCGTACCGACCACCGGCGCGGCAAGGTCATGCGGCGGCTGGCCGCCGACGACCCCGAGGTCAACGAGGAGTGGGTGTGCGACAAGGGGCGCTTCGGGTTCCGGTACGCGCAGCAGCGGGACCGGTTGCAGACCCCGCTCGTGCGCAACGCCGAGGGTGAGCTGGAGCCCGCCTCCTGGCCCGAGGCACTGCAGATCGCGGCTCAGGGGCTGCTGGCCTCCCGCGGCCGCACCGGCGTCCTGACCGGCGGCCGGCTCACCGTCGAGGACGCCTACGCGTACAGCAAGTTCACACGCGTGGCGCTCGACACCAACGACATCGACTTCCGCGCGCGCGTGCACAGCGCCGAGGAGGCCGACTTCCTCGCCGCGCGGGTCGCGGGTCGCGGACACGACCTCGGGGACGCGTCCGGCCCGCACTCCGGGGGCGGTGTCACGTACTCCTCGTTGGAGAAGGCTCCCGCCGTCCTGCTGGTCGGGTTCGAGTCGGAGGAGGAGGCGCCCGGCGTCTTCCTGCGGCTGCGCAAGGCGTGGCGTACCCACGGGCAGCGGACCTTCGCCCTGGCCACGTACGCCACGCGCGGCCTGGAGAAGGCCGGCGGCACGCTGCTGCCGGCGGCCCCCGGCACCGAGACCGAATGGCTGGACGCGCTCGCGAGCGGCGTCGGTCTGGAGGGCGACGGGGCCAGGGCGGCCGAAGCGCTGCGGACCGAGGGCGCGGTGATCGTCGTCGGTGAGCGGCTCGCCGCCGTCGAGGGCGGTCTCACCGCCGCCGTACGGATCGCCACCGCGACCGGCGCCCGGCTGGTGTGGATCCCGCGCCGGGCCGGGGAGCGGGGCGCCGTCGAGGTGGGCGCGCTGCCGTCGCTGCTGCCGGGCGGGCGCCCGGCGACCGACCCGCGCGCGCGGGAGGAGGTCGCCGCCGTCTGGGGCGTCGCCGCTCTCCCGCACCGCTACGGCCGCGACACCGGCGAGATCGTCGAGGCCGCGGCGACCGGCGAACTGCAGGCGCTGCTGGTCGCGGGCGTGGAGGTCGCCGACCTGCCCGACCCGTCGCGCGCGCGTGCGGCACTCGCCGAGGCCGGGTTCGTGGTCTCCCTGGAGCTGCGGCCCGGTGAGGTCACCGAACTCGCCGACGTGGTGCTGCCGGTGGCGGCCGTCGTCGAGAAGGCCGGTGCCTTCCTCAACTGGGAAGGCAGGGTCCGGCCCTTCGAGGCGGCGCTCAAGCCCGACCAGATGACCCGTCCCCTCCCGCCGACCGACGCGCGCGTGCTGCAGATGCTGGCCGACGCCATGGACGTGCACCTGGGCCTGCCGGATCTGCGCACGGTACGCGCGGAAATCGAGCGGCTCGGCACCTGGGACGGCCCGCGGGCCACCGAACCGCTGCGGACCGCGGGCGCGCTGCCCCGGCCGGCCGCCGGGGAGGCGGTGCTGGCCGGACACCGGCTGCTGCTGGACCAGGGGCTCCTGCAGCAGGGCGACGAGGCGCTCGCCGGCACCCGGCACGCCGCGCACGCGCGGGTGTCGGCCGCCACGGCCGTCGAGGTCGGCGTCGAGGACGGCGGCCTGATCGCGGTGACCGGCACCGCCGGAACGGTCGAACTTCCCCTGAGCGTCACCGAGATGCCCGACCGCGTGGTGTGGCTCCCGCTGAACTCCGCGGGCGGCGGTGTCGCCTCCGACACCGGGGCGCTGCCCGGCTCCCTCGTCCGTATCGGCCCGGCGGCACTCGCCGGCGAAGCCCCCGAGGAGGTGGAGGCATGAGCCTGTACTTCGCCGCTGAAGACCTCTCGATGTTCGGCCGCGACCCCTGGTGGCTGGTCGCCCTCAAGGCGGTGTTCTGCTTCGCCTTCCTCATGGTGACGGTGCTGATCGCCATCGTGATGGAACGCAAGATCGTCGCCTGGATGCAGCGGCGCGTCGGCCCCAACCGGAACGGCCCCTGGGGCATGCTCCAGTCGCTCGCCGACGGCGTGAAGCTGATGCTCAAGGAAGACGTCGTCGTCAAACGCGCGGACAAGGCGGTGTACGTCCTCGCGCCGATCGTCGCGGCCGTTCCGGCCTTCATGGCGATCGCGGTGATCCCCTTCGGGCCGTCCGGCAACGAGATCTCGATCTTCGGTCAGCGGACCACGATGCAGCTCACCGACCTGCCGATCGCCCTGCTCTACATCCTCGCGGTCGCCTCGATCGGCATCTACGGCATCGTCCTGGCGGGCTGGAGCTCCGGATCCACCTACCCGCTGCTGGGCGGTCTGCGCTCCTGCGCGCAGATGATCTCCTACGAGATCGCCATGGGCGCCGCGTTCGCCTCCGTGTTCCTCTACTCGGGCTCGATGTCGACGTCGGCGATCGTCGAGCAGCAGGCCGACCGCTGGTACATCCTGCTGCTGCCGGTCTCCTTCCTCATCTACATCGTCACGATGGTCGGCGAGGTCAACCGCGCCCCCTTCGACATGCCGGAGTCCGAGGGCGACCTGGTCGGCGGCTTCAACACCGAGTACTCGTCGATCAAGTTCGCGATGTTCATGCTCGCCGAGTACATCAACATGGTGACCGTCTCGGCCGTCGCCACCACCCTCTTCCTGGGCGGCTGGCGCGCTCCGTGGCCGATCAGCACCTTCTGGGAGGGCGCGAACCACGGCTGGTGGCCGATGCTCTGGTTCGTCGTCAAGGTCCAGCTGCTGCTGTTCATGTTCGTCTGGCTGCGCGGCACGCTCCCGCGGGTCCGCTACGACCAGCTGATGAAGCTCGGCTGGAAGGTCCTGATCCCGGTCTCCCTGGTGTGGCTGATGCTCGTCGCCACGGTGCGGGCCCTGCGGAACGAGAACTACGGGTTCACCGACATCGCCCTCTACGTCGCCGCGGCCGTCCTCACCCTGCTGGTGCTGTCCTTCGTCGTCGACATGTTCCGGGCGAAGGGCAAGAAGGCCGAGGAGGCCGAGGAACCCGGCGAGGCCCCGGCCGCCTTCGATCCGATGGCGGGCGGATTCCCCGTACCGCCGCTGCCCGGACAGGAGCTTCCGCCGGTGCCGCGACGGCCCTCGCGCCAGGAGCGGAAGCTCGTTGCCAGTGGCGGAACCGATACTCAAAGTGACGGATCTCTGGATGGAAAGGAGGCGTCCGATGGCTGAGGAATCCAAGGAGGCCGGGCAGACGAAGCCCGGTTTCCTGAACCCGGTGGCCGGCTTCGGCGTGACCTTCAAGGCCATGTTCAAGAAGCGGCTGACCGAGCAGTACCCCGAGCAGCCGAAGACCACGGCCCCGCGCTTCCACGGCAGGCACCAGCTCAACCGCCATCCGGACGGTCTGGAGAAGTGCGTCGGCTGTGAACTGTGCGCCTGGGCCTGTCCCGCCGACGCGATCTACGTCGAGGGCACGGACAACACCGACGAGGAGCGCTACTCCCCCGGCGAGCGGTACGGCCGCGTCTACCAGATCAACTACGCCCGCTGCATCCTGTGCGGTCTGTGCATCGAGGCGTGCCCCACGCGCGCGCTCACGATGACCAACGAGTTCGAACTGGCCGACTCCAGCCGCGCCAACCTCATCTACACCAAGGAGCAGCTGCTCGCCGGTCTGGAGGAGGGCATGGTCGACAGCCCGCACGCCATGTACCCGGGCACCGACGAACAGGACTACTACCGGGGCCTGGTCACCGAGGCCGCGCCCGGCACGGAGCGGCAGGTCGCCCACTCCAAGGGCGAGGTCGTGCAGGAGGCGGACTCGACCTTCGGCGAGGACGAACCGGCCTCGGAGAAGGTGATCCGGGGATGACCGCGTACACCGCGTCCACCGAGTATCTCGCCGCCTACTCCACCTCCACCGGAGAGGCCGTCCAGTTCTGGATCCTCGGCACGGTCGCCGTGATCGGCGCGCTGGGCACCATCCTGATGCGGCGTGCCGTGCACAGCGCGCTCTGCCTGGCCGGAACCATGATCGTCCTGGCGGTGTTCTACCTCGCCAACGGCGCCTACTTCCTGGGCATCGTCCAGATCATCGTCTACACCGGCGCGATCATGATGCTGTTCCTGTTCGTGGTGATGCTGGTCGGCGTCACCGCGGCGGACTCCCTGAAGGAGACCATCAAGGGCCAGCGCTGGCTCGCCCTGCTGTGCGGGCTCGGCTTCGGCATCCTGCTGGTCGGCGGCATCGGCAACGCCGCGCTCACCGAGTTCAACGGCCTCGGCCAGGCGAACGCGAACGGCAACGTCCCGGGCCTCGCCGCTCTCATCTTCACCCGGTACGTGTTCGCCTTCGAGATCACCGGTGCCCTGCTCATCACGGCCGTCGTCGGCGCCATGGTGCTCACCCACCGCGAGCGCACCGAGCGTGCCCGGACCCAGCGGGAGCTCTCCGAACAGCGCGTCCGCGAGGGCAAGCACCTCCCGCCGCTGCCGGCCCCGGGCGTGTACGCCCGGCACAACGCGGTGGACATCGCGGGCCTGCTGCCCGACGGCACACCGTCCGACCTCACCGTCAACAAGACGCTGCGCGAACGGGGTCAGATCCGGGACGTGTCGCGGGAGGCGCTCAACGACCTGCGGGCGCTGGAGCAGCGCGCGGAGGAGCGTCTTGAGCGCGTGGCGGTCGAGCCGACGTTCAAGTCGGCGTACGAGCGGGCCGAGGAGGCATCGAAGTGAACCCGGTCAACTACCTGTACCTCGCTGCCCTGCTGTTCACGATCGGCGCCACCGGTGTGCTCATCCGGCGCAACGCGATCGTCGTCTTCATGTGCATCGAGCTCATGCTCAACGCCTGCAACCTCGCGTTCGTCGCCTTCTCCCGTATGCACGGCAACCTCGACGGCCAGATCATCGCCTTCTTCACGATGGTCGTCGCCGCGGCGGAGGTCGTGGTCGGGCTGGCGATCATCGTGTCCCTGTTCCGTTCCCGCCACTCGGCCTCGGTCGACGACGCCAGCCTGATGAAGCTGTGAGGGGTCGGTAGACCGTGACTAACACAGAGAATCTGATCGCGCTGCTGGTGGCGGCGCCTCTGCTCGGAGCGGTGGTCCTGCTGTGCGGCGGCCGCCGGCTGGACGCCGTCGGCCACTGGGTCGGCACGGCGCTCGCTGCCGCGTCCTTCGTGATCGGCCTCGTCCTCTTCACCGACATGCTGGGCAGCGCCGCCGACGACCGCACCCTGACGCAGCACCTGTTCAGCTGGATCCCGGTGGAGGGCTTCCAGGCGGACGTCGCCTTCCAGCTCGACCAGCTGTCGATGACGTTCGTCCTGCTGATCACCGGCGTCGGCTCGCTCATCCACCTGTACTCGATCGGGTACATGGAGCACGACGAGCGGCGCCGCCGCTTCTTCGGCTATCTGAACCTGTTCCTCGCGGCGATGCTGATCCTCGTCCTCGCCGACAACTACCTGCTGCTGTACCTGGGCTGGGAGGGCGTCGGTCTCGCCTCCTACCTGCTGATCGGTTTCTGGCAGCACAAGCCCAGCGCCGCGACCGCGGCGAAGAAGGCATTCCTGGTCAACCGTGTCGGCGACATGGGTCTGTCGATCGGGATCATGCTGATGTTCCTGTGGTTCGGCACCTTCGCCTTCGGGCCGGTGCTCGGCAGCCACGGGGAGGCCGGGCTCGCCGGTGCCGCCGGCGAGGGCAAGCTCACCGTGATCGCCCTCATGCTGCTGCTCGCGGCCTGCGGCAAGTCCGCCCAGGTGCCGTTGCAGTCCTGGCTCGGGGACGCGATGGAGGGCCCGACCCCGGTCTCGGCCCTGATCCACGCCGCGACCATGGTCACGGCGGGCGTGTACCTGATCGTCCGCTCCGGGGCCATCTTCAACGGCGCTCCCGACGCGCAGCTGGTCGTCACCATCGTCGGCGCGGTCACGCTGCTGTTCGGTGCGATCGTCGGTTGCGCGAAGGACGACATCAAGAAGGCGCTGGCCGGTTCGACGATGTCGCAGATCGGCTACATGGTGCTCGCGGCGGGCCTCGGCCCCATCGGCTACGTCTTCGCGATCATGCACCTGGTGACGCACGGCTTCTTCAAGGCCGGCCTGTTCCTCGGCGCCGGTTCGGTCATGCACGGCATGAACGACGAGGTCGACATGCGCCGCTACGGCGGACTGCGCAAGTACATGCCGGTCACCTTCATCACCTTCGGCCTCGGGTACCTCGCGATCATCGGCTTCCCGGGCCTGTCCGGCTTCTTCTCCAAGGACATGATCATCGAGGCGGCCTTCGCCAAGGGCGGCACCGAGGGCTGGATCCTCGGCGGCGCGGCCCTGCTGGGCGCCGCCATCACCGCGTACTACATGACGCGCGTGATGCTGATGACGTTCTTCGGCGAGGAGCGCTGGCGCAACGCCCCGACGCCGTCCCCGGCCGCACCCGACGTGGAGCTCGCCGCCGAGACGCGCGGCGAATACACTTCGCCCGACCCGCACGAGTCGCCGAAGGTCATGACGATCCCGATGATCGTGCTCGCCTTCGGGTCGGTGTTCGCGGGCGCGTTCTTCGGCATCGGAGACCGGTTCCTGAACTGGCTGGAGCCCGTCACCGGGTACGACCACGGCCACGCGCCGATCAGCGCCCTGACGGTCACGATCGCCACGGTGACCGTGATGGTCGTCGGCGTGGCGATCGCCTGGGGCCAGTACGGGCGCCGCCCGGTCCCGGCCGTCGCCCCGCGCGGGTCGCTGCTCACCCGGGCCGCCCGGCGCGACCTGCTCCAGGACGACTTCAACCATGTGGTCCTGGTACGTGGCGGCGAGCACCTCACGCGCTCCCTGGTGTACGTCGACCACACACTGGTCGACGGGGTCGTCAACGGGACGGCGGCCTCGTTCGGCGGTCTGTCCGGACGGATGCGCAAGCTGCAGAACGGCTTCGCGCGGTCGTATGCGGTCTCGATGTTCGGCGGCGCGGCAGTCCTGGTCGCCGCGACCCTGCTGATGAGGGCGGTCTGATACCGATGTCCTTTCCTCTGCTGACAGCGACGGCGGCGCTCCCGGCCATCGGGGCGATCGCCACGGCCGCCGTACCGGCCGCGAAGCGCACCGCCGCCAAATGGCTGGCCCTGCTGGTCTCGATCGCCACCCTGGTGCTGGCGATCGTCGTCCTGGTGCGCTTCGACCCGGGCGGCGACCGCTACCAGCTCACCGAATCGCACGCCTGGATCGCGGAGTTCGGCGTCCGCTACGAGCTCGGGGTGGACGGCATCGGGGTCGCGCTGATCGCGCTGACCGCCCTGCTGATCCCGTTCATCATCCTCGCGGGCTGGCACGACGCCGACCCCCTGGAGACCGGCAGCAAGCGGTGGCGGCCGACGCAGGGCTTCTTCGCCCTGATCCTGGCCGTCGAGGCGATGGTGATCCTCTCCTTCGAGGCCACCGACGTCTTCCTCTTCTACATCTTCTTCGAAGCCATGCTGATCCCGCTGTACTTCCTGATCGGCGGCTTCGGGGACCGGGCCCACCAGCACGGCGAGCAGGCGGCCACGACGCAGCGTTCGTACGCGGCGGTGAAGTTCCTGCTCTACAACCTGGCCGGCGGTCTGGTCATGCTGGCCGCGGTGATCGGGCTGTACGTGGTCGCCGGGAACTTCTCCCTCACGGAGATCGCCGAGGCGCGGGCGAACGGTTCGCTCCAGATGTCGGCGAGCACCGAGCGCTGGCTGTTCCTCGGGTTCTTCTTCGCCTTCGCGGTGAAGGCGCCGATGTGGCCGCTGCACACCTGGCTGCCCAACGCCATGCAGGAGTCCACCGCTCCGGTCGCCGTGCTCATCACGGCCGTCGTGGACAAGGTGGGCACCTTCGCGATGCTGCGCTTCTGCCTCCAGCTGTTCCCGGAGGCGAGCAAGTGGGCGACGCCCGCGATCATGGTGCTGGCCGTCATCAGCATCATCTACGGGGCGCTGCTCGCGGTGGGCCAGCGCGACATCAAGCGGCTGATCGCGTACGCGTCGATCTCGCACTTCGGCTTCATCATCATGGGCATCTTCGCGATGACCAGCCAGGGCCAGTCCGGGGCGACGCTCTACATGGTCAACCACGGGATCTCGACCGCCGTCCTGCTGCTGGTGGCCGGGTTCCTGATCTCGCGGCGCGGCTCCCGGCTCATCGCCGACTACGGCGGGGTGCAGAAGGTCGCGCCGGTCCTCGCCGGCACGTTCCTGATCGGCGGTCTGGCGACGCTGTCGCTGCCGGGACTGGCGCCGTTCGTCAGCGAGTTCCTGGTCCTGGTCGGCACGTTCACGCGCTACCCGGTGATCGGCGTCATCGCCACCTTCGGCATCGTGCTCGCCGCGCTCTACACCCTCGTCCTCTACCAGCGGACGATGACGGGCCCCCTCAGGCCCGAGCTTGCCAAGATGCCCGACCTGCGGGTGCGTGAGATCGCCGTGGCCGCGCCGCTGATCGTGCTGCTGGTCTTCCTGGGCGTCTACCCGAAGCCCGTCACGGACATCGTGAACCCGGCGGTGAAGCAGACCATGTCCGACGTACAGAAGAAGGACCCCCAGCCCGAGGTGGAGGCGGCCAAGTGAGCACATCAGCCGTCCACAGCCTGTGGACAACGGCGGCCGACCCGATCTCGAAGATCGACGCGCCGAAGATCGAGTACGCCCAGCTCGCCCCTGTCATGATCATCGTCGGCGCGGCGGTCGTCGGGATCCTGGTCGAGGGCTTCGTACCGCGCAGGTTCCGTTACTACGCACAGATGTTCGTCGCGACGTCCGCAGTCGTCGCCGCGTTCGCCGCGGTGGTGGCGCTCGCGGCCGCCGGGTACGGCACGACCAAGGCGGGCATCGCGGCGATGGGCGCGATCGCCGTCGACGGCCCGGCCCTGTTCCTGCAGGGCACGATCCTGCTGACGGCCCTGGTCGGCCTGTTCACCTTCGCCGAGCGCAGGCTCGACCCGGAGGTGCAGGGCAACCGCGTCGACTCGTTCGCCGCGCAGGCCGCGGCCGTGCCGGGCAGCGAGAACGAGAAGAAGGCGGTCAAGGCCGGGTTCACCACCACCGAGGTGTTCCCGCTGCTGCTCTTCGCCGTCGCCGGCATGCTGGTCTTCCCGGCGGCCAACGACCTGGTGACGCTCTTCGTGGCCCTGGAGGTCCTCTCCCTCCCGCTGTACCTGCTCTGCGCGCTGGCCCGCCGCAAGCGGCTGATCTCGCAGGAGGCCGCGGTCAAGTACTTCCTGCTCGGCTCGTTCGCCTCCGCGTTCCTCCTCTTCGGCATCGCGCTGCTGTACGGCTACGCGGGCTCGATGTCGTACGCGAGGATCGCGCAGGTCGTCGACGGCACGATCCAGGAGGTCGACCCGGCCCTCGTCAACACCATGGGCAACGACGCGCTGCTGCTGGTGGGCGCGGGTCTGCTGATCATGGGCCTGCTGTTCAAGGTCGGTGCCGTCCCCTTCCACATGTGGACGCCGGACGTGTACCAGGGCGCGCCCACCCCGGTGACGGGCATGATGGCGGCGGCGACCAAGGTGGCGGCGTTCGGCGCCCTGCTGCGGGTGCTGTACGTCCTGCTCCCCGGCCTGCGCTGGGACTGGCGGCCGGTCATGTGGGCCGTGGCCATCGTCACCATGCTGGGCGGCGCGATCTTCGCGATCACCCAGACCGACATCAAGCGGCTGCTGGCGTACTCGGCGATCTCGCACGCGGGCTTCGTCCTCGCGGGTGTCATCGCGGCCACGCCGGCCGGCATCTCGTCCGTCCTCTTCTACCTGGCGGCGTACTCGTTCGTGACGATCGGCGCGTTCGCGGTGGTGACGCTGGTGCGGGACGCCGGAGGTGAGGCGACGCACCTGTCCAAGTGGGCGGGGCTCGGTCGCCGTTCGCCCCTGGTGGCGGCGGTGTTCGCGGTGTTCCTGCTCGCCTTCGCGGGCATTCCGCTGACCTCCGGCTTCGCCGGGAAGTTCGCCGTGTTCAAGGCGGCGGCGGAGGGCGGCGCGGTGCCGCTGGTCGTGGTCGGTGTGATCGCGTCGGCGATCGCGGCGTTCTTCTACATCCGGGTGATCGTCCTGATGTTCTTCAGCGACCCGCGGCCCGAGGGCCCGACCGTCGCGGTGCCGTCGCCGCTGACGATGACGGCGATCGGACTGGGCGTGGTGGTCACGGTGGTGCTCGGTGTGGCACCGCAGTACTTCCTGGAGCTGGCGGGCGACGCGGGAGTGTTCGTGCGCTGACCGGGCATCCGCCGACGACAGGGCGGCCCGGTACCCGCTCGGGGGGTACCGGGCCGCCCTGTCATGGCAGGGACGGGCCGACGGGGCCTGTGGACAACTCCGGGGTTGTCGGTGCGGGCACCTATGGTGGGCGCAGTGGGCGCAGCGGATGTAGTGGACGCAGTGACCGAGAGTGAACGAGCGCGTTGTACGGGGCGGGACGATGGGCGGGACAGGCGGTAGTGGTGGGATGGCAGTGATGGAGAGCGAGGCGCGGGCCACGCTGCAGCGGGTGTTCGGGTTCGAGGCCTTCCGCGGTGAGCAGGAAGCGGTGACCGAGCATGTGATCGCGGGCGGGGATGCCGTGGTCCTCATGCCGACCGGTGGCGGCAAGTCCCTGTGCTACCAGATCCCGGCCCTGGTCAGACCGGGTACGGGGGTCGTCGTCTCCCCGCTGATCGCGTTGATGCAGGACCAGGTGGACGCGCTGCGGGCGCTCGGTGTGCGCGCCGGGTTCATGAACTCCACGCAGGACTTCGACGAGCGTCGTGTGGTGGAGGCAGAGTTCCTGGCGGGCGAGCTGGACCTGCTGTACCTCGCGCCGGAGCGGCTGCGGCTGGACAGCTCGCTGGAACTGCTCTCGCGGGGGAAGATCTCCGTCTTCGCGATCGACGAGGCTCACTGCGTGTCCCAGTGGGGACACGACTTCCGGCCGGACTACCTCACGCTGTCACTGCTCGGGGAGCGCTGGCCGGACGTGCCCCGGATCGCGCTCACCGCGACGGCCACGCACGCCACGCACCGGGAGATCACCGAGCGGCTGGCCATGCCGGACGCCCGGCACTTCGTGGCGAGCTTCGACCGGCCCAACATCCAGTACCGGATCGTGCCGAAGGCCGACCCCAAGAAGCAGTTGCTGGGCTTCCTGCGCGAGGAGCACGCCGGCGACGCGGGCATCGTCTACTGCCTCTCCCGCAACTCCGTCGAGAAGACAGCCGAGTTCCTCAGCCGCAACGGCATCGAGGCGGTGCCCTACCACGCGGGGCTGGACGCGGGGACGCGCGCCGCGCACCAGGCCCGTTTCCTTCGGGAGGACGGCCTGGTCGTGGTGGCGACCATCGCCTTCGGGATGGGCATCGACAAGCCGGACGTCCGGTTCGTCGCCCATCTCGACCTGCCCAAGTCCGTCGAGGGCTACTACCAGGAGACGGGCCGCGCCGGCCGCGACGGGCTGCCGTCCACGGCCTGGATGGCGTACGGCCTGGGCGACGTCGTGCAGCAGCGCAAGCTGATCCAGTCCGGCGAGGGGGGCGAGGCCTTCCGGCGGCGGGCCGCCCAGCATCTGGACGCGATGCTCGCACTGTGCGAGACGGCCGGATGCCGGCGTGCCCGGCTCCTGGCCTACTTCGGCCAGGACGACGCCGCCCCGGCGGGCTGCGGCAACTGCGACACCTGCCTCACCCCGCCGGAGACCTGGGACGGCACCGTCGCGGCCCAGAAGGTGCTGTCGACGGTGGTCCGGCTGCAGCGGGAGCGCGGGCAGAAGTTCGGCACGGTGCAGATCGTCGACATCCTGCTGGGGAAGCGCACCGCCAAGGTCATCCAGTTCGACCACGACCAGCTGTCCGTGTTCGGGATCGGTGAGGACCTCAGTGAGGGCGAGTGGCGGGGCGTCGTCCGGCAGTTGCTGGCCCAGGGACTGCTGGCGGTCGAGGGCGACTACGGCACGCTGGTGCTGACCGAGGCCAGCGGGGCGGTGCTGCGTCGCGAGCGTGAGGTGCCGCTGCGCAAGGAGCCGAAGAAGCCGGTGACTTCCCGGTCGGGGGCGTCGGGAACGTCGGGTTCCGGGCGGGGCAAGGCCAAGGCCGCCGCGGCCGAGTTGCCCGAGGAGCTCGTGCCGGCCTTCGAGGCGCTGCGCGCCTGGCGTGCCGAGCAGGCCCGCGAGCAGGGTGTCCCCGCGTACGTCATCTTCCACGATGCCACGCTCCGGGAGATCGCCACGGTCTGGCCCGGTTCGGTGGCCGAGCTCGGCGGGATCAGCGGGGTGGGCGAGAAGAAGCTCGCGACGTACGGGGAGGGTGTGCTGACGGTGCTGGGGGAACTGGGCGGGCGGCCGGGGGCCGAGGCCCGGGCCGGATCGCAGGGCGCGGCCGCGGACGCCACCGGTTCCGCGTCGGACGACTGGCCCGAGATGGACACCGAACCGGAGCCGGACGACTGGATGTAGTCCGGCACCGGCCTTTCCGGACAACACGCTCAGGGCAGGGCGGTGAGGCCCGGGGCGAAGGTGATCAGCAGGGGGAGGAGGGGGACCAGGGCCGCCGCTGTCGTCGTCAGGGCGCGGTCACGGCGGCCGAGGCGGGGCGGGGGCTTCAGCAGGCGGTCGACGCGCTCGCCGAGCAGGCGGTGGCTGGAGGCGCAGGACAGGACGCCACGGTGCTGGTTGAGCTCGATCAGCGCCAGTGCCGTGGTCAGGTGGCCGCAGCGGCGGGAGGCGGTGTCGTCGGCGGCCAGTTCGACCAGGCGGTGGGTCTGGTCGCAGAAGTGGGTGAACAGCGGGACGCGGGGGAAGCCGGTGGCCAGAGCGGTGGAGAGGTGCAGCAGCCAGTCGTGGTGGGCGCGGGCGTGGCCGCGTTCGTGGGCGAGGACGGCGTCGATCTGGTGGTCGGTGAGGCGGCGCAGGGCACCGGTGGTGACGATCAGCTGGGGCGGGCTGCCCGGCATCCACCAGGCGTCGGGGTACTCGTCCTCCAGCACCAGCAGGGGGCCGCGGGCGGCGGGGAGACCGGCGGGCAGGTCGGGGGCGCGTTCCAGCAGATGTGCGCGGGCCTGGGCGCGGCGTCGGCGGGCGTCGACCAGTTCCCGTACGAGCATGGCCGTGGTCCAGGCGGCGCCGCAGGCCAGCAGCAGGGGGAGGGCGGCCATCCACGGCGGGGCGGCGGACAGGTCGTACGCCGCGGTCACCGCGGGCGGGGCCGGCGCGAAGAGCTGGGCGCGGACGGTGCCGAAGACGGCCGCGGCGCCCAGGGCGAGGGCGGTCACGCAGCACAGCAGGACCGTGGCGACGAGACACTGCCAGACCCACAGGGCGACCACCGGTTCCCGCTCCGGCCAGTCGGCCCGGGTCAGCGCGCGAGGGACGGGCCCGGCGGCCGTCACGGCGACAACGCTCAGCAGGAGCAGGCAGAGGGTCATGCCAAGGGCTCCGGATCCTGTCGGCAGAGGGGGACTTCGGATCGTGCGGGACATGCGGGAGCCGCACACCGCCCGACGCCAAGTATGGCGGTGAAGGGCGGTGTGCGGCAGGGGGGCGACGGAGATCGGAGGGCGCGCGGAGGGACGCCCTGCGGGAGGCGACCCCGGAATCGACGGGATTGACGGGATCGACGGGATTGGTGGGATCGACCCGGCCCGGTCGCCGGGGTCAGCCCGCGGGTGTCACCCGTCCCGTGACCTCGCCGAGGCCGACGCGGACACCGTCCGGTCCCGGGGCCCAGGCCGACAGGGTAACCACGTCGCCGTCCTCCAGGAACGTCCGCTTTCCGTCGGGGAGTTCGAGGGCGTCCCGCCCGTTCCAGGTCAGTTCCAGCAGAGACCCGCGTTCCTGCTCGGCTGGGCCGCTCACCGTGCCGGAGCCGTAGAGGTCGCCGGTGCGCAGGGAGGCGCCGTTCACGGTCATGTGGGCGAGCTGCTGGGCGGCCGTCCAGTACATGGTGGAGAAGGGGGGCTCGGAGACGACGTGGCCGTTGACGGCCACGGAGATCCGCAGGTCGTAACCGCCGGGTTCCTCGTCCGTGTCGTCCAGGTACGGCAGCAGCTCGTGCGTGCGCTCCGGTGGCGCCACCCGGGCCTCTTCCAGGGCGTCCAGGGGGGTGATCCAGGCCGACACCGAGGTGGCGAAGGACTTGCCGAGGAACGGGCCGAGGGGGACGTACTCCCAGGCCTGGACGTCGCGTGCGGACCAGTCGTTGAGGAGGCAGAGACCGAAGACGTGGTCACGGAAGCCGCCGAGCGGTACCGGCCGGCCCCGCTCGGACGGCGCCCCGACCACGAAGCCGACCTCGGCCTCGATGTCCAGCCGGACCGACGGGCCGAAGACCGGGGCCGGGTCGGTCGGCGCCTTGCGCTGCCCCGAGGGCCGTACGACGTCCGTGCCGGACACCACCACCGTGCCGGAGCGGCCGTGGTAACCGATCGGCAGGTGCTTCCAGTTCGGGGTGAGGGAGTCGGCCGCGTCGGGGCGGAAGATCCGGCCGACGTTCCGTGCGTGGTTCTCGGAGGCGTAGAAGTCGACGTAGTCCGCGACGTCGAAGGGAAGGTGCAGGGTTACCGAGGACAGCGGACGGAACAGCGGCCCGACGGTCTCCCGGTGCGCCGGGACGGTCACCCAGGCCGTGAGCGCCCGCCGCACGTCGGACCAGGCCGTCCGGCCCGCCGCCAGCAGCGGGTTGAGGGTCGGGCGGGCGAGCAGGGAGGCGTACGGGGAGCCCAGGGCGTGGGCTGCCGCGCCGGCGTCGAGGACGTGGTCGCCGAGTCGGACGCCCACCCTCTGCTCCGTCGAGCCGGGGGGAGAGAACACGCCGTACGGCAGATTGTGCGGGCCGAAGGGATCGCCCTCGGGGACATCGAAGGGGGGCATCGGGTGCTGCCTCGCTCTCGTGTGCGCAGGTGCTCTGGTGCTTCACGTGTCCGTGGTCGTGCCACACGTTACGGGTGCCGCGGTGGTCTTGGGCAGAGGCGAAGGGGCGGGTCCGGGGCGACGGGCGGCGGGGCGGCGGGGCGGCGGGTCCATGTGCTGCTTCCCCTTGCGTACCGGAAGTTATCCACAGGACGCGACGCAATCTTGACGGAGCGGTGCGAACGGGGTGACTCTGGGCGGGTGCCGGAAGGCCTCGGGGAGGGGGCGTTCCGATGGCACATCAGGGGGACGGATGGCCATAGGGGAGGCCGGTCCGGGCTCGGCGCGCTCTGGCTCGCAGTCGAAGAGGCTGGAAGAGGTCATGCGCGGCCGGCTCGGCCGGGAATGTGTGTACGTGCCGTCGTGCAGGTTCGGGCTGTTCGTGGCGTTGCGCCACTGGTGCCCGCCCGGCGGCAGGGTGTTGATGTCGCCGGTCAACGACGACGTCATCTTCTTCGTGGTGCTCGCGGCGGGGCTGCGCCCGGTGCAGGCGCCGCTGAACCCGCTCGACGCGTCCATCGACACCGGTGCCGTGCCCGACGAGGTATGGGGCTCGCTGTCCGCCGTACTGACCACGAACCTGTACGGCAACCCGGATCCGGCACCGGAACTGCGGGCCCGCTGCGATGCGTTGGGCATCCCGTTGTTCGAGGACGGGGCGCACGCCATCGGCAGCGAGGTCGGCGGTCGGCCGGTCGGCGCCTGGGGCGATGCGTCTGTTTTCAGCCTTTCCAAGCACGTCGGCGCCCAGACGGGGGGCATCCTCTCGCTGGCCGACCCGGGCCGGAGCGCAGCGGTGCGGGAGGCCTGCGCCGAACTGCTCGCCCCACGCCGGATGGCGTCCGAACTCACCTATGCGGTGCGGCCTTACGCGGAGGCCGCCGTGCGGGGGCTCGGGCTGCGCCGGGCGGCCTGGGCCGCGATGGGGCTGTTGGGGCTGACGGAGCGTGAGGGGATCCGCATGCCACTGCGTCCGGACGCGCTGGCCGACGCCGTGCGCTCCGCCCCGGATCTGGCCGCGCACGATCCCTGGGTCAGGGTCGACATGCACGACTACCGGCTGGAACCCGGCCCCGTGCGCCTGCGCCGGGTCCGGCGCGGGCTCGGGCGGCTGGACGACGTACTGGCGGCCTCCCGCGCGGGTACGGAACTGCTGCTGTCGACGCGGTGGGCCCGGCCGCGTCCGGGCGGTGCGGCGCAGCCGCTGTTCCGGGTGCCGCTGCTCGTGGCGGACCGGGACGCCGCGATCGAGGCGCTGGCACGGCGCGGCATCGTCGTCGGCTACCTCTACGATCCGCCCCTGGACGACTACGCGGGAGCGGCGTTCACGGACATGTCGCCCGCGCCCGAGGGCGCTCGCTGGTTCGCGCGGCACGCTCTGCCGGTGGACCCGCTGCGGGCACGGGAGGCCGTCGAGGTGCTGGAACGGTCCGGGGCACGGCCGGCCGAGCCGCCCGAGGCACGGGCCGAACCGGAGGCGCGGGCCGAACCCGAGGCACCGGAGGGGCCGGAGGGGCGCGGGGCGGTACGGCCGGGGAACACGGCGAGAGGGTTGGGGCCGCCCCGTGACTGAGATCCAGGTGCACGAGCCCGCCGTGGTGCGCAGCGGCGGCGGCCCCGAACCTGCCGACCACGAACCCGGCTCCGACTCGCTGTTCAAGAACGCCTACTTCCTGATGCTCAGCACCGGCGTGTCCGCGGTCCTCGGACTGGGCTTCTGGCTCGTGGCCGCGCGCTACTACGCCGAGGAAGCGGTCGGCGAGGGCTCCGCCGCCATCGCCGCGATGCGGCTGCTCGCCAGCATCACCGCGACCACGATGATCGGCGCCGTGGTCCGCTTCGTGCCGCGTGCCGGCCGCGAGACCGGGCGCCTGGTGTGGGGTGTGTACGGGGCGAGTTCGCTGGTCGTCGCCCTGGCCGCGGGCGTCTTCCTGCTCACGCTGGATCTGTGGGGCGCGTCGTACGAACCCCTCGGCACACCGCTGGCGGGCGCGCTGTTCGTCGCGGCGTGCGTGGCGTGGGCGCTGCTCACACTGCAGGACGGGGTGCTCACGGGCCTGCGGAAGACGGAGTGGGTGCCCGTCGGGAACGCCGTCTTCTCCACCGGGAAGCTGGTCCTGCTGGCCGTCTTCGCGAGCGCGCTGCCGGTGCTGGGCATCTTCGTGTCCTGGGCCGTCGCGATCGCGTTCTCCACGCTGCCGC
Organism: Streptomyces sp. MMS24-W38; assembly: GCF_059889265.1. Classification (NCBI taxonomy): domain Bacteria; kingdom Bacillati; phylum Actinomycetota; class Actinomycetes; order Kitasatosporales; family Streptomycetaceae; genus Streptomyces; species Streptomyces sp. MMS24-W38. The sequence continues at coordinate 2,580,600 of NZ_JCBCPP010000001.1, read as the reverse complement.
TCGGCTGGCTGATCTTCCGCCGTCTCATTCCGCGCCAGGCCGCCGCCGACCGTGACCGGGAACCGCCCAAGGTCCGGGACATGGGCCGTTTCCTGGCCGGAGACTCGCTCGGCGCCCTGTTCAGCCTGGCGATGATCAACCTGCTGCCGGTGATGGTCGCGGTGCGCTTCAGCGCCGCCGACAACGGCTACTTCTACGTGGCGTACACCGTCGGCGGCACCATGGAGTTCATGGCCATCAACATGGCCTCGTCGCTCACCGCCCACGCCTCGCACGACCCACGGCAACTCACGGACGGCGTCCGGGGGGCACTGCGCCGGATGGCTTTGCTGCTGGTGCCGGTGGTGCTGGTGCTCGTGGTCTTCGCGCCGCAGATCCTCACCCCGTTCAGCGCGGACTACGCCGAGCACGGCTCGGCCGTGCTGCGGCTGCTCGCGCTCGGGGCGCTGCCCCGGGTGGTGGTGGAGCTGTACATCGGGGTGCTGCGGGTGCAGGGGCGCACCGGTGTGCTCGCCGCCCTCCAAGGGGCCATGTGCGTGCTGGTACTGGGCAGCGCGGCCGTGCTGTTCAGCCCCGCGGGGATCGCGGGGGCCGGGTGGGCGGTGCTGATCAGCATGACGTTGATCGCCGTCGTCTCGGTCTTCGGACTGCGGTCGGCGCTGCGCGGCACGCGCGGCGGGTCCCTGGAGCAGGACGGGCCGGACCGGGCCGGCCGGGCCCCCGCCAAGTCCGCCTACGGCACCCGCTGGGCGAAGCTGAACGCCACCGCCGGGTACGGCACGGGTTGGGCCCGCCGGGCCGTCTACGAGGACAGGGAGGATTCCGGGCAGGGCGGCGACGACACCGTCACGTTGTTCATCGGCCGCCCCGGTTACGAACGGGAGGCGCTCCAGGCGGACACGCTGGCGTTCATCGTGCGGTCCCGCCCCGCGGACGCGCAGGCGCCTGGGGACGCGGAGGAGGACACCGGTCCCGGGGCGGGGGAGGGGGGCGGGGAGCCGCCCACTCCACGGGACGCACCGGGCCGGGACGACGAACCGCGTGAGCCGGAGGAGCACGAGGAGCAGAAGAAGTACGAGGAGCCGGAGGAGTACGAGGAGCCAGAGGAGCACGAGGAGCCGGAGGAGCAGAGGGAACGGTCTGCGGGAGACGCGCCGCGGGACGGCGTGGAGGACGCTCGCCCCGTCTGGTCCGGCGCACACCGTGTGGTCCCGTCGTCGTCGACCGGTGACGAGACCGAGCGGCGCCTGCGTGACGTCCTCTGGGTGCTGCTCGGACTCGCCACCGTCGTCTTCTGGGTGTCGGTGCGCTCGCTGCCCTGGTTCGGCGGATCCGGGCGGGAGGAACCGGGGGAACTGACGGGGCGCCTGTTGCTGGAAGGGCTGCCGCTTTCGGCGCTCGCCGCCGGGGGAGTGCTGCTCCTGGTCTTCGTCGCCTCGGTGACGCTGTGCACGCGACCCGACCCCTGGCTCCCCGGCGCCGCGCTGGGCTCCGCCCTGCTCGCCCTGTACGCCGCACCTGTCACCCTCGGCTGGCAGCCAAGGCCGTTGGACGGGGCGTTGTACTCGCAGACGGCCACATTCCTCGCGGACGCGATGGGACTCGCCGGCCCCGAGCCCCTGCTGCGCTGGACACCGCCGGTCTGCCAGTTGCTGTGTCTCGTCCCGCTGTGGCTGTTGTCGGCGCGCGCGGGCAGCAGGCCGTCCTGGCCGGGACGCTGGGGGGCGCTGTATCTCGTCGCCGTGGCCGGCTGGGTGTGGCGGGACGCGCTCGCACCGGCGGCCCCGCCCCTGCTCGCCGGGCTGCTCCTCCTGCTGCCGCTCCTCCACCTTCCGCCGCTGCGCCGTGCCGTGTCGGCGACGCGCCCGCCCGACCGTGGACAACCGAACGGCTGAACCGACGACCGACCGAAACGACCGACACGTTCCGGAGCCGAACCGCCAGGGGGGAACCACCGTGCGTCCGCCAGCCACTCCACGCGAGAGAGCCGTGTCCGAGCCCGCGCCCGAGAGCACACCGGCGTCGGTCGCCCCCGCTGAACCGCATGCGCGGGCCGAGTCACGGACCGATGCGCGGACCGATCCTTCCTCGGAGTCGTCGACCCCCGCCCATGAGCCCGTGACGGATCTTTCCGACCTGCCGCCCCTCTGGTCCGTGCCCCGTGTCCTCGCGCTCCGGCCCGCGGTACCGCTGGTGACGGCGCTGGCGCTGTGGCTGTACGCGGTCCGGCACACCGACGTGTCGCACCTCGACGACTACGGACTGGTCACCGCGCTCCACCCGACCTTCTGGGCCGGTCTCGCCGTACTCACCGCCGGCTTCTGGTTCACGGCCCGCGACCGGCGGCGGCCCGGCGGCTGGCCGGCCGCGTACGTGCTCGGCCTGCTGGTGATGGAGCGGGCCACCCAGGCCGTGCTCTACCCGACCCCGCTGTACGCCTGGGCGTGGAAGCACGACGGCGTCGTCGACCACCTGCTGACGGCCGGCGGACTCCAGAACGCCGACCGGATCGGTGACATGGCGGTCTACGACCAGTGGCCGGGCTTCTTCGCCGCGCAGGCGGCGTTGGTGCGGCTGCTGGGCGTGGAGTCGGCGGCGATGTACATGGCGTGGTGGCCGCTGGCGTCCAACCTGATGCTGCTGCTCCCGCTGCTGCTGATCTACCGCACCTTCACCGAGGACCGGCGACTGATCTGGACCGCGGTCTGGCTCTTCTACGTCGCCAACTGGGTGGGCCAGGACTACTTCTCCCCCCAGTCCGTCGCCTTCGCGCTGCATCTCGGCGTGCTGGCCGTGGTGCTGCGCAGGTACGGCCGTTCCGGCGCGGACGGCGGGCGGCGCGGGCAGGCCGTCTGGACCGTCCTCGTCACCCTGCTGGTGACGGCGATCGTCATCTCGCACCAGCTCACACCCGGCATGCTGGTCGTGTCACTGCTCGCGCTGTGGCTGCTGCGCCGCCACCGGGACTGGGTTCCGGTGGCCACCACGGTGGTCATCTTCCTGGCCTGGTGTCTGACGGCCGCGCTGCCCTTCCTGTCCGCCGCGCTGCCGGACATGATCCGCGCGGTGGGCGACATCGGCGGCAACGTCGAGACGGGGTACGGCGCCACCCCGACCGGCACCGGGGCGGTGGCGACCTCGTGGGCGGCCCGGCTGCTGTCGGGTTCGGTCCTGCTGCTGGCGGCGATCGGAGTGTGGCGGCAGCCCGTGCTGCGGTACCGCGCGATGCCGTTGCTGGTGATCGCGGCGGCGCCGCTGCCGATGTTCGTGGCGAGCAGCTACGGCAGCGAGATGATCTTCCGGGTGCTGATGTTCATGCTGCCCGGCGTCGCCTTCTTCGGCGCCGCCGCACTGCTGCCCAAGGTGCGTACCCTCGCCGCCACCGAGGCGGCGGCGGAGGCGACGGCCGAGGCCCGTCGGAAGGGCGAAGCCCGTGCGCGCCACGGCTTCGGCTTCCGTACCGGCTTCGGCGTCCGGGTCTGGGGCCCGCTGCTGGTGCTGCTCGCCGGGACCCTGGCGTTCGTCCCGAGCTACTCGGGCAAGGACAGGATCAGCTACTTCCCGCCGCAGGAGGTGGCCCTGGTGCGGCAGCTCTTCGACGAGGCGCCCGAGGACTCGCTGGTCGTCGCCGCCAACCGCAACTACCCGCTCGCCTACGCCTCGTACGGGAGTGTCGACCACTACTGGTTCCTCGAGGACGACCGGAGGCACGTCGACGAGATCGTGCGGGACCCGGCCCGCACCCTCGCCACCGACATGGCCGGGGTGGAGCGTCCCGCTCGGGCCTACTTCCTGTTCACCCGGAGCCAGTTGGCCAACTCCGAGATGAACGGGCAGCTCACCGGGGCCCAGCTGGACCGTGTCCGGGAGTCCGTCGCCGCGTCGTCGCGGTTCCGGCTGGTGGCAAAGACCGGTGCGGGAGTGGTCTACGAGCTGAGACAGGGGGAGGCCGGAGCGGGGGAAGACAGAACAGGGGAAGACAGAGCAAGGGGAGACGGAGCAGGGGAAGCCGGAGCAGAGGGGGCGGAGCGATGACACCGCAGGACTTCGTGATCAGGATGCTCCCGCCGTTCGGCGGCTGGCTGGCGCTGGCCGCGCTCGCCCTCCCCGGCGGATCGCCGCTGCGGGGTGCGGCCGTCGTCGTCTTCCTGGCGGCGGGGCCCGGCGCCGCCCTGGTCGGCCTCTGCGGTCCAGCCCTGCGCATACGCGCGGCGCGGGGACCCGTCGAGCGGCGCGCCCCCGACTTCGCCCGCCACTCCGACCTGCTGGAACGACTGATGCTGGTCGTGTTCGTCAGTATCGGCGCGGTGATGATCGTGGCGACGGTGCTGATCGCCACCCATGCCTTCAGCGCGCAGCGCGTGCTGTTGGCCCTGACGCTGCTGACCACGCTCGCCGCGTTCTTCCCGCGGCTGCGTGCCTCCCCGCCGAGGACACGGAAGGGTTCCGTCCTGTGAGGTTCGCCCGTCCCTTTCACCGTTCAGCCGCCGCCCTGCACCGCGCCCTGCACCGTGCCCGGCGCTCCACCGGCACGAACACCACCGCGCGCCCGGGGCCCGGCCCCGGCACCGGTCGGCACCGCACACCCGGAACCGGACCGGCCGCGAACCGCCGGCGGCCGTTGATCACCTCCGCCGTGGTCGTCTGCGCGGTGCTGGTCGCCGTGCTCGCGCTGCGCAACGCCTCCGGGCCGTCCGGCTCGGAGCCCTCCGGAATGGGCGAGGAGTGCCGGCCCACGGAGTTGCTCGAACCGCCGTGCGGCGCCTGGTTCGGGGCGTTCGTGCCGCACGAACGGGCCGACCTGGGGGACAGGGTGAAGGCCTACGAGCGACGAGTGGGCCGCAAGCTCGACATCGTGTACACGTACCACGACATGTCCCTGCCCGAAGGCACCCGCAGGGAGGGGCAGTTGCTGAGCCCGGAGGAGCAACGGGTCGGCAAGGACCGCATGCTGCTGCTGTCCTGGGAGAGCAAGTGGTGGGGCGGCACGAAGGGACAGCAGCCGACGTGGCAGGAGATAGCCGACGGCGACCTGGACGCGACCGTGATCGACGTCCAGGCCCAGCGCGTCAAGGACTACGGGCAGCGCACCGGGAAGAAGGTCTTCCTCTCCTTCGACCTGGAGATGGACACGCGCACCCCGGACAACGGCACGCCGGCCCAGTACGTGAAGGCGTACCGGCACATCCACGACCGGTTCCGGGAGTTGGGCGTGGACAACGTGGTGTGGACCTGGATCATCACCGGGTACCTGAGTCATGGTGACCTGTTCAAGGGGATGTACCCGGGGGACGAGTACGTCGACTGGATCGGCTACAACCAGTACAACTACTACCGCTGCCACAGGACGAAGTGGCTGACCTTCGAACAGACCCAGACGGCCACGCACGACTGGATACGCGCGAACATCTCCGCCGGCAAACCGCTGATGCTCTCCGAGTTCGGCTCGGCGTCCGACGACTCGCGGCCGGAGCGGCAGGCCGAGTGGTATGCGCGGGTACCGCCCGTACTGAAGGGGCTGGACGGGGTCAAGGCCGCGCTCCAGTGGAACCACCGTGATCCCGGACCGCACTGCGATCTGGCCGTGGCCAACGAGGCGGCGTGGGAAAGCCTGCGCGAGGTGGTGTCCGACCCGTACCTGAACCAGCCGACGAAGTGACGTGACCGGGCGGTCGCCCCGACACGGCCGGAGCGACCGCCGCAGCGACGGCCGGGGCGACTGCCCGGTCCGTTCAGCCCGCGAACTCCGGTCCGCGCAGGGCCGCTCGGGCGTGCCGGTACCAGCGCCAGCCGATCGTCTTCGGGCCGTCGCGGTAGGGGGCGACCCGGGCGCCGCCGCCCGCCAGCCAGGCGGCGACGTCGGCGACGGTGTGGCCGCGGCGGACGATGAGGCGGGCGATGCGGTAGCGCTCGTCGCGGTCCGAGCTGAGCGCGTGCCGTACCGCGGTCGCCGTCTCGTAGCCGGCGCGGGACGCCATGGCCCTCACCCGAGGGCTGTTGTAGCCGTGCGGGTAGGCGAGGTGGGGGACAGGATGGCCGAGAGTGTCCTCCAACACGGCCCTGGAGTCGACCAGTTCGGCGCGCAGCCGCCCGGCGGTCAGTGTGTCCAGTTGGGCGTGGCTGACCGTATGGCTGCCGATCTCCATGCCGGAACGTTCCAGCGCCGCCACCCGGTCCAGGGTCATCATCGGCGCCGGCGGGAGCAGGCTGCGGCCGCCCGGGGTGATGGCGCCGGTGGTGAGGTACGCGGTGGCGGGCAGGGCGCGTTCGGCCAGTGCCTCCGCGGTGGGGCCGGGCAGGTCCGCGAAACCGTCGTCGAAGGTGAGGAGCACCGGCCGGGGCGGCAGCGGCGCGCGCCCGGCCAGATGGTCGGCGAGAGCGCTGATGGTGACGGGCGTGCGGCCGCTGTCCACGACGGCGTCCAGATGGGCCGCGAACTCCCGGGGCGTGACGGTGAACTCGGCGATCCAGCCGGGCGGATCGTCCATCACGGCGTGGTAGAGGAACACGGGGATGGCCGCCAGGCCCTGCGACGACGCCGTCATCTCGTGCCCCTCCCAGTCCGGTTCCTTGCCGCCCGCCGGGCTCGCAGGTAGCCGACCGGGCCGTACAGCATCCCCTTGCGCTGCAGACGCGAGAGGCGACGTGGCCATGGATGCGTGCGGGCGTCGTGGTCGCCCGGCGCGGCCCCCCGGTCACCGGGGACACCGCCGTCACCCCCGCCGCCGGTGTCCCGTACGGCGGTCAGCCCGCGGGCGTGGGACAGTCCGCGGGGCACCCGGGCGAGGAACGCCGGCAGCAGCGCGGGCCGGTTGACCAGGATCGCGGTGAGGTAGGCGGTGAGTCCGGCGCCGTAGCCGAACGCCTGGGTCTCCAGGTCGGCCCAGGTCTCCCGGTGGTGGTGCCACACCAGCGCGCCGGGCGTGTAGTGAAGCCTGTGTCCCTGGGCGAGGACCCGGACGAACCCGTAGAGGTCGTCGCCGCCCCGGGCGGGCGTTCCGGCCCCGGTGGCCGGGTCGAAGCCGCCGACCCCGCGCAGCACCTCCGCACGGAACGCCATGTTCGCGCCGGAGCCGAACCGGCCCGCGGTGAAGGGGAACAGCGGCTCGTCGCGGGGCGGGTCCTTCGGGTCGTACGTCGTCGGGGTGAACCCCTTCGCGAAACCGCCGTGGCTCTCCAGCAGGACCTGGGCCGGGGTGCGGAGCCGGGCGGGCAGGATCAGGCCGGTGGCACAGCCGAGCCCGGGGTCGGCGGCGAAGGGCGCGGTCAGCTCGGTGAGCCAGCGGGGGTCGGCGACGACGTCGTCGTCGGTGAACGCGATCACCTCGCCGCGGGCGGCGGCGAGCCCGGTGTTGTGCGCGGTCGCGAGCCCGGGGACCGGCTCGCACACGTACCGCACGCGCTCCCCGTACTTCCGCTCCACCAGGTCACGCGTCTCGTCCGACACGGGCGCGTTGTCGACGACGACGACCTCGAAGCCCGGATGGTCCTGCGCGAGGAGCGAGTCGAGCGCGCGGGCAAGCTGTCCGGCCCGCTCCCGGGTGGCCACGACGACCGAGGTGTGGGGCGGCGGCGGTCCGGCGGCCACGGACCTCTCCGCGCCCTGCCCCTGTCCTCGCCCCTCCGCCGGCTCCTGCCCGTGCTCCCGCCGTGCGAGCGCCGCCAGGACCGTTGCCGGATCGGCCCCCTCCGGCACCTGCCCCAGCAGCGTGCCCACCGGCCGGCCAGCCTGCCTGACCAGTACGAACACCTCTCCGTGCGTCACCGGTGGGCTGCCCGGACCGGGTCTGAGGACGGTCTCCTCACCGTCCAGGTCCAGTTCGGCGACCTGAACCGCTCCGATGTCCAGGAACCGCCGTATCTCCTCCTGCGTACGTGCCGTGCGGGCCACGAGCCCTCCCCCTTCTCATGAACGGTCCTCATGAACGGTCCTCGCGAACTGTCCTTACAAGCGGCCCCTCATGACCGGCGCAGCCGCCCCGCACCCTTCAGCGCCCGCGACGCCAGCGACGCGAGGCGCGGGTGGGCGCGGACGAAGCCGTGCGCACGGCGTACGGGCTCGCGGCGCAGCAGGTGCAGCGCGGCACCCAGGCCCGGACGTATCGCCTCCCCTTCGTAGACGGCGAGTTCGCCCGTCTTCAGCGAGTCCTTGTACTCGGCCGGGCCACGCCCCATGTCGAGCAGGCCGATGCCCTCGCCGGCCGCCGCCTCCGCCATGCGCAGATGCAGCACGAGCCCCGGCGAGTACTTCGCGAACTCCACGTCGTACGCCGGGAACCAGCAGGCCAGGACCGAGGCCGAGCGCAGGCCGAAGTGTGCGGCGACGGGGCGGTCCCCGGCGTACAGGACGGACAGCGTGCCCGTGCACTCCGGTGCCCGGGTCTCGGCCAGGCGGCCCACGAGCCGCGTGATCCACTCCTGCGCGAACCGGTCGCGCCGCCCGGTCCTGCGGTACTGGGCCGACTTCCACTCGATGAGAGCGCGCAGCGCGGCCGGTTCGCGTTCGTCGAAGACGAACCGCACCGGTCCGGCCGCCTGGCGGCCGAGCCTGCGCTCCTTGGCCAGTGTGGTCTTCAGGAACTTCGGCGACTGGGTGCGCAGTACGGACTCATAGGTCTCGTAGCCCTTCTCCACGTCGATGACGTAGGTGGCGTGCTCCTCGGCCGCGTGCGGGACGAACAGGGCCTGGTTCGCCTCCAGGTTGTCGAAGGCGAAGCTCGACACCGAGCAGGCGCGCAGCAGTTCACCGGTCTCCAGGGCGAGGCCCGGACGCAGGACGGCGCCCTGGCAGTCCGACACCCCGAGCCCGATCGCCCTGCCCTGCCCCAGCGCGCCCCGCTCGTAAGGCAGGAAGCCGGCCGGTTCGGCGGACGTCCCCTCGTACAGGACCGCCACCCGGGCCTGCGGCCGCACCCGGGACACGGCGGTGGCGAACTCCGGTTCCATGAAAGGGCTGCGTGGTGCGTCCGTCGCGGCGCGCAGCTCACGCCAGCGTTCCCGCTCCCCCTCGCCGAGCTCCTCGAGCCTCAGCACACGTGTGCGTCCCCTGCTCACCTGACCCCCCGATCAAGTCCCCCTGGACTCTTGGAAGGTACCGCCCGGGACCACCAGGACGGTAGGTAGCGGACCATGTTGTTGCCAAGTGGTGCAGAGGCCTTTAACAGGTCCGTACCCGGTGATGACGGAAGCGGCGGGGCGCGCGGCTGTGGCGAGGCGGACGCGCGGTCGTGGTGAAGCGGGCGCGTGGCGACGGCCCGGCGGTGTGGCGCGAAGGATAAGGGGTGCGGGCGTGCGGACGGAGATGTTCCGGGTGAGGGTGAGTTGTGTGGGCGTGGTGTCCGTATTCTCTGATCATGGCCGCACCCACCGATTGTTCACTCATCGCCACCGACCTGGACGGGACGCTGCTGCGCGGCGACGACTCTCTCTCCGGCCGGTCTCTCGCCGCACTGGCACTGGCGACGCGGGCCGGTGCCCGGCATCTCGTGGTGACGGGCCGTCCGGCGCCCGGCGTGCGGCCGCTCCTGGAGCGGCTGGGGAGCACGGGGCTCGCGGTGTGCGGACAGGGCGCGCAGGTGTACGACGCCGGCGCGAACCGGCTGCTTCACTCCGTCACGCTGGACCGGGAACTGGCGGAGACCGCGCTCGGCAAGATCGAGGCCGAGGTGGGGGAGGTGTACGCCGCGGTCGACCAGGACGGGATCGACGGACTCACCCTGATCGAGCCGGGCTATCGGATGCCGCACCCGACGCTGCCCGCCGTGCGGATCGGGCGACGGGACGATCTGTGGGTCCTGCCGATCACCAAGGTGCTGTTGCGCCACCCCTTCCTGAGCGACGACGAGTTGGCGGCGACGGCGCGTTCGGTGGTCGGTTCGCTGGCCACGGTCACCATGTCGGGACCGGGCACCGTGGAGCTCCAGCCGTGCGGTGTCACCAAGGCGACGGGGCTGGCGCTGGCCGCCGAACACCTGGGGCTGAGCCGGGAACGGACCGTCGCCTTCGGCGACATGCCCAACGACATCCCGATGTTCCACTGGGCGGCCCACGGTGTCGCCATGGCCAACGCGCATCCCGAGCTGAAGGCGGTGGCCGACGAGGTCACCACGACGAACGAGGACGACGGCGTGGCCGTCGTCCTCGAGCGGTTGTTCGGCGGAACGGACGGGGCGGGACGGGGTGGCACGCGCTCCGACACGTGCCGTCCCGGCCTCCGCCCCGACGGGTGACCCCGTGGGCCGGGTGTGCCCCGGTGCGCCCGGACGTCTCAGTAGGCGCCGAAGACGTTGTCGATCGAGCCGTAGCGGTCCGCCGCGTAGTTGCAGGCCGCCGCGATGTTCGCGACCGGGTCGAACGGGTCGAAGGCCGTGCCGGGCACGTGGTACGCCTGGAAGGTCGGGTCGATGACCTGCAGCAGGCCCTTCGACGGGGTGCCGGCGACGGCGTTGGAGTCCCACAGGTTGATGGCCTGCGGGTTGCCGGAGGACTCGCGCATGATGTTGCGGTGGATGGAGTCGTAGCTGCCGGGGATGCCGTGCTGCGCCATGATCGACAGCGACTCGCGGATCCAGCCGTCGAGGTTGTCCGGGTACGCCGTCTCGGTGCCGGCGGCGGCCGGGGCGGACGACACGGGGGTGGCGGGAGCTGCGGAGGCGCTGGTGGCGCCGAACACCGGAAGGGCGATCGCGGCCACGCCGGCGACGGCGAGGGAGCGGACGAGGCGGGTGCGGCCGAAGCGGCGCTGACCGGATGCGGGCATGGCGGGCATGTGTGCGTTCCTCTCCTACGCCTACGAGGTGAGCTGTCGGGTTCGGGCGGAAGAGTGCCCGGCCGCGCCCCTGAGGGCATGGCTTCACCCCGAGCCGTCCCGGTGCGAACCGGTCCGGCGACTTACCTGGGTCCCCCGCTCCTGCCGTGCGTGAGTGAGTTGATCGACGGGTGGCGCGGGCGGCGGCAGGATTCGGCGTCCGCCCGACAGGCCGGGAACGTATGCGAGAGCACATGTCGGGAACAAGTGCGAGCGTCACGTATGACGCCGTTTGATCTTGTCTTGGGCTGTTTGGGGTACTTGATCCTTTGCGGGTGCCAACGGTCAACTCGCGTTCGATGGAAGGGAAAGCGCCCGCGCGGGGAGTCGTGGACGTGTCGGGGTGCGCGTGACCGACCTCACTGGCCGCATCGCGCGGGCGCATTTGCCGCCAAAGGGAATCCATTTGGCAATTGCGGCAAATCGGGCACCAGGACGGGCAGGATGGACCGCGCGCCGAGATGCGGCTCGGGGCACGCCCGGCGCGTGGACGGGATACGTCCGGAAAGTTGGCAAATGTCCCTTGTTGTCAACTGATCGGAAACGATCTGATGGTGATCCGATATCGGAGGGCGCCGTGAGGTGCCGTCCGCGCGTGCTTGGGTGAGTTTGGGGAATGTGGGTGCTGGCGGTGATCGAAACATGACCGGATACGCTGACTCGAGTGATGTCAGCGACCTATCGACAACCAGCGACCTCTCGGTAAACGGTGCAAGACGTCTGAGCGCCAGTGGACACCAGCAGACAGGAGACCCCTCGTGACCGTCGTCGGGCCATTCGGGCTGAGCGTGCGGGACCAGGCTCTGGAAGCCGATGTCCGGGCCGGGATGACGGCTGTCGAGGAAGGGCTGCTCGAGGCCACCAAGAGCGAGGTGCCCTTCATCACGGGTGCCGCCCAGCACCTGGTGCGGGCCGGCGGCAAGCGGTTCCGGCCGCTGCTCGTGATGCTCGCCGCCCAGTTCGGCGACCCCTACGCGCCCGGCGTCGTACCGTCCGCCGTGGTCGTGGAGCTGACCCACCTGGCCACGCTGTACCACGACGACGTGATGGACGACGCGGGTGTGCGGCGCGGGGTGCCCAGCGCGAACACCCGCTGGGGCAACTCCGTCGCGGTCCTCACCGGCGACTTCCTCTTCGCGCGCGCCTCGCACATCCTGGCCGACCTCGGGCCGGAGGCCGTACGGGTACAGGCGGAGGCGTTCGAGCGGCTGGTCACCGGTCAGATCCTGGAGACCGCGGGGCCGCAGGACGGCCGCGATCCGGTCGACCACTACCTGGACGTCCTGGGTGGCAAGACCGGCTCACTGGTCGCCGTCTCGTGCCGGTTCGGCGCCATGATGTCCGGCGCGGACGACACGGTCGTGGACGTGCTGACCCAGTACGGCGAGCGGCTCGGGATCGCCTTCCAGCTCGCCGACGACGTGCTGGACATCGCCTCCGACTCCCACGAGTCCGGCAAGACCCCGGGCACCGATCTGCGCGAGGGCATTCCGACCCTGCCCGTGCTGCGGCTGCGCGAGCGAGCGGCCCGGCTGGGCCTGCCCGAGGACATCGCGCTGTGCGAGCTGCTGGACTCCGACCTCAGCGACGACGGCCGGCACGCCGAGGCGCTGCGACTGCTGCGCGCGCACCCCGCGCTGGAGCAGGCCCGCCGGGACACCGTGCGCTATGCGCAGGAGGCGCGCGCGGTGCTGGCACCGCTGCCGGAGTGCGAATCGAAGACGGCCCTGGTCGAACTGTGCGACGCGGTGGTGCACCGGGCCGGCTGACTCGCCCGCCGCCCCCGACCCCTACTGGTCGGGGGCGGAAACACCTCCTCGTGTCATACCGCAGCAGTACACGGAGTTGAGTCCGGGGTCTGACGCTTCCTCTCGCGGTGTTTGGTCAGATGGACCATGACGGACACCACTCCTCACCGATTCGGGTGAGAATGGCGGCTCAGGGTGTGACCGGTGTGAGGAACACGAGACGCGGGCCGCCGCCGACCACGGAGGTAAGGCACACATGGCACCGTACGAATCCGACGACACGACGACCGCGGGGACGACCCGCGAGCCGGGCTCGGGCCGGCGCAGGGCCGCGCGGTACGTCGTCCCGGTCACGGTGATGGGAGTGGCGGCCGCGACCATCGGGCTCGTCCCCGCGATCGCGAACTCCGGCGACCCGGACCTGCCGGAGATCACCGCCGCGCAGCTCATCGAGAAGATGGCCGAGTCGGACACCGAGCGACTGTCCGGCACCGTGAAGATCACCACCGACCTCGGACTGCCGGACCTCGGCGGCCTGGAGAGCAGCCTGGCCTCCGGCGCCCTGGACCGCGGCGAGGGCGGCTCGTCCGCCGACCCGTCGGCCAAGCTCACCGAGCTGGCCTCCGGTACGCACACCCTGCGCGTCGCGGTCGACGGCCCCGACCGGCAGAAGGTGTCGCTGCTCGAGAGCGCCGCCGAGTACAGCCTGATCCGCAACGGCAAGGACGTCTGGGGCTACGACAGCGCGTCCGACGAGGTCTACCACGGCACCGTCGACGAGTCCGCCGAGGGCGAAAGGGGGAGCAGCCCCCGGCCACGCCGAAGGACTTCGCCGAGGAGGCACTGAAGGCGGTCGACGACACCACGTCCGTCACCGTCGACGGCACCGCGCAGGTGGCCGGCCGCGACGCCTACAAGCTGGTCGTCAAGCCCAAGCAGTCCGGTTCCACGGTCGGTGCGATCAGCATCGCGGTGGACCACCGGACCGGGACGCCGCTGAAGTTCACGCTGACCCCGGCGAGCGGTGGTGCCGCCGTCGTGGACGTCGGCTTCACCAAGGTCAGCTTCGACCGGCCGGCCGCGTCGACCTTCGACTTCACCCCGCCCAAGGGCGCCAAGGTGACCGAGGAGGGCGCCCTGGAGGACGGGAAGAAGGGCGGGGAGCCGACCGGCAAGCCGGAGGGCGCCCCGAAGTCCGAGGAGGACCTCTCCAAGGGGCTCGACGGGCTGAAGGTGCTGGGCGAGGGCTGGAACTCCGTCGCCACCTTCGACACCGGCGCCGAGGGAGGTCTGCCGACCGGCTCCGAGGGCGGTGACCTCGGCGGTTTCCTCGGCTCGCTCGGCGACCGGGTGAAGGGCGAGTTCGGCACGGGCACCGTGTTCAGCACCCGCCTGGTCAACGCCCTGTTCACCGAGGACGGCAAGGTCTACGTCGGTGCCGTCACGAAGGACGCGCTGGTGAAGGCCGCCAACGAGGCGAAGTAACGGGGGAGGCAACGGGGGGAGCGGGTCCCGGGGCGGCGGCACACATCCTGTGCGTGGTCCGGCCCGGAAGCCGAGCATCACACGATCGGGTCAACCCTCCCCCGGGCACGCTCCCGGCAAGCAGTTGACGACCCCACCGCGCCGAGCGCCTGCCGTCGCTCCGCCGCCCGTGCCACGGCGAGCAGCAGCGCCTCCCGCCCGTGCGGCGCCACCAGTTGGAGCCCGGCCGGGCAGCCGTCGCTGCCGAACCCGGCGGGGAGGCTCAGCGCGGGGTGCCCGCTCACGTTGAACGCCCAGGTGAGCGCGGTGGAGTAGACGTCACCGGGCCCCTCGTGGCCGTGCGGCGCGGTGGGCGCCGTGGGCGTCAGCAGCAACTCGGCGTGGGCGAAGAGGCGGGCCAGGCGCCGGTCGTTCGCCACCCGAATGCGGTGGGCGTCGGCGAGGCCGGGGCGGGACCCGCCGGGCGCGCGCAGGGCGAGCCAGGCTGGCGCGGGGTCCAGGAGCAGCGGAGGCTTCGCCGACTGTGCGGGCCGTACGGCCCGCGGGGGCCTCAGGAGCCGTACGACTCCGGCGTCGACGAGCCGGTCGACCGCGGCGCGGGCCAGCGCGACGGGCTCCTCGTCGGGATCGGCGAAGCCGAGGTCGGGGGACCAGATCGCGGTGCGGGGGACGGGCGGCGGCGCTTCGACGGCGGTGGGCGGCGACACCGCCCGCCACCAGACCGCCGCGTCCGCTGCCGTCCGGGTGAGGACGCCGGGTGCCGCGAGACCCGTGCGGTCGGACGACGAGAGGCGGCCGTTGGTGACCTTCAGACCGACGACCCCGCACCACGCCGCCGGGATGCGTACCGACCCCGCACCGTCGCTGCCCGTCGCCAGCGGCACCAGCCCCGCCGCCACCGCGACCGCGGCCCCGGCCGAGGAACCGCCCGGAGTGCGGTCCGCCCGCCACGGGTTGACGGTCCGTCCGCGCGCCCCGCGCCCCCAGGTCTGCCAGGGGGTGCCGGGCCCGGGTACGGCGGTGGCGCCCACGGCGACACCACCGGCCGCGAGCAGCGGACCCGCCGTCCGGAGCCCGTACCGCCCCTTCACGGCGATCGGCACCCCGGCCAGCGGCAGCCACTCACCCGAGCCGGGTGGACCCGCATCGACCCGGGCGTCCACCTCGGCCGCCCGCCGCAGTGCCTCCTCGGCCCACACCTCGGTGAACGCGCACAGCACCGGATCGGCCCGCTCGATCCGCGCCAGCGCCTCCGCGACCACCTCGACGGCCCGCAGCCTCCGCGCGCGCACCGAGGCGACGATCTCCGCCACCGCCTCGGACGGAGCGGCCCCCACCGGTCTCCTCACGCCTGGCTCCTTCCCTGCTCGCGCTGCGGATACGCTGGAGCCGAGATGCGTGAGGACGAAGAGACCGAAGCCGCCGTCGACGGCGACAGTGTGGACACGATGCTGGCCGAGTGGCGCAGCGAGTGGCCCGAACTGGACGTCTCGTCCACCGAGGTGATCGCCCGTCTGATGCGTACGGCCCGACTCCTGGAAGAACGGTTCGTGGCGCAACTGCGCCGCGCCGGCGGCGTGCCCATCGCCAATCTCGGGGATTTCGACGTGCTGCACGCCCTGCGCCGCAGCGGCCCTCACTACGCGTTGACGCCGGGGCAACTGCGCCAGGCGCTGATCGTGTCGTCCGCCGGTCTCACCGGGAGGTTCAACCGGCTGGAGCGGGAGGGCTGGATCGAGCGCGGCCCGTCCCCCGACGACGGCCGAAGCACTCTGGTCCGTCTGACGGAGGAGGGGCGGGCGAGTGTGGACCGCGTGCTGGAAGCGCACTTCGGCCTGGAGCGGGAGGTGCTCTCCGTGCTGGACCCGGAGGAACGCGCGGCGATCAGGGGCAGCCTGCGCAAGCTACTGGTCTCCCTGGAGGACGAGACCCGCTGACGGAACGGCGGCGGGGTGCCGTCAGGGCGCGCCCGACGCCGTCCCCAGGATCACCGCGATGCAGAGACCGATCAGACCCATGGTGACCACGGCCATGGCAACGGCGGTGTCCCGCGTGAACCGGCGGTGGCGGGTCGCGTACTGAGCCTCGACCTGCTGTATGCGCTCCGCGATGCGGCGCGTCGTCTCGCGGGCGTACGCCACCTGCTCCTGGGCGTACGCCTCCTCGACCACGAGGCGCTGGTCCGTGGTGAGGCCGGGCAGCGCCCAGGCGAAATCGTGCGCTTTGCGGTGTGCCTCCAGGCGGTGGGCCTCTTGGTGGAGGAACCCCTCGAGCTGATGCAGGCCGAGAGCGGCTTCATGACGGGCATCCATGGACGGCTCCTGAACGTTCTCGATCCGAAAGGACGACAGAGCGGGCAGAGCCACGGCAATCCTCCATGCGTGCGAGACCTCCGGGCGGTGCGGTACCCGCGGGGCACCGGGACCCGGCCATCACCAAGGTATCTCTCTCGCGAGAGAAATAAATACCGGGGTGTGCGTGACGGCTCAGGAGCTGGTCAGTGCGGACCGACCGCGGTTCACCCGGGTCTCCTCATGCCGGCCGACAGGCGCGGAACCGGGCGGACGGCCGTTGGGACGAGCCTGTGACAACGCGGTGACGTGAGAAACGGGGATATGCGGACAGACTCGTCGGTAGGTTCACGACCCGAATGAGGGGACGATGGCGCGACTCAGCCGCGAGCAGAAGTGGGAACAGCAGCAGGCCGCACGTGCGGCGGACCGTGCGGCAGTGCCGATCGACGTCCATGTCCCCGCCCCTGCGACGGGTGCCGGCTCACGGAAGGCGTCGGTCGGCGGGGTGCTGGTGGTCGCCGGACCCGACGAGGAGGTGCAGCAGGCGGTGCTGAACCGCCTCCACCGCATCGCCGTCGCCTCGGGACACACCGTCCTCGCCACCATCCACGACGAGCGCACCGGGTACGTCGTCCCGCTCCGGGTCGACCCGGACGGTGCCAGCCACTTCGCCGGAGAACCGGTCCCCATGGAGCCGGCAGCGCCGACCCCGGCTCCGATGCAGACCCCGGCTCCGGTGCCGGCTCCGGTGCCCGTGCGCGACAGCGCACCCACCTTCCGGCTGCGGCCGGTGCCCGAGTCGGTGGAAGCCGTACCTCCCGGCACGGTCGTGCCGCCGATGGGCGAGTTCGGCCCGCCTCCACTCATGGACACGAGGCCGCACCCCGCCCCCGAAGCCGACCACGGCAGGCACCCGGCACCCGCTCGGACACCGCGGACGCCTCAGGCACCCCTGATACCTCCGGCGCCCTCAGCCCCTCCCATACCCCCGGCCGGCCGGACGCCGGACCCGCTGCCCTCGGCCGGCCGGACACCACCCCCGGCACCGGGAGCTGCCCCTCCCCCCACCCCCGAACCGGCTGCGGAGGCCGAGCCCGAACCCGCTCTCGCCCCCGACCTCAAGCCGGCCCCGCCCCGAGGTTTCGACGCCGTGGCGGAGGCGGTGCTCGGGGACGAGCCGCCCGCCGCCCCGGGCGAGACCCACCTGGCCGAGCCCATGGGACGGATCAACGAGGCAGTTCGGGCGGGCCGGATCGACACGGCGGCGCGACTGGCCGGGGAGACGGTGACCGAGGCGTCGCGGACGCTGGGGCCCGAGCACCCGGAGGTGCTCAAGCTGCGCGAGCTGTCCGCGTACATCGCCTACCTGGGTGACGAGCCGCTGCACGCCTTCCGGCTCTCCCTCGACCTCGCCGGGATCCACCGCAGGGCGGGCGACGCGGAGGCCGCCTACGGCAACGTCCGCAGCGCGGCCACCGCCTGGCGCGCGGTGCGCGATCCGCTGCGCGGGCTGGAGCTGGGACGCGGGCTGATCGAGCTGTGGACCGAACTCGCCGCCGAGGACGGCCCGGCGGCCGACGAGATCGAGGAACTGGAGTCCGCCCGCTCCCGCATGGGCCGGCTGACCGACCGCGCCCGGCACGGGTGAGTGGGCGTGGACGGAGCCGTTCAACGCGCTGAGGAGCGCTCCGGCCCGGCCTTCGGCGCGTCCACCGCGTCCACGGTGTCCCTGGTGTCCCCGGTGTTCGCCGTATTCACGGTGCTCACCGCTTCCGCCGGGTTCGCTACGACCACCGGGGCCACCGGGCTCATCGCCGCGCCGGCCACGGCCGCCGCCCTCGCGCGCTCGGTGGTGAGTACGCGGGCGGACCGGCGGGCGGTGCGCAGTGCGTCCCAGGTCAGCAGCATGAGCGCCAGCCACACCAGCGCGAATCCGGCCCAGCGCTCGGGCGGCATGGCCTCCTTGAAGTAGAGGATGCCGAGCAGGAACTGGAAGACCGGGGCCAGATACTGGAGCAGCCCCATCGTGGACAGCGGTACGCGGATCGCGGCGGCGCCGAAGCAGACCATGGGGAGCGCGGTGACGAGGCCGGTGGCGGCCAGCAGCACCGCGTGTCCCGCACCCTCGGCACCGAAGGTGGACTCGCCACTGCTGCCCAACCAGAGCAGATAGCCGAGCGCGGGGAGGAACTGGACGGCCGTCTCGGCGGCCAGTGATTCGACGCCGCCGAGGTTGACCTTCTTCTTCACCAGTCCGTACGCGGCGAAGGAGAAGGCGAGGCAGAGCGAGATCCACGGCGGGCGACCGTAGCCGATGGTGAGGACGAGCACCGCCGCGAAGCCGACCCCGACCGCCGCCCACTGCGCGGGCCGCAGTCGTTCCTTCAGCAGCAGGACGCCTATGGCGATGGTGACCAGCGGGTTGATGAAGTAGCCGAGGGAGGCCTCGACGACGTGCCCGGAGTTCACCGCCCAGATGTAGACGCCCCAGTTCACGGTGATGACCGCCGCGGCGACGGCGATCAGGGCCAGCCTACGCGGCTGCCGCAGCAGTTCGCCGAGCCAGGACCAGCGACGTATGACGAGCAGGGCGGCGGCCACGAAGAGCAGCGACCAGACCATCCGGTGGGCCAGGATCTCCATGGCTCCGGCGGGCTGCAGCAGTGGCCAGAAGAGGGGGACGAGCCCCCACATACCGTATGCCGCGAAGCCGTTCAGCAGTCCTGTACGCCGCTCGCCGTCCGACTTCTCGGTCACGGGCCGCCCTCCTTCTCGCCTGACGCGTGTCCGGGCGAGCGACGCTCGCCCGGACGACCGTAACGCCGGACGCCCGGCTCGTCATTCCCATACTGGAATACGGTCATGACGAGCGGGGGCGTCCAGGCCCGGGTCAGGCATTCAGGCCCCGGGTCAGGCCTTCAGTGCGGCGGCGATGGCGTCCGCGATCGGGGTGGCCGGGCGGCCGATCAGGCGGGCCAGGTCGCCGCTGGTGACGACCAGCTCGCCCTTCTCGATGGAGGCGTCCGTGCCCGCGAAAATGGCGGCCACCGGCTCGGGGAGCCCGGCGCCGGTCAGGATGCCGGTGAGCTCCTCGACGGTGACCGGCTTGTAGGCGATCTCCTTGCCGGTCTGGCGGCTCAGCTCGGCCGCGTACTCGGCGAGGTCCCACGACTCGTCGCTGCCCAGCTCGTACGTCTTGTTCTCGTGGCCCTCGCCGGTCAGTACGGCGACGGCGGCCGCCGCGTAGTCGGCGCGCGCGGCGGAGGAGAGGCGGCCCTCACCGGCGGCGGAGACGACCGCGTCGTGCTCCAGCACGGGGGCGAGGTTCTCGGTGTAGACCTCGTGGTACCAGCCGTTGCGCAGCAGGACGTACGGGAGACCGGAGGCCAGCAGGGCCTTCTCGGTGCCGCGGTGGTCGTCGGCGAGCGCGGCGGTCAGCGTTCCGGGGGCGCTGGTGTAGGCGAGCAGGGAGACGCCGGCGGCCTTGGCGGCGTCGATGACGGCCGTGTGCTGTCCCACCCGGTCCGCGCCGACCTCGCTGCTGGAGATCAGCAGCACCTTGTCGCCGGCCGTGAACACGCCGTCGAGGGTTTCGGGGGCGCTGTAGTCGGCGACCGCGATCCGCACCCCGCGCTCCGCCAGGTCCGCGGCCTTCTCCGCGCTGCGTACGACGGCGGTGACCTGCTCGGCCGGAACCTTCTCCAGGAGCTGCCCCACGACGTGGCGGCCCAGGTTTCCGGTGGCTCCGGTGACGACGATGCTCATGATCAGAACTCCTTGTGGGGGGCGTATGGCACTAACCCTAGGAGTTGCGCTAACTAATGGAAAGTACCCACTTTGAAGTAAGGTACTGGCATGACGGTAAGTGATGTGTCCGTACGGGACGGCGAGGGCCGGCGGAGCGAGCGTGAGGCGCTGTGCCCGCACCGCCTGGTCCTGGAGCATGTGACCAGCCGCTGGGGAGTGCTCGTGCTGATCCGGCTCCAGGAGCGGCCCCACCGCTTCAGTGAGCTGCGTCGCGCGATCGGCAGGGTCAGCGAGAAGATGCTCACCCAGACCCTGCAGACGCTGGAGCGGGACGGGCTCGTCCACCGTGACGCCAAGCCGGTGATCCCGCCGCGGGTCGACTACTCCCTCACCGACCTGGGGTGGGAGGCGGCCGAGCAGGTGAGCGCGCTGGCGCTGTGGACCGAACGGCGCATGGACGACGTGCTGACCGCCCGTAAGGCGTACGACGAGGCCCGGACGCTCTGAGGCGTCCGGGCCTCGGGCCCCTGAGGGGCGGGTGGCCGAAGACGGTCAGCCGGCGGTGCTCATCCGACGACCGTCCAGGTGTCGTTGCCCGCGAACAGCGCGCCGAGCTCGCCCTTGCCGTGCTGCTCGACGGCGTTGTCCAACTGCTCGGCCATCAGCGTGTCGTACACCGGGCGGTCCACGGAGCGGAAGACGCCGATCGGGGTCTGGTGCAGGGTGTCCGGATCGGCGAGCCGGGACAGCGCGAACGCGGTGGTCGCCGACGCCGAGTGCGCGTCGTGGACCAGGATCTCCGCCTCGTTCTCCGGCGTCACCGCGACCACCTTCAGATCGCCGGTGGCCCGGTCCCGCACGACGCCCTTCGCGTGGTCGGTGCCGAAGCGGATCGGACTGCCGTGCTCCAGCCGGATCACCGCTTCCTCGGCCTGTCGGCGGTCCTTGAGGACCTCGAAGGCGCCGTCGTTGAAGATGTTGCAGTTCTGGTAGATCTCGACCAGCGCCGTGCCCGGATGGGCGGCGGCCTGCCGCAGTACCTCGGTGAGGTGCTTGCGGTCCGAGTCGACCGTGCGGGCCACGAAGGACGCCTCCGCGCCGATGGCCAGCGACACCGGGTTGAACGGCGCGTCCAGCGAGCCCACCGGCGTCGACTTGGTGATCTTGCCGATCTCGGAGGTCGGCGAGTACTGCCCCTTGGTGAGGCCGTAGATCCGGTTGTTGAACAGCAGGATCTTCAGATTGACGTTCCGGCGCAGTGCGTGGATCAGATGGTTGCCGCCGATGGACAACGCGTCCCCGTCACCCGTGACGACCCACACGCTCAGGTCGCGCCGGGACGTCGCCAGGCCCGTCGCGATGGCGGGGGCGCGGCCGTGGATGGAGTGCATCCCGTAGGTGTTCATGTAGTACGGGAAGCGGGACGAGCAGCCGATGCCGGAGACGAAGACGATGTTCTCCCTCGCCAGTCCGAGCTCGGGCATGAAGCCCTGCACGGCGGCGAGGACCGCGTAGTCACCGCAGCCGGGGCACCAGCGCACTTCCTGGTCGGACTTGAAGTCCTTCATGGACTGCTTGCCCTCGGCCTTGGGCACCAAGGAGAGCGCGTCGACCGCGCCCCTGCCTTCCGTGGACGTCTCAGCCATCGATGGCCTCCTTCAGAGCCGTGGCGAGCTGTTCGGCCTTGAACGGCATGCCGTTGACCTGGTTGTACGAGTGCGCGTCCACCAGGTACTTCGCCCGCACCAGCGTGGCGAGCTGCCCGAGGTTCATCTCGGGGATCACCACCTTCTCGTAACGCTCCAGGACCTCCCCGAGATTCCGCGGGAAGGGGTTGACATGGCGCAGATGGGCCTGGGCGATCGCGCCCCCTGCGCCCCTGATGCGCCGTACGGCCGCGGTGATCGGCCCGTAGGTGGACCCCCAGCCGAGGACCAGCACCCTGGCGTCGCCGTCCGGGTCGTCGACCTCCAGGTCGGGGACCTCGACGCCGTCGACCTTCGCCTGCCGGGTACGCACCATGAAGTCGTGGTTGGCCGGGTCGTAGGAGATGTTGCCCGTGCCGTCCTGCTTCTCGATGCCGCCGATCCGGTGCTCCAGACCCGGGGTGCCCGGGACCGCCCACGGCCGGGCCAGGGTGTGCGGGTCCCGCTGGTACGGCCAGAACACCTCGGTGCCGTCGTCCATCGTGTGGTTGGGGCCGCGGGCGAACCGCACGCTCAGATCCGGCAGCTCCTCCGTGTCCGGGATGCGCCACGGCTCGCTGCCGTTGGCCAGATAGCCGTCGGAGAGCAGGAAGACCGGGGTCCGGTAGGTCAGCGCGATCCGGGCCGCCTCCAGGGCCGCGTCGAAGCAGTCGGCCGCCGTGCGCGGCGCGACCACCGGGACCGGGGCCTCGCCGTTGCGCCCGTACATCGCCTGGAGCAGGTCCGCCTGCTCGGTCTTGGTGGGCAGGCCCGTGGACGGGCCGCCGCGCTGGATGTCCACGATCAGCAGCGGCAGCTCCAGCGACACCGCGAGACCGATCGTCTCGGACTTCAGGGCCACACCGGGGCCGGACGTCGTCGTCACGGCGAGCGACCCGCCGAAGGCCGCGCCCAGCGCGGCGCCGATGCCGGCGATCTCGTCCTCGGCCTGGAAGGTCCGCACACCGAAGTTCTTGTGCCGGCTCAGCTCGTGCAGGATGTCCGAGGCCGGCGTGATCGGGTACGACCCCAGGAACAACGGCAGGTCCGCCTGCCGGGAGGCCGCGATCAGGCCGTACGCCAGGGCCAGGTTGCCGGAGATGTTGCGGTACACGCCCGGCGGGAACGCCGTGGCGGCCGGGGCCACCTCGTAGGAGACGGCGAAGTCCTCCGTCGTCTCGCCGAAGTTCCAGCCCGCCCGGTACGCGGCGATGTTGGCCGCCGCGATGTCCGGCTTCTTGGCGAACTTCGAGGTCAGGAACTTCTCCGTGCCCTCGGTGGGCCGGTGGTACATCCAGCTCAGCAGCCCCAGCGCGAACATGTTCTTGCTGCGCTCGGCCTCCTTGCGGCTGAGGTCGAAGTCCTTCAGCGCCTCCACCGTCAGGGTCGTCAGCGGCACCGGATGGAGGCTGT
The DNA here is from genome assembly GCF_059889265.1 of Streptomyces sp. MMS24-W38. Classification (NCBI taxonomy): domain Bacteria; kingdom Bacillati; phylum Actinomycetota; class Actinomycetes; order Kitasatosporales; family Streptomycetaceae; genus Streptomyces; species Streptomyces sp. MMS24-W38. The sequence continues at coordinate 2,557,421 of NZ_JCBCPP010000001.1, read as the reverse complement.
AGCCGCCGAGCGAACCGTCCTCCAGCGGGTTGCTGTCGTACCCGACCTTCTGCATCGCCCGCTTGGTGAACTCGTCCGTGTTGACGATGATCTCCGCGCCGCGCGGCAGATCCCCGATGTTCGCCTTCAACGCGGCCGGGTTCATCGCGACCAGCACGTTCGGCGCGTCACCGGGGGTGAGGATGTCGTGGTCGGCGAAGTGGAGCTGGAAGGACGAGACACCCGGCAGGGTGCCGGCCGGGGCGCGGATCTCGGCCGGGAAGTTCGGCAGTGTCGACAGGTCGTTGCCGAACGACGCCGTCTCCGAGGTGAAGCGGTCACCGGTGAGCTGCATGCCGTCGCCCGAGTCCCCCGCGAACCTGATGATCACCCGGTCGAGGCGACGGACGTCCTTCGCTCCCGCCGGTTTGCGCTGCTCTCCCAGGACTGTTCCGTCGGCCTGCTCCGCTGGGCTGCTGACCTGGCTGGTCACTGAACTGGACCTCCTCGAGGCGCTGTCCGGGACCGGCCCTCCCGCAGGCCGTCCCTGGATCAACCCTACGTCCGTAAGGGGCGCCTTCCTCAGGTCATTCGCATCTTGGACACGACTTCGAGATCCGGGTGTGCCGATGTGTCCCGCCTTTTACCCGGATTCCCTCCGGTCCCCGAGTCCGGCTGCCCGCCCCCGGCCCTTCACTCCGAAGGACGCCGTCCGCTCGCCGGCGGTTCGGCCGGGGGCAGACCTGCGGTCAGGAGTTGAGATAGGTGAGCACGGCCAGCACCCGGCGGTGATCGCCGTCGCTCGGCGACAGGCCCAGCTTCATGAAGATGTTGCTGACGTGCTTCTCCACGGCCCCGTCGCTCACCACCAGTTGCCGGGCGATCGCCGAGTTCGTCCGCCCCTCGGCCATCAGCCCCAGGACCTCCCGCTCGCGCGGGGTGAGCCCCGCGAGGACGTCCTGCTTCCGGCTGCGGCCGAGCAGTTGGGCGACCACCTCCGGGTCCAGGGCCGTACCGCCCTGGGCCACGCGCACCACCGCGTCCACGAACTCACGCACGTCGGCCACCCGGTCCTTGAGCAGATAGCCGATGCCGCGGCTGGAGCCGGCGAGCAGCTCCGTGGCGTAGCGCTCCTCCACGTACTGGGACAGCACCAGCACTCCGACATCCGGATGCGCCTTGCGCAGCTGGATGGCGGCCCGCACCCCCTCGTCGGTGTGCGTCGGCGGCATCCGGACGTCGGCCACCACGACGTCCGGGAGCTCGCCCTGACCGTCCAGCCCGGTGATGGTCTTGAGCAACGCGTCACCGTCGCCGACCCCGGCCACGACCTCGTGCCCCCGGTCGGTCAGCAGCCGGGTCAGGCCCTCCCGCAGCAGCACTGAATCCTCGGCGATGACCACGCGCACCCTGTCCTCCATGACTTCTCGGCCCCCACCCCTCCTCCGCGCCCGCCCGTACGGCAGGCCCGGCTGACGGGACCAGCATTCCAGTATCGGGCGGGCGATGCGGAGGGGGTGACGCGAGAAGGTGCGGGGCCGGGCCCACCGCCCGTCCCCGCACACCTGCCGTCCGGTTCTTTTTCGGCGCTCCCGGCGCCCTCGGCCACTGCTCGGCCGTGCCTTGTTCGCGCCTCATTCTCAGCTCAGCCGCTGCTCACCGCTCACCGTCGGCTCATCGCGTCCGCTCGGCCCGCCACGGCAGCTCCGCCGTCACCAGGGTCGGACCGCCGACCGGTGAGTTCACCACCAGAATTCCGTCCACCGCGTCCAGCCGCTCCGCCAGCCCGGCGAGTCCGGAGCCCCCGGACGCATCGGACAGGTCGGCACCACCCACACCGTTGTCCTCGACCTGCACCATCAGCCGGTTCTCCGTCCGCCACACCTCCACGGACGCCCGGGTCGCCCGCGCGTGCTTGCTGATGTTCTGCAGCAGCTCCGAGACCGTGAAGTACGCGATGCCCTCGATCGCCGGCGCCGGGCGCTCGGTCAGATCCACCTCCACCCGCACCGGGACCGTGCACCGGGAGGCGACCGAGGAGAGGGCCGCGTCCAGTCCCCGGTCGGTCAGCACGGCCGGGTGGATGCCGCGCGCCAGATCCCGCAGCTCCTGCAGCGCCGTCTTCACCTCGCCGTGCGCCTCGTCCACCATGTGCGCCGCGGCCCGCGGGTCCTCCCGCAGCTTCTCCTTGGCCAGCCCCAGATCCATGGCCAGGTTGACCAGCCGGGCCTGCGCCCCGTCGTGCAGATCGCGCTCGATGCGCCGCAGATCCGCCGCGGCCGTGTCGAACACGGCCCCCCGGTCCGACTCCAGCTCCACCACCCGCGTCACCAGCCGCGACGGCCCGAGCAGGCCGTGCACCAGCAGCCGGTCCACCATGGTCAGCGCGCGCACGATCCACGGCGTGGCGATGGTGAACAGCAGCCCGAGCAGCGCGGTCACCGTGATCTCGAAGGAGTTGTCCAGATAGATCCGGTGCTCTCCGTCGCCGTACAGCTGGATCCCACCCTGGCCGGCGTACATCGGGAACACCCAGAACCACAGCGGATACGTCAGCAGCGACCAGCCGATCGTCCAGACGGTCACCGAGACGACGAAGGAGAACGTCGCCCACGGCAGATGCAGCACCGCGTACAGCAGGGCCCGCCACGAGGCGCCACTTTTCAGCACCGCCCCCATCCAGGCCGTGAACCCCTGCCGCTTCATCCGCAGCGGCTCCGGCTCGGCCACCTCCAGGCCCAGCAGGCCCCGGGCCCGCGTCCGCTCCAACGCCCCGAACCCGCGGCATCCGGCGAGCCCGGCGGCCAGCACCGGCACACCGAGGAAGGTCACCAGCAGACCGGCGCCCAGCGACACCATCGTGACCGCGTAGGCGAAGAGCAGAATGCCGATCGGCAGACTCAGCAGTACATATCCCAGCTCGCGCCAGGCCCGTCCCTCGACCGGGGCCCGCAGTACGGCCGGCAGCCGGCGCCGTCGCTCACCGGCCCTCCCGGGGTGCCCGGGATGCCCGGCGGGCGTGCTGTCGAGCCCGTAGCCCTGTCCGTACTCCGTGGCCATCGGCGTCGTCCTTCTCCTCGTCCGGCGGCGGTGCTGTCGTATCTCCAGACTGCTGGGCCGCAGGTCTGCGGACCATGGAGTACGTCGCAGTCTTGGACGGGGGGTTTTCCCCACCCCTCTCGGCCCACGACCGCGGGTCTCCGCCTACGACCGCGGGTGGGCCGTCCGCGCCTCCTCGGCGAGGGCGCCTGAGCGGTCCCGCCACGGCAGCTCCGCCGTCACCGTCGTCGGGCCGCCCTCCGGCGACTCCACGACGAACAGGCCGTCCACCGCGCCCAGCCGGTCCGCGAGACCCCGGATCCCCGTACCGCCGTCCAGACTCGCGCCCCCGCGGCCGTCGTCCTCCACCTGGATGAGCAGCCGGCCGTCCGCCCGCCACACGTCGACCGTGGCCGAACGCGCCGCGCTGTGCTTGCTGACGTTCTGCAGCAGCTCCGAGACCGTGAAGTACGCGATGCCCTCGATGGCCGCGGCCGGCCGCTCGGCGAGATCGACCGTCACCTTCACCGGCACCGTGCAGCGCGAGGCGACCGACGACAGGGCCGCGTCCAGCCCCCGGTCGGTCAGCACGGCCGGGTGGATGCCGCGCGCCAGGTCCCGCAGCTCCTGCAACGCCAGCTTCACCTCGCCGTGCGCCTCCGCGACCATCGACGCCGCCGCGTCGGGGTCCTCCAGCAGCTTCTCCTTGGCCAGCCCCAGCCCCATGGCCAGGTTGACCAGCCGGGCCTGCGCCCCGTCGTGCAGATCGCGCTCGATGCGCCGCAGATCCGCCGCGGCCGTGTCGAACACCACCCCCCGGTCGGACTCCAGCTCGGCTATGCGCCGCTCCAGTTCGTCGGAGGGGGAGAGCAGACCGCGCACCATGGCCCGGTCCGCGTTGGCCAGCCCCCGCGCGATGAACGGCAGCACTGGCCACAGCACGAACAGCGAGGTCAGGGTGACGGTGAAGGTGACGATGCCCCACGGCAGCCGTATCGCCCCGTAGAGCATCGTGCGCCAGCCCACCGGGTCCTTCAACGCCATCCACACCCGTGGCAGAAACCCTCCGGCACTACGCAGCGGCAGTCGGCTCGGCTCCTCCACCCGCACCCCGAGCAGCGCCCTGGCCCGTGCCCGCTCCGCCCTGCCCAGCCACCGCGCGCCCGCCAGACCGGCCGCGAGCAGCGGGAACCCGACCACCGTGACCGTCAGCCCGAGGCCGGTGAACAGCACGGTCACGACATAGGTGAAGCCCACCAGCGCCGCCGGAAGGTTCGCCAGGAGGTGGGCGATCTCCTTCCAGGTGTGCCGGTCGTAGGCGAGGCGGGCCGGCGGCGGACGGTCGTCGGGAGCGGGGAAAGGATCGGTCATGGGTCTTAGCGTGCCCGGCCGCGGGAACCCGCGCCATGAGGTGGGCCCCTGAGATGCACGGGGGAAATCCCCACCTCTCGTATCCAGGGGCGACGGGCTGCTTACAGCCTCCTTATAAGGGCCTAGACTCCCGTGCGTACAGATCGTCGACAGCGAGGGGCGGACGTGCGGGAACCGATCGGCGTCGAGCCGACCGTGATCGCTTCGCAGTACGTCGCGGCGGAGTACTTCCATGCGTATTCGGTCGTCGGGCTGATCGCCGTCGTCGGTGTGCTGTTCGTCGCTGTCGCCTTCGGTGCGGGACGCCTGCTGCGGCCGGTGGTCCCCACCCCCGAGAAGCTCATGACGTACGAGTGCGGAGTCGACCCCGTCGGTGAGGGCTGGGCCCACACCCAGGTCCGCTACTACGTCTATGCCTTCCTCTACGTGATCTTCGCGGTCGACTCGATCTTCCTCTTCCCCTGGGCCACCGTCTTCGCCGCCGACGGTTACGGCGCGACCACCCTGGTGGAGATGTTCATCTTCCTCGGCTTTCTCGCCGTCGGCCTGCTGTACGCATACAAGAAGGGCGTCCTGACATGGACGTGACCCCCGCCAACCCGACGGGCATCGGGGCGGGCCCCGGGACGGCACCCGGGGCGGGCGCCGAACCGGTGCTGCTGCCGGATCCCGCCGTACTTCCCGCCGTACTTCCCGCCGAGGGCGGGGGGAAGCTCGGCGCGCTCTCCCGACTCGCCCCCGAGCCGATGAAGGTCATCCTCAACTGGGGCCGCCGTTATTCGCTCTGGGTCTTCAACTTCGGCCTCGCCTGCTGCGCGATCGAGTTCATCGCCGCGTCGATGGCCCGCCACGACTTCATCCGCCTCGGTGTCATCCCCTTCGCGCCGGGGCCGCGCCAGGCGGACCTGATGGTCGTCTCCGGCACGGTCACGGACAAGATGGCGCCCGCGGTGAAGCGCCTGTACGAGCAGATGCCCGAGCCGAAGTACGTCATCTCGTTCGGCGCGTGCAGCAACTGCGGCGGCCCGTACTGGGACTCCTACTCCGTCACCAAGGGCGTCGACCAGATCATCCCGGTCGACGTCTACGTTCCCGGCTGCCCGCCGCGGCCCGAGGCGCTGCTCCAGGGGGTCCTGAAGCTCCAGGAGAAGATCGCGCGGGAGTCGCTGGGAGAGCGGTACGGGGCGGGCGAGCGGGGCGCCCCGGGCACGCGGGGTGCGTCGGTGGCGGCGCTGCGGAGCGGATTGGTGAAGCCGCCGACGCCGGGGGAGTCCGGTGCGGCGACGTCCGGCGAGGGGGAGGACCGGTGACCGCGGTCGGCTGGCTCCCCGCCGACGTCGAGGAGCTGTTCGGTACGGAGGCCACGGCCGAGGAGTCGTACGACGTCCTGACCGTCGACGTCCCGCCGGCCTCCTGGATTCCCGCCCTGGAGGCCGCCCGTGACCGGCTCGGCTGCACGTACTTCGACTGGCTGAGCGCGGTCGACGAGCCCGGCACGGGCTTGTGCGTCACCGCGCACGTCGTCGCCCTCTCCCCGGTACGCCGCCTGCTGCTGCGGACGACGGTCCCGCACGACGCCCCGACGCTGCCTTCCGCCGTGGACGTCTACGCGGGGGCCGCCTGGCACGAGCGCGAGACGTACGAGATGTTCGGCGTCGACTTCACCGGCCACCCGGCCCTGGAGCACCTGCTCCTGCCGGACAACTTCGAGGGCCACCCGCTGCGCAAGGACTTCGTCCTCGCCGCCCGCGTCGCCAAGGCCTGGCCGGGCGCCAAGGAGCCAGGGGAGCCTGCGGCGGGTGCCGAGCACGGCGGTCCGAAGCGCCGCCAGATGCTTCCCCCGGGCGTCCCCGACCCGAACGAATGGGGTCCCCTGAAGGGCAGACTCCCCCAGACTCCCTCCCGTCCTGCCCGCGGCGCGGGCCGGACGGGAGCCGGCACGGGACGCACTCCCGGCGAACGCCCGGTGCGCCGCACCCGTACGGCGGCGCAGGGCTCGGCGAGCCAGGCCGACCCGGCAGGAACCGAGGGTGGCTCCGAGGACCGGACCGAGGGCCGGACCTCACCGTCGCCGCGCCGCACCCGCTCGGCCGCCGAGGGTTCCGCGAGCCAGCGGGCCGGCCGGGCCGCCCCCGAAGCACCGGCCGCCGACACCGCGGCACAGCCCGAAACGGTGACGCCGACCGCGCCTCCCGTCCGTCCCGCGCGGCCCCCGCGTCGTGCCCGCAGCGCGAGCGAGGGTTCGGCGTCCCAGCGCGCCGAGGCGTCGCCGCCGGAGCCCACCGAAACAGAGGCGCCGGACGAGTCCGGGGAGTCGGGCACCGAGCCCGCTGCCGCACCGCGCAGCCCGGACGCACCCTGGCACCACGCCCGTCCCGCCTTCACCCGACCCGGACGCGACTCCGAGCCCCGCCCCGGAGGCGACCCCGAGCCCGACTCGGAACCGAAATCGGAATCGGGCCCCCCGGCCCCCGATGACCCCGACCCCTCAGGAGGTTCGTAGTGAACGACGCACTCGACGTCGCCCTGCGACTCCTGGTCGTCTTCGTCGTCTTCCTCACCTTCCCCCTGATCGTCGGGCAGACCGAGCACAAGGTGATGGCCCACATGCAGGGTCGGCTGGGCCCGATGTACGCGGGTGGCTTCCACGGCTGGGCCCAGCTCATCGCCGACGGCGTGAAGTTCGCGCAGAAGGAGGACGTGGTCCCGACCGGTGCGGACCGCCGTGTCTTCCAACTCGCCCCGGCCGTCGCCCTCCTGCCGTACCTGCTGGTCCTGCTCGCCATCCCGATCGGGCCGGGCGAGGGCGCCGTCGGGCAGGTGCTGGACGCGGGTGTGTTCTTCGTGCTCGCGGTGATGGGCGTCGGTGTCCTCGGCTCGCTCATGGCCGGGTGGGCCTCCGCCAACAAGTACTCCCTCCTCGGCGGCCTGCGTACCGCCGCCCAACTCCTCGCCTACGAACTGCCGATGCTGCTCGCCGCCGCCTCGGTGGCGATGGCGGCCGGCACCGTCTCGCTCGTCGGTATCCTCGACGCCTTCGCGTGGTGGTGGCTGCCCTGGCAGATCGTCGGCGCGATCGTCTTCTTCGTCGCCGGCCTCGCCGAACTCCAGCGTCCGCCCTTCGACATGCCCGTCGCCGACTCGGAGATCATCTTCGGGGCGTACACCGAGTACACCGGCCTGCGGTTCGCGCTCTTCCTGCTCGCCGAGTACGCCGGGATCATCGTCCTGTGCGCCCTGACCACCGTCCTCTTCCTGGGCGGCTGGCACGGGCCGTGGGGCGCCGACGGCCTCGGCTGGGTCTGGACCCTGCTGAAGACCGCGGTCCTCGCCTTCGTCGTCATCTGGCTCCGTGTCACCTATCCCCGGCTGCGCGAGGACCAGTTGCAGAAACTCTCCTGGACCCTCCTCGTCCCCCTCGCCCTCGCCCAGATCGCCCTCACCGGCGTCGTCAAGGTGGTGATCTCCTAGCCATGGCTTCCCTTTCCGGCTTCCCCGGCTCCGGCCTGGCCAAGGGCCTGGCCGTCACCCTGCGGACGATGACGAAGAAGTCCGTCACCGGCCAGTACCCGGACACCCAGCCCGACCTCGCGCCCCGCACCCGCGGTGTGATCGGTCTGTTCGAGGAGAACTGCACGGTCTGCATGCTGTGTGCCCGCGAGTGCCCGGACTGGTGCATCTACATCGACTCCCACAAGGAGACCGTCCCGGCGACGACGACCGGCGGCCGTGACCGCAGCCGCAACGTCCTCGACCGCTTCGCCATCGACTTCTCCTTGTGCATGTACTGCGGTATCTGCATCGAGGTCTGTCCTTTCGACGCCCTGTTCTGGTCACCCGAGTTCGAGTACGCCGAGACCGACATCCGCGAACTCACCCACGAACGCGACAAGCTCCGTGAGTGGATGTGGACGGTCCCGGCCCCGCCGGCCCTCGACCCAGCCGCCGAGGAACCGAAGGAACTCGCCGCTGCCCGCAAGACGGCCGACAAACTGGCCGCCACCCAGGCAGCCGCGGAGACCGACTCGCAGACCGATCCGCAGACCGATCCGCAGACCGGGCCGCCGACCGCCGGCCCGACCGAGCCGAAGGGGGAGGAGCCGTGACCCTCGCCGCAGCCGCCGGCACGGCCTCGCAGGGTTTCCTCTCCCCGACCGGTGTGGAGATCGCCTTCCTCCTCGTCGGCCTGGTCACCTTCGGCGCCGCCGTCGTCACCGTCACCACCAGGCAGCTGGTGCACGCCGCCCTGTGGCTGGTGGTGGCCCTCGGCGGACTCGCCGTCGAATACCTCCTGCTCACGGCCGAGTTCATCGCCTGGGCGCAGGTCCTCATCTACGTGGGTTCGGTCATCGTCCTCCTGCTGTTCGGTCTGATGCTCACCAGAGCCCCCATCGGCCGCTCCCCGGACGCCGACTCCGGCAACCGTTGGGTCGCCCTCGCCGTGGCCGTCGCCGCCGCTGCCGCCCTGGTCTGGGTCGTCGTCGATGCCTTCCGCACCACCTGGATCGATCTGGACGGCGCGCCCGCAGGCTCCACCGATGTGACGGGCGCGAGCCTCTTCCAGCACTGGGTCCTCCCCTTCGAGGCCCTCTCCGTCCTCCTCCTGGCCGCCCTCGTCGGCGCGATCGTCCTCTCCCGCAGGGCGAGGGCGGGCACCCCGGGCGACACGGAGGGGAGCCGCTGATGCACCTCGCCTATCCCGCCGTACTGTCCGCCCTCCTGTTCTGCACCGGCCTGTACGGAGTCCTCGCCCGCCGCAACGCGATCCTGGTCCTCATGTCGGTCGAGCTGATGCTCAACGCCGTCAACCTGAACCTGGTCGCCTTCGACGTCTGGCTCAGCAAGGCCGCTGAGGAGACCCTGCACTCCGGTCAGGCCCTCGCCCTGTTCACCATCGCCATCGCCGCCGCCGAGATCGGCATCGGTCTGGCGATCGTCCTCGCCGTCCACCGCAGCCGCGGGACCGCGGACATCGACAAGCTCCGCGACACCGCCGAGGGCCACGACCCCGACGACCCCGACAGCGACGCCGACGCCCCCACGACCCGGGCGGCCGTCACGAAGGCTGAGGCCACCGCGTGACCACGACCACCCTCGCCGTCCTCGTCCCCCTCCTTCCCTTCCTCGGCGCGATCGCCGGACTGCTCCTGGGCCGCACGGCCCCCGGTTTCGTCCGCCCGCTCGCCGTCCTGCCGACCGTCGCCTCCCTCGTGCTGGCCGCCGCGGTCGCCGCGCGCCAGGGGGGCGGCCAGGCCGTCGACGCCGCCACCGAGCTGACCCCCACCGGTTCGGTCCCCATCGAACTCGCCCTGTACATCGACGGCTTCGCCGCCCTCACCGCCGTGCTCGTCGGTGTCGTCGCCACCTGCGTGCAGATCTACTCGACCGGCTACCTCCGCGACGACCCGCGCTATCCCTCCTACGCGGCTCTCGTCTCCCTGTTCACCTCCGCGATGCTCCTCGTCGTCTACTCCGGCGACCTGATGGTGCTGCTGGTCGGCTGGGAAGTCATGGGCATCTGCTCCTACTTCCTGGTCGGCCACTACTGGGAGACCCCCGAGGCCCGCGCCGCCTCCCTCAAGGCATTCCTGGTCACCAAGCTCGGCGACGTCCCCTTCCTCATCGGCCTGTTCGCCCTGGCCACCGACGCCGGGTCGTTCCGCATCACCCGCATCCTCGGCGCCGTCGCGAACGGTGGCATCGAACACCCCACGCTGATCGCCCTGCTGCTCCTGGCGGGCGTGGCCGGCAAGTCGGCGCAGTTCCCGCTGCACACCTGGCTCCCCGACGCGATGGCGGGCCCGACCCCCGTCTCGGCGCTGATCCACGCCGCGACGATGGTCGCCGCCGGTGTCTACTTCGTCGCCCGTCTCCTCCCGCTCTTCGAGGCATCCCGGGCCGCGATGACCGTCCTCGCCGTCATGGCCGCCGTCACCATGGCCGGGTCGGCGCTCGCCGCTCTCGCCCAGGACGACATCAAACGGGTCCTCGCCTACTCGACGATCGGCCAACTCGGCTACATGACCGGCGCACTCGCCCTCGGCGACCGCGGAGCCGCCGTCTTCCACCTCCTGTCCCACGGCGCCTTCAAGGCGCTCCTGTTCCTCGCCGCCGGCGTGATCATCCACGCCGCCGGCACCAACTCGCTGGCCGCCATGTCCCGCATGAGCCACCTGCGCGACCGCGTCCCGGACGCCTACTGGACGATGACCGTGGCGCTCCTCGCGCTCGCCGCGATCCCGCCGTTCAGCGGCTTCTTCTCCAAGGAGGCCGTCCTCGGAGCCGCCGAACACGTCGTCACCGGCCACACCGAACAGGCCCCCACCGCCGCGGGCTGGATCGTCCTCCTCGCCGGCCTGGCCACCGCCCTGCTCACCGCGGCGTACGCGGTGCGCCTGTGGCTACTGGCCTTCCGCGGACACGGCACCGAGGCCCCCGACCACGGCAGGCAGCCCCTCACCATGACCGCCGTGCTGTGGGTGCTCGCCGTCCCGTCCCTCGCGCTCGGCGGCTTCGCCTTCCGCGCGCTGCCTGACTGGTTCGGCGGCCACGACCTGACCCCGACCCTCACCACCTCCGTGCTCGGCACGGGCGTGGCCCTGGTCGGCGGCATCGTCACCTATGCCACCTGGCGCCACACGGCCGCATACGCCGCCCGCATCCCCCTCGGTGCCGTCGCCGCCCACCCGCACGGCGACGCCGGGCAGGTCGAGGCGGAGGCCGTCGCCAGTCACGAACCCGCCTACGGGGACATCGCGTACGCACCGGACCCCTCGGACCCCGGACGGCTGCTGCTCGGCCCGCTGCACCGCCACGCGGCCGTCGGCTTCCACCTCGACGCCGTGTACACGACCCTCTTCGTCCGCCCCGTCCAGGCCGCGGCCTCTCTCGTCAGGTTCCTCGACCGTGAGGTCGTCGACACCTATGTACGCGGAGCGGGAACGCTGCCCCGGTGGCTCGGAACCGCCGTACGACGCGCCCAGACCGGCAATCTGCAGACCTATGTGAGCGCGCTGCTCGCCGGCACCGTCGTCCTCGCGGTCGCCGTCGTCCTCGCCGCGACGGGAGCGTGAGCAGACGTGATCGATATCAGTGAGTCCGTGATGCAGTTCCTTCTGGCGTTCCTCGTCGTCGGCCCGCTCCTCGGCGCCGCCGCCGCTCTCCTGCCTGCTCCGCCCGGACTCAAGGGCACATCACCCGACCAGGCCGTGCTCCGGCACGGTGTGACGGTCACCGGCGCCGTCCTCATCGCGGCGATCGTCCTCGCGCTCGGCTTCGACCACGACCAGCCGTCGAAGATGCAGGCCACGACCGACATCACCTGGATCCCCGCACTTGACGTACGGATCCACCTCGGCACCGACGGCATCTCCCTCCCCCTTCTGGTCCTGACCGCGCTGCTGACCTTCCTCAGCGCGCTGTACACCTACTTCAAACCGCCCGCGGGCCCGTCCCCGAAGGCATTCGTCGCCCTGCTGCTCGTCCTCGAATCCGGCACCCTCGCGGCCTTCGCCGTCCTGGACCTGATCCTTTTCTTCCTCGCCTTCGAGATGGTCCTGATCCCGATGTACTTCCTCATCGCCCGCTGGGGCGGCGAAGGCCGGGCCGAGGCCGCCTGGAAGTTCATCCTCTACACGCTGCTCGGCTCCGTGGTCATGCTGCTCGGCCTGCTCCTGATCGGAATCAAGGCGGGCACATTCGACATGGTGGCACTCGCCACTGACAACGGCCGGTCACTGACCGTATCCGTGCAGGTCATCGCCGTTCTGGCGATCGGGATCGGGCTCGCGGTCAAGGCCCCGATGTGGCCGCTGCACAGCTGGCTGCCCGACGCCCACACCGCCGCCCCCACCGTCGGCTCGGTCCTGCTGGCCGGCGTCCTGCTGAAGATGGGCACATACGGGTTCGTACGGATCCTGCTCCCCGTCGCACCGGACGGTTTCCGCACCTTCGCGCCCTACCTCGGCGCCTTTGCCGTCGTCGGCATCATCTACGGGTCCCTCGCCTGCCTGGCCCTCGCCAAGGAAGGCGCCAAGGGCGACCTCAAACGCCTCATCGCCTACTCCTCCGTCGGCCACATGGGCTTCGTCCTCCTCGGTATCGCCACCATGACCCCGACCGGTGTCAACGGCGCCCTGTTCGCCAACATCGCCCACGGCCTCGTCACCGGCCTGCTCTTCTTCCTGGTCGGCGCCCTCAAGGAGCGCACCGGCACCGTCGACCTCGACACCTTGGCCCGCCCGTCGCCCGACCGGCACGCCCCAGCGGCCGGCGCCGCCCTCTACGGCAGGGCACCGCGCCTCGGCGGACTGCTCGCCTTCGGTGCCGTCGCCTCCCTCGGCCTGCCCGGCCTCGCCGGATTCTGGGGCGAGATGCTGGCCCTCTTCGGCGCCTTCGAACCCGCCGCGGGGCTCAGCCGCCCCGCCTTCCTCACCTTCATGTCGATCGGCGCCTTCGGCACCCTGCTGACCGCCGCATACCTGCTGATCGTGGTCCGCAGGGTCTGCATGGGCGCCAAGCCGCAGCACGCCCCGGCCCTTCCCGACGTCCGCGGCTACGAGTTCGCGGCCTGGACCCCGCTCGTCGTCCTCACCGTCGTCACCGGACTGTGGCCCGGCGCCCTGATCGGACTGACCGACCCGGCCGTGCAGCAGCTCCTCGCAGGAGGCACCCGATGAGCTCCCTCGTCCAGTCCGTCGACTGGCTGGCCATCGCACCGCCCACCATCGCGGCCGTCGTCGGACTCGTCGTCCTCGTCACCGACCTGTTCGTCAGCGAGGCCAGGAAACAGCTGCTCGGCGGGCTCGCGGTCGCCGGACTCGCCGCCGCCACGCTCATGCTGCTGCCCCTCCTCGACGCCGACCGCAGCACGTTCTGCCTGGTCGGCGACCCCGGAGTGTGCAGCTACACCGCCGACCGCTTCACCCTCGTCATCCAGTTCCTGGTGCTCGGCGGCGCGCTCCTGACCGCCCTCCTGTCGGCCACCGTCCTCAAGGACGCCGACAAGCGGCTCCCCGAGGGCGAGTACTGGTTCCTGCTCCTGTCCTCCGCCGCGGGCGCCGCCCTCCTGCCCGCCGCCCGTGACCTCGCGACCCTCGTCGTCGCCCTGGAGGTCGCCTCCCTGCCCGCCTTCGCCCTGGTCGGCCTCCGCCACGGCAACCGGAAGTCGTCCGAAGCGGCCCTGAAGTTCTTCCTGTCCTCCGTCACCGCCACCGCGGTCAGCCTCCTCGGCATCAGCTTCCTCTACGCCGCCACCGGGACCCTCCACCTCACCCTGGTCGCCGAGCGCGTCCAGACCGTCGACGGACAGCTCCACACGCTCGCCCAGACCGGTGTCGTCCTCACCCTCGTCGGCTTCGCCTTCAAGACGGCCGCCGTCCCCTTCCACTTCTGGGTGCCCGACACCTACGTCGGAGCCCCCCTGCCCATCGCCGCCTACCTGTCCGTCATCGGCAAGGCGGTCGGCTTCACCGGCCTGATCCTCGTCACCGTCGTCGCCCTCCCGTCGTACGCCGACGTCTGGGGCCCGGCGCTCGCCGTGCTGGCCGCCCTCACCATGACCGTCGGCAACGTCGGCGCCCTCGGACAGCAGGCCACGCGCGCGTACAGCGCGGTACGCCTCCTCGCCTGGTCCTCCGTCGGCCAGGCCGGCTACCTCCTCGTACCGATCGCCGCCGCCGCGTACTCCGGCGACGCCGAGAAGTCGATCGGCTCCACGCTCGCCTACGCCCTCATGTACGGCGCGGTGAACCTCGGAACCTTCGCCGTCGCCGCCCTCGTCGGCCGCACGCGATCCCTCAACCGGGTCTCCGACTACCGCGGCCTGTACGCCGCCACCCCGCTCACCGCCCTGCTCCTGGCCTTCTTCCTGCTGTGCCTCGCCGGACTCCCGCCCGGCATCATCGGCCTCTTCGCCAAGGTCACCGTCTTCTCCGCGGCCGTCGACGCCGGACTCGGCTGGCTCGCCGTCGTCATGGCCGTCAACGTCGTCATCGCCCTGGTCTACTACCTCCAGTGGACGGCACTGCTGTTCCGCGCCCCCGAGGGCGAACCGGCCGAGCACCGCTTCCCGGTTCCGCTCACCGCTGCGATCACCCTCACCGGAGTCCTAGGCATCGCACTGTCCGGCGCGCCCCAGCTGATCCTGCGCCTCACCGACACCAGCCTCTTCTGACGCTCCGGGCGCCCGGAGACCACCGGTTTCGGCCACCGGACCGAGCGGCGAGTACGGCGTCACAGCCGTCGTCACAGTCGCCGTCACCCGGACGGTTTACACGCGCCACCGCGCGCACAAGGGAACCAGAGCCCCCCGCCTGGCGTTGACGAATACGGGAGGGTCCACTGGACGTGAGGTCAGGACACCCGGGGCCCTCGCAGGTCAGAAGGAAGATCAGCGAACCGGGGTCCCCCCGCCGCACGACTTGGAGGACGCAGCGTGCACCGCCGGCACAACGGGCTCAGGACCGCGGTTCTCCTCGGGGGACTGTCCGCGCTCATCATCGTCATCGGCAGCTTCTTCGGCCGCATGGGGCTCATTGTCGCCGTCGTGATCGCCCTGGGCACCAACGCCTACGCGTACTGGAACAGCGACAAGCTCGCCCTGCGCGCGATGCGCGCCCGCCCGGTGAGCGAGTTCGAGGCCCCGGGGCTGTACCGCATGGTCCGCGAGCTCTCCACCCAGGCCCGCCAGCCCATGCCACGCCTGTACATCTCCCCGACCGAGGCGCCGAACGCGTTCGCCACCGGCCGCAACCCGCGCAACGCCGCCGTGTGCTGCACCGAAGGCATCCTGCGCCTGCTGGACGAGCGCGAACTGCGCGGCGTCATCGGCCACGAACTCAGCCACGTCCACAACCGCGACATCCTGATCTCCTCGGTCGCCGGAGCCCTGGCCTCCGTGATCATGTTCCTGGTCAACTTCGCCTGGCTGATCCCCGTCGGCCGCTCCGACGACGACGACGGCCCCGGCCTCCTGGGCATGCTGCTGATCATGATCCTGGGCCCGCTCGCCGCCTCCCTCATCCAACTGGCCATCAGCCGCTCCAGAGAGTACGAGGCCGACGCCTCCGGCGCCCAGCTGACCGGCGACCCCCTTGCCCTCGCCAGCGCACTGCGCAAACTGGAACTGGGCACCAAGCAGCTTCCCCTGCCGCCCGAGCCCCGCATCGAGACAGCCAGCCACATGATGATCGCGAACCCGTTCCGCCCGGGGCAGGGAATCACGAAGATGTTCTCCACCCACCCGCCCATGGCCGAACGCATCGCCCGACTCGAGAAGATGGCAGGTCGCCCGCAGTGAAGACCATCCTGAACATCATTTGGCTCGTTCTGAGCGGCTTCTGGCTGTTCCTCGCCTACCTGCTCGCGGGCGTCCTCCTGTGCATCACGATCATCGGCATCCCCTTTGGCCTGGCTGCCTTTCGTATCGGCGTCTACGCCCTCTGGCCCTTCGGGTACACGACGGTCGAGCGCAGGGACGCCGGCGCCGCCTCCTGCATCGGGAACGTGCTGTGGCTGGTGCTCGCCGGCTGGTGGCTGGCCCTCGGCCACATCGCCACCGGTATCGCCCTGTGCGTGACGATCATCGGCATCCCGCTGGGCATCGCCAACTTCAAGCTGATCCCCGTCTCGTTGCTCCCGTTGGGCCGCGAGATCGTACGGACCGACCAGCCGTTCTCGGCCCGCCTGTAGATCGGTGGGGCGGTACGGCGGGGAGCGGGCCGGACGGGAAGCCGAACCGGATGTCCACAACCTGGAGGTTGTCCACAGGCCGCCCCGGATGTCAGTGCCGGCCCGCATGATGAACGCATGACCGAGCACGAGCAGTTGCTGACACAAGTGGCGGCCAAGGCCCGCGAGACCCGCCCGTGGGGCCGGCCCACCCTCCCCGAGCCCGTGGACGCGGCCATACTGGCCCGAGCCGAAGCCGCCCTCGGATTCGAGCTGCCCCCACTGCTCGCCGAGCTCTACCTGCGGACGGCGGACGGCGGATTCGGCCCCGAGTACGGCCTGCTGTCCCTGCTGGACGGTCCGCCGTCCGACGAACCCGCCGCCGTCGTCCAGTACCTCGCCAACCGCGAGAGCGGCCGTGAGGATCCCGACTGGCCCTGGCCCGAGGGCGTGCTGCCGATATCCCACTGGGGCTGCGGGATGTACGCGTGTGTGGACTGCCGTTCCCCACAGGCCACCGTCCTCCTCTTCGAGCCCAACACGGACGACCCCGACCACGCCTGGTTCGTCGACGCCCCGGGCCTCGCGGACTGGCTGCGCTCCTGGATCGACGGCACGGGCTGGTACGAGGAGGAGAACGAGGGGACGGACCTCGCCCTGTGGGCGGACTACTCCCACCGTGTGACGGCGGCGCACACGTCCTGAGCGACTCCGGCCGACCGCGGGGCGGTGGGCACTGCCGTACTCGCTGTACTCGCCCTGATCGTGGTGCCCTACCGCCCGGCGGCCCCCCACCCACGCCACCGCCGCACCCCGTAGGCCGCCGCACCAACCGCCAGCACTCCCGCGCCGACGGCCACGGAGACCCCGGGCAGTGAGAACGCCAGGACCAGGCACCCGGCCAGTCCGAGAGCAGGCAGCACTCGGGCCGCCGGCTCCGGACGAAGAGTCCAGGCCGACGCGTTGGCCACCGCGTAGTACGCCAGCACCCCGAAGGAGGAGAACCCGATCGCACCCCGCACATCCACCGTCGCGGCCAGGACGGCGACCACCACTCCCACGGCCAGCTCCGCCCGGTGCGGCACCTGGAACCGGGGATGGACGGCGGCCAGGGAGCCCGGCAGATGCCGGTCCCGGGCCATGGCCAGTGTGGTCCGCGAGACGCCCAGGATCAGGGCGAGCAGTGACCCCAGCGCGGCCGCGGCCGCCCCCACCCGTACCACCGGCGCCAGTTCCGCGGCCCCGGCCGTCCGCACCGCGTCGGCCAGCGGCGCCCCGGCGTCGCCCAGTCCCTCTGCTCCCAGCACCGAAAGGACGGCGATCGCGACAGCCGCGTACACGACCAGTGCGATACCCAGTGCCAGCGGGATCGCACGCGGGATGGTGCGCGCCGGGTCCCGCACCTCCTCACCGAGGGTCGCGATCCGGGCGTACCCGGCGAAGGCGAAGAACAGCAGGCCGGCCGCCTGGAGCACCCCGCCCACGCCGCCCGACGCCCCGACGGTCAGGCGCCCGGTATCGGCCTGCCACGAAGTCAGGGACACGACGACCACGAAAGCGAGGACAGCCAGGACCACGGTCACGATCACCCGGGTCAGCCACGCCGACTTCTGCACGCCGCCGTAGTTCACCGCGGTCAGCGCCACGACGGCGGTGACCGCCACGGCGTGAGCCTGGCCCGGCCAGACGTACGCGCCGACGGTGAGTGCCATCGCCGCGCAGGAGGCGGTCTTCCCGACCACGAACGCCCAGCCCGCGAGATAACCCCAGAATTCCCCCAGCCGTTCCCGCCCGTAGACGTAGGTGCCGCCGGAGGCCGGATACAGGGCGGCGAGGCGGGCCGACGACGTGGCGTTGCAGTAGGCGACCACGGCGGCGAGCGCGAGCCCGAGGAGCAACCCGGATCCGGCTGCCTGTGCGGCGGGCGCCAGGGCGGCGAAGATCCCGGCCCCCACCATGGAGCCGAGACCGATGACGACGGCGTCGCCCACGCCGAGCGTGCGGCGCAGTTCGGAACCGGAGTGGGCAGTCATGGGATCGCACCCTACTGACCACAGCAACCGTCACATATATGCGCGTCGTCCTACGCACCAAGACAGCACGAACACCTGGACCGGAAGCACCGGTCGGGGCAGGTGAGAGCACGGCGAGAGAGGGCAGGGTTCACGGTATGACGATCATCAGTTGGATCATTCTGGGACTGTTGGCCGGAGCGATCGCGAAGTTCCTGCTGCCGGGCCGCGATCCGGGCGGCTTCATCGGCACGACCCTGATCGGCGTCGCCGGTGCGTTCATCGGTGGCTGGATCTCGGCCCGTTGGCTCGACCACCCGATCACCAAGGACTTCTACGACGGCGCCACCTGGGCCGCCGCGATCGGCGGCTCACTGGTCCTCCTGGTCGCGTACCGCCTCCTGTTCGGCCACTCACGCAACTGACCGCGCTCCGGAATCCCGGCCGACGGACGAGGAGGGCGGGCGCACCAAGGCGCCCGCCCTCCTCACACACGCGGTGCGCGAGGCGCACGCGTCGACCACGGACGTCACCGGCGAGAGCCCACACCCATCCCCACGCCCATGGCCCTTCCGCCTAGCGGTAGTTGACGAACTGCAGGGCGAAGTCGAAGTCCTGTCCCTTGAGCAGGGCGATGACGGCCTGCAGGTCGTCACGGCTCTTGGAGCTGACTCGCAGTTCCTCGCCCTGCACCTGGGCCTTCACGCCCTTGGGGCCCTCGTCGCGGATGAGCTTCGCCACCTTCTTCGCGTTCTCCTGGGAGATGCCCTCCTGGATCGACGCGAAGATCTTGTACTCCTTGCCCGAGAGCTGCGGCTCGCCGGCGTCCAGGGCCTTCAGTGAGATGCCCCGCTTGATCAGCTTGGACTGGAAGACGTCGAGGACAGCCTTCACCCGGTCCTCGGAGTTCGCCTCCAGGAGGATCTTCTCCCCGGACCACGAGATCGAGGCACCCACGCCCTTGAAGTCGTAGCGCTGCGAGATCTCCTTGGCGGCCTGGTTGAGGGCGTTGTCGACCTCCTGCCGCTCGACCTTCGAGACGATGTCGAAACTGGAGTCGGCCATGTCCTGTGGCTCCTTGTATCAGGGTCCGTATCGGGCCGCGATCGGGCTGCGACCCGGATGCGTACCGGCTACCGGCATACGTGGGCGGCCCTCGGGCCCGGCATCGGTCCCGGGCCGCCATCCGCACAAGCCTAGTCACCCCCCGGGCCTCCGGGCGGCGATCAATCGGGTGGCGAAGCACCCCTGCTCATCAGGTATCGTTTACGTCGTTGCCACGGAGCGCCACCGCAAGGCGGTTCGAAGCGGCAATCTTGGCGGTGTGCCCGAGCGGCCAAAGGGAGCAGACTGTAAATCTGCCGGCTCAGCCTTCCCAGGTTCGAATCCTGGCGCCGCCACAAGGGGAGACCCCCTCCGGACTGCGGAAACGCGGTGTGGAGGGGGTCTTCGTCTTATCGGGTGTGCTGTGGGGCGAAGGGCGGGGGACACTGGCGCCATGTCGTCCCGTCGTAGGCAGTGCCCCGAGTGCCGTCGTGAGATCGCCGTCGTGGCCGGGCGGTACGCGCGTCACGATCCGCCCGGCGCCCGGGGGAGCGGGGAACTCACCTCGTGCACGGGGTCCCGTCGATACGCCGTGCTCGGTGCCGAGCAGCCCGCGTTGGACGGGTACGTCGTACCGGAGTTCCCAGGGCAGATGCCTCTGTTCTAGCCGACCCGGGAAGCCTTCCAGCACTGAGTGGCTCAGTTGCCCGCGACCGACTTCACCGCCACCGAGACCGGTACGGACCCGCTGATCAGTTCCAGGGTCAGGCCCGTTGTCGCGGCGTTCTCCACCAGCTCCGCCAGGACGGCGGCCACGTCGTCCCGGGGGATCGGGCCGCGGCCGGTGTGGGCCTCCAGGCGGACCAGGCCGGTGCCGGCGTCGTCGGTGAGCATGCCGGGGCGCAGGATCGTCCAGTCGAGGGCGTCCAGGCCGCGTACGTACGCGTCGGCCTCGCCCTTCGCGCGCTGGTACACGTCGAAGACCTCGTCCCCCTCGTGGGCGGGGTCCGCGCCCATGGACGAGACGACCACGAACCGCCGTACGCCCGCACGGACCGCGGCGTCGGCGAAGAGGACCGCCGCGGCCTTGTCCACCGTCTCCTTGCGTGCCGCGCCACTGCCCGGACCGGCGCCCGCGGCGAACACCGCGGCGTCCGCGCCCCGGAGTTGCTCCGCGACCTCCTCCACCGACGCCGACTCCAGGTCGAGTACGACCGGTTCGGCGCTGAGTTGCCGCAGCGCGTCGGCCTGTTCGGGCTTGCGGATGATGCCCGCCGCCTCGTCCCCGCGCGCGGCGAGCAACCGCTCCAGCCGCAGTGCGATCTGACCATGACCACCAGCGATGACAATGCGCATGTCTTCGACCGTACGCCGTGGCGATCGCATCCGCCCGCGACGTACCGGACACGACGTCCTGAACGCGACGGGCCGAACGCGACGGACCTACGACGTTTCACCACGTCCCTGCCGGGGCAGCCCCCGTCCCGGCTCCGCGGGCGGTGCCGTCGTCGAACCGCAGTACTCGCGTACCGCGCTCGTGCGGGTCACCACACGCCCCCGGTGCACCACGATCCGGCTGTACGCCAGTGACAGAGCCGTCGGCAGCCGGTCGCCGCGGACCGCGAGGAGTTCGGCGGGGAAACCCGCCTCCACCCGTACCTCGGGGAGTCCCAGGGCCGCCCGTGCCGAGGTGCTCACCGCGTCGTAGGCGTCCTCGGGGGGCAGTCCGTGACGGGAGGCCAGCAGGTACGCCGCCTCCAGCGGGTCGCCTCGGCCGACCGGGTTCGACACGTCCCGCAGGGCGCCGCTCCCGGCCGCCACCCGGACGCCTGCCGCGCGCAGCAGCCGTACGGGAGCCGTGCCCCGGCGGTCGACGCCGCCGCAGCCGCCCTGCGGCAGGCACACCACGGTCACCCCGGCCGCCGCCAGTTGGTCCGCGGTCCGCGAGGCCGCTTCGGCGGGCAGCCGTCCGAGGCCGCCGCACGGGCTGAGCGTCACCCCCGGTCGCAGCCCGCCCGCCATCGCCGCGAGTCGGGCCAGGCGGGCGGGGTCGGCGGTGTCGGTGTGCAGGTCGACGGGGACGCCGTGCTCGGCGGCGACCTCCAGGACCGTCTCCATGTACCCCGTGGGATCGGGGTCGACGTCCGGACAGCCGCCCACCACCGACGCGCCCATCTTCACCGCGTCCCGCAGCATCGCGAGCCCGTCCGCTCCGGCCGCTCCGGTCAGCACGCGCGGCATCGCCGCCGTCGTCAGCTCGGTCAGCCCGCGCAACGCATGTTCGACCTGCAGTACGGCGGTCAGTGCGTCGAGCCCGGTCACGTCGTCCACGCGCACATGTGCCCGCAGTGCCGTCGCCCCGTGCCCGAGTTGGAGCAGCGCGGCCTCCGTCGCCCGGCGCCGGACGTCCTGGGGCTCGTAGGAGACGGGGCCGTCGGCGTCGGCGGAGAGGGCGGTGTCGGCGTGGCTGTGCGGCTCGACAGGGGCCGGGAGGAGCAGATGGCCGGTGAGATCGACCTGGGTGCCGCACCCGCGGGCGCCGTCCCCGGTCAGACTGCCGGCCGTACCGACCGCCTCGATGCGTCCGCCGCCCAGCCGTACGTCCACGGTCCGGCCGTCGGTGAGCCGCGCGCCGCACAGCAGGAGCGGCTCCGGGGCGGCCGGGCCGAAGGGTGACGAGGGCGACGAGGGGGGCGGCGGCTGAGGCCGGCTGTCGGGCATCGCGCTCCTGGGGCTCGGACTGCGCGCGGTCGTCGCAGGATCACACAGAGAGAAGATCACGCAGAGTGAGTCGAGCCTAGGACGGTGGTCCGCCCCTCGCCGGGAGGAGCGCAATAGTCGTACCGGCATGGTCGGGTGGGAACTGCTTCGCTCCCGGGAAGGGTGCCGCCACAGGGTGGGACAGGGGCCGCGAAACGGATTTGGGTGAACGGCGGCGGAGCGTGTAATGTCTTCATCGCTCGCCCCAATAGCTCAGTCGGCAGAGCGTCTCCATGGTAAGGAGAAGGTCAACGGTTCGATTCCGTTTTGGGGCTCTGGTGTGTGAGGTTCCCGCTGCGAGGCGGGGCCCGACCGCATCGCAGCGGTGTAGCTCAGTCGGTAGAGCAAGCGGCTCATAATCGCTGTGTCACCGGTTCAAGTCCGGTCACCGCTACACACAGTAGCCGATTGCGGGGTCGGTCCTTCGGTCGGCTACTCTTTCTGTGTTCATTCGTCTATCCGTTCGTCAAGGAGCACTCACGTGGCTGCCACCGACGTCCGCCCAAAGATCACGCTGGCCTGCGTGGAGTGCAAGGAGCGGAACTACATCACCAAGAAGAACCGGCGTAACAACCCGGACCGTCTTGAGATGAAGAAGCACTGCCCGCGTTGCAATGCGCACACCGCGCACCGCGAAACGCGATAAATCAGGCTCGTATGCGAGGCCGTCCCCGTGGTCAGGGGGCGGCCTCGCGTCGTTCTGCTCACCGGCCGACCGTGGCCGTACCGGATTCAGGCCGACCAGGGCCGGACCAGACACAGGAGGTGCCGCGCGCATGGCGCTCGACCAGTCCTTCGTGGGGCGGAGCTACCCGCCCACCGATCCCTATGAGGTGGGCCGGGAGAAGATCCGCGAGTTCGCCGAAGCGGTGGGGGACGCCAACCCGGCGTACACGGACGTGGAGGCCGCCAAGGCGCTCGGCCACCCCGATGTGATCGCCCCGCCGACCTTTGTGTTCGCGATCACCTTCAAGGCCGCGGGCGAGGTCGTCGCCGATCCCCGGCTCGGTCTGGACTACAGCAGGGTGGTGCACGGCGACCAGAAGTTCGCCTACCGCCGCCCGGTGCGCGCTGGAGACCGGCTCACCGTCACCTCGACCATCGAGGCGGTCAAGTCGATGGCGGGCAACGACATCCTGGACATCCGCGGCGAGGTGCACGACGAGGCCGGCGAGCACGTCGTGACCGCCTGGACCAAGCTGGTGGCCCGTGCCGCCGAGGAGGCGTGAGCAGCATCATGACGGCGAAGATCTCCTACGCCGACGTCGAGGTCGGCACCGAGCTGCCCGCACAGACGTTTCCCGTGACCCGGGCCACCCTCGTCCAGTACGCGGGTGCCTCCGGCGACTTCAACCCCATTCACTGGAACGAGAAGTTCGCCAAGGAGGTCGGCCTGCCCGACGTCATCGGGCACGGCATGTTCACCATGGCCGAGGCGATCCGTGTGGTCACCGACTGGGTGGGCGACCCGGGTGCGGTCGTCGAGTACGGCGTTCGCTTCACCAGGCCGGTCGTCGTCCCCAACGACGAGCAGGGCGCCACCATCGAGGTCAGCGGCAAGGTCGCGGTCAAGCTCGACGACCACGATCGCACGGTCCGCGTCGACCTCACGGCGACCAGCGCCGGGCAGAAGGTGCTGGGGATGTCCCGGGCGGTCGTACGGCTCGCCTGACCCGCAGATCTCCAAGCCCTGCAGATCCCCGAGTAAGGGGCGTTCTCCATTGAAAGATCGAGAGCGCCCCTTACATCGTCCCGGGGTGCCCGGCGCCAGGGGCCCGCCGTTTCGTTTCCTCCAGCCGCGTTTCACCTCTTGACGCAGTTAGTGATTGAGCACTAACTTCGTTGCATGGCCAGGATGAGTGCGGAGGAGAGGCGCAAGAGCATCGTCCGTGTGGCGAGCGCCGAGTTCGCCCGCGGCGGCTACCACGGCACGTCGACCGAGGCGATCGCCAAGCGGGTCGGTGTCTCGCAGCCGTACCTCTTCCGGCTCTTCCCGGGGAAGAAGGCCATCTTCCTGGCGGCGGCGGAGCGCTGCGTGGCGGACACCATTCGCATGTTCACGGAGGCCGCCGAGGGGCTGGAGGGCGAAGAGGCCCTGCACGCCATGGCGAGCGCCTACACGAGGACCATCGCAGAACGCCCTGAGCTGCTGATGATGCAGATGCAGATGTACCTCGCGGTGGCGGCCGCCGAGCAGGAGGGCGATCACGAGTTCGGCGAGACGGTGCGCGCCGGCTGGCTGCGACTGTGGGACGTCGTCCACCTCGCGCTGGGGGCGGATGTCGGCGGGACGACGGACTTCATGGCGCACGGCATGCTCATCAACTGCCTGGCCGCCATGGGGTTCCCGGCCGGGCACCGGGTCTGGGAAGGGCTCGATCTGTCGGCACGGCTCGAGGGTGCGCCTGAACAGTAGCGGAGGGGGGAAGGGCGGATGTCGACGCCCTTTTTCATGAACATGAAAGTTAGTAATCAATAACTAACAGCATCATCTCCTGGGGGAGCGATGACACAACAGACCACCGCACGCGGCGGGCCGGCCGTCTGGGCCCTCGTCATCACCAGCGTCGCCGGCTTCATGGCGGCCCTCGACAACCTCGTCGTCACCACCGCACTGCCCTCCATCCGCGAGGACCTGGGCGGCGCCCTGCACGACCTGGAATGGACCGTGAGCGCCTACACGCTCACCTTCGCCGTCCTGCTGATGTTCGGCGCGGCCCTCGGCGACCGCTTCGGCCGCCGCCGGCTCTTCATCGCCGGAATCACCGTCTTCACCGCGGCCTCCGCCGCAGCGGCCATGGCACCCGGCATCGAATCCCTGATCGCCGCCCGCGCGGTGCAGGGCGCCGGCGCCGCGGTCATGATGCCCCTCACCCTCACACTGCTCACGGCGGCCGTGCCCGAAGCCCGGCGCGGCATGGCGTACGGCATCTGGGGTGCTGTGAACGGCCTCGCCGTGGCCTCGGGGCCGCTGGTCGGCGGCAGCCTCACCGAGCACATCTCCTGGCAGTGGATCTTCTGGCTGAACGTCCCGCTCGGCCTGATCCTCATCCCGCTGGCCCGCCTGCGCCTCGCCGAGTCCCACGGCACCGGAGCCCCGCTCGACCTGCCCGGCACCCTGCTCGCCAGCGGCGGACTCTTCGGCATCGTCTACGGCCTGGTCCGCGGGCCCGTCGACGGCTGGACCGGCACCGTCGTCCTGACCGGCCTGTTCACCGGGACGGCGCTGCTCGTCGGTTTCGTCCACTACGGCATCCGGGCCGAGAACCCCATGCTGCCGATGCGGCTGTTCCGCTCCCGCGCCTTCTCCGGCATCAACGCGGCGAGCCTGTTGATGTTCCTCGGCATGTTCGGCTCGATTTTTCTACTCAGCCAGTACATGCAGGGCGTACTCGGCTACTCGCCCACCGAGGCGGGCCTGAGGATGCTGCCCTGGACCGGCATGCCGATGCTCGTCGCCCCGATCGCCGGCATCCTCTCCGACCGTGTCGGCGGCCGTCCGGTCGTCGCCACGGGACTGTTCCTGCAGGCGCTCGGTCTTGCTTACCTCGCGGTGGTGGCGACGGCCGACGCCACCTACACCGCCCAACTGCCCGCCCTGGTCATCAGCGGCATCGGCATGGCGCTGTACTTCGCCCCGGCCTCCAACCTGGTGATGTCCAGCGTCCGCCCGAAGGAGCAGGGCATCGCCTCCGGAGCCAACAACGCCCTGCGCGAGGTGGGCGGCGCACTCGGCATCGCGATCATGGCGTCGATCTTCGCGGCCCAGGGCGGCTACGAGTCCGGCCGGGCCTTCGTCGACGGCATGCGGCCGGCGCTGGTCACCGGCGCCGCGGCAGTCGCCCTCGCGGGCATCGCGACCCTGTTCATACCGGCCCACAGGCCCGCCGCTCCCCGCCCGCCCTCGGCCGCTCCGACGCCGGAGACGGCGCTGGAAACGGTCTCCTGAACGCCTCGAAGCGCCACTCACCGGCGCACACGCGCCCACTCCCACCACGGAAGGACCCGGTCATGCCCACCCTCCCCTGGACCGTCCCGAACACCCCGTCGCCCCACACCGAAGTGCACGTCTTCGCCTCCCGCTTCGAGACCCGCACCCTCTGGGGAGCCCTGCGCTTCCTCCTCAGGACGCCCGGCGTGTGGCGGCAGGTCAGCAGGGCCCCCGGCGCGTACGGAGCCTCTTTGAAGGCGGAGCCGCTGCGCCGGACCTTCTGGACCCTGTCCGCCTGGGAGTCCAAGAAGGCCCTCGGCGAGTTCGCCCGCACCGGCCCGCACGGGCCGACCGCCCGAGGGCTCGCCGTGCAGATGCGCGACGCCGAGTTCGCCGGCTGGACCGCGAAGAGCGAGGACCTCCCCGTCGACTGGCCCGAGGTGCGGCGCCGCCTCTCCTGAAGGCACGCGCGCGAAGGCACGCGCGCGTACCGCCCCCGCCGGCCCGTCCCGGCGGGGCCTTAGTCTTGAGCCCGTGCAGGAACTCCACGACGCCTCCCTCGCCCCGCTGACCACGTTCCGCCTGGGCGGACCCGCGACCAGGCTGGTCACCGCGACGACCGACGACGAGGTGATCGGCGTCGTCCGCCAGGCCGACGCCGACGGCACGCCCCTGCTGCTCATCGGCGGCGGCTCGAACCTGGTCGTCGGCGACAAGGGCTTCGACGGCACCGCGCTCGTCATCGCCACCAAGGGCGTCGCCCTCGACGGCACCCACCTGGAACTGGCGGCGGGCGAGGTGTGGACCGACGCCGTCGCCCGCACCGTGGAGGCCGGCCTGGCCGGCATCGAATGTCTGGCCGGCATCCCCGGCTCGGCGGGCGCGACCCCGATCCAGAACGTCGGCGCGTACGGCCAGGAGGTCTCCTCCACGATCACCGAGGTGGTCGCCTACGACCGCGCCACCGGTGAGACGGTCACCCTGGCCAACGAGGAGTGCGCCTTCTCCTACCGCCACAGCCGTTTCAAGGCCGACCCCGAGCGGTACGTCGTCCTGCGGGTCCGCTTCGAGCTGGAGGACGCCGGCGGCCTCTCCGGCCCCGTCAAGTACGCCGAGACGGCCCGCGCCCTCGGCGTGGAACAGGGCGACCGCGTCCCCCTGGCCGCGGCCCGCGAGACGGTGCTGGGGCTCCGCGCGGGCAAGGGCATGGTCCTGGACCCCGAGGACCACGACACCTGGTCGGCCGGCTCCTTCTTCACCAACCCCATCCTGACCACCGCGGAGTTCACGGCCTTCCGGACCCGGGCGCGGCAGCTCCTCGGCCCCGACACGGAACCCCCCGCGTACCCCGCGGGCGAGGGCCGCACCAAGACCTCCGCCGCCTGGCTGATCGACAAGGCCGGCTTCACCAAGGGCTACGGCGACGGCCCGGCCCGCATCTCCACCAAGCACACCCTCGCCCTCACCAACCGCGGCGACGCGACCACCGAGGACCTCCTGGCCCTGGCCCGCGAGGTCGTGGCCGGCGTCCACCGGACCTTCGGCATCACCCTCACCAACGAGCCGGTGACCGTGGGCGTCACCCTCTGACCGACGGCCCCTCCGCCGACGCGCCTACGACGCCCTCACGCCCCCGGCCCCACCAGCCATGCGTCGATCCCTGCCAGCAGTTCCGCCTTGACGTCCTCCGGCGCCACCGACCCCCGCACCGACTGCCGCGCCAGCTCTGCCAGCTCCGCGTCCGTGAACTCGTGGTAACGGCGTGCGATCTCGTACTGCGCCGCCAGCCGCGAGCCGAACAGCAACGGGTCGTCCGCCCCCAGCGCGAGCGGCACGCCCGCCTCGAACAGCCGACGCAACGGCACGTCCCCCGGCTTCTCGTACACCCCCAGCGCCACATTCGACGCCGGGCACACCTCGCAGGTCACCTGCCGGTCCGCGAGCCGCTGCAGCAGCCGCGGGTCCTCCGCCGCCCGCACCCCGTGCCCGATCCGGTCGGCCTCCAGATCGTCCAGGCAGTCCCGCACGGACGCGGGCCCGGTCAGCTCACCCCCGTGCGGCGCCGACAGCAGCCCGCCCTCGCGTGCGATGGCGAACGCCCGGTCGAAGTCCCGGGCCATTCCGCGCCGCTCGTCGTTGGACAGGCCGAACCCGACGACCCCCCGGTCGGCGTACCGCACCGCCAGCCGGGCCAGGGTGCGCGCGTCCAGGTGGTGCTTCATCCGGTTCGCGGCGACCAGCACCCTGATCCCGAGCCCGGTGTCCCGCCGCGCCACGTCGACCGCGTCCAGGATGGTCTCCAGCGCCGGAATCAGCCCGCCCAGCCGCGGTGCGTACGACGTGGGGTCCACCTGGATCTCCAGCCAGCCCGAGCCGTCCTTCAGGTCCTCCTCCGCCGCCTCCAGCACCAGCCGGTGGATGTCCTCCGGCTCCCTCAGACAGGAGCGGGCGGCGTCGTACAGCCGCTGGAACCGGAACCAGCCCCGCTCGTCCGTGGCCCGCAGACTCGGCGGTTCCCCGCTGGTCAGCGCGTCGGTCAGCGTCTCGGGGAGGCGCACGCCGTACTTGTCGGCCAGCTCCAGCACGGTGGCGGGCCGCATCGAACCGGTGAAGTGCAGGTGCAGGTGGGCTTTCGGCAGCAGGGAGACATCACGTACACGTTCCATTCCAGGATCGTGCCGCACGTCCCGGCAGCCCCGGTAGCGCTTTCCCTGAACGTGGTCTTGCTCGCACGTCAGCACGAGGGAACACAAGGGGATGCGAAAAACACCAGGGAACACCAGGGAAACGGAAGCGGGCCGCCTCCCGCGATGGGGAAGCGGCCCGCCGAGGCACTCACGGTGCGTGGGTTCAGTCCCGCGCCTCCGCCAGCAGCTTCTGGATCCGGCTCACGCCCTCCACCAGGTCCTCGTCGCCCAGCGCGTAGGACAGCCGCAGGTACCCCGGAGTGCCGAAGGCCTCGCCGGGTACGACCGCGACCTCGACCTCCTCCAGGATGAGCGCGGCCAGTTCGACGGAGTTCTGCGGCCGCTTGCCCCGGATCTCCTTGCCGATCAGGGCCTTCACCGACGGGTAGGCGTAGAACGCGCCCTCGGGCTCCGGGCAGACCACGCCGTCGATCTCGTTGAGCATCCGCACGATGGTCCGGCGCCGGCGGTCGAAGGCCTCACGCATCGTGGCGACCGCGTCCAGGGAGCCGGAGACCGCGGCCAGCGCCGCCACCTGGGCGACGTTCGACACGTTCGACGTGGCGTGGGACTGCAGGTTGGTCGCCGCCTTCACGACGTCCTTCGGACCGATGATCCAGCCGACCCGCCAGCCGGTCATCGCGTACGTCTTGGCGACGCCGTTGACCACGATGCACTTGTCCCGCAGCTCGGGCAGGACGGCGGGCAGCGAGGTGAAGGTGGCGTCGCCGTAGACCAGGTGCTCGTAGATCTCGTCGGTCAGCACCCACAGCCCGTGCTCGACCGCCCAGCGGCCGATCGCCTCGGCGTCCTCGGCGCTGTAGACCGCTCCGGTCGGGTTCGAGGGGGAGACGAACAGGACGACCTTGGTCTTCTCCGTCCGCGCGGCCTCCAACTGCTCCACGCTGACCCGGTAGCCGGTCGTCTCGTCGGCGACGACCTCGACCGGGACACCGCCGGCCAGCCGGATCGACTCCGGGTACGTCGTCCAGTACGGCGCCGGGACGATGACCTCGTCGCCCGGGTCGAGGATCGCGGCGAAGGCCTCGTAGATGGCCTGCTTGCCGCCGTTGGTGACGAGAACCTGGGCGGGGTCCACCTCGTAGCCGGAGTCGCGCAGCGTCTTCGCGGCGATCGCGGCCTTCAGCTCGGGCAGCCCGCCGGCCGGCGTGTACCGGTGGTACTTCGGGTTCCTGCACGCCTCGATGGCGGCGTCGACGATGTAGTCCGGGGTCGGGAAGTCGGGTTCACCGGCGCCGAAGCCGATCACCGGACGTCCGGCGGCCTTGAGGGCCTTGGCCTTGGCGTCCACGGCGAGGGTGGCGGACTCGGAGATCGCACCGATCCGGGCGGAGACCCGGCGCTCGGTGGGAGGGGTTGCAGCGCTCATGGACCCATCGTTCCAGACTGGAAACCCGTCCGGCACGGTGGTTTCACAGACTGAACAGGTACCGGCAAACCGTTGAACACCAGTCCGTATTCGCTCTTCCGAAGTCCCGCGGCCTGGACGATCTTGCATCGGAAGACCCGTCACGGGCGCTTTCTGTTCGACGCCCGGCGCCGGAACACGTACACTCACACCTCGTTGGCCTTCTCCGGCCGCGCTCGCCGGGTGCACACCAAGCATCCGTGTGAATGCGGTACGTTGGGGGACACACAAAGGGTCGTAGCTCAATTGGTAGAGCACTGGTCTCCAAAACCAGCGGTTGGGGGTTCGAGTCCCTCCGGCCCTGCTGCACACACCTCAGCCAGGATGTGTACGCATGTACGTACAGCAATGCATCGCCGTGCGGCTCATACCGGGCGCGGCACGGCCACGACCCGGAATCAGGTGAGGACGAGTGACGGACGCCGTGGGCTCCATCGACATGCCTGATGCCGAGGACGAGACGCCGGACGCCAGGAAGAAGAACCGCAAGGGCGGCAAGCGGGCCAAGAAGGGCCCACTGAAGCGTTTGGCGCTCTTCTACCGGCAGATCGTGGCGGAACTTCGTAAGGTTGTCTGGCCGACACGTAACCAGCTGTCGTCGTACACCACCGCAGTGATCATCTTCGTGATCGTCATGATCGGCCTGGTCACTTTGATCGACTACGGTTTCGGTCACGCCGCCAAGTACGTCTTCGGCTGAGTCGCCAGCGAAGAGCGCCGAGGTACCCGGCGCTCATTTTCGCGTGTTCCACCCCTATGTATCCAGGAAGAAGCAGCCACCGTGTCTGACCCGAACGTGAACGACGCCGTTGAGCCTCGCGGCGAAGGGGCCGAGTCCGTCGAGGACGAGCTCGACGCCGTCGAGGTCGAGGCTGCCGACGCCGCGGACGAGACCGAGGAACTCGGGGAGCCCGGGGAAGAGGCCGACGGGACCGCCGATGCCGGGGAAGCCGCCGAAGAGGCCGAGGAAGTCCGCGACCCGGTCGAGGAGCTCCGCGAGGAACTGCGGACGTTGCCCGGCGAGTGGTACGTCATCCACACCTACGCGGGCTACGAGAACCGGGTGAAGACCAACCTGGAGCAGCGCGCCGTCTCGCTGAACGTCGAGGAGTTCATCTTCCAGGCCGAGGTGCCGCAGGAAGAGGTCGTCCAGATCAAGAACGGCGACCGCAGGACGATCAAGCAGAACAAGCTCCCGGGCTACGTCCTGGTCCGCATGGACCTGACGAACGAGTCCTGGGGCGTCGTCCGCAACACTCCCGGCGTCACCGGCTTCGTGGGCAACGCCTACGACCCGTACCCGCTGACCCTGGACGAGATCGTCAAGATGCTCGCGCCGGAGGCCGAGGAGAAGGCCGCCCGTGAGGCCGCCGAGGCCGAGGGCAAGCCGGTCCCGCAGCGCAAGGTCGAGGTCCAGGTGCTGGACTTCGAGGTCGGCGACTCGGTCACCGTCACCGACGGCCCGTTCGCCACGCTCCAGGCGACCATCAACGAGATCAACCCGGACTCCAAGAAGGTCAAGGGCCTGGTGGAGATCTTCGGCCGCGAGACGCCGGTCGAGCTCTCCTTCGACCAGATCCAGAAGAACTGACCCACCCCGAACCGTCGGCTCTGCCGGCTCCGCTGGGCAGAGTTCAGGACAAACGCTTCCGCGCAGGTCAGGCGAACGCTCAGGCGCCCGCCTGACCTGCTCGGTTTTTGGCCGCACATCCATACCCGCTATCGTTGTGCGGTATGCCTGCGTCCGGGCTGGTCCCGTCGCGCAGGCAGGACCCGAATGGAAAGGACCCGGAGAGCCATGCCTCCCAAGAAGAAGAAGGTCACGGGGCTCATCAAGCTCCAGATCCAGGCCGGTGCCGCCAACCCGGCTCCGCCGGTCGGCCCCGCGCTGGGTCAGCACGGCGTCAACATCATGGAGTTCTGCAAGGCCTACAACGCCGCGACCGAGTCGCAGCGTGGCTGGGTCATCCCGGTGGAGATCACGGTCTACGAGGACCGTTCCTTCACCTTCATCACCAAGACCCCGCCGGCCGCGAAGATGATCCTCAAGGCCGCGGGCGTGGAGAAGGGCTCCGGCGAGCCGCACAAGACCAAGGTCGCGAAGATCACGCGTGACCAGGTCCGCGAGATCGCCACCACCAAGATGCCCGACCTCAACGCCAACGACCTGGACGCCGCCGAGAAGATCATCGCCGGCACCGCCCGTTCCATGGGCGTCACGGTCGAGGGCTGACCTCCACCTCCGTAAGCCAAGCAGAAGTGTGGAAGGGCCCGCTCGGCCCGGACCACGACTCCTAAGAACCCACAGGAGCTTTAAGTGAGCAAGCGCAGCAAGTCTCTCCGCGCTGCGGACGCCAAGATCGACCGGGAGAAGCAGTACGCCCCGCTCGAGGCCGTCCGTCTCGCCAAGGAGACCTCCACGTCCAAGTTCGACGGCACCGTCGAGGTCGCCTTCCGTCTGGGTGTCGACCCGCGCAAGGCCGACCAGATGGTCCGTGGCACCGTGAACCTCCCGCACGGCACCGGCAAGACCGCCCGGGTCCTGGTCTTCGCGACCGGCGACCGTGCCGAGGCCGCGCGTGCCGCGGGCGCCGACATCGTCGGCGCCGACGAACTGATCGACGAGGTGTCGAAGGGCCGTCTGGACTTCGACGCCGTCGTCGCCACCCCGGACCTCATGGGCAAGGTCGGCCGCCTCGGTCGCGTGCTCGGTCCCCGTGGTCTCATGCCGAACCCCAAGACCGGCACCGTGACCCCGGACGTCACCAAGGCTGTCAACGACATCAAGGGTGGCAAGATCGAGTTCCGCGTCGACAAGCACTCGAACCTGCACTTCATCATCGGCAAGACGTCCTTCGACGAGACCAAGCTGGTGGAGAACTACGGCGCCGCGCTGGACGAGATCCTCCGTCTGAAGCCGTCCGCCGCGAAGGGCCGCTACATCAAGAAGGCCTCGATGACGACCACGATGGGCCCGGGCATTCCGCTCGACCCGAACCGCACCCGCAACCTCCTCGTCGAGGAGGACCCGGCGGCGGTCTGAGCCTGACGGCTCGTCCAACCGGTCACGGGCCCCGGGCCCGCAGCATCCCTGCTGCGGGCCCGGGGCCCGTTCCGGTTCCGGCACGTGTGCCGGGTGGTCTGCGCTACGGTGCGGCCAGGGGGTTCGCACGGGAGAGGGCGGGGGCGCGTACGGGTGGGACCGGGACCGATGACGATCACGACCGTGCGCCGTACGGGCCTCACGCTCGCGGCGACGATCGCGCTCACGGCGCTGACCACGCTGACCGCGATCTCCGCCTGCACCTCCTCGGACCCCTCCGGTTCCGCCGGCCCCTCCGGCGGCCGTGGTGCCGGCGCCGGCGCCGGACAGCGGGACGAGGCGTCGCGCCTGCGGTCCGTCACGGCGCTGCGGTCCGCCGAGCGCTCCACCGCCGGCGCGGGCTCCGCCCGCGTGGAGTCCACCACGGCCATGGGCTCGCTGATGTCCATGACGGCCCACGGCACCCTCGCCTGGGGCGACGACCTCATCGGCACCCTGACCATCACGTACACGGACGGCGCGGTGGCCGACGCCATGCGCCGCCTCGGCAGCGCGTCGATGGAGGCCCGCTACCTGCCCGACGCCTACTACGCGCGCGTGGGCGACACGTTCGCCGCGCGGACGGGCGGCGGGCCCTGGCTCCGGTACGGCCACGACGACCTCGAGGACATCGCAGGCGGCGGAGCCGCCGGTCTCGGCGACCAGGTCCGCGGCTTCACGCCCCAGCGGTGCGTGAAGCTGCTGCTGGCCTCCGGCGACGTGCGGAGGGTCGGTGAGGAACAGGTGCGGGGCACGCCCGCCACGCGCTACTCCGGCACGGTGGAGCCGACCCGTCTGAAGACCCGGGACCCGGGCCCCGGAACGGGACGGTCTGCCGAACTGGCGGATCTCAAGGAGCAGTTGATCAGGGCCGGGGTCACCACCCAGACGGTGGACGTCTGGGTCGACGACCGGGACCTGCTGGTGAAGAAGGTGGAGCGGGCAGAGACGGCGACAGGCCGGCTCACCCAGACCGCGTACTACGCCGACTACGGCGTGCAGGTGACGACCGAGGCTCCCCCCGCCGCCGACACCCAGGACGCCACGAACGTGCTGGACGGCCGGCGTGCCGCCCCCTGAGCCGCCGCCCGCACCCTTTGCCAAGGCCCTCCGGCGGAACTCGAAGACCGCTGTCAGAGGTGTGGGATAGGGTCAAAATCCTTGTTGTACAAGCCATGTGTTCCCTGGGGGGAACCGAGGACCTGGGGGGGATTCGATGAGAACTTCCATACCTGCCGCCGGACTCACCGCACTCGTTCTTGCGGCCGGCGCGGTCGGCTGTTCCAGTGGCTCCGAGGAGTCGCCCGAGATGACGCCGGCGGCGGCCGTGGCCAAGGCGGCGAAGAACACCGAGGACATCACGTCCTTCCGGTACACGATGACCGGTGAGGTACCGGCGCAGGGCAAGATCGAGGCCGAGGCCTCGATGCGGCTCAAGCCCGATGTCGCCATGAGCATGCAGATGACGGCGCCCGACGCGGGTGCGCAGGACAAGGTGGAGATCCGGCTCGTCGACAAGGCCATGTACATCGGCGGCGGCGCCGAGATGGCCAAGGAGATGGACGGCAAGAGCTGGATGAAGTTCGACATGGCCGAGCTCGGCGCCGACGGGGAGCTGAACGAGCTCGGCGCCCCTGGCCAGGCCGAGCAGAACCCGGCGGCCGAGTCCACCTTCCTCACCGGCGCCAAGGACGTGAAGAAGGTCGGGACCGAGAAGATCGACGGGGTCGAGACCACCCACTACTCGGGCACCGTCACCCTCGACGCCCTGCGTGACTCGCTCAAGGACAAGGACGCCAAGGCCGCCGAGACCGGCGAGAAGAGCATCGAGCAGTACGAGAAGATGGGCATCAAGTCGCTCACGATGGACATGTGGGTCGACGGCGAGGACCACACCAAGCAGTTCCGGATGCGCAGCAAGGCCACCGAGGGCCCGCTGGACATGACCATCAAGTTCCTCGACGTCAACAAGCCGGTGACGGTCGAGGCCCCGCCGGCCGAGGAGACCGCCGACCTGGCCGAGATGATGAAGGAAGCCGAGCAGGGCTGACCGGACCGGTCCGGACTGGACCGGCGAGCTGGTCCCGGGGAGCGGATTTGCCTCGCGGCGATCCGTTCCCCTATCCTCCTGAAGAAGCCAAAGACCGCTGGTTGTTGCCGTGCGCTCGTCAGAGAGTGCGGTGGCCGAAGGATCCGCTGAACTGCGGACGACCCGCGCAGGTGACAGTGGAAGAGTTCCCGGAATTCGCTGCCGTGAGGATGCGAATCATCGGTTGAGCCTCGCCCCGTGCGCCTGCGCCCGGGGCGTTTCGTTTTTCCCAGTCCTCCTTCGGGTCCGCGCGGTCCGAATCACCCGGAAGGAGGCCGAGGCTCTATGGCGAGGCCCGACAAGGCTGCTGCGGTTGCCGAGCTGACGGACAAGTTCCGCAGCTCCAACGCCGCCGTGCTGACCGAGTACCGCGGTCTCACCGTGGCGCAGCTCAAGACGCTGCGTCGTTCGCTCGGTGAGAACGCCCAGTACGCCGTGGTGAAGAACACGCTGACCAAGATTGCGGCCAACGAGGCCGGGATCACGCTGGACGACCAGCTCTTCGCTGGTCCGACGGCGGTCGCCTTCGTCACCGGTGACCCGGTGGAGTCGGCGAAGGGTCTCCGTGACTTCGCCAAGGACAACCCGAATCTCGTCATCAAGGGCGGTGTCCTTGACGGCAAGGCGCTGTCCGCCGACGAGATCAAGAAGCTCGCGGACCTCGAGTCCCGCGAGGTTCTGCTCTCCAAGCTGGCCGGTGCCTTCAAGGGCAAGCAGTCCCAGACTGCTCAGCTCTTCCAGGCGCTGCCGTCGAAGCTCGTCCGCACCGTGGACGCGCTCCGTGCCAAGCAGGACGAGCAGGGCGGTGCCGAGTAATTCGGCTCGCTTTCCGATCCTCACCGCATGAGGTGAGGGTCGATGCGGGCCCGACGTACGCCCGCCTCACCCAGTACATCCGGCACCTGCCGATTTAGTGGAAGGACCGCCATCATGGCGAAGCTCACCCAGGACGAGCTGCTGGCCCAGTTCGAGGGCATGACCCTCATCGAGCTCTCCGAGTTCGTGAAGGCCTTCGAGGAGAAGTTCGACGTCACCGCCGCTGCCGCGACCGTGGCCGTCGCGGGCCCGGCCCAGGGTGGCCCGGCCGCCCCGGCCGAGGAGGAGAAGGACGAGTTCGACGTCATCCTCACCGGCGCCGGCGACAAGAAGATCCAGGTCATCAAGGTCGTGCGCGAGCTGACCTCCCTCGGCCTGAAGGAGGCCAAGGACCTGGTCGACGGTGCGCCGAAGCCCGTCGTCGAGAAGGTCAACAAGGAAGCCGCCGACAAGGCCAAGGAGGCCCTCGAGGGCGCCGGCGCCTCCGTCGAGGTCAAGTAAGACCTTCCGGGTCCGACAGGACTCCAGCGGCCCGGCTGAGCCGGATCCGCACCGCGTCCGGCAGGACGTGTAACGCGTAAGCGCCGAGGAGCGATCATCCATCCGGGTGGTCGCTCCTCGGTGTGTCCGGGGCCCGGCGGCGGCTGCCTTGCCCCTGGGACGGCGGGGGGTATGGTGATCTTCGATGCGGCCCTCCGCGGGCCGCGAGGAGTCGCCTGTTGAGAGGCGGTTCGGGCAAGGGGGGCCTTGACGAACCGCACGCAGCGCGCAATTCTCAGGACGCGTCGTCACAAGGATCCGAATCCGAGGCATGGATCGGCGGCGAAGAGGGCAGTATCACGGTGCGTCGAGGGCACGACTGTGCCGCAGGAGTTGAGAACAACGAGGGCCTCTGAGGGTCTCGAAAACCCGCACTGGACATCAGTGTGCCAAGTGGCTACACTGACCCTTTGCGCTGCCTGTTAGCTGTCCCCTGCCCGTCACCAGGGGTCTGCCCTCACTTGAGCACAGACGATCAGACCTCTCCGACCTGGCCTTTCCCGGTCGGACGGAGAAGCGTCCGACACCGTGTCCCGTGGGGGGCCGGCACGCGCGTAGTGAGTCCGAGCCCTCGGAAGGACCCCCTCTTGGCCGCCTCGCGCAATGCCTCGACCGCGAATACGAACAACGCTGCCAGCACCGCCCCGCTGCGCATCTCCTTTGCAAAGATCAAGGAGCCCCTCGAGGTTCCGAACCTTCTCGCGCTGCAGACCGAGAGCTTCGACTGGCTGCTCGGCAACGACGCCTGGAAGGCTCGCGTCGAGGCCGCTCTGGAGAACGGTCAGGACGTCCCCACCAAGTCCGGTCTGGAGGAGATCTTCGAGGAGATCTCCCCGATCGAGGACTTCTCCGGGTCGATGTCGCTGACCTTCCGCGATCACCGCTTCGAGCCGCCGAAGAACTCCATCGACGAGTGCAAGGACCGTGACTTCACGTACGCGGCGCCGCTCTTCGTCACCGCCGAGTTCACCAACAACGAGACCGGCGAGATCAAGTCCCAGACCGTCTTCATGGGCGACTTCCCGCTCATGACGAACAAGGGCACCTTCGTCATCAACGGCACCGAGCGTGTCGTGGTGTCGCAGCTGGTCCGTTCGCCGGGTGTCTACTTCGACTCCAGCATCGACAAGACGTCCGACAAGGACATCTTCTCCGCCAAGATCATCCCGTCCCGGGGTGCCTGGCTGGAGATGGAGATCGACAAGCGCGACATGGTCGGCGTCCGCGTCGACCGCAAACGCAAGCAGTCCGTCACCGTCCTGCTCAAGGCGCTCGGCTGGACCACCGAGCAGATCCTCGAGGAGTTCGGCGAGTACGAGTCCATGCGCGCCACCCTGGAGAAGGACCACACCCAGGGCCAGGACGACGCGCTGCTCGACATCTACCGCAAGCTGCGTCCGGGCGAGCCCCCCACCCGCGAGGCCGCGCAGACGCTGCTCGAGAACCTCTACTTCAACCCCAAGCGCTACGACCTGGCCAAGGTCGGCCGCTACAAGGTCAACAAGAAGCTGGGTGCCGACGCGCCGCTCGACGCGGGTGTGCTGACCGTCGAGGACGTCATCTCGACGATCAAGTACCTGGTGAAGCTGCACGCCGGTGAGATCGAGACCGTCGGCGACAGCGGCCAGACCATCGTCGTCGAGACGGACGACATCGACCACTTCGGCAACCGGCGCCTGCGCAGCGTCGGCGAGCTCATCCAGAACCAGGTCCGTACGGGTCTGGCCCGGATGGAGCGCGTCGTGCGTGAGCGCATGACCACGCAGGACGTCGAGGCGATCACGCCGCAGACCCTGATCAACATCCGGCCGGTCGTCGCCTCCATCAAGGAGTTCTTCGGCACCAGCCAGCTGTCCCAGTTCATGGACCAGAACAACCCGCTGTCCGGGCTGACGCACAAGCGTCGTCTGTCCGCGCTCGGCCCGGGTGGTCTCTCCCGTGAGCGGGCCGGCTTCGAGGTCCGTGACGTGCACCCCTCGCACTACGGCCGCATGTGCCCGATCGAGACGCCCGAAGGCCCGAACATCGGTCTGATCGGCTCGCTCGCATCCTACGGCCGGGTCAACGCGTTCGGTTTCGTCGAGACCCCCTACCGCAATGTGAGCGACGGCCAGGTCACCGACGACGTCGACTACCTGACCGCAGACGAGGAGGACCGCTTCGTCATCGCGCAGGCCAACTCGCCGCTCACCGACGACCTGCGGTTCGCCGAGCCCCGCGTGCTGGTCCGCCGCAAGGGCGGCGAGGTCGACTACGTCAGCCCCGACGAGGTCGACTACATGGACGTCTCGCCGCGCCAGATGGTGTCGGTCGCGACCGCCATGATCCCCTTCCTCGAGCACGACGACGCCAACCGTGCCCTCATGGGCGCGAACATGATGCGTCAGGCCGTGCCGCTGATCAGGTCCGAGGCCCCGCTCGTCGGCACCGGCATGGAGTACCGCTCCGCCGCCGACGCCGGTGACGTGGTCAAGGCCGAGAAGTCGGGTGTGGTCCAGGAGGTCTCCGCGGACTACATCACCACCACCAACGACGACGGCACGTACATCACGTACCGCCTGGCCAAGTTCGCCCGCTCCAACCAGGGCACCTCGGTCAACCAGAAGGTCATCGTCAACGAGGGCGACCGCGTCGTCGAGGGCCAGGTCCTCGCCGACGGTCCGGCCACCGAGAACGGCGAGATGGCGCTCGGCAAGAACCTGCTGGTCGCGTTCATGCCGTGGGAGGGTCACAACTACGAGGACGCGATCATCCTGTCGCAGCGCCTCGTGCAGGACGACGTCCTCTCCTCGATCCACATCGAGGAGCACGAGGTCGACGCCCGTGACACCAAGCTCGGCCCCGAGGAGATCACCCGGGACATCCCGAACGTCTCCGAGGAGGTCCTCGCCGACCTCGACGAGCGCGGCATCATCCGCATCGGTGCCGAGGTCGTCGCCGGCGACATCCTCGTCGGCAAGGTCACGCCCAAGGGCGAGACCGAGCTGACCCCCGAGGAGCGCCTGCTGCGCGCGATCTTCGGTGAGAAGGCCCGTGAGGTCCGTGACACCTCGCTGAAGGTGCCGCACGGCGAGATCGGCAAGATCATCGGCGTGCGCGTCTTCGACCGCGAGGAGGGCGACGAGCTTCCCCCCGGTGTGAACCAGCTGGTGCGCGTCTACGTCGCGCAGAAGCGCAAGATCACCGACGGTGACAAGCTCGCCGGCCGCCACGGCAACAAGGGCGTCATCTCGAAGATCCTGCCGATCGAGGACATGCCGTTCCTGGAGGATGGCACCCCGGTCGACATCATCCTCAACCCGCTGGGTGTGCCGTCCCGAATGAACCCGGGGCAGGTACTGGAGATCCACCTCGGCTGGCTCGCCAGCCGCGGCTGGGACGTCTCCGGCCTCGCCGAGGAATGGGCCGAGCGTCTGCGGGCCATCGGCGCCGACCGCGTCGAGCCCGGCACCAACGTCGCCACCCCGGTCTTCGACGGTGCGCGCGAGGACGAGCTGGCCGGTCTGCTGCAGCACACCATCCCGAACCGCGACGGCGAGCGCATGGTGCTCCCGAGCGGTAAGGCGCGGCTGTTCGACGGCCGCTCCGGTGAGCCGTTCCCGGAGCCGATCTCGGTCGGCTACATGTACATCCTCAAGCTGCACCACCTGGTCGACGACAAGCTGCACGCCCGCTCGACCGGTCCGTACTCGATGATCACCCAGCAGCCGCTGGGCGGTAAGGCCCAGTTCGGTGGCCAGCGCTTCGGCGAGATGGAGGTGTGGGCGCTGGAGGCGTACGGCGCCGCGTACGCCCTCCAGGAGCTGCTGACCATCAAGTCCGACGACGTCACCGGCCGTGTGAAGGTCTACGAGGCCATCGTCAAGGGCGAGAACATCCCCGAGCCGGGCATCCCCGAGTCCTTCAAGGTCCTCATCAAGGAGATGCAGTCCCTGTGCCTGAACGTGGAGGTGCTGTCCAGCGACGGCATGTCCATCGAGATGCGTGACACCGACGAGGACGTCTTCCGCGCTGCGGAGGAGCTCGGCATCGACCTGTCCCGGCGTGAGCCGAGCAGCGTCGAAGAGGTCTGACGGGAGTTTCGGTCCGGAGGTTCAGCGATGAAGATCCCTGAACCTCCGGCCGACCCCAGGACCCCCGTTTCAGACCCCACGACTTACGACCCTGAGAGGGATTGACGCATAGTGCTCGACGTCAACTTCTTCGACGAGCTCCGGATCGGCCTGGCCACCGCGGACGACATCCGTCAGTGGAGCCACGGCGAGGTCAAGAAGCCCGAGACCATCAACTACCGCACCCTCAAGCCCGAGAAGGACGGACTCTTCTGCGAGAAGATCTTCGGTCCGACCCGGGACTGGGAGTGCTACTGCGGCAAGTACAAGCGCGTCCGTTTCAAGGGCATCATCTGCGAGCGCTGTGGCGTCGAGGTCACGCGCGCCAAGGTGCGCCGTGAGCGGATGGGCCACATCGAGCTGGCCGCGCCCGTCACGCACATCTGGTACTTCAAGGGCGTTCCGTCGCGCCTCGGCTACCTGCTCGACCTCGCCCCGAAGGACCTGGAGAAGGTCATCTACTTCGCGGCGTACATGATCACGTACGTCGACGAGGAGCGCCGCACCCGCGACCTGCCCTCGCTGGAGGCGCACGTCTCCGTCGAGCGCCAGCAGGTGGAGAACCGTCGCGACGCCGACCTCGAGGCCCGCGCCAAGAAGCTCGAGATGGACCTCGCCGAGCTCGAGGCCGAGGGCGCCAAGGCCGACGTGCGCCGCAAGGTGCGCGAGGGCGCCGAGCGCGAGATGAAGCAGCTGCGCGACCGCGCGCAGCGCGAGATCGACCGTCTCGACGAGGTGTGGAACCGGTTCAAGAACCTCAAGGTCCAGGACCTCGAGGGCGACGAGCTGCTCTACCGCGAGCTGCGTGACCGCTTCGGCACGTACTTCGACGGCTCGATGGGTGCCGCGGCGCTGCAGAAGCGCCTGGAGTCCTTCGACCTCGAGGAGGAGGCCGAGCGTCTCCGCGAGATCATCCGCACCGGCAAGGGCCAGAAGAAGACCCGTGCGCTCAAGCGCCTCAAGGTCGTCTCCGCGTTCCTGCAGACCAGCAACAGCCCCAAGGGCATGGTGCTGGACTGCGTGCCGGTCATCCCGCCGGACCTGCGTCCGATGGTGCAGCTGGACGGTGGCCGCTTCGCGACCTCCGACCTGAACGACCTGTACCGCCGCGTGATCAACCGCAACAACCGCCTGAAGCGGCTTCTCGACCTCGGCGCGCCCGAGATCATCGTGAACAACGAGAAGCGCATGCTCCAGGAAGCCGTCGACGCGCTCTTCGACAACGGCCGTCGTGGCCGCCCGGTGACGGGCCCCGGCAACCGTCCGCTGAAGTCGCTGTCCGACATGCTCAAGGGCAAGCAGGGCCGCTTCCGTCAGAACCTGCTCGGCAAGCGCGTGGACTACTCCGCGCGTTCCGTGATCGTCGTCGGTCCGCAGCTGAAGCTGCACCAGTGCGGTCTGCCGAAGGCGATGGCGCTGGAGCTGTTCAAGCCGTTCGTGATGAAGCGCCTGGTCGACCTGAACCACGCGCAGAACATCAAGTCGGCCAAGCGCATGGTCGAGCGCGGCCGCACCGTGGTGTACGACGTCCTCGAAGAGGTCATCGCCGAGCACCCGGTGCTGCTGAACCGTGCGCCCACGCTGCACCGCCTCGGCATCCAGGCCTTCGAGCCGCAGCTGGTTGAGGGCAAGGCCATTCAGATCCACCCGCTCGTGTGCACCGCGTTCAACGCGGACTTCGACGGTGACCAGATGGCCGTGCACCTGCCGCTGTCCGCGGAGGCGCAGGCCGAGGCCCGCATCCTGATGCTGTCCTCGAACAACATCCTCAAGCCGGCCGACGGCCGTCCGGTGACGATGCCGACCCAGGACATGGTCCTCGGTCTGTTCTTCCTCACCACCGACGGCGAGATGCGAGACCTCAAGGGCGAGGAGCGTTCCTTCTCCTCGGTCGCCGAGGCGATCATGGCCTTCGACGCGGGCGAGCTGTCGCTCCAGTCGAAGATCGACGTCCGCTTCCCGGTCGGCACCATCCCGCCGCGCAGCTGGACGCCGCCGGCGCGTGAAGCGGATGAGCCGGAGTGGCAGCAGGGTGACAGCTTCCGGCTGAGCACCACCCTGGGCCGTGCGCTCTTCAACGAACTGCTGCCCGAGGACTACCCGTTCGTCGACGACGAGGTCGGCAAGAAGCAGCTCTCCGAGATCGTCAACGACCTCGCCGAGCGCTACCCGAAGGTCATCGTGGCGGCGACGCTCGACAACCTGAAGGCGGCCGGCTTCCACTGGGCGACCCGTTCCGGCGTCACCGTCGCCATCTCCGACGTCGTCGTTCCCGAGGCGAAGAAGGCGATCGTCCACGGCTACGAGGCGCAGGACGAGAAGGTCCAGAAGCAGTACGAGCGCGGTCTGATCACCAAGGACGAGCGCACGCAGGAGCTCATCGCGATCTGGACCAAGGCGACCAACGAGGTCGCCGAGGCGATGAACGACAACTTCCCGAAGACCAACCCGATCTTCATGATGGTGAACTCGGGCGCACGAGGCAACATGATGCAGATGCGTCAGATCGCCGGTATGCGTGGTCTGGTGTCGAACGCGAAGAACGAGACGATCCCGCGGCCCATCAAGGCCTCGTTCCGTGAGGGTCTGTCCGTGCTGGAGTACTTCATCTCCACGCACGGTGCCCGTAAGGGTCTGGCGGACACCGCCCTGCGTACCGCCGACTCGGGTTACCTCACCCGTCGTCTGGTCGACGTCTCCCAGGACGTCATCATCCGCGAGGAGGACTGCGGCACCGACCGCGGTCTGAAGCTGCGGATCGCCACGCGGGAGGCCGACGGCACCCTGCGCAAGGCGGACGACGTCGAGACCAGCGTCTACGCCCGCATGCTCGCCGAGGACGTCGTCATCGACGGCAAGGTGATCGCGCCGGCCAACGTCGACCTCGGTGACGTGCTCATCGAGCAGCTGGTGCACCACGGCGTCGAGCAGGTCAAGACCCGTTCGATCCTGACCTGCGAGTCCGCCGTCGGCACCTGCGCCATGTGCTACGGCCGTTCGCTGGCCACCGGCAAGCTGGTCGACATCGGTGAGGCGGTCGGCATCATCGCCGCCCAGTCCATCGGTGAGCCCGGTACCCAGCTGACGATGCGTACCTTCCACACCGGTGGTGTGGCCGGTGACGACATCACCCAGGGTCTGCCGCGTGTCGTCGAGCTCTTCGAGGCCCGGACCCCGAAGGGTGTCGCCCCGATCTCCGAGGCCGCCGGCCGCGTCCGGATCGAGGAGACCGAGAAGACGAAGAAGATCGTCGTCACCCCGGACGACGGCAGCGACGAGACGGCGTTCCCGATCTCGAAGCGCGCCCGTCTGCTGGTCGGCGAGGGCGATCACGTCGAGGTGGGCCAGAAGCTCACCGTGGGTGCCACCAACCCGCACGACGTGCTGCGCATCCTGGGTCAGCGGGCCGTCCAGGTCCACCTGGTCGGCGAGGTCCAGAAGGTCTACAACTCGCAGGGTGTGTCGATCCACGACAAGCACATCGAGATCATCATCCGGCAGATGCTCCGCCGCGTGACGATCATCGAGTCCGGCGACGCCGAGCTGCTGCCCGGCGAGCTGGTCGAGCGCTCGAAGTTCGAGACCGAGAACCGTCGTGTGGTCCAGGAGGGCGGTCACCCGGCCTCCGGTCGTCCGCAGCTGATGGGTATCACCAAGGCCTCGCTGGCGACCGAGTCGTGGCTGTCGGCGGCGTCCTTCCAGGAGACGACCAGGGTCCTCACGGACGCGGCGATCAACGCCAAGTCCGACTCCCTGATCGGCCTCAAGGAGAACGTCATCATCGGTAAGCTCATCCCGGCCGGTACGGGCCTGTCCCGTTACCGCAACATCCGGGTCGAGCCGACCGAGGAGGCCAAGGCCGCGATGTACTCGGCCGTCGGCTACGACGACATCGACTACTCGCCGTTCGGCACGGGCTCCGGCCAGGCCGTTCCGCTGGAGGACTACGACTACGGTCCGTACAACCAGTAGGCGAGT
Source organism: Streptomyces sp. MMS24-W38 (assembly GCF_059889265.1). Taxonomy (NCBI): domain Bacteria; kingdom Bacillati; phylum Actinomycetota; class Actinomycetes; order Kitasatosporales; family Streptomycetaceae; genus Streptomyces; species Streptomyces sp. MMS24-W38. The sequence goes on along the minus strand of NZ_JCBCPP010000001.1, from coordinate 2,512,882 downwards.
CGGCTGAAGTACCGCAGGGCGGTCACCCCGTACACCATGGGGTGGCCGCCCTGCGGCGTTCCGCGATCCGTATCCGCGATCCGTATCCGCGATCCGTATCCGTGAGCTGTACGAGTGACCTGTACCGGTGACCTGTACCGGTTTCGTGACGTGTAGCCCATGCCGTAAGGCTTTGCGTGGGCGCATGATGGAATGACGTGTGCAGTCGGGGGAGGTACCTGGTGTCGCAGTCGCCGTATCCGTCGTGGCAGCCCTGGCAGGGGCGAGGCGCTCCACAGCCGTGGGGTGGACCGGGCGGGCCGCAGCAGGGCGGGCCCCCGATGCTGGCCTCGCACGCGGACCGGGAGCGCACCGTGGACGTGCTCCGGGCCGGGTACGCGGAAGGCCGTCTGGACCAGCAGGAGCTCGAGCGGCGGGTGGCGCGGGCCTACCAGGCCCGTACGGTGGCGGATCTCTCGCTGCTGGTGGCCGATCTGCCGCAGGGCCCCGTGCCGCAGACCGCGGTGGTGCAGCAGCACGCCGTCCCCATGGCGCCGGCGACGTTCCTGCCCCGGCAGAAGACCAACGAGAAGGCGATCGGGTCCATGGTGTGCGGGGTGCTGTGCCTGGCGACGGGCGGGGTGACCGGCATCCCGGCCGTGGTGCTGGGGCACATGGCCCGTGCGGAGATCCGGCGCTCGGGGGATCAGGGGGACGGGCTCGCGGTGGCCGGGCTGGTGCTCGGCTGGCTGTCCGTGGCCGGCTGGGCCGCTTTCCTGTTCCTGTTGGTCATGTTCGGTATCGCGGCGGTGTGACGCGTGGGGGAACGGAAAGGGGCCCGAGCCACCCTTTCGAAGATCATTCCCTTTCACGGGCTTCACTCGCTCCGCGCGGAGGCGGGGTGACGGCCCATTTGTTTTGACCGCAGCCAATGCTATAGGTACGCTCAGACCTTGTGCCTGGGGTGTGCCCTGGCCTCCGCGTGTGCCGTCAGACCGCGCCGGGGGCTGTGAACGGCCACCGCGATCATGCGCTTCTTTCTGCCTTGCGGCGGGAGTCCGCGGGATTCGACACACCCGACCGCGTGGGTCGGTGGCGTTCCAGGTTAGCTGTACCTATCGGCACACAGAAACCGGAGAAGTAGTGCCTACGATCCAGCAGCTGGTCCGTAAGGGCCGGCAGGACAAGGTCGAGAAGAACAAGACGCCCGCACTCGAGGGTTCCCCTCAGCGTCGTGGCGTCTGCACGCGTGTGTTCACCACCACCCCGAAGAAGCCGAACTCGGCCCTCCGTAAGGTCGCGCGTGTGCGTCTGACCAGCGGTATCGAGGTCACTGCTTACATTCCGGGTGAGGGACACAACCTGCAGGAGCACTCCATCGTGCTCGTGCGCGGCGGCCGTGTGAAGGACCTGCCGGGTGTTCGTTACAAGATCATCCGTGGTTCCCTCGACACCCAGGGTGTCAAGAACCGCAAGCAGGCCCGCAGCCGCTACGGCGCCAAGAAGGAGAAGTAAGAATGCCTCGTAAGGGCCCCGCCCCGAAGCGCCCGGTCATCATCGACCCGGTCTACGGTTCTCCTCTGGTGACCTCCCTGATCAACAAGGTGCTGCTGAACGGCAAGCGCTCCACCGCCGAGCGCATCGTGTACGGCGCCATGGAGGGTCTGCGTGAGAAGACGGGCAACGACCCGATCATCACGCTGAAGCGCGCGCTGGAGAACATCAAGCCGACCCTCGAGGTCAAGTCCCGCCGCGTCGGCGGTGCGACGTACCAGGTGCCGATCGAGGTCAAGCCCGGTCGCGCCAACACGCTCGCGCTGCGCTGGCTCGTCGGTTACTCCCGCGCCCGTCGCGAGAAGACCATGACCGAGCGTCTGCTCAACGAGCTCCTCGACGCCTCCAACGGCCTCGGTGCCGCTGTGAAGAAGCGCGAGGACACGCACAAGATGGCCGAGTCCAACAAGGCCTTCGCGCACTACCGCTGGTAGTCGCTACCCACATCGAGACCGAGAGAAGACTGAAGCCTTATGGCTACCACTTCACTTGACCTGGCCAAGGTCCGCAACATCGGGATCATGGCCCACATCGACGCGGGCAAGACGACCACCACCGAGCGGATCCTGTTCTACACCGGCGTGTCGTACAAGATCGGCGAGACCCACGAGGGTTCCGCCACGATGGACTGGATGGAGCAGGAGCAGGAGCGTGGCATCACGATCACCTCTGCTGCGACGACCTGTCACTGGCCGCTCGAGGACAACGACTACACGATCAACATCATCGACACCCCGGGGCACGTCGACTTCACCGTAGAGGTGGAGCGTTCCCTGCGCGTGCTCGACGGTGCCGTGACCGTGTTCGACGGTGTCGCCGGTGTCGAGCCGCAGTCCGAGACGGTGTGGCGTCAGGCCGACCGTTACGGTGTGCCGCGTATCTGCTTCGTCAACAAGCTGGACCGTACCGGCGCGGAGTTCCACCGCTGCGTCGACATGATCAAGGACCGCCTGGGTGCGCAGCCGCTGGTCATGCAGCTGCCGATCGGTGCCGAGGCCGACTTCAACGGCGTCGTGGACCTGGTCCGCATGAAGGCGCTCGTGTGGTCCGCCGAGGCCGCCAAGGGCGAGATGTACGACGTCGTCGACATCCCGGCCACGCACACCGAGGCCGCCGAGGAGTGGCACGGCAAGCTGATCGAGGCCGTCGCGGAGAACGACGAAGAGATCATGGAGCTGTACCTGGAGGGCCAGGAGCCCACCGAGGAGCAGCTGCACGCCGCGATCCGTCGCATCACCATCGCGTCCGGCAAGTCCACCGACACCACGGTCACCCCGGTGTTCTGCGGCACCGCGTTCAAGAACAAGGGCGTTCAGCCCCTGCTCGACGCGGTCGTGCGCTACCTCCCGACCCCGCTCGACATCGAGGCCATCGAGGGCCACGACGTCAAGGACCCCGAGGTCGTGATCAAGCGCAAGCCGTCCGAGGACGAGCCGCTGTCGGCCCTCGCGTTCAAGATCATGAGCGACCCGCACCTCGGCAAGCTCACCTTCGTCCGGGTCTACTCGGGCCGCCTGGTGTCCGGCACCGCCGTGCTGAACTCCGTCAAGGGCAAGAAGGAGCGCATCGGCAAGATCTACCGCATGCACGCCAACAAGCGTGAGGAGATCGAGTCGGTGGTCGCCGGTGACATCGTCGCCGTCATGGGCCTGAAGCAGACCACCACCGGTGAGACGCTGTCCGACGACAAGCAGCCGGTGATCCTGGAGTCCATGGACTTCCCGGCGCCGGTCATCCAGGTCGCCATCGAGCCCAAGTCGAAGGGCGACCAGGAGAAGCTGGGCGTCGCGATCCAGCGCCTGGCCGAGGAGGACCCGTCCTTCCAGGTCCACTCGGACGAGGAGACCGGCCAGACCATCATCGGTGGTATGGGCGAGCTGCACCTCGAGGTGCTGGTCGACCGTATGCGCCGTGAGTTCAAGGTCGAGGCCAACGTCGGCAAGCCGCAGGTCGCCTACCGCGAGACGATCCGCAAGGCCGTCGAGCGCGTGGACTACACCCACAAGAAGCAGACCGGTGGTACCGGTCAGTTCGCCAAGGTGCAGATCGCGATCGAGCCCATCGAGGGCGGCGACACCTCGTACGAGTTCGTGAACAAGGTGACCGGTGGCCGTGTGCCGAAGGAGTACATCCCTTCGGTGGACGCCGGTGCGCAGGAGGCCATGCAGTTCGGTATCCTCGCCGGCTACGAGATGACGGGCGTCCGCGTCACGCTTCTCGACGGTGGCTACCACGAGGTGGACTCCTCCGAGCTCGCGTTCAAGATCGCCGGTTCGCAGGCCTTCAAGGAGGCCGCGCGCAAGGCTTCGCCCGTGCTCCTCGAGCCGATGATGGCCGTCGAGGTCACCACGCCCGAGGACTACATGGGTGAAGTCATCGGCGACATCAACTCCCGCCGTGGCCAGATCCAGGCCATGGAGGAGCGGGCCGGTGCTCGCGTCGTGAAGGGCCTCGTGCCCCTTTCGGAGATGTTCGGCTACGTCGGGGACCTCCGCAGCAAGACGTCGGGTCGCGCAAGCTACTCGATGCAGTTCGACTCCTACGCCGAGGTTCCGCGGAACGTCGCCGAGGAGATCATCGCGAAGGCCAAGGGCGAGTAACGGACTCCGTTCACACGCTTTAGGCTTGACCCCGGAGCCTGCTTGGGGCATTCCGCCGCAAACCCGGTGGAATGCCCCCGGCCCCGGGCTTTCCAGCAAAGATCACCTGGCGCCGATGAGTAAGGCGTACAGAACCACTCCACAGGAGGACCCCAGTGGCGAAGGCGAAGTTCGAGCGGACTAAGCCGCACGTCAACATCGGCACCATCGGTCACATCGACCACGGTAAGACGACCCTCACGGCCGCCATTACCAAGGTGCTGCACGACGCGTACCCGGACCTGAACGAGGCCTCGGCCTTCGACATGATCGACAAGGCGCCCGAAGAGCGCCAGCGTGGTATCACGATCTCGATCTCGCACGTCGAGTACCAGACCGAGCAGCGTCACTACGCCCACGTTGACTGCCCCGGTCACGCGGACTACATCAAGAACATGATCACGGGTGCCGCCCAGATGGACGGTGCCATCCTCGTGGTCGCCGCCACCGACGGCCCGATGCCGCAGACCAAGGAGCACGTGCTCCTGGCCCGCCAGGTCGGCGTTCCGTACATCGTCGTCGCCCTGAACAAGGCCGACATGGTGGACGACGAGGAGATCCTGGAGCTCGTCGAGCTCGAGGTCCGTGAGCTCCTCTCCGAGTACGAGTTCCCGGGCGACGACGTTCCCGTCGTCAAGGTCTCCGCTCTGAAGGCCCTCGAGGGCGACAAGGAGTGGGGCAACACCGTCCTCGAGCTGATGAAGGCCGTGGACGAGTCGATCCCGGCTCCCGAGCGTGACGTCGACAAGCCGTTCCTGATGCCGATCGAGGACGTCTTCACGATCACCGGTCGCGGTACGGTCGTCACCGGCCGTATCGAGCGTGGTGTCCTCAAGGTCAACGAGACCGTCGACATCATCGGCATCAAGCCGGAGAAGACCACCACCACGGTCACCGGCATCGAGATGTTCCGCAAGCTGCTCGACGAGGGCCAGGCCGGTGAGAACGTCGGTCTGCTGCTCCGCGGCATCAAGCGCGAGGACGTCGAGCGCGGCCAGGTCATCATCAAGCCCGGTTCGGTCACCCCGCACACCGAGTTCGAGGCCCAGGCCTACATCCTGTCGAAGGACGAGGGTGGCCGTCACACCCCCTTCTTCAACAACTACCGCCCGCAGTTCTACTTCCGTACGACGGACGTGACCGGCGTCGTGACCCTCCCCGAGGGCACCGAGATGGTCATGCCGGGTGACAACACCGAGATGAAGGTGGAGCTCATCCAGCCCATCGCCATGGAAGAGGGCCTGAAGTTCGCCATCCGCGAGGGTGGCCGGACCGTGGGCGCCGGCCAGGTCACCAAGATCAACAAGTAAGCTCCGGCTGCTTGCTGATCCGACCTGGTAGCTCCACCGCGAGCACCTGAGAGGGCCCGCACGACTTCGGTCGTGCGGGCCTTTTCGTATTTTGGCGGACGCGCAGGCGGGCGGGCCGACGTCAAGTGCCGGACCCTGTCCGTCACCCGATCGCGGGAAGTACTGGCATATGCGGGTCATGGGCCGAGGAACGTCCCTAGTTTCGGATCATGGTCAGCTCATTCCACGAGGCCCTGCACCGGATCTTCCAGGAAGATCCGGGCCTCTTCGCGCGTGCCGTCAAAGGGCTCGGAGTCCTCTTCGCCACCCCGCTTTCGGCCTCCGCCCTCTCCACCGACCTCACCGAGAACCGCCCGGTAGAGCGCAGGGTGGACACGCTGCTGCGGATGGACACCGCCGACAACGGCAGCTTTGTCCTGGCCATTGAGTCACAGGGCAAGCGGGACCCCGACAAGCCCGCGAGTTGGGCTTATTACCTCTCGCATCTGTACACGAAATACCGTTTGCCTCCGGTTCTCCTCGTCGTCTGTGCGGACCGGCGCACCGCTTCCTGGGCGGCTCGGCATGTCGACATCGGCCCGCCGCAGTGGCCCTCACTCACGTTGCGTCCCCTGGTCCTCGGGCCGGATGAGGTGCCCGTGGTCTTCGACCCCGACGAGGCCGCTCGTGACATTCCGCTCACGGTTCTCTCAGCGGCTCTGCACCGCCGTGACCCGGATGCCGATGTGATACTGAAGGCACTGGCCGTGGCACTGAAAGGCCTGTCGGCCGACGACGAGAGCACCGCAGGTAAGTTCATCGAGCTCACGGAACAAGGCCTCGGCAAGGCGCCGGCCGCGGATTTCTGGAGGCAACTCATGTCCGTAGACCTCTCCTTTTTCCAGTCACAGACCGCCCAGAACCTTCGGGCGGAGGGCAAGGCAGAGGGCAAGGCCGACGACATCCTGCTTCTGCTGGAGCGCCGGGAGGTCGAGGTCTCCGAGGCGGAGCGTGAGCGAATCCTCGGGTGCACCGACCTCGACACGCTGAGCCTCTGGTTCGTGCGTGCCATCACGGCCATGTCGGCGGCGGAGGTCTTCGCGAGGGGTGAGGCGGGCTGAGCCGGTTCGGCGGCGCGGCAGCGACGCGTCGGGAAGGGTGGTCATGTGCGGATGCCCGTGAGTTCCACCGCACGGCGCCGTAGGGCCAGGCCGGCCGGGGCGACCGAAGCGAGTGCCGCGAGGAGCGTCCAGGCGCCGACGACCGCGCCGATCGTCGGCCACGGCAACACGGGTGTGGGGTGCACCGCGAGCAGGCCCAGCGCCGCCCACGTCCCGGTCAGGTCGCGCGCGGCGACGACCAGTCCCAGCAGTGCTCCGACCGCGACGACCAGCAGCGACCCGGCACACACCAGCCGCAGTACCTGCCCGTTGGTGGCTCCGGCCATCGCAGCACCGCCAGGTCACGGACCCGGTCGGAGATGGCCATCACCATCGTGTTGACCAGGGAGACGCCGATGCGGAGCAGGGCGATGCCGAGCACCAGCAGAAGGCCGAGCCGGGTCGAACGGTCGGTCTCCGGGCAGGTGGCCGCGACCCACTCGTCCTCGCCGAGCACCTGACCGCCTGCCGACCGCACCGCCTCGCGCAGCCCGGCGGCCACGGCCCCGCTGCGGACCTTTTCGCATGACCGTCGAAGACGGCCCGCGTGGGTCACCGGACCCTCGTCCTCCGGAAAAGGACGATCGTCCAGGCGGTGGCGCAGACGAAGAGCACCGCGTGGACCCAGGGCGCCGCGCCGCCGTTGTCGGAGTCCAGCAAGGTGAGGGTGAACAACACGGCGAAGACGGCCATGGCGGAGAGTGCGCCGAGGAACTGGTGGCGGAGCCGCTGGACGTCCCGGCCCGGGCCGTCGGTCAGGTCCATGGCGTAGACCTCCACCTGGCCGAGTTCCTGCTGTGCGCCGAGTCCGGTGGCCGCCAGGTGTTCCCGCGCCTCGGTCACATGCCGCTGTGCGGTGCGCAGGGGGAGGCCGTGCCGCCCGTACAGCAACTCGCCCAGTCGGCGCAGCCATTGCTCATCATCGAGCCGTCGGCCTTCGCCGGGGGAGAACCACCGGTTCACCACCCGCGCGGGTATGGCCGGCCCGAGGGCCCCGAGCAGTACCCCGCACCCTGCCGCCGCGATCGGGGGGAACGGGAAGGAGTGCGCGTCCCGGATCGCGGGGAGGGCTGCGAGGTAGACGCCGGCCACGGTGATGACGCCGGCGACGGCGCCGTAGAGCCAGGCGGCCCGGGTTCGTCCGGCCGCGCGCAGGGCGGGGAAGACCGCGAAGCCGACGGCCACGAACACGGACGTGGAGAGGGACAGGAGGAGAGTCGAGGCGCCGGACAGTTCCTCACCGTTGAACGTTCCCACCGCGGCCATGATCAGGACGGCGATGCCTCCGGCCACCATGCCCTGCCGGAAATGTGTGGCCGGTGTCCTGCCCTCGAAGTCGCGTGTGCTGCGGTGCCCGGCGTCGACCCGTTCGGCGGCCACCACGGCGGCGTACTCCTCGGCGGGGCCGAAGAGTTCCTCCGCCGGCTGTCCCGTCTCGGTGACCGCCTCGGCGACCTCCTCCAGCACACGGTTCACCAGCTCGCGCGACACGTTGTGCACGAGGGTGAGTTCCAGTCCCAGCTTGTCGGTCCAGGCGGCCCGGTCGCTGTGACCCGGCCGGGTACCGGCGGCGGCCTTCGTCATCGGTCTTTCTCCTGTTCATGAGGTGTGGCGGTGGAGCCGGCCGGGAACGCCGCCACCGTGTCGACCGCCGTGCGGAACTCCTGCCATGCCTGGCGCTCCCGTGCCAGCCGGCCTCGCCCCGCATCGGTCAGCCGGTAGTACTTCCGGCCGGGGCCGCCCTCTCCCGGGGCCCAGCGGACCTCGACCGCACCCTCGTCGGCGAGCCGCGTCAGTGCCGGGTACAGCACGGCGCCCTTGACCGTGCCGAGTCCCGATTCCGCGAGCTGTTGGAGCAGCGCGTACCCGTAACTCTCTCCGCGCTCCAGCGTGGCCAGAAGGCACAACGGCAGGACGGCGCGGAGCCATGCGGGCTGGATGTCGCCCATGCATCGACCCCTTCTCGATCAAGACTAGTCTGAAATTCAGAATAGTCGGGTGTCAAGAGTATGTGGTGAAGGGTGACCTGGAGTTCCACGGGACGGGCTTGCACGTGCGGCAGGCGCTCGGCCTCGCCGTCCGGGCGGAGTGAGGGTTCGCGTCGAGGTGTCCGTACGCCGTCGATCGCGGCGCATCGAACAGGTCGCCACCGGCCTGCGGGTTCGTGATCACGGTGGTGGGTGTCGGCAGGCGATGGCGAGCTCGAGCGACGCGCTGCGAGGCCGGTTCCGGCTGCCGGCGCATCGCCTTCCTTGACTTGTGATTACTCTAGGAGACTAAAGTGCTAGGCAGCTAGACGAATGGAGGAACCGGTGATTGAGTTCCACCTCAACAGCCAGTCCGGTCTGTCTCCGTACCAGCAGGTGGTGCAGCAGGTGCGGCATGCGCTGCGTCTGGGCCTGCTGAAGGAGGGGGACCGGCTTCCGACGGTCAAGGACGTGGCGGGACGGTTGGCGATCAACCCGAACACCGTGCTCAAGGCGTACCGGGAGCTGGAGCACGACGGGCTGGTGGCCGCCCGGCCGGGCGTCGGGACGTTCGTGACCCGGACGCTGGCCGACGCATCGCTCGCCGCGCACGGACCGCTCCGCAAGGACCTGCGCCGCTGGCTGACCAAGGCGCGCCTTGCCGGGCTCGACGAGGAGAGCATCGAGGCGCTGTTCATGGACACCTTTCGTAACGCCGCCGGAGAGGACGTAGCGTGAGCGCTGTCTTACGGGCCCAGGGTCTGGGCAAGAGGTACAAGCAGCGGTGGGCGCTGCAGAACTGCGACTTGGACGTCCCGGCCGGGCGCGTGGTCGGCCTGGTCGGCCCCAACGGGGCCGGCAAGTCGACCCTGTTGCACCTGGCTTCCGGCATGCTCACCCCGACGGCCGGCGCCATCGAGGTGTGCGGCGGCCGACCCGCCGCGGGTGTGGAGCAGCTGGCCAAGGTCGGTTTCGTCGCCCAGGACACCCCCACCTACGCCACGCTGAGCGTCGCCGACCACCTGGACTTCGGCAGGCGCCTCAACGCGAACTGGGACGACGTCGTGGCGCGCGAGCGGATCCGTCGCCTCGGCCTGGACCCCAAGCAGAAGGCCGGCAAGCTGTCCGGTGGCCAGCGCGCGCAGCTCGCCCTCACCCTGGGCATCGCCAAACGCCCGGAGCTGCTCATCCTGGACGAGCCGGTCGCGGCCCTCGACCCGCTCGCCCGGCGGGAGTTCATGCAGGACCTGATGGAGGCCGTCGCCGAGCACGAGCTGAGCGTCGTGCTCTCCTCCCACCTGGTCTCCGACCTGGAGCGGACCTGCGACTACGTCATCGTGCTGGTCGACTCCCACGTGCGGGTGGCCGACGACATCGACGACCTGGTCGCCCGTCACCACCGGCTCACCAGCCCGCGCCGGAACCCGGCCACCCTTCCGGCCGGTCAGCACGTCATCACCGCCAGCCACACCGACCGCCAGACCACCCTCCTGGTGCGCACCGAGGCTCCCGTCAACGATCCCTCCTGGACCGTCAGCCCCCTCGGTCTGGAAGACATCGTCCTGGCCTACATGGCCCGACCCGCTGATGCGGTCCGCGACACCCGACCCGCGCTGGAGGCCCTCCGATGATCTGGCTGACCTGGCGCCGGTTCCGCACCCAGGCCGCCGTGGTGTTCGCCGTCGTGGCCGCCCTCGCCGCCGCCCTCGCGGTCACCGGCCCGCAGCTGGCCGACCTCCACCGAGCCACCGGCAACAGCCTGGCGGACCGGATCTCCAGCTCGGACCAGACCCTCTACTACGCCGGACTGATGGTCGTGCTCGCCGTGCCGGCGGTCATCGGGATGTTCTGGGGCGCGCCGCTGATCGCCCGTGAACTGGAGACCGGCACCCACCACCTCGCGTGGAACCAGGGCGTCACCCGCACCCGCTGGCTGGCGACCAAGCTGGGCATCGGCGCGGCGGCCGCCATGACCGCCGCCGGACTGGCCGCACTCGCGGTGAGTTGGTGGAGCAGCCCCATCGACCGGGCCGTCGACGGAGGTGGCCCGACGGACACGTACTTCTCGCGGCTCGACCCCGTGGCCTTCGTCGCACGGGGTGTCGTCCCCGTCGCCCATGCCGCCTTCGCCTTCGTCCTGGGCGTCGCCCTCGGCCTCGTCATCCGCCGCACCCTGCCCGCGATGGCAACCACGCCCGCCCTCTACGCCGCCGTCCAGATCACTGTGCCGATGTGGGTCCGACCTCATCTGATCAGCCCGGACCGGACCACCGTGCCGATCGAGCCCGGCATCCCCATCAGCATCCAGGACGAGAGCGCCAAGGAGATCGTCGTGCACCCCGATCTGCCCGGTGCCTGGATCACCTCCCAACAGACACTGAACGCCGCCGGTCAGCCGTCCTCCCCGCCGTCGTCCTTCGGCGACTGCCTGTACGGCGAGTCGGACGTCCCCAGCCTGCAGCACGTCGAGCGCTGCATCGCCGACCTCGGGGCCCAGGGCTACCAGCAGCAGGTGACGTACCACCCCGCCGGCGACTTCTGGGCCCTGCAATGGGCCGAGACCGGGATCTACCTCGGCCTCGCCCTGGCCCTGACCGGGTTCTGCGCCTGGTGGATCCGCCGCCGACTGAACTGACAGACGCCCCCGACACGGGACGGCCGGCGAGTGGGCAGCCGGGTCCCGGCTGCCCACTCGCGACGCTGCTGCCAGACGTGAGCGGTGTCGATCAACTCTTCGGCTTGATATTGGCGTTGAGGTGGAAGAGGTTCGCGGGGTCGTACTTCGCCTTGACTGCCGAGAGGCGTTCGTAGTTCATGCCGTAGCCCTGGCGCAGGAGTTGCTCGCCCTCCTCGAGGAAACCGGGGAAGTTGAGGTAGACGCCTCCGGCGGAGAACGATTTCAGGTCGGCGAAGGTGCCGCGCACCCAGGTCATGTTCTCGGCCGAGTCGGCCTCCGCCTCCCAGTTCGCCTCGATTCCGAGCAGGTAGGGGGCGTCGCGGTTGGCGAAGGCGGTCTCCTCCTCGCCGACGCGGGCCATGGCGCCGCCCTGGTACCAGACGTCGATGGTGCTCCGGGGCGAAGGCGCCGCGGCGGCGCGCTCGGCGAGCCGCTCGATCAGCTCGTCGCTGAGCTCGGGCACGTTCACGGACTTCCAGTAGTAGTGCAGGCCGTCGGGGTAGTCCGCGTCCAGGATCGCCTGGACTTCCGTGTAGGGCATGGGGCCGCTGAGGTCGCAGATCGGGTCGGCGATCTCTCGCAGCGGCTGGAGCAGTCGCTCGCCGTCCGCCGGGTCGCCCGGGTACGGCGCGAGCAGGGCTGTGAAGTCCTTCCCGTGTGCCTCTGGCGGGAAGGGCTCCACCGGTGGGACCTTCCCGAGGACTCCGATCGGGGCGAAGTCGTCCGGCCGCTGGGACAGGTAGTGCTCGCAGGCCCGCAGCACCTCCTTGGTGCGGTCTGCGGGGTAGAGCACGAAGCAGAGGAAGACCTCCGGCCCGAGGGGGTGCAGGCGGTACTCGAACGAGGTGACGACGCCGAAGTTGCCGCCACCGCCCCGGACCGCCCAGAAGAGGTCCTGGTGCTGGGTCTCGTCGGCGACCAGGAGGCGCCCGTCAGCGGTGGCAACCCGTACGGACAGGAGATTGTCGCAGCTCAGCCCGTGTTTGCGCCGGAGCCAGCCTATTCCCCCGGACAAGGTCAGGCCGGCTGCTCCCGTCTCCGTCACCACGCCCAACGGAGTGGCGAGCCCATGGCGCTGGGTCTCCCGGTCGATGTCCCCCAACGTGCAGCCACCCTGCGCGACCGCCCTTCGCCCCTCCGGGTCGACATCGGCCCCTCGCATCTCCGACAGGTCGATGACCAGACCACCGTCGCAGACCGCCTGACCGGCGACGCCGTGTCCGCCCCCGCGCACGGCGACGAGCATCTCGTTGTCGCGGGCGAAGTCGACCGCGGCGACCACGTCCTCGTCGCCCGCGCACCGGGCCACCAGTGCCGGACGCCTGTCGATCATGCCGTTCCAGAGTTTTCGTGCCGGCTCGTAGTCGGCCTCCCCGGGCCGGACGATCCGCCCCCGCAACCTGGAGGCGAACGCGTCCACGAGAGAACTCGGAACATCCGCCTCCCTGCCACGCCGTCCCTCCTCCCTCCGGACCGGCGTGCCGCTGTGGCTGTGACTCCCGCTCATGGGGATCACCTCCCGGTTTTCAGCATCACGCCTGGCGGGAGGAGGTGCCATTCGGGCTCTCTGCGCACCGTGCCGACCGTCCCGCGCTTCGTACGAAGAGTCTCGAATGGCGGACAATTGTGCGAGGCCCTTGGCCTTCCGCTTAACACATGAGTAACACTGAAGGGTCGACTGCTGTATCGAAAATCCACGAGGCGGTCGCCGTCCTGCGCGAGGCAATGGCGCCGCGCGCCCATCACCGGGCCTGTTCCGGTGTCAGCCGCGCCAGAAAGGGACCCCGTGACTTCACGACCCGAGTTCACCTCCTCGCTCGAGCACCTGCGTACCGAGATCCTGCGTCGCAATCCGGCCGAACCCGAGTTCCACCAGGCCGCGCGCGAGGTGCTGGACACCCTCGGGCCGGTGCTCAGGGCGCGTCCGGAGTACGCGGAACCGGGGCTCGTCGAGCGGCTCATCGAGCCGGAGCGGCAGATCATCTTCCGGGTGCCGTGGCAGGACGACCAGGGGTGTGTTCACGTCAACCGGGGGTTCCGGATCGAATACAACAGCGCCCTCGGCCCGTACAAGGGCGGTCTGCGCTTCCACCCCTCGGTGAACCTCGGGATCATCAAGTTCCTCGGCTTCGAGCAGGTCTTCAAGAACGCGCTGACCGGGCTCGGCATCGGCGGTGGCAAGGGCGGCAGCGACTTCGACCCGCAGGGCCGCAGCGACGCGGAGGTCATGCGCTTCTGTCAGTCGTTCATGACGGAGCTGTACCGGCACATCGGTGAGTACACCGACGTACCGGCGGGCGACATCGGTGTCGGCGCCCGCGAGATCGGCTACCTGTTCGGCCAGTACCGGCGGATCACCAACCGCTGGGAGGGCGGCGTCCTGACCGGCAAGCGCGCCGGCTGGGGCGGCTCGCTGATACGGCCGGAGGCGACCGGGTACGGCAACGTGCTGTTCGCGGAGGCGATGCTGCACGAGCGTGGTGAGGAACTGGAGGGCCAGACCGCGGTCGTCTCCGGATCCGGAAACGTCGCGATCTACACCATCCAGAAGCTGACGGCCCTCGGCGCCAACCCGGTGACCTGCTCCGACTCCAGCGGCTACGTGTTCGACGAGAAGGGCATCGACCTGGAGCTGCTGTGCCAGATCAAGGAGGTCGAACGCGGCCGGGTGAGCGCGTACGCCGAGCGGCGTGGCGCCTCCGCGCGGTTCGTGCCCGGCGGGCGGGTCTGGGAGGTCCCGGCCGACATCGCCCTGCCGTCGGCGACGCAGAACGAGCTGAACGCGGACGCCGCCGCCGTACTCATCCGTAACGGCGTGAAGGCGGTGTCGGAGGGCGCGAACATGCCGACGACGCCGGATGCCGTGCAGCTCTTCCAGAAGGCCGGAGTCGCCTTCGGGCCCGGCAAGGCCGCGAACGCGGGCGGGGTCGCGGTCAGCGCGCTGGAGATGACGCAGAACGCGTCGCGCACGACGTGGAAGGCCGACCAGGTCGAGAACGAGCTGGCCCGCATCATGATTGACATCCACAACACGTGCGCCGAGACCGCCGACCGCTACGGTGCCCCCGGCGACTACGTCGCGGGCGCGAACATCGCCGGCTTCGAGCGGGTCGCGGACGCGATCCTGGCGCAGGGCGTCATCTGACGGTGCCGGTGCCGGGCGGGGAAGGGCGAGGGCCCTTCCCCGCCCGGGCTGAGGAGGGGTGCCCCACATGGCCCTGGTGTGCGCCTCGCGCGGCCGGGGAGACTGGGACGCATGCAGAAGCTCTCCCTCGACGCCCTCGCCCGTGAGCACCTCGAACGCGCTGCCGCCGGCTCCACCGGCCGCAGCGCGAGCACGGTCTACGGCGGCCACGAGCACACCCTGCGCCAGACCCTCCTCGCTCTGACCGCCGGCACCTCCCTCGCGGAGCACGACAGCCCCGGCGAGGCGACCCTGCTGGTCCTGAGCGGTAGCGTCCGCCTCACCAGCGGCGGCGCCTCGTGGGAGGGCCGGACCGGCGACCTGCTCGCCATCCCACCGGCCCGCCACGCCCTGGAAGCCCTGGAGGACGCGGCGGTGATCCTCACGGTCGCCAAGAAGGCCTGACCGGATGGCCCCACGGCATGGGGACAGGTCACCCGACGGCCGCGATGGCGATGTCTGCCAGGAGACCGCCGGCCAGGCGGTTCACAAGCCGGCCCTTGCCGTTGTGGAACGACGGGACGAGGACGCATCCGCCGTCCGTGTCGAGGGCGTTCCACGGCAGCTCTTCGACCGCACCCACCGGATCCCGTAGACGTGCCAGCTCGGCCACAGGCTCACGGCTGGTCTCCAGCCTCACCCTGACCATGATCGGGCCCTCCCGGCGTCCGTGATCCGTGAGGGGGCAGTCTGCCCTGCTCATACCGCGCTGTGTGCTGCAACTCATCGGGATCACCCGACGGGAGAATGATCCATACCCAAAGGATCTGTAAGTCACCCGGCGGCGCGGTTCCGAGGCTGCGAGCCGGGGCCCGGATGCTCCCGTGTTTGACCTACGTCTCACCCGGGGTATTCTCATCCGCCCGATTGGCCAGCCCCCTGCCCTCTGTGGCAAACTAGCGGGGTTGCTCGGTCGAGTGCCGATGCTGCGCGTCTCCCGCCGGGAGGACCGGAAGCGAGTCCCACAGTACTCGTCGTCCCATGCATTGCACCGAGAGGTGCAGGGGCGGACGTACGGGAATCTTCCGGGAAGCGTCAGCGGGGTGCAGGCCAGGCGCCCGGTGGGCCTCTCGCCCCCAGCCGCGGTTCCGGAAGGGTCCGCACTCCCCATGCAGGGAAGTTCCGACAAGGGACATCCGTGTCAGCGGGAGCGCGACACGCCCGACCGCGTGGGTCGGAGGGGAGGGCGGGAACACCGGGTTCCGGAGCGTTTACGAGAGACAGGACTACGAAGTAGCCATGGCGGGACAGAAGATCCGCATCCGGCTCAAGGCCTACGACCACGAGGTCATCGATTCCTCGGCGAAGAAGATCGTCGAGACGGTGACGCGTACTGGTGCGTCGGTCGCGGGCCCGGTGCCGCTGCCCACTGAGAAGAACGTGTACTGCGTCATCAAGTCGCCGCACAAGTACAAGGACTCGCGCGAGCACTTCGAGATGCGCACGCACAAGCGCCTCATCGACATCCTCGACCCGACTCCCAAGACCGTTGACTCTCTGATGCGACTCGACCTCCCGGCCGGTGTCGACATCGAGATCAAGCTCTGAGGGCCGGTGATCTGAGAGATGACCAAGCAGATCAAGGGCATCCTGGGCGAGAAGCTCGGCATGACGCAGGTGTGGGACGAGAGCAACCGCGTTGTTCCCGTCACCGTCCTCAAGGCCGGGCCCAACGTCGTCACCCAGGTCCGTACGAACGACGTCGACGGCTACGAGTCCGTGCAGATCGCCTTCGGTGAGATCGACCCGCGCAAGGTGAACAAGCCCCTCAAGGGCCACTTCGCGAAGGCCGACGTCACCCCCCGTCGCCACCTCGTCGAGCTCCGTACCGCGGACGCCTCCGAGTACACGCTGGGCCAGGAAGTCACCGCTGAGGTGTTCGAGGCCGGCGTGAAGGTCGACGTGACGGCGAAGAGCAAGGGCAAGGGCTTCGCCGGCGTCATGAAGCGCCACAACTTCAAGGGCAACAACTCCTCGCACGGTGCCAAGCGCGTGCACCGCATGCCCGGCTCCATCGGCGGTTGCGCCACCCCGGGTCGTGTGTTCAAGGGCCAGCGCATGGCGGGCCGCATGGGCAACGAGCGGGTCACCACCCAGAACCTGACCGTCCACGCCGTTGACGCGGAGAAGGGTCTGCTGCTCATCAAGGGCGCGGTCCCCGGTCCGAACGGCGGCCTCGTCCTGGTCCGCACCGCGGCCAAGGGGGCCTGAGGTAACGATGAGCACTGTTGACATCCTTTCGCCGGCAGGCGACAAGGCCGGTACCGTCGAGCTCCCCGCGGAGATCTTCGGCGTGGAGAAGGTCAGCGTTCCGCTGATCCACCAGGTCGTCGTCGCTCAGCTGGCCGCTGCCCGCCAGGGCACGCACAAGACCAAGACCCGCGGTGAAGTCCGCGGTGGCGGCAGGAAGCCGTACCGCCAGAAGGGCACCGGCCGCGCCCGTCAGGGTTCGACCCGTGCACCGCAGTTCGCCGGCGGTGGCGTCGTCCACGGCCCGCAGCCGCGCGACTACTCGCAGCGGACCCCGAAGAAGATGAAGGCCGCGGCCCTGCGCCACGCCCTCACCGACCGGGCCCGCCACGACCGCATTCACGTCGTCACCGGCGTGATCGAGGGCGAGACCCCCTCCACGAAGGCCGCCAAGACGCTGTTCGGCAAGATCTCGGAGCGCAAGAACCTGCTCCTGGTCGTCGACCGCGCCGACGAGGCCGCGTGGCTGTCCGCCCGCAACCTGCCCCAGGTGCACATCCTGGAGCCGGGCCAGCTGAACACGTACGACGTTCTCGTCTCGGACGACGTGGTCTTCACCAAGGCCGCTTTCGAGTCCTTCGTCGCCGGCCCGAACAAGGCCAACGACAACGAAGGGAGCGAGGTCTGATGGCTGTCCGTCACCCCTCCGTCGCCTCCAAGGCGGCGAAGAAGGCCAAGGAGGCGCGCCTCAAGAAGGCACGCCGCCACGCCACCGAAGGCAAGAACACCGTCATCACCCCGGCGAGCAAGTCGTTCACGGACCACCGTGACGTCCTGATCAAGCCGGTCGTGTCGGAGAAGAGCTACGCGCTCATCGACGAGAACAAGTACACGTTCATCGTCGCTCCTGGCTCCAACAAGACGGAGATCAAGGAGGCCGTGCAGGCGGTCTTCTCGGTCAAGGTCACCGGCGTCAACACGATCAACCGCCAGGGCAAGCGCAAGCGCACGCGCACCGGCTTCGGCCAGCGCACGGGCACCAGGCGCGCGATCGTGACCCTCGCCGAGGGCGACCGTATCGACATCTTCGGCGGTCCGACCTCCTGACGGAGGTCGGAACGTCCAGATTTCGGAACAAACTTCCGAGGACTGAGAGACAATGGGTATCCGCAAGTACAAGCCGACGACCCCGGGCCGTCGTGGCTCCAGCGTCGCCGACTTCGTCGAGATCACGCGGTCCACGCCGGAGAAGTCGCTGGTCCGTCCCCTGCACAGCAAGGGCGGCCGTAACAATTCCGGTCGTGTGACCGTCCGCCACCAGGGTGGCGGACACAAGCGCGCCTACCGCGTGATCGACTTCCGTCGTCACGACAAGGACGGCGTGCCGGCGAAGGTCGCGCACATCGAGTACGACCCCAACCGCACCGCGCGCATCGCGCTCCTGCACTACGCGGACGGCGAGAAGCGCTACATTCTCGCGCCGCGTGGCCTGAGCCAGGGCGACCGCGTCGAGAACGGTCCCGGGGCCGACATCAAGCCGGGCAACAACCTCGCCCTGCGCAACATCCCGGTCGGTACGACGCTGCACGCCATCGAGCTGCGTCCCGGCGGCGGCGCCAAGTTCGCCCGCTCCGCCGGCGCCTCGGTGCAGCTGCTCGCGAAGGAGGGCCAGATGGCCCACCTGCGCATGCCGTCCGGTGAGATCCGCCTGGTCGACGTCCGCTGCCGCGGCACCATCGGCGAGGTCGGCAACGCCGAGCAGAGCAACATCAGCTGGGGCAAGGCCGGTCGTAAGCGCTGGCTGGGCGTCCGCCCGAGCGTGCGTGGTGTGGTCATGAACCCGGTGGACCACCCGCACGGTGGTGGTGAGGGCCGTACCTCCGGTGGTCGCCACCCGGTGTCCCCGTGGGGCCAGAAGGAAGGTCGTACTCGGGCGCCCAAGAAGGCGTCGAACAAGTACATCGTCCGCCGCCGCAAGACGAACAAGAAGCGCTAAGGACGGGTTGAGATGCCTCGTAGCCTGAAGAAGGGGCCCTTCGTCGACGACCACCTGATCAAGAAGGTGGACGTCCAGAACGAAGCCGGCACCAAGAACGTCATCAAGACCTGGTCCCGTCGCTCGATGATCGTCCCGGCCATGCTCGGCCACACGATCGCGGTGCACAACGGCAAGACCCACATTCCGGTGTTCGTCACCGAGTCGATGGTCGGCCACAAGCTCGGCGAGTTCTCGCCGACGCGCACCTTCCGGGGTCACGTCAAGGACGACCGGAAGTCGAAGCGCCGCTAAGGCGGGGTGGAATGACCATGACAGACACTGGAAGGACAACCATGGAAGCCAGGGCCCAGGCGCGGTACATCCGCGTCACGCCCATGAAGGCCCGCCGCGTGGTGGACCTCATCCGTGGCATGAACGCCACGGAGGCTCAGGCGGTCCTGCGTTTCGCCCCGCAGGCCGCGAGCGTGCCGGTCGGCAAGGTGCTGGACAGCGCCATCGCCAACGCCGCGCACAACTACGACCACACCGACGCCGACAGCCTCTTCGTTTCCGAGGCGTACGTCGACGAGGGTCCGACCCTGAAGCGGTTCCGTCCGCGCGCCCAGGGTCGTGCCTACCGGATCCGCAAGCGGACCAGCCACATCACCGTGGTCGTCAGCAGCAAGGAAGGAACCCGGTAATGGGCCAGAAGGTAAACCCGCACGGGTTCCGGCTCGGTGTCACGACCGACTTCAAGTCGCGTTGGTACGCCGACAAGCTGTACAAGGACTACGTCAAGGAAGACGTCGCCATCCGTCGGATGATGACGTCCGGCATGGAGCGCGCCGGCATCTCGAAGGTGGAGATCGAGCGCACCCGTGACCGTGTGCGGGTGGACATCCACACCGCGCGTCCGGGCATCGTCATCGGCCGCCGCGGCGCCGAGGCCGACCGCATCCGCGGCGACCTCGAGAAGCTCACCGGCAAGCAGGTCCAGCTGAACATCCTCGAGGTCAAGAACCCCGAGACGGACGCTCAGCTCGTGGCCCAGGCCGTCGCCGAGCAGCTCTCCTCCCGCGTCTCCTTCCGCCGCGCCATGCGCAAGAGCATGCAGTCGGCGATGAAGGCGGGCGCCAAGGGCATCAAGATCCAGTGCGGTGGCCGTCTCGGCGGCGCCGAGATGTCCCGCTCGGAGTTCTACCGCGAGGGCCGCGTGCCCCTGCACACGCTCCGCGCGAACGTGGACTACGGCTTCTTCGAGGCCAAGACGACCTTCGGCCGCATCGGCGTGAAGGTCTGGATCTACAAGGGCGACGTCAAGAACATCGCCGAGGTCCGCGCCGAGAACGCCGCTGCCCGCGCCGGCAACCGCCCGGCCCGTGGCGGTGCCGACCGCCCGGCCCGTGGTGGCCGCGGTGGCGAGCGTGGCGGGCGCGGTCGCAAGCCGCAGCAGGCTCCGGCTGCCGAGGCCCCCAAGGCCGAGGCACCCGCCGCCGCTCCGGCTGAGAGCACCGGAACGGAGGCCTGACCGACATGCTGATCCCCCGTAGGGTCAAGCACCGCAAGCAGCACCACCCCGGCCGCAGCGGCATGTCCAAGGGCGGAACGCAGGTTGCGTTCGGCGAGTACGGCATCCAAGCGGTGACCCCGGCGTATGTGACGAACCGCCAGATCGAGGCGGCTCGTATCGCCATGACCCGCCACATCAAGCGTGGTGGCAAGGTCTGGATCAACATCTACCCGGACCGCCCGCTGACGAAGAAGCCGGCCGAGACCCGCATGGGTTCCGGTAAGGGTTCTCCGGAGTGGTGGATCGCCAACGTCAAGCCCGGACGCGTCATGTTCGAGCTGTCGTACCCCAACGAGAAGATCGCCCGTGAGGCGCTGACCCGTGCGGCCCACAAGCTGCCGATGAAGTGCCGGATCGTCAAGCGCGAGGCAGGTGAAGCGTGATGTCGGCCGGTACCAAGGCGTCCGAGCTGCGCGAACTGGGTGACGAGGAGCTTCTCGCGAAGCTCCGCGAAGCCAAGGAAGAGCTGTTCAACCTCCGCTTCCAGGCGGCGACCGGACAGCTCGAGAACCACGGTCGGCTGAAGGCCGTCCGCAAGGACATCGCGCGGATCTACACCCTGATGCGCGAGCGCGAGCTGGGCATCGAAACGGTGGAGAACGCCTGATGAGCGAGAACAACGTGACTGAGACGAACACTGAGGCTCGGGGCTTCCGCAAGAGCCGTGAGGGCATCGTCGTCAGCGACAAGATGGACAAGACCGTCGTCGTCGCCGTCGAGGACCGCAAGAAGCACGCGCTGTACGGCAAGGTCATCCGCAGCACGAGCAAGCTCAAGGCCCACGACGAGCAGAACGCCGCCGGCGTCGGCGACCGCGTCCTCCTGATGGAGACCCGGCCGCTGTCCGCGACGAAGCACTGGCGCATCGTCGAGATCCTCGAGAAGGCCAAGTAGGTAATTCCCGCAAGGGAATTCCAAAAAGTACGTTCCTGCGGGGCACCCCTCGCAGGACAGTTCCGCCAGGCTCCAACGGGGCTACCGCGCTCGACTGAGTTCGACTGAAAGCGCGTCAGCCCCGTTGGGGAACCGGCAGACATTCAGGAGATAGACGTGATCCAGCAGGAGTCGCGACTGCGCGTCGCCGACAACACGGGGGCGAAGGAAATCCTTTGCATCCGTGTGCTCGGTGGCTCCGGTCGCCGCTACGCGGGCATCGGTGACGTCATCGTCGCCACCGTCAAGGACGCGATCCCCGGCGGCAACGTGAAGAAGGGTGACGTCATCAAGGCGGTCATCGTTCGCACCGTCAAGGAGCGCCGCCGTCCGGACGGCTCGTACATCCGCTTCGACGAGAACGCCGCCGTCATTCTGAAGAACGACGGCGACCCCCGTGGCACCCGTATCTTCGGCCCGGTCGGCCGAGAGCTGCGCGAGAAGAAGTTCATGAAGATCATCTCCCTCGCGCCGGAGGTGCTGTGAGCATGAAGATCAAGAAGGGTGACCTGGTCCAGGTCGTCACCGGCAAGGACAAGGGCAAGCAGGGCAAGGTCATCGCCGCTTACCCGCGCGAGGAGCGCGTCCTGGTCGAGGGCGTCAACCGGGTCAAGAAGCACACCAAGGCCGCCCCGACCGCCGGCGGTTCGCAGGCCGGCGGGATCGTGACCACCGAGGCCCCCGTCCACGTGAGCAACGTTCAGCTCGTCGTGGAGAAGGACGGCAAGAAGGTCGTGACCCGCGTCGGCTACCGCTTCGACGACGAAGGCAACAAGATCCGCGTTGCCAAGCGGACGGGTGAGGACATCTGATGGCTACCACCACCACTCCGCGTCTGAAGACGAAGTACCGCGAGGAGATCGCGGGCAAGCTGCGTGAGGAGTTCTCCTACGAGAACGTCATGCAGGTTCCCGGCCTCGTCAAGATCGTGGTCAACATGGGTGTGGGCGACGCCGCCCGCGACTCCAAGCTGATCGAGGGCGCCGTGCGCGACCTCACCACGATCACCGGTCAGAAGCCGGCCGTCACCAAGGCCCGCAAGTCCATCGCGCAGTTCAAGCTGCGTGAGGGACAGCCGATCGGTGCCCACGTCACGCTCCGTGGCGACCGCATGTGGGAGTTCCTGGACCGCACCCTGTCGCTCGCGCTGCCGCGCATCCGCGACTTCCGCGGTCTGTCCCCCAAGCAGTTCGACGGCCGTGGCAACTACACCTTCGGTCTCACCGAGCAGGTCATGTTCCACGAGATCGACCAGGACAAGATCGACCGTGTCCGGGGTATGGACATCACCGTGGTCACCACGGCGACCAACGACGCAGAGGGCCGTGCCCTTCTCCGTCACCTCGGCTTCCCGTTCAAGGAGGCGTGAGCGAGATGGCGAAGAAGGCTCTCATCGCGAAGGCTGCTCGCAAGCCCAAGTTCGGAGTGCGCGGCTACACCCGCTGCCAGCGCTGCGGTCGTCCGCACTCCGTGTACCGCAAGTTCGGCCTGTGCCGCGTGTGCCTTCGTGAGATGGCTCACCGTGGCGAGCTGCCGGGCGTGACCAAGAGTTCCTGGTAATCCGGTAGTTCCGGACTCCCAGGGCTCTCGGTAAGCAACGGGAATCGGCGGGAGGCCCGCTCCACATGGCTTAGGCTTGTGGGGTTGGGCACCTGCCGTGCCCCGAAGCACGCGGGCGACAACCCGCTCATGTTTGCTTACTACGCCGTAGGTCCACCGCGCCGCACCCGTCCCGTCTCGGATCGGGGAGAGGGATGGCGCACCAGGAAACCACGGCGAGAGAGGCCGAAGGCCAATTCATGACCATGACTGATCCGATCGCAGACATGCTGACGCGTCTGCGGAACGCGAACTCGGCGTACCACGACTCCGTGACGATGCCGGCGTCCAAGATCAAGTCTCACATCGCGGAGATCCTCCAGCAGGAGGGCTTCATCACGGGCTGGAAGACCGAGGACGCCGAGGTCGGCAAGAACCTCGTCCTCGAGCTGAAGTTCGGCCCGAACCGTGAGCGCTCCATCGCGGGCATCAAGCGGATCTCCAAGCCCGGTCTCCGGGTGTACGCGAAGTCCACCTCCCTGCCGAAGGTGCTGGGCGGCCTCGGCGTGGCGATCATCTCCACGTCGCACGGGCTCCTCACCGACAAGCAGGCCGGCAAGAAGGGCGTGGGTGGGGAAGTCCTCGCCTACGTCTGGTAGCGGAAGGGAACGGAGGAAACAGCTATGTCGCGCATCGGCAAGCTCCCCATCGCGGTTCCCGCCGGCGTGGACGTCACCATCGACGGCCGTACGGTCGCGGTCAAGGGCCCGAAGGGCTCGCTGACCCACACCGTGGCGGCGCCGATCGAGGTCGCCAGGGGTGAGGACGGCGTGCTCAGCGTCACCCGCCCCAACGACGAGCGTCAGAACAAGGCCCTGCACGGCCTGTCCCGCACGCTGGTGGCGAACATGATCACCGGCGTGACCCAGGGTTACGTGAAGAAGCTCGAGATCAGCGGTGTCGGTTACCGCGTGCTCGCCAAGGGTTCGAACCTGGAGTTCTCCCTCGGCTACAGCCACCCGATCCTGATCGAGGCCCCCGAGGGCATCACCTTCAAGGTGGAGTCCCCGACCCGTTTCTCGGTCGAGGGCATCGACAAGCAGAAGGTCGGCGAGGTTGCGGCGAACATCCGCAAGCTGCGCAAGCCCGACCCGTACAAGGCCAAGGGCGTCAAGTACGAGGGCGAAGTCATCCGGCGCAAGGTCGGAAAGGCGGGTAAGTAAGCCATGGCATACGGGCAGAAGATCCTCAAGGGCGACGCCTACAAGCGTGCCGCGATCAAGCGTCGTCACCTTCGGATCCGCAAGAAGGTCGCCGGTACCGCCGAGCGTCCTCGCCTGGTCGTGACCCGCTCCAACCGCCACATCGTGGCGCAGGTGATCGACGACCTGAAGGGCCACACCGTGGCGTCGGCGTCC
The DNA here is from genome assembly GCF_059889265.1 of Streptomyces sp. MMS24-W38. Classification (NCBI taxonomy): domain Bacteria; kingdom Bacillati; phylum Actinomycetota; class Actinomycetes; order Kitasatosporales; family Streptomycetaceae; genus Streptomyces; species Streptomyces sp. MMS24-W38. The sequence continues at coordinate 2,488,805 of NZ_JCBCPP010000001.1, read as the reverse complement.
ACCTTGGACGCGTCGATCCGCGGCGGCGAGGCCGACAAGTCCGCACAGGCCAAGCAGGTCGGGGCCCTGGTCGCCGAGCGTGCCAAGGCCGCCGGTGTCGAGGCCGTGGTGTTCGACCGTGGTGGCAACCAGTACGCGGGGCGCATCGCCGCCCTGGCGGACGCCGCCCGCGAAGCCGGGCTCAAGTTCTGAGCCTGCCGTAGCTAGCGGAAACAGAGAGAGGTAATTCCAATGGCTGGACCCCAGCGCCGCGGTGGCGGTGCCGGTGGCGGCGAGCGGCGGGACCGGAAGGGCCGTGACGGCGGCGCAGCTGCCGCCGACAAGACCGCATACGTTGAGCGCGTCGTCGCGATCAACCGTGTCGCCAAGGTTGTGAAGGGTGGTCGTCGCTTCAGCTTCACCGCGCTGGTCGTGGTGGGCGACGGTGACGGCACCGTGGGTGTCGGATACGGCAAGGCCAAGGAGGTGCCGGCCGCCATCGCCAAGGGCGTTGAGGAGGCCAAGAAGCACTTCTTCAAGGTCCCCCGCATCCAGGGCACCATCCCGCACCCGATCCAGGGTGAGAAGGCTGCCGGTGTCGTGCTGCTCAAGCCGGCTGCCCCGGGTACCGGTGTTATCGCCGGTGGTCCGGTGCGTGCCGTGCTCGAGTGCGCCGGTATCCACGACATCCTGTCGAAGTCGCTCGGCTCCGACAACGCGATCAACATCGTGCACGCGACCGTGGCGGCCCTCAAGGGCCTGCAGCGTCCCGAGGAGGTCGCGGCCCGCCGCGGTCTGCCGCTCGAGGACGTCGCCCCCGCGGCTCTCCTCCGTGCACGTGCCGGGGCGGGTGCGTAATCATGGCGCAGCTCAGGATTACGCAGGTCAAGTCCTACATCGGCAGCAAGCAGAACCACCGTGACACCCTGCGTTCGCTTGGCCTGAAGAAGGTCAACGACGTGGTCGTCAAGGAGGACCGCCCCGAGTTCCGCGGAATGGTGCACACCGTCCGCCACCTCGTGACGGTCGAGGAGGTCGACTGATCATGGCGGAGCAGAACCCGCTCAAGATCCACAACCTCCGTCCCGCCCCGGGCGCCAAGACCGCCAAGACCCGTGTGGGTCGTGGTGAGGCGTCCAAGGGTAAGACGGCCGGTCGTGGTACGAAGGGCACCAAGGCCCGTTACCAGGTTCCGGAGAACTTCGAGGGTGGCCAGATGCCGCTCCACATGCGTCTCCCGAAGCTGAAGGGCTTCAAGAACCCGTTCAAGACCGAGTTCCAGGTCGTGAACCTCGACAAGCTGGCCGCGCTCTACCCCGAGGGTGGCGAGGTCACCGTCGAGGGTCTGGTGGCCAAGGGGGCCGTTCGCAAGAACAGCCTCGTCAAGGTCCTCGGCCAGGGCGAGATCTCCGTGGCGCTGCAGGTGACGGTCGACGCCGTCTCCGGCTCCGCCAAGGAGAAGATCACCGCCGCCGGCGGTACCGTCACCGAGCTCGTCTGAATCACTCAGGCGTGCCGATGACCTGAACGATCCCGACCGGGGATACCCCACATTTGGGGTATCCCCGGTTGGTCGTTCCAAGGGCGGTGGTCTCGCCGGTAAGGTGGCCTGCACTGCCCACTTTCCTCGGGCGCCCCACTCGGGCACTCCGGAGGGAAGTTGTCCGTTACGTATTCGTCCCTCATCGGAATCTCACGACCATCACCCTTGACGCGGTTGCGCGGGGGTCGCAGGAGGCACCGTGCTCACCGCGTTCGCCCGGGCGTTCAAGACGCCCGACCTGCGCAAGAAACTGCTGTTCACACTCGGCATCATCGTGGTGTACCGGATCGGTACGAACATCCCGATTCCCGGTGTCGACTACCGCAACGTGCAGGCCTGTATCGACGCGGCCCAGGCGAACCAGGGCCTGTTCGGACTGGTCAACATGTTCAGCGGCGGCGCGCTGCTGCAGATCACGATCTTCGCCCTGGGCATCATGCCGTACATCACGGCGAGCATCATTCTGCAGCTGCTGACCGTGGTGATCCCGCGCCTGGAGGCCCTGAAGAAGGAGGGCCAGGCCGGCACCGCCAAGATCACGCAGTACACGCGTTACCTGACGGTGGCGCTCGCCGTCCTGCAGGGCACCGGCCTGGTGGCCACCGCCCGCAGCGGCGCCCTCTTCCAGGGCTGCCCGGTGGGGAACCAGATCGTCCCCGACCAGTCCATGTTCGTGACCATCACCATGGTCATCACCATGACCGCCGGTACGGCCGTCGTGATGTGGCTCGGTGAGCTCATCACCGACCGCGGCATCGGCAACGGCATGTCGATCCTGATGTTCATCTCGATCGCCGCGACCTTCCCCTCCGCCCTGTGGGCCATCAAGGAGCAGGGCGACCTGGCGGACGGCTGGATCGAGTTCGGCACGGTTCTGCTCGTCGGTCTGGTCATGGTCGGCCTGGTCGTCTTCGTCGAGCAGGCCCAGCGCCGGATTCCCGTGCAGTACGCGAAGCGCATGATCGGCCGCCGGTCCTACGGCGGTACGTCCACCTACATTCCCCTCAAGGTGAACCAGGCGGGCGTCATCCCCGTCATCTTCGCCTCGTCGCTGCTCTACATTCCGGCGCTGATCGTCCAGTTCTCCAACTCCACCGCGGGTTGGGCGGTCTGGATCACGAAGAACCTCGCCGACACCGGGGCCACGCCGCACATCATTCTTTACTTCTTCTTGATCGTGTTCTTCGCGTTCTTCTACGTGGCGATCACCTTCAACCCCGAAGAAGTCGCCGACAACATGAAGAAGTATGGTGGCTTCATCCCGGGCATCCGGGCTGGCCGACCGACCGCTGAGTACCTCAGCTACGTACTCAACCGGATCACCTGGCCGGGTTCGCTGTACTTGGGGCTGATCGCTCTCGTGCCGACGATGGCGTTGGCCGGTTTCGGGGCAAACCAGAACTTCCCGTTCGGCGGGACCAGCATCCTGATCATCGTGGGTGTCGGTCTCGAGACGGTGAGGCAGATCGAGAGCCAGCTCCAGCAGCGCAATTACGAAGGGTTCCTCCGCTGATGCGAATCGTCCTCGTCGGGCCGCCCGGTGCTGGCAAAGGCACCCAGGCCACCCGCCTTGCCGAGAAGCTGAGCATCCCCCACATCTCCACGGGCGACCTGTTCCGCGCCAATATCAGTCGGCAGACCGAGCTGGGCAAGCTCGCGAAGTCGTACATGGACGAGGGCAACCTCGTACCGGACGAGGTCACCATCGCCATGGCGAAGGACCGTATGGAGCAGCCCGACGCCGAGGCGGGCTTCCTGCTGGACGGGTTCCCGAGGAACGTCTCCCAGGCGGAGTCGCTCGACGAGCTGCTGGAGTCCGAGGGCATCACGCTGGACGCGGTGCTCGACCTGGAGGCCCCCGAGGCCGAGGTGGTCAAGCGGATCGCCGGGCGGCGGATCTGCCGCAAGGACTCCAGCCACGTCTTCCACGTGACGTACAGCAAGCCGAAGCAGGAGGGCGTCTGCGACGTCTGCGGCGGCGAGCTGTACCAGCGCGACGACGACGCCGAGGAAACGGTGCGCACCCGGCTGGAGGTCTACCACACGCAGACCGAGCCGATCATCGACTACTACCGGGCCCAGGGCCTCGTGGTGACGATCTCGGCGCTGGGTCCGGTCGACGAGGTCACCGGGCGTGCGCTGGAGGCGCTCAACCGCGATCAGTGACGGTGCGCGTCCGGCCGCGGTTCCCTGCGGGGGCCGCGGCCGACGTGTGCGCGGGGGGGGAGGGGCGGACGGCCTCCCCCGTATCGTTGACGGTGTCCGTAACCTCTCCGGTCCAGAAAGGCCGTAGCCCTCATGGTGCAGATCAAGACCCCCGAGCAGATCGCCAAGATGCGTGAGGCGGGGCTGGTGGTCGCTGCCATCCACGCGGCCACGCGTGAGGCGGCCGTGCCCGGGGCCACGACGAGGGATCTGGACCAGGTCGCCCGCAAGGTGCTCGCCGAGCACGACGCCAAGCCGAACTTCCTCGGCTACGGCGGCTTCCCCGCGACGATCTGCACCTCCGTCAACGAGGTCGTCGTCCACGGCATCCCCTCCGACGAGGTCGTCCTCAAGGACGGGGACATCATCTCCATCGACTGCGGCGCCATCATCGACGGCTGGCACGGCGACGCGGCCTACACCGCCTTCGTCGGGTCGGGGCACGCGCCGGAGCTGGTCGAGCTGTCCCGGGTGACCGAGGAGTCGATGTGGGCCGGCGTCGCGGCCATGAAGCAGGGCAACCGGCTGGTCGACGTCTCCCGCGCCATCGAGACCTACATCCGCCGGCAGCCGAAGCCCGGCGGCGGGCGCTACGGGATCATCGAGGACTACGGCGGCCACGGCATCGGCACCGAGATGCACATGGACCCGCATCTGCTGAACTACGTCGACCGCCGCCGGGGCAAGGGGCCCAAGCTGGTCCCGGGCTTCTGCCTCGCCATCGAGCCGATGGTCTCGCTGGGCACCGCGAAGACGCAGGTGCTGGAGGACGACTGGACCGTCATCACCACGGACGGCACCTGGTCCTCGCACTGGGAGCACTCGGTCGCACTGACGGAGGCGGGGCCGCTGGTGCTGACGGCGCCGGACGGGGGGAAGGCGAAGCTCGCCGAGTACGGGGTGACGGCGGCTCCGGACCCGCTCGCCTGACGGAGGGCTTCGCCGCGACCGCCGGTCGGAGGCCGGCGCAGCCGCTCGAAGCCTGTGAGGCGCCCCGGACGCCGAGCCCGCGAGAGGGGCGGCGGGGCCGCTGGTGCTGACGGCGCCGGACGGGGGGAAGGCGAAGCTCGCCGAGTACGGGGTGACGGCGGCGCCCGATCAGCTGGTGCGAGCCCGGGGCTCGGCGGAAGCCCGCGGGTTAAGGATCTCGAGGGTGGGGCAGACTTTCTCGATTCGTCTTTCGGGGTGCCCTGACGTAGACTGACTCGTCGGCTCTTGTGCATCCGCATGCCTGCATGTGATCACGGTGCGCAGCGGAGTCGATCAAGGTAGTCGATTCGAAGGGCGAAGCGTGGCCAAGAAGCAAGGTGCCATCGAGATCGAGGGCACTGTCGTCGAGTCTCTTCCGAACGCCATGTTCAGGGTCGAGCTCCAGAACGGCCACCAGGTCCTGGCACACATCAGCGGCAAGATGCGTATGCACTACATCCGCATCCTCCCTGACGACCGGGTCGTGGTGGAGCTCTCTCCGTATGACCTGACCCGGGGCCGGATCGTCTACCGGTACAAGTGAGCAAGTAGATCTTGCCCCCTCCCCTTGTGGTGCGGGGGCACTGAGCCCGGAGAACTTCACATCCCATGAAGGTCAAGCCGAGCGTCAAGAAGATCTGCGACAAGTGCAGGGTGATCCGCCGTCACGGCCGGGTCATGGTTATCTGCGACAACCCGCGCCACAAGCAGCGCCAGGGCTGACCCGCACGATCCACCCTCTGCGACTTTCCCGCAGAACTTCGCGCGACGCGAGCAACATGTTCATACGCAGAGCCCGAGCCGCACGGCTCGACACCCCCGGTCTCGGAGGCTGGGGACCCGGTTCGTACCAAATCGCCGCAACAGGCGAGGACGGCGGCCGGGGGACGGCTCTGCGGAAGACCTCCGACAACTAACTGGAGCCATTGAATGGCACGCGTTTCCGGTGTTGACATCCCGCGCGAAAAGCGCGTGGAGATCGCCCTCACCTACGTGTTCGGCATCGGCCGAACCCTTTCGCAGCAGACGCTGGCCGCCACCGGCATCGACCCGAACACCCGCGTTCGCGACCTCTCCGAGGAGCAGCTCGTCGCGATCCGCGAGTTCGTCGACAACAACATCAAGACTGAGGGTGACCTCCGTCGCGAGATCCAGGCCGACATCCGCCGCAAGGTCGAGATCGGCACCTACCAGGGTCTGCGTCACCGTCGCGGTCTGCCCGTCCGCGGTCAGCGCACCAGCACCAACGCGCGTACCCGCAAGGGCCCGCGTCGCGCCATCGCCGGTAAGAAGAAGCCGGGCAAGAAGTAGTCCGCAGCGGACACCTGTCCACGGTCTTCGCTGTAGGACCGACCACCTCCCGTAGGAGTTTGTAGATGCCCCCCAAGGGTCGTCAGGGCGCTGCCAAGAAGGTGCGCCGCAAGGAAAAGAAGAACGTCGCTCACGGCCACGCGCACATCAAGAGCACGTTCAACAACACGATCGTGTCCATCACGGACCCGACCGGCAACGTGATCTCCTGGGCCTCCGCCGGCCACGTCGGCTTCAAGGGCTCCCGGAAGTCCACGCCGTTCGCCGCGCAGATGGCCGCCGAGTCGGCTGCCCGTCGCGCGCAGGAGCACGGCATGCGCAAGGTCGACGTGTTCGTCAAGGGCCCGGGTTCCGGTCGTGAGACCGCCATCCGTTCGCTCCAGGCGACCGGTCTCGAGGTCGGCTCCATCCAGGACGTCACCCCGACCCCGCACAACGGCTGCCGCCCGCCGAAGCGCCGCCGCGTCTGAGTCGCCGGTTCGGTCGGTCGGCCTCCTGCTGGGGGTGCGGGGGTCGTCCCCCGCACTGTCGCAGCACGGCTGCCGCCCGCCGAAGCGCCGCCGCGTCTGAGTCGCGTCGCCGCGTCCGAGCCGTCGGTTCGGTCGTAGTGGTTTTTTCGGGCGGTACGCTCCGTGTTCGGACCGTACCGCCCGTACCCTTGCAGTACCCGCACCTTTCACCGGGTGCGGTTTCCGTCGGGCGTCAAATAGCGGGCGTCCACGAGAGAAGGATTTGATCCACACATGCTGATCGCTCAGCGTCCTTCGTTGACCGAAGAGGTCGTCGACGAGTTCCGCTCCCGGTTCGTGATCGAGCCGCTGGAGCCGGGCTTCGGCTACACCCTCGGCAACTCCCTCCGCCGCACCCTCCTGTCGTCGATTCCCGGTGCCGCTGTCACCAGCATCCGCATCGACGGCGTCCTGCACGAGTTCACCACCGTGCCGGGCGTCAAGGAGGACGTCACCGACCTGATCCTCAACATCAAGCAGCTGGTCGTGTCCTCCGAGCACGACGAGCCCGTGGTGATGTACCTGCGCAAGCAGGGCCCGGGCCAGGTCACCGCCGCCGACATCGCGCCCCCGGCCGGTGTCGAGGTGCACAACCCCGACCTCGTCCTCGCCACGCTCAACGGCAAGGGCAAGCTGGAGATGGAGCTGACCGTCGAGCGCGGCCGCGGCTATGTCTCCGCCGTGCAGAACAAGCAGGTGGGCCAGGAGATCGGCCGTATCCCGGTCGACTCCATCTACAGCCCCGTGCTGAAGGTCACGTACAAGGTCGAGGCGACCCGTGTCGAGCAGCGCACCGACTTCGACAAGCTGATCGTCGACGTCGAGACCAAGCAGGCCATGCGTCCGCGTGACGCCATGGCGTCGGCCGGCAAGACCCTGGTCGAGCTGTTCGGTCTGGCCCGTGAGCTGAACATCGACGCCGAGGGCATCGACATGGGTCCGTCCCCGACGGACGCCGCTCTCGCCGCCGATCTGGCGCTGCCGATCGAGGAGCTGGAGCTCACCGTCCGGTCGTACAACTGCCTCAAGCGTGAGGGCATCCACTCCGTGGGTGAGCTGGTCGCGCGCTCCGAGGCGGACCTCCTCGACATCCGCAACTTCGGTGCGAAGTCGATCGACGAGGTCAAGGCGAAGCTGGCGGGGATGGGCCTTGCGCTCAAGGACAGCCCGCCCGGATTCGACCCCACCGCCGCCGCGGACGCCTTCGGCGCGGACGACGACGCGGATGCCGGGTTCGTGGAGACCGAGCAGTACTGAGCTCGGGCTCGACGGTTCGTTTTTGGCTGCGGGCCCACTGTGGCTGGTCGCGCCCACGCGACGGAGTCGCATATCGACACCTCCCCGCGCCCCTTCGGGGCGCGGGGTCTCCGACAGGCGACCGCCTGCTCGGATACTGACTTCGGTACCTGATACGGCCGGGGCAGACACCTAGGAGATACACCATGCCGAAGCCCGCCAAGGGTGCCCGTATGGGCGGCAGCGCCTCGCACGAGAAGCTGATGCTCGCGAACCTCGCGAAGTCGCTCTTCGAGCACGGGCGCATCACCACCACCGAGGCGAAGGCGCGCAGGCTGCGCCCGTACGCCGAGCGTCTGGTCACCAAGGCGAAGAAGGGCGACCTTCACAACCGCCGTCAGGTGCTCCAGGTGATCACGGACAAGAGCATCGTCCACACGCTCTTCACCGAGATCGGCCCGCGGTACGAGAACCGTCCCGGTGGCTACACCCGTATCACCAAGATCGGTAACCGCCGTGGCGACAACGCGCCCATGGCCGTCATCGAGCTGGTCGAGGCCCTGACGGTCGCGCAGCAGGCGACGGGCGAGGCCGAGGCCGCGACCAAGCGCGCGGTCAAGGAAGACGCCCTCAAGAAGGACGAGGCCGCCGAGGCCCCGGCCGAGGACGCCAAGGCCGACCTGACCAAGGACGAGGCCGCCGAGGCCCCGGCCGAGGACGCCAAGGACGCCTGAGGCAGCGCTGCTTCACGTTGAGCGGGTCCGCCCTTGTGGGGGCGGGCCCGCTTTCGCGTGCCTGAGAGGATCTGTACGTGAGTGACGAAATAGAGCCCGGACACGTTCGTATCCGTCTCGATCTCTCCTACGACGGGACCGAGTTCTCCGGCTGGGCCAAGCAGGCCGGGGGCAGGCGGACCGTGCAGGGGGAGATCGAGGACGCCCTGCGGACCGTCACGCGGTCCGGGGAGACGACGTACGAGCTGACCGTGGCCGGCCGGACCGACGCCGGGGTGCACGCGCGCGGCCAGGTGGCCCATGTCGACCTGCCGGTCGAACTGTGGGCGGAGCACCGGGAGAAGCTGCTCAAGCGGCTCGCCGGACGGCTCCCGCGCGATGTGCGGATCTGGTCCCTCAGCGAGGCCCCCGTGGGCTTCGACGCCCGGTTCTCCGCGGTCTGGCGGCGCTACGCGTACCGCGTCACCGACCACCCCGGCGGGGTGGACCCGTTGCTGCGCGGCCATGTGCTGTGGCACGACTGGCCCCTTGACGTCGACGCCATGAACGAGGCCGCCCGGCGGTTGCTGGGGGAGCACGACTTCGCCGCGTACTGCAAGCGGCGGGAGGGCGCCACGACCATCCGTACGCTCCAGGAGCTGAGCCTGCTGCGCGACGCGGACGGGGTGATCACGGCGACGGTCCGGGCCGACGCCTTCTGCCACAACATGGTGCGCTCGCTGATCGGGGCGCTGCTGTTCGTCGGCGACGGGCACCGCGAGCCCGACTGGCCGGGCAAGGTGCTGGCGGCGGGCGTAAGGGACTCGGCGGTGCATGTCGTACGTCCGCACGGGCTGACCCTGGAGGAGGTCGGCTACCCGGCCGACGACCTCCTGGCCGCCCGCAACAAGGAGGCCCGCAACAAGCGGTCGCTGCCGGCGACGGTGCGGTGCTGCTGACCCGCACCGCACCCGCCTCGCCGCTCAGCGATCTGCTCCTTCCTCCGCCCAGGTCGTGAGCAGGCCCGACAGGGCGGCCACGACCCCCGCGGCGTCCGGGCCGTCACCGCGGCCGTCCGGGGCCAGTTCCAGGTGCAGGAAGGTCGCGTGGTGCTGCTGCGCCGCCCTGCCCTGGACGTTGGTGGCGCCCTCCAGGGGGCAGCGGGCCGACCAGCCCCGGCAGACCCGCAGTCCGTCCGCCTCCAGCCGGTCGGCCAGGACGGAGGCCTCGCCGGGTGCGCTCTGCGCGGCGCCGCCGGAGAGGACGGCGTCGTAGCGCTTCGCGGAGGACTCGGCGAAGCCGTGCAGCTGGATGCCGGGCACCCCGCGCTTCTGCAGTTCCACGACGATCAGGTGGAAGGCGCTGTCCTCGCGGTGGGCCACATCGGCGTCGCCGTCGCCCGCCCGGCGGTGGGCGCCGGCCAGGATCAGCGCGCCACCCGGGTTGTCCTCCAGCAGCCGTAGGCCGAGCGCCTCGGTCTTTCGGTCGGAGACGGGGTGCGGCACCTGGGCGTTCCAGCGGACGGTGGAGTCCGCGTTCAGGTACAGGCGCCCCCAGCCCGTGCTCGGGCCCTTGCCCGAGGCCGCGACCTCGTCGTAGCGGCGGCCGGTCGCGGTGTCGGTGAGGCGGGTCACGCGCAGGCCGATCGGGGCGAGGATCTCGTCCGCCTCGCGTGCGTCCCGGTCGAGGAGCCGTCCGATGCCGCGGGCGAGCCGGTCGCGCTGGTCGGCGTCGGGGGGCGTGTAGGGGCCGTCGCGTTCGATGGCCTCCGTGTAGGTGAGGACACGGCCGCGAAGGTCCACCAGTTCCCGGGATGTCGGAACAGTTTCCTCAGATTTCAGCTCCGGGTCAGCTTGGCAACCCGTCAACGACAGAAAAAGGAGCAACAGGGCGAGAATCGAAGAGAAACGTGACTGTCTCGTAATGGATATTGGCGTGATGGCCGTGTGGACCGTGTGAACATGACCGAGTGACACAGCGTAAGTCTCTCCCTAAGGTTCGGGTGGCCGCCACCCTGATCGCGCTGACCGGCCTGCTGGCCTCGTGCGGCACGGCCGACGGCTCCGTGGAGCCGCAGGCCAAGCCGGGGGGACGTTCCTTCACCGTCGCGGCCACGGGTGACGTGCTCATCCACCCCGAGCTGGTCGATCAGGCCGCCAAGGACGCCAAGGAGACCGGTGAGGGAGAGAAGGGGCTGGACTTCGGGCCGCTGCTCGCCGGGGTGAAGCCTGTCATCAGTGAGGCGGATCTGGCCATCTGCCACATGGAGACACCCGTGGGCAAGCCGGAGGGCCCCTTCGAGGGGTACCCGGAGTTCCTGGTCCCGCCGCAGGTCCTGACATCGCTGAAGGACGTGGGCTACGACACCTGCTCGACGGCCTCCAACCACACGTTCGACCACGGGCTGGACGGAGTGCGGCGCACGCTGGACGTCATGGACGAGGTGGGCCTCGGGCACGCCGGATCGGCGCGGTCGGCCAAGGAGGCGGAGCGGATCAACATCCGCGACGTCGAGGGCGTCAAGGTCGCGCACCTCTCCTACTCCTGGGAGTCGTTCGTCCACCCGGTTCCCGAGAAGCAGCGCTGGGCGTTCAAGGGGACCGACCTGGCGGAGATCAAGAAGGAAGAGGCCCGGGCCCGGGAGCAGGGCGCCGAGGTGGTGCTCCTCTCGATCCACTGGGGTGCGGAGCACTACAACGAGCCGGGTATCGCGCAACTGCGGCTGGCGGAAAGTCTCGCCGAGGACACCGGGATCGACCTCGTCATCGGCCATCACGCCCACGTCGTCCAGCCGATCCAGAAGGTGAACGGCACCTGGGTCGCCTACAGCCTCGGCAACCATGTGGCCCGGCACTCCTCGCCGACCGGACTGACCGAGGAAGGTGCCATCGGCTGGTTCGAGTTCCAGGAGACCACCGAGGGCTGGGACGTCACCGCGCGCTACCGCACCACGCTGGTGGACATTCCGCCCAAGGTGGAGGACGAGGAAGAGGTGCCCGAGGGCGCGGTGCGGGACCTCCGGCTGGTGGACGCCCAGCAGATGCTCGACGAGCCGAAAGACCTGTCCGAGGAGCGGCTCGCCCGCTACCGGCTGGCGATCGACCGGACCCGGGGCTTCCTCTACAACCGGGGCGCCCCCGGCGGCGACGGCCTGGAGCAGCTTTCGCTGGAGAAGTGACAGGACCCACACCCGAAGTCCGAGCCGGGGATACAACCATGTCGGCGTTTATCAGTCTATTCAGTGACGACGTCGCACGGCCGAGGTAGTGGTGCCCCGGCGTACGCCCGGCACTCGCGTCAAGACCAAGGAAGACCACCGGTGACATCGAGCCATGTCGCGCCGCCCTCAGCGCAAAGACAGCGCCGCAGTCGCAGACGGGCGGACATGCCCCTGCTCGGCGGCATCCGCCCGCCGATCGCGGTGCTGTGCGTACTGATCCTCGCCCTGGCCGGGCTGACCGCCAAGGTGCTCGGTCCCGGCGGCGACCCCGTCGTACCCAAGGCGGTGCTCTCCTCCCAGCAGCACTTCGCCGAGGACGGGGCGATCGCCCTGCGCGCCTCGATCGACGAGCGGGTCACGGACCTGCGGCGCACCGCCACCGCGCTGAACGCCGGGAAGCCGGCCGAGCCGGAGGACGTCCTGTCCGACCTGGGCAGGACGTACCAGAAGTGGACCGGCACCACGGTGGTGGACCTGGAGAGCGGGGACGTGCTCGCCGCGCGGGGCGAACGCATCCCGCTCGCCTGGCTGGACAAGGAGGTCCTCACCGGAAAGACCGCCCTCGTCCCGCGCATGGTGCGGCTGGAGACCGGTGACGTCCGGCTGATGACCATGGTGGTCCTCGACTGGAAGGACCGTCCGCAGCAGCTGCTGATCGCCTCCAACAGCCTGTCCGTGCCACCCATCACACTGGGCCCGTTCCGCACCATGGCGGTCGTGGCCAAGGACGGTGAGGTGCTGGCGACAGCCGGATTCGAGCAGTCGGAGGCACTGAACTCCGACAAGCAGCGCGAGGAACTCGATTTCCTCCAGAAGCAGATGTCCGGCCTGTCCGGCCAAGCCGCCGAGCGGGCGGAGCAGCACCCCGTCACCGCCAAGGAGCCCGGTTCCCGCGGCTACCCCGGCGTCAGCGGGACCCTGGTGGGCGACGACTACAACGGTCGCGTCGCCACCGCCGGCTATGCCTCCCTGGCCTCCTCCGACCCCGAGGAGAAGGACAGCGTCGCGGCGGGCCTCGGACTCACCGTCGTGGCCATGCTGCCCGTGGTCGCCGAGCAGAGCGCCGGCGCGGCGGACCGGGAACTGTACGGGCTGATCGCGGCCGGTGCCCTGGTGGTGCTCGGGCTGCTGGCCGCCGCGGTGCTGTGGACGCGGGTGCAGCGTCCGCTGCTGCGTCTGTTCCTGGAGTCCCGCAGGCTTGCCCGGGGTGACCTGACCCGTCCCGTCGGCACCTTCCGCGGCGGCGAGGCCGCTCGTATCGGCTCCGCCCTGGAACGGCTCCGGGGCCAGCTCGGCGGTCCGGGCGGCCCCGGTGACCCCGGTGGGGCGAGCGGCGGGAAGCCGGGCGGCCGGCTCCGGTTCGGCATCCGGGCGCAGCTCGTGGTGACCGCGGTGCTGCTGCTCCTGTGGTGCCTGCCGGTCGGCCTGCTGCTGAACCGCACCGACGACTCGGTCAGCGTGCCCGCGACCATGGTCAACGACCAGCGTGACCGTACCGACCTGGTGTCCGACCGGGTCCGCCGGGCGCTGAACGAGGCCCAGGCGGACCTGGTCTCCACCTCCCGCCTCGTCGACGTGGCCGACCGGGACGCCACCGAGAACGTGCTCAAGGACGCCCTGCGCAAGCACACCCGGTACGCGGCGCTGTACGTCGTCGACGCCAGGGGCGAGGTCGTCGCCCGCGCCGGTGGCGACCCGCACGACTGGAGCGACGACAAGAAGCTGCCCCTGGTCAGGGTGTCCGGGGAGGGCGGCAAGAAGCCGGTGCTCCAGGCCGGCGCCCCCGTGCCCGAGGAGAAGGGCGTCACCCTGGTGGGTGAGGTGCGGATCGAGTTCCTGAACTCACTGCTGAAACGTCCCGGCCTCGGTGAGGTCCGTGTGGTGGACCCCAAGGGCCGCACCCTCGCCGCCAGCAACGGCTTCCTCGCCTTCGAGGACCTGCCCCGCGAGGCCCTGACCGACCTGGTCCGGGCGGGCAGCGTGCAGGTCGGCGCCGGACCCGTCGAGAACGGGCTGCTCATCCGTGACGGCGGCAACGTCACCGTCGCCGCCGCGGCTCCCTTCTCCGGTGGCGGTGTCGCCGCCGACGTCGGCTGGACCGTGGTCAGCTGGCAGAACGCCGACCGCTTCCAGATCACCGCGTACGAGCGGGAGGACCGCAGTGTGCTCGCCGGCCTGCTCGGTCTCGCCGCGATCGTGGTCTGCCTGGGCTGGGTGCACCTGGTGGTCGCCCGGCCGCTGCGGAACCTCGCCGCCAGCGCCGAGGAGCTGGCCGACGGCGACCTGAAGTCGGTGCTCTACCCCACGTACCACGACGAGGTGGGAGCGGTCGTCCGCAGCCTCGAACTGATCCGTCAGCAGCTCCAGGCCCGCAGACAGAACCAGTCCCGCCGCCCCGCCGAACCCCGGCCGACCGAGCCCCGACCCGGTGAACCCCGGCTCGGCGCCGGAGGAAGGTGACCCGCCGTGCTCTACCTCTACTCCGCCCTGCTGGTCTGCTGCGTGCTCCTGCTCGTCGCGGGCATCGTCGAGCAGCGCCGGCACTACGCCGCCCTGCACTCCATACCGTCCCGGGTGCTCGTCAACGGCATCCGGGGCAAGTCCTCCATCACCCGGCTGTGCGCCGGCGCCCTGCGCGGCGGTGACCTGACCACGGTCGCCAAGACGACCGGCACGGCCGCCCGCTTCATCCACCCGGACGCGACCGAGGAGCCGGTCTACCGCAAGTTCGGCATCGCCAACGTGGTGGAGCAGATCGGTATCGTCCGCCGGGCCGCCGCGTACCGGCCCGACGCGCTCGTCATCGAGTGCATGGCGGTCATGCCGGCCCTGCAGGAGGTCAACCAGAGCAAGCTGATCCGTTCGACGATCGGCGTGCTGTGCAACGTACGTGAGGACCACCTCGCCGAGATGGGCCCCACGCTCGACGACGTGGCCCGCTCGCTGTGCCGTTCCATGCCCCAGGACGGCATCTGCGTCACCGCCGAGAAGGATCGTTTCGACATCCTTCAGGAGGAGGCCGACGCCCGGAACTGCAAGCTGATCTACGCGGACCCCGAGACGGTGACCGACGAGGAGCTGCGCGGCTTCAGCTGGTTCACGTTCAAGGAGAACGTCGCGATCGCCCTGGTCGTGGCCGAGCTGCTCGGCGTGGAACGCGAGGTCGCCCTGCAGGGCATGTACGACGCCCCGCCGGACCCCGGTGTGCTCTCCGTCGAGCGGTACGTGACCGAGGAGGGCAAGCGGCTCGCCTTCGCCAACGTCTTCGCGGCCAACGACCCTGAGTCGACGCTGATGAACATCAACCAGCTGCTCGACCTCGGCGCGATCAGCCGTCCGCTGAACGTCGTCATCAACTGCCGCCCGGACCGCGTGGAGCGCAACGGGCAGATGGGCGAGATCGTCCCCGACCTCCAGCCGGACAACGTCTTCGTCATCGGGCACCCCGCCAAGAGCGCCATCGACGCCATCCCCGCCGAGTGGCGGGACCGCGCGGTGGACCTGGGCGGCGACCGCCGGGACGCGCACGAGTTCATGCCGGAACTGCTCGGCCGCATGTCCGACGGCTCCTCCCTCGTCGCCATCGGCAACATCCACGGCCAGGGTGAGGAACTCCTGGAGTACCTGGCCGAACTCCCGGCGGACGAGACGCCCGACGCGGAGCAGCCGGCCGCCGCGGAGCGGAGGCCGGACCCGGCCGCCGCCGTTCCCGCGCAGCAGGCGCCCCGCCTGGACCCGTTCGCCGCCTACCCGACGGCGTACGAGGAGCGCTACCAGGCCTCCCAGACCCAGGAGATCCCTGTCATCCGCCGCAACCTCCTCGCCCAGCAGGCGGCGCTCCAGGAGCAGCAGGGCCGGCAGGCCCAGCAGGGCCGGCACGAGCAACACGCCCAGCACGCCCAGCAGGGCCAGGGTGGCCAGTACGAGCAGCACACCCAGCACGCCCAGCAGGGCCAGGGTGGCCAGTACGAGCAGCACACCCAGCACGCCCAGCAGGGCCAGGGTGGCCAGTACGAGCAGCACGCCCAGCACGCCCAGGGTGGCCAGTACGAGCAGCAGGGCTGGTTCGCGCAGCGGCCCGTACAGGGTGTTCCGCAGCAGGGTCAGCGCGCTCCGCAGCACGGGCAGTACCAGGAGCACGTACCCGAGCAGGGACACCGGCCGTACTACGACGGGCCCGACGGCGGGCCCTGGCACCCGACCGACGAGGACAGCGGTGGACCGCCCCCGCGCCGCTGACCTCCCGCGGGCCGACCGCCCTCCTTCCTTCCGCACACCTGCCCGGAGACCCCGTTGATCACCGCCGCCCTGACCCCCGAGATGGCCGCCCTGGGCATCGCCATAGGCCTGTTCTTCTCACTGCTGTGCTACCTCACCACCAACCTGTCGCCCGGCGGCATGATCACCCCGGGCTGGCTGGCGCTCACCCTCATCGAGGACCTGCAGCGCGCGGCGATGGTGGTGGGTGTGACCGCCCTGACCTACGCGGGCACCAAGGTGATGCAGCGGCTGGTGATCCTCTACGGCAAGCGGCTGTTCGCCGCGGTGGTGCTGCTGGGCGTGCTGCTCCAGGCCACCGTGATGATCGTGCTCTCGCTCGAGTTCCCGCTGCTGTACGGCAACCAGACCCTCGGGTTCATCGTGCCCGGTCTGATCGCCTACCAGATGGTGCGCCAGCCCAAGGGACCCACTCTGCTGGCCACGGGCACCGTCTCGCTCATGGCCTACATCGTCATCGCCGCCGGCCTGTTGCTCGGCGTCATGCCCACTGTCTGACAACAACCGAGGAGCATTTCGATGGCTGGGAAAGGGAAGAAGAAGACGCGCCACATCGTCCCCGGGCTGGTGGTGCTCACGCTTGTCGCGGGGTCCGGCTACCTGACCGTGGAGCTGCGCAAGCAGGAGGCGCCCGCGGTCACCGAGGTCCGCAACGTCGGTGTCCTGGACGGCAACCGCGGCTCCGGGAGCGGGTCGGACGACGACAGCAAGGCGACCTGGTCCCGGCTGGAGAACCCGGCGCGCTCGGTGCTGCGCGGTGGTGACGGGCAGATCATGGCGGTCCTCACCGACGGGTCGCGCACCGCGACGCTGACCGGGAAGGCCCGCACCTTCGAGGAGCCGACCTCGACCAAGTCCAAGGTGTCCACCCGGGACTGGGTCCGGCTGCTGCCCGAGGAGTGGAAGAAGGGCGCGGAGAAGGAGCAGTGGTTCAAGGACTGGTACGCCGAGAACAAGGACAGCGAGGAGGACGACCTCTTCGCGTTCGCCTTCCAGTACGTGGCCGGCGCCCCGGACAAGAAGGACGAGCAGGGCACGATCTACGCCGGTGACGCCGACTTCGGCCCGCTGAACACCACCGGCGCGGAGGGCGGCGACCTGCGCCTGGAGCAGTCCGACTTCTACGACTTCCTCGGCATCCAGTACCCCTTCCGGGACGGTGCCGTCGGGACGCCGGAGGCCATGCGGGCCAGGGCCCTGGACTGCTCCGGCTTCATCCGCATGGTGCTCGGCTACCGCGCCCGCTACCCGCTGATGTCCCTGGACAGTGCCTCCGGCGACGGACTGCCGCGTACCGCCAACGGCATGGCCCGCTCCAAGCTGGGCGCCGACGTGCTCCCGCTGACCGGGATCTCCGCGGAGGACCGGCCCGCCAACATCGACCAGCTCCAGCCCGGTGACCTGGTCTTCTTCAAGCTCGACACGCGGACCAAGGAGCGGCTGGACCACGTGGGCATGGTGCTCGGCTACGACACCGAGGGCCACCTGATCTTCGTCTCCAGCCGTGAAGAGGTGAACGGCCCGACCATCGGCGACATCGGCGGTGTCTCCCGGCTGGACGGCAACGGGTACTACGCGAAGACGCTGCGCAGCGCGAAGCGGCTGTGAGACGGCTGTGAGGCAGCCATGAGGCGGGGGGTGCGGGGCCGGTCGGAGACGCGGTCGGCCCCGCGGGTGGTCGTCGCCGTCGAGGGCCTGTCCGGCGGATCAGGTCGCAGGAAGTCGACGGCGCCTCATCGGCGCGGGTGAGCGAAGCCGAGAGTGGGGGAGTCGGCGACCGACGACAACGCCGCTGGGGACCCCTGCTCGAAGAGCTCGGGGGAGGGCGTGCCGGCCCCCGCGTCCGCGGCGTGATCGGCCGGACGGGCCCCGGGGCGCCGTCACTCGTTCGCGGCGGCTGATGCCTGGGCCTCGCCGCGGCGGCGGATCTGGCGGAAGGTGAACTCGGCGAGATCGTTGCCGGTGGTGAAGACGGCCTTGTCCTGCTCCGTCACGTCCTTGGCGGAGGTGAAACCGGACAGGGTGAAGTAGGCGTAGCGGCCGTAGGAGTTGGTGGTCGAGCGGCAGACCGCGCCGTCGCAGAACTCCTTGACGCCGCCGCCCGCGAGGGACTTGATGATGCTCCTCGTGTCGGCCTGCTGCTTGGCCTTGGCGGCCTGGGCCTCGGTGTCGAAGACGGCCACGCCCACCGTCACCGCGACGTCGTCCTTGGTATAGGTGACCCGGAGCAGGCGGCTGCAGCCGTTGTCGGTGAGGACCTTGGGCAGCGTGGCCTTCGCGGCCGAGGCGCAGTCACGGGTGTCGGCCGTCGGGCCCTTCTTGTACACCGTCTCGCCCATGGTGAGCTGCGTGCCCGGGAAGAGGACGTCCGGGGCCAGCGGCGCCCGGTCCTTCTTCACGTTGGAGATGAAGTCCTTCGGGTCCAGCGGCGGCGGGGCGCTCGTCGGGGCGAACGACGGAACCGTGCCGGTCGGGCTCGGCAGGTCGGCGGTCGCCGGCACCTGGGAGGACGGCCCGCCCGCGGCCTGGTCGCCGCCGTTCGCCGAGACGACGGCCACCGCCACGGCCGTGCCTATCGCGACGGTGGCGATCGCGCCGCCGCCGATGAACAGCAGCCGGCGCCGCTTGTGACGTGTCTCGGACGCCTCGGCCAGTGCGGCCCAGTCGGGTGACTGGCTGTCGCCGCCCCCGCTGTTCCAGGGCTGCTGAGACTGCGGTTTCCAGGGATCCCACTGCGAAGGAGGTCCCCCCTGCCCATAACTCATGGGGCGCATCTTAGACGGGGCGCGGGGTGCGCCGGACCGCCCCAACCCCGCGCGCTGGTCCTGGCGTTGCCGCCTTGGCGATGAGCAAAAGCGACATCTCCGGGTGGTTCGGTGCGACCCGTGGACCGTGGCGTGGACGACGCCGTCGTCGTGGAGGCGGGCGAACGGGGGACGCGTGGGGGATGGGCGGGAGGGAGGGGATGGGTGGCGGCGGACGGCTGTAGAGTCGGGGTGGCCCACGCCCGGCGGACTCGTTTTGACCCGTCCGGCCGAGGGCGGGTATTCTGCATGTTTGTTATGTGTATTGGCTTGCTCATTCTCACGTGAGGGGCCCTTACACCGGTCCACCGGGCCGATGACCAGCGACCAGCACGCGGTTTGCGTCACCGCGGTGCGGTCAGGGCTGTCGTGATCGTCTTCGGTGACCATGTCAGGACCACTCACTGAAGAAGCGAAGGCTACGAACCGTGCGTACGTACAGCCCCAAGCCCGGCGATGTGACGCGCCAGTGGCACGTCATCGACGCTCAGGACATCGTCCTGGGTCGTCTGGCCTCCACTGCGGCCTCCATCCTGCGCGGCAAGCACAAGCCGATCTACGCCCCTCACGTCGACACCGGTGACTTCGTCATCATCATCAACGCCGACAAGGTGCACCTCTCCGGCAACAAGCGGACCCAGAAGATGGCGTACCGCCACTCGGGCTACCCGGGCGGTCTGCGCTCCGTCCGCTACGACGAGCTGCTGGAGAAGAACCCCGAGAAGGCCATCGAGAAGGCCGTCAAGGGCATGCTTCCCAAGAACACCCTGGGCCGTCAGATGCTCTCGAAGCTGAAGGTCTACGCAGGCGACCAGCACCCGCACGCTGCCCAGCAGCCGGTGCCGTTCGAGATCACCCAGGTCGCGCAGTAAGTCCGGCCACCCCCTAAGACTGAACAGAATCTGAGGAGCATCGTGGCCGAGACCACTGCCGAGCAGCCGCTCGAAGAGACCGACATCGTCGACATCGACAGCTACACCACCGAGTCCGAGGTGCCCGTCGAGGGCGAGTACACCTCGGAGTCCATGGCCTCCCGCTTCGGCGAGCCGCAGCCGGCCGCCGGCCTGGGCCGTCGCAAGAACGCCATCGCCCGCGTCCGGATCATCCCGGGCTCCGGCAAGTGGAAGATCAACGGTCGCACCCTCGAGGACTACTTCCCGAACAAGGTGCACCAGCAGGAAGTCAACGAGCCCTTCAAGGTGCTCGAGCTCGAGGGTCGCTACGACATCGTCGCCCGCATCTCGGGTGGCGGCGTCTCCGGTCAGGCCGGTGCGCTCCGTCTCGGTGTCGCCCGTGCGCTGAACGAGGCGGACGTCGACAACAACCGCGGCGCGCTCAAGAAGGCCGGCTTCCTGCGCCGCGACGACCGCGCGGTCGAGCGGAAGAAGGCCGGTCTGAAGAAGGCCCGCAAGGCCCCGCAGTACAGCAAGCGCTGATTGCAGCTGCCCCTGCATGTACTCCGAACGCCCCGGCGGCACGCCACAGTGCCGCCGGGGCGTTCGTTTTCTCACTGCGACGGGCGTATAACGACACAGGGCGCTCGAAGGCTAATGTGATCGGATGGTCGGGTAGCGCTTCTCTTGGACCGCAGGTGCGGGAGCCGCCAGGGCAGCGCAACCGCCGAAGGCCTCGCACACCTCGAACACCGCACCGGTGGCGCAACCGTCGAACGCGTCGACCGGTCAGGCCTCTCGGTACAGCTCACAACGCCTCGGCCGACACCACGGCACCGTTTCCGGCACCGTCCCCGGTTCCGCCTTCGGTACCTCTTTCGACATGGCCGTCGACATGGTTTCGACACGGCTTCGATACTGACGCTTCCTCAGGAGGACAAGTGGGACGACTCTTCGGCACGGACGGTGTGCGCGGTGTCGCCAACGCGGACCTGACCGCCGAGATGGCACTGGGTCTCTCCGTGGCCGCCGCGCACGTACTGGCCGAGGCGGGCACGTTCGAAGGGCACCGGCCGACCGCCGTGGTCGGACGCGACCCGCGGGCGTCCGGTGAGTTCCTGGAGGCCGCCATGGTCGCCGGGCTGGCGAGCGCCGGCGTGGACGTCTTGCGGGTCGGCGTGCTGCCGACGCCCGCCGTGGCGCACCTCACCGGAGCGCTCGGCGCGGACCTCGGTGTGATGCTGTCCGCGAGCCACAACGCGATGCCCGACAACGGCATCAAGTTCTTCGCGCGCGGCGGCCACAAGCTCGCCGACGAGCTGGAGGACCGGATCGAATCCGTGTACGAGGAGCACCGCACCGGCGCCCCCTGGGATCGCCCGACCGGAGCCGGTGTGGGCCGTGTGCGGGACTACGAGGAGGGGCTCGACACCTACGTCTCCCATCTCGTCGGCGTCCTGCCGAACCGGTTGGACGGTCTGCGCATCGTCCTCGACGAGGCGCACGGCGCCGCCTCCCGGGTCTCGCCGGAGGCGTTCGCGCGGGCCGGGGCCGAGGTCGTCACCATCGGTGCCCAGCCGGACGGGCTGAACATCAACGACGGCTGCGGTTCCACCCACCTGGACCGGCTGAAGGTCGCGGTCGTCGAGCACGGGGCCGATCTCGGCATCGCGCACGACGGCGACGCCGACCGGTGCCTGGCCGTCGACCACACCGGTGCCGAGGTGGACGGCGACCAGATCCTCGCCGTGCTCGCCCTGGCGATGCGGGAGCGCTCCGCACTGCGCTCCGACACCGTCGTCGCGACCGTGATGTCCAACCTCGGCTTCAAGCTCGCCATGGAACGCGAAGGCATCCACTTCGTCCAGACCGCGGTCGGCGACCGGTACGTCCTGGAGCAGATGAAGGAGAAGGGCTACGCCCTCGGCGGCGAGCAGTCCGGCCACGTCATCGTCCTCGACCACGCGACCACGGGTGACGGCACGCTCACCGGTCTGCTGCTGGCGGCGCGCGTCGCCGAGACCGGGCGTCCGCTGCGCGAGCTGGCCTCGGTGATGGAGCGGCTGCCGCAGGTGCTCATCAACGTGCCGGACGTGGACAAGTCCCGGGTGAAGACGTCCGCGGAGCTCTCCGCGGCCGTGACGGAGGCCGAGCGCGAGCTGGGCGAGACCGGCCGGGTGCTGCTCCGCCCCTCGGGCACCGAACCGCTGGTCCGCGTGATGGTGGAGGCCGCCGACATCGATCAGGCCCGCACGGTCGCGGGACGCCTGGCGGACGTGGTGAAGTCGGAGCTGGGTTAGTCCTGCCCGGCGGTTCCGGTCGCAGGGGGATCGGCGGCGCCTTGTCGGCGCGGGTGAGCGGGGGCGATGGGGGTCCCTCCCGCTCATGGGGGTCCCCTGCTCGAAGAGCTCGGGGGAGGGCGTGCCGGAGCCCGCGTCTGCGGCGTGATCCGTCGGCCCAGGGCCTGGACCCTGGGTCGGGACGCGGGGTCTGTGCAGGCGGTCCTGCCGGCTGGTCCGGAAGCGTTTCTGGGCCAGCAGGGTCAGGGTGCCGGCGACGGTGATGCTCAGCAGGTCGAGCAGGAGCTGTTCGGCGGAGCTCCAGGTTCGGGCCGTCTCGCCGTGGCTCAGGGCCACGGCCGCGTCCTTCTCGACCGGCGTGTCAGGCGCGGGTGCGGCACGGCGGCGGCGCGGCCGTCACAGCTTGCGCAGCCGGAGACGCTGGACCTTGTGGTCCGGGCCCTTGCGGACGACGAGGGTGGCGCGGCCGCGGGTGGGGGCGATGTTCTCCACCAGGTTGGGCTTGTTGATGGTGCGCCACATCGTTCCGGCGTACTCGAGTGCCTCCGCCTCCGAGACCTGCGTGTACTTGCGGAAGTACGAGGACGGGTCCTGGAAGGCGGTCGCGCGCAGCTTGCGGAAGCGGTTGAGGTACCAGCGTTCGATGTCCTCGGTGCGGGCGTCCACGTACACGCTGAAGTCGAAGTAGTCGGCGAGACCGACGCGCGTACGGCCGTCCTTGCCGGGCAGCGCCGGCTGCAGGACGTTCAGCCCTTCGACGATCAGGATGTCCGGGCGGCGCACGGTGAGCAGCTCGCCGGGGGCGATGTCGTAGATGAGGTGGGAGTAGACCGGGGCCGTCACCTCGTCCTTGCCGGCCTTGACGTCGGCGACGAAACGGGTGAGCGCGCGGCGGTCGAACGACTCGGGGAAGCCCTTGCGCGACATCAGGCCGCGTGCCTGGAGCTCCTTGGTGGGCAGCAGGAACCCGTCCGTGGTCACCAGCTCGACGCGCGGGTGCTCGGGCCAGCGGGACAGCAGGGCCTGGAGCAGACGGGAGACGGTGGACTTGCCGACGGCGACGGAACCGGCGACCCCTATGACGAAGGGAGTGCCGGACTGGGAGCCCTGTTCGCCGAGGAAGGTGTTCAGCGCGCCGCGGAGTCCGTCGGTGGCACCGACGTAGAGATTGAGCAGCCGGGACAGCGGGAGGTAGATGTCCCGCACCTCGTCGAGGTCGATGACGTCACCGAGACCGCGCAGCCGTTCCACCTCGTCGGCGGAGAGCGGCAGCGGCGTCTTGTGGCGCAGGGCGCTCCACTCGGCGCGGGTGAGGTCGAGGTAGGGAGTCGCCTCCGGCCGCTGCCGGTGGGCGCTCCGGGACGTCGAGGAGGCCGGTGAGATCACGGTCCATTGTTAACGGAGTTTGAACGAGGTGGTGCGTGGGCTGTGTCACGCGGTGAGCGGTAGCGGGGGAAACCGAGGGGAGTCGTGAGAAGTCGCGCGTCCCGTGTCCGGCCTTTCTTTGCCTCGGGTGCGGCGTTTCGTGGCGACTCGGGCCGCTGTCGGGCCCACAGCCACAGCCGGGGGCGCGGTGTGAAGCGCGCCAGGTCCGGAACGGCGGACGCACGAGGTGAGATCACGTGACTGTCACGGTTCCCCTACGAGTGATCTTCCGATGATCACTTGGGAAGGGGTTGTGTCTATATTCCGTGCACTCTGCCGCGAACTCCTCCGCGCCTTCGAAGAAAGAGTCTTCCCACATGAGAACCACCGTCGTCCGCCGCTCCGCTCTCGCCGCCTCCGCCGCCGCACTCGCCCTGCTCGTCACCGCCTGCGGCGGCTCCGCCGACAGCGGCAGCGACAGCGGCAGTGGCAAGGGCGACGGGGGCAAGGCCGACTCCTCCGCCTCCGCCGCGCCCGCGGCCAAGGCGCTGACCGCGGCCGAACTGGAGAAGGCCGCGCTGGTCCAGGCCGACGTGAAGGAGGGCAAGGTGGTCACGAAGGTGCCCGCGACGGACGACCTGAGCGCCGACAAGGTCAAGGCGGATGACGAGGCGTGCCAGCCCCTCGCCAACCTGCAGGTCGCGGTCCCGGTCGGCTCGCCCGCCGCCACCGTCAAGCGGTCCTGGACCGGTGAGGCGAAGAAGCCCGCCAAGGACGCGAGCCCGCAGGAGGCCCTGCTCGCCGGCCTCGACGTGGACAAGGTCTTCGTCACGCTCGCCTCCTACGAGGACGGCGGTGCCGAGCAGGTCATGAAGGACGTCGACGCCGCTGTCGAGAAGTGCGCCGGGGGCTTCACCGCCACCGCCGCCGGCGAGAAGCTCGAGTTCCTGAAGGCCGCCAGGGCCGAGGGGCCGAAGGGCGCCGACGAGTCCGTCGAGATCACCCTGACGATGGCCGCCGACGAGGGCGTCGAGGCGCCCGTCAAGATCGTCGTCGCGCGCACCGGCGCCACCGTCGCCGGCTTCTCGGCGATCAACTTCGGCGCGATCACCGCCGGCGAGGAAGCCCCCTTCCCGACGCAGCTCTCCGACGCCCAGCTCGCCAAGCTCGGCTGACCTCTCGCTGCTGTGATTCCCACCGGTGCCCGGACGTTGTCCGCGCACCGGTGGGAATTTCCGGTTTCGGACAAGCGGCGGCCGTTCTCCGAACCTGACGGACCGTAAGCTGCCGGGTATGTGCGGAATCGTGGGATACGTGGGGCCGCAGTCGGCGCTGGACGTCGTGACGGCCGGACTGAAACGGCTGGAATACCGGGGCTACGACTCGGCGGGCGTGGCCGTCCTCGCGGACGGCGGGCTCGCCACGGCGAAACGGGCCGGGAAACTGGTCAACCTGGAGAAGGAACTGGCCGCCCGGCCGCTCCCCACCGGGGCGACCGGCATCGGCCACACCCGCTGGGCCACGCACGGCGGCCCCACCGACGCCAACGCCCACCCGCACCTCGACAACGCGGGCCGGGTCGCCGTCGTCCACAACGGCATCATCGAGAACTTCGCCGAACTGCGGACCGAACTCGCCGAGCGCGGCCACGACATGGCCTCCGAGACGGACACCGAGGTCGTCGCCCACCTGCTCGCCGAGGAGTTCTCCTCCTGCGCGGACCTCGCCGAGGCGATGCGCCTGGTCTGCCGCCGCCTGCTCGGCGCCTTCACCCTGGTCGCCGTCCACGCGGACGCACCGGACACGGTCGTCGGCGCACGCCGCAACTCGCCGCTCGTGGTGGGCGTCGGCGCGGGCGAGTCCTTCCTCGCCTCGGACGTCGCCGCGTTCATCGACCACACCCGCTCCGCGATCGAACTGGGCCAGGACCAGGTCGTCGAGCTGCGCCGGGACGGAGTCACGGTCACCGGCTTCGACGGCGCACCGGCGGACGTCCGCACGTACCACGTCGACTGGGACGCCTCCGCCGCCGAGAAGGCCGGCTACGCCTCCTTCATGCTCAAGGAGATCGCCGAGCAGCCGAAGGCGGTCGCCGACACCCTGCTGGGCCGCATCGACGGCTCCGGCACCCTGTCCCTGGACGAGGTGCGGATCCCCCCGGAGGCGCTGCGCGAGGCCGACAAGGTCGTCATCGTCGCCTGTGGCACGGCCTTCCACGCCGGGCTGATCGCCAAGTACGCCATCGAGCACTGGACGCGGATTCCCTGCGAGGTCGAGCTGGCGAGCGAGTTCCGCTACCGCGATCCGATCCTGGACCAGCAGACCCTGGTCATCGCCGTCTCCCAGTCCGGCGAGACCATGGACACGCTGATGGCCCTGCGGCACGCCCGCGAACAGGGCGCCCGGGTCCTGGCCATCTGCAACACCAACGGCTCGACCATCCCGCGCGAGTCGGACGCCGTGCTCTACACCCACGCCGGCCCCGAGGTCGCCGTCGCCTCGACCAAGGCCTTCCTGACCCAGCTGGTCGCCTGCTACCTGGTCGCCCTGTACCTGGCCCAGGTCCGCGGCACGAAGTACGGCGACGAGATCCGCGCCGTCGTCCGGGACCTGTCCGCCATCGCAGGGTCGGTGGAGCGCGTCCTGGGGACGATGGAACCGGTACGGGAACTCGCCCGCACCCTCGCCCACAAGGACACGGTGCTGTTCCTGGGCCGGCACGTCGGCTACCCGGTCGCCCTGGAGGGCGCGCTCAAGCTCAAGGAGCTCGCCTACATGCACGCGGAGGGCTTCGCCGCGGGCGAGCTGAAGCACGGCCCGATCGCCCTGGTCGAGGACGGCCTGCCGGTCGTCGTGGTCGTCCCCTCACCACGCGGCCGCTCCGTCCTCCACGACAAGATCGTCTCCAACATCCAGGAGATCCGCGCCCGGGGCGCCCGCACCATCGTCATCGCCGAGGACGACGACGACGAGGTGACCCCCTACGCCGACCACCTCATCCGCATCCCGTCGACCCCGACCCTCCTCCAGCCCCTGGTCGCCACGGTCCCCCTCCAGGTCTTCGCCTGCGAACTCGCCACCGCCCGCGGCAACGAGGTCGACCAGCCCCGCAACCTGGCGAAGTCGGTCACGGTCGAGTGAACCCGCCGGGATCCGGTGGCGCCGTAAAGTGCTCGGCATGAGCATCATCGGGGTCGGGATCGATGTGGCCGAGATCGAGCGGTTCGCGGCGTCGTTGGAGCGGACGCCCGGGCTCGCGCGGCGGCTGTTCGTGGAGGGTGAGCTGCTGCTGGCGAGCGGGGAGCGGCGGGGCGTGGCCTCGCTGGCCGCGCGGTTCGCCGCCAAGGAGGCGCTGGCCAAGGCGCTCGGGGCGCCCGGCGGGCTGTACTGGACCGATGCCGAGGTGTACTGCGAGGACAGCGGGCAGCCCCGGCTGCGGGTGAAGGGGACGGTCGCGGCGCGGGCCGCCGAACTGGGCGTGCGGTCGTGGCACGTCTCGCTCAGCCATGACGCCGGCGTGGCCTCGGCGGTCGTGGTCGCGGAGGGGTGACGGTGGCCGCCGCGGACCGGAGCCCGCTGGGGTTTCCCGGGGTCGGGGGAGCAGGGGTCGAGCTGCCGGTGTGGGGCCAGGTGCTTCTCGGTGTCGCGGCCCTGCTCGTTGTGGTGTTCGCGCTGGTGCGGATGGCCCGGCTGCTGCGGCAGGGACGTGAACGGCGCCGGTGACCGGCCGGACGGGGAGGTGCCCGGTCGGTCGGCGGCACGGCATGCCGTCGACGGACGCGACGGGTATGCGGGCCTCGACGGCTTCCGACCGGCCTCCGAGACGCGGGGCGGCTTCCCGGATACGGGAGTTGGGACGTTTCGTGCGGGACACTCGGACGTATGCGTACTGCGTACAGCGTGGAGACGGTCAGGGCGGCGGAGCGGGAACTGATGGCGCGACTGCCGAAGGGCGCGCTGATGCAGCGTGCCGCCGCCGGGCTCGCCGCGGCCTGCGCGGAGCTGCTGGGGCGGGGCGCCCCGGGCGGACGGGTCTACGGAAGCAGGGTCGTCCTGCTGGTCGGCAGCGGGGACAACGGCGGCGACGCCCTCTACGCCGGTGCCCGGCTGGCCCGGCGCGGCGCGGGCGTCACGGCGGTGCTGCTCGCGCCGGAGCGCGCCCATGCCGCCGGGCTCGCGGCGTTGCGCCGGGCGGGGGGCCGGGCCGTGGGGACCGGCGGCGCCGAGGCGTTGATCCGGCGGGCCGATCTCGTCGTGGACGGCATCGTCGGGATCGGCGGCAAGGGCGGGCTGCGGCCGGACGCGGTGCCGCTCGCCGAGGCCGCCGAGCGGTCGCGCGGCGCGGTCGTCGCCGTCGACCTGCCGAGCGGTGTCGACGCGGACACCGGTGAGGTCCGCGGCACCGCGCTCCGGGCCGACCTCACGGTGACCTTCGGGACGCACAAGCCGGGGCTGCTCGTCGATCCGGCACGGGAGTACGCGGGGTCGGTACGGCTCGTCGACATCGGGCTGGAACTGCCGGCCGAGCCGGTGCTGGAGGCGCTCCAGCACGCCGACGTGGCACGGCTGCTGCCGGTGCCCGGCGCGGAGAGCGACAAGTACCGGCGTGGCGTCGTCGGGGTCGCCGCCGGGTCCGCCCGCTATCCCGGCGCCGCCGTGCTCGCGGTGTCCGGCGCGCTGCGGGGCGGCGCCGGGGCCGTGCGGTACGTCGGTCCCGCCGCCCGGGACGTGATCGCCCGCTTCCCCGAGACGCTGGTGTCCGACCGGGGGCCGAAGCACGCCGGGCGGGTGCAGGCGTGGGTCGTCGGGCCCGGGGCCGGTGACGACGCCGGGCCCGTGGCGGAGGTCCTGGCGGCGGACGTACCGGTGCTGATCGACGCGGACGGACTGCGGCTGGCCGACGCCTCGGCCGTACGGGCACGCCGGGCGCCCACACTGATGACCCCGCACGCCGGCGAGGCCGCCGCGCTGCTCGGCGTGGAACGGGAGGAGGTCGAGGGCGGCAGGCTGGCCGCGGCGCGTGAACTGGCCGGACGCTACGGGGCGACCGTGCTGCTCAAGGGCTCCACGACGCTGGTCGCCGACCCGGGCGCCGGGATCGGCGACGGGACGGCGACGGCCGTGCGGGTGAACCCGACCGGCACGTCCTGGCTGGCCACGGCCGGGAGCGGGGACGTCCTGTCCGGACTGGCGGGCTCGCTGCTGGCGGCCGGGCTGGCGCCACTGGACGCGGGCAGCGCGGCGGCCTACCTGCACGGCCTCGCCGGACGATGCGCGGCGGACGGCGCGCCGGTGGGGGCGCACGACGTGGCGGAGGCGCTCCCGGCGGCCTGGCGGGACGTCGTGCGCGTGTGAGGACGGGGAGGCCGGGGAGGCCGGGTGAGGACGGAAGGCCGGGGGAGGAGGCGGCCGGGGGAGGCCGCCCGGTGGTGCAGTACCGCTCCCTGTGGGGTCTCGTACCGCTCTGAGACACTGGGGCGCGATGAACGAGACAGATGCTGTGCGGGGCGCGACGCTGCGGGCCCGCGCCGAGATCGATCTGGCCGCGCTGCGCGCCAACGTGCGGAGCCTGCGTGCCCACGCGCCCGACGCCGCCTTCATGGCCGTGGTCAAGGCGGACGGCTACGGGCACGGCGCGGTGCCGTGCGCGCGGGCGGCCGTCGAGGCCGGGGCGACCTGGCTCGGTACGGCCACCCCGCAGGAGGCCCTGGCGCTGCGCGCGCCCGGCGCCGGGGTGCCGGACGACGTGCGCGTCATGTGCTGGCTGTGGACGCCCGGCGGGCCCTGGCGGGAGGCGATCGAGGCCGATCTCGACGTGTCCGTCAGCGGCCTGTGGGCGCTGGAGGAGGTCACCGCGGCCGCGCGTCTCGCCGGGCGGCCCGCGCGCGTCCACCTCAAGGCCGACACCGGCCTCGGGCGGGGCGGCTGCGTGCCCGGGGACTGGGCCGAGCTGATCGCCGGGGCGCTGCGCGCCGAGGCCGACGGACTGCTGCGCGTCGTCGGCCTGTGGTCGCACCTCGCCTGCGCCGACGAGCCGGGGCACCCCTCCATCGAGGCCCAGCTCACCCGCTTCCGGGAGATGGTGGCGCGGGCCGAGCAGCAGGGCGTCGACCCCGAGGTCCGGCACATCGCCAACTCGGCAGCCACCCTCACCCTCCCCGAGAGCCACTTCGACCTCGTCCGGTCCGGCATCGCGCTCTACGGCGTCTCGCCCAGCCCCGAGATCGGCACCCCCGCCGACTTCGGGCTGCGTCAGGTGATGACCCTGACCGCCTCCCTCGCCCTGGTGAAGCACGTCCCGGGCGGAGAGGGCATCGGGTACGGCCACCACTACGTCACCCCGGGCGCGACCACCCTCGGCCTCGTCCCGCTCGGCTACGCGGACGGCATCCCGCGGCACGCCTCCTCCGCCGGTCCGGTGCTGGTCGAGGGCAAGTGGCGCACGGTCGCGGGGCGGATCGCGATGGACCAGTTCACCGTCGACCTGGGCGGGGACGAACCCCGGGCGGGCGCCGAGGCGGTCCTCTTCGGCCCCGGCGACCGCGGCGAACCCACCGTCGAGGACTGGGCGCAGGCCGCGGGCACCATCGGGTACGAGATCGTCACCCGGATCGGAACCCGCGTTCCGCGCGTCCATGTGAACGCGACGACGTAGACGCGACGACGTAGACGTGAGTCCGTGGGCGTGGGTCCGTGGACGCGACGCCGCAGACGCAGGCACGGAAACATACAGAGGAGCCGTACGTGGGGGAGAGCAGTGCGGAGGCCGCCCTGGCGGCTGCCGACTCCGTTGCCGCGGCGTCCGGCGGCTGGCGCCGGGCGACCGGTGTCGCCGGTTTCGCGATAGGCGTGCTCGCGACGGGCGCCGCCGCCGGCGTCGCCATAGAGCGGATGACGGTCGGCCGGGGCATGCGCAAGAAGGCCCGGCTCGCCCTCGACTCCACGGGCCCCTACGGCTCGCTGCGCGGCACCCCCGGCAAGGCGTACGCCGAGGACGGCACCGAGTTGTACTACGAGGTCGACGACCTCGACCCCGACCCCGCCGCCGCTCCCGCACGGCGCCGCCGGCTGTTCGGCCGCAAGTCACCCGCCCCCGTCACCGTCGTCTTCAGCCACGGCTACTGCCTCAGCCAGGACTCCTGGCACTTCCAGCGGGCCGCGCTCAGGGGCGTCGTACGGACCGTGCACTGGGACCAGCGCAGCCACGGCCGCTCCGGGCGGGGCGCGGCCCAGACCGAGCGGGGCGAGCCGGTCACCATCGACCAGCTCGGACAGGACCTCAAGGCCGTCATCGACGCCACCGTCCCCGAGGGGCCCATCGTGCTGGTCGGGCACTCCATGGGCGGGATGACGGTGATGGCCCTCGCCGACCGGTACCCCGAGCTGATCCGCGAGCGGGTCGTCGGTGTCGCCCTCGTCGGTACGTCGTCGGGGCGGCTCGGCGAGGTCAACTTCGGGCTGCCCGTGGCCGGGGTCAACGCGGTGCGGCGGGTGCTGCCCGGGGTGCTGAAGGCGCTGGGGCAGCGGGCCGAGCTGGTGGAGAGGGGGCGCCGGGCCACGGCGGA
Source organism: Streptomyces sp. MMS24-W38 (assembly GCF_059889265.1). NCBI lineage: Bacteria > Bacillati > Actinomycetota > Actinomycetes > Kitasatosporales > Streptomycetaceae > Streptomyces > Streptomyces sp. MMS24-W38. The sequence goes on along the minus strand of NZ_JCBCPP010000001.1, from coordinate 2,457,915 downwards.
CCTGTTCGCCGGAGTCATCAAGCGGTACTCGTTCGCGACCCGGGACATCGACCCGGCCGTCGCCCGCTTCGCCGAGCGGATGATCGAGTCCACTCCGATCGACGTCGTCGCCGAGTACTACCCGGCGTTCAGCGACCACGACAAGACCGAGGCCCTCGCCCACTTCGCCGATCTCCCGGTGCTGGTGCTGGCCGGGGTGCGGGACCTGGTGACGCCCAGCGAGCACAGCGAGGCCATCGCCGACCTGCTGCCGGACGCGGAACTCGTGCTGGTGCCCGACGCCGGGCACCTGGTGATCCTGGAGCATCCGGAAGTGGTCACCGACCGTCTCGCGGACCTGTTGGCCCGCGCGGGAGCAGTGCCCGCAGGAGCTACCGTGGGTGCCTATGGAAGCACCAGCAGCACCGGACAACCCGGCTGAGCAGCCGCAGCCGCCCGAGTCCTCCACGTCGGCCGCGCGCTCCGTCGGGCTCGAGCTCACCGTCACCTCGGCCGAACAGATGCGGGAACTGGGCCGCAAGCTCGCCAAACTGCTGCGCGCCGGCGACCTCGTGATGCTCACCGGTGAGCTGGGCGCGGGCAAGACCACGCTGACCCGCGGGCTCGGCGAGGGGCTCGGGGTGCGCGGTGCCGTCACCTCGCCGACGTTCGTGATCGCCCGCGTCCACCCGTCCCTGGGGGACGGCCCGCCGCTGCTCCACGTCGACGCGTACCGGCTCTCCGGCGGGCTGGACGAGATGGAGGACCTCGATCTCGACGTCTCGCTGCCCGAGTCGGTGATCGTCGTGGAGTGGGGCGAGGGCAGGATCGAGGAACTGACCGAGGACCGGCTCCAGCTCGTCATCCACCGCGCGGTCGGCGACACGACGGACGAGGTACGGCACGTGACGCTGACCGGCCTGGGCGACCGCTGGGCGGGCACCGACCTGAGCGTGCTGTCGGCCTGAGCCGGGAGGCACCGGTCCGGGGAGGCCGGGTGGGGGCCGCTTCCCCCGTATGTTCTCCATGCGTTCCGACAAGGTGTCGGCAAAATGTTGCGTTCGGTGTCCCGGACGTGGTCACATGGTGTCCAGCTCGTAGTTAGGTCTACCTAACTACGTCCGCCCCCGACCCCCAGGAGGCGTCCATGCCGGCCATCGAGAGCTCTTGCCGGACGACCGGGACACGGTCGCAGTCGTCCACCGGGGTTTCGATGCGGGACCTGCTGGCCGCCGGTGCGGCCGCCGCCGCGGTCTCCACCCCGCCCCGCGCCCCCGAGCCGCTGCCGCAGTCGCGGCCCGCGGAGCCGACCGGCACCCACCGTGACGCCGCCTGACCTGTAGACGCCGCCTGACCTGTGAGGGCAGGCTCCGGCGGCTACCGGACGACGACGACCTTGCGGCCGATCGTCGCGAACTTCCACATCGCCCTGCCGTCCGCCCGGGTCTCGCGGACACCGCCCGTGCGGACCTTCGGGTCGACTTCCGGGACCGAGCCGTCCACGGCCGCGCTGAAGCCGATCACCGTGCCGTCGCCGTCGGCGAAACGGACGACGTGTTCGACCGGGACGCCGTCCGATCCGGTGATCTTCCCGGAGCGGGAGGTGACCCGGTAGGTGCCCGGCTCCGGGTCCACCGTGCCGGGCTTGACCGTGAAGGTGCGCTCGACCTTGCCGCTCTCTTCGACGAGCCACACCCGGTCGGCGTCCAGCGCGTACACGACCCGGGCGCCCCGGCCGGAGCCTCTGGGGGGTGCGGTGAGGGTGCCGGCGTCGTGGGTGCCGTCCGTATCGTCTGCGTCGTCGGTACCTCGGCCCGCCTGCGCGGCACCCGGCGCGGTGCCCGCGCGGGTGGCGTGTGGGCGGGCCGAGGCGTTCGACGCCGCCTGGTGACCGAGGAAGGCGATCGCCGCGAGGGCGGCCGCGGTCAGTCCCGCCACGATCGCCGAACTGCTGCCTGCCACCGCCCTCACCTCAGCCCCACGTCTACCGTTGCGTCTGTCATCGAATGTCAGAAATGATCCATAATTGCGCGTACGCCGATGTGACGGTAGCAGTACGTAGCCGTTCGACCGGGTCGTCCGACACGGGCCGTGGGGAGCCGTAGGCTGTTTGTGTGCTCTTGCTCGCTCTGGATACCGCCACCCCCGCCGTCACCGTCGCGCTGCACGACGGCGACGACGTCATCGCCTCCTCGAGCCAGGTGGACGCCCGCCGACACGGCGAGCTGCTGCTCCCGGCGATCGACCGGGTGCTCGACGAAGCCGGTCTGAAGACGGGCGCCGTCACCGGGATCGTCGTCGGCATCGGTCCCGGTCCGTACACCGGGCTGCGGGTCGGCCTGATGACCGCGGACACCTTCGGGCTCGCGCTCGGCGTCCCCGTGCACGGTGTGTGCACGCTGGACGGCCTCGCCTACGCCGCCGACCTGGAGGGCCCCTTCGTCGTGGCGACCGACGCCCGCCGCAAGGAGGTCTACTGGGCGCGCTACGCCGACTCGCGCACCCGCCTCACCGACCCCGCCGTCGACCGCCCCGCCGACATCGCCGGGCGGGTCGCGGGGCTGCCCGCGGTCGGCGCCGGTGCGCTGCTGTACCCCGAGACCTTCCCCAGGGCGCACGAGCCGGAGCACGTGTCGGCCGCCGCCCTCGCCCGGCTGGCCGCCGAGCGGCTGGCGGCGGGGGAGGAACTGCCCGCGCCCCGGCCGCTGTACCTGCGGCGGCCCGATGCCCAGGTCCCCAAGAACTACAAGGTGGTCACCCCCAAGTGACAGGACCCGAGAACCCCGAGAGCGTCGTACTGCGTGAGATGCGCTGGTGGGACATCGAACCCGTGCTCCAGGTGGAGCGCGAACTGTTCCCCGAGGACGCCTGGTCACGCGGGATGTTCTGGTCCGAGCTGGCCCATGCGCGCGGGCCCGCCGCGACCCGCAGGTATGTGGTCGCCGAGGAGGGCGACCGCCTCGTCGGGTACGCGGGGCTCACCGCCGCGGGTGCGCAGCCCGACGGTGACGGGGCGTCCGGTGACGGGGCGTCCGGCGGGGACGACGCCGGTGTGGCCGACGTCCAGACCATCGCCGTCACCCGGGACCATTGGGGCACCGGCCTCGGCTCGCGGCTGCTGACGGAACTGCTGCGGGCGGCCACCGCGTTCGAGTGCGCCGAGGTGTTCCTGGAGTGCCGGATCGACAACGTCCGTGCCCAGAAGCTGTACGAGCGCTTCGGCTTCGAGACCATCGGGGTCAGGAAGGGCTACTACCAGCCGGGGAACGTGGACGCCCTGGTGATGCGGCTGGCCGACCCGGCGACCTCTGTGAGTCCGGCGAACCCGATGAGCGCGACGAACCCGACGAACCCCGTGAACGGCGTAGAAGGAACCGAGACCCATGGCTGACGAACCCCTGGTGCTGGGGATCGAGACCTCCTGCGACGAGACCGGTGTCGGAGTCGTCCGGGGCACCACCCTGCTGGCCGACGCCGTCGCCTCCAGCGTCGACGAGCACGCCCGCTTCGGCGGCGTCGTCCCGGAGGTCGCCTCCCGGGCGCACCTCGAGGCGATGGTGCCGACGATCGGCCGCGCGCTGAAGGAGGCGGGGGTGAGCGCCCGGGACCTGGACGGCATCGCCGTCACCGCCGGTCCGGGCCTCGCCGGCGCGCTGCTCGTCGGCGTCTCGGCGGCCAAGGCGTACGCCTACGCCCTCGGCAAGCCCCTCTACGGCGTCAACCACCTCGCCTCGCACATCTGCGTCGACCAGCTGGAGCACGGACCGCTGCCCGAGCCGACGATGGCGCTGCTGGTGTCCGGCGGACACTCCTCGCTGCTGCTGTCCTCGGACATCACCTCCGACGTCCGCCCCATGGGCGCCACCATCGACGACGCGGCGGGCGAGGCCTTCGACAAGGTCGCGCGCGTGCTGAACCTCGGCTTCCCCGGCGGTCCGGTCATCGACCGGTACGCGCGCGAGGGGGACCCGAACGCGATCGCGTTCCCACGCGGGCTCACCGGTCCGCGCGACCCGGCGTACGACTTCTCCTTCTCCGGCCTCAAGACGGCCGTGGCCCGCTGGATCGAGGCCAAGCGGGCGGCGGGGGAGGAGGTCCCGGTGCGCGACGTGTCGGCGTCCTTCCAGGAGGCGGTCGTGGACGTGCTCACCCGCAAGGCCGTACGCGCCTGCAAGGACGAGGGTGTCGACCATCTGATGATCGGCGGTGGAGTGGCCGCCAACTCCCGGCTGCGGGCGCTGGCCCAGGAGCGCTGCGAGGCGGCCGGTATCCGGCTGCGCGTGCCACGCCCCAAGCTGTGCACGGACAACGGCGCGATGGTGGCCGCCCTGGGTGCGGAGATGATCGCCCGGGGCCGGGCCGCCTCCGACTGGGACCTGTCCGCCGACTCGTCGCTCCCGGTGACGGAACCCCATGTCCCGGGCGAGGCCCACACCCGCAGCCACAGTCATGACCACGACCACGTTCATGAGGTCGGCAAGGAGAACCTGTACTCATGACCGTCGCGTTGATGTGGGAGGCGCGGGCGGTGCCGGACCGGGGCGAGGACCTGCTGGCCTGGGCGCGGACCCAGGAGTTCGACGGCGATCCGCCCCTGCGCCGGGAGACCTTCCGCGCCCCGCAGGACCGCGTCCTGGTCATCACCTGGTGGGACGCCCCGTACGACGCCGACCTCCCCGAACTCCCCGAACCAGCCGCTGAGTTGATCACCCGCCCGGTCCACCGCTGGCGCTTCGAGTCGGTGGCGGCGGACTGACCGGCGTCCCGCGCGGGCGACCGACCGTGGTTCCAGGGCGCCCGGGGTCCGACCAGGCGACGGCCTGCTCGATCGACGAAAACCGAATGTTTCGGACCCTGTGTCGAATGTTCTGGGATTCAGTGGTGCGGGAGAGGCTCCGCCAAGGAGGTCCCGGGGATACGATCGCCGCCATGAATTCCTCGCAGCCCGCTGAGAACCGGACGCGAGGGCGCAGTGCGCAGACTGCGACCCTCGCCGAGATCGCCCGCGAGGCCGGTGTCTCGGCACCGACTGTTTCGAAGGTCCTCAACGGCCGTGCCGATGTCGCCCCCGCCACCCGCAGCCGGGTCGAGGAACTGCTGCGCGCCCACGGCTACCGGCGCCGACGTGCCGAGGCCACCCGCTCGCCGCTGATCGACCTGGTCTTCCACGAGTTGGAGAGCGCCTGGGCGATGGAGGTCATCCGGGGCGTGGAGAACGTGGCCAGGGACGCCGGACTGAGCGTCGTGCTCTCCGAGAGCGCGGGGCGGCTCACGCCGGGGCGCACCTGGGCCGACCAGGTCGCCGCGCGCCGTCCGCACGGGGTGGTCCTCGTCCTGTCCGGTCTCGACGAGTCCGGGCGGGCGCTGCTGACCAGCCGTTCCATCCCGTTCGTGGTGATGGACCCGGCGGGCGACCCGGGCACCGACGTGCCCTCCATCGGCGCGACCAACTGGCAGGGCGGCCTCGCCGCCACCCGGCATCTGGTCGAGCTGGGGCACACCAGGATCGGGGCGATCAGCGGCCCCTCGCAGATGATGTGCAGCCGCGCCCGCATCGACGGTTACCGGGCGGCGCTGGAGACCGGCGGGCTTCCGGTGGACCCCGGGCTGATCATGCCCGGCGACTTCCATCACGAGACCGGTTACCGCCAGGGCCTCGCCCTGCTGCGCCGCGAGGACCGGCCCACGGCGGTCTTCGCCGGCAACGACCTCCAGGCGCTCGGTCTCTACGAGGCCGCGCGTGAGCTGGGTCTGCGGATCCCCGAGGACCTGAGCGTGGTCGGGTTCGACGATCTGCCGGTGGCCCGTTGGGTGGGGCCGCCGCTGACGACCGTACGGCAGCCGCTGACCGAGATGGCCGAGGCGGCGGCCAGGCTGGTCCTCGACCTGGGCAAGGGCGAGGGCGCGGCGGCCGCGACCCGGGTGGAACTGGCCACGAGCCTGGTGGTGCGCAGCAGTACGGGAGCGCCGCCGGCCGGGCGAGGGCGTTAGGGCGTCGAGGACTGCCGCCCGCGGGCCTCACCGCACCGGGTGCCCCAGCAGCATCGTCGGGGCGCCTGCGACGCGGGTGAGGAAGACCGTGACGGACTCGGGGCCGTGGGGTTTGGGCAGGGCCTTGCGGCGGAGTTCCTCCGGTTCCACCGCCGAGCCGCGCTTCTTGACGGTCAGCGTGCCGATCCGGCGCTCACGCAGCAGCGCCTTCAGCTTCTTGACGTTGAAGGGGAGCCGGTCGGTGATCTCGTAGGCGGTGGCGTACGGGGTGGGGCGGTGCTCGTCGGCGGTGACGTAGGCGATGGTCGGGTCGATGAGCCCGCCGTCGAGCTGTTCGGCGACCTCGGCGACGAGATGGGCGCGGATGACGGCGCCGTCGGGCTCGTACAGGTATCGGCCGGGCGGGCGCACCGCGGGGTCCGGCAGCCCGCGGGAGAGGAGCGTGCGCGGGCCGGGCAACAGGGTCGCCCGGATCGCCGGCGCCGCACTCCCCGATCCGGCGGCGGCCGTCCGCCCGTTGCCGAACCACAGCACCGCCTCCTTCACCTCCCCGCCGTCCGAGATCCACTCGGCCTCCGCGTCGGTGGGGACGGCCTCGTGAGGGATGCCCGGGGCGACCTTCAGCGCGGCGGCGCGGGGTGCCTTGCGGGCCGCCTCGATCGCCCAGGACAGCGGAGGTGAGTAGGCCTCGGGATCGAAGACGCGACCGCGGCCGCCACGCCGGGCCGGATCGACGAAGACGGCGTCGTAACCGGCCGGGTCCACCTCCGTGACGTCGGCCTCCCGCACCTCGATCAGCCCGGCCAGACCCAGCTCGTCCGCGTTCGCGCGGGCCGCCGCCGCGGTGAGCGGGTCCCGGTCCACCGCCAGCACCCGGATCCCGGCGCGGGCCAGCGCGATCGCGTCCCCGCCGATCCCGCAGCACAGGTCGGCCACCGAGGTCACGCCCGACTCCTTCAGCCGCCGCGCCCGGTACGCCGCCACGCTCGCCCGGGTCGACTGCTCGACCCCGTTCGGCGTGAAGAACATGCGCGCGGCGTCCTGGGCCCCGAACTTCGCCACCGCCCGCTGCCGCAGGCGAGCCTGGCCGAGCGCCGCCGAGACCAGTTCGGCCGGATGCTCACGGCGCAGCCGGGTCGCGACGGCGAGCTCCCGCGCCGGGTCGGTGTCGCGCACCTCGTCGAGGAGGGCGCGGCCCTCGGGGGTGAGGAGCGGGGCGAGGGGTGAGGCGGAGAGCGGGGTGCGGTCGTTCACCGGCCCATTGTGGGTCAGGTGCGGGCCGGCTGTGGGCCAGTCGGTGGACGGTGCGCCGCCGGCCGCGGTGTCGGGCCGGCTCCGGGGCGGTGGACTGCGAGGATCCGGCTCCATGCGACTAGTAGGACAAAACGATAAAAGGCGGTCAAGGTGGGGTGTGCGGGCCGGTGCCGCCGTACTCACCCTCGCGGCCCTCGCCCCTCTCGTCGCGGGCTGCGGAAAGAACTCCACCGCTCCGGGCCCGGCTGCGGGCGGACAGCAGCCCCTCGGTGCGCCCCCGGCCCGCGCGCCCGACTCCTACGCCCCCGAACTGCGCGCCGCGCACGCCGCACGGGTGGCCGCCGCGAAGCGCTGGGGGCTCAAGCTGGTGCCCCGGACCGCTCCGCCGGCGCCCGAGAAGAAGCCGAGGATCACCACCCGTAAGGGCTTCGAGGTCGACGGCCACCGGAAACTGGGCCTTCCCCCGGTCTTCACCACCGTCCCCACGGACGAGAGGGTCGTCTTCCTCACCATCGACGACGGCGCCGAGAAGGACCCGGAGCTCCTGCGCATGATGAGCGAGTTGGAGATCCCGTACACCGCGTTCCTCAGCGACTACGTCATCAAGGGGGACTACGGCTACTTCGAGGAGATGCAGGACCTGGGTGTCGGCCTGAACAACCACACCCTGAACCACCCGTCCCTGCGCGGCCTGTCCCGCGCCCGTCAGAAGCGCGAGATCTGCGGCATGCAGGACGTCCTCGAGGAGCGGTACGGCCGTCGCCCGGTCCTGTTCCGCCCGCCGTTCGGCAGCTACGACAAGAACACCCTGCGCGCGGCCGAGTCCTGCGGCATCGAGTACGTCCCGCTGTGGAACGAGGAGGTCTTCGTCGACCGCTGGGAGTACCGAGAGGGCGACCGGAAGCTGCACCCCGGCGACATCGTCCTGACCCACTTCCGGGGCCGGAACGAGTGGAAGGGCACGATGCCCGACATGATCCGCCGCTTCCTGGACAAGGTCACGGCCGAGGGGTACGCGGTGGGGCGCCTGGAGGACTACCTGTGATTCGGCGGGGGGCGGCCGTGGCGGTTCAGGCTGAAGCGGGCGTCCGGGGGTGGCAGCCCCGGGGATGATCACCCGAACAGGGGCCGGCTTTCCGGACCGGCGTACGCGGGAACTCCGGCGACGCGAACGCGGTGAATTGGCACTCCGCTTGACCGAGTGCTAATCGCGGTCATAGTCTCGGGTCTGGCACTCCCCCCTGGAGAGTGCCAACACACGCGACGGGCAGGTCCGGCACCCGCGACGACGGATCGACCTGGTCGCCACCTCAGACAGTTAACCCCGTGAGATCTCCGAAGGGGGAGGTCGGATCGTGACGACCGCCAGCTCCAAGGTTGCCATCAAGCCGCTCGAGGACCGCATCGTGGTCCAGCCGCTCGACGCCGAGCAGACCACGGCTTCGGGCCTGGTCATTCCGGACACCGCCAAGGAGAAGCCCCAGGAGGGCGTTGTCCTGGCCATCGGTCCGGGCCGCATCGAGGACGGCAAGCGCGTCGAACTCGACGTGAAGGTCGGCGACGTCGTGCTCTACAGCAAGTACGGCGGCACCGAGGTGAAGTACAACAACGAGGAGTACCTCGTTCTCTCGGCCCGCGACGTTCTCGCGATCATCGAGAAGTAAGTCACCTCGTAGCACATTTGCTCCGAAACTGCGCCCCTGGTCCCGATACGCTCACCGAGCCGGGCGCCCGGGGCGCAGTGATTTTTCACCCCTGATTTCCGAGAGGGCTCCCGCTGCCATGGCGAAGATCCTGAAGTTCGACGAGGACGCCCGTCGCGCCCTTGAGCGCGGCGTCAACAAGCTTGCCGACACGGTGAAGGTGACGATCGGCCCCAAGGGCCGCAACGTCGTCATCGACAAGAAGTTCGGCGCCCCCACCATCACCAACGACGGTGTCACGATCGCCCGCGAGGTCGAGGTCGAGGACCCGTACGAGAACCTCGGCGCCCAGCTGGTCAAGGAGGTGGCGACCAAGACCAACGACATCGCGGGTGACGGTACGACCACCGCGACCGTGCTGGCCCAGGCCCTGGTCCGCGAGGGCCTGAAGAACGTCGCCGCCGGCGCCTCCCCGGCCGCCCTGAAGAAGGGCATCGACGCCGCCGTCGCCGCGGTCTCCGAGGACCTCCTCGCCTCGGCGCGCCCGATCGACGAGAAGTCCGACATCGCCGCCGTCGCCGGGCTGTCCGCCCAGGACCAGCAGGTCGGCGAGCTCATCGCCGAGGCGATGGACAAGGTCGGCAAGGACGGTGTCATCACCGTCGAAGAGTCCAACACCTTCGGTCTGGAGCTGGACTTCACCGAGGGCATGGCCTTCGACAAGGGCTACCTGTCGCCGTACTTCGTGACGGACCAGGAGCGCATGGAAGCCGTCCTGGACGACCCGTACATCCTCATCACGCAGGGCAAGGTCGGCTCCATCGCCGAGCTGCTGCCGCTGCTGGAGAAGGTCATCCAGGCCAACGCCTCCAAGCCGCTGCTGATCATCGCCGAGGACGTCGAGGGCGAGGCCCTGTCGACCCTGGTCGTCAACAAGATCCGCGGCACGTTCAACGCCGTCGCGGTCAAGGCCCCCGGCTTCGGCGACCGCCGCAAGGCGATGCTGCAGGACATGGCCGTCCTCACCGGCGCCACGGTCGTCTCCGAGGAGGTCGGCCTCAAGCTCGACCAGGTCGGCCTGGACGTGCTGGGCTCCGCCCGCCGCGTCACCGTCACCAAGGACGACACCACGATCGTCGACGGTGCCGGCAAGAAGGAGGACGTGACCGGTCGCGTCGGCCAGATCAAGGCCGAGATCGAGACCACCGACTCCGACTGGGACCGCGAGAAGCTCCAGGAGCGCCTCGCGAAGCTGGCCGGCGGCGTGTGCGTGATCAAGGTCGGCGCCGCCACCGAGGTGGAGCTGAAGGAGAAGAAGCACCGTCTGGAGGACGCCATCTCCGCGACCCGCGCCGCGGTCGAGGAGGGCATCGTCTCCGGTGGTGGCTCCGCGCTCGTCCACGCCGTCAAGGTCCTCGAGGACAACCTCGGCAAGACCGGCGACGAGGCCACCGGTGTCGCGGTCGTCCGCCGCGCCGCCGTCGAGCCGCTGCGCTGGATCGCCGAGAACGCCGGCCTCGAGGGCTACGTCATCGTCTCCAAGGTCGCCGAGCTCGAGAAGGGCAGCGGCTACAACGCCGCCACCGACGAGTACGGCGACCTGGTCAAGGCCGGCGTCATCGACCCGGTCAAGGTCACCCGCTCCGCCCTGGAGAACGCCGCCTCCATCGCCTCCCTGCTGCTCACGACCGAGACCCTGGTCGTCGAGAAGAAGGAAGAAGAGGAGCCGGCCGCCGCGGGCCACGGCCACGCCCACTGAGCATCCCGCTCGTAGAAGGCCCCCGTTCCACCCCGGACGCAAGGTCCGGTCCGGAGCGGGGGCCTTCCCCGTGCGGTCAGCCGTCCTGCCGCAGCAGGAACCGGACCGGCTCCGCCAGCGCCGCCCGCGCCCCTTCGGCGTCACCCAGCCGTGCGGCGAGGGTGGCCTCCGCGAGCCGCGCGGGCAGCGCCTCGGCGAACTTCAGGCCGCGCACGGCGTGCGGGTCCACCTCGGGCAGGGTCAGACCCGTCCCGGCGTCCGCCACCGCCGCCCGCCACGACTGCGGGGTCACGTCGTCCCGCAGCCGGACGAAGCGGTCGTCGACGACCCGGTGCCGCAGGACGACGGACGGAAGCGACGCGGCCAGGGTGGCGTTCGCCCGGTGCCCGGCCCAGGTCCACCAGCGCACGTCGTCGGCGCCCCGACGGGTGATGACCGTGCCCGCCGGACGCACCACGTCCAGGTAACTCTCCCGGGCGGCCGCGAGCTTCGCCTCCGCCCGCCGGGTCAGGGACACGGGCGGATCGCCCCCGAGCAGCACGTCGCGTACGGCACGGGCCAGGGTGAACGACCGGACGCGATGCGCCCCGAAGCCGCTCCACTTGGCGCGCCCGCCCTCGTCCACGGGCTCCACGAAGCAGCGCCTGCGCCGCCAGTCGATGTACGTCACCAGCCAACTGCGGCCCGCCAGAAGCAGTTTGCGCGGGCCGTCGGTCTCCTCGGTGAGCAGGTCCGGGTCGGTGCGGCCGATCTCCGTCCGCCCGCTGAGCACGGTGAACTCGGGGGGCGCGGTGAACGAGGCCGTCAGGTTCACGAAGTGCCGGTGTCCGAAGCGGCGTTCGGCCTCGAGCCCGATGAACAGGGTGCCCGAGTCCCGCTCCAGGTAGCCCTGTTCCACCAGGTGCCGTACGACGGGTTCGGCGGCGGCACCGAACACGCCGAGGCCGCCCCACCACTCCTGCCACAGGTTCTCCCCGACCCGGTGCTCCTGGAGGCACAGCGCGAGCAGTTGCTGGGCCACGAGGTGCCGCGGCTCGGGGGGCGCGGTCACCGGTTCCACCCAGCCGCGCGACCAGGCCAGCAGCAGGGCCGCGGCGTCCAGGAAGCCCTCGTCGTCCAGGGCGAGGAAGAGGCAGTTGCGGTGGGTGCCGGGGCGGCGTCCGGTACGGCCGAGGCGTTGCAGGAACGAGGCGACCGTGGCGGGCGCGTCGAGCTGGACCACCCGGTCCAGGTCGCCGACGTCGATGCCGAGTTCCAGGGTGCTGGTGGAGACGATCACGCAGTCCCGGGCCTCGGCGAACGCCTCCTCCGCGCGCCTCCGTTCGTCGGTGGAGAGGGAGGCGTGCGAGAGGAAGGTGGTCACGCCGCGCAGCCGGAGCTGCTCGCCCAGTTCCTCGACGGTGCGCCGGCTCTCGCAGAAGACCAGGCGCTTCTCTCCCCTGTGCAGGGCGGAGATGACGGTGGCCGCGTTGGCGACGGAGCCCACGTAGTCCAGTTCGACGTCGCCGGGCGGCGGACTCGCGCCCGGGGCGTCCGGCGCGGACACCCCGGCCCGCACTCCCGGTTCGGGCAGCGCGACACCGGGCGCGACGACCTGCCCCGGCCGCCGCCCCCGCCCCGACCCCTGGAGCCAGTCCAGCAGTTCGCGCGGATTGCCGACGGTGGCGGACAGCCCCACCCGCTGCACCGGCCGCCCGACGATCCTCTGGAGCCGTTCCAGCACGGCGAGCAGGTGCCAGCCGCGGTCGTCGCCCGCGAACGCGTGCACCTCGTCGACCACCACGCTGTGCAGCCCGGAGAAGAACACCCGGTGGTCCACATGCGTGCTGACCAGCATGGCCTCCAGCGACTCGGGCGTGGTGAGCAGGAGGTCGGGGCGCCGGGACAGGATGCGCCGGCGCCGGCTCGAGGCGATGTCGCCGTGCCACAGCTCCGCGGTCCGCCCCACCCAGCCCGTGTACGTCTCCAGCCGGGGGTGCAGGTTGTTGAGGAGGGCCTTCAGCGGGGTGACGTACAGGATGCCGGTGCCCTTCCACCCGTGCCGCCCGGCACGGGTGAGCAGGGGGAAGGCGGCGGCCTCCGTCTTGCCGCCGGCGGTCGGCGCCAGCAGGACGGCGTCCCGCCCGGACAGCAGGGGCTCGATCGCCTCCTCCTGGAGCGGTCTGAGGGAGCGCCAGCCGAGCGAGTTGACGATGTGATGGGTGAGGATCGGGTCGAGCAGGTCCAGCGCGTCGGCGCTCACGGCAGCTCCAGCTCCACGTCCCCGGCGCTCGCGGCCGCGTTGCGTTCCACCTCGTCGAGTTCCGAGGCGTTCACGGTGAGCGTGTAGTGGGCGCGCGGGTCGAAGTCGTCGAAGGTGTCGATCCGGTCGAGGACGTCGGCGACCAGTTTCCGCAGGTACAGCCGGGGCGCGATGCCGGCCTTGCCGCCGAGCGAGCCGGTGACGGCACGGGCCAGCTCGTCGAGGTAGGCGTCGTCGGCCCGCGCGGTGATCCGCTCGGGGTGGCGGGCCGTGGCCTCGTACACACCGCGCACCTTGCGGCCCAGCTCCCCGAGGGAGGCCAGGTCGAAGCCGGTCAGGCGGAGTTGGACGGCGCGCGGGGAGTCGAAGCGCGGGTCGGTGGTGAAGTCCGTCGCCAGCCGCTGGGCGAGCGGTGCGAGGCGCTGCACGCCCTGCTGCCCGTCGTAGAAGGCGGGGGTGCCGGTGATGACGAGGAACAGGCCGGGGAAGCGGCCCGCGTCGATCTCGTCGAGGAGCTGACGCAGGGCGTTCAGCGACTTCTCCCGCACGTCGCCGCGCACCCGCTGGAGGGTCTCCACCTCGTCGAGCACGAGCAGCAGCCCGGGGTGCCCGCAGTCCCGCAGCACCGTCAGCAGGCCCTGGAGGAAGCCGAGGGCGCCGAAGTGGTCGAGGTCGCCGCGCACTCCGGCGGCCCGCTTGGCGGAGGCGGCGACGGACTTCTGCCCGCCGAGCCAGGCGATCAGCGCCTCGGCCCGCGCGCCGTCCCCGGCCGCCACCGCCTCGCGGTAGCCGCGCAGCGCGGCGGAGAAGGCGGGCGTGGTGCGGGCCACGTCCGCGAGCCGCCGCTCCAGCAGTTCGTCGACGGCACGGGCGAGTGAGGCCTCGTCGTCCTCGTCGGCGTCTCCGGCGTCGAGGACCTCCTCCTCCAGCGCGTAGAACCAGGAGTCGATCACGGCGCGCAGCGCGGACGGCTGATGGGTGGACGTGGTCAGCCGTTCCGTGAGCCGTCGGTAGACGGTCTCCAGGCGGTGCAGCGGTGTCTCCGTCTCGGAGATCTGCACCTCGCTGACGGCCAGCCCGCGCCGCTTGGCCCGCTCGGCGAGCCACCGCGCGAAGAACGTCTTGCCGGAGCCGTACTCACCGCGCAGCGCGTGGAAGGCGGAGCCGCCCCGCACGACGGTGGCGAGGTCGTCGTCGAGGGCGTCCGCGAACCGGTCCAGGCCGACGGCGAACAGCCCCAGCCCCTGCTGCGGCACGGTGCCGCGGCGCAGCGCGTCGACGACGTCGCGGGCCCGGGCGGCGCTGATGCCGGGGGTGCCCGGTGCGTGCGGGTGCGGGATCGGGGTGCTCACGGGGCGGTGCTTTCCGGGAACTGCTGGCGCAGCAGTTCCCTGTCGAGGTGGACGGTGCGCCCGGACTCCACCAGTTGGAGCACGGGGTAGCCGTCGATGTTGAGGAGCCGTTCGAGCATGGTGACGAACCGCTGGGGGTTGCGTTCCGACTTGCCGGTGGCGGCCTGGGCGGCGGCGGCGACGGCGGGCGGGGAGAGCTTGCCGCCGGCCGTGAGCAGCGCGTCGAGCGCGGCGGCCACCGCCGTGTTGCCGGGCGCGTTGCGCACGAACTCGCGCTGCGTCTCGAACGGCTTGCTGCGTACGGTCTGTTCGCCGAGCGTGCCGCGCCCCGGCTGGGGGAACAGGCTTTCGTGCTGCGGCTGTTGCTTGCGGCTGCCGCCGCCCTTGCCGCGGGAGGCCGGTGCGGATTCCCGCGGCTGTGCCGTTTCGGCGTCCCCGCGCCACCACTCGGGGGCGGTGTCCTCCGCGGGCAGGGCGGTCCAGCCGGCCGGGATCTCGCTGCCGGCCGGGACGAACGCCAGGACGGGCACGGTGACTTCGGCGAGCGAGGCGCCTCCGTGGTATCCGGCCTGGCGGGCGGTGTAGCGCAGGTCGTCGCGCCAGGCGGCGGTGATCCGCCCGCCCGCGGTCCGTACCCGCGGCCCGGTGAGCTCCACCTCCCCGGGCCCGGCCGGGCCGGTGCGCCAGCGGGCGCCCCGCACGCCCTCGGCCGCGGTGGGACCGGACTCGCGCGGGCTGCGGTCCAGGATGTGCCCGTGGTCGGAGACGAGCAGGACCGGCCGGCCCGCGCCGAGGGCGGCGTCGAGCAGGTCGGCCAGCTTGGCGATGTCGCCCGTGCGCCAGCGGGCGCGCCCGTTGTCGCGCCCGTCGGCGAGTGCGTCGTCGATGGTGTTGACGATCACGCCGACGACGTGTCTTTCGTCGGCGAGGGCTTCGAGGAGCGCGGGGGCGAGCCGGTGTCCTGCCTTCCCTTCGTAGCCGCCCTTGTGGAAGAGCACCGCTTCGCGGTGCCGCTTCTTCCAGAAGGCGGTGAACCCGGCGCGTTCGGTGTCCTGCCCGCCCTCGGCGGGGGCTCCGCTCAGCAGCGAGGCCCGGCTGATCCGGGTGAGGGTGGGCAGCATGGCGACGGCGGCGAGGCGGCCGGGGCGGTGGCCCGCGGGTGCGGTGGGCACGATCTCGGTCCAGGTCCGCGGGGCGAGCCCGGCGGCGAGTTCCACGGCGACGTCGGCGCTCATCCCGTCCAGGACGAGCACCAGCGGCCGACCGCCGTCGCGGGCCAGCGGAGCGGCGGCCCGGGCGAGCACGTCCTCGATCAGCAGCGCCCCGTGCGGTGCCTGCTGCGAGGCGGCCTCGGTCCAGACGGCCAGGGTCGCGGCGAACGACTCGTCGAGCTGCCGGCGCCGGTCGCGGACGCGGCCGATCAGCCGGTGGTACGCCTCCCCGATCCCGCTGTCGCGTGAGGCGTCGCCCTCGGCGAGGACGCCGGTCGCCAGGTCCACCCAGCCGGTGGACTCCAGGTGCCGGCGCACGCTCCTGCCGACCGATTCCTGCGTGGCCTGCACGGCCTGCGGCCCGTCGAGCCAGCGCAGCAGGCGGACGGCGGTACGGGCGCGCTCGGTGGAGTCCGCGTGGAGGGCGGCGAGCTGGTGGCCGGCGAGGTCGCGCAGCGCGGCCTGTGCCGGTCCGGGCCGTCCGTCGAGCGCGGTGGCGAGGGTCCGCAGCCGGGCCCGGTAGCCGGAGGGCAGCAGCCGGTCCCCGGCGAGCAGCCCGGTCAGGCGTGCGGTGTCGGCGAGCTGGTCGGCGCGTTCCAGTACGGCCAGGACCCGGGCCCGCGCGTCGGTGCCCGCGCCGCCGCCCGCTTCCGCCTGGGCGATCCACCGGGTCAGGACGCCGGTGGCGGCCGACGCGTAGGGGGCGAGTGCGTCGAACGAGCCGAGGGCGTGCCCGAAGAGCGTGCCGAGGGCGAATCCGGCGTCGGCGGCGGCCGGGCAGGCCAGGGCGGCCGACGCCAGCGCGCCCAGCGGCAGGGCGTCGGCGCCGCGCCCGTCGGCGGCGAGCGCGAGCAGTGTGGGCGCGGCGGGGCCGGTCACCTGCTCCAGCCAGGTGGTCAGACCGGAACGCTCCTGCTCCGGCAGCTCGGCGAACCGCCGGGGCCCGGCCGGTGTGCGGCTCCAGTCGAAGAGCGTGTCGGCGTCCAGGTCCAGCGACTCGTCGCTGGTGTCGCCGAGGCCGACGCGGGCGGCGAGCAGGGCGCGCAGGGCCCGGTCGCGGGTCAGGACGGAGCCCGCCCGGGGCCAGCCGCCGGACGGTTCGGCCTCCAGGAGGGCGTCGAGGAGCCAGTTCTCGCGCACCATGCGGGTGTCCAGGTCGCCCGCCCCGAACAGCTGCTTGACGATGTCGGCCCGCTCCACGGCCAGCGGCCTGCGGCGCACCGCGTGCCCGCGCAGGTCCCAGCCGAGCTGGTCGGCGGGGACCAGGCCGGTGACGACGAGGACGCTGTCGCCGTCCGGGTCGACGGCGGTGGTGTGGTGCCGCCAGGCGTCGGCGATGCCGAGCGGCGAGTCCTGGTCGGTGACGTGCACCCGGCGGGCGACGCCGTCCACCTGGACCGTGAACTCCCGCTCCTGATCGCCGCCCGCCCACACCGCGTCGACCAGCACCAGCCGGCGTCCCTCGGCACGGGGCAGCTCCGCCTCCAGCAGCACCTCGACGGCACGCCGCCCGGCGGCGGGCCGGGCCGCCATCAGCGGGCCTCCCCGTCGCCGTCGGCAACGTCGTACCCGTCGGCCTCGCCGGAGCCCCGGGACGTGTCCGCCCCGCCGGATGCTTCTGTCCCGCCGCGCCCGCCGGTCGCACCGGGAAGGCCGGACGCGTCGACCGCACCGGCTCCGTCGGCGCCGTCGGCCGCCACCGGCTTCCAGCCGACCTCCACCGTGGCGCCCGGGTGGGCGGCGAGGTAGGCGCGGATGTCGTCCCGGACGCCCGCCAGTTCGTCGGCCAGCCGCTCCTCCAGCGGGGTGGCGCCGACGGCGGAGACGAGCCGGCGGCCCGCCCGCCGGGTGCGGCCCGGACCGTCTCCCCCAGCGGCGGAAGCCGACGGGGAGGTCCGGGCGTTTGACGCCTCTTCGCCGGCCTGCCCCGCCCCCGGATGGTGCGTGGCCACCTCCGGCTCGGTGACCCGCACGTCCCGCGGCCCCGGCACAGGATCCTGCCGGGTGGTGAACACGTTCTCCACCCGGAGCGCGGCGTTGATGATCGCGTTGGCCCGCTCGCCCGCCTCCGCGAGCACCGGCACCAGCGACCGCTCGAACTCCGAGGCCCGCGCCGCCAGCGCGATCTCGTCGAAGAGCCGCCGGGCCCGGTCGCCCACCCCGTCCTCCCGGCCGGTCAGGCCGCGCACGTTGTCGAGGACGGGCCAGGGGGCGTCGTCGAGGGCCCGCAGCACCTCGCCCGCGCTGCCCATCGCGGTGTTCAGGTCGCGTTCGGTCGCGGTGTACGACGCGGCGGCCAGTTCGCGCACCAGCGCGGTGGCGTCGCCGCCGTGCCGCGTCAGCCGGGCCAGCAGGGCGGCGGCCTCCCGCAGGATCGCGGTACGGGGCGAGCCCTGACCCGGGCCGTCGAGACCGAGCAGCGCGGCATGGCGGTCCAGCGAGGCCCGCACCCCCGCCACGTCCTTCTCCCAGGCCTCCGCCCTGGCGCGGACGTCGTCGGCGAGCCGGTTGACGTTGCGCGCGTACATGTTCGGCTTGGCGGAGACGCCGAGCAGCCGGGCCGCCCGCTCGCGGGCCGCCGCGTACTCCTCGTCGCCGGGCAGCGGCTGCGCGCGCAGCGACCAGCCGGGCCCGATCTCGTGCAGCGCGGGCGCCTCCCGCTCCGGGCCGCCCTGGAACACCCAGGCCCGGTCGTCGAGCAGCGCGTAGGCGGCGATGAGGAGGTTCCCGGTGAGCTTGTCGAGACCGCCGTACCCGAGGTCCTTGGTGATCCAGCCGCGGATGTCCTCGACGGCGAGGTCACCGCGCTGCTTGTGGGCGGACGCGGCCTGGTTGATCCGGGTGCGCCAGTCCTGCCGCATGACGAGCGGCCCGTCGTGGACCGTGCCCAGTTCCAGCGGTTCCACGATCCGCTTGACGGTCTTCAGGTGGTGGCTGTCGACGTTCTGGGCGCGCCCGCCCTCGTCCATGGCGCGGGTGATCCACTCCAGGGCCGTGCGCAGCTCACCGGCCGTCACCGCCTTGCGCTGCCCGTTGCGGTCCGGCCCGAAGTCGGGGTGCTTGGCGTACAGGGCGGAGAACATGCCGTCGGCGAGGTGCTGCACGTTCGCCTCGAACCCCTTGCCGCCCTCCTCCCGCGGCTGCGCGAACTCGGGCTGGAGCGACAGCACATGGCGCCCGTCCGGCACCTCGGGCCCGGGGTTGGAGTCGGTCGGCCGGGCCAGCCCGTACACCTCGGCGAGCGCGCCGGTGAGCTGGTCGGTGAGGGTGTCGCGGGCGACCTCCAGCTGCCGCCTGACCTTGGCCCGGTCGTCGGGCGGGAAGGTCCCGGTGTAGTCGGCGAGCCGGTCGCGTTCCAGCAGGAAGTTGATCCGCATCAGCCGGCCGAGCTGTGCCCTGCGCTGGTCGGAGAAGAAGTCGGTGAGCCACACCAGGGTCGGGGCGGTGACCCCGTCCTTCCGCAGCTCCTCGACGCGGTGGAAGTCGTCACTGGGGTAGTGGTCGCCGTCGTCGAACGGATAGTCCACGACGAACCGCACATGGCCCGCCGTGGCGGGCGTGAACTGCTCGTCCGGCAGGTCGGCCCGGTCCCGTACGTTACCGAAGACGAACTCGGCGATCCGCCGCGTGCCCCGCCAGACGATCTCCTTCTCGGCGACGAACTGCCCGTCGCGCACCCCGGCCGCCTCCCACAGCCGGTCGCGCAGCCACACCCGGCGCACGCCCGCCTTGTCCTCGTCGGCGACGGCGTCCAGCAGCGGCTCGATGTCGAGGTCGGACAGGTGCAGCGAGAACACCGGGTCGGCCTCGCCGTCGGACCGCACCTCGGAGGGGAACGCGGCCTGGAGGTCCCGCATCCGCCGGACGACCACGTCACCGGCGGGCACGGTCCGCGAGCGCACCGAGCCGTGGTTGAGGGCGGCCAGCCGAGCCCCGGTCAGCCGCCGCAGCGCGGGCACGTCGGGGGCGAGCGCGCCCAGCAGCAGCGTCTTGACGAACCGGTCGTCGGCCCGGAACTCGGCGTGCGTGTCGGAGCCGTACTTGTCCAGGAGGTGGGTGCGCGCCTTGGCGTAGAACTTCACGGCGGCCTCGGACTCGCGCTTCAGCTTGTCGGTGAAGGCGGCCCCGGTGCCGTCGACGAGGACGTCCCACAGGTCGCCGAGCGGGATGAGCTGCCCGACGGCGGCGTCCGCGTTCTTCTCCAGCAGCTGCTGGACCAGCTTGAGACCGGTCCGCTCGCGCTGGAGGGCGCCGGAGAGGGCGACGAGCACGTTGAGCAGGGCGGGGGAGAGCGGGTAGACGGCCCGGAAGCCGGTCCAGTCGGCGTGGGTGGCGCCGCCGCCGTCCAGCAGGATGTCCTTGACCTGCTGGTTGGACCGGTCGACCCCGGCGAAGGCGTTCTCCAGCACCGCCTCCTTGCCGGGCCGCGGCTTGAGCACCCGCTCCTTGATGATCTCCGGGAGGTTGCGGTCCTCCAGGTCGACGGTGGTGAACCGCTCGTTCAGGTACTCGAGCGCCTGCTCCATCGCCTTCACGTCGGCGCCGAGCACGTCGGCCCCGACGAGCTGCGACAGATCGCGCTGCCGGGAGATCAGCGACACGATCGGCACCGGCCGGTCCGCGTCGCCGGACTCGATCAGTTTGACCAGCTTCTGGATCTCGTTGTTGACGAAGGTGCGGTCCCGCATGTGCGCCTGGAGCCACAGCACCAGCTCGTCCAGGAACAGCACCACACCGTCGTACTCCAGCGACCGGGCGTGCCGGCTGATCGCGGCGAGTCCGTTCTCCAGCGGCACGTACTTGGCGGCGTCGCCGCGCGCGCTCTCGGCGTACGAGCGCAGGGGCCCGGTGAGCAGCGTGGACTCCAGCCGCTCCCGGCGCGGGTCCCCGGCGGGCGCGGCGAAGGCCTCGTCCAGCTCGGCGGAGGTCCAGGACCCGCCGGTGCCGATCACCTGGAGTTCGTCGTCATCGTCGTCCCCGCCCCCGCCCGCCGGGGCGCCGTCGGGCAGCAGCTTGACGAACGCCTCGTCGCCGAGCTGCTCCCGCATCCGGCGGGCGTCGGCGAGCAGGGCGTCCGAGCGGAACACGGTCGGCGTCGGCGCGTTCGGATGCAGCTCGCGTACGGTCCGCACGTACCCGCCGAGCAGTGCCTCGTCCAGGTTGGCGGCGCCGACGAGGTGGTACGGCACCATCAGGAACCGCTTGCCGCGCATCCACTCGTCGTGCTCGGCGATGACCTCCCGCAGCCGCGGCTTGGCGCGGGCGGCCGGCTCGCCGTTGAGGACGGCGTGCAGCACGGTCAGGAAGTGGCTCTTACCGGCACCGAAGGACCCGTGCAGGTACGCCGCCTCGGAGGACCCCTTGCGCACCGCGCCCCGCACCAGCTTCAGCGCGCTGCGGAACTGCTCCTGGAGCTGCGGGGTCACCACGTACTCCTCGACCCGCCCGGCCGAGTCGCCCCGGAACCCCTGGGACAGCTCGATCTTGAAGTCCCCGGCGGTGACGTCCTCCTTGATGTCGAGGACGTCCCTCAGCACGACGGTGTCGCCGCCACCCCTGGCCATATACCGCTCCCGATCCCCATGGCATCCCGCACAAGTCCCCCCAATCCTGCCAGGCCGCACAAGGGCACCGGGGCGGGGCGACGGGATCGGGGCCGGACGGGAGCGGAGGGCGAGGTGAGGCGGGTGGCGGGGCGGCGATGGGGGCGGGGCGCGCGGGGATCAGGCCCGCGCCGCGTCCGAGGGAAGGGCGACGGGCGGCGCCGGGGCGAGGACGGGGCCGGGCGCCGGACAGCCGACCGGGCCGGGAGCCCGGCCGGGTACGGGATCGGCCGCCGGGCCGGTGGCGACCACCGCCCACACGGTCTTGCCGGGTGCCCCCGGACGCTCGGCGACGCCCCACTCCTCGGCCAGCCCCGCGACGAGGGCGAGCCCCCGGCCGCCCTCCGTGAGCGGTCCGTCCTCCGGCGCCGGGACGGGCAGCCGCTCACCGCGCACGTCGCTCACCTCCACGCGCACCCGGGCCCCGTCCGCGTTCCTGCCGAGCCGCAGCTCGGCGTCCCGGCCGGGGACCCGGCCGTGGGTGACGGCGTTCGCGGCCAGCTCCGCGACGACCAGCTCGACGGTGTCGTGCACCGGGCTGCCGTAGGGCCAGCCCCAGGCGTCCATCTGCTGGGAGGCGAGGCGCCGGGCGAGCCGGGCGCCGCGTGGGGTGGCGGAGAAGCGGAGGGTGAAGACCCTCTGTTCGGCGAAGAGGAGGGCGGAAGCGGCCGGTCGCCGCCGCCGGGGGGAACTCGTCATGCCTCCGAAGATCCCGTGGCGGCACCCCGTTCACCAGCTCCGACGCCCCCACGGCGGCGCTCTGTAGGGGCGTCGGGCGAGGGTGTCGGACGTGTCGGGGCGACCGCCCGCCGCCCGCGCCGCTCGTTCCGGAACTCCTGTGATCACATCGGAATGACTCGTGCCGGCGTCTTGGTGGACTTGAAGGGGCACCCGCCGTCCAACGGCCGCTGCCCTTCAGGGGCCGCGCGTGCTGGACGAGCCGGCCGAACTCCTCTGAGCAGGGGAGGGAGAACCCTCCACGCGAGCCGGATCTTGGCTGATATACCCTGCGCCTAAATTATTCGAACAGTCCGGCGAATCCGTGCCATCGGATACGCCCTGCCCGGGGGGGGCATTCCATCACTTCACAGTTCCGTGCGGTGCTCGGCATCGCGCTCACTCCCGTCCTCACCCTGGCGGCCGTGGCTCCGGCCGCCGCCGCCCAGACCACCGCCACAGCCGCGGCCACCGGCACCACCACCACGACCACCGTCGAGAAGCGTGCGCCGGGCGCGTGGGCCACCCGCACCGCGCACGCACCGAGTAGCTTGCGGGCCCTGGTGTCGGCCCGGAACGGCACCCTCGTCTCCCTCGCGGACGGCACCCGGATCCGGCCCGCCGGCAGCACCCGCTGGCTCGCCCCGCAGGCCTGGCCGGACGCCGGCGGGTACAACACCGAGCTGGTCTCGCTCGGCGACGGCTCGGTGCGCCTGGTCTGGCGGGCCGCCGACGAACACAACGACTACTGGCTGAAGATGGCCACCCTCGCGCCCGGCGCGACCGCCTTCTCCGAGCCCGAGGACATCGCCGTGGTCCCCAGGAGTGGCTACCACCACCTGGCGGCGACCCCCGACGGCCGGGTGACCGTCGCGTGGGCGGACAGCGGCGTCGTGATGACCGCCGAGAAGGCAGGCCCGAAGGCCGCGTGGACCGCTCCGGTCGGCCTCAACGCGCAGCCGCCGAGCGGCAGCCGGAACATCTCCGGCATGGAGCTGGCGGTCGCCAAGGACGGCACCGCCCTGCTGGTGTGGCAGGCGTCGAAGACCAAGGTCGTCACCGCCATGGAGAAGGCCCCCGGCGCGTCCGGCTGGACCACGGCCAAGAACTTCCCGGTCTCGAGTGCGGACCGGACGCAGCCGAAGGTGTTCGCCGATCCGCAGGGCGGCTTCGAGCTGTTCTACAACGACGCCGGACACGTCATGCACACGCGCCGGTCCGCCGGCGCCACGAAGTGGAGCACCCCGCGGTCCTCTTCGGCCTCCGGCAGCACCTACGGGATGACGGCGCCCGTCCACCTGCCCAACGGCGACCTCTTCGTCGCCGGCGGGGGGCCCGGCTCGACCAGCTCCTGGTACGCGGTGCGCTCGGCGGCCACCGGCGCCTGGCTGCCGTACAAGCAGTCGTTCTCCACGACCCGGGCGCAGGCGGTCGGCGCGGTCGCCACCTCGGGCGGCACGGTCACGGTGACGTGGCGGGCGGGCTCCTCGGGTCGTGAGTACGTGATGGCCGCCGTCTTCAAGGGCGGCACCTGGTCCACGGCGCGGCGGCTGAGCGCGACGAGCGCCACGGCCACCGGCGCGCCCCGGGCGGCCTCCGACGCGCTCGGGCGCCCCGTGGTGCTGTGGGACGAGTACACGGTGAACAAGTCCGCCTACATTCTGGGCGGGGCCTACCAGACCACCACCACCGGCCGGGCGCTGCCCAAGTGGCGGGACTACACGGACGACGGCAAGGCCGACCTCTTCGGCCGGAGCGGCAGCGGGCTGAAGGTGTACGCGGGCGGCGCGACGAAGCTGTCCGCCCAGAAGCGCGCGAGCAGCTGGCCGACGGGCACGCTGGTGCTGCCGTTCGGCGACCTCGACGGCGACCGCTGCAACGACGTGTTCGTCCGCCACCCGAAGGGCGAGGCCCGCATCTACAAGCCGGTCTGCGGCGGGCTGCCGGACCAGCAGACGTCCTCCGTGAAGGTCTCCTCCGACTGGAGCGGGTACAACGCGGTCCTCTCGCCCGGCGATGTGACCGGCGACGGCCGGGCCGACCTGCTGGCCCGGTCCACCTCGACCGGGAAGCTGTACCTGTACGCGAACAACGGCAAGGGCGGCTTCAAGGCCCGGAAGCTCGCCGGGTCCGGCTTCGGCGGCTACAAGAAGCTGATCGCCGCCGGCGACCTCAACCGCGACGGCAGGAACGACCTGCTGGCCCTCGACAAGTCGAACGAGTTGTGGCGGTTCAACGGGACCGGCAAGGGCACCTTCAAGCCCCGGGCGCTGGTCTTCAAGAACTGGGGCACGTCCTACAAGGACGTGGTCGGCGGGCTCGACCTGTCCGGGGACGGTCGGGCCGACCTGATCTCGCTCGACAAGAACGGCCGCGCCTGGCTGAACCGGGGCGACGGCCGCGGCGGCTTCGGCAATCGGTCGCAGGTCGGCAAGACCACGAACTGGTCGGGCATCCGCATCTCCTGACGGCGCGGACCCGGGGCCCCTCGGAGACACGGGGGGCCCATCCGGCCGGGCGTCCGGTTCCGACGGGTCCGTCCGGACCACCTCGCCCCGTCGACGCCGGCCATGGACTCGACCACCGGTTCGTTCATGTCGCGGATGGGACGGGTGCGCGCGAAGGCCTCGCGTCGGCACAGCCCGGGCAGAGCCTCTCGTCACCGGACGGACGGAACAGCGTGGCCTGGACGTGCTCGCCCTCGCATTCCCGGAGGGAGGCGAGTCGCGCGGACAGGCGAGGGGAGGCGGGCCGCTCGTGGTCCGTCACCGGCTGGTGCGTGCCGTCGGCGGAGGGTCGAGGATCCGGCGGCGGTACGTCGCGCAGGAGGTAGCGCAGCAGGCCGCCGGGGCGGTGGACGGGGCTGCCGTCGTCGGGGAGACCGCGCAGGATGTGCAGCCGGACGGCGGTGGCCGGGTGCCCGGCGGCGAGCCAGCGGGCGGTGAGGTCGGCCAGTTCGGCGTGCATGGCGCGGGGGATGTGGCGCAGGGCGGGGGAGAGGCCGGGGAACGCGGAGACGAGGGCGCGGGCCTCTTCGAGGAGGGGCGGGGCGGTCGCCGTCTCCGGCTGCGGTTCTGTCCCCGTCCCCGCCGTCGCTGTGGCCGTCTCTGACTCCGGTTCCGCTGTCGGGCCGGGGGGTTCGGGGGGTAGGTGGGAGGTGTTCTCCCATGAGTCTTTCTTTGGATGACCGTCGGTGGGCGGACTGGTCGGCTCACCGACGGCCGGAATCCGGGGACTCGGTGCGAGCTGCGGCGCCACCCGCTCGGTGGTGGTTCCTCCGACCGGGCCCACGGGCATCCGCGCGAGCAGCTTGGCGGCCTCGGCGGCGCTCAGCGGGGTGCTGGAGACGAGCTGTTGGGTGGCCCAGAGGCCGCCGGGCCCCTGGACGCGCCGCTCGTGGACGAAGCCCTCGTCCTTGAGCTGACGCTTGGCCCGAGTGAAGGCGCTCCCGCCGATATGGGTGCGTTCGGCGGTGCGCGAGAGGGACTCGCGCGCCCCGTCGGGGAGGGAGAGCTGCCAGATCAGCAACCGCACGGCGTCGGAGGACAGCCGGGGGTGCCGGATGAGGTCGTGGGAGAACTGCGTGAAGGCGCGCGGGGGCGCGATATGGTGCCGGTAAATCACGGTGGAGTTCCGTTCCACTGGTGGTTCAAGGCCCTCGCGGACGGCTGCAACCGCTGCGGGGGTCGCCTTCGTTCCGTGCCCGACGGGGCACGCGGAAGACGTGATGTCGAGGCGACGCTACCGTACGTAGCGTGCGCATATGAACGCGTTGAGTGAAGAGCGTCCTCGTGTGGGGGTGATCGTCCTGTCGGTGCGGCCGCTCGGTCCCCGTTTCACCGGGGGACATCCTTGATTTTCCCGATCAGAACGCCGAACGCTTCTGCCTTCTCCCTCAGCCCGGAGCTGAGGTCTACGGAATCCTCCAGCACCACCACCCGCTGGACCTGGCCGTGACGAGGAGCGGACTGGGCCGACCTGTGAACGTACTCGACGGCTTCTGCGAGGCGGCTCGTCTCTTCGGCGACTGAGTGCTGGGGGGCCACGACCCACGCGCCGTACGCGGTCCGTTCGCTGACCCAGCCGAGGTCGAACTGCGGGCCCCGTCGCGCCGGAGCGCGAACGTCGCGCGTCGCTCGTCCGGTGACCCGCTCGATGAGGCGTGACAGCAGTTTCTCGTGTGCTGGCGTGCCCCGGCCCAGCACACCGGCCTCGAACCGGCTGATGCCCCGAGTGCGCAGCCGAAGCCTGTCGAACGGGCCGCCGAGGAACCCTTCCCCGATCTCAGACATGACGGTCACGTGCTCGCCCTGCACCTTGAGGTCCCGGCATCGGGCCGGAGCTCCGAACAGAAGATCCGAGTAGCCGGCATTGTCGACCACGTGTATGTGTCGACCTGCTCGTCGTGACTCGATGACTGTCAGCAGTTTTCTGCTCAGCTCCCGGTCCGCGTCCTTGACGTTGCCTGTCAACTCTCCATGGACGACGAGGGTCACCTTCCTGGAGAAACTGTTCTGGCAGACAGCTCCTAACGCCTGCGCACGAGAGAAGCAGTTCTTACGGACAACCCATTCACCGTCCACCCGGGTTTTGCCGGTGAACATGATGGTCTGCCCTCGGAGTTCGTGTATCCAGCCAGTGCACCGTGCGGACACTCTCGTCGACCTCCCGCCGGGTTCCAATATGTCTTGTTACGCAGGGTACTTCGGGCGCTACGGGGAAGGAGGAGCATCTTGAGGATCGACCTCCACTCCCTTTTCAACTGCCCGGCTCAGGAGCGGCGCAGTCGACTTGCGCCACTGCACACCGACGTCACGTATGCCCGCCCGCTCGGCGACGGGACCTGGCTCACCTACGACGCGGAGGGCGAGACGCCCTGCTGATGGCCGCTGATGACGGCACCCGGGACGAGGTGACCTGCTCGTTCACTCTTCCGGCGCAACTTGTTTCGGTCTCGGCGTGGTTGACCCGGGCGCGTCCTACGGTGCGAGCACGGGTGATCGGCGGACGGATGTGCTGAGGGGGCTGGTGCGATGGAGTCGGGAGCGGACTCGGGTGCGGGCGTGGAGAGCGCGGACTCGAATGGGGAGTTCCTGCGGTGCTTCGGGCGGCAGATGAAGCTGCTTCGGGAGGCTGCGGGGTTGACGCAGGCGCAGTTGGGGGAGCGTGTCAGCTACGGCGAGGCACTGATCGCGGCGGTGGAGCAGGGACGTCGCATTCCCAAGCCGGAGCTGGTGGACACGGTCGATCGGGAGGTGGGTGGGCGGGGGCTGCTGGTGGCGATGAAGGGGGAGGTGGCGAAGGCACGGTATCCGTCGTTCTTCCGCGAGTTCGCGGCCTTGGAAACCGACGCTGCCGAACTTCACGCCTACGACGCCCATGTCGTCAATGGGTTGCTGCAATGCGAGGAGTACGCGCGCGCAGTCTTCAGCATGTGGCGACCACTATTGGATGCGGAGACCATCGAGCAGCGGGTGTCTGCGCGTTTGGACCGGCACAAGTTGTTGGCGCGGCGGCCCAAGCCGCTGCTGAGCTTTGTGATCGAGGAGACCGTCCTGCGTAGACCCCTCGGCGGCGCGGAAGCCATGCGAGCCCAGTTGGAGCACCTGTTGCTCGTCGGGCACGAACGCAATGTAGAGCTACAGGTGATGCCGACCGGACGCGATGAGCATGCTGGAGTAGCAGGCCCTTTTACGTTGATCCTCACGCGGCAACAACGGAGGATGGCGTATACGGAGGTGCAGAGCAGCAGCGCCCTGCATGCGATGCCAGCGAAGGTCCAGGGGTTCGAGTCCACGTACGGAGTCCTGCGAGCACAAGCGATGACCCCCAGGGAGTCGCTGGCCTGGATCGAGAAGCTCTTGGGAGAGTTGTGAACGCCAACGACGATCAGGCATCCGAGCTGACCTGGGTGAAGAGCAGCTACAGCGCTGGTGATGGTGGCCAGTGTGTCGAGATCGCGGACGCCGGTACGGCCGTACTGGTCCGCGACTCCAAGCGTCCGGATGTGGCGATCCTCAACGTCTCCACTGCCCAGTGGACGGCGTTCGTGCGGATGGCCGCAGGCGTCTGAGACGAACGAGGGGTGGTGGGGAGCCGTTGACGCTCCCCGCCACCCCTCACTCATGCCCGAAGGGCACTACCCTGCTCACTCGCTCTTCTTCTGCCGTCCGCGCGTCTTCTTCTCGGGGCGCCAGGCGACGAGGTCGTTCTCGGACAGCTCCGCGTCCGCGCGGCCCGAGTCGAGGGCGGCCTGGAACTCCTCGGCGGGGTTGCCCTCCCACTCCTCGTCGTACTCGCCGTACCACTGGTGCACCCAGGGCAGTACTTCCCGCAGTCCGGCGAGCAGCGGTACGAGTCGGGGGTCCTTCTTCTCCCAGCCGCCGTCTTCGACGCGGCTGCGGACGAGTCCGACGAGGGCGTCGGCCTGGTCGCGGTGGTTCCAGCCGGCCCAGCCGAGGAGCAGGGAGGTGTCCGACTCCAGGGAGGCGCCGGGGTAGGAGATGAAGCGCTCCTTGGGCACGTCGAGCTTGCCGCGGTGGGACCAGTAGGAGTGCTTGAGGAAGTCCGCGCCGGTGTACTTCGGCGGCACCTTGATGTCGAGCCGCTTCCCGGTCCGGTCCTCCTCGCGCTGCTGCTCCCACACCTGTTCCCACTGCGCCCGCTTGCGCAGGCCGGAGTCCTTGTAGCGGAGCGCGGCGAGGTACGGCACGTGCTCGGCTTCGATGACGGAGGCGAGGACGGTGGCGAGGGAGGCGTCGCGCTTGCCGAGGTGGTCGGCGGCGTACAACTCGGCGACGGCCTGTACGTCACCGTCGTGGCGCAGTTCGTCGGCGAGCTGGTTGACGGTGAGCGGCCGGGGCACGGTGAACCCGTCCCGCTCCTCGAACCACAACTCCTCACGTTCGGCGGCATCGAGCAGCCAGTTCCGCAGGGCAGCGGCTTCCCGCTTCTCCCAGGGCTCGGTGGACCAACGGCGCTTGTACTCGGGGCGCTCGATGAGGCGGATGTCCTTGTTGGCCTCGATGAGGTCGATCCGGGCCTGGACGACCTTGCGGTAAGCCTCCGGCCAGTGGGCGGGGATCTCGGTGACCGGGGCGGACCCATGCCGCTCGAACCACTTACTGCCCACTTCACCACTGCGTGCTTTCCTGGCCCACACAATCTCGAAGGCCCTCTGTCCGAGGGTCACTTCAGGGAGTTCGGCACTGGTGGTCTGCGCGACCTCGTCTGCGGTGAGCAGTCCGTACGCTCCGTAGACGGTCCAGTCCAACTCCTCCTGCAACGCGATCATCCGGGCTCGGAGCTGTTCCTGGCTTCGACGAGCTTCGTGGAGGGCCTCGCGGGTGGGTACGGCGCGACGGGCAAGAGCATAAGGCTCATGCTTTCCCAGTTCCTGGGCCAGTGCGTCCAAATCTCGGCTGAGTTTTTTGGGGAGCTGTTCGGGTAGCGGGAATTCTTGGAGTTTGGTGCCAGTGAACTCGTAGCGGAACTCCCAAGGCTCGTCTGCGTCCCCACGCTCAGCTCCGGGGCGACCCTTGTTGTGACTCACTTGCTTGAGCCAGAAACAAGCAGCCGAAGAATTCAGCACCCCCAGCAACTCCAGATGCCGTTCCTCGCTCGTCCCCTCTGGCAACTTGATCACGGGTGCAGTGCGGATGCATGCGATCTCGTCACGTACAAGCGCCATGTGGTTATGGGTCGCCACAAACGGATAGGTTAGAAACAGGGGCGGCTTCAGCCTACGGGAATAGAACTCGCGGAACTCTGTCCACAAAAGCCCGTCGATGTCTCGCACCGGAATGCCGAAGCGCTTGCGTTCCTGAAGGTACAAGCGGGTGCGCCACAGTCTGCGCGTCATGGGATGGTCGGAGCTGAAGGCAATCGGCTTGAGGTCCTTGTCGTAGGGCCACAGCACTGCCTCCCGGTCGTGGACGGAATAATCGCGTACAACTTCCCCCGCGACCAGGGGTCGGGTAGTCAAACGACCTTCGCGTGCAGTTACGTGCGGCGGCACCACAAAGGAGTCGTCATCACCCGTGATACTGACGAAACCAAGGTCGGCATCCCAGTCCAAGAGTCGAATGCGCTGCTCATCGACCTTGCTGAAGGTCGCTCCTGCCCCGCCGCCTGACAGGGACCACGGGAATCCGCTCAGCTGACTCCGTTTGCGTTCCTCGACTGACACCCAGTCCGAATCGCTCCCAGCCACCCCAACCTGCTTGACGATCGCCCGCCATACCTGCCCATCCTCAGGCCTATCCGGTCGGCTTCCCTCCCCCCGCACCCCCAAAACAGCCCGCACCGGCTCACTCTGCCGAGCTACCTGATTCCGCCCCGCCAAAATCACGGTAGGCGTCCCATGCCCCGGAATGAACGCCCCGGACGTATCGATCACATGCGTCAGGTCGACCCTTGGGAAGAACTCCTCAATCAGCTTCTTCCCGAATTCACGCTTCATGAAGGAATTGGCAGTGATCTGCCCGGTGAACCCACCGTCCCGATGGTCACCCCCCGCCCGAACCG
This sequence comes from Streptomyces sp. MMS24-W38, assembly GCF_059889265.1. NCBI lineage: Bacteria > Bacillati > Actinomycetota > Actinomycetes > Kitasatosporales > Streptomycetaceae > Streptomyces > Streptomyces sp. MMS24-W38. The sequence goes on along the minus strand of NZ_JCBCPP010000001.1, from coordinate 2,427,638 downwards.
CCAACTCGAAGATCCGCTGAGCGAACGGCACCGACAACGCGTACTGCCGATAACAGGCGTCGTACGCAACCTTGTAGTTCTTGTTCTCGTTGGCGTCCTTGACGGTGATGTACGGCGGGTTCCCCACCACCACGTGATACGACCCCCGCCCGAGAAGATCCACCTCCCGCGCGTACCCCTCCACATCCTCCGTGCGGTAGTAGAACTGCTCGTTCTCCGCGAACAGGGTGTCCAGGGCCTCCGTGACCGTCTCCGCACCCCGCCCGTGCAGCAGCGAGTCCGCCACCGCCACCCGAATGGGGAAATCAGGAGCCGCACCCAACTCCCGTACCCCACACGCCTTCAGCGCGGCCACCAGCAATCGGAACCGTGCGATGGCCACGGCGAACGGGTTCTTGTCGGCGCCGTGGACGGACTCCAGGGCCCGCCGGACCAGTACCCACGGCTCGGTGCCGGGCTCGGCCTCCCGCCACTTCACCAGCAGCCGCTCGAAGAGCCCCAGCAGGAAGTGCCCGGAGCCGCACGCGGGGTCGATGCACCGCAGCCCCCGGACGACATCCGCACCGCCGGGACCGTCGGCGAAGACCTCCCCGTCCCACCCGGAGGGCCGGTGCTTCCACGCCGGCGTCAGGCCGAACTCCTCCACGGCCGGTTCCAGCGTCAGGTCGAGGATGAACTCCTCCACGAACACCGGCGTCTGGAGCAGCGCGTACGTCTTCCGCGCGTGCTCCGACAGGTCCTGGTACAGGTCGCCGAGGAACCGCGTGTCCAGCTCGGGGTCGGTGAAGTCGTGGACGATCTCGCCGTCCGCGCCCCGCTCACGCCAGAAGGCCAGCAGGGCCGTCGCCGCCTCGTAGGAGGGCGTCACCTCGTACAGCGGGTTGTGGGCGCGGTCGAACAGCCCGGCCACCGTCCGGTGCGACGTGGCCAGCGCGTCGAAGGAGTCCAGCAGCCAGTCCCGGTCGTTCTTCGACGGGTTCGCCCGGAAGTACGCGTCGTGCCGGTCCTGCGCCTCCGCCAGCCGTTCGCCGGGACCGGAGAGCCACGGGTCCGCGATCAGCCCGTTGTCCTCGCTGAACCGCACGAACACACAGGCCAGCACCCACGCCGCCGCGATCTGCACGACCCGGTCGTCCCGCCACGTCTCGTACATCGCCGCCGTACGCTCCGCCGCGACGGCCTTGTCGTACTCGACCCGCAGCGCGTCCCGGAACTCCGGCTCGCCGTCCGTCCGCCTGCGGAGGTCGTCCTCCAGCAGACGCGCCTGCGCCTGGAGATCCTTCAGCAGCCGCGTCCGGTCCAGCGCGGACCCCACACCCTCAGCCGTAGTAGCCGCCACCCCGGCCCACTCCTTCACCGCTCGCCCACGGGCCCCCACGGCCCACACACCATCCTGCCAGCCCGCTCCCCTCGACCCACCAGATCCACGTCAAGGGGGGATTTCCGGGTCTTCGAAGTTGAGCGGTGTGCCTCATCAGGGTCCCTGACGATCTGTCACCGTGCGTGAAGCTGCGGCCCTGCCCCGGACGCAGGATGCCCGTGGTTCTCCGTGATCATTTGGCCTTGGAGGCCTACGACGAGGCCATCGGCCTGGACCTCGAGAATCTCGTGGTGGACGGCCGAAGGGACCCACGTAGCAGGCCTTCAGGAAGGCAATGGCCTGCTCAGGGCTGGCGGGCAGGGTGCGTCCCTGGATGATGTGGTGGGTTGTGCTGCTCGGCAGCTCGCCGGGGCCGCACATTTGCTCCATATCACCAGGGCTGGGGTAGCTGGCCCACACGTCATCGCCATCTTTGTCGCCCCTCCCGGCGCCGGCGGGTCAGCCTCGTCGGCGCGGGTGTGTGCCCCGGGCCAGGCAGCTTCGATGGCGCGCGACGTTTCCGCTGACTTAGACCGACCGGCGAATGGTGGGCTGCCTGACGGCCGGACGCACTGGGCACGAGACAGGCACGGGCCTGAGTGATCATGGAGTTCTCTACGCTCAGTGATCACTGGAGGGCCCGTGCCTGCTGTGCCATCTTGCCTGCTCGAACCCCTGTGGGACCAGTTCGCCGCCCTGCTGCCCGTACGGGACGACTATGCGCCGACCCACCCGCTGGGCTGTCACCGCCGCCGGGTCCCGGACCGGATCGTCTTCGAGCACATCGTGCAGGCCCTGGTCCACGGCAGCGGATACGAGCGGATCGCCAGTCCGGGCTGCTCGGACTGCACCATCCGACGCCGCGTCAAACTCTGGTCACAGATGGGCATATCAGAGGAGGTTCACGCCCTGGCGCTCCAGGCGTACGACCGGATGATCGGCCTCGGACTGGCCGAGATCTCCGTGGACGGCTGCATCACGAAAGCCCCCTCGGGGGGCGAGAAAGCCGGACGCTCCCCGGTCGACCGGGGCAAGCGGGGACTGAAGCGATCGGTGGCCTCCGACGCGGCCGGGGTCCCTCTGGGGATCGTCTCCGCAGGCGCCAACCGGCACGACTCACCGCTCCTCGGCCCCACCCTCGAAGCAACGAAAGCCCAGGTGGGAGCGCTTCCCGAGCAGGTGAACATCAACCTCGACCGCGGCTACGACAGCGCCAGGACCCGTGCCTTGCTCGACGAGTTCGGCTTCACCGGCGAGATCGCCCGTAAGGGCGTGCCCGCACCGATCCAGGCTGGCAAGCGGTGGGTGGTCGAGCGTTCGCACTCGTGGATGAACGGCTACGGCAAGCTGCGGCGCTGCACCGAGAAGGACGGCAGCGCCGTGGACTTCTACCTCTACCTCGCCGCCGCATTCGTCACGCTCCGCATGCTCATCCGACGCTCGACGAGCCGCTACCGCTGGGACGGCCGCCCCACCACTCGACGTCTCAAGTGATCCATTTGCCGGTCGGTCTTAGAGGTCCTAACAGAGTGCTCGGACGCGCCGGTACAGGATGAGGCAGACCGCCAACTGCAGGAAGCCGTCGTGGATGTCGTCCCGGCGCTCCCAACGGATCCTCAGATGCCGGAAACCGTGCAGCCACGACAGTCCACGCTCGACCACCCACCGGTGGACGCCCAGGCCCGAGCCGTGGGATTGCCCCCGGCGGGCGATGACCGGGGTGATGCTCAGGGTGCGGACCATGCTGCGGTAGCGGTCGTGGTCGTAGCCGCGATCCGCATACAGACGCCGCGGCCGGAACCGGGGACGCCCACAGCGGCCGCGGACCGCGGGAATCGCCTTGAGCAGCGGCATCAGCTGGGTGACGTCGTTGCGATTGCCGCCGGTGAGCGAGACCGCGAGCGGAGTGCCGCGCGCATCGGTGATCAGGTGGTGCTTCGAGCCCGGCCGGGCGCGGTCGACCGGGCTCGGGCCGGTTTTGGGCCGCCCCGCAGGGCACGCACGTGAGAGGCGTCGATGGCGGCGCGGGAGAAGTCCAGCTGGTTCGCGCCGCGCAGCTTGGCCAGCAGGATGGCCTGCAACTGCTGCCAGACACCGGCCTGGTTCCAGTCCCGCAGCCGACGCCAGCAGGTCATGCCCGAGCCGAAGCCCAGTTCCTGTGGCAGCCACTCCCACTGGATGTCGGTTGCCAGCACGAACAGGATGCCCTGCAGGGCCTTGCGGTCGTCCAGTCGCTTGCGGCCCGGATGGTCGGGCCGGCGCTCGACCACGGGTAGCAGCGGCTCGATCAGGGCCCACAGGTCGTCGTCGATCTCCCAGGGCTTGGGGCGGGACATCGCGCACCTCCTGGTCAGAGCGGATCCGCACCGACATCTCCAGATTAGCGCAAACGTTCTATTTTGTTAGGTCCTCTTACTCCATATGACGCAGGGCCGCGAGGCGCCGACGCACCTCGCGGTCCAACTGGGGTTCACTCACCCGGATCTCCGTATGATCACCAGGCCCGGGTGTCAACCATCTCCGTCAGTTTTATAGGCTCTCCTGTCGCTTCCGTGGGTGGGATTATGCGAGTTGACGGCCTGGTAGCTGCGGGCGGTGTCCGCCGAGGCTGAGCATCGCCAGGGCGATCAGGGCGTCGGGGCTCTTGAACCCGAAGGCCAGGCGGGTGATGAGGCGGATCTTGGTGTTCGTGGACTCGATCAGCCCGTTGCTCAGGTTGTGCTCGGCCGCGGCAATGATGGCGTCCCAGTGCCGGACGATGGCGCGCTGGAGGTCGACGAAGGCGGGGATGCGACAGCGTCGGGCCCAGATCACCCAGTCCCACAGCACCTCGGCGGTGTCCTTGCCCTGTTTCAACGCCATGCGCAGGCCCTCCTTGAGGAGGTAGGCGCGGTGCAGCAGCGGGTGGGCTGCGGCGATGAAGGCGAGCTGAGCCTGCTGGCCGGCGGTGAGGTCCTCGGGGTTCTTCCAGAGTGCGAAGCGGGCCTTCTTCAGCGACTTCGAGCCGCGGGTGGTCCGGCCCTTGCCGCCGCGCTCGGCGTTCCACACGTTCCGGCGGACGACGTCCAGGGCGTCGGTGGCCCACTTCACGACGTGGAAGGGGTCCATGCAGCGCACCGCGTTCGGGCAGCGGGCCGCGACGACGGCATCGATCCACTCGGCGCCGTCCGCCGACACGTGCGTGATCTGCGCGGTGCGCTCGGCGCCGAGGGCGTCGAAGAAGGCGTGCAGGGTGTCCTTGTCCCGGCCGGCCGCCGCCCATACCAGGCGCCCGGAATCGTGATCGACCACGATGGTGAGGTACTTGTGCCGCTTCTTGTAGCTGATCTCGTCGATGCCGATCCGCCGCAGTCCGGCGAACAGGTCCACCGACGCTTCGACGTCGGCCCAGACCCGCTCGCAGATGTTGCCGACGGTGCGCCAGCCGATCCGCAGCAGCTGGGTGACGGTGGTCTTGCTGCAGCAGGTGGCCAGCCACGCGGCGGTGGCGTCGAAGGCGTGGGTGTGTCCGGCGCTGTGTCTGGCCCAGGGCACCGCCGCGACCGTCACGCCGTGCTCGGGGCAGGCCACCCGCGGCGCGTCGGCTTCGATCACGGCTTTGAGGGTGCCGATGTCCAGGGCCCGCCAGCGGCGGCCGCCCTCACCGGCGTCGTACTTCGCGCACGTGCGGCTACAGATGCCGCACCGCTGCCGCCGGCCCTTCGCGGGCCGGGCGCAGACCACGATGACGCGCTCGCCGTCGTCCCCCTCGCCGGGCTCGGCCTCCTCCACACTGACCTGCTCGATCACCGTGTTCTCGACATCGAGCAGCCGAGTCCATACCCTTGCACTTCGCACGCCGTATCCGGGTTCTTCCGTTTCGTACCTTCAGCAGTCGAAACGTATCCCGGATACGGCGTGTTCTACGCATCAGCCCAGGTCAGACACCCACGGAAGCGACAGGAGAGCCGTTTTATATCGGCTCTGGTTCAGCGAACCGTCATCACTTGATGCGCACGTCCGAGACGACCGCCGAGTGGTCGGAGTAGAACTGGTCGCCCAGGTCACCGGGCAGCCGGTCGGCGATGGTGTAGGAGTTCTTGACCTGGACCGTCTGGCCCTTGGCGTAGATGAAGTCGATCCGATCCGCGGTGGTCATGCCCAGCCGGGGGCTCCATGTCATGCCGGGGGCCCGGCAGACGTTGGGGTTGGCGGCCCGGTAGGTGTCGACGAAGCCGGCATCGGTGAACTGGTCGGTAGCAGCCAGGTCATAGGACAGGCCGAAGTGGTCGGCGCAGCGGGCCCATTTCGAGGTCCAGTCAGATGCGGGCATCGTGTTGAGGTCACCACCCATCAGGACCGGCTCGTCGGCGGGGGCGTGGATGTCGACGTAGTCGAGGAAGTCGGAGACGTACTGCGTTTGGCGGCGGTCGGCGTCGACGATCTTCTTGGCGGGGACCTGCGGCTCGCGGCCGGCGGCGACGTCCAGGGCGTTGGCCTCGATCAGGTCGCCGACCCAGGGGTTGGTGTAGTTGCTCCACATGGTGAACGTGTTGATGGCTCGTCCGTCGTCGGCGATCACCCGGGCGCCGCCGATATGGAATGCGCCGGTCTCCTTGTAACCGGTCGGTGCGGGGAACACCTTGTCGATGTCGTAGTGGGTGAAGAGCCACAGGTTGTCGTTGCCGGTCGAGCTGGGTGTGATCTGGACGCCGGTCCAGTCTTCTCCGGTGGCCGCCTCGAGTCCGGCGACGATCTCGTCACCGGCGCCATAGGTTTCGACGGAGAAGAACACATCCGGGTCCGCCTCGACGATCTGGTGGATGACGTCCTGGCGGTTGTCGACATCGTCCCAGTTGTCGTCCAGACCGCCGTGGTAGATGTTCCAGGCCAGGACCCGCACATCGGTCGGCTTGCCTGCGTGAGCGGAAGGTGTTGCCGCGGCGGGGCTGGCGGCGAGTAGGGCAGCGCTGGTGATCAGGCTGGCGAGAACACGTTTCCGGTAAGTTGCCATGTCGCCAACGTAGTGATATTGGGTGAACGGTCAACTAGTGGCTATTTGAACACCGTTCGACGGGACTTCAAAGTTGAGCGGTGCGAAGGTGTCCGCGGGCTCGCCGGGTGGTGACGCAGCGTGTCCGTAGCCGCTGGTTCTCGGCGTTGTGGAAGCCGAACGCGTTGCGGGCGACGAGCTTGATCACGCGGTTGATGCCCTCGCTCTTGGCATTGCTGTGCCCGGTGTCGATGAAGGCCCCGATCTCGGGCCACCAGCGGTCGACAGTGACGGCGAGCTGCCGCACCTCGGGAATGTCGGAATCCGCGCACCAGGTGAGGAACTTCCAGCGAGCCTGCCCGACTTGGTGCCGATCCGCGCTGGTGCGGGCCAGGGCGAGGAGGTTGCGCAGATTCTCCTTGGCGATCCATGCCGTCAGCAACTCCTGCCCGATCTTTCCCTCATTCAGCAGCGCATTCCACATGTGCGTGAACTGTTCGTCGGTGAGGTCCTCGCGGTTGCGCAGCAGGCGCCGCCTGGCTTTCCACTCCGGGTCACTGGCGCGTCCGCGTCGGCCGCGGATCTCGGCGGTGGTGCGGCGCCGAACCATGGAGAGCATCTTGTTGGCGAGCTGGACGACGTGGAAGTGGTCGACCACGACGGTGGCGTGCGGCAGGGCGGTGCGCACGGCCGCGCGGTAGACGGTGGACATGTCGATGGCGACGTATGCGATGCTCTTGCGCCAGTTCAGCGGGGTGGTGGCGAGCCAGGCGAGCACGTCGGCGACCGTGCGGCCTTCGACCTGGCCGAGCAGTCCGCCGGTGCCGAGGGCGTCGACGAAGCCGGTGTGCCACCTCTCGCGTACCAGGTGCCACTTGCCGGTGTCCGGGTCCTGTTCCCAGCGGGGCCGTCCGCGCCGGGTCTCGTCGATGCCCAGCACCTGGACCTCGGGAAGGGGTGCTTCGGTGACCTCGCAGGCGGCGGTGCGGAAGGTGTCCATCACGGTGGGCCAGGACAGGTTCAGGTCACGGGCGGCCTGGATGACGGTGGACCCGGCGTCGCGTATCCGGCGTCCGGCGGCACTGCGTAGCCGCATGGTGATCCGTGCGCCGGCCGGTATCTGCGGGATCTGCTCGGTGAACGACCGGCGCGGGCAGCCGGGCTCCCGGCACCACCAGCGGCGCTTGTGCCAGCGCAACTCCAGCCCGCTCTCGCCGTAGGGCAGATCGCGGGGCCGAGTCGTCGCGGAGCCCTTCACCCGCGTGGCAAACACCCCGCACTCGGGGCAGGCCCGCGCCTGCTCATCGGCGGTGATCAGGTGCACCCGGCGGGTGCCGTCCTCCAGCCGCTCCACCCGGGCGACGGCCAGGCCGTCCAGGTCGAGCAGCAACGTCGTATCGTTGTCCAAGCCCGTGGTTTCTGGGTGATTGTTCTGCGTCGAGAACAGAAATGATCACCCATGGCCACGGGCATCCTGCTGCCAGGACCGTCCCCACTACCCTTGGTCCTCACGCAACGTGACAGCCAGACAGTCAACTCGGGACGCCACACCGCTCAAGTTCGAAGACCCGGATTTCCGGCGAAGAGGCTCCCGAGGCAGGGCACGCGGGGCCGCCGTCGTCGGAGCCGCGGAGAGACGTCCGGTCACGTGAGCATCGCGCTCGTCCAGCCGAGGTCGAACGGTGAACTGTCGAGACCGGCTCCTACGATGCCGGTCATGGCACGCTTCGAGGCTCTTCAGCCCTCCTTCTGGGACACCAGGAGCGACCACGGAGTGCAGCCGCCCCTGACCGACCGGATGGTCGAGGAGGCCGAGCGGCTGTTGGACGTCATACTCCCCGACTCACTGGTGACCCTGCTCCGCGATCAGAACGGCGGCCAGGTCGGCGACAGCCGGAACGCCTTCCCCACCGGCCGGGCGACCTCATGGAGCGCCGACCACGTCCCCTTCGACAGCGTGATGGGCATCGGTCACCGTGAGCGGACGCTGTCCCTGCTCGACAGCCCGTACCTGGTCGAAGAATGGGGCCTGCCCACGGCAGTGGTACTGGTCTCGGGTGACGGACACCACTGGATCGGGCTCGACTACCGGACCTGTGGCCGACACGGGGAACCGTCCGTCGCCTGGTTCGACGCGGACGACGACTCGGAACTGGCCCTCGCGCCGGACTTCCGCTCCTTCGTCGAGGGGCTCACCTCCGCCCGCGATGCCGAGAGCGAGCGGAGCGAAGGCTCCCCCGGCTGACCTCCCCGGCGAAGCGCCCACCGGCCGGGGCCGGTTCCCCTTCATGGGCCCCCTCACCGGGGCGGACGTCGCCTGATGCGGCACCGGTCAGTACAGCGGTGTCTGCGGCATGTGGTGCTCCGGCCAGAAGGGGTCGTGCGGAGGCTGGGGCGGGTTGGCCCGGGCCTCCGCGACGGCCTTCGCGAGACGGCTCGGCCATTCCGCTACCCACATCAGGGCGACCGTCCCGACGAGGGGCCAGAAGCCGTCGACCCGCAGCAGGCCGGTGAGCCAGACGATGAGCCAGAGCACCAGCGCGTTGACCGACACGAGGACCAGCGAGGCCACTCCGGGTACGGGCAGCGTCAGGGTCAGGGAGAACCGCAGCTGGAACAGGGCGACGACGACGGCGAGCGTCAGCCACTGCGTGCCCGTCGCTTCCACGCCGTCCAGCCACGCCACCGCGAGCGCCAGGCCCGCCCCGCACAAGAGGTAGCCGGCCAGCGAACGCAGGGCCCCGGGACGGCGGTGCTTCACCGGCACGGCGAGCACGAGCAGCAGCACCGTCTCCACGGCGGCGACGACGAGTGCGGCGGTGACGAGGGACTTGAGCCCACCGCCGAGCTCAACGGCCAACCCCAGCGCGGCACCCAGCTCCACCCCGGCCCACAACCCCGCAGGCCCCACCACCGTCAGGACGACGGCCGACAGCACCATGCCCAGCCCGACATGGACCATATGCCTGCGCAGCGGCGCGAAGAACTCCCAGTCGGAGCCGTCCCCATCGGGCTCCTCCGCCATGCGCCGCTGATTCCGCACCACGGCCCGCCCGAGCATCCGCCTCAGGGGCATGGGCACGAGGGTGACGACGGCGGTGAACACCGCGGCGAGGACGGCCACGGACCCCACCCGCTCGCCCACGGTGCCGCCGACCTGTAACCGGCCCACCACCTCGGAGGCCACCCACACCCCGACGGCCACGCACCCCGACTTCCTGATGACCCGCCCCGTTGTCTTCATGGAGACAGGGTCCCGCCCGGAACGCCGCGGCGGAACCCCACCGGCACACAGTCGCCGGCGCACCCGGCCGCAACCTCGACGACGGCTCCTCCCACTGGTGCCCGACCCCTGGCCTCACGACAGGCACGGCCGCCGAGCGGGCCTCCGGTGCCCGGTCCGTACACGCCGGACGGCTCCCGCCCTGCGAGCAAGGGGGGAGCCGTCCGGAGGCACCATCAGGGGGTCAGGCGTGACGGTGGGAATGCCGGTTGCCGGTGATGAGGCGGTACAGAGCGAGCAGGATGAGGGAACCGACGATCGCGGCGATCCAGGTGGAGAGTTCGAAGAACCCGTCGATGGAGTCGACGCCGAAGATCACCTTGCCGAGCCAGCCGCCGAGCAGACCGCCGGCGATGCCGATGAGCATGGTGATGACGATGCCACCGGGGTCCTTGCCCGGCATGATGAACTTGGCGATGGCGCCGGCGAGCAGGCCGATGACGATCCACGCGATGATGCCCATTGTTGTCTCCGTCCTGTCGTGAAGACTGTGTCAGGTCATCGTCTGTACCGTCCGCGCCCGGACAAACCTGCTCTTCGGACCGCGACCCCGACCTCGTCACCGGCGGCTCCGGTACAGCCCGGGCCCTGATCGTGGAGCCGGCCTCCGCCCGGCTCGCACGCGAATTGAACCGGCTGCCCGACACCACGGCTCGGCGGAAGCCCGCACCGCCCCGCCACCCCGGCGTCGCGCCCGCCGACACGCGGCTGAACCCCGATGAGGCACAACGACGAACCCCGCTGTCCGGCTCACGGTGTCCTGCGGGGTGGTGGCCCGGGCCGGATCGTCGGACCGGGCCACCACGACGGTGGTCGTCAGGAACGCGGCGTGTCGGTCGCAGAGGTTTCCTTGCCCGACCCGCCGGGCTGGTCGGTGAAGACCGTCAGGTGCCAGGTGCCGTTCTCCCGCGTGGCGGTGAAGGTGTCCTGGAGGGGCCTGCCCGCCTTGTCCTCGGCCAGGAGGCGGGCCGAGCCGACGTCCGGGCCCATGTCGTGCTGGATCCGCGCGTCCTTGATCTTCCACCCCCGTCCGCCCCGGTCGGCGAGGATCCGCTCGGCCTCCTGCCGGGACCACTCCTCGTCCTTGACGCCCCCGACCGACATCAGCCCGGCGGCGCTACGGGAGTTGAGGGCCCGCACGTAGGCTTCGACGGCCGCGCGGGCTCCGTCGGAGGATGCCGAAGCCGAGGACGAGGGTGCCGGAACACCCGGCGGCGCTTCATCCTCCTGGGACGAGCAGCCGGATGCGACGACCAGAGCGGCCGCCACGGCCAAGAGGCGTCGACGTTGCACAGCACACTCCTGTTCTCCGGTGAGGGAACGGGCGACCTGTCAGGTGCGGTGCGCTACCACCAGGTGCGCGGGTGGTCGGAGAGGATCTTCTTCAGGCTTTTGTCGTGGGTGTCGCTGGTGTGGCGGGTCAGAGCGGGCAGCGGTTCGACACGGCGGCGTCGACGTCCACGCCGGCCACCTGGGCCGTCATGGAACGAGTCGCCTGAACCTGCCCGCGAGCGGACTTCACCGCCGGACGGGCCGTTGTCAGCAGGTCGGCCCGCTGCTGAAGGCAGCCGTCGGCGAGCTGGGCGAGTTCGGTGGTGTCGGCGCTCGCCGACGGCGTCACCGTGGGCGAGGACGTCTGAGCGTGTGCCGGTGTGCCGATGAACGTGAGCGTCGCCGCCGCCGTGGTTGCGGCTGCGGTTGCGGCGATGACACGTCTGTGCCCCGTGGTGCGCATGAATCCCCCTGCATGAGCTGACGGGTCGGCCTCAGCCTGTATGTCAGGAGATCGAATGCGGACACGTCGTTCCCGTGTGGCGGGTTCCGGATCCAGGAATGGCCGGTTCCTGTTTGAGGTGTTTTCGATGTGAACCGGATCTGGTCCCGCTGGGGCATGCCGGCAAGGGTCTTGCGGCCCACCGGGCTCACGTCGTGCCTGCTGAGGAGCGCGGCAACACGCGAGAAGCTGCCCGGGGAGGACGATCTGTGAGGAGCGCCGCCGCTCGAGTCGCCCCGATGTGTGGTGACGTCATCCCGTGCCGTCCACATGGGGGCGTGCCGGGCGGCGCAGCGGGGACGTCCTGTCCCACACGTGCCAGCGCCCACCGCACACCGGGTCCGTCGCGTACGTCACCTCGGCCGGGAAGCCGTCGACTGCGACCCGCTCGGCCGGCGGATCGCCGAGGCGTCTGCCGCAGCGGGGGCAGTGGTCCGGGGTGCGCATGGGATACATGCCCATGGTTCTTCTCCCGCCTACGCCGGCGCCGACTGCGCGGACGCCGTCCACCCGCTCACCGCCACGGCGCCGGTGTCGCACGCCAGGACCCGCCAGGCGTCGGGGGTCCAGGCGAAGACAGCGTCCTGGCCGAAGCGGCGTCCCAGGTCACGCGCCGCGGTGTCGCTCAGACCGACGACGGCGACGCTCTCCTCGCGATGCGTGCCGCACGCGTCGCTTCCCTCCGCGGGCCACCAGGTGAGACCACGGCGACGGATCTCGTCGAGCAGCAGGCGCTGGGCACGGGCGTTGGCGTCGTCCGACGCGGTACGGCCACGGGGGTTCCAGGCGGTGATCACATGGACGACGGCGCCGCCGTCCTGCACCGGGAAGAAACCCTCGGCCGTGCCCCGAGGACGTGGTTCGACTCGAACGGCCCGGTCCCCGAACCGGATGTCGACGACGGCCGCCCGGTAGAGATCCCAGTTGAGGGGCGTACCGGCTGCGTCGGGAGCGTGCACAAGGGCCTCCTGTGGAACGAAGACCCCCTTACACCTCGTGCAGGGAGATCGGTGCTCGCCCCCACGGGATCACGGGGGCATCGGCCGCAAGATTTCATGATCCGGGCCCCGAAGCAAGAGTGTCGTGAAGACATTGCGGAAGATCGGCGCGGGTGTTGGCTTCCCGTCCGGCCGTGTGGTGGCCGACCCGCGCGAAGTGCGCGGAAAGCACAGATCACCGGGGTGCGGCAGCGCGCTACCGGGGTCCTTCGACTCCGGGAGGCTGCCCGACATGCCCGTACCCTCCGAGACGGATCCGGCCCGCGCGGGCCTGCCGGGGACCGACGCGGCCGAGGACGCGGACGGCGTCACGGTGTGCTGCATGCCTGGCCTTTGCTGGGGCTGTGGGGCGGACAGAGAGCGGTACGCGAAGGTGGACGGCCCTGAGGACGACGAGGGCGAAGACGACGACTCTCGCGTCCTGCACATCGTGGACGAGTACACCGGAGGGATGTCGGCCGCGATTTCACCGCGAGCGCGCCGAACCTGCGCTGGAGTGCGGACATCACCTACGTCCCCACCGAGGAGGGCCGGCTCTACCTCGCCGTCGTCCTGGACCTGTTCTCCCGCCGTATCGTCGGCTGGGCAATGGCCGACCGCATGCGAACCGAACTGGTCACCGACGCGCTCGCCATGGCGGTCACGGCCCGCAGACCCCGCCCCGGCCTCGTGCATCACAGCGACAAGGGCTCCCAATACACGAGTCTGACGTTCGGTCAGCGATGCGACGAGGCGGGGATCCGGCCCTCTACCGGCCGTACCGGCTCGTGTTTCGACAACGCCGTCACCGAGAGCTTCTTCGCCTCCTTGGAGACCGAACTCATCGACCGGACCGCCTTCCCCACCCGACACCACGCCGAGCAGGCCCTTTTCGCCTACATCGAAGGCTTCTATAACTCCCGGCGCCGCCATTCGGCGAACGGCCAGCTCAGCCCGGCCGAGTACGAACGTCGTCACGCCGCGAAGACACCACATAGAGTGCTCTACGCGGCCGCATAGCTCGCAAGCCCATCAGTGTCTGTCAGACCGGGACAACTCCATCTGGAACGCTGGCTATTCCAGGGCCTACGCGACCTTCCGGTACGTAGGACTGATGGCGGCGTGGATGGGAGCCGTTTTCGCTGTGGGAGCCACAGCCCTCGTGATCTTCATCTACGCGAGGTAGTAGCACCCTGCAAGAGAGAGTCGGTCGGTTGACATCAGCGGCTGACACCAACAGGCGCGGACAGCGCCGACCAACGCCGGATGGCAACGGATGGTCAGCCAAGGAAACCGGGCGGTTGGCCGACGTTGCCGACTCCCCGTGATCGACCTGATAAAGATGAGGCTCGAACCTGTCCCAGGCGGGGCGCCGCCCTCAACCGGTGGGCGACGCCCCGCCGGCTTGACTGGGTCATTGGTACTCCACCGACCGCGTGGCCTGCTCGATCTAGGCCACCACCACGTCGGCCGCTACATCAAGACCTCCACTTCACATGGGAGATCACCCGAAGGACTCGGGGCCGAAGCGGCCGATCGCCACGAAGACGATCGGGGCGAGATAAAGCAGGTCCAACAGCATTGCCTTGGGTTCGTGGCGTCGGATGCGCAGGATCACCGCACCTATCATGATCGCCGCCAGACCTACGGCAGACAGTGGCACCAGGATCGGCGCGATGTCGAGCAGGGCGGGCAGGATCAGGCCGATCGCGCCCAGGACCTCGAGTGCTCCGAGGGCTCTGACGAAGCCAGGGTTGACGTGGTTGACCCATCCCTGGGCGCCACGAGCCTCGGCCAGCTTTTCCTTGCTAACGAACAGCTTGCCGCCCCCAGCAAGCAGGAAGAGTGCGGCCAGGAGGCCGGCAACAATCCACAGCGCAGTGTTCATGAGGTTCTCCTTGACGGTTACCTTGGCCCTTCCGGGCCCGTCATCACCCATGACGGAACTCGCTTGTGGGAGGTAACAGCATGGCCGGATCCGGTCCGGAGGAAGCTGTCGCAGAGGCGTTCGAGGAGCAGCGTGGGCGCCTTGTGGCGGTGGCCTATCGGATGCTCGGATCGCGGGCGGACGCTGAGGACGCGGTGCAAGAGACATGGCTGCGGCTGGCGCGCCAAGACGCGGCCACGATCGACAACCTCGCCGGCTGGCTGACCACGGTGGTGGGCCGAGTGTGCATTGACGTGCTGCGCTCGCGCACGGCCCGGCCGGAGGCGTCCTACGAGGACCGGCTGCCCGAGTTGATCGTGACCGACGACGGCGGCGGAGCGCCCGAGGACGACGCGCTGCTTGCCGAATCGGTCGGGCTGGCACTGCTGGTGGTGCTCGATTCCCTCCGGCCTGCCGAGCGGCTGGCGTTCGTCCTGCACGACATGTTCGCGGTGCCGTTCGAGGAGATCGGTCAGATCATCGGCAGGTCCACCGACGCTGCCAAGATGCTCGCCAGTCGGGCCCGCCGGAAGGTACAGGACACGCCTCGCCCAACCGATGAACGGCAGCAGCGCGCAGTGGTCGATGCGTTCATCTCTGCAGCGCGGAGCGGAGACTTCGAAGGGCTCCTGCGGGTGCTCGACCCGAGCGTGACCTGGCGCACCCACACCGCTCGCGGCGTGGTCGTCAGGCTGGGGGCGACCGAGGTGGCCGGTAGGATGCAGCGCGCGGCTCACGTGAAGGCAACTGCGCGCCCCGTCCTCGTCAATGGTGAACCCGGGATCATGGCGTGGGACGTGAATGGCAAGCCGGCGGGCGTCATGGCCTGCACTGTGGTCGATGGACGGATCGTCGAGATCCTGTCGGTGACCGATCCGGAACGCCTCGCGTCCATGTACCTCCCGGAACGGGCCGACTACTGACTTCGGCGCTTTGAGGTCACGGTGGTGACAGCCCGGTCCCGGCCATGAAGCCGTCGAGTGTCGTGGGCCGGTACTGCAGGCTCTTGAGCCGATTACGGACCAAGGCCACGAGCCGGCCGACCGTTCCAGAGGTGAGGTTGGCCAGGCTTCCCTTGCACTGCGACCACACCCCCTCCACCGGATTCAACTCCGGCGCATAAGCGGGCAGCAGGAAGACCGTCAACCAAGTTCGTGCGGCGACCAGTTGCCGCATCGCCTTTGAGGTGTGGGTGCCCAACCGGTCCCAGACCAGGACGATCGGCGCCTTCACCAGCTGATGCGCGCTGTCGATCAGCCGGATGTAGTCGTCCTCCGACAGGCTGCGCCGCTCGCCCTTGCGGCCGCGGTGGACCCGCAGGCGGTAGCACAGCCGGGTCCGCGACCCGGGCCGCAGCGCGACCAGTCCCGCCATGGAGATCCGGCCCGGGCTCCGGCGGCCGGACACCCTCACCAGCGGGGTGTGTCCGCGCCGGCCCCTGGGGGCACCCCCGGGCGGAGCCTGGGGGAGTGCGCCCCTTGGGCGGCCGCTGCTGCCGGCCGGCCTCGTCCTCGAAGCAGATCCAGCCGCCGACGGCCGCCCTGGTCCTTTTACCTCCGGCCAGATGTCTTCCTTCCCGGCGGTGATCGCCGCCTCGTCGCGCTCGGCCGCCCGGCGGGCGGGCATCTGCGGGGTGAAGCCGAGCCGGCGCATCAGCCGGGTCGCCCCGGAGACGCTGTAGGAGATGTGAAACGTGCGGCCGATCAGCGTGGCGACCCGGGCGCCGGTCCATACCTGGTCCTCATCCCAGCCGTGCGCGGCCGGCCCCTGCTCCAGCATCGCGGCCAGCTTCCCGCACAGCGCCGGGCGGAGTCTGCAGCGCTGCCCACCGGGCCCCCGGGAGGCCAGCGCCGCCGGCCCTCCATCGGACCAGGCACGCCGCCACTGGTAGGCGGACTTCGATGTCACCCGCAGCAGCCCGGCGACCTCCGGCGCACTGGCCCCGGCCGCGAACAGCTCGGCGGCCCGCAGACGCAGCGCCTCGCGCCGCGCGCGTTCCTGGGCGGTCATCCCGCCGCTGTCTGCGTACCTCATACCTTCCGGTGTAGCGCTGTCGCCGCGTACCGCCACCCAGGCGGGCCGTCACCGGTCAGACCTCAAAGCGCCGAAGTCAGTAATGGGCAGTGGAGGAAGGGGGGGCAGACGGCGGTATCGGGAACCGCACCGTAGACCAGGTGTCGGGGGACGGGGTTTTCTCCCCAACCAGGTACACGCGAACGTGGCCAGCTGCGCGGTCGCCACAGGGCCAGGGCCGCCCGGCGTAGACCAGGTAGACGGCGACCTGGGCGTTTTCGATCCTGCCTGCGGTGCCGGTGTACTGGCGCTGGACGCCGACGGTGTCAGTGCCCTTCTTCACGTCCCCGGTCTCGTCGACCACCAGTACTGCCTGGTCGTCGTGCAGGTGCTCCACCACGTACTGGCGCAGGTCGTCGCGTACCTGGTCGGCGTCCCACTTGGCCCGGCCGAGCAGATGCTGCATGCCGTCCGGGGTCTTGTCCCCAGCCCACTCGGCGATGGTCCAGCAGTTCTTGCGCGGCAGATCCGACAGCAGTCCGAGCACCAACTGCCTCACCCTGCGCCGGGGCTCGACCCGTGCGAACCGTCCCGCGATCCGGCTCATCAGGCCCTCGAACGCCTCCTGCCAGCGGGCAGGGTCTACGCTGTGACCTGCGGCCACCGCATGATCTTCAGTCTTCACACGCCGATGGTCAACGGTGGCCGCATCCGTCTCCCCAACGCGTCAGGGTCGCGCAGCGTCCGCCTGCCGTCCTGTGTCAGGAGGACATGTGCAACGTGGCGAGGTCTGGTGGGCCGCGTTCGACGAGCGGCGGCCGGTCGTACTGCTGTCGGGAGACGACGCGTCCGGGATCCGGGTGATGCAGGTCGTCGCTCCAGCGGGCGTCGACATCAGCGGTCTGGGCATCGAAGTGGCAGTAGGAGCCGTGGAAGGACTGCCCTTTGAAGGCGTGCTGCGGATCGCGTTCCCTCGTCCAGGCTTTACCCCTTGCACGTGGCTGACCACAGTGTCCCGGGACGACCTGATCGAACAAGCGGGCATCCTGTCCTCCGCGAAGCTCAGCGAGATTGAGGATGCCCTCCGTCTCGGTGAGCAGGCGAAGGAGCGGACCCCAGCGACGACCGCGAAGCTCAGCGAAATCAGGGACGCCCTCCGTCTCGGTCGACTCGGGTAGGCGGAGAAGGAACGGACGCCCCTGATGACGTGGTCGATCTCGTCCAGATGATCGACGCTGGCCACCTGTCTCCTCGGCGCCCTCACGATCGAGATCACGATCTACGGCTGGAGTACTAGGCCAGGATGCGAGCCGGGAAGGACCTGCGGGAAACCAGCGGCAACTGCCCGTTCGGTCCCGATATCCTGAGCTGCCTGCCTTGGCGCGCCGCGACCCTGACGGTCGAGGAGGCAGAGGTGGTGAGGGAGATGAGCTGTGCCAGTTCGTCCCGCGCGATCCCTGTGACCACCTCGTTGCCACAGACGAGAACGGCGAACACCAAGGGCGCCGGTTCGGATCTGATTCTCTTCTTGTCCTCGCCGGAGAAGGTGAAGAAATAGTCTCCGGGGCCCCTGCCGTCGTTGTACTTGATGAACAGGTGGCGGTCGTGGTTCACCACGTAGTGTCCGTACTTCACGCTGGCTCGGTTGAGCGCGGTGAACTTCTCCGAGTCGGCGATCGACACCAGTGCGGCACCGTGCATGAAGTCCTTGTGATCAATCACTGTTGTCCCCCTCCGGCCAACGATGGATCGATGAGCGGTCGTCAGGCAGACGTGCCGGTGCGGAAGTCAGCGCTGACGATGTACCGGAACAATTTCCCGGACCAGTCGCCACACTCCGCTCGACGGGTTCACCTTGGCCTCCTCACCCGTCTTCGCGAGTTTCCGCGCACGCTCGGTAGCGTCCGGCCAACCCTCTCGGTAACGGGCGAAGTCGAACTCGCCAGCTGCCTTGCTGTAGTGGGGGTGGTGAGCAGAGAGGTGCCTCTTCGCCTGCGGGTATCCGGTGACTGCGGCACGGTGGTCACGGAAATGCAGGAGCAGCCATAGTTCGAAGCAGGGGTTCGACAAGGCGACTTCGACGCCCTCGTCCGCAGCCAGCCCCAGGGCCTCGTCCAAGTGTGCGAACTCGTCCACGTCCAGCACACACCAGGCCTGGTGGTAATGGTCGCCGGCCTTGTCGCGTTCGGCGACGGTATGGCGTACCACCGAAACGGGATCCTGAGCACAGATCTTGATCTTCACCGCAACCGCACGGTTGTCCACGGACGCCAGCAAGCCCTTCAAGTAGGCCGGCTCGGTGTTCATCGCCCCGCACACCACCAGGATGGGCGGCAGGGGATCCCGGTGAGCGGGCCTGCGGCGCAGAGTGGACTCACGCCTCGGTGTCTTCCTGCCGTCCGCTTTCGGCTGCCTCGCCACCCGCTCCCCCTCGCTCGGCAATCGCCAATGCGAAGGTATCGTCGATCACTGGTACCGCACCATAACTTCCGCTCAGATAACGCCTCTCCCGGTTCTCGTCCTGCCGCGGCCGGAAGTCGGACAGCGGGTAGAGAGAGGTCTCGCCGAACTCGTTCTTCGACGCGAACCAGATCTGGTCCCGTTTGAGAATGTCCTCACCGGCCTTGCGGCCCAGCAGGCTCACGTCATGACTGGTGAACAGGAGTTGGGCGCCGTGCGGATTGCGTTCCGGGTCCTGGAAGAGGCCGACGAGGAAAGCGCTCAGGCGGGGATGCAGGCTGCTGTCCAACTCGTCGACGACGAGGGTGCCGCCCCTGCGGGTGACGCGCTCCAGCGCGAGTGCGTACTCCACGATCGCCCTGGTGCCCGAAGACTCCGCGGACAGAGGAAGTTCGAAGGAGCCGTTCCTGCCGGTGTGCCGCAACCAGATTTCGTACCGAACGCGGCGGGGGCTGCGCTGCGTGACGAGCAGTGCCCTCGCCGCTTGCGTGTCCACGGACGGCTCTCCCTTGGGCTGGGCCCGGCCGTCCTCGTACAGGTCCTCTTCCACACTCTCCACCCGGAAGTCCTCGATACCGAGATCCGCAGCGCGCAGAAGATCCCGCAGATGCGTCGACTCGCCCGTCCTGTCCAGACGCCACGCCAGATCCCGCGTCAGCAGGTGTGGACGACGGATGGAATGGCCCAGCACGGGACCACCGAACACCAGCTCATCGCGGAACCAGCGGTACACCCGACTGAGTGAGGTCGCGAACGTTTTGGACCGGGCCGCCATGGAGAGGAAAAGAGCGCTTGGCGCGGTCACTTCCGCCACTGTGGTCAACGCCTTGGCATCCCGCTCCGAGCTGCCGACACGGAAGTCCTCGCCGTCCCGCTCGAACACCACCCGTTTGCGGCCCGTCGGATAGGCGTAGAGCCATTCGCCGACGACGCTCTCGTCGTCGACCTCGAAGCCGTAGCTGTACCGCACTCCGTGCAGCAGGAGATCGGCGACGTACCAGGAGGACTCCGAGGGTGCCACGGTGTCCAGTAAGAAGGGCTGCCTGCGCATTCCCTCGCCGTCCTCCGCCAGGAGCGGAGAGCGGATCACCATGGTCGCCATGTAGCGCAGCGCGTCCACGACATTCGACTTGCCGGCCGCGTTCGACCCGAAGATCCCCGCCACGGGAACCGCGTGCCAGGACGTACCCGTGGGCCGGTCCCCGTCGTACACCGGATGAAGCTGCCACTCCAGCTCGTCCCTGATCGACCGGTGATTGGCCACCCGGAAGTTGAGAAGCACCTCGTACCCCCTTCCAGAACCTGGTTTCACCGGACTTCGTGCAAGTGAATCGTCGGTAATGAGACTTGGCAAGCCGAAATCGGTAATCAGGTGGGTGAACGAACCGTTCTGACAGTGTTCTCGAAACTTTGAGGAACAACTCGTCCGGAACCTCCGCCGCCCGTCTGCCCAGGGCGGGCGTGATGCGCGGTTCCTGTGTCGGCAGCGGGAACGAGCGGGGCTCGAGCCCTCCGTGACGTCCACGACCCGCCGATGTCGAACCCCTCCCTGGCCGGCCGACGGGGACGTACGCCGGCCTGGGGGTTCCGCTGTGATCACCGGGGGCGGTGGGATGCGGCGGAACAAGGAGGGGCACCGAGAAGGCCGGGCAGGGGCACCCGTACGAGCCGGAGAGCGCGTCGACGTCGCTCGCGGCGACCCGGGCCGTGCCGTACCCGGCCGGGGAAGGGACATGAACCGCTGGGTCGGCATCGTGGCGCTGCGGGACACCGCGGCGCCGACGCCCGTACACCGCATCGCGCTCGCCATCGAGGCCGCGCGGAAGCGGATGTCGTACCAGCTCAATGGCCGCGAGGTGTCCTATGCGCGGATGCGGGCGGCATTGCGGACGCTCGGTCAGGAACACGCGCGCCGCCACGAGTGGGATCGATACACCTACTGTCCTGCTCTCCCACGCCCTCCCGTACCCCGACTGCCTCGTCACCGAGGACCACGTGCTGTTGCGGCTGCACGGGGAACCCGACACAGCCGTTCTCTCCCCGTTGACCGCAGCGGGCATGGACGCTTACCTGTCCGATCACACCGCGATGAAGGAGCCGACCTCCAGTGGCACCCCGTAAGTCATCCCGCACCGCTCCCGAACACGGCGACTGGGCGGTTCCGTACCAGCCCGCCGACGTGGCCGACCTCGACCCGGCGACCGCCGACCGACGTGGCGGGATACCGAACCCACCGCTGACGGAGGCCGTGTACCGGGTCGTCGAGACCGAGGGGCCGATCCACCGGCAGGTCCTCCTCCGGCACCTGGGTGAGCTGTTGTACAAACCCAGGCCGACGAAGGCCCGAGTGGACACCGCGGTGGATCGGCTGCGGGACGAGGGC
This sequence comes from Streptomyces sp. MMS24-W38, assembly GCF_059889265.1. Classification (NCBI taxonomy): domain Bacteria; kingdom Bacillati; phylum Actinomycetota; class Actinomycetes; order Kitasatosporales; family Streptomycetaceae; genus Streptomyces; species Streptomyces sp. MMS24-W38. Next base: position 2,406,489 of record NZ_JCBCPP010000001.1, on the reverse strand, counting down.
CGGATCGCCGAGGCGGACGACTTCCTCGACGTTCCCGGCCGGCCGTGCGCACAGGCCCGCTGGCCGCTGCCAGGCCTCATCCCGCGGCCCGTCGAGCACATCGCACCGGCCGAGCGCCGACGCGCGCTGCTCGGCCTCGTCGAAGACCGGCCGCGCACCCTCGGAGCGGAGGAGGCCGTCGCCGAAGCCCTGGCGCTCTTCGGCTGGTCCGCACGGAACGGAGCAGCACGGGCCAAACTCATGGCGGACCTGTACCGACTCCGCGACACCGGTGCGGTCACCGGCTGGCCGGACAAGCTGGAACCGGCTGAGGAAAGTTGAACGTGGCCCTCGGCCGGGGCCCCGACCGAGCACGTGAACGAACGCTGCTCAGACCCCCCGCTCGTGCTCACGTACGTAGGTGTAACCGCGGGGCAGTTCGTGCGGCCCGGCCAGGCCGGCTCTCCTGTGGTCTTCTCGGTAGGCGGCTTCCGCCTCAGGGCTTGCTGCTTTGCCGAGGTGGCCTATGCGCATCAGGTGCCCCGAGACGCGATGGGCGCTCGTGCCGTACGCAGCGCCGGTCGCCCCTTCCCGAAGATCCTCGTGTTCCGCCACCCGTAGCGTCGGGGCGTAGCAGAGCAGCGGAACCGGTGTCTCTCCGGTCCGTGCGGGATAGTGCAGCACGGCTGCCCCGTTGACGCTGCCCTGCTCCCACGTGAGGACCCCGCGTGCGAGCAACCGTTCGATCGCCCCACGGATCTTCTCCGTCGGAGGCCGTTCCGTCTGCGCACGCTCGATGGTGTTGCGGACCAGCGCCTCCTGAGGGAGCAGAGCCCGGCCCTTCTCGTCGAGGTAGCCGAGTTCACGCAGTGCGCTCAGCACGAGCTCCTCCACCCGGTCCACGCGGGCGTCGAACGCCGCGAGTTCACGGGTCATGATCCTCGGGTCGTAGTCGTAGTGGACCACGGTGCCGCCGAAGACAACGGGCTTGTCCAGCGGGGTGTAGGTCAAACGGAGCTTCCCCCACGTCTCCCATCGCGCCGACACACGCGTTCCGGGAAGGACAAAGGACTGCCACGTCACTCCTGTCAGCAGTGGTTCAGCACTCTCCACCCGGAGCCTGGCCCCCTCCTGCTCGTCCAGGACCCCGATGCGGCGACGCCCTCGCAAAAATATGAGGTCCAGCGGCTCATGAGGGGAGGCCCGGTCAGCCATCTCGGCCGGCACAGGGATGGTGCCGTGCAGGAGATGCCCGGCACGCACGTGGAACTTCCACTCGACGGTGCGCCCGGTGTTGATCACCGAGTAGGGCAGCCCACCGTCATGTTCCTCTACGACGACCCGCGCGAGGTCCTCGGACTGAAGGGACGACTCCCGAGTATCCGCGACCACCGACGGCCCACCGGCGCCTTTCCACGCTTGCTGATCGCTCTCCGCAGCCGAGGCGGCAATGCGTCCGTAACAGCCGTTGCACAGAAGAGAGTCACCGCGGACGGCGACAAGACGTGCGGTCTTTGCCGAGGTGCACCGCGAGCAGGTGAAGGTCGCGACCGACTCCAACCGGACGAAGTGGATGTCGCCACGAGGTGGGTAGGTCTTGGCGATCCTCTTGCCGAGAAGCTCTTCACCGACGTTCATGTCCGCCCGTCCCCTGGATGCCCTGCCGTCCCGATTCTTCCTCAGCTGCGGCAGGGTTTGAAGACGGGTACGGCTCAGGTCTGCGGATACGCCGGCACGATGTGCTCGACCAGGCGCCACATTCCGGTCGATGGATTCCTCTTGTGCTCCTCACCCGGCTTTGCCAGCTCTCGTGCGCGTTGCACGGCCTGCGGCCAGGACTCCCGGTAGAGGTGGAAGGCGAACCGGTCCGCGGCCTTGCTGTAGCCGTGGTGGTGGGGGACGAGGTGCCGCTCGGCTTGCCGGAAACCGTCGACCGGGGCACGGTGGTCGCGGAAGTGGAGCAGCAGCCACAGCTCGAAGCACGGGTTCGACAGGGCGACGTCGATGTGTTCGGCACGGGCCAGCCGCAGCGCCTCGTCGAGATGCGCGAAATCGTCCACGTCGAGGACGCGCCAGGTGTGGTCGTAGTGGTCGTCCGCCCGTGTACGCTCACCGGCCGCGTGCCGGACCACGGACACCGGGTCCTGTGGACAGACCTTGACCCGTACGTCCACAGCACGGTTGTCGACCGACTTCAAAAGACCTTTGAGACAAGCCGGTTCCGTGTTCTTGGCTCCGCACACCACCAGGATCGTCGGTAACGCGTCCCGGTACGCAGGCCTGCGGCGCAGCGTGGACTCACGCCTCGGAGTCTTCCGCCCGTCCCGTTTCGGATCCCTCGCCACCCGTCTCCCCCCGCCCGGCGATCGCCAGCGTGAACGTGTCGTCGATCATGGGCACCGCGCCGTAGCTTCCATCGAGATAGCGCCGCTCCCGGTTCTCGTTCTGGCGCGGTCGGAAGTCGGACAGCGGGTACAGCGAGCTCTCCCCGAACTCGTTCTTCGTCACGAACCAGATCTGGTCCCGCTTCAGGATCTCCTCCCCGGCCCTGCGGCCCAGCAGGCTCACGTCATGGCTGGTGAACAGCAACCGGGCACCATGCGGGTTGCGTTCGGGGTCCTGGAAGAGAGCTACGAGGGAGGCTGTCAGGGCCGCGCCGGGGCGGGCCGGAGGTGCTTCACGAAGAGGCCGTCCAGGACCTCCCACTCGCTGGCCCGGTCCACCACCTCCACGGTGCGCCCGTCCAGGGTGGGCGTGGCGCGCGGGTCCTCGGCCGGCAGCAGGAGCCACAGACCGTGCGGGGTGTCGGCGGGGCGGCGCGCCGACTGCTGGAGAGCGGCCAGGAGTTCACGGCCGCCGGCCTCCCAGTAGCGGGCGATCAGACCGGCCTCGTGGGCGAGCAGGACGGTGCGCGGACCGGAGCGTTCCGCAAGGTCCACCACGCGCTGTCGGACCCGCTCGGCCGCCGACCGCGTGTACGAGGCGAGCGCCGCGCCCAGCAGGCCGGTCGCCGTGAACTTGGCGTCCGCCTTCAACAGGGCCTGCCAGCGCACGGACTGCTCCTCGGCCAGCTCCTTCAACGCGTCCAGGAACAGGGTGTTCAGCGGGACATCGGTCATCTCGAACCGCTCCGCCAGCGCCCGCGCGGTCCCCGGCAGCTCGGCGCCCTTCAGGGTCAGGGCCACGAAACCGCCCCGGCGGCGGGCCTCGCTCAGCCGCGCGGACAGCACCTCACGCGGATCCCTGCCCTCGGCGATACGGCCCTGCGCGGCGGCGTAGAGGGAGCTGGTGCTCGTCAGGACCGAGGAGGGCAGTCCCAGCCGACTGGCCGTACCGTCCTGGACCCGTGGGAAGAAGCGGCGCCGTTCCTGGTCGTGGACCAGGGGGAAACCCGCATCCGCGAGAGCCTCGGCCAGCTCCACGTACGTCGTCTCGTCCAGCACCGCGAGGCCGGGGAACCTCGCCCGGACCCGCGAGAGCAGGTCCGATGTGGTGATGCCGGTGTCGGGGCGGACACCCGCCGGTGCCTGCGAGATGCGCAGGGCACGGTCCAGGCCGAGGGAGAGCGGGAACAGCTCCAGCCGGGGGGAGAAGGCCACACCGCCCGCCATCGACGCGGCCAGCTCCACCAGCCGGGTGTCGGCGAGCGGCGCCATGCCCTCCGGTGCCGGTACGGAGCGCAGCTCCCTCAGCACGGTGGCGCGGCCGGGCAGCGGGTCGCGCCCGGCCAGATCGGTCGCGTGTTCGCCCACCAGGGCCGCGTAGTCGGCGAGCTCGGCGGGCGTCGGATCGTCGGCGCCCGGCTGGTCCTCCAGCGCGATGACGACCCGACCGCCACGACGCTGCACGGCGAACCGCGGTGGGAGTTCGGACCCGTCAGCGGACCCGGCGCCGGACTGCTCCTCGTCCCGCTTGCGGATCTCCGCCTCGACCGCGGCCCGCACCACGGCCAGCGCCTTGGCCTGGGCCTCGGCCGGATCACCCGCGCCCGCGCCGTGCCGGACGCGCAGTTCCGAGGCCAACTCCTCGGCCGTGGACACCCGGTCCCGGTCGGTGAGGATCGCCACCAGCTCGTCGCGCACCCTGCCCAGCCACGGCAGCTCGGCCCACGCCGCGATCGCCACCTGCTGGTTCTGCGAAACGGTCGGCTGGCTGACGCCCAGGGCCTTCGCGATCAGACTCTGTGCCGGCCACGGCTCCATCGCCTCCCCGGCCTCCAGTACTCCCGGAAGCTGCAAGGTGGCCCGCACCACGTCCGGACGGGGGCGTGTGCGGCGCTTGCCCGCCGGAGGCGTGAGGCGCGCGGCCAGCGTGTCGACCGACTCCAGTACCTCCTCCTGCGCATCGGGCGGGATCTCCGCGGGCTTCTTCGCGGCGGGCCGCCGGCGCAGCGCCTGCGTCCACTGGCGGTGGCGGCGGTTCAGCTCCTTGCGGATCGCGTTGCCGGCACCACGGGCCCGGGAGATGTAGTGCGGCGGGATGTCCAGGAGCTGCTCGACGGTCTGGGCCTTGAGGCTCTCGGCGACCGACACGGCCCGCGGGGACAGGCCCGCCGCCGCCAGCGGCGTCTTCAGGTCGGCCGCCTCGGCAGCCTGCTCGCGAGCGTCCTCCAGATCCTCCGCACCGATACCGACCGTGGCCGGAGTCGTCGCGGGAGGCGCCGCGTCCGCCCTGCGGAAAACCTGCCGCCACGCCTCCTGCACCTGCCGCAGACTGTCGTACCGCTGTTCCACGTCCCGGTGCAGCGCCCGCTCGAAGAAGCCCTTCAGACCCTCGCTCAGGGCCTGCGGGAAGAGTTCGGCCGACACGTGCAGCTCCGCGTCGGTGACCAGTCGCGGGTCTCCCTGGCCGTCCCCCCACACGGGCCGCTCACCGGAGGCCATCTCGTGCAGGGTGACCGCGGCGGCGTACCACTCGGCGTGATCGTCGTAACGCGAACGGCCCACCCCGCCGAGGAACGGATCGAGATACCCGCGCGTACCCGCGTGCACGTCCTGGTCCGGGGCGTCGGCCAATGAGAAGTCGAACAGCATCAACTGCCAGGAGCCGTCACTGCGCTTGAACAGACCGAGGTTGTCCGGCTTGACGTCCCGGTGTCGCACCCCGCGCGCGGCGAGGGCGTCGAGAGCGTCGAACAGGTCGTTGCCGAACCGCTCCAACTGGTCGTATCCCAGGGGGCCCTGGTCACGGAGCCGCGATCCGAGACTCACCGGCTCCCGGTCGTCCCCGCTGCGGAAGCCACCCGCGTACTCGATCTCCAGGACCGTGTGACCGGCCAGCTCACGCGGCTCGGCGAGCAGCTTCACGATGCGGCCGCCGCCGACCTCCTTCAGCGCCTTCGCCTCCGCGTGCAGACGGGCTTCCTTCTCCTGGTCCAGGGCCACCTTGAACACACGGAGGGAGTCCTCGCCGTCCTCGGCGGAGGTACGGCGGACCAGGAGCGCACGAGCCGTGGCGCCGGTGCCGAGCACGCGCGCCACCGTCCAGGTGCCGTCCAGCGGCTGTCCCGGCTGCACCGTGAGCGGATCGACGGCCGGGCCGCCTGCGGGCTGCGGCGCCGCCGCGTCCGCCTCGGCGGCGGCCAGCAGTTCCAGGAACTCGTCGACCGACGCCGGACGGTCCCTCACATCGGCGGCCGTGGATCGGAAGACGAGAGTGTCGAGAGCAGCCGAAACGGAATCGGAGACGGCGTACGGATGCAGGCCCTTGTCGCTCTGCAGCCGCTCCAGCATGGCGCTGCGCCGGTCGGCCGGGGGACGTCCCGTGAGCAGCAGATAACTGAGCGAGCCGAGACCGAAGACGTCCAGGTCGACCGGATCGGCGAACTCCTGGTCCGTCTCCGGCGCCAGATAGACCTGTGCCGTGTCCGCGATCAGCCCCGCGTCCAGCGGTGTGTCACCGAGCGAGCGGTGCATGGTCGTCTCGAAGTCGCGTGCCGCGGTCTGCCAGTCGGCGATCCGCAGGACGGGCTCACCGCCGTCCTCGCGCGCCGAGACGTAGACCGAGCGGGCGGACAGTGCCCGGTGGTACAGGGAACGGTTGTGCGCGTAGCGCACCGCTTCGGCGAGCTGACGTACCAGATCGAGGCGCTGAGCGGGGGCGAGCTGCCCGCCGTACGCATCGAGGTAGGCGTCCAGCCGGAGATCCGACTCACGGTGCCGGAAGAGGATCGCCGGGCCACCCTGGTGCTCGCGGATCTGCGCCGCCTGCACGATGCCGCGGTGGTTGATGCCCTGCAGCACCTGGTACTCGCGGCGGGCGGCCCGGTCCACCTTCGCTCGTTGCTCGTCGGACGCGGCGGCACCGGACAGGTATATGCGGACACGGCCGCTCTCCTGGACGAGCCCGTCGTCGCGCACCGCCAGCCGGTCCTCCCAGCCCGGTCCCGCGTCGAGCGCGCGGGGCTCGAGCTTCCAGTCGTCCCCGAAACGCAGGTGCGCGGTGGAGTGGCTGATGCCGATCTTCTGCATCAGCCGTTCCAGGCGCTCGCTGATCACCGGAGTGACGCGCCAGCTCTCCCGCTCCGGCGGGCGGCCCAGCAGGTCGTCCCAGATCTTCGGCAGGCCGCTCGCGCCGTCGTTGCGACCGAAGACGGATGTGCGCTGGAACTCGTCCAGCCCGCTCACCAGACCGGGGTCGTGGAGGAAGACCGCCGGCTTGATGAACGGGACGTCCCGGGGAGCCAGACCGAGTGTCCGGGCGGCGCGCTCCAGCTGCCCCTTCAGCTCCTTGGCCTTCAGGTCGGTCAGATGAAGGGGGTTGCGCAGCGTGCGGACCCGATCGCCGTGGAACTGCCAGGTGTCACCGTGGTTCACGACCCGGCCGGGGTGCCCCTTCAGCTCCAGCAGGTACAGGCCACCGGGCACGGCGATCAGCACGTCGCACTCGTTGGTCCTGCCGGACGCCGCGGTGAACTGGAACGTCGCCCACGCCCGGTACGGCTCGGTGCGCGGCATCAGACCGCGAACGTGGTCCAGCCCATCCTGCTCCCACCGGAATCCCGACCGCCGCGGCTGGAACCAGCGCTCACGGGGAGCGGGGGCAGCCGGTTTCGGGGCAGCGGACACCGAGCACCTCCAGGAGACGGCGGAAGCGGGGAGACCCACGCCGCAGCGTGCTGAGCCTCCTCTGACGACAGGACCAAAATCCTAGTCGCCCCCTCTGACAGAGTTAGGGGCCGTTCTCTGCGGGGGCGGGTGTCGGAACACGGCTCCGGCGCTCGCTCGTCGAATCCCCCGAGGCGTGCGGACGTGGGGCCGGTGCCGACCGGTGAATATGGCTGGCTTCACCGCGTCCGTGATCGCTAGCCTCGCCCACCATGAAGCGGCGCCGGCAGAAGAAGCTCTCCCATCAGCTCTTCGAAGCGACTCTGGCAGCAGACACCGCCCGCGTGCAGGCACTCCTGCGGGCAGGAGCAGACCCGGAGCGAGGAGACAGCGACGGAACCACACCTCTCTGTCTGGCGTCTGTGCAGGGGGAAGCCGAGGTCGCACGCCTGCTCCTGGAAGCCGGGGCCTCCCCCGACACCGAGAGCCGGGGAGTCGGCTCGGAAGGCACACCGCTGTGCGCGGCCGCGTGCTGGGGGCACACCGAGACCGTGCGTGAGCTGTTGGCGCACGGCGCCGACCCGAACCTTCGTGAAGACCGCGGAACGGGCTGGTCTCCCTTGGACTGGGCGAACAACGGCCCCCACCCCGCGACTGCCGGACTGCTCGTCACAGCGGGAGCGAGACCTTACGTGGGAGCCGTTCGACAGCCCATGACCTGACCGTTGAACCACCGAGGTCACCTTTGCGACAGGGCCCGTCCGTGCCGTCATTGCGGCCCGTACTTGCGGCCCGTTCGTGAGGAGAAGCCGCCCAGGGCGCCGCGTGGGACCAGCTTCGCCGCTCCCATCAGGGCCTTGTACCGCGGATCAGGGATCGACACCGACTTGCCGCGGGCCAGGTCTGCGAGGGCTGCCTCCGCCACCTTGTCCGCGTCGAGCCACATCCAGTTCGGGATGCTGTCCGTCCCCATCCCCGCCCGCTTGTGGAACTCGGTGCGGACGAAGCCGGGGCACAGCGCCATCAGGCGTACGCCGTTGCCCGCCAGGTCCTGTGCCGCGCCCTGGGTGAACTGCACCACCCACGCCTTGGAGGCCCCGTAGGTCCCGCGAGGCACGAACGCGGCGGTCGAGGCGACGTTCACGACGCCTCCGCGTCCGCGCTCCCGCATCGCCTCCGCCGCCGCCGACGTCAGCCGCAGCACCGCCTCGCAGTGGACCTTGAGCATTCTCAGCTCGTCCGCCATCGAGACCTCGAGGTACCGGCCCTTGTTGCCGAAACCCGCGTTGTTGATCAGCAGGTCGACGGGGTTCCTGCGGTCCCCCAGCCGCTCGGCCACCACCTCGATGCCCTTGTCCTCCGCGAGGTCGGCCCTCAGCACCTCCGCCTCGATGCCGTGGCGGTCGTGGAGCTCGGTCGCCTGCTCGCGGAGCCGGACGATGTCGCGGGCCACCAGCACCAGATCATGCCCGTCGGCTGCCAGCTTCCGCGCGAACGCGGCACCGATCCCAGCCGTCGATCCCGTAATCAGAGCGGTTGTCATGGCGCAAGACTAGTTACCCGGAGTGCGGGCGTCCGCCCGGCGTCGCCGCCCCGACCGGTGCACTGAAGCCCGACCGGATCAGTCACCCGAGTGCCCGCCCCTTTGGGGCCTGTCAGGCCCCGTGCTCCCCGTGCTCCGCGTGATCCGGCGGGGTCCCCGCGGACCGGCCCTTCTCGACCACCACGAACTGACCCATCATCCCCTCGTCCTCGTGGTACAGCAGATGGCAGTGGTACATGTAAGGGACGTCAGGATCGGCCGGTCCGGTGAAGCGCAGTGCCAGCTTCATCGTCGTGCCGTGCGGGACGAACACCGTGTCCTTCGGCCCGCGCAGCGCCGACGGCGGCGGCGAGCCGTTCACCTCCACCACGCGGAACTGCACATCGTGCACATGGAAGTTGTGCGGCATGCCGTTGGTGTTGCGTACCGTCCACAGCTCCGTCGTCCCGCGGGTGACGGTCTCGTCGATGCGGCCCATGTCCATCGACCGGCCGTTGATCCCGGACAGTTTCAGATCGAAGTGCCGCCCGCGCACCGCCTCGGCACCGTCGGGAAGCTCCGGCTCGGTGAGCGTGGCCGGCAACCGCGGCGACGGCCGCAACCGCCCGGCCGCCCGCAGCTCCAGTACGTCGAAGGAGTCGTCGCCCCCGCCGAACCGCCGCTGCCAGAAGCCGCCGTAGTTGTCCTGTGGGAAGCTCCGGAGCATCACCCGCTCCCCGGCCTCGACCCGTACGACGATCTCGGCGCGCTCACCCGGTGACAGCTGTATCCGGTCCGTCATCGCGGGCCGCGCCAGCAGTCCGCCGTCCGTCCCGATCAGCGAGAAGTCACGGTCGTCCGGGAAACCGAAGGCGTAGGTACGGGCGGTGGAGGCGTTGACCAGCCGCAGCCGTATCAGTTCGTCGTGGACCTCCCGGTAGGGGCGCAGGGTGCCGTTGACCATGGTCCGGTCACCCAGGAAGCCCACGTTCTGCATCAGCCCGCGGTCGCCGGACAGCCGTGAACCGTCGAAGCGGACGTCCTGCACGACGACCGGAAGATCGTCGACGCCGTACCGCTTCGGCAGGGGCAGGCGAGCGGACTTCTCGTCGTCGAGGAGGAACAGGCCGGCGAGACCACGCCTGACGTGCTCCTCGGTCTTGCCGTGCGGATGCGGGTGGTACCAGAGCGTCGCCGCCGGCTGGTCCACCGTCCAGTGCGGGGTCCAGGTGGCACCCGGGGCGATCATCTGGTGCGGGCCGCCGTCCATGCGGGCCGGCAGGTGCATTCCGTGCCAGTGCACGGAGGACGCCTCGTCCAGGTCGTTGCCGACCCGTACGCGCACCTTCTCGCCGCGCTTCGCCCGAAGCGTCGGGCCGAGGTAGGAACCGTTGAACCCCCAGGTCGTGGTCCTCCTCCCCTCCTGGAACTCCGTCTCGCCCGCCTGCATGCGCAGGTCGAATACCCGTGTGCCGTCCTTCTCCACGGTCGACTCGGCCTGCGGAGGTATCGCCAGCGCGTTGTCGAACGGTGCCTTGCCCGCCGTGCTGACCGTGGCGCCGGTCCACAGCCAGGTGAACAGGGCGCCGACGGCCACGGCGAGCGCGGTGACCAGGGAGCCGAGCACGATGACAAGGCGCTTCCAGCGGAATGCGCGGCGGGTGGTGCCGGGCGGGCTCTCCCCGTCCGGCACCTCGCTCTTGGGCGTATGGCGAGACATGCTTCGAGCGTCGCGGGTCATGGTCCGCAGGACATCGGGGACCTCCCCGGAACCGGCCCTGAGCCAACCCTCGCTCGGCATCAGGGATTTCCCCCTGGAACCGGCTGAGCAAATGCAGGAGAACCGCGCGGGCAAGTGAGGGGGGAATAGAAGGGGGAGAAGGAGAAGAAGGGGAGAAGAGGGGAAGCGGTGCGGTGCCCCGTGGCCCTTCGTCAGGCTCCCCGGTCCGCTCCGTACTTCGTCTCGTACTGCCGCGCCTTGGCCAGTGTCTCCGGGTGCAGCGCGTCTGCCGCCGCCAGCAGGCGGGGCAGCAGCGTCCGCTCCGTGGTCACCGCCCGGAACTGCAGCGCGACCGTCACCTCGTGGTCCGGCCGGTGCACCATCCGTATCGCGTCGCCCGCCCGGACCTCACCGGGCTGGACAACCCGCAGATAGGCACCCGGCGCGCCCCGCTGGGTGAACCGCTTCACCCAGCCCTTCTCACCCAGATGGCCCTGGAAGGTGCGGCAGGGAATGCGGCCGGAGGTGACCTCCAGCACCACCTCGGACCCGATGCCCCAACGCTCACCGATCAGGGTGCCGGACAGGTCGATCCCCTCCGTGGTGAGGTTCTCGCCGAACGAGCCGTTCGGCAGCGTGCGGCCCAGCACGCCCTCCCACTCGTCGAGGTCCTCGCGGGCCATCGCGTACACGGCCTGGTCATTGCCTCCGTGGTGCCGCGTCTCGCACACCGCGTCCCCGGCCAGCCCGCTCGCGCCGACCCCCTTCGGCCCCGGCGCCGTCACCCGTACCGGCCCGTCCACCGGCCGCTTGTCGATGCCGGTCACGCCCTCGGGCTGATCCGTGTACGGCACGGCCTCGGGGCGGCCCAGGTTCACAGACAGAAGCTTCATGAGCTGCACGGTAAGCGATACGGGTCAAAGTATCGAAGCGGTATTCGGCATTACGTCAAAGGGCGGCTTATCCTTGAGGGCGTGATCGAAGCCCGTCATCTCCGTGTGCTGCGCGCCGTGGCCACCACCGGTTCGTTCTCCGCGGCGGCCCGGGAACTGGGCTGCACCCAGCCCGCCGTCAGCCAGCAGATGAAGGCACTGGAAGGGTCCGTGGGCACGCCGCTGCTCGTCCGTACCGGGCGCGAGATGCGCATGACGCAGGCCGGAGAAGTGCTGGTGCGCCATGCGGCCGGCGTTCTCGCCGGGCTGACCGCCGCCGAGGAGGAGGTCGCCGCCATCGCCGGGCTGCGGGCGGGGCGGGTGCGGCTCGTGTCCTTTCCCAGCGGCAGTTCGACGCTCGTTCCGACAGCTCTCGCCGCTCTGCGCGACGCCCACCCCGGCACCCGTGTCTCCCTGGAGGAGGCCGAGCCGCCCCGGTCCGTCGAGATGCTGCGCGAGGGCGACTGCGACATCGCTCTCGCCTTCCGTTACGAGGGGGCGGCGGGCGCCGAGGAGTGGGACGACCTGGTCGTGCGCCCGCTGCTCACGGACCGGCTCGTGGGGCTGGTGCCCGAGCGGCACCGGCTGGCGCATGCGAAGTCCCTCGCCATAGGCGAACTCGCCGGGGAGCCGTGGATCGCGGGCTGCCCGCGTTGCCGTGGTCAGCTGGTAGAGGTGTGCGAGACGGCAGGCTTCACCCCGCGTATCGACTTCGCGACCGACGACTACCCCGCGGTGGCCGGCCTGGTCGGTGCGGGGCTCGGGGTGGCCGTCCTGCCCCAGCTGGCCCTCGAGTCCGTACGGCCCAGAGGGGTGCGCACGGTAGCCCTGGAGCCCGCGGTGCGGCGGGAGATCGTCGCACTGACGCTTCCCGACCTCGCCCAGGTGCCCGCGGTCGACGCGACACTCGACCAACTGGCGCGGGCGGCCGGACGGTAGGCCGGGCCCGGCGGGGCCGTCTGGCCGACTGGCCGACTGGCTGTCCGTCGGTGGGGGCGGTGGAGCGCCCTCCTGCGAAAAAACAAGGGCACACGTGTACCCGATGGTGAAGAAACGTTACTTCAGTTGTTCGAAGCGGCGTGCTCGCCGGTGGTCGAGACCGATGCCGGGACCGGCGCCGATACGGCTGATGCCCCCGGTGGGCCCGGTGGTGGGCCCGGTGGTGGGCCCGGTGGTGACGCCGAGGACGACACCAGCCGGTGGCGCGCCCTGCCCATCAGCTCTTCGCGTTCGTCCTCGGTCAGTCCGCCCCACACGCCGTACGGCTCGCGTACGGCCAGTGCGTGGGCGGCGCACTCGGCGCGTACCGGGCACCTCATGCAGACCTCTTTGGCCGAGTTCTCGCGAGCACTTCGTGCCGCCCCGCGCTCGCCCTCGGGGTGGAAGAAGAGCGAACTGTCCACCCCGCGGCACGCGGCCAGGAGCTGCCAGTCCCACAGGTCCGCGTTCGGCCCTGGAAGGCGGGAGAAATCTGCCATTTCGTGACCCCTTGTAGCCATTCTGGGCGGATCCGTATCCACGACCGTACAACTACGATCAAAGGAGATGAAAATATGACCCATTGCGAATCTAGCCTCAGACACCAGCAAATGGGAAGAAAAGGGTCTAAACGGGGCATAGGTTGTGATGAAAGTTCGAGGGTCTCCCGCGCGTGCCTCCATCGTGTCCGTCCCCTCACGTAGAGTGCCGAAGACAGCGAACGGCCCCGTAACTCTTTCGAGTGACCGTCGTTGAGAGTGCGAGGCGGTTGAAGGAACAAGCGCTCGGGCAGGTGTCCGAAGCGGTCGACCGCACAGGTGACGATTTCGTACCAGCCTGGAGGCACAAGGTGACGCGCATCAGCTGCGGAGGGCGGCCATGACTTCCGTCCTCGTCTGCGACGACTCCCCGCTTGCCCGAGAGGCGCTGCGCCGCGCGGTCGCGACCGTGCCCGGCGTCGAGCGCGTGACGACGGCCGCCAACGGCGAGGAAGTCCTCCGCCGCTGGGGCGCCGACCGCTCGGACCTGATTCTGATGGACGTACGCATGCCCGGCCTGGGCGGTGTCGAGACCGTCCGACGGCTGCTGTCCGCCGACCCCGGTGCGCGCATCATCATGCTCACCGTCGCCGAGGACCTCGACGGTGTGGCACTCGCCGTGGCCGCCGGCGCCCGCGGCTATCTGCACAAGGACGCCTCCCGCGCGGAGTTGCGCGCGACGGTCACACAGGCACTCGCCGACCCGACCTGGCGGCTCGCCCCGCGACGGCTGCGCTCGGCGGAGATGGGTGCCGCGCCCACGCTCACCGCGCGTGAGATCCAGGTCCTCGAAGGCATGAGCCACGGCCGCTCCAACGCCGAGATCGGCCGCGAGCTGTTCCTCTCCGAGGACACCGTCAAGACGCACGCCCGGCGGCTCTTCAAGAAGCTCGGCGCGTCGGACCGGGCCCACGCGGTGGCGCTCGGATTCCGGTGGGGCCTGGTGCGCTAGGGCCTGTCCTTCGGATCGGACCGGCTCCGGTGTACGACATCGAGCGGCGGCCCGCGGGTGCGCGGATGCCCCGCGGGCCGTTCCCGCCCGGACCGCACCCGCGTGGGGCCGCACCGATGACGGGCGGCGCCACCGGTGCGAACCGCCGCCGCGCCGCCGGGTGCGACACGCGGTTCGGCGGGGCGGGCGCGCGGCTCGACCGCCCCGGACCGATCCGGACGACAGGTCCTACGGCCGTCCGCTCATGCCTCGTCGGCAGAGGCGCGGAAAGCCCGGCCCACCAGGGCACCGAAGCCGACCGCCGGGTGCCCTGTGCCTGTTTCGCCGCGGATGACGCATCCTTGAGGTGTGGAGTTCCTCGGGGACGAGTCGGTCGAGCGGGAGGGGAGGGCGCAGGGGATGAGTTCCGGCGCACCTGCTCATAACGCTTCGGTGCACAACAAGGGACGTGGTGCCGCGGAGCAGAGGCCCGCAGGGCACCATGGACCGATGCGCGACGACGAGGCGGGCACTGCCCAAGGGGCGATCGGTGCGCTCGTTCACCGCGCTGTCGACGGGGACGAGCAGGCGACCCACGATCTGCTCGCCCATGTTCACCCCCTGGCGCTCCGGTACTGCCGCACCCGCCTGTCCCGGCTCCCGGGTGACGCCCGGCACTTCGTCGAGGACCTCGCCCAGGAGGTCTGCGTGGCGGTGCTCCTCGCGCTGCCCCGCTACAGGGACACCGGCCGTCCCTTCGAGGCGTTCGTCTTCGCCATCGCCGCGCACAAGGTGGCCGACCTGCAGCGCGCGGCGATGCGTCATCCCGGTCTGACAGCCGTGCCTTCCGACGAGATGCCCGAGCGTCCCGACGATTCCCTCGGCCCGGAGGAGCGCGCTCTTCTCAGCAGCGACGCCGCATGGGCCAAGAAGCTGCTGGCCAACCTGCCCGAGAACCAGCGCGAGCTGCTTCTGCTGCGCATCGCCGTGGGCCTCACCGCGGAGGAGACCGGCCAGATGTTGGGAATGTCACCCGGTGCCGTCCGGGTCGCCCAGCACCGTGCGCTGAGCAGGCTGCGAGCTTTGGCGGAGCAGTGACCGCCACTGCGGAAACCATCCGCCGCCCGGCGCGCCCTTGGGTGGTGAACGGGCACCCGGACGATTCCGTACGAACATACGAAGACCGGAGCCGTGTGGAACCATGGAATGAGACACCCCCACTTCCCGTTAGCATGGACATCCGCACCGATCAAGGCCATTTGGGGAAGGTGTCATGACTGCAAACGTCGACGGAGTGCCCGGAAAATTCGCGACACTCGGGCTGACCTACGACGACGTGCTGCTGCTGCCGGGCGCATCCGAGGTGCTCCCCAACGCGGTCGACACCTCGTCCCGTATCTCGCGCAACGTCCGTGTGAACATCCCGCTGCTCTCGGCGGCCATGGACAAGGTGACCGAGTCCCGCATGGCGATCGCGATGGCCCGCCAGGGCGGTGTCGGCGTCCTGCACCGCAACCTGTCCATCGAGGACCAGGCCAACCAGGTCGACCTGGTGAAGCGCTCCGAGTCCGGCATGGTCACCGACCCGATCACCATCCACCCCGACGCCACGCTTGCCGAGGCCGACGCGCTGTGCGCCAAGTTCCGCATCAGCGGCGTCCCGGTCACCGACGGCAACAAGAAGCTGCTCGGCATCGTCACCAACCGTGACATGGCCTTCGAGACCGACCGCTCCCAGCAGGTACGCGACGTCATGACGCCGATGCCGCTGGTCACGGGGCAGGTCGGCATCTCCCGCGTGGACGCCATGGAGCTGCTGCGCCGTCACAAGATCGAGAAGCTTCCCCTGGTCGACGACGAGGGCGTCCTCAAGGGCCTCATCACGGTCAAGGACTTCGTGAAGGCTGAGCAGTACCCCCATGCCGCGAAGGACTCGGAGGGCCGCCTGATCGTCGGTGCCGCCGTGGGCGCGAGCCCCGAGGCACTCGAGCGTGCCCAGGCGCTCGCCGAGGCCGGCGTGGACTTCCTGGTCGTCGACACCTCCCACGGCCACAACAGCAACGCTCTCAGCTGGATGTCGAAGATCAAGTCGAGCGTCGACATCGACGTGATCGGCGGCAACGTCGCGACGCGTGACGGCGCCCAGGCGCTGATCGACGCCGGTGTCGACGGAATCAAGGTGGGTGTGGGCCCCGGATCGATCTGCACCACCCGTGTGGTCGCCGGCATCGGCGTCCCGCAGGTCACCGCCATCTACGAGGCATCCCTCGCGGCCCGCCCGGCCGGCGTGCCGTTGATCGGTGACGGTGGTCTGCAGTACTCCGGCGACATCGGCAAGGCACTGGCCGCCGGTGCCGACACGGTGATGCTCGGCAGCCTCCTCGCTGGCTGCGAGGAGTCCCCCGGCGAGCTGCAGTTCATCAACGGCAAGCAGTACAAGTCGTACCGCGGCATGGGCTCGCTCGGCGCCATGCAGTCGCGCGGCCAGGCCAGGTCGTACTCGAAGGACCGCTACTTCCAGTCCGACGTCGCCTCCGACGACAAGCTCGTCCCCGAGGGCATCGAGGGCCAGGTGCCCTACCGCGGTCCGCTGGCCAACGTGCTGCACCAGCTCGTCGGCGGTCTGCGTCAGACCATGGGCTACGTGGGCGCCGCCACCATCGAGGAGATGGAGACCAAGGGCCGCTTCGTGCGGATCACCTCCGCGGGTCTCAAGGAGAGCCACCCGCACGACATCCAGATGACGGTCGAGGCACCGAACTACAGCCGCAAGTAGGCAGCGGCCTCCCGAGGGCGGCCCCGGAGTGTCCGGGGCCGCCCTCGCCGTATGTCCGGCGCGCTGATTGCCACGGCCGTCGGGGATACTGGAAGGCGCTGCAACGCATCAGGGAAAGGCCACAGACGTGACTGAGATCGAGATCGGGCGAGGCAAGCGGGGCCGCCGGGCGTACGCCTTCGACGACATCGCCGTCGTCCCCAGCCGCCGTACGCGGGACCCGAAGGAGGTCTCGATCGCCTGGCAGATCGACGCCTACCGATTCGAGCTGCCCTTCCTGGCAGCCCCCATGGACTCGGTCGTCTCGCCGGCCACGGCGATCCGCATCGGCGAGCTCGGCGGCCTCGGTGTGCTGAACCTCGAAGGGCTGTGGACGCGGTACGAGGACCCGCAGCCGCTGCTCGACGAGATCGCCGAACTGGACGCCGAGTCGGCCACGCGCCGTTTCCAGGAGATCTACGCCGCCCCCATCAAGGAGGAGCTGATCGGGCAGCGCATCAAGGAGGTGCGTGACTCCGGCGTCGTCACCGCGGCCGCGCTCTCCCCGCAGCGCACCGCCCAGTTCTCCAAGGCCGTCGTCGACGCGGGCGTGGACATCTTCGTGATCCGCGGGACGACGGTCTCCGCGGAGCAC
Organism: Streptomyces sp. MMS24-W38; assembly: GCF_059889265.1. NCBI lineage: Bacteria > Bacillati > Actinomycetota > Actinomycetes > Kitasatosporales > Streptomycetaceae > Streptomyces > Streptomyces sp. MMS24-W38. Next base: position 2,389,432 of record NZ_JCBCPP010000001.1, on the reverse strand, counting down.
GTCTCCAGCTCGCACGAGCCGCTCAACCTGAAGCAGTTCATCTACGAACTCGACGTCCCGGTGATCGTCGGCGGCTGCGCCACCTACACCGCGGCCCTGCACCTGATGCGCACCGGTGCGGCCGGCGTCCTGGTGGGCTTCGGCGGCGGTGCCGCACACACCACCCGCAACGTGCTGGGCATCCAGGTCCCGATGGCCACCGCGGTCGCCGACGTGGCCGCCGCCCGCCGTGACTACATGGACGAGTCCGGCGGCCGGTACGTGCACGTGATCGCGGACGGCGGCGTCGGCTGGTCGGGCGACCTGCCCAAGGCGATCGCCTGCGGCGCCGACGCGGTGATGATGGGCTCCCCGCTCGCACGCGCCACCGACGGCCCGGGCAAGGGCAACCACTGGGGCATGGAAGCCGTCAACGAGGAACTGCCCCGTGGCAAGAAGGTCGACCTGGGCACCGTCGGCACCATCGAGGAGATCCTCACCGGCCCGTCCCACACGTCCGACGGATCGATGAACCTCTTCGGCGCCCTGCGCCGCGCCATGGCCACCACCGGGTACAGCGAGCTGAAGGAGTTCCAGCGCGTCGAGGTGACGGTGGCGGACTCGCAGCACAGGCGATGACGTGATGCCGCGCTCGCCCTGAGCGCGGCGGACGCCCTTGAGAGTGACGAAGGGGCCCGGCCATCCTGTGGGTGGCCGGGCCCCGTTGCGTGTCCGGGTGGGGAGCGGTGAGGGGCGCGTGGGGCGGTAGGGGGGCGTGCGGTTGCTTTCGGGGTGAATACCGGGGGAGAGGCCGTTTCGAGTCGATAGTGTCCGTGTTCGGCGGCTCAGTTCTCGGGGTCGCCCCCTTCCAAGGACACGTTCCGGACCTCGCCCTTCGGGGCCCGGACCGATTCCGAACGGACCGCCCAACCGGGCTGACGGGCGGCCTCGTGGAAGGGGGCGTGCCCATGGGTCGCCACCGCAAGCCCACCCGCTGGGACCGGATCCGTCTGTGGACGGTGAAGTGCCGGAGGAGGTGGATCTTGCGGATTTTTGGATGGTGAGCGGCCACCCCTAAGAGGAATAGGGGTGGACACTCCGTGATCCATTCGGAGCCTGCCGCAGTACCCGCTGCGGTGGGCTCCATCTTTTTGTACGGTACCGGATTCGCCGATGGCTGGTCCGGTGCCGGGGGAGGTGGGTCTTGCGGATTTCTGGTTGGTGAGCGGCCACCCCTACGAGAATTAGGGGTGGACACTTCGTGATCCATCCGGAGCCTGCCGCAGTGCCTCCTGCGGTGGGCTCCACCTGAATCCCAAGGTACCCACGCCTAGTGCCGCCCACCACCAGCCCTTGGAGCGCGAGGCGTCGTGGGCGCCCCCTCTCACAACCGGTGCGCCGCCCCCGTCGGGGTGGCCCCGCGCGTGTCCAGCAGCAGCTGGGCCTTCACCGACAGGCCCTGCAGGTCGTACGTGCGGTGCTGCTGGAGCAGGATCGTCAGGTCGGCGTCGGCGGCGGCCTCGTACAGGGAGTCGGCGCGCGGGAGGGGGCGGTCGAGCACGCTCCAGGACGGGACGTGCGGGTCGTGGTAGCTGACGGAGGCGCCCAGCTCCATCAACCGCGTCGCGATCTCCTGCGCGGGGCTGCCCTGCTGGTCGGCCAGGTCGGCCTTGTAGGTGACGCCGAGGAGCAGCACGCGTGCGCCGCGTGCCGACTTGCCGTGTTCGTTGAGGAGTGCGGCGGCACGCTGGACGACGTAGTGGGGCATCCGTCCGTTGACCTGCTGGGCGAGTTCTGCCATCCGCAGGGTGCGGCCGGTGTGGGCGGTCAGGTCCTGGGCGACGGCGTGGCCGCCGACGCCGGGGCCGGGGCGGAAGGCGTGGAAGCCGAAGGGTTTGGTCTCCGCGCAGCGGATGACGTCCCACAGGTCGACGCCCAGATCGTGGCAGAGCACGGCCATCTCGTTGACGAGGGCGGTGTTGACGTGCCGGAAGTTGGTCTCCAGCAACTGCACGGTTTCCGCTTCCCGTGGGCCACGCGCGCGTACGACCTTGTCGGTGAGCCTCCCGTAGAACGCGGCGGCCGACTCGGTGCAGGCCGGGGTGAGTCCGCCGATGACCTTCGGGGTGTTGGCGGGGGTGAAGTCGCGGTTGCCGGGATCGACGCGGCTGGGGGAGTAGGCGAGGTGGAAGTCGCGGCCCGCGCGGAGCCCGGATCCGGATTCGAGCAGGGGGCACAGGAGTCCCTCGGTCGTCCCGGGTGGGGCCGGCGACTCGAGGATCACCGTGGTGTGCGGGCGCAGTCGCGCGGCCAGGGTGCGGGCGGCCGTCTCCACCTGGCTGAGATCCAGCCCGCCTTCCGCGCCGGGTGGGGCCGGTGCGCAGATGACCGCCGTCCGTACCCGGCCGAGTTCGACCGGGCTGGTCATCACCCGGAATCCCTGCGCGACCATGCGGCGCAGTTCGGCGGGGCTGAGGGAGGCGGCCTCCGGGCCGGTCCGGTAGCCGATGGTGGGGATGCCGGCGGCGACGGCGGCCTGGGCCAGGGGCAGGCCGTACGGGCCGAGTCCGATGACGGCGAGATCTGCGGGCATGGCGTGGGCCGTCCTTCCCAATAACCGAAGTGGGACAGGCGCGCAAGCCCTGTGGACAGAACGAGCGAGCGCAATGTCAGACTAGGAGTAAATATGACCGATTTGCTGTATTGATCGGTCGAGTTCCGGCGAGTCGCCGCGAGGGTTGTCCACAGGCTGGGAGCGCGCGGTGGCTGCGGTCGGGCAACCCGGCCAGAATTTGGGCATGAGGGAGGGGGAACCGGGCTTCGCCCCACGGGTGCGGCCGATGCGACCGACGAGCGGGAGGCAGCGGTGAGGACAGCGACACTGGGACCGGCGGAGCGCGCCGAGTCACTCGGATCCATGGCCGAGCGTGAGCTGGACGTCCTGGTGGTGGGCGGCGGTGTGGTGGGTGCCGGCACCGCGCTCGACGCCGTGACCCGCGGTCTGTCCACGGGACTGGTCGAGGCGCGTGACTGGGCGTCGGGTACCTCCAGCCGGTCCAGCAAACTGATACACGGCGGTCTGCGCTACCTGGAGATGCTCGACTTCGCCCTCGTACGGGAGGCGTTGAAGGAGCGTGGCCTGCTGCTGGAGAAACTCGCTCCGCATCTGGTGAAGCCGGTGCCGTTCCTCTACCCGTTGCAGCACAGGGGCTGGGAGCGGCTGTACGCCGGAGCGGGCGTCGCGCTCTACGACACGATGTCGATGGCCCCCGGGCGCGGACGCGGGCTGCCCGTGCACCGTCACCTGAGCCGTCGTCACGCACTGCGTGTGGCACCGTGTTTGAAGAAGGACGCCCTGGTCGGGGCGTTGCAGTACTACGACGCCCAGATGGACGACGCCCGGTTCGTGGCGACCCTGGTGCGCACCGCGGCGGCGTACGGCGCGCGCGTCGCCAACCGTGCCCGGGTGACCGGGTTCCTGCGCGAGGGCGAACGGGTCGTCGGTGCCCGGGTGCGGGACGTCGAGGGAGGCGGGGAGTACGAGGTCCATGCCAAGCAGGTCGTCAACGCCACCGGAGTGTGGACCGACGACACCCAGGCGATGGTGGGCGAGCGGGGCCAGTTCCACGTACGGGCCTCCAAGGGCATCCACCTGGTCGTCCCCAAGGACCGCATCCACTCCACGACCGGGCTCATCCTGCGCACGGAGAAGTCCGTCCTGTTCGTCATCCCGTGGGGCCGGCACTGGATCGTCGGGACCACGGACACCGGCTGGGACCTCGACAAGGCACACCCGGCCGCGTCCAGCGCGGACATCGACTACCTGCTCGAGCATGTGAACTCGGTGCTCGCGGTCCCGCTCACCAGGGACGACGTCCAGGGCGTGTACGCCGGCCTCCGGCCGCTGCTCGCAGGGGAGTCCGACGCCACCAGCAAGCTGTCGCGGGAGCACACCGTGGCGCATCCCGTCCCCGGACTCGTCGTGGTCGCGGGCGGCAAGTACACGACGTACCGGGTGATGGCCAAGGACGCGGTGGACGAGGCCGTGCACGGTCTCGACGCACGCGTCGCCGCCTGCGTCACCGAGGACATACCACTGGTGGGCGCCGAGGGGTACCGGGCGTTGTGGAACGCGCGGGCGCGGATCGCCGCGCGCACCGGACTGCATGTGGTGCGGGTCGAGCACCTGCTGAACCGGTACGGGACGCTGGCGGAGGAGGTCCTGGAACTGGTCGCCGAGGACCCCTCGCTGGGCGAACCGCTGCAGGCGGCCGACGACTACCTGCGCGCCGAGATCACCTACGCCGCCTCGCACGAGGGGGCGCGCCACCTGGACGACGTGCTGACCCGGCGCACCCGCATATCGATCGAGACGTTCGACCGGGGTACGCGCAGCGCACGGGAGGCCGCCGAGCTGATGGCGCCGGTGCTGGGCTGGGACAAGGACCGGATCGAACGCGAGGTGCGGCACTACGAGAAGCGGGTGGAGGCCGAACGGGATTCACAGCGCCAGCCGGACGACCTGACGGCGGACGCGGCACGGCTGGGAGCGCCGGACATCGTTCCGATGTAGGCCGGCGCGAGTCGGGGTGCTTCCGCCCGACTCTCACTCGAACGAGTGTCGCGAACTGGGATCTCTGTCCGGAACCCGGGCGTTGTATCAGGTGCGGGGGCAGAACTCGGCCGCGAGTACCGCGGGGACGAGACCGGGGTCCGCCAGCGCGTCCGTGTTCACCCGGAGGGTGAGGACATGCCCGCCGTCGGCGGTGGCTGCGGTGCGCACGTAACTGCCGGAGATGTGTCCGTTGTGCCCCCACACAGTGGTGCCGCACGGAAGCTTCACGGGGAACAGGCCCATGCCGTACGAGCCGTGTGCGGCGCGGGTGTCGAGCATCTCGCGCAGTTGGCGCGGGGGCAGCAGTTCACCGCCGAGCAGACTCGCGTAGAAGCGATCCAGATCGGTGAGCGTGGTCACCAACTCGCCCGCGGCGCCGGCCACCCGCGGGTCGAGTTCGGTGACGTCGGTTCCGTCGGTGGCGTAGGCGCGGCCGTGCGGAGAGGGCAGAGAGGTGCGGGAGCCGGGAAAGGAGGTGCCCGTCAGACGCAAGGGAGAGATGATACGCCGCTCGGCCTCGGCGGCGTACGAGTGGCCGGTGACGTGTTCGATGACCAGGCCGAGCAGGACGTAGTTGGTGTTCGAGTAGGCGAAGTGGCCGGGGGCGGCCGGGGAGTGGGTGAGTGCGATACGCAGTGCCTGACGCGGAGTGACGGGGACGGTGCCACCGGTGTCCTTGGCGAAGTCGTACAGGCCGCTGGTGTGATTGAGCAGGGAACGCAGGGTCAGCGCGCGGCCGTCGTTGCCCGCTCCTCGCACCAGTCCCGGAAGATGTTTCTCCACGGTGTCAAAGAGCGACAGGCGGTGCTCGTCCGCCAGTTGCAGGACGACCATCGCGATGAACGTCTTCGTGACGCTGCCGGCGCGGAAGTGGTCGGCCCGGGTGATGCCCTCGCCGGCGGAGGCATAACGCGGGCCGGTCTCCCCCAGGGCGAGGAGGGCCGCCGCCGGGGCTCCAGCCTGTGTGGCCAGCAGTGGGAGGAGCGCGTCCGCCGGCGGGACCGGCAGAGTCGGGGAAGCGGTCGGGGTCAGGGCGAGCGAAGCCACGGACACAGCGATGGCCAGTAGCGTCCGAGGCGGCGGCATCCCGGTTCCTCTCTCGTCGGAGGAACATCATGCAAGGCCGCGGAACATGTCCTTCACCCGGGTTCCGGGTGCGCCGGACGTGAGGCGTCGCCAGGGGCACCCTGGGCGTGGAGCACTTGTCGGGTGAGGGACAATGAAGTCTCTGTCAGGGCGGGTTGCATGAGGGGACGCATGTCGGAGCCGGAGCGGGCGGGGACATCCCGTCAGGACGAGAGCGCACGTCTCCTCGCCGGGCGGTACCGGCTGGGAGATGTGCTCGGCCGCGGCGGCATGGGGACGGTGTGGCGAGCCGTGGACGAGACCCTGGGGCGGACGGTCGCCGTCAAGGAACTCCGGTTCCCGTCGAGCATCGACGAGGAGGAGAAGCGGCGGCTGATCACACGGACACTGCGCGAGGCCAAGGCGATCGCGCGGATCCGCAACAACAATGCGGTGACGGTCTTCGACGTGGTCCAGGAGGACGACCGGCCCTGGATCGTGATGGAGCTCGTCGAGGGCAAGTCGCTCGCCGAAGCCATCCGGGAGGACGGCCTGCTGGAGCCCCGGCGTGCCGCCGAGGTCGGGCTCGCGGTGCTCGACGTGCTGCGCTCCGCGCACCGAGAGGGCATTCTGCACCGGGACGTGAAGCCGTCGAACGTGCTGATCGCCGAGGACGGCCGGGTCGTGCTCACCGACTTCGGCATCGCCCAGGTCGAAGGCGACCCGTCCATCACCTCGACCGGCATGCTCGTCGGCGCCCCCTCCTACATCTCTCCGGAGCGGGCACGCGGGCACAAGCCGGGGCCGGCGGCCGATCTCTGGTCACTCGGCGGGCTGTTGTACGCGGCGGTGGAGGGTACGCCGCCGTACGACAAGGGTTCCGCGATCGCGACGCTCACGGCGGTGATGACCGAGCCGCTCGAGGAGCCCAGGAACGCGGGACCGCTCAGGGACGTCATCTACGGGCTGCTCAACAAGGACCCTGCCCAGCGGCTCGACGACACCCGCGCGCGAGCCATGCTGAGCGCGGTGATCCACGCACCCGGGGGCAAACGGAGCGATCCGGAACCGGCGGACGCGACGAAGGTCGTGCCGCTGCCCGAACAGCCCGATGGGCGTGCTGGTGGCGGAAGCAGGCGGGGCGAGGAGGCCGGGGAGCGGCTGCGCGGTGCGATGCGTTCCGTGCGGAAGGCCGCGGTGGCCGCCGGCTCGGCCGGTGCCGCAGCGGCGACGCGCTCCAAGTCCGGCAGTGGCAGCGGCAGTTCGGCGGCCGACGCGGCCCCTGCGGCCACGGTGTCCGGAACCCGGGCTGAGGGACGGCCGACTGTGGGGTCCCCCTCGGGTTCCGGGTCGGCCTCGACACCGGGTTCGACCCGCGGCTCCGGTGCGGGCTCGGGCCCGACGCCGCCCCCGGCACCCGGCGGACCGTCCAACCGGGCTCCGGGAGAGCGGAGTTCGGGATGGCCCGTGATGACGCCGCCGGATCTGCCGACGAGGTCCGCGCCGAAAGCGTCGCTCACCGACGTGGTGCCGCGGCGGACACTGGTCGTCATCGCGGTGGTCGTGGTGCTCGCCGTGCTCGGTACCGTGCTGGCCGTCGTGCTCAGCAGCGATGGCGACGAGAACGGCGCGGGGGCGAAGGGCGGCGGCACGGACAAGGTCGCCTCCAGCCAGGTGCCCAGCGCCGACACCAAGAACGCCGAGGGCACCGAGGCCGAGGCCGACACCGAGAAAGCCGAGGACGGTACCGATACCGACGGTGCGGCGATCGAGTCGGCGGACTCGGGAACCGGCACGGGAAGGGAAGCGGAATCCGGCGACGCCGGTTCGGAGGAGAGCGGGGCGGACGACCCGGCGGGGGGCGACGACGCCTCGGCGGTGGAGTCGACGCACAACGGGAGCCAGGGGTACTCGATCGGTCTGCCCGAGGGCTGGAAGTACCGGTCGACGGGCGGGGCCGGGGACCGCTTCACCGGGCCCGACGGGCAGAGGCTGCTCGTCGCCTGGACGTCCACGCCGAAGGGCGACCCGGTGGCCGACTGGAAGAACCAGGAACGCGGCATGGTGCGTCCGCAGTACAAGAGGATCCGCATAGAGGCGGTGGACTACCGGGGGTGGAACACCGCCGACTGGGAGTTCACCTACGCGGACGGGGGGACGAAGTACCGGACCATCGACCGGGGGTTCGTCGTCGACGGCCGGTACGGGTATGCGCTGATGTACTCGGCGAAGGCCGCCGAATGGGACGGCGAGCAGCGCAAGGAGACGTGGCAGGTGCTGACGCAGTCCTTTGAACCCAAGTCCTGAGCACGGGTGACCGCTTGATCGGGGGTGAGATGTGGCATCCCCTCTCTGCGGATTGCCTCCGGCACGTATCGTGAGTGTTCGCGGGCCGTACGCAGCCGGAACGGGGCGCTGGGCGAGCGGAACCGACCGACCGTACTGCCGGGGGAGGCGCAGTGGACGAATACGCGGGACGAGTTCTCGCTGATCGCTACCGCCTGCCGCTGCCGCCCTCCGACGAGTACGAACTGACCGAGACCCGCGCCTTCGACACCTACAGCGGGCAGGAAGTCCTGGTCAGGCAGGTGCCGTTGCCGGAAGTCGTCGAGGCCGAGGTGCTCGACGCGGAGGGGCTGCCCGACGGTTTCACGGCGCGTGACGGAGGCGTCCGGTGGGCCGCCGGACGTACCGGCGACCGCGCGGGCGCACGACGGCCCACCGACCCCGTGGCGCGGCGCGCGGTCGAGGCCGCGCAGGCCGCGGCGGCCCTCCCCGACCATCCGCGGCTGGACCAGGTCTTCGACGTGTTCGCGGAGGGCGGTTCCCTGTGGATCGTCAGCGAACTGGTGTCCGCCCGACCACTGGCGGCGCTGCTGGCCGAGCAGCCGTTGACTCCGTACCGGGCGGCCGAGGTCGCCTCGGACGTCCTGATGGCGGTGCGGGTCCTGCACGCCCATGGCTGGGTGCACCGGAACATCACCCCGCGCACGGTGCTGGTCTGTGACGACGGCCGGGTGATGCTCACCGGCCTTGCCGTCGGCGCGGCGGAGGAGGCGCTGTGCGGGTACGACCCGGTGCCTGCTGAGGACCCCCTCGTCGCGCACACTCCCGCCCCGGGTACTCCCGTTCAGGGTGCCGTCGTTCCGGATGTCGCGGTGCCGGGGGCGGGAGCGATCGGGGAGCTGGGACCGGTGGCGCCCACGGGTACGGGCATGGGCATGGGCGCTTCGGCTGCGCAGCGCACTCCGTCGTGGCCTCCCGGCTTCACGGCCGACTCGGACCCGAACCCCGACGCCGTGCGGCGGGCCGCCATCGAGGCGCGGGCCGGCCGGTTGCCCGGTGGCGGGACGGCGAACCCGGCCGACGGCGCCTCCGCCGCGGCGGCCCCACGGCCCGTCGACAGCGCCGAAGACGTCAGGGCCGCGCGCGCGGGGGCGATCGCCGCGTACCGGGCGGGCACCCGCGCCGCCGCCCGGGTGCAGGAGGCACAGCAGACAGGCCGGGCCGCCCTGCCCGGCGCCGGGCAGAGCGGCGGGACCGGTGCGCGGGCCGGGGCGGTTCCGCCGGGGCAGATAGCCGACCCCTACGGTGTGGGAACCACCGGCAGGCCCGGCGCCGCCCCCCGTGGCGGGCCCGGCGCCGCGTTGCCGCCCGGCGGTTCCACGTCGGCGCCCGCGCTCAGCCCCGCGACCGGCGCGGCGGACTCGGGAGGCTTCGCCCCGTCCGGCGGAGCCACCCCGCCCGCCCGCTGGGACGATCCGGCGGCCCACACACCCGCGCGCCGGGTCCCCGCGACCGCGCTGGCCGCCGAGCGGGCACGACAGGCGCGGATGGCCGTCGTCGGCCCCGTGACGGAGCGGTGGGCACCGGAGCAGGCCGGGCCCGTGCACGAGAACTGGCAGCTGGCCGCGCCCATCGGCCCCGCGACCGATCTGTGGGCGCTGGGCGCGCTCCTGTTCCGGGCCGTGCAGGGCCACGCGCCCTACCCGGAGGATTCGACGGCCGAACTGGTGCAGATGGTGTGCGCCGAACCCCCCGCGTTCGCCGAGGAGTGCGGGCCGCTCAGGCCGGTCGTGGAGTCGCTGCTGCGTCAGGATCCCACCGAGCGGCTGGACTTCGAGGAATTGCGCGGCTGGCTGCGTTCACTGGTGCGGTCGGCGCCCGAGCCGGAGGCCGGCGTACACGTCATAGCGGCACCACCGGTCGACACCAGCCGCCTGCCCGTCGTGCGGCGCCGGGGCGAGCTGGTGCGCAGACGCCGCGCCGCACTGCCCGCGCACCACGGACGGCACAAGCGGGCCAAACAGGAGTCGGGTTCCCCGCGCCGACTGGGCCGCACCCTGCTCCTGCTGGTGCTGTTCGCCATGGCCGCGGCGATCGCGTACGCCGTCCTGTTCATGCCGAAGGCCGGAGAGGAGACCGGGGGCGCGGGTGCGGCCGACCGTACCGGCGTCGCCGGAGAGGTCGGTGAGGCGTCTCCGTCGCCGGAGGCCGGCGGAGCGCCGGGCGCCGACGACTCCTCGACGAAACCGGACGACTCGAAGAACCCGGAGGGCGGCGCCGAGGAGTCGGCCGTGTCCAACGAGACGCAGACCACCGGCCCCGGCGCCGCCGAGGGCTTCACCCTGCGCGAGGACCCGGAGGGCTTCCGGGTCGCCGTCGCCGAGGGCTGGCAGCGCACCGGGAAGAACGGCAGCGGCCAGGTCGTCTACTCCAGCGGCGACTTCGAACTGATCGTCGTACCGGGCCGGGACGGTGCCTCGCGGTACGGCGACGACCCGATGGCCTATCAGCGCGACGACGAGCGTGAGCTCCAGCCGTACCGCGATTCCAGCTGGGCCACGTCCACCGGGCTGAAGACCATCGAGGTGGGCGGACGGACCATGGCCGAGGGACAGTTCACATGGACCGGCGGCGACGGGGGCGAGCTGTACGTCCGTAACCTCGCGACGCTGATCGACGGTCGGTACCACGTCGTGCAGGTGCGTGGCCCGGAGGGCGAACGGGACGAGGTGAGCCGGTTGTTCGAGCAGGCGTCGACGACGTACCGGTTCACCGGCTGACCGGGGGGAGTGGCGAGGAGGCGGCAAGGAGGCCCCCGAGGGCCGTGCGCCTCCGCAGGCGCTTCGGTTGCCTCCCGTCCCCGCACAGCGACAACCATCACAGTGCGGTCTCCATGGCCCCCCTTCGGTTCCCAGGGCCGACCCGGGTACCTACCCTGACGTTGTCAAGACCATTGCGGGGCAAGGTGAATGAGATACAGGATCGGCTCGTCGCGGGCCGCTACCGGCTGGGCGAAGCCATCGGCAGCGGCGGCATGGGCCGGGTGTGGCGCGCGCATGACGAGGTGCTGCACCGATCCGTCGCGGTCAAGGAGCTGACCGCCGCTCTCTACGTCTCCGACAGCGAGCAGGCCCCGCTGCTGGCGCGCACCCGCGCCGAGGCGCGCGCGGCGGCACGGATCAACCACTCCGCGGTCGTCACGGTGCACGACGTACTGGAGCACGACGGCCGCCCGTGGATCGTCATGGAGCTGGTCGAGGGCCACTCGCTCGCCGACGCCGTCAAGGAGCGGGAGCGTGTCGAGCCCCGCGAGGCGGCACGGATCGGTCTGTGGGTGCTGCGTGCCCTGCGGGCCGCGCACGCCGCCGGTGTGGTGCACCGTGATGTCAAGCCCGGCAACGTGCTCCTCGGCGGCGACGGACGCGTGCTGCTCACCGACTTCGGCATCGCGCAGATAGAGGGTGACACGGCGATCACCCGGACCGGAGAGGTCGTCGGCTCGGTCGACTATCTCGCACCCGAGCGCATCCGCGGCCAGGATCCCGGACCCTCCTCCGACCTCTGGGCGCTCGGCGCCACGCTGTACACGGCGGTGGAGGGCAGATCACCGTTCCGCCGGACGTCCCCGTTGACCACCATGCAGGCGGTCGTCGAGGAGGAGGCCGGTGAGCCGCGGTACGCCGGCCCGCTCGCGCCCGTCATCAGTGCACTCCTGCGTAAGGATCCGGCCATGCGGCCCGACGCGGCGGCGACCGAGCAGATGCTCGCCGAGGCCGCGGAGGGGCGTCGGCCGAACTCGGCGCAGATGTACGTGCCGACGCAGGCCGTCGGCACACCCGTGCCTGCACCCGCGCCCGTGACGGTGCCGACGCCGTACGGGCCCGAGGCGGGTGTGGGTGCCACGGCCGTTCAACCGCCTTCCGCAGCCGTGGCCGCCGGAACCCGGTGGCGCGGACGCCCGCGCCTGATCGCCCTGGTCGTGGTCCTGGCCGCACTCGTCGGCGGGAGCGCCGCGGTGCTGCTGCACGAGGGCGAGGGCAACGCACAGGGCGGTGGTGGTACTTCGGCGGGACCTTTCGACACGACCACGACCACGCCCGACGCGACCAGTGGTACGGGCGACGACACCGAGCAGACGGACGGCCTGCCGGAGGGCTGGGTGCGCCGCACCGATCCCTTCGGCTTCAGCGTCGTCCTGCCCGGTGAGCACTGGGAGCGGGTCGTCTTCGACGAGGAGACCCGCCAGGTCGACTACACGCCCGACGGCGGCAAGCACTTCATCCGTATCGCCGCCGACGACTCCCCCGACTTCGACGATCCGTACGAGCACCTGAGAGACCTGGACCAGCAGATAGGACAGCGGCTGGTCGACTACCGGCAGGTGGGTCTGGAGCGCCGCGTCTACCGCGACCGCAAGAGCGCGCGACTCGAGTACTCCTGGACCGCGCTGCCCAAGGACACGGAGTTCCCGGGGCCGTACCGGGCCGTCGACCAGATGTACCTCTCGCGCGACGGGGTCGAGTACGCGCTCTACATGGCGGCCCCGGCCGAGGACTGGGCCACGACGAGCAAGCAGTTCGAAACGATCCTGCAGGGGTGGCGCGAACCTCAGTAGCCGGGCGCGCTTGGCTGAATAGGCCTACCGGAGGGAACACATCCGGTGGGGCATGATGGGCCCATGGGGACCGAGGGGGAGCCCGGAAACGGGGCGGCGCGGAACAACGCCCGTGTCATAGCGGGCCGTTACCGGCTGGAGGAGAGACTCGGCCGCGGTGGCATGAGCGTGGTGTGGCGGGCGACCGACCGATTACTCGGGCGTGACGTCGCGGTCAAGGAACTCCCCCTCGACGAGACGCTCTCCGCGGCGGAGGCCCGGCGGCAGCGGGACCGTACGCTCCGTGAGGCACGCGCGCTCGCCCAGCTGAGCCACCCGCACATCATCGTCGTCCACGATGTCGTCGAGGACGACGAACGTCCTTACATCGTGCTGGAGTTGATCGACGGCGGATCGCTGGCCGACCGTATCGCCACGCGGGGCCCGGTCGACGCCGCGGAGGCCGCGCGCATCGGCATCGACCTGCTCGGCGCGCTCCGTGGCGCCCACACGGCGGGTGTCCTGCACCGCGACCTCAAACCCGCGAACGTGCTGCTGGAGCGCGGCACCGACCGGGTCGTCCTCACCGACTTCGGGATCGCCCAGGTGGCGGGGGCCACCACGCTCACCGAGTCCGGTTCCTTCGTCGGCTCGCCCGAGTACACCGCCCCCGAGCGGATGTCCGGGGCCAGGACCGGCCCCGAGTCCGACCTGTGGTCGCTCGGCGCCCTGCTGTGCACGGTGCTCAGCGGTGAGTCGCCGTTCCGCCGGGACTCGATCGGCGGGGTCGTGCACGCGGTCGTGACCGAGGAGATACGGCCACCCGCGCAGGCCGGGCCGATCCTGCCCGTCGTACGAGGCCTGCTGGAGCGCGACCCCGACCGACGGCTGGACGCGGACCGGGCCGAGAGGATGCTGCGGGCCTTCCGCGAGACGGGCCGCACACCGGAACACCCGCCGCTCGGGCACGCCGTGGCGGCGGAGGCCGAAGGACGGGCGGCCGGCGGGGCAGGGGCGGCTGGAGGAGGCCGGGCCGGGGAAGGAGTTGCCGGAGGGCGGGCCGGGCGCCCCCGCCCGGCCGACGGCCTCGCCGGGGAACGCCCGGCCCGACAGCCCACGCGGAGCGTGCTCGTGGCCGCGCTGGCCGTCGCCGCGATGGCGGGCGCCGGGGTGTCCGCGGCGGCGCTGCTCCTGGACCATGACGGTGACGGGAGCGGAGGCGGAGGAGGTGGTACGCCGTCCAGCACGGGACCGCGGACACCCGCGAGCCAGTCCCCCGAACCCCGGTCGTCCGATACACCGCGCCCGTCCCGCACGGGCCACCCGTCGGCCACGGTGTCCCCCACAGCGGTGCCTCCCACGGCCGTCCCCCCGGCTCCCGGCGCGTCCGTCACGTCCGGTGCGCCGTCCGATACGTCGCCCGATGCACCATCCGATACGCCGTCCGATACGCCGTCCGGTGTGACGTCCGACGCGGCGTCACCGGCCGCATAGTGGCGTAAACAGGAGATAAGTCGCAGACAGAGTCACGGGTCTGTGACCGGACGGTGTTCGAAGTGGCTCCGTGAGGGGTCGGCGCGATATGGATGGAGCATGAGCAGCCACGGGGGAGCCCGCCACGGCGGAGTAGACGAGCCGACGAGTTTTGATCTGCAACCGCCGACCCCGAACCCGGGCCGGGTTCCGAACCCGACCGCGCCCATGCCGCATCCCGGCAACCCGTACGCGTCCCCCACGCAGGTGGTGCCGCCGCAGGCGCACACCCGGCAGGGACCGCCGCCGCAGCCGCCCCACTCGCCGTCGCCCTCCTCGCAGCCGTCGCAGGACCCCGGCGTCGGTCGGCTCATCGCCGGTCGTTACCGGCTGCTCTCCAAGCTCGGGCACGGCGGCATGGGCACGGTGTGGCGGGCCGCGGACGAGACGGTGGACCGCGAGGTCGCCGTCAAGGAGCCCCGTGTCCCGGATCATCTTCCCGAACGCGAACGTGCCAACGCCTTCGAACGGATGCGCCGCGAGGCCCGTGCCGCGGCCCGGCTCGACCACCCGGCGGTGGTCAACGTCCATGACGTCGCGGTCGTGGACGGACAGCCGTGGATCGTGATGGAACTGGTCCCGGGCCGCTCGCTGGGTGCCGTACTGCAGGAGGAGGGCACCCTCTCCGCGCGCGAGGCGGCCAGGGTCGGCCTGGAGGTGCTCGGCGCGCTGGAGGCCGCGCACGCGGCCGGCATCCTGCACCGGGACGTGAAGCCGGACAACGTGCTGCTCGGCCGGTACGACCGGGTCGTCCTCACCGACTTCGGCATCGCCCAGATCGAGGGCGAGACCAACCTGACCGACACCGGCGGCTTCGTCGGTTCGCCCGAGTACATCGCGCCGGAGCGGGTGCTGGGCCAGCGCCCCGGTCCCGCCTCCGACCTGTGGTCCCTCGGCGTCGTGCTGTACACGGCCACGGAGGGGGTCTCGCCGTTCCGCCGCAGCAACACACCCGCGACACTCCAGTCCGTCCTCAATGCCGCGCCCGCGCCGCCGGCCGCCGCGAAGGGGCCGCTGGCCGAGGTCATCACCGGACTGCTGCAGAAGGACCCGGTGCACCGCCCGAACGCCGCGCAGGTCCGAGTGCTGCTGGAAGCAGTCGTCAACCCGCCCGTGCCCCCGCCCACGCAGGTCGTCCACTCCCCGGGCTTCGACAACGGGTCCGGGCCCGCGTCCGGCGGCAAGGGCGGTGTTCGAATCGGTTACAAGACGCTGGCCGGTCTGGGTGCGGCGGTCGTCGCCGGAGCGGTGGCCGCGTACCTGGTGATCGCGGACCCCTTCGCGGGGCCGCTGCCGGACGGCTGGGAGACCCACAAGGAGGAGGACGTCGCGGCCTCCGTGTCGGTGCCGAAGGGCTATCAGAGGTCCGTGCCCGACCGGAAGACGGACCAGGACCACTGGGTCAGGTACACGGACCACAGCGGCAGCATCTGGGTCGGTCTGACACTCGAGCGGAAGGCCGAGGACACCGGTAACAACATCGAGGGTTCCGCCGACGCCGAGATGTACGACGACAACAAGCGCTTCAAGGAGACCGGCGACTACTCCCTCGACATGCCGGGGGACCCGACGACGCACCCGAAGTCCAACCTCACCCACAAGGGAAAGCAGGCCGCGGAGAACACCGTCGTCTACACCACGGACGACAGCCAGAACCCCCGTCCGCGCGAGATGCGGATCTTCTACTACATGACCTCCGCCGAGGACATGTACAAGCTCACCATCAGCTACCCGGGCAAGGGCGACTTCACGGAGCGCGGGCGTGAGGTGGCGCAGACCGTGATCGACAACCTGGACATCGAGGAGTCCGCCAAGAAGTCCGTCAAGGAGTCCGCCGAGGATCCGGTCGACGAACCCTGAATCGATCAATGCCCTGATCAGCGGCTTTGTTGCCAGCGTTCACTGGCGTGGTGTGTGAGCGGTCCGTGAATCTGTTACCGGCGGGTACACAAAGCGTCCGCGTGGGCATACCCTGCGGCTCATGACGGACGTGCAGACCACCCGGGACACCACCGGTACCAACCCTCTCGCCCCCGCCCCGGCGGGCGCCCGCACCGCGGCCGACGTGGTCACTTCCGAACTGGTCGCCCAGCTCACCAAGGGCGTCGTCGGTTCCGGCCGGACCGCCAACCACACGCCCTTCACCGGCGAGAAGCTGGCGGACCTCCCCGAGTCGACCCCCGAGGACGTGGCGCGGGCCTTCGAGGCGGCCCGCACCGCCCAGGCCGTGTGGGCGCAGATCCCGGTACGGCGGCGCGCCGCCGTTCTGCTCCGGTTCCACGACCTGGTGCTCGAACGCCAGGCCGAGGTGCTCGACCTGATCCAGCTGGAGACCGGCAAGGCCCGCCTGCACGCCCACGAGGAGGTCCAGGCCGTCGCCGTCGCCGCCCGCCACTACGGCCGCCGGGCCGCCGCGTATCTGCGGCCCAAGCGCCACGCGGGTGCCGTGCCGGCCCTCACGCAGGTCACCGAACTGCGTCACCCGCGCGGTGTCGTCGGCCAGATCGCGCCCTGGAACTACCCGCTCGAACTGTCCGTCGGCGACGCGCTCCCGGCGTTCGTCGCGGGCAACGCGGTCGTGATGAAGCCCGACACGGGGACCTGCCTCACCGCGCTCTGGGCCCGTGACCTGCTGATCGAGGCCGGACTGCCCGCCGACGTCTTCCAGGTCGTGCTCGGTGAGGGGCCGGTCGTCGGTCCGGAGGTCGTCCGGCACGCCGACTACGTCTCCTTCACCGGCTCCACCCGCACCGGCCGCGAGGTCGCCCGGAGCGCCGCCGCCCGCCTGGTCGGCGTCTCCCTCGAGCTCGGCGGCAAGAACGCCATGCTGGTCCTGGAGGACGCCGACCTGGACAAGGCCGCCGCCGGCGCCGTCCGTGCCTGCTTCTCCTCCGCGGGTCAGCTCTGCATCTCCATCGAGCGGCTGTACGTCCACGAGTCGGTCGCCGACGCCTTCCTGGAGCGCTTCGCCGCCCGGACCCGCGCGATCCGCCTCGGCACCTCCCTGAGCTACGGCGCCGACATGGGCTCCCTGGTCGGCGAACGCCAGCTGGACGCCGTCACCCGGCACGTGGAGGACGCCGTCGCCAAGGGAGCCAAGGTGATCGCGGGCGGCACGGCCCGTCCGGACGTCGGGCCGTACTTCTACGAGCCGACCATCCTCGACGGCGTCGAGGAGTCCATGACCGTCTGCGCGGAGGAGACCTTCGGCCCGGTCGTCTCCCTCTACCGCTTCGGCTCCGACGACGAGGCCGTCGAACGCGCCAACTCCACCCCGTACGGCCTGAACGCCTCGGTCTGGACGAAGGACGCCCGGCGCGGCCGCGAGGTGGCCGGCCGGCTGCGCACCGGCACGGTCAACATCAACGAGGGGTACGCGCCCGCCTACGGCAGCGTCCAGTCGCCGATGGGCGGCATGAAGGACTCCGGCCTCGGCCGCCGGCACGGCTCCGAGGGCATCCTCAAGTACACGGAGGCCCAGACCGTCGCGCACCAGCGGCTGCTGCCGATGGCTCCCTCCCTCGGCCTGGACGACGAGCGGTACGCGGAGTTCATGAGCCGGAGCCTGCGCCTGATGAAGGCATTCCGTTTCCGCTAGCCCGCCCCGCCCCACCCCGCCCTGCCCGGGCCGAGCCGGCACCGCAGCTTTCGACGAGGAGAGCACGTGTCACAGGAGAACTCCGTCCAGGAACGGAACGACGAACGCGAGGACGACACGCCGCACGGCACACCGCACGACACGGCGTCGTGCACCGCGTACGACGCCGTGTACGACTACGACGTCCTCGTCGTCGGCTCGGGCTTCGGCGGTTCCGTCACGGCCCTGCGCCTGACCGAGAAGGGCTACCGCGTCGGCGTACTGGAAGCGGGCCGCCGCTTCACCCGCGACTCCCTGCCGAAGAACTCCTGGGACCTGAGGAACTACCTGTGGGCCCCCAGGCTCGGCATGTACGGCATCCAGCGCATCCATCTGCTGGGCAACGTGATGGTCCTGGCCGGCGCGGGCGTCGGCGGCGGCTCCCTCAACTACGCCAACACCCTCTACGTGCCGCCCAGACCCTTCTTCGACGACCCGCAGTGGCGCGACATCACCGACTGGCAGGACGAGCTGAAGCCGTACTACGACCAGGCGCGGCGCATGCTGGGCGTACGGCTCAACCCGACGACGACCCCGTCCGACGTGCACCTGAAGGCGGCGGCCGAGCGGATGGGCGTGGGCGACACCTTCCACATGGCCCCGGTCGGCGTCTTCTTCGGCGACGGCGAGGACGCCGACGGCACGGTGCGGGCGGAGCCGGGGCGGGAGGTGGCCGACCCGTACTTCGGTGGGGCGGGGCCCGCGCGCCGGGCCTGTACCGAATGCGGCGAGTGCATGACCGGTTGCCGGCACGGCGCGAAGAACACCCTCAACGAGAACTACCTCCACCTCGCCGAGAAGGCGGGCGCGGTCGTCCACCCCATGACGACGGCCGTGTCGGTGACGGAGGACTCGCAGGGCGGATTCGCCGTCGCCACGTTCCCCACCGGCAACCGCAGCAAGGGCGGCGGGCGGACCTTCCGGGCCCGCCGCGTCGTGCTGGCCGCCGGCACGTACGGCACCCAGACACTGCTGCACCGGATGAAGGCCGACGGCCGGCTCCCGCACATCTCGGACAGGCTGGGCGAGCTGACCCGTACCAACTCCGAGGCGCTGGTCGGCGCGCAGACCGACAACCGCCGCTACCGCAAGGCGACAGGGTCGCCCAAGGTCGACTTCACCCGCGGTGTGGCCATCACCTCGTCGATCCACCCCGACGAGAACACCCATATCGAACCGGTCCGTTACGGTCGCGGCTCCAACGCGATGGGCGGCCTGTCGATCCTCCAGGTCCCGTACGCGGGCGGCGGTTCGGGCGCGGCCAGGGTGCTGGGCTGGCTGGGCAACGCGGCGAGGCACCCCTGGCTGATGATGCGTTCGCTCTCCAACCGGCGCTGGTCGGAGCGGACCATCATCGGCCTGGTGATGCAGTCGTTGGACAACTCCCTGACGACGTACCTGAAACCGTCCGGGGCGGGCCGCGGGCTGCTCACCGCGCGGCAGGGCCACGGTGCCGCCAACCCCAAGCAGATCAAGGCGGCCACGGAGGGCGCGTCCGCCCTGGCGGCCGAGATCAACGGGTTCGCCGGTTCCAACATCGGCGAGCTGTCGGGCATGCCGCTCACCGCCCACTTCCTGGGCGGCTGCACCATCGGCGGCACCCGGGACACCGGCGTGATCGACCCGTACCACCGCCTCTACGGTCACCCCGGCATCTCGGTCGTGGACGGGGCGGCGGTCTCGGCGAACCTGGGTGTGAACCCTTCCCTGACGATCACGGCACAGGCCGAGCGGGCCATGTCGTACTGGCCCAACAAGGGCGAGCCCGACCCTCGTCCGCAGCAGGGGGCGGCCTATGAGCGGCTCCAGCCGGTCGAGCCGAAGTCGCCGGCGGTCCCGGCGGACGCGTTCGGCGCGCTGAAGCTGCCGTTCCTGGGGATGCCGGCGGTGCCGCCGAAGAAGTAGCCGCGGCAGCCGGGCGGTCCGAACAGGCCGGACGGGCCGGGTGATCCGGGAAAGGAAAGAGGACCTGCGCCCCCCTCCGAGCGCAGGTCCTCTTCTCTTTGTCTGCGGCGTGCTCACGCCACCTTGCGCACGGCGTGCTTACGCCACGACACCGGCCTTGCGCCGACGCACCACGAACACCGCACCCGCACCGGCCACGACGGCGGCACCGCCGAGGAGTCCGATCATCGGAAGCGCGGAGTTGGAGCCGGTCTCGGCCAGGGTGCCCGTGGCCTCGACCGTCTTGACCTGGCTGATCGGCTTCGTGCCACCGGTCTGCGGCTTGGCGTCCGACGGCTTGCCCGGCTCGGAACCGGCGGCCAGGACGTCGAAGAAGTAGATCCAGCCGTTCGGGTCGTTGGCGACCCAGCAGCCGCCCTCGTCCGAGTACTGGGCGAAGCCGCCCGTCACGCCCAGCGAGTCGGGCACGTTGCCGCTGACCCGCAGCCGCAGCTCGTACGAGGTCGACTTGTTGGCGCCCAGCGAGAACGAGGTGAACGTGCCGCCCTCACCGGCGGCCCCGGCGACCTCGCGCCAGGTGCCGCTCGACTTGTCGAGGACCTGCACGCTGATCTCGCCGGAGTAGTCCTCCATGTCCTCCCAGCCGATGGCCGCCACACCGATCAGCGGAGCGATGTCCGTGATGTCACGGTCGCCCGTGTTGGAGACGTTGAACCGGAAGTTGGTCCAGCCGCTGCCCGCGACGATCGTCTCGGGCAGGCCCGACAGGCTGCTCGTCAGGTCCTCGCTCAGCTCGACGACCTCGTTGCCGTCCTCGTCGACGCACAGCTGGGCGTCGTCCTCGGGAGCTTCCTCGCCCTCGTCCTCGTCCTTGCCCTCGTCCTCGCTCGGGCTCGGCGAGGTGGCGGGGCTGCTCTCGTCGGTGACCGGGTCGCCCTCCTCCGGGGTGGTTTCGTCGGCGGAGGGGCTGGTCTCCTCACTGTCCTCCGGGGTGGTCTCCTCCGTGTCCGTGGAGGGGGCGTCCTGCTTGTCGTCCGGGGTGGTTTCGTCGGCGGAGGGGCTGGTCTCCTCGCCGTTCTCCGGGGTGGTCTCCTCTGTCTCCGTGGAGGGGTTGTCCTGCATCACGTTCACGGAGGAGCTGCTGGTCGAGGCGCTCGGCTGCTCGCCCGTCGCGAACGCGACGGGGGCGGAGAGCAGGGCGAGCGGGGATATGACAGCCGTCGCGGCCGCGGTGACCATGGCACGGCGGAGCTTCATGAAGACCTCGAGAAGTCAGGTGTACCGCCGGTTGCGGTACGCGTCAGGGGGGAGGCCTCCGCGGTGGGGCGCGGGGTGTGGCCCTTGGTTCTGCTGGGTTTGATCACCGAACCCTGTGAATGGTTGTCCTGACTCTGACAGGAATTTCATGTGAGGTGGATCACTCGCATGGGGTGATCGGTGCGGGCGTACGCTCACCCTTCGATCCGCGTTGACGGAACCCGACTCCCCATGACAGAAAGCGCGTCACCCAGTGCCCGAGCAGCAGTCCGAAGAACCCGCAAGACCGGAATCCTCCAACCCGCCTGGCGATGTGTGGGACAAATTCTTCGAGGACAGCGAGCGCGACATCCGCGCCTCCGCCCCGAAGGAACCGTCCGCGCGGGCGCGGATGGTGACCGAGCGGCTGCGCGCCATGGACGAGGCGCAGGCCAGGTCGAGCGGCGGTGGCGGGAAGCGCCGTTGGGGCCGGAACGAGCCCGCCGCCCCGCCCGCTCAGCCCGAGGGATGGCGCACCGGGCCAGCCTGGCAGGAGATGAGCGGCCGCACCACGCGCCGGCGCACGGGCTGGAGCGTCGTCGGCGTGCTGGTGGCCGTGGCGGTGGCCGTGGTCGCCGTCAATCCGTCCGGCGCGCTCTCCTGGCTGCCCGGCGATCTCGGTGGCGGTGCGGACGCGTCGGACGGGACGAACGGCGCACCGCTGGCCCCCGAGACCGCCCGCCCCACGAGCGCCCCCTCCGCGGAACTCACCGTCATGCCCACCCGGGAGCGGCCGTTCGCCGGATCTCCGGCCGCGCGGTGGGAGTCGGGAGCGGAGGCGATCCGGTTGCCGGAGGGGAAGACGAAGGCCGTCAACGGCGTCTCCGCAGCCGCCGTCGAGGCGACCCTGGAAGGGGCGAGGGACTTCCTGATCGCCGCGAACCTCGACCGTGAGGTGATCATGGGGGCCGAGCCGAAGGAGGCGCTGGCCCTCCTCGACCCGTTGATGAAGGACTACCTCGCCGAGCTGCGCGCGGGGCTGCGCAAGCCCACGGTGAAGAACGACCCGGTGTGGACGTTCACCCGGTTCGACCCCGATGAGGTCGAACTGCTGGACGATGTGAGGGTTCGTGGCCGTCTGACGGTCGAGCCCGTGCGCGGAACCGCCGGGAAGGCCGTGGTCAAGGGTGACTACACCTTCGTGTACGCGCTCGCCCGCCAGGGTGGGGGCGAGGTGGCCCGGGTGATCGCGCGCCGGGTGATCGAGGTGGAGGCGGTGGACCCCGCCAGGTTCCAGGCGACCGACGGACGCATCTGGCTCGGCGACATCAACAGCGAGATCAGCAACGACGACTGCCGGGACGGCGACGGAGTGATCCGTCCGCAGTTCCTCGCCGACCTGGAAGACGGTCCCGTACCGACGGGGGAGGCGCGGGATCCGTACGACCGGAGCCAGGGGTTGGAGGGGGCCGCCGAGGAATGCGGCGTCGTGTCCCGCACCTGACACCACGTCCCGCACGGGAATCGGCCGCGGGGGAGGGGCCCACCGGTCGGCCCCGAGCGTCCCCGGGGCCGACCGTTCTCTTGGGTGACCGGGCTGCTGTCCCCTGCCGTCCGGTCACCTGTCCGGAACGAGGTCCCACGACGTACGGCACGATCCGTACGTCTCATCGCTCCGGCGAGCCACGCGTGGTTCTTTCGAGCCCGCCCCTGGCTGACACGGACACCCGTACCAACGGCGCGACCGCGGCTCCGGTCACGCGCCGTACGGGTGAGGGGGAATGCGTACGTGTGTGCCTGGAACGCGGATTCAGTCACCGGTCTCCGGCCCCGGTGTCCGGCCGGTTCAGATCCTGCCGCGGCTCAGCTCCAGCAGGGTCATCGCGAGCGCGGTGCCCGACTTGCCCAGGGCGTCCCTGTAGCGGCTGAGGATCTCCATCTCGCGGGAGAGGTTCACGCGCCGGCCGCCGGAGGTGATCCGCTCCCGTTGGATGACGGCCGACACGGCCATCCGTTCCTGGACCAGGCCGATGATCCGATCGTCGAGGGCGTCGATCCGCTCGCGGGCGCCGGTGATCACGTCGGCGGCCTCGACGGTGCGGGCGCCGGTCCTCTCGGCGGCGGTGATGTCGGTGGTGGTGGTCATGGCGGGGCTCCTCGCTGGATGTGTGGGGTGCCCTGGAGCGACCGGGTCCGAAAACGCCAGGCGCCCCGGACCTTGTCGGCCCGGGGCGCCTGGGAAGTCGCTTGTCAGTTGCTCAAGCAGCACGACCATGGCAGCCGGTGGGCCGGTTGCCATAGGTAAAGAGGAAAGCCGAGAAGGCCGCGTGCGTGAACATGGGTCCCAGTATGCCGCCCTCGCCCCGGCCCGCCAACACGGGTCGCATGGTGAGACGGGCCCCTGCCGTGCGCGGCTGCGGGAGCCAGGAGGGGACCGCACGTCCACCGGCTAGACTCGGAAGACACCAGACCCGCCCACCGCCGGAAGGCACCTCGTGTCATCAGCGACTTCCGCTGCCAACGCGCCCGACACCGTCCTGGTCGTCGACTTCGGCGCGCAGTACGCCCAGCTCATCGCCCGTCGCGTCCGCGAGGCGCGGGTCTACAGCGAGATCGTGCCGAGCACCATGCCGGTCGCGGAGATCCTTGCCAAGAACCCGGCGGCGATCATTCTCTCCGGCGGCCCCTCGTCGGTGTACGAGGAGGGCGCCCCCACCGTCGACCGCGCGCTCTTCGAGGCCGGCGTCCCGGTCTTCGGCATGTGCTACGGCTTCCAGCTCATGGCGCAGACCCTGGGCGGCCAGGTGGACAACACCGGCGCGCGTGAGTACGGCCGTACGGACCTGCACGTCTCCAAGTCGTCCTCCACCCTCTTCGAGGGCACCCCGGACGAGCAGGCCGTGTGGATGTCGCACGGCGACGCCTGCTCCGCCGCCCCCGAGGGCTTCGCCGTCACGGCCTCCACGGAGGTCGTCCCGGTCGCCGCCTTCGAGAACGACGACAAGAAGCTCTACGGCGTCCAGTACCACCCCGAGGTGATGCACTCCACGCACGGGCAGCAGGTGCTGGAGCACTTCCTGTACCGGGGCGCGGGCCTGAGCCCGAGCTGGACCACCGGCAGCGTCATCGAGGATCAGGTCGCCGCCATCCGCGAGCAGGTCGGTGACCGTCGCGCCATCTGCGGTCTGTCCGGCGGGGTGGACTCCGCCGTCGCCGCGGCCCTCGTCCAGAGGGCCATCGGTTCGCAGCTGACCTGCGTGTACGTCGACCACGGCCTGATGCGCAAGGGCGAGACCGAGCAGGTCGAGAAGGACTTCGTCGCCGCGACCGGTGTGCAGCTGAAGGTCGTGGACGCGTCGGAGCGGTTCCTGACCGCGCTCAAGGGCGTCTCGGACCCCGAGGAGAAGCGGAAGATCATCGGCCGCGAGTTCATCCGGGTCTTCGAGCAGGCCCAGGCCGAGATCGTCGCGGACGCGGGCCCGGCCGTGGAGTTCCTGGTCCAGGGCACCCTCTATCCGGACGTCGTCGAGTCCGGCGGGGGCACCGGCACCGCCAACATCAAGTCCCACCACAACGTGGGCGGTCTGCCCGAGGACCTCGAGTTCAAGCTGATCGAGCCGCTGCGCCAGCTGTTCAAGGACGAGGTCCGGATGGTCGGCCAGGAACTCGGCCTGCCCGAGGAGATCGTCCAGCGGCAGCCGTTCCCCGGCCCGGGACTCGGCATCCGCATCGTCGGCGAGGTGACCAAGGAGCGGCTCGACCTGCTGCGCGAGGCCGACGCCATCGCCCGCGAGGAGCTCACTGCGGCCGGCCTCGACCGGGACATCTGGCAGTGCCCCGTGGTCCTGCTCGCGGACGTCCGCAGCGTCGGTGTCCAGGGCGACGGCCGCACCTACGGTCACCCCATCGTCCTGCGCCCGGTGTCCTCCGAGGACGCGATGACCGCCGACTGGTCGCGGCTGCCGTACGACGTCCTCGGGAAGATCTCGACCCGCATCACCAACGAGGTGCGGGACGTCAACCGCGTCGTCCTCGACGTGACCTCCAAGCCGCCGGGGACCATCGAGTGGGAGTAGTCCCCGTCCGGGTGGTCCCCGTTCGGAGAGGGCTCACGTCCGTTTGAGCGTGCGCACCGGCTCACCGGGCTTCCAGACCTGGAGGACGAGATACGTCTCGTCCTCCACGTAGGTCCGTACGACCTCCGTCAACTCGGTGCGGAAGAGGTGGAACGGCTCCGGCGGTTCCACCTTTTCGGCGTACTCGCTCCTGGTGTCCGCGTCGTCGACCTCGAACGCGCGTCCGCTGATCCGGACGTCCCCGCCGCCCATGCCCGTGCCCGTCCCCGGGTTCGCCTGGAGCGCGAAGCGCGGGTCGCGGCGCAGGTCGAGCGCCTTGAGCGAGTCCGGCATCATGCCGAGCCACAGCTCACCGTTCAGGAAGCGCACCTCCAGGCCGGTGGTGCGCGGCGAACCGTCCTTGCGCAGGGTCGCGAGGACGTGGTGGGTGTGCGCGCCGAAGCGCTCCTCCACGGTCTTCGCGAGAGCGGGTTCGGCGGAGGTGAAGGCCTCCCAGTTCGTGTGCACGGGATTCGTGTCCATGGGCCGAGTGTGGCGCGGATACCGGACGCCTTGTGTCGGGTATCCGCGGTGTCCTCCGGATGGAGCAGCGGGCGGCGTACGGCGGTCGGCCACGGTCGGTCACGGTCGGTCGTGGGGGGAATCTCATGGCCGGGTCAACATGACGCCTCGAACTTCACCCACTGACCGGACCTGCCGGGTGGGGAGGGTCGGACGTAGGGCACAATTCGCAGTCGTTGCCGGGGAGTTGCGGGCACCGATTGTGATCTTCAACGTGTGCGCGGACATGGGAAAGGCGGGCTTCGGGCGTGGCGGTGCAGGAGGCGAACCCCACCGGGACGGGGTATGGCGCGGACGTGGGCGCCCACGAGGGCGGCTGCGCCTGCGGGGACTGTCCGCACGGGGTGCGTGAGGGGCACCGGCGCGCGGTCGCCGCGTTCCTGCTGAAGCGGGAGGAGTTCGCGGCCGGGCAGGGGCTGCCGGTGGCGGTCGCCCACTCGGCGTCCGCCTCCCGCCAGTGGGTCTCGGAGGAGCTGGCGCAGGCCGCTGAACTCGTGGCCGAGCGCGGCCGGGCCGAGGGCGCGGCCTGGCTGGCGCGCCTGTGGCGTCGGACGGCGGTCGTGGTGTGGGCGGCGGTCGTGCTGCTGCTTCTGGGGCAGGCGCTCACGGCGATCGGCTCGGGCTGGAGTGCCGCGCGCACGGCCGGGTTGCTGGCCGCGCTGGTGGTGGCCGGCGCGCTGACCGCCGCTTCGTGGTTCCACCGGGCGCGGGGTGGGGTGCTGGCGCCGGTGATCGGGGAGGACAACCGTCTTTCCACCTCCCGCGCGGTGGCGGCCTCCTGGGTGCTGCTCCTGGCGTACGCGGTGCTGGTCCTGGTGGGGCAACTGGCGGTCGCCTCCGAGCACCGGGAACGCGACGCGCTGATCGCGGGGCTGGAACTGGCCCGCGGTGTGGGCGTGGTGACCGTACTCGCCGTGGTGTGCGGGATCGCCGTGGTGGTGCGGCGGGTGGTCGGACTGCGTGTGCAGGGGCAGCGGCTGCAGAAGGTACGTGCGGACCGGCCCCGGGCGGCCGATCTGCTGACCGACGACGCGGGACGGGGCTGCTTCGCCGACATCCAGTACGTCGTGATCAGCGCCGTCGCGCTGGTGTTCGCGGCGGTGCGACTGGCGCGGCGGCCGGACCAGTTGCCCGATCTGCCGTGGGGGCTCGCGGTGGTCGTGCTGGTGTCGGCGGCGACCTATCTCGCGGGCAAGTACGCGGAGGGCGGCCGACCGGTCATCCTTTCGGTGGTACGGGCGCGGGAGGCCGGGGACCTGGACGCGCCGATCCGGACCGGCGACGACATCGAGATCCGGGGCACCGGCTTCGTTCCGATGGGCGCGCAGGGAGCCGACCGGCTGGCCCGGATGGTGGTCCGGGTGGGAACGGTGCACGTCCATGTGCCGCTGGTGCCGGTGAGGGGCGGTTTCGACAACCCGACGGATGCCCTGCTGACCGTTCCGGTCCCGGTGGAGGTGGAACCGGGGCGGGTGGAGGTGCAGGTCGTCACGGCAGCCGGGGTGGAGACGAACCGGTACACGATCGACGTGACGGACTAGCCGGACCGGTCGGCGTGGCCGAGTGGTCGAGCCGAGTGGCCGAGTGGTCGAGGTGACGTTCCGAAAAAACAGGGCGGTAATGGATTGATCCGGCCTTGATTGTCATACGTATGGTCTGTTGAGGGGGTCTCGGTACGGCGGCGAGAGGCGGCAGGCGACGATGACTCAAGGTATGCGAACGGATACGTACAGTCCTTACTTCGATGGCAGCAGGAGCTGGCGGGACACCGCCACGCGGTACGCACTCCTGCCTCTGCGGATCTTTCTGGGCGTCACCTTCATCTATGCCGGACTGGACAAGCTCACCGACAGCGCGTTCATGAAGGACGCCGGGGCCGGGTCGATCGGCGACATGATGCGTGCCGTCCGCGGCTCCTCGGCCATTCCCGCGCTGGTCGACATGTCCCTGCAGAATCCCGTCGCCTTCGGTTACGCCATCGCCTTCGGCGAGTTGGCCGTCGGCATCGGAACCCTCATCGGTCTGCTCGCCCGGCTGGCCGCCCTCGGCGGCGCGCTGATCTCCCTCAGCCTGTGGCTGACGGTGAGCTGGGCCGCCGAGCCGTACTACTACGGCAATGACCTCCCGTACATGTTTTGCTGGGTACCTCTCGTGCTGGCAGGTGCCCCCCTGCTCTCCGTGGACGCCGTCCTCCGGGGGCGCCGGCGACGGCGGGTGAGCGACTACCGGTAGGGCCGCCCCCGTCCGCGGCGAAAGTGCGGGTCCGGCCACCGGCCGCCTTCGTCAGGTCGGTGACTTCGCGTGGCTCTCCCGGTCGCCGGACCGTCTGTTGCGGCGTATCAGGCCCGTCACGCTGCCCACCGCTGCGGCCAGGCACAGGCCGCCCGCGACGACGGGGAACACGACGAACCACGGGGTGTCCCAGGCGCCGTCCGCGTCTCCGGCGTAGAGCACGCCGGCGAGAGCGAGGAAGGCGCCGGCGACCAGCCTGCCGGGCTGGAACTCATGACGTAGCACGGCTCACCTCCGCCTGTCCGGCGCCGACCTGGAGGTCCAGGTCGAGCGTGCCCGCCTTCTTGACGCCCGCGGGTGGAGCCAGGGTCGCCTCCTTGCGCTTGTCGGGTGCCACGTCCACGTCCTTCCGCAGGTCGCCCGGCAACTGGATGTCGCCCAGCCCGACCTGGATGTTCAGCCGCACGGTCACGTTCTCAGGCACGATCACGTGGATGCGGCCCAGGCCGACGTTGGCCCGCGTCGACACGGTCTGTCCCTCGGCCACCCGCACCTTGGACAGATCGAGGGTGCCGCTCCCCGTGCCCAGGTCGTACGCCGGGCGTATCTGTGCGACAGAGGTGGGCTCCCAGCTGGTGCGCATCCACTCGGTGCCGATGCCCTTGGGCACGGCCGCGGAGGCGGCCAGCAGCCCTGCGGTGATGACCGCCAGGATGATCGACCCCGCCCCGGTGCGGCCCAGGAACGCGCTGACCGCCACACCGAGGCCGAAGGCGGCGAGCGCACACGCGAGACCGGTCTGCAGGCTGGTGCCGAGCGGATGCTCCTGCCATGTCAGGCCTGTGCCCAGACCGGCCGCGAGCAGGGCGAGCAGGAAGACCCAGCCGCCGATCCCGCGGGGCCCTCGCGGCTTGACCGGCCGCGGGTGCGGGGTGCGCGCGGCGCCGCGGCCGGAGCCGTGGGGGTCGAGGCGGACGTCGACCACTGAGGCGATGTCCAGGTCGCGGGAGTTCCCCGGGCCCCACAGATAGCCCGTACCGCCGATGTGTGTGCCGTCCTTGACGATGGGATCGCGCCACCAGGAGGAGTAGGAGGCGGGAACCGGCGGCGCCTGGGGCTCCGGCGGGGCGTCGGCGGCGGCCTGGGCGGCGAGGGGGTCGGGGCTGGGGGCGCTGCGCTGCCGGGACCAGTACCCGGCACCGGCGAGCAGCAGGGAGAGCATCACGGCGAAGCTCAGCACCCCGCCGTTGTTCAGCATGCTGAGGAAGACGCCGCAGCCGACCAGCGCGAAAAGTATCGCCGCCAGCGTGTGGCCGCCGACCCGGCCGGTCAGCAGTCTGCGCATCTCGTTCTCCTCCTCGCCCTCGTACGGGACGAGGAGCCAGGCGAAGCCGTAGAAGATGAGGCCGACGCCGCCGGTGGCGGAGAGCACCGCCAGCGTGATGCGGAAGATCACCGGGTCCATGTCGCACTGCCGGCCGAGCCCGGAGCACACTCCACCGATCATCTGGTGCCGGCGGTCGCGCCGGAAACGGTACGGGGGCTCGGGCACGCCCGCCTCGCCGGGCGGTTGCGGGGTCCCGCCGGAAGCGGCCTCTCCGACCGCGCCGGAGCCGGGCACCGGGCCCGGCGCGGCGTGCTGGTGATCTGTCATGACTCCATGGTGACGGGCGAGCCGCCGTGACGGCAGTCGGGACGACCCTGGCCGGACCCTGATATCGGCCCTGAGGGGTGCCCCGGGGACTGTCCGAGGGCCCGGATCCGGAGATCAGGGGAGTCTCCGGGATCGACCCTGATGCCCCGGAACCGGGGACCGTGTGACCATCATTGACATGTCGGAAGCCGCAGCAGCGTCACTCGTCGAGCCGCGGCCGCCGCGCAAGCTCTACCGCAGCGGTGATGGACGCTGGCTCGGTGGGGTGGCGCGGGGGCTCGCCGGACACCTCGGGCTGCCCGTGATCTGGGTACGGCTCATGTTCGTCGGCCTGTTCATGGCCGACGGCCTCGGCGCGCTGCTGTATGCCGCGTTCTGGTTCTTCGTACCGCTCGGCGTCGGCGGTGTGGACGCGCAGAAGCCGCACCCGCTGGTCGGGACCGAGACCTCACCGGACGGGCGGCGCAGACTCGTCACCCGCAGACCGGACAAGGGCCAGATCGTCGCCCTGCTCCTCATGGTCGTCGTGGCCCTGGGCTTCGTCGGCAATGTGAACCTGTCCAACGGCGCCAGGGCCTATCTCTGGCCGACGGTGCTGGTCGGCGCGGGCGTCGCCCTGGTCTGGCGGCAGGCCGACAACGCGCGCCGGGCCCGCTGGGTCGAGGTCGGCAGCCGCCGCCGTACGGTCACCCTGCTGCGGGGCGGCGCCGGCGTCCTGCTGGTCACGGCGGGGGCGTCGGGCATCTTCGTCCTGCGGGGCTCCGGTACTCACCTCGCGTCGGTGCTCCAGGCGGCCCTCGCGGTCCTCGTCGGGATCACACTCCTCGCCGGTCCCTACCTCGTGCGCATGACCCAGGACCTCTCCGAGGAACGGCTGATGCGCATCCGTGCCCAGGAGCGCGCCGAGGTCGCCGCCCACGTCCACGACTCGGTGCTGCACACCCTCACCCTGATCCAGCGCAACGCCGAGAGCCCAGGGGAGGTGCGCCGCCTCGCCCGCGCCCAGGAGCGCGACCTGCGCGCCTGGCTCTACAAGCCCGAGGGCACCGGCAAGGACGAGGCCGACGAGCCCACCACCCTCGCCGAGGCCGTGCGGCGCAACGCCGCCGAGGTGGAGGACAAGCACGGCGTCCCCATCGAGGTCGTCGTCGTCGGCGACTGCCCGCTGGACGAGAAGATAGGCCCGCAGATGCAGGCCGCGCGCGAGGCTATGGTGAACGCGGCCAAGTACGGTGGCGAGGGGGGTGCCGTACAGGTCTACGCCGAAGTCGAGGGAAGGACGGTCTTCGTGTCCGTCCGGGACCGCGGCCCCGGCTTCGACCTCGACTCGATACCCGCCGACCGCATGGGTGTCAGAGAATCGATCATCGGCCGCATGGAGCGCAACGGCGGCACGGCGCGGCTGCGCGCGGTGCCGGACGGCGGCACGGAGGTCGAGCTGGAGATGGAGAGGGCGGAGAAGACGTCATGAGCGAGCCCACCGAACCGACCGGGACGAACGGAACGGCGGGACCGGCCGACGGCGCCGGACGCCATGTGCGTGTCGTCCTGGTCGACGACCACCGCATGTTCCGCACGGGCGTCCAGGCCGAGATCGGACAGACCGAACAGACCGGCGTCGAGGTCATCGGCGAGGCCGCCGACGTCGACCAGGCGGTCACGGTCATCACCGCGACCCGGCCCGAGGTCGTCCTCCTCGACGTGCACCTGCCCGGTGGCGGAGGCGTGGAAGTGCTCCGCCGCTGCGCGCCGCTGATGGGCGACCCCGAGCGGCCGGTCCGCTTCCTCGCGCTCTCGGTCTCGGACGCGGCGGAGGACGTGATCGGCGTGATCCGGGGCGGCGCCCGCGGATACGTGACCAAGACGATCACCGGGACCGACCTGGTCGACTCGATCTTCCGGGTCCAGGAGGGCGACGCCGTCTTCTCCCCCCGCCTGGCCGGCTTCGTCCTCGACGCCTTCGCCTCCACCGACGCCCCTCCGGTCGACGAGGACCTCGACCGCCTCACCCAGCGCGAGCGCGAAGTGCTGCGGCTGATCGCCCGCGGCTACGCGTACAAGGAGATCGCCAAGCAGCTCTTCATCTCCGTGAAGACGGTCGAGTCCCACGTCTCGGCGGTCCTGCGCAAGCTCCAGCTCTCCAACCGCCACGAGCTCACCCGCTGGGCGACGGCGCGGCGCCTGGTGTGACCGTCCGGTAGGCACGCAAGCGCAGTGGCGCTCGACTGGGCAAAGGAATCGTTCGGTACCCGGTCCTGGCTCGTCTTGACCGGCCCGCTGCTCACAGCGCCGCGATGACAGACGGGTGGGCACGGCGAGTTCGAACCACACTGTCTTGCCGACCCCACAGGCCCTTCTTGCCGCATCCCAGTCGTCCGCCAGCGTCGCCACCAATTCGAGCCCTCGGCCGGACTCGTCGTCCAGGGCTGCCGTCCCCGGTGTCGGCAGCGTCTCGTCGGCGTCGGTCACCGTGATGCGGAGGCGGTCGTCCGTGAGTTCGCAGCGGGCCCGGATCTCACGGTCGGCCGGGACCTTCGCGTGGCGGTAGGCGTTGGTCATCAGCTCGCTGAGGAGGAGTTCCGCCGTGTCCGTCACGTCCTGCGGCAGCTCCCAGGACGCCGCCTGTTCGCGGAACAGCGCACGTGCCCTGCCCGCGCTTCTCGCGTGACGCGGCAGGCGCCACTCGATGTCCCTCGGGGCGGTCGTCGGCAGTGGAAGTCGTGGGCTCTGCATGCGCTGTTCATCCCTTGCGTCGAACTTCTGACGTTTCGTGGGATCACGGTCCCGGCCCGCGCATAGCCTCGCGAGGAGCGACGTGGGTACAGCACGCGGTTGTCCCCACCGTGGACCCGGCGGAGGTGCGTGTGTCGACCGAAGTGAACTCCCAGCCGCCCGTGGCCTGGCGGTACTGCGGCAGCCAGATCAAGATGTGGCGCGCGGAGGCCGGTGTCGGTCGGGACGCACTGGCCAAGGAGGCCGGTTACGACTACGAGTACGTCAAGTCGATGGAGAACGGCCGCCGTTGACCCACGCTGCGGTTCCTGCAGATCGCGGATCAGGTGTGCGGAGCGGGCGGGAAGCTGGTCGCGGCACAGGAGTACTTGAAGCCGGAGCCGTTCCCGGCGCGGTCGCATGAGTTCATGGCCATCGAGGCCGAGGCCATCAGCTTCTCCTGCTACGAACCGTTGCTCATCCCCGGCTTGTTGCAGACAGAGGCTTACGCGCGTGCGCTTATCGGTGGCAGCTCGCCTCCGCTGGATGACGAGACGGTTGACGAACGAGTGGCAGCCAGGCTGCACAGGGCCGAGGCGCTTCGACGCAAAGTCGGCGTGATGTACGGGTTCGTGATCTACGAAGCTGCACTACGCACCAACGTGGGCGGGACTGACGTAATGCGTGAGCAGTTGCAGCACCTCATGGAGGTGGGTGCGCTCCGCAATGTCTCGATCCAGGTCTTGCCGTTCGGCCGCTGTAGCGGCGTTTCCTTGAATGGCAGCATTGTTCTGCTGGAGACACCTGAGCATGAGCACTGTGGGTACATCGAGGCACCCGAAGTCAGCGTCCTGTACAGCAGCCCAGCCAAGGTGAGTGCTCTCACTCAGGCTCATGCGATGATCCGCATGCACTGTCTCAGCGTGGAGGAGTCGACTACGTTCATCAGAAAGGTGGCAGAGGACCGATGAGTGAACGCTTGACCTGGTTCAAGTCGAGCTACAGCGACAGCCAGGGTGGCAACTGCCTGGAGGTCGCCCTTGACTGGCGCAAGTCCAGCCACAGTGACAGCCAGGGCGGTGCGTGCGTCGAAGTTGCCCCCTGCCCCCACACCGTCCATGTCCGAGACTCGAAGCCAGGGTCCCGGAGTCCTCAGTTCGCCGTCGCCGGGGCCACTTGGACCGCGTTCGTCGCGTACGCGCGTACCGGCGCTTGAGCTTCGAGAGACGGGCGCCGGGATCCGAGCGGCGTTTGTGAGGAATGAGTGGTGGGGTTCAACCCGCCGCCCATTCCTCCCCTGGCGGCGATCCGTCAGGCCACAGCCCTACAGCCGTGGCCGTCGCGTCGGGCCGGTGTCGGGCGTGGGGTGGGGGCTGGTTAGGCTCCGGCTCATGGACGTACTCATCCACATATTTGTCGGACTGCACATCATCGGTATCGCGTCGCTGCTCGGCGGGTTCCTCACCCAGATGAAGGCCATGGGCCAGGGAACCGCCCGCTTCGTGCCCGCGATGCTGCACGGCGCGCTGACGATGCTGGTCACCGGTGTGGTCCTGGTCGGGCTCAACGAGGCGCAGAACCATTCCGTCGACCACATCAAGATCGGCGTCAAGCTGGCCCTGCTGATCGTGATCCTCGGCCTGGTCTACGTGAAGCGGGACGACGAGAAGGTGGACAAGGGCCTGTTCGGGCTGGTCGGGTTGCTGACCACGGCGAACATCTTCATCGCCGTGCTCTGGACCTGACAAAGGCAGACAGGGGGCCGGACGTGATCGCGGTCCGTGCGGAGGCCGCCGCGCCGACGGCGACCGCCAGCCAGACGACCACCGCGACCCACAGCAGCACCCGACCCAGGCCCTCGAGCCAGGGGACACCGAGGGCGGCGGACGCGGAGAGCGTCGCCGCCGCCGTCATGCCGAGGGGGAACACGGTCGCCCAGCGCCGTGTGTCGTAGGCCGGCCGCGGCCGGACGGCCTCGGCGGCCAGCAGCACCGCGTACCAGGCCAGGCCGAGCGCCAGCAGGACGAGGGTCGTCAGGCTCAGGACACCGCGGTCGTCGTCGTTCCACAGGTACAGCCGGGCGCTGTCGGCGGTGAGCAGCTTGGCCCCGGCGAGCGACGAGATGGCGATGGCGCCGCCCGCGACCCAGTGGTCCCCGGCCCCCTCGATCACCTGCCGCGGGTCGAAGCAGAACAGGGCGAGCCCGTAGAGCACCAGCCCGAACCAGAACAGCACCAGCGCCACCCGCGCGAGCCAGGCCGCCGACTCGGCCGCGGCGAGTGTGGCGCCCAGGACGGCGAGCCCCTGCGTGGCCACGCAGGCCAGGAAAACGGAGCCGGGCATGCGCGGCCGCCAGCGTCGTACGACGAGGACGAGCAGCGCCGGCCAGAGCACGGTGGCCAGCGCGAGCAGCGCTCCGGCCAGGGCGTCGTGACCGAGCGCGGACACCCGCGTGCCGAGCACGGTCGTCGCGGCGACCGCGGTGAGCGAACCCGGGGTCTCCGTCTCCGAGACCCACCGCTCCCGTTCCCGCAGCAACCGCAGGACGAACTGCGCCGCCAGCCCCAGCCAGGCGGCGCAGGCGAGCACGAGGAAGACCAGGGAGAGGGTCTCCCACCCCTCCGACTGCAGGGCCACGGACAGGATGCCGGTCGCCATCACGGCGGAACCGGCCGCCGGGGAACGCTGCGCCCACCAGGCGCGGAAGGGGGAAGGAGAGGGGGTAGGGGCGGGCATGGGGCGATGTTAGAAGAACCCGCCGCGCGCGAGGGCGCGCCAGGCCGTGGGTCGGACCGCGGGTCGGAGCCTGGGTCAGGCCGGGCGGACCACGCTGTGGATCGACGACTCGCCGTCGTAGAAGACCGACTCCTCGCGGACGTAGGTGCCGGGCTTCGGCGCGTGGATCATCATGCCGTTGCCGACGTAGACGCCCACATGCGTGATGTCGTCGTAGAAGAAGACGAGGTCGCCGGGCTGGGCCTGGGACAGCGGGACCGTGGTTCCGGCGTCGACCTGGTCGTAGGTGGTGCGGGGGAGGGTGACGCCGGCGGCCTTCCAGGCGGCCTGGGTGAGGCCGGAGCAGTCGTAGGAGCCGGGACCGGTGGCACCCCAGACGTAGGGCTTGCCGATCTGCGCGCGGGCGAAGGCGAGGGCCTTCTCGGCCTTGGCGGCGTACGAGGAGTCCGTCGGGGCCGACGGCGCCGTCGACGGCGGGGTCGACGGGGCGGTCGTCGAGCCGGATGTGCCGGCCGTGCCGGAGGCGCCGGACGCGTCGCTCTCCTGCTGGGCCTCCTCCTCGGCCTTCTGCTGCTCCGCCTGCTGCCGGGCGAGCTCGGCGGCCTTGCGGGCGGCCTCTTCCTGCTTCTTCTCCTCGGCCGCCGCGAGCCGCGCCTTCTCCTCGGCGTCCAGCTTCGACAGCAGCTCGCGCGCGGTGCTGAGCTTCTTCTGGACGATGGCCTTCGCGGTCTTCAGGTCGTTCTGCGACTCGGTGAGCGCCTCGAGGCTCTCGGTGGCCTCCTGCCGCTTCTCCATCGTCTCGGACTGCTGGGTGACGTAGTCGTCGACCGCTTCCTTCTGGCGGCCGGTCATCCGGTCCATCAGCTGGTTCTGGTCGAAGAAGTCCTGCGGGGAGTCCGCGAGCAGGAAGGTCGCCGTGTCCGGGACGCCCGTGCCGGTCCGGTACTGGGCGGCAGCGAAGGAGCCCAGCTTCTCCCGCGCCTCGTTGAGCGTCTGGGTCCGCTGGGCCACGTCGTCGAGGAGGGTGTCGACGCGCTTGCGCTGCTTGGTGGTCCTCTCCTTGGCCGCGTTGTACTTCTCGGTCGCCGACTCCGCCTGGCGGTACAGGTCGTCGACCTTCTTCTCGACCTCCTCCAGGCTCGGCCGGCCGTCGTCCGAGGGGGCGGCGTCGGCGGTCTGGGACAGCAGGGCGACGGAGGTCAGGGCCGCCGTGGCGAGGGCGGGGGTCCGTTTGCCGGCCACGCGCGTACCGGGGGTGCGCGACTTGCGGTGCGACGCCAAGGGAGGCGACTCCTTCCAACGTTCCGCCTGCGGGGCGGCGGCAGGGGGACTTCCAGGCCGTCATCGCTCCGGGGAGGGCCAGGGGCCGGCTGCCGCGACGGCGGTGACGGACTCGGCGGAGGCCGCTCGGCCCGGCGGGGTTCGCCGGTGGGGGACGCACGGCCCGCCCGAACCGTAGCCAACTCATGTGGCTCGTGTGAAGGTTGATGGGTGATATGCCCGATACGTTTTCGTGACCTTCTTCGTCACGTCACGCAGGGTGAGAGCGCGGTGCTGGAGGGTGGGGGCGCGGTGCGGGGGCGATGTTCTCGGGGTGGCCACGGCTTGTCGGTGGGGCGGCCTAGACTCGGAGAGCGATGAGCAGCCTCTTTGACGACAGCTTCCTGGCGGACCTCCAGGCCCAGCGGGGCCCCGCGGAGGAGCCCCCGCCGCCGCCCGAGGACGATCACGTGCCGGAGGAGGTTCCGGCCGATCTGTTCGGCGGTAAGTTCGACGTGCCGCCGGACCGGGACACCCACTACCGCGACGGTGCCCCGCGCCCGGTGCTGGACCCCGCCGCCCTCCTGGAGGGGCTGAACGAGAACCAGCGCGCCGCCGTCACGCACTCCGGCTCTCCGCTGCTCATCGTGGCCGGTGCCGGCTCCGGCAAGACCCGGGTGCTCACGCACCGCATCGCGCACCTGCTCGCCGCGCGGAGCGTCCACCCGGGCCAGATCCTCGCGATCACCTTCACCAACAAGGCCGCCGGCGAGATGAAGGAGCGGGTCGAGCAGCTCGTCGGCCCGCGCGCGCACGCGATGTGGGTCATGACGTTCCACAGCGCCTGTGTGCGCATCCTGCGCCGCGAGAGCAAGAAGCTCGGCTTCACGTCGTCGTTCTCCATCTACGACGCCGCCGACTCCAAGCGCCTGATGGCCCTGGTCTGCCGTGACCTGGACCTCGACCCGAAGCGCTTCCCGCCCAAGTCCTTCAGCGCCAAGATCAGCAATCTGAAGAACGAGCTGATCGACGAGGAGGACTTCGCCGCTCAGGCGAGTGACGGCTTCGAGAAGACCCTCGCCCAGGCCTACGCGCTCTACCAGTCGCGGCTGCGCGAGGCCAACGCGCTCGACTTCGACGACCTGATCATGACGACGGTCAACCTGCTGCGCGCCTTCCCGGACGTCGCCGAGCACTACCGCCGCCGTTTCCGGCACGTCCTGGTGGACGAGTACCAGGACACCAACCACGCCCAGTACGCGCTCGTGCGCGAGCTGGTCGGCGACTCCGAGCACCCCGGCGACGGACAGCCGGGCGCGCACGAGCTGCCGCCCGCCGAACTGTGCGTGGTGGGCGACGCCGACCAGTCGATCTACGCCTTCCGCGGCGCGACGATCCGCAACATCCTCCAGTTCGAAGAGGACTACCCGAACGCGACGACGATCCTGCTCGAGCAGAACTACCGCTCCACGCAGACGATCCTCAGCGCCGCCAACGCCGTCATCGAGCGCAACGAGTCCCGCCGCCCCAAGAACCTGTGGACCAACGCGGGCACCGGCGCGCAGATCACCGGATACGTCGCCGACACCGAGCACGACGAGGCCCAGTTCGTCTCCGACGAGATAGACCGCCTCACGGACGCGGGCGAGGCCAAGGCCGGGGACGTCGCCGTCTTCTACCGCACCAACGCCCAGTCCCGGGTCTTCGAAGAGATCTTCATCCGGGTCGGCCTGCCCTACAAGGTCGTCGGAGGCGTCCGCTTCTACGAGCGCAAGGAGGTCCGGGACGTCCTGGCCTACCTGCGGGTGCTCGCCAACCCCGAGGACTCGGTGCCGCTGCGCCGCATCCTCAACGTCCCCAAGCGGGGCATCGGCGACCGCGCGGAGGCCATGATCGACGCGCTCTCCCAGCGCGAGAAGATCAGTTTCCCGCAGGCGCTGAAGCGCGTCGACGAGGCGTACGGCATGGCCGCGCGCTCCACCAACGCGGTGAAGCGGTTCAACACGCTGATGGAGGACCTCCGTACGATCGTCGAGTCCGGCGCGGGCCCGGCGACGGTTCTGGAGGCGATCCTCGAACGCACCGGCTACCTCGCCGAGTTGCAGACCTCCACCGACCCGCAGGACGAGACCCGGATCGAGAACCTCCAGGAACTCGCCGCCGTGGCCCTGGAGTTCGAGCAGGAGCGGGGCGAGGGCGAGTCGGTCGCGCTGTCCGACTTCCTGGAGCAGGTCGCCCTGGTCGCCGACTCCGACCAGATCCCCGACGAGGACGAGGACGGCTCCGGCGTCATCACCCTGATGACCCTGCACACCGCCAAGGGCCTGGAGTTCCCCGTCGTCTTCCTGACCGGCATGGAGGACGGCGTCTTCCCGCACATGCGCGCCCTCGGCCAGACCAAGGAGCTGGAGGAGGAGCGGCGCCTGGCGTACGTCGGCATCACGCGTGCGCGTGAGCGGCTGTACCTCACCCGGTCGACGCTGCGCAGCGCCTGGGGGCAGCCCTCGTACAACCCGCCCTCGCGTTTCCTGGAGGAGATCCCGGCCGCCCATCTGGAGTGGAAGCGGACGGGTGCGAGCTCCCCGGTGGCCTCCGGACCGGTGTCCGGGGTGGCGGCCTCGCTGTCGTCGTCCCGCTCCCGCTCGGCGGCGTCGGGCGCGTCCGGCTTCGCCACGCGCCGGGCCGCCGAGAAGCCGGTGGTGTCGCTGGCGGTCGGGGACCGTGTCACGCACGACCAGTTCGGGCTCGGCACCGTCGTCGCGGTGAAGGGCACGGGGGGCAACGCCGAGGCGACGATCGACTTCGGGGACACCAAGCCGAAGCGACTGCTGCTGCGGTACGCGCCGGTCGAGAAGCTGTAGCCGGGTGCCGGGACCGCCCGGCACCGGAGCCGGGCGGTGAGCCCCCGCTGTCGCCGGGCGGCGGGGGTGGTCTACGTCGGGTCGAGGCCGTGGCTGCGGAACCACGCCAGCGGGTCGATCGCCGAGCCGCCGCTCGGGCGGACCTCGAAGTGGAGGTGCGGACCGGTGGAGTTGCCCGAGTTCCCGGAGAACGCGATCGGCTGGCCGGCCTTCACCGCCGTGCCGGAGGGGACCTGGTAACTGGAGAGGTGGCAGTACCACGTCTCCGTGCCGTCCATCGCGGTCACGATCATCATGTTGCCGTAGGCGCTGTTGTACTGGGTGCGGACCGTGCCGTCGGTCGCGGCCATCACCGTCGCGCCGTACGAGACGGGGAAGTCGATTCCGCTGTGCACGGACATCCAGTTGATGCCGGACTGGCCGTAGTAGGCGCTGAGGCCGTGCTGTGCGACGGGAAGCGCGAACTTCGGGCGCAGCCGCTCCTTGCGGGCCGCCTCCTCCGCCGCGGCCTTGCGGTCGGCCTCCTGCTGGGCCTTCAGGTCGATGCGTTCCTGGGTGCGGCTGGCCCGGTCGGCGAAGTCGTTGGCCCCGGCGGAGAGGCTCTCGAGCTGGGTGTTGAGTTCGTTGTTGACGGTGGCGGGCTGCACCGGCGGCGGGTCCGCCGCGGTCGTCCTGGTCTCCGGGCCGCCGCCGTCCTCGGCCAGATCGCCGACCGAGGCCGCCGCGATACCGGCGACACCCATCACACACGCCGAGGGCACGGCCACCGTCAGCAGCGCGGAGCGCTTGGCGGGCGTGCGGCGGCGGGAACGGGACCCGCCGCGTGACGCCGCGCGCGGTGCGGGCAACGGGGTGGACTCCTCCTGCTCGTCGAGCAGCGGGGCCGTCGTGGGCGGCTCACCGGCGTCGTCCGGTGCGTCGTGCACGGGCTCGTAGGAGACCTCCTCGTAGGAGACCTCGTAATCGACCTCGTGGAGCTCCTGATCGGATTCCTGGGAATCGAAGCCCGGGGAGGGGGCGGCGGTGGAGGACCGCAGGTCCGGGTGCCGCTCGAACGTGGCGGTGGCCTGCTGGTCGAACGGTACGGCCTGATGCTCGTAGGAGGGGGTCTCGTAGGACTCGGAGACCTGGGTGGCCGTGACCTGTGTGGCCGTACTGCCGTCGGAGTTCCACTGCGTGGCGTCGTAGGCGCCGGTGTCGAAGGTCTGGGTGCCCCAGTGCCACTGCTGGGTCGGATCGGCGGTGCTCTGGGCCTGGTCGGGCTGGAGCCAGGCGCCGGCGTCCCACTGGCCGCTCGCGTCGGGTGCCGTGGCCTGCGGCGGGACCGTCGGCGTCTGCTGCTGCCCGGTGGTCCAGGCGGTCGCGTCGTAGCCGCCCGTGTCGTAGGTGACCTGCTGCTGAGCCGGGTAGGCGTCGTAGTACGCGGGGTCATGGCCGCCCGCGGACCAGTCCCCGGTGGCGTATGAAGCCGGGTCGTGACCGCTTCCCGAGAGGTTGCCGAAGAGGGGGTCGGCGGTGAAGGCCGCGGTGGCCGGAATGTCGGTTCCGAAACCCGTTGAGTCGAAACCGTTGGTGTCGTAGCCGCTGTACGTGGTGAAGTCTCCGTACTGGGCTTCCTGGGTGCCGTAGGACGCGTAGTGCGCCGAGACGGCGTCGGAAGCCGGGGGCGGGGCCATTGTCCCCGACGGGTGACGGTCGTTCACCAACTTCTCTTTCGCCTCGACAACAGGGGCTGGCAGAGCAGTGCGGCGACTGTACCCGGCGGTACGCGGGCGCGACAATCTTCCACAGGTTTCGCGCGCGCAGGAAACGGGCATTCGGTTGCGTTTTGGCGGCGGGTATTTACGGTCTTGGCCTTGTGTTCGAAGTCTGTTCGAGATTTGTATGCGTTCACGTCGCCAAGTCGGCCGGGCGGAGCGGCTGTTGTTCGGGTGGGGAAGTGCTGCCGTCGTGATGGTCGAGGGGTGTGCGCTTCGGGCGTGTCGCCGCCTCCCGTCACGCCACCGTCAGGCCGCCCGCATGGCCGGTGGACGGCTCTCCGGGGTGCGCCGCGTCGAGGGCCTCCCGTATGCCGGTCGCCACGGCGGGGTGCACGGGCAGGGCGAGGTGGCCGACGCCGCCCACCCGCACGTTCTGCGCGACCAGGTCCCGGTGCCGGATGCAGGCCGATTCCAGCGGGTCCATGATGTGGTCGAGGTCGCTCCAGAAGGCGACGAAGCGGGTGCGGCAGCCGGGCGCGGGGCGGGCGAGCTCCTCGACCACCGGTGAACCGGGCCGCATCTGGCGCACGATGGGGTGCGCGTTGGCCAGCGGCGCGACGCGCGTGCCGGAATGCGGGGTACCGAGCGTGACGAGGGTCCGTACGCGGATGTCACCGCCCAGGCGCTGCGCGTAGTACCGCGCTATCAGCCCTCCGAGGCTGTGCCCGACGATGTCGACGCGGCTGCTGCCGGTGCGCTCGCACACTTCTTCTATGTGTCGGCCCAGCAGTTCGGCCGCGACGCGGATGTCGCAGGTCAGCGGAGAGTAGTTGAGCGACTCGACCTGTTGCCTGCCGTGCTGGGCGAGACTGCGGCGCAGCAGCAGGAACACCGAGCGGTTGTCGATGAAGCCGTGCAGCAGCACGACCGGGGGCCGGCACTCCGTCGGCAGCTTCGCGGTGCCGTCCGGTGGGGGGAGCTCAGACGTCGTGTCCCGCCGCTCCTGCACGATGCCGGCGGGATAGAGGAGCATGTGGCCCACCAGGATGGCGAGCTCCAGGGCGGTGGCCTTCAGCAGGGCGGTGGAGAGACCTGCCAGCCGGCTCGGCACCAGGCGCCGGCAGAGCGGCAGAAAGGGGAGTACTGCCTCCGTGACCTTCATGGCCGACCTCCTGTCGGCACGCGAAGGACAGCTCTGTCCCCCATGTGCCCTCATGGGGTTCGCTACGAAAAGCGGTCGACGCCGCGCCCGTCAGGAGCCTTGACTGGTCGCGGCAGTGGGACGACCTCGTTGCGAATCCCTTATACGCATGTTCCCACTGTTGTCCGCGTGTCGCACGGGCAGCAGTACCCGGCTCGTGAGGCACCGGGACGGTGCGCGGTGAACATGTCCCTCTGTGTGATTTCCCCCTCGCTCCGCACCGTGAAACTGCCGGTTGCGGGATGCTGGGGGATAACGTTCGTTCACTTCTCCGGTCCGGTACGGGCCGGGGCGTCTGTGCCTTGGCGGCGTGTTCGGTGGGCGGCGGAGGCCTGCGGCACGTGACGGGTGCGGCATGGCTTGTATGTGCGGTATTGCTCGGTACGGATGGATGTAGTCGCTTCAGGAGGCAGTAATGGGTGTGGCAGCCGGTCCGATCCGCGTAGTGGTGGCCAAGCCGGGGCTCGACGGCCACGATCGTGGGGCCAAGGTGATCGCGCGGGCCCTGCGCGACGCCGGTATGGAGGTCATCTACACCGGGCTCCACCAGACTCCCGAGCAGGTCGTCGACACCGCGATCCAGGAGGACGCCGACGCGATCGGTCTGTCCATCCTCTCCGGTGCGCACAACACGCTCTTCGCGGCGGTGATCGAACTGCTCAAGGAGCGGGACGCGGCGGACATCTTGGTCTTCGGCGGGGGGATCATCCCCGAAGCGGACATCGCTCCGCTGAAGGAGAAGGGCGTCGCGGAGATCTTCACCCCGGGTGCGACGACGGCGTCGATCGTGGACTGGGTGCGCGCGACCGTGCGGCATCCCGCGGAGGCGTAGACCCTGGCCCGGGCGACCCCCGTCGACCGCGCGGGCCCCGGCTCGGAACCGAC
Organism: Streptomyces sp. MMS24-W38; assembly: GCF_059889265.1. NCBI lineage: Bacteria > Bacillati > Actinomycetota > Actinomycetes > Kitasatosporales > Streptomycetaceae > Streptomyces > Streptomyces sp. MMS24-W38. The sequence continues at coordinate 2,346,704 of NZ_JCBCPP010000001.1, read as the reverse complement.
GGTGTGGGCTCCGGCTCCGATGCAGACCACGCGGCCGGCCCCGGGTTCATCCGCGAGGGTGGTGCGCGGTGGTGGTGGGGGAGCCGGGGAGTCAGGGGTGGCCGGGTGGCGCCGGGGTCAGCTCCGCCAGCATCGCGGCGCGCAGCCGCAGCGTGGTGACCAGTCGCTGGAACGCCTCCGACCAGTAGCCACCGGAGCCCGGCGAGGCGTCCTCCGGCTCGTCCGGTACGGCCAGGAGCGCATCGAGGTGGCCCGCCTCCGAGGGGTCGAGGCAGCGCTCGGCCAGGCCCATGACACCACTGAAACTCCAGGGATAACTCCCCGCGTCCCGGGCGATGTCGAGCGCGTCCACCACGGCCCGGCCGAGCGGTGGTGCCCACGGCACCGCGCACACGCCGAGCAGCTGGAACGCGTCCGGCAGCCCGTGTGTCCCGATGAACCCCGCCACCCACTCGGCTCGTTCGGCCGCGTCCAGCGTGCCGAGCAGCTTGGCCCGTTCGGCCAGGGACACGGCTCCCGGGCCGCCCGCCTCCACCGCGGCGGGCTCGCCGAGCAGCGCCCGTGACCACTCCGCGTCCCGCTGGCGCACCGCCGCGCGGCACCATGCCGCGTGCAGTTCGCTCCGCCAGTCGTCCGCCACGGGGAGGGCCACGATCTGCCGGGGGGAACGTCCGCCGAGCCGCCGCGACCAGGTGCCCAGGGGGGCTGCCTCCACCAACTGCCCCAGCCACCAGGACCGTTCGCCCCGGCCTGTGGGAGCCTTGGCCGTCACCCCGTCGCGCTCCATGTCCGCGTCGCACTCGTGCGGCGCCTCGACGGTGAGGGTGGGTGTGTCCCGGGTGTGGTCCACGGCCACGCACACCCCGGCCCGGACCGCCATACGCTCCGCGAGGGCCGAACCGGGCAGCGCCGACAGCAGCTCGGCGGCCGTCGCCCGTACGTTGCGGCTGCGGTCGGCGAGTGCCAGCTCCAGGAACGGCTCGTCGTCCGGGGCGAGACGGGTGCGCAACGAGTCGAGGAACATCAGCCGGTCCTCGGCCCGCTCCGTCGCCCAGGTCGTCGCGAGGAGTTCGCGTGCGGCGGCGGGCCGGTGGGAACGGAGGGCGGCGAGCAGGGCGACCCGTTCCGCGAAGAGGCCCTCCTGCCAGAGCCGCAGGGACGACTCCGTGTTCTCGGGGGCCTCGGGGCCCTTGGGAGCCTCGGGGTTCACGGCGTTCATGGTCCCCGGCAGTGACATGCCCCCTCCCGGCGTCGAGCGCAGGGCGAACCGCCAGTCCGGGTTGAGGCGGGCCAGCCACAGAGCGCGCGGCCCCGCGAACCGCAGGGCCGCCGGTCGCAGGTCCGTACGCCCCCGCGCGGCGTCGAGCAGCGCGGGCAGCGCCGGGGCGGGCGCCGCGAAGCCGTGAGCGTTCGCCGCCGCCAGCCACTGGGGCAGCAGCTCCATCAGGTCCGGTGCCGTGCCCCGGCGGCCGCCGCCGGAGGTGCCGGGGCGGTCGGCGAGCAGCATCGTGAGCCTGCGGGCGGCGGCGGGTGGCAGCGCGGGGCGCGGGTCCCGGGGCGCCGGTCGCGGACGCTTCGCCGCCCCGGCGGGGCGCAGTCCGGCGCGCCGCCGCACGGTCGCCACGGCCGCCGCGTCCAGCAGGGCCCTCGGGGCGTCCGCGCCGGGCGCGGCGCCGGCCGGAGTACGCCGGTCCGTCCCCAGCAGCGCCGTGGTGACGAGGTCCTCCCAGGCGCCGGGGAGGGACGGGTCTGCAGAGTGCGGCGCCGACGCGGCCGAGGGTGCGGCCGGTACGGAGGTCCTGCTCATCTGATCTCCTTCGAGGGAAACCCGTCCTTCGGGGGCGATGAGTCGTCGGCCGCCCACGGCCCCGGATAGGGTGATATGTGCGGGATGCCCGGTCGGTGAGAACCAAGCTGACCGGGCATCCCGCCGGGCCGGCGGGATGTCAGGTCTGTGGAGCCGGCGTAAGACCGATGACCGGTACACCAGTCCTCGCTGTTGGTTCGGGTCGGCTGCTGTCGATGAAACAGAAAGATCGACCCGTGAGGGTTGAATCCCCCTGCTCGGCCGGGGGAGATGTCAAGAGATTCCTTTCCGTCGGACGCACGGGAGCGGCCGGAGGCGGGTGGGGCCGGCGAAGTGCGGACGGCTCAGCACAGCGGCACCACCTCGCCGGGTCCCTCCGGCCAGGCCGCCAGCGGGGTGAATCCCCGGTGGCCGCACTCGCCGAAGACCGTGACCGGCGCACCGCCCGAGAGGGCGACGAGACGCCACAGGGCGGGACGGGAACGCGCGGCCGCGGTGAGCGGCAGGGCGGTGTCCTCGTCGGCGTCCGCGAGCTGCCAGGAGTCACCGTCCGGGGCCGGTATCACCCGGTCCAGGGTCACCGGAACGGAGTCCAGCCAGGGATCGTCGCGCAGCGCGGCGCCGTAACGGGCGGCGGCCCGGGCCGTCGTCGTCCCGGGGGGCCGCTCGGCCGTAGGGGCGGGCGCCGCGAACCGCTCACCGAGCGCCGCCCGCGACTGCCCGCTGCCCGGGTAGGCGGACAGCTCCGCGTCCAGGGCCAGACCCACCGGCAGCGCGAGTTCCGGAGCACGCCCCGCGGCCCTGTAGGAGAGGAGCAGCGCGGTGCGCCGCGAGTCCGTGCCGTACAGCCAGATCCGGCGGGTCGTCAGGCGCGCGTCCGCCGAGTCGTACTGGGCGAGGACCAGCCAGCGGTCCCGCACCGGCGGGCCGTCCGCCGAGGTCGGCAGACCGATGCGGGAGCGGACGGTCGCGGCCAGCCCCTCCGGCAGCCGGTCACGGCGCAGCCAGCCCTGATCGAGGAGGTGGAGCAGCGCGCACTCCTCCAGCAGTCGCACCGGCCACCCCGGGCCCGTGCCCGGAATCGCCCCCAACTCCCGGACCCTGGTGGCCAGTCCCTGCGCCTGTGCGTCGACCATGCGGGCCGCCGTCTCCTCCCACAGGCCGTACCCGGACCGCTCCGCCGCGGCCAGTCCGCCGCGGAGCAGATCCGCCAGCCGCTGCTCCAGCTCCGACGCACCCGCGGTGACCCGCTCGGCCCGGCGCTCCGCCCTGCGCCGGGCCGCCTCCGGATCGGCGGGTCCGGACGGGGAACCCGACGGGGCCGCGGTCCCGTTCCGTTCCGCGCGCCCGCGCCTGCCCGTGATCCACTGCCCGGCCCACTCCGGCACCTCCGTCCGCGGCACCGCCCCCTCGTCGCCCGCCCAGAGCAGCAGCAGACCCAGGGCGTGCTTGCACGGGAACTTGCGACTCGGGCAACTGCACTTGCACGCGGGCCCGGAGACGTCCGCGATGTCGACCACCGTCCGGTACGGCTTGCTGCCGCTGCCCTCGCACAGCCCCCACACCGCCCCCTCGCCCGAACTGCCGGCCTCGGACCACGGACCGGCCGCGCCGAGCTTGCTTCCCGCTGTGCGCGACGCGACGTCAGGCGCCAAGGCCAGCACCTGGTCCGCGGTCCAGCGCACCCCCTGCTGAGTCATGTCGTCGAAGGTAGATCCCCCCACTGACAATCGCCCTCGCATGAGCGTTTTCCCAGGTCACAGCGATTGTCAGTGGTGTGGTGCACGGTGGGTACCAGATCCGAACCGGCCGAGCTGGAGGGGGACTCCGCCATGTCTGTGTCTGCCGAACCGACGGATGCCGAACCGACGGATGCCGAACCGACGGATGCCGAACCGACGGATGCCGAACCGACGGATGCCGAACCGACGGATGCCGAACCGACGGATGCCGAACCGACGGATGTCGAACCGACGTCTGCCGCCCCGGCACCCGTCGACCCGAGCCGGAACGGCTCCGCGCCCGTGAACGGGGGCGCGGGGGCCACCCCGCCCGCGCCTGCGGCCGAGGTGCTGCGGGCGCATGCCGAGGACGCCTTCGCCGCCGAACTCACCGCGCTGGCCGCGCAGGACGACCGTCCGCGGCCGGCCCGCTGGAAGCTGTCCCCGTGGGCCGTCGCCACCTACCTGCTCGGCGGCACACTGCCGGACGGCACCGTGATCACACCGAAGTACGTCGGCCCGCGCCGCATCGTCGAGGTCGCCGTCACCACCCTGGCCACCGACCGCGCCCTGCTTCTGCTCGGCGTGCCCGGCACCGCGAAGACCTGGGTGTCCGAGCACCTGGCCGCGGCGGTCAGCGGCGACTCCACCCTGCTGGTCCAGGGCACCGCGGGCACCCCCGAGGAGGCCATCCGCTACGGCTGGAACTACGCCCGGCTGCTCGCTCACGGCCCCAGCCGCGACGCCCTCGTGCCCAGCCCCGTCATGCGCGCGATGACGGAGGGGACGACGGCCCGCGTCGAGGAACTGACCCGGATCCCGGCCGATGTGCAGGACACGCTGATCACGATCCTGTCGGAGAAGACGCTGCCGATACCGGAACTGGGCCAGGAGGTGCAGGCGGTCCGCGGCTTCAACCTGATCGCCACCGCCAACGACCGCGACCGGGGGGTCAACGACCTGTCCAGCGCCCTGCGCCGCCGGTTCAACACCGTGGTGCTGCCGCTGCCCGAGACCCCCGAGGCGGAGGTCGACATCGTCTCGCGCCGGGTGGACCAGATCGGCCGCTCCCTCGACCTGCCGACCGCGCCCGACGGCATCGACGAGATCCGCCGTGTCGTCACCGTCTTCCGCGAGCTGCGCGACGGGGTCACCGCCGACGGCCGGACGAAGCTGAAGTCACCCAGCGGCACCCTGTCGACCGCCGAGGCGATCTCCGTGGTCACGGGCGGGCTGGCGCTGGCGGCCCACTTCGGGGACGGCGTGCTGCGGGCCGGGGACGTGGCGGCGGGCGTGCTCGGCGCGGTCGTCCGCGACCCGGCGGCGGACCGCGTCGTCTGGCAGGAGTACCTGGAGACCGTCGTCCGCGAACGCGACGGCTGGAAGGACTTCTACCGGGCCTGCAGGGAGGCAGGCGCGTGAGCGAGGTGGAGCAGCCCGGCGGTGGCCGGGGAGCGGGACCGCTGCTGCTCGGGGTACGGCACCACGGACCGGGGTCGGCGCGGGCGGTGCGGGCGGCCCTGGAGGAGGCCCGTCCGGGAGTCGTCCTGATAGAGGGTCCGCCCGAGGCGAACGATCTGATTCCGCTCGCCGCGGACGACGGCATGCGTCCGCCGGTCGCCCTGCTCGCCCATGCGGTGGACGAGCCAGGCCGCTCGGCGTTCTGGCCGCTCGCCGGGTTCTCCCCGGAGTGGGTCGCGATCCACTGGGCGCTGGAGCACGGCGCCCCGGCCCGCTTCATCGACTTGCCGGCCACCCACACCCTGGCCTGGGGGAGGGGCGAGGCGAACGACGGAGAGCAGGCGGACACCGGGCAGCAGACCGATGTGCGGATCGATCCGCTCCGGGTGCTGGCCGAGGCCGCAGGGTACGACGACGCCGAGCGGTGGTGGGAGGACGTCGTCGAGCACCGCGGAGTGGGGGAGGAGGGCGACGCGCTCGCCCCGTTCACCGCGCTGGAGGAGGCCATGACGGCGCTGCGTGAGGTGTACGGCAGCGGGGGACACGACCGGGATCTCGTGCGCGAGGCGTACATGCGGCTCCAGATCCGGGCGGCGCGGCGGGAGTTCGGGGGCGGCGTGGCCGTCGTCTGCGGGGCCTGGCACGTGCCCGCGTTGCGGCGGAAGGCCACCGTCACCGCCGACCGGGCCCTGCTCAGAGGCCTGCCGAAGGTCAAGACGGACATGACGTGGGTGCCGTGGACGAACCGCAGGCTGTCCCGGTTCAGCGGATACGGCGCGGGCATCGACTCGCCCGGCTGGTACGGGCATCTGTTCGGCGTGGAGGACCGGCCGGTCGAGCGGTGGATGACGAAGGTGGCGGGGCTGCTGCGCGCCGAGGACCGGATCGTGTCCTCCGCCCATGTCATCGAGGCGGTACGGCTGGCGGAGACACTCGCCGCGATGCGCGGCCGGCCCCTGCCCGGACTGGGCGAGACGACGGACGCGGTACGGGCGGTGATGTGCGAGGGCTCCGACGTGCCGCTGGCACTGGTGCACGACCGGCTGATCGTCGGTGACGTGCTCGGAGAGGTGCCGGCGACGGCCCCCGCGGTGCCCCTGCAACGGGACCTCACCCGGACACAGCGCCGGCTGCGGCTGAAACCCGAGGCCGCGGAGCGGGAACTGGAACTCGACCTGCGCAAGGAGACCGACGGGCAGCGCAGCAGGCTGCTGCACCGGCTGCGGTTGCTCGGCATCGGCTGGGGGGAACCGGCGGCCTCGTACGGGAACACGGGCACGTTCCGGGAGACATGGCGGCTGTGCTGGGAGCCGGAGCTGTCCGTGCGGGTCGCCGAGGCCGGGATATGGGGGACGACCGTACTCGCCGCCGCGACCGCCAGGGCCGAGGCGGACGCCGTCGCGGCGCGGGACCTCGCCGCCGTCACCGGGCTCGCCGAGCACTGCCTCCTGGCCGAACTGCCCGACGCGCTGCCCACGGTGATGCGGATACTCACCGACCGCGCGGCCCTCGACACGGACGTCGGCCATCTCGCCCAGGCCCTGCCCGCCCTGGTCCGCTCGCTGCGCTACGGCGATGTGCGCGGCACCGGCACCGCGGCGCTGGCCGAGGTCGCCGCCGGGCTGGCGGAGCGGGTCCTGGTCGGCCTGCCCCCGGCCTGCGCCGGACTGGACGCGGACGCCGCCGACGAGATGCGGCGCCATCTCGACGCCGTGCACGGGGCGGTGGGACTCCTCAACGACGTTCCCGCGCGGGGCCACGGGAACCTGCGCGCCCGCTGGGCGTCGGCACTGCGGAAGCTGGCGACGCGGGACACCGTGCCCGGTGTCGTACGGGGGCGGTCCGTCCGCCTGCTGCTGGACGACGGGGAGTTGGCGCAGGACGAGACGGCCCGGCAGATGGGGCTGGTGCTGTCGTCACCGGGTACGTCCCCGGCGGACGCGGCGGCGTGGATCGAGGGGTTCGTCGGCGGCTCGGGGGGCGGGCTGCTCCTCGTCCACGACGAGCGGCTCCTCGCACTGGTCGACGCGTGGCTGACGGGGGTGCCGGCGGAGGCGTTCACGGACGTACTCCCGCTGCTGCGGCGGACCTTCTCGGCGTACGAGCCCGGGGTGCGGCGCACGCTCGGCGAGCTGGTCCGGCGTGAACCGGGGGCGCGGGGCGGTGCGGAGAGCGCCGGTCGTGGGACACCCGGCTTCGCGGCCGGCCTCGACACCGGCCGGGCGGACGCGGTCCTGCCCGTGGTGCGGCTGCTGCTGGGGCTGGGACCGGGAGTGGAGGAGGCGGCCGGAGGCGACGGAGGCGGCGAGGACACAGACGCCGGCCTGGTGGGAGCGGTGCGATGACGGCCGCCCGGCCACCGGACGAAGGAGCAGGGGACGAAGGAGCAAGGGACGGAGGGAAACGTATGACGGCAGCGGTGACGGACCCGGCGCGGGAACGGCTGCGACGGTGGCGGCTGGTGCTCGGCGGGGGCGCGGCGGACGGCACCGGACGCGCGCTGTCCGGCCAGGACGCCGCCATGGACGGAGCGCTCACCGCGCTCTACGGCAAGGGGGACAAGCCGCGGACGGGGCGGGAGCGTTCGGCTGGACTGGGGGCGTCCGCGCCGTCGGTGGCGCGCTGGCTCGGGGACATCCGGACCTACTTCCCCTCCTCCGTCGTCCAGGTCATGCAGCGCGACGCCATCGACCGGTTGGGGCTCGCCACCCTCCTGCTGGAACCGGAGATGCTGGAGGCGGTCGAGGCCGACGTCCATCTCGTGGGCACGCTGATGTCACTCGACAAGGCGATGCCCGACACGACGAAGGAGACGGCACGGGCCGTCGTCCGCAAGGTCGTCGACGAACTGGAGAAGCGGCTCGCCACCCGCACCCGGGCCACCCTCACCGGCGCCCTCGACCGGAGCGCCCGCGTCAGCCGGCCCCGCCACCACGACATCGACTGGAACCGCACGATCGCGGCCAACCTCAAGCACTACCTCCCCGAGTACCGGACGGTCGTGCCCGAGCGGCTCATCGGCTACGGGCGTGCCGCGCAGTCCGTGAAGAAGGAGGTCGTCCTCTGCGTCGACCAGTCCGGGTCGATGGCGGCGTCCGTCGTCTACGCCTCGGTGTTCGGGGCGGTGCTCGCGTCCATGCGGTCCGTCGACACGCGGCTCGTCGTGTTCGACACGGCGGTGGTCGACCTCACGGACCAACTCGACGACCCCGTCGACGTGATCTTCGGTACCCGGCTCGGCGGGGGCACGGACATCAACCGGGCGCTGGCGTACTGCCAGTCGAGGATCACCCGGCCCGCGGAGACGGTGGTCGTACTGATCAGCGACCTCTACGAGGGGGGCATCCGCGACGAGATGCTCAAGCGGGTCGCGGCGATGAAGGCGTCGGGGGTGCAGTTCGTGACGCTGCTGGCGCTGTCCGACGAGGGGGCGCCCGCCTACGACCGGGAGCACGCGGCGGCCCTCGCCGCGCTGGGCGCGCCGGCGTTCGCCTGCACGCCCGACCTGTTCCCGGAGGTGATGGCCGCGGCGATCGAGAAGCGGCCGCTGCCGATACCGGAGCCGGTGTGAGGAGGGAAGAGGAAAGAAGGGAGAGAGGAAAGAAAGGCGAGGGGAGAGAAAGGCGAGGGGAGAGGGAGGGGCGATTTGTCGATCCTTCGTCGTCCGACTCGGGTCGGCAAAGGCGGACATGACGCCCCATCGGTGAGAGAGGGCTTGCGCACCCTCCGGAGTCGCGTGCGAGGATCGACGACGCTCGACGCCTGAGGCATCGAGTTTCCTTCATGTACCGCCGTCCACGAGGAACCTTCCTCCCTTGACCTGGTCAGCCCTCCTGCCCGGTGCCGCTCTGCGCGCGATGCGCACGGCGGCCGGCAGGCGTGCGCTGCACCTGGCGTTCCTGGTGGGCGCGGTGCTCGTGCTCGGCGTGCTGTGCGGGGAGCGGGCCCAGGCGGCGGACGGCGGCGGCCCGGTGAACACCTCCTCCGCTTCTCCGGTCACCGGTGCGGTGGTGTCGGTTTCGGGGTCGGTGGGTGAGCGGGTGGTGACCCCGGTCGCCGATCGGCTGGGCGGGGTTGTCACCGACCTGACCGAGGTGCCCGCGAAGGTGCTCCCGGTACCGTCTCCGCCTTCACGCCCGCAGGCTCCCGCCCTGCCGACCTTGCCCGGTCTGACGCAGCCCGCGCCCCTTCCGGAGTTCCCGGGGCTGCCCGAGGTCCCGGTGGAGCCCCGGCTCCCGCGACTGCCCGCCGTCCCGCCGGACGCACCGGATGCACCGGACGCACCGGACACGCTGGACGCACCGGGCGCACCAGCCCCCCTCCCGGTGCCGTTCACTCGGTCGGAAGCCCCCGCGCCACCGGCGACCGACGCCTCCGTTCCCACCGCGCGGCCCGAAGCCCCGGAGGCCGCCCCGTACGGCCCGGACGCCGGAGGTGCCGGCGCAGGCCTCGCCGTCGACCCGCTGCCGTGCGACGACACCGAGCACCGTGCCACGCCCCCCGCGCCGCACAGCGACCCGGCCCCGGCCTCCCACGCTCCCGGCGGGAGCCCGGACGGCACGACGGGCCACCGCTCCGCGGCGGACCACACCGCACCACGCCACGGCGACGCGCACGCCGTCACCCCGGGTCACCGTCTCCGCGTCCGGCTCGTACCCGGCGCCACCGTGTCCACCGAGGCGGCCGAGCCCCGGGACCGGTGCCGGGACGTACCGGTCTCTCCCGCCTAGGCGGAGCCCCCGCGGGCAGGCCGCGCAGCTGCGGAGGTCCTCCCCGGCTGTCCGGGCGCGAGCGCACCCCCGCGCCCGTACGGGCGCCCTGCATCCGCACGCCCGTACACCCCATACGCCCCGTACGCCCCGCGTACCTCGTACGTACGGCACCTGACTCGCGAGTAAGAAAAGCTTCACGGGGGTACTCGGAACCGGACGGCCGAACGCCATCGGCTGGTCCGGCCGCAACCCCGTGGATGGGGTGATCGGCCCCCATTGGGGTGGGGGCCGGCCACCCCGCACCCGGAGGGCAGGGACGTCGTCCCTGCTCCGGGTGCACGGCGGGCCTCACCGGGTCAACCCCAGCCCGGTGAGGCCCCACACCGATGGCACGCTGTGCCACTGTTTGCGGCATCATGTGACAGGTATCACCGCTCATGTGTGACCCGCGATTTAGAGACACCTTGCAACCGGGGCTAACCTGCGAGACGGACATGCCGCGCGCTCGGACACCGTGTGCGCTCCCTCTGTGACACTGCGGACGTAGTCACGTTGCCCTTCGCGGCACGCCCACGCATCCAACGAATCGCGAATCACTGATAGGGACGGAAGCGCGTGGACCTGTTCGAGTACCAGGCGAGGGACCTCTTCGCCAAGCACGATGTACCGGTGCTGGCCGGTGAAGTCATCGACACGCCTGAGGCGGCGCGCGAGATCACCGAGCGTCTGGGCGGCAAGTCCGTCGTCAAGGCCCAGGTGAAGGTCGGTGGACGCGGCAAGGCCGGCGGTGTGAAGCTGGCGGCCACTCCGGATGAGGCCGTCGCCCGTGCGACGGACATTCTCGGGATGGACATCAAGGGCCACACGGTCCACAAGGTGATGATCGCCGAGACCGCTCCGGAGATCGTCGAGGAGTACTACGTCTCCTTCCTCCTCGACCGTGCCAACCGCACGTTCCTCTCCATCGCGTCCGTCGAGGGCGGCATGGACATCGAGGAGGTGGCGGCCACCCGTCCGGAGGCCGTCGCCAAGACGCCGGTGGACGCCAACGAGGGTGTGACCCCCGAGAAGGCGCGCGAGATCGTCGAGGCCGCGAACTTCCCGGCCGAGGTGGCCGACAAGGTCGCCGACGTCCTCGTCACCCTGTGGAAGACCTTCATCGCCGAGGACGCGCTCCTCGTCGAGGTCAACCCGCTGGCCAAGGTCGCCTCCGGTGACGTCCTCGCCCTCGACGGCAAGGTCACCCTGGACGACAACGCCGAGTTCCGTCACCCGGACCACGAGGCGCTCCAGGACAAGGCCGCGGCCAACCCGCTCGAGGCCGCCGCCAAGGAGAAGAACCTCAACTACGTCAAGCTCGACGGCGAGGTCGGCATCATCGGCAACGGCGCGGGGCTCGTGATGAGCACCCTGGACGTCGTCGCCTACGCCGGTGAGGCGCACGGTGGCGTCAAGCCCGCCAACTTCCTCGACATCGGCGGCGGCGCCTCCGCCGCCGTCATGGCGAACGGCCTGGAGATCATCCTCGGCGACCCGGACGTCAAGTCCGTGTTCGTCAACGTCTTCGGTGGCATCACCGCCTGTGACGAGGTCGCCAACGGCATCGTGCAGGCGCTGCAGCTGCTCGCGGACCGGGGCGAGGAAGTCACCAAGCCGCTGGTCGTGCGGCTGGACGGCAACAACGCCGAACTGGGTCGCAAGATCCTCTCCGACGCCAACCACCCGCTGGTGCAGCGCGTGGACACCATGGACGGCGCGGCCGACAAGGCCGCCGAGCTCGCGGCCGCGAAGTAAGGGACGAGGGACACCACAGCCATGGCTATCTTCCTCAACAAGGACTCCAAGGTCATCGTCCAGGGCATGACCGGTGCCACGGGCATGAAGCACACCAAGCTCATGCTGGCCGACGGCACGAACATCGTCGGCGGTGTGAACCCGCGCAAGGCCGGCACCTCCGTCGACATCGACGGCAACGAGATCCCGGTCTTCGGCACGGTCGCCGAGGCGATGGAGAAGACGGGCGCGAACGTATCCGTCCTCTTCGTACCGCCGGCCTTCGCGAAGTCCGCCGTCGTCGAGGCGATCGACGCCGAGATCCCGCTCGCGGTCGTCATCACCGAGGGCATCGCCGTCCACGACTCGGCCGCGTTCTACGCGTACGCCGTGGAGAAGGGCGACAAGACCCGGATCATCGGCCCCAACTGCCCGGGCCTGATCAGCCCCGGTCAGTCGAACGCCGGCATCATCCCGGGCGACATCACCAAGCCGGGCCGGATCGGCCTGGTCTCGAAGTCCGGCACGCTGACGTACCAGATGATGTACGAGCTGCGGGACATCGGCTTCTCCTCGGCCGTCGGCATCGGTGGCGACCCGGTCATCGGCACGACGCACATCGACGCGCTGGCCGCGTTCGAGGCCGACCCCGACACCGACCTGATCGTGATGATCGGTGAGATCGGCGGCGACGCCGAGGAGCGGGCCGCGGCCTACATCGCGGAGAACGTGACGAAGCCGGTCGTCGGCTACGTCGCGGGCTTCACCGCGCCCGAGGGCAAGACCATGGGCCACGCCGGCGCCATCGTCTCCGGTTCGTCCGGCACCGCCCAGGCGAAGAAGGAGGCCCTCGAGGCCGCGGGCGTCAAGGTGGGCAAGACGCCGACCGAGACGGCCAAGCTGGCGCGCGAGCTCCTCGCGGGCTGAGCCACCGCAGAACACGGGTGGGCCCGTTCCCTCAGGGGGGACGGGCCCACCGTCGTTTCCGGCCGTGCCGCCCGTCACGATGCCGACCGGTCACCGCGGCTGCGGTGCCAGTCGTTGCGGGCCGTGCTGCAGCTCCTTCCGGAGCTTGTTCCGCAGCTTCCGTTCCTTGTCCGAAAGGGGGCCCGGGGCCATCTGCGGCGGCACCCCCTGGACGATCTCCCCGGGCGGCGGCGGTGGGTCGTAGCGCGTGGGCGCCGTGGCCAGGGTGAACGCGGTGGCGCCGATCAGGGCGACCGTGAAGGCGATGACGGCCCGGGTCCGGAACCGGGCCCTGCGCTCGCTGCCGCCCCGCACCTCCGGCGGCTTGGCGGACCGCAGGTGCTCGGCGGAGGCCAGCTCGGCCAGCCGTTCGTGCAGCACCCGCGGGTCCGACAACTCCGGCAGCCGGGCCGCGACGATCTCGTGCGCGTGCAGCAGCCGGCTCGCGGCCGCCCGCGTGCTGGCCTCCGTCTCCGCCGCGGTCTCCGGCAGGCCGAGGCCGACACCGTCGTAGAGCACGAGCGTGCGGCGGTACGGCGGTGGCAGGTGCAGCAGGACGTCCAGCAACTCCCGGTCGGACTGCTCCGCGGGCGGCGGTTCCGGGCGCCGGTGGCAGGGCCGGAACCGGTGCCACGGGGACAGCGCCCACTCGTACGCCGCCGCACGCACCCAACCGGCCGGGTCGCGGTCGCGGGCCACTTCGGGCCAGCGGTCCCAGGCCAGTTGGAAGGCCCGCTCGACCGATTCGCGCGCCAGTCCGCGGCGGCCGGACAGCAGATACGCCTGCCGTACGAGCGCCGGGGCACAGAAGGAGTACAGGGCGTCGAAGGCCTGAGCGGGCGTCAGGGCGGAGGGATCGCCGTCCTCTTGGCCGGACGGGGCGAGTGCCGACTCGGGGTGTTCGGAGTATTCGAAGGATGCGGAGGACGCGGAGGGCGCGGAGCGAGCAGGGTGTTCGAGGGGCCGCCCAGGCCGCTCGGACCGCCTGGGCCGCTCCGTCGGCGCGGGCGCCGTCGTGGTCGTCAGCAGTTTCGCGTACATCTCCCGCTTCCGGCCGCGCGGTGTGCTGCGACCGGACTCCCACGCACGCACCGTCTCGCGGCTGACGCCGATCCGCTTCGCGAGCTGAGCCTGCGTCAGCGAACTGGATTCACGTAGGCGTCGTCGTTCCCCGGGCGAGGGGAGGGGGGTAGCAGGGCTCCGTGTCACAGGACGCCCCTTCGTGCGAGAAGGTACATAAAGTTATATTGAGCGACACAGCGGTGCTTCGCCCGTTACGAGGGGAAAGCGCGTGTCGTTGGGAGCATGGCGGGTGTGATCCAGACGACTGCCCGCCGATCGACGCCGGCCCTGCTGCTCACCCGGATGCGTGACCGCCCGCCCGGACTGACCTCAGGTCTCCTCGGTGGTGCTCTCGCCGCGGGACTCGGACTCGCCGCGTTCGCCACGCTCGTGATCCTGCTGTGGATCAGCTCGCCCTACCCCGACAGCGGACCTGACGGCGCGCTGCACATCGCGGCGGCGCTGTGGCTGCTGGCGCACGGCACCGAGCTGATCCGTACCGACACGCTCTCCGGTGTGCCGGCGCCCCTGGGCGTTCCGCCGCTGCTGCTGCTCACGGTCCCGGTGTGGCTGCTGCACCGGGCGGCCCGCGACGCCACGGACGGGGACGAGTCGGACGACGCTCCGCTCGTCGACGGCCCGACCGCATGGGCGGGCGTCGTCCTCGGCTACCTGACCGTCGGTGTGCCCGCCGCGCTCTATGCCGCGGGCGGTGAGCTGCGGCCCGCGTGGGCGTCGGCGGGCGTGTGCGTTCCGCTGGTCGCCGTGCTGGCCGCGGGGGCGGGGGTGTGGCGGGCGTACGGCTGCCCCAGTGGGCCGCTGGAACGGACCGTGGGGGCACTGCTGCCGAGGAGGGTGCGTCATCTGCTCCTCGGCCCGGACGGACGCCTCGGGGTCGCGGCACGCGCGGCGACGGCCGGAGCCGCGGTGCTCGTCGGCGGCGGGGCACTGCTGCTGACGGTGTCGCTGGTGTGGCACGGTGGGGAAACCCAGGCGGCCTTCCTGCGGTTGACGGAGGGATGGTCGGGGCGGGCCGCGGTGTTGCTGCTCGGCGTCATGCTGCTGCCGAACGCGGCGGTGTGGGCGGCGGCCTATGCGATGGGCCCCGGGTTCCTCCTCGGGGCCGGCACCGCCGTGACCCCGTTCGCCTCCGCCCCGGCCCCGCTGCTGCCCGCCTTCCCGCTGCTGGCGGCGGTGCCGGACGCGGGGCCGGGGACGCCGGTGAACTGGGCGGCCGGGGCGGTGCCGTTGGCGGCCGGTGTGGTGACGGGGTGGTTCGTCGGGAAGGGCGCCACGGCGACCGGACATCCGGCGCCGCCGGAACGGGAGGGCCTGCGGTCGGAGCGGGCGCCGGACGCGGCCTGGTCGCGGAGCCGGACGGCCGGCGCCGCCGGGGTGGCGGCGGTGTTGTGCGCGACCCTGCTGGCGCTGTCCGCCGCGCTGGCGGGCGGGCCGATGGGGGTCGCGGCGCTCTCCCGCTTCGGGCCGGTGTGGTGGCAGGTGGGAGGCGCGACGCTGGTGTGGATCGGACCGGTGGCCACGGCGACGGCCCTGGCGGTACGGGCACGGCGGTGCCGCACGCCTCGGGACGAACCGGCGGAACGGGCACCGGCGGGGACGGGACCAGGGACAGGGGCGCAGGCGTGGGTGCGGGTGCCGAGGATCGGCAGGCCGCGCAGGCGGCCACCGGAGGGCGAGGCGCGCACCACGGGCGCGCGACGGCCCCCGGACGCCTCCGGCCCCTACGACTTCCTGCCCGCGGACCCCATCCCGGTCGGACCCGGTGCTCTCCCGGCTCCCGACGCTCCCGCGGTTCCCCCCGCGCCCCGCGCCCCCGAGCCCCCGAACACACCTGAGCCGCCCCCCGCGGTGTGAGGGGGCGGCTCAGGTGTGTGGGAGCGGCTGTCGGCAGGTCTCTCAGTCGGCCGTCCCGAGGAAGTTCCGGAGTTCGTCCGGCAGGAGGGTGTTGCAGGACTGCCTGGCCTCCTGGGTGAGGGCGTCATGCGTACAGGTGTAGTAGTCCCGGTACACCAGCTGTGCCGTGAAGTTGGCGGCGACCAGGGCGAGTGCCAGGGAGGCCGTGACCAGCCCGCTCACCGCGGCCGTGGTCTGCGGGCGGCCCTTCTGCGCCGGTGCCGGGGAGTCGGGGTCGGAGGCCGCGCGGGGTTCGGCGCGCAGGGCGCTGATCGCCCAGTACAGGGCGAGCGCGCCCAGCAGCAGTGCGACGTAGGGCCAGCTGAACAGGGCGAAGAAGAAGGCCCACATGCCGGACAGCAGGGAGTAACGCGCCCGGCGCTGGACCGGGTCCGTCGGGTCCCAGCGCGGTCCGGGGCCCTGGGGCCCGCTGTTCCCGCCGCCCTGTCCCTCCGGGCTGCGCGGGCGATCGCCGAAGCCGCCCGAGGAACGGCCGGGCTGCCGGTCACTCCACCGCCCGCCCCACGGGGAGCGGCCGCCGTCTCCCCGGCCGCCACCGTCACCGCCCTCGTCGCCGGACGGGTGCCGGGGCTGCCAGGACTGGTCGGGGGTCCCCTCCGGGGGCGGCGCGAACGGGTTGTTCTCCTCGGAGCCACGGCGCCGCTCGCCGCCGCTGCCCTCGTCCCGGGGCGTCTCGGGCGGCGAGGAGGGGCGCTCCCGCAGCAGCACGGCGCCACGCTCCCCTCCCTGTGCCGACGGCTGGGGGAACGTGAGGAATCGCAGGCTGCGGTCCGGCATCAAGTGAGCGTCTTCCCCTTTTAACGAAGTGCGACTGATCGAGTACGGCTGGCCACGGACGACTTCCACGGCTGAGCCGGAGTGTTCCGTCCGTTCTCCGGTCCCGGGCTCCCTCCTGTGAACGCTTGGTGCACAGGAGGCGTTCCCGGGCGACCCGAACGTTCCCGGACCGGCTCTTCCCAGACGCTACCTTCCAGCCACGCCCCCGTCCCGTGAGAGCCGCCCAGTGTGCCGGTATCGTTGCTGACGGTCGGCCGCTTCGTAGGCTTCCCCGTATCCGAGGGAGCGAAGCATTCGTACGAATACACAAAGCGCTGTGCCTCCGACCGCACGAGCGCTCCCGAGAAAGGGCCCCACCGTGGCCGCCAAGCCCGTGGCCGAGCGCCCCAGGCGCCTCGTCGTGCTGGTCTCCGGATCCGGCACCAACCTGCAGGCGCTCCTCGACGAGATCGCCGCCACCGGCGCCGAGGCGTACGGAGCCGAGATCGTGGCCGTCGGCGCCGACCGCGAGGGCGTCGAGGGGCTCGCCCGCGCCGAGCGCGCCGGGCTGCCGACCTTCGTGTGCCGGGTCAAGGACTTCGCCGACCGCCAGGAGTGGGACGCGGCGCTCGCCGAGGCGGTCGCCGCCCACGCACCCGACCTCGTGGTGTCCGCCGGGTTCATGAAGATCGTGGGCAAGGAGTTCCTCGCGCGCTTCGGCGGGCGGTTCGTCAACACCCACCCCGCCCTGCTGCCCAGTTTTCCCGGAGCCCACGGCGTACGGGACGCGCTCGCGTACGGCGCCAGGGTCACCGGCTGCACCGTCCACTTCGTCGACGACGGTGTCGACACCGGGCCGATCATCGCGCAGGGCGTGGTGGAGGTCCGGGACGAGGACGACGAGAGCGCGCTGCACGAGCGCATCAAGGAAGTCGAGCGAAGGCTGCTCGTCGAGGTCGTGGGGCGGCTCGCCCGCAACGGCTATCGCATCGAGGGACGAAAGGTAGTTATCCAGTGACCGCCGAGAGCAACAAGCGGGCCGTCCGACGGGCGCTCGTCAGCGTCTACGACAAGACCGGGCTCGAGGAGCTCGCCCGTGGCCTGCACGAGGCGGGCGTCGAACTCGTCTCCACCGGGTCCACGGCCGGCCGCATCTCCGCCGCAGGCGTCCCCGTCACCAAGGTCGAGGAGCTGACCGGCTTCCCGGAGTGCCTGGACGGCCGGGTCAAGACCCTGCACCCGAAGGTGCACGCCGGCATCCTCGCCGACCTGCGCCTCGACAGCCACCGGGAGCAGCTCGACGAGCTGGGCGTGCAGCCGTTCGACCTGGTCGTGGTCAACCTCTACCCGTTCCGCGAGACCGTCGCCTCGGGCGCGACGCCCGACGAGTGCGTGGAGCAGATCGACATCGGCGGCCCCTCCATGGTCCGCGCCGCCGCCAAGAACCACCCGTCCGTCGCCGTGGTGACCGACCCCGCCCGGTACGCCGACGTCCTGTCCGCCGTCCGCGACGGCGGCTTCGACCTCGCCATCCGCAAGCGCCTGGCCGCGGAGGCCTTCCAGCACACGGCCGCGTACGACGTGGCGGTCGCCTCCTGGTTCGCCTCCGAGTACGCCCCCGTCGACGCCGCGGCCGACAGCAGCTCCGCTGCGGGGCGGTTCCCCGACTTCCTCGGCGCCACCTGGGAGCGCAAGAACACCCTGCGCTACGGCGAGAACCCGCACCAGCCCGCCGCTCTGTACGTCTCCGGCACAGGCGGCCTCGCCGAGGCCGAGCAGCTGCACGGCAAGGAGATGTCGTACAACAACTACACGGACACCGACGCCGCGCTGCGTGCCGCGTACGACCACGCCGGGCCGGCCGTCGCGATCATCAAGCACGCCAACCCGTGCGGGATCGCGACCGGCGCGGACGTCGCCGAGGCGCACCGCAAGGCGCACGCCTGTGACCCGCTGTCCGCCTTCGGCGGCGTGATCGCCGTCAACCGCCCGGTGTCCAAGGAGATGGCCGAGCAGGTCGCGGAGATCTTCACCGAGGTCATCGTCGCGCCGGACTACGAGGACGGCGCCCTCGAAGCCCTCACCAAGAAGAAGAACATCCGCGTGCTGCGCACCCCCGAGGCCCCGGCCGCCCCCGTCGAGGTGAAGCCGATCGACGGCGGAGCCCTGCTCCAGGTCACCGACCGCCTCCAGGCGGAGGGCGACGACCCGGCCACCTGGACGCTGGCCAGCGGCGAGGCCCTCTCCGAGGCGGAGCTGGCCGAGCTGGCCTTCGCGTGGCGGGCCTGCCGGGCCGTGAAGTCCAACGCGATCCTGCTCGCCAAGGACGGCGCCTCGGTCGGCGTCGGCATGGGTCAGGTCAACCGCGTCGACTCCGCGAAGCTGGCGGTGGAACGGGCCGGCGCCGAGCGCGCCCAGGGCGCCTATGCCGCCTCGGACGCCTTCTTCCCCTTCCCGGACGGCCTGGAGATCCTCACCGCGGCGGGCGTCAAGGCCGTGGTCCAGCCGGGCGGTTCGGTCCGTGACGAGCAGGTCGTCGAGGCGGCGAGGAAGGCCGGCGTCACGATGTACTTCACGGGCACGCGCCACTTCTTCCACTGACGGACCGTCCGCCCGGTCGCTCACACGGGCGACCGGGCGGACTAACCCCCTGCTTGTCCACCTCGCACCGGCCGACCTCGGGGACACCACGGGCGCGCCGGCCCGGGCCGGAGACGGCCCCCTGCAGCTTCCGCCGTTTCCGGATCCGCTCGCCCCGGACGCGCCGAGGGCCGTGTCCCACCCGTTCGGGGAGACACGGCCCTCGGCGGCGGTGTGCTCGGGGCGGTCGCTCTCAGTAGCGCGGGCGGTTGAACCAGGCGCTGCCCGCGGCGTTGCCGACGAACACGGCGATCAGGATCGCCAGCACCGTGTGGATCAGGCCCACGAAGACGAAGGGGTAGATGCCGAGGATGGCGGTGATGATGCCGAAGATCAGCGCGGTGATGCGGACACCGTTGCCGCCCTTGCCGAACTTGACGGCCAGTACGAGTGCGAACACGCCCCACGCCAGTGCGAACAGGGTCAGACCCCAGAGCAGGCCGGACGAGTAGTCGGCGAGCTGATCGAACGCGGGCTCCTCACTCAGCGCCGGGTCGTTCTTCGCGGCCTGCACGCCCACGGCACTGATCGCGAACAGCGCCACGCCGATGAGCTGCAGGCCCACGATGACCCACAGCAGCACACGTGCCGTGCTCACCGTTCCCGGCATGGACGTCGGTATCGGGGCACCGGGGTAGGCACCCACCGGCGGCGCCGCCGGGTAGCCGTAGCCGGGCTGACCGGGGGGCTGCTGCTGGGGGTAGCCGTAGCCGGGCTGGCCGGGCTGCTGCTGCGGCTGTCCGTAGGGGTTGTTCGGGTCGCCGAAACTCATGGCGCTTCTTCCTCCGTTGTCGCTGCGGGTGCGGGGACGACGCGGGGCGCGGTTCGGAGGAAGTTCTGCAGACGCGGTCCGTCCCCCCGGTTCTTGCCCGCGGCACCGTGCCGTTCATCGTTCTTGACCGATCTGCCGATTGTCCAGCCGCAGACGGTATGTGTTGTGCAAGTGCAACATTGCTGATCTTGGCCGGATACGGGTGAAACACGGCCGGTCCGAGGGTGGACTGGAGGTGAAATATGGGATCGCGAACCTCGCGGTCGTCCGGGACGAGCCGGGGACGCGTCCGGAGCACCTCCGGAACGCGTCCGGAGCACGGGCGGAGCGCGTTCGGAGCACGGATCGAACGCGCGCGGATTGGTACCGGGGCCCGGTCATCCGCGAGGATGGGTCCATGACTGCCCAGATTCTCGATGGCAAGGCCACCGCAGCAGCGATCAAGTCCGATCTGACCGCCCGCGTGGCGGCGCTGAAGGAGAAGGGCGTCACGCCCGGCCTCGGCACGATCCTCGTCGGCGACGATCCCGGCAGCCGGAAGTACGTCGCCGGCAAGCACCGCGACTGCGCCCAGGTCGGCATCGCCTCCATCCAGCGGGAGCTGCCCGACACGGCCACGCAGGAGGAGATCGAGGCGGTCGTCCGCGACCTGAACGAGGACCCGGCCTGCACCGGATACATCGTCCAGCTGCCGCTGCCCAAGGGCATCGACGAGAACCGCATCCTGGAACTCATGGACCCGGACAAGGACGCCGACGGCCTCCACCCGATGAACCTCGGCCGCCTCGTCCTGAACGAGCCGGCCCCGCTGCCCTGCACCCCCAACGGCGTCCTCACCCTGCTGCGCCGCTACGGCGTGGAGATCAAGGGCGCCGAGGTCGTGGTCGTCGGCCGCGGAGTGACCATCGGCCGTCCGATGCCGCTGCTGCTGACCCGGCGCAGCGAGAACGCCACCGTGACCCAGTGCCACACCGGCACCCGCGACCTGTCGGCGCACCTGAAGCGCGCGGACATCATCGTCGCCGCCGCCGGCTCCGCCCATCTCGTCCGCGCGGAGGACGTCAAGCCCGGTGCGGCCGTCCTGGACGTCGGGGTCTCCCGCAACGCCGAGGGCAAGATCGTGGGTGACGTGCATCCGGACGTGGCCGAGGTGGCCGGCTGGGTCTCCCCGAATCCCGGCGGTGTCGGCCCGATGACCCGGGCCCAGCTGCTGGTCAACGTGGTGGAGGCGGCAGAGCGCAGTGTCGGCTGACAGCGACGCCCGCGAGGGGCGGGCACCCGGGTCGGCGCCGGAGCGGCCTCAGGCGCCGGAGTCGGTGTCGGCCCCGGCCTCGGCGCGGGCCGAGAACGCCGAGGCCCCCGACCTCGCCGAGGCCCCCGACCCCGTCAGCGCGCCCGACGCCGAGGGGAGGCCGCGGCGCACCACCCGCCGCTTCCCGCGGTTCACCAGGGACACCGCCCGCCCGGAGGGCGGCGGCCGGGCCGCCGCCGGCGACGCCCCCGCGCCCGCCCGGCAGTGGCCGATCCTCGCCGTGCTGCTCACGGCCGGACTCGGCCTGCTGCTGACCGTGTTCGACCTGTTCCGGATCGGCACGCTGCTGATCGGCGTGGCGCTGCTGGCGGGCGGTGCGCTCCGCTGGGCGCTGCCGGGTGTCGGCATGCTCGCCGTGCGCTCCCGCTTCACGGACATCGTCACGTACGGCGTCCTGGGGCTGGCGATCGTGCTGCTGGCGCTGATGGTGCAGCCGGATCCCAAGCTGAAGATCCCGTTCCTGGAGGACCTGCTGCACTTCACGGTCAGCAGTTAGCGGGGCCTGTCCCAGGATGATCCGGGGAATCCGGGGGACGTAGCGGAACGGTCACTTCCGTGCCACAGCGACCGGACAGCCGTTGAACAGGGGGTTCGGCGTGCAGGAAGGTTGTTTCCGGCGGCGGCCCGTCCTTTCACGGGGGTGAGGACGGGCCGCCGTTCACGGCAGGGCGGGCACTTCGGGCGACCGGCGTGACCGGTGTGACCATCCTGACGATCCCGGGCAATCCGCGCCGCCCTCCCGTGTTCTGCCCGGTTCTGTTCGGTCGAGGGGGCTGCCGGTGGGAGACTGGGCCACGAGCGAGCGAGCGCGCGACGGCGCATGCCCGCGGCCCTGACGCTCCTGTGCGCCCCCACCCCGGGAACTGAGATCCTGACTGGCGGCATCCATGTGGGTAGCCGGAACGGCGACTCGGCAGAGGGCCACCACGCGCGAGGGACATACCAGTACGACCGGGGAAGAGGGGGGAAGCAATGCCTCGTTGGAAGGCCTTGCCGGATGAACTCGATCCGCAGATCAGGGAGTTCACGAGCCAGCTCAGGCGCGTCGTGGACCGCAGCGGCCTGAGCGTCGCGTCGGTCTCCGACCGCACGGGCTACAGCAAGACGTCCTGGGAGCGTTATCTGAACGGCCGGCTGCTCGCGCCCAAGGGCGCGATCGTGGCCCTGGCCGAGGTCACCGGAACCAATCCGGTGCACCTGACCACCATGTGGGAGCTGGCCGAGCGGGCCTGGAGCCGCTCGGAGATGCGGCACGACATGACGATGGAGGCGATCAGGATCTCGCAGGCGCGCTCCGCGCTGAGCGAGCTCGCCGGACCGCCGTCGAACGGCGGGGGCGGCAGGGGCCGCAAAGGCGGCGGTGCTCCGGTCCGGCCAGGCGTCGCCGGACCGGCCGGCGTCTCACCGGCAGTGCCGCCGCAGCCGACCGCCTCGGACGTCCGTGACGCCTCCGGGGCGAACTCCTGGGGCATGGCCGGGTACGCCGGGCCCGCCCCGTCGGGCCGCCGCGGCGCCGCCGCCCCTCCCGCGCCGCCCCGGGGCGGCGGAGGCCGTGGCGGCTCCGGTGGCCCGGACGGCAAGCGGCGGACGGGGATGTTCCTCACGGGCGCCGTCGGAGTGCTGGTGGTGATCGCCGCCGCGTTCTACGTCATCGGGAGCGACGACGGCAAGAAGGGCGAAGCCGGGAAGTCCCCCTCGCCCACCGCCTCCGCCCCCGTGGAGCTGCCCGCCGGAGTGAAGTGCAGCGGCGACGGCTGCGACGGCAAGGACGCGGAGAACATGGGGTGCAGCGGCGACCTCGTGACCACCACGCAGACGGCGACCGTCGGCGCCACCACGGTCGAGGTCCGCTACAGCAAGACCTGCGGCGCCGCATGGGGCCGTATCACCCAGGCGACGCAGGGTGACGAGGTCGAGATCGCCGGGGGGAAGTCGAAGCAGAGCGACAGCATCACCGAGGTCGGCGACACGGTCGCCTACACCCCGATGATGGCGGTCGAGAGCGCCGCACAGGCCAAGGCCTGCGTGGTGCTGGCCTCCGGTGAGGAGGGGTGCACGGAGTAGGGCGGTGCCGAGGCGGCGAGCCGGGCGCGCCGTGCAGCCGCCCGTGAAGTTCGTGGCGCGGTGTGCGCATGGGACGGCGGAACCGGGGCACGTGAACCTCACCCCCACGGGAGTCCGGCACGATCGGTCCCCCGATCGGCGGCCGCCTCCGACCCTCTCCCGGACAGGCGGCCGCCTTCCCCGGGCACGCTCGTGCACACGTTCGCCACTCTGTGGGACTGACCACATGGAGCCTGGGCGTCCACGATCGTGGATGCCGCGATAGCCTGACCGCTGGATCTCTCTTGACGCCAAGAGATCGATCACCGGTACTCGCCACGATGACCCGTCCGCACCGGTGACCGATCATCGTGGCGGGCACCGGTCACGCGCCGGAGCGGGATCCGTACCCCCCGGGGCCGGGACGCCCCACCGCCAGCTGTCATACGGAGAACGCCATGACCCGCACTCCCGTGAACGTCACCGTCACCGGCGCGGCCGGCCAGATCGGTTACGCCCTGCTCTTCCGCATCGCCTCAGGCCAGCTGCTCGGCGCGGACGTGCCGGTCAAGCTGCGCCTGCTGGAGATCACCCCCGCGCTCAAGGCGGCCGAGGGCACGGCCATGGAGCTGGACGACTGCGCGTTCCCGCTCCTGCAGGGCATCGACATCACGGACGACCCGAACGTGGCCTTCGACGGTGCCAACGTCGCCCTGCTCGTGGGTGCCCGTCCGCGCACCAAGGGCATGGAGCGCGGTGACCTCCTGGAGGCCAACGGCGGCATCTTCAAGCCGCAGGGCCAGGCCATCAACGCCCACGCCGCGGACGACGTCCGGGTGCTGGTGGTGGGCAACCCGGCCAACACCAACGCGCTCATCGCCCAGGCCGCCGCCCCGGACGTACCGGCCGGGCGCTTCACCGCGATGACCCGTCTGGACCACAACCGCGCGCTGACCCAGCTGGCGAAGAAGACGGGTTCGACGGTCTCCGACATCAAGCGTCTGACCATCTGGGGCAACCACTCCGCCACCCAGTACCCGGACATCTTCCACGCCACCGTCGCCGGCAAGAACGCCGCCGAGGTCGTGAACGACGAGAAGTGGCTGGCCGAGGACTTCATCCCGACCGTCGCCAAGCGCGGTGCCGCGATCATCGAGGCCCGTGGCGCCTCGTCGGCCGCCTCCGCCGCCAACGCGGCCATCGGCCACGTCCACACCTGGGTCAACGGCACCGCGGACGGCGACTGGGTCTCCATGGGCATCCCGTCGGACGGCTCCTACGGCGTCCCCGAGGGCCTGATCTCCTCCTTCCCGGTCACCGTGAAGGACGGTAAGTACGAGATCGTCCAGGGCCTGGAGATCAACGACTTCTCCCGTGCCCGCATCGACGCCTCCGTCAAGGAGCTCGAGGAGGAGCGCGAGGCGGTCCGCGGCCTCGGCCTCATCTGATCCCGACGGATCCGTCCGATCAGTCGGATCCGTCCGACCCGTCCGCTCCGCCCGACGGGCTTCGGGTCAAGGGCCCCGTACCGGTCTCCGGTACGGGGCCCTTCCGTGTCGCGGGGCGCGGGGTTTCCACCCTTTCGACCGCATCTTCCGTGATGTAGCACACCTCCGGGCATGAATCGTGCATGCATTCGGGTCTTGTGGGCAGGCGCCACCCCGTTCCGTGGGTGACGCCCGTGTGACTCGACCTGGTCACTGGACCTGTGTCACTCATGGGCGCTGAACAGGAACGGAAGGCAGCAGGCGATCATGGCGGACAGTGCAGAGCTCCAGGTGCGTACCTCGATCCACGCGGGAGGCGAGTGGCGAGCAGCCCTCTCGGGGGCCACCCGCGAGATCCTCGACCCCGCGGACGCGCTGCCGTTCGCCGTGGTCGCGGAGGGCGACGAGAAGGACGCCGACCTGGCGGTGGCCGCCGCCCGGCGGGCGTTCGACGAGGGCCCGTGGCCGCACACCCCCGTCGCCGAGCGGGCCGCGCTGCTGCGCCGCGTCGCCGGTCTCCTCGTCCGGGACAGGGAGGCGCTCGGCCTGCTGGAGAGCCGGGACGCGGGCAAGACCGTCGAGGAGGGGCGCGTCGACATCGACTGTGTCGCCGACGCCTTCCGCTACTTCGCCGACCTGGTCGCCGGGGAGGCTCCCGGCCGGGTCGTCGACGCGGGTTCCACCGACGTCCACAGCGTCGTCGTGCACGAGCCCGTCGGTGTCTGCGCGATGATCACGCCCTGGAACTATCCGCTGCTCCAGGCCAGTTGGAAGATCGCCCCCGCCCTCGCGGCCGGCAACACCTTCGTCGTCAAGCCCAGCGAGATCACCCCGCTGACCACCGTGGCGCTCATCGACCTGCTGATCGAGGCGGGGCTGCCCACCGGGGTCGCCAACATCGTCACCGGGCCCGGTCACACCGTCGGCGCCCGGCTGGCCGAGCACCCCGACGTCGACCTGGTCTCCTTCACCGGCGGACTGGTCAGCGGCACCAAGGTCGCCCAGGCCGCCGCGCCGAGCGTGAAGAAGGTCGCCCTCGAACTCGGCGGCAAGAACCCCAACGTGGTCTTCGCCGACGCCTGCGCCACCAGGGACGGCTTCGACACCGCCGTCGACCAGGCCCTCAACGCGGCCTTCATCCACAGCGGCCAGGTCTGCTCGGCGGGCGCCCGGCTCATCGTCGAGGAGTCGGTCCGCGACCGCTTCGTCGACGAACTCGCCCGCCGCGCCGAGAAGATCAGGCTCGGCCGGGGCACCGCGGACGGCGTCGAGTGCGGACCGCTGGTCTCCGAGCAGCAGCGCGACAGGATCGAGGCGTACGTCGCCTCCGCGCTGAAGGAGGGGGCGGTGCTGCGCTCCGGCGGCAAGCGGCCGGAGCCGTCCGCCGACCGGCCCGAGGCCGGCTACTTCTACGAGCCGACCGTCCTCGACCACTGCCACCGCGAGATGCGGGTCGTGCGCGAGGAGGTGTTCGGACCGGTGCTCACCGTCGAGACCTTCCGCACCGAGGACGAGGCCGTCGCCCTCGCCAACGACACCGAGTACGGGCTGGCCGGCGCCGTCTGGACCGCCGACGCGGGCCGCGCCCGGCGGGTGGCCGGACGGCTGCGCCACGGCACCGTGTGGATCAACGACTTCCACCCCTACCTCCCGCAGGCGGAGTGGGGCGGCTTCGGCAAGAGCGGAGTGGGCCGCGAACTCGGCCCGGCCGGCCTCGCCGAGTACCGCGAGACCAAGCACGTCTACCAGAACCTCGCGCCGAAGCCGGTGCGTTGGTTCGCGGGCTGAGCCGCCACCGCCGAGCGGCACCCGGAGCGAACGCGGTGCGTGCGGCCCGGGCCGCACGCACCGCGTGACGCCGTACTGCTTCGAACGACACCCCTGGCCAGGGCTCCGCCCGAGGCCCGCCGACATCGCTCGGCACCCTTTGTCCCCCCCGTCTCGTCTTCGAGTCCCCGTAGGAGCAACATCCATGCCGGATCACACCCACGAACGCACGTACGACTACGTTGTCATCGGCGGCGGTACCGCAGGGTCCGTCATCGCCTCCCGGCTGACCGAGAACCCGGACGTCACCGTCGCGGTCATCGAGGGCGGCCCCAGCGACGTCGGCCGCGACGACGTGCTGACCCTGCGCCGCTGGATGGGCCTGCTCGGTGGCGAGCTGGACTACGACTACCCCACCACCGAGCAGCCCCGCGGTAACTCGCACATCCGGCACAGCCGGGCCCGGGTCCTCGGCGGATGCTCCTCGCACAACACCCTGATCGCCTTCAAGCCGCTCCCGTCCGACTGGGACGAGTGGGAACAGGCCGGTGCCAAGGGCTGGGGCGCGGTGCAGATGGAGGCGTACTACGCCCGGCTCAAGAACAACATCGTCCCGGTCGACGAGAAGGACCGGAACGCCATCGCCCGTGACTTCGTCGACGCCGCCCAGGGCGCGCTGGGCGTGCCGCGGGTCGAGGGCTTCAACAAGAAGCCGTTCGACGACGGCGTCGGCTTCTTCGACCTCGCCTACCACCCGGAGAACAACAAGCGCTCCTCGGCGTCGGTCGCGTATCTGCACCCGGTGATGGACGAACGCCCCAACCTGACGATCATGCTGGAGACCTGGGCGTACCGGCTGGAGCTGAACGGCACGCGCGCCGAGGGGGTCCACGTCCGCACCAAGGACGGCGAGGAGATCCTCGTACGGGCCCAGAACGAAGTCCTGCTGTGCGCCGGCGCGGTCGACTCGCCCCGGCTGCTGCTGCACTCCGGCATCGGTCCGAAGGCCGACCTGGAGGCGCTCGGCATACCCGTGGCGCACGACCTTCCCGGGGTCGGCGAGAACCTGCTCGACCACCCCGAGTCGGTGATCGTCTGGGAGACCGACGGCCCCATCCCGGACAACTCCGCGATGGACTCCGACGCGGGCCTGTTCGTGCGCCGCGACCCCGAACACGCGGGTCCCGACCTGATGTTCCACTTCTACCAGATCCCGTTCACGGACAATCCGGAGCGACTGGGCTACCAGCGGCCGGAGTTCGGCGTCTCCATGACCCCGAACATCCCCAAGCCGAAGAGCCGCGGCAGGCTCTACCTGACCAGCGCCGACCCCGAGGTCAAGCCCGCGCTGGACTTCCGCTACTTCACCGACGAGGACGACTACGACGGCCGTACCCTCGTCGACGGCATCCGCATCGCCCGCGAGATCGCGAAGACCGAGCCGCTGGCCCACTGGCTCAAGCGCGAGGTGGCCCCCGGCCCGGACATCACGGGTGACGAGGAGCTCAGCGAGTACGCCCGCAAGGTCGCCCACACCGTCTACCACCCGGCGGGCACCTGCAAGATGGGGGCGGAGGACGACGAAACGGCCGTCGTCGACCCCGAGTTGAGGATTCGCGGCCTGCAGGGCATCCGGATCGCCGACGCCTCCGTCTTCCCGACCATGACCGCCGTGAACCCGATGATCGGCGTGCTGATGGTCGGCGAGCGGGCCGTCGATCTGATCGGGAGCGATGCGTGATGAGTACCGCCACCGCTGCCGCCGCGCCCGCCGATCCAGGGGCCGGCTCACCCGTCTTCTCCGTCGACGGACTGTGGAAGGTCTTCGGCCCGAAGGCCGACCGTGTGCCCGGCGACCCCGAACTCGCCGCGCTCGACCCGGCCGGACTGCGCGCCCGCACCGGATGCACGGCCGCCGTCCGGGACGTCGGCTTCGACGTCCGCAAGGGCGAGGTCTTCGTCGTCATGGGCCTGTCCGGCTCCGGCAAGTCCACGCTGGTGCGCTGTCTGACCCGGCTGATCGAGCCGACCGCGGGCACCATCGCCATCGACGGCGAGGACGTCCGCGCCATGGACAAGGCACGGCTGCGCGAACTGCGCCGGCACCGCGCCGCCATGGTCTTCCAGCACTTCGGACTGCTGCCGCACCGCACCGTCCTCGACAACGTGGCCTACGGCCTGGAGATCCAGGGCATGGGCAAGGCGCAGCGGCGCGAGAAGGCCGCCGAGGTCGTCGCCAAGGTGGGCCTGGCGGGCATGGAGCAGCGCAGACCCTCCCAGCTCTCCGGCGGCCAGCGCCAGCGCGTCGGGCTCGCCCGCGCCCTCGTCGTCGACCCCGAGGTGCTGCTGTTCGACGAGCCGTTCAGCGCGCTCGACCCCCTCATCCGGCGCGACATGCAGGAGGAGGTGGTCCGGCTGCACCGCGAGGAGGGCCGCACGATGGTCTTCATCACCCACGACCTCGGCGAGGCCCTGAAGCTGGGCGACCGCATCGCCCTCATGCGCGACGGGCGGGTGGTCCAGCTGGGCACCCCCGAGGAGATCGTGGGCTCGCCCGCCGACGACTACGTCCGTGACTTCGTCCGGGACGTCCCGCGCGAACAGGTCCTCACCGTCCGTACGGCCATGCGCCCCGCCTCCTCGGCGGAAGCGGCCGGCAGCGGCCCCGCCGTCCGTCCGGACGCCACGGTGTCGGAGGCCATCGAGGCCGTCGCCCGCGGGGGCGGTCCGGCCCGGGTCCTCGACGAGGGCCGTTGCCTGGGCGTCGTCGACTCCGACGCGCTGCTGTCGGTGATCGCCGGAACGGAGCAGCCCACCGGAACGGAGCAGCCCGACGGGACGGAGCTGCCCAAGGAGGCCGTCTGATGGTGACCGTCACCGCAGTCGCTCCCCGGACCGGCCGGTCCGGTCTGCTCGGACACCTCGCCGTGCGCAAGCTCCTGCTGCTCACCGTGGCCGCCGCGGTCCTCGTCCCGTTCGCCGTCGCGCGCTGGGCCGGCGGCAGCTGGCCCGAGGCGCTGACCGTGGACGTCTCCGGACCGCTGGCCGGGGCCAGCGACTGGATCATCGACAACCGGGACTCCCACCCCCTCTTCCTGTACTTCTTCGGCCACGTCAGCAACGTCGTCGTCGTCACCGTACGAGCCGTCTACCTCGCCCTCCTCGCCGTCGGATGGGCGGGGGTGACCGCCCTCGCAGGGCTCGTCGCCTGGCGTGTCGCGGGCATCCGCCTCGCACTCGGCACCACCGTCGCGTTCCTCGCCTGCGGACTGCCCGGCATGTGGGTGCCCACCATGCAGACGCTCGCCCTGATGGTGGTCGCGGTCACCGCGTCCGTCGTCGTCGGCGCGCTGCTCGGGCTCGCCGCCGGGCTCTTCGACCGGATGGACCGCGTCCTGCGCCCGGTCCTGGACACCATGCAGGTGCTCCCCGCCTTCGCCTACCTCCTGCCGGTCGTGCTGATCTTCGGCATCGGCGTCCCGGCCGCCGTCCTCGCCACGGTCGTCTACGCCGCGCCGCCCATGGCCCGGCTGACCGCGCTCGGTCTGCGGGGCGCCGACAAGGAGGTGCTGGAGGCGGTCGAGTCGCTCGGCACCACCTCCCGCCAGCGTCTGCTGACCGCCCGCATCCCGCTGGCCCGCAAGGAACTCCTCCTGGGGCTCAACCAGACGATCATGATGGCGCTGTCCATGGCCGTCATCGCCTCGGTGATCGGCGCGGGCGGTCTGGGCGACCGCGTCTACCAGGCGCTGGCCTCCGTCGACGTGGGCGCGGCCCTCGCCGCCGGCATCCCGATCGTGCTGCTCGCCGTCGTCCTCGACCGGGTGACCGGCGCGGCCGGGGCGAACCTCGGCCAGGCGACCGGGCCCCGCACGCACTGGCTGTACGTCGTGGCCGGCGCCGCGGTCGTGGCCGTCGCCGGACGGCTGACGGCACGCCTGGAGTGGCCCGACGGATGGGTCGTGTCCATCGTCGAGCCGGTCAACCGGGCCGTCGGCTGGATGACCGACCACCTGTACTCGGGCGTCCCCGTCATCGGCGGCACCGCCGACTGGGCCGCACGCTTCACCACCTGGGTCCTCGACCCGATCCGCGACGGACTGCAGTGGCTGCCCTGGTGGTCGGTGCTGCTCGTCGTCGCCACCCTGGCCTGGCTGATCGGCACCTGGCGCACCGCGCTCACCGCCGTCCTCGCCATGGCCGCCATCGGGGTGCTCGGCGTGTGGACCCCGTCCCTCGACACGCTCTCCCAGGTCCTCGCGGCCGTCGCCGTCACCCTGGTCGTCGGCTTCGCGACGGGCATCGCCGCGGCACGCAGCGATCGCGTCGACCGTCTGCTGCGGCCCGTGCTGGACGTGTTCCAGACGATGCCGCAGTTCGTGTACCTGATCCCGGTCGTCGCCCTGTTCGGCGTCGGCCGCGCCCCCGCCGTCGCCGCGGCCGTCGTCTACGCGCTGCCGGCCGTCGTCCGCATCACCGCGCAGGGGCTGCGCCAGGTCGACCCGGCGGCCCTGGAGTCGGCCCGCTCGCTCGGCGCGACCAGCGCCCAGCAACTGCGCCAGGTCCAGCTCCCGCTGGCCCGCCCGGCGCTGCTTCTCGCCGCCAACCAGGGCGTGGTCCTGGTCCTCGCCGTCGTCATCATCGGCGGCATGGTCGGCGGTGGCGCACTCGGCTACGACGTCGTCTTCGGCCTCGCCCAGGGCGACCTGGCGACCGGCCTGGTCGCCGGTGCCGCGATCGTCTGCCTGGGCCTGATGCTCGACCGGGTGACCCAGCCCACCGAACGCCGCGCGAAGAAGGGAGCCTGACATGCGACGCCGTACGACCTCCGCGGTGGCCGGAGTCTTCGCGCTCGCGCTGCTCACCGGCTGCGGTGCCGCGGACATGACCAAGCAGGCCTCGCCGTACGCCAACGCCAAGGGGGCCCGGACGGTGAACCTGGCGGTGCAGTCCTGGGTGGGTTCCCTGGCCAACGTGGCCGTCGCCCAGCACCTGCTGGAGAACGAGCTCGGCTACCGCGTCGACATCGTCCAGGTCGACGAGGTGCCCGCCTGGGACGCGCTCAGCCAGGGCCGGGTCGACGCGATCCTGGAGGACTGGGGCCACCCCGAGCAGGAACAGCTGTACGTCGAGGACAAGAAGACGATCGCGCGCGGTGGCGACCTCGGGGTCACCGGGCACATCGGCTGGTTCATCCCGACGTACTTCGCCGAGCAGCATCCCGACCTGAAGAGCTGGAAGGACCTCAACAAGTACGCCGACCGGTTCCGCACCGCGGAGAGCGGCGGCAAGGGCCAGCTGATGGACGGCTCACCGGCCTACCTCACCCACGACAAGGCGCTGGTGAAGAACCTGGAGCTGGACTTCAAGGTGGTGTTCGCCGGCTCCGAGGCCGCGCTGCTCACCCAGATCAAGCAGTTCGCCAAGGAGAAGAAGCCCTTCCTCACCTACTGGAACACCCCCCACTGGCTGTTCGAGAAGGTGCCGATGACCGAGGTGATGCTGCCCCCGTACGAGGAGGGCTGCGACGCCGACCCGGCGAAGGTCGCCTGCGCCTACCCGACCGCCCCGCTGCAGAAGTACCTCAACGCGGACTTCGCGGGGGACGGCGGCGAGGCGGCGGACTTCCTGAAGAAGTTCGAATGGTCGACGGAGGACCAGAACGAGGTCGCCCTGATGATCGCCGACCAGAAGCTGACACCTCAGGAGGCGGCGGAGAAGTGGGTGGACGGCCACGAGTCCACCTGGAAGAAGTGGATGTCCTGACGGCCTGTCCGGTCCGGGCACGACGCGTGGCCCCGAGCCCACCGGGCACGGTGGGCTCGGGGCCACGCCCTGGACGCCTTGTGCAGAGCCTTTTCGTGAGGCTCTCGGTGGCGCACCAAGCGCGCACAGGGGATCAAAAGCCGTGAAACAAGGGGGGAGCGAGGCCGGCATCGGGGGTCTCGCGGACACGTCGGGCGGGCGGCGCCTAGGCTGTCCGCCGCGAGCCGGGGAGCAGGGGCCCGGCGGCTGGTGCACGCGGTACAAGGGGGAGTCGGAGACATGGCGGAGACAAGGCGACGGCTGCGGTCCGGCACGGTGATGCTCGGCGGCGTGAGCCTCCTCGCGGCAGCCCTGTCCGCGTGCAGTTCGGATCCGGACCGCCGCTGCGTGGACCGGAACAGCTACGACTACCCCGACGGCTACAAGATCGTCGCCGACAAGAACTGCACGACCTCCGGTTCCGTGGGCAAGGGCACGTCCACCGGGTCGAAGCGGGTCGACGCCGACTGGTACTACGACGCGGACGTCAGCAGCGGCCGGGCCCACGACGGCACCTTCAGCCGGAGCGGGGCCGTCGAGCGGGGCGGCTTCGGCTCCTCCGGCAGCGGCGGCGGCTGAACACCCCGGCGAACGAAGGAACGAAGGACCCGCCCGTGGAACGCCGCACCATCGAGCCCCGCCCCGGCTGGCAGCAGACCGTCGAGGAACAAGGGCTCATCTACCCCCTCACCCTTCCCCAGGCCCTCGAGTCCGCCCGGGCGGCGGGGATGCCCGTCCCCGACGACGCCTGGGTGCCCTACTGGGACGAGAGCGCCTACTACGTCTTCGGCCTGGACGAGGTCGAGGCGCTGGAGGAGGTCGTCGAGGAACTGCACCGCATGTGCCTCGCGGCCGCCGAACACATCGTCACCGCCGGCCGCTTCGCCGACCTCGGCATCACCGACCCGCGGGTCGTCGAAGCGGTCACCGAGGCCTGGCACCGGCGCGCCGAACTCCCCTCCGTCTACGGCCGCTTCGATCTCCGCTACGACGGAACCGGACCCGCGAAGCTCCTGGAGTACAACGCCGACACCCCCACCTCCCTCGTGGAGGCGGCCTCGCCGCAGTGGTTCTGGATGGAGGAGCGCTTCCCCGGCGCCGACCAGTGGAACTCGCTGCACGAACGTCTCGTCGAGGCCTGGAGGAAACAGGCCGCCCTCCTCCCGCCGGGCAGCCCCCTGCACTTCGCCCACTCCTCGGCCGACGAGATCGGTGAGGACCTCATGACCGTCGCCTACCTCAAGGAGACCGCCGAACAGGCGGGTCTCGACACCGAGTGGCTCTCCATGGAGGAGATCGGCTGGGACCGGCTCTCCGGCCGCTTCGTGGACAAGAGCCTCCGGTTCATCCGCAGCATCTTCAAGCTGTACCCCTGGGAGTGGCTCACCACCGACCGCTTCGCCGACCACGTCCTCGACACCCTCGACAACGGCGGTGGCACCGGCAGCACCCTGTGGATCGAGCCGGCCTGGAAGATGCTGCTGAGCAACAAGGCCCTGCTGGCGATCCTCTGGGAGCTCTACCCGGACCACCCCAACCTCCTTCCGGCCCACCTCGACGGCCCGCGCGACCTGGCGTCGGGCCCCGGCTACGTGGCCAAGCCGCTGCTCGGCCGCGAGGGCGCCGGTGTGACGATCCACCAGCCGGGCAGCGCCCCCGTCGTCCGCGACGAGCCCTGCTGCTACCAGCAACTCGCCCCGCTGCCGGACTTCGACGGCAACCACGTCGTCCTCGGCGCCTGGACCGTCGGGGACGAGTCCGCCGGCCTCGGCATCCGCGAGTCCTCGGGCCTCATCACCGACGAGTACGCCCGCTTTCTGCCCCACGTGATCCTCTAGCGCCTCGGCAGGCGACGTTCGCCCCGTCGCGACCCCCGGCACGCTCCCCCGAGTTCTCGGCTCCTCCCCCGAGTTCTCGGCTCCGCTCGAACAGGGGGGACCCCCATGAACAGGGGGGACCCCCATGAGCAGGGGGGACCCCCATGAGCAGGGGGACCCCCATGAGCAGGGGGACCCCCATGAGCAGGGGGACCCCCATGAGCAGGGGGACCCCCATGGCGCCGCTCCTTGACGGGCAAACGCCGCCTGCCGAGGCACTGGCGCACCGAAGGGACGCGGGAAGGTGCCGATACGCGACTCCGTCGCGCGAGCGCGGTCGGCCACGGCGAACCCGCGAACGGCAACCGGCAGCCGCCGGGCGGACGCTCCCGCTCGCATGGCGGACGCCTCGCCACGGCACTTCGTGCCGCCCGGTAGGCTGACCGAGGGCCGTGACTGGCGTGCTGGGATGGGACCGACCATCGGGGAGCGGCCCCCGGATCACCCCTGGGTGCCCGGTACGAGTGCCGTGCGCCTGGGCCATGCCGTGAACGCCGAACGCCACGTCCGGAGGTCCTCATGTCCGCCGAGCCCCTCTCCACCGCTTCCACCGCCTTCCGCTCCGCCCTCGACGTGATCCGCGCCGTCGAGCCGCGCGTCGCCGACGCCATCGGCCAGGAGATCGCCGACCAGCGCGAGATGCTCAAGCTGATCGCCTCCGAGAACTACGCCTCCCCGGCCACCCTCCTGGCGATGGGCAACTGGTTCAGCGACAAGTACGCCGAGGGCACCGTCGGCCGCCGCTTCTACGCCGGCTGCCGCAACGTCGACACCGTCGAGTCGCTGGCCGCCGAGCACGCCAGGGAACTGTTCGGCGCCCGCCACGCCTACGTCCAGCCGCACTCGGGCATCGACGCCAACCTGGTCGCCTTCTGGGCCGTGCTCGCCCAGCGTGTCGAGGTGCCCGCCCTGGAGAAGGCCGGCGTCCGCCAGGTCAACGACCTCTCCGAGGCCGACTGGGCCGAACTGCGCCGCGCCTTCGGCAACCAGCGCATGCTCGGCATGTCCCTGGACGCCGGCGGCCACCTCACCCATGGCTTCCGCCCGAACATCTCGGGAAAGATGTTCGACCAGCGTTCCTACGGAACCGACCCGGCCACCGGCCTCCTCGACTACGAGGCGCTGCGCGCCTCCGCCCGCGAGTTCAAGCCGCTGATCATCGTCGCCGGCTACTCCGCCTACCCCCGTCTGGTGAACTTCCGGATCATGCGCGAGATCGCCGACGAGGTCGGCGCCACGCTCATGGTCGACATGGCCCACTTCGCCGGTCTCGTCGCCGGCAAGGTCCTCACCGGCGACTTCGACCCGGTCCCGCACGCCCAGATCGTCACCACCACCACCCACAAGTCGCTGCGCGGCCCGCGCGGCGGCATGGTCCTGTGCGACGACTCGCTCAAGGACCAGGTCGACCGCGGCTGCCCGATGGTCCTGGGCGGTCCGCTCCCGCACGTCATGGCCGCCAAGGCGGTCGCCCTGGCGGAGGCACGGCAGCCCTCCTTCCAGGACTACGCCCAGCGCGTCGTGGACAACTCCCGCGCCCTCGCCGACGGCCTGATGCGCCGCGGCGCCACCCTGGTCACCGGCGGCAGCGACAACCACCTCAACCTGATCGACGTCGCCACCTCCTACGGCCTCACCGGCCGCCAGGCCGAGGCCGCCCTGCTCGAGTCGGGCATCGTCACCAACCGCAACAGCATCCCGGCCGACCCCAACGGCGCCTGGTACACCTCCGGCATCCGCATCGGCACCCCCGCACTGACCACGCGCGGTCTGGGCACCCCCGAGATGGACGAGGTCGCCGCCCTCATCGACCGCGTGCTGACCACCGCGGAGCCCGGCACCACCAAGTCCGGCGCCCCGTCCAAGGCCGCCCACGTCCTCGACGCGAAGACCGCCGACGAGATCTCCCGCCGCGCCACCGACCTGGTGGCCGGCTTCCCGCTGTACCCGGAGATCGACCTCGGCTGAGGAGTTCCTTCTCGAGGTGTCCCACGGCGGTCCGGCCATGTGTCGGGCCGCCGTGCGCCGTCGTCAGGCGTCCAGCAGTTCCTGCCTCGGTCCCGGATCCTCCCGGTCCTCCCGCCGGCGGATCAGCGGCAACCGCGTCACGTACGGGCGCAGCACCAGGGCCAGCGCCGCTCCGGCCGCCAGGCCCGGTATCGCCCACCACCAATCGGTGCCGTCGTCCGTCGCCGGTGCGGCGCGGGTTTCGGAGGCTGGCGCAGTCGCATCCTGGTCCGCCCCGGGGCCGGCCTGCTCCGTCCCCGCCCCGGCCTGCTCCGTCTGCCACGGTGCCGGGTAGTTGTCGGGGGCCGATCCCGTGCCTGTCGTCTTGCCCATCACGCCCAGGTCGAACAGGAACTTGTGCACATCCGACGGGTGCTCGGCGCGGTGCCAGAGGCCGTTCGGCGATTCCGCGAGGTCCCCCGCCGTGTGTATCCACACGTCTTGGCCCATGTCCGCCAGGAAGACCCGGTCCACGCGCCACGGCGTCACGTCGTGCACCATCCACGTCACATTGATCAGCCGGGCCGAGGCCGAGGCCGCCTCCGGCGGCATTTCACGGGTGCCCCTGCCGACGGGGCCGAGCAGTCGCTCCAGCATGCCGTACGCCTTGTCGGAGTTGTACAGCGATGCCGTTTCCCCGCTCCCCGGAGAGACCACCAGCACGCTCGTCGGCCCCCCGGCGGAGGCGGGCGACGCTCCCCACAGCATCAGGGCCAGTGCTGCCGCCAACGCGCCCACGCCCGCCGTCAGTTGTCGAATACTGCCCTTCCATCCGCGCATCCGGACCCCCACTCGGCCGGTCGATCCCCGTGCGGCCCGCCCACGGGCCGCCTGTCACTTCTGGTACACCGCCCGAGCCGCCGGGGTTCCCAGCCGGCCCCCGCGCATTCCGCGACTTCGGGAGGCGGCCCGGCTACCGGCCCGCCTCCTCGACCGCCTCCGCGATCTCCAGCGCCCGCGCCTTCGACCCCACCCCTTCCAGCCGCAGCGTCACACTGTCTCCGGCCGCCCCCTCACCGTCCACCCCACCCCCGTGGGCCCACAACAGGGTCGGCCCCGCCGTGCGCTCCGCCCGGGTGAACCGGTGACCGTCCGTGTCCACCATCCAGAAGCTCAGCAGATGAGCCCGCGGGAGCCAATAGGCCGACCCCGGGACCCCATCCTCATCGTCCTCCCCGCCCAGCGGCAGCCACTCCGGCTGCTCGCGCACGGTCTTGGTGAAGGTGATGTCCAGGCGGGCCGGGAACTCGTCCAGCCGGATCGTCCGCCCCTCCTCCCGCCAGCACAGGCTCACCAGGAACCGCCCCCGCGGCAGCCCGCTCACCGTCACCGCGTCCGGGACGCCCAGCGTCTTGGGCACCAGCGGCGTGAACCCCGCCCGCCGCTCCGCCTCACCGAGCGACATCGAGCGCCCGCAGCCCCGCACCTCCGCACCCGGTGAGGGAACCGCCGACGGGTCGTACCGCACCTCGACCCCGCCGAAGCCGAACCAGTCGGTCATCGCCGCCCGCACCGGAGACGTCAGCGCCAGCACCGTCAGCAGCCCGCACACCGCCGCGACCAACGACCGCCATCGCGCCCGCGTCCAGCGCCGCGCCGCCCGCAGCCGCTCCCCGGCACCCGTCGGCTCGGCCGCCGGAACCGGCACCTGCTCGGCGAGTATCTGCCCCAGCACCCGCTCGACCATCGACTCGGACTCCGCAGCCCCACCCGGCCCGTCCAAGGACCGGCCGAAGGCCCGCAACTCCTCCCGCAGGCGCTCGGCCTCACCGTCGTACCGCTCACTCACGCCGTCTCACCCCCTTCCCGGGGCCGGAAGTCGGGCAGCAGGCGCTCCAGCTTGCGCAGGGCGCGGTTCAGGCGGGACTTCACCGTGCCCCGGGGCCAGCCCAGGGCCTGTGCGGTCTCCCGCTCGTCCATCTCCAGCAGATAGCGGTAGGTGACGACCAGTCGGTGCTCCTCGCTCAGCTTCTCCAGGGCGGCCGCCAGCGCCCCGCGGCGCTCCGTCTCCAGCGTCGCCACCGCCGGATCGGCCGACTCCGGTATCACCGGTCGTGCTTCCGCGAACGCCGCCTCACGGTCGGCGAGGGTGTTCCGGCGCACCGCCGCACGTACTGTGTTCCTCGTCTCATTGGCCACGATCGACAGCAGCCACGGCCGGAACGCCATGCCGTCCCGGAACCGGCCCAGCGCGCAGTACGCCTTCACAAAGGCCTGCTGCACCACGTCCTCCGCGTCCGCCCCCGCCCCGAGCGCGGCGGCCGCCCTGAGCGCGATGCCCGTATGGGCCCGCACCAGCTCCGCGTACGCCTCCGGCTCCCCGGCGCGTACGCGTGCGATCACCGCAGCCTCATCGACGATGCGGCCCCCCTCCCGCGTCCTCACACTCTTGTTACACCCCCGGACGCGGATCGGTTCCCACCTGTTTCCGGTCGGTTCCGACCGCCCCCCGCGGCCTGAGAGAATGGTGAGCATGGCTTCTCCGCGCGTGCTCTCCGGTATCCAGCCGACCTCCGGCTCGTTCCACCTCGGCAACTACCTCGGTGCCGTCCGCCAGTGGGTCGACATGCAGAACACCCACGACGCGTTCTACATGGTCGTCGACCTGCACGCGATCACGGTCCCGCAGGACCCGAGGCAACTGCGGGAGAACACCCGTGTCGCCGCCGCCCAGCTCCTCGCGGCCGGCCTCGATCCGGAGCGCTGCACGTTGTTCGTCCAGAGCCACGTCCCCGAGCACGCGCAGCTCGGCTGGCTGATGAACTGCATCACCGGCTTCGGCGAGGCCTCCCGGATGACCCAGTTCAAGGACAAGTCCGCCAAGCAGGGCAGCGACCGTGCCACCGTCGGCCTGTTCACGTACCCGATGCTGATGGTCGCCGACATCCTGCTCTACCAGGCCGACCAGGTCCCGGTCGGTGAGGACCAGCGCCAGCACCTGGAGCTGACCCGCGACCTCGCGGACCGCTTCAACCAGACCTACGGCGACACCTTCACCGTCCCGAGCGCGTACATCCTCAAGGAGACGGCGAAGATCTACGACCTTCAGGACCCGACCGCCAAGATGAGCAAGTCGGCGGCCACCCAGAAGGGTCTGATCAACCTGCTCGACGAGCCGAAGGCCACCGCGAAGAAGGTCAGGAGCGCGGTCACGGACACCGACACGGTGATCCGTTTCGACCGCGAGCACAAGCCCGGTGTCAGCAACCTCCTGACGATCTACTCGACCCTCACCGGAGCGGGGATCGGCGAATTGGAGGAGCGGTACGCCGGCAAGGGCTACGGTGCGCTGAAGACGGACCTCGCGGAGATCATGGTCGAGTTCGTGACTCCCTTCAAGGAGCGCACCCAGCAGTACCTGGACGACCCCGAGACGCTCGACTCGATCCTGGCCAAGGGCGCGGAGAAGGCGCGTGCCGTCGCCGCGGAGACCCTCGCCCGGGCCTACGACCGGGTGGGCTTCCTGAGCGTCAAGCACTGAACGGACCGGGTCGCCGGCCGTGCTGAACGCGACCCGGGCACCGATCCGTACCACCGGGCGAGCGCCGTACATCACGTCGGCTGCGCCTGCCCGGGACGGGGCCGTGGTCGTACAGTCGGGTAGAGGGTGACCGCTTCGGCGGTCACCAGGTGCTCAGCGGAATCACCATCACAACGAAGGAGACGACGTGGGGACCGTAACGATCGGTGTGTCGATCGCGGTCCCGGAGCCCCACGGCAGCCGGCTTCAGCAGCTGCGCGCGGGCTTCGGCGACGCCGCTGCTCACGGTATCCCCACGCATGTCACCCTGCTGCCGCCGACGGAGGTCGACGGGGGCGACCTGACGGCCGTCGAGGCGCATCTGAGCGAGGTCGCCGCGACCGGTCGGCCGTTCCCCATGCGGCTGTCGGGCACCGGCACCTTCCGGCCGCTGTCGCCGGTCGTGTTCGTCCGGATCGTGGAGGGCGCCGAGGCCTGCACCTGGCTGCAGAGGCAGGTCCGCGACGCGTCCGGTCCCGTCGCCCGTGAGCTGCAGTTCCCGTACCACCCGCACGTCACCGTGGCGCACGGGATCGACGAGGCGGCGATGGACCGCGCCTTCGAGGAACTCGCCGACTACGAGGCGCACTGGCCCTGCACCGGCTTCGCGCTCTACGAACAGGGCGCCGACGCGGTGTGGCGCAAGCTGCGGCAGTTCCCGTTCGGCTCGCTGGTGGTGCCGCCGCAGGCCGGGCGCGCGGACCACGGCTCCGTCTCCGCGCGCTGACAGGGGTTCC
Source organism: Streptomyces sp. MMS24-W38 (assembly GCF_059889265.1). Classification (NCBI taxonomy): domain Bacteria; kingdom Bacillati; phylum Actinomycetota; class Actinomycetes; order Kitasatosporales; family Streptomycetaceae; genus Streptomyces; species Streptomyces sp. MMS24-W38. The sequence continues at coordinate 2,306,544 of NZ_JCBCPP010000001.1, read as the reverse complement.
GGCCCGGCGGGACGGGGGCAGAGGCGGTTCATGGACTGGCTGAAGAAGATCCCGGTCGTCGGCCCGTGGGCGGTACGGCTGATGCGCACGCACGCGTGGCGGTCGTACGAGCGGATGGACCGCGTGCACTGGACGCGGCTGGCCGCCGCGATGACGTTCACCAGCTTCGTCGCGCTGTTCCCGCTGCTCACGGTCGCCGCCGCGATCGGCGTCGCCACGCTCGGCCAGGAGCAGCAGGACACCCTCCAGGAGAAGATCACCCAGCAGGTGCCCGGCATCTCCGACCAGCTGGACCTCGGGGGCCTGGTGGAGAACGCCGGCACCGTGGGCCTCATCGCCGGTGCCGTCCTGCTGTTCACCGGCATCAGCTGGGCCGGATCCATGCGCGAGTGCCTGCGCGCGGTGTGGGAGCTGCCCGACGAGGAGGAGAACCCCGCCCTGCGCAAGGCCAAGGACGCGGGCATCCTCATCGGGCTCGGCGGCGCGGTCCTGATCACCCTGGGCGCGTCCGCCGTCGCCTCCGCGATGGTCGGCAGGATCAGCAGGGGCATCGGGCTGGAGGAGGGCGGCTGGGGCGGGATCGTGCTGCACGTCGCGGCCTTCGCCGTCGCCGTGGGCGCCGACTTCCTGCTCCTGCTGTACGTCCTGACCCTGCTGCCCGGCGTCGAACCCGCCCGCCGCCGTCTGGTGGTGGCCGCGCTCACCGGAGCGGTCGGTTTCGAACTGCTGAAACTGCTGCTCAGCGGCTACATACAGGGGGTGGCCGCGAAGAGCATGTACGGCGCGTTCGGCGTCCCGGTGGCCCTGCTGCTGTGGATCAACTTCACCGCGAAACTGGTCCTGTTCTGCGCCGCCTGGACCGCGACGACGCAGAACGAGGGGACCGGGCTCACGGACGCGAGCGGCGGCGCACCAGATCCGGCAGTGGCCAACGGCGGTTGACCAGGAACACCCCGCCCGCGAGCAGCACCAGCGCCCCGCCCGTGACGGCGAGCGCGGTTCCCATGCCGTCGGTGCCGCCCCCGGCCGGGGCGCTCGCCACCGGCTCGGCGCCCGCGGCGCCGGGCGTGGCGTCACCGGCGCCGCCCGCCTCGCCGGGGGAGGCGGAGGCATCCGCCTGGGCGCCCGCCCGCACGGCGCTCTTCGGCGGCACCAGCTCACCCACCGGATCGACCTTGCCGGCCGCCTTGAAACCCCAGTCGAAGAGCTTCGCGGTCTCCTTGTAGACCGCGTTGCGCACGTCCTCCTGCGGGTTCATCACGGTGACGAGCAGCACGGTGCCGTCCTGCTCGGCGACCCCGGTGAAGGTCGCACCCGCGTTGGTGGTGTTGCCGTTCTTCACTCCCGCGATGCCCTCGTAGACGGGCACGTCGGAGTCGCCGGACAGCAGCCGGTTGGTGTTCTGGATCTCGAAGGACTTGCGGACCTCCTTGCCCTTCTTGTTCTTCTTCGTCTCGCCCGGGAAGTCGGCGCGGACCGTCGAGGCGTACTCCCGGAAGTCCTTCTTCTGCAGCCCGGAACGGGCTATCAGCGTCAGGTCGTACGCGGACGACACCTGGCCCTCGGCGTCGTAGCCGTCCGGGCTCACCGCGTACGTGTCGAGGGCCTGGAGCTCCTCGGCGTGCTCGTTCATCTCCTGGACGGTGGACTCGACGCCCCCGTTCATGGCGGACAGCACCCGCACGGCGTCGTTGCCGGAGCGAAGGAAGACGCCGAGCCACAGGTCGTGGACGGTGTAGGTCTCCTCCTCCTTGATCCCGACCATGCTGGAGCCGGGACCGATACCGGCGAGGTCGGAGGGGGCGACCTTGTGCTCGGCGGATCCGGGCCACTTCGGCAGCAGCGTGTCGGCGAACAGCATCTTCAGGGTGCTCGCCGGGGCCAGCCGCCAGTGCGCGTTGTGCGCGGCGAGCACCTCGCCGGACTCGGCGTCGGCGACGATCCAGGAACGGGCCGACAGTTCCTTCGGCAGCACCGGTACCCCGCTCGCGAGGTTGACCTGCGTTCCCGGCTGCCCGAGCCGGGCGCCGCCCACCGACGACATGGTCGCCGGGGGAGTGGCCGAAGGACTGCTCGAAGGGCTCGGCGCCGCGAGTGCGACGGGAGTGGTCAGCGCGGTGGACAACAGAATGGCGGAAGTGACCAGCAGCGATCGCCGGATGGAGTTTTTGGGTGCGAGCACGGACGGAAACGTACATGCCCTGCCCATGGAAGTCCCCTTCCCGTCCCCACCCCGCGAACGGAACCGGACACCGTCCGGCGATACTGGATCCATGCCGTGCCCGTCCGGGGGAAAACCCCCGGCCCCCTGGCCGACTCCGGGTGCCCGGCGTTGCGATGAAAGGTTCGATCTGGTGAAGCTCAGCCGCCCCGTCTCCTGGTTCCTGCTCGCCTTCGGGGTGTGGAGCTGGATCATCTGGATCACTTTCGTCAAGAACCTGGTCAAGGACGGCAGCGGGCTCGCGTTCGACGACGGCGAGCCGACGGCGTACTTCTGGGTCCATCTGCTGCTGGCCGTCGTCTCCTTCGTATTGGGGACGGTCGTCGGAGCCATCGGGTTGCGTGGTCTGCGCGCACTGAGCCGGACGTCACGCGCGTCGTAACGGAAAACTGGGGAACACCGCACCGTGCCCATCGTCTTCGTGCTCGTCGCACTGCTGGTCCTCGCCGTTCTGGTGACGGGCAACTGGTACATGTGGCGCCGTCTGTTCCGCGACACGACCCGGGGGCCGGGCGCCGTGCGCCGCTGGGGCGTCCTGGTGTTCGCCGGAGGCTGGGCGCTGACCTTCGCGGCCTTCTTCGCCACGCGCAGCGGTGCCCCGTTCTGGCTCAAGCAGGTCCTGGCCTGGCCGGGTTACCTCTGGCTGGCCCTGTGCCTCTACCTGCTGCTGGGGGTGCTCGCGGGTGAGGTCGTACGCCCGGTACTGCGCCTGGCCCTGGAGCGCCGGGCGGCGCGGCGGACGCCACCGGCGCACGGGGAACCGGCGCCGATACCCGCGGGGGCGACGGCCGCCGCACCGGGAGCGGCGCAGTCGGCGGGCCCGGACACCCCTGCTCCCGGCGCCGACCCCGCCCCTTCCGTCCCTCCCGCCCCTTCTTCTCCTTCTTCGGGCCCTGCCGGCCCCTCCCGTCGTCTCTTCGTCTCCCGGGTGGTCGCCGGGGCCGCCGCCGCGGCGGCCGTCGGGACGGTCGGGTACGGCACGCACGGCGTGGTGCGCGGACCGCGGGTGAAGCGGGTCACCGTGCCGCTCGCCAAGCTGCCCCGCGCGGCGCACGGTTACCGGATCGCGGTGGTCAGCGACATCCACCTGGGACCCGTTCTCGGCCGGGGCTTCGCGCAGAAGGTCGTCGACACGATCAACTCGACCCAGCCCGACCTGATCGCCGTCGTCGGCGATCTGGTGGACGGCAACGTGAAGGAACTCGGCCCGGCCGCGGCCCCCCTGGCGCAGCTGACGGCGCGGCACGGCTCCTTCTTCGTCACCGGGAACCACGAGTACTTCTCCGGTGCCGAGGAGTGGGTCGAGGAGGTGCGCCGGCTCGGTCTGCGTCCCCTGGAGAACGCCCGCACGGAACTTCCGCACTTCGACCTCGCCGGGGTGAACGACCTGGCCGGTGAGAACCACGGCCAGGGCCCCGACTACGCGCGGGCGCTCGGCGACCGGGACCGGGCACGCGCGTGCGTGCTCCTCGCCCACCAGCCGGTGATGGTCCACGAGGCCGTCGACCACGGCGTCGACCTCCAGCTCTCCGGCCACACCCACGGCGGCCAGCTCTGGCCCGCCGGCTACCTCGCCGCCGCCGCCAACCCGACCCTCGCGGGCCTGGACCGGTACGGCGACACCCAGCTGTACGTCAGCCGCGGCGCCGGTGCCTGGGGCCCGCCGACCCGGATCGGCGCGCCGTCGGACATCACGGTGATCGAACTGGCGTCGAAGCAGACCTGACGGCGGTCCCGTGCGCCTGCGCGCGGGGCGTGGTCAGCCGAGCGGTGCGGGGCGGCCGTGCTCGGCGGATGCCGTGCCGCGGGGTTTCGCCGGGTCGGGCAGGGCTCCGGTCAGGCCCGGCAGGAAGTCCGTGAACAGCTCGTGGACCTCGCGGACCAGGGGGCGCAGCACGCGGAAACGGGCCAGGGCGACACCCCGCGCGGTGATGCGGGCGCCGCGCTCGGCGAGGCGGTGACTGCGCTCGCGGTCCTCGGTGCGGTCGAAGACCCAGTACAGGACGAGGCCCATCTGGGCCAGCCACATCAACTCGGGCAGCACCTCCCGCAGTTCCGGTGCGACCTTGGCCCCCGACCCGGCCAGCACCTCCTGGTGGACACCGATCGCCAGCACGCGCGCGTGCTCCGACTCGGGGGAGAAGGGGCTGAGCGGGCTGTCCGGGTCGGCGGCGTTCTTGAAGAACTGCACCGCGAACTCGTGATACGGCGTGGCGATGTCCAGCCACGCCTTCAGCACGCCCGCGAGCCGGGCCTCCAGCTCGGTCTCCCGGTCCAGGATCTCCCGCACCACCTGCCGGTGCTCGGCGGCGATCCGGTCGTAGAACCCCTGGATCAGGTGTTCCTTGCCCTCGAAGTAGTAGTACGCGTTGCCGACGGAGACCCCGGCCTCCGTGGCGATGGCCCGCATGGTCGTCCTGTCGTACCCGCGCTCCTGGAACAGCCGCATGGCCGTCTCCAGGATCAGGGCGCGGGTCTGCTCGGACTTGCTGGGTGCGGCGCCGTCGCCGGGGCCGTCGTTCTTCGCGGGCACGGGAGGAGAGCCTAACCGGACGCCGGCGGTGACCCTGAGCCGGCTGGAGGAGTTCCGCGCTCCTCAGTCGCCCGTTTGGGGCTGCCCGGCCCGGAGGATCTCGGTCACGTCCAGGGTGACCTTGGCGCCGATGGAGTCGGGGAGGGTGACCTGCCGGCCGGGGGAGTGGAAGCGGTGGGTGGCGTACTCGTTCCCGACCGGATCGGTCAGGACGTGGAGGCGTTGGTGCTTGCGGTCGACGACCACGTACACGGGAACCTTGGCCTCGGCGTAAGCGGCTACCTCGGTCTTCAGATCGTTCTTCCAGTTGCTGGAGGTGACCTCCAGGACGAGGCGGAAGCAGACTGGTTCGTAGGAGTTGTTCTCGACGAGGTGGTCGTCGAGGTCGGCGTCCACCACCGCCAGGTCCGGGATGGAATAGTCCTCGGTGTCGTTGGGCAGCCAGAGGCCGATGCCCTGGAGTACTTCGGTCTCGCCGTCGTCAAGGCCCGCCGCGATGAACGGGCGCATGAGTTTGGTCAGGGCTCGGGCGTGCGGGGCCGTCCGGTGGCGGGGTCACGAGGAGCCGGCCTCCGATGATCTCGACGCGGTAGCCCGGATTGCGGTCCATGAGACGGTTCGCCTCCGCGATCAGCGAAGCTCGTCGTGGGGCCGCTCGACGGATGCTGCGGACATCACGTGCCTCCCAGGGGCTGGTGTCGAGACCGTCATCGTAGGGCGGACGACGCCCTCACGTCCGTTGCAGCCACGTTCACCCGATGGTGTGGCATATGCCAGAGGGTCCCGTTCCCACTGGGAACGGGACCCTCGGTGACCGGGGCGGACGGCCGTCAGAAGCGGCGCGTGATGAGCGCCCGCTTCACCTCCGCGATCGCCTTGGTGACCTCGATGCCGCGCGGGCACGCGTCCGTGCAGTTGAAGGTCGTCCGGCAGCGCCAGACGCCGTCACGGTCGTTGAGGATCTCCAGGCGCTGCTCGCCGGCCTCGTCACGCGAGTCGAAGATGAAACGGTGCGCGTTGACGATCGCGGCCGGACCGAAGTACTGGCCGTCGTTCCAGAAGACCGGGCACGAGGACGTGCAGGCGGCGCACAGGATGCACTTCGTCGTGTCGTCGAAGCGCTCGCGGTCCTCGGCGGACTGCAGCCGCTCACGCGTCGGCTCGTTGGTCTCCTTCGTGATCAGGAAGGGCATCACGTCCCGGTACGCCTGGAAGAACGGCTCCATGTCCACGACCAGGTCCTTGAGGACCGTGAGGCCCTTGATGGGCTCGACCGTGATCGGCTTCTCGGGGTTGAGGTCCTTGATCAGCGTCTTGCACGCCAGGCGGTTGGTGCCGTTGATCCGCATGGCGTCGGAGCCGCAGATGCCGTGGGCGCAGGAACGGCGGAAGGTCAGGGTGCCGTCCAGGTCCCACTTGATCTTGTGCAGCGCGTCGAGGACACGCTCCTTGGGGTCGATCTCCAGCTGGAAGTCTTCCCAGGTCGCCTCGTCGGAGACCTCCGGGTTGAAACGGCGGACCCGGACGGTGACGGTGATGTAGGGGGAGTCGGCGAAACCGGGCTCGGGCGATCCGGCCGCGTCCGCCTTGTCCAGAACAGGGGTAGCCATCAGTACTTACGCTCCATCGGCTGGTAGCGGGTCTGGACGACCGGCTTGTAGTCGAGACGGATGGACTCGGTGCCGTCGTCGCCCACCTCGCGGTACGCCATGGTGTGGCGCATGAAGTTGACGTCGTCGCGGTTCGGGTAGTCCTCGCGGTAGTGACCGCCGCGGGACTCCTTGCGGGCCAGCGCGGAGACGGCCATGACCTCGGCCAGCTCGAGCAGGTTGCCCAGCTCGATGGCCTCCAGCAGGTCGGTGTTGAACCGCTTGCCCTTGTCCTGGATGGCGACGTTCTTGTAGCGCTCGCGCAGCTCCCCGATCTTCTCGACCGCCGTCTTGATCGTCTGCTCGGTGCGGAACACCATGACGTTGGCGTCCATGGTCTCCTGCAGCTCGCGGCGGATCTCGGCCACCCGCTCGGTGCCGGTGGAGGACCGCAGCCGCTCGATCTGCTCGGTGACGAACGACTCCGGGTTCTCCGGCAGCTCGACGAAGTCGGTCGTGTGCGCGTACTCGGCCGCCGCGATGCCCGCCCGCTTGCCGAACACGTTGATGTCCAGCAGCGAGTTGGTGCCCAGGCGGTTGGCGCCGTGCACCGACACGCACGCGACCTCGCCGGCCGCGTACAGGCCCGGCACGACGGTGGTGTTGTCCGCCAGGACCTCGCCCTGGACGTTCGTCGGGATGCCGCCCATGGCGTAGTGCGCGGTCGGCTGGATCGGGATCGGGTCCGTGTACGGCTCGATGCCCAGGTAGGTGCGCGCGAACTCCGTGATGTCGGGCAGCTTGGCGTCCAGCTGCTCCGGCGGGAGGTGGGTCAGGTCCAGGTAGACGTGGTCGCCCTCGGGACCGCAGCCGCGGCCCTCGCGGATCTCCGTGTAGATGGACCGGGACACGACGTCACGGGAGGCGAGGTCCTTCATGACCGGCGCGTACTTCTCCATGAAGCGCTCGCCGTCCTTGTTGCGCAGGATGCCGCCCTCACCGCGGGCGCCCTCCGTCAGCAGGATGCCCATGCGCCAGATGCCGGTCGGGTGGAACTGGAAGAACTCCATGTCCTCCAGCGGCAGCCCGCGCCGGTACACGGCCGCCTGGCCGTCACCGGTCAGGGTGTGCGCGTTGGACGTCACCCTGAAGAACTTGCCGTTGCCGCCGGAGGCGTAGATCACGGACTTCGCCTGGAAGACGTGGATCTCGCCGGTGGCCAGCTCGTACGCCACCACACCGGCCGACCTCTTGACGCCGTCGACCTCGGTGATCAGCTGGTCCAGGACGTAGAACTCGTTGAAGAACTCCACGCCCTCCTTGACGCAGTTCTGGTACAGCGTCTGGAGGATCATGTGACCGGTGCGGTCGGCCGCGTAGCAGGAACGGCGGACCGGGGCCTCGCCGTGGTTGCGGCTGTGGCCGCCGAAGCGGCGCTGGTCGATGGTGCCGTCCGGGGTGCGGTTGAACGGCAGGCCCATCTTCTCCAGGTCGAGGACGGAGTCGATGGCCTCCTTCGCCAGGATCTCGGCGGCGTCCTGGTCGACCAGGTAGTCACCGCCCTTGACCGTGTCGAAGGTGTGCCACTCCCAGTTGTCCTCCTCCACGTTGGCCAGCGCGGCGGCCATGCCGCCCTGCGCGGCGCCCGTGTGGGAGCGGGTGGGGTAGAGCTTGGTCAGGACGGCGGTGCGGCTGCGCTTGGTCGACTCGATGGCCGCGCGCATGCCCGCGCCGCCGGCGCCGACGATGACGGTGTCGTACTTGTGGATCTTCATGTTTCTCGCAACCCCGTGCCTAGCGGATGTTCGGGTCGAAGGTGAAGATCACCAGCGTGCCCAGCAGGATGGTGAACACCGTGGCGGTGTAGAGCAGGCCCTTGAGCCACAGCCGGGTGTTCGCGCGTTCCGCGTAGTCGTTGATGACCGTGCGCAGGCCGTTCGCTCCGTGCAGCATCGCGAGCCACAGCATCAGCAGGTCCCAGACCTGCCAGAACGGCGAGGCCCAGCGGCCCGCCACGAAGGCGAAGCCGATCTTGGAGACGCCGCCGTCCAGGACGAGCTGGATCAGCAGGTGCCCGATGACCAGGACGACCAGGACGACGCCGGACAGGCGCATGAACAGCCAGGCGGCCATCTCGAAGTTGCCCCGGGTGCTCTTCGGGGTCTTCTTGGTGCGCGCGCGGGGCGGCTCGATGAAGGGAGCCGGGTTGTCGACCGAGTAGAGCGAGGCGCCCTCGACGGGGCCGATGCCCGAAGCGGTGGATTCAGACGTGGACATTGGCGTCAGCTCCCGAACAGTTCACGAGCGGCGTGGCCGAGCACGGGGTAGATCGCCCCGAGCATCAGCACGACCCACACTGCGACGACGGTCCAGAGCATCTGCTTCTGGTACCGGGCGCCCTGGATCCAGAAGTCGACGGCGATGACACGCAGGCCGTTGAGCGCGTGGAAGAGGATGGCGGCCACGAGGCCGTACTCCAGCAGCGCGACGATCGGCGTCTTGTACGTGGCCACGACGGTGTCGTAGGCCTCCGGGGACACCCGCACGAGGGCGGTGTCCAACACGTGAACGAACAGGAAGAAGAAGATGAGGACGCCGGTGACTCGGTGAGCCACCCAGGACCACATTCCTTCCCGGCCGCGGTACAGCGTTCCAGCCGGCACGGAAATTTCCTCCGGGAGCGGGGGTCGGGGCCGCGCCGGCTTTCTCCGTGTCGGTCGGGCCCGGCCGGGTACGGTCCACCGGCCCCCAGCATCGTAGCCACGTGTCGCCGTGAGGCGGACAGGGGCCCTGCCGCTGTGATCGAACTGGCACGCTTACGGGCTAGAGAGGCGGCTTCCGGGACGGAATGTCCGGTGATGTTCCGGGGAGGGTGCCGGCGGGGCGGCTGCCGCGGCCTGTCAGCGGTCCCCGCCCGAGAGGAGGGCGGTCAGGCGGCCCCGTGCCAGGCGCCGGAGTTCCTCCCCCGCGACCAGACGCTCCTCCTCCGGATCGTTGGCCAATCGTGACCGGATGCCTTCGAGTACGTGGTCCAGGACCTCGTCCGGTTTCAGGTCGTCGACATAGATGACGAACGGGTGCCCGAACCGGCTCTCGTAGGCCGCGTTGGCGGCGTCCAGCGCCGTGTGGGCGGCGGAGTACGCGTCCTCCGGGAGGCCGGGGAGGGCCTCCGCGGTCAGGGCCGCGAGGCGCTCCGCGCGGGGCAGGTCGTAGGCCGCCTCGTCCGCTGCCGCCAGGAGGGAGTCCAGGTCCGGGTACGGGCGGTGGGTCGCGACGCGCACCGCCCAGCCGGGGCTGTGCAGACAGGCCAGGAGGGCGCGCTCGGCGTCCTCGGCGGACGCGGCGTTGAAGCGCTCCAGCGGGGACGGGGCGCCGCCGGGAGTGTCGGTCGAGCCGGGCGTGTCGGGCGTGGGTGCGCCGCGCGACTGTCCGGGTATGGCGACACGGCCGGGGCGATGCGGAAGACGGTGCACAGGCAGCGTGGGTCCTCGGGGGTGTCACGGGTGTGTCGGTGGGTGGGCGTGCCGGTGGGCGAGGTGGCGGGGTGACGAGGCGGTGAGGGATCAGGTAGTGGATGGTGCGAGAGTTGTGTCGTCACGTTATCGAGTGAGTCCATGACGTGTCCGATCGATATCCGAAATTCACCCGGACGGGAGAGTTTCGGAACAGCCCGTCGAGGCCCTTCACCTGTACGAGTCGTAGGTTGGCCGTGTGAGTCAGCACAGGCAGGGCAGTCGTCGGGCACGTCGGGCAGCGGTTCGGAAGAAGAAGCAGCGGCGGATGCTGGTCGTGTCCCTGGCCGCGGGCACGGTGGTCGCTGCGTCCGGGGTGGGCCTCGGGCTCTGGGCGACCTCGGACGACGCCGGTTCCGCCGCCTCCCGGTCCGAGGACTCCGCGGGCTCGCCGCCGGAACCGAGCCCCACCCGCTCCTACCCCCTGTCCCAGGCGCCCCGGACCATACCCGCCGTCCGCGACCACAGCGCCGAGCGCGGCCCCGGCTGGCGTCCCGAGCGTGGTCACCGGGTGGTCGTCGGCGATCCGGCGCTGGCCGACGAGGGCCGCCTCATAGCCGGTGAGCTGGGCCTGACGTACGCGGGGAAGAAGGACGACGAGCGCGCCGGGGACCTGCGTCTGGTGCTGAACAAGGACAAGGGCGCGAACCCCGAGTCGTACACCATGACCGTGCGGGGCGGCCGGGTGACCGTCAGCGCTCCCGCCGAGGCGGGCGTCTTCTACGGCACCCGCACCCTCAAGCAGCAGATACGCGGCGCCGAGACCGCCCCCGAGGGCGTCGTGCGCGACGAGCCCGCCAAGCAGCGGCGCGGGATGATGCTGGACGTCGCGCGCAAGCATTTCACCGCCGACTGGATCGAGGACCGGGTCCGCGAGCTCGGCGACCTGAAGTTCAACGAGCTGGGTCTGCACTTCTCCGACGACCAGGGCTTCCGCATCGAGTCCGACTCGCACCCGGAGATCGTGTCCGCCCAGCACCTGACCAAGGCGCAGGTCAAGCGGATCGTCGACCTCGCGGCGAGCCGGCACATCACCGTCGTGCCCGAGATCGACTCGCCCGGCCACCTCGGCGCGGTCATCGCCGCCCACCCCGACCTCCAGCTGCGCAACGTGAACGGCGGCGTGGTGCGCGGCGCGATCGACATCTCCAAGAGCGCGTCCGCCGAGATCGTCGACGACCTGCTGAACGAGTACGCCGGGCTCTTCCCCGGCGGGCAGTGGCACCTCGGCGCCGACGAGTACCAGGCGCTGGTGGTCTCCGACCCGGAGGCCTCGTTCCCGAACCTGGCCGCCGCCGCGCGGGAGAAGTACGGCTCCGGCGCCACCGTCGCGGACCTGGCCACCGGCTGGCTCAACGACCGGGCCGACACCGTCCGCGCCCACGACCGCACGCCCCGCGCCTGGAACGACGGATTCTTCAAGGGCGGCTCGGTGCGGGCCGCCAAGGACATCCAGGTCGCCTACTGGACCGGCAAGGAGATCGGGGCCCGCCAGCCGGCGGAGTACCTGAGTGAGGGCCGCGACGTCATCAACTACAACGACGAGTTCCTCTACTACGTGCTCGGGGAGCCGCAGACCTTCGTCTACCCGACGGGCGAGCGGATCTACGAGCAGTGGACGCCGCTGGTGCTGCGCGGCACCACCGCGGTGCCCGCCAAGTACGACGGACAGATCCTCGGCGGGTCCTTCGCCGTCTGGTGCGACCTGGCGAACTCCCAGACCCAGGAGCAGGTCGCGGCCGGGATTCGGATGCCGCTGCGGGCGACGGTGCAGAAACTCTGGCACCCGGGCGGTGAACCGGAACTGTCCTGGGCGGAGTTCCGGGCCCTGGCGGACAAGCTGGACTGAGCCGGCGGTTGCGACAAGGTCACGAACGGACGGATTGCGGCGTATTCCTGCGAACCCCCGTGCGACTGTGGTGGTCTTCTGTCGAGCCGAGACCGACACGGGGGGAATACCGGCACATGGGCTACTGGGGGTATTTCGTCGTGGGCCGCGGGGAGTGGCCGCTCGCCGAACTGGACGCGCTGGCCGGCGCCCGGGGCATGACCCTGCGCACGTCGGCACCGGGCGGCTGGCAGATCTGGGAGTACCCGAGCGGCGACGGCGGCATCGGGAACATGAACGACCTCGCCGGACAGACGGGCGCGCCCGCGCTGTTCGGCTACGTGATGGACAGCGCCTGCGTGGTGGTGGAGGCGGCGGCGCCGGAGAGCGGCGCGTGGACGACCTGCCTGGCACGCGCCGCGACGGCGGGCTACCTCGGCGCGGGAACGGGCGGCGGGGAGCAGGACGGGGTGGAGCGGGAGGGGCTCACGCTGGAGGACTACTTCCTCGAGCCCCGGGACGCCGCGGACCGTGCCGTCGAATGGGCCGCCGAGGCCGGCCACACCGCGTCCGCCGAGGCGCTGGTTGAGGTCCTGACCGCCGAGCCCGGCCCCGGGACCGTGGCTGAAAACCTCTTCTTCCGCTTACTCGACCGGCTCGGAGTGGTGCCTCTGTGACACTCCCGGGCCGTCGCACGCAGTAAGGGGAAATGCGGCCTCCGCCCCGTGAGGTCCGTGAAAGTGGCCTTGTCAGGGGCCTGCGAAGACCCGCTGAGGGAGACGTGGATGAGTCTGGTGGAACTGATCGCGCAGGCGGACGAGCGCGGGCTGGCCGTGAGCGGGTTGGCTTGTTTGGATCGGTGCGTACCGCTGTTGGGCGGCGACGACGAGACGCTGCGCCCCCTGTGGGCGAGCCTCGCCGAGGACGCCGCCGCCGACGACTGGACGCAGCGGCTGGAGCAGACGCGGGGCAAGCTCGACGGGGCCGCCGACGGTGACGCCGTGGCGCTCGCGCACCGGATGCTCGCCACCGCCCCCGCCGGGCGCTCCGCCCCCGCACTGCGGGAGTGGGCCCACGCCTGCTCCGTCGCCGCGCTGCGGATCCACCGGATCCTGGACGGCGCCGATCCCGCCGAGGCCGCCACGGACACGGTCGACGCACCCCGCGAAGGCCGTACCGAGGGCATGTCGCCGCTCGTCGCCGCCGAGCTGCGCCGCCAGATCACGGTCCTGGAGGTGCTGGCCGGCCACGGCCCGGCCGGACTGCGCCGCGCGCTCGAGGTGTCGACGGAGGGCCGCCGCGTACTGGTCGCCGCACTGTCCCGCCGGAGCCGCAGAGACGGCTGACCGCCGGGCACCGGCGACCGGCAGGCATCGACGACCGGCAGGCATCGACGACCGGCAGGCATCGACGACCGGCAGGGACGGTCGTTCCGGGTCAGGGCAGGAGCCACTTCACCACGGCCTCCTGCTGCCGTGCCGTGTGCGTGTAGAACGTGGTCAGGTCGCGGTGGGCCGCCGCGAAGGCGTCGCGCGCCTGCGGCTCCACGTCCGGGCCGCCGTAGCGCGGAAGGATCCGGTCACGGGCCCGTCGCCACAGCATGTCGAAGTCGGCGGTCTTCAGGAAGCCGGCGACGCGGCCGGCCTGGGCCGAGGTCAGCAGCAGGAAGGGCGGCCGGTCCGGGCCGGGCGGGGTGACCGGACGGCCGCCGAGGACCACGTGGGCGGGCGGGCCGTCCGGGGTGTGCCGCGGGGCCGCACCGGTGTAGAGGAACTCCTGGTCGAGATACCCCTTGTCCAGGATCTCCTCGCGATGCCGGCCGATGCGTTCGCGCACGGCCTCCCAGTCGTCCTCGAACAACCGCAGCAGCCAGGCGGGGCTGTTGCGCAGGGCCGGGGGCGGTACGGCGCGCAGGTGGAAGTACGTACTCATCGAAGACAGGAGCGCAGCAGACCCCCGATCCGTCACCCCCGTGTCGACGATCCCGCCCGAACGAGCACGTTCTGTGAGCGCGGTGCGGCGGCCCCGGGGCGGTTCTGCGCCGGTCGCGGGACGGGACGGAACCGCGGTGACGAATCCGTCGGCCCGGGCGCTCTACTGAGTGTGACGACTGCGACGACTGTGACGACACGGCAGGAGACCAGGCCTTCGGCCGCGACCAAGCCCGCGCGGTGGGCGGCGGACATCGTGACGGCGATGCGTGAAGGGGCACGGCTGCGACTCGACTACTCGGCGCGCAGTCTGTGGAGCGTCGACCGCACGATCGAGGACATACGCCAAGAGGCGGCCCCGTACGCCGCCGTGGAGACGGTACTGCGCGGATTCGGCGCCTATGCCGGTGAGGTGATCGTGCGTCAGACCGGCGGAGAGTGGTGGGCCTCGGGCGGCGACCACTGGGTCCGCACCCCCGACGGCCGCTTCTGGGACCCCGTGGACGAGGCCCGCCGCTGCTACACGGGTGACGGATCACTGCGCCTGCTGTGCCGGGACGCGTCGCGGCCGTGACGCGCGGCGCCGCGCACGCGCCACGGCCGGGGTTCCGCGTCCCGCACGGGACCCCGGCCATGGTGTGCGGATACGGCGCCGGGCCGGTCCGTGGGCCCTCGGTCCCTCGCGACTGGAGGGCCGTACGGGGCGGTTGACGAGCTGTGACACTTTCGTGGCGCCGAGCGCTGATGACCGTGGGGCGGGCCACGACCCGATGTGCCGCACCAAGCGGTCGCCCCACGAACTCGGTACGGACGAGGACGGTTCTTGGGCAAGGGAGGGAAACCCCGCCGCGCGAAGGCGCACGACGGGGAGCTGGGCGCGGCTGTCGCGCGGGCCCAGGACGGGGACGAGGCCGCCTTCGCCATGGCCTACCGGCTCGTCCAGCCCGGACTGCTCGGGTATGTGCGCGGGCTGGTCGGTGACGACGCCGAGGACGTGACGTCGGACGCCTGGCTGGAGATAGCCCGCGACCTGGGCGGGTTCAAGGGCGACGGAGCGGGGTTCCGGGGCTGGACGGCGACCATCGCCCGGCACCGGGCGCTGGACCACCTGCGCCGGCAACGGGTGCGGCCCCGCCCCTCGGCGCTGGAACAGGACGTGCTGGAGCTCCCCGGCCGGCAGAGCACGTACGAGATGGCGCTGGAGGCCATTTCCACGGAGCACGCCCTGGCGCTGGTCGCGGGACTGCCCCGGGACCAGGCCGAGGCCGTACTGCTGCGGGTGGTCGTGGGCCTCGACGGCCCCGCCGCCGCCCGCGTCCTCGGAAAGCGTCCGGGCGCGGTACGGACGGCCGCGTACCGGGGTCTGAAACGCCTGGCCGCGCAACTGGGTGTCGAAAGTGTGACGGATGAGGCCTCCCGGACGCTGGGTGAGTCGAAGTGACCCGTGACCGGGGCGCGTGACGACGGACGGGGGCGGTGCCCCGCTCGGACCGGCCGGCCCCGGGGACCCGCGGCCTCCGGCCCGCCGAGCGGTCTGAACAGGTCGGACGCGCGGAACGTATGCGTCGGTCGGGCCGTACCGCCCGAGTGAGCGGGGCGCGCGGGCCGTGTGGACCGGCCGTGCCGGGCGGGGCCGGGAGTGAACCGAGTGGATCGACCAGGGACGGAAACGGACATGGGTGAGCGGAGGAACGACGGCGCGCCGTCCGGCCGTCGGCGTGGGCACCCCGAGGGCGCGTCGCAGGGCCACCGCCCGGCCGGACAGGGCCGCCCCGGCTCCGGTCCGCACGCTGTCCGCGGCACCGCGGGCCTCGAGGCGCTGCTCGTCCGGGCGCTGGTCCGGGACGGTGTCGACGACGGGGCCGAGCAGCGGGCCGTGGCCGCGTTCCGGGAGGCGCGGGAGACGGGCGCGCATCGCACCGGCGCCCTCACCCGGGGCCGGGACGACTGGCGGCCGCGGGAGCGGCGCCCCGGCCGCTTCTCGGTGAAGGTCACCCTCTCCGTGCTGATCGCCGGTCTCGGCCTGGGCGGGGTCGCCGCCGCCGGGATCGGCGCGGCCGGCTCGACGGTGGACGGCCCCGGGGACGACGGGAAACGGGGCCGCACCTCGGCTTCGGCCGGCACCTCGGCTCCGTCCAGTACCTCGGCTCCGTCCAGCGCCTCGGCGTCCGGGGGTCCGTCCGCCGACCGGTCCGCCGGCGCCGGTGCGGACTCCCGGCCCGGTTCCGACTCCGCCGCGCCGGAGCGCCCCGCCCGGGCCCGGGACGTCGAGGCCCACTGTCGGGCGTACGAGCGGGTCGAAGGGCGCGGCAAGGCGCTGGAGTCGGTCGCCTGGCAGCGGCTCATCGAGGCGGCGGGCGGCGCGGCGAACGTCGACGCGTACTGCGCCGAGCGGTTGCGGTCGGCGACGGGTGAGGCGAAACCCGGCGGCACCGGTGCGCCGGCCGACAGGACCGGTGGCGCGGGCGGGGCGGCCGGAAACAGCTCCTCCGGCACCGGCGCTTCGGGCAACGGCGCGGGCAACGGTGCAGGTAACAACGCGAGCAACGGCGCGAGCGGCAGCCAGGGCAAACCTGCTCAGCCGGGTGGCGGGAAGAACCCGTAATCCCGTCCCGTCAGCCGCCAAGGCAACGGCCGAGGCCGCCACCCCCCACAGGAGAGGCCCCGGCCGTCGCGCGGCACGGGCCGCGCGGCGGCCCGTAACTCCTACAGCGCCATGCGTGCGTTTTCTGTCACACCGGACGGTCACAGGTCTGTTGAACCATGCACGAAAATCACCAACAAGCGCCGCCGGGCATGGACGGGGAGAGGTTTCAGGTCGTAACGTGCCTTTCGCGCCAGGCCGTGAAGGACAAACGACCACAACCATCACGGGCCCCGGGGCAGGCCCTAGAGTCCGTAATCGATCGAGCAATCACGACGGCGAGTACCCGGTCCGCGGAAGCGGTGCCGACTGAGGCGCAGAAGGGCGCGCGCGGTGTTGGGGGACGACGCGGAGTTGACCGCCGCGCTGGGGGCGGCACAGGACGGGGACGAGACCGCGTTCCGCACTGTGTACCGAGCCGTGCATCCGCGGTTGCTGGGATACGTGCGCACACTCGTCGGCGAGCTCGACGCAGAGGACGTGACGTCCGAGGCATGGCTGCAGATCGCCCGGGACCTGCAGCGGTTCAGCGGTGACGCGGACCGGTTCCGCGGCTGGGCCGCCCGGATCGCCCGCAACCGCGCACTCGACCACATACGCATGCGCGGGCGCCGCCCCGCGATCGGTGGCGACGAGACCGAACTGACCGGGCGGGCCGCGGCGTTCGACACCGCGGACCGGGCCATCGAGGCGATGGCCACCGACGGCGCCCTCGCTCTCATCGCCCGACTGCCGCAGGACCAGGCCGAGGCCGTCGTCCTCCGGGTGGTCGTGGGCCTCGATGCGAAGACCGCCGCCGAGACGCTGGGCAAACGGCCGGGCGCCGTCCGCACGGCCGCGCACCGGGGCCTGAAACGGCTGGCCGAGATGCTCGACGGCGATCCGGAGGCACATCCGGAATCCACCGGGGTGCTCGATGCCCTCCCCCTCCAGAGAGAACCGCGCCGCCCCGCGGTGACGTCCGCGAGTGTGACGCATATGCGAGCGCGGACGCAGAAGGACATGTGATGGCCGACGAGCAGTACAGGTGGCTGAACCGCGAAACCGCGGAGCGACTGCTGAACGGAGAGCCACTCGAAGCTGCCGACCCGGCCACCCGTGACCAGGCAGAACGCCTCGCCCGAACGCTCGGCGCGCTTTCCTCCCCACCCCTGCCGGCCGACGAGGAACTCCCCGGTGAGGCCGCCGCGTCGGCCGCCTTCCGCAAGGTGCGCGAGGAACGCGCGGGACAGCTGCACGTCGACCCGTCCGACCCGTCCGTCGCGCACCGGGCCGAAACACGGGCCGAAACGCGGGCCGTCGACGCCGGGCTGATCCGCATCGGCGCCCCGCGCGCGGACGGTTCCGGAGCCCGGCGGGGGCCCCGCTGGGCGCGCCCCGTGCGCTACGGGCTGGCGGCCGCGCTGACCGTGGGCATGCTCGGTGGAGCGGCGGTCGTGACCGCGACCGGCGTCCTGCCGGCGTTGTCCGCGGGGTCCGCGGGGCCCGCCCCCACGGCCTCCGCCACGGCCACCGCCACCCCCGAACGCCTCCAGCCGCACCCGCCGCAGGGGGACCCGCGGGGCGGAGACACACCGGAGGGCGACCCGGGCAAGCGGTCCGGGGACGACGAAGCGGCTGCGGGACAGGGGGACGGGCCGGACGCCGGCGAGGACGGGGACGGCGGTACGGCGACGCGGCCGGGCGACCCGGCGGCCGGGGCCGGCCGCGGGCAGATCGCCTCGGCCTGCCGCGCGCTGCGCGACGGCAGGAAGCTCCAGGGCGACCGCAAGCGAGTCCTGGAGAACGCCGCGGGCGGCCCCTCCCAGGTCGGGTCGTACTGCGAGAACGTCCTGGCCGCCCGGGCCGGGGGAACCGGCTCAGGCGGCGGCACGAGCTCCGGCAGCAGCTCCGGTTCCGGCTCCACGGCGCAGAACAACGGCGACCCCGGCACCCGCAACAAGGGCAGGGGCAACGGAAACAGCGGAAACAGCGGAAACAGCGGAAACAGCGGAAACAACGGAAACAGCGGAAACAGCGGAAACAACGGAAACAGCGAAAGCAAGGGCAACAGCAGCAACCAGGGCGCGGGCAACGCCAACGGCGGCGGCAACGCCAACGGTGGCAACAACGGCAAGGGTGCCGACAAACCCGGCTGACCTGTGGCTTTGCGGGCTTTGGGCACCTCTTGGCCGCCATGTGTGACGTTTTTGGCCGCCGGGGCGCAGTAATGAGTGAGCCGACTGGTCATCGGCTTTCGGCGCTGAGCCAGGGTTCCCCCCGTACCTGTGGCTCGTGCCTCTCGGCGCGGGCGGGACACGTTCCCCCGGTCCCGCCCGCGCCCTTTCTCACCCCTCCGTGCCCGCGCGGCGCTCACCCGTGGACGACGACCTTGTCGCCGGTGCGCACCTGCCCGTACAGCCGGGCGATGGCGGCCTCGTCCCGCACGTTGACGCAGCCGTGCGAGGAACCGGCGTAGCCCCGCGCGGCGAAGTCCGCCGAGAAGTGCACGGCCTGGCCGCCGCTGAAGAACATGGCGTACGGCATCGGCGAGTCGTAGAGCGTCGACCAGTGGTCGCGGGACTTCCAGTAGACCTGGAAGACGCCGTCGCGGGTCGGTGTCGGGTCGGCGCCGAAACGGACGGGCAGCGTCGTCACGGTCCGCCCGTCGATCATCCAGCGCA
This sequence comes from Streptomyces sp. MMS24-W38, assembly GCF_059889265.1. NCBI lineage: Bacteria > Bacillati > Actinomycetota > Actinomycetes > Kitasatosporales > Streptomycetaceae > Streptomyces > Streptomyces sp. MMS24-W38. The sequence continues at coordinate 2,287,623 of NZ_JCBCPP010000001.1, read as the reverse complement.
GGGTGCGGGTGGACTTGCTGATGCACAGCACCCGGCCCGTCCGGCACCGCGCGTCGGGTGCGGCGGCCGGCTGGCCGCCCATCAGGTACAGCTCCCACTTGCCCGGTTCGTGCGTCATGCCGAGCAGCCGCTGCCAGGTGACGGTGTCGGTCCTCCCGGTCCGCGGCAGCCCGCGCTTGCCCTGGAACCCCTCGACCGCCTCCCTCGTCCGGCCGTCGTACGTCCCGGTGGGGCCGTCGAACAGCCAGGCGACCTGACGCAGCCGGGCCTGGAGCTCGCGGACGTCACGCCCCGAGTCGCCGGGCGACCAGAGCACCCGCGCGGGCGGCCGTGGCGGCGCGGCGGTCTCCGCGCCGCCACGGCGGCCTTTTCCTCCGCCGTCGGAACCGGGCCCGGAATCCGGGGGCCGGTACGCGGACGGCGTCCCGTCCGGTCTCTCGATGTGTATCGGTGAACGCCGCTTGCCGTCCGCGTCGACGGGCTGCACCGTGCACCCCACGGCACCGCCGGTCAGGGCGGCCAGCGCCAGAAGCGCGGCCACCGCTCTCCCCGTCCCCATGCCCGTACTACGCACGCGGCCCCCCCGTCGTCTCGCCGGTCGCGGTCGGTCGTCATCCAGGATTTTTCCCTGAGATGTTCCCCGAGCGTGACCGCTTCCGAACCACGGGGCATGGTGGTGTGTGACGGGAAGACGGCCGGGGCGGCGTGTGCTGTGAGCGCGGTCCCACCGGCCCTGTGAGCAAGGTCCCAGCGTGCGCCTCTGCACCGGGCCGCACCCGCACGGCTACAGTCCGTCGAGGCGTCGGGTCTTCACTGGCGAGTAACTGACGGGTAACAGGCGAGCGGTCCGAGCAGCACCGCTCAGCGGGAGGCATCACACCATGGCGCGCGAGTCGGACAGTGCCCGGTCCACCGAGAGCGGACTGCCCATCGAACCGGTCTACGGGCCGGAGTCCCTGGAAGGCTGGGACCCGGCCGAGCAGCTGGGTGCCCCGGGGGCGTACCCGTTCACCCGGGGCGTGTACCCGACGATGTACACCGGCCGCCCCTGGACGATGCGCCAGTACGCCGGTTTCGGCACGGCGACCGAGTCCAACGCGCGGTACAAGCAGCTGATCGCCAACGGCACGATGGGCCTGTCGGTCGCCTTCGACCTGCCCACCCAGATGGGCCACGACTCGGACGCCCCGATCGCCTCCGGCGAGGTCGGCAAGGTGGGCGTCGCCATCGACTCGATCGACGACATGCGGGTGCTGTTCGGCGGCATCCCGCTGGACCAGGTCTCCACGTCGATGACGATCAACGCGCCCGCCGCCCTCCTGCTGCTCCTGTACCAACTGGTCGCCGAGGAGCAGGGGGTGCCGGCCGACAAGCTCACCGGCACGATCCAGAACGACGTGCTGAAGGAGTACATCGCGCGCGGGACCTACATCTTCCCGCCGAAGCCGTCGCTGCGGCTGATCGCCGACATCTTCAAGTACTGCAGGGCCGAGATCCCGAAGTGGAACACGATCTCGATCTCCGGCTACCACATGGCGGAGGCGGGGGCGTCCCCCGCGCAGGAGATCGCGTTCACGCTGGCCGACGGCATCGAGTACGTCCGTACGGCGGTCGCGGCCGGGATGGACGTCGACGACTTCGCCCCGCGCCTGTCGTTCTTCTTCGTCTCCCGCACGACGATCCTGGAGGAGGTCGCCAAGTTCCGGGCGGCCCGCCGGATCTGGGCGCGGGTGATGAAGGAGGAGTTCGGGGCGAAGAACCCGAAGTCCCTGATGCTGCGTTTCCACACGCAGACCGCCGGTGTGCAGCTGACGGCCCAGCAGCCCGAGGTCAACCTGGTCCGCGTCGCCGTCCAGGGCCTCGCGGCGGTGCTCGGCGGCACCCAGTCCCTGCACACCAACTCCTTCGACGAGGCCATCGCGCTGCCCACCGACAAGTCCGCCCGCCTCGCCCTGCGCACCCAGCAGGTCCTGGCCTACGAGACGGACGTGACGGCGACCGTCGACCCCTTCGCGGGTTCCTACGTCATCGAGAAGATGACCGACGAGGTGGAGGCCGCGGCGCTGGAGCTGATGGCCAAGGTCGAGGACCTCGGCGGCGCGGTCAACGCCATCGAGCACGGCTTCCAGAAGAGCGAGATCGAGCGCAGCGCCTACCGCATCGCCCAGGAGACCGACTCCGGTGAACGGGTCGTGGTCGGCGTCAACCGCTACCAGCTCGACGCGGAGGAGCCGTACGAGCCGCTGCGCGTCGACCCGGCGATCGAGGCCCAGCAGGCCGAACGCCTGGCCAAGCTCCGCGCGGAGCGCGACCAGGGCGCCGTGGACTCGGCACTCGCCGCCCTGAAGAAGGCGGCGGAGGGCGAGGACAACGTCCTGTACCCGATGCGCGAGGCCCTGCGGGCGCGGGCGACGGTGGGCGAGGTGTGCAACGCGCTGCGGGAGATCTGGGGGACGTACGTGCCCAGCGACGCGTTCTGACCTGGGCTGTTAATCCGTACGGGCGATCATGGGCGGTATTTCGACCCGCCCCGGTTACTCTCGTGGAGAGTGGGCCCCGAAAAGGAGGACGCCATGGCCGTACTGCAGCAGGAGCTGACCCTGGGCGAGGCTGCCGACCAGCTTGCCCGTGCACTGCCTGGCCACCGCGTGGAGATTCTCCAGGGGAGGCTCACTGTGACACCGCCGCCGGACGGCTCGCATCAGCTTGCGCTGACCAAAATCGGTAGGGCGTTCGACCGTGCTGGGATCACCGAGACCGGGCTGGAACACGTCCAGGGTGTCGGGCTCTGGTTGCCGACACTGCCGGCGGACTTCGCGATCCCGGACTTCTCCGTTGTCGACGAGGACTTCCGCGACGCCTACGTCACCAAGAACTACTACGCGCCGAACGTCTTCCGCCTCGTCGTCGAGATCACGTCGTCGAACTGGTCGGACGGCCTCGGTCCCAAGGTCGAGTGCTACGCCCAGGCGGGCATCCCGGCCTACCTGGTCGTGGACCGCAAGCACGACGAGGTCCTGCTCTACACGGAACCGGCCGAGGGCAAGTACCCCGGCCCCCAGCGCTTCAAGCGCGGTCAGGACGTGGCTGTCCCGGAGTCGGTCGGCGTGCGCGTGGAGCTCTCCGTGGACACGCTTCTCGACGGCTGAAATACCGGCGCGGAGTGTTGCGACCTCGTGCGACACTCCCTCCATGTTCGGCGTCACAGACCTCCCCACCTACCTGGCAGGGCTCGTCCTCATCGTGCTGCTGCCCGGCCCCAACTCCCTGTACGTGCTGTCCGTCGCCGCCCGCCGGGGCGTGCGGGCCGGGTACACCGCCGCGGCCGGGGTTTGGTGCGGGGACGCGGTGCTGATGACGCTGTCGGCCGCCGGAGCCGCCTCGCTGCTCCAGGCGAACGCCTTCCTGTTCGGGATCGTGAAGCTGCTGGGCGCCGGATATCTGACCTGGCTCGCCATCGGCATGCTCCGCGCCGCCTGGAAGATGTGGCGCACGCGCCGGGAGAGCGACCCGGCCGGGACTCCGGCCGCCGCCACCGCCGCCGCGGAGCGGCCCTTCCGCCAGGCGTTCGTCATCAGCCTCTTCAACCCGAAGGCGATCCTGTTCGTCGTCGCCTTCTTCGTGCAGTTCGTCGACCCGGGCTACGCCTATCCCGCCCTGTCCTTCGTGATCCTCGGCGCCATGCTCCAACTCGCCAGCGGCCTCTACCTCAGCGCACTGATATTCGGCGGCACCCGGCTCGCCGACGCCTTCCGCCGCCGCCGGAGCCTGTCGGCGGGCGCCACCTCGGCGGCGGGTGCCCTGTTCCTGGGCTTCGCGGTGAAGCTTTCTCTGGCGTCATCGTCATGAATCCAGCGATCCGGCTTCTTCACCCAGGGCCGCCGGAGAGCCCGGACAGCCGCAGAGGTTCCGGGTTGCTCCTGCGGTGCAGTGACGACAGCACCCGGAACACCTCCCGGGCCACGGGGTGAATCCGGGCCGTCTGCGGAGCGGTCTCCCAGGCATCGGACAGGCTCTCCAGAGCCCCGTCACGGTCACCGACGTCCAGCAGCGCCCTGGCCAGGTTCATACGGGACGGAGCGACACGAGTAGGCGGCAAGCCCTCCAGAGCCGCATCGAGGTCCTCGGCAACGGCCAGTGCCTCCGCGGGGCCGCCCCAGGTCCAGCCGAGCGGCCAGCACGTGCGTGGTCGTGTCCTGAGGACCGAAGATCATGCCGTGCCGGTTCCAGTCCCGGTCGAACCACTCGGAGGCTTCCCAGGCCGATCTGATGTGCCGCTCCGCTTCCCTTCCCTCTTGCCCTGGAGCCTTCCGGCAAGGGTCATGCCCCGAAGTGATCGCCTACACCATCACAAGGGACGCCATCGGTCATCGAGCGAACCATGTCCTGGCCGACCGGCTATCGCTGCCTCAACCACCGCTACGAACGCAACCCCCGCAACTACCCGGCATCCCCCGGCCTTGCCGCAGCCCTCTGCTGCTACGGAGGAGTGCCCTCCCTCCGGTCACGAGTCAGGGTGTCCGTCTCCTCCGCTTCCGTCTTCGGAAGTCCGTCTGGTTTGAAAACGATGCAGAACCGCCCGGAAGCCGGCGAAACCGGACCCTCCGGCATGCTCGTGCTCATGCTGGGCCGTGAGCGGGCGGAAGCCGTACCCCAGCGACTGTCCGACGCCCGATGGGCCTTGATCGAGCCGACGCTGACGGCTTGGAGAAAGGCCCGGCTCGATCGCAGGCCGACCGGGCAGCCGGCCGAAGTCGAACTGCGCGAGGTGTTCAAGGTGATTCTCTACGTGAACCGCATGGGAATCCCCTGGAAGTGCCTCCCGCGCGACGTCCCGAACCACGGCACCGTCTACGCCTGTTACGCCGCCTGACGCGACGAGGGAATCTTTGCCCGGCTCACCTACGACCTGACCGGACTGGCCCGGGTGAAGGAGGGACGCAAGCCCGAACCGACCGCCTCCGTGATCGACATCCAGAGCGTGAAGACCTCCACCAACGTGCCCGTGACCAGCCAGGGTACCGACGCCGCGAAGAAGATCGTGGGCCGGGAAAGAGGCATCCTCACCGATGCGTTCGGGCTCCTCCTCGCCGTGAACGTCACCGCCGAAGGCCTCTCCGAGAACGCCGTGGGAATGCGACTCCTTGACCAGGCCAAGGAAACGTACCCGACCATCTCCAAAAGCTGGGTCGACACCTGCTACAAGAACGCCGTCGTCGAACACGCAGCCACCTGCGGCATCGGCGTCGAAGTCGTCGGCAGAAACCACGGAGTTCGCGGCTTCCATGTCGTCAAAAGGCGCTGGGTCGTAGAACGCGGCATTGGATGGATCATGATGCACCGCTGCCTCGCCCGCGACTACGAGACCCTTGCCGCCGGCTCCGAAGCCATGATCCACGTCGCCTCGATCGACCACCGCGCCAAGCGCATAACGGACGAGACCACACCCACTTGACGAGGAACCTACTGGGTCATAAGGGGCGATGGAATTGGATCGAACGCCTTCTCATGAAGGGTAGTACGGAAGGTGACCTCAAAGTTGCAACCGGGTGTTTCGCGGGAGCGCGATATTTGGTCTCTGTTCCGGTGGATGTACTGCAGTGCATGCCTACGATCATCAGGCCCGTTATCAACTCCCCACCCAGAGGGCCATTTTGGACACCACGTTCTGGAGCAGACGCAGAGTGCTGACCGTGGCCGCCGCCACCACCATGGCGACGTCCCTTCAGATGCTCCCAGCCGTAAGGGCCTTAGCCGCCACGACAGGGGACGGTGAAGCTCCCAGCCTCCCGTCGCTCCCGGGAACCGCGCGGGCGAAGGCGGTGACCGCCTGGAAGACGGGGGGCAAGTCGACGCGGAAGGCGGCGGCCGCGGCGCTGGCCGGCACCGATGCGGACGTCGAGAAGTTCGTCGCCACGGGACTTCCCTCGGCGATCGCCGAGGACAACCGGGCCGCCCTCTTCAAGTCCCTTGCCCTGTCCGGCAAGGGGACGACCGCCGAGATCTCCCGCGTCCTGGCGGCCGGCGACGCGGAGATCGCGAGCTTCCTCGCCGGCGGATACCAGGCAGCACACAAGGAGGACTTGAGTGTCCTCACCTTCACCCTGAAGGCGCAGGGTGGTAGAAGTGTGCAGGCTGCAGCGGACACCGCGCTCGCCGACGGCTCTGCCGACGCGCTGATGAAGTTCGTCAGCGAGGCCCAGTTCTCCGCGCGTCTGTCAGACGAGACCGCCGAGGTCTTCAAGATCCTCAACGGCGCGGGTCCAGAACTCAGCACCTACGCGCAGCGCGCCCTGGGCGACGGCAGCGCCGACGCCATCCGCTGGTTCCTGGAGATCGGGCAGAACATCGCCCGGGCCCGGGACAACGAGGCCGCCACCATCGAGCAGCTCGTCGCTGTCGTCGAACGCCAGGCAAAGCGGGCCGAGTTGACGACCGAACAAGCCAAGGAGGCGTCAGGCAAGGCGAAGCAGGCCGCGGCGAAGGCCAAGGAGGCTGCCCTGGAGGCCGCTGCGGAGGCGGACGCGGCGAAGGAGGACGTGGCCAAGGCCGCGGCCGCCTCCCGTAAGGCTGCCAGTGCCGCGAAGGGTGCGGCACAGGCGGCGAGCACCGCCATCGCCGCCTCCCGTGCCGCGCAGTCCGCGTCCCGGCGCGCCGCCTGGGCCGCGCACGCCGCGACGTCGGCCGCGGCCACGGCGGCCCATGCCGCCTCGGCGGCCTATCAGGCGGCCATGGCCGCTTCCAAGGACGCGGCCAAGACGCAGGCGGCCAAGGACGCCGCGATCGCCGCCCGCAATGCCGCCGCGAAGGCGCGTACGGCGGCGAAGGCCGCGGATGCAGCCAAGGTCGCATCGCAGCAGTCGGCCGCGGCCGGCAGCTCAGCCGCAGCCGCCGCACGTGACTCTGCCGCCGCCGCGAATGCCGCGGCCACCGCAGCAGCCGCCGCCGGTGTCGCCCAGTCCGAGGCCGCCGCTGCTCGTGCCGCCGCCGCCGAAGCGGATGCCGAGGCCGGGCGTGCCACCCGTGCCGCCGCCGCCGCGCAGTCCCTGGCCAACACCGCGGCGACCGCGGCCGAAGCAGCCAGGAACGCGGCCAATTCCGCCGCTGATCACGCCGAGGCCGCGGCCGACGCAGCCGACGAGGCCGTCAAGTACGCAGGTCAGGCCGTCGATTTCGCCAACAAGTCCACTGCGTACGCCAACGAGGCCCAGAAAGCGGCTGAGGCAGCGGTCAAGGCCGTCCAGGACGCGCAGGAGGTGGAGCGGCAGGCGCGGGACGCGGAACTGGCCAAGATCGACGAGTTCACCGCGCAGGGCAGGGCCGAGGCCGCGCTCCTGGCGGACCTGGAGAAGAAGGAGGCGGAGAGCACCCAGAACGACCTCACTCAACAGCAGGCCCTTGACTCGGCCACCCGGGATCTGATCGCGGCGGCGGAGCAGGCGTTCGCGGCGGGTGACCATGCGACTGCCGTGGACAGCGGCCGCAAGGCATGTGTCAGCCTGCTCGCCTCGCGCGGGACCTGGACCCGGGAGGCCGCGGAGTACGCCCTGGCCGCCGGTGACGAGTCGGTTCTCAACTGGATCGACACCGACCGGGTCATCGCGCAGAAGCAGGACGACCGCGAGACCGTCCTGTTCATCGGCCAGGTCTCCACTCCGGATGTGGCGGGAGCGGTACAGGCCGCTCTGGAGTCCACGGACGAGGGTGCTCCCGCCGCCTTCCTCAACACCGGTGCGATCGAGGCGGCCAGGACCGACAACACCGCGGCCATCTTCAGCATCCTCGGCAAGAAGCCCGGCCCGGCGGTCAAAGCGGCAGCGAACGCCGCCCTCGCGGACGGCTCGGCCAAGGCGGTGCACGAGTTCTTCACCACGAAGTTCGGCCCGGCCCAGGCCGAGGACGACAATGCGGCGGTCTTCGCGATCCTCAACGGCGCCGGTCCTTACACCAAGATGGCGGCGACCGTGGCGCTCGAGGGCCCGAGCTGGATGCGCCGTGACTTCCTCACCACGGCCCACCCCAGAATGCTCCAGCTCGACGCGGACTCGGCCGCCCACATCGCGGCGATCCAGGCCATGCTCGCGCACGCCGCCAAGCTCGCGCAGGACGCGGTGACGAACGCGGCGTACGCGCAGAAGGTGGCGGCGGAGGCCCGACGGGCGGCGGAGGACGCGCAGAAGTGGGCGCAGGCGGCCACGAACTCCGCCCTCAAGGCACAGGAGTACAAGGAGCAGGCGGACGCCCACGCGGACACGGCGGAGAAGTCCGCCGCAGACGCCCGGGCCTCCGCGGACAAGGCGAAGGCCGCGGCCCGGACCGCCCGTGGTGCCGCCCGGCGCGCCAACTACTCGGCGAACCAGGCGATGGCGGCCGCGGCGCAGGCGGTGCGGTCCTCCATCGCCGCGCAGGCGTCCGCGAACGCCGCCGCCGCCTCGGCCACTCAGGCGGGCAGGGACGCCCAGGAGGCGGCGAACGCCGCGTCCGAGGCCAAGCAGATCGCCGCCGAGAAGCGCAGGCAGGAGCAGGCGGAGGAGGCCCGCAAGGCCAAGGAGGCGGCCCGCAAGGCCAAGGAGCAGGGCGTCGACCAGTCCGACACGGCGGACAGCGACAAGACGAAGAAGCCCAGCGAATTCCTCGGCATGAACGAGGAGGAGTGGCGGAACGCGGCCGGCTACCTCGGCACCGTCTCCACGGTCACGGGAAGCATCGCCGCTCTGGGGTTGCTGGTCCCGCCGCCGGCCGGCGAGGTCATCTACGGCGCGTTCGGAGCCGTCTCCCTCGTCACCGGTGTGGCAAGTGCGGTCATCACTGGATTCACCGACGGCTGGACCTCCGAGGCCTTCGTGACGTCGGCGTTCGGTGTAGCCATCGGAATCGCCACCACAGGCATCCCGTTCACCAAGTTCGGCGGGACGGTCGGCACCATCACGAACGCCTTCGACGGGCTCGGGGGCGGACTGAGGTCGGCCGGCGTCCAAGCCCGCCGGGTGGGCTCGTCGCTTCTGTCGCCCGCGGTCGGCGCCGTCACCGGCGCGGCATCCGCGATCGGCGACGCCTGGGACGACCTGACCCCGTGGTGAACCGGCCACGTTGATTTCCCGGGGCGGCACGCATGTGCGCGCCGCCCCCACTTCTCTGCGTTCCACCTCAAGAGGTTCGCCACTGTGTTCATGGGCCTGTCCATATCCTTCTGGGCCGCTCTTGCCGCTGCCGTCACCCCTATTCACATCGCAGTAATGCGATGGTGCATGCCCACGCCACGGACGAAGCTGAATATGTCTTTCGGCCCGCTGGCCAGCGGTATTGTCCTGCTGATGTTTGCCCTGGTGAAGGGGTATTCCCTCGCTCTCACGCTGTTTCTCTACAGCGGAATCCTCATCACCTTCATCATCATGCTGGCGCCCGTACGGAAAAGGATTTCCGCAGGAATCCTGGAACAGGAGAAGAACCCTTTGGAGAAGGTTTCTCCGGACATGGGGGCGCTGTGGTGGTGCTGCCTTTCCGGGATGGCCTGCGCGATCGCGCTCATTTACCCCCTGTACGCCATGAAATAGCAATGCCAGTCACGGCAGAAGGATGCACATGAAATTCGTCAGATGGATAGCTGTCACCTCTGTGGCCGTCGCAGCCTGCGTTGCCGGCGTCTCGGCCGTCGCGCCGTTCGACGGCACCACCACCGCCACCCGATCCACCGTGCTGGTGGCGGACGAAGCTCCGGGCTATGCGGTAGAGGATTTCAACTACCCGCAGGCCGAAAAGATCGAGGCCGAGAAAGGCATCGTCCTCAAGCGGGGAGACGGGCACATCGTTCTCGCCGAGTGCGGGAGCGAGGCTGGGCTGCTGGAGATCTACACGCGCGCGGCCGACAAGGTCTGCTTCCGCACCACCGGTGACTCCGGCTATCTGAGCCTGGAGATCAAGTCCGTGTACGGCGTGAAGGGTGCTACGGACCTGAACGCCGACATGACGCTGCAGGCTCCGGACGGGACGCCCCAGGAGATAACCGTCCCCAAGGACTCCTTCACCCCGGTCGGGGAGTCGGTCGACCCCGAGGGTCAGGAACACATGCTCGTCGAGATCTCCACCAGCAAGTGACCCCGCCGACCTCCCCGGAGGAAGTACCCATGCACCGCCCTCGCACACTCCGATCAGGGCCACTTGCCGTGCTCGCGGCATCGCTCGTCGCCACTCCGTTCTTCATGTCCACACCTGCCGCTGCTGTTACCGGGACCACCACCGACAGCGTGCGCAGTTTCACCGCCCGGCTCGACATCGGCGACGGGCAGCGTGCCTGCTCGGCGACGCTGGTGCACGCCGAGTGGCTGCTCACCGCCGCCAGCTGCTTCACCGGCGGCCTCATCGAACCCACTCCCGGCAAGCCCGCCGAGAAGACCATCGCCACCATCGGCCGCACCGACCTCACCACCACAACCGGCCAGGTACGCCAGGTGGTGGAGCTGGTCCCACGCACCGACCGTGACCTGGTACTCGCACGTCTCGCCCGGCCGGTCACCGCCGCCCCCGTGGCTCTGGCCGCCGCCGCACCAGCCGTCGGCGAGCAGCTGACCGTCGCCGGCTACGGCCGGACGAAGGACGAGTGGGCCCCGCTGAAGCTGCACACCGGCGCGTTCTCGGTGGACGCCGCCGACGCCACCACCGCCACCGTCGCCGGCCAGGACGGCGCCACGATCTGCAAGGGCGACGCGGGTGGCCCCGCCTTTCGCGAAGCCGACGGAACCGTCAAGCTCGTCGGTATCAACAGCCGCTCCTGGCAGGGTGGTTGCTTTGGATCCGACGCGGCCGAGACCCGCACCGGCGGCGTCGCCACCCGGGTCGACGACCTGAAGGACTGGGTGGCCGACGAAGTCGGCGCGACCCGGGTGACCGACTTCGACTGCGACGGCACGGAGGACGTCGCGGTCGGCGACCCGACGGCGTCGGTGAACAGCCGGTCCAACGCCGGCCTGGTGCGCGTCGTCTACGGCGGCGGGCGCGAGTCCACAGTGATTCACCAGGACCTTGGTCTGGTGACCGGCGGTGCCGAGGCCGGCGACGCCTTCGGCAAGACGCTGGCTGTGCTCGACTACGACGAGGACGGTTGCACCGACTTGGCCGTGGGCGTACCCACGGAAGACATCGGCGACGTAGTGGACGGCGGCCAGGTGACCGTGCTCTACGGCTCCAGGGAGGGACTGGGCCTCGGCAAGGCCTCGTTCAACCTCCAGCAGGGCACCGGCACGGGAGAGATCAAGGAGCGTGCGTCCGAGGCGGGCGACCTGATGGGCGCTGCCCTGGCTGCCGGCCGGACTGCTTCCGGTGAGCCGTACCTGCTGATAGGCGTGCCCGGCAAGAACCTCAAGGGCCATGTGAACGCGGGCCTGGCGTACTACCTCCGGGGCACGACCAACGTCTCGATCCACCAGGACGACCCGGGCGTGGTGGGCGTCATCGAGGACGGTGACCGGTTCGGTGCCTCCGTCGCAGCCTCCCCGAATCACCTCGCGATCGGCGCACCCGGTGAGGCGGTAGGCACGTCCTCGGACGCCGGCGCGGTCAATGTGTTCAAGCACCAGCTCAGTACAGACGGCATCCCCGCCCCCGTGGCCTTGGTCGACCAGGACACCGAGGGCATCAGCGATGCTGCCGAAGCCGGTGACCTGTTCGGTGCGTCGCTGTCGATGACCTCATACCGTCCGTCCGGTGCCGCCGCCGCGACCGACTCGATCATCGCCGTCGGTACGCCCGGTGAGACTCTCTGGGTGGGCACGGACTCCTTCAAGGGGGCCGGGCAGGTGACCACGCTCAGGGTTACAGCGGCGGGTGCCGTAACGCAGCTGGCAACCGTTCACCAGGGAGTCGAGGGAGTCAACGGCGCTTCGGCGGCCGGTGACGGCTTCGGTACCGAGGTGGCCGCTGTGAACACCGCTCCGGATGCGCCGGGCACTGCCGGGACGATGCTGTTGGCGGTCGGTGTGCCCGGAAAGGACATCAGCACGGCCACGGACGCGGGCATGGTGCAGACCTTCTCGCTCCTGGGCGCGCCCGGCGACTCCGACCACTGGATCGAGGCCGGCAACGCCCGTGGTCTGCCGGGGACTCCGGGACCGTCGCAGCGCGTAGGCGCCTATCTGAACGGCACCGGCACCCACCTGTGGATCGGCATGCCGCACGGCCCCGCCGAACGTGGAGCCGTCCACGCACTGCCGTGGTCGAACGCCATGGGTGGTGCCGACGGCACAGTGACGAGCCATCAGCCGGGCCTGGGCGGACTGCCACTGACCGGCAAGGCATTCGGCATGACGATGCGCTGATCCTCCTACCGTGCGGGCCCCGGGGCAGCGGCCTTTCCCACCGGGACCGACTCGGATCGCGCCTGGTTCCTCAGTCGGATCCGAGCCCTCTCACCTTGAAGAAGACCCTGTTCTCCCTCGGGCTGCCCAGCTGGGCAGCCCGAGGGCTGCCGGTGGTCAGGCCGCCTTGGACAGCGGTTCGGGAGAGGGCCGGGACAGGCGGATCCGGATCTTCGGGGTCAGGGTGTCCTCCACGTACCGGTTCAGCAGCCGGGCCAGCAGCAGCATCGTGGCGATCGTCAGGGCGAAGGTCTCCGCCGAGCCGATGCCCAGGCCGCGGTGCAGGGCGTGGATGACCACCCAGCCCAGATGCTCGTGGACCAGGTAGAACGGGTAGGTGAGGGCGCCCGCGACGGTCAGCCGGCGCCAGTTCGCCCAGTCCAGCAGGCCCAGCGCGATGGCGGCGACCGCGACGAAGCCGAGCGTGACGATCAGAACGATGCCGAACGAGGTCCGGTGGGAGAAGACGTCCGGGCTCGGCGCGTGCCACAGGTCCTGGACCGCGTAGTGCTGGCCGATCAGCCAGCTCACCCCGACGATGCCCCAGGCAGTGGGGTCTCCCCTGCTCGAGCGAAGCCGAGAGCTTGGGGAAGCGTCCTTGCGGTCGCGGTGGACGAGGTGCAGGCCGATGCCGCCGATGAAGAACGGGGCGTACTCGGGCATGAGGGCGAGGTCCAGCAGCGGCTCGTTCGCGGCGTCGGCGATCGCGGCGACCATGGTCCATACGGCGCAGAACAGGACCACCCGCTGCCGGCTCGCCCCGGGCATCACCACGAACAGGGCGAACAGCGCGTAGAAACGGATCTCCACCCACAGCGTCCAGCACACGCCCAGCACCCGGTCCACGCCGAGCGGCTGCTGGAGCATCGTCATGTTCACCAGCGCGTCGCTCGGTGAGACCGCGTCGTAGACGACCACAGGCAGGGCGAACACCGCCGTCACGAGCAGGACCGCCATCCAGCAGGCGGGCAGCAGCCGGGAGGCACGGGAGGCGAAGAAGGACCGCAGCGGCCGGCCCCAGCCGCTCATGCAGATGACGAATCCGCTGATCACGAAGAAGATCTGGACGCCGAGACAGCCGTACGAGAAGTACTCGTGGAGGGTGGGGAACTGCTCCTTCGGCGAGCTGCCCCAGGCCGTGCCGACATCGCCGCCCCGCCCGCCGTAGTGGTAGGCCGCGACCATCAGCGCGGCCAGCAGCCGCAGCCCGTCCAAAGCGTGCAGACGGCCGCCGGAGGTTCCGGACCGGGACGGGGCGGCGGTGGGGCTGTCCCGCGGTTTCACGGGCGCCGTGGCGGTGGGCCGGGGCTGCGGAGCCGGGCTGACGGCCGTCTCGGTCACGCTGGTGGTCCTCCGTGCTCGTACTGTCCGCGCCGTCCGCGACCCTGCCCCCCCGTCCGGGTGTCAGGAAGCCCTTAGGAACGCGGAGTGGGACGCCTTGCCGAGGTAGGTGAAACGGGTGTCGCTCGTGAGGTGCTTGTCCAGCGCCTCCTTGATGCCCGGCCATTTGGGGTCGCCGAAGTCGTCGAGGACGACGACCGCGCCCGGGGCGGCGATCTCCTCCGCCCATTCGAGGTCCCTGGCGACACCCTCGGCCGAGTGGTCGCCGTCGACGACGATCACGCCGTAGCGGCGGTCCGAGACGGTGGCGCGGGTGTCGGGGTCCTCGGAGAAACCGCGCTGGATCCGGGCGGCCAGGCCCGCCGGACCGGCCAGGGCCAGGTTGGTGCGGACGGCGTGCTCGTCGACCGGGGTGCCGGAGGGGTCGTTGCGCCGCGGCGTACCGGGCTGGAGCTGCACGCCGGCGAAGGGGTCGACGATCGTCACGCCAGGGCTGCGGCCGTCGCGCTCCAGCATCCGGATCAGTCCGGTGGAGAACATGCCGTAGAGCGTGCCGATCTCGAGGACCTCGTCGTTCGGCGGGTCGAGCAGGGGGATGGTGCCGAGCTTGCCGCAGATGTTCATGGTGCCGCCGGCGATCCGGCCGACCCCGAGCGACTCCAGTGAGACCAGCAGCCGGAACGCGGTGGCGACGTTGCGCTCGGCGGCGGCCCGGTCCCCCGCCAGCTCGGCCACCTCGGAGTGCAGGCGGCCCAGCGGACCGGGGCTCACCACGCGTGAAAGGCCTCGACCACGAGAGCCGAGCAGCAGGTCAAGGGTGAGTTGCCCGCGTTTCATCTCCTCGACGGCAGCGTGGAGTCGTGCTCTCTCCGCCGTGTCCGCGGCGGCCGCCGAGCGGATGCGCCGCTCGATGCGTCGGTCGATGAGGTCGGCCACCGGGCGCAGCAGGCGCCGGGAAGCCGAGCTGGTCAGCAAGGAACGGCTGTTCATGGAACCGAATGCCTCAATCCGTCGGGAGTCGAGCAGGAGTGATGCGGCTTGCGGGTTGGCAACAGGCTAGGGGCGGGGCCGCGGTGGGGGGAGGAATACGAAGTCGATCGGCAGGCGAACAAGTGGCGAACTCCGTATGGAGCCCTCACGGGATTCGGGTGCGCCGGAGGCCGGTGGACGCGGGAACGCCGAAGGCCCCGCCCCCGCGAGTCCGGTCGTCCCGGCGGGGTGGGGCCTCTCCATGCGTACGCGCTCCGGTCGACTCAGCCGAGCAGGCGTCGCAGGTTCAACCTCCCCCACAGCAGGCTGGTGGCGAACGACAGGGCGATGACGGTGATCAGCAGGCCCACCAGGAGCAGCCCCGCCACCGGTCCGCTCAAGTCCGGCGACACCAGCGGGGCGACGATCTCCTCGACGAACAGCACATGCACCATGTACGCGCCGAGCGCGGCGTTGGCCAGCTTCCGCAGCAGGGGCCGCCGCTTCTCGGGAACCCTGACCCTGCTGATCAGAAGCAGCACACAGATGCTCATGAGGGCGACGAACAGATGCGCGTTGGGCATCACGTAATGGATCTGCGTGTTGTACCAGAGGGCCCCGACCATGGTGAGCGGCAGCAGGAGGAACAGCGGCCAACGCGACCGCACGGCGCAGGCCGGGAGGGAGAACAGCAGCGCGCCGCCGACCGCGTACACCAGTGAGTAGGTGCCGAAGCCCCAGGCCGAGGACGGCATCTCGTGATCCGTCACCTCGGCGAGAGTGGTCAGCACGCTGGGGAGGACCGCGATGCCGAGCAGGGCCGCCCCGAGTCCCCAGGGCCGCTTGCCGGCCTTGAGCAGCACCGCGAAGGCGAGCAGCGTGATGATCGGGATGTAGGCGTACATGAACCACAGGTGGTAGGCGGGCTGCACGGAGCCGAAGAGGGAGTCCGTGGCCAGCTCGGTCACGGGCCGGTCGTTGCGGTCGCGCAGCCAGGCCCAGACGAGGTAGATCGCCGTCCACGCGAAGAGCGGAACGAGGTTGCGGACGATCCGCTGCCACATCCGCGCGCTGTCCCGCGGGGGCGCGCCGACCAGCACGGCCCAGCCGGCGATGGCGAAGTACATGGGAACGGCGAACGGGTTGATCGCCTCCGCCACGTGTCCCGCCCAGTACGATCCGGAGCCGTTCTCCGGATCGTTGCCGGTGGAGCGGATGAACTGGGCGCCCACGTGTCCCAGCATGATGGTGGCGGAACAGATCAGCCGCATCAGGTCGATGTCGAAGCGGTGTTCGCGCGGTGCGGCGGTCTGTCCGGAAGGAGCGCTGCTCTGCTGCTGCGGCAGGAGCACTGCGGTGTCGTTCGGCACCGGGCCACTCTCCGTGTGCCCGGTGTACGGGAGTTGACGAGTGAATGGCTCCACTGTGACCGGTGAGTCTCGGTTGGCGGCCCGGGGCGGGTGAGAGGGCTGGTCTTCCGGTGGCCGGGGTTGCGTCACCCCTTCCGGACGCCGCGCCGTACCGTCCTGCGCACCACGCGCTTCGCCCGGCTCACTTGGAGCCTGGCGCGCGATCGGGGCTTGCTGCCGGGAAGGCGGAGCTCGGCCAGCCGCGGTTCGGGGAAGTAGTGGCCGGGGCTGCCGGCCAGGTTGCGTCGCAGCCAGTCGGCCGTCGACTCCCGCAACTGCGGGTACGTCTTGGGCTGCATGCAGAAACCCATCGCGCTCACCAGCGGTGACAACGTCTCGGGGGCCGTGCCGACGAGCGCCGGGTCCTGGTCGCGCTCCAGATCGGGTACCAGATGGTCGACCACGGCCAGGGGCACGCGGTTGCTGTTCGGATAGGGCTTGAGGCGCCCCATCACCAGTCCGGTCCCCACCCGTGCGACGGGCACGTCGTAGTAGGCGGAGGCGGTCACCATCGCCGTCGAGAAACAGCCGACGACGAGTGCGGGACGGCAGTGGTGGTACAGCGTCTCGGCCAGCAGCGGCGCGTCCAGCACGGTGAGCCGGACCCCGGCGTCCGCCGCCGCTTTGCTCAGTGCCGCCGAGTAGCCGGCGGGTGCCGTCGGATGGGGCTTGAAGACCACGGACCGGTGGCCGGCGCGCACGGCTCCGGTGAGCATGCGGACATGGAGGTCCTCCTCCTCCTGCGCGCTCAGGATGTTGATCGCCGCCAGGTACTGGCCGAGCAGCACGGCCGTCGGCGCCTCCTCCAGGACGGGCGCCAACCGCGGGTCGTCCGCCGCGTCCCGGGAGATCTCGTCGAGCACCTCGCGGAACGCCTCGTCCGGGACGACCTCGGGCCCGACGCCGTACTCGGACAGCAGCAAGGGCTTCAGACCGGGGATCAGGTCGAGGTGGAGCAGCCGCCGGATGCGGCGGGCGATGGTCAGCGGCAGCTTGTCCCGGGTCGGGCCGTAGCTCATGAGGCCGTCGGCGTACACGTGGACGGTGCTCTCGGAGAAGATCGCCGCCAGCGCGCGGGCCGGGTTGACCTGGATCGACTCGACGGCGAGTTCGATCAGGTCCCGCTCGCCGATGCCCCACTGCAGACGGAACGCCTTCTGCCACATCACCGTGTCGTTGCCCCGTGGGCCCCAGGCGCTGGGGTGGTGGGGACTGATCGCCTCGTTCCAGCTGACCACCGAGTCGAACCGGCCCGCTATGCGTGCGTAGCCGTGCATCTCGTCGAGCCGCAGGGCGGTCTCCGGTATGGCGGCGTTGTTGGAGACCAGCAGGATGCGCCGGGCCCCGTCGTGCGGTCCGAACAGGCCCGCGTCGAGCGCCGCGGCGAGGGTGGCCGCTCCGTAGAGGGTCGAGACCTGGAAGATCTGGGTCTTGCGGGACATGGATCAGGCAGCCTTCCGCCCGTCACGCAGGCGGCTGAGCAGCCTGCTCCGAGTGCTGTCGATGGTTCTGAGGGTCTCCTCGAGCGCATGCTGGGGCATGCGGTGCAGCGCGTCTCGCGTCTCCCGCCGCAGCCGCTGCGCCGCCGAGGGCTCGTACTCGTCCGCCTTGCCGATGTGGAAGGCGATCATGGCGCAGTAGGTCCGTACGGCCTTGAGGAGGAAACGTTCTGCCTCCGGGTCCTTCTGCAGCTCCCGCAGCAGCGTGTCGTACGACGGGATGAAGTCCAGCTGACGGGAGTCCTTGATCTGGGTGAGCGAGGTCGCCACGCCCCGCCGGTAGAACACGCCGTGCACACCGAGGGACGCGTACGTCCTGGCTTTCAGGTGCAGCTGCCAGATCCACAACCGGTCCTCCGCCGTGCGGAGTTCGGTCGCGAAGCGCATGCCGCCGTCGTCGAAGAGACGCCGGTGGTAGATCCCCGCCCAGACGAAGGGGTAGTCGACCATGGTCTCCATGTCGGCCGGCGCTATTCCCTCGCGCGGATCCATCACGATGTTGCGCGCCGGTGCCGAGGGCCGCCGGATCACCCGCTCGGTGCCGGTGGCCTGGACGTGATCGGTACGGGCGAAGTCGCAGCCCAACTCGTCCATGGCACGCACCAGTTCGGCGAGGTGGCCGGGCCCGTACCAGTCGTCACCGTCGAGGAACGTGATGAACTCGCCGTCCGCCGCGTCGATACCGCTGTTGCGCGCCTGGGCTATCCCCATGTTCTTCTCGTGCCGGATCACCCTGGCGCGGGGCCGCCGCTCCGCCCACCGGTCGATCACCGAGGAGGTGGAGTCCGTGGAACAGTCGTCCACGAGCAGGAACTCGACATCGGGTCCCGCGTTGTTGGCGAGGCTTCGCAGCGTGCTTTCGGCAAACGCTCCCACATTGTGCATGGGGACGACGACGGACAATCTCGGCACGGGGGCCTCTCACGCTTGAAGGAGGGAGATGGGGAACAGTCTGTCGACTTTTTCGAAAGGGAAGATGCGGCCCGAGGCGGAGAGGTGAATTCCGTACGCGTCACAGGTGAATTCTCGGTGTCTCACGCTCGGCCGAAGGTCTCCCGGAGTTCGTCGATGTTCGACCGGGTGGTTTCCCACAGGAACTTCTGCGCGTCGTGCACGTCCGCCACGGCTGCCGCGTGGTCGTCGAGGATCGCCGCGGCCCGCTCCGTGAGCCGTGTGCCGAGTTCCCGGTCGTGCACGGACAGCCCCCACTCCGCGCGGCCGATGTCGGTCAGGAAGTAGGCGAGCTTCGGGTGGGAAACCAGACTGAGGATCGGGGTGCCGCAGCCGAAGGGGATCATGCCCGCGTGCCCGCGCATGCCGATCACCAGCCGCGACCGGCCGTACAGATCGCGGATGCCGTCGTTCGACATGTCGTACAGCTGCTCCACGGGCAGACTGAGGCCGTGCTCCCGGCGCAGGTCGTGCACGAACTTCTCGTCGGCGGGCATGTGGGCCGCGTACCGCACGTCGGCCCTCTCCCGCAGGGCCCGCAGTGCGGTGGCCATCTGGGCGAGGAAGTGGCCGTAGTCGTGGCCGAACCGCAGTCCCGCGCGGTCGTACGCGCAGTTGACCAGGACGGTGTCGGACCGCTCCGCCGGGTCGAGCAGTCCCGGGACGAGATACCGGGCCACCGTGGTCGGGCAGGGCTGGTAGCGCACCCGGTCGCGCAGTTCCTCGGGCAGTAGCTCGCGGACCCGCTCGATCGAGCCGTGGTTGCGCAACCCGAAGAACGCCGACCGCTCGACGAGGACCCGCAGACTCTCGGCGAACCGGGCCCGGCGGTAGAGCTGCCCGTCGAACACGTTGTAACCGACCGCGAACACCGCCAGGGGAGCGGTGATCCGGGCCAGGATCCCGTCCGGGACGTTCCACTGCCAGTGGCTGTTGCCGTTGGGGGAGGTGTCCGGGAGGAAGAGCCCGCCACCGCCCACGATCACCCCGCGCCGGGCGTTCAGCCGCTCCAGCGCCGCCTCGTCGACCAGGTGGTGCACCGGCTGCGGGTACCAGCGGCGCGGCCCGGTGTCGGCGTCGAAGCACATGCGCACGGCCTCGGGCAGGACCTTGTCCCCGGCGTTCTCCTGCCCCTCCGCGAACAGCGCCACGTGCGCCAGCTGGTCCGCGGCGGCGGCCGGCCGCCGCGGTTCCGGACCCTTCGCGCGGGTACGGACGTACCAGCTGTGGCACCCGGCGTCGGTGGGGTCGGCGTCCAGGCCGTCCCGGGCGTACGCGTGCGCGTCCTCCTCCCGCCCGCACAGCCACGCCAGGCGGGCGAGCTGGGCGAAGGCGCGCGGGGCGACATCGGGTGACGCCGCCGCCAGCAGCAGGTGGGCCTCGGCCTCGTCGTAGCGCGACAGCGCCATCAGCGACAGGCCGAGCGTCTCGTGGCACCGCGGCGCGTCCAGCCGGTCCGCCACCACGGGCGCCAGGACGTCGACGGCCTCGTCGTGGCGGCCCTGCCGGCGGTACACGTCGGCCACCGTGCGGGCGAGGTCGAGGGAGGGGCGCGCCTCGAGCAGGGGAGGGGCGCAGTGCGCCAGGAGATCGGGGTGCTTGCCGCCGGGCAGGGCGCAGTAGGCGGCCCGGAAGTCGTCGTCGCTCATCTCGAAGCGGCGCCGCGCCTCGGCGGCCGGACCGTACCCGGGCGCGTCGAACGGTTCGGTGAAGTGGAGGACGGCGACGTTCGGGGGCACCGGCGTGTCGTCGTACAGCCGCCGGGAGAGGAAGTCGTAGCGCGCGTCCAGCGGGACCAGGACGTCCGCCGGCGCGTCCGGACCGTCCTCCTCGAGGACGTCGGCGAACCGGACCGCCACGGCGTCGTCCACGTCGGCGCGCTGGACGACCAGGAGGCCGTCGGGCAGGACGACGCGCCGCGCACCGCCCTCCGCGTCGCACAGCAACTGCGGTACGGCGCCCACACCGCGGCGCATCCGCAGCAGCTCACCGATGTCCCCGAGGACGACCATGGCCGGACCGAGGGCGATGACGGTGTCGTAGCCCTCCAGCCGGAAGAGGTCCGTGCGGCTGTCCGCCCGGCGCGTGACGATCCGCGGGTGCAGGCGGCGCAGCGCGTCGAACGCGGCGTCGGGCAGCCCCGGGTGCAGGACCACGAAGTCCTCGCACACGCCCGGGTTGGTCAGCGCCAGGCTGCGTATCAGCGTGGGGAGAGCGGGCACGCGGTCGGAGTCGGTGTGGACGGCGAAGGCCATCCGGCGTCTGCCGGTGACAGTGCTCCGGTCGTCCGCGGAGGAGTGGGTCATCTCAGGGCGATCCTCATCTTGCTGTCGTCGACGCGCGTCGCACGGTCCATGACCCACTCGGCTTCCCTCGGCCGCAGCCGGCCCGGCAGGCCGAAGCCGATGAGGTCCAGCCGGGGGCTGACATCCAGGAAGTCCAGCAGCCTCAGGACGGTGAAAGCGGTGGTGGTCGCCGTTTCCCAGCTGTCCTCACCCAGCAGCGCGGGGTCGGTCAGGGGCCGGCGCAGGGAGGCGTCACCGATGTGCTCCTGCGCCCCGGGCACGAGCCGCTCTCGGGTGGCGCGGCGCCATCTTGCGGCCGGGTCGCCGAACACCAGCCGGATGCCGGCCGGCTCGGTCCAGGCGGGCCCGTTCCACGGGGTGTCGCCCCGCAACGAGACGGCGTGCAGGTCGGTGCGCTCGCCGGTGTCCTTGGGGCGGATGCGGAACGAGTCGCAGCGCACCACCAGGTCGTAGCCGTCGATCTCGGCGCCCAGCCCGTTCCCGGCTGCGCTCCCGGCCGCGTTCCCGCCGTGCGAGACCAGGCACACCGTCCGCCCCGCGACCAGGCCGCGCAGACCACTGACGCCGATCGGGGTGCTCCCGCCGAGCAGCGGGTCGGGTGTTCCGGTCCGCTCGACGAGCCGTCGGTACGTGCCGTACAGCGCCAGCAGGCGCCGTACGTCGGGGTCGGCGATGCCGCGCTCGGCCACCCGTGCCCTTACGTGGGCGGCGAATTCGGGCGCCGCGCTCGCGCTGGGCCGTCCATGCGGGCCGTGCAGAGGGGAGTCGGCCCCGGGGGAGAGGGCGACGGCCGCGTCCAGGCACGCCTTCCGGCGGCGCAGGGTGTCGACCCTGCGGGCGATCTCGGGTGCTTCGGAGCCGTTCTGCCGCAGCGCGAGGTGGCGTTCGTAGCTCTCCAGAGCCTCCTCGTCACGACCGAGCCCGTCCAGGGCCAGGCCGTGCAGCCGCCAGGCGCCCTTGGACCGCTGACGGATCAGGGTCGCCGTCTCGGCGACGCCCAGGGCGAGGCGCAACGCGCCGTCCCCACCGGTCTCGAGCGCACGCTCGCCGACCTGGAGCAGGGCGTCGAAGGGGTCGGCGGACGGGGTCTCGAGGGAGACGGCGAAGGCGCCGATGGCCTGCGTCAGCCGGGCGGGGGCGGGCGTGGTGCCCTGTGCCGCGAGGTACTCGCCGCACAGGCGCGTGCTCCGGGCGAACAGGGCCGGCCTGGCGGCTTTCTTCTGCCGTGCCTTGAACAGTCCCGCCAGGGGGTTCGTCATACGTTCCACCGTTCTCGGATCGGAGGCCGAATGTGCCCCACTGTCACGAGCCGAGGGTGGCTTTCCGGCGGATGAACGGTGAACACTGTCCTTCGGACAGCCGACCGGTCCCCGCCGCCCGGCCGCACGTCGTTCCTCACCGCTTGACCGCGCGCCGGACGGCCCGCGCACGCCGCACCACTCTGCGTGCCGTCGCGTTGTGCCGCAGGAACGCCAGACGCTGCGGAACGCCGCCGGGCAGGCCCAGCGAGGTGAGCCGCCGCTTCTTGAAGTACCGCCGGGTGCCGCCGTCCAGCCGTGTGGACAGGTAGCGCTCGGCCTGCGGCCGCAGTTCCCAGAGGATCTTCGGCTGCATCGCGAAGCCGACGGCGCGGACCAGGTCGCCGAGCGCGTCGGTGCCCATGGCCCCGCGCCGCTCGGCGACCGCCGCCGCGTCCGTCGGAGCCGGCAGCAGCGCGTCGACGATGGTGACCGGGATCCGGTTGCTGTTCTCGTAGGGCGTCAGCCGGTCCAGCAGGGTGTCCGTGCCGACCCGGGCGACCGGCAGGCCGTACAGGGCGGACGCGGTCAGCAGGGCCGTGGAGAAGCAGCCGACGACCAGGGCCGGGCGCATCCGCTGGTACAGAACCTCGGCCAGGACCGGGGTGTCCACCACCGTGAGGTCGACGCCGAGCCGCTCGGCCTCCTCCTCCAGGGTGCGGGTGAAGCGCGCCGGGGCCGTGGGGTGCGGCTTGAACACCACCCGGCTGTGACCGAGGTGCACCGCGCCCTTCAGCATCCGCACATGCAGGTTCTCCTCCTCCTCGGCGGAGAGGATGTCCAGTGCGGAGAGGTACTGGCCCAGGAGCAGCGCGGGCTCCGCCACATCGGGCAACTCGGCGCCGGTGTCCGCCAGTTCGGTCAGCACCTTGGTGAACGCCGGGGTCGCCACCACCTCCGGTGCCACCCCGAACTCAGTGAGCAGCAGCGGCTCGAGCCCCGGCACCAGGTCGAGGTGGAGCAACCGCTCCACCCGGGTGCCGACCAGCGGGTCGATCTTGTTGCGGGTGGGGCCGTAACTCATCAGACCGTCCGCGTAGACGGTGACGGGCGCGTCGATGAAGATCTGCGCCACCCCGAGCGCCGGGCTGACCTGGATGGACTCCACGACGAGCGCCACGTCGTCGTCGCCCAGGTTCCACAGCAGCCGCAGATGGCGCTCCCACAGGGGCACGTCCTCGAGGCGCGGCGCCCAGCTGCCGGGGTGGAACGGGAAGACGGTCTCGTTCCACGACAGCACGTCGTCGAACCGGGACCGCAGGCGCTCGAACCCGGGCATCTCGTCCACGGTGGGCGTCGTCTCGGGCGTCGTCGCGTTGTTGGAGACCAGCAGGATCCGCCGGCCGGCCGGGGCGAAGCAACCCGAGTCCAGGGCGGCGGCGAGGGTGGCCGCCCCGTAGAGGGTCGACGCCATGAAGATCTGAGTGGTCACGCGGCGACCTCCGCGGCCGGCACCGGACGGCGGCGCAGCCGGCGCAGCCGGCCGGCGCGCTCGGTGTCCATCGAGTCGAGTGCGTCGTCGAGCACGTCCTGCGGCATGCGCCGCAGCGCGGCGGTGCCCATGTCCTTCAGTTTCCGGGCCACGGACGGCTCGAACCTTTCGATGGATCCCAGGTGGTGGGAAATGATGGCGCAGTAGGTGCGCACGGCCTTCGGCAGCAGCGTCGCGGCCTCGGAATCCCGCGCGGTCTCCTCGATCACCTGGTCGAACGCGCGAATGAAATCGAGCTGCCGGGCGTCGCCGATCTGGGTCAGTGACGAGGGGACACCGCGCCGGTAGAACACCCCGAGCAGGCTGGTCACCGCGAAGGACTCCGCCTCCCGGTGCAGCTTCCAGATCCAGGGCCGGTCCTCGGCGGTGCGCAGTCCGTCGGTGAAGTGCAGCAGGCCCCGTTCGACGAGCCTGCGGTGGTAGATGCCCGCCCAGGCGTAGGCGTAGTCGACGGAGGTGGTCCGGTGGGCGGGGAGGATCGCGTCGCGCGGGTCGAGCGGCACGTTGCGCCGGCCGTGCGGGACGCGGTGCACGGTACGGGCCCGCGCCGTGCACTGCACATGGTCGGTGCGGACGAAGTCGCAGTCCAGGTCCTCGATCACGGAGACCAGCCGGGCACAGTGGCCGGGTGCCAGCCAGTCGTCACCGTCCAGGAAGGTCAGGTACTCGCCGCGGGCCCGGTCGATGCCGGTGTTGCGGGCGGTCGCGAGACCGCCGTTCTGTTCATGTCTGACCAGTACCGCCCCCGGCAGTTCACGCTCCGCGCGCGCGAGGAGATCCGCGGTCCCGTCGGTCGAGCAGTCGTCGACGAGAATGAATTCGAAGTCGTCCCGCGCGTTGGCGCGCAGACTCCGCAGGGCATCGGGGACGTATCGGCGCACGTTGTAGAACGGCACGATGACGGAGAGCTTGAGCACGTCGCCGACGTTAGGCGGCGGCCCGTCATCCGCCTTTACCCGCACCTGGATACGCGGTGAACGACGCGTGTCGAAGCAGTGAAGCGGACATTTTTTCAGACGCCGGACGGGCCGATTCGTCATTCGGCGATCTTCTGTTAACCGTTTGTTGGATTCGGGTTGGGCCACTGCTGGAAATTGCTTCCTAGCGTCTTCGCCGTGCCAGTAAGTGCAACGAAGACCCTGCGAGTCGCCGTCCTCGCGGATTCCGACACCCGGTGGAAATGGGGCGCGCTCACCGCGAACCGCATCGCCCCGGAGGACTCGGACATCCGGCTGGACGGTTATCTCCTGCGGGGCCGTGCGACTCCCACCGCCCGTCAGCTCGAAGAGGTCGGCGTCCAGGCGGACGCCCTCCACGAGGTGACCGCGGTCCAGTTCCTGCACACCATGCGGGAGGAGTCGTACGACGTCCTCGTCCTCGCCCTGGTCGGCGGCGGGGTCCAGGCGATGCTGCACGGGCTCGGGCGCGTCTGGGAGGACGGCCCCGCCGGCCGGCCGAAGCGGCCCGTCGTGGTCACCGGATACGTGGGCGTCGTCTACGAGAAGCTCGCCGACGGCCTGCTGCTGCGCCACGGCGCCGACCTCGTCCTCGCCAACTCCCGCCAGGACGCGGACCGTTTCCGCGTCGTGTACGAAGGAGTGGGCGCCGACGCCGGCTCGGTGACCGAGGTCGCGCTGCCCTTCCTCGGCGGCGCCGCCCACCCCGGGGAGGGGGAGCACGACCCCTACACGGTCGTCTTCGCCGCCCAGCCCTCCGTCCCGGAGAGCCGCAAGGACCGCACCTACCTGTTGGACCGGCTGATCGAGCACGCCCGCCGGCACCCCGAGCGCGAGGTGCTGCTCAAGCTGCGCTCCAAGCCGGGCGAGCACACCACGCACATCGAGGAACTGCCGTACCAGAAGCTGGTCCAGCGGTTCGACCCGCCGTCCAACTTCCGCCTGGTGTACGGGCACATGGGCGAGGTGCTGGACCGCACCGACCTGCTGGTCACGATCAGCTCCACCGCCGCCCTGGAGTCCCTGCACCGGCGCATCCCGACCGTCGTCCTCACCGACCTCGGGGTGCGCGAGGCACTCGGCAACCACCACTTCGTCGGCTCCGGCTGCCTCGCCTCCTGGGACCAGCTCGACGCCGGGCACCAGCCCGTGCCGGACGAGGAGTGGGTGTCCCGGCAGGGCGTCGCGACGGGTGGTTCGTACGCCACCGCCTTCGACGCCGCCCGCGCCCGCGTCGCCGAGCTGCTCGACCGCCCCGGCGGCCTGCCGCCGCTGGCCCCGTACTACACGCCCGTCACCGCGCCCGGCTACCTGCCCGGCCTGCTCGCCCGCCACCACCTCGGCCCGGACGGCACCCCGCTGCCCGGCGCCCCCGCCGCCGACAAGGAGCCCGGGCCGGTCCGGCAGATCGTGCGCCGCGCGGCGCGCGGCGCCTACCGGCACGGCGTCCAGCGGGTGGCCCCGGTGATCCGTCGGATGGGCGAACTGTGACCGCCTCCCTTCCTGCTCGAGGAGCTGATCCCATGACCGAACCGCAAGCGGGCCGAAGCGGTGCGCCGGTGCGCCGGGTGCTCGCCGTGATCCCCGCACGCGGCGGCTCCAAGGGCGTGCCCGCGAAGAACCTCGCGCCGGTCGGCGGCGTACCCCTGGTGGCCCGCGCCGTCCGCGAGTGCCGGGCCGCGCGCCACGTCACGGACGTCGTCGTCTCCACCGACGACCAGGCCATCGCCGCCGCCGCCCGGCAGGCCGGCGCCGAGATCGTGCTGCGCCCCGCCGCCATCGCGGGCGACCTCGCCACCTCCGAGGCCGCCGTCCTGCACGCCATGGACGCCCACGAGGCCCTGCACGGCGCCCCGGTGGACGTCGTCCTGCTCGTCCAGTGCACCAGCCCCTTCCTGGTCCGCGAGGACATCGACGGGGTGGCCGGCGCGGTCGCCGAGCAGGGCGCCGACACGGCGGTGACCGTGGCTCCCTTCCACGGCTTCGTCTGGCGGGACGCGACGGACTCGACGGACGCGACGACGGCGGACACCCGACCGGACGCCGGCAGCGGCGGGTTCGGCGTCAACCACGACAAGTCGTTCCGCCCCCGCCGCCAGGACCGCCCCCAGGACCTCCTGGAGACCGGCGCCGCCTACGCGATGGACGCGGCAGGCTTCCGCGAGCACCAGCACCGCTTCTTCGGCCGGACCGAACTCGTCCGCACCGACCCCGCGCGGGTCCTGGAGATCGACGACCCGCACGACCTCGCCCGCGCCCGCGCCCTCGCCCCGCTCTTCGACGCGGGTCGGCCGGACGCCCTCCCGACCGCCGACGACATCGACGCGGTCGTCCTCGACTTCGACGGCACCCAGACCGACGACAGGGTGCTGATCGACGCCGACGGACAGGAGTTCGTCGCCGTGCACCGCGGCGACGGACTCGGCATCGCCGCCCTGCGCAGGAGCGGACTGAAGATGCTGATCCTGTCCACGGAACAGAACCCGATCGTCGCCGCCCGCGCACGCAAGCTCAAGCTCCCCGTGCTGCACGGCATCGACCGCAAGGACCTCGCACTGAAGCAGTGGTGCGAGGAACAGGGCATCGCGCCCGAGCGCGTGCTCTACGTCGGCAACGACGTCAATGACCTCCCGTGCTTCGCCCTCGTGGGCTGGCCCGTGGCGGTCGCGAGCGCCCACGACGTCGTGCGCGGCGCCGCACGCGCGGTCACCACCCTCCCTGGTGGCGACGGCGCGATCCGGGAGATCGCCAGCTGGATCCTCGGCCCCTCTCTCGATTCCCTCCCCAAGTAAGGAAACACCGTCATGAGCACCGTGAACCCCAGCGCCCGCATCCGCCGCTTCGGCACCCGCGAGGCCGGCCCCGGCCGCCCCGTGTACGTCACCGGTGAGATCGGCATCAACCACAACGGCGACATCGAGAACGCGTTCAAGCTGATCGACGCCGCCGCCGAAGCCGGCTGCGACGCCGTCAAGTTCCAGAAGCGCACGCCCGAGATCTGCACCCCGCGCGACCAGTGGGACATCGAGCGCGACACCCCCTGGGGCCGGATGACGTACATCGACTACCGCCACCGCGTGGAGTTCGGCGAGGAGGAGTACGGCCAGATCGACGCCTACTGCAAGAAGAAGGGCATCGACTGGTTCGCCTCCCCGTGGGACACCGAGGCCGTCGCCTTCCTGGAGAAGTTCGACGTCCCCGCCCACAAGGTCGCCTCGGCCTCCCTCACCGACGACGAGCTGCTGCGCGCCCTGCGCGCCACCGGCCGCACGATCATCCTCTCCACCGGCATGTCCACCCCGAAGCAGATCCGCCACGCGGTCGAGGTCCTGGGCAGCGAGAACATCCTGCTCTGCCACGCCACCTCCACCTACCCGGCGAAGGCGGAGGAACTGAACCTGCGGATGATCAACACCCTCCAGCAGGAGTTCCCGAACGTCCCGATCGGCTACTCCGGCCACGAGACCGGCCTGCAGACCACCCTGGCCGCGGTCGCCCTCGGCGCCACCTTCGTCGAGCGCCACATCACCCTGGACCGCGCCATGTGGGGCTCCGACCAGGCCGCGTCCGTCGAGCCGCAGGGCCTGACCCGCCTCGTCCGCGACATCCGCACCATCGAGGCCTCCCTCGGCGACGGCGTCAAGAAGGTCTACGAGTCCGAGCTGGGCCCGATGAAGAAGCTCCGCCGGGTCCCCGGCGTCGTCGCCGAGGCGGAGATCGCCGCGGCCGCCGGCGAGCCGCTGACCGTCTGACTCTCCCCACCCACCATCCCCTTGACGACGGGAACGGTCGTACGTCGATGAGCCCCCGCGCCGGGAACGCCGGCTCCCACACTCTCGCCTTCGTCGAGAGCCCGGTACAGCTGCTGAACGTGCTGGAGTGGGCGCACGCGCATGCGCCCGGCGCGGGGCTCACCCTCGTGGTGCTGTCCCCCGTCGACCCCATGACCCGCGGCCAGTTGCGCCGCATGTCCGAACTGGCCCGCGAGGAGGGCCACGAGGTCCGCTGGGAGGAGGCGCGCGGCGGAGCCGCCGCACCCTTCCAGACCATCGCCGGCCTGGCCGGCCCGCTGCGCCGGGCCGACCGCGTCATCCTCGGGGACCCCTTCTCCCGGTACGTACAGCTCCTGCTGACGATCACCCGGGCCCACGACCTCGTCGTCGTCGACGACGGCACGGCGACCATGGAGTTCGTCGGCCAACTCGCGCGCGGCGAACGCCTGGTGCGCTGGCACCGCAAGGGCGGCCGGCGCGGCCCCCGGGACCTGCTCCTCGCCCCGGTGTCCGGCGTCGCCCGGCGCAGGCTCACCCCGGGCGGCCGGCGCCGGGTGGAGGTCTTCTCCTCGATGCCGGTGGCGGACATCCCGCCCGGAGTCACCGTCAGCGCCAACGCCTTCGCCTGGACCAGGGCCCGGTTCGGCCCGCCCCGCATCACCAGGACCGCCGACATGGTGGGCACCTCCCTGGTGGAGACCGGCGTGGTGGACGCCGACGCCTACCTGGAGGCCGTCCGCTCCCTCGCCAAGACCCACGGCGCGACCCGCTACTTCGCCCACCGCCGCGAGAGCACCGAGAAACTCCACCGGCTCGCGGTCGAGACGGGCCTCGAGATCGTCCGCCCCGAACTCCCCCTGGAGCTGATCGCCCGCCGGGGCCCCATCGGCGGCACCGTCCTCAGCTTCCCGTCGACCGTCGTCCACACCCTCCCCCTCGCCCTGTCCGGCACGGAGGTGCGCATCGCGGTCTGCGACATCAACCCCGCCTGGCTCACCGAGAACGCCTCCCCCCGCGCCCAGGGCTTCCTCTCAGGCGTCACCGGCACAGCCCGCGACGTCCACCGCCTCTCGGCGGTCTCGGCGGCACCTGCGGTCTGAGGCCCGTTCTGTCACGAGTGCTGCCGCGCGAGCGGGTGCGGTCCTGGATGTCCGCCGCAACCACATGCACGGCCCGGAACCGTTCGGCCGATCAGGGCAAGGGGCTCGAGCGGGAACCGAATCGATCGTTCTCTGGTCAGCGTGAGTGAAGCAGCTCGGTCGCCGCGGGAACGTCGGCCGGTCCGCTTGCCCGTGCGGCGTGGTTTCCAGGGGAGGACAGTGGTGCACGTCTTGAAGACAGAAGGTGGGGCGCCCACTTCCGCGCCGGGGTGCGGCTGGTACATGCTGGCTCCCGCCTTGGCCGCCTTGGGTGTGTACGGCGGCACAGCCTGGACCGTTCGGTCGTGGGCGAGTTGCCCGCTCGGCAACGACGCCAGCAACAACATAGGGCTGCAGATGCTGATGCCTGTCGTGTGGCTCTGCATGACCCTGCTGTTGTTTCTGCTCCAACTCACGCTGCGGCGGTGGCGCCCTCAGGGAGGGGTGGCGGCCATGTGGCTCGTGCCGCTCGCGGCTGTCATCGCACTGACCTTGCTGTACCGGTTCGGAATGGGTTGGCCGTACCACCCACCCGGGGGTGAGTGTGCGGAGGGCTACCCGCTCTTCCCGTTCACAGGTAAAACGGGCCCGTCCTCCGCCGAGTAGGTTCTGGCTGTCCCCTTCGGCTGTCCGGTACTGCTGTCCCTGATCGCCGCCCGTGAGGCTCGTGCTCTGGCACTCATGAAAGACCGGAGCAGCGCACGCAAGCGGCTCGCCGACTCCATGCGCATGGTCGACCGTTCCGGCCGCGGACGCCCGGCCCCGGGCTGGGCCGCTTTCCACGGGCAAACTGAACTGGACTACGCCCAGGGCCGGGCTTCTCGCTATGTCGGTGGGGCTCGTCCCGTTCGAGGGCCTTCGCGACAGTTGGGCTGGAGAGGCCAGAGGGGGCGGCAGGACTCATGTGGCGCGCCGGATTTCGACGGGCGCGGTGATCACGTCGGTGACCTCGGGTGCAGGCGCGTCCTCGAAGTACAGCTCCAGTGCCTCGCGGAGGTTCTCCAGGGACTCCTCGATGGTCTCTCCCTGCGAGGTGACCTCGACCTGGAGGCAGCGTGCCACGTACCAGTCGCCTTCGTGGGTGATCGCGGCGGTCAGGTGCAGTGCTTCAGCCGCTGAAAGGCGTCCCCGGCCTGCACTGGCCCGGGTGCATAGGCCGGCCCATGCCGGACGACGTGCCGAAGAGCCGCTGTCGGCTGTCGGATCACGGGGGTTCGTGCCGCCTGTGTGAAGGCCGGGCCGGCGTCAGCCTTGTGCCGTCTCCGGTCTGCGGGCCAGGAGGAGGGCGCGGGGGCGTTTCTCGTCGGTGGTCGGTTCCCGCAGGGTCTGGGCGGTGAGTTCCAGGCCCGCCTCGGTCAGGTGGGTGATGACCGTGGCGGGGGAGCGCCAGTGGTAGTCCAGGGAGACGGGGTGGCCGAAACGCTCGTCCAGGTGCAGGCCGCCGTCCTCGTCGCCCGACTGGAAGGCCAGCAGGACCGGGGCGCCCGGTGTCAGGACGCGGTGGAACTCGGTGAAGAGGCCGGTGAGGTGGTCGTCCGGGATGTGGATGACCGAGTACAGCGCCACGATGCCGCCCAGCGTCCCGGTCGGCAGGTCCAGCGCGGTCATCGAGCCCACGTGGAACCGCAGCTCCGGATGCGCCGCGCGGGCCAGGGCCACCATGCGGGGTGAGAGGTCGACCCCGAAGACCGGCAGACCGAGCCGGTGCAGCCGTGCGGTCACGTGTCCGGGGCCGCTGCCGAGGTCGGCCACCGGCAACCGGGGGGTCCCCTCGCCCGACCCGGCGGTCCGGGCGAGGTCCGCGAAGGCCGTGAGAAAGGCGCGTTCCAGGGGCAGATCGGCCAGTCCGTCGGCGAACCGTTCGGTGTAGTCGTCGGCGATGGCGTCGTACGAGACACGGGTGGCGTGGAGGAACTCCGGCGGGTCGACACGCATGGCCCCGCACCCTATCGGCGGAACCCGGTGTCCCGGAGACGCTTTCACCCGTACGCGTGGACGACGACGGTGACGCGGGCTCCGTGTCCGTCACCTGAACCGGCCCGCGTACGTCGGGCGATGCGTGGTACACCGAGGAGAGGTGAAGTGCGGTGAAACGGGCACCGGAGAACGGCGGAACGGCGACGGAAGCACAGCGGAACGGCCGTTGTGACCGATATCACGCGCCGACGGGCCGGGTGGTCTCACACTCCGCGCAAGAGCGACGAGTTTACCCATCCCGATGTACGGCTATGCGCGGGGTCGCCAGTTTTTCTTCCCCTGACGGGCTGATTTTTCTTGATCGGGGAGCAGCGGACCGTCCCGGCGTCCTACCCTTCAAAGGGTGAAGCAACTGATGTCACTGGAGTCCGAGGTCGATCTGCCCGGAGGGGCGGTGCTTCCGGGCGCCCTCCCCGAGATGCTGCGCACCGAGCTCATCGCGTTCCGGCGCGACCTGCACATGCACCCCGAGCTCGGCAACCAGGAGTTCCGCACCACCGCGGCGATCAAGGAGCGGCTCGAGCGGGCCGGCCTCGCGCCCCGCGTACTCTCCAGTGGAACCGGCGTCATCTGTGACATCGGGGTGACGGACGACACCGGCATCGCCGCCGACGCGCCCGCGGACCTCGGCACGGACACGGGCATCGGTACGGGCGCGGGCATACTCGCCATGCGCGCCGACATCGACGGCCTGCCCATCCCCGACACGAAGACCGAGTGCCCGTACCGCTCCACCGTGCCCGACCGCGCGCACGCCTGCGGCCACGACGTGCACACCACCGTGGTGCTGGGTGCCGGGCTCGTCCTCGCCGAACTGCACCGCCAGGGCCTGCTGCCCCGGCCGGTGCGGCTGATCTTCCAGCCCGCGGAGGAGGTGCTGCCCGGCGGCGCCTCCGAGGCCATCGTGGACGGCGCGCTCGACGGGGTCGGGCGGATCATCGCCGTGCACTGCGACCCCCGGGTCGACGCCGGGCGGGTCGGGCTGCGCCAGGGCCCCATCACCTCCGCCTGCGACCGTCTGGAGATCGCCCTCGACGGCCCCGGCGGCCACACCGCACGGCCGCATCTGACCACCGACCTGGTCACCGCCGCCGCCCGGGTCGTCACCGACGTGCCCGCCCTGGTGGGCCGACGGGTCGACAGCCGCAGCGGGCTCGCCGTGACCTGGGGCAGGATCGAGTCGGGCCACGCGCCCAACGTCATCCCGCAGCACGCCGAACTCTCCGGCACCGTGCGCTGCCTCGACCTGGATACCTGGCGGCTGGCCCCCGACCTCGTGGTCGCCGCGATCGACGAGGTGGCCAACCTGCACGGCGCCAAGTCGGAGATCAACTACGT
The DNA here is from genome assembly GCF_059889265.1 of Streptomyces sp. MMS24-W38. NCBI lineage: Bacteria > Bacillati > Actinomycetota > Actinomycetes > Kitasatosporales > Streptomycetaceae > Streptomyces > Streptomyces sp. MMS24-W38. The sequence continues at coordinate 2,254,825 of NZ_JCBCPP010000001.1, read as the reverse complement.
GCGCGGGGTCCCCCCGGTGGTCAACGAGGCCGGCGTCACCGAACTCCTGCGGGACGCCATGATCGCCCGGCGCGGCTCGGAGTCCGTGGAGAACACCGAACAGAGCCTCGGCGGCGAGGACTTCTCCTGGTACCTGGAGCGGGTCCCCGGTGCCATGGCCCGTCTCGGGGTCCGTCCCCCGGGCGAGCGCACCGTGCGCGATCTGCACCAGGGCGACTTCGACGTCGACGAGCACGCCATCACCGTCGGCGTCGAACTCTTCACCGCCGCCGCCCTGCTGGACGCCCTGCGGTAACTGCCCCTGTTTTCCCTCCACTTGAGCTCCCCCTTGCGTTCCCCTTGCGCTCCGCTCGTGCGTGCGTCGGGGGAGGGGCGGCGTGGTGCGCTTGTCGCATTGGCGGCACGAATGGATAACAGCCCCGCGGTCCCCCGTTCCCAGGAGTGTCTACGCGCGTTAATCTGCGCCGAACCGAGCACCCGATGGGGGGCTTTGCGGAATGGGGAACTTCAGATGCGTCGGATATCCAGACTGACTCGCGTCGCGGTGGGCGTCGCGTCGCTCGCACTCGCCGCCACGGCCTGCGGCGGCACCAGCAGTGACAGCGGCGACAAGGGCGGCAAGGGCGGCACCAAGGAAGACCTCGGTCTCGCCATCGCCTACGACATCGGCGGCAAGGGCGACCAGTCCTTCAACGACGCCGCGTACGCGGGCCTGGAGCAGGCGAAGGAGGAGTTCGGCTACAAGACCGCCGACATCGAGCCCACCGAGGGCGAGACCGACGCGGACAAGGAGCAGCGCCTGTCCTCGCTCGCCAAGCAGGGCTACAACCCCGTCATCGGCGTCGGCTTCGCCTACGGCCCGGCGATGGAGGCCGTGGCCGCGAAGTACCCCGACACCACCTTCGGCATCGTCGACTCCGTGGTCGAGGGCAAGAACGTCGCCTCCCTCGTCTTCGCCGAGGAGCAGGCCTCCTACCTGGCCGGCGTCGCCGCCGCCAAGGCCACCAAGACGAAGACGGTCGGCTTCGTGGGCGGTGTGGACATCCCGCTGATCCGCAAGTTCGAGGCCGGCTTCCAGCAGGGCGTCAAGGACACCGACCCGAAGGTCAAGGTCATCCCGCAGTACCTCACGCAGACCGCGGAGGAGGGCGGCTTCTCCAGCCCGGACAAGGGCAAGGCCGCCGCCGAGGGCCAGATCGAGAAGAAGGCCGACGTCGTCTACCAGGCGGCCGGTCTCTCCGGGCAGGGCGTGATCGAGGCCGCCGCCAAGGCGAAGGTCTGGGCGATCGGCGTCGACTCCGACCAGTACAAGCAGGAAGCCCTCGCCGGCTACAAGGACTTCATCCTCACCTCCGCCACCAAGGAGGTCGGCGGTTCGGTGTACGCCCTCGCCAAGTCCGTCGAGGAGGGCAAGCCGCGGACCGGCACCCAGGTCTTCGACCTGAAGGTGGACGGCGTCGGCCTCTCCGAGAGCAACCCGAAGATGGCCGAGATCAAGGGCCTGACGGAAGCCGTGGCCAAGGCCAAGGAAGGCATCGTCGACGGCTCCATCAAGGTCAAGTCGGAGTAGTCGGCAGGAGCCGGTGACACCGACCGGCCGTACGAGAGCGTCGGCTGTACCAGAGGGCCGGCCGTCACGTCGAGCACAGGGGCGGGCACCCGAGCGGGTGCCCGCCCCTGTGCGTCGACTCCCGCGCCCCGCACGGCCACCCTCCGTTCGCGATCGGCAACGGTGTGAAACGGTGAGAAGGTGGGATTGGCCACGAGCCCATAACAAGGTGGACAGAAGGGTTTTCCCGGGAGGTCTACGCGCGTTAATCTGCGGCGAGCAGCGCCGTAGCCGAATCTTCCGGCGCTTGTACGAAGGAGCACCACACATGCGCCGGTTTTCCCGGATCACGGTCGCAGGCGCAGCGACCGCCTCTCTGGCCCTCACGCTCTCCGCCTGCGGCGGTACCTCGACTTCTTCCGGTTCGTCGGAATCCAAGGGTGACAAGGGCATCGCCATCGCGTACGACGTCGGCGGCCGGGGTGACCAGTCCTTCAACGACGCCGCGTACGCCGGTCTGAAGCAGGCGGAGAAGCAGTTCGGCTACAAGGCCACCGACGTCGAGCCCACCGACGGCGAGACCGACGCGGACAAGGCGCAGCGGCTGGCCTCGCTGGCCAAGCAGGGTTACGACCCGGTCGTCGGTATCGGCTACCTCTACGCCTCCGCGGTGAAGCAGGTCGCGGAGAAGTACCCGGACACCACCTTCGCCGTCGTGGACGACGCCACGGTCGAGGCCGACAACGTGGCCGACCTGGTCTTCGCCGAGGAGGAGGCCTCCTACCTGGCGGGTGTCGCCGCCGCCGAGACCACCAAGACCGATGTCGTGGGCTTCGTGGGCGGCGTGGACATCCCGCTGATCCACAAGTTCCGGGCCGGCTTCGAGCAGGGCGTCAAGGACACGAACCCGGACGTCAAGGTCATCCCGCAGTTCCTCACGCAGACCGCGGAGGAGGGCGGCTTCACCAGCCCGGACAAGGGCAAGGCGGCCGCCGAGGGCCAGATCGAGAAGAAGGCCGACGTCATCTACGCGGCGGCCGGTCTGTCCGGTCAGGGCGTCATCCAGGCCGCCGCCGCCAACAAGGTGTGGGCGATCGGTGTGGACTCCGACCAGTACAAGCAGGAAGCCCTGGCCGAGTACAAGGACTGGATCCTCACCTCGGCGATGAAGGACGTCGCCAAGTCCGTGTACAAGCTCGCACAGTCGGTCGAGGACCGCAGCCCCCGGACCGGTATCCTCAGGGGCGATCTGAAGGCGGGTGAGGTGAGCCTGTCGAACTCGAACCCGAAGTTCGCGGACAACGCCAAGCTCCAGGACGTCATCGAGACGGCCAAGAAGAAGATCATCAGCGGCGAGATCAAGGTCAAGTCGAGCTGAGCCCGCAAGTCCTGAGCAATGTGTGACCCACGGGGTCGCGACCGCTCGACGGGGTGCGGGGAGCAATCTCCCCGCACCCCGTCGGTTCGGTGTGCCGCCCCCTTTGATGCCGTCGGGGCGCTACGCGCGTAGACGACCCCCGTCCCCAGGAGTGCGCCATCAACGCGTCCAGCAGCCCTCCGGCCGGAGCTGCGGTCAACGAATCGGTGACCGCCGTCGAACTCGCCGGGATCACGAAGCGTTTCCCGGGCGTCGTGGCCAACCACGACATCCACCTCACGGTCCGCAAAGGCACCGTGCACGCCCTCGTCGGTGAGAACGGGGCCGGCAAGTCGACGCTGATGAAGATCCTCTACGGCATGCAGAAGCCGGACGAGGGCACCATCGCGATCCACGGCGAGAAGGTCGCCTTCTCCTCGCCGGCCGACGCCATCGCCCGCGGCATCGGCATGGTCCACCAGCACTTCATGCTCGCCGACAACCTCACGGTCCTCGAGAACGTGGTGCTCGGCAGCGAGAAGCTGTACGGCATCGGTGCGAAGGCCCGGCGCAGGATCAAGGAGATCTCCGACCGCTACGGCCTCGGCGTACGCCCCGACCTGCTGGTCGAGGAGCTCGGTGTCGCCGCCCGCCAGCGCGTGGAGATCCTCAAGGTCCTCTACCGCGGCGCCACCACGCTGATCCTCGACGAGCCCACCGCCGTCCTGGTCCCGCAGGAGGTCGACGCGCTCTTCGACAACCTGCGCGAGCTCAAGGCGGAGGGCCTGTCGGTCATCTTCATCTCCCACAAGCTGGGTGAAGTCCTCTCCGTGGCCGACGACATCACCGTCATCCGCCGCGGCACCACCGTCGGCACCGCCGTACCCGCCGAGACCACCCCGCGCGAGCTCGCCGAGATGATGGTCGGCAGCGAACTGCCGACGCCCCAGACCGCCGAGTCCACGGTCACCGACCGCGCGGTGCTCACCGTCGACAAGCTGCGCCTGGCGGCCCCCGGCGGCAAGGCCCTGCTCGACGACATCAGCTTCACCATCCACGAGGGCGAGATCCTCGGCATCGCCGGCGTCGAGGGCAACGGCCAGACCGAACTGGTCGACGCGCTCATCGGCCTGCGGACCGCCGACTCCGGCGTCATCCGGCTGGCCGACGAGGAGATCACCGCCTGGCCCACCCGCCGGCGGCGCGAAGAGGGCATCGGCTACATCCCCGAGGACCGGCACCGCCACGGGCTGCTCCTCGAATCCCCCCTCTGGGAGAACCGCATCCTCGGCCACGTCACGGAGAAGCCCAACGCCAAGGGCGTCTGGCTGGACCTGAAGGCCGCCCAGCAGGACACCCGCCGCATCGTCGAGAAGTACGACGTCCGCACCCCCGGCATCGACGTCACCGCCGCCTCCCTCTCCGGCGGCAACCAGCAGAAGCTGATCATCGGCCGCGAGATGAGCCACCGGCCCCGCTTCCTGATCGCCTCCCACCCCACCCGCGGTGTGGACGTCGGCGCGCAGGCCGCGATCTGGGACCACATCCGGGAAGCGCGCCGCGAGGGCCTCGCCGTTCTCCTGATCTCCGCCGACCTGGACGAGCTGATCGGTCTGTCCGACACCCTCCGGGTGATCTACGACGGCAAACTGGTCGCGGACGCCGACCCCACGACCATCACCCCGGAGGAGCTCGGCACCGCCATGACGGGTGCGGCCACCGGACACCTCGAACACGAAGAGACCCCCGAGACCCGGGCCGACGCCCCCGAGTCTCCGGAAGACGAGGCCCGCTGATGAAGAAGTTCGACAAGGAGCGCGTGCTCCTCGCGGTGGCCGGCCCGGTCATCGCGCTCGCCGTGGCCTTCGTGCTCAGCGCGATCGTGCTGCTCGCCTCGGGCAAGAGCCCGGTCGAGCCGTTCGCCCTGATGTTCGAGCAGGCGACGTTCTCCGACATCCAGGTGCTGATCATCAACCAGGCCTCGATGTACTACATCGCGGCCCTCGCGGTGGCCATCGGCTTCCGGATGAACCTCTTCAACATCGGTGTCGACGGCCAGTACCAGCTCGCCGCCATGATGGCCGCCATCGTCGGCGCCCACGCCGCTCTGCCGGCCGCCCTGCAGATCCCGCTGCTGCTCCTGACCGCCGTCCTCACCGGCGCCTTCTGGGCCGGCATCGCCGGTGTCCTCAAGGTCACCCGCGGGGTCAGCGAGGTCGTCGCCACGATCATGCTCAACGCGATCGCGACCTCCGTGATCGGCTACCTGTGGCTGCCGACCGTCTTCGGCGTCAAGGTCGGCAACAACAACACCACCGGCGTGATGCACGAGTCCGGCTGGGTCCCCGGCATCGACCTGGGCGAGGCCGGCGAGATCTACGGCCTGGTCGTCCTCGCCGCGCTGCTCGGCATCGGCTACTGGGTCGTCCTCAACCGCACCCGCTTCGGCTTCGACCTGCGCGCCTCCGGCGCCTCGCAGACCGCCGCCGCGGCCAGCGGGGTCAGCCCCAAGCGCATGGTGCTCAGCGCCATGCTGATCTCCGGCGGCCTCGCGGGCCTCGCGGGCCTGCCCATCCTGCTCGGCGACACCCACACCTACAGCCTGAACTTCCCGACCGGCATCGGCTTCCTCGGCATCGGCATCGCCCTGCTCGGCCGCAACAGCCCGGTCGGCATCGCCTTCGCCGCCCTGCTGTGGGCCTGGCTCGACAAGGCCTCGCCCGAGCTGGACTTCCACGGCTACGACAAGGAGATCGCGGTCATCATGCAGGGCCTGATCGTGCTCTCGGTCGTCGTCTCCTACGAGGCCGTCCGCGAGTGGGGCCTGCGCCGCCAGCAGCGCCGGGTCGGCGCGGAACTCGCCGCGGGTCACGTCCTCGGCGCCGACAACAACTCCACGAAGGAGGTGGCCGGCCGATGACCGCCCCGACCACAGCGACCGACGTCAACCAGCCCTCGCTGCAGCCCGCGGCGCCCACCGGCCGCCGCATGTCGTGGCCCGTGCTGCTGCTGGTCATCGCCGGCGCCCTGGCCCTGGTCTCGATCGTCCGCATCATCACCGGCGCGGACGGCATCACCAACGTCAGCCAGATGTCCACCGCCCTCCAGCTGGCCGTGCCCATCGGCCTCGCCGGACTCGGCGGTCTGTGGGCCGAGCGCGCGGGCGTCGTCAACATCGGTCTCGAGGGCATGATGATCCTCGGCACCTGGTTCGGCGCCTGGGCCGGATTCCAGTGGGGCCCGTGGACCGGCGTCCTCGTCGGCCTCATCGGCGGCGCCCTCGGCGGCCTGCTGCACGCCTTCGTCACCGTCACCTTCAACGTCAACCACATCGTCTCCGGTGTGGCCATCAACATCCTCGCCCTCGGCGCCACCCGCTACCTCGCCCCGCTGGCCTTCGAGGGCCACCAGGGCGGCTCCGCCAAGCAGTCCCCGGCGGTCGAGTCGCTCGGCCACTTCACCGTGCCGGGGCTGTCCGACGGACTGCGCGACCTCAACGAGAAGGGCTGGTTCTTCGTCTCCGACATAGCCGGCCTGCTCGGCGGACTGGTCACCAACGTCTCCTGGCTGACCCTCATCGCCATCGCGCTCGTCCCCGCGACCTGGTGGATCCTGTGGCGCACCGCCTTCGGCCTGCGGCTGCGCTCCTGCGGCGAGAACCCGGTCGCCGCCGAGTCCCTCGGCGTCAACGTCTACAAGTACAAGTACATCGCCGTGGTCATCTCTGGCGCCCTGGCCGGCCTCGGCGGTGTCTTCCTGTCCATCGTCGCCAACCCCTTCTACCTGGAGGGCCAGGTCAGCGGGCGCGGCTACATCGGCCTCGCCGCGATGATCTTCGGCAACTGGATGCCGGGCGGCCTCGCCATCGGCGCCGGCCTCTTCGGCTACACCGACAGCCTCAACCTGCGCGGCGGCTCCGCCAACGTGCACGCGCTGCTGCTGCTCGGCGCGCTGCTGCTGGTCATCGGCGCGATCTGGCTGGTGGTCCGCAAGAAGTACGTGCACGCGCTCGTCACCCTGGTCGTCGGCGCCCTCGTCTACGCCTGGTACGCCGGCACCAACGAGGTCCCCAACCAGGTCGTCTCCGCCACGCCGTACGTCATCACCCTGGTGGTCCTCGCGCTGTCCGCACAGCGGCTGCGCATGCCGAAGGCGGACGGACTGCCCTACCGGAAGGGGCAAGGCGGATGACCCCGCCCGAGGCCACCACGGCCGGCATCGACTGGGAGGCCCTGCGCGCGGTCGCGCGCGAGGCCATGACCCACGCGTACGTCCCCTACTCGGGCTACCCGGTCGGTGCCGCCGCCCTGGTCGACGACGGACGCACGGTCTCCGGCTGCAACGTCGAGAACGCCAGCTACGGGATCGGCCTGTGCGCCGAGTGCGGGCTGGTCTCGGAGCTGCACCGCACCGGCGGCGGCCGGCTCACGCACTTCACCTGCGTGGACGGCAACGGCGAGATCCTCGTCCCGTGCGGCCGGTGCCGGCAGCTGCTGTACGAGTTCGGCGGTCCCGAACTGCTGCTGGAGACCCCGGCGGGCTTCCTGCCGCTGTCGGAGATGCTGCCCCAGGCCTTCGGCCCGCAGCACCTCGCCGAGTAACTCCCCTGCGGCCCCTCCGGTCGACTGTCACCACCGTCGGCCGGAGGGGCCGCGCCGTACTCTTCGCTCTCCGGAAGGAATGCCAGCCATGGCCATGGACGTCATCTCCGTCATCCGCACCAAGCGGGACCGCGGGGAACTCAGCGACGAACAGATCGACTGGGTCGTCGACGCGTACACCCGCGGGGAGGTGGCCGACGAGCAGATGTCGGCCCTCGCGATGGCGATCCTGCTCAACGGAATGAACCGGGCCGAGATCGCCCGCTGGACGGCCGCGATGATCGCCTCCGGTGAGCGCATGGACTTCTCCTCGCTGTCCCGCCCCACCACCGACAAGCACTCCACCGGCGGCGTCGGCGACAAGATCACCCTGCCGCTGGCCCCGCTGGTCGCGGCCTGCGGCGCGGCCGTTCCCCAGCTCTCCGGCAGGGGACTCGGCCACACCGGCGGCACCCTGGACAAGCTGGAGGCGATCCCGGGCTGGCGCGCGCTGCTGTCCAACGACGAGATGCTGTCCGTGCTGGACGGCGTGGGCGCCGTCATCTGCGCGGCCGGCGACGGCCTGGCCCCCGCCGACAAGAAGCTCTACGCCCTGCGCGACGTGACCGGCACCGTCGAGGCGATCCCGCTGATCGCCTCCTCGATCATGTCGAAGAAGATCGCCGAGGGCACGGGCGCGCTGGTCCTGGACGTGAAGGTGGGCAGCGGCGCCTTCATGAAGACCCTGGAGGACGCCCGCGAACTGGCGTCCACGATGGTCGGCCTCGGCACCGACCACGGCGTGCGGACCGTTGCCCTGCTCACCGACATGTCGACCCCGCTCGGCCTGACCGCGGGCAACGCCCTGGAGGTCCGCGAGTCGGTGGAGGTCCTGGCGGGCGGTGGCCCCGCGGACGTGGTCGAACTGACCCTCGCCCTGGCCCGCGAGATGCTGGACGCGGCCGGCCTGAAGGACGCCGACCCGGCGAAGGCCCTGGCCGACGGCTCCGCGATGGACGTCTGGCGCCGCATGATCGCGGCACAGGGCGGCGACCCGGACGCGGCCCTGCCGACGGCGCGCGAACAGCACGTGGTGACGGCGACCGCCTCCGGCGTCCTCACCCGCCTGGACGCCTACGACATCGGCGTCGCCGCCTGGCGCCTCGGCGCGGGCCGCGCCCGCAAGGAGGACCCGGTGCAGGCGGGCGCCGGCGTCGAACTGCACGCCAAGCCCGGCGACACGGTCACCGAGGGCCAGCCCCTCCTCACCCTCCACACGGACACCCCGGACCGCTTCGCCTACGCCCTGGAGGCGGTGGCCGGCTCCTACGACATCGCGGCCCCCGGTACCGCCTTCACGGCCACGCCGGTGGTGCGGGAACGCATCGCCTGACCTGCGGTTCCTCCTTCGGGTGAACGGGATCGGTGGACCGCCACCGGTCCCGTTCGGCATGCTGTAGTCGGTGACGCACCGATAGGAGAAACCGCCATGAGCGCACTCGCCGTGAGCCAGGACCCCGAGCAGAGCTGGGACGACCTCGTCCGGTTCTGGGAGGAGATGGAATGGCCCGAGGGCAGCAAGGTGGAGATCATTGAGGGGATCATCACCGTGTCACCTGCTCCCGCGTACCGTCACAACGTGATCGCGGCCCGCATTCAGCGGCGTCTTTACTCTGTGATTCCCGAGCACTGGGAAATCTTCCAGACCCAGGAAATCGCCGTGCCCTCACGTCTGGGGATGTTCATTCCGGACCTTCTGGTGGCCCCGGTTCGGGACGACTCGGAGACGGAAAACCACATGCCCGCAGCCCTCGCCGAATTCGTCGTCGAGGTGACCTCCAAGTCCAACGCGCGCCACGACCGCGTCAGTAAGCTCGCCGCCTATGCCACAGCGGGCATCCCGCTGTACCTCCTCGTCGACCGCTGGGCCCCCGACGGCCCGACCGTGACGCTCTTCGGCGAACCGCACGGCGATGTCTACCGCCCCCTGGACTCGGTGAAGTTCGGCGAGCCCATCAAGCTCCCCGCTCCGTTCGACCTCGTCATCGACACCAGCGAGTTCCCCGAGAGCTGAGTCACCCCAGCAGCGCCGCCGTCACCACCAGCACCGGTACCGACAGCAGGGTCGACACCAGGATCGCCTCCCGGGCCAGGGTCTCGCCGACGCGGTAGCTGCTCGCGTACGTGAAGATGTTCTGCGCGGCCGGGAGCGCCGCCGTCACCACCACGTCGAGCAGCTGTGCCCCGCGCAGTCCGAAGACCCCCACCGCCAGCGCCCAGGCGACCACCGGCTGGCCCACCGACTTCAGCGCCACGGCGAGCAGCACCGCACCGCGCTCACCGCCCCGCAGGGGCAGGGCGCTGCCGCGCAGCGAGATGCCGAACGCGAGCAGGACCGCCGGAACCGCCATGTTGCCGATCAGCGTCACCGGGTCCATGACCGGGCCGGGGATCTCCAGGCCGGACGCCGACACGGCCACCCCCGCCAGCGAGCCCAGCGCGACCGGGTTCCGCAGCGGTGTGAGCAGCCGCTGCCACAGCGGCAGCTTCTCCCCGGCGGTCGACAGGTCCAGGATCGTCAGCGCGACCGGGGTGACCATCACGAGCTGGAACAGCAGCACCGGCGCCACCAGCGAGGCGTCGCCGAGGACGTACACGGCGATCGGGATGCCGAGGTTGCCGGAGTTGACGTAGCTGGAGCACAGGGCGCCGATGGTGGTGCGGCCCACGCCCCAGCGGCGTGCCACACCCACTGCCACGAAGACGCCGGCCACCGCGGCCGTGCTCAGCGCGGTGACCAGCAGTCGGCCGGAGAAGACCACCGACAGGTCCGCCTCGGCGAGAAGGGTGAACAGCAGGGCCGGTGAGGCCACGTGGAAGGCGAGCTTCGTCAGCACCTCGTGGGCCTGCCGGCCCAGATACCCCCGGCGGCCGACCACATAGCCGACGCCGATGACCACCGCGATCACCGCGAAACCGCTCAGCACCCCCTGCACAGCGGCTCCTCGCCGGGGCGGCGGGCACCGGACATCGCGGACGGGGAGGGTATGTGGCACATGCACCCAACTCTCGAGGGAGAGTCATGTCCGGGTCAATGTGATCTTCCCGGCGCCCGCACGTCGGCGGGAGACCGCGATGAATTACGCGCCCGTGCCCGGTCTACCGCTCGTGGACGCCAAGACACCGCCCGTACTCGTGCTGCGCGGCCCCGTCACCCGGGACGGGGTGAGCGGGCCGAGCGAAGCGCTGCGGACACTGCTGGACGACGGCGGCCGGGGCGGCCGGGGCGGCGTCATCGTCGTCTGTGACGTGGGAGGGCTGGGGCCGCCGGGGCTCGCCGCCGTGAACCTGCTCGCCCGCCTCCAGCTCCTGGCCCGCCGGACCGGGGGCCGGATACGGCTGCGCGACCCCGACCCCGCCCTATGCTCCCTGCTCGACCTGGTCGGCCTCCTCTTCGAGGTGGAGGGGCAGCCCGAACAGCGGGAACCAGCGCCGGGTGTCGAGGAAGCAGTGGAACCCGGTGATCCGGCCGTCTGAGATCTCCAGCAGCTGGACCGCCCACGGAGTGAAACCACCCGCCTCCGGGTCCGGCTTGTAGTGGGCGAACCCCGGCAGGCCGTTGGCCTGGAGAGGCAGCAGCCGCGAACCCGCGCAGGAGGCGCCCAGCGTCGTCATGAAGCCCGTGATGTCGGCGGTGCCGGTCAGCCACAGGTCGAACGGCGGCATCGTCATGATGGCGTCCTCGTGCAGCAACGCCGTCAGCGCCGACATGTCGTACCCCTCGAACGCCGCCACATAACGCTCCAGGAGCTTCTGCTGCTCCTCGTCCAGCGGGTCGGAGACGGACGCGTCGGCGCCCGGCCGGCGCCGCTCCGCGAGCGTCGCCCGCGCCCGCTGCAACGCGCTGTTGACGGACGCCACCGAGGTGTCGAGCAGCTCGGCCACCTCGCTCGCCCGCCAGGCCAGCACCTCCCGCAGCAGCAGCACCGCCCGCTGCCTGGGCGGCAGCTGCTGGAGCGCGGCCATGAAGGCGAGCCGCACGGACTCCTTGGCGACCGCCGCCTCCGCGGGGTCCTCGACGGTGGGCAGCACCCGGGAGTCCGGCATCGGCTCCAGCCAGGTGTGGTCCGGCCGCGGCGAGAGGGCCGCCCGGGCCAGCGGGGTCGACTCCGTCAGATCCATCGGCCGGGCGCGCTTGTTGCCCGCCGCCAGCATGTCCAGGCAGACGTTGGTCGCGATGCGGTACAGCCAGGAGCGCAGACTGGAACGGCCCTCGAACGTGGCGAAGCTGCGCCAGGCGCGGACCATCGTGTCCTGCACCGCGTCCTCCGCATCGAAGGAGGAACCGAGCATCCGGTAGCAGTACCCGGTCAGCTCGACGCGGTGCGCCTCGAGCCTGGCGTCGAGATCGGTCGTCGTCGCCGTGCCGTTCGTCATCGTCCACCCACCCCTGTGGCCTGTCTGCGGCGCGCCTTCGCACCCAGCACTTCGGAAGCTACCGCAGGGCACCGACAACGGTCCCTCGAGTGGACGAACGTGCAGGTCGGAGGGGCGAGTTCAAGGAGCGGAACGAAATCCTCCACCCGCCGGGCCGGGCGTGCGCGGCCTCACGCGGGGGCGAGCCGCCGCCGCTCCACCCGGGCCGCCCGGGTGCCCAGCACCGTGATGGTCACGACGCCGGCCACCGCCACCAGGCCGACCCCCACCGTCCCGGCCCAGCCCCCCGAGTGGAAGGCGAGCGCGCCGACCGTGCTGCCCACGCTGGAGCCGACGTAGTAGGCGGACTGGTACAGCGCCGACGCCTGGGCGCGGCCCTCGGTGGCGGTCCGTCCGACCGCCGAGGACGCGACCGCGTGGCCCGCGAAGAAGCCCCCGGTGATCAGCACCAGGCCCAGCAGGATCAGGGACAGCGAGCCGGCCAGGGACAGCAGCAGACCCGCCGCGGTGGTCCCGCCCGCCGCGTACAGCGCGCCCCGACGGCCCAGCCGGTTCACCAGCCGCCCCGCCGCCGACGCCGACACCGTGCCGACCAGGTAGACCAGGAAGATCGAGCCGACGAGGCCCTGGGGGAGCGAGAAGGGCGCCTCGCTCAGGCGGTAGCCGATCACGGTGTAGACCCCGCCGAACACCGTCATGAACAGCGCGCCGATCGCGTACAGGCGCCGCAGCAGCGGGTTGGCGAGGTGGCCCCGGACCGCGCCGGCCAGCACGCGCGGGCGCAGCGAACCCGGCCGGAAGTGCCTCGGTGCCGGCAGCAGCAACCGGAACGCCACCGCGCACGCCACCGCGAGCACCCCGATCACGCCGACGGCGACCCGCCAGCCCCACTCCTGCGCCACCCATCCGGTGACGACCCGGCCGCTCATCCCGCCGACGCTGTTGCCCGCGACGAACAGCCCGATCGCGGTCACCAGGGCCTTCGGCCTGACCTCCTCCGCGAGATACGCGGTCGCCGACGCGGGCACCCCGGCCAGGGCCGCCCCCTGGAGCGCCCGCAGCGCCACCAGGGCGCCCAGCGACGGGGCGAAGGGGACCAGCAGCCCGACGGTCACCGCGACGGCCAGGGAGGCCGTCATGACCGTACGGCGTCCGTAGCGTTCCGACAGCGCGCTCATCGGCAGTACGAACAGCGCCAGACCGCCGGTGGCCGCCGCCACCGTCCAGCTCGCGTCACCCGCGGTCACCCCGAGGTCTCCGGAGATCAGCGGCAGCAGGGCCTGGGTGGAGTACAGCAGCGCGAAGGTCGCGACACCCGCCAGGAAGAGGGCGAGGCTCATCCGCCGGTAACCGGGACCGCCGGGGGACATCCGGGAGTCGGGGCCGCCCGGGGCGGCGGACGCCGTGGCGGAAGGCGAGGGAGAAGGTGAGGGAGAGGAAGTCACGGACGGGCCGGCGTCCACCCGCGTGGACGCCCCGGTACTGACGGAAGACATGCCTCGAACCTACGGACGGCCCCGCTCATCCGTCCAATGCACGGAATCGAGATAATCGTTCCCATGGTGCATCAGCAGAGGTCACAGAGGCAGCTGTCACCGTCCGGTGACACAGAAGACATCGTCGCGCTGCTCGCGCCACGTCTCGTCCACTTCGCCGGCGTCGCCCGCACGGAGCACGTCACCCGTGCCGCCCAGGAGATGCAGGTCCCGCAGTCCACGCTCTCCCGGTCCATGGTCCGCCTCGAACACGACCTGGGCGTCGACCTGTTCGCACGGCACGGCCGCACCCTCTCGCTGACCCCCGCCGGCCGCACCTTCCTCGCCTCCGTCGAACGCGCCCTCGCCGAGGTCGAGCGGGCCGCCGACGAGGTGCGCGCCGACGCCGACCCGGCCACCGGCAAGGTCGCCTTCGGGTTTCTGCACACCATGGGCGCCGAGACCGTGCCCGGCCTGCTGCACGCCTTCCGCGCCGACCACCCGCGCATCCGCTTCAGCCTCGTCCAGAACTACGGCGAGGCCATGCTGGAGCGCCTCCGTGCGGGCGAGCTGGACCTGTGCCTGACCTCCCCGGTCCCGGACGCCCCCGACCTCGTCGCCCGCCGCCTGGACGAGCAGAAACTGCGCCTGGTCGTCCCCGCCGACCACCGGCTCGCCGGCCGGCGCCGTATCCGCCTCGCCGAGGCCGCCGACGAGACGTTCGTGACCCTGGAGCCCGGATACGGGCTGCGCCGCATCACCGACGACCTCTGCGCGCAGGCCGGTTTCCGGCCCCGGGTCGCCTTCGAGGGCGAGGAGGCGGAGACCCTGCGGGGCCTGGTGGCCGCCGGTCTGGGCGTCGCCCTGCTGCCCCCGCCGGCCGTGCCGCGCCCCGGGGTGGTGGAACTGACCGTCACCTCCCCGCGGGCGGCCCGCGAGATCGGCGTCGCCTGGCTGGCCGGCCACCCGGACACCCCGCCGGTGGTGGCCTTCAAGAAGTTCCTGCTGTCGAGAAGGGGCCACCTGCTCCCGAACTGAACGCCCCCCGCGACCCGCCGCCCACCGTCTACCGACGTAACGACGCGCCGAACCCCGAGGCCAGCGGCATCCGCAGCCCCAGGGGAGGGGGCGCCGCCAGGGCATCCTGCACCGGACGGGAGAACGCCCGGCCGAAGAGCGTTCCCATCATGAAGTCCTCGCACAGCGCCAGCACTTCGTCCCGGTACTGGTTCAACCCGTGTCCGTCGGCGTGCACTTCGAAGCGGCACACGTTCCGGTTCGCCTTCTTGACCCGCGCCGCCAGCCGGAAGGACAGTTCCGGGTCGGCCCGCGCGTCACGGGTGCCGTGCACGATCAGCACCTGCCGCCCGGCCAACTGCTTCACCGGTTCGGGGACCGCGGCCACATCCTCCTCGGGCAGCCAGGGAGCCAGCGCCAGTACGGAGCTGACGGCCTCGTGGCCGCCCGCGCGCAGCGCCGCCCGGCCGCCCATGCCGAGACCGGCCAGGCACACGGGAACATCCCCGTAGAGCCGCACGATCTCGTCCACGGCCCAGGCGGCGTCACGCGCGAGATGCGCCTCACTGCCGTTCCAGCCCCGGTAGCGGTAGTGGACGACATGGGCGGCGAGACCCTCGGCCCGGCCCGCACGGCCGAGACGGTGTCCCAGGGCGCGTACGGAGGCGGCCGCCACCACGGGGGACGGCCTGCGGCTGGAGACCGGCTCGCCGCCGGGGAGCAGCAGCACCGCGCCGCTCACCGCTTTCGGCTTCGGGCCGAGCGCCCTCCCCAGCCGGGCCGTGCGCGCCGGCGTCGCATGCTGTGACATGGCAGCAGAGTGTCAGAAGCCCCGGTGTACGCCACCCTCGCGTGCGGTCACCGTTACGTATCGACGGATTCGCGCACCGGTGATCCATGCGCGTGGGCGCCGGAGCCTGCCCGGCGGACCATGCCGCAGACGCGGCCTCTGACACGCCCACCTGTCGCGTTGTCGTCACTCTCCCCCACTCTCGGCTGCTCCCTTACTCTCGACTTCTCCCCCGCGCTCGACTTCTCCCCCACTCTCGACTTCGCTCGAGCGGGAGGGGCCCCCATGAGCGGGAGGGGCCCCCATGAGCGGGAGGGACCCCCATGAGCGGGAGAGATCCCCATCGCCCCCGCTCACCCGCGCTGACAAGGCGCCGCCGATCTCCTGCGACCTGATCCGCCGGACAGGCCCTAGAGTGCGGCAATGACGAGCCAGACCACTGCGAACACCCCGCCCCCGGACCAGATCCGCCGGGCGCCCAAGGTGCTGCTGCACGACCACCTCGACGGCGGCCTGCGCCCCGGCACCGTCGTCGACCTGGCCCGCGAGGCCGGTTACTCCGGGCTCCCCCAGAGCGACCCCGACAAGCTCGGCCTCTGGTTCCGGGAGGCCGCCGACTCCGGTTCCCTGGAGCGGTACCTGGAGACGTTCTCGCACACCGTCGGGGTCATGCAGACCCGTGACGCCCTGGTGCGGGTCGCCGCCGAGTGCGCCGAGGACCTCGCCGCGGACGGTGTCGTCTACGCCGAGGTGCGCTACGCCCCCGAACAGCACCTCGAAGGCGGGCTGACCCTCGAAGAAGTCGTCGAGGCGGTCAACGAGGGCTTCCGGCAAGGGGAGCGGCGGGCGCGGGAGGACGGAAACCGCATCCGCGTCGGCGCGCTGCTCACCGCGATGCGGCACGCCGCGCGGTCCCTGGAGATCGCCGAACTCGCCAACCGCTACCGGGACCTGGGCGTCGTCGGCTTCGACATCGCGGGCGCCGAGGCCGGTTACCCGCCCACCCGGCACCTCGACGCCTTCGAGTACCTCAAGCGGGAGAACAACCACTTCACCATCCACGCCGGTGAGGCCTTCGGGCTGCCGTCCATCTGGCAGGCCCTCCAGTGGTGCGGCGCCGACCGGCTCGGACACGGGGTGCGCATCATCGACGACATCCAGGTCCACGACGACGGCTCGGTCGAACTCGGTCGGCTCGCCTCCTACGTCCGGGACAAGCGCATCCCGCTGGAGCTGTGCCCCAGCTCCAACCTGCAGACCGGGGCGGCGGCCTCGTACGCCGAGCACCCCATCGGCCTGCTGCGCCGGCTGCACTTCCGGGCCACGGTGAACACCGACAACCGCCTCATGTCGCACACCAGCATGAGCCAGGAATTCGAGCATCTGGTCGAGGCGTTCGGTTACACGCTCGACGACATGCAATGGTTTTCCGTCAATGCGATGAAGTCGGCGTTCATTCCTTTCGATGAACGACTGGCCATGATCAATGACGTCATCAAGCCCGGATACGCCGAGCTGAAATCCGAATGGCTGTTTCGGAAAACCGCCTCCACCAGCAGTTCTGTGACTGAAGAAAGCTGACCGGGGCGTCCGTGGATTCCGGGAGGGCGGGCGGCCTTCACCAATCGTCCGCATTTCGAGGTTTGCGGCGGGCGGCGCCGGGTGTTTACGGTCGAGGACCGCTCGTTCCCCCATTCCATTTCGAGGACGCATTTCATGAAGCAGTCTGCTGCCAAGACCCTCGGTGTCGCCGTTCTCGGCGCCGCCTTCGCCGCCGTCGGCGCGGGTACCGCAAGCGCAGCTTCGGCCGCCCCGGCCGTCCCGAACACCGGGGCCGCGCTGGACACCGTCGCTCAGAGCCTTCCGGCTGAGGACGTCTCCCGTGTGGCGCCGAGCGCGGACGGGGCCCTGCAGACGGGGCAGGACGTGGTCGGCACGGGCATGACGACCGCGCGGCCGGCCGCCGAGCAGCTGACCTCCGAGGGTCCCCAGGAGCAGGTCGGCGGTCTGCTCGGGGGCCTGCCGACCAAGGAGCTGCCCACTCAGGGCGTCGCCGTCAACGGGGTCCCGCTCGGCTGACCCGTTCCCTCTGATCCACCCGCGCGGACCCCCTGTCGATGGGGCGCGCCCCGATCCCGGGGTGCGCCCCATCGGCGTTCGCGCGCAGCGGCACACGGACTCACCAGGCCGTGTGCGCCTTGTCCTCCGACGGGAACAGGATCCACAGCGCTATGTAGACCAGGAACTGCGGTCCGGGGAGCAGGCAGGAGACCAGGAAGATCACGCGCATCGTGGTCGCGGAGGTGCCGAAGCGCCGGGCCAACGCGGCGCACACGCCGCCGATCACACGGTTGTTGGTGGGGCGGGCGAGGCGGGACATCGTGGACTCCTTCGTGGTGTGTGCGGTTCAGTGACCCACGGCGCCGCGTCGGCTTCCGTCGGCTGTTCTACCGCTCTCCACACTACGGAGACGAAGGGGGCAAAGCGTCACTCCACGGGGCGATCCCGACCCTGGGAATCGTCGGGGTCCGACCCTGAGCCGGCTCCTCCTGGCGAAGTCCGGCGCCGGACCGGCGTACGGCCCGGCGGCGCAGCCAGGCGCGGCCCGCCGGTACCACGGTGACATGCGCGAGCGCCGCACCCACCGTGTTCAGCAACAGCGCGTCGACGTCCACGACCCTGCCGGGCACCGCGGTCTGCAGCATCTCGATGCCCAGCGACAGCAGTGCCGCCGCGGCCATGGTGCGGATCAGCGAACCCAGTGGCGAGACGGTCAGCCTGCCCCCCGCCATCGGCAGCAGCACACCCAGCGGAGCGAGCAGCGCGAGCCCCTCGCCGACCCGGCGGGCCCCGGCGCCCCAGCCCAGCGCGAAGTCGGCCCGGATGCCGTCGAAGAGCCGCAGGTTGGCGGGCATCACCCAGGGGACGTTCAGGGGGCGCAGCGTGCACCAGGCGACGAACACGAGGTACGCGGCCAGGAGGAGACCTCCTGTCACACGGACACGGGACGCGGCGGTGCCGCCGACGGGGCCTTGACGCTGCACGAAACCCTAGACGCGACGCCCGGCGGGATCGGTTCCGGGAAGTGCCCCGTTCGCCGGGTGAGGCATGCGCCACAGCCCCGTCGGCCTCGGTCCGTGGCGCCCGTCTTCCGGGGTCACCCCTCGGTGACCGCCGTGGACGGGGGTTCCGTGCCGCCCGGGCGGGCCCGGACCTCGTCCGTGCACCGGTAGCGGCGCGGCGGCCCGTCGTCCTGGCCGCCCAGGACCACCGAGCCGTCTCCCTCGGCCGCCGCCGAGTCGGAGAAGGTGCAGACGATCTGCGCGAGCGCGTAGGACGTCAGGCTCCCCGGCGCGGTGCTCAGGCGCAGCGCGTCCTCCGGGTCGCCGGACCGCGGACCGCTCACGGTCATCCCGCCCCGTACGTCCGTCGTGTACCCGGCCTCCCTCTCGGCGGGCGTCGGCGGCGCCGAGAGCTGGTCCAGCAGGCCCTGCGCCACCAGGGCGCGCCGCTGCCCGGAGTCCGCCGCGCCCTCAGGCACCCGTACCGTCCGGTCGACGGCCATCAGCGACGAGCCGCAGAGCAGGAACACCCGCACCGGCAGGCCCCGCGCGGGCTGCGCCGCCCCGTCCGCCTCGGCCTGCGAGCAGCGCACCCGGGAGGGCGCCGGACCGAAGTCGGTCGGCACCTCGGTGGCCCGGATCCCGCACCCGGAGAGCAGGACACCGAGCGCGGTGACGGCCAGCAGTCCCGGCAGCCCTCGTGTGCCTCGCACACCTCGTATGCCGCGTGTGCCCGTCGAGCGCGGAGTCGTCCGGCGTATGTTCATCGGGCGTCCCCTGCGGCACTCGACCGCCGGGGACCGGCGCCGCCCTTGCCGTGCCGGGCGTTGTCCGGGTTGCCTGGGTTGTCGGCGGGTCCGTCGTCCTGCTCGGTCAGGGCGGATACGTCCCGCGGCAGCCGCAGCGTGAACACCGCCCCGCCCTCGGGGGAGTTGGCCGCGGTGATCTCGCCACCGTGGGCATGGGCGTTCTCCAGCGCGATGGACAGGCCCAGGCCGCTGCCCTCGGAACGCGGCCGGGAGGCACTGGCCTTGTAGAAGCGGTCGAAGACATGCGGCAGGACGTCCTCGGGGATGCCCGGCCCCTGGTCCCGCACCTCGATGACCACAGCGCCTCCGGCCATGGTGTCCCCGACCACGGTGCCTCCGTCCTCGGCGCCCGTCCCGGTGTCTTCCCCGGTGCCGTCCTCGTGGGCCCCGCCGTCCTTGCGCTCCCCGCCCTCCGAACCGCCCCCACCGGCCTCCTCGTTCACGAGGCCTGCGCCGTCGCCGCCGTCCTCGCGGTCCACGCGCACCGACACCCGTACCGGCGAGCCGCCGTGCTTGAGCGCGTTGCCTATGAGGTTGGCCAGGATCACGTCCAGCCGACGCGGGTCGATCCGGGCGTGGATGCCGCGCTCCGCGTCCAACTCCACCGCGTCCAGCCAGGCACGGGCGTCGATGCAGGCGGTGATCTGGTCGGCGATGTCGACGTCGTCGAGGACGAGACGGGCGGTGCCCGCGTCGAAGCGGGTGACCTCCATCAGGTTCTCGACCAGGTCGTTGAGCCGCCGGGTCTCACTGACCACGAGCCGTACGGCGGGCTCGATCATCGGGTCGATGCCACCGCCCTCGAACTCCAGCTCCTCCTCGAGGACTTCCGTCACCGCCGTGATCGCGGTCAGCGGAGTGCGCAGTTCGTGACTCATGTCCGCCACGAACCTGCGGGACGCCTCGTCCCGCGCGGCCATGTCGGCCACCCGTTTCTCCAGCGCCTCGGCCGCCTTGTTGAACGTCCGGGACAGATCGGCCAGTTCGTCCGTCCCCGACACCCTCAGCCGGGTGTCCAGCCTGCCCTCGCCGAGCCGCCGGGCGGCGACCCCGAGCCGCTGCACCGGCTTCAGCACGGTCGTCGCCGCGGCCTGCGCCAGCAGTGCGGAGCCGATCAGGGCGAGGCCGGTGGCGATACCCAGCGACCAGGCCAGCGAGTTGAGGTCCTTGGCCTCCGGCTCCAGCGACTTGAGCATGTAGCCGGTCGGCCCGCCGCCGATCGTCCGGGTGCCGGCCACCAGATAGGGGGTGCCGCCATGGACGGTCCGCTGCCAGTACAGGCGGTAGGGATGCTTGTTGGTCGAGGTGATGCTCTGCCGCTCGTTCACCGCCTTGCGCAGCGAGGTCGGCACGTCCTGGGTCGAGAAGCCGCTCAGCCCGCCCGAACTGCCGTACACCGTGCGGCCCTGCGGGTTCTCGGCGATCAGCAGGACCGAGAACCGCTGACTGCTGTTGGCCATCTGGCCCGCGGTGTGCTGCAGTTCCTCCTGCGTCGGATGCTCCGGCAGTGCTCCCGCCCGGTTCTGCATCTCCTGCTCGAAGTCGCCCAGTACCGCGTCCTGGGTGCGGGTGAGCACCGCCTCGCGGTTGAGCCAGTACGCGATGCCCGAGGCGGACACCGCGGCGGTGAGCGCGACCAGCCCGAACACGACCACCAGCCGAAGCCGCAGACTGGTGAAGCGCAGCCGCGACCAGACCCCCTTGCGCGCCGCGGACCAGCCGCGGGAACTTTCCTGGTGCTCCTGTGTCACTGAGGCGGGTCCAGTCGGTAGCCGACACCGCGCACGGTGCGGATCAAGGTCGGTGACGACGGCACGTCCTCGACCTTGGCGCGCAGCCGCTGGACGCAGGCGTCCACCAGACGCGAGTCGCCCAGGTAGTCGTGCTCCCACACCAGCCGCAGCAACTGCTGCCGGGACAG
The DNA here is from genome assembly GCF_059889265.1 of Streptomyces sp. MMS24-W38. Lineage (NCBI taxonomy): Bacteria > Bacillati > Actinomycetota > Actinomycetes > Kitasatosporales > Streptomycetaceae > Streptomyces > Streptomyces sp. MMS24-W38. The sequence continues at coordinate 2,233,828 of NZ_JCBCPP010000001.1, read as the reverse complement.
CGCCTGACCGGGCCGCCGGCTCAGTTCGAGCAGCAGTCGCAGCTCGGTCGGGGTCAGCTGGAGGTCCTCGCCGTTCTTCGTCACGGTCATCGCCGAGCGGTCGATGACCAGGCTGCCGAAGGTCGCCGCGTCGTTGGACTCCCGCTCCCCGCGGCGCAGCACCGCCCGGATCCGGGCGTCCAGCACCCTGCCCTGCACGGGTTTGACCACGTAGTCGTCGGCACCGGACTCCAGGCCGACCACCACGTCGATGTCGTCGTTGCGCGCGGTCAGCAGGATGATCGGCAGCTGGTCGGTGCGCCGGATGCGCCGGCACACCTCGAATCCGTCGATGCCGGGCAGCATCACGTCCAGCACGATCAGATCGGGCCGTTGCTCGCGCAGCAGCTTCAGTCCGTCCTCACCGCTGGCAGCGGTCGCCACGCGGTGGCCCTGGCGCGTGAGTGAGAGCTCCAGGGCCGTGCGGATGGCGTCGTCGTCCTCGATCAGCAACAGGGAAGGCACGGGCTCATTCTGTCCCATGGAGGGCTCCCGGTTCGACCCGTGGGGGCAGAAGCCCGTGGGACCCGCACACGGACGGCCACGTGCGCCGACATCCGTCAGGGCGCCGTGGTCGACGACCGGAGCCCGGCGTGGCGGCCCCTGTGACAGCTCTGTGACAGTCGGCGGACACGGTCATGAAGTCGCCCGGGCAGGATTTTCGTCACCAGCACAACAGCACATGAAGACACCGGAAGTCCACGACGGGGGGCGCGAGATGAACACGCTGCACGGCACCAGCTCCAGCGCGGTTGTCACGCGTCTGCACGACGTGCACCGAGCCGGTGAGAAGTCCGGTGCCCCGGGCAAACGGGGGTGCGCTCGCGGTGCCGGGCGTCACACCGCCTACATGACGGTGATCGACGCGCCCACGGGGGAAACCAACACGGGGGAAACACACGGGGGAAGCGGGTACGGGGAGGCAGAGGGGGAGCGCCGTTCGCTGTCGGAGGTGGAGTTCACCGCCTACGTCCAGGAACGACGCGCCGCCCTGTACGCGACCGCCTACCACCTGACCGGCGACCGCTTCGAGGCCGAGGACCTGCTGCAGAGCGCGCTGTTCTCGACCTACCGGGCGTGGGACCGGATCAGTGACAAGGCCGCGGTCGGCGGATACCTCCGCCGCACCATGACCAACCTGCACATCAGCGCGTGGCGCCGCCGCAAGCTGAACGAGTACCCGACCGAGGAGCTGCCGGAGACGGTCGGCGACACGGACGCGATGCGCGGCACCGAGCTGCGCGCGGTGCTGTGGCAGGCGCTGGCCAGGCTGCCCGAGCTCCAGCGCACCATGCTGGTCCTGCGCTACTACGAGGGCCGCACGGACCCGGAGATCGCGGACATCCTCGGCATCAGTGTCGGCACGGTGAAGTCCAGCATCTGGCGGTCGCTCCGCCGGCTGCGCGAGGACGAGGTCCTCAGCTTCGGCCGTGACCGGGAGGACGCCTTCGGCGAACTGGTCGCCTGAAGGTACGGGGGAACGGGGGAACCGGGAAACCGGAGAAACGGGGGGAATCGGGGGAAACCCGGGGGAGAGGAAAACGGGGAACCGAGGGATCGGGGGATCTCAAGGGGAACCGGGGGGACACGGGGGACAACGGGGGAGCACAAAGGGGCGGGACTGGAGGGCCGGGGGGCCTTTCCGGTCCCGCTTTCGTGCGTACGCGCCGGGTTCGCCCCGGCTACGCCGACTGCGCGGTCGTACTCGCGCCAGAGTCTTCGGTGCGCGTCTCCGCTCCACCCCGCCCGGCGCCGCCGCCGGCCCCCGCCGCCGCCAGGCGGCTCAGGGCCTCGTCGCGGTCGCAGGCGTACGCGCCGAGCGAGGTCTGGCGGGCGACGATCGTCCGCTCCAGCCGCATCAGCCGCCAGCCGCGCCGCAGCAGGAAGGGTACGGACTTGCGCCCCTCCCTGAGGTCCCGCAGGAAGCGGCGGCGGAAGGTCTTCACCGGGCCGCGGCTCAGGCACAGCGCGTCGGCCAGGAGGCCCAGCTCGCCGCAGCGCGTGACGATCTCCGCAGCGAAGATTCCCTCCGCGATGAACAGCGGAGCCACGCCGATGTCCACCGTGTCCGCACCGGTCCGGGCGCTGAGGGAGATGTCGTACACGGGCACGTCCGTACGACCCGTGCGGCACAGCCGGTCGATGGCGGCGACGGCGGCGTCCGCGTCCCACGAGCCGGGGTGGTCCCAGTCGATGTCGGAGCTGCCCGCCACCAGGGGCAGCGTCGGGTCGTCGCCCTCCTTGTAGAAGTCGTCGAGACGCAGCACCGGAAGGCCGGAGCGGGCCGCGAGGAGGGACTTGCCGGAGCCGGAGGGGCCGCAGAGCAGCACGACTCGCGCGGAGATGGGCGACTGGGAACTCACGGGACACCAGTCTGATGCATGGAACAGGTGCTCCACGACCGTGCGGACCGGCTTTGAAGCACGCGTCACACTTCAATTACGCTGCGCGTCTATCCGATTACCGAGAGAAGTAAAGGGTGGCACCAGTAATGGCCCGACACGACGCACCCAAGAAGCCGACCGTCCGGCGCGCCCTGGCCACGCTCGCGGCCGCGGGAGCGGTCCTGGGGGTGGGCGCTACGGCGGCGGCAGCGGCTGACTCCGGCTCCCCGTTGGACCTGACCGGCGCAGCCGGGCACACCGTCGGTCCGGTCGCAGGCCTCAAGCCCAACCCGCTCGCCGGAACCGGCGTCGACCCCCTCGACAACGGCGTCCGTACCCAGGTCGCCGACTTCAAGCCGGTGGACTCGCGCACGGTGACCGACCCGGTCGCCCAGGCCCCGTCGGTCGACGGCGTCCCGGTGGTCGGCCGGGCGACGGGGGCACTCGGCGGCTGACCCGGGGGCAGGGCAACGGCGGAGAGCCGCGCCCCCTCGGGTGGAGGGGGCGCGGCTCTCCGGGGTGCGGAGGGGGTGCTCGGTCAGTAGGCGGAGCCCGAGGCGCCCAGGGAGCCCGTCGGGTGCCAGACCGTCTTCGTCTCCAGGAAGGCCGTCATGCGGTCCGTGCCCGGGGCCGCCGACCAGTCGTCCACAGGCTGTGGACGCAGGACGCGCTTGAGGTTGTCCGCCGCCGCGATCTCCAGCTCCTTCGCCAGCACCTCGTCGGCGCCGGCCAGGTCGATCGCGTTGACGTCTTGGTGCGCGGCCAGCGGCGCGGCGATCTCCGCCGTACGGCCGGAGAGGACGTTGACCACGCCGCCGGGCAGGTCGGAGGTGGCCAGGACCTCGCCCAGAGAGAGGGCGGGCAGCGGGGACCGCTCGCTCGCGATCACGACCGCCGTGTTGCCGGTGGCGATCACCGGGGCGACCACCGAGACCAGGCCCAGGAAGGACGGCTCCTGGGGTGCCAGGACGGCGACCACACCGGTCGGCTCGGGGGAGGACAGGTTGAAGTAGGGGCCCGCGACCGGGTTTCCGCCGCCGACCACCTGGGCGATCTTGTCGGTCCAGCCCGCGTACCAGACCCAGCGGTCGACCGCCGCGTCCACCTGCTCGGCCGCCTCGGACTTCGACAGTCCCTCGGCCTCGGCGACCTCCCGGACGTACTGGTCCCTGCGGCCCTCCAGCATCTCCGCGACGCGGTAGAGGATCTGGCCCCGGTTGTACGCCGTCGCGCCCGACCAGGCGCCGAACGCCTTGCGGGCGGCGACCACCGCGTCCCGGGCGTCCTTGCGGGAGGCGAGCGGTGCGTTGGCCAGCCAGTTGCCCTTCGCGTCAGACACCTCGTACACCCGGCCGCTCTCGGAACGCGGGAACTTCCCGCCGACGTACAGCTTGTAGGTCTTGAAGACCGAGAGCCGCGGTTCGGTCCTCTCGACCTTCTGGGTCCTGTCGGCCTTCTCGGCTTTCGCGCCCTTCTCGGCCTTTTCGATCTTCTCGGACTTCTCAGACATCGAGGTACGCCTCCAGGCCGTGGCGACCGCCCTCGCGGCCGAAGCCCGACTCCTTGTAGCCGCCGAACGGCGAGGTGGGATCGAACTTGTTGAACGTGTTGGACCAGACGACACCCGCGCGGAGCTTGTTCGCCACCGCCAGGATGCGGGAGCCCTTCTCCGTCCAGATGCCCGCCGACAGGCCGTACGGCGTGTTGTTGGCCTTGGCGACCGCCTCGTCCGGCGTACGGAAGGTCAGGACCGACAGCACCGGGCCGAAGATCTCGTCGCGGGCGACGGTGTGCGCCTGGGTGACGCCCGTGAACAGCGTCGGGGCGAACCAGTAGCCGTTCTCGGGGAGTTCGCAGGCCGGGGACCAGCGCTCGACGCCCTCCGCCTCGCCCTGCTCGACGAGCGAGGTGATGCGTTCGAGTTGCTGCGCGGAGTTGATCGCGCCGATGTCGGTGTTCTTGTCCAGCGGGTCGCCCAGGCGCAGCGTGGACAGCCTGCGCTTGAGGGAGTCCAGCAGCTCGTCCTGGATCGACTCCTGGACCAGCAGGCGCGAGCCCGCGCAGCAGACCTGGCCCTGGTTGAAGAAGATGCCGTTCACGATGCCCTCGACCGCCTGGTCGACGGGGGCGTCGTCGAAGACGATGTTGGCGCCCTTGCCGCCCAGTTCGAGCGTGACCTTCTTGCGGGTGCCGGCGACCGTCCGCGCGATCTGCTTGCCGACCGCGGTGGAACCGGTGAAGGCCACCTTGTCCACGTCCGGGTGGGCCACCAGCGCGGCGCCCGCGTCGCCGTATCCCGGGAGGATGTTGACGACGCCCTTGGGCAGGCCCGCCTGACGGCAGATGTCCGCGAAGAAGAGCGCGGAGAGCGGGGTCGTCTCGGCGGGCTTCAGGACCACCGTGTTGCCGGTCGCCAGCGCCGGGGCGATCTTCCACGCCAGCATCATGAGCGGGAAGTTCCACGGGATGACCTGGCCGGCCACGCCGAGGGCCCTCGGGTTCGCCCCGTAGCCCGCGTGCTCGAGCTTGTCGGCCCAGCCCGCGTAGTAGAAGAAGTGCGCGGCGACCAGGGGCAGGTCGGCGTCCCGGGTCTCCCTGATCGGCTTGCCGTTGTCCAGCGTCTCCAGGACGGCCAGCTCGCGGCTGCGCTCCTGGATGATCCGGGCGATGCGGAACAGGTACTTGGCGCGCTCGGCGCCGGGCAGCGCCGACCACTTGGCGAAGGCCTTCCGCGCGGCCCTCACCGCGCGGTCCACGTCCGCCTCACCGGCCTGGGCGACCTCGGAGAGGACCTCCTCGGTGGCCGGGCTGACGGTCTTGAAGGCCCTGCCGTCGGCCGCCTCGGTGAACTCGCCGTCGATGAACAGGCCGTACGAGGGCGCGATGTCGACGATCGCGCGGGACTCGGGGGCCGGGGCGTACTCGAATGCGGACGACCGCTCGTGCGTGGTGCGCGTGGTCTTTTCCGTGGTCATGGTGATCAGTCCACCGTCACGTAGTCGGGGCCGGAGTAGCGGCCGGTGGCCAGCTTCTGGCGCTGCATCAGCAGGTCGTTCAGCAGGGAGGAGGCGCCGAAGCGGAACCAGTGGTTGTCCAGCCAGTCCTCGCCGACGGTCTCGTTGACCAGGACGAGGAACTTGATCGCGTCCTTGCTGGTGCGGATGCCGCCGGCCGGCTTCACTCCGACCTGGACCCCGGTCTGCGCGCGGAAGTCGCGGACCGCCTCCAGCATCAGGAGGGTGTTCGCGGGCGTGGCGTTCACCGCCACCTTGCCGGTCGAGGTCTTGATGAAGTCCGCGCCGGCCAGCATGCCGAGCCAGCTCGCCCGGCGGATGTTGTCGTACGTCGACAGCTCGCCCGTCTCGAAGATGACCTTCAGCCGGGCGCTCGCCCCGCAGGCCTCCTTCACGGCGGTGATCTCGTCGTACACCTTCAGGTAGTTCCCGGCGAGGAACGCGCCGCGGTCGATGACCATGTCGATCTCGTCCGCGCCGGCGGCGACGGCCTCCCGGACGTCGGCCAGCTTGACCGCGAGCGGGGCGCGGCCGGCCGGGAAGGCGGTCGCGACGGAGGCCACCTTGACCGCGGAGCCGGCGACGGCCTCCTTCGCCGTGGCCACCATGTCGGGGTAGACGCAGACCGCGGCCGTGGCGGGGGCCGTGCGGTCGGTCGGGTCGGGGCGGACCGCCTTCGCGCCGAGCGCCCGGACCTTGCCCGGGGTGTCCGCGCCTTCCAGCGTCGTCAGGTCGACCATCGAGATGGCGAGGTCGATGGCGTACGCCTTCGCGGTCGTCTTGATCGAGCGGGTGCCGAGCGAGGCGGCACGCGCCTCCAGGCCGACCGCGTCGACACCGGGCAGCCCGTGCAGGAAGCGACGCAGCGTGCCGTCGGACGCGGTGACGTCACTGAGAGCGTGTGGTGCAGTGGAGGACATGGTCACCAGCCGAGCATATCTACGCGCGTAGCGGCTGTACAGTCCTCCCGCCCGTTTCCGACCCGCCCACCACCCACCGGCGCGTGCGGACCCGTCGGGCAGAATCGGGGGCATGAACACCCCAGCGCAGCAGCCGTCCGCTCCGGAGCCCGAGGGCGGGCACGGGCCCGAGGGCCCCGAGGCCGAGGACCGGGTGTACCGGTCGACCCCGGGCATCGCCGGTGGCGTGCTGCTGCTGGCGATCGTCGGCTGGCTCTGCGTCGACGCCGTGGTCACCGGCGAGGGCCGGGCCCCGTGGCTGGCGCTCGCCACGCTGCTGGCGACCGTGCCCCCGGTGGTCGCCTACACCCTGCTGCCCGCCGTGTACGCCGACGACGACCGGCTGCGCGTCCGCAATCCCTTCCGCACGATCGTGCTGCCCTGGGGCCGGGTCGTCGCACTGCGCGCCAGTTACACCAACGAGGTCGTCTCCGACGCCGGCACCAGGTACCAGCTGTGGGCCCTGCCCGTGTCCCTGCGGGCCCGCAAGCGGGCCGCGCGGCGGGAGATGCAGGCCGCGGGCGAGCGGGCGCAGGGCGTCGACGTCCGCGCCGCGGGGCAGGCCCCGAGGGCGGGCGGCGCGTCCCGGCGCGGGGGTGCCGCGCCCGTGCCGGGCGGATCGGAAGGACCGGAGCGGGCGCCGAGCGACCGCGCGATGGACGAACTGCGCGAGCTGCACGAGGCCCGGCAGGCCGCGGCAAGCGCGCAGGGCGAGGTGAGCGTGCGCTGGTCCTACGAGGTCCTGGCCCCGACGCTCGCCGGGGTGATCCTGCTGACGGTCCTGCTGGTCGTCACCTGAGCCCGGGAGCGACGACCGGAGGGGTCCGCGGTCCGCGGAACCGCGCCCCCTCCGGTTCTCGACCGCTCAGATGCCGGCCGCGGTCTTCAGGTCCTGCTTGATCGCGGTCAGCAGGGCGGCCGCCCTGGCGCGGGCCGCGGGCAGGTCGGCCCGGGCGGTGACCGGGACGACGACCTCCAGGTAGCACTTCAGCTTCGGCTCCGTACCGCTCGGGCGGACGACGACGCGGGCACCCTGGAGGGTGTAGCGCAGGCCGTCGGTGGGCGGGAGGGTGTCCGTGCCGCGGGTCAGGTCCTCGGCCCGGGTGATGCGCAGGCCGGCCAGTGCGGTCGGGGGGTTCTCGCGCAGGCGGCGCATGGCGTCCGCGATGAGCGACAGGTCCTCGACGCGGGCCGACAGCTGGTCGGTCGCGTGCAGGCCGTGGGTCACGGCGAGGTCGTCGAGGAGGTCCAGGAGGGTACGGCCCTCCGCCTTCAGCTCGGAGGCCAGCTCGGCGAGGAGCAGCGCGGCCGTGATGCCGTCCTTGTCGCGCACGCCCTCCGGGTCGACGCAGTAGCCCAGCGCCTCCTCGTAGCCGTAGCGCAGGCCCTCGACCCGGGCGATCCACTTGAAGCCGGTCAGGGTCTCCTCGTGCAACAGCCCCGCCTGCTCGGCGATACGGGCGAGGAGGGTCGACGACACGATCGACTCGGCGAACGTGCCGGTCGCGCCGCGCCGGACCAGGTGGGCGGCGAGCAGGGCGCCGACCTCGTCACCGCGCAGCATGCGCCAGTCCCCGTCGCCGGTGCCCTCCCCGCCGGAGTCCTTGACGGCCGCGGCGCAGCGGTCGGCGTCCGGGTCGTTGGCGATGACCAGGTCGGGCTCGGCCTCGCGGGCCTTCGCGAAGGCCAGGTCCATCGCGCCGGGCTCCTCCGGATTGGGGAACGCGACGGTGGGGAAGTCCGGGTCGGGCTCGGCCTGCTCGGCGACCAGGACCGGCTCCGGGAAGCCGGCCCGGGCGAACGCAGCGAGCAGGACGTCCTTGCCGACGCCGTGCATCGCGGTGTAGACCGTGCGGGCGGTGCGGGGGGAGCCCTCGGCCAGGACCGCGTCCGTGCGGGCGAGGTAGGCGTCCAGGACGGAGTCGTCGAGGGTCTGCCAGCCGGTGGTGGGGCGGGGCACGTCGTTCAGGGACCCGACGGCCGCGATCTCGGCGGCGATCTCCGCGTCGGCCGGGGGGACGATCTGGGACCCGTCGCCGAGGTACACCTTGTAGCCGTTGTCGCGGGGCGGGTTGTGGCTGGCGGTGACCTCGACCCCGGCGACCGCGCCGAGGTGCCGGATGGCGAAGGCGAGCACCGGGGTGGGCAGGGGGCGAGGGAGGACGGCCGCCCGGAGACCGGCGCCGGTCATCACGGCGGCGGTGTCGCGGGCGAAGTCCGCCGACTTGTGCCGGGCGTCGTAGCCGATCACGACGAGGCCGGCTGTGTCGTCCCCGTGGGGGGTCCCCTGCTTCCTGAGGTACGCGGCGAGGCCGGCGGCGGCGCGGATGACGACGGCGCGGTTCATGCGCATCGGGCCGGCGCCCAGTTCGCCGCGGAGACCGGCGGTGCCGAACTGGAGGGTGCCGCTGAAGCGGGCGGCGAGTTCGGCGCCGGCGTCGTCCGTGGCGTTTCTGTCGAGCTTGTCGAGAAGGCCCGCGAGTTCCGCCCGGGTCTCGGGATCGGGGTCCTCGGCGAGCCAGGTGCGGGCCCGAGCGGTCAGGTCGTCGTGCACGTGTCGGTCAGCCTCTCGAGTGGTCGGTTGAGTCGTCCCGCCCCTGCCCCCCGCCGCCGGGGGCCGCGGGCGGCTACAGGCGGCCCAGCACCTGGGTCAGGAGGGTGCCCATGCGGGAGGCGGAGTCCCGGCCCGCCTGGAGGACCTCCTCGTGGTTGAGCGGTTCACCGGTCATACCGGCGGCGAGGTTGGTGACCAGGGAGATGCCGAGCACCTCCGCGCCCGCCTCCCGTGCGGCGATGGCCTCGAGCACCGTCGACATGCCCACCAGGTCCGCCCCGATCACCCGTGCCATGCGGATCTCCGCCGGGGTCTCGTAGTGCGGGCCGGGGAACTGGGCGTAGACGCCCTCCTCCAGGGTGGCGTCGATCTCCTTGCAGAGGGCGCGCAGCCGGGGGGAGTAGAGGTCGGTGAGGTCGACGAAGTTGGCGCCGACGATGGGGGAGGTGGCCGTGAGGTTGATGTGGTCGCTGATCAGGACCGGCTGGCCGGGGCGCATGCCCTCGCGCAGACCGCCGCAGCCGTTGGTCAGGACGATCGTCTTGGCGCCGGCGGCGACGGCGGTGCGCACGCCGTGGGCGACGGAGGCCACGCCGCGGCCCTCGTAGTAGTGGGTGCGCCCCAGGAAGACCAGGACCCGCTTGGCGCCGAGGCGGTACGAGCGGATCTTGCCTCCGTGCCCCTCGACCGCCGGCGGCGGGAAGCCGGGCAGCTCGGTGACCTGGAACTCGGCGTCGGGTGAGCCGAGGGCGTCCACGGCCGGTGCCCAGCCGGAGCCCATCACGAGGGCGACGTCGTGGGTCTCGGCGCCCGTGAGCTCGCGCAGGCGCGCGGCTGCGGCGTCGGCTGCGGCGTGGGGGTCGCCCTGGATGTCGTCCGGAAGAAGAGAAGCGTTCACGCGGATGAGGGTAGCCGGTCTTCGCCTACGCGCGTAGATGCCAAAGCTCACGGGCCCGCGATCGTTGTCTTGTCGTTTCCGGGAATGCCTTGCCGGCTCGGTCCCGACGAGACCTCGCCGGCTCGGGCCTGTCCGGCGGATCAGGTCGCAGGAGATCGGCGGCGCCTTGTCGGCGCGGGTGAGCGGGGGCGATGGGGGTGCCCCCGCTCATGGGGCCCCTCCCGCTCATGGGGGTCCCTCCCGCTCGAGCGAAGTCGAGAGTGGGGTAGAAGTCGAGAGTGGGGGAGAAGTCGAGCGCGGGGGAGCAGCCGAGCGCGGGGGAGCGTGCAGCCGCAAGGCGGAGAAGGGCGTCGACGCGATGGGGCCCCTGCTCGAGCTCGTCGAGAGCTCGGGGGAGTCGGCAACCGACGACAACGCCGCTGGAGGTTTCCCTGCTCGAAGAGCTCGGGGGAGGGCGTGCCGGATCCCGTGTCTGCGGCGTGATCCGCCGGACGGGCCCCAGGGCGGGCGGGTCTCGACGTCCCGGCTCGGGTGCGGGTTCAGCAGGGGCGTTTGCGCAGTTCCATCACGTAGTCGTGGGGGGCGCCCGCGGATTCCGCCGCGTCGGCGACCTCGCCGAGGTAGCGGGCCGAGGGGAGGCCGCCCTCGTAGGTGTTCAGGACGTAGGTCCAGGCGGGTTCCTCGCCGTCCAGGGTGTGGACGCGGACGCGGACGCGCCGGTAGATGTCCAGACCCGTGCCCTCCCAGTGGTCCAGGGACTCCTCGTCCATGGGGGCGATGTCGTACAGCGCGACGAAGACCTGGGCGAAGTGGTCCTCGACGATCGTCGCGAGCGCGCCGCCTCCCGCGACCGGGTCGGTGGGCTCGGACGGGTCGGTGGGCCCGCTCGGCCAGTGCACGCCCAGGTTCTCGCCCCCGAAGGTCAGCCGCCACCCGTTCAGCCAGCCGGTGGCGCGCAGCGGCGAATGCGGAGCGCGGCGGGACATCAGCCGCGCGTCGAGGTTGCCGGCGTACGCGGCGTAGAGCGACATATGGAAGAGCGTACGGCAGCCGCACCGCGGGCCACTCCGGTAACAGGGGGGCCACGGGGGTGGCCCCCGGACGGTCGCACGGTGAAGTGTGCGGGACAATGGAGCATGTGACTCGGATCGTGATCATCGGTGGCGGACCCGGCGGATACGAAGCGGCGCTGGTCGCCGCGCAGCTCGGCGCGGAGGCGACCGTCGTCGACTCCGACGGTCTGGGCGGGGCGTCGGTGCTCACCGACTGCGTGCCCTCGAAGACCCTGATCGCCACGGCCGAGGTGATGACCACCTTCGACTCCTCCTACGAGGAACTCGGCATCATCGTGGCCGACGACACCCCGCACGTGGAGCAGGCCGCCCGGGTCGTGGGCGTGGATCTGGGGAAGGTGAACCGCCGGGTGAAGCGGCTGGCCCTGGCCCAGTCGCACGACATCGCCGCGTCCGTGACGCGGGCCGGCGCGCGGGTGCTGCGCGGGCGGGGGCGGCTCGAGGGCATGCAGGCCCTGGACGGGTCGCGCAAGGTCGTGGTCCGGGCCGCCGACGGGTCCGAGGAGACGCTGACCGCCGACGCGGTGCTCATCGCCACCGGCGGCCACCCCCGCGAGCTGCCCGACGCGCGGCCCGACGGCGAGCGCATCCTCAACTGGACACAGGTGTACGACCTGAACGAGCTCCCCGAGGAGCTCATCGTGGTCGGTTCCGGTGTGACCGGTGCCGAGTTCGCCGGTGCCTACCAGGCGCTGGGGTCGAAGGTGACGCTCGTGTCGTCGCGCGACCGGGTGCTGCCGGGCGAGGACCCGGACGCCGCCGCGGTGCTGGAGGACGTCTTCCGCCGGCGCGGCATGAACGTCATGGCGCGTTCGCGCGCGCAGTCCGCCAAGCGGGTCGGGGACCGGGTGGAGGTGACCCTCGCCGACGGGCGGGTCATCACCGGGTCGCACTGCCTGATGGCCGTCGGCGCCATCCCGAACTCCGAGGGCATGGGGCTCGAGGAGGCCGGGGTCAGGCTGCGTGATTCGGGGCACATCTGGACCGACAGGGTCTCCCGGACGACCGCTCCGGGCGTGTACGCGGCCGGCGACGTCACCGGCGTCTTCGCGCTGGCGTCGGTGGCGGCGATGCAGGGGCGGATCGCCATGTACCACTTCCTGGGCGACGCGGTGGCTCCGCTGAACCTGAAGACCGTCTCGGCGAACGTCTTCACCGACCCCGAGATCGCCACCGTCGGCTACAGCCAGGCCGAGGTCGACTCCGGGAAGATCGACGCGCGGGTCGTGAAGCTGCCGCTGCTGCGCAACCCCCGCGCGAAGATGCAGGGCATCCGCGACGGCTTCGTCAAGATCTTCTGCCGGCCGGGCACCGAGATCGTGGTGGGCGGCGTCGTCGTGGCGCCCCGCGCCTCGGAGCTCATCCACCCCATCTCGCTCGCGGTCGACAACAACCTGACGGTCGAGCAGATCGCGAACGCCTTCACCGTGTACCCCTCGCTGTCGGGGTCGATCGCCGAGGTGGCACGGCAGCTGCACACGCGCAAGGCGGCGGGAGAGGCCTGACGGCCCGGCAGCTCGACGGCCCGGCAGCCTGATGGCCTGACGGGCCGGCAGCCTGGCGGCTGAAACCAACTCCCCGCCGTTCACGGAGAGTTGCCGGATGGGTGTTCGGCATATGCGAGGCGACTAGGGCTTATACCACTCGGCGGTCGGTTGTATGAACAACTTCTGCTATTCAGCGCAAAGTGCTGAAAGCAGACGGTCGCTGGCGTTACTGTCAGTTTCGTGTTCGCTGCAGAACGTCGCCAATTGATCCTCGAAATGGTGCGAGCGAACGGGGCCGTGTCGCTCCGTGAGCTCGCCCGCGTCGTCCAGACCTCCGAAGTGACCGTACGGCGGGACGTGCGCGCGCTGGAGGCAGAAGGACTCCTCGACCGCCGGCACGGCGGTGCGGTACTGCCGGGCGGGTTCACGCGGGAGTCCGGCTTCCCGCAGAAGTCACATCTCGCGACCGCCGAGAAGACCGCCATCGCCGACCTCGCCGCCGGCTTCGTGGAGGAGGGTGAGGCCATCGTGGTCGGTGCGGGCACCACCACGCAGGAGCTGGCCCGCCGGCTGGCCCGGGTGCCCGGTCTGACCGTCGTCACCAACTCCCTGCTCGTGGCCCAGGCGTTGGCGCACGCCAACCGGGTGGAGGTCGTGATGACCGGCGGTACGCTCCGCGGTTCGAACTACGCCCTGGTCGGCAGCGGAGCCGAGCAGTCCCTCCAGGGGCTGCGGGTGTCCAGGGCGTTCCTCTCCGGGAGCGGGCTGACCGCCGAGCGGGGGCTGTCCACGTCCAACATGCTGTCGGCCTCAGTCGACCGGGCGCTGGTGCAGGCGGCCGCGGAGGTGGTGGTCCTGGCCGACCACGGCAAGCTCGGCATGGACACCATGTTCCAGACCGTGCCCACGGACGTCATCACCCGTCTGGTGACGGACGAGCCGCCCGCGCACGACGACCGCGCCGGCACCGAGTTGCAGGCACTCGCCGACCAGGGTGTGCAGATCGCCGTGGCCGGGGCGTCGGGAGGTGCCGCGGGCTCGGGGGGTGACGTGGCCCCGGCACGTCAGCAGCGCCGGGACATGCCGCTGCCGGGGCCGCGTCGACAGGGTCCGGGGCTGCGTTCGGCCGTGGCCCTGGGAGCGGCCGAACAGGCCCAGAGCGCGGAGCGGGCACGCGTCGCGGACCTGCGCAGGCGGTGATGACGCCGGGCGCCCGGCGGGGCCTTCGAGGCTCCGCCGGGCGCCCGGGGGTGTCGTGCGGGTCGGTCGGGCCGTCAGTCCTTGATCTCGCAGATGACCGCGCCGGAGGTGACGGACGCGCCGACCTCGGCACTGAGTCCCTTGACGGTGCCCGAGCGGTGCGCGTTCAGCGGCTGTTCCATCTTCATGGCCTCCAGCACGACGACGAGGTCGCCCTCCTCGACCTGCTGGCCCTCCTCCACCGCGATCTTGACGATGGTGCCCTGCATCGGCGAGGCCAGGGTGTCGCCCGAGGCCACCGGACCGGACTTCTTCGCCGCCCGGCGCTTGGGCCGGGCCCCGGCCGCCAGCCCGGTGCGGGCCAGCGACATGCCCAGCGAGGCGGGCAGCGACACCTCCAGGCGCTTGCCGCCGACCTCGACGACCACCGTCTCCCGGTCGGCCTCCTCGTCCGCCTCGGCGTCCGTGCCGGCCGTGAAGGGCTTGATCTCGTTGACGAACTCGGTCTCGATCCACCGGGTGTGGACCGTGAAGGGCTCGGCGGAGCCGGTCAGCTCGGGGGCGAAGGCCGGGTCCTGCACGACCGCGCGGTGGAACGGGAGGGCGGTGGCCATGCCCTCCACGGTGAACTCGTCCAGCGCCCGGGCGGCGCGCTGCAGCGCCTCGGCGCGGGTGCGGCCGGTGACGATCAGCTTGGCCAGCAGCGAGTCCCAGGCCGGGCCGATCACGCTGCCGGCCTCCACGCCGGCGTCCAGCCGCACCCCGGGGCCGGACGGCGCGGTGAACGCGGTGACGGTGCCGGGGGCGGGCAGGAAGTTGCGGCCGGGGTCCTCGCCGTTGATGCGGAACTCGAGGGAGTGGCCGCGCAGCGGCGGGTCGTCGTAGCCCAGCACCTCGCCGTCGGCGATGCGGAACATCTCGCGCACCAGGTCCAGGCCGGCGACCTCCTCGGTGACCGGGTGCTCGACCTGCAGGCGGGTGTTGACCTCCAGGAAGGAGATGGTGCCGTCGGCGGCGACCAGGAACTCCACGGTGCCGGCGCCGACGTAGCCGGCCTCCTTGAGGATGGCCTTGGAGGCGGCGTACAGCTCGGCGGTCTGCTCGGCGGTCAGGAAGGGGGCGGGGGCCTCCTCGACCAGTTTCTGGTGGCGGCGCTGCAGCGAGCAGTCCCGGGTGGAGACGACCACCACGTTGCCGTGCGCATCGGCCAGGCACTGGGTCTCCACGTGCCGCGGCCGGTCCAGGTAGCGCTCGACGAAGCATTCGCCGCGGCCGAAGGCGGCCGTCGCCTCGCGCACCGCGGACTCGTACAGCTCGGGCACCTCGTCCAGGGTGCGGGCGACCTTCAGGCCGCGGCCGCCGCCGCCGAAGGCGGCCTTGATGGCGATCGGCAGGCCGTGCTGCTCGGCGAAGGCGAGGACCTCCTCGGCGCCGGAGACGGGGTCGGGGGTGCCGGCGACCAGGGGGGCGCCGGCGCGCTGGGCGATGTGCCGGGCGGCGACCTTGTCGCCCAGGTCGCGGATGGCCTGCGGGGGCGGGCCGATCCAGATCAGGCCGGCGTCCAGGACCGCCTGGGCGAAGTCGGCGTTCTCCGAGAGGAAGCCGTAGCCGGGGTGGATGGCGTCCGCGCCGGACTCGGCGGCGGCCTTGAGGACCTTGTCGATGTCCAGGTAGCTGGTGGCCGGGGTGTCACCGCCCAGGGCGAATGCCTCGTCCGCGGCGCGGACGTGCAGGGCGTCCCGGTCCGGGTCGGCGTAGACGGCGACGCTCGCGATGCCGGCATCCCGGCAGGCCCGGGCCACGCGGACAGCGATTTCGCCACGGTTGGCGATGAGCACCTTGCGCACGATTGAGGCTCCCTCCTTGAAACAAGCCGAGTTTAGGGACTGCCGACACGGCACTACGACCCGTCCCCATTGGTGAGCTTGCCCACACGGAGCGTGATCCGAGGCTCGCTCGACCCGCGAAATCCCATGTCGCACCTTGGTACGCAAGACTCCTTCGGGAAACCCTAGCCCTCTCATGTGGTCAAGGTCTCTGTGAGAGCGTGCTGCGGCCCACTACGTTTTTTTGTCGAGTCCCTACGAATGGCCCAATGGTTCTCTGCCCTTCGCGGGACCCTTGTCCCCGGCTTTACTTGTCAGTAACGTTCGCGTTGTCTCGAACATACTCGGGGTAACCACAGTCGTGCTCGAAAGTGGGTGGGGGCCGGTGGTCCGCAGACCGGTGGCGTGGATCGTGGCCTTCGTGCTCTTCGTCGAGGCGCTCGGCATCGGGGCGGTGAACTGGTTCCTCGGGGTCGTCGTCGACCGGCAGCACATGTCACTGGCCGGCCTCGACCCGCACATGATGTCGGTGTCCTCGAAGGCCGGCGGCATCGTCTTCGGGCTCTACTTCGCGCTGTGCGGCCTCGTCGCGCTGCTGGCCGCCCTGCGTGACCGCGCACCCGCTGGACCGGGCAGGGTGCTGCTGATCAGCGCCGCCGTGGTGCACGCGCTGCTCGGCGCTTTCGGGTGGGGCCTGGTCGGCCCGCACGCCTTCCTGTACATGGCGGTGGTGCTGGGCCTCATCGTCCTGCTGCTGATGACGCACGACCGCCCGGAGGAGCCCGTCGCTCCCGAGTCCGCCGACCCCGCGCCCAGCGGGCCCCCGCTCACGCCTCCGGCGGCGCCCACAGCTCCGTGATGCCGACGCCGAGCTCGGCCAGCAGGCGCCGCACCAGCGGCAGGCTGATGCCGATGACGTTCCCGTGGTCGCCGTCGATGCCGTCGATGAACGGGGCCGAGCGGCCGTCCAGGGTGAACGCCCCCGCGACCCGGAGCGGTTCGCCGGACGCGACGTAGGCGGCGATCTCCTCGTCCGTGGGTTCGCCGAAACGGACCACGGTGGACGCGGTGGCGGAGGCGTACCGCCTGCCCTCGGCGAGGGTGTCGTAGACGCAGTGGCCGGTCTGGAGGATGCCCGCACGGCCCCGCATCGCCTTCCAGCGAGCGGTGGCCTCCTCGGCGTCCCTGGGCTTGCCGAGGGCCCGGCCGTCCAGTTCGAGCACCGAGTCGCAGCCGATCACCAGTGCGCCCTTGATCTCGGGCTTCGCGGCGACGACGGAGGCCTTCGCCTCGGCGAGGGCGAGTGCCAGTTCGGCCGGGGTGGGTGCGGTGACGGCGTCCTCGTCGACACCGCTGACGACCACCTCGGGGTCGAGTCCGGCCTGGCGGAGCAGCCCGAGCCGGGCGGGGGACTGGGAGGCGAGTACGAGCCGGCGGCGGGGCTGATCTGTCATGCGGTCAGCGTATCGGCGTGGACCGGATGCCTCACCTCACCCCGATCACGAGCATCGCGAGCACCATGGCCAGCGCCACGAGAACGCTCAGCCGCCGCAACATGTCCTGCGTGTCCCGCAGTTCCTTGGGCGGCTCGTTCTCGGGGTCGGACCACAGCATGCCTTCCATGCTCCGGCGACGACCCCCGGGGGCGCCTGAGTACGCGTACTCAACTTCCCCGGGCGTCACCGTAGGCCGGCGCGTCGGACAGCCCTACCCGCCCGGCCAGTACGTCCGTGACCAGGCCGCCGGCCCCGGCTGGGGCAGGTGGCGGGCGGCGATGCGGGACGGGTCGGACCAGGAGTCGCGGGGGGCGTCCGCGCCGGACGGCGTGGCGGACGCCGCCGCGGCGCGGACGCGGACCACCGCCAGTGCGGCGGCGAGCTCCTCCGGGGTGGGGTTGCCCCGTACGACCTTGATCACAGCGGCTCCTGGGCTAGAGGGGGATGTTGCCGTGCTTCTTCGGCGGCAGCGACTCGCGCTTGCTGCGCAGCTGGCGCAGCCCGCGCACGATGTGCCGGCGGGTCTCGGACGGCATGATCACCGCGTCCAGGTAGCCGCGCTCGGCCGCCGCGTACGGGTTGAGCAGCGCGTCCTCGTACTCCGCCAGCAGCCGGGCCCGGGTGGCCTCGGCGTCCTCGGCCTCGGCGATGGTGCGCCGGTGCACGATGTTGACCGCGCCCTGCGCGCCCATCACCGCGATCTGCGCGGTCGGCCAGGCCAGGTTCACATCGGCGCCCAGGTGCTTGGAGCCCATCACGTCGTAGGCGCCGCCGAACGCCTTGCGGGTGATCACCGTGATCAGCGGCACCGTGGCCTCCGCATAGGCGAAGATCAGCTTGGCGCCGCGGCGGATGATGCCCTCGTGTTCCTGGCCCACCCCGGGCAGGAAGCCGGGCACGTCCACGAAGGTGAGCACCGGCACGTTGAAGGCGTCGCAGGTGCGCACGAACCGGGCCGCCTTCTCGGACGCGGCGATGTCCAGGCAGCCGGCGAGCTGCAGCGGCTGGTTGGCCACGATGCCCACCGGCCGGCCCTCGACGCGGCCGTAGCCGGTGAGGATGTTCGGCGCGAACAGCGGCTGCGTCTCCAAGAACTCGCCGTCGTCCAGCACGTGCTCGAGCACCGTGTGCATGTCGTAGGGCTGGTTCGCGCTGTCCGGGATGAGCACGTCCAGCGCCCGGTCGGCGTCGCTGACCGTCAGGTCGGCCTCCTCGGGGAAGGCCGGCGGCTCGGCGAGGTTGTTGGACGGCAGGTAGGACAGCAGCTGTTTGACGTAGTCGATGGCGTCCTTCTCGTCGCCGGCCAGGTGGTGGGCCACCCCGGAGGCGGTGTTGTGGGTGCGCGCCCCGCCCAGTTCCTCGAAGCCGACGTCCTCGCCGGTGACCGTCTTGATCACGTCCGGGCCGGTGATGAACATGTGCGAGGTCCCATCGACCATCACGGTGAAGTCGGTGATCGCCGGGGAGTAGACCGCGCCGCCCGCGCACGGGCCCAGCACCAGGGAGATCTGCGGGATCACCCCGGAGGCGTGGGTGTTGCGGCGGAAGATCTCGCCGTAGGCGCCCAGCGAGGCCACCCCCTCCTGGATGCGGGCGCCGCCGGAGTCGTTGATGCCGATGACGGGGCAGCCGGTCTTCAGCGCGAAGTCCATCACCTTGACGATCTTCTGCCCGTAGACCTCGCCCAGCGCGCCGCCGAAGACGGTGAAGTCCTGGGAGAAGACCGCGACGGGGCGGCCGTCGACGGTGCCGTAGCCGGTGACCACGCCGTCGCCGTAGGGGCGGTTCTCCTCCAGGCCGAAGCTGGTGGAGCGGTGCCGGGCGAACTCGTCCAGCTCGACGAAGGAGTCCTCGTCCAGCAGCAGGGCGATCCGTTCCCGGGCGGTCAGCTTGCCCTTGGCGTGCTGTTTCTCCACGGCGCGCTGCGAGCCGGCGTGCGTCGCCTGGTCGATGCGCCGCTGCAGGTCCGCGAGCTTCCCCGCGGTCGTACGAATGTCAGGCTGCTGCTCTTCCGGCTCGGACATCGGGATGCGGCTCCCTGCCTGCTCGTAAGGGGGGGACGGTTACTCATCCGTAGAGTAATGCGGGCCCTTGGGGTCGGCAGTGCGGTCTATCCCACACCCCGTGCCTCTTCACGGACCGCAGAACGCGATTCCGCGACAGCGGTCGCATGCCGGCGGACGACGGGGCCGCCCGCGCTGCGGGAGGGAGACTGCCGAACCTAGGGTTGCCCGCATGACTCAGTCACCTGATGACGAAGGTACGCCCGGCGGGCAGCGGCCGCCGCGGCCGGAGCGGTCGCAGCGCTGGTCCGACCTCGACCGCCCCCCGCTGAACGCCGCCGGTCTGCGCAGAGGGCTGGTGCGCGCCGGTGGGCTGTGGCGGCAGGTCGACGTGGTGCAGAGCACCGGCTCCACCAACTCCGACCTGGTGGCTCGTGCCGCCGAGGGGAAGGCGGAGGAGGGGACCGTACTCGTCGCCGAGGAGCAGACCGCCGCGCGGGGCCGCCTGGACCGGCACTGGACGGCTCCGGCCCGCTCCGGACTCTCCTTCTCCGTACTGCTCCGGCCCACCGAGGTGCCCGTGGCCCGCTGGGGCTGGCTGCCGCTGCTCACCGGCGTCGCGGTGGCGACCGGACTCTCCCGGACGGCGGGCGTCGACACCGCCCTGAAGTGGCCCAACGACCTGCTCGTCACCGTCGGCGGCGAGGAGCGCAAGGCCGCGGGCATCCTCGCGGAGCGGGCCGGTGACGGGGTGGTGATCGGCGTCGGCATCAACGTCAGCCTGCGCGCCGACGAGCTGCCGGTGCCCACCGCCGGGTCGCTGGCGCTGGCGGGCGCGGTGAACACCGACCGGGACCCGCTGCTGCGCGGGGTGCTGCGGTCGCTGGAGGACTGGTACGGGCGCTGGCGGGCCGCGGGCGGCGATCCGGCGGTGAGCGGCCTGCAGGAGACGTACGCCGCGGGATGCGCGACGCTCGGGCGGACGGTGCGGGCCGAGCTGCCGGGGGACAGGGTCCTGGTGGGCGAGGCGGTCGCGGTCGACGGGGACGGGCGGCTGGTGCTGGCGACGGAGGCCGGGGTGCAGGAACCGGTGGGGGCGGGGGACATCGTGCACGTGCGCCCCGTCGAGGGCGGGTGACGGGGCCCGGGGCGGGGGCGCGGTGGGCGCACGCGGGTGTGGATGCGGGTGCCCACGGCGGGTACCCCGATCCCGGACGCGCCGGTCGTGCCACCTGCCGGGCCGACCGGGCGGAGTGAGCTGGCGCACACCTGCCGTAGAGTTGAGGCCGGTCGATCCATGGCCGTGGCAGATCGGAAGGGCAGCAACGCGTGACCGTCGACGACTCGGGTTCCGGTACGGAAGCGCAGGGCCGCGCGGAGCCTCCCCCAGCCTCGAATCCTCCCGATCGGGCGGACTCCCCTGAGCGGAGGAGCCGGAGGGGGGACGACTCCCGTTCCGCCGACAACGGCGAGGACCCGCTCGCTCTGCGTCTCGAACAGCTCATCCTGGGCGCCGAACGCCGTTACACCCCCTTCCAGGCGGCGCGCAGTGCCAGCGTCACGGTGGAGCTGGCCACGCGGTTCTGGCGGGCCATGGGGTTCGCCGACGTCGGACAGGCCAGGGTGCTCACGGAGGCGGACGTACTGGCGCTGCGCCGGCTGGCCGGTCTGGTGGAGGCGGGCCTGCTGAGCGAGGCGATGGCCGTGCAGGTGGCGCGGTCCACGGGACAGACCACCGCGCGCCTGGCCGAGTGGCAGATCGACTCCTTCCTGGAGGGCCTGACCGAGCCGCCCGAGCTGGGCATGACGCGCACCGAGGTCACGTACCCCATCATCGAGCTGCTCCTGCCCGAGCTGGAGGAGTTCCTCGTCTACGTCTGGCGGCGGCAGCTCGCCGCCTCGGCCGGGCGGGTGCTCCAGGCGGCCGACGACGAGGAGATGGTGGACCGGCGGCTCGCCGTCGGGTTCGCGGACCTCGTCGGGTTCACCCGGCTCACCCGGCGGATGGAGGAGGAGGAACTCGGCGAGCTCGTCGAGGCCTTCGAGACGACCGCCGCCGACCTGGTGGCCGCGCGCGGCGGGCGGCTCATCAAGACCCTCGGCGACGAGGTGCTCTACGTCGCCGACGACGCGGGGACGGCCGCGGAGATCGCCATGCGGCTGATCGAGACCATGGCGAACGACGAGACGATGCCGGAGCTGCGGGTCGGCATGGCTTTCGGCACCGTCACCACCCGGATGGGCGATGTCTTCGGTACGACGGTGAATCTGGCCTCCCGGCTCACCTCGATAGCTCCTCGGGACGGCGTACTCGTCGACACCGCGTTCGCCGAGGAGCTGATCCGCACCGGAGACGCCCCCGCCTCCGAGGCGGCCGCTGCCGAGGCGGCGGCGTCGGCGGAGAAGGAGGGCGAGGAGCCGCCGACGTACCGCTTCGCGCTGCAGCCGATGTACCAGCGGCCGGTGCGTGGTCTGGGCGTGGTGGAACCCTGGCTGCTCACCCGCCGGGACGATCACTGACACTTCCTCTCGGCCGCCCCGGCCGGTTCTGTCCGTTCGGTCTGCTCAGCCGCTGAGAGCCAGGTCGCCGTCGACGCACAGGCCGATGATCGGTACGCAGAGGAGGGGGCCGTCGTCCGTTTCGCCCGGCCGGTCCGACGGCGGGGGCGGTGGTGTCTGCCGGTCCGGTGGCGGCTTCGGCTTTGGCTTCGGCTCAGACGGCGTGCGGCCCGGAGGGCCCGGTGGGGGCCCGTCCGGTGCGGCGCCGACGGGGGGCGGCGCGCCGGGGGTGTTCGGTGCCTTCGGAGTGCTCGGTGCGTTCGGGGCGGCCGGGGTCGGAGCGGTGAGGGCCGGGGCCGTGGCGGTCGGCGCGGTGGCCTTGCCCGGAGCGGACGGTGTGAGCGGCGCGCCGCTCTGGCCGCCCAGGACGGTGGGCGAGGAGGGACCCGCCTTCGGGGCGGGGGACGCCGGACTCTCGGTGGTGGTGCCGACGGTGCCGTCAGAACCGTCGGTGCCGTCAGAACCGTCGGCGCCGTCGGCGCCGTCAGGGCCGGGGCTCGCCGAACTCGCGGTGTCCGGGACCGGACGGGGGCCGGCCTCGGCTCCGACGTCCCCGGGGCCGGGGTCGGACGCCATGCGGACGAGGCTCAGGGCGCCGACCGCCAGGGCCAGACCGCCGACGGCCAGCAGCAGCTTCCGGGGGCGCGGTTTGCGGTGGCGGCCCCGGATACGCGCGCTGAAGAGGGCGAATCCGGTGTGCGCCGGTGCCCGGTCGACCGCGTCCGGTGCGGTGGGCTGTGGCCTGGTCGGCGTGTTCGTCGTCATGGCGATTCCTCCCCCTGCGTACGCGCCCCCAACGCGCCGCGGTGCAGCGCACGTTATGCGTTCCGGCCCGGGGCCGGGCCGAAGTGGGCGGGATATCACTCGAACGGGTGGACGGGGGGTGATGAGGGAACTGGACGTACGCCCTTTTGCCGGGTGGGTTCCGGCTGCGATGATCGGGAACGACGGATGTTAACCCGCGTTAACCGGAGGGTGTCATGAGTGAGGAACGGTTCGGGGAGTTCGTGCTGGTGCGGCGGCATGAGCAGGGGCATGTCGCGGAGCTCGTCCTCGACCGGCCCAAGGCCATGAACGCGGTCTCGACCGAGATGGCCCGGTCCGTCGCCGGAGCCTGCGCGGAGCTGGGGAGGGACCCGGAGGTGCGGGTGGTGGTGCTGACCTCGTCGCACGAGCGGGCCTTCTGCGTCGGGGCCGACCTGAAGGAGCGCAATTCCTTCAGTGACGCCGACCTGGTCCGTCAGCGGCCGGTGGCGCGCGGGGCCTACACCGGTGTGCTGGAGCTGCCGGTGCCGACCGTGGCGGCGGTGCACGGGTTCGCGCTGGGGGGCGGTTTCGAGCTGGCCCTGTCCTGCGATGTGATCGTGGCCGACCGCACGGCCGTGCTGGGGCTGCCCGAGGTGTCCGTCGGGGTGATTCCGGGCGGCGGTGGTACGCAGTTGCTGCCCAGGCGGGTGGGGGCGGCCCGGGCCGCCGAGCTGATCTTCACGGCGCGTCGGGTGGAGGCCGCCGAAGCCCGTGAACTGGGCCTCGTCGACGAGCTGGTGGAGGCGGGGCGGGACCGGGAGGAGGCGCTGGCCATGGCCGCCCGGATCGCCGCGAACTCGCCGGTGGGCCTGCGGGCCGCCAAGCGGGCACTGCGTCTCGGGCAGGGGCTGGATCTGCCCGCGGGGCTCGAGGTGGAGGACGCCGCCTGGCGGTCGGTGGCGTTCTCGGGCGACCGCGCGGAGGGCGTCGCCGCCTTCAACGAGAAGCGCAGGCCGAACTGGCCGGGGCGGTGACGGGCGGCAGAGTGACGACGGGCCGACAGCGGGCGGGCAGTGGTGGGCGGAGCCCCGCCCACCTGCGGCGACTTGCCTCGACGGATTCCCATTCGCTCCTTAAATCTCCCGATTCGTACGGAACGTCCCTAGCCTGGAGGGATGGGTGAGGACAGCCGGCTGGCGGCCGTGGTGGCACTGGCGCAGGGCATGGCCGCCGCGCAGGGCTCGCAGGGGGTCTGGCGGGCCGCTGCCCTCGGAGCCTGCCGGGCGCTCGGCGGGAGTTTCGCCGCGCTGTCCGTGTGGGAGCGGGAGCTGGGGCGGCTGCGGGTCCTGGTGAACGTCGGCGAGCTGGCCGAGGACGAGGAGGAGTTCCCGGAGGGCGAGGCGTATCCCGTGCACCAGTTCGCCGAGATCACCGAGTTCCTGCACGAGCGGTGGGCCGGTGGCGGCGAGCCCGACGCCTGGATGGAGACCACCGAGGGGCCGGCGGAGGGAAGCCCCGGCCACTGCCATCAGCGGGTCGCGGCCCTGCGGCGGCGCGGGCGCGGCTGCTGCGTGGTCGCCCCGATCGTGCTGCACGGGCGGGCGTGGGGGGAGCTGTATGTGGCCCGGCCGGTGGGGGCGCCCGTCTTCGGGCGCGGTGACGCCGACTTCGTGACGGTGCTGGCCGCCGTCGTCGCCGCCGGGCTCGCGCAGACCGAGCGGCTGGAGGAGGCGCAGCGGCTGGCGTACACGGACGCGCTCACCGGGCTCGCCAACCGCCGGGCGGTGGATGCGCGCCTCGACGAGGCGATCGAGCGGCATCGCGGGGACGGGGCGGTCGTCAGCCTCGTCGTGTGCGATGTCAACGGGCTCAAGCGGGTCAACGACACGCAGGGGCACGCCGTCGGCGACCGGCTGCTGGAGCGGTTCGGGACCGTGCTGTCCCTGTGCGGGGCCGTGCTGCCGGGGGCCCTGGCGGCGCGGCTCGGCGGGGACGAGTTCTGTCTGCTGGCGGTGGGGCCGCCCGCCGACGAGGTCGTCAAGGCGGCCGACGAAGTGTGCCGCCGTGCCGTGGAGTTGGGGATCGGGGACGGTGTGGCCTGCGGTGTGGCCTCCACCGGCGACCCCATCGGGCCGGTGTCCTCCGCCCGGCGGCTCTTCCGGCTGGCCGACGCGGCGCAGTACCGCGCCAAGGCCGAGCGGGCCACCCGTCCCGTCGTCGCCGGGCGTGCGGGGCCGGGCGACCCGGTCGTGCGGCTGGCGGACGAACCCGCGCGGAACGCGGACGGAGAGCGGCGCCGCTTCCGGGGCCGGCCCCAGGGCAGGTAAGGGGTGAACGCGGGTTCCAGTGATGACATCATCGAATTCACTGCGTACTCTCCTGAATATGGATATGCACACTGTGGTGAACGGGGAAGGCGCGCGGCGCGGCCTTGAAAGGGTGGTGCTGGGAGACGGGCGGGCGTCCGGAGTGACCGCGTCCGACGTGCTCGCCGTGGCGCGCGGCGGTGCCCGCGTCGAGCTCTCCGGCGAGGCGCTGGCCGCCCTCGCCGCCTCCCGCGAGATTGTGGACGCCCTGGCCGCCAAGCCGGACCCCGTGTACGGGGTGAGCACCGGCTTCGGTGCCCTGGCGACCCGGCACATCGGCCCGGAGCTGCGCGGCCGGCTGCAGCGCAACATCGTCCGCTCGCACGCCGCCGGCATGGGCCCCCGCGTCGAGCGGGACGTCGTACGCGCCCTGATGTTCCTGCGCCTGAAGACCCTCTGCTCCGGGCACACCGGCGTACGCCCCGAGGTAGCGCAGACCATGGCCGACGTGCTGAACGCCGGGATCACCCCGGTCGTGCACGAGTACGGCTCCCTCGGCTGCTCCGGCGACCTGGCCCCGCTGTCCCACTGTGCCCTCGCGCTGATGGGCGAGGGGGAGGCCGAGGGGCCCGACGGGACCCTGCGCCCCGCCGGCGAACTGCTCGCCGCGCACGGGATCCGGCCCGTCGAACTGCGCGAGAAGGAAGGACTCGCCCTCCTCAACGGCACCGACGGCATGCTCGGCATGCTCGTCATGGCCCTCGCCGACCTCGACGTCCTGTACCGGTCCGCCGACGTCACGGCCGCCCTGAGCCTGGAGGCGCTGCTCGGCACCGACAAGGTGCTCGCCCCCGAACTGCACGCCCTTCGCCCGCACCCGGGCCAGGCCGCCAGCGCCGCCAACATGCTGGCCGTACTCGCCGGTTCGGGGATGACGGGACATCACCAGGACGACGCCCCACGGGTCCAGGACGCCTACTCCGTGCGCTGCGCCCCGCAGGTCGCGGGCGCCGGACGGGACACCATCGCCCACGCCCGGCTGGTCGCCGAGCGCGAACTCGCCTCCGCCGTCGACAATCCGGTGGTGCTGCCCGCGGACACCGGCTCGGGAGCGTTCGGCTCCGGGGGAGGACGCGTCGAGTCCAACGGCAACTTCCACGGCGCCCCGGTGGCGTACGTGCTGGACTTCCTCGCCATCGCCGTCGCCGACCTCGGCTCCATCGCCGAGCGCCGCACCGACCGGCTGCTGGACAAGAACCGCAGCCACGGACTGCCGCCGTTCCTCGCCGACGACGCCGGTGTCGACTCGGGTCTGATGATCGCTCAGTACACACAGGCCGCGCTGGTGAGCGAGCTGAAGCGGCTCGCCGTACCGGCGTCGGCGGACTCGATCCCGTCCTCCGCGATGCAGGAGGACCACGTCTCCATGGGCTGGTCGGCCGCGCGCAAGCTGCGGACGTCCGTCGACAATCTCACCCGGGTCATCGCCGTGGAACTGTACGCCGCCGCACGTGCCGTCGAACTGCGCGAGGGGCTGAGCCCGGCGCCCGCGACCCGGGCCGTCATCGAGGCCGCGCGGAGGGCGGGCGTGGGCGGCCCCGGCCCGGACCGTCATCTCGCGCCCGACCTCGCCGCGGCGGAAGCGTTCGTGCGTGACGGCCGACTGCTGGCGGCGGTGGAAGAGGTCACCGGTCCGCTGCGGTGACGTTCACGCGGGGCGAGGCGTCGGAGGCGGGCTCATCTCAAGGGATGGTCACGGGAGTCAGAAGTCCAGGCGCTCCCGGCGCACCGAGTAGACGACGAAGCCCGCGCCGAGGGTGAGGCAGGCGGTGCCGCCGAGGATGTACGGCGTGCTGTTGAAGCTGCCGGTGTCGGCGAGTCTGACCTGCCCGCCGGCGGTGTCCGCACCCCCCGAAGACACTGACGACGCCGACGATATGGACGAGGTGCTGGACACGACCCTCGCCTGCTCCGTGACCTGCGGAGACGGGCTTGCCGAGGGCGTCCCTCTCGCCGGGATGTCCGATGTCGCGTTGGCGGACGGGACGAACCACAGGGCGCACAGCAGGGTGCCCGCGGCGGTGGCGGTCAGCAACGGACGGAGAGCGGATGACACGGAATATCGATCCCCTTGTGGCGCTGGCTAATTGGCCGTGTGGGGTGATGTTAGTGAAAGTCGCGGGTCACAGGAAAGTCACGGCCCCCGGACCCGTACGCTCCGGACATGAGCACTCCAGAGACGTCACGGTTTGTGAGGCTTCGCGTCGACCTCGTCCTCCAGGTCGACGACGAGGAGGCGGTGACCAGCGCCGCGCTGGCGAGGACCGCGGACGACGGCGACATGACGGACGCCGAACGGCTGCCCGCCCGGAACACGGTGAACGAGGACGCGGCCGAGGCACTCGCGTATCTCGTCGACCCCTTCAGGCTGGTCGGCGACGTGCCGGGGGTGGAGCTCCAGCAGGCCTCGTGGAGCAGCGAGTGGATCGACTACGACCCGGACTCGCCGGAGTGGGACCTCGACGAGGGTGACGGCTATGAGCTTTACGATATGTCAGGCGAAAGCAATAACAACGGCAAACAGTTCAATTCAGGCAATAAAGGCAAAATGGACAATTAACGTAAAGCGCGTGATGGTGATGAACCGGGAAAATAGCGGGAGTTGGCCGGAGGGGGGCGACCCGGAAAAGGTGAGCCGCGCCAAGTCGACGTGACTGGACGGGGGGCGTGGGGGAAATCGTGACCTCGGGCGGCAACCGCGGCCCGGGGCCATGACGTCTCAGTCGGGGCACGGGTCGACCCCCGCCCGGCCGCTGTGGACGTGGTGAGCCCCACATTTGCGGCCCGTATGGAACGGGGCCCACCGGTCGTAGCGTTGAAATGATTGACGGGGACTCTCGGCTTCGGGCGCGGGGGACCGCGGGGTTCGGGGAAGCGGCGATGATGGAGAAGCGTGTGATGACGGACGGTAAGCGGCGCAGGGGTCTGATGGCTGCGTCCGCTCTGCTCGGTGGAGTGATGGTGCTCTCGGCATGCTCCGGCGGCGACGACACCGCCTCCGGTGGGGGTGACGGCAAGGGCGCGTCGCAGGCCCAGGTCGACGAGGCGGCGGCCAAGAAGACCTCCGAGGCCCAGATCAAGATCACGCCGAAGGACGGCTCGAACAACGCCTCCATCAACAACTCCGCCGCGGTGGCCGTGACCAAGGGCACCCTCACCGAGGTGGAGATGACGGCCACCGACGGCACCGCCGTCGAGGGTGAGATATCTGCCGACAAGAAGAGCTGGAAGCCCAGCGGCCAGCTGGAGCGCGCCACCACCTACAAGCTGTCGGTCAGCGCGGAGGACTCCGAGGGCCGCGCCGCCCACGAGAACGCGTCGTTCACCACGGTCGCCCCGGACAACAGCTTCATCGGCACCTTCACCCCGGACGACGGCTCGACCGTGGGCGTCGGCATGCCGGTGTCGATCAACTTCGACAAGGCGATCACCAACAAGGCCGAGGTCCAGAAGGGCATCACCGTCTCCAGCACCAGTGGTCAGGAGGTCGCCTGTCACTGGTTCAACGCCAACCGGATGGACTGCCGTCCCGAGGACTACTGGCAGGAGAACTCCACCGTCACCCTGAAGCTGGCGCTCGACGGCGTCCAGGGTGCCGAGGGTGTCTACGGCGTCCAGCAGAAGACGGTCAACTTCAAGATCGGCCGCAACCAGGTCTCGGTCGTCGACGCCGAGACCAAGCAGATGAAGGTCATGCAGGACGGCAAGACCGTCCGGACGATCCCGATCTCCGCCGGGTCCCCCGAGAACAAGACGTGGGAGGGCCAGATGGTCATCTCCGAGAAGTTCAAGGAGACCCGGATGGACGGCGCGACCGTCGGCTTCACCGACGACGACGGCAAGGGCGAGTACGACATCAAGGACGTGCCGCACGCCATGCGCCTGAGCAACTCCGGCACCTTCCTCCACGGCAACTACTGGGGCGCCAAGTCCATCTTCGGCAGCGCCAACACCAGCCACGGCTGCATCGGTCTGGCCGACACCCAGGGCGCGGGCGACCCGAACACGCCGGGCGCCTGGTTCTACGACAACTCCATCGTCGGTGACGTG
The DNA here is from genome assembly GCF_059889265.1 of Streptomyces sp. MMS24-W38. Classification (NCBI taxonomy): domain Bacteria; kingdom Bacillati; phylum Actinomycetota; class Actinomycetes; order Kitasatosporales; family Streptomycetaceae; genus Streptomyces; species Streptomyces sp. MMS24-W38. The sequence continues at coordinate 2,205,173 of NZ_JCBCPP010000001.1, read as the reverse complement.
GTCGTCGTGAAGAACACCGGCGACAAGACCATCGCCCCGGACAACGGCCTCAACGGCTGGAACATGGACTGGGCCCAGTGGAAGGCGGGTTCGGCGGTCTGACACCGGCCGCTCGCCGCAGCCGCCCCAACCCAACAGCTCAACCTCTCGGCCCACTTGACCGATGCCGCGTCCGCCCTTTCGGGGGCGGACGCGGCATCGGTCTTCTCATGCAGCTCATGCAGCTCTTGTCGCGGGCTTACCGGCTTCATCGGGACCCCTCTGTAGATACCCAGGTCTGAAAGTCGGGGTGGGTTACCGCCCGCTTGCGAGGGGGAGAAACGGACATCCTGCGGAGCAGGGCAGGGAAAGCCGAGTCGCCGCCGGGGTGATTCGACGTCCACCGGCCACCGTCGAAGTCCTTGGCTCACACGAGAGCTGAAAGAATGTTAGGCATGGTGCAGCAGGTCAAGCGGGCTTTCAAGTACCGCTTCTACCCCACGGGCGAGCAGGCAGCAGAACTGTCCCGCACGTTCGGCTGCGTCCGCCTCGTGTACAACAAGGCGCTGGAGGTCCGCACACGGGCCTGGTACGGCGAGCAGCGCCGGATCTCCTACGTACAGTCGTCGGCCGCCCTGACGGAGTGGAAGAAGGCCAAGGAACTCGTCTTCCTGACAGAGGTGTCCTCGGTGCCGCTCCAGCAGGCGCTCCGTCACCTTCAGACGGCGTTCGCGAACTTCTTCGCCAAGCGGGCCAAGTACCCGCGCTTCAAGTCGAAGAAGACGTCCCGGCAGTCGGCCGAGTACACGCGCTCCGGCTTCACGTGGCGTGACGGCGGGCTGACGCTGGCCAAGATGTCTGCCCCGTTGGACATCCGATGGTCCCGTCCCCTTCCCGAGGATGCCAAGCCGTCCACGGTGACCGTTTCCCGCGATGCCGCGGGCCGCTGGTTCGTGTCCCTGTTGTGCGAGGACACCATCACCCAGGCCCCCGCCACCGATCAATCGGTCGGTATCGACGCCGGAATCACGTCGCTGGTGACGCTGTCCACCGGAGAGAAGGTCACCAACCCCCGCCACGAGCGCCGTGACCGGGCCCGGCTGGCTCGCGCGCAGCGGGAGCTGTCCCGGAAGGCGAAGGGCTCGGCGAACCGGGCCAAGGCCCGTCAGAGGGTGGCCCGCGTGCATGCGCGGATCGCCGACCGGCGCCGGGACTTTTTGCACAAGCTGACCACTCGACTCGTCCGTGAGAACCAAACGGTCGTGATCGAGGACCTCACCGTCCGCACCATGGTCAAGAACCACACGCTGGCGCGCGCCATCTCGGACGCGGCCTGGACCGAGCTGCGGACGATGCTGGAGTACAAGTGCGCCTGGTACGGGCGCGAACTCGTCGTGATCGACCGCTGGTTCCCCAGCTCGAAGCTGTGCGGGGCCTGCGGCACGGTCCGCGAGAAGCTGCCCCTGGACGTCCGCGAGTGGACGTGCGACTGCGGCACCGTGCATGACCGCGACGTGAACGCGGCACGCAACATTCTGGCCGCCGGGCTGGCGGCGTCTGCCTGTGGAGACGGTGTAAGACCTCAACGGGAGTCCTCCCGGACGGGGCGGTCGTCGGTGAAGCAGGAACCCCAGCGGGCGACCGCTGGAATCCCCGCCTCTGGGCGGGAGAGGAAGCCAAGTTCTTCACCTACCTGAGGCGCGAACTGCGCCGCCGCAGAAAGACGGCTCTCGGCATCACTATCGGTCTGGCTGGCGCATACGTCGTTACCACGGTCAGCCCCACCCTGCAGGCCCAGCTCGGCGGGGGTAGGGGCGGCCCCGTTAGCGGTGGTATGGCCGGCCCCGTACGGCGGGCGGTCACCAAGACTCTCGACGTCGCCCTCACCACCATCGTCCTCGCGGTTGGCCTAGCCGTGGCAGGAGGCCCGAGGCCCGGCTCACCCGGGTGCGCAGCGAGAACATCGGCTTCGTCTTCCAGTCCTTCAACCTGATCCCGACCCTCACCGCGCAGGAGAACGTCGAGACCGCCCTCGTACCGCTCGGGGTGAGGGCCGAGGAGCGGCGGGAGAAGGCCGCCGAGGCGCTGGCGTCGGTCGGACTCGGCGAACGGCTCGGGCACCTGCCCGCCGAGATGTCCGGCGGCCAGCAGCAGCGGGTGGCCATCGCGCGGGCACTGGTGAAGGAGCCGAAGGTGCTGCTCGCCGACGAGCCCACCGGAAACCTCGACGAGTCGACGCGCGACGAGATCATGGACGTGCTGATCCGCATGTGGAAGGAGCTGGGGCTCACCTTCGTCATGGTCACCCACGACTCGTCCCTGGCGAAACGGGCGCCGCGCGTGGCGACCATCCGCAAGGGCCGCATCACGGTGAAGGAGAACCCAGCCGCCTGACCGGGCACGCGGACGGCGCACGGCGACGCGCTCCCGGCCGGAACGGATCCGGTGGCCGGGAGCGCGTCGCTCCTCGGGTGTCCCGTCAGCCGTCCCCGAGGAGTGACTCCAGGGCCGTCGCCGGCTCCGGGTGGCGGGACAGGAGGGCGGCACCGCCCGCCGGGGGCGGCCCGGTCGGCACCCAGGAGCCCTCGCAGCCCAGCAGCTCCGCGACCGCGTCGCAGGTCGCCGGGTACGCGGGCAGCAGCGCCACGCCCGCGGGGGCGGCCAAGACGGCGGCCGGTGCCCACCCGTCCGTGCAGCCCAGCAGCTCCGCCACCGCGTCGAACGCCGCCGGGTACGCGGCCGGCAGCGCGGCACCACGTCGTATCTCCTCTGCCGCCCGCCCCGCGCGGCGGACGGGAGCCGGAGCCGGGGCCCGCCACGGCGGCACCCACGCGTCCAGCGCCGCCAGCCGGGCCGGGAAGATCCGCCCGGCCTCGCGGATCAGCAGCGGCGCGAGGTCCGCCGCGCCCGACCGCAGCGTGCTGATCAGCGTCGGCAGCCACGGCAGCAGCACCGCGTCGGGCAGCCTGCCGAACGCGTTCGACACCGCCTCCACGACCACGTCCGCCAGGCCCGGCACCGGCTCCAACGCGTGCACGAAGCCGCTGAGGTAGCGCGGATACGCGGGCACCACCAGCGGGTTGGCCAGCAGCTCGTCGCACCGCGCCCGCAACTGCTCGCGGGACAGGGTGCCGAGCTGCACCTGCGCCGCCCACAGCAGCGCCGTCCTCGACGGGTCCTCGGGATGGGACTGCGCGACCGCCAGCTCCAGTTGCGCCCTGTCGCAGCCCAGCGACAGCGCCAGGCTCTCCATGCTGAACAGGAAGCCCAGCATCGCCGCGACCTGACCCGTCGTCGCGTCCTCGTCCGTGAACGCCGTCGGCAGCAGCGTGCAGTAGTGCGCGTAACCGGCCTTGACGAAGGACTCGATCCACGGCGGCAGCACCGGCTCGCTGGTCCGGTAGTACCCGAGCAGTCGGCGCACCCGGCGCAGCACCTCCGGCGCGCCGTCGACACTGCGCTCGGCGGCCAGCACCTCCAGCGCGCGCGTCCCCAGCTCGTCGGCCAGGCGCCGGCCGCCCAGGTACAGCGTCGCGTCCTCGACGGCTTCGAGGACCGTCGCCGCCGTCGCCTGCGGCGCGTACGCGGCGCGGCGCAGCCGCTGCTCCAGGACCTGCTCGATGCTGACGCCCTCGTAGCCCAGCTCGATCAGGGCCCGCTGATGGGTGCCGAGCGCCAGGTCCCAGGACTCCTGGATCGACCGCTCACCGAGCCCGCGCTCGCCCATGACGGTCCGTGCCGCGCCCTGCGGCAGCAGCCGGCGCAGCATCCACAGCACGTCGGAGCAGGCCCGCAGCTCAGGCCGGGAGGCCATGTCCAGCAGGGCCCGCCGCACGCCCCGCTGCTGGAGCTTCAGCCCCAGCGGCTCCAGCCGGTCGTGCACGTCGCGCGCCAGCGGCGGCAGCGAGTCGTAGCCGACCTGGCCGATCCGGTCGCCACCCATCATGATCTCGACGAGCCGCCGCACGTCCCGGCGCCCGGGCACCGCGTCCTTCTCGATGCAGGTGACCGCCGCGTCCTGGAAGTCGTACGGCGTGGGCTTGGCCCGGTCCCGCATCCCGGCGAGCAGGATCGACGTCTCGAAGACCGCGATCGCGTCGGCGGTGGAGGCCAGGTAGCCGTTGCGCCGCGCCGCGCGCACGATGTCCACCGACCAGCCGAGCAGTTCGGCCTCGTCCAGGGCGTCGAGGACGGGCGGCCGGCGCAGGAAGCCGGACAGCTTGTCCGTGGCGGCGGGCGCAGCCGACACGGCCGGTACGGCGGTCTGCTGCGCCCGGGACTTCTTCGTCCCGGCCTGCCCCTCCAGCCGGTACGGCCGGACCCGGGTACGCCTGAGGCTCTTCGCCCACTCGGTCGCCGCGATGGACACCGAGCCGGCGGCGAGACCGAACTGCGCCTCGATCGCCGCGTGACTGGACGGGATCAGCCCGTACTGCCAGGTCGTGGCCGAACGCGGCGAGATCTCGAACGTGCCGGTGCCGCGCACCCCGAACTCCTCGACCCTGCTGGCCGCGTGGAACGCGCCGCAGACGTACAGGCAGTCCTCGGGGTCGGTGCCGGTCGCGGCCAGGTGCTCGCGCATCCGGGCCCACATGTACCGCTCGCGGTCCTCGTCCACCCGCACCCGCGACGCGTCACCGGGGGCGAGCCGCCGGAACAGACTGCCGATGAGGAGCATGACCTGGCGGTAGGTCTCGTGGTCGCCGTCGCCGAGCGGAAGCTCGACGTACTGGTGCCACCACTCCGACCAGTGCCGCACCTTGCCGTGCCGCAGCAGGTGCTCCTCCAGCTCGGCGAAGCGCGGCCGCAGGTCACCGATCTCCACACCGACGGCCTCGCCGTGCAGCGCGGTCTCGTCGCCCGCGCCGCCTGCGCCGTCCGTGTCGCCCGTGCCGTCCGTGGCCTCCTCGGCCGGCTCCGGGGCGCGCTCCGCCCGGCTGTCCCACTGGAAGACGTGGTCGGAGGACCGGTCGACGAGGACCAGTTCGACGCCCGGCGTGTCCAGCGCGTACGCGATCGCCTGGTACTCGGCGGACGCCTCGGTGATCGGTGCGACCACCGACAGCGGCGCCCACTCGGGCGGGAAACCCTCCACCTCGCTCGCGAACGCCTGGACGGCCACCGGAAGTCGGCAGTTGCGCAGCTCGGTGAGGAGCGGCGCCATGTCCTCGCACAGCTCCAGGTACACCACCTTGGGCTGCTTCTCGCGCAGGCGGCGGGCCATCGCGAGGGCGGAGGCGGGCGAGTGGTGGCAGACGGGGAAGATCTCCAGCGGCTCGCGCACCGCGCGGTCCACGTCGTCGACCATGCCCAGGAGGATGCCCTCCAGGGCGTCGGGCCCGCCGGCGAACGTGGCGGCGGCCTCGTGGAGCTGGTCGCGCAGCGCGGCGAAGGTGCTCTCCCGCGCGGCGACCGTGTTCTCGGGGCTCTCGGGGCTCTCGGGTGCGGCGCTCATGACAGCGTGGCGATCGCGTCCCGGCCGCCCTCCAGGAACTCGGGCCAGGAGCCGCCCTGCTCCTTGCTGCGCGGCTCGACCACACCGTGCAGGTACTTGTTGAGGATGGCCAGGTCCTCCGGCTCACGGCGGGCGAGGGAACCGACGAGGGAGGAGGCGAGGGTACGGGCGGTCAGCGCGCGCTCACCGAAGAAGTTGCTGTGCAGCACGGCGTCCTCCAGCACGCCGATCTGCTCGGCCGTCGACAGCGCGGACTCCAGCTTCTCGTCGTCGCTCCCGGCCGCGGCGGCGGAGGCGCGCAGGTCGGCGAAGCTCTGCAGCAGCACGTCGAGCAGGGTCGGCGGCACCTCCAGCTCGATCGAGTGGCGGCGCAGCAGCTCCTCGGTGCGGAAGCGGACGATCTCCGCCTCGCTCTTCTTGTTGGTCATGACCGGGATGCGCACGAAGTTGAAGCGGCGCTTGAGCGCGGAGGAGAGGTCGTTGACCCCGCGGTCGCGACTGTTGGCGGTGGCGATGATCGAGAAGCCCGGCTTGGCGAAGACGATGTTGTCGCTGCCGCCGCTCTCCAGCTCGGGCACCGAGATGTACTTCTCGGAGAGTATGGAGATCAGCGCGTCCTGGACGTCACTGGTGGAGCGGGTCAGTTCCTCGAAGCGGCCGATCGAACCCGCCTCCATCGCGGTCATGATCGGCGACGGGATCATCGACTCCCTGGACTGGCCCTTGGCGATGACCATGGACACGTTCCAGGAGTACTTGATGTGGTCCTCGGTGGTGCCGGCCGTGCCCTGCACCACGAGGGTGGAGTTGCGGCTGATCGCCGCGGACAGCAGCTCGGCCAGCCAGCTCTTGCCGGTGCCGGGGTCGCCGATCAGGAGCAGACCGCGGTCGGAGGCGAGGGTGACGATGGAACGCTCGACGAAGCTCCGGTCGCCGAACCACTTCTGGGAGACCTCCCGGTCCAGGCCGTCGGAGCGCTCGGAGCCGAGGATGAACAGCCGGACCATCTTCGGGGACAGCCGCCAGGAGAACGGCTTGGCGCCGTCGTCGATCGACTCCAGCCAGTCCAGTTCCTCGGCGTACTTGATCTCGGCGGGCGCGCGCAGCAGGTCGGACATCGGGTGAGGGCCTTTCCGTTCGGTGCTGGAGAAAGAGACTCGGGGAGCAGGGGGATTCAGAGGGGTCAGAAGGACCCGAGGAGTGAGGGGAATCAGGTGAGGAACGTCTTGAGCTCGTGCACGAGCTTCTTGATGTGGCCGGAGATCACCGGCGTGCCGAGGTCCTTGAAACGCTCCCGGAACCACGGGTTGACGCTGCCGCGCCCGGCGCTGGTCACCGAACCGACCGGGATGAACTTCGCACCCGAGCGGTGGATGGCGGCCATGCTCTCGAACAGCTCGTCGGTGCGCCATTCGTAGAAGTCGGAGATCCACACCACGACGGTGTTGCGCGGCTCGGCGATCTTCGGCTGGGCGAGCGCCATGGCGACGGTGCCGTCGGTGCCGCCGCCGAGCTTGGTGCGCAGCAGGGTCTCGAACGGGTCGTGCGCCCAGGGCGTGAGGTCCAGTGCCTGGGTGTCGTAGGCGATCAGGTGGACGTCCACCTTCGGCAGCCCGGCGAAGATGGAGGCCAGGATGGTGCAGTTGACCATCGAGTCGACCATGGAGCCCGACTGGTCCACGACGACGATCAGCCGCTGCGGTGTCGTCTTGCGGCTGGTGTGCCGGTAGTAGAGGCGGTCGACGTAGAGCCGCTCCTCCTCCGGGCTCCAGTTGGTGAGGTTCTTCCAGATGGTGCGGTCGATGTCGAGGTTGCGGAAGACCCGCTTGGGCGGGACGGACCGGTCGATCTCACCGACCGTGGCCTTCTCCACCTGGGTGCGCAGGACCTGGGAGACCTCGTCGACGTAACGGCGGATCAGCGACTTGGCGTTCGCCAGGGCCACACCGGAGAGGTTGTCCTTGTCCCGCAGCAGCTGCTCGATCAGGGACATGCTCGGCGTCAGCCGCGCGGCCAGCTGCGGATCGGCCAGCACCTCGCGCAGCCGCATCCGCCTGACCAGACCGGCCTCGATGGAGCCGAGTTCCGGGCCGATGGCGGGGATCAGCCGGCCGAGGTCGGGTGTGCGCCCGCCACCGCCGGTACCGGTCGGGCTGACGCCCTGGCCACCCGCACCGACACCGCCGCCCGCGCCGCCCGCGCCGCCGCGTCCGCCCCGCAGCTCACCGGGCCGGCAGCCGAGCGCCCGCTCCAGCCAGCCCGCGTCGGACTGCCAGCGGGCCAGCTGCTCGGCGGTGACGGCGCCGGAGCCGGTGGCGAAGACGTTCAGCAGGACCTTGGAGACGAGGGCCGCGCGCCGCACCTCGGCGGCCCGGTCGCGGGCGTCGTCCTCCTCCGGCTCGGGGGCCATCAGCCCGTCGAACTCGGCGGCCAGCTCCGGGTGCCGCTGCACCACGGAGTCGACGGAGGCGCCCGGGTCGAGCAGTGCGGGCGGCAGCCCGATGTCCTCGACCACGGCCAGGCTCGCCGACTCCAGCGAGGCCTGCTCCTCCGGGTCGAACAGCCGGGCCAGCAGCCTCCAGTACAGCACCTGGCGCCGGTTGTCGTGCGGGTCGGGCACGGCGGCCGGGGCGGTGGTGGGGTCGGTCATTTCCGCAGCAGCCTTCCGGCTCGTTCGCGGAGCGCGTCGACGGCGCCGGTGGCGGCCTTCTCCGCGCGGACACCGGCCTTGTCGGTGGTGCCCCCGGCCCAGGCGCCCGCGTGGACGGCGACGGGCTTCTTCCGCACGGTCCTCTCCACGGCCAGCGGCTGGACGTGGAACTTTCCGGCGTCCCAGCGGAGCAGCGCCACGCACGCGACGGACGCGGCGACGGCCTCCGCGGTGAGCGGTCCGGCGGCGGGTGTCCGGTCGGTGTCGACGGCCAGGCGGTGCCCGGCGATCTCGAACGCCGTCCCGTCGTCGTCCTGGTGCACCTCGTAGCCCTCCAGCAGGACGGGAACGGCGATACGGGCCGGGTGCCGGTCCAGCGGCGCGGTCGCCGCCGCGGCGGCCGTGGGCAGGGCCACGCGCGCGGTGGTGAAGGCGTCGGCCGGCTCGCCCGTGCGGGCGAGCGCGTCGTCCCAGACCAGGTCGCCCTCGGCGGTGACGGGCATGGCGTCGAGGTCCATCGCGCGGCCCTCGCTCACGGCGGTCAGCAGGGACAGGTGCGGGCGCAGCAGCTGCCACAGACCCGCTCCGACGACGGTGTCGGGCTTCGGGGCGGACGCGGCGGCCCGCACCAGCCGGGGCGCGGAGCCGTCGGCGGGCTCGAACACCGCGTGGACCTGGGCCTGTACGGCGGTCGCGTGTTCCTGCACGTCGACCCCGAGCGGCAGCAGGCGGCCGGTGGCCGTGCCCCTCGCGGAGGTGCCGGTCGCTCCGGGCACGGTCAGCAGCAGGGTCCGTGACCACAGGTCCGCCCACCGACGCACCGGGATCCGCTCCAGGGTGGCTCCCGGGCAGGACGCGGCGAGCTCGGCGGCGAATCCGTCCAGCAGGGTGGCCTGCCGGCGCAGCGCCGGGTCGGGCAGCATCGCGGAGACGACGGGTGCGGCACCGGCGACCAGCTCGTGGTCGATGCCCTGCCAGCCGGCCCGCGCGAGATCACACAGCCAACTGCGGGCGGCGGCGAGCAGGTTCGCCGCGTGGTCCGCGCCGTCGGCCCCGGCCGCGGCGGCCTCCTCGGCAAGGGGACGGCCGACGGCCTCCGTCACGCGAGCGGTCAGCGCGTCGTGCACGGAGCCGAGCAGCGCGCAGCGGGCGGCGGCCAGTGCGACGAAGTGGTCCTCGCCCGCGGCCCCGGCCGCCGTCCTGTCAGCCGCCTCGCCGACCCGCGCGGCGAGCGGGGTCCCGGCCACGGCGTCGGCCAACTCCATCACACCGGCGGCCTGTTCGGGCTGTGGCCGGAGCAGACCGGCGACGAGCGCCGTATCGAAGGCGTCCACGGCCGCGAGGGCCTCGTCGAGGCCGTCGACGCCGTCGAACAGCAGATCGGTACGCATCAGGCCGCCGCCCTCGTCGTCGGGAACCACTGCATCTCGGGCAGCGGCGCGGTGCTCGGGGCGAGCTCGAGGTATGCCAGGTGCCGCAGGAACCGGCTGAACACGGGCGCCGCGGCCGAGGTGTCACCCTGCGCGGGCCGTGTACGCGTCATGGCGGTGGTGATGGCGTCCGCGTCGAGCTCGCCGTCGGCCACCTCGGCCTTCAGGTACCGGGCCACGCGCTCGGCGCCGTACTGCACCACGGCCTCGGCGACCAGTGCCCGGATGTGGTTGCAGAACCACCCGCGCGCGCCGCCGCAGGGGCGGTTGTTGTTGGTGCTGCACGCGAACGCGTAGGTTCCGGCGACGACGGACGACACATACACGCGCCCGATGTCCGACCCGCTGGACACCACTCCCTGCAGCCGCCCGTCCGCCAGCTCGACGAACGGCACCTTGGACAGCTTCCGCGGCCTCGCGGGCGGCACCACCCGCGCCGTGCTCGACTTCTCCCAGACGGACAACGCACCATCTCCCATGCATGCGAAAGGGGACGTCCGCGCCACTTCGGCGCCAACACGATCGAAGCTATCCCCGGCCACTGACAACGCGGCCGGAGAGAGCGCGACCGGGACGTGACCGGGGGACGACCGGGACGTGACCGCCGCTCGGCACACGGCCCGCGCGGCCGTCCGGGCGGCCTCAACCCGTCGGTCAGGTAACGGAGTTCCGGCAGTGGTGTCACAGATACCCGTCGACTCGGTGTTCTTCTCCTGGGTCCCTTGAGGCGTTTCATCACCACTCGGCATACTGCGTGACCCGGGGGGTGCGCACACGCGTACGAGACCACCCCCGGTCGGGTGAAGGGGAATTCGCCCGGCAACTCAGCTAGGGGGAACCTTGCGCAGACAACTCAAGAGAGCGCGCGCGACGGGCGCGGCCACGGTCGCCACGGCAGCCGCCGTGGCACTCGTGGCGGGCATGACCGGCCCGGCCGCGGCGAACGGGGAACGGACGGCGGCGGGCACCGCGTCCGGTACGGCCGCCGAGGCGTCCGGGCCGGCGCACACGAACGCGGCGCAGGCGAAGGCGTCGTCCTCGCCGAAGGCCAAGCACCGCATCACCCTCATCACCGGTGACCGGGTCGCCGTGGACGCCAAGGGCCGCGTGGTCGGCCTGGAGCGGGCCAAGGGGAGGGAGCACATACCCGTCCAGGTCCACAGGGCGGGCGGCCACACCCACGTGCTGCCGGCGGACGCCGCCCGGCTGGTCGCGAGCGGCAAGCTCGACCGGCGGCTCTTCGACATCACCGAACTCGGCAAGGACTCCACCCGACGCTCCCAGCAGCGGGGCCTGAAGGTCATCGTGGGGTACCAGGGCCGTGCCGCCGCCGCGAAGTCCGACGTCCGCGACGCGGGCACCCTCCGTCGGACCCTCACCGCCCTGAACGCGGACGCGGTGCAGACCCCGCACGAGGAAACGCCCGACCTGTGGAAGGCGGTCACCGACGGCGACCGGACCGCGTCGGGCATCGCCCACGTCTGGCTCGACGGCGTCCGCAAGGCCGCCCTGGACAAGTCCGTCGCGCAGATCGGCACCCCCAAGGCGTGGGCCGCCGGCTACGACGGCAAGGGCGTGAAGATCGCCGTCCTGGACACCGGTGTCGACGCGACCCACCCGGACCTGAAGGGCCAGGTGACCGCGTCCAAGAACTTCACCAGCTCGTCGAGCACCGGCGACAGGGTCGGCCACGGCACCCACGTCGCCTCGATCGCGGCCGGTACCGGCGCAAAAGGCGGAGGCAAGTACAAGGGCGTCGCCCCCGGTGCCAAGATCCTCAACGGCAAGGTCCTCGACGACGAGGGCTTCGGTGACGACTCCGGCATCCTCGCCGGCATGGAGTGGGCGGCCGCGCAGGGCGCCGACGTCGTCAACATGAGCCTGGGCGGCGGCGACACCGCAGAGATCGACCCGATGGAGGCGGCGGTCAACAAGCTCTCCGCCGAGAAGGGCATCCTGTTCGCCATCGCGGCGGGCAACGAGGGCCCGGAGTCGATCGGTTCGCCCGGCAGCGCCGACGCCGCCCTCACGGTCGGCGCCGTGGACGACAAGGACAAGCTCGCCGACTTCTCCTCCACCGGCCCCCGCGTCGGCGACGGCGCCGTCAAGCCGGACGTCACCGCGCCCGGCGTCGACATCACGGCCGCCTCGGCCAAGGGCAACGACATCGCCAAGGAGGTCGGCGAGAAGCCGGCCGGCTACATGTCCATCTCGGGCACGTCGATGGCGACCCCCCATGTCGCCGGCGCGGCCGCGCTCCTGAAGCAGCAGCACCCCGACTGGACCTACACGGAGCTGAAGGGCGCGCTCACCGGCTCCGCCAAGGGCGGCGCGTACACGCCGTTCCAGCAGGGCTCCGGGCGGATCCAGGTCGACAAGGCCGTCCAGCAGACGGTGATCGCCGACCCGGCCTCGGTGAGCTTCGGCGTCCAGCAGTGGCCGCACACCGACGACAAGCCGGTCACCAAGCAGCTGACCTACCGCAACCTCGGCACCGAGGACGTCACCCTGAAGCTGACGTCGACCGCCACCGATCCCAAGGGCAAGGCGGCCCCGGCCGGCTTCTTCACCCTGGGTGCCACCACGGTGACGGTCCCCGCGGGCGGCAAGGCCTCCGTCGACTTCACCGTCGACACCCGGCTCGGCGGCACGGTCGACGGCGCCTACTCGGCGTACGTGGTCGCCACGGGTGGCGGCCAGACCGTCCGCACGGCCGCGGCGGTGCAGCGGGAGGCCGAGTCGTACGACGTGAAGCTGAAGTTCCTCGGCCGTGACGGCAAGGCGACCGGCAACTACTTCGCCGCCCTCCTCGGCGTCTCCGGTCCGGGCGCCGACAAGTTCCACCGGCCCTACGACGCCGACGGCACCGTCACCGCCCGTCTGCCCAAGGGTGATTACGTCCTGGACTCCGCCGTCCTGGTCGGCACCGACCCGGAGAAGTGGAAGGGCGCCGACTGGATCGCCCAGCCCAAGCTGAGCGTCACCAAGAACACCACCGTCACGGTGGACGCCCGCAAGGCCAAGCCGGTGAAGATCACCGTGCCGGACAAGGCGGCCAAGCCGGAGTTCGCCTCGGCCGACTACATCGTGGAGACGAAGGACTCCGCCTTCGGCTTCGGCTGGTGGCTGGACTCGTACGCCGACTTCCGCTCCGCCCACCTCGGCCCGCAGATCACCGACGGCTCGCTGACCCAGCAGTGGGACGCCCACTGGAGCAAGGGCGGCAAGACGCAGTACAGCACCGTCACCGGCGGCAAGGTCAAGAAGCTCGCCACCGGCTTCACCCGCACCTACAAGGCGTCCGAACTGGCCACGGTGAAGGTCGGCCTGGGCGCGGCGGCGAGCGGCAAGAAGGGCGCGGTCGGCGCCGTCGGCTGGCTGCCGGGAAGCTACTCCGCCTCCTCGATCGGCATCCCGCAGAGCCTGCCCGGCACCCGCACCCTGTACCTGTCCACCACGGGCGGGGTGAAGTGGGACCTCGACTTCGAGCAGCAGGGCGGTGTCGACAAGGACGGCTGGCCGGTCACCGAGGCCGGTTACACCGTCGGCGACTCACTGGCCCTCAAGGGCGGCAAGAAGTACTCCCGGACCGTGCACACGGCCGTCTTCGGGCCGCGTGTCACCTCGCAGTTCGGCCTCTTCCGGGACGGCAACAACATCTACGGGTTCCTCCCGCTGTTCGCCGACGGCAAGGGCAACCCCGGCTCCTCCCTGTTCACCTCGGTCACCACCAGCCTCTACCGCAACGGCACCAAGGTCGGCTCCCACGGCGACCCGCTGTTCGGGGAAGAGGAGTTCGCGGTTCCCTCCGGCGACGCCGCCTACAAGTTGACGACCTCGGTCAAGCGCAGCGCCAAGGTCGCCGCCGCGTCCACCCGCATCGACGCGAGCTGGACCTTCCGTTCCAAGAAGACCTCCGGCCTGAAGCAACTGCCCGCCTCCACGGCCCGCTTCCAGGCGGTCACCGGACTGGACAGCAAGGTCGCCGCAGGCAAGAAGGCCACCTTCCCGGTCACCGTCGAGGGCGCCGCCAAGGGCAAGAACCTCAAGTCGCTCGCGGTGTACGTCTCCTACGACTCCGGGAAGACCTGGAAGAAGACCGACGTCAAGAAGGGCAGGATCACCGTCAAGAACCCCGCCAAGGGGAAGGCGATCTCCTTCCGCGCCAAGATCACCGACAAGAAGGGCAACCAGTCGACGATCTCGATCTACAACGCCTACCACGGCAAGTGAGCCGCCCGCCGGCTCCCTGCTGAGCACCGGGCGAGGGCCCGCCGGAAGCACGGCTTCCGGCGGGCCCTCCGCATGCGGGACGCCACGGGCGGCGGGGGGTCTGCGGCCTCAGTGCGGCAGCGTGGCCGGGCTGCCGCCGTTGGCCTCGTAGCCCGCGACCGCCAGTGCCCGGTAGACCGCGAACTCCGCGGCGGGATCGGGGGACAGGGTCCAGGGCAGCGCGCCGACGTGGCCGTCGATGTGTATCAGCTGGTCCATGGCCTCCGCCCAGCGCTCACCCCGGACCAGGAAGAACACCAGAAGATGCCGGACGTGCGCCGACATCGGGTCGTCGGGGCGGGCCGAGTGCACCGCGTGCAGCGCGCCGTGGACCGCCCTGGTCACCACCTGGCTCTGGTAGAAACCGCTGACCAGGTTCACCTCCGGCAGATGCTCGAACACGGCGAACAGCGGCATCGCGGCCAGCAGCGAACCCTGCGGTGCGCGTGCCGCCGCGGCCTCCGCGAACGAGTTCGCCAGCTCCCGCGAGCCGTGCCACTTCTCGCACCAGTAGTGCAGCGCGGCCAGGTGCGCCCCCATGTGGGCCGGCGCGCGGTCCAGGATCTTCAGCCAGACCTGCTCGAAGTCCTTCTGCTCGTAGGCCAGTCCACGGGCCACCGAGAGCTCCACGATGTACGGGACCGGGTCACCGGGGGCCAGCAGCGCCGCCTCACCGCACGCCGCCTTCGCCTCCTCCATGATGATCCGGAACTCGTCCGTCCCCCGCGTCGCCGTACGCCACGCCTGCTGCACCAGGAACTCGGCGTGCACCGCCGCGCCGCCCGCGTCCTTGGGCGCCTCGGCGCGCCACGCCCGCAGCCACTGCCCGCCCGGCGACTCACCGGCCCCGCCGGGTCGCGCGGCGAGCTCCAGCGAGGCGGCGCCCGCGAAGGCCTGCACGCGCTGCCAGCGCAGCTCGCTCCTCGCGTCCGTACCGGCCAGCAGTTGCTGCGCCCCGCGATAGTCCTGGGTGCGCTGGACCAGGTCCAGGACATCCAGCAGGTCCTGGTCGGGGCCGGGCATACGGATGTCCAGCTCCTCCTCGCGGGCGAAGCCGTAGGCCGCAGGGTCCGCCGCGTCCGGATGGCCGGGCGACACCTGCGCGATCCCGCCGCGCGTGCGCCTGAGGAACGGCACCAGCACGAAGCCGATCATGACCAGCCCGAGCAGGACCAAGAGAATTTCCATGTCACCAGCGAACCAGATCGCGCCGACGATTGGCCAACCTGCCGCCTGATCCGTGGAAAACTCCCGGGAGCGTGGGGGAACTCCCTGACGCGTCGTCCACCGCGCGCGGACTACCCTCGGGGCCCATGAGCGACAGGCACATCAGTCAACACTTCGAGACGCTCGCGATCCACGCGGGCAACACCGCGGACCCCCTGACCGGCGCGGTGGTCCCGCCGATCTACCAGGTGTCCACCTACAAGCAGGACGGCGTCGGCGGCCTGCGCGGCGGCTACGAGTACAGCCGCAGCGCCAACCCGACCAGGACCGCGCTGGAGGAGAACCTCGCCGCCCTGGAGGGCGGCCGCCGCGGCCTCGCGTTCGCGTCCGGGCTGGCGGCCGAGGACTGCCTGCTGCGCACGCTGCTCGGCCCCGGCGACCACGTGGTGATCCCGAACGACGCCTACGGCGGCACGTTCCGGCTGTTCGCCAAGGTCGTCGCCCGCTGGGGGGTGGAGTGGTCGGTGGCCGACACCAGCGACCCGGCCGCCGTCCGGGCCGCCATCACCCCGAAGACCAGGGTGGTGTGGGTGGAGACCCCCTCCAACCCGCTGCTCGGCATCACCGACATCGCCGCCGTCGCCCAGGTCGCCCGGGACGCCGGCGCCCGCCTCGTCGTCGACAACACCTTCGCCACGCCCTACCTCCAGCAGCCGATCGCGCTCGGCGCGGACGTCGTCGTGCACTCCCTGACCAAGTACATGGGCGGCCACTCGGACGTCGTCGGCGGCGCCCTGATCACCGGCGACGCGGAGCTCGGCGAGGAGCTGGCCTACCACCAGAACGCGATGGGCGCGGTCGCCGGGCCGTTCGACTCCTGGCTGGTGCTGCGCGGCGCCAAGACGCTCTCGGTGCGCATGGACCGGCACAGCGAGAACGCCACCAAGGTCGCCGACATGCTCAGCCGGCACGCGCGCGTGACGAGCGTCCTCTACCCGGGGCTGCCGGAGCACCCCGGCCACGAGGTCGCCGCCAAGCAGATGCGCTCCTTCGGCGGCATGGTCTCCTTCCGGGTGGAGGGCGGCGAGGAGGCGGCCGTCGAGGTCTGCAACCGGGCCGAGGTGTTCACGCTGGGCGAGTCCCTGGGCGGCGTCGAGTCGCTGATCGAGCACCCCGGGCGCATGACGCACGCCTCCGTGGTCGGCTCCGCGCTCGAGGTCCCCGGCGACCTGGTGCGCCTCTCCGTGGGCATCGAGAACATCGACGACCTGCTCGAAGACCTCCAGCAGGCCCTCGGCCGGTAAGGCCGCGCGGGGGTTCCGGCGCGGTTCGCACCCGGCCGGTTCACCAGCCCGTCAGGGGTGGGGTCGTCTCCGACGGCGGCTCCACCCACGGGTGCGTGGTCAGCGCCCAGATCACGAAGGCCAGGCTCGCCGCGATCAGCACCAGCCACCCCAGACGGCGGGCGAGCGCCCTGCGCCGCAGCATGCGGGCACCGCGGCGCACGGCCTTTGCGTGCAGGTCGGGCGGCACCGGCGGCGGTGCCTGCTCCAGCAGCCGTCGTACGGCCGCCGCACGGCCCCAGCTCATGACGACACCGCCCTGACGCCCCGCACCGCCGGAGCCGGCACACGCCGCCGCTGGTCCAGTACCGCGGTCGTCGCGCGGTTGCAGATCGCGCGGACCCGGTCCGTGGACAGGCCGAGCAGGGCCGCCGTCTGCTCCTCGGCGACATCCTCGTAGAGCCGCAGCACCAGGATCAGACGCTCCTGCGGGCCGAGCCCGGCCAGCGGGCTCGCGGGGTGCGGACGGGAGCGGAGCAGGCCGCCGCGCTCGTGCCAGGCGGTACGGGCGAAGCGGGTGGCCAGGTACTGGCGGGTCCGGTCGTAGGGATCGTCACCGCGCAGCCGGTCCCAGCACGCGTACGTGTGGGCCAGCGCCAGGGTCAGCAGGCGCCGCGCGCGGGGGTTGTCGTCCCGCGCCTCCGCGGTGAGCAGGGTGGCGGCATGCAGCAGCCGCCCGGCCGCGCCCGCGACGAACGCCTCGAACTCGCGGGCCCGGCGAGCCTCCCGGGACGCATGCCCTTGCAGCAACCGCGCCTCCCGCACAACCTGCCCGAGCCGGTCCCGGCCGCGAACGGCCTTCGGCGGGCGCGTGCGACGGGACCCGGTCTCATCTCAGGGCAGGGCCGGCCCCGCGGTCAAGAGCCGCGCACGGCTCGGCGCGCAGGCTGCCCGGCACCCAGGTCCTCTCGTACGGATCAGGCCGGTTCAGCCGGTTCAGCCGGATCAGGAATCCGACCGGCCGTTCTCCGGCCCCGGTCCCCCCGGAACCGACATCCGCGCGGAGAGCGCGTCGTTGAAGCGCGTGAGGAGCGCGCAGAACGCCTCGCGCTCCTCCGGCTCCCAGTCATGGGTCAGGTCGGCCATCAACTGGCGCCGTGAGGAGCGCACTTCCTCCAGACGCGACTGCCCGCGCGGAGAGAGCTGGAGCACGACCGCCCGGCCGTCCTCGGGATGCGAGGTGCGCTTCACCAGTCCGGTGTCCACCAGCGGGGCCACCTGCCGGGTGACGGTCGACGAGTCGATGCCCATGCCGGCGGCGAGCGCCTTGACGCCCATCGGGCCTTCCTTGTCGAGGCGGTTGAGCAGGAGATAGGCGGCGCGGTCCATGGAGTTGCGCACCTGGCCGACGCCGCCCAGCCGGGTCTGTTCGGCGCGCCGGGCGAACAGCGCCACCTCGTGCTGCAGCGTGTCGAGAAGACCGGTGTCACCGACGGTCGTCATGTCCATCGACATGTCAGGTGTAGTGGGCATGGCCGGAGGCTCACTTCGTGGAGGGCTGCTCATTGGGGGACAGAGTACGCGGCCGGGGGCCCCGTCGTACCGGCGCTGCGCAAAGCCGTATCCGCGGATCGGCCGCCGCGATCGCCGACGGCGGTGAACTGCGATGCTGGAGTCATGAGCTACGGCACGGCTGACTCCCTGCGTACCGTCACGCCCGACGATGTGCGCGGCGCCCGGAAGATGCTCTCGGGTGTGGCGAGGGTGACCGCGATGGAGAGCAGCAGGCACCTTTCCCGGACGGTGGGCACACCGGTGCACCTCAAGTGCGAGAACCTCCAGCGGACGGGATCCTTCAAACTGCGAGGCGCGTACGTCCGGATCGCCGGGCTGCTGCCCGAGCAGCGCGCCGCCGGTGTGGTCGCGGCGAGCGCCGGCAACCACGCACAGGGCGTCGCGCTCGCGTCCTCGCTGCTCGGGGTGCGGTCGACGGTGTTCATGCCGAAGGGCGCCCCGCTGCCGAAGATCAGCGCCACCCGGGAGTACGGCGCCGAGGTGCGCCTGCACGGCCAGGTGGTCGACGAGGCACTGGCCGCCGCCGAGGAGTACGCGGACGAGACAGGCGCCGTGCTGATCCACCCCTTCGACCACCCCGACATCATCGCGGGCCAGGGCACCGTGGGCCTGGAGATCCTGGAGCAGTGCCCCGAGGTGCGCACGATCGTCGTCGGCATGGGCGGCGGCGGGCTGATCGCCGGGATCGCCGTCGCGGTGAAGGCGCTGCGGCCGGACGTACGGATCATCGGGGTGCAGGCGGCGGGCGCGGCGGCGTACCCGCCCTCACTGGCGGCCGGGCACCCGGTGTCGGTGCGCCACCCGGCGACGATGGCCGACGGCATCAAGGTGGGGCGGCCCGGCGACGTGCCGTTCGGGATCGTCGAGCACCTGGTGGACGAGGTCCGCACGGTCACCGAGGGCGAGCTGTCCGCCGCCCTGCTGCTGTGCCTGGAGCGGGCCAAACTGGTCGTCGAGCCGGCCGGGGCGAGCCCGGTCGCGGCGCTGCTGAGCCGCCCCGACGCGTTCGCGGGCCCGGTCGTCGCCGTGCTGTCCGGTGGCAACGTCGACCCGGTGCTGATGGAGCGGGTGCTGCGGCACGGCATGGCGGCACAGGGCCGCTACCTGGCCGTCCGGCTGCGGCTGACGGACCGGCCGGGCGCTCTCGCGTCGCTTCTCGGGGCGTTGTCGGTGGTGGACGCCAACGTCCTCGACGTGAGCCACGTACGGACCGATCCGCGGCTCGGGCTCACGGAGGTGGAGGTCGAAGTGCACCTGGAGACGAAGGGCCCGGAGCACTGCGCCGAGGTCGAGCAGGCCCTGCGGGACGCGGGTTACCTGGTCCTGCACGGCATGGACTGACTCGGACGCCCGGTCCGTGCGGCTCGGCGGCGGCATGACGAAGCCCCCGGCACCGCGGTGGGGACGCTCACGCGTCCCGCGGCGGGCACGGCGCCGGGGGCACCCTCACGGTCTTGAGCCGTGGGCTGCGGGTCAGCCCTTGTACGGCTCGGCCTTCAGGATCTTCACGGAGGCCATCTTGCCGTTCGGCAGCTCGTACTCCACGGTCTCGCCGACCCCGTGGCCGGACACTCCGGCACCCAGCGGGGACTGCGGGGAGTACGTCTCGATGTCCGCACTCGCGTACTCGCGCGAGGCGAGGAGGAAGGTCAGCGTGTCGTCCTCGTCGCCGTCGAAGGCGATCGTCACGACCATGCCCGGCGCCACCGAACCGTCGGCCGCCGGCGCCTCACCGACCTTGGCGCTTTCGAGGAGCTGGGTGAGCTGCCGCACGCGGAGCTCCTGCTTGCCCTGCTCCTCCTTGGCCGCGTGGTACCCGCCGTTCTCCCGCAGGTCGCCCTCCTCGCGCGCGGCGGCGATCTTGGCGGAGATCTCCGTACGCGCGGGACCAGTAAGGTATGCAAGCTCGTCCTTGAGCTTGTTGTACGCCTCCTGCGTCAGCCAGGTGGCGTTCTCGCTGGTCTGGGTCACTGGTGCTCCTCGTAGGTGCTGGAATACAAAGCAACGCCCTCCCTGAAGGATGTTCCTCCACGGATGGGCGAAACCACGAGCCTAACAATTCAGCGGCCAAAGGGGGAGGACATATGCCATCGAGGCTGTTTTTTCGCAGGTCAGCGGCCCTGTGTCGCTCGCGACACCGGTCCCCGGCAGCGGGGGAGCCGTCCGGAGCCGGCCGGAGTCAGTCGGCGTGGCAGCCGAGCAGCTCGGCCGTCGCGCCCGGGGAGGTCGTGCGGAGCGTGACGACCTCGTCGAAGCGCGTGCCGTCCCCGTCGAAGCGGAAGTCGGCGCGGCCCACCTCGGCGCCGTCCACGGCCTGGGACCGCACCGTGCAGTAGCCGTCCACGCCCGCGTCCTTGTGGACCTCCAGGCGCACCCGCACGGTGTCCTTCGCGGTGTCGAAACCGATCATCTCGCCGCTGATCTCGCTGCCCGCGACGTAGTGGTAGCCGAACCAGCCGATCAGGGCCACCATCACCGCGGCCAGGACCGCGCCGACGATCTTGAGGGTGCGGTCGGCACGTTCGTCCGAGGTGCGGCCGTACCGGCCCTCGGGCGGTCGCGTGCTCGCCGTACTCATGATCGTCTCCTCGGCGGAAAAAAGGGGGGACGCCTGCTCCGGGCGGGGCCCGGTACCGGGCTCCGGAATTATTCGTCCCCGGCTTCGGTCACTATAGAAGTCTTCCGCCCGTCGCCCGACCGCCACCCCACCGCGACGTCCCACGGGGACGACAGCCAGGGGGACCGCACCGGGCACCCCGGGCGCCTACCGACTTGAGGAATGAGTCTTGACTGACCAGCTGCGACTGATGGCCGTGCACGCCCACCCCGACGACGAGTCGAGCAAGGGCGCGGCCACCATGGCGAAGTACGTGTCCGAGGGGGTGGACGTGCTGGTCGTGACCTGCACGGGCGGGGAGCGCGGCTCCATCCTCAATCCCAAGCTGCAGGGCGACCCGTACATCGAGGAGAACATCCACGAGGTACGCAGGAAGGAGATGGACGAGGCCCGGGAGATCCTCGGTGTGAAGCAGGAATGGCTCGGCTTCATCGACTCCGGCCTGCCCGAGGGCGACCCGCTGCCCCCGCTGCCCGAGGGCTGCTTCGCCCTGGAGGACGTCGACAAGGCGGCCGGCGAGCTGGTGCGGAAGATCCGTGCGTTCCGCCCCCAGGTGATCACCACCTACGACGAGAACGGCGGCTATCCGCACCCCGACCACATCATGACCCACAAGATCACGATGGTGGCCTTCGAGGGCGCGGCGGACACCGGGAAGTACCCGGAGAGCGAGTTCGGCCCGGCCCACCAGCCGCTGAAGGTCTACTACAACCAGGGCTTCAACCGCCCCCGCACCGAAACGCTGCACCAGGCGCTGCTGGACCGCGGCCTGGAGTCGCCGTACGGGGACTGGCTCAAGCGCTGGGCGGAGTTCGAGCGCAAGGAGCGCACGCTCACCACGCACGTCCCGTGCGGGGACTTCTTCGAGGTCCGTGACAAGGCCCTGATCGCGCACGCCACACAGATCGACCCCGACGGCGGCTGGTTCCGGGTGCCGATGGAGATCCAGAAGGAGGTCTGGCCCACCGAGGAGTACGAGCTCGCGAAGTCGCTCGTCGACACATCCCTCCCCGAGGACGACCTCTTCGCGGGCATCCGGGACAATGCCTGACATGAGCGCTAGCGCAAGCCTGGCAATGAGCCACCTGGTCACCCTCGCCGAAGTCGACAAGGACAAGGTCACCCCCGGTGTCCTCGGCTTCATCGTCTTCGCGGTGATGGCCCTGGCGGTCTGGGGCCTGATGAAGTCGATGACCCGCCACATGAACCGGGTCGACTTCGACGAGTCCGCGGACCGCCGGACCGGATCCGAGGACGCCACGAAGCCGGCGTCGTCCGGCGCGGCCGCGGGTGCGCCGTCCGACGGGGCCGGGAAGAAGAAGCAGGGCTGAGCCACGTAGCCTTCCGGCCCCCGGAGGGCTACGCGGCGGCACCCCGCCGGGCCCGCGTCCCTACGTGGTCGGCCCCATGGCCACCCCCATCACCTCACGGGCGTGGCGGCTGGGGACCATGCCGAGGCGCCAGGCCTGCCAGCCCGCCTCCAGACTCACCCCGCGCTCCAGCAGGAGCTGGTAGGCGTCCACGCAGTCGCCCAGCTTCTCGTCGCGGGCGGCGTGCGCGGTCCGGGCCAGCTGCGCCAGGTCCTCCTGGGCCACCGCCGTACCGACCTCGGTACCGCCCGGGGCCGCGTACGGCAGGAGCGTGCAGCGCAGGAACCGGGCCCAGTCATCGCCGCGCCGGTCCCCGTAGGACGCGAACAGCGCCGCCGCCTCGTCGCACAGGGCCAGCGCCTGCTGGGTACGGGCATTGCCCGCGTCGACGACCGCCAGCTCCAGACACGTCCACGCCTCGCCGTGGGCCACACCGATCCGCTGGAAGTCCGCGCGGGCGTCGACCAGCAGCTGACGGGCGAAGCCCGAGTTGCGCAGCGAACCGGTCCGCGCGGCCCGCTGGTCACGGGTCACCCGGGCCGAATGGTGCCGGGCGCAGGCCAGCCCGTAGACGTCCCGCATCCGGGAGAACATGGTGCGGGACCGCTCCAGCTCACGCACCGCCCGGTCCAGGTCCCCGGTCTCCTCCAGCGCCTGGCCCAGGTAGTACAGCGTCCACGCCTCCCCGCGCGCGTCCTCGTTGTCCCGGTGTCGGGCGGCGGCCCGCCGCAGGTCCTCCACCGCCGACGAGGCGTCCCCGCCGATCAGCAGGGCCCGGGCCAGCTGGGTCAGCGCCCACGCCTCACCCCGGGCGTCCCGGGTACGGCCGTACAGCTCGAGCGCCTCGCGCAGCTCGGACTCGGCGCGCGGCACGTCACCCGTGCGCAGCCTCAGCTGCCCGAGCTGGAAGTGCGCCCAGGCCTGACCGTGCACGGACTCGCCCGCGCGGTGCAGCACCAGCGACTCGGTGAGCAGGTCCAGCGCCTCGGACAGCCGGGAGCGGTCGCGTTCCACCGCGCCCAGCGCGTGCATCGTCCACGCCCGGTCGGTGGCCAGCTGGGGCGCTGACTGCAGGTCCATCGCCTCCCGCAGCCTCGCCGACGCCTCCGTCAGATTGCCCTGGTGGTGCAGCGTGATGCCGAGGGAGGTCAGCGCCCGCGCGGCCCCCGCGTCGTGATGGGCCTCCCGGTACAGGTCGACCACCGAGGACAGCGTCGTCCGCGCCTTGTCCAGCTCACCCAGCTGGCGTGCCGCGATACCCGTGCGCCACTGCACCGAACGCATCAGCAGCCCCTCGTCCACGGCCTGCGTCAGTTCGTTGATCTCACCGAGGCGGTACAGGTCGCCGCGCAGCAGGCAGTAGTCGCACAGCGCGCCGAGGAGATTGAGCACCGCCGCCTGGTTCACGCCCTCCGAGTGCCGCAGCGCCGCCGTGATGAAGCTCGACTCGTCGTCCAGCCAGCGCAGCGCCTCGTCCAGCGAGGTGAAGCCGTACGGGCCGAAGCGGTCCGAGCGGGTCGACATGTTGCCGTCGACCAGCCGCAGCACCGAGTCGGCGAGCTCGGAGTAGTTCACGATCAGCCGTTCCTGCGCCGCCGTCCGCTCGGCCGGGTCCTCCTCGTCCAGGAGGCGGGCCAGCGCGAAGGCGAGCACGAGATCGTGCAGCCGGTACCGGCCGGGCCGCACCGGGGTGATCAGACCGGCCCGGGACAGCGCCTGGAGGTGCCGGGTCGCCTCGGCCTCGTCGGTGGCCAGCAACGCGGCCGCCGCCGCGGCGCCCAGCGACACCCGGCCGGCCAGCGCCAGCCGGCGCAGCAGCCGCCGCAACGTCTCCGGCTGGTCGGTGTAGCGCAGCCACAGGGCGCGCTCGACCGGGCTCACCGGGCCGTAGGCGCCCAGATCGGTGGCCAGCGCGCGCGGGGAGCGCGGGCCCAGGGAGGAACCGGCGATCCGCAGCGCCAGCGGCAGCCCGCCGCACAGTTCCCGGACCCGGTCGGCGGAGTCGGCGGCCTCGCTGCCGGACCCCGACGAGTCCTGCGCGACGGCGGCCAGCAGCTCCTCGGCGCCCGCCGCGTCCAGGGCACGTACCGGCAGCTGGTGCACCCGGGCCGGCAGATCGTCGGGCAGGCCGAGCGGCACGCGGGAGGTCACCAGGACCAGGCTGTCGGAACGCTCCGGCAGCAGCGTGCGGACCTGCTGCGGATCCGCCGCGTCGTCGAGGACGACCGTCACCGGCATGCCCGTCACATGCTGGTGGTACAGCTCGCTCAGCCGTCTCACCTGCTGGTCGGGGGAGGACCGCTCACGGAACAGCAGCTGCTCGCGGGGCGCCCCCAGCCGGTTCAGCAGATGCAGCAGCGCGTCCCGGGTGGACAGCGGCGGCTCACCGGGACTGTCGGCGCGCAGATCGACCACGCAGGCGCCGCGGAAGTAGTCCTTCAGGTCGTGTGTCGCGCGCACCGCGAGGGTGGTCCGGCCGCTGCCGGGCTCCCCGTGCAGCACCACCACCGTCGGCTGCGTCTCCGTGCTCGCGCGCGCCGCCCGCACCCACTGCCGGATCCGCGCCATCTCCTGCCGCCGCCCGGCGAACGGCCCCACCGGCTCCGGAAGTTGCCCGAACGACTGCTCCAGCACACTCCGCCCGCGGGCCGCCGCGCTCTTGTCCGCGCCGCGCAGCCGAGGCCCCGTCTGCTGGGGGCCCGTGGACGCGGTGAGGATCCGCTGCTGGTCCAGGAACGGCCGGATGCCCCGCACCTCCAGCGCCGTCAGCCACTGCAGCCGCAACTGCTCCGGCCCGCCCGGCTGGCTCACCACTCCGGCCCGGTGGTGCGCGGCGGGCACATGCGCGCCCACCACCTTCACCACGGTCGCCGCCGCGCCGGTCACCCCGACGGCCACACCCGCGCCCAGCGCCGTCCCGGTCCCCGTACCGAGGGCGAGGTCGGCGGCCACGGCCGCGAGCCCGGCCACCCCGGCCACGAGCAGCGGCGTCCCGGCGCCCTCGCGGGCGTACCGCTGGCGGAAGGTGAGCTGGCCGGCCGCCGCCTCGTCCAGCGCGCGGGTGTACGCCTCGTACTCCTCGGCCGCCGTCCGCGCGATCGCGTCCAGCGCCCCGCGCGCCCGGGACAGCAGCACTTTTCCGTCGGCACGCCCGCCCGACCGGCGTACCTCTTCCTCCACAGCCCGTGCCAACAGCCGCTCCGCGTCCGCACGATGACCGTCCCGCATGTCACGTCCCCCTCCGGCGGCCTCGGTCGCACCCGGTGTGCCCGGGAGTCCTCGGGTCCCTTCCGACCCATCCCCGAGACCCCATCCGGTTATGCGTCGGCCAAGTGTCCTGCGCACGAAGCTTCTTGGGGAGGGGGAGACAGGAAGAAACCCGGGAGCGCGGCGGGGTGGGGAGAGGAACCGGATGCTCCCGGGAGCCGGCCGGGCCGCCGCCGCGGCCCGCCCCCGACCGAGGCGAACAGGTCGACGTACCGGTGCGCCGGCGTGCCCCGATCGGCGGCGTCCCCCGGACGCCGGGCCCCGCCGGAGGCCGGTGACACCCCTCCACGGGGTTACTGGGGCAGGATGGAGCACATGGCGAACCGACTGGCCCACGAGACGTCCCCGTACCTCCTTCAGCACGCCGACAACCCCGTCGACTGGTGGCCCTGGTCGGACGAAGCCTTCGCACACGCGCGCGAGCGGAACGTGCCCGTCCTGCTGAGCGTCGGCTACGCGAGCTGCCACTGGTGCCATGTGATGGCCCACGAGTCGTTCGAGGACCAGGCCACCGCCGACTATCTGAACGAGCACTTCGTGAGCGTCAAGGTGGACCGCGAGGAGCGCCCCGACGTGGACGCCGTCTACATGGAGGCGGTACAGGCGGCGACCGGGCAGGGTGGCTGGCCGATGACCGTGTTCCTCACCCCCGGCGCCGAGCCGTTCTACTTCGGCACCTACTTCCCGCCCGAGCCCCGGCACGGCATGCCGTCCTTCCGACAGCTGCTCCAGGGCGTGCACCAGGCGTGGGAGGAGCGCCGGGACGAGGTCACCGAGGTCGCCGGGAAGATCGTGCGGGACCTGGCCGGCCGGGAGATCTCCTACGGCGACGCACGGCTCCCGGGCGAGGAGCAGCAGGCGCAGGCGCTGCTCGGGCTCACGCGGGAGTACGACGCGCAGCGCGGCGGGTTCGGCGGGGCGCCGAAGTTCCCGCCGTCCATGGTGCTCGAGTTCCTGCTCAGGCACCACGCCCGCACCGGTTCCGAGGGCGCCCTCCAGATGGCGCGGGACACCGCCGAGCGCATGGCCCGCGGCGGCATCTACGACCAGCTCGGCGGCGGTTTCGCCCGGTACTCCGTGGACCGGGACTGGGTGGTGCCGCACTTCGAGAAGATGCTCTACGACAACGCCCTGCTCTGCCGGGTCTACGCCCACCTGTGGCGGTCCACCGGCTCCGAGCTCGCGCGCCGGGTCGCGCTGGAGACCGCCGACTTCATGGTCCGCGAACTGGGCACGCCCGAGGGCGGGTTCGCCTCCGCGCTGGACGCGGACAGCGACGACGGGAGCGGCAAGCACGTCGAGGGCGTGTACTACGTCTGGACGCCGGAGCAGTTGCGCGAGGTGCTCGGCGCGCAGGACGCCGAACTCGCCGCGCGGTACTTCGGGGTGACCGAGGAGGGCACCTTCGAGGAGGGTGCCTCGGTGCTGCAACTGCCGCAGCAGGACGAGGTGTTCGACGCCGACCGGATCGGAGGGGCCGGCGGGGTCAAGGAGCGGCTGCTCGCGGCGCGAGGCGCCCGTCCGGCCCCCGGCCGGGACGACAAGGTCGTCGCCGCCTGGAACGGGCTGGCGGTCGCCGCGCTCGCCGAGACCGGCGCCTACTTCGACCGGCCGGACCTGACCGAGGCCGCGGTCGCCGCCGCCGACCTGCTGGTCAGGGTGCATCTCGACGACCACGCCCGGATCGCCCGCACCAGCAGGGACGGCAGGGTCGGTGCCAACGCGGGCGTCCTGGAGGACTACGCCGATGTCGCCGAGGGGTTCCTCGCGCTGGCCTCGGTGACCGGGGAGGGGGTGTGGCTGGAGTTCGCCGGTCTGCTCCTCGACCATGTGCTGGTCCGCTTCACCGACCCGGAGACGGGCGCCCTGTACGACACGGCGTCCGACGCCGAGCGGCTCATCCGGCGCCCGCAGGACCCGACCGACAACGCCGTGCCGTCCGGCTGGACGGCCGCCACCGGGGCGCTGCTGGGGTATGCGGCGCAGACCGGCTCCGAGCCGCACCGCACCGCTGCGGAGCGGGCGTTGGGCGTGGTGAAGACGCTCGGTCCGCGGGTGCCGCGGTTCGTCGGCTGGGGTCTCGCGGTCGCCGAGGCGGCGCTGGACGGGCCGCGGGAGGTCGCGGTGGTCGGTCCGGCGCTCGACGATCCGGCCACGGCGGCCCTGCACCGCAGGGCGCTTCTGGGCGTCGCCCCGGGCGCGGTGGTCGCCGTCGGTGCGCCGGAGAGCGACGAGTTCCCGCTGCTGGCCGACCGGCCCCTGGTGGGGGGCGAACCGACCGCGTACGTCTGCCGCAACTTCACCTGCGACGCGCCGACGACCGACCCCGACCGGCTGAGCACGGCCCTGGGCGGCTGAGGCGGCGGACGTGCCAGGGCGGCGCGTGCTCGGCTCGCGGATCGGCAGCGAGTGGGACCACGCCGGCATCCGGCGGAGCACTGTCGACCGGTCCATCGCCGAGGCCGCTGCCCCGTCTCTGGCTGAGACCGGTACCACGGCTCAGCCGGGCCGGCGCCGGGTGCCGCCGAGGACGTACGTCAGGCGCCGCGGCGCACGGGGATCAGGGGCCGCTGAGGATGAGCGCGCCCGTGGTGAGCATGGCCAGCCACTGCACGGCGACGGCTCCGAACCGGGCGGACGGCCACCGGGTCCGGGGCCATGCCGTGGCCAGGACCCCGGCCACGAGGGCGGTCACGAAGAAGCCCGGGGCGAGCCCGTCCGGCACGTCGTAGCACTGCTCGCCGTAGAGCAGGCAGCGGCCGCCCCGCTCGGTGAGCAGGACGGCGATCCAGGCGAGGACCACGGTGGGCAGCAGCAGGACGAGCCCGGCGACGGCCCATACGGTCAGCGGACGGGTGGCGGAGTGCGGCGGCGGTGCGCTCGTGGTCATGCCGCCATCCCACCGCGCCGGCCGGCGCCCGGACATCGGCCGGGGTACTCAGTGCTCCTGAGCGCTCCGGCTCAGTGCGCGTTCCACGATCGCCTCCAGCTGGTCGTGGTGGGCGCCCCGCCAGTAGGCGCGGCCGCAGTCGGCGCACCGCGCGAACACGTCGTACGAGCGGTGCGTGCCGCTCTTCAGCTGGTCGGCGACCTCGTCCTTGGTGGCGGGGCCCAGCAGGCCGTTGCAGGCGGTGCAGCGGGTCCAGGGGCGCAGTTCGGGCTGGAAGCGGTCCAGTACGTAGGGGAGTTGCTCCTCGGGCCCGGTGCTGTAGACGAACGCGCCGGCCCACAGTTCCCGGCGGCGCAGCAGGCCGCGGTCGCGGCTGAGCATCACCCGCTGTTCGGCCGCCGAGCGGGCGGCCAGTGCCGGGTCGCCGATGTCCGTCGACTCGTACGCCGTGTCCACGCCCAGCAGCCGCAGCCGGCGGGCCAGCGTGCCGAGGTGCACGTCGAGCAGGAAGCGCAGGG
Organism: Streptomyces sp. MMS24-W38; assembly: GCF_059889265.1. NCBI lineage: Bacteria > Bacillati > Actinomycetota > Actinomycetes > Kitasatosporales > Streptomycetaceae > Streptomyces > Streptomyces sp. MMS24-W38. The sequence goes on along the minus strand of NZ_JCBCPP010000001.1, from coordinate 2,176,700 downwards.
GGGCGCCGGGCACCCGCTGGGGGAGTACGACGGGGCGGACGGTCACCGACTCGCCGGCGGCCGGGGTGTGCGAGACGGGCACCTCGCGCCCGTCCACGAGCAGCGCGCCGACCTCGGTCAGCGGGACGCCGAGCGACTCGACGACGTGACCGAGGGTGGAGACGCCGTCGATGGGGGCCTTCGTGGCGCCGGTGGACCGTGCCCGGGGGACGAAGACGAGCAGTCCAGGGGCGAACTCGACGTGGATCTCGGGACCGTTCACCCGTTCAGGATGTCATGCGCGCGGTCCGCGGCCCCGGGTTTTCCGGGCGCTCCCGGCTCAGGCGTGCTGGTAGGCGACCAGGGAGATCCCCACGTAGTGGGCGATGAAGGCGGCCAGGGTGAAGGAGTGGAAGACCTCGTGGAAGCCGAACCAGCGCGGTGACGGGTTGGGCTTCTTGATGCCGTAGACCACTCCGCCCGCGCTGTAGAGCAGGCCGCCCACGATCACCAGGACCAGTACGGCGATGCCGCCGGTGCGCATGAAGTCGGGGAGGTAGAAGACGGCCGCCCAGCCCATCGCGAGGTAGCAGGGGGTGTAGAGCCAGCGCGGGGCGCCCACCCAGAACACCCGGAAGACGATCCCGGCGGCGGCGGCCGCCCAGATGCCCCAGAGCAGCCACTGGCCCTTCGCCTCGGGCAGGAGCAGCAGGGTGAGCGGGGTGTAGGTGCCGGCGATGATGAGGAAGATGTTGGCGTGGTCGAGGCGGCGCAGCACCCCGTCCATGCGGGGGCTCCAGTCGCCGCGGTGGTACAGCGCGCTCACGCCGAACAGCAGGCAGGCCGTCAGTGCGTAGATCCCGCAGGCGATGCGGCCCCGGGGCGAGTCGGCGAGGGCGGTGAGCACCAGCCCGGCGATCAGGGCGGCGGGGAACATGCCCAGGTGCAGCCAGCCGCGCAGCTTGGGTTTGGCCGGGTGCGGGAGGGAGAGCTCTACCGGACCGCGGTCTTCGGCCGGCGGGTCCGCGGGTGCGTCGGGGGCGAACGCTGTCATGGCCGCATCGTACCTACGGAACCGTAAGTTGCGGAGCGGTGCGCCTGTTCGGCGGTGACGTAGTGGCCATCCTCTCACGCGGCACGCATGGCGGTGTTCGTCGGTGTTCGTCGGTGCTCATCGGGGTCTGCCGGTGTTCGCCGGTGCCTCCGGCTCGGGCGAGGAGCCGCACCGGGGTGATCGCCTGCACAAAGAACCCGCAAAGGAGCGGCCCGCCGCACGTCACGCGTACGCAATGTGCACGCAAAGCCGCCCAGCGTACGCGCGAGGTTTCCCGGAAATCGTGGCCAGCGTCACTCTGCTCACCTGTGCATCCCTCTGGACAGATGGGCACTCTCATCAGAGGATCAAATGAGTGCGGTCGGCACCGGATGAGCGCCGAACATCCACCGTGAAGCATCCGGGCCGCAGCCCCCACGGGGCCTCTCAACCAAAAACCCTCACTTAGGAGCAATCGTGGCGCGCGACATCGCGGCTCCCACCGTCCCCACCCACCACCAGGGACTGATTTCCTGGGTCAACGAGATCGCAGAGCTGACCCAGCCGGACCGTGTGGTCTGGTGCGACGGTTCCGAGGCTGAGTACGAACGGCTGAGCGAGGAGCTCGTCGCCAAGGGCACGTTCCGCAAGCTCGACCCGATCAAGCGCCCCAACTCCTACTACGCCGCCTCCGACCCCAGCGACGTCGCCCGCGTCGAGGACCGCACCTTCATCTGCTCCGAGAAGGAGGAGGACGCCGGCCCCACCAACCACTGGAAGGCCCCCGGCGAGATGCGGGAGATCTTCACCGGTGAGAAGGGCGTCTTCCGCGGCTCCATGAAGGGCCGCACGATGTACGTCGTGCCCTTCTGCATGGGCCCCCTCGGCTCGCCGCTGTCCGCGATCGGCGTCGAGATCACCGACTCCGCGTACGTCGCCGTCTCCATGCGCACCATGACCCGCATGGGGCAGCCCGTCCTGGACGAACTCGGCGACGACGGCTTCTTCGTCAAGGCCGTGCACTCGGTCGGCGCCCCCCTGGAGCCCGGTCAGCAGGACGTCCCCTGGCCCTGCAACCAGACCAAGTACATCTCGCACTTCCCCGAGGACCGCGAGATCTGGTCCTACGGCTCCGGCTACGGCGGCAACGCCCTGCTCGGCAAGAAGTGCTACGCCCTGCGCATCGCCTCCGTCATGGCCCGCGACGAGGGCTGGCTCGCCGAGCACATGCTGATCCTCAAGCTGACCCCGCCGCAGGGCGAGTCGAAGTACGTGGCCGCCGCCTTCCCGAGCGCCTGCGGCAAGACCAACCTCGCCATGCTGGAGCCCACGATCTCCGGCTGGACCGTCGAGACGATCGGCGACGACATCGCCTGGATGCGGTTCGGCGAGGACGGCCGCCTCTACGCCATCAACCCCGAGGCCGGCTTCTTCGGCGTCGCGCCCGGCACCGGCGAGCACACCAACGCCAACGCGATGAAGACCCTGTGGGGCAACTCCGTCTTCACCAACGTCGCCCTCACCGACGACGGCGACGTGTGGTGGGAGGGCATGACCGAGGAGACCCCGGCCCACCTCACCGACTGGAAGGGCAACGACTGGACCCCCGAGTCCGGCACGCCCGCCGCCCACCCCAACGCCCGCTTCACCACGCCTGCCGCGCAGTGCCCGATCATCGCGCCCGAGTGGGAGGACCCCAAGGGCGTGCCGATCTCCGCGATCCTGTTCGGCGGGCGCCGCGCCACCGCCGTACCGCTGGTCACGGAGTCCTTCGACTGGAACCACGGCGTCTTCCTCGGCGCCAACGTGGCCTCCGAGAAGACCGCCGCCGCCGAGGGCAAGGTCGGCGAGCTGCGCCGCGACCCGTTCGCCATGCTGCCGTTCTGCGGCTACAACATGGGCGACTACATGGGCCACTGGGTCGACGTGGCCAAGGACAAGGACCAGTCCAAGCTGCCGAAGATCTACTACGTCAACTGGTTCCGCAAGAACGACGAGGGCAAGTTCGTCTGGCCCGGCTTCGGCGAGAACAGCCGCGTCCTGAAGTGGATCGTGGAGCGCCTGGACGGCAAGGCGGGCGGCGTCGAGACCCCGATCGGCGTCCTGCCGACCAAGGCGGCCCTCGACACGGACGGCCTCGAACTGACCGACGCCGACCTGGACTTCCTGCTCAGCGTCGACAAGGAGGTGTGGCGCGAGGAGGCCGCGCTCGTCCCCGAGCACTTCAACACCTTCGGCGACCACACGCCCACCGAGCTGTGGGACCAGTACCGCGCCCTGGTGCAGCGCCTGGGCTGAGCCGCCCGGCACACAGACTCCGCGGCCGGTTGGGATGGGATGCCCTGACCAGCGATCGTCACGACCGGCCGCGGGACGGACAGGCGAGGCTCCGCACAACGGCGTGCGGGGCCCTGGGCCTGTCGTCACCCTCCCGCCCGCCCCGGCGGAACAGGGCGACGACAGGCCTTCGCCATGTCACCGCGAGGCCTCGGCCGTCCCGCGGGCTCCGTGCGCGCGCCGGTGATCCGGTGGTTTCGTATGGCGGGCTCGGCCGCCGTGGTGCTCGGCCCCGGGCACGGGAACGTCCGGCAGACCTCGGGGACCGGGAGCGCGCCGGTGCGAGGCGGTGACCATCCCCGATGTGGCTGAATCCGGCCGCGGTGGCGGCAAGGGCAGGCACCGCGCCACCGATCGGCCGCGCCCCCCGAGGACGATTCCCGCCACGCTTCTCGCGTACCCCGCTTTCGGAGTATGACGTTCCAGGGGCTCTCGAGGTGAACAAAGGGTTGCGGATCGATGTCGACATGTGGCCAGAACGAGGCTGTCCGGATTGTGGCGTCCGAAGTGTCCCGGTGCGGAGGTGTCAGGGCGTCGCCCCCACGTGGGTGAGCAGTCGCGCAGTGTGATTAATATGCGCGCGGCACGACTAGTAAGTAAAACCGCCCGGCTGTGAAGCCGTTCCATGTCAAGGGAGTTCGCCCTGCGCACGCGTGCGTCACGACGGACCGTCTCGACGACCATGTCGTTGCGGACGGCCCTCCTCGTTCTGGCCATCGTCCCCGGTATCGCACTGGTAGCCCTGTGGGCCGTCACGAGCGGTCGGACCTTCTTCGACTTCCAGCGGATGGCGGCCCAGGGCCTGTTGGCGGAGAAAGCCGGACAGCCGTCCAACATCGTCTACTACAACCTTCAGGAGGAGCGGCGTCTCAGTGCCGAGACCCTCGCCGGATACGACGGTGCGTCCAAGGCCTTGGAGCGGCAACGGGCAGCGACCGACAAGGCGGTGGAGGCCTTCCGGGCGCTCTCCGACGACCTGTCCTCGACGGACGACGCCCCCCTGGAGATCAGGGAAGCGGTCACCGAAGCGCGTAACGCGATTGAGCGGCTGCCCGCGCAGCGCTCCGTGGTCGACAGTGGCGACCGAGGCCAGCAGGAAGCGGTGTACCGGTACTACACCGACCTGATCACCGTCGACCTCGAGTTGTTCACGGCCCTGAGCCACGTGGACAACGGCCGGATCACCGTGCTCTCCCAGCCGCTCGTCGACCTCTTCTGGACCAAGGAGATGATCTCCCGCTCGGACGCGCTCCTGGCCCGGGGCTGGGGCAAGGGTGAACTGACCGTCGAGGACTTCCGGCAGGTCAGGGAGGCGATCGAGACCCAGTCGTTCCTTTACACCGTGAAGGTCGCTCCCCACCTGTCCGACGACCAGCGCGAGATCTGGCAGCGGATCACCGGCAGTCCGGCGTGGAAGAGCAAGAGCAGCGTGGAGCAGGAGGTGCTGAGCCCGGGCGAGCCCGACGAGAGCGGCCCGGTCCGTCTCGGCGCCGACCGGGAGACCTGGCGCGAGGCGATGGACGCCCTCGCTCCGGAGTTCGAGAAGCTCCTCGAGCGCCGGACCGCGCTGGTGATCGAGGAGGGCACGTCCGATGCGATGGGACTGCTCCAGAGGACGCTGTTCACCACCCTCGTCGGTCTCGCCGCCGTTGTCGCCGTCGTCTGGACGACGTGGCGCCTCACCCGTAGCCTTCGACAGCGCATCAGCGGCCTGCAGAAACAGGCAGAGGTGCTGGAGACCGCCCTGCCCGACGTCGTCGAGCGGCTCGCGCAGGGCGAGCGGATCGACGTCGATGCCGAGGCGAAGGCCATCCGACACGACGAAGTCCGCCGCGGCACCGACGAGCTGACCCAGCTGGGCACAGCGCTCAACCTCGCCCGCACCAGTGCCCTGCAGGCCGCCGTCAAGCAGGCCGACCAGCACCGCGGGTTCGAGCGGCTGCTGCAGCGCATCGCCCGCCGCACCCAGCAGCTCATCGGGCAGCAGCTCAAGAAGCTGGACGAGATGGAGCGCCGCCACGAGGACTCCGAGGTCCTCGACGGTCTCTTCGACCTCGACCACCTCACCGCCCGGCTGCGGCGCTACGAGGAGAACCTGGTCATTCTCGCCGGCGGCACACCCCACCGGCGGTGGCGCGACCCGGTCGCACTGCTCGACGTGATGCGCTCAGCCCAGGGGGAGGTGCAGGACTACCAGCGGGTGGTGATCGAACAGGAGGGCGGGACCTGGCTCGCGGCCCGGGCCGTCGGTCCGGTTGCGCACGTGCTCGCCGAACTGATCGAGAACGCGCTCACGTTCTCCCGCCCGCCGAGCCCGGTCGAGGTCAGGGCGGCCGAGGTGATCCGCGGTCTGGTCATCGAGATCGAGGACCGTGGCCTGGGCATGGATGAGGGCAGGCTGGCCGAGGCCAACGAGCTGATGGCCCACCCGCCCCGGCTCGACGTCCTGGCCCACTCCGAGGACATCCGTCTGGGTCTGCACGTGGTCGCGCGCCTCGCGCACCAGTACGGCCTGGGAGTGGAGTTCCGTCAGTCCGCGTACGGCGGTACGCGGGTGGTCGTGCTCATCCCCGTCGAACTCACCGTCCCCGCCTTCCAGCAGGCTCCGAAGGCGGTGCTCTCATCCGTCCCGGACCCGACTCCCGCCCCCGGTCCGGTGGGTCCCGTGTACGGCGCCGACGAGCCGCTGCCCGTACGCGTACAGGGACGGGCCTTGGTCGACGTCACGGCGCTGGCCCCGACGCACGCGGTGTCCCACGAGTCCGAGCCGCAGCCGCACCGGGACTTGTACCAGCCGCATGTCCCGGAAGTCACCGAGGCCTTCCCCGCGCCGGGCACGCCGGAGACGCCGTACGCGCAGCACGAGCGCGGCCAGGACGCGAGCCACCAGCCCTACGGGACGTACGGCACTTACGCGTCCGCGGTGACCCACGACACCGTCGGCACCCGCACACCTCAGGGCGGCCGGACGCCCCACATGACGGGTGAGGGCCACGGGGTGAACCTGGCCCACGGAGCCGACCTCGCCTTGTACGGGACCGGGCAGGAGGGCGGGACCGGGCACGCGTCGTATCCGGCCGAAGCCGCCTCGTACGGGTCCGTGCCGACCTACTCCGGTGAGGCCGAGGGGCCGTATCCCGCCCACAGCGGGCCGCACCCGGCACCGCACCAGCCGCACACCGACGCGGGCGCCGACGGTGCCGGCCTGACTGGTGACCAGGCACCTCTGCCCCGCCGGGTGCGCCAGGCCAGCCTCGTCGACGAACTGCGGGCGGACGTCCCCGCCGAGGTGCCGCTGCCCAGGCCGCCGCGCTGGCAGGACGACCCGTTGCTGCGCCCCGTACCGCGCCGCGCCGGGGCGACGATCGGTGCGTTCCAACGTCGGTCGCGCGCTGCCCGTGAGGGGGGGATGCCGACGCCGCTCCCCCCAGCGCTCCTCGCCAACAGATGAAAGAAGAAGAACGGTCATGACACGAACTACTGCGACCCATCAGGACCTGGACTGGCTGCTCGACGGCCTCGTGGACTCGGTCGCCGAGACCAGGAACGCGGTTCTGCTGTCCGACGACGGCCTGGTCGTGAGTCACTCGCAGAGCATCGCCCGCGCGGATGCCGAGCGGCTGGCAGCCATCTGCACCGGCCAGCAGAGTCTGGCCCGCGGCGTGGGGCAGCTCTTCAACGGCGGCGTCGTCCACCAGGTCATCGTCGAGCTCGCCGACCTGTGGCTCTTCATCATCTCGGCGGGCCAGGGCACCCACCTGGCCGTGGTTGCCTCCCAGGAGGTCGACGCGGAGGTGATGTCGCTCGCCATGCACAACCTCGTCCAGCAGGTCGGGCCGAAGCTCGGTACGGCGACCCGCGACGAGTTCGACGCCTTCGGCGCGGGGCAGGGAACCGTCACGTGAACCCGGGATGGGAGTACGAGGACCCCGGGGAGGACGGCGCGGGAAGCATGGTGCGTCCGTACACCATCACCCGTGGCCGGACCGCTCCCGAACGGGACGACCTCACCCTCATCACGGTACTCACGACCCTCGACGACCCGCGCGACGAACGCGGCGTGCCGTTGCGCCCCGGCAAACTCCAACCGGAGCACCGTCGGATTCTGGAACGCTGCCGCCGTTCCGCGGCCGTCGCCGAGATCGCCGCTGGACTCGACCTTCCCGTGTCGGTGACCAAGATCCTTCTGGCCGACCTCGTCGGCCAGGGCCTGCTCGCCGCTCGGGCACCGCTCACGGTGGCCTGGGCGGCGGGCGGTGCCGACCCGAGCCTGCTGGCTGCCGTTCGTGAAGGACTCCGGAGACTGTAGGAACCATGACCACGAGTCAGGCGGCACCCGCCGCAGTCAAGATACTCATCGCCGGCGGATTCGGTGTCGGCAAGACCACCCTGGTGGGCGCGATCAGCGAGGTCGCACCGCTGCACACCGAGGAGTACATGACAAAAGCTAGCGTCGGTGTGGACGACCTCGCCGGGATCGGGGAAAAGAGCACCACGACCGTCGCCCTGGACTTCGGACGCATCACGATCAACGACGAACTGGTCATGTACCTCTTCGGCACCCCCGGCCAGGAACGCTTCTGGTTCATGTGGAACGACCTGGTCAACGGCGCGCTCGGCGGAGTGGTCATCGCGGACACCCGGCGCCTGGACACCAGTTTCGCCTCGATCGACTTCTTCGAGAGCCGGCGCATCCCCTTCGTGGTGGCCATCAACTGCTTCCACGGCCACAACACCCGCACGGTGGAAGAGATCAGGGAAGCCCTCGACCTCGACCCGCATGTGCCCCTGCTGATGGGTGACGTCCGGCAGCGCGAGTACGCCAAGGAGGCGTTGCTCGCGCTGGTCGACCATCTGGCGAGCCTGCCCGCCCCGGTCGGCTGAGACCACACCCCCGTTTTCATCTTTCTTCGGAGAAACTGACATGGCTTCACGCCTACGCGTACTCGTTCACGGCGGCGGCATCGGCGGGCTCACCCTCGCCACGGCTCTGGCCCGGCGCGGCCACACGGTGGAGGTCGCCGAGCTCCGAGGGGAGCTGGAGGCGCTGGGCGTGGGCATCATCCAGCCGTCCAACGCGCTGCACGCCCTGCGGGAGATCGGCGTACTCGACGACTGCCTCGCGGTCGGTTTCGAGTGGGAGATCCTCACCGTCGCCGATCCGGAGGGCAACGCCCTGGCCCGGATACCGCAGCCCCGGATGGACGACGTTCCCCCCAGCAACGGCATCCCCCGCCCCGCTCTCGCGCGGGTACTCAATGCCGCTGCGGTGGCGGCGGGCGCGAAGATACGGTTCTCCACCACCATCACCGAACTCACCGACGACGGTTCTGGTGTCGACGTCACCCTTTCGGACGGATCGTCCGACCGCTGGGACATGGTGGTCGGCTTCGACGGCATCGGCTCCCCGCTGCGCAGCCGGCTGTACGGCGACCGGTACACCCCCGAGTACACCGGCTTCGCCAACTGGCGGGTCACGGTCCCGCGCCTGCCCGACGTACGGGGCGTGGTGATGGGCACCGCGCAGGAGACGAAGGCGCTGCTCACCCCCATCACGGACGACACGATGTACCTGGCCGCGGTGTTCGCCGAGCCCGAGGACTTCAGGCCGGACCCGGAGCGTGCCCACGAGCAGTTCGCCGAGCGGCTGCGGATGTTCTCCGGACCGATCGCCGAGGCGCTCGCCGCGGTCACGGACCCCGCCGCCGTCGTGTACTCCAGGATCTCCCAGGTGACGGTGGACGCGCCGTGGCACGTGGGCCGTGTGGTGCTGGCCGGGGACGCGGCCCACGCCAGCACCCCGCAGCTGGCGCAGGGCGCGGCGATGGCCGTCGAGGACGCCGTCGTGCTCGCCGAGGTGCTCGACGCCCAGGACGGCGTCCCCGAGGCCCTCACGGCCTGGGAGGAACGGCGTCGGCCCCGCGCCCTGTGGGTGCAGGCCTTGTCGCGCGCGGTGCTCAAGCAGGAGATGGGCGGTGAGACGACCGCCGAGGAGGACGAGCTGCTGAAGATCGGCGTTCCGGGCGCCGCGCACGTACTGGTCAAGCCGTACTGATCCGTACCGCCTCAGCACGCCGGTCCGCGGTGTTCGAGGGCCGGACCGCTGCCCCGGCCCTCGAACCGAAGTCCCCCGGCCGTTCATTCCAACGCCCGCTTCACCACGCCTGCTGCGCCACCGCCGTCCTGCTACGCCCCCGGTACAGCCGCTCCAGGTCCACGAGCAGCACCTCGCCCCGGTCGGCGGCTGCCCGCAGTTCGGGGGCGAAGCCCGCACCGCTGTAGCAGGCGGGTCTGGCATGGCGGGTGTTCACGCCCCGTGCGGCGAGCAACTCCAGGATGCGGCGCAGGCGCTGGAGATGCCCGAGGTGCATGACCTTGTGCCATTTCGCCTCGCCCGTGGAGAAATCACCTCTGACAACGAGACGAACCGACCCGGGGCACCCTGCGCTGTACAGCTCCTCATCCGCTCCGGGTGCTCTGCAGCGCGCCGCCGGCGCTGCCGTGACGCTCGCGCACCGCGATCCGGGCCAGCTTCGTCAGCATCATGCCGTTGCGGATCGAGACGAGGTAGTCCACGGGCAGCCCGTGCATCCGGGTGCCGGGGCCTCGCAGGGGATGCCATTCGAGAAGGAAGAGAGTGCTCTCGCCCCAGGGGATCAGGTTCATGGCGATGCGGGCCGCACCGAAGGGATCCGCCTTCGCTTCCAGCTCCAGACGGCGTTGCGGCTCGCAGATGCGTACGACACAGGTGTCGTCGAGGACCAGAGGGCCGAGGCCGACCCGGACCTGCAGGCGGGCGCCCACTTCCGGCCAGTGCGGGTCCGCGGCGGTGACCTGCTGCGTTCCCGAGACCCATTCCCCGTAGCGCCGGCCGTCGGACAGCAGGCCCCAGACCCTGGACGGCGAGCTCAGGATCAACCGGCGGTTCCGGGCCACACCGACCACGCTCCTTCTTTCCGTCGGAACCGGTGCCCATGACCACGCTGCCAGGCGGGGAACGCCTCCTCGGCTGCTCAGCGCGCTCCTCGACACTAGCCGCGCCGCACACCTCCGGCACCCGCGACAGTGGCCGGGCCCGGCACCCGCACGGCATCGAGCACGACCGGTCCACCAGGCACGATCACAGCCCTGACCGGCACTGTCCCTCCGGTCGGCACCGAGTGGTGCGCTCGTCCGACCAGGTGACGGCAGTGACCGTCAGACGGCTGGTGCGGATCGGCTCTGCCCTCGGCCGATCCCGGGGAGGCTCGACCACCGAAGTCCACTTCGCCCGCGGTGGCGAAGTCGGACCGTGTGCTGGACGAGTGCGGTGATGCCGGTGACGCTGCGCCGCTTCGGGGCGAGGAAAACGGTCGCGCCCCTGTGAGGGGGTCCGTTGACTTCCACCTGAACGCAGTGCGTTGTGTGCGAGACGCGGCCGCCAAGGGGGCAGGCATGGAGATCGAGGGCGTGCGGACCGACCGGCTGGGACTCCTGCTCGACCAGTTCGACCAGGCCAGGGAGATGGCCCAGGTGCGGCTGACGGGGCTCGGCGACGAGGAGTACCTGTGGGAGCCGGTGCCCGGTTGCTGGTCGATCCGGCGCCGGAGTGAGGCGGTGACGCCCAGGGCGTTCGGTCCGGGCGAGTGGCTGCTCGACAAGGGCGCCCCGGACATCCCCTCGAGCGAGTACGCCGAGGTCGCCCGGCAGGCCGCGGGCGGCATGACCGTCGAGAGGATCGCCGACGACTGGAGCGTGAGCGTCGAGCGGGTCGAGCAGGTTCTCGCCCACACCGGTACGCCGGAGCCCGACGCATCGCCGGTCACCACCATCGCCTGGCGGCTGGGGCACCTGCACTCCTGCTTCGCGGGCCAATGGGAGTGGACCTTCGGTGAGCGGCGACAGGAGCCGGACCTGCTGGTCGACTTCACCCCCTCCGCCGCCCTGGCACTGGAGCGGTTCTGGGAGCTGGTCGACCGCTGGCGCGCCGACGTCGGCGCCGTCACCGACGAGCAGCTCGACACGGTCGGCTTCTCCCGGTACCCGTACAGCAACGACGCCGACCACCCCTTCGTCGCCGTGCTGGTGGGGGCCAACCTCGAGTTCATCCACCACATGGCCGAGATCGCGATGCTCCGCGACCTGTGGCGGGCCCGCCCGTCCGACCGGTGAGCCGGAAGGGGCCGTGGCGGCGGAGGACCGGCTCCAGGTAGGCCACCCGCGGGCCGCCGAGGCCGGTCAGGTCGGTGGGGGAGCGGACGAGGGCGAGGCGGTCCAGTTCCGGGACGCGGCCGAGGGCGTGTTCGGCGGAGGTGAGGGCGGCGAAGCGCTCGCGCAGCCAGGACTCCGGCCGGGGCGGGGCCTGGAACAGGACACCGACGCTGCCGTTGGCGCCCCGGGTGACCTGCCAGGGGGTGAGGTCGTCGGCAGGGGTGTCGATACCGGTCTCCTCAGCCAGCTCCCGGGCCGCGTGACGGCGTAGGGCGGCCAGGTCGAGGGATGCGCCGTCCGGCGGGGGCTCGACCGAGCCGCCCGGGAGCTGCCAGCGGCCGGGCGCGGTCGTCCAGGACGCCATCTGCCCCACCAGCAGGCACCCGTCGTCCGCCGGCTGCGCGACGGCCACGAACAGGGACGGCAGCCGTACGGACGCGCCGGGCAGCCTGCGCAGGACGTAGAAGCGGTAGGTCGCCCGGACCCAGGTCAGGACGAGGCCGTCACGTGTGTCGTGTTCCAGGCCCGTACACCCGGCCACCGGCCCGTCGAACAGGGTCGGGTTGGCCCGGACCGCCGCGTCCCAGGCGTCGTCCATGGCGCGACGGTCCTCCGGCGACAGCTGAGGTGGCAGGGCTTCGACCAGTCGCAACCGGTCAGCGGCGAAGAGGTCCATGTCGGGACCGTACCGGGCCCGGCCGGTACGTCGTGGAAGGGAAACCGCCGGGCGCGAGCCGTCCTGAACGCCGCAGAGGAACTCATCGGCCTCCCGGCGGGCGAGTCCCCCGTCTCGCAGCCCCGTCCAGCAGCCGCGCCGCCCACTGTCAGTGGCCGGCCCTAGGATCGCGCCAGATTCATGACCGGGAGGGGTCGGGCGGCCGTGGGCGCCAGTGGGTGGGAGTACGTCGCCGCGTACGAGGGCAGTGTCGAGAAGTCGCCGGAGGCTCTGCACCGGCTGGACGAGTGCCGTATGCGGTGGACGGGCGTGTACGTCCTCCTCCACACCGGTGACCAGCCCGAGCCGACCCACCTGGGCGTCTTCGGATACTCGGACGACTGCGCCGCCCCGCCGTGACCGACCGCTTCCGCTTCCCTGTCTCAACCGGCCGACCGGAGAACACCGTTGTCCTCGATACATGACTTCACCACCTGGGAACCGCTGCTGCGGCTCGTGCGGGAGTCCGACCCGGAGCGGCTTGCCGCGCCGGGTGGTTACGTAACGGGCTATATCGACTTCGGCAGTTGGAGTGTGCCGGTGCAACGGCCGAGCTCCGTGCCGGGGTGGACCGCCCAGGTGGAGGACAGGCAGGCCGAGTTCACCGCCGTGGAGCGTGTGCAGGCCGCCATCAGGGCCGACGGCGCGAACGGTGTCTCGTTCATGGTGGAGACGGCACCGGACGGGAGGACCCTGTTCCACGTCATCGAGTCGGGCCCCGCCGTGGAGCCCGGCTTCATGAGCCCCTACGTGGGTGCGCTGGTTCTGGTCGAGGGCGCCGTCCCCGAACCCTGGCGGCGCCTGCCCGAGGTGGTGCCGGGCGTGGCTCCGGCCCCGTCAGCGGACCCGGCGCTGCTGGAGCGCACCCTCCGCGAGCGGCTCCCCGACGCCATCGGTGCCACCGAGGCGGAGATCGCGGCAGCGGAAGCGCGCCTCGGCATCCCGCTGCCCGACGAACTCAAGGCGCTCTACCGGGTGACCCGGGCACGGTGGCAGGACCGGGGCGACGACTACGAGGCGGCGGAGCGCGTCGCCGACGCGGTCGGCTGCGAGCTGTTCTCCCTGGACGGGCTGTACATCGCGGACGCCCGGTCCCGCCCCTGCCCCTGGCAGTTCGCCGCCACGGACGCCGTCGTCACCGAGCCGGACGCCGTCGTGCAGGGCCTCGTCGGCTCGCCCGGCTGGATCGTCTTCGGCGACAACGGCGGCGGCGACCGGATCGCCCTCGACCTGACACCCGGGCCGGGCGGACACACCGGGCAGGTCATCGTGATCGACCACGAGAGGAAGATCGGCGCCGGACTGCGCGCCGACTCCCTCACCGCCATGGTGATGAACCGCCCCGACGGCTGGTACCGGGGCCCTGACACGGACGGCCCGCCGGTGGTGGCCCGGGTGAACATCCACGCTCTCGACAGTGTGGAGGCCGCCGCCCACCCCGAGCTGGAGGTGCTCAGCATCGGTGTGTGGCAGGGCGAACCGCTCAGTCTCGCCCCGGTCGTCGGGCTCCCCCGTCTGCGAACCCTCAGCGCCTACCCGGGGACGCTGGCCGACCCCCTGGAGATCGCCGGGCTGACCGGTCTGGAGTACCTGAGTCTCGGCCCCGAGGAGTGGCGCGTCCTGCTCGACGCCGGCGCCGTCCCCCGGAGCCTGTCGGCGGCGGCCATCGAGATGCAGGGCGTACGGCACCCGCTTCCGATCCTGGACCTCGCCAACGAACTCCTCGCCCTGTGGGACCGCCCCCTCATCAGCCGAACCGTCCTGGAAGCCCACCCGGACACCGACCGGTGAGCGAGGACGGACTGGAGGAGTGGGCGCCGCCGCCCGAGTACGAGATCGAGATCGGTACCGAGCCGCTGGAACGCCCGGCCCGGAACTCGGTGGGCGGGTGGCCCTACTTCGACGACGACCAGGAGTGGCCGCGCTGCTTCTGCGGCGAACGGATGGCGCTGTTCTTCCAACTGGATCTGCCGGACGACATCGAGTTCTTCGGCGGAGAACACCTGTCGGTCTTCCACTGCGCCCACCACCACGACGCGGCCGACCCGGTGACGTCCGACGGCCGCCTCGTGCCCCGGTTCTGGGAGGCTCCGCAGCCGCCGTTCCCGGGCTCGTTCTGGCGGGTGCTGCTGCAGCGCGACCCGGGGGTGCCGGAAGCGGAGCCCGAGCCGGCCGTGCGCGCCCTGCCCCTGTCCCTGCGGCCCTTCGTGGACGGGCACGGGCCGTACGAAGTGCACTTCAAAGTGGGGGGTACGGCGGCCTGGCCTCACGAGGCCGAGTACTACCTGTGCGCGTGCGGCGTGGAGCCGGCGTTCGTCTGCCAGATACCGGGGAACTGGGAGTTCGGCGTCCGCCCCGGGGCTCCGGTGCAGCCCTACAGCATCCGGGACGACACCTACCACCTGTTCCTCGGCAACGAGGTCTACCTACTGGCCTGCCCGAAGCGCTGCGACCCGGCGGCCGTGTCCGGAGTGCGCCGCGCCCTGCGTGACTACGGCGTCGACGTCCAGCTCTGCGCGAGCGAACTCGTCACCAACGTGATCCGGCACCTTGGCCAGGGCCTCCCCGTCACCGTCCGGGTGTCCTGCGGCGACGGCCGTACGCGACTGGAGGTCACCGACCCCGACCCGTGCGCCCTGCCCGTCCTGCGCGAGGCGGTCACCGTCGACGACGAGTCCGGCCGGGGGCTCGCGCTGCTCGACGCGCTGGCCCTGCGGCGGGGCGTGACGCAGGGGCCCGGCAGCAAGACCGTGTGGTGCGAGCTGGTGGCACGGCCGTCAGGGGGCGAGTGCGGCGGACACCCGGGCGGGCGGCAGTTCGAGGAGTCCGTACGCTCACACACCCCACCTCGCTGAGGACCGCCTGCCCAGTTGCTCAGGCTGCGTCGGTGCGGTGTGCGGTGTGCGGTTTGCGGTGTGCGGTGAAGGACACCCAGGTGTCGTTGTCGTCCAGGGCGATGTTCAGCGTCGCGTCCAGGGCCTTGGCCAGCTTGGCGAGAAGCGGCAGCGTGGGGACGGTGTCGGAGCCTTCGATCCGGGAGATTTTCGCCTGGGTGAGGCCGGCGCGGTCGGCCAGCTCGGTCTGGGTGAGCCCGAGCTCCGTCCGTCGGTCGTGCACAGCCTTCGCCAGTGCCATGGACAGGCGGATCTCGCGCCGCGCCTCTGCCACGTCTTCCGGCTCGGTGAACCCCTCCGCGAGCTTCCGTTCGCGCAGGGTCTTCCAGTGGCTGTGGCTCATGGCTCCGCCTCTCCCTCGTCGACGGTACGAATGAACTCCTCGTGGGCCGGTTCGTGTTTCGCCTCGCATACCTTCTGCGCGAGCTTGGCACGCCGGACCTCGGTGTCTTCCCTCATCCTCGTCTTAAGGAAGGGAGGTGACGTCACCGGATGTCGGGATTGTCCGCCGGGGTGATCGAGGGGCGGGCGCTGTTGTACAGTCCGCGCCTCTGTCGTGACGTAAGGAAAAGGTCCATGCGAACTCGTCCCGGACGCACCGCCGCGCTCGCCCTCCCGGTCGCCCTCACGCTGGCCGCGTGCGGCGCGGAGACGGACGACGCGAAGACCCAGGAGACGACCTCGTCGCCTGCCCGCGAGGCGTCCGAGCAGCCCCAGGCGCCCGAGTCCGCGGAGGACTTCCTCGACCTCGCCGAGAAGGCGATGGCCGAGGAGCCCGCCTGGAGCTTCTCCGTGACGGGCGAGGAGGGGCTGACGCTCCAGGGGCAGAAGAGCGCGGCGACCTACGAGGGCAGCCTCCGGCGTGCCGCCGGGCGGGCGGCACTGCACTCGCAGGGCGTCAGCACCAGCAGCAAGGGCACGAAGAAGACCGAGGAGCTCTACGTCGTCGGCGACGCGGGGTATCTGAAGGAGGGTTCGGCCGGCTGGAAGGCAGTGTCCCCCGCCGACCCCGAGATGCGGAACAAGGTCGAGGACCCGATCGCGGTCGTCGACGAGTTCCGGATGTACGCGCGGGCTGCCGACGGCGAGGTGAAGGTGACCGAGACGGAGGGCGGCGGCACGGTCGAACTCCGTGTCGTGAGCGGCGAGCAGAAGCTGAGCGCCGTCCAGGACCGGGCGTGGGCGAAGAAGGCCAAGCGCGAGTTCGACCCGACGGCCGAGCAGCTCCGCGCGGCGGGCATCCCGGTCGAGGACGGGCAGTTGACGCTCTCCGGCCTGGAGGAGGTGCTGGTCCTGGACGCGACGTCGTACCGGATCGAGAGCCATCGTCTCGACTTCGGCTTTCTGATTCCGTACAACGGCCAGGACGTCACGTTCGAACAGAAGGTCAGCGAGGCGAACCAGGGCCCGTACCAGGGAAAGATCGAGCTTCCGGCGGACGTGCGCTGACGCGGAGTTCCCTGCCCGCACCCGAGTGGTGGCCGGCCGGGTGAGGGCGCTACGGGGTCAGGGTCGAGGACGGCACCGACGTGCCGGCTGTGACCGGGTGGCGTCAGGCGGCGGCACGCCGGCCTCGTCCGTGCAGGGTCAGGTAGAAGGTGCTCAGCGACTCCTGTGAGCTGCCCGCCGCGAAGCAGTTGCGGACCTTGCCGAGGGGGTTCCACACCCGTCCGTCCGGCATCCGTACGCCGACCGGCTGCCCGAAGTAGTCCTGTTGGTCGGCGTCGAAGTCGACCCACTGGGCGTCCGCACGGCGGACCAACACCTCACCGACGTAGGCCCCGAGCCCTAACAGCGCACCGCTCACCCGCACCTCTTCCACGCCGTCCTTGCGCAGCCCGTCGACCAGGAAATCGACGAGGCGGAGGCTGGCCACGGAGTAGTCCAGCGGGAGCCGCTTGCGGGCGGTGACGCGACTGACGAAGGCCCCTGCACATGTCCGCATGTCCTCCGCGCACGGCAGTCGATCGCTCACATCACTCACAGGATCGCTCCCCCTCCACTCGATTCGGGGAGAGCTCCCGCCCGTCCCCCATCAGATCAAGCGGATCCGGCCTTGGAGGCATCACGGGTCACGGACGTGCGGAATCCCACATGAGGTCCCGCGGGAACCGGTACAACCTTTTCACTTGCCATGCGTCGTCAGGGTCATGTCGCTGGGCCGGTCAGCCCACGGGCAGGATCGACGGCCACCAGCCGGGGATACCGGCCGGCCCGCAGAGTCCTTCCATGGGGCCCGTCACCAGGTTCCAGACGACCATGGCGGGCCAGAGCAGGGCCACCACCAGGACCGCGGTGCTGAGGACGCGCACCGCAGGCCGCCCTCCTTCCATCCTGTGCAGCAGCGTTCCCCAGGTCGCAACGCCCGCTGCTCCCACGACTGTCGCGCTGATCAGGACATGGAGCATGGCGAATCCGGGCTCGCCGGCGTGACAGTCCCGCCAGGCGAGACCGAGGAGCAGTCCGTGTGTATAGAACGAGCTGGTGAAGACGAGCCATGGCATCAGGACGGGTGCGTCATCACTCCGGCGGAGAATGCGACTGCCCCACGTGTCCGCTGCGCACCGGAAGAGATACCACCAGGCGATCAGGCCGATCACAGAAAGCACGATCCGCGCCATGACCGGAATGTCAGCCACAGCCGCCTGTCCCGGCGCACCCACGGCGAACATGACGGCGAAGCCCACCAGTCGCCAATCAATCCATATGCGCCCTTGCAACAGACCTCCAAGGCGTTGACGTGGAGCCGTCGGCTGTTGTCCGAGCCCGAGGTCGCCCTCGCCCCGCCCTTCCTGCCGACCTGTGAGGCCCGTGGGCCTGACGCGATCCTAGGGACGGCCGTTGACATCACGCGGTCCGTGCCGCGTGATGTCAACGGCCTGCGTGGACAGAACATCTAGACCCAGGGCTGTGATCGTACGACGGCCACGCAGCAGACACCGGCCAGAAGCAATGTGAGCCCTGCGGGTCGCGTCGCAGCCTTGCCCGCGTCGGTCTTGTAGACCTCGGTGGGTTCGTCGTTGTGGACGAGAACCGCCGCCGAGCCGACCGCCACGAAGTACGTGTGCTGGCCGTCGACGGTGAGGTTGTGAACCCGCTGGGTCCGGTGCCTCTCGTCGATCGCGGTGATCTGGACCCAGGCGCCGGCCGAGGTCTGGAGCCACATGCCGGGCTCGAGGTCCTCCGCGTTGGCCCATCTGCCGAAGTCCGGCAGCCAGAACGGGTGCTCGGCCGTGGCAGTGATCGTCTCCGGCTTGGTGTCGCCGTCCTCGCCGCCGGGGTCGACGGCGAGGAGGACACAAGCGGAGCCCCGCCCACCGGCAGTGGGCGGGGCTGCTTTGTTGTTCTCGGCTCCTCTACCTCAGGAGGTCCACCTGGCTGAGCAGTTCAGCCCATTGGTCTTCGCGCCCCGCGGCGGACAGGTCCACGTAGCGGGGCCCTGCCACGAAACGCAAGAAGAAAGAGGTGAAGTCGTCCGCAGCCTTCTCGAACGACGAGGATTTCCACCACTCGACTCCGGTGTCCGGGAAGTACCAGACTTCTCCGCTCGACCGGTTCACGAAGAACGGATCATCGGTGATGACTCCGCAGCACAGCCAATTCTCGTGTCCGAGGGTGATCTCTGCCCCGGGAATCGGATCGGTATAGAACTGCATCTGGTCAGCCATGGAAGCCGAGAAGATGGTGGCGTCACCACAGGTCGCGCCGTTCGCGACCATGAGGAACGTCCGAAGTGAGGGCGGTAGGTCTGCGGACAGTTCCTTGGGGCGAGCCCCAGCGGGCAAGGAATTCATCATGCGCCATTCGGCCTGCATTCCCGTCGCATTCCGCAGTGTTTCCATGACCCGCTGGAGCTCGGCACTCATGTTTCGATCACCACTCAACCCTGATCTTGATCGGAGTGAAGTGGGTCTGCAGCCGCTCGGGTGGCTGTCGGAGAGCCGGCCGGACCTCGGTCCGCGGCAGCCAGGAGAACTGTTTCCCCTGGAGGCGGCTTGGCAGTCGGAGGACGACGAGACGGTCGCCCCTGAGGACGATCCACGCACCGATGCCGTGTACACCAAGGGGTCGATCGTTTTGGGATCGGAGGACGGGCAGTCGTTCTGGGTGCTGGTGACCACGGGGCCCCGCCGGGGCGAGGTCTGGATGGTGGCCGACGTGGGAACCGGCCCGGTGCCGGGGGAGGACGCCTGGGGCTTCGAGCAGTGGGTGCGGCAGTGGCACTCCGGTGACGCTCGGTCGGCCTGAACTACTGCCTCGGGTGCTGTCGAAGCACGCGGACGGAGCCAATGACGCATGCGGTCACCAGGGTGACGGTGATCGCTGCTGTCCCCGCCGGCGCGACTTCCCTGCTCGTTGACGATTCAACTGCGATCTCTGTCAACTCGGCGGGCCCGGCCCGGCCTTGTGACGTCGCCGCTGTCGCTGCGAGCGGGAAGTGTCCAGATCCTGAAGTCGATGACCGGGATGACGACGGCTGCCAGCAGGAGAATCGCTCCGGAGACGGAGGCGAAGCCGGCATCCGATTCCAGCCTTTCTCGGACTGGGACTGCTATGAGTCCTACCGCAGCCCGCTCAGTGCATCAGCGGACGTCGATGCAGGTGTGCGAACCCGAGACAGAACCAAGCCGGAAGTCAGCCACGTTCCGCCGCCCGCGAGCAGGTGAAAGGCCGGCTCGCGGGCGCGCGGGCGAATTATTGACCAACGGATCGAGGGTACGTCAAGCCCAAGGACATTCGGGGAATTTACCCCACCGAAAAGCAGTCGGTTCGCCCCTTTTGCGCTCTCCGTCGCGTGGCGCGCTCCGCGTGGTGTATAACCGCCCGGTCCGACTTCAGCTGAATGCCGCATCGATCCGTCATGCCGAAAGTCGGACCCTGTTCGTGTCGTCGAAGGAATCCGCGGAGTCCATGGAGTCCATGGAAAGCGAAGAACCGGAGAGCATGTCCGAGGGGCCGCACCACGCGGAAGCCGGGGCGGTGTGAAGGCGGATGCGGCGGCGGTCGGCGCCGAAACCACCGGTGCGCAGAACGGCGCGGGCGAGAACACGGGCAAGAGCGCGAGCGGTGGCGCTCGTCCCCGGCGAGCGGGGCGGCCGGACGGCCTGCACGCTCGCGATCCACAGCGGGCACGTCCAACAGGCCGCTGTTGTGGGTGAGTTCCGCCGTG
The DNA here is from genome assembly GCF_059889265.1 of Streptomyces sp. MMS24-W38. Classification (NCBI taxonomy): domain Bacteria; kingdom Bacillati; phylum Actinomycetota; class Actinomycetes; order Kitasatosporales; family Streptomycetaceae; genus Streptomyces; species Streptomyces sp. MMS24-W38. The sequence goes on along the minus strand of NZ_JCBCPP010000001.1, from coordinate 2,156,382 downwards.
CTACAGGTGTCGGCGAGCCGCCCGCCAACGACAACTGATCTTCACGTACAAGGTTCACAAAGGGGTGGGCATGAGTCCAAGAGGAACCCGCGCGCGGCGTACGAGAACGTCGAGGCGCACGATCTGGCTGGCGGCCGGGGCCGTGGTCATCGCAGGCACCGGTGTGACGGCCGTGGCCGTCGGCGGAGGTTCCGAGGGCGGCGGCGCCGACGAGGCCGCGCGTCCCGCGCAGGCCCATACGCTGGCGTTGACCGGCAAGGACCCGAAGAAGCGCGAACTGCCGCGCACCGAAACACAGTTGTTCTCGCTCATCGGTGTCTCCTGGGAGGACAGCGCCGACGAGTTCGAGGGCACCGCGCAGATCCGTACCCGCGGTGCGGAGGGCGGCGCGTGGACCGACTGGCGCGACCTCGATTTCGACATCCGGGCCCCCGAGACGCAGGAGGGTGAGGCCGGCGATGTCCGGGGCGCTTCCGAGCCGCTGTGGGTGGGGCCGTCGGACGCCGTCGAGGCCCGTGTCGTGGCCGGCGGCAAGGAGACAGCCGTGCCGGACGCGCTGCGGCTGGACATGATCGACCCGGGCGAGACGAAGGGCGGCAAGGGGAAGGGGAAGACCGGCAAGGGACAGGAGAACGGCAACGGCAACGGGAACGGCAACGGCAACGGGAAGGGCAACGGCAACGGCAAGCCGTCCGCCGAGCCCGGCGACTCCGGGACCACCGTCCCGGACCCGTCGCAGTCCGGCGGGGAAACCGAGCCGAGCAGCGCCCCCGAGCAGCCGACCGGGCCGTCCTCGGAGCCGACCGAGCCCCCGGCCACCGAGCAGTCGGCCACCTCCAGCGCCCCGGAGCCTTCCGAGGAGCCGACGCAGGACCCCGCACAGGACCCGACGGCCGAACCGAGCGCCCCCACCGCGAGCGAGGAGCCGACCGCCGAGCCCGGCAGTCCGAGCGAGGAGCCGACGGCGCCGGAGCCTTCCGAGGAGCCGACGCAGGACCCGACACAGGACCCGACGGCCGAACCGAGCGCCCCCGCCCCGAGCGAGGAGCCGACGGAGGAGCCCACCGCCGACCCGACCACCGAGCCCACGGCGGAGCCGAGCACCCAGCCGGACCCGGCCGAGTCGACGGCACCGGCCGCTCCCGCCGCACCGGCGGTCGTCAGCCGTGCCGACTGGGGCGCGGACGAGTCGCTCGTCGCCGACCCGCCGGACTACCTGGGCAAGGTCGACGCGGTCTTCGTGCACCACACGGCCGGCACGAACAGCTACGAGTGCGCCGAGTCGCCGGCCATCGTCCGTGCGATCCTCACGTACCACGTGAAGACCAACGGCTGGAGCGACATCGGCTACAACTTCTTCGTCGACAAGTGCGGAACGGTCTTCGAGGGCCGTGCCGGCGGCACCGACAAGCCCGTCCGGGGTGCTCACACCTACGGCTTCAACGGCTACTCGTCAGGCGTCTCGCTGCTCGGCGACTACGAGAACGGCGGCACGCCGACCGCCGCGGCCAAGCAGGCGATCGCCGACATCTCCGCCTGGAAGCTCGGCCTGCACGGCGTCGACCCGGAGGCGAAGGCCACACTCACCGCGGCGGCCGACGCCAAGGGCTGGAAGAACGGCGACAAGGTCACGCTGAACACGATTTCCGGCCACCGCGACGGCTACGCCACGCTCTGCCCGGGTGTCGCGCTCTACTCGGCGCTGCCGGAGATCCGCCGCACGGCGGGCGCGTCGGAGTACGCGGGCTGATCCGCGTACGCGAACCGATCCCGCGGGGAAACGGCGACGGGGCACTCCGGGCGGGCTGCCCGGAGTGCCCCGTCGGCGGTGCGCGGTGCGTGGCGCCCGGTCCGCGCGTCGCTGCGGGTGCACGCGGACCGGGGCCGTATGGGGGAGCCCGGCGGGGCTCAGCGGGACGCGAGTTCGCGCGGCTCGAGGGCCGCGGTGTGCGCGTCCATCCGTTCGGCGGCCAGGATCGCGGCCACCGTGTCGGCGCGGGAGGCGGCGACGACCAGGGCGCGGCCCGCGCGGGCGTGCGCATGTCGGTGCAGGGCCGTGGCGTTCGCCTGACGGCCCCTCGTGGTCGCCGACGCGCGAGCCGGCTTACGTCCTCCCCGCAGGCGGGCCACCTGCTCGGCGAGCCGCTCGGCCGCGGTGTCCAGATCGGCTGAGGGCGCCGCGACACGCAGCTCGTCGGTGACGGCGAGCAGCGCGGCGAGATGGCCCGCGAGCTGGATGTCCAGCTCTTCCTCACGGGACCGGTGGGGGAAGTCGTGGGGGGTGCCGGCCATCGTGCGGTGGACCGACTTGCTGCGGATCGGTTCGTACATGGATGGCCTCCTGAGTGCTAACAGGAAGCCATCCTAGCTTGGATTTCGTCTAAAGTTGAGTCGTTCACAAGATCGGACAGCTTAGACACACAGGGTGAGCGCGTGCCCCGTCAGAGCTGGCCGTAACCGTCCAGGAAACGGGCGATCCGGCCCACCGCGTCCCGCAGGTCGTCGACCGACGGCAGGGTCACCACCCGGAAGTGGTCGGGTTCCGTCCAGTTGAAGCCGGTGCCGTGCACGACCATGATCTTCTCGCTGCGCAGCAGGTCCAGGACCATCTGCCGGTCGTCCCTGATCTTGAAGACGTCGGGGTCGAGGCGCGGGAAGAGGTACAGCGCCCCCTTCGGCTTCACGCAGGTCACGCCCGGGATCTGGGTCAGCAGTTCGTACGCCACGTCCCGCTGCTCGCGCAGCCGGCCGCCCGGCAGCACCAGGTCGTTGATCGTCTGGCGTCCGCTGAGCGCGGCGACCACTCCGTGCTGGCCCGGCATGTTCGCGCACAGGCGCATGTTCGCCAGGATCGTCAGACCCTCTATGTAGGAGTCGGCGTGCGCGCGGGGCCCGGAGACCGACATCCAGCCCACCCGGTAGCCGGCCACCCGGTACGCCTTCGACATGCCGTTGAAGGTGAGGGTGAGCAGGTCGGGGGCGACGGAGGCGGTGGGGGTGTGGACGGCGCCGTCGTAGAGGATCTTGTCGTAGATCTCGTCCGAGCAGACCAGCAGGTTGTGGCGGCGGGCGATGTCGGTCAGGCCCTTGACCATCGCCTCGTCGTACACCGCGCCGGTCGGGTTGTTCGGGTTGATGATCACGATCGCCTTGGTGCGGTCGGTGACCTTGCGTTCGATGTCGGCGAGGTCCGGCATCCAGTCGGCCTGCTCGTCGCAGCGGTAGTGCACCGCCGTGCCGCCCGCCAGCGAGACGGCGGCCGTCCACAGCGGGTAGTCCGGCGCCGGGACCAGCACCTCGTCCCCGTCGTCCAGCAGCGCCTGCATCGCCATCACGATCAGCTCGGAGACGCCGTTGCCGATGAAGACGTGCTCGACGTCGGTCTCGATGCCGAGGGTCTGGTTGTGCATGACGACCGCCCGGCGCGCGGCCAGCAGCCCCTTCGCGTCGCCGTAGCCGTGCGCCGACGACACGTTGCGCAGGACGTCCTCGAGGATCTCGGGCGGGCACTCGAAGCCGAACGCGGCCGGGTTGCCGGTGTTCAGCTTGAGGATGCGGTGACCGGCAGCTTCCAGCCGCATCGCCTCCTCGAGCACCGGGCCCCGGATCTCGTAACAGACGTTGGCGAGCTTGGTCGACTGGATCACCTGCATGCTGGGAGCTTACGACTCGGTAATGCCCCGCGCGCCGTGTCATCCGCCACGTGAGATGCGTCGGTTCGGTTCGTTGTGTCCGTGCGGGGCCCGTGGCCACCCTCCTCCCGGCCGTGCGGCGCCCCGTCCGAGCCCTCTCGGGCGGTCCGAGGGGTGCGGCGCTGGCGGCCTCGAGGTTCCCCCGAACGTGTACCGCTCGAATGCCTTCCCCACCTCCGCGCCGGCCGCCGCCCGGGTCCGGGAGGGCCTGACCCGGGCGGCGGCCGGCGCGGGCGGGCGGTCAGTGGGGAGACCTGCGGACCGACCGCCCCGCCAGTACGTCGGTGCGCCGCCCGTCCTCCATCACGAACCGCCCGTCGACCAGCACGTACGGGATGCCCACGGGGAGCGTCCGGGGCTGCTCGAAGGTGGAGCCCGCGGCCACCGTCCGCGGGTCGAAAAGCACCAGGTCGGCCCTGTACCCCTCGCGGACCAGTCCGCGGTCCGCGAGCCGCAGCCGGGCGGCCGGCCGCGACGTCAGGTGCGCGACGCACTCCTCCAGCGACAGCACGCCCAACTCCCGTACGTACCGACCGAGATACTGCGGGAACGTGCCGTACGCGCGCGGGTGCGGCTTGGCGCCCTGGAGGATGCCGTCCGAGCCGCCGGTGTGCACCCGGTGCCGCATGATCGCCCGCACGTTCTCCTCGTGGCCGACGTGCTGCAGGATCGACGGGGCCAGTCTGTCCTTGAGCAGCAGTTCACGCGCGAGGGCCCACGGGCTCTGACCGCGCAGCGCGGCCGACTCCCGCACCGTGCGGCCCACGTACTCGCCCAGCGCGGGGTCGCCCACCCCGGAGATCTCGATGGTGTCCCACTCGATGGGCACCCCGTGGCAGCCGTCCGAGCCGGTCACCTCCAGATGGTGCCGGATCCGCTCGGCCGTCCCGTCGTCCGCGAGCCGCCTGAGCGTCTCCTCCGGGCCGCCCTCGCTCGCCCAGCTCGGCAGCATCGCGACGAGGGTGGTGCAGCCCGGCGTGTACGGGTACGTGTCGAGGCTGATGTCGGCGCCGGCGTCCAACGCCTCGTCCAGCAGAGCCAGCAGTTCGGGAGCCCTGCCCTTGTTCACGCCGAAGTTCATCGTCGCGTGCGCCAGGTGCAGCGCGCAGCCCGCCTCCCGGGTGAGCGCCACCATCTCCGCGTACGCCTCGAGCGCGCCCGCGCCGTAGGAGCGGTGGTGCGGGCAGTAGTAGCCGTCGTACCGCGCCACCACCCGGCACAGCTCGGTGAGTTCGGCCTCCTTGGCGTACATGCCGGGCGTGTACGTCAGCCCCGACGACATGCCGACCGCGCCCTGCTCCATCCCCTCCGCGACCAACTGCCGCATCCGGTCCAGTTCCCGGGGCGTCGCCTCCCGGTCCTCCCAGCCGACGGCGAGCGCGCGGACCGTGCCCTGCGGGATCAGATACGCGGCGTTGACCGCGATGCCCGCGTCGAGCCGGTCCAGGTACTCGCCGACCGAGCGCCAGTCGAAGTCGATGTCGTCCCCGCCGCCGTTCCAGCCGGCGATGGCCGAGCGCACCTCGCCGAGCGTGCGGTCGTCGACCGGCGCGTACGACAGGCCGTCCTGGCCCAGTACTTCGAGGGTGACGCCCTGCGCCGCCTTGGCGCTGTGGTCGGGGTCGCGCAGCAGCGCCAGATCGCTGTGCGCGTGCATGTCGATGAAGCCGGGGGCCAGGACCAGCCCCTCGGCGTCCAGTTCGCGGCGGGCCTTCGGGCGCTGGCAGCCCGCTGCCGCCGCCTCCTTCACGATCGAGACGATCCGGCCGCCGTCGACGACCACGTCCGCGCGGTAGGCGTGGTCGCCGGAGCCGTCCACGACATCGGCGTCCCGGATGACGAGTTCTTCCATGCCGCGGCCCTCCTAGAAGAACGTACGGATGTAGTCGACCACCGTGCCGTCCGCCTCCGCCACGGGAATGAGTACCCACTTGTCGAACGACGTGCACGGGTGCGACAGTCCGAGCCCCAGCCAGTCGCCGACCTCCAGGTCGGTCTCCGGGGTGGTGCGCAGCCAGGTGTGCTGGTCGGAGAGGGAGACCACCGAGACGCCGGTCGCCGGACGCTCGGCGCCGTCCCGGCGGATCACCTGCGCGAACGGCAGGTCGAGATCGTAGGCCGCGTCCCGCTTGCCGGCGTTGGCGAAGGCCTGGTCGGCGGACGGACGGGACACGATCTGCGTCCACAGCCGGAACGCCGGTTCCAGCGCGCCCTCCTCCGGTACCCGGTTGAACGGCGTCACCGCGCTGTAGTGCCCGTCGTCGTGCGAGACGTACGCACCCGAGCGCAGCAACTTCAGCACGGGAGTGGAGAGTTCGGGGATCCCGGCGAAGACGTCGGCCACCGCGTCGAACCAGGCGCTGCCGCCCGCGCTCACCACGATCTCGTCCAGGTCCGCGAACCGGCCCGCCTTGTCGAAGTCCACCGCCAGGGCCACCAGCCGCCGCAGCCACGCCCGCACCCGCTCCGGGTCGGCGTCCGGCACCTCGCCCTCGTACCCGGCGACCCCGACCAGCCGCAGACCGCGCGCGCCCGCCACCGCGTCGGCGACGGCGGCGCACTCCGCCTCCGTGCGCACCCCGGTCCGGGCGCCCTCGCCGGCGGCCAGCTCGATCACCACGTCCACCGGGCGGGCGGACCCGGCCAGCGCGGTGTCCATCAGCTCGACGCCGCGCACGGAGTCGACGTAGCAGACGAAGCGGAAGTCCGGGTCGGCGTCCAGCTCGCCGGAGACCCAGTGCAGGGCCGCCGTGTCCACCACCTCGTTGGCCAGGAAGATCCGCTGGACACCGAACGCCCGCGCCACCCGTGCCTGGTGCGGCACCGCGAGCGTGATGCCCCAGGCGCCGTGCTCGATCTGGCGCCGGAAGAGCTGCGGGGCCATGGAGGTCTTGCCGTGCGGGGCGAAGGCGAGGCCGTGCCGGGCCGCGTACGTCTCCATCAGCTTCAGGTTGTGCTCCAGGCGCTCGGCGGACAGCGCGAGCACCGGGGTGGTGAAACCGCCGGTGAACAGGTTGCGGCGCTGGGCGGCCAGCTCGCCGACGGTCAGCCCGGCGGCGTCCGGCGGGAGTCCCTTGAAACGGTGGTCGACGCGTTCCTCGGTGAGGTGCTGGTAGCTGTCGGAGCCGGGGTCGAGGACCATCAGAGCCTCCCTGATCTGGTGTGTTGCATTCTCTGCAACACCCATTGCGTATGTCGCTTACGGCTGTCTAACATCTCGGCCACGCGGGGTCAACGGAAACGCGTCCCCGCCACCACCGCAACCGCCCACGCAGCCGCCCCACGCCGACCGCCGCGGACGACGCCGTGGACGCCCGCCACCGCCCCTGCCGCCCGACCCCGCCACGCCGAGGAGCCCCGACATCGTGACCGCCACCGGACCCCGCACCGCCCCCGACGTCGTGGAGGTCGTCGACGTCGTCGCGCTGGGCGAGTCCATGGTGACGTTCCTGCCCTCCCGGCCGGGCCCCCTCGCCGACGTGCCCTCCTTCGAACGGGCCATCGGCGGCGCGGAGTCCAACACCGCGTGCGTGCTCGCGGCGGCCGGGCACCCGGCACGCTGGATCAGCGCGGTCGGCCAGGACGGCTTCGGCGACCACCTCGTCCGGACCATCGGGGAGTACGGCGTCGACGTGTCGTACGTCCGGCGCGACCCGCACCGCCCCACCGGCGTCTACTTCCGCACCGCCGGCGACCGCGCCACCGACGCCCACGAGGTCGCCTACTACCGGGCCGGCTCCGCCGCCTCCGCGATGACCCCCCGCACCGTCGACCTGGCCGCCGCCCGCGCCGCCCGCGTCCTGCACCTGTCAGGCATCACCGCCGCGCTCTCCACCGGCTGCCTGGACCTCCTGCGGGAGCTGACCGCCCGCCGCCCCGGCCGCCCGCTCGTCTCCTTCGACGTCAACCACCGGCCGGGACTGTGGCGCGACAGCGCCGCCCACGGCCCCGAGGTACTGCTGGAACTGGCCCGCGGCGCCGACATCGTCTTCGTGGGCGAGGACGAGGCGCGCGAGGCCTGGGGCCTGCGGGACGCCGCCGCCGTACGGGAGGCGCTGCCGGAACCGGAGGTCCTGGTCGTCAAGCAGGGCGGCCGCGGCGCGACGGCCTACGGCCCGGACGGGACCGACGCCGGCGCCGCGGTCTTCGCCCCGTCCCTCGATGTGGACGTCGTGGCCGCCGTCGGCGCGGGCGACGCCTTCGCCGCCGGGTTCCTCTCCGCCACCCTGCGCGCCCTGCCCGTACGGGACCGGCTCCGGCACGGCCACCTCGCGGCCGCCGCCGCCCTCACCACCCCCGGGGACCTCGCCGCACCCCCCGCCCGCGACCTGGCCGACCGGCTGGCCGCCCTGGACGACCCGGCGTGGGGGAGACTGCGTCTTGGCCCCGGTTGGACCGAGACCGACACCGCGGGCGCGCACCCGGACGCGGGCCACGCGGACCGGGCCGAGGAGGAGGGACGTACCCCATGAGCCAGACCGTCGACCGTGCGCTGAGCATCCTGCCGCTGCTCGCCGAGGGCCCCGCCGACCTCGGGCAGGTCGCCGACCGCCTGGGCGTGCACAAGTCCACGGCGCTGCGGCTGCTGCGCACCCTGCACGAGCACGGACTCGTCTACCGCCAGTCCGACCAGCGCTACCGGCTCGGTGCCCGCCTCTTCGCCCTCGCCCAGGAGGCGATGGAGAACCTCGACGTCCGGGAGATCGCCCACCCCCACCTCGCCCGCCTCAACGAGCGGTGCGGCCACACCGTGCACCTCGCCGTGTACGAGGAGAACGAGGTCCTCTACATCGACAAGGTGGAGAGCCGCTACCCGGTGCGCATGTACTCGCGGATCGGCAAGCCCGTCGCGATCACCGTCGCCGCCGTGGCCAAGCTGCTCCTCGCCGACCTGCCCGAGCCCGAGCGCCGCGCCCTCGCGGAGCAGCTCGACTACCCCATGTACACGTCCCGTTCGACACCCAACCCGGCCGCGTTCCTGCGGGAGTTGGAGAAGGTGCGCGAACAGGGCTGGGCCACCGACCTCGGCGGCCACGAGGAGTCCATCAACTGCGTCGCCGCGCCGATCCGCGGCGCCGACGGCCGGGTGATCGCCGCGATGTCGGTCTCCGCGCCGAACGTCGTCGTCACCGCCGACGAACTCCTCACCCTGCTCCCGCTGGTCCGCCGCACCGCGGACGCGATCAGCGGCGAGTACTCCGGCAGAACCCCGGCAGAACTCAAGTGAAGGACAGCCCCGCATGACCGAGAAAGTCGCCCTCACCCCCAGCACCCACACCACCCCGCCCGCGAAGTTCTCCCACGGCGTGCGGAAGGGCAACATCCTCCAGGTCGCCGGCCAGGTCGGGTTCCTCCCCGCCGAGGAGGGCAAGGCGCCCACGCCCGCCGGTCCCACCCTGCGCGAGCAGACCCTCCAGACCCTCGCCAACGTCAAGGCGATCCTCGAAGAGGGCGGCGCGACCTGGGACGACGCGATGATGATCCGCGTCTACCTCACCGACGTGGACCACTTCGCCGAGATGAACCAGATCTACAACACCTACTTCGAGGAGCAGGGCCTCACCCAGCCGCCCGCCGCGCGCACGACCGTCTACGTCGGCCTGCCCGCGGGGCTCCTCATCGAGATCGACGCACTGGCCGTACTGGGCTGACGCGCGCTCCCTCCTTTTTCGTTTTTCCGTACCCCCCCTCACACCTCGTGTGCCACGGCACGGCGTCCACCACCCCTGGGACGCCGTGCCGCGATCCCCCATGCCCAAAAGCTTCGTGTACTCCAGTAGAGGACCCCCCGAATGTCCCGACTGTCCCCACCATCCTTTTCGCTCGCCGCCGACGCCGCGGCCGAGGCACCCCCGCACACCGGAGGGCTGCTCCTGCTGATCGACGGCACCGCCGGTCTGCTGACCGTCGCCGCCATCGGCATCGCACTGCTCCTCTTCCTGATCATCAAGGCGCGGGTGCAGCCCTTCGTCGCACTGCTCGGCGTCTCCATAGCCGTCGGCCTGATGGCCGGCCTGTCGGTCACCGAACTCTTCGGCACGGTCCAGCGTTCGGACGCGGTGTCCACCATCGAGTCGGGGATGGGCGGCATCCTCGGCCATGTCGCGATCATCATCGGCCTCGGCACCATGCTCGGCGCGATCCTCGAGGTCAGCGGCGGCGCCGAGGTGCTGGCCTCGCGGCTGCTCGGCGTGTTCGGCGAGAAGCGGGCCCCGCTCGCCATGGGCCTCACCGGTCTGATCTTCGGTGTCCCGGTCTTCTTCGACGTCGGCATCTTCGTCCTCGCGCCGATCGTGTACGCCGCCGCGAAGCGCTCCGGCAAGTCGATCCTGCTCTACTGCCTGCCGCTGCTCGCGGGCCTGTCCGTCACCCACGCCTTCCTGCCCCCGCACCCCGGCCCGGTGGCCGCCGCCGGACTGCTCAATGTCGACCTCGGCTGGGTCATCCTCATGGGTGTCGTCACCGGCATCCCGGCCGTCATCGCAGCCTGGGGCTACTCCGCCTGGATCGGCAAGCGGATCTTCGTCGCCGTACCGCAGGACATGGTCGAGGCCGCCGAGGAGTCCAAGCAGGCCGTCCTCGACGAGCAGCGTGCCGCCGGCGTCGAGCCGCGCGAGACGCCGGTGCCGCTCGGCACGGTCCTCGGCATCATCGGTACGCCGCTCCTGCTGATCCTCGCCGCGACCTTCTCCTCGATCGCCCTGGACGAGTCGACGCTGCGCTCGGTCGTCGAGTTCTTCGGCCACCCGTTCGTCGCGCTCACCATCGCCCTGTTCATGGCGTACTACCTGCTCGGCATCCGGCGCGGCTGGTCCCGCAAGTCCCTGGAGACCGTCTCGACGTCCTCGCTGAAGCCGGTCGGCAACATCCTGCTGGTCGTCGGCGCGGGCGGTGTCTTCGGCGCGGTCCTCAAGGGCAGCGGGGTCGCCCAGGCGCTGTCCGACACGTTCAACGACGTCGGACTGCCGGTGATCGTCCTGTCGTACCTGATCTCCGTGGTGCTCCGGGTCGCGCAGGGCTCGGCGACGGTGGCGATCGTCACGACGGCGGGCATCGTGGCCCCGCTGCTGTCCGAGGGGGACCACTCCCAGGCGTTCGTGGCCCTCGTCATCATGGCCATCTCGGCGGGCTCCATCTTCGCCTCGCACGTCAACGACGGCGGGTTCTGGATGGTCGCCAAGTACTTCGGCATCAGCGAGCGGGACACACTGAAGACGTGGACGGTGCTGGAGAGCGTCCTGTCGGTGGCCGGTTTCGTGGTCGCGGCGGCGCTCAGTCTGGCCGTCTGACCCGGCCCGCGCGTCCTGTCGGATCATCGTCCGATTGGTGCGAACGGTGGGTCCCATGTAGGCGTCTGATAACGAAAACAGGGGCTGGCTGTGTCCCGCACAGGATCGTCGACCATACTCCTCCGGTGTGGAGCAGCGCATAGGTTCGAGCAGCCAGCCCCTGGAAGGCGCCGGATTCGACCCGGCCTTCATCCCCGGGCTCACCGCCCCCGCGTCCGGCCGCAAGGCGGACGTGAAGGACGAGGTGGAGCCGGAGGACTCGAAGGCGGCGTCGGAGCAGGCGGACGCGGACACGGCGGCGGAGTCCGAGGAGAGGACCTCACCGGAGAAGCCCGAGGCCGCCGACGCCTCGGACGCCTCCGGTGCCTCGGACGCCTCCGACGAGTCCGACGCCTCCGAGGAGGAGCCCGCCCCCGACGGCCCGGTCTTCGAGGCGTCCGACCGCCGCGCCAGGATCGTCGCCGACCACAGTGGCGTACGGCTCCGCCTGGACGACCAGGAGTGCGAGTTCCGCTGGGACGAGATCGGCGCGGTGGAGACGGAGACCGCCCGCTTCGGCAAGCGCTACACGGTCACCGTCCACACCACGGACAGGCGCTGGTACCCGCTGGAGATCGAGGCCGCGTCCCGAAGCCGCTTCGCCGAGTGGGACACGGAGCTGGACGCGGTCCTGGACGCCTACTTCGACGACGAGGCCGCCGAGCCGGAGACGCCCGACGCGGACGCCACCGACGCAGACGCGTCCGACGACGCGGACAAGCCCGAGTCGGAGGCCGAGAAGGGCAAGTCCGCGCCGGACGCCGCTGCCGGGGAGTCCACGCCGGAGGCCGACCTGGACGAGTCCAAGCCGGGCGCCGACGTGAACGAGCCGGAGTCGGAGGCCGACAAGAGCAAGTCCAAGTCCGATACCGCCCCCGTGGAGTAGGCGCCACGCCTTCTCACGGCGGGCGGCGCCGCTCCGCGGCACCGGGGGCGGGCCGCGCTAACGGCAGTACTGTGCCTCCTTGCCGATGGAGCGGTACATGCAGTCCGCGTTCTCCAGGAGTTGCAGGACGGCGTCCCGGTTCCGGGACGTCTCCCGCTCGATGACCTCGTCGGGCGGGTAGAAGCCGCCGCCCGACGCGGACCTCGGATACATCTCGAAGGTGTAGCCGAAGATCTTGTGCGTGCCCCACAGGTAGTCGTCGATCGACCCGTCCGTGATGTACAGATCGCTGGACTGCTGCGGCGTGTAGCCGTTGCTCGCGGCCATCTTCTGACCGACCGTCCGGAAGGCGGCCTGGTCGTCGGCCGTCATCCCGGTCGTGGTGTCGGAGTAGGTGTAGCCGAACGGCCACAGCACCAGCTCGCTGTACGTGTGGAAGTCGACGCCCGCCTTGATCTGCTGCACCCCGCCCACGACCCGGCTGCGCACGAAGTCGGCGACGACCTTCACCTCGGGCGCGGACTCGGGAGCCGGACCCCGGTAGGTCTCGGAGGACGTGGAGCCGGAGGAGCCGCCGCAGCAGCCCCAGCGGTAGTTCCAGTTGCGGTTCAGGTCGGTGCCGACGTACGACGAACCGGAGTTGGGCTGCCGGTTCTTGCGCCAGGAGCGGTAGGAGCCGGTGGCGATGTCGTACTCGCCGCCGTCCGGGTTGAGGTCCGGGATGATCCAGATCTCCCGGCCGTTGACCATGTTGGTGATCCGCGAGTCGCTGCCGTACCCCGCGCCGAGTTCGCGCAGCAGGTACAGCGCCATCTCGACGGTCAGGTGCTCACGCGCGTGCTGGTGGTGGGTGAACAGGACCTCGGGCTCGTTCTCGTCCGCCGTCACGTTGTCGCTGATCTTGATGGCGACGATGTCCCGGCCCTGGTAGGAGCGGCCGATCACCCGCTTGCTCATGATGTTAGGGTACGCCGCCAGCCGCTGGTCGATCTCCGCGTTCATCTCGGCGTAGTTGTGGTAGCGGGAGTCGGCCGAGGGGAAGTCGAACAGCCGCAGACCGTCGGCGGCGGTCGAGCGGTCGGGAGCGGCGCCCAACGGCGTGACCTCGTAACCCTGTCGGCGCAGGGTGCGGATCTGGTCGGCGTGGCCGGAGACGACCACCGTCTCCTCGTCGGCCTCGTCCACGGTGACCCCGGCCCGCTGGATCTCCGTACGGGTCACGGGAGTCGTGCGCTGATGGATCTCGTACTGGCGGATGTCGTCGGCCGAGGCCGCCGCCGGCTCCGCGCTGTCGGCGTCGGCCTGAGTGGCCGTCATCGACACGGGCGCGGCGAGGGCGAGGGCGAGGAGTGCGGCGAGCACGGCGGAGCGTCTGCCGCGTGTGCGAAGTCGCATGAAGTCTCCTTGTGGGAGGTGGGGTTGTCCATGGCGACGTGCCTGGTGCGGTGTACGGTGCCGCAATCCTGCGCTCATGACATGATCAGGTCAATACCGTCATGTCGGTCGACCGTTCGACCATTCGACCACCCGACCAGGTACATCCGGTGAAGATCCCCGCACGCCCCCTTGTCCGACCGGCCTCCATCGGCTTTCTTGCCCTCATGGCGGACACCACGGGAAACACGGGAAACATCCAGGACACCGGGGCGCCACTCCACGGCCCCGGACCCCAGCCCCGCAAGTCCAGTTGGCGCCACATCGGCCCCGGCATCGTCGTCGCCGCGACCGGGGTGGGCGCCGGCGACCTGGTCGCCACCCTCATCGCCGGCAGCAGCTTCGGCTACACCCTCCTGTGGGCGGCGGTGATCGGCTGCCTGGTGAAGATCTCCCTCGCCGAGGCCGCGGGCCGCTGGCATCTGGCCACCGGCCGCACCCTGTTCGACGGCTGGGCGAGCCTCGGCCGTTGGACGACGTACTTCTTCGGCGTCTACGTCGTCGTCTGGGGCTTCGTCTACGGCGCGGCGGCGATGTCGTCGAGCGCCCTGCCCCTGCAGGCCCTCTTCCCGGGCGTGATGGACCTCGAGTGGTGGGGCATCGCCTGCGCCCTGGTGGGCCTGGCCTTCGTCTGGTTCAACCGGTACGCGGTCTTCGAGAAGGTCATGACGGTCCTGGTGGGCGTCATGTTCGCGGTGACGGTCTACCTGGCGGTCAGGGTGGTCCCGAACCTGGGTGACGCCTTCGCCGGACTGCTCCCGGTCCTGCCCGACGCGGACGACTCGGTCCTCTACACCCTCGGTCTGATCGGCGGTGTGGGCGGCACGATCACGCTGGCCGCGTACGGCTACTGGATCAACGCCAAGGGCTGGACCGACTCCGGCTGGATGAAGGTGATGCGGCTGGACAACCGCGTCGCCTACCTCACCACCGGCATCTTCGTGGTCGCGATGCTCGTCGTCGGCGCCGAACTCCTGAACTCCGCCGGTGTCGCGATCGCCGGCGGCGACAAGGGCCTGATCCAGCTGAGCGACATCCTGGAGGACAAGTACGGCGCCACGACGGCCAGGTTCTTCCTGATCGGTTTCTTCGCCACGTCGTTCACATCGCTGATCGGCGTGTGGCACGGGGTGAGCCTGATGTTCGCCGACTTCGTGGCCCGCGGCCGGGAGAAGGCGAAGCCGTCGACGGGCGAGGCCATCGCCTCCGGCGGCCCGGAGAAGTCCTGGCCGTTCCGCGCCTACCTGCTGTGGCTGACCTTCCCGCCCATGATCCTGCTGTTCGAAGGCCAGCCCTTCCGCCTGATCATCATCTACGGCGTCCTCGGCGCCGCCTTCATGCCCTTCCTCGCCCTCACCCTGGTCTGGCTCCTCAACTCCGCCCGCACTCCCCGCGAATGGCGCAACGGCCCCCTCAGCAACACCATGCTCGCCATCGCGGGCCTCCTCTTCCTGGTCCTGTGCGTCAAACAGATCTGGGACCAGCCCTGGTCGGAGTTCTTCTAGCGGTCAGGTCAGTTCAGGTCGTCCCACCGCGGGCTGAGGGCGATCGCCCGGAGTTCCTGCATGCTCAGCGCGGGGGCGTCGCGCGTGGCGTCCTCGTGCTGAGCACCGGTGTTGAAGGCGCTGATCACCACACGCCTGCCGTCGGTCCGCAGGGTGTCGACGGTCCACATGACGACCCCGGCGGCGCCCTTCTCACCCGGCCCCTGCCGGGTGGCGACCAGGGTCCCGTCGTCCAACGTCCCGGCGGAGCCGTAGGGCTGGTCGGCGACATCGAGCATGCCGTGCTGGACGTTGATCTGGACGAAGCTCTTCCCCTTGCCGTCGTCGAGGACGAGATAGGCGTACCCCGACTCCTGGCCGCCCTTCGACACCACCTCGACACGGTCGGGGACGAGTTCGGCGAGCGTCTCCTGGACCGCCGGGCCGTCGGCGCGCGGCGGCGGTGCACTCGATTCCGCGGACGGGGTCCCGGCCCTCTCCGGAACGGCGTCGACGGCGGCCCGCCACTGCGGAGCCGTGGCGATCTCTTCGAGCTGCGAGGCGGACAGCGGGGGCGCGGACCGGCTGATGGGCGCGTCCTTCTCGGTGGCCGAGTTCCACTCGCTCACGCTGACCTGCTGCCCCTGGGGCGTGACGAGCACGGCGTTCCACCACTTGGTGTCCACACGCCGGTCCGGATACTCGTACCCCTTGAACATCATGAACTTCGACCCGTCCGCCAGAGTGCTGGTGACGCAACCGTCGTGCGGGGTGAACACCTTGTCCGGGCACTGGGTGGCCTCGCGGGCCTGGGGGCTTCCCGGCTCGACGCGGTGGAGGCCGACGCCGATGGCTGCGGGCCCTTCACCGTCGTCATACACGAGCTGGGCGAACGGCCCGCGGACCGAGTCGGTCCCGCGCCCCTGCTCTCCGCTGAACTCCCCGTCGGGGAGGAGTTCCTTCAGCGTGCGGATGAGTTCCTCACCGGAGACGGGCGCCGGAGCGCTCTGGGCGGCGGCGGTGACCTCGGCTCCCGAGGCTGCCGACGTTCGCCCGCTCTCCCCGCCGCTGCCCTCGCCCGGCAGGAGGAGTGCCCCGCCCACTCCCACGAGCGCGATCCCGGCCGCGCCCCCGAGGACGGCGGCCCGCCGCCGCACCCGCATCCGCCTCCCCCGGGCCCGCCCCCCGTCGCTGAGGGCACCCCGGTCGGCCTCGAAGGTGTTGCCGGTGTCGTGCAGAGCGGAAGAGAGACGCTCCTCGAAGGGGTCGCTGTGCTGGTCTACGGACATGACGAACCACCGCTTCCGTGAGGTGATCTGAGGTGAACTGGGATGAACAGGGGAAGTGCGGAAGGGACGGCCTGCGGCCGGTCAGGACCGGGCGTACTCACCGAGCTCCTCGCCGAGCAGTTCCCGCAGCCGGGCCAGGGCGCGCACACTGCGCGTCCGCACCGCCGCCGAGCTGACGTTCATCGCCTTGGCTGTCTCCTGGACCGAGCAGTCCTCCCAGTACCGCAGGACGATCACCACGCGGTCCTTCGCGGGCAGCCCGGCGAGGGCGTCGAGCAGGGTGAGCCGCAGTGACGGGTCGTCGTCGGCACCCGGCCGGTCCGGGAACGCGGACGTCGAGCGCTCGGTACTGCTGCGCCGGCGCCGGTGGGCGAGGAACGCGCGGGTGAGCATGGTCTGCGCGTACCCGGCGGGGTTGCCCGCCCGGGAGACCCGCCCCCAGTGCACGTACACCCGCCCGAGGGTCTCCTGGACGAGGTCCTCGGCGAGGTGCGTGTCCCCGGCCGTGAGCAGACACGCGGACCGGTACAGATGCCCGGCCCGCGCCACCGCGAACTCCCCGTATTCGCCCCCGCCACCGTCCTGCACCATCCGCGCCTCTCCCTCGGCTCACCCCACGGCTCTCACCTCATTGATGCGCCGGACCCGGGAAAATGTTTCACCTGTTGGCGAGAGCGCCATCGTGGGAGGTGCTGCGGGCGCACGGGCCGGCGGACCTGGTGGGCCCCGCCCAGCGCGGGCGCCAGGTCGTACGGCAGCCCGCCCGCCCCTGCACCCCTGCCGTCAAGGTGATCCGCTCTCCAGGGCAAGTGGCTGAAAAGCGTGAGCACTTGGCGGCCGACTGTCACGGGAACGCTCGAACGAGCGGCATCCGGACAGTGGCGGCCGAAGTGCTCACGCTTTCGGCAGGGGCACCGCCCCGCCCGCATCGCTGGACGGCTGCCGGCGAAAGGCCCAGGTGGCCAAGGCCTGAGCGCTCTGGTTGAAATTATGTTTCTCCTTGGAATGCCATTCCAGCCGTGTTACTTTGTGGCCACTTCCGGCCAACGTCGGTGGGAGGGAAGAGGGCAGGTGACTTCAGTGGAGGACGTCGCAGTGGGTGGCGTGTCGATCAGCGCGGCCGCGGCAGTGCGTGAGATCACCGATGGCGCGACACTCGCGATCTCGGGTGGCGGGGGCGGGGTGCTCGAGCCGGACGCGTTGATCATGGCTCTGGCGGACCGCTTCGAGGCCGAGGGGAGTCCGCGCGATCTGACGATCGTGCACAGCGTGGGCGTGGGCGACAAGGCGCTGCGAGGCATGAGCCACCTGGCCAAGCCCGGCCTGGTCGCCAAGTTCATCGGTGGCCACATGGGCAACAGTCCCGCCGTCGGCAGGATGATCCGTGACAACCAGGTCGAGGCCTACAACCTTCCGCTCGGTGTGCTGAGTCAGCTCTTCCGCGACACCGCTGCCGGTCGACCCGGACTGCTGACCAAGACCGGCCTCGGCACGTTCGTCGATCCGCGGCTCGACGGAGGCAGCCTGAACTCGATCTCCAAGGACAGCCTCGTCGAGGTGATGGAGATCGACGGACAGGAGTACCTCTTCTACCGGGCGATCCCCATCGACTTCGCCTTCGTACGGGGAAGCCGGGCCGACGCACTGGGCAACGTGGTGCACGACGACGAACCGTCGTACCTCGACACGCTGGAGATCAGCATGGCCGGCTACCGGGGCGGCGCGACCCGTCCCGGTCCGGGGCGTACCTTCGTGCAGGTCAAGGAGGTCGCGTCCGAGCGCTTCCATCCCAAGCGCGTGCACATCCCCGGGGCGCTCGTCGGCGCGGTCGTGGAGTACCCGGAGCAGTGGCAGACCTACGTGGCGGAGCGTAACGACGCCTTCGCCGGCGATGTGCGCATCGACGAGTTCCCCGAGTTGCCGCACGGGTGGCGACGGATCATCGCCGAGCGGGCGGCCCGCTTCGTCCAGCCGGGCGATGTGGTGAACCTCGGTGTCGGGGTGCCCGACGGCGTGGCGTCCGTGCTGCAGGAGACCGGCATGAGCGAGCAGATCACGATGACGAACGAACACGGGGTCATCGGCGGAGTCACGTCGCTCGGCATGACGTTCGGCGCGTCCAGCAACTACGACGCCCTGCTGACGATGACGAACATCATCGACCTGTACCAGGGCGGCATGCTCGACGTCACCTTCCTGGGCTTCGCGCAGGCCGACCGGCACGGCAACGTCAACGTGTCGCTCTACAACGGCGAGGTGATGGGGGCCGGCGGGTTCATCGACATCGCTCAGAACGCCCGTCGCGTGGTCTTCTGCGGCTCGTTGACCGCCGCCGGCTTCAGGCCCGACATCGGCGACGGAACGCTGGGCATCGCCCGCGAAGGCTCCGTCGACAAGTTCGTCCGTGACGTCGACCAGATCACCTTCAGCGGCGAGCAGGCGATCAAGCGGGGCCAGGACGTACGCATCGTCACCGAACGCGCCGTCTTCCAGCTGACCCCGCAGGGCTGGGCCCTGCGCGAGGTCGCACCCGGTGTCGACGTACAGGCCGACGTGCTGGACCACTGCCCCTTCACTCCTGTGCTCGACGACGTGTCGCCCATGGCGGCCGAGCTCTTCACCCGAAAGGACAGCCGTGAAGTCTGAGACCGACGGACCGATCCGGATCCTCACCCTCGATCGACCGGAAAAGCTCAACGCCATGAACAGCGAGGCGTGGACGGACCTGCTGCGCGAGCTGCGCACGGCCGAGGACGACCCGTCGATCCGTGTGGTGTTGCTCCGCTCGCAGGGGCGCGCCTTCTGCGCGGGCAACGACATCAAGGAGACGAACGCCTTCACCACGAGGGCGCAGACACGCGCCTACTTCCTGGACCTGATGGTCCCGACGATCACGGCGATGGCCGGCAGCAGGCTGCCGATCGTGGCGGAGGTCCAGGGCATGGCGCTCGGCGCCGGCATGGAACTCCTCCAGTTCTGCGACGTCGTCGTCGCCAGCGACGCCGCTGTCTTCCGCCTTCCGGAAACGAGCATCGGCCTGTGGGCCACCGTCTTCCTGGGGTCGGCCAGCTACACGACCAGCCGACGTATGACGCAGTACCTGGCGCTGACGGGCGAACCCGTCAGCGCGCAGGAGGCCCTCGAGGCGGGTCTCATCACCCGCGTCGTCGCGCCGGACGAGCTGGAGCGCGTGGGCGGGGAGGTCGCCGCCACGATCGCGCGCAACGCCCCGCGGGCCACCGCGTTGAGCAAGAAGTTCGCCAACCACACGATGCTGACCGAGTCGCTGCCGGTGGTCCGTGAGGCGCTCTCCGTGCTCATCGACGAGACGTTCAGCGGGCAGGAGGGCATGGAGGGCGTGGCCTCGTTCCTGGAGAAGCGCGCCCCCGTCTTCGCCGACATCACGAACGTGCACGGGCGGTGAGGCGGTTGTCCGGGTCTTCACGGGTGCGTGCGGTCCGTCGTCCGGCCGCCGAGGGTGCTCGGGTCGAGGTGGCGTCATGAGCCACGACCGAGGCGTGGTGCCCTCCCAGGTGGACGTCGTCATCGTCGGGGCCGGCATCACCGGTCTCGCGGCCGCGGCGTGGTGCGCCGAGCACCAGGTACGTGCCGTCCTGCTGGAGAAGCAGCCGGAGATCGGCGGCACGACCGCGATGAGCGGCGGATGGTTCGCCTTCTCGGGCACCGACGAGCAGCAGCGGCGCGGCATCGTCGATCACGACTCCACCTTCGTGGCGGACATGCTCGCCGCCTCCGGCGGGGTCGCTGAACCGGCGCTGCTGGAGGCGTACGCGCGCGAGCAGCACGACGCCTACGACTGGATGCGCGGGCTGGGGCTGGAGTTCGACGTGGTCAAGCTCAGTTCCGGACAGAGCGTCCCCCGCTCGCACCACGCGCCGATCGAGACCGTGCTGGCTGCCCTGCTCGCTCGTGTCGAGGCCTCGTCCACCGTGGTACTGCGCACCGGTGCGCGCGTGGTGGACCTCATCGACGACGGAGGGACCGTCGCGGGTGTGGTGGTCGAGTCGGACGGTGGCACGCGGCAGAGCGTGCACGCCCGCGGCGTCCTGCTGGGGACAGGCGGTTTCACCCGCTCCCCGGAGATCATCGGCCGGTACGCTCCGCGGCAGGTCGACGCGATGCCGTACGGGGGCCTGGGCAACACCGGCGACGGCCTGCGCTTCGCCGCCGCTCGAGGAGCGGCCCTGCGTGACATGGAGTACGTCTCGGGCACGTTCGGGTCTCACCCCGAGACGACCATCGAGGAACACGAACTGCTGACCGCGTTCTACATGGGCGCCGTCATCGTGAACGTCGAGGGCCGGCGCTTCGTGGACGAGTCGGCCTCGTACAAGACACTGGGCGCCGCGTGCCTGGAGCAGCCCCGGCAGATCGCGTTCCAGGTGTTCGACGCGGATGTACGCGCGCAGTCCCAGCCGGGGGTCCCCCTCTCGGACATCGACGCTCTCGAGGGCAAGGGGCATGTGCACCGGGCCGACTCGTTGCGGGAGCTCGCCGAGGCGGCGGGCATCGACGCGGCACAGTTGGAGCGCACGGTGCACGAGTACAACGCGGTGGTGGCCGATGGCCGCTCGGACGCCTTCGGCCGCACCGGACTGTGCAACGGGGTGGGGCGTCTCGTGCCCGTCGCCAAGGCTCCGTTCTACGCCTACCCCGCGAAGACGTTGATGACGTCGACGTACTGTGGCGTGGCCGTCGACGCCGTCGGCCGGGTGCTGACCGAGTCCGGGGCGGCCGTGCCCGGGCTGTACGCCGCGGGCGAGGTCGTCGGCGGATTTCACGGCAAGGCGTACGTGACCGGCACGGCGCTGAGCAAGGGCCTGATCTTCGGCCGTGTCGCGGCCGCACACATAGCCTTGGAGGCTGCCGCGCGATGAAGCTCTTCGTGCTGCTCGGCGATCCGATCAAGCAGGCCAAACTGCCCGACCTGTTCAACGACCGGGCGCGTGAGGTCGGCCTGAACTCGTTGATGGTCATGACACGTTGTCGTGCGGACAGCCTGTCCGCCGTCATGGCCGGCCTGTCCGGGACCGAGCAGGTGGCCGGGATCGTCGTCACGGTGCCGCACAAGGTGAACGTCGCCGGGATGTGCGACAGTCTCGGGCCGGCGGCCGAGGCGTGCGGCAGCGTCAACGTCGTGCGCCGTACCGAGCGCGGCGGCTGGCACGGGGACAACGTCGACGGCCTGGGGTTCGTCGCGGGGCTGCGTGCCCGGCACCGGCTGCCCGATCATCCGCGGGTCGACATCATCGGCGGCGGAGGTGCCGGCGTCGCCATCGCCTTCGCCCTGCACGCGCAGGGTGCCGAGGTGCGGATCGGGGAGATCGACGCGGGCCGCCGTGCGGCGGTGGCCTCGTTGCTGGGTGCTGCGGGCACCGAGGTCCAGGTCCTCGACCGGGTCGACGGCCACGCATGCGATCTCGTGGTCAACGCCACCCCCTTGGGCCTGTCACCGGACGACCCGCTGCCGTTGGATCTGAGCCGTACCTCGCTGGCACCGGGCGCGGTGGTCGCGGACATCGTGATGGACCCGACGCGCACCGCGTGGTTGGAGCACGCGGACCGGTTGGGCCATGCGACGCACGAAGGCCGTCACATGCTCGCGGCCCAACTGGAGCCGATGCTCGACTTCTTCGGCGAGACCCAACCCCGGTCCACCGGCTGAGGGACGGCGGTGCCGTTGCCGGTCACGTGACAACCGCACGCCGTCTTCCGCCGGTTCCTGTCGTGCCGGGCCGCACACTCCGCTGCTGCCCGGCACGTACGCGGTTCCGTGTCCATTCGCTCTCAGAGCCTCGAACACAATGGGCGCCCGGCTCGCGGCGCCCGGCACGCACTCCCCCAAGCTCTCGGCTTCTCCCCCGAGTTCTCGGCTTCGCTCGAACAGGGGGGACCCCCATGAGCAGGGGGACCTTCATGACGCCGCAAGCTGATCGGGCGCCCATTGTGTTCGGGGCTCTCAGGCGCGGGCGACGGTCTGCAGACGCCCTTC
Organism: Streptomyces sp. MMS24-W38; assembly: GCF_059889265.1. Classification (NCBI taxonomy): domain Bacteria; kingdom Bacillati; phylum Actinomycetota; class Actinomycetes; order Kitasatosporales; family Streptomycetaceae; genus Streptomyces; species Streptomyces sp. MMS24-W38. The sequence goes on along the minus strand of NZ_JCBCPP010000001.1, from coordinate 2,134,256 downwards.
GGCGGCTTCCAGGATCTTCGTGACCTCGGCCGTGGTCTGGAGCAGGCGCGGCGCGAGCTGCGTCAGTCGTTCCTCGGTCAGCCGTGGCGTCGGGGCGGTGATGTTGATCGCCCCGGCGACCTCACCGGCGACGAAGACGGGTGCGGCCACGGTTCCGACCCCCAGGGAGTAGGTGTCGATGGCGATGGCGAAGCCGTTGTCGCGGGTCTTCTTGAGCTCGGCGCGGATCTCGTCGATCGTCTGGGGTGCGCGGGGCCCGCCGTCCTCCCGGCTGGTGATGCCCTGGCGCAGGATCTTCTGCAGCGCGATCTCCTCGGGGACGTGCGCCATCCAGGCGAAACCGGTGGCCGAGCAGCTGAGCGTGACGGTGCTGCCCGAGTCGGGGTCGTAGCGCAGCCCGGAGCGTGCGCCCTGGTAGGCGGCGACCCAGACCATGTCCTCATGGTCGATGACGGCCAGGCGGACGAGTTCGGCGGTGTCACTGGCAAGTTGTTCGAGTACGGGTCGGGACAGGCCGACCAGGTCGTTGACCGCAAGATGCTTCAGGCCCAGGGAGACCAGCTTGAGGCTCAGCACGTAGTTGCCGAGCGCGCCGTCCTGGCGTACGTAGCCGGCGTCGCTGAGCTCGGCGAGCAGTCGGTGAGCCGCACTGCGCGGTATGCCGAGCGAGTCGGCGATCTGGTGCAGCTGCAGGCCTTTCTCGACGCCGGCGAGGACTTCGAGGATGCCGAGGCCGCGCGCGAGCGCAGGAGCCATGAGTCGTTTCCCTTTCTCAGCGAGGGTTCTTGCGGGAGGTGCCGCCGGCTTGCGGCCCATCCTGCCACTGAAACCTGGATCGCCGTATCCATATGCGATGTCGTTCCAACTTTATCTTGTATCGAACTGCTTTTCATGTTGGAATGCCGTTCCAGCGCGACGGAGCGGCAGGCGTCCGTCACGCTTCCCGCCCTCACACGAGAGCCTCGTGCACGACGCAAGGACGGCAAGAACCATGGAGCAGGTCACGCAGAGACAGAAGACACCACGCAAGGCCGCGATGGCGTCACTGTTGGGCAGCACGCTCGAGTACTACGACTTCTTCATCTACGGCGCCGCGGCTGCGCTGGTCTTCAACCACCTGTTCTTCCCCGACGTGAGCCCGGCTGTCGGCCTGATCGCCTCGTTCGCGACGTTCGGCGTGGGATACGTCGCACGGCCGCTCGGCGGCCTGGTGTTCGGTCACTTCGGCGACAGGATCGGCCGCAAGCGGGCGTTGCTCGGGTGCCTGGTCCTGATGGGCGTGAGCTCCTTCCTGATCGGCTGCCTGCCCAGCTACGACTCCGTCGGATTCCTGGCCCCGATCGGGCTGACGCTTCTGCGGCTGCTCCAGGGCTTCTCGGCCGGGGCGGAATCGGCCGGTGCGGCGACGCTGACCGTCGAGCACTCCTCGAACGAACGCCGCGGCTTCTTCAGCAGCTTCCTCTCGGTCGGCATCGCGGCGGGCAACGTGCTGGCGACCCTGGTGTTCATCCCGGTCGCGGCACTGCCGGACGAGGCGCTGTACAGCTGGGGATGGCGGGTGCCCTTCTGGCTGTCGGCGGTCGTCGTTTTGATCGCCTACCTGGTGCGTACGCGCCTGGAGGAGACCCCGGTCTTCCAGGAGATAGCCGAGGACGACGAGGTGCGCAGCCTGCCGGCGAAGGACGTGCTGCGCTACCAGTCCGGATCGGTCGTGCGCGTCGCGGGCGCGACGATGCTGGCCATGATGCAGTCGCTGTCGACGGTGTTCGTCCTGGCCTATGCGACGCAGGAGGTCGGCGTGGAGCGGTCGACGATGCTGATCATCAGCGCGGTGGCGGTCGCCCTGATGATGTTCACGTCCCCTGCCGCGGCTCATCTGTCCGACCGGTTCGGCCGGCGACCGGTGACGCTCACCGCCGCGATCGGCTGCGGAGTGACGATCGTCCCCTACCTGTGGATCGTCTCGACCGGCAACGTTCCGGGCATCGCCGTCATGACGATCGTGTTCATGTCGCTGCTCTACGCCTGCCGCGAGGGCGTGTGGCCGGCCTTCTACGCCGAGCAGTTCGCAGCCCCGGTCCGCTACTCCGGCATGGCGATGGGCAACCAGCTGGGCAATGTGATCGCCGGATTCGCACCGCTGATCGCCACCGCCCTGCTCTGGGACGGACCGCTGGGGTGGCTGCCCGTGGCAGTGTTCGGCGTCGTCGTGGCCATCGTCTCGGGTACCGCGGTCTACTTCATGCGTGAGACGGCCGGGCTCTCGACCGAGGAGCTCGACGCGCCGTACGAGCAGGCGCGGGCCGCACGGCGTGAGCAGACGGCTGTCCCCGTCGCCTGACCGTGGTCAGTGTGGTCACGGCGCCGCCTCCGCCCACGTCACCGTGGGCGGAGGCGGCGCCGTACCGGCTGAGGCCGGGGCGGGGTGCGGACGTGTGTGGGGGCCGACCGCGCCGGAGACCTTGGTTCGGGCAGCCCGGGCAGCCCGGCGGCCCGGTCGGCTGTCATGCCCGCCGCGACCCGCATGCGGGCGCCCTGCCCAGCGTGAGTGCGAGGTCGTACGGCGGCCCAGCCGCCCTTCGGCCGTAGAGGAAGAGCGCTGGGTGTGTCTGGGGTGGGGTCGGCCCCAGGGGCGTGCGGAGGCGATGCCGAGAAGGCGGTCTCCCGGCCTCCGCAGGGACGGCTTTCCGGCCCGTACGGCGCGGAAGCCGGTCAGGGGGACGGCGCGGACGGTCCCGGCGGTGCCGCGCCGACGGTCATGCGGGCCATGGTGCGGTAGCGGGCGGCCAGTTCGGAGGGGGGGAGCCTGCCGTCCACGCGGTACCACTGGGACACCGCCGTGCACATCGTGACGATCGCCCGGCTGACCTCGCGGGAGTACGGTGTCGTGAACGTCCCCCGTGCCACGCCCTCCTCGACGGCCGCGTCCATCAGGCGCTGCTGCCGGTCGCGGGCCTGGAGGTAGGTGGTGCGGTCGTCGTCGAGCAGGCTGCGGATCTCGCTCGCCGCGATGAACGCCAGGTCCCGCCGGTGCGCGTGGAACAGCACCAGGCACTCCACCAGCAGGTCCAGCCGCCTCCCGACGTCCGGTCCGGCCTCCTCCAGTGCCGCTGTGCTGCGCTCCCACAGCTCCGCCATCGCCCGGGTGACGATGCCGACCAGCAGGGCGTGTTTCGACGGGTAGTGGTGGTACACCCCCGGCACCGACAGGCCGGCCCGCGCCGCCACCTCCCGGATCGTGGTGCCGTGGTACCCCTGCTCCACGAAGCAGGCCAGGGCGGCCCGCAGGACGGGCGGAAGGCCGTCGCTGGTGTAGAGCCTCCAGTCCGCCGTGGTTCCGGCCCCGTCGTCTCCGGTCACGGCGGCTCCGCCGGTGGTCAGTGCGTCGGCTTCGGTCATGTTCTCCTCGCCGCGTGTGCTCGTGCCGGTACGTAAGTATGCACAGGTGCTCCGCCCCTTCTGCCGGGCGACCGCCGTCGGGAGCCCTCCGCCGCGCACCCCCTTGACACGCTGACGCACCCCGTAGATCCTCACCTGCAATACCGAGCGAGCGCTCGGTCGGTACGTTGTCCAGCATATCCCGGGCTGTTCGGAGCCGGTGGAGGGAGCGGGAGATGTCGATGCCCGAGGTGCGTCCGTGGCGGGAGCTGTACCCGGCCGCGGTGCCGGCGGAGATGACGGTCGGCCACGACTCCCTGACGGCCGCATGGCGAGCCCGGGTGGCGCGCGACCCCGACGCCGTCGCCCTGCGCTACTTCGACGGCGCGCTCACGGCACGCGAGGTGGACAGCGCCTCCGACGCACTGGCCTGCGCCTTCGCAGCCCGCGGAACCGGACGCGGGGACCGGGTCGGCATCTACCTGCAGAACATCCCGCAGTACGCCCTGGTGCTGCTCGCCCTGTGGAAACTGGGCGCCACCGCGCTCCTGCTCAACCCGATGTACCGCCGAGGCGAGCTGCGCCGCCTGATCGACGATGCCGGGGCCGTGGGTGTCGTCTGCGCCGACCTGGACGTGGAGGAGACCCGCACGACCCTCGCCGGCAGCTCCGTGCGATGGACGGTCAGTACGTCGGCGCTGGAATTCCAGACACGCAACGACCCGCGCGCCTTCCCCTCGACCGAGCGTCCCTCGCCCGCCGACGGCGGCGACCTGGCGGCCCTGCTCCAGGAGTTCGCGGGCCGCCGCCCCGAACCGGTGGATCTCACCTCCGACGACGTGGCCCTGCTGACCTACACCTCCGGCACCACCGGACCGCCCAAGGGCGCGATGAATTCCCACGGCAACGTCCTCAACGTGGCACTCACCAACGCCGCCTGGGCCGATCTGGCCGACGGCGACACGGTGTACGCGCTGGCCCCGCTCTTCCACATCACGGGGGCGGTGGTGAACGGGGTCATCTCGCTCGTCACCCCCACCACCCTGGTCCTCACCGGCCGCTTCCGGCCCGAGGTGGCGCTGGACGCGCTCGCCGAGCACCGGGTGACCTACATGGTCGGCTCGATCACCGCCTACAACGCGATGTACGCCGTGGAGCACGCAGGACCGGAGCACTTCGCCTCGGCCAAACACCTCTTCTCCGGCGGGGCCCCCATCCCGCCCGCCACCGTCGACCGGTTCCGGGAACGGTTCGGCGTCTACATCCACAACATCTACGGCATGACCGAGACCAGTTCCGCCGTCATCGCCGTGCCGCCCGGCACCACCGCGCCCGTGCACGAGGCCAGCGGCACCCTCTCCATCGGCGTCCCGCTGCCCAACCTCACCGCCCGGGTCGTCGACCTCGACGGCAACCCGCTGCCCCCCGGCGAGCAGGGGGAACTCGAACTGAGCGGCCCCCAGGTGGTCGCCGGCTACTGGCAGCAGCCCGCCGCCACCGAACAGGCCATCCCCGGCGGCCGACTGCGCACCGGCGACGGCGCGATCATCGACGAGCACGGCTGGGTCTACCTGGTCGACCGGCTCAAGGACCAGATCAACGCCTCCGGATACAAGGTCTGGCCGCGCGAGGTCGAGGACGCCCTCTACGAGCACCCGGCGGTCCACGAGGCCGCCGTGGTCGGACAGCCGGACGACTACCGCGGCGAGACGGTCGTCGCCTACGTCTCGCTCACCGCCGGTGCCTCGGTCACCCCGGACGAACTGATCTCCTTCACCCGCGAGCGGCTGGCCGCCTACAAGCGGCCCACCGAAGTGCACATCCGTGCCGACCTCCCCAAGACCCAGACCGGCAAGATCCGGCGCACCGCACTGCGCAGGCCCGTGGGCCACGACGCCCCTCCCCCCACGACGAAAGGCTGACCGGTGCAGCACCTCCACACCGACCAGAACAACGCCCCCCAGACAGCGGGCCGCCTCGCCGGACGCACCGCCGTGGTGACCGGGGCCAGCCGCGGGATCGGTCTGGCCATCGCCGAACGCCTGGTGGCCGAGGGCGCACGGGTGTGCATCACCGCCCGCAAGCCCGAACCGCTGCTCGAGGCCGCCCAGGCACTGCCCGAGGGCCGTGTGCTCGCCGTCGCGGGCAAGGCGGACGACCCCGAGCACCGCGCCGAGGTCCTCGACACCGTGGCCCGGGAGTTCGGCCGCCTCGACATCCTCGTCAACAACGCCGGCATCAACCCCGCGTACGGCCCCCTCACCGAGATCGGCCTCGACGTGGCCCGCAAGGTGCTGGAGGTCAACGTGCTCGCCACGCTGGGCTGGGTGCAGGCCACCCTCGCCCACCCGCGGCTGCGCTTCGCCGAGAACCACGGCACCGTCGTCAACCTCTCCTCCGTCACCGGCGACACACCCGCTCCCGGCATCGGGCTGTACAGCGTCAGCAAGGCCGCCGTCTCCCACCTCACCCGTGCCCTGGCCGCCGAACTCGGCCCGGACGTCCGCGTCAACGCCGTCGCCCCGGCCGTGGTCAAGACCCGCTTCGCCCAGGCGCTCTACGAGAACAGGGAGGACGAGGTCGCCGAGGCCTACCCGATGCGGCGGCTCGGCGCCCCCGCCGACGTGGCCTCCGCCGTCGCCTACCTCGTCTCCGACGACGCCTCCTGGGTCACCGGCCACGTCCTCACCGTCGACGGCGGCCTGGCCGTCGCCGGCGGCACCGCCTGACCCACGGCATCCGTTCAACGAAAGGACCCCGATCATGTCCCTCGGCAATCTGCCGCCCTCGGTGGAGGAACTGCGCGAGCGCACCCGCCGCTTCATCCGTGAGACCGTCATCGACGCCGAGCCCGTCCCCGGCGAACGACTGCAGGAGGACACACGCCTGCGGCTGCAGGCCGCGGCCAAGGAGGCCGGGGTCTTCGCCCCGCACGTGCCGACCGAGTACGGCGGCCAGGGCCTGTCCATCGAGCACTGGTCACCGATCCTTCAGGAAGCGGGCTACTCGCCCATCGGCCCCAGCGTGCTCAACTGCATGGCCCCCGACGAGGGCAACATGCACATGCTCAACCTCATCGCCACCGAGGAGCAGAAGAAGCGCTACCTCCTCCCGCTCGCCACCGGTGAGATGCGCTCCTGCTTCGGCATGACCGAGCCGCACCCCGGCGCCGGCTCCGACCCGACCGCGCTGCGCACCTCCGCCGTACCGGCCGAGGGCGGCTGGGTGATCAACGGCCACAAGCGGTTCATCAGCGGTGCCCTCGGCGCCGGCTTCTGCATCGTGATGGCACGCACCCCCCAGGTCGGGGACGCCCCCGAGGGCGCCACCATGTTCCTCGTCGACATGACCAACCCCGGCGTCCGCATCGGCGCCCCCATCCACACCGTCGACCGCTACATCGACGGCGGCCACCCGCACGTCCACCTGGAGGACTGCTTCGTCCCCGACGAGGCCGTCCTCGGATCGCCCGGTCAGGGCTTCCGGTACGCGCAGGTGCGGCTCGGACCGGCACGGCTCACCCACTGCATGCGCTGGCTCGGGCTCGCCCGGCGCTCCCTGGACATCGCCCTCGACCGGGCCGGGGAGCGGGAACTGTTCGGCGCTCCGCTGAACGCGCTCGGCCTCGCACAGAACCTGATCGCCGAGTCCGTCATCGACATCGAGACCTCCGACGCCATCATCGACAAGACGGCCGCGCTGCTCGCGAGCGACCCCCGGGCCGGCTCCGCGATGTCCTCGGTCGCCAAGGTGTACTGCTCGGAAGCCATCTCCCGAGTCATCGACCGGGCGGTCCAGCTGTGCGGCGGCGACGGCGTCTCCGACGGGCTTCCGCTGGCCCAGTACCTCAACGAGATCCGCCCGTTCCGCATCTACGACGGGTCCACCGAGACGCACAAGTGGGCCATCGCCCGCAGGGCGGCCAAGCAGCGCGGCGCCGCAGTCCAGGCCGGAGAGCGCCATCAGGGCACCGCCGTCGTGCGGGGCGAGGAGGCGTGATGGAAACCATCCCCGACGGCATCGAAGTCGTCGCCGACCGGGAGGCCGCGGAGCGGCTGACCGCCCCGCCGCTGCTCATCGTCGACGAGATCACCGGCTTCCTCGACAAGCACGGCATCGGCAGCGGCCCCCTCGCCTGGGGACGCATCGGCGACGGGCACTCCAACGTCACCTATCTGCTCCGGCGCGGCGACACCTCCGTCGTGCTGCGCCGCGGGCCGCGCCCGCCGCTGCCCAGGTCCACCCACGACATGGTCCGCGAGGCGCGCATCCAGCGGGCCGTGGGTGGCCACGGCGTCCCGGTGCCGGAGATCCTCGCCATCTGCGAGGACGACTCGGTGCTCGGAGTGCCCTTCTACCTGATGGGCCATCTCGACGGCGCCGTCATCACCGACACCGTCCCCGCCCACCTCGACGCCCCCCAGCGGCGCCGGGCCACGGGACTCGCGGTCGTCGACACCCTCGTCGACCTGCACCGCCTCGACGTCACCCGGGGCGAACTCGCCTCCTTCGGGCGGCCCGAGGGCTATCTGGGCCGGCAGGTCGAGCGCTTCGCAGGCCTGTGGGACGTCAACACCACGCGCAGCTTGCCGGCCGTGGCCAAGCTCGCCGACTGGCTCGCCGCCAACCTCCCGGCCAGCCAGGCCGCCACGGTGGTGCACGGCGACTACCGCATGGGCAACCTGATGTTCGCGCCCGACGGCCCGCCCCGGCTCCTGGCCGTCCTCGACTGGGAGATGGCCACCCTCGGCGACCCGCTCGCCGACCTCGGCTACCTCGTCGCCACGTACGCGGAGAAGGGGCAGTCCGTCACCCCGCTCGAACTCACCCCCGTCACGCGTGAGGAGGGATACCCCACCCGCGCCGAGCTCGTCCGGCACTACCACGCCGGTATGGACCACCTCGACCTCACCGCCCTCCCCTGGTACCAGACCCTCGCCCTGTGGAAGGCAGCGATCTTCTGCGAGGCCATCTACACCCGGTGGCTGCGCGGGGAGCGACCCCACGACCGCACCTTCGGACCCTCGCTCGAGGCAGGGGTCCCCCTTCTGCTGGAGGCGGCCGCCGCTCACGCCGCCGGCTGACCGCGGCGCCGGGCCGCACCCCGGCGCCCCCAGGCAACGCCCGCCCTGCCCACCCGGAGCAAAGGAGCTCTCGTGAGCGACGTACAGACATCCCGCGGCGCGCCGCACGAAGCCGGAGCGCAGGCCGGACCCTCGCTGCGTGCCAAGCGCAAGTCCCTCATGGCCAGCACGGTCGGCAACGTCCTCGAGTGGTACGAGTGGAGCGCGTACGCCGTCTTCACGCCGTTCATCGCCACGGCCATGTTCAACTCCCAGGACGCGGTCTCCGCCCTGCTGTCCACCCTCGCGGTGTTCGCGGTCGGCTTCCTCATGCGGCCCCTGGGCGGCATCGTCTTCGGCCGTGTCGCCGACCGGCGCGGGCGCAAGTTCGTGCTGATCACCACCATGCTGATGATGGCCGCGGGCAGCCTCGTCATCGGCTTCCTCCCGTCCTACGCCTCCATCGGAGCCTGGGCCTCGCTGATCCTGCTGCTGGCCCGGGTGGTGCAGGGATTCGCGCACGGCGGCGAGTCGGCCACCGCCAACACCTATGTGGCGGAGATCGCGCCGAGCCACCGGCGCGGCATGTGGGGCAGCATCGTCTTCGTCGCCATCTTCGGCGGTTCCGTCGTCGCCTACACCGTCGGCGGTGTGGTCACCTCCACCCTCTCGGAGAGCGCCGTCGCCGACTGGGGCTGGCGCATCCCGTTCTTCCTCGGCGCGTTCCTCGCTCTGGCGGCGCTCTACCTGCGCCGCAACATGGAAGAAAGCGACGTGTTCGAGAACGAGCAGTCCGGATCGGCGGACGCCGACCGGCCGGTCTCGCGCAAGCAGGTGACCCGGTCGGTGCTGCTGGTCGTCCTGATGACGTCCGGCATCACCTCGGCCCACTACACCTGGACCTCGTACGTCTCCACCTACGCCATCACCCAGCAGGGCATGGACCCCGGCGTCGCCTACTGGTGCTCCGTCGCGGCCCAGTGCATCGCGCTGGCGACGCTGCCGTTGTGGGGACACGTCTCCGACCGGGTCGGCCGCCGGCCGATGCTGATCGCCTTCGCGGTGCTGATGACGGCGCTGCACATGCCGCTCACCGGGATGATCGGCTCGGCGGGCTGGACCCTCTTCGTCGCCGCCACGGTGGCGCTCATCGTCGTGGCCATCCCCGGCGCGCTGCTGTCGGCCACCATGTCGGAGGCCTTCCCGACCAAGGTGCGCACCCAGGGCATCGGGTTCGCCTACTCCATCTCCGTCGCCCTCTTCGGCGGCACCGCCCCCTACCTCAACCAGCTCTTCATCGACCTGAAGATGGCGCAGCTGTCCGAGTTCTACATCATGCTGCTGTGCCTCTGCACCGGTGTCGCCGTCTACCTGATGAAGGAGACCAAGGGCATCGAGCTGAAGAACGCCTGAGGCGTGTCCCCGGAGGTCCGGTCTCGGCACCCGGAAAACCGAGCGTGCCGAGACCGGCCTCCCTCCCCTTACGGGTTACGGCAGGGCGTGGACGTGGGGGCCGACCGCGTTGGACCAGGCGTTGCCGGCGGTGGCGTCCCAGTTGGTGGACCAGGTCATGGCGCCGCGCAGGCCCGGGTAGGTCCTGGAGGGCTTGAAGGAGCCGCAGTTGGTGCCGCGTGTCAGGCAGTCCAGGGCGTTGTTCACCACGGTCGGGGAGACGTAGCCGCTGCCCGCGCCGCGGGTGGAGGCCGGGAGGCCGAGGCCCACCTGGGACGGGTCGAGGCCGCCCTCCAGCTGGATGCAGGCCAGCGCGGTCAGGAAGTCCACCGAGCCCTGGCTGTACACCTTTCCGTCGCAGCCCAGCATCGAACCGCTGTTGTAGTACTGCATGTTGACGACCGTGAGGATGTCCTTCACGCTCAGCGCGGTCTGGAAGTAGGAGTTGGACGTGGACTGCATGTCGATGGTCTGCGGAGCCATCGTCAGGATCATGCCCGGACCCGCCTTCGCGGACAGCGACCGCAGCGCCTGCGTCATGTAGGTCGCGTTGAGGCCGTTCTCCAGGTCGATGTCGACGCCGTCGAAGCCGTACTCCTGCATCACGGCGTACACGGAGTTCGCGAAGTTCGTCGCGGAGGTGGGGTTGTTCACCGACACGGTGCCCAGTTCGCCGCCCACCGAGATGACGACCTTCTTGCCGGCCGCCTGCTTGGCCCGCACGTCCGCCTTGAACTGGGCAACGGTGTAGCCGTTCAGGCCGGCCGTGTCCAGGTTGAAGGTGACCGCTCCCGGCGTGCCCGTCGCGTCCGCGAAGGCGACCGCGATGATGTCGTACTGGGCCGGGACGTCCGAGATGCGCTGCACCGCCGCGCCGTTGTTGAAGTTCTGCCAGTAGCCGGTCACCGCGTGCCTGGGCAGACCACCGCCTCCGCCGCCGTTCTCCCTCGTCCGGGCCGTCACCGCCGTCGACTTCGTCGACTCGCCCGCCGCGTTGGTGGCGGCCACCTGGAAGGAGTACGACGTCGAGGCCGCGAGGCCGGTCACCGTCGCCGACGTGCCCGACACCGCCGTCACCTTCGTACCGTCGCGGTAGACGGTGTAACCGGTCGCGCCCGACACCGCGTTCCACGCCAGCGACACCGACGACGACGTCGTACCGGAGACGCTGAGGCCGCCCGGCGTGGCCGGGACCGTGGGTTGCGGGTCACCGCCCCCGCCCCCGTCGGGGCCGAAGACCGACAGGTCGTCCGCGTAGTAGGCCTGCTGCCCGTACCAGCCGTGGGTGTAGACGGTCACCGAGGTGGTCGCGGAGCCGGTCCGGAAGCTCGTCGTCAGCTGCTTCCAGCTGCTGGAGTCCGGGGTCCAGGTCGAGACGTCCGTCGTACCGGTGCCGGTCACGCCCAGGTAGGCGTAGCCGCCCCGCACCCAGGAGCTCAGGGAGTACGTGGAGTCGGGCCGCACCGCGACGGTCTGCGTGCAGCGGGCGTTGTCCTGCCCGGACGGCGTGGCCTTGAGCGCGGCCGTGCCGCCGTGCACGGGGGACGAGACGGTCGTCCCGCTGCTCGCCGAGCAGGTCCAGTTGTTCAGGCCCGCCTCGAAGCCGGCGTTCTTGACGTTGTTGACGTCCGCCGCGACCGCCTGGCCCGCGCCCGCGAGGGGGAGGGTGAGGGCCAGGGCGGAGACGAGGGCGCCCGCCCACAGACGTCTGCGCCTGGGGCCTGGCGTGCTGGGTGCGCGATCCACTGGGGCCTCCGGTGGGGGAAGGGGAGATCAGGAGATGGGGAGATGGAGAGGAGGGAACGACGGTGGCCACCGTTGGGGATACAAAATGGTCCAGACCAATAGGCTTGTCAATGGGTCCGGACCATTCATCGGCCCCTCGGGCCGGCCACCTGCCGTGCCTCCTCGCTGCCCTGCGCCCCTTGCGCGTCAGTCCCGTGCCTTCCACAAGCGGTCCAGCAGCACCCCCAGCACACAGCCCGCCAGCAGCACGCCCGTCGACAACCAGAACGCGAGCGTCCCGACCCCCGCCCGGTCCCAGTGCAGTGACAGGGTGAGCACCTGGGCCGCGACCGGCACCGCGCAGGCCGCCGCCGCGTGCCGCGGCGGCACCTCCCGCCACGGCTCCGGATGCACCGACGCCGCCGCCCATGTCGCCAGCACCACGCACACCAGGTTCGGCAGATGCACCAGCCCCAGCGCCGCCCCGAACGACCCCACACCCTCCGGGCCCAGCAGGTGGTCGTACACCAGCGTCCCCTGCACCGCCGCCGTGACGACCAGGACGATCACGCCGGCCGCCCACGACCGTACGAGCGCGAGGGCGGGCGAACCGGCCCGCGTCGTGGTGTCGTAGCGGGTCATCAGGAACCTCCCCGTATCTCGAAGTAAAGGACCACCGCGAAACCCGCGGCCGCCGTGCCGCACCCCGCGAGGACGGCGAGCGATCCCGGCACCGGCGACCACCTGCCCCGGCCCGCCACCGTCACCGGCCGCCGCGCGTACGTCGACGCCGGCCGGCCGAGCAACGCCACGAGCAGAGCGGGTACGACGTATCCGGTGCCCGGCACCTCCACGGCCGGTGAACCTCCATGGCTAGTGGACCTCCACCGACTCGACGATCCGCCGTACATCGGCGTCGGAGAGCTTCCCCCGCTGGGCGTCGATCCGGATCTGGAAGGTCTGCTCGGTGGAGTCCAGGCCGGTCAGGATCACGCCGTTCACAGGTGTGCCCTTGGGCGGTCCGCCCTCCTCGCCGGCGGCCTTGAAGGTGAAGTCGATCCGGCGGGCCTCGTCCGCGCCGGCCAGCTCGATCTCCTTCTGGCCCTTGACGTCCGCGCCCATCTGGATGCCGGCCTCGGCGGCGATGGCCGCCCGTTCGGCGGAGTCCGCCTGGGTGAAGCCGAGCTGCACGGTGATCAGCGAGACGGTCCTGCCGCCCTCCGTGCGCGTGGCCGCGGCCGCGTTGAACTTGCTGCGCTCTTTCGCGCTCTGCTCCTCGTACCCCTCGGGGTACGACACGGAGACCCCCTTGGTCTTCAGCGTCCCCCAGCCGTCCGGCACCGAGGCGGAGCCGGAGGCGGAGTCGTCCGTGCCGCAGCCGGAGAGGGCGAGGGTGAGGGCCAGCAGGCCGGTGGTCAGGTACGTACTGCGGGGCTTCGGATGAGTCATCGGTGCGGGCTCCTTGTCCGGTCAGTCGGCACAGTAGCTATAGGGGACGTAGGAGCGGTTGTCCCCCTTGGGGGCGCCGAGGAACTGCGCGTCGGTCAGGGTCTCCGCCTTCTGCTCGGTGCTGATGGACAGGCCGAGGCTGAGTCCGAGGTTCAGCTCGAAGCCGTACTCGGCGGCGTTCACCTCACCCGTGTAGTTCATCCGGCTCGACTTGCCCTTGTCGAACATCAGCTGCCCGAACGGGTCGTCGGCACCGGGGCGGTCGGTGGGCGCGTTGTCGTCGAACATGTACTGGAACGGTGTCCCGAACTGCTCGTTGTTGCCGTCGAGCCACTGCTCGGCGACCGCCCGGTCCTGGTCGCCGGCCGGTCCCGGGTCGAAGGCCACGGTGTTGGTGACGATCTCGACCCCGTTGGGGCTGTCCGTGCCCTTCACGCTCCCGCTCCCGCCCCGCTTGTCCTTCCCGCTCTTGCCGTTGTCGCCGCCCAGCTTGGCGCCGTCCTTCTGGCTGCCCTCCTCGACGGTGCGGGTGGTGTCGATGCGGACCAGCTTGCCGGTGGCCTTGTCGTAGGTGACGGTGATGCTGCCGGTCTGCGTGGTGTTCGCCGAGGCGTCGCCGTTGAGCGCGCCCGCCTCGTAGCTCGCCTTGACGCCGTACTCGATGGACGAGGAGTACGTGTACGACCTGGTGTTCTTGTACGCGTTGTCGGTCCAGGTGACCTCGGGGGCGTACTTGAAGTTGCCGCCGAGCGTGGCGCTCAGCTTCTTCTCGTCGGCCACCGAGAACTTCAGGCCGGCCGCTGCCGAGGCCTCCAGGTTCACCTTGCCGTAAGTGATCTTCCGGTTGTCGCCGAGGTCCTTGCTGATCCGGTCCCGCGTCTCCTCCTCCTCCTTCAGCGGGCCGGTCCCGAACAGGTAGAGGATGCTGTCGCTCAGGGCCACCTCCCCGCCGTGCGGTGACCTCCGCCGCATCTCGTACATCTGCAGCGTCTCGACGTCGTCCCGGAACCGCTGGGCCTCCTCGGGGCTCTCGAAGACCCAGGTGTCACCGTTGGTGACCTTGATGCCGAGGCCGAGCTCCACCTTGTCGGTGCCGAACTTGCCGACCTTCATGCCGGGCTTGAAGTCCTTCTTCGCCGCCACGGACGCCGCGTCGGTGAAGGTCAGGTACACCATCTCGTCGTTGTCGTCGACCTTGCCGTCGCCGTTGACGTCCGTCTTCGCCTTGATCCGCTGTTCCTGGAAGCCGTACTCGTTGCCGATCTCCCAGAAGGCGATCTTCACCTTCGAGCCCGCCTTGTCGGTGACCGAGGAGACCTGGCACAGTGCCGGCTCGAAGTCGGCGTCGGTGAGCGGCTTGCCCTGCTCGTTCGCGCCGTTACCACCGGTTCCGCAGTTCCCGCCGCCGGTGACCCGGCAGACCTGGGCCGCGATCTCGTCGTAGAGCGACTGCCCGATGCCCGTGGCGGAAACCGCCAGGACGACGGCGGCGCTGACCACGATCATCCCGAGATACTCCGGGGCGGTCGCCCCCCGGTCGTCCCGGGCGTGTCTCCATCGCCCGCCCGTCCGTATGCCCCCGCGAGCCATACGGCACCCCTCCTCGCCCAGCAGCCTCGGTGTGGACCGCGAGCGTATGTACGGTCGTGGCCGGAAAGCGTGGGCCCGGGGGCCCAAACCGGGCCCAGTGTCGAAGCGGCGCACAGGGCCCACACGTCCCGTGCCGAATTGGGCCCGCCAAGATGCTCTACGTGTCCCGTTTTGGAGCATCTTGCGCGACGCCCGTTGCCGTTCGGCTACACAAACGCTGTTCTCCGGTCATGAAGCCGCGGATACAGTGCGGACGTAGTGACGCTGTGGAGTGGGCGCGGTGCACCTGGTGAAACAACCGGTGGGCCGCTGGGCAGGGGAAGAACGGGGGAACCGCGCGTGTCGACCGCCATCGCCGTGACCGGCGCCGACCTGGCGCTGCCGCCGCAGGACGAACGAACCCTGCCGGCCGTCGTGCTGCAGGACATCGAAACCCGCCCGCTCGAACAGGCGCTGACCGAACTGCAGACGCTCATCGAGCAGCACGGGCACGTCATCGTGGTCTCGTCCCCGGCCGCGCCCACCGCCGTCCAGCGGCGGCTGCACAGCCTGCGCTCCCTGTTGGAGACCGACCGGATCGCACTCTTCCAGCCCGACCTGCCACCGCTCGGACTGGCCGTCCTGGCCCGCCAGCTGCGGCAGCTGGCCTCGTGCGATCTCAGCCCCGGCGTGCTGGCCTCGGCCGGCCGGCTGCTGGTCCACTACATCCACGCCGGCGCCCTGCTGGGTTCGGTCGCCCGGCTCGACCGCGTCCCCGTGAACCTCAAGCAGCACGCCAAGTCCTGGCTCCCGGGCAGCCAGTTCGCCGTACTCGCCCACCCCCATCCGCAACTCGTGCGCCTCGGCCCGGAAGCCGTACTGGACGGACCGGAGTTCGGCACATGGATGCTCGTCGCCAAGGGCCAGCTCCAGTCCGACTGGGTCACCGGCACCCTGGCCCCGTCCTGGAACGTGCAGGGGCTGCGCGAGGTGTCACTGCCGACCGCGTCCCCGGGGTGGTGGGGGACCGGCAAGCTGATCGAGTTCTGCACCTACCTGCCCGACCTGTCCGTTCTGTATCAACTGGTCACGTCCGTGCGGCGCGGTGTCTGCCACTGGTGCGGCCTCGACGTCCTCGGCGACCGGTGCGTGTTCTGTTCGGCCACCCCGCCAGGCCACGACGCCCCACTCCAACCCCGCCCCGAAAACCGGACGGCCGCCGGGTGAGGCCCGAACACACGCGGCGCGCCGCGGTACCCGTGGCCCGGAGATCCTGCCCACGCCCGCCCGGGCGCCTGTTCACCACGCTCACCACACCCGACTCCGCTCGACCGATATCCCCAATGAGGTTGCACGGTTCATGAACTCCCGTCAGCGCCGCGGCGTGATACTCCTGCTCCTGTCGGTCCTGTGCGCCCTCGGCGCGTTCGCCGGCGTGCTGTCCGTCATCAGTGACGTGAACTCCAAAGTCGGCCCCGAGGTCGCCGCGTACCGGCTGAAGACCAGCGTGGCGCCCTACACCGAGCTCAGTACCGGCCAGTTCGAAAAGGTCCGGATGCCCGAGCGGTGGCTGTCCCAGAACGCCGTCACCGACCTGGACGAGATCCAGGGCAAGATCGCCGTCACCACGCTGCGGAAGGGCTCTCTTCTGCAGAACGACATGATCGTGAACCAGCCCGCCCTGAAGCCGGGGCAGCAGGAGGTCGCCATCATGATCGATGCCGCGACCGGTGTCGCCGGCAAGATCACACCGGGATCGACGGTCAACGTCTACGCCACCTTCGCCGGAGCGCGGCAGGGCGACCCCGCCCAGTCCAAGATCATCGTAACGAACGCCCAGGTCCTCGACGTCGGCCGGATCACCGCCCTCGAGCCCGGGGAGGACGAGCGAGGGCGGCAGCCCACCGACGGCGTCCCGATCACCTTCGCGCTGTCCACCATCGACGCCCAGCGCATCACCTACGCCGAGTCGTTCGCCCAGCGTGTCCGGCTCGCGCTGGTCGCCCCCGGCAGCGACACCACCGTCCCGGACTCCCAGCGGACGTACGAACTCGCAAAGGACAAGTGAGAGCCGCATGCCCACGAGGATCCTCCCGGCGGTCGGCGACGCGGACGCGGTGCGGTCCATCACCACACTGCTCAGTCAGCTTCCGGACGCCGAGCCGGTGGCTCCGGTGGCCGACTCCACCCAGCTCATCGACACCCTCGCGCGCCTGGCCGCCGAGTCGGTCGACGAGCTGCCCGAGGTCGTGGTCGTCCACGAGCGGATCGGTCCCGTCCCGGCACTGGAGCTGATCCGCGAAGTCGCCCTGCGCTTCCCCGCCGTCGGCGTCATCCTCGTCACCTCGGACGCGAGCCCCGGCCTGTTCCAGGCCGCGATGGACTACGGCGCCCGCGGCCTGATCGCCCTCCCGCTCAGTTACGAGGAACTCGGCAGCCGCGTCCAGGCGGTGGCCCAGTGGTCGGTCGGCGTACGCCGTCATCTGGGCGCGAGCGGCGACGTCTTCACCGGCGTCGGCGGCACCGTCGTCACGGTCAGCGGGGCGAAGGGCGGCGTGGGGACGACCCTGACGGCGATCCAGCTGGCCCTCGCCGCACAGGCGTCCGGCCGAGCCGCGGCCCTGGTCGACATGGACCTCCAGACCGGCGACGTCGCCTCCTACCTGGACGTCCAGTTCCGTCGCTCGGTCGTCGACCTCGCGGCGGTCACCGACATCTCCCCGCGCGTCCTCGCCGACGCCGTCTTCCGGCACGACACCGGTGTCGCGCTGCTGCTCGCCCCCGCCGAGGGCGAACGCGGCGAGGACGTCACCGACCGCGCCACCCGGCAGATCGTCAGCGCCCTGCGCTCCCGCTACGAGGTCGTCGTCATCGACTGCGGAGCCCAGCTCGGCGGGGCGGGCGCGGCGGCGGTCGAGATGGCCGACACGGCGCTCCTGGTCACCACGCCGGACGTGGTGGCGGTCCGGGGCGCCAAGCGGACGGTGCGGATGTGGGAGCGGCTACAGATCCGCAAGGCCGAGGAGACCACGGTGGTCGTCAACCGCCACACCCGGGCCACGGAGATCCAGCCCCCGCTGATCCAGAGGATCACCGGCACCGTGGTCGCGGCGACCGCGGTCCCCGCCAACTTCAAGGAACTGCAGAGCGTCGTGGACGCGGGCCGGGTCCACGAGCTGGAGAGCAAGAGCGCGGTGAAACAGGCCCTGTGGGGCCTGGCCGGCGAACTCGGCCTGGTCAAGGCCACCGAGGGTGCCCACAAGGCCGGTCGGCTGCGCGGCGACCGGGGATCGGTCAGCCTCCGGCGGCGCAAGGACCAAAAAGAATGAGGAGGTCGACGATGCCGACGATGCGAAGGGCGCGTGACCGAGTCCGGAACCGGGAACGGGACCGGGACCGGGGCCAGGTCACCATCGAGTTCCTCGGTATGACACCGGCGATTCTGGTGACGTTGGTGGTGCTGTGGCAGCTCGTGCTGGTGGGATACACGTTCACCCTCGCGGGGAACGCCGCGGACGAGGCGGTGCGGGCGGGGACGGCGTCGGAGCCGGCCTGGCGCCAGGGCGCCTGCAGCGAGGCCGGGTTGGACAAGCTGCCCGACGCGTGGAAGGGCGCCGCGACGGTGAACTGCACGACGGCGGGCGGGCATGTCACGGCCGAAGTGAAGCTGAACGTCCCCGTGCTGTTCCCCGGCACAGCCGACTTCCCCTTCGACGTGACGGGCACCGCGGGTGCGGTGGAGGAGGTGGACTGACATGCCGTACCACCACGGGCGCCGTGACCGGGGCCAGGCGGCGATCGAGTTCCTGGGATTCATCCCGGTCCTGATCATCGTCGGCATGGCCGTCGTACAACTCGGCCTGATCGCGTACACCGCCCAGCAGGCCGGCACCGCGGCCCGAGCCGCGGCGCGCAGCGCCTCGCTCGACCGGGGCACCGGGCAGGCCTGCACCGCCGCCGTCAGCGGCTGGCTCGCCGACGGCACCGACTGCCGGGCCGCGTACGGCGGCGACGAGGTCACCGTCACCGCCACGATCGACATCCCCTCGATCGTCCCCGGCTGGGACTTCGACCCGGCACGGAAGTCCGCCACGATGCCGATCGACCACTGACGCCGCCGCCCGGCCGCCGGTCACCACACCGACTGACCGCCGGTCACCACCACCACCGACCGGCCGTCGGCCACCGACGACCGTCCAGGACGAAAACGAGGAGAGGAGCACCGGACTCATGAGTCTGCGGGCACGTATCAACTCCCCCGAGGAGAAGGGAAGCAGGGGCGAGGACGGTCACCGGGTCGCCGCCTACCGCGCCAAACTCCTCGAGGAGATCGACCTCGCGGAGATGAGTTCGATGGCCGCCGCCGAGCGCCGGGTGCGCCTGGAGCGGGTGCTCGGGCACATCATCAGCCGCGAGGGCCCGGTCCTGTCCACGGTCGAACGCTCCCAGCTGATCCGCAGGGTCGTCGACGAGGCCCTGGGCCTCGGCATCCTGGAACCGCTCCTGGAGGACGCCTCCATCACGGAGATCATGGTCAACGGCCCCGACACGATCTTCGTCGAGCGCGGCGGCAGGGTGGAACAACTGCCCCTGCGCTTCGCCTCCAACGACCAGCTCATGCAGACGATCGAGCGCATCGTCTCGACCGTCAACCGCCGCGTGGACGAGTCCAACCCGATGGTCGACGCCCGCCTCCCCTCCGGTGAACGCGTCAACGTCATCATCCCGCCGCTGTCCCTGACCGGTGCCATCCTCACCATCCGCCGCTTCCCGCGCTCCTTCACCCTCCAGGAACTCATCGGGCTCGGCTCCCTCGACGAGCCCATGCTGTACCTGCTCGCCGGTCTGGTGCAGGCGCGGTTCAACGTCATCGTCTCGGGCGCGACGGGCACCGGCAAGACGACCCTCCTCAACGCGCTGTCCGGGCTGATCCCGGAGGGCGAACGCATCATCACCATCGAGGACTCGGCCGAACTCCAGCTCCAGCAGCCGCACGTCATCCGCCTGGAGTCCCGCCCGCCGAACGTCGAGGGCAAGGGCCGGGTCACCATCCGCGACCTGGTGCGCAACTCGCTGCGCATGCGCCCCGACCGCATCGTCGTCGGCGAGGTCCGCGGCGGTGAGTCCCTGGACATGCTCCAGGCCATGTCCACCGGCCACGACGGCTCCCTCGCCACCGTCCACGCCAACAGCGCAGAGGACGCGCTGATGCGACTCCAGACACTCGCCTCCATGTCGGAGGTGGAGATCCCCTTCGTGGCTCTCCACGACCAGATCAACAGCGCCGTCGACGTCATCGTCCAGCTCACCCGCTTCGCCGACGGCGCCCGCCGCATCACCGAGATCGCCCTGCTGGAGAGCCACGGGGGCGAACCGTACCGGCTGGCCACGGCCGCCCGCTTCAACGCGCAGCCGATGACCGCCGACGGCCGGATCCACGGCGCGTTCGAGTACCACCCGCTGCCGCGTCGCACCGCCGACCGCCTCTACATGGCGAGCCAGGCCGTTCCCCAGGCCTTCGGCATCGCCCAGTCCACCGACCAGCTCGCCGCCCGAGAAGCCAGGTAGGAACCGTCCCCATGGATCTGCAGAACCTGATCACGCTGACCACGGGCGTCGCCCTGCTGACCTGCGTCCTCGCCGTCGTGGGCGTGCACTCCTACGCCATGGGCAAGTCGCAGCGGCAGGTGCTGGTGGACCGGCTCTCGGCCACCGGCCAGATCCCCGTCGTCGGCCGCCGGCGCCACTTCCACGGCCTGGACCGCCGCCTGCGCCGCACCAGGACCGGCAAGAAACTGGAACTGCGCCTGGCGGCCACCGGCCTGGACATCACCCCGGGCGAGTTCTTCGTCGCCATGCTCGCCACGGTCGCCGGCCTCTGGCTCACCGGCCAGGCCATGCTGGCCCCCTTCTTCGGCCCGCTCGCCGGACTCCTGGGCGTCTGGGTGACCTTCCAGTTCCTCAACTGGCAACGCCAGAAACGCATCGAGAAGTTCATCAACCAGCTTCCGGAGCTGTCCCGCATCCTCGCCAACGCCACCCAGGCCGGCCTGGCCCTCCGTACCGCGATCGGCATGGCGGCGGAGGAACTGGAGGCCCCGGCGGGCGAGGAACTGGCGAAAGTGGCCGACCAACTGGCGGTGGGCGCCTCGATGGACGACGCACTGGGCGAACTCACCGACCGCCTTCCCTCCCGCGAGCTGGTCGTCCTGGTCACCACCCTGGTGCTGTCCAACCGGGCCGGCGGCCATGTGGTGAGCGCGCTGCGCAACCTGACGGAGACGCTGGAGGAGCGCAAGGAGACCCGGCGCGAGGTCCGCACCCAGCTCTCCCAGGTCAGCATGACGTCGTACGCCGTTCCCGTCCTGGGCGTCGGCTCCCTGTTCCTGATGAACGGGGTGAAGGACGGCGCGCTGGAACGCATGACCGACTCCCCGGTCGGCCAGGCCGCGGTCGTCGTCGCCTTCGGGCTGTACGCCGTCGGCTTCGTCCTCATCCGCCGCATGTCCCGCATCGACGTCTGAGCGGAGAGGAGCAACCGACATGGCACTTCTGCTCGCACTGACCATGGCCATCGGCGTCTGGGGCGTCTTCGCCGGCATCCGCATGTACCGGGCCGAGGCGAAACTCCCCAGCGACCTGGCCCTCGCCCTGGAGGTCGGCTCCACCCGCACCGGCGCGGTCGACTCCCTGGTCGACCGCCTCGGCATGCGCTACGCCCCGGCCGTCCTGCGGGCCATGGGCCCCAAGCAGGTCGCCAAGTACCGCCGCAAGATCGACCTGGCGGGCAACCCCGGCGGCCTCACCATCGACCGCTACGCCGCCCGCCGCGCGGTCTACGGGGCCCTCGGCGGCGTCGGCTTCCTGGTCTTCCTCATGCGCGGCCAGCTCTTCGTGGCCCTGCTGCTGCTCGCCTTCGGCGCGTTCTGGACGGAGGTCGGCATCTGGTCGGCGATGCGCATCCGCAAGGACGAGATCGAGCGCACGCTGCCCGACTTCCTGGACGTCCTCGCGGTCGTGGTGAGCGCGGGCCTCGGCTTCCGCCAGGCACTGGACCGCGTGGCCTCGCGGTACGAGGGCCCCTGGGCGGACGAACTGCGCATCACCCTGCGCCAGATGGACCTCGGCATGAGCCGCCGCCAGGCCTTCGCGGAACTCCGGAGGCGGAACGACTCCGAACAGGTCGCCATGTTCGTCACGGCGCTGCAGCAGGGCGAGGAGCTGGGTGCCCCGATCGTCGACACGCTGGTGGCGCTGGCGAAGGACATGCGCCGCACGGACGCGCAGAACGCCCGCCGCAAGGCCGCCCGCGCGGTCCCCAAGGCCACCATGATGATCACCACGTTCATGGTCCCGGCCACGATGATCCTGCTCGGCGCCGGCCTGATCCTCGGCTCCGGCACCGACTTCGGCTCGATCACGGGCGAGTAGGACGGGGCAGGGTGCCATGACGATCGAGAGGGAACGCACGGTGCGGCTCCGCCGCATCCCCAGGGCCGCGGAGATCACCACCCCACCGGCGGGCACGGTCCTCCCGGAGCACGTCCGCACGGGAGCGCCGGACATCCCGGTGACGTCGGTGACGCCGGCGCTGCCACCGGGCTGGGGGCCGACGGCAGCGGGCCGGGTGAACGCCCCGGCAGCCGACGCCGACGCCCGGTCCTCCCAGGGACCACCCGCGGCCGACGGCGGAAGCCGCACAGGTGGTGCGGGTGGGAACGAGATCCCGCCGTCCGGAAACCGGGACACCCTCCACGCACCCGCACCGGACGTCGACATCCAGATCAACGCCCTTCAGGCCCTGTGCCGACAGGTGTTCGGTTTCCGGCTGGCGATGATCGCACTGGCCACCCCCGCCGCCCTCCTCAACGCGAGCCCCGGCTGGGGCACCCGCCTGGTCGGCATCGCCGTGGTGGTCACCTTCATGGCCTCCTACGTCCTCTTCCGGGACTGGGAACGCTTCGGCCCCCTCCTCCTGCGCCACCCCACGCTGCTCGCGGTGGACACCGCCTTCGGTGCCCTGCTGCTCATCTCGGCGGGCCCGGACACCACCCTCGCCTACGTCAGCGTCTGCACGCCGCTGCTGGCCGGCCTGGTCTACGGCTGGCGGGGCGCGGCCGTCTTCGCGTCCCTCCAGGGCCTGATCCTGCTGCTGGTCTACGCGGCCGTGGAGAACCCGCACGCGAGCCTGGCGGAGACCTCGCTCCTGCCCGGCCTCTGCGTGGTCGCGGGGGCGGCCGGCTCCACCCTGCGCGGCCTGATGCTCCGCTTCGGCGCGGCGACCCAGGCCCTCACCACGGTCCAGGCCCGCCTGGCCGTCACCGAGGCGGTCGGCGCGGAACGCGCCCGCCTGGCCCGGGAGATGCACGACTCGGTGGCCAAGACGCTACACGGGGTCGCCCTGGCGGCGGACGGACTGGCCGGTTCGGCGGGCGCACGGCACATGGGCCCGGAGTTGGTGAAGCAGCAGGCGGAACTCGTCGCCCGCTCGGCCCGCCGCGCGGCGGCGGAGTCCCGTGAACTGTTGGCCGACCTGCGCCGCGAGTCCGACCCGGCCCAGGGCACGGACGTCCTGGAGGAACTGGCGGCCCGCACCCATGATTTCAGCACACGCACCGGCCTGACGGCGGCCTACAGCCTGACCGGCGACCACACGGTGGTCCCACCGGTGCCCCCGGCTGTGGCCCGCCAGATCCTCACCATCGCCTCGGAGGCCATGGAGAACGCCCACCGCCACGCGGAACCGACCCGGGTCGACGTCCGCGCGGGCGTCCACGGCGGCCTGCTCCGCATCAGCGTCCACGACGACGGCCGCGGTCTCCCGTCCGGCACCAGCCTCGAACAGCTCCGCCGGGCAGGCCACTTCGGCCTGGTCGGCATGGTCGAGCGGGCCGCCTCCGTCGGGGCCCGCATCCGCATAGGCCGGGGCACACAGGCCCACGGCACGGAGGTCCGTCTGGAACTCCCGTTGGCGGCCGTGACGACGCCGGGCCCGAACCCGGCGGAAGGCAGGGCCGCATGACCGAGCAGACGCCGTACCCGTCCCCCCACTCCCGGAGAGGAGGCAGCCCCGTGCAGCCACCGCCGAACCCCTTCGAGAACGCCCCACCGCCCGCCGTGCTCCGGGTGGTCGTGGCCGACGACAACCCGGTGGTCCGCGCCGGCCTCACCGCCCTGCTCTCCGGCCGCGAGGACATCTCGGTCGTGGCGGAAGCGGCGGACGGGAGGCAGGCGTACGAGGCGGCCCACGAACACCGCCCCGACGTCGTCCTCCTGGACGTCCGCATGCCGGGCGTGGACGGCATCTCCGCCCTCCCGTACCTGGTGCAGATCGCCCCGGTCGTGATGCTGACGTACAGCAGGGAGTCGGAGATCGTCCAGGAGGCCCTGCGCAGGGGAGCGGGCGGCTACCTGGTCCACGGCGAGTTCACGGCGGACCAGCTGGTGTCGGCGGTACGGGACATCAAGCACGGCAGACCGCACTTCACCCCGACGGCGGCCGGAGCATTGCTGGCGCAACTGCGTCAGGGGATGGGTGCGGGTCAGGCGCTACCGGAGGGGCTGGGGCAGACGGGGGTCATTCCGCCGAGTGCGCAGGTGAGTTCGAATGAATTCGGGCTTCCGCGCATCCCGGCTCCGCCTACTTCTTCGGAAAACCTTTCGCGACTGCAACCGAATGTGGCACAGTCGACGTCTGGGTGGGCAAGTGGCCGCCCGGCTGCTCCCGACAGGTCTAGGTTCCAACTGAGCACCAGGGAGGCGGAGATCATGGACCTCATCGCGTCCGGCATGACCAACCAGCAGATCGCCGCCACGTGCTTCATCAGCGAGAAGACGGTCAAGAACCACATCAACCGCATCTTCGCGAAGCTCCACAGCACCAGCCGTTCCGAGGCCGCCGCGAAGTGGCTCGGCACGGCACCGGGTTCGGACCTAGGGACGGGTGACCTGCGGTGACGGTACGGGGGACGAGGAACCGGGCCGGTGATTGGGCCCGGAATTGGGCCCTGGGGCCCTCTGGCGGGCGGGGGAATTCGCCGTACCTTACTGATGTCGAAAGCGGCACCGCGAAGAAAGCGGAAGCCGCAACCGCGTCAGCCGGAGGGGAACACCATGAGCAACTGGATCAACACGACGGTCACGTACCTCCAGTCCCGCACAGCCCGCAACGACAAGGGCCAGACCGCGGTGGAGTACCTGGGCATCATCGCGGTGGTCGTGGCGATCGTACTGGCGATCACGGGAACGGATCTTGGTCAGTCGATCTACACTGCCATCACCCAGCAGATCGCCGAGGTTACCGGCGGAAACTGATGCGGCTTCGCAAGTTCGGCGACGCAGGGCAGGCCTTCCCCATCTACATCACGGTGGTGGGGGGCCTGCTCTTCCTCGCGTTCGCGTACTTTGCGGTCGGCCAGGCCGCGGCGAATCGGAACGACGCGCAGACGGCAGCTGATGCCGCCGCCCTCGCGGAGGCCCAGGACAAGCGGGACAAGCTCGCAGGGGCCTGGGTGGACAGTCTCCTTGACCCGACCGAGTGGCAGGACATCTTCGACGGCAAGGGCTTGGGGCTCGCTCCTTCGTGTTGGAGAGCGCATCAGCTCGCAGAGCAGAACGACGCCGTTGTGCGGAGCTGTGTTCCAGACGGTTTGCTGGCTTACACGGTTGAAGTCGAGACGAACGGCACCGTGGGAGACTCCATCGTGCCCGGCACAGAAGACATGAGATCGCGGGAGACCGCCACTGCTGTGATCGAGCCGCGTTGCACATTCGAGCTTCCCGTGGGGGATGAGGATGCGGGGGACGACACGTTGCCCCTGCTCACCTGCAAGGACAGGGACTGGGACTTGGACCCCAAAGCTCCCAAGGATCTCCTCCCCAAGCCCGAGGACCTCTTTGACGTCCACCTGGCCGACTGACAAGCGAACGACGAGTGACTAAGGAAGCAGAGACATGAGCATTCGGTTCACGAGGCGGGCTCGCAGGGGGATGGTCGCGTTGACCCTTGCAGCCGGACTATCCCTGGGAGCGGCTGGGTGCAGCGACGAAGGCGGTGACGGTAAGCCGGAAGCCTCGACATCTGCCTCCAAGGGAGAAGGCTCCGATCCGAGTGCGCAAGAAGGGGAGTCGAAAGAACCGCTGGCTGAGCTGAAGGGGCCTTCCGGCCTCATGCTCAAGATCACCGAAATGCAGCGGGATTCGGGCGGCTTCCTGACTGTCAGCGGTGATTTGAAGAACGATGGCAGTAAGGTCGCTGTCGTTCCAGCTCAGTTGAGCGGGAACGAAACTGAGATCATTAGGAACGGCAGGTCGCTTGGCGGAGCCACTCTGGTGGACTCCAAGGGGAAGAAGCGCTATTACGTGCTGCGGGACACGGACGGTCGACCGCTCACGACAACCAACTTTCCTAACCTGAAGGCTGGTGAGTCCTTGCCCGTCTTCATGCAGTTCCCCGCACCTCCTGCGGATGTGACCGAGTTGACGTTCCAGCTGCCCATGTTTTCGGCTGGTGCCATCAAGATCGCAGAGTGAGGCTCACATGAACACGACCTCACTTGTTGCCACGTATACGCGGTTCTCTCTCACTGCCACCGCCGCTACGGCCCTGGTGGCTACATGTGTCCTCGGCGTTGGATCGGCGCATGCCGCCGACAGCCCCAGCGTCCCCCCAGGCACCGAAGCCACCGCCTCCGCCCCCGTGGAACTCGACCCCAACGACCCGGACCTCAAGCTCCCGGACGGCGCCACCCTCGCGGAGCCCAAGGTCCTGGACATCAAGCAAGTCGTCGAAGACCAGAGCGGCGACGAACGTCGCGAGGACACCAACTCGGACGTGAAGTTCGCGCTCCAGGCCGAAGTCCTGTTCGGCAAGGACAGCGCCAAGCTGAGCGCGCAGGCGAAGTCCCGTATCTCCACGATCGCCGAGGAGATCAAGACGCAGAACGCGACGAAGATCCGCGTCTTCGGCTTCACGGACAACCTCGGCTCGTCCGCGCACGGCGACGTCCTGTCCCGCCAGCGTGCGAACGCCGTACACGGTGTCCTCGAGCAGGAGCTGAACGACTCCGACCTCACGTACGAGGTACGCGGCTACGGCGAGCAGTACCCGATCGCCGACAACTCGACGGAGGCCGGCCGCAAGAAGAACCGCAGGGTGGAGATCTCCTTCCCCCGCACGGAGAGCTGACTACAGCAGGTGATCGGCCTTGCCCGCCTTGATCTCCAGGATCAGGGAGCGCAGGGCCTCTCTGCTGTCGGTCAACGGGTGCTCCTCCTGCCCGGCGACGGCGATGTAGGCGTTGCCCTCGGCGTCGGTCCCTATGCGGAAACAGTTGTTGCCTTCGGCGCAGAACGGCTCTTCCCAGTGGATCCCGGCCATGACGGCTCCTCAGAGGTGGCGTGTGAGTGAGTGGATGAAGTCGCGGGAGGCGTGCGGATCGAGTGACCTCTCGTGCCACCAGTCCATGTGCGAACGGTACTTCGTGAGCTGTGCGTCAGCGTGAGTGAACTCCCCGCCATGTGCGGAGTCCAGCTGCACGGTGTCGAGTTGGGGAACCACTCCGTGTGCGTAGAGAACCGCGTGTCCGGCCCCAGGGAACGCGCCGGCCTCGACGGGGAGAACGCGTAGGTCGACGTTGTCGCGCTCGGACATCTCGCACAGGTGCTCCAACTGCTCCCGAGTGTTGCGGAGTCCCCCGAACTGCATGCGCAAGGCGCACTCGTGCACATAGGCCACGTACTCAACCGCAGGCTCACGCTCCAGGACCTTCTGTCGCTGCATGCGCAGAGCCACCCGCAGCTCGACTTCCGACCTGGGAAGGGGTGGTAGCGCCGAGTCGAAAACGGCGCGTGCGTACCCGCTCAGCTGTAGGAGTCCGGGGACGTGCACGGTCTGCAGACTGCGCAGTCGCGTGGCGTTCCACTCCAACTCTGCTACGTCTAAAAGGCCTTGAGGAAGCTGGCCCTTGTAGTGCTCCCACCAGCCGCGTCGGCGTGACGCCACCATGGCGATCAACGCGTCGATGTAAGCCTGATCCGTGCACTCGTAGCTGTCGGCGAGTATCTGGATGCGCTCAGGCGAGATCGTGCGAACTCCCGCCTCCATGTTGGAGACCTTGGTCCTGTCCAGCCCGAGCAGCCCGGCAGCGTACTCCGTGGTCCGCCCTGCCGCGATGCGCAGCCTCCGCAGCTCAGCGCCAACTCGTCGCTGTCGCACGGTGGGTGTGGCACGTGTGGGCATCGACACCTTCCTCCCCGCGGTTGGAGACCCAGTCTGCCCTCACTTACGCGTTCGACCCAAACTCATTGGAGGCATTTTCCTTGCATGAAGTGGCACTCGTGCCACACCTGACCGTACATTCAGTCATGGGTCGACTACGGCCCGCACCGTTCCGGAAGGGCATCGCGCGAGCCTGCCCGCACTCTCCTGCCCTGGGAGGGGCGCGTTCGCGTCAGGGAGACGAGCCACTGGGCGGAGCCACGAACCACCTGTTGCCCGAAGGAGTCGCCATGCTCGAATCGACCGCCCTCTGCCCGATCGTCACCCCCGTCGACAAGCCGCCCACTCCGCAGACCCCCGCCACTCTCAACTACAGCCTCACCCTCCCCCCGGCCCTGCAGAGCCCCGCCATCGCCCGTACCGCCACCCGGTCGATCCTGCGGGCCCACGGCCTGGACGACATGACCGACGCGGCGGTACAGGTCGTGGGCGAACTGGCCGCCTGCGCATGCCGCCTGGCCCCCACGGCCCAGGTGTACGTGTCCCTCCGGTACCGGGACGACACCCTGCGCGTGGTCCTCTACGACGCACACCCCCGCCACACGCACCCCCGCCTGGCGGCCTCGTGTGACGCCCGCCGCCGGGCCGCACTCAGGGTGCTCGCGTGCGTCGTCAGGGCGTGCGCCGGCGACTGGGGCTTCGGCGACGCGCGGGAGCCGGGCGGAGGCACCCGTATGTGGGCCGTCCTGCCCAGGGAAGGCGCGTCCGCATACGTGGACGGAAAGCCGTAGAGGCTCCGTCACCCCTCTTCCCGCACCACCTCTACCCGCACCCCCGCCCGCAGGCTCCACCCCGCCATGGTCCCGGCCTCCGCCTCGATCACATGCCGTGCCCGGATCCTCGGCAGCCCGAGTCGCCCCGGCGGCATGGTGCGCACGGCGATGACGCGGAGACGCCGGTCGAGGTAGGCGACGTCGATGGGCATGCGCATACGGAAGGTGTGGATGCTGTTGGCGGGGGAGAGGAGCAGTGCGCCGTCGAGGGCGTCCCGCCCCAACAGCCCCTTGGTACGCGCCCGATAGGAGCCGGCGATCTCCAGCGGTACGCGTACAGCAGGCCGGCTGTCCTCGCCGGGGATGACCAACTCCCCACGCCCGTCATGCCAGCGCGCCATCAGCGACCCACCCCGCCCCTTCACTCCACCGCCGAACGATCAACCGTCCACACCGAACCTATCCCCGCCAGGCCCCGGAAGTCAGCTCCTGCGCGGTTGGCGGGACGGGGAGGGCGGCCAGGGCCGCCCTGGCGATCGCGGTGGCCGACGACCTCACCCGACTCCCGCTCTACGTCTTCCGGCTGTCGCCTCACGCCGGGCGCTTCACCCAGTCGACGAGCCGGGCCCACCGGCCACCCCCCGGTCGGCTCGGCGCCGGTCCCGATCGGGACATCGCCTCGGCCGTGCGCGCACCCGTGCGCCCCGCGGGCCCACACGCGCACCGCTGAGTCGCGGGCACGCCCGCGAGCACCTGCTCCACATGTCTCCCGCAGCCCTCGTAGGTCACCTTCCGGCACGACCGGCAGACAGCACGCTGACACATGACTCCCCTTCGACAACATCTTCATCTGCGATCTGAGACATTCACATACGCGCCACAAATGGCTCCAGTGTTTGCAGCCTCTCCGTGAGTGGCGGAATTAATTCGACGGGAGTTCGGCCGTCAGGTCGAATCGTGATCCAAGTGGCCTCGCCGAGGCTCCCCCGAATGTCCGGACAAGAGAGGCGGACGGGCATATTCGTCGCTTGGCGCAACTCGCCACGTGCTGTCAACCGGTCTGCGGGAAAAGCCTCCTGAAGTTGCCCGGGATACCGGAACAGTGGTTGCATCACGCCTGAACGTGGTGACGGAAAGTCGAAGTATGGCGCTGTGCCTACATTCTGGACTCTTTGAGATCGTCGACCGAGCGCAGCCAGGACAAACACCGAGAACGGCAACCGCCCACCCCGAACGGGCGGTGTGCGCCGGTCAGGAGGGAGCGACGTGAGTTGCTCGCACGCCGCAGGATGTCCCCTTTTCCCGCTCCTCAGGGCGAGCTTGCAAGGTTGGCGCGACTACTACTGCGACAGCGACGGCCAGTGGCACGACTGCGCCCGCTACCAGTTGGCACTCACCGGCGAGCCCGTGCCCATCAGCCTGCTGCCCAACGGAGCCCGCGCGCGGCATCTCGAACCCGTGGCCGACACGAACGGGTCCGGCGTGAACGGGCCTGGCGCGAACGGGCCCGGCGTGGCCGACCCGAGCCGGGCGCCCCGGCAGACCCCGCCGCCGGCGCCGGAGAGCGTGCCCCCGTTTGAACCGGTGCCCCCGTCGGCCCCCGTACTGCACCACCGACCGTCCCCACTCACACAGACGCCCCACCCGCCGGACCGCGTCGCTCGGCACACGCGGAGAGCCCCCCGCTCGAAGCGCGGCTGGTGGGCTCGGATCGCCGACTGGATGAGAGGCCCCGCATGAGTACCTACTGGCCCTGGTGGGCAGGCGCTGTCGGACTTGCTCTGGTCACCATCACCTACACCCTCCTCACCGATCGGTCTTTCGGGGTGTCGTCGGCGTGGGACCGCGTGTTGCACTGGCGCAGCGAACGCCGCATCGAGCGGATGGACGAGGAGTTCGCCGACGATCAGGCTCTCGCCGACGCGCTCGCCGCAGCCACCGCGGAGCACTTCGGTACCCGCCCCGGCCCCGGCTCCGGCGTGACCACCTCGCCGCTGGTCGCGTACGGGAAGCCGCAGCCGCTCGAGTCGGACAACGAACCGACGCCGAGTGAGAGCCCGTCGGCCGCGAGCCTGCGTCCGGTCCCGCTGGTCACCCAGGCTGCCCTGCTGGTGTCGATCTTCCTCGGCGGACTGATCGCCGCGGTCACCTCCGGGCGGTTCCAACTCCGCTTCGACATGGGCCCGGGTTTCAAGGACCTGGTCACCGCCGACTCGGCTGCCATGATCGGCCTGTTGTTCCTGGGCGGCGTGCTGGTGGGCTTCGGCACCCGACTGGCCGGCGGGTGCAGCTCCGGCCACGGACTCAGCGGCTGCGGGCGTCTGCGCCCGGTCAGCATCGTGGCGACCGCTGTCTTCTTCGGTACCGCCGTCGCGGTGTCGTTCCTCCTGTGGAAGGTGATCTGATGCGTACCCGGGGAACGATCCTGCTGGCCAACATCATCACCGGACTGGCCCTCGGTTACACCGTCACCAACATCGGCTTCGGGGACTACGCCGAGCTGAACCGCATGTTCACCTTCCAGGACCTGCGCATGTTCTTCTCCTTCGCGGGTGCCGTCGGGATCATCGTGTGCGTGTTCGCTCTGCTGCGGGTCCGCCGCACCCCGGGGCGCATCCACGCCGGTGTGATCCCCGGCGCGGTGCTGTTCGGTACGGGCTGGGCGATCTCGGGTGGCTGCCCGGCGATCCCGATCATCCAGGTCGCCAGCGGATACCTGCCCGCCCTGATCACCATCGTCGGCGTCGCCGTCGGTATCGGGCTGTGCCGCTGGGCCAACGCCCGGTACTTCCACCTCGACCGCGGCTCCTGCGGTCTGTGACCCCAGGGCTCCGGCCGGCGCCGCGTGGTTCGGGCATAGGCCGTCGGTCGGACGGTGTTCACGTTGCCGCAATTCGCGTGGGCGAAGCTGCGCGGAAGGGGAGCGTGCAGTGGAGGGGACCGCGCGACCCCTCCAACGCTTTCAGCGCCTCCATCGCTTCCGACCGGAGCCTGCCTGTTCTTCAGCCCGTCGTTCCGTCATGGGGGCGCCGGAGGCGGGGTCAAGTGGGCGTTCCTGGTGGGGTCACCCGTCGGGGGGACGGCTGGAAGGGTCGGTGTGGTGGGGGCCGGTCGCGGGTGGGTCGCGCCACGCCGGGCACGATGTCCGTGTATTGCCTGTTTCTTCCGGGAGGAACGGCTTCATTTCGGCCGTCGAAGTGCCTGGAATGCGGGGTTCAGCGGTCGCCGGGGCGTCGCCGGACGGTTTCGGAGAGTAGTTTTTGCCCGCCGATGCACGCAGCATCACTTACGAAGGGTTATGGTGGAAACCCCCCCTCGGGCCGGTCCGTATCCCCCCCCCACGGACCGGCCCGTTTTTCTGGGCCCTACCCCTGCGGGGGTAGGCTTCGCGTCCGGGGGCTGCCAGAGGGACAGGATTCGCCCGCGGCCGAGAGCGTGCCGCATGCCGTGGATCGCTGCGGGTGCCGCTCCTGTCCGATCCGTACGGAGGGGCTGACGATCACGTGAACCTGCGCGACAAGCTGCGCGGCCTGCTGGTCAGGCTGTACGCGCGCCGGGTGGAAGGCCACCTGGACCCCGCTCAGGTGCCCAAGCACATCGGCGTCATCATGGATGGCAACCGCCGTTGGGCGAAGGCCTCCGGTTCCAGCACCGTCCACGGCCACCGGGCCGGCGCGGACAAGATCGGGGAGTTCCTCGGCTGGTGCACCGAGACCGACGTCAAGGTCGTCACGCTCTGGCTGCTGTCGACGGACAACTTCGACCGGCCGGAGGAAGAACTCGTCCCGCTCCTCGGCATCATCGAGGACGTCGTGCGCACCCTCGCCGCCGACGGCCGCTGGCAGGTGCACCATGTCGGCACGCCCGACCTGCTGCCGTCCGGGATGCAGACCACGCTCAAGGAGGCCGAGGAGGCCACCGCGCAGGTCGACGGCATAGTGGTCAACGTCGCCATCGGGTACGGCGGTCGCCAGGAGATCGCCGACGCGGTGCGCTCCATGATGCTCGAGGCCCACGAGAAGGGCACCTCGATGGAGGAGCTCGCCGAGGCCGTCGACGTCGACATGATCGGGCGTCACCTCTACACCAAGGCCCAGCCCGACCCGGACCTCGTCATCCGTACGAGTGGCGAACAGCGGCTGTCCGGATTCATGCTCTGGCAGACCGCTCACGCGGAGTACTACTTCTGCGAGGTCTTCTGGCCGGCCTTCCGCAAGGTCGACTTCCTGCGGGCCCTGCGTGACTACGCCGCTCGCCACCGGCGTTTCGGCGGCTGAGGCCGTCCCCGCGTAACGGGGAGTTCATCGGGGCGCCGTCGTACGGTCTGGCATGACGGCGATTGTTCGAGGGCATAACTCAGACAGGTCGACGCCCGAACCACGGGTGTCGGATCTCAGCGGGCGGCCCGGGGCCGTCCGCCCGGGAGGCCCTTTGCACCAGCCCGACCGTGCGGTCACGGCACGGACGAAGCAGCGGAGGGCCGGTTCTCGGCCCGTGCATCGGCGCCGTCGACCGGTCCAGCTCCGCTCCGTCGCTCCCCGACCTCTTCCGAGGGGGTACGTCCTTCCGTGGTGACCAGCACACAGCGCCACAAGCCCGACCGGCGCACCTATGTCATCGACACCAGCGTTCTGCTGGCCGACCCCAACGCCCTGAGCCGCTTCGACGAGCACGAGGTCGTGCTTCCCGTCGTCGTGGTGACGGAGTTGGAGGCCAAGCGGAACCATCCCGAACTCGGCTACTTCGCCCGGCAGGCGCTGCGCCTGCTCGACGACTACCGGGTGAGGTACGGCCGTCTCGACGCTCCCCTTCCGATCGGGGACCTCGGCGGAACCCTGCGTGTCGAGCTCAACCACTCGGACCCCAGCGTGCTGCCCAGTGGCTACCGCCTGGGGGACAACGACTCCCGCATCCTCGCGGTCGCCCGCAACCTGCAGGCCGAGGGATTCGACGTCACCGTGGTGTCGAAGGACCTCCCGCTCAGGATCAAGGCGTCCTCCGTGGGCCTCCTCGCCGAGGAGTACCGTGCGGAGCTCGCCGTCACGGACGCCTCCGGCTGGACCGGGATGTCCGAACTGAACCTGCCCGCCGAGCAGGTGGACGTCCTCTTCGAGGAGGGGCACATCTACGTGCCCGAAGCGGCCGACCTGCCCGTGCACACGGGGCTGACCATCCAGTCCGAGCGGGGCAAGGCCCTCGGCCGGGTCACGCCCGAGGGCAACGTCCGTCTGGTGCGCGGCGACCGGGAGGCGTTCGGCATCAAGGGCCGGAGCGCCGAGCAGCGGATCGCGCTCGACCTGCTGCTCGACCCGGACGTGGGGATCCTGTCCCTGGGCGGCCGGGCCGGCACCGGCAAGTCGGCGCTGGCGCTGTGCGCGGGCCTGGAGGCGGTGCTGGAGCGCCGGCAGCACCAGAAGGTGATGGTCTTCCGCCCGCTGTACGCGGTGGGCGGGCAGGAGCTCGGTTATCTGCCCGGCAGCGAGGCCGAGAAGATGAGCCCCTGGGCGCAGGCCGTCTTCGACACGCTGTCGGCGGTCACCAGCCGTGAGGTCATCGAGGAGGTCACCGCGCGCGGCATGCTGGAGGTACTGCCGCTCACGCACATCCGGGGCCGCTCGCTGCACGACGCGTTCGTGATCGTCGACGAGGCGCAGTCACTGGAACGGAACGTACTGCTGACCGTTCTGTCCCGGATCGGCGCCAACTCGCGGGTCGTCCTGACCCACGACGTCGCCCAGCGGGACAACCTCCGGGTGGGCCGGTACGACGGTGTGGTCGCCGTCGTCGAGAAGCTGAAGGGACATCCGCTCTTCGCGCACGTGACCCTGAACCGGTCCGAGAGGTCCCAGATCGCCGCCCTTGTGACCGAAATGCTGGAGGACGGGCAGCTCTGATACGTCCGCTCCTGATATGAACCTGATCCGACCCTGATGGGCCGTCCGGGTTCTATCGGGCATGTCGGGGTCTATCGGGCCCATTGGGGCGATAGGGCGGGAGAGTCCTTCAAGGGGCCCTGTGGGGCAGGTGGGCCCTTTCGCTCCTGTCTCCGAACGGGGTTCGACAGCACGGCAGTTGACGCCGCCCGGAAAGGCGAAGAGCCTAGCCGGGCGGCGTTGGCGCGCGTGCGGCTTTCCAGGAATCTCCAGGGACAAACGAGATGTGAGCTTTCACACGCGTGATGGAATTGCCTCGCGCCTCCGGATTACGGCAGAGTCTCACTCCTGTCAGGCCCCGCATGCGACACAGCCTTACCCCCAGCGGCAAGGCACCACACAGGCACCAGCGCCAACTGCATAGCGTCGTCGTATGCCGCCCGAGCACCACGCGGCGCTCCCGTTCGGGAGTTGCCCACCGGGCCCGTGCCTCCCGTGACCCGAGTTGGGGAGGCCAGTGTCAGGGGCACGATTGCGTCCGCGAGGGTCACCGAAGCGGTCGATGCTGGAAGGAAACCGTGTGAGCCGGATTTCGGTCCGGGGATTCGCAGTGGCCTCGGCCACGGCGGTCACCGCTGTCGGAAGCGTCGTCGGTGTCGCGTCGGGCAGTACCGCGCAGACCAACGACGACCTTGAGATGACGGCAGCCGGCACCACGCTGCTCGCGGACATCCCCGCGGGCCAGCAGGCCCAGGTGCAGACCGCCTCCCTGACGCAGCAGGCCGAAACCATGGCCATCGCCGCGGACACGAGTGCCAAGAAGGACGCGGAGGAGGCAGCCCGCAAGGCCGCCGCCGAGACCGCGATCGCCAAGAAGCAGGAAGCCGCCGAGCAGGCGGCCAAGGAAGCCCAGGCCGCGAAGGAGGCCAAGGAGCGCGCGGAGGCCGAGAAGGCCGCCAGCCGTTCCAAGGCGGCGTCCGCCTCCGCCTCCGACTTCGCGGTCCAGAGCTCGTACACCGTCGCCCAGGTCCAGGCGATGGCCCGGCAGATGATTCCGGCCGACCAGTTCCAGTGCTTCAGCAACATCGTGCAGCACGAGTCCACCTGGAACTACAAGGCCATGAACCCCTCCTCCGGTGCCTACGGTCTCGTACAGGCGCTGCCGGGCTCCAAGATGGCCTCGGCCGGCGCCGACTGGCAGACCAACCCGGCCACCCAGATCAAGTGGGGCCTCAACTACATGAACGACCGCTACAAAAGCCCCTGCGGCGCCTGGTCGTTCTGGCAGGCCAACCACTGGTACTAGGACTTCCGGATCGTGCCGGACCCATCGTCCCGCGGTCCCGCTCAACCTGGGCAGAGCCCCACACCGTCCTCAAGGTGTGGGGCTTTCGCCATGTACGGTCGGAGCGACGACTCCAGGGGGAGTGGTGGTGCGAAACGGGGGCAAGGGGCGGTTCATGTCACGAGTGCCAGGATGGCTCGGCCGGGCCGGAGCCCGACTGACCGAAGTGAGCAGGCGGTTGGAAGAGCGCCGCGCCGAGATGGAACGGGAGAGCCGGGACACTCCGGAGCACGCCGAGGCGATCGAGCCGATCGAACCGGCCGCCGCACCCGTCGACCGGGCCCCCGCGCTGCCGGACGGCCACACCCCCGCAGCCGGTTCCGGGCATGCTTCTGCTCCGGTTCATGTCATGCCCTCCCGTCCGGACCCCGCCCAGGCCGTGCCGTGGGGCGTACGGGTCGCCGCCGAGGCCGGCTGGCGCCTGCTGGTGCTCGCGGGCACGGTCTGGGTGCTCATGCGGGTCATCGGCGCCGTCCAACTGGTGGTGCTGGCCTTCGTCTCCGCGCTGCTGATCACGGCGCTGCTGCAGCCGACGGTGGCCTGGCTGCGGCGGCTCGGGCTGCCGCGCGGCCCGGCCACGGCGCTGACCGCACTGTTCGGGTTCGTCGTCATCGGCCTCATAGGCTGGTTCGTGACCTGGCAGGTCATGGAGAACATCGACCACCTCTCCGACCAGATCCAGGACGGCATCGACGAGCTGCGCAACTGGCTGCTCAACAGCCCCTTCCACGTCACCGACAAGCAGATCAACGAGATCGCCAAGAGCCTGCGTGAGGCGGTCGGCGCCAACACCGAGCAGATCACCTCGGCGGGCCTGGAGGGCGTGACCGTCGTCGTCGAGGCGCTCACCGGCATCCTGCTCGCGGTCTTCTCGACGCTGTTCCTGCTCTACGACGGCAAGCGCATCTGGGAGTGGACGCTGAAGCTGGTGCCCGCCGCCGCCCGCCCGGGTGTCGCCGGTGCGGGGCCGGCCGCGTGGCGGACGCTGACGGCGTATGTGCGCGGCACGGTGGTAGTGGCGCTGATCGACGCGATCTTCATCGGCCTCGGCATCTACTTCCTGGACGTGCCGATGGCGGTGCCGCTCGCCGTCTTCATCTTCCTGTTCGCCTTCATCCCGCTCGTCGGCGCGGTGGTGTCGGGGGCGCTGGCCGTCGTCGTCGCGCTGGTCACCCAGGGCGTGTTCACGGCGGTCATGACGCTGGTGGTGGTCCTGGCGGTGCAGCAGATCGAGGGCCACATCCTCCAGCCGTTCATCCTGGGCCGCGCGGTGCGCGTCCATCCGCTCGCGGTGGTGCTGGCGGTCGCGACCGGCGGGATGGTGGCCGGGATCGGCGGTGCGGTGGTCGCCGTACCGCTGGTCGCGGTGACGAACACCGTCGTGGGCTATCTGCGCGCGTACTCGCAGGAGGCGGCCGTACGTCTCGCCCCCAGGCCCCGGGGCGCCACGGCGGTTTCGGCGGCCATGAGCCACCACGGGCCGCCGGTGCCCCCGGTACCGCGGGTGCCCCCGGTACCTCCGGAGCAGCCGGCCTCGCCGGGGCCGGTCCCGCCGGAGGACACACGGGGGTAGTGCGGGAGCGGTAAGGGGCCGGTGCACGACAGCGGGCCCGGTCACCGTCGTGGTGATCGGGCCCGCTGCGGATGAGGAGGGTGGGTCCGCGGGGTTACGGAGTTACTCCGAGAGAACCGCCTCCGCGTCCAGCGTGGCGGCGACGGCCTGGACCACCGCGGCGATCTTGAACGCCTCCTGGATGACCTCGCGTTCGACGCCGGCCTTGCGCAGGACCTGCTCGTGGGAGTCGAGGCACTGTCCGCAGCCGTTGATCGCGGACACCGCGAACGACCAGAACTCGAAGTCGACCTTGTCGACGCCCGGGTTGCCGATGACGTTCATCCGCAGGCCGGCGCGGAGCGTGCCGTACTCGTCGTCCGACAGCAGGTGGCGGGTGCGGTAGAAGACGTTGTTCATCGCCATCACCGCGGCGGCGGCCTTCGCCGCCGTGTACGCCTCGGGCGACAGGTTCGCCTTCGCCTCGGGCTCCAGCTCGCGCAGCACGATGGCCGAGCGCGAGGCGATCGCGGTCGACAGCACCGTGCCCCACAGCTGCTGGGCGGGAAGGTCGGAGTTGCCGATGACCGAGCCCAGGTTGAGCTTCAGGTCCTTGGCGTAGTCCGGGAGGCGGGACTTGAGGGAGTCGAGCGACATGTCAGGTCACTCCCCGGCCAGCAGCGCGACCGGGTCCAGGGTCTCGTCGCCCTTGGACCAGTTGCACGGGCAGAGCTCGTCGGTCTGCAGGGCGTCCAGGACCCGCAGGACCTCCTTGGGGTTACGGCCGACGGAGCCGGCGGTCACCATGGTGAACTGGATCTCGTTGTTCTGGTCCACGATGAACACGGCGCGCTTGGCGAAACCGTCCTCGCCCTCGATGCCGAGGTCGCGCATCAACTCGTGCTTGGAGTCCGCCATCATCGGGAACGGCAGGTCGCGCAGGTCGTCGTGGTCCTTGCGCCAAGCGTGGTGGACGAACTCCGAGTCACCGGAGAAGCCGAGGATCTGGGCGTCACGGTCGGCGAACTCGTCGTTCAGCTTGCCGAAGGCGGCGATCTCGGTCGGGCACACGAAGGTGAAGTCCTTGGGCCACGCAAAGATGATCTTCCACTTGCCCTCGTAGGTCTTGTGGTTGATCGTGTCGAACTCCTTGCCCTTCTCCAGCGAGACGCAGGCCGTCAGTTCGAACTCGGGGAACTTGTCACCAACAGTGAGCACAGGCTCTCCTTGCAGCGAGGAAACACCCGGATTGCAGGGGTTTCCCATGGGTTGGACATGATTGATGTTGGCACAGGGTGCATTGATTAGTGAAATAGCTACAATCGGTCAGGTTGATCGGAGGGACCTATGAGTGACCGTGGGTAATCGGCGCAGACGGCAGCCCAGCCTGGCGCAGCTGCGCGCGTTCTCCGCGGTGGCCGAGCATCTGCATTTCCGGGACGCCGCCGCGGCCATCGGGATGAGCCAGCCCGCGCTGTCGGGGGCTGTGTCGGCATTGGAGGAGACACTGGGTGTCACCCTCGTGGAGCGTACGACGCGCAAGGTGCTGCTCTCGCCCGCCGGTGAGCGCCTCTCGGTGCGGGCCAAGGCGGTGCTGGAGGACGTCGGGGCTCTGATCGAGGAGGCGGAGGCGCTGCGGGCACCGTTCACCGGGGTGTTCCGGCTCGGGGTGATCCCGACGGTGGCGCCGTATCTGCTGCCCACCGTCCTGCGGCAGGTCCGCGTCCGCTATCCGCACCTCGACCTCCAGGTGCACGAGGAGCAGACCGCGAGCCTGCTGGAGGGGCTGGCCGAGGGCCGGCTGGACCTGCTGCTCCTCGCCGTGTCGCCCCCGGCGGCGAAGGAGTCCCCGGCGGCGAGTGCGTCTCCGGCAGCGGTGCCTTCTCCGACCGCGAGCGGGTCCGGGCGGAGGTACTCGTACGGGGCGCCGGGCGTGACCGAAATGCCGCTGTTCGACGAGGACTTCGTGCTCGTCACACCGCCGGACCACCCGCTCGGCGGCCGGGTGCGGCTTCCCCGTGCGGTCCTGCGCGAGCTGAACCTGCTGCTGCTCGACGAGGGGCACTGCCTGCGCGACCAGGCCCTCGACATCTGCCGCGAGGCGGGCCGCGCCGGAGTCGCGGCCACCACGACGGCGGCGGGACTGTCCACGCTGGTGCAACTGGTGGCGGGCGGCCTCGGCGTGACCCTGCTGCCCCGTACCGCCGTCGAGGTCGAGACCAGCCGTGCCGGCCGCCTGCGCACCGCGTGCTTCACCGACCCGGCCCCCTCCCGCCGTATCGCCCTCGCCATGCGCACGGGCGCGGCCCGCGCCGCGGAGTACGAGGAACTGGCGGCGGCCCTCCGGGAGGCGATGGCGGACCTGCCGGTACGGATCGTCCCGGACGCCGCCTGACCACCGCCCCCGCCCCGTGGTGCGGGGCGGGGGCGGGTCGGGTCACTCCGTGCGGAGGCCGTCCGGGCGCATCATGCGCAGCAGGGGCGGCAGGCTCAGCAGGGTCACCGCCAGGACGACGCCCGCACCGATGCCGGTCATCTGGAACAGGCTCGCCCAGTCCACCCGTACCGGTGTCCTGGCCATCCGCAGCAGGACCGCGCCCAGCGCCACGCCCACCGTCGCGGCCAGCGCCAGCCCCAGGCCGATCGGGACGGCCGTCTGCCACAGCACCGACAGGCTCAGCGTGCGCCGCCGGGTGCCGAAGGCGACCAGCGCCGACAGCAGCTTGCGGCGTTCGCGCAACTGCTCCAGCTGGGAGACCAGCAGGCTCGCCCCGATCAGCACCAGGACGCAGACGGCGCCGACGAACAGGCCGGTACGGATGGTCTCGTAACGGCTGGAGCGCTCGGTCGTCTGCCATGCCATCGGCTCGGTCAACGGGTCGAGCGCGGCGGCCGTGTTGCGTATGTGCTCGCGGGCGTACGGCACCGATTCGTCGACCGCGACGTAGAGATTGCCGGAGACCGCGCTCGCCACCTCCGCCGGCACCGCGCCCGGGGTCATCAGGAAGCCGCCGCGTTCGTCGCCCACCGGGTCCGGGATCGACCGGCCCTGCTTCACACCCTCCGGGACGGTCCAGACGACGTCCTCACCGTAGCCCGAGGGGTCGGCGGGGTCGGGCACCTCCAGGTACAGCTTCTGGCCCGGCCTGTTCAGCGCCGGGGTATCGGTGTCGTACTTGCCGGACAGCGAGAACACATCGCCGTCACGGCAGGAGGGGAGCTCCGCCACCATGCGCAGGTTCGCGCAGTCGGCGACGGTCAGGCTGGTGATACGTTCCGGCTGCTGATGCCAGGACGCGTCGCCGAAGTAGCCCTCGGACAGCGCGTAGACGTGCCGTACCCCTTCGGTGTCCGTCAACTTCTGTGCTGCCGGGGCGAGTTCCACGCCCCGCAGTACGTCTATCTGCATCTGGACCCGTGACACGTCGTGCCCGGTGGCCTCGGTGTAGTCGTCCTCGACGCCGGCGAACAGCATCTGCAGCGCGATCGCCCCGGCCACCGCCACCGCGATGCCGTTGACCATGCGGGCCGCCGTGCCGCTGCTCAACTGCAGTCGCCGCACCGCCAGTTGCCAGGAGACGCTGCCCTTGCCGAGCCGGGCGACGACCGTCTCCACGACCCACGGCAGCAGCGCGGTGACTCCGATGAGCAGCAGCAGGACGCCGCCGACGACCAGGTACTGGTTGAACTCCCCCTCGTCCCGGCCCTGTCCGACCATGGGGTAGAGCATCGCGATCCCGGCCAGCGGCAGCAGCAGCCGCCACCACAGTCGGCGCCGAACCGGGCGCGCCGTGCGCACCACGCCCAGCGGTTCGATGACGACCCCGCGCAGCGCGAGCAGGGTCACCAGCACCGCGGCGGCCGGAACCGCCACCGCGACCAGCAGCGCCAGCAGCGGCGAGGGGTTCAGATAGCTCGGGAACACGCTGACGCCGAACACCTCGAAGGAGGCAGCGACCTCGCGTCCGATCAGGAAGAAGACCGTACCGAGCACCAGCCCGAGCAGTGACCCGGCAAGCGCCTCGCCCGCCGCGATCCGCCGGGTGGCCGCGGCGTCGGAGCCGACCAGCCGCAGCGCCGCCAGCCTGCGGTCGCGCCGCTCGCCGCCGAACCGTACGGCGGTCGCGATGAACACGGCGACCGGTGTCAGCAGCACCACGAAGACGACCAGGACCAGCAGCATGAGTACCGGGTCGAGTTCCTCGGGGGTGATCTGCTCGGGTGAGCCGAGTGCGGTGAGGCGTACCGTGCCCGAACCGATCCGGTCCGCGAGGTCCGCGCCGCCGGCGTAGTAGGCGAGTTCCTGGGAACCGATGAGTCCCTGCTCGCCGATGGTCCCCACGATGTCGTAGGGCAGCCGCTCGCGCAGCAGCCGTGCGTCGTCCGAGGCGAGGAACTCCTTCAGGGCGGGGGAGACGACCATGTCACCGGCTGCCGGGAACTCCGTCAGGCCCGGCGGCAGCGGCGCCTTCGGACCCTCCGGCTCCAGTACCCGGCCGCGGACCCCCCGGTCCCGGAACTGGGTGTCGACACGCGCGACGAGCAGGGTGTTGTCGGCGCCGGACTCGGCCATCTGGCTGGTGAAGGGCCAGTCGAGGCGCGCCTCCTCCCGCCGGTCCCGCTCCGCCAGCGCGCCGGGCAGGGCGGTGGTGAGCAGCAGCAGCGCCACTCCGAGGCCGACGCCGACGCCGGTGAGCAGGGCTCGGACCCATCCTTCCCGTCCGCCGGCCAGGGCGAACCGCAGGCCCATGCCCAGGTCCCGGGCCACGGCACGGAGCTTCGACTCGGCGCGGGCCGCGGGGACGGCGGGGGCGGTGCGGGCCCGCTCCTCGGTCTCGTTCATACGGCGTGCTCCATGTCCCGGGACTTCCCGTCGCGCACGACGATCTCGCGGTCGGAGTACGCGGCCACCCGTGCCTCGTGCGTGACGAGGACGACGGCGGCGTTGGTGGACCGGGCGGCGTCGGTGAGCAGTTCCATCACGCGCTCGCCGTTGAGCGAGTCCAGCGCGCCGGTCGGCTCGTCGGCGAACAGCACCCGCGGGCCGGTGACCAGCGACCTGGCCACGGCGACCCGCTGGCCCTGACCGCCGGAGACCTCACCGGGCCGCTTCCCGCGCACGTCGTCCACCTCGAGGCGCTCGAGCCAGGACAGGGCGGCCCGCTCGGCCTCCTTGCGGGGCGTGCCGTTCAGCCGCATCGGCAGGGCGACGTTCTCCACGCAGGTCAGCTCCGGCACGAGCTGGCCGAACTGGAAGACGAAGCCGAACTCCGAGCGCCTGAGCCTGCTGCGCTCGGAGTCGTTCATCGCGGTCAGTTCGCGCCCGTCGTACGTGATGGAGCCGGAGTCGGGGGTGACGATCCCGGCGAGGCAGTGCAGCAGGGTCGACTTGCCCGACCCGGAGGGGCCCATCACGGCGACGACCTCGCCGGGATGGATGGAGAACCCGGCGCCGTCCAGCGCGGTGGTCGGTCCGTACGCCTTGCGCAGGTCCCGGGCGGCGAGCAGGGATCCGGCGGGGATCGTCATCGGGTGACCGCCTCACGGAGCTTGTCGAGGCGCGCCGCGGTGAGCTCCAGCCAGCGCAGATCGGCCTCGAGGTGGAAAAGGGCGTGGTCGCAGATGAGCTGGTCGGCCAGGTCGCCCTGGCGTTTGCGCTCGGTGAGGACGCGCATGCCGCGCAGATGCTCGGAACGTTGCGTGTCGAGGATGTCGGCGGCGTCGCGGCTGGTGAGCAGCGCGAGGACCACCTTGGTGTAGAGCGTCGACTGGAGGTACGGCTCCGGCTTCTCCGGTGTGGCGAGCCAGCGCGCGACGTCGGTGACGCCGGCCTCGGTGATCGCGTACCGCTTGCGTTCGGGGCCGTCGCCGGCCTCGATGCCGTCGACTTCGACGAGCCCGTTCTTCAGCAGGCGGGACATCGTCGAGTAGACCTGGCCGTAGTGCAGCGGCCGGTCGTGACCGAACGTCGCGTCGAAGGCCCGCTTCAGGTCGTAACCGTGGCGGGGGCCGGACTCCAGGAGCCCGAGAAGGGTGTGACCGATGGACATGCGGGGGACTCTACACACGGTGTATACGCTCCGTGTATACATCGCGTGTGCAGAGCGCCGGGGAGGGTACGGGGAGGGAGTGGAAGCCCAGGTGGGGGCCCATTGTCACGGTTCTGTCACCGGGGTGCCGTGGGCGCCGGGGCCCGGGCGGGGTGTCACCCGGGCTTGGGCGAGTCGCCGGGGGGTTGGGCCGGTGGGCGGCCCCGGCGGGGGAGGGGGCCCGCCTCGCCGGGGAGGCGGCCCGCCTCCGCGAGGGCGCGGCGCAGCAGGAACTCGATCTGCGCGTTGGCCGAGCGCAGCTCGTCGTTGGCCCACCGCGCCAGCGCCTCGTACACCAGCGGGTCCAGCCGCAGCAGCACCTGCTTGCGCTGCTGCTGCGGCCTGCGCCGAGGGGCCTTGCCCTCGGGGGGGTCGGAGGGGGTGGTCACTGGTAGAGGGATCCCGTGTTGAGGACCGGCTGCGCGGCGCGGTCGCCGCAGAGCACCACCATCAGGTTGGACACCATCGCGGCCTTGCGCTCGGGGTCCAGTTCCACGATGTCGTGCTCGGTGAGCCGGGCCAGCGCCGTCTCGACCATGCCCACGGCGCCCTCCACGATCAGCTGCCGGGCCGCCACGACCGCGCCCGCCTGCTGCCGCTGGAGCATCGCCGAGGCGATCTCGGGCGCGTAGGCGAGGTGGGTGAAGCGGGACTCGATGATCTCGACGCCGGCCGCCTCCACCCGGGCGCGCAGCTCGACCGCGAGCTTCTCGGTGATCTCCTCGGCGTTGCCGCGCAGTGAGAGGCCGCCCTCCTCGTGGGCGTCGTAGGGGTACTCGATGGCGATGTGCCGGACGGCGGCCTCGGTCTGGGTCGAGACGAACTCGACGTAGTCGTCCACCTCGAAGGTGGCCTGCGCGGTGTCCTCCACCCGCCACACCACGACCGAGGCGAGCTCGATGGGGTTGCCGTAGGCGTCGTTCACCTTGAGGACCGCGGTCTCGTGGTTGCGTACGCGGGTCGAGATCTTGGTGCGCGAGGTGAAGGGGTTCACCCAGCGCAGGCCGTCCTGCCGGATCGTGCCCCGGTACCGCCCGAAGAGCTGGACCACGCGGGCCTCGCCCGGCGCCACCATGTTCAGCCCGCACATCGCGAGGAACGCGACCATGGCGATCAGGATGCCGCTGACGATCAGCAGGGCCTTCAGTCCGTCCC
The DNA here is from genome assembly GCF_059889265.1 of Streptomyces sp. MMS24-W38. Classification (NCBI taxonomy): domain Bacteria; kingdom Bacillati; phylum Actinomycetota; class Actinomycetes; order Kitasatosporales; family Streptomycetaceae; genus Streptomyces; species Streptomyces sp. MMS24-W38. The sequence continues at coordinate 2,089,614 of NZ_JCBCPP010000001.1, read as the reverse complement.
CGGTGACCGCCGTGGCGCTGACGGCCAGTCCGACGCCGAGCAGCAGTCCGGCCAGTCCGAGTATCAGGGCCAGCCCGCCGCCGATGCTGTGTGCCGCCTTCTCCCGTACGCGTGGTGCCGGCATCTCCGGCACCACGGCCGTGACCTGCGCGTCATGTGTGGACATGGGTGATCCCCCGCCTTTCGGGGCGCCCGCCGCGCGACCTTCGCGCCGCTAGCGCCTGCCTATCTAAGTGATATCACTTTAACGGATCGCGGCAACCTTGACCACCGTTCGCACGTCGGTTCCAGTGGGGCGGGTGCTGATTGTCACGTCCGTAAAGACCGGATCGGCGGCCGTTTGTCATACCTCCCGGTGTTAGCTTGCGGAGTTGACCAGAGCGACGAACCCGTGTGGCAGTAGCGCACACACGAACGAAGCGGAGCAGAGCGGACCCATGGGACGAGCGGAAGAACGACGCGCACGACAGCGCGGGGGGCACCGTGTGGCATCCGGGGGCCGTTCGTCGGGCGGGCAGGGCCGGGGCCGGATACGCCGCCTGTTCACCTGGAAGAAGATCCTCGGCACCTTCTTCGGGCTCTGCCTGCTCGGCATGGGCGCCTTCATCGTGCTGTACATGGTGATCGACATCCCCGAGGGGAACGCCGACGCCCAGGAGCAGAGCAACGTCTACAAGTACGGCGACGGCTCGATCATGGCCCGCGACGGCAAGGTCAACCGTGAGGTCGTCGAGCTGGCACAGGTTCCCAAGCCGGTCCAGCAGGCCTTCGTCGCCGCCGAGAACAAGACGTTCTACAAGGACGCCGGCGTCGACCTCAAGGGCACCGCGCGCGGCGTGCTGAACACCATCTCCGGCAAGGGCGCGCAGGGCGGTTCGACGATCACCCAGCAGTACGTGAAGAACTACTACCTGACCCAGGACCAGACGGTCTCCCGCAAGCTCAAGGAACTCGTCATCTCCCTGAAGCTGGACCAGGAGAAGTCCAAGGACTACATCCTCGCCGGCTACATGAACACCAGCTACTACGGCCGGGGCGCCTACGGTGTCCAGGCCGCCGCGCAGGCCTACTACGGCGTCGACAGCGAGGACCTCTCGGTCGAGCAGGGCGCCTACCTCGCCGCGCTCCTCCAGGCGCCGAGCCAGTACGACTGGGCGGTGGCCTCGGAGACCGGCAAGAAGCTGGTCAAGAACCGCTGGAACTACGTGCTGGACAACATGGTCGGGCAGGGCTGGCTGGACGGCTCCGAGCGGTCCGGCATGGAGTTCCCGGTGCCACAGGACCCCAAGGGCAACCCGGGCATGGCGGGCCAGACCGGCTACCTGGTGGAGGCGGCCAACAACGCCCTGAAGCGGCAGCTGGTCGCCGAGGGCGCCGTCGAGGACGCCAAGCAGGCCGACGCCCTGGTGGACCTCGGCGGCTGGACCATCACGCTCAACATCGACAAGAAGAAGCAGGCGGCGCTGGAGAAGGCGGTCAAGACCCAGCTCACCGACAAGCTGGATCCGAAGGAACGCGAGGTCGACGCCGACGTCCAGGCCGGTGCCGTGTCCGTGGACGCGAAGACGGGCGCGGTCGTGGCGATGTACGGCGGTGTGGACTACCTCAAGCACTACACGAACAACGCCACCCGCGCCGACTACCAGCCCGCCTCCACCTTCAAGCCGGTGATCCTGGCCGCCGCGCTCGAGGAGCAGGCCGAGACCCAGGACGGCGAGCCGATCACGGCCAACACCGTCTACGACGGCACCAGCAAGCGCCCCGTCGAGGAGAACGGCAGGGAGGTCGGGTTCGCCCCGGAGAACCAGGGCGACGTCGACTACGGCGACATCACCGTCCAGACGGCCACGAACAAGTCCGTCAACTCCGTCTTCGCGCAGATGGGCGTCGACATCGGGATGGAGAAGGTGATGCAGACCGCCGGCGAGCTCGGCATGGACGTCGAGAAGCTGGAGGCGGTGCCCGCCCAGACCCTGGGCTCCATGGGCGCGAGCCCGCTGGACATGGCCGGCGTCTACGCCACCCTCGACAACCACGGCAAGAAGACCACCCCGACGATCCTCAAGTCGGCGGAGCACCTCGACCGCACCGTCACCGTCCCGGACGCGGTCGGCGAGCAGGTCATCGGCCGTGAGGCCGCCGACACCGTGACCTCGGTCCTGACCGGCGTGGTCGACGACGGCACGGCCCGCGCGGCCGTGCGGGACCATCCGCTGCGCGGCGGCCAGCAGGTGGCCGGCAAGACCGGCACCTCCGACAACAACAAGTCGGCGTGGTTCGCCGGCTACACCCCCGACCTGGTCACCGCGGTCGGCCTGTTCGGCGAGGACGACAAGCGCCCGCACCCGCAGGTCGAGATGTACGGCGCGGGCGGCCAGGACCGGGTCAACGGCGGTGGCTTCCCGGCGCAGATCTGGTCCGCGTACACCTTCGGCGTGATGGAGAAGACCAGCAGGTTCGACCTGGAGACCAGCCAGGGGGCGGCCGTCAAGCCGCCTCCGTCGCCGTCGTCCTCCACCCCGACGCCGTCGGACACGCCGACCGAGGAGCCGACGACCGAGGCGCCCACCACCGAGCCCCCGACCGAGGAGCCGACGACCGAGGCGCCCACCACCGAGCCCCCGACCGAGGAGCCGACGACCGAGGCGCCGACGCCTCCGCCCTTCACCCCGCCGACGATCGAGCCCCCGGAGGACCCGGGCAAGCCGACGGACCGCGCGGAGGAGTAGACGGGGCGACGAAGAGGGGTGGGGCGCCCGGTGACAACACCGGGCGCCCCACCCCTCTTCGTGCCGTACGGCCGCCGTGGTTCAGCCGCTGTGCTCAGCCGCCGTGGTTCAGTTCGAACCACACCACCTTGCCCGTGCTCAGCCGGGTCGCGCCCCAGCGCCGGGCCAGCCGGTTGACCAGGTACAGGCCGCGTCCGCCCTCGTCCGTGGCACGCGCCTGCCGGAGCCGGGGCAGCTGCGGCACGTCGTCACCGACCTCGCAGCGCAGTACGTCCGTACGCAGCAGCCGCAGCGTGACCGGCCGGGAGGCGTACCGCACCGCGTTGGTCACCACCTCGCTGACCAGCAGCTCCACCGAATCGGTCAGCTCCTCCAGGCCCCACCGGGACAGCGCCTTGCGGGCCAGCCGGCGGGCCCGGCCGGGAGCGGCGTCCTCCGGCTCCAGGAACCAGTACGCCACGTCGCTCGGCGCGATCCCGTCGAAGCGGGCGGCGAGCAGCGCGATGTCGTCGTCCCGGTCGCCCGGACCGAGCATGTCGAGCACCTCGTCGCACAGCGCCTCCAGCGGCGGCGGATGATCCGGGCCGGTCAGCTGCGCGGTCGCGGCGAGCTTGTCGCGCAACTGGTCGATGCCGGTCCACACGTCCCGCAGCCGCGACTCGACCAGCCCGTCGGTGTAGAGCAGCAGCGTCGCCCCGGCGGGCGCCTCCAGCTCCACGGCCTCGAAGTCCACGCCGCCGACCCCGATCGGGGCGCCCGCGGGCACCCGCAGCACCTCGGCCCGGCCGCCCAGGGGCAGCAGAATGGGCGGCGGGTGACCGGCGTTGGCGATGGTGATGCGGTGCGCGACCGGGTCGTACACCGCGTACAGACAGGTCGCCATGCGGTCCGCGCCGAGCCGCTGCGCCTGCTCGTCCAGGTGGTGCAGCACCTCCTGCGGGGGCAGGTCGAGCCCGGCCAGGGTCTGGGCGGTGGTGCGCAGTTGGCCCATGATCGCGGCGGAGGTCATGGAGTGCCCCATGACGTCGCCGACCACCAGCGCGACCCTGCTGCCGGGCAGCGGGATGGCGTCGTACCAGTCACCGCCCACCCGCGCGGTCTCCGCGGCCGGCAGGTAACGGGAGGCCAGCCGCACACCGGTGCAGCGCGGCAGGTTCTCCGGCAGCATGGTGCGCTGGAGCTCGTCGGCGATGTACGCCTCCCGCCCGTACAGCACCGCCTTGTCGATGCCGAGGGCGCTGTGCGTGGCGAGTTGGGCGGCGACCAGCAGGTCGTCGGCCTCGAAGGCGGTGCGCTCGGGGCCGCGCAGGAACAGGGCCGCGCCGATGACCCGGCGCCGGCCGCGCAGCGGCGCGAGGATCGCCCGCTGCCCGTCGGGCACGGCCGCCCCGCCCTCCTTGCCGAGGAGTTCGGGCAGCGCGGCCCGGGCGGCGGGCGCGTCCGTGAACACCGGCCGTACGCCGCGCAGCACTTCGGCGAGCGCGCTGCCGGGCCGCACCGTGCACCGCTCCGCGCCGACCGAGTCCAGCGCGGACGGCTCGGGCGGGAGGGCCGGCACGAACCCGTTCTCGGTGTCGCGGGCGGCCGGGATCCGGTCGCTGCGGCGCAGCCGCAGCACCAGCGGACCGGTGGGCCGCTCGTCGCCGACCGGCAGCGGCTCGCGCAGATAGACCAGGATCGTGTCGGCGAAGGTGGGCACGGTGGCCCGGCACAGCCCCATGACGATCTCTTCGAGATCGATACCGCGGGCGATCCGCCGGGTCGCGGCGCCGACGAACCTCAGCCGGTCCCCGTCCCGTCGCATCGGCGTGGGCCGCCCGGGCGCCGTCACCTGCCCGGTGCGACGCTCCGAACCGCCGGGAAGCCGCGCGGAGCGGTCCTGCGACGGGAGGTTCTGGGCCGGCTCGTCCGGTGCGTCGGGCTTGTGGCCCTGTTCTCCGGGGGTTCCGGGTACTCCGGGTTTTCCGGGTTCTCCGGCCGGCTGGAGCGGGATGCCCTCGGGCGCGGGCCGGGGCCGGTGCGCGTCCGGCCCGGCGTCCTGCCCGGCGCCCGGCTGGGAGTGCTCGGCGCCGGGGCCGCCCGCCGGGCCCGCCGCTGACGACGATGTCACACCCGGCCCGTGGGCCGGTGTCGAGGCGGGCAGGAGCGCCCCGCGGGCATCCGCGGGGGTGGCGCCCGGTTCCGGGCGCTCGTAGGAGGTCGGCTGCTCCGTCACGCGTGTCGAGTCCATCCGTCCGGGGCCATGTCCCTGTCCTCGCAGTACTCGTGGTCCTCGTAGCACTCGTTGTACTCGCATTCCCGCCTGCCCCGCGGGTGCGAGGGCAGGGACGTACGCCGTGCGCGCGGTACGTCCCGCCGGAACTCCGATACCCGGATCGTGTGTCCCCGGAACGGAATTCCCGCGTGGTCAGAGGTTGTTCCTGTGCCGCCTGCCGGCCGTTCCCGGCCCGCACGGGTGGTGCCGTACCCCTCGCTCACGTCCTGCCGCCCCTCGGTGACGTCCGGTCAAGCCCGGAGCGGGTCAAGGAAGTTGCTGCCGCTCCGTGCCTTGCGGAGGACGATCCTACGTTTCTTGCCCCGGGGTGCATCAAGAGTCTCATGACGACAGATGCGCGGGAGTGCGGTCCCAGTCCGGTGGCAGTGACGGTACCGTCCAGGCCGGATCCGGGCGCCAGTTCTGCCAGCCGTCCGAGAACGGCGCACCCCACCGGGCGATCACGTCCACCGCGTCCCGGCCGGCCTTGCGCACCCTTTGGGCCAGGGCGGCGTCCACGAGCCCGTCCCGCTGGGCCTGCGCGAACTCGTCCTCGTCACGCCAGTGCCAACTGCGGTCAGGGTGAACGGAGATGTCCAGGAAGTGGTCCTCGGAGTCCACCCCGCCCGCCCAACGGGCCAGCGGATCCTCCAGGTTCACGTACCAGTTCTTGAACCGCCAGCCAGAATCCCAGAACAACCACACCGACCAGGGGTCGCCGGGCCGGGCCAGTTTCAGCACACCGGTCCCGGACCAGCGGTCACGCCGCACCGTACGGGGCTTGGTGTACCGGGTCGGGAGGGGTTCCCGGTGCACGGGCGTACCGTCGGCGAGCACCGGCTTCACGCACTCGGTGCCGGGCGCCATCCACACGGCGAGCAGTTCGGGATCGTCGCGTACGACCGTGACGGGGCGCGCGATGTGAATGTGCGCGCCGCCGTTCTCCCGGTAACGCCACAGCACCTGCGTCCCGGGCGCCCAGTGCCCCCCGGGGCCGCCGAGGCCCTTTGGGGTGCTCGCCGCGGCGCCCGCCGCCCCGTCCCCGTGCCGTGGGCCGCCCGCTTTCCCGCGTCCTGCCGCTCCGCCCTCTGTCATCAGGTCTCTCCGTGGATGCCCCCGCCGTGCAGCGGGAGTTGGGTGAATTGGGTGGTAGGGTCGGGCTTCGCCCGGTTGGCGAAAACCAAGTCAGTCGGGTCTACCGCCGGGCTGGCGGGATGTCAGGTCCGTGGAGCCGGCGCAAGACCGATGGCTGGCACACCAGCCCCTGCCGTTTGTTCGGGTCGGCTGCTGTCGATGAAGCAGAAAGCTCAACCCGTGAGGGCTGAATCCCCCTGCTTCGGCTGGGAGAGATGTCAAGGGCAGATATTAGGTGCCCACGGCACCCGGTGCTGCGGCCCCGTCACGGTTCACCCATGCGGCAGAGCAGGGACGTGACGGGGGCACACATCTGAGCCGCACGGTTTCAGGGGCGCGTCATCCGCAGGACGTCCAGGGCCTCGTCCAACTGCTCCAGGGTGAGGTCGCCGCGCTCGACGTACCCGCTCTCCAGGACCACCTGGCGGATGGTCCTCCGCTCCGCCAGCGCCTTCTTGGCGACCTTCGCGGCCTCCTCGTAGCCGATGTACCTGTTGAGCGGGGTGACCACGGAGGGGGAGGACTCGGCGTACTCGCGGGCCCGCTCGCGGTCGGCGACGATCCCGTCGACGGTACGGTCGGCGAGCAGCCGGGAGGCGTTGGCGAGCAGCCGGATCGACTCCAGGGTGTTCTTCGCGATGACCGGCAGCATCACGTTGAGCTCGAAGTTGCCGGAGGCGCCCGCGGTGGCGACCGCCGCGTCGTTGCCCATGACCTGTGCGCAGACCATGAGGACGGCCTCCGGGACGACCGGGTTGACCTTGCCGGGCATGATCGAGGAGCCGGGCTGCAGATCGGGCAGGGCGATCTCGGCGAGGCCGGTGCGGGGACCGGAGGCCATCCAGCGCAGATCGTTGGCGATCTTCGTCAGCCCGACGGCGATCGTGCGCAGCTGACCGCTGGTCTCCACGATCCCGTCCCGGGCGCCCTGCGCCTCGAAGTGGTCGCGGGCCTCGGTCAGCGGCAGCCCGGTGACCCGGGCGACCTCCTCGATGACGGCGGCCGAGAACCCGGGCGGGGTGTTGATGCCGGTGCCGACGGCGGTCCCGCCGAGGGGCAGTTCGGCCAGCCGGGGCAGGGAGGCGCGCAGCCGCTCCACCCCGTACCGCATCTGGGCGGCGTACCCGCCGAACTCCTGCCCCAGGGTCACGGGCGTGGCGTCCATGAGGTGCGTCCGCCCGGACTTCACCACGTCGGCGAACTCCTCGGCCTTGCGCTCCAGCGAGGCCGCGAGGTGCTCCAGGGCCGGCACGAGGTCCCGGGTGACGGCGGCGGTGGCGGCGATGTGGATCGAGGACGGGAAGACGTCGTTGGACGACTGGGAGGCGTTGACGTGGTCGTTGGGGTGCACGGCCCGCCCGAGCCGCTCGGTCGCCAGGGTGGCGATGACCTCGTTGGTGTTCATGTTGGACGAGGTGCCCGAGCCCGTCTGGAACACGTCGACCGGGAAGTGCTCGTCCCAGGTGCCCTCGGCGACCTCACCGGCCGCCGCGCCGATCGCCTCGGCGATGTCCTCGTCCAGCACCCCGAGGTCCGCGTTCACCTTCGCGGCGGCGCCCTTGATCCGGGCGAGGGCCTCGATGTGGGCGCGTTCGATGCGCTGCCCGGAGACGGGGAAGTTCTCCACGGCCCGCTGTGTCTGCGCCCGCCACTTGGCGTCGGCCGGTACCTTCACCTCCCCCATGGAGTCGTGCTCGATGCGGTAGTGCCGGTTGTCGTCCGTGGTCGTCATCGTCGTACCTCCGAAGGTCACAGCAGTGGTGCGGGCCGGGGGTATTCCTGCCGGCCCCTTGCCAGCATCGCGCGCGGGTACCCGGAACGGACTCCGCCCCGCCGCGAGGGGGCGGCGGGGCGGAGTACCGCGTGGAGGTCGGCGCCGACCAGGTGCGCGGAGGCACGCGTCGCCGGTCAGCGGACCCGTCCGCGGGGACGCGCTCTCACCGGCCGCGGGGAGACGGCCACCCGGCGGTGTCCCGGCTTCACGAGACGGCCTGCTGCCAGAGGGTGTGGGCGATGCCGTCGGCCGCGCGGTTCAGGCCGGTGGTGTTGATGTTGGTGAGGGTGTCGCAGGACCGGTGGTAGCAGGGGTCGTAGGCGGAACCGGCCGTGCCGCCCCATTTGGCGGCCTGCGCGGACGTCTTGCGGGCACTGGCGCCCATCGCGTAGCCGGAGGTGGGGATGCCGGCCTGCTCGAAGGGGTAGTCGTCGCTGCGCCCCGCGCCCTCGGTGTTCTCCTCGGGCCGCAGGCCCAGCGAGTCCCAGTACGCCTTCATCGGCGCGGCGGCCGACGAGGTGATGTGGTTGATGAAGTAGCCGCCGTTGGTCGAGGCGACCATGTCGAAGTTGTAGTATGCCCGGATCTGGGAGCGCTGGGTGGAGGACAGCGAACGGACGTAGAACTTCGAGCCGTTGAGGCCCTGCTCCTCGTCGGTCCACCAGGCGAAGCGGACCCGGTTGCGCATGGTCGGGTTCTGCTGGGCCAGGGTCAGGGCGTTCTCCAGGAGTGCGGCCGAGCCGGAACCGTTGTCGTTCATGCCGGGGCCCGCCGAGACGCCGTCGAGGTGGGCGCCGAACACGTAGACGTTGTTCGCGTCGCCCCGCGGCCACTCGGCGATCAGGTTGGGGCCCGCTCCGCTGGTGCAGCCGGAGGTGCAGGGCTGCTCGGTGACGGTGTAACCGGCCGCCTGCAGCTTGCCCTTCACGTAGGCGACGGAGTCGCGGTACCCCTGGGTGGTGGAGCGGCGGTTGCCGCCGTTGCGGCCGGCGATGGCGCTGAGCTCGCTCAGGTGCGCCTGCACCTTCGTCACGTCGACGTCGGGCGCGGCGAGCGCGTCCGCGGCGAGGGCGGACCGGCTCGTGTCCGCGGGAGCGGCGGCCGCGGCGGGGAGTGTTCCGCAGCCGAGCACGACGGCGAGGGAGAAGCTCGCCACGGCGAATCGTCGTCTCACACTGTCTCCTTCGGGAAGTGGCCGTGGGGTGGGCCACAGGGAGTCCGGCATAGCGTGTGCATGTCAGATTGGCGAGAAGACTCACAGTGGAAGTTGAGGGAGTCAACGGAAATGGGGCCCGTGCGGGCAGGTTGTCCAAAAAAGGAACGCGACGTCCGTTATCCGGGCACGCGGAACCCCGCAGCAGCCCCCACGGGCGTTTCCGGGGCCGGAATCCACCGTGGGGGCACGGTCGGTGTCGAGCTGTCCCGGCCGGTCGGGGGCGAACTGCGGGTGGTGGGCCGCCGCTGCCCGTCCGGCGTTCGGGGCGGGACCCGTTCAGGGCCCGAGGGGGCCCGGGGCGCGGCCTCGGAGACGGGAAGGGAAGGGGCGGCGGGAGTCGAAACCCTCGACCGCCGCCCCCGGGGCACTACGCCAGCCCCGGCCCCCGCACCGGAATCGTCGTGAACGTCGGCGCCGGCGCCGGGTCCTGGAAGAAGTCGTTGCCCTTGTCGTCGACGACCACGAACGCCGGGAAGTCCTCGACCTCGATCTTCCAGACCGCCTCCATGCCGAGCTCCTCGTACTCCAGGACCTCGACCTTCTTGATGCAGTCCTGGGCGAGCCGGGCGGCCGGGCCGCCGATCGAGCCGAGGTAGAAGCCGCCGTGCGCCTCGCACGCGTCGGTGACCTGCTTGCTGCGGTTGCCCTTGGCCAGCATCACCTTGGAGCCGCCGGCCGCCTGGAACTGCTCGACGTAGGAGTCCATGCGGCCGGCCGTCGTCGGGCCGAAGGAGCCGGACGCGTAACCCTCGGGCGTCTTGGCCGGACCGGCGTAGTACACCGGGTGGTCCTTGAGGTACTGCGGCATCCCCTCGCCCGCGTCCAGCCGCTCCTTGATCTTGGCGTGCGCGATGTCGCGGGCCACCACCAGCGGGCCGGTGAGCGAGAGCCGGGTCTTGACCGGGTACTTGGTGAGCTCCGCCAGGATGGCGTCCATCGGCTGGTTCAGGTCGACCTTGACGACGTCCGAGTTGCTTGCGTCCGACTCCAGCTGCTCGTCCGTCGTCTCGGGCAGGAACCGCGCGGGGTCCTTCTCCAGCTGCTCCAGGAAGACGCCCTCGGCGGTGATCTTCGCGACGGCCTGGCGGTCGGCGGAGCAGGAGACGGCGATGGCGACCGGGCAGGACGCGCCGTGCCGCGGCAGGCGGACCACGCGGACGTCGTGGCAGAAGTACTTGCCGCCGAACTGCGCGCCGATGCCGATCTTCTGCGTCAGCTCGAAGACCTTCTGCTCCAGCTCCTTGTCCCGGAAGCCGTGGCCCAGCGGGGAGCCCTCGGTGGGGATCTCGTCGAGGTAGTGCGCGGAGGCGTACTTCGCGGTCTTCAGCGCGTACTCGGCGGACGTACCGCCGACGACGATCGCCAGGTGGTACGGCGGGCAGGCGGCCGTGCCGAGCGAACGGATCTTCTCCTCCAGGAACTTCATCATGGAGGTCTCGTTCAGGACGGCCTTGGTCTCCTGGTAGAGGAAGCTCTTGTTGGCGGAGCCGCCGCCCTTGGCCATGAACAGGAACTTGTAGGCGTCGCCGTCGGTGGCGTAGAGCTCGATCTGGGCGGGGAGGTTGGAGCCGGTGTTCTTCTCCTCCCACATGGTCAGCGGCGCCATCTGGGAGTAGCGCAGGTTGAGCTTCTGGTAGGCGTCGTAGACGCCCCGGGACAGGGCCTCCTCGTCGCCGCCCTCGGTGAGGACATTCTGACCGCGCTTGCCCATGACGATCGCGGTGCCGGTGTCCTGGCACATGGGGAGCACGCCGGCCGCCGCGATGTTGGCGTTCTTCAGCAGGTCCAGGGCGACGAACTTGTCGTTGGACGAGGCCTCGGGGTCGTCGATGATGCGGCGCAGCTGGGTGAGGTGCGCGGGGCGCAGGTAGTGCTGGATGTCGCGGATGGCCTCTTCGGCGAGCTTGCGCAGCGCATCCGGCTCCACCTTGAGGAAGGTCCGTCCGTCGGCCTCGAAGGTGGAGACACCTTCGGAGGTCACCAGCCGGTAGGGGGTGGTGTCCTCTCCCATGGGGAGCAGATCGGCGTACTCGAACTCAGGCATCTCGCCCATTCCTCACTCGACAGACGGCCGCCCGCCTCCGTTGGCGGGCGCTCACCAGCGTATGGCCTGTCGCCGCGGGTGGGCTTGTGAGGTTGTCCTCAGTGGTTTCCGAAGCTCCCGACAGGTCCGTGGACGGGTTTTCAGGGGGGGGTGACGGGTCCTCAGGGGGCGCGGAGAGGTTTTCGACGGGTTCCGGACTCGTTCACGAGTAGTTCCCGACAGGGGCTGGTCGCGATCTATCGCGTTTGGGTACGCTGCTGCCGTGGACCTTCAGAAGCATGCCCAGCCCCAGGGCGGCACCGCGCCGGCCGCCGACCTGCGCGTCTCGGACGCGGACCGCGACCGCATCGCCGACCTCCTGCGCGAGGCCCTCGCGGAGGGCCGGCTGACCGCCGACGAGCACGCGGAGCGTGTCGAGGGCGTGCTGGCCGCCAAGACGGCCGGGGAGCTCGAGGTGTTCGTCCGGGATCTGCCGGCCGCTCATCAGGGGCGCGCGGTCCATGCCTCGGCGCCGAGCCGCCCCACCGCCGGCGCCATCCCGACGGACCCCGACGAGAACGTGGTGGCGGTCTTCAGTTCCGCCACCCGCAAGGGCCGCTGGCGGGCCGGTCGCCGCATCCACGTGTACGCGGTCTTCGGCAACGTCGAGATAGACCTCAGCGAGGCGCTCTTCGACCACCAGCAGGTCGTGATCAAGGCCTTCTCGGTCTTCGGCAACGTCGAGGTCCGCGTCCCGCAGAACGTGTCGCTGCGCGGTGTGGGCGGTGGCGTGCTCGGCAACTTCGAGGTCGCCTCGCTGGACGCGGAGGACCCCGAGGCCCCGGTGGTCTACGTGGACGGCTGGTCGGTGCTGGGCAATATCGAGGCGCGGCCCAAGCGGGGCAAGCTGGTGGCGGACATCCTCGACCGGGTGCAGCGCTCGGTGGACAAGCGCAAGGGCCTGGACCGCTGACGCTCCGGCGCTCGTGCGGCGGGGTGGGCGAAGGTGCCGCGTCCGCGGGGAGCGGAGGCGGTCCGTGCCGAATTCCGGTGCCGGAAGCCGCGGTTCGGAACTCAGTGCATAGGCGTGCGCACAGCGGGTAGGCCTTGCTGCATCGTCTCTCGCTCGCGAAGCCGTCGTCAGGAGTAGACCCGTGCCGCAACCGCTGCATTCGTCCCTGCAGGTAGCTGCCGTTCCGGCCCGGCGGGTGCCGACGCGAGACAGGGATCAGGACACGCCCTGGCACACCGAGGCGGTGTGCCGGCGTGACGAGGCAGGGCTGTTCTTCGCCCCCTCGAAGGAACCCACGGCCGCCCGGCTCTCCCGCGAGGAGGCCGCCAAGCGGGTCTGTGGCCGCTGCCCGGTGATGGTCGAGTGCCGGGAGCACGCCCTGCTCCAGCCCGAGCCCTACGGCGTCTGGGGCGGCCTGACCGCCGCCGAGCGCCGGGTGGTCCTGGCCCGGCGCCGCCGCCGCGACCTGGAACTGCAGAAGGCGGCGCGCACGACGGGATCCATAGCGGCGGCCGGCTGAGGCGCACCGTTCGACGAGGCAGACCCACGGTGACCCACGGACCGCACACCCGTGGGTCACCCGCACGTCCTCCGGCGAACCCGGCGGGAGCTACCTCGCCCGGTCGAAATCCACCGCACTGTAGGCGCGCAGCTTGCTCAGCCGGTGCTCGGAGTCGATCCGGCGGACCGTGCCGGACTTGGAGCGCATCACGATGGAGTCGGTCGTGGCGGTCTCGGGGCGGTAGCGCACCCCGCGCAGCAGCTCGCCGTCGGTGATTCCGGTGGCCACGAAGAAGACGTTCTCCCCGGTGACCAGGTCGGCGTCGGTCAGCACCCGGTCGAGGTCGTGCCCCGCGTCGATCGCGCGCTGCCGCTCCGCGTCGTCCTGCGGCCACAGCTTGCCCTGGAGGGTGCCGCCGAGGCACTTCACGGCACAGGCCGAGATGATGCCCTCGGGGGTGCCGCCGATGCCGAGCAGCAGGTCGATGCCGGTGCCCTCGCGCAGGGCGAGGATCGAGCCGGCCACGTCGCCGTCGGAGATCAGCTTGATGCGCGCCCCGGTCTCCCGGATCTCCTTGATGATGCCGTCGTGCCGCGGCCGGTCGAGGATCACCACGGTGACGTCCTCGGGCGTGACCCGCTTGGCCTTGGCGACCCGGCGGATGTTCACGGACACCGGCGCGTCGATGTCGACGAAGTCGGCCGCCTCGGGCCCGGTGACCAGCTTGTCCATGTAGAACACCGCGGACGGGTCGAACATCGAACCGCGTTCGGCGGCGGCGAGCACGGCGATCGCGTTGGTCATGCCCTTCGCGGTCAGCGTGGTGCCGTCGATCGGGTCGACGGCGATGTCGCACTCGGGCCCCGTCCCGTCGCCCACGCGCTCCCCGTTGAAGAGCATCGGGGCCTCGTCCTTCTCGCCCTCGCCGATGACGACGACGCCGTTCATCGAGACGGTGGAGACGAGCGTGCGCATGGCGCGTACCGCGGCACCGTCGGCGCCGTTCTTGTCGCCCCGTCCTACCCAGCGCCCCGCGGCCATCGCCGCTGCCTCGGTGACCCGGACGAGTTCCAGGGCGAGGTTGCGGTCGGGAGCTTCGGAGGGCACATCGAGCTCGGACGGCAATTGATGGTGCTCGGTCATCGGAGCGCACCTTTCTGTACGACGACGGCCGGATGAGGGTATGGGTTGACTCTAGCGCCGGGATGACAAAATGAGCAGGGGACCCCACGGATGAGCGCGACGGGCACCTGCGACGATAGGGGCGTGGCAGGAACGAACAGCACGCAGAAATCGGCCCGGGACATGGTTCTCTCCCTGGGTCTCATCTTGCTCGTCGCGGGAGTGATCTGGCTGTTCATCCCGCACGACGACTCGGAGCCCGATCTCAGGCGGGTCGACTACCGGGTCGACCTGCTGACCGCGCGCCGCGCCGCCTCCTACGCGGTGGCCGCGCCCGAGGGGCTGCCCGAGGCGTGGAAGCCCACCTCCGTCCGCTTCCGGCGCGAGGATTCCGAGTCCTGGCACCTCGGTTACCGGGCCCCCGACGGGGAGTACGTGGCGGTCGAGCAGTCCACCGAGAAGCCGGTGGTCTTCATCGAGGACGCGACCCAGGGCGCGGAGAAGACCGGGACCACCCAGCAGATCGACGGCAGGACCTGGACCCGGTACGAGGGCGATCACTACGACGCGCTGGTGCACGAGGACCCCGAGGGCTCGACCACGGTGGTGACGGGCACGGCCTCCTTCGACCAGCTGACGCGGATGGCCGAGGCCCTGCGCACCGGATCCGCCGACTGACCGGTTCGCGACGGCAGGCGCATACGGCAGGACCCCCCGACACGTCGTGTCGGGGGGTCCTGCCGTATGCCGCGAGGCGACGATCAGACGGTGGTGACGACCTTGTCGTACTCCAGGCGCGGGCCGCGCGGGAACCAGGCGTTCTCGCCGGGACGGCCGATGTTGACGACCATCAGCGGGGTGTGGTCGTCGTCGAGGAACTCCTTGCGGATGCCCTCGAAGTCGCATCCGGTCATCGGTCCGGCGGCCAGACCCGCGGCGCGGACGCCGACGATGAAGTACGCGGCCTGCAGGGCGGCGTTCAGGGAGGCCTGGCCCTCCCGCATCGAGCGGTCGCCGGCGAACATGTCCTTGGCCCCGGGGAAGTGCGGGAAGAGCTGCGGCAGCTCCTCGTGGAACTCGTTGTCCGCGGAAAGGATGGCGACCAGCGGGGCGGCGGCCGTCTTGGTCGCGTTGCCCTCGGCCATGTGCTGGACGAGGCGCTCGCGGGCCTCGGGGGAGCGGACCAGGGTGACGCGCAGCGGCGACTGGTTCATGGAGGTCGGGCCGTACTTGACCAGGTCGTAGATCGCCTGAATCTGCTCGTCGGTCACCGGCTCGTCGGTGAACGTGTTGGCGGTGCGCGCCTCGCGGAACAGCAGGTCCTGGGCGGCGGGGTCAAGAACGAGAGACATGGGGGAACCTTCTCGGGATATACGTCGGATCCGTGAGCCAAGTCCGTGGGGGTGCCACGTATCGGCTGACGGGAACGACGCTACGCCAATGAAGTTCAACTTTCAAATAAGTGCGGAACCCGATGACCCACTTCACGGCCGCGGTCAGCCGGCGCCTCCCCGCCCGGAGCCCTCGGAGCCCTCGTTCTTGGTCTCCTCCGCGAGCGCCGCGTCCAGCCGGGCCCGCGCCCCGTCCAGCCGGCGCCGGCACACCTTGGCCAGCTCCTCGCCCCGCTCCCAGAGCGCGAGCGACTCCTCCAGCGTCGTACCGCCCGTCTCCAGGCGGCGTACGACCTCGATCAACTCGTCCCGCGCCTGCTCGTAACCGAGCGCCTCGGCCTCGGCCGAGGCCGCCGTCGACTGGTCCTTCTTGCTGGTCATCCGCCCACCCTACGCATCGACTCGGACAGTGAACTCACCCTCGGACACCCGTGCCCGCAACGCCTCACCGGGCTCCACCTCGCCCGGATCGCGCACCGCGTGCCCGTCGGCCCGCTGCAGCACGGCGTACCCGCGCTCGAGCGTCGCGGCGGGGGACAGGGCCACCACGCGCGCGTGCGTGTGCGTCAGTTCGGAGTCGATCCGGTCCAGCTGGTGCCGCAGGCAGCGCCGGGCCCGGTCGAGCAGCGCCGTGACCTCCTCGGCCCGCGCGTCGACCATCCGGTACGGATCCTCGATCGACGGCCGGGCCAGGGCGTGGGCCAGCCCCCGCTCCTCCCGGTCGACGAACGCCTGGACGCAGCGCCGCGCGCGGTCGCGCAGCAGCCGCACCCGCTCGTACTCCTCGCCCACGTCCGGGACGACCTTCTTGGCGGCGTCCGTCGGGGTGGAGGCCCGCACGTCGGCGACATGGTCCAGGAGCGGGCTGTCCGGCTCGTGCCCGATCGCGGAGACGACCGGCGTACGGCAGGCCGCCACCGCCCGCACCAGCTGCTCGTCGGAGAACGGCAGCAGGTCCTCCACGCTGCCCCCGCCCCGCGCGACGACGATCACGTCCACCTCGTCGACCGCGTCCAGCTCCTTCACGGCCTGGACGACCTGCGGCACCGCGTGCACTCCCTGCACGGCGACGTTGCGCACCTCGAAGCGGACGGCGGGCCAGCGGCGTCGGGCGTTCTCCAGCACGTCCCGCTCGGCGGCCGAGGCGCGTCCGCAGACCAGCCCGATCAGCCGCGGCAGGAACGGCAGCGGCTTCTTCAGCTCCGGCGCGAAAAGACCCTCCCGGGCGAGGGACTTCTTCAGCTGCTCCAGCCGGGCGAGCAGCTCCCCGACCCCGACCGGCCTGATCTCGGCGGCCCGCAGCGACAGCTGCCCGCGCGGGGCGTACCACTCGGGCTTGCAGTGCACCACGACGCGCGCGCCCTCGCTCACGACGTCGGCGACGGCGTCGAACACCTGCCGGTAGCAGGTGACGCCGACGGAGACGTCGTACGAGGCGTCCCGCAGCGTCAGGAACACCATCCCGGCGCCCGGACGCCGCGACAACTGGGTGATCTGCCCCTCGACCCACACCGCGCCGAGCCGGTCGATCCACCCCCCGATGAGCCGCGACACCTCACCGACCGGGATGGGCGCTTCCGCAGACGTGTTGAGAGCCATGCCGCGAGAGTAGTGGGCGCCACCGACAACCCAGGCCCTCTCACCCGCCGGCAACGCAGACGCTCCCGTCCACCGGCGTCCACCGGCCCGCACCGCTTCCCGGACGCGATCACCGGCCCGCCGGGCGTGGCCCTTACGATGGGACGCATGACCGCTTCGCCTGGCCGCCGTGTCCTGCTCGCCGCCCCCCGGGGCTACTGCGCGGGCGTGGACCGCGCCGTGATCGCCGTCGAGAAGGCCCTCGAGCAGTACGGGGCCCCCGTCTACGTCCGGCACGAGATCGTGCACAACAAGTACGTCGTGCAGACCCTGGAGAAGAAGGGCGCCGTCTTCGTCGAGCAGACGGAGGAGGTCCCCCCGGGCAACATCGTCATGTTCTCCGCGCACGGCGTGGCCCCCGTGGTCCACGAGGAGGCCGAGCGCGGCCGGCTCGCCACCATCGACGCGACCTGCCCGCTGGTCACCAAGGTGCACAAGGAAGCGGTCCGGTTCGCCAAGGAGGACTACGACATCCTCCTGATCGGGCACGAGGGCCACGAGGAGGTCATCGGCACCTCCGGTGAGGCACCCGACCACATCCAGCTCGTCGACGGCCCCGAGGACGTCGCCGAGGTCGAGGTCCGCGACCCGTCGAAGGTGGTCTGGCTCTCCCAGACCACGCTCTCCGTCGACGAGACCATGGAGACCGTCGACGCGCTCAAGGACAAGTTCCCCCAGCTGATCTCCCCGCCCAGCGACGACATCTGCTACGCCACGCAGAACCGTCAGCTCGCGGTCAAGCAGATGGGCGCCGAGGCGGACCTGGTGATCGTGGTCGGCTCGCGCAACTCCTCCAACTCCAAGCGGCTGGTCGAGGTCGCCAAGCTCGCGGGCGCCCGCGCGGCGTACCTGGTGGACTTCGCCGACGAGATCGACGAGGCCTGGCTGGAGGGCGTCTCCACGGTCGGCCTGACCTCGGGCGCCTCGGTGCCGGAGGTGCTGGTCGAGCAGGTCCTGGAATGGCTCGCGCAGCGCGGCTTCGAGGACGTCGAGATCGTCAAGGCCGCCGAGGAGTCCATCATCTTCTCGCTGCCGAAGGAGCTGCGCCGCGACCTGCGCGAGGAGGCGGCGGCGCTGGTGGCGGAGCGCGGCGGCACCGGGTCGGACGAGCCGGAGGCGAACCCCGCGGGGTGACCCCGTGAAGGTTTCGGAGGGTTCCGGGGGGCGGCGGTATCCGGTTCGGTGACCGTCCGCCGTCCGGCATACCGTAGGTTCATGCAGATCTTCGGTGTGGACATCGGCGGTTCCGGCATCAAGGGTGCCCCGGTCGACCTGGACAAGGGGGACCTCGCGCAGGAGCGCCACAAGGTCCTCACCCCGCAGCCGTCGACGCCGGACGCGGTGGCCGACGGTGTCAAGGAGGTCGTCGACCACTTCGGCTGGTCCGGGCCGGTCGGGGTCACCTTCCCCGGTGTGGTCACCGACGGCAGCACGGTCCGTTCGGCGGCCAACGTCGACAAGGGCTGGGTCGACACCGACGCGCGCATGCTGCTCGGCGACCGTCTCGGCGGCATGCCCGTGACGGTGGTCAACGACGCGGACGCTGCGGGCATCGCCGAGGTGCACTTCGGCGCCGGCCGGGGCCGCCGGGGCACGGTCGTCCTGCTGACCTTCGGCACGGGGATCGGCAGCGCCGTGTTCGTGGACGGCCTCCTCGTCCCCAACACGGAGCTCGGCCATCTGGAGCTGAACGGCCACGAGGCGGAGAAGCGTGCCTCCAGCAAGGCCAAGGAGGACCACAACCTGACGTGGGAGCACTGGGCGCGCCGGGTGCAGAAGTACCTGGCCCATGTGGAGATGCTGTTCTCGCCGGAGCTCTTCGTCATCGGCGGCGGCGTCAGCCGCAAGTCCGACAGGTTCCTGCACCACATCCACGGCATCAAGGCCGAGATCGTCCCGGCGCAGCTGCAGAACAACGCGGGCATCGTCGGGGCGGCGATGCGGGCGGCCACGGGCATGTGACGCGACGCCCGACGGATCAGGCCCGGAGTAGGCTCCGGACCCGGGAGCCGCTCAGGCCCGGAGACGGCTCCGGGCGGCGGCGGCCCGGCGGTTGATCACGCGGACCGTGCGCATCCTCCGGCCGAGCACGATCGCACCGGCGACGAGGGTGCCCCCGTACAGCCAGCCGGCCTGGGTGGCGAGGCCGGTCACCATGCCCATCAGCCAGCCGCCGCTCCCGCCGTCGTCGACCAGGGGGAGCAGCCCCAGGGCGAAGGCGATCGGGACGATCACGGGCGCGGTGAGCAGATCCCCCTCGCGCACCCACAGCGCCGTCAGCACGCACACCGGCAGGAACAGAACGCCGTACAGGGTCTGGACCGACCCGAACAGCAGCGCGACGAGGAACCCGAGCGTCAGCATCACGAACCCGCAGAACAGGCCTCCGCCCAGCCCGGTGAGCCGGGGGTTCGGCAGGTGCCGGGCGGCAGGGGGAGCGGGCCGCCGCACCCGGGCCGGCCGGTCCGGCACCGGCCGGTCCGGCACCGGCCGGTCCGGCGCCGGGCGACCTGGCACCGGCCGACCCGGCGCCGGGCGGGCGGCGGGACGGGCGGACCGCGCGACCCCGCCCCCGGGTGCCCGCCCCGCCTGCGGGGGCAGCGGCGGCCGGGGCGGCCTGTCGCGTCGCGGTCCGTACCGGGCGGGTCGCGTCCTGTGTTGCTCCACTGGATCAACTTAGGTCTGTTTATGTGCTGAATAGCCCGTCAGACACGCCGGGAAGCGAAGACCGTCCAGACGTTCGACGGATCGCCGGGGCGGGGGCGGGTACGCCGTAGACTGGTGGATCGGCCCACGCAGCCCAGTCGGCGGGGCCTCAGTCCCCCAACCTCACGTACGGGAAGTCGCAACGTGTCGCTCACGATCGGAATCGTCGGCCTGCCGAATGTCGGCAAGTCGACCCTGTTCAACGCCCTGACCAAGAACGACGTGCTGGCGGCCAACTACCCGTTCGCCACCATCGAGCCGAACGTCGGCGTGGTCGGCGTGCCCGACGCCCGCCTGACGAAGCTCGCGGAGATCTTCGGCTCCCAGCGGATCCTCCCGGCGACGGTCGACTTCGTCGACATCGCGGGCATCGTGCGCGGCGCCAGCGAGGGCGAGGGACTCGGCAACAAGTTCCTGGCGAACATCCGCGAGTCCGACGCGATCTGCCAGGTCATCCGCGCCTTCAAGGACGAGAACGTCGTCCACGTCGACGGCAAGGTCTCGCCGAAGGACGACATCGAGACGATCAACACCGAGCTGATCCTCGCCGACCTGCAGACCATCGAGAAGGTCCTGCCGCGCCTGCAGAAGGAGTCGCGGATCAAGAAGGACGTCGCGCCCAAGGTCAAGGCGGTCGAGGAGGCCAAGGAGATCCTGGAGAAGGGCGACACGCTCTTCGCGCACGGCATCCTCCAGGGCAGCGAGCGCGACGAGCTCCTGCACGACCTGCACCTGCTCACCACCAAGCCCTTCCTCTACGTCTTCAACGTCGACGAGGACGAGCTGACCGACGAGGACTTCAAGAACGAGCAGCGCGCCCTGGTCGCCCCCGCCGAGGCGATCTTCCTCAACGCCAAGCTGGAGGCGGACCTCGCCGAGCTGGACGAGGAGGACGCGATGGAGCTGCTGGAGTCGGTCGGCGCCGAGGAACCCGGTCTCGCCACCCTCGCCCGCGTCGGCTTCAACACCCTCGGCCTGCAGACGTACCTCACGGCCGGCCCGAAGGAGTCCCGCGCCTGGACCATCAAGCGCGGCGCCACCGCCCCCGAGGCCGCCGGAGTCATCCACACCGACTTCCAGAAGGGCTTCATCAAGGCGGAGGTCATCTCCTTCGCGGACCTCGTCGAAACCGGCTCGGTCACCGAGGCCCGCGCCAAGGGCAAGGCCCGCATGGAGGGCAAGGACTACGTGATGCAGGACGGCGACGTGGTGGAGTTCCGCTTCAACGTGTAGGGTGATTTCCCTTGATCGCTAAGAGGGCTGGTCAAGGCATATAAGCCCAGGTCAGAGGCCAGATCTTCGGATCTGGCCTCTCCTCGTTCATCCCCGTTGAAACCGGTTGTTACGCGTTCCTGTGGTGACTGGGTGGTGACTCCTCGGCTGAGCCCGGATCGCTCTGATCAGGGGTTTCTTCCGGCAGAGATTCAAGCGTCGACGAGGCGTCCTCCGAAGTGTCGGCGCACCTTGAAGGTCGCCGACGGTTGTTACCGAGAGTGACGATGTTGGACGTTTGTCATAACGTCCTGTAAGTTTCCCCGCACAACAAAGACCCCCCAGGGACGGGAATCCCTGAGGGGCAACAGCAGGCCCGGTTGCAGCCGGGCGCTACTACACACCTGAAGGGCTTAGCTTCAGATGCGGGTTTATCGTACGCGCTTGGCGCGTGAGTACGTCCAGGTCCCAAACGCCATAGCGAGGCACGGGAACCTCTCCCTTGAGGCCGTCGGCCTCCTCGTTCGTCTCCTCTCCCTCCCCGATGGTTCGGGCGCAACGGTCGAGAGGATTGCGGCTCAGCTCCCCAACGGCCGGCGTTCTGTCTCGAAGGCGATGAACGAGCTGATCGAGGCTGGCTACGTCAAGCGCGCCAAGGTCCAGGACCCGGAGACCGGTCGGTGGGTCACCATCACGACCGTCACGGACACCCCGGACTCTCAGGTCTCCCCGACTGACCGCATGTCGACGGTCGGTGGTCCGACTGGTCAGGCCGTCGGCGGTTCTCCCATAGGGAGTAAGACAGAGAGCAAGAAAGACACCACCCCACCCCAGGAGTCTGCTCAGGCTCAGGCCGCTGTGCGGCCGTCTGAGGGCACCGAGAACGGTGGGGAGGGGGAGAACTCCTTCCTCACCAAGATCAACCGCAAGATGGCCCGTGAAGCCCGCCGCATCCTGGAGCGGCTGAGCCTGCACAAGAGCCTGCCTCTCTCGGATCAGGAGATCGAGCGCCTGGCCCCCAAGGTCGTGCCGTGGCTGCGTGAGGCGTACAGCAACGACGAGATCCTTCAGTGCCTCACGTCTCGCCTCCCTGAGGAGATCAGCTCTGTCCCTGGCCTGATCTCTCACCGCCTGAAGACCTTCACCCCGGAGAGGTCTGCCCCTCAGACCCCCGTGGCGCCCTCGCAGCCCGTCAAGCGGACTTACTGCGAGGTCTGCGAGGCCACGTTCCCTCTCGGCCACCAGGGCGGCATCTGCCGCAACTGCAAGGACGAGATGGACCGTGCTGCCGGTTTCCTCGGCGTTGAGCTCCAGCTCTCCCTCTGAGCTGAGAACCCCTTTACCTTCCCTCGATTGAGAGGACTCCCATGCCTACTTCAGCCATGCCCTGGTACATCAAGGCCGTTCTTCGCGTCGCCCTCCCCGCGGCCTGCCTTGCGGCGCTGTACCTGTCCATCCCCGGCGAAATCTCCCTCGCCAAGACGGCGGGCTGGTCGGAGCACTACGCGCCGGCCATGCCTATCTGCCTGAGCGTCTACGCGCTCTCGGCTGGCGCCATTGCCACGTACCGAAGGAAGATGAGACTCCCCGGGCAGGCGACTGCCCTTATAGGCGCCCTGGCCGCCCTGGTGCTGGCCATGTCGGCGCAGTCCATCTCTCACCTGATCGAGCAGACCTACATGGCCGGCTCGGCGTTCCTCACCGTGGCGGTCTCCTGCGTCCCGCCCCTGGTGATCGGTCACCTCGTCCACATGGCGGAGACTCCCTCTCAGGTGAAGTCGGCCTCTGAGGAGCTGGAGGAGCTGAGAGAAACCAACTCTCAGTTGTTCATGGCCTTGGTCGACCATGAGGGAAGGTCTCTCATCTCTCGGACCGTCGCCCTCCTGGGCGTGGCCAAGCATCTTGAGTTGCAGGCCGGCGAGGCTGCCGAGGTAGCTGCGGTGACCATTGACCGCATCGAGGCGGACATGACTCCGAGGAAGCGCACCGGTACCCGGGTGACCGGGCAGGACATCGAGGAAGCCCGCGAGAGGCTGGCCAGGGAGAGCGGCGAGAAGCCGACCGTGGCCCGCGTCTGTGAGTTCCTGGGGATCTCCCCGGCCACCTACTACCGCCACAAGCCCGCGGAACAGCACGCGGCCGGCGCTCTGTTCGCCACTGCCTGACAGCCCTACATCTGAGGTAGGGGGTCTACCTCGGGCTGAGAGATGGAAATAAATTGCCCCCGGCCTTCTGGCCGGGGGCCTTCTGCGTTACGGGGTCTGCCTGCCGTAACTCTCCGGTCATCACTGCTCCCAGGACTGTATGGGAATGTTCATTCCTCGGTCCCGAAGCGCAGCGACACACCCTTGAGACCAGGCAACCAACTGCCCATCGTCCCAGCCCGCGGCTTCCGCTCTCAACTGGGAGAGTACCGAGTCATGCGCCACTCCCGCTTCGCAATCGTGCAGGGCCGTAGCCGGGTCCTGCATGACGAAAGACCAGTGACCAGCATCGTAGTAGCCGGACTTGTATTCGGATGACGAGGTGTCGATACCCCCTCCGCTGCCGCAGCCTGTGGCGACGATGCTGACCATGCCGATGACGACGACCGGCATAACGACTCGACCTATGACTCTTCGCATATTTACCCCCCATGGGTGATGTGAGTTGATCATATGTGGTTGATCCGTGAGCGAGAAGGGGGGCCTCGTGAAGGCGGCGCCCCTTCCCTCGGCACGTCCCCGGACCGCCTGAGGGCCCCTCAGGGGCCTTGTGAGGCCCGTGTACGACCCTGGGTTTATGCGAACACGCGCATAGTCGCCTGAGCGCATAGACGGCCGTGCATGGGCCTCGTACCGTCGTAGGCGACGCTCCAACCAGGGCAACGACTCAGGGGGTTTCGCATGGCACGCGAGGAACTGACTCGCCTTACCGGAAACGGAAATGGGGAGTGTGGAGAGAACGACTGCCCGAACGTGTACCGCACGGAGCGAGGAACATTCGTCGTCCAGGGCGACGTATCCGAAGCCTTCATCCCACCCCAGGGAGAGGGCTTGGTGGAGATCCCCGAGAACGTTCTTCGGGAGGCCGTCCGTGCTCTTGGATGGTGAAGAATGGCGGAAGACTCTCAGACACTTCCAGGCGGAAGCCTGGAGGCTTGAGACCCTGCCTCAGTATCTCGTTCCACAAGAGGCCGGCGAGATCGAAGCCTTCCGGGCCGGGAAACGAGTCGACCCGGAAACCTACACATCCCCGTACGTGGAAGACCTGAAGAGGCTCCGCGGTGAGGGGAAGTGCAAGGGTCGCGTTCACATCGTGCGCCGACCGCTCTCTGAGTATCTGCAATTCGAGTTCTCTCGCTACTACGCGCCCCACGTACTCGGTGGGGAAGAAATCCGAATCCTTGACGTGTCAGACAGGGCCAACCCACTGGAGGGCGTCGAAGACTTCTGGATGTTCGACAAATCCAGGGTGGTCCTCATGCACTATCAGGCGGACGGAACGCAGATCAGCCGAGAGTTGCACGAGGGTGATCCAGCGCCGTTCGTGGAGTATCAGCGCATCGCACTTGCTGAGTCGGTGCCGTTCCTGGAGTACGTGAAGGGTTGACGTTCGAACCAGAGCAGCTAGGCCAGTCAGGGCAAGAGCTGGCCGCGATGCTTCGAGACCTACGTAAGCGGGCCGAGCTCTCAGGAGTCCGGCTTGCTGCACGTTGCAACATGTCTCAGTCCAAGGTGAGCCGCATCGAGAACGGCAAGGTACGGCCGTCCCTGGTGGACGTTGAACAGATCTTGCGGGCTCTGGACGCCCCGCCGGCGCTGGTGGCAGAAGTAACCGCACTGACCCGTATTGCGAACACCGAATGGCAGGACTCGCGGTCGCTCCGCCGCAAGGGGTTGCACACTAAGCAATTCGAACTGGCCGGCCTCGAAGCATCTTCCGCGGAGTTCCGTTTCTTCCTCCTCTCCATGATCACCGGTTTGCTGTCCACCCCGGAGTACATCCGGGCCAGTCTTTCCCATGTTCCTGGTGACCACAGCAAGGCGATAGCCAAGAAGCTAGAGAGACAAGAAGTTCTCTACGACCGGTCAAAGAAATTCACCTTCGTTCTCACCGAGCAGGCGGCACGGTCACCGTTCCTGCCGCCCGACGCCATGGCCATACAGCTTGACCGACTGACATCACTTACTCATCTGCCGAACGTGCGGCTGGGTGTAATCCCGCTCGATACCCGAATGCCGGGTAACCCGCTCAACACATTCACTATTTATGGCGACAGGTTGGCCACGGTCGAACTATCCACCGGGGCAATGGTTTTCCGGGATCCGAGAGACGTACGGGCGTACCTCGAAGAGTTTGCGGCCTACGAGGAACTAGCCCTCTTCGGAGAAGAAGCCCGAGGAAGGCTCTCGGAATGGTCGAACGCCTGCCGCTCATGATCTTCAGTCCAACACGTGCATAAGGCGAGGCACTTGACCTGTTTCACGGGATCATGCATAGGCACAGACGAAGCCGCGGGGAGGTCACCACAAGATGAGACCACAGACGACGCAAGGGGAACCGGTTTACCTGACTGCCCCGGTACCGGAACCTGACCCCATGGCAGGGTGCCGTGACTGCCTGAGCATCGCACTGACCCGAACCAATGCCCGATCCGCCGGCGACTACTCGAAGGCGTCAGATGCGAACGTAGTCCTCCGAACACATCTCCGCGATGACCACGGAGGCGAGGAGTGAGCAGAGCAGTCCTCCGCTACGTGGAGCACAAGATCACGCAACACCCGGACACTGACGTGACCTTCGAGGCCGAGTGTCTGACGTACGAATGCGGTTGGCAGGCCACCCCTTCGACGGACGGGGCCGCGGTGGACGTCGATTGCATGAGCCATACCGGCCGGACCGGACACGGTGGCTTCCGCCGCATCTGCACTTCCTTCGCCCTGGTGGTCCGGAACGAGTAGCCAGACTGGATGTCCACCACGATGGTGACGCGCTGGGCAAAATCTCCCGCTCAACACCGGGTCCGCCGGGCCGGTTCTGGGCCGCGTGCGAGGTTGTCCAACGCCGACCGGCAACGACAGAAGCCCAGGCGTCTGAGCTACTCAGAGCTGATGGTGCCGACGCGCGCCCGCGACGGGGGGTGCGCTAGAGACTCTGGGCCACCCCAGTGCTCCCAGATGCGTAGGCTGTGTGCATGGCAACGGAAGCACCTGCATTGGCGATGGATCTTGTCCTCAGGACGGAGGCGCGGCGACAAGAGTCCTCGGCCGCTCTCGATTCAAGCCTGCGGGCCAAGCTTGGCCAGTTCTTCACCCCCGCGCCGGCCGCTGACTTCATCGCATCGTTGGCGAGGCTGGCAGAAGCGGGCACTCTCCGCATCCTTGACCCCGGAGCTGGGGCTGGCTCTCTGACCGCATCTCTCGTCGCGAGGCTTCTCGTGGAGTGTCCGGGGGTGAAGATCAGCGTCACCGCTTGCGAGGTAGACCCACAGCTGCACCCGGCACTGCAAGCCACTCTCGATGACTGTGTTAACACGGCCAACAGCCTCAACGCGCACGTTGAGGTGAACCTGGTGCGCGGTGACTTCATCTCTTGGGCCACCGAGGGAGACGGCTTGTGGGGCGAGCCACCAGAGCCCTTCGACCTGGTCATCATGAACCCGCCGTACAAGAAGCTCGCAGCAAGTTCGCGCGAGAGGAAGCTCGTCTCGTCGGTCTGTACTGAGACTTCGAACCTCTATTCGGCGTTCATGGCGCTCGGCGTCCACCTCTTGAGTCCTGGCGGACAGCTTCTGGCCATCACTCCCCGAAGCTTCGCTAACGGCCCTTACTTCCGGCCGTTCCGCCAGTACTTTCTTGAGCGGATGCATCTCGACCGCATGCACATCTTTGAGGCGCGTAACAAGGTCTTCGCTGACACTGCTGTGCTGCAAGAGAACGTCATCTTTGCGGCAACTCGGATGGCCGTCGCTGAGCGAGGGCCGGTCGTGGTGTCGACCAGCCGAAGCTACTCCGACGAGGTTCGTCAGCGATCTGTGCCCTATGTGGAGATTGTGCACCCTAATGACCGAGAGTTCTTCATTCACATCAGTGCAGATGAAGGGGACACTCAGCTTGCTGCATTGCATGCGAGCTTGCCGGTCACCCTCTCTGACTTGGGGCTTCAGGTCTCCACGGGGCGTGTTGTCGACTTCCGTAGCAAGGAGCATCTCCGCCCAGAGCATGTCGACGGGGCAGTGCCGCTAATCTACCCGCTCCACATGCGTGATGGCGCCATCGTCTGGCCGGTGCCTGGAGCGAAGAAGAACAATGCGATCATGCTCAATGAGAAAACGGAGAAGTTGACGTTTCCGTTGGGCTATTACGTGGTCGTTAAACGCCTCTCCTCAAAGGAAGAGAAGCGTCGCGTAATCGCTGTCGTATTCGACCCTGAACAGGTTCCCTGTGAGCGCATCGGGTTTGAGAATCATGTGAATGTGTTCCATGTGGATGGTGCGGGACTGCCCGTTGAAGTGGCCCGCGGGTTGTGTATCTGGCTGAACTCAACCCTTCTCGACCGCTTCATTCGGCGCTTCAACGGGCATACACAGGTCAACGCAACGGATCTGAGAAGTCTGCGATATCCGAGCGTCGAGCAACTTTCTGCCATGGGTCGCTCATGGGAGTCCGGTACCTGGTTGGGGCAAGAAGAGATCGATGAGCTGATCAGCCAACACGTCAAGTGAATAACGAGGTAGGAGCTAGGTGAGCGAGCAGACCGCAATAGATGTTCTCGGCGACTGGCGCGAGGAGAAGATAGCTGAGGCACGACAAATTCTGGGTTTGCTAGGCTTCGATGCCGAGCAGTCCAATGAACGTTCCGCCCTTGTGCTGCTTGCCCTGCTGGAGTTGGAGCCCGAGGCTGAGTGGCATGCAGCCGAACGGCCCATGTTGCGCACAGTTCAGATAATGCAGTGGCTTCGCGAGGTGTACGGAAAGGACTACAAGCCGAACACTCGGGAGACGATTCGCCGGTTCACATTACATCAGTTCACCGAAGCCGGACTTGTGGTTCAGAATCCCGACCGGCCAGACCGCCCCACGAACTCGCCCAACTGGTGCTATCAGATAGAGCCAGCGGCCTACGGGCTCATTACAGCCTTCGAGCAGGACGACTTCCAGGAGCGGCTCGAGGAATATCTTGCTGAACGTCCTGGCTTGCAGTCGCTGTACGCGCGTGAGCGTCAGATGCACAGGATTCCCCTTCAACTGCCCGGCGGGAAGGAAGTCGCCCTCAGCCCTGGCGGACAGAACATTTTGATCGCCCAGGTGATCAACGAATTCTGTGAACGGTACACGCCCAACGGCGAAGTGCTGTACATCGGAGATGCGGACGACAAGTGGGCGGTCTTCGACAAGGAGACGCTTGCGTCGCTTCACGTAGAGGTTGACTCCCACGGGAAGATGCCTGATGTCGTGGTCTATCTTCGGGAGAAGAACTGGCTTGTACTCATTGAAGCAGCGTCAAGTCATGGCCCTGTCGATCACAAAAGGTACCGAGAGTTGAACGAGTTGTTCCAAGGGTCGACGGCCGGCCTGGTGTTCATCTCTGCCCTGCCATCTCGTGTGGAACTACGCAAGTACCTCAGGGACATCGCCTGGGAGACGGATGTGTGGTGCGCCGACAACCCCACCCACCTAGTTCACTTCAATGGCGACCGGTTCCTCGGGCCCTACAACTGAGACACCAGCAGATTGAATGACGAGAGCCCGTCCGTTCAGCTGAACGGACGGGCTCTCAGTGGTTAAGCTCGGCGACGACCTACTCTCCCACGAGGTCCCCCTCGCAGTACCATCGGCGCTGACAGGCTTAGCTTCCGGGTTCGGAATGTAACCGGGCGTTTCCCTGCCGCTATGGTCACCGAAAATCGGGTAGACGCGGACTGCTTGGAGAGCAGATCCCGTGTCTTCAGTAAGAGATTGTACATGGAATCGGAGCGTGGCTGACCAGGGGCTTCACGCACGTCCGCATGCGGGGTCTGACCTGATCTGGTGGGCGCCTGTTCCAGTCAGCAGGACGACGGTTGGCGAGCCTGCCGCTCACTGCGGAGCTATGCCAGTCGGCACGTCTAGTGCAGCTGGGCCGCCCTGTAGGCACAGGCCCTGGCGCGCTCAATGGCTCCTTGCCATCGCCTCGTTCACGCACTTAGCGATGATATTCCTCTACCAATCGGTTGATTTCTCTCACGGCCTCGCGGGCTTCAAATGACTCATCTGGGGAATCTGCCCGTTCTGCGTAGGTCAACAGAGCGTCAGTGATCAGCGTCTGTGACCTCAACACCAAGCCGCCGAGGTTGATCAACGCCGCAGGCTTCGTCGGAAAGTCGTCCATCTCACTCCTCGCAATACCGCTATAACGTGAACGTTGAATCGCGCTGCGTTGGAATGTACGCAGAAGCCTCCAGGAAAGCAAGTGCGGGAGCTAATTATTTCTTTCAGGCCCCCGAGGAGGGAATTAATTCCTCCTCTCCCGGAGGGGATCCTGCCCCGAACGTCGACGCGCTCCCATCGCTGCGTAGCCTGTGTGGACACGGAATATCGGGGGTGCGGACATTGCCACGCAGTGCAGCGGTATGCGGGCGCATCTCCCTTGGCGGCACAGTAGGGAATTAATTGCTCTGGCAATTAATTCCTTCGGTCATCGCGTGACAGTGGGGGTAATACATTAAATCAATAAGAGCGGACCCGCCGGGGGCATCTTCCTTCGATCGTGTACGGGTTTGAAATAATCGAGAATCAATTAATTCAGCCGGAGAAACACCCTGGAAAGGGTGTCGACCGGCATCGGATGGAGGGTCTCTGGCTGCTCTGACCTGGGGATTTGTGCTGATCGAGCACCCTTGGATGTGCCCTGGGGCCACCTTGAAAAACCAAGCGCATCGAGGCCGACGTGAAGAACCTGGGACAGTGATCTAGGTCACCAAATTCAGGGGAGTGGAGCCGTCGGAAGTGTGCTTTAAATGGAAGTAGGAGACCAACACGGATGCGGAAGGAGTGAGGTCATGACCAAGGCCGAGAAAGACGCCTTCCTGGAGGGCATCACCCTGGCCGTGTATCAGGGCGGTATGGATCGAGACTGTGCGGCCTGGCTCATGAAGAAGGTGCTCCGCTACAGCCTCCCCCTGGCGTACCGAACCATCGATGACGCCATGGTGCTGTTGGTCCTGGAGGACGCGGACGAGTTGACCCAGCAGGCAGCAGACAGGAACGTGAATGGGATCTGACATCAAAACGGAGGCCGGCCCGCTCAAGTCGGACGGCAAGGCTTGGCAGCACAAGGCCGCGGAGCAGCCCTACGAGCCGGGCATGTTCGTCAAGGTCCACAAGCACAGAGGAGTGCACCCCCTTGTGTCGAACACGGCCTTGAGTAACGACCTGCGAGTGTTCCACTTCGCTCTTGACCGTATGAACAACGTGGGCCATGTCCACCTGGAGGCCGGGGAGCTTGGGGCCGCTATGCCGGACGTACCCAAGCGCAGCATGCAGAGGGCTGTGAGGACGCTCAAGGACGCTCAACTCCTCGCCCCGGCGTCTTCGGCCGCTCTCCTGGTGGTCCCCACTGAGATTGCCTCACAAGGGCTCAAGAGGAAGCAGAAGTGCCCCCGCGGATGTGACGGGCACTTCTGGTCGAACGACCTGGGGTGCTGGGTCGACCCTCAAGAGGTGAACCGGTCGGGCATCGGTAATGCCGAGTGGGCTCAGGGGATGCGGGAGCTGGGGGCAGCCCAAGGAGTACCGCGCCAAATATGGCGCACTGAAACACTCTGACCTGCGGAAACTAGAAGTTTCCTCTCTAATATAGAGGGAGTCGCCTTTGGGGGCGGCTCTTCATAGCCTGGGCCGACGTGGTGGAGGGCCAGCAGAACAACTTAATAAGATCACTAGCAGGCGCCCTCTGAAGGCGCCTTTTGTATGTCCTCAGTAGGCCAGGGCTCCAACCCTGGCCCTCTGCTTCTCTAGTAGTCCCTGGTCCGCCCTGAGCCAGCCCAGGCAAGGGAGTGAAACGACCGTAGAGCGGTTCGAAGGACCGAACTAGTAGGGCTAGGAAACGACAGCTTCCGCTGCCGTAACAGGGCTTCTTATGCCTGATTCTCTGTGACTCCCGTCTCATTCTCTGGTGGTGGTGTCCCAGAACAAGGACATTGACACCGACATCCTTAGTGAGAGAGGGAGAAAATACCTCTCTTGTTGAGTCGTCAGTCTCAGTCAGAGTTGCCCCCTTCCGAGGGGGCTTTCTCTTTTTGGGCTTAGAACACACCACTCCCACCAACACGGAGGAAGAAGATGCAGGTGCAGTACGACGCCGTCCGCTTCAAGGAGGCCCGGAACGCTCAGGGGTGGTCTCGTGTTCGGCTGTCCAAGGAGTGTGGAGTAAGTGTCCGCTCGATCGAAAGCTACGAGCAGGAGACCAGGATTCCCCCGGCCGCAAATGTCGAACGCATGGCCAAGGCTCTTGGCCTCGCCGAGAAGATCTACTGAGGGCGACTTGGAACGGCAGAACGTTGCCAAGGTCGTTGACTCGATGATTGACACCAACAAGGAGTATCACCATGCCTAATCCCTATGACGCTAACTTTGCCACCGAGCCCCCGGCGGATCTCCCTCTGAGCTCTAAGGTGAAGAACCTCAGGAAGGCGTATCAGGACGCCGAGGAAGCTCACGAGAAGTACGTTCAGGAAA
This sequence comes from Streptomyces sp. MMS24-W38, assembly GCF_059889265.1. Taxonomy (NCBI): domain Bacteria; kingdom Bacillati; phylum Actinomycetota; class Actinomycetes; order Kitasatosporales; family Streptomycetaceae; genus Streptomyces; species Streptomyces sp. MMS24-W38. The sequence continues at coordinate 2,058,201 of NZ_JCBCPP010000001.1, read as the reverse complement.
ACTCTCGATACCGCACTAGGGATGTTTCAGAGATCTGGGAGGGTAAGCCTCGGTACAGCTCCACTGCCCTGGAAGAGGCCAAGAGGGAGCTGCGGGATGCCGAGATTGCCGCTGTAGGGGCTGGCAATCTGCTCCCTGACCAGGATGAGTTTCTGGCCCCGGTGAAGGCCAAGATGGACGACTACACCCGGACGGTGGCAGCTCTCAAGGTCCTGATCCAGGAGGCCAAGGAGGCGTACTCAAACGCCCTGCTCGGAGAGCTGAGGACGATGGGACTCAAGGAGGCCGAGAAGGCAGCCAAGGCCCGTGACGAGTGGGAGAAGGCTTACCACGCCATGGTGGCTGCCAGGGCCACCCTGGAACGCCATGCATCCCTGTTCTCCTGGTGTGTCACTGCCGGTGGGTTCGACGTCTACCCGACCCATGGCAACAGCCAGGGTGAGAATCTGGAGTATTGGGAGCTGACCGAGGATGGACGCCTTACGTTTGAGGCGTCCCTGGCATTGGACTTCCAGCACACCGAGGCACACCTCGCTTCCCTGGTGAAGGTCGACGGCCTTATCGAGCCGAACCCGAACCCGCCTGCTCCGGTAGAGGCATGGGCCGGGCCTCGCAATCCGAGGCAGTACTACAGCAAGTCTGTAGGGGACCCGGACGCCAGCCACGTTGGCGAGATCTACTGAGGATCTCCACGAGTCTCCTCCGCGAGTTCGTCGTTAGGGTCAGTGCCGGCTGCGATCCCGAGCACTGGCCCGATGGAGATGTGATTCCCGAAAACCGATAGACCACCCGCTTACCTCGCGGGATGGGTCAGGGGCCCTGGCTAGCCGGGGCCCCTTAATTATTTGGAGTTGAAAGCAATGCGGCGTGACGGACGTAAGAGTCCATGTTGGTCGTACGGGTGTTCTTCCCCTGGGTCGATTACTGCCTCTCGTTCGGCTATTCGATACTGCCCAGATCACTGGCTAGAGCTGTACGGCCGTCCTTCCCGCATGGACGATCTGACTGCGAAGCCTGAAGCAAAGGTTTGCCAGGACTGCGGGGAAGAGCTGCCAATCGCTTCCTTCCCCCGGAATATCGCCCAGTCGGATGGTTGGTCTATCCGCTGCTACACCTGCTCTCAGGCTTGGCATCGACGCCGAGCCTTGGAGCGAGAAATAGAGGCCCGGTGATGGAAGAGGAGTCTTGGAAGCCTATTCCTGGCTTTGATGGTTGGTACGACGTTTCAGACATGGGTCGTGTCCGGTCCTGGAAGGTTCGCGGCCGGTCTCACCGTGCCGAACAACCCAAGATTCTGCGAGACCAGGCACACAAGAAGGGGATGCGATATGTCGCGCTGAGGAAGGACGGTAGATATGCGCGTCGGCTTGTGCATCGCCTTGTAATGATCGCCTTTGTCGGCGAACCTCCCGAGGATGAGGCGCTTGTGGTCCATCTGAACAAGGAAAACGCCGATAATCGGCTAGCGAACCTCGAATACGCATCTCCTGAGGTCATGTCTGCCTTTCATCTGGACGACTATGCCCGCGGCGAGGATCACCCGAACGCCAAGCTGACTGAGGGCATCGTTCGCTTTTGCCGAAGTGTTTACGCACCTGGTGATCCTCTGGTGGGGGCCTCTGCCTTGGCCGAGGAATTCGCAGTGACGCCGGCCGCGATGCATAACGCGGTAACGGGCAAGGCTTGGCGGCATGTCGAGTAGGAGAGAGGGAGAAGCTATGTCCGCTGGTGGATCGAACCGCCTTATGTCTCCGGAAGAGTTGGCAGAATACCTTGCCATATCTAAGCGCTCTCTCCTGGGCTGCTATCGGGAGTGGGGTATTCCGGCGCATCGCGTCGGCCGGCACTTGAGGTTTCGAGTGCGGGACGTTGAGCAATGGCTAGAGCAGCACAGAACCAACTAACAAAGTGGGTTGTTTCGGTTGAGGTGCTGGTGTAGTAATTCGGCTCGAAGGGATCTCCCTTCGGTGCCTATCGGTAGAGGAGAAGAGGGCGAGTGGCGAGCATCTTCCAGAAGTGCAAGACCGACCGGCAGAGTAAGGACTTTCCGTGCGAGAAGACGCGGTGCGGTCATTCCTGGACGGTTTCATATCGAGAGCCCGGCGGCAGGCAGGGAAGGAAGCGGGAACGCTCTTTCAAGCTGAAGCGCGAGGCCGAGGGCTTTGCCTCCAAGGTTGAGAACGAAAAGAACCAGGGTGTCTACGTGGATCCTGACCGGGGGAAGGTTCCTGTTCGTGTCTGGGCTGATGAATGGCTCTCTCGCCACATCGTCCACGAATCGACGCGCCGGAACTATCAGGGGTTCATCACCAACCACCTGGTCCCGAACCTGGGTCGGAAGACGATAGCCGGCCTCACGGCCGCCGACGTGAAGGGGCTCCAGGCCGAGATGGTGAAAGGCGGCCTGGCTGCCGCCACGGTCAACGACCGCATGAACGTCCTTCGCTCCATGATGTCGGCGGCCGTGAAGGAACGGCGCATAGCGTTCAGCCCCTGCGATGATGTGCCGCCTCTCAAGACCGCTACGGCCGCGGTGGACCAGGACGAGATCCCGACCCAGGGCTCCGGCAAAGTCGTCGGTCATGCGGTCAGGAGAAGGCTGACGGGGCGGTCGGTGTCGCGGGCGTGGTGTCGTAGGGCGGCGGCGATGTTCTGGTGGCCGTGGAGGCGGAGGAGGGTGATCGCGGTGTTGCGGATGCCTGCCATGACGCGGGGTGCGTTGCCGGTGCGGACCTGGGAGCGGTCCTCGTCGAAGGTGACGTCGCGGACCCAGTGCAGGCGGTTCTCGATCTCCCAGTGCGACTGCACCCATGTGGCCAGCAGCTCCGGGGGCGCGGTGCGGGCGTCCGCGCTGGTGATCAGGTAGACGATCTCGACCGTCCGTGTGCCCTTCCTGGTGACGGTGCGCCGCAGCTGGGCGACCTGCGCGGCCCCGGTGAAGTCGATCCAGGCGGGGACGGCGACGGCCTTGATCGTTCGGGTGGCGCGGCGCCCGTGTCCGCGGTCCGTTCTGGTGACAGCAGGTATCCGGGCCCAGGGCAGAGCCTTGAGCCGTGCGTACAACGACTTCTGATTGGCCTTCACGGTCAGGACGTAGTCGGCGCCGGCCTCGGTCACGAGTGCCGCGGTGGCGTGCTGGGTGTGCAGCGCGTCCATCGTGACCACCGCCCCGTCCAGGTCGAGGGCATCCAGCAGTTCTCTGGCCGCGGGGATCTCGTTGCTCTTCTCGCGCACGGCGACTTGGCCCAGTACCGCTCCCGAACCGTGCGCGAGCGCGGCGACCAGATGTGGGGCCGGGGCGTCACCGCCGCGTGCGCCCCGGACGGTCTTGCCGTCGATCGCGATGACCCGCCGGCCCGCGACCAGCGAGGCCCTCGTCGCCGCCCATGTCCCCAGGAGCGCGTCGAGGCGGTCCGCGTCCAGCCTCGCGAACAGGCGCCGCAGCGTCGACTCGTCCACCGAGCCTCGCACCAGGCCCAGCTGTTTCACGGCTACCGCTCCGGCGTCCCGGGCCCACTCCCCGATCGCCGTGAAACCCCGCGCTCCGGCCATCACCGCGCACACCGCGACCGCGATCAGAGCACTCACCGGGTGACGGACCCCGCGCCGGCGGCGCGGATCGGGCATCCGGCCGAGCAGGTCGACGAGGAGCTCGCGCTCCGGGACGGGCGTGCGAACAGGCACGCAGATGCGAGACGATGGCATGGCGCGGGCGTTGTTCCCTGGTCGGACGGAAGGCGTAGGAACCTCCATCCAACCGGACCGGAACACGCCCGCGCACCTCACCCACCCGCAAAACCACACGTCACAGGGCTACCAAACGACTTTGCCGGAGCCCTGGATCCCGACCCTGGCTGAGGTGAACGCTCTCTCAGAGGCCATCTCGCCTCAGTACCGGCTCACCATTTGGTTGATGGCGGGTGCCGGCCTCCGGATCAGTGAGGCCCTGGGCTTCTCCAAGGACTGTCGCAGGGACGGCTTCCTGAGGCTCCGCCGTCAGGTCAGTGCGAAGGCCAACCGCGGGGACTGTGTGACCCGTCTCGTCCCGCTGAAGCACCGTACGGCCGAGGAGTACCGGGACGTACCCACGGCCCCCTTCCTCGAAGAGGAGATTGATGCTCACCTGGAGCGCTGGGGGACGGTTGAGGTAGACGGCCTGGAAGTGCTGTTCTCGCCCCGCGAGCGGGGTAAGGGCGCCATGCCCACGGCGTCGACCTACGGCTACCACTTCAAGAAGGCGTGCAAGGCGGCCGACCTGGTGGACGGGCAGGGTGAGGCACGGTTCACCCCGCACTCCCTGAGGCACTTCTTCGCCTCAACGGCTCTGGCAAACGGCGTCAGCCTCCTGGAGGTCTCCCGGTGGCTCGGGCACAAGTCGATCAACGTCACGGCGAACACGTACGGTCACATCGTCCCCGAGGCTTGGGACCGATGCCGGGACGTGATTCAGAGTGCGCTTCGCCCCACTTCGCCGGTTTCCCTGGCTGCGGCTGCCTGAGTGGCGGCTCGCCGAACGGTGGTGATTTGGTGGTGACTTGGCAGCCTGAGAGGGGGCAGAGCCCTTGGGGTCACTGGGCAATATGGCCCTCGTTGGAAGTTCCGCTTCAACGTCTGACGTCTCATCAAATCTGGCGCCCGGCCCGCTTGTCGGTGGGTCGGGCGCAGATGTCTGTCCGCGGGAAGTCCTCGTCTGCGAAGTGTTGTGGCTGACGGTCGACCTGGTTGGAGTGGCTGTGGCCGACGCTTCAGACCTTGACGACCTCTACGGAGGGGCCGCACAGGAGCGTCAGGTCCTCGGGGTCGGAAGTAAGGATTGTGGCCGGCTGGGGCGCGTTGCGGGCGATGACGGCGAAGGCGGCGTCGATGGCGTACTTGTGGCCGTGGAGATGATGGGCGCGAAGGAGGGCGGCGGCTTCGTCGGTGACCTCTCTGGTGACGTCGTGAACGTCGACGCGGGAGAGGACCCACTTGATGCGGGCCGGGTGGATCCGCTCGTAATCGGCCTCCAGAGTGGTCATGGCGCTGGTGATCACGCGGATGCCCTCCTCCGATGCCGCCTGGACCAGAGCCACGACGGTGCGGTCCTTGCGGTAGAGCTTGGAGAGTCCTTCGCTGTCGAGCAGCAGTGTGCCGGGCATCAGGCGGCGGCACCGCCTACCTGTCGGTGGTCATGGCGCAGCAGCGCGCGGGCGGCCTCGACCTCCTCGCGGGTGAGCTCGTCATTGTCGGTCTCGAAGTCGGCGACGATCTCCCGAAGCTTGTCCATGGCGACCCGTTGTTCGAGGGCTTCGGCGACGTAGGCGGAGAAGCCACCGGGTCCGACATGGGCGCGTACGGCCTCGGCAAGGTCCTCGGGCAGGCTGATGGAGTACTTTCTGCTACTGCTCATGGTGCCGATCCTACTGGCGGTCGTAACTCTGTGGGTGTGAATAGTCATGGCGGCGCCGGAGGCGGCTCGGCGTGTCCGGCGCCGCCTTGCGGGAGGCTGCCCGGTCCGCAGAGGGTCACGCCGGGGCTCGACGCGATTCGTGCCGTGAGACGGAGGAAGACCGTGCCCACTGAACGGAATATCCGCACCCATTTCGCCTTTACCCGCCCCAGGATGACTGCGGAGCTTGGCGTGCCACAGCCGAGTACCTGGAGAGGGCTCTGAGAGAGGCATTTCCCGAGCCCATCGTGGACTATCGGATCTCGGGAATCCACGACGTCCCCGTCCTCGATTTTGAGATCGAGCTGGCGCCTGGCTTATGGATCGACGGGACGGCGTCGATGCCTATGCCCGCCTATGCCTACATCACTCTGACCGACGTGACCGCCGGCGAAGCCGCTGTCTTCGCGCGATGGCTCCGGGACTCCTTCGTGCCCGCACCCCGCCTCGTCTGGTTCGCGAGCAGCCTTGTTGTGGCGAACGGCGAGCGGGCCCCTGGCCACTGCCGGCCGGGGGTGGCGACGAAGAGATCGCGACGGAGCTGCGCAGGAACCTCGGCTCCGTCGAGACCCTCGTAGGCCGGTCCGCAGCCAGTCCGCAGGACACTCGTAAACAGCCATCGGGACCCAACGCATGCCAACGGAGAAATAGCTGGTCAGAGCCCTGGATGGGGCTCCGCCGCAGGCCAGGATCGGGGCGCAGGCATTCCGCTTCAACGTGTAGCGCCTGATTCCTTGATCGCCGGAAGCGGCTGGTCGGGGTAGGAAACCCCAGGTCAGGAGCCAGATCTTCGGGTCTGGCCCCTTCCTGTTTTCTCCTGCGGATTTGGGCCGTTTCCGGGTCGTGTGCTGACTTGGTGCTGACCCTCAGGCCGGGTGTCGGCCGGGGATCACGGGAGGTCAGACGGTGCGGATGACGGGGGCGGGCTTGATGTCCTGGGCGTCGATGAGGGTGCGGATGTCGTCCGGGTCGGAGGTCCAGATGATGGCGCCGAGGGTGGAGGCCATGACGACGACGGTGGCGTCGACGACGTCGGCAGTGCCTGCCTTGCCGCACAGGATGCCCGCAGCCTTGGCGGTTTCCAGGCCCACGGGCGCGACATCGCATCCGGCGAGGAACTTGCCGAGCCGGACCTGGCGCCGAGCGTCCCGCCACGCTTGGCTCACGACGACAGAGGGGACGTGGATGTCCCGGCCGTCCTCCAGAGCCAGATGGTGGCGGGCCCACATGTGCCGGTCGCCGTTGTCGATGGCGATGAGCGCACCGGCGTCGTACAGGTAGGGGATGTTCACGCGGCCGAGGCCCTCGAGCCGCTGAGGTACTCGGCGTCGGCGTCGGCCATCTCGGAGCGGGCGGCGGCGAGCTCCTCGGGGGTGAAGCCTCCGTGCTCCGCCTGCCACTCCTGGATCACGGCCCGTCCGGCTCGCAGCCGCAACTCTCGCTCAGCTGCTCCGGCGACGAGCCGGGACAGCGGGATGCCTTCTTCTTCGGCGGCGCCCGCCAGGGCCGCGACCAAGGATTCATCGAGGGTGATCGTTACCTTCTTGGTAGCCATACCAACACCATACTCCTGTATGGCGTCGATGTGGGGCGGGTTTCGAGGAGGTGGGGGGATGGTCCCCTGAGTCTCTTCCGCTCGACCGCCAGGTCTGGGTGTGTCAATTTAACGGCCCTGTCTCACATACGGTGGTGACAGAGCGTCATCATTGATGTGCCTGGTCCGAGCTTCAAGGAGAGCAGTCGCAGACGCGCCACCGAGCAGGACAAGCATGGTGCTGACGATCGCGTCACCCATGCTGGCCTGGGAGTGTCACTACCAGCCACGACAACTGCTTATCGTCACCACCGCATGTGAGACAGGGCCGTTAAATTGGCCCTGCCTCACATGCGGTGGTAACGGAAGGTCATCGCTGATCTGGCAAACATGCAGGTCAGGAGGGGTCCGACTCTTCGGAGTCGGACCCCTGGTCTTTCCCGTGCCGGGATGGTGCCGGGAAGCCTGACCTCTCGTCACCTGTCATCACCCCTGCTCATCCCTGCTGTGCCGGCATGGGCTTCGGTGACCCCTCCCTCGGACCGTGCGGGACGCGGGTCCGCGACTCGTGACCGTGAGCGACGACTGCCGAAGGCATTCTACTAACGTCTATGTTAGTAACATTGACGTTAGTGTCATGAGTGGAGGTCGACAGGCGTGGTGGATTTCGTGGGCCGTCGCCAGGAACTGGCGACGTTGGAGCGAGAGCTGCAGAAGGTGGCGGCAGGGGTTGACGGGGAGCGGCCCGGTCGGTGCGTGATGTTGCGTGGGCGGCGCCGGGTGGGCAAGTCGCGACTGGTCGAGCGGTTTGCGGAGCGCTCTGGAGCCCCGTTCTTGTTCTACGCGGCCACCGGTGCGTCCCCTGGGAACGATCTGGCACGGCTGGCCCGGGACGCCCGGACATCGACGCTGCCGCTGGCGGGGCTGGTGGCTGCCGCGCGGCCGGAGAGCTGGGATGCCGCGTTCGATGTGCTGGCTGCGGCGCTGCCCGCCGACCGGGCGAGCGTGCTGGTCATCGACGAGGTGCCGTACCTGATGGATGTCGGTGGCGCCTTTGAGGGGATGCTGCAACGAGCCTGGGACCGGGTGCTTGAGACCAAGCCGGTGCTGTTGGTCCTCATCGGCTCCGATCTGTCGATGATGGAGGCTTTGAACAGCTACGGCCGACCCTTCCATCAGCGCGGCCGGGAGATGGTGCTGGGACCGCTGAATCCCGCCGAGGTGGGGCGGATGCTCGGGCTGGATCCGGCGGAAGCCTTCGATGCCGCGCTGGTCACCGGCGGGCTGCCGCTGATCTGCGCGGAGTGGCCGCGGGGCGCAGGGCTGTGGGACTTCCTGGGCGAGGCGCTGAGTGACCCGGTCTCGGCCCTGCTGGTGTCGGCGGAGCGCTCGCTGGCTGCCGAATTCCCCCCGCAGGCTCAGGCGCGTACGGTGCTGGCGGCTATCGGCAGTGGTGAGCGGACCTTCACCAACATCGCCCGTGCGGCCGGCGGGATCGGGGCCACGCCGCTGCAGCGAGCGCTGGAGCTGCTCAAGGACAAGCGGATCGTCGCTGCGGAGCTGCCCGTATCGCTGCGTCCGTCGAAGGACCGTCGCTACCGGGTGACAGATCCCTACCTGCGGTTTTGGCTGCACCTGCTCGGCCCGTCCATGGAGGAGATCGAGCGGGGGCGGGGCGATCTGACCTTGGCGCGGATCCGGGAGAGCTGGACCAGTTGGCGCGGCCGGGCGATCGAGCCGCTCATCCGCGAGGCGCTCGCCCGGATACTGCCCGACGACCGGCTCCCCGCGGCCCCCGCAGTGGGCGGCTACTGGACCCGCACCAACGACGTCGAGATCGACATCGTCGGGGCGGACCGCGCCCCCGTTGCCAAGGAGCTGCTCTTCGTCGGCTCCGTCAAGTGGCTGGAACAGTCACCCTTCGACCGGCACGACCTGGCAGCTCTCCATCGGCACCGAGCCGCCCTCACCGACGCTCCTGTTCCAGTCGTGGCGGTCTCCCGCGGCGGAGTCGACTGTCCGGGGCTCGATGCCGCCTACGGCCCCGGCGATCTGCTGATCGCTTGGCCGCTGTGAGTGGCGGATGGCAGGCGAAGCACGGGAGTCGGTGAGCGGGATCAGGCCGCAGACGGTGCGGAGAAGTCCCACAGACCTCGGCTCCTTGTCGGCGCCGGCCGACCCGCTGTCCGAGGGGCGCTGCTGCCCATGGGATGCCGCGGTCGGATCGTCAGTCCGGCCTGCCATGATCGCGCCATGCCGTTTCCGCTCCACCCCCGCACCTCGATCGCCGGCGTGACGCCCCTGCGCCCGGGCTGGAGGAACGTCTGATGGGCTTCGCCACTCAGCTGCCGCGCGCGATGACCGCCCCGGACTTCGAATGCGACATCGGGTACCGCGATGTGTCGCGGATCTCCGGCCAGGAACTCGGCACCCTGCTCCCGGCGGCCTGCACCGTGAGCCTCTCCGCCGGGCATTCGGCCAGACTGATCGGCTCCGCCGCCACGCGCGAGGGCCGGGACCGGCAGCCGCGCTGCACGACCGAGGCGTACCGCCGGATGTTCGAGGTGCTCGTCACGCACCTGAAGGAGCGCCGGGGGCGGACCTCGCGCTCGGAACGGTCGCCGTGGTGCGCTGCACGGACCCCTTGCCCGACCTCGCCGACAGCGCCCGCACCCTGATCGACTTCATTGTGGGGAAAGGTGACATGCACCAGCCGTACGCACTGCTCGCGGTGGCGGGGCTCGCCGGTGACAAGGCGCTGCGCCTTGCCGCGGAGCGCCTCTGCCGGGACCAGGGCCCCATCGCCGTGGACGAGATCGTGATGCTCGCAGGCCTCGACATCGACCCGGTCGACCGGGCGCTGCTGGCCGGGACCGAGCGCGGCGATTCGTTCAACACGCCGCCGCTCCCGGACGTGTGGAGGCGGATCGCCGGCATACCGGCCTACGCCGCGTTCGCCCACCGTGCCCTCACGGCGGCGGTGGACCGCGCCGACGCGATCCACGCGGGCGAGATCCCGTACCGGGCGGACAAGGCCTTCACGGCCCGGGAGGTCGTCGTGCTCGGGCACGCAGCACGGGTGGCGCTGCTGCGCGACGAGCCGTGGCTGCCGGAGCTGCTCGACCGGTTGCTGCCCCGGATCGTCCTCGCCCCAACGGCCGCCAGGACCCTGCCGTCGCAGGCACTGCTGTACGAACTGGTCCGCGCCGGGCAGGACTTCCCCACTCCGGAACTGGTGACCGCGATCCGTACCGTGCGTACGGCCGTGCGGCACGCCGGTGTGCCCAAGCAACTCGACAAGATGCTCAAGAAGCTCGAGGCGGCCCTGGCCGAACGGGCCGAAGTGGCGCTGCGGCTCCCGACGTCGGGGTTCGATGCCGACGGTGTGCTGCGCAGACAGGCGGGCGACTGCACTGCGGTCGTCACAGTCGCCGAGACCGCCGAACTGGCCTGGCACAAGGACGGCCGCCCGCTGCGCGGTGTCCCGGCTGCCGTACGCCGCGACCACGGCGGCCTGGTGAAGGAGCTGCGGGACCTGGTCAAGCGGGTGAACGTCCAACTCTCCACTCTTGCACGTGCGTTGGAGGGTGGCTTCACCGTTGAAGCCGTCCACCCGTACGGGTGGTGGCGCGCCGAGCTGGCCGGGCATCCGCTCGCGCGGTCCGTCGTACGGCGACTGATCTGGGAGATCGAGGTCGCTCCCGGCGAATGGCGGGCCGTGCTCCCCGAGGCCGGGGATCTCCCCGTCGCGCCCGACGACGCCTCCGTACGGCTCTGGCACCCGATCCGCTCCGGGCCCGACGCCGTACGGGCCTGGCGGGACCTGCTGACCGAACGGCGGATCCGGCAGCCGTTCAAGCAGGCGTTCCGCGAGATCTACCTCCTCACCCCGGCCGAGGAGGAGACCCGCGTCTACTCCAACCGCTTCGCCGCACACCTCGTCCACTACCGCAGGATGTTCGCCCTGTTCAGGTCCCGCGGGTGGTCGAGCGACCTGCTGGGCCCTTGGGACGGCGGCAGCGAGGACGAGGCCGTGCGGACCCTGGCGGCGGGGCAGTGGCAGGTCCGTTTCTTCCACTCGCTGGCGGACCATGCGGGCGGCCACGAGCTGGCCGCGACCGATCAGGTGCGCTTCGCCCGCCGTACGGACGGCGCATGGCGGGAGGCGCCGCTCGCCGACGTGCCGGCGCTGGTGTTCAGCGAGGCGATGCGTGACGTGGACCTTTTCGTGGGCGTGACCTCGATCGCGGCAGATCCCGACTGGAGCGACCGGGGCCCCGAGCGCGCCTACTGGGAGCGGGCCTCTTTCGCCGAGCTGACGGAAAGCGCCGAGGCGCGCCGCGACGTCCTGGAGCGGATCCTGCCGCGCCTGAAGATCGCCGACCGGTGCTCACTCGACGGTCGCTTCCTCGTCGTCCGCGGCGACCTGCGTACGTACCGGATCCACATCGGTTCGTCCAACATCCTCATGGAACCGGACAACGCCTATCTGTGCATCGTTCCGTCACGCCCCAGGGGAGGCGGCACGGTGTTCCTGCCGTTCGAGGACGACCGCCTCGCGCTGATCCTCAGCAAGGCGTTCCTGCTCGCCGCCGACACCGCGATCACCGACGAGTCCATCCGCAGGCAGATCGAGCGAGGCGCCTGATGACCACCGTGACGTTCCGGGACGAGACCCCGGCGGGCAGGCCGGTCACCGAGTGGCAGGTCGCGGGGCTGCCGGAACGGATGACCGTACGGGAGCTGATCAGGCTTCGGGTCCGCGAGGAGGTCGCCCGGCACAACGCCCGACCGACCGATCGCTTCAACGGCCTCGTCCGCCCCGACGACGCCGAGACGGAACTGAACGGCTACCGCCTCCGCGAACCCCGCCGCATCGACTGGGAGCGCCAGGCGGAGATCACCGAGCACGCTTTCCTGTCCAACGGGTTCTTCGTGCTGACCGGGGACCGCCAGGTGGAGAGCCTCGACGAGACCGTGGACCTCACGACCGGCCCGGACCTGGTCTTCGTCAAGCTCGTCGCCCTCGCCGGCGGCTGATGCCGGGCCGTTCGTCTCCGCCTGGGCGGACGGACAGCGGTCCTGTACACGCCAGAGAAAGATGTGAGATACAAATACATTATTGACGTCGCAACTACTCGCGCTTAAGTTCTCCGTTGCGGAATACGCCATTCCGCGATGGTGGACGGCGATACAGCTGGGTGTCGCGTCCGATGTCGACAGCCGTGCCGTTCGGTAGGCCACGTGTTGTCCGACCGACGTCGGCGCCAACCCGCCGGCTGGCTGCGAGAGAAGCAGGGAACGTAACAGTGCGCAGATTCAACCCCGCCCAAGTGGCGATCTGGGCGGCCGTCGCCGCACTCGGCGCAACGGGCTGGTCCGTGCTCGCGCTCTCCCGTGGTGAGAAGGTCTCCGCGATCTGGATCGTGGCCGCCGCGATCGGCTCGTACCTGATCGCCCAGCGCTTCTACGCGCGGTTCATCGCGCGCAAGGTCCTCAAGGTCGACGACCGGCGCGCCACCCCGGCAGAGCGGTTCAACGACGGCGTCGACTATCACCCGACGGACAAGCGCGTCCTCTTCGGCCACCACTTCGCGGCCATCGCGGGCGCGGGTCCCCTGGTCGGTCCCGTGCTCGCCGCGCAGATGGGCTATCTTCCCGGCACCATCTGGATCATCGTCGGTGTGATCTTCGCGGGCGCGGTCCAGGACATGGTGGTCCTGTTCTTCTCGATGCGCCGCAACGGCAAGTCGCTCGGGCAGATGGCCCGCGACGAGATCGGTCGCGTCGGTGGCATCGCGGCCCTGATCTCGGTCTTCGCCATCATGATCATCATTCTGGCCGTGCTCGCGATGATCGTGGTCAACGCCCTCGCCGAGTCCGCGTGGGGCACCTTCTCGATTGCGATGACCATTCCGATCGCCCTGTTCATGGGCTGCTACCTGCGCTATCTGCGGCCGGGCAGGGTCACCGAGGTCAGCGTGATCGGGTTCGTCCTGCTGATCGCGGCGATCCTCGGAGGCAACTGGGTCTCGGAGTCCTCGTTCGCCGACATCTTCGTCCTGTCGCCCACCGCGCTGGCGTTCTGCCTGGTGGCCTACGGCTTCGTGGCCTCCGTCCTGCCCGTGTGGCTGCTGCTCGCACCGCGCGACTACCTCTCCACCTTCATGAAGGTCGGAGTGATCGTGCTGCTCGCGCTCGGTGTCCTGTTCGCGATGCCGGACCTCACGGTCGACCCGGTCTCCAGCTTCGCCCGCGAGGGCAACGGGCCGGTCTTCGCCGGCGGGCTCTTCCCCTTCGCCTTCATCACCATCGCGTGTGGCGCCCTCTCCGGCTTCCACGCGCTGATCTCCTCGGGCACCACCCCGAAGATGATCGAGAAGGAGTCGCACGTCCCCCTCATCGGCTACGGCTCGATGCTGATGGAGTCCTTCGTCGCGATCATGGCCCTGGTGGCCGCGTGCATTCTCGACCCGGGCCTGTACTACGCGATGAACGCCCCGGCGGGAGTCCTCGGTGACACCTTGCAGTCCGCGTCCGACGCGGTCGCCGGCTTCGGCTTCCACATCACCCCCGAGACCCTGCAGCACATGGCGGACTCGGTCGGTGAGGAGTCGCTCGTCTCCCGCACCGGCGGCGCGCCGACGCTCGCGGTCGGCATCGCGGTGATCCTCGCGGATGCTTTCGGCAGCACCGGCATGATGTCGTTCTGGTACCACTTCGCGATCATGTTCGAGGCGCTGTTCATCCTCACCGCGGTGGACGCCGGCACCCGCGTGGGCCGCTTCATGCTCCAGGACACGCTCGGCAACGTCGCACCGCGGTTCCGGGACAAGGACTGGCGGCCCGGCATCTGGATCACGTCGGCCGTGGTCGTCCTCGCCTGGGGCTACTTCCTCTGGGTCGGCGTCACCGATCCGCTCGGCGGCATCAACCAGCTCTTCCCGCTCTTCGGCACCGCCAACCAGCTGCTCGCCTCCATCGCCCTGGCCATCTCCACCACCCTGCTGATCAAGTCGGGTCGCCTCAAGTGGGCCTGGGTGACCGGGGTTCCGCTGGCCTGGGCGCTCGCGATCACCATGACCGCCTCCTGGCAGAAGGTGTTCTCCGACGACCCGGCGATCGGCTTCTTCGCGCAGCGCGCCAAGTACCAGGACGCGCTCGACCAGGGCACCGTCCTGGCCCCGGCCAAGTCCCTGGACGACATGGCGACCGTCGTCACCAACTCGACGGTCACCGGCACGCTGTCGGTGGTGTTCGCGGTCCTGACCATCGTCGTGGTGCTCGCCTGCGCCCGGACCGCCGTCAAGGCGATCCGCAACGGCGGATCACTGCCGCTCGCGGAGTCCGAGTACGTGGAGTCCCGGATTCCGAGCCGGCCCGAAGCGGAGACCGCCGATGCCGTGCGCACCCCGGCGGGCTCCCGGTGACCGCCCCCGGCGCCGTCGCGTCCGCCACGGCACGGGGCGGTGCCCTCGCGCGCGCCCGCCGCGGTGCGGCGTGGCTCCGCTGGTACCTGGGTGAACTCAACGGCGAGCACGCATACGGCCGTTACGCCGAGCGGGCCCAGGCGTCCGGCCGGCCGGTCCTGAGCCGCCGGGAGTTCGAGCACGACCGGACCGACCGCCGGGACAGCGACCCGCGTGAGGGCGGATGCTGCTGCTGACGGAACGGCGCCGTTCGCGAAGCCGAGGTGTGGAATACCGGGCCGCGTTCAGTCCGCGTGGGGTGACCAGTGGCGGGCGGAGGTGTCGTACGCGTAGCGGCTCAGGTTCTCGACGGCGCTGGTACGGAACGGACGACCGTGGTCGTCGATCCGCACGGCGCCCGTGCGGCCCTGGGAGGGCCAGCCCATCTCCAGGTACCAACCGCAGGCGCAGGTAATGGTGGCGGCCGTGATCTGCAGCACTTCGGGGTCCTTCGCAGAGACCCGGTAGGGCATGCGCACCGCCGGGATCGGCGTAGCCGCGTCGTTCCCGGCGGTCGCGTGGGCGAGCGGCCGGTTCTGCTACGACAAGTGCCGGGCCCGCGGAAAGACCCACACGCAGGCTCTCCTCCGCCTGGCCCGCCACCACATCAGCGTGCTGTTCGCGATGCTCCGGGACGGCACCTTCTACGAACCCCGTGTCCCCGGGCGACGGCTGCATGAACCAGCCCACAGGCAGGTCGGCTCGGATCAACATCTTGTGTCGTCCGTCCCCGCCGAGATCTCCGCGGCACCCCGGCGGACAGCTCCTCCAGCTCCCGCAGTAGCGCCGCGAATTGTGCCACCGTCCTCCGTCGGCACCGTCACACCCCGCGTTCGTAAGGCCGGGTACGGTCCCGGGACCCCACCCTGGGACGGGCCGCGCCACGAGACCGTGGACGGGGACCCTCTGTCGCTCGGGGTGGCCCTCTCGGGATGGTTGCTCATTCCGCGCGTCTGTCCGCTCTCCTGTCACTTGCACACCCGGCACACCCCCGGGCCCGGGGCCGAGAGCGCGTGGGGCCGGGACGATCCGCAGCGCACCGCGGACGTCCGGCGGGGCCCGGTGCGGGCGGTGGGAGGATGCGGGGAGGACGAGGGAAGGGCGGGAAGCGTGGGGCGGGGTGAGCGGGACACGGTCGCGAGGGGAGCGCGGCTGTACGAGGCGGCGCAGGCCGTGGTGGGTGACCACGGCAGGGCCGTCGGGGCGGTGCGGGCGGCACTGGAGCCGATCCACGACGCGGCGGTGCGGCGGGAACTCGACGCCATCCCCGTCGCCCGGCTGCAGGACGTCACCGAAGGGCGGCTCCGGCTGGGGGGCGTCGAGAAGAGCGGGCTGCGCACGGTGGGCAGTGTGCTCGAAGCGGGCCCCTACCGGTTGCGGCAGATTCCCGGGGTCGGGCAGCGCACCGTCGACCGGATGCTCGCCGCCGCCCGCCGGCTTTCCGAGGCCGCGCACGAGACCGTGGCCGTCCACATCGACGTGGACCGGCCGGAACCGAGCACCACCGCGCTCGTCGGGGCCCTGCACGTACTGGTGGAGGCCGGCCCGGACGCCCGGCGCGCCGTCGACAGGGCCGCCGCACTGTCGGAGCGGCTCGGTCCGTTGCTGGCCGATGCCAGGCCAGCCGCCGGGCGTCTTCGGATGCTCATGGCGGGCCGGGAGAAGAGGGCGCGCGCGCTGGCCGCGGTCACCGGGATCCGGGTGCTGGTGGACGAGGAGGAGCAGGCGGGCCTGCCCGGACTGCTCGCCCAGGCTTCGGTGGACCTGCTGCGGGGGCCCTCGTCCGACGTCGCGGCCTGGGTGGACTTCGAGCTCCGCTCGGCCGAGTACTACAGCCTGCTCGCCGAGATCTCCGGGCGGCTGCCCGACGCGGCCGCCGCCGAGGGGTTCCTGCCCGACGAGATCGCCGAGCGGGTACGGACCCAGCAGCTCGACGACTCCCACCGGCGGGTCTCCCTGCGTGGTTACCAGGCGTTCGGCGCGCGGTTCGCCCTCGCGCAGCGCAAGGTGATACTCGGCGACGAGATGGGGCTCGGCAAGACCATCCAGGCGATCGCCGTGCTGGCACACCTGGCCGCCGAGGGGCAGAGCCACTTCATGGTCGTCTGCCCGGCGAGCGTCCTCGTGAACTGGACCCGGGAGATCGAGACCCGCAGCGCACTGCGCGCCATGGTGCTCCACGGCCCCGACCGGCACGACGCGTTCGCCGACTGGAAGGGTCGGGGCGGGGTCGGAGTGACCACGTTCGACGCACTGCGGGGATTTCCCGTGCCGGGAGGCGGAGAGGTCGGACTGATCGTGGTCGACGAGGCGCACTGCGTGAAGAACCCGAAGGCCAAGCGGTCCCAGGCGGTCGCCCTGTGGGCGGAGCACTGCGAGCGCGTCCTCTTCATGACCGGAACCCCGATGGAGAACAGGGTCGTGGAGTTCCGCAACCTGGTCCGGATGCTCGATCACGGTGTCGCGGAATCCCTGGGCGAGGGGGACGCACCGGCCGGATCGGTCGCCTTCCGCAAGGCCGTCGCCCCGGTCTACCTGCGACGCAACCAGGAGGACGTGCTGACGGAACTGCCGAGTCTCCAGCAGACCGACGAGTGGGAGGAGCTGAGCGCTTCGGACGAGGAGGCATACCGTGAGGCCGTGCGCGCCGGCAACTTCATGGCGATGCGCAGGGCCGCGTACCTGCGCCCCGAGAAGTCGGCCAAGCTGGACCGGCTCCGGGAGATCGTCCAGGAGGCCGGTGAGAACGGGCAGAAGACGGTGGTCTTCTCCAACTTCAAGGACGTCCTGGGCGTGGTGAAGGAGGCACTCGACGCAGGACCCGCTGCCGGCACCGCGGTGTTCGGTCCGCTCACCGGAGGCGTCCCCGCCGGACGACGGCAGCAGATCGTCGACGACTTCGCCGGTGTCCCGGGCCCCGCGGTGCTCCTGGCGCAGATCCAGGCGGCGGGTGTCGGCCTCAACATGCAGGCCGCCTCTGTCGTCGTCATCTGCGAACCCCAGATCAAGCCGACCCTCGAGCACCAGGCGGTGGCCCGGGCACACCGCATGGGCCAGGTCAGGCCGGTCTGCGTGCACCGCCTCCTCGCCACCGGGGGAGTGGACGAACGCATGGTGAGGATGCTGGAGGACAAGACCCGCCTGTTCGACGCCTACGCACGCCGCAGCGCCGTGGCCGAAGCCACCCCGGACGCGGTCGACGTCTCGGACACCGAGTTGGCGCGCCGGATCGTCGAGGAGGAACAGGCACGCCTGGGCATGACCGACGGGAGGCCCACGGCACCCGAGTGAGCGACGGGGAGAGCGGCGGCCCACCGGCCAGGTCGTCGACGGGCCGTCCACCGACTGAGACCGTCGTTGATCAAGTCCGTCGTCCGCGGGGACACTGGGCCGCGTCGAACGGGTGCGGGGTGCCGGGGGTGGGTCGGTGAGGACGGCGGGGGCGGGTCCGGTGTTCCGGTGGGTGCTGCTTCTGGGGCTGCTGCTGGCGGGGGCCGGGGCCTGGGTGTCTGAGACGGCGACCGAGATCGAGCTGGTCGAGCTGACGGTGCTGGAGGAGCAGGCCGACGGTCGGTGCGTGGTCGAGTGGAACGATCCCTGGGCCGGCCCGCGGGAGGGGGAGTACCTCTGCGATCTCGGACGCGATCCGCTGCTGTTCGGCCCTCCGGCCCGGGGAGACGGCCCTGAGGGGTGGGACATGGGCTGGATCGAGGCGGAGGGCCCGGACCGCGGGGATCTCACCTCGGTGGAGACGTGGAACGACCGGATGGACCTCTCCGACGAGTTGTTCCTGCTCGGTCTGCTGCCGGTGCTGGTGGGCCTGGTGGGCGGGGGTGCCCGCCTGGTGCTGAGGCTGCGGGGGAGGCGCCACGGGCCGACCGGGGTGGGCTCGATGCTGCCCTGGCACACGGTGGGGAGGCAGGCGGGGGGCGCGGTCCTCCTGATTCTCGCGCCCCTCCTGGGGCTTCTCGGCCACGACCTGTTCACCGGTATCCCGGAGGATGTCGCCCGCCACCGGGCCTACCGGGCCGCCGTTCCCTGCTCGCCGGCCACGCCGTACGAGAAGGGGGAGGAGTGCCTGCGCGCGGTGGACTTCCGGGTGGTGGACGTGGTGACGGTGACGCATGCGAAGGGTTCGGACGACCACGAGCTGACCTTGGCCGGCTCCGGCCGCTGGGACGGCACGGTCCGGATGCGAGGCGAGGAGCCGCTCTTCCACCGCCTGGAGCGGGGGGACCGGGTCACCGGAACCGTCTGGCGCGGCGAGGTGGTGGCCGTCGCCCAAGGTGACGTGCGGCAGGTGACGCAGAACGAACCGCTGTACCAGCCTCAGCTGATCGCCGCCACCAGCGTCTACCTGGGCTACCTGGCGGCCCTGGGGGGGCTTGCCGGCCTCGCCCACCTGCTCCGTCCGCAGCGTTACGGCAGCGCTCTGTGGTACTGGTTCGTTCTTCCGCTGGTGGTGACCGGGGCGGGTGTCGCCCTGGCGGCCTGGGCGATCGGGGCCGCGGGCGACCGGCCGGTGTTCCCCCTGGCCCTGGGTACGGCCGTGGTGCTGCTGTTGCAGGCAGGGCCGGTCGCGGTGCTGGCCCACCGGGCGAGGCGTGCGTGGGGGTGAGGAACGGGGCGGCGAGCGGCCCGGGGGCGCGTGGTCCGTAGCAGGTCACAAGGGCTCCGGGAGGCAGTAGGGTCCGTCTCATCCAGCTCGCTCGTGACCGAGACGGGGCATTCGTGGACCTTGAGGCCCTTCACTCCTTCCTCGCGGTGGCCAGGCACCGGAGCATCTCCAAGGCCGCCGATGATGTTGCCCAGGTCCTGATAGTCGAGCCCGAGTTCCTTCATCATCGAGGGGAAGAGCGGGCTGATGATCCAGCGGTCCGGGCCGACGAGACCGAATCCCAGGGACAGCAGCAGAACAGCCGAGCGCCCACGACGCACTGACCGCGGACATCCAGCGGGAAGAAGGGGCGGCGGTCGCCACGGGCGGCGAGCTCGTCGTCGAGACCCACCAGCTCCTCTGCGAACTGGCGAACGCGGCTGAACGCCGTCGCCGCGCGCCCGCACCGGAGCGGTAGAGGCGGGCGCGCGGCGACGGCAGGGCCGCGGGGCGGCCCTGCCGGTCCGTTCCGGCGTGGGCGGTCAGCGCCCGACGGCCTTGCGCAGTTGTTGCTTGTCCATGGACGAACGGCCTTCGATGTTCTTCTTCTTCGCCTCTTCGTAGAGCTGATCCTTCGTGGGGCCCTGCGCACCCCTGTGGGAACGCTCTCCGCCACGCTGCGAGGCGGACTTCGGGTCCTGTGTGGAGGTCTTGCTCGAGGTCTTGGCCTCACCCGAACGCGCACGCTCCTTGTTCACCGTGCGTGCGGCGATCTCCTTCGCACGCTCCGCCGACCTGCCGCGCTCCTCGGCGCTCTCCTTGATGTGCTCGTACTGCCGCTCTCGCTTGGCGCTCGATCCGGACGGCATGACGCGTCTCCTCTGTCTCGCATGTCTCACACGGATGTCACGGGCACCGGCGCTCTGCGGGTACCCGCAACCGGCGGCATGCCACACCGCGCTGCTCCACCGCGTCGTGCCGCAGGCGTCAACCGCGCACGACGTGGGCACTCGTCCGCGAGGCACCCCGATCCGCAACGCCAGGAAGCCGCGCGGGCCGCGCACCGTACAAGGAGGCCGTGATGTCACCTCTGACCGCCGCCCCGTCCATCCGGGGACTGTCAGCCGTGGTCACCGGCGGTTCGCGGGGGCTGGGGCTGCTCCTCGCGGACGAGCTGGCCGCTCGGCACTGCGTCGTGACGGTGGTCGCCCGGGACGGCGAAGAGCTGACCCTGGCGGCGGAACTGCTCCGCCGGCGTCGCGGGGCACGCATCCGTACAGCGGTGTGCGACGTGCGGGACCGTGCGGCCGTGCGGGACGTGCTCGGCGAGACCGCCCGGGACTGCGGAGGCGTCGACCTGGTGATCGCCAACGCGGGGATCATCCAGGTGGCGCCCGTGGAGGCCGTCGGCGCCGAGGAGTTCCGGTCCGCGATGGACACGATCTTCTACGGCGCGTTGCACACGTCGCTGGAGGCGCTGCCGTATCTGCGGAGGAGCCCGGCCGGCGGACGGCTCGCGCTGATCGGCTCGGTCGGCGGGCTGCTCGCCGCCCCGCACCTGCTGCCGTACTCCTGCGCCAAGTCCGCCGTGGGAACGCTGGCGGAAGGGCTTCATGCCGAAGCCGCCCGCGACGGCGTCACCGTCACCGCCGTGCATCCGGGCCTCATGCGCACCGGTTCGCACCTGCACGCCGTTTTCGGGGGCGAGCAGGAGAAGGAGTTCGCCTGGTTCTCGACGCTGGCGGGCATGCCGTTGGTGTCCATGGACGCCGGCCGTGCGGCGAAGGCCATCGTCCGCGGCATCCAGCGGCGGCGTACGCGCATCGTGCTCACGCCCGCCGCCCGCGCGGCCGGCCTCGCGCACGGTGTGGCGCCGACGCTCACCACCCGGGCCACCGCCCTGGCCGCCCGCATGCTGCCGTCTGCCGGAGGCGGCCCGCGAGGGCTCCGGAGGGGCGCCGAGGTCGGGCCGCCGTCCCATCCGGTGGCGCGCAAGGTCCGCGCATGGGGCAGCGCGCTCAACGATCGCGCGTCGAGGGCGTACAACCAGCGTTCCGTGTGACGGCCGAGCGCGAGGTGGACAGAACGCGACGTGGACGGAGTGCGGTGCGAGCAGAGTGCGGCGCGAGCAGAGGACGACGTGAACAGGAAGGAGGCACGACGACGGACGGAAACGACGCACCGCAGGACCCCACCGGCCTGCACCCGCAGCCGGACTTTCCCTCGCAGGACCAGCCGCACCCGGGTTGGACCGGTCCGATGGACCCGCCGCCCGACCACGGCGAGGACTCCTACCGCGGCAGCGGGCTGCTGAAGGACCGGAAGACCGTGGTCACCGGGGGCGACTCCGTTATCGGCCGAGCGGTCGCCCTCGCGTTCGCCCGGGAGGACGCCGACGTCCTGTCCACCCGTCTGCGGGAGGAAGAGGACGAGGCGCGTGAGACGACGCGGCTCGTGGAGGAGGCGGGCCGGCGCGCCGTGGCCGTCGCCTGCGACATCCGCGAGGAGTCCCGGTGCCGGTCGCTGGTCGAAAGGGCCGTGGCGGAATTCGGGCGCATCGACGTCCTCGTCGACAACGCCGCCCACCAGATGGCTCAGCCGAAGGGCATCGGCAGTATCTCCACCGAGCAGTTCGACCGGGTCGTGCGCACGAATCTCCACGGCATGTTCCGCCTGTGCAAGTTCTCCCTGCCGCACATCCCGGCGGGCGGCTCGATCATCGACTCCGCGTCCGTCCAGGCATACAAGCCCACCCCCCATCTCCTCGACCACGCGACGACGAAGGGGGGATCGTCACGTTCACGCAGGGCCTGGCCCAGATGCCCGCCTCCGACGGGATCCGGGTGAACGCCGTGGCGCCCGGGCCCGTGTGGACCCCGCTGATCCCCGCGACGCTGGAGGACACCGCCGAGTTCGGCAAACAGAGTCCGCTCGGCCGCCCCGCCCAGCCGGCGGAGACGGCACCGGCCTATGTCCATCCGGCCTCGGCGCAGGCCGGTTTCATCACCGCGGAGATCCTCGACGCGACGGGCGGTACGCCCCTGCCCTGACCCCATGAGGGGGCGGCTACGGCCGGCCACCGGCGGGAGCGGCACGACGGCCGTCCCGCGGGTGGGCAGGCCCGTACGACGAAACCGCTGCCCGCCCGTCGGCCCGCGCTGACGTCGCCGCCCAGGACCTCGACCCGTTCGGACCCGTTCGGAGCCTGGCGAGGCCCCGCGGTGATCTCGTGTTCACTGTGCCGCACTTCGACCGAGGTGCGGCTTTCGTGTGTTCGCTCGAGGGCGTTCGGCGGGGTCTTTCGCGTGACGTGGCGCGCCACCGGAGAAGCGCCGTCGAAGGCCCGGCGGGAATATGACGCGCGCATGGCGGCTCTGTTTCGTTCGCGCAGGGCCCTTGTGCGATTCCTGTGGAACCCTCAATCTTTCATCTGGCGCACGGAGTTGACCGGTCACAGAGAGTTGACATGGGCAGGTCAATCATGGACCCGCTGTGCCACCCGCGCAGCACGTGTGTCGACCGCACCATCCCCCCACAGCAACGCACCACCGACTGAGGAGGAACCCTCACATGGCAGTGATGCGTCACCCCCGGCGAAGAATGGCCACCCTCGGCGTCGCGACCAGCGCGGCGCTCGTGGCGGGGCTCGTCGCCGCACTCCCCGCCGGCGCGGCCCCCGCTGCTGCCGAAGGCCGCATCCAGTACGAGGGCGCGGCGAACGCCGTCGCCGACAGCTTCATCGTGACCCTGAAGGCGGACGAGGCCAAGGCCGGCTCCGCCAAGGGCCGCGCCCTGGCGGAGAAGTACGGGGCCGAGATCGAGCGGACCTACACCAAGGCCCTCAACGGCTACGAGGTCGAGGCCTCCGAGGCCGAGGCGAAACGTCTCGCCACCGACCCGGCCGTCGCCTCGGTGATCCAGAACCGCACCTTCCACATCACCGCCACCCAGCCCAGCCCGCCCTCCTGGGGCCTGGACCGCATCGACCAGCGGAACCTGCCGCTGAACAACTCGTACACCTACCCGGACTCGGCCGGGCAGGGCGTGACCGCCTACGTCATCGACACCGGCGTCCGCATCACGCACAGCGACTTCGGCGGCCGTGCCTCCTACGGTTATGACGCCGTCGACAACGACAACACCGCCCAGGACGGCAACGGCCACGGCACCCACGTCGCGGGCACCGTTGCCGGCAACGCCTACGGCGTGGCCAAGAAGGCGAAGGTCGTCGGCGTCCGCGTGCTGAACAACTCAGGCTCCGGCACCACCGCCCAGGTCGTCGCCGGCATCGACTGGGTCGCCCGGAACGCGGTCAAGCCCGCCGTCGCCAACATGTCCCTCGGCGGCGGTGCCGACAGCGCCCTCGACACGGCCGTGCGCAACGCGGTCGCCTCCGGCGTCACCTTCGTCGTCGCGGCGGGCAACGAGTCGACCAACGCCTCCACCAAGTCCCCGGCCCGCGTCGCCGAGGCGATCACCGTCGGCGCCACCACCTCCAGCGACGCCCGCGCCAGCTACTCCAACTACGGCTCCATCCTTGACGTGTTCGCGCCCGGCTCCTCCATCACCTCCGCCTGGCACACCGGCGACACGGCCACCAACACCATCTCCGGTACGTCCATGGCGAGCCCGCACGTCGCCGGAGCGGCCGCCCTCCACCTGGCCGCCAACCCCTCGGCCACTCCCGCCCAGGTCTCCTCCGCGCTGACGGCCGCCGCCACCACCGGCGTCGTCGGCAACCCGGGCAGCGGCTCCCCCAACCTCCTGCTGAACGTGGGGGAGGGCGGCACCACCCCGCCGCCCACCGGTGACCGCTTCGAGAGCACCCAGGGCGTCGCCATCCCCGACCGGTCCACCGTCGAGTCCCCGATCACCGTCTCGGGCGTCTCCGGCAACGCGCCGTCCGACCTGGCCGTCGACGTGGACATCACCCACACCTACATCGGTGACCTCCAGGTCCAGCTGATCGCCCCCGACGGCACGGCGTACACGCTGAAGTCGTACGGCACCGGCGGCAGCACGGACAACATCAAGACCACGTACACGGTCGACGCCTCCTCGAAGACCGCGAACGGCACGTGGAAGCTGCGGGTGAGCGACAACGCCTGGTTCGACTCGGGCCGGCTCAACGGCTGGGCCCTGCAGTTCTGACGTAGGGCCTGACCCCGCGTCAATGCTGTTCCTGTGCCTCGTCCCCGCGGTCGGGCTCCGGGTCGGTGACCCGGCCGCCCGCCGCGGGGCGGGGCACGGGCATGCGGTGGGAGGTTCTGAGAGGTCCCGAGAGGTACGCAGTCCCGCGGGCCCGGCCCGAACCGGGGGCACCCCGACGGTCCCCGCGTACAGCCCGCTTACGATGCGCGCGGAGCCGTATGTCGGCCCGCGTCCAGCGTATGCACCTCTCCGCGTCAGCACGGCAGAACCAGGAGCACGGCACCCGTGTCCATACCCCCGCCCCCCGGGCCCCGTCAGCCCGAGGGCTTCCAGGGCCCGCACGCCCAGGGGCCGTACCCCCAGGGCCCGTACGCCGCTCCGCAGCCGCAAGGGGCCCACCCGCCACCGCAGTTCCCCTACGGGCCTCAAGGCCCCCATGGCCCCCATGGCCCCCACGGCCCTTACCCCCCGTACGGCCCCTACGGGCTCCAGCCCCCGGCCGCCGGCGCAGTCAACGGGGTCGCCATCGCCGCCCTCGTGTGCGGCCTGCTGTGCTTCCTGCCGGCCGTCGGGCTCGTGCTGGGGCTGATCGCGCTGTGGCAGATCCGTCGGCGCTCGGAGCGCGGCCGGGGCATGGCGATCGCCGGGGTCGTGCTGTCCTCCGTCGGGTTGGCGCTGTGGGTGCTGTCGCTCTCCACCGGCGCCGCGGCCGCCTTCTGGGAGGGCTTCAAGGAGGGAGCGCGCGGCAACACGATCCTCGCCCTGGAGGAGGGCGACTGCTTCGACTCGCCCGGCGGACTGGTGGGCTGGGCGGTCGAGGCCGACCAGGTGCCCTGCTCGCAGGAGCACGACGGGGAGGTCTTCGCCCTCGTCACCCTGCCCGACGGCGCCTTCCCGGGCGACGACAGCCTCGTCGACACCGCCGACGACCGGTGCTACGCCCTCCAGGACGGCTACGCCATGGACGCCTGGGCCCTGCCGTCCGACGTGGACGTTTACCACATCACGCCGTCCCGGGAGAGCTGGGACTACGGCGACCGCGTGATCACCTGTGTGTTCGGCAACCGGGACGCGGACGCCACCCTCACCGGGTCGCTGCGCCGGGACG
Source organism: Streptomyces sp. MMS24-W38 (assembly GCF_059889265.1). Taxonomy (NCBI): domain Bacteria; kingdom Bacillati; phylum Actinomycetota; class Actinomycetes; order Kitasatosporales; family Streptomycetaceae; genus Streptomyces; species Streptomyces sp. MMS24-W38. The sequence continues at coordinate 2,032,914 of NZ_JCBCPP010000001.1, read as the reverse complement.
AGAGCACGCTCGACGCGGACCAGGTGGCCTATCTGAAGGCCACGCACGTCCTCAACGCGGCACTGGACCAGATCCCCGTGGCGGAGGCCGAGGAGGACCTGCCCGGCCACCAGAAATGGGCGGGGCAGATGTCCGAGGCGCTCGCCGAGCAGAGCGGGATGCTGCGGGAGCACGAGTGGCCCGCCGACGCCGAGCGGCCGGTGACGAAACTCGCCGGTGAGCTCGAGAAGGCCGAGGCCGCATGGGCGAAGGCCGCCGAGGCCGACGGCCTGGACGCCTTCTACGAGCACTCCGCTCAGGGGTGGGAGCTCATCGATTCCCGCAAGACGGTCACCGCGCGCAAGGCTCTGGGCCTGACCACCACGCCGCCGACGTTCGACGAGGACGGGAGTGGGGGCGAGGGTGGGGCCGGAGGCGGGGACGACAGGGCCGATGACGGCAGTCTCGAGGTGTGAGGGCTTCCGTAGCGGGAGAAAGTGCCTGGGTAAAGACCCCGGCAAGGGTCCGTCATCACTTCGAGTGATTCTCTGGCCTTCACTTGCCCGGTACAACCTACGGTTGCCACCCTGTCGCTATCTGTACAACCTGACGGGAGCGGCCAGTGACATTCGGTGAGCAGCCGGCATATCTGCGCGTCGCGGGTGACCTCCGTAAGAAGATCGTCGACGGTCGGCTGCCGCCGCACACCCGTCTCCCGTCCCAGGCGAGGATCCGCGAGGAGTACGGCGTCTCCGACACGGTCGCGCTGGAGGCGCGCAAGGTGCTCATGGCGGAGGGCCTCGTCGAGGGCCGCTCCGGTTCGGGGACCTACGTCCGGGAGCGGCCCGTCCCCCGTCGCATCGCCCGTTCGGGCTTTCGTCCGGAGCGTGGCGCCACCCCGTTCCGGCAGGAGCAGGCGGACGGGAGCGTGCAGGGCACCTGGGAGTCGAGCAGTGCGCAGGCCGATGCCTGCGGGACCATCGCCGAGCGGCTCGGGATCGAGCCGGGCGACCGGGTGATGCGCACCCGGTACCTCTTCCGGGAGGCCGGCGAGCCGATGATGCTCTCCACCTCCTGGGAGCCGCTCGCCCTGACCGGCCGGACGCCCGTGATGCTGCCCGAGGAGGGGCCGCTCGGCGGTATGGGCGTGGTCGAGCGCATGCGCGCCATCGACGTGATCGTGGACAACGTCACCGAGGAGGTCGGCGCCCGCCCCGGCCTCGCCGAGGAGCTGGCGTCGCTGGGCGGCGTCCCCGGTCACGTCGTCCTGGTCGTCCGGCGCACGTACTACGCCTCGGGCCGCCCGGTCGAGACGGCCGACGTGGTGATCCCCGCCGACCGCTACCGGGTCGCGTACCACCTCCCGGTGAAGTAGCCGCGCCGTCCCGGGACCATCGCGGGCGGCGACCCCGGGAGATCGCCCCGGAGCCGTCGCCGGGCCCGAAGTGCTCCCTCTGCGCCCCGCCTGCGCCCCGTCCCTGCGTCCGGGCGGGGGCGGGGGCGGCGGCTTGCCTGGTCGGGCGACGTAGAAATCTGGCCGTTCTCGCAGGTGGCCCCCGAGTGGGGGGAGCCGGGGCGGCATGCCGCTGACCGGATACGTCGGGCTTGCGTACGGCGCGTTCGCCACCGTGCGCCCCCTGGGTACTGGCTGGTTGCGTACCTCTTTGTGCAAACTCATGTTCGCTGCGTGAAGGTAAGGCGTAGGCTCGGGCATATGCGGATTGGGGTTTCCTTACCGGGCTGGGCGCGGCGCAGGTCGCGGGCGGGAAGTGGAGGGGCGCGATGAGCGACGGCACGGCCACGCTTCCCTGGCTCGTGGTGCGGCAGGACGACAACGGCAACCGGTACCGCGTGGGCCGGTACGCGACCCGGGCCGAGGCGCAGAAGATCGCGGACAGTCTCGACGGTCGCGGGCACAAGCAGCTGTACTGGGTCGAGCGCATCGGGCAGAACGCGACGACCGCCGACTGACGTCACGCTTCCCGGTAGGGTCCCGTTCGACTGTGGTTCGAACGAGCGGAAACGGGACGGGTTCGGTGCTGATCGACACGGTGGCCTGGGTGCGGATCGAGAAGGGCCGCATCCTGTGCGCGCGCCCGCGCGGGAAGGACGTCTTCTACATCCCCGGCGGCAAGCGCGAGGGGGCGGAGAGCGACGTCGAGACGCTGCTGCGGGAGATCAGGGAAGAGCTCGCGGTCGCACTCGACCCGGACACGGCCGTCCACGTGGGCACGTACGAGGCGGCGATCCCCGGGACCCTCGGGACCCCCGGCCTTCCGGAGGGCGCGGTCGTCCGGATGGCTTGTTACACCGCCGAGGGCGAGGGGGAGCCGGAGCCGAGCAGCGAGATCGAGGAGATGGCCTGGTTCTCGTACGCCGACCGGGAACTGGTGCCGCCGGTGGACCAGTTGCTCTTCGACGATCTGGCCGCCACCGGCGAACTCGCCTAGACCACCCGCCCCGACCCCGCACCCGCCCGAAGGGCCCCGCCGCTTGATGCGCGGTGGGGCCCTTCGGGGTCCCGGGATCGGGAGGGCTCGTCGGACTCGCCTTCCCCGAGGCGGGTACCCGTCCGTTCGTCTCGCACATCACGGGCGACGTCGAACGCGGAGCCCGCGGTGCGTTCGAGGTGACGGACCTGTGACCGATGTCCGTATGCGCGATACCCGGGCAGGGATGTCGGGTATGGGTCCATTGACCCCATGAAACCTGATGTGGGGAGCCTGTTGTCAGCCCCGGAGTGACGGAAGTGGTCCGCGTGATCGACACCGAAGACGACCGGGTCACGTGGACCTTCCCCGCGGAGCCGGGTGCCGTGGGCGCCGCGCGCTCCACGGTCCGCGCGCAGTTGCACGGCTGGGGTCTCGACGGCGTCGGTGACCTGGCGGCCCTGCTGGTAAGTGAGCTGGTCACCAACGCCCTGCGGCACGCCACCGGTCCCATCGGCGTCTGCCTGTCGCGTCCCTCCGGCCCGGACGGCGTCCTGCGGGTCGAGGTCTCCGACCCGCTGCCGGACTTCCCGCACGAGCGCGTGGCCCGGGCCGAGGACGAGGGCGGGCGCGGGCTGCAGCTCGTCGCCCGCACCGCCCGCCGCTGGGGCGCCCGGCCGGGCGAGGTCGGCAAGACCGTGTGGTTCGAACTCACGGTGCCCGAGTGAGGCGTTCGCGCCCGGCTGAAACGAGGCGCTGTGCCGCGCCTCGGCCGTGTACGCACGGGCCACTCCTGTCGAGCGGCCGGTTCCGGCCCCTGATGGTTGTCGAAGAAGGGGGTTCGATGACGTGTCCGCTGGTTAGAAGACTGGGAGTGTTCTCACAGTTCGGACCGAAAAGCATCGGGATCGTGCTGTGATCGTGAACACCGTGTTGTGTAGCGCCGTAGTGCTGGATACTGCGGGCAGCCGCCCCCGGCGACCGGTGCCGGACGCGGTGAGCTGGAGGGGACGGTTCGCGTGAGCGAGATACCAGCGAAGGCCACGGAGTCCAAGGACCCGTCGGACGGCGCAAGAGCCGAGGCCGCTGACGGCCTCACTTCCGGCGATGCCTCGTCCGCCGGCGTAGCGTCCGCCGGCGTTTCCCCCGTCGGGGCATTGGCCACCGACGCCTCTTCCGGCACCCCTTTCCCCACCGACGCCCCGACCGTCGACGGAATGTGGCAGAGCAGTCCTCCCGGCTCCATGTACGACTACATAAAGGTCGCCTCCTTCTCCATCGGCCCCGACGGACTGGTCGACCAGTGGAGCCTGCGCGCCGAACAGCTCCTCGGCATCCCGGCGGAGCGGGCCGTCGGGACGGACCCCATCGCGGCGTTCGTCGATCCGGACCGGCGCGAGCGGGGCCAGCGCAAGATGGCCGAGATCCTCGACGGCCGGGAGTGGACCGGAGTCGTGCCCTTCCGGATCCCCGACACGGGGGACGACGGGCCCGGCCGGGAGGGGATCGCCGAGGTCTACGTCATGCCGACGCGCACCGAGGACGGTGAGAAGGCAGCCGTCTGCATCGTCGTCGACGTGCGCACCCTGCGCAGCATCGAGACCGATCTCGCCGCCTCGCAGGCCATATTCGGCCAATCCCCCTTCGGCTTCCTGCTGATCGACCCCGACCTGCGGGTGCGCCGCGCCAACCAGCGGTTCGCGTCCACCTTCGGCGGCATGCCCGACGACCACCGGGGCAAGGGGGTTCACGACTACCTGCCGCGTGCCGAGGCCGAGCGGGTGGCCGCGACCATGCGCAGGGTGCTGGAGACCGGCGAGTCCATCACGGACATGCACGTCACCGGATTCATTCCGGACACCGACGGACGCCGCCACTGGTCGGTCAACCTCTACCGCGTGCACAGCGGCAGCGGCCGTCCCATCGGCATCGCCTGGCTGGGAATCGACATCACCGCCCGCCGTGCCGCCGCCCGCGAGGCCGCCGCCGCACGGCGCAACCTCGCCCTGCTCAACGAGGCCGGCGCCCGGATCGGCAATTCCCTCGACCTGGAGACCACGGCCCGCGAACTCCTGGACGTCGTCGTCCCCGGCTTCTGCGACCTGGCCACCGTCGACCTCTACCAGGGGCTGCTGGCCGGTGACGAGACCCCGCCGGGGCTGGCCGACGGCAGTGCGGACGTGCGCCGCGTCGCCTTCGCCAGCGCCGTCTCCGAAGCGCCGTTCAGCGTCACCGGCGAGCCCGTCAAGCTGGGCGCCGTCCACAACTACGCGTTCAACTCGCCGTGCGCGGACGCCCTGCGCACCGGCCGCCCGCGACTGGTGCCGGGAGAGGAGGGCGGGCTGGTGCGGACCACGCTCGCCGTGCCGATGGTCGCCCACGACACGGTGGTCGGGCTCGCCCAGTTCGCCCGTACCAAGGGCAGCGAGCCGTTCGGGGACCGCGACCGCGACCTCGCCGTGGAACTGGCCGCGCGCGCCGCCGTCTGCATCGACAACGCCCGCCTCTACCGGCGCGAGCACGAACGCGCCCTGCTGCTGCAGCGGTCCCTGCTGCCGCCCGGCGACCCGGAGGCCTCCGGCCTCGACATCGCCTGCCGCTACCTGCCCGGCAGCGCGGCGACCGGCCGGTCCGGCGAGGTCGGCGGCGACTGGTTCGACGTCATCGAACTGCCCGGCCACCGCACCGCGCTGGTCGTCGGGGACGTGATGGGGAGGGGGCTGCGTGCCGCGGTGGCCATGGGTGAACTGCGCAGCGCCGTCCGCACCCTGGCCCAGCTCGACCTCGAACCCGCCGAGGTGCTCTCCCAGTTGGACGAGATCGCCCAGGGGCTCGGCGCCCCCGGAGGCGTCCAGCAGGCGACCCGGGCCGCCCGCCGCCCCCGGGAGGCCGACCTCTCCGAGGTCTACCTGGCGACCTGCGTCTACGCGGTCTACGACCCGGTGACCAGGCGGTGCACCTTCGCCAACGCGGGCCATCCGCCGCCGGTCCTGGTCGAACCGGGGGAGGCCGCCCTGATGCTGGACGTGCCGCCGGGCATGCCGCTCGGCGTCGGCGGGGAGCCCTTCGAGGAGGTCGAGGTCGAACTGCCCGAGGGCGCCCTGCTCGCGCTCTACACGGACGGGCTGGTCGAAAGCCGCGACCACCCCCTCGACGAGGGCCTCCAGGCCTTCGTGGGCGCCCTCACCGACCCGCCCCACCCGTCACCCGGCCACCGCTCCGCGACGTCGGCGCCGCGCGCCGACACCCACAGGGACCTGGAGGACGTCTGCGACCACGTCCTCAACACCCTCAACACCCACCACGGCGAGGACGACATCGCGCTGCTGATGGCCAGAATCCAGGGGCTGCCCGCCGATTCCGTCGGCGACTGGACTCTGCCGCGCGAGCCCCGCAGCGTGGGCCGCGCCCGCGAGTACGCCCGCGCGCAACTGCTCGCCTGGGACCTGGAACCCCTCGTCGACACCACGGAACTCCTGGTCAGCGAGCTGGTCACCAACGCCCTGCGATACGGCGAAGGAGAGATCAGGCTCCGCCTTCTGCTCGACCGCACCCTGGTCTGCGAGGTCTGGGACTCCGGCCTGGTCCAGCCGCGCCGCCGCCGCGCCCGCGACACCGACGAGGGCGGCCGCGGTCTCCAGCTCGTCGGCCTGCTCAGCGCGGCCTGGGGCTCCCGTCGCACCCCCCGCGGCAAGACCGTCTGGTTCGAACTCCCCCTCCCCGGCGGCGAAACCCCCCTCGCCGACCCGGCCGAAGCCCTCATGAGCCTCTTCTGACCCCGACACGCCGACCGACCGCCGCTCGTCTACGCTCGCCCCCATGCCCCCGATCCCGTTACGCCTGGCAGTCGGCACCCTCACCCTGCGGCCCTGGAGCCCGGAGGACTCCGCCGGACTGGCCGAGCTGTTCCAGGACGAGGCGATGCGCCGCTGGGTGAGCGCCGCCGTGCACGACGAGGCGAGCGCGGCGCGCTGGGTGACGGCACAACAGCGGGGCTGGGAGGTGGGAGACAGGTTCGCGTTCGCAGTGCAGGAGACGGGAGTTCCCGGCTGTGCGCCGCGGCTCGTCGGCAACGCCGTCCTCAAGTACGAGGCCAGGGAATCGGGTTGTGCCGAGGTGGGCTACTGGACCGCGGCACCCGCCCGCGGCCGGGGAGTGGCCCACCGGTCTCTGACGGCGCTGACCGACTGGGCGTTCGAGGCCTTCACCCGGGAAGGCCTGACCCGCCTGGAGCTGGTGCACCAGGTCGACAACGTGGCGTCCTGCCGCGTCGCCGAGAAGGCCGGTTTCGCACTGACCGGTGTCCTCCCGGCCGCACCGCCCGCCTTTCCCCTGGACGGACACGTGCACGAACGGCACGCGCCCACCGCCGCCTGAAACGCAACCGCGGGCCCCCCGCCGTCGTCCTCCTCCGAAAGATCAGCCGCGCGGCCCGGACGGACCGGCGGCGGAGGGGACGCGCGATGTCAGGCACGGAGCCCGCGGAACCCACCGAAGCCGCGGAGCCGGACGACCCCGGATCCGCCGGCGGGGAGAACACCCGAGACCGGCCGGACGAGCGGCCCCGGAGCTGGAAGCGCCGGCTCACGCGGACCGCGCTCGCGGTCGTGCTCGTCGTCCTGGTGCCGCTGCTGACCGCCGGGGCGGTGTTGCGGGTCAACTTCACCGGTGACCCCGCCGACGGGACGTACACCCGGGACCGGGACGCCCTCTGGCTCGGGCACGCCTGGGTCGACGGGCGGAAGAAGGACGCCGACGTCACCGCCCTCGCCCGCCGCCTCGAAGGCACCGGGGTACGCGACCTCTACGTCCACTCCGGGCCCCTGGAGCACGACGGAAGCCTGCCGAAGTCCCGGTACCCGCAGGCCCGTTGGCTGATCGAGTCCGTGCACAGGGAGATACCCGGCGTCCGGGTCCAGGCCTGGCTCGGCGACATCCTCGCGCCCGAGCACCCCGAGGCGCTGCACCTGGAGCGCGCCGAGTCCCGCGCCGCGATCCTCCGGTCCACCCGGGAGATCCTGGACACCGGCTACGACGGCGTCCACTTCGACCTCGAACCCCTGCACTCCGGGGACGCCGACTACCTCGAACTCCTCGACGCCCTGCACGAGGAGACCGGCTCCCGCGACGTGTCGCTGTCCGTCGCCGCCCACCAGATCGACCCGCTCCCCGGCTTCCACTCCTTCTGGGGCGCGGTCACCGGCCACCCCAAGTGGTGGTCGCAGGAGTTCTTCGGGCAGGTGGCGCGCCGCGTCGACCAGATCGCCGTCATGTCGTACGACACCATGCAGCCGCTGGAGGGCACCTACGGCGGCTACGTCGCCCAGCAGACCGCGCTCGCCCTGGAGGCCACCCCGCCCGGCACCGACCTCCTCATGGGGCTTCCCTTCTTCCAGGAGAACCGGTTCGGCCACTGGGCCCACGCCGAGACCGTCCCCGCCGCCGTCCGCGGTGTCCGGCTCGGGCTGTCCCGCACCGACGCCGACCGCCCCCGCTTCGGCGTCGCCCTCTACGTGGACTTCGCGGCGACGGAGGCGGACTGGACGGCGTACCGGAAGGGCTGGGTGGACCGTCCCTGACGCACCGGGCGGATCAGGACGACGCGGACCTGCGCCGGATCTTGTCGCCGAGCCAGACGAGCGGGTCGTACTTGCGGTCGACCGCCCGTTCCTTCATCGGGATCAGCGCGTTGTCCGTGATCCGGATGCCCTCGGGGCACACCTCCGTGCAGCACTTGGTGATGTTGCAGTAGCCGAGCCCGTGCTCGTCCTGGGCCGTGCTCCTGCGGTCCAGGCCGGCCTCCTCGGCGGCGTCCAGCGGATGCATGTCCAGCTCCGCCACCCGCATCAGGAACCGCGGCCCCGCGAACGCCCGTTTGTTCTCCTCGTGGTCGCGGACCACATGGCAGACGTCCTGGCACAGGAAGCACTCGATGCACTTGCGGAACTCCTGCGAGCGCTCCACGTCCTCCTGCCTCATCCGGTACTCGCCGGGCCCGAGGCCCTTCGGCGGTACGAAGGCCGGCACCTGGCGTGCCTTCGTGTAGTTGAAGCCGACATCGGTCACCAGGTCGCGGATCACCGGGAAGGCCCGCAGCGGGGTCACCGTGATCGTCTCGTCCCGGTCGAACACCGACATCCGGGTCATGCACAGCAGCCGGGGGCGCCCGTTGATCTCCGCCGAGCACGAGCCGCACTTGCCGGCCTTGCAGTTCCAGCGCACGGCCAGGTCGGGGGCCTGGGTGGCCTGGAGCCGGTGGACGATGTCGAGGACCACCTCGCCGTCGTTCACCTCGACGCGGAAGTCCTCCAGGCCGCCGCCCTCGACATCCCCCCGCCACACCTTGAAGCGGGCCTCATAGCTGCTCACTCGTACAGCTCCTCTTCGGCGAGGTACTTGACCAGCTCCTCCTTCTCGAAGAGGGCGAGCAGGTCGGGGCGGATGGGTTCGGTGGTCTCACGGGTCAGGGTGATCTGGCCGCGCTCCGGGGCGGTGGCCGCGATGCCGCCGGTGGGGTCGGTCATCGCGCACAGCAGATTGACGTTGCGCCAGGCACGCTCCATCTCGGAGTGGTCCTCGCGGGTGTGCCCGCCGCGCGACTCGGTGCGCTCCCGCGCGGCCCGTGCCACACACTCGCTGACCAGCAGCATGTTCCGCAGGTCCAGGGCGAGGTGCCAGCCCGGGTTGAACTGCCGGTGCCCCTCGACCCCGGCCCGGCGCGCCCGTACCCGCAGCTCGGCGAGCTTGTGCAGGGCCTCCTCCATCTCGTGCTCCCGGCGGATGATGCCGACCAGGTCGTTCATCGTCTGCTGGAGTTCCTGGTGCAGGGTGTACGGATTCTCCGGAGCGGACGCCGGGCCCTTCGCCGGTTCCCCGGCCTCGACGGAGAAGGGCCGCAGGGCCTCCGCCGCCGCGGCGTCGACCTGGGCCTCGTCCGCCCGGGGCCGCTCGGCGCCCGTCCCGGCGGTGTACGCCCCCGCGTGTTCGGCCGCGTGCCGGCCCGCCCGGCGCCCGAACACCAGCAGGTCGGACAGCGAGTTCCCGCCCAGCCGGTTGGAGCCGTGCATCCCGCCGGCCACCTCACCGGCCGCGAACAGCCCCGGCACCCCGCGCGTCGCCGCCGTGTCGGAGTCGACGGCGATGCCGCCCATCACGTAGTGGCAGGTCGGGCCGACCTCCATCGCCTCCGCCGTGATGTCGACGTCCGCCAGCTCCTTGAACTGGTGGTACATCGACGGCAGCCGGCGCCTGATGACGTCGGCGGGCATCCGGGTGGACACGTCCAGGAAGACCCCGCCGTGCGGGGAGCCGCGGCCCGCCTTCACCTCGGCGTTGATCGCGCGGGCCACCTCGTCGCGGGGGAGCAGCTCGGGGGGACGCCGGTTGTGGTCCGGGTCGTCGTACCAGCGGTCGCCCTCCTCCTCGGACTCGGCGTACTTCTCCTTGAAGACGTCCGGCACGTAGTCGAACATGAACCGCTTGCCGTCGGAGTTGCGCAGCACCCCGCCGTCGCCGCGCACCGACTCGGTGACCAGGATGCCCTTCACCGACGGCGGCCAGACCATGCCCGTCGGATGGAACTGCACGAACTCCATGTTGACCAGCGGGGCCCCGGCCAGCAGCGCCAGCGCGTGACCGTCCCCGGTGTACTCCCACGAGTTCGACGTCACCTTGAACGACTTGCCGATGCCGCCCGTCGCGAGGACCACGGCGGGCGCCTCCAGCACGAAGAAACGGCCGGACTCCCGCTCGTAGCCGAAGACGCCGGAAACGTGGGAACCGTCCTTGAGGAGGCGGGTGACCGTGCACTCCTGGAAGACCTTCAGCCGGGACTCGTAGTCCCCGGTCTCCCGGAAGTCCTCCTGCTGGAGCGCGACGATCCTCTGCTGGAGGGTGCGGATCAGCTCCAGGCCGGTGCGGTCGCCGACGTGGGCGAGGCGGGGGTACTCGTGGCCGCCGAAGTTGCGCTGCGAGATCCGGCCGTCCTTGGTCCGGTCGAACAGCGCGCCCCAGGTCTCCAGCTCCCACACCCGCTGCGGTGCCTCCTGGGCGTGCAGCTCGGCCATCCGCCACTGGTTGAGGAACTTCCCGCCGCGCATGGTGTCGCGGAAGTGGACCTGCCAGGTGTCGTGCTCGTTGGCGTTGGCCATGGCGGCGGCGATGCCGCCCTCGGCCATCACGGTGTGCGCCTTGCCGAACAGCGACTTGCAGATCACCGCCGTACGCGCCCCCCGCTCGCGTGCCTCGATGGCGGCGCGCAGCCCGGCGCCGCCCGCACCGACCACGACGACGTCCCATTCCTGCCGGTCGACCACGGTCATCTCAAAAGGCCCCACTCATCAGAAGAAGCGCGGATCGTCGAAGGCACCGGACGCGAGGAGGTAGACGTAGAAGTCGGCGACCGCCACGCTCACCAGCGACGCCCAGGCGAGCTGCATGTGCCGGGCGTTCAGCCGGCTCACCCACTGCCACATCCGGTAGCGCACGGGATGCTTCGAGAAGTGCTTGAGCTTTCCGCCGACGATGTGCCGGCAGGAGTGACAGGAGATGGTGTACGCCCAGATCAGCGCGATGTTGACCAGGAAGACGAGGGTGCCGAGCCCCATGTGGCCCCACGCGTGGTGCTCGTCGCGGAAGGCGAGGGCGGTGTCGTAGGTCAGCACCCCGGCGACCAGGAGCGCCGCGTAGAAGAAGTACCGGTGGACGTTCTGCAGGATCAGTGGGAAGCGGGTCTCCCCGGAGTACTTCTTGTGCGGCTCGGCCACCGCGCAGGCCGGCGGGGCGGCCCAGAAGCCCCGGTAGTAGGCCTTGCGGTAGTAGTAGCAGGTCACGCGGAAGCCGAGCGGGAAGATCAGGATGATGATCGCCGGTGAGATCCCCCACCAGCTTCCGAACAGCTCCCAGTTGGGCCCGGCGCGCATCGTCTCGCAGTTCTCCGCGAGACACGGGGAGTAGAACGGCGAGACGTACGGCGCCGCGTAGTAGTCGGCGTTCGCGAAGGCCCGCCAGGTCGAGTAGACGACGAAGGCGAGCAGACCGGCCGCGGTGGCGGCAGGGGCCAGCCACCAGCGGTCGGTCCGCAGATGCGGAGCGGCGATCGCGGCGCGGGTACCGGTGCGCACACCGGCACGTCGGGGGTGGGGTTCGGTGGCAGGGGGTTCCGTACCAGTGGCCACTTGTCCGCTCCGGTAGGGGTCAGGGGGGCGCTGCGGGTCCGGTGGGGGTCAGGGGGCGTGGCGGTCGCGGACGCCGAGGCCCTCGTCGTCCGAGTCCACCCACAGGGAGGGGTCGTACGGCGTGTCGGAGATGGTGACGAGATCGGGCCGCTTCGGCGGGGTGGTCCCGGCCGTGGCCGTCTCCCGCAGCAGCGCGACGCTCTCCCGCAGATGGTTGGTGTCGGATCGGACGCGGCGCATCTCCAGACCGCCGCTGCCGAGCTGTTTCTCCAGGCGTCCCACCGACCGGATCAGGTCGTCGAGGCTGCGCTGGACGGATGCCAGTTCGTCGTGCACGGACATGACTTGCCCTCACTTCCCGCGGGTCCTTCAGGGTCCTTCAGGCCCAAGGCGGCAACGTTCATGCGCCTGCGAGTGTCGCGCGTCACACCTTGTGCTGTGAAGGGATGTGCACCGATTGGCCGAGGCGCAGGGGTGCGTCGTGCGGTGTGCTGCGTCGTACGGGTGAGCTTCCCGCCCGTGGTCGCCGTGTCGCTCTCGGTTGCCGAATCCTTTCCTTTTCAGTGGCCGCATACATCAGATGAGCACCAAAAATACTGACAAAAGTGATCATAACGCCCGCGGCTTCCCGGAGGTAACCAGAGATGTCCCATGACGGCATCGCCCCGCGCGCGGCCATGCGCTCGGTCGTCCTCCTCACCGCGGGCGCTCTCGTGGTGCCCGCTCTGGCCGGATGCAGCTCCGAGGACCCGGCCGGCCGTCCCCTCGCCGCGGGGGACGTCGCACGCGCCGACCGCACGGGGATCGCCGACGGCGGCACCCTGCGCTGGGCCGTGGACACCGTCCCGGACACCCTGAACGCCTTCCAGTCGGACGCCGACGCCACCACCACCCGGGTCGCGCAGGCCGTCCTGCCGTCGATGTACCGGATGGACGACCGAGGACGCCCGGTGCGCAACGCCGACTACCTGGAGTCCGCCGAGGTCGTCGAGACCGAGCCCAAGCAGGTCGTCCTCTACCGGCTCAACCAGCAGGCCGTCTGGAGCGACGGCCGCGAGATCGGCGCCGCCGACTTCGCCGCCCAGTGGCGTGCCCTGTCCGGCGAGGACACCGCCTACTGGACCGCCCACAACGCCGGCTACGACCGCATCGAGAAGATCGAGCGCGGCAAGGACGACCTGGAGGTCAAGGTCACCTTCAGCCGCCCCTACGCCGACTGGAAGTCCCTGTTCACACCGCTGTACCCGAAGGACGTCATGGGCTCCCCGGACTCCTTCAACGACGGGGCCCGCAAGAAGCTGAAGGTCACCGCCGGCCCGTTCAAGGTGAAGAAGGTCGACCGCAAGGGCGAGGAGGTCACCCTCACCCGCAATGCCCGTTGGTGGGGCGAGCCGGCCCGGCTCTCGACGATCGTGCTGCGCGCGGTGCCCCGCGACGAACGGATCGCCGCGCTCACCGCCGGCACCCTGGACCTGGCCGAGATCGACGCCACCGGCGCCCGCCGCATCTCCGTCGCCGCCGGCCCGCGGGGCGAAAGCGCACGCGGGAGCGAGGAAGGCGGCGAGCAGAAGAGCGAGCGGGACGGGAAAGGAGGGGCCGAACGGGTGAGCACGCCCCTGGCGGGCCCCCTCGGTGCGGGCAGGTCCGCCGCCCGCGCCCTGCGCTCCTGGGCCGTCGCGAACGGTTCCGACGAGGACGCCGCCGACGAGGAGATCTCCGCACGCGAGCGGCAGCGCAAGGCCGCCGTGACGCACGCGCGCCAGCAGAAGGCCCTCAGCGGGTTCGAGGTGCGCAAGTCGCTGGAGCCCGCCTACACCCAGCTCGCCCTCAACGGCGACGAAGGCCCGCTCGCCGACGAGCGGGTCCGCCGCGCCGTGGCCCGCGCCCTGGACCGGGAGGCCCTGGCGAAGGCGGTCCTCGAGCCGCTCGGCCTGCCCGCCGAGCCCGTCGGCAGTCACGTCGCGCTGTCCGGGCAGGCCGCCTACGCCGACGGGAGCGGCGCCCTCGGCGCCCAGGACGCCGCGGAGGCGCGCGCCCTGCTCGCGGACGCCGGCTGGGTACCGGGGGGCCCGGTCGACCGGGAGAAGGCCGAGAAGAAGGAGAAGGCCGAGAAGAAGGGGGACAAGAAAGACAAGGAAGGCAAGGGAGAGAAGGAAGAGCAGGAAGAGCAGGAAGAGCAGGAAGAGCAGGAAGACAAGGAAGAAGAGGGCGGCGAGAAGGCGGCCGGTGCGGAGGGCAAGAAGGCCGGGACGTCCGACAAGGGCTCCAAGAGCGGGTCGGAGGGCGACGACGGCACCTACAGCGTCGGCGAGGACGAGGCGAAGGACGACGACAAGAGCGGTGACGGCCGCACGACGGAGCGCCTCGCGCAGGAAGACAGCGAGCACACACGGCTGTACCAGGGCGGCGCCCCCGGCGCCTACGCCCCCAAGGGCACCGCTGCCCCCGCCCAGGCGGAGAACGCCCCGCTCGCCAAGGACGGCAAGGCGCTCACGCTCGACTTCGTGCTCCCCTCGGGGCCCGGCTCACAGACCCTGGGCGTCGTGGCCGACCGGATCACCCGGATGCTGGAGCGGATCGGTATCCGCACCGCCATTTCCACGGTCGACGACGAGAGCTACTTCACGGACCACATCGCCGCCGGTGAGTACGACCTCGCCCTCTACTCCTGGCCCGCGACCGCCTTTCCCGCCACCGACGCCCGCCCGGTCTACGCCAAGCCGGTCCCGGCCGCCGACGGATCGCTGAGCGTCGGACAGAACTACACCCGTGTCGGCACCGACCAGGTCGACCAGCTCTTCGACCAGGCCCTCACGACGCTCAACGACACCAAACGCGCCGAGCTGCTCCGCAAGGCCGACTCCCGCATCTGGGCGGCGGCCGGTTCGATCCCCCTCTACCAGCGCCCCCAGCTCACCGCGGCCCGGAAGAACCTGGCCAACGCGGGCGCCTTCGGTTTCCGCACCCCCGTCTACGAGGACATGGGCTTCCTGAAGAAGAGCGCGCGGGGCCCGGCCGGGACACCGGCGGAGAAGACCACCGGGCCCTCGGGCTCCTCCTCGGCGCGGTAGTCCCGGCCACCGCGCCGACGTGAGGCAGATCTCGGCACTTTTCTCGCGGTCCCGGCCCCGGCGGAGCGGCCACCGCGGGCGGCCCGCGGGCGGGGCGGGCGCCGGGGGTTGCTTCCCGCACTGCTGAACTGCGACGGGGCCGGTCCTCGGGGTTTCCGGCGGCGCCCGCGTCGCGGGCCCCGGGCCGCCCGTGCGCGCGGGGAGCGGCAGCGACCAGGGAAAGGTCACCGGGCCCTCGATGCGGCCCCGGCGGAGGAGGCGCGAGTGTCCGGTTCCACGGGCCCGTAACATGGGGAGAGGCCGTGGCGTGTTCAGCCCGGCAGGGCCCGCGCACCACAGCCGTCTGCGCAGGGCGCTTCTCACCATTTCGGGAGTACGCCAACCCATGGCTTCGTCCATCCAGCGTCACGACATCCGCAACGTCGCCATCGTCGCCCACGTCGACCACGGCAAGACCACCATCGTCGACGGCATGCTCAAGCAGGCAGGTGCCTTCGCCGCCCACCAGCTCGACCAGGTCGACGAGCGCATGATGGACTCCGGCGACCTGGAGCGTGAGAAGGGCATCACGATCCTCGCCAAGAACACGGCGGTGAAGTACCACCCCAAGGACGGCGGGGACCCGATCACGATCAACATCATCGACACCCCCGGCCACGCCGACTTCGGTGGCGAGGTCGAGCGCGCCCTGTCGATGGTCGACGGTGTCGTGCTGCTCGTCGACTCCTCCGAGGGGCCGCTGCCGCAGACCCGCTTCGTGCTGCGCAAGGCGCTCCAGGCGAAGCTGCCGATCATCCTGTGCATCAACAAGACGGACCGGCCGGACTCCCGTATCGACGAGGTCGTCAACGAGGCCTACGACCTGTTCCTCGACCTGGACGCCGACGAGGACCAGATCGAGTTCCCGATCGTCTACGCCTGCGGCCGGGACGGCATCGCCTCCCTGACCAAGCCGGCGGACGGCACGGTCCCGACCGACTCCGACTCCCTGGAGCCGTTCTTCTCCACCATCCTGCAGCACATCCCGGCCCCCACCTACGAGGAGGGCGCCCCGCTCCAGGCCCACGTCACCAACCTCGACGCCGACAACTTCCTCGGCCGGATCGCCCTGCTCCGCGTCCACCAGGGCGAGCTGAAGAAGGGCCAGACGGTCGCCTGGATGAAGCGCGACGGGTCCGTGCAGAACGTGCGGATCTCCGAGCTGATGATGACCGAGGCGCTCACTCGCAAGCCCGCCGAGAAGGCCGGCCCCGGTGACATCTGCGCGGTCGCCGGCATCCCGGACATCATGATCGGTGAGACCCTGGCCGACCCGGAGAACCCGGTTCCGCTGCCGCTGATCATGGTGGACGAGCCCGCGATCTCCATGACCATCGGCACCAACACCTCGCCGCTGGTCGGCCGCGGCGGCACCGGCAAGGGCGCCGACGCGAAGGCGGCCGTGAAGGACCGCAAGGTCACCGCCCGCCAGGTCAAGGACCGCCTGGACCGCGAGCTGATCGGCAACGTCTCGCTGCGCGTCCTGGACACCGGCCGTCCCGACGCCTGGGAGGTGCAGGGCCGAGGCGAACTGGCGCTGGCGATCCTGGTCGAGCAGATGCGCCGTGAGGGCTTCGAGCTCACCATCGGCAAGCCGCAGGTGGTCACCCGGGAGATCGACGGCAAGGTGCACGAGCCCGTCGAGCGGATGACGATCGACGTGCCCGAGGAGCACATGGGCGCGGTCACGCAGCTCATGGGCGTCCGCAAGGGCCGCATGGACAACATGTCGAACCACGGCTCCGGCTGGGTGCGCCTGGAGTTCGTGGTGCCCTCGCGTGGTCTGATCGGCTTCCGTACCGAGTTCCTCACCCAGACCCGGGGCACCGGTATCGCGCACTCCATCCACGAGGGCCACGAGCCCTGGTTCGGGCCGCTCACGACCCGTAACAACGGCTCCCTGGTCGCCGACCGCGCCGGCGCGGTCACCGCGTTCGCGATGACCAACCTGCAGGAGCGCGGTGTGCTGTTCACCGAGCCCGGCACCGAGGTGTACGAGGGCATGATCGTCGGCGAGAACTCCCGCTCCGACGACATGGACGTCAACATCACCAAGGAGAAGAAGCTCACCAACATGCGGTCGTCCTCGGCCGATTCGTTCGAGGCGATCGTCCCGCCGCGCAAGCTGTCGCTCGAGCAGTCCCTGGAGTTCTGCCGGGACGACGAGTGCGTCGAGGTGACCCCGGAGTCCGTGCGTATCCGCAAGGTGAACCTGGACGGCCGCGAGCGCGCCCGCGCCGCGAGCCGCGCCAAGCACGGCTGACCCCGGTCGCACACCGCACCCGCAAGAACGGCGCCGGGCACCCCTGTGATAAGGGGTGCCCGGCGCCGTTCTTGTGCGTGCCGGAATCTCAGAAGAGAAAGGTTCTCAGCTGTTGCTCCATAAGGTCGGGTGAGTGAGCGTAACCATGCACGGGTGAGTTTCGTTGTCCGGTTGTGAATCTGACGGAGTGGGCCAAGGCGCAGGGTGTACACCCGCAGACGGCGTACCGATGGTTCCGTGAGGGGACGCTGCCGGTGCCTGCCCGGCGGGTGGGTCCGCGCACGATCCTGGTGAACATCGACGCTGTTGCCATGCCCGCGACCGTGGGCGGGCTGGGTTTGTATGCCCGGGTGTCGTCGCATGACCAGAAGGCGGATCTGGAGCGTCAGGTGGCCCGTCTGTCGGGATGGGCGGCGAAGGCCGGTCATCGTGTGGTGCGGGTCGAGCCGGAGGTCGGCTCGGGCATGAACGGTTGCCGGTCGAGGGCCAGGCGCCTGCTCGCCGACCCCGAGGTGACCACGGTCGTGGTCGAGCACAGGAACCGGCTGGGCCGGATGAACACCGAACTGGTCGAGGCCGCCCTGTCCGCGACGGGCCGCCGTCTGGTCGTCCTCGAGGACGACCAGGCCGAGGATGATGAGGATGATCTGGTGCGGGACATGACGGAGGTCCTGACGTCGTTCTGTGCCCGCCTGTACGGGCGCAGGTCGGCGAAGAGCCGTGCCCGGGCCGCGCTGGAAGCCGCCGGGCACGGCTGAGAAGAAGCCGCTCCGGTCCATCGCCCGCCCGTTCGTGGCCGACGGACCCACCGGTGTCAGCATCCGTACCCGCCTCAAGGACCTCACGCCCCAGGACAAGGAGGTGCTGCGGCTGGTCGGTGAGCACCTGGGCCGCCTGGCCGGGCGGGATCTGGCCCGGCGCTGCCAGGACGGCCTGGAGCACTCCACCGGCACCTGGGCCGACCGCAAGCGGGACCTGACCGCAGAGTCCTCCTCCCGCTGGGCGGGGTCCGTCACGGCGAACACCCACGACCAGTGGGCTCTGTCGCGCCGGGCCCAGCATGCTCACCTGCAATCCCTGGACGCCGGAATCCGCATGCTCCGTCACCGGCTGTCCCTGCCCCTGGGGGAGAAGGGCAGCCGGAGCAGGCCCGGCGGATACCGCAGCAGACACGAGTGGTTCCAGAAGTCCCGCCGCCTGGCGGTTCTGGAGCACCGGTTCGAGGAGGTCCGCGCCGAGCGGGAAGCCGGGAAGGTCTCCGTGGTGCGGGGCGGGCGACGCCTGCTCCACCAGCGCCACCACCTCACCGATGCGCACAAGAGCGAAGACCAGTGGCGTCGGGAATGGGAGGCGGCACGCTGGTTTTTGACCGCCGACGGTGAATCCGGCAAGCGGCACGGCAACGAGACGATCCGCGTCACCCCCGGCGGCGAGGTCGGCATCAAGCTGCCCAAGCCCCTGGAACATCTCGCCAACGCACCCCGGGGCCGGTACGTCCTCACCGGCGCGGTCACCTTCCGCCACCGGGGCCAGGAATGGGCTGACCGCGTCGAGGCGAACCGGGCTGTCGCCTACCGGATCCACCACGACGTATCCCGGGACCGCTGGTACCTGGACGCGTCCTGGACCCGCAAAGATCTCCCCGTCACGCCCCTGAACACTCTGCGCACCGGAGGCCTGGTCGGCGTCGACATGAACACCGACCACCTCGCCGCCGACCGTCTCGACGAGCACGGCAACCCGGTCGGCGAACCACGGCAGTTCTTCTACGACCTGTCCGGCAACGCCGACCACCGTGACGCCCAGGTACGGCATGCCCTCACCCGCCTCATGCACTGGGCCAGACAGACCGGAGTGCGGGCCATCGCGATCGAGGACCTGGACTTCTGTGACGGGAAGACCAGGGAGAAGCACGGCCGCAAGAAGCGGTTCAGGCAGCTCGTCTCCGGCATCCCGACGGGAAAACTCCGCGCACGCCTTGTCTCCATGTGCGCCGAAGCCGGACTCGGCGTGATCGCCGTCGACCCCGCTTACACCAGCAGGTGGGGCGCCCAGTACTGGCAAAAGCCCCTCACGACCAGCAAGCGCAAGACCACTCGCCACCAGGCAGCAGCCGTGGCGATCGGACGACGCGCCCTGGGGCATCCGATCCGGCGACGGACGGCACCGCCCCCGCACGACCGGAGCGATCGTGCGGGGCATCGGACCGTCCAGGCCCGATTGGGCATCCCGGGGCGTGAGGAAACCCGCCCCCGTGTACCTGGACCACGGACACGATCCGTGCCGCCGGACACGGAGCGAAAGCGGGCGACCAGGACCCCCAACACCGTTCGGGGTGTCCGCAGTGAGCGGGAATGGGTCCAGGACTCACTTCTGCTCACTGACTAGGAACGGTAGGGATAACCCTCGATCTGGCCGGGAGACGTCCCTGAACTGGCCGACTCCCACTACCCTGCTCTGGAAGCGGACCGATGCGACGGCCGACGCGCCCGGTGCTGTCCGGGAAAGGCGGAAGCCGCGCCTCGTCGGCCAACGGCCTTGCCGGCCAGGCGCGTTGAGCGCACGGCAGCCCTGAAAGGCAGCCTGTACGGCGGCCACGTTACCCGCAACGGGTTTTCCTTACATTGGTGTCCGATATGCGGACACGTGCTCCCGATAGATGTGTAACAAGTCCGTTTCGCAGGGATCTTTCACCAAACGCTTTGTCCGGATTTTGGAAGATGTAGGACTCAGCTGTGATCGAACCGATACCTCGGGAGTGTGGTTCGGCCGGTGGCGCATGGCAGATAGTTAGGCGCGTAGAGCTCGGACGAACGGGTCACGCGCTGAAGGCGCCGACTCACGAGCGCGGGGGCACTTGACTATTTCCGACACCGGCGACGGGCGGTGGGCGGTGAGATGTCGTGTGCTCCTCTTTGCGGTGAACCAATGGACTCATGAGGAGGAACCCATGCGCGGTGCCAAGAGCGCCAAGTGGGTCGCGGGTGCGATAGTCGTCGCGCTGGCTGCTACTGCCTGTGGCGGCGGCGACGGCGGCGGCGACGAGGGGAAGAGCAAGGGTTCCGGCCCTGCGGGATACGTCTCGATCGACGTCGGCGAACCGCAGAAGCCGCTGATCCCGGCCGACACCAACGAGTCCAACGGCTCGTACGTCATCCAGGCCCTGTTCACCCAGCTCCTGGACTTCGACGCCAAGGGCGAGATCGTCTACACGAACGCCGAGTCGGTCACCACCGAGGACTCGAAGACGTGGACGGTCAAGCTCAAGAAGGGCTGGAAGTTCCACAACGGCGAAGAGGTCACCTCCAAGTCGTACATCGACGCCTGGAACTGGTACGCCAACATCAAGAACAACCAGCAGAACTCCTTCTGGTTCCAGGACATCAAGGGCTACGACGACGTCCACCCGGAGAAGGGCGACCCGAAGGCCGAGACCATGTCCGGTCTGAAGGCCGTGGACGACCACACCTTCACCATCGAGCTGAAGTACACGATGCCGTACTTCAACTACAAGCTCGGCTACACCACGTGGGCCCCGCTGCCCAAGGTCTTCCACGACGACCCGAAGGCCTTCGGCCAGAAGCCGGTCGGCAACGGTCCCTACACGTTCGAGAAGTGGGACCACAAGAAGCTCATCCAGGTCAAGGCCTGGGACGACTACCAGGGCCCGAACAAGGCGAAGAACAAGGGCGTCCAGTTCAAGGCCTACACGACGCTCGAGGCCGCCTACAAGGACGTCGTCTCCGGCAACCTGGACATGATCCGCCAGGTCGGCCCGACGGACCTGCCGAAGTACAAGTCGGACCTCGGTGACGGCGCCATCGAGCAGCCGTACGCGGCCATCCAGACGCTGACCCCGGCGTTCTACTCCAAGACCTTCAAGGACATCGACCCGAAGGTCCTGCAGGGCCTGTCGATGGCGATCGACCGTGAGACGATCACCAAGACGGTTCTGAACAACACCCGCACGCCGGCCGAGTCCTTCACCCCGCCCGGTGTCAAGGGCAACCAGAACCTGGACACCGACGTGTTCACGTACAACCCGGAGAAGGCCAAGAAGCTCGTCAAGGAGGGCGGCGGCGTTCCGGGCAACAAGTTCACCGTCCAGTACAACACCGACGGTGGGCACAAGGAGTGGGTGACCGCGGTCTGCGAGTCCATCCGCAACGCCACCGGTGTCGACTGCGTCGGCGACCCCAAGCCGGACTTCGCCACGGACCTCGAGGCCCGTGACAACGACCAGGTGAAGGGCATGTACCGCGGTGGCTGGGTCGCCGACTACCCGGTCAACGCCAACTTCATGAAGGAGCTCTACCACACCACCGCCGAGGCCAACAACGGTCGCTTCTCCGACAAGGAGATCGACAAGCTGATGAACGAGGCCGACAAGGCCGATTCCCTCGAAGAGTCGGTGAAGGCCTTCCAGGAGGTCGAGAAGAAGCTGGTCGACCACATGCCGGCCATCCCGCTCTGGTACTACCGCATCAACGGCGGCCACGGTAAGAACGTCGACAACGTCGAAGTCGACTTCCACGGTGACCTCGAAGTGTGGGCCGTCACCACCAAGTAAGAGGATCCTCGGGGATCTTCCCACTCGGCCGTAAGCCCGCCGCCGCTCAGGCGGCGGTGGGAGGTGCGTGGGGCCGTCTCGTCATCGGGAGGCGGCCCCCCACCTGCGTTAACCCCTCACGGAGGCACCTATGGGGCGCTATGTCGCACGACGACTGCTCCAGATGATCCCGGTCTTCATCGGATCAACTCTGCTCATCTTCTGCATGATGTACGCCCTGCCCGGCGACCCCGTCCGGGCGATGATGGGGGATCAGGCGTACGACCCTGCGGTGGTCGCGAGCATCAAGAAGGACCTCGGCCTCGATCAGTCGCTGCTGCAGCAGTACGTGAACTACATGACCGGGCTGGTCCAGGGCGACTTCGGCACCCAGATCGCCAGTCAGCGGCCCATCAGCGACGTCATCGCCGACGCGTTCCCGGTGACGATCAGGCTGACGATCTTCGCCTTCACCTTCGTCACGCTCGTGGGCATCGGCCTCGGCCTCGTCGCCGGCCTGCGCCCCGACACGCTGCGGGACCGCGGACTGCTGACGCTGACCCTGTTCCTCGTCTCCATGCCGTCCTTCGTGCTGGGCTTCCTGCTGCAGTACCTGCTCGCGTTCAAGTGGTCCGTCACCACACCCACGGTGACCGACTCGACGAACTTCTCCCAACTCGCGCTTCCCGCGACCGTGCTGGCGTCGCTCTCGCTCGCCTACGTGGCCCGGCTGACCCGCACGTCGATCGCGGAGAACCTGCGTTCCGACTACATGCGCACCGCCATCGCCAAGGGGCTGCCGCGCCGCCGTGTCATCGGTGTCCACCTGCTGCGCAACTCGCTGATCCCCGTGGTCACCTTCCTCGGCATCGAGATCGGCAGCCTGATGACCGGCGCCATCGTGACCGAGGGCATCTTCAACGTGCGGGGCATCGGTATCGAGATCTACGAGGCGCTCAGCCGGCGTGAGGGCGCCACGGTCGTGGGCATCGCCTCGCTGATGGTGCTCATCTACCTCGCCACCAGCTTGATCGTCGACCTGCTTTACGCGGTCCTGGACCCGAGGATCCGGTATGCCTGACAAGACCATCGAGAAGAAGGTCGACGCCCTTCCCGGGGACACCGCGAGCACCGCGGCCGTCGTCGTCACCGACTCCGGCCCGGCCCCCGACAAGGCGCGCAGCCTCTGGTCCGACGCCTGGCACGACCTGCGGCGCAACCCGCTGTTCCTGGTCTCGACCGTGCTGATCGTGTTCCTGCTGGTGATGGCGATCTGGCCGGGACTGTTCACCAGCGCCTCGCCGCGCGACGCCGACCTGGCCAAGCACTACCTGGGCAAGCCGAACTGGGGTCATTTCTTCGCTCCGGACTGGTTCGGCTACGACGTGCAGGGCCGTTCGATCTACGCCCGTGTCGTCTACGGCGCCCGCGCCTCGATCACCGTCGGTGTGGGAGTCACCCTCGCCGTCACCGTTCTCGGCACGGTCATCGGCATGATCGCCGGCTACTTCGGCGGCTGGACCGACACCCTGCTCTCGCGGCTGACCGACATCTTCCTCGGCATCCCGTTCCTGCTCGGCGCCCTGGTGGTGCTCAACTCCTTCGACGACCGCACCGTCCTGGTCGTCATCCTGGCCCTCGCCTTCCTCGGCTGGACCCAGATCGCCCGTGTCGCCCGCGGCGCCGTGATCACCATCAAGCAGGCGGACTACGTGGTGGCCGCCAAGGCGCTCGGTGCCTCGACGTCCCGGATCATGTTCCGGCACATCCTGCCCAACGCGGTCGCGCCCATCATCGTCGTGGCGACCATCGCGCTCGGCGGCTACATCGCGGCCGAGGCCACCCTGTCCTTCCTGGGTGTGGGCCTCGGTGACACGGCCGTGTCCTGGGGCGGCGACGTGGCGCGTGGACGTGAGCAGCTCCGTATCGCCCCCCACACTCTGATCGTCCCGTCGGTGATGGTCTCGATCACGGTGCTCTCGTTCCTGATGTTCGGCGATGCGGTACGCAACGCCCTCGACCCCAAGCTGCGCTGAGGGAGGCGTACGTGACCATCATCGATGAAACGGCCGGGAGCCCCGCGCCGGACGGCGCCCGGGACGACGGCGGCCCGCTGCTCGAAGTCCGCGACCTGCACGTGGAGTTCCACACCCGCGACGGGGTCGCCAAGGCCGTCAACGGCGTCAACTACTCCGTCGCCGCGGGCGAGACGCTCGCCGTGCTCGGCGAGTCCGGCTCCGGCAAGTCCGTCACCGCCCAGGCCATCATGGGCATCCTCGACATGCCTCCCGGCCGCATCCCCAAGGGTGAGATCCTCTTCCGCGGCCAGGACATGCTGCGGATGTCCAACGAGGAGCGCCGGAAGATCCGCGGCAGCAAGATCGCGATGATCTTCCAGGACGCGCTGTCCTCGCTGAACCCGGTGCTCTCCGTGGGCTACCAGCTCGGCGAGATGTTCCGCGTCCACCAGGGCCTGTCCAAGAAGGAAGCCAAGGCCAAGTCGATCGAGTTGATGGACCGGGTGAAGATCCCGGCCGCCGCGGCCCGGGTCAACGACTACCCGCACCAGTTCTCGGGCGGTATGCGCCAGCGCATCATGATCGCGATGGCGCTCGCCCTGGAGCCGGACCTGATCATCGCCGACGAGCCCACCACGGCCCTCGACGTGACCGTCCAGGCCCAGGTCATGGACCTGCTCGCGGAGCTGCAGCGCGAGTACAACATGGGCCTGATCCTGATCACCCACGACCTCGGCGTCGTCGCCGACGTCGCGGACAAGATCGCGGTGATGTACGCGGGGCGGATCGTGGAGACCGCGCCCGTGTACGAGCTGTACAAGCGGCCCGCGCACCCCTACACCAAGGGCCTGCTCGACTCGATCCCGCGCCTGGACCAGAAGGGCCAGGAGCTGTACGCGATCAAGGGGCTGCCGCCCAACCTGACGCGGATCCCGTCCGGCTGCGCCTTCAACCCGCGGTGCCCGCAGGCACAGGACATCTGCCGTACGGACATCCCGCCGTTGTCCCCCGTCACCGAGCGGGACGGTGGCGAGTTGGCCGGCCGCGGCAGCGCGTGCCACTTCTGGAAGGAGACGATCCATGGCTGAGCTGGAGAAGACGGACGAGGCCGTGGACGCCACCCCCAACGTCACCGAGGTCGAGACGGTCGACGCCGCGACCGAGGCTGAGGTGGTGGCCGCACTCGACGCGCCCGTCGACCGCGGTGAGCCGATCCTCCAGGTGCGCAACCTGGTGAAGCACTTCCCACTGACCCAGGGCATCCTGTTCAAGCGTCAGGTCGGCGCGGTCAAGGCCGTGGACGGGATCTCCTTCGACCTCTACCAGGGCGAGACGCTCGGCATCGTGGGCGAGTCCGGCTGCGGCAAGTCCACGGTCGCCAAGCTTCTGATGATGCTGGAGAAGGCGACCGCGGGCGAGGTCTTCTACAAGGGCCAGGACATCACCAAGCTGTCCGGGCGTGCGTTGAAGGCGGTCCGCCGGAACATCCAGATGGTGTTCCAGGACCCGTACACCTCCCTCAACCCCCGGATGACGGTGGGCGACATCATCGGGGAGCCCTTCGAGATCCACCCCGAGGTGGCCCCCAAGGGCGACCGGCGCAAGAAGGTCCAGGACCTCCTCGACGTCGTCGGCCTCAACCCGGAGTACATCAACCGGTACCCGCACCAGTTCTCCGGCGGCCAGCGCCAGCGCATCGGCATCGCCCGCGGCCTGGCCCTGAACCCCGAGATCATCATCTGCGACGAGCCGGTCTCCGCGCTGGACGTCTCCGTCCAGGCCCAGGTCATCAACCTGATGGAGAGGCTGCAGGACGAGTTCAACCTGTCGTACGTCTTCATCGCGCACGACCTGTCGATCGTCCGGCACATCTCCGACCGGGTCGGCGTGATGTACCTCGGCAAGATGGCCGAGATCGGCACCGACACCCAGATCTACGACCACCCGACGCACCCCTACACCCAGGCGCTGCTGTCGGCGGTCCCGGTGCCGGACCCGGCGGCCCGCGAGGGCCGTGAGCGGATCATCCTCACCGGTGACGTGCCGTCGCCGGCCAACCCGCCGTCGGGCTGCCGCTTCCGCACCCGCTGCTGGAAGGCGCAGGACAAGTGCGCCGAGGAGGTCCCGCTGCTGGCGGTCCCGGAGCGCTTCAAGACCTCGGACACCCCGGCGGCCCACGAGTCGGCCTGCCACTTCGCCGAGGAGAAGGACGTCGTCCACGCGGCCTGACGTCCTCGCTCGACCGCCTGCCCGGAACCCGGCACCCGTTCACAGGGGTGCCGGGTTCCGGCGTCTTCGGACCCGCCCCCTCTGTACGGAGAGCCGCTCATACGTACATACGGCTGGAGTTCCGTCCGTGCAGGTGTCGCACGTACGCGTGATGCTCCTTTTGCGTTGATATGTACGTGTGACGGATCAGTGCACCACCGCGTACGTACGAGGAGGCACTCCATGCGCGGAGCCACGCACGCCGGACGGGCCGTGTGCGCGGTGGCGGCGGCCCTCGCGGCGACGGCCTGCGGAGGGGGCGGGGGCAGCGGTGGTGACACGGGCGCGGTGCTGAGTGCCTCCTGGGGTGACCCGCAGAACCCGCTGGAGCCGTCCAACACCAACGAGGTGCAGGGCGGCAAGGTCCTCGACATGATCTTCCGGGGGCTCAAGCGCTACGACCCGGAGACCGGCGAGGCCCAGGACATGCTCGCCGAGAGGATCGAGACCCCGGACTCGCGGAACTTCACCATCACCGTCAAGGACGGCTGGACCTTCAGCAACGGCGAGAAGATCACCGCGAAGTCCTTCGTCGACGCCTGGAACTACGGCGCCGGTCTGAGGAACAACCAGCGCAACGCCTACTTCTTCGGCTACATCGAGGGCTACGACAAGGTCCACCCCGAGGCGGGCGAGCAGAGCGCCGACACCCTCTCCGGCCTGAAGGTCGTCGACGACAGGAGCTTCACCGTCAAGCTCGCCCAGAAGTTCTCCACCTTCCCCGACACCCTCGGCTACGCCGCCTTCGCCCCGCTGCCCCGGACCTTCTTCGACGACCACGCGGCCTGGGTCGCCAAGCCGGTCGGCAACGGCCCGTACCTGGTCGACTCGTACGCCAAGGGCTCGCAGATGTCCCTGCGCAAGTGGGACGACTACCCCGGCGACGACAAGGCACGGAACGGCGGCGTCGACCTCAAGGTCTACACCGACAACAACACCGCCTACACCGACCTCATCGCCGGCAACCTCGACCTGGTCGACGACGTCCCCGCCGCCCAGCTGAAGAACGTCAGGAACGACCTCGGCGACCGCTACCTCAACACCCCCGCCGGCATCATCCAGACCCTCGCCTTCCCGTTCTACGACGAGGCCTGGAACACGTCCGGCTCGGCGAAGGTCCGCAAGGGCCTGTCCATGGCGATCAACCGCGACCAGATCACCGACACCATCTTCGCCAGGACCCGCACCCCCGCCACCGACTGGACCTCCCCGGTCCTCGGCAAGGACGGCGGCCACCAGGCCGGCCTGTGCGGGGACGCCTGCGAGTACCACCCCGACCAGGCCAAGAAGCTCATCCAGGAGGGCGGCGGCCTGCCCGGCGGCCGCTTCACCATCACGTACAACGCGGACACCGGCTCCCACAAGGACTGGGTCGACGCCGTCTGCAACTCCATCAACAACGCGCTCGGCGACGAACGCGCCTGCACCGGCAACCCGGTCGGCACCTTCGCCGACTTCCGCAACCAGATCACCCAGCAGAAGATGAACGGCCCGTTCCGGGCCGGGTGGCAGATGGACTACCCGCTCATCCAGAACTTCCTCCAGCCGCTCTACTACACCGACGCCTCCTCCAACGACGGCAAGTGGTCCGACAAGGAGTTCGACGGCCTCGTCGACCAGGCCAACGGCGAGACCGGCAACGCCAAGGCCGTCGGCCTGTTCCAGCAGGCCGAGGGGGTCGTCCGCGACAACATGGCCGCCATCCCGCTCTGGTACCAGAACGGCAGCGCGGGCTGGTCTCAGAGGCTGTCCGACGTGAAGCTCAGCCCCTTCAGCGTCCCCGTGTACGACCAGATCAAGGTGAGCTGATCCGCCATGGGACGCTACGTCGTCCGGCGCCTGCTCCAGATGGTCCCGGTGTTCTTCGGGGCCACGCTGCTGATCTTCCTCATGGTGAACGTGATGGGCGACCCCATCGCCGGACTCTGCGGCGAACGGCGCTGCGACCCGGCGACGGCCGCCCAGCTGAAGAAGGAGTTCGGCCTCGACAAGCCCGTCTGGCAGCAGTACCTGACCTACATGGGGAACGTCTTCACCGGCGACTTCGGTACGGCGTTCAACGGCCAGGAGGTCACCGAGCTGATGGCGACCGCGTTCCCCGTCACCATCCGCCTCACGATCGTCGCGATCCTCTTCGAGATCGTCATCGGCATCGCCCTCGGCGTGGTCACCGGACTGCGCCGGGGACGCCCCGTCGACACCGGCGTCCTGCTGCTCACCCTCGTCGTCATCTCCGTCCCCACCTTCGTCACCGGTCTGCTGCTCCAGCTGCTGCTGGGGGTGAAGTGGGGCTGGATCAGGCCGTCGGTCTCCTCCGCGGCACCCCTCGACGAACTGATCCTGCCCGGCCTGGTGCTGGCCTCCGTCTCCCTCGCCTACGTCACCCGGCTGACCCGTACCTCCATCGCCGAGAACCGGCGTTCCGACTACGTCCGCACCGCCGTCGCCAAGGGCCTGCCCCGGCACCGGGTGATCACCCGGCACCTGCTGCGCAACTCCCTCATCCCCGTGGTCACCTTCATCGGGGCCGACATCGGCTTCCTCATGGGCGGTGCGATCGTCACCGAGCGGATCTTCAACATCCACGGCGTCGGCTACCAGATCTACCAGGGCATCCTGCGGCAGAACACCCAGACCGTCGTCGGCTTCGTCACCGTGCTCGTGCTGGTGTTCCTGGTCGCCAACCTCGTCGTCGACCTCCTCTACGCCGTACTCGACCCGAGGATCCGCTATGCCTGAGCAGCACTACGAACCCGATCGCGCCATCGCGGGGGCCGGCATGGGCGGCAGCATGGACCTGGGCGTCGACGAGGCGGAGACACTCGAGCGCACCCCGGACGGCCCGCAGGGCACGCCGCGTTCCCTGTGGTCCGACGCCTGGCGCGACCTGCGCCGCAACCCCGTCTTCATCGTCTCGGCCCTGATCATCCTCTTCCTGGTCGTCATCTCCCTGTGGCCCTCGCTGATCGCCTCCGGCAGCCCCCTCAAGTGCGACCTCGCCAAGGCCCAGGAGGGTTCGCAGCCCGGCCACCCCTTCGGCTTCAACGGCCAGGGCTGCGACGTCTACACCCGCACCGTCTACGGCGCCCGCACGTCCGTCGCGGTCGGTGTCCTCGCCACGCTCGGCGTCGCGCTCCTCGGCAGCGTCCTCGGCGCGCTGGCCGGATTCTTCGGCGGGGTGGGGGACTCGATCCTGTCCCGCATCACGGACGTCTTCTTCGCCATCCCCGTCGTCCTCGGCGGACTGGTGCTGCTGTCCGTCACCACCAGCAACACCGTCTGGCCGGTCATCGGCTTCATCGTGCTGCTCGGCTGGCCGCAGCTGTCCCGGATCGCCCGCGGCTCGGTCATCACCGCCAAGCAGAACGACTACGTCCAGGCCGCGCGGGCGCTCGGCGCCTCCAACTCCCGCCTGGTGCTGCGGCACATCGCGCCCAACGCGGTCGCCCCGGTCATCGTCGTGGCGACCATCGCGCTCGGCACGTACATCTCGCTGGAGGCGACCCTGTCCTACCTCGGCGTCGGCCTGAAGCCGCCCAGCGTCTCCTGGGGCATCGACATCTCCGCCGCCTCCCCCTACGTCCGCAACGCCCCGCACGCACTGCTGTGGCCCTCCGGCGCCCTGGCGATCACCGTCCTGGCGTTCATCATGCTCGGCGACGCGGTGCGCGACGCCCTCGACCCGAGGCTGAGGTGAGTCGCCGTCATGCTGCTCGAAGTGCGTGACCTGCACGTGGAGTTCCACACCCGGGACGGTGTCGCGAAGGCCGTCAACGGCGTCGGCTACGGCGTCGACGCGGGGGAGACGCTGGCGGTGCTCGGCGAGTCCGGCTCCGGCAAGTCGGTGACCGCGCAGGCGGTCATGGGCATCCTCGACGTGCCGCCCGGCCGGATCACCGGCGGCCAGGTCGTCTTCCGGGGCCGCGACCTGCTGCAGCTGAAGGAGAACGAGCGCCGCAGGGTCCGGGGCGCCGAGATGGCGATGATCTTCCAGGACGCGCTGTCCTCCCTCAACCCCGTGCTCTCCGTCGGCGACCAGCTCGGCGAGATGTTCGTCGTGCACCGGGGCATGTCGAAGAAGGACGCGCGGGCCAGGGCCGTCGAGCTGATGGACCGGGTGCGCATCCCCGCCGCCCGGGAGCGGGTCGGGCAGTACCCGCACCAGTTCTCCGGCGGCATGCGCCAGCGCATCATGATCGCCATGGCGCTGGCCCTGGAACCGGCCCTGATCATCGCCGACGAACCGACCACCGCCCTCGACGTCACCGTCCAGGCCCAGGTCATGGAACTCCTCGCGGAACTCCGGCGCGAGTACCGCATGGGGCTCGTCCTCATCACCCACGACCTCGGCGTGGTCGCCGACGTCGCCGACCGGATCGCCGTGATGTACGCGGGCCGGATCGTCGAGTCGGCGCCCGTGCACGACATCTACAAGGCCCCCGCCCACCCGTACACCCGGGGCCTGCTGGACTCCATCCCCCGCCTCGACCAGAAGGGCCGGCAGCTCTACGCCATCAAGGGCCTGCCGCCCAACCTCATGAACATCCCGCCCGGTTGCGCCTTCCACCCCCGCTGCCCGATGGCCCGCGACGTCTGCCGGACCGACGAGCCCCCGCTGTACGAGGTCTCGGAAACGCGGGGGAGCGCCTGCCACTTCTGGCGGGAGTGCCTGAATGACTGAGCCGATCCTGGAGGTGTCCGGCCTGGTCAAGCACTACCCGCTGACCCGGGGCATCGTGATCCGCAAGCAGATCGGCGCCGTGAAGGCGGTCGACGGCGTCGACTTCGCCCTCGGCCGGGGCGAGACCCTGGGCATCGTGGGCGAGTCCGGCTGCGGCAAGTCCACCGTCGCGAGGATGCTGGTCCACCTGGAGCGGCCGACGGCCGGCGCGATCCGCTACAAGGGCGAGGACATCACCCGGCTGTCCGGGAAGGCCCTCAAGGCCGTCCGCCGCAACATCCAGATGGTGTTCCAGGACCCGTACACCTCCCTCAACCCCCGGATGACGGTGGGCGACATCATCGGGGAGCCGTACGAGATCCACCCCGAGGTGGCCCCCAAGGGCGACCGGCGCCGACGGGTCCAGCACCTGCTGGACGTGGTCGGCCTCAACCCCGAGTACGTCAACCGCTATCCGCACCAGTTCTCCGGCGGCCAGCGCCAGCGCATCGGCATCGCCCGCGGGTTGGCGCTGCGCCCCGAGGTGATCGTCGCCGACGAGCCGGTCTCCGCGCTGGACGTCTCCGTCCAGGCCCAGGTTGTCAACCTGATGGACCGGCTCCAAGCCGAGTTCGACCTGGCGTTCGTCTTCATCGCGCACGACCTGTCGATCGTCCGGCACATCTCCGACCGGGTCGGCGTGATGTACCTCGGCCGGATCGTCGAGACCGGCACCGACACCCAGATCTACGACCACCCGACCCACCCCTACACCCAGGCGCTGCTCTCGGCCGTCCCCGTCCCCGACCCGGAGGCCCGCGAGCACCGCGAGCGGATCATCCTCGCCGGCGACGTCCCGTCCCCCACGAACATCCCCTCCGGCTGCCGCTTCCGCACCCGCTGCTGGAAGGCGCGGGAGCGCTGCGCGGTGGAGGTCCCGCTGCTCGCGGTCCCCGAGGCCTTCCGCGAGGCCGGCGGCCCGGCGGCCCACCCCTCGGCCTGCCACTTCGCCGAGGAGAAACAGGTGGTACCGCCGGAGGAGCCCCGCAACGGGCCGGGGTGACGTGGTGCACCCCGGCCCGCTGCCCCGCTGTGCTCAGCCCTCGAGGCCCAGCGAGCGTTTGAGGAAGTCCACCTGGAGCAGGAGCAGGTTCTCCGCGACCTGTTCCTGGGGGGTGATGTGGGTGACGCCCGACAGGGGGAGGACCTCGTGGGGGCGGCCGGTGGCGAGGAGGGCGGAGGACAGGCGCAGGGAGTGGGCGACGACCACGTTGTCGTCGGCCAGGCCGTGCACGATCATCAGCGGGCGGTGCTGCTCGGCGGGGGAGGAGAGGCCCTCGGCGGTGACCAGCGAGCTGTTCGTGTACGTCTCCGGGCGTGCGGCCGGGTCGCCCAGGTACCGCTCCGTGTAGTGCGTGTCGTACAGCGTCCAGTCCGTCACCGGGGCGCCCGCGATGCCCGCGTGGAAGACGTCCGGGCGGCGGAGCACGGCCAGCGCCGCGAGGTAACCGCCGTAGGACCAGCCGCGGACGGCGACCCGGGAGAGGTCGAGGGGATGGGACGAGGCGAGGTCCTGGAGCGCCTCGATCTGGTCGTCCAGGGTGAGCGTGAAGTCGTGGTGGACCGCCTTCTCCCAGGCCGGGGAGCGGCCGGGGGTGCCGCGGCCGTCGGCGACGACCACCGCGAAGCCCTGGTCGGCGAACCACTGCGAGGTCAGATGGGGGTTGTGCGCGGCCACCACGCGCTGGCCGTGCGGGCCGCCGTAGGGGTCCATGAGGACGGGGAGCGGAGCGTCACCGGAGTAGTCCCGGGGCATAAGCACGGCGCACGGGATTTTGCGTGCGCCCCCCTGGGTGAGGGTCACCCGAGGGGACATACCGGGGTCTTCGGCGTACGAGGGGACAGTCGTCGTCGGTTTCCCGTCACGCAGGACCACCGCCCGGGAACCTGGCCGGTCCGGTGTCGCGGAGACGAGCACGGTGACGCCCCCGGCACGTACGGCGGAGTGCACGCCGGGCTCCTGCGAGACGCGCTCCACGCCGAGCTCGTTCACCCGGTAGACGTGCACCTCGCCGATCTCCGGATCGGCCGCCTCCTCGCCCGCCGACGCCGAGACCAGCACATCGTCGTCGGAGACGTCCAGCACGGCCCGGATGTGCAACTGCCCTCCGGTGAGCGGTCGTTCGCCCACGGCGAGTCGTCGTGCACCCCCCTCGTCCGCGATCCGCACCAGTTGCCCGGACGGGCTCCAGCACGGCACCCCGGGGAAAAGTTCAAGCCAACTTGGATCTTCGTCGGCGTGCACCATCCGGGTCGCCCCGGAATCCGGGTCCACCGCCAGGATCAGCTGACCGCGCTGGTCGCGCGCCTGTACGAGCAGCAGCGGCGCCCCCGCCGCTGACCAGTGCACATGCGCCAGATACGGATACCGCGCCCGGTCCCACACGACCTCCGAACGCGCCCCGTCCAACCCGATCACGAACAGCCGCACCTCCGCGTTCGCGGTGCCCGCCGCCGGGTACGCCACCCGCTGCGGCTCCCGCTCCGGATGCGCCGGATCGGAGATCCACCACCGCTCCACCGGCGTGTCGTCCGCGCGCGCCACCAGCAGCCGGTCCGACTCGGGCGCCCACCAGAAGCCCCGCAGACGGTGCATCTCCTCGGCCGCGATGAACTCCGCCAGACCGTAGGTGACGTGGTCCGCCTCGGGCGTCGCCAGCGCCCGGTCGTCCTCCCCCTCCGCCCCGACGACCCGCAGCGCACCCTGCGCGACATAGGCGACGTGGCGTCCGTCGGGCGACGGACGGGGGTCGATCACCGGTGTGGGAGTGGGCAGTTCGCGTGCCGTCCCGGCCTGCAGCTCGGCCGTGAAAAGCCGCCCTGACAAGGCGAAAGAGGCCAACTCCACGGCTGCGTCGGTGGCGTAGCCGACGATGCCGGCGCCCCCCTCACGGCTGCGCTCGCGCCGGGCCCGCTCCTCGGCCGACAGGCGCTCCGAGGCGCCGCCCAGGAGGGCCCGCGGGTCGGCCGCCACGCGCTCCCCACCGCCCTCCGGGTCGAGCACCCACAGCGAGTTCGCCCGGTCCGTACCGGAACCCGAGCGCAGGAACACCACCCGGGAACCGTCGGGTGCCACGGTGAACGCACGCGGCGCGCCGAGCGTGAAGCGCTGGGTGCGGGCGTGCCGTCGGGGGAAGGAGTCAGCATCGGTCGTCATGCCATGACCATATTGGCCATGCGCCCCCTTGTGCGGCCGTGCGCCGACCGATGCGCACGTACGGATAGTTATGATCGTTAGCGCATAGTGGGTATGAACCTGCTGGCTGCTGTGTGGAAGTCCCTGCCCCCATATCCCTACCCCCCCGAGTCCTGGGGTCCTTGGAGGTGAACCGCCGTGGCACTCTCGATTTCGGCGGTGGTGCTGCTGGCGATCATCGTCTTCCTGCTGATCAAGAAGTCGGGCCTCAAGGCCGGGCATGCGGTCGTCTGCATGCTCCTCGGCTTCTACATGGCGTCGTCGACGATCGCGCCCACGATCAGTGAGTTGACGACCAACATCGCGGGGATGATCGGCAGCATCAGCTTCTGACCCGGCCGGCCTCGTCCGGCCCGACTCCACGCCCCGCGGGGGTGCCGACGCGACACGCGGGGACTGACAGGTGCAGGAAGCCGGGCTGCTCGCCGTCATGGGGCTGCTGGTCCTCTGGCTGCTGTGGAGCCTGGTGAACTTCTACCGCATCCCCACGGGCCTGCGGGACGGATCGTGGCGGCGTCCGCTGTGGTGGGTGCGCCTGTGGTCCCTGTCGCTGTTCGTCGGCTTCGCGGCATGGCTCCGGGGAGTGCTCAGTGGCCGGGCTCGACGTCGGCGAAGCATGCGCGTACATGCATCACCAGAGGTACGACAGCGCCTACCTGGCGGCCCACCCCGAGGGGTTCAACGAGCTGTTCCCGCTGAGCAACAAGTGCAACGCGCACTACGACCTGGTCCCGGCCTGGGTGAACCCGACCATCGCGAACTGCGCCGCCTTCGTGCTGCTCGCCACCGCGGTGCTGCTGTGGTTCGGCGCCGCCCGTCTCACCCGATTGATCGGGGAACACCCGCGGTCACAGGCCTGACCACAGGGTGCGGCCTCCGACTCCGGCTCCGCGCACGACCCGCCGGACAGGACCTGGAGCAGGCTGAGGGCCTGCATCGCCTCGCGTTCGATGCGCGAGAGGTCGTGGAGGACGGAACCGGCCTGTACGAGGTTCTTCGCGTCGCCGGATTCGCCTGCTGCCTCGACGAGTGCGGCCACCTGCGTCCAGAGGGTGGCGGCCTCGGCATACAGGGTGTGGCCGGTGCGCAGGTGGCTGCTGTCGATCAGTTGGGCGCACTCGGCGAGGAAGTCCCGGTAGGGATTGCGGAACAGGGCGCCGCCGGTGCCGGCCCTCTCCATGAGGACGGCGGTCCGTGACAGGTCGTCCCGCGGATCGTCGCTGCGTTCCCACCACTTCGGCACTCGCCCGGCGGTCTTCTCGATACCCCGGTGGCCCAGGTTCGCGATGGGCGGGTTCAGGAAGGCGTCGGCGCAGGTCTTGATCGCGGGGACGATCCGGTTCCGCGGTGACGTCGGGCCGCCGGGCGCCGTGAGGGTGAAGGAGCGGTGCCTGGCGGTCATGGGGCCGCGCGCGGCCCTGGCTCCGGCCAGGCCGGCGAGGCCGGTGGAGACGGCTCCGCCCTGCTGGTCGGTGTCCACCAGGTAGGCGTCCTGTTCGTCGTAGCCGTACATGGCCACGACGTGCCCGCCGAAGTGCACCTCGGTACCGAAGTAGTCCAGGTGGTAGCTGTCGAGTTGCAGGCCGACCGGCGTCGAGGGGTGCCGCCACGTTCCGCCATGCCTTGCGCGGGGAGGTGGTCTCCTCGACCAGCAGCCCGAGCCCGAGGGCGGCGGCCAGGTTCCTGGTGAGCTCGAACGGCTTGACCCGGCCTCCCAGGAAGGG
Organism: Streptomyces sp. MMS24-W38; assembly: GCF_059889265.1. Lineage (NCBI taxonomy): Bacteria > Bacillati > Actinomycetota > Actinomycetes > Kitasatosporales > Streptomycetaceae > Streptomyces > Streptomyces sp. MMS24-W38. The sequence continues at coordinate 1,997,482 of NZ_JCBCPP010000001.1, read as the reverse complement.
AAACCCCATGGCCTTGCTGTCCCAGTAGACGAAGGACAGCCCGGAGCCGAGCCCGAACAGCATGGGTTCGGACAGGTCGATCCCCTCATGCCGCAGCAGCACGCCCAGCGCCGTCGTCTCGCAGTGCTGCGTGCCGCGGGCCCCGACGCCCTTCACCATGGCCATGCCGCTCACTCTCCTCCCCCACCTGCCGACGAGGCCGCAGAGGGAGGTGCCGGATCACCGGGTCCCAGGCACGATCCGCCGGGCAGGTCCTGAGAACCCCTGGCGAAATGGGTTTGGCCGGGCACTCCTGGCAGGGCGATGATCTCTGGTACTCGCGGATGAAGGGGCATCAATGAGCGACAGCGCTTTGAGGGAGCTCATCCGTCTTGCCGATGACGAGGGGAACAGCGTCACCGTCAACGTCCTGGGGTATGACCCCCGGTGGAGCGCCGGGCTCGACGCCGAGGTCGTGGTCGGGACGCCTTTCGTGTCCGGCCGTATTGACTTGGTGCTTTCCACCTCGAAGCTTGAAGCCTGGTCCGACGCGCTGGACAGGCTTGACGCCGGCGAGGATGTCGCATGGATGGAGAGGAGCAGGGGGCCGTCCCTCTTCATCCACCTCACCGGCGAGCGCGACTGTCCGGAAGTAGTCGTCGAGGACGAGTCGGGGTCCATGGTCACCGTGCGGGTGCCCCTCGTCCCGCCGGACGACTGGCTTGCCGACCACCGGCAGCGTCTGCACAAGGTGATGAACCACTGGGTCCCGATGCTGTCAGCGTAGGGAGACAAGTCGCCGCCGACAGATGAGTGCGCAGCCCAGGATGAGGGAGACTCCGTGGATGTCGTCGCGGATCTCCAAGAGGGGGTACGGGGCGTGGGCGAGGGGAAGCATGTGAACGAGAGCACTCGGGACGGGCGCCTCCAGCTCGCGGGGCTGTCCGGCGCTGCGGTGGCGGCACTCCTCGCGGTGGTGCCAGTCGTCGGCTTCGGCTTGAAGGCCAGTCTGCCTTGGTGGTCCGTTGCGGCCGCCGTCTTGCTGACTGCGGTGCTTGCCGGATGGACCGGAGCGCAGATCGGCCGACGCCAAGGTATCCGCAAGGAGGTTCTGGAGCCCGGAGAGAAGGTGGTCGCCACCTACACCGTCCGGCCCCCGTTCACCGAACACACACCGCCCGCGGCGTACCAAGGCCCCCAGTATCAGCTCCGCGTGACTACGCACGGACTGCAGATGTGGGAGCGTTCCGTCTTGCTCTGGCGGCACCCGTGGTCAGAGCTACGCGTGATCCCCGACGGCCCCCGGCTGCGCATCCACCATCAGGGACAGGAGGCCGGGACGCTGCTGTTGGAACAGCCAGGTGCCCTGCAGGAAGTCCTCCTCGCCGCCGGACGGCACGGGGCCGCCTGATAACCGCCTACGGCACGAAGAGACACCGGACGGCCGCGTCATCAACCTGTCCGGCGGCTTCGACGTGTGCGATACCGGGGCGCGCATCCACGTCCCGGGGTGACACACCGTCCCAAAACCGTGAGCACTTTGGCCATCACTGTCCTGATGTCGATCGTTTGAGTGCTTAAGTGACACATGTTCGCCGACTGCTCACGGTTTTCGGCAAGGCACCCGTCTCCGGCCCCGCAGTGTCGGGACCGCAAAGACCCCTGCACCACCCGGCAGGGCGGGCACGGGTCGTGCGTGAGCGAAGCTTCCCGGCCGCAGGCCGTGAGCGGGTCCGGGTGCAGGGCTGCCGTTACGGGGTCGGGCCGGGGATCCGTAGGTTGCTCTTTCCGTTGACGTTGGGGTCCTTCGTGTTCTGGAGGGTGTCGAGAATGGCCAGGCCCTGGCTCACCAGGCCCGCGGCCATCTGGTTGACGCCCTCGGTGCCGTTGAGGACGGTGAGGTGGGCGCCCGACATGCCGCGGGCGGCCGCGTCGGCGAGGGCCGGCAGGTTCTCCACCACACGGTTGGCGGCGATCAGTTCCTGGTTGCCGTCGCGCAGCGAGTGGGCGCGGGCGGTGTTCGCGTCGGCCTGGGCCTGCGCGAGTGTCCGCTCGGCGTAGGCGTTGCCGTCCGCCTCGAACTTGGCCTTGTCCCGGGCGGCTTCGGCCAGGGTGCGCTGCCGGTACGCCTCGGCGTCCGCCGGGCGCCTGACCTCTCCTTCGAGGCGCTGGGCCGCCAGTTCGGCCCGGCGCTTGGCGAGCGCGGTCTGTTCCTCGATGACCTCGTGAGACGCCGTGGCCTCGGCGAGCGGGCCGGCCTGGGCGGCTCGGGCCTTGGACTGCTCGGTCTCGGCGAGGAACCCGGCCCGCTTGATCGCGGTGTCCCGTTCGTACTCCGCCTTGAGGGCTGCCGCCTGCTGTTCGCGTTCGGTCGCCTCCTGGTCGGCCTTGGCCTGGGCGATCCGCGCCTGGCTGGCGACCGCGGCGGCGTGCGGGGCGGCGAGGTTGTTGATGTAGCCGGTGGCGTCCTCGATCTCCTGGATCTGGAGCGCGTCGACGACGATGCCGAGTTTCTCCATCTCGCTGTGACTGCCCGCCATCACCTCCTGGGCGACCCGGTCGCGCTCCCGGATGATCTGCTCGACGGTCAGTCCGCCGACGATGGACCTGAGGTGTCCGGCGAAGATCCGGCCGACGAGCTCCTCCATCTGTTGCTGTTCGGAGAGGAAGCGGCGGGCCGCGTTGGCGATCGAGACCGCGTCGTCGCCGACCTTGAACACGCAGACCGCGCGCACGTGCAGCTGGATGCCCTGCTGGGTGACGCAGTCCTCCGCGATCTCCGCTTCCCGCAGCGCCAGGGACAGCATGCGGGCCTTCTGCTTCACCGGCAGGACGAAACTGCCGTGACCTGTGACGATACGGAACTGCGTCTCCTGCGCCTGTCGTTTCGTGCCGGAGATGAGCATGGCCTCATTGGGCGCGGGGACCTGCCAGAACAGCATGAGAGAACTCCCGTCGAGCAGCGGGACGCGACATGTTTTCAAGACCTTTGCAGGGCCGTTCAGAGCTGTTCAGGACCGCTCAGGACCGTTCAGGCCGGCAGCGGTTCGACGATCACCGAACGCGCCGAGAGGGAGTCGACGACGACGACCCGTACGTTCCTTGCGAGGGGGGTGTTGGTACGCGACCACGCCGCGTAGGTCTCCGAGCCCCCGCGCACAGCCACCAGGACCTCGCCCGGTCCGTCCGGAGGAATCCCCACGGTGATCCTTCCGATCGCTCCGACCGGACTCCGGGAGGACTCGTCAGCGCTGGGCACGGGCCCTCTCGCCGGGCATACGCCTCATGATCACAGGCGATCACCTCCGGCCCTCTCCTCGATCGGGAACGGCTGCGGCACTCGAGCCGACGGCGACGATTCTCCCGATGTCTTCACGGTACTCCCGCCCGGCAGGGGGCGGGCCGTGATGGGTGTCCGGTGGGGGAGGGGCGGGACCTGGAGGAGGTGGGACGGCGCCGTGCCCGTGGGGAGGCCGGGCTCCTCGTAGGCTGGGCCCATGACGGAACTGCCCTCTCGGCGGATGATGCTCGTGCACGCTCATCCGGACGACGAGTCGATCAACAACGGCGCCACCATGGCCCGGTACGCCGCCGAGGGCGCGCACGTGACGCTGGTCACCTGCACGCTCGGTGAGCGTGGCGAGGTCATTCCACCCGAGCTGGCCCACCTGAGCGGTGCCGCCCTCGGGCAGCACCGGATGGGTGAGCTGGCCGAGGCGATGCGCGCGCTCGGTGTCGACGACTTCCGGCTGCTCGGCGGCGCCGGGCGCTACAGCGACTCCGGGATGACGGGCCTGCCCGACAACGACGATCCCGGGTGCTTCTGGCAGGCCGACGTCGACCAGGCCGCCGGTCTGCTCGCCGAGGTGATCCGAGAGGTACGGCCCCAGGTGCTCGTCACGTACGACGAGCGCGGCGGCTACGGGCACCCCGACCACATCCAGGCGCACCGCGTCGCCATGCGCGCCGTCGAGCTGGCCGCGAGGGCCGCGGAGGACGGCCGGGGCGGGTGGGACGTCCCCAAGGTGTACTGGAACCGGGTGCCCCGCTCCGTCGCCGAGGCGGCTTTCGCGCGTCTGGACGAAGAACTGCCCGGGCTGCCGTTCGACAAGGCGGGCAGCATCGGTGACGTACCCGGTGTCGTCTCCGACGTGCACGTCACCGCAGAGGTCGACGGCACGGCGTACGCCGCCGCCAAGGCCGCCGCGATGCGCGCGCACGCCACCCAGATCACGGTGGCCGAACCGTACTTCATGCTTTCCAACGAACTCGCGCAGCCGCTGTTCACCACCGAGTACTACGAGTTGGTGCGCGGAGAACGCTCCGTCGGCCGGGAGAACGACCTGTTCGCGGGAGTGGGCACCGGAGCCGGTGCGGAGGAGGCCTCGTGAGCGACCGGAGCGACCGGAGCGACCGGGGCCGGCCCACCTCGGTGCTGGCCCAGCCGCTGCGACTGCCCTCCGCCGGGCGGCTCGCCGCCTGCCTGGGGCTGTTCGTCCTAGGTGCCGTGGTCGGTGTGGCCGGGGCGTTGGTGCAGCCCGCCTGGTTCCCGGGCGGGCTGCTGCTCGCCCTCGCGGGCGAGGCCGGGCTCTGTCTCGGCGCGGGCCTCGCCCTCCGCAGCCGGGCGGGGGCCGCGTCGGCCGCCGGTGGCTGGGTGATCGTCGTCCTCCTGCTCACCGCCAGCCGTCCGGAAGGTGACTTCCTGTTCGCCGCGGCAGCCGGCTCCTACCTTTTCCTGTTCGGCGGCATCGCCGTCGCTGTGATCTGTGCCACCCTCGTGCCGGTGCGGCAACCGGACGGCCGCACCGTCCGACTTGGGAAGTGACGTACCACTTCGCCGCGGTACGCGCGTGCGGGTCCCGTGCGGGTTTCCCCGACGGTCCTGAGAAACGGGCCGGATGCGGCCAGTATGGTGGTGCGCGCGCCGCTGAGCCTCCCCGCACTCTCGGCTCCGGTCGAGTTGGGGGGGACCCCACCGTGAGGTCGTGACGGGCGGCGGAGCCAACCGGGAGAACCTGCCTTGAGTCGTGAAACTGACACTCCGTCCACCGGGCCCGACGGGCGCGGCGGAGCCGCGTACCCGTCGGGCACTCCGCCCTACGGGATTCCGGCGGTTCCGGACGAGGCGACGGCCGCGGGCCGTCCGGCCGCGCGGTCGGACGAACGGCGTCCGGACGAACGCAAGACCGAGACCACCCTGACGACCAGAATCCGGATCAACATCCCCGGATCGAGGCCCATTCCGCCGGTCGTCGTGCGCAAGCCCGTCACGGACGGCGAGGGAACGGACGACGGAGACACCCAGTCCGACACCCGTGCCGAGGGGCAGGCGCCGGCGCCCGGTTCGCCCGGGCCCGCGGGCACCGGTACGGGTACCGGCCCCGGTTCCGGTTCCGGCGAGCCGCCCGCCGTGGCGGCTCCGGGCGCGCAGTCCGGCGGCTCGGGGCAGCTGGTTCCGCGGCAGGCGGCCCCGCAGCAGTCGGCCCCGGCGGAGAAGCCGACCAGTGACTGGTTCGCGCCCCGCAAGTCCGGTGCGGGCAAGGGCGGTACGGGCGGCGGCTCCGGCAACGGGGCGGGTGCGCCGAGCGGTTCGGGTTCCGCGGCGCCCGGGGGCGGCCCCTCCGGTGCTTCCGGCGCCGGTGCGCCCGGTGGTGCGCGGCCGGGTGGACGTCCGGCCGGCGTGGTCGGCGGCATGAGCGTGACGAGCGGCGGCGCCCGGACCGGTGGTCCCGGCGGCACGAACGGTTCCGCACCCGGCGCCGGGGTCGGCGGGTTCTCCGGCGCGACCGGCGGCCCGGTGGCCCCCGGGCACGGCGGCGGCACCGGTTCCTTCGACGTGACCGAGGCGCTGGCCGGTGGCGGCCAGGCCGGGCACTCCGGCCTTCCCGAGCAGCCCGGTGCGTCCAGTCCGTCCGGTCCGTTCGGGCCGCCCGGCCAGTCCAGGTCGGCGCTGTACCAGGGCGGGCCCGAGGGGCCCACGACCGGCCCGGTCACCGGCCAGGGGCCGATGGTCCCGCCGCGCGGCAGCGGCCCCCACGGCGCGGGCGGCGGGCTGAGCGACGACACCGCGAGCCTCACCCCGCAGATCCACGCTCCCGGCCAGGAGGCCCCGGGCTACGGCGCCCGCCACGACAGCGTCTCCGGGTACACCGGCACCAGGAACGCCCCGGTCGTCCCGGCGAGCGCGGCCTTCGACGCGGACACCCCCGCCGGTGGCCGTGGCCCGCTCACGCCCTCCAGGTTCCCCGAACCGGTCACCCCGACCCCGCCCCCGGCGACGTCCTCGAAGCAGCCGAAGAAGAAGGGGCGCAACAAGCTCGCCCTGATCGGCGGCGGCGTGGTCCTCCTCATCGGGGTCGCCTACGGCGCCGGCCTGCTGATGAACCACTCCGACGTACCCAAGGGCACCACCGTGCTCGGTGTCGACATCGGCGGCGGCACCCGCGACGAGGCCGTGAAGACGCTCGACAAGGCCCTCGCCGAGCGGTTGAACAAGCCGCTCGAGCTGGCCGTCGGCGACAAGACCGTCGAACTGCAGCCGGACAACGCCGGACTGCAGCTCGACACCGACGCCACCGTCGGCGACGCGGCGAAGAGCGACTACAACCCGGTCTCCGTGATCGGCTCGCTCCTCGGCAACAGCCGCGTCGTCGACCCCGTCATCCCCGTCGACGAGGAGAAGCTGCACGCAGCCCTGGAGGCCGCGGGCGGCGGCTCCGGCAACGACGGCACGATCACGTTCGAGTCCGGCAAGGCCGTCGCCGTCTACGGCAAGCCCGGCGCGGGCATCGACGTCGACAAGTCGACCGACGCGGTCGAGGCGGCGTACCGGGCCCAGGTGGAGACCGGTTCCTCGTCCCCGGTGAAGGTCCCGACCACCACCCAGGAACCCACGGTCTCCAAGGCCGAGGTCGACCGGATGATGAAGGAGTTCGCCCAGCCGGCGATGTCCGACCTGGTCACGGTCCAGACCGATGCCGCGCACACCATCGCCTTCAGCCCGGAGAAGTCGCTCTGGAAGTTCCTCGGCGTCAAGGCGCAGGACGGCAAGCTGGTCGAGTACTACGACCGGAAGGCGCTCGAGGAGCTCTACGGCGACACTTTCGACGGCGTGCTGATCACCCGCGGCAACGGGGAGAAGACCCCGGTCACCGTCGAGGACGTGATCGGCGCCCTGCGCCCCGCGCTGCTGAGCACCGGCGACCGCGTCGCCGTCATCGAGACCGACCCCAGCTGACCCGGACCGGCCCCGGCCGTCGCGCGCTGTCCGTCGCGCGGCGGCCGGGGCCGAGCGCTGCCCGGCACGCTCCGGGCGAGCGGCTGCCTCAGACGTCCCCGGGACGCACCAGGCACAGGGCCCAGATCATGAAGCCGGAGAGGGCGATCATCACGACCGACCAGACCGGGTAGTACGGCAGCGACATGAAGTTGGCGATCATGATGAGCCCGCCGATCGCCACACCGGCCACCCGCGCCCAGGTCCTGGCCCGGAAGAGTCCCATGCTGATGAGGACGGCGACCGCACCCAGGATCAGATGGATCCAGCCCCAGGACGTGAGATCGAACTTGAAGACGTAGTTCTGGGTGGTGACGAAGACGCTGTCCTGGGCGATCCCGGAGATGCCCCGGACGATGTTGAGGATTCCGGCGAGCAACAGCATGACGCCGCCGAAGACGGTCAGTCCGCCGGCCACCTGGTGTTTGGTGGACGGTGTGTGGGTGCGTGCGTGTGCGTGCGGGGCGTGTGCGGTCATGTCGCCACCTCATTCCGTCGTGTGCGGTCGGGGTCCGGGGGCGTCGGGGCGGGTCCGGGGCGGGTCCGGGGCGGGTCAGCGGGCGTGCCCGGAGCCGTGGCCGCTCAGCACCAGCTCCTTGGCCCGGTCGAACTCCTCGTCGGTGAGGTCGCCGCGCGAGCGGATCTCGGACAGCCGGTGCAGTTCGTCGGCGGTGCCGGTCTGCGTGCCGTGGCCCGCCGCGGTCTCCCGGACGTAGCTGTCGAACGCCTCCTGCTGCGCGCGGGCCTGCGCGATCTCCCGGCGGCCCATGTTCTTGCCGCGGGCGATGACGTAGACGAACACGCCGACGAAGGGCAGCACGATGACGAAGACCATCCAGCCGGTCTTGGCCCAGCCGTTCAACGAGTCGTCCCGGAAGATGTCGAAGACGACCCGGAACAGCAGCACGAACCACATGACCCACAGGAACAGCAGCAGCATGGTCCAGAAGGCTCCGAGCAGGGGGTAGTCGTACGCGAGGTACGTCGCGGGGCTCATGGCTCTCCTCCGTCCGACGCGGGGATGCGCGCCGGTTCCAGGCTGCCCACGGCGGCGACCGTGCCGCCTCACCCCCGACGGGTGATCCCGGCCGGGTCCGGAGTGCGGTGCGCTGGAGAACGGACGTACGCCGAAGCCAGCCGAAGCCAGGAGGCCGGACCATGACCGCACCGAGCGCCGTCGCCGCGGCCCTCTCACCGGCCGAACGGGCCGAGCGGGGCCGGACGGCCCGCAAACGCGTCCCCCGCTCGGCGCACGTCCTGTTCGCCCCCGGCCCCGACCGCTTCGACCCGGTCGACGTGCTCGTGCGCCAGTCGGCCACGCGGGTGCCCGAACTGGTCCCGATCCGGTACGGGCGCATGCTGGAGTCGCCGTTCCGCTTCTACCGGGGCGCCGCCGCGATCATGGCCGCCGACCTCGCCACGCTGCCGCACAGCGGGCTGGAGGTGCAGCTGTGCGGCGACGCGCACCTGCTGAACTTCCGGCTGCTGGCCTCGCCGGAACGGCACCTCGTCTTCGACATCAACGACTTCGACGAGACCTTCCCGGGCCCCTTCGAATGGGACGTCAAACGGCTCGCCGCCAGCCTCGTCATCGCGGGCCGCGCCAACGGCTTCTCCGAGCGGGAGCAGAACAAGGCGGTCATCGCCTGCGTACGGGCGTACCGCGAACGGATGCGGAGCTTCGCCGGCATGCGCACCCTGGACATCTGGTACGCCCAGGACGACGTCGACCGGATGCGGGAACTCCTCGCCTCCTCCCTCGACCGGTCCGTCCGGCGCCGTACCGAACGGGCCGCCGAGCGGGCCCGCGCCCACACCTACGTCCAGGCCGTCGACCGGCTCACCCGGCTCACCCCCGAGGGCCGGCGGATCACCCCGGACCCGCCCCTGATCACCCCGCTGCGCGACCTGCTGGCCGACGAGCCCGGACGCGACGAGGAGAGCGAGCTGCGCTCCGTCTTCGAGGGATACGCGGACACCCTGTCCTCCGAGCGCCGGCATCTGCTCCGCCGGTACCGGATCGTGGACACGGCCCGCAAGGTGGTCGGCGTCGGCAGCGTCGGCACCCGCTGCTGGATCCTGCTCCTGCTCGGCCGGGACGACGACGACCCGCTGCTGCTCCAGGCCAAGGAGGCGCAGGAGTCGGTGCTCGCGCCGTACACGGAGGGCGAACGCTTCGACAACCAGGGCCGCCGCGTGGTGACCGGGCAGCGCCTGATCCAGACGACCAGTGACATCTTCCTGGGCTGGACCCACGTACAGGGCCTGGACGACAGGGAACGGGACTTCTACGTGCGCCAGCTGCGGGACTGGAAGGGCATCGCGCGTCCGGAGACCATGGACGCCGGGACGCTCGCCCTCTTCGGGGGCTGGTGCGGAGGCAGCCTGGCCCGCGCCCACGCCCGCTCCGGCGACCCCCTCGCGATCGCCGCCTACCTGGGCACGAGCGACCGTTTCGACCGGGCCCTGCCCGACTTCGCCCAGGCCTACGCCGACCGCAACGAACGGGACTTCGAGCAGCTCGCGACCGCCGTACGCTCCGGGAGGCTCACCGCCGAGAGCCTCTGACGCGCGTGCGGTCGTATGCGCGAACGGGGAGTGCGCCCGACCGGCGCCATACCCACCTCAGACGTCACGGACGCGTCGAAGGATCGCTTCTCCCTCACTCGTTCGAGCGGTGAGGAAGCGCTCATGCCCGATACGCTGACGCCCGGGATCAGAATCGTGCCCATGGGAGCAGCCATGACTACCTTCGCCGCCGGGCAACCACTCATCCCCCAGCCGCCTGCCACGGTTGCCGCGTTGCGCCAGGCGGTCGGCCAGATCGCGCCCGCAGCACTGCCGGCCTTCACCCGGGAGTTGGATCAGGCGGCTGACCAGTCCCGGCAGAGTTGCGACCTGACGCCGCTCCAGCGGTTCATCGGCCAGTGGGCCGTTCATGTCCATATCCAGCGTTGGCCCGAACTGGCAGCAGACCTCCGACGCTGGGAAGACATCGTCGAGTCAGGCGACGCGACTCAGGCACGAGAGGCCGCTTCTGAGATCGGCCGAATCCTGGACACAGCTCACGCGGCCATCGGTCTCCCGGCCCTGTGAGCACGGACTGGCGCTGGGAATACGACCACGACCACGTGGTAGCCGGCATCCCTGTTCACGTCGTGGCTGAAGTGGAACGCCTGACCGACCAGCTCGTCGACCTTGCCGGTATGGGCATCGACCTCAGCGACATCGGCAACGGCCCTCGACCGGGCGGTCCGAGGCGCATGGATGCCGCCGGCGGCTGGTTTCTACTTCCTGGTGGCACCACGTGACCCGCTGATCATCGTGGTCCGTATCGTGCCGCCGTTCGACGCGCTGTAGGCGTCACTGGGGGGTCGGGCGCATCTCGACCACGCGGAGGCCCAGGGAGCGCAGGCGGGCCAGGAGTCCGTACAGGTGTGCCTCGTCGACGACCTGGCCGAACAGCACGGTCTGGCCCCGCATCACGACATGGTCCAGCTCGGGGAAGGTCTCGGTCAGCGTGTCCGACATGTGTCCGTCGACGCGGATCTCGTACTGCATGCGCCCCTCCTCCCACGGCTCGGGAGCGGCGGCAGACTGCCGCCACCCTGCGATCGTCCACCCCTCCCGGCCGCCCCGCCCTCACCCGCGGCAGGTGAGCGGGGGAGTGGCGGCGGGCGGCACGCGCGGGGCGGCCGTGCTCACAGCAGCCGCAGGTCACGGGCCCGGCGTACGGCGTCGGCGCGGCGGTTGACGTCGAGCTTCCGGTAGACGCTCTTGAGGTGGGTCTTCACCGTGTTGACCGACACGTACAGGTCGGCGGCGATCTCCTCGGTCGTCATCATCCGCGCCAGCCGCCGCAGCACGTCCCGCTCCCGGCCGCTCAGCTCCTCCACCACGGGCGGCACGGCGGGCGGCGGCACGTCGGCGGAGCCGGTGACGAGCCAGCCCGCGGCCAGCCCCCGCAGCGGGTCCGTGTCCAGCAGCGGTGCGATCCACGGCCCGGCGTCCACGAAGGGGCGGCGCAGATGCCCGTGCCGGGCGCCGCGCAGCGCCACGGCGAGCCACCGGCGGGCGGTGGCCGGGTCCCCCGCCAGGTGCCCGTTCCAGGCGCGTACCAGTGCGGCCCGCACGGACACGCCGGGGCCGGTGCGGCCCGCGCCCTGCAGCGCGTCGAGGAGTTCGGCCGCCTCACCGGGACGGCCCGCGGCGAGCTGCATCCTGGCGGCCTCCACGACACAGGCCGGCTGGTCGAGGGGCACCTCGTGGAGCGCCTCGGCGACCGCCTCGGGCCGTCCCTCGGCCAGGTGCGCGGCGGCCTCCACCAGCGCCACGTGGCCCCGCACCCAGGGGGAGGGCACCTCGGCGGTGACGTCCGGCCGGGCCGCCCGGACGGCGGCGCGCGCATCACCGCGGGCCAGCAGCAGCCGGGCCGCGGCGATGGCCCGCCCGGCCAGCGCCACCGGGTCGTGCGAGACGTCCCCCTCCGCAGGGGTGACCGCCTCGTCGAGCAGCTCCTGTGCCCGGTCCAGCTCGTCGCGGTCCACCGCCACCGCCGCCAGCACCAGCCGCTCCATGCCGGTGCCGGGAGGGCCGGGAAGGCTGTACCGCGCGGTCTCGGCCAGGGCCTGGGACGCCTTGTGCTCCGCCCGGCCGGGCCAGCCGTTGAGCTGGTCGATCAGTGCGAGCTGGGCCAGGGCGTCCTCCCTGGGCAGCGCGGTCGACGCCCCCTCGGGCCCGGTGGCGACCGCGGTCAGGGCCGTCCGGGCGTCCTCGAAGCGGCCCGCCCACAGCCGGGCCGAGCCCAGATGGGTCAGCAGCAGCGCGGTGAGCTCGGGATGCCGGTCCAGCAGGTCGGCGGGTACGGCACCGCGCAGCTCCCCGGCCAGCCGGGCGGCCCGCTCCGCACGCGCCGAGGACGCCGTCAGCCGGGCCGTCAGCACCTCCAGCAGCGCCCAGCACAGCTGCGCCGCCGCCGGGTCCGCGGCCCCCTCGGCCAGTTGCCTCCCGGCGCGCTCCAGATGGGCCGGCCCCCGGTCCAGATCGCCGCGGGCGAGGTCGCGGGCCGCTCGTACGAGTTCCGGCGCGGGGCCCGTCGCGTCGGGCGCCATACGGGAGAACAGGTCGTCCAGACCGGCCGAGCGCAGCCCGGTGAACAGCTGTCCGATGGCCAGATCGGAGACCAGGGTGCCGGCGGCGAAGTCCCAGTCACCGGCGGCGGCGCCGTGGACGAGGGTCTCCGGGAGGAATCCCGCGTCCTTCAGCCAGCGCGCGGCCCGCCGGTGCAGTTCCGGTGTCAGACCGGGGCACCGCACCGCCAGATGGGCCCGCAGGATCTCCGCGAACAACGGGTGCAGGCCGTACCAGGAGTGCCCGAGGTGCTGCACGAAGGCGTTGCGGTGGTGCAGGGAGTGCAGTACGGGCCCGGCGTCGGAGCGCCCCGTCAGCGCGTTCGCGAGGTCGGGGCAGAACCGCTCCAGGACACTGATCCGCAGCAGCAGGTCCTGCGTGTCGGGCGGCTGGATGTTCAGCACCTCGGCCAGCAGGAAGTCGGCCACCGTGCTCTGCCCGGCCTCGAACTCCTTCAGATACGTCTCCGGGTCGGGGCTCTCCCGCGCGGCCAGCGCGCACAACCGCAATCCGGCGGCCCACCCCCGGGTGCGGTCCACGAGGGCGTTCGCGACGGGCGCGGGCAGGGACAGTCCGTGCCGGTCGAGGAGTTCGCCCGCCTCCCGGGCGGTGAACGCCAGTTCCGCGTCCCGGATCTCCGTCAGCTCCCCGGCGGCCCGGTAGCGGTGCAGCGGCAGCAGCGGTTCCGTACGGGACACCACGACCAGGCGCAGGCCCCCTCCCGCGTGCCGCAGGACGAAGTCCAGCTGGGCGGCCGTCTCCGGCGCGGCGACCCGGTCGAACTCGTCGAGCACGAGGACCGCCGGCCGCCGTGCTGCCGTCGGGCCGCTCAGTTCGGCGGCCAGCCGGTTCAGCAGCACCTCGTCCACCCGGCTCGGATCGGCGGGACAGCCCGCCGCCGCGGGGACCGGCACCCCGGCGGTGTGCAGGGCCCGCAGTACGTACGCCCAGAACACGCCGGGACGCAGATTCGGCGCGTCGGTGGTGAACCAGGCCACGGGCCGGCCGAGACCGGCCGCCCAGTCCGCGACGAGCAGGGTCTTGCCGGCTCCCGCCGCCCCGTTGACGATCGTCAGAGGCGTGGCGAGGGCACCGTCGAGATGCCGGATCAGGCGCTCCCGGCGCAGGAACGTGACCGGTCTCGGGGGGACGGCGTACCGGGTCCGCAGAAACGGGTCCCCCCGGGGGTCGACACCGGGGAGCCCGGGGGTGTCCCGCTCCGGGACGTCGTCGATGGCCATGGCGCTCACCACCCATAGTCGGCCGCGTCACGCGCGGCGCCTCACCTCCCAGAATCCCAGCGTTCGCCCTGGCCCGCGCGCCGCGGCCGTGTCCGCGCGGGGCGGCCCGCGAAGACACGGAAGCGGTGCTGCCGGGTCGAGTCCGACCCGGCAGCACCGCTCCTCGAGGACCGCCCCGCACGCACGCCCACACGCGCGCGTGCACCGTGGCATCAGTGAGCGACGACGGCCACCGCGGGCTCCTCGGCGTTTGCCGACTGGGCACGCATGTTCTTCGCCTCCTCGGCGCGGCTCTTGATGCCGAGGACGGCGGCCACGGCACCGAGGACGCACAGGACGCCGGTGACGGTGACGGCGGCGTGCAGACCGTTGACGAACGCCTGGCCGCTGCCCTCGACGACGGCGGCCCTGAGCTGTGCCGACATGTCGCCGGCGACCGGGGCGATGCCCATCGTGACGGCGTCCTGGGCCTGCTCCAGGCCGTGCGCCGTGTCCGTCGGGACCCCAGCGGCGGTCAGCTCACCGAACAGCGAGGAGCCGACCCGGCCGGCGATCACGGTGACCAGCACCGAGGTACCGAGCGCGCCACCGATCTGCAGCATCGTGGACTGCAGGCCGGACGCCACACCGCCGTCCTCGACCGGCGCGTTGCCGATGATCGCGGCGGCGGTGGCGGGCAGCACGATGCCGACGCCGAGACCCATCGCGATGAACGGCGGCCACATCGTCGCGTAGGACGAGTCGACGGTCCAGGTGAGCATGGAGAACATGGCGGCGGCCGAGAGGGCCAGGCCCAGCGGAATCGTGACGCGTGCGCCGAAGCGGGCGGTCAGCTGGGAGCCGATCGGAGAGGCGAACAGCGACGCGATGGACATCGGCAGCGTGCTGATACCGGCCTCGACCGGCGTGTAGCCCCGCACGTTCTGCAGGTACAGCATGATGAAGAAGATGCCGCCGAGCATCACGAAGAAGTTCAGCAGGGTCATGACCGCGCCGGTGGTCAGCGACCGGTTGCGGAACAGGCGCATCGGCAGCAGCGGGTGCTCCTGCCGGGTCTCGTACCAGCCGAAGACGACCAGGAGCGCCAGGCCGAGGGCGATGGCGCCGAGGGTTCCGGCGGAGGACCAGCCCCACGTCTCGCCCTTGACGATGCCGAAGACCAGGGCGACCATGCCCGCGGCGAGCAGGACGACGCCGGGGATGTCGAAGCGGTGCCGGCCGGTGGAGTTCTTGGACTCGGCGAGGACCGCCGTGCTGAACAGCAGCGCGACGACGCCGATCGGCGCGTTCAGGTAGAAGACCGACTCCCAGTTGACGCGCTCGACGAGCAGACCGCCGACGATCGGGCCCAGCGAGGTCGACACGGCCGAGACCATGCCCCAGATGCCCACCGCGAGCGCGAACCGCTTCGGCGGGAAGACGGCGCGCAGGATGCCCAGGGTGTTGGGCATCAGGATGCCGCCCGCCACACCTTGGAGGGCGCGGAAGACGATGACGCCCTCGATGCTGCCGACCAGGCCGATCGCGACCGAGGTGACGACGAACCCGCCGACGCCGACGAGGTAGTGGAAGCGCCGTCCGAACCGGTCGCCGAGCTTGCCGCCGAGGATCATCGAAGCGGCGAGCGCGATCAGGTAGGAGTTGGTGACCCACTGCAGTTCCGCGGTGCTGGCCCCGAGGTCCTTGCCGATCGCCGGGTTGGCGATGGCGACGACGGAACCGTCGAGCTGCACCATGAGCAGGCCGAACGACACCGCGATCAGCGCGAGCCAGGGGTTGGCCCGGAGGCGCTCGATCATCGACTGCGGGGAAGCAGCCGTGTCGGGGGTGGGGGCGGAGTGATCCACGGGTGTGGACGCCATGAAGAGAGCCGTTTCTTTCTCAAAGGGGGACGAACGAACCGCACGGCGCATGGCCGCGGTCGGGCAGCCGGGTGTACGGGGCCGGGCCGTGAGCGGGGCGGCCCACGGGGAACCGCCCCGAGGCGGCACTGCCTCGGGGATGGACTGCCTCGGGGGAAGGAGGGCGGGGCGGGAAGCCGAACGCTTCACCGCGGGCACACGCTCGACGCGCGTGCCCGTGCCGCTGACGCCCTGGTCAGCGGGCCGCTGAGTGAAGGTGCCGGGTCAGTGCCTTCAGCGCGCCGACGGCGGAACCGAGCGCGTCCAGCTCACCGTCGGTGAGGGACTGCAGCGCCCGGCCGAGATGGCTCTGCTCGAGAGCGCCCACCTCGGCGATGCGCTGTCGCGAGGACTCCGTGAGGTGGAGGCGGGCGACGCGCTTGTCGGCGCCGTCCTGCCGGCGCTCCAGTTCTCCCCGCTCCGTGAGCTGGGAGACCAGCGCGCTGACGTTGTTGGGCTTCATCAGCAGTGCCTCGGCCGCCTCGCGCACCGTGGTGCCCTCGCGCCGGGCGACGAACCTCAGCAGCGCGAGCTGTCCCTCGGGCGGCTTCGGGTGCGGATACTCGCTCGCCACCCGCCGGTCCAGGGCCCGGTGCAGCGCGGGCAGGCACGCCGCGAGCTCGGAGCTCACGTGCGCGACGCGCTGTTCGGGGGCACTGCTTCTGGACACCAGAAGATAATAAGTATCCAGTTATACCTATGTCAAGAGAGGTATGTGATCGGGGCCCCGGATCCTCAGTTGAGCAGGGCCCGTGCCGCTCGGGCCTGGCCTCGGATCCGCTCCGCGGTCGGCTCGTCCACCGCGGACACCACCTCGGCGTACGCCTCCAGCTCGTCCGCGCCGTCGGCGAAGTCACCGCGCTGCACCAGCAGCTGGGCCCGTTCGTACCGCAGCCGGGCCGGCCGGGAGGGGAGCAGCAGGGACAGCTCCACCGCCCACAGCGCCACGTCCGACCGTTCCGGGCGGGCGGACGCCCACGCCCGGATGTTGTTCAGGATGCGCAGGACGACGTCCAGCGGATCGGCCGGCGTCAGCATCGACGCGTCCAGCGGTGCCCCCGTGGCCCCGGCGACCAGCAGATCCGCGTCGGCCCCGGTCAGCACCCGGCCCCCGTCGAAGGGGTCGACGAGCACCTGCTGCTCCGCCTTTCCGAGGCCCACCACGAAATGTCCGGGGAGCGCGACCCCGTACACCGGGGCACCCGCCCGCCGGGCCACCTCCAGCCACACCACCGACAGCAGGATCGGCAGCCCGCGCCGACGACGCAGTACCTCGTGCAGCAGCGACGACTCCAGGCGCCGGTAGTCGCCCGGGGTGCCGTGGAATCCGTACCGCTCGCCCAGCAGCTCCCGCAGCGCCGTAGCCCAGGCGTGCGGGGAGCCGGGCCGGTAGGGGAGCCGGCCGGCCAGCGCGTCCAGCTCGATCTGCGCGACGTCCATGCCCGCCTCGTCCAGCGCGCCGTCCGCCTCCGCGCCGACCAGCAGGCAGAGCGTGGTCAGATCCGGCTGCTCGGAGCGGGCCTCCTCGCTGAACCGCCGCCGCAGCTCGGCGGACCGTTCCGGGGACGGGGGGCAGGGGGAGCGCATAACCGGTCAGTGCCCTCTCACGGCGATCCGTCACCTGCCGGAGCCGGTGAGCCGGGCGCGCGGTAGTGGTGGTACGTGTGATGTGTGGCGAAGCCCATTCTGTCGTACAGGGCGCGGGCTTCCGCGTTGTCCTCCTCGACCTGGAGCCACGCGGCCGACGCGCCCTCGTCGAGCGCCCGCCGGGCCAGCGCCGCCATCACGGCCGTCGCGAGCCCGCGCCGCCGCTGCGCCGGGTCCGCCTCGACCGCCGCGAAGCCCGCCCACCGCCCGTCGACGACGCACCGCCCGATCGCGGCAGGCGCGGGGTCGCCCGGCACGGTCGCGAACCACACGGAGGGTCCACTGCCCAGGACCTTCAGGGCCACCTCGCTCACACCCCTGCGCCGGTAGCGCCTGAGCCACGCCTCGTCGGCCTCCCGGGACAGCACGACCCCGGGCCCCTCGGCCAGGTCGGTCAGGTCGGCGATCGGGGCGAGACCGCCGATCCACAGTTCGGCGGTCACCTCGCGCGCCCAGCCCCGCCGCTCCAGCTCCGCGCACAGCTGCTCCTGCGTGCCCGCGGCGCCGGTCGCCGTCTGGAGGTAGGCGGGCAGCCCCCGGTCGGCGTACCAGCGGCGTACGGCCGTCAGTGCCCCGTCCAGGGGCATGCCCGGGTCGCCGAGCGGCAGCACGGAGTTGGCCCGGCGCGTGTAGCCGGCCGCCGCCCTCAGCTCCCAGTCGCCCAGCCGCTCGCTCTCCACCGGCCGCCACGCCCGCGCGGCGACCCGGGCCAGTTCCTCGTACGAGGCGGCCGGACCGCGCCTGCGGGCCGGTGCGGGCGGTATCACTTTGCCCGCGACCAGCGCGGATTCCGTGATGCGGACGCTTTCCCCGTTCTTCCGTGTGATTCGCAGCACACCGTTGTCCCATGATGTGAGAACTCCGACCGTGTCGGTGAACCTCTCACCCGGCGGGCCATGTTCGATCAAGCTCCGTACGGAAACTCGTTTGCCCACGTCAGCAGCGGTGACGCGGACCTCGAGACGTCCGGCTGCAGAGAATTCCACAGGTCAGTTCACCCCTCCTGTTCGGATCATGCCCGGGAACGGAGATACTAGGGGCGGGCATCGACGACGCCGCGCTCCCGCGCGCCAGGCGGCGGAGCCTGAGGAGGCCCGCCGGCGCCCAATCGAGGAGGAACGACAGCGTGACCTACGTCATCGCGCAGCCTTGTGTCGACGTGAAGGACAAGGCGTGCATCGAGGAGTGCCCGGTCGACTGCATCTACGAGGGCCAGCGGTCCTTGTACATCCACCCGGACGAATGCGTCGACTGCGGCGCCTGTGAACCGGTCTGCCCGGTCGAGGCCATCTTCTACGAGGACGACACTCCCGAGGAGTGGAAGGACTACTACAAGGCGAACGTCGAGTTCTTCGACGACCTCGGCTCGCCCGGCGGCGCCTCCAAGCTGGGGCTGATCGAGCGGGACCACCCGTTCATCGCCGCGCTGCCGCCGCAGGCCTAGAACGCGCTGCTCGCGCATCGGTGGCGGGCCCCGGAGCCCGGGGCCTGTCGGTGCGCGCGGCCCGCACGTCTGTGCCGCCTCGGTTCCGTACGGTCGATCGACCCGATCGCCGTACGGGGCCGAGGCGTTTGCCGTAACGGTGCAGCAGCGCAGCAGCAGTGCCGCACCAGAAAGTGAGCCAGAACCCGTGTCCGCAGTCTCCGACCGGCTGCCCACCTTTCCCTGGGACAAGCTGGAGCCCTACAAGAAGACGGCCGCCGGGCACCCCGACGGCATCGTCGACCTCTCGGTCGGCACCCCCGTCGACCCGGTCCCCGAACGGATCCAGAAGGCCCTGATCGCCGCGGCGGACTCCCCGGGCTATCCCACGGTCTGGGGCACCCCGGAACTGCGCGACGCGCTCACCCGCTGGGTGGAGCGTCGCCTGGGGGCCCGCGAGGTCACCCACCGCCATGTGCTGCCGGTCGTCGGTTCCAAGGAACTGGTCGCCTGGCTCCCCACCCAGCTGGGCCTCGGTCCCGGCGACCGGGTGGCGTACCCGCGGCTGGCCTATCCGACGTACGAGGTCGGCGCCCGCCTGGCCCGCGCGGAGCACGAGGCGTACGACGACCCGACCGAACTGGACCCGACGGGCCTGAAGCTCCTCTGGCTGAACTCCCCGTCCAACCCGACGGGCAAGGTGCTCTCCAAGGCGGAGCTGACCCGGATCGTCGCCTGGGCCCGTGAGCACGGCGTCCTCGTCCTCTCCGACGAGTGCTACCTCGAACTGGGCTGGGACGCCGAACCGGTCTCGGTGCTGCACCCCGACGTCAACGGCGGCTCGTACGAGGGCGTCGTCTCCGTGCACTCGCTGTCCAAGCGGTCCAACCTCGCGGGCTACCGCGCCGCCTTCCTGGCCGGTGACCCCGAGGTCCTCGGACCGCTGCTGCAGATCCGCAAGCACGGCGGCATGATGACCTCGGCGCCCACCCAGGCGGCCATGGTGGCTGCGCTGGGCGACGACGAGCACGTGCGCGTCCAGCGCGAGCGGTACGCGGCCCGCCGCACCGCCCTGCGGATGGCCCTCCTGGGGCACGGCTTCCGGATCGAGCACAGCGAGGCCGGGCTCTACCTGTGGGCCACCCGCGACGAGTCCTGCTGGGACACCGTCGGCCGCCTCGCCGAGCGCGGCGTCCTGGTCGCGCCGGGCGACTTCTACGGCCCGGCGGGCGAGAAGTTCGTACGCGTCGCCGTGACCGCCACGGACGAGCGCGTACGCGCGGCGGTGGAGCGCCTGAAGGCGTGACGCGGAGGGTGTGACGCCGCGGAGTGCGCGACATGCGCGGACGGGGCCCGGGAGAACCCGGGCCCCGTCCGCGTGGGGGCATGCGTACCGGCGCCCGCGCCGGAGCGGCTCAGCCGATCGGCAGCGACGCGGCCGGCAGGGTCTGGGCCGTCGGCACGCCGTCCAGGGGGAGGGAGCCGGTACCAGCGGCCTCGTTGACGACCTGCGTCGTGTCGTTCACGGGACTGGCCAGGTTCGACCCGTCCAGGGCGGTCAGCCCGCCGACGTTCGGGGTGGCCGCCGTCGCGGGGGCCGCGACGGCGGAACCGGCCGCACCGACCCCGGCGGCCGCTCCGGCGGCGACGAGCAGCGCGGCACGGGCGATCCGGCGGGTCAGGGGGAGGGACATGGTGCTCCTTGAGCGGGAGGGAACGATGGCGTGTCCATCCGGACCCGGTGTCGATCTCCGGGCTCGGACGCAGTGACTACCGCTCGAAGGCCGGGAAGGTTGCGGCAGGGCGACGTAAAGAGTTGGCAATGCGCAGCATGATCGGCTGTGTATAAAAACGGACGAACGGTGCGTGGTTCGACGGACCGTCGAACGGTTACGGCGGCGCAACCCCAAGGGATACCGCCGTACCAGGGCTGACGACGCGACGCCCCGCGCGCGCCGTCAGCGGCCCGTACTCCGTACAACCCCTGGGAGCGACCTCTCGCACCGCTGTGCGGCACCACTGGGCGGCGCTACCGTGCGGTCGTGATCCGGACCTCGCCCGCTGCCTCGGTGTCCTTGCCGCCGTTCTTGTCGTTGTTCTTGCCGTTGTTCTTGCCGTCGGCACTGTCCTCGAGCACGCGCCACTGGTTGTCGGCGCCCCCCGCGGTCCACTCCCGCCCGGCGTACGCCACCCGCTCTATGTGCAGCGCGGAGGCGTTGGCCACGGCCCAGTGCGCGAGCTGCCAGCCCTGTGTCCCGGCCTTCCGTCCCGCGTCGGCGTCGGCGCGGACCGACAGCGTCACGGTCCGCCCGTCGGAGTCGACGTCGGCATCCGCCAGGGGCGCGGCGGGTGCGGCGGCCGTGGAGGACGACGCGGGGGAGGGAGCCGGGGAGTCCGCCGTGTCGCTCACCTCGGCACCGGCCGGCTCCAGCGTGCCCCCTCCGAAGTCCCGGGCCAGCGCCGCGCGTACCGCGTCCGTATCCGCCGCACGGGTCGTCCCCGGGCGGCCCTTGCAGGTCAAGGTGGCCGCCGAGTGACCGGTGAGGGCGGCGGCCAGCAGGGTGGCGTCCGGCTCGTGCTTGGCGTAGGCCTGCGGGAAGCCGCTGAGCTGCACCCGCTGCGCGGCGACGGTGAGCGGCAGCCGGGTGTAGCCCGGCACCTTCTCCAGGCCCTCGTAGAACTTCTCCGCCGAGTACACCGGGTCCATGATCTCCTCCGGTGTGCCCCAGCCCTGTGAGGGCCGCTGCTGGAACAGGCCGAGCGAGTCGCGGTCGCCGTAGTCGATGTTCCGCAGCGCCGACTCCTGGAGGGCCGTCGCCAGCGCGATCGTCACGGCCCGCTCGGGCAGTTCGCGCGCGGTGCCCACGGCGGTGATCGTCGCCGCGTTCACCGCCTGCTCCGGCGTGAACTCGTACGTGGCTCCGTCGCCCTTGCCCGACACGACGCGGCAGCCCGGTCCGCCGCCGCCCCCCGAGTCGTACTGGACCACGAGGTAGCCGGCGACTCCGAGGAGAACCACGGAGGCCGCCCCGAAGCGGAAGAGGCGGCCACGACGTTTGGAAGGAAGAGGTGGCTCTGACACGCGTACAAGGTACTGGAGAGTACGAGGCGCGTGTGCCGGGTGTGGACAGTGTGACCGGACCCGCGCGTTAGGGTCGTGGCCATGGCCGACACCCCGCTTGACCTCACCCTGGACGCGGCACGACTGACCGCGCGGCTCGTCGACTTCCCCTCCGTCAGCGGCACCGAGAAGCCGCTCGCGGACGCGATCGAGTCCGTCCTGCGCGATCTGCCGCACCTCACGGTCGACCGTTACGGCAACAACGTCGTGGCCCGGACGAACCTCGGACGCGCGGAGCGTGTGATCCTCGCCGGCCACATCGACACCGTCCCGATCGCGGACAACGTCCCCTCCCGGCTCGACGCGGACGGCGTGCTGTGGGGCTGCGGCACGTGCGACATGAAGGCGGGTGTGGCGGTCCAGTTGCGCATCGCGGCCACCGTCCCCGCCCCCAACCGGGACCTGACCTTCGTCTTCTACGACAACGAGGAGGTCGCCGCGGACCTCAACGGGCTGAAGCACGTCGCAGAGCAGCATCCAGACTGGCTGGAGGGCGACTTCGCGGTACTCCTCGAGCCCTCCGACGGCCAGGTGGAGGGCGGTTGCCAGGGCACCCTCAGGGTGCTGCTGAGGACCACGGGCGAGCGCGCCCACTCCGCGCGGAGCTGGATGGGTTCCAACGCGATCCACGCGGCGGCCCCCGTCCTCGCCCGCCTCGCCTCCTACGAGCCGCGCCGTCCGGTGATCGACGGCCTGGAGTACCGGGAGGGCCTGAACGCGGTGGGCGTCTCCGGGGGCGTGGCCGGCAACGTCATCCCCGACGAGTGCGTCGTCACCGTCAACTTCCGCTACGCGCCCGACCGCTCGGAGGCCGAGGCCCTGGCCCATGTGCGCGAGGTCTTCGCGGACTGCGGCGTGGCCGAGTTCGTCGTCGACGACCACAGCGGTGCGGCCCTGCCCGGCCTGTCCCACCCGGCCGCGGCGGCCTTCATCGAGGCCGTGGGCGGCACCCCCCAGCCCAAGTACGGTTGGACGGACGTCTCCCGCTTCTCGGCGCTCGGCGTCCCGGCGGTCAACTACGGTCCCGGCAACCCGCACCTGGCGCACAAACGGGACGAACGCGTGGACACGGCGAAGATCCTGGCGGGGGAGGAACGGCTGCGGTCCTGGCTGACGGCGTGACGGCGGGACGGCGTTTCGGAACGCTCTCCGGCGGACATGCTGACGTCCCCCGTACGTAACCCGCATGGATCTACGCTGAAGTGGAACGATCTCTCCCCGGCGCCTCGGCGTTTCCCGAGCGGGGAGACAGCAACCGGAGGGAGCGCATATGGCTACTGGCAACCCCGAGGGCAAGAAGCGCCCACCGGAGGAACAGCGCCTGGGCCCGGTGCTCCGCAGGCGGGGCCAGGTCCAGGCGAGCACCACGGACCAGCGGCTGCTGGACGAGCGCGAGCCCTCGGACTGGGTGCACACCGACCCCTGGCGGGTGCTGCGCATCCAGTCGGAGTTCGTCGAGGGCTTCGGCACGCTCGCCGAGCTGCCGCCCGCCATCAGCGTCTTCGGCTCGGCGCGCACACCGGTGGACTCGCCGGAGTACGAGACCGGTGTCCGGCTGGGCCGGGGCCTGGTCCAGGCGGGCTTCGCGGTGGTCACCGGCGGTGGTCCCGGTGCCATGGAAGCGGCCAACAAGGGCGCGTACGAGGCCCATGGTGTCTCGGTCGGCCTCGGCATCGAGCTGCCGTTCGAGCAGGGGCTGAACAGCTACGTCGACATCGGCCTGAACTTCCGGTACTTCTTCGTGCGCAAGCTGATGTTCGTCAAGTACTCGCAGGGCTTCGTGGTCCTGCCCGGCGGACTCGGCACCCTCGACGAACTCTTCGAGGCCCTGACCCTGGTCCAGACACAGAAGATCACCCAGTTCCCCATCGTCCTGTTCGGCACCGACTACTGGGGCGGTCTGGTCGACTGGCTGCACGGCACGGTCATCGCCCAGGGCAAGGCTGCCGAGAAGGACCTCCTCCTCTTCCACGTCACGGACGACGTCGACGAGGCGGTGGCCCTGGTGTCCAAGGAAGCGGGCCGCTGAGACGGCAGGGCGTGGGGGCGCGCGTCCAGGGCGCCCCGCCCCTGCCGGGGGAGCGGGGCTAAGCCCCCGCACACACCCCGGCGGGGGAGGTCCCTACGCCAGCCCCCGCCGGGCCACCGCGGGATCGCGGTGCCCCGCGATCGACGCCACCATGTCCAGCACCTGCCGCGTCTCCGCCACCTCGTGCACCCGGTACACCCGGGCCCCCAGCCACGCCGACACCGCCGTCGTCGCCAGCGTCCCCAGCACCCGCTCCTTCACCGGCCGGTCCAGCGTCTCCCCGACGAAGTCCTTGTTGGACAGCGACACCAGCACCGGCCACCCGGTGGCGACCATCTCGTCCAGCCGCCGCGTCGCCTCGAGGCTGTGCCGGGTGTTCTTCCCGAAATCGTGCCCGGGATCGATCATCACCGACTCCCGCGGCACCCCCAGCGCCACGGCCCGCTCCGCCAGCCCCACGGTCCGCTCGAGGATGTCGGCCATCACGTCCTCGTACGTCACCCGGTGCGGCCGGGTCCGCGGCCGGGCGCCCCCCGCGTGGGTGCACACCAGCCCCGCGCCGTACCGCGCGGCGACCTCCGCGAGCCGCGGATCGACCCCGCCCCACGCGTCGTTGAGCACATCCGCCCCGGCCTCGCACACGGCCTCGCCCACGTCGTGCCGCCAGGTGTCCACGCTGATCACGACGTCCGGGAAGCGCCGCCGCACCTCGGCGACGAAACCGACCGTCCGCCGTGCCTCCTCCTCGGCGGACACATCTTCGCCCGGCCCGGCCTTCACCCCGCCGATGTCGATGATCGCGGCACCCTCCGCCACCGCCTGCTCCACGCGCGCGAGCGCCGGTTCGTCGCGGAAGGTCGCGCCCTGGTCGTAGAAGGAGTCCGGGGTCCGGTTCACGATCGCCATGATCACCGGCTCGTGCGGTGCGAATTCCCGCCTGCCCAGCCTGAACATCCCCTGTGACCTCTCCTCGTTCGTAAGGGCTCGTAAGAGTTCGTGATGGTCTATAAGACTTCGTGAGGGTTGGTCCGGTTCCGTCCGGTCCGTCGCCGTCCATGACCGCCTGTGACCCTGACTGTCAGACTCGCATGGCACGATCGGAGCCACACACCCGACTCCGATCCGCCGACCGATCCGGCTCGATCCGACCGGCTCGATCCATCCGACCCGATCCAATCGTGGGGGCCCCAGCGATGGTTATGTTCTTGTTCCTGGTCGTCGCGCTCGCCGTGGTGGTCGCCGCGGTGACCCTCGCCGTGGTGGGCGGTGGAGAGAACGGCCCGCTGCCCGAGGCGGTCCCCGACCGCCTGACGGACTCCCTGCCGCTGGACCGCCCGGTCCGCCGCGTGGACGTGGACGGTCTTCGCATCCCGCTCGCCGCCCGCGGCTACCGCATGGCCGATGTGGACGACGCCCTCAGCCGTCTCGGCGCCGAGCTCGCCGAGCGCGACGCCCGGATCGCCGACCTGGAGTCCGCGCTCGCCGGTGCCCGCGCCGTCGCGGCCCACATCTCCATGGAGAAGCCCGCCGCGCACCCGCAGGGCGAACAGCCGTGACCGACGGTGCCGCCCTCGCCGGCCCCGACGGCGCCCCGCGCTGCCCCTGGGCCCTGTCCACCGAGGACTACATCGCCTACCACGACCAGGAGTGGGGCCGCCCGGTCCACGGAGACGACGCCCTCTTCGAGCGGCTCAGCCTGGAGGCCTTCCAGTCCGGCCTGTCCTGGATCACGATCCTGCGCCGCCGTCCGGGCTTCCGTACCGCCTTCGCCGGTTTCCGGATCGCGGCCGTCGCGGAGTTCACCGACGCAGACCGGGAGCGCCTGCTGGCCGACGCCGGCATCATCCGCAATCGCGCCAAGATCGACGCGACCCTGGCCAACGCGCGCCTGCTGGCCGGGTGGGCGCCCGGCGATCTGGACGCCCTGATCTGGTCCCACGCCCCGGACCGGGCCGGCCGCCCGGCGCCGAGGACCCTCGCCGACGTCCCCGCGGTCACTCCCGAGTCGACGGCGCTGTCCAAGGCGCTGAAGAAACGGGGCCTGCGTTTCGTCGGCCCGACCACGGCCTACGCGCTGATGCAGGCCTGCGGGCTGGTCGACGACCACCTGAAGGACTGCGTCGCCCGGCGGCCCTGAGCCGCACGGCCCGGGGCCCTGGGTGGCCCCGGGCCCCGTGCCGCCGGTCAGTGGCCCAGGTACTTCGGCTTCTCCTTGTTGACGAAGGCCTGCACGGCGATCGCGTGGTCCTCGGAGGCGCCCGCCCGGGTCTGGAGCTCGTCCTCCTTCCCCAGCGTCTCCTCCAGGGAGTGGCTGAGCCCGTACGCCACCGACTCCTTCAGCGCCGCGTACGCCACCGTCGGCCCCGCCGCCAGCGCCCGCGCCGTCCTCTCCGCCTCCGCGCGCAGTTCGGCGGCGGGGACCAGCCGGTTCGCGATCCCGAGGTCGTACGCCTCCTGGGCCGGGATGTTGCGCGGGAAGAGCAGCAGGTCGGTCGCACGACCGGGGCCGACGACCCGCGGCAGGGTCCAGGAGATCCCGGAGTCCGCGGTCAGCGCGACCCCGGCGAACGACGTGTTGAACGCTGCCGTGTCGGCCACGATCCGGTAGTCCGCCGCCAGCGCGAAGCCGAAGCCCGCTCCGGCCGCGACCCCGTTCACCGCGGCGACCACCGGCTTCGCGGCCCCGGCGAGCGCCTTCACGATCGGGTTGTAGTGCTCGCGCACCGTCTCCATCGTCCGCCCGGAACCGTCCTCGCGGTCGGCGGTCAGCAGCCCGATGTGCTCCTTGAGGTCCTGCCCCACGCAGAACGCCCGGTCACCGGCGGCGGTCAGCAGCACGGCCCGCACGGCGGCGTCGTCCGCGGCGGCCCGGACCGCGTCCCTGAGCGCGACCTTCGCCGCCACGTTCAGCGCGTTCATCGCCTCCGGGCGGTTCAGCGTGATCGTCGCGAGCCCGTCGCGCACCTCGTAGAGCACGGTGTCGGCCATGGTGTGTCCCCTCCGCGTGGCGGCTCGGGGGCGTACCGGCCGGTACGCCCCTGTGCAGGACAGCATGACGGAGATGGCCGACGGTGGCGTGACCCCGGTGTGTGACCTGCGTCAAAGAATTACAGGTCGTTTTCGTTCGGTGGAACTGCGTGCGGTGGCGCAGTATCGCAGCCACATCGCCGAATTGAGTGGTTTTGCTCGCGCGCGTTGCCCAAGCGATGCCGACTGATGTTGGTCATTGGGTCCTGCGATGCGGGATAATGGCCTGGAAGCAATGTGTTCGATGCCGGTGGCGTGTGTCCTGCTTCAAGGACCGCAGGTGCCCTTCAGTGGGCCGTCGGCTTCAGACGGTTGAGCTGGGTTTCAGGAAGGGGAACGAGCATGGCGGCCATGAAGCCGCGGACGGGTGATGGCCCGCTCGAGGTGACCAAGGAGGGGCGGGGCATCGTCATGCGCGTTCCGCTCGAAGGCGGCGGTCGGCTCGTCGTCGAGCTGACCCCGGATGAGGCCGACGCGCTCGGCGACGCCCTCAAGAAGGTCGTCGGCTGACGCGCAAGCGACCATACCCTTTCAGTTTCAGTTCAGTCGCCCCGGTGCCGCACGTGGTACCGGGGCGACTGTTTAAGCAGGTCAGAGCGTTGCCTGGTGGTCTGGGCGCGTGTTTGTGCATCTGCTCACCGCTTCACCGCTTCACCGCTTCACCGCGCAGAGCAGTCCGTCGCCCACGGGCAGCAGCGACGACACCAGTTCCTGGCTCTCGCGCACGGCCCGCACCAGTTCCCGCAGCCGCAGCACCTCGGTGGGCTGCGGACCGGAGTCCACCGTCCGGCCGCTCGCGAAGACCCCTTCGAAGGCGACCAGGCCTCCCGGGCGCAGCAGGCGCAACGATTCGGCGAGATAGTCCTGGTACTCGAGCCGGTCCCCGTCGCAGAAGACGAGGTCGTAGCCGGAGTCCGCGAGACGGGGCAGGACGTCCAGGGCCCGGCCGGGGATGAAGCGGGCCCGGTTGGCGGCGAAGCCCGCCGTGCGGAAGGCCTGGCGGGCCGACTGCTGGTGCTCCGGCTCCTGGTCGACCGTGGTCAGTACCCCGTCCGGCCGCATGCCGTGCAGCAGGTGGACCCCGGAGACCCCGCATCCCGTGCCGATCTCCGCGACCGCCTTGGCGTCCACGGTGGCCGCGAGCAACCGCAGAGCCGCGCCCGTACCGGGCGCCACCGAGCGCAGCCCTGCCTCGCGAGCCCGGTCCCGGGCCCAGTGCAGCGCCTCGTCCTCGGCGACATAGGCGTCCGAGAACGCCCAGCTCGTCTGCCGGTTGGCGGTAATGACCCTCTCCTGTCCCCGTGGTTGCCTCGGCGTGACTTTATCCGTTGGCGCCGGGAACCCACTGATGGGACCGGTCGTTCAAGGGGAAGAGCAAGCGGCGTGTGCCGTGAGGGGGGTGAGCGGGTGAGCGAGGACACCGAGCAAGTGCTGACGCAGGCCCACGAGCCGTGGCAGCCCAGATCAATTTCTCGTAAAACCGCTTATCCGGAGCTAACGGGCGAGGTGGCTATGGTAGGGGCTCCACTGGACACCACCAGAGCCGATAGGGGAGGTGCGGCTGCGCCTGTGGATCGGGGCGGAGCGCTGAAGCGCTTCCTCGGATCGGCGGGTAGGCCGAAATCCGTGAACAACACCGTTGCTGACCACATCCACGCCGCTGAGCCGGCCCAGACCGCGAGCTTCTCCACCGACGCGGACGGGCAGGCGTGGACTCCGCCCACCTGGGAGGAGATCGTCAGCACGCACAGCGGCCGGGTCTACCGGCTCGCCTACCGTCTCACCGGTAACCAGCACGACGCGGAGGACCTCACCCAGGAGGTCTTCGTCCGTGTCTTCCGCTCGCTGTCGACGTACACGCCGGGCACCTTCGAGGGCTGGCTGCACCGCATCACCACCAACCTCTTCCTGGACATGGTGCGCCGTAAGCAGCGGATCCGGTTCGACTCGCTGGGCGACGACGCGGCCGAGCGGCTGCCCAGCAAGGAGCCCACCCCCCAGCAGGTCTTCAACGACACCCACTTCGACGCGGACGTCCAGCAGGCCCTCGACACCCTCGCTCCGGAGTTCCGCGCCGCGGTCGTCCTCTGCGACATCGAGGGACTGTCGTACGAGGAGATCGCCGCGACCCTCGGCGTCAAGCTCGGCACGGTCCGGTCCCGGATCCACCGCGGGCGTTCCCAGCTGCGCAAGGCCCTCGCTCACCGCTCGCCCCAGGCACGTACGGAGCGCCGCTCCTTCGTGCCGCGTGTTCCCGCACTGGGGGGAGGGGGCACGAGCGCGTGAGTGGATCACTGCCGAAACCTGCCGAGGGACACCTCGCAGAGGAGCACCTGGGAGACCGACTCTCCGCCCTGGTGGACGGAGAGCTCGGTCATGACGCGCGCGAGCGCGTACTGGCACACGTCGCCACCTGCGCGAAATGCAAGACGGAGGTGGACGCGCAGCGCCGGCTGAAGAACGTCTTCGCGAAGGCGGCCCCGCCACCGCCCTCCGAGAGCTTCCTGGCCCGCCTCCAGGGCCTGCCTGCGGGCGGTGACCTGGGCGGTGGCTCGCCGCTGAACAGAGGAGGGCTGCCGGGCGACCCGTCCGGGCCGCACGGCCGGATCTCCGGAGTCTTCGGGACCGGCAGTCGTGGCGAGCGGTTCGAGTTCGCCTACGCGCCCTCCCGCCGGCATGCTCCGCTGCCGGCCTCCTCAGCGGGCGCGATCGGAGCCGGCCGGGGCTTCCGCATCCATGACGTCAGCCGACCGGAGCCGGACCGTCCCGCCTCGCGCGGGCTGCGGTTCGCCGCCGCTGCCGCCGGAGCGGTGTCGCTGGCCGCGATCGCCCTCGGCGGTGTGGCCGGGGTCACGCCCGCCGACACGGCGGCCCGCGGCTCGGGCAACGGCAGCAACGTGACTCCGATGCGCACCCAGGGCAGCGCGGCGACGACGGCGCCCGACTCCCAGCGGCGCCGCGGCACCGCACCGTCGGTCGCTCAGCCGCAGGGGCAGAGCGCCCCGGGCGATGTTCCGGCGCAGGCCTCCGCACCGCTGCTTCCCGGGGCGCCGCCGCCCGCCCACCGGCACCACAGTGCTTTGGCAGCCCCGGTCATGGCCGACGCGGCCCTGGTGTCCCCGCTGATACCGCCGCTCAGCACGGCCCCGCCGCTGGTGCTGTCCGCGTGGGAGACGACCTCCGGGCTCATGGCACCCGGTTCGTTCCCCACCGCCCCCGGGTCCACGGCCCCCGGGACCACCGCGACCGGTTCCACGGCCACTGGTTCCACGGTCGGTGCGACCGCGGCTCCGGCCCCCACCGTGTCCTCGGAGACCTCGGCGTCCTCGGCATCTTCCCGCATGCTCCGCTGACCGGTGCACCGCCCCCACCCCGTCCGCTGCGCACGGGCGTGCGAACCTGATTGAATCCAGGTGGCGCGCCCAGGCCGACTGCAGCCGGGTGCCGGACCGGCTCTGAAGCGCGGAGGCGTACGGAGCCACGGAGTCGACGATCTGCGGCCAGCTGTGGGGAGAGCATGAACGAGGGGAAGCCCACGAAGGCGGGCCCGACGGGGGAGCAGGAGGAGTCCGCCGAGCCGGCAGCGGCCGGAGCCACCCCGTCCGAGGCGGTGCAACGGGACACGGAGCCCGACAGGGAGCGTGCGCGGGACGCCGGCGGAGACTTCGAACTCGCACGGCCCGCTGTACCTGCGACCACCCCCGGGGGCGACTACGAACTGCACCGGCCCCTGAGCGCCGAGGCCACGGAAGCCGCCGAGGCCACGGAAGCCGCGGAGACCGGCGAGGCAGCGGTGGCAGGCCGCCTCGCCGGGGCCGTCGAGCCCGCCGGGGCCGGATACGGCGTGGGGCAGACCGAGCAGCCCCGGCCGCTGCACGATCCCGACCCCTACAGCACCCCGCCGTACGGCGAGCCGGGGCCCTGGGCGCCGGCGCCCCCGGTTCAGCATCCGGCGGCAACTCCCGCGCAGGACACGGCGGTCCCGCACCCGGTGCGGCATCCGGCGTCGGACCTGCCGACGCCCGGCGCGCCCGCCCCGGCCACCGCAGCTCCCACCGTTCCCACCGTGTTCGAGCCCGGCCCCCCGGCCGCGAGCCACACCGCACCCGCACCCGCGCCCCCGGCCGCCTCCGCCACGGACGCCGCGGCGGCAGCCGACCCCTGGCAGCGTTACGACCCCTGGGCGGCGCCCGCCGCCGGGGCGAGTGCGCCGTTGCAGCAGACCGGGGTCGCGGAGCCCACGAAGGACCAGCGGCGCAAGCGCGCCCGGAGGAAGCTCATCGGCCTCATGCTGGTGGTCGCGCTCGCCTCCGGCGTCGTCGGCGGAATCGTGGGCGCCCACCTGGAGCGCAACGGTGGTGTGGGTGCCGTGGAGCTGCCGCAGGCCGGGGAGGAGCCCGCCGGACGGGACCCCGGGAGCATCGCCGGGATCGCCGCGCAGGCGCTGCCCAGCGTCGTCACCCTGCACGTCAGCGGCGCCGCGTCGGCGGGCACCGGTACCGGGTTCGTGCTCGACGGCCGCGGGCACATCCTCACCAACGACCATGTCGTGCAGCCCGCCGGAAGCGACGGCGAGATCACCGTCACCTTCCACAGCGGCGACACCGCGAGGGCCACGCTCGTCGGCCGGGACAGCGGCTACGACCTCGCCGTGGTGAAGGTCAAGGGCGTCAGCGGACTGGACCCCCTGCCTCTCGGCAACTCGGACAACGTGCGGGTGGGCGATCCCGTCATCGCCATCGGCGCACCCTTCGACCTGGCCGGCACGGTCACCGCCGGCATCATCAGCGCGCGGGAACGCCCCATCACGGCGGGCGGCGGGCGGGGCGACGGCAGCGACGTGTCGTACGTCGACGCCCTGCAGACCGACGCGCCGATCAACCCCGGCAACTCCGGCGGCCCCCTGCTCGACGCCCAGGCCCGCGTGGTCGGCATCAACTCCGCCATCCGCTCCGCCGGCAGCGGTGGCGACGAGGGGGAGAGCGGCCAGGCGGGCTCCATAGGGCTCGGGTTCGCCATCCCCATCAACCAGGGCAAGCGCGTCGCCGAGGAACTGATCAACACCGGTAAGGCGACCCACCCGGTGATCGGCATCACCCTGGACATGGACTACACCGGTGACGGCGCCCGCGTCGGCACCAGGGGCAGTGACGGAGGGCCCCCGGTCAGCACCGGCGGCCCCGGAGCCAAGGCCGGGATCAAGGCCGGCGACGTCATCACGAAGGTCGACGGCCGACGCGTCCACTCGGGTGAGGAACTCATCGTCAAGACCCGCGCCCACCGCCCCGGGGACCGGCTGGAGCTCACCCTGGAACGGGACGGCGAGGAGCGGGAGGTCTCGCTGGTGCTCGGGTCCTCCGGCGGTGACTGAGCAGGGCGGCGACCGAGGCGTACCGCACGCCACGAGAAGGCGAACGGGCGGGGAAGACCCCCCGCCGCACGCGCCCGGAAGCCACGGGACGGTACCGGTCGTACGGGGCGGCGGGTACCGTGGATCCGGCCCGGACCACGGAGGACCGCACGGACGTACGGGCGCACGGACGAATTGACGCACCGACCACCGAGGGCCGAGGGCCGAGAACATCGCAAGGAGCTTCAGGTGTTCAATGACATAGGACCGCTCGAGCTGGTGACGCTCGTCGTCCTCGCCGTGCTCGTCTTCGGTCCGGACAAGCTCCCCAAGGTCATCCAGGACGTGAGCCGGACGATCCGGAAGATCCGCGACTTCTCGGACAGTGCCAAGCAGGACATCCGCGAGGAACTCGGCCCGGAGTTCAAGGACTTCGAGTTCGAGGACCTCAACCCCAAGACGTTCATCCGCAAGCAGCTGGACAGCGACGAGCTGGGGCTCAAGGAGATCCGCAGCGGCTTCGACCTGAAGAAGGAGATGGCCGACGTCACGGACGCCGTCCACGGCCGCGACTCCACGTCGTCCTCTGCCGGGTCCACTGCGGCTGCCGCTTCCTCTGCGTCCTCTGGGGGTGGCCGCATCGACATGACGAAGAAGCCCGAGCCGTCGGCCGCCGACGACCGCCCGCCCTTCGACGCGGACGCCACCTGAGGCACACCCTGCGCGGATCCGCGGGTCCGCAGAGAAACAGCCCCCGCGCACGTGACGCGTTTCATACTCCGCAGGGGTCCCGCACGGCCTGAACCGGACATCCAAGCGGCCCACGCGCCGGGCGCTTTTCCCGGCCCGCGCCGACGAGGTGGCTATGCTGCCCCAGTTGTTGTGCGGTCCGGACGAGTACGCCCGAAGGGGGGCGGGCCGCCCCGGTCCGACCAGAGCGAGGAGGCGTCCGGGCATGGAGACGACGAGTCGGGCAGTCGCGCAGGCGGCGGCCGCGGAGGACGGAGGACACGCCCCCTCCGCCTGGCGTACGGTCGACGGCTACCTGCGCGCGCCCTTTCCCTGGTACGGCCTCGACGAGGCGTTCACGGGGCGGCGCTGGCTGATGCAGGTCGGCGCCACGGCCGACGGGGTCGTCGAGCACGGGTCGATCGGGCACGGTGACGAGCCCTCGGTGCGCAGCGAGTACACGGCCGGGACCGGCCAGGAGGTCAAGGAGAAGTTCGCGGTCGCCGTGACCGTGGCCGCCAACCCGGTGCGCCGCAGCGCGGACGGCACCGGCCTGCTGGAGGCCACCTCGGTGTCCTCCGCCGCCTGGCTCGCCGGTGTGGGGCTGCTGTCGTTCACCTGGCCGGGCCAGATGGACCACTCCCTGCGCGACGACTGGCTGGAGCAGCAGACGGAGACGGCCTGGGTGCTCGCGGACGACCTCGCCGGACCGGACTGGTCGACGCTGTCCCTCCCCGTGGACGGGGTGCCGACGCCCTTCCACTACCGGGAGTCCGAGTTCGGCTGGGTGCTCGCGGGATCGACGCAGGCGGGTGTGCACGTCGGCGCGTACGGCAGGGGCATGAGCGCGTACGGCCTGGGCTTCGCCGTGGTCAAGGACATCAGCGCCTACGCGGGGGCCTGAGCCCGCGGCCCGTGCGGGAGTCCCGTACGGACCCGTGCGGCCGCCCCGTAGGGCGAAGGGCGCCGCCCCGGCGGACGGCGCCCCCCGTGTGAGTGCGCTGCGGCGGCTCCCGGCCCCTTACCGGGCCGCTGGAGCGCTCAGAACTTGTTGCGCGGCGTGATGCCGAGCGACAGGCCCGCCAGGCCGCGCTGGCGGCCGCCGAGCTTGCCGGCGATCGAGCGGAGCGCCGAACCGGCGGGGGAGTCCGGGTCGGACAGGACGACCGGCTTGCCCTCGTCGCCGCCCTCGCGCAGGCGCACGTCGATGGGGATGGAGCCGAGCACCGGGACGTCGGCGCCCGTGGTCCGGGTCAGCCCGTCGGCCACCGACTGGCCGCCGCCGGTGCCGAAGACGTCGACCATCTCGTCGCAGTGCGGGCACGGCAGGCCGGACATGTTCTCGACCACGCCGACGATCTTCTGGTGGGTCTGCACGGCGATGGAACCCGCCCGCTCGGCCACCTCGGCCGCCGCCTGCTGAGGCGTGGTGACGACCAGGATCTCGGCGTTCGGGACCAGTTGGGCGACCGAGATCGCGATGTCACCGGTGCCCGGGGGCAGGTCGAGCAGGAGCACGTCCAGGTCGCCCCAGTACACGTCCGCCAGGAACTGCTGCAGCGCGCGGTGCAGCATCGGGCCGCGCCACACGACCGGCGCGTTGCCCGGGGTGAACATGCCGATGGAGATGACCTTCACGCCGTGCGCGGACGGCGGCATGATCATGTTCTCGACCTGGGTCGGACGCCCGTCGGCACCCAGCATGCGCGGCACCGAGTGACCGTAGATGTCGGCGTCCACGACGCCCACCTTCAGCCCGTCGGCCGCCATCGCCGCCGCCAGGTTCACCGTCACCGACGACTTGCCGACACCGCCCTTGCCGGAGGCGACCGCGTACACCCGGGTCAGGCTGCCCGGCTTGGCGAACGGCACCTCGCGCTCGGCCTGGCCGCCCCGCAGGGCGCTCGCCAGCTCCTTGCGCTGCTCGTCGCTCATCACGTCCAGCGTGACGTCGACGCGGGTGACGCCCTCGACCCCGGCGACCGCGTCCGTCACCCGCTGCGTGATGGTGTCCCGCATGGGGCAGCCGGAGACCGTCAGGTACACGGTGACCGCGACCGCACCGTCCGCACCGATCTCCACAGATTTGACCATGCCGAGCTCGGTGATGGGCCGGTTGATCTCCGGGTCGTTCACCGTCGCCAGTGCTTCGCGCACCGCGTCTTCCGTAGCCATGATGTCGATGGTACGGCGCCCGGTACATTCCCCGGTAAGCCCGTCAGTGGTCGTCTGCGTCACGTCCCGGAGGCCGCTGCGCCCGCATCGCGGGGAATGAGCCGTGGTGATCCCGGTGTCCGTTGTGGCGTTCCTCCAGTTCCTTCATCACGTCCTGCAGTTCCGAGCGGATCCAGTCCCGCGTCGCGACCTCCCCGAGCCCGATCCGCAGGGCGGCGATCTCCCGGGTCAGGTACTCGGTGTCCGCGATCGACCGCTCGCCCTGCTTGCGGTCCTGCTCCAGGTTGACCCGGTCGCGGTCGTCCTGCCTGTTCTGTGCGAGCAGGATCAGCGGGGCGGCGTAGGAGGCCTGGAGGGACAGCATCAGGGTCAGGAAGATGAACGGGTACTCGTCGAAGCGCAGTTCCTTCGGCGCGGACACGTTCCACACCAGCCACACGATGATGACGACCGTCATCCAGACGATGAACCGCCCGGTGCCCAGGAAACGCGCGATCCGTTCCGACAGCCGCCCGAAGGCCTCCGGGTCCCACTCGGGCAGGAGCCGGCGCCGGGGGGCGCGCGGCTGGTCCAGCCGGGGGGTACGCGGGCGCCCGGCGGCCGTGGCGCCCGCCGGCAGGCGCTCGCGCCCGCCCTCTCGCTCAGGAGCCATCGGTCACCACCCCGTCGCCGTCCTCGGCGTCCCTGCCGTTCGTCTCGCCGGCGTCGTGCGCGTTGTCGCTGTCACCGCCGTTGTTGTCGTTGTTGTCGTTGTTACCGCTGTTGTCGTTGTCGTCGTCCAGATGGAACTCGGTCTCCCGCCAGTCCTCGGGCAGCATGTGGTCCAGTACGTCGTCCACCGTCACCGCGCCCAGCAGCGCACCCGCCTCGTCGACCACGGGCGCCGCCACCATGTCGTACGTGGCGAAGAACCCGGCGACCACGGGGAGCGCCGCGTCCGGCTCCAGCGGCTGCAGGTCGTCGTCGAGGATCGAGCCGACCAGGGTGTACGGGGGGTCGCGCAGCAGGCGTTGGAAGTGGACCGTGCCCAGGTACTTGCCGGTCGGGGTCTCCTCCGGCGGCCGGCAGACGTAGACCTGGGCCGCGTGCGCCGGGGACAGATCGGGGTTGCGGATGCGGGCCAGCGCGTCGGCGACGGTCGCGTCGGGCCTCAGCACGATCGGCTCGGTCGTCATCAGACCGCCCGCGGTGTGCTCCTCGTACGACATCAGACGCCGCATGTCGGCCGCGTCGGCGGGCTGCATCAGGCTGAGCAGCCGCTCCTTGTCCGCCTCGGGCAGTTCGGAGAGCAGGTCGGCGGCGTCATCGGGGTCCATGGCCTCCAGGACGTCGGCGGCGCGCTCCTCCTTCAGCTTGCCGAGGATCTCCACCTGGTCGTCCTCGGGCAGCTCCTCCAGCACGTCCGCCAGGCGGTCGTCGTCCAGGGCGGCGGCGACCTCGGCGCGGCGCTTGGGGGAGAGGTGGTGCAGGACGTTGGCCAGGTCGGCGGGGCGCAGCTGCTCGAAGGTGGCGAGCAGGTTCTCGGCGCCCTGCCCCTTCTCCTCCAGGGAGAAGCCGGTGACCGCGGACCACTCGACGGTCAGTGCCTCCCCCTTGCCGCGCCGAAACGTTCCGCCCTTCTTGCCCTTGCGGACGAACACCCGGTCGATCTCCCATTCCCGACGGGCCGGCAACTGATGCACCGACAGGTCGAGGACGGTGACCTCCTCGTCGGTCTCCACCAGCGTCACCCTGCGGTCCAGGAGCTCACCGAAGACGAGCCGCTCGGTGGGCCGCTGCTCGAAGCGCCGGACGTTGAGCACACCGGTGGTGATGACCTGACCGGACTGCACGGCGGTCACCCGGTTCATGGGCAGGAAGATGCGGCGCCGGGTGGGGAGTTCGACCACCAGGCCGAGCAGCCTAGGTGGACGGCGGCCGACCCGCAGCATGACGACCAGGTCGCGCACGCGCCCCACCTGGTCACCGGCCGGATCGAAGGCGGCGACGCCGGAGAGGTGCGAGACGAAGAACCGGGGGGCGCCCGCTGCCATGGCGGCGGCTCCTTTTCATACGGGGTCGTGCCGTGCGTGATACTGCTTGTTCTGTTCCTGTCTCTTCCCGCCTTCGGTGTCCGGCTGCCCTGCTCAAGTGGGTTTCAGGCTAGCCCGTCCTGATCGTCGGTGCCCGAGGGCCAGCCCGGACGGACTGCCTCCGCCCGGGCCGTACGTCCCCGGTAATCTGCGGTACGCCGTTCAGGTCCCCATCAGAGAGGCAGCGCAACCTGTGACTCCGATCTCCCAGGGCCGGTCTCGCGCCGCCGCGCTGGCGCGCGCCGTGTGCGTGCTGCTCGTGACCGGAATGACGCTCACGGGATGCTCCGAGGAAGTGGACCCGAACGAGGGCACCAACGGTGTCGGCAGACTGACCGCCGACGAGATCCAGAAGAGAACCCTGACGGCCGCCACATCGGTCGAGACCGTGCGGCTGCACGGAAGCGTGGTCACCAGCGGGAGCACCTACAAGCTCGACATGCGGCTCAAACCCGAGGGCGGCATCGGTTCGGTCACCGCCGGAGGGCAGACGTTCAGGCTGCTGAAGGTCGACGACGAGCTCTTCCTGAAGGCCGACGCGGATTTCTGGGCGAACGGCAAGGGCGACAAGGACGCCGCGGAGGGCGGGGGCGTGAGCGACGAGGGCGGCGGCGCGTCGGACACGGCGGTGGCCGGCAAGCTCGCCGAGAAGTACGTGAAGGTGCCGGAGGATGATCCGTCGTACAAGAAGTTCGTCCGCTTCGCGGACAAGGATGTCCTCCTCGGCGCACTGCTGCCCCTGCACGGCAAGCTGGCCACGGACGGCCACCACGAGCAGGGGGGCGTCCGGTGCATCCGCATCGCCGGCGACCGGGGCTCCGGCGGCACCCTGGACGTCTCCCTGGAGGGCAAGCCGTATCCCCTGCGCCTGGTGCGGGCCGGCAAGGCGGGCACCCTCACCTTCTCGGCCTGGGGCAGTGACTTCGCCCTGGAGAAACCGGCCGAGAGCGAGACCCTGGACTACGGCGGACAGCTCCCGGCCTCGTAGCCGCGGCGGGGCCGCGACCGGCTAACGGTGCTTCTTCGGGCCCCGCCTGCCCGCCAGCAGCCGGGGCAGGCCCGCGGGGAGCGGACGCCGGGTCGTCACCGGGGTCGGCAGCGGGGGCCCGGCCAGTGAGCCGTCGGGCAACGGCGCCGTCGCCCCGGTCGGCTCCAGGCGCAGGACGCGGCACTCACGGGCCCAGCGCTCCGTCATCGCCTCGCCGTCGGGTGCGTTGAGGCGCTTGCCCTTGAGCACGGCGACCGCCGCGTCCCACTCCTCGGAGCCGGACGGCAGCTCCACGACCTTCGCGGTCCAGGAGACCAGTCGGCCGCCCTTGTCCTTGCTGCGCACCGTCACCTCGGCCGAGACGCCGTCGGCCAGCCCCGGCAGCGGCTGCTCCCCGGGCCCGTCGCCGACCAGGCACATCGCACCCTCGTGCCACACGTGCCACAACGGCCGGGCCGGGGCACCGGGCCCCTCGACCCAGACGAGGCCGGACTTCTTCGTGGCCTCCTCGATGAGGGCCCGGTCGAACAGCGCACTGGTCGCACTTGTCATGGGCCCAGCCTATCCAGGGCCCGCTCGGGGGCAGGGCCTCTCCCGGAGCCGGCCGTTCTCCCGGAGCCGGTCCTTCTCTCAGAGCCAGCCGTTGCGCTTCAGGGTGCGGTGGATGCCCAGGCAGAGGATCACCGTCACGCTGAGGATCACCGGGTAGCCGTACTTCCAGCTCGTCTCCGGCATGTAGTCGAAGTTCATGCCGTACACCCCGCAGACCATCGTCGGCACGGCGATGATGGCGGCCCACGAGGTGATCTTGCGCATGTCCTCGTTCTGCGCCACGGACGCCTGCGCGAGATTGGCCTGGAGGATGGAGTTGAGCAGCTCGTCGAAGCCGATCACCTGCTCGTGCACCCGGGCCACGTGGTCGGCGACGTCCCGGAAGTACTTCTGGATCTCCGGATCGACCAGCCGCATCGGCCGCTCGCTGAGCAGCTGCATGGGCCGCAGCAGCGGCGACACCGCCCGCTTGAACTCCAGCACCTCGCGCTTGAGTTGGTAGATCCGACCGGCGTCCGTGCCGCGCGGCGTGCCGCCCCGGCCCGGCGAGAACACCTCCGTCTCCACCTCGTCGATGTCGTCCTGCACGGCGTCGGCGACCGCGATGTAGCCGTCGACGACGTGGTCGGCGATGGCGTGCAGGACGGCCGAGGGGCCCTTGGCCAGCAGCTCGGGGTCCTCCTGGAGACGGTGCCGCAGGGCCCGCAGGGAGCCCTGGCCACCGTGCCGGACGGTGATGAAGAAGTCCCGGCCGGTGAAGCACATCACCTCGCCGGTCTCGACGACCTCGCTGCTGGAGTTGAGCCGGTCGTGGTCGAGGTAGTGGATGGTCTTGAAGACCGTGAAGAGCGAGTCGTCGTAGCGCTCCAGCTTGGGCCGCTGATGGGCCTGGACCGCGTCCTCCACGGCCAGCGGGTGCAGCCCGAACTCGCGTGCGATACCGGCGAATTCGTCCTCGGTCGGCTCGTGCAGGCCGATCCACACGAAGCCCGAGTCACGGCGCACCAGGCGCATCGCCTCCTGCGGGGTGAGCGGGCTCCCGGTGGCCACGCGCCGGCCGTCGCGGTAGATGGCGCAGTCGACGACCGCGGTGGTCGTCGCCGGGTCGCGGGTGCTGTCGTAGGGGGCGCCGCTCTCCTTGCGCGGCGAGACACGGGAGGGACGGACCACGGCGCGCAGGTCGCGGATCATCGACATGGCGGGCTCCTTCGCGAAACGGGCAACGAAAGGCGCCGGCGTGACGGGTGGAACCACCCGGAATGAGGACGTCCTGACCAGGGATTGTCCCTGCCTCCGAGAAGAGTTGAGGCGCAGGATGTTTGGCACGTCCACAAAGCGGGGAGCACCGAACCGTCGCGGTGGCGAGTTCCGTCGCTGACACAGCTGCTGGGGCAGATCAGGCACAACGAAACGAGATGCTCTTCCGGTGAAGACGCGATGGTGAGGGGTGGCAGCCAGTACGGAGCGGCTACATCAGCGGGTGGAAGAGCGGGTGCTACTGCACGGTCGACTTCGGTCCATGCCAGCCCCACCTCCTCCGGCCGGTCCCTCGTGAGGGACGATCCTCATCCCCTGAGGGGATTCAGGGGATTCCCCCGTGGGGGGAAGCGTCACATCGGGGCTCGGGACGCGGACCGACTCTCCCAGCGCACCGAGGCGACGCCCTGAAGTGACGACCCCAAGGCCTGGGCGGTGCCTGGGCGGCCTCCTGCGTGCTGCCCCGAACCACCGGGCCAGAGTAGCAGCCGACCGATGTGTCAAGGTGCCGCTTCGCCTGCTACTGGCGAGTTCTATGCTCGCCGCATGGCTGATGTTCTTCCTCTGGTCGAGGCCCGGTTGCGTACGGCTCTGGGCGAACCGGACGCACGCGCGGCGGTCACCTTCCTGGGTACGGACCGCTTCGAGGTGCTGCGTTTCCGCGAGGGCGACATCGTGCGCTACGCCACCCTCGGCATGTCCGCGCAGCCCATGGCCGACCCCACGGCGGTGGTCGCGGACCCGGTGGCGGGCCCGCGCGTGGAGCTGCTGCTGTCCGTACGGGCCGGTCTCGCCGACACCGACAAGGTGCTCCGTCCGCTCGCCGTGCTCGCGGCGTCCCCGCAGGTCGAGGGCGTGGTCGTGGCCCCCGGCGCCTCCCTCGACGTCGGTGAACCGCTGTGGCCCGGGGCCCCGTTCACCTCGGTGCTGGTCGCCGAGCCGGGCGGTCTGGTGGAGGACCTGGAGCTCGACGAGCCCCTGGAGCCCGTACGGTTCCTGCCGCTGCTGCCGATGACTCCGAACGAGGCCGCCTGGAAGCGGGTGCACGGTGCTCAGGCGCTCCAGGAGCGCTGGCTGGCCCGGGGCACGGACCTGAGGCATCCCGCCCGCGCCTCCGTCCCGCTGGAGTGAGCAAGCTCACCCCCCTCCTCGTCAACTGGCCGGTTCCCGGCCGACGTTGACGGGCGGGCGCAGGGTGTCCTCCGGGCCGGTGGACCGGACCGGACGACCGGACGGGCCGAGTGGGGCACGTCCGGTTCCGGGTGACCGGTTCGGTCCGGACGGGTGATCGTCCTTGACGTGACGGTGCGGGGGTAGGACCGTGGGGCCCTATGAGGGGCGAACCCAGTTGCCCGAAGTGCGGTGGCCGGGTCAGGGCTCCCGGCCTCTTCTCCGATGCGTGGCAGTGCGATGCGCACGGCGTGGTGCATCCGGTCCAGCCCGTGATACCGCCGAGCGTCGACGCCCTCAACGTCGTCGTGCAGCGCACCAGGGTGCCGGTGTGGATGCCGTGGCCGCTGCCGGTGGGCTGGCTGTTCACCGGCGTGGCCTCGGCGGGTGACGACCGCAGCGGCGGCCGGGCCACCGCCGTCGCCTGCACCGGGCCCGGACCGCTCGGCGGCATGGGGGAACTCGTCCTCGTGGCCGAGGAACTCGGCGTCGGGCTGGGCGCGCGGTACGCGGGCGTCGACGGCCCGGACCCCGGCCCGTACATGAACGTCGGGAAACCCGCCGACACCAAGGTGCTGGCCGCCGGCCGGCCGACCCCGCTCTGGCACGTCTCCAAGGCGCCGGACGACCGGGCGGTCTTCGCGGGCGAGGCCCTCGGGATGTGGCTGTGGGCGGTGCTCTGGCCCGAGCGGTCCGGGCTCCTGATGTACGACGAGCTGGTCCTCACCGACCTCCGGGACGCCGGGGCCGAGGTGGAACTGGTGCCCTGCGGGGCGCTGTCACCGCGGCTGATGGAGACGAGACCGTAGGTCCTCGCGCGGTGGGTGTGCGGGGGCCCGTGGGGCGGCTGCGCGGGAAGGGGCGGGGCTGAGGAGCGCGGAGAGCGGTAGGGGGCGCAGGGTGGGTTCGGGTGTGACAGGGGCGTTCGGAAATACGGTTATCCTGAGGCGTCCCTGTCCGTCGGCCACCGCTTGGAGCAACGCGTCGTGCGTATCGATCTGCACACCCACTCCACCGCGTCCGACGGTACGGACTCCCCGGCCGACCTGGTCCGCAAGGCCGCCGCTGCCGGTCTCGACGTCGTCGCGCTGACCGACCACGACACCACCCGCGGTCACGCCGAGGCCCTCGCCGCGCTCCCCGCGGGGCTCGCGCTGGTGACCGGCGCCGAGCTCTCATGCCGACTCGACGGTGTCGGCATGCACATGCTGGCCTACCTCTTCGACCCCGAGGAGCCGGCCCTGCTCGCCGAGCGCGAGCTGGTCCGGGACGACCGGGTACCGCGGGCCCGGGGCATGGTCGCCAAGCTGAACGCCCTGGGTGTGCCCGTCACCTGGGAGCAGGTCGCGCGGATCGCCGGCGACGGCTCGGTGGGCCGCCCGCACGTGGCCACCGCACTCGTCGAACTGGGTGTGGTGGCGAGCGTGGACGACGCGTTCACCCCTCAGTGGCTGGCCGACGGCGGCCGGGCCCATGTGGAGAAGCACGAGACGGACCCCTTCGAAGCGCTCCGGCTGATCAAGGGTGCGGGCGGGGTCGCGGTGTTCGCCCACCCGGCCGCCGCCAAGCGCGGCCGGACCGTACCGGAGTCCGTGATGGCCGAGCTGGCCGAGGCCGGCCTCGACGGCATCGAGGTCGACCACATGGACCACGACCCCGAGACCAGGGCGCGGCTGCGGGGCCTCGCGAAGGAACTGGGGCTGCTGGTGACCGGGTCCAGCGACTACCACGGCAGCCGGAAGAGCTGCGAGCTCGGCGAGTTCACGACGGACCCCGAGGTGTACGGCGAGATCACGCGGCGCGCGACCGGCGCGTTCCCGGTGCCGGGGGCCGGCGGAGCCTGAGTCCCACGCCCGCACGCCCCACCCGCTCCTCCGGCTCGTCGCCCCCTTGTCCGGGGCGTCGACGCCCTTCTTTCCCCCTGCTCATTCCCTGAGCTCTTTCCTCGAGCGCTCCGCGCTCGCTCGTTCTCAGCAAGGCACTCATGTTCGACGTCGCCGTCTTCGGCTCCCTCTTCCTGACCCTTTTCGTCATCATGGATCCCCCGGGGATCACCCCGATCTTCCTGGCCCTGACCGCGGGGCGGCCCGCCATGGCGCAGAAGCGGATGGCCTTCCAGGCCGTCTGCGTGGCCGGCGGTGTGATCGTCCTGTTCGGGCTGGTCGGGCAGCAGATCCTCGACTACCTGCACGTTTCCGTGCCGGCGCTGATGATCGCGGGCGGGCTGCTGCTTCTGCTGATCGCGCTCGACCTGCTCACCGGCAAGACCGACGAGCCCCAGCAGACCAAGGACGTCAACGTCGCGCTGGTCCCGCTCGGCATGCCCCTGCTGGCCGGCCCCGGCGCGATCGTGTCGGTCATCCTCGCCGTGCAGAAGGCGGACAGCGCGGCCGCCCAGGTGTCGGTGTGGGCGGCGATCCTCGCCGTCCACGTCGTGCTGTGGCTGGTCATGCGCTACTCGCTGCTGATCATCCGGGTCATCAAGGACGGCGGGGTGGTCCTGGTGACGCGCCTCGCGGGCATGATGCTCTCCGCGATCGCCGTGCAGCAGATCATCAACGGGGTCACGCAGGTGATCCAGGGCGGCTGACCGTCCCGCGG
This sequence comes from Streptomyces sp. MMS24-W38, assembly GCF_059889265.1. NCBI lineage: Bacteria > Bacillati > Actinomycetota > Actinomycetes > Kitasatosporales > Streptomycetaceae > Streptomyces > Streptomyces sp. MMS24-W38. The sequence continues at coordinate 1,953,814 of NZ_JCBCPP010000001.1, read as the reverse complement.
TGCGCGTCCCGCGTCATCGCGCGTCTCGAGTCATCGCGCGTCCCGCGTCATGAGGCTGGTGTGTCGGCCGGGCGGATCCACAGGCGCTGCCCGATGGCGGCGGCCTGCTGAACGATACGGTTGACGGAGGCGGCATCCACAACGGTGCTGTCCACGGCGGTGCCGTCGATGTCGTCGAGTCGCATGATTTCGAAGTGCAAGCACTTCTCCCTTCGTCTGGTCGTCCTCCTGAAGGAGAACCGTGGGGTGGACGGCCACGAGCCGGACCGGCCCGTGTGCCATCAGTAATAAACGGGTCACCCCGGACAAATATTCCCTACGCTAAGGAAATCATTTGATCGGCTAAGGATCGATCAAATGTCGACGGGTGAGTGTTTCGGAGGAGACCGACCGGGGCCGGTTGTGTTCGCACAGTGACCGCCAGGACAATAGAGATGATGAACGACGACCTCGCGGGCCTGAACTCCCGTATCGACCGCACGAACGAGCTGCTCCAGCGCATGCTCGCCGAGGTGGCGAAGACGCCCTCGACGCACGCGATCTTCGTTGACGCCGGCTACCTGTACGCGGCGGCGGGGCGGCTGGTGGCCGGGACGGAGGACCGCAGGGCCTTCGACCTCGACGCCGAGGGGCTCATCGACGCGCTCATCGACCGGGCCCGCACCATCTTCGCGGACAGCAGGCTGCTGCGCGTCTACTGGTACGACGGGGCCCGGCGCCGCATCCACACCGCCGAGCAGCAGACCATCGCGGAACTCCCCGACGTCAAGGTCCGCCTCGGCAACCTCAACGCCAACAACCAGCAGAAGGGCGTCGACTCCCTGATCCGCTCCGATCTGGAGTCACTGGCCCGGCACCGAGCCATCAGCGACGCGGCCCTGCTGGGCGGCGACGAGGATCTGGTCCCGGCGGTCGAGGCCGCCCAGGGGTACGGCGCCCGCGTCCATCTCTGGGGCATCGAGGCCCCCGAGGGCCGCAACCAGGCCGAGCCCCTGCTCTGGGAGGTCGACAGCCAGCGCACCTTCGAACTCGACTTCTTCAAGCCGTACGTCTCCCGGCGCACGGCCCCCGCGTACGAGCCCGCGACAGGACGGCCCGCCCGTGAGGACGTCCGCTTCGTCGGTGCGCAGATCGCCGCGAAGTGGCTCGCCGAGCGGGGCCGGGACACGCTGGTGGAACTGCTGCCCGGCCACCCCTACCTGCCCGGCTCGGTCGACCAGGACCTGCTGGTGGAGGCCGAGGGCCTGCTGCAGTACTCCCTGCGCGGCCAGGCGGACCTGAGACGCGCCCTGCGCGACGGCTTCTGGGCCCACCTCCAGGCGCAGTACTGACGGCGCCTCCCGGCCCGTACCGGCCGTTCTAGCCGGGGTGCGGGGCGCCGTCGTCGTGGAGCCGGTCCCAGAAGGCGGCGAGGGCGTGTGCCGTGGGCGCGGGCCGGTCGACGTTGGGGGAGTGCTCGGCACCGGCGACGACCGTGCGGTGCGCGTTCAGCCGTACGGCCATGGCGTCGAGGTCCGGTACCGGCCAGGCGTCGTCGTGCGCACCCGACAGCACATGGAACGGCAGCGGCACGGCGGCGAGTTCGGCGACCCGGTCCGGCTCCGTGCACAACTGCCTTCCTGTGGACAGTAGTTGTGCAGGCCTGGTGGCCAGCCAGCGGCGACGCAGATGATCCTGGCCACCGATCCCACGGGCCGGGCCGCCGACCTCCTCCGGCGGGCCCATGGCCAGGATCGCCTCCCAGCACTGCGCCATCGACATCCGGGCGAGCGCGTCCCACAGCAGCTTCACGCGCTGCTCCTGGGAGACCGAGATCCGGGCGGGGCCCGATGAGATCAGGGTGAGCGAACGGAACGGGGAGTGGTCCTCGAGCACGGCCGCACGGGCGATCTGGCCACCGAGCGAGTGCCCGACGAGGTGCAGCGGCGCAGCCGCGCCGAGCGCTTCCGCCTGTGCGAGCACGTCCCGCGCCAACTCGGCCTGGGCGTAAGCGGATTCGTCGTCAGCGGGACCGTCCGACTCGTACTGCCCCCGACCGTCCACGGCGACGCTGCGGTACCCGCGTGCGGCGAGCGGCCCGTGCAGCAGCGTGAAGTCCTCCTTGCTCCCCGTGAACCCGGGCAGTGACAGCACGACCCCCTTCGGCTCGACCCCGTCGGCCGGTGGCACGTCGACGACGGCGAACTCCCCACGGGACGTACGGAGCCGGTACGCCCGGGCGCCGACGGGCGGGGCGGAGGCGGGGACCGGGGTCGGTGGGGGAACGGAAGCGGGGGTGGGGTGGCTGGTCACGGGGTGAGGGTAGCGGGCGGCAGGGGTCGGCCGACGCCGACGGCCCGGTCCCACGGGTGTGGGACCGGGCCGTCGGGGTGGTGCGTCAGGCCTCCGTGGGCTCCGCGGGGGCCGTCGCGGCGGTCTTGCGGGTGCGGCGGACCCGGGGCTTCGCCTCGGCCGCCTCCGCCTCCGCCTCCGGTGCGGCCTGCGCCGGGATGTCGGCCGTGGTCGTACCGGCCTCGGTGGCCGCGGCGGTCTTGCGGGTGCGGCGGCGCGGCTTGGCCTCAGCGGCTTCGGCGGCGTCGAGCGCGGTCGCGGCGGCTGCCGTCTTCCGGGTGCGCCGGGGCTTCGCCTCGGCCGTGGCGTCCACCGCGGCCTCCGGCTCCTGCACGGCGGTGGCCGCCTTGCGGGTGCGGCGAGGCCTGGTCTCGGCGGTCTCGGCGGTCTCGGCGGCCTCGGCGGCCTCGGCCGTGTCCACGCCCGTCTCGGCCTTGGCGGCGGTCTTGCGGGTGCGGCGGACCCGGGGCTTCGCCTCGGCCGCCTCCGCCTCCGGTGCGGCCTGCGCCGGGATGTCGGCCGTGGTCGTACCGGCCTCGGTGGCCTCGGCGGCCGTCTTCCGCGTCCCGGTGCGTCGGGGCTTCGTCCCGGTCGCCTCCGGGGCGGATTCGGTGGTCCCCTCGACGGTGTCCACCACCGCCTCGGCCGCGGTGGCCGTGGCAGCCGTGGCCTTGCGGGTCCGGCGGCGGCGCGGCGCCGCCGGGGTCTCCGGAACGTCTCCGACCGCGCTGCCCTCGGCCGTCGCGACGGCCGACTCGGCGGGCTCGACGTGTTCGGCGGACTCGACCGCGGTCACCGGGGCGGTCGTCACCTCGGCGACCGCCCCACCGCGCGTGCGGCGACGACGGCGCGGGGTGCGGGGAGCCGTACCGGTGTCGGCCTCATCGGTGCCCTCGACGGCCGGGGCCGTCGGCTGCGCCGGGTCGTCCAGCGGGGCACCACCGCGCGTACGGCGCCGACGGCGCGGCGTACGGGCCGGACGCTCACGCTCGGAGTCGCCCCGGCCGTTCCGGTCGCCCCGGCCCCCGCGCCCGCCGCGCGGGCCACGAGCGCCCGGCTCACCCAGGTCCTCCAGCTCCTCCGCGTCGAGCCCGGCGCGGGTGCGCTCCGAGCGCGGCAGGACCCCCTTCGTCCCCTCGGGGATGCCGAGGTCGGTGTACAGGTGCGGGGAGGTGGAGTACGTCTCCGGCGGATCGCTGAAGCCCAGGTCCAGGGCCTTGTCGATCAGCTGCCAGCGCGGGATGTCGTCCCAGTCGACCAGTGTGATCGCCGTACCCTTCGCACCCGCGCGGCCCGTACGGCCGATGCGGTGCAGATACGTCTTCTCGTCCTCGGGCGACTGGTAGTTGATGACGTGCGTCACACCCTCGACGTCGATACCGCGGGCGGCGACGTCGGTGCAGACGAGCACGTCCACCTTGCCGTTGCGGAAGGCACGCAGCGCCTGCTCGCGGGCGCCCTGGCCGAGGTCGCCGTGGACCGCGCCGGAGGCGAAGCCGCGCTGCCCCAGCTGGTCGGCGAGGTCGGCGGCGGTGCGCTTGGTGCGGCAGAAGACCATGACCAGTCCCCGGCCGTCGGCCTGCAGTATCCGCGAGACCATCTCCGGCTTGTCCATGTTGTGCGCGCGGTAGACGAACTGCGTGGTGTTCGCGACCGTCGCGCCCTCGTCGTCCGGCGTGGTGGCGCGGATGTGCGTGGGCTGCGACATGTAGCGGCGGGCCAGCCCGATGACCGCGCCCGGCATGGTGGCCGAGAACAGCATGGTCTGGCGGCGCGCCGGAAGCAGGTTGATGATCTTCTCGACGTCGGGCAGGAAGCCCAGGTCGAGCATCTCGTCGGCCTCGTCGAGGACGAGGGCCTTGACGTGCTTCAGGTTCAGCTTCTTCTGCCCCGCCAGGTCGAGCAGCCGGCCCGGGGTGCCGACGATCACGTCGACGCCCTTCTTCAGGGCCTCGACCTGCGGCTCGTAGGCCCGGCCGCCGTAGATCGCGGTGACGCGCACATTGCGCACCTTGCCGGCGGTCAGCAGGTCGTTGGTGACCTGCGTGCACAGCTCGCGGGTGGGGACGACGACCAACGCCTGCGGGGTGTCGGTGAGGTCCTCGGGCTTCGCGCGCCCCGCCTCCACGTCCGCCGGGACCGTCACGCGCTCGAGGAGCGGAAGGCCGAAACCGAGAGTCTTTCCGGTGCCGGTCTTGGCCTGGCCGATGACGTCCGTGCCCGACAGGGCCACGGGGAGCGTCAGCTCCTGGATGGGAAAGGGGGTGATGATGCCGACGGCTTCCAGGGCCTCGGCGGTCTCGGGGAGAATCCCGAGCTCTCGGAACGTAGTCAGGGTGCTGCCTCTTCTGTGTGCGCGGTGCGAGGCGAGCGCGGGGGGTCGTCTATGGACCGTGCCGGGGACGTCGGCTGCCTTACGGGGATGCCGTAGGGCACGGGACCACTGCCGACGCTCTAGCGCTCGTACCGCTGAGGGTCCCTCCGATCGTCGTACGCAATGTGCCGTACGGTCAGGGAGAGCGGTCGGGGCGGAGCCGATCGGGCCTCCGACCGGGCATCCTCATACAAACGCCCCCTCGAACACGTCAAAGTATTCGGCAGGCGCATTACCACCATACCCCGGATTCGCGCACACGCCATGGCCGATTTGGCCACGTAGTCGTCGTCACACCTGTTGACCAGCGCCTTCCGGCCCCCGATCAGCGGGCTATTGTGCGGTTTATGACGAGCTCTGACAAGCCTGACCCCGCCGAGGACATCCCCGACACCCCAGCCGCACCCACCGGCGTCGCCGCCCTGGACTGGACGGCCGCCTCCGCCGACCCGCAGTACCGCGCCGCCGTCGTGGATCTGCTCGGCGCGCTCGCGTACGGAGAGCTCGCGGCGTTCGAGCGGCTCGCGGACGACGCCAAGCTGGCTCCCACGCTGGAGGACAAGGCGGAACTGGCCAAGATGGCGTCGGCCGAGTTCCACCACTTCGAGCGGCTGCGCGACCGACTGGCCGAGATCGGCGAGGAGCCGACCGCCGCCATGGAGCCGTTCGTCGCCGCGTACGAGGGCTTCCACAAGCAGACGGCGCCCTCAGGCTGGCTCGAAGGACTCGTCAAGGCCTACGTCGGCGACTCCATCGCCAGCGACTTCTACCGGGAGGTCGCGGTCCGGCTGGACTCCGACACCCGGGCGCTGGTGCTGACCGTGCTCGACGACACCGGGCACGGCGGCTTCGCCGTGGAGAAGGTGCGCTCGGCGATCGACGCGGACCCGCGCCTGGGCGGACGGCTCGCGCTGTGGGCGCGCCGGCTGATGGGCGAGGCCCTGTCCCAGTCGCAGCGGGTGGTGGCCGACCGGGACGCGCTGTCGACGATGCTCGTCGGCGGTGTCGCGGACGGCTTCGACCTCGCGGAGGTCGGCAGGATGTTCTCCCGGATCACCGAGGCCCACACCAAGCGGATGGCCGCCCTGGGGCTGGCGGCCTGAGAGAGCCGCCCCGGCCAGGTCCCGCGCCGGCGTCGGCGGCCGGTCAGGCGGTCGCCGACCGGCCGCGGAGTCTCCCCGCGGGGCGCAGCAGCAGCGACACCGAGGCCACGGAGACGATCGCGGCGCCGAACAGGACCGTCAGCGGGCTGCCCGCGTCCAGCGCGCCGTGCGTGATCAGCGCGCCGAACACGGCCCCGGCCACACCCGTCGACAGGACCAGCGCGCGGGCGGGGAGGCGGTGCGAGAGGCGGCGCGTGGCCGCCCAGGCCAGGGCCAGGCCGAGGATCGCTGAACTGAGCGTTTCCAAGAGCATGTCGGGGGTCCCTCCCACATGGCCGGCCTGATCACATCGGTCGTAGCCCGACTTACCCCTGACCTGCGAAACCCAACCCTCTTCTGTGCGCGACCTGTGCTCCATCAGTGAAGAGCGGGATGGCGGGAGGCGGTGGGGGAGACGGCTGGTGACGCCGGGGAGAACGGCGAGGGGGGAGGGCTGAACGGACCAGTGGTGCGGGAGGGGCTGAGGAGGGCTGAGAGCGACCGAGAGGGACACGGAAGGGCCCGGCGGTATCGAGATTCCGAAACCGCCGGGCCCTTCCGCCGTCTGCCGGTCGTCGCCTACAACGCGCCGAAGCCCACTTTGCGCGGGGCCGGCTCGCCGATCTCGACATACGCGAGACGGTCGGCCGGGACCAGGACCTTACGGCCGTGCTCGTCCACGAGAGTCAGCAGCTGCGTCTTTCCGGCCAGTGCCTCGGCCACCACGCGCTCGACCTCCTCGGCACTCTGACCGCTCTCCAGAACGATCTCGCGGGGCGCGTGCTGCACGCCGATCTTGACCTCCACGGCTTTGTCCCTCCGACGGTCAGTGAAGTGCGCGACCTTCCGCGCCGTACCCAGCACACATTAGCCCGGTGAGGGGATGTGCAAGCCCAGCCCCCGCAACGCCAGGAGCGAACAGCCGACGGGAACAAACGCTCCCCGCTCGCCCGGCGGCGCTCCTGGGAGCCGTCAGAACTGCTGCTCGTTGCCGTGCAGCGGGAATCCGGCGATGCCCCGCCAGGCCAGCGAGGTCAGCAACTGCACCGCCTGGTCGCGGGGCACACTGCGGTCGCTGTGCAGCCAGGACCGCGCCACCACCTGGGCCAGACCGCCCAGCCCGGAGGCGAGCAGCATCGACTCCTCGCGCGACAGGCCGGTGTCCTCGGCGATGACGTCGCAGATCGCCTCGGCGCAGTCGTTGGTGACCCGGTCGACGCGCTCGCGCACCGCGGGCTCGTTCGTCAGGTCCGACTCGAAGACCAGGCGGAAGGCCCCGCCGTCGTCCTCGACGTACGTGAAGTAGGCGTCCATGGTCGCCCGTACGCGCTGCTTGTTGTCGCTCGTCGACGCGAGCGCGTGGCGCACCGACTGGATCAGCGCCTCGCAGTGCTGGTCCAGCAGGGCCAGATAGAGATCGAGCTTGCCCGGGAAGTGCTGGTAGAGCACCGGCTTGCTGACGCCCGCGCGCTCGGCGATGTCGTCCATGGCCGCCGCGTGGTAGCCCTGTGCGACGAATACTTCCTGGGCGGCGCCCAGCAACTGGTTCCGTCGGGCACGGCGCGGCAGGCGTGTGCCCCTCGGGCGCACGGCCTCTGTCTGCTCGATGGCTGTCACGCCGCCTCCCATTCTCGTCCACGTGCGGTGTGAGCCGCGCCGCCATCGTACTTTTCGGTAACCGTGGTGTGCGCGCTGAGAGCGCAGAATTTCACGGACCGGACTGCGGCGAAAGTGGCACGGACCGTTTCAAAAGCGGTCAATGGGGGCAGGATGGCGCCTCCCTCCCGGATGATGCCGCCTTGTTCCGGCACCGTCACCTTCACCGGTGGTCGTCCTCTTCACCGGTTCACCGGTTCACCTGTAATCGTCCTCGTGGAGAGAGACGACCCTGGCCTGCTCGGCCAGGTCCGCCTCATTGGCGCGGTCGGCGTCGGCGCCGGTCAGTGGATCGTCGCGGTCCTGCTCGAGGTCCGCGCGCTGTTCGGCCGCGTCGACCTCGGGTGCCTCGACGTCGTACTCCTGGGCCTCGCGAGCGTCCTCGGCTTCCTCGAACGTCTCGGGGTCGGTGGGATCTACGGCCATGGCTGGGCTCCCTTCCTATGAACGTCCCCGGAGGATGCGGGGCCACATACGGGTGCCCTCGGTATGAGCCTAGGAGACACCCGATCGGGGCGCTATGCGATCCGCGATCGGGTTGGGACGCGGTGCGCACAGCGGGGCCGGCGGCGGCCGGCCGCTGTCCGGCACCGCCCCTGTGACCGCGAACACACCAGTCCCCGCGTGATCGTCTCGTAACATTGCGGCATGTCCTCGACCGATCTGCCGTCCATGCCGCCCGCGACCGTGCTGCCCAAGGTGGCCGCCGTCAGGGTCGCGGAGGGCGAGCGCCTCAGATCGGTCGAACTGCCCGGCGTCACCCTGGCGATACGGTCGAGGCCACCCGCGCGTGAGGGCCTGCCGCCCGCGCTCCACGTCCACGGGCTGGGAGGGTCGTCGCAGAACTGGTCGGCGTTGATGCCGCACCTGGACGACGTCGTCGACAGCGAGGCGGTCGACCTTCCGGGCTTCGGCGACTCGCCGCCCCCGGACGACGGCAACTACTCGATCTCGGCGCACGCGCGCGCGGTGATCCGATATCTCGACTCCTCCGGGCGCGGTCCCGTCCACCTCTTCGGCAACTCGCTGGGCGGCGCGGTCTCCACCCGCGTCGCCGCCGTACGACCCGACCTCGTCCGCACGCTGACGCTGGTGTCACCGGCCCTCCCCGAGTTGCGGGTGCAGCGCACCGCGGTGCCCACGGGACTGCTGGCGGTGCCCGGGGTGGCCCGGCTCTTCACCCGGATCACCCAAGGGTGGTCGGCGGAGCAGCGCGTCCGCGGCGTCGTCGCGCTCTGCTACGGGGATCCCGCGCAGGTGTCGCCGGAGGCGTTCCGCAACGCCGTGCAGGAGATGGAGCGGCGACTGCGGCTGCCGTACTTCTGGGACGCCATGGCGCGTTCCGCGCGTGGACTCGTCAACGCGTACACCCTGGGTGGTCAGCACGGTCTGTGGCGCCAGGCCGAGCGGGTGCTCGCGCCGACGCTGCTGCTGTACGGCGGCAGGGACCAACTCGTCGGCTTCCGCATGGCCGGGCGCGCGGCCCGCGCGTTCCGCGACTCCAGACTGGTCACCCTGCCCGACGCGGGGCATGTGGCGATGATGGAATACCCCGAGGTCGTGGCCGCCGCTTTCCGTGAACTCCTCGCGGATGCAACGGATTCAGCGGTCGAGGGGGATACTTTGGAGCCGGGCGCGAAGGGCGCTTCGGGCTCGGCCGCCGACACCGTTGCGGACGAGACCGCCGACGGCGGGGGCACCGCCGAGAACCTGAGGGGCTGAGGCACCAGGTGGGACGCCACAGCCGTCGTGGGCCCGCCCCCAAGGGCGGCACCGCGGATCCGGCGGCGGCACGTGCCGACCGGAGGTCCCGGGGCGGCCGGGGCAGCGACGGCCGGGGAGGAGCCCGGCCGGACGGCCTGGTTCCGCCAGGCCGTGGAGCGCCGGACCCTGGTCCGCCCGCGGAATACGGGCCACCCGCCCATGGGGTGCCACGCCTGCCGGAAGGGTGGCTTCCGGACGGGACGCCCGCGCGTGGAGTGCCGCGACCGCCCGACGGCACCCCTGCTCACGGCGTTCCGCGCGTCCGCGGTGGCGGCCACCCCGAGCAGCGGGAACCCGGCGGTGGCTGGGGCGAGTTGAGGGGACAGAACCCGGGAGTCGGGTATCCCGGGTACCCGGGATACGCCGGGCCGGCCGGCGGGGGCGTGCCCTTGCCGCGACAGCGCCAGGCGCCCACCGGGGGGCCGTGGGAAGCGAGAGGTCCGCGAGATCCGCGCGGGCCGCGACAGGACTACCTCGACGCCTTCGACGAGGAAGGCGACCTCTTCACGCCCCGCGACCCGGCCCGCCGGACCTTCGCCACGGACTCCACGCACGCGGCGGACCTCTACGCCGCCGTCACCGACTGGGGCACCGCGTCGGCCGCCCGCGCCCCGGCCGACCTCGACGACGCGCCCTCCGCCGGAGCGCCGGCGGAGACCAAGGGCGCCAAGGGACGCGCGTTCACCGGGATCGCGGCCGCCGCCGTGACCACCGTGCTGGCCGTCGTCGTGGCGGGCCAGGTCGCCGACGAACACGACGACGCCGCCGACGACGTACAGGCGCAGTCCGTCACCGACCGGGCGGCGCGCGACGTCCGGGACTCCGGCTCGCGCGGGGCCGGGCGGGACGAGGCCTCGGAGGGGGCGCCGGGCGCCGGGTCGTTGACGTACGCGCAGAAGATGGAGAAGAGGTACCCGATCGCCGACTCCCTCGTGGGCTCGGGGAAGTTCGACGCGGTCCCCGGAATCGACAAGGCGCAGGGCAAGGGGCAGAAGCTCACCTACCGCGTCGATGTGGAGCAGGGGCTCGGCCTCGACGGCGAACTCTTCGCCGAGGCGGTGCAGCGGACGCTCAACGACAACCGCAGCTGGTCGCGCAACGGCGCCCGTGCCTTCGAGCGCATCCACTCGGGCCGCCCCGACTTCGTCATCACGCTCGCCAGCCCCGAGACGACCGCCGACTGGTGTGCCAGGTCCGGGCTCGACACCACGGTGGACAACGTCTCCTGCGACTCGGCGGCCACCGAGCGCGTGATGATCAACGCGTTCCGGTGGGCGCAGGGTGCCGAGACGTACGGCGACGAGCTTCTCGCCTACCGGCAGATGCTGATCAACCACGAGATCGGCCACCGCCTGGGGTACAACCACCTCACCTGCGACAAGGACGGCGATCTGGCCCCGGTCATGCAGCAGCAGACCAAGTTCCTCGACCACGACGGAATCAGCTGCCGACCGAACCCCTGGCCGTATCCGAAGGGCTGACGCCCCGGCAGGGCGCACCGGGCGCGCCCGTCGTCCGATCGCACGGCTGATCGCATAGCGCGACCAAACGCGCCCCGTGCGAGAAAGTTACGACCGTTCACCCCTTTTGGTGGTGCGACGGACAACCGTCCATCACGCCCCCACCTTGTCCGCATACGTTCGTCCCGCTGCGAGCCGTCGGGCCAACGGCGGCTCCCCATACGGGAGATCGGGGGTGCACTCGTGCGCATCGGACTGCTTACGGAGGGTGACTATCCGTATGTGGGCGGTGACACCGGACTCTGGTGCGACCGTCTCGTGCGTGGACTCGGGCACCACGAGTTCGACGTCTACGCCTTCAGCCGCAGCGAAGCCCAGGAGGACGCCGGCTGGGTACCGCTGCCGCCGCAGGTCACCAGGGTGCGTACCGCGCCGCTGTGGACGACCGAGGACGACGGGGTGGTGTACGGCAGGCGCGCGCGCCGGCGATTCACCGAGCACTACGGCGAACTCGCCGCCGTGCTCAGCGCGGCGGACCCCGCGACGACCCGCGCCCCGGCGGAGGCGGACCGTTTCGCCCACGCTCTGTACGGCCTTGCCGAACTCGCCCGTGACGAGGGCGGTCTCGCCGCCGCTCTCCGCTCCGAGACCGCCGTACGAACCCTGGAACGCGCCTGTCGTGCGCCCCGCGTGCTGCGCGCCGCGCGGGAGGCCCGAGTGCCGGACCTGCTGGCCGTGGCCGCCCATCTGCAGCACGCCCTGCGCTCCCTCTCGCTCGACTGGTACGAGGAGGACGGGCTCGGCGCGGTCGACCTGTGTCACGCCGCCTCCGGCGGCACGGCCGCCCTGCCTGGCCTGCTCGCCGGCCACTTCTTCGACGTCCCCCTGCTGGTGACCGAGTACGGCGTACGGCTGCGCACGCACTACCTGACCCGCCCGGACGCCCCACCCGCGGTCCGGTCCCTGCTCGCGGCCTTCCACGGCCGGCTCGCCGCCGAGACCTACCGGCGGGCCGCGTTCGTCACCCCGGGCAACACCCACGCCCGCCGCTGGCAGGAACGCTGCGGTGCCGACCGGGCGAGGATCCGCACCATCCACCCCGGAATGGACGCCGCGCCCTTCGCGGGGGCGGAGGAGTCCCCGGAGCGCGCGGACCCGGGCACCCTCGTGTGGACCGGCCGGGTGGAGCCCGCCAAGGACCTGGTCTCACTGCTGCACGCGTTCTCCGGCATCCGCGCGGAGGAGCCCGGGGCCCGCCTGCGGATCATCGGCGGCCCGGCCGGCCCGGAGGGTGCCGCCTACCTCGAGCACTGCCGGGCGCTGGCCGCGCGACTCTTCCCGGACGGAACCGAGGGCGGCCCGCACTCCGCCGGCACTGCTCCGGTGTCCTTCGAGGAGATCGGCGGCCCGGAACCCGCCGGCCGGGCCGAGGCGTACGCCTCGGGCGCCGTGATCGTCCTGTCGAGTGTCGTCGAGGGGTTCCCGGCCGGTCTCGTCGAGGCGATGCTCTCCGCCCGCGCGACGGTGTCCACGGACGTCGGCGCGGTGGTCGAGGTCATCGGCGGAACCGGTCTCGTCGTACCGCCCCGCGACCCGCGGGCGCTCGCCGCGGCATGCGTTTCGCTGCTGCGCGACCCCGAGCGCAGGGCGCGCCTCGGCGCCGCCGCGCGCGCCCGCGCACTCGAACTGTTCACCGTCGAGCAGAACGTCGCCGCGTTCCACGACCTGTACCTGGAGATCGCGGCACGCAGCCCGGTCCACCGCGTCCTCCTGAACGACACCGGTGACCCCCTGCCCTTCGCCGCCCCCGCCGAGGTCCACGTCCCCGGCGACTGGTCCGGCCCCGCCTCCCGCCCGCCGCTGCGCACCGCCCCCGCCTGGGCCACCGGCGTCCCCGAGCGGGCCACGGACGTCCTGAGGCCGACCACTCCGGTGTCGGCCACACCACTGGTTCCCGCGACGGAGGCGGCACGATGACCGGACTCGACGAACTGGACCGGGACCCGGCCCGGCCCGCCACCACCCGCCCGGGCACCGCCGACCCCGTGAAGGCGCTGCTGCACCGCCACCGCGAGCTGTGCGAACGTGCCGTGGACCCCCTGGAGATCGCGGCGGGCCTGGAGGCGCACGGCGTCACCGACCGGACCGCCGCACGCTTCCGGCACCGGGACGTCTTCTCCCTCGCGGAGGAGCTGTACGCCAGGATCCCCCGTGACCACGGCACCCCCAGCCCCGCCGTCCCCGCCGCCCCCGAGGCACGCGCCGGCTGGATCGCCCTCACGCTGCTTCCCGGCGCCCTCGGCGTCGCGTCGGTGACCGCCCTGCGCCTCACCCACGGCCAGACCCGCCTCTACGCGGTCGTCGCGGGCGTGCTCGCCGTCGTCCTGGCCGCGCGCGCGGTCCTGCGCCGGGGCCCGCTCAGCGCCGCCCGCCCGCCCGCCCCCGGCACGGCGACGTGGACCTGCTGGCTCATCGGCTACGCCGTCCTGGGCGACGGCCTGCTCCACACCGCGATCACCGGCGGCCCCGACGGACCGCCCACCGGCGCCGCCGACGGAGACTGGCCGCTCACCGTCGCTCCGGCCCTGGCCCTCACCCTGGCCTGCGCCCCCGGTGCCTGGGGCGCGGGCCTGTTCACCGCACGGGCCCGCCGCAGAATCGCGACCAGCCGAGGCCTCGAGGACTTCACCGCCTCCGTCCGCCCCCTGCTGTTCGGCGTCCTCGCGCTGTTCCTGTGCGCTCTGGGCGTTCTCCTCTCCCTCTGCGCCACGGCCCTGGACGAACCCTTCGTCCCCTTCGAAGTGCTCTTTCTGGGCGCCCTCCTCTTCCTGGCCCGCCTCCTCGCCCTCCACGGCTTCACCCACGCCCCGAAGGTGATCCTCGTCACCACCGCCCTGGCCCAGGCAGCCGCCCTGGCCACGGTCTTCGCGGCCCGCCTCCCCGGCTGCGGCGCGCTGGCCGCGCCCGTGGAAAGCCTGGTCGCCACCTGGGGCCCCACCGCCGTCCCCACTCTCACCTGTGGTGCGGCGGCCCTGACCCTCCTGATCCACGCAACGCGCACACTCCCCCGAGCCTCGGCGCACGCCCGGCCGCAGGCACCACTCCAAGGAGATCCCACATGATCACCCGCCCAGCGGTCCCGGCCGCCACAGGAGCCGCCCGATGAGAGTTCTGCTGATCGGAGCCAACGGGTACATCGGCCGTTTCGTCGCCGACCGTCTGCTCGCCGACCCGGCCGTCCAGCTCACCGCCCTCGGCCGCGGCGACGACGCCGACGTCCGCTTCGACCTCGCCACCGGCAGCCCCGGCGCGCTCACCCGGTTCCTCGACGCCGTCCACCCCGGCGTGGTGGTCAACTGCGCCGGTGCCACCCGTGGCGGTGCCCGGGAGCTCACCCGGCACAACACCGTCGCCGTCGCCACCGTCTGCGAGGCCCTGCGCCGCAGTGGCTGCGGTGCCCGCCTCGTGCAGATCGGCTGCAGCGCGGAGTACGGCCCCAGCCAGCCCGGTTCCTCCACGGCGGAGGACGCCGTCCCCCGTCCCGGCGGCCCGTACGGCGTCAGCAAGCTCGCCGCGACCGAACTGGTCCTCGGCTCCGGGCTGGACGCCGTGGTCCTGCGGGTCTTCTCACCCGTCGGGCCCGGCACCCCCGCCGGCTCCCCGCTCGGCCGCCTCGCCGAGGCGATGCGCCGCGCCATGCAGTCCGGCGACGGCGAACTGAAGCTCGGCGGTCTCGGTGCCCAGCGCGACTTCGTCGACGTCCGGGACGTGGCCCGTGCCGTGCACGCCGCCTCGCTCTCCGCCGCACAGGGTGTCATCAACATCGGTTCGGGCCGCGCCGTCCGCCTGCGGGACGCCGCCGCGGTCCTCGCCCGTGTGGCCGGATACGGCGGTGTCCTCCACGAACTCGACGGCCCGCCCGGCACCCAGGCCGTCCACGGCGGCCACGCCACCCACACGGGCCACACCGCTCACACCCCGCATCTCAGGCCGGGCCTCGGCCACCCGCGGAGTGAGTCCGACCACCACGCGGCATCGGTCGCGTACCCGTACCCGGACGGCTGCGGCAGCTGGCAGCAGGCGGACGTGCGCACCGCGCGCGACCGGCTCGGCTGGCGTCCCAGGATCAACCTCGAGGAATCCCTCGCCGACATCTGGATGGAGGCGGCATGTCGTATCTGATCCCCCGGGTCAGACCCGGTGCCGGTACCGGCGTCCGCACCGGCTTCGGCGTCCCCGGTCTGGCGCACCCCCTCCTCGCCCCGGCCGAGTGGAACGCGCTCACCCGCCCGGGAGGCGGAAGCCCTCTGCACTGGGTCGTCCTGAACGTGGCCAACGGTCCCGGCGTGCAACCCGACCCGCACTGCCTGGAGGCAGCCGGCCGGCTGCGCAACGCCGGTGTCCGCATACTGGGCCATCTCGACTCGGCATACGGCCTGAGAGGCTTCGGCGAGCTGTTCTCGAACGCCCACCGGTTCATCGACTGGTACCAGGCCGACGGATTCCTCCTGGACCGCTGCCCCGCGGACCGTGCCGCGCTCCCCGAGGTCCGGCGGACGGTCGGCGCACTCCGCGCGATCCGTGACGATGCCCACATCGTCCTCGGGCACGGCACCCACCCGCACCCGGACCACGCCGAGATCGCGGACCAACTGGTCACCTTCTCCGGCCCGTGGAGCGACTACCGCTGGTCGCAGGTGGCGGAATGGACCGCCGACCATCCGCCCGAGCGGTTCTGCCACTTCGTCCACGGAGTGCCCGGACCGCACCTGGAGGAGGCGCTGCGCATCGCCCGCTGGCAGGGCGCCGCGACCATCTACTTCACCGACCGCACAGCCCGCGACGGCCGAACCGATCCCTGGGAACCGCTGCCCGGCTACTGGGACGATCTCGTCTCGCGGATCGGGATGGGTGTCTCGGAATGAAAAAGGCCGTGGCAGTGTTGGGGGGAGAACAACCGTAGTGATTGACCGACCAACGGAGTCCCCGTGTCGTTGCCACCCCTGGTCGAGCCGGCCCCCGAGCTCACCGTAGACGAGGTTCGCAGGTACTCCCGCCACCTGATCATCCCCGATGTGGGGATGGACGGGCAGAAGCGGCTGAAGAACGCCAAGGTGCTGTTCGTCGGCGCCGGTGGCCTGGGTTCGCCAGGGCTGATGTACATGGCCGCGGCGGGCGTGGGCACGCTCGGCATCGTGGAGTTCGACGAGGTCGACGAGTCGAACCTGCAGCGGCAGGTCATCCACAGCCAGGCCGACATCGGCCGGCCGAAGGCCGAGTCCGCGCGAGACACGATCAAGGGCATCAACCCGTACGTGAACGTGGTCCTGCACGAAGAGCGGCTCGAGTCCGACAACGTGATGGGCATCTTCAGCGAGTACGACCTGATCATCGACGGTACGGACAACTTCGCGACCCGCTACCTGGTCAACGACGCGTGCGTGCTGCTGAACAAGCCCTATGTCTGGGGCTCGATCTACCGCTTCGACGGTCAGGCCTCCGTGTTCTGGTCCGAGCACGGTCCCTGCTACCGCTGCCTCTACCCGGAGCCCCCGCCCCCCGGCATGGTCCCCTCCTGCGCCGAGGGCGGCGTCCTGGGCGTGCTGTGCGCGTCCATCGGCTCCATCCAGGCCAACGAGGGCATCAAGCTCCTCGCCGGCATCGGTGAGCCGCTGGTCGGCCGCCTGATGATCTACGACGCCCTGGAGATGCAGTACCGCCAGGTCAAGGTCCGCAAGGACCCCGACTGCGCGGTCTGCGGCAAGAACCCGACCGTCACGGAGCTCATCGACTACGAGGCCTTCTGCGGCGTCGTCTCCGAGGAGGCCCAGGCGGCGGCCGCCGACGCCACGATCACTCCCAAGCAGCTCAAGCAGTGGATCGACGAGGGCGAGAACATCGAGCTCATCGACGTCCGCGAGCCGAACGAGTTCGAGATCGTCTCCATCCCCGGCGCCCGGCTGATCCCGAAGAACGAGTTCCTCATGGGCAACGCCCTGGAGAGCCTGCCGCAGGACAAGAAGATCGTCTTGAACTGCAAGACGGGCGTCCGCAGTGCGGAAGTCCTCGCGGTCCTGAAGTCCGCGGGCTTCGCCGACGCCGTCCACCTCGGCGGCGGCGTGGTCGGCTGGGTCAACCAGATCGAGCCGTCGAAGCCGATCTACTGACCCCGGGTCACCACCGCGATGCCGGTCTGATCCGGACGAGAGGCCGAGGCGGGGGTCTCGCGCACCACGGGTGCGTGAGACCCCCGCCGTCGTCATGAGCAGACCTTGCCGTCCTTCGGCACCGTGCCGTCCAGCAGATACGCGTTCACGGTGGAGTCGACGCAGTCGCTCCCACTGCCGTACGCGCCGTGGCCCTCGCCCTTCCAGGTGAGCACGACCCCCACGTCCTTGCCCAGCTCGTCCGCCATCCGCCGGGCACCCTCGTACGGGGTGGCCGGGTCGCCGGTGTTTCCGATCACCAGGATCGGTGCCGCACCCGGCGCGCTCACCTCCGGGGTGTCGTGTTGGCCCGGCACCGGCCAGTCGTGGCACCAGCCCGCCGTGTCCCAGCCGAGGAACGGCCCGAACACCGGCGAGATCCGCTCGAACTCCGGCAGCAGCTTCTTCGTCTGCGCCGCCGTCGGCCGCTGCCTGGCGTCCGAGCACGATATGACCCGTTGCGAGTGGGTCGTCGTGCCGTAGTGGCCCGACGCGTCGCGCTCGTTGTAGCCGTCGGCCAGTGCGAGCAGTTCCGAGCCGTCCCCCTCCTCCGCGGCCCTCAGGGCGCTGGTCAGCGCGGGCCAGCCCTCCTTGGTGTAGAGCGGGAGGACGATGCCGGTCAGCGCCAGTGCCTGGGTCAGCTTCCGGCCGGCCGAGGACGTGGGCAGCGGCTCGGCGTCGATCCGGTCCAGCAGTTCCGCGATCTCGCGCGTCCCCTGCTCGGGGTCCCGCCCGGTGGACTTCAGATAGCTGTCCAGCGCGCGCTGGAAACCGCGCGCCTGGTTCTTGGCGTGCCCCATCGTGTCGGCGGTCGGGTCGACGACCGCGTCGAGGCTCATCCGGCCCACCTTCTCGGGGAACAGGTGGGCGTAGACCCCGCCGAGCTCGGTGCCGTACGAGATCCCGAAGTAGTTCAGCCTGTCGTCGCCGAGCGTCTGCCGGATGCGGTCCAGGTCGCGGGCGGTGTCGGCGGTCGACACGTGTGCCATCAGCTTTCCGGCCGCCTTCTGGCAGCCCTGCCCGAAGTCCGCGGCGTCCCGGAAGTAGGCCTGTTCCTCGACCGGGGTGTCCGGGGTGGTGTCCACCGACTCGGCCGCCTGGATCTCCTTGTCCTTCCGGCAGCGGACGCCCTCGCTGGCGGCCACACCCCGCGGGTCCCAGCTCACCAGGTCGTACCGCTCGCGCAGCTTCGAGACGTTCGGGGCGTAGGAGGGCATCATCGACACGCCGGAACCACCCGGGCCGCCGAAGTTGAACAGCAACGACCCGAGGCGGTCGTCTCCCGTGGCCTTCGCCCGGATCAGGGCCAGTTCGATCGTCTCGCCGTCCGGTTTCGCCCAGTCGAGCGGCACCTCGAGCGTGCCGCACTGCCAGTCGTCGCCGGGGGAGGGCGTGCCGTCGGAGGCCTTGCAGCGCCCCCAGCCGAGCGCCGTCCCGTCGCTCTCGTCGTCGGACGAGCCGCCGCTGCACCCCGCCGCCAGGAGCGCGGCGGAGACCGCCAGAGCCGTCCACCGTGCGAAACGCGTCATGTGCCACATCCCCCCTCGTGGGCCGTCCGCACCGTGCGGCGGATGGCGGTCAGGCCATGGTAGGCAGATCCCGAATTCGCGGGGAAACCTGTGGATAACCCTCTGACCTGCTGCTTCGTGGGAAACAGGAGCAGGCGGTCCCCGCTCGGCGCAGCTGCGTGAACTACAGCGCTTCCTTGCGGGTGAGATGGTTGAAGGCCAGCCAACCCGGGAGCACCGGCAGCCACAGAGTCAGCAGCCGGAACAGCAGCACCGCCGGCGCGGCGACCTCCTTGGGCAGCCCCACCGCGATCAGACCGACCGTCAGGGTCGCCTCCACCGCGCCCACACCGCCCGGGGTGGGCGCGGCCGACCCCAGCGCGTTGCCCGCGAGGAAGACGACGGCGACACTGGCGATGCTGATCGAGTTCGTCTCGTCGCCGAACGCCCGGATGGAGGCGTCCAGACACATCACGAAGCAGGCGGTGAGCAGCAGCATGCCGCCGATGCCGGTGATCAGCTTCTGCGGGCGCTGCAGCACATCGAGCATCCGCGGCACGACACCCGCGAACAGCGACCGCACACGCGTGACGACGAACTTCCGCAGGAACGGCACCGACGTCACCACGAGCACCAGCACCGCCACCGTCAGCAGACCCGCGATGACCGTGCGGGACGGAGACAGCGACGGCGTCTTCTCGGTACCGGTCAGATAGCCGAACGACAGCAGCATCAGGATGTGGCAGCCCAGCCCGAACAACTGCGACGCGCCGACACTCGCCACGGCGAGCCCCGGCCGCACCCCGGCACGCTGGAGGAACCGGGTGTTCAGGGCGACACCGCCCACCGCAGCCGGGGCGACGATCTTCACGAACGACCCGGCGACCTGCGCCGCCACCGTCCTGACGAACGGCACCCGCTCCGGGACGAACCCCAGCAGCGCCAGGGCGGCGGCGAAGTAGCTGCCCGCCGAGAACAGGACGGCGGCCGCCACCCAGCCCCACTCCGCGCCCGCGATCAGCGGCCCGAACTCGATGTGGGTGAGCTGCGTCAGCAGGAAGTACGCGCCGATGGCACCGGCGATGAAGCTGATCAGCGTGCGCGGACGCACCCGCTCCAGCCGGGCCGGCTCCACCGGTGCCTGCGGCCTGATCCGCAGCACCTCGTGCCGGATCTGCGTGAGCAGGTCCTCGTCGCGCGCCTCCTCCAGCGCCTCGTCGATGGCCCGCTTCTCGGCCCGCTGCTCCGCCCGCACGGTCTTCTTGTCCGGCTTCCCGGCCGCGGCGGGCCCGGCCGAGGACCCTTCGGCCGGGCCCGCCGCGGCCTGTTCCGTGCGCAGCAGCTTGGCCTGCCGGGAGGCCTCCAGGACCGCCTCACGGTCGCGGTGCGCCCGTTCGCGGGCGAGCCGGCGCAGGGTACCGCGCGTGGAGCGGCTCAGCGCGATGGGCTGGAGCATCGGCAGACAGTCCGCCACGGCGTCGGGGCCGAGCACGCTCAGCGCGGAGGCCACCGCCCGTTCGGCGCCCACCCTGAGCCCGAGGGTCACCAGCAGTTGGGAGACGTCCATGCGCAGCAGCAGATCGCCGGCGGCGATCTCCCCGACGCGCAGGTCGGTGAGGATCACCCTGCCGGAACGATCCACCAGGATCGCGTCACCGACCAGCCTGCGGTGTGCGATCCGGCGGGACTGCAACGCCTGCACCTGACGCCAGGTGCCACGCAGCAACTCGTCGGTGATCTCCTCGTCCGGCAGCGAGTCCAGGGTGCGCCCGCCGCTGTGCTCGTAGACGAGCATCACCGCGTCGGGGCCGAGCTCGGAGGTCGCGATCAGCTTGGGCGCGTTGGCGCCGGCCGCGATGGCCGCGTACGCCAGCAGCGCCTCCTGCTCCAGTGCCTGGCGCAGGGACTGGAGGCTGCTGCGGGTGGCGAAGCCGCGCAGGGTCAGATTGCGCCACGTGCGGTAGAAGAAGCCCTGTGCCTGCTGCTCACGGTCGACCACCGTCACGTCCAGCGGCGGACCGTCCTCCAGGGTGACGAAGTAGCGGCGGCCCCGGTCCCCGGCCTCGACGGCGTCCGGTGCCTCCTGGCGGGACGCGCTCACGGGCCGGAAGCCGACGGTCCGCAGGCCCGCCATCAGGGTCTGTCCGGTGGGGCGCACATTGGGCGAACCGACCGCGTAGAGGGTGCCATAGGCGACGGTCCAGCCGATCAGCACCGTCAGGATGATGGAGAACGGAGTCGTGTACCCGGTGACGAGCATCGAGAAGGCGTCGAGGAGCAGCACGACCCACAGCACCGCGCGCCATCTGGGTCTGCGGGACATGCCGACGGCCGTCATGTAGGCGATGACCGGTGCCAGGTAGCCGTGCACCGGATCGGTGAGGGCGTGGATGTCGCCGGGGGAGGGCTGGGTCAGCGCGTCCTGGATCGATTCGGGCGCGGCCCGCGCGACCCACAGATCGGTGGCGAGCGTCACGCCGTGCGCGAGGACGGCGGCGAGCACCCCGTCGGCGATGCGCAGTCCGTCCCGTTTGATCAGCCGTTCGATGGCGAAGGCCACCGGCACGAGGAGGATCGCGATGCTGGAGGCCAGACCGGCGATCTTGATGAGCAGGTCGGGCGCCTGACCGGTGCCCTTGGTGATGTCCTGTTCCAGCCCCGAGGTGGTGCCGTGGGCGAAGGCGGCGACCGCCAGCAGCGCCCCGACGGCGAGTACGCCGACGAGCAGCCGCATGAGATCGGACGGGCGGTGCACACGCGCGGGGAGCAGGGGTTCGTCGCCCTCGACCTCGTCGCTGTGCGCCGGATCGGCGGCGTCGGTGCCGGCTGTCCTGTCTGTGTCGTCTGTCCCGTCTGTGCCGTCAGGAGGGCCCGGAGCGGTCTGCTTTCCGACCGCTTCGGTGCCGGCGTCCTGCGAACCGGTGTTCCCGGTGTCCGGGCGCGACGAAGCGACAGAGGCGCCCGCCGTGTCCCCGGGGTGCGCACCCTGCTTTTCCATCGCCTCTTCTTGCTCTCGTATCACCAGTCACCGCCCGCACGATGGTGGCATGCCGTACCGCCACAAGGGGGCATCAGGGTCCACGTACGGGGCCGCACAGTCTGCCCGAAGCACGGTCCCCGGGCGAGGCGTGCGCACGCGCGCGTACCCGTCACGTGATCGGTCGCGTTGTCGGTGGGGTGGTGCAGGATGGGCCGGATGAGTCAGGAGAGCCTTCCGTCCGACACCGGTCCCCGGCACGCGGACGCCCTGCCCGAGTACGCCGAGCGGGTCCTCGAGGTGGCCGAGCGGATCCCGCCGGGCCGCGTCATGACGTACGGCGACGTGGCCGAGTGGCTGGGGGAGGGCGGCCCGCGTCAGGTGGGACGTGTGATGGCGCTCTACGGCGGAGCCGTCCCGTGGTGGCGTGTCGTCCGCGCGGACGGTGTGCTGCTGCCGGGCCACGAGCTGAGAGCCCTCGGCCACTACCGCGCGGAGGGCACTCCGCTCAGAGAGGCGAGCGGGGCCGCAGAGGGGCACCTGCCGCGCCTCGAGATGAAGCGCGCACGGTGGGACGGCGGCCACGAGGAGGGTCACACCAGCCAGCTTCCGGCATCGGACGCACCGCCGTGCGACCTGTGATCCGTATGGGGGAAACGGGGCACGACCGCACCATGACGTACGTTCGTGGGGCGAGTGACACGTGTGCCGCGAGCATCGGGAGGGAAAATACGGAAGCCCTGCTTCCGTACTCTCCGTCGGTCTAGCGTCACCAGCACGTGTCCCTCCGACTCCGCGGCCACCGCCCGCCACACGCGGTGGAACGGCAACCAGCACACCCACCAGGACCGGCGAACCACGTGAGCTCCTCTTCCTCCACCAACGGCCTGTCGCACCCCCAGGTGCGGCGGGGGACCCGTGGCGTTCATCGACTGGTCCGTACCCCGCCGGCTCGCAAGGCTCCCCCTCGCCTGGACGCCGCACAGCGCTCCGTGGTTGACCACGGGACCGGACCGATGCTCGTCCTCGCAGGCCCAGGCACCGGGAAAACGACCACGCTCGTCGAGTCCGTGGCCGCGCGCATCGCCCGTGGCGGTGATGCCGAACGCATCCTCGTGTTGACGTTCAGCCGCAGGGCGGCCGTCGAGCTGCGCGACCGCATGGCCCTGCGGACAGGAGCCGCACGCGCCCCGCAGGCGACCACGTTCCACTCGTTCTGCTACGCCCTGATCCGCGCCCACCAGGACAGCGATCTCTTCGTGGAACCGCTGCGCCTGCTCTCGGGCCCCGAGCAGGACGTCACCGTCCGTGAGCTGCTGGCCGGCCAGGTGGACCTCGAACGCCTCGGTCTGGCACACGTGCGCTGGCCGGACGAACTGCGGGCCTGCCTGACCACCCGCGGCTTCGCCGACGAGGTCCGCGCGGTGCTCGCCCGCAGCCGTGAGCTGGGCCTCGGACCCGACGCCCTGAACGCCTTCGCCGGCCGCATCGGACGCCCCGACTGGCGTGCCGCCTCCGCCTTCCTCGCCGAGTACCTCGACGTCCTCGACCTGCAGGGCGTGCTCGACTACGCCGAACTGGTCCACCGCGCGGTGCTCCTCGCCCGCCGCCCCGAGATCGCCCGGCAGCTCGCCGCGCGGTACGACGCCGTGTACGTCGACGAGTACCAGGACACCGACCCGGCCCAGGTGCGACTGCTGCACGCGCTGGCCGGCGGCGGCCGCACCCTGGTCGCGTTCGGCGACCCGGACCAGTCGATCTACGCCTTCCGGGGCGCGGACGTGAACGGCATCCTGGACTTCCCCGACGCGTTCCCCCGTGCGGACGGCCGCCCGGCCCCGGTCGAGGTGCTGCGGGTCTCGCGCCGCTCCGGCGCGGCCCTGTTGGCCGCCACCCGCCTGGTCACCCAGCGCATGCCGCTGACCCGCCTTCCCGCCGAGAAGGTCCGCGCCCACCGGGAACTCACGCCGGCCCGGGACGGCGGCCGGGCCGAGGTCTACACGTACCCGACACCCGGCACGGAGCTGGACAACATCGCCGACATCCTGCGCAGGGCCCATCTGGAGGACGGCGTCGCCTGGAGCGACATGGCCGTCCTGGTGCGGGCCGGCTCCCGCACCCTCCCCGTCGTCCGCCGCGCCCTCACCTCGGCCGGCGTCCCGGTGGACGTCGACGGAGACGACCTCCCCCTGCGCCACGAACCGGCGGTGACCCCGCTGCTGACGGCCCTGCGGGCGGTGGCGACGGCGGAGGCGGCCGACGGCCCGGGACGAGGGCGGGAGCGGAACCCGGAGCCGGGCGAGGAGCCGGAGCCGGGCGAGGAGCCGGAGCCGGGCGAGGGACAGGGACAGCCGCGGGAACCGGACCGGCCGGAGCCCCGCTGGCTCGACACCGAAACCGCCCTCACCCTGCTCACCTCCCCCCTCGCCGGCATGGACGCCGCGGACCTGCGCCGCCTCGGCCGGGCCCTGCGCGAGGAGGAGCGGGCCGCGGGCAACCCACTGCCACCGCCCTCGGACGAACTCCTCGCCCGGGCGCTGGCCGAACCCGAGCGGCTGGTCGTGCACGACCCCACGTACGCGCGTGGCGCCCAGCGGCTCGGTGCGCTGCTGCGCACGGCACGCGAACGCCTGGCCGGCGGCGGTACCGCGGAGGAGGCGCTGTGGGACCTGTGGGACGGCACCCCCTGGCCCACACGCCTGGAACGCGCCGCTCGCCGGGGCGGCGCCGCCGGACGCCACGCCGACCGGGACCTCGACGCGGTGTGCGCCCTGTTCGCGACCGCGGCCCGCGCCGAGGAACGCACCGGCGGCCGGGGCGCCCTGAACTTCCTGGAGGAGATCGATGCCGAGGACATCGCCGCCGACACCCTCACCCGACGCGCCGTACGCCCCGACGCCGTGCGCCTGATGACCGCGCACCGCGCCAAGGGCCTGGAGTGGCGCCTGGTCGTCGTGGCCGGCGTCCAGGAGGGCCTGTGGCCCGACCTGCGCCGCCGCGGCTCCCTGCTGGAGGCCGACCGCATCGGCCGCGACGGCCTCGCCGAACCGCTCACCCCCGGCGCGCTCCTCGCCGAGGAACGCCGACTGTTCTACGTGGCGGCCACCCGCGCGCGCGAACGCCTCGTCGTGACGGCCGTGAAGGCCCCCGCAGACGACGGCGACCAGCCCTCCCGCTTCCTGACCGAACTCGGCGTCGAACCCAAGGACGTCACCGGCCGCCCGCGCCGCCCGCTGTCCGTCGCCGCGCTCGTCGCCGAACTGCGCGCCACCACGGTCGACCCGCGCGTCTCCGACACCCTCAGGGAGGCCGCCGCCCACCGGCTCGCCCGGCTCGCCGCCCTCGCCGACGAGGACGGACGCCCCCTGGTGCCGTCCGCACACCCCTACCGCTGGTGGGGCATGTACGAACCCACCCGGAGCAAGGTGCCGCTGCGCAGTCGCGAGCAGCCCGTCGTGCTTTCCGGCAGCGCCCTCGACCAGCTCGCCAACACCTGCGCCCTGCAGTGGTTCCTCGGCCGGGAGGTGAAGGCCGACGCGCCCGCGACCGCCGCCCAGGGCTTCGGCAACGTGGTGCACGTCCTCGCCGACGAGGTGGCCTCCGGACACACCCCGGCCGACCTCGCCGTCCTCATGGAACGCCTCGACTCCGTGTGGAACGCGCTCGCCTTCGACGCGCCGTGGAAGTCGCAGCAGGAGAAGCAGAACGCGCGCGTGGCACTCGAACGCTTCCTGCAGTGGCACGTCATGGACCGCGCCGGACGCACCCCGGTGGCCAGCGAGCACGACTTCGACGTGAGCCTCGAGGCCGGCGACTACGAGGTCCGCATCCGCGGCCAGATGGACCGCGTCGAGGCCGACGGCGAGGGCCGCGCCTACGTCGTCGACTTCAAGACCGGCAAACAGGCCCCCAGCTCCGCCGAGGTGGCCCGCCACCCCCAGCTCGCCGTCTACCAGCTCGCCGTCCAGGAGGGAGCCGTCGACGAGGTGTTCGACGGAACACGCCCCGTGACGGGGGGTGCCGAGCTGGTCCAGCTGCGACAAGGCGCCGCCAAACGGGACGGCGGGGAGATCCTGCCCAAGGTGCAGGCCCAGCAGCCGCTGGAGGGGGAGTGGGTCGGCGACCTGCTCGCCACGGCCGCCGGCAAGGTCCTCGACGAACGCTTCACCCCGAGCACCGGCCAGCACTGCGCCCACTGCGCGTTCCAGGCCTCGTGCAGCGCCCGGCCCGAGGGGCGGCACGTGGTCGAGTGACAGGCGTCACGCATCGCGCCGCCCGTGACGGCCCGCGGTTCTCCGCTTCCGGAGCGCCGTCCGGCCCCGGGTGTCGGCGATCGCCGTTAGCCTCTGCGATGTGCCCGCACCCATCACCGACCCCGATCAGCTCAGGGAACTCCTCGGCATCCCCTTCACCCCGGAGCAGACGGCCTGCATCGTCGCGCCGCCCGCTCCCCAGGTGATCGTGGCCGGAGCCGGCTCGGGCAAGACGACGGTGATGGCGGCACGCGTGGTGTGGCTGGTCGGCACCGGCCAGGTCGCCCCGGAGCAGGTGCTCGGCCTCACCTTCACCAACAAGGCCGCCGGCGAACTCGCCGAACGCGTCCGCAAGGCACTGATCAAGGCCGGCGTCACCGACCCCGACCCCCTCCCGTCGCCCGACCACCACCCCTCGACGACGGCGCTTCGCGCCGGCCCCTCCCAGTGGGACCCGGACAACCCGCCGGGCGAACCGGTGATCTCCACCTACCACGCCTTCGCGGGCCGCCTCCTGGCCGACCACGGGCTGCGCATCGGCCTCGAACCGACCTCCCGCCTCCTCGCCGACGCGACCCGCTACCAGCTCGCCGCGCGGGTGCTGCGCGAGGCTCCCGGCCCCTACCCGGCGCTGACCCGCTCCTTCCCCGACCTGGTCGGCGACCTCCTCACCCTCGACGGCGAACTCTCCGAACACCTCGTGCGGCCCGAGGACCTGCGCGACCACGACACCGAGCTGCTGCGCACCCTGGAGAACACCAGGCTCACCAACGCCGACCTGCGCAAAGTGCCCGAAGCGGCCGCCGCACGGTGTGAACTCGCCGACCTCGTACTGCGCTACCGGACCGCCAAACGCGAACGTGACCTGCTCGACTTCGGCGACCAGATCGCCCTCTCGGCCCGGCTCGCCCGGATCCCCGAAGTGGGCCGCGTCCTGCGCGACGAGTTCCGCGTGGTCCTCCTCGACGAGTACCAGGACACCTCGGTCGCCCAGCGCGTCCTGCTGGCCGGCCTGTTCGGCGGCGGCACCGGCCACCCGGTGACCGCCGTCGGCGACCCCTGCCAGGCGATCTACGGCTGGCGCGGCGCCTCCGTCGCCAACCTCGACGACTTCCCCGAGCACTTCGCCCGGACCGACGGCAGCCCCGCCACCCGCCAGTCGCTCAGCGAGAACCGCCGCAGCGGCGGCCGCCTGCTGGACCTCGCCAATGGCCTCGCCGACCCCCTGCGGGCCATGCACGCGGGCGTGGAAGCCCTCCGTCCGGCGCCGGGAGCCGAACGCGACGGCACCGTCCGCTGCGCCCTGCTGAGCACCCACGCCGAGGAACTCGACTGGATCGCCGACTCCATCGCCCACCTCGTACGCACCGGGAAGGCACCCGGCGAGATCGCCGTCCTGTGCCGCACGGCGACCGACTTCGCCGAGATCCAGGGCGCCCTCGTCGCCCGGGACGTACCCGTGGAGGTCGTCGGCCTGTCCGGGCTGCTGCACCTGCCCGAGATCGCCGACCTGGTCGCCGTCTGCGAGGTCCTCCAGGACCCCGGGGCCAACGCCTCCCTGGTCCGCCTGCTGATCGGCCCGCGCTGGCGCATCGGACCCCGCGACCTCGCCCTGCTCGGCCGCCGCGCGCGACTGCTCGTGTCCCACGCGCGCGTGGACGGCGAGGACGACCCCGACCGCCGCCTCGCCGCAGCCGTCGAAGGGGTCGACCCGGCCGAAGTGATCTCACTCGCCGACGCCCTCGACACGTTCCTGGAGACGCCCCTGGACGGGCAGGGCGACGACGGGCTGCCCTTCTCACCGGACGCGCGCGTGCGGTTCGCCCGGCTGGCCACCGAACTGCGCGACCTGCGCCGATCCCTGGCCGACCCGCTGATGGACGTCCTGCACCGCGTCCTCGCCGTCACGGGCCTGGAGATCGAACTGTCGGCGTCCCCGCACGCCCTCGCCGCCCGCCGCCGCGAGACCCTGTCCAACTTCCTCGACGTCGCCGCCTCCTTCGCCGCCGGGGACGGCGAGGCGACCCTGCTCGCCTTCCTCGGCTTCCTGCGCACCGCCGCCCAGTACGAGAAGGGCCTCGACAACGCGCTGCCGGGCGGCGAGAACACCGTCAAGGTGCTCACCGCCCACAAGTCCAAGGGCCTGGAGTGGGACGTCGTGGCCGTTCCCGGACTGGTCACCGGTACGTTCCCCAGCGGCCAGGGCCGCGAGAAGTGGACCGCACAGGGCAAGGTGCTGCCCCACGGGCTGCGCGGCGACGCCGACACCCTGCCCGATGTCGAGTCCTGGGACTCCAGGGGCCTGAAGGCCTTCCACGACGCCATGAAGGAGCACCAGCACACCGAGGAACTCCGCCTCGGCTACGTCACCTTCACCCGCCCCCGCTCGCTGCTGCTCGGCTCCGGCCACTGGTGGGGGCCCTCGCAGAAGAAACCGCGTGGACCGTCCGCCTTCCTGCGGGCCCTCCACGACCACTGTGCCGCCGGGCACGGCGAGATCGAGGCCTGGGCGGACGAGCCCGCCGAGGACGAGGAGAACCCCGCCCTGCACCGGGCGACCCAGGACCAGGCATGGCCCCTCCCGCTGGACGACGACGCCCTCGCCCGCCGCCGCGCCGCCGCCGAGACCGTCCTGGCCCACCTGGAAGGCCTCGCCGGCGACCCGGACGACCACCCCACGGCCGTACACGCTCCCGACACGTACGCCGACCCGGACTGGCCCCCGCCACCGGACGACGAGTACCTCCCGCCCGAGGAGGGCGGCCCCTTCGCGGACGACGACCCGGGCGACTGGGACTCCTGGACCACCGACCGCCCCACCACCGACGGCCGTCCTGACGACGGCCGGCCCACCGTCCCGCTCCGGATCCCGCACCAGGCGCCCCCTCCGGAGCCCGCCACGCCTCGGCTCACTCCCGAGGAAGCCCGTACCGTCGCCTCCTGGGACCGCGACCTCGACGCCCTCACCGGCGAACTGCTGCGCGCCCGCGACAGCGTCACCGAGGTCCCGCTGCCCGCGTCGCTGACCACGTCCCAGCTGCTGCGCCTGGCCGCCGACCCGGACGGCTTCGCCCAGGAACTGGCCCGCCCCATGCCCCGCCCACCGCAGCCCGCCGCGCGCCGCGGCACCCGCTTCCACGCCTGGGTCGAGACCCGCTTCGAAGAACTGACGCTGCCCATGCTCGAACCCGACGAGCTTCCCGGCAGCGAAGCCGAGATCGCCGACGAACACGACCTCGCGGCCCTCAAGGACGCCTTCGAACGCACCGAGTACGCCCGGCGCACGCCCTACCGCGTGGAGGCCCCCTTCCAGCTGGCGATCGCCGGCCGCGTCGTACGCGGCCGCATCGACGCCGTCTACCGGCAGGGCGACGGAGAAAAGGGCGACGGAGAAAAGGGCGACGGAGGAAAGAGAAGCAGCGCCGGCGACGGGACGACGTACGAGATCGTCGACTGGAAGACCCACCGCAACCGCACCGCCGACCCCCTCCAGCTCGCCGTCTACCGCATCGCCTGGGCCGAGAAGCAGGGCGTACCCCTGGAGTCGGTCACCGCCGCCTTCCTGTACGTACGCACCGGTGAGGTCGTACGCCCCGACGCGCTGCCGGACCGCGAAGCGCTGGAGCGGCTGCTGCTGGAGGAACCGTCCGGTGAGATACCGCACTCCGAGGACACCTCCGCGGGCCGATAGGCTCGAGACCATGAGCCAGCCCGTTGACAGTGCCGTCAGCGCCGTCCGTACGTACATCGAGCAGCACCGCGCCGCCTTCCTCGACGACCTCGTCGAGTGGCTGCGCATCCCTTCGGTGTCGGCCCAGCCCGATCACGCGCCCGACGTGCGCCGCAGCGCCGACTGGCTCGCCGCCAAACTCGCCGAGACCGGCTTCCCGACCGCCGAGGTCTGGCCCACCCCGGGCGCCCCCGCCGTCTACGCCGAATGGCCCTCGGACGACCCCGGGGCACCCACCGTGCTGGTCTACGGCCACCACGACGTGCAGCCCGCCGCCCGCGAGGACGGCTGGCGCAGCGAGCCCTTCGAACCCGTCGTACGGGACAACCGCCTCTACGCGCGCGGGGCGGCCGACGACAAGGGCCAGGTGTTCTTCCACACCCTCGGGGTGCGGACCCACCTCGCCACGACCGGCCGCACCACCCCCGCCGTGCACCTGAAGCTGCTGATCGAGGGCGAGGAGGAATCCGGCTCACCCCACTTCCGGGCACTCGTCGAGCAGCACGCCGACCGGCTCGCCGCCGACGCGGTGATCGTCTCCGACACCGGCATGTGGTCCGAGGACACCCCCACCGTGTGCACCGGCATGCGCGGCCTCGCCGAGTGCGAGATCCGGCTGCACGGTCCGGACCAGGACATCCACTCCGGTTCCTTCGGCGGCGCGGTGCCCAACCCGGCCACCGCCGTCGCCCGCCTGGTCGCCGCCCTGCACGACGAACACGCGCGCGTGGCGATCCCCGGCTTCTACGACGGCGTCGTCGAGCTCACCGACCGCGAACGCGAGCTCTTCGCCGAGCTCCCCTTCGACGAGCGGGAGTGGCTGCGCACCGCCAAGTCGCACGGCACTCACGGCGAGGCCGGATTCAGCACCCTGGAGCGCGTCTGGGCCCGCCCCACCGCCGAGGTCAACGGCATCGGCGGCGGTTACCAGGGCCCCGGCAGCAAGACGATCATCCCGTCCTCGGCGATGGTCAAACTGTCCTTCCGGCTGGTCGCCGGCCAGGACCCCGACCACATCGAGAAAACCGTCCGCGACTGGACGGCGGGGCAGATCCCCGAGGGCATCCGCTGCGAGATCACCTTCCGCCCCGCCACCCGCCCGTGCCTGACCCCGCTCGACCACCCCGCCCTCGAGTCCGTGGCCCGTGCCATGGGCCGCGCCTTCGGCAAACCCGTCCGCTTCACCCGCGAAGGCGGTTCCGGACCGGCCGCCGACCTCCAGGACGTCCTCGGCGCACCGGTGCTCTTCCTCGGCATCTCCGTCCCGTCCGACGGATGGCACGCCCCCGACGAGAAGGTCGAACTGGACCTCCTCCTCAAGGGCGTCGAGACCACCGCACACCTCTGGGGCGACCTCGCCGAGCACTGGCGGCACGTGCCCTGAACGCCCCGGGGCCGCCCGGCCCCGGGCGCCCGCGACGGGGCACACTGGAAGCGCCCCCCGTCGCCGGGCGTGCCGCCGGACCCGGTCGCCTCCCGCCGTACGTCCCGCCGAACCAACCGCCGACCCAATCCGTTTCACCGGGGGAGTTGGAAGCACCCGTGACCACCAGGACCGACCACATCGCCGACCGCCCCGTCTCGCTCACCGCCCCGAGCGGCATCAACCGCGCCGCCCACCACCGGCTCGACGAAGCATGGCTCGCGGCGGCCTGGAGCCACCCCTCGACACGCTGCTTCGTGGTCTCCGGCGGCCAGGTCCTCATCGACGAGACGGCGGACGGCCGCACCGAACTCGTCATGACACCCTCCTTCGAGGCGCCGCTCACCGAAGCACACCGCTATTTCCTCGGCACCGACGAGGACGGCGTCAGCTACTTCGCCCTCCAGAAGGACTCCCTGCCCGGCCGCATGGACGACTCCGCCCGCCCGGCCGGACTGCGCGAGGCGGGCCTGTTCCTGTCACCACGCGACGCGGGCCTGATGGTGCACGCGGTCGCCCTGGAGAACTGGCAGCGCCTGCACCGCTTCTGCTCCCGCTGCGGCGAGCGCACCGTCATCGCCGCGGCCGGCCACATCCGCCGTTGCCCCGCCTGCGGCGCCGAGCACTATCCGCGCACCGACCCCGCCGTGATCATGTCCGTCGTCGACCAGCACGACCGCATCCTGCTCGGCCGCCAGGTCCACTGGCCCGAGGGCCGCTTCTCGACACTCGCCGGATTCGTCGAGCCGGGCGAGGCCATCGAGCAGTCGGTGCGCCGTGAGGTCCACGAGGAGGTCGGCATCAGCGTCGGCGAGGTCGAGTACATCGCCAGCCAGCCCTGGCCCTTCCCCTCCAGCCTCATGCTGGGCTTCGTCGCCCGCGCCACCTCGACCGACATCACCGTCGACGGCGACGAGATCCACGAGGCCCGCTGGTTCTCCCGGGAGGAACTGGGCGCCGCCTTCGAGTCCGGCGAGGTGCTCCCGCCCTACGGCATCTCGATCGCGGCCCGCCTGATCGAGCGCTGGTACGGCAAGCCCCTTCCGACCCGCAGCGCCTTCTGACACACGGAAGCGGGGTGGGCGTCCCTCGACCGGGGACGCCCACCCCGCTTCCGGTGAGCCGTTCGCTCAGCCGCCGACCTTCTGCTTCACCTGCGCCAACGACGGGTTGGTGAGCGTCGAGCCGTCCGGGAAGAGCACAGTCGGAACTGTCTGATTTCCACCGTTCGCCTTCTCCACGAAGGCGGCGGAGTCCGGGTCCTGCTCGATGTTGATCTCGGTGTACGCGATGCCCTCGCGGTCCATCTGGCCCTTCAGGCGGCGGCAGTAACCGCACCACGTGGTGCTGTACATCGTCACAGTGCCCGGCATGTCTCTTGTGCTCCTTCGGCTGCTCGGGGAAGTCCTCGATGTGGGAGGAACGTACTTGAAAGCGCAGGCATTCCCCTGCGGCGGGGTCCGCCCAGCGCCCGATCCGGCACACCCCCTTCCTCCTGGTGGGATCCGCGTCGTATCAGTACGACCGCGAGGCACTGCCTGTGGACAACCCGGCTCATCCGTCTCCGGTGACCTGGCAGCATGGCGGTGTGACAGCAGCAACGCCCTCCCCTCTCTTCCCGCAGGTACCGGACTCGGCCGACGCGGTGCTCGAAGGGCTCGACCCCGAGCAGCGCGAGGTGGCCACCGCCCTGCACGGCCCGGTGTGTGTGCTGGCGGGCGCCGGTACCGGCAAGACCAGAGCGATCACCCACCGGATCGCCTACGGGGTGCGCGCCGGCATCCTCCAGCCCTCCAGCGTGCTCGCCGTCACCTTCACCAACCGCGCCGCCGGGGAGATGCGCGGCCGGCTGCGCCAGCTCGGCGCCGCCGGGGTCCAGGCCCGCACCTTCCACTCGGCGGCGCTCCGCCAGCTCCAGTACTTCTGGCCGAAAGCGGTCGGTGGTTCCCTGCCCCGGCTGGTCGACCGGAAGATCCAGCTCGTCGCCGACGCGGCCGCCGCCTGCCGCATCCGACTCGACCGGGGCGAGCTGCGGGACGTCACCGCCGAGATCGAGTGGTCCAAGGTCACCCAGACCGTCCCGGCCGACTACCCGCCCGCCGCGGCCAAGGCCGCGCGTGAGGCGCCTCGCGATCCCGCCGAGATCGCGCAGCTCTACGCCGCCTACGAGGACCTCAAGCGGGAGCGCGGGGTCATCGACTTCGAGGACGTGCTGCTGCTCACCGTGGCCGTCCTGCAGGACCGGCGGGACATCGCCGAACAGGTCCGCGCCCAGTACCAGCACTTCGTCGTCGACGAGTACCAGGACGTCAGCCCGCTCCAGCAGCGGCTGCTGGAGCTCTGGCTCGGCGACCGGGAGAACCTGTGCGTGGTCGGTGACGCCAGCCAGACGATCTACTCGTTCACGGGCGCAACGCCCGACCACCTGCTCGACTTCCGCACCAGGCATCCCGGTGCCACCGTCGTGAAACTGGTCCGTGACTACCGTTCCACCCCCCAGGTCGTCCACCTCGCCAACGGTCTGCTCGCCCAGGCGCGTGGCCGTGCCGCCGACCACCGGCTGGAACTGGTCTCCCAGCGCGGTCCGGGACCCGAGCCGGTCTTCACCGAGTACCCCGACGAACCCGCTGAGGCCGAGGGCACCGCGCGCCGGATCCGCGAACTGATCGACGCGGGTGTCCGGGCCAGTGGGATCGCCGTGCTGTTCCGCACGAACTCCCAGTCCGAGACCTACGAGCAGGCCCTCGCGGACGCCTCGGTGCCGTACCAGCTGCGTGGTGCCGAGCGTTTCTTCGACCGTCCGGAGGTGCGCAGGGCGGGTGTCGCCCTGCGTGGGGCGGCCCGTTTCGGCGGTAACGACAGTCTCCTCGACGATGCCGTCGACCTGCCCTCCCAGGTACGTGCCGTGCTGTCCGGCCAGGGCTGGACGGCCCAGCCGCCGGCGGGCTCGGGTGTGGTGCGGGAGCGCTGGGAGTCGTTGGCCGCTCTGGTGAACCTCGCCCAGGACTTCGCTGCCGCGAGACCGGGTGCGACCCTCGCCGATCTCGTCGCCGAACTCGACGAGCGGGCCGGTGCCCAGCACGCCCCGACCGTGGAGGGAGTCACGCTCGCCTCGCTGCACTCGGCCAAGGGTCTGGAGTGGGACGTCGTCTTCCTGGTCGGTGTCGCCGAGGGGATGATGCCGATCACCTACGCAAAGACCGACGAGCAGATCGAGGAGGAGCGTCGGCTCCTCTATGTCGGTGTCACCCGGGCGCGCGAGCGTCTCCATGTCTCCTGGGCACTCTCCCGTTCGCCCGGCGGGAGGGCGAACCGTCGGGCCAGCCGCTTCCTCGACGGGTTGCGCTCCGGCTCGGCGGCCGCGGTCGGCCGGGGTGGTGCGGGGGGAGCGGGAGGTGTGGAGCGTGGTGTGTCCGGGGCGGCCGCGTCCCCCTTCGCGGCGCCGGGCCCCCGGCGCGGGCAGCGCAGCCCTGCCCGGTGCCGGGTCTGCGGCCGCACCCTGACGGACGCGGGCGAGATGAAGCTGATGCGCTGTGAGGACTGCCCCTCGGACATGGACGAGGGCCTCTACGAGCGGCTGTACGACTGGCGCGGCGAGCAGGCGCGGCGCAGCGGACAGCCGGCCTTCTGCGTCTTCACGGACAAGACGCTGATGGCCATCGCCGAGGCGGTCCCCGAGGACGCGGCGGGACTCGCCCGCATCCCCGGGGTGGGGATGCGCAAGCTGGGGCGCTACGGAGCCGACGTACTGGCCATATGCGCAGGCGGGGACGGGGCGCATGGCAAGGATCAGGACTGATTCCAACTCGTCGAGAAAATAGTTTGCGCATGCCCCGGGAAGCCCCATAGGTTCTTAGGCACGGGAACGGCGGCCTTCTCACAGGCCCTGGGTCCGTGTTGTACTTGCATATTCGCCGGACCGGTTGACCCCGGTCCCCTGATACGCCGAGAGGAGGCGAGTCCTGTGATCAGCATCAACACCAGCTCCGTCGTCAAAATGACCGATCGCTCGGCCGTCTCCCTGTGCATGCTCGGCGCCTCGCATCAGGGCACTGGTCTGTCCGGCATCCCTGCCGCACGTCCGGCGTCCTTCGTTGCTCCCGCGGGCCTTGTCCTCCGTGAGCGCGATGA
Organism: Streptomyces sp. MMS24-W38; assembly: GCF_059889265.1. Taxonomy (NCBI): domain Bacteria; kingdom Bacillati; phylum Actinomycetota; class Actinomycetes; order Kitasatosporales; family Streptomycetaceae; genus Streptomyces; species Streptomyces sp. MMS24-W38. The sequence continues at coordinate 1,918,859 of NZ_JCBCPP010000001.1, read as the reverse complement.
GCGACCGATCAAGGCACTGGAAGCGGTAGAGGCACAGGCGCAGGCCTATGCCTTTGCGGCGGCCGGTGCCGGATTCCGGAAGCAGACGACGACGCAGCACCACCTGATGTGGGCCTTCCGTGGGCCAGAACCCTGGAGTCATCCAGCCTGATTCGATCAGGCCGGCGCCTTCAGGGCCGCGGAACCCCATCCGGGATCCGCGGCCCTTCTGTTTGTCCCCGAACGGGGACGACGGACCGAAGCGCCTCGGGACAAGACAAGAACCCGGTACCAGCCGCCACCCGGCCCACCGGCCGGAACGAACAGACGAGGAAGACGAACCGTGCAACTCGAAGCGCACGCCCCGTCCGTACCGCCTTCCGACACGATCCCCAAGCCTGGCTCCACGGAGGACCCGACCTTGACTCCGCTCATCGCGCTCACCGCGCTCGACGACGCCATCGAGAACCTCGGCGTGCCCGTCCCGTGCCGTTCCTACGACCCGGAGGTCTTCTTCGCCGAGTCCCCGGCGGACGTGGAGTACGCCAAGTCCCTCTGCCGTACCTGCCCCCTGATGGAGGCCTGCCTCGCCGGGGCCAAGGAGCGGCGTGAGCCGTGGGGTGTCTGGGGCGGGGAGCTGTTCGTCCAGGGCGTTGTCGTCGCCCGGAAGCGGCCGCGTGGCCGTCCGCGCAAGAACCCGGTCACGGCATGAACATCCCAGGAACGATCGACCACCCCCTCACGCACAACCCGCAGAAGCAGGCCCCGATGATGCCGACCGCCGACGAGCCCGCAGGCTCCGCGACCGAAGACTTCACCACCAGCGGCGCGAACGACTCGCGCCAGAACAGGACCCGTGAGATGCAACTCATCCCAGAAGCCCTGGCCCGTGCGCATATGCACGAGCGGCTGCATGAGGCCGAGCGGGAGCGCCAGGCTGTACGCCTGGTGACCGCTCGCCGGATGCAGCGCCGCGCCGAGCGTGCCTCCCGGCGCGCCCGCCGCGCGCTCGCCATGGCCGTCATGCAGTAGCCGTGCAGTAGCGATTCTGCTGATCAGCCGGTTCCTCCGATCCGGCTGACCCGGCGGTCTCTCTCCACCGCGGGGGCCGGTCCGTGCCGAACGGACCGGCCCCCGCGGTGCGTTGCACCGAGCGGGCCGCGACGGCGGGCGCGGCCCGCGCGTCTCACGCCTGAGCCGCCGACTTCTCCTCAGCCGGGGCCCCCGCGCTTTCCGCTTCCGCCGCCTCCACCGCGCTCTCCGTGTTCGCCAGGTTCTCCGCGTCCAGTTCCGGTTCCTCCAGTTCCGGTTCCTCCGGGAGGAATCCCGGCAGCCACTCCTGCAGTTCATCGCGGAGCCGTACCGTCCCGCCCAACTGGCACAGCACACCGATCGTGCTCAGGGTCACCCGGTGTATCAGCAGATACGCCGGAGGGAGGTTGAGCTGCTTGGCCAGTTGGTAGGCGGGGGAGCGGGGGTCGCCGATGCGTGCGGCCTGGCCGCGCATCCAGCCACGGGTGAAGGTGAACGCCTCGACCCGCGCCGGTTCGATGATCGGCAGGAGGTACTCGAGGACCGCGTCGGGATCCAGCTCGATGGTCTCCCTGACGAAACCCTCCGCGCACAGCATCCGGTAGACGGCCTCCGCCTCGCCGTCCAGTGTCATCCGCAGGGCCTCGCCGATGGGGTGGGGCAACCCGCCCGGGAGACGGTCGACCGTGCCGAAGTCCAGTACGCCGAGACGCCAGTCGTCCTCACCGTCCGGACCGCCGGGAAGCAGACGGAAGTTGCCCGGATGCGGATCGGCGTGCAGCAGCCCGGTGCGGGCCGGGCCGGAGAACAGGAAGCGGGCCAGGAGCTGACCGGCCCGGTCGCGCTGCTCTTCCGTGCCGTCCGAAATGATCTCCGACAGTGGTACGCCGTCCATCCACTCGGTGACCAGCACCTGCTCGCGTTGGTGGACCACTGCCGGTACGACGACGTCGGGGTCGTCCGCGAACTCCTCGGCGTGGGCCTGCTGGGCCCGGGCCTCCAGGGCGTAGTCCAGTTCCTCCGAGACCCGGTCCTTCAGCTCCGTGATCAGTGGCTTGACGTCCACACCGGGGACGAGCGGGCCGAGCAGGCGGGCGAACCGGCTCAGCTGGTTCAGGTCGGACAGCAGGGCTTCGCCGGCGCCCGGGTACTGGACCTTGACCGCCACCTCGCGGCCGTCGTGCCACACTCCCCGGTGGACCTGGCCGATCGAGGCCGCAGCGGCCGGCTTGTCCTCGAACTCGAGGAACAGGTCGTGCCAGCCCTCGCCGAGCCGTTCCTCCAGCACCGCGTGCACGGTGCGGGTCGGCATGGGTGGGGCCGCCTCCTGAAGCTTCGTCAGCGCCGCGCGGTAGGGCCCGGCGATGTCCTCCGGCAGGGCCGACTCGAAGACCGACAGGGCCTGGCCGAACTTCATCGCGCCGCCCTTGAGTTCGCCGAGCACCTTGAACAGCTGTTCCGCGGTGCGCTGCTGCAGCTCCCGGCCGACGATCTCCGCGGACTCGCCCACGATCCGCTTGCCGAGCCCCCAGGTCGCCCGCCCGGCGAAGCCGAGCGGGAGCGCGGCCAGCTTGGCGGTCCGGGTGACCGCCTTCCGGGGAAGATCAGACATGCGCCCTCCAAGTCCTTGCCGACCGCTCCGCGTCCGCCATACGGCACGACTTTTTCGACGGCCCTTGCGAGGCCATTGTCTCGTGCGCCCGGCCGTACTCGGAGGTGTGTTCCGACATGCTTTTCACCGCGTCCCCCTCCGCCGCCCCGCACGGGCACCCGGGACGCGCCCGGACCGGCCGCGCATGCCAGTGCAGACCTGGGAGGGACGCCTCCCAACGGGTGCCGGCACTGGACGGAACATGGCCGTCCAGGTGAGCCAACGCGTGGGCGCCGGCCAGTCCGGCCACGGTCGCGGCCAGAGCCATGTCGCAGGCTCCCACCCGGCGCTGCCGCCCGGAGCGCCACTGGGCGACCATACGGGGCCAGGTCGGGTCCCGATCGGTCCGGTCCCCGTGGAGACAGCCCGCGCAGGCCGTCTCACCGGGCAGGACGAGCGGTCCGACGACACCGGTCCCCTCCGTCACGCCCGCATGGAGATGGGGTGTTCCGGAGGCCACCAGGGGCTCGGCCCCCGACGGGTCGGGTGCGTGCACGGCGACATCGTCCCGGGGAGCGAGGATCACCAGGGAGAACCCGGGATCGCCCCCCTCGGACGGCGACCGGGCGGTACGGTGCCGCGGTCGGTCCGGCGCGGCGCGGCGTACGGCGCGGCGGGCCGCCTCGTCCCTGCGGTCGCCGACGGCTTCGGCGGGCAGGCCGCCCGGTGCGACGTCCCAGGGCTCGACCTGCCCGATGTCGCGCACGTCGACCTCGCCCACACCGGCTCCCGACAGCAGTGCCGCCAGCATCGCGCCCACCCGGCCCGCGCCCCTCACCTGCACCCGCGCGCCGCGGCGCGCGGCGAGTCGCCCGAGCGCGTCGCCCGGTGCGGAGGTGGTCAGGGTCAGCGAGGCCAGATCGGGGCGCAGCCGGTCGAGGACCTCCCGCTTCTCGCGCAGGGCGTCGGCGGCCGGACCGCCGCCCCGGGAGTCGTCCAGGAGCCCGGCCCGCGACAGTCTGGTCATGAGCCGGTCGACATGGCCGTCGGGCAGATCCATGCGCCGGCCTTCCTCACGCAGGTGATCGAGCCCGCGGGTGCCGTCGAGCAGGTCGAGGAAGCTGCCCGTCGCCGTGTCCACCGGCCCCAGGGTCAACGCGTGCGCGGGTGTCATCCCGAACTGCACGGTGTTGAGGTCGCGCCATCCGCGCCGGAGCGCGGGTTTCACCATCGGATGCATGCCAGGTCCCCCGTATGCCCTTGATCGCTGCCGTAGTGCTGTAGTGCCGTAGTGCCTTGTGTCACCGAACCCGTCGCGGTACCGATGAACTGCGCTGCCCGGTACCGCTGGAGCCCAGTACGGCTGAACCCGCTCGTGGGGTGGTCGACGAGTGCCAGCATGCACCGTTTTGGAGAAGTGTGCGGAAAGTTGTCCACAGAAGGGGAGAATGATCCTATGAATCCTGCGCATGGTGGGGGGATCGACATCGAAGCGTCCCGGAACCGGGACTTCCCCGTGGACAGCGGGTAACGTCGGGGCGTGCCCGCCGACCCACCGCACCGCGCCGCCCCACCACAGCGCAGCACGACGAGCCAGGCGATGAACGGCTCACGGGCGAGCGCGATCGAGGTCCGCCGGAGTTCCCGCCGACGCAGAACGGTGTCCGCGTACCGCGAGGGCGATCGCACCGTCGTGCTCATTCCTGCCCGGATGTCCGAGGCGGAGGAGCAGCGCTGGGTGAACGTCATGCTTGACAAGCTGGCCGCCCAGGAGAGCAGGCGGACACTCGGGCACACCGAACTGGCCGAGAGGGCCGAGCGGCTGTCGGTCCAGTACTTCGACGGGCGGGCCCTGCCCCGCTCCGTGCGGTGGGTGACCAACCAGAACACGCGCTGGGGCTCGTGCACGCCGTCCGAGGGCAGCATCCGCCTGTCGCACCGGCTGCAGGGCATGCCCGAGTACGTCGTCGACTACGTCCTCTGCCACGAGCTGGCACATCTGCTGGTGCCCGGTCACGGGCCCCGTTTCTGGCGTCTGCTGGAGGCGTATCCGAAGACGGAACGGGCCCGGGGCTACCTCGAAGGCGTGGTCGCGGCCGAGCGGCTGCCGCATCTGCCCGGTACCCGCGACGAGGGAACGCCGTCCGAAGCGAGCATGCCGTAGGGGCACGCGCGTGTTGTGTACCGGGTCTGTACCGACTTCGTCGGTTGTCCGGGTTTGCCGTTAGCCTGGCGCGACGCACTCACATTCGGGATGGGGGACGGTCGTACGCATGGCCAGGGAATTCCAACGCGGCCACAAGGCCAGGATCAGTGATCTCACCGCTGGCACGGACCTGTACGTCGGCGTGCAGATCTCCGGCCCCGGGCTCACCTTCGACATCAGCTGCTTCGGTCTCGACGCCGACGAACGGCTCTCGGACGACCGGTACTTCGTCTTCTTCAACCAGCCGAAGTCTCCCGAGGAGTCCCTTCAGCTCCTGGGTGCGCAGGCGGGCGACACGGAATCCTTCCGGGTGACGCTGGATCGGATCCCACAGCAGATCAAGAAGCTGTCCTTCACGGCGACGCTCGACGGCGTCGGGCAGATGTCCCAGATCGGTCCCGGATACATCCGCATCGTCGCGGGCGGCGAGGAAGTGGCCCGCTACCCCTTCGACGGCTCTGAGTTCTCCACCGAGCGGGCGGTGATGCTGGGCGACTTCTACTTCAAGGACGTGTGGCGGTTCGCCGCCGTCGGGCAGGGCTTCGACGGCGGGCTCGAAGCGCTGCTGAAGAACTTCGGCGGTGAGGTGGCGGAGGAGGAGTCCGCCGCCCCGCAGCAGCCGCAGGCGGGCGGCGCCCCCGGTTTCGCGCCGCCCGCGTTCGCCGTCCCCGAAACCCCCGCTCCCGCCCCCGCGCCGGCCCCTCAGCCCGCGGCACAGGGCTTCGTCTCTCCCCCCGGCGCCACCCCGCCACCGGCTCCGGCGCCGTCGGTGCACGCCGCGCAGACGATCGTCGCGCCCCTGAACACTCCGCCCGGCGGCTCCCCGGTGCCGCCTCCGGCCCCGGCGCCCGCGCCCTTCGGTCGGCCCGGCCAGCAGCCACCGCCACCCGGTCCGCCCGCTCCGAGCGCCCCGCCGCCACCTGGTTACGGCGCACAGCCGCAGGCACCGCAGGCTCCCGCCCCGCCGCCCGGTTACGGTCATCCGACACCCCCACCCGGCTACGGCCAGCCGCCGCCGCCCGGACTGCCGGGGCAGATGCCGGGTCAGATGCCCGGCCCGCAGGCGCCCTACGGGGCACCGCAGGGCACTGCCCAGGGCGCACCGCAGACCCCGGGTGTGCTCGGCGCGCTCCAGATGTTCAAGGAGACGCCCACCGGGCAGCGCTGGACCCAGCAGAACCGGAAGCTCGTCCGCGTCGACCTCGGCATCGGCGGTCAGCCCGTGCTGGCCCGGCAGGGCAGCATGGTCCTCTACCAGGGCAAGGTCGACTTCAGTTACAAGGGCGCGGGGTTCACCGGCCGGATCGTGGGTAACGCGACCGGCCAGGAGATGCAGCTGATGCGCTGCACGGGCCAGGGCCAGGTGTTCTTCGCCGAGGACGCCACGATGCTGCACCCGATCGAGCTCCAGGGCGACGCCGTGTGCGTCTCCGCCGAGAACGTCCTCGCCTTCGACGAGGGCCTCCAGTACGAGGTCCGCCGCATCGAGGGGCACGGCATTCCCGGTGGCGCGTTGTTCACGATGCAGTTCCAGGGGACCGGCACCATCGTCGTGAAGACGCACGGTGTGCCCGTGGTGCTGCCGGTGACGCCCACCACGTTCGCCGACTGCAACGCCGTGGTCGCCTGGTCGGCCGCCTCCCAGGTGATCGTCTCCAGCCAGGTGCGAATGCGCCGCAACTCCTACCCCGGCGACACCGGGGAGGGCGTCAACCTCCAGTTCCGGGGAGCGCCCGGCAACTTCATCGTCGTCCAGCCGTACGAGATCTGAGGGAGCCCGTCATGAACCAGCCACTCGCGGGCTACGCCCCCGCCCCCGTCACCGCGCGCATGGAGAACCACGGCAACCACATGCTGAAGGTCGCCATGCAGACCGGCAACGACCTCTTCGCGCGCGTGGGGTCCATGGTCGCCTATGAAGGGTTCGTCCAGTACGAGCCCAACCCGTCGGCCGTGCGCCAGATCGCGCGGGACTGGATGACCGGGGAGGGCGCGCCGCTGATGAAGTGCTCCGGCGACGGCCTGCTCTACCTCGCCGACTACGGTGCGAACGTCGTCGTGATCAACCTCAACGGCGACGGCATCTCCGTCAACGCCACCAACCTGCTCGCCTTCGACGCCCACCTGTCCTGGGGCGTGGAGCGGGTGAAGGGCCTGGCGAAGTTCGCCGGGCAGGGCCTGTGGAACACCAGGATCTCCGGGCAGGGCTGGGTCGCGCTGACCTCCCGGGGCAAGCCGATCGTCGTCGACTGCGGCGGTGGCGAGGACGAGACGTACGTCGACCCGGACGCCCTGGTCGCCTGGTCCCCGAACCTCAAGGTGAAGGGCAAGCGCAGCTTCCGGGCACAATCGCTGATCGGCCGCGGCAGCGGCGAGGCCTACCAGATGGCGTTCTCCGGTCAGGGCATCGTCGTCGTCCAGCCCAGTGAGGACAGCACCGACCGTCTCCGGGTCCGGGGCTGAGGGGGAGCAACCACACCATGCAGAGCCCGCTTTTCGCCTACAACGACCAGCAGACCCAGGAACGCTGGAGCCTGCAGAACAAGCAGATGCTCCGGGTCGCCCTGGAAGGTCACGACGACATCCTCGCCCGCAAGGGCAGCATGATCGCCTATCAGGGACTCGTCGAGTTCGACGCCGAGTACCAGAGCAGCGGTCAGGCACACAGCCGTGCGCGCACCAGTGAGGGACTGGACCTGATGCGCTGCCACGGGCAGGGTACGGTCTACCTCGCCAACCTCGCCCAGCACGTCCATCTCATGGACGTGGACCACGAGGGGCTGACCGTCGACAGCAGCTATGTGCTCGCGATGGACTCCTCGCTGCACCACGAGGTCATCGCCGTCGACAGCCTGTACGGCATCTCCGGCTCCGGGAAGTACCAGCTCAACATCACCGGCCAGGGCAAGGTCGCGCTGATGACCTCCGGCATGCCGCTGCTGATGCAGGTGACGCCGGACAAGTACGTCAGCTGCGACGCCGACGCGATCGTCGCCTGGTCCACGGGGCTGCGCGTGCAACTGCAGGCCCAGACCCACTCCTCCGGGGTGTGGCGGCGCCGCGGGAGCACCGGTGAGGGCTGGGAGCTCAGCTTCATGGGCAGCGGCTTCGCACTCGTCCAGCCCAGCGAGCTGCTGCCGCCGCAGAACGCCCAGATCGGCTCCGGCCTCGCCGCACAGTACGGCATGGGCCAGCAGGGTGCCCGTGGACAGAACCAGGGCAACGTCTGGAGCTGAGCCGTTGGCCAGGACAGAGGTGGGGGCGACCGCCCGTGGCTGTTGCCCCCACCACGCGTGCGCTCTTCGCACAGCGCTCATCCCGTGCGCGCCTGTGCGTCAGACGCCCAGTCTCGTCCGGGTCGCTTCCAGCAGGCGGACGACCGAGGCGTCGGCCACGTCCGCCACCTCGTCGTACGGAAACCAGCGCAGATCGAGCGACTCGTCGCTGATGGCGTGTGCGGCGTCCGGGGACGCCACGGCCGCGTACTGGACGTCGAAGTGCCAGTGGCAGGGCGGCGGGATCGCATGCCGGTCCAGACGCACCGGCCCGCCCTTCAGGAGTGTCAGCCCCGCGATGCCCGACTCCTCGGTGGCCTCCCGCAGAGCCGCAGCCGCGAGTGAAGCGTCACCCGGCTCACAGTGACCGCCCATCTGCAGCCACATCCGCAGCTTCCGGTGCAGGGTCAGCAGCACCCGACCGCGCCCCGGATCGATGACCAGGGCGCTCGCGGTGATGTGGCCGGCGTCGCAGGCCTTCCACATGCCGTCCTGGTGCGCGGCGAGGTGGTCGAGGTAGGCCTGGCGGAGTTCCGGCTGGTTCTCGTACCCCTTGAGCACGAGAACCGTGTCGTCGTACAGGCTCACTCGGTGCCGTCGCCCTTGCCCTCGCCGGTGTCCGTGTCCTCGTCCTTCTTCCTGAGGTCGGTCTTGCCGGCCGCCTCACCGAGCATCTTGTCCAGCTCGGAGAAATCGATCTGCTCGCGGTGCACGAAACCGTCCGGATCGTCCAGGTCGGTGGCCGTCGGCAGCATGTCCGGGTGGGCCCACAGGGCATCCCGGCCGTCGACCCCGCGCGCGTCGGTGAGCGAGGCCCACAGGCGCGAGGCGTCGCGCAGCCGACGCGGGCGCAGCTCCAGACCGATCAGCGTGGCGAACGTCTGCTCCGCGGGGCCGCCCGAGGCGCGACGGCGGCGCAGCGTCTCGCGCAGTGCGTCCGCGGACGACAGCCGGGGCTTCGCCGCCGCGTGCACCACGGCGTCCACCCAGCCCTCGACGAGGGCCAGCGCCGTCTCGAGACGGGCCAGGGCGGCCTTCTGCTGCGGGGTGTCCTCCGGCTGGAACATGCCCTGCTGGAGAGCCTCCTGCAGTTGCTCCGGGTTCTGCGGGTCGAACTGGCCGACGACGTCCTCCAGCTTGGCGGTGTCGACCTTGATGCCGCGCGCGTAGCCGTCGACCGCGCCGAACAGGTGCGAGCGCAGCCACGGCACGTGGGCGAACAGGCGCTGGTGGGCGGCCTCGCGCAGGGCGAGATACAGCCGCACCTCCTCCTGCGGGACGCCCAGGTCCTTGCCGAAGGCCGCGATGTTCACCGGCAGCAGCGCGGCCTTGCCGGCCGGGCCGAGCGGCAGGCCGATGTCGGAGGAGCCGACGACCTCACCGGCCAGCACGCCGACGGCCTGGCCGATCTGCGTGCCGAACATGGCGCCGCCCATCGAGCGCATCATGCCGATCAGCGGGCCCGCCATGGCCTGCATCTCCTCCGGCAGCACGTCGCCCATGGCGGCCCCGACGCGCTCGGCGACCGGGTCGACGAGCTCCCGCCACGCCGGCAGGGTCGCCTCGACCCACTCCGCGCGGCTCCACGCCACCGAGGAGGCCGCACCGGACGGCAGCGAGGTGGCGTCGTCCAGCCACAGGTCGGCCAGACGGACGGCGTCGTCGACGGCCCTGCGCTCGGCGGGGCCGACGCTGGCGTCCTTCGTGCCGTCCGAGGTGCCCTGGGAGACCGTCTGGCGGGCGATCTGCTTGGCCATGTCCCAGTTCACCGGACCGCCCTCGTAGGAGAGCATCTGTCCGAGCTGCTGGAACGCGGCGCCCAGGTCGTTGGGGTTCAGGGAACCGAACATCGCGGCGAACGGATTGTCGGCGCCGGGGCCGCCGAAGCCGCCGACCCCGGGCATGCCGAAACCGAACGGGTTGGCCGGGTCCTGACCACCGCCGCTCTGCGGGTCCTTCTTCTTGCCCTCGTCGCCGTCGTCCGGCTCCTCCGGCGGAAGGCCGAATCCGAATGGGGTGTCACTCACGGGATTCCTCGGCTGGTAGGGCCACCGGTTCTTTCCGGCGGCACGGTTGCCCGACAACACCACCCAGCGTAGACACCTGAAGCGGTTCGGGCCTCGATGCTTCGCCGACAGAAGGCCTGCGGCAGGATGGATGCCACCTGGTACACATGCTTCGCATGCGCTCGTACTGAAGACAACCGCTGGAGACGCCCGGTGAGTTCCCCAGATCCGCAGGTTCGCGCAGCGCGAAACCAGTCGACCCACCCGTCGTCCCCACGCGGGCCCGTCGTCGCGGTCACCGGCGCCGCGGCCGGTGTCGGCGCGCTGCTCACCGAGCGACTCGCCGCCTCGGAGGAGATCAAGCAGGTCATCGCCATCGACGAGCGCCGCGGCCAGTGCGCCGAGGCGCACTGGCACATCCTGGACGTACGGGATCCCGCCATCGCGGACAAGCTGCGCGGGGCCGATGTCGTGGTCCATCTGGCACTCGACCTCGACCTGGAGACCGACGCCGCCGCCCGAACGGCCTACAACGTCCGTGGGACGCAGACCGTGCTGACGGCCGCCGCGGCGGCCGGGGTGCGCCGGGTGGTGCTGTGCACCTCGACGATGGTCTACGGGGCGCTCCCGGACAACGAGCTGCCGCTGTCCGAGGACGCGGAACTGCGGGCCACGGCCGAGGCCACCGGCGTGGGCGACCTCCTGGAGATCGAGCGGCTCGCGCGCAGGGCGCCCCGCGCGCACCCCGGTCTCAACGTCACGGTGGTACGGCCCGCTGTGCTGGTGGGAGGCACCGACACCGCACTGACCAGGTACTTCGAGTCCCCGCGGCTGCTCGTGGTGGCCGGCTCGCGGCCCGCGTGGCAGTTCTGCCACGTCGATGATCTGTGCAGCGCCCTGGAGTACGCGGTCCGGGAAGAGGTCGACGGTGAGCTGGCCGTCGGGTGCGACGGATGGCTGGAGCAGGAGGAGGTCGAGGAGCTCAGCGGCATCCGGCGGATGGAGCTGCCGTCGGCGATCGCGCTGGGCGCGGCGGCACGGCTGCACCGGATCGGGCTGACCCCGTCCCCGGCCGGGGACCTGGCGTACACGATGCACCCCTGGGTGGTCAGCGGGAGCCGGCTGCACGACGCGGGGTGGCGGCCCACCTACACCAACGAGGAGGTGCTCGCCGAGTTGCTCGAGGAGGTGTCCGGTCGGCACACGGTCGCCGGGCGGCGGCTCGGCCGCAAGGACGCGACGGCGGCGGGTGCCGCGGGAGCGACGGTGGCTCTGCTGGGCGCGGCCGCGGTGGTGCGGCGGGCGCGGAAAACCCGCCGACGGATCTGACGGATCTGAGGACGGGGCAGGAGCCGCCGGCCGGGAGACCCTGTTAAGTGCGCATGCGGGGTGAACGGGGCAGTGGAGTTGTTCCGTGTCGGCGTGGGCGTGGGGCACGATGGGGGCATGGCATCCACGAGTGATCACCCCGGTGAGCAGGCGGCACAGGATCCGATCAAGCTGATCGCGATCCGGGACGCGCCACTGTCCCTGGACGAGATCTTCCGGGCCGTCGGCGATGACGCGGCCGGCGGAACGGCGCTGTTCGTGGGTACCGTGCGCAATCACGACGGCGGGGCCGACGTCGACGAGCTGGGATATTCGTGCCACCCGAGCGCCGAGGACGAGATGCGGCGGATCGCCGAGAAGGTCGCCGCCGAGTACCCCGTGCGGGCGCTGGCCGCCGTGCACCGGGTGGGGGACCTTCGGGTCGGGGACCTGGCCGTCGTCGTCGGCGTGTCGTGCCCGCACCGGGGCGAGGCCTTCGAGGCGTGCCGGAAGCTGATCGACGACCTCAAGCACGAGGTGCCCATCTGGAAGCACCAGAAGTTCTCCGATGGAACAGAGGAATGGGTGGGGGCCTGCTGAGGCGTTCCGTGTCCTAGCTGTCCTAGCTGTCCTAGCTGTCCTCGCTCCGGGCTCCGGTTGCGTAACCGGACCCCGGGTATGAGCGTTGTCACTGCGGATGGTTAATCTGCTGATCAGTCAGTCGCGGACGCTCATGGGGTTGGGAGGTCGGCATGGCCGTTCTTGCCTGGTTGCTGATTCCGTTTATGACCGCGGTCGGCGCGGGACTGTGGGGAACCTGGGCCAACCGCACGCGCAGAGCGCGGAGCGACGGCCCCGAGCTCGTCGGGTACGCCCGTTTCCGCGAGGCCATGGAGAAGCCCCGGCCGTCGGCTGACTGAGGGGCCGAAAACCGCAGGTCACCGGCGTACGACGAGGTCAGGGCCGCCCGGACGGGCGGCCCTGACGGTGCGCTGACAGACCTGTCCCGTACTGTCGGTGCATGCCACGCCGCACCGCGACGATGCTCGCCTCCACCCTGATGCTGATCGCACTCCTGTGCGCGGGTGTGTTCATTCCCGTGCCGTACTCGGAGATGTCCCCGGGGCCGACGGTGAACACTCTGGGCGATCACGACGGCGAGCCGGTGCTGCACATCGAAGGGCGCAAGACCTATCCGACCGACGGTCACCTCAACATGACCACGGTGCGGGTCACGAGCGCCGACTACCGGATGAACCTGGTCGAGGCCGTCTACGGATGGCTCGCGCACGACAACAAGGTCGTGCCGCACGACACGCTCTACCCCGACGGCAAGACGGAGGAGGAGTCCACCCAGGAGAACGCCGAGGAGTTCAGCCAGTCCCAGGAGAGCGCCAAGGTCGCGGCCCTGAAGGCACTCGACGTCCCGGTGAAGTCCTGGGTGATCGTCGCCAGTGTCGTCAAGGGATCCCCCGCCGAGGGCAAGCTGCACGCCGGCGACGTGATCAAGAGCGTCGACGGCAGCGCGGTGCGCAAACCGGCCGATGTCGCCGAGCTCGTGACCGAGCACAAGCCCGGCGACGACGTCGAATTCACGATCGTGCCCGCCAAGGAGCAGGCCGCCGCCGAGAAGGAGAACCGGACGCCGACGCGGACCGAGAAGGTCACGATCACCACCACGGCCTCCGACGACGCGGGGGACAAGCGCGCCATCGTGGGAATCGCCGCCGGGACCGACCACACCTTCCCGTTCAGCATCGACATCAAGCTCGCCGACGTCGGCGGGCCGAGCGCCGGTCTGATGTTCGCGCTCGGCATCTACGACAAGCTCACTCCGGGCAGCCTGACCGGCGGCGCGTTCGTCGCCGGCACCGGCACGATCGACGACGCGGGCAAGGTCGGGCCGATCGGCGGGATCGAGATGAAGACGGTCGGTGCGCGCGCCAAGGGCGCCCAGTACTTCCTCACGCCCGCGGACAACTGCGCGGCAGCCGCCGAGGACATCCCCAAGGGCCTCACCCTCATCAAGGTGGACACCATCGACGACGCCCTCGCCGCGATGAAGGACCTCGGCTCCGGTGACACCGCGGACCTGCCGAAGTGCAAGGCTTCCTGACCGCGCGGGCACGCCTGCTGCCGCCCGCGCGGGCACGCTTCCTGCCGTCCCGAGCGGGCTACTCCGCGAACGTCGCCGACAGCGCCTCCGCCAGACCCGGCACCAGGGCGGACCCGGTGAGGACCTCCGTGGGCGAGTCCTTCTCCCGCAGCCGCAGTGCGGAGTCCCGGGTGCCGTCACGCAGGACCGCGACCGTCATACGGACCTCCTGGCGCTCCGGGTGCTTCGCCACCCACGCTGCCAGCGCGGCCTCGTCCAGATTCTGCGGGACCTGGGCCTCCGCGGACGGCGGCAGCATCAGACGCTCCACGGTCAGGGCACAGCCGGCCACCGAGTCGGGCCAGGCGATGGTGCCCAGGAACTCGTCGAGCGGCTTGCCCGTTGGAATCTCGTCCTGCTCGATCGGGGTGAGGGCGGTTGTCTCCTGCTCGTCGCCCAGACCGAGCCGGTCCGCCAGCGAGGGCTGTTCGGCGCGGAGCCGCGCGGTGTCTACGAGGGCGAAGAGACGGGCAGGCTGGTCCCAGCCGAGGCCGGAGACGTACTCGTCGATCTCGAGTACGGCCCGGGTGAGCGGGTTCGCCGCCATGGGTGTGTTGGACATGGTCACAATCCTCTCTCGTTCAGGACCGGAATCGGGAACTGAGTAAAGGGTGAGTAAGTTGCATAGGTGTGGGCCCGCGATTGCGCGGGTCCGCACACGGTCCACGAACTCGCGGACCTGACGAATCAACAGCGAACTTCGAGGTGCCTACCTTGGCTTTCCAGATGCCGGACCGTGGCGGAGGCCCGACAGGGCCACGGATGAGAGTGGGCCGCCCGTCCCGGCGGGTCCGGACCCTGCTCATGACCCTGGGCGTCCTGGCCGTCCTTCTCATGGTGTTCACCATGTTCGCGGGGTTCTGGACTGACTGGTTGTGGTATCGCTCGGTCGACTACTCGTCGGTGTTCACGACGACCCTGTGGACCAAGATCGGACTCTTTTTCGTCTTCGGCCTGCTGATGGCTTCCGCGGTCGGCTTCAACATCTGGCTGGCGCACCGGATGCGGCCGCCGCTGAGTGCCATGTCGTTGGAGCAGCAGAACCTCGACCGGTACCGGATGGGCATCGCGCCGTACAAGAAGTGGCTGCTGCTCGGCATCACCGCACTGGTGGGGCTGATCGCCGGCGCCTCGGCGTCGAGTCAGTGGCGGACCTGGCTGATGTGGGTCAACGGTGTGCCCTTCGGCAAGAAGGACCCGCAGTTCAAGCTCGACGTCTCGTTCTACGCCTTCGACCTGCCCTGGTACCGGTTCATGCTCGGGTTCGGCTTCGCCGCCGCGATCCTGTCGCTGATCGCCGCCGCGCTGACGCACTACCTGTACGGCGGGCTGCGGGTCACCAGCCCCGGCGCGCGGGCCACGGCGGCCGCCACCGGGCACCTGTCGGTGCTCCTGGGCATCTTCGTCGCCCTGAAGGCGGTCGCGTACTGGCTCGACCGGTACGGCCTGGCGGTCAAGTCCAGCGACTTCAAGGCGACCGACAACTGGACCGGTCTGCGGTACGTCGACGCCAACGCCTACCTGCCGGCCAAGACGATCCTGTTCTGCATCGCCGTGATCTGCGCGCTGCTGTTCTTCGCCACCCTGTGGCGGCGTACGTGGCAGCTGCCCATGATCGGCTTCGGCCTGATGGTGCTGTCGGCGATCCTCATCGGCGGCCTGTACCCGGCGATCGTGCAGAAGTTCCAGGTCCAGCCGAACGAGCAGGCCAAGGAAGCGCCGTACGTCGAGAAGAACCTCAAGGCGACGCGTGAGGCCTACGGCATCGACGACGCCCAGGTCGACGAGTACCCGGGGACCAGCCAGACCGAGGACAAGACCAAGCTCCGGGACCAGGTCTCCGAGACGGCGAGCATCCGGATCATGGACCCGAACGTCGCCTCGCCGACGTTCCAGCAGCTCCAGCAGATCAGGAACTACTACGCGTTCCCGACCAACCTGGACGTGGACCGCTATTCGGACCCCAAGACCGGCGAGGAGCAGGACACCGTCATCGGCCTGCGCGAGCTGAACCTCAACGGCATCCCCAAGCGGAACTGGATCAACGACCACTTCCGGTACACCCACGGATACGGTGCCGTTGCCGCCAAGGGCACCAGCGCCGACGACGGCCGTCCGGTGTTCACCGAGTCCGACCTGCCGTCCAAGGGCGACCTCGGCACGTACGAACAGCGCGTCTACTACGGGGAGCGGACGACGACGTACTCGATCGTCGGCGGTCCCCAGAAGGAGATCGACTACTCCGACGACAGCGGCGAGAAGACGACCAGCTACAAGGGCGACAGCGGTGTCGACCTCGCCAACCCGATCAACCGGGCAGCCTACGCCGCGGCGTTCAGCGAGCCGCAGATCCTGTACTCCGGTGCCATCGGCGAGGGCTCGCGGATTCTGTACAACCGCACGCCCAAGGAGCGCGTCGAGGCGGTCGCCCCGTGGCTGACCATCGACGGCGACGCCTACCCCGCGGTGGTGGACGGCCGGATCCAGTGGATCGTCGACGCCTACACGACCACCAACGGCTATCCGTACGCGTCGCGGACGACCCTCGGTGACACCACGGCCGACTCGCTGACCGCCACCAACGACAACCGCGCGGTGGTGGCCCAGGAGAACCGGGTCAACTACATCCGCAACTCGGTGAAGGCGACCATCGACGCGTACAGCGGCGAGGTCAAGCTCTACCAGTGGGACACCAAGGATCCCGTCCTGAAGACGTGGATGAAGGCGTTCCCGGACACGGTGGAGCCGAGGAGCGAGATCTCCGGCGACCTGATGGACCACCTGCGGTATCCGCAGGACCTGTTCAAGGTGCAGCGCGAACTGCTGACCCGCTACCACGTGAAGGACGCCACCACGTTCCTCAGCGGCAGCGAGGTGTGGCAGGTGCCGGCCGACCCGACGAACAAGACGGGCGACGCGGTTCCGCCGTACTACCAGAGCATGAAGATGCCCGACCAGAAGGAGCAGGCCTTCTCGCTCACCACGACGTTCACTCCGAACGGCCGTGACAACCTCAGTGCCTTCATGGCGGTCGACGCCGAGGCGGGCAGCGAGGGGTACGGCAAGATCAGAGTCCTGAAGCTGCCGACGAGCACCACGGTGGCCGGACCCAAACAGGTGCAGAGCCAGTTCAACTCCGAACAGGACATCGCCGAGTCGATCAGGCTGCTGAGAGGCGGCGACTCCGAGGTCGAGTACGGCAACCTGCTGGCTGTCCCGCTCGACGGCGGACTGCTGTACGTGGAGCCGGTCTACGTACGCGGTGGTGGACTCAAGTACCCGCTGCTGCGGAAGGTGTTGGTGACCTACGGAGGCCAGACGGCCTTCGAGGACACGCTGGAGCAGGCTCTCGACAAGGTCTTCGGGGCCAAGGGTTCGGCCACCGAGCCGCCACCGGGCGAGGACGAGGGCTCCGGCGAGGACCAGGGCACGCAGCCGCCGCCGACGTCCGAGAACCCGTCGGTCCAAGCGGCCCTGAACGACGCCCAGGATGCCTTCCAGGCCGGTCAGGAAGCCCTGAAGAAGAATGACTGGGAGGCTTACGGCAAGGCGCAGAAGGATCTCGAGGAGGCCTTGCGCCAGGCTGAGAAGGCCCAGTCCGCGGAGGGCGGGAGCGGCTCCGGCGGAGGCGGCTCGAACGTCTCGGAGAGCAGCCCCAGTCCCGACCCGAGCCCGAGCAGCTAGCAAGCCGCCTGGTCAAAGGCCCACCCCGCGCCGTGGTAAGGTTGTACACACAACGGCGCGGGGTGGAGCAGCTCGGTAGCTCGCTGGGCTCATAACCCAGAGGTCGCAGGTTCAAATCCTGTCCCCGCTACTGAAGTCGCGATGACGGCGACACCAGAGGCCCGGATTCCTTGAGGAATCCGGGCCTTTGTGATGTGCGAACGCATGTGCCGAATCCGGCGACGGCCGCGCCGACGACGGGAGTTGGCCGATATGTGTTTGACTTGTCTCTCTGTGGGCATGTCGACAAAACGCTGAAGTGACCTCACTGACTGCGGCATGTCAGGTGTACCCAGGTTGCGGGTGGTGCGACGATGGACGTTATGGGGGATAGGGCAACTCTGTACGAGACGGGGCGTTTTGAGCAGTCCTCCTCACGGGAGGAACCTCGCGACGAGACGGGGGAAGCCGCCGATGAGGCGGCCGAGGAGCTGCGCCGGCGGCTCGCTGCCGAAGCCGGCGACGTGGAGGCGATGAGCGTCCTCGGCGCCATGCTGCTGCGCCGCGGCGACCTCGCCGGAGCCGAACCCCAGCTGCGTGCCGCCACCGCCGCGGGCGACCGTGCCGCCGCCAACAACCTGGGCGTCCTCCTGTTCCAGCGGGGCTACGCGGAGGAGGCCGCGGGATGGTGGCGGATCGCCGCCGTCGCCGGTTCCGCCCCGGCGGCCCATGCGCTCGGCCGGCACCACCGCGAGCGCGGCGACGAGCCCGCCGCCGAGTACTGGCTGCGCCAGGCCGCCGAACAGGATCATGTGCTGGGTGCCTACGCGCTCGCCGACCTGCTGGAACACCGCGGGGACACGGCCGGGGCCGAGCGCTGGATGCGAGCCGCCGCCGAGCGGGGGCACCGGGAGGCCGCCTACCGGCTGGCCAGGGCGCTGGACCGGAAGGCCGCGGAGGAGACCGACGGCAGGGGCAACCCGTTAGTGGAGGAGGCCGAGCAGTGGTACCGGCAGGCCGCCGCGCGGGGGCACCGCCGGGCCGCACTGCATCTCGGCGTGATCCTGGAGAAGCGCGGCGAGCTCAAGGAGGCCGGCCGTTGGTATCTGACGTCCGCCAAGGACGGGGAGGCGCGGGCCGCCTGCGCGCTCGGCTTCCTGCTGCGCGACGCCGGAGACGCCGACAACGCCGCCGTCTGGTGGCTGCGCGCGGCCCAGGACGGCGACGGCAACGCCGCCAACGCGCTGGGCGCCCTGCACGCCGAGCGCGGCGAGACCCAGACCGCCGAACGCTGGTACCGGGCCGCGATGGACGCGGGCGACGTCAACGGCGCGTACAACCTGGCCCTGCTCTGCGCCGAGCAGGGCCGGACCGGACCGGCCGAGCAGTGGTACCGCAGGGCCGCCTACGCAGGTCACCGCGAGGCGGCCAACGCGCTGGCGATCCTGCTGCTGACGGCCGGGGACGAGACGGGCGCGGAGCCCTGGTTCTCCAAGGCCGCGGAGGCGGGGAGCGTGGACGCCGCCTTCAACCTCGGCATTTTGCACGCGGGCCGGGCGGAGAACGCAGCCGCGCTGCGCTGGTACGAGCGGGCGGCGGCCGCCGGGCACACGGAAGCCGCCCTCCAGGTCGGCATGGCCCGGTTGCGCGACGGCGACGAGGGCGAGGCGGAGCGGTTCCTGCGGTGCGCGGCGGGTGGCGGCAGCGCCGAGGCCGCCTACCGCCTGGCCACCGTCCTGGACGCGCGTCGCCCGCCGGAGCCCGCGCACGAACTGGGCGAACCGGTGAACCGGCGCAGCGAGTGCGAGGAGTGGTACGAGCGCGCCGCCTCCCAGGGCCACCGGCGCGCGCAGGTGCGCGTCGGCATGCTCGCCGCGGCCCGCGGTGACGTGGTCGAGGCGGCCCGCTGGTACCGGGAGGCGGCCGAGGCCGGTTCCCGCAACGGCGCCTTCAACCTGGGCCTGCTGCTGGCCCGGGAGGGCAGCGAACCCGAGGCGGCCGTGTGGTGGACCCGCGCGGCCGACGCCGGACACGGCCGCGCGGCTCTGCGGCTCGCCCTGGTCTACGCGCGCCGGGGCGAGCTCGCCGAGGGCCAGCGCTGGGCCGACCGCGCGGCGGCGCTGGGCCCGGCGGCGGTCACGGAACGAGCGATCCGCCTGCGCGACGCGCTCCGTGAGGAACTGTCCGCGTGACGGCGCACCTCAAGGGCTCACGGCCTCCGCGGAAAGGGATTTGCTTCCACCCACACCCTTGACGTAACGTTGCATTCATCGACGCGGGGTGGAGCAGCTCGGTAGCTCGCTGGGCTCATAACCCAGAGGTCGCAGGTTCAAATCCTGTCCCCGCTACTGAAGGCCGAGGGCCGGAATCCGAAAGGGTTCCGGCCCTCGGTGTATGTCCCTGCTAGGGCTCCCAGGCACACGCGAAAGCCCCTCAGGGGCACGAAAGAGCCCCGGCGCACTGCCGGGGCTCTCGTGTACGTCCGGGAGGAGGGCGACGCAGGCCCGGGTGTCCTACGCTGCGGCGCAGTTCGGACAGACGCCTCGGTACGTCATCTCGACGCTCGAGATCGTGAAGCCGAAGCGCTCGGTGTCGGGGAGGTCGGCCAGCGGGTTGCCCGTCGGGTGCACGTCCCGGATCGCGCCGCACTGCGCGCACACCAGGTGGTGGTGCGGTCGATGGGCGTTCGGGTCGTAGCGCTTGGCTCGTTTGTCCGTGGCGACTTCCAGCACCTCACCGAGGGTGACCAGTTCGCCCAGGGTGTTGTAGACGGTCGCTCGGGAGATCTCCGGCAGCCGGGTGACGGCCCTGGCGTGCACCTCGTCGGCTGTCAGATGGACATGATCGCCGTCGAGGACCTCGGCCACCACACGACGCTGCGCGGTCATCCGCCATCCACGTCCGCGCAGTCGTTCCAGAAGGTCGCTCATGGACACCAGCCTAACAGCTAGAGGGACCAGGTCCCGAACGGGTGTGACTTTGGAGCGTTGCTTGACTTAGACACTGTCCATTGTAGGATCAGTGCTGGCTTTAGCCAAGGGTGAATACTTCGGTAAGCGGCTGGAAGCCGCGGTCCAGGCCCTGTGCGGCTGATTCCAGCGCTGGACCGCTTGCCGTTGCGGACGGGCCGGGCCCCCTTCCGGGGCCCGGCCCGTCGGTTACGCCGGCGTGCGCTGGGCGGCCTGCTGTCGTGCGGGGGCCCAGCAGCGGATGATGTCGCGCACCGAGACGATGCCGGCGGGCTCGCCCCGCTCCAGGACGATCAGATGGCGGAAGCCGCCGCGCGTCATGGCGTGAGCGGCGTCCTCGAGCGTCCAGGACGGGGCGGCGAAGACGACGTCGGTCGTGGTGTGGGAGTGGGCGTGCTCGGAGTCCGGGTCCTGCCCCAGTCCCAGGGAGTCGAGGATGTCGCGTTCGGTGAGAATGCCGATGCCGGTGCCGTCGGGGTCGAGGACCACGGCAGCGCCGACGCGACGGGTGGACATCAGGGCGGCGGCCTGGCGGAGCGTGTGGGCGGGGCCGATGGTGAGGACCACCGTGCTCATGGCGTCGCGGACGAGCATGGAACGGAGCCACCTCCTACCGGAAACCGTGCCGGCGGACCTCGGGCCGATCCGCCAGTTCACGGTTTCACAAGTTCACAAGTGGGGGGACTCTTACAGTCGCAGGCAAAGCGGGCGCCAACAAGAGGGCGTGTGCGGCGAATGAGGGCGCACCCTCGGGCGCACGTCAGTAGCGCTGGTTGAGATAGCCCAGCAGCTCGTCGTGCAGCAGCCCGTTCGAGGCGGCGGCGTTGCCGCTGTGCGGTCCGGGGCGGCCGTCGAGCCCGGTGAAGCTGCCGCCGGCCTCGGTGACCACGATCGCGGTGGCCGCCATGTCCCAGAGGGACAGCTCCGGTTCCGCGCAGATGTCCACCGCCCCCTCGGCGACCATCATGTACGGCCAGAAGTCGCCGTACGCGCGCGTGCGCCACACCTCGCGGGTGAGGTCGAGGAAGCCGTCCAGGCGCCCCTGCTCCTCCCAGCCGCTGAGCGAGGAGTACGCGAAGGAGGCGTCGGAGAGCTTGGAGACCCCGGACACCTGGAGTCGGGAGGCCTGGGACAGGCTGCGGCCGGTGAAGGCGCCGTGGCCCTGCGCGGCCCACCAGCGGCGGCCCAGAGCGGGAGCCGAGACGAGCCCGACGACGGGCTGGAAGCCCCCCTCTCCGGCCTCCATCAGTGCGATCAGCGTGGCCCAGACCGGGACGCCGCGTACGTAGTTCTTGGTGCCGTCGATCGGATCGATCACCCAGCGTCGCGGCCCCGTGCCCTCCACCCCGTACTCCTCGCCGAGGATCGCGTCCCTCGGGCGGGCACGCTTCAGGTGGCCGCGGATGACGTCCTCCGCGCCCTTGTCCGCCTCGGTCACCGGCGTCATGTCGGGTTTGGTCTCCACCTTGAGGTCGAGGGCCTTGAACCGGTCCATCGTCGCGGCGTCGGCGGCGTCCGCGAGGACGTGGGCGAGACGCAGGTCGTCAAGGTAGTCGGGCATGCAACGAACCGTATCTGCCGAGGTGGGGCCAGGGCCACCTAGGGTTCGCGGGGGCTGCGCGCCTGCTGTGCGCCGCCGTGTACGGATCGTGCGCGGGTCGCGTACTCCCCGCGCACGGGTCGTGTACCGGCCGAGCGGCCGGGACACCTCCCGCGGCACCGGAACTCCGCACCCCACGCGAACCCTTGACAGTGCCCGGCGCCGCGTCAAATCTGAAGCGCAGAGCCGCTCGCCCGCCCCGAGGGAGGCGATGATGCCTGCAGCGCGGGAATCTCTGCTGGACGCCGCTTACGCGGCACTCGCGCGTCGTCCGTGGTCCGCGGTGCGGATGGTGGACGTGGCCGCGGCCGCCGGGGTGTCCCGGCAGACCCTCTACAACGAGTTCGGCAGCAAGGACGGACTCGCCAGGGCCCTGGTCCGCAGGGAGGCCGACGGTTACCTCGCCGGTGTCGACCGCGCCCTCACCGTCCACCACGACCCCCGCGACCGGCTCACCGCGGCCGCCGAGTGGACCGCCGCCACGGCCGCCGGGAACGCCCTGGTCCGCGCCATGCTCACCGGCTGCTGGAGCGAGCGCCTGCCCTCCCCGGCCCTGGCGCCGGTCCGGTCCGGCTCCGCCGTGCCTGCCCAGCGCCGCGCCGACGGCCCCCTGCCCTCGCCCGTCGACCTCGTGGCCCTCGTCCGCGACCGCGCCGTGGCCGTCCTGGCCGGCCCCGGGGTGCCCAGGACCGACACTGCCGAGCTGGCCCGCTCCTGTGAGCTGGTGGTACGCCTCGCTCTGTCCTGTGTCGCCGCACCGCCGCCGACCGAGGGCGGCATCGCCGACCTGGTCCGCAGCGCCCTGAACCGTCAGCCGGTGCCGTAGCGGCGCATGCTCATGACGGTCGGCGTTCCGCGCTCACCGCGCCGATCCCGACAGCTGCAGCCCGACCACTCCGATGATCACGAGGGAGATCGACACGATCTTCAGCGTCGACACCAGGTCCCCCAGGAACACCATCCCGTAGATCGCCGTCCCCGCCGCCCCGATTCCCGTCCACACGGCGTACGCCGGCCCGACGTCGAGTTTCTTCAGGGACAGGGTCAGCAGGCCGAAGCTGCCCAGCGCGAACGCGCAGAAGGCGACCGTCGGCCACAGCCGTGTGAAGCCGTGGGACAGCTTCAGACACACGGCGAACCCGGTCTCCAGCAACCCGGCCACCACGACCATGAGCCACGCCATGTGTCGTCCTCCCGTTGTCCCCGCCGCCAGTGACCGTTTCGCCGGATTCGACGGCTTCGGATCCGGCTCGGTGCGATTATGCACTTACCGTCCGCACACCATGACAAACACGCGAGGGCCGACGACTCCGCGTCGTGGCCCGAGGGGGATCCGGCTGCTCCCGGCCGCTCCGGCTCAGTCGCCTTCCGTGCGCTCCCGCGTCGCCAGCAGCCTCCGCAGCGAGTACAGGCGCGCCGGGTCCGCGTGCCCCTCGGCGACCCAGGCGTCCAGCGCGCAGTCCGGTTCGTCGTGACTGCACGCGCGTGGGCAGCCCTCCGTACCCGGCTCCAGATCGGGGAAGGCGTGGATGACCCGGGACGGATCGACATGGGCGAGGCCGAACGACCGCACCCCGGGGGTGTCGACCACCCATCCCTCCGCGCCCGACAGGGGCAGTGCCAGGGCGGACGTCGTCGTATGGCGCCCGCGCCCCGTCACCGCGTTGACATGCCCGGTCGAACGCCGCCGCTCCTCCGGCACCAGCGCGTTCACCAGCGTCGTCTTACCGACCCCGGAGTGCCCCACGAACGCCGTGATCCGGCCCTCCAACTGCTCCCGCACCCGGTCGGCCGCCGCGCCGCTCTCCAGTTCCGCCCGGCTGGTGACGACGTACGGGATGTCGAGGTCGCCGTACAGCTCCAGCAGCTTGTCGGGCGGTGCGAGGTCCGACTTGGTCAGCACCAGCAGCGGGGTCAGCCCACCGTCGTACGCCGCGACCAGACAGCGGTCGATCAGGCGCGGGCGGGGCTCGGGGTCGGCGAGGGCGGTGACGACGGCCAGCTGGTCGGCGTTGGCGACGACGACCCGCTCGTAGGGGTCGTCGTCGTCCGCGGTACGGCGCAGTACCGACGTCCGCTCGGAGATGCGGACGATCCGCGCGAGTGTGTCCTTCCTGCCCGAGAGGTCGCCGACGATCGCCACCCGGTCACCGACCACCGCCGCCTTGCGGCCCAGCTCCCGGGCCTTCATGGCGAGCACGATCCGGTCCTCGACGAGGCAGGTCAGCCGGCCCCGGTCGACGGTGAGGACCAGGCCCTCCGCGGCGTCCTCGTGCTTGGGCCGGATGTGGGTGCGCGGCCGGTTGCCCTTGCGGTTCGGGCGGGAGCGGATGTC
Source organism: Streptomyces sp. MMS24-W38 (assembly GCF_059889265.1). Taxonomy (NCBI): domain Bacteria; kingdom Bacillati; phylum Actinomycetota; class Actinomycetes; order Kitasatosporales; family Streptomycetaceae; genus Streptomyces; species Streptomyces sp. MMS24-W38. Next base: position 1,894,740 of record NZ_JCBCPP010000001.1, on the reverse strand, counting down.
GTCCTCGTCGGTGTGTTTGCCGTAGCGGCGCATCGTCTGCGTTCCTATGCCCCGAGCATCCCGGTCCACAGGTCGGGGAAGTCCGGCAGGGTCTTCGCCGTCGTCGCCACGTTCTCGATCCGCACGCCCTCCACCGCGAGGCCGATGACCGCGCCGGCGGTCGCCATGCGGTGGTCCTCGTAGGTGTGGAAGACGCCGCCGTGCAGCGGGCGGGGGCGGATGTGCAGACCGTCGGCGGTCTCGGTGACGTCACCGCCGAGCTCGTTGATCTCCTTGGTGAGCGCGGCCAGGCGGTCCGTCTCGTGCAGCCGGAGGTGGGCCACGCCGCGCAGGGTGGACGGCGAGTCCGCGAGGGCCGCGACGGCGGCGACGCCCGGCGCCAGCTCGCCGACGTCGCCGAGGTCCACGTCGATGCCGTGGACCGACCCGGAACCGGTGAACACGAGTCCGTACTCGGTCAGCTCGCAGGAACCGCCCATGTCGGTGAAGATCTCCCGCAGCCTGTCACCGCCCTGGGTGGTGCGGGCGGGCCAGTCCGGGATGACGACCCGGCCGCCGGTCACCAGCGCCGCCGCGAGGAACGGCTGCGCGTTGGACAGGTCCGGCTCGATCGTCAGGTCCCGTCCGAGCAGGGCCCCCGGGGTGACCCGCCAGACGTTGGGCTCACCGCCCGACTCGGGGCTGTCCACCTGGGCGCCCACCGCGCGGAGCATGTCGACGGTCATCCGGATGTGCGGCAGGGAGGGGAGCGTCGAACCGGTGTGCCGGACCTCGACGCCCTGGTTGAAGCGCGGCGCGGACAGCAGCAGGGCACTGACGAACTGCGACGACGAGGACGCGTCCACCGACACGGTGCCGCCCTCCAGGGCGCCGCCGCCGTGCACGGTCAGCGGCAGCGCGCCGCGGCCGTCGTCGTCGATCCGGGCACCGAGGTGACGCAGCGCGTCGATGACGCCGTCCAGCGGGCGCTCGTAGGAACGAGGGTCGCCGTCGAAGCGGACGGGACCGTCGGCGAGGGCGGCGACCGGGGGGAGGAACCGCATCACCGTGCCGGCGTTCCCGACGTCGACGGTGGCCGGGCCGCGCAGGCCCGTGGGCAGCACCCGCCAGGCCTCACCGGTGCCGTCGGGGCCCACACCCTCCTCGATCTCGATGCCCATGGCCCGCAGCGCGCCCGCCATCAGCAGCGTGTCGCGGGAGCGGAGCGGACGGCGCAGCCAGCCGGGCTCGGAGGCGAGGGCGGCGAGCACGAGGGCACGGTTGGTGACCGACTTCGACCCGGGCACGTGGACCGTCGCGTCGACGGCTCCGCTCGCGTGCGGGGCGGGCCAAAGGGCGGTGTGCGCAGGGTTAGCGGTCATGCGCCCCACTTTAGTGGGGGCCCCGACCGCCGGGCGTGCCCGGGACCTCCGGGTCGGGTTCCCCGGCGCCTCCGGCGTCACAGCCCCAGCAGCCACCGTCCCCCGCCGAGCAGCGCACACAGCGACACGGCGTGGAACAGGAACAGCCACAGCCCCGCCGGTACGTGCGTCAGCCGGGACAACTGGTCCGCGTCCGAGTCCCCCGCACCCCCGCGCGCCCGCTTCGCCTGGAGTTCGAAGGCCGGACGCACCCCGCCGAGCAGCAGGAACCACACCACGGCGTACGCGAACGCCGCCTGGACCTGGGGGCCCGCCACCCAGGACACCAGGACGAAGGTGGCGCCGGTCACCAGTACCGTCAACGCCCCGTACGCATTGCGGATCATCACCAGCATCGCCACGAGCAGCAGCGTGGCCAGCCACAGCAGCAGGGTGATGCGCCCGGTGCCCAGCAGTGCCGCGCCGCCGAGTCCCAGCAGCGGGGGAGCGGTGTAGCCGGCCGCGGCGGTGAGGATCATGCCGATGCCGGTCGGCTTGCCGCGGCTGACGGTCAGGCCGCTGGTGTCCGAGTGGAGGCGTATCCCCGTGAGCGTGCGGCCGGTGAGCAGTGCCACGAGGCCGTGGCCGCCCTCGTGGGCGATGGTGATGGCGTTGCGGGAGAGCCGCCACAGCCCGTGCGGTGTGACGACGAGGAGCGCGGCGGCCAGTGTGGCGATCACCACCCACAGATCCGGGTCGGGCTGGGTGCCGGACACCTCGTCCCAGAGCGAGGCGAGCGAGGCGGATGCGGTGCTGTCCATGTTCGGTGGGGGCTCCTCGGGGTCGCGGACCGGAGGGGGCGGCGCGGAGCGCCTCGTTGAGAGGTGGTGGCCGGGAGACGGGTGGGCCTGGCAGTGTTGCACGTATGTGCGGACGGTATGCGGCGAGTCGCAGGCCCGAGGATCTCGTGGAGATCTTCGAGATCCAGAAGTGGGAGCCGGAGGAGACCCTGGAGCCCGACTACAACGTGGCCCCCACCAAAGAGGTCTTCGCCGTCCTGGACCGCGTGGTGAAGGACGCGGACGACCCGCGGCCGGTTCGGCAGCTGCGGAAGCTGAAATGGGGCCTCGTGCCGTCCTGGGCCAAGACGCCCGAGGGCGGGGCCCGGATGATCAACGCACGCGCGGAGACCGTGCACGAGAAGCCCTCCTACCGCCGCGCCTTCGCCACCCGCCGCTGCATCCTGCCCGCCGACGGCTACTACGAGTGGGTCACCGGCACGCAGGAGCGGGAACTGGAGGTCGAGGGCAAGAAGAAACGTCCTCGCAAGCAGCCGTACTTCGTGACGCCGGCCGACGGCTCGGTGTTCGCGATGGCCGGACTGTACGAGTTCTGGCGGGACCGGACGCTGCCGGACGACCACCCGCGGGCCTGGTGGGTGACGTGCTCCGTCATCACCACCGAGGCGGAGACCACGCCGCTCGCGGTGCCCCCGGCGGAGGGCCCGCTGGCCCTGGCCGACATCCACCCGCGGATGCCGCTGATGCTCACGCCGGACCGATGGGACGCCTGGCTGGACCCCTCCCGGACCGACACCGAGGACCTGCGCGGGCTGCTCGCCCCGCCGCCCCCCGGTCTGATGCGCGCCTTCCCGGTCTCCACGGCGGTCAGCAACGTCCGCAACAACGGCCCGGAGCTACTGAATGAGCTGGCCGCACCGGAAGAGGGCACGCTCTTCTGATGTGGCGAACGTGACGAACATGATGAACGCGACGAAAGCGAACAAGGAGCCCTCGGTCGAGGCCGCCGAAGCCGTCGAGACCGTCGAGACGGAAGCCGGTCCCGCCCGCATCACCTGGCACCCTGCCCGGCACGCCCCACGCCTCGTCCTCGCGCTGGGTCACGGTGCCGGCGGCGGCATCGAGGCGCGCGACCTGAAGGCCCTGGCCGCAGTGCTCCCCGCGCACGGAGTGACCGTGGCCCTGGTCGAGCAGCCCTGGCGGGTGGCCGGAAAGAAGGTGGCGCCCGCGCCGAAGACCCTGGACCTCGCCTGGCGGGGCATCTGGCCCGCGCTGACGAAGTCGGGCCTGCCGGTGATCTCGGGCGGGCGCAGCGCCGGAGCCCGCGTCGCGTGCCGGACCGCCGTCGAACTGGGCGCCCATGCCGTACTCGCCCTCAGCTTCCCCCTGCACCCGCCGGGCAGGCCCGAGAAGTCCCGCGCCGGGGAACTGCTCGGCGCCGCGGTCCCCACCCTCGTCGTGCAGGGGGGCAACGATCCGTTCGGCAAGCCCGGGGAGTTCCCCGAGTACGGGAGGGGCCGCGCACCGGGGGTCCCCTCAGACGTTCGGCTCCGGGGGAACGCCGGTGCGAGGGCGGTGGTGGGAGACGGGTGGGCGTACGAACTGGTCGAGGTGGCCCACGGTGACCACGGCCTCGGCGTTCCCAAGCGGGCGGACACCACGCAGGACGAGGCCCTGACGGTCGTCACCGACGCGGTCGTGCGGTGGGTCGACGCCCTCGGACGGCGGCGGCCCGGCCCCCGCGGGTAAAGCTTCGGGAATGTCCCGGCCCCCCGCGCTGTTGACCCCGACGTATCCGCCGGTCACCGGCACCGACGTCGTAGGAGAGGGAGTCCGCCGCATGGGGTCGACGTATTGCCCGAGGCGCAGCAGCCGTGCCGACCTGGACTGGACAGTGCTGCACGCGGCCAGGACCGCCCCTGTTCGGGCGGCGGGCGGACCGGATCGTCGTCTATCCTCCGATTCGAGTGGGACCGCTTTGGGTCGCACGACGAATCTGGAGGAGGTGGGTCCGGTTCCCGGTACCGGCGCAGGGACCGAACACGGCCAGGCGGAGCAGCCCGAGGGCAGGGGCGACAAGAGCGCCGAATCGCCTGCGGAGCGCAACGCGCGCTTCGAGCGGGACGCCCTCGAATTCCTCGACCAGATGTACTCGGCCGCACTGCGCATGACGCGCAACCCGGCGGACGCCGAGGACCTGGTCCAGGAGACGTACGCCAAGGCGTACGCGTCCTTCCACCAGTTCCGCGAAGGCACGAACCTCAAGGCGTGGCTGTACCGGATCCTCACCAACACCTTCATCAACTCGTACCGCAAGAAGCAGCGTGAACCGCAGCGCAGCGGCGCCGAGGAGATCGAGGACTGGCAGATCGCGCGTGCCGCGTCGCACATGTCGACCGGTCTGCGCTCGGCGGAGTCGCAGGCGCTCGACCACCTGCCCGACTCGGACGTCAAGGAAGCGCTCCAGGCGATTCCCGAGGAGTTCCGCATCGCCGTGTATCTCGCGGACGTCGAGGGCTTTGCCTACAAGGAGATCGCCGACATCATGGGCACACCCATCGGTACCGTGATGTCCCGGCTGCACCGTGGTCGCCGCCAACTGCGCGGCATGCTCGAGGACTACGCGCGCGAGCGCGGACTGGTCCCGGCGGGCGCCGGACAGTCGAACGAAGCGAAAGGCTCGAGGTCATGAGCTGCGGAGAGCCGCACGAGACGGATTGCAGCGAGATCCTCGACCATCTCTACGAGTTCCTCGACCGTGAGATGCCGGACGCCGACTGCGTGAAGTTCGAGCACCACTTCGAGGAATGCTCGCCGTGCCTCGAGAAGTACGGACTCGAGCAAGCGGTGAAGAAGCTGGTCAAGCGGTGCTGCGGGCATGACGACGTGCCGGGCGACCTGCGGTCCAAGGTCATGGGCCGACTCGACCTGATCCGTTCCGGCCAGGCCGTTCCCGATCAGGACGTCACTGCTTCTCCGGCCCAGGCCCCCCAGGCATCCGAGCTGTCCCAGGCCCCGCAGGCCACGCCGCAGGAGTCCTGAGACCGGCCGCCCGACCGGGTCGTATGGCAGCCCGACTCTGACCGACCTGGAAACCGTTCCCCGAAAACATCCCCCGAAAGGGGAGCGACTTCACCCGTACGCGCTAATCCGCGGACTCTGGGCCCGTGGAAGCGTCGTTCGCCCCCCTAGGCTCCAGAACCTGACAGACGGCAGGCCGTCGAGCGCGGCAGGCACAGTCGGGGGGAGGGGCTCATGGAGGCGTTACCGACGCGGGCCCGCGTGTATGTGACCGGTGTCGCCGTGGCGGGCCTGCTCTGTCTGCTGCCGCCGCACGTCGCGCAGATCGTGCACGGCCCGCAGATGCCGCACGTTCCCTGGCGTGAGTTCGCCTCGCTCGCCGTGCTGTACGCATGCTGTGAGCGCCTCGTCCGGTCCCGGTACCTCGGTGTCCCGAATCCGGGCGGCACCTTCCATCCCGTGCTGCTGGCCGCGGCCTTCCTGCTGCCGCCGTCCGCTGCCGCGCTGGTCGCGCTGCCCGGCGCGCTGCTCACTCCGGTGGAGCAGCGGCCGTTCCTCGCGCGGCGGATCTGGCGGGCCGGCCAGCTGACGCTCGCCGTGTGGGCCGCGAGCCGGGCGCACCAGGCGGCCGGCGGCCGGGACGCGATCGCGACCGGTGACGTGCCGGCGGCGCTGGGCGCGGTCGGCGCCTCGGTGCTGGTGTTCTGCCTGATCCTCACCCTGCTGGACCACGGCATCGTGGCGCTCACGGCCGGCGTGCCGCTTTGGCGCGGGAGCCCGGCCTCCCGGCCGGCCACCTGGCGGCGGCTGTTCCTGCGGTCGCTCGCGCCGGTCACCGTGCACGGGCTCGCCGGACTGATGATGGCCCTGCTGTGGCGCAGCCCCTACGGGCCGGTGGCCGCGCTGCTCGTACTGCTGCCGATGTGCGTCTCGTGGTGGGCGTTCGCCCAGTACCACCGGGAGCGGGCCGCCCACCAGGCGACGATCCGTGCGCTCGTGCAGGCCGTCGACATCAAGGACGGGTACACGCGCGGGCACAGTGAGCGGGTCGGGCAGGCCTCCACGATGATCGCGCGTGAGCTCGGCATGGACGACGAACGGACCGAGGTGCTGCGCTTCGCGGGCATCCTGCACGATGTCGGCAAGCTCGGTGTGCCCACCCGGCTGCTCACCAAGAACGGACCGCTGACCCCCGAGGAGCGGCGGGTGATCGAGCTGCACCCCGAGTACGGGCACGAGATGGTGCGGGGGATCTCCTTCCTGGGTGAGGCCCGCGCGGCGGTGCTGCACCATCACGAGCGGCTGGACGGAAGCGGCTACCCCTACGGGCTGGCGGGCGGTCAGATCCCGGAGTCCGCGCGGGTGGTGGCCGTCGCCGACGCCTTCGACGCGATGACCTCCACCCGGTCCTACAGCAGGGCCCGGCCGGTGCCCGTGGCGCTGGAGGAGCTCCAGCGGTGTGCGGGCGCCCACTTCGACCCGCGCATGGTGGAAGCGCTGGTACGGGCGATCGGCCGGGCCGGCTGGCATCCCGCGGTGACGGCCGAGGACGTCCGGCCCCCCGAGCCGCCCGCTCCCGCACCGGCCCCCGCCCTGGCTCCCGACGCCGCCCCCGACCCTGCCGGACCCGTCGCCGATCAGCCCCGGGCCCGCCGATGAGCCTCCGGCTGCACACCCTCGTGCACGCGTGCGCCGCCGTGCTCGCCACCGGCTGTCTCGGCGCCACCCTGTGGAACGGGATCACCGAACGCGGCATCGCCCTCGCCTTCGGGGTGCTCGTCGCCGCCGGCGAACTCACCCGGCACAACGGGCCGCACATCCGTCAGGCCGCACCGCTCGCCGCCGCCGGGGCACTGGCGTACGCGCTGCTCGGTGAGGCCGACGGGCGGTCCACCCACCACGACGCGGCCCAGATCGTCACCGTGGTCCTCGCCGGCTCCCTGCTCGGCAGCGTGCCGCACGTCGGGCGCGGCCCCGGACCCGCCCGCGACCACCTGGCACGCCGGACACTCACCGTCGGGTTCGTCGCCGTGTGCTTCCAGCCCCTCTACGGCCGAGGAACGTTCGACGACTGGGGTGGCTCCGCCCACGCGCTGCTGCTGCTCGCCCTGCTGTCCCTGTCCACGCTCTGCGACGCCGTGCTCGCCGCCGCACTGGCCCACTCCCGCACCGGTCGGCCCTTCCCGCCGGCGCTGCGCGACGAGCTGCGGGCCCTGCCCGGCATCGGGGCCGCCGTCGTCGCGACGGGCGCGGTGATGGCGCTCGGCGTCGCGGTCGTGGGACTGTGGGCGCTGCCCCTCCTGTCCGTACCGCTGCTGCTCGCGCAGCTGTCCTACCGGCGGTACGCCGCGATCCGGGCGACCTACCGGCAGACCATCACCTCCCTCGCGCGGGCCACCGAGATCGCCGGCTGCACCCCGGCCGGGCACGCCCGCAGGGTCGCCGAACTCAGCCAGTCGGTGGGCCGGGACCTGGGGCTGACCGAACCCGACCTGACGGTGCTGGAGTACGCCGCCCTGATGCACGACATCGGCCAGCTCAGCCTCGTCGACCCGGTGCCCGTGGGCGCCACCGCCGTCCTGCCCGTCCCGGAACAGCGGCGGATCGCCCTCCTCGGCGGCGCGGTGGTCCGCCAGACCGGCGTGGACCCGCGGGTGGCGGGGATCGTGGAGCGGCAGGCCGACCCCCACCGGGAGCAGCCGTTGGCCGCGCGGATCGTCCGGGTGGTGAACGCGTACGACGAGAAGTCCCGGGCAGGAGGGCCCGGCGGGCCGCTCACGGCACTGGAGGAACTGCGGCTGGGTGCCGCCGGGGAGTACGCGCCCCAGGTCGTCGAGTCACTGGCCCGGGTGCTGTCCCGGGAACGCCGGGACCTCGGAGAAAACGGAGACCGGTATGCGACCTGAGGGGATGAGGACATCGGCACGGGGACGGCGCCGGGGTGCGAGGGCGGGTGCCGGGCGTGGCGAGAGCCGCGAACGGGACGGTCTTACCCGGCCCGGGGCTGGGTAACCCATGGGTAATGAGCGCCGTTCCGGCCGTACGTGGTTGGATGCGAAGGAGACGGTGTCCGGGGGGCTAGGCCGCCCACCGAACGGAACTGGCAGGCGGGAATCGTGAGGATCTTCGGCAAGGGACGGAACCGGCCCTCCGCCTCCTGGCGGCAGGCCACGGACCGCGCGTTCACACTCATCGGCGACGGCCGGTACGAGGACGCGGGCGCGCTGCTGACCCGGGCCGCCGATCTGGAACCCTGGCTGTCGGAGTCCTGGTTCAACCTCGCGCTGCTGCACAAGTTCCGGCACGACTGGGAGCAGGCACGGGCGGCGGGCCTCAGGGCCGTCGCGCTGCTCGACCGGGACACCGGGGCGCCCGACTGGTGGAACGTCGGCATCGCCGCCACCGCCCTGCAGGACTGGCCGCTGGCCCGCCGCGCCTGGCAGGCTTACGGGCTCCGGGTGCCCGGGAGCCCCACCGGCTCGGGTGAGCCGCTCGGCATGGACCTGGGCAGCGCGGCCGTACGGCTGTCCCCGGAAGGGGAGGCCGAGGTCGTCTGGGGGCGGCGGCTGGACCCCGCGCGGATCGAGGTGCTGTCCATTCCGCTGCCGTCCTCCGGCCGCCGCTGGGGCGAGGTCGTCCTGCACGACGGGGTGCCGCACGGCGAGCGGAGCACGGTCGCCGGACACACCTACCCGGTGTTCGACGAGATCGAGCTGTGGGCGCCCTCACCCGTGCCGACCTGGGTGGTCCTGCTGGAGGCGGCCGACGAGGCCGACCGGGACGCCCTGGAGCAGCTGGCCGCGGACGCGGGATTCGCCGCCGAGGACTGGTCGTCCTCGGTGCGGCTGCTGTGCCGGATGTGCTCGGAGTCCCGGATGCCGTCCGACGAGGGCGAGGGCGAGCACCTCGACCCGCACGACCACAGCGAGCCCGGCCACCCCGGGCCGCTCGGTCACCGCACCGACGGGCAGCTGTGGGTGCCGGAGCGGGAGTGCGGGCTCGCCGCGCCCGCCTCGCTGGTCCGCGGCCTGCTGGACGGCTGGGTCGCGGACAGCCCGGACTCACGCGACTGGCGGGACCTGGAAGAGGTTTGCTAGGCCGGCTCCCGGGGCCGCGCGCCGGGCGCAGACCAGGTCGGGGACCGGGGCCGGCGGGGCGGCCGGCCACCGTACCCTGTATCAGCACCACCCCCCATGTTTTCCAGGAAGGCGTACGTCGGTCATGGCTCAGCAGGACACCGATCAGCAGCACGCGGGCGTGCTCCCCGTCGACGACGAGGGGTACGTCATCGACACGGAGGACTGCGCCGAGCGCGAGGCCGCCTGGGTCGAGCGAGGCACCTCGCGACCGATCACCGTGGTCGGCAACCCGGTACTGCACAAGGAGTGCAGGGACGTCACCGACTTCGGCCCCGAACTCCAGCAGCTGGTCGCGGACATGTTCGCCAGCCAGCGCACCGCGGAGGGCGTGGGTCTGGCCGCCAACCAGATCGGCGTCGACCTGAAGGTCTTCGTCTACGACTGCCCGGACGACGAAGGTGTGCGTCACGCCGGGGTGGTCTGCAATCCCCAGCTGGTCGAACTGCCCGCCGAGAGGCGCCGGCTGGACGACACCAACGAGGGCTGCCTGTCGGTACCCACCGCGTACGCTCCGCTGGCCCGGCCCGACTACGCCGAGGTGACCGGTCAGGACGAGCAGGGCAACCCGGTCAAGGTGCGCGGTACCGGCTACTTCGCACGGTGTTTGCAGCACGAGACCGACCACCTCTACGGCTACCTCTACATCGACCGGCTGTCCAAGCGGGAGCGCAAGGACGCGCTGCGGCAGATGGCCGAGAACGAGCCGCGTTACCCCGTGGTCGCCAACGACTGACCACCGGGTCCTTCGCCCCCCGGAGCCCGGTGGCCCCTGTCGCCGCTCAGGTTCCCCGGGGCACAGGGCTCACCTGCGCACGGCGTCCGGTCCGGATTCTCTTCCGGACCGGACGCCGTTCGCCTTTCCGTCATATGTTCGACCCCTCGACGGGTCATCAATCCTGAAATCAGCCACACAAGGGGAGGATCTCGGCATCGCGGGGTAGTGAATGAAGCAAATACGTCCCCAGTGCGGTCAGTTGTGGTGCTGAATGGAGGTGTGGGGATACGCACCGGCGCACGCCCGGCAGAGAGGACCGGGCTCATGTCAACTGGCGGCCGAGAGGGGATTGTTCGTGCATGCTTTGTCACACGGCACCACATTGAAACCGACCACCGTCGCGGTACCACAGGCGCTGTCTCTCCCGGTGATCGAGGCGGCGTTTCCCCGGCGACTCCATCCGTATTGGCCGAAGCTCCAGCAGGAAACCCGTGCGTGGCTGCTCGAAAAGCGGCTGATGCCGCCCGACAAGGTGGCCGAATATGCCGATGGCCTGTGCTACACGGACCTCATGGCGGGCTACTACACCGACGCAGCCGACGAGGTCCTGCAGGCGATAGCGGACTACAGCGCGTGGTTCTTCGTCTGGGACGACCGTCACGACCGCGACATCGTGCACGGCCGACCCGCCGCCTGGCGGCGGCTGAAGGACCTGCTGCACACGGCTCTCGACAGCCCCACGGAGCACCTGCGTCACGAGGATTCACTGGTGGCCGGGCTCGCGGACAGTGTGCGGCGGCTGTACTCGTTCCTTCCGGACACCTGGAACGCCCGGTTCGCCCGGCACTTCCACACGGTGATCGAGGCGTACGACCGGGAGTTCCACAACCGGACGGAGGGAATCGTCCCGACCGTCGAGGAGTACCTCGAACTGCGTCGGCTCACCTTCGCGCACTGGATCTGGACCGACCTCCTGGAACCGAGTGCGGGCTGTGAACTCCCGGACGCCGTAAGGAAGAACCCGTCCTATCGGAAGGCGGCCCTGCTCAGTCAGGAATTCGCCGCCTGGTACAACGACCTCTGCTCGCTCCCGAAGGAAATAGCGGGTCATGAGGTGCACAATCTCGGAATAAGTCTCATCACCCATGAAGGGTTGAGCCTCGAAGAGGCGGTCACCGATGTGCGGCACCGCGTCGAGGAATGCGTCACGGAATTCCTGGACGCCGAACAAAGCGCCCTGAAGTTCGCCGACAGCCTCGACGACGGCACGGTGGGAGGAAAGGAACTGGGGGCCGCCGTGCGGGTCTGCCTCGGAAACATGCGGAACTGGTTCAGTTCCGTCTACTGGTTCCACCACGAGTCCGGCCGGTACATGGTCGACAGCTGGGACGACCGCTCCACACCCCCGTACGTCAACAACGAAGCGGCAGGTGAGAAATGACCGTCGAGTCGGTGAAGCCCGACGCGTCGGACGCGTCGGGGGTGACCGAACTGCGCGAGCCTCCGGTGGCCGGTGGCGGAGTCCCCGGCCTGGGCCACGGCCTCAAACTGGTCCGCGATCCACTGGCCTTCATGGCCCAGCTGCGCGACCACGGCGACATCGTGCGCCTGAAGCTCGGTCCCAAGACGGTGTACGCCGTCACCACGCCCGCCCTCACCGGGGCGCTGGCGCTCGATCCCGACTACATCATCTCCGGCCCCCTGTGGGAGTCCCTGGAGGGCCTGCTCGGCAAGGAGGGCGTGGCCACGGCCAACGGCCCGCTGCACCGGCGTCAGCGGCGTACCATCCAGCCCGCCTTCAAGCTCGAAGCCATCCCCGCCTACGGCCCGATCATGGAGGAGGAAGCACACGCGCTGACCGAACGCTGGGCGTCGGGGGAGACGATCGACTGCACCTCGGAGTCGTTCCGGATCGCCGTGCGCGTCGCGGCGCGCTGTCTGCTGCGCGGTGAGTACATGGACGAGCGGGCGGAGCGGCTGTGCGCCGCGCTCGCCACCGTCTTCCGCGGCATGTACCGGCGGATGGTGGTGCCGCTCGGCCCGCTGTACAAGCTGCCGCTGCCCGCCAATCGTGAATTCAACCGAGCCCTGGCCGATTTGCACCGCGTGGTCGACGAGATCGTCGCCGAACGCCGCGCATCCGGTCAAAAGCCGGACGATTTGCTGACGGCATTGCTGACGGCGGAGGACGACAATGGCGACCCGATCGGGGAGCAGGAGATCCACGACCAGGTGGTCGCGATACTCACCCCCGGAAGTGAGACGATCGCCTCCACGATCATGTGGCTGCTTCAGGAGCTCGTCGCGCATCCGGAACACGGGGACAGGGTGCGAAACGAAGTTCTCGACGTCACCGGTGGGCGTCCGGTGGCATTCGAGGACGTCCGCAAGCTCACCCACACCAACAATGTCGTCGTCGAGGCCATGCGTTTGCGGCCCGCCGTCTGGATATTGACGCGCCGGGCGGTCGCCGACAAGGAACTCGGTGGCTATCGCATTCCGGCCGGGGCGGACATCATCTACAGTCCGTACGCGATCCAGCGCGATCCGAAGTCGTACGAGCGCCACCTGGAGTTCGACCCGGACCGGTGGCTTCCGGAACACTCGAAGGACGTTCCGAAGTACGCCATGCGTCCCTTCAGCCTGGGCAACCGCAAGTGCCCGAGCGACCACTTCTCCATGGCCATGCTGACGCTGATCACCGCGGCGCTGGCGACGAGGTACCGCTTCGAGCAGGTGGCCGGCTCCGACGACGCCACCCAGGTCGGCATCACCCTGCGGCCGAACCGGCTGCTGCTGAGGCCGGTCGCGCGCTGAACCGTCCCGTCCGGCGGGCGTTCAGGCGGCTTCGGGGTCGCGGAACGTCCGCCGGTAGGCGTTCGGGGTCGTGCCCACGGTACGCATGAAGTGATGGCGCAGCGTGGCCGCGTTGCCGAAGCCCGTACGGCCCGCGACCGCGTCCACCGTTTCGTCCGTCCCCTCCAGCAGCTGCTGGGCGAGCAGGACCCGCTGGCGCAGGATCCAGCGGTACGGCGTGGTGCCGGTCTCCTGCTGGAAGCGGCGGGCGAAGGTGCGCGGGGACATGTGGGCACGGGCCGCGAGCTGTTCGACCGTGACCTCCTCGTCCAGATGGCGCTCCATCCACATCAGCACCTCGGAGACGGTGTCGCCCACGGACCGCGGCAAGGGCCGCTCGATGTACTGAGCCTGGCCCCCCTCGCGGTGCGGGGGCACCACCATGCGCCGCGCGATCCGGTTGGCGACGGCGGAACCCTGTTCCTTGCGCACGAGATGCAGACAGGCGTCGATGCCGGCGGAGCTGCCCGCGGAGGTGATCACCGGGTCCTCGTCGACGTAGAGCACATCCGGCTCGACGGTCAGGTGGGGATGCCTTTCGGCCAGCGCGTCCGCATGGCGCCAGTGGGCGGCGGCGCGCCGGCCGTCGAGGAGGCCGGCGGCGGCGAGCACGAACACGCCGGAGCAGACGCTGAGCACCCGGGCGCCCCGGTCCACGCCCCGGCGCAGCGCGTCCAGCAGTTCGGGCGGGAAGTCCCGTGTCTCGTAGCGCGACCCGGCGGGTACGGCGATGAGGTCCGCCGTCTCCAGGCGCTCCAGGCCGTGCTCGACCTGGAGCGAGAAGCCCGTGTTGCTGCGCAGGGCGGGGCCTTCGGCCGAGGCGACCGCGAAGTCGTAGACGGGCAGGCCCTCATCGCTGCGATCGGTGCCGAAGACCTCGCAGACGACGCCGAGTTCGAAGGGGTTCACGCCGTCGAGCAGCACGACGGCCACGTTGCGGAGCATGGCTCCAGTGTGCCTCGCCGGTGGCAGTAAATCGAGGGGGTGAGGCAGTTCTGCCACTGGTTGCCAGGGAGTGTCCGGCGCGACAGTGATGTACATGGATACGACGCAGATGGAAGCACTGATCGGAATGCTGTTCGTCCTCGGACTGCTCGCCCTGATGGTCCTCCCCGCCGTCGTCGGCATCGCGCGCGACCGGAGGACGGACCGGCAGCTGAGGCAGGCCGAGGCCGACAGCGCCGCGGCCGAACGGGAAGCGGCCGGACGCGCGGCTGCCGCGTGGCGGCTCACGGCCGCCGGGCCGTTCCGGCCGGCGGGGAGCACCGTGCACGGCCCCGCACGGGGCGCCACCTCACAGCACATCGCACGCGCGGCGTGAGAACGGGTGGCACCCCGGCGGATCCCGGACGGGCCCCAGGCCCTGCGGACCGTCCTAGAAGTCCTCGTCCAGGTCGACCGTGCCCTCCACGGCGACCTGGTACGCGGACGGACGCCGCTCGAAGAAGTTCGTGAGCTCCTGGACGCCCTGCAACTCCATGAAGGAGAACGGGTTGTCCGAGCCGTACACCGGTGCGAAGCCCAGGCGGACGAGACGCTGGTCGGCGACGCACTCCAGGTACTGCCGCATCGACTCGGTGTTCATGCCCGGCAGCCCGTCACCGCACAGGTCGCGCCCGAACTGCAGTTCCGCCTCGACCGCCTCGCGCAGCATGTCGGTGACCTGCTGCTGGAGCCGGTCGTCGAAGAGTTCCGGCTCCTCCTTGCGGACGGTGTCGACCACGTCGAAGGCGAAGCTCATGTGCATCGTCTCGTCGCGGAACACCCAGTTGGTGCCGGTGGCGAGGCCGTGCAGCAGCCCGCGCGAGCGGAACCAGTAGACGTAGGCGAAGGCCCCGTAGAAGAAGAGCCCTTCGATGCATGCCGCGAAGCAGATGAGGTTGAGGAGGAACCGACGGCGGTCGGCCTCGTTCGTCAGGCGATCGATCTTCTCGACGGAGTCCATCCACCGGAAGCAGAACTCGGCCTTCTCCCGGATGGACGGGATGTTCTCCACGGCCGCGAAGGCCGCCGCCCGGTCGTCCGGGTCGGGCAGATAGGTGTCCAGCAGGGTCAGATAGAACTGGACGTGCACCGCCTCCTCGAACAGCTGCCGGGACAGATACAGCCGTGCTTCCGGGGAGTTGATGTGCTTGTAGAGGGTGAGCACCAGGTTGTTGGCCACGATCGAGTCGCCGGTGGCGAAGAAGGCCACCAGCCGCCCGATCAGGTGCTGCTCTTCCGGACTGAGCTTCGCCAGGTCGGCGACGTCCGAATGGAGGTCGACCTCCTCCACGTGCCAGGTGTTCTTGATGGCGTCCCGGTAGCGCTCGTAGAAGTCGGGGTAGCGCATGGGGCGCAGGGTGAGTTCGAAGCCCGGGTCGAGGAGGTTCTGGGCTCGGGCGGTGGTGGCGGTGCTGGACATCACTGGCAGGCCTCGCAGGACTCGGGGTTCTCAAGGGAGCAGGCGACCGCTTCGGGGTCGGACGCCGGCTGCTGGACGGGGGCGGGAACGGGGGCGTGCGCCTGTGCCTGGCCCTGGGCCGCGCGGGCGATGCGGGTCGCGGGGCGCGAGCGCAGGTAGTACGTGGTCTTCAGGCCCCGCTTCCAGGCGTAGGCGTACATCGAGGAGAGCTTGCCGATGGTCGGCGTCTCCATGAACAGGTTCAGCGACTGCGACTGGTCCAGGAACGGGGTGCGGTCGGCGGCCATGTCGATCAGAGAACGCTGCGGGATCTCCCACGCGGTGCGGTACAGCCCGCGCACCTCCTCGGGGATCCAGGTGAAGTCCTGCACCGAGCCACCCGCCTCGCGCAGCGCCTCACGGGTCCGCGCGTCCCAGACGCCCAGCCGCTTCAGGTCGTTCACCAGGTACGAGTTGACCTGGAGGAACTCGCCGGACAGCGTCTCGCGCTTGAACAGGTTGGACACCTGCGGCTCGATGCACTCGTACACGCCCGCGATCGAGGCGATGGTGGCGGTCGGCGCGATCGCCAGGAGCAGCGAGTTGCGCAGGCCGGCCCGGCCCATGCGCTCGCGCAGCGCGGCCCACCGCTCGGGCCAGGTCGCCTCCACGCCGTAGTGGTCGGGGTGCAGGACACCCCGGGCCGTACGCGTCTTCTCCCAGGCCGGCAGGGGGCCGTGGGACTCGGCGAGGCCGGCGGACGTCTCGTACGCGGCGAGCATGATCCGCTCGGCGATACGGGCCGAGAGGGCCTTCGCCCCGGGGGAGTCGAAGGGCAGTCGGAGCTGGAAGAAGACGTCCTGGAGGCCCATCACGCCCAGCCCCACCGGGCGCCAGCGGGCGTTGGAACGGCGCGCCTGCTCGGTCGGGTAGAAGTTGATGTCGACGACCCGGTCCAGGAAGGTGACGGCGGTGCGGACGGTGGTGTCCAGCCGCTCCCAGTCGAGGGCGCCGTTCGCCCGGTCGACGAACGCGCCGAGGTTGACCGACCCCAGGTTGCAGACCGCCGTCTCCCCGTCACTGGTGACCTCGAGGATCTCCGTGCACAGGTTGGACGAGTGGACGACGTGGCCCGGCTCGGCGGTCTGGTTGGCGGTGCGGTTGGCGGCGTCCTTGAAGGTCATCCAGCCGTTGCCGGTCTGGGCGAGGGTGCGCATCATGCGCCCGTACAGCTCTCGCGCGGGGAGCGTCTTCGTCGCCAGACCCGCAGCCTCGGCCGCCCGGTAGGCCGCGTCGAACTCCTCGCCCCACAGGTCGACCAGGTCCGGGACGTCGGACGGGGAGAACAGCGACCACGGCGCGTCGGCGCTGACCCGGCGCATGAACTCGTCCGGCACCCAGTGTGCGAGGTTCAGGTTGTGCGTGCGGCGGGCGTCCTCACCGGTGTTGTCGCGCAGCTCCAGGAACTCCTCGACGTCCGGGTGCCAGGTCTCCAGGTAGACAGCCGCCGCGCCCTTGCGCCGGCCGCCCTGGTTCACGGCGGCGACCGAGGAGTCCAGGGTCTTCAGGAACGGGACGATGCCGCCTGAGTGCCCGTTGGTGCCTCGGATCAGCGAACCGCGCGAGCGGACGCGGGAGTAGGACAGGCCGATGCCGCCGGCGTGCTTGGAGAGGCGGGCCACCTGGTGGTAGCGGTCGTAGAGGGAGTCCAGCTCGTCCTTGGGGGAGTCGAGGAGGTAGCAGGACGACATCTGGGGGTGTCGGGTACCGGAGTTGAACAGGGTGGGGGAGGAGGGAAGGTACTCCAGGCGGCTCATCAGGCCGTACAGCGCGGCGACTTCGTCCACCGAGCGGGGGGCGCCGTTCTCGGCGAGACCGGCGGCGACCCGCAGCAGGAAGTGCTGCGGTGTCTCGACGACCTTGCGGGTGACCGGATGCCGCAGCAGATAGCGGCTGTGCAGGGTGCGCAGGCCGAAGTAGCCGAAACGATCGTCCGCGCCGGGGTCGATCAGCGCGTCGAGACGGGCCGCGTGCAGCACGACGAACTCGGCGGTCCGGTCCGCGACGAGGCCCTCGCGGTGTCCCGTCGAGATCGAGGAGGTGAACGACGTGACACCCTGCGAGGCGGCCTCGGCACGGATGCCGAGCGTCAGCAGTCGTGCGGCGAGCCGGGAGTAGGCGGGGTCCTCGGAGATGAGCCCGGCCGCCGCCTCGGTGGCCAGCTCCCGCAGCTCGGTCTCGTCCGCATGGGCGGACCGGCCGCGCAGCGCGGCGGCGGCGACCCGGCCGGGGTCGGCGCCCTGGAGGTCGGCGGTCAGCTCGGTCAGGGTCCGCAGCAGCGCGGCACCGGGGCCGTCGCTCACGTCGCTCATGTCGGTCACGTCGACCGCTGAAGCCGGATCGGCTGGCGCGATGGTCACGTGGGGCTCTCCCTCGCTCGGCACGGGGCCTCGTCGAGGGCAGGGGGCAGCACACGGGCGCGCGCACGCACCTCGCGTCCACCGGCCCATTCCACGAGGCCCGGACGTCAGGCACCCGGACCGGACGGCCGGGCGCACTGTCGGCAGGTCCTCGGACTGAAGCCCGTGCGGGAACGCGGAAAACGCGGAAAACGCAGAAAACGCGGACACGCACAAGTACACCGTTGCGGGACAGTTCCGGATTCACACCGGATTCCCCTGCGGCGACAGCAAGTATGAGCATACATCTTGTGCCGTGTGCCGCCAGCGGACCCATATCTTGTGTCGCGGTGGGGTCAGAACGCCAACGTGTAGGAGAGAAGGTTGATGTCGTCCAGGTGCGGAACCGGGTTCCAGTCCCGCTCGGGGGTGCGGGCGAAGCCGAGACGTTCGTAGATGCGGTGGGCGGAGTGCATCATCCGCTGGGTCGACAGCACGACCCCCACACACCCCTGCGCGGCCCGCGCCCGGTCGACACAGGTGCGGACGAGGGCCTCCCCCACTCCGCGGCCCCGGGCCGCACGGGCGACCACGAGCATCCGGATCTCGGCCTCGCCGGGCCCGGCCAGGTCGGCCATGGGCCCGCCGTCCGGAACGAACGTCACTCCACCGATCACCTGGCCGCCGTTCACGGCGACCAGCACCTCGGCGGCGGCGGCCCGCTTGGCGACGTCCCTGAGCTCACCGAGGTACGGGTCGTTCTCCCCGAAGTCGAGCAGACCGTCCTCCAGATAGGCCTGCGCGGTGATCTCACCCAGCGTCTTGTACTCGTCGGGCTGCACCGGCCGGATCATGGTGTCCATGGTGCGAGTGTGCCCGACGAGCGGGGCAGCGGGCCGCCGATTTTTCTCCGGCGGCACGCTGCCCGAGCGCGCCTGTACGGCGTCAGTGCTTGCTCTCCGCCGTGTCCAGGGGCAGCTCCGTGCTGACACCCGGGTCGCCCGCGTCCGCCGTGTAGTCCTGCGGCCGGGTCTCGTCGATGCCCTCGGGGGCCTTGGCCGCCCTCAGGGCGAACGTCAGGGCGATCGTCACCAGGGCGTTGAGCACGAACGCGGTGAGACCGATGTAGCCGATCTCGCCGATGCCCGGGATCGCGTCCGACGAACCGCCGAAGTGCTTCTGCGTCGGCGAGGCCACCCCGTACGCCGCGACCGTGCCGTAGATCATGCCGACCGCCCAGCCGCCGAGCAGCGCCCAGCGGTGGAACCAGCGGGTGAACAGGCCGCCCACCAGGGCGGGGAAGGTCTGCAGGATCCAGATGCCGCCGAGCAGCTGGAAGTTGATGGCGACCGTCTTGTCCATGGTGAGAACGAAGACCAGCGCACCCACCTTCACCAGCAGCGAGACCACCTTGGAGACCTTGGTCTCCTGCGCCGGTGTCGCGTCGGGCTTGAGGAAGTCCTTGTAGATGTTGCGGGTGAACAGGTTCGCGGCCGCGATCGACATGATCGCTGCCGGCACCAGCGCACCGATGCCGATCGCCGCGAAGGCCACACCGGCGAACCAGTCCGGGAACATGTTCTCGAACAACTGCGGGATCGCCAGCTGCCCGTTGCTGACATCGACCCCGGCCGCGATCGCCATGAAACCGAGCAGCGCCAGCAGGCCCAGCATCAGTGAGTACAGCGGCAGGAGCGTGGTGTTGCGGCGGATCACCTCACGGCTGCGCGAGGACAGCGTCGCGGTGATCGAGTGCGGGTACATGAACAGCGCGAGCGCCGAGCCCAACGCCAGCGTGGCGTAAGTCCACTGCCCCGCCTCGCCCGGCACCAGCGAACCGCGCGGCGCGCCCGTGGCCGGGTTGGTCTCGCTGTACGCCTCGCTCGCCTTGGCGAAGACGGCGTCGAAGCCGCCCAACTTGATCGGGATGTAGATGATCGCCACCGCGATCACGAGATAGATCAGCGTGTCCTTCACGAACGCGATCAGCGCGGGGGCCCGCAGACCCGACGAGTACGTGTACGCCGCCAGCACACCGAAGGCGATCAGCAGCGGCAGGTCCTTGACGAACCAGTGGGTGCTCTCCCCGCCGCCGACCCCCATCACGTCCAGCACCGCCTGGATGCCGACCAGTTGGAGCGCGATGTACGGCATCGTCGCCAGGATGCCGGTGAGCGCCACCGCCAGCGACAGCCCCTTGGAGCCGAACCGCCCGCGCACGAAGTCGGACGTCGTCACATAGCCGTGCTTGTGCGAAACCGACCACAGCCGGGGCAGGAAGGTGAAGATCAGTGGGTACACGAGGACCGTGTACGGCACCGCGAAGAAGCCTGCCGCGCCGGCCGCGTAGATCGCCGCCGGTACGGCCACGAAGGTGTACGCCGTGTACAGGTCGCCACCGAGCAGGAACCAGGTGACCCAGGTGCCGAACGACCGCCCGCCCAGGCCCCATTCGTCGAGGCTGTGCTCGTTCGCGGCCTTGCGCCAGCGGGCGGCCAGAAAGCCCATCACCGTGACGAGGACGAAGAAGAAGATGAAGACGGCGAGTGCCACGCCGTTCACGCCGTCGTTCACCGCTGAGCACCGCCCTTCGCGGCCGCGCGGGCGCGCTGGTCACGCTGCCACAGCTTGTACGCGGTCATCGTCAGCAAGGCGGAGACCGGCACCCACAGCATCTGGTACCAGTAGAAGAACGGGATGCCGATGAGGACGGGGTCGGTCTTCGCGTACGAGCCGACCCACATCAGGGCCACGAACGGTGCCAGGAGGCAGACGGTGATGACGGCGCGCATCGGCGTCACCACCGGCCATCTGCTGGTTTCTGGGGCTTGCGACATAGAACGGTTCCGTCCCCTCGCTGATCGCCTGTTTGACGCGCAGGAAATCTAGGTCGCGGCGGACCGGGACGGAACCCCTCGCGGGGATTACGTACTTAAACTCCACGGAACCTCGCCCGGACAGCGGCGGAATCTCCGGTGAAACCCCCGCCAATCCCTCCGGGGCTCAGTCCTGGGGGCGCTTCAGGCGGGCGACGAACTTGTACCGGTCGCCCCGGTACACCGACCGCACCCACTCCACCGGCTGCCCGTCCCGGTCGCGGGAGTGCCGGGAGAGCATCAGCATTGGCAGTCCCACGTCGGTGCCCAGCAGGCCGGCCTCGCGCGGGGTGGCCAGCGAGGTCTCGATGGTCTCCTCGGCCTCCGCCAGATGGACGTCGTACACCTCGGCGAGGGCGGTGTAGAGGGAGGTGTACTTGACGAGGCTGCGGCGCAGTGCCGGGAAGCGCTTCGCGCTCAGATGGGTGGTCTCGATGGCCATCGGCTCCCCGTTGGCCATGCGCAGTCGCTCGATGCGCAGCACCCGTCCGCCGGAGGTGATGTCGAGCAGTTCGGCGAGCCCGTCGTCGGCGGTGATGTAGCCGACGTCCAGCAGCTGGGAGGTGGGCTCCAGGCCCTGGGCGCGCATGTCCTCGGTGTACGAGGTGAGCTGCAGGGCCTGCGAGACCTTGGGCTTGGCGACGAAGGTGCCCTTGCCCTGGATTCGTTCCAGGCGGCCCTCGACCACCAGCTCCTGGAGCGCCTGGCGCACGGTGGTGCGCGAGGTGTCGAACTCCGCCGCCAGGGTGCGCTCGGGCGGGACCGGCGTGCCGGGCGGAGCCGTCTCGGTCATGTCCAGCAGGTGCTTCTTCAACCGGTAGTACTTGGGCACGCGAGCCGTACGGACCGTGGCCCCGCCCTCGCTCTCCGTACTGTTGACGTCGGTGCTCATGCTCTGCCTTCCCGGCTCCGAGTGCCGAACGACCGACACCCCATCGGCCCGGCTCACATCGTGGCACGGCTGCGGGCGGGGACGTCCCCCGCACGCTCCGTGATCCCCTCTGTATACCCCTGGGGCGGGGGCTGGTCTAGTCCACCGGGGGCGGCCCGTAGGCACCCGGTGCCCACGACGCCTTCGGGGCCTTCGCTCAGATCCCCTGCCAGTCCGGCTTGTTCACGTAGGCGTGCCGGAAGTAGTCGGCGAACTTGAGCTTGCCGGCGGCGGCCTCGTCGACGACGACCGTGGCGTGCGGGTGCAGCTGCAGCGCGGACGCCGGGCACACGGCGGCCAACGGGCCCTCGACGGTCGCGGCGATCGCCTCCGCCTTGCCCTCACCGGTGGCGAACAGCACCAGGTGGCGGGCCTCCAGGATGGTGCCGATGCCCTGGGTGATGACGTGGTGCGGGACCTGGTCGACGTCGCCCTCGAAGAAGCGCGCGTTGTCCATCCGGGTCTGCTCGGTCAGCGTCTTGATCCGGGTACGCGAGACGAGTGAGGAGCACGGCTCGTTGAACCCGATGTGCCCGTCCGTCCCGATGCCGAGCAGCTGCAGGTCGATGCCGCCGGCATCGCCCAGCGCCTTGTCGTACGCCTCGCACGCGGCCTGCACGTCCTCGGCCGAGCCGTCGGGGCCGATGAAGGCGTCCATCCCGATCCCGAGCGGCTCCAGCACCTCGCGCCGGACCACCGAACGGTAGGACTCGGGGTGATCGACGGGCAGCCCCACGTACTCGTCGAGCTGGGCGATCCTCGCCCGGGAGGTGTCCGCGGCACCGGAGCGCACCTGGTCGGCCAGCGCCTGGTAGACGGGCAGCGGTGTGGAGCCGGTGGCCACGCCGAGCAGGGCGTCGGGTCTGCGCCGCAGGAGTTGCGCCATGGCCCCGGCGATGAGTTCGCCGCCGGCCTTGGCGTCCGGAACGATGACAACTTCCACGCTGAGCCTGCCGATCTGAGAGGGGACTCGACTGGTGGCCGGCCCCGGGCGGGGCGGGCGAGTCGTATGGTTTAGACCAATATCAATTTAACAGAGCCGGGGTTCCGTCTCGGGCCGAGACCGCGGGTGCCGGGCCCTCGGCCCCACCTCAGCATCCCAGGGCGGGGCGGTCGCGGCCCAATCGCCGAAATCACCGTGCTCTTCCGGTCCCGCACCACGCCCCCGCGGGATAGGCTGCACGGTGGCGACCGTGGACCCGTCTCCGCGCGATCATGAAAAACGCGACGCTGAAAGTCGACGTGGAGAGTCGCCGCGGAGAAAGACAACAGCGAACAGTATCCGACACATGGACACGGGTAGTGGTCTAGTCCACACTGTGTATCAGTGCACACCAGCCTGCCTTCCCCGCACAGGAAGGCGGACCGAGGATCCGGAGCTCTCTGCCCTGACTGCCCCGGTTCCTCATCCCTCGGCCGACCGGGACCGCACACCCCGCGGCCGATGTCGCTCCGGGCTGCGGTGCCGGGAGGGCTGAGGGTCCCTCTCAGGCGCCGCGGCCCGCGGGTGTTTCCGGGGAGGGTGCGACGCACCGGTACGCTCGCTGACGTGCCCACCATGAACGAACTCGTACGTCGGCATACGGCTCTCGATGAGACCGACCTCGAGTGGCTGCATCTGCTGGTCTCGGAGTGGCAGCTGCTCTCCGACCTGTCCTTCGCCGACCTGGTCCTGTGGATCCCCACCCGGGACGGCACCCGTTATGTCTCCGTCGCCCAGATGCGGCCCAACACCGGCCCGACCTCGCACCAGGACGACATGGTCGGCCATCTCGTCCCGCGCGGTCGCCGGCCCATGCTGGACGTGGCCCTGGACGAGGGACGGATCGTACGGGAGGGCGACCCGGAGTGGCGTGAGGAGGTCCCCGTCCGCGTCGAGTCCATCCCCGTACGGCGTGAGGACCGCGTTCTCGGCGTCATCGCCCGCAACACCAACCTCCTCACGGTGCGCACCCCCAGCC
Source organism: Streptomyces sp. MMS24-W38 (assembly GCF_059889265.1). Taxonomy (NCBI): domain Bacteria; kingdom Bacillati; phylum Actinomycetota; class Actinomycetes; order Kitasatosporales; family Streptomycetaceae; genus Streptomyces; species Streptomyces sp. MMS24-W38. The sequence continues at coordinate 1,871,319 of NZ_JCBCPP010000001.1, read as the reverse complement.
GACTGGAGCTCACCTACCTGCAGAGCGCCTCCGACCTCGCGCAGATGATCGCCACAGGAGCCTTTCCGTTCGCGGACCGGCAACTCGACATGGGCGCCCTGCCCCGGGTGGGCGACGGGCTGATCCGGCTCGACGCCGAGGGCATCGTCCAGTACGCCTCCCCGAACGCCCTGTCCGCCTACCACCGTATGGGTCTCGCGGCCGACCTCGTCGGTCACCATCTCGGCCGGACCACCGCCGAACTCGCCCCTTCCCGCGGGCCGGTGGACGAAGCGCTCGCCAAGGTCGCCAGCGGCTGGGCGCCGCGCGAGTTCGAGATCGAGGCGACCGGCGGGGTGATCCAGTTCCGGGCGATCCCGCTCAAGCCGAAGGGAACCCGCATCGGTTCACTGGTCCTGCTCCGGGACGTCACCGAACTTCGCCGCCGCGAACGAGAGCTGATCACCAAGGACGCGACCATCCGGGAAATCCACCACCGGGTGAAGAACAATCTCCAGACGGTGGCGGCGCTGCTGCGCCTCCAGGCCCGGCGGATCGGTTCCGAACGCGGCCGGGCGGCGCTGGAGGAAGCGGTGCGCCGGGTCGGGTCCATCGCGATCGTGCACGAGACGCTTTCTCAGAACCTGGACGAGCGCGTGGAGTTCGACGAGATCGCCGACCGGGTCCTGGCGATGGTCGCCGAGATCTCCCCGGGCAAGGTCACCGGCCGGCGCACCGGCCGCTTCGGCATACTCGACGCCGAGGTCGCCACCCCGCTGTCGATGGTGCTGACGGAGGTGCTGCAGAACGCCCTGGAGCACGGCTTCCGTGAGGGGGAGACCGGCACGGTCGAGGTGACCGCGGTCCGCGGTGGCACCACGAAGGAGACCCGCCTGCTGGTCACCGTCCAGGACGACGGCGTCGGCCTGCCCGAGGGCTTCGACCCGCACACCGCGGGCAACCTGGGCCTGCACATCGTGCGGACCCTGGTCGAGGGAGAGTTGAGCGGCACCTTCGACATGGTCCCGGCCCCGGAAGGGGGCACCCGGGTGATCCTGGACATCCCGGTGGACATGAACAAGTGACGCGGAGCGACAAGCGAGGAGCCCCGGACCGTTTCCCGGTCCGGGGCTCCTCGCTTGTTCGATGGCGTTCCCCTCCGGCTCGAGGTGAGTCGAGAACTCGGGGGAGCATCGGGGGAACTGCGTGCTGCGGCTCGGGGGCGGGAGATGCGTACGCGCTGTACGCGCCGCCAAGCTCAGGCTGTCAGCAGGGGTGGGTTGTCAGGCGGATGCCTGACGGGCCCGGTTGCGAGCGGCGCGGCGCTTCATCGCGCGGCGCTCGTCCTCGCTGAGACCACCCCAGACGCCGCTGTCCTGACCGGACTCGAGTGCCCACTGCAGGCAGCTCTCGATCACCGGGCAGCGACGGCAGACGGCCTTGGCTTCCTCGATCTGCAGCAGCGCAGGACCGGTGTTGCCGATGGGGAAGAACAGCTCGGGGTCTTCCTCGCGGCAAACGGCGTTGTGACGCCAGTCCATGGCTGCTACCTCTCCTTGGTGTGAACTACACGATGGCTTGTGAATGTGAACGCTTTCACGAATCCCCCAACAAGTGAAGGGCCGAACGCCAGGTTCCCTGGCGTGGTCCTTGGGTATGGAGGGGGGTTCCGGCGGTCTGTGGAGGCCGATGCTGCGGGCCGTCCCGATCGCCATGTAGAGACTCGCAAACCTCGGCGGCGGATACAACCCCTTCAGGAAAGTTTTTTTTGATTCATCGGTGTCGACTAGGTCACAGCCGTACTTCCATGGGGTGGATCCTGGCCTAAACGTTCGAGTGAAAGGACTTTAGCCTTTTCCGCTCACACAATCACACGCAGTGCACGGCGAACGCCTGTGAACGTCACGCTGGTGCGCAGTCCGAGGTGGTCACCGTCCATCTGGAGGGGCAGTGGCACCTTCGAATGCAAGGTGAACTGGGTCAGATCGTGCCCGGCGACCACATGCCTGCCCCGGGGCCCGCGCTCGGGGGACGAAGTGAGCAACTGGGTGCCATACCGGGCAACGGCGGCGGTGGACAGCCGCTTCAGACCGAAGATGTCGAGGCCGGTATCGAACGAGGCCTTAGGTGACGCGTAGATCGGGCGATTGCCGAGAAACGTCCACGGGGAGGCGTTCGACACTATGGAGAGCAGCAGATCGGTGACCGGGTCCTCGCCCGGCTGCTCCAGCGTTATCACCCCGTGCCGGCGGCGCGGCTCTCCGAGCAACTGGCGCACCACCTGACGCATGTACAGCGCGTGAGTGGACTTCTTGCCTCGCTCACGGTGCTGTTCCACCCGGCCGACCACCCCGGCGTCGAAGCCCAGTCCCGCGTTGAACGTGAACCAGCGGGGCGGCACGGCCTCGTCGTCCGTCCCCGGTGTGCCCGACGTCAGGCCCAGACCGACGGTGCGCTCGCGCCTCTCGCGCAGCGCGTCCAGCAGGACGCCGGTGGCCTCCACGGGCTGGTTGGGCAGGCCCAGGGCGCGGGCGAAGACATTGGTGGAGCCGCCGGGGACCACGGCGAGGCCGGGCAGGTGCTCCGGGTCGGGGCCGGCGTGCAGCAGGCCGTTGACGACCTCGTTGACCGTGCCGTCGCCGCCGAGGGCCACCACCAGATCGATGTCGTCGCTCTCCGCCGCCTGCCGGCCCAGGTCCCGTGCGTGCCCCCGGTACTCGGTGGTCACCGCTTCCAGTTTCATCTCACTGGCGAGCGCGTGGATCAGCACGTCGCGCGTACGCGCACTCGTGGTGGTTGCCGCCGGATTGACCACGAGAAGTGCACGCATGCGTTGCAGGGTACCTACTGGGCGGTACCGGAGCCCAGGCAGAGGGGTGATCGAAAACGGACACAGGGCGGGACCGGGGGCGCGAACCTCGGCACGGGGGCGCGTACGGGCGAGGGCTACCCTTCAGGGGTGAGCAGCGAGCAGACCCCCACCACTCCGGACACCGCCGGCCCCCGCCCGCGCCGTCTGACGTACGCCGCGGGGCTCGCCGCCCTGGAGGGGCTGGGCCTGCTGGCCGGCGGGGTCTGGATGCTGGTCCGCGGGCTCACCGGTCAACCGGACGACCGGCAGCAGGCCGTCACCGGCGGACTCACGCTGATGGTGCTCGCACTGCTGCCGCTGCTCGCCGCGCGCGGGCTGCTGGGCCGCAGAAGCTGGAGCCGCGGCCCGGCCGTCGTCACCCAGCTCCTGGCGCTGCCGGTGGCCTACAACCTGCTGCAGTCCGACAGTGTGGCCATCCCGGCGGGAATCGTGCTCGCGGTGGTGGCCGTGACGGCCCTGGTACTGCTGCTCAACCCCGAGACGACCCGGGCCCTCGGCATCCGGGGACCCGGGAACGCCGAGAAGTAGCTTCCCCACCTCCCGGGCCGCCTTGCCGTTCGGGCGCCGCTGCCGTTGGCTCCCGCCGCGCGGCGGCTCGTTCCACCGTGCGGCGGGTCATTCCTCGCTCACTCCTCCACGAGGAGCTTCTCGCGCAGTTGCGCCAGCGTGCGGGCCAGCAGCCGGGAGACGTGCATCTGTGAGATGCCGACCTCCTGTGCGATCTGCGACTGGGTCATGTTGCCGAAGAAGCGCAGCAGCAGAATCCGCTTCTCGCGCGGAGGGAGATCCTCCAGCAGCGGCTTGAGCGACTCGCGGTACTCCACCCCCTCCAACGCCTCGTCCTCGGCGCCCAGGGTGTCCGCGACCGCCGGGGACTCGTCGTCGGTGTCGGGGACGTCCAGGGACAGCGTGGAGTACGCGTTGGCGGACTCCAGGCCCTCCAGGACCTCCTCCTCCGAGATCGCCAGCTTCTCGGCGAGCTCGTGCACCGTGGGGGAACGGCCGTGCAGCTGCGAGAGCTCGGCCGTGGCCGTCGTCAGCGCCAGTCGCAGCTCCTGCAGCCGGCGGGGGACACGCACCGCCCAGCCCTTGTCGCGGAAGTGCCGCTTGATCTCGCCGACGACCGTCGGGGTCGCGTACGTCGAGAACTCCACGCCGCGGTCCGGGTCGAAGCGGTCGACCGACTTGATCAGACCGATGGTGGCGACCTGGGTCAGGTCGTCCAGCGGTTCCCCGCGGTTGCGGAAGCGGCGCGCGAGGTGCTCGACGAGCGGCAGATGCATGCGGACCAGCCGGTTGCGCAGCTCCGCGTACTCGGGACTGCCGTCCTGCAGGGTGCGCAGCTCGAGAAACAAGGCGCGTGCCCCGCTGCGGTCCTGCGGGTCGCGCTGCGCGCCGTGCGCCACCGGGGTGTGCTGGACGCCCTGCGCGCTCGGCGTCCGCGGCACCTCGCTCTCGGCGTGTCGCTCGTGCTCGTTCATCGTCCCGCCCGTCGCCCTTCCCCGAGCGCTCGCCTCGTCCCCCGCCGTCGGCCTCGCCCGCGCCGGGGCTTCCTGGCGTTCGGGGGAGGCCCCGGGCCGCCGCCCGGCCTCGGGCGTACTCCGTGCGACACCGCCGGGCTGCCCGCCGCCCGGCGGGCCGGCCTGAGCGGAGTCGTCCTCCGGATGGGGCCGGGCCTGTTCCGGGATGGCGTCGATGCCGTCGATACCGCCCGGCATCCGCTCGGCAGGCAGCCCCCGTGTGCCGCGTTCTTCGTCCCGCACCGGCCCGTCCTCGTTCCTCACGTCGGCCCGGGTCCCGCGCCGCGCTGTTTGTAGAGGCTGATCGAAACGGTTTTGTCGTCGTCCACGGCGGAGGAGACCTTGCCCGCGAGAGCGGACAGGACGGTCCACGCGAAGGTGTCACGCGAGGGAGCGTGACCGTCCGTGGTCGGCGCCGAGACCGTGACCTCGAGCGAGTCGTCGACGAGGCGGAAGACACAACTGAGCACCGAACCCGGCACGGCCTGCTGAAGCAGGATCGCGCAGGCCTCGTCGACCGCGATGCGCAGGTCCTCGATCTCGTCGAGGGTGAAGTCCAACCGGGCCGCGAGACCGGCCGTGGCCGTACGCAGCACCGACAGGTAGGCACCCGCGGCCGGCAGCCGGACTTCCACGAAGTCCTGGGTCGCGGGCTCGCCTGCGATCTGGGACACCCTCACCTCCAAGGTGGTACAAGCGTTCAGGGCCGGGGTCGCCCCCGGGCAACGCGATACGTGGTTCAGCGGTGACGCTACCGCGCTCCCGACGGTCCTGTCCCCGGGACCCCGACCCCTGCTGTCACTCATAGTAAAACCACGGATACGCTCCGTGGCTAGGGGTCTGCGGGCCCGAAAGGGAAGAGCGCGCGCCGGATTGACGTACCCAGACGTCACACGGTCGAACCGTCCGTTGCCGGAGTCCTCTCGCGTCACACCGGGACGTGCTCGACGAGATACTGGAACCAGTCTGCCACCGTGCTCTTGTAGTCACGTGCTCACGTGCTCACGTGCTCACGTGCTCACGGGGAAGGGGCGGCCGGTGACGACCGCCGCGACCGTGCTCCCGCGCGGGAACGCGTTCTCCTCGGCCAGGGAGACAAGGGCGTAAAGCAACTTGGCGACATAGACACGTTCGACGGGCACGCCGTGACGTTGCTCGAAGTCCGCGGCGAACTCCTCGAGCTCCGGGGCGGTACGGGCGTAACCGCCGAAGTGGAAGCGGTCCTCCAGACTCCAGTCGCCGCGCGGACCGCCGAACGCCTCGGCCTGAAGGGCGCGTATGTCCGTGGCCAGAAAGTCGCCCTTCAGTACCGGAACGCCCAGCGCGCGAGCGCCGGAGCCGAGTCCGGCGGCCAGCCCGGCGAGCGTCCCGCCCGTGCCGCACGCCACCGCGACGACGTCCGCCCGGCCGGCCAACTCCTCCCCGAGCACCCGGCAACCGCGCACGGCCAGGGGGTTGCTGCCGCCCTCGGGGACGACGTACGTGTCCTCGGCGCCCGCCGCGCGCAGCACGGCTGCCAAGGTGCTGGGCGCGGTCTTGCGGCGATAGGTCGCCCGGTCGACGAAGTGCAGCCGCATGCCGTCGGCCGCGCACCGGGCAAGCGAGGGGTTGGGGGGGCGGTCGGCGAGCTCCTGGCCGCGCACCACGCCGACCGTGCGCAGACCGAGCAGCCGGCCGGCGGCGGCGGTGGCCCGCAGATGGTTGGAGTACGCGCCGCCGAAGGTGAGCACGGTCCGACCGGCTGCCGCCGCGAGGTTCGGCGCGAGTTTGCGCCACTTGTTTCCGATCAGTTCCGGGTGGATCAGGTCGTCCCGTTTCAGCAGCAGCCGGACCCCGCGCCGCTCGAACCGCTCGTCCGCGATGTCCTGCACCGGCGAGGGCAGGCGGGGGTGCAGATCCGCGAGGTTCGCGCGGTCGGCGGCGGAGGCGGGGGACGCTGGGTCGGGGGTGTCCGGGCTGGTCACCGGGCCATTGTCGCCCGGCAGGGGGAGCCGGGCACCGGGTGGGGCGGGCGTCGGCCGTCCGGGGTGAGCATGGCTGAATTCCGCCGTCGTCGGTCGCGCCGTAGGCGAACGCGTGGCCGACCCCCTTCGTCAGTTCGAACTACCGCTCGGGGTCGGCTCCCCGGTGCCGGGCCGCCCAGCGGCCTCGGCGGGGGCGGAATTCGCGCTGTCGTGGCGGTGGCCGCGGCCCCGGTGGCGGACGAGGTCGATCAGTGACGGGCCTCCCCACAGGCACCACAGGGCGATCACCGGATCGCAGATCGCGCAGCCCAACGACGAGGTGGGGGCGAACGGGATGACGGGGTTGCCCTTGAGGTGGTGGACGACGTCCCACGCGGTGTGCAGCAGCCAGCCGACGCCGATGAACGTCCACGAGTCCAGGCCGCGGAACGCGACGTAGGCGATCAGCGCCGTGAAGGCGAACTCCCAGCCGCCCAGGCCGCCCCCGCTGAGGTAGGCGGCGCCCGCGCCGGCGACCATGACGGCGTTCAGCCGCCGCCGGTGCGGCTCGCGGACGAGGGACATCAGAAGGGTGTAGAGAACACCGATGCCGATGGGGGCGACGTACTGCACGGCGGGGCCTTTTCCTGGGAGGACCTGGGATCGCTCACCACGCTAGAAGCGGGTTTCCCACGTACCCAGGGGGCCGGGCGCCAGCTTCCGACGGATTGTCGCCAGGCCGGGTCCGGCACCCCGTACACCCGCGTACGCTCCCGCACACCCCGTCACTTCAGCCGGTCACGGATGCGTGTCCGCATCGACGCCATCGTGAACCCGCGTGGATCCACCTTCCCGGGCTGCCACTCCAGATGCCCGATCACCGACCGTTCGTTCCATCCGTGGCGGCGGCAGACCGCGGCGGCGGCCCTCTCGATGGCTTCCAGCTGCGCTGCGGGCCAGGGGTCGTCCCCGTCGCCCAGGTTCTCGCACTCGAAGCCGTAGAAGTGCCGGTTGCCGTCGGTGTTCTGCTCGTTGTCCGCGGGGAGCGACCTCTCCGCGATCACGGCGCGCAGCACGTCGTCGTCGCCCAGGCCCGCGTGGTTGGCCCTGCCGTAGCCGACGAGGTGGACCCGGCCGTCCTTGGTGATGACGCCGTGGCACAGCGGCCCCGGCAGGCCCGCGTAGCCCTCGCGGCACAGCTCGACGGTCCGGGCGCTGCCCCGGGTGACCGTGTGATGGATCATCACGCCGTGGACCGGCCCCCAGGGGCCTTTGTGATTGCGGTTGTGATCGCGCCAGTCGCCGACCTCGACGACCCTGAGGCCCTCCGCTTTCAGAGTGCTCAGGAACGCGCTCGCGGACATGGGTGGGGCCATGGCCGCCCCTCCTTCTCGCGCCGCGACGGCCGCCGGTCGCGGCCGCCTCGTACCGGTGCTTGTACCTGAACGGAGCGAGCGCAACCAATCGCCCGGTCCCCGTACGAGCCGATCCGGACAATGTCCGGCCGCCGGGCCGCCGCTGAACGGAACCCCCATGAATGCCCATGGAGTTGAAGATCCATTCCCGCTCATTCGGGTAATACCGCAGCCACGCTCCGTGAGGAAGGCTCTGTCGCGGAGACCGACGCCCGGCACGGATGGGCGCCGGTCACAACTGGGAGGGCAATTCCTTATGTCGGTAGGCGAAGAGGTCCGCACGGAGCAGACCCGGCAGCAGCAGAGCCTCGGTACGGCGGCGGCGCGGAACCTGGCCACCACCACCAAGTCCGTACCGCAGATGCAGGAGATCAGCTCGCGCTGGCTGCTGCGCATGCTGCCCTGGACGGACGTGCAGGGTGGTACGTACCGGGTGAACCGGCGGTTGACGTACGCCGTCGGGGACGGGCGGGTGACCTTTGTGAAGACCGGTGACCGAGTCGAGGTGATCCCGGCGGAGCTGGGCGAGCTGCCGGCCCTGCGGTCGTACGAGGACGAGGAAGTGCTCGCGGAGCTGGCTGCCCGCTGCCGGCAGCGGGAGATCGGGGCCGGCCAGGTGATCGCTCCGTTCGGCAGTCCGGTCGACGAGGTGTTCCTGCTGGCCCACGGCAGGGTCGAGAAGGTCGGCACCGGCCCCTACGGAGGTGACGGGTCCCTCGGAATCCTCGCCGACGGCGCCTACTTCGGCGACCAGGCGCTCCTTGACGAGGGTGCCATCTGGGAGTACACCACCCGCACCCTGACCGCCTGCACCGTGCTCGTCCTGCCGTGCGACGCCGTCGAGCAGGTCGCCGAGCGGTCCGAGACACTGCGCGAGCACCTCCGGGAGCAGCGCTCCGTCCCGGGTCAGCGCACCAACAAGTACGGCGAGCGGGAGATCGACCTCGCGGCCGGCCACAGCGGGGAACCGGACATCCCGCACACCTTCGTCGACTACGAGGCCAGGCCCCGCGAGTACGAACTGAGCGTCGCCCAGACCGTGCTGCGCATCCACACGCGCGTGGCCGACCTCTACAACCAGCCCATGAACCAGACGGAGCAGCAGATCAGGCTGACTGTCGAGGCGTTGAAGGAGCGCCAGGAGCACGAACTCATCAACAACCGGGGCTTCGGTTTGCTGCACAACTGCGAGTACGACCAGCGGATCCAGCCGCACGACGGCGTACCCGCCCCCGACGACCTGGACGAACTGCTCAGCAGGCGACGCGGGACCAAGCTGCTCCTCGCCCACCCGCGCGCGATCTCCGCGTTCGGCCGCGAGCTCAACAAGCGGGGACTCGTCCCCGAGACCATCGACATGGCCGGCAACCGCATCCCCACCTGGCGGGGTGTGCCCATCTTCCCGTGCAACAAGATCCCGGTGACGGAGGAGCGCACGACCTCCATCATCGCGCTGCGTACGGGTGAGGAGGAGCAGGGAGTCATCGGCCTGCGGGCGTCCGGCCTCCCCGATGAGATCGAGCCGAGCCTGTCCGTGCGTTTCATGGGCGTCAACGAACAGGCCATCATCAAGTACCTGGTCACGGCCTACTACTCGGCTGCCGTCCTGGTGCCGGACGCGCTCGGCGTCCTGGAGAACGTCGAGATCGGTCGCTGGCGGTGACCTTCCGCGATCTTTCGGCGCGTACGCCGTGTCCCCGCCCACCCGGGCGGGTACACCCTGGGGGTACGCGCGTGCCGCAGGCGGAAGTACCACCTCCGCTCATCCTCCGAGACGGGTCCAGAGGTGAGTCCATGACGGAATCGATGACCGAGCCGAAGACGGAGAGCGAGTACCGGCCCGCCGAGTGTCACGAGGCGACGATCCTGCTGGAGCGGGCGAGGGCCGAGGTCGTCCCCGTGCTGCGGGCCGCCATCGGCTCGATGCCCGGCCCGCTGCGCCGGGTCGGTCTCTACCACTTCGGCTGGGAGAACGCGGACGGCACCCCGGCCGCGGGCGGGTCCGGCAAGGCCATCCGCCCCGCACTGGTGCTCGCCGCGGCCTCCGCCCTCGGCGGGCTCGCGGCCCGGGCGGCGGCGGTACGGGCAGCCGCCGCGGTGGAACTGGTCCACAACTTCACGTTGCTGCACGACGACGTGATGGACCGGGACACCACCCGGCGCCACCGGCCCACCGCATGGACCGTGTTCGGTGACGACGACGCGATCCTCGCCGGAGACGCCTTCCACGCGCTCGCCCTGCGGCTGCTCGCCGAGGACCCGCACCCCGCGGCCCGGGCCGCGGTGGCCCGGCTGGCGGACTGCGTCGTGGAACTGTGCGCCGGACAACAGGCGGACACGGCCATGGAGAAGCGCGACCCCGGCGAGGTCACCCTCGAGGAGACCCTCGCCATGGCCGAGGCCAAGACGGGCGCGCTGCTCGGCTGCGCCTGCGCGCTCGGCGCGCTGTACGCGGATGCCGGGGCGGCGGAGGTGGCGGCACTGGACGCGTTCGGCCGTGAGTCGGGGCTGGCCTTCCAGCTCATCGACGACGTGATCGGCATATGGGGCGACCCTCGGCACACCGGCAAGCCCGTCGGCGCGGATCTGGCAGCCCGCAAGAAGTCCCTGCCGGTGGTCGCCGCGCTCAACTCCGGCACCCCGGCGGCGTCCGAGCTCGCCGGGCTGTACGGGGCTCCGCACGCGGACGAGGAGGACCTGGAGTACATCGCCCTGACCGTGGAACGGGCGGGCGGCCGTGACTGGGCGCAGACTCAGGCGGCCGACCGCATGGCTCGGGTGATGCAGGAACTCGCTCGCGCGGTGCCTGACCCGGAGACGGCGGGCGGTCTGCTGGCCCTCGCCGAGTTCGTGACCCGGCGCACCGCGTAGACCGCCCGGTGGGTCCCGCACTTCCCCACGGTGTGCGGGACCCACCGCGCATGCGGCGCGGCCGGCCGAGATGCCGGCAAGCGTCGGCTGCCGCCCTCCCGTTAGGCTCAACGCCCGTACGATCGACGAGGGTTGAGGCGAAGGGGCGGACATGGGCGTGGCGATCCGGACGGCTGGGGACGGGGACCGGGAACTGCTGGTCCGGCTTCTGGACGAGGCGTTCCAGGACGACCCGGTGAGCAGTTGGGTCTTCCCCGGCGAGGAGTACCGCCGTACGACGCACCACAGGCTGATGGCCGCCTTCACCGACCTCGTGCTCGCCGAGGGACGCGTCGACGCCACGGAGGACGGCTCGGCGTGCGCGCTGTGGCTGTCGGTGCCGGCGGCCGAGCACGGCGACGGGACACCCGAGGACGACGAGGGCCCGGCCCGGGTACGCCGGGCCGTCGACCCGGAGAACGAGCGGGTGGAGATGATCGGCCGGCTGACGGCGGGCATCCACCCCTTCGGGCGGGCCCACGAGTACCTGTGGATGATCGGCGTGACACCCGCCCGGCAGGGCGAGGGACTCGGCACCGCGCTCATCGGCTCGGTCCTCGACCGCTGCGACCGGGAGGGGCTGCCTGCCTATCTGGAGGCGAGCAGCGTCCGCAGCCGCGTGCTGTACGAACGCCTCGGCTTCGCCCCGACCGGCGAGCCCCTGCTCCTCCCGGACGGCCCCCACATGTGGCCGATGTGGCGCGAACCCCGCACTCGTGCGGCCGGCCGGCCCTTCGCCCACGCCTGACCGCCCCGCTTACCACCCCCTTCTCGGTCTCACCTCCCGAGTCAGGGACGTTCGGCCCTGGTCACCGGCCCGTGCCCCGGCTTCACTGGCCTGGGACCGGGCCGGTGACCGGAGGCCGAGGACTGTCAGGGGCGAGATGAGTGCAACGGCGCGTGACAACGGGGCGGGACGCAACGGAGGGGTGGCCGGGGAGATCGTGCTGGTCGGGCACGCCGATCTCACCCCGCGCACGCTCGAACTGGTGGAGCGCGAACTGCGGCGGCGTCTGGAGGAACGCTGCGCGCGGGGAGCGGCCATGGTGCGGTGCGGGGCGGGAGCGCCGCTGGCGTTCGGCCGCGCGGCGCGTGCGTCGGGTCGCCGCCTGATCGTCGTCATCCCCACGGACAACGGGGTCCCCGCCATGCCGCCCAGGCGCGACCGGATGGCCGCCGGTGAGCTGCTGAACCTCGCCGACCAGGCGCGGCTGCTGGCGTACGACCCGAATCACCGCGATTCCTGTGTCGGTGCGGACGAGCGGATGGTCGCCTCCAGCGGCCTCCTCCTGGCGGTCTGGGACGGGTCGCCGTCCAACGGCCGCGACGCCACCGCCCATCTGGTGACGTATGCCCGCGCCCGGGGCATCCCCGTCGAGATCGTCTGGCCCGCGGGCGCCGAACGCGAGACTGTGCCAGCCGTACCGGCCACCAGGGAGCGGGCCGTACCCGCCACCGGCCGCCACGGGGCCCGGCGCTGACGACTACTGCGCTCCACCCCTCTGCCTCCGCGGCCTGTTCGGCCTTCTCCGGCACGATCGCGGCCGCGATCCGCTCCACGAGCCCGATCGTGCAGGCCGCCGGCCTGCCGATGTCCGGCGCGGACTTCGCGGTGACGGAGTTCGCACTCGAGTCGGTGCGTACGTTCAAGAACGGCGTGCTGGTTCGGACGCACGGCAGGAAGCGCTGGACCGCAGTCGGGCCTACCCTGGGGGACATGGGCAGCGACGAACCGGTCTGTCCCGCCTGCGGACAGCCAGTGGAGATGGTCGTCCGGCGTCACAAGACGCTGGGCGCGTGGGTCCCGACCTGGGTCCACGGACCGTGCGGCAACCGGGAGTGCGAGCGGTACCCGGACCGTGACGCCGTCGCCCACCCTCCCACCGGATCCCTCCGCACCGAACCCGCCGAGAACACGGCCCCGACGAAGGAAGCAGGCCCGCGTTCCGCGCCCTGACGCGCGCCCGCGGCTGCCCGGTGACCGCGCGAGGACGACCACCCTCCGGCCCGTCCGGCCTGTCGAAGACGACCGCACCCGGCCGTCAGGGCGCCGGAGCGGCGGTCTGCGGGCCGGGTGCGGGCGGAGGACCGGGCGGCTGAAGAAGACAGCACTGGTCGACAGGCACGATCGAAGGATCAGGCCTTCTTCGTCTCCTAGTAACGGGCCGGGTCGGGGGCCTGCAGGGATCTTCCCTGTGGGTCGCTGACCTGGCCTTTTGCCGATTGCTGGCGATGGGGTGCGACGGTCTTGAACGGGTGTCCTGCGGACTGTGTGCGGACTGCTGCCCCCGTCCGGGGGCAGACGTGGCTGATGCCGGACCGCTGGGGGGCCGGAGCGCACCTCCGTTGCCCCTGGTCAACCGCTCTCAAGGGCATGCCGAGCGCAAGGACTGGCTTTGTCCCGACTCGCCACTGGGCGCCGAGGGGCCAGGTGTCGAGGCAGGAAAGTACCTGGTCATCCGCAGCTTTTCGGGCCGGCGAGCGGAGTAGTGTGAAAACACCGGGAGTTCTTCGCGCACCGGCTCCGCTGTGGGTGCCGTTTCCGGTGATCGACAACGCCGGGCCGCCCCACGAGCCCGGGGGCAGGTTCGCGCCATGACCGTGATCATCGACCGTACGGCATCGAGCAGGCGCGCACCGTCGCTGCCGGCTCGCCTGTGCCTGACGCCCGCGCCGGGCGGGCTGGACGGCATGTGGTGGCCTCGCTCCCGTGCCCTCACCCGTGAGCTGCCGGCTTTGACAGCCGCACTGGGCGACCTCTGGGGCCGCATCACAGGTGTCACGGTGAACCCGGACCACTGGCCTGTCATCCCGAGCTGGGTGTCCGGCGCCGGGCGCACCGTGCATGTGGGCTGGTCCACCGAGGAGCAGGATCCGCACCGGCTGACCCTTTTCTCCACCGGTAGTCGCCGGAACATGCTGGTGATTCCGCCGGAAACCAGTGCGGATGCCGCCGCACGGCTGATGGCGGGTGACGGTATCGATGCCCCGGGCCGGGAGGAAGCAGCAGACAGGATCGATGCCCGAAGCAGGGAAGAAGCGTGGGAGACCGACGGCGGGGCAGGTCCGCCGTCCTCCCCGCCCCGGCCCATCGGCTCGACAGGGCGTTCGCCCGCCGGTCAACGGAGGTGAGCGGATGATGACTGTCATCGCCGTGGCCGCGCTGCTCGTTCTGATCGCCATCGGAGCCGCCCTGATCCACCGGCTCAACGCTCAGCACGACGGACGGATCGCTGCCTTCCACTACAGCGATGCTCTGCCGGGGATCGGCCGCCGGACCCGGAGGCACCGCCGGCCGACGGTGGACGCGACCGCCCTGGCACGCCCCACCGCGACAGCGACCGCGGATGACATCGACTTCGGCCCGACCGGGGGCCGTAGAGGACGGCATGTCATGGGGATACTGCGTGAGCGGAAGACGTACCGCGAGAAGATCATGCGGGATCTGTACCAAGCCGCCGAGGGCAATCGTCTCCTGGGCGTCGACGGGGCGAAGCTCCGCACCGGTCTTGGCATCCCTGAGCGGGATCTGGCCGCTGCCTGTACGTACCTGGCGGGCAAAGGCTGGGTCGTCGTCGACTGGGGGAGGGGTGACACGCCCGCGAGGATCACGCTGACGCACCAGGGGATCCGGCAGATGGAGGCAGAAGAGGAAGAGCGTGACTGAGTCGCGTCCACAGAGACGGTGCGGCCGTAGGGCGTGCGACCGGCATACGGCATATGAAGGGCGGGCGGACACCATGACCGACTCCGACACCCCCGACACACCCAGGTTGCTGCCGGACGCCGTCCACCAGCCGGTGAGCCCCGGGACGGCTCTGCTGAGACTGGAGACGACACACGCGCGTGAGGGAATCCTGGACGGTGCCTGGTGGCCGCGGTCCCGGGACATCGGTGCCGAGCTGCCCTCGCTGATCACCGCGTTGACCGAGCATCTCGGACCCGTCACCCGCGTCGGTCTGGACGCCAGTGCCTGGGACGAACTGCCGACACGGCTGGTGATCGACGGCCGAGTCGTGCACATCGACTCCTTCCCGGTCGGTGACGACACCGTCCTCATCACCCGAGGCGACCGGGACCATTTCTCCTTGCTGGTAGTCCCGCCGGACACGATGCCTGACGCGGCACGCGCCGCGATGGCCAGGGCCGTCCGGGCCGACAACGTCACCGGGGCCGAACAGATCCTCATCGACACGGGCAGCGACACGCCGTCTCCGCCGAACTGACACCTCCGTCGTAGCCCGGATCTCCGGAAGTCGGGACGCTAGATACGGGCGAACTTCTCGGTCTGCTCGGCGAACTCCTGAGCCGTGGCGCTGCTGACCGTAGGCCGGGTGTCGCGGATCGTGGCCAGGTAGTCGTCCGTGGTGGGCAGGGTCCGGGTTCCGGTGTCGAAGGTGCGCTCGAACTGGGCCTGGGAGACAGTACGTGCCACGTGGGCGATGTCGGCGGGGGTGAACCCCTCGCTGGCGGACGAGAGTGCCGCGCTGTCGGCCTGGGCGCCCGCTCGGGCCAGGTAGCTCCTCCACAGCGCGGTCCTGGCGCTGTGGTCGGGAGGGCCGATGGGCAGCACATAGTCGAAGCGACCGTGCCGCAGGAAGGCCGGGTCGAGGGTGGTCACGTTGTTCGTGGCGCAGACGAGCAGCCGCCCGTCCTGGGTTCGGAACCGGACGATCGCCTTGAGCAGTTCGTTGACGACGCCGACCGCGGTCGCGTCCGCACCACTGCGTTCACCGGCGACCTCCTCGACCTCGTCGATGAAGACCAGGACGTGGTCGAGCTGGGCGATCTCGTCGAAGCGCCGGCTCAGCCCGCTCGCCAGACCGTACTCGGCAGCCAGACGTGCGGGGAACAGTTCGAGGAAGGGCCAGCCCAGGCGGCCGGCGATCGCGTGCGCGAACGTGCTCTTGCCGGTCCCGGGCGGACCGAACAGCATCACCGCTCGCGGCAGTTCCACACCGTGCTGGGCGGCCAGTTCGGGGTGGGCCAGTGGCAGGACCAGGCGGCGCTCGATGAGCTGCTTCTCCCTGTGCATGCCCGCGACTTTCTGCCACAGTCCCCCGGGCGGCAGCTCCGCCCCGAGCGAGGAGAGCATGCTGACCTCCTGAGGAGTCACCGGCCCGCGCTTCTCGAAGACGACCATGCCCGAGCGGGCGCCGAAGCCGCAGTTGTGCAGAGCGGCGGCACCGGTCCCGCCCTCGGGCAGAACCGCGTGCACCGCGCGGACGCCACCGGCGAAGAGCCGGTGCTCCAGGGAGGTGATCAGGTCGCTGCCCAGCCCCCGGTGCCGCCAGGCAGGTGCCATGCAGATGCGCAGGATCCATGCGCGGTCGCCCTCCACTCTGCTCACCGCGGCGCCGACCACCACCTCGTCCGCCGTGGCCACCACCGCAGGGTGGAGGGCTTGAAGGGCCGCCACGGCGTCCGAGAGCGGGAAGAGAGGTGGCTCTTCGGCCGTGCTGCTCTCCGCATCGACGCGGATCACCGCTTCGAGATCGTCCTGGGAGTAGTCCCTGACACGCCACCCCGTCATCATCAGCTCCGCATGTTCGGCCGTACTCCCATCATCAGCCGATGCATGGAGTACGCGCGCGACAGGCGCCGGCCGTGAGTCCGATCAGTCGGCGCCGCGCCACTCGATGAGCAGGAGCGTCGCGTCGTCCGTCGTGATCCCGCCCCGTGCCCGCTTGAGCGTGTGGGAGAGGGAACGGGCCACGGCCCGGATCTCATGCGCCGTACGTTCGATGCGGTCCACCCAGCCGATGAGCTGTTCCTCACCACCGGCATCGTGCTCCTCGATCAACCCGTCGGTGAAACACATGATCCGGCCTCCGGGAGCGAGGGCCAGTTCACTGATCCGGGGCTCGTGACCGCCGAAGCCGACAGGGAGCGTCGTCGGGCCGCGGAGCCGCCGGACAACACGGTGTCCGCGGATCAGCAGGGGGGCGGGATGTCCCGCGTTGACCCACTGGACACGGCCCGTCATTGTGTCGAGCCGCATCATCTGAGCGGTCACGAAGCGGTCGGGGCCGAACTGCTCGGCGACGGCCCGGTCCATGAACGCATAGATCTCCGACAGGCCGACGCTGATCCGCCGGGCATGCCGGTAGGCACCGATGGCCACCGTGGCCATCGTGGCGGCATCCAGGCCGTGCCCCATCGCGTCGATCATGGCCACATGCAGCACGTCACCGTTGAGGGCGTAGTCGAAGCTGTCGCCGGCCACGTCGTAGGCGGGCTCCAGCATTCCGGCCAACATGACCCGAGGCGTGGACATGGCCAGCGGCGGCAGCAGTGACCATTGGATCTCCGCCGCCACACTCATCGGTTCTCTGCGCCGGACCTGGAAGAACAGATCGGTGTACCCGTGCTTGGTCACCAGCATGTCGGCCAGCAGAGTGGCGATCCTGCGCAGCAGCCGCCGGTCATCGTCGTCGATCCCGTCCAGAGTGACGGCCAGGACGCCCACCTGGTCGCCGCCGTCCAGCAGAGGCGAGTAGACCCGTACACCATCGGCCTGAGGCACCTCGAGACGACGTGCCACCTGGAAGGCACGACCGGCATAGGAGCCCGTCGATCGGCTGCGGATCTCCGGCCGTCAGCCCGTCGTCCGGCAGGGGCACGAGCCACACCTGACCGTAGTCCTGCAAGAAAACCGAGGTCTCGCGGCTACCGAGCCTGTCCACCTGCTGCGCAACGAGCGGACCGAGCAGATGCGGCGGCAACTCGTGTCCCTGGTCCAGCAGAGCCCCCAGAAGCTCCTCCCCGAACCCCTCCGACCGGTCCGTGCCCCCTCCACTGCCCTGCCGCTCACTGACCGTCATCGCCGTGGCCACGGTGGACGCTCGGATGGCTCCTCACGAAGAAACTGTGCACACGAACTCCCGACGCAGCCTGACCGACCAGAGCAGCGTGCGACCGCCGCCCGATCCACCCGGGCCATTGCTCCCATCCCGTCGCCACGACCGGGCCACCAACCTGTGGTCGTCGGCCCTGCTCTCGTTCGGCGAGAGCTGACACAACCTCTACCACGCCGACCCCACCTGCGCCCGGCACGGCGTCGACCGCGGTCGGATCGATTTCTCCGTCGCGTTCATCCGCCTCCTCGAACGCCTCGGCTGGGTCTACGACGTGCGCCGGCCGACTGCGGCCCGCATGGCCGCCCGCCGGACCTGACCCGATCACCAGGAGTGACGTCGACCGGCGACGGCGTGTCCCATTGCGCCGAGGACCCACAGGATGGATATCCCGGTGACGAAGCCGACGACGAGCAGAACGATGCCCAGGATGATCATGACCTCGCCCTTGAGGAGCAGTGTCGGTTCCCCTGTGAACTGCGAAAGACCGCAAGGGGGTGGACACGGGAATGGTCGGCCTCCTCCTTACTCCGCGCGGTGTGGTTTGTGGCGGGCGACCTGTAGTCGGGTCTCGGTGGGCATGTCAGGGAAGCCGGTGGACCGATGGGCGGTTCGGAGTGGGCCTTCGCAGAGGGCATCGAGGGCGGCACGCCGGGACTGGGCCGGGCCCTTCGCCGGGAGGCGGGGAACCGGGCCGGGTCCTCACCGCTGCCTCCGTCCGCGGACGTCGAGGTCGCCCTGCACGACGAGGCCGACGATCAGCCCCGCCGCCCCCAGGACCAGAACCAGCAGAAATGCCCAGAAGCCGCCGAAGTAACCGGCGAAGCCCAGGGCCATCCCGGCCGCGAGGCCCGTCGTCGCTGTGTTCATCATGCACTCACCCGTCTCGCGAGCGTCATCCGCGTGATCAGCCGCTTACGCCGGGACGCGGCGGTGGCGGTGGTCACGGCGGATCACCTCACGCGGCCCTCGTCCGGTTCGGACTCTTCTTCCTCGTCGGGGAGGTGGACGTCGTCGACGGCGATGTTCACCTCGACGACCTCCAGGCCCGTCATCCGCTCCACCGCGCTGATCACGGTGGTGCGTACGTCGCCGGCGACGTCGACGATGGAGACGCCGTACTCGACGACGACGTCCAGGTCCACGGCGGCCTGGCGCTCGCCGACCTCGACCTTTACTCCCCGCGTGACGCCGCCGCCTCCGCCGGGGACGCGTTCCCGCATGGCGCCGAAGGCGCGGGCCATGCCCGCCCCCAGGTTGTAAATGCCCGGTACCTCGCGGGCGGCCATGCCCGCGATCTTGGCCACCACGCCGTCCGCGATGGTGGTCTTCCCCCGTGTCTCGGCCGGAGTTCCAGCCCCGGTACGGCCCTTCAGCGCGCTCACGCCCGTGTCGGACCGGCTGCCCGCGCCGACGCTGGTGATGTTGTCCGTCATGGCGGTCGCCTCGATCGGTCGGTCGGACACCGGTGTGGTGCCCGTCGAAAGGTTGGACATGCGGGGCGGCGGACTTCTCACACACGTGAAGTGTGATGTGCATCACGTATTTGTGCGGGGGTACACGCTCGTTCCGAGCTTGCGCGGGAGCGTCATGATCGAACGCACTGCTTCCCCACAGCTGGGATGTGACCTGCCGGACCGACTGCTGGCCGTGCGGACGGCCGAGGGAGACGGGGACTCCTTCGCCGTTCTCGTCCAGCGGCACAGTTGGCCCCTCCTGGCCCTGGCCCGTTGCATGCTCGGCAACGCCCAGGACGCTGAGGAGGCCGTTCAGGACGCCTTCGTCAGCGCCTGGCGGCGACTGCCGGAATACCACCACAGGGCGGAGTTCCGCACCTGGATGTACCGGATCACCGTCAACCGTTGCCTGACCATGCGCCGACGCCGACCGCAGCCCCTCTCCCTGGACACCGTCGCCGAACCCGCGACGGCCGACGCGGGGAGCCAGCCCGTCCGGTCCGCCGAGCAGGACGCGGCTACTGCGGCTCTGTCCCGCGCGCTCGACGAGCTGGACGCCGGGCAGCGGATCTGCTGGATCCTGCGGGAACTGCAGGGTCTGCCCTACAAGGAGATCGCCCACGTGACCCGGACCAGTGAGCAGACGGTACGCGGCAGACTGTTCAGGGCACGCCGATCCCTGCAGGAGGCGATGGCCCCATGGCGCTAGACGACCCGCACGCGCGGCCTTCCGGACCGCCCGGAGCCGACGGGCCCCGTACCGGCCCAGCCGCCGCCGACGCGCCCCCGTTCGCGGGTGATGAGGTGCTGCCCTGTGGCCGACTGCTCAGCCGGGTCTGGGAACAGGCGCGGGACGCGGCGCCGGCCGCGGACCCGCACACCGTCTCCTGTCCTCACTGCCGCGAGGCTGTCGAGGGACTGGCCACGGTGAACGCGGCCACCCGGGCGCTGCGCGCCGAGGACCCTACCGGCCTGCACGCGCTCGCCGACCGCGTCATGGACGTCGTCAGGGCAGAGGTCCGGATCGGGCGGCTGCTGCCCCTGGCCGACCCGGACCGGGACCTGCGGATCGCCGAGAACGCCGCGGCGAAGGTACTGCGGCAAGCTGCGGACACGGTCCCCGGTGCCAGGGCCGCGACCTGCCGGCTCGTACCTGAGGGCGAAGGCACCGACGTGCGGGTGACCATGACCCTGGCCGCTGCTCTCGACCGCCCGCTGCCCGACCGGGTCCATCAGGTGCGCCGATCGGTCCTCGACTCGGCCGGACAGGACCTGGGGCTTGCTGTGACGGCCGTCGACATCACCGTGATCGACGTTTTGGAGCCGGAGCCGCCCCTCGGCTCTGGCTTCCCGACCGGCGGTGGTACGTGATGACCGCCACCCGCACGACCACGCTCCTCGACGTCGCGGCCGAGGCAGCCCTCGCGGTTCCCGGCGTGGTCGGCCTGCAACCCCGCCTCGCAGCAGCCGCCGCACCTGCCCGGACGGACACCACGCCTCACCGCACGTCTCCCGAGGCAGGCATCCACGCCGACCGGGCGCCGGACGGTTCGGGATGGCACATCGAGGCGCGCTGCGTCCTGGTTGAGGGCCGGCGGGCGCTGGACATCGCCCGGAACGTCCACGACCGGGTGGGGGCCGCCATCCTCTCCCACCTCGCCGCCCTCGGTGTCGCGGAGCGGGTTACCGTCGAGGTCACGGTGACCCGTATCACTGCTCGGCACGACGCGGCATGAGTTCCGAGTCAACCTCTGCACACCGGCATCCCGGCCACAGCGGGTACAGGGCCTCGAAGCCGTCCACGGGGACACCACCACCGACCAACCGGTGCTCCTCGTGGCCGAGGGCCGCCGCGATCCGAAAGACCGGGACCTGACACCCTGTGGGCCACCCACAACGTGCGCCTGCATCAGCCTCTTTTCGGCAGGGTGAATGAGAGCCACTCGGACAGTGAGATCGGGAGCCACTGTTTGGGCATCGAAGTTGAGAGCCACCTCTCCCGACCGGGTGTGACATGCCGCTTTTGGCGTAATGAGCCCTTTAGGCTGGTTAGCCGCGTCACTCTGTGCGGGTTGATCACGGTTGGTCAGGAACCCGGGTGTACAGATCGGGTGAGTGGGTCTTCGAGCGGATCTGCAAGGTGAGCCGGGTCTGTCCCAAGCCCCAAGGCCGAGGCCAGCCGCCTGGTGAGCGGCCCCTTGGAGAGGCCCGCCCAGCGGGCGAAACCGGTTCTGCTGTGGTGAAAGGGAGCGGCTGTGGCGGACGGTGGGCGGCGGCCTGACAAGGCCATGGTGGACCGGTCGGAAGGGTTCGGTGAGCGGCTGCTGGGGGTGCTGCTGGATCGGGCGCACGAGATGCCGCCGCAGCTGATCGCCCCGCTGATCGCGGAAGAGGTGGCCAGGGTCGGTGGCCGCGACGTCTCGATCCTCCTGCAGGACTACGGCCAGCGGGTGCTGGTGCCGCTGGCGGGTAGGCGGCTGTTCGTCGGGGAGCCCGAGCCGATCGGTGACTCCCACGCCGGCACGGCTTTCCTGTATGCGACCCCTGTGGAGGTACCGCAGGCCGACGGCGTCCGGATGTACCTGCCGTTGCTGGACGGCAGCGACCAGGTGGGAGTGATGGCCCTCACCCTGGACACCGTCGATGACGACGACCGGCGGCTGCTGCGCAGACTCGCCGGTCTGGTCGCCGATCTGCTGGTCACCAAGCACAGCTACACCGACCAGTTCTTCCAGACCCGGCGCCGCGAGCCGATGAGTGTGGCGGCGGAGATCCAGTGGTCCCTGCTGCCGCCAGTGGCCATGTCCACCCCGCAGGTCGCGGTGGCCGGCATCCTCGAACCCGCCTACAGCGTCGCCGGCGACAGCTTCGACTACGCCCTCAACGACGACATCCTGCACGTGGCCACGATCGACGCGATGGGCCACGGTCTGGACGCCGCCACCATGGCAACCGTCGCCATCGGCGCCTACCGGCACGCCCGACGCGCCGACGTCGGGCTGTCCGGGATCTACGCGTTCATGGACCGGGCCATCGCCGGGCAGTTCGGGCCCGAGCACTTCGTCACCGCGCAGATGATGCGCCTGAACGTCGCAACCGGCCACCTGCAACGGGTCAACGCGGGCCACCCGGCACCGCTGCTGATCCGCAACCACCAGGTCGTCCGGCAACTGGAGAGTGCGACCACCCTGCCGGTCGGCTTCGGCGGCGACGAGCCCCAGCTCAGCGAGCAGACGCTCCAGGTCGGCGACCGGGTGCTGTGCTTCACCGACGGCCTGATCGAGGAGCACGAAGCCGGCGGGAAGCAGTTCGGCGTGGAACAACTCATCGCCTGGGTCAACCGCATCGAGCACGCCGAGAAGGGAGTGCGGGCGGTGGTGCGCTCCCTCTCCCACGCCCTGATGGAGGAACGGGGCGGGATCACCAGCGACGACGCGACCCTCTTCCTGATCGAGTGGCGCGGGGGCGCCGCCGACCACCTTGCCACCCTGGAATGAGCCGATACCGCCCGACTGGTGGTGCGGCCGTTGGCGGTGAGATCTGGCATGTCGGGTCTTCGAATTTAGTGGGGGTGTGCCTCCCGTCGGCTCCGCCGGGTGGTTGCACAGCGTGACCGGAGCCGCTGGTTCTCGCGGTTGCGGAAGCCGAAGGCGTTGCGTGCTTCGAGCTTGATGAGGCGGTTGTTGCCTTCGGAGGCGGCGTTGGTGATCCCGGTGACCAGGTAAGTCTCGATGCCGTCCCACCACTGCTCGACGGTTTCGGCGAGGGTGACGAGTTCGGGCAGGTGGGCGTGGTCGGCGACGTGGACGAAGAAGCGGTGGCGGGTGGTGGAGATCGCGGAGTGGTCCGGAGTGACGTGCGTGCGGCTGACGGCCAGACCGAGGAGGTCACGCAGGAGTTCCTTGGCCTGCCAGGCCGCGTAGATCTGTCGGCCGTAGGTGCCCATGTAGTCCAACTCGGACCGCAGAAGGGTGCGTTGGTCCTCGGTGAGGTCCTCCTTGTTGCGGCGCAGGAGTTTGCGGACGGTGTAGACGCTGTCGCCCTTGCGGGCTCGGCGGCCGTGCTGTTTCCAGGTGAGGCGTCGGCGCAGGTCGGCGAGGTGGCGCTGGGCGAGCTGGACGATGTGGAAGCAGTCGACGACCACGGCCGCGTGCGGCAGGGCCCGGTGAACGGCGGCGCGGAAGGTGGAGCACAGGTCGATGGCGACGTGGCGGACCTGCTCGCGCCAGGCGGCGGGCTGGGAAGTGAGCCAGTCGGCGACCGATGCCGCGTTGCGGCCCTCGACCTGGCCGAACAGGCCACGTCCGCCCATCGCGTCGATGAAGCCGATGTGCCAGGCGTCCGCGACGAGTTCCCGCTTCCGCGTTACCGGGTTCTGCTTCCATACCGGCTTGCCGCGTCGGGTCTCGTCGATCCCGATCGCCGAGGTGGTCGGCGGGTCCTCGGGCAGGACCTCGGCGGCGTAGTCCTCGAAGCAGTGCTGCACGGTCGGCCAGCTCAGGTGCAGGTCGCGGCCGGCCTGCACGACGGTGCGAGAGCCGTCGCAGACCGCGGCCCCCGCCGCCCGGCGCAGAGTGAGGGTGGTGCGCATCCCGGCGGGCACCGCGCGGATCGCCTCGGTGAACGAGCCGCGTTTGCAGGCGGGTTCGGTGCAGTGCCAGCGCGCCTTGCGCCACCGGATGCTCACCGGGCGTCCACCGCAGGGGAGGTGCCGGGGCCGGGTGGTGCGGTAGTCCTTCAGCCGGGTGGCGAAGACCCCGCACGAGGGGCAGGCCCGGGCAGAGTCCTCGCTCGTGACGACGTACACCGTCGAACCGCCCGATCCGTCGTCCTTGACCTCCGTCACACTCACCCCCTCCAGCCCCAGAAGTCGCGTCGCCGCCTCGTTGATCCCGGTATCGTCGATGTCCAAGCCCGTGGGGTTTCATGATCGGTTGCGTAGAGAACAACCATGATCACGAAGGCCCGCGGGCGACTTGCGTCCGGGACGCCCGCACCCCCACTGCCTCACGCAGCGTGACCGGCAGGCCTGCCCGTCACCGCCGCGCCCCCATCAAGTTCGAAGACCCGGCATGTCACGCGAGAAAACCGCGAGGGATCTATCGTCAAGGTATGAGCGTGTTCATCAAGCTGGTGGAGAACCGGCCCCCCAAGGAATACGCGGAGCCGGCGGCTGCAGATATCTCCTACGACGACATCACCGAAGGTGAGTCGCCCGCCACGTACGAGTACGACCTGCTTCCGAGCGGCGCATTGCGGATCCTCAGGGTTACCAAAGGCGAATCCGCTGCCGTCGAATCGATCTACGCTCCCGGACTCTGGTTCCGTGTCCAGGGGCAGTGGCGCGGTAGTGCGGAATAGCAAGCACTCTGCCGGCGGCCGGGCGCTGCCGGCTGCTGAGCCCGGTCGTCGGTGCCTGAGGTCCGAGCAGAATGTGCTCATGCTTCGCGTCAGCCTACGGAATCACGTCGGAAACTACCTGCAGGTGTACCGTGGATTGTGGGTTGCGCACTCTCACGTGTTGCGCCTGAAAGGACGGCCCCGGCGGTTTCACCGGGGCCGTTTCGAGGATCACGCTGAGCGTGCCGGCGCGGTCACACGGGCGCCATGGCCGCCCTCGGAGTCCCAGACCGCTTCTCGGGCCTGGTCGGCTTCCGTCACCATCCGTTGGGATTCGGCCCTCTCCAGCAGATCACTCGCTGTGTGGCTGCGCAGCGGACCGGTGGCCGCGGTCATCAGCCAGGCGGCGATGGCCGGATCCGTCTGCGGCGGAATCACCAGCAGGTCCCAGCGGCCGACGGTGTAGGAGAGCAGCACCAGCTTGTGGGGGTCTTGCTCGGCCCTGAACCAGCCGACGCTCACCACGTGCCCGTCAACGGGCACCTTCCGTGGGATGACCGGCCACAGGGTCGGGTTCACCGTGGCATGGGTGATGCGCCCCCACAGGGGATCCAGCACCGCTGTCAACGCAGGAAGTTCCGCCGCCAGATCGCGGGAGTCACGGGAACGGGGCCACCACGCACCGTCCAGAAGAGCACCAGGGGTGTCCGTCGAGGCAAGCGCGAGACGCAGCGGCAGCAAAAGGGTCCGCTCCTCGACCGCCGACGTATACAGAATGGTAGCGGTCATGACGCGGACCCGTCCCCGGGCCGGTGTACACCGGCCCGGTGTGGTGAATCGCCGAGAACGACAGGAGCTTAGAAACTCTTATGCGAAATGCCCTCGGTAGTTTCAGGCTACTCCCGGATACAGCCCGCCGGGCGGTTTCAGGATGACGGATATCAGGGCGTTTTGACAGGTCTTCGAACTTGAGCGGTGCACTCGGCCGGCGGTGCCGACCTGTCGTCACGATGGTGACGGTCGTGGTGGTTGTCGGCATCCGAATGCAGAGCGCCCGTGGTCATACTTGATCATTTCTGTTCTCGACGCAGAACGATCACGCAGGAGCCACGGGCTTGGTCAACGATACGACGTTGCTGCTCGACCGCGACGGGGTGTCCGTCGCACGTGTCGAGCGGCCCGAGGGCGGCAGACGCCGGGTCCATCGGTCACGGCGGACGAGTCGGCGCGGGCTTGTCCGGCCTGCGGGGTATTCGCCTCCCGGGTGAGGGGCCCGGCGGTGACCCGGCCCCGCGATCTTCCCTACGGGGACAGCAGCCTGGAGTTCTTGTGGCACAAGCGCCGCTGGTTCTGCCGGGAGCCGCGCTGTCCCCGGCGGTCGTTCACCGAGCAGATCGCCCAGATACCGGCCGGCGCGCGGCTGACCGGCCGGTTGCGTGGTGCGGCTGGGCGGCGCGTACGTGATGCATCTCCAGCGCACGACCATGATCGATCCCGGCGCTGCTTCCTGTACCTCACCTACGCACACCCGGAGCCGGCAGGGGGAGAGCGTCGGGCGGGCTCTGCGGGAGCGAACCGCCTGAGCGCGGGCCCCCGCCCCGCCACCGGCTGCGCGGAGTACAATGGCAGTCACCAGGACGTTTCACCGCTGGCAGCCGAGTCGGCGTCGCCCTAGATCAAACCGGTTCCGTCGAGAACCGAGACGGGCGGCACGCCATGGTGCCGAACCACAGCAGTGCATTCGTATGGGGGTGCTCCCCCCATCTCTTCCCGCGGCCGACGGCGCCCTCGGCAGTCCGGCTGACCCTGGAGCCCACGCTGGCCCGCGCGGGGATGTTCGATGGCGCGTGGTGGCCGCATTCCCGCGATGTCCGCGCCGAGCTGCC
This sequence comes from Streptomyces sp. MMS24-W38, assembly GCF_059889265.1. NCBI lineage: Bacteria > Bacillati > Actinomycetota > Actinomycetes > Kitasatosporales > Streptomycetaceae > Streptomyces > Streptomyces sp. MMS24-W38. The sequence continues at coordinate 1,845,140 of NZ_JCBCPP010000001.1, read as the reverse complement.
CGGCCTCATCACCGCACTGAGCGCGCACCTCGGCGCGATCCTGCGCGTCGGGCTGGACCAGGACGCCTGGGACGACATCCCACGCAGCCTCACGATCGACGGCCGCGTCGTTCACATCGGCTGGTTCACCGCCAGCGATGACACGATGAGCGTGACCCGCGGGCTTGACGACCACTTCATGCTTCTCGTGGTCCCGCCGTGGGCCACCGCGCCGGCCGCGGCGGCGGCCATGGCGATGGCCGCGCGGACCGGCAACCGCATGCCGGCTGCGACGATCCTCGCCGCTACCGGCACCACCCCCGAAATCCCCGACGCGGTGCCCCTGCCGGCGGTCGACGCGGAGGGCCAGCGGATCCAGGCGGCCGAGGGCGGCGCCGCAGGCCCCGTTTAGCCCGCACCGGTCAGCCCGTCGGTGCGGAGCACCGCCGAGTTCGACCCACCCCGCCCGGCCTCGGACCGCCAGGCGCCCGTCATCTGCACGACCCGGCTGACTTCACCGAGATGGACCTTCATCCCCTCCACTCCACAGCCCGTGAAGCTCTTGGCAGGTGCACGATGGATCTCGCCGAACGGATGCCAGTAGTGATCGCCGTGTGGCCGCCACCCTGGCCACCCCCCTGGCCGCCACCTGTGCCGTCACCTTTGCCTCAGCCACCGCCGTGGCCTCAACCGCTACCGCGGGGGGAGAGATGGGCGAGGTTACCTCTCTGACACCAGCCACCAAGGGACCCACGCGTAGTTGATGGCAGCGTATGGCGCGGACCGCGGCGCCAGCGGTGCGTAATTCTGTCACAGGGCAGCGTGGGAGGCATAGCGGTGCAGCGGAGCAAGGGGGCTGCCGCACATCCGGCATTCGCGCGTCGAGCCATCCCTGATGACGCTCTTTGAAAACGGCCAGAGCCAGAAATCACCCGATCGAGGTGGCTCTCAATCTCATTGCCGATCACGGACCTGCGTCGTGTCCATCCCCACCACGGATGGGGCAACGTGGCTCCCGACCTCAGTGCCGGAGTGGCTCCCATACATCCTGCCGAAAACAATCAGACCGACATCAAGCCCCGCCTGGACCGTGGAGCGCACCGCCCGCGGTGCCTAGTCCAACCTGACCCCCGCGCCGGACTGCAGGCTGAACACCTGGCCGAGGCCCAAGCGTGGGCGGGGCGGCTGCCCGCCATGCGGACCGGTGCACCCGCTGCTTCGAGCGGAACTGAGGCAGCCTGACGCGGACCCGTGGCAGAAGAGTCGATGCCCTCGCCACGACGTGTGGCGAGGGCATCTGACCGGGATCAGCGGTGCCGGCCGCGTTCTTCGACCCTCATGTTCACTTGTGTGGCCGAAGGCTGTGGCGCGGCGGACATGGACGACGTGCCCCTGACGGTGCTTCGCCTGCGTGCTGACTGGGCACGCCTGCTCGGTTGAGCGGTGATGCGCCAGTTGAGGACCTCGGCGGGGTGCTCGGCGCTGTCGAGTTCTCGCTGGGCGCCGACCTTGGCCAGGAGGCGCCGGGGGTTGTGGCCGGCGGTCTCGGCGTGGGCGAGGGTTGTGGTCAGGGCGGCCCACACGGGGTCTGCGAGGACACGGTCGGCGTGGTCAGGGAGGGCCGCGCGAACATCCTGCTCGAAGCGGCTGGCGGTTGTGGCGCGCGGTGCGCGGCGGGCGAGGTTCGCCAAGACCGGTTTGGCGGCCTGCTGATAGCTCGCCTGCAGGTGGCGGAAGGCTTGCTCGGCTGCTGTGGCCTGCTGCTCATGGCCGCGTTGCTCGTGCCACTTGGCGGAGGCGCAGGCCAGGTGCAGGGCGGCGAAGAGCAGGGCGATGGCGAGCCCGCCTGGCTCATCGGGGGCATGGGAGAGTTCCTTGGCAGCCTGGCGCAGAGCGGTGGCGGCCTGGTGGTCGGCCCGGATTGTTGAGCGGCGAGCCCGGTTGAACGCCTGGGCCGCCGCCACCAATTCGTCCCGATGCGGGCCGTTCGTGGCGTGAGCCATGGTGTGCAGGGCGTCGCCGAAGGCATCCAGGTGGCCTTGGGCCGCGGCGTCGTCGTCCGAGTCGAGGACGGCGCTCGCCGTGTTGAGGGCGCTCTCGACGCGACACCATGGCGTGTTGGAATCCGCCACGTGCTGTGGGCGGTCGGCCACTTCCTGGGTGGCGAGGCGTTCGCGCAGGCGGTTGATGGACAGGTCGGGGGCGAGTTTGGAGCCGCCGTACCAGATTGGCTCGCCTTGGTCGTTGGTGTCGCCGGGAGCGGCCAGGCTGTAGCCGATCACTTCGCCTGTCTCGGGGCCGATGCGCGGCCTGACCTGGATGCTGAGGGACCGCAACACGGTGAAGTAGTCGGCTTCGTTGCGTACGGCTGCGGCGACCGCGTACGCCTGCTCGCGCAGCCACTGCCGTGTTGTGACCGTCTGGCCCCGGCGCTCGGCCTTGGCGCGTTCGGCGCCGGTGGGGGTGCGGGGCGCTGTGAGGTCGCCGGACTTCAGGCGGCGCAGCCCGAATTCGGTTTCGATCTTGCGGCATTCGGCTTGGGCCCGCTGTCCGTCGTGGTGGGTGCGGGGGTGGCGCCCGTCGGCGCGGACGGTCGTGGCCATGATGTGGATGTGGTCGTCGGCGTGGCGCACCGCGATCCACCGGCACGCCTTCTCGTCGCCTTCGGGGGCGATGCCTGTGGCGTGAACGATGCGGCGGGCGACCTTGGCCCACTCGGCGTCGGTGAGGTAGCGGTCTCCGGGCGCGGTGCGAACGGGGCAGTGCCAGACATGCTGAGGTGGTTTCTTGCCGCCCAGCTCGCGGGTGCGCAGGTCGACGTGGTGGTCGAGGCGCTTGGCCAGCAGGGTGTAGCCGGCCTCGGTATCGCGGCCGGGGTCAGGTGCGCCGGCCATGTCCCAGGCGGCGACGATGTGAGGGTCGGTGTGTTCGTCGCGGCGGCCGGGGCCGAAGAGGTAGACGATCAGTCCGCGGGTGTCGGAGCCGGTGGAGACGTCAGGCACCATGCGCGGTGCCCTCCGCCAGGAGCCGGTCGATCAGTCGGTAGCTGTTCTGGGCCGCTTGCTCGATGCGGTCCAGCACCGCCTCGGCATGCTCGGGCACTGTTCCTCGGTGGATGGCTGCGGTGATCTGGTTGAGGTTGCCGCCGATGCGGTTCAGCGCGACCGTGTGTGCCTCGACGGCCTCGATCAGCGGGCGGAGGGGATCGTCCTCCGGGCTGCCGGCCAGCCCCGCCTTGCCCAGGGCAACGGCCAGGGCGGCGTCCCCGACGAATCCGGCGAACTTCTGACCGCGCTGGTGCGCGGCGCCGCTGATCACACGGACCGCGGTTCGCGTGAAGCGGATGGTCTTCTCCTGGTCGCGTTTCTCCACGGTGCGCTTGCGGTTCATCAGTGCGGGCAGGGCGGGGGCGTCGGGATCCCGCCAGGAGGGCTGCTCGGCGGGCGGTTGGACATCGGCCGGCGGCTGGGTGCGCGCGGCGATGGAGCCGGCCGCGGGCGGACAGCTGGTCTCGGCTATGCCCTCCTCCGGCTCGGGCGCCCCCTGGCGCCCGGCCTTCTCCTCCGCCTCCCCTGGGGCGGGGGCAAGCGCGGACGAAGCCTCGTTAGAGGCTCGTTCGCTCCAGCTTGCTGCTGATCGGCGGGGCAGGCCGAACAGCCCCTTGCGGCGGCGGGAAGGGGCGTCGTCGGTGCTCGTTTCGGGCATGGTGGTGCTCCGGCAGTCGTGTGCGGTGGGGCTTCGTCACGTCCGTTGCATCCGTCCCGTGGCTGGTCAGGACAGGTACGGAGGCGGTCGCCGGTACGGAGTGATCCGTATCGGCAAGGAACTCCGTCCCCGCGCTGACCTGCGCGGGGACGGATGCGACGGATTGATACGGAGCTGGTGTCAGCGCGTGGGCTTGGAGCCGGCAGGCCCGCCGGGCGGGCCGATGGGCAGCGTCCCGGACGGAGGGGCGGGTGGCTTGCCCTGGGCTGGGCGTGCGGGCGCGGCCTCGAGCCCGGCTGTGGGGGCCGGTTGGGCAGGGTCGGGGCAGTAGCGGGCCCAGGCGTCGAGGAACTGGTTGCGGGCGTACGCCTTGGCCTGCCTGCCGTTCTCGAAACGGTGGTTGGCCGGGCTGATGCCGAAGTCGCGCAGCAGGTTGGCCAGGTGGTAGGCGTTCAGGCCCTTGGTGCCGTACTCGGCCCACGGCGCCTCGGCGTCCTGGACGAGGGCGGCGAGCAGGTCCTGGCTGCGCAGCGCCTCCTTGTGACCCTCCTGCTCGAACACGCGGCGGATGTCGCGCAGCAGCCGCGTCTTCAGCGTCGTCTGCTCGTCCTGGACCACCTCGTTGCGCGTCATCGCCAGGCAGGCGGCGCGGGCCCGCGAGGGCCAGTGCCCGCCGGCCAGGTCGGCGACGATCACCAGCGGCTCCCACGTGTCGGCGGCACGGTCCTCGACCGGCATCTCCGGCACCAGAGCGGCAGCCGTGCCACGCAGCGGGGCCAGCCAGGCGGCCAGCCGGTCGCGCAGCGCGTGCAGTTCGGGCAGTGAGTATCGCGAGCGGAACGGGGTGATCCGCTCACCCGGCTTGCGCTTCTGCATGCGGAGGACGACCGCCCGGTCCATGATCGTGTCCGGCAGGTCGCCGATCCCGGCCAGCGCGGCCATGGCGAAGGTGGGGAACGCCGTCGGCTTGTGCTCCGGCCCGGAGATCCGCCAGGCGGGCCGGTTGCGCTGGTGCCCGGCGTTCAGCAGGCCCCGCAGGTCCTCCTTGTCGCCGGCCTTGGGGCCGAAGATGGTGTCGGCCTCGTCCACCAGCAGCGTCGGCGGGTTCTTGCCGATGACGCGGAACACCACCGCGGGCGAGGTGTTCACCGTCATCATCGGCTGGTGCACGGTCTCATGGAGCACGTCCAGGACCCGGGACTTGCCGCACCCCTTGGTCGGCCCCACCACCGCCAGCCGTGGCGCGTGCTGGAGAGCGGGCTGGATGTGGGAGGCCGCCACCCACAGCGTGACCGCCGTCAGGGCCTCGTCGCTCGGCAGCACCACGTACCGGCCGATCGCCGTACGTAGGTCATCCAGCAGCGCGGCGCCTTCGTCGGCCGTCTCGCCGCCCGTACCGGCGCGGTCCCCGGTCCCCGATCCGCCGTGGGGGGCCACGGTCCCCGCAGATGCGTGGGGACCGTGGCCCTCACCATCGGCTCGGAGCACGGCGTGCTCGCCCGGGATTCGGGGACCGGGTTTGGGGACCAGCGGACCGAAAGTCCCCGCCCGGTCCCCGGCTTTCGCTCCGGCGGGACCGGTCCCCAGGGCATTGACCGGCACAGATGCCGCGCTGGGGGTGTTTCGGTCCCCGACCGGAACACCTGTCGAAGCATCGCCGCTGGCGGGTGCGGCAGGGGACCGTGACTCCGTTCGGTCCCCGCTTCGGTCCCCGTTGCGCCAGGGGATGCCCTGGCCGGGGACCGCGGTGGTGGGCCAGACAACCTCGGATGCGTTCGAGGTGGCGGGGGACGTAGGGTCCTCCATAGACGTTCCTCTCGGGTGAGGGACGGGACGGGCAAGGTCCCGCCCCTCACCGGTTCGTTCGTTCAGGGATGGGCGACGTGCAGGGGAATCTCCGGCCCTCGGCGTTGGCGCGCCGGGGGCCGTTGCTGTGTCCGGGCCTGCCGGCGGCTCACGAGGCCAGGCCCCACTCGTCCTGGCCCTCGATCAGGGTGCGCTCGTAGCGCAGCAGTTCAACCTCGGGGTACAGCACCCGCTTGCCGACCTTGATGCCGCGCGGCCCCTTCTTGATGTGGCGCCAGTAGCGGACGGTGCTTTCGGCTGTGCGGTAGCGCTCGGCGACCTCGGTGGTGGTCAGGTATCGCATACATTCCCATTCGGCTAGATAGCGATTCGATCTGCATAAGGTTGTACCCCGCGATCGGCGGTTACCCAAATCGGGAAGCTCATGTTTCAATTGGGATAGCGATGGGGGTGACGGAGGTTCGATGGCAGGCGACAAGCCCGAGGGTGGCGAAGTGCCGCTGCTCTACAGCGAAGGGAACGTGGCCGCGCGCGTGGCCCTGGAGCGCGAGGTCAGGGGGTGGAGCACGACCGAGCTGGCGGAGCGGGTGACCAGGGCCGGCGTCAAGATGAACCAGACAGCGGTCTGGCGCATCGAGAACGGCTCCCCTCGCCGGCGTATCAATCTCGACGAGGCCCTCGCCTTCGCCCGCGTCTTCGAGCTTCCTCTGGAAGAGCTGATGTCCCCGCCCCTGGAGGGGCTCGACATCGACAGCCGGCGGCTCGTCCAAGAGGCCGTCGAAGCGTTCTACGAGGCCCGCGACGCGCGCGACCGGCTGCACCACGCAGTGGTCGCCATCGCTGACCACATCAAGGCCCATTCCGACAGCTCGCGGGCGATCCACGAGCAGTGCCTCCGCCTCATGGGTGACGAGCGGGACGCTCGCACGCTCAGCAGCGACATCGAGGACGGCGGCCACTACTGACAACCGACACGAAGGAGAGGCCACTTGGCCAACATTCAGAAGCGCCCCAACGGCAAATGGCGTGCTCGCTACCGCGACCTCGACGGCAAGGAGCACGCCCGCCACTTCGAGCGGAAGGTCGACGCCCAGCGGTGGCTCGACGAGGTCACGGCCAGCCTGGTCACCGGCCAGTACGTGGATCCGCGCGCCGGCCGCGTCACCTTCGAGAAGTACGCCGAGAAGTGGGAGGGCTCGCTCATCGCCAGTGAGGCGGGCGAGCGCATCACTGATAACGCGCTGAGGCTCCACCTCGTACCGGCGCTGGGAGCCCGCTCCATGGCGGCGATACGCCGCAACGACATCCAGGTGCTCTTCAAGTACCTGTCCGACCAGCTCGGCCCCGGCAGCGTGCGGAACGTCTACGACGTCCTCGTACGCGTCATGACGGCGGCCGTGGACGACAAGGTCATCGCCTCCAGCCCGTGCCGCAGGATCACTCTTCCGGCCATGCCGGACGAGGAGGTCGCCCCACCCACGGTCGAGCAGGTCGAGGCGATGGCGCGCGTCATGCCGCCGTACATCCGCGCGGCCGTTGTCACGCTCGCCGGGTCAGGGCTGCGCATCGGCGAGCTGCTCGGCCTGAAGGTGTTGGACGTCGACTTCAAGGCCGGCGCCATCCGCGTCGAGCGGCAGCGGCTCCAGTCCGGAAAGATCGGCCCGCCGAAGACCGCGAAGTCCCGACGTACGGTCCCGGTCGGAGAGGTCGTCACCGACGCACTCCTCGCGCACCTCGCCGCACGCCCGTCCGAGGACTGGCTGTTCACGATGGAGGAGGGGGAGCCGCTCAACTATCGGCGCTGGAAGACCGAGTGGAACTGCGCCCGCAGGGCGCTCCAGGCGGAGGGGAACGAGGCGGCCAAGCGCGAGGGGCGCAAGGCCGTCGAGCTGTCGCACATGGTGACCCACGACCTGCGGCACTTCTACGCCTCCGCGCTCATCGCCGGCGGAGCGAGCGTCAAGCAGGTCCAGCTGGTCCTCGGTCACGCATCCGCAGTCATCACGCTGCGGATCTACGCCCACCTGTGGCCGGGCGAAGAAGACCGCACCCGGACCGTCATGGACGCCGTTCTCGGTGGCCTGCGGACCGGGTGCGGACAGGGAGACACTGCAACCAAAGTAATCGCAGGTCAGAGAGCATGACCGAAGATCAGGCCTTCTTCGTCTCCCAGAAGATCTTGTCGATCTGGGCGATGTAGTCCAGCGCCTTCTGGCCGGTGGCCGGGTCGGTCGAGCCCTTGGCGGCCGACAGGGCCTTCAGGGTGTCGTTGACCAGCTGGTGCAGCTCCGGGTACTTCTCGAAGTGCGGGGGCTTGAAGTAGTCGCTCCACAGCACGGAGACGTGGTGCTTCGCCAGCTCGGCGCGCTGCTCCTTGATGACGGTGGCGCGGGCCTGGAAGTGCGGGTCGTCGTTGCCGGCCATCTTTTCCTGGACGGCCTTCACCGACTCTGCCTCGATACGGGCCTGGGCAGGGTCGTACACGCCGCAGGGCAGGTCGCAGTGGGCGCTGACCTTGACCTTGGGGGCAAACAGGCGGGAAAGCATGGAGCAATCCTTCCTCGTGATCGTCTTCTCACAGGGGACATTACTCCGTGGAGGAGTGGATTTGGCGAGTGCCCCCCGGGGGCCTAGGACAAAAGTCGGGGGACAGACTGAGACTGGTGGAGGAAGAACCGGGGAGGTGCCGGGTGATGCCGGAGCTGTCGCAGGATGCCGAACGGGCGGGGGCGCCGCTGCCCTTCGGGGTGGCCGAGGTGACGGGGCCGTCCATGGTGCCCACGCTGTACCACGGGGACCGGCTCCTGGTGCATTACGGGGTCCGGATCAAGCCGGGCGACGTAGTGGTGCTGCGGCACCCGTTCCAGCAGGATCTGCTCGTGGTGAAGCGGGCCGCCGAACGGCGCGAGGGCGGCTGGTGGGTGCTGGGGGACAACACGTACGCCGGTGGTGACAGCACCGACTACGGGGTGGTGCCCGACGACCTGGTGCTCGGCCGGGTCCGTCTGCGCTACCGGCCGCGCAAACCGGGTCGGCGGTCGCCGCTGGCGCTGGTGGGCTGGGCGCTGTCGGCGGTGCGGCCGGTGTTCTCCCCCCGCTCGGCCTCCAGGCGTTTGCGGGCGCGGTAGGCGGCCACGTTGGCCCGGGTGGCGCAGCGGTCGGAACAGTAGCGTCGGGAGCGGTTGGTCGAGGTGTCGAGATAGGCGTTGCGGCAGGGTGGGGCCTCGCACAGACCGAGGCGGTCCACGCCGTACTCGGTGAGGTGGAAGGCGAGGCCCATCGCGGCGATGGCGGCGTAGCCGGCGGTCGCGTTGGACGGATGGTCGGCCAGGTGCATGTGCCACAGCGGTCGGCCGTCGTCGTCACGGAAGTCGTGCCCGGAGATCTGCGGGCTCACCGGGAACTCCAGCAGCAGCGAGTTCAGCAGGTCGACGGAGAGCGTCTCGTCGCCGCCGTCCGCCGCCTCGAAGACCGCACGCAGCCGGGCCCGGACCGAGCGGAACCGGGTCACGTCCGCGTCGGTCGCGCGCCGCGCCGCGGACTGGTTGGCGCCGAACAGGGCGCGCACGGCCTCCACCGAGGTCAGGGTGTCCTTGCCCCGGGCCGGTTCCTCGGTGTTGACGAGGCGCACGGCGTAATCCGAGTAATAGGCCAGTTCCACTTGTAGTCCTTACGTGGTGGCTTTATGGTCGTGTCAGCGGTCGAGTAACAGGCGATCGTGCTTACAGGGTATTACGTGACGTGGGTGAAGGAGCGGATTCATGACGGACGCGGACACCGGGACCACCACCGCCGCCGCCGACTGGCCTGCCTGGCAGGAGAGCTGGGACCGGCAGCAGGAGTGGTACATGCCCGACCGCGAGGAGCGGCTGCGGGTCATGCTCGACATGGTGGAGGCCGTCGTCGGCACCTCCCCGCGCGTGCTGGACCTCGCGTGCGGCACGGGAACCATCACGGCCCGCCTGCTCGCCCGGTTCCCGGACGCCACCAGCACCGGCGTCGACCTGGACCCGGCGCTGCTCACCATCGCCGAGGGCACCTTCGCGGGCGACCCGCGGGTCACCTTCGTGACGGCCGACCTGAAGGACCCCGACTGGCCGGCGGGGCTCCCCCACGACTCCTACGACGCCGTGCTGACCGCGACCGCCCTCCACTGGCTGCACAACGAACCCCTCGCGGATCTCTACGGACAGGTCGCCGGCCTCGTCCGTGACGGCGGTGTCTTCATGAACGCGGACCACATGATCGACGAGACGACCCCCGGGATCAACGCGGCCGAGCGCGCCCTGCGCCACGCGCGCATGGATCAGGCCAAAAAGACCAAAAGGGGTGAGGTCCTCGACTGGGCCGAATGGTGGCAGCTCGCCGCCAAGGACCCCGTCCTCGCCGAGCCCACCGCCCGCCGCTTCGAGATCTACGGCGAGCACGCCGACGGCGACATGCCGTCCGCGGCGTGGCACGCGCGCGTGCTGCGCGAGAAGGGGTTCGCCGAGGCCCGCCCGGTGTGGTGCTCCCCCTCGGACACCTTGCTGCTGGCGCTCAAGTGAGACCCGCGGGTCATGACGAAGGGGCGGTACGGAGATCCGTGCCGCCCCTTCGCCGTGGGCCGTCGCCCCGTGCGTACCCGTGCGCGGTGTCAGAACACCTTGGACAGGAACGACTTCGTGCGCTCGTGCTGAGGGTCTGTCAGGACGTCGCGCGGGTGGCCGGACTCGACCACCACGCCGCCGTCCATGAAGACCAGGCTGTCGCCCACCTCGCGGGCGAAGCCCATCTCGTGGGTGACGACGATCATGGTCATGCCCGACTCGGCCAGGTCGCGCATGACGTCGAGGACGTCGCCGACCAGCTCCGGGTCGAGCGCCGAGGTCGGCTCGTCGAACAGCATCAGCTTGGGGTCCATGGCGAGCGCCCGCGCGATCGCCACGCGCTGCTGCTGGCCACCGGAGAGCTGGGAGGGGTAGTTCCCGGCCTTGTCGGCCAGGCCCACGCGCTCCAGCAACTGCCCCGCGCGCTCCCGGGCCTGCCCCTTGCTCACGCCCTTCACCTGCACCGGCGCCTCGATGACGTTCTCCAGCGCCGTCATGTGCGGGAACAGGTTGAAGCGCTGGAAGACCATGCCGATGTCCCGGCGCTTCAGCGCGACCTCGCTGTCCTTGAGCTCGTACAGCTTGTCGCCCTTCTGGCGGTAGCCGACCAACTCCCCGTCGACGTACAGACGCCCGGCGTTGATCTTCTCGAGGTGGTTGATACACCTCAGGAAGGTGGACTTGCCGGAGCCGGAGGGGCCGATGAGGCAGAACACCTCACCGGACCTGACCTCCAGGTCGATGCCCTTGAGGACGTCCACGGGGCCGAAGGACTTGTGGACACCCTCGGCCTTGACCATGGCGGGGGAGGACTGCTTCATGCCGTGACTCCCTTCGGGCGGCGCGTGGGAAGGACCGCGGCTTTGAAACGCTGCAGCGGTGTCTGCGGCAGGGAACGGCTCGAACCGCGGGCGTAGTACCGCTCGATGTAGTACTGCCCGACGCTCAGGATCGAGGTCATGATCAGATACCAGGCTGCGGCCAAGAAGTACATCTCGACCGGCGAGCCCGCGTTCTGGCCGATGTCCTGGGCCTCCTTGAAGAGGTCGTAGAACTGTACAGCTGAGACGAGCGAGGTCGTCTTCAGCATGTTGATCACTTCGTTGCCGGTCGGCGGCACGATGACGCGCATCGCCTGCGGGATGACGATCCGGCGGAGTGTCTTCGTGTGGCTCATTCCCAGGGCGTGCGACGCCTCGGTCTGTCCCTCGTCGACCGAGAGCAGACCGGCGCGGCAGATCTCGGCCATGTAGGCGGCCTCATTGAGGCCCAGGCCGAGCAACGCCGCCAGCAGCGGCGTCATGAAGGACGACCAGTAGTCCTTGTAGACCGGACCCAGGTTGATGTACTCGAACACCAGGCCCAGGTTGAACCAGACGAAGAGCTGGACCAGGACCGGTGTGCCGCGGAAGAACCAGATGTAGAACCACGCGATCGACGACGTCACCGGGTTCTTCGACAGGCGCATCACGGCGAGCAGGATGCCGCCGGCGATGCCGATCACCATCGACAGCACCGTGAGCAGCAGGGTGTTCAGGACACCGTCGATGATGCGGTCGTCGAAGAAGTACTCGGGGACCGCACCCCAGTTGATCTTGCCTTGGGCGAAGGCGTAGACGACCGCGCCCAGAAGGGCGAGCGCGACGACCGCGGACACGTACCGCCCCGGGTGCCGGACCGGAACGGCCTTGATGGCCTCCGACCCGGCGGGGGGCGTTAGGTCGGGACCGGTCGTCTTGTTGACGTCAGCAGTCACAGATGGAGCCTTTCAGAGCCACGTCGAACGGGACGGTTCAGGAGCCGCCGTTGATCTTGGCCTCGGTGATCGCACCGTCTGCGACACCCCACTTCTCCACGATCTTCGTGTACTCGCCGCTGTCGATGACTGCCTGGACAGCCGCCTGCAGAGCGTCCCGCAGCTCGGTGTTGTCCTTGGCGACGGCGATGCCGTACGGGCCCGCCTCGACCTGGTCGCCGACGATCTCGAAGTACTTGCCCCCGCCGGAGTTCTTCACGGAGTACGCGGCGATCGGGAAGTCGGCGGAGACGACGTTCGCGCCCTTGGAGCGCATCCGGGTCTCGGCTTCGGGGTTGGTCGCGAAGTCCTCGATCTTCAGAGTCTTCTTGCCGGCCTTCTCGCACTTCTGCGCCTGCTCCTTGGCGAGGTCGTGGGAGAAGGTGTTGCGCTGGACCGCCATGGTCTTGCCGCACAGGTCGTCCCAGGTCTTGATGCCCTGGTCGTCGCCCTTGTTGGTGTAGAGCGAGACGCCCGCGGTGAAGTAGTCGACGAAGTCGACGCCGGCGCCGACCTTCTTGCCGGTGTCGGCGTCGATGCCCTCCTGCCGCTCCTTGGTGTCGGTCATGGCCGACATCGCGATGTCGTAGCGCTTGGATGCGAGACCGCCGATCAGGGTGTCGAACGTGCCGTTCTGGAACTCGAACGTCACCCCGAGCTGCTTGCCCATGGCGGCCGCGAGGTCGGGGTCGATGCCGACCACCTTGCCGGAGTCGTCCTTGAACTCGACCGGGGCGTAGGCGATGTCCGAACCGACCTTGATGACGCCCTTGTCGCGGATCGACTGAGGCAGCTTGTCGGCCAGCGGGGCGGCGCTCGTCGACGCGGTGTCGCTGCTGCCCGAGCCGTTGTCCTTGGTCTGGTCACCGCAGCCGGTGATGAGCAGAGCGCCTGCGACCGCGATCGCGCCGACCGCTGCCAGTCGGGACTTGGCGGCGGGGGTACGACGGGTGGTGCGTGCGGCCATGGTGGTTCCTCCGGCGGATGAGTGGAATGCCGATGGGTTCGGCCACTGCCGATGGGGACCGGCAGTGCCGAGGGTCGCCGAGAGCACATGCCTTCGAATGTCGCGACCTCGTGTGATTACCGCATCTTGCCATTCGGGCTGCTCCATCCAGTGGGCTCGCCATGTCAAAATCGGGTAACGGGTGGCGCTCGAACCGCACTGATTCGTTCCATCATGGCCGGACGGTCTGCGGGAATGCTCCGTTCCGACCGGAAGATCTTCGGCTCAGGGCGGGGTGTTGGTTGCCCGGCCGTGGCATTTGCCAGGTCCCGAGCGTTTGTCAAGTGTTTGTCGGTGGCTTGTCCTGAAATTGGTAGATGAGTCCCGGCGCCCGCATGTGACCTTTGCGTTATGGACTCGTCGCCGAAGGCGTCAGTCCGGTAAGAAGGTGCTTTACACCCCTCATCCGGGGATCCAGGGCGCGTGTGCGGCGCGCCCGTCGTGTCTGTGCCCGACGTGTCAACCCACCGGGCCCGGCGCGGTCCCGCCCGCTCCTCACCCGGAGCGGTAACCCTCAAACCAAGAACGATTAAGGGGTCAACCAAGTGGCAGCGGAGATTGTCAATCCTCGCAGCGACAGCGAAAGCCGGAACGGTCACACGGAACAGGACGGCGGGGCCGAGCCCCTCGACTCCATCGACCCGGCATTCGCGCTGCACCGCGGCGGCAAGATGGCTGTGCAGGCCACCGTGCCGCTCCGTGACAGGGACGATCTGTCCCTGGCGTACACGCCCGGCGTCGCGAAGGTGTGCAGCGCGATCGCCGAGCAGCCGGAACTCGTCCACGACTACACCTGGAAGTCCTCGGTCGTCGCCGTCGTCACCGACGGTACGGCCGTGCTGGGACTCGGTGACATCGGCCCTGAGGCCTCCCTCCCCGTGATGGAGGGCAAGGCGATCCTCTTCAAGCAGTTCGGCGGCGTGGACGCGGTTCCGCTCGCGCTGAACACCACCGACGTGGACGAGATCGTCGAGACCGTGGTCCGGCTCGCTCCGTCCTTCGGCGGGGTGAACCTGGAGGACATCTCGGCGCCCCGGTGCTTCGAGGTCGAGCGGCGGCTGCAGGAGCAGCTGGACATCCCGGTCTTCCACGACGACCAGCACGGCACGGCGATCGTGTCGCTGGCGGCGCTGCGTAACGCGGCGCGGCTGAGCGGGCGGGCGCTGGGCGATCTGCGGGCCGTGATCTCGGGCGCCGGCGCGGCCGGTGTCGCGATCGCCAAGATGCTGGTCGAAGCCGGGATCGGCGATGTCGCGGTGACCGACCGCAAGGGCGTCGTCTCGCGCGAGCGTGACGACCTCACGCCGATCAAGCGGGAAGTGGCGGCGTTCACGAACAAGGCGGGCATCTCCGGTTCGCTGGAGACCGCGCTGGACGGGGCCGACGTCTTCATCGGCGTCTCCGGCGGCACGGTGCCGGAGTCGGCGGTGGCGTCGATGGCGAAGGGCGCCTTCGTCTTCGCCATGGCCAATCCCGACCCCGAGGTGCACCCGGAGATCGCGCACAAGTACGCGGCGGTCGTGGCCACCGGACGGTCGGACTTCCCGAACCAGATCAACAACGTGCTGGCGTTCCCGGGGATCTTCGCGGGGGCGCTGCAGGTGCGTGCCTCGCGGATCACCGAGGGGATGAAGCTGGCGGCGGCCGAGGCGCTGGCGTCGGTGGTGGGGGACGACCTCTCCGCCGACTACGTCATTCCGTCCCCGTTCGACGAGCGGGTCGCTCCGGCGGTGACCGCGGCGGTGGCCGCTGCCGCCCGCGCGGAGGGCGTCGCCCGGCGCTGAGGCGCGCGGAGCTGTGTCGGCCCCGTCCTCGGGTGGACGGGGCCGACTGCTTTTCCCGGCGGCCGGGCACGGAGCGGGCCGGGCGCCGGCCGGGCTTCGGGGGCGGGCGGGGTCTGCGGGGTGCGGTGCGGCGTGGTGGCAAGAAGGTGTGTCTCACAGCGCCGCGTTGTTCCGTCGGGGGGACGGGCGGCCTATCGTCAAGGCCATGTTCGCTGTCTACGCCGCCCGAATCGACCGTGACCAGCCGCTTTCCGGTCTGGAGCTGGGGGAGCGTCCGGCCCCCGAGGCCCGTCCCGGCTGGAGCACCGTGACCGTGAAGGCCGCCTCCCTCAACCATCATGACCTGTGGTCCCTGCGGGGCGTGGGCCTCGCGGAGGACAAGCTGCCCATGATCCTCGGCTGCGACGCCGCCGGCATCGACGAGGACGGCAACGAGGTCGTCCTGCACTCCGTGATCGGACAGACCGGCCATGGAGTGGGCCCGAACGAACCCCGGTCGATCCTGACGGAGCGTTACCCCGGCACCTTCGCCGAGCAGGTCGCCGTGCCCACCTGGAACGTCCTGCCCAAGCCGAAGGAACTGTCCTTCGAGGAGGCGGCCTGCCTGCCCACGGCCTGGCTGACCGCGTACCGGATGCTGTTCACCAACGCCGGGGTGCGGCCCGGTGACTCCGTCCTGGTGCAGGGGGCCGGCGGAGGCGTCGCCACCGCCGCGATCGTGCTGGGCAGGGCCGCGGGGTTGCGGGTGTTCGCCACCAGCCGGGACGAGGCGAAGCGGAAGCGGGCCGTGGAACTGGGCGCGGTGGAGGCGCTGGAGCCCGGAGCCCGGCTGCCGCAGCGGGTCGACGCGGTCATCGAGACGGTGGGGGCCGCGACCTGGTCCCACTCGGTGAAGTCGCTGCGGCCCGGCGGCACGCTGGTGATCTCCGGTGCCACCAGTGGCGACCGGCCCTCGCACGCCGAGCTCACCCGGATCTTCTTCCTGGAGCTCAAGATCGTCGGATCGACGATGGGCACCAGGGACGAGCTGGAGGACCTGCTTGCCTTCTGCGCCGCCACCGGGGTGCGACCCGTCATCGACGAGGTACTGCCCATGGACCGGGCGCGGGAAGGCTTCGAACGGATCGAGGCGGGTGGGCAGTTCGGAAAGATCGTGCTCACGGCTCCATAGGTTCGCGGCTCCCGGGGTGCGCGGTTCCTCTCCACGGCCGGTCCGGATTCCGGGCCGGCCGTCGGAAACGATCGCGGGGCCACCCACGAGTCGCTGACCGGAGTGCTCGACGGCCCGGGGGAGGCGTGTGCCTGAGGAGGGTGCGGCCCGTCCGGCGGCACGGTGGGGGTCCTCGGCCGTACCACCGGGGCCCCGGCCGCACGAGCCGGGGCCCCGCCGCATCGCCGGGGCCTGGTCCGCCGTCGGGCTCAGGGCTTCGGCGTGCGCAGGAGGGCTCCGATGTGGGCTGCCGCCATGGAGAGGTGGCGACGGGCCTCGCGGAGCTGGTCCGGGGTGATCCCGTGGTCGCGGGTCGCGTCGCGGATGTCGTCCCGGAACCGGTCCAGCAGCCGGTCCAGCTCCCGCGCGGGGTCGCCGGTGGAGTCCGTGGCACCCTCGTGCGCCCAGGCGGGGGTGTAGTCGGCCGGGAAGTTCTCAGGGGTCTGGGAGTAAGACGGTCCGGGCGCCGGGGCGCCGCTCTCCGTACCGGTGCGGCCGAAGCCGAAGTCCTTGCCGAACTCGCCCACCTCCTTGGCCAGTTCACCCAGCCCCTCGCGCAGGCCGGTCGGCCAGTCGCCGCGTGAGAAATGGTCCTGCATCTGCTCCTGCACCCGCCGGGCGATGCGCTGCACCTCCTCCTGGGCCTGAGCAGTGGCCCGGTCCTGGGCCTCCTTGGCCTGACGGCGGGCGCGCTGAGCCTCGTCACGGGCGCGGCGGCTCTCGTCCTTGGCGCGCCGGGCCTGCTCCTTCCACTCCTGCTTGGCGCGTCGCAGCTCCTCCTTGGCGGCCCGCCAGGCCTCCTTCTCGCCGAGACCCGTGAAGTCTCCGGGGCCGGGTTCGGCTTCCGTCCCCGCGTCCCGCCCCTGGCGGGCCTGGCCGGCGGCGGCCCGCATCTCGCGGCGCAGGTCGCCGGCCGCGCCGCGGACATCGGCCTGTATCTCGGCGGCGAGTTCGGCGACCGACTCCCGGATCTCCAGCTCCAGATCGGCCAGCTCACCACTGCGGTCGGCCAGTTCGGCGCGGCCGGCGTCCGTGATGGAGTACACCTTGCGGCCGCCCTCGGTGGCGTGGGTGACCAGACCCTCCGCCTCCAGCTTGGCCAGGCGCGGGTAGACCGTGCCCGCCGACGGTGCGTACAGCCCCTGGAAGCGCTCCTCGAGGAGGCGGATCACCTCGTAGCCGTGGCGCGGGGCCTCGTCCAGCAGCTTCAGCAGGTAGAGGCGGAGGCGTCCGTGAGCGAAGACGGGGGCCATGTCAGAGCACCTTCTTGTCGGTCGGGCCGTCGGTCGTGCCGTCAGCCGTGGTGTCGGCCGGTGCGTCCCACGGCTCGCTCTCCTCCTCGCGGGGCGGGCGGCGCAACAGGGCGATGGAACCGGAGACGGTGGTGGCCCGCAGCTTGCCGTTGCCCGCGCCCAGCCGGCCGGTGATCTTGTGGGCGCCCCACTGGCCGTGCACCCGCAGGCCGTCGAAGGCGTTGGAGACGGCGCCGCTCGCCGTGTTGGCCTCGACCTCCGCGTCCGCCGGATCGGGCAGTCGGATCGCGATCTCCCCGGAGACGCTGGCCAGCCGGATGTCGGTGGGACCGTCGGGAGCGAGGTCCACGATCATGGAGCCGCTGACCGAGTCCGCCCGCACGGTGGACCCGGACCCGTCGACCACGGTGAGGTCCCCGGAGACCGAGTTGAACCGCAGGTCACCGGTGACGGACTGGGCCTCGACGTTCCCGGACACCGTGTCCGCGCGGACCGGGCCGGAGAGGGCGACCAGCGTCGTGTCGCCGGTGACCCCCCTCACCACCGACGGCCCTTTGACCCCGGAGACCACGGCCCCGGCACCGACCACCCCCACCTCGACCCGTGTCTGCGTCGGAACCGCCAGCGAGACCACCGCGCTGCGGTGCCGGCCCTTGCGGTCCAGCCACTTGAGGAAGTCCTTCCAGGGCAGGTCCTCGTAGGCCACCGTGAGGGTGCCGCCCTGCTGGGTGACCGTCAGGGGAGGTCCCTCGATCTCGGAGACCTCCAGGCGGGCGGAACCTTCGTCCGTGCCCACCACGTTCACCGTTCCGTTGACGATGCGTACGTGGAGCTCGCTCACTGGCTCGTCGAACGTGAGCTTCGCGGGCTCTGAGACGGACCTTTCGGGCATGGTGGAACCTCCTGGGCCGGACTGCCTGACTAGCCGGACGGCGAGGCGACGGGACGGCCGACTGGGAGTGGTACCGGCGATGCGCACCCGGCATGCAAGAACCCCGACGCGCCATATCGCGTCTCACGTAATTCACGATATATCGCGGCCGGGGAAAGTCAAGACACTCGTTCTGGTGATCAGTCCTCATGCAGAAGGGGTGAACTGCCCTGATGTGTGGCCGTGTCGGCGGAACGATCCCAGGCCGGAGGCCGGGGCCGGGAGTGGCGAGGGGGGGCCGGAGCGGGCGGGGACACCCCGGTCGGCTCATGGCGCCCTGCGCGACCGGATGTCCCCTGTTCGTTTACCCGGCTACCCGGCTACCCGGCTACCCGTGTACTCGCCTACTCGTCGTCCTCGTCGTCGTCCAGCCGGGCCAGCCATGTCGCCAGGCGTTCCACCGGCACCTCGAAGTCGGGGTTGAGGTCGACGAACGTCCGCAGCTGCTCGGCGAGCCACTCGAAGGTGACCTCCTCCTCGCCGCGCCGCTTCTCCAGTTCCTCGATGCCACGGTCCGTGAAGTACATGAGAACAAGGATATGTGCGCGCAAACGGGCCGGGCCGCACCCCCCGAAGAGGGGGTGCGGCCCGGCCGGGAACGACCCGTGACGGCGTCGGTCAGGCGTCGAACACCTCACGCACCAGCTGCTCCTGCTCGGCCTGGTGCCGCTTCGCGGAACCGACGGCCGGGGACGAGCCGTGCGGACGCGAGATGCGGCGCAGACGCTCGTCGTGCGGGACGTCGGCGCCGACGGCCAGGTCGAGGTGGTCGATCAGGTTGAGCGCGATGAACGGCCAGGCGCCCTGGTTCGCCGGCTCCTCCTGGGCCCACAGGTACTTCTCGGCGTTCGGGTACTTCTTGATCTCCGCCTGGAGCTCGGCACCCGGCAGCGGGTACAGGCGCTCGATGCGGATGATCGCCGTGTCGGTGATGCCGTGCTTCTTCCGCTCGGCGTCCAGGTCGTAGTAGACCTTGCCGGCGGTGAAGACGACCTTCTTGACCGCGGCCGGGTCGACCGAGTCGTCGCCGATGACCGGGCGGAACTGGCCCGTGGTGAACTCCTCCGCCTTCGAGGCCGCCGCCTTCAGGCGCAGCATCGACTTCGGGGTGAAGACGACCAGCGGCTTGTGGTGCGGGTTGTGCACCTGCCACCGCAGGAGGTGGAAGTAGTTCGACGGGACCGTCGGCATCGCGACCGTCATGTTGTTCTGCGCGCAGAGCTGCAGGAACCGCTCCGGGCGGGCCGAGGAGTGGTCCGGGCCCTGGCCCTCGTAGCCGTGCGGCAGGAGCAGGGTCACGCCGGAGTTCTGGTTCCACTTCTGCTCGGCCGACGAGATGAACTCGTCCACGACCGTCTGCGCGCCGTTGACGAAGTCGCCGAACTGCGCCTCCCACATCACGAGTGCGTCGGGGCGGGCCAGCGAGTAGCCGTACTCGAAGCCCATCACCGCGTACTCGGAGAGCAGGGAGTTGTAGACGTTGTACCGGGCCTGGTCCTCGGACAGGTACAGCAGCGGCGTGAACTCGGCACCCGTCTCGCGGTCGATGACGACCGCGTGGCGCTGGCCGAAGGTGCCGCGCTGCGAGTCCTGGCCGGAGAGCCGGACCGGGACGCCCTCCAGGAGCAGCGAGCCGACCGCGAGGGTCTCGCCCATGCCCCAGTCGATCGTGCCGTCCTCGACCATCGCCGCCCGGCGCTGCAGCTGCGGCAGCAGACGCGGGTGGATGGTGACGTGGTCGGGGATGTTGACCTGCGACTCGGCGATCCGCTTGACGACCTCGGAGCTGACCGCCGTGTTCACCGCCACCGGGAACTGGGCCTGCGGCTCCGAGGGCTCGGCGGCCGACGGCTGGGACGCCGCCTCGCGGACCTCGGTGAAGACCTTCTCCAGCTGGCCCTGGTAGTCCTGCAGAGCCTGCTCGGCCTCTTCCAGGGTGATGTCGCCGCGACCGATGAGGGACTCGGTGTACAGCTTGCGCACCGAGCGCTTCTTGTCGATCAGGTCGTACATCAGCGGCTGCGTGAAGGCCGGGTTGTCCGACTCGTTGTGACCGCGGCGGCGGTAGCAGATGAGGTCGATCACCACGTCCTTGTTGAACGCCTGGCGGAACTCGAAGGCCAGCCGCGCGACGCGGACCACGGCCTCCGGGTCGTCGCCGTTCACGTGGAAGATCGGGGCCTCGATCATGCGGGCCACGTCCGTCGCGTACATCGACGAGCGCGAGGACTCGGGAGCGGCGGTGAAGCCGACCTGGTTGTTGATGACGACGTGGACCGTGCCGCCGGTGCGGTAGCCGCGCAGCTGCGACATGTTCAGGGTCTCGGCCACCACGCCCTGGCCCGCGAAGGCCGCGTCGCCGTGGATCACCACCGGCAGGACGGTGAAGTCCGTGCCGCCCTTGCCGATGATGTCCTGCTTGGCGCGCACGACGCCTTCCAGGACCGGGTCCACCGCCTCCAGGTGGGACGGGTTGGCGACCAGGGAGACCCTGATCTGCTCGCCGTCGAGACCGGTGAAGGTGCCCTCGGCGCCCAGGTGGTACTTCACGTCGCCGGAGCCGTGCATCGACTTCGGGTCGAGGTTGCCCTCGAACTCGCGGAAGATCTGCGCGTACGACTTGCCCACGACGTTGGCCAGCACGTTCAGCCGGCCGCGGTGGGCCATGCCGATGACGACCTCGTCGAGACGGGACTCGGCGGCCGAGTCCAGAACGGCGTCCAGCAGCGGGATGACGGACTCGCCGCCCTCCAGGGAGAAGCGCTTCTGGCCGACGTACTTGGTCTGCAGGAAGGTTTCGAACGCCTCCGCGGCGTTCAGCCGGCGCAGGATGCGCAGCTGCTCCTCGCGCTCCAGGTTGGAGTGCGTGCGCTCCACGCGGTCCTGGATCCACTTGCGCTGCTTCGGGTCCTGGATGTGCATGAACTCGATGCCGGTGGTGCGGCAGTACGAGTCGCGCAGCACACCCAGGATGTCGCGCAGCTTCATCAGGGTCTTGCCCGAGAAACCGCCGACCGCGAACTCGCGCTCCAGGTCCCAGAGGGTGAGCCCGTGCTCGGTGATGTCCAGGTCGGGGTGCTTGCGCTGGCGGTACTCCAGCGGGTCGGTGTCGGCCATGACGTGGCCGCGGACCCGGTAGGAGTGGATCAGTTCGAAGACACGGGCGGCCTTCGTGACGTCGTCGTCGTGGGATGCGTCGATGTCCTTGAGCCAGCGGACCGGCTCGTAGGGGATGCGCAGCGCCTCGAAGATCTCGTCGTAGAAGCCGTTCTCGCCGAGCAGGAGGTTCGCGACCGCGCGCAGGAACTCGCCGGAGGCGGCACCCTGGATCACCCGGTGGTCGTAGGTCGACGTGAGCGTCATGACCTTCGAGATGCCGAGCTTGTTGAGGGTGTCCTGGCTGGTGCCCTGGAACTCGGCCGGGTAGTCCATGGAGCCGACGCCCAGGATCACCGACTGGTTCTGCATCAGGCGGGGCACGGAGTGGACGGTGCCCAGGCCGCCGGGGTTGGTCAGCGAGACGGTGACGCCGGTGAAGTCGTTCATCGTCAGCTTGTTGTCGCGGGCGCGACGGACGATGTCCTCGTAGGCCTGCCAGAACTCGAAGAAGTTCAGCGTCTCGGCCTTCTCGATGCCCGCGACGACCAGCTGGCGGTCGCCGTTCGGCTTGACCAGGTCGATGGCGAGGCCGAACTTGACGTGCTCCGGCTTCACCAGGGTGGGCTTGCCGTCCACCTTCGCGTAGTGCCAGTTCATCGACGGCATCGCCTTGATGGCCTGGACCATCGCGTAGCCGATGAGGTGGGTGAAGGAGATCTTCCCGCCGCGGGCACGCTTGAGGTGGTTGTTGATGACGATGCGGTTGTCGAACAGGAGCTTCACCGGGAGCGCGCGCACGGACGTGGCCGTGGGCACCTCCAGCGAGGCGTCCATGTTCTTCGCGACGGCCGCGGACGGGCCGCGCAGCGTGACCTGCTCGGGGCCCTGCTTGGCCTCGTCGGCGGGCTGTGCCTTGGCGGCCGGAGCCTTGGCTGCCGGTGCCTTGGCTGCCGGTGCCTTCGCGGCGGCGGGCTTGGCGGGGGCGGCCTGGGCGGGGGCCGGGGCGGCCTTCGCCGGAGCGGGCACCTGCGCCGGCGCCTTGGCGGCCGGTGCCGCGGTGGCGGGCTGCGGGGCGGAGGGCGGCGCGGGCGTGGCGGCGGGCTGGGCCGGAGTGGCCGGCGGAGCCGTCGTCGTGCCCGCGGTCCCCGTCGACGCGTTGCTCACCGGAGCAGAGGCCTGGGGCGCCCCCGGCTTGTAGTCGGCGAAGAAGTCCCACCAGGCCCGGTCGACCGAGTTCGGGTCCTGGAGGTACTGCTGGTAGATCTCGTCGACGAGCCATTCATTGGCACCGAAGGCCGCAGCGGGGTTCTTACCCGCTTGGTCGGTGTCGGTCGAGATGCTCGAGTTACTGGGGGACTGTGGCGACACGGCGTCAACCGCCCTCTTCCGCTTCACAAGATGATGGACAGCGGAAATTAAGGCTACGCCTCCAAGAGCGGGAAGGTCAGGTCGGGCCCGTTCAACGTCGTGTAAGTCACATCTCGGAGGGTGTTTCGGTGTGGGAAATGGCGGGAAACAAGCCTGGTTCCGCTTCTTCGGGCCGCGTCGGGCACGCACCGTCCGTGACCCGGCGCACTCGCGACCCGGGTCTTTGCCTGATCACACGTGTCCGTCAGGGCGAACGCACGTGGATCTTGTGACTCGACTTCGAACCCTACGTCAACCTGACGCGGGAGACGCTCCCGGAAGAGTGATAAGAATCCGGCAACCACGCTCGGATTCGGCCACCCCGATCCGTCCGCCGTGGAGATCGACGGCCCAGCGGGCGATCGCCAGACCGAGACCGGTGCCGCCGTCGCTGCCCGGGCCGTGCGGCAGATTGACGCTGCCGCGGTTGAAGCGCTCGAAGACGCGATGCCATTCGGTCCGCGGAATGCCGGGTCCCTCGTCCAGGATTTCCAGCCGCAGCGAATCCGGCTGCGTTCCGGGCCGTGCCCTGACCGTCACATGGCCGTGCGGCGGACTGTGCTTGACCGCGTTGTCGATGAGGTTGGCGACCACCTGGTGGATGCGCTCCGGGTCGACGTACGCGGTGAGCTCCGGCGGCGAGACGTCGAGGCGCAGATAGACGTCCGTACGGGTGTGGCTGCCGGAGCCGGTGGCCATGCCCGCGCGCGCGGAGGCGACCATGTTGGCCTCCTTGAGCACGCCGGACAGATAAGGCCACACCTCGAACCGCTGCCGCCTCAGCGGGACGACACCGTTGTCCAGGCGGGACAGGTCGAGCAGCGTCTCCACCAGCCGGCCGAGCCGTTCGGTCTGCTTCAGCGCCGTGCGCATCGTCTCGGGGTCGGCCTCGGTGACGCCGTCGACGATGTTCTCCAGCACCGCGCGCAGCCCCGCGATCGGGGTGCGCAGTTCGTGCGAGACGTTGGCCACCAGCTCCTTGCGCTGATGGTCCTGGGCCTCCAGCTCGTCGGCCATGACGTTGATGGTCTGGGCCAGGTCGCCCAGCTCGTCCCGGCGGTTCTCCCGCACCCGGCGGGTGTAGTCGCCGTGCGAGATGGACCGGGCCACGGCGTTCATGTCGTCCAGCGGCGCGGTGAGCGAGTGCGCCACGAACTGAGTGATGAGCAGCGTGGCGATCATCGAGAAGACCGTGATGAAGCGCAGCTCGGTCTTGGTGTGCACCGCGATCATGGAGAGACCGGTGGTGATCAGCACCGATATGACGACCAGCGCGCCCAGCTTGGTCTTGATCGAGAACGGGCGGACACCGCCCCAGGGACCGCGGTCCCCGGGGCCTCTCCGTGTGGCCGGCCGGTCGCTCACGGCGTCGGCGTCTCCAGGGCGTAGCCCACACCGTGCACGGTACGGATGCGCTCGGCGCCGATCTTCCGGCGCAGCGCCTTGATGTGGCTGTCGACGGTACGGGTGCCGGAGGCGTCCGCCCAGTCCCAGACCTCGGCCAGCAGCTGCTCCCGGGAGAGCACCGCGCGGGGCGTGTTCGCCAGGCACACCAGCAGGTCGAACTCGGTGGGCGTCAGATGGACGTCCTCACTGCGCACCCGCACCCTGCGCTGCGCGTGGTCGATCTCCAGCTCGCCCAGGCGCAGGATGCCGCTGCGCGGTGTGGTGGCCGCCAGGGCCGCCCGCTCCATGCGGCGCAGCAGCACGTGCACGCGTGCCGCCAGTTCCCGCATGGAGAACGGCTTGGTCATGTAGTCGTCGGCGCCGACGCCCAGCCCGACCAGCATGTCGGTCTCGTCGTCGCGCGCGGTCAGCATCATGACCGGCACCGGCCGCTGGGCCTGCACGCGCCGGCAGACCTCCAGGCCGTCGAAGCCAGGCAGCATGATGTCGAGGATCAGCAGGTCGGGCTGCCATGCCTCCGCCGTGTCGACGGCGGACGGACCGTCGCCCGCCGTCTGCACCAGGAATCCCTCGGCGCGAAGGCGGGTCGCGATGGCGTCCACGATCGTCGCGTCGTCCTCGACCACCAGGACCCGGCGCTGTGCGCCCGGGGTGGTCGCCGCCGTGCCGTTGTGGGAGGTGTGTGTCTGCTCCATCGCCCGCCCCTGAAGTGTGCTTTCCGGAATCCGTGGGGTGATCCGTCTCTGCGCATGACTGCGATTGACGCTTGAATGATCGGCGCCAAGGCAGCAGCGTACGGGGAGCCACCGCGCCTTTGCTATCCAGGGCGGACGCCGAGGTGCACGACGTCCGGAACGCCCCGGGCAACCGGGACCTCTTCGGTACGCACCTGCTGGAACCCGGCATTACGCAAGGTTTCTTCGAAATTCGGAGACGGCTTGGCCGACCACACCGCGAGTACCCCGCCGGGCCTCAACACCCTTGCGCAGGACAGGAGTCCGGTGGGGGAGTAGAGCCCTTCGTTGTCCTCGGTGACGGTCCAGTCGGGCCCGTTGTCGATGTCGAGACAGAGCGCGTCGAACGTGTCGGAAGTCTCATTGACGTACGCCACCAGGTCGGTCTCGACGATCGCCGTGCGGGGGTCGGCGAGGGCGTGCGCGGAGAACGCGGCGAACGGGGGCAGCGGGCCCGCGCGGTGCCAGTCGATGACGGCGGGTTCGCGTTCCACTACGGTGATGCGCCCCCAGCGGGGCTGGGCGGCGGCGTGGGCGAGCGAGAAGCCGACGCCGAGTCCGCCGATGAGGACGTGCGGGCCCGGCCGCGGGCCATGTCCCGCGAGGGTGTCGGCGGCGTCGAGTGCGGCCAGGGCGGCGTCGATCAGTCGCCGCTCCGAACGGCCGTCGGAGGTGTCCATCAGGAAGCAGCCGTTCGCGATGATCTGCAGCAGGCTGCCGTGCCTGCGGAGCACCACCTCCCCGTACGGGCCCTCGCGGCGGTCCAGGACTTCGGGAATGTCGTACGGGGTGGTCATGCGTTCATCCTGGCAGCACTTTCCGTTCAGCGGGCCGTGGGGCCATGGGGCTGTGCGAGCCATGTCGTGCGGGGGTTCCTGTCTTCGTCCTCGCGAATGATCGCTGAGAGCGAACGCGGCCCTGGGAACATTCGGTGGCTCACCAGCATTGAGTCGGCATAGCTCAACTTGACTGCCGAAGGGGAGATCATGGCTGCTGAGTCCACCTCGCTCGCCCTGCCTGTGCTGCCGCTCGACGACGAGGTCGTGCTGCCCGGGATGGTGGTTCCGCTGGACCTGAGCGACTCCGAGGTGCGCGCCGCGGTGGAGGCCGCCCAGGCCGCCGCCGCGTCCGCGCCGGGCAAGCCCCGGGTCCTGCTGGTGCCGCGTCTCGACGGGACCTACGCCGGTACCGGCGTCCTGGGCACGGTCGAGCAGGTCGGCAGGATGGCCGACGGCGACCCGGGCGCCCTGATCCGGGGCCGCGGCCGCGTGCGGATCGGCGCCGGGACCACCGGGCCGGGCGCGGCGCTGTGGGTGGAGGGCACCCGGATCGAGGAGACCGTGCCGGAGCCCCTGCCCGGCCAGGTCGGCGAACTGGTCACGGAGTACAAGGCGCTCGCCACCGCCTGGCTGCGCAAGCGCGGCGCCTGGCAGGTCGTCGACCGGGTCCAGGCCATCGACGACGTCGCCACCCTCGCCGACAACTCCGGTTACTCGCCCTTCCTGACCACCGAACAGAAGGTGGCGTTGCTGGAGACCGCCGACCCGGTGGCCCGGCTGAAGCTCGCCACCCAGCAGCTCCGCGACCACCTCGCCGAGCAGGACGTCGCCGAGTCCATCGCCAAGGACGTCCAGGACGGCGTCGACAAGCAGCAGCGCGAGTTCCTGCTGCGGCGCCAGCTGGAGGCCGTACGCAAGGAACTGCGCGAGCTGAACGGAGAGCACGGCAAGGACCCCGCCGAGGAGTCCGACGACTACCGGGCCCGCGTCGAGGCCGCCGACCTGCCGGAGAAGGTGCGCGAGGCCGCGCTCAAGGAGGTCGGCAAGCTGGAGCGCTCCTCCGACCAGTCGCCCGAGGGATCGTGGATCCGCACCTGGCTCGACACGGTCCTGGAGATGCCGTGGAACGAGCGGACCGATGACAGCGCCGCTTCGTACGACATCCAGGGCGCCCGGGCCGTGCTCGACGCCGAGCACGCGGGCCTGGAGGACGTGAAGGAACGCATCACCGAGTACCTGGCGGTGCGCAAGCGGCGCGCCGAGCGCGGACTCGGCGTGGTCGGGGGCCGCCGCGGCGGTGCCGTGCTCGCCCTGGTGGGGCCGCCCGGCGTCGGCAAGACGAGCCTCGGCGAGTCCGTCGCCCACGCGATGGGCCGGAAGTTCGTCCGGGTCGCCCTCGGCGGTGTCCGCGACGAGGCCGAGATCCGCGGCCACCGGCGTACGTACGTCGGCGCGCTGCCCGGCCGGATCGTGCGGGCCGTCAAGGAGGCCGGGTCGATGAACCCGGTGGTGCTGCTCGACGAGATCGACAAGGTGGGCTCGGACTTCCGGGGCGACCCGTCCGCCGCCCTCCTCGAAGTGCTGGACCCGGCGCAGAACCACACCTTCCGGGACCACTACCTGGAGGTCGAGCTGGACCTCTCGGACGTCGTCTTCCTCGCCACCGCCAACGTCCTGGAGGCCATTCCGGAGGCGCTGGCGGACCGGATGGAGATCGTCCGCCTGGACGGCTACACGGAGGACGAGAAGGTCGTCATCGCGCGCGACCACCTGCTCCCGCGTCAGCTGGAGCGGGCCGGGCTCGCCGCGGACGAGGTCGACCTCGACGACGGCGCGCTGCGCAAGCTGGCCGGCGAGTACACCCGCGAGGCGGGCGTACGCACCCTGGAGCGGTCCATCGCGCGGCTGCTGCGCAAGGTCGCGGCCCAGCACGAACTGGGCGAGCGGGAGCTGCCGTTCACCGTCACGGAAAGCGATCTGCGAGGACTGATCGGCCGACCGCACCACGTGCCCGAGTCCGCCCAGGACCCGGCCGAGCGCCGTACCGCCGTCCCCGGTGTCGCCACCGGGCTGGCGGTGACCGGCGCCGGCGGTGACGTCCTCTACGTGGAGGCGTCCCTGGCCGATCCGGAGACGGGCGCCGCCGGACTGACCCTGACCGGACAGCTGGGCGACGTGATGAAGGAGTCGGCGCAGATCGCGCTGAGCTTCCTGCGGTCGCACGGCGCCGAGCTGGAGCTGCCGGTGGCCGACCTGAAGGAACGGGGCGCGCACATCCACTTCCCGGCGGGTGCGGTGCCCAAGGACGGCCCCAGTGCCGGCGTCACGATGACCACCGCTCTGGCCTCGCTGCTCTCCGGGCGCCTGGTCCGTACGGATGTGGCGATGACCGGTGAGGTCTCGCTGACCGGGCGGGTGCTGCCGATCGGCGGGGTGAAGCAGAAGCTGCTCGCCGCGCACCGGGCGGGGATCACCACCGTGATCATCCCCAAGCGCAACGAGCCCGACCTGGACGACGTCCCCGCCGAGGTGCTGGACGGGCTCGACGTCCACGCCGTGACCGACGTCCGCCAGGTCCTGGAGCTGGCGCTCGCGCCGGCGACGAACGGCGCGGCGCCGGAGGTTCCGGTGGCGGCTTGATCGCCGTCCGCCACCGGAAGGGCGACGGTCCGGGTCCCGTGAGGGAGGCCCGGGCCGTCACCCTGCGGGGCAAGGGTGGGGTGCGAGGCGGCGGCGTCAGCCGAGCGCCAGCGCCCGCACCCGGTCGACCGTGCCGTTGAAGAGGTCGTGGTCCCCGACCGTCGGCCCGGTCGAGGTGTACTGCCACATCGTGTAGAAGTCCCAGCCCGCGGGCAGCTCACCCGCGGTGGAGGCGTACCGGGCGATCCACAGGGGATTGTCGGCGGCGAACCCGGCGTGGTTCCCGGTGCACTGCTTCCACCAACTGGTCGCCGTGTAGATCACGGCGTGCCGGCCGGTGCGCTCCCGGTACTGGTCCAGGAAGTCGCGGATCCAGCTCACCATGGCGCTCTGCGACTTGCCGTAGCAGGCGTCCCCGTAGGGGTTCCACTCCATGTCGAGCACGCCCGGCAGTGTCATGCCGTCGCGTGACCAGGCGCCGCCGTTGTCGACGAAGTAGTCGGCCTGGGCGGCGCCGCTCGTCCTGTCGGGGGTCGCGAAGTGGTACGCCCCGCGGATCATGCCGATGTCGTACGAACCGTTGTACTGCTGCGTGTAGTAGGGGTTCTTGTAGTACGTCCCCTCCGTGGCCTTCGCGTAGGCCCATTTGACCCCGCTGTTCCAGAGGGTCGACCAGGGCACGTCGCCCTGGTGGCTGGAGACGTCCACGCCCTCCGTCCAGGCGGTGCGGTGGGCGGGCGTGCCGTCCTGGCCGTCATGGGCGACGACGCCCATGCCCATGTGGGCGGAGCCACGCGGCGGGACGTCGGGGGCGGCCGCCGTGGCCGCGGGCGTCGCGCGGGGAAGCGAGAGGATCGCGAGCAGGACCGTCGTGACGGTCGTGAACGCGCGTAGACGGGTGGAGCCGAATCTGTGCACGGGCATGACGTGTCTCCGAGGAACTTGGTGCGGGACCCTTGAGAAGGGGAGGCAAGGGAGGCGACGCACGCGGACCGCGACGTGAGCCCTGGGGATTCCCAGGGCTCACCAGGGATTCGGAAACCGCCGCCGGGCCGCGTCTGCGAAATACTTGCGGAGCCGTAGCGGCGTCGCCACTCGGCGGGAACACGGACGACCGGGAAAACCGAGGCAGGAACTGACGTGCACGAAGGCGGAAACGGCGGCGCAGAGGACACCTCGTCCGAAGTGCCCGCGAGCGGTATGGACCAGCCCGGATTCCTGGCCCTGGAAAGGGAGTTGACGGTGCTGTTGCGCCGCGCCAGGGCCAGCCAGGGCGAGATGTCCCGCGAGGTCCATCCGGACCTGGAACCGTCCGCGTACGGTCTGCTGGTCCGTCTGGATGAGCGCGGCAAGCAGCGGGCCACCGAACTCGCCGCCTACATCGGCGTCGGCAAGGCGACGATGTCGCGTCAGCTGCACGCCCTGGAGGAACTCGGCCTCGTCACCCGCGAGCCGGACCCCGCCGACGGCCGCGCCTGGCTGGTCGCCCTCACTCCGGAGGGCCGGGACCGGATGAGCAGGGTCCGCGAGGCCCGCCGCGCGCGCTACGCCCGCCGCCTCGCCGACTGGGACACCGGCGAGGTCACGGAACTCGCCCGGCTGCTGCACCAGCTGAACCGCGGGACGGACAGGTGACCGGAGCGCCGTTCGGGGCAACTCGGCGCCGTCCGGGGGATGTACGGCACCGTTCGGGGTAATCAGGGTAATCGGAGTGAGCGGGGTGCCGTTCGGGGGAAGCGGGACACCGTTCGGCGTACCGGAGTGATCGAGTCCGGCGGCGTACGGGTGAAGGGGGTGGTGTACGGGGAGTCAGAACTCCACGTACACCACCGTCGCGTCGTCGTGCCTCTTGCTCCGGCCCAGCATCACCCGGTCCGTGTCCGCCCGTTCCAGGGCCCGTACGCGATCCACCAGCGCCCGCGGCCCCTCCTTGCGGACGAGGGCGAGACACTCCGTCCAGTCGCCCTCGCGGAACTTCTCCACCCAGCGCGCGGCCCCGTCCGTCAGCGCGGCCAGGGCACGCACCTCGGCACGCGGAAGGGTGCCGGTGACCGCGCGCGCCGCGACCGACGGATCGGCGGCCGCGGTGAAGAAGCCGCCCTCCTTGTTCCGCACCGTGGCGTCCACCAGTGCGTCCGTGGCCAGGGCCGAGCGGGGCAGCAGGGCCAGTCGGTCGTCCAGCAGCGGGGTGACCGCCCCGTCGGGGGACTCGACGAGCAGGACCGAGTCGGACAGCACCAGGTACTCGACGGACTCCGGTGACCAGCGGGCCAGCACCACCGTCGCCTGAGGAGTGCGCGGGTGAGAAAGGTCACAGGTTTCGAGGTGCGCGTCGGCGGTACGCACAAGGGCCCGGGACAGCAGGTCGGCCAGGGGGACATCCGGGAGTGAAACGGTCAGTTCGGCGAGTGCCCCGCCGAGCCGCGCGGTGAACCAGGGGACGGAGTGCCGGCAGCCCGTCCCGTCCCGCGGGGGCGTGACGCCGTCCAGTACGACCAGTGAACCGCCCTGTCCGGAGGCCGGAAGTCCGACACCGGCGAAGTCCTCGTTGGGGCGGTCCGCGTCGCCGGGCTCCGAGGCGAGTTCAGTACGCATTCTTCCAGTCTGCACGAGGCCTCCACAAGGGTCGCCGGAGGCCGGACATGTTCGCTGATTTCCCGGGACCGTGCAGGTCAGTAGCCGAGTTTGGGTGGGAATGCCGCGCTCCGGGCGCGCGTGGCGGCGAATCCTGCCATTGGCCGCCGCAGACGTCCAACCGGCCCGCCGCGCACGGCCGCTGCGGGACGTGGCGGGACTTGCCCCTCAACTCGCCTCCGATGTTCACTCCTTCGAGTGGCGGGTCAGGTGATGCGCATCCAGTGCTCAGAGGCGCTGGGAGGGTCGGGAAGCGATGGGGGCGTCTCACGGGCCCAGCGCGGTCGACAGTCCGGGCAGGACGCAGGTGCCTGTCGCGAGCAGGGCGTAGACGTCTGTTGACGGAGCGTCACCCGGACCCACGGGTACACGAGTCAGGAATGCGAGCACCGGTGCAGAAGACGCGGCCTCGTCGCACAGGCAAGCAGACGGCCCCCGCGGGGGACGCCGACCAGAAGCCCACCGTCGGCAAGGGCCGCCCCGCCCATGTGCGCAACCGGCTCATCGTGGCCGTCGCGGTGGTGGCCGCCGCGATCGCGGGTGCCGGAACACCGTCAGTGCTGGCGGCCTCCGGGCAACTGAACGACTCCCAGAGCCTGGTGACCCTCGCCGAGCGGACCCAGGACGCCCTGACGCTCGCGCACTCCCTCGCCGACGAACGGGACGAGGTCACGTCCTACATCGCGGCCGGCCGCCCCAAGTCCAAGGCACCCGCC
Source organism: Streptomyces sp. MMS24-W38 (assembly GCF_059889265.1). Classification (NCBI taxonomy): domain Bacteria; kingdom Bacillati; phylum Actinomycetota; class Actinomycetes; order Kitasatosporales; family Streptomycetaceae; genus Streptomyces; species Streptomyces sp. MMS24-W38. The sequence goes on along the minus strand of NZ_JCBCPP010000001.1, from coordinate 1,813,666 downwards.
GAACAGGACAGCGCCCGCGTCGACCGCCAGGTCGAGGAGCTGCGCGCCGACACCGGCACCCCCAAAGCCATGCGCGACGACCTCGACGCCATCGCGGCCGTGCGCAGGGCGGCGCTCACCGGCAAGAGCGGCGCGCTCGAGGCGCACCAGGCGTACTCCACCGCCATCACCCGGCTGCACCGGCTCGCCGAACAGCTCGCGGAGCGGACCCCGCCCCGTGCGGGCTCCGGAGCCTACGCGCTCGCCGAGCTGGATTCCGCCGTCCAGCAGGCAGCCGCCACCCGCGGGCTGCTGCTGGCCGCACTCAACGTGCCGAGCACCACCCAGACCGTCATCGACCCGATCACCGGTCTGCCCACCACGTCCACCGCCTCCTCGGACGCCGACACCGAGCGGCGCGACGAGCTGACCGCCGCGGCCCTCCAGGCCCGCCTGCGCTCCGACGCCGCCCTCGCCGACTTCCGCGACACGGCGCCCAAGGTGGCCCGCGCGTCCTACGACTCCACGGTGACCGGACCCGAGGTCGACTCCGCGGAGAAGTACCTCGCGAGCCTCACCGACCAGCCGTCCCTCTCCGACGACGAACGCGCCACCGACACCAAGAAGCTGGAGGCCGCGCTCACCGCCCGCGTCGAGACGATGCGCGGAGTGGAGTCCGCCCTCTTCGAGAAGCGCACCAAGGACCTCGCCCAGCTGCGCGACGACGACGTCACCGCGCTGGAGATCCACGTCGCCGTCCTCGGCGCTCTCATGCTGCTCGCGGTCGGCGTCGCCACCGCCATGGCCCGCACCCTCACCCGCCCGCTGTCCGTGCTGCGCCGCGGTTCGGCCCGCCTCGCCGGGGCCGAGGACCCGAGTGTCGAAGAGCCGGTCACCTTCACCGGACGCAACGACGAGTTCGCCCAGGTCGTGCGCTCCGTCAACGCCCTGCACGCGCACGCCGCGCAGCTCGCCACGCGGATCGCCACCCTCGAGGCCGACCGCAAGCACCTCGTCGCGCAGCGGCAGCGGATGGCCGACGCCCGCGAGGAGCTGCGCACCGAGCTCACCGAGTCCGCCGCCCGTCTGGAGCAGCTGCGCACCAGCATCGGCAGCACCTTCGTCAACCTGGCGCTGCGCACCCTGGGCCTGGTCGAACGGCAGCTCGGCGTCATCGAGGGCCTGGAGGAGCGTGAGGACGACCCGGACCGCCTGGCCACCCTGTTCAAGCTCGACCACTTCGCCACGGTGATGCGCCGGCACAGCGAGAACCTCCTCGTCCTCGCCGGCACCGAACACGTCCAGCACGCGGCGGGCCCGGTGCCGCTCGTCGACGTCGTACGGGCCGCGGTCAGCGAGATCGAGCGGTACGAGCGGGTCAGGATCGGCTCGCTGCCGCCGCACGCGCACATCGCCGGGTTCGCCGCCGACGACCTCAGCCATCTGCTGGCCGAACTCCTGGAGAACGCCGCCTCGTTCTGCCCGCCCGACCTGCCCGTCGAGGTCTCCGGCTGGCTGATGGAGAGCGGCGAGGTCATGCTCTCCGTGCAGGACGAGGGCATCGGCATGGACGGGGACCGGCTGGAGCGGCTCAACGCCCGCCTGTCCGACTCCGACCCGGAGGCGCACTACAAGCACGAGGACGAGGACGGCCTCGGACTCGGCCTGTACGTCGTGGCCCGGCTCGCCCAGCGGCACGGGGTGCGGGTGCGGCTGCGGGAGCAGAAGCAGGGCGGCGTCGCCGCGGTCGTGGTCCTTCCCACGACCCTGCTGGCCGCCAAGCCCGCCCCGCCCACCGCCGTACCCGCCTCCGGTTCCGGCACCGCCGGTGCGCAGCGCGTCTCCCTGCCGGGCGCGGACGCCGAGGCCAACGCCAACGTCCTGCACGGCCGCACGGAGAGCGACGATCCGCTGGTCGCCCTGGCGGAACAGGCGGTACAGCAGCAGCGCCCCGCCGCGGAGGCACCGGCCGCGGAGGCACCCACCGAGCAGGAGCCCGCGGGCGACGCGCCGAAGGAGCCTGCGGAGAACGCCCCTGCCGAGGCCGCCGCCGAGCCCCTCGCCGGAGCCGGCGACAGCGACGGCGACGGTGGCCCCGGGGCTGTGGACGGGACGCATCAGCGGCCCGCCGAGACCACCATGGAACTGCTGATCCCGTCGCCCTCGCCCGCGCCCGACGCGACCGCGGCGGCGGACGCGAAGGCCCCGGGTGCCCAGCCGGACACCAGGCCCGAGCCGCCGGCCTCACCGCCGACCCGGTCGGTGCCCGCCCCCGCTCCCGCCCCCGACGACGAGCACGCGCGCGTGCCCGACGGCCCGGCGGCGGAGGAGGAGCCGGTCACCGCCAAGGGCCTGCCCAAACGCACACCGAAGATCGCCGCGCGCGCCGAGGCCCCCAGGCAGCGCACCGGTTCGGTGGACGCCGACGCCCTGCGGCGCCGCCTCGGCGGCTTCCGCCGGGGGGCGGAGGCCGGACGCCGGGACGTCGAAGTGGAGATCGCCGAGGAGACGGGACCGCACCGTCCGCCGTCCACCGCGGCCGCACCATCCGAAGAAGCCACGGGGGGCACCGTCGAGGAGGCAAGCAGTTGACCGCGCCCAGTACCTTCGGACTGAGCAGTGAGGCCCGCAACCTGCACTGGCTGCTGACCAACCTCGTCGAGGAGGTGCCCGGCATCCTCTCGGTCGCCGTGGTCTCCTCCGACGGGCTGCTGCTGCTCTCCTCCGACCCCGACCTCGTGCCCGCCCGGACGAACCGGGGCGAGGCCGCCGCCGGGGCACTCGAGGCGCGGACCGGGAAACGCGCCGGCCCGCGAGGCTCCGCCGCCGATCTGGCCACCGTCGTCTCCGGTATCGGCAGCCTGACCGTCGGCGCCGCGAAGCTGATGGACTACGGCCAGGTCAGGCACACCATGGTGGCGATGGACGAGGGCAGTCTGTTCGTGATGTCGATCAGCGACGGCTCGCTGCTCGGGGTGCACGGCTCCGCGGAGTGCGACATGAGCGTGGTGGCGTACCACATGGCCCTGTTCGTGGGCCGGGCCGGCCATGTCCTGACCCCCGAGCTCCGCAGCGAACTGCGCAAGTCCATGGAGGACAAGAGCCTGGAGAACGAGTCCACCGGGAGCCCCTGTTGAGCGGTAAAACCAGGAAGAACCTCCCGATCCGCGGCGGGGACCGCAAACCCGCCCGGGTCCGCCCCTACTCGCTCACGGGCGGCCGTACCCGTTTCGGCCATGTGCTCCTCGTCGAGACGTTCGTGGCGGCCACCGCCGAACTGGAGGCCGCCGAGCAGCGCAAGGAGCTGACGAAGGGCTCGCTGAAGTCGACGATCATGCCGGAGATGCGGGCCATCGTCGAACTGTGCCGCCGGATGCGCACGGTGGCCGAGATCGCCGCGCTGCTGAGGATGCCGCTCGGCGTGGTCCGGGTGCTCCTGAGCGACCTCGCGGACCAGGGAAAGATCCGTGTCTACGGAACGGGAACCGGCCACGGCACGGGCCGCCCGGACCGCGTGCTGCTGGAAAGGGTGCTGAGTGGACTCCGCCGTCTCTGACGCAGTTCAAGGCGTCTCCCCGCTCGTCGAGGACGACGAGCAGTTGCTGCCCTGGCAGACGGACCGCACCCGCGCCCCGATCGCCACGAAGATAGTGGTGGCCGGCGGCTTCGGAGTCGGCAAGACCACGCTGGTCAGCACCGTCTCGGAGATCAGGCCTCTGGAGACCGAGGCGCTGATGACCGAGGCGAGCGCCGAGACCGACGACCTCACCGCCACGCCGGACAAGCTGACCACCACCGTGGCCATGGACTTCGGCCGCATCACGCTCGACGACGACCTGGTGCTCTACGTCTTCGGCACGCCGGGGCAGCAGCGGTTCTGGTTCATGTGGGACGACCTGGTGCGCGGTGCGATCGGCGCGGTCGTCATGGCCGACACCCGCCGGCTCAAGGACTGCTTCCCGGCGCTCGACTACTTCGAGAGCTGCGGACTGCCGTACATCGTCGCGGTCAACCACTTCGACGAGACCGAGCTGTTCGAGCCGGACGACGTGCGGGAGGCGCTCACCATCCCGGACCGCATACCTGTCATGATCATGGACGCCCGGAGCCGGATCTCGGTCGTCGAGACCCTCCTGTCCCTGGTGGGTCACGCGCTCGAGGAAACCCCGGAGTAGCCCGGAAGTCCCGCTCGGCCGCCGGAAGCCCCCGTCCCCTAGGAGAACTCCCCGCATGCGGAAAATACTCGTCGTCGGAGCCGGCCAGTCCGGTCTCCAGCTCGCCCTCGGCCTTCAGTCGCACGGGTACGAGGTCACCCTGATGTCCAACCGGACCGCGGACGAGATCCGCACCGGACGGGTGATGTCGACGCAGTGCATGTTCCACACGGCCCTGCAGCACGAGCGTGATCTCCAGCTGAACTTCTGGGAGTCCCAGGCCCCGAAGATCCAGGGGCTCGGTGTCTCGGTCGCGGCCCCCGGCTCGCACGACCCGGGCCCGACGCAGCGCGCGATCAACTGGCTGGGTCTGCTCGACGGGTTCGCGCAGTCGGTCGACCAGCGGGTGAAGATGGCGGGCTGGATGGACACGTTCGCGCAGCGCGGCGGCCAGCTGGTCATCCACGGCGCGGCCGTCGGCGACCTGGACTACTTCTCCCGTACGTACGACCTCGTGCTCGTCGCCGCGGGCAAGGGCGAACTCGTGCGGATGTTCGGCCGCGACGCCTCGCGCTCCCCGTACGCCGAGCCGCAGCGGGCGCTCGCGGTGGCCTACGTCCACGGGCTGGACCCGCGTCCGGAGCACCCGGACACCGAGGCGGTCCGCTGCAACATCGTCCCCGGCGTCGGCGAGATGTTCATCATGCCGACCCTCACCACCTCGGGCCGCGCCGACATCCTGTTCTGGGAGGGCATACCCGGCGGCCCGCTGGACGCCTTCAAGGACGTCAAGGACCCGGCGGAGCACCTCTCCCTGACCCTGGAACTCATGGAGAGGTTCCTCCCCTGGGAGCACGCGCGGACCGGCAAGGTCGAACTGACCGACGCCGGCGGCACCCTCGCCGGCCGCTACGCCCCGACCGTCCGCAACCCCGTCGGCCGGCTGCCCGGCGGCGGCCTGGTCCTCGGCGTCGCGGACGTGGTCGTGGCCAACGACCCGATCACCGGCCAGGGCTCCAACTCGGCCTCCAAGTGCGCCGCCTCCTACCTCGCCTCGATCGTCGAGCACGGTGAGCAGCCGTTCGACGAGGCGTGGATGCGGCAGACCTTCGACCGCTACTGGGACACGGCCCGGCACGTCACCAAGTGGACCAACGCCATGCTGGCCCCGCCGCCCGCGCACGTCCTCGAGGTGCTCGGCGCCGCGGGCAGCCTCCAGCCCGTAGCCGACCGGTTCGTCAACTGCTTCGACAACCCGGCCGACCTCGAGAACTTCTTCTACGACCCGGAGAAGGCCGGGGCCTACCTGGCGGAGGCCTCGGCGGCGGCGGGCGGCGCGTAGGCGCGCGCGTAGCCCTGGTCGGGTCCCTCCGTCGCTCCCTCGGGGAGCTCCGGCGGCACATAGCGCCGCAGGGGCTCCCCGCCCGGGTCGGGGCGTACGGCGCCCAGGACCGGGTTGGCCGCGATCGGGGAGACCTTGACCCGCGCGCCGGGCCGGGGTGCCTGCACCACCATGCCGTCACCCAGGTAGAGGGCGACATGCGTGGCCTCGGGGAAGTACACGACGAGGTCACCCGGCCGCAGTTCGTCCAGCGCGACCCGCTCCAGCCGCGCCCACTGCTCCTGACTGGTCCGGGGGACGGGTGTTCCGGCGGCACCCCACGCCTCGGACGTCAGCCCCGAACAGTCGTATGCCCCGGGGCCTTCCGCGCCCCACTCGTACGGCTTCCCGACCTGCTCCACCGCGTACCGCACGGCCTGTTCGCCCGCCGCGGAGGGGGTGCGCCCGCCGCCGGGAACACCGGACGCACCGGGTGCGCCCAGGGCGCCGGAGGCCAGGAACTCCGCCTGGTCCCGCGCCACTTCGGCCCGTTCCCGCTCGGCGAGGGCGGCCAGCTCCTCGGGGCTGAGCGAGGCGAGCAGTTCCTCGACCTCGCCGAGCCGCTCACGCACCGCGTCCCGCTCCTTCCCGCGCCGTTCGGTGAGGGCGAGCCGGTCGTCGAGCGCCCTGCGGGCCCGCCGGGCGAGCTCGTCGGTCCGCTTCTCACTGCCGGTCAGCCGGCCCACCGCGTCCGCCCGGTTGCGCGCCAGCCGCCCGATCACATGCCCCTGGTCGAGAGCGTGCTGCGGATCGCGTGCCAGCAGCAGCCGTACGTACGGGGAGATCCCGGTGCTGTTCTGGTACTGGTGCCGGGCCAGCCGCCCGGCCGCGCCCCGGCTGTGGTGCAGGGAGAGCCGGGCGCGGGCGAGGGCGCTCTCCAGCCGCCGGGTCTCGGCGCGCTGCCTCGTCAGCCGTTCCCTGGTGGCCTCGTAGGCCGCGGTGGCCTTCCCCACCGCGTGGTACAGCCGCTGAAGGTCCGTCAACAACTCGGCGACGGACCGCTTGCGGGGTTCGGCCGCGGTGCCCGCAGGCGGTTCGAGAGCTCCGTCGTCGCCCCCGGGGAGCCGCACCGCGGTCCTCTCCGGGGGCTTCGGAACGGCCGTCGCGGGCACCGGTGCGAGAACGGTCCCGGTCGCGACCGCCGCCGTACACACCAGACACAGAAGCATTCCTGACACACCATCACCTCCGACGCGGGCGGATCCTCCGCTCCGCATCGCGAGCATCCGGCGGCCTGGCCGGGCCCGCTCGCCGGGTGTGCGCGGTTCGGCGCAACGGCGTCACCCGTCGGCGTCGTCCGGCTTGCCACCCGGCGTGGCGTCTGGATCGGCGGCGGGCTTTCGGGTGCGCCCCGGCCACGGCCACCTCGGCCGGCCGGTCGCCGCCCCGCTCGGGTCGTACAGGTACTTCCACCCCCGGGCCAGCCCGATCCGCCCGCCCTGCTCCCGGGGCACCCGCCGGTAGATCAGCACGGTGGCCGGGCCGCCGTCCGGGGCGGGGACGGGAATGCGGTACGTCTTGGGCGGGTGCCCGGTGATGCCCAGCAGCACGGGCAGGACGCGCCCGTCCATGGGCCCGCCCTCGAAGGGGGTGTCCTGACTCTTCACGCCTCCAGTGTCGGCCATGCCCCACGCGGGCCGTCCGCCGCCGGCGGCGGCAGTACGTCAGCCGTCCGCCAGCAGGGTCCGGACGAGTGCCTCGGTCTGCGCGTCGCGCCGCGCGGTCACCTCCAGGGCGGCCAGGAACTGCTCCACCAGCCAGTCCCGCAGCTCGTCGACCGGCGGGAGCCTGTCCTCGTCGAGCCAGATCAGCGAGGCCGCCTCCACGGCGGTGATCCACATCCGGATGGTCATCCGCAGCCGGGGCCCAGGCTCGGTGACTCCGAGATGGCTGAGGATGTGCTCGGCGGCGGACCGGCGCACACCGTCGACGACGGCGGTCGTACGGGAGGTCTCCACGACGCTTCCGCCCTGCAGCAGCGCGCTGAACCCGGGGCCGTGCCCGTCGACGAAGGCGAGATAGCGGTCGAGGGCCCTGGACAGCCGGGGCGGCAGCGGACCCTCGCGCGGCTCGTCGAAGCAGTGCCGCAGCTCGTCCGCGGCGGACCTGAGCGCCGCCTCGTACAGTTGCTGCTTGCCGCCCGGGAAGTACCGGTACACCAGGGGGCGCGACACCCCGGCCGCCTCCGCCACGTCGTCCAGCGACACCTCGTCGGGCGCGCGGTGGGCGAAGAGGGACAGCGCGGCGTCGATCAGCTGACTGCGCCGCTCCTCGACGCCGAGGCGCCGATAGGCGGGGGTGGGAGCCTGCGGGGTCATCCCCGCAGCGTAACCAACCGCTTCCGGTGGCTGCCTACGCCAACAGCCCGGACGACTTCCACAGCCGCCGTCCGACCCCGCGCAGCACGCCGATGTCGTCCAGGAAGTCCGTCAGCCGCTTCGACCCCTGCCGCATCACGTCCCGCCGGTGCCCGCTCGCCCTGACCTGGGCGACGGCCTCGCGCTTGTCCAGCCCGACGTTCGGGTACACCTCGGGGTTCACGAACGCCACCGAGAAGACGCGGGCGAACTCGCCGGAAGTGATCCGGGTGAACTCCTGCGACCACTTCGGCGCGGTCACCATCTGGCGCCGCAGCTCCTCACGGGCATAGCGGACGTGCCGGGCCTCCTCGACGACGTGGATGCGCGTGACGCCCCGGATCAGCGGCTGGACGCGCTCGTCCGGGAAGGTCAGCCGCTGCATCCAGTCCAGGACCTCCTCGCCGAGCAGGGTCGCCGTGAAGGAGCCGGGCGTGGTGGAGATCGTCTTGAACAGCCGTCCGAGCTGCTGATGGGCCCGGCTCACCGGATACCACGGGGTGCCGCCACGCGCGATCACCCGGGCGAACATCCTGGAGTGCCGGCACTCGTCCTCGATCTCGGTGAGCGCGTACCGCACATGCGCGCTCGTGGCGGCCTTGTCGTAGATGTGCCGCACCAGCAGCTGCATCAGGATCAGCTCGAACCAGATGCCGAGCGAGGCGAGCGCCGCGGCCTCGTGCCGGGAGAGCGCGATGCGCTGCTCCTCGCTCATCCGCTTCCACAGCGGGGTGCCGTACAGGGACACCAGCTCCGGCGGCCAGAACCACTTGCCCTCCTCGAACGGAGCGTCCCAGTCCAGCTCCTCGTCCGGGTCGAAGGAGTGCTTGGCGGAGGCGTCGAGCAGCCGCTGGGCCACCTCTTCCCGGTCCTTGAGCAGACCGAGCGCGTCGCGCAGCCCGTCGAGCGCGTCGGCTTCCGTCAGGGTCCGGTTCTGGCTCGTCATGGCGGCTCCACCTCGAGGGCACATCGGGTTACCGGCGGTTCACCCCACTTATGAGACTGCTTGTCAGCAAGCCCGTCAATCCCTTGGGCAGGACTTGCCGAAGGGCGCTCCCCCTCCCGCGGGCGTCAATGGCGCACCATCCGGATCACTTCATGGAGCGGCGAATCGGCGTTCGCCCTGGGTAGGCTGACTGTGCCGGTCAGACTCCAGCGCATGGGAGCAATCATGAGCGCCGCACGCGACTCCGAGTCGGACGACGACTACCAGTGGCCGCGTCCGCCGCAGGACGGTTGGACGGCGGACGACCTCGACGAGCTTCCCAACCTGCCTCCGCACACGGAGCTGATCGACGGGAGCCTCGTCTTCGTGAGTCCGCAGACCAATTTCCACTCACGTGTCATCCGCTTGCTGGACAACGCCCTGCTGGCTCAGGTGCCGGACGGGCTTGACGTCATCCGTGAGATGACCATCAAACTCAACCAGCGCAATCGGCCGGAGCCCGATGTTCTGGTGTTCAGGGCAGACGCCGACACCGGCCCGAGTCAGACCTGGTACCGGCCGGAGGACATCGTGATCGCTGTCGAGGTCGTCTCCAAGGACTCGGAGGAGCGGGACCGCGAGACCAAGCCCCGCAAATACGCGGCCGCAGGTATCGCGCACTACTGGCGCGTCGAGGAGAACGGCGGGCTTCCCGTGGTCTACGTCTACGAGCTGGACCCGGCGACCAAGGCGTACGTGCCCATGGGCATCTTCCACAACCGCCTCAAGCTCATCGTCCCCTTCCCCCTCGACATCGACCTCACCGATATCGACCGCCGCCGCTAGACCGAGCCGTCCGGGAACGACGTCCGGAGCGTGAACGCGTAGGGCGTCGGGCCGTGGGCGCGCAGGTGCAGCAGGCGTGCCTCCGCCTCCGCCACCGTGGGGCGGTGGCCCTTCGGGACCCACCACAGGGCCGTCATCGCCTCCCGCACCCGCTCGAACCACTCTGTGCGCCGCCCCAGCATCTCCCGGTGCCGTCCCTGGTACATGTACGCGGTCAGGGCGTCGGTGTCCCGCCACACCGACAGGTTGACGATCAGCCACGCGTCGCCGAAGACCGACACCTCGGTGGCGTTCCCTTCCTCGCTCTGCAGACGCCAGACGAAGCCGTCGGCGGCCTCGGCGTCCGCGTTCACCGGGTCGAGGTGGTCGACGAAGTCCTTCAACTGCGGCGAGTCCAGCGGGGCCTTGAGGCGGGAGATGTTCACCTGGGCGAGTTCGTGAGTGGTGCCGGCTTCGGTCATGAACCGGACGGTAAGCCGGGAACGGGACGCTCCGGTAGCCCCCGTCTCGCCAAGTGGGGTTCCCTGCCTACGAGTTCAACACCGCCTCCATCACCGCCCGCGCGATCGGTGCCGCTGTTCCGCCGCCGCTGATCTCCCGGCGGTTCGCCGCCGCGTCCTCCACCACCACCGCCACCGCGACCTTCGCCTCCGCGTCCCCGTCGCCCTGCGCCCAGGACACGAACCAGGCGTACGGCGTACCGGAGTTGCCGATGCCGTGCTGGGCGGTGCCGGTCTTGCCGCCGACCACGGCACCCCGGATGGCGGCGTTCGCGCCGGTGCCCCCCTCCACCACCCCCCGCATCAGCTCCCGCATCCGCAGCGCCGTCGACGGGTACATGGCGCGCCGCGTCGGACGCGAGCCGGCCGTCGACACGGTGCCGCCGCCCGCCCGGGTCGTCCGCTCCACCAGATACGGCTCCCGGACCTGCCCGTTGTTGACGACGGCCGCCGCGACCATCGCCATCTGCAGCGGGGTGGCCCGCGTGTTGTACTGCCCGATCGACGACAGCGCGAGCTGAGCCCGGTCCATCGTGATGTCGAAGGTGCTGCGCGCCACCGGGAACGGCACCCGCAGCCCGCCGTCGTTGAAGCCGAAGCCCTCGGCCGTGGTCGTCAGGTCCGCCGGGCCCGTGGCCACGCCCAGCTTGGCGAACACGGTGTTGCAGGACCAGGTGAACGCCTCCCGCACCGAGGCGTCCGCACAGCCCCGGGACTCGTTCGTCAGCCGTGTCGTCGTCCCCGGCAGGACGTACGGGTCGGGGGAGTCGGTCGGTGCGTCGAGGTCGGTGACCGCGCCCGCGTCCAGCGCCGCCGCCGCGGTGACCACCTTGAACGTCGACCCCGGCGGATACGTCTGCCGCACCGCCCGGTTCAGCATCGGCTTGTCCGGATCGGCGTTCAGCCGCTTCCAGGCGCCGCGCGCCGCCGCCCCGTTCCCGGACAGCAGCTCCGGGTCGTACGACGGGACGGACACCAGCGCCAGGATCCGTCCGGTCGACGGCTCCACCGCCGCCACCGCGCCCTTGCGCGAGCGCAGCCCCTCGTACGCGGCCCGCTGCGCGGCCGGGTCGATCGTCGTGACGACGTTTCCGCCCGCGTTGCGCGAGCGCGTGAAGTCGTTCCACAAGGGCAACGGCTGGAGCACCGGGTCAGTGCCGGACAACAGCCCGTCCTCCGTGTCCTCCAGCAGGGTCGTCCCGTACTCCTGCGAGGCGTACCCGGTCACCGGCGCGTACAACGGCCCGGCGCCGTAGGTCCGTTCGTAGCGTAGATGCTCCCCGGTGTCCCGCGAACCGGTGACCGGCCGGCCGTCGACCAGGATGTCGCCGCGCGGCTGGCCGTAGCGGGCGATGGCGTCACGGCGGTTGGCCGGGTTGCCGTCGTAGGCGTCGGCCCGCAGCACCTGCACGCGCGTGGCGTTCAGCAGCAGGGCGAGCAGCAGCAGTGCGCAGAAGGCGGCGGCGTGCCGGATGTACCGCGTCACGACCCGGCACCTCCGTTCCCCGGACGGCACCCGTCCCCCTGGCGCCGTGCCGAGTCGCTCAGCCGGGCCAGCAGCGCCACGATCGCCCAGTTGGTGACCACCGACGAACCACCCTGCGCCAGGAACGGCATCGCCATCCCGGTCAGCGGGATCAGCCCGGTCACCCCGCCCGCGATGACGAACACCTGGAGTGCCACGATCGCGGCGAGCCCCACGGCGAGCAGTCGGCCGAACGGGTCGCGCAGCACGAGCCCCGTGCGGTAGCCGCGCTCCACCAGCAGCCCGTACAGCAGGAAGATCGCGCAGAGACCGGCCAGCCCCAGTTCCTCGCCCGCCGTGGCCAGGATGAAGTCGGACTTGACCGCGAAGCCGATGAGTACGGAGTTCCCGAGCCCCAGTCCGGTACCGAGCAGCCCGCCCTCCGCGAAGGCGAACAGGGACTGCGCGAGCTGGTTCGGGCCCTCACCCGCCTCGATCGAGGCGAACGGATGCAGCCAGGTCTCGATCCTGCTGTGCACATGCGGCTCCAGCCGGCCCACGGCCACCGCGCCCAGCGAGGCCAGCAGCAGGCCGACGGCGAGCCAGCCGGTGCGGCCGGTGGCGACGTACAGCAGGACGACGAACAGGCCGAAGAACAGCAGCGACGTGCCGAGGTCCCGCTCAAGTACCAGCACGCCCACGCTCACCAGCCACACCGCGACGATCGGTCCGAGCACCCGGCCGGTGGGCAGCTGGAGTCCCCAGACCCTGCGGCCGGCGTAGGTGAGCGCGGCCCGGTTCTGAGCCAGGTACGCGGCGAAGAACACCGCGAGCAGCACCTTCGCGAACTCGCCCGGCTGGATGGAGAATCCGGCGACCCGGATCCAGATACGGGCCCCGTTCACCGCCGGGAAGAGGATCGGCACCGTGAGCAGGACGAGCGCGGAGGCGGCACAGGCGCGGGTGAAGCGCTGGAGCATCCGGTGGTCGCGCAGCAGCAGGACGACCGCGATGAACAGCGCCACTCCCAGCGTCGACCACACCAGTTGGGTCGGGGCGGCCCGGTCGCCGGGTGTCTCCAGGTCGAGCCGGTAGATCAGCACCAGACCGAGCCCGTTGAGCAGGACGGCGATGGGCAGCAGCAGCGGGTCGGCCCAGGGGGCCCGGAAGCGCATCGCGAGATGCGCGACCAGGGCGAGCACGCCGAGCCCGGCGCCGTAACCGGCGGCGCCGGGCGGTACGGAGCCGTTCCTGGCGAGTCCGACGGCGCAGTAGCCGAACACCGACAGCAGGACGGCCAGGACGATGAGGGCGAGTTCGATGCCACGGCGCCGGGGGAGGGGAGCGGCGGGCGTGGACGGATCAGCCGTCGCCAGGGAGATTCCGGCCTTGCTCATGTGCGGAACCTACCCATATGTGACGGCTCAGGTGGTTTGCGCGTCAGCACCAGCGTGGCGCGGGCCCGATGTTGTCGATGTGTCGGGCGGGGCCCCGGGCCCAGGTGCCGTCGGTGAGGAGGTACCAGAGCGAATTGCCCTGCGCGGAGTCCCCGCCGACCTTGCAGTGGATCGAGAGGACTTCGCCCTTGTGGGCGTAGCGGATGACGTGGGAGCCGCGGTGCGGCGAGCTGCGCAGGGCCGGCGAGTGGGCTGTGACGACGCCCTTGAACTTGCCCCGGTCGCCGTGGTTGCCGCCGGCCTGCTGGTTGTTGCCGTGGCCGTTCCCGTTCCCGTTGCCGCCTCCCTACTGGTTGCCGTAGCCGTTTCCGTTGCCCTGCTGGTTGCTCCCGTCCCCGTCCCCGTCCCCGTCCCCGTTGTTGTGGCCGCTGCCGCCCTGCTGGCTCCAGTTCGCTCGGCCGTCGTCGTCCCCTCTGCCGCTCGCGACGGCGGGGGTGAGGACGGTCGCGAGGGTGAGGGCGCCGACGGCCAGGGATATGGGCAGTCGGCGGATGAAAGGAGAACGCGCCGAACGCGCCGAACGCGCCGAACGCGCCGAACGCGATGAACGCGGGGAGTGCGAGGACATGCAGTACCTCCATATGGGGCGAAAGACTCGAAGGCGACCAATCGCCGCACCAGGAGCAGCCCTCCACACCCGCCTGCCTTGGAGCGCCGTCGGGGACGGCGTTACTACTCGGTGAGTTCCTCCAGCAGCCGGACCGTCGTCAGCCCCGCTCGCAGGTAGTCGGCGAACAGCTCGTTGTGCAGGGCCCAGGCCGAACGGCGGGCCCGGATCAGCCGGATGGCCGCATCGGCGGAGCTGCCCCGGCGCATCAGCGCGTGTGCGACGACCAGGCCGGAGCGGTTGTACCCGTGGTAGCACCGCACGAGGACCTTGCGGCCGTCGTCCAGCGCCTCGCACGCCGCCTCGGCGAGCCGCATGACCCCCAGGAGCTGCGTTCCGTCGAGCGGCCCGTCCGGGATGGGCCAGACATGGTGCTCGACCCCGGGACCGGGCCCGTGCCCCGGCAGCCGCAGCAGCGTCTGCACAAGATCGAACTCCTGTCGGACCACCGCGAGCTCCAGCTGCCCCGACCGGCCCCTGAACTCGTGCCCGCCCATCCACAGGCCGGGCACGATCTCGTTCCACGGACTGTCCGGTGCAGGTACATCGGATTGGTTCCTGCGGGTATGCAACGGTGCCTCCCCAACATCACCGACATCACCGACATCACCGCCTGGGTCTCCTCAAAGGTATCCGTGTTCTTGCCCCGGGAGCACCCGCCTGTTCCCATGGAACATGGGGTGATGGTGCATGAACGGTCTGCGCGTCATACCGGCCTGGCGGCACGGCCAGGAGCGGCTGTACGTCTGTCTCCCGGACGGCAGGAACCTCGCCTGGTACGACCGTGAGTCGGCCAGGGTCAACGTGCTCGGCGAGGACCACGAGGCGGATGTGCTCGAAGCGCTCGGCCCCTTCCTCACCGGCCCGGTCTCGGTCGGCCCGCCCCCCGTCCCCACCCCCGCCGAGCTGGCCCGACTCTCCCTGCACCCCGACGACGATCTCGCGCCGAACCGCCCGGGCGAGGCCCTGCTGATCTCCCTTGACCGCGACCCCGGCCCGGCCCACCGCTTCCGCGCCGACCCGCGCCGGCAGGCGCTCACGGCGGAGCGGGCGGTGGGCGAGGCCCTGGACCGCATGGACGGCCTGGGCGTACGCACCCTGCACTCGGTGCCACTCCCCGGCGGCGACCGCGTCCACCACCTGCTCATCGGCCCCGGCGGGCTGTACGCCGTCCACGCCCTGTACGCCCACAAGCAGCGGGTGACGGTCGCCGACCCCGAGGTGGCCCTCGGCCGCCGCGAGCCGCGCCCCCTGCTGCGCCGCCTCCGCGCCGACGCCGACCGGGTCTCGTACGCCCTGACCGCGGAGGTCCGTCCGGTGCTGGTCCTGGTCGGCGCGCCCCACGTGACGGTGGTGACTCCGCCGCGCGAGGTGCGCGTCCTGACGGACGGCGACGTGGAGAGCCTGGGCCGTCTGGGGGGAGTGCTGAAACCGGCCGACGTGGAGGCCCTGCACGCGATGGCACGGGACCGGAACACGTGGGCCCGGCTGTGAACGGGGCGGGCGGAACCGGCCGAGCGGGCTGACCTGCCGGGCCTGTCGCGGGTCTGTCGCGGTGCGGGCTCACCCGTACGGCGGTCGATGGATCCTCGGACCCGTGTTCGGCGTCTTCTCTCAGGGCTGTGCTTCCATGTGCGTGATCTGCGGGACCTGTGCACATGACAGGGACGGCCGGGTCGCAAGAAACATTCACGGACACCGGCGGAGGGCATGACCGAGGACGAGTTCGACGCTTTCTACGCGGCCGCGTTCCCCCGTCTGACCGGGCAGCTCTTCGCCTTCACCGGGGATCCGGGCGAGGCCCAGGACGTGGTCCAGGAGGCGTTCGTACGGGCCTGGGACCGGCGTCACAAGCTCCAGGCCGACGGGGCGCCCGAGGCGTGGGTCCGTACGGTCGCCATGCGGCTGGCGGTCAGCCGCTGGAGACGGGCGAAGCGTTGGCTGGAGCTGGTGCGCCATTCCGCGCCGCCGGAGTCGACCCCCGGCCCCGGCCCCGAACGCACCGCGCTGGTGGCCGCGTTGCGCCGACTGCCGGAAACCCAGCGCATGGCCGTCGTCCTCCACCATCTGTGCGACCTCACGGTCGAGCAGGTAGCCTCCGAGACCGGCGCGCCCGTGGGGACGGTCAAGACCCGGCTGTCCCGGGGGCGGGCGGCACTGGCCAGGGAGCTGGCGGTGGACGAGGCCGCTGACCCGGCCTGGAGGGAGGGCGGCCGTGTCGGATGAACTCGCCACCGCGTTGCGCG
The DNA here is from genome assembly GCF_059889265.1 of Streptomyces sp. MMS24-W38. Classification (NCBI taxonomy): domain Bacteria; kingdom Bacillati; phylum Actinomycetota; class Actinomycetes; order Kitasatosporales; family Streptomycetaceae; genus Streptomyces; species Streptomyces sp. MMS24-W38. The sequence goes on along the minus strand of NZ_JCBCPP010000001.1, from coordinate 1,797,749 downwards.
AGTTGGCGGCGGACCACGAAGCCCCGCCGCCCGTGCCGGCCGCCGAGGTGCGCATCCGGGCGCGGCGTCGCGCCCGGCGCCGCCGGACCGCGGTCGCGTTCGGCACGGTGACCACGGCGGCCTGTGTGCTGACGACGATCGGACTCACCGTGCACGCCGAGGAGCCCGGCCCGAACCGTCACATCCCGGCCGCCTCGGCCGGCGCCCAGGCATCCGGTACCCCGACGACCTCCGGCACGTCGGCGCCCGCCGGGGCGCCCACCCGCTCGGCCTCCGCCACGAACGGCTTCCTCGACCTGGGCCGCCGCACGCTCACGATCGGCGGCCACGTCATGCGTGTCGACTCGCACGCCGTCGCCGCGCTGCCTGCCGGCCACCGGCTGACCGTGCGCGCCAAGCACGAGGCCATGACGCTGCCGGGCGACCCGAGGGCCGAGAACCGCCGTGGCGCCAAGGTCCCGTACGTGGTGGAGCTGCGTACCGGCAACCGGATGCCGGTCTACGCGGGCGCCCTGGCCGGCGGCGCCAAGCACCTGGGCGCCCTCGGCGCGAAGACCGGCTGGCTGGGCCTGAGCGTGAAGGACGCACGGTGGTTCTACGCCCGCGTCCGGCAGGGCGAACTCATCGAGATCACGTCCACGCCCGTCCCGGAACCGGGTGCACCGGCCCCACCGACCCGGTCGGCGGCCCACGCCGGCTGAACGGCAGCCGTCCGGGCGGCCCGCCCGGTCAGCCCGCCAGGTGCCGGAGTCCGGAGCGGACCGGTCCCCCGTGCCTGCCCCTGTCTGTACCCCCTGTCCCTGTCCCCGTTCTTGTCCCTATCCCTTGACCGCCCCCGACGTCAGCCCCCGGATGAACGAGCGCTGCAGCGCCAGGAAGGCGAGCACCGACGGCAGCATCGCCAGGAACGCGCCCACCAGCAGCACCCCGATGCCCACCTGGTCGTCCGAGCGCAGGGAGCGCAGCGCCAGCGGCAGGGTGTACTGGGCCGGGTCGGTGGCGACCAGCAGCGGCAGCATGTACTGGTCCCAGATCATCGTGAACCCGAAGATGCCGATCACGCCCAGAGCGGGGCGGCAGAGCGGCAGTACGACCTGCCAGAAGACGCGGAACTCGCCCGCGCCGTCCAGCTTCGCCGACTCCTCCAGCTCCTTGGGGATCTCCTTCATGAACTCGGTCATCACCAGGATCGAGAAGCCCCACGCCGCCACCGGCACGATCATGCCGACCAGCGAGCCGACCAGACTGATGTGCAGCACCGGCAGGTCCGCCAGCAGCACCGACAGCGGTACGGCCAGCACCTCCTCCGGCAGCATCATCGTCGCCAGGATGAACACCAGCACCGCCGCCGAACCGCAAAAGCGCTTACGGGCCAGGGCATAGCCGGCGAAGACGCTGACCAGGACCTGCAGGGCCAGTCCGCCGCCCACCACGATGAACGAGTTGAGGAGATGGTCCAGGACGTTCCGGTCGACCGCCCGTTCCAGGTTGTCCAGCGACAGCCGGTCGGGGAACAGGGTGAACTGCGTCGGGTCCACGGTCGGGGTGAAGGCGCCGACCATCAGCGCCAGCAGCGGTCCCGCGAAGATCCCGAAGAGGACGGTGTACAGGACGAACCTCAGCACCCGGGCCCACGGCCCGTGCGCCTCCTGCAGGCCGAGCGCGGTGTCGTTCCTCATCGGATCTCCCTCCGGCGCAGTCGCGACGCGACGGTCAGCACCAGCAGCACCAGGAACAGCAGGACGGTTCCGGCCGCCGCGACCCCCAGCTCGTTGCGTTCCAGCCCGAGCTTGTACGTGAGTGTCAGCAGCACCTCCGTCGAGCCGTCGGGCCCGCCGTTGGTGAGCAGGAACACCTCGGTGAAGATCCGCAGCCCCCGGATCGCGGCCAGGGTCAGCAGAATCGCGAACACCGGCCGCAGCCCGGGCAGAGTGACGTGCCGGATCCGGCGGAAGCGCGAGGCGCCGTCGACCGCCGACGCCTCGTACAGCACCCGGTCCACGCCCGCCAGCCCCGCCAGGAAGATCATCATGTCGTACGGGGCGCCCCGCCAGATGCCCACGAAGGCGATGGACGCCAGCGAGCTGTCCGGCGAGTTGAGGAACTCGCTGGGCCCCAGACCGAAGAGGGAGAGCACCGAGTTCAGCGCACCGCCCTGGGCCGGGTAGTACATGACCCGCCACACCTCGGCCACCACCGCCATGGCCGTGACCACCGGCAGGAAGATCGCCGACCGGACGAACCACAGGGACCGGGTCTGGCCCTCCAGCAGCAGGGCCAGGACCAGTCCGAGCACGATCGAGCCGGCGGTCGTGGCCACGGCGAGCACCACCGTGTGCCACACCGCGGCCCCGAAATCGGCGCTGCCCGAGATCTCGGAGTAGTTCGCGCCGCCGACATAGGTGTTACCGAGGAACGGCCGGACTTCCTCGAAGCTCATCCGCACGGCCTGGGCCATGGGAATGAACTTGAAGTACAGGAAGAGCAGCAGGGCCGGGGCCAGGAAGAGCCATGGCGTCGCGGCCCGGCGCAACCGTGCCTTCACCGGCGGTCCCGTACGGAACGGACGCCGGGTGTCGGGCCCTGGTGACGTCCGTGCCTCGGTCACCGCCATCAGCCCTCGGCCTCCTGCTTCTCGAGCTCCGCGTCGAACTCGCCGGCCAGGTCGCCCATCGCCCTGGTCACGTCGCGCGCGCAGTCGGAGACGACGCCGTTGAGGCCCTCGGCGGAGATCTGCCGGATGGCGGACCAGTTGGGCAGGGCCGGCGCGTTGCGGCCGGACTCGTCGTAGACCTGCTGGAAGGTCTCCCAGCGCGGGTCCTTGCGTTCGGCGGCTCCGTCCACCTTGGTGTTGACGGGCAGCCGGACGATGATGCCGCCGTTGTCGACCCCGAGGCCGATCTTCTGGCCCGCCGGGGAGGCGGCGAACTCGGCGAACTCCTGCTGGCCCTTCTCGTTGGCCGAGCCGGCCATCATGTAGACGTTCTCGCCCTCCGCCAGGACGGTCTCGCCGCCGGCGCCCGGCGGGGGCGCGACGACCTCGTACTTGTCCTTGCCGAGCGTCCCGTCGAAGCGCGGCAGCATGTAGGGGCCGGTCAGATAGATGCCGCCCTTGCCGCTTTCGAAGACGGTGTGCGTGGTGGAGGAGTCGGCGGTACTGGCGCCGGGCTGGGCGACCTTGGAGTCGCAGAACATCGCCTGCAGCTTCTCGACGGCCTTGACCGACGCGGGCTCGTCGATCGCGGGCACGTAGCCGTCGCCCTGCTTCTTGACGAAGTCTCCGCCCTCCGACCACAGCATGGTGGAGAACCACCAGGTCAGATAGCCGCGGGTGGTGGTCCCCGGTATCACCATGCCGGCGGTGTCGTCCTTGCCGTTGCCGTCCGGGTCCTCCCGGGTGAACTTCACGGCCAGCTCGGTGAGTTCGTCCCACGACTCGGGTATCTCCGCGCCCACCTCCTCCCGCCAGTCCTTGCGTATCAGCAGCGCGAAGGCCTGTGAGTTGAAGGGCACGCCGTAGTACTTGCCGTCGTGGCCCCGCGCCGCCTCCCAGGCCCGGTCGGCGAGATCGGCGCTGCCGGCCACGCCCTCGCGGTCGACCTCACGGACCAGCCCCTGGGTCACCAGGTTCCCCAACTGGCCGGTGTCGTTGATGACGATGTCCGGCAGGTCCTTCTGCGCGGTGCGCTGCTGGAGCTTGGTCTCGAAGTCCGTCACCCCGACGGCGACCAGTTTCGCCTTGACACCGGTCTCCTGGGTGAACGCCTTGGTGAGAGCCTCGGCCGATTCCGCGGAGGGGCTGCCGGCGTCCTGCCGGATCCAGATCTCCAACGGCTGTGACTCGTCCTGTTGTCGGCCTGTCCCGCCCGAGGAGCACCCGGTGGCGGTGGCAGCGGCTACGGCAAGAACGGCGGCGATGGCGCCGAACTGCCGCCCTCCTCTTGGCTTACGGAGTTGCTTCGACACGGGTGGCTCCGTCCAGTCCGTACGGGCGAGGTGAACGGACTCTACGCACAGACACTCCGCTCATCAAGGCAGTGAACGCTATTTATATACATGAACTCCAGAGGTGTGACCGGAGGTCCGAGCGGGACGCCACGGACCGCCCGGACGCCGTGTGCGGCACCACGGAAGGTATGGCCGAGAACCGGGTCGTGAACACTGGTCAGTCCGAGGCGTGGAACGGCTACGAGGGCCGGCACCGGGCCGGACACCGGTCGCGCTACGACCCACTCAACGACCCCGCCGACCCCCCCGTTCCTGGACGCCGTCCGCATCCAGGACACGGACAGGGTCCTCGACATCGGCTGCGGCAACGCACACCTGACCCGGCCGGCCGGCCGCACCGCGGACCGCGCCGTCGGCGTCGACCCGTCCGTGCCCATGCTGGAGCGGGCCCGCGCGAGCGCCGCCGCGGAACACCTCGGCAACGTCTCCCACATCCAGGCCGACGCCCGGGTGTACCCGTTCGAGGACGCCGTTCTCGACGTCGCCCTGAGCTGCTTCGGGATCATGTCCTTCGCCGGTCAGGTCGCCGCGTTCGCGAACATCGGACGCGCCCTGCGGTCGGGCGGACGACTCGCCTTCGCCTGCCCGGGGTCCTTCGACCGGACGGACCAGTCGGTGATCTTCGCGGCCGTCGCCGAGCACCTGCCCCTGCCCGATCCGTCCGAGGAGACGGAGACCGGCCCCGCCTCCTTCGCGGACCCCGCACGCACCACACGCGTCCTGAGTGACGCCGGCTTCGACGCGGTCGGCGCCGAGCCGATCGAAGTGCCGCAGGCGTGGGGCGCGGACGCGGAGGACGCCGCCTGCTTCCCCTTCGGCTGGGGGGGGCCGATGCGCCACCGGCTGCGCGATGTCGACCCCGAAGCCGTCGACCGGGCCCGGCGGGCCGCCGCCGACGCCTTGCGCGCGTACGAGACGGGCGAGGCCGTACGCCTCACCGCCCGCCACTGGCTGGTGACCGCCACCCGGCCGGCGACGGACGGCCGAGCGGGCCCGGGCCCGGATCCGAGGTGGACGGCTGTCCCGGGCCCCTCAGCCGGCCGTGGCCCGCAGCCGTTCGTCGCACCACCGGCGGGCGGTCTCGGCGACCTGTTCCAGCGCGCCGGGCTCCTCGAACAGGTGGGTGGCACCCGGCACGATCCGCAGGGTGTGCGGACCGCCCAGCCTGCGGGCCGCCTCCTGGTTGAGCCGTATCACCTGGTCGTCCCGTCCGCCGACGATCAGCAGGACCGGCATCCCCACGGCCTCCAGGGCGTCGCCCGCCAGGTCCGGCCGTCCGCCGCGCGACACCACGGTCAGCACCCGGGCGGGCCGCTCGGCGGCGGCGACCAGGGCCGCGCCCGCACCGGTACTGGCGCCGAACAGGACGACGGGAAGGCCCCGGGTCTCGGACCGGACCTCGAGCCAGTCGATCGCGGCCACCAGACGGCGGGCCAGCAGGGCGATGTCGAAGCGGTGCTCGCCGGTCGCCGCGTCGCGCCGCTCCTCTTCCTCGGTGAGCAGGTCGATCAGCAGGGTGCCGAGTCCCGCGGTACGCAGTTCGGCGGCGACCGCACGGTTGCGCGGGCTGTGCCGGGAGCTGCCGCTGCCGTGCGCGAACAGCACGACCGCCCCCGCGGGCGTCGGCACGTCGAGGTCGCCCGTCAGCTCGATGTCATCGACGGGCACCGTGCACACTCGGGAGATCATCCGCCTCACCCTTTTCCTCGCTGCCCCGCTACCTCGAGGCGCCGGCTTCCCGCTCGCGCCGCAGCCGACGGATCACGACCCACAGATCGACCGCCGCGGACAGGGCGAGCACACCGCACACGACCGTGACCACGACCAGCTCGCCGCGGCCGGGGCTGTCGCCGGGCCCGGATTCCGCCGCCCAGAGGCCGAAGAGCACGGCCGCCGCGGCGAAGAGCGGCAGGAAGGCACCCGCCAGCCGCAGCCGCAGCCGGAGCGGACTGCGGGCGGTGAGCGGTTCGGTACCCGTTCGCGGCCGACGCCGGCCGATCGACCCGGAGCGCGCCCTCGGCGCCTCCCGCGTCGTCACCTCGGGCTCTTCGTCGCGCACGCTGCACCTCCGTCAACGGTTGGGGGCGGCCCTGCTGACATCCGCCAGGGCCGAGTGCGGGTCGTCGGTGGTGGCGAGGTCGCCGAGACTGACGATGCCGACCGGGCAGCCACCGTGTTCCACCACCGGCAGGCGGCGCACGGCGTACCGCCGCATCAGCTCGATCGCGTGATCGGTGGTGTCGTCCGGCGCCAGGGTCACCACCGGCGGGCGGGTGCACACCGAGCCGACGGACGTGACGGCGGGGTCGAGGCCCTCGGCGAGGGTCCGGATCACGATGTCCCGGTCGGTGAGCATGCCGAACAGGTCACAGTCGTACGTCACCAGAACGTCGCCGATGTCCTGCTCACGCATCAGCCGGGCGGCTCGCGCCACCGTGGTCATGGGCTCGACGGCGGCCGTGCCGGGCGACATCACGTCACGTATCCGAGTGGTCATGGGAACCTCCGGGTCCTGCGTCGGCGGTACGTCGCACCGCCCGCGTAGCCCGCACCTCCGACGGTAAACCGTTCGGGAGGGACGCGGCGCCGGCGCAGGAACTCACCCCGTCCGTCATGAGCGCCGGTTCGAGCGTCGGCGCACGGTGAAGAGGCAGGCGAGCATGCCGAGGCCCCAGGCGATCAGGAGGGCGCCCCACAGCGGCATGGTCACCATCGGAATGAGGAGCCGGATCTCGACACTCGCGCGGTTCTCGAAGATGAAGATCAGAGCGATCGCGGTGATCAGGACGAACGGTGTGAGGCGGCGGACGCCGGGGCGGGAAAAGAACGGTGTGTGCGCCTTGCGGCTTGTACTGGTCCGAGTCATGGGGTCTCTCCATCACGTCGCCCCTGCATCCAGCGTCCTCTTCCAACAGGTGGCGCGCCACCGAACGATCCGCGAAGCCTTGCGATCCCTTCGGGATGTCGGCATCAGACCGCGATGACGGTGATGCGAGAGCCGCACGGGGCGATGGGAGCCCCGGGGTCCGGGGTGAGGACCGTCGTCGGGCCCGGGGCAGCGAGGGCGCCGCCCTCGCGGGTGTGGGCCTTCTCCCGGACCAGGCAGCTCGTCCCGGAGGGTCTGCCAGGTGGCCAGGTCGACGACGGGCGGGCGGCCGGGCGGCGTCGTACGACGTCCTGTGACGCTCACCGGAACAGACCCTCGACCCGGCAGGAACTCATCGAACGAGGAGGGGTACTCGAACGAGGTGGGTGATGCCTCCCATGGGGAAAGCCGGTGGACCGACTCACCGGTGAACCACTGAACCGTCGAGTGGGTGACCGGACGATGACTACGAAAGCCATGGGGAAGGCCGGTGAGAAGACGACCGGCGCGACGGACCGAGCCGTGGCGCGCGCACTGCTCGACCGGCAGCGGAGCACCTATGCGGCGCAGGCGGGCATCCGGCTGCGCAACACCCCGGCACCGCTGTACCAGACGCTCGTGCTCGCGATTCTCCTCAGTGCTCCCATCAGGTCCGGCACCGCGGTGGCAGCGGCCAGGGCGCTGTTCGACGCCGGCATGCGCACCCCGCGGGCGATGGCGGACGCCTCCTGGCAGCAGCGCGTCGACGCACTCGGCGAGGGCGGCTACCGGCGCTACGACGAGCGGACCTCCACGATGCTGGGTAAGGGGGCCGAACTGCTGCTGGAGCGCCACGGCGGCGATCTGCGCCGACTGCGTGAGGAACCCGACCCGAAGAAGGCCCTGATGGGCATACCCGGGATCGGGCCCACCGGGGTCGACATCTTCCTGCGTGATGTGCAGGGCGTGTGGCCGGAGTACGCGCCGTACATCGACCGCAAGGCACTGGACGGCGCCCGGCGGCTCGGGCTGCCGGCCTCGCCCGACAGGCTGAGCCGCCTCGTTTCCGCCCGCGAGATGCCCCGGCTGGCGGACGGCCTGGTCCACGCGGCCCTCGACAAGCCGCTGGCGGACGAGGTGCTCACCGCCGCCGGGGTGGCCTGACAGAACCCTCCGCAGAGAACAGGGCACGGCAACCGGGTGACACATCGCCACGGGGCGGACGTCGCCTGATGCGGCACTGGCCGGCGGCGGTGACTTCCAGTCAACTTCGTCGTGCCGGCGGCCGATCGGTGCGTACGGGTGGTGTCGACACCGAAGATTCCCGTCAACCCATTACCAAGCGTTTAGCGAGCAGATACCTTTCTCCTTGCCGGTGGCAGGGGCAGAGCGATCCAGCCATCCCTGCCTGCCCGGAGTACCGCTGCACATCGTTCGGCCTGTTTTCGGTTTTACGCCCTTTCCTCATGGACCGCCGGAAGGAAGCGCTTTGAACGCTCGGAACCGCCGCACCACGGTAGTCGCCGTATCCGTCGCAGGGCTCATAACGCCGCTGCTGCTGATCGGTTCGGGCACCGCCTCCGCCCACAGCAACCCTGCCAAGGAGGCTGCCAAGCTCGCGAACAAGCTCGTCAAGAAGAGCGACGCCAAGGATGCCCACGAGCATCTGAAGCAGTTCCAGCGGATCGCCGACAAGAACGGGAACACCCGGGTGGCCGGGTCGGAGGGGCACCGGAAGTCGGCCGAGTACGTCGAAGGCCTGCTGCAGAAGGCCGGGTACTCGGTGACCCGGAACGAGTTCGACTTCCCGTTCACCGAGACGCTGGCGCAGAGCCTGCGGGTGGTGTCGCCGCAGCAGCAGGACGTCCCGGTGACCGCCATGACGTACTCCGCCAGCAGCCCGGTAGGCGGCATCACCGCCCCGGTCGCGGTGGTGCCGGTCGACGACACCACCGGCTGCGAGCCGGGGGACTACGCCCCCGAGACGTTCACCGGCAAGATCGCGCTGATCAAGCGCGGCGGCTGCACCTTCGCGGAGAAGCAGGAGACCGCCGCCGGTGCGGGAGCGGTCGGCGCGATCATCTACAACAACACCGAGGGCGCGCTCAGCGGCACCCTGGGAGACCCCGCCGTCGCCAAGATCCCGACAGGCGGCGTCAGGCAGGCGGACGGCGAGGCGCTCGCGGCCAGGGCCGCCGCCGGCGCAGTGACCGTCAACCTGGAGATCCGCACCTTCTCGGAGACCCGGCGCACCTACAACGTGATCGCCGAGACCAAGGGCGGCGCCGCCGACAACGTGGTGATGTTCGGCGCCCACCTGGACTCGGTGGCGGACGGCCCGGGCATCAACGACAACGGATCCGGCTCCGCCGGCATCCTCGAGGTGGCCCTGAACCTCGCCCACGAGAAGACCAAGAACAAGGTGCGCTTCGCCTGGTGGTCGGCTGAGGAGTTCGGCCTGCTGGGCTCGGAGGCGTACGTCGACAGCCTCTCGGCGGCGGACCGTGCGAAGGTCAAGCTGTACCTGAACTTCGACATGATCGCCTCGCCGAACTACGCCCAGTTCGTCTACGACGGCGACGACTCCGACCAGGTCGGTGCCGGCCCCGGCCCGGAGGGCTCGGCGCAGCTGGAGCGGCAGATCACCGACTACCTGGACAGCCGGCGCATCCCGCACGAGGGCACCGACTTCACCGGCCGGTCGGACTACGGGCCGTTCATCGAGGTGGGCATCCCCTCGGGCGGCACCTTCACCGGTGCCGAGGGCATCAAGACGGCCGAGCAGGCAAAGGCGTACGGCGGCAAGGTCGGTGTCGCGTACGACGCCTGCTACCACGCCGCCTGCGACAACCTGAAGAACATCGACATGAAGGCGTTCGACGTCAACATCGACGTCATCGCCAACGCGGCGGGCCAGTACGCCTGGGACACCAGCCTGCTGAGCAAGCCGGTGGCGCCGCGGAACACCAAGGGTTCGGCGGGCAGCGGCGGCGGCCTGCACGAGGGCCACGACCACGAGGTCACCGAGTAACTCCCGGCACACAGGGGGAGGGCCGGACAGTCCGGCCCTCCCTTCGCCGCGGGTGATCCGCTCAGCACGGAACACGAGGGGCCCCACGAGGATCGACTCCCGGCTCTCACCGGAGAACCGGTCGACCGGCTCAACGAGGGCGACCTCGGCGCGGACCCCTTGATCCGCGCCGCGATGGCTCCCCTCGACCTGGTGAAGATCCACCCGTGGGAGGACGGCAGCGGCCGCATGTCCCGCAGCCCGCAAACCCTTGTCATCGCCCGCCGGCGCGTTCTTGCGCCTGAGTTCTCCTCCATCGAGGAGCGGCTCGGCATGCCTGGAAACACCTATGACCACTACGAGGTGCTCCGCGAAGTCGGCGGCCCCGTCTGCTCGCCGCAGCGCGACACCGGTCCGTGGATCCGCTTCGACTCGCGCCCATCACGAGCAGGCGCAGCGAGTGCAGCACCGTGTGCGGCGTTCCACCGACGTCGGGGTTCTGCTCGACCAGCACGCTGACGCCCTGGGGGTCAGCGAACGGCAGGTCGCCGCCCTCCATGAAGTGACCCTGGCCGGACGCGTGCGCCGCTCACGCCACGAGAAGAGCGAAGGGCCGAACTCCCAGCAGGCCACTCGTGACATGCAGGCCCTCGTCAAGGCGGGCATCCTCACCGCGGTCGGTCGGACCAAGGGCCGACACCATGTGGCCGGCGACCGCTTTCCCCAGGACGTCCTCGACGCCGCCCAGCGCCGCCACCCGATCCGCGGTCCTTACGATTCCTGGTACGGGTCCGGGTCCGTGCGGCGATCGGTGATGGCCTTGCCCGAAGTGCCCCCGGCGTTCGTCAGCTCCTGCCGACGGTCCGGCACAGGTCCACCGGGAGCACCGGGAAGCCGCGAGGTGCGGGACGTCGCAGGGAATCCCTGACTGAACCGGATCACCGCCGTGCACTGCGCGTCTTCGCCGTCGCTGCCGAACCGTCGTCCTGGTACAGCCGGTCGAGGCCGACGAGCACCACCTGTCCGTCGGCTTCGGCCGCGTGGAGCGCGTGGGTGAAGCCGACGCCGCTGTAGCAGGCGGGGCGGGTGTGGGTGATGTCCTCGCCGCGGGCGGCGAGCAGCACGAGGAGGCGACGGATGTGTTCCAGGTGGTGCAGGTCCATGACCTCGTCCCAGCGCGCCACCCCCACCGACAGCAGAGGTCCGGGACGGGCGTCAGCCCGGCCGCGCACGACCACGTCCGCTTCCACGTCCGGACCGGCGTGTTGCTCCGGATCGGGGAGTGAGCCCTGAGCCGCCGTCGCGGGGTGTGCGCCGAAGACGGCATGGCCGGCGAAGTCCATGGCCCAGTCCCGGCAGACCTGTGCGAAGTGGGGGCCGGCCACCGCGGAGTCGAAGACGGGACGTGCGCGCCGCCAGACTTCCACGGCGCCCTGCTGTTCCAACGCCGAGCGCTGGGGCCGGACGACTGCGTGTTCGAAGGCGAGCAGCGGCTCTGCGATACGCAGCCGGACCAGGTGCGGCCGGAAGGCGTCGGGTTCGCCGTACAGCAGGCCGTTCGTCTGCAGGAGCGCCAGACAGTGTGAGGCGTCGGTGAGCGGCGTGCCGAGACACTCCGCGATCTCGCCCTGGGTCCGGCAGCCCGTGGCGATGGCGGCGAGCGCGGAGTGGCACAGCGCGCGGTCCCAGTGATCGGTTCCCTCCTGCAGCAGGTGATGCGGCTCCAGGAACAAGGGAGTGCGGGGGTTGAGGACGGTTCCGCATACCCAGGTGTTGAAGTCGTCCGGCCCGCTGGGGGCGTCGTCTGCGACGTAGTGCCGGTAGGCGGGGGTTCCGCCCACGACGGCGTGGACCAGCAGGGCGAGGCGGGGGTCGTCGATGCCCCAGAACCGCGCGGCCTGCCGGAAGTCCAGCGGACGAAGGGTGAGTTCCAGATCGGCCAGTCCGTGCAGCGGTGCGGCCGCGCCGAACAGCCGGTGCATCACGGGCAGGGAACTGCCACTGAGCAGCAGGCGCGTACGGTTGTCCCGCCCCGTCTCGCGCAGCCGCCGGTAGGCGCTGTGGATGACGGAGGGGAGCTCGGGACTCTGCCGCACCAGGTCGGGGAACTCGTCGAGGACGACCGGTACGGGCCGCCCTCGCTCACCCAGCGCGAGCAGCGCGTCGACGGCGTCCTCCCAGCGAGGCGGGTGACCGGGTGGCGCTGTGCCCGTGTACCGGGCGAGCTCGTCGCCGAGACGGCGCAGGGACTCGGCCCGAGCGGCCTGCTGCGCCCCGAAACGGAAGCCGCCCAGGGCCGCGGTGAGCGCCTTCAGGAGGTGCGTCTTGCCCTGCCGCAGCCGGCCCGACACGACACCGAGTCCAGGATGGGGTCGGGTGTCGCCGGCGAACGCGACGAGTGCGTCCCACTCGGCGTCGCGGTCGAAAACCGCCTCCGGCTTCGCGGGGTGGGAAACGTCGGACGGCGACACGGTTGCTCCCCTCGCTCGGTAGCGCCCCCACCATCAGTACAACCTCGAATGCCGGACGCCGCGACACGCGCGGACGCGCACTCGACGGTTGCCGCGTTCCGCCGTCGGCTCAGGCCGGCTTCGATCTCGCCCCGGCCCCGGCCCCGGCCCTGGCGCGGGACGGGCGGGATCCATGGCGGGCCGAGCCTGACGGACACCTTGAACCGACCTGTTCGGCATGCCGGTCGCGGACATGTGCCCGGCGTCGGTGCCACTGGACGGAGGCCGTCGGACCCCGGCGTGCTCCACCCTCCCGGCCCCACGTCCTCAAGCCCTCGGCGCGCGGAGCCGTCGGACCGAGGGTGTACTGGGACCAGGAGGGTCGGCTCGCCGACCGGCCGGGGACGAGCGCGGTCGGACGACCGTGGGAGGCGGGGTGGTGGTGAGGCGGAGCGGGTCGGCTGTTTGTCGGGTGACGGCTTGAGCAGGGGAGAGCGCCGTGCGGGCGACGTTCGTCCTGGGACGGGTCGCGGGGGTCCGGGTCGGCGTGCGCTGGAGCGTGCTGCTCGTTTCCGGCATCATCGTGTTCGGCCTGTCGCAGGGCCGCCTCCCGGAGACATATCCGGGGCGTGCCTGGGCGGTGTACTGTGCGGCCGGCCTGTGCACCGCCGTGGTCTTCTTCGCCTCCCCGCTCGCACACGAGCTGGGGCACGCCGTCGTGGCCCGGCGCAACGGGGTCGAGGTGGACGACATCGTGCTGTGGCTGCCGGGCGGAGCGGCCCGGCTCAGGACCGAGGCGTCCAGCCCCGGTGCGGAGCTGGGGATCGCCGGCGCCGGCCCCCTCATCAGCCTCCTGCTGGGCGGGCTCTTCGCATGCGGTGCCTGGCTGCTCGACCTGGCGTCCGGGCCCGGGGTCGTGGTGGGGATGGTGGCGTAGCCGGCGGGCATCAACGTGCTCCTCGCGCTCTTCAACGCGCTGCCCGGCTGCCCCGCTCGACGGCGGCCGGCTGCTGCGCGCGTTCCTGTGGTGGCGCACTGGTGACCGACTGCGGGTGACAGCCGGTGCCACCGCGGCGGGGCGGGTCCCCGGGTGGCTGCTGGTGGTCCTCGGGCTGATCGCGTTCCTACGGACCGGCACGTTCGGCAGTCTGTGGCCGGCGCTGACCGGTTGGTTCCTCATCACGGCCGCCACCGCCGAGGGACGGCAGGCCCAGCTGCGCGAGATGCTCGCCGGTGTCCCCGTCCGGCACGCCATGACGCCCGAACCTCTCGCGGTCCCCGAGGACACCACGGTCGCGGGCTTTCTCACGGGTGCGCGCTACCGTTACCGGCACTCGGCGTTCCCGGTGACCGACGACGGGGCCCCGGTCGGGCTGGTGACCATCGACAGCGCCAGAAGGGTGCCGCAGGACGAGGCCCATGCCGTGACGGTGAGGGAGGCGATGGTGCCGCTGTCGCAGGTCTCCGTGGCCGAGCCGGACAGCCCGCTGGCGGACCTGCTGCCGCCCATGGCGCCGGGCGCCGAGCACCGGGTCCTGGTCGTGGACGACGGCGGACTGGTCGGAATCGTCCCGCTCTCGGACGTCAGCCGTACCGTGAACTGGCTGATGAACGCCGCTCCCGGACGGCGCGGTGGTCCGTGACCGCGGCACGGCACCGCGACCCACTTCGGTGCGCGGCCTCCCGAGTTGCTGCGTGGCGTCCGCCACGACGGCTGGGACCCGGCATCGGGCCGGTCAGGTACGGCTGCGACGGTCGCGACGAGTGCGCGAGCCGTTTCGTCCGGGAAGCCGGGGCCACCGCCGCCGAGGCGGGTCTGGACCTGGTCCACGACGTCTTCCACGACATCGCGAAGATCGAGCCCCACGATGTGGACGGCGTCCCGCGCCGGCTGTGCGCCCACTGCGAGGGCGCCCCCGGGCCCGGCCGCCCCGACCTGCCGGCGCCCATGGCACGGGACGCGTATGGAGCTGCCACCGGGCACTGTGGCGGGTCCGCGGCGAGCTGGCGGGCGGCGAGCCGGAGGCCCGTTCCACCGGCGCCGGGAATCGTCTACAGGCCCTGGGAGAGCAGGAGTTCGTGGGCGAGTCGTGCACCGCGGGACGCTTCCTCGGGAGGAGTGTCCTCCGACGGGACGCTCTCCAGGCCGCGGGCGAGTACCCGGACGGCCTCGGCCAGGGTCGCGACCTGCGCTTCCAGTTGACTCAACCGGGCTTCGGGGCCGGGCGCGGCATGGGATTCCTCGGGGTGGTTCTGAGCCATCTCGTTCCTCCTTTCGAGACGTTGATGGGCCCATGGGGCCGACGCGGTTCGGGAAGCCGATGGCATCGAGGCCGGGAACCAGTACCTTCCTCACCTCGGTTCCAGTGCCGCTCCTCATCACGCTGATGAGTCCGCTCTGCGCGGGATGTGCCTTCTGCCACCACGCAGTCCCTCCGCCCCGGCAGCGACAGTGCCCGGACAGAGAACCCGGACAACGTCCTCGGGAGCCTGATCGGCCAGGGGAGCACCACCGCTCGGATCGCCCCGGCAGCCGTGCCCTGCCGATCACTGCCTATAGCCAGTAAACAACGGTCGCCCAGTGCCCGCAGCGAACCGGGCTTTTCGGTGCGTATCGCCAGGCCTTCCCGGTGGCAGTACTGCAGGACGGAGGTGCCCTGAACGCTCTTGGCCCGGGAGCGTGCGGGGGCCCGGCTCTTCCTCTGCCGTGACGGGGTGGTGCACCCCTGGCCGATCAGGCTCTCGGGGAGGGCGAGGAGACGATGACGAGCGCGGGTGGCGGGGACGCCCAGGACCGGCTCGGACGGCTCGGGCTCCGCCGTCTGCTCGTCACGGACACTCTCGCCCCGGTGCGGATCCAGGGCCTCCGCTGCGGGTACGGTCCGTGACCTCGTTGCTTGCCGACGCCGTCGACCGTCTGCACGACGGCGAGTTTCCGGACGCTCTGCCGATCCGCTCCCGACATCATCTGCGGCGTGACGCCGCAGTTCCCGCATCAGGCAGCAGCGCCCTTGCGCCAGGGGAAGAGGTTCGCAGCGGCGTCAGTCGAACCCATCAGGCTGCCAAGCGCTTTCGGCGTCCTTGGAGACGGTGGTGTGGACGTCGTGAATGAGGCGCTGCTGTGCTTCCGTGAGACCGCGCAGGCTCGATTCTCCGGTGTTCGCGGTGGTCTGGCTGTCGCAGGTGGTCAGGTTGCCGAAGACATACCGGTCGGGGCCGCCGAGGGCGGCCACGAGCGGTTGGGCGGATATGCGCCGCAGCCCAGGGCGGAGGTGTCGGCGACGTGGCCGTGCAGGCCGTCACCGTCCCGGGCGGCTCGCTGGATGACGAAGGCGGCCGGGGCTTCGTGGTGAGGGTCGGCGTCCTCGCGCGTCCGGTTCGGGACGCCGTCGCGGAACTCCAGCCTGCCGCCGGGACGGATCAGCGCGTAGATACCGGTCATGTTTGTTTCCGTGGCAGACGGCGACAGTGAGGATTCCCGGCGTGATGGGGCCGGTCGGCCCTGATGCGGCCCGGGAACCGGGAGTCTGCCCGGAAGTGAGATGGTCCCCTGGGCGGTGGGCGGGTGAAGTGACCGCCCACCACCGTGCGGCTACCGCGGCTTCAGGCTTGGGCGACCTCGATGTGCTGGGGCTTGGCCGCCTGGGCCTTGGGCACGGTGACGGTCAGCACCCCGTCGGCCGGTGTCGCCGTGATCTCGTCCGCTTTGACGCCGGCCGGCAGCAGGGCCCGGTACTCGAAGCGTCCGGTGCGCCGGGTGCAGCGGCGCATGACGCCCTCACGCTCGCGTTCCTTGTACTCTCCTGCGATACGCAGTTCCCGCTCGCTGATCTCGACGTCGATGTCCTCGCGCTTGGTCCCGGGCAGCTCGGCCTCGACCACGTAGGCATCGTCGGTCTCGTGCAGATCGGCCAGGGGCGAGAAGGCCCCGACGGTGGGAGCGGTACCGGCGGCGGCCTCCGGGAAACGGTTCATCCGCTCGAAGAGGTCGTCGAACTCGGCGGCGATCGGCTCGCCCCCGCCCAGCGCGTGGAAGGGCCGTTCCAGGAGCTGGCCGGGGCGGTGGTGTACGGGCAGAGCCATCGCGGTTCACCTCGCGAAACGACGGTGATCGGGCCAATCTCCATGCTGGGTGCCCGCACCTCTTCCCACGACTCGACCACCGATCCGCTGCGGCCGCAGCCCTCCGCCACCACTCCACCGCGAAGGCGACAGGTACGCCGACGCATCGAACGAAGGAGCAGTCGAATGAAGCCGCTCGTCGGCACGGTGGTCATCGGGATCGGCAACGAGTTCCGCCGGGACGACGGGGTCGGGTGGGCCGTTGTCGCGCTGTTGAGGGATCGGGCCGCGCGGTGGCCGCTGCCCTCGGGCACCGCGCTCGCGCAGTGTGACGCAGACCCCGGCCGACTGATCGGACTCTGGGAGAACACCGGCCTCGCAGTCGTTGTCGACGCGTGTTTCCCGCCTTCGGCACACCCGGGGCGAACGCACCGGTGGTGTACGGCCTCGGACGGCGCCCTGCGCCGCACCGCACCGGCAAGGCACAGCACGCACGGGTTCGGTCTCACCGAGGCGCAGCGTCTCGCCGACAGCCTCGGGCGCAGCCCTGACCGCCTCGTCGTCTACGCGGTCGAAGGAGCGGACCGTTCGCTGGGGACGGGGCTCACTCCGGCGGTGGCCTGCGCGGTGCCGCGTGTGGCCCGGCGGATCGCGGTGGATGTCGAGCGGCACCACGAGAGGTCGGTGCGCGGTCTGCGGGCCGAGTGAGCGCCGACGGACGGTTCTCGGGGCAGCCGCGTCCGGACCGGTCCATCTGACGGGACACGCCGACTCGGCTGCCTCCCGGACAGCCGCGCGCCTGACACGCTGTTCGTGACCGATTGCGCACTGTACGGCCCTGTGATGCGGGGACTGTGGCAAATGCCCCTGCTCCTCCCGGGGGCGAAGGACGCGAACATCGAGGGCAGCGGATGACCGATCGTGAAGATGCAGAAGCGGCCCCCCACGACGGAGTCGAGGCGGTGTTCGACCGCGACGGCCTGGACGCGCTGGTGCGTGCCCTGCGACGCCGCGGCCGCACGGTGATCGGCCCCACCGTGCGCGACGGCGCGATCGTTCTCGACGAGCTCGACTCCGCGGAGGCGTTGCCGTACGGCTGGGGGGTCGAGCTGGAGGCGGGGCGGTACCGGGTCCGCCCGCGTGCGGACGGAGCCGCTTTCGCGCACAGCGCGGGGCCGCAGTCGTGGAAGTCGTTCCTGCACCCGGAACGTGTCCGTCAGTGGACCGCGGACCGTCCCCCCGGTGGCGGACTGACCGTGCGCGAGGAGAGACCGAAGAGCGTCTCGTACGCGTTCCTCGGTGTGCGGCCCTGCGATCTGCGGGCCATCCAGATCCTGGACCGAGTGATGAGCGGCGGCCGGTACCGCGACCCCGCCTACCTCTCCCGGCGGACGGGGGCCTTCCTGATCGCGGTGGAGTGCACCGAGCCGGGTGCCACCTGCTTCTGCGTGTCGATGGGGACGGGACCGGCCGCGGACGCCGGATACGATCTCGCCCTCACCGAGGTCATGGACGCCGCCGGCCACCGCTTCTGGTGCCGCAGCGGGAGCGCGGAGGGAGCCGCGGTGCTCGCGGAACTGCCGCACCGCGGCGCCGACGAGCCCACCCGAGCGGCCGCGGCCCACGCCGTGCGCGAGGCCGCTGAACGCATGGGCCGGTCCATGCCGCCGGTTGACCTGCGCACGCTGATGCGGGACACCCTGGAGGCAGAACGCTGGGACGACGTCACGGCCCGGTGCCTGAGCTGCGGCAACTGCACCATGGTCTGCCCCACCTGCTTCTGTACGACCACCGAGGACGTGACCGACCTGACCGGTGACCACGCCGAGCGCTGGCGCCGCTGGGACTCCTGCTACGACCTGGACTTCTCACTCCTGCACGGCGGTCCGGTCCGGGCCACCCCGCGCAGCCGCTACCGCCAGTGGCTCACCCACAAGATCGGCACATGGCACGACCAGTTCGACAGCTCCGGCTGCGTCGGCTGCGGCCGGTGCATCGTCTGGTGCCCCACCGGAATCGACCTGACCGAGGAGGCCCACGCCCTGCACCTGGAGGACCGGCGGAAGCGGACCGCACCGTGACCGCGCACACGGGTGGGCCCGCCGGCGAGAGGATGCTCGATGCCCTCCCGGCGGAACACCTCGCGCGGTTGATGCCCCTCGCCCGCGACGCCGCCTACCCCGGCGCCGCACGGATCTTCGAGGAGGGCCAGGACGCCGACCGCTTCTGGGTCATCCGCAGCGGAACGGTCGCTCTCGACGTCCAGGTGCCCGGCCGCGGGCGCGCCGTCGTGGAGACGATCGGCCCGGGCGACCTGCTCGGCTGGTCATGGCTGTGCCCGCCCCGGCAGTGGCACCTCGGCGCCGAGACCCGCGATCCCGTCCGCGCCTGGGAGTTCGACGCCGCCGCGGTACGCGACCTGTGCGCCGAACACCCCGCCCTGGGCCTGGCACTGGTCACCGCGGTCGCCGAGACCATCGGAGACCGGCTGAGAGCCACCCGGACCCGGCTGCTCGACCTGTACGGTCCGCGGCAGAGCAGGCCGACGCCATGACCCTCACACCACTCCCCCACCGAGTGGTGGACCGCCGGGAGGAGACGCGCGACACGGTCACGCTCGTGCTGGAGCCGGCCGGGGAGCCCCTGCACTCCTTCGCACCAGGGCAGTTCGCGATGGTGTACGCGTTCGGAGTCGGCGAGATCCCCGTGTCCGTCTCCCGGATCCCCCACGGCCGGCGCCTGACGCACACGGTGCGCGCCGTCGGGGCCGTCTCGCGTGCCCTGTGCGAGCTGCGCATCGGCGCGTCGGTCGGGGTGCGCGGCCCCTTCGGTACCGGCTGGGACACGGCCGCCGCTCGCGGCCACGACCTGCTCGTCATCGCCGGCGGCATCGGACTCGCCCCGTTGCGCCCCCTGATCGAGGCCGTTCTGGCCGAGTCGGACGCGTACGGGCGGCTGAACGTTCTCGCCGGCGCCCGGACCCCCGACGATCTGCTGTACCAGGACGAGTTCCCCGCCTGGAGACGGCCGTTCGGCGCCGTCACGGCCGACCGGCCCTCCGGCCACTGGACCGGCCGGGTCGGAGTCGTCACCACGCTGCTCGGCGAAGCCCTGTTCACCCCGGCGGCGACCACCGCCTTCGTCTGCGGCCCCGAAGTCATGATCCGCGCGACCGCCCGTGCCCTGACCCACCGGGGGGTGCGCCCCGACCGCATCCAGGTCTCCCTCGAACGCAACATGCGCTGCGCCACCGGCCACTGCGGACACTGCCAGCTCGGGCCCCTGCTGCTCTGCCGCGACGGCCCGGTCGTCGGCTACGCCCAGGCCGAGCCCCTGCTCACCGTACGGGAACTGTGAGATGAGCACCCCCATCACACCCCAGTCGCCCTCCCGCCCCCGGCTCGGCGTGTTCAAGTTCGCCTCGTGCGACGGCTGTCAGCTCACCCTCCTCGACTGTGAGGACGAACTGCTCGGCATCGCCGACGAGCTGGAGATCGCCCACTTTTTGGAGGCGTCCAGTGAGGTCGCGCCCGGCCCGTACGACCTCGCGCTCGTCGAGGGATCGGTCAGCACCCCCGAGCACCTGGACCGTGTCCGGCGCATCCGTGCCGACTCCCGCCACCTCGTCACCATCGGCGCCTGCGCCACGGCCGGAGGCGTGCAGGCGCTGCGCAACTACGCCGACGTCGAGGGGTACCTGGCGACGGTCTACGCCCGCCCCGACTACATCGAAACCCTCGCGACCTCCACACCGATCTCCGCCCACGTACCCGTCGACTTCGAGCTGCGCGGCTGCCCCATCGACCGAGGCCAGCTCGTGGAGGTCATCACCGCCTTCCTCGCCGGGCGGAAGCCCGGCATCCCGAACCACGCCGTCTGCTTCGCCTGCAAGCGGCGCGGCAACGTCTGCGTCACCGTCGCCCACGGCACGCCCTGCCTCGGTCCCGTCACCCACGCGGGCTGCGGAGCCCTGTGCCCGACCTACGGGCGCGGCTGCTACGGCTGCTTCGGGCCGGCCGGCACGACGAACCTTCCCGCGCTCGTCCCGCTCCTGCACCGCGACGGGATGAGCGAGGAGGACATCGGCAGGTTCCTGCACACCTTCAACGTGACCGCCTTCACCGCCGTCGAGGAGGAAGGACCCGGATGAGCGAGCCCGCGACCCGGTCCCAGGTCCTGCGCATCGCCGCACTCACCCGTGTCGAGGGCGAGACCGCGCTGCATCTGCGGATCCACGACGGTACCGTCACCGAGGTCCGGCTCGGCATCTACGAGCCTCCACGGTTCTTCGAAGCCTTCCTCCGGGGCCGTGCTCACACCGAACCTCCCGACCTCACCTCCCGTATCTGCGGGATCTGCCCGGTCGCCTACCAGCTGAGTGCCTGCCGGGCCATCGAGGACGCGTGCGGTGCCGTCGTCGACGGCCAACTCGCCGCCCTGCGCCGCCTGCTGTACTGCGGCGAGTGGATCGAGAGCCAGACGCTGCACATCCACCTGCTGCACGCCCCGGACTTCCTCGATCAGGACGACGTGATCGGCCTCTCCCGTTCCCACCGGCCGCACGTCGAGCGCGGCCTGCGGCTGAAGCAGACCGGCAACGCCGTCATCGAACTGCTCGGGGGGCGCGCGATCCACCCCGTCAACGTTCGTGTCGGTGGCTTCCACCGCACCCCGACCCGCGCCGAACTCCGCCCCCTGGCGGAGCGCCTGCGTACCGCTCTGGACGACGCCTGGGACACCGTGCGGTGGGTCGCAGGCTTCGACTTCCCCGACGCCGAGTGCACCGCCGACCTGCTGGCCCTCGCCGAGCCCGGCACCTACGCCATCGAGTCCGGCGTCCCTACCGTGCTCCCCTACGAAGGGACACGCGCGCCGCGCAGCTTCCCGCTCCGGGACTTCTCCGACCATGTCACCGAGGAGCAGGTTCCCCATTCCACTGCCCTGCACTCCCGACTGGACGGCCGACGGCATCTCGCCGGGTCCCTCGCCCGCTACGCCGTCAACGGCCATCTGCTCTCCCCGACGGCCCTGGAAGCGGCCCGGGAAGCCGGACTGGGCGCTCCCCCGTTGGGCCCGCGGGCAGCGGGCACCGGGCGGGGCGAGGTCTGCACGAACCCCTACCGCAGCATCCTCGTCCGCGCCGTGGAGGTCCTGTACGCAGTGGAGGAGGCCCTGAGGATCATCGCCGACTACGAGCGTCCGGCCCGTCCGTACGTGGACGTGCCTGCTCGGAGCGGCGTCGGGCACGGCGCCACGGAGGCGCCACGTGGCCTGCTCTACCACCGTTACGCACTCGACGACGCAGGCCGCGTCACCGACGCCTGCCTCGTCCCGCCGACCGCCCAGAACCAGGGCGCGATCGAGGAGGACCTGCGCCGCCTGGTCCAGGCCGGGCTCGACCGCGGAGAGGATTCCGAGTCCGAGCTCACCCGGCTGTGCGAGCGGGCCATCCGCAACCACGACCCGTGCATCTCTTGCTCAGCCCACTTCCTGGACCTCGACATCGAGCGGACTTCGCCCCTCGCCTGACACCCGTGGCGGACCGTTTTGGCAGGGTCGGCCGGCGTCCATGGTGTGTCCAGGTGCAGCAGCCGTGCCGGGAGTGCTGTGCATCAGGTGTGGGCCTCCCCGAAGGAGTCACCTGATGAGTACGACGACGGATCACCGGATCGAGACCTCCGGCAGCGTGTCGCCTGCCCTCGCCGACGGCGGTGTTCAGGGTGCCGACGTGAAGTCGACGACGGTGTCGCCGAACGGTCTGTCCCGTGAACTGCTGGAGGATCCGACCGTCCCCGGCAAGGCCCGATACACCGTCACTCGATCGCATGTCCGCCGGAACCTGTCAAACCGATCAAGGCAGGTAGAGCATTCTAAATGCCGCAGCGGTGGCGGGGCGCTCGACCAACTGGCTGTCAGGGCGCTGAGCGACCTCGGCTTCCGGGAGGAGGCACAGGCCTTCCGCCGCTGGCTGCGCAAGCGCATCAAGCTCAAGAACACGCCCTCGGCGGACCCCCTCCAGATCATGTACCGGGTCGACGGCGACCCCCACCTGACGGAAGAGAGCCTCGACCACCTGGAGGGCTATCTGGGATCCCGTCCCGTCCGGGCGGAAAACGGTGCGGCGGACCAGCTCCAGTTCGACATCTACGGCGAGGTCTCCGATGCCCCTGGTCGTGGGCGGTGACATCGGTGCGATCTGCGGCTGGGCGGCGCTGAGCGGCGTCCTGGGCCGGCTCGCCGACCACTGGGACCAGAGCCCGACGAAGGGATCCGGGAGACCCGTAGGGCCAGCAAGGCGAGATCTCCGGACTCTCCCGCAGCATCTCCGACCTCGGCTCATCCTTCGGCACGGCGACCGTCGGCACCATCCAACCGGTCGTAGTCCTCGGCTGATCGTTCGCTGAGGTTCGGTGCTGACCGCCGCTGTCCGGGGCTGTTGGTGTCAGGCACTGATGTCAGCTGCCAGAGCGGACTTGGCAAGTCCGCCGCTCACCCTCTCAAGAGAGACCCCACAGCAATCGCTCCAGAATGAACGCAGCCCGGTCCTCCACCCGGACGGGACCGTCTAGGAGGTGCTGCGGCTGTCGGCTTCGGCTCGGGCTATGGCTTCGGCTTCGCTGTCGGCCAGTGCGAGTGTGACACCGAACGCCCGGGCGATGTGGCCTGCGGCGGACATGACGCGCGCTGTCCCCACGACGGGGGCGATGGCGACGAGAAGGTCCTGCAACTGTTCGACCGTGAAGTCGGCTTTGATCGCGGGGTTGATGTGGGCCAGGTAGGAGACCGCCGGTGCGTCCATCGCCACGAGTGCGGCGATGCGAGCCTGGATGAGCGTTCGCTCGTCCATGTGGCAGTGCTCGACGGAGTCGATCGTCATGGCGGCGATCGTGTCGAGTACAGGGGTCTCGGATGCAGTGGCCATGGCTGGACCGCCTTCTGGTGCTGTGGAGAGCTGAACCGCCACCCGCTCAGTGCGGAATCCCCGCCTGCTCGGCGGTTACCACTCAAGCGTAGGCACTCTCAGGTGGTGGCGCGCGGTGAGCCGGTCGGCCGTACCCGGCGTGCTGATCCTGCCCCCACCGTGTCAGCGCGCCCCGTGTCCTCCTCCTCGATCGTGGAAGTGTTCATTGATCGCAGGAAATCTCAGCCAACCATTCCGGGGTGTAGCACTCAGCAAACGACCACTTCTGGTCCGAGTAGAGGTCGTCCGTGCTGTCGGTGTACACCTCAAGCCTGCCTTGCGGCGTCAAGCGGTAGTACTCGCGAATCGGGTCACCCTCCACAGTGGGGTAAGTCACCTTCAGTTCTGCGCTCTCACCGCTCTTCAGAGCTCGCCGGAGACAGACGATTTCCCGCACCGCCTGCTTCTGTATCTCCTCACCCTGAGCCAAGCTCACTTCGCCACAACTTGAAAACTCAGTTCTGGACTCCCAGTGGTCCTTGACCGGATCGTCCAGCATGCCGCAACCTGCAGCCAGCAAGGACGTGGCCGCTACCGCGACGAGCCGTACGCGGACCGAAACAGCCGCCCCACAGCGGCGACAGGCCCTGCTCCGACCTGTCGTCCGCGCCAGGTCCGCCGGCCCCACCCGCCGCAACTGGTCCGGCACATCGTTGTCGACGTACACGAGCAGACCCGTCTTCGCTCCCAAAGCCCCTCCCCGAACCCCATGTTTGATCGCGGCCGTACCGTACCCGCCGGCTCCGAAATGAGATGCATCGATTCCGCTTCTCCGAACCGTCCCTGGGCCGTCCGAGGTCGCTCATTACCACCCAGCGGCGACCAACAAAGACCGTTTTGCGTCCCGTGGCGGATCCGGCGGATTGTGCCGCGCGTGACCACATTCCCCGGCACAGTACAGCGTCCGCCTGCGGGTGTCCGCGATGCTGAAGAGGGCGACGAGCAGACGGAAGGAATTGGTGAGTTCGTGGGCCGGAAGTCCTTCCATCCCGAAGCGCCACTTCGTGAGCATCACCACCGGCGTGTGAGGGAGGCGAACGCCGGAACGTGCAATGCTCTCCGGCACGTCCTCCTCGCAGGCGCGGGCTTGCCCGCAGAACAGCGCCAGGGGGTGCGAGACCTTGCGTCGGTCATCCTCAGAGAGGCCCTCGAACCACTCGACGCCCCCGGCCGTCGGTCTGAGCCCCTGTGCGAGTTCGTCCAGGATCACCTCGTGTGCGTACAACACAGGCTTCCACCCCATGGTTCAGACCGGCGGTACGCGCACGACCGCCCGTGAGCAGCACGGTTTCTCGTGACCTGACGGCACGGCCCTGACGCGGGCGGCAGGCTCCCCGTAAAAGCCGCGCAGCGCCTTCCAGGCAGGTCGCGCCGAGTGAGTGTCCAACTGCGTGACGACGCAGAGGAACAGCGGCGGACAAGCACGGACGCCCGTGCACCGTCGCACCAGGTGAGAGGTACTCCGGCCCGCGGGCGGACGCCCACCCGAGTTGCTTCGGACGAAGAGGTCGCCGGGCCTTCCGCGATGGTCGGCCGTCCGGTCGTAGCCGGCGGCTTGAGCGGCACTCACCCAGCTCCCGCGGCCATCCTCTGGCCAAGATGGGCCGGACCAAGTGAGTGAACCGTCCTGGCTGCGATGTCACCGTGGGTTCACATCCCACCGCCTCCGCGCGATGCGCGGTGAGAACAGCCCCCGGCCCGGGTGTTCGGTCGGGGGCCGTTCTCGTGTCCGGCTACTGTGACTGCCCGGTGTTCCCCGTGGTTTCCTGCTGGATCGGGCACGCTGGGGCACGGGTGGCTCTCCTGGCTCTCCGGGGGAGGGAAGGCCAGGGGGGCCTCGTCGGGTCTAGGCGGCGGTCACGCGGTTGTCTGCGGCCGTCGGGCTGATACTGCACTCACCGCAAAGCCGCAGACCAGGACTGCTGACAGCGCGATCAAGTTGGTCAGAACGTCTTGGATCTGTGCGACGGGGACGTAGACGACCACGATGACGACGAGGACGGCGGTCCAGTCTCGCAGCCGGGGGATTGAAAGTCGGTTCGCCGAGGTCACACTCATAGCAGTACCTCCTGGGTGCCCGCCCGCCGATCGCTGCTCTGGCCAGGAAGCCTGCGCAGCGATCGGTGGGCTTTCGCGTCGGGCCACTGTGATGTAGATCTCCCCTCGGTGCGCAGTGAAGTAACGATGCGTAAGGGTGATCTGACCCATGGTCACGAGGTGTGGAGGGTATGCGAAGTCGCGGCATCCGCGATGGGGGCGGCAGGGTTCGCTCGACGGCCAATAACCGGATGTTTGTTCGATGGTCGGACGGTGAGGTGCGCCCGACAAGGTCGGCGGTGTCTCCATGGCCGAGTCAAGCCGACGGGGCACCGTTCCTCGGTTGAGCGGTGCCCCGCCTGGAACAGGTTCGCCCCTCATCCTCATCCTCATCAGGTCGATCACGGGACGCTGCGGCCTCCGTAACCCGCTCCGGGTCCCTGCCGGCCGGCCGCTGAGGTTCGACGATGACCCTCGCGGTTCGCGCTTGTCGGTGTCAGCCGCTGATGTACTGCTGACCTCCCTCACTTACGTGGGTGGCTACGACCGGGCGAGTGCACACCGGTGCTCGTGAGGTCCGGTCCCGGCAGGAGGAAACGGCAGGACGACCGTCGCCCACCAGGCATTCCTTCTCCATGGGCAGCAGACGCGGCCTCGGGCCGGCAGGAAAAGAGGTCAGTGGATGATCGGGGACACAGGAGGGGCGGTGCTGCGTAGGGCGTGTACGGCTGTTCGCGCCGCTCGCTCCACCGTGGAGATGCCGTGGGACATGCTCGGGCTGCCGTGAGAGAGGACGACGACGTAGAACGTGCTCCCGTGTGCTTCGACTCGGCCCATGCTGTTGATCACCCAGCGTTGCGATTGGGAGCGCTGCAGCCAGCCGTTCTTGAGTTGCCAGCGGCTGCCTTCCGCAGACACTCCCCAGTCCTGGTCGGCGTCGATCCGGTCCATGAAGGTCTGGATCAGGTGGCGTGAGGCTTTGCTGAGCGGTGAATGGTCGGCGAACACGTCGGTCAACAGGGTTAGTTGGTCTGCCGCGGTGGTGCGGGTGAGGCCCCAGTGGGTACCTGGTCCTGCTTGGGTGGAGGTCAGCCCCAGGGTCTTGTTGGCGTCAGTGAGTCCTGGGCCGCCGCCGATACGTTGCCACAGGGCACCTGCGGAGTCGTTGTCGCTGCTCTGGATCATTGAGGCGGCGGTGGATGTCTCCCACGGGGTGAGCGACCGTCTTTCGCGCTGGGCACGCAGCAGCAGTGCCGCCAGGATGTTCACCTTCGCCACGCTCGCGGTGACGTGTGTTTGGGAGCCGTACACCGTCCGTCGGCCGGTCCTGGGCTCCAGAACGGCGACCGACACCTGAGTGCCGCTCTGTGCTCGAATCGGTTCGAGCAAACGGGCGAGCGCGTTGTTCGCGTCCGTCGGGGCCGGTGTCCGCGTGTCGGGGCGGCCTGGCGGCGCTTGGGCCGGCTTGCTGTTTGCGGGCGTCGAAGGTGCCTGGTTCTGTGCCAGGGGGCGTCCGGCCCGGTCACCGGTTGTGGTGTGACCGGCAACGAAGCAGCCCGTGAGCAGCATGCCCGCTGCGGAGCACGCCAGTACCAGATGTATCCGCTCCCGCCGCGCGCAGGCCTTGCCGTGTCCGCTCGGACCGGGCGGGACAGGCCGGTGCCCCGTTCCGTGGGGTGGACAGGCAGCATGATTCGGATTCATCGGGAACCTCAATCGCACGAGTGGGAGACAACCGGAGGAAGAACCACGCCCACAGTCTTTTCCGGGGTGAGGCGCGCCGCATCCCCGGGCGGTTTCCCCCTAAAGGCGTAACAAGCTCATGACAGAAGCCACCTGACGGCCCCTTGGGAATGAAGCGAAGGCCCGTCTCCCGCGGCCCTGTGCACCTGCCCCGCGCCGCCATGTCGTGCGACGCGCCGCCCCCTGGCCCCCGGGTGCGGTGGCCTGCCCACGCCACTCTTCCCGGTGAGCGCCTTGCAGCGTTTGGGGGAGTTGCGCGGCGTGGCTGTGGGTGTCATCGAGGTTGGTCTGAGTGTGGAAGTAGGTCGGCTGTCTCAGGTGCCGGTGAGGCATGCTGTGCATGCGGGGTGCCTCGTTGCACCCTCACCGGCCTCAACCGTGCTGCCGTCGTGTGTCGTCGACCAGAATCAGCCGCGGCGGTTGGCCCGTGGCGGCGGCTTCGGAGCCCTCGACTTGGGACGCTCGGGTGTGCCGATGGGGGTCACTTGACCGACCTGCGACGGAGCGGCAACGGGGCCTGCCGACACTCGGCGTTGCCGACCTGGCTCAACTCCGGGGTGGATCCGACCGAGGCCGCCGAACGTGCGGGCAACAGCGTGGAGGTCCTGCTGAGCCGCTACGCCAAGTGCCTCGACGGACGGCAGGACGTCGCCAACCGACGCATCGAGGACCTGCTTCGCGAGTACGAGTGAATCCGCCTGAACGAGTTCGAGGCCCCTGGCACCGCGTCAGGGGCCTCGTCGCTTGCCCTGTGCGTCAACGTGATCCGGGGGCGCGGGAGCGCTCTGCTGCGAGTAGGCGCTCAAGGTCTTTTCTCGCGCTGTCGAGCGTGGTGAGTATCCGCATACGAGTCTGCTCGAAGTGGGGGTCGACTTCGACGCCGAGGTCATGTCGCAGGGTGACCCGTAGCAGGTACACACCATCGGACAGGGGGCCGCTGAACCATGCCTTCGCGCGCTCATACGCCTCGTTGAGGTTGGGGCTGCTCGGCAACTGCTTGACGACTGAGTACCCGACTCCGAGTGCCCTGTTGAGCTTTGAGGTTACTTGCAGGACGTCCTTCGTCAGTGCCATCTGCGCCTGAGAGTACTGGTCGGCCCAGGCTTCCTTGGCGGCGTCGAGAACCGCCGGGTCGATACTTTCGCCGCGCTCGGCTGCTCGGACGACGTCTCGGGCAGCGACACGGTAGGCGCGAGCCGTTGTGTTCAAATCGGCGTAGAGATCGCGCTTGGCTTGCAGTACCTGCTCATGGCGCTCCTGCTCCCGTTCACGATCAGCACGCTCATTTTGCTCTCGGCTGGCGCGCTGGCTGAGCACTGCCCCACCCAGAGTTCCGCCGAGCGTTCCTCCGACGCTGATGAGCGCGACGGCAAGCGTGGTCACATCCACGAGATCCCCCAACTCGTCCACTTGTCTGCCCGCAGTCGGCGACTGAAGACGGCATGACAACCTCCTCAGTCACGCGATGATCCTCACCCTCGGCGTATGGTCCAAGACCGGGACAGCGAGAAAGAGGAACAGCTCTGCCTGGCTCCAGGAAGCCTCTCTCACCTGCGGTGACGCTTCAAGATCCCGTCCACGCCTCGTCCGCAGACCCCGACATACGCCCGCTCCGGGCGGCACACGGCTGCACATACGCGAAGACCCCGCTCTCAGCGTTTCCGCTGGTGACGGGGTCTTTGGGCACCTCATACTGGGTGCCCCCGGCAGGATTCGAACCTGCGCACACGGCTCCGGAGGCCGTTGCTCTATCCCCTGAGCTACGGGGGCGTGTCGGTTGCGGTGATCGCTTCGACGGGTAGAACAGTACCAGTTCTGGAGGGGTGGGTAGGAACCCGTTTCCCGGAGGGCGTCACCCTGGGTGCCCGCGGGGGCACCCTTGGGGGTGGAAGTAGGGAAAACGCGGACGCGGTGGCCGGTCTCGACCTACTCTCGAGTTGTGCCAGGGGCGTCGCGCCGGGTTCTTGTTGTGGACGACAACAAGGTCATCCGGCAGTTGATCAGGGTCAATCTCGAGCTTGAGGGCATCGAGGTCGTGACCGCGGCCGATGGTGCCGAGTGTCTGGAAGTCGTCCATCAGGTGCGGCCCGACCTCGTCACCCTCGATGTCGCCATGCCGCGGCTGGACGGGCTCAGGACCGCGGCCCGGTTGCGTTCCGATCCCCGTACCCGTGAGCTTCCGCTCGCCATCATCAGTGCCTCTACCCAGTACGAGGTCGAGAACGGGCTCGAGATCGGGGTCGACGCCTTCCTCGCCAAGCCCTTCGAGCCCGGTGAACTCGTGAGGGTGGTCCGGCGGTTGGTCGAGCGGCGGCGGTGCGGAAGTGGTGGGGGCAGGGACGGTGGCCGTGGTGTCGGCGGTGCCGAGCGGGCTGCCGGGCACGCCGGGGGATAGCGGGGGCGGGCGGTCCGTCCGGCGGGACGTCCACATGGCGGACTCCCGGTAAACCGGCTCGCCCTCTCACCCCCCTCCTCCCATACGCTTGTCCCGTGACCCCCGTCGAGCTCTCCCGCACCGTGCTGCACGCGGTGCGCCGTGCCGTCGACGAAGGGGAGCTGAGGGTGACCGTTCCCGAGCGGGTCGCCGTCGCGCCGCCGGGGCCCGGGGGGTGCGGGGAGTACGCCACCAACGTCGCGCTCCAGCTGGCCGGCCAGGCCGGGCACACACCCCGGCATGTCGCCGAGGTGCTGCGGGCCCGGCTCCTTCAGGCCGGCGGCATCGGCGACGTCGTCGTCACCGGGCCCGGGTTCATCAACATCAGTCTGCGGGGGTCCGCTCCCGTCGCCCTCGTGGAGGAGATCCTGAGGGCAGGAAGCACCGGTGGCGCTCCTTACGGGCATCTGGACGGGGGGAGGAGCGGGAGCCGGGAGCGGGTGCTGCTGCACGGGGCTGCCGAGGTGCGTGCCCTGGTTCAGGTCGACGCCCTCGCTCGCATCCTGCGGTCCCAGGGTGTGGTGGTGCGGACCAGTTGCGATGTGCCGGCCTCCGCGCCCGAGTGGGGTGCTGCTCCGGCCGTTCTCGGGGTCGTCATCGACGACGCCGGCGACGGTGACCCGTACGAGGCCCCCCGGGTCGACGTCCGGCCCGTGCCCGCTCCCGGCGACCCGCTGCCCCTCGGCCGGGACGCCGCGCGGTGGGCGTTGCTCCGGCCCGCGTCGCACGACCGGCCCCGGATCACCGGCGAGCACCTGGCCCAGCGGGAGAGCAACCCCCTCTTCCGGGTGCGCTACGCCCACGCCCGCACCCGTGCCCTCCTGCGCAACGCCGCCGACCTCGGGTTCGGGCCCGAGCCCGGCCCCGTCGGCGTGAGCGGAACCCAGCCCCTGTGCGCTGCCCTCGCCGACCACCCCCGCGTCCTGGCCGCTGCCGCCCGGCACCGTGCCCCCGACCGGCTCGCCCGGCACCTCGTCACCGTCGCCGATGCCACGCAGCCCCTGCTCCCCGCCGTGCTGCCCCTCGGTGAGGAGAAACCCTCGGCCGCCCACCGTGCCCGGCTCGCGCTCGCCGAAGCCGCCGGGACGGTGCTGGCCGGCGGCCTGTCCCTGCTCGGCATCGACGCACCCGACCATCTGTGAAAGAGCACGCGAAGAATGAGCCGTTCCGCACACCCCGCAGGACCCCGTCACGCCGACGTCCTCCCCGAGGGGCACTACTCCGCACCGCCCGCCGATCTCAACGCCCTCGACCCGAAGGTGTGGGCGCAGACCGTCAGCCGTGACGAGGACGGTGTGGTCACCGTCGGCGGGATTCCCGTCACGCGGCTCGCCGAGGAGTTCGGCACCCCCGCCTACATCCTCGACGAGACCGACTTCCGCGCCCGCGCGCGAGCCTGGCGCAACGCCTTCGGGAGCGACGCCGACGTGTTCTACGCCGGCAAGGCGTTCCTCTCCCGGGCCGTCGTGCGATGGCTCGACGAGGAGGGGCTGAACCTCGACGTCTGCTCCGGCGGGGAACTGGCCACCGCCCTGTCCGCCGGTATGCCCGCCGACCGGATCGCCTTCCACGGCAACAACAAGTCCGTGGCGGAGATCCGCCGGGCCGTCGAGGCCGGTGTCGGGCGGATCGTGCTCGACTCCTTCCAGGAGATCGTCCGGGTCGCGCACATCGCGCAGTCGCTCGGCACCCGGCAGCGGGTACAGATCCGGATCACCGTCGGCGTCGAGGCGCACACGCACGAGTTCATCGCCACCGCCCACGAGGACCAGAAGTTCGGGATCCCGCTCGCCGGCGGGCAGGCCGCCGAGGCCGTGCGGCGGGCGCTCCAGCTGGACGGGCTGGAGGTCATCGGCATCCACAGCCACATCGGGTCGCAGATCTTCGACATGTCGGGGTTCGAGGTCGCCGCGCACCGGGTGGTCGGGCTGCTCAAGGACATCCGCGACGAGCACGGCGTCGAGCTGCCCGAGATCGACCTCGGGGGCGGTCTCGGCATCGCCTACACCAGCGACGACGACCCCCGCGAGCCGCACGAGATCGCCAAGGCGCTGACCGAGATCGTCACCCGGGAGTGCGAGGCCGCCCGCCTCAGCGTCCCGCGCATCTCCGTGGAGCCGGGGCGTGCCATCGTCGGGCCGACCGCCTTCACGGTGTACGAGGTCGGCACCGTCAAGCCGCTGGACGGCCTGCGCACCTACGTCTCCGTCGACGGCGGGATGTCGGACAACATCCGCACCGCGCTGTACGACGCCGAGTACAGCGTCGCCCTCGTCTCCCGCCGCTCCGACGCCGAGCCGATGCTCAGCCGGGTCGTCGGCAAGCACTGCGAGAGCGGGGACATCGTGGTGCGCGACGCCTTCCTGCCGGGGGACCTGGCGCCGGGCGACCTGATCGCCGTACCGGCCACCGGGGCGTACTGCCGGTCGATGGCCAGCAACTACAACCACGTCCTTCGCCCGCCCGTCGTCGCGGTCGCGGACGGCGAGGCGCGGGTGATCGTCCGGCGCGAGACCGAGGAGGACCTCCTCCGGCTCGACGTCGGGTGAGGTAAGAACAGAGGACGCGAGGGGACGCGGGAGAGGGAGGCGGAAGATCTTCGGTTCTCGCGGGCTTCGCAACGAAATCGATGTCTCACGATCCGGACAAAGGGCAGAAACTTCCGTCCGGTGAGTGAGACTGGTGCAATCGAGACGGTAATCGGGAAACGAGGTCGGATGATGCGTACGCGTCCGCTGAAGGTGGCGCTGCTGGGCTGTGGAGTGGTCGGCTCAGAGGTGGCGCGCATCATGACGACGCAGGCCGACGACCTCGCGGCCCGCATCGGAGCCCCGGTGGAGCTCGCCGGGGTCGCCGTGCGGCGCCCCGACCGGGTGCGTGAGGGCATCCCGGCCGAGCTGGTCACCACCGACGCCACCGCCCTCGTCAAACGGGGCGACCTCGACGTGGTCGTCGAGGTCATCGGCGGGATCGAGCCCGCGCGGACGTTGATCACCACCGCCTTCGCGCACGGCGCGTCCGTGGTCTCCGCGAACAAGGCGCTGCTCGCCCAGGACGGTGCCGCGCTGCACGCCGCCGCCGAGGAGCACGGCAAGGACCTCTACTACGAGGCCGCCGTCGCCGGTGCCATTCCGCTGATCCGGCCACTGCGCGAGTCGCTCGCCGGTGACAAGGTCAACCGGGTGCTCGGCATCGTCAACGGGACGACGAACTTCATCCTCGACGCCATGGACACCACCGGCGCCGGCTATCAGGAGGCACTCGACGAGGCCACCGCCCTCGGGTACGCGGAAGCCGACCCCACCGCCGACGTCGAGGGCTTCGACGCCGCCGCCAAGGCCGCCATCCTCGCCGGAATCGCCTTCCACACGCGTGTGCGGCTCGACGACGTCCACCGCGAGGGCATGACCGAGGTCACCGCCGCCGACATCGCCTCGGCGAAGGAGATGGGCTGCACCATCAAACTGCTCGCCATCTGCGAGCGGGCCGGTGACGGCGCCTCCGTCACCGCGCGCGTGCATCCGGCGATGATCCCGCTCACCCACCCGCTGGCCTCGGTGCGCGGCGCCTACAACGCCGTTTTCGTGGAGTCGGAGGCCGCCGGGCAGCTGATGTTCTACGGGCCCGGCGCCGGCGGGGCGCCCACCGCCTCCGCCGTGCTCGGCGACCTCGTCGCCGTCTGCCGCAACCGGCTGGGCGGGGCCACCGGACCGGGCGAGTCCGCCTACGCGGCGCTGCCGGTCTCGCCGATGGGCGACGTCGTCACGCGCTACCACATCAGCCTCGACGTGGCCGACAAGCCGGGCGTTCTCGCTCAGGTCGCGACCGTGTTCGCGGAGCACGGCGTCTCGATCGACACGGTTCGCCAGCAGGGCAAGGACGGGGAGGCCTCCCTCGTCGTCGTCACCCACCGTGCGTCCGACGCGGCCCTCGGCGGCACCGTCGAGGCGTTGCGCAAGCTCGACACCGTGCGCGGTGTCGCCAGCATCATGCGGGTTGAAGGAGAGTAACCAGCAATGACCCACCAGTGGCGCGGAATCATCGAGGAGTACCGGGACCGGCTGCCGGTCGCCGACACCACGCCGGTTGTCACGCTCCGTGAGGGCGGTACGCCGCTCGTGCCCGCGCAGGTGCTCTCCGAGCGCACGGGTTGCGAGGTCCACCTCAAGGTGGAGGGCGCCAACCCGACCGGGTCCTTCAAGGACCGGGGGATGACCATGGCCATCTCCAAGGCCAAGGAGGAGGGCGCGCAGGCCGTCATCTGCGCCTCCACCGGCAACACCTCCGCCTCCGCCGCCGCCTACGGCGTGCGCGCCGGGATGGTCTCCGCGGTGCTCGTGCCGCAGGGCAAGATCGCGCTCGGCAAGATGGGCCAGGCCCTGGTGCACGGGGCGAAGATCCTCCAGGTCGACGGCAACTTCGACGACTGTCTCACCCTCGCCCGCGCGCTCAGCGACAACTACCCGGTGGCGCTGGTCAATTCGGTCAACCCGGTGCGTATCGAGGGGCAGAAGACGGCCGCCTTCGAGATCGTGGACATGCTCGGTGACGCCCCCGACATCCACGTCCTCCCGGTGGGCAACGCGGGTAACATCACCGCCTATTGGAAGGGCTACCGGGAGTACGCCGCCGACGGCGTGGCCACCCGGACCCCGCGCATGTGGGGCTTCCAGGCCTCCGGCAGCGCCCCGATCGTGCGCGGTGAGGTCGTCAAGGACCCGGCGACCATCGCCACCGCCATCCGGATCGGCAACCCGGCCTCGTGGCAGTACGCGCTCGCCGCGCGGGACGAGTCCGGCGGCCTCATCGACGAGGTGACGGACCGTGAGATCCTGCGCGCCTACCGGCTGTTGGCCTCGCAGGAGGGCGTCTTCGTCGAGCCCGCGTCCGCCGCGTCGGTCGCCGGTCTGCTGAAGGCCGCCGAGCAGGGCAAGGTCGACCCGGGGCAGAAGATCGTGTGCACCGTCACCGGCAACGGTCTGAAGGACCCGGACTGGGCCGTCGCCGGCGCCCCGCAGCCGGTCACCGTCCCGGTGGACGCCGCCACGGCCGCCGAACGGCTCGGGCTGGTCTGACAGGACCGAGGGGACCGAGGGGGCTGAGGGGCCCGCGCGCCCCCGGCCCCTTTGGCGTCCTTCGCGCCCCGCAGCCGCCGCATCGGACGGCAGGAAGGGCGTAAGAGGGCGCTTGCCCGGGGAAGTTTCCCACAGGGGGTGCACAGGGGGCTTACGACACGCATCGTGCGCCTCCCGTGCGCCCTATGTCGACACGGAACCGTCCTTCGATAGGCTGTACTCAACCCACCCGCCGCATATGCCGCGGTACCGCGTCGTCCCCGTGGTCCGGAAGCGACCTCCGAAAGGCGCGGAAGGCGGCCGGCCACCCTGGTCGGCGGCGATCCCTGGGTTTCGTACGCCGTCGAATGTCATTCGACAGTCACCAGCTCAATCGACAGTCGCCCAGATCCAACGACAGTCACCAGCTCAAGGAGAGTCAACGAGCGATGGCCGGTCCCGCGTTCCGCGCCGCCGCCGTCCGGGTGCGCGTCCCCGCCACCAGCGCCAACCTCGGTCCGGGCTTCGACGCCCTGGGCCTCGCGCTGGGCTTGTACGACGACGTGGTCGTCCGGGTGGCCGACGCCGGGCTGCACATCGACATCGCCGGTGAGGGCGGCGAGACCCTCCCGCGCGACGAGAGGCACCTGCTCGTACGCTCCCTGCGCACCGCCTTCGATCTGCTGGGCGGACAGCCGCGCGGCCTGGAGATCGTCTGCGCCAACCGCATTCCGCACGGTCGGGGCCTGGGCTCCTCCTCGGCCGCCATCTGCGCCGGCATAGTCGCCGCCCGCGCCGTGACCATAGGCGCCGAGGCCAAGCTCGACGACACCGCGCTGCTCGAACTCGCCACCGAGATCGAGGGCCACCCCGACAACGTCGCCGCCTGCCTGCTGGGCGGCTTCAGCCTCTCCTGGATGGAGGGCGGCGCGGCCCGCGCGATCAGGCTGGAGCCCGCCGAATCCATCGTCCCGGTGGTCTTCGTACCGGGCAAACCCGTCCTCACCGAGACCGCCCGCGGCCTGCTGCCGCGTACCGTGCCGCACGTCGACGCCGCCACCAACGCGGGCCGTGCCGCCCTGCTCGTCGAGGCTCTGACCAGGCGTCCCGAACTGCTGCTGCCCGCCACCGAGGACCGACTGCACCAGGACTACCGGGCTCCCGCCATGCCCGAGAGCGCGGCGCTGGTGGAGCGGCTGCGCGCGGACGGCGTCCCCGCGGTGATCTCCGGTGCCGGGCCCACCGTCATGGCGCTGGCCGACGCCGACACCGCCGACAAGGTCGAAGCACTGGCCGGCGCCGACTGGGCCGCCAACCGGCTCCGTCTCGATCTGCAGGGAGCGAGCGTGCTTCCGCTTGCCACCTGACACACGGTTGCCGGATGAGGAGAGGGGGAATGTTTGTTGGATCCGGTAGTGTTAACCTCAAGTCTGCACCCGACCCCACCATGGCGAGGTGCCTCGTGTCCCCGTTCGGGACAGACATTCTTCCGGGAGCTCCCCAAGCCACACCGTGTTCTCTGCGCCGTACGCGGACAGTGCGTCGCACGCGGACACTGAACGGCCCGCCGAGCACGCTCCGGAACCGGTGCGACCGCGCCACGTGACACTGGATGTCACGGCTCGGCAAGCGCCATCACCAGAAATTTCTTCCGCCGTTCCGGCGGACAACCGCCCCGGCACGGTTCGCACAGTAAGAACCGAAGCCGGACAGCACAACCGGTCGCCGAGCCAGACAGGCCGACGTCCGCTCCAGGGAAGGACCCTTCGTGAGCGACACCACCGATCTGATGGGCGCACGTGTCGAGGAGACCGCTGCCGCGCCCGCCACGGACGCTTCCGCGCCTGCCAGCGGTGCCGGCTCCCGGCGGCGCCGCGGTACCGGCCTCGAAGGCATGGTGCTGGCCGAGCTTCAGCAGGTCGCATCGGGCCTCGGTATCAGGGGCACCGCGCGTATGCGCAAGAGTCAGCTGATCGAGGTCATCAAGGAGGCGCAGGCGGGAGCAGGTGCCGCCGCGCCGAAGAGCGAGGCCCCGGCCGAGGCGGCGGAGACCAAGCCCAAGCGTCGCGCCACCTCCCGGACCCGTACGGGTGAGACCGCCGAGAAGAAGCAGGCCGCCGCCGAAGACGCCGCGGCCCAGCAGCAGATCGACATTCCCGGCCAGACGGCGCCGAAGGTCTCCGCGCCGGCCGAGCAGGCCCCCGCCGCCGAGGCCGCCCCCGTCGAGCGCCGCCGTCGCGTCACCGCTGAGGCGGGCGCTCCGGCCACCGTGTCGGAGAAGACCGCCGTCGAGGCGAAGACCGAGCCGCAGGACGAGTCGAAGACCGAGGCCCAGTCGCAGCAGTCGCAGGGCGACGCCAAGTCCGACCACGACGGTCACGACGGGCGCCGCCGCGACCGCCGTGACCGCGGCCGCGACCGCAATGACCGGAGCGACCGGGGCGACCGGGCGGACCGCGGTGACCGTCGCCACAGGGGCGACGACCAGCAGCAGACCCAGGGCGGCCAGAGCGGTCAGGGCGGCCAGGGTCGTCAGCAGAGCCAGCAGCAGGGCGGCGGCCGTCAGGACGACGGTTACGACGACGACGGCAGCGGCCGTCGCGGCCGGCGCGGCCGCTACCGCGACCGTCGCGGCCGGCGCGGGCGCGACGACGTGCAGGAGCCGCAGATCACCGAGGACGACGTCCTGATCCCGGTCGCGGGCATCCTCGACATCCTCGACAACTACGCGTTCATCCGGACCTCCGGCTACCTGCCCGGTCCGAACGACGTGTACGTCTCCCTCGCCCAGGTCCGCAAGAACGGCCTGCGCAAGGGCGACCACCTCACCGGCGCGGTGCGCCAGCCCAAGGAGGGCGAGCGCCGCGAGAAGTTCAACGCGCTGGTCCGCCTGGACTCCGTCAACGGCATGGCGCCCGAACACGGCCGCGGCCGCCCGGAGTTCAACAAGCTCACCCCGCTGTACCCGCAGGACCGCCTCCGTCTGGAGACCGACCCCGGTGTCCTCACCACGCGGATCATCGACCTCGTGTCGCCGATCGGCAAGGGCCAGCGCGGTCTGATCGTGGCCCCGCCGAAGACCGGCAAGACCATGATCATGCAGGCGGTCGCCAACGCGATCACGCACAACAACCCCGAGTGCCACCTGATGGTCGTCCTCGTCGACGAGCGTCCGGAAGAGGTCACCGACATGCAGCGGTCGGTGAAGGGCGAGGTCATCTCCTCGACCTTCGACCGCCCGGCCGAGGACCACACCACGGTCGCCGAACTCGCCATCGAGCGCGCCAAGCGCCTGGTGGAGCTGGGGCACGACGTCGTCGTGCTGCTCGACTCGATCACCCGTCTGGGCCGTGCGTACAACCTCGCCGCCCCGGCCTCCGGCCGCATCCTGTCCGGTGGTGTCGACTCGACGGCGCTCTACCCGCCGAAGCGCTTCTTCGGCGCGGCCCGCAACATCGAGGACGGCGGCTCGCTGACCATCCTCGCCACCGCGCTGGTGGAGACCGGGTCCCGCATGGACGAGGTGATCTTCGAGGAGTTCAAGGGCACCGGCAACATGGAGCTCAAGCTCGACCGGAAGCTCGCCGACAAGCGCATCTTCCCCGCGGTGGACGTCGACGCGTCCGGCACCCGCAAGGAGGAGATCCTGCTCGGCAGTGACGAACTGGCCATCGTCTGGAAGCTGCGCCGGGTGCTGCACGCGCTCGACTCGCAGCAGGCGATCGAACTGCTCCTCGACAAGATGAAGCAGACCAAGTCGAACGCCGAGTTCCTGCTGCAGATCCAGAAGACGACGCCGACACCGGGCAACGGCGACTGACGTCCCTCCCGCCCACCTCGGCTCCACCTGGCACAAGGGCCGCTCCCCTCCGAGGGGAGCGGCCCTTTGCATGTACTCGGACAGGTGTACGATCACGCTGTTCCGGGCCGATCTTCACATCGAGACCCGAACTTCCGATCCCGAGGGGGGACTTGCGTGGGTACTTCCATGTCCGGGGGCGGTCGGCACAGACGCCGGATCAGAATCGCGCTGCCCGTCGCCGCCGCCGGCGTCGCCGCGGCCGTCACCGCCGCACTGCTGACCTCGTCCGCCGGCGCCGCCACCGTGCTGCCGCAGCCGCAGCCGCAGCCGACCGCCGCCCCGGCGTTCAGCTCGCCGTCACCGGCCGAGCTGAAGAAGCGCGTCGCCGGCGCGCTCGCCGGTGACGACACCGCCGGCCAGGCGAACCGGTCGTCGCTGAGCAAGAGCACCACCACCGGCGCCGGCAGCAGCGGCTCCGTCATCGACGCGAAGATCATCGGTGGCAGCACGACCGCCATCACCTCTGCGCCCTGGATGGCGCAGCTCCACTACTACGACGACCGGGGCACCAGCCGCACGAGCGACGACATCGGCTTCTTCTGCGGTGGTGCCGTCGTGGCCCCGACGAAGATCCTCACCGCCGCGCACTGCGTCAAGGGATACAACTGGAACGCCAACGGCGCCGTCGTCACGGGGACCGCACAGCTCCCCTCCGCCGACGGGAACCTGCGCGGCGGCACCGTCTCCGGTGTCTGGCGTCAGTGGAACCACCCGTCGTACAACGCGACGACCATCGACAACGACATCGCGGTGCTCACCCTGCCCGGCCCCGTCAAGGCCACTCCGATCCGCATGACCACCTCCGGCGACACCGCCTCCTACGCCGCCGGAAAGAGCGCCAAGGTCTACGGCTGGGGCCGCACCAGCTCCACCAGCCAGGACGTCTCCGAGACGTTGAAGGCGGCCACGCTGCCCATCCAGTCCGACGCCACGTGCGCCCGCACCTACGGCGCCGACTTCGTCAAGGGCCACATGGTCTGCGCGGGCAAGCCCGCCTCCGGCACCGACAGCGGCACCACCTCCGCCTGCAACGGCGACTCCGGCGGCCCGCTGGTCGTGAACAACCGGATCGTCGGCGTCGTCTCCTGGGGCGTGAGGGACTGCGTCGAGAAGGGCGCCTACAGCGTCTTCGCCAAGGTGAGCAGCTACGTCGGGGCCGCTTACGCGCGCGTCGACGACACCAACATCAGCGGTGACCACCGCGCCGACCTGTGGGTGCGCAAGTCCTCGACGACGACCGGCTACTCCATGGACTCCAAGGGCTCCTCCTTCGCGGCCCGCGAGTCCTGGGGCAACTGGAAAGGCGTCAACGTCGTCCTGCAGACCGACCTCAACCGGGACGGGTACCAGGACCTGGTGTACCGGCGCAGCAGCGACGGCGCCGTCTACTGGACCCGGTACGTGATCTCCAGCGGCACCTGGTCCACCAAGCGCATCTTCGACAACTGGAAGTCCCGTACCCGCATCGTCGCCCCCGGTGACGTCACCGGCGACTACCTGCCCGACCTGCTGTCCGTGGACTCCGCCGGTGTGCTGTGGATCTACCCGGGCAAGGGCAACGGCACCTTCTCCGCCCGCGTGAAGGTCGGCTCCGGCTGGAACCAGTACAACTCCGTGCGCGGCCACGGCGACTTCAACGGCGACGGGAAGACCGACCTGATCGCCCGCCACAAGAGCACCGGCGCGGTGTACCTGTACCGGGGCACCGGCAAGGCCGGCACCGGTGCCTTCTCCGGCCGGGTCAAGGTCCGCACCTGGAGCAGCAAGACGTACAACGCCTTCGCCACCGTGGGCGACGTCAGCGGCGACGGCAAGGCCGACTTCCTGGCCCGCACCCCCGGCGGCACCCTGTACCTGTACAAGGGCACCGGGAAGGCCACGAGCGGGATCTTCGCCGCCAGGATCTCCGTCGGTACCGGTTTCCAGCAGTACGGCATCTTCGGCTGACGGCGCGGGACACCACAGGTGAGCGCCGTGCTCACCGCTCCTGAACGGAACACCCCGGGCCCGGCCGTGCGACGGCCGGGCCCGGGGTGTCGTGCGGTCACGGGCCGGTCCTCCCCTCCGGCCGGGCGGCGGAACGACGGGTACGGCGGGAAAATGGCTGCTGTACGGGTCGCCATCCGGCCGGGTCCGGCACCGGAGGCAGGAGCGACCGACCGGGCAGGAGCTGAGGAGCGCATGTCCGCGGAGAGCACACCCGAGGCCGGCCCACCGGCCCGGAGAAGGCGCCGCACGCCGCACGGCAGGCGGCACAGCGGTCTGAGGGCCATGGCGTGGACCGCCGCGGCCGTCCTCGTCCTGGGCGGCGCCGGCGCCGGATACGTGTACGTCAGACTCAACGGCAACCTCACGAGCATCGACATCGACCGTCTCCTCGGCACCGACCGGCCCGAGAAGGCCGGCGACGGCTCCGAGAACGTCCTCGTCCTCGGCTCCGACAGCCGCTCCGGGGACAACCGGAAGCTCGGCGGCGGTACCGACGACGGCGGCGCCCGCTCCGACGCCGCGATGATCGTGCACGTCCACGAGGGGCACCGGAAGGCGTCCGTGGTGTCCCTCCCGCGGGACACCGTCGTCGACCGGCCCGAGTGCACCGACACCGAGGGCGGCACCCACCCCGCCGCGAACGGTGTGATGTTCAACTCCGCGTACGCCACCGGCGGGGCCACCTGCGTCGTGAAGACCGTCGAGTCGATGACCGACCTGCGCATGGACCACTACCTGGAGGTCGACTTCACCGGTTTCCAGAAAATCGTGGACGAACTGGGCGGCGTCGAGGTCACCACCACCGAGGACATCGACGATCCCGACAGCCACCTCGAGCTGGCGGCAGGCACCCACCGGCTCGACGGCG
Source organism: Streptomyces sp. MMS24-W38 (assembly GCF_059889265.1). Classification (NCBI taxonomy): domain Bacteria; kingdom Bacillati; phylum Actinomycetota; class Actinomycetes; order Kitasatosporales; family Streptomycetaceae; genus Streptomyces; species Streptomyces sp. MMS24-W38. The sequence continues at coordinate 1,756,426 of NZ_JCBCPP010000001.1, read as the reverse complement.
CACAGGCCCTCGGCCTGGTGCGCACCCGGCACGGCGTCGGCGACGGTTCCGATCTGGGCCGCATCCAGATCCAGCAGGCCTTCCTCAGGGCCCTGGTCCGGCAGGTGAAGGACGTCGGACTCCTCGCCGATCCCAAGAAGCTCTACGACATAGCCGACACGGCCACCAGGACCGTCACCACCGACTCCGGCCTGGGCTCGGTGAACTCCCTGATGTCCTTCGTCGACGGCCTGAAGGGCATCGGCCCCGGCGACATGGACATGGTGACCATGCCGGTGCGTTACGACCCCGCCGCCCCCAACCGCGTCCTGCCGTGGAAGGAGAAGGCGCGGCTGGTCTGGGAGGCCCTGAAGAACGACGAACCGATCCCGCGCTCGGCGACGGCGGACACGGCCACGGGTGGGGCCGAGGGCGTCGTCAGCGCATCTTGAGCACGCCTCGAGCGTCCCTCGGGCCCCCGGCGTCGCGAGCCGGACCCGCCCCGGGAACAAACGACGGCCGCCCCCGGTTTTGGGGGATGGCCCCAGTCCTGGCAGACTGGTACGTCGGCTCCGGTTCACGCTCCCGCATCCCGTGGTGGCGACCCGGCGCCCTCCACGATCTAGGAGACACCTTGAAGCGCGACATCCACCCCGCGTACGTCGAGACGCAGGTCAGCTGCACCTGCGGCGCGTCGTTCACCACCCGCAGCACCATCGAGTCCGGCACCGTCCGGGCCGAGGTCTGCTCCGAGTGCCACCCGTTCTACACGGGCAAGCAGAAGATCCTCGACACCGGTGGCCGTGTGGCCCGCTTCGAGGCCCGCTTCGGCAAGGCCTCCGGCTCCAAGAAGTAGCGAGCCACCTATCGCCGGTCCACGGCAGCGCCTCCTGCTGGGGGCGCCCGCCGGGACCGGCGTTTTTGGTCGCCCGCCTTCCCCTTCCCACGCAGTAGCAGGAGCCCAAGATGTTCGAGGCCGTCGAGGAACTCGTCACCGAGCACGCCGACCTGGAGACGAAGCTCGCCGACCCGTCGGTCCACGCCGACCAGGCCAACGCGCGCAGGCTGAACAAGCGGTACGCCGAGCTCACCCCGATCGTCGCCACGTACCGCTCCTGGAAGCAGACGGGCGACGACATCGAAGCCGCGCGTGAACTGGCCGCCGACGACCCGGACTTCGCCGCCGAGGTCAAGGACCTGGAACGGCAGCAGGGGGAGCTGACCGAGAAGCTGCGGCTCCTGCTGGTCCCGCGCGACCCCAGCGACGACAAGGACGTCATCCTCGAGGTCAAGGCGGGCGCGGGCGGCGACGAGTCCGCCCTGTTCGCGGGAGACCTGCTGCGCATGTACCTGCGCTACGCCGAGCGCGTCGGCTGGAAGACCGAGATCATCGACGCCACCGAGTCGGAGCTGGGCGGCTACAAGGACGTCCAGGTCGCCGTGAAGACCAAGGGCGGCCAGGGCGCCACCGAGCCCGGACAGGGCGTGTGGGCCCGGCTGAAGTACGAGGGCGGCGTACACCGCGTGCAGCGGGTGCCGGCCACCGAGTCGCAGGGCCGTATCCACACCTCCGCGGCGGGCGTCCTGGTGACGCCCGAGGCGGAGGAGATCGAGGTCGAGATCAACCCGAACGATCTGCGGATCGACGTCTACCGGTCCTCGGGCCCCGGCGGGCAGTCCGTCAACACCACCGACTCCGCCGTGCGCATCACGCACATCCCCACCGGAGTCGTCGCTTCCTGCCAGAACGAGAAGAGCCAGCTGCAGAACAAGGAGCAGGCACTGCGTATCCTGCGCTCCAGGCTGCTCGCGATGGCGCAGGAGGAGGCGGAACGGGAGGCCTCCGACGCCCGTCGCAGCCAGGTCCGTACCGTCGACCGTTCCGAGAAGATCCGTACCTACAACTTCCCGGAGAACCGCATCTCGGACCACCGCGTCGGGTTCAAGGCGTACAACCTGGACCAGGTCCTGGACGGCGACCTGGACGCGGTGATCCAGGCCTGTGTCGACGCGGACTCGGCTGCCAAGCTCGCCGCAGCGTAACTCTCGTAGACAGCCCGGAGGACCAGCGTGCAGCAACCATTTGGGGGGCGCCCCCCGAACCCCCGCAGCGTGCTGCTCACGGAGGTGGCCCAGGCCACCCAGCGGCTCGCCGACGCCGGCGTGCCCTCGCCGCGCACCGACGCGGAGGAGCTCGCCGCGTTCGTGCACGGAGTCAAGCGCGGCGAGCTGCACCAGGTGAAGGACTCCGACTTCGACGCCCGGTACTGGGAGGTCGTCGCCCGCCGAGAGGCGCGCGAACCGCTCCAGCACATCACCGGGCACGCCTACTTCCGCTACCTCGAACTCCAGGTGGGGCCAGGGGTGTTCGTGCCGCGCCCGGAGACCGAGTCGGTCGTCGGATGGGCCATAGACGCGGTACGGGCCATGGACGTCGTCGAGCCGTGCGTCGTCGACCTGTGCACCGGCTCGGGAGCGATCGCGCTCGCACTGGCCCAGGAGGTCCCGCGGTCCCGGGTGTACGCCGTGGAGATGTCCGAGGACGCCCTGGTGTGGACCCGCAAGAACATGGAGGGGTCAAGGGTCGAACTGCGCCAGGGGAACGCCCTGACGGCCTTCCCGGACCTCGACGGCCAGGTCGACCTGGTGATCTCCAACCCGCCGTACATCCCGCTCACCGAATGGGAGTACGTCGCCCCCGAGGCGCGTGACCACGACCCCGAGATGGCGCTGTTCTCCGGCGAGGACGGCCTCGACCTCATCCGCGGCCTGGAACGCACCGCGCACCGGCTGCTGCGCCCCGGCGGGGTGGTCGTCGTCGAGCACGCCGACACCCAGGGCGGCCAGGTGCCGTGGATCTTCGCCGAGGACCGCGGCTGGACCGACGCCGCCGACCACCCCGATCTGAACAACCGGCCCCGGTTCGCCACCGCCCGCAAGGCGGTCCCGTGAGCTCCCCGCAGACTTCATCCACCCCCAGCCGCACGTGTACGAGGAGGCCCGCCAGATGGCTCGGCGATACGACACCAACGACGCGACCGATCGCGCGACCGGTCTGCGTGAAGCCGCGTCCGCCGTCCGCCGTGGCGAGCTCGTGGTGCTGCCGACGGACACGGTCTACGGCATCGGCGCGGACGCGTTCACCGGGGAGGCCGTCGCCGACCTCCTGGAGGCCAAGGGGCGCGGCCGCAACATGCCCACGCCGGTGCTCATCGGCTCGCCGAACACCCTGCACGGCCTGGTCACCGACTTCTCCGAGCAGGCCTGGGAACTGGTCGACGCCTTCTGGCCGGGCGCGCTGACCCTGGTCGCCCGGCACCAGCCGTCCCTCCAGTGGGACCTCGGGGACACCCGGGGCACGGTCGCCGTACGGATGCCGCTGCACCCGGTCGCCATCGAACTGCTCACCGAGGTCGGCCCGATGGCCGTCTCCTCGGCCAACCTGACCGGGCACCCCGCGCCGGAGAGCTGCGACGCGGCGCAGGACATGCTCGGCGACTCCGTCTCCGTCTACCTCGACGGCGGGCCCACCCCGGGCATCGTCCCCTCGTCGATCGTCGACGTCACGCGCCCCGTGCCCGTACTGCTGCGCGAAGGCGCCGTCTCTCCGGAGGAGCTGCGCAAAGTGGTACCCGACCTCGAGGTGGCGAATTGACGGCGCCCGAGTCGGGGCGTGGCATAGGCAACGGGGAGAGCGACGCGGAGGAGACGACCACCTTCGGATTTCCGCGCGACAGCTTCCGCATCCTCCACGTCAGCACCGGAAACGTCTGCCGCTCGCCCATCACCGAGCGGCTGACCCGGCATTTCGTGAACCAGCGGCTGGGCATCCTGGGCTGCGGCCTGATCGTGGAGAGCGCGGGCACCTGGGGCCACGAGGGCGCGCCGATGGAGACGCACGCGGAGACCGTGCTGGCCGAGTTCGGCGCGGACGCCTCCGGCTTCGTCGGCCGTGAGCTGCTGGACGAGCACGTCATCCGCGCCGACCTGGTCCTGACCGCGACCCGGGACCACCGCGCCCAGGTCATCTCCATGGGCCACTCGGCGGGCCTGCGCACCTTCACCCTGAAGGAGTTCACCCGCCTGGTGAACGCGATCGACCCGGCGACGCTGCCCCCGCTGGACGACGGCCTGGTCATGCGCGCCCGCGCCCTGGTCCGCGCCGCCGCCGCGCTGCGCGGCTGGCTGCTGGCCCCGACCGCCGAGGCGGACGAGGTCTTCGACCCGTACGGGGCACCCCTGCCCCTCTTCCGCTCCATCGGCGACGAGATACACCAGGCCCTGGACCCTGTCGTCACCGCCCTCACCGGCGTCCCGACCCGGGCCTGACCGCTCCGCCCGGATCGCGCGTCCGACCGTCCTGCCCGGGGTGCGGGGGTCCCTGCCCCGGGCGCCACGGTCCCGGGCCGTTCACACCGCCACCGTGTGGCGGGCCGTCCGGCCGTCCGGGCGGGCTCCGTACGGGCTGTCGGGGCGGTGGTGGCTGCGGGGCGACCGCCCGCCGCTCTCCGGGTGGCGTCCGGCACCCCGGGAGAGCGCGGCGGCCGGGCGGCCCGGGGGCGGCGGGCCTACATTGGTCGTACGCCGGCGTCGACGTCCGGGAGCCCACCATGACGGTCACCCACACCCTCGAGGGCGAGTTCGGGGTCCTGCGCCGACAGGACCCCGAACTCGCCGAGATCCTGCTCGGCGAGCGTGAGCGGCAGGCGACCACGCTCCAGCTGATCGCCGCCGAGAACTTCACCTCGCCGGCCGTGCTGGCCGCCCTCGGCTCCCCGCTCGCCAACAAGTACGCCGAGGGGTACCCGGGCGCCCGCCACCACGGCGGCTGCGAGATCGTCGACCTCGCCGAACGCCTCGCCGTGGAGCGTGCCAAGGCGCTGTTCGGCGCCGACCACGCCAACGTCCAGGCACACTCCGGCTCGTCCGCCGTGCTGGCCGCCTACGCCGCCCTGCTGCGCCCCGGAGACACCGTCCTCGCCCTCGGCCTGCCCCACGGCGGCCACCTCACCCACGGCTCGCCCGCGAACTTCTCCGGCCGCTGGTTCGACTTCATCGGCTACGGCGCGGACGCGGAGACCGGGCTCATCGACCACGACCAGGTCCGCACCCTGGCCCGTACGCACCGGCCCAAGGCGATCGTGTGCGGCTCCATCGCCTATCCGCGCCACATCGACCACGCCTTCTTCCGCGAGGTGGCCGACGAGGCCGGCGCCTACCTCATCGCGGACGCCGCGCACCCGATCGGCCTGGTCGCCGGGGGAGCGGCCCCGAACCCGGTCCCGTACGCGGACATCGTCTGCGCCACCACGCACAAGGTGCTGCGCGGGCCGCGCGGCGGCATGATCCTGTGCGGCGCGGAACTGGCCGAGCGCGTCGACCGTGCCGTCTTCCCCTTCACCCAGGGCGGGGCGCAGATGCACACGATCGCCGCCAAGGCGGTCGCGTTCGGGGAGGCGGCGACACCGGCGTTCACCGTGTACGCCCACCGGGTGGTCGCCAACGCGCGGGCGCTCGCCGCCGCACTGGCCGACGAGGGACTGGTCGTCACCACCGGCGGCACCGACACCCATCTGATCACCGCCGACCCCGCCCCGCTCGGCGTCGCCGGACGTGAGGCCCGCGGCCTGCTGGCGGGGGCCGGGATCGTCCTGGACTGCTGCGCGCTGCCGCACGCCGACGACCGCGGGCTGCGCCTGGGCACCGCGGCGGTGACCACCCAGGGCATGGGGGAGCCGGAGATGGCACTGATCGCGGGCCTGCTGGCGAGCGTCCTGCGGGGCGGCACCGAGCCCGCCCGGGCCCGCGAGGACGTACGGGAACTGACCGCGGCCTTTCCGCCGTATCCCGGCTGAGACGTGTCACCCGGCTCACCCGGCCGGGTTTTCGCACCCGTATCGGCGCGCATGCGGGGTAGGCGCACCCGCATGCCGGACCGACCGCACAGTCACTCGTGCAACCATCGTCGCTACCCGGAAGTCCTCACCCGTATGCGTGCCTCGCTAGGGTGTGGGGCTGTGATGGCCAGCGAGACCTGTGGGGAAGCCCGTGCGTGAATACCTGCTGACGCTCTGCATCACGGCCGCGGTGACGTATCTGCTGACAGGGCCGGTACGGAAGTTCGCGATCGTGGCGGGGGCGATGCCGGAGATCCGGGCACGTGACGTGCACCGGGAACCCACTCCGCGGCTCGGCGGTATCGCCATGTTCTTCGGCCTGTGCGCGGGCCTGCTGGTGGCCAGCCACCTGGCGAACCTGAACGAGCTCTTCGAGAGGTCCAACGAACCGCGCGCCCTGCTGTCAGGGGCCGCCTTGATCTGGCTGATCGGTGTGCTGGACGACAAGTTCGAGATCGACGCCCTGATCAAGCTGGGCGGCCAGATGATCGCCGCCGGTGTGATGGTCATGCAGGGGCTGACGATCCTGTGGATCCCGTTGCCGGGTGTCGGCACGGTGGCGCTCACCCAGTGGCAGAGCACGCTCTTCACGGTCGCCCTGGTGGTCATCACCATCAACGCGGTGAACTTCGTCGACGGTCTGGACGGGCTGGCGGCGGGCATGGTGTGCATCGCCGCGTGCGCGTTCTTCCTGTACGCCTACCGCATCTGGTTCGGCTACAACATCGAGGCGGCAGCCCCCGCCACGCTCTTCGCGGCCGTCCTCATGGGCATGTGCCTGGGCTTCCTGCCGCACAACATGCATCCCGCGCGGATCTTCATGGGCGACTCCGGCTCCATGCTCATCGGCCTGGTCCTCGCCGCCGGTGCGATCTCCATCACAGGACAGGTCGACCCGGACGCGCTGAACCTGTACGCGGGTTCGGAGAGGGAGGCCGTGCACCAGACGGTGCCGGTCTACATCCCGCTGCTGCTGCCGCTGACGATCATCGCGGTGCCGGCCGCCGACCTGGTCCTGGCCATCGTGCGGCGCACCTGGCGCGGCCAGTCGCCGTTCGCGGCGGACCGGGGCCATCTGCACCACCGTCTGCTGGAGATCGGCCACTCGCACAGCAGGGCGGTGCTGATCATGTACTTCTGGTCGGCGCTGATCGCCTTCGGCGCGCTCGCCTACTCGGTCAACTCGGCGTCCATGTGGATCGTGCTGAGCGTCGTCATCCTGAGCGCCATCGGTCTGCTGCTGCTCCTGCTGCCCCGGTTCACCCCGCGCGCGCCGCGCTGGGCGGAGGCGTTCGTCCCGCCGCGCTACCGCCGCCGCAGGGCCCTGGCGACGCCAAAAGCGCCGGAAGCCTCCGGCGACCCCGCCACGGCGCGGTCACGGGCCGCCGATGCCCCCGAGGAGGCCGCCGACGGCCACCGCGCCCCGGTCACCGCCGGCGTCTCGGGCGTCAACGGCGCGACGGCCCTCGGCCACCACGCACGTCTGGGCGACCGGGGTAAGGCAGGCAGCTCCCGCTGACGGGGCGTCACGACGGACGTCGGGACGGGCGGCACGGTCAAGGTAAGAATCCGACTAGAGCATTGCCAAGTCGTGGGGCTGTGATGGGGCACTCTTGGGGGTGCGAAGCCCCCAATATCAGACAAGTCACCCTCGCGCGTGCTCAGGCGTGCCGCTTCACCCTCGTGCGCCACGTTCCGCACGCCCATTAGGTAAAGAGTCCATCAAATAGTTTGTGATACCGTTCACGAGTCTCACCGGAGAGAGCCGGCGGACCGTGGTGCAACGGTTCGACGGTGGAGAGGAAAGCTCACTCCATCCGGGGGACTACGCTCGTCCCCGACGACATCTCATGTGCCTCATGCCCCCTGCTCAAAGCGGAGTTCCGTCATGCCGTCCAACGACGTCCGGATTCTGATCCAGGCTGCCGTCCCCACCGCTGCCGTCGGTGCGGTCGCGGTCGCGGTCGGTGGTGCCGTCGAAGGCGGCCAGGGGGTGATCGGAGCGGTCATCGGAGCGCTGCTCGTGATCCTGCTCATGGGCACGGGTCTGTACGTCCTGCAGTGGATCGCCAGGTCGATACCTCATCTGTTCCAGGCGATGGGGCTGATGATGTACATGACGCAGATCCTGCTGATCTTCGTCTTCATCGCGCTCTTCAAGGACACGACCCTGTTCCACCCGAAGGTCTTCGCCCTCTCGCTGCTCGTCTCCACCCTCACCTGGGTCGCCGCGCAGGCGCGGGCCACGATGAAGGCCAAGACCTTCTACGTGGACCCCGAGCCCACGACGGCCGGGAACGCGGCGGAGAAGAAGGAATCCGCGGAGCGGCCGTCGTGAGGCGTAGGGCCGGGATAAAGGCGCACGACGGACCCTGCTATCGTCCGGTGCCAACTGCGGCATCGCGGGCGCGGGCATCCGAGCTGACGCCTGTCACATCGCGAGGCGAGATGCCCCACTGCCGCCCCCACATCCGTAACACCAGTCCCGTGCCGAACCGCGGCCCCGTGCCGCGCCGACACCACGAGGTTGCCGAATCCATGCGCCACGCTGAAGGAGCCCGCGGTGAGTGCTGACCCGACACAGGTGCTCGCCTTCGAGACCGACTGCCACATCTTCGACGGTTGTGGCTTCCCGTCTCCCGGGCTGCACTCGTTCCTGTTCGAGCCCCTGTGGGGCGACGCCGACAGCAGCGTGTACTTCAACAAGACGATGCTGCTGGCGCTGCTCGGCTCGATCATCATCGTCGGCTTCTTCTGGGCGGCGTTCCGCCGGCCCCAGGTCGTCCCCGGCAAGCTCCAGATGGTCGCCGAGGCCGGCTACGACTTCGTCCGCCGGGGTGTCGTCTACGAGACGATGGGCAAGCGCGAGGGCGAGAAGTACGTCCCGTTCATCGTCGCGCTGTTCTTCTTCGTCTGGATGATGAACCTCTGGTCGATCATCCCGCTCGCTCAGATGCCGGTGACGTCGATCTTCGCCTACCCGCTGGGCCTCGCGCTGGTCGTCTACATCGTCTGGGTCTCGCTGACCTTCAAGCGGCAAGGCTTCGTCGGTGCCCTGAAGAACTTCACCGGCTACGACAAGTCGCTCGGTGCCGCGCTGCCGGTCGTCATGCTGATCGAGGCCTTCTCGAACCTGCTCGTGCGGCCCTTCACCCACGCCGTGCGACTCTTCGCGAACATGTTCGCGGGCCACATCCTGCTGGTGCTGTTCACCATCGCCAGCTGGTACCTGCTGAACGGCATCGGGATCGCCTACGCCGGCGTCTCGTTCCTGATGGTCCTGGTGATGACCGTCTTCGAGCTCTTCATCCAGGCCCTGCAGGCGTACGTCTTCATCCTCCTGGCCTGCACCTACATCCAGGGCGCGCTCGCCGAGCAGCACTGAGCGTCCCGCACCGCCCCCATTCGACCGGTGGACCACCCCCACCGGCCCGTGAAGAAAAGGAAGAACCGGAATGTCCCAGACCCTGGCCGCCGTCAGCGGCTCGATCGCTTCCATCGGCTACGGCATCGCCGCGTTCGGCCCCGGCATCGGCGTCGGCATCATCTTCGGCAAGGGCACCGAGGCCCTCGCCCGCCAGCCCGAGGCCGCTGGTCTGATCCGCGCCAACCAGATCCTCGGCTTCGCCTTCTGTGAGGCGCTCGCCCTCATCGGCCTGGTCATGCCGTTCGTCTACGGCACGTGATCATCTGATCCACGACCGGCCCACTAGACGAAAGGCACTCTGATATGAGCGCACTGCTTCATATCGCGGCCGAGGAGGCTCAGAACCCCCTCGTCCCGCCGATTCCCGAGCTCGTCATCGGCCTGCTCGCCTTCGTCATCGTCTTCGGCTTCCTCGCCAAGAAGCTCCTCCCGAACATCAACAAGGTTCTGGAGCAGCGTCGCGAGGCCATCGAAGGCGGTATCGAGAAGGCCGAGGCCGCTCAGACCGAGGCCCAGAGCGTCCTCGAGCAGTACAAGGCCCAGCTCGCCGAGGCCCGGCACGAGGCCGCGCGCCTGCGCCAGGAGGCGCAGGAGCAGGGCGCCACGCTCATCGCCGAGATGCGCGCGGAAGGCCAGCGGCAGCGTGAGGAGATCATCGCCGCCGGTCACTCGCAGATCGAGGCGGACCGCAAGGCCGCCGCGTCGGTGCTGCGCCAGGACGTCGGCAAGCTCGCCACCGACCTGGCCGGCAAGCTCGTCGGCGAGTCCCTCGAGGACCACGCCCGGCAGAGCCGCGTGATCGACCGGTTCCTCGACGACCTCGACCAGAAGGCCGAGGCCGCACGATGAACGGAGCGAGCCGCGAGGCCCTGGCAGCCGCACGTGAGCGTCTCGACGCGCTGACGGACTCCACGTCCGTCGACGCCGGCTCGCTCGCCGAAGAGCTGGCCGCCGTCACCGCGCTGCTCCACCGCGAGGTGTCGTTGCGCCGGGTCCTCACCGACCCGGCGCAGGCCGGCGAGGCCAAGGCGGAACTGGCCCAGCGCCTGCTCGGAAGCCAGCTCAGCGGCACCGCCGCCGACCTGGTGTCCGGCATGGTGCGCTCCCGCTGGTCGCAGTCCCGCGACCTGGTGGACGCACTGGAGGAGCTGGCCGACCTCGCCGACCTCACCGCCGCGCAGCAGGCGGGCGCGCTCGACGGTGTCGAGGACGAGCTGTTCCGGTTCGGCCGGATCGTCTCCTCGAGCAACGAGCTGCGCGCCGCGCTGACCGACCGCAAGGCCACCACCTCCGCCAAGAGCGAGCTGCTGCACAGCCTGCTCGGGGGCAGGGCGCACGCGACCACCGAACGTCTGGTGACGCGTCTGGTGACCACGCCGCGGGGACGTAGCCTGGAATCGGGACTCGAGTCCCTGTCCAAGCTCGCCGCCGAGCGGCGTGACCGCATGGTGGCCGTCGTCACCTCCGCGGTGCCGCTGAGCGACGTGCAGAAGCAGCGCCTCGGCGCCGGCCTCGCGAAGCTCTACGGCCGCCGCATGCACCTCAACCTCGCCGTGGACCCCGAGGTCATCGGCGGGATGCGGGTGCAGGTCGGCGACGAGGTCATCAACGGCTCCATCGCGGACCGGCTGGAGGACGCGAGCCGCCGACTGGCGAGCTAGCGCCGACGCGGCAGTCGCGCACGGCGCGACAGACGCGACCAACGCAGCAACTGAACACCAAGAACGTACTTGCGGCCCTGGTTGGGCCGTGCAGAGGATTCACCTCTTCTGGGGGGAGTCCCGACTCGTGGAATACCCCCAAAGTGAAACTTCGGGCCCAACAAGGAGAGCAGGGAACTCAGATGGCGGAGCTCACGATCCGGCCGGAGGAGATCCGGGACGCACTGGAGAACTTCGTCCAGTCGTACAAGCCGGACGCGGCCTCGCGCGAGGAAGTCGGTACGGTCACCCTCGCCGGCGACGGCATCGCCAAGGTCGAGGGTCTGCCCTCGGCCATGGCCAACGAGCTGCTGAAGTTCGAGGACGGCACCCTCGGCCTCGCCCTCAACCTCGAGGAGCGCGAGATCGGTGCCATCGTCCTCGGTGAGTTCAGCGGCATCGAGGAGGGCCAGCCGGTCGCCCGCACCGGCGAGGTCCTGTCCGTCGCCGTGGGCGAGGGCTACCTCGGCCGCGTGGTCGACCCGCTCGGCAACCCGATCGACGGCCTCGGCGAGATCGAGACCGAGGGCCGCCGCGCCCTCGAACTGCAGGCCCCCACGGTCATGCAGCGCAAGTCGGTGCACGAGCCGATGGAGACGGGCTACAAGGCCGTCGACGCCATGACCCCGATCGGCCGCGGTCAGCGTCAGCTGATCATCGGCGACCGCGGCACCGGCAAGACCGCGCTGGCCGTCGACACGATCATCAACCAGCGTGACAACTGGCGCTCCGGCGACGTGAACAAGCAGGTCCGCTGCATCTACGTCGCCGTCGGCCAGAAGGGCTCCACCATCGCGTCGGTCCGCCGCGCGCTGGAGGAGAACGGCGCCCTGGAGTACACGACCATCGTCGCCGCCCCGGCGTCCGACCCGGCCGGCTTCAAGTACCTGGCGCCCTACACCGGCTCGGCCATCGGCCAGCAGTGGATGTACCAGGGCAAGCACGTCCTGATCATCTTCGACGACCTGTCGAAGCAGGCCGACGCCTACCGCGCCGTCTCCCTGCTGCTGCGCCGCCCGCCGGGGCGCGAGGCCTACCCGGGTGACGTCTTCTACCTGCACTCCCGCCTCCTGGAGCGCTGCGCCAAGCTCTCCGACGAGATGGGCAAGGGCTCGATGACCGGTCTGCCGATCGTCGAGACCAAGGCGAACGACGTGTCGGCGTTCATCCCGACCAACGTCATCTCCATCACCGACGGCCAGTGCTTCCTGGAGTCCGACCTGTTCAACGCCGGTCAGCGTCCGGCCCTGAACGTCGGTATCTCGGTCTCCCGCGTCGGTGGCTCCGCCCAGCACAAGGCGATGAAGCAGGTCTCCGGCCGACTGCGCGTGGACCTCGCCCAGTTCCGTGAGCTGGAGGCGTTCGCCGCCTTCGGTTCCGACCTGGACGCCGCGTCGAAGTCGCAGCTGGAGCGCGGTCAGCGCATGGTCGAGCTGCTGAAGCAGGACCAGTACCAGCCGATGGCCACCGAGGACCAGGTCGTCTCCGTCTGGGCCGGCACCACCGGCAAGATGGACGAGGTGCCGGTCGCCGACATCCGCCGCTTCGAGAAGGAGCTGCTGGAGTACCTGCACCGCAGCGAGCAGGGCCTCATGACCTCCATCCGCGAGGGCGGCAAGATGTCGGACGACACCCTCCAGGCCGTGGGCGACGCGATCGCGGCCTTCAAGAAGCAGTTCGAGACGAGCGAAGGCAAGCTGCTCGGCGAGGACGCTCCGGCCGCTGCCGCCAAGTGACGTTCAAGGAAGGGACCTGACTCATGGGAGCCCAGCTCCGGGTCTACAAGCGTCGCATCCGATCCGTCACCGCGACCAAGAAGATCACCAAGGCGATGGAGATGATCGCCGCCTCGCGCGTCGTCAAGGCGCAGCGCAAGGTGCGGTCCTCCACGCCGTACGCCCAGGAACTGACCCGTGCGGTCACGGCCGTCGGTACCGGTTCGGACGCCAAGCACCCGCTGACGACGGAGGCGGAGAACCCGACCCGTGCCGCGGTCCTGCTCCTCACGAGCGACCGCGGCCTGGCCGGCGCCTTCAACGCCAACGCGATCAAGGCGGCGGAGCAGTTGACCGAGCGCCTGGAGGGCGAGGGCCTGGAGGTCGACACGTACATCGTCGGCCGCCGTGGGCTCGCGCACTACAACTTCCGTGAGCGCAAGGTCGCGGAGTCGTTCGCGGGCTTCACCGACGAGCCCACGTACGCGGACGCCAAGACCGTCGCGGCGCCGCTGATCGAGGCCATCGGGAAGGACACGGCGGACGGCGGAGTGGACGAACTCCACATCGTCTACACCGAGTTCGTCTCGATGATGACGCAGACCGCGGTCGGCTCCCGACTGCTTCCGCTGCGCCTCGAGGAGGTCGCGGAGGAGACGTCCACCAAGGACGAGATCCTTCCGCTGTACGACTTCGAGCCCTCGGCGGAGGACGTCCTCGACGCCCTGCTGCCGCGCTACGTGGAGAGCCGCATCTACAACGCGCTGCTCCAGTCGGCCGCTTCGAAGCACGCCGCCACACGGCGTGCGATGAAGTCGGCCACCGACAACGCGGGTGAGCTGATCAACACGCTCTCCCGTCTTGCCAACGCGGCCCGCCAGGCCGAAATCACCCAGGAAATCAGCGAGATCGTCGGTGGCGCAGGCGCTCTGGCCGACGCAAACGCGGGGAGTGACAATTAATGACCACCACTGTTGAGACCGCGGCGGCCACGGGCCGTGTCGCCCGGGTCATCGGCCCGGTCGTCGACGTGGAGTTCCCCGTCGACGCGATGCCGGAGATCTACAACGCCCTGCACGTCGAGGTCTCCGACCCGGCGAACGAGGGCGAGCTGAAGACGCTGACCCTGGAGGTCGCCCAGCACCTGGGTGACGGCCTGGTCCGCACCATCTCCATGCAGCCCACCGACGGTCTGGTCCGCCAGGCCGTGGTGACCGACACGGGCTCGGCCATCTCCGTCCCGGTCGGCGACTTCACCAAGGGCAAGGTGTTCAACACCCTCGGTGCGGTGCTGAACAGCGACGAGACCTACGACGGCGAGCGCTGGCCGATCCACCGCAAGGCGCCGAACTTCGACGAGCTCGAGTCGAAGACCGAGATGTTCGAGACCGGCGTCAAGGTCATCGACCTGCTCACCCCGTACGTCAAGGGCGGCAAGATCGGTCTGTTCGGCGGTGCCGGCGTCGGCAAGACGGTGCTCATCCAGGAGATGATCTACCGCGTCGCCAACAACCACGACGGTGTGTCGGTGTTCGCCGGTGTCGGTGAGCGCACCCGTGAGGGCAACGACCTCATCGACGAGATGAGCGACTCGGGCGTCATCGACAAGACCGCCCTGGTCTTCGGCCAGATGGACGAGCCCCCGGGCACCCGTCTGCGCGTCGCGCTGGCCGGCCTCACCATGGCCGAGTACTTCCGTGACGTCCAGAAGCAGGACGTGCTGTTCTTCATCGACAACATCTTCCGCTTCACGCAGGCCGGTTCCGAGGTGTCGACCCTGCTCGGCCGCATGCCCTCCGCGGTGGGCTACCAGCCGAACCTGGCCGACGAGATGGGTCTCCTCCAGGAGCGCATCACCTCGACCCGCGGTCACTCGATCACCTCGATGCAGGCGATCTACGTCCCCGCGGACGACCTGACCGACCCGGCCCCGGCCACCACCTTCGCCCACCTCGACGCGACGACGGTGCTCTCCCGTCCGATCTCCGAGAAGGGCATCTACCCGGCCGTGGACCCGCTGGACTCCACGTCCCGCATCCTGGACCCGCGCTACATCGCGCAGGACCACTACGACGCGGCCATGCGGGTGAAGAACATCCTGCAGAAGTACAAGGACCTGCAGGACATCATCGCGATCCTCGGTATCGACGAGCTCGGCGAGGAGGACAAGCTCGCCGTCCACCGCGCCCGTCGCGTGGAGCGCTTCCTGTCCCAGAACACCCACGTCGCCAAGCAGTTCACCGGCGTGGACGGTTCGGACGTGCCGCTGGACGAGTCGATCGCCGCGTTCAACGCGATCTGCGACGGTGAGTACGACCACTTCCCGGAGCAGGCGTTCTTCATGTGCGGTGGCATCGAGGACCTGAAGAAGAACGCGAAGGAGCTGGGCGTCTCCTGAGCCTCGCGCTCGAGTCGGGGGGCGGGAACCGTCCCGCCCCCTGACCCCCGCCCATTAGACTTGTAACCAACACCCGGCGGACCTGCCGGGTGGTGACCCGAGGAGCCATCTTGGCTGCTGAGCTGCACGTCGCGCTGGTCGCGGCCGACCGAGAGGTCTGGTCGGGCGAGGCCACCCTGGTCGTCGCGCGCACCACGTCCGGCGACATCGGCGTCATGCCCGGTCACCAGCCGCTGCTCGGTGTGCTGGAGTCGGGACCGGTGACCATCCGTACGAACGACGGCGGGACGGTCGTCGCCGCGGTGCACGGCGGTTTCATCTCGTTCGCGGACGACAAGCTGTCGCTGCTGGCCGAGATCGCCGAACTGTCGGACGAGATCGACGTCAAGCGCGCGGAGCGGGCGCGGGACCGTGCGAAGTCGGAGGCGGACGCCTCGGCGGAGCGGCGCGCGGACGTACGACTGCGCGCGGCGGCGGGGCACTGAACGACCCGAGGAGCCACCCAGGCCGTCTAGGCTCTGGGGGAGCCGTGCAATGACGTGACTCAGCCGCGGCTGGGACCGGAGCGATCCGGACCCGGTCGCGGCTGAGGCAGATCTGGATGATTTTTCCGTTCCGTTACCTAGGAGACGAGGAGGTCGGTGTCGATGGTCCTCGCTCTGACTGTGTGCGGAAGTGTCGTGGCGCTCGTGGTGGTGGGCCTCTTCGTGTTCGGCCTGCGCCGCCGCTTCATCCAGCGTTCCGGCGGAACCTTCGACTGCAGCCTGCGCTGGGACGTCCCGGAAGCGGGCGACACCGGCGGCAAGGGCTGGGCGTACGGGGTGGCCCGCTACAACGGCGACCGGGTGGAGTGGTTCCGCGTCTTCTCCTACGCGCTGCGTCCGCGCCGAGTCCTGGAGCGCTCGGCGATCGAGGTGGCCGGCCGCCGGGTGCCCGAGGGCGAGGAGGAGCTGGCGCTGCTGTCGGACGCGGTGATCCTGGCCTGTCTGCACCGGGGCAGGCGGCTGGAGCTGGCGATGAGCGACGACGCGCTGACCGGTTTCCTCGCCTGGCTGGAGGCGGCACCGCCCGGCCAGCGGGTGAATGTGGCGTAGACACGTGTGAACACGACTGCTCCCCCGGACGAGGTCCGGGGGAGCAGTCGTGTCGTTCGCGGTCGGGTGCCGGTGGCCTACTTCAGGCCGTTGTGGATGGCGCCGACCAGTTCACCGCCCGCGGTGTCACCGCTGAACTCCCAGAAGAACGCCCCGCCCAGGCCCTGGTTCTTGGCCCAGGCCATCTTGCTGTTGATGGTGGCGGGGGTGTCGTAGGACCACCAGTTGTTGCCGCAGTGGGCGTACGCCGTGCCGCCGACGGTGCCGGTGGCCGGGCAGCTGTTCTTGAGGATCTTGTAGTCCTCGATGCCGGCCTCGTAGGTGCCGGCCGCCGGGCCGGTGGCGGTGCCGCCGGGGGCGGCCTGGGTGACGCCGGTCCAGCCGCGGCCGTAGAAGCCGATGCCGAGCAGCAGCTTGCTCGCCGGGACGCCCTTGGCCTTCAGCTTGGCGATGGCGGCGGCGGAGTTGAAGCCGTCCTGCGGGATGCCGTTGTACGCGGTCAGCGGCGAGTGCGGGGCGGTGGGGCCGGCCTTGTCCCAGGCGCCGAAGTAGTCGTACGTCATCACGTTGTACCAGTCGAGGTACTGGGCGGCGCCGCCGTAGTCGGCCGCGTCGATCTTGCCGCCGTTCGAGCCGTCCGCGGTGATGGCGGCGGTGACCAGGTAGTCCTTGCCGAACTCGGCGCGCAGGGCCTGGGAGAGGTTCCTGAAGGCCGCCGGACCACTGGTGTCGCAGGTCAGACCGCAGGCGTTCGGGTACTCCCAGTCGATGTCGATGCCGTCGAAGACGTCGGCCCAGCGCGGGTCCTCCACGACCTGCTTGCAGGACTTGGCGAACGCGGCCGGGTTCTGCGCGGCCTGGCCGAAGCCGCCGGAGTAGGTCCAGCCGCCGAACGAGTACAGCACCTTGATGTGCGGGTACTTGGCCTTCAGCTGGCGCAGCTGGTTGAAGTTGCCGCGCAGCGGCTGGTCCCAGGTGTCGGCGGTGCCGCTGACGGACTGGTCCGCGGTGTAGGCCTTGTCGGTGGCGGCGTAGGCGTCGTCGAGCTTGCACTGGCCGCCCACGACGTTGCCGAACGCGTAGTTGATGTGCGTGATCTTGGCAGCGGAGCCGGACGTCACCAGGTTCTTGACGTGGTAGTTGCGGCCGTAGACGCCCCACTCGGTGAAGTAGCCGAGATTGACCTTGGCGCCGGTGGGCGGCGGTTCCTCGGTGTTGCCGGTGGTGCGGACCCGCACCGCGCCGCTGACCGGACCGGTCTGGTCGGCGGTGTCACGGGCCTGGACGGTGTACGAGTAGTCGGTGCCCTTGGCCAGCCCGGTGTCCGTGTACGAAGTGCCGGTCACGGTGGCGACCCTGGCGCCGTCGCGCAGGACGTCGTAGTTCTTGACGCCCTTGTCGTCGGTGGCCGCGGACCAGGACAGCCGCACGGAGGTGTCGGTGATGTTCGAGGCGGTGGGGGTGCCGGGGGCGGAGGGGGCCGCGTCGCCGGGGACGGAGGTGCCGTCGCAGCTGCCGCCGTTGAGCTTGCAGCCGGACGGGGAGCCGGAGCCGCTGCCGTTGAAGCCGAAGGAGATCGACGCCCCGGGAGCGAGGGTGCCGTTCCAGCCGGCGTTCTTGGCGGTCCAGTGGTCACCGGAGCCCGTGACCGTGGCGTCCCAGGCGGAGGTGACCTTGGTACCGGAGGGGAAGTCCCACTCCACGGTCCAGGAGTTGATCGTCGTGGTGCCGGTGTTCTTCACCGTCCACTTGCCCTCGAAGCCGGAGCCCCAGTCCTGGGTCTTGGCGTAGGTGGCGGTCGCCGAGGTCGCGGCCTGGGCGGGGCTCGCGAGGGCGACGAGAGCGGAGAGGGGGAGGAGCAGGGTCGAGAACCCTGCCACGGCTCTGTGTCTGAAGCGCATGGCGCGCCTCCTTCGTGGGGTGGGGGATATCGCCGTGGACATGACTGAGCCTTCACACCCACGGTGCCGCGAGGATAGAAAGGTCTGGACCACAGGTCAATAGGTCTGGACCACCCACTCGGTTCGGTCAGATCCCCAACTCCTGCGCCAGTACCGCCGCTTGCACGCGGCTGCGCAGCCCCAGCTTCCCCAGCAGGCGGCTGACGTGGGTCTTCACCGTGGCCTCCGCCATGTCGAGGCGCTCCGCGACGGCGGCGTTGGACAGGCCCTCGCCGAGACAGGACAGCACCTCCCGCTCGCGCCGGGTGAGGGAGTCCAGCACCGCCGGATCGGCCGTGGACCCGCGGGCGGGCTTCGCGGCGAACTCGGCGATCAGCCGCCGGGTCACGGCCGGGGCGACGATCCCCTCCCCGCGCGCCACCGTGCGCACGGCCTCGATGAGGTCCTTCGCCTCCGTGTTCTTCAGCAGGAACCCCGAGGCCCCGGCCCGCAGCGCCCCGAAGACGTACTCGTCGAGGTCGAAGGTGGTCAGCACCAGGACGTCGGCGAGCCCCTCCGCGACGACCTGCCGGGTGGCCGACACCCCGTCCAGGCGCGGCATCTGCACATCCATCAGCACCACGTCCGGGCGCAGTTCACGGGCGAGCGCCACCGCCTGCTCACCGTCCGCCGCCTCACCCGCCACCTCGATGTCGGGCGCGCTGCGCAGGATGAGCACCAGCCCGGCGCGGACGGCCAACTGGTCCTCGGCGACCAGGACGCGGATCATCGGCTCTCTCCTCGGGGTATGTCTCGGGGTACGTCGGTGACGGGAAGGGAGGCGCGGACGACCCAGAGCTTGCCGTCGGTGCCGTCCGCGGCGTTCTCCGGGCCGGCCTCGAAGGTGCCGTGCAGCAGCGCGGCACGCTCCCGCATCCCGACGAGGCCGGCCCCGGAGCCCGGCGCGCGCGGGGCGTCCCCGCCCCCGTAGGGACTGGTCACCCGCA
Source organism: Streptomyces sp. MMS24-W38 (assembly GCF_059889265.1). NCBI lineage: Bacteria > Bacillati > Actinomycetota > Actinomycetes > Kitasatosporales > Streptomycetaceae > Streptomyces > Streptomyces sp. MMS24-W38. The sequence goes on along the minus strand of NZ_JCBCPP010000001.1, from coordinate 1,737,329 downwards.
GCTCGAGGGTGCTGTTCCGCCCACGCAGCCACACCGTCACCGCGCCCTGCGCGGCGTGCTTGAGCGTGTTGGTCAGCGACTCCTGCACGATGCGGTACGCGGCCAGCTCGACCGGGGCCGGCACGGGACCGTGCACGGCGTCGAGGGTGACGTCCAGGCCGTTGGCGCGGGCCCCCTCCACCAGGGCGCCGAGACCGTCGAGGGTCGGGGTGGCGGCCGGCGCCTTGTCGTCGGCGGTGGTGCCGTCCCGCAGGATGCCGATGAGGCGGCGCATCTCGGACAGCCCCTGGACGCTGTTCTCCCGGATCACGGTGAGCGCCTCGCGGGAGGTCTTCTCGTCCTCCAGGGAGAGGGCGGCCGTGGAGTGGATGGCGATCGCGGACAGGTGGTTGGCGACCATGTCGTGCAACTCCCTTGCCATCCGGGCCCGTTCGGCCACCACCGCCTGGGTGCGGTCCATCTCGGCGAGCAGCGCGGTCTGTTCGGCCCGCAGCCGGGCGGAGTCGGCGGCCTCGCGGTGGTTGCGCACGATCAGACCCGTCGACGCGGGCGCGAACGCGACGAGGCCGATGAACACACCGACCAGCAGCGCCTCCGGCACCCGCCACACCGCGTAGGGCACCAGCGTTCCCACGAGCGTGAGCAGTGCGGTGACCCGCGGGATGTGACGGGCGGAGGGGGGCGTGCCGTAGAGGACGGCGGTGTACATGAGGTCGGTGTACATCAGGAGCGTGATCAGGCTGCCCTGGGTGAGGGCGTCCCCGATCAGCGCGACCGTGCCGATCAGCAGGGCGGTGCGCGGGGCGGCCCGGCGCAGCAGCTCGCCCCCCGCCATCAGGAAGAGCGGCAGCACGATCGGCCAGGGGCCGTCGAAGAGCACGGTCGGGTCGTGGGCCGGCCGCATGCCCAGGCCGATGCCGCACAGCAGGAGCCCGCCGAACAGCCCGGCGAGCGCGACCCATGCGTCGAAACGGTGGGGGCGGGGGAGTCGTACGGCCATGGAACCATCCAACACGGTGCGCGCACCCGGTGCCTTGTGCCCGCGAAGGGTCCTGGACTGCATCTTTCGATGTACCGGAGGTTCGTCACCGGCGACGACGATCCCGGCCGCCCCGCACGGGAGCCTGAAAGGGGGACCGAGAGGAGCGAACCGTGATCGTCGCCTTGATCGCAGCATGCGAGATCGGCTTCTGGGTGCTGCTGGCCGCCGGACTGGCCTTCCGCTACCTGCTGCGCATGCCGCGCACCGGCCTGGCGCTGCTGCTGTGCGAACCGCTGCTGGAGGTCGTCCTGCTGGTCGCCACCGCGCTGGACCTGAAGAACGGCGCTGAGCCGGGCTGGGCGCACGGTCTGGCCGCGCTCTACATCGGCTACACCGTCGGGCACGGCCACCGCACCGTGAAGTGGCTCGACGGCCACGCCGCCCACCGGTTCGGCGGCGCCCCGAAACCGGCCGGCCCGCCCCGCTACGGCATGGCCCGTGCCCGGTACGAGGCCAGGGTGTGGCTGGGCACGCTGGCGGGGGCCGCCGTGGCCACCGTCCTGCTCCAGCTCGCCATCCGGTACGTCGGCGACGCGAGCCGGGTGGGTTCCCTGGAGAGCTGGCGCCTCACCGCCTGGCGCGTCGCCGGCATCCACGGCCTGATCGCCCTGACTTACTGGCTCTGGCCGAAGAAGGCTCCGGCGGGCGAGGGGCGGGCGGACCGGGACGATCTCGCCGGGTCGAAGAAGGGCGTCCGCCGTTGAGCCCGGCCGGGCCGTCGGGACGGACGCCCGGACGACCCGCTGCCGTCGCCCCTCAGCGCTCGCCGCCCGGTACCCACAGGATGTCGCCGGTCTCCTTGTTGGCGGTGCGGGCCAGGATGAAGAGGAGGTCGGAGAGGCGGTTGAGGTAGGTGGCGGTGAGGGGGTTCATGGTGTCGCCGTGCGCCTCCAGGGCCGCCCAGGTGGAGCGCTCCGCGCGGCGGACCACCGTGCAGGCCTGGTGGAGGAGGGCGGCGCCCGCCGTGCCTCCCGGGAGGATGAAGGAGCGCAGCTTCTCCAGCCGCTCGTTGAAGTGGTCGCAGTCCGTCTCCAGCCGGTCCACGTAGAACTGCTCGACCCGCAGCGGCGGGAACTCCGGGTTCTCCGCGACCGGCGTCGACAGGTCGGCGCCCACGTCGAACAGGTCGTTCTGCACGCGGGTGAGGACCTTGACGACCTCCTCGTCCAGAGCACCCAGCGCGATCGCGGTGCCGATCACCGCGTTCGCCTCGTTGGCGTCGGCGTAGGCGGCGATGCGCAGGTCGGTCTTGGCGACCCGGCTCATGTCACCGAGGTTCGTGGTGCCCTTGTCGCCGGTCTTCGTGTAGATGCGTGTCAGGTTGACCATGAGGCCAGCCTAGTGAGGCCCCGGCTGTCCGGACACCGGTGTGCCGGCCGTCACGGCCGGCCGTGACGGCGGGCGGGAGGGTGGGGCCGGTGTGGGGGCCCGCCGTTACGGCCGGTCTCGGGTGGGGCGAAGTCCCGTGTCAGATCCCGCAGCTGGGCGCGGACCAGTACGGTGACGGGTCGAAGGCCACGTGGGTGTGGTCGTTGTGGCCGGGGTAGCCGGGGCCGAGGATCTCGGAGAAGCCGTGGACCCTGGACTGCTTGGCGAGGGTGCACAAGCTCGGTGAGCCGACCAGGTCGGCCGCGTCGCCGTAGAGATGACGGCTGGTCGACGAGCCGCCGACCGCGCTGTTGCAGGCGTAGGAGCGGAAGCCGCTGGAGATGGTGATCGGCACGTCACCGAGCGCGTGCCGCAGCGCCTCCAGCTTCCACATGGTCTTCAGCGCGTTCGCCTTGGCGGTGGCCGCCGAGACCGCGCCGCCCGACCAGGTGGAGTTGCACTTGTTGAGTTCGGCGTAGCTGAAGTGGACGGGCGTGCAGTCGGCGTCCTGGAGCGCGTAGATCTTGCTGAAGGTCTGCGGGCCGGCGACACCGTCGGCGGGCAGTCCGTACGCCGACTGGAACTTCTTGACGGCGGCGGCGGTGCGGGCACCGTACTGGCCGTCGTAGGAGAGCCGCTCGCCCGAGGTCACCCAGCCGGCGACCCGGATCTGCAACTGCGTCACGTCGCTGCCGGAGGAGCCCTGGGACAGGGTGCGGTTCCAGGTGTAGCACTCGTCGGCGTGCGCCGTGCCGGCGGTGGCGCCCACCCCGAGGATCGTACCCGCCATGATCATGACAAATGAGAGAAGGATGCGCGTCGCGCGTCTCAGCATTTTGGCCTCCCGACCGTCCGTCGCTGGATGGATCGGTGCCGCCCGGCCCGGACGGCACCCGCCGACCAGCGTGCGGCACAGTGCTACGCGCGTCAACAATCCGTGGATGAATACCTGGAGTTGACGGTGGGGAGGATTGGTGGCCGAACCTCGGGAGCCTCAGAAGCGTCGGGAGTGATGGGCGTCTCACTGCGTGAGACGTGACACGCATTACTAACCCCTCACACATCCGCTCGCGAGCGCTAGTGTCCGCGAGTGACGTACAGGAACAGCGTGTGAGTGTTTCGAAGGGGAGTCGCACAGTGGCACGGAAGCTCGCCGTCATCGGGGCCGGTCTCATGGGGTCCGGAATCGCCCAGGTCTCCGCTCAGGCGGGCTGGGACGTCGTCCTGCGCGACGTCACCGACGAGGCGCTCACACGAGGTACCGACGGAATCAAGTCGTCGTACGACAAGTTCGTGAGCAAGGGCAAGCTCGAGGCCCACGACGCCGACGCGGCCCTCGCCCGGATCACCGCGACCACCGACCTGGACGCCTGCGCGGACGCGGACGTCGTGGTCGAGGCGGTCTTCGAGAAGCTCGAGGTCAAGCACGAGATCTTCCGCGCCCTCGACGGGATCGTGCGCGACGACGCCGTGCTCGCCTCCAACACCTCCGCCATCCCGATCACCAAGATCGCGGCTGTGACGGAGCGCCCGGAGCGGGTCGTCGGCGCGCACTTCTTCTCACCGGTGCCGATGATGCAGCTGTGCGAACTGGTCCGCGGCTACAAGACCAGCGACGAAGCCCTCGCCACCGCGCGGGAGTTCGCCGAGTCGGTCGGCAAGACCTGCATCGTCGTCAACCGCGATGTGGCCGGCTTCGTGACCACCCGCCTCATCAGCGCCCTCGTCGTCGAGGCCGCGAAGCTCCACGAGTCGGGTGTGGCGAGCGCCGAGGACATCGACCTGGCCTGCAAGCTGGGCTTCGGTCACGCCATGGGGCCGCTGGCCACCGCCGACCTGACCGGCGTCGACATCCTGCTGCACGCCACCGGGAACATCTACACCGAGTCCCAGGACGAGAAGTTCGCCCCGCCCGAGCTGATGCGCCGGATGGTTGACGCGGGTGACATCGGCCGGAAGAGCGGGCAGGGCTTCTACACGTACTGATCACCCCGAACGCCCCGATGCTCATCACGCACCGGGGTGAATTCGGTATCGGTTCGCTTACGCGGGGCAACCTCTGCGGGCTCCACGCAGTCAGAGGTTGCATCACCGTCGTCAAAAACGTGAGAAGCCTGAGAATCTCAGAACTTTAAAACCTGAAAACCTTAAAAGCGGAGCACGGCACGCACGGGAGCGCATATGTATATCAGGGGCGACCACGCCGAACTGGTCGTCGGGGGCCGCCTCGATGTCCGCAGCGCGGCGGACGCCCGTACGGTCCTGCACTCGGCCGTCGACGACGGTGTCGGCGATCTGCTGCTGGACCTGTCCGAACTGGACTCCTGGGACGCCACCGGACTCGGCGTGATCATGGGGGTCCACCGGCGGGCCGGCCGCTGCGGCCGGCGGCTGGTGCTGCGCGACGTACCACCGCAGCTGCAGCGCCTGTTGGTGGCCACCCGGCTGCACCGGATCCTGGCGATCGAAGGGGGCATCGGGGTGGACACGCTGCCGCGTGTGTGAGGTCGGTACGGGGATGAACCTGACGGACCTGGCGAACCTGACGACCGGCAGGGCCCGGCCGACCTGACCGGAGCCCCGGCGACCCGTGCGACGTGCGCACAATCCTCACGAGACTGTGATGTCCCGGACCGAGCGGTACCCCGGACTGTCGTAGATACTGGGAGAAGGCTTAGGGTTCGGCTGCCCGCTGCCTCAACAACCCTCGAGCGGGCCCGGACCAGAAGCGACAGCGCGGTGTGCGGCAAGGCCGGGAGGGGCTTGGACCCAGGCACACGACGCTTTTGGGGGGCTAGGACCTTATGGACCCGAACAACCCGGGACCCGAGGAGTACGGTCGTGACGGTGACGGGCACGCGCCGCGCCAGCGCCCGCCCAGGGAATCCCTCACATCCGACTTCGGACAGTCCGCGCCCGTGCTCGCCCGCACGGTGCAGCTCGTCTCCGGCGACTTCCTGCTCACCGTCAACCCCGTCGACGGCAGTGAGATAGAGCCCTGCCCGCCCGCCGAGCGGCCCGCCCGCCCCGTGAAGCTGACGGAGGCCGAGCGCGCCGAGACCCAGCGGGCCGCCAGGCCGCCCGTCCCGCCCGGCCCGGCCCAGCCCGAACTGCCGCTGACGGCCCGCCAGGACGAGCGCGAGAAGCTGGTCCGACTGCTCGCCCGCGGCCGTTCCGTGCGCCTCACCGGTCCCGCGGGCTCCGGCCGTACCCGACTGCTCGACGTCGTCGCCGAGGACTGCGCGGACCTCGCCCCCGACGGCGTGGTCCGCCTGGACGGCCACCGCCGCAGCGCCGACGATCTGCTGTACGACCTCTTCTACGCCGTGCACAGCGCGCCGCTGTACCGCCCCGGCCGGGACGAACTCGCCGACTGCCTCCGTGAGGTCGGCGCGGTCGTCGTCCTCGACGACCTCGGTTTCGGCGGCGTTGCCCTCGACGAACTGCTCGACGCGACGCCCGAGTGCGCCTTCCTGCTCGGCGCCACCCCGGACGTGCCCGCCCCGTCGGCCGACTCCGCCGTGGAGGAGGTCGTCCTCGACGGACTCGACCGCGCGGCCGGTCTCGACCTGCTCGAGCGCGCCGTCGACCGGGACCTCACCGAGGACGAGTCGAACTGGGCCGGTGACCTCTGGTTCGAGTCCGAGGGCCTGCCGCTGCGCTTCGTCCAGGCCGGCGCCCTGCTGCGGCAGCGCGACCGGCTGCGCGCCGGCACCAGCGCCGTCGACGAGTTCGGCGTCTTCGAGGACCTCTGGCCCGGTGACCTGTCCGACGAACTGCCCGCCGACGCAGTCGACGCCGTCGACGGTGACGAGATCCCGTTGCCCTCGCTCGGCGAGGCGGCCGCTCCCGCCCCGCTGCTCGCGGCACGGCTCAGCGCCTCCGCCCGCGCCACCCTGCGGTTCGCCGTCGCGCTCGGCGGCGAACTCCCGCACCAGGCGCATCTGCCCGCGCTGGTCGGCGACACCCACGCCGACGCCGCGCTCGGCGAACTGGCCGCCTGCGGGCTGGTCGCCCCGGCCGGCTCCCGCTACCGGCTCGCCGCCGGCGTCCCGGCCCAGCTGGAGGCCGCCGGTTACGCCGACGGGGCGCAGGCGCAGGCACGCACCGCCGCCCAGCACTACGCCTGGTGGGCCGGACACCCCTCGGTCACCCCGGAACGGGTCTGCGCCGAGGCCGACGCGGTGCTCGCCGCGCTCGCCGTGCTGTCGCCGCCCTCCTCGGCCGCCGAGGAGGGCGAGGCGGACGTGGCGGTGCGACTGGCCCGCACCGCCGCACCCGCGTTCGCCGCGGGCCTGCACTGGAACGCCTGGGAGCGGACCCTGCGGGCCGGCGCGGAGGCCGCCCGGCTCGCCGGGGACGTGGCGGAGGAGGCCTACTTCCATCACGAGCTCGGCATCCACGCCCTGTGCGCGGGGGAGCTGGACCGTGCCCGTGCCGAACTGGAGGCCTCCATCGGCCTGCGCGGGGCCGCCGCCGACAAGCGAGGCACCGTCGCCGGACGCCGGGCACTGGCCCTGGTCAGCGACCGCTCCGGCATCCCGGTGGCGCTCGCGCCGACCGCGGGGGAGGAGGTGCCGGACGCCCAGTACGAGGAGTCGGCCTCGCCGCCCCGCGGGGTGCCGACGGCCTTCCCGGAGCTTCAGCCGCCCACCGACACCGGCCTGATCGTCCACCGCACCTCGCCCGTGCCGACGCCCACACCCGCGCCCAAGGTCGGCGTCGGGCTGAAGGGCCTGGCCCGGCGCAACCTCGTGGCGGCCGGCGCGGGGGCGCTACTCGTCGCCGTGCTGGGCACGGTGGTCACCCTCGGAGCCACCTCGGAGAACAACCCCGGTACCCCGTCGGAGAACGTCGGCGTCAACCCGTCCGCGAGCCAGGGTGCCGACGACGGCAGCCTGGGTGCGGACCGGCGGGCCGAGGAGGGCGGTGACACCGGTGACGCCACCAGCCGGGCGGCCGACCCCGGCCCGGACGGCACCCCCGGCACCTCCGACGACCCGACGCCGACGGCCACGGAGTCGGGTGAGGCCTCGGCCGGTCCGAGCGACACCGAGAAGCCGGACGACTCGACGCCCACGCCCTCCACGCCGACGAAGCCGCCGTCCTCGTCCGCGAAGCCGTCGACGTCGCCCAAGCCGAGCGAGTCCACCGGCAAGCCGCCCGAGCCGACGCCGGACCCGACCACCCCGACGCCGGACCCGACCACCCCGACGACGGAACCGACGGACGACGACACCCCGCCGCCGGAGACGTCCGACTCGGCGAGCGGCCCCACCTCCTCCACCCCGACCCAGACGGAGTCGGGGACGAGCAGTTCGGCGAGCGCCCCGCAGAGCAGCGAGGTGGGCACGCCGAGCAGCTCCGGGACGACGGTGATCTGACACCCCCGGGCGTCCGCGGACGCCCGGGAACACTTTCGGGCATGTGTGAAGGGCCGGGTCCCCGACGGGGACCCGGCCCTTCACACATGCCGTGACGTGGCTCAGAACAGGCGCAGTTTGTCGTCCTCGATGCCCCGCATGGCGTCGTAGTCGAGGACCTGGCAGCCGATGCCCCGGTCGGTGGCGAGCACGCGGGCCTGCGGCTTGATCTCCTGGGCCGCGAACACGCCGCGCACCGGGGCGAGATGCGGATCGCGGTTCAGCAGCTCCAGATAGCGCGTGAGTTGCTCCACGCCGTCGATCTCACCGCGCCGCTTGATCTCCACCGCGACGGTCTGTCCCTCGGCGTCGCGGCAGAGGATGTCGACGGGGCCGATGGCGGTCATGTACTCGCGGCGGATGAGGGTGTAGCCCTCGCCGAGGGTCTCGATGCGGTCCGCGAGCAGCTCCTGGAGGTGGGCTTCCACGCCGTCCTTGATCAGGCCGGGGTCGACGCCCAGTTCGTGCGAGGAGTCGTGCAGGACCTCCTCCATCGTGATGATGAGTTTCTCGCCCGCCTTGTTGACGACGGTCCAGATCCCCTCCTCGTCACCGCTGCCCTCTTTGAGCGTGCAGGGCGGCGACATCCAGTTCAGGGGCTTGTAGGCCCGGTCGTCGGCGTGGATCGAGACACTTCCGTCCGCCTTGACCAGGATCAGACGGGGTGCCGAGGGCAGGTGCGCGGTGAGCCGCCCGGCGTAGTCCACGGAGCAGCGGGCAATGACGAGACGCATGGTCGGCAACGCTACTCGACGAGCCGCGGTCGATGCGATTCGCCCGGTCCCGTGACCGGCTCGGAGCCGAGTCACAGGAGCCACTCCAGACCCTCGCGACGTGTCCTGTATCTCCTGGAAAACGCGTGTTCGGCGATGGCCGATTCCCGGCCCACAGCAAGTTCCGCATCCGGGGATTCTCCTGGTGCGGCCCCGGCCAGTTGCTTACGGTAGTGAACGGGAGGTCGCGGCGTGTGCACGCAGCGTGTCGGATTTTGCGAACTCCCGTATCTGTCAGGCAACCCCCGCCCGGCGGGGGTGCGAGAGGAGAACCCATGTCGCTCGACGTCTCACCGGCCCTACTCGAACAGGCCGAGCGAGGCGAGGTCGACGAAGCAGACTTCGTCGACTGCGTCCGGACCTCCCTGCCCTACGCGTGGGAGATGATCAGCTCCCTGGTGGCCCAGTTGAAGGTGGACGGCGGAGAGTTCGCCGACAACCAGACGCCTCCGCCGGACGAGCAGGCTCGCGGTCAGCTGCTGCGTGCGCTCGCGAGTGACGCGATACGCGGCGCGCTGCAGCGGCACTTCGGTGTCCGGCTGGCCTTCCAGAACTGCCACCGGGTGGCCGTGTTCCCGCTCGACTCCTCGGTCGACGAGAGGCTTGCCAAGTTCACCTCGGTCCGTGGGCAGCTGCTGAACCAGTCGCCGGAACTGCGCGACTGCTGACACGCCCCGTCGCTTGCCGCTCCGTACGCGGGAGGTGCGCTCTGTACCGGGGCGGCAAGTCTCACCGGAATCCCCCGCTCGTTCAGACGAGTTGGGGGATCACCTCGGCGCCGAGCCGCCGTACGTTCTCCTCGGTCGCCGCGAGGTCGCCGGAACCCTCGACGAGCAGGGCGAACCGGGAGATGCCGGTCCGCTCGCTGGTCGCGGCGAGCCGGTCCGCGCACAGCCGCGGGGTGCCCACCGGGTGCAGCCCGCAGAGGAGTTCGGTGTAGGCCAGCGGGTCGCGCATCCGCCGCTCCCGGTCGTCCACCGTGACGTGGGCCTCGAGCCCCTGTCGCAGCCAGCCGGGCAGCGCCTTGAGCAGCGTCTCCGCCGCGTCGGTGCGCCGGTCGGCGATCTGCACGACGCCGGCCGACACATGGGCCGCGCGGTGGATCTCCGCCGCCGGCCGTCCGCACGCGCGCGCGTGCCGCTGCCACAGGGCGACCATCTCGGCCTTCTCCTCGTCCCCCACATGCATGCCGAGCAGCATCGGCAGCCCGCGCTCGGCCGCGAGCCGCACGCTCGCCGGGGAGGTGCAGGCGACCACGACCTCGGGGCCCTCCGCCTCGGTGAGGGACTCCGACGGGCGCGGGACGACGGGCACTTCACGGAACCGGAAACGCTCCCCGGAGGCCGCGACGGAGGGTTCGCGCAGCCAGCGCGTCAGGAGATCGAGCGATTCGGGGAACCCCTTCTCGTACGCCTCGAGGCCGGACCCGAAGACCTCCAGGTCGACCCACGGCCCGCCGCGCCCGACGCCCAGCGAGAACCGCCCGCCGCTGGTGACGTGCAGCAGCGCGGCCTGCTCGCCGAGCGCCACCGGATGGACGGTGGGCAGCACGCTGACCGCCGTACCGACCCGGATGCGGCGGGTGCGGCCCAGCAGTAACGCCGCCAGGGTGACCGCCGACGGACAGGTGCCGTACGGCACGAAGTGGTGCTCGCCCAGCCAGACCGCGTCCAGCCCCGCCTCCTCGGCCACCTCGGCCGAACGGACCGCTCGGTGCAGTGCCTCCCCTTCGCCCTGCCCGGGGAACCGGGCGGCCAACACGAAACTTCCAACGCGCATCACTTTCCTGCTTCCTTGGCTCCGACACGGAGCTCCCCCGCAGGGCATAACCGTCTGACACGTGCCGAGGACACGGCTCGGAGGGGAATTTACGGATTGTCTGCAGAATGGGCGGTTCTGGAGCGAGTGTTGCGCCCTTGTGAAGGGAAGCTTGTGACGTTTGGTTCCGTACGCGTACCCCGACCGGCGCCGCGTAGGCTGGAAGCGGTCCCGCATCCTGTATAGCCCCGTGAGGTGTTCTGTGTCCCCGCGTCGTAACCGACCCAAGGGAGCCGGTTCGTCCGGCCGGAGCGCCGAGGACGACCGTTCCGGACGGTACGGCGGCTGGCAGTCCACCGAGAGCTGGCAGGGCGAGGAGTGGAGCGTGCGGCACGTGGCGGGCTCCAGTGCCCAGGGCAAGGCGTACCGCTGCCCCGGCTGCGACCAGCTGATCCCGGACGGGGTGCCGCACGTGGTGACCTGGCCGGAGCACGCGGGGGTCGACGACCGCCGGCACTGGCACAAGGCCTGCTGGAACGCGAAGGACCGCCGCACCACGCGGGCGCAGCGGTCCCGTAACGCGCCGAGGTTCTGAGCCCGGCGCTCTCCCGTTTTGGCCGGGGCTCCTACACGTCCCGCTTCCCCAGCAGGGCGAAGGCGCCGCCGAGCGCCGCGGCCGTGACCCCGAGCATGATCCACAGTGGGTCCCAGCCGGACGGACCGGACGTGCTCAGGGAGTTGGCGTAGAAGATGCTCATCTGGTTCGGGATGGAGTACTCGAACAGGGCCATGCGCACGTCCTCCAGCGAGGAGGAGAACATGAACATCGCGATCACCAGCGGGGCGAGCACGGCGCCGATCATGATGGTGATGGCGCCCGCCGAGTGCCGGATGATCGAGCCGACGGCCAGCGAGAGCGTGCCGAGCAGCGCGATGTAGAGCGAGATGCCGACGGTGGCCTTCAGCCACTCGCCGCCGGTGGGCTCCCCCGCGTTGTTGCCCTCCATCATCACCGTGTGCAGGAACGCGACGGCCGTCGCGGACAGCAGCGTCACGACGAAGGCGACCAGGAAGAACACCAGGGCCTTCGCCGCGAGCACCCGCCCGCGCGAGGGGCAGGCCACCATGGTGGTGCGGATCATGCCGGTGCCGTACTCCGTGGCCGTGGTCAGCACGCCCAGCGTGATGACGCACATGCCGCCCAGGAGCAGTCCGAAGAAGCCCATGGACAACGCGCTCTCACCGTTCAGGTCCGTGTCGGTGCTCGCCACCACCGCACCGGTCAGCAGGCCGATGCCGACGACGAGCAGCACGAACACGCCCAGCGTCCACATCGTGGAGCGCACCGACCGGATCTTCGTCCACTCGGAGGCGATCGCGTGCCCCAGGTGCGTGCGCACCACCGGGATCGGCGAGTGGTAACCGGGATCCGTCGCCTGCCATACGGGCGCGGTCTGCTGGGTCGGGGGCTGGGGCGTGCTCATCGGGCGTCCTCGGGCTTGGTCACGTCGGAGCTGGACGGGCTGGGCGGGGCGGCCGGTGGAGCGGTCGGCGGGGCGGCCGGAGCCGTGCCCTGGACCGGCTGAGCGGCGGCGGGCGGCTGCGGGACGGGCTGGGCGTACGGGTTGGCCGTCGGGACCCCCGGAGCGGCTCCAGGGGCGCCCGGAGCGCCGTACGGGCCCGTGGGAGCCTGCGGTGCGCCCGGGGCCGCCGCGAACTGCGGGCCGCCCTGCTGGGGCGGCGGCGGGGCGTACCAGCCGGGCTGGCCCAGGCCCGGTACCGGCACCGGAGGCTGCACGCCCGGCGGCAGCGGCTGCTGGAGCCCTGCCTTCTGGTCGTCGGTCGAGCGGTAGTCGACCGCTCCCTGCGTCATCCGCATGTACGCCTCCTCCAGCGAGGCCTGGTGCGGTGACAGCTCCCACAGCCGTACGCCGGTGTCGTGCGCGATGTCACTGACGCGCGGCAGCGGCAGTCCCATCACCCGCAGCGCGCCGTCCTGCTCGGGCAGTACCTGGCCGCCGGCCTCGCTGAGCGCGGCGGACAGCTTCTCGCGCTGCTGCGGCTCGGTGTCGGGCGTGCGCACCCGCGCGAAGTCGGCGGAGTTGGCCGAGATGAAGTCCTTCACACTCATGTCGGACAGGAGCTGTCCCCGGCCGATCACGATGAGGTGGTCGGCGGTCAGCGCCATCTCGCTCATCAGGTGGGACGAGACGAAGACCGTACGGCCCTCCGCGGCGAGCGACTTCATCAGGTTGCGCACCCAGAGGATGCCCTCGGGGTCGAGGCCGTTGACCGGCTCGTCGAACAGCAGCACCTGGGGGTCGCCGAGCAGCGCGGCGGCGATGCCGAGCCGCTGGCCCATGCCCAGGGAGAAGCCCTTGGAGCGCCGCCCGGCCACCTCGTGCAGCCCGACCACACCGAGCACCTCGTCCACCCGCCGGGCCGGGATGCCGGACAGCTGGGCCAGGCTCAGCAGGTGGTTGCGGGCGGACCGGCCGCCGTGCACGGCCTTGGCGTCCAGCAGCGCGCCGACCTGCCGGGCGGCGTTGGGCAGACTGCGGTAGGGATAGCCGCCGATCGTGACGTGGCCCGCGGTGGGGTTGTCCAGACCGAGGATCATCCGCATCGTCGTGGACTTGCCCGAACCGTTGGGGCCGAGGAAGCCGGTGACGGCGCCGGGACGCACCTGGAAGGAAAGGTTGTACACAGCGGTCTTGTCGCCGTACCGCTTGGTCAGGCCGACTGCCTCGATCATGCTCCGCCCCATCGAGAGGTTCAGGACAACGAGGGCACACGCCCCCCGTAAGGGTTAGGAGGATATCGAGACGCTGACGGTTCCACCCAAGGGGAGGTAAAGCCGGGGGAAACTCAGCCCCGTCCCGTCCCGCCCCGCCTCCGGACCGGCCGGGGCACCTCCTCGCCCGGCCCGTGCCCTGCCCTACGCGTCGCGTCTCCTCAGCACCAGGTATCCGCCGACGAGTGCCGCGACCACCCACAGCGCCATGATGCCGAGGCCGCCCCAGGGCCCGTACGGGGTGTCGTCGCCGAGCGGCGTGACCACCTGCATGATCCTGCTGCCCGCCTGGTCGGGCAGGAACCTGGCGACCTTCTTCGTCGCGTCGACGTTGGCCAGGATGTTGGAGATCAGGAAGAAGAACGGCATCAGGATGCCCAGCGACAGCATCGGGGAGCGCAGCATGGTGGCGACGCCCATCGAGAACACCGCGATCAGGGTCATGTAGAGACCGCCGCCGATGACGGCCCGCAGCACTCCCTCGTCCCCGATGGACGCCTTGTGCTCGCCGAGCATCGCCTGCCCGAGGAAGAAGGCGGCGAAGCTGGTGACCATGGAGACGGCGAGCGCGAGCGCGGTGGCCACGCCGAGCTTGCCGGCCAGGAAGGCGCCGCGCTGCGGTACGGCGGCCAGCGAGGTGCGGATCATGCCGGTGCTGTACTCGTTCGACACCACCAGCACCCCGAACACGATCATCGCGAGCTGGCCGAGACTCATCCCGGCGAAACTGATGAACGTCGGGTCGAAGGAGAGCCGGCTCTGCGGGCTCATGTTGTCGAACTCGTTCGCCGACAGCGCCGAGATCAGCATGCCGAGCGCGATGGTGACGACCACCGCCAGGGAGAGCGTCCACACCGTGGACGCCACCGACCGGATCTTGGTCCACTCGGACCGGACGACCTGTGCCGCCGACATGCTCAGCCCTTCTTCCAGCCGTCGCCCCACTGCTGCGGGGGCGCGGGCGTGCCGGAGTGCGCGTGGTACTCCACCGACTCCGCGGTCAGCCGCATGAACGCCTCCTCCAGGGAGGCCTGCTGCGGGCTCAGTTCGTGCAGTACCAGTTGGTGGGCGGCCGCCAGCTCCCCGACCTGCTCGGCCTTGGCGCCGTCCACCTCCAGCACCCCGCCGCTCTCGACGACCGTGATCCCGGCCTCGTGCAGCACGTCCAGCAGCCGTTCCCGCTGCGGGCAGCGGATCCGGACGTACGAACGGGAGTTGTGCTCGATGAAGTCGGCCATGGAGGTGTCGGCGAGCAGCCGGCCCTGCCCGATGACGATGAGGTGGTCGGCGGTCAGCGCCATCTCGCTCATCAGGTGGGAGGAGACGAAGACCGTACGGCCCTGCGCGGCGAGCGACTTCATCAGGGTGCGGATCCAGTGGATGCCCTCGGGGTCGAGGCCGTTGACCGGCTCGTCGAACATCAGGATGCGCGGATCGCCGAGCAGTGCGCCGGCGATGCCGAGCCGCTGGCCCATGCCGAGCGAGAACCCCTTGGTCTTCTTCCTCGCGACGGACGTCAGTCCCACCGTCTCCAGTACCTCGTGCACCCGCTGCCGGGGGATGCCGTTGCTCTGGGCGAGGCACAGCAGATGGTTGAAGGCGCTGCGGCCGCCGTGCAGGGCCTTGGCGTCGAGCAGCGCGCCGATGTACTTCAGCGGGTCCTTGAGCCGGTCGTAGTGCCGACCGTCGACGCGGACGTCGCCGGCCGTGGGCCGGTCCAGGCCCAGCATCATCCGCATGGTGGTGGACTTGCCCGCGCCGTTGGGACCGAGGAACCCCGTGACGATGCCCGGTCTGACGGTGAACGTCAGGTTGTTGACCGCCACCTTCTCGCCGTACCGCTTGGTCAGCCCCTCAACCTCGATCATGCCGCCACGCTAGAACGGGACGAAGCCCTCTGCCAACTCCGTGGCAGAGGGCTTCACCGATGTTCGGCCGCTGTATCCCGGCCGGTTACCGGAACCGCCGGTTACCGGGTCTGCTGGGCCGGAACCCCGCGGGAGGCGGTCTCGTCCTCGGCCGGCGCGCCGGCCGCGGCGACCGCGGCGCCCGTGAGCGTCGCCAGCATCTCGCGGACGTTGGTCAGCTGGGCGTTGATGGAGTCGCGGCGGTTGGTCAGCGCGGCCAGCTCCCGCTCGGATTCCGAACGGATCCGGTCGGCCTTGGCGTTGGCGTCGGCCACGATGTCCTCGGCCTGGCGCTGGGCGGTCTCCACCGTCTGGCGGGCCCGGCGCTCGGCGTCGGTGCGCAGCTTCTCCGCCTCCAGGCGCAGCTGCTCCGCGCGGTGCTCGATCTCGGCGAGCCGCTTCTCGGCCTTGGCCTGACGCGACGCCAGGTCGCGCTCGGACTGCTCGCGGCGCTTGGCGAGGTTCGTCTCGAAGTCGGCGGCGGCCTGCGCGGCCTTCGCGCGGGTCTCCTCGAAGAGGGCGTCCGCCTCCTCGCGCTTGGACTGCGCGTCCTTCTGTGCGTCCGACCGCAGCTGGGCTGCCTCGCCCTGCGCCTTCTCGACGATCCGGACGCCCTCGTCCTCGGCCTTCGCCTTGCGCTCGGCGGAGTACGACTCCGCGTCGTTGCGCACCTGCTGGGCGGCCGACTCGGCGAGCTCGCGGTGCTGCTCGGCCGCGCGCCGGGCCTCCTCGCGGAGGTCCTTCGCCTCCTCCTCGGCCAGGCGCAGGATCTTCTCCACGCGCGCGCCGAGACCCGCGTACGACGGCTCGGCGTCGGTGACCTGGGACTGGGCGTTCTGCGTCTCGAGGTGGAGCTCCTCGATGCGCTTTTCCAGAGCGGTGATGCGGGCGAGAGCGCTGTCACGGTCGGAGACGAGTTTGGAGATGCGTTCGTCCACCTGAGCGCGGTCGTATCCACGCCGCACAAGCTCGAAGCCGTAGGGGGAAGTGTCGCTCATGGGGTTCCTGTCGAATGAGACCGGTGAGGTGATAGGGGGAATCCTAGGCGCCGAAGCGCTGTGTCATCGAGCGGATGCACGTTTGATACGGAGAATGACACCCCTTTTGAGTGGCCGGCACCCGGAGGGCTTGCCAAGTGCATGCCCAAACCCCCTTGTCGGCACGGGAGTTGGCGTGCCGACAGGGAGTCTCCCACACCGTCGAAGAGTTTGACCGGTTCGTTATACGGCGCCCTAACTGTCCGAAGACCTGCTCCGCTGGCCCGGCGGACCGGCCGCCGCGGCGGCCTTCACCCCGTTGTCCTTGCCGCCGCCCGGAACCTCGAACGACTCCAGCGCCTCCAGGACGTCCTGCACGCGGGAGATCTCGGCGTTGATGTCCTCGCGCCGCCGCACCAGGACCTCCAGCTCGCGCTTACCCTCCTCGACCGTGGCCCGTGCCTCGCGGATCGCCTCGGCCTTGAGCTCCTCGGCCTCCTTGATGAGCGCGGCCTTCTTCTGCTCGGCCTCCTTCAGCAGCCCCTCGGCCTTCTTCACCGCGGCGATACGCACCTTGCCCGCCTCGGAGTTGGCCTCGGACACGAGTTCCTTGGCCTTCGCCTGGGCCTTGGCGAGCTGCTCCTCGGCCGCCTTGATGAGCGCGTCGCAGCGGTCACCGGTGGACTTCATCGTCTCGGCCGCCTCACGGCGGGCCCGCTCGTGCAGCTCCTCGATCTCGCCGGTGATGCGGTCCCGCAGCTCCTCGGCGCGCTCCCGGATCCGGGTCGCGTCCTGGCGGGCCCCGACCAGCAACTCGTCCGCGTCCGCACGGGACTTCTCCACCCGCGAGTTGCCCTCGACGGTCGCCTCGGAGACGATCCGGTCGGCCTCGGTGCGGGCCGCGCCCACCATCGAGTCGGCCTGGGCCTCCGCGTCCGCGGTGGTCTTCTGCGCCTGCTGCTGCGCCTCGGTGAGCAGCTTGTCCGCCTCGGCGGTGGTCTCCGTGATGAGCGTGTCCACCTGCTCGGCCGCCTCGGAACGCCGCTTGTTGGCGTCCTTGCGGGCCTCGTCCAGTGTGTGCTCGGCCTCCTCGCGCGCCGAGGTCACCAGACGCTCGGCCTCCTGCTCCGCGTCGGCCTTGAGCCGCTCCGCCTCGCCCCGGACCTGCTCCGCGTGCTGCTGCGCCGAGTTGACCGTCCGGGACGCCTCGGCCCGCAGCCGCTCCGCGTCGCCCGTCGCGTCCGAGATCAGCTTCTCGGCCTTGGCTACCGACTCCGCGCGCTGCCGGTCGGTCTCCGCGATCGTCTCCGCGGTGAGCCGCTCCGCCTCGCTCCGCGCCTCGGTGATGAGGGTGTCCGCCTGCGTCGCCGCCTCCGAACGGATCCGGTTGGCGTCCTGGCGGGCCTCGGCCCGGGTACGCGCGGCGCTCTGCTCGGCCTCGGCGACCGTGTCCGACGCCTCCGTACGCATCCGCTGGGCCTGCTCGGAGACCTCCGAGCGGACCCGCTCCGCCTCGGTGATCGCCTCGGACACCGTGCGCTCGGCGAGCGACTTGGCGGCCTCCGTCTCCTCCTGCGTCTCGTGCCGCAGCCGGCTCGCGTCCTCGCTCGCCCGCTCCCGCTCCGCGTAGGCGTCGGCCCGGACCCGGTCCGCCTCCTCCTCGGCCTCGCGCCGGGTACGGTCCGCCGCGTGCTCGGCGGCGCTGCGCAGCCCGGTGATCTCCTCCTGCGCCTGCTCGTGCAGGTCCGCGACCGAATCCCGGACCTGCTGCGCGTGCTGCTCGGCGGCCGACACCATCTCGGTGGCACGACGGTCGGCCTCCTCGACCAGCCGTACGGCCTCGGCCTGCGCCTCCTCCACGCGCGTGCGCGCCGCGGCCAGCAGCTCCTCGCTCTGCTCCCGGGCCCGCTCGCGCTCCTGGTCGGCCTCCTGCCGGGCCGCGCCCAGCAGTTCCTCGGCCTCGCGGCGGCGCCGGGCGGCCTCCTCCTGCGCGCCGGCCAGCGCCTGGGACGCCTCCGCGCCGAGCCGCTCGGCGGCGGCCAGCGCCTCGGCCCGCATCCGGTCGGCGCTGTCCTGCGCCTCCGACTTGAGCCGCTCCGCCTCCGCCGCGGCCTCCGAACGCAGCCGCACGGCGACCGACTCGCCCTCCGCGCGGGACGCCGACGCGTCCGCCGCGGCCTCGTTGCGCAGCCGCTCGGCCTCCGCCTCCGCCTGCTCACGGAGCGTGCGAACCCGCTCCGCCGCCTCGGCGCGCAGCCGCTCGGCCTCCTCCGAGGCCTCCCGGCGGATGCGGCCCGCCTCCTCACGGGCCTCGCTCAGCGCCTGTTCGGCCGAGGCCAGCCGCTCCTCGGCCTCCGTGTGCAGCCGGGTCAGCTCCTCGGCGGCCTCCGCGCGGCGTGCCGTGACGGCCTGCTCGGCCTCCTCGTGCAGCTCGCGCGCGGCCCGCTCGGCGTCCTCCTTGAGCGCGTCGGCCTGCTCGGTGGCCTCCGTGCGGTGCCGCTCCGCCTCCTTGCGGGTGCGCTCCAGCGTCTCCTCGGCCTGCCGGCGCAGCGTCGTGGCGCGCTCGATGGCCTCGGTACGGACCTTCTCGCTGTCCGTCTGCGCGGTGGACCGCAGCTCGTCCGCGTCCGCCTTCGCCTTGGCCAGCAGCTCCTCGGCGGACCGGGCCGCCTCCTCGATCTGCGCCACGGCCTCCTTGCGGGCCTCCGCGCGGATCTTCTCGCCCTCGGCGACCGCGTCGGCACGCAGGTGCTCGGCCTCGCCGCGCAGCCGTCGGGCCTCCTCCTGCAGCTCGACCGTCTTGGCGCGGTACTCCTTGGTGTCGTCCTTCGCCGCGCCCTTGAGCTGGGTGGCGATGTCGTGCGCCTCGGCCCGCAGCCGGTCCGCCTCGGCCTCGGCCTCCCCACGGATCCGCTCGGCCTCCTCGGCCGCCGCCCTGGTGGTCCGCTTGGCGTCCTCCGACGCCTTGTTGAGCACGTCCTCGGCGGTCCGGGCCGCCTTGGACAGCTGGGTGGCGCTCTCCTCGGCGGTGATCGTGCGGGCCTTCTCGGCGGCCTCCGCGACGATCTTCTCGGCCTCCGCACGGGCGTCCGCGACGACCTGTTCGGCGTCCGCCTTGGTGGACTCGGCCTCCTTGGTGGCCTCGCTGACCAGCCGGGCGACCTGCTCCTTGGCCGTACGGGTACGGGTCTCGTTGGCGGCCTCGGCGGAGGAGAGCGCCTTCGACGCGGCCTCCTTCGCCTCGGCGAGCACCTTGTCCGCCTCGGCACGGGCCTCGCGCAGCGCCGCCTCGGCGTCCGCCATGCGCTGTTCGGCCGCCCTGGCGAGCTCCTGGGCCTCGCGGCGGGCGGACTCCGACTCGCTGGCCGTCGACGTCCGCAGCTGCTCGGCGTGCTCGGTGGCCTCCTGCGCCTGCGCGGAGGCGGCGTTCAGCAGCCGCTCGGCGTCCGCGCGGGCTCGGCGCAGGGTCTGGTCGGCCTCCGTGCGCGCCGCCTCGGCCTCGCCGCGCAGCCGTTGGCGGGCCTCGGCGGTCACCCGTTCGGCCTCCGCGCGGGCGGCGGCCAGGGCCTGTTCGGCCTCCGCGCGGGACTCGTCGAGCAGTCGGCGGGCCTGCTGCTCGGAGCGGGCCCGCAACTGCTCCGCCCACGCCACGTTCTCGTTGACGTGCGACTCGACGGTCTGCCGACGCTCCGCCAGCTCCTGGTCGAGCTGCTGGCGCCGGGTCACGGCCTCCTGGTGCAGCTCCGACTGGAGCCGGGCCGCCTGCTCGGCGTGCTCCTGGAGAATCCGCTGGGTCTGCGCCCGCACCTGGCTCAGCTCACGCTCGGCGTCCGCGCGGAGCTGGTCGGCCTGCACCTGCGCGTTACGCAGCAACTGCTCGGCCTGATAGCCGATGTCGCCGCCCTCGTAGGCGGGCCGGGACATGATGGTGCGCCGCGCCTCGTGCAGCTTGGCGCGCAGCACCTCGACCTGGTAGCCGAGGTCATCGGCGTGCTGGATCGCCTTTTCCCGCTCGGTCTTCAGCCGCTTCATCTCGGCTTCGAACCGAGAGAGGTGGTCGACGTCAGCCGCCGGCTCTCGCTCCTGGCTCTCGTAGCCCCGCACTGCGCGGTCCCATCCGTCCCCTGGTCGCAACTCTGGCCGAGCCCCGTCCGTCCGCCGAACGGGGCCCCCGGGGAATGGTGTCAGATCGGCGGAGGAGCATGCGCTGCTGCCCCCGCACTCGCCCCCCGAAACCCGGACCCCGGTAAATCCTGCTGTCAAGAAGGACGACGTTCACCCGAACGGAGTCAGTCGTCACCTTTTTTGACGGCAGGACCTGATCGCCCTGGATCGAGCGGCGACCGCACCCAACCCTACCGGCCCTTATGTACGTGGGTCAGTGCTCAGGTGACTCAACAGGCGCCGAAGTGACCAGTTCGGTCAGTACGCCGTGGCAGTCCTTGGGGTGCAGGAAGGTGATCCGTGACCCCATGGAGCCGCGCCGGGGCTCTTCGTACAACACGCGTACGCCCTTGTCCTTGATGCCGGCGGCCTCGGCATCGACGTCCGCCGTACCGAAGGCGATGTGGTGGACCCCCTCCCCGTTCTTCGCGAGCCACTTCGCGACGGTGGAGTCCTCCCGGGTCGGCTCGAGCAGTTGGAGGTAGGACGCGCCTCCGTCCGAGGTCTCGTTGATCTTGAGCATGGCCTCCCGCACACCCTGCTCCTCGTTGACCTCGGAGTGGAACACCTCGAAGCCGTACGTGGCCCGGTAGAACTCCACGGTCGCGTCGAGGTCGTGGCAGGCGATCCCGATGTGGTCGATTCGCGTCAGCATGGAATCAGTGGAGCGCTACCGGGGCGGTTACGCAACGTGCGCGCGATCACACCGTAAGCCCGATGACGCGGCGGACCGCAGCTCAGTACATTCGAAGTAAACCCTCGTTCACTCCTCGGCTGTGCAGCCGGAAGGGGATCGCAGCTCATGACTTCCGCAGCTTCTGAATCCACCGCATCATCAGCGCCTTCCGCCACGAGCAGTACGACGTCCGTCATCGTCGCGGGCGCCCGGACCCCGATGGGCCGACTGCTCGGCTCGCTGAAGTCCTTCTCCGCGGCCGACCTCGGCGGCTTCGCGATCAAGGCCGCCCTCGACCGTGCGGGGATCGGCGGCGACCAGGTCCAGTATGTGATCATGGGGCAGGTGCTCCAGGCCGGGGCGGGGCAGATCCCGGCACGTCAGGCCGCCGTCAAGGCCGGCATCCCGATGAACGTCCCGGCGCTCACCGTCAACAAGGTGTGCCTGTCCGGTCTCGACGCGATCGCGCTGGCCGACCAGCTGATCCGGGCGGGTGAGTTCGACGTGGTCGTCGCCGGCGGCCAGGAGTCCATGACCAACGCCCCGCACCTGCTGCCGAAGTCCCGTGAGGGCTTCAAGTACGGTGCGGTCCAGATGATCGACGCCATGGCGTACGACGGTCTGACCGACACCTTCGAGGGCATCGCCATGGGCGAGTCCACGGAGAAGCACAACACGCGCCTCGGCATCGGCCGGGCCGAGCAGGACGAGATCGCCGCCCTGTCCCACCAGCGGGCCGCGGCCGCGCAGAAGAACGGCGTCTTCGAGGCGGAGATCACCCCCGTCGAGATCCCCCAGCGCAAGGGCGACCCGGTCCTCTTCAACCAGGACGAGGGCATCCGCGGCGACACCACCGCCGAGTCGCTCGGCAAGCTGCGCCCCGCCTTCACCAAGGACGGCACGATCACCGCCGGCACCTCCTCGCAGATCTCGGACGGTGCGGCGGCCGTGGTAGTGATGAGCAAGGCCAAGGCGCAGGAGCTCGGCCTGGACTGGATCGCCGAGATCGGCGCCCACGGCAATGTGGCCGGTCCCGACAACTCCCTCCAGTCGCAGCCGTCCAACGCGATCGCCCACGCCCTCAAGAAGGAGGGCCTGGAGGTCTCCGACCTCGACCTGATCGAGATCAACGAGGCATTCGCCGCGGTGGCCGTGCAGTCGATGAAGGACCTCGGGGTATCCACGGAAAAGGTGAACGTCAACGGCGGTGCCATCGCCCTCGGTCACCCGATCGGGATGTCTGGCGCCCGGCTGGTGCTGCACCTGGCACTGGAGCTGAAGCGGCGCGGCGGAGGCGTCGGCGCGGCGGCGCTGTGCGGCGGCGGCGGCCAGGGCGACGCCCTGATCGTGCGGGTGACCAAGGCCTGACCCGGCTCGGACGGTCGGCCGGTTCTTCTCTCGTGAACGGAGCTGTGATGCAGGACGTCTCCACTCTGGTGGCCCAGGCCAGGGACGGCAGGCCGCGGGCCGTGGCCCGGCTGATCTCCTTGGTGGAGGGGGCGTCCCCGCAGTTGCGGGAGGTCATGGCGGCCCTGGCGCCGCTGACCGGCAACGCGTACGTGGTCGGGCTGACGGGATCGCCGGGCGTCGGCAAGTCGACGTCCACCTCGGCGCTGGTGACCGCGTACCGCAAGCGGGGCAAGCGGGTCGGCGTCCTGGCCGTCGACCCGTCCTCGCCCTTCTCCGGCGGCGCGCTGCTCGGTGACCGGGTCCGGATGTCGGAGCACGCCTCCGATCCCGGCGTCTACATCCGCTCCATGGCGACCCGCGGCCACCTGGGCGGCCTCGCCTGGGCCGCGCCGCAGGCCATCCGGGTCCTGGACGCGGCGGGCTGCGAGGTGGTCCTGGTGGAGACGGTCGGCGTCGGCCAGTCGGAGGTGGAGATCGCCTCCCAGGCCGACACCTCGGTGGTGCTGCTGGCGCCCGGCATGGGCGACGGGATCCAGGCGGCCAAGGCCGGAATCCTGGAGATCGGCGACGTCTACGTCGTCAACAAGGCCGACCGCGACGGTGCGGACGCCACCGCCCGCGAACTGAACCACATGCTGGGCCTCGGCGAGGCCCGAGCCCCCGGCGACTGGCGCCCGCCGATCGTCAAGACGGTCGCCTCGCGCGCGGAGGGCGTCGACGAGGTCGTCGAGGCCCTGGAGAAGCACCGTGCGTGGATGGAGGAGCACGGGGTCCTGGCGGAGCGCCGGCTGGCCCGCGCCGCCCGCGAGGTCGAGACGATCGCCGTCACGGCCCTGCGGCAACGCATCGGCGACCTGCACGGCGACCGTCGGCTGGGCGCGCTGGCGGACCGGATCGTCGGCGGCGAGCTGGACCCGTACCGTGCGGCGGACGAACTGGTGGCGGGGCTGACGGGGGACTGACGGGAAGGGGTGGTGCGGGCGAGTTCGCCCGCACCACCCCTTTGCTCACCGGTTCGTTCAGCGGTTGTCGCGGTCGTCGCCACCGCGGTCGTCGTCATCGTCCGCCGTGACCTTGCCGCTGCTCAGGTCGACCAGCCATTCCCGGTCGTCGTCGCCGGAGGCGACCGTCTCGACCTCCCAGCCCCGGTCGTCGCGGTCGTCGTCGTCCAGGTCCACCGAGGTCACCGTGCCCTTGGCGGCGGCCGCCTTCGCGGCCTGCTCGGCCGTCACCGACGTGCCCTTCAGCGCCGCCCGCACCTCGTCGGCGTCGTCGTCGTCGTCATCGTCGTTGTCGACCTCCGAACCCAGGACCTTGCCGGTGTTCGGGTCGATCCACACGCTGTACCAGGTGTCGCCCTTGCCGAGGATGTCTACCTCCCAGGCCGCCTTGCCTCGGTGGTTCCGGTCGTCATCGTCGTCGCCGTTGTCGTCATCGTCATCGTCCATCTCGACGGAGACCGCGGTGCCCGGCCGGTGCTCCAGGGCGGCGGCGACGGCGTCGGCCGCGTTCACCTTCGCGGAGAGCGCCAGAGCGTCGTCGTCATCGAGGTCGTCCCGGTCGTCCCGGTCGTCGAAGTCGTCACCGTCGTCGTCCGATGCCAGCGCCTCCACCGGGTGCGTCGTCGTCGGCGTCTCGTCGTCCCCCGAGATCGCGATCGCCGTCGCGGTGCCTCCCCCGATCAGTGCCGCGGCGGTGACGACGGCGATCACGATGTTGCGCTTCATGGTGGTTCCTCCCCGGTCGCTTCGTTTTCGACGTCCTCAATCTCGCCGATCGATCCTGAGGGGAACCTGAAGCCACCTGAAGTGATCTTCAGGTTCGCTCTGCGACCCTTGTGCGCATGCGCCTGTTGATCGTGGAGGACGAAAAGCGCCTCGCCCTGTCCCTCGCCAAGGGCCTGACCGCCGAGGGATACGCCGTGGACGTCGTCCACGACGGCCGGGAGGGCCTGCACCGGGCCACCGAGGGCACCTACGACCTCGTGATCCTCGACATCATGCTGCCGGGTCTCAACGGCTACCGCGTCTGCGCCGCCCTGCGCGCCGCCGGCCACGAGGTGCCGATCCTGATGCTCACCGCCAAGGACGGTGAGTACGACGAGGCCGAGGGACTGGACACCGGCGCCGACGACTACCTCACCAAGCCGTTCTCCTACGTCGTCCTCGTCGCCCGCGTGAAGGCGCTGCTGCGCCGCCGGGGTCAGGGTGCCGGGGCCTCCCCGGTGCATGTGCACGGGGACCTCAAGGTGGACACCGCGGCTCGCCGGGTCTTCCTCGGCGAGGCCGAAGTGGCGCTCACGGCCAAGGAGTTCTCCGTGCTGGAGCAGCTGGTGCTGCGGGCCGGCGAGGTGGTCTCCAAGGCGGAGATCCTGGAGCACGTCTGGGACTTCGCCTACGAGGGCGACCCGAACATCGTCGAGGTCTACATCAGCGCCCTGCGCCGCAAGCTCCGCGCCAAGCTGATCCGGACGGTGCGCGGCGCCGGTTACCGGCTGGAGACGGCGCGATGAGACGGCTGTTCGGCTCGGTCCGCTCCCGGGCGACGCTCGGTGCCACGCTCGTGGTCGCGGTCGCGCTGGTCGTGACCGGCGCCGCGGTCCTGCAGGCGCTGCGCTCCAACCTGACCGCCGAGGCGGGCACCCAGGCGGAGCGCAGGGCACGGTCGGTCGCCTCCGAGCTCGCCGGGCGGACCCCGTACGACGAGCTGTCGGGGCTGGACGGGGAGGCCGGGCCGGTGCAGATCGTCGACGAGGACGGGAACCTGGTCGCGGCTGCCGACGGTCTGGAGCGGATCAGCGGCACGGTCACCGACCAGGTGAAACCCCGGCCGTCGTCCTCGCCTTCGCCTTCCGTCTCCGTCACGCCGTCGCCTTCGGCCCGCGACGACGGCGACGATGATGATGATGACGACGGCGACGACGACTCGGACGAGGAGTCGGAGGAGGCCACCGACGACGCCACCGACGACGACTCCAGCCTCGCCGCCGGTGAGACCAGCGGGCAGCCCACCTTCAGCAGCGGTGCCGCGACGATCGACGGCGACACCGCCGACTACCGCTTCGCGGCCGTCGACGTGCGGACCCACGAGCGGGGCCTGCTCACCGTCTACGCCGGTGCTCCGCTGGCCGCCGAGCACAGCGCCGTACGGACCGCGCTGACCGTGATGCTGATCGGTTTCCCGCTGCTGGCGGCGCTCGTCGCCGGCATGACCTGGGTGCTCACCGGGCGTGCCCTGCGTCCGGTCGCCGCGATCCGCGAGGAGATGGCCGCGATCACGGCGTCCGAGGACCTCACGCGTCGCGTCCCGGAGCCGGCGACCCACGACGAGATCGCGCGGCTCGCCCGCACCACCAACGAGACCCTCGCAGCCCTGGAGACGTCCGTGGAGCGGCAGCGGAGCTTCGTCGCCGACGCCTCGCACGAGCTGCGCAGCCCGATCGCGTCCCTGCGCACCCAGCTGGAGGTGGCCGCCGCCCATCCCGAACTCCTGGACCTGAACGGCGCCGTCGAGGACACCGTGCGGCTCCAGCACCTCGCCGCCGACCTGCTGCTGCTCGCCCGGCTGGACGCGGGGGAGCGGCCCGTCGAGGGCGGGGTGGACCTGGCAGCGCTGGCCCGCGAGGAGGCGGCGGGGCGGGCGGGTGTGACGGTGGACGCGGAGACGGCGGAGGTGGCCGGGTCGCGGGGGCAGCTGGGGCGGGTGCTCGGCAACCTGCTCGACAACGGCCGCCGGCACGCCCGCGAGACGGTCTCGGTGACCGTGCGGCGCGAGGGCGACTGGGCGGTGCTCGGCGTGGCCGACGACGGCGACGGGGTGGCCGAGGCCGACCGGGAGCGGATCTTCCAGCGGTTCGTGCGGCTGGACGACGCCCGCAGCCGCGACGACGGCGGGGCCGGCCTGGGCCTCGCCATCGCGAGGGACGTCGCCGTACGGCACGGCGGGACGCTCACGGCCGGTGCGGCGCAGGCAGGCGGAGCCCTGTTCGAACTCCGCCTGCCGCTTGCCTGAGGAGAACCGGTGGTCAGAGGCGCCCGCGCTGGCCGCGCAGGTGCTCCGCGATGGGCTTGAGGGCCTTGTCCAGCTCACCGAGGGTCTCGGGGGAGAGCAGGTCGATGAAGTGCCGGCGCACTGACGCCACGTGGTGGGGCGAGACCTTCTGCATGGTCTCCATGCCGTGGTCGGTGAGGACGGCGAAGAGGCCGCGCCGGTCGGACTCGCAGTGCTGCCGCCGGACCAGGCCCGCGTTCTCCATCCGGGTGACCTGGTGCGAGAGCCGGCTCTTGGACTGCATGGTGGCGGAGGCGAGGTCACTCATCCGCATCCGGCGGTCGTCCGACTCGGACAGGTTCACCAGGATCTCGTAGTCGTTCATTGTCAGGCCGAAGGGCTGCAGATCCTTCTCGAGCTGGTACGTCAACAGCCTGTTGACCTCCAGGTGGGTGCGCCAGGCGCACTGCTCCGCATTGGTCAGCCAGCGTGTGGCCGTCTCGGTCTCCATGAATGAAGTCTACCTAAAAAGTTGAAAGGCGAACTAGTGACGGTTTCCGTGACAGCGGCAGCGTGCACGCGTTCGACGTCACACTCCGCAGACTACCGCTCACAGCCCGAAGCGACGCTGGAGGTCTCCCAGCTGTCCGGGAAGACGCGGTGCCCCCGTGCTCTGTCCGGGCGCTCCGGAAACCCCGCCGCCGGGCACCCCCGGCACCTGCGGAACGACCCCCGTGGACTGCTCCGCCATCAGGGTCTCGGAGGACTGCAGCAGCACGGTGCCCGCCCCCACGAACTCGAACTGGTGCTCCTCGCCGGAAGCCCCGCCGAGGCCCGTCATCGCACGTAGACCGCCCATGACACCGGTCATGTAGCCATGGTCGTAGTGGTGGCACGGGGAGGGGCAGTCGGCCCATCCCACCAGCGCCTGCGGGTCCACCCGGAGCGGGGGTTCCATGAACACCACCGGACCGTTCGACACGGCCACGAACTTTCCGGTTCCGATGAGGGTCAGGAAACCCGGCACGATCGACTGCTTCAGCGACAGACTTGGCTGAAAAGCGAGCAAGTTGCCCGAGCGAATGGTCAGATTGCCGTCCTCGAGGTCGTACGAGTTCACATCGAAGGCCCGGTCGGCGAGGAGCATCTTGCCCGAGCCCTCCGCCACGACCCAGTCGCTCGCGTGCAGTGGTGAATGGAACGACGTGCGGACGAGTCGGTCGAGTCGGCCGTGCCCGATGCCGTTGAACTCGATCGTGCCGTAGTAGGCGATCATCTTCCCCTTCTGCAGGAACCACTGGCTCCCCCGGAGCTCCACACAGAAGGTGTAGGCGTCGACGTTGTCGTCGGACGGCAGCGTCGTCGGGTCGAAGACCGTGACGGCGGGCCCGGGGCCGCCGCCCGGGAATCCGTAGGGGCTCACAGCTTCTCCTCCGACGCCTGGACGTACACCGCACCGCTGCCGCTGAGCTCCAGCTGGAACGCCTCACCGGAGCCGCGCCCCACCATGTCCCGCCAGCCGAGCGCGGTGGACAGCCTGTTGCGGACGTCACCGTGGTGGGCGACATAGGCCTGCGGGTCGACGTGCACCGGACGCTGCGGGGTGATCGGGATCTCGATCACACCCCCGTGCGCCATGACGGCCACGGAACCGTGCCCCTTGAGCGTGGTGGTGAACAGGCCCTGCCCGGAGACCTGACCCCGGACCATGCCCATCACCCCGCCCTGCGAGCCCAGGAACACCGTGCCCTGCTCCAGCGTGCCCTCGAACGCCAGCAGGCGGTCCGCCTCGACGTACAGGGTGTCCCCGGAGAGGTCGATCACCTGGATGTGGTGGCCGCCGTGCCCGAACAGGACCGTGCCCTCGCCCTCGACGC
This sequence comes from Streptomyces sp. MMS24-W38, assembly GCF_059889265.1. Lineage (NCBI taxonomy): Bacteria > Bacillati > Actinomycetota > Actinomycetes > Kitasatosporales > Streptomycetaceae > Streptomyces > Streptomyces sp. MMS24-W38. Next base: position 1,709,170 of record NZ_JCBCPP010000001.1, on the reverse strand, counting down.
TCATCAGGGGCGTGGCCTCCCCGGCCACCCGCCGGCCGATCATCGACCGCAGACCGCCCTGACCACCCGTCATGTCGGGTGTGAAGCCGACCTCCCCCCGGTACGCGAGCATCGCGCCGCGCTGGCTGAACAGCCGCCGGCCGGGCACCACGGTCGCCTCGACCACCTTCGAGTTGATCTCCCGGAAGCCCACGTCAGACGTCCCCCGCGATCGTGTTCCGCTCACTGGGCTGCACATAGACCAGCCCGTCGCCCTCGAACCTCATCTGGAACGCCTCGCCGCCGCCCTCCCCGAGCAGTGTGCGGAACGTCACCCCGGACTGGAGGGACTGCCGCAGATTCCCCTGGTGGGCGACGTAGGCGCCGGGGTCGACGGTCAGCGGGTACTGCGGACCGACCCGGAGCACCACGGCCGGCCCGTCCGACATGATCGCGGCCTGGCCGTGCCCCTCGACGGTGGTCGTGAACAGCCCGTTGCCCTGCGACGCCCCGCGCAGGCCCGTGAAACCGGTCCCGGTGCGCAGGCCCCCGTCGGTCGCCAGCAGGTTGCTCGACTCCACGTGGAGCTTGTCCCCCTGAAGACCGATGAGATTGATGTCGGCGGCGCGATCGGCGAACCAGCAGGTCCCGTGCCCCTTCACCTCCATCACCGTCATCTGCTCACCGGTCAGCCGCCGGGTCACCATCCCCCGGATGCCCTCCCCGCCGCCCGTGAGCTTCTTGAACGCCATCTCGCCGTCGTACGCGACCATCGAGCCGTTCTTCGCCTTCACGGCATCCCCGGTCATGTCGACGACGAGCACCTTGCTGCTCTGAAGTCGGAACATCGCCACATCTGTGACGTTAACCGTCGCCCCGCTCCGCCGACAGGCCCTGTGGGGTGAGTCGCACCCGGAAGATTCCCCTGGGGGCCGCCCCGCTCCGGTGATCGCGGACGGGGTTTGTCACAATGGACAAACGCTTGTGCGTGCATTCACAAACGTCTCTCCCATCGAAGGTGACCCGTGGACCTCAAGACCGCCAGTGCCCTCCGCCGCCTCCGCCTGGTATCGGCCCCCGAGGCGATCTCGTTCCTGCTGCTGCTCGTCGCCTCGGTCCTGAAGCGGACCACGGAGTTCAACGCCGTCCCGGCGCTGGGCGCGATCCACGGAATCCTCTTCATCCTGTACGTGATCTTCTGGGCCGACGCCTGGAACCGTGCCAAGTGGTCGCTGAAGACCGCCGCCTTCTACTTCCTGATGTCGGTGCTGCCCACCGGCGGCTTCTTCGCCGACCGCCGGCTGAAGGCCGAGGCCGAGGACGCGGTCATCGCCTCCCGGGCCCGCGCCGAGAAAGTGGTGGGCGCGTGATCGTCGCCTTCTCCGTGACGCCGCTGGGCGTCGGCGAGGACGTGGGGGAGTACGTCGCCGACGCCGTGCGGGTGGTCCGCGAGTCCGGGCTGCCGAACCGCACCGACGCCATGTTCACCTCGATCGAGGGGGACTGGGACGAGGTGATGGACGTCGTGAAGCGCGCCGTGGCCGCGGTCGAGGCACGCGCCCCGCGGGTCTCGCTCGTCCTCAAGGCGGACCTCCGCCCCGGAGTCGAGGACGGCCTCACCGCCAAGGTCGACACCGTCGAACGGCACCTGGCGCAGAGCGCGGAGTAGCCGGACCGCCGGTCCTACCCGACGGCCGGACGGCGTTGCCCGGCCGGCCGTCCCGCGTGTCAGCGGGGGTCGGCCGTCCGGCGCAGATGATGACGCACCGCGCGGTGCGCGATCGGGCCGAGATCGTCGAGCGCTGCGACGAGGGCCCCGAGCCGCTCCAGGGCGTCCAGCGCCGCCCCCGCCCCCGCCGGGTCAACCCCCTCGTACAGTTCGAGACCCACGAAGGACGCCGCCACCGCGCGGGCAAGCCCTCCGGAGTCGGTGAACTCGCCGAACGGTGTTCCCGGCAGGATCCGGTCGAGGACCTTCTCGATCTCCACGATCCACAGGTCGAGCCCCGCCGCAGTCGCCGGCTTCAGGGCGTCGTGGGTCTGCGCGCCGGCCAGCAATTGCCCGAGCAGGGCCACGTGGCCCGCAGCGCGCTCCTCGGCGTGCATCTCCCGGCCGAAGGCGAGGAGTTCCGTGAGGGAACCGATGGTCGCGAAGCGGGGGCGGTGGCGGGCGACCCGCTGCTCGGCCCCGTACCGGCAGGCGGCGGATAGCAGTTCGTCCACCGAGCCGAAGTGGTAGAACACCAGCGCCTGATTGACTCCGGCCGCCGTTGCGATCGTGCGGGCCGAGATCTTGGCGATGCCCTGTTCGGCGAGCGTGCGCAGGGCGCCCTCCAGCAGCTTCTTCCTGGTGTCGGGGGCGGGACTCATGCGCGTGGCTCCTCACGGACCGGACGCAGACCTGGGCGTACCCCGTGTGTGCGCACGTCGCTGTAGACGGCGGTGAAAGAACCCTCGTAGCCGAAGAGGGGCCCGAGACGGCGGTGGGTGACGTCGACCCGGATGCGGAAGCGGCCGCTGCGTTCGTCGTAGGACTCGCGTACCTCCGCCGTCCCGTTGACCGCTTCGGGGACGCGTACGTCCACCGGGCCCTGCCGGAAGCGGTGCCCGTCCGAGCGGATCAGCAGGGAGCCGTCGGGTTCCACGCCGAAGTGGAGGTCGCAGGCGAGGTGCTGGTGGGTGCCGAGGTAGTCGACGATGCGGTCGCCCCGGGGGCCGAGCACCATCTGGGCGTCGAACCGGCGGGGACGGCCGGGTAGTTGGAAGGTGCGCACGAAGGTCACCGTCTCACGGCCGAAGCCGTCGGTGTACGGGACGTTCTCGATGGTGAAGGGGACGTGCCTGCCCTGCCGGGGGACCAGGATGTTCCGGGTCGCGCCGAGGGCGAGGAACGGCTTCACGAAGGCGCCGCCGTGCCAGAGGCGGTCCATCACGCCGTGGCCGGTGCAGGCCTCGCCGCTCGTCAGACCGACGGAGAAGCGGCGGCGCAGCGCGGGGTGGAGGCGGTCGAAGTCGGCGCCCATCACGGTGCGGAAGATCGAGGTCATCGCGGCGTCACCAGGGAACGCAGCAGGCGGGGCGGGCGGACCCGGGCCGGTGGGGTGCGCAGGCAGCGACGGGCGGCCGGCGTGCGGGACAGCGGCGGGGCGAGCAGTGCCGCGCCGGCCGCCGAGGCCAGGAGCAGCGGGGCCGGAAAGGCCCCGGCGGGGCCGAACGGGGCGGCGGGGCCCGAGGCGAGGGTGGCACAGGCAGCGGTGACCACCAGGGCCCGGAGCGTCAGCTCCGCCAGCCAGTTACGGCGGGCGCGCTCGGGAGTGACGCCGTGCTCGAGCCAGATCCGCAGACGGTCGAAGGACCAGGCCGTCGCCCAGCCCATCAGAGGCCGTAGGACCAGCCGGTCCACGAACGCGCCGAGGACGCCCCAGCGGGGCCGGTAGTCGTATCCGGTGAGGAAACGCACCCCGCCGTCGTCGGGGACGTACCGCCAGTAACCGCTGCCGTCCGCGAGCAGGGAGAGCGGGTGCGGGCAGGAGAAGCGGAGCGCGGAGGTGCGGGTGCCGTCCGGGCGCTCCTTCTCCCCGGCCGAGACGCCGGTGCCGGCGATGGTGAGGAACGGCAGCACGCGCGTGGCGTACCGGAAGTGCTGAGGCTCGCCCTCCACGCGCGGGAGGTTGCGGATCTCGGTGAAGCGGAGGTCCCAGCGCCGGTGCTCGGCCGGATCCTGGGTGCGCGCCCACAGTTCGTCGATATCCGCGCGGACGTGCGTCTCTATGTACAGCCCCATGTCGCCTCCGGTCAGCCGCATGTTTGAGCGAGCGCTCAATTCTGTGGAGCGCAGGCTAGCGCTGTTTTGAGCGACTGCTCAACCGGTCGGCCCGTCCTCGGGTGCCGTACCGCGCGGACCGAAAGGCGAGACGGGGCTGACCGGCATATGACCGGCCGGTAGGGTCGGCTGCGTGCCGAAGCCGCTCAGTCTCTCGTTCGATCCCATCGCCCGCGCCGACGAACTCTGGAAGCAGCGCTGGGGAAGCGTGCCGTCCATGGCCGCGATCACCTCGGTCATGCGCGCCCACCAGATCCTGCTGGCCGAGGTCGACGCGGTGGTCAAGCCGTACGGGCTCACCTTCGCCCGGTACGAGGCACTGGTGCTGCTCACCTTCTCGAAGGCCGGCGAACTGCCGATGTCCAAGATCGGCGAGCGGCTCATGGTGCACCCCACCTCGGTGACGAACACCGTGGACCGGCTGGTGCGGTCGGGTCTGGTCGCCAAGCGTCCCAACCCCAACGACGGCCGCGGCACCCTCGCGAGCATCACCGACAAGGGGCGCGAGGTCGTCGAGGCGGCCACCCGCGACCTGATGGCGATGGACTTCGGCCTCAGCGCCTATGACGCCGAGGAGTGCGCCGAACTCTTCGCCGTCCTCCGTCCGCTGCGGCTCGCGGCGGGCGACTTCGATGAGGAGTGACGCCGTCAGCACCAGGCCGGGGGTTACCACTTGACGGTGGTTTCCTCCCCGTCGGCCCGCAGAAACGCTCAAGCACTCATCTCCGGCTGAGATCCTGCCGATCGGCTCTCATGCGGAGGGCTGACGTCCGTTTCCTTCGGGTGTGAGCTCGCTCGTGAGTCTTCGTCGTTTTGTCCGTGGTGTGCTGGCCGTCACCGCTGTGCTGGGTTTCGCCGCAGTCGACCCCATGGGTACGGCGGGACCGGCGCACGCCGGTGCCTTGGGGTCCACCGCCATCGGTACTTTCACCTACGAGGTGCGGGGTGCCGCGGTGAAGGTCCCCGTCGGTTGCTTCCTGACCCACAGGATCGACGGCTCCGGGAAGCGGGTCTCCGGCCAACTCGCGGGCGTCGACTGTGTCGGTGCTGCCGCGGCCTTCTCGCGGTTCTGCAACTGGCGGATCGACTTCGCCTACGCCGACACGAATGGCAGGGCGCACCGGACCGCGCGGGGTGCCACACACGCCGAGTGCGACGGCGCCCCGCTGCGCCGGGCCGGCGCCCGGACGCTGCCGACCTACGGCAAGGCCTGCGCGAAGCTGTTCGTCAACGGCAAGCTGCGTGCCACGCAGTGCCACTACATCACGAAGTGAGGCAGTGCCCCGCGTCAGCGGTCAGGCTGTCGCGGGCGTGGTGTCGGCGTCCTTCGCGATGAGTGGTTCCGCCTCGCGGGTCACCCGGCGTTCGACGAAGAAGGCCGCCGTCGGGACGGTTCCGGCGAGCAGCACCCACAGCTGCCGTCCCACGGGCATCTTCATCTTGCTGCCGAGGTCGAACGCGAAGACCAGGTACAGCACATAGAGCCAGCCGTGAGCGATCCCGACCACCGAGACGAAGCCGTCGAAGCCGTCCAGGCCCAGTACGCGCTTGCCGATCACGCCGACGGTCAGCAGAACCAGAAGGACTGCGGTGACGTATGCCAACACCCGGTACCGGGTCAAGACGCTCTTCTTCATGCCGTCGAGGGTATCCGGTCCGCTGTGACGTCCCGTCCCCCGTCCTGGCCTGCACCACTGTCCTTTACTAGGACGTCCTAGTAAATTCGAGGGTATGGACGCTGACGCCATCGAGGAAGGCCGCCGTCGCTGGCAGGCCCGGTACGACGCCGCGCGCAAGCGCGAGGCGGACTTCACCACGCTCTCCGGCGATCCCGTGGAGCCGGTGTACGGGCCGCGGCCCGGGGACGCCTACGAGGGGTTCGAGCGGATCGGCTGGCCCGGTGAGTACCCCTTCACCCGCGGTCTGTATCCGACCGGCTACCGGGGGCGCACCTGGACGATCCGGCAGTTCGCCGGGTTCGGCAACGCCGAGCAGACCAACGAGCGCTACAAGATGATCCTGGGCAACGGCGGCGGCGGGCTCTCCGTCGCCTTCGACATGCCGACGCTCATGGGCCGCGACTCCGACGACCCGCGCTCCCTGGGTGAGGTCGGGCACTGCGGGGTGGCCATCGACTCGGCCGCCGACATGGAGGTCCTGTTCGACGACATCCCCCTCGGGGACGTGACGACCTCCATGACGATCAGCGGGCCCGCCGTGCCCGTCTTCTGCATGTACATCGTCGCCGCCGAGCGTCAGGGCGTGGACCCCGCCGTGCTCAACGGCACGCTGCAGACGGACATCTTCAAGGAGTACATCGCCCAGAAGGAGTGGCTCTTCACGCCCGAGCCGCATCTGCGCCTCATCGGCGACCTGATGGAGCACTGCGCGGCCGGCATCCCCGCCTACAAACCGCTCTCCGTCTCCGGCTACCACATCCGCGAGGCCGGGTCGACGGCCGCCCAGGAGCTGGCGTACACGCTGGCGGACGGCTTCGGGTACGTGGAGCTGGGGCTCAGCCGCGGGCTCGACGTGGACGTGTTCGCGCCCGGTCTGTCCTTCTTCTTCGACGCGCACCTCGACTTCTTCGAGGAGATCGCCAAGTTCCGCGCCGCGCGCCGCATCTGGGCCCGCTGGATGCGGGACGTGTACGGCGCGAAGAGCGAGAAGGCGCAGTGGCTGCGGTTCCACACGCAGACCGCGGGCGTCTCGCTGACCGCGCAGCAGCCGTACAACAACGTCGTGCGGACGGCCGTGGAGGCGCTCGCCGCCGTCCTCGGCGGGACCAACTCCCTGCACACCAACGCCCTGGACGAGACGCTCGCCCTGCCCAGCGAGCAGGCCGCCGAGATCGCCCTGCGCACCCAGCAGGTGCTCATGGAGGAGACCGGTGTCGCCCATGTGGCCGACCCGCTGGGCGGTTCCTGGTTCGTGGAACAGCTGACGGACCGGATCGAGGCGGACGCGGAGAAGATCTTCGAGCAGATCAAGGAGCGGGGGCTGCGCGCGCACCCCGACGGGCGGCACCCCATCGGGCCGATCACCTCCGGCATCCTGCGCGGTATCGAGGACGGCTGGTTCACCGGCGAGATCGCCGAGTCGGCGTTCCGCTACCAGCAGGCGCTGGAGAAGGGCGACAAGAAGGTCGTCGGCGTCAACGTCCACACCGGCTCGGTCACCGGTGACCTGGAGATCCTCCGGGTCAGTCACGAGGTGGAACGCGAGCAGGTGCGGATCCTGGGTGAGCGCAGGGCCGCCCGCGACGACGCGGCGGTACGGGCCGCCCTGGCAGCCATGCTCGACGCGGCCCGCTCCGGCGCCAACATGATCGAGCCGATGCTGGACGCCGTACGCGCCGAGGCGACCCTCGGTGAGATCTGCGACGCGCTGCGGGACGAGTGGGGGGTGTACACGGAGCCCGCGGGCTTCTGACCGCCTTCACCAACCCCCGACCCCGAACCCGACTACGGGACGGGGTCGGGGGTGGTGAGGCCGGTGAGCAGGACGTGGGTGAGGTCGTGGACCCACTCCTCGTCCGCCGGGCGTCCGCTGACCAGCGTGCGGTGCACCACCGCGCCGGCGACCATGTCGAAGATCAGGTCCACGGTGCGGGCCGCCTCGGCCGGGTCGGGGTCGGGCGGCAGTTCGCCACGTGTCTGGGCGCGGGCGCGGCCGGTGTGGACCAGGCGTTTCTGCCGTTGGACGATCGAGGTGCGGATGCGTTCGCGCAGGGCCTCGTCGAGGGTGGACTCCGCGACCGCCGCCATCAGTCCGCACCTGGCCTCCGGGCGGGACAGCAGTGCCGCGAGCTGGAGGACCACGCCCTCGATGTCCGCGGCGAGGCTGCCGCGGTCGGGGAGTTCGAGTTCGTCGAAGAGTTCGGCGACCGCGTCCACGACCAGCTCGTTCTTGCCCGCCCAGCGCCGGTAGAGGGTGGTCTTGGCGACTCCCGCGCGGCTCGCGACGTCCCCCAGGGTGAGTTTGGACCATCCCAGTTCGACCAGGGCCTCCCGCGTCGCGGCCAGGATCGCGGTGTCCGCCGCGGTGCTGCGCGGGCGTCCGGTGCGCGTGGCGGGGGACCGACTGGCGCTGCTCTGCATGGGCACGACCCTATCCGCCGGTTCCCGTGTCGTCGTGAGGGGAGCGTGAGGGAGATCACCGGGGTGGCCCGGCCCGTGCGCCGCGCCGGCCGTTACGCTACGACCCGTAGCGAAAGTGTGGGCGGCCCGAACGGAACGGCCGTTTTGCTCGAGCGACGACCACTGGCGCGGGTGGGGACCCGGTGCCGAAGAGCACGCGGATGCCCGGGTTTCCCGGCGTTTTCACAGACACGCGGGGTACGGGGGAGGATAGACGTATGCAGCCACGGAACATGTCCATGAGCGGAGTCGTCGACCTCGCCGCGGTGAAGGCGGCCCAGGAGGCCAAGACGAAGGCGGAGCAGGCCCGCGCGGAGGCGGCCCGGCAGGGCGGCGGGGGCGCGGTCTCCCCGGCCGACCTCGTCATCGACGTCGACGAGGCCGGCTTCGAGAGCGACGTCCTGCAGCGGTCCACCGAGGTCCCGGTCGTCATCGACTTCTGGGCCGAATGGTGTGAGCCCTGCAAGCAGCTGAGCCCCGTCCTGGAGCGGCTCGCCGTCGAGTACAACGGGCGCTTCCTGCTCGCCAAGATCGACGTCGACGCCAACCAGATGCTGATGCAGCAGTTCGGTGTCCAGGGCATTCCCGCGGTGTTCGCGGTGGTGGCCGGGCAGGCGCTGCCGCTCTTCCAGGGGGCCGCGGGCGAGACGCAGATCCGCCAGACCCTGGACCAGCTGGTGCAGGTCGCCGAGGAGCGCTTCGGTCTGACCGGGCTCACCGTCGACCCCGACGCCGTGCCGGGCGGCGGTGGTGCCGCGTCGGGCGCCGAGGCGCCCGTCGGTCCGTACGACGCCCTGCTGGAGGCCGCTGTGCGGGCGCTGGACGCCGGCGACCTGGGCGGCGCGATCCAGGCGTACAAGAACGTGCTCACCGACGACCCGGGCAACCCGGAGGCTCAGTTGGGGCTCGCCCAGGCCGAGTTGCTCCAGCGGGTGGAGGGTCTGGACCCGCAGCGGGTGCGCGCGGACGCCGCCGGGAAGCCGCAGGACGTCGAGGCGCAGATCACCGCCGCCGACCTGGACCTGGTGGGCGGTCATGTCGAGGACGCCTTCGGCCGGCTCATCGAGACGGTGGGGCGCACGGCCGGCGACGACCGCGAGGCCGTACGGGTGCGCCTGCTCGAGCTGTTCGAGGTGGTCGGGGCCGAGGATCCGCGCGTGATCGCCGCGCGCAGAGCGCTGGCGCGTGCCCTGTTCTGAGCGGATCGGTGCCCCTTGCCCGGCCGTCCGAGGCGGTTTCCGGGCCGGTGGTGCCCGAGTGAAAGACCGGCCGACCGGAGGCCCCTGCGGCCGCGCTTTACCGAAACTTGGTAATCGCGGCCGCTGTTACTGCGAGTAAATCGCACGCGTTGATCTGTCGGGCTCTGTCCAGGCGTCAACTGTTTTGTCCGCACCCTGCGGGACACCGAGGGTCGCCGTCCGGCGCCGGTGGGTCTCCCTCCGCTTGTTCAGCCGTTACCAGCGAGTAATGAACCCCCTTGTGCGGGCGGCGAGAATGCACCACGATCGGCGACGCTCGGTCCATTGCCCGTACTCCGACAGCCGGTCGGGACGCGGGCGTTCCTGGGTCCCCACCGAGCAGAGCCGGCGGCAGTGGAGCCGGTTCTTGGACAGGGGGGTCTTCGCTCACCCGGCGAAGCCTGTCCAGCAGGTTGTGCGTGATGCGTGTCAGGCGCGACCAGTGGTTGTCGCTCGGGGGTGATCGCCGGTGATTCGGGCGCTTCGTGCGTTGCCGAGCGCGGCGCTCTCCTTTCCGAGGACGTAGCACTTCTCCCATCCCTGCCCGGCTGCCCGCCTGTTGGCGGTGCGTCAGGGCAGGAGATGTACGTCCGAGAAGGAGGAAATATGGAGTCCCAGGTGCGTGGCGGGACCAGATGGAAGCGGTTCGCCGTGGTGATGGTGCCCAGCGTGGCCGCCACGGCGTTTATAGGCGTCGCGCTCGCGCAGGGCGCTCTCGCCGCGTCGTTCAGTGTCTCCGGCCAGTCGTTCAAGGTGACGGCGGACCGGCTCGACGGTACGGGCTTCTCCCAGTACGGAGCGCTCGACGAGGGCTACACGCTGAAGGGCGAGAAGACGGCTCACCCCGTCGCGGTCTCGGCGTTCAAGTCCGCGAAGATCACGAACATGTGCCAGTCCGTGGTGACCCCGGGCATCCCGGGGCTCGGCTCGGTCAGTCTGACGCTGAAGGCCGGCGGTGGCGGCACCCCGGTCAGGGCGCAGAACCTGTACATCGACGTCGCGGACCTCCAGGCCGATGCCACCTTCCGCGGCATCGACATCGGTGTGGCCGCCAAGGACGCCAGCAAGGGTCCGGGCATGAAGGGCGGCAACGAGCAGGCGAACCCGTACGGCTTCGCCCAGCAGGCCGACTCGGCCACGCTGACCAAGGTGAAGCAGACGGCGTGGGCGACCACCGCCGGAACCTTCAAGCTCAGCGGGCTGAAGATGTCACTGTCCGCGGGTGTCAAGGAGTGCTACTAAGCACTCGATGACGGGCGGGGGGAGCCGGTGGCGCCCCCCGCCCGTCCACCTTCCCGCCGCGTCTTCACGCGCGGCGCACATCACCACCACAGCAAAGCCGTACCAGGGAGCTGTTTTCCATGAGCGCCGAGACTCCTGCCGCCTCCGGCCAGTTCACCCGCCGCAGGCAGCAGTTCCGTGCCTGGCGAGGCGCACGGCCGTTCTGGGCCGGCCTGTTCGTCGCGCTCGGCGGCTTTCCGATCATGTACTTCCCGTACGCGAATCTCCGGATCGGTCACCTGACGCTGGCGATGGCGACCACCGCGGGCGCGGGGTCTCTGATCATCGGGGTGCTGCTGGTCGTCCTGGGCATCAGCCTGTGGGTCCAGGAGCACATCCGGGTCTTCGCGGGTGTCGCGGCGATCCTGCTGGGGCTCGTCTCCATTCCGGTGTCCAACTTCGGCGGCTTCATCATCGGTTTCCTGCTTGCGCTGGTCGGTGGGGCGATGGCCATTGCGTGGGCGCCGGGCGTCCCGCCCGAGCAGGAGCCGCAGGCGGACCCCCTGGGCCGGGGCGGCTTTCCGCAGGGTGTGGAACCCGGCACCACGGCCACGGGACCCGTGAAGGGCACCACGGCAATGGGCGATGGGGGTCCCTCCCAGGCCTCTGAGGCGCAGGGGGAGAACGATCTGTCAGGAACGAGCCCGGCGAACGGGGCGAACGGGAGGCACAGTGCCGGCTGACGAGGTGACCCGCGGGACCGATGTGGAGACGTTCCGTGTGAGAACCGGGCCGCGCCACGCGGCCCCCAAGAGGCCGCTGTTCACCAGGTTCCACATGCCTGCCGGAAAAGCGATCGCCCTCGCGGCGATGCCGACCGCCGTCCTCATGGGAATGGGATTCACACCGACTCTCGCCCAGGCCGAGGACCAGCCGCGGTCGAAGAGCCTGACCGTCGACGAGTACAAGGACTGCGTGGCGGCCCTGGAGGAATCCGAGAACGACGGGCCCTCCTCGACCGGCTCGTCCGCCTCGGCGAGCGACACGGTGACTCCGTCCCCCGACGCCGACGCCGACGCCGGCACGGAGCCGAGCCCCTCGGCCTCCGCCGGGGAGCGCAGGACCGCGAACCCGGGCGAGGGCGAGGGCACGGCCAACGGCTCGTCCTCTTCGTCTCCTTCATCGGATTCGGGGTCCGGCAACTTCGACGACAAGGACGACAAGGACGACAAGGACGACAAGGGGGAGCCCGCGCCCGCCCCGTCCGCGGCCTCGGGCGAGCAGGACTCCGGCGACCGGGCCGAACCCGCGCCCACGCCCTCGGAGACCGAGCGCAACGTCCTGGAGGACATCGGGGACGCCGTCAAGGACGTCTTCACCCCCAAGGACAAGAAAGCCGAGGAGAGTCCGGGCCCCACCCCGTCGGCCTCCGCCGACGAGGGCGGAACCGCTGAGGACGAGGCGGCGGAGACCGCTCAGAAGGCCGTCGAGAAGGCCACCGAAGCCGCGAGGGACACCGCTGAGGAAGCCGCCGACACGGCGGCCGAGACCCCGGTGGCTCCGGCGGCTCCGGAAACCCCGGCGGCCCCGGAGTCGGCGGATCCCGTCACCGCCTCGCCGAGCCCGTCGGACCCGGCCGACCCGGCCGAGAGTGCCACGACCGACCCCGACGACTGCCCGGTGGCCACCGACGCCGAGGGCGGGGTCGACAACAGGGTCCCGCTGCCCGACGAACCCTGGTTCCTGAACGCCAGCTCGTTGCTGCTGAAGGGCGCCGACTACCAGGGCATCGTCGAGGTCCGGACCGCGAGCGGCAAAGTCAAGAAGGTCCTGAAGTACGTCGTCTCCGACGGCACCGACATCGGCGACCTGCACCAGACGGTCGAGGACAAGTCGATCGGCAGGACCCACCACGTGCGGGCGGCCAAGGGGTCGATGTCCACCATCCGCGACGGCGACACCGTGATGTACACGGAGCGCATCTCCGGCAAGCTGCTCGGGCTGATCCCGGTCACCTTCGACCCCGGGAACCCGCCGCCGCTCAACATCCCCCTGATCTACTTCACCGACGTGACGGTCCAGCAGGCGGGCCAGTTCGGCGGGACCCTGCACGTGCCGGGCCTGCAGCAGTACGTCACCTGAGGACCCGTTGGTTCCGTCGGTTCCGTCGGGTCCGCCGGACCACTCCGGGAGCCGCACGACGCCGAGGGCGCCCCCTCTCCAGGGGGCGCCCTCGGCGTCGTGCACGCGGGTGGGTCAGCTGGTGGGGCCGCCCATGTGGTGGACGCGGACCATGTTGGTGGTGCCGGGGACGCCGGGCGGCGAGCCGGCGGTGATCACCACGATGTCGCCCTCGTCGAAGCTGTGAAGCCGGACCAGCTCCTGCTGGACCAGGTCGACCATCTCGTCGGTGCTGTTCACGAACGGCACGACGTGCGGCTCCACGCCCCAGCTGAGCGCGAGCTGGTTGCGGGTGGACTCGTCCGTGGTGAACGCCAGGAGCGGCTGGCCGGCGCGGTAGCGGGACAGCCGCCGGGCCGTGTCGCCGGACTGGGTGAAGGCCACCAGGCCCTTGGCGCCGAGGAAGTCGGCGATCTCGGCGGCGGCCCGGGCCACCGAACCGCCCTGGGTACGGGGCTTCTTGCCGGGCACCAGCGGCTGCAGGCCCTTGGAGAGCAGCTCCTGCTCGGCCGCCTGGACGATCTTCGACATCGTCCGCACGGTCTCGATCGGGTACGCGCCCACACTCGACTCGGCCGACAGCATGACCGCGTCGGCGCCGTCCAGGATCGCGTTGGCCACGTCGGAGGCCTCGGCGCGGGTCGGACGGGAGTTGGTGATCATCGACTCCATCATCTGGGTCGCCACGATCACCGGCTTGGCGTTACGGCGGCACAGCTCGATCAGGCGCTTCTGCACCATGGGGACCTTCTCGAGCGGGTACTCGACGGCCAGGTCGCCGCGGGCGACCATCACACCGTCGAACGCCATCACGACGTCCTCCATGTTCTCCACCGCCTGCGGCTTCTCCACCTTGGCGATGACGGGCACCCGGCGGCCCTCCTCGTCCATCACGCGGTGGACGTCGGCCACGTCCTTGGCGTCCCGGACGAAGGACAGCGCGACCAGGTCGCAGCCCATGCGCAGCGCGAACCGCAGGTCCTCGATGTCCTTCTCGGACAGCGCGGGCACGTTCACGGCCGCGCCGGGCAGGTTGATGCCCTTGTGGTCGGAGATGACACCGCCTTCGATGACGATCGTCCGCACCCGGGTGCCCTCGACGTCCAGCACCTTCAGCTCGACGTTGCCGTCGTTGATCAGCACCTGGTCGCCGCGGGAGACGTCGCCCGGCAGGCCCTTGTAGGTCGTTCCGCAGATGGTCCGGTCGCCGGGGACGTCCTCGGTGGTGATGGTGAACTCGTCACCGCGCACCAGCTCGACGGGGCCCTCGGCGAAGGTCTCCAGGCGGATCTTCGGGCCCTGGAGGTCGGCGAGGACACCGATGGCCCTGCCGGTCTCCTTGGCGGCGGCACGGACCCTGTCGTACCTGCCCTGGTGCTCGGCGTGCGAGCCGTGGCTGAAGTTGAAGCGGGCCACGTTCATGCCGGCTTCGATCAGGGCGACGAGCTGCTCGTGGGAGTCGACCGCGGGGCCGAGAGTACAGACGATTTTGGAACGGCGCATGGGGCGATCCTATCGGTTTGTTTCGCTCCGGAATATTCCGTCTGGCGGAAGATACAAATGAGAAAGCCGCTGCTCAGTTGCGCTTTCCGGCCAGTGCGTAGGTCTGTGTGGCGATCTCCATTTCCTCATCCGTCGGTACCACGGCGACCGCGACCCGCGCGCCCGCGGGCGAAATCAGCCGCGACCCGTCACCACGCGCGCCGTTGCGCTCGGCGTCGACCGTCAGACCCAGTTCCGTCAGGCCCGCCACGGCCGCCTCCCGCACCGGAGCTGCGTTCTCGCCGACCCCGGCGGTGAACGCCACCGCGTCCACCCGTCCGAGAACGGCGTAATAGGCACCGATGTACTTCTTCAGCCGGTGAATGTAGATGTCGAAAGCGAGCTTCGCCTGTTCGTCGCCCGCGTCGACCCGGCGGCGGATCTCCCGCATGTCGTTGTCACCGCACAGACCGACCAGTCCGCTCTTCTTGTTGAGAAGAGTGTCGATCTCGTCGGCGGACATTTCGCCAACACGCATCAAATGGAAGATGACGGCCGGGTCCATGTCTCCGGACCGGGTACCCATCACCAGCCCTTCCAAGGGCGTCAGCCCCATGGAAGTGTCCACGCACCTCCCGCCCCGCACCGCCGAGGCGGACGCCCCGTTGCCCAGGTGCAGCACGATGACGTTCACGTCCTCGGGCGCCTTCCCGAGCAGCCGGGCCGTCTCCCGGGACACATACGCGTGCGAGGTGCCGTGGAAGCCGTAGCGGCGGACGTGGTGCTCGTCGGCGGTCTGCACGTCGATCGCGTAGCGGGCGGCCGACTCCGGCATCGTGGTGTGGAAGGCGGTGTCGAAGACGGCGACCTGCGGCAGGTCCGGGCGCAGCGCCATGGCGGTACGGATGCCCGTCAGGTTGGCCGGATTGTGCAGCGGGGCGACCGGGATGAGCCGCTCGATCGCGTCGAGCACCGCGTCGTCGATGACGGTCGGCTCGGTGAAGTGCATCCCGCCGTGCACCACCCGGTGCCCGATCGCGGCCAGTTCGGGGGAGTCGAGCCCCAACCCGTCGAGGGCCAGTTCCTCGGCCATCGCCTTCAGGGCGGCGTCGTGGTCGGCGACCGGACCGGTCCGCTCCCGTGTCTTCCCGCCCGCCCCGTCCCCGGCCCCTCCTCCCGACGCCAGCGGTGTGTGCCGGACCAGCGAGGTCCGCTCGCCGATCCGCTCGACCAGGCCGGACGCGAGCCGGCTGCGGTCCCTCATGTCCAGCAACTGGTACTTCACCGACGAGGAGCCGGAGTTGAGGACGAGGACCCGAGAAGGACGTGAAGGACGTGAAGGAGCGGCCGAGCTCGGCTCGTCGGGCAGGGCGGTGACGGGGGACGGGTGGGCGCTCACTGGGTGGCTGCCTTGTCGTTCGGGGCCGGGGACCCGGCGGCGGACTGGGCCTGGATCGCCGTGATGGCGACGGTGTTGACGATGTCCTGGACGAGGGCGCCCCGGGACAGGTCGTTGACCGGCTTGCGCAGACCCTGCAGCACCGGGCCGACCGCGATCGCGCCGGCCGAGCGCTGCACGGCCTTGTAGGTGTTGTTGCCGGTGTTCAGGTCGGGGAAGATCAGCACGGTCGCCTGCCCGGCGACCTCGGAGTCCGGCAGCTTGGTCGCCGCGACCGACGGCTCCACGGCCGCGTCGTACTGGATCGGACCCTCGATCTTGAGGTCGGGGCGGCGGGCCCGCACCAGCTCGGTCGCCTCGCGCACCTTGTCGACGTCGGCGCCGGAGCCGGACGTACCCGTCGAGTACGACAGCATCGCGATCCGTGGCTCCACCCCGAACCGCGCGGCCGTGGCCGCCGACTGCACGGTGATGTCGGCGAGCTGCTCGGCGTCCGGGTCGGGGTTGACCGCGCAGTCGCCGTAGACCAGGACCCGGTCGGCCAGGCACATGAAGAAGACGGAGGACACGATCGAGGTGTCCTGCCGGGTCTTGATGATCTCGAAAGCCGGCCGGATGGTCGCGGCGGTGGAGTGCACCGAGCCGGACACCATGCCGTCGGCGAAACCTTCCTCCACCATCAGCGTGCCGAAGTAGTTCGGGTCCGAGACGACGTCGTAGGCCAGCTCGACGCTGACCCCGCGGTGGGCGCGCAGGGCGGCGTACTTCTCGGCGAAGGCGTCGCGCAGCTCGGAGGTGGCCGGGTCGATCAGCTGGGTGTCGCCGAGGGCGATGCCGAGGTCGGCGGCCTTCTTGCGGATGTGGTCGACCGGTCCCAGCAGGGTGAGCTCGCACACGCCCCGGCGCAGCAGCACCTCGGCCGCGTGCAGCACCCGCTCCTCGCCGCCCTCGGGCAGGACGACCCGCCTGAGGTCGGAGCGGGCCTGTTCGAGCAGCTTGTGCTCGAACATCATCGGCGTGACGCGGTCGCTGCTGGGCGCGGAGACCCGCCGGGTGAGGTCGGCGGTGTCGGCGTACCGCTCGAAGAGGCCGAGCGCGGTCTCCGCCTTGCGCGGGGTGGCCGCGTTCAGCTTCCCCTCCAGGGAGAACAGCTGCTCGGCGGTGGGGAAGCTGTTGCCAGGCACCGACAGGACCGGGGTGCCGGGGGCGAGGCGGGCGGCGAGGGTGAGGATGCGGTCGTCGGGCACCTCGTCCAGGGTCAGCAGCACCCCGGCTATCGGCGGGGTGTTGGTGCTGTGCGCGGCCAGCGTGCCGACGACCAGGTCGGCGCGGTCGCCCGGGGCGATGACCAGGCAGCCCGGGGTCAGGGCGGCGAGGAGATTGGGCAGCATGGCGCCGCCGAAGACGAAGTCCAGGGCGTCGCGGGCCAGCCCGGAGTCGTCGCCGAGCACCACCTTCGCGTCCAGGGTGTGGGCGATCTGGGCCACGGTGGGGGCGGCCAGCGCGGGTTCGTCGGGCAGGACGTAGCAGGGCACCGGCAGTCGGGAGGCGAGCCGCTCGGCGATCTCGTCCCGATCCTCGACGGCCACCCGGTTGACCACCATGGCGAGCACGTCGCAGCCCAGCGTCTGGTAGGCGCGGAAGGCGTTGCGGGTCTCGTCGCGCACCGACTCGGAGGTCTGCCTGCGGCCGCCCACGACCGGGATCACCGAGGCGCCGAACTCGTTGGCGAGGCGGGCGTTGAGGAACAGTTCGTCCGGGAACTGGGTGTCGGCGTAGTCGGTGCCGAGGACGAGGACGACGTCGTAGTCGCGGGCGACGACGTGGAACCGGTCGACCAGCGCCGACACCAGTTCGTCGGAGCCGCGTTCGGCCTGGAGGGCGGACGCCTCCTGGTAGTCCATGCCGTAGACGGTCGCCGGGTCCTGGGTGAGCCGGTAGCGGGCGCGCAGCAGCTCGAAGAGGCGGTCGGGGCCTTCGTGCACCAGGGGACGGAAGACGCCCACCCGGTCGACCTGCCGGGTCAGGAGTTCCATGACCCCCAGTTCGACGACCTGGCGGCCGTCGCCTCGGTCGATGCTGGTCACGTACACACTGCGGGTCACGCGTGCTCCGTTTCGTCGGGGGTCTCGCGGTGCTTGTCGGCCCTGTGGGATCCGGCCCGGACGCCACGCTCGCCGGGGCGAGCCGATCCCCCTCGACAGTACCTCCGGCGCTGGTGGGGGGCGCCCGCCCGTGGGGCGCGGGGCCGGGGCGGGAAATGGGTGGGCGGCCGGGACGGGGGACCGGAGTGCCGGGCGGCATGGAACAATCGAAGGTGGCTCACCGGGATACAAAGCGACCAGGAGACGACAACACGATGCGTATCGGAGTTCTCACCGCAGGCGGCGACTGCCCCGGCCTGAACGCCGTGATCCGGTCGGTTGTGCACCGAGCGGTCGACAACTACGGCGACGAGGTCATCGGCTTCGAAGACGGCTACGCGGGCCTGCTCGACGGCCACTACCGGACCCTCGACCTCAACGCGGTCAGCGGCATCCTGGCGCGCGGCGGCACCATCCTCGGTTCCTCCCGGCTGGAGCGCGACCGGCTCCGCGAGGCCTGCGAGAACGCCTCCGACATGATCCGCGACTTCGGCATCGACGCGCTCATCCCGATCGGCGGCGAGGGCACGCTCACCGCCGCCCGCATGCTGTCGGACGCGGGACTGCCGGTGGTCGGCGTCCCGAAGACGATCGACAACGACATCTCCTCCACCGACCGCACCTTCGGCTTCGACACCGCCGTCGGCGTCGCCACCGAGGCGATGGACCGGCTGAAGACCACCGCCGAGTCCCACCAGCGGGTGATGGTCGTCGAGGTCATGGGCCGGCACGCGGGCTGGATCGCCCTGGAGTCCGGCATGGCCGCCGGCGCCCACGGCATCTGCCTGCCCGAGCGGGCCTTCGACCCGGCCCAGCTGGTCAAGATGGTCGAGGCGCGCTTCGCCCGCGGCAAGAAGTTCGCGGTGATCTGCGTCGCCGAGGGCGCCCACCCCGCCGACGGCACCATGGACTACGGTAAGGGCGAGATCGACAAGTTCGGCCACGAGCGCTTCCAGGGCATCGGCACGGCGCTGGCCGGTGAACTGGAGCGTCGCCTCGGCAAGGAGGCCAGGCCGGTCATCCTCGGCCACATCCAGCGCGGTGGCACGCCGACCGCGTACGACAGGGTGCTCGCCACCCGCTTCGGCTGGCACGCGGTGGAGGCCGCGCACCAGGGGCGGTTCGGCCGGATGACCGCGCTGCGCGGCACCGACATCGTGATGGTCCCGCTCGCGGAGGCCGTCACCGAACTGAAGACGGTCCCGCAGGACCGCATGGACGAGGCCGAGTCGGTCTTCTGACCGGTCCCGGCGGTCGGGGAGGAGACGTGCGCGGGCCCACCCGCGCCGGCCCCGGCCGCCTCGCTCCCACCCTTGACCGCCCCGCCCGGCGCGAAACCGGGACCATCGACGCGGTGGTCGGCAGACACGGCGGTCGGCAGACACGGCGCGAAGAGGATCGTCAGCGGGAACGGCCGGTTGATCCGGTTGATCCGGTTGAGGCGACTGAGGCGGAGCGGGAACGGGAGGGCGGACAGGCCGCGAGCGCCCGCACCACCCGGGCCCGCGGGAGGCACGGCGGGACGCGCGGGGCGGGCGCCGTACCCGGTGAGGGCTTCGTGTGCCCCAGCACCTCACCGTCCCGTCACCCACCGGTACTGCAACTCCGGCCGTCCCACGGTCCCGTACTGCGGGCGCCGGGCCGCGCGGCCCGCGTCCACCAGGTGTTCCAGGTAGCGGCGGGCGGTGATGCGGGAGATGCCCACCGCCTCCGCCGCCCCGCTCGCGGTCAGGCCCTCACCGGCGTCACGCAGGGCCACGGTCACCCGCTCCAGGGTCGGTGCGCTCAGGCCCTTGGGCAGGGCGGCCGGTCCGGGGGCGCGCAGGGTGGCCAGCGCGCGGTCCACCTCGGCCTGGCCGCTGGCCTCGCCCACGGCCGCGCGGAACTCGGCGTACCGCACCAGGCGGTCCCGCAGCGTCGCGAAGGTGAACGGTTTCAGCACGTACTGGACGACGCCCAGCGACACCCCCTCGCGCACCACCGCGAGGTCCCGTGCCGACGTCACCGCGACGACGTCCGCGTGGTGTCCGGCCGTCCGCAGCGAGCGGGCCAGCTGCAGTCCGTGCACATCGGGCAGATGCAGGTCGAGGAGGAGCAGGTCGACGGGGGTGCGTTCCAGCGCCCGGCGGGCCTCGGCGCCCGTCGTCGCCTTGCCGACCGCGACGAATCCCGGCACCCGGCCGACGTACATCACATGGGCGTCGGCGGCGACCGGGTCGTCCTCCACCACCAGGACACGGATGGGTCTGTCGGTCATGCCCCGCCTCCCGTGCCGGAGCCGACGCCCTCCGCGTCCGCGCCGCTGCCGGCCGTGACCCCGTCGGCGGCCCGCAGCGGGAGCCGTACCTCGAAGCAGGCGCCGCCCTCCTCCGCCGAGGTCACCGTCAGCGCGCCGCCGTGCCGGTGCACCACCTGCCGTACCAGCGCCAGCCCCAGCCCACGGCCGTCCGGCCCCGACGGCTTGGTCGTGAAGCCCCGCTGGAAGACCGCCTCGGTGTGATCCGGGGCCACGCCCGGGCCGGTGTCGGACACCTGAAGGATCAGCTCCGTGCTGGCGTCGGTGAGGGCCGTGACCGTCACCCGGGCACTGAGGCCGCCCTGCGCCGCGTCCACCGCGTTGTCGATCAGGTTGCCCAGGATGGTGACCAGGTCGCGGGCGGGCAGGCTGTCCGGCAGCAGCCCGTCGTCCAGCCGGCTGGCCGGCGATACCACCAGCTCCACGCCCCGCTCGTGGGCCTGGGCCGTCTTGCCCAGCAGCAGTGCGGCCAGCACCGGCTCGCCCACCGCCGCCACCACCTGGTCGGTGAGCGCCTGGGCGAGTTCCAGCTCGGCGGTCGCGAAGCCCACCGCCTCCTCGGCCCGGCCCAGCTCGATCAGCGAGACGACGGTGTGCAGCCGGTTCGCCGCCTCGTGCGCCTGCGAGCGCAGTGCCTGCGTGAAGCCCCGCTCCGAGTCCAGCTCGCCCATCAGCGACTGGAGCTCGGTCACATCGCGCAGGGTCACCACCGAACCGCGCCGTTCACCGCCCGACACCGGTGAGGTGTTCACGACCAGCACCCGGTCCGCGGTGAGATGCACCTCGTCCACCCGGGGCTCCGAGGCGAGCAGCGCGCCCGTCAGCGGTGTCGGGAGGCTGAGCTCCGCGACCGACCTGCCCACCACGTCCTCCTCAGGAGCCACACCCAGCAGCTCCCTGCCACCGTCGTTGATCAGCGCCACCCTGTACCGCCCGTCCAGCATCAGCAGCCCCTCGCGCACGGCGTGCAGCGCGGCCTGATGGTAGTCGTGCATGTGGCTGAGCTCCCGCGCGTTCATCCCGTGGGTGTGCCGGCGCAGGCGGGCGTTGATGACGTACGTGCCGATCGCGCCCAGTCCGAGCGCACCGGTCGCGACGGTGAGCAGGGCCGTCAGCTGGGCCTGCGCGCGCTGGCTGATCTCGTCGACCCGGATGCCCGCGCTGACCAGGCCGACGATCCGGTCGCCGTCCCGGACCGGAGTGACCGCGCGGACGGACGGGCCGAGGGTGCCGGTGTAGGTCTCGGTGAACGTCCGGCCCTCCAGGGCGGGCGCGGTGTGGCCGCGGAAGGGCAGGCCGAGCTGGTCCGGGTCGGGGTGGGTCCAGCGGATGCCCTGTGGATTCATGATCGTGACGAAGTCGATGTCGGTGTCGCGCACCACCGCCAGCGCGTACGGCTGGAGCGTGGCCGAGGGATCGGAGGTACGGATCGACTCGCGCACCGAGGGGGAGTCGGCCACCGAGAGGGCCACGGCCCGTGCCTGGTGGCTCGCCGCCTCCTCGGCCTGGCCGCGGTCGCTGAAGTAGCTGAACAGCGCGTATCCCACCACGAGGACCGCTACCAGCACCGCCTGCATGGCGAAGAGCTGGCCCGCGAGGCTGCGGGGTCGGGGGAGGGTGATGCGCATTACGACAGTGTGCCTGCCGTGTAGGCGTGAACTAAATGAACGGAAGGGTGACCACGCTCACAAGGCGGGACATAGTCACGGCGTTCCCCGAAATCTCATCCCCCGGACGTGAGCCGCACGCCGGTCGATGCCGACGACGTCATCAAGGAGGCCGCCGTGACCAGCACCACCGATACGGCACCTGCCGCTCCCAAAGTGAAGCGGGACCGCACGCACTATCTCTACATCGCGGTGATCATCGCGGTCGCCCTCGGTATCGCCGTCGGTCTGACAGCCCCCGACTTCGCGGTCGAGCTGAAGCCGATCGGCACCGGCTTCGTGAGCCTGATCAAGATGATGATCTCGCCGATCATCTTCTGCACCATCGTGCTGGGCATCGGCTCCGTGCGGAAGGCCGCCAAGGTCGGCGCCGTCGGCGGTATCGCCATGGTCTACTTCCTGGTCATGTCGCTGGTCGCGCTCGGCATCGGCCTGGTCGTCGGCAACATCCTGGACCCCGGTACGGGTCTCGCGGTCACCGACGCGGTCAAGGAGACCGGTCAGGCCCAGGTCGACGCGGAGGCCAAGGACACCACCGAGTTCCTGCTCGGCATCATCCCGACCACGATCGTGTCCGCCTTCACCCAGGGCGAGGTCCTGCAGACCCTGCTGATCGCCCTGCTGTGCGGCTTCGCGCTGCAGGCCATGGGCAACGCCGGCCAGCCGGTCCTGCGCGGCATCGAGCACATCCAGCGGCTGGTCTTCCGGGTCCTCGCCATGATCATGTGGGCCGCCCCGGTCGGTGCGTTCGGCGCCATGGCCGCGGTCACCGGCTCGGCGGGCCTGGACGCGCTGAAGAGCCTCGCGGTGCTGATGCTCGGCTTCTACATCACCTGTGCGTTGTTCATCTTCGTGGTGCTCGGCGCGATGCTGCGGATCGTCGCGGGTCTGAACGTCTGGAGCCTGTTCAAGTACCTGGGCCGTGAGTTCCTGCTGATCCTGTCCACCTCCTCGTCCGAGTCGGCGCTGCCGCGGCTCATCGCGAAGATGGAGCACGTGGGCGTCAGCAAGCCGGTGGTCGGCATCACCGTCCCGACCGGTTACTCCTTCAACCTCGACGGCACCATGATCTACATGACCATGGCCTCGCTGTTCATCGCCGACGCCCTGGGCACGCCGATGTCGATCGGCGAGCAGGTCACGCTGCTGCTCTTCCTGCTGATCGCCTCCAAGGGCGCCGCCGGTGTCTCCGGTGCCGGCCTGGCGACGCTGGCCGGTGGTCTGCAGTCGCACAAGCCGGCCCTGGTGGACGGCATCGGCCTGATCGTCGGCATCGACCGCCTGATGAGCGAGGCCCGTGCCCTGACCAACTTCGCGGGCAACGCGGTCGCCACGGTGCTGATCGGTACCTGGACCAAGGAGATCGACAAGGAGCGGGTGAACCAGGTCCTCTCCGGGGCCATCCCCTTCGACGAGACCACCCTGCTGGACGACCACGACGGCGTCGGCCCCGCCGAGGCCCCCGCAGCGGGCGGCGAGAAGGAACTCGCCAAGGCCTGACGCGCACAGCCCTCCCGGGCTTCCCCCGCCGCCGAGCGGCCGGACTCCTTCCCCCGTGAGCCCGGCCGCTCGGCCCTTCTCGTCGACCGTCCTCTGCTGCCGCTTCCAGCCGCAGACACAGAAAACCCCCGGGTAATTGTGCCCGGGGGTTTTCGTTGCGTATATTCATTGACTTGCGACTTCAATTGCGGCAAGTCACAGTGAAGTTCAGTAGGCGCAGTGTATCCGGGCGGGAGCGGAATTGTCAAACAGCGAATTTCCGGACCATGAATTCCGACAGGAACAGGAATTCGTCGACGGACTGTACGCACGGGTGGACGCCCTGCGCGGCGACACCGAGGTGTCCGTCACGGACGCGCTCGGCCAGGGCGACACGCCCATGCAGGCCAGGCTGGAGCGGGACATCCTCGTCGCCGAGCGGTCCGGGCTGCTCGCCGCGCTGAACGCGGTGGACGGCTCCCTCTGCTTCGGCCGGATCGACCTCTCCAGTGGCGACACCCACCACATCGGCCGTATCGGTCTGCGCGCCGACGACGAGGAGCGCACCCCCGTCCTGATCGACTGGCGCGCCGACGTCGCCCGCCCCTTCTACCTGGCCACCGGCCACACCCCGATGGGCCTCAGGCGCCGCCGGCACATCACCAGCGAGGGACGCCGGGTCACCGCCCTGCACGACGAGATCCTCGACCTCGGCGACGAGACCCGCACCGGCCACGAGGACCCGACCGGCGACGCCGTGCTGCTCGCCGCGCTCAACTCCGCGCGCACCGGCCGCATGGGTGACATCGTGCGCACCATCCAGGCCGACCAGGACCGCGTCATCCGCGCCCCGCACCGGGGCGTGCTGGTGGTCGAGGGCGGCCCCGGCACCGGCAAGACCGCGGTCGCCCTGCACCGCGCCGCCTACCTCCTCTACGAGTACCGCGAACTGCTGGCCCGCCGCGCCGTCCTGATCGTCGGACCCAATCCGGCGTTCCTCGGCTACATCGGAGAGGTGCTGCCCAGCCTCGGCGAGACCGGGGTGCTCCTCGCGACCGTCGGCGAGCTGTTCCCCGGCGTGCGGGCCACCCGGGCGGACACCCCCGAGGCCGCCGCCGTGAAGGGCCGGGCGGACATGGCGGACGTCCTCGCCGAGGTCGTCCGCGGCCGGCAGGCGCTGCCCGACCCGGTGATCACCATCGAGCACGACCGCGAGATCCTGATGCTCGACGACGGCCTGGTGCGGGTCGCCCGGGAACGCACCCGCGCCGCCAAGCTGCCGCACAACGCGTCCCGCGAGTACTTCGAGGGCCACATCCTCAACACGCTCACCGACATGGTCGCCGAACGCATCGGCACCGACCCCTACGACGGCTCCAATCTGCTCGACCCCAGCGACATCACCCAGATCCGCGACGAACTCGCCGAGAACCCCGAGGTGTGGTCCGCCGTCGACCGGTTGTGGCCCCTGCTCACCCCGCAGCGGCTGGTCGCCGACTTCCTCGCCGAGCCCGAGGACTTCCTGCCCGCCGAGGACGCCGCCGCGATCCGCCGCCCGGTGACCAGGCACTGGACCGTCGCGGATGTACCGCTGCTCGACGAGGCCGCCGAACTCCTCGGCGAGGACGATCGGCCGGCGCGGGAACGGGCCGACCGCGAGCGGCGCGCGCAGATCGCCTACGCTCAGGGCGTACTGGACGTGTCGTACGCCTCCCGGACCTTCGAGTTCGAGGACAAGGAGGAGGACGACCCCGAGTCCTCCGAGGTGCTGTCCGCGCACGACATCATCGACGCCGAGCGCTTCGCCGAACGGCACGAGGAGGACGACCACCGCAGCGCCGCCGAACGGGCCGCCGCGGACCGCACCTGGGCGTTCGGGCACATCATCGTCGACGAGGCGCAGGAGCTGTCGCCGATGGCCTGGCGGCTGCTGATGCGGCGCAGCCCGACCCGCTCGATGACCCTGGTCGGAGACCCCGCGCAGACGTCGGAGGCGGGCGGTGTCGGCTCCTGGGAGGACATCCTCGCCCCGTACGTCGAGGACCGCTGGGAGCACACCCGGCTCGGCGTCAACTACCGCACCCCGGCCGAGATCATGGACGTCGCGGCGGCCGTGGTCCGCGCCGAGCACCCCGGCTTCGAGCCGCCCGGTTCGGTCCGCTCCACCGGCGTACGCCCCTGGGCCCGCGCCACCGACGACCTGCCCGGCGCCGTCGCCGAGGCCGTCGCGGAACTCGGCGGACCAAAGGACGGCCGGCTCGCCGTCGTCGCCCCGCGCGAGCTGCACCGCGCGCTGGCCGCCCGGCTGGACGGGGTGACGGCCGGCGCCGAACCCGATCTGACGCACGGCGTGGTCCTGCTCGACCCGCGGCAGGCCAAGGGGCTGGAGTTCGACTCCGTCCTCGTGGTCGAGCCGGGGCGCTACGGCACCAGCGACCTGTACGTGGCTCTGACCCGCGCCACCCAGCGGCTCGGCGTCCTGCACACCGAGCCGCTGCCGAAGCCGCTGGCCGACGCCCTGGCGTAGCGCACCTGCCGGGGCTCAGGCCGGGCGCAGCCACACCGTCGCCAGGGGCGGCAGGGCCAGCCGGATGCTCGCCGGGAGGCCGTGCCGTCCCTGCGGCTCCGGTTTGACCGGGTCCGGCAGGCCCACGTCGCTGCCGCCGTAGCGGGCCGCGTCGGTGTTCAGGACCTCGTGCCAGGCGGGCACGTCGTCGGGGACACCGATGCGGTACTCGTGCCGGACGACGGGGGCGAAGTGGGACACCGCGAGCAGCGGGGAGCCGTCGGAGTCGTACCGCAGGAACGCCAGCACGTTGTCCTCGGCGTCCTCGTCCGTGTGCCCGGCCACCCACCGGAAACCGGACGGCTCGGTGTCGCACCGCCACAGCGCGGGGGTGCGCCCGTACTCGGTGTTGAGGTCGCGCACCAGATCGCGCACCCCGCGGTGGTCGGCCTCCGCGCCGTAGGCCGGATCCAGCAGCCACCAGTCCGGGCCGTGCGCCTCCGACCACTCGGCGCCCTGCGCGAACTCCTGCCCCATGAACAGCAGTTGCTTTCCCGGGTGAGCCCACATGAAGCCGAGGTAGGCGCGCAGGTCGGCGCGCTGCTGCCACCAGTCGCCGGGCATCTTCGAGACCAGGGACCGCTTGCCGTGCACGACCTCGTCGTGCGAGATCGGCAGCACGTAGTTCTCGCTGTAGGCGTACACCATCGAGAACGTCATATCGCCGTGGTGGTACCGGCGGTGGACCGGTTCGTGGCTCATGTACCGGAGCGAGTCGTGCATCCAGCCCATGTTCCACTTCAGCCCGAAACCGAGCCCGCCGAAACCGCTCGGGCCCCCGTGGTGGGTGGCCCGGGTGACCCCGTCCCAGGCCGTGGACTCCTCCGCGACCGTCACCACCCCCGGCACCCTGCGGTACACCGTCGCGTTCATCTCCTGCAGGAACGCCACCGCGTCCAGGTTCTCCCGACCGCCGTGCTCGTTCGGCGTCCACTGGCCGGGCTCGCGAGAGTAGTCGAGGTACAGCATCGAGGCGACGGCGTCCACCCGCAGCCCGTCGATGTGGAACTCCTCGCACCAGTAGACGGCGTTGGCGACCAGGAAGTTGCGCACCTCGCGCCGCCCGAAGTCGAACTCCAGGGTCCCCCAGTCGGGATGGGCGGCCCGCAGCGGATCCTCGTGCTCGTACAGCGGCCGTCCGTCGAACTCGGCCAGCGCCCACTCGTCGCGCGGGAAGTGCGCCGGCACCCAGTCCATCAGCACCCCGATGCCCGCCCGGTGCAGCGCGTCCACCAGGTACCTGAAGTCGTCCGGGGTGCCGAGCCGGGCCGTGGGCGCGTAGAAACCCGTGACCTGGTAGCCCCAGGACGGACCGTAGGGATGCTCGGCGACCGGCATCAGCTCGACATGGGTGAACCCGAGGTCCTTCACGTACGCGGGGAGCTGCTCGGCGAGTTGCCGGTACGTCAATCCCGGTCGCCACGACGGGAGGTGAACCTCGTACACCGAGAGCGGGCTCTGGTGCGCGGGTACTTCGGCACGGCGCTCCAGCCACCGCGCGTCACCCCACTCGTACCGCGAGGACGTGACGATGGACGAGGTGGCCGGCGGGACCTCCGTGCGGCGCGCCATCGGGTCGGCGCGCAGGGTCCGCGAACCGTCGGGGCGGGTGATCTCGAACTTGTACAGCTCGCCCTCACCGACCTCCGGCACGAACAACTCCCACACCCCGGACGAGCCCAGCGACCGCATCGGGTGCCCGGTGCCGTCCCAGAAGTTGAACCCGCCCGCCACCCGCGCCCCGCGCGCGTTCGGCGCCCACACGGTGAAGCGGGTGCCGCTCACGCCCTGATGGGTCATGGGGTGTGCGCCGAGCGCCGTCCACAGCTCCTCGTGGCGCCCCTCGGCGATCAGATGCAGGTCGAACTCGCCCAGCGCGGGCAGCATCCGGTACGCGTCCTCGATCTCCCGCACGGTCCCCTCGTACGTCACGAGCAGCCGGTACGCCGGGATCTCCCGGAACGGCAGCAGCGTCGAGAAGAACCCGTCCCCGTCGTCGTGCAGGTCGACGGTGAGGCCCCCGGACACCACGGACACGGCCCGGGCGTACGGCTTGAACGTCCGGAACACGACCCCGCCGGGCGCCGGGTGCGCGCCGAGCACGGAGTGCGGGGCGTGATGCGTGCCGTTCAGCAGCCGCTCCCGGTCGTCGGTGCCCGCGGCGGGGGAGACCGCGATCTCCGCCTCGGGCGGCACGGACCGCCCGACGGCCGGGGGCCTGCCGGCGGCCTGCCGCGCCTTGCTCCTCCGCGCCCCGGCGTTCTTCGTTCCGGCCCTCTTCGTTCCGGCGTTCCTCGTCCCGGGTTTCTTCTCGGCGGCCTTCGCCGCCCCGGCTTTCTCGGCCCCGGCCTTCTCGGCCCCGGCCTTCTTCGCGGCGGCGGCCCGCTTCACCGGCGTGTCTTTCTGCACGGTGGCCTTCTTCACCGTGGTCTTCCGGGACATCTGCTCGGTCGGCTGCTCCGGATGAGAACCGCTGGACTCGGGACGGGGGGTCACGGACGGAGCCTCCTGGTCGACGTGCGGGGCGGACGGAAGTGAATCGTGTGGATCACCGGATCACCCTGGTCAGGGTTCGGCGAGCCGGCGTACGGCGGCCATCGGGACCTGCAGCCACTCCGGGCGGTGCCGGGCCTCGTACAGCACCTCGTAGACGGCCTTGTCCGTCTCGTACGCGCGCAGCAGCACCGGATCGGTGCGCGGGTCCCGGCCCGCGGTCTCCGCGTAGCCGGAGCAGTACGCCGCACGGCACCGCACGGCCCAGTCCGGCTGCGGCGGGTCCGCGGAACGTGCCGCGTAGTCGAAGGACCGCAGCATCCCGGCCACGTCCCGTACCACGGGCTGCGGCATCCGCCGCTCGGCCAGCGGCCGTGCCGGTTCGCCCTCGAAGTCGATCAGCGACCACTCTCCGGCCGGGGACCGCAGGCACTGGCCGAGATGCAGATCGCCGTGCACACGCTGGGCGGTCCAGGTCTGCCCCTCGGCGGCCAGGTCGTCCAGCGCCGTGTACGCGGTGCCCAGCCCGTCCGCGTACGGCCGCAGCGCGGGCACCGCCTGCACCGCCGCACCCAGCCGCTCGGCCATACCGGCGACCATGTGCCGCAGCCGGCTCCGGCCCAGGGTGACCGTCGGCAGCGCGCGGGCCAGCGCGGTGTGCACCTCGGCGGTGGCCCGCCCCAGCGCCCGCGCCTCGGCGGTGAAGTCCTCGCCCTTGGCCAGCTCCCGCAGCGCCAGCTCCCAGCCGTCCGTCGCGCCCCGCACGAAGGGCTGGAGCACACCCAGCACATACGGCTCGGGTGCGGCCGGCGCCCCGACGGCACCACGACCGCCGGTGGCGTCGGTTCTGTCGGGATCTGTCACCAGCCAGGCCGTGGGCGGGGGCACCCGGGGGCAGCCCTCGCGGGCCAGCGCCAGCGGCAGCTCCAGGTCGGGGTTGATCCCGGGCACGATCCGGCGCAACAGCTTCAGAATGAACGTATCTCCATAGACGACGGACGAGTTCGACTGCTCGACGGTCATCAGTCGCGGCACCAGACCGGACGCGATCTCCTGCCCCGGATCCCGCTCGAAGCGCAGCCCGCCGATCCGGGCTCGGGAGCGCAGGGCCTCCAGGAGCAGTTCGGCGGGCCGGGTGTCGTACAGGGCCTCGTACACAGTCCGCCCGGCCAGCGGGCCCTGACTCGGATGCCCGATCAACGCGGGTGCGAGCCTGGGCGGCAGTGCCTCGCGCACGCCCAGCAGCAGCTGGTAGCAGTCGCCGGGGCGGTCGGCCCCGCCCTGGGCGGACAGGGCGGGCTGGTGGGCGCGGACGAGCAGGTGGTACAGGCCCAGCCTGGCGCTGGGCGGAAGTAACTCGGTGGCCGCGACCAGGGTGAACCCGGTGACCGGGCGCCCCTTGCCCGCGAACCAGCGCTGTCGCGGCAGCCACTGCCTCAGCAGCGGATCCAGTGACGCAAGGAGGCCGGGCGGGGGTGCGACCGTACGTATGACGGCTTCCGACATTTCAGTCGCGTCCTTTCCCCGGATCGTCGGGGTGTTACTGATGCGTGCCCCGGGTGGCGCGGGGGAAACCGCCCCACCCGGGGTCGGCGGGTGCTACGCGGCGTCCCCGCGCAGCCGGAACCAGTAGAAGCCGTGGCCTGCGAGGGTCAGCAGGTACGGCAGTTCGCCGATGGCGGGGAAGCGCACTCCGCCGAACAGTTCGACGGGATGGCGGCCCTGGAAGGCGCTCAGGTCGAGTTCGGTGGGCTGGGCGAAGCGGGAGAAGTTGTTCACGCAGAGCACCAGGTCGTCGCCGTCCTGCCCGGTCGGCGGGGCCTCGCGCAGGAAGGCCAGGACGGCCGGGTTCGAGGACGGCAGTTCGGTGTAGGAGCCGAGGCCGAAGGCGGGGTTCTGCTTGCGGATCTCGATCATGCGGCGGGTCCAGTGCAGCAGCGAGGACGGCGAGGCCATGGCCGCCTCGACGTTGCTGACCTGGTAGCCGTGGACCGGGTCCATGATGGTGGGCAGGAACAGCCGGCCGGGGTCGCAGGAGGAGAAGCCGGCGTTGCGGTCGGGGGTCCACTGCATCGGGGTGCGTACCGCGTCGCGGTCGCCGAGCCAGATGTTGTCGCCCATGCCGATCTCGTCGCCGTAGTAGAGGATCGGTGAGCCGGGCAGGGACAGCAGCAGGGCGGTGAACAGTTCGATCTGGTTGCGGTCGTTGTCCAGCAGCGGGGCCAGGCGGCGGCGGATGCCGATGTTGGCGCGCATGCGGGGGTCCTTGGCGTACTCGGCCCACATGTAGTCGCGTTCCTCGTCGGTGACCATCTCCAGGGTCAGTTCGTCGTGGTTGCGCAGGAAGATGCCCCACTGGCAGCCGGCGGGGATGGCGGGGGTCTTGGCGAGGATCTCGGAGACCGGGTGGCGTGACTCGCGGCGCACGGCCATGAAGATGCGGGGCATGACCGGGAAGTGGAAGGCCATGTGGCATTCGTCGCCGCCGGCACTGTAGTCGCCGAAGTAGTCGACGACGTCCTCCGGCCACTGGTTGGCCTCCGCCAGCAGGACGGTGTCGGGGTACTGTGCGTCGATCTCCTTGCGTACCCGTTTGAGGAAGGTGTGGGTGGCGGGCAGGTTCTCGCAGTTGGTGCCCTCGGCCTGGTAGAGGTAGGGCACCGCGTCCAGCCGGAAGCCGTCGATGCCCAGATCCAGCCAGAAGCGCAGGGCGGCCAGGATCTCCTCCTGCACGGCCGGGTTCTCGTAGTTGAGGTCCGGCTGGTGGGAGAAGAAGCGGTGCCAGTAGTACTGTCCGCGTACCGGGTCGTAGGTCCAGTTGGAGGCCTCGGTGTCGACGAAGATGATCCGGGCGTCCGGGTACTGCTTGTCGTCGTCGGCCCAGACGTAGTAGTCGCCGTAGGGGCCGTCGGGGTCCTTGCGGGATTCCTGGAACCAGGGGTGCTGATCGCTGGTGTGGTTCATGACGAAGTCGATGATCACGCGCATGCCGCGTTGGTGTGCGGCGTCGGCGAACTCGACGAAGTCGGCGAGGTCGCCGAAGTCGGGCAGGACGGCGGTGTAGTCGGAGACGTCGTAGCCGCCGTCGCGCAGGGGTGAGGTGAAGAAGGGGGGCAGCCACAGGCAGTCGACGCCGAGCCATTGCAGGTAGTCGAGCTTGGCGGTCAGTCCCTTCAGGTCGCCGATGCCGTCGCCGTTGCTGTCCTGGAAGGAGCGGACGAGGACCTCGTAGAAGACGGCCCGTTTGAACCAGTCCGGGTCGCGGTCCCTGGCCGGGGTGTCCTCGAAGGTGTCCGGTACGGGCTCGTTGACGATCATGATGCGGGTGACCCTCCGATCTGCGGGGTGGACGGTCGCAGAGCCGTGCCGTGCTCATCCGGGGCCGCGGCGGTGGCGGCCGGTGCCGTGCGGCCGTCGGCTTTCCGGCCGACGACGAGCACATGCGCGCCGCCCGGTTCCAGACGCACGTAGTTGGTGCTGCCCCAGTGATAGGTCTCGCCGGTGAGCTCGTCGCGCACCGGCACCGACTCGTGCCGGTCCAGGCCGAGTTGCGGCATGTCCAACGAGACGGTGGCCTCCTGGGTGTGGTGCGGGTCGAGGTTGGCGACCACCAGGACCGTGCTCGAACCCTTCCGTTTCGAGTAGGCGATGACCGGCTCCTGGTCCGCCTGGTGGAAGTGGAGGTCCCGCAGCTGGCGCAGCGCCGGGTTCTCCCGTCGGATGGTGTTGAGCTTGGTGATCAGGGGGGTGATGGTCTCTCCCCGGCGTTCGGCGCCCTCCCAGTCACGCGGGGTGAGCTGGTACTTCTCCGAGTGCAGGTACTCCTCGGAGCCCTCCCGCAGCGGGGTGTTCTCGCACAGTTCGTAGCCGCTGTAGATGCCCCAGGACGGGGAGAGGGTGGCGGCCAGCACGGCGCGGACGGCGAAGGCGGGCCGGCCGCCGTGCTGCAGGTAGGCGTGCAGGATGTCGGGGGTGTTGGTGAACAGGTTGGGCCGCATGTAGCAGGCCGCCTCCCCCGACAGTTCGGTGAGGTACTCGGTCAGTTCCCGCTTGGTGGTGCGCCAGGTGAAGTAGGTGTAGGACTGCTGGAAGCCGATCTGGGCCAGGGTGTGCATCATCGCCGGGCGGGTGAAGGCCTCCGCCAGGAAGACGACGTCGGGGTCGGTGCGGTTGATGTCGGCCAGGACGCGTTCCCAGAAGGCCACCGGTTTGGTGTGCGGGTTGTCCACCCGGAAGATCCGCACGCCGGCGGCCATCCAGTGCCGCAGCAGCCGGCAGGTCTCGGCGACCAGGCCGCCGCGGTCGGTGTCGAAGGCGAGCGGGTAGATGTCCTGGTACTTCTTGGGCGGGTTCTCCGCGTGGGCGATGGTGCCGTCGGGGCGGTGGTGGAACCACTGGGGGTGTTTGTGCACCCAGGGGTGGTCGGGGGAGCACTGCAGGGCGAGGTCCAGGGCGACCTCCAGGCCCAGCTCGCCGGCGCGGCGGACGAACCAGGTGAAGTCCTCCAGGGTGCCCAGCTGGGGGTGGACGGTGTCGTGGCCGCCCTCGGGGGAGCCGATGGCCCAGGGCACGCCGACGTCGTCGGGGGCGGCGGTGAGGGTGTTGTCGCGGCCCTTGCGGTGGGTGGTGCCGATGGGGTGGATGGGCGGGAGGTAGACGACGTCGAAGCCCATGGCGGCGATCGCGGGCAGCCGGCGGGCGGCGGTGCGGAAGGTGCCGTGCGGCTGGTGGGGGGTGCCCTCGGAGCGGGGGAAGAACTCGTACCAGGAGCCGTACAGGGCGCGTTCGCGTTCCACGAGCAGGGGCATCGGGTCGCCGGTGGTGACCAGTTCCCGCAGTGGGTGGCGGGCCAGGACCGCGTCCACCTCCGGCGTCAACGCCGCCGCCAACCGGGAAGCCGTCGGTCGCCGTTCGTCGCGCAGCGCGTCCGCCGCGGCGAGGAGGACGCCCCGGCGGTCCGGTTCCGGTACTCCGGCCGCCGCCCGTTCGTGGAGCAGGGCGCCCTCCTCCAGCACCAACTCCGTGTCCGTACCCGCCGGGATCTTGATCCGCGCGTGACGGCGCCAGGTCGTGACGGGGTCGCCCCACGCCTCCACGGTGTACGTCCAACGCCCCGTCGCGTCGGCGCGGACGGTCGCCCCCCACCGGTCCGTGCCCGGCGCCAGTTCCCGCATCGGGGTGAACGGCCCGGGTCGGCCCTCGGGGTCCTTCAGGACGACGTTGGCGGCCACCGCCTCGTGCCCCTCACGGAAAACGGTGGCCGTCACCTCGAACGTCTCACCGACGACGGCCTTCGCCGGCAGGCGTCCCTGACGGACCATCGGCCGGACGTCGAGGACGGGGATGCGCCCCAGGGAGGTCGAGTTCGCCGCGGCCGGTGGGGGCGTTCCGGCGGCGGGCTTCGGAGAAGGTGTCGGAGGGGCCGACGACGAATGATGCGTGGCGGGCATGACCGCTCCTGTCCGCGTCAACGTGGGTGGGCGGATGACTGTGGGGAGGTGGGTCCTGCTTGATGCTGCGTGGGGTTCCTGAGGGGTGTACCGCAGGAGCCTTCCCACACTGTTCGGGTGGGCAATCCGGCGCTTTGTTAACTACCCGCGCGTATGTCGACATACAAGACCGGCCCCGTCCGTGCGGGACGGAGCCGGTCCTCGAGAGGCCCGCTCCCGGCTCCTCGCCGGCTTCCCCGCCGGTGCCCGGGTGGTCGTGGCGCGAGGGTCCGGCAGGTGCGCACTACCGCGTCGGCGTCCGGAGCAGCCGGTTCGGCGAGCCGAGCCCGCGGCCGCTCACCTTCCCACTCGTCGCCCCCCTGACCAGTGCGTTCGCCACCTGCGCCGGGGCGGCCCGCCGATGCTCGGCGAGGTACAGCGCCGCCGCGCCCGCCGCGTGCGGGGACGCCATCGACGTACCCGAGGCGGTGACTTGCCCGGTGTCGCTCGCGGCCGACGCCGAGGTGACGGACACCCCCGGGGCGAACAGATCGAGGGCTGAGCCGTGGTTGGAAAAGGCCGGTTTCTTGTCCTGCCGGTCGGTCGCGCCCACCGTGATCGCCTGCTTCACACCCGCGGGTGAGTACAGGGCCGCCGCTGTTCCCTCGTTTCCCGCGGCAACCGTGTAGCTGACGCCGGACGCGATGGACTTCCGTACGGCGGAGTTCAGTTGGGCGTTGTGAAAGCCGCCGAGGCTGAGATTGGCGACCGCGGGCCTGACCGCGTTCCGGGTCACCCAGTCGATGCCCGCGATCACCTGGGCCGTGGTGCCCGAGCCGTTGTCGTCGAGCACACGGACGGAGACGATCCTGGCCCGCTTCGCGACGCCGTGGGTCTTCCCCGCGATGATGCCGGCCACATGGGTGCCGTGGCCGTTGCCGTCCTGGGCGGTCCGGTCGTTCTGGACGAAGTCCCAGCCGTGCCGGGCCCGGCCGCCGAAGTCGCGGTGCGACGTTCGTACGCCGGTGTCGATGACGTAGACCGTCACCCCCGCGCCCGCCGTGGCCGGCGTGGTGTACCGCTCGTCCATCGGCAGGTTCCGCTGGTCCACGCGGTCC
This sequence comes from Streptomyces sp. MMS24-W38, assembly GCF_059889265.1. Taxonomy (NCBI): domain Bacteria; kingdom Bacillati; phylum Actinomycetota; class Actinomycetes; order Kitasatosporales; family Streptomycetaceae; genus Streptomyces; species Streptomyces sp. MMS24-W38. The sequence goes on along the minus strand of NZ_JCBCPP010000001.1, from coordinate 1,674,516 downwards.
AGTCCCCAGGACGGCGGGTTCTGCTGCGTGTTGTTCAGTGTCTTCTGCGGCTTTTTCGGCTTTTGCGGCTTCTCCGGCGTCCAGGCCGGTGTCACCCGGGTGTCCTGGGTGACCGAGGTGACCCGGGGGTCGGCCGCGAGCCGCGCGGCCTCTCTCGCGTCGGCCCGGACGGCGTAGCCGTTGAGCACGGTGCCGTAGGTATGGCTGATTCTCGCCCCGTAGCGCTGCACGAGATCCCTGCCGATCGCCGAGCGTGCCGCGGTCCCCTTCTCCAGTGTCACCAGGTAGCTGCCGGTCACGGAGCCGGGTGCCCCGGCGCCGGATATCCGCCCCTCAGGTGCGGCGTGCGCGGGCAGGGTCGCGGCCGAGACCGTCGCGGTACACAGGACCGCCGCCATGACCCCCGCCCGGCGCAGACGCCGCGTTCGCGTCCGTGCCATGGTCCGAGTTCCCCTCCTTGACTCCGCCTACGGCGAATCGGCGTACGGCGTCGCGGGCCGGGGTGCACCCAGGCCCGCGACGCCGTACGCCACCGTGGCAGCGTCTCGTGCGGAACGAAGTGCCACAAGGACGCCTGCGGGTGGGGAATCGGCCATATCCGCCATGAGGCGAATCGTTTGGGTCGGGGTACGGCGGGGCCGGGTCGCCCGGCTTCCACCGTGGAGGGCGTTCCCGCCGGTACTGTCGTGCGCGACGACCGGACGCACACAGCCGTCCTTCCGCACCGCGACTCGCGCCGAGGTGGAACTTGAAGGCGATCCGTCGATTCACCGTCCGACCCGTTCTCCCCGAACCCCTCCGGCCCCTGAGCGAACTGGCCCGGAACCTGCGCTGGTCCTGGCACACGCCGACCGGCGACCTGTTCCGCTCCGTCGACCCCGAACGCTGGGCCGCCTGTGGCCGGGACCCCGTACGGCTGCTGGGCAGTGTGCCGCCCGACCGGCTCATGGAACTGGCCGGGGACCGCCCGTTCCTGGACCGTCTCGACGCCGTCGCGGACGACCTGCACACGTACATGACCGGCGACCGCTGGTACCAGGGCCAGTCCGGCTCCCGGTCGCAGGGTGACCGACTGCCCGCCGCCATCGCCTACTTCTCCCCGGAGTTCGGCATCACGGCCGCTCTTCCGCAGTACTCCGGCGGGCTCGGCATCCTCGCCGGCGACCACCTCAAGGCCGCCAGCGACCTCGGCGTCCCGCTGATCGGCGTCGGTCTGCTCTACCGGCACGGCTACTTCCGCCAGTCGCTGTCCCGGGACGGCTGGCAGCAGGAGCACTACCCCGTCCTCGACCCCCACGAGCTGCCCCTCGCCCAACTCAAGGAGCCCGACGGCACCCCCGCCCTGGTGATCCTCGCGCTGCCCGGCGGCCGCTCGCTGCGCGCCCGGATCTGGCTGGCCCAGGTGGGCAGGGTCCCGCTGCTCCTGCTGGACTCCGACGTCGAGGAGAACGACCTCGGCGAACGCGGTGTCACCGACCGGCTCTACGGCGGCGGCAGCGAGCACCGCCTGCTCCAGGAGATGCTGCTCGGCATAGGAGGGGTCAGGGCGGTCCGCGCGTACTGCAGGCTGACCGGTCACGCACCGCCCGAGGTGTTCCACACCAACGAGGGCCACGCCGGTTTCCTCGGCCTGGAACGCATCGCCGAACTGCGCACCGACGGAATGGAGTTCGGCCCCGCGTTGGAGACGGTCCGGGCGGGGACCGTGTTCACCACGCACACCCCCGTACCGGCCGGCATCGACCGTTTCGACCGCGAACTGGTCGCCCGCCACTTCGGCCCCGACGCCGAACTGCCGGGCATCGAGGTCGACCGCGTCCTCCGGCTCGGCATGGAGACGTACCCCGGCGGCGAGCACAACCTCTTCAACATGGCCGTCATGGGCCTGCGTCTGGCCCAGCGCGCCAACGGTGTCTCCCTGCTGCACGGCAGGGTCAGCCGCGAGATGTTCGCCGGGCTCTGGCCCGGATTCGACCCCGAAGAGGTGCCCATCACCTCCGTGACCAACGGGGTGCACGCGCCGACCTGGGTCGCCCCCGAGGTGCTCCGGCTCGGCGCCCGGCAGATCGGCGCCGAGCGCGCCGAGGAGGCGCTGGCCGTCGGCGGCTCGGACCGCTGGGACTCGGTCGGGGACATCCCCGACGAGGACATCTGGGAGCTGCGCCGGTCCCTGCGCTCGCTGCTGGTGACGGAGGTGCGGGAGCGGCTGCGCGCCTCGTGGCGGCAGCGCGGCGCGGGGACGGCGGAGCTCGGCTGGATCGACCGGGTGCTCGACCCGGACGTACTGACCATCGGCTTCGCCCGGCGGGTCCCCTCGTACAAGCGGCTGACGCTGATGCTGCAGGACCGGGACCGGCTGACGGACCTGCTGCTGCACCCCGAGCGGCCGGTGCAGATCGTGGTCGCGGGCAAGGCGCACCCGGCGGACGAGAGCGGCAAGCGGCTCATCCAGGAACTGGTCCGGTTCGCCGACGACCCGCGGGTGCGGCACCGGATCGTCTTCCTGCCCGACTACGGCATGGCGATGGCGCAGAAGCTCTACCCGGGCTGCGACATCTGGCTGAACAACCCGCTGCGGCCGCTGGAGGCGTGCGGGACCAGCGGTATGAAGGCCGCCCTCAACGGCTGCCTCAACCTCTCGGTGCTGGACGGCTGGTGGGACGAATGGTTCCAGCCCGACTTCGGCTGGGCCGTCCCCACCGCGGACGGGGCGGGCGGGGGAGCCCCCACGCTCTCGGCGGCGGGGGACGACCCGGACCGGCGCGACGCCCTGGAGGCCGCCGCGCTGTACGACCTGCTGGAGCAGCGGATCACGCCGCGCTTCTACGAGCGCGGTGAGAGCGGGCTGCCCGACCGGTGGCTGGAGATGGTCCGGCACACCCTGAGCCTGCTCGGCCCGAAGGTGCTGGCCGGCCGCATGGTCCGCGAGTACGTCGAGCGCCTGTACGCGCCCGCCGCGCGCGCCCACCGGGCGATGGGGCCCGACCGTGCGCGCGACCTCGCCCGGTGGAAGACCCGGGTGCGCGCCGCCTGGCACGGCGTGAGCGTCGACCACGTCGAGACGTCCGGGACGACGACGGCCACCGCGGAACTCGGCACCACCCTCGTGCTGCGGGTGCGCGTCGGCCTCGGCGACCTCGATCCGGACGACGTCGAGGTCCAGGCGGTCTCCGGGCGGGTGGACGAGGAGGACCGCATCACCGGCGCGACGCCCGTCCCGCTGAAACCGGTGGGGGCCGCCGACCTGGAGGGCCGCTGGGTGTACGAGGGTCCGCTCTGCCTGGACCGCACCGGGCCCTTCGGCTACACGGTACGTATCCTGCCCAGCCATCCGCTGCTGGCGCACGGCACGGAGATGGGTCTGGTCGCGGCCCCCTCGGAGGACGTCCTGGGGGCGGCGGGGCTGCTGATGCGGTAGGCCGCCGGTCCGGCGGACGGACGTCGGGTGACGCGAAGGGCCTCAGAACTCCTCGAGGCCCTTCGTGGCCAGGCGCCGCAGCACCGTGCCGCAGCGGCGGGCGTAGGCGTGCTGCATTCCGCGTGCCGCCGGACCGGCGGCCCGGGCGTACCAGCTGGCCGCCTTGCTGAACGCGGAGACGGTCAGCCACACCGTTCCGTCACCGGTGCGGTGCACGACGAAGGCCTCCTCGCCGCACTCCGGGTGACCGGGCAGGGTGCCGTACGCCCAGCCGGCCCTGCGGGGTTCCTCCAGCGTCCAGACCACCCGGCACGGCGCCCTGACCACCCCGGCGAGCGTGACGGTGACGTCGACACCGGGCGCCGCGCGGTCGGCGGTGGTGTCGATGCCGACGCCCAGGGCCCGGTGCAGCTCCCAGCTGAGCACCGCCTCCGCACCCTGGCGGAAGACCGCCTCGCCCTCGCCGAGGCGGGTGCGCACGTGCAGGGGATGGAAACCGGGAGGGCAGAAACCCGGCTCACGGGTCGCGCCGACGTGGTCGTAGGTGAAGTCCGCCGAAGACATGGGACCCAAGGGTAGGGCGGCCCCGCACACCCGGTGGCACGGGGGCGCCCGCACCGGAGTCCGATCCTCCGGTGCGGGCGCCCCCGTGCCGCGTACGGCGGGCCCGTGGCCTACCGGCCGCCTGGCCCTGCGCCCTCAGCCACTGGCGCGGGCGCCGACGTTGACGGCGGCCCAGGCGTTCTGCACCGCCTTGTACTCGGCGCTGCTCGTGCCGTACAGCTCACCGGTCGCCGCCAGGGTGCCGGTGCGGGCACCGGCGTAGTTGGTGGTCGAGGTGAACTTGGTGGTCAGCGCGCGGAACCAGATCTTCTCCGCCTTGGCACGGCCGATGCCGGTGACCGGCAGCCCGTCCGAGGTGGGCGAGTTGTAGCTGACGCCGTTGACGGTCTTGGCGCCGCTGCCCTCGCTCAGCAGGTAGAAGAAGTGGTTGGCGGGGCCCGAGGAGTAGTGCACGTCGATCGAGCCGAGCCCGGAGTACCAGGAGTCCTTGGACGAGCCGTCCTTGCTCGGCCTGTCCATGTAGCGCAGCGGGGTGCCGTCGCCGCGGATGTTGATCTCCTCGCCTATGAGGTAGTCACCGACGTCCGAGGAGTTGCCGGCGTAGAACTCCACCGTCGCGCCGAAGATGTCGCTGGTCGCCTCGTTGAGGCCGCCGGACTCCCCGCTGTAGCGCAGGCCGGCGGTGTTCGAGGTGAGACCGTGGGTCATCTCGTGGGCCGCCACGTCGATCGAGGTCAGCGGGTTGACGTTGCCCGATCCGTCGCCGTAGGTCATGCAGAAGCAGCTGTCCGACCAGAAGGCGTTGACGTAGTTGTTGCCGTAGTGCACTCGGGAGTAGGCGCCCACGCCGTTCCCGCGGATGCCGTTGCGGCCGTGCACGTTCTTGTAGTAGTCCCAGGTCAGCGCGGCCCCGTAGTGGGCGTCGGCGGCGGCCGACTCCGCGTTGGACGGGCTGCCGTTGCCCCAGACGTCGTCGGAGCCGGAGAACAGCGTGCCGGTGCCGGAGGTGCCGCGGTTCAGGTTGTACGTCCTGTGGTTGCCGCGCGCCCCGTCGGTGAGGTTGTACGACGACCCGGACCGGGTGGTGGTCAGGTCGACGGTGCCGCTGTAGACGGTGTGGCCGGTGCCGGTGTGGACGGCCTGCCACTCGTACAGCTTCTCGCCCGTGGTGGCGTCGGTGACGACGTGCAGTTCCTGCGGGGTGCCGTCGTGCTGGAGCCCGCCGACGACGGTCTCGTACGCGAGGGTCGGGGTACCGTCCGCGGCCCAGACGACCTTGCGCGGGGCGCCCTCGACGTCGGGGCTCTTGGCGTTCTCGGCCTTCGCGGCGCCGAGGGCCTGCTGCTCCGCCTTGGCGGCGGGCACCGCGGCCTTGGTGGTGGCGGGCTTCACCGAGGCCCGGGTGGCCTTGACCACGGACTCGGCCGTGCCGGCCCGTTCGCCCTGGACGACCAGGTCGCCGCCGAGGACGGGCAGGCCGTCGTAGGTGCGCTCGTAGCGGACGTGGACGGTGCCGTCGCGGTCCTTGAGGACGTCACGGACGACGAGCTGCTCCTTCTCGCCCAGTCCGAGGTCCGCTGCGGTGTCCGCCTTGGTGGCGTTCGCCTCGCGGATCAGCTCGGCGCGCTGGGCGGGGGTGAGCCGGACCGACTCGGCGCCCGGGTTCGCCCGGCTCGAGGCCGACGGGGTGTCGTCCGGGGCGGCGGTGGCGCTGCCGGACTGCACGGCCGTGGCGACCAGGGCGGCGACCCCGGCGAGGGCGACGGCGGCGGTGCGGCGGCGTGCGGTGTGGGGGGTGCGTCCGTGGGAAGACCTGCTTCTCAACACTGACTCCTTCTGCGCGGCCGCGGGTTGTGCGGCCAGGGGAGACCGGCCGACTGGTGAGCCGGCCGGGCAGAACAGGGCGGTACGCGGTACCACGTGCTGCTGTGCTGGAGCGGTGGCCGGGGCACGACGGTTCGGTGGCGCTGTGGGGTTGTCGCGCGGCGGCCGTGGGAAGAGTCGCAGGAGACCGCACTCCTTGTCAGGAGCGCGTCATAACATTGGCCGGAAACAGTCCGTTGTCCGAGAGTTCAGGTTCGATAAACGGAGCGTTTCGCCGGTGTGGCGCCGGTGCTGCCGACGACGGCAGCGGTTCCACGCCTGCCCGCTTCTTCACGTACGTCTTCTTCGCGTACGTCTGCGCTCCCGCTACGCCAGGCTGTCCCGCCAGGCGCGGTGGAGGTCCGCGAAGCGGCCGGTGCCCGCGATGAGTTCGGCCGGGGCGCCGTCCTCCACGATGCGGCCGTGTTCCATCACCAGGACGCGGTCCGCGATCTCCACGGTGGACAGGCGGTGGGCGATCACCACCGCCGTACGCCCCTGCAGGACCGTCGCCATCGCCCGCTGCACCGCCCGCTCGCCGGGGATGTCCAGGGAGCTGGTCGCCTCGTCCAGGATCAGTACGGCCGGGTCGGCGAGCAAGGCCCGGGCGAAGGCGACGAGTTGGCGCTGGCCGGCCGAGATGCGGCCGCCGCGCTTGCGTACGTCGGTGTCGTAGCCGTCGGGCAGGGCGGCGATGAAGTCGTGCGCGCCGATCCCCTTCGCGGCCCGCTCGATCTCCGCACGGGTGGCGTCCGGACGTCCGATGGCGATGTTCTCGGCGACCGTGCCGGAGAACAGGAACGCCTCCTGCGTCACCATGACCACCTCGCGCCGCAGTGCGGGCCCCGCGAGATCGCGCAGGTCGACGCCGTCCAGCAGGACCCGGCCGTCGGTGGGGTCGTAGAAGCGGGCGAGCAGTTTGGCCAGCGTCGACTTGCCCGCACCGGTCGAGCCGACGACGGCGACGGTCTGCCCGGCCGGGAGGGTGAGGTCGAAGCGGGGCAGCACCTCGCCGCCGGTGCGGTACGCGAAACGGACCGAGTCGAAGACGACCTCGCGCCCCGGGTGCCGCGACGGCGCCTCCGGAAGCTCCCGGGGGGCCGCGGGCTCCGGGACGGACGGGACCTGTGCCAGGAGCCCGGAGATCTTCTCCAGCGAGGCGGCCGCCGACTGGTACGCGTTGAGGAACATGCCCAGCCGGTCGATCGGGTCGTACAGCCGCCGCAGGTACAGCACCGCCGCCGCCAGCACGCCGAGCGCGAGCGTCCCGTCCGCGACCCGGTAGGCACCCCACAGCACGATCAGCGCGACCGTCGTGTTGGCGACCACCCGGGAACCGACGACATAGCGGGCCATCTCCAGCAGGGCGTCCCCGTTGGTCCGCTCGTGCCGCCGGTTCAGCGCGCGGAAGTCGGCGTCGTTGGCGGCCTCGCGGCGGAAGGCGCGCACCGGGCGGATGCCGTTCATCGTCTCGACGAACTTCACGATCACCGCGGCGATCGCCGTCGACCGCTGCCGGTACACCTCCGTGACGCGCCGCCGGTACGACCGTACGAGTGCGTACAGCGGGACGAAGGACGCCGCCGCCATCGCGCCGAGCCCGAGGTCCAGCCAGAGCAGCAGCACCGAGACGTAGACGCAGGACACGATGACCGTGACCAGCTCCTGCAGGCCCTCCTCCAGCAGTTCCCGCAGCGACTCGACGTCCGTGGTGGAGCGGGAGATGAGCCGGCCCGAGGTGTAGCGCTCGTGGAAGTCGACGCTGAGCGCCTGCGCGTGCCGGAAGATCCGGCCGCGCAGATCCAGCAGCACGTCCTGGCTGACCCGGGCGGCGGTGGCGATGAACGCGTACTGCAGCACGCCGCCCGACGCCGCGCACAGCAGACAGCCCACCGCGACCGCGATCAGCGGCCCGTGGTCGGCGGCCCTGAACGCGGGCACGCCCCGGTCGATCGCGTACGCCACCAGCAGTGGACCCGCCTGCACCGCCGTCTGCTGGAGCAGCAGCAGGAGCGCGGTGAGGGCGACCCTGCCCCGCATCGGGGCCAGCAGGGAGCGCAGCAGGACGCCGGTGGCGCCCGGGGGAGTGGGCAGTACGTCCTGGTCGAAGGGGTCGCCGGCCTGCGGGGTGCGTGGCTCGCCGTTCTTGCCGTCCTCGTCCCGCGCGGGCGCGGTGGGGGCCGCCGTCATCGCTGGTTCTCCTGTTCCCCCGCCGGGTCGCCGGCCATGAGGTGGGCGTACTCGGGGTGGGTGCGCAGCAGTTCGTGGTGGGTGCCGACCGCCGTGATCCGGCCGCCGGAGAGCAGGGCGACGCGGTCGGCCAGCAGCACCGTGGACGGGCGGTGCGCCACGATCAGCGCGGTGGTGTCGGCGAGCACCCGGCGCAGGGCGGCCTCGACCGCGGCCTCCGTGTGCACGTCGAGCGCGGACAGCGGATCGTCCAGCACCAGGAACTCGGGCTGCCCGACCACCGCGCGGGCCAGCGCGAGACGCTGCCGCTGCCCGCCGGAGAGACTGAGCCCCTGCTCGCCGACCTGGGTGTCGGTGCCCTGGGGCAGCGCGTCCACGAAGTCGGCCTGCGCCACGCCCAGCGCCCGCTCCAGCTCGGCCTTCCCGGCCCCGGGCCCCGCGCCCATCAGCACGTTCTCCCCGACCGCGGCCGAGAACAGGGTGGGCTCCTCGAAGGCGACGGAGACCCTGCTGCGCAGCTCCTCGCGGGAGAGCGCGGTGATGTCCGTGCCGTCCAGGGTGATCCGCCCCGAGGTCGCCTCGTGCAGCCGCGGGACCAGGGCGGTGAGCGTGGTCTTGCCGCTGCCGGTCGCGCCGACCAGGGCCATCGACTCACCGGGCCGGATGTGCAGGTCGACACGGTCGAGGACGGGCGGGGAGCCGGAGGGGGCGTCGGGGTAGCGGAAGGTGACGTCGTGGAAGCGCAGCCCGCCGTCGCCGCCGCCCTCGGGGGTGACCGATGTCCGTGCGCCGTCGGGGCCCGGGGACTCCTCCTCGGCGTCCATCACCTCGAAGTACCGCTCGGTCGCGGTCGCCGCCTCCTGGCTCATCGCCAGCAGGAAGCCGATCGAGTCCACGGGCCAGCGCAGTGCCAGGGCCGTCGACAGGAACGCCACCAGGGTGCCCGCGGACAGGTCCCCGTCGGCCACCCGCATGGTCCCCAGCACCAGTGTCGTGCCGATGGCCAGCTCCGGGAGCGTCACGATGACGCTCATGATGGAGGCCAGCAGCCGGGCCTTGTGCAGCTCCGTCCCGCGCAGCTCCTCCGACAGCTCCCTGAACGCCCGCGCCTGGCTGCGGTGCCGTCCGAACCCCTTGATGACGCGGATGCCGAGCACGCTCTCCTCGACGACCGTCGTCAGGTCGCCGACCTGGTCCTGGGCGAGCCGGGACGCCTTGGAGTACCGCTTCTCGAAGGCCACGCAGATGACCATCACCGGCACGGCCGGAATCAGGAACACCAGTCCCAGAGCCCAGTCCTGGACCAGCATGATGATCACACCGACAAGGATCGTCACCCCGTTGACCAGAAGGAACGTCAGCGGGAAGGCCAGGAACATGCGCAGCAGCATCAGGTCCGTGGTCCCCCGGGACAGCAACTGCCCCGACGGCCACCGGTCGTGGAACGCCACCGGCAGCCGCTGCAGACGCCGGTACAGGTCCGCCCGCATCCCCGCCTCGACCCCCGACAGCGGGCGCGCCACCAGCCACCGCCGGAACCCGAACAGCAGGGCCTCCGCGAGCCCGAGCAGCAGCAGGTACAGCGCGCCGAGCCACACACCCGCAGGGTCCCGGTCGGCGATCGGACCGTCCACCATCCACTTCAGGACCAGCGGGATGACCAGGCCGATGCACGAGGCGAGGATCGCGATGAAGGCGGCGGTGAACAGCCGCGCCCGCACGGGCCGCACGTACGGCCACAGGCGCAGCAACGTACGGACCGTGGACCGCGCTTCGGGCGCTTCGGGCGTTTCGAGAGGCGGGGGCGCGGGTGGGGGTGTCGTGGCCATCAGCAGTGAGCCTACGGAACGCAACTGACACTGCCCACCGAGTTTTGGCCGGACCGGACTCGGTCTTCGGGCCTACGACCTGCGGCTCCGGCCGCCTGCACGGGGAGACCGGGGGAGTCGTACCACCCCATCAGCCGATCGGTCGATGCGTCTCGAGCGTGACGGCCGATGTACGGGAACCCCGCCCACCGGGACGCTTGGTGCCATGCCCGTCATCGAAGTCACCGATCTGCGCAAGTCCTACGGGGGCCGGCCCGCCGTGGACGGCGTGTCCTTCACGGTCGAGGAGGGCGAGATCTTCGGCGTCCTCGGCCCCAACGGCGCCGGCAAGACGACCACCGTGGAATGCGTCGAGGGCCTGCGCGTCCCCGACGCGGGCCGCGTCCGCGTCACCGGCCTCGACCCGGTCGCCGACCACGGGCAGGTCGCCCAGGTCCTCGGCGCCCAACTCCAGCAGAGCCGGCTCCAGGCCAAGATCACCGTCCGCGAGGCCCTGGAGCTGTACGCAGCCTTCCATCCGCGACCCGCCGACTGGCGGCCCCTGGCCGAACGCCTCGGCCTGACCCCCCACCTGAACAGCCGCTTCGGCAAGCTCTCCGGCGGGCAGCAGCAACGCCTGTCCATCGCGCTCGCCCTCATCGGCGACCCCCGGATCGTCGTCCTCGACGAACTCACCACCGGACTGGACCCCCGGGCCCGCCGCGACACCTGGCAGCTCATCGAGGACATCCGCGCGAACGGAGTCACCGTCCTGCTCGTCACCCACTTCATGGAGGAGGCCCAGCGCCTCTGCGACCGGATCGCGGTGATCGACAAGGGCAGGGTGGCCGCCCTGGACACCCCGGCCGGGCTGATCCGCCGCTCGGCGGGCGCCACCGTCATCAGCTTCACGCCCTCCGTGCCCCTGGACGAGCACGACCTGAACGGCCTGCCCGGCCTCGCCTCGATCGAGCACCAAGGCGGCCGCGTCACCCTGTCCGGCACGGACGAGACCGTCAACGCCGTCATCACCCTCCTCGCCCGCACCCGGGTCACCGCCCACCAGCTCCGGGTCACCGACGCCACCCTGGACGACGCGTTCCTGGACCTGACCGGGCGTACCGACGCCACGCCCGAGCACGACACCACGCCCGAGCACGCCGCCACCGAGGAGGTCCGGGCGTGACCACTTCCGTCCTCACCCCTGTCCTCAACGCAGCCGTCCTGCGCAGCGAGATCCGCCTCTTCCGCCGTGAGCCCGGCGGGATCTTCTGGGTCCTGCTCTTCCCCACCCTCCTGCTGGCGATCCTCGGCTCCATCCCGTCCTTCCGCGAGGCCGACCCGTCCTTCGGCGGGCTGCGCCCGGTGGACGCGTACGTCCCGGTCGCCGTGCTGCTCGGCCTGCTCGTCGGCGGCCTGCAGGGCATGCCGCAGACCCTCACCGGCTACCGCGAACAGGGCATCCTGCGCCGGATGGCCACCACCCCGGTACGGGCCACGGCCCTGCTCGGCGCGCAGATGCTGGTGTACGGCGGGGCCGCCCTGCTCTCGGCGCTGCTCTCGCTCGCCGTCGGCCGGCTCGCCTTCGGCGTGCGGCTGCCCCGCCAGCCCCTCGGCTATCTCCTCGCGCTGCTCCTCGCCGTGCTCGTCGCCCTCGCCCTGGGCGCCGTGCTCTCCGCGCTGTCCCGCACGACGAAGATCGCGGGCGCGGTGGGCTCCGCCGCGCTGTTCCCGGCGATGTTCTGCGCGGGGGTGTGGCTGCCGGTGCAGGCCATGCCGGACCTGCTCGCCGACATCGTCGGCTGGACCCCGTTCGGCGCCGCCGCCGAGGCACTGAACCAGGCCGCCGCCGGCGCCTGGCCCGGCTGGACCCACCTGGCCGTCCTGGCGGCCTGGACCCTGCTGCTGACGGCCGCCGCCGCACGCTGGTTCCGCTGGGAGTGAGCGGGTGACCGAGCGGGTGACCGAGCACACCGAGCACACCGAGCACACCGAGCACACCGAGCACACCGAGCACACCGAGAATGGAGTCATGTCGGACGGGGCGGGGACAGGCGGGCGCCGGTCGGGGGGTGGGGCGTCCGCGTGGGGGATCAAACCCCGGGCGTCCGCGCGGGTGACCGGAAAGGGCGCCGTGCCGGACGGGGCGGTGGTCGAGCAGCGCTGGGCGGTGTTCCACCGCTGGGGGCCGTACGTGCTGCTCGCGGCCGGCACCCTGCTCTCGGTGTCGGTCGCCGACGAGGTCGGCATGACCGGCGGTGAGCGGTGGGCGAGCGGTGTGCTGGTCGTCATGGCCACCGCCCTGCAACTGGCCTGGGGCAGCGCGGAGCGCCGACGCCCCGGACCGTCCACGGAGAGCGCCTGCTACTACGTCGTCCGCTGGGGCATCGGGTTCGCGCTCACCTGGCTGAACCCGCTGTTCGCCTTCTACGCGGTCATCGGCTACTTCGGCGTCGGGCGCCAGCTCCCGGGACGTCTGGTCCGGTGGGGCCTGCTCACCACCGCGGTGACCATGGCGGGCTCACAGTCCGGCGTGCTGCCGCCGCGCGGGAGACTGGACTGGGTGTTCTTCGGGGCGGTCCTCCTGGTCAACGTCCTGCTGGTGACCCTGTTCGCCCACTTCGGCGAACTGGAGGAGGAGCGCACCCGCGCGCAGGCCGCCACCATCGCCGAACTGGAGCGCACCAACGCCGCGTTGCAGCAGGCCCTCGACGAGAACGCCGCCCTGCACACCCAACTCCTCGTCCAGGCACGGGAGGCGGGGGTCGCCGACGAACGCAGGCGACTGGCCGCCGAGATCCACGACACCCTCGCCCAGGGCCTGACCGGCATCATCGCCCAGCTCCAGGTCGTCGCGAACACCCGCGACCCCGACCTGGCGCGCGTCCACGTGGTGCGGGCCACCGACCTGGCCCGCGAGAGCCTTGGCGAGGCCCGCCGCTCCGTGCACGACCTCGCCCCGGTCGCCCTCGACCGGGACGGGCTGCCGCGGGCCCTGGAGAAGACGGTCGCGGAATGGGGCGAACGCACCGGAGCCCGCGCCGACTGCACGGTCACCGGCACCGCCGAGCCCCTCCACGAGGAGGTCGCCGCCACCCTGCTGCGGATAGCCCAGGAGGCCCTGTCCAACGCCTCCCGGCACGCCCGCGCCACCCGGGTCGGCGTCACGCTCTCCTACATCGGCGACGAGGTCACCCTCGACATCCGCGACGACGGCCGCGGCTTCGACCCGCGGGTGCGCCCCGCCCGCACCGGCAGCGGCGGCTTCGGCCTCGACGGGATGCGCGCCCGCGCGGAGCGCATCGCGGGCTCCCTCACCGTGGAGTCCGAGCCCGGCCACGGGACGGCGGTGTCGGCTCGCGTACCGTTGGTCCGCCATGACTGACACCCCGGCCATGACCGCCCCCCAGGCCGTCTCCGTACTGATCGTCGACGACCACCCCGTCGTACGGGACGGCCTGCGCGGCATGTTCGAGTCCGCGCCCGGCTTCCGCGTCCTCGGCGAGGCGGCGAACGGCGTCGAGGCGCTGGAACGGGCCGCCGCCCTGGACCCGGACGTCGTGCTCATGGACCTGCGCATGCCGGGCGGTTCGGGCGTGGACGCCATCCGGGAACTGTCCCGCCGGGGAGCGCGGGCCAAGGTGCTCGTCCTGACCACCTACGACACCGACTCCGACACCCTGCCCGCGATCGAGGCGGGCGCGACCGGCTATCTGCTGAAGGACGCGCCGCGCGAGGAACTGTTCACGGCCGTGCGGGCGGCGGCCGAGGGACGTACGGTCCTCTCCCCGGCGGTGGCCTCCCGGCTGGTCTCCGCGGTCCGCTCCCCCCGCTCGTCCGGCGGCGAACCGCTGTCCGCGCGGGAGCGCGAGGTCCTCGGCCTGGTCGCCCGGGGCACCTCCAACCGTGAGATCGCCCGCGAACTCTTCATCAGCGAGGCGACCGTGAAGACCCACCTCACCCACCTGTACGCCAAACTGGGCGTCAAGGACCGCGCCGCGGCCGTGGCGGCCGCCTACGACCGCGGCATCCTCGGCTGACCGAGCCGCTTTGGACCCCTCTCCGCGGCCTGCCGGTCCGCTCACCGCACCCGCAGCAGCAGAACCGTCCGTCCCGGCACCGTGACCGTCGTGTCCGCCGGGTGGACCGTGCCCGGCGCGTCCGCCTGATCCTCCCGGCCGGTGTCCAGGACCACCTCGTAGCGCCGCGCCCACGGCGGCCCCGGCAGCAGGACGTCCACCGGTGCGTCACCGGCGTGCAGCACGGCGAGGAAGCTGTCGTCGCGTATCGGCTCCCCGTGCTCGTCGAGATCCGGGATGTCCCGCCCGGAGAGGTACATGCCGAGCGTGGCGGCGGGCGCGTACCAGTCCTCCTCGGTCATCTCCGTGCCCCGCGCGGTGAACCAGGCCAGGTCGCGCAGGCCGTCGGAGGAGTGCGCCCGCCCGGAGAAGAACGCCCGGCGGCGCAGCACCGGATGGCGGCGGCGCAGGGCGATCAGCCGGGACGTGAGGTCGAACAGGGCCTTCCACCCCGGTTCCGCCAGCAGCTCCCAGTCCACCCAGCCGGTCTCGTTGTCCTGGCAGTAGGCGTTGTTGTTGCCGCGCTGGGTACGCCCCATCTCGTCGCCGGCGACCAGCATCGGCACGCCCGTCGACAGCAGCAGCGTGGTCAGCAGGTTGCGCAGCTGCCGCCGCCGCAGCGCCAGGACGTCCGGGTCGTCGGTCTCGCCCTCGGTGCCGCAGTTCCAGGAACGGTTGTCGTCGGTGCCGTCCCGGTTGCCCTCGCCGTTGGCCTCGTTGTGCTTGCGGTCGTACGACACGAGGTCGCGCAGCGTGAACCCGTCGTGCGCGGTGACGTGGTTGACCGAGGCGTACGGGCGCCGCCCGCCCCAGTCGTAGAGGTCGCTCGAACCGGAGAGCCGGTAGCCGATCTCCCTCAGGTCCGCCGCCGCGGGCCGCCAGAAGTCCCGCACGGCGTCGCGGTACCGGTCGTTCCACTCCGACCACAGCGGAGGGAACGCCCCCACCTGGTAGCCCCCGGGACCCACGTCCCACGGCTCGGCGATCAGTTTCACCCCGCGCAGCACCGGGTCCTGGGCGATCACCGCGAGGAACGGGGAGTCCATGTCGACGTCGTGCGCGGAGCGGGCCAGCGCCGCCGCCAGGTCGAAGCGGAAGCCGTCGACGCCCATCTCGGTCACCCAGTAGCGCAGCGAATCCATGATCAGGCGCAGTACGTGCGGCCGGCCGACGTCCAGGGTGTTCCCGCAGCCGGTGTAGTCGGCGTACCGGCGGGCGTCGGCCTGGAGCCGGTAGTGGCCGCGGTTGTCGACGCCCTTCAGGGACAGTGTGGGGCCCAGTTCGTTCGACTCGGCGGTGTGGTTGTAGACCACGTCGAGGACGACCTCGATGCCCGCCTCGTGCAGGGCGCGCACCATCCGCTTGAACTCGCCGACCTGCTGCCCGGCCGTCCCGGAGGCCGCGTAGCCGGCGTGCGGGGCGAAGTAGCCGATGGAGTTGTACCCCCAGTGGTTGCGCAGCCCGCGCCGCAGCAGATGGTCCTCGTGCGCGAACTGATGCACCGGCAGCAGCTCCACGGCCGTCACGCCCAGCTTCACCAGGTGCTCGATCGCCGCGGGGTGCGCGAGCCCCGCATAGGTGCCGCGCAGCTCCTCGGGGACGCCGGGGTGGCGTCGGGTGAACCCCTTGACATGCAGTTCGTAGAGGACCGTGTCCGCCCACGGGGTGCGGGGCCGGTGGTCGGCCGCCGCGTCGCCGGTGCCGTCGGTGTCGGCTGTGCCGTTGTCGGGTTCGTGGACGACGACGGCCTTCGGCACGTACGGGGCGGAGTCCCGGTCGTCGCGCACGGTGTCCGCGACGCGCTGCTCCGGCCAGTCCCGGACGTGCCCGTACACCTCGGGCGGCAGCCCGTGCGTGGCGTAGTCGCCGTCCACCGCGCGTGCGTACGGGTCGAGCAGCAGCTTCGCCGGGTTCCAGCGGGCGCCGGTCCACGGATCCCAGCGGCCGTGCACCCGGTAGCCGTAGCGCCGGCCGGGCAGGACGCCGGGTACGAAGCCGTGCCAGACGCCGTCCGTCAGCTCGGTGAGCCGGGCCCGGACCTCCCCGCCGCCCTCGTCGAACAGGCACACCTCGACCCCCTCCGCGCCGCCCGCCCACAGGGCGAAGTCGGTCCCCGCCGCCCCGTCCGGGCCGACCCGGAAGCGGGCGCCCAGCGGTGTCGGCGGGCCGGGCCGCACGGGCACGGTCGCCGGCGGCGGTGGCGCCGCCCGCACGCCGTTCACGGCGACGGCCGGGCGCCCGTCGCCGGTGGCCCGTTCCCCGGCCACCGCCTCCTGCTCGGCTGCGCTGGACACCTGTCCGCCTCCCGCGGCTCGTGGGACGACGGCGGGCAGGGAAAGTGGCCGCGGCTCCCCGGCGCGTCGTCCTCCCCACAGTTCTGCCCAGAGCGTGCCGCGCACTCACGTGCCGCCGAGAGCACGACCTGTCCGCGTGACAGCACACCTGGAGCGGGGGCGCACCCACGGGTTCCCCCAGAGGGCGTACCCTCGCGTGCCCCGAGGGGGCGCATGGTCGTTTCCCGACGGCGCGGGCCGTCGTTGGGTACCGCGTGAGCCACGTACAAGGGCGCGCACGGCGCGCGAGGGCCGCACTGGCCGCCGTACTGACATGGACAGGGTTGTTGGCCGGAGCCGTCGGCTGTGCCTCGGACGGCGCGATCAAAGGGGCGTTCGGCCCTCCGGCGCCCGAGGAGGTCATCCGGGTCGCGCCCGCCGACGGCAGCAAGGAGGTGCGCCCCGGCAGCACGCTGCGGGTGCGGGCGCCCGAGGGGCGGCTGCAGTCGGTGAAGGTCGTCAGATCGCAGGACGCGCGGGAGTCCCCGGTCCCCGGGCGCATCTCCGCCGACGGGCGGAGCTGGAAGCCCGAGGACGAACGGCTGGCGCTCGCCGCGAGGTACACGGTCGACGCCGTGGCCCTGGACGGCGCCGGCCGCCGCTCCTCCCGTCGCACCACGTTCACCACGTACGTCCCCGAGGAACGCTTCATCGGCTACGTCGCCCCGGAACACCGCTCCGTGGTCGGCACCGGGATGATCGTCTCCCTTGCGTTCAACCGTGAGATCGTCCACCGCGCGGCGGTCGAACGGGCCGTCCGGGTCACCTCCCGCCCGGCCGTCGACATCCGCCCGCACTGGTTCGGCGAGGACCGGCTCGACTTCCGGCCCGAGAATTACTGGCAGCCCGGTACCGAGGTCACCGTCGAGCTTGACCTGCGGGACGTCGAGGGCGCGCCCGGCGTGTACGGACTCCAGCACCGCACGTTCTCCTTCACCGTCGGCCGCAGCCAGATCTCGGTGGTCGACGCGGGTCGGCACACCATGAAGGTGAGCCGGGACGGTGAGGAGCTCGCCACGGTGCCGATCACGGCCGGGGCGCCGAAGACCCCCACGTACAACGGGAAGATGGTGATCACCGAGATGCTCGAGGTCACCCGGATGAACGGCGCGACCGTCGGCTTCACCGACGCCGACGGCAAGGGCGAGTACGACATCCCCGACGTCCCGCACGCCATCCGCCTGACCGAATCCGGCACCTTCCTGCATGGCAACTACTGGGCCGAGGAGGGTGTCTTCGGCGGCATCAACGTCAGCCACGGGTGCGTGGGACTGCGCGACGTGAAGGGCGGCGGCGCGGACACCCCGGCCGGCTGGTTCTTCGACCGCAGCCTCATCGGTGACGTCGTCGAGGTGGTCAACAGCAAGGACACGACGGTCGCCCCGGACAACGGCCTCGGCGGCTGGAACATGGACTGGGAGGAGTGGACGAAGGGCAGCGCCGTGAAGTGACCCCGCGCAGTGTCTTCTTGAGGTGTCTCCTCGAGGTGACTCCTCGTAGTGCCCCCGCGCGGACCGCCGGGAGGGCGCCCCGGTTGTGCGCCGCAGGCCATTGAAGTTGGAACGGAACGGTGACAAACCTGCCGCGTCCAACGCCCCTGGCCTGTGGTTACTATGCGCCGAAGCGCGCGAGGGGCGCGCGGGGGCGCGGGTCCGGCCAGGCCCGCCGAGGGGAGAAACAAGTGAACGTGGGGCCGGTTCCGGGGGCGTCGGTTGACGCGCGGAGGCATGGTGGCAGGAAGCTGGCGGCGCTGGCACTCGGAGTGATGCTGGCGGTCACCGCGTGCGGCGGCGGGGAGACGGGCCCGGCGGCCGAGGGCAAGGGCAAGGACAAGGACTCCACCGCGGCGCAGAGCAAGCAGTCCGAGGCGGTCATCGGCATAGCGCCCAAGGACGGCGCCGAGTCCGTGAAGACCAGCGGTGTGCTGAAGGTCGACGCGACCAAGGGGAAGCTGACCGAGGTCGTCGTCAAGGCCCCGGACGGCAAGGAGGTCGACGGGGAGATATCCGGTGACGGCGCCAGTTGGACGCCGTCGACCCACCTGGCCGCCGCCACCAGGTACACGGTGCACGCGGTCGCCAAGGATTCCGCCGGCCGCACCGCAGCCGAGGACACCAACTTCACCACCCTGACGCCGAAGAACACCTTCGTCGGCACCTTCACGCCCGAGGACGGCTCCAAGGTCGGCGTCGGCATGCCGTTCTCGCTCCGCTTCACCCGGGGCATCACCAACCCGGACGACGTCAAGAAGGCCATCCGCATCACGACCGAACCGCCCGTCGAGGTCGAGGGCCACTGGTTCGGCAACGACCGGCTCGACTTCCGGCCCGAGAAGTACTGGAAGTCCGGCACCGAGGTCACCGTCGACCTCGACCTCGACGGCGTCGAGGGCCGCCCCGGCGTCTACGGCGAGCAGTCCAAGACCGTCTCCTTCACCATCGGCCGCAGCCAGGTCTCCGTCGTCGACGCCAAGAAGCACACCATGAAGGTCGAGCGGGACGGCAAGCTCATCAAGACCGTTCCGATCACCGCCGGTGCCCCCGGCACCGAGACCTGGAACGGCGAGATGGTCGTCAGCGAGCGGCTCAAGGTCACCCGGATGAACGGCGCGACCGTCGGCTTCACCGACGCCGACGGCAAGGGCGAGTACGACATCAAGGACGTCCCGCACGCCATGCGTCTGAGCAACTCCGGCACCTTCATCCACGGCAACTACTGGGGCGGCGGCGCCTTCGGCAACTACAACGCCAGCCACGGCTGCATCGGGCTGCGCGACACCCGGGGCGGCTGGGACAAGAAGGCCCCGGGCGCCTGGTTCTACGAGAACACCATGATCGGCGACGTGGTCGTCGTGAAGAACTCCAACGACGCCACCATCGCCCCGGACAACGGCCTCAACGGCTGGAACATGTCCTGGGAGGAGTGGAAGGCGTAGGCCCGGCCCGGTCCGTCACGGCATACGCGGCCCCGGTGCCTGCCGAGGCACCGGGGCCGCTGCCGTCGGCCAAGTGATCGACCGCACCGGCCCGGTTGTCGTTGGACACCGTGCTGTGTCTGCCCGGGGGCGATCCCCGGACCCCCGGCCGGATGTGATCTACCGCACCAGCCTCGTTGCCGTTAGTCACCGTTAACCTGCTGGCATGACCGTACATCTCGAAGTCGCCGAGGGCGTCGGCACGCTGCGCCTGGACCGCCCGCCCATGAACGCACTGGACGTCGCCACACAGGACCGGCTGAAGGAACTCGCCGAGGAGGTCACGCGCCGCGAGGACGTACGCGCCGTCGTGATCCACGGCGGCGAGAAGGTGTTCGCGGCGGGCGCGGACATCAAGGAGATGCAGGCCATGGACCACACCGCGATGGTCCTGCGCGCCCGCGCCCTGCAGGACTCCTTCACGGCCGTGGCCCGCATCCCCAAGCCGGTGGTGGCCGCGGTGACCGGTTACGCGCTCGGCGGCGGCTGTGAACTCGCGCTCTGCGCCGACTTCCGCATCGCCGGGGAGAACGCCAAGCTGGGTCAGCCGGAGATCCTGCTCGGGCTGATCCCGGGGGCCGGCGGTACACAGCGCCTGGCCCGCCTCGTCGGCCCGTCGAAGGCGAAGGACCTCATCTTCACGGGCCGTCAGGTGAAGGCCGACGAGGCGCTCGCGCTGGGCCTGGTGGACCGTGTGGTCCCCGCCGCCGAGGTCTACGAGCAGGCGCACGCGTGGGCCGCGCGGCTCGCCAAGGGACCGGCGATCGCGCTGCGCGCGGCCAAGGAGTCGATCGACACCGGTCTGGAGGCCGACATCGACACCGGCCTCGCCGTCGAGCGCAACTGGTTCGCGGGCCTGTTCGCCACCGAGGACCGTGAACGGGGGATGCGCAGCTTCGTGGAGGACGGCCCCGGTAAGGCAAAGTTCCTCTGAACCTTCCTCTGAGGGCTTGCAATTGACGCGATGTCTGATCCGGGTCCCTCGACGGGGCGGTTTATGGGAGCCTTAACGGGCCCTTAAGTCTGCCGCGTCGAGGGAGCCTGTCGATTGCCGCACAGTGAGCCGTTGCCGCAGGTCGCAGGGGCCGCTGACGGCACCGACGTGCCGAAGGCATATGTCGGTGGCCCGGCCCGGCGCGGGGGCGTGCAGGGGGCGCATTCCCCCGGAACGACCCCGGACGCCCCACCGGACGGCCATGATGGGGCCATGGCGGGGCTGGATGGCATGGAACAGCCGCGGGGAGACGGACGTGCGACCGCGTCGCGCTGGTCGCCGACGGTCGAGGACGAACACGCCCAGAAGGCGCTGGAGTTGTTCGGCAACCCGACGGAGGCAGAGGTTCCGCTGCCGTCCCGCCCCGAGTCCGCCGCCACCGCACGCCGACTCACCCAGATCGTGCTCCTGCGCCAGTGGGGCCTCACCGCCGCGACCACCGAGGACGCCGTTCTGCTCGTCTCCGAACTCGTCGGCAACGCGGTACGCCACACCGGTGCCCGCGTCTTCGGCCTCCGGCTGCGCCGCCGCCCCCGCTGGATCCGCGTCGAGGTCCGGGACCCGTCCCGCGGCCTGCCCTGTCTCATGCCGGTCCAGGAACTGGACGTCAGCGGGCGCGGCCTCTTCCTCGTCGACACCCTCGCCGACCGCTGGGGCGTCGACCTGCTCCCACGGGGCAAGACGACCTGGTTCGAGATGCGCGTCACCGACCGCTGAACCGCGGCCGTCACCAGGTCCCCTCACATGCCGTCGGCCCACTCCTTCAGGGCCGCGCGGTCGGGGAAGTCGGCGACGTTCTTGTCCAGGGGGTCGTCGGTGTACTGGTGGAAGCGCCACTTTGCCTTGATGCGGGGCTTGCCCGCGGTGACGTAGTCGGCGATCCAGAGGCCGTCACCGGCGTAGGAGGTGGTGTCGACGTTGAGCCAGAAGTGCCTGTTCGCGTACAGGATCACCCTGTTGTGCGGCCGTAGTTCCTTCACCTTGCGGATGAAGCGGTCCTTCTCCGCGTTGCTCGCGCGGGTGCCCTCGCCGGTCGTCTCCCAGTCGACGGCGAGGATGTCGCCCCGCCGCTCGGGAGCCTCGGAGACGAAGTGCTCCGCCTGCGCGGTCAGGTTGCCCGGCCAGAGGAAGTGGTAGAAGCCGACGACCAGTCCGGCCTCGCGGGCGTTCTCCGTCTGGGCGGAGAGTCCGGGGCTGACATAGGAACGGCCTTCCGTCGCCTTGATGAAGACGAAGGAGAGGCCGTCGGTGTCGAACGACGAGGACTGGTACGAACTCACATCGATGCCGCGCAGCATGAGGCTCCCTGCGGTGCTGGTGGGGGGAGGGGAGTCGAATGGCTCACTGCCCTCACGGTGGCACGGGAGCCCCGCCTAAGTGGTGGAAATGTCAACTTCTCCCCGTGAGGAGTGACGAAGGACCACGACTCCCGCCCAGCCGACAGACCCGCCCCCGGGGGGCTTGGGCCGGTCTCAGCCGTCGCACCAGCCGTGGGTCTTGCCGAACTGCAGCAGCCCGCGGCGCGCCTGGAGGATCTGCTCGCCGGTGAGCGTGGGCGCGGCGGACAGCAGCACCTCCGTGACCTCCTGGAGGTACTCCTCGGCGGTGAGCACGTCGCACAGCGAGTCGTCGCCGTCCTGATGCCTGCCCACGGCGGAGGACACCCCGCCGGCTCCCTGGGCCAGTCGTACGCCCGAAGCCTTGAGACCCCGGTCGCCCTCCTCGATCTCGAACTCCACGGCGATCCCGGGACGCAACTGGTGCTCCGGGATCCGTACGTCGTTGACGTGGAGGAAGACGTCCTCCCCGCCGTGCTCGGGAGCGATGAACCCGTAACCCCGCACGGCGTCGAACCGCACCACACGACCAGCAACCATGATTCCAACCCCCAGCAGAACACCGGACCCCATGCGCGGACCCCATGCCCGAGCCCCGTGTCCGGACTCCGTGCCCGGACCAGAGTCCCAGCAGACAAGAATACGCCGCCGCCCGGCCTGTCGTCAGCCGTGGGCCGGAGCCCTGAACGGACACACCCGTCGAGAGCGAAGGGAAGCGGTACGCCGAACGGGTGGCGGCCGAACAGGCGAATCTGAGGCGTTGCCTCCCGCCCCTGCCAGCTGACCGGAACCTCCTGCACGGCGGGGAAGCCCGGCCGGCGGTGGTCCGGTGGCGTCTGCTCCGGAGCAACTGGTTTCCGCAGGCCACCATGCGGCGGCACCCCTGCTCGAGCAAGCTCATGGCAAAGCGGGACCACGTCCGTGCATGTGCCGAATGGAGGCGTCCTTGAAAACAGCCCTGCGCCTGGCCCTGGCCACCGCTCTGTCCACCGGGGCCGTGTGGGCCACGGCATCAGTCCCGGCTGCGTCGGCCGCGGCCGAACCACTGCGGTACGTCGCGCTCGGCGATTCCTACGCGGCCGCGCCACTGGTGCCGCCCGTCGACCCGGCCGACCTGAAGTGTCTGCGCTCCCTGGCCGACTATCCCCACATCGCGGCCAAGGCCCTCGGTGCGAAACTCACCGACGTCAGCTGCTCCGGCGCCACCAGCGGCCATCTGAGAACCGCCCAGCACCCGGGAACCGCGCCCCAGTACGAAGCACTCAAGCCCGACACCGACATCGTCAGCGTCACCATCGGCGGCAACGACACCGGCCTCTTCAACGAGGTGCTGGGCTGCATCAACGTCCTGCCCCAGCCTTACGGCACCAGCTGCGCGGAAAAGAACACCGCCGGCGGCACCGACAAGGTCAGGGCCCGCGTCGATGCCTGGGCACCGGCCTTCGCCGCAGTCCTGGACGACATCGCCCGACGGGCACCGCATGCCGAGGTCTTCGTCGTCGGCTACGGCAACTACTTCCGCACCGACGGCTGCCACCCCGCCCAGCCCTTCTGGAAGCAGGACGCCAACCACCTCCAAGGCGCGGTCAACCACCTCAACACCGTGCTGAAGCAGGCGGCCGAAAAGCACGGCGCCGCCTTCGTCGACACCTACACCCTGAGCACCGGACACGACATCTGCGCCGCCCCCGCCGACCGCTACGTCGAGGGCCTGATCCCCACCCGTGCGGCCGCGCCGCTGCATCCCAACGCTTCGGGAGCCCGGGCCGTCGGCGAGGCCCTCGCCGCGGCCGTTCGCGCGACGTAGGTGCCGTCCCGCGGCCTTCGGCTCAGGGCCTGTTCCCTCAGCACTCGATGATGTTGACCGCCAGCCCGCCCCGCGCCGTCTCCTTGTACTTGACGGACATGTCCGCGCCGGTGTCCTTCATCGTCTTGATGACCTTGTCGAGGGACACCTTGTGCGAGCCGTCGCCACGCAGGGCCATGCGCGCGGCGGTGACCGCCTTCACCGCCGCCATGCCGTTGCGCTCGATGCACGGGATCTGGACGAGGCCGCCGACCGGGTCGCAGGTCAGGCCGAGGTTGTGCTCCATGCCGATCTCCGCGGCGTTCTCGACCTGCTCCGGCGAGCCGCCCATCACCTCGGCGAGGGCGCCCGCCGCCATCGAGCAGGCGGAGCCGACCTCGCCCTGGCAGCCCACCTCGGCGCCGGAGATGGAGGCGTTCTCCTTGAAGAGCATGCCGATCGCGCCGGCCGCGAGCAGGAAGCGGACCACACCCTCCTCGTCGGCACCGGGGACGAAGTTCATGTAGTAATGCAGGACGGCGGGGATGATGCCGGCCGCGCCGTTGGTCGGGGCGGTGACGACGCGGCCGCCGCCTGCGTTCTCCTCGTTCACGGCCATGGCGTAGAGCGTGATCCACTCCATGGCGAGGGCCTTCGGGTCGCCCTCGGAGCGCAGCTTGCGCGCCGTGTTCGCGGCGCGGCGGCGCACCTTCAGTCCGCCCGGCAGGATGCCCTCGCGGGACATGCCGCGCGCCACGCACGCCTGCATCACCCGCCAGATCTCCAGCAGATCCCGGCGGACCTCCTCCTCGGTCCGCCAGGAGCACTCGTTCTCCAGCATCAGCGCGGAGATGGACAGGCCCGTCTCCCGGGTCAGGCGCAGCAGCTCGTCGCCGGTGCGGAAGGGGTACTTCAGGACCGTGTCGTTGAGCTTGATGCGGTCCGCGCCCACCGCCTCCTCGTCGACGACGAAGCCGCCGCCCACCGAGTAGTACGTCTTCGACAGCACCTCGGCGCCGGACGCGTCGAAGGCCTGGAGGGTCATGCCGTTCGCGTGGTAAGGGAGCGCCTTGCGGCGGTGCAGCACCAGGTCGTCGTCGAAGGAGAACGCGATCTCGTGGTCGTCGAGCAGCCGCAGGCGGCCCGATTCCTTGATCTTCTCCACCCGCTCGTCGGCCGTCTCCACGTCCACCGTGCGGGGCGAGTCGCCCTCCAGGCCGAGCAGCACCGCCTTGGGGGTGCCGTGGCCGTGGCCGGTGGCGCCCAGCGAGCCGTACAGCTCCGCCCGGACCGAGGCGACCGAGTCCAGCAGACCCTCGTTGTCCAGCCGCCGGGCGAACATGCGGGCGGCCCGCATCGGGCCGACCGTGTGCGAGCTGGACGGGCCGATGCCGATCGAGAAGAGGTCGAAGACCGAGAGGGCCACGGGAGGACTCCTAGGGGTTCGGTGGACGGCGCTGTCCGCCGGGGTGGGGCCGGGGAAGGGGGCTCGGCACTGGATGCGTGCGGTGCATGGTGCGGGGCACCGTGCCCACCGATCCAGTGTGCGCGATGCCCCGCCCGTACGAACAAAAGCGTACGAAATTGCGAAAACTGCGAGAACTGCGAAACTACTTCAGACCCGGGTACAGCGGGTACTTCTCGGCGAGCGCCGTCACCCGGGCCCGGAGCGCGTCGACGTCGTAGGACGGCTTCAGCGTCTCGGCGATCACGTCCGCCACCTCGGTGAAGTCCTCGGCCGTGAAGCCGCGGGTGGCCAGGGCGGGCGTGCCGATCCGCAGACCCGAGGTGACCATCGGGGGGCGCGGGTCGTTCGGGATCGCGTTGCGGTTGACGGTGATGCCGACCTCGTGGAGACGGTCCTCGGCCTGCTGCCCGTCCAGCTCGGAGTCGCGCAGGTCGACCAGGACCAGGTGCACGTCCGTGCCGCCGGACAGCACGTCCACGCCCACGGCCTTGACGTCGTCCTTGACCAGGCGCTCGGCCAGGATGCGGGCGCCCTCCAGGGTGCGGCGCTGCCGGTCCTTGAAGTCCTCGGACGCGGCGACCTTGAAGGCGACCGCCTTGGCCGCGATCACGTGCTCCAGCGGGCCGCCCTGCTGGCCGGGGAAGACCGCGGAGTTGATCTTCTTGGCCAGTTCGGCCGTGGAGAGGATCACACCGCCGCGCGGACCGCCGAGGGTCTTGTGCGTGGTCGTGGTGACGACGTGGGCGTGCGGGACCGGGTTCGGGTGCAGGCCCGCCGCGACCAGACCGGCGAAGTGCGCCATGTCGACCATGAGGTACGCGCCGACCTCGTCCGCGATCCGGCGGAACGCGGCGAAGTCCAGCTGACGCGGGTACGCCGACCAGCCGGCGACGATCAGCTTCGGCTTGCTCTCCTTGGCCAGCCGCTCGACCTCGGCCATGTCGACCTGGCCGTCGTCGCCGACGTGGTACGCGACCACGTCGTAGAGCTTGCCGGAGAAGTTGATCTTCATGCCGTGGGTCAGGTGCCCGCCGTGCGCGAGGTTCAGGCCCATGATCGTGTCACCGGGCTTGAGCAGCGCGAACATCGCGGCGGCGTTGGCCTGCGCACCCGAGTGCGGCTGCACGTTGGCGTGCTCGGCGCCGAAGAGTTCCTTGACCCGGTCGATGGCGATCTGCTCGATCACGTCGACGTGCTCGCAGCCGCCGTAGTAGCGGCGGCCGGGGTAGCCCTCGGCGTACTTGTTGGTGAGGACCGTGCCCTGGGCCTCCATGACCGCGACCGGGGCGAAGTTCTCCGAGGCGATCATCTCGAGGGTGGACTGCTGACGGTGCAGCTCGGCGTCGACCGCCGCCGCGACGGCCGGGTCGAGCTCGTGCAGCGGGGTGTTCAGAAGCGACATGGGTTGCGGCCTCCTCAGCCCTGGATGAAGGCGTCGTACTCGGCGGCCGAGAGCAGGTCGGCGGGCTCGTCGCTCACCCGCACCTTGAACAGCCAGCCGCCCTCGAAGGGGGCCGAGTTCACCAGCGACGGGTCGTTCACCACGTCCTCGTTGACCTCGGTGACCTCGCCGGTGACCGGGCAGTACAGGTCGCTGACCGACTTGGTCGACTCCAGCTCGCCACAGGTCTCACCCGCGGTCACGGTGTCGCCGACCTCGGGGAGCTGGACGAACACGATGTCGCCGAGCGCGTTGGCCGCGTGCTCCGTGATGCCGATCGCCGACACGCCGTCCTCGGCGGCCGTCAGCCACTCGTGTTCCTTGCTGTAACGGAGCTGCTGGGGGTTGCTCATGATCTGGATCTCCTGTGTGCGAGGGACCGCCGGGATCGACGGCGAGGAAAGGGGGTGAAGGGGGGTGAAGGGGCCCGGGGGGGGGCACGGGACCGGCCCGGGGCCAACTGATGACGGAAGCAGAAGCACGGGTGAGCGGGTGCGCCGCGCCCGGCCTCGGCCGGTACGACCGGGTACGCGGCCCACGTCCTACGACGGTGTCACTTCTGCCGCTTGTAGAACGGCAGCGCCACGACCTCGTACGGCTCGTGGCTGCCGCGGATGTCCACGCCCACGCCTGGGGTACCCGGCTCCGAGTGCGCCACGTCGACGTACGCCATCGCGATCGGCTTGCCCAGCGTCGGTGCGGGCGCGCCGGAGGTGACCTCGCCGATCACCTCGCCGCCGGCCACCACCGGGTACCCGGCGCGCGGGACCCGGCGGCCCTCGGCGACCAGGCCCACCAGGGCGCGGGGCGGGGTCCGCTCGGCGCGGGCGGCGGCCTCGGTCAGGGCGGCACGGCCCACGAAGTCGCCCTCCTTCTCGAACTTCACGACCCGGCCGAACCCGGCGTCGAACGGCGTCAGCGAGGCGCTGAGCTCATTGCCGTACAGCGGCATGCCGGCCTCCAGGCGCAGCGTGTCCCGGCAGGCCAGCCCGCACGGGACCAGCCCCACACCCTCGCCCGCCCCGGTCAGCGCCTGCCACACCTCGACCGCGTGCTCCGGCGCGACGAACAGCTCGAAGCCGTCCTCACCGGTGTAGCCGGTACGGGCGATGAGCGCGGGGACGCCGGCGACCGTGCCGGGCAGGCCGGCGTAGTACTTCAGGCCGTCCAGGTCCGAATCGGTGAGGGCCTTGAGGATGCCGGCGGCCTCGGGACCCTGCACGGCGATCAGCGCGTACGCGTCGCGGTCGTCGCGGACCTCGGCGTCGAAGCCTGCCGACCGCTCCACGAGGGCGTCCAGCACCACCTGGGCGTTGGAGGCGTTGGCGACGACCAGGTACTCGGGGGCCTCGGTCTCACCGAGCCGGTAGACGATCAGGTCGTCCAGGATGCCGCCGTCCTCGCTGCAGATCATGGTGTAGCGGGCGCGGCCGGGCTTGACGGTCCCGATGTTGCCGATCAGGGCGTAGTCCAGGAACCGGGCCGCCTGCGGGCCGGTGACGGTGATCTCGCCCATGTGCGAGAGGTCGAAGAGGCCCGCCTTCGTGCGCACGGCGTTGTGCTCGTCGCGCTCGGAGCCGTAGCGCAGGGGCATGTCCCAGCCGGCGAAGTCGGTCATCGTGGCGCCGAGCGAACGATGCAGGGCGTCGAGCGCTGTCCGGCGGAGTTCGGTACTGCTCATCGGTCGGTCTCCCAGGGCGATGGGGTCCCCGCCGGCCGGGGCCGAGCACGGGGAGGGTGAGGACGTTCCTCCCCATCTGTCATCGGAACCTGAGAGGTTCGCCATGACCGTCCGCGCAGGGGACGTCACGGCTTGCACCTTGGGTGGAGCCGCCGGAAACTCGCACGGCGGCCCGCTTTTCAGATGTGCCTGGCCCGCGCGGTAACGGTGCCTGAGAGATTCAAGGGAGGGACTTGCTCCTTCGGCGCCCCGGCGAAACGTGCCAGGGACTCTCCCGCGCGGATTCAAACGGCCGGTATGCAGTTGGCGCGCTCATCATTGCACGCATCGTGAGGCTTCGGCAGGGGGACCTTTCCTTCGTACGCACAGGGTGCTCAGGCCTGTACGGACGGCTGTGACAGGTCTGTATCGGGAAACGGACGGAATGAAGAGGCTCCGCCGTTACCGTCTCTTTACACTCGACGGGGACGGTGCTCAGGCACCTGCCCCAGGGGAGGACTCACGGTGAACAGGATTACGGCGTACGCCACCACGGGTGTCGCGCCGCCGGAGCAGCAGGCCCCTTCGGCCCGGGAGGCCCGTGGCGCGCGGCCGGTGCCCGTCGTCCGCGACCTGCGCGAGTGCGCCGGCCGCGGTCCGCGCGCCCTGGTCTTCGGCCCCCGCGACCTCGTCGTGATCACCGGACTGCCCGGCAGCGGCAAATCCACACTGATGCGACGCGCGGTGCGCGGCATCCGTATCGACTCCCAGGACACCCGCGACCGCTGGGACCGCCGCATGCCGCGCCTCCTGCCGTACGCGGTGTATCGGCCCCTGGCCCGTCTCGACCACTACACCGGGCTGCGCCGCGCCCTGCGCACCGGCGAGGGGGTCGTCGTGCACGACTGCGGTACCCACGCCTGGGTGCGCCGCTGGCTGGTCCGCGAGGCCCGCCGCCGGGGCGCGGGGCTGCATCTGCTGCTGCTCGACGTCCCCCCGGAGCAGGCGCTGGACGGGCAGCGTGAGCGCGGCCGCGGCGTCTCCCGGTACGCCTTCCTGCGGCACCGCACCGCCGTCGACCGGCTGCTGCGGTCCGTGGAGCGCGGCGACCCGCCCGCGGGCTGCGGCTCGGCGGTCCTGATCGACCGGGACGCGGCGAACGCGCTGCGCCGCATCGACTTCACGGGCTGACGGCTTCACGGGCTGACGGCCCCGGCGCGGCAGCGGTTAGCCTTTTCAGCCACAGCAGTGGTTCCAGGCAGGCGGTAGGCAGATGGACTTCCCGGCGGGCTTCTCCGCGGACTTCCCGGCACAGACTCACCCCCATCCGCACGGAGGATGGCCCGGCAACGAGTTGGAGGAGGTGCTCTCCGCCTCCCTCGGCGTCCCCTCGGCGGACGGCCGGATCATCGAGGTACTGGGCAGGAGCTTCGTCTGGGTCCCGCTGCCGAACGGCGGCGGCCCGCACAGCGGCCCGCTGGACCTGCCCACCCTGGAGATCGAGGGACAGGCGTACGTCCCGGTCTTCAGCTCCGAGGAACAGTTCCGCCAGGTCGTCGGCTCCCACATGTCGTTCACCGTCGCGCCCGCGGTGGAGTTCGCGCGGGGTCTGCCGCCGCAGGCCGGGATCGCGGTGAACCCCGGCGGCGTGGTCGGCGTCCCGCTGCCGCCGCCCGCCGTGGCCGAACTGTGCCTGGCCGGACGCGGCCCGCTGGACGGTCCGGCGGGCGGCGGCCGGGTCAAGCTGTTCGAGCCCGACTGGCAGGACGACCCGGTGGACTTCCTCGCCGCCGCGGGCGCGGAGTTCGAGTCGATCGGTGTCGTGAGCACCGCCCGCCGCTGCCTCGCCGAGATAGAGACCGCGGACCCGGTGCTGTTCGTCGGGGTCGAACTGTCCCAGTGGGAGGGCGATCTGCGGGTCCTCCCCGGCGACGCCCTGGGCCGCGCGCTGGGCCGCCGACCGGTGAAGTGGCCCGTCAACCTGGTCCTCCTGGACGTGGCCCAGGACCCGGTCGGCCAATGGATGCGCGACCGCGTCCGCCCGTTCTACCAGCGCGAGGGCTAGGGCCTGTCCGGCGGAGCGAGGTGGAGGCCCCCGCCGGGCGGCTCGCCGGTGCCCGGCGGACGGGCGGAGCCCCCGGGCCGCGGGCGGCTTAAGCTAGGTTCATTGGCTGGGGCGAGGGTGTTGTACGGAGGGGCGATACAAAGTGAGCGCTGGCACCGCGGCGGCCGGGCAGGTCGAGCACATGCTGCGCCAGGTGACCCCCGGGCGTTACGACGCCTATGAGGCGTTGCTTCGCGCGCTCGCGACCCCTTCCTCCGGTCATGTCTGGATGCTGCTGTGGCACGGTCAGGCCGGCTCCCCGGACGCCCAGTACGGGAACATGGAGGTCGGCGGCTTCGGCTACGCGCCCTGCGTGACCTCCGCCCAGGAGCTGTCCGCCAGTGGCTGGAACCGGTCGTACGAGGTCGTCGACGGCCTCGAGGCCGCCCGCGCCCTCTACCCCGACCGCTACGGCCTCTGGCTCAACCCGCACGCCCCCGGCGGCGGCCTCGGCATCCCGTGGCTCGATCTGCGCCGGCTCGCCACCGGCCTCGACCGGCAGCCCGCCGGACCCCTGCGGCTGTCCGAACCCGCCATCGAGATCCCCCAGTTCTACGCCCTGCTCACGCAGAACGCGCACCGTACGCCCGCCGTGCGCGCGTTGCGCCGCGCCTGGGTGCAGCCGGCGCTGGGCGCGCCGTATCTCGCCATCGGGCTGGACGTGTACGACACCTCGCCGCCGGCCGTCGACGCGGTGCGCGCGATGATGCAGCAGTCCATCGGTGCCGTCCCGGACGGGCTCCCGGTGTCGACCGTCGCGATGACCGACGAGCACGACCCGGTCGCCATGTGGCTGCGGGCCAACGCCCGCCCGTTCTACGACCGTGAGGCCCACGGTGCCGTTCCGCCCCCCGCCGCCGGCTCCGGCTACCCGCCCGCGCACCAGCACTGACCGGGCCGTATCCGCTGGAGGCCGGGGCCGTCGTACCCGCCGTCACTGACTCAGCGTGACGGTGTCCACATGGTGGACAGGAGTGTCGACGGTGGACGCCCGCGTCGCTGGCGAGACTGATGTCACGTCAGTTTTTCGGTCATGCGCGCTCGGCTGTGACCAGTTGACCGCCTGCCACCTGCGGTTTCACCCGTTCTCCACACCGTTCGGCGCTTCCCGGGCGGCTGTTGGGGGAGGCGCCTGATGTCTCGAGATGGTCACTTCCCGGCGGAGGGGCGCCTGAAGCGTCCCTTATGTCAACTGTTCAGATCTCAGGTAGGTATCACCGGTATCCGGACTGTTCTCGACTCGCTGTGAACATCTGTAGTGTTCGGCCGGTCAAGATGCATCCACATAGCGGACCCGGAGTGGCCCCAATATGCGCATAACCAAGTCCCGAGCGGCTCGGGCGATCACGGCCGCGGTGGCGGTCGCTCTGATCGCCACGGGCTGCTCCAGCGACCGGGACAGCGACAACAAGAGCGACGGCAAGAAGGACACCTTCGTCTTCGCCGGCGCCGGTGACCCTGGCTCCCTGGACCCTGCCCTCGCCAGCGACGGTGAAACCTTCCGTGTGACGCGGCAGGCGTTCGAGGCTCTCATCGAGCACGAGTCCGGCGGCAGCGAGATGGTCGGCGGTCTCGCCGAGGACTGGTCCAGCAACGACAAGGGCACCGTCTGGACCTTCAACCTCCGCAAGGGCGTGAAGTTCCACGACGGCGAGGCGTTCAACGCCGAGGCCGTCTGCGCCAACTACGACCACTGGTTCAACTGGACGGGCACCTACCAGTCCAGCGCGGTCTCCTACTACTGGCAGACCATCATGGGCGGCTTCGCGAAGAACGAGGACAAGGAGACGCCCGAGGCG
Organism: Streptomyces sp. MMS24-W38; assembly: GCF_059889265.1. Classification (NCBI taxonomy): domain Bacteria; kingdom Bacillati; phylum Actinomycetota; class Actinomycetes; order Kitasatosporales; family Streptomycetaceae; genus Streptomyces; species Streptomyces sp. MMS24-W38. The sequence goes on along the minus strand of NZ_JCBCPP010000001.1, from coordinate 1,642,698 downwards.
AACTACAAGTCCTGCACCGCGAAGGACGAGAACACCGCCGTCATCGAGGTCAAGGAGCCCTCCGCCAACCTCCCCGGCGGCTTCTCCCTCAACGCCCTGGCGATCCACTCGCCGAAGGCGATCGAGGAGTACAAGAAGCAGGACGCCTCCGCCAAGGGCGACGCCATCACGTACCCCAAGTACAGCCAGGAGGCCGGCACGGTCGCCGGTACCGGCCCGTACAAGATCACGAAGTGGAACAAGGGCAACAAGGAAGTCTCCCTCGAGCGCTTCGACGACTACTGGGGCGAGAAGGCGAAGATCAAGAACCTGGTCTTCCGCACGATCTCCGACGAGCAGACGCGCCGTCAGGCGCTCCAGGCCGGTGACATCGACGGCTACGACCTCGTCGCCCCGGCCGACGTCACGACCCTCGAGAAGCAGGGCTACGTCGTCCCGACCCGTGGCGTCTTCAACCTCTTCTACGTGGGTATGAGCCAGGAGGCCAACCCCGCGCTCAAGAAGAAGGAAGTCCGCCAGGCGATCGCGCAGTCGATCGACAAGGAGAACCTGGTCAAGACGCAGCTGCCCGAGGGCGGCAAGGTCGCCGACCAGTTCATGCCCGACACGATCGAGGGCTACTCCAAGGACGTCAAGCAGTACCCCTTCGACACGGACGCCGCCAAGAAGCTCCTGAAGAAGGCCGGTCAGGAGAAGCTGAAGGTCACGTTCTGCTACCCGACCGAGGTCACCCGCCCGTACATGCCTGCCCCGCAGGACCTGTTCGAGCTGATGAAGGCCGACCTGGAGAAGTCCGGCATCACCGTCACGCCCAAGGCCATGAAGTGGGCGCCGGACTACATCGACGCCACCGAGTCGGGCTCCTGCGACCTGCACATGCTCGGCTGGACCGGTGACTTCAACGACGGCTTCAACTTCATCGGCACCTGGTTCGCCGGGTACGACAAGCAGTGGGGCTTCAAGGACAAGAAGGTCTTCGACGCCGTGAACGCCGGCTCGAAGCTCGGCAAGCACGACGAGCGCATCGCCGCGTACAAGAAGGCCAACGAGGTCGTCATGGACTACCTGCCGGGTGTCCCGATCTCGTCCTCCCCGCCGGCCATCGCCTTCGCCAAGAACGTGAACCCGCCGAACGTCTCCCCGCTGACGCAGGAAGTCTTCTCCGAGACCTCCTTCAAGTAAGCGCGTAAGCGGCAGGAAACGAAGGAACGAAAAACGGGGGGTCCGCCCGGCTGTCGGAACTCGGCGGCCGGGCGGGTCCATTCATGTAAGACATCACGCAAGAAAGGGGCATGCGGGGTGCTGCGTCTCGTCGTACGAAGACTGCTCCAGCTCATACCCACGCTGCTCGGCCTGTCGGTACTGCTCTTCCTGTGGCTCGACCGGCTGCCCGGCGGACCCGCCTCAGCGATCCTGGGGGAAAAGGCCACCGAGGCCGAAGTAATTCGCATCAACCGTGCGCTCGGGCTGGACCAGCCCGTCTACGTCCAGTACTGGCGCTTCCTCAAGCGCATCGCCGAACTCGACCTGGGCACCTCCACCCAGACCGGACAGCCGGTATGGGACGAGTTCGTCCTGCGCTTCCCCGCGACCGTGGAGCTGTCCCTCCTCGCGATCCTCATCGCCGTGGCCGTCGGTATCCCGCTCGGTTACTTCGCCGCCCGCAACCGCGGCGGCTGGCTCGACGTCACCGCGGTCTCCGGCTCGCTCATCGGCATCTGCATCCCGGTCTTCTTCCTCGCCCTGATCCTCAAGAGCGTCTTCGCCGTCGAGCTCGGGCTCTTCCCTGTCTCCGGACGCCTGGAGACCGGCATCGACGCCACGAACGTGACCGGTTTCGCCGTCCTGGACGGCATCCTCACCGGGGAGTTCGACGCCGCCGGGGACGCGCTCCATCACCTGGTCCTGCCCGCCGTCGCCCTGTCCTCCATCCCGCTCGCGGTCATCGTGCGCATGACCCGCGCCAGCGTTCTCGAGGTGCAGGACGAGGACTACGTCCGCACCGCCGAGGCCAAGGGCCTCAAGCGGAGCGTCGTCCGCGGCCGGCACGTGCTGCGCAACGCGATGCTCCCCGTGGTGACCGCGGTCGGCCTGCTCACGGGCTCCCTGCTGTCCGGCGCGGTCCTGACCGAGTCCGTGTTCGACTTCGGCGGTATCGGCTCCTTCATCCGGACCGCGATCGACGGCCGCGACTACCCCGTGCTCGTCGGGTTCATCATGTTCATCGCGATGGTGTACGTCCTGATCAACCTGCTGGTGGACGTGGCGTACAGCCTCATCGACCCGAGAGTGCGGGTGCACTAGCGTGAGCGTCGCCACCAAGACCGAGAAGATCCAGCGCCTCGCGGAACTGACCGCGACCAAGGAGACCAGCACCGGCGCCAGCCTGTGGCGGGAGGCCTTCCGCCGCCTGAGGCGCAGCAAGATGGCGATCATCGGCGCGGCCGTCATCGCCCTGTTCGTCCTCGTCGCGATCGTCGGACCGTACCTCACCCCGTACGCCCCGACCGCCCAGACCTGGCGGGGTGAGGTCTTCCCCAACCGGGGTGAGTTCGTCGGCCCGCGCGGCGGGAACTGGTTCGGAATCGACCACCTCGGCCGGGACATGTTTTCCCGCATGCTGGTCGGCGCCCGCCAGACGCTGCTCGTCGGCGTCGTCGCCACGCTCATCGGCCTGATCATCGGCTTCCTGATCGGCGGCCTCTCCGGAGCCGCCGCCACCCTCGGCGGCGACACCGGAAGGCGCATCGACTCCGTCATCATGCGCTTCATCGACATGATGCTGGCGATGCCCTCGCTGCTGCTGGCCGTGTCCATCGCGGCCGTCATGGGCCAGTCGCTGACCACTGTGATGATCGCCGTGGGTGTCGTCCAGATCCCGGTGTTCGCCCGGCTGCTGCGCGGTTCCATGCTGGCGCAGGGCGGCGCGGACTACGTGCTCGCGGCCAAGTCCCTCGGTGTGCGCAAGCGACGCATCGTGGTCTCGCAGATCATCCCCAACTCGCTCAGCCCGGTGATCGTGCAGGCCACGCTCTCCCTGGCCACCGCGATCATCGAGGCGGCCGCCCTGTCCTACCTGGGCCTGGGCAACCCCGACCCGGCCATCCCCGAGTGGGGCGTCATGCTCGCCCAGGCGCAGCGCTTCTTCGACAACGCGCCGATGATGGCGGTCTACCCCGCCGTCGGCATCATCATCACCGCCCTCGGCTTCACCCTCCTCGGCGAGGCCATGCGGGAAGCCCTCGACCCGAAGCTGAGGGGCTGAACCACCATGTCTCTGCTCACTGTCGACGAACTGACCGTCACCTTCGGCGGCCGCGGCCGCAAGGAGTCCCGGGCGGTCGACGGCGTTTCCTTCGAGGTCGACCAGGGCCAGGTCGTGGGCCTGGTCGGCGAGTCCGGCTGCGGAAAGTCCGTCACCTCCCTGGCCCTGATGGGCCTGTTGCCCCACAAGGGCGTCACGGTCGGCGGCCGCGCCGAATTCGACGGTACGGACCTGTTCACCATGAGCTCGTCCGCCCGCCGCGACCTGCGCGGCAGCGAAATGGCGATGATCTTCCAGGACCCGCTGTCCTCGCTCAACCCGGTCGTGCCGCTCGGCGTGCAGGTCACCGAGATCCTGGAGCGCCACCGCGGGATGAAGGGCGAGGCCGCCCGCAAGGAGGCCGCCCACCTGCTGGACCGGGTCGGCATCCCCGACCCGACCCGGCGGCTCAAGGAGTACCCGCACCAGCTCTCCGGCGGTATGCGCCAGCGCGCGCTGATCGCCATGGCGGTGGCCTGCGCCCCGCGCATGCTCATCGCCGACGAGCCCACCACGGCCCTCGACGTGACCATCCAGGCGCAGATCCTGGAGCTGCTCAAGGAACTCGTGGACCAGGAGGGCACCGCCCTGCTGATGATCACCCACGACCTCGGTGTGGTCGCCGGCCTCTGCGACCAGGTCAACGTGCTCTACGCGGGCAAAGCCGTGGAGTCCGCCGGGCGTCGCGAGCTGTTCGCCCACCCCACCCACCCCTACACGCACGGACTGCTGGGCTCCATCCCGCGCCTGGACGCTCCCCGGGGTGAGTCCCTCAAGCCCATCCGCGGCTCCATCAACGACCGCGTCGCCTGGGCCGACGGCTGCGCCTTCGCGCCCCGCTGCGACCGGTACGAGATGGGCTGCCTGACCGGCACCCCGCAGCTCACCGAGGAGCGTGCCGCCGGTCACCAGGCGCGGTGCGTCAACCCCGTGCTCGACGACGCGAAGGCCGAGGAGGTCCCCGCATGAGCCTGCTCGAACTGGACGGCGTCAAGGTCCACTTCCCCATCAAGAAGGGCGTGCTGTTCGACCGTACGGTCGGCCACGTCTACGCCGTGGACGGGGTGTCCCTGAAGGTCGAGGCCGGCGAGACCTACGGCCTGGTCGGCGAGTCCGGCTGCGGCAAGAGCACCCTCGGGCGGTCGGTGCTGCGGCTGGTGGATATCACCGAGGGGTCCGTCGTCCTGGACGGCACCGACCTGGCGAAGCTGCCCGGTGAGGAGATGCGCCGCTTCCGGCGCCGGCTCCAGATGGTCTTCCAGGACCCGCTGGGCTCGCTCAACCCCCGGCAGAACATCGAGTCGATCCTGTCCGAGGGCATGGTCGCCCACGGCATCGGCAAGGACCAGGAGGAGCGCCGGGAGAAGATCAAGTCGATCCTGGACAAGGTCGGCCTGCCCTCCAACGCGCTCGCCCGCTACCCGCACGAGTTCTCCGGCGGTCAGCGCCAGCGCATCGGCATCGCCCGCGCGCTCGTCCTCGAACCGGACGTGATCATCTGCGACGAGCCGGTCTCCGCGCTCGACGTGTCGGTCCAGGCCCAGGTCATCAACCTGCTGGAGGACCTCCAGGAGGAGCTCGGCCTGACCTACCTGGTGATCGCCCACGACCTCGCGGTGGTCCGGCACATCTCCGACACGATCGGCGTGATGTACCTGGGGTCGCTGGTCGAGGAGGCACCGAGCGACGCGCTGTACGCCGAGCCCAAGCACCCGTACACCAAGGCCCTGATGTCGGCGGTGCCGGTGCCGGACCCGGAGGTGGAGGACAAGCGCGAGCGCATCCTGCTCACCGGTGACCTGCCCTCCCCGGCGAACCCGCCCAGCGGCTGCCGCTTCCACACCCGCTGCCCCTGGGCGCAGGCCGAGCGGTGCGCGACCGAACGGCCGGAACTGAAGGACGTCGGCGGCGGCCACCGGGTGGCCTGCCACTACACCGCCGAGATCGCGGCCGGCACGCTGAAGCGGAGTCAGGGGGAGGTGGTGTCGGCGACCCGCGAGGGCGTCGAGGACGCCCCGCCGTCGGTGGGTTCCGGTGACGTGACGGTGCCGGAGCAGTCCGGGGAGCCGGTGAAGGAGAGCGCGGCGGAGGAGCCCGAGACCTCCTCGGAGGAGGCCGAGACTTCGGCGGAGGAGCCCGAGCCGGAGTCCGCGGAGAACGAGTCCGCGGAGAACGAGTCCGCGGAGGAGGCGTCCGCGGAGAACGAGTCCGCGGAGGAGGCGTCCGCGGAGAACGAGTCCGCGGAGGAGCCGGAGGCCCCCGCGGAGGAGAAGGGCGCGGCGAAGAAGGCCGTTTAGCCTCTGCCGCGCGTTCGCCGATGTGCAAAGAACCCCTCGCCTTGGTTTGTAAGGCGAGGGGTTCTCGCTGAGTCAGAATGTGAAGGTGCTCCAGCAACTCTTCAGCCCGTCCCTCCTGCACGCGCTCGACCTGATCGGCATCTTCGTCTTCGCGATCTCGGGCGCCCTGCTGGCCGTTCGCAAGAACCTCGATGTCTTCGGCATCGCGGTCCTCGCGGAGGCTACCGCCCTCGGCGGCGGACTCTTCCGTGACGTGGTCATCGGCGCCGTGCCGCCCGCCGCCTTCACGGACCTGGGGTACTTCGTCACCCCGCTGCTCGCCGTGGCGCTGGTGTTCTTCCTGCATCCGCACGTGGAGCGCATCCAGAACGCCATCAGCTTCTTCGACGCCGCCGGGCTCGGTCTGTTCTGCGTCGTCGGCACCGCCAAGGCGTACGACTACGGGCTCAGCGCGACCTCCTCCGCCTGCCTCGGCCTGGTCACCGCGGTGGGCGGCGGCGTGGTGCGGGACGTGCTCGCCAACGAGGTGCCCTCGCTGCTGCGCTGGGACCGTGATCTCTACGCGGTACCGGCGATGGTCGGCGCGACCATGGCGGCGCTGTGCCTCCGCTTCGCCGCGCTGAACGCGTTCACCAGCACCCTTGCCGTGCTCACGGCGTTCACGCTGCGGCTGCTGGCGCTGCGGTACCACTGGCGGGCGCCCCGCGCGTGGCAGCGGCGTTCGACGGCCCGCGAGGAGGAGTAGGGCGGGGCGTCCTGGAGCGGGCCCGACGCCCGACAAAGCTACCGCTTAGTAGCTACCTCTTGTACTCTTCAACCATGTCAGAAGCAGCCTCCGCCCAGGTCGCGACCCGGGCCACCGTCGGTGACAGCGAGTTCGACCGCGACACCGCGGTGGCGCTCCGCGCGCCGGGCGTCTACGACGTCGACCTCTCCGCCGGCTGGACGATCATCAACGCCGTCAACGGCGGCTATCTGCTGGCCGTCCTGGGCCGCGCCCTCGCCGACGCCCTGCCGCACGCGGACCCGTTCACCATCTCCGCGCACTACCTGACCGCCTCCCGGCCGGGCCCGGCGGTCGTCCGCACCGAGACCGTGCGCACCGGGCGCACCCTGTCGACCGGTCAGGCGTCCCTCCTCCAGTACGACGACGAGGGCCGCGAGGTCGAACGCATCCGCGTACTGGCCTCCTACGGTGACCTGGACACCCTCCCCGACGACGTCCGTACGGCGGCCCGACCGCCCGCGCTACCGCCCATGGAGCAGTGCTTCGGCCCCGAGGACGGTCCGACCCCCGTCGACGGCAGCTCCGCCATCACCGAGCGGCTGATGCTCAAGCTCGACCCGTCGACCCTCGGCTGGGCCCTCGGTCAGCCCTCCGGCAAGGGGGAGATGCGGGCCTGGTTCGGGCTCGCCGACGGCCGGGACGCCGACCCGTTCTCCCTGCTGCTCGCGGTGGACGCGCTGCCGCCCACCGCCTTCGAGCTCGGGCTCACCGGCTGGGTCCCCACGGTCGAGCTGACGGCGCACGTCCGTTCCCGCCCGGCGCCCGGCCCGCTGCGGGTGTCGATCACCACCCGCAATCTCGCCGGCGGCTTCCTGGAGGAGGACGCCGAGGTCTGGGACAGCGCGGACCGGCTGGTGGCCCAGTCCCGCCAGCTCGCCCGCGTACGGCTGCCCTGAGGGGCCCGGCAGACACCGCGCCGGGGCTGCTGGGCCCACTCGTCCTCAATTCATCGATGTCGCCCTCGGCTCCGGCGGCGCGGATCCGCCGGCCCGGTCGGTGTTCCCGCAGGTGAGCGACGCCGTTTCGTGGAGCCTCTGGGCCGGAGCGCTCGGACCGGCGTCGTTTCCCGGCCGACCGTGCCACCGGGTCCGCCGGACAAGGACCGTAGAATCGGCCTCACCATGGCATACCTCGACCACGCCGCGACCACCCCGATGCTTCCCGAGGCAGTCGAGGCACTCACCGCGCACCTGAGCGTCACCGGCAACGCCTCCTCCCTGCACGCGGCCGGCCGGCGCGCCCGCCGGAGCGTCGAGGAGGCCCGCGAAACCCTCGCCGAAGCCCTCGGCGCCCGCCCCAGCGAGGTGGTTCTCACCTCCGGCGGGACCGAGGCCGACAACCTCGCGGTGAAGGGCCTGTACTGGGCCCGCCGTGACGCGGAGCCGGCCCGCACCCGCGTCCTCGCGAGTCCCGTCGAGCACCACGCCGTCCTCGACGCCGTGCACTGGCTCGGCGAGCACGAGGGCGCCACCGTCGAGTACCTGCCGGTCGACCCCTACGGCCGGGTCCACCCGGACGCGCTGCGCGAGGCGATCGCCCGCGACCCCGACGACGTGGCCCTGGCCACCGTGATGTGGGCGAACAACGAGATCGGCACGCTGCTGCCGGTCCGTGAACTCGCCGAGGTCGCCGCCGAGTTCGGGGTTCCGCTGCACTCCGACGCGGTCCAGGCCTTCGGCCAGGTGCCCGTGGACTTCGCCTCCTCGGGGCTCGCCGCGATGACCGTGTCCGGCCACAAGATCGGCGGCCCGTACGGCATCGGGGCGCTGGTCCTGGGCCGCGAGCACACCCCCGTACCAGTGCTGCACGGCGGCGGTCAGGAGCGCCACGTGCGCTCCGGCACGCTCGACGTGCCCGCGGTCGCCTCCTTCGCGGTGGCCGGCCGACTGGCCGCCGAGCAGCAGGAGTGGTTCGCCCGCGAGATCGGAGCCCTCCGCGACGACCTGGTCGCCGCGGTCCGCGAGGCCGTTCCAAACGCCATCCTCGGCGGCGACCCCTCGCCCGGGGGGCGGCTCCCGGCCAACGCCCATTTCACGTTCCCCGGCTGCGAGGGCGACTCCCTGCTGCTCCTGCTCGACGCCCAGGGCATCGAGTGCTCCACCGGTTCCGCCTGCACGGCGGGCATCGCCCAGCCCAGCCACGTCCTCCTGGCCACCGGCACCGACCCGGACCTGGCCCGCGGCACCCTCCGCTTCTCCCTCGGCCACACTTCCACCCGGGCCGACGTCGAAGCCCTGGCCAAGGCCATCGGCCCGGCGGTGGAACGGGCCCGGGCGGCGGGGCTGACCTAGGGCACGACAACGACCTACGAGGCGGGTTCCCTTCGCCGGTATGACCCGGATCAGGTGACTAGGGGTCGCCTTCCGGTCCTGGGACCTTCCGGCCTCTCAGCCCGACCGTCGATGTCGGCACCAGCGGAAGCCGTAACCTCACGCTGAAGTCGGCTACTCCGGTCGAACTCCCTCACTCGTCTCGTAGGCCTGTTTTCATAGTAGAACGTCCACCGCTGGAGGGAAGAGTTCGGATTGATATTTTTTATCCTTTTTCGGGCGTTTCCGGGCGGCGGGGTCAGGCCGTCGCCGTGCGCGCCTGACGTACGAGCTTCATGTAGCGGTCCCAGTCCCAGTGCGGGCCCGGGTCGGTGTGATCCGTCCCCGGCACCTCGATGTGGCCGATGATGTGCTTCCGGTCGACGGGTATGTCGTAGCGCGCGCAGATCCGGGCCGTGAGCCGGGCCGAGGCCTCGTACATCTCGTCCGTGAGGTCCTGCGGCCGGTCCACGAACCCCTCGTGCTCGATGCCGACGCTGCGCTCGTTGTAGTCGCGGTTTCCCGCGTGGTACGCCACGTCGAGCTCGCGGATCATCTGGGTGATCCGCCCGTCCTGTCCGACGATGTAGTGCGTGGCCGCCCGGTGCCCGGGGTCCTGGAACGCCCGCACCGCGCTGTCGAAGCTGCCCTGGGTGACGTGGACGATCACCATGTCGATGCCGTAGTCGTCGGGCCGGTCCGCGCGCCGCCAGTTGGCGTCCGAGGCCGCGACCCAGCGGGCGCCCGAGAAGTCGACCACGCCCGGCTCGCGAGGCTTCTCGATCCCGGGCACACGCCACCACAGGCGGCCCAACTCGTCCCGCGCCAGCACGGCGGTGCCCGCGGCGGCCGCCACCCCGCCGACGATCAGGGCGCGCCGCCCGATGCGCCGGTCGCCGTCCTTGGAAGCTCTTCTCTCCCCCATGCCGGCAACAACGGATATCCGGTGGCCCCGGTTCCCGTGCCCCGTACCCTGGAGGGGTTATGACTGAGATCCCGCAGCCCTCCCGCTCCCGCCCCCTCCGGGTACTGGCCGCCATGTCCGGCGGAGTCGACTCCGCCGTGGCCGCCGCCCGTGCCGCCGAAGCGGGACACGACGTGACCGGCGTCCACCTCGCGCTCTCCGCGAACCCCCAGTCCTTCCGCACGGGCGCGCGGGGCTGTTGCACCATAGAGGACTCGCGCGACGCCCGCCGCGCCGCCGACGTCATCGGCATCCCGTTCTACGTGTGGGACCTCGCCGACCGCTTCCGTGAGGACGTGGTGGAGGACTTCGTCGCCGAGTACGAGGCGGGCCGCACGCCCAACCCGTGCCTGCGCTGCAACGAGAAGATCAAGTTCGCCGCGCTGCTGGACAAGGCACTGGCCCTCGGTTTCGACGCCGTGGCCACCGGCCACTACGCGCGCGTGGTCACCCTGTCCGACGGCACGCGAGAGCTGCACCGCGCCTCCGACATGGCCAAGGACCAGTCGTACGTCCTGGGCGTGCTGGACGACCGGCAGCTCGCCCACGCCATGTTCCCGCTCGGCGACACGGTCACCACCAAGGAGGAGATCCGCGCGGAGGCCGAGCGGCGCGGACTGGCGGTCGCCAAGAAGCCCGACTCGCACGACATCTGCTTCATCGCCGACGGCGACACCCAGGGCTTCCTCGCGAACCGCCTGGGCCGGGCCGAGGGCGACATCGTCGACGAGTCCGGCGCCAAGCTCGGCACGCACGAGGGCGCGTACGGCTTCACCATCGGTCAGCGCAAGGGCCTGCGGATCGGCACCCCCGCCCCCGACGGCAAGCCCCGCTACGTCCTCGACATCTCCCCGGTGACCAACACCGTCACCGTCGGCCCCGCGGACGCCCTCGACGTCGGCGCCCTCACCGCGGTCAACCCCCGCTGGTGCGGCACCGCCCCGACCGGCCCCGGCACCTACACCGCCCAGCTCCGCGCCCACGGCGACGAGACCGAGGTCACCGCCGAACTCGTCGACGGCACCCTGGAGGTGTCGTTCACGGAGCCGGTGCGCGGCGTCGCCCCCGGCCAGGCCATCGTCCTCTACGCGGGCACCCGCGTCGTCGGCTCCGCCACCATCGCCACCACGTCCCGCACGACGAAGACCCCCACGACGGTCTGACCCCTGGGCGTCCGCCGGGGGCGACACGGTGAGCTCGCCGAAAACCGTGAGCAGTCGGCGGCCGACTGTCACTTCGACGCTCGAATGAGCGCCGAAGTGACGGTGAGGGCCGGAGTGCTCACACCTTCTCCTTCGGACCTGCCGGGCGCCACGGGGTCGTCGTCGCCTGCCGGACGGTCATCGCTTCGGAGTCGGCCACCAACGCCGTGCGGTGCTTCCTCGATCCCGCCGCCGTGCGGCTGTGCTGGGCCGACCCCGTGTTGCGGGTCAGCGTCACAGACACCGGTCCGGTGTTCCCCGTGGCGGTTGGTACCGGGTGGGCCGGACGAGGAGCGGGGGCGGGGACTGCGGACGGTGCCGGCCCCGGCCGCCTGGTCTGCCCGTGCTCGCCGCCTGACGGCAGTGCCGTTCGGGGCCTCAGCGGGCGAAGAAGTCCGTCAGGACCGGGGCCAGGACGTCCGGTTCGACCATGTGGGTCTGGCCGGCCAGGGTGCGGCAGGTGCCCTGGGGGACGGCGTCCGCGATGGCCCGGGCGGCCTCGCGCATCCAGGCCGGGCTCGCGTCGCCCGCGATGGACAGCACCGGTACGGGGATCGACTCCAGCAGTTTCACGGGGACACCGCCGTCGCCCATGACGGCGTCGTCGTGGGCGAGGCTCGGCGCCATCGACTCCATACCGGCCCACATGGGGGACTGCCGGGCGCTCTGGATCACCGCCTCGCCGAGCCCGGTGAGACGCAGGAAGAGCTCCACCGCGTCCCCGCGGCGCCCCTCGGCGAGTGCCTGCGTCAGGCGCTCGGTGTACTGGGCGCGCTCGCGCAGGTCCTCCTCGGACATCGCGTACGGCGTCTCGTACACGGCGACATGCCGCACCGGCAGCCCGCTCGCCGCCGCGCGCAGCGCCAGCGCGCCGCCCGAGGAGACGCCGTACAGCGACGCCTCCCCGCCCATCGCCGCGATCAGCGCCGCCAGGTCCTCGACCTCGCGTTCCACCGCGTACGGCAGGGTGTCCCCACTCGCCCCGCGGCCCCGGCGGTCGTAGACGACGACCCGGAACCGCTCCGAGAGCGGTGCGGCGAGCGGCGCCACCGTGGCACCCGTCGACATCGCGCCGCTGACGAGGACGACCACGGAGCCCCGTCCGGCGCTCTCGTGGGCGATGAGGGTGCCGTCACGCGAAACGATGTTCTTGTCCATATCCCCGCAGACTGCCGCACCGCGGCCCGATCATGGGTGAGGCGGGCCGCGCGTCCGTCGATCGCAACCCTTCTATCCGATCATCGGACTTCCACGTCGTAGAAACACAGGTGGTCCTTGATGTCGCCGACGGCGGGCTTCGGGTCCGGGTAGGCCCAGACGAGATCGGCCGCGTCCGGGCGCGACCAGTAGGACGCGGTGCCCTTGAAGGGGCAGTGGGTGTGGGTCCCGGACGGGGTCAACAGGTCGAGCCGTACGTCCTCGGGCGGGATGTAGTACCGGGCGGGACAACCCGTCTCGCGCAGCACCAGTGCCCGGTCGCTCTCGGCCAGGACCTCCCCGCCGTGCACCACGCGCACGTGTCGGTCGCTCCGCTCGACGGTGATGCGGTGTCCACTGGTCACGGTCCGCGCTCCTCTCGGGTGGCCGGGTCGACGGATACAGCGCACGCTGAAGCCGACTTCTTCCCCTCAGGAGGCACCATGGGAGCCGAGGACGCCGGCCGCAACCGCAGCACCCTCGCCCACCAGGCCCGCTACGCCGTGCGGCATCCGCGGCGCGTCCCCCGCCACGTCCGGCGGCTGCTGCGTGACGCCTGGCTGCGGCTGCGGCACCGCGACCACATCTCCTACTACCGGGCCGTGATGGCCTCCGACGCGGCCCGCAGCGTCGAGGCGGCGGTGGGGCACAACCCCTCGAGGGAACAATGGGCCCGCATCGGCCGGATGCAGTTCGACTACCTGGTCGGGCACGGCCTGAGCCCGCAGCACCGGATGCTGGAGATCGGCTGCGGCAACCTGCGCGCCGGGCGTCTTTTCATCGACCACCTCGAAACCGGTCACTACTACGGCATCGACATCTCGCCGCACATCCTGCTGGCCGCCCAGGACACCGTGGTGCGCGAGGGGCTCCAGGCGAAGCTGCCCCATCTGGCCCTCGCCGACGATCTGACCTTCGCCTTTCTGCCCGCCGGGCACTTCGACGTCGTGCACGCGCACAGCGTCTTCTCCCACTCGCCCCGGCACGTCATCGAGGAGTGCTTCGCGCACGTCGGCCGGGTGCTCGCCCCGGGCGGGTTCCTCGACTTCACGTTCGACCGCACGGAGGGAGAGGAGCACCACGTCCTGCACGAGGACTTCTACTACCGGACCGAGACGCTCGCCGGACTGGCCGCCGAGCACGGTCTGTCGGCACGGTTCATGGAGGACTGGGAGGAACTGCCGCACCGGCAGTCCAGGATGCGGCTCACCGTGGTGTCCGACCGGGCCCGTATCGTGGGCCCGTGAACATTTGCGTCTTCCTCTCCGCGGCCGACCTGGACGAGCGCTACACGGGCCCCGCGCGGGAGTTCGCCCGACTGCTGGGCAAGGGTGGCCACACCCTGGTGTGGGGCGGTTCCGACGTCGGCCTGATGAAGGTCGTCGCCGACGGGGTGCAGGAGGCGGGCGGGCGGCTCCTCGGTGTCTCGGTGGAGTTCCTGGCGGCGAAGGCGCGCCGGGGTGCCGACGAGATGGTGATCGCCCCCGACCTGGCGGAGCGCAAGCGCCTGCTCCTCGAGAAGGCCGACGCGGTGGTGATCATGGTGGGCGGCACCGGCACGCTGGACGAGGCGACCGAGATCCTGGAGCTGAAGAAGCACGGGCACACGGACAAGCCGGTGGTCCTGCTGAACACCGCGGGCTTCTACGACGGCCTCAAGACGCAGTTCCGCCGGATGGAGGACGAGGGCTTCCTGCCCCGCGCCCTCACCGATCTGGTGTTCTTCGCCGAGGACCCCGTGGGCGCACTGGCGTACCTGGAGGAGAGCCAGGGCATCTAGGGCCTGGCTCGGGTTCTCCCGTGGCGTCGCGACGCCCAGCACACCAAGAGCACGCACCGAACGCCGCTCCTTCCTCCACGGGAGAACCCGATCCAGGCCCTGACCGTGCGTGATGCGAACATGGCGGCATGGCTACACATGTGATCACCGGAGCGGGCTCCGGCATCGGCGCGGCCGTCGCCCGCAGGCTGCACGCGCGTGGCGACGAACTCGTGCTGCACGCGCGTGAGGCGGGGCGGGCGAAGGAGCTGGCGGCCGCGTTCCCCGGGGCGCGGACCCTCGTCGGCGACCTGGCGGAACCCGAGAGGCTCAGCTGGGCCTTCTCCCACCAGTCGCTCCCGGACCGGGTGGACTCCCTGCTGCACATCGCCGGCGTCGTCGACCTCGGCACGGTCGGCGAGCTGACCCCGAAGACCTGGCGGCACCAGCTCGACGTCAACCTCGTCGCCCCCGCCGAACTCACCCGCCACTTCCTGCCCCAGCTCCGCGCGAGCCGGGGCCACGTGGTCTTCGTCAACTCCGGCGCCGGACTGAACGCCCACGCCCAGTGGTCCGCCTACGCGGCCTCCAAGCACGGCCTGAAGGCGCTCGCCGACTCGCTGCGCGAGGAGGAGCACGACAACGGGGTCCGCGTCACCTCGGTCTACCCCGGCCGCACCGCCAGCCCCATGCAGGCCAAGGTCCACCAGCAGGAGGGCAAGGACTACGACCCCGGCCGGTGGATCGACCCCGAGTCGGTCGCCACGACCATTCTCATGGCCCTCGACCTGCCCGGGGACGCGGAGGTCAACGATCTGACGGTACGGCCGGGACGTTGACCCCACGGGCGTACGGACCGGGACGCGGGACTCCCGAACCGTTCCGTACGCTTCTCCGGTGAGCGATAACAGCCAGTTCAGGTTCGGGGCCGCGACCGGGATCGGGTCGATGCCGGGCGGGGACGCCCGCGAGGCCGTCAAGACCGTCACCGGAAGCTTCGAGGACTTTCCGTTCCTGCCCGAACTGCCCGCCCGGGGGCCCGGCGCGGACATGATCGGACGCACCGCCGGGATGCTCGTCGAGCTGTACGCGCGCGTGGAGCCCAGCGGCTGGCGGATCGGGGACCGGCCGGGGCGGGACACCAGGCGGGCCCGCTCCTGGCTCGGCGAGGACCTCGACGCGCTGGAGGAGTTCACCCAGGGGTACGAAGGTCCGCTGAAGGTGCAGGCCGTGGGTCCCTGGACGCTCGCCGCCCAGCTGGAGCTGAGGAATGGGGAGGCCGCCCTCTCCGACCCCGGCGCCTGCCGCGACCTCACCGCCTCGCTCGCCGAGGGGCTGCGTCTGCACCTCGACGAGATGCGGCGCCGGGTGCCCGGCGCGCGGCTCGTCCTCCAGCTCGACGAGCCGTCCCTCACCGACGTCCTGCGCGGCCGGGTGCGCAGCGCCAGCGGCTACCGCACCCACCGCGCGGTGGACCGGCAGCTGGTCGAGGCCGCGCTGCGGGACGTCGTCGGGGCGCACGACGGCGGGCCCGTCGTGATCCACTCGTGCGCGCCGGACGTGCCGTTCGCCCTGCTGCGCCGGGCGGGCGCGCAGGCGATCTCCTTCGACTTCTCGCTTCTCACCGAGCGTGACGACGAAGTGATCGGGGAGGCGGTGGAGAGCGGCACCCGGCTGTTCACCGGGGTCGTGCCGGGCACGGACGGCCCGTTGTCAGACCCTGCCGGTAGCGTCATGGGTGTCAGAACGCTGTGGCGCAGGCTGGGGCTGCGGCCGGGCCTTCTCCCGGAGGCGGTCACGGTCACTCCGGCGTGCGGACTCGCGGGGGCCTCCCCGGAGTACGCGCGCAAGGCTTACACGCACTGCGTCCGGGCGGCGAGATCCCTGGCGGACAACCCAGAGTAACGGGAGGACACACGGTGGCGGGTGACAAGCAGGCGGAGACGACGAGCGTGCCGGCCGAGGCACGGGAGCAGCACGCCAGGCTCGCTGAGCAGATCGAGGAGCACCGCTTCCGGTACTACGTGAACGACGCGCCCGTCATCAGCGACGCCGAGTTCGACCGGCTGCTGCGGGAGTTGGAGGCACTGGAGGAGGAGTACCCGGAGCTGCGCACGCCCGACTCGCCGACCCAGAAGGTCGCCGGGGCGTACGCGACGGAGTTCACCTCCGTGCAGCACGTCTCGCGCATGCTCTCCCTCGACAACACCTTCAACGACGACGACCTCGCCGCCTGGGTCGAGCGCATCCACAAGGAGCTGGGTGAGCAGGAGTTCCACTTCCTGTGCGAGCTGAAGGTCGACGGCCTCGCCGTGAACCTCACCTACGAGCGCGGACGCCTGGTCCGCGCGGCGACCCGGGGCGACAGCCGCACCGGCGAGGACATCACGCCCAACGTCCGTACCATCGCCGAGATCCCGGACAGGCTGGGGGGCGACGAGGTGCCCGACCTCGTGGAGATCCGCGGCGAGGTCTTCTTCCCGATGGAGAAGTTCCAGGGGCTCAACGCCCGCCTGGTGGCGGCCGGTGACAAGCCCTTCGCCAACCCCCGCAACGCGGCGGCGGGTTCGCTGCGCCAGAAGGATCCGCGCGTCACCGCCGGCCGTCCGCTGCACATGGTCGTCCACGGCATCGGTGCCCTGGAGGGGTTCACCGGCCTGTCCCGGCTCTCCGAGGCGTACGACCTGCTGAAGACCTGGGGGCTGCCCACCTCCCCGCACAACAGGGTCGTCGACGGCCTCGCCGGCGTACGGGAGTTCATCGCGCACTACGGCGAGAACCGGCACTCCGTGGCGCACGAGATCGACGGAGTGGTGGTCAAGCTCGACGAGATCCCGCTCCAGGGCCGCCTCGGCAGCACCTCGCGCGCCCCGCGCTGGGCCATCGCGTACAAGTACGCGCCCGAGGAGGTCAACACCAGGCTGGTCGACATCCGTGTGGGCGTGGGCCGTACGGGCAGGGTCACGCCGTACGCGCAGGTCGAGCCGGTCACCGTGGCCGGTTCCGAGGTGGAGTTCGCCACGCTGCACAACCAGGACGTGGTCAAGGCCAAGGGCGTCCTCATCGGTGACACGGTGGTGCTGCGCAAGGCCGGTGACGTCATCCCGGAGATCCTCGGTCCGGTCGCCGACCTGCGTGACGGCAGTGAGCGTGAGTTCGTGATGCCGGGCGAGTGCCCGGAGTGCGGCACGCCGCTGCGCGCGATGAAGGAGGGCGACGTCGACCTGCGTTGTCCCAACGCCCGTGCCTGCCCTGCCCAGTTGAGAGAGAGGCTGTTCTACCTCGCGGGCCGCAAGGCACTGGACATCGAGCACTTCGGCTATGTCGCCGCGGCGGCGCTCACCAGGCCGCTGGAGCCGAAGGAGCCGCCGCTGAGGGACGAGGGCGACCTGTTCGACCTCACCGTCGAGCAGTTGCTGCCCATCAAGGCGTACGTCCTCGACCAGAACAGCGGTCTGCCCAAGCGGGACCCGAAGACGGGCGAGGAGAAGATCGCCACGGTCTTCGCCAACCAGGAGGGCGAGCCGAGGAAGAACGCGGTCGCGATGCTGGCGAACATCGAGGCGGCCAAGGAACGCCCGCTCGCGCGGGTCCTCACCAGCCTGTCCATCCGGCACGTCGGCCCGGTCGCGGCCGAGGCGCTGGCCCGGGAGTTCCGGTCCATCGACCGGATCGAGCAGGCCACGGAGGAGGAGTTGGCCGGTACCGAGGGCGTCGGCGGCATCATCGCCGCCTCCCTCAAGCAGTGGTTCGCCGAGGACTGGCACCGCGAGATCATCCGCAAGTGGCGGGCGGCCGGTGTCCGCATGGAGGACGAGGGGTCCGGCGAGGACGAGGGACCGCGTCCACTGGCGGGACTGACGGTCGTGGTGACCGGAACCCTGGAGCACTACACCCGGGACGGCGCGAAGGAGGCGCTGCAGACCCGGGGAGCGAAGGTGACCGGTTCGGTCTCGAAGAAGACGTCCTTCGTCGTCGTGGGAGACAACCCCGGGTCGAAACACGACAAAGCGATGCAACTCAAGGTGCCGGTTCTGAACGAGGAGGGCTTCACCGTTCTTCTCGAAGAAGGGCCGGAAGCAGCCTCCGACATGGCACTTCAGACCGAGGAGTAGCGGTGGGAGGCCACCTGATCGGCGCATACCAGATGCATACGGGTGGCTGGGGCGCATTCGGGCAACCGTCGGCGACCGGTGCCCCTGAGAGCCCTCTGCGGCCTACTGTTGGGATGTGCGCCTGCCGTGCCCAGCTGCGGTCGGGGCATCCCTGTGTTCATGACGGGACCGTGGAAGGGCTTTCTACCACGGAGCCGCTGAGGGTAGTCGGGCACCGAGCCGTGTGGCGTGGGCACCGCCGGCTGTGAGAGGGACGGGAATGGAACCCACCGAGAGCGCCGCCCCGGGCTCACGGCTGCGCCTGGGCCTGCGCCGCGTGGCGGCCGTAGGGCGACGCAGACGTGGGGACGGACGGCCCGCGTGGCATCCGGGCATCCAAGGACGCCCGGTGGCGTACAGCGCGGACGCGCGCGCGGGGAACACGCGCGGAGCCGGACCGCCGGTCGCCGGGCAGGCGGCTGTCGGACGGCCTGCGGCCGGATACGCTCCCGGGCGGCCCCCGCACGGTCCGGGACGGTCGCCACGCGGTCCCCGAGCGTCCTCGCCGGGCACCGGACTGCCCCCGCACCGCACCGGACTGCCCGAAGCGGACACCGAACGCCACCTGTCCTGGCCCGCGTTGCCCACCGCGGTCGTCGCGGCGGCCGCGTTCGTGCTGGGCATCGGCTTCCTGCGGGCGTTCACCGGCGGTCACGCGCTCTTCCCGTCCGGCCGGGTCGGCTGGTCGCTGGCCGTACTGACCGGGATCATCGTCGGTCACCTGGTGATGCTGGGCCGCTCCCGCTGGTGGGGCGGCACCGGCTCGGGCAGCGCCGTCACCCTCGCGGTGCTGCTGCTCTACGGCTGGGTCCCGGCCGGCCTGGTCAGCCTCACCGTGGTCGTGCTGGTCGGCACAGCCAGGCGGGGCCGTTGGCGTCAGGGCGTCCTGCACGGCGCGGTGGACCTGCTCGGTATCAGCGCCGGCGCGCTGGTGCCGGCCCTCTTCGGGTCCGTACCGTCCGTCGAGTCCCCCTCGACCCCGGAGACCTGGGGCCTGCACACCGCTGCCGAGGTGGTGCTGGCCGCCGCCGCGTATCTCGTGGTCACCCGCACCCTCCTCTGGTACCTGCACACCCCGCGCGCCGGACTGCCCACCGTCGCCCGCACCGCCCTGGTCAGACAGGGCCTGGTCGCGGTCGCGCTGCTCGGCATAGCGCCGCTGATCTGCGTGGTCGTGTACGCCCGGCCGATCCTGCTGCCCCTGTTCGCCATCCCGCTGATCGCGCTCGACTCCACCCTGTGGATAGCCAGGGCCCGGGCGGAGGAGCAGTTGCGCGATCCGCTGACCGGGCTGCCCAACCGCCAGTGGCTGCTGGAGCGCATCTGGACCGCGCTGGACGAGGCCGAGCGCGTCGGCACCCGCGCCGCCCTGATGTTGATCGACCTCGACCGTTTTCGATCGGTCAATGACACTCTCGGTCACCTTGCCGGTGACCGGCTGCTGCTGCAGATCGCCGACCGGCTGAGGCTGGCCCTGCCGCGCGGGGCGGAGGCCGCGCGGCTCGGTGGCGACGAGTTCGCCGTGTTACTGCCTGTCGCCGACTCCACGACGTCCGCGACCCGGGTCGCCCGCGGTCTGGTCTCCGCGCTCAGCTCGCCGCTCGACCTCGACGGGCTCACCCTCGTGCTGGAGGCCAGCGCGGGCGTCGCCGTCTTCCCCGACCACGCCCTCGACGCCGAGGGGCTGCTGCGGCGGGCGGACGTGGCGATGTACCAGGCCAAACGGGACCGCACCGGCGTCGAGGTCTACGAGTCCAAGCGGGACTCCAACACACCCGACCGGCTGGGACTGCTGGGCGATCTGCGCCGGGCCCTGGACGCCCACGAGGTCCAGCTCCACTACCAGCCCAAGGTCCGTTTCGACGGACAGGTCGCGGGCATGGAGGCCCTGGTCCGCTGGGTGCACCCGGAGCGCGGCAGGGTCCCGCCGGACGAGTTCATAGCGATCGCCGAGTCCTCCGGCCTGATGCCGCACCTCACCGAGTACGTGCTGGAGACCGCCCTCGGGCAGGTCGCCCGGTGGCGTTCCCAGGGCCTGTACGTGCCGGTCGCGGTCAACGTCTCCCCGCGCGACGTCCACAGCCCCGGCTTCGCCGGCTCCGTCGCGGCGCGCCTGGCCCGGCACGGCGTGCCGACGGGAGCGCTCCAGCTCGAGATCACCGAGCACGTCCTCCTGGAGGACCCGCAGCGCGCCGCCGACACCCTCAACGCGCTGACCGGCCACGGCGTGAAGATGTCCCTGGACGACTTCGGCACCGGCTACTCCTCGCTCGTGCACCTGCGGCGGCTGCCCGTCAGCGAACTGAAGATCGACCGCTCCTTCGTGGCCCGGCTGGCCGTCGACCCCGAGGACGCCGAGATCGTGCGCTGCACCGTCGACCTCGCCCATTCGCTCGGCCTGCTCGTCGTCGCCGAGGGCGTCGAGGACGACGAGACCTGGGAACGCCTGCGCGACCTCGGCTGCGACGCCGTCCAGGGCTGGCTGGTCGCGGCCGCGATGCCGCCCGACGAGACCACGGCCTGGCTCCTCGCCCGCGGCTCCCGGGGCTGGGAGCGCCCGGCGGTGGCCCTCCCGGCGGCAGCATCCGACGACTCGACCCGCCCGGCCTGACACCGTCCCGTGCCGACCGGGCGAGTGCGGCCGGGGGTGTCGGGGGGCGGTGTCGGCCCGGGTTCCGGCATCCTGATCGCGGCACCGGTGTGCCGTGATTTCGGGGGCGGGGGAAACCGTTTCACGGGTATGGGGCGGCGCCCCATAGGATTGGGGCCTGTCGTCACCTTCCCGCCCGCCGCTCCACGTCTGGCCCGGATCGCGACGGCCCTAGCCCCGAACCGCACACTCACCCCAGAGGATCGCTGCATGCCTGGCATTACGCGCGAGGAGGTCGCCCACCTCGCCCGGCTGGCGCGTCTGGAGCTGAAGCCCGAAGAACTCGACCACTTCGCAGGCCAGCTCGACGACATCATCGGCGCGGTGGCCCGCGTCAGCGAGGTCGCCGACCAAGACGTACCGCCGACCTCGCACCCGCTGCCGCTGACGAACGTCATGCGCCCGGACGAGGTCCGTCCCTCGCTCACCCCCGAGCAGGCGCTCTCCGGCGCCCCGGCCCAGGAGCAGCAGCGTTTCAAGGTGCCGCAGATCCTGGGGGAGGACTGAATTCCATGACGGACATCATCAAGCTCACGGCCGCCGACACCGCCGCGAAGATCGCCTCCGGCGAGTTCACGGCCGTCCAGGTCACCGAGGCACACCTGGCCCGGATCGAGGCCGTCGACGAGAAGGTGCACGCCTTCCTGCACGTCGACCGCGAGGGCGCCCTCGCGCAGGCCCGTGCCGTCGACGAGAAGCGCGCCAGGGGCGAGAAGCTCGGCCCGCTGGCCGGCGTGCCCCTCGCGCTCAAGGACATCTTCACCACCGAGGGCATCCCGACCACCGTCGGCTCCAAGCTCCTCGAGGGCTGGATCCCGCCGTACGACGCGACGCTCACCAAGCGGCTCAAGGCCGCCGACGTCGTCATCCTCGGCAAGACCAACATGGACGAGTTCGCCATGGGGTCGTCGACCGAGAACAGCGCCTACGGCCCGACCGGCAACCCCTGGGACCTCACCAAGATCCCCGGTGGCTCCGGCGGCGGGTCGAGCGCCGCGCTCGCCTCCTTCCAGGCCCCCCTCGCCATCGGCACCGACACCGGCGGCTCCATCCGCCAGCCGGCCGCCGTCACCGGAACGGTCGGTGTGAAGCCGACCTACGGCGCGGTCTCCCGCTACGGCATGGTGGCGTTCTCCTCCTCCCTCGACCAGGGCGGCCCCTGCGCCCGCACGGTCCTGGACGCGGCCCTGCTGCACGAGGTCATCGCCGGACACGACCCGCTCGACTCCACCTCCGTCGACGCCCCGGTCCCGCCGGTCGTCGAGGCCGCCCGCAACGGCTCGGCCCAGGGCATGCGCGTCGGCGTGGTCAAGCAGTTCCGCGGCGAGGGCTACCAGGCCGGCGTCATCCAGCGGTTCGACGAGTCGGTCGAGCTGCTCAAGGAGCTGGGTGCCGAGATCGTCGAGCTGGACTGCCCGTCCTTCGACCTCGCCCTGTCGGCGTACTACCTGATCGCCCCGTCCGAGTGCTCCTCCAACCTCGCCCGCTTCGACGGCCTGCGCTACGGCCTGCGGACCGGCGACGACGGCGCGCACTCCGCCGAGGAGGTCACCTCGCTGACCCGTGAGGCCGGCTTCGGCCCGGAGGTCAAGCGCCGCATCATGCTCGGCACGTACGCCCTGTCGAGCGGTTACTACGACGCGTACTACGGCAGCGCCCAGAAGGTCCGTACGCTCATCAAGCAGGACTTCGACAAGGCGTTCGAGCAGGTCGACGTGATCGTCTCCCCGACGACCCCCACCACCGCCTTCGCGATCGGCGAGCGCGCCGACGACCCGATGGCGATGTACCTCGCCGATCTGTGCACCATCCCGACCAACCTGGCGGGCAACGCGGCCATGTCGCTGCCCTGCGGTCTCGCGCCCGAGGACAACCTGCCGGTCGGGCTGCAGATCATCGCCCCGGTCATGAAGGACGACCGCCTCTACAAGGTGGGTGCCGCCGTCGAGGCCGCCTTCGTGGAAAAGTGGGGGCACCCGCTGATCGAGGAGGCTCCGTCGCTGTGAGCGCACTGTCCAAGGCCAAGGGCTTCAAGAAGTCCAAGTCGGGTCTGTACGTCTCGATGGCCACCTCGGCGTTCGGCGCCGTGGGTGTCTACAAGCAGATCAAGAAGGCGCGTGGCGAGAACGACACGCTGCGGCTGATCGACGCCGTCGTCACCGCCACCGCCGTCGTCACCAACCTCGCCATCCTCTACCGCGAGCTGAAGCGGCTGGGCGACGACGACGTCCTGCTGGGCTGAGAGGGAAGTTTCACCGTGACCACCACGACCGACCTGGTGTCGTACGAGGACGCACTCGCGTCGTACGACCCCGTCATGGGCCTCGAGGTCCATGTCGAGCTCGGCACCAGGACCAAGATGTTCTGCGGCTGCTCGACCACACTGGGCGCCGATCCGAACACCCAGACCTGCCCCACCTGTCTCGGCATGCCGGGCGCGCTCCCGGTCGTCAACGCGACCGGCGTCGAGTCCGCGATCAAGATCGGCCTCGCGCTGAACTGCGAGATCGCCGAGTGGTGCCGCTTCGCCCGGAAGAACTACTTCTATCCGGACATGCCGAAGAACTTCCAGACCTCCCAGTACGACGAGCCGATCGCCTTCAACGGCTACCTCGACGTACAGCTGGAGGACGGCGAGACCTTCCGCGTGGACATCGAGCGCGCCCACATGGAGGAGGACACCGGCAAGTCGACGCACATCGGCGGCGCCACCGGCCGTATCCACGGCGCGTCCCACTCCCTGCTCGACTACAACCGCGCCGGCATCCCGCTGATCGAGATCGTCACCAAGCCGATCACCGGTGCCGGTGAGCGCGCTCCCGAGGTCGCGCGCGCCTACGTGCGTGAGCTGCGCGAGCTCATCCGGGCGCTCGGCGTGTCCGAGGCCCGGATGGAGATGGGCCAGATGCGCTGCGACGTCAACCTGTCGCTGCGCCCGCACGGGCAGGAGAAGTTCGGCACCCGCTCGGAGACGAAGAACGTCAACTCGCTGCGGTCCGTGGAGCGTGCCGCCCGCTTCGAGATCCAGCGGCACGCCGCCGTACTGGACGGCGGCGGGACGATCATCCAGGAGACCCGGCACTTCCACGAGGACACGGGGTCGACGACCTCCGGCCGCGTGAAGGAGGAGGCCGAGGACTACCGGTACTTCCCTGAGCCCGACCTGGTCCCGGTGGCGCCGTCCCGTGAGTGGGTCGAGGAACTGCGTGCCGGGCTGCCCGAGCTGCCGTTGGTGCGCCGCAACCGGCTCCGCGAGGAGTGGGGCGTGAGCGCCACCGACATGCAGGCGATCCTCAACGCGGGTGCGCTGGACCTGATCGTCGCCACGATCGACGCCGGCGCGGAGGCCGCCTCCGCCCGCAAGTGGTGGATGGGCGAGCTGGCCCGCGCCGCCAACGAGTCCGGCAAGGCGCTCGACGAGCTGGCGATCACGCCGGAGCAGGTCGCCCGCGTCACCGAGCTGGTGAACGCCGGCGACCTGAACGACAAGCTGGCCCGTCAGGTCATCGAGGGCGTCCTCGCGGGCGAGGGCACGCCGGACGAGGTGGTCGAGAAGCGCGGACTGAAGGTCGTCTCCGACGACGGCGCGCTCACCGCCGCCGTGGAGGAGGCCATCGCCGGCAACCCGGGCGTCGCGGACAAGATCCGTGGCGGCAAGGTCGCGGCGGCCGGTGCGCTGGTCGGCGCGGTCATGAAGGCCACCCGCGGTCAGGCGGACGCGGCCCGCGTGAAGGAGCTGATCCTTCAGCAGCTGGGCGTCGAGGGCTGATCCCGCACAGCGGTCAGGGGGTGCACCGGTCTCCGGTGCACCCCCTCGGCATGGGGTCGGCGGCGACCGGTCAGGCGCGCCGGCCCACCACGCGGGCGAAGCCCAGCGTCTGCCCGCGGTCCGCGCGCACCATCTCCGCCGAGGTCCGTGCCATGCCCGCCATGAAGTCGCTGGAGCTCTCCTCGGCGCACACCTCGCTCCACAGCAACCAGTCCCGCCAGCCGTCCGGCTGCCAGTCGGCCGTCTCGACCTCCACCGCCCCGCTGCGGGACCAGTGGCGGCGCCACCAGCCGGGGGCGTGGAAGGACCAGAAGGCGGGCTCCCAGAAGGGCTTCAGATGCTCCGGCGGCTCGGTGCCCTCGAGTTCCTCGCGCGTCGCCGGGACGACGACACCGATCCGTCCACCCGGCTTGAGCAGCCGGGTCAGCGTCGGCAGATACAGATCATCGGTGCCGAAGTAGTGGTAGGCGTCGATGGAGACGATCGCGTCGAAGCTCTCCTCCCCGAAGGGCAGGTCGTGCGCCTCGGCGAGGACCGGCAGCACCCGGTCGGCGACGCCCGCCTCGGCGATGCGGCGCGCGTTCTCGTCGGGCTTGATCCACAGGTCGGCGGCGGTGACCTGAACGTCGTACTCCCGGGCCAGGAAGACGGACGTCATGGCGCGTCCGCAGCCCAGGTCGAGCACGCGGGCGCCGGGGCGCAGGGTGTCGAGGCCGAGGGCCGGGGAAAGCCACTCCAGCAGCCACAGCGCGTGCGGCCCCATCTGGTTCTCGATGGTCCAGCGGACGTCGTAGGCGCTGCTGCGGGGGTAGTGGGGGAGGGCCAGGCGGCTAGTGAGGTCGTCGTGCGGGGTGTTCGATGTGATGTCCGACATCGGTGAACGGGCTCCTCGGGTCCGTGTGGAGGGAAAGGACTGCGTCGGAAATCGGGCGGACAGTCATCAAAGCACCTGCTTCGGCCGGCGGCGGGCTGCCGCGGAACGTCGGACCGACGGACGCTAACAGGTGGCCACCGCCCCCGCATCCGGGTTTCCGAGCCCGAGGCGCTACGCTCCCGCGGCATGAGTGGACGCGCAGATTCCGACATACCCCCGAAGACTCGGGTGGAGCCGGCCGACGCGCCGCAGGACGCCGATGCCGACGAGGAGACGGGCGTCGTCGGGGCCGCCGGGGCCGCCGGGACCATCGAGACCGCCGAGACCGCCGAGACCGCCGAGGACGAGGACGCCGGAGCCGACGAGCGGGAGGCGCGCAGGGCGCGGTGGGCCGCGGTCTGCACCGGTGTGGTGCTCGCCCTCGCGGGGCTGTCCGCCGCCCTGCTCCGCCTCACCGGCTCCGCTCCGCTCCTCGTCGCGGTGGCTTATGCCTGCGGGGCCGGCGGCTGCGCCCTCGCCGCCGTACTGGGCTCCCGCGGCCGGACCCGCAGGGCACTGTGGCTGTTGGTCGCGGGGCTGATGGTGATGGCGCTGGGGGATCAGTTCGACTGAACCGACTGACTCGGCTGATCCGACTGAATCGCGGGTCGGAACGGGCGGGTGAAGGGTGAGACGGGTCACATCCGGCGAGGGGAGCGGTGTGCTTGTCCGGTGAGTCGCTCCTCGTCGATGTGAATAAGCCCACGAACACGACAATCGATCATTTTCGCCTGCAACAGTGGCATTGCATTGCTCATGCGTTCTTTGCGGGTTGTTCAGGTCATATCGGCTGCTCCCGGTCAAAGATCCACACCGTCACTCTGGGAGCACATTTCGTGGCAGCCCTCGCACGCTGGTGTGTCCGACGCCGTCTGATCACGGTCCTGCTGTGGCTCCTCGCCCTCGGCGGGGTCGCGGCAGGGGCCTTCGCGACCGGATCCGCGTACTCGAACGACTACGACGTGCCCGGCACCGAGTCCGGACACGCCGCCGAGCTGCTGCACGAAGGGTTCCCGGCCCTCGGGGGCGACAGCGACACCCTCGTCTGGCACACCCCGTCCGGCAGTGTCCGGGACCCCGGCGTCGAACAGACCATGACCCGCACCCTGGACCGGATCGAGGAACTGCCCGGCGTCACCGCCGTGACCGGCCCGTACGACGACCAGGGCCCCAGCCGGATCAGTGTGGACGGCCGCACCGCCTACGCCACCGTCACCTTCGACGACCCGGCCAAGGACATCGACCCGGCCGAGGCGGCGGCCGTGGTCGAGGCGGCCCAGGCCGCGGAGACCGACGGACTCCGGGTGGAGGTGGGCGGCAGCGCCGCCGCACTGACCGAGGCACCCGAAGGGCACCTCGCCGAGGTCATCGGTGTGGTCGTCGCCGCCGTCGTGCTCTTCCTCGCCTTCGGCTCGCTCGCAGCCTCGCTGCTCCCCATCGCCACCGCGCTGGTCGGGGTCGGCACCGCCTACGCCGGAATCGTGCTGCTCGGGCACGTGATGACCGTCGCCGACTTCGCGCCCATGCTCGGCATGCTCATCGGACTCGGCGTCGGCATCGACTACGCGCTGTTCATCGTGACCAGGCACCGGCGCGGACTGAAGCGCGGGCTGTCCGTCACCGAGGCCGCCACCGAGGCCGTCGCCACCACCGGACGCGCGGTCGTGTTCGCGGGTGCCACCGTGTGCATAGCCCTGCTGGGCATGCTGATCCTCCGGCTGAACTTCCTCAATGGCGTCGCCGTCGCGGCCTCACTCACCGTCGTGCTGACCGTGGCCGCCTCCGTCACCCTGCTGCCCGCCCTGCTGTCGTTCATCGGCATGCGAGCGCTCAGCCGCCGCGAGCGGCGCCGCCTCGCGGAACTCGGCCCCCAGCCCGAGCTGCCGACCGGCTTCGCCGCCCGCTGGTCGGCGTTCGTCGAGCGTCACCCCAGGCTGCTCGGCGCGCTCGGACTGGTCGTGATGGCGGTGCTGGCGCTGCCCACCTTCTCCCTGCACCTCGGCACCTCCGACCAGGGCAACGCACCCAGGACGTCCACCACCCGCCAGGCCTACGACCTCCTCGCCGACGGCTTCGGGCCCGGGGTCAACGGCCCCCTCACCCTCGTCACCGAGGTCGACGGCGCCGCCGACCGGCTCGCCCTGGACCGGCTCGGCCCCACGCTGAGCGCGACCGAGGGCGTCGCCTCCGTGGGGCCGGTGGTCCACAGCTCCAGCGGTGGGACCGCGTACCTCACCGTGGTTCCCGAGTCCTCCCCGCAGTCGAAGCAGACCAGCGACCTCGTCGACCGGCTGCGCCAGGACGTGCTGCCGCGCGCCGAGGCCGGTACCACCCTCGATGTACGGGTCGGCGGGGTGACGGCCGGCTACGACGACTTCGCCGACGTCATCGTCGGCAAGCTGCCCGTGTTCGTGGGTGTCGTCATCGGCCTGGGCTGTCTGCTGCTCCTGCTCGCCTTCCGGTCCGTCGCCATCCCGCTCAAGGCCGCCGCGATGAACGTGGCCGCCGTCGCCGCCGCCTTCGGCGTGGTCGTGGCGATCTTCCAGTGGGGCTGGGGCAGCGAACTGCTCGGCCTCGGCAGCGCGGGTCCCATCGAACCCTTCCTCCCCGTGATCATGGTGTCGGTCCTCTTCGGACTCTCCATGGACTACCAGGTCTTCCTGATCAGCCGCATGTACGAGGAATGGCTGGAGACCGGTGACAACCGGCGCGCGGTACGGGTCGGCCTCGCGGAGACCAGCAGGGTGATCAACTCCGCGGCCGTCATCATGATCTCGGTCTTCCTCGCCTTCGTCCTGACCGGCGACCGAGTGATCGCCATGTTCGGCATCGCGCTCGCCGTGGCCGTCGCCCTCGACGCCTTCGTGCTGCGGACCCTGCTGGTCCCCGCGCTCATGCATCTGCTCGGCGGGGCCAACTGGTGGCTGCCGCGCTCGCTGGACCGGATCCTGCCGCGCATCAGCATCGAGCCCCCTGAGGCCCGCGCCGCCCATGAAAGGCTGGCCACGGCCACGGCCACGGCCACGGCCACGGCCACGGCCACGGCCACGGCCACGGACGCCGGGGCGGCGACCGTGCCCGCACAGCAGGAGGGGCGGAAGCGGGATGTACGCGATACGACTGGGTGACGACGGAGCCGAACTGCGCCCCCTGGAGCCCTGGCACGCGGAGGAGTTCCTCGCCCATCTGGAGCGGGGCCGGGAGTTCATCAACCAGTACGTCCCCTTCGGCTCCCGGGCCACCGACGTGCCCACCGCGCGGGAGGCGCTCCAGCGGTACGCCGACCTCCGCGCCGCCGACACGGCCTCGCTGCACGGCCTGTGGCTGGACGGCAGGCTCGTGGGCGGGGTGCTCACCCTCCACTTCGACGCCGAGAACGGCACCTGTGAGGTGGGCTGCTGGCTCGAGCCCGCCGCCACCGGGCGCGGGCTCGTCACCCGAGCGATGCGGGTGCTGATCGACTGGGCGGTCGAGCAGCGCGGCATCCACCGCGTGGAGTGGGTCGCCGCCGCCGGTAACGAGCCCAGCCTCAACACCGCCCGCCGGCTCGGCATGACCCGGGACGGGGTGCGGCGCGAGGCCCATCTCCACCACGGCGTACGGCACGACCTGGAGGTGTGGTCGGTCCTGGCCCCCGAATGGCGGCGGGCACGCGCGCGCGTGGACCGATAACCTTCCGGCGCCTTGCGATCGCACGCTCCCCCAAGCTCTCGGCTTTGCTCGAGCAGGGGGACCCCATGACGCCGCAAGCCGATCAGGCGCCCATTTTGTTCGGAGCTCTTAAGCCGTCCACGAGCACCTCACGGACGGTCTAAGGCCCCTCACGCGTATCTTCCCGCATGTCTAAGGCCCCGACGGCCGCTGAAGATGCGGAACTCTTCCGATGTGGCCGACCCGCCTGGGAGACGAAGGTGGAGGCATCGCGGAAAGCGATGTCCGACCCCCACTCTCCGAGGGATCACACCATGTACGAGTACGAGATCCACAAGTACCGTTCCACCGAGCTCATCCGCGAGGCAGAGCAGGATCATCAGGCCCGCGAGGCCGTCCGTCTCGAGCGCGCCGCCCGCCGCGGAGCCGCCGCGCGGGGCGCCGAGCCCGAGAGCCATAGCCGCGGCCCACGCCGGCACCGGTTCGCCCGAGCCGTATGAACACCGAGGTGAGCAGAGGGATCCGGCCCGCTCCCGTCGCCGACGGGCGTCGTCCGGTGGTGCTCCACGCGGTGAAAACCGGTGCCGCGATGTCGGACCCTCGTGCGATGCTCGGGGCCGTGGAGACCAGGTCCGTCAGTCCCGTGTTCGTCGGTCGTGCCGGTGAACTCGACGCGTTGAACACCACGCTCGCCCGCGCCACCGAAGGCGCGGGCGATCCGCAGGCGTTGCTCATCGGGGGAGAGGCCGGTGTCGGGAAGACCCGCCTCGTCGAGGAGTTCGCCGCCGAGGCCCGCCGCCGGGGCGCGGTCGTCGCGCTCGGCGGCTGCGTCGAGATCGGCGCCGACGGACTGCCCTTCGCCCCCTTCTCCACCGCCCTACGACAGCTGCGCCGCGAACTGCCCGACCAACTCGCCGCCGCGGCCGCCGGGCAGGAGGAGGAACTGGCCCGCCTGCTGCCCGAACTCGGCACCGTCGCCCCCGAGGCCCGGCGCGACGAACAGGGCATGGCCCGCCTCTTCGAACTCACCGCCCGCCTGTTGGAGCGCGTCGCCGCCGAGCACACCGTCGTCCTCGCCCTGGAGGACCTGCACTGGGCGGACGCCTCCACCCGGCATCTGCTCTCCTACCTCTTCCGCACCCTGCGCACCGGCCGCCTCGTCGTCCTCGCCACCTACCGCTCCGACGACATCCACCGCCGTCACCCGCTGCGCCCCCTCCTCGCCGAACTCGACCGGCTCCGCACGGTCCACCGCATCGAACTCCGCCGTTTCAACCGCGAGGAGGTCGGCCGTCAGATCGCCGGCATCCTCGCCCGGGAACCCGAACCGGACCGCGTCGACGAGATCTTCGAACGCTCCGACGGCAACGCCTTCTTCGTCGAGGAGCTCGCCGTCGCCTCCCACGAGGGCTGCCGCACCGGTCTCACCGACTCCCTGCGCGATCTGCTCCTGGTCAGGGTCGAGCGGCTGCCGGAGAGCGCCCAGCAGGTGGTCCGGTTCGTCGCCGAGGGCGGCTCCACCGTCGAGTACCGGCTGCTGGCCGCCGTCGCCCGGCTCGCCGAGGACGACCTCCTCGACGCGCTGCGCTCGACGGTGAACGCCAGCATCCTCACGCCCGCGCCCGACCGCGACGGCTACCGTTTCCGCCACTCCCTGGTCCGCGAGGCCGTCAGCGACGACCTGCTGCCCGGCGAACGCTCCCGCCTCAACCGCCGCTACGCCGAGGCCCTGGAGGCCGACCCCACGCCCGTGCCCGCCGACGAGCGGGTGACGCGCCTGGCCAGCTACTGGTACCACGCCCACGACGCGGCCAAAGCGCTGCCCGCCGTCCTCGACGCCTCCGTCGAGGCCCGTAGGCGCCACGCCTACTCCGAGCAACTGGGCCTGCTGGAAAGGGCGATGGAACTGTGGGACGCCGTCCCCGACGGCTTGCGGGCCACCCTGCGCCCCGCCGACTACGCCGCGATCTACCCTTCCCCACTGCCTGAAGGGCGTGGGGGGACCCCCAGCGGCAGCGACCCCGAGACCACCCCCCTGCGCTACCTCGACCTGATGGCCGAGGCCGCCGTCGCCGGACGGCTCTGCGGGGAACGCGAACGTGCCATGAAGATCACCAAGCGGGCGCTGCGCGTCCTCGAGGAGGAACCGGACCCGCTGCGCGCCGCCTGGTTCTGGGTGCAGCGCTCCCGGCTGACCACGTCCCTCTCCCGGGGCGACGGCTGGACCGAACTCGGCTTCGCCCAGGACCTGGTGCGCGGCCTGCCGCCCTCCGAAGTGCATGCCGAGGTGCTCGCCTCCGCCGCCGGCTGGTCCATGCTGCACGAACCGGGCCCCGACGCCATGGCGGCCGCCGAACGGGCCGTCGAGTACGCGCGCATGGTCGGCGCCCACGACATCGAACTCAACGCCCGGCTCACCCTGGGGGGCCTCATGGTCGACGCCGGCGCCATCGACGCCGGCCTCGCCGAGATGTACGAGGTCAAGGAGCGGGCGACCGAACTGGGTGTGGACACGGTGGTGGGCCGCAGCCACATCAACCTGCCCTCCGTCCTCGAAGGCATCGGCCGCTCGGAGGAGGCGGCCGGACTCCTGCGCGAAGGCGTGCGGGTCACCCGCAGGCTCGGGCTGCTGGACGCGGAGGGCTGGGTGTGGGGCAACCTCGCCGAGTCCCTCCACTCCCTCGGCCGCTGGGACGAGGCGGCCGAGGCCGCAGCCGGCGCCCAGCACCTGGAGCAGAGCGCCAAGCCGCGGGCCGGGGCCTGGGTACGGCTGGCCCATCTCGCCCTCGACCGGGGCGACCTGGCCACCGCGCACCGTCATCTCGGCGCGGCCCGCGCCTCCTTCGGCACCCACGACTCCATGCCGCAGTACTCCCTGCCGATGGCCTGGGTCGCCGTCGGGACGGCCGCCGCCGAGGGCCGTCTCGCCGACGCCCGAACCGAACTGCTCACCGCTCTCGGCGACTTCGACTCGGGGTTCCCACCCGGCACCCAGCGCTACGGCTGGCCGCTGCTGCTCGCCGCCGCGACCGCCGAGGCCGACGCCCACGGAGACCCGGCCACCGAACCGGATCGCCCGCGGATCCTCGGACGCCTCCGCACGGCGGCCAAGAGCCTGGCGACCGGCGTGCCGCTGTGGCAGGCGTACGAGGTGTGGCTGCGCGCCGAACTGCTGCGCGCCGAGGGCCGGTCGGTGCCGGGGGAGTGGGCCGCCGCCGTCGCCGCGCTGGAACCGCTGGAGCGGCCCTACGACCTCGCGCGGGTCCGCTTCCGGCTCGCCGAGGCGCTGCTCGCCTCCGGGGCGGGCGAGGACGAGCGCGCCCGCGCCACGGAGCTGCTGCGGCTGTCCGGAGCCGTCGCCGAGCATCTCGGAGCCGCCCCGCTGGCCCGGTCGGTCGCCCTGCTGGCCCGGCGCGCCCGCATCACACCGGCCCCCGCCGCCCGTGAGTCCGCCCCGGCGCCCACGGATCCGGCCGACGCCCTCGGCCTCACCGGCCGGGAACGCGACGTGCTGCGCCTGGTGGCCGCCGGCCACACCAACCGCCGCATCGCCGAGCAGCTGTTCATCTCACCGAAGACGGCCAGCGTCCACGTGTCCAACATCCTCGCCAAACTGGGTGTCTCCGGCCGGGGCGAGGCGGCGGCACTGGCCCATCGCCTGGACCTCTTCCCGGCCGAGACCGACCGGCAGGCCGCGGGATAATGGGTGCCACGCCCACGCGGCCCTGAAAGGGGGGGAGCGATGTTCAATTTCTTCGAGGAACTGTTCGCACCCGGCCGCAAACACACCCACGACGAGCAGAAGCGGCTGGAGCTGACCCGGGAGGACGTCGGCGACGCCGACCCCGGACGCGGCCCGATAGACCTCGCCTCCGGAAAGGTCGTCGTACGCCCGTCACCGGCCCACCCCGAACCGGAACCGAACGAGGGGCCTCAGGACCTGTCCGGCGGATCATGCCGCAGACACGGGATCCGGGACGCCCTACCCCAAGCTCTTCGAGCAGGGGCCCCAGCGGCGTTGTCGTCGGTTGCCGACTCCCCCACTCTCGACTTCTCCCCCACTCTCGACTTCGCTCGAGCGGGAGGGACCCCCGTGAGCGGGAGGGACCCCCATTGCCCCCGCTCGCCCGCGCTGACAAGGCGCCGTCGATCTCCTGCTACCTGATCCGCCGGACAAGTACTAGCTCACCCGCACCTCCAGGATGCGGTCGTCGCCCTTCTTCGGGGTGAGGCGGCCGTCCGTGTTGCTGGTGACCAGCCACAGCTTGTCGCCGCCGGCCGACGCCACCGTGCGCAGCCGGCCGTACTCGCCCTCGAGGAAGGCCTGCGGGTCCGCCGAGACCTCCGTTCCCTTGAGCGGGATCCGCCACAGGCGCTCGCCGCGCAGGCCCGCCATCCAGATCGACCCCTCGGCGTACGCGATGCCGCTGGGGGAGGCCTCGTCCGTCCTCCACTGGGCTACCGGATTGTGGAAGCCGCCGTGGTCGGACGAGCCCTCGGCCTCGGGCCAGCCGTAGTTGTCACCGGGCTTGATCGCGTTCAGCTCGTCCCAGGTGTCCTGGCCGAACTCCGAGGCGAACAGGCGCTGTTTGCCGTCCCAGGCCAGGCCCTGCACATTGCGGTGGCCGTACGAGTACACCGGGGAGTCGGGGAACGGGTTGCCCGGTGCCGGCTCACCTTCCGGGGTCAGTCGAAGGATCTTGCCGCCCAGGGATTCCTTGTCCTGGGAGAGTCCGGTGTCCCCGCTCTCGCCCGTGCCCACATACAGCATCTTGTCCGGACCGAACGCGATCCGCCCGCCGTTGTGGACCACGCCCTTGGGGATGCCCCGGAAGACGGTGTCGGGTGCGCCCAACTGCTGACCCGCGGGCTTCTTCTCGTCGTAGATCATGCGGACGATGCGGTTGTCCGAGGCCGAGGTGAAGTAGGCGTAGACCATGTGGTCCGAGGCGAACTCCGGGGAGAGCGCGATGCCGAGCAGACCGCCCTCGCCGGACGGCGCCACCCCCGGCACCTCGCCCAGCTCGGACTTCTCGCCCGTCTTCGTGTCGACCCGGGTGATCGTCGCCTCGTCCCGGGAGGACACCAACAGATCGCCGTCGGCCAGGGGCGCGAGACCCCAGGGGGTGTTCAGGTTCTCGGTGACCGTGCGGAGCACCTTCACCGAGCCCTTCGCCGGGGGTGTCTCCTCGGCGCCGCGCTCCGCAGGCGAGGACTGCCCCGTCGCACGGCTCGACGGGGTGTCGCCTCCACCCGACGCTCCTCCGTCGCCGGAGGAACAGCCGGCCGTCAGCAGAAGTGCGGCGGCGGCCAGCACGGCCGTAACGGCTCGATGGTGCACGATCTTGTCCCTTCGACGCGGCAGGTTCTACCTGTCATACCCCGCTCGCGCCTCACAGGTTCCCGATCACGCGAGTCCGAATCGTCGATCACCGCGCAGCCCTGTCTCAGCCCCGGCCCCGGTCCGGCCTCGGCCCCCGGCCCAGTCCCGCCTCAGTCCCACGACCCCTGCGCCGCGGGCAGCGCCGCGATCTCCGCCAGGTCCGTTTCCGTCAGGCGCAGCTCCGCCGCCCCGGCGTTCTCGGCGACCCACCGCTCCCGCTTGGCGCCCGGCACCGGGACCACCTGCCCGCCCAGGGACAACACCCAGGCCAGAGCCACCTGCGCCGGGGTGACGTCCTCACCGTGCCGACGGGCGATACGGCGCAGGCCGACCACGATCGGCTGGTTCGCGGCCATCATCTCGGCCGTGAAGCGCGGGTGCCGGGCGCGCAGATCGTCCGCCTCGAATCCCTCACCCGGTGTCAGCGTTCCGGTCAGGAAGCCGTTGCCGAGCGGCATCGCGGCCAGGAAGCCCACACCGCGTGCCCCGCACCACGGCAGCAGCGCCTCCACCGCCTCCGGCGACCACACCGAAAGCTCCGCCTGCACCGCGCTCACCGGGAAGACCTGCTGCACCCGCTCCAGCTGCCGGATCGTCGTGTCGTGCAGCCGCGCCCCCGGCCGCCGCGCCGACCGCGCGCCGACCGCGCAGAGCCCCAGCGCCCGTACCTTTCCGGCCCGGACGAGATCGGCCATCGCGCCCCAGGTCTCCTCGACCGGCACCTCCGGGTCCGCGCGGTGCAGCTGGTAGAGATCGATGACGTCCGTCTGGAGCCGACGCAGGGACGCGTCACAGGCTCTTCTCACGTATCCGGGGCGGCCGTTGGCCACGATGTGCTGATCGCCCACCAGCAGACCGACCTTCGTCGACACGAAGGCGTCGGCACGCCGCTCCTTCAACACCCGCCCCAACAGCAGCTCGTTGGTGAACGGGCCGTACATGTCGGCCGTGTCCAGCAGCGTCGAGCCCAGGTCGAGTGCCCGGTGCACCGCCCTGAGCGAGTCCTCGCCGCGCTGCCGCGAGGTGCTGTAGGCCCAGCTCATCGGCATGCATCCGAGTCCGACGGCCCCCACCGCGAGCGCCGTCGCGCCGATCGTCCTGCGCTCCACCTGGTCGTGACCCTCCCTCTCCCGGCCACCAACCTAACCTCTGCCGCCGTACGCCCCTGACATAGCCTCCTGGCCATGACTGCTGACGTATGGCTTCCCCTCCCGCCGGACGAGATCGAGGGCCTTCCCGAGGGGCCCGAATACCGCTTCTGGGACGGCGCCGAGGACTTCCCCGCCGACCCGGCCGACTGCGTGTTCTACGTCGTGCCGTACATGAAGCCCAGCGAGGTCGGGGTGCGCCCGCTGCCGCTGATGAGCTCCGTCCGGGTCGTGCAGACCCTGTCCGCCGGCATCGACCACGTGCAGCCGGGTCTGCGGCACCTGCGCCCCGGCGTGCGGCTGTGCAACGCGCGGGGTGTGCACGAGGCGAGCACGGCGGAGCTGACGCTCGCCCTGATCCTGGCCTCGCTGCGCGGCCTGCCCGATTTCGTGCGGGCGCAGGACAAGGGGGAGTGGCTCGGGGGATTCCGGCTCGCGCTCGCCGACCGGAACGTGCTCATCGTGGGGTACGGATCGATCGGCGCGGCGATCGAGGACCGGCTCGCCCCGTTCGAGCTCGCGCGGGTGGCGCGCGTTGCGCGCTCCGAGCGCACCACGGCGCGCGGCCCGGTGCATCCGTTCACCGAACTGCCCTCGCTGCTGCCGGAGGCGGACGTCGTCGTCCTCGCCACCCCGCTGACCGAGTCCACCCGGCACCTCGTGGACGCCGGCTTCCTGGCCCGGATGAAGGACGGCGCCCTGCTCGTGAACGTGGCGCGGGGGCCCGTCGTCGACACCTCGGCCCTGCTCACCGAGGTGGAGAGCGGCCGTATCACCGCGGCCCTCGACGTCACCGATCCCGAACCCCTTCCCGCGGAACATCCCCTGTGGCGGGCGCCGGGCGTCCTCATCAGCCCGCACGCCGGCGGACCCACCTCCGCCTTCCGGCCGCGTGCCGAGCGGTTGCTGGTGGACCAGTTGAACCGTTTCCTGAACCAGGAGGAGCTCCGCAACGTGATCCTGGTGACGGGGGCGGCAAGCGCGTAGTCCGCTTCGAGCACGGTCCGCGACCGTTCGGGTGCGATGGGTGCTCACGCGTCGGGTGATCGTTACGGAGAGTAGAGAAGCTATGTCCCTGAGTGACGAGACTGGTGTATCGTCCCGACAGGGGCTGCGCCGCCGACCGATCGGCGCGGGGGATTGACATTGCGGACTGTGAGGGGGGCGACGGGCGATGCACGGCCTATGGACGAGCGATCCGACGC
Source organism: Streptomyces sp. MMS24-W38 (assembly GCF_059889265.1). NCBI lineage: Bacteria > Bacillati > Actinomycetota > Actinomycetes > Kitasatosporales > Streptomycetaceae > Streptomyces > Streptomyces sp. MMS24-W38. Next base: position 1,606,006 of record NZ_JCBCPP010000001.1, on the reverse strand, counting down.
GACGGAGCCGCCGTCGGCGACCCTGGCGCACGACTGCGCGCCGCCGGGGTCACCGCGGCGAGTGGCCGCCCCGCCCCGCGCCCCGGAACCCGGGGGGCGTGGAGGTGTCGCGGCATCCGAGGAACGTGGAGGCAGCGCGGACCGGGAGGGACCGGTGAGTGCGCCGGCCTCCACGTCCACGCTAGAGGGGACGGTGCGGACGCAGTCCGCCCCGGGAGTGACGCCGGCCCGCCCGACGGCCGTGGACCGCCGGGCGGGCCTGGTCCCGCAGCTCGTCCTGGCCTTCGTCTGCGCGGTCTATGCCATCGGGGCCGCGCTCGGTTGGGGATCGGACCGACTCGCTCTGGTCATGGGTGACTTCGGGCTGAGCGCCGCCGCGGCCGCGGCGGCCGTGTCCTGCTTCCTCTACGCGCGCGGCCGCCGCGTCAGCTTCCGGCCCGCCTGGTTGCTGTTCGGCATCTCCTCCGCCATGGCGTCCCTGGGCAACCTGGTCTGGGGGTGGTACGAGGTCGTTCTCGGGCTGCCCGTGCCCAGCCCCAGCTACGCGGACCTGTTCTTCCTGTGCTTCGCGCCCCCCGCCATCGTCGGGCTGCTGGTACTCGCCAAACGGCCCGTGACCAAGGCCGGCTGGGTCTGTCTGGGGCTGGACGCCTGGCTGATCGGCGGCTCCCTGCTGACCCTCGCCTGGAGCCTCGCGCTCGCCCAGGCCGCGCAGGTCGGCGGTGAGGACGTGGCGCACACCGCGCTGTCGCTGGCCTATCCGCTGCTCGACATCGCGCTGGTCAGCATGGTGCTCGCCCTGCACTTCCGGCGGTCGGCGGTGAACCGCTCCGCGGTCAACACCGCGATCGGCGCGCTCGCGCTCACCGTGATGTGCGACGCCGTGTTCACCTCCCCGCTGCTGCACGACACCTACCGCTCGGGACAGCTGCTCGACGCGGGCTGGTTCGCCGGCTCGCTGCTCCTGGCGTACGCACCCTGGACCGGATCGAGGGGCGACCGGTCCGAGGACGAGGGGCACACGCGCGTGGTGCGCGAGCACCTGCCCGGACAGCGCGGCGGACCCGGCCACCACCATCTCCCCGGACCCGGCGGTGAGCACGGCCGTTATCCGGTCTCCCGGCCCATCGCCGGTTCCCTCGCCGCGCTCACCCCGTACCTCGCCGCGGCGGTGTGCACCCTGGGCATCCTCTACACCGTCCTCAACGGCCGCAGCGTCGACCGCGTGGTCCTGCTCACCGGTGGCACCGTGGTGCTCGCACTCGTCGTGCGCCAGGGCATCATGCTGCTCGACAACATCACCCTCACCCAGGAACTGGCGTACAAGGAGAACCACTTCCGCTCCCTGGTGCAGGGCTCCAGCGACGTCATCATGATCGCCGCCCCCAGCGGCGTGCTCCGCTACGTCTCCCCGGCCGCCGCCGGGGTGTACGGCCGTCCCGCGGAGGAGCTGGTGGGTACGGAACTGGCCCAGCTCATCCACCCGGAGGACCTGGGCTGCGTCGTGCACGAGGTGCGCCGTTTCCTCTCCGCCAGCCCCGTCGAGGAACCCACCACGCGCATCGAGTGCCGTTTCCGCTCCGGCGGCGGGGGCACCTCCCGCTCAGGGAGGTCCCCCCGCTCGAGCGAAGCCGAGAGTGGGGGAGAAGCCGAGAGTGGGGGAGGCTGGCTGAACGTGGAGTCGACCGTCAACCGGCACCACGGCGGCCTCATCTTCAACAGCCGGGACGTCACCGAGAGAGTGCGCCTGCAGGCGCAGCTCCAGCACAACGCCGAACACGACCCACTGACCGACCTGCCCAACCGCGCCCTGTTCACCCGGCGCGTCCAGCAGGCCCTGTCCGGCCGCCGCGCCTCCGACCGGGGTGCCGCCCTCAGGGGCACGGCCGTGCTCTTCATCGACCTCGACGGCTTCAAGGCCGTCAACGACACCATCGGCCACCAGGCCGGGGACGAGCTGCTCATCCACGCCGCCCGCAGACTCCGGGACGCGGTCCGCAAGGGCGACACCGCCTCCCGGCTGGGCGGCGACGAGTTCGCCGCCCTGATCGTGGGCGACGGAGCCCGTGACCGGGAGGCCCGCGAGCGGCACATCCTGGAGCTCGCCGACCGCCTCAGAGTGACCCTGTCCCAGCCCTACCTCATCGACGGCAACGATGTCCGGGTCAACGCCTCCATCGGTGTGGCCTTCGCCGAACCGGCCCTCGGCGCGGGTGAACTGCTGCGCAACGCGGACCTCGCCATGTACCGGGCCAAGGCCGGCGGCAAGGGCCGGGTGGAGCTGTACCGGCCGCAGATGCAGCAGGACGTCGTCCGCAGGGCGGAGCTGGCCACCCGGCTGCGCGCCGCGCTGCACGACGGGGAGTTCGCGCTGCTGCACCAGCCGGTGGTGTCCCTGGAGGACGGCAGGATCACCTCGGTCTGCGCGCAGGCGCGCTGGCGTTCCGCGCAGGGGGTGCTGTTCACCCCCGCGGAGTTCCTGCGTGTCGCCGAGGACAGCGAGAAGACCGCCGAGCTGGGCCGCTGGTTGCTGGAGGAGGCGGTCGAGCAGGCCGCCGAACGGCAGGCGACGGGGGTGTCGGTACCCGTGGCCGTCCGGCTCGGCGCCCGCAGGCTGCTGGACCGCTCACTGCCGCTCAGCTCGATCGAGGCCCTGCTCACCCGGCACGGACTGCCCTCCGGCTCGCTGGTCGTCGAGGTGGCCGAAACCGACCCGCGGGTCTGCCTGGACGAGCTGGAGCGCCGCCTGACCGCCCTCAGGCGCGTCGGCGTCCGCATCGCCCTGGACGGCTTCGGCGACGGCTACGCGGCGATTACCGCCCTCAGGCGGCTCCCCGTCGACGTGCTCAAACTCGACCGCAGCCTGGTCGAGGGCGTGGTCGAGTCCGCGCGGCTGCACAAGATCACCAGCGGACTGCTGCGGATCGCCGGCGACCTCGGGATGCAGTCCGTGGCCGACGGGGTGGACCTGCCCGAGCAGGTCGTCGCCCTCCGCGCGATGGGGTGCACGCACGGGCAGGGCATGGCCTTCTCCGGCCCCCTGGACGAGTACCGGCTGCGCAGGGCGCTCGGCGCCGGTCACTGTCCGATGCCGCACGGGCCGGCCGAACCCGCGTTCGCGGGCGGCGGCTCCGGCGGGTACACGTCGGGGGTGGCCACCATGCTCAGAGGCGGCACGACTCTACGCTCACATGATGAGACGCCCGTCCCACCCACTTGACAGTCGGTGCACGTCGGGGGGAGGGTCAATGCCATGCGCACCCGAATTCTCGTACTTGGAAAGCGCGTCGGCTGACGCTGAGCATCGACTGCTCGGCGCCCCCGCCCGGCGCGCTCCCCTCGATTGCCTTTTGGCACGAGGGGTTTTTTGTTGCACCAGCACCTGCCGCACCGCCCGCACACACCTCGCAAGAACCCTCAGCATCGAGAAGAGAAGCCGATGACCGAGCAGGCCACCGGGGCCCATCCGCAGCCGCGGCCCCGATCCGGAGGACAGCAGTCCGCCCCCGAGAGCGTCACGGGCGCGCAGTCCCTCATTCGCTCTCTCGAGGAGGTCGGCGCCGACACGGTATTCGGCATCCCCGGCGGTGCGATCCTTCCCGCCTACGACCCGCTGATGGACTCCACCCGGGTGCGTCACGTCTTGGTCCGCCACGAGCAGGGCGCCGGCCACGCGGCCACGGGGTACGCGCAGGCCACCGGCAAGGTGGGCGTCTGCATGGCGACCTCGGGCCCCGGCGCCACCAACCTGGTCACCCCGATCGCCGACGCGCACATGGACTCCGTGCCGCTGGTCGCGATCACCGGCCAGGTCGCCTCCAAGGCGATCGGCACGGATGCCTTCCAGGAAGCGGACATCGTCGGCATCACCATGCCGATCACCAAGCACAACTTCCTGGTCACCAAGGCCGAGGACATCCCCCGGGTGATCGCGCAGGCCTTCCACATCGCCGCCACCGGCCGCCCCGGCCCGGTGCTGGTGGACATCGCCAAGGACGCCCTCCAGGCGCGCACCACCTTCTCCTGGCCGCCCACCATGAACCTGCCCGGCTACCGGCCCGTCACCAAGCCGCACGCCAAGCAGATCCGCGAGGCGGCCAAGCTGATCACCTCCGCGAAGCGGCCGGTCCTCTACGTCGGCGGCGGTGTCATCAAGGCCCGCGCCACGGCCGAGCTGAAGGTCCTCGCGGAACTCACCGGTGCTCCCGTCACCACCACCCTGATGGGACTCGGCGCATTCCCCGACAGCCACCCGCTGCACGTGGGAATGCCGGGCATGCACGGTGCGGTCACCGCCGTCACCGCGCTGCAGAAGGCAGACCTGATCGTCGCCCTCGGAGCCCGCTTCGACGACCGCGTCACCGGCAAGCTGGACAGCTTCGCCCCGTACGCCAGGATCGTCCACGCCGACATCGACCCGGCCGAGATCGGCAAGAACCGCGCCGCCGACGTGCCGATCGTCGGTGACGCCCGCGAGGTCCTCGCCGACCTCGTCCAGGCCGTCCAGAAGGAGCACGCCGAGGGCCACTGGGGCGAGGCCGCCAGGTCGCGGTATGCGGCCTGGTGGAAGGACCTGAGCCGCTGGCGCGACACCTACCCCCTGGGCTACGACCAGCCCGAGGACGGTTCGCTCTCCCCGCAGCAGGTCATCGAGCGCATCGGACAGCTGGCGCCCGAGGACACGATCTTCGCCGCGGGCGTCGGCCAGCACCAGATGTGGGCCGCGCACTTCATCCAGTACGAGAAGCCCGCCACCTGGCTGAACTCCGGCGGCGCCGGGACCATGGGCTACGCCGTCCCGGCGGCCATGGGCGCCAAGGCCGGACAGCCCGGCCGGGCCGTCTGGGCGATCGACGGCGACGGCTGCTTCCAGATGACCAACCAGGAACTCACCACCTGCGCCCTGAACAACATCCCGATCAAGGTCGCCGTCATCAACAACGGCGCTCTCGGGATGGTCCGCCAGTGGCAGACCCTGTTCTACAACCAGCGGTACTCCAACACCGTGCTGGGCTCCGGCCCCGTCGAGACGAACAACGCCCCCACCGGCCTGAACGGCGGCTCCGCCGTGGGACCGGCCACGCAGCGGAGCGTGGGCACCCGCGTCCCCGACTTCGTCAAGCTGTCGGAGGCCATGGGCTGCCACGCGATCCGCTGCGAGGACCCGGCGGACCTCGACAAGGTCATCGAGGAGGCGAACTCGATCAACGACCGCCCGGTCGTCGTCGACTTCATCGTCCACCAGGACGCCATGGTGTGGCCGATGGTCGCCGCCGGCACCTCCAACGACGAGATCATGGCCGCCCGCGACGTCCGCCCCGACTTCGGCGACAACGAAGACGACTGAGCGAGAGAGACCCAAGAGATCATGTCCAAGCACACGCTCTCCGTCCTGGTGGAGAACACCCCCGGCATCCTGGCCCGGATCGCCGCGCTGTTCTCCCGCCGCGGCTTCAACATCGACTCGCTCGCCGTCGGCGTCACCGAGCACCCCGACATCTCCCGCATCACCATCGTGGTGAGCGTCGAGGAGTTCCCGCTGGAGCAGGTGACCAAGCAGCTCAACAAGCTCGTCAACGTTCTGAAGATCGTCGAACTCGAGCCGTCGCAGGCCGTCCAGCGCGAACTCGTCCTGGTGAAGGTGCGCGCCGACAACGAGACGCGTTCCCAGATCGTCGAGATCGTCCAGCTGTTCCGCGCCAAGACCGTGGACGTCTCCCCGGAGGCCGTCACCATCGAGGCCACCGGCAGCAGCGACAAGCTGTCCGCCATGCTCAAGATGCTGGAACCGTTCGGCATCAAGGAGCTGGTCCAGTCCGGGACGATCGCGATCGGACGCGGTGCCCGTTCGATCACCGACCGGTCGCTGCGCGCTCTCGACCGGTCGGCGTAAGACGGAACGGGGCGGTCGGCGACACTCCCGGCCGCCCGTATTCCGAGACCCCGAAACTTCCCGTCCCCTCACCGTCATACGGTGGGACGTGACACCCGCACACAAGGAGAGAACCCAAAGTGGCCGAGCTGTTCTACGACGCCGACGCCGACCTGTCCATCATCCAGGGCCGCAAGGTCGCGGTCATCGGTTACGGCAGCCAGGGCCACGCCCACGCCCTGTCGCTCCGTGACTCGGGTGTCGACGTCCGTGTCGGTCTGCACGAGAGCTCCAAGTCCAAGGCCAAGGCCGAGGAGCAGGGCCTGCGCGTGGTGACCCCGTCCGAGGCCGCCGCCGAGGCCGACGTCATCATGATCCTGGTCCCGGACCCGATCCAGGCCCAGGTCTACGAGGAGCACATCAAGGACAACCTGAAGGACGGCGACGCCCTGTTCTTCGGTCACGGCCTGAACATCCGCTACGGCTTCATCAAGCCCCCGGCCGGCGTGGACGTCTGCATGGTCGCCCCCAAGGGCCCGGGCCACCTGGTGCGCCGCCAGTACGAGGAGGGCCGCGGCGTTCCCTGCATCGCCGCCGTCGAGCAGGACGCCACGGGCAACGCCTTCGCGCTGGCCCTGTCGTACGCCAAGGGCATCGGCGGCACCCGCGCCGGCGTCATCAAGACCACCTTCACCGAGGAGACCGAGACCGACCTGTTCGGTGAGCAGGCCGTCCTCTGCGGTGGCACCGCGGCACTGGTCAAGGCGGGCTTCGAGACGCTGACCGAGGCGGGCTACCAGCCGGAGATCGCATACTTCGAGTGCCTGCACGAGCTGAAGCTGATCGTCGACCTCATGTACGAGGGCGGCCTGGAGAAGATGCGCTGGTCGATCTCCGAGACCGCCGAGTGGGGCGACTACGTCACCGGCCCGCGGATCATCACCGACGCCACCAAGGCCGAGATGAAGAAGGTCCTCGCCGAGATCCAGGACGGCACCTTCGCCCAGCAGTGGATGGACGAGTACCACGGCGGTCTGAAGAAGTACAACGAGTACAAGAAGCAGGACTCCGAGCACCTCCTGGAGACCACCGGCAAGGAGCTGCGCAAGCTGATGAGCTGGGTCAACGAAGACGCGTGAGCCGAGCACTCCGCGACGGCGCCGTGCCCGGGCCGCCCCGGCCCCGCCGACGCCGTCGCGGAGACTTCGCCCCACACCCCCGTATCTCCAAAGCCACAGGGGCTGGATTCTTCGTCGGCAGGCCTGCCCGGCCACTTCCGGATGATCCTTCCGCAGTGACGCAGGACGATGCCCCGGCGCCACTACACTGCTGAGACATACGCGTCAGGCCCACAGCGTCGTGCGTCTTCCACGCGGCTAAGCGACACCGAGGAATGCAGGCCACCCCGGCGCCGCTCCCCTCCACCGCATGCGGCCGTCGGGACGGCCGTCCTCCCCCGTAGCGCCACCCGCGCACGGGCGGTGCCCCCATGGACATGTGAGGACTCACGTGAGCTCGAAACCTGTCGTACTCATCGCCGAAGAGCTGTCGCCCGCGACCGTGGACGCGCTCGGCCCGGACTTCGAGATCCGCCACTGCAACGGCGCGGACCGGGCGGAGCTCCTGTCCGCCGTCGCCACCGTGGACGCGATCCTGATCCGTTCCGCCACCAAGGTCGACGCCGAGGCCATCGCCGCCGCGAAGAAGCTCAAGGTCGTCGCGCGGGCCGGCGTCGGCCTGGACAACGTCGACGTCTCCGCCGCCACCAAGGCGGGCGTGATGGTGGTCAACGCCCCCACCTCGAACATCGTGACCGCCGCGGAACTCGCCTGCGGTCTGATCGTCGCCACCGCGCGCAACATTCCGCAGGCCAACGCCGCGCTGAAGAACCACGAGTGGAAGCGCAGCAAGTACACGGGCGTCGAGCTCGCCGAGAAGACCCTCGGAGTCGTGGGGCTGGGGCGGATCGGCGCCCTCGTCGCGCAGCGCATGTCCGCCTTCGGCATGAAGATCGTCGCCTACGACCCCTACGTGCAGCCCGCGCGGGCCGCACAGATGGGCGTGAAGGTGCTGTCGCTGGACGAGCTGCTCCAGGTCTCCGACTTCATCACCGTCCACCTGCCCAAGACCCCCGAGACGCTCGGCCTGATCGGCGACGAGGCGCTGCGCAAGGTCAAGCCGGGCGTGCGCGTCATCAACGCCGCGCGCGGCGGCATCGTCGACGAGGAGGCGCTGTACGCGGCGCTCAAGGAGGGCCGCGTCGCCGGCGCCGGCCTCGACGTGTACGCCAAGGAGCCCTGCACGGACTCCCCGCTCTTCGAGTTCGACCAGGTCGTGTGCACCCCGCACCTCGGTGCCTCCACCGACGAGGCCCAGGAGAAGGCCGGCATCGCCGTCGCCCGCTCGGTGCGCCTCGCGCTCGCCGGTGAGCTGGTCCCGGACGCGGTGAACGTGCAGGGCGGGGTCATCGCCGAGGACGTCAAGCCGGGCCTGCCGCTCGCCGAGCGCCTGGGCCGGATCTTCACCGCGCTCGCCGGTGAGGTCGCGGTGCGCCTCGACGTCGAGGTGTACGGCGAGATCACCCAGCACGACGTGAAGGTACTGGAGCTCTCCGCACTCAAGGGCGTCTTCGAGGACGTCGTCGACGAGACGGTGTCCTATGTGAACGCGCCCCTGTTCGCCCAGGAGCGGGGCGTCGAGGTGCGGCTGACCACCAGCTCCGAGTCGGCCGACCACCGCAACGTGGTCACCGTGCGCGGCACCCTCGCCGACGGCGAGGAGATCGCGGTCTCCGGCACGCTGGCCGGACACAAGAACGTCCAGAAGATCGTCGCGGTCGGCGACTACGACGTGGACCTCGCGCTCGCGGACCACATGGCCGTGCTCCGCTACGAGGACCGTCCGGGTGTCGTCGGCACCGTGGGCCGGATCTTCGGCGAGGCGGGCATCAACATCGCCGGCATGCAGGTCGCGCGCGCGGCGGTCGGCGGCGAGGCCCTCGCGGTCCTGACGGTCGACGACACGGTCCCCTCCGCGGTGCTGGCCGAGGTCGCGGCGGAGATCGGCGCGACGTCCGCCCGCTCGGTGGAGCTGGTCTGATCCCCCCGCCCCCGGGTCCCCGTTCGGACTGAAAGGCGCCGGGCGGCCGAGAACGTTCTCGGCCGCCCGGCGCCTTTCCCGTCGGCCGGGTGAACGAGACCGTCACCCGGCACCGACGCGCCTCCCGGTGATCACAGGCGGTGCGCCTTCAGCGCCATGTGCAGCAGGAGCCGGTCCTCGCCGTCGTCCAGGTCGAGGCCGGTGAGCTGCTCGACGCGGGACAGGCGGTAGTACAGGGTCTGCCGGTGGACGCCCAGTTCGGCGGCCGTGCGGCCGGCCTGGCCCGCGCAGTCGAGATAGGTCTCGGCGGTGCGGGCGAGTTCCCGGTGTGCCGGGGCGAGCAGCGGGCCGACGACGGGGTCGTGGGCGGCCCGCGCGGGGAGCGCGGTCAGGAGCCGGTAGGGGCCGATCGAGGTCCACCGGGCCGCCGGGCCGAGCCGGGGCTCGGCCAGGGCGGCGCGGGCCGCCGCCGATGCCTCGTCCCAGGCGACGTCGAGTTCGGCGAGGCCGGAGCGGGGCGCGGCGATCCCGGCGGCCACGGCGGGACCGGAACGGCCGCCTTGGCCCTCCCGCGCGCCGACCGCCCCGTCCCGGTGTCCGGGGCCGCTCCCGTGCGCCCGTTCCAGGAGCCGCGAGGCGGCAGTCGTCGCCGGGGTCAGCACGTCGGACGCGCGCAGCCGCAGCAGCAGCGCCAGCGACACGTCCGAGGCCCCCCACGGCAGGGTGCACAGCGCCGTCGCGCCCGGCACCGTACGGACCGACGGGGCGTCCTCGGGGTCGGCGGAGGGCCACGGGGCCACACAGACCATGGTGTGCGGGCCGTCGGCGCGGCCACCGAGGGCGGTACGGAGTTCGGCGACCGCCATGTCGCGCTGCCAGTCGCGTTCCGCACTGAGGACGGCCCGCAGCTCGCGGGTCAGGTCTGCGCCGTGCTGCGCCTCGTCGGCGAGCAGCGCCCCGATCCGGGCCGCCACACCCATGGCCGCGCTCAGCTGCCCCTCGGAGGGGCCCGGGTCGTAGTCCAGCAGCCAGACGTAGCCGAGGACGACACCCTTGTGGCGTACCGGCAGGCAGATACGACCCCGGTGCACGCCGGCCTCCGGGGTTCTCGGGACCCGGACCGGACCGGTCGCGCGGGTGATGCCGAAACCCTCGAACCAGGCCCGGACGGCGGCCGTCGAGCGACGGGTGAGGATCGAGCGGGTCCGCACCGGGTCCAGCACGGACGGATCGAGGTCGCCCTCGCTGTCGTACGCGCCGAAGGCGATCAGCTCGAAGTCACGGTTCTCCAGGGTCGCCGGAGCGCCGAGCAGCTCCGAGATCTCGTCCACCAGCTCCTGGTACTCGCCCCTGCGTTCCGACGTCACCCCCGCATTGTCCCGCAGAACCGCGCGGCCTTCATACAACTGTCTGAGATCGACGGCACGGATGCGTGACAGCTGTCGATGGCTCACGCTCGAAGGAATCCCTAGGTTTCACGGTGGTTCTCCGTGCCGTACCCGAAACGTCGGGCAGCGGCCGTCTCGCAGCTTGTGGAGGTGCCCGTGCTGGGTCCCGTGATTCTCGCCGCGTCGCGCAGCGACCGGATGCGACGCCTGGTCTCGGCGGCCCCGGTGACCAAGCAGGTCGTCGACCGTTTCATCCCCGGGGAGACCGTCGACGAGATCCTGCCCGTCATCCAGGGGCTCACCGGCAGCGGTCTCGAACTGACCATGGACGTCGTCGGCGAGGACATCACGACCCCCGGCCAGGCATCCGCCGCCCGCGACGCCTACCTGGAACTGGTCCGCAGGCTCGCGCCGCTGGAGCTCGGCACCCGCGCCGAGATGTCGGTGAAGCTGTCGATGTTCGGCCAGGCGCTCCCCGGCGGCCATGAACTGGCGCTCGCCAACGTCCGCCCGGTCGTCGAGGCCGCCGCCGCGATCGGCACCACCGTCACCCTCGACGCCGAGGACCACACCACCCTCGACTCGATGTTCGCCATCCACGAGGAGCTGCGGAAGGACTTCCCGCAGACCGGCTGCGTCATCCAGGCCTACCTCTTCCGCACCGAGGCCGACGCGCGCCGCCTCGCCGCCGACGGCAGTCGCGTACGGTTGGTGAAGGGCGCCTACAAGGAGCCCGCCGAGGTCGCCTACCAGCAGAAGCACGAGATCGACAAGGCGTACGTGCGCGTCCTGCGGACCCTGATGGAGGGCGAGGGGTACCCGATGATCGGGTCCCACGACCCGCGTCTGATCTCCATCGCCCAGGAGCTGGCGCGCGGCGCCGGACGCAAGACCGACGAGTACGAGTTCCAGATGCTCTACGGCATCCGCGGCGACGAGCACCTGCGCCTGGCCGCCGAAGGCCACCGCATGCGGGTCTACACGGCCTACGGCACCGACTGGTACGGCTACTTCATGCGCCGTCTGGCGGAGAAGCCGGCGAACCTGCGCTTCTTCCTGCGCTCGATGGTCAGCAAGGGCTGAGCCCGAGCACCACCGCTCACCCACTCACCGCTCAAGTCAAGGAGTACGGAAACAATGGACGCTGTGACCCAGGTCCCCACGCCCGTCAACGAGCCGGTGCACGGCTACGCCCCCGGCTCGGCCGAACGCGCCCGGCTGGAGGCCAAGCTCAAGGAACTGGCCGACAACCCGGTCGACCTTCCCTGCACCATCGGCGGCGAGAAGAGGATGGGCGGCGGCGAGCGCTTCGACGTCGTGCAGCCGCACAACCACAAGGCACGTCTTGGCACCTACGCCAACGCCACCCGGCAGGACGCCCAGGACGCGATCGACGCCGCCCTGGCCGCCGCCCCCGCCTGGCGCGCGATGTCCTTCGACGACCGCGCGGCGATCATCCTGCGCGCCGCCGAACTGCTCTCGGGCCCCTGGCGCGAGACCATCGCCGCCTCCACCATGCTGGGCCAGTCCAAGACCGCCCAGCAGGCCGAGATCGACAGCCCCTGCGAGCTGATCGACTTCTGGCGGTTCAACGTCCACTACGCGCGCGGCATCCTGGCCGAGCAGCCCCCGGCCAACTCGCCGGGCGTGTGGAACCGCATGGACCACCGCCCGCTGGAGGGCTTCGTCTACGCGATCACGCCGTTCAACTTCAGTGCGATCGCCGCCAACCTGCCCACCGCGCCCGCGCTGATGGGCAACGTCGTGGTCTGGAAGCCCTCCCCGACCCAGACCCACGCCGCCGTGCTGCTGATGCGGCTGCTGGAGGAGGCCGGACTGCCCAAGGGCGTCATCAACCTCGTCACCGGTGACGGCATCGAGGTCTCCGAGGTCGCGCTCGAGCACCGGGACCTGGCGGGCATTCACTTCACGGGCTCGACCAAGACCTTCCAGCACCTGTGGAAGACGGTCGGCAACAACATCGAGAAGTACCGCACCTACCCGCGGCTGGTCGGTGAGACCGGCGGCAAGGACTTCGTCGTCGCCCACCCGTCGGCCGACCGCGCGATCCTCAAGACGGCGCTGACCCGCGGTGCCTTCGAGTACCAGGGCCAGAAGTGCTCGGCGACCTCCCGCGCGTACATCCCGGCGTCCATCTGGAACTCCGGGTTCAAGGAGGAGTTCGCGGCCGAGGTCGACGGCATCAAGATGGGTGACGTCACCGACCTGTCCAACTTCATCGGCGCCGTCATCGACGAGCGGTCCTTCGCCAAGAACAAGGCCGCGATCGACCGCGCCAACGAGGACCCGTCCTGCACGATCGTCGCGGGCGGCAGCTACGACGACTCCGTCGGCTACTTCGTCCGTCCGACCGTCGTCGAGTGCGACGACCCGGACAACGAGGTCTTCCGCACCGAGTACTTCGGTCCGTTCCTCGCCGTGCACGTCTACGACGACAGCTCAGCCGAGAAGTACGACGAGATGCTGACCCAGATGGAGGCGGTGTCCGACTACGCGCTGACCGGCTCGGTCATCGCGAACGACCGCGCGGCCGCCGCGTACACGATGGAGAAGCTGCGCTACGCGGCCGGCAACTTCTACATCAACGACAAGTCGACCGGTGCCGTCGTCGGCCAGCAGCCCTTCGGCGGCGGTCGCGCCTCCGGCACCAACGACAAGGCCGGCGCCCCGCAGAACCTGATGCGCTGGACCCTGACCCGTGCCATCAAGGAGACGCTGGTCCCGCCGACCGACTACACGTACCCGCACATGGGCTGACGCCCCCCGGCACCGGGGCCTTCGTACCCGCTGCCGCTGCCCCGTCGGACGGGCCAGGTCGTACGGACCTGGCCCGTCCGGCGTTTTCGCAGGTCGCGGGGGTGTGACGTGGTCCACTGTCTCAGATAGTAGGAAGTCCGAGTAATTGTGCAGACAGATGCCCCGCACGCCCTTAGTTTTGTAGGAGCCGAACGTCTCGCTCGACCAAGCGAACGGCGGTCGTGAGCCGGGCCCCGTGCAGGCAATCCCTGCGGCCCCCGCTCCCCGCCCCTTCCGGTGACGCGTTTCCCCTCCGCATTCCCGTCTCACCAGGCTTGTCGAAGGAGTCGATTCCCATGCCCGAGACCGCTGTCCGCCGCCGCGTCCGCCACGCCTCCCGTACGAGCGAGTCCGACCGCAAGAACGCCGCGGCCGCCCTCCAGCGTGCCCTCGACCGCCGGGACAACGGCGGTTCGACCGGCCACTGAGCCGCTCCGGGCGGTCCCGGTCGGCGATCCCCTCATGCGGGTGTCCGCATCCCGGACGGCTCGTGTCAGAGCATGGGACGAGGAGTAGGGTGCCCGCATGTCTCGCAGCATCAATCTCGCAGTGATCCCCGGTGACGGCATCGGCCAGGAGGTCGTGACCGAAGGTCTCAAGGTCCTCTCCGCCGTCCTTCCGCAGGATGTGAAGCTGGAGACCAGGGAGTACGACTTCGGCGCGCGGCGTTACCACGCCACCGGTGAGACCCTCACCGACGCCGACCTCGACGCGCTGAAGCAGCACGACGCCATCCTGCTCGGTGCCATCGGCGATCCGAGCGTCCCCTCCGGGGTTCTGGAGCGCGGCTTCCTGCTCAAGCTCCGCTTCGCCTTCGACCACCACGTCAACCTGCGGCCGTCGAAGCTCCTGCCGGGTGTGTCCACGCCGCTCGCGGGGCAGCCGGAGATCGACTTCGTCGTGGTCCGGGAGGGCACCGAGGGCCCGTACACCGGCAACGGCGGCACCATCCGCAAGGGCACCGAGCACGAGGTCGCCACCGAGGTCTCCGTCAACACGGCCTACGGTGTCGAGCGTGTCGTGCGTGACGCCTTCGCCCGCGCCCAGGCCCGCCCGCGCAAGAAGCTCACGCTGGTCCACAAGAACAACGTGCTGACCTTCGCCGGCCACCTGTGGACGAACGTCTTCAACAAGGTGGCCGCGGAGCACCCCGAGGTCACCACCGACTACATCCACGTCGACGCCGCGACGATCTACCTCGTCACCCAGCCCGAGCGTTTCGACGTGATCGTCACCGACAACCTCTTCGGTGACATCATCACCGACCTCGCCGCGGCCGTCTCCGGCGGCATCGGCGTCGCCGCGAGCGGGAACATCAACCCGTCCGGCGAGTTCCCGTCGATGTTCGAGCCCGTGCACGGCTCGGCCCCGGACATCGCCGGCCAGGGCAAGGCGGACCCGAGCGCCACGGTTCTCTCCGTCGCCCTCCTCCTGCGCCACCTCGGCCACGACGCCGAGGCGGCCCGCATCGAGGAAGCCGTCTCCGCCGACCTCGCGGAGCGCGGAGATCTACCCGCGCGCAGCACCTCCGAGATCGGCGACGCGCTCGCCGTACGCGTAGCCGGCTGACCGGGCGCGCGCACTCGACACCATTCGAAGCCGCCGGTCGCAACCGCCCGGCGGCTTCCCCATGTCCCCGCCGGGTGCCACCATCGACCACCGGGCCGCATTCACCCCGTGTTCCCTCCGCCGCAGCCCCCGGGCGATAATCGAACTCGGGGCCGCGGAATGAGGGAATGCTCGGACGTCCTACCACTGGCCACCGGCCGTACGGGCGTGAGCGCGGCCCGTCACTACAACCGGTGAAGGACAACCACTCATGACGACGCCCACGATCGAGCTCAAGCCCTCCGCCCACCCCCTCTCGGACGCCGAGCGAGAGGCGATCCTGGCCGACCCGGGGTTCGGCCGTCACTTCACCGACCACATGGTGACGATCAAGTGGACCGAGGGCCGGGGCTGGCACGACGGACAGCTCGTCCCCTACGCGCCGATCCCCATCGACCCGGCGACCCACGTCCTGCACTACGCGCAGGAGATCTTCGAGGGCCTGAAGGCCTACCGCAGGCCCGACGGGTCCGTCGCCACCTTCCGCCCGGAGAAGAACGCCGAGCGTTTCCAGCGCTCCGCCCGCCGCCTCGCGATGCCCGAGCTGCCGGTCGAGACGTTCCTCGAGGCGTGCGACGCGCTGGTCGGGCAGGACAAGGCGTGGGTGCCGGCGCACGGCGGTGAGGAATCCCTCTACCTGCGCCCCTTCATGATCGCCACCGAGGTCGGCCTGGGCGTCAAGCCTGCCAACGAGTACCTGTTCCTGGTGATCGCCTCCCCGGCCGGCGCCTACTTCCCCGGTGGTGTGAAGCCGGTCTCCATCTGGGTCTCCGAGGACCGCGTCCGCGCCGTCCCCGGCGGCATGGGCGACGCGAAGACCGGCGGCAACTACGCCGCCTCGCTGCTCGCCCAGGCGGAGGCCGCGGCCAAGGGCTGCGACCAGGTCTGCTACCTCGACGCCGTGGAGCACAGCTGGGTCGAGGAGCTCGGCGGCATGAACCTGTACTTCGTGTACGGCGACAAGATCGTCACACCGGCCCTCACCGGCTCCATCCTGGAGGGCGTCACCCGTGACTCCCTGCTGAGCGTCGCCCGCGACCTCGGCTACGAGGCCGTCGAGGAGCGGGTCTCGGTCGACCAGTGGCAGCGCGACTCCGAGAACGGCACCCTCACCGAGGTGTTCGCCTGCGGCACCGCGGCCGTCATCACTCCCGTCGGCACCGTCAAGCGGGCCGGTGGCGAGTGGCAGCAGAGCGGCGGCGAGCCCGGCGAGGTCACCCTGCGCCTGCGCCAGGCCCTGCTCGACATCCAGCGCGGCACGGCCGAGGACAAGCAGGGCTGGATGCACCCCCTGGGCTGACGCCCGTCCGCCCCGGCAGGGCCGCCCGGACCACCGTCCGCGGCGGCCCGCTCGCGGCGGCGGCCCGTTCGGCAGGGGCGGTTCGTCCGATCGCCGAAGGGCGGACACCCAGCGCCCGCATCCTGAGACGGACGGTGATCGTCGGGCCGGGTTGTGCCACACTTCCCCCGTGCTCTCGTTCGCCATGATTATTGGCAGCAGGCGCGCCGGTCCGCAGTGACCGCCCTTACGACAACGTACAGGCGGACATCGTCGTCCTCGACCCGCGCGCAGACCTCTCGCACCCGCGAGAGGTTTTTCTGTTTCCTGGCCCACCAGAAGCCGGGGAGCCGGCGCGAGGGACCATGGGGGGACGGTGGAACCGGTCATTCCGGTAGACCGAGATCCAACATCAGGAGCCTTCAGACCATGACCGCAACCAGCGAGCCCGACGACTCGTTCCACGTCTTCGACACCACCCTGCGCGACGGCGCCCAGCGCGAGGGCATCAACCTCACGGTCGCCGACAAGCTGGCCATCGCACGGCACCTGGACGACTTCGGTGTGGGCTTCATCGAGGGCGGCTGGCCGGGCGCGAACCCGAGGGACACCGAGTTCTTCGCCCGTGCCCAGCAGGAGATCGAGTTCCGGCACGCCCAGTTGGTCGCCTTCGGCGCCACCCGCCGCGCCGGCACCACCGCCGCCGAGGACCCGCAGGTCAGGGCGCTCCTCGCCTCCGGCGCGCAGGTGATCACGCTGGTCGCCAAGTCCCACGACCGTCATGTCGAGCTCGCCCTGCGCACCACCCTGGACGAGAACCTGGAGATGGTCCGCGACACCGTCGCCTTCCTCAAGGCCGAGGGCCGCCGGGTGTTCGTCGACTGCGAGCACTTCTTCGACGGCTACCGCGCCAACCCCGAGTACGCCAAGTCGGTCGTCCGCACGGCCGCGCAGGCCGGTGCCGACGTCGTGGTCCTGTGCGACACCAACGGCGGCATGCTCCCCGCCCAGGTCCAGGCCGTGGTCTCGACGGTGCTCGCCGACACCGGCGCCCGGCTCGGCATCCACGCCCAGGACGACACCGGGTGCGCGGTCGCCAACACCCTCGCCGCCGTCGACGCGGGCGCCACCCACGTCCAGTGCACGGCCAACGGCTACGGCGAGCGCGTCGGCAACTCCAACCTGTTCCCGGTGGTGGCGGCGCTGGAGCTCAAGTACGCCAAGAAGGTCCTGCCCGAGGGCCGGCTCCGGGAGATGACGCGCATCTCGCACGCCATCGCCGAGGTGGTCAACCTGACCCCGTCCACCCACCAGCCCTACGTGGGTGTCTCCGCCTTCGCCCACAAGGCCGGTCTGCACGCCTCCGCCATCAAGGTCGACCCGGACCTGTACCAGCACATCGACCCCGAGCGGGTCGGCAACACCATGCGGATGCTGGTGTCCGACATGGCAGGCCGCGCCTCCATCGAGCTCAAGGGCAGGGAACTCGGCATCGACCTGGGAGACGACCGCGAACTGGTCGGCCGGGTCGTGGCGCGGGTCAAGGAACGCGAACTCAAGGGCTACACGTACGAGGCAGCCGACGCCAGCTTCGAACTGCTGCTGCGCGCGGAGGTCGAGGGCAGACAGCTGAAGTACTTCGACGTCGAGTCCTGGCGCGCGATCGTCGAGGACCGCCCCGACGGCACCCACGCCAACGAGGCCACGGTGAAACTGTGGGCCAAGAGCGAGCGCATCGTCGCCACGGCGGAGGGCAACGGCCCGGTCAACGCCCTGGACCGGGCCCTGCGCGTAGCCCTGGAGCGGATCTACCCGCAGCTCGCCAATCTGGAGCTGGTCGACTACAAGGTCCGCATCCTCGAGGGCAAGCACGGCACGCACTCCACCACCCGGGTCCTGATCTCCACGTCCGACGGTGCGGGGGAGTGGTCGACCCTGGGTGTCGGGGACAACGTCATCGCCGCGTCCTGGCAGGCGCTGGAGGACGCGTACACCTACGGTCTGCTGCGGGCCGGGGTCGAACCGGCGGCCTGAGGGGACCGGGCCCGGCGGGGCCCCGCGCCGTCGCGGGGGCCCCTGCCGGGCCCGATGCCCGTTTCCGGTCCGGTTCGGGTAGCTTCGAACATATGAAGGAGGCGCTGACGCGTACCCTCGTACGCCTGCTGATCGTGCCCGTGGCCGCCGCGCTGGCGGTTCTGACGGCCGGGGCGCCGGGCGCTCACGCGGCCACCGACCTCTCGGCCGTGGCCCAGGCCCTGCGCGAGAGTCCCGTCTACGTCGATCCCGAGGCGAGGGACGTCCTTTCCGAATCGGACGCCGAGGCCCTCGCGAACAAGATCGAGGACGCGGACAAACCCGTCCTCGTGGCGGTCCTGCCGGCCGGTTACCCCACCGAGAACCTCTTCCGGAACCTGCGCACCGAGACCGGCGTCACCGGTCTGTACGGCATCCGTCTCGGCGACCGGTTCGACGCGCGCGCCGACAGCAGCGTGCTGAGCCGCCAGGGCGTGCAGAACCTGGTCACGGCCGTGCAGGGCGCGGGGGACGCCAAGGCCCAGCTGAACGACTTCGTCGACGACGCGCTGCGCAACACCGGCGGTTCGGCGCCGAGTTCCTGGAGCGGCGGGTCCGACGGCGTCCCCGTCGGCGGACTGATCACCGTCGGCACCCTGCTGGTCGCCGGCGGCGCGGGCGCGTACGCGGTGTCCCGGCGCAACCGGCGTCGGACCATGGAGCACGCTGCGGAGCAGCGGGCCGCGCTGGAGAAGCTGCGGGTGGTGGTCGACGAGGACATCACCGCGTTCGGCGAGGAACTCGACCGGCTCGACTTCCACCCCGGTGAGCCCGGCGCCGACGACGCCATGCGCGCCGACTACGAGCGCGCGCTGGACTCCTACGAGCAGTCCAAGCGGTTGATGGACGCGGCCGGCAGGCCGGAGGACGTCCGCGCGGTCACCCAGGCCGTGGAGGACGGCCGCTTCGCGCTGGCGCGGCTCGACGCCCGCCGTGCGGGCCGGCCGCTGCCGGAGCGCAGGCCGCCCTGCTTCTTCGACCCGCGCCACGGCCCCTCGGTCGCCGACGCCCTCTGGACACCCCCCGGCGGCACCGAGCGGGAGGTCCCGGTCTGTGCGGCGGACCGGACCCGCCTGGCCGACGGCCACGACCCGGCCGTCCGCGAGGTCGACACCGACCTGGGCCGCCGCCCCTACTGGGAGGCGGGCCCGGCCTACGGCCCCTGGGCGGGCGGCTACTTCGGCGGCGGCCTGCTGCCCGGTCTGCTCCTCGGCACGATGCTCGGCGGCATGATGGCCGGCCCCTCCTACGCGGCCGACTACGGTTCCGGCTACGGAGACTTCGGCGGCTACACGGGCGGAGACGTCTCCGGCGCCGACTTCGACAGCGGGGACTTCGGCGGCGGCTTCGGCGGGGGAGACTTCGGCGGCGGGGACTTCGGCGGAGGGTTCTGAGCGCCGGGCCACGGGGAGACGCAGGACACCGGGTCCGCGCCCGGTTCCGGGGGCAGGTCCGGACATGCCGAGCGCCCGCCCTCCCGTACGGGGGTACCGGGGGCGGGCGCGCTCAGGGGCGGCGGCGGTCAGGGCCGCGCCGTCGGCGGATCAGGCGTTGCGGATCGCCGAGATGTCGAAGTTCAGCTTGATCTTGTCGGAGACCAGGACGCCACCCGTCTCCAGTGCCGCGTTCCAGGTCAGGCCCCACTCGGAGCGCAGGATCTCGGCCTTGCCCTCGAAGCCGACGCGCTGGTTGCCGAACGGGTCGGTGGCGGAGCCGTTGAACTCCAGGTCGATGGTGAGCGGCTTGGTGGTGCCGAGGATCGTCAGGTCACCGGTGATGCGGTAGTCGTCCCCACCGAGGGCTTCGGCCTTGGTGGAGCGGAACGTCATCGTCGGGAACTCGTCGGTCTTGAAGAAGTCCGAGCTCTTCAGGTGACCGTCACGGTCGGCGTTGCCCGTCTCGATGCTCTCCATCACCACGTCGAGGGTGGCGGTGGAGTTGGACGGGTTGGAGCCGTCCAGGTGCAGCGTGCCGGTGAAGTCCTGGAAGCTGCCCTTGACGTTGGTGACCATCGCGTGCCGGGCGACGAAACCGAGGGTGGTGTGCGCCGGGTCGATCGTGTAGTCGCCGGTCAGGGCGGCCAGGGCCGGGCTCACGGCGGCCGGGGCGGCCGCGGTCTCGTTGCTCTTGCGGCTGAAGATGCCCATGGTGTGTTCCTCCTGGGGACGGGGATCGAATGATCCCGTTGAACGTTCAATCACTTTCGACGTGACCCACTGTAGACACATTCCCTTTAAAGTTCAACATCTTTCGGGGGGTGCTTTCGAGGGTGCCGAAGGCGGGTCCCCTCCGACCCCGCCCTTCATGTCCCGTACCGGTCCGCCCTCTCGAGCCGCTACTCTCTGCGGGGGTGGGTCGACCCGAACGGGTGAACCCCGGAAGAACATCCGTGAACGCCCTGGAGTGCGGGCGGAAAACCGCCAGGGGCCCGGCGAATCCCCGGGCGCAGGGCGCCCGGCCGGGGTCGGGCCGCACCCTCCGGGAGGTCCGTGCCGCGCGGGGGTGTGAGGGGTACCCCAGCCTCCAATTTTATTGGAACCCTACAGACAGCAGGCCCTTCAAGCAGTCGGAACGCCTGCATGCCGTCCCGGTTCTGTTCAGTGGCACCAGGAAAACGCCTCGGAGACTGTGAGGAGTCGACGGCTCGCATTCCCGGGTGAGCTTCGTAAGGTCACTACATGACCGTTTTGGATGAGGCGCTGGGTGGGCCTACCGACGCGCGCGGACGCGTGGCCGAACTGCACGAGATTCGCGCGCAGGCGCTGGCCGGCCCGAGCGAGAAGGCGACCCGGGCGCAGCACGCCAAGGGCAAGCTGACCGCGCGGGAGCGCATCGAACTGTTGCTTGACCCGGGCTCCTTCCGTGAGGTCGAGCAGCTGCGCCGACACCGGGCGACCGGCTTCGGTCTGGAGGCCAAGAAGCCGTACTCCGACGGTGTGATCACCGGCTGGGGCACGGTGGAGGACCGTACGGTCTTCGTCTACGCCCATGACTTCCGGATCTTCGGCGGTGCGCTGGGCGAGGCCCACGCCACCAAGATCCACAAGATCATGGACATGGCCATCGCGGCGGGTGCGCCGCTGGTCTCCCTCAACGACGGCGCGGGCGCCCGTATCCAGGAGGGTGTCTCGGCGCTCGCCGGCTACGGGGGTATCTTCCAGCGCAACACCAAGGCGTCCGGTGTCATCCCGCAGATCAGCGTGATGCTCGGCCCGTGTGCGGGCGGCGCGGCCTACAGCCCTGCCCTGACGGACTTCGTGTTCATGGTCCGCGAGACCTCACAGATGTTCATCACCGGTCCGGACGTGGTCAAGGCCGTCACCGGTGAGGAGATCACCCAGAACGGCCTGGGCGGCGCGGACGTGCACGCCGAGACCAGCGGTGTCTGCCACTTCGCCTACGACGACGAGGAGACGTGCATCGCCGAGGTGCGCTACCTCCTCTCGCTGCTCCCGCAGAACAACCGCGAGAACCCCCCGCGGGCCGAGAGCGCCGACCCCGCGGAGCGCCGCGGCGAGAGCCTGCTGGACCTGGTCCCGGCCGACGGCAACCGCCCGTACGACATGACCAAGGTCATCGAGGAGATCGTCGACGACGGCGAGTACCTCGAGGTCCACGAGCGCTGGGCGCGCAACATCATCTGCGCGCTGGCCCGGATGGACGGCCAGGTCGTCGGCATCGTCGCCAACCAGCCCCAGACGCTGGCGGGCGTGCTCGACATCGAGGCGTCCGAGAAGGCCGCCCGCTTCGTGCAGATGTGCGACGCCTTCAACATCCCGATCCTCACCTTCCTGGACGTCCCCGGCTTCCTCCCGGGCGTCGACCAGGAACACGGCGGCATCATCCGCCACGGCGCCAAACTGCTCTACGCCTACTGCAACGCCACCGTGCCGAGGATCTCGCTGATCCTGCGCAAGGCGTACGGCGGCGCGTACATCGTCATGGACAGCCAGTCCATCGGCGCCGACCTCACCTACGCCTGGCCCACCAACGAGATCGCCGTGATGGGCGCGGAGGGCGCGGCCAACGTCATCTTCCGCCGCCAGATCGCCGACGCCGAGGACCCGGACGCCATGCGGGCGCGCATGGTCAAGGAGTACAAGGCCGAGCTGATGCACCCCTACTACGCGGCCGAACGCGGTCTGGTCGACGACGTCATCGACCCCGCCGAGACCCGCGAGGTGCTGATCCGGTCCCTGGCGATGCTCCAGAGCAAGCACGCCGACCTGCCCTCCCGTAAGCACGGCAACCCGCCGCAGTAACCCGGCGGACCCGCCGCGGCAACCCCGCGGACCTCTCTCCCAGGGAGACTGACACCCATGAGCACACCTGACATCCGTGTCGAGAAGGGCCACGCAGAGCTCGAGGAAGTCGCCGCCATCACGGCGATCCTCCTCGCCCGCGCGGCCACCCGCCCCACCTCCGACGCCCGGGTCCACCGCGGCCGCGCCAAGGCCGGCTGGCGCCGCCTCGAACGCGAGCCCGGTTTCCGCGCCCCGCACAGCTGGCGCTGACCTCACACGCGAAGAGGCCCCTCCTTCTCAAGAAGGAGGGGCCTCTTCGCGTGGCACCACCGGGGCAGCCGGCTGTGCGGGGCACGGCACACAACAGCCCCCGGCAGCCCAGTGGCCGCAGGGGGCAGTGCGCAAACCGGCGCGGAGCGGCTACCGCAGCCGCGCCATCAGCGCGTGCTCGACCAGGGTGATCAGCGCGCTCTTGGCGTCCGAGCGGTGCCGGGCGTCGGTGGTGATGATCGGGGCGTCGGGACCGATCTGCAGTGCCTCCCGCACCTCGTCCGGGTTGTACGGCTGGTTGCCGTCGAAGCCGTTCAGCGCGATGACGAACGGCAGGCCGCTGTTCTCGAAGTAGTCGACCGCGGGGAAGCAGTCGGCGAGCCTCCGCGTGTCGACGAGAACGATCGCGCCGATGGCGCCGCGGACGAGGTCGTCCCACATGAACCAGAAGCGGTCCTGGCCGGGTGTACCGAAGAGGTACAGGATCAGGTCCTGGTCCAGGGTGATGCGGCCGAAGTCCATGGCCACCGTGGTGGTGGTCTTGTCCCCGGTGTGGGTCAGGTCGTCGATGCCCGCCGAAGCGGACGTCATGACGGCCTCGGTGCGCAGGGGATTGATCTCCGAGACAGCGCCGACGAACGTGGTCTTGCCCACGCCGAAACCGCCCGCCACCACGATCTTCGCGGAAGTGGTGGAGCGGGAAGGACCGCCGCTAGAGCTTGCGAAGTCCACTGAGCACCCTTTCGAGCAGTGTCACGTCTGGCTGGCCGCCGGCGCTCTCGTCGCCGCCGGGCTGATGGATGGCGACCAGTCCTGCCTCCGCCAAGTCGGCGACGAGAATCCTGGCCACACCGAGAGGGATGGTCAGCAGGGCCGAGATCTCGGCCACCGACTTGATCTCCCGGCAGAGGTGGCAGATCCGCTGATGCTCGGGCAACTGGCCCTGCATCTGGTGCGGCTGCGCGGTGGTGTGCACCAGCGCCTCGATGGCGAGCTGGTACCGAGGCCTGGTGCGGCCGCCCGTCATCGCGTACGGGCGCACCAGGGGATTGTTCGACGCCCCGGAGGGCGTCGGCTCGGGGGTACGGCGCTGCGGCTGCACGGGCTGGATGCGCGGCGCGTGCGGCTGTTCGTACGGCGAAGGGCCGGGGCCCTGCGGCGCGTACGGCTGCCGGTGGTCCGGTGGGGAGGGGTAGTCGTACCGGTTCTGGGAACCGTCGTTGTGACCCTGTGCAGGGTCGTACGACCAGTTGCCCGAAGACGATCCGTCTGGTGGTGTTACCACTTTCTCCTCCTCCGACTGTGCCTGGCACCCATCGTGTGGTAGCCGCGTCCCGAAACCTTACGGCCACGGGACGCCAAACCGCACCGTCCGTCCGTCAGTTGAGCAGGCTCCCTTGGAGTTCCGCACGCAGGTCCGGAGTCAGGACCGTACCGGCTCGGTCGACCAGAAGGGCCATCTCGTACCCGATGAGACCGATGTCCGCATCGGGATGTGCGAGAACCGCGAGGGAGGAGCCATCGGAAATGGACATGATGAACAGGAATCCCCGCTCCATCTCCACAACCGTCTGGTTCACGCTGCCACCCTCGAAGATCCGGGAGGCGCCTGCCGTCAGCGACGTCAGCCCGGAGGCCACGGCCGCGAGCTGGTCCGCGCGGTCGCGGGGGAATCCTTCGGACATCGCCAGAAGGAGGCCGTCGGCGGAGACCACCACCGTGTGGGACACCCCCGGGGTGTTGTCCACGAAGTTGGTGATCAACCAGTTCAGGTTCTGTGCCGCCTGGCTCATCGGGCTCACACTAACGCTCCTGGTTGTAGGTGCTGTCAGGACCACTGCGGTGATTCCCAGTGGCCTGGCCGTTCGTTTCACTGCCTGCGTTGCGGCCTTGTTGGACGCCGCGCCGCAGGTTGCTCAGCCTGCCCCGGATGTCCTCCGGGGCGCGGGAGACCTGGGGGCCTCCCTGAGGGGTGGTCTCGGCGGTGCCCTCGACCAGGTTGGCCTTGGGTACCCGCCGCGGCAGACCGGATGAGGTCACCCCGCCCGCCTTGGGCTTCCGCAGCGAGGACGCCTGCTGCCAGCGCTCGTCGTTCGCCGAACGCCAGTTGTCGCCGTCGCCCTGCGGAGCCGGTGCCGGAGCCGCAGCGGAAGCCGGTGCCGGGACCGTCGGCTCCTGGTTCGGCCGCCGCGCTCCGCCGGTACCGCTCGCGGTGGACCCGCGGCGCGGAAGTCCGGCGTCGGTGAGTTCGTGGGAGGCGGAGGGGGCCGGTCCCGGACGGTCGAAGCCTACGCTGTCCTGCATGCCCGCGTCAGCGGCCGGGGCGGGCTCCGGCTCCGGGGCGGTCGCGGGGTACTGCGCCGGGTAGCCGTTCTGGTAACCGTCCTGCTGCGGCCAGTCGTCCTGGACCGGCTCGGCGTAGGAGGGATCCGGGTAGCCGCCGTTCGGCTGGTAGTACGACTCGTCGTACGCCGGCTGCCGCTGTCCCTCGTACGCGGTCTGCTGCCCGTCGCCGTACCCCTGCTGGTCGTATCCGGCGGGCTGCCGCTGGTCCGGGTAACCGGCCGGACCGCCGTCGAAGCCCTGTCCGTCGCCGTCGTACCGCTGGCCGTTGTCGTAGCCCTGCGGGGCGGCGAACTCGTCGGTGCCGGGCTGCTCCGGTCCGGACAGCGCGGGCTGCGGGCTCTGCGGCTCCAGGGCCGCCCGCCGCTCCTCGCGCATCCGGGAACGGCCGACCGGGTCCAGGCCGCGGATGTCGTCCGGGACCTCGTAGCGGCTGTCGTCGAAGCCGAGTTCCGCCGCGGTGCGCATCGGCTGCTGCTGGCTGAAGTCCTCGCCCGGGTAGTTCTGCTCCGGGATGATCTGGGAGACGGTGAACTCGTCGGGGCCGGTCTGCGCCTCGCCACCACCACCGTGGGTGATCGCGTCCGGCAGCATGACCAGCGAGGTCGTACCGGCCTGCTCGCCCGAGGGGCGCAGCTGGACGCGGATGCCGTGCCGGTCGGACAGCCGGCCGACCACGAACAGACCCATGCGCTGCGAGATCGCGGCGTCCACGGTCGGGGGGTTGGCCAGCTTGTGGTTGATGTCCGCGAAGTCCTCGGCGGTCAGGCCGATGCCCTTGTCGTGGATCTCGATCATCACGCGGCCGTCGGGGAGACGGGTCGCGGTGACACGGACCTTGGTCTGCGGGGAGGAGAACGTCGTGGCGTTCTCCAGGAGCTCGGCCAGCAGGTGCACGAGGTCGGTCACCGCGCGGCCGTGGATCTCGGCCTCGGGAACACCGGACAGCTCGACCCGCTCGTACTGCTCCACCTCGGAGGAGGCGGCGCGGATCACGTCGACCAGCGGCACCGGCTGGTCCCAGCGGCGGCCGGGCTCCTCGCCGGCGAGGACGAGGAGGTTCTCGCCGTTGCGGCGCATACGGGTGGCCAGGTGGTCCAGCTTGAAGAGGTTCTCCAGCTGGTCCGGGTCGGCCTCGTTGTTCTCCAGGCCGGTGAGCAGGGTCAGCTGACCCTCGATCAGCGACTGGTTGCGGCGCGAGAGGTTGGTGAAGATCGCGTTGATGTTGCCCCGCAGCAGTGCCTGCTCGGCGGCGAGCCGGACGGCCTCGCGGTGGACCTGGTCGAAGGCGCGGGCGACCTCGCCGATCTCGTCCGTGGAGGTGATCGGGATCGGGGCGACCCGGGTGTCGACCCGGCCGGGGTCGGTGCGGGAGAGCTGGTCGACCAGCGTCGGCAGCCGCTGCTCGGCGATGCCGAAGGCGGCGTGGCGCAGCTTGCGCATGGAGCGGCTCATCTGGCGGGCCACCATGCCGGCCAGGATGAACGCGGCGAGCAGGGCGACCACGACGGCGCTGCCGGTGACGAAGGCGTCGCGCTGCGCGTCGCCGGCGATGGTGGCCGCCTCGTCCACCGCGGTCTCGGCGAGGTCCGACTCGATCTGGCGGTAGCCGTCGAACTTGAGGGTGTTGAGCGCCCACCAGTTCTCGGCGGTGATGCCGCGGCCGGCTATCTCGGCGCGGGCGGCCGGGTCGGTGGAGTTGAGGCGTGCGACCTCGGAGACCATCGTGCGCTCGTCGGAGGGCGGCGGGACGTAGTCCGGATCCTGGGCCGCGGCCTCCTTGGCCTGCTCCGCCCCGTCCGCCTTGATCTCCTGCTCGAGCTGAGTCAGCTTGGTCTTGTCGGACTCGGTGCCACCGCCGATGTACTCCTGGACGGCGATGCCCTCGAGGTAGGCGTAGGAGGAGAGCGCGACGCGCTGGCTGGCGAGCTGGCTGTCGGTGGGTCCGGGCTTCACCAGCAAGTGCGTACCGATGGACCGCTGCAGCGACACCGCCGCCTTGGTCAGTGAGATCGCGTAGACCGTACGGCCGTAGCTGGTGATGTTGCCGGTGCCCAGACCGAGTTCGTTGGCGAACTGCATCAGAGGGTTGGCCACCTGGACGTAGCCCTCTTCGGTCTCCACGCCCTTGAGCTTGGAGGTGTATGCGGCGGCGCGCAGCGCCGTGAGCTCGGGCTCGGCCTTGCGCAGCACGTCCAGCCGGCGCTGCAGGCCCGGCTTGGACGGCATGTTCTGCGCGGCCGCGTCGAACGCGTCGGCCGCCTCGTCCGTGGCGGCACGGGCCTTGACGACGACCGGATCGTCCTCGCCCTTGCCCTGCAGCAGCGGGGCCGCGGTGAGGTCCCGCTCGCGGTAGAGGGCGTCGGCGTAGGTGAGGGAGGCCTGCACCAGACGCGCGGTGTTCTCCGCGTCCTCGGCCTCCTGCCAGGTGTCGATCGAGCCCTTCACCTGGAAGCCGCCCATGACCAGGCCGACCAGCACGGGTACGAGCAGGATCGCGTTCAGCCTGGTCGCCACCCGCCAGTTGCGCGGGGAGAAGCGACCGCCGCTCGGAGCGGGCGGGGCCGTTGGTTCCGAGTCGTGCACGGGGGTGGGCGCCGCTGCGCGCGGCGGCGGGGTGAAGTTGCCTCGGGCCGACGGCTCGGGACTGCTCGTGCTTCGCCTCACTCGACCAACAACCTCTCGGCGGTCGGCACCAACGTTGTGCCGCAGTGTCTCAGAGCCCGGCATGCCAACGACTACTGAGTGCGTCTTTGACCAATGGGCAGTTCAGGCATTCCAGCATGCCGACCAGTGCTCTTCCAAACAGCGGACGGAGGGGTTCCGGCGTGATGTGAGCCGCAGATAAAACGGTCAAACGGAGCGAGCCCCGCCAAAAGGCGGGGCCTTCGTACGCATAGGGGAACTGGCCGAACGCGTCGAGTGTCGGCATGGCTCGATTCCTCTGCCGAAATGTTATGAATACCGGGGCCGGCCGTGTCCAAGGACACAGCCGGCGCCGGAACATCTACGGCAACTGCCGTATGCAGCTATGGCGTTGACTACCGGAGACGCGCCATGAGGGCGTGCTCGACCAGGGTGATCAGCGCGCTCTTGGCGTCCGAGCGGTGCCGGGCGTCGGTGGTGATGATCGGGGTGTCGGGACCGATCTGCAGCGCTTCGCGTACTTCCTCCGGCTGGTACGGCTGCTGTCCGTCGAAGCCGTTGAGGGCGACCACGAACGGCAGGCCGCTGTTCTCGAAGTAGTCGACCGCGGGGAAGCAGTCGGCCAGCCGGCGGGTGTCCACCAGCACGACCGCGCCGATGGCGCCGCGGACGAGGTCGTCCCACATGAACCAGAAGCGGTCCTGGCCGGGTGTACCGAAGAGGTACAGGATCAGGTCCTGGTCCAGGGTGATGCGGCCGAAGTCCATGGCCACCGTGGTGGTGGTCTTGTCCCCGGTGTGGGTCAGGTCGTCGATGCCCGCCGAAGCGGACGTCATGACGGCCTCGGTGCGCAGCGGGTTGATCTCCGAGACGGCTCCGACGAACGTGGTCTTGCCCACGCCGAAACCGCCCGCCACCACGATCTTCGCGGAAGTGGTGGCACGGCTTTCGGAGACCGCCTCGCCGCTAGAGGTTGCGAAGTCCACTGAGCACCCTTTCGAGCAGTGTCACGTCCGGTGCGCCGGTGTTCTCGTCGCCGCCCGGCTGGTGAACGGCGACGAGACCCGCCTCCGCGAGGTCCGCCACCAGGATCCGGGCCACGCCGAGCGGCATGTTCAGAAGTGCCGACACCTCGGCGACCGACTTCACCTCACGGCACAGATGGCAGATGCGCTGGTGCTCCGGGAGGAGCCCCATGAGCGCTGCCGGGTCGGCCGTCGTACTGATCAGTGCCTCGATGGCCAGCTGATAGCGGGGCCTGGTCCGGCCACCGGTCATCGCATACGGACGTACCAGTGGCTGGTCGCCCTCGTCCTCGTACGGCTCCGCGTACGGATCATGAGAGGCGGTGGGCGGGGTCATGGGTCCTCCGGACGGGACAGCAAGTCGGTCAGTCAAGCCGTCTGACGAGGCCGGTGGGGGGATTGTGGCGGCCGGACGGTGATTTGGTGAGACGGGTGGTGCCGGGGCCGGTCAGTGAAGCAGACTTCCCTGTAGTTCGGCGCGCAGGTCCGGGGTGAGGACCGCCCCCGCACGGTCGACCAGGAGCGCCATCTCGTAGCCGACGAGGCCGATGTCGCACTCGGGGTGCGCGAGGACGGCCAGCGACGAACCGTCCGAGACGGACATGAGGAAGAGGAAGCCCCGCTCCATCTCGACGACCGTCTGCGCGACGCTGCCGCCTTCGAAGATGCGGGAGGCGCCGGCCGTCAGGGAGGTCAGTCCCGAGGCCACGGCCGCGAGCTGGTCCGCGCGATCGCGGGGGAAGCCCTCGGACATCGCCAGAAGGAGGCCGTCGGCGGACACGACGACGGTGTGGGACACCCCGGGGGTGTTGTCCACGAAGTTGGTGATCAACCAGTTGAGGTTCTGTGCCGCCTGGCTCATCGGGCTCAACTAACGCTCCTGCTGGTGAGTGGGTCGAGGGAAGCTACCGGTCTGGGTGGACCCGGCCTGACGACCCTGTGCGATACCCCGACGGAGATTGGTCAGCCGTCCACGCACGTCGTCGGGCGCGCGTGAGACCTGCGGACCACTCTGGTGGGTCTGTTCCTGAGCCGTGCCCGGGACGAGGTTCGCCTTGGGCACCCGGCGCGGAAGGCCGGAGGTGGTGACGCCGCCCGCGGCCGGCTGCCGGACGCGTTCGGCCTGCCGGACCAGCTCGTCGTTGGGCGAGCTGCGCCAGGTGGAGGTGACGGCCCGCTGCGGGCCGGTGGGCCCCTGCGGCTGCTGCTGCTGCGGCTGCGACGGCTGCTGAGGTTGCTGCTGTTGCGGCCGCTGGGCCGGAGCCGGGGGATTGCCCTGCTCCTGTTCCCGGGCACCGTGGAACCAGTTGGTCTCCAGGGTGTCGTAGAGGGGGGTGCGCCCGTCACCGGGACCGGACGCCGGCGGCAGTGCCCAGGCGTCGCTCGGCGCGCGGCCGTCGCCGGGCCGCTGAGGGGCGGGCCGCTGCGGCGCGGGCCCGTGGCCCGGCTGCTGACGGTCCGGCTGAGGCTGCGGAGCCGCGGGACGCTGGGCGCCGAAGTCGGGGCCTGCCCCTCCACGCGGTCCGTTCGGCTGCGGACGCTCGAACTGGCCGGTGGAGGTCGGGTCCGCGAGGTTCGGGCGCTCCGGGAGAGCGTGCCGCGCGGGAGCGCCGCCGTTCCGCTCCGGAGCCGGGTACCGGCCGGCCGAGCCGTTGTCATAGCCCCGCGGGGCGGCGAACTGGCCGGTGTCGGACGGGTTCTGTCCGCTGTACTGGTCCGAGGGAGCGTCGTAGACGTCGCCGCGGACGAACTGGGCGTTGTTCGCGTCGGGTCGGCCGTACTGGCCGGTGTTCTGTGGAGAGCCGGCACCGGGGGCGCCGTAGGAGGCGGGCGAGCCGGGGTTCTGCCGGTCGTCGAAGCGGGGTATCTCGGCCGTCGCGCCGGGGCCCTGGCGGTCGTCGAACCGCGGCATGGCGCTCGTCCGGGAGACGTCCGGCTCCTCGTGCCCGCGCGGGGCGTCCAGCGGGGCCCGGGGCACCGGCGGCTGGGCGTTCTCGTCGCTCCAGCTGGGCACCCGCGGCTGCTGCTGGTCGCCGCCGGGCAGCTCGGCGCGCGGACCACCGCGCGGCGGCAGCTGCGGACGGCGGCCGCGCTCGGCGTTGCCGTTGCCCCGCTGCGGCGGCACGGAACCCCGGCCGCCGAACAGGTCCTGGCCCTGCGATCCGCCCTGCCCCGAGGACTGCAGCCCCTGCGGGGCGCCCGGAGCCTGACCGCCGTAGCCGGCACCCGCGCCCGCGGGGGCCGGACGGCCCTGGCCCTGCGCGGAGGGAGGACCGCCCTGCTCGAACAGCGACGGCGCCGAAGACCTGCCCGGCTGACCCTGCGGGCCACGTGCCCCGCCCGGGGCACCCGGCCGGCCCTGGCCGTCCCGTCCGGGCAGCGCGGCCCGCGGACCCTGACCGGCGGCGAGCCTGCCACCGCCGGGCGCACCGCCACCGAGGGCACCGGCGCCGGACTGACCGCCACCGGCGGACCGCCGCGCCGCCGCCGCACCGGCCGCGGCCTGCGCGGCAGCGGGACCGCCGGCACCCGGCTGACCGGGCTTGCCCTGGGGCTTCTTGCCGCCCTGGGCGACATCGACGGGCAGCATGACCAGCGCGGTCGTACCACCGGAGTCGGACGGGCGCAGCTGGATGCGGATGCCGTGCCGCTGCGACAGCCGGCCGACCACGAACAGACCCATGCGGCGGGAGACGGAGACGTCCACGGTGGGCGGCGAGGCGAGCCGCTCGTTGATCGCCGCCAGGTCCTCCGGCGACAGACCGATACCGGTGTCGTGGATCTCGATCAGCACCCGGCCGTCGGGCAGCGCGTGACCGGTGACCTTGACCTTGGTCTGCGGGGAGGAGAACGAGGTCGCGTTCTCCAGCAGCTCGGCGAGCAGGTGCACGAGGTCGTTGACGACGCGGCCGGCCACTTCGGTGGTCGGTACGGCGGACAGCTCGATGCGCTCGTACTGCTCCACCTCGGACGCGGCGGCACGCAGCACGTCGACCAGCGGGACCGGGCGGGTCCACCGTCGGCCGGGTTCCTCACCCGCGAGGACGAGCAGGTTCTCACCGTTACGGCGCATACGCGTGGCCAGGTGGTCCAGCTTGAACAGCGAGGACAGCTGGTCCGGGTCGGCCTCGCGGGACTCCAGTTCGGAGATGAGCGAGAGCTGGCGCTGGATCAGACCCTGGGAGCGGCGCGAGAGGTTGGTGAACATCGCGTTGACGTTGCCCCGCAGCAGGGCCTGCTCGGCGGCGAGGCGGACCGCCTCGCGGTGCACGTCGTCGAAGGCCGCGGCCACCCGGCCGATCTCGTCCCGGGAGTGCACACCGACCGACTCCACGGACGTGTCGACGTCCTGCGGGTCGGACTCGGACAGCTGCTTGACCAGCTCGGGCAGGCGTTCCTGGGCGACCTTGGTCGCGGTGTCCTCGAGCCGCCGCAGCGAGCGGATCATGGAGCGGGCCACGACGAAGGCGCCGACCAGCGACACACCGAGCACGATCAGGATCAGCGCACCGGAGATGATCGCGTCGCGCTCGGTGGCGCTGCGCAGCTCACGGGCCTTCTGTTCCATCTCCTCGAGCAGCCGGAGCTCGACGTTCTTCATCTGCTGGATCTTGGTGGAGCTGTCGTCCAGCCAGTCCCGGTAGGACCGCTTGGCCATCGACTCCAGGCCGTCGGCCGAGACCAGGGCACGGCCCGCGTACTTGTCGGTGGCCTTGATGATGGCGCTGCCGTCCTCGATGGGCAGCAGCAGCTCGGTGGCCTTGTCCTCGCCGTAGATGCTCTTGAAGCTGCGCAGCTCGGACTTCTGGCTCTCCAGCGCCGACTCGGCGTAGAGCCGGTCGTTGTCGGAGAGGTCGCCGAAGGTGGTGTTGCCGGCGGGCAGCGCCGCCGCGAGGACCGCGCGCTGGATCGACGCGTACTCCTTGGCGGCGGAGAAGGAGGCCAGGGCACGGGTGCGCTGGATCATCTCGGGGTTGCTGGTCGCCTCGGCCATGTCCTGGGAGAGGTCGATCAGGTTCTCGATCAGACGGTGGTACCCCTCGACGGTCTGGGTGGAGTTGCCCTCCGCCACGTAGGCCGTGTTGCGGATCTTCTCGAGGTCGCCCAGGTCGCCGGCGAGCTGGACCAGGTTGTCGCGGATGCCCTTGAGGTCGCCGTCCCGGCTGACGTTGTTGATCTCCTCGGAACTGTCGAGGAAGTTCTTCCGAGCGCGGTCGGTCTTCTCGCGGTGGCCCTTGACCCCGAAGTCGGTGGCCTTGCCGCCGTGCGCCAGCGGGCCGGCCGACTGGTCGCGCTCCTCCTGGAGCGCGGCGGCGAGCTCGGTGGCCTCCTGGGTGATGTCCGTCAGCAGCTTCATGTTGTCGAGCTGCTGGATGTCGTCCATCGACTGGGCGATACGCAGGCCGCCCAGTGAGGTGGCCGCGACCACCGGGAGCGCGAGCAGTGACACCAGACGGGTGGAGATGCGCCAGTTGCGCAGGGCCATGCGCGGTCCCGGGCCGTCGGGACCCTTCGGGGGCTTCGGCGGAACGGGGGGAGTGCCCGCCGGTCCCGCGGGCGTGGCTCCGGGGCGGCCGGGGCGTTCGCCGCCTTCACCGTTCGTGGCCGGGCCCTGGTTCTGGGCGTGCTGGGGCGAGGAGCCGACGGCCCTGGGGCCAGTCCCGCCGTGCTGCTCCGGCTCCGCCGAAGCGCTGCCATCCCTCTTGAAACGTCCCTGCACTAGCGTCGCAACCTCTGGACCAGGCGCCCCTCCGCGCGAACGGCGGGACACGGTGTCGGCGTCATAGGGGCGCCCTGAATACGCCCCCGTGGTGGTCGTGAGTGACCGGCGTGGGTTCCCCCTTGCTCACCGCCACAATGGCGCGTTTGTGCGCCCCCTGTGCGCCGGATCGATAACCGCGGCGGTCCGGGGAATTCCAGCACAGTGCGGGATGCCCCAACAAGGCCCGCGGGTCATGCCGTGACTTACGTGACACCGCGTGAGGGGTGGGTCACCGGGCGTAGGAAGTGATCTCGAACAAAGGGGGCGAATGGGGTTGTTTCGAGGGGGCCCGGAAGGTGTCCCAGTCGCGATGATCAGGAGCGGAATGATGCATTCAGGGGGTCAATGTCCGTTTCGGCGGGGTGGCGCACCGGTCCGGATTGACCCATTTGGCTGTCGATTCGTGAGAAAACTCACACGGTGATCGTGGCCCCTCGCGGCGGTCGGCGGGGAATCAGATGTTTAGCCTGACGCTTTACAGGGATGGCAAAACAGACAACCCGCGCCCGACGGACGGTCTCCGGACCCCGTCGGACGCCCCGTGAACAGGACAGGTTCGAGTAAACAGTGAAGACGACGACGATGTTCCACAAGATCGCCAACCCGCGACGCACGACGCTGGCGCACCTCGACGGCGCCGCCGAACTGCAGACGCCGGTCCACCAGGAGCACACCGTCGAACTCCCGGCCCAGACCGCCAACCCCAGGCGTACCATCCTTATGGAGATCCCGGTCGCGGCCGCCGCCGCGAACTAGCACTTTCCTCAGCCTTTCCGGTACCGCTACCGACCAGTACGCGCGTCGGCCCCGAAACGCTCAGGGCGCACGGGCCCGGCCGGTCCTGTGCCGGCCCCACGCTCACAGGCGGCGCCCCCCTCTTCCAGGGGGGCGCCGCCTGTCATGCGCCAGGCGTGCGTGCCCTGCCGCGTTAGCCTGGAGCGTCAGACTCCAGCCAGCTCAGTCAAGGTCAAGGGGCCAAGAATCCCGTGCGCATCGCCAGATTCTCCATCGACGGGAACGTCGCCTTCGGCGCGGTCGAGGGCGACCAGCAGGACGAGCTCGTCCTGGACATCATCAAGGGCATCCCGTTCGCGGACTTCGAACTCTCCGGCACCAAGGTCCCGGTGAGCAAGGTCAGGCTGCTGCCCCCGGTCCTCCCCAACAAGGTGGTGGCCTTCGGCCGCAACTACGCCGAACACGCGAGGGAGATGGGCAACGAGGTGCCCGACGCCCCGTTCGCCTTCTTCAAGCCCGCCACCTCGGTGATCGGCCCCGGCGACGACATCCAGTACCCCTCCTTCTCCCAGGAGGTGCACCACGAGGCCGAACTGGCCGTGGTGATCGGCAGGATGTGCCGTGAGGTCCCGCGCGACCGGGTCAAGGACGTGATCTTCGGCTACACCTGCGCCAACGACGTCACCGCCCGCGACGTCCAGCGGCGGGAGAGGCAGTGGGCGCGGGCCAAGGGCTTCGACACCTCCTGCCCGCTCGGCCCCTGGGTGGAGACGGACCTGGACCTCGCCGCAGCCGGCGACCTCACCGTCCAGCTCACGGTCAACGGCGAGCAGCGCCAACTCGGCCGTACCAGCGAGATGATCCACTCCATCGAGGACCTGATCGTCAACATCTCCGAGGCGATGACGCTGCTCCCCGGCGACGTGATCCTCACGGGCACCCCGGCCGGCGTCGGCCCCCTCAACGTCGGCGACGAGGTCGCCGTCACCATCGAAGGCATCGGCACTCTCACCAACAAGGTTGTCAAGCGTGGCTAGCGCACCCGGATCTCCTGTACGCGTCCGTTTCTGTCCCTCCCCGACCGGCAACCCCCATGTGGGCCTGGTCCGCACCGCCCTGTTCAACTGGGCGTTCGCCAAGCACCACCAGGGCACGCTGGTCTTCCGCATCGAGGACACCGACGCGGCCCGCGACTCCGAGGAGTCCTACGCCCAGCTCCTCGACTCGATGCGCTGGCTCGGCTTCGACTGGGACGAGGGCCCCGAGATCGGCGGCCCCCACGCCCCCTACCGCCAGTCGCAGCGCATGGACATCTACGCCGACGTCGCCGCCAAGCTCCTCGAGGCCGGCCACGCCTACCGCTGCTACTGCTCCCAGGAGGAGCTGGACAGCCGCCGCGAGGCCGCCCGCGCCGCCGGCAAGCCCTCCGGCTACGACGGCCACTGCCGCGACCTCACCGACGCCCAGGTCGAGGAGTACAAGGCCCAGGGCCGCGAGCCGATCGTCCGCTTCCGCATGCCCGACGAGACGATCACCTTCACCGACCTGGTCCGCGGCGAGCTGACCTTCACCCCGGAGAACGTCCCGGACTACGGCATCGTCCGCGCCAACGGCGCCCCGCTGTACACGCTGGTCAACCCGGTCGACGACGCCCTGATGGAGATCACCCACGTCCTGCGCGGCGAGGACCTGCTCTCCTCCACCCCGCGCCAGATCGCCCTCTACAAGGCGCTGACCGAACTCGGCATCGCGAAGCAGATCCCGGCCTTCGGTCACCTGCCCTACGTGATGGGCGAGGGCAACAAGAAGCTCTCCAAGCGCGACCCCCAGTCCTCGCTCAACCTCTACCGCGAGCGCGGCTTCCTCCCCGAGGGACTGCTCAACTACCTCTCCCTGCTGGGCTGGTCGCTCTCCGCGGACCAGGACATCTTCACGATGGAGGAGATGGTCGCGGCCTTCGACGTCGCGGACGTGCAGCCGAACCCGGCCCGCTTCGACCTGAAGAAGTGCGAGGCGATCAACGCCGACCACATCCGCCTGCTGGAGGTGAAGGACTTCACCGAGCGCTGCCGCCCCTGGCTGAAGGCGCCCGTCGCCCCCTGGGCCCCGGAGGCCTTCGACGAGGCCAAGTGGCAGGCCATCGCCCCGCACGCGCAGACCCGCCTGAAGGTGCTCTCCGAGATCACCGACAACGTCGACTTCCTCTTCCTCCCGGAGCCGGTCTTCGACGAGACGTCCTGGAACAAGGCCATGAAGGAGGGCAGCGACGCCCTCCTCCGCACCGCCCGCGAGAAGCTGGACGCGGCCGACTGGACCTCCCCCGAGTCCCTGAAGGAGGCCGTCCTGGCCGCCGGCGAGGCCCACGGCCTCAAGCTCGGCAAGGCCCAGGCCCCGGTCCGCGTCGCCGTCACCGGCCGCACGGTCGGCCTGCCCCTCTTCGAGTCCCTCGAGGTCCTGGGCAAGGAGCAGACCCTGACCCGCATCGACGCGGCCCTGACGAAGCTCGCCGGGTAGCCCGGTCCGACCGCGGGTGAGGGGCGGCGTCCGGAGCATCCGGGCGCCGCCCCTCACCGTTCTTGGGTACGGTCGGTCCCATGGCGATCCGAGCCGTCGTCTGGGACGTGGACGACACACTCTTCGACTACACCTCCGCCGACCGCGAGGGGATGCGGGCGCACCTGCTGGCCGAGGAGCTGTTGGCCGGGTACGCCTCCGTGGAGGAGGCGCTGGCGCGGTGGCGGGAGGTGACCGATCTCCAGTGGGCCCGGTTCGCCGCCGGCGAGGTCGACTTCGAGACGCAGCGGCGCGACCGCACCCGGGTCTTCCTGGGGCGTGAGCTGACCGACGACGAGGCCGACGACTGGTTCGGGCGCTACGTCGTGCACTACGAGGCGGCCTGGTCGTTGTTCCCGGACGTCCTGCCGGTCCTCGACGCGCTCGCCGCCAGCCACCGGCACGCGGTGCTGTCCAACTCCAGCCTCCACGTCCAGGACCGCAAGCTGCGAGTCCTCGGCGTCCACGACCGCTTCGAGGCCATCCTGTGCGCCGCCGAGCTGGGCGTCTCCAAACCCGAGGCCGGCGCCTTCCTGGCGGCCTGCGAGGCCCTGGCGCTCCCTCCCGCCCAGGTCGCGTACGTGGGCGACCACCCGGAGATCGACGGCCGGGGTGCGGCGGAGGCCGGTCTGCTGTCGGTGTGGATCGACCGGGGCGGTGCGTACGCGACCCTGGAGCCGCCCGTCGGGCCGCGCAGGATCGCCTCCCTCGGCGAACTTCCCGCGATCCTCGGCACGGATACCCGTTTTGGAGCCGGGTCCGGCATCGGGTAATGTTCTTCCTGCGCCGCGGGGGACCGGGCCGGAAGGCCACCAACCTCAAGCGCACTGCTAGAACAAGGACCCTCCGGGGCTTGCGTTCCAGTGGCCTATGGTGTAATTGGCAGCACGACTGATTCTGGTTCAGTTAGTCTTGGTTCGAGTCCAGGTAGGCCAGCTCGCAGAGCTTATCTGCACCTGCGGATCTCATCCGCGAAGCCCCCGTTGTGTAGCGGCCTAGCACGCTGCCCTCTCAAGGCAGTAGCGCCGGTTCGAATCCGGTCGGGGGTACAGATCCATCCCGCGAGGGCGGCCGGGTAGCGCCCACTGTCCTCACGGTGAAACCATCCGGCTCCGGCCGGGTGAGGATCGCCAGGGCCCCCGTTGTGTAGCGGCCTAGCACGCCGCCCTCTCAAGGCGGTAGCGCCGGTTCGAATCCGGTCGGGGGTACTGAACTGGTCTAAACCATCATTGGTCTATGGTGTAATTGGCAGCACGACTGATTCTGGTTCAGTTAGTCTTGGTTCGAGTCCAGGTAGACCAGCTCGGACCTGCGGAAACGCAGAGTCCACGCCCCCGTTGTGTAGCGGCCTAGCACGCCGCCCTCTCAAGGCGGTAGCGCCGGTTCGAATCCGGTCGGGGGTACACAGGAAGAGAGAAGGAAAGCCCTCCACCTCGGTGGGGGGCTTCTTCGTGTCCGCGTACCGAGGCGCGGCGGGACACGAGCCCGGGGGAGGGCCTGCCGCGGCGTTGAGGCGGGCCCGTTCCCGAGGGGGCGGGTGGGGTCAGGAGCGGCGCAGCGCCTCGGAGAGGCGGGCCGCGGAGTCGATGACGGCCTGGGCGTGCATACGGCCCGGGTGACGGGTCAGGCGCTCGATGGGCCCCGACACCGAGACGGCGGCCACCACGCGGTTCGAGGGGCCGCGCACCGGCGCGGAGACGGAGGCGACGCCGGGCTCTCGCTCCCCGATCGACTGAGCCCAGCCGCGGCGCCTGACGCCCGACAGGGCCGTCGCCGTGAAACGGGCGCCCTGCAGGCCGCGGTGCAGGCGCTCCGGCTCCTCCCAGGCCATCAGGATCTGCGCGGAGGAGCCGGCCTTCATCGTGAGCGTGGAACCCACCGGGACCGTGTCCCGCAGGCCCGACAGGCGCTCCGCCGCGGCGACGCAGATGCGCATGTCGCCCTGCCGGCGGTAGAGCTGGGCGCTCTCGCCGGTCACGTCGCGGAGATGGGTGAGCACCGGGCCCGCCGTGGCGAGCAACCGGTCCTCGCCCGCCGCCGCGGCCAGTTCGGCCATGCGCGGGCCGAGGATGAACCGGCCCTGCATGTCGCGCGCCACCAGGCGGTGGTGTTCCAGTGCCACGGCCAGGCGGTGGGCCGTGGGTCGTGCCAGTCCGGTAGCACCGACCAACCCCGCGAGGGTGGCCGGGCCGGACTCCAGAGCGCTCAGGACGAGGGCCGCCTTGTCCAGAACGCCGACGCCGCTACTGTTGTCCATGCAACGATACTTGCGTCTCACTCTGTGAAACGCAAGTTCAGTTTTCGGTGGAACGCGCCACTCTTGACGTACGAGGCAATCGGCACGACGCATTCCGCACGACGCGATCGGTGCTGTGCGCTGATCAGTAGGAAGCACCGTGGCCCGTGTCACCGGGCCTGGCGGCGACGCCCGGGACCAGGGGCGGGGCGCCGTCTCCTCACAGATCTCTAGTTGGGTCGGCGCGTGTGTGCCGGCCGGAGGGAAAGCGATGGGTAGGACACTCGCGGAGAAGGTCTGGGACGACCATGTCGTCCGGCGCGCCGAGGGCGAGCCCGACCTCCTCTTCATCGATCTGCACCTGCTGCACGAGGTGACCAGCCCGCAGGCCTTCGACGGTCTCCGTAAGAGCGGCCGCGGGGTGCGCCGGCTCGATCTGACCATCGCGACCGAGGACCACAACACCCCGACCCTGGACATCGACAAGCCCATCGCCGACCCGGTCTCCCGCGTCCAGCTGGAGACGCTGCGGGCGAACTGCGCGGAGTTCGGTGTCCGGCTGCACTCGCTGGGCGACGTGGAGCAGGGCGTCGTGCACGTGGTGGGGCCGCAGCTGGGGCTGACCCAGCCCGGCATGACCGTGGTCTGCGGGGACTCGCACACCTCCACGCACGGCGCGTTCGGCGGCCTGGCCTTCGGCATCGGCACCTCCCAGGTCGAGCACGTGCTGGCCACCCAGACCCTGCCGATGACCCGCCCCAAGACCATGGCGATCACCGTCGAGGGCGAACTGCCCGACGGGGTCACGGCCAAGGACCTGATCCTGGCGGTCATCGCGAGGATCGGCACCGGCGGCGGCCAGGGCTACGTCCTGGAGTACCGCGGCGAGGCCATCGAGAAGCTCTCGATGGAGGCCCGGATGACCATCTGCAACATGTCGATCGAGGCCGGCGCCCGCGCGGGCATGATCGCCCCCGACGAGACCACGTTCGCCTACCTCAAGGGCCGCCCGCACGCTCCGAAGGGCGAGGACTGGGACGCGGCCGTGGCCTACTGGAAGACGCTGCGCACCGACCAGGACGCCGAGTTCGACGCCGAGGTCGTCATCGACGCCGCCGAGCTGTCGCCGTTCGTCACCTGGGGCACCAACCCCGGCCAGGGCGTGCCGCTGTCGGCCGCCGTGCCCGACCCCGCTTCGTACGAAGACGCCTCGGAGCGCCTGGCCGCCGAAAAGGCCCTGGAATACATGGGGTTGACAGCAGGACAGCCGCTGCGCT
Source organism: Streptomyces sp. MMS24-W38 (assembly GCF_059889265.1). Classification (NCBI taxonomy): domain Bacteria; kingdom Bacillati; phylum Actinomycetota; class Actinomycetes; order Kitasatosporales; family Streptomycetaceae; genus Streptomyces; species Streptomyces sp. MMS24-W38. Next base: position 1,565,779 of record NZ_JCBCPP010000001.1, on the reverse strand, counting down.
CCATCAACGTGGACACCGTCTTCGTAGGCTCCTGCACCAACGGCCGGATCGAGGACCTGCGCGCCGCCGCCGACATCGTCAGGGGCCGCAAAGTCGCCGACGGCGTACGGATGCTGGTCGTCCCCGGCTCCGCCCGGGTGGGCCTGCAGGCCGTCTCCGAGGGCCTGGACGTGGTCTTCAAGGAGGCAGGCGCCGAATGGCGGCACGCGGGCTGCTCGATGTGCCTGGGCATGAACCCCGACCAGCTCGCCCCCGGTGAGCGCTCCGCCTCCACCTCCAACCGCAACTTCGAGGGCCGGCAGGGCAAGGGCGGCCGCACCCACCTGGTCTCCCCCCAGGTCGCCGCCGCCACCGCGGTCCTCGGCCACCTGGCTTCTCCCGCCGACCTCGCCGCCGACACCCCCGCGCCCGCTGGAGTCTGATCAGTCATGGAAGCCTTCACCACCCACACCGGCCGGGCCGTCCCGCTGCGCCGCAGCAACGTCGACACCGACCAGATCATCCCCGCCCACTGGCTCAAGAAGGTGACCCGGGACGGGTTCGAGGACGGGCTGTTCGAGGCCTGGCGCAAGGACCCCGAGTTCGTCCTCAACCGCCCCGAGCGCCAGGGCGCCACCGTGCTGGTCGCCGGCCCCGACTTCGGCACCGGCTCCTCCCGCGAGCACGCCGTCTGGGCCCTGCAGAACTACGGCTTCAAAACCGTGATCTCCTCCCGCTTCGCCGACATCTTCCGCGGCAACTCGCTGAAGAACGGCCTGCTCACCGTGGTCCTCGACCAGCAGACCGTGGACGCGCTGTGGGAGCTGACGGAAGCGGACCCCACCGCCGAGATCACCGTCGACCTCCAGGCCCGCGAGGTGCGCGCCGAGGGTGTCACCGCCGCCTTCGAGCTCGACGAGAACTCCCGCTGGCGGCTGCTGAACGGGCTCGACGACATCTCCATCACGCTGCAGAACGAGGCGGACATCGCCGCGTACGAGGTGAAGCGCCCGTCGTACAAGCCGCAGACGATCACGCCCCCGGCCGCCTGACGCGAAGTCCTCGCGGCAGGTCGACTTTCAGCCACCCCAACCCCCCTCCGTACCCCCGATCGGACCGATCGGGGGTACGGCCGTGCCTGCACCCGTTCGGCCCCGCGCGTCCTCTTGAGGCCTTGCAACTTCCCACGTTATGAAGGTGGTTGCCGGGGTACACGTGTCACGTGCGCGTGATCTCCGAGTGTGCTCGGACCGCCGTCCGAGGCGGCAGTTGCCCCCTGCGCAGGCGACAACTCGCCCCAGATGGCACAATCTGTGCATGGAACGCGACGGCCAACTCGAGCTCTACACGCTGGTCGCGGCCCGGCTCAAAGAAGCGCATGCAAGGGTGCGCGCACTGCAAGTACCGGAGGGCGTACGGATGGCGCTGACCCGGAAGCTGCTGGTCATTACGGCCGCGGCCAAGCACGATCTCGCCAACGCGGCAAGGCGGCTGGAACTGTTCATCGCGGACCTCGACGAGGGTCGATTCCCCGAAGAGGAACGCTGAATCAGTCACGGCAGCCGAGTTCATTGCGGCACAAGGGTGATAAGCCCGTTTCGTGTTTGATTTGCGGTATATATCTGCCTAACGTGCGAAAACGCTTGAACGGATTCGTTCGGGCGATGTCTCCGAAGGGGAAGACGTGAACAAGGCGCAGCTCGTAGAAGCGATTGCCGACAAGATGGGCGGTCGACAGCAGGCCGCCGACGCCGTCGACGCGGTCCTCGATGCCATCGTCCGCGCCGTGGTCGCGGGGGACCGGGTCTCCGTCACCGGTTTCGGTTCGTTCGAGAAGGTCGACCGTCCGGCCCGCTACGCCCGCAACCCCCAGACCGGCGAGCGGGTCCGGGTCAAGAAGACGTCGGTGCCGCGCTTCCGCGCGGGACAGGGGTTCAAGGACCTGGTGAGCGGCTCGAAGAAGCTGCCGCGCGGTGGCGAGGTCGCCGTCAAGAAGGCGCCTAAGGGCAGCCTGTCCGGCGGGGTTTCGGCGACGGTGAAGAAGGCCGCCGCCAAGAAGACCGCGAAGGCGGCCGCCGCGAAGACGGCCGCCGCCAAGAAGGCCGCCGCCAAGAAGACGACGGTGAAGAAGGCCGCCGCCAAGAAGGCCCCGGCGAAGAAGGCCACCACCAAGCAGGCCGCGCCAGCCGCCAAGACCGCCGCGGCGAAGAAGACGGCCGCCAAGAAGGCCCCGGCGAAGAAGGCCACGGCCACCAAGGCGCCCGCCAAGAAGTCGACCGCACGCAAGACCACCGCCAAGAAGACCACCGCCCGCAAGAAGTAACGGCGGCCGAGCGGTACTCACGCGCCGGGCCGGACTCCGTCACGGAGCCCGGCCCGCGGTGTGTCCGGCTCCCCGCCGTGCGCCGCGGCGGGTCAGAACGTGTGGAGCGTCACCAGCGTGATCCGCCGGGCCCCGCCCTCGCCCTCGGTCTCGATGCGCACCCGCTGCCCCGGGCGCAGCAGCCTGAGGCCCCCGGCGTCGAAAGCCCGCGCGTCGAAGGGCACCGGTGTGCCGTCGTCCAGCAGCACCTGGCCGCTGCGGCTTTCGGGATCGTAGGTGTACGCGGTCGCCTGCATGTCGGCAGCCTACTGCTCCGCGATCAGCAACCGTGCGGTGGCGGCCGCCGTGCGGGGCCCCACGCCCAGCGCCAGCGCCGCCCGCAGATCGTCGCCCGTGTCCACGTCCTGCCGTACGGAATCCACCGCGTCGAGGCAGAGTTCGATGGCTCCGAACGCCCGGTGCCGGGCCCGGGAACCGGGGCCGAAGGAAGGACTCAATTCCTCGTTCGGTGCCGCGGAGAGCAGCGTGGTGCCGACGGCCGCGGCATCGGGGAGGAATGCGCGCGGGAATACGGCGGCCCGGTCGAGGACGCGGGCCAATTCGGCCGGGCGCAGCGCCGGGAGATCGGCGTTGAGGGCCGCCACGGGTCCCGCGCCCCGGAAGGCCCGCACGGCGACGGCCGCGTGCGCGAGTGCCGCGTTCAGGCCGCCGCCGGGTTCGTCGGAGACGATGTGGGCACCGAGCGCGGCCAGCTCACGGCCGGCCAGGGCGTCGCCCGTGACGACCACCACTTCGCGCACGGCGCGGCAGGCCAGCGCGGCCGCGACCGTGTCCTGTGCGAAGGCCAGGGCCAGCCCCGGACGCACCGCGTCGTCCGCGGTGCCCGCGAGCCTGCTCTTGGCCTCGGCCAGTGGTTTCAGGGGTACCACCAAGGTCCACTGCACGCGTGTTACGTCCCTCTCTTGTCGTCGCCATTGTCCCCCGTGGCACCCGGTGGCCGGGGGGCCGGGGCGTACGGTGTTCTCGACAGACCGGCGGCCCGGGGCGACACTTGTGCGGCCCGCCTGGCCCCCGGTTCCAGGACTTAGAGGAAGGTGTCCCTGTGCCGCGCCGCAGAATCGGCTTTTGGTACCGCTTCGCCGCGGTTCTCTGTAAACCGCCGCTGGTGGTTCTGCTCAAGCGGGACTGGCGCGGAAAGGAGAACATTCCGGCCGAGGGCGGATTTATCACCGCGGTGAATCACAATTCGCATATCGATCCCTTCGCCTATGCGCACTTCCAGTACAACACCGGGCGCGTTCCGCGATTTCTGGCGAAGAGCGGTCTTTTCAAGAAGGGATTCGTCGGTGCCGCAATGCGGGGCACCGGACAGATTCCCGTCTACCGGGAAAGCACGGACGCGCTCAGCGCCTTCCGGGCCGCGATCGACGCCGTGGAGCGCGGTGAGTGCGTCGCCTTCTACCCCGAGGGCACCCTCACCCGCGATCCGCACGGCTGGCCCATGACCGGCAAGACCGGTGCCGCGCGGGTGGCCCTGCAGACCAAGTGCCCCGTCATCCCGGTCGCGCAGTGGGGCGCCAACGAGGTGCTTCCGCCGTACGCCACCAAGCCCCGCTTCTTCCCGCGCAAGACCCACCGCGTGCTGGCCGGACCGCCCGTGGACCTGGACCGCTTCTACGACCGGGAGATGACTCCGGAGCTGCTCAAGGAGGCAACCGAGGCGATCATGGCGGCGGTGACCCGTCTGCTGGAGGAGATCCGCGGGGAGAAGGCCCCCGAGGTGCCCTACGACCCGCGCCGCGAGCGCTCGGAGCAGGGCCGCAAGACCCGGACCCAGACCCGGCCGAGGCGGCAGGAGGGGTCGCCTGAGCACGGATCGCCGGAGGACTGGCGACAGGAGGAGCGCAGGCCCGGCGAACGGGCCGTCGCGCGGGAAGAAGGGCTGGGCAAGTGAGCAAACCGGTCAAGGCCGCTGTCTTCGGCACCGGATCGTGGGGCACGGCCTTCGGCATGGTGCTCGCCGACGCGGGATGCGACGTCGTGCTGTGGGCACGGCGTCCCGAACTCGTGGAAGCGGTCAACTCCACCCGCACCAACCCCGACTACCTGCCCGGTGTCGAACTCCCGGAGAACCTGCGGGCCACCACCGACGCCGCAGAGGCCGCGCGCGACGCCGACTTCACCGTCCTCGCGGTCCCCTCGCAGACGCTGCGCGGCAACCTCGCCGGGTGGAAACCGCTGCTCGCCCAGGACACGGTCCTGGTGTCGCTGATGAAGGGCGTCGAACTCGGCTCCGCCATGCGGATGAGCGAGGTGATCGAGGACGTCGCCGGAGCCGGCGCCGACCGGATCGCCGTGGTCACCGGACCCAACCTCGCCCGTGAGATCGCCGCCCGGATGCCGGCCGCCGCAGTCGTCGCCTGCACCGACGAGGCCGTGGCCCAGCGGCTCCAGGCCGCCTGCCACACGCCGTACTTCCGCCCGTACACCAACACCGACGTCGTCGGCTGCGAACTGGGCGGCGCGGTGAAGAACGTGATCGGGCTGGCCGTCGGCATCGCGGACGGCATGGGGCTCGGCGACAACGCCAAGGGCTCGCTCATCACCCGCGGGCTCGCCGAGACCACCCGGCTCGGCGTGGCGCTCGGCGCGGACCCGCTGACCTTCGCCGGACTCGCCGGCCTGGGCGACCTGGTGGCCACCTGCTCCTCACCGCTCTCGCGCAACCACACCTTCGGCACCAACCTCGGCAAGGGCATGACCCTCGAGGAGACCGTCGCGGTCACCAAACAGACCGCCGAGGGCGTCAAGTCCTGCGAGTCGGTGCTGGACCTGGCCCGTCGGCACGGCGTCGACATGCCGCTCACCGAGACGGTCGTCGGCATCGTGCACGAGGGCAAGCCGCCGGTGGTCGCCCTCAAGGAGCTGATGTCGCGCAGCGCGAAACCCGAGCGACGCTGAGCGACCACGGGCGGCGTCCGTGCGACGGCGGCGCGGGCGACCCTCCGTTTGCCGCGTTGTGGGCGCTTCATCGTGGCTGTACCACCGGGTACTCTCATCGCCATATGAGCACCGAGAACCTTCCCCAGAGCCCCGAGCAGCCGCCTCGCAAGCCGCGTGTGGCCGTTGTGTTCGGCGGGCGCAGCTCCGAGCACGGGATCTCCGTGGTCACCGCCGGCGCCGTCCTCAAGGCCATCGACCGGACCAAGTACGAGGTCCTGCCGATCGGCATCACCCAGGACGGCCGGTGGGCGCTCACCGCCGACGAGCCGGACCGCATGGCCATCGTCGACCGGCGGCAGCCCAGCGTGGACCAGCTCGCCGACTCGACCGAGGGCGCGGTGGTGCTCCCCCTCGATCCCGGCAACCGTGAAGTCGTCCACAGCGAGCCCGGTTCGGTGCCCAAGGCGCTCGGCGAGGTCGACGTCGTCTTCCCGGTGCTGCACGGCCCCTACGGGGAGGACGGCACCCTGCAGGGCCTCCTGGAGCTCTCCGGCGTCCCCTACGTGGGCTCCGGGGTGCTCGCCTCGGCCGTCGGCCAGGACAAGGAGTACATGAAGCGGGTGTTCACCTCCTTCGGGCTGAAGGTCGGCCCGTACGTGGTGATCCGGCCGCGCGAATGGGAGCGCGACGAGTCCGCCGCCCGCAAGAAGATCATCGATTTCGCCGGCGAGCACGGCTGGCCGCTGTTCGTGAAGCCCGCACGGGCGGGCTCCTCGATCGGCATCACCAAGGTCGACGACCTCTCCGGCCTGGACGAGGCGATCGCCGAGGCCCAGCGGCACGACCCGAAGATCCTGGTGGAGGCGGCCCTGCGCGGCCGTGAGATCGAGTGCGGTGTGCTGGAGTTCGAGGACGGCCCGCGCGCCTCGGTCCCCGCCGAGATCCCGCCGCCCGACGCGCACGCCTACTACGACTTCGACGCCAAGTACATCGACTCCACGCCCGGCCTGGTGCCCGCACCGCTGACCGGCGAGGAGACGGCCGAGGTGCGCGGGCTGGCGGTGGAGGCGTTCGAGGCGGCCGGCTGCGAGGGGCTGGTGCGCGCGGACTTCTTCCTCACCGAGGACGGCGAGTTCGTGATCAACGAGATCAACACGATGCCCGGCTTCACGCCCATCTCGATGTACCCGAAGATGTGGCAGGCCACCGGCGTCGAGTACCCGGAGCTGGTGGACCGACTGGTGCAGGCGGCGCTCCGCCGCCCGACCGGACTGCGCTGAGCCCAGCCGGTACCCGGACGGCGGGGCAGGTTCTAGGAGGCGATCCCCTCGGGGATCGCCTCCTTGACGGCCGGGGCGAGATCGATCAGTACGCCCGTGCTGTCCCGCCCGTCGGTCACCCGCACCTCGACATAGGCTTCACGGCCGGCGGTCGTGAAGCGGTACGTCTCGTCGTCCTGCTGTTCCATCAGCCAGTCGACGCCGTTCACGCCCCCCGCCATCGCGTCCGGGTCGTTGCCGTTCGCCACCTTGGGATCGATCATCTTCGGCGGCTGCCCGACACCGCACCGCAGTATGATCGCCACGCCGCCCCAGCCCGCGGTCAGTTCGGACGCGGGTTCGGGATCGTCGCGATCCTCACCGTCCACCGTCGCCGGCAGGGCCCTGTCCAGGTTCCGGCACAGCTCGGTGACCTTCGCGTCCGGGCTGGGAACCGCCGTCGACGCGCTGTCGTCTGCCGAGGAACAGCCCGCGGTGGTGATCAGCACGACGGCGGCGAGTGCGGGCAGGACTGCGTGACGGTGACGGAAGGAGCTCACCGGCACAGGGTAGACGGGGGCTACAGATGGACGACCGGGCAGGTCAGGGTGCGGGTGATGCCTTCCACCTGCTGGACTTTCGCGACCACCATGCGCCCCAGGTCGTCGACGGTGTCGGCTTGGGCGCGCACGATGACGTCATAGGGTCCGGTCACGTCCTCGGCCTGGATGACTCCAGGGATCTCGCCGATCAGATCGGCGACGGTCGACGCCTTGCCGACCTCCGTCTGGATCAGGATGTACGCCTGTACCACGAAACCTCCAGAGCGGACACGAGGATCATGTGGGGAAAAGGAACGCCACGGTATCGCGTCGCCGCTCTTCGCGGGGAGACCTGCGGGACCCGGACCCCGCGCGCCGGGGTCCGGACTGGACAGAAGGTGACGGTCACTTCGACCGTAGCGAGGACACAGACGACTCGCGACCGGGAACGGGACCGGGAACGGAACCGGGAACGGACAGGGAAAGAAGGGGAGCTGGGAAAATGAAGGGCACTGTTGGTGAGCTCGGGGAGTTCGGGCTCATCAGGGAGCTCACCTCCCGTCTCACCACCACGCCGGCGGTCCGGGTCGGCCCCGGCGACGACGCCGCGGTGGTCGCCGCACCCGACCGCAGGGTCGTGGCCAGCACCGACATCCTGCTGGAGGGCCGCCACTTCCGCCGCGACTGGTCCACCGCCTACGACGTCGGTCGCAAGGCCGCCGCCCAGAACCTCGCCGACATCGCCGCCATGGGCGCCGTACCGACCGCGCTGCTGCTCGGCCTGGTCGTCCCCGCGGAACTGCCGGTGACCTGGCCCTCGGAGCTGATGGACGGCCTGCGCGACGAGTGCCAGGTCGCGGGCGCCGCGGTGGTCGGCGGAGACGTCGTCCGCGGCGACACGATCATGGTCTCGATCACCGCGCTCGGTGACCTGCGCAACCAGGAGGCGGTGACCCGGGGCGGCGCACAGCCCGGCGACCTCGTCGCGGTGACCGGCTGGCTCGGCTGGTCCGCGGCCGGGTACGCGGTGCTCTCGCGCGGCTTCCGGTCGCCGCGCGCCTTCGTCGAGGCGCACCGCCGCCCCGAACCGCCGTACCACGCGGGCCCCGCGGCCGCGGGGCTGGGCGCGACGGCGATGTGCGACGTGAGCGACGGACTGATCGCCGACCTCGGTCACATCGCCGAGGCCAGCAAGGTACGCATCGACATCCGTTCCGGGGCGATCGACATCCCCTCCCAGATGAACGACATCGGGCAGGCCGTCGGTGTCGACCCCATGCAGTGGGTGCTGACCGGGGGAGAGGACCACGCGATCGTGGCCACCTTCCCGCCGGACGTGAAACTGCCCGCCCGCTGGAAGGTGATAGGCGAGGTGCTCAACCCCTCGGCACTGCCCCAGGTGACGGTCGACGGGGCCCCCTGGACCGTTCAAGCCGGCTGGGACCACTTCGGGGACATCGAGTCATGAGCGCCGGGGTCGCTCCACCGAGAGTGCTGACCGTGGCCGGCTCGGACTCCGGCGGGGGCGCTGGAATCCAGGCCGACCTGAAGACGATGCTCGCGCTGGGCACGCACGGCATGAGCGTGGTCACCGCGGTGACCGCGCAGAACTCCCTGGGTGTGCAGGGCGCCTGGCCGCTGCCGGTGGAGGCGGTACGGGCCCAGTACCGCAGCGTCGTCGACGACATCGGCGTCCAGGCGGTCAAGACCGGCATGCTGGCCTCCGCCGAACTCGTCGAGGCGGTGGCCGATCTGATCTCCGGGACCCGGGCGCCGGTGGTCGTCGACCCGGTCGGAGTCTCCAAGCACGGGGACGCGCTGCTGGCGTCCTCCGCGCTGGACTCCGTACGGACGAAGCTGCTGGCGGTCGCGACCGTGGCCACGCCGAACCTGGACGAAGTGGCGCAACTCACCGGTGTGCGGGTGGAGTCGGAGAAGGACTTCCGCCGGGCCGCGGAGGCGCTGCTGGAGTTCGGGCCGCGGTGGGTCGTGATCAAGGGCGGTCACCTCGCCGGGGACACGGGCGAGGCCGTCGACCTGCTGACGGACGGTTCACAGGAGCACTGGCTGCGCGCTCCGAGGTACGACAACCGGCACACCCACGGCACGGGCTGCACCCTCGCCTCGGCGATCGCCGCGCACCTGGCGAAGGGCCGGCCGGTGCCGGCGGCGGTGACGGCCGCCAAGGAGTACGTCACGGGGGCGATCGCGGCCGGATTCGCGCTGGGCGGCGGAATCGGGCCGGTGGATCACGGATGGGCGCTGACGGGGTCCGACGCGGGCTGAGAGCGTCCGCCCGGCAGACGTACGTGCGGCAGGCGTACGTACGGGAGCCGTCCGTGCGGGCACGGCAAAAAGCCGGTCCACCCCGGGTGGACCGGCTCAGTGCGATGGACCAGCTGTGGCCGCGCGCTCAGTGAGAGCGTCAGCGCGAGACCTTGCCGGCCTTGATGCACGAGGTGCAAGCGTTCACGCGCTTCGGCGTCCCGCCCACCACGGTACGCACGCGCTGGATGTTCGGGTTCCAGCGACGGGGCGTACGGCGGTGCGAGTGCGAGATGTTGTTGCCGAAGCCCGGCCCCTTGCCGCAGACGTCGCAGTTGGCAGCCACCGGTCACTCCAAAGACTTCAGATGCACTTACGGTTGATCCCGGCACGGCCGGGATCAGGATGCCGGAGCTCCAAGAGCCCTTGGGAATCTGAGTGGCTTTGCCAGGGAGAGGCCCGATTCGGATCGGGCAACCGGAGCAGCATACAACGGCTGCACCAGCAGAACGAAACTACCATGGCAGCTCAGGGGCCTGCCCCAGCCCGCTTCCGCCGCCCGGCACCCCAAGGTCTACGCTGCGAGCCACGGCCGGCAGCTCAGGGAGGCGCAGGTGGCGCAGGTGCCGCAGACATTCTTCGATGCTCTCGCGGTGCGTGCCTGGTGCGGACTCGCGCTCGACGCCCTCGGCCGGGCGCGTGAGGAGATCGACGCGATCAATGTCTACCCCGTGGCGGACGGCGACACCGGTACGAATCTCTACCTGACGGTCGAGTCCGCCGCCACGGCGGTCGAGGCAGTGTTCGCGGGGCACGAGGCCGAGCGGACCGACCGGGCCCATGACCCCGGCGGGCCCGAGAGGCCCACGCTGGCCGAGGCGGCGCGGGCGATGGCACACGGTGCGCTGATCGGTGCCCGCGGGAACTCCGGGACGATCCTGGCCCAGTTGCTGCGGGGGATGGCACAGGTGCTGGCCGGGTACGAGACGGAGACCCATGCCGACGGGCAGGGGCTGCGGCAGGCCCTGCGCAACGCGGCCGACTCCGCGCGTCAGGCCGTGGCCCACCCCGTCGAGGGCACCGTGCTCACCGTCGCCTCGGCCGCCGCCGACGCGGCCGACGGAGCGGAGGGCGACTGCGGGGCGGTCGCGCGGGCGGCCTACGAGGGAGCCGGCGCGGCCCTCGCCGCGACACCGGGCCAGCTGGCCGTGCTCCGACGGGCGGGAGTGGTGGACGCGGGCGGCAGGGGACTGGTGGCGGTGCTCGGGGCGCTGGTGGAGACGTTCACGGGGGAGACGCCGAGAAGCCCGGCGCCCGATTCCGTGCGCCACGCGCGCGTGGCGCACGGCGCGTCCGCCGGGTCCGCGCAGTGCGCCGACGGTGAGGGTGCGACGGGGCTCACCGGGCCCGCCTTCGAGGTGATCTACCTCCTGGAGGCCTCGGACGCGGCTGTGGAGCGGCTGCGGCAGCGGCTCGACGGTCTCGGGGACTCGCTCGTCGTGGTCGGCGGCGACGGACTGTGGAACGTCCACGTCCATGTCGACGACGCCGGCGCCGCCGTGGAGGCGGGGGTCGAGGCCGGACGCCCGCACCGTATCCGGATCACGCACTTCGGCGCCGGTGACGCACACACCTCCGGTGCCGGGCGTCCGCTCCAGGAACGTGCCCGGCGGGCCGTGGTGGCCGTGGTGCCCGGAGAGGGGCTGGTCGGCCTGTACACCGAGGCCGGTGCGACCACCGTGCTCGCCCGGCCCGGTGAGCCACCGGCGAGCGGTGAGCTCGTCGAGGCCGTGCGGCGGGCGCACGCGCGTGAGGTGGTGCTGCTGCCCAACGACGAGGAACTGCGTCACACCGCCGCCGCGGCGGCCGAACAGGCCCGTGCCGAAGGGCTCCGGGTGGCGCTCATCCCGACCCGTTCCGCGGTCCAGGGCATCGCGGCGCTCGCGGTGCACGAGCCGGAGCGCCGCTTCGACGAGGACGTGGTGGCGATGACCTCGGCGGCGGGTGCGACCCGGTACGCCGAGGTCACCGTCGCCGAACGGCAGTCCTGGACCATGGCCGGCATCTGCCAGGCCGGCGACGTCCTCGGCCTCATCGACGGTGATGTGGCCGTGATCGGCGACGATGTCACGGCCACCGCCGCGGCCGTCCTGGACCGGATGCTCGCCGCGGGCGGAGAGATGGTCACCCTGGTCCTCGGCGACGAGACCCCCCACACCCTCGCCGCCCACCTGGAGGCCCGGGTCCGTGAGGGCTACCTGGCCGTCGACACGGTGCTCTACCACGGCGGCAGACAGGGCGCCCTGCTCCTCATCGGCGTGGAGTGAACAACGGGGCCCTCCCGTCGTGAGCGCGGTCGCTCTGGACCGGCCCGTACGACCGGCCCGTACGACCGGCGCGTGCCGGAGCGCGTCGTCCTGAAGCCCCGGTGACTCGCCCGGCCAGGGATTTCCCGAGACGTCCAGGGGCGTTCCGGCTCCGGCGTTCCCGCTTTGTCAGTGCCTTGGTGTGCAATGGATCTCGTGCCCGCACTGCGAGAACCACTGGAACAGCCGCTGAAGTCGGTGCTCGGCCCTCCCACCGCGAAGGTGATGGCCGAGCACCTCGGCCTGCACACGGTCGGCGACCTCCTCCACCACTACCCCCGCAGGTACGAGGAGCGCGGTCAGCTCACGCACCTCGTCGACCTCCCCATGGACGAGCACGTCACCGTGGTCGCCCAGGTCGCCGACGCCCGCCTGCACACCTTCGCCTCCTCCAAGGCCCCGCGCGGCAAGGGCCAGCGCCTGGAGGTCACCATCACGGACGGCAGCGGCCGGCTCCAACTGGTCTTCTTCGGCAACGGCGTCCACAAACCGCACAAGGAACTCCTGCCGGGCACCCGCGCGATGTTCGCCGGCAAGGTCTCCGTCTTCAATCGCCGACTCCAACTCGCCCACCCCGCTTACGAGTTGCTGCGCGGCGACTCGGAGGAGAGCGTGGAGACCTGGGCCGGCGCGCTGATCCCGATCTATCCCGCCACCGCCAAGCTGGAGTCCTGGAAGATCGGCAAGGCGCTCCAGACCGTCCTGCCCAGCGCCCGGGACGCCGTGGACCCCCTCCCCGGCGCACTGCGCGAGGGGCGCGGCATGGTCCCGCTGCCCGAGGCCCTGCTGAAGATCCACCGCCCGCAGACCAGGGCCGACGTCGAGGACGCCCGCGCCCGCCTCAAATGGGACGAGGCCTTCGTCCTCCAGGTCGCCCTCGCCCGCCGCCGCCATGCCGACACCCTGCTTCCCGCCGTCGCCCGCAGACCGAGGCCGAACGGCCTGCTCGCGGCCTTCGACGACCGCCTTCCCTTCACGCTCACCGAGGGCCAGCAGAAGGTCTCGAAGGAGATCTTCGACGACCTGGCGACGGAGCACCCGATGCACCGGCTGCTCCAGGGCGAGGTGGGCAGCGGAAAGACCCTGGTCGCCCTGCGCGCCATGCTCGCCGTCGTCGACGCAGGGGGACAGGCGGCCATGCTCGCGCCCACCGAGGTGCTCGCCCAGCAGCACCACCGGTCGGTCACCGAGATGATGGGCGAGCTGGCCGAGGGAGGAATGCTGGGCGGGGCGGAGAACGCCACCAAAGTGGTGCTGCTCACCGGCTCCATGGGCGCGGCGGCCCGCCGCCAGGCCCTGCTCGACCTGGCCACCGGCGAGGCCGGCGTCGTGATCGGCACCCACGCGCTGATCGAGGACAAGGTCCAGTTCCACGACCTGGGCCTGGTCGTCGTCGACGAGCAGCACCGGTTCGGCGTGGAACAGCGCGACGCCCTGCGCGGCAAGGGCAAGCAGCCCCCGCACCTGCTCGTCATGACCGCCACCCCCATTCCGCGCACGGTCGCGATGACCGTCTTCGGTGATCTGGAGACCTCCGTCCTCGACCAGCTCCCGGCCGGCCGCTCGCCCATCGCCAGCCATGTCGTCCCCGCCGCCGACAAGCCCCACTTCCTGGCCCGCGCCTGGGAGCGGGTGCGCGAGGAGGTCGAGGGCGGCCATCAGGCGTACGTGGTCTGCCCGCGCATCGGCGACGAGGAGGACGAGCCGAAGGCAGGGAAGAAGAAACCCCCGGTGGCCGCGGGGGAGGCCGATGCCGAGAAGCGTCCGCCGCTCGCCGTCCTCGACGTCGCCGACCACCTGGCGAAGGGGCCGCTGCAGGGTCTCCGTGTGGAGGTCCTGCACGGCAGGATGCAGCCCGACGACAAGGACGCAGTCATGCGCCGCTTCGCCGCGGGCGAGACCGACGTCCTGGTCGCCACCACCGTCATCGAGGTCGGGGTCAACGTCCCCAACGCGACCGCGATGGTGATCATGGACGCGGACCGCTTCGGCGTCTCCCAACTCCACCAGTTGCGCGGCCGGGTCGGACGCGGCTCGGCCCCCGGCCTGTGCCTGCTGGTCACCGAGATGCCCGAGGCGAGCCCGGCCCGGCAGCGGCTGGGCGCGGTCGCCGCCACCCTCGACGGCTTCGAGCTCTCCCGCATCGACCTCGAACAGCGCCGCGAGGGCGATGTTCTGGGCCAGGCCCAGTCCGGCACCCGCTCCAGCCTGCGCATGCTCGCCGTCATCGACGACGAGGAGATCATCGCCGAGGCCCGCGAGGAGGCGGCCGCGGTCGTCGCCGCAGACCCCGCCCTGGAGCGCCTGCCGGGGCTGCGCACGGCACTGGCCGCCCTGCTGGACGACGAGCGGGAGCAGTACCTGGAGAAGGGCTGACAGACTGGAGCCACCCTTCGGGCCCGCGGCACCCAGCCGCGTACGCGAACGCATCCCGAACGCACCGACACACATCTCCCGAACACATTCCGAGCGCACCGACAAGGACGAGGACCAGGACATGACCCGCGTGATCGCCGGCCGGGCCGGCGGGCGCCGCCTGGGCGTACCGCCGGGCAACGGCACCCGACCCACCTCCGACCGTGCGCGCGAAGGCCTCTTCTCCACCTGGCAGGCCCTCCTCGGCGGCCCGCTGGACGGCGAGCGCGTCCTCGACCTGTACGCCGGCTCCGGCGCCGTGGGCCTGGAGGCCCTGTCCCGGGGAGCGGGGCACACCCTCCTCGTCGAGGCCGACGCCAGGGCCGTCCGCACGGTCCGGGACAACATCAGGGCGCTGGGACTGCCCGGCGCCGAAGTCAGACCGGGCAAAGCGGAACAGATCATCCGTACGTCCCCGCCGGCGGCCGGGCCGTACGACATCGTCTTCCTCGACCCCCCGTACAGCGTCTCCGACGACGATCTTCGCGAGATCCTGCTCACACTCCGCTCCGGGGGGTGGCTCGCCGAGGAAGCCGTCGTCACCGTGGAGCGCAGCACCAGAGGCGGAGAGTTCGGGTGGCCGCCCGGTTTCGACGCGATCCGGGCCCGTCGCTACGGCGAGGGAACGTTTTGGTACGGTCGCGCCGCCTCTACGTGCGAAGACGCACGATGACCGGACCAGAGAGCGAGGGATCACAAGTGCGCCGCGCCGTATGCCCCGGGTCGTTCGACCCGATCACCAATGGACATCTCGACATCATCGGCCGCGCCTCCAGCCTCTACGACGAGGTCTACGTCGCGGTGATGATCAACCAGTCCAAGAAGGGCCTGTTCGAGGTCGAGGAACGGATAGACCTGATCAGCCGGGTCACCGCCGAGTACGGAAACGTACGGGTCGAAGCCTTCCACGGTCTCCTCGTCGACTTCTGCAAGCAGCGCGACATCCCCGCGATCGTCAAGGGTCTGCGCGCGGTCAGCGACTTCGACTACGAGCTGCAGATGGCCCAGATGAACAACGGCCTCTCGGGTGTGGAGACCCTCTTCATCCCCACCAATCCCACCTACAGCTTCCTGTCGTCCTCCCTGGTCAAAGAGGTCGCCACCTGGGGCGGCGACGTCTCGCACCTGGTGCCCCCGGAAGTCCTCTCCGCTCTCTCCGAGCGGCTGCGCAGGGACTGAGCGCCGCCGGGGCGGCCGCTCCGGGCCGGCGGGGACCCCGGCAATCCGACGGCCGGTGTTCCCCGCCCGGCCCGGGGCCGTACAGTCGTTGCGTCCGTCTCCAACACAGCTGTAGAGAGTGGCGAGCACACGGTGGACGTGCAGAAGAAGCTGGACGAGATCGTCGCCGCGGTCTCCGGTGCCCGGTCGATGCCCATGTCGGCCTCGTGCGTGGTCAACCGCGCAGAGCTGCTCTCGATGCTCGAAGAGGTGCGCGCGGCGCTGCCCGACTCCCTCGCCCAGGCCCAGGAACTCATCGGCGACCGCGAGCAGATGGTCGAGCAGGCCCGCCAGGAGGCGGAGCGGATCATCGAGGGCGCGCACGCCGAGCGCGGCTCCCTGATCTCCGGCACGGAGGTCGCCCGCCGCTCCCAGTCCGAGGCCGACCGGATCCTCGCCGAGGCCCGCAGGGAGGCCGAAGAGGTCCGCGCGGAGGCAGACGACTACGTCGACTCCAAGCTCGCCAACTTCGAGGTCGTCCTCACCAAGACACTCGGCTCCGTCGGCCGCGGCCGCGAGAAGCTGCTCGGCACCGGGCCCCGCCTCGACGAGCAGGGCTATGCGGACCCCGAGGAAGACGACGCCCCCGAGCGCAGTCACGACCCGGAGACCCTGCGCCGCAGCGCCGACGAGTACGTCGACGTCAAGCTCGGTGCCTTCGAGGCGGTCCTCGCCAAGACCCTGGAGGCGGTGGGCCGGGGCCGTCAGACCCTGCACGGCCGGATCGCCAGCGACGACCTCGGTGCCCTCGCCGAGGACCCCACCACGATCCAGCACTCCAGCGACGCCGACTACCTCGCCGACCTCGCGGCCATGCCGGACATCCCGGCCCAGCGGGCCCCGCAGCAGCCGCAGGAGGCGCCGCAGGTCCCCCAGCAGGCGCCGCACATCCCCCAGGACCCGCAGCAGCAGGACTACGCCCAGCAGCAGGCGGCGTACGGCTACCAGCAGCCCGACCCGTACGGCGGCTACCAGCAGCAGTACGGTGGCGGGCAGGACCCGTACGGCTACCAGCAGCAGGCCGCCGAGCAGGACCCGTACGCCGCCTACCAGGGCTACGAGACCCCGCAGCAGCCGGCGTACGACCCCGGCCAGGCCCAGCAGGGCTACGTCCCGCAGCAGCAACAGACCCCGGCCGTCCTCGACGAGACCAGCCTCTTCGACACCAGCATGATCAGTGCCGAACAGCTGCGGGCCTACGAACAGGACCGCGGCAACGGCTGACCGCCCCTTCGCCGGTCGCCCCGGGGCCGGATTGGGCGGAGAGCCGAAGGTCCAGTATCCTGGCTCCTCGGTCGTGTGCACATCCGCGATCCACGCTGCCCGGGAACTCCACGGGTCGGCGTTCCCCCAAGCTCGAAGATCGAAAGCAGGAATGGCTCTGAACGCCCGCCTCGACCACCGCAATCCCCTCGTGTTCGACACGCACGAGCTGGGACGGAGGCCGGGTGCGCTGCAGCGGCTGACCCGCTCGGTCGAGGCGCCCGGGGAATTCGGTATCCAGGGAGTCGTCGGAGTGCCGGAAGGCGCCCCGGTGGAGCTTGAACTCCGGCTCGAGTCGGTCATGGAAGGGGTGCTCGTCACGGGCACCGCCCGTGCGACGGCCGAGGGGGAGTGCGTAAGGTGTCTGGAGCCGCTCGAGCTGGAGCTCGTGGCGGATTTCCAGGAGATGTTCTCGTACCCTGACGCCGACGACCGGGGCCGTGTGATCGCGGAGCCGGGCGACGACGCCGAGGACGACGAGGACAGGCTCTTCCTCGAGGACGGCATGTTCGACCTCGAGACCGTGCTGCGTGACGCGGTGGTGCTCGCACTGCCGATGCAGCCGGTGTGCCAGGACGACTGCCCCGGCCTGTGCTCCGAATGCGGAGCCCGGCTCGCGGACGACCCGGACCACCACCACGACGCCGTCGACATCCGTTGGGCGGCACTGCAGGGACTCGCCGGTTCACTCGAAGATGGCGAGAAGGACGAGATGAGCGGCGACGGGTCAGGATCCGCGGACGCCGCCGAGAAGCAGGAGAAGTAGCCGTGGCTGTTCCGAAGCGGAAGATGTCGCGCAGCAACACGCGCCACCGCCGGTCGCAGTGGAAGGCTGCGGTCCCCACCCTGGTTGCGTGCGAGCGCTGCCACGAGCCCAAGCAGCAGCACATCGCGTGCCCGTCTTGCGGCACCTACAACAAGCGCCAGGTCCTCGAGGTCTGAGCGGCTGGTGAGAGGCACTGTGTCCACGCCCAAGAAGCAGTCGTCCCGCGTGAGCGGGAGCGGATCGGCGGACAACAACCAGGCCTCGTCCCACACGCTTCTGGAAGGGCGGCTCGGCTACAGGCTCGAGTCCGCCCTTCTGGTGCGTGCGCTGACCCACCGTTCCTACGCGTACGAGAACGGCGGCCTGCCGACGAACGAGCGGCTGGAGTTCCTGGGGGACTCCGTGCTCGGCCTCGTCGTCACGGACACGCTGTACCGCACCCACCCGGACCTGCCCGAGGGCCAGCTGGCCAAGTTGCGGGCCGCGGTGGTCAACTCGCGTGCGCTGGCGGAGGTGGGCCGCGGGCTCGATCTCGGTTCCTTCATCCGGCTCGGCCGCGGTGAAGAGGGCACGGGTGGCCGGGACAAGGCGTCCATCCTCGCCGACACCCTCGAAGCGGTGATCGGCGCGGTCTATCTCGACCAGGGCCTCGAGGCGGCCTCCGAACTGGTGCACCGCCTGTTCGATCCGCTGATCGAGAAGTCCTCGAACCTCGGTGCCGGCCTGGACTGGAAGACCAGCCTCCAGGAGCTCACCGCGACCGAAGGGCTCGGCGTGCCCGAGTACCTGGTCACGGAGACCGGCCCCGACCATGAGAAGACCTTCACTGCTGCCGCCCGCGTCGGAGGCGTCTCGTACGGCACCGGCACCGGCCGCAGCAAGAAGGAGGCGGAGCAGCAGGCCGCCGAGTCCGCCTGGCGGTCCATCCGGACCGCGGCCGACGAGCGTGCCGCGGCGGCGGCCAAGGCCAAGGCCGAGACCGACGAGCCGGCCGCCGACGTCGACGCGGGTGCCGAACCGGCCGCCGACGCACCGTCGGCCTCCGCCTGACACCACACACGCCGAGCGCGACCCGAGCGCCTGCCCCTGACGGGGTGGGCGCTCGGGGCGCGCTCGTGGACCGATCCTCGGAGGGGGAACGATGCCCGAGTTGCCCGAGGTCGAGGTCGTACGGCGGGGACTGGAGCGGTGGGTCGCCCACCGGACCGTCGCCGAGGCCGAGGTGCTGCACCCGCGTGCGGTACGCCGCCACGTCGCCGGCGCCGAGGACTTCACGCACCGTCTGAAGGGTCGTCGTGTCGGTGTCCCCAGCCGCCGCGGCAAGTACCTGTGGCTGCCCCTGGAGGGCACGGGCGAGTCCGTCCTGGCCCACCTCGGCATGAGCGGCCAGCTGCTGGTCCAGCCGCACACGGCGGTGGACGAGAAGCATCTGCGGGTCCGGGTCCGCTTCACGGACGCGCTGGACACCGAACTCCGCTTCGTCGACCAACGCACCTTCGGTGGGCTGTCGTTGCACGAGAACACTCCTGAGGGCCTGCCCGACGTCATCGCGCACATCGCCCGCGACCCGCTCGACCCGCTCTTCGACGACGACGCCTTCCACCGGGCACTGCGCCGCAAGCGCACCACCATCAAACGGGCCCTGCTGGACCAGTCGCTGATCAGCGGCGTCGGCAACATCTACGCGGACGAGGCGCTGTGGCGGGCCCGCATCCACTACGAGCGCCCGACGGAGACCTTCACCCGCCCGCGCTCCCAGCTCCTCCTGGACCATGTGCGGGACGTGATGAACGCCGCCCTCGCGGTGGGCGGCACCAGCTTCGACAGCCTCTACGTCGACGTCAACGGCGAGTCGGGCTACTTCGACCGGTCCCTCGACGCCTACGGGCGGGAGGACCTGCCCTGCCGTCGCTGCGGCACGCCGATACGACGGCGGCCCTGGATGAACCGGTCCAGCTACTTCTGCCCGAGGTGTCAGCGGGCTCCGCGCGCGTCGTAACTCTCTCGCGCCAGGAGCACGTCGTTCATGCTGTCCTCCAGGAAGTGGATGAGGGACAGCACGCGCCGCGCGGCCTCGTGGCCCAGCGGGGTGAGTTCGTAGTCCACCCGGGGCGGGTTGGTCGGCTGTGCCTCGCGGTGCACCAGGCCGTCGCGTTCCAGCGCGTGCAGCGTCTGGGACAGCATCTTCTCGCTCACACCGTCGACGCGGCGGCGCAACTCGTTGAAGCGCAGCGAGCCCTCGGACAGCGCCCCGAGCGTCAGCGCGCCCCAGCGCCCCGTCACATGCTCCAGCGTGCCGCGTGAGGGGCACTCCTTGGCGAACGCGTTGTAGGGAAGCCCCGGATCTCCCGGGTACCGCCGCGTGGTCGTCATGCGATCAGCGTACTTCAGTGCAGCGCTTACCAACAGAATGCACTAACTGGAAGTTAGTGCCGAGAAACGCGGACGGCGGCCCGGGAAGCCCCGAACCGCCGTCCACACCACGCGTACCGCTGAGGCCCGGCTAGTAGCCGAAGTTCTGGGTCCACCACGGGCCGCCCGACCCGAAGTGCACGCCCACGCCCAGCGTCTTGAAGTCGCAGTTCAGTATGTTCGCCTTGTGGCCGGGGCTGTCCATCCAGGCTTCCATCACGGCCGCGGCGGTCGCCT
Source organism: Streptomyces sp. MMS24-W38 (assembly GCF_059889265.1). NCBI lineage: Bacteria > Bacillati > Actinomycetota > Actinomycetes > Kitasatosporales > Streptomycetaceae > Streptomyces > Streptomyces sp. MMS24-W38. Next base: position 1,545,791 of record NZ_JCBCPP010000001.1, on the reverse strand, counting down.
GGCCGCGGGCTATGTTCTCCCCGCCGAGGTCGGCTATCCCGGCCGCCTTCGCCCTGTCCCACGGGGTGTCGCCGTCGGGGTCGGTGTGGTCGAAGAAGCCGCGCTCGGCCATGTCCTGGCTGAACGCCGTGGCCAGGCCCGTCAGTGCGCTGTTCGCGGCGACCGGGCTGCAGCCCACCTTGGCACGCTCCTGGTTGACCAGCTGGAGCACCTGGGCTCCGGCGGCGGCCTCCTCCGAGACGGTCACCGGGCTGCTCGGCGCCTGCTTCTCCGGCTCCGGAGTGGCCTTGCGAGGCGGCGTCGTCTCGGGCTTCTCGCTCGGCGTCACCGTCGGCTTCTGCTGCTCCGGCGCCTTCGTCTCCGGCACCTTGGTCTCCGGCGTCTTCGACTGCTCGGCCGAGGGGACCGACGGCGAGGGCTTCGGCGAGGTGGAGCGTTCGGAGTCGCGGCTGGCGGGGGTGCCGGCCTCCCGGCTCGGGCTCTCAAGACTGCCCGAGGTGCCGCCCTGCTCACCGGGTGTGTTGGTCGGGGTGCCCGCGGCTTCCACCGTCTCGCCGGGAGAGCTGTCGCCGCCGAGCTTGTAGTTCTCGAGGCCCGGCACCGCGCCCGTGGCCACCGCGACCGTGCCGAGGGCCACCGCGGCGGAGACCCCGAGCAGTCCGGTGCGCACCGGCGTCGCGGCCTTCTTCTTCCGGCGCCGCCCGCCCGAGCCGCCCGAGTGCCGGTCGCCGTCGCCGGGCGTGAAGCCGTCGTCGGGGAAACCGCCCCGCGGGGCGTCCCCGGGCGGGAGGCCGTCGCTCGCGAAGACAGCCGTCTCGGCGGCGGCCGAGGAGCGGTCGGGCCTTGCCGGGAAGCCGCCCGGGTGGTCGTTCCCGTGGTCTGCCTGGAAGGAGGTTCCGGAGTGGGCGCCGTACGTGAAGCCGTCCTGCGTGAAGCCGTCCTGGGCGAAGTCGCCGACGGCGTGACCGTCGCCGGGGCCGTCCTCCGTCGCGAAGAGGTAGGCCTCGCTCCTCGCGGACGTCTCGGCGTACGCCTCCGGATTCAGGTAGGGAGCGATACCCATCGTCGGGGCGTCCGCCGCGTGTGCGCTCAGCGGGTCGTGGCTCCCGTCGTACCGGCCGTCGTGCTGAGTGACCTCCGTGGCGGCGCGGCCCGTGGCGGCGCGGCCGGCGGCGGAGCGTCGGTGGCGTCCCATGTCCTGGCCTTCCTGGTCCTTGCGGTCGACCCGTCCTCGCGATCAACATGAAACTCACACGATCGTGTGAGTTTCATATGAGATTCGTTCGATCGGGACGGTACCGCATGGCATAAGGGGAGGGAGTGCCCCGAGTGACATTGTCCGGTTAGGTTGCAGTCATGAGCGAGGATGTGCGACTGGTCGCCTGGGTGCGAGGACGGGTCCAAGGTGTGGGTTTCCGCTGGTTCACGCGGGCCAAGGCGCTGGAGATCGGCGGCCTGAGTGGCTTTGCTCTCAATTTGGGTGACGGACGGGTCCAAGTGGTCGCGGAGGGCTCCCGGGAACGCTGCGAAGGCCTGCTCGACTGGCTCCAGGACGGCGACACGCCCGGACATGTGGACGGGGTCACCGAGATATGGGACACACCCCGCGGTGGCTACGAGGGCTTCGCCATCCGCTGATCCCGCCGCCCTCCCGGAGTCCCCGGGGTCCGGAGAGGGGGCCCCGGTCGGCCCGAAAGCGCGGAAAGTCCCTGGTGATTGCCAAGAACGCCCCCGTCGTGGGAAGCTCGCCCGCACATCCGACCCACCGCGCCCCGGGGGCCGGCACGAGCGGCGCCGCCACCGCTCGACAGTCGTGCACGCTCGGCCATCCGTCGATACGGGGCGTGATCGTGTTGACCGTCAAACTTTTTGGTGAGACGCTGAAAGCCCCGCGCACCTTAGCTGTTTGGCATGGCTGAACGGCAGCACAACTCCAGGTCTGCCAAGCACCGCGGGTGCTCATCCCTCACGACCCACACCGCACAGGTCGGTCACGCATTGTGGAGGACCATCCATCATGGCAAAGGCGCTTCTCGGTTACGTCGGCGGCTCCGACCCTCGACTCCTCGCCGAGATGCGACGGCTCCAGCGGCGCGTCCAGGACCTGGAATCCGAAATCGTACGGATCCAGGCGGAGAACGACGAGCTTGCGGCTGCCGCTTCTCACGACAGGATCATGGAGAGCGTTGACGCACACCAGGCGGAGCCTGCGCTGACCTGATCGCTGCACCGCTCCACCCCGGCAAGGCAGCGGTCGGTTCACCCGTCACCACCGCCACGTTGTCAGAAGTGCAAGGGACGCCCCGGCGTCCCTTCTTTCCTGCCTCCGTACCCCCCCGGCACCCCCTGCGCCGCCCGGTTTCCCCAGTTCCCCCGGTTCCTTGACTCGCGCATCCTTTCACCGTCTTTAACGTTTGGTGTGCCCTGCGCGTTCACCCGTGAAACCGCCGGTTCATGGAGTGGGACATCTCGGGCGGGTAAAGTCCGGCCACGTGCACCTCAAGGCCCTGACCCTCCGAGGCTTCAAGTCGTTCGCCTCGGCGACCACACTCCGGTTCGAACCGGGCATCACGTGCGTCGTCGGTCCGAACGGCTCGGGCAAGTCCAATGTCGTGGACGCGCTCAGCTGGGTCATGGGCGAGCAGGGCGCCAAGTCGCTGCGCGGCGGCAAGATGGAGGACGTCATCTTCGCCGGCACCACCGGCCGCCCGCCGCTCGGGCGAGCCGAGGTGTCGCTGACCATCGACAACACCGACGGGGCCCTGCCCATCGAGTACGCCGAGGTCACCATCACGCGGATCATGTTCCGCAACGGCGGCAGCGAGTACCAGATCAACGGCGACACCTGCCGTCTCCTCGACATCCAGGAACTGCTCTCCGACTCCGGCATCGGCCGTGAGATGCACGTCATCGTCGGCCAGGGCCAACTGGACTCCGTGCTGCACGCCGACCCGATGGGCCGCCGTGCCTTCATCGAGGAGGCAGCCGGTGTCCTCAAACACCGCAAGCGCAAGGAGAAGGCGCTGCGCAAGCTGGACGCGATGCAGGCCAACCTCGCGCGCGTACAGGACCTCACCGACGAACTGCGCCGCCAGCTCAAGCCCCTCGGCCGCCAGGCCGCGGTCGCCAGAAGGGCCGCCGTCATCCAGGCCGACCTGCGCGACGTCCGCCTGCGTCTCCTCGCCGACGACCTCGTGCGGCTGCGCGACGCGGTCGCGGCGGAGATCGCCGACGAGGCCGCCCTCAAGGAGCGCAAGGACGCCGCCGAACAGGAACTGCGCAAGGCGCTCCAGCGGGAGGCGGTCCTCGAGGACGAGGTGCGCCGGCTCACTCCGCGCCTGCACAGTGCCCAGCAGACCTGGTACGAGCTCTCCCGGCTCGCCGAGCGGGTGCGCGGCACCATCTCGCTGGCCGAAGCGCGCGTGAAGAGCGCCACCTCCGCGCCGCCCGAGGAGCGCCGCGGACGCGACCCGGAGGATATGGAGCGCGAGGCCGCCCGCATCCGCGAGCAGGAGGCCGAGCTGGAGGCCGCCCTCGAGGCCGCCGAACACGCCCTGGAGAACACGGTCGCCCACCGCACGGAGCTGGAACGCGACCTCGCCCTGGAGGAAAGGCGGCTGAAGGACGCCGCGCGCGCCCTCGCCGACCGGCGCGAGGGACTCGCCCGGCTCACGGGCCAGGTGGGCGCGGCCCGTTCGCGTGCCGCGGCGGCCCAGGCCGAGATCGAGCGCCTGGCCGCGGCCCGCGACGAGGCTCAGCAACGGGCCGTCGCCGCCCAGGAGGAGTACGAGGTCCTGCAGGCCGAGGTCGACGGCCTCGACGCCGGCGACGTGGAACTCGCCGGACGTCACACGGAGGCCGAACAGCGGCTCGCCGAGGCCGAGGCCGCCCTCACCGCGGCCCGTGAGGCGGTCACCGCCGTCGAACGTGAGCGCGCCGCGACCCGGGCCCGCCACGAGGCCCTCGCCCTCGGCCTGCGCCGCAAGGACGGCACCGGCGCGCTGCTCGCGGCGCAGGACCGGCTGGCCGGGCTGCTCGGCCCCGCCGCCGAACTGCTCACCGTGACCCCGGGCCACGAGGTCGCCCTCGCCGCCGCCTTCGGGGCCGCCGCCGACGCCCTCGCCGTCACCGGCCCCGCCACCGCCGCCGACGCGATCCGCCTGCTGCGCAAACAGGAAGCGGGCCGCGCCACCCTGCTGCTCACCGGCACCGTTGCCGGCGGACTGCGGGAAGTGCCCGCCGACGCACCGCACGAGCCGCGCGCGGATGCTCCCGGCAGTCCCCCGTACGCCGCCGACCTGGTGCGCGGTCCTGCCGAACTCCTGTCTGCCGTAAGCCGGTTGCTGCGCGGTATCGTCGTCGTCGGCACCCTGGAGGACGCCGAGGAGCTGGTGTACGCGCGGCCCGAGCTGACCGCCGTGACCGCCGAGGGCGACCTGCTGGGCGCGCACTTCGCGCACGGCGGCTCGGCGGGAGCCCCGAGCCTGCTCGAGGTGCGGGCAGCCGTGGACGAGGCCGCCGCCGAGCTGGAAGAGCTCGGTGTGCGGTGCGAGGAACTGGCCCTGGCACAGCACACGGCGGCCGAGGAACGCGGCCGGTGCGCGGCCCTCGTCGAGGAACTGGGGGAGCGGCGCCGGGCCGCCGACAGGGAGAAGTCCTCCGTCGCCCAGCAGTTGGGCCGGCTCGCCGGGCAGGCACGTGGTGCGGCCGGGGAGGCCGAGCGCTCCGCCGCCGCGGCCGCCAGGGCGCAGGAAGCCCTCGACGAGGCGCTCACCGATGTGGAGGAACTCGCCGAACGGCTCGCCGTCGCCGAGGAGAGTGCCCCTTTCGGGGAGGGAGAGGAGCCCGACTCCTCCGTGCGCGACCGGCTCGCCGCCGACGGGGCCAACGCCCGCCAGACCGAGATGGAGGCCCGGCTCCAGGTGCGTACGCACGAGGAGCGGGTCAAGGGACTCGCCGGGCGGGCCGACTCCCTCGACCGGGCCGCCCGCGCGGAACGCGAGGCACGCGCGCGTGCCGAGCAGCGGCGGGCCCGGCTGCGGCACGAGGCAGCCGTCGCCGAGGCCGTCGCGGGCGGTGCCCGTCAGCTGCTCGCGCACGTCGAGGTGTCCCTCGCGCGTGCCGAGGAGGAGCGCACCGCCGCCGAGGCCGCGAAGGCCCGCAGCGAACAGGAGCTCGCCCGGGCACGCACCGAGGGACGCGATCTCAAGGCGGAACTCGACAAGTTGACGGATTCAGTTCACCGGGGCGAGGTACTCGGCGCCGAGAAGCGGCTGCGGATGGAGCAGTTGGAGACCAAGGCGCTGGAGGAACTGGGTGTCGAACCGGCCGGACTGGTGGCGGAGTACGGACCGCACCAACTGGTGCCGACCTCGCCCCCCGCCGACGGGGAGGACCTCCCGGACGACCCCGAGCACCCGCGCAACACGCCTCGCCCCTTCGTGCGGGCGGAGCAGGAGAAGCGGATGAAGGCCGCCGAGCGGGCCTACCAGCAGCTCGGCAAGGTGAACCCGCTCGCGCTGGAGGAGTTCGCTGCTCTGGAGGAACGCCATCAGTTCCTCGGCGAGCAACTGGAGGACCTGAAGAAGACCCGCGCGGATCTGCTCCAGGTCGTCAAGGAGGTCGACGAGCGCGTCGAGCAGGTCTTCAGCGAGGCCTACCGGGACACGGCCCGGGAGTTCGAGGGCGTCTTCTCCCGGCTGTTCCCGGGCGGTGAGGGGCGGCTGGTGCTGACCGACCCCGACGACATGCTCACCACGGGCGTGGACGTCGAGGCGCGTCCGCCGGGCAAGAAGGTCAAGCGGCTGTCGCTGCTCTCGGGCGGCGAGCGGTCACTGACCGCCGTGGCGCTGCTGGTGTCGATCTTCAAGGCGCGGCCGAGTCCGTTCTACGTCATGGACGAGGTCGAGGCCGCGCTCGACGACACCAACCTCCAGCGGCTGATCCGCATCATGCAGGAGCTGCAGGAGGCCTCGCAGCTGATCGTGATCACCCACCAGAAGCGCACGATGGAGGTCGCCGACGCGCTCTACGGCGTCTCCATGCAGGGCGACGGTGTCTCCAAGGTCATCAGCCAGCGCCTCCGCTAGACAAGTGCAACCTGCACGCATTCATGATCACCCATCACGCGTCTCACACGCTTGGCTTCGACTTTTGAACCCAACCTCGCGAGATCCGCGGGTATCCGTTCCGTAACCCTCTATTGACTTCAAAACTTGAACGCATAGTCTTCGCCATGTTGCTTTCACCTTCAGGTACCTTCAGGTGGACCTCGAAGGGCTGACCCCACCCGGCGATGTTGCCGGTGGCCCGAGGAGTTACACGTGACCAGCTCAGCGCAGGCACAGAAGTCAGGAGCCGGGACGGCTCAACCCGAGCATCTCGGGCACGTCATCTTCATCACGGCGGCAGCCGCCATGGGTGGCTTCCTCTTCGGCTACGACAGCTCCGTGATCAACGGCGCCGTCGAGGCCATCCGGGACCGCTACGGCATCGGCTCGGCCGCGCTCGCCCAGGTCATCGCCGTCGCGCTGATCGGCTGTGCCCTCGGTGCCGCGACCGCCGGCCGCATAGCCGACCGCATCGGCCGCATCCGGGTCATGCAGATCGCCGCGCTCCTGTTCGCCGTCAGCGCCATCGGCTCCGCCGTCCCCTTCTCCCTCTACGACCTCGCCTTCTGGCGGATCGTCGGCGGCGTCGCCATCGGTATGGCCTCGGTGATCGGCCCGGCCTACATCGCCGAGGTCGCCCCGCCCGCCTACCGCGGCCGGCTCGGCTCCTTCCAGCAGGCCGCGATCGTCGTCGGCATCGCCGTGTCGCAGCTGGTCAACTGGGGCATCCTGAACGCCGCAGGCGGCGAGCAGCGCGGCACGCTGCTGGGTCTGGAGGCATGGCAGTTGATGCTCGGCGTCATGGTCGTCCCGGCCGTGCTGTACGGACTGCTCTCCTTCGCCATCCCCGAGTCCCCCCGCTACCTGATCTCCGTCGGCAAGCACGAGCGCGCCCGGAAGATCCTCGAAGAGGTCGAGGGCAAGGGCGTCGACCTGGACGCCCGCGTCAGCGAGATCGAGACGGCGATGCACAGCGAGGAGAAGTCCCGCTTCAAGGACCTGCTCGGCGGCAGCTTCTTCTTCAAGCCGATCGTCTGGATCGGTATCGGCCTGTCGGTCTTCCAGCAGTTCGTCGGCATCAACGTCGCGTTCTACTACTCGGCGACGCTGTGGCAGTCGGTTGGCGTCGACCCGGCGGACTCGTTCTTCTACTCCTTCACCACGTCGATCATCAACATCGTCGGCACCGTCATCGCGATGATCTTCGTCGACCGCATCGGTCGCAGGCCGCTCGCGATCATCGGCTCCGTCGGCATGGTGATCGGCCTCGCACTGGAGGCCTGGGCGTTCTCCTTCGACCTCGTCGACGGCAGGCTGCCCGCCACCCAGGGCTGGGTCGCGCTGGTCGCCGCCCACATGTTCGTCCTCTTCTTCGCCCTGTCATGGGGTGTGGTCGTCTGGGTCATGCTCGGCGAGATGTTCCCTAACCGGATCCGCGCCGCCGCGCTGGGAGTGGCCGCCGCCGCGCAGTGGATCGCCAACTGGGCCATCACCGCGAGCTTCCCGTCGCTGGCCGAGTGGAACCTGTCGACCACCTACGTGATCTACACGTTCTTCGCGGCGCTCTCCATCCCGTTCGTCCTGAAGTTCGTCAAGGAGACGAAGGGCAAGGCCCTGGAGGAAATGGGCTGACCGCGCCCGCGGACCGACGGTCCACGGACCCGTCCCGCAAAAGCCCGAGGAGAGGGGTTCAAGTCCCCGCTGCCCCTCTCCTCGTACCCTGCCGCCCCGCTCCGGACACCGTCCGGGCCGGGGCGGCGGTGTGTCCGTGCCGTGTGCCGCACGTCCTGACCCGTACGTCGTCGGCCGCCGACCACCAGGTCGCCGGCCCGGGACGGCACGGGCCGTTCCACGGGGGCCGACCTCGGCTCGACCGGGCTGCCCATGGCTGATACTGGACCCGTTATGGACATCGTCATCCTTGCTGTAGTCATCGCCGTGGTCGTGTTCGGTGTGCTCGGCGGGCTCATCGTCGGCAGCCGCCGCAAGAAGCAGCCGCCGCCGCCGCCCACCGCGCCCGACATCACCGCCCCTCCAGCCGAGCCACACGTCGGCGACGAGGCCGAGACGCCGCGGGAGGAACCGCGGCGCACCATCGAGGAGGTTGATCTTCCGGACGGCTCCGCCCCGGTCGTCGTCGAGGAGCCGCCCGCCGAGGCTCCCGCGATCGAGATCCCGGAGCCCACCGCCGGCCGGCTCGTCCGGCTGCGAACCCGTCTCTCCCGTTCGCAGAACGCCCTGGGCAGGGGCCTGCTCATCCTGCTCTCCCGCGAGCACCTCGACGAGGACACCTGGGAGGAGGTCGAGGACACCCTGCTCACCGCCGATGTCGGCGTGCAGCCCACCCAGGAACTGGTCGAGCGGCTGCGCGAGCGCGTGAAGGTGCTCGGCACCCGCACCCCCGCCGAACTGCGCGGGCTGCTCCGCGAGGAGCTGATCACCCTGGTCGATCCCACGATGGACCGCACCGTGCGCACCGAGACCGGGACCGGCGGTCCGGGCGTCGTGATGGTCGTGGGGGTCAACGGCACCGGCAAGACCACCACCACCGGCAAGCTCGCCCGGGTCCTGGTCGCCGACGGCAACACCGTCGTCCTCGGCGCCGCCGACACGTTCCGCGCCGCCGCCGCCGACCAGCTCCAGACCTGGGGCGAGCGCGTCGGTGCCCACACCGTGCGCGGCCCGGAGGGCGGCGACCCGGCCTCCGTCGCGTTCGACGCGGTCAAGGAGGGCAAGGAGATGAGCGCGGGCGTCGTGCTCATCGACACCGCCGGCCGACTGCACACCAAGACGGGCCTGATGGACGAGCTCGGCAAGGTCAAGCGGGTCGTGGAGAAGCAGGCCCCGCTGGACGAGGTGCTGCTCGTGCTCGACGCCACCACCGGTCAGAACGGTCTGGTCCAGGCCCGGGTCTTCGCCGAGGTCGTCGACATCACCGGCATCGTGCTCACCAAGCTGGACGGCACGGCCAAGGGCGGCATCGTGATCGCCGTCCAGCGCGAACTGGGCGTCCCGGTCAAGCTGATCGGTCTCGGCGAGGGCGCGGACGACCTGGCACCGTTCGAGCCCGACGCGTTCGTGGACGCGCTCATCGGGGAGTGACCCCGGGGCGACCCGCCGGACGGCACCCGCACCGACGCGAAGAAGCGCCCGCTTCCGGAAACCCGGAAACGGGCGCTTCGCCGTGCTGCCCCATGTACGGCTCCGGGGCCTGTGCCTGCGGCCTTCGGGGCCTGTGCCTACCCTGCGACCGGTGCACGACGTACGCCAGCGTGCCCAGGACCAGACGGGCCTCGGGCGGGTGGGGAACCGAATCGAGGGCGGGAGAGCGCAGCCAGCGCACCGGACCGAGGCCGCCCCGGTCCGACGCCGGTGCCGTGATGTGCGTACCGGGACCGAGGCCGCGCAGGTCGAGGGCGGCCGGGTCGTCCCAGCCCATGCGGTAGAGCAGCTCGGGGAGCGCGGCGGCGGCGCCGGGGGCGACGAAGAACTGGGCCCGGCCGTCCGGGGTGGCGGCGACCGGGCCGACGGGCAGGCCCATGCGCTCCAGCCGGGCCAGGGCGCGGCACCCGGCGGGTTCGGCCACCTCGATCACGTCGAACGCCCGCCCGACCGGCAGCATCATCGCGGCGCCCGGGTACCCGGCCCAGATCTCCGTCACGTCGTCCAGCGGAGCCCCGGCGGGGATCTCCGGGGCGAGGTCCAGCGGATGCGCCCCCGGCGCCCGGCATCCCGCCCGGCCGCAGGAGCAGGCGCCGGCCGCGGCGCGGGCACCCGGCACCACGTCCCAGCCCCACAGCCCGGTGTACTCCGCCACTCCGGTGCCGTCCGACGCGCGGCCCCGACGGCGTGAGCCGGACCGGATGTCGCGGATGCCCCGGCTGATGCCGATCGTGAAGCCCATGCCCCCTCCAACGGGTCCGACGCACCGACGGTTACGCAGCGGGCGTGACGCGTGACTCTCTGTTTTCGACTTCCCCGTACCGATCGGCTCAGTCGGCGCCCGGAAGCGCCCGGGGTGGTGTGCGGGGCGGCTTGCGCCCCAGAGCGCCTCGCCGCATCCACTGTGGCTGCCCTGTGTCAAGTGAATCGTGAGTCGGCCACCGTGAGTTCATTCGATGGGGTGGCGAATGGTGGCGATTACCGGTTCGCCATGGCTGGACGGGTGATCGTAGCGCTACGTTGTGTGCACGGCTTCTTGTGGCACATGCACACACGGGTATGCCGGAGGCAACTCGGCTTTCCGTTCGGTGGGTGGCATCCGCCGGACGGCGGCCCCGGCAACCGGCATTCTGATAGGGCTTGGCGCACTCAGCGGCGAGTGGTTTCAGGGATGGGGGCGTTCCAGTGAGCGGCAACGGCGGTGGCGGGACGAGCGCTGCGGGTACGGAGAAACGTCCGAACGAGCTGCTCGCCTCGTGGTTCATCCGCAGCGGCTGGTCCAAGGGCGAACTCGCCCGCCAGGTCAACCGCAGAGCCCGCCAACTGGGTGCCAGCCACATCTCCACCGACACCTCGCGCGTGCGCCGCTGGCTGGACGGCGAGAACCCGCGCGAGCCCATCCCGCGCATCCTGTCCGAGCTGTTCTCCGAGCGCTTCGGCGTCGTCGTGTCCGTCGAGGACCTGGGCCTGCGCACCACCAGGCCCTCGCCCTCCGTGACCGGCGTCGACCTGCCCTGGACGGGCCCGCAGACCGTGGCCCTGCTCAGCGAGTTCTCGCGCAGCGACCTCATGCTCGCGCGGCGCGGCTTCCTCGGGAGCTCGCTGGCCCTCTCCGCGGGCCCGTCCCTCATCGAGCCCATGCAGCGCTGGCTCGTCCCCGCACCGTCCGCCGCCCAGTCCCGCCCGGAGTCCGAGCCCGCCGTCCTGGGGCACATCCGCGGCCGGCTGTCCCAGCCGGAGCTGGACCTGCTGGAGGCCACCACCGTGATGTTCCGGCAGTGGGACGCCCAGTGCGGCGGCGGCCTGCGCCGCAAGGCCGTCGTCGGCCAGCTGCACGAGGTGACGGACCTGCTCCAGGAACCCCAGCCCGAACCGACACGGCGGCGGCTGTTCAAGGTCGCCGCCGAGCTCGCCGAACTGGCCGGCTGGATGTCGTACGACGTCGGGCTCCAGCCCACCGCGCAGAAGTACCTCGTGCTCGCCCTGCACGCGGCCAAGGAGGCGGGGGACCGGCCACTGGGCTCGTACATCCTGTCGAACCTGAGCCGTCAGATGATCCACCTCGGCCGGCCCGAGGACGCCCTGGAACTCATCCATCTCGCGCAGTACGGCAGCCGTGACTGCGCGAGCCCGCGCACCCAGTCGATGCTGTATGCGATGGAGGCCCGCGCCTACGCCAACATGGGCCAGCCCGGCAGGTGCAAGCGCGCGGTCAGGATGGCCGAGGACACCTTCGCAGAGGTCGGCGAGTGGGACGAACCGGACCCCGACTGGATCCGCTTCTTCTCCGAGGCCGAGCTGTACGGCGAGAACTCCCACTCCTTCCGCGACCTCGCCTACGTCGCCGGCCGCAGTCCCACGTACGCCTCCCTCGCCGAGCCGCTGATGGAGCGGGCCGTGGAGCTGTTCGCCCAGGAGCGCGCCGACTACCAGCGGTCGTACGCGCTCAACCTGATCGGCATGGCCACCGTGCATCTCCTCCAGCGTGAGCCCGAGCGGGGCGCGGTCCTCGCCACCGAGGCCATCAGGGCGGCCAAGAAGGTCCGCTCCGAGCGGGTCAACACGCGTATCCGAAAGACGGTCGACACGGCCGTCCGTGACTTCGGCGACCTCGCCGAGGTCGTCGACCTCACCGAGCGGCTCGGCACCGAGTTGCCGGAGACCGCCGAAGCGGTCTGACTCCCGAAGCGGTCCGATCCCCGAACTTCGACAGGAACCCCCGAAGGACCGCAGGAACCCCCGAAGGACCGCAGGAACCCCCGAAGGACCGCAGGAACCTCCGGGAAAACCCCAGGCCCCGGCCGCGGCCGGCCCTCCCGAACTGCCCGACTCGGCTCCCCCATGCCAGGTCATCGGAAGGCCCGCCGCGGTCGGTTTTTTTGCGCCCGAGCCGACGCCGCTTTCGCGGACCTGGTGCTCGCCTTCGTGGTTGCTTCATCGATGGCCGCGGTGCCACGGGCAGAGGCCGCGCGAATCCGGCAGTTCACCGACGCTTAACACACCAGGTGCCTTCGTCACGGCGGCGAAACAGCGAGGGGCTTCCACCGAAACGGCGCTGCGCGAATCTCTTGGCGCAGAACCGGCCCACCCCTCACGACCCGCTCGGGTTTCGCCCGCACGGGGCCGTACCGACGACGAGGAGATGCCGATGGCAGCGGCCATCACCCTTGCCGCGGAGACGCCCACGCTCTCTGCCGCCAACACAGGGTTCATGCTCATCTGTTCCGCCCTGGTGATGCTCATGACCCCGGGCCTGGCCTTCTTCTACGGAGGCATGGTCCGCGTCAAGAGCACCCTGAACATGCTGATGATGAGCTTCATCAGCCTGGGGATCGTCACCGTCCTGTGGGTGCTGTACGGCTTCTCCATGGCGTTCGGCACCGACTCCGGCGGTCTGGTCGGATGGAACTCCCACTGGGTCGGCCTCGGCGACATCGGTCTGACCGAGCTGTGGGGCGGCTACACCATCCCCGTCTTCGTCTTCCTGGTCTTCCAACTGATGTTCGCCGTCCTCACCCCCGCCCTGATCAGCGGCGCGCTCGCGGACCGCGTGAAGTTCACCGCGTGGGCGCTGTTCATCGCACTGTGGGCCACCGTCGTCTACTTCCCGGTCGCCCACTGGGTCTGGGGCGCCGGCGGCTGGGCCTTCGAGCTGGGCGTCATCGACTTCGCCGGCGGGACAGCCGTCCACATCAACGCCGGTGCCGCCGCGCTCGGCGTGATCCTGGTGATCGGCAAGCGGGTCGGCTTCAAGAAGGACCCGATGCGCCCGCACAGCCTGCCGCTGGTCATGCTCGGCGCCGCGCTGCTGTGGTTCGGCTGGTTCGGCTTCAACGCCGGCTCCTGGCTCGGCAACGACGACGGCGTCGGCGCGCTGATGTTCGTCAACACCCAGGTCGCCGCCGCCGCCGCCGTACTCGGCTGGCTCGCCTACGAGAAGGTCCGCCACGGCGCGTTCACCACGCTGGGCGCCGCCTCCGGCGCGGTCTCGGGCCTGGTCGCCATCACACCGGCCGGCGGCGCGGTCTCCCCGCTCGGCGCGATCGCCGTCGGCGCCGTCGCCGGTGTGCTGTGCGCCATGGCCGTCGGCCTGAAGTACCGGTTCGGCTACGACGACTCCCTGGACGTCGTCGGCGTCCACCTGGTCGGCGGCGTCGTCGGCTCCCTGCTCGTCGGCTTCTTCGCCAGCGGCAAGGGTCAGTCGGACGTCCGGGGACTCTTCTACGGCGGTGGCCTCGACCAGTTCTGGAAGCAGTGCGCCGGAGTCTTCGGCGTCCTCGCCTACTCCCTGGTCGCCTCCGCGGTCCTCGCCTTCCTCCTGGACCGGACGATCGGCATGCGCGTCTCCGAGGACGACGAGGTGGCCGGCATCGACCGGGCCGAGCACGCAGAGACCGCGTACGACTTCGGCGGCGCCGGCGGCGGTGCCGCCCGCAACGCCGTCCAGGCGCCCCTCGCCCCGGCCGAGAGCAAGAAGGTGGACGCATGAAGCTCATCACCGCCGTCGTCAAGCCGTATCGGCTCGACGAGATCAAGGAGGCCCTGCAGACCTTCGGGGTGCACGGCCTGACCGTCACCGAGGCCAGTGGTTACGGCCGCCAGCGCGGCCACACCGAGGTCTACCGCGGTGCCGAGTACACCGTCGACCTGGTGCCCAAGATCCGCATCGAGGTGCTGGTCGAGGACGACGACGCCGAACAGCTCATCGACGTGATCGTCAAGGCGGCCCGCACCGGCAAGATCGGCGACGGCAAGGTCTGGTCGATCCCGGTCGGGACCGCCGTACGGGTCCGCACCGGTGAGCGCGGCCCGGACGCGCTCTGAGCCGGGCGAACGGAACAGGAGCCACCGGATGACGGGGACGGGCAGGTACGAGGGGACGAAGGGCTCGGGGCCCGGCGGCTACGCGGCGGCCCGGCTGCACCTCCTCACCGAGGAGACGCGGTCCGGGCCGCCGCGCCGCGCCGCCCTCGCGAACCTCACGGACGGCTGGCTCGCCGGGCTCTTCGCGGCGGGTGCCGAGGGGGTGCGCGGGGTGTCTCTGGTCGCCGTGGGCGGCTACGGGCGCGCGGAGCTGTCCCCGCGCAGCGACCTCGACCTGCTCCTGCTGCACGAGGGCGGCGACCCCGAGGCGGTCGCCGCCCTCGCCGACCGCCTCTGGTACCCCGTCTGGGACCTGGGCCTCGCCCTCGACCACTCCGTCCGCACCCCGACCGAGGCGCGCAGGACCGCGGGCGAGGACCTGAAGGTCCAGCTCGGCCTGCTGGACGCCCGGCACATCGCCGGCGACCTCGGCCTCACCGCCGCACTGCGCACGGCGGTGCTCGCCGACTGGCGCAACCAGGCACCGAAGCGGCTCCCCGCCCTCCGGGAACTGTGCGCCGAACGCGCCGAACGCCAGGGCGAGCTCCAGTACCTCCTCGAACCCGACCTCAAGGAGGCCCACGGCGGGCTCCGCGACGCCACCGCCCTGCGCGCCGTCGCCGCCTCCTGGCTCGCCGACGCCCCGCGCGAAGGCCTGGCCGACGCCCGCCGCCGACTCCTCGACGTACGGGACGCACTGCACCTGGCCACCGGGCGAGCCACCGACCGACTCGCGTTGCAGGAGCAGGACCGGGTCGCGGCCGAGCTGGGCATGCCCGACGCGGACGTGTTGCTGCGGCAGGTCTACGAGGCGGCCCGCGTCATCGCCTACGCCGGTGCCGTCACCTGGCGCGAAGTGGGACGCGTCCTGCGCTCCCGTGCGGTGCGGCCCAGACTGCGCGCCATGTTGGGTGGGGGGAAACCGGCGCCCGAGCGCTCCCCGCTGGCCGAAGGGGTCGTGAAACAGGACGGCGAAGTGGTGCTCGCCCGCGCCGCGCGCCCCGAACGCGACCCCGTGCTCCCGTTGCGCGCCGCGGCCGCCGCCGCCCAGGCCGGGCTCCCGCTCTCCCCGCACGCCGTACGGCGCATGGCGGCCACCGCGCATGCCCTGCCCACGCCGTGGCCCGCCGAGGCGCGGGAACAGCTGGTGACCCTGCTGGGCTCCGGCCGGTCCACGGTCCAGGTCTGGGAGGCGCTGGAGGCGGAGGGCCTGGTCAACAGCCTGCTTCCGGACTGGGAACGGGTCCGCTGCCGCCCCCAGCGCAACGCCGTGCACCTGTGGACCGTGGACCGGCATCTCATCGAGACCGCCGTCCGCGCCTCCGAGTTCACCCGGCGCGTGCACCGGCCAGACCTGCTGCTGGTCGCCGCGCTGCTGCACGACATCGGCAAGGGCCGGCCCGGCTACCACTCGGTGGCCGGCGCGGTCATCGCCAGGGGCGTGGCCGCCCGCGTCGGCTTCGACCGGCACGGCGTCACGGTGATCGCCGCCCTCGTACGCCACCACCTTCTGCTCGTCGAGACCGCCACCCGGCGCGACCTGGACGACCCGGCCACCGTGCGCGCGGTCGCCGACGCCGTCGGCGACCGGGGCACCCTCGAACTGCTGCACGCCCTCACCGAGGCGGACGCCCTCGCCACCGGACCGGCCGCCTGGTCGTCGTGGCGCGCCTCGCTCGTCGCCGACCTGGTCGAACGGGTCTCCGCCGTGCTGTCCGGGGACCTCCCGGCGGGCCCCGAGGAGACCGCGCCCACCGTGGAACAGGAACGCCTCGCCATCGAGGCGGTCGCCACGGGCGCTCCGGTGCTGTCCCTGCGGACCCGGACCGAACCGCCCACCGAGCCCTCCGGCGACCCCGAGCCGCTGGGCGTGGAACTGCGCATCGCCGTACCCGACCAGGAGGGCGTGCTGCCCGCGGTGGCCGGGGTGCTCGCCCTGCACCGGTTGACCGTACGGACCGCGGAGCTGCGGGCGCTGGACCTCCCGGCCGGCGTCGGCGGCTCCGCGCTGCTGCTGGACTGGCGGGTCGCCGCCGAGTACGGCTCCCTGCCCCGGGCCGCCCGGCTCCGCGCCGACCTCGTACGCGCCCTGGACGGCGGCCTCGACATCGCCGGCCGGCTCGCCGAACGGGACGCCGCGTATCCGAGGCGGCGGGGCGTGTTCGCACCGCCGGCCCGGGTGACGGTCGCCCCGGCCGCCTCCCGGCACGCCACGGTGATCGAGGTCCGGGCGCAGGACGTGCCGGGGCTGTTGTTCCGCATCGGGCGGGCGCTGGAGGACGCGGGGGTGCGGGTGCGCAGCGCGCATGTCAGCACGCTGGGTGCGAACGCCGTGGACGCCTTCTACGTGACCGGCTCCGAGGGCACGCCCCTGCCCGCCGAGGAGGCTGTGGCGGTGGCCCGGAAACTGGAGGAGACGTTGCGGGCGTGACCTTCTGATCAGGTCATGCGTTCACCTGGTGTGCTCCCGCCGATGCGGGGATGGTCCGATGGGCAGCATCTCCAAGCTGCTTGGGATTCTCTGCTCCCCGCCGATGCGGGGATTTCGTCCCTGACCGCTCTCTGTAGCGGGCAGGGACGATTTGCTTGCCGGGCCGGATACCCTGGAGGGCAGCCCAGTTCCGCCCCCGACCCCGAGGACCGACGCCGCCGTGTTCGATACTCTCTCCGACCGCCTCAGCGCGACCTTCAAAAACCTCCGCGGAAAAGGCCGGCTGAGCGAAGCGGACATCGACGCCACGGCGCGTGAGATCCGCATCGCTCTGCTGGAAGCGGACGTGGCCCTCCCCGTCGTCCGGGCATTCATCAAGAATGTCAAGGACAGGGCTCTGGGCGCCGAGGTCTCCAAGGCGCTCAACCCGGCGCAGCAGATCATCAAGATCGTCAATGACGAACTGATCACCATCCTCGGCGGCGAGACCCGCCGGCTGCGCTTCGCCAAGCAGCCGCCGACCGTGATCATGCTGGCCGGTCTGCAGGGTGCCGGTAAGACCACGCTCGCGGGCAAGCTCGGCAAGTGGCTCAAGGACCAGGGGCACTCCCCTGTGCTGGTCGCCGCCGACCTCCAGCGTCCGAACGCGGTCAACCAGCTCAGCGTCGTCGCCGAGCGCGCGGGCGTCGCCGTCTACGCGCCCGAGCCGGGCAACGGCGTGGGCGACCCGGTGAAGGTCGCCAAGGACTCCATCGAGTTCGCGAAGACCAAGGTGCACGACATCGTGATCGTGGACACCGCCGGCCGCCTGGGCATCGACCAGGAGATGATGCAGCAGGCTGCGGACATCAGGGACGCCGTTCACCCCGATGAGATCCTCTTCGTCGTCGACGCGATGATCGGTCAGGACGCCGTCAACACCGCCGAGGCCTTCCGCGACGGCGTCGGCTTCGACGGCGTGGTGCTCTCCAAGCTCGACGGTGACGCCCGCGGTGGTGCGGCGCTGTCGATCCGTCAGGTCACCGGCAAGCCGATCATGTTCGCGTCGAACGGTGAGAAGCTCGACGACTTCGACGCCTTCCACCCGGACCGGATGGCCTCCCGCATCCTCGACATGGGTGACCTGCTCACCCTGATCGAGCAGGCGGAGAAGACCTTCAGCCAGGAAGAGGCCGCCCAGATGGCCTCCAAGCTGGCGTCCAAGAAGGGCCAGGACTTCACCCTGGACGACTTCCTGGCCCAGATGGAGCAGGTCAGGAAAATGGGCTCGATCTCCAAGCTGCTCGGCATGCTGCCCGGCATGGGGCAGATCAAGGACCAGATCAACAACCTCGACGAGCGGGACGTCGACCGCACCGCCGCGATCATCAAGTCGATGACCCCGGCCGAGCGGCAGGACGCGACCATCATCAACGGCTCCCGCCGCGCCCGTATCGCCAAGGGTGCCGGTGTCGAGGTCAGCGCCGTGAAGTCCCTGGTGGAGCGGTTCTTCGAGGCCCGCAAGATGATGTCCCGCATGGCCCAGGGCGGCGGCATGCCGGGGATGCCCGGGATGCCGGGCATGGGCGGCGGCCCCGGCCGGCAGAAGAAGAAGCAGAAGCAGGCCAAGGGCAAGCAGCGCTCCGGCAACCCGATGAAGCGCAAGCAGCAGGAGCAGGAGGAGGCCGCGCGCCGCGCGGCGGCCGCGGAGGGCGGCAACGCCTTCGGGCTGCCGCAGCAGGGCGGCCAGGACTTCGAGCTGCCCGACGAGTTCAAGAAGTTCATGGGCTGAGAAGTCCGGGACTCACGGCCCCGTCCGTACGGCACGGGGCACCCCTTGGCCAAGGGGTGCCCCGTGACGGCGTCAGGGCGTTCGTGCGATCAGGTACCGGAACACGTTCGGCATCCACACGGTGCCGTCCTGCCGCTGGTACGGGTGCAGCGCCTCAGTCAGTTCCTTGTTCACCTGCACCTGGTCCGTCGCGACGATCGCCGGGTCGAACAATCCCGTCGAGAGCAGTCCCCGTACGGCGCTGTCCACGTCGGCGTATCCGAAGGGGCAGGCCACCCTTCCCGAGCCGTCCGGCCGGAGACCCGCGCGCCGGGCGACCTCCTCCAGATCGTCGCGGTGCGCGGGGCGCCAGTCGCCCGTGCCGCGCACCGGCTCCGCCAGCCTGGTGGCCACCCGGAGCACGGACGCCGTGGCGCAGCGTTCCGGCGGGCCCCAGCCGGTGAGCACCACGGCCGCTCCGCGTCCGGCGAGCGGCGTCGCCTCGGCGAGCAGTCCCCCCAGTTCTTCCGCGTCGCCCGCGAGGCATCCGATCGGTTCGAAGGCGGTCACCACGGTGTACCCGGCGGTGCCCGTTCGGGCCGCCCCGGGGGAGCCGTCCACGATCCGGGTGTCCGTGCGCCCCCGCGTGCGTGGGCCCCGCCCGGCGGGCAGCAACCGTTCGCGTGCGTGGGCCAGTCGGGCGGACGAGGCGTCGACACCGGTGACCGCGGCGCCCCGGGAGGCCGCCATCAGCAAGGCGAGCCCCGAACCGCATCCGAGGCCGAGCAGCCGTGTCGCGGGCCCCACGTCCAGTCGCTCGTAGACGGCCTCGTAAAGAGGTACGAGCATCCTCTCCTGTATCTCGGACCAGTCACGCGCGCGTGCCCGCCGGTCCACGCGAGGACCGTGCCCCGTAGGGCCGTGCTCCGTACGAGGAAGGTGCTGCCCCACGAGCGTAGGTGTCATAGGTAAGCGCCCCAATCAGCCGAGAGTTGCCGCCGTGCCCGATCACTTGACCCCGTGCAGTGCGCTCGCACTCCCCCCGTATGCCAGGAAACTCCGCCCTCGACCCGGCGTCCAGTGGAACGGGGCGGCGGCTTGGGAGTCGCTCGTGCCAGTGGCAAGAATTCACATTCCGGAAATCGCGGGGTGATGAGCCGGTTCCGGCCAAGGTCCGCAAACCCCTGATCGAGGTCGTGTCCGGTCGTGTCCCCCCCATAAGGGCCGGGCCGGTGCCGGGTACCGTCGGCGGACCCGGTAACGTCGCGGTCGCGGCACTCGCCCACCGGGCGTCGTGGCACTCGTCCACAGGGGCCGGGGCGCTCCGCCGTGAGAGAGCGGCCGAAACGCCTCTTGCGTACCGGTGGATCGCAGACGCACCGGCGCGCGGGCCCCGCGTACGCGCCGGACAGGGGGACGGTGTACGTCAGCCTACGCACCACCTTGAGGTGAGCTGCGAGGCTTCTCCGCAGATCAGCGCACCCGCCCGTCGTCGGGACGCATGAGCGGGTACTGACGGGTAAGGGCAAATTATTTGGGATGCCCCGGAATCGGAACACAGAGGCACCCCGGCTCGTTGTCATTACGTGAGCACGACACAGACACCACCTGTACTCGCCGCAGAACTGGCGCAGGCGTGGGCCGACATTCAGCGGTACCACCCCGAGCTGCCCGATCTTGCCGCGCCCGAGTCCCTGATCGGGGAGTCGTCGTCCGCGTGCGGTCACGAACTCTCCTTCGAGCGACTGCTGCACGAGGCAGTCCATGGCGTCGCCGCCGCGCGCGGCGTACGCGACACCTCCCGCGCCGGCCGCTACCACAACCGCCGATTCCTCGCGATCGCCGAGGAACTGGGTCTGGACCATCCCGACGAGCCGCATCCCAGCAGCGGCTTCTCGCTGGTCGTACTCACCCCGGAGGCGAAGCGCCGCTACCGCCCGACGACGGAGCGTCTCCAGCGCGCCCTGAAGGCGCATTCCGCCGCGACCGCGGGTGACACCGCCCGCAGCTTCCGAGGTCCGGCGGCACGGCACGGTTCGTCCGGCGGTGGTGTGCGCGTCAAGGCCGTCTGCGACTGCGGTCGCAATGTGCGCGTCGTCCCGTCGGTGCTGGCCCAGGCCCCCATCGTCTGCGGTGGCTGCGGCAAGCCGTTCAGGATCCCTGAGACGGTGGCCTCGGCGGCGAGCTGACCGCGACCCGGCATCTCGTGGGTGCCGGACGCGTCGGGACGGGCCCCGGAGGCGTGCGGGTGCCGTCCCGCATGCCGCTCCGGGGCCGGTCGTGCCGCAGGGCGGACCCGCCCGGCGCGATGGCGCCGCCGCGCCGGGCGGGTCCGAGCCCTGCCCGCGTGCGGGCCCGCGGTCCCGGGTGCCCCGCGGTGTGTGGCACAATGACTAGCTGTACTCGACAGCCGCACAGGAACCCTCTCGCCTCCGGCTGACGCGTCCATCGGGCAATCGGGTACCGCAACCCCACGCGGCCGTCCCGCCGTGCCCAACCACGTCAAATCCAGGAGAACTCACTCCCGTGGCAGTCAAGATCAAGCTGAAGCGTCTGGGCAAGATCCGTTCGCCTCACTACCGCATCATCGTCGCCGACTCCCGTACCCGCCGTGACGGCCGGGCCATCGAGGAGATCGGCAAGTACCACCCGACGTACAACCCGTCGGTCATCGAGGTCGACGGTGAGCGCGTGGCGTACTGGCTCGGTGTCGGCGCCCAGCCGACCGAGCCCGTGCTCGCCATCCTCAAGAAGACCGGCGACTGGCAGAAGTTCAAGGGCGAGCCCGCCCCGGCCCCGCTGCTGCAGCAGGCCGAGAAGGCCGCGCGCCCGTCGTTCGACGCGCTCGGCGGCGAGGACGAGGGCAAGGGTGAGGCGATCACCCAGAAGAAGAAGACCGAGAAGAAGGACGAGGCCGCCGCTGAGTCCTCCTCGTCTGCGTCGACCGAGGCCTGAGCATGCTCGAGGAGGCTCTCGAGCACCTCGTGAAGGGCATCGTCGACAATCCTGACGATGTGCGGGTCGCCTCGCGCGACCTGCGCCGCGGGCGGGTGCTCGAGGTCCGGGTCCACCCGGACGACCTCGGCAAGGTGATCGGCCGCAACGGCCGCACCGCACGCGCTCTGCGGACCGTCGTGGGCGCCATCGGCGGCCGCGGTGTCCGTGTCGACCTCGTCGACGTGGACCACGTCCGCTGACGCTCAGCGCAACCGGCTCGGGCCGGGGAGGGCCTCAGGGCCGTCCCCGGCCCGTCGTCGTACGACAGGAGATCAAGCACAGTGCAGCTGGTAGTCGCTCGCATCGGCCGTGCCCACGGCATCAAGGGTGAGGTCACCGTGGAGGTCCGCACCGATGAGCCGGAGCTGAGGCTCGGGCCCGGCGCCGTCCTGGCCACCGATCCCGCCACCGCCGGTCCGCTCACCATCGAGACCGGCCGGGTGCACAGCGGTCGCCTCCTGCTGCGTTTCGAGGGCGTCCGCGACCGCACCGGCGCCGAGGCGCTGCGCAACACCCTGCTCATCGCCGAGGTCGATCCGAACGAGCGGCCCGAGGACGAGGACGAGTACTACGACCACCAGCTGATCGACCTGGACGTCGTCACCGAGGACGGGCAGCACGTCGGCCGGATCACCGAGATCTCCCATCTGCCGACGCAGGACCTGTTCGTGGTGGAACGCCCCGACGGCAGCGAGGTGTTCGTGCCGTTCGTGGAGCAGATCGTCACCGGGATCGATCTCGAGGAGCAGCGCGCGGTCATCGACCCGCCGCCGGGCCTGATCGACGACCGGGGTGCCGACGACGAAGTCGCTGATGGACGCGGTGCTTCCTCGCGGGACGAGGCATGATGCGGCTCGACGTCGTCACCATCTTCCCCGAGTACCTCGAACCGCTGAACGTCTCCCTCGTGGGCAAGGCACGCGCGCGTGGACAACTGAACGTCCAGGTCCACGACCTCCGCTCGTGGACCCACGACCGGCACAACACCGTCGACGACACCCCGTACGGCGGCGGCCCCGGCATGGTCATGAAGACCGAACCGTGGGGTGAGGCACTCGACGAGGTCCTGGCGGACGGCTACGAGACCGGCTCGCACACGCCCGTCCTGGTCGTCCCCACCCCCAGCGGCCGCCCCTTCACCCAGGAGCTCGCCGTCCAGCTCTCCGAGTGTCCCTGGCTGATCTTCACCCCGGCCCGTTACGAGGGCATCGACCGGCGCGTCGTCGACGAGTACGCGACCCGTATGCCCGTCCACGAGGTGTCCATCGGCGACTACGTGCTGGCCGGCGGCGAGGCAGCCGTCCTCGTGGTCACCGAGGCCGTGGCCCGGCTGCTGCCCGGCGTCCTGGGCAACGCCGAGTCCCACCGGGACGACTCCTTCGCCCCGGGCGCGATGGCGAGCCTCCTGGAAGGGCCCGTCCACACCAAGCCGCCCGTCTGGCGGGGCCGGGGGATTCCCGAGGTACTGCTCAGCGGGCACCACGGGAAGATCGCCCGCTGGCGGCGCGACGAGGCGCTCAAGCGCACCACCGCGAACCGGCCCGACCTCATCGAACGCTGTGAACCGGGGGCCTTCGACAAGAAGGACCGCGAGATGCTTTCCATCCTGGGCTGGGAACCGGACCCGGAGGGGGAGCCCCACGGCCGATTTTGGCGCAGGACCGGCGGCGTGGAAGAATAGGCCGCTGTTGTGCGCCGTCCGGCGTGCGCCCCTGCCGCAGGGGGACACGACGCCCGCCCCGAAGCGCACGTCCTGGATCCGAACCTCTAGTTGCCGTTGATGACCTGCGGCATCAGCGAAGAAAGCAGACGAAATGTCTCACCTGCTCGACTCCGTCGACTCCGCGTCGCTGCGCAGCGACATCCCGGCCTTCCGTCCCGGTGACACCGTCAACGTCCACGTGCGCGTCATCGAGGGCAACCGCACTCGTGTGCAGCAGTTCAAGGGCGTGGTGATCCGCCGCCAGGGTGCCGGCGTGCGCGAGACCTTCACGGTCCGCAAGGTCTCCTTCTCCGTCGGCGTCGAGCGCACCTTCCCGGTGCACACCCCGATCGTGGAGAAGATCGAGCTCGTCACCAAGGGTGACGTCCGTCGCGCCAAGCTGTACTACCTGCGTGACCTGCGCGGCAAGGCGGCGAAGATCAAGGAGAAGCGCGAGAACTGAGCGCTTTTCCGAGGTGAGCCCGGGGCCGGATAACATCTGGCCTCGATGGACACCGAAGCACAGCCGACGGAGCGCGACCGCTCCTCCCACCCGGCCGGACCCGAGGAGACCTCGGAGGCCCCGGGTCCGGAGGAACGGTCGCGTTCCTCGTTGGTGCCGCGTCTCGTGGGCGGACTCCCCGGAGGGTGGATCACCGCGACCCTGCTGTCGGTGATGCTGCTCCTGTTCGCGCTCAGCACGTTCGTGGCACGGCCGTTCCAGATCCCCAGCGGATCGATGGAGCCCTCGTTGAGGGCCGGGGACCGCGTTCTCGTACTGAAGTCGGCATACCGTTTCGGAGCCGGGCCGCAACGCGGCGACGTGGTGGTGTTCGACGGCACCGGGTATTTCGGGGACACCGACTACATCAAGCGCGTTGTCGGTGTGGGTGGGGACCACGTGGTCTGCTGCGACAGGGAGGGGAGGATCCGGGTGAACGGCCGGTCGGTCGACGAGTCGGGCTTCCTGTTCCCCGGCGAGAGCGCCTCCACCGTGCCCTTCGACGTGGTCGTGCCCGAGGGGCGCCTGTTCGTCCTCGGTGATCACCGAGGCGACTCCAGCGACTCCCGCGACCATCTCGGATCGCCCGGCGGCGGCATGATCCCGGTGAGCGCGGTGATCGGCCGCGCCGACTGGATCGTCTCGCCCTTCGACCGCACCACCCGGCTGCACCGCCCCGACGCCTACGCGCGCGTGCCGGCACCGGGGACGAACGCGGCGCACCCCGGGGAGGGGGCCCATGGGTAACCGCGGCAAACCCCGCGGCGGCCCGGTGAGCGCCGCGGAGAACCTGCTGCCCACCGGCGTGCGCCGCACGGTCAGCGCGGCCGACGGACGGAGCCGGGCCGACCGGCGCAAGCTCCAGCGGAAGGTCAAGCGGCGGCGCAGGCGCGGCGCGGTCAAGGAGATACCGCTCCTGATCGGGGTCGCCGTCGTGATAGCGCTGGTGCTGAAGACGTTCCTCGTCCAGGCCTTCGTCATCCCGTCCGGCTCCATGGAGCAGACGATCCAGGTCGGCGACCGCGTCCTGGTCGACAAGCTCACCCCGTGGTTCGGCTCCAAGCCGCAGCGCGGGGACGTCGTCGTGTTCAAGGACCCCGGTGGTTGGCTGCAGGACGAGCAGACCACTCCCACGAGGGACGACCCGGTCGGCGTCAAGCAGGTCAAGGACGGCCTCACCTTCATCGGGCTGCTGCCGTCGGAGAACGAGAAAGACCTCATCAAGCGGGTCGTCGGAGTCGGCGGCGACCAGGTCAGGTGCTGTGACACACAGGGCCGGGTCACCGTCAACGGCGTACCCCTGGAGGAGGGCGACTACCTCTACCCGGGCAACGCCCCCTCCACGACGCCGTTCGAGGTCACCGTGCCCGAGGGGCGCCTGTGGGTGATGGGCGACCACCGGTCCAACTCCGCCGATTCCCGGTCCCACCAGGACACCGACTACGGCGGCACCGTCTCCGAGGAGGAGGTGGTGGGCCGGGCCATGGTCATCGCCTGGCCGTTCGCCCACTGGAACACTCTGGACGAACCAGAAACCTATGCGTCCGTGGCGGACCCGACACGCGGGTCGACCGCTGCCGCCCCGCTGTCGCATAGGGTTGCCCAGAACCATTCGAACGGAATGGTTCAGCTCCCGAGCCCTGCGGAACTCCCGCTCGTTATGGGAGTGGTGGGCCTGCGCCGCGCATGGGGCAGGCGGCGGCACAGAGTGAGGAGCTGGCGTGGGGGATGTGGCGGTTGGCGCACGATCCGGAGCCGACGGCGAGGAGCATCGCGATCGGCCCGCGGAGCCGGAGGTCCCGGCCGGGGACAGCGCCGCGACCTCCGGGAATGACTCCCCGGCGGTCGAGGAGGACAGCGTGAGGGACGACCGGACGAAGACCGGGGACCAGGGGTCGGGCGATTCGCCCCGTCAGGAGAAGAAGCCACGCTCCTTCTGGAAGGAACTGCCCATCCTGGTCGGTATCGCGCTGGTGCTGGCGCTGCTGATCAAGACATTCCTGCTGCAGGCGTTCTCGATCCCGTCGGACTCGATGCAGAACACCCTCCAGCAGGGTGACCGCGTCCTGGTCGACAAGCTCACCCCCTGGTTCGGTTCCGAGCCCGAGCGCGGCGAGGTCGTGGTCTTCCACGACCCCGACAACTGGCTGGCGGGCGAGCCGACGCCGCAGGCCAACGCGCTGCAGAAGGTCCTCAGCTGGATCGGCCTGATGCCGTCCGTGGAGGAGAAGGACCTGATCAAGCGGGTCGTCGGGGTCGGCGGAGACGTCGTCGAGTGCAAGGGCACCGGGCCGCTGACGGTCAACGGCGCCGCCCTGAACGAGGCGTCGTACGTCTATCCGGGCAACACACCGTGCAGCCAGGACGACCAGGGCGGCCAGTTCAGGGTCGTGGTGCCCGCGGGTCACATCTGGGTCATGGGTGACCACCGGCAGAACTCCCGGGACTCCCGGTACAACCAGGCCGACAAGAACCACGGCATGGTCCCGGTGCAGGAAGTCGTCGGCCGTGCCGTCGTCATCGGCTGGCCGGTCAGCCGCTGGGACTACCTCGAGGTCCCGGCCACCTTCGACCAGCCCGCGCTGAACAACGAGGCGTCGGCCGGGGCGGCCCTGTCGGCGGCGCCCCAGGGGCTCGCGCTGATGGGCGCCGTGCCGCTGGTGCTGTGGCGGCGCAGGACCGGTGGTGGTGGCGAGCGCTGAGCGCCGCCGAGGAGGGGCTGCCCCGGTTCGGTACCGCCGGGTAGGGTGCCGTCCATGACTGGTCGGAGCACGACGCGTACGGCTTCGCGGGGTGGCGGTGCGGGCCGGGGCCCGGCGGGTGGCCGGACCGGGCAGCGACTGTCCTCACTGGCCGTGGCGCTGGGCATGGCGCTCTTCCTCGGCGGGTTCGCGTGGGGAGCGCTCGTGTACCGGCCGTACACCGTGCCCACCACCTCGATGGCGCCGACGATCGGCGCCGGTGACCGGGTGCTGGCCCAGCGCATCGACAGCGGTGACGTCCGCCGCGGTGACATCGTGGTCTTCGAGGACACGAACTGGGCGAACGTACCGGTCCTCAAGCGGGTGGTCGCCGTCGGCGGCGACACCGTCTCCTGCTGCGAGGACGGTCGGCTGAAGGTCAACGGTACGAAGATCGACGAACCGTATCTCTCCGAGGACGAGGTGGCCGGGTTCAGCGGCTTCCCGGAAGTGACCGTGCCGAAGGGCCGACTGTTCCTGCTCGGTGACGAGCGCGCCGGTTCCGTGGACTCCACCTCCCATCTCACCGACGCCGCGAACGGCACCGTCTCGCGCAAAGCCGTCCAGGCCCGGGTCGACGCCGTGGTCTGGCCGATGGAGGGCATGCTGAGGGCCCCCACCGGCTTCGAAGAACTCGGCGCCCTCTCCTCACCGGGGCCGCTGCGGACGGTCGTCGCCCTGGTGATCGCCGGCGCGGTACTCATCTTCGGCGGCGCCGCGTACGGCCCCCTCGCCGAGCGGGCCGGAGCCTCCCGGGCGCGGAAGGCGGACGCGGGGGCGTCCGGTGGCCGCTGAGCCGGTCCGCCCGGCCGAGGACTCCTACGACGGCGGGCTGCGCAGGGTCGCCCGCGTGGTGCTGCTCGACCCGCGGGACCGCATCCTGCTGCTGCACGGTCATGAACCGGACGACCCGGCCGACGACTGGTGGTTCACACCCGGCGGCGGCGTGGAGGGCGACGAGAGTCGGGAGCAGGCCGCGCTGCGGGAGCTCGCGGAGGAGACGGGCATCACCGAGGTGGAGCTGGGGCCCGTGCTGTGGCGGAGGCAGTGCTCCTTCCCGTTCGCGGGCCGCCGCTGGGACCAGGACGAGTGGTACTACCTCGCCCGCACCACCCGGACGGTCACCAAAGCCACGGCGCTGACCGAACTGGAGCAGCGCAGTGTCGCCGGAGCGCGCTGGTGGACGTACCCGGAACTGGCGCGGGCGCATGAGACGGTGTACCCGACCAGACTCGCCGAACTGCTGCGCACGCTGCTCGAGGAGGGCCCTCCGGCCGGACCCGTGACCCTCGACACCGAGATCGTCTAGCGAAAGGTCCCGGGAGCTGTCCGGCAGGGCAGACCGGCTTCAGGGAACGGAGGCCCCTGGGACTGGCGCACAATGGTGGGATCGCACGGGTGAAGGGGAACATGCCATGAGCGCCGAGGACCTCGAGAAGTACGAGACCGAGATGGAGCTCAAGCTCTACCGGGAGTACCGCGACGTCGTCGGTCTGTTCAAATACGTGATCGAGACCGAGCGCCGCTTCTATCTGACCAACGACTACGAGATGCAGGTGCACTCGGTCCAGGGCGAGGTGTTCTTCGAGGTGTCCATGGCGGATGCCTGGGTCTGGGACATGTACCGGCCGGCCAGGTTCGTGAAACAGGTGCGCGTCCTCACGTTCAAGGACGTGAACATCGAGGAGCTCAACAAGAGCGATCTGGAGCTCCCCGGCGGGTGACAGGAGCCCCCGGCGGGTGACAGGAGCCCCCGGCGGGTGACGGAGTTGTCCACAACCGCCGGGTTGTCCACCAAGATCCACTTCGGGCGGCCGACTGCGTGACGGTTGGTGCCGGAGGTGGTGCCGACATGAACACCCAGCAGGCACGCAGCGCACTCGGCAGGTACGGCGAGGCGCTGGCCGCGCGGCGGCTGGCGCAGGCCGGAATGACGGTCCTGGAGCGCAACTGGCGCTGCGGCAGAACCGGCGAGATCGATATCGTGGCCAGGGACGGAGACGTCCTCGTCGTCTGCGAGGTGAAGACCCGCAGGGCCGCGTCCTTCCAGCACCCCATGGCGGCCGTCGACCCGGCCAAGGCGAGCCGCCTGCGGGACCTGGCGCAGCGCTGGCTCCAGGCGCACGGGGGAGCACCGCCCGGCGGCGTCCGCATCGACCTGATCGGCGTCCTGCTGCCGGAGCGGGGCGCGCCCCGGGTCGAGCACGTCCGGGGGGTGGCCTGAGATGGGGTTCGCCCGTACCTGCTCGGTGGCGCTGGTGGGCGTCGAGGGCGTGGTCGTGGAGGTCCAGGCCGACCTGGAACCGGGAGTGGCGGCGTTCACCCTGGTGGGGCTGCCGGACAAGAGCCTGACGGAGAGCCGGGACCGGGTCAGGGCCGCCGTGGTCAACTCCGGTGCGGAGTGGCCGCAGAAGAAGCTCACCGTGGGACTCAGCCCGGCTTCGGTGCCGAAGGCCGGCAGTGGCTTCGACCTGGCCGTCGCCAGTGCCGTCCTGGGCGCCGCCGAGCGGATCGATCCGCGGGTGCTCGCCGACCTCGTGATGATCGGTGAGCTGGGACTGGACGGCAGAGTGCGACCGGTCCGGGGCACGCTGCCCGCGGTCATCGCGGCGGCCGACGCGGGGTACGAACAGGTGGTGGTGCCCGAGTGCGCCGCCGCCGAGGCCTCGCTGGTGCCGGGTGTGTCGGTACTGGGCATCCGCAGTCTGCGCCAGCTGATCGCCGTACTCACCGACGAACCCGTGCCCGAGGAGGAACCCGGCGGCCAGGGGCGGCCCGATCCGCTCCTGGCCGGGCTGCGGGTCCCCGGCACCGGCGCGGCCACCGGCATGCACAGCGCCGGCTCGGCCCACTACGACCCGGGCTGTGACCTTGCCGATCTCGCCGACGTCGTCGGCCAGCTTCCGGCGCGGACCGGGGTGGAGGTGGCGGCGGCCGGCGGGCACCACCTGTTCCTCGAAGGACCGCCGGGCGCGGGTACACACTGAAGGAGACAGACTAGCAGCATGCGCCAAACAGGCCGCTGACCTGCAAGGATGCGCTACAGAACGAAGGTTCCGATGCCTGGTTCGGTCCTCAGTAGTCCAGCCTCGCGGATGTCGACAAGGGCCCGTTGTGCTGTCGAGTTGGCCACGGAGAACTCAGCGGCAATCTCCAGCACGCTGGGAAACTTCGACCCGGCGGGATAGGTGTCGTCTTCGAGACGCTGCAAGAGCACGTCCCGTACTTGCGTCCACGCTGCCCGGGTCCTATCGATCTCCATACGGCGATGATCGGGTTTCGCGGACTTTCAGGCATCCGAGGGTTTCGAGGCTTACGCTGGCTTCGAGGGTTTCGACCCTTGCCACAAAAAAGACCCCGGCAACGCGGGCTAGGCGTTCCGGGGCTGTGGCCGATCACGCGAAGGGTGACCGACATGAGCGAGCGTACCGAGACTTTCCCTGGGCTCCGCCGTCTTCCGTGGCGTACCGAGAGCGGCAATCCCGCATACCTGGACAGCGACGACCCGAACAGTCTCCTGTCCCTCATGGCTGACAGCGTCGAGAACCAGCACATCGAGAGCGCTGAAACCATGCTGGGGCTTGTCCGGCCCATGTACGCGCCTGAGGCACGCCTGACGGCCGATGAAGCTCTCTTCATGCTGCGACGCACGGCGGAGTGCCTGAGCGACGTAATCGACGTGGCGCGGATGCGTGGCGAACGGTTGGGGACAGCGGACTGACCAGACGCAAAGAAGCCCCTACCCGCTGACCATGCCGGGCCAGTAGGTAGGGGCTTCGTTGTGCGGAGTGTGCCTAATGGCTGCAAAGCTAACGCTGTGTCAGAAACCTGTTGTCAAGCTGCCTGAGCGCCCATCAGAAGCGGAGTGAGCACGACGAAGCCCCGTACCGGCCACCAGGAAGGGCAGCGGGTACGGGGCACGGTCATGCGGTCATTGTCAGGTACCTACGGCCGGTCCGTTCGGACACTCCAAAGTGGTCAGCCACCATGCGGCCGGTCACGGGTCGGCCATTCCGGGACTCAAGCACGGCCACGGCTGCCCGAATGTCCTCAGCGGAAGGCGGAGTTACCAGGGACGTGTCCGGCTCGCTGTCCTCAAAGTCCTGCCACAGGTCATCAGTCGGCCAACTGTCCGGCAAGCCCTGTGCGCCGTCCTGAGGGGCTATCACTGTCGCGCTGGGCTCAGGCTTTATCAGGGTGGCCGTAGGGCGCTCAGGCAGGCGCTCAGGGCTTTCCGTGCGATGCATCCGCCAGACGGTCAGCGGGAAGACGGCATGCAGTCCAGCGGACACCCATGTGCCTACGGCCATCAGGGATTCTGTCGTGAGGACACCAGCCACATTCGCGGCCACGGCAACGGACACGGCCAGCGCGATATCCCGCCGTGACCGGACGGCCCAAACCATGAATAGGTCAACGGCCACGGGAACGGCCGGAGCAACGGACTCAGGCACTCCGTGCGCTAGCGCTAGATCCCGCTGTGTCGCATACGAAATAACCATGGCCGCAGCAAGGGCCGCGTACCGGACAACATCAGTGAAAGACAGTCGCTTAGTCATTGGTCACTCTCAGGGCATAGGAAAGCCCCGGCCAGTGAGTGACCAGGGCTCAGGGGTTATCGCTTCGGGTAGTGGCGAATGTCATCGGGCTTCAATGCTTTCAGCCAATCCGGATCACGCTGCGCGAACGGGTCCAGCGCGTTGCCCCAATTGATGGCCCTCAGAATGTCA
Source organism: Streptomyces sp. MMS24-W38 (assembly GCF_059889265.1). Lineage (NCBI taxonomy): Bacteria > Bacillati > Actinomycetota > Actinomycetes > Kitasatosporales > Streptomycetaceae > Streptomyces > Streptomyces sp. MMS24-W38. Next base: position 1,514,803 of record NZ_JCBCPP010000001.1, on the reverse strand, counting down.
GCTTCCCGCGCTGTAATGCGCCCAGCGTCGACATGGCGGGCAATCGCAGCGTGGAATGCCTGAGCCGTAGGCCGGTCAATTGAGCCAGCGGAGCGGAAGGCGCTATGCAGCGCATCGAAGGTGCTAGTCGTCAAGGCCAGCCACCAGCCGTAGGGCCGCAGCACTGGACTCCGTAAGGCCAGCATCGCCATAATCCTCGTAAGGCTCACGACCGTTCTTGACCATGGCGCGATTCCTCGCAGCCGCATACGGATTGAGCCCCAGGGAGTTTTGCAGCGCGCGAATACCGGCCGAATACATGTTGATGATGGTTATTGCCGGATGCTTGACAGGTACGCCGTTGGCGCCGGTCAACACCATTCCATCTCGGCTCAGTTGACGCTCAGCCTCAGCTACACGCGCGACCGACAGGCAATAGGTCGTTGCCGCATCCCGCTGACTTGCCGGAATGTCAATATCAGCGGTCATGCGCTGCCATGCTGCGGAAGCATCGGCCGTTGTCTGGGGGTCCGCGCAAAATTCGGCGGACCAATCAGGTTCAATAATCAAGGTTTACACCATCCTTTGTGCCACGAAAAAGGTCTTGACCCCCGGCGCTAGCTTTTTCCCTCCCTGTCGCGCCCGGTCAGAAGGGGCCGGGGGTCCATCCCCAGGGGGTAGGGCTCAGAACGGCGGCTCTTCGGCCTCAGCGTCGCGCTTGCCGGTCCAGTGCTTCCATTCCCGCTGAGCCTGTGTCTGTCTCTGCCGCTCAGCCACGACACCACCAGGCTGTGCACGGCCAGTCTCACGGTTATGACAGCTAACGCACAATGCCCTCAAGTGTGCGTGCGCATTGGGATCAGCGACGCCACGCTTAACCAGTTCCTTCCTGCTCACAGGGAAGTGATCGGCCACACGCGAAGCGCGACCACACAACACACACCATGCGTTTAGGTAAAGGAATGACTCTCGCTTCCGTGGCCAATCCTTGCCGTATGCACTGGTGCCTTTCTCGGCGCGAACGGCAGTCAACATGTGCACATGATCGGCGCATGCCCGCGCCTTGCCGCTGATCAGGTTGGGGCATATGGGGGTGGCAGTGCAACGGCGCCGGGGCAGGCTAGGCATAGGGGGTCCCTTCGGGAGAGGGCAGGGGGCGCAGAGCGCGGGTAGGCGGGGGGCACCTACGGATTTCCGGAGGTGAGGGCACGGAATAGCTCAGCATCGGGAAGGCAGTGGATTGCTGCCACGGTGTCTAGCTCTGCCTGTGCGTCGTCCAATGTGTCTAGCTCATCTTCCGCAGCACACAGCATGTTGCGGATTGCGTGCACCAGTCGCGCGGCTTTCTCAGGGTCGGGCTTTCCCTCTTCGAGCATGCGGCGAATGTCTTCGGAATAGGTGCGCGCGTAGCTTAGGGCTTCCACCAGGGAAGCGGCATGCGAGTTTGCACAGTCGTCAGCGAGCATGGGCAGACTCCTTCACGCCAGCACACGCGCCAGCGAAGTTACGGTGGACTATAAGCCCTGGTCAGAGAATGTGTGGATTCTCGCCGGCTCCGGGTGCCTGGTTGCGTCAGCACACACTGGGCAGGCGCTCTTGACCACGTGCCTTGAAGGCAGCAAGGTTGGCGCCCATGGATGCAGGATTGGCCGCAGTGCTCGGCGCATTGGCAGGGTCAGTAGCGACGATTGGCGCAGCGCTGGCAACAGGATGGGCGCAGCGAGAAGGTGCGCGTATTACCGCGCGGTCGGAACATCGCAGAGAGAGGCGTGAGCCCCGACAAGACATCTACAAGGAGTTCATTTCCTCGGCATACACGATGCGCGCCGAAACTCGCCTTTACGCAGCTGATAGGGAATTTGTTCCCGACGAAGTCAGTGAGGCTGAGTACCGCGGGTTGTTCGGCCTTGCCACAGAAGTAAAGGAGAAGTCGATTGAAGTTGCTTTGGCGGGTCCGAGGAAAGTTACCGAAGCAGCGCTTGAGATTGGAATTTTGAGTCAGGAACTAGCGGCTAATCTTGGGGCCATTGGTCAATTGGTGACGCTCAACGGGGAACGTGACGGCAGGGCACGACAGGGCATGCAGCGTCACATATCAAGACTCGCTAGGAACTTGGACGGCGCCTTGGATAAATTCGTGCTTCAAGCGCAATCCGCTTTGGATGATGACGGCAGCAAGAAATAGGCGCCCTGTGCGGGTGAGACACAGGGCGCTTTCTGCTACTGCGGCAGGATGACCGGCGGAGTAATCATGGCAACGCCGCTGTCTAGTGGATAAGCCTTGCTGCCCTCAATCCGGTAAAGCTCACCGGTAACACCCCGGGCATATCGCGCGGAAGGCGTCAGCGGCTCACCAGTCACAGCATCGCGCGGCCAATTGGGGTAGTTCCACTCAGGGCCGGGGCTCAGTAGGGCCAGGTCAATCGGCTGTCCAGTCTCGAAGTTGCCAGACTCATTAGACATCGGCGTTCCCCTTGCTGATGTGCTTCTCACGCTCAGCCTCAAGAGCGTCGGCAAACTCGCTTACGCGCCGTTCGGCTTCGCCTTCCACAATCCGGGTAATGAACCCAATGACGTCAAGCTGATACGGCCGGTCATCCGGCACGGTGCTCTGAGCGGACGAAATACCTAGCGTGGACTCAGCGCGCCGGGCATGGTCCATCACAATGCGCCGCTTCTCACGGCCAGCGGTGAACCGAATAAGCCCTTCAAGGAACCCCATGGATTCCGGGTCATACTCGACCGCCGTACTGCCCTCAGATTCCTTAGCCTCAGCGGCAATTGCCGTCCAGCGAGCGTGGAAGTCAGCGTCATACTCACGTGCCCGCTCAGCGCGCTGTGCGGCAATCTCAGCCTGTCGGGCAGCCTCAGCGGCCTCAGCCTCAGCCAACTTCGCGGCAGCCGCCTCAGCGGCCTTACGCGCCTTCTCAAGGTCAATCGTCGTCATCTTGCTTCGCATCCCTTCCGGGTCAGTTGGCAGAGCCATAGCCGCGCGCAATGCGCTGAGCGGGGGTCAGGTCATCCGTGCTGACGCTGGTCTCTCGCTGCGGAACGTCGCCTAGCTGGGCAGCCGCCTTACGGGCCACCTGTGCATAGCCCATCTGAATACGCATGGACGGGCTAATCTCAACTCCGCGCGCCTCAGCCGCCTTTAGGTGAACAACCATGGCGTCAGCCTCAGGGCTGGCCATTGAGGCAATGCTTTCCAGGTGCTTGCGCTTAGCCTCAGGGCTGCCCTTCTCGATGGCGCCCGGGTCAACACCACGCATGTACCAGGGGGTATTAGTCATTGGGCTTTCTGCCTTTCTTCGTTGTGGTCACTTACGGAAATCCGTAGGTGGGTTGAGGTCATAGTCATACGCAAGGCCATGCACCCGCTGATGAGGCTTCTGACCGTTAACCGGGTATCCCGCACGGGCAAGTAGTCGCCGGAATGCCGACATTGGCGGGGGCACACGGTTCTGACCCACACACCAGCCAATAACCAGGCCATAGAAGAGGCCGAATGGCAGTGCGTGGCGTTTGTCGTCCCGTGTCAGCGCACGGAGCGCGTCATATACGTTGGCAGTGTGCTGGTGGTCAGCCTCACGCAGCTCAGGCATCAGACTTCTCTCCCAGCGCCATCAGGCGGAGCACAGACAGTGCATCGAACAGCTCAGCGCGCGGAAGCTCATCCCTGGGAACGGTGCAATGCTCTTCGAGAATGCGGAGCGCTTGTGTGAGAGTTATTGTTTCCATGGGTACTCGATTTCCGATAGGGGCTAGCCGGCTCAGATCTGATGGTTTTTCAGAGCACGGCCTAGCGGAATAGGTCAGACCACATCCGGAAATCCGTAGGTGATGGGCCCAAACAAAAAACCCCCGGCAGCGCTAGCCCTTCACTACGTAGGCGGCAAATCCCGCAGTGAAGGAACCGGCGCTGACCGGGGGTTGGTTTATGTGAGAGGTCCGGGGAAATAGGTTGCCGCCTACCCGAACGCTGCCCTCTAAGGTGTTTCTAGAGAGTCGACGGCCCGCAAAGCATTTCAATTCAGACATGCTAGACACGTCAATTTATGTGATTCGCGTCACGCGATGGATTAGGCGGCGTTCTTCTTTGCGGCTCGATAAAAGGCGGTCTTACAGCGGTCCGAGCAGAACCGGCGTGGACGGCCCACACCTTCCCAACCTGTGTTTTCTCCGCAGTGAGCGCACGGCGCTTCCCAGCGTTCTTCGTCCAGCGCAAGTCGGACGGCCGTTCGCTGGCGTTCGCGCTCAGCCTGCATTTCCCGGCATGTGGCGCTGGTCTGCTCAGGGAAGGAGCAAACGCGTTGCTTGCCCCTCAGCGGCCGGAAGGGTGCCCCGCATAGCTCACAGGTCATCTCGGCCGGTTGCGTCGCCCTGGTGGCCCTGTACGCCTTCATACGGCAGCGGGCAGAGCAGTACAGCCGGTCAGCGCGTACGCCTTCCGGGAGATCTGAGCCGCAGCCCATGCAGTCATAGCGTCGCTCAGTCATGGTGTGTTCCTTATCTGAAATGCATCGTGACGGCTCTCCCATTAAAGGCTCTATATATGGGACTCAGTTGGGAGAGTGAGAACATTACATATTGGATTAGGAACAACTAACAGAGAGTAGTTGATTGCCCAACCCATTTCGCTGTCTAGCCCTGCCGACTAGCCCTGTGAGCGGCCTTCCGGCAACGGTCAGAACAGAAGCGCCTGTGTCGACCTATCCCGCTGTAGCTGAGCGCGTTCTCACAGGTAAGAGCCTCACAGCGGGGGCCAGCGGCTTGCATCTCAGCAATGCGTAGGGCGGCGGCAATGGCCTGGTGCACGGCCGTGGCCTTATCGCTGTCGGGCTTCCCTACGGCTTCCCATGCGAGTGATTCGGCGTTACGCAGTGCAGTCATAAGGTCAGTGGTCATGTGTACTTCCTTGAGACGTAATGGGACGGAACCCCATTTCGATGGGACGGAACGGGGACGGAATGCAATACCGGTGAGACGAAACGAGACGAAACGAGGGCAAGGAAAAGCCGCCTGGTCACGAAACCAGACGGCTTACGTCCCCGGGCATAGCCCTAGACCAACGCAAGACCCTTACGGCTCTGCGCTTCCCGCTCCATGTAGACCGACAGAAGACCGATTCGCTGTGCTTGTAGCTCAGCACTGTTACCCATGTTGTTCTGAAACGCGCGTGCCAGTCGTCCACGGTGGGAATCCTCAGACACCCAAGACAGAATGTGCTTGAAAACGTCATCAGCGCTCACGTGGTCTCTCCTCCTGCTGTGTGCCCTCAAGGTGGGTCTAAGGTGTCGACAGCCTGCCGGTCAATGAATCCATGAGAATTCCGCACCAGGGCAGATGACTTTGCCAATCCTTTACTAATCAACAGTTCATGACGGTGCGTCAGTGAAGCCCTGAGTGCCTGTCTGGGTGCCTGTCAGCCTGCCGCCGGTACACAGCGCCACCAGGACGACGAACGGCACTCGCAGGGCCGCGCAGGGCGCTTCGCGGGCATGAGTAAGCCCCGGGGTGCTGGCGGTACCTCCGGGGCTGACTGGCTGTGTCTCAGCGGAACAAGGCCGTTCCTGACCACCTGTCACGTAGCCGCTTGAGCGCCTTACTCCGGGCTGCCGCAACGTGCCCCTTCGGAATGCCCAGCGCTGCCGCTATCTCCGCATCACTCATGCGCCCATGGGCGTCTATGCCGTACGTCATTTCCAATGCTGCCCGCTGTTGCTTGCCCAACCCCAGCAGCATCCATGCCACAGGGCCGCTAGAGCGCTCTGAGGGCTCCGCCGGGGTCCTAGTGCCCACGTCCTCTGATAGGGGCTCAGCGGGGCTCACAGCGGCTCGCACGGCCTTCGCTGTCTCGGCGCTAGCCCGCCATGCCAACTCCCCGGAGCGCATGAGCCGTTCGGCTTCGTCGGCGTTGCCATTCGCGCGTTTGTAGGCAGAGCGCCACAGCTTCGCTTCGTCCAGGCTGATACCCGGATAGCGCATGGTGCAGTGCGCATCCATCATCGCGCCGGTAACCGTGCGGTCAGCGAAGGAAACGAATTGCCCGGCGGACCCACCAGAAAACCGGCTCAGGCAGCGCCACAGGGCTTCGCGGCCTTCCTGTGCAAGGTCTTCCGCGTGCTGCCGGTCAATGCGCCGTGCCCGCGCCCTGATGAGCCGGTCAAGTGCCCGGAGAATGGCCGTGGTGGCTTCCTGGTCACCTTCCAGCGCTGCCCTGAGCTGAGTTTCATCAATGCTCATTCAACTGCCCCCCTTAGTCTCTGCTGAAGAATAAAGAGGATTTCTCGGAATGTCCATTTTCCGTAGGTGGCCTGGATTTTCCGTAGGTGGTCACCCGCTTACGGAAATCCGTAGGCTGACAGCACTGAGCCCCCGCCCGGCAAGTGCCAGAACGGGGGCTCAGTGAATCCGTCAGAATCCGTCGGCTAGCGCCTCTTCGCGGGCAACTGCCTCAAGCGCTACTGCCTCAGGATCATCGAAATGCAGACCTACGCTGACGCGCTCCGGGTCCCACTTACGGCCCTTCGTCGCCGGAGCGATATTCGCCCGAACATGCATGGACAGCAGGAGCAGGCGCCTAGCCGCTGTGTCGGCATTCTCCCAGCGCTGTGCGACCGTTTCGCCAGTCGGTACCCACTTCCATTCAGGTTCGGTCACAGGCTCCGCCTGAGCCTCTTCTAGCGCTTCCTGCCTGGATTCAAGCTGGGAAAGTACGGCTGCCTTCGCTGCACCCCTCAATCCGACCAGCGAAGCGGCAAGCTCCGCAATATCGGATTCGAGTTCTTCGATGATTGCCGCTGTGTCGTTGCCGCCGACCAACACCCGTTCTGAGTAAGGGGTGTTACCGAACTTCGTCAGAAGCCACTTTTCTACTGCGGCTTCTGCCTTCTCGGCGTTCACGCTGATTCCAGCGCACTTGTCACGCCGGTTCTTGTCACGCGCTGCCGGACATGCGTACTGATCCATGCGGCGGCCTTGATAGACCCGCGTGTTGTAGTGCATGACGTCGTTGCACAGCGGGCACCACGCCACGTGCAGAAGCATGGTTGCCTTCTTACGCGGCCTTTTCGTCTCAACTCCGTTTGCGTCCAACGTGGCTTGCAGCGTGCGCCACGTCTTGTCATCTATCAGCGCCGGACCGACCCGGACGGGCTTGCCTTCGCTGTCTCGCACCACGCGCCGTTCATCGCGCTTCCCCTGCACGCGATACCCGCGAAGCACTTCGGATCGAAGATGCTGATACAGCGCGGAATAGGTCCACTGAGCGCGCTTTTCCCCCAACTCTTCCCCGCGCTGCACCTTGCGGTAATCGCCCGGGGAGAGTTCGCCGGAACTATTCAGCCGCTCCACTTCGGCGCTGAGTCTGTGCCCCTCGTTCACACGGTCAATGACTTCGGAGAGTACGGCGGCGGCTTTCTCGTCTATGTCCAGCCGCTTGTTTCCTTCGCTGTCCGGCACGATGCGATAGCCGTAAGGGGCAGCGCCGCCCAACCATTTGCCACCCTGCCGGAGTTCAACCCGGCTTCGAAGAATGCGCTGTTGGATGGTCTCCCGTTCAAGCTGAGCGAAGGCAACCATCAGCGTCACGACGAAGCGGCCGTATGGGCTTGTGAGGTCCGCCTGCCCCTGTACGTCGGCAAGGGTGGTGCCTCGCTTGTCCAGCAATTCGACCAGGGTTGCGAAGTGCGAAGTTACGCGCGAGAAGCGGTCAACGCTGCGAGCGACCACCACATCAATGCCGCTGAGCGCAGCAACGATCTCCCCGAACCCTTCGCGGTCTTCCGGCCGGACACTGCCGCTGACCCCTACGTCATGCCGGACCATGACCACTTCATAGCCGCGAAGCTGGCACCACGCCCGTGCGTCCTGCTCCTGCGTAGTAATAGAGGTAGAGGAGTCGTCGTCGCGAGAGATGCGACAGTAAATAGCGGCACGCATCGGGCGGCTTGCCTGAGCTGGGATCACTGTTCCTCCTGTGTCTCGGACAGTGTGTCCCACCGGGCGCGGGCAAGACCATGCTCGCGGAGCGGCTGCCCTCGCTCCTGCCCCCGCTCGACCGACAGGAGTCGCTGGAGGTCACGGCGGTGCACTCGGTGGCCGGCCTGCTGCCCCCGGGCAAGCCCCTGATCGACACCGCCCCCTACTGCGCCCCGCACCACTCGGCCACGATGCAGGCGCTCGTCGGCGGCGGCCCTGGGATCGCCCGGCCCGGAGCGGTGTCCCTCGCGCACCGGGGTGTGCTCTTTCTGGACGAGACCCCCGAGTTCGGCGGCCGTGCCCTGGACGCCCTGCGCCAGCCGCTGGAGGCCGGGCACGTCGTCATCGCGCGCAGTTCCGGCGTGGTGCGCTTCCCGGCGAGGTTCCTGATGGTACTCGCCGCCAACCCCTGTCCCTGCGGCCGCTTCTCGCCGAAGGAGGCCCTGTGCGAGTGCCCGCCCTCGTTGATCCGCCGTTACCAGGCCCGGCTGTCCGGCCCGCTGCTCGACCGGGTCGACCTGCGGGTCGAGGCCGAGCGCGTCACACGTGCCGAACTGACCGCTGACGGGGCCCGCGGTGAATCCACCGCCACGGTCGCCGACCGGGTGCGCGCGGCCCGCGAACGCGCCGCCGCGAGGCTCACCGGCACCCCGTGGCGCACCAACGGCGACATCCCCGGACGGGAGCTGCGCCGCCGCTGGCACGCGGCGCCCGGCGCGCTGGAGGACGCCGAGCGGAGCCTGGAGCGCGGTGTGCTCAGCGCCCGTGGACTCGACCGGGTGCTGCGGGTCGCCTGGACCGTCGCCGACCTGGTCGGTCACGACCGGCCCGACGCCAGGGACGTCGCCCTCGCGCTGCAACTGCGCACCGGCGTCCCCCGCGGCGTGCCTATGGCCATCGGAGCGCTGACATGAGCCGCGCCGACGAGCCCGCGGGCGGGCGGCCCGGCCGTGAACCGGCCGACGGCCGCGGTGACGAGTTCCTTGCCCGGATCTTCCTCACCCGTGTCCTCGAACCCGGCGACGAGACCGGTGGGCGGTGGGTGCGGGAACTGGGCGCGCGGAAAGTGGTGTCACGGCTGCGGGACGGAGCCGAGCCGCTGCCGGGGGTGAGCGGCCGGCGGTGGGCCGGAATGTTGGCGCGGAGCGCGCGGGCCGAACCGGACCGGGATCTCGCCGTCGCGCGGGACGCCGGGGCGCGGTTCGTGTGCCCCGGGACGGCCGAGTGGCCCCGGCAGCTCGACGACCTGGGGGACGGCCGGCCCCTCGGGCTGTGGGTGCGCGGCCCAGCCGACCTGCGGATGTGGGCGCTGCGCTCGGTCGCCGTCGTCGGTGCCCGCGCCTGCACCGAGTACGGCGCGCACATGGCTGCCACCCTTTCCGCCGAACTCGCCGAACGCGGCTGGGTCGTGGTCTCCGGCGGCGCCTACGGGGTCGACGGCGCCGCCCACCGTGGTGTGCTCGGCTCGGGCGGCGCCACCGTCGCCGTACTCGCCTGCGGAGTCGACCGGCCCTACCCGCGCGGACACACCGGACTGATCACCAGGATCGCGGAACAGGGGCTGGTGATCGGCGAGCTGCCGCCCGGTGATCACCCGACGCCGAGCAGATTCATCCTCCGCAACCGGGTCATCGCCGCGCTCACCCGGGGCACCGTGGTCGTCGAGGCCGCCCACCGCAGCGGCTCCCTGGTGACCGCCAGGGCGGCCCGGCGCCTGGGACGCCACACGATGGGGGTACCCGGGCCGGCCACCAGTGGGCGCTCCGCCGGGGTGCACGAACTGCTGCGGCAGGAGGCGGTGCTGGTCACCGACGCCGCGGAGATCATCGAACTGGTCGGAGACATGGGGGAACTGGCCCCGGACCGGCGCGGCCCGGTACTGCCCCGCGACCTGCTGGAACCGGCCGCCCGCCAGGTACTCGACGCGCTGCCGGCGCGAGTGGCGGCCGGAGTGGACGGGATCGCGCGCGGTGCGCGCACCACCCGCGACGACGCGATCGCGAGACTGTACGAACTGCGAGCACTTGGATACGTCGAACGACATGGCGACGACTGGAAGTTGACACGCCAGGCGGTGATCCCGGTCGGGGACGGTTCCGATGATCACTGACGGAGCGTGTTCGGCCGTCCGGGGGAACGTCCACGCCCCTTGGAAAATACGTCAGTTGGGACACCCGGGTGAACACGCAGAGCGACGAATGCGACCCGGCGGGGCCGGGGTCGGGACACCTCCACGCGCGCCCCGGCCTCACTTCTTCGCGCACCGCGACTCCGCAGTCACGCTACGCTCACAAGCGTCCCGATACGGAAAGACAGCGCGGAAGGGCACCACGGCAGGCGATCCGGGCAGGCACAGACGGGCGGCTCGGTATCGGACAGACAGCTCACGCAGACGGCAACGGTCCGCTGCAGAACGGCACAAGGCGACGAATGCCCCAGCACACCTCCGGGTCCGACCGGGCGGCGATCCCCCCAGCCGCCCGTGACGGTGGCAGCGTGCGGCCGCCCGCTCCCTCGACGCTCGACGAGCTGTGGCGGTCGTACAAGGAGACAGGGGACGAGCGACTGCGGGAGCAGCTGATCCTGCACTACTCGCCGTTGGTGAAGTACGTCGCGGGCCGGGTCAGCGTGGGGCTGCCGCCCAATGTGGATCAGGCGGACTTCGTCTCCTCCGGGGTGTTCGGACTGATCGACGCGATCGAGAAGTTCGACGTCGACCGGGAGATCAAGTTCGAGACCTACGCGATCACCCGCATCAGGGGCGCGATGATCGACGAGCTGCGGGCCCTGGACTGGATTCCGCGCTCGGTGCGGCAGAAGGCGCGCAACGTCGAGCGGGCGTACGCGACGCTGGAGGCCCGGCTCAGGCGCACGCCGACGGAGAGCGAGGTCGCAGGCGAGATGGGTATCGCCGTGGAGGAGCTGCACGCGGTTTTCAGCCAGCTGTCCCTCGCGAACGTCGTCGCCCTGGAGGAGCTGCTGCATGCAGGGGGCGACAGCGGCGACCGGCTCAGCCTGATGGACACCCTGGAGGACACCGCCGCCGACAACCCGGTGGAGGTGGCCGAGGGCCGGGAGCTGCGACGGTTCCTCGCACGGGCGATCAACACGCTCCCGGAGCGCGAGAAGACCGTTGTCACGCTGTACTACTACGAGGGGCTCACCCTGGCCGAGATCGGCCATGTGCTGGGGGTCACGGAGAGCAGGGTCAGCCAGATCCACACCAAGTCCGTACTCCAGCTGAGGGCGAAACTGGCGAGCTTCGGCGGCTGAACCGGCGGCTCGGCAGGCTGCGGGGGCACCTGTCCCACCTGCGGTTTCGGTCTGGGGACTCCCCCCTCGTGCGGGGCGTCCGTAAAGTGGTGGGCGTGCCAAGGATTCGAGCGGCCTCCGTGGCCGAGCACCGGTCGATGCAGCGAGCCGCCCTGCTGGACGCGGCACGCTCCCTGCTGTCCGAGGGCGGTACGGAGGCGCTGACCTTCCCTTCCCTCGCCGAGCGCACCGGCCTGGCGCGCTCCTCCGTGTACGAGTACTTCCGCTCCCGCGCGGCCGTCGTCGAGGAGCTGTGCGAGGTCGACTTCCCGGTCTGGGCGGCCGAGGTCGAGTTCGCGATGGCCGCGGTCGAGGGCGCCGAGGCCAAGGTCGAGGCGTACGTCCGCAAGCAGCTGGAACTGGTCGGGGACCGGCGTCACCGTGCCGTGGTGGCCATCTCCGCGAGCGAACTCGACGCGGGTGCCCGGGAGAAGATCCGCGCGGCGCACGGCGGACTCGTCGCGATGATCGTCGAGGCGCTGGGTGAACTGGGCCACGAGCAGCCCCGGCTCGCGGCGATGCTGCTCCAGGGCGTGGTCGACGCCGCTGTGCGCCGGATCGAACTGGGCGCCGCGGAGAACCCGGAGACGATCACAGAGGCGGCGGTCGCCATGACCCTCCGGGGCGTCCGGCCCTGACCCGTCCGGCCCTGGCCCCCCGCTTCTCCGGTGTCCCGGTCACTCCGGCAGCGGTACGCCGAGGACCGGGAGGAGTCTTGAGGGGCCGCCGAGCAGGTGGGGCGGGAGCAGGGCGAGCGGGTTGAGGTAGACGTCCGCTCTCAGCAGGCCCCAGTGCAGGCAGGGTGCCGTGCAGTGGGAGCCCGTGGCCGCCACCGTGCCGATCACCTCGCCCGGTGCCACCTCGGCCCCTTTCTCCACCGACGGCAGGACCGGCTCGTAGGTCGTACGCAGAGGTGGGGCCCCCGTGCCGGACAGCTCCACCGAGACGACGCCCCGGCCGGCCACCCGGCCGGCGTAGGAGACCCGGCCCGCCGCCACCGCCCGTACCGGGGTCCCCGGCGCCGCCGCCAGGTCCACGCCGCGGTGCCCGCGCCCGTACCTGGTCTCCGGCGGTTCCCAGCCGCGCAGCACCCGGGGCCGTACCCCCACGGGCCAGGCCCGCCCGACGGCCGGCACCCCGGACCCGGGGTCCGCCGCCCCGGCACCGGAACCGGTATCGGCGGTATCAGCATCAGCGGTATCAGTGTCGGCATCCGGCGGAGCCGTGTCACCCGTCCGAGCCACGAGCAACGGCAGCGAAGGCGGCGGTGGTGACAGCAGCACCGTCGAAGTCAGGACCAGCAGGACGGCCGTGCGCGCACACGTCCTCAGAAATCGGCTCACTTGCATGCGGGGAGCCTCCCCGAGATCCGTGATCACCGCCGGGACCTGTGGACCACCGGCCGGTTGTGGACAACGACGTCACCCGGTGCCCCGTGGGTCCCGTACACTTCTGGGTGGCGATCCGGGTCACCGGGTCGACTTCGCACGCCCCGACATCAGGTCCGGTCACGATCGCACGGTCGCGACCGCTCCCGGTGTCAGCGCCCCTCGGTCCTCTGTGGCAACGGCGCGTCGTGGGCGTCAGGCGCGGGAACCGCCGGCTCCCGCGGCACAACCGAGAAAACCAAGGAGATACGGCCATGGCCGTCGTCACGATGCGGGAGCTGCTGGAAAGCGGCGTCCACTTCGGTCACCAGACCCGCCGTTGGAACCCGAAGATGAAGCGCTTCATCTTCACCGAGCGCAACGGCATCTACATCATCGACCTGCTCCAGTCGCTGTCGTACATCGACCGCGCCTACGAGTTCGTCAAGGAGACCGTCGCCCACGGCGGCACGGTCATGTTCGTCGGTACGAAGAAGCAGGCGCAGGAGGCCATCGCCGAGCAGGCCACCCGCGTCGGCATGCCCTACGTCAACCAGCGCTGGCTGGGCGGCATGCTCACCAACTTCTCGACCGTCTACAAGCGTCTGCAGCGCCTCAAGGAGCTCGAGCAGATCGACTTCGAGGACGTGGCCGCCTCCGGCCTCACCAAGAAGGAGCTGCTGGTCCTCTCCCGCGAGAAGGCCAAGCTGGAGAAGACCCTCGGCGGTATCCGCGAGATGCAGAAGGTGCCCAGCGCCGTCTGGATCGTGGACACCAAGAAGGAGCACATCGCGGTCGGTGAGGCCCGGAAGCTCAACATCCCGGTCGTCGCCATCCTCGACACCAACTGCGACCCCGACGAGGTCGACTACAAGATCCCGGGCAACGACGACGCGATCCGCTCGGTCACCCTGCTCACCCGCGTGATCGCCGACGCGGTCGCCGAGGGCCTCATCGCCCGCTCCGGTGTCGCCACCGAGGGCAAGGGCGAGAAGGCCGCCGGCGAGCCCCTCGCCGAGTGGGAGCGCGACCTGCTCGAGGGCGAGAAGAAGGCCGACGAGACCCCGGCCGCCGCCGAGGCCGAGAAGCCGGCCGAGGCTGCCGAGGCCCCCGCGGCCGACGCCGCCCCGGCCGACGCCGACGCCGCCCCGGCCGCCGCCGAGGCCGACCAGGCCTGACCGGCCCGTCCGTGCGGATACGGCGGGAGCGGGCCGCATGAAGTCTGCTCCCGCCGTTCACCCGTAGGTCAGCGGTGAGTCCGCGATCCGCGTCTACACGTAGATCGCGGACCCGCAGATCTCCGAACCTCCAGACTTCGAGAAAGACTCACAGACTCATGGCGAACTACACCGCCGCCGACGTCAAGAAGCTCCGGGAGCTCACCGGCGCTGGCATGATGGACTGCAAGAAGGCGCTGGACGAGGCCGAGGGCAACGTCGAGAAGGCCGTCGAGGCGCTCCGTATCAAGGGCCAGAAGGGCGTCGCCAAGCGCGAGGGCCGCTCCGCCGAGAACGGCGCCGTGGTCTCGATCATCGCCGACGACAACGCCTCCGGCGTCCTCGTGGAGCTGAAGTGCGAGACGGACTTCGTCGCCAAGGGCGAGAAGTTCCAGGGCGTGGCCACCGCCATCGCCGAGCACGTCGCCAAGACCTCCCCGGCCGACATCGAGGCCCTGCTCGCCTCTGAGATCGAGGCCGGCAAGACCGTCCAGGCGTTCGTCGACGAGGCCAACGCCAACCTGGGCGAGAAGATCGTCCTGGACCGTTTCGCCCAGTTCACCGACGGCTACGTGGCGGCGTACATGCACCGCACGATGCCCGACCTGCCCCCGCAGATCGGTGTCCTCGTCGAGCTCGACAAGCCGAGTGCCGAGGTCGCCAAGGGCGTCGCCCAGCACATCGCCGCGTTCGCGCCGAAGTACCTCTCCAAGGAGGACGTGCCGGCCGAGGTCATCGAGACCGAGCGCCGCGTCGCCGAGGAGACCACCCGCGCCGAGGGCAAGCCCGAGGCCGCCTTGCCGAAGATCGTCGAGGGGCGCCTCAACGGCTTCTTCAAGGACGCCACGCTGCTCGGCCAGCCCTACGCGCTGGACAACAAGAAGTCCGTCCAGCAGGTTCTGGACGAGGCCGGTGTCACCCTGAAGCGCTTCACGCGCATCAAGGTCGGCATCTGAGTCCGCACCGCGACGGGCGCGCGACCCCGATAGGGTCGTCAGCAGTCGTTCGGACACGCCGTCACGCACGTGCGCGTGCCGGGTGACAGCAGATCTGACGAGGAGGCCATTGCCGCATGGGATGCGAAGCACACCCCACCGGCAGTGGCCTCCTTCGTATGTGCAACACGTGAAAGAGGCGGGATCCCCATGACCACCAAGGCCGAGAAGAGCGACGACGGCAAAGTACGCGGCCGGTTTCTGCTGAAGCTGTCCGGAGAGGCATTCTCCGGTGGCGGCGGCCTGGGCGTCGATCCCGACGTGGTGCACGCCGTGGCACGCGAGATCGCGGCGGTCGTCCGTGACGGCGCGCAGATCGCCGCCGTCATCGGCGGCGGCAACTTCTTCCGCGGCGCGGAACTGCAGCAGCGCGGCATGGACCGGGCCCGCTCCGACTACATGGGCATGCTGGGCACCGTGATGAACTGCCTGGCGCTCCAGGACTTCCTGGAGAAGGAAGGCGTGGACTGCAGGGTGCAGACCGCCATCACCATGGGCCAGGTCGCGGAGCCCTACATCCCCCTGCGAGCCGTACGGCACCTGGAGAAGGGCCGCGTGGTCATCTTCGGCGCCGGTATGGGCATGCCGTACTTCTCCACCGACACCACCGCCGCCCAGCGCGCCCTGGAGATCGACGCCGAGGCGCTCCTGATGGGCAAGAACGGTGTGGACGGGGTCTACGACTCCGACCCGAAGACCAACCCCGACGCGGTGAAGTTCGACCATCTCGGGTACGGGGAGGTCATCACGCGTGACCTGAAGGTCGCCGACGCCACGGCCATCACCCTGTGCCGCGACAACAAGCTCCCGATCGTCGTCTTCGAACTGCTGACGGAGGGCAATATCGCGCGCGCCGTCAAGGGTGAGAAGATCGGCACACTTGTGGGTGACCAGACGGACCGGAACTGACCGGACCAGAACCACCCGTCCGAGTCAGGACACTCCTGGGGACGGACGGGACGGGCCGGGCCGGGGGATGGACAATGTCCCGCTGGTCGGGAACCGTGCAGGAAGAAGACGCGACGCAGCTGGCCGCCGCCCCGCCAGGGAACCGCGGCTGGGCCTACTCAAGACACGCAGGAGCAAGTGGTGATCGAAGAGACCCTCCTCGAGGCCGAGGAGAAAATGGAGAAGGCCGTCGTGGTCGCCAAGGAGGACTTCGCCGCGATCCGCACCGGTCGTGCGCACCCGGCGATGTTCAACAAGATCGTGGCTGACTACTACGGCGCACTGACGCCGATCAACCAGCTGGCCTCGTTCTCCGTGCCCGAGCCGCGCATGGCCGTGGTGACGCCGTTCGACAAGAGCGCCCTGCGCAACATCGAACAGGCCATCCGCGACTCCGACCTGGGCGTCAACCCGAGCAACGACGGCAATATCATCCGCGTGGTGTTCCCCGAGCTCACCGAGGAGCGCCGCCGCGAGTTCATCAAGGTCGCCAAGGCCAAGGGAGAGGACGCCAAGGTCTCCATCCGTGCCGTGCGCCGCAAGGCCAAGGACGGCATCGACAAGATGATCAAGGACGGCGAGGTCGGCGAGGACGAGGGCCGCCGTGCGGAGAAGGAGCTCGACGACACCACCGCGAAGTACGTCGCGCAGGTGGACGAGCTCCTGAAGCACAAGGAAGCGGAACTGCTCGAAGTCTGATGAACGACTCTTCCTGGGGGGCGCCGCCGCAGGCCGGGTACTGGGGGCCGCCCGAGCAGGGGTCCGCCCAGGGAGCTGTCCCGGCGGCTCCCACGTACGATGCGCACTACGCGCAGCAGACTCGCCCCATGCCCATCGTGCCCGACCTGCCCGAACACGGTGCCGATCAGGACATGGGCCGGGGGACCGCTCGGCTGAGCGGCCCTCTGTTCCCAGACGAGACGACGCGGGCGCGCCCCCATCCGGGGGAGATGCCGCAGAATCCGGAGCCCATGCCCGACGCCCCGCAGCCGGCGCCCCCGCCGCAGAAGAAGAGCGCGGGACGCGACCTGGGCGCCGCCATAGGGGTCGGTGTCGGGCTCGGCGCGGTGATCGTTGTGTCGCTGTTCGTCGTCAAGGCGGTCTTCGTCGGCGTCGTCGCGGCCGCCGTCGTGGTGGGCCTGTGGGAGCTGACCAAGCGGCTGGAGGAGTGCAAGGGGATCCGGGCGCCGCTCGTGCCGCTCGCGTTCGGCGGCGCGGCCATGGTCGTCGCCGGGTACGTCCGGGGCGCCGAGGGCGCGTGGGTCGCCATGGCGTTCACCGCGCTGGCGGTGCTGGTCTGGCGGATGACCCAACCGCCCGAGAACTACCTCAGGGACGTCACGGCGGGGATCTTCGCCGCGTTCTACGTGCCGTTCCTGGCGACCTTCGTCACGATGATGCTGGCCGCGGACGACGGGCACTGGCGGGTCCTGGTGTTCCTGCTGCTCACTGTCATAAGCGACACCGGTGCGTACGCCGTCGGCTGGCGCTTCGGCACGCACAAGCTCGCCCCGCGCATCAGCCCCGGCAAGACCCGCGAGGGCCTGCTGGGCGCGGTCGGGTTCGCGATGGCGGCGGGCGCGCTGTGCATGCAGTTCCTGATCGACGACGGCACCTGGTGGCAGGGGCTGCTGCTCGGCCTCGCGGTCGCTGTCAGCGCCACCCTCGGCGACCTGGGCGAGTCCATGATCAAGCGGGACCTGGGCATCAAGGACATGGGCACCCTGCTCCCCGGCCACGGCGGCATCATGGACCGCCTGGACTCCCTGCTGCCCACGGCCCCGGTGGTGTGGCTGCTGCTGGTGATCTTCGTCGGCAGCTGACCCCGTCGGTCCCGGACCTCTTCGAGCCCCCGCGTCCCGCCGGACGCGGGGGCTCGACCCGTCGAAGGAAGGGCCCGGCCACCCCGAGCACGTCCGCCGCCGTTCCCCCGCCCTGTCCGGCGCGTGCACCCGTGGGTAGGGTTCCGCCATGGCGCAGGCACGGCTGGGGGACGACGGCAGGTACCGGGGTGAGCTGCCGTGCCGATGGTGCGACACCTTGATCGACCAGGGCGGGCGGCGCAAACCGCGTCTGTACTGCCGGATGTCCCACCGCTGGAAGAGCTCGGCTCCTGGGCCGTGGCTCTGGTCGGCGGGTTGTTCTGAGCGCTCCAGGGTGCCCTCGGACGGCTCGCGCGGTCACCCGATTGGATCTGCGACACTGGTACCGCCATGCCTAAGCCCGGAGAACTCACTTTTGTCGCGCCGCGCGGAGCCAAGAAGCCGCCGCGGCACCTTGCCGACCTCACGCCCGCCGAGCGCAAGGAGGCGGTCGCGGCGGCCGGTGAGAAGCCGTTCCGCGCCAAGCAGCTCTCGCAGCACTACTTCGCGCGGTACGCGCACGACCCTGAGCAGTGGACCGACATTCCCGCCGGTTCCCGTGCCAAGCTCCAGGAGGCGCTGCTCCCCGAGCTGATGACGGTCGTCCGGCACCTGTCGACCGACCAGGGCACCACCCGCAAGACGCTGTGGAAGCTGTTCGACGGAACCCTCGTCGAGTCGGTGCTCATGCGGTACCCGGACCGGGTGACGATGTGCATCAGCTCGCAGGCGGGCTGCGGCATGAACTGCCCCTTCTGCGCGACCGGGCAGGCCGGGCTCGACCGGAACCTGTCCACCGCGGAGATCGTGCACCAGATCGTGGACGGCATGCGGGCGCTGCGGGACGGCGAGGTCCCCGGAGGGCCCGCCCGGCTGAGCAACATCGTCTTCATGGGGATGGGCGAGCCGCTCGCCAACTACAACCGGGTGGTGGGTTCGATCCGCCGCCTGACCGACCCGGAGCCCGACGGGCTCGGGCTGTCGCAGCGCGGGATCACCGTCTCGACCGTCGGGCTGGTGCCGGCGATCAACCGGTTCTCCGACGAGGGCTTCAAGTGCCGCCTGGCCGTCTCCCTGCACGCGCCCGACGACGAACTGCGCGACACCCTCGTCCCCGTGAACACGCGGTGGAAGGTGCGCGAGGTCCTCGACGCCGGTTTCGAGTACGCGGCCAAGTCGGGGCGACGGCTGTCCATCGAGTACGCGCTGATCCGGGACATCAACGACCAGGCGTGGCGCGGCGACCGGCTCGGGCGGCTGCTGAAGGGCAGGCCCGTGCACGTCAACCTCATCCCGCTCAACCCGACGCCCGGCTCCCAGTGGACCGCTTCGCGGCCCGAGGACGAGAAGGCGTTCGTGGACGCGATCGCCGCGCACGGTGTGCCGGTGACGATCCGGGACACCCGTGGACAGGAGATCGACGGGGCCTGTGGCCAGCTCGCCGCGAGCGAGAGGTAGCCTGTCCGGCGTAGAAGACGTTGCAAGGACAACAACTTCATATCGGGTAAACATACGTTCATATTCCGACAGGGGAGCGCCACAGCGCTGAGAGTGCGGCATCGGCCGCAGACCCTCCGAACCTCGCCCAGGTCATTCTGGGTAGGGAGATCGGTCATCACTCGAGCTGTTGTGCCCTGCCCGGGGCACCCGTGAGGGGTCCCGGACAGGGCCGCGTCTCTTCCTGGTCACCCCCAGGAGGAATCCGGTGAATCCGGTGAGCATCACCAAGAAGGTCACGATCCTGGCCGTCGGGCTGGGGCTGGTCACCCTGTCCGCCTGCGGCTCGTCCGGCGGCGACGACCGGGAGTCCGGGTCCGGCGGGTCCGGGACCGTGACCCTGGTCAGCCACAACTCGTGGGCCGTGTCGAAGGACGTCATCGCCGCCTTCGAGAAGAAGTCCGGCTACAAGGTCAAGGTCCTGGAGGACGGCGACGCCGGATCGGCCGTGAACAAGGCGATCCTGACCAAGGACAACCCCCAGGGCGACGTCTTCTTCGGCGTCGACAACACCCTGCTGTCCCGCGCTCTCGACAACGGGCTGTTCCAGTCCTACGAGGCCGAGGGCTCCGACCTGATCCTTCCCGAGTACCGCGTCGACGAGGACAAGCACCGGGTCACGCCGGTCGACACCGGCGACGTCTGCGTCAACTACGACAAGGAGTGGTTCAGCGAGCGCGACCTGACCCCGCCGAAGACCTTCGACGACCTGATCAAGCCCGAGTACAAGAACCTCCTCGTCGCCGAGAACGCCTCCACCTCCTCGCCCGGCCTCGGTTTCCTCCTCGGCACCGCCGCGAAGTACGGGGACGAAGGCTGGACGGACTACTGGAAGAAGCTCAAGGTCAACGGCGTGAAGGTGGTAGACGGCTGGGAGCAGGCCTACAACGAGGAGTTCTCCGGCTCGGCCGGCGGCAAGCAGGCGGGGGGCGACCGGCCGCTGGTGGTGTCCTACGCCTCCTCCCCGCCCGCCGAGGTGATCTACGCCGACCCGAAGCCGACGACCGCTCCCACCGGTGTCGTCGACGGCACCTGCTTCCGTCAGGTCGAGTACGCGGGGCTGCTCGGCAACGCGAAGAACCCCGAGGGCGGCAAGGCACTGCTCGACTTCCTGCTCACCAAGGAGTTCCAGGACGACATGCCGCTCAACATGTTCGTCTACCCGGTGCGGGAGGGCGCCCAGGTGCCCGAGGAGTTCACGAAGTACGGGCCGCAGGCGAAGGACCCGGAGACGATGGACCCGGCGAGGATCGCCGACAACCGTGACCAGTGGGTCAAGTCGTGGACCTCGCTCGTACTGAAGTGAGCCGGACCGCCGCCGTGCGAGAGCGCGGGCGAAGGCGGCGGCGCGGGACCGCGGCGCGGCTCGGCCTGATGGCCGTGCCCGTCGCGTTCTTCGCCGTCTTCTTCGCCTACCCCGTCACCGCGATCGTCGCGCGCGGTCTGAAGGCCGACGGGGTCTGGCAGCTCGGGCGGATCGGGGACGTACTGGCGCAGTCCGACGTCCGGCAGGTGCTGTGGTTCACCACCTGGCAGGCGCTGGTCTCCACCGCCCTCACCCTGCTGATCGCCCTGCCCGGCGCGTATGTCCTCGCCCGCTTCGAATTCCCCGGCAGACAACTGCTGAGGGCGGTGGTCACCGTCCCCTTCGTGCTGCCGACGGTCGTCGTCGGTACGGCGTTCATGGCGCTCGTCGGGCGCGGCGGCCTCCTCGACGAGTTGTGGGGTCTGCGGCTGGACACCACCGTGTGGGCGATCCTGCTCGCGCACGTGTTCTTCAACTACGCCGTCGTCGTGCGGACCGTGGGCGGACTCTGGGGGCAGCTCGACCCGCGGCAGGAGGAGGCCGCGCGGATGCTCGGCGCCTCACGGTTCACCGCCTGGCGGACCGTCACCCTGCCCGCGCTCGCGCCCGCCGTGGCCGCCGCGGCGCTGATGGTCTTCCTGTTCACCTTCACCTCCTTCGGCGTGGTGCAGATCCTCGGCGGGCCCACCTTCGCCACCCTCGAAGTGGAGATCTACCGGCAGACCTCGGAGATCTTCGACCTGTCCACCGCCGCCGTCCTGACGATGATCCAGTTCGTCGCGGTGGGCGCGATCCTCGCCCTGCACGCCTGGACCGTACGGCGGCGGGAGACCGCGCTGCGACTGGTGGACGCCTCCGTGACCGCGCGCCGGCCGCGCGGCGGTGGGCAGTGGGCGCTGCTCGCCGGGGTCGTCGCCACCGTCGCCGTCCTGCTGCTCCTGCCCCTCGCGGTGCTGGTGGAACGGTCCTTCGGCGACGCCGGGTCCGGCTACTACCGGGCGCTGACCCGGGACGACGGGGGAGTGTTCCTGGTCGCGCCGATCGAGGCGGTCGGCAACTCCCTGCAGTACGCGGCCCTGGCCACCGTCATCGCCGTGGTGATCGGCTCCCTGGCGTCCGTCGCACTCACCCGGCGGGACGCGGGACGGCTGGTGCGCGGCTTCGACGCCCTGCTGATGCTGCCGCTCGGGGTGTCCGCCGTGACCGTCGGCTTCGGGTTCCTGATCGCTCTCGACGAGCCGCCACTGGACCTGAGGTCCTCCTGGATCCTGGTGCCGCTCGCACAGGCGCTGGTCGGTGTCCCGTTCGTGGTACGGACCATGCTGCCCGTGCTGCGGGCCGTGGACGTGCGGCTGCGGGAGGCGGCGGCGGTGCTCGGGGCGTCGCCGTGGCGGGCCTGGCGCGAGGTGGACCTGCCGATGGTGCGGCGGGCGATGCTCATCGCGGCCGGGTTCGCCTTCGCGGTGTCGCTGGGCGAGTTCGGCGCGACGGTGTTCATCGCGCGGCCGGACCACCCGACCCTGCCGGTGGCCGTGGCGCGGCTGCTCAGCCGGCCGGGGGACCTCAACTACGGTCAGGCGATGGCCCTGTCGACGATTCTGATGATCGTGTGCGCGGTGGCGCTGCTGGCGCTGGAGCGGCTGCGGACCGATCGATCCGGGGAGTTCTAGATGCTGTTGAGCCTCGAGGCCGCCACCGTCCGGTTCGGCGGACGGGCGGTGCTGGACGCCGTCGACCTGGGGGTGGCCGAGCACGAGATCGTGTGCGTGCTCGGGCCCAGCGGCAGCGGCAAGTCCACGCTGCTGCGGGCGGTGGCAGGACTGCAGCCCCTCGACGCGGGGCGGATCTCGCTCGCCGGGCGCGACCAGACGGACGTGCCCGCGCACCGGCGCGGGGTCGGGCTGATGTTCCAGGACCACCAGCTGTTCCCGCAGCGGGACGTGGGCGGCAACGTGGCCTTCGGGCTGCGGATGCGCGGCACGTCACGGACCGAACAGGCGGACCGTGTGGAGGAGTTGCTGAACCTCGTCGGACTCCCCGGAGCGGCCGGGCGGGCGGTGGCGGCGCTCTCCGGTGGAGAGCAGCAACGTGTCGCCCTGGCACGCGCCCTGGCGCCCAGCCCGAGGCTGCTGATGCTCGACGAACCGCTCGGCCAGCTCGACCGGACGCTCAGGGAGCGGCTGGTCGTCGAACTGCGTGAGCTGTTCGGTCGGTTGGGCACCACCGTGCTCGCCGTGACGCACGACCAGGGTGAGGCGTTCGCGCTGGCCGACCGGGTCGTGGTGATGCGGGACGGACGAATTGCCCAGTCCGGTACGCCCCTTGATGTGTGGCAGCGTCCGGCCGACGCGTTCGTGGCTCGCTTCCTGGGTTTCGAGAACGTGGTCGAGGCGACGGTCGGCGCGGACGTCGCGGTGACGCCGTGGGGCAAGGTCCCGGTGCAGGCGGGCACCCCGCAGGGCACGCGGACGCTGCTCGTCCGGCCCGCCGGGGTCCGGCTGGTCCCGGCCGAGACGGGGCTGCGCTGCACGGTGACTGCGCGTACCTTCCGGGGCACCCATGTCGCGGTCCGCCTCCAGCCCGAGGAGGCGCCCCGGCTGGAGGCCGCCTGCGCGCTCCGAGCGGCACCCGAGGTCGGGGACGAGGTCGGGGTGGAGTTCGACGCGGCCGAGGTCGTCGTACTGGACTGACCTGCGGCGGACGCGCGATGGCCCGCCCCGGCGGGGACGGGCCATCCTGCGGTGCGTGAGATGTCAGCTGTCGCTGCTCGTCCCGCGACGGCGCATGCCGAAGAAGACCGCACCGCCACCGACGGCGACCAGGGCCGCCGCGATACCGGCGACCAGACCGGTGTTGGAGTCCGCGCCGGTCTCGGCGAGGTTCGAGTCACCGACGGCAGGCGACGGAGCGTTGTCCGAGGTGTCCGCCGGGGCGGGGGCGGTGGTCTCGGGCTCCGACTCCGACGGGGCCGGCGTGCCGGGCTCGGCGGGCTCCTCGGCCGGGGCCGAGGCGGAGGCCGACGGCGTGGGCTCCGGGGCCGGAGTCTCCGGAGCCGAGGTCTCCTTCTCTCCCTTGCAGGCCGTGGCCGGGGTGGTCAGGTTCGGCTTGATGTCCTCGTCCACGTAGGGCGCGGCCTTGACGTGGATGCGGTACTCGGCGTTGGGCTTCCAGTCCTCCTCAAAGGTGATGGTGACGCCCTCGCGGGAGCCCTTGACCACCTGCTCGCCGATCTTCTTCTCGTCGGCGCCGTTGTTCTCCAGGAACACGGTGACGGTGGCGGGAACGCCGGCCGGGTCCACGTCGGTGACGGTGATGACACCGTTGTCACCGACGCACTTGGCCTCGGCCGAGAACTCGTTGATGTTGCAGGCGGCCGCGCTGCCTGCGAGACCGACGGTGAGCGCGGCCGACGCGGAGGCGACACCGAGGGCGCGCACGGTACGTGCGACGGTACGGCGCGAGGCCGTACGGCGTGATACGGACAGAACTGCCACGTTTGTCCTTTACGGGATACGTAAGTGCGGGGGGTTGAGGGAGGGTTGACGGTACATCAGCACTCCCGTGAGGCTCCCAGGTCTATAAGCGGCGCATAAGTAGTGTCAACGCATATGCCGATAGCAGGACATGGCTTTACCTTCTTATTGCCCATCCGGGCGTTTCAACGTCTCCGAAGCCGCCTCGATCCGCTCCGGGGGTGCCGGGAGGAGGGCGGCATGAGCGGGGAGCGTCTCCACCCGCGCATGCCGGACCGTGCCGTACGGGCTTCTCCTCAGCCCTCCACGACGGACGGGTCCATCCACACGATCTCCCAGGTGTGGCCGTCCGGGTCGTCGAAGGCGCGGCCGTACATGAAGCCCTGGTCCTGGGTCTCGCCGCTGACCGAGCCGCCCGCCGCGACGGCCTTCTCGACCAGTTCGTCGACCTGCTCGCGGCTCTCGGAGCTCAGGGCCAGCAGCACCTCACTGGTCGTGGCGGAGTCGGCGATCTCCTTCTTCGTGAACTCCGCGTAGCGCTGCTTGGTGTGCAGCATCGCCACGATGGCGTCGCTGATCACGACGGAGGCGGTGTTCTCGTCACTGAACTGCGCGTTGATCGAGTAGCCGAGTTCCGTGAAGAACTTCTTCGAGGCGTCGAGGTCGTCGACGGCCAGGTTCACGAAGATCATCTGCTGGTACATGCCGGGTCTCTCCCTGGGGGTGCCGGGTTCCGTGGCGTTCGACGGGGTAGACCGGGGGCTGGCCCGGAACTCATCGCCCGGTGGAGAGCCTTTTGGCGCGCCCCTGCCCTTCAGAGAGACGCGCCCCTGCCCTTCAGAGAGACAGGGGGAGGGCCGACAATCCCGCCACGGTCACGGTCAGCGGCCCGAACAGGGCGAGGAGCGCGCCGGCCCTGAGGGCCGCGGCCCGGCGCGGGGTCGAGGCGGGAGCGCCCAGACGCAGCAGCGCGGCCGTGGTACCGGCGTGCGCGTGCTTGGCCTCGACGGCGGCCGTCAGCAGGGTCGCCACGGTGCACCCCGTCACCACCAGCACTCCGAGCAGGGTGAGCGGCCCTGCCGACAGGTCGTCGGCGTAGTAGTGCCGGCTCATGGCGTACGCGGCCGACAGCACGGCGCAGACCACACCCAGCGGACGGCCGATCCGGACGGCCTCCGTCATGAGGAGCCGACCGGCCAGCAGTCGCAGGGCACCCGGGCGGACCGACTGCAGCAGACGGCCGCACAGATGGGTGAGACCGGGGCCGATCAAGGTGAGGCCGACGACGGTCAGCGCCAGTCCGGCCAGGGCCCCGGGCCGGTCTCCTGGGGAGGCGGCGGCACCGGTCCGGCTCACGTAGGTCTCCACGGCCAGCCCCGCGGCCAGCACGGCGATGCCCCAGGGCAGACCGGAAGGTGCCGAGCGGGCGCCGGCCGGGACGGCAGCCGGCTCCCCGTTGGCCGGGACGCCTGCCGGCTCCCCGTTGGCCGGGACGCCTGCCGGCTCCCCGTTGGCCAGCGCGGGGCCGTCGCTCGCACCGTCCGGCCCGGGCGACCGCACCTGCGTCTCCTCCGGGACGGCTTCCGGTTCCTGTTGCCGCTGGGCTGCGGTCGGCCGTCGGCCGTGGGGCGCCGCTGCCAGATGCCTGCCGAAGCGTCCGTATGCCCCGAACGTCTCCCGTTCCGCCGTACTCCGGTACGCACCGAAGCGTCCGTACGCCCGTCGGGACGCGCCCGTGGCCCGCCCCGCAGGGGACGCGCCCGTGGCCTGCTCCGCACGGGACGCGTCCGTGGCCCGCTCGCGTGGACGCAGCGCCACCGCCACCGCCGCCGACGCGCTCACCGGCGGCAGCGCCAGTAGCATCAGGGCCGCCGGGAGCGGCAGGGGCCTGCCCGTGGCCAGGAACTCGGTGGCGGCCCCGTCGACGGGCATCCCGGTGAGGCCGCCGCGCAGCTGGAGGAAGACGAGCAGGGCGACCACCGACCCCAGGGTGCAGGCCAGAGCCGTGGTCGTCGCGGAGACGGCCATCAGCCGGACGGGGCCGAGGCCGACCGCCGAGAGCCCGGGCCGGGGTCTGGTCCCCGGGTCGGTCCGGGCCACCGCGACGGCGAAGTACACCGTGGCCGCCAGCGGGGCCGCGCACCAGGCCAGCCGGAGCAGTGAGGCGGACGGCGTGCCCGGGTTGCCGAGCGCGTGGCCGAGAGCGCACAGGAGCAGAAAGCCCGTGCCCGCGGAGGCGGCGGCGACCAGAAGGCGGCGCAGCTGGACGGTGGGACGGGCGCCTCGTGTCAGACGAAGAGCGAGCACGTGGCCCGACCCTCCGTCTCGACGGTCTCGGAGACCGGAGGCAGATGCACGGTGCGCACCTGGCGCCCGTCGAGCAGCGAGACGGTGCGGTCGGCGAGGGCCGCGATGTCCGTGTCGGAGGTCGCGAGGAGCACCGTGATGCCGTGCGAACGGGCCGCGGTGGTGAGCGTGCGCAGGACGTGCCGGCGGTCGGTGCGGTGCAGCGGCGCGGTCGGCTCGTCGGCGAACAGCACCGAGGGGGCCGGGGCGAGGGCGCGGGCGATGCAGACCCGCTGGCGCTCCGCGTGCACCAGGTCCGCGGGGCGCTTGCGGGCCTTGTCGCCGATGTCGAGGCGCTTCAGCCACTCCATGGCCGTCGACTTGGCCCGGCGCCGGGCGGTGCCGCGCAGCATCAGGGGGAGGGCGGTGTTCTCCCAGACGTTCAGCTCGGGGACGAGCACCGGTGCAGGATCGATCCAGCCGAAGCGTTCCCGGCGCAGCCGCTCGCGGGCGGCGGGAGTCATCGTGTGCACGGGCAAGCTGTTGAACCAGACCTCGCCGCTGCGCACGGGCACCAGTCCGGAGAGACACCGCAGCAGGGTCGTTTTTCCGCTGCCGTGCGGGCCCCCGACGGCGAGGATCTCGCCCTCCCCGACGCCGAGCGAGACCCCGCTCAGCCCGGGAGAGCCGTCCTTGTGCCGGAAGTGCAGGGCGCGTGTCCAGAGCACGTCGTTGTCCGGTGGGGCCACCATGGCGTACACCTCGGTTCGGATCAGAAATGCCGTGCGAGATCTGTGAAATCCCCCATGCGGGGGAACGAAGGCAAGGCCGATCGGTCACTGGGCACGCTAGGCAGGACGCGGCGGGAGGCCGGACAGCACGCGGCCCCGGACCGCCGTTTCTCACTCGAACGGGCGGCACCGGGGCCGTAATTGATCATTCCAGCCGAAGATCACAGCGGTGGATCACGGCGGTGGATAACGGCGGTGAGTCACAGCTTCGTCCACGCCTCCGACAGCGTGGCGCGCAGGATCTGTTCGATCTCGTCGAAGGTCTCCTGGTCGGAGATCAGCGGCGGGGCGAGTTGGACGACCGGGTCGCCGCGGTCGTCGGCACGGCAGTACAGGCCGTTCTCGTACAGCTTCTTGGACAGGAAGCCGTACAGGACGCGCTCGGTCTCCTCGTCGTCGAAGGTCTCCTTGGTGTGCTTGTCCTTGACCAGCTCGATGCCGTAGAAGAAGCCGTTGCCGCGGACGTCGCCGACGATCGGCAGGTCGTACAGCTTCTCCAGCGTCGAGCGGAAGGCGCCCTCGTTGTCCAGGACGTGCTGGTTGAGGCCCTCGCGCGCGAACAGGTCGAGGTTGGCCACGGCCACCGCGGCCGAGACGGGGTGGCCGCCGAAGGTGTAGCCGTGCAGGAAGACGTTGTCGCCCCGGTAGAACGGCTCGGCGAGGCGGTCCGAGACGATGCACGCGCCGATGGGCGAGTAGCCCGAGGTCATGCCCTTGGCGCAGGTGATCATGTCCGGGACGTAGCCGAACTTGTCGCAGGCGAACGTGGTGCCCAGGCGGCCGAAGGCGCAGATGACCTCGTCGGAGACGAGGAGCACGTCGTACTGGTCGCAGATCTCCCGGACCCGCTGGAAGTAGCCGGGCGGCGGCGGGAAGCAGCCGCCCGCGTTCTGCACCGGTTCCAGGAAGACCGCGGCGACCGTGTCCGGGCCCTCGAAGAGGATCTGCTGCTCGATCTGGTCGGCGGCCCAGCGGCCGAACGCCTCCGGGTCGTCGCCGTGGAGCGGAGCCCGGTAGATGTTGGTGTTCGGGACCTTGTGCGCGCCCGGCACCAGCGGCTCGAACGGGGCCTTGAGGCCCGGCAGTCCGGTGATCGACAGGGCGCCCTGCGGGGTGCCGTGGTAGGCCACCGCGCGGGAGATGACCTTGTACTTGGTCGGCTTGCCGATCAGCTTGAAGTACTGCTTGGCGAGCTTCCAGGCGGTCTCCACCGCCTCACCGCCGCCCGTGGTGAAGAAGACCTTGTTCAGGTCGCCCGGGGCCTCGTCGGCGAGCCGCTCGGCCAGTTCCACGGCCTTGGGGTGGGCGTAGGACCAGACGGGGAAGAAGGACAGTTCCTGTGCCTGCTTGAAGGCGGTCTCGGCGAGTTCGACGCGGCCGTGTCCCGCCTGGACCACGAACAGGCCGGCGAGACCGTCGAGGTACCGCTTGCCCTTGTCGTCGTAGATGTGGGTGCCCTCGCCGCGGACGATGGTGGGGACGGGGGAGTCCTCGTACGAGGACATACGGGTGAAGTGCATCCACAGGTGGTCGTACGCGGACCTGCTGAGGTCGCTGGGATCCTTGGGGCTGTCGGTGCTCACGATCATCGGGTTCCCCACATGTAGGTCTGCTTCTTGAGCTTGAGGTAGACGAAACTCTCGGTGGAGCGGACACCGGGCACGGCCCTGATGCGTCGGTTGATGACCTCCAGAAGGTGGTCGTCGTCCTCGCAGACGATCTCGACCATGAGGTCGAAGGAGCCCGCGGTCATCACCACGTACTCGCACTCGTCCATGGCACTCAGCGCGTCGGCGACGGACTCCACGTCCCCCTCGACGTTGACACCGACCATCGCCTGCCGGCGGAAGCCCACGGTGAGCGGGTCCGTGACGGCGACGATCTGCATCACGCCGTGGTCGAGCAGTTTCTGGACGCGCTGGCGCACGGCCGCCTCCGACAGACCGACGGCCTTGCCGATCGCGGCGTACGGCCGCCGGCCGTCCTCCTGGAGCTGCTCGATGATGGCGAGGGAGACGGCGTCCAGGTGGGGACCGCCGCCGTTCTTGGACTCGCGGGAGTCCCTCGGTTCTGCGCTTCGACTGGCCACATGGTCACTGTGCACGACGTCTCGACTGTTTCGCAAGGCGCATTCGATGAAATCCGTTGTCCTGGGGGTTTCAGTTTGCGGATTTCGCAGGCGTGGGGCGGGTGGGGGTGTTGAAAACGTCAGCGGTCCGTCTAGGGTGGGTGTCTCAGAGGTTGGACACCTCGGACACCCACGAGGAGCACCAGGAGGGCCTGCAGTGAGTACCGAGCTGCGTCGTCTGCGCAACTACATCGGCGGTGAGTTCCGTGACGCCGCCGACGGACGGACCACCGAGGTGGTCAACCCCGTGACCGGTGAGGCGTACGCGACCGCGCCGCTGTCCGGGCAGGCGGATGTGGACGCCGCGATGGCCGCCGCCGCCGAGGCCTTTCCCGGTTGGCGCGACACCACGCCGGCCGAGCGGCAGAAGGCCCTGCTGAAGGTCGCGGACGCCTTCGAGGAGCGTGCCGAGGAACTGATCGCGGCCGAGGTGGAGAACACGGGCAAGCCCATCGGGCTGACCCGCACCGAGGAGATCCCGCCGATGGTCGACCAGATCCGCTTCTTCGCGGGTGCGGCACGGATGCTGGAGGGGCGCTCGGCCGGCGAGTACATGGAGGGCCTGACCTCCATCGTGCGCCGTGAACCGGTCGGCGTCTGTGCCCAGGTCGCCCCCTGGAACTACCCGATGATGATGGCCGTGTGGAAGTTCGCCCCGGCGATCGCGGCGGGCAACACGGTCGTTCTGAAGCCGTCCGACACCACGCCGGCCTCCACCGTCCTGCTCGCCGAGATCCTCGGCTCGGTCCTGCCCAAGGGCGTCTTCAACGTCATCTGCGGCGACCGCGACACCGGCCGCATGATGGTCGAGCACGAGACCCCGGCGATGGCGTCCATCACCGGTTCGGTGCGCGCCGGCATGCAGGTCGCCGAGGCCGCGTCCAAGGACCTCAAGCGCGTCCACCTGGAGCTGGGCGGCAAGGCTCCGGTGGTGGTCTTCGAGGACACCGACATCGCCAAGGCCGTCGAGGACATCTCCGTCGCGGGCTTCTTCAACGCCGGCCAGGACTGCACGGCCGCCACCCGCGTCCTCGTCCACGAGTCGATCCACGACGAGTTCGTCTCCGCGCTCGCCAAGGCGGCGGCCGACACCAAGACCGGCATGCCGGACGACGAGGACGTTCTCTTCGGTCCGCTCAACAACCCCAACCAGCTCAAGCAGGTCGAGGGCTTCATCGAGCGGCTGCCCGCGCACGCGCGCGTGGAGGCCGGCGGCAAGCGCGTCGGCGAACAGGGCTTCTTCTACGCGCCGACCGTCGTCTCGGGCCTGAAGCAGGACGACGAGATCATCCAGAAGGAGGTCTTCGGCCCGGTCATCACCGTCCAGACCTTCGCCGACGAGGACCAGGCCGTCGAGTACGCCAACGGCGTCGAGTACGCGCTGGCCTCCTCGGTGTGGACCAAGGACCACTCCCGCGCGATGCGCATGTCCAAGAAGCTCGACTTCGGCTGCGTGTGGATCAACACCCACATCCCGCTGGTCGCGGAGATGCCGCACGGCGGCTTCAAGAAGTCGGGCTACGGCAAGGACCTGTCGGGGTACGGCTTCGAGGACTACACGCGCATCAAGCACGTGATGACGTCGCTGGACGCGTAGCGCTCCGCTGGGGAGAGCCGGACGAATCGGCTCCTGGGCGCCGTTCGGGTCCCGTTGACCGGAGGCTGCGGGTCGTAGGTGGCTGGTCGCGCGCAGTTCCCCGCGCCCCTTTCGGGGCGGGGGAACTGTCACGGTCGAGCGTTCACGTCGCGCAGGACGTCGACGCGGTTGGTCGTGATCGAGTCGGCGCCCATCGCCAGCAGGCGGCGCATGGAGCGGCGGGTGTCCGGGGTCCACACGGACAGCAGGTAACCGTCACGGTGGACGCGGTCGGCCAGGGCCCGGTCGACCAGGCTGAAGCGGTAGTTCAGCCAGCGCGGGCGGATCGCCTCCAGGAGACCGGTGCGCGGCGGGGCCAGCGTCGTGCGGGTGAGGGCGATCTCGGCGGACGGGTCCGCCGCGCGCACGGCGAGCATGGCGGCGGCGCCCGCGCAGTAGTACACGCGGTCCCGGGCCCCGTGCTCCCGTACGACGTCCACGATCCGGCGCACCGCCCGCGGGTGCGGGGCGCCCGGCAGGTCCAGCATGGCCCTGCTGCCCTCGGTCGCCGACAGCGCGTCCGACAGGGTCGGCACGCCGCCGTCGGTCAGGCCGCGCACCTCCTCCCAGGACAGCGACCGCAGCGGGCGGTCGTGTGCCCAGAGCCGCTTCAGCGTCTCGTCGTGCAGCAGGACCGGCACGCCGTCCCGGGTGAGGCGCACGTCGAACTCGACCGCGTCCGCGCCCCGTTGGAGCGCGGAACGCAGCGAGGCGAGCGTGTTCTCGCGGACGCGGTAGGGGTCGCCGCGGTGGGCCACGGCGGTCACGTCGTGCATGGCAGCCCTTCGCAAGGTCGGTTCGTCACGGGGTGGCCGGTTCGCCGGGGCGCTCAGCGGGCGAGCCAGGACGTGGTGTAGGTGTCGATCTCGGCGGCCAGCCGAGCCTTGGCGGGCCGGTCCAGGAAGGACGCCTCCACCGCGTTCTTCGCCAGCTCGGCCAGGCCCCGTTCGTCGAGGTCCAGCAGCCGCGCGGCGATCAGGTACTCGTGGTTGAGGTCGGTGCCGAACATCGGCGGGTCGTCGGAGTTGACGGTCACCAGGACACCGGCCCGGACGAACTCCTTGATGGGGTGTTCGTCGAGGCTGGCGACCGCGCGGGTGGCGATGTTGGAGGTGGGGCACACCTCCAGCGCGATGCGCCGCTCGGCGAGATGCGCGAGCAGCTCGGGGTCCCGGGCGGCGCTGGTGCCGTGCCCGATCCGCTCGGCGCGCAGGTCGCCCAGGGCGTCCCACACCGTCTCCGGGCCGGTGGTCTCACCGGCGTGCGGCACCGAGCGCAGGCCCGCGGCGATGGCACGGTCGAAGTACGGCTTGAACTGCGGCCGGGGCACCCCGATCTCGGGCCCGCCCAGGCCGAAGGAGACCAGGCCCTCCGGGCGCAGCCGGTCGTCGGTGGCGAGCCGCACCGTCTCCTCGGCGGACTCCAGACCCGCCTCACCGGGGATGTCGAAGCACCAGCGCAGTACCGTCCCGAACTCGGCCTCGGCCGCCTTGCGGGCGTCCTCGATCGCGTCCATGAAGGCACGCGCGTCGATCCCGCGGCGGGTCGACGAGAACGGGGTGATGGTCAGCTCGGCGTACCGCACCTGCTGCCGGGCCAGCTCACGCCCCACCTCGAAGGTCAGCAGCCGGACGTCCTCGGGTGTGCGGACCAGGTCGACGACGGACAGGTACACGTCGATGAAGTGGGCGAAGTCCGTGAAGGTGAAGTAGTCGGCGAGCGCCTCGGGGTCGGTGGGGACCCTGGAGTCGGGGTGGCGGGCGGCCAGCTCCGAGACGATGCGGGGGGAGGCGGAGCCGACGTGGTGCACGTGCAGTTCGGCCTTGGGCAGTCCGGCGATGAAGGCACGCGGGTCATGGCCCGGTGTCGCGGTGGCCGTGACGAGGCGGTCGGTCATTGTTCCTCCCCCAAGCGGCGTCCTCGGCCGGTGTGCGGCGGGACGCGGGTGATCGGCTGATCGGTGGATCGGGGATCATCGTAGGACGGGTGCGCCCGGCGGGGTACCGGGGCCGTAACATGGCGGGACGTTCGACGGAGGGGGTCCAGCGCATGTCCGACGACGCGCAGGCGCCGGAGGCGCGGGGGAGCACGGCGGGCGGTACACCGCCCCGGAGCCCGCACGACCATGACGATGTGTGGGCGGCGCCGGCCGACAGCGGGGCCGCTCGGGCGCAGCCGCCCCAGGCCCCGCCGCGGGACGTGGCGCCCCCGGTGACGCAGATCGATCTGGGCGGGCAGGTCGCACCCGGCCCGCCGGACCCCACCGGAGCAGTCGACCCGTGGGCGCTCCCGGAGTTCGACCCGCCGACCCACGGCGCGGGTACGACCGATGCGTCGGCCGCTCCCTCGGCCCCCGGCGCCCCCTCCGTGCACGATCAGCAGACGATGACGTCCTTCCCCGCGATGGACGACCCCGCCCCGCCGCCCGCTCGGCCCTGGGTCGGCCCCGCCACCCCGCAGGCACCGATACCGCCCGCCGGCCCCGGCGCGGCGGCCTCCAACCCCTTCGCGCCCCCGGTCGCCGACCCGCTCCCGCCACCGCCCATCGCCCCCGACGGCCCCGGCCAGGTTCCGTACGGCTACCCGGGCGGCCCGCAGAGCGGTTACGGCTACCCGGCCCCGCAGCCGCCCGGTTACGGCGGCGCACCCGGTTATGGCGGCGCGCCCGCCCCGGGCTACCACGGCTGGACCGGCATGACGCCCATGCCGAGCAACGGCATGGGCGTCACCGGACTCGTGCTCGGCATCATCTCGGCCGTGTTCTTCTGCCTCTGGCCGCTGGCCATCGTGCTCGGCGTCATGGCTGTGATCTTCAGCGCGCTGGGCCGGGGCAAGGCGGCCCGCGGCGAGGCCACGAACCCGGGACACGCCCTGGCCGGCCTCATCTGCGGTGCGGTCGGCATCGTCCTCAGCGTCGGCTTCGGCGCGCTCGTCCTGTTCACGTCCTCCCACTGACCCCGGACACCACCTCAGAGCCCCGGCCCGTCCCGGTCCTTCCGGAGGCGGGCGCGGGCCCGCACCAGGGCGAAGCCCAGGAGGTTCGGGCCGCGCCACTGCTCGGGGTCCGCCGCCCTCTCGTCGGTGGCCGCGAGTCCGATACCCCACACCCGGTCCACCGGGCTCGCCTCGACCAGCACACGGTCGCCCGTGTTCAACAGGAAGGCGCGCAGGCCGGGGTGGGCCGCGAACTTGTGCACGCTGCCCTCGACGACGACGCGGAACCGCTCCCGCCGCCACATCTCCTCGTCGAAGCCCCGCACCAGCCGTCCTGCCTCCTTCGCCTGCGCCGGGTGCTTCGCGGCCAGCACCCGACGCTCCCCCTCCGGGTCCGCGAACAGCCGGGCCTTGGCAGCCATCATCCAGTGCTCGGCGGTCGCGTAGGTCACGCCGTCCACCGTGAACGGCGACGGCCACCACTGGCTCAGACAGCTCGCCCCGATCCGGCCGTCGGGCAGCGGCCGGTGCCCCCAGAAGTACAGGTACTTGACCCGTCGGCCGGCCCGCAGCGCCTCGACCAGGGTCTCCCTGGAACCGATGGTCCCCACCGTTTCGCTCATCGCCACCCCCGTGAAACCTGCCCTGCCCGCGCGAGTCTGGCACGCACCACCGACACCTCGTCCCGCCTTTTCCGCCGCCCCTCGACGCCCGGTCGACAGATTCCGTCGCGTAACCAAAAGGCAACAACGGAATCACTTGTTGGAGTCCCGTTGCTCTGTCAGGATCGGCACTCAAATCGAGCTGGAGCCACGCCGCCCCCTCGGGGAGACGGAGGAGAGCGACATGCACAACCCGGGCAACGCCACCCCGGAACGATTCCCGGCCCAGGACCGGTTCGCGGACGGGGCGCAGTTCATCGCGGGACGTTCGACGAAGGGCACCTCGGGCCGTACGCACACGGTCGTCGACCCCGCCACCGGGCAGGAGGTCCACACCTACGCGCTCGCCGGCACCGACGACGTGGACGCGGCCGTCGCCGCGGCGCGCGAGGCGTTCCCGGCGTGGGCCGGCGCCACCCCCGGTGAGCGCTCCGACGCCCTGCACCGGTTCGCGGCCGTCGTCGCCGAGCGCGCCGAGGACTTCGCCCGCGCCGAGTCCCTGCAGTGCGGCAAGCCGCTCAAGCTGAGCCGTGAGTTCGACGTCCCGGGGACGATCGACAACATCGCCTTCTTCGCCGGCGCCGCCCGTCATCTGCAGGGCCAGTCCGCCGGCGAGTACTCCGGCGACCACACCTCCTACGTCCGCCGCGAGCCCATCGGCGTCGTCGGCTCGATCGCGCCCTGGAACTACCCCCTCCAGATGGCCGCGTGGAAGATCCTCCCGGCGATCGCCGCGGGCAACACCGTCGTTCTCAAGCCGGCCGAACTCACCCCGCTGACCTCCCTCCTGTTCGCGCGGGCCGCCACCGACGCGGGCATCCCGGACGGCGTGATCAACATCGTCACCGGCACCGGCAAGGAGGCGGGCGAACACCTCGTCGGCCATCCCGACGTCGCCATGACCTCCTTCACCGGCTCCACCGCCGTGGGCAAGCGGGTCGCCGAGATCGCCACCGCCACCGTCAAGCGCATCCACCTCGAACTCGGCGGCAAGGCCCCCTTCGTCGTCTTCGACGACGCCGACCTCGACGCCGCCGTCAACGGAGCGGTCGCGGGCGCGCTCATCAACACCGGCCAGGACTGCACGGCCGCCACCCGCGCGTATGTGCAGCGGCCCCTCTACGAGGCGTTCGTCGAGCGCACGGCCGCCCTGATGGAGACCGTGCGGCTCGGCGACCCCTTCGCTCCCGGCACCGACCTCGGCCCGCTGATCTCGCACGCCCAGCGCGACCGCGTGGCCGGATTCGTCGACCGGGCACGTGCCTGTGCGCGGGTGGTGACCGGTGGTGAGGCTCCGGAGGGGGACCTGAAGCACGGCGCGTACTACCGCCCCACCCTGATCGCCGACGCGCCGCAGGACAGCGAGGTCGTGCAGTCCGAGATCTTCGGGCCGGTGCTCGTCGTCCTGCCCTTCGACACCGACGGCGAGGGCATCGCCCTGGCCAACGACACGCCGTACGGGCTCGCCGCCTCCGCGTGGAGCCGCGACGTGTACCGGACGGGTCGTGCCACCCGCGAGATCAAGGCGGGCTGTGTGTGGATCAACGACCACATCCCGATCATCAGCGAGATGCCGCACGGCGGCTCCAAGGCGTCCGGCTTCGGCAAGGACATGTCCG
The DNA here is from genome assembly GCF_059889265.1 of Streptomyces sp. MMS24-W38. Taxonomy (NCBI): domain Bacteria; kingdom Bacillati; phylum Actinomycetota; class Actinomycetes; order Kitasatosporales; family Streptomycetaceae; genus Streptomyces; species Streptomyces sp. MMS24-W38. The sequence continues at coordinate 1,478,811 of NZ_JCBCPP010000001.1, read as the reverse complement.
CGTACTCGTTCGAGGAGTACACCCAGATCAAGCACGTCATGTTCGACAACACGGCGGTGGTCCGCAAGGACTGGCACCGCACGATCTTCGGGGACCGACAGCAGCCGGGCCGCCCGACCCACGGCCACTGACCCGAAAGGGCACCACGCGCATGGAGCAGTACGAGCCCGACCGCCTCTCCCCGGCCCAGACGGCCGCTATGCGGCGCAGCTTCCGCAACGGCAGGGCAGCCCTGACCCGCCGTTCCCTGCTGCACGCCTCCACCGGGGGCGCGCTCGCGGTCGGCGGTCTCGGGGCGCTGAGCGGGTGCGGCATCCCCCCGGCCGGCCGGACCCAGGGCGGCACCTCCGCCGAGGACCGTTCGGCCGAGGAGAAGACCGTCAACTTCTCCAACTGGCCCGTCTACATCGATGTCGACGAGAGCGGCAAGCAGCGTCCCACGCTCGACACGTTCACCCGGCAGACCGGCGTCAAGGTCAAGTACACCGAGGACGTCAACGACAACACCGAGTTCTTCGGCAAGATCAAACCGCAGCTCGCCGCCGGGCAGGACACCGGCCGAGACCTGATCGTCCTCACCGACTGGCTGGCCGCGCGGATGATCCGCCTGGGCTGGGTCCAGAAACTGGACCCGGCGAACCTGCCGCACGCCTTCGCCAACCTCTCCGGGCAGTTCCGCAGCCCGGACTGGGACCCGGGGCGCGCCTACTCCTACCCCTGGCAGGGTGTCTCGGCCGTCGTCGCCTACAACAAGAAGGCGCTCGACGGCATCGAGGTGAAGTCGGTCTCCGATCTGCTGGACAACCCCAAGCTCAAGGGCCGGGTCTCCTTCCTGTCCGAGATGCGCGACAGCATCGGCATGACCCTGCTCGACATGGGCAAGGACCCGGCCAAGGTCACCGACGACGAGTACGACGCGGCGATCGACCGCCTGCAGAAGGCCGTCGACAAGGGGCAGATCCGCCGCTTCACCGGCAACGACTACACGTCCGACCTGACCAAGGGGGACATCGCCGCCTGTGTCGCCTGGGGCGGTGACATCGTCCAGCTCCAGGCGGACAGCGACGACATCGGGTACGTCATCCCGGACGCCGGTTTCGTGACGGCCACCGACAACCTGCTCATCCCCAACAAGGCCCGCCACAAGGCAAACGCCGAGCGGCTGATCGACTTCTACTACCAGCCGCCGCAGGCGGCCCGGCTCTCCGCCTACGTCGCCTTCGTGAGTCCCGTCGACGGCGCGCAGGAGGAACTCGCCAAGATCGACAAGTCGGCGGCGGAGAACCCGCTGATCATCCCGACCAAGGACGTAGCGGCCCGAACCCACTCCTTCCGCGCCCTGAGCGACAAGGAAGAGGCGGCCTACGAAGCGAAGTTCGCGAAGCTCACAGGGGCGTGACGACGATGAAGAAGACGACACAGACCAACGGCGACGTCCGCCTGACGCAGATCGGCAAAACCTACGGGAACTTCACCGCCGTACACCCGCTGGACCTGACCGTGCCCCAGGGCTCCTTCTTCGCCCTGCTCGGCGCGTCCGGCTGCGGTAAGACCACCACCCTGCGGATGATCGCCGGCCTGGAGGAACCCACCGCAGGCACCGTCCACCTCGGCGACCAGGACGTCACCGCGCTCCCGCCGTACAAGCGGCCGGTGAACACCGTTTTCCAGTCCTATGCCCTCTTCCCGCACCTCGACATCTTCGAGAACGTCGCCTTCGGTCTGCGCCGGCGCGGCATCAAGAGCGTGAAGAAGCAGGTCGAGGAGATGCTGGAGCTGGTGCAGCTCGGCGAGCAGGCGCGCAAGAAGCCGCACCAGCTCTCCGGTGGCCAGCAGCAGCGCGTCGCGGTGGCCCGCGCCCTGATCAACCACCCCAGGGTGCTGCTGCTCGACGAGCCGCTCGGCGCCCTCGACCTCAAACTGCGCCGCCAGATGCAGCTGGAGCTCAAGCGCATCCAGACCGAGGTCGGCATCACCTTCGTACACGTCACGCACGACCAGGAGGAGGCCATGACCATGGCCGACACGGTCGCCGTGATGAACGCCGGCCGGGTCGAGCAACTCGGCCCGCCCACCGACCTGTACGAGAACCCGCGCACCACCTTCGTCGCCAACTTCCTGGGCACGTCCAACTTCATCGAGGCCGGCGTCGACTCCAGGTCCGGCGACGACCTCGTGCTGAAGGCGGGCGGCGGCAAACTCGTCCTGCCCTCGGCGCGCAACAGCGGCCCCACCACGACCGGCGGCAAGGTGCTGCTGGGGGTGCGCCCGGAGAAGATCTCCCTCGCCCACGCGGACGACGCCGGGCAGATACCCGAGGGCCGCAACCGGATCACCGGCCGGATCGCCGACTCCAGCTTCATCGGTGTCTCCACGCAGTTCGTCGTCGACAGCCCGGTCTGCACCGCGTTCGAGGTCTACGTCCAGAACATCGACCGCGACGACCGCCTGGTGCCCGGCGCGGAGGTCGTCCTGCACTGGAACCCGGCGCACACCTTCGGCCTGGACGCCGCGCAGGACGCGGACGCGGGCGTCGAGACGGTCGAGCCCGTCGAGGGTGAGGTCGCCTGATGGCCACGGCCACCGAGGCGCCGCCCCTGGCGCCCGCCCCGGAGACGAAGGAGAAGAGACCGCCGCGCAGGCGAGGCCGCTGGACGCCGTACCTGCTCCTGCTGCCCGGCCTGCTGTGGCTGGTCGTCTTCTTCGCGCTGCCGGTGATCTACCAGGCCTCCACCTCCGTCCAGACGGGGTCCCTGGAGGAGGGCTACCGGGTCACCTGGAACTTCGCCGTCTACTGGGACGCACTGTCCACGTACTGGCCGCAGTTCGTCCGCTCGGTGCTCTACGCGGCCTCCGCGACCGTGCTGTGCCTGCTGCTCGGCTATCCGCTGGCGTACCTGATCGCCTTCCGCGCGGGACGCTGGCGGAACCTGATCATGATCCTGGTGATCGCGCCGTTCTTCACCAGCTTCCTGATCCGCACCCTCGCCTGGAAGACGATCCTCGCCGACGGCGGCCCGGTGGTCGACGCCCTGAACACCCTGCACGTCCTAGACGTCACCGCCTGGCTCGGCTGGACGGCGGGCGACCGGGTGCTGGCCACACCGCTCGCCGTCGTCTGCGGTCTGACGTACAACTTCCTGCCGTTCATGATCCTGCCGCTCTACACCTCGCTGGAGCGCATCGACCCGCGGCTGCACGAGGCGGCGAACGATCTGTACGCCAGGCCCTCGACCACCTTCCGCAGGGTCACCTTCCCGCTGTCGATGCCGGGCGTCGTCTCCGGCACGCTGCTGACCTTCATCCCGGCCACCGGCGACTACATCAACGCGGACCTGCTCGGCTCCACCGACACCCGCATGGTCGGCAACGTGATCCAGATGCAGTTCCTGCGCGTCCTCGACTACCCGACGGCCGCCGCGCTCTCGTTCATCCTGATGGCCGCGATCCTCGTCATGGTCACGTTCTACATCCGTAGGTCCGGCACGGAGGATCTGGTGTAAATGGCCTTCGTCAACTGGCTCAAGAGCCGTCTCGTCGTCATCGCGGGGCTGCTGACGCTCGCGTATCTCCTGCTGCCGAACGTCGTCGTCACCGTGTTCTCCTTCAACAACCCGAAGGGCCGCTTCAACTACCAGTGGCAGGAGTTCTCCACGGACGCCTGGCGGGACCCGTGCGGGGTCGCCGGCCTGTGCGGGTCCCTGACGCTCAGCCTCCAGATCGCCCTGTGGGCGACCCTCGGCGCCACCCTGCTCGGCACGCTGATCGGGTTCGCTCTGGTCCGCTACCGGTTCCGCGCCCGCGGCGCCGTGAACTCGCTGATCTTCCTGCCGATGGCGATGCCCGAGGTGGTGATGGCGGCGTCCCTGCTGACCCTGTTCCTCAACATGGGTGCCCAGCTGGGCTTCTGGACGATCCTGATCGCCCACGTCATGTTCTGCCTCAGCTTCGTCGTGGTCGCCGTCAAGGCCCGGGTGATGTCCATGGACCCGCGCCTCGAGCAGGCCGCCCAGGACCTGTACGCCGGCCCGTTCCAGACGTTCTGGCGGGTCACCCTGCCGATCGCCGCACCCGGCATCGCGGCGGGCGCGCTGCTCGCCTTCGCGCTCTCCTTCGACGACTTCATCATCACCAACTTCAACGCGGGCTCCACCGTCACCTTCCCGATGTTCGTCTGGGGCTCCGCCCAGCGCGGAACCCCCGTGCAGATCAATGTCATCGGTACGGCCATGTTCGTCGTCGCCGTGCTGCTGGTGCTGGTCTCCATGGTCTTCACCAAGCACAGCAAACGCCGCTACCGGCAGAAGGCGTAGGTCACCATGAGCCGTTGGACGGCATCCCTCGCCGAGGTCCGGCCCCTCGCGTACTGGCTGGACGACCCCGGCAGGCCGCGGCCCGAGCCCGCCCTCACCGGCGCCGAGACCTGCGACCTGCTGGTCGTGGGCGGCGGCTACAGCGGACTGTGGACGGCGTTGATCGCCAAGGAGCGGGACCCGGACCGGGACGTCGTCCTGGTCGAGGGGCGGGAGGTGGGCTGGGCCGCCTCGGGCCGCAACGGCGGATTCTGCGCCGCCTCGCTCACCCACGGCCTGGCCAACGGCCTGGCCCGCTGGCCCGACGAGATCCACCGGCTGGAGCGGCTGGGCGCCCGCAACCTCGACGCCATCGAGGAGACGGTCGCCCGCCACGCCATCGACTGCGACTTCGAACGCACCGGCGAGATCGACCTCGCCACCGAGCCCCACCAGGAACGGGAACTGCGGGACTGGTACCAGGAGATGGACCGCCGGGGGCTCCGTGACGGCGTGGAGTTCCTGGACGCCGACGCGGTCCGCGCCCAGGTCGACTCGCCCACCTTCCGGGCCGGCCTGTGGGACCGCCGGGGCGTGGCCATGCTCCATCCGGCGAAACTCGCCTGGGGGCTGAAACGGGCCTGCCTCGGCCTCGGCGTCCGGGTGTACGAGCACACCCCCGCCCTCGGCCTGCGCACGTACGGCGCCGGACTGGCCGTACGCACCCCCCACGGGCAGATCCGCGCCCGGACCGCGGCGCTCGGCACCAACGTCTTCCCCAGCCTGGTCCGACGGGCCCGCGCGTACACCGTCCCGGTCTACGACTACGCCCTGATGACCGAGCCGCTCACCGCCGACCGGCTGGCGTCCGTCGGCTGGCGGAACCGGCAGGGGCTCGCGGACACCGCCAACCGGTTCCACTACTTCCGGCTGACCGCCGACAACCGCATCCTGTGGGGCGGCTACGACGCGGTCTACCCGTACGGCGGCCGGGTGCGAGCCGAGTACGACGACCGCCCGCAGACCCATGCGAAGCTCGCGGACCACTTCTTCACCTGCTTCCCGCAGCTGGAGGGCGTCCGCTTCACCCACGCCTGGGGCGGCGCGATCGACACCTGCTCCCGCTTCTCGGCCTTCTTCGGCACCGCCCACCGGGGCAGGGTCGCCTACACGGCGGGTTACACGGGGCTCGGCGTCGGCGCCACCCGCTTCGGCGCCGAGGTGATGCTGGACCTGCTGGCGGGGGAGCGCACCGAGCGCACGGAGCTGGAGATGGTGCGCAAAAAGCCGTTGCCGTTCCCGCCGGAACCCTTCGCCTGGACCGGTATCGCGCTCACCCAGTGGTCCATGGCGCGGGCCGACGCGCACGACGGACGCCGGAACCTGTGGCTGCGCACGCTGGACCGCCTGGGGCTGGGCTTCGACAACTGAGGCCCGTCAGCGGGGGCCGGGGCCGGCGCCGGGAACTCCGGCGGACCGCGGTCGGCTGTCCCCGTCGACCGGACGGCCGACCAGCAGTGACAGGCAGATCAGCAGGACCGCGCCCAGGCACCAGCCGGCCGCCACGTCCAGCGGCCAGTGGTAGCCCCGGCGCACCAGACCGAAGGAGACGGCGGCGACGAGGGCGGCACAGAGCAGCACGAGCGCGCGACGGACAGCTGCCGAGCGCAGCAGCGGAAGGAGGAGCAGGGCCGCCGCGCCGTACGCCACGACCGCGGTGACGGTGTGGCCGGAGGGGTAGTAGCCGACCGCCGGGGGTACGGCCGGGGTGCCGGGGCGGTCGGTCCACGCCTTCAGGGGCACGACGAGCACCGGCACCAGGACCATCGCCACGCCTCCGGCGGCGGGTGCCAGCCACCAGCGGTCCGTACCCGCGGCACGCCCGTGCCACGCGGTGTACCCCAGGGCGATCACCAGGGCGGGCACGGCCACCTCGACGTTGCCGAGGTCGGCGAGCACCTCGGAGGCCCGGTCCGGACGGACGAGGGCCCTGCTCAGCCGCTCGTCCAGGCCCACCAGGGGACCGTCGACGACGACCTGCCAGGTGATCAGCGCGAAGAGGAGAACGGGCGGTCCGAGCAGCAGCATGGTGCACAGCTTCGCAGGCGGGGCCGGTGCGGGCCGAAGGGCGGTGTGTCATGGCAGGCCGAAGGGCCAGTGCAAGGGGGGGTGAGCACTGGCCCTTCGTGGAACGGCCTGCCGTCCGTGATGCGCGGGCGGCCGTCCGGATCGGAACGTCGCGCGCCCCGGGGGGTGTGGGGCGGGCGACCGTCCGATCGGTGAGGAGACCCGGAACCCGAAGGCTCCGGTTGTGTGCGCGAGGGCACGACCAGGTCGAAGCTGGGGAGGCCTCGGCCCGAACCGTTCACAGTCCCCTGTGAGCGGGTGTGTCTCTCATCCCGGTAGAACCTACGGCAGGGGGTGGGCCCGCGACAGGGCCGACGGGCACCTGCCATCCACCCCGCACACGTTCTTCACACGCTCTGCCGTCGGCCGCCCCGGTGGTGGGGAACCGGGGCGGCCCACCCGCTCCTGCGACGGCCCGTATGCGCGCGAACGCCTGGTCAGACGCGTGCGAACGCCTGCTCGATGATGTCCAGGCCCTCGTTCAGCAGGTCCTCGCCGATGACCAGCGGCGGCAGGAAGCGCAGCACGTTGCCGTAGGTGCCACAGGTCAGGACCAGCAGGCCCTCCTGGTGGCAGGCCTTGGCCAGCGCGGCGGTCGCCTCCGGGTTCGGCTCCTTGGTCGTGCGGTCCTTGACCAGCTCGATGGCGATCATGGCGCCGCGGCCGCGGACCTCGCCGATGACGTCGAACTTCTCGGCCATGGCGGTGAGGCGGGCCTTCATGATCGCCTCGATGTTCTTCGCCTTGGCGTTGAGGTCCAGTTCCTTCATCGTCTCGATGGAGCCGAGCGCGCCCGCGCAGGCCACCGGGTTGCCGCCGTAGGTGCCGCCGAGGCCGCCCGCGTGCGCGGCGTCCATGATCTCGGCGCGGCCGGTGACGGCGGCCAGCGGGAGGCCGCCGGCGATGCCCTTCGCCGTGGTGATCAGGTCCGGGACGATGTCCTCGTCCTCGCAGGCGAACCACTGGCCGGTGCGGCAGAAGCCGGACTGGATCTCGTCGGCTACGAAGACGATGCCGTTGTCCTGGGCGAACTTGCTGATCGCGGGCAGGAAGCCCTTGGCCGGCTCGATGAAGCCGCCCTCGCCGAGTACCGGCTCGATGATGATCGCGGCCACGTTCTCCGCGCCGACCTGCTTGGAGATCTGGTCGATCGCCTGCGCGGCGGCCTCCGGGCCCGCGTTCTCGGCGCCGGTCGGCCAGCGGTAGCCGTAGGCGACCGGGACGCGGTACACCTCGGGCGCGAACGGGCCGAAGCCGTGCTTGTACGGCATGTTCTTCGAGGTCAGCGCCATGGTGAGGTTGGTGCGGCCGTGGTAGCCGTGGTCGAACACGACGACCGCCTGCCGCTTGGTGTAGGCCCGCGCGATCTTGACGGCGTTCTCGACGGCCTCGGCACCGCTGTTGAACAGCGCCGACTTCTTGGCGTGGTCGCCGGGCGTCAGCTCGGCGAGCGCCTCGGCCACGGCCACGTATCCCTCGTACGGCGTGACCATGAAACAGGTGTGCGTGAAGTCGGCGAGCTGGGCTGAGGCACGGCGGACGACGGCCTCGGCGGAGGCGCCGACGGAGGTCACCGCGATGCCCGAGCCGAAGTCGATCAGCCGGTTGCCGTCGACGTCCTCGATGATCCCGCCGTCCGCCCGCGCGGCGAACACGGGCAGCACCGAGCCCACGCCCTGCGCGACCGCGGCGGTACGACGGGCCTGCAGCTCCTGCGACTTCGGGCCGGGGATGGCGGTGACGACGCGGCGCTCCTGCGGAAGTGCGGTCATGCGGGGCTCCTGGGGGGTGTAACGGACACTTGCCTTCTTTTCTCGCAGGCTAGGGCGGGGAGGGGGAGCTGGGCATGCTCCATGTGGGCGTTGTTCCGGGGGCGGAGTTGTCCGCGGTGGACATGGCGGGGAGTGACGCCTGCCGGGCGCCACGACGCTGGGCAGGGGTAGGTCTCGTTCACCCGTGTTTGCGGGATGCCTTCCCCAAGCTCTTCGAGTAGGAGGTGCCCCAGCGCTCACCAGTGCCGCCCAGGGGGTGTCGGCCAGGCCTGTGAGGCGTCCGGAGAGGCACAACTGCCCGCAACGGGGCTGTGTACGCGGTGGACTCGCCCTGGCTGGGCGTTAGATTGGCTCACGCTGATGGCGGACGGAGCGGTGGTTCAGGGGGCGAGGGCGATGGACAGCGACGGTACCCAGGACGCGCGGGGCACGCATACCGACCCCGTACCGCGCCTGGCGGGACCACCGGATGTGCCGACGGCGCCACCGCGGCCGAGTCGGGCACCGGGTGTACCGCCCGCGCCCGAACAGGCTCCTCGGTCCGTCTCTGCCGTCGCCGCCTGGCTCGACGAGGCGAGGCCGACCGCCCGGCCCGGCATCTGGCGGTACGGCCATCGTCCGAAGGAGATCCGGGAACGCCTTGCCCCGGTGACTGTCGCCGGCATGCTGATCCCGCTGGCTCTGGCGCTCGTGGTGTGGTCACTCTGGAGCAGTGGCTACTTCCCGTACAAGAGCTCCATCCTGCGAATGTTCACACCGAACGAATGGTGGTATCCGCTCTCGTTGGAGCCCAAGCCGGTCGAGGGCTGGGCGGTGGGGACCCCCGCGCAGCACGCCCTGCTGGTCGCCGACGGCGTCTTCTTCGTCCTGCTCGTTCTCGCCGTCGGCGCGCTCGGCAGCTGGCGCGCCATCGTTCGCCACTACATGAACCGCATGCTCCGGCCTGTACAGGCCCTGGTCGCTGCTGGTCTGGCCCTCGTCGCCCTTGCTCTGGTCTTCCCCGATGCCTTCCCGGGCGTCGGATGGTCCGCGGTGCCGATTGTCAATCCGTTGCTCTCCCTGATCGTGCTGATCACGGACAGCTACGGACTGATGACCTCCCAACTCTTCACGAATACGCTGTACGTGGTCGTCACGCTGCTCGTGGTGTGGCCCTTCGCCCGCCTCGGGTCCTGGCTGCCGTACGCCAGGGAGCGGCTCGCCCCCCGCCGGGAGGAGGCCACACCCAACACCTCCGTCGTGCCCGACCGCCCCCGCTCCCAGTGGCCGGCCCTCCGCGACGCCGGCCAGCACGAGGCCGCCCAGCTGCTCACCGCCGAGGTCACCGGCGGCCGTATGAACGATGTCGACTGCACGCGCGTCGAGCACGCCTTCGCCGCTGCCCGGCGCACCGCCGCACTGGACGGTTTTCGCGACACCGTCCTGAGCCAGGGCGGCGCGGCCTGGACGCACCCCTCCGGGGCCCGGGACCTGCCGCGCCGGACCGCCCGTCACGACCTGCTCGCCGGCCAGGTGTGCATCGGCCGCTGGGTGGCTGCGGAGCGCGCCCCGCAGCCGTACCACGATGCCGGGGCGGCCCTCGGCCCGGATGTGCTCGGCACGTCGCTGCTCGCCATCGGCCCCTCCGGGTCCGGCAAGACCCGTACCCTCGTCGAGCCGGTGACCGAGGCGCTCGCGCTGCAGGCGCTCACCGGGCGCTGTGCTGTCGTAGCCGTCTCTGCCGCTGGCAGCCCGCTCGGCGCGGACGACGCCTTCGACGTGATCGTGCGGATGGGTGACCCGTCCTCGGTGCACGACCTGGACCCGTACGCCGAGTCCGACGATCCGGACGAGGCGGCCGCGATCCTCGCCGAGGCGCTGGTGGGCGATCTCGACGCAGTCGGCGCACAGGGTGCCACCACCGCGCTGGCGCAACTGTTCGGCCCCTTCCGGGCGGTGCACGGCCGCTTCCCCACCCTGCCGGAGCTGCGCGAGCTGCTGGAAGGCGAGGAGAGGGCGCTGACCCCGCTCCGGGAGGCGCTCGCCGCGAGTGGGAACGACATCATGCGCCGCGAACTCGACGCGCGCGTCCGGCAGACCGGCACGCCGGGCGACGTGGGCCAGACCCTGGCCGACCGGCTGGCACTGCTCAACCGGCCGGTGTTCGCGGACTTCCTCGGCGGGGGCGGCCCGGGTAGGCCGTTCTCCCTGCGTGCGGTCGCCCACCATCCCCTGAGGGTGCGGATCGACCTGCCCGAGCGCGGTCACGAGGAGGCCGGCCGGATGATCACCCGGTTGGTCCTCGCGCAGTTCCACGCCATCGTCCGTGAGGGCCGGCGGACCCACTTCGCCTGCCTGGTTCTGGACGACGCGACGGGCACGGTCACGGCGGAGTCGGTGCGCCGCACCCAGCGGCTGCGTTCGCAGAACGCGGGCGTGCTGCTCGCCCTGCGCACCATCGGTGACGTCCCCGAGGCGCTGCACGGCCCGCTCTACGGGGCGGTGGGTTGCCGTATGGCCTTCTGCGGCGTCACCACCTGGGACGGCAGTCGGTTCGCGCAGACCTGGGGCACCGAGTGGGTGGAGACGACGGAGGTCGCCAAGCACACGGTCTTCGCCGATCAGCCGATGACCCGGGCCATCCACGCGCTGCGCAAGCGGCTGACGGGAAAGGCGGTGACGACGGACGCGGTCACCGTGCGGCAGGTCGAGCGGGAGCGGTGGTCGGCATCGGAACTGGCGCACGCGGTGCCGCCGGGACACGCGGTGCTGTCGCTGACGACCGTCGCGGGCGAGCACGCGCCGCCGCTGCTGGTGGACCTGCGGGGGTGAGCTGTCCGGTCGGGGCAACCGGGAACCGTACGGTGGGGCAGAATCGACATAGGTCGTTCATACGCGGCGGCCAAAAATGCACAACGTTCGCCTGATGTCCCGATCTCCGCCGACCTGAAGGCCCCATGCCCCCGACGCTCGCTTCGCTCGTCCACCACTCCACGCTCAAGCTGACCGTGCGTGCGGGCGAGGACGGCCTCGATGTGCCGGTCCGCTGGGCGCATGCCAGTGAGCTGGCCGATCCCGTGCCCTACATGGAGGGCGGGGAACTGCTGCTGATCACCGCCCTGAAGCTGGACGCGGAGGATCCGGCGGCGATGCGCCGTTATGTGAAACGCCTGGTGGGGGCGGGCGTCGTCGGGCTCGGCTTCGCCGTCGGCGTCCACTACGAGGACATCCCCGAGGCGCTCGTGGACGCGGCGAGGAAGGAGGGGCTGCCGCTGCTGGAGGTGCCGCGCCGCACCCCCTTCCTCGCGATCAGCAAGGCCGTCTCCGCCGCCATCGCCGCCGACCAGTACCGCGCGGTGACCGCGGGGTTCGCGGCCCAGCGGGAGCTGACCAGGCAGGGGCTGGCCGGCGGACCCGAGGGGCTGCTGACCGCGCTCGCCTCCCAGGTCGAGGGATGGACCGCGCTGTACGACGCCTCGGGCGCCGTGGTCGCCGCGGCACCGGAGTGGGCGGGCAGGCGCGCGGCACGGCTCACGGAGGACGTGCGGCGGCTGCGGGAGCGGCCCGCGCCCGCCTCGTCGGTGGTGGCCGGGCCGGAGAACCCGGAGATCGACGACCGGGTCGAACTGCACTCCCTCGGCACCGGCCGGCGCCCCCGGGCCGCGCTCGCCGTGGGCACGGCGGCCGCGCTCGGCACCGCCCAGCGGTACGCCGTCCACTCCGCCGTCGCGCTGCTCACCCTGACCACGGAACGCTCCGGCTCCCTGCGCGCGGCCGAACAGCGGATCGGCGCCGCCGTACTGCGCATGCTGCTCGCCGGGGAGTCCGACCACGCCCGCGCGGTGGCCGGAGACCTGTACGGGGGGCTCCTGGACGCGCCTTTCCGGATCATCGTGGCCGAGACGGGAGCGGCACCCGCCGCCCGTGCCCAGGGCGACCCGAACGGCGACGCCCTCGGTGCCCTGGCGGAGGCCGTGGAATCGGCCGCCGCCCGCTTCGGCGAGGCGGTCCTGGTGGTGCCGGAGCGGGAGCGGCTGGTGGTGCTGGCCGCCGACGGCGGCGCGGCGGTGGCCGCGTGCTGCGATCACGCGGCCGGACTGGAAGCGGTACGGAGCGGTGGGGGAGCCCACGAGCCCCTGGTCGGCGCCGACGAGGACGAGTTGGTCGTGGGCCTGTCCGCACCGGCCGGCCCCATCGCCGCGTCCGCCGCCTACAAGCAGGCCGGGCAGGCACTGTCGGTGGCGCGGCGGCGGGGGCGGGTGCTGGTGGAGCACGAGCAGATGGCCGCCGGGTCCGTGGTACCGCTGCTCGCCGACGACGCGGTCCGGGCGTTCGCCGACGGGCTGTTGCGGCCCCTCTACGAACACGACGCGACCGGACGCGGCGACCTCGTCGCCTCGGTGCGTGCCTGGCTCTCCCGGCACGGGCAGTGGGACGCCGCGGCGGCCGACCTCGGTGTGCACCGCCACACCCTGCGCTACCGCATGCGCCGCGTCGAGGAGATCCTCGGCCGCTCCCTGGACGACCCGGACGTACGCATGGAACTGTGGCTGGCTCTGAAGGCGACCTCGTCCGACTGACGGCCGACAGCTGAGGACCGACGATCGACGACCGACGACGAGCCGGGAGGCAGGGCCGGTGCCGGGTGCGGCGGGCATGCCGAGGACCGATCTGCCAAAGCGGCGCGCGTCGGCGGCCGACTGCTACAGCTCGGACAAACGACCCGCTGTCACCCCGGCCCTACCGTGGATCCAGCAAGCCAAGCAACCACCCCCAACGCGGAAGGGCCGGGACTCGCCATGCCAAAGGAAGAATCGGCAGCCACCCACGCCTTCTGGCTCGCCGGCCGTCAGGCCACCGGCGAGGCTGCCTTCGACGTCACCTCTCCGTGGGACGGCCGGGTCGTCGGCACCGTGAGCGTGCCGTCCGAGGCCCAGGTCGAGGAGGCCGTGGCCGCCGCGTACGCCGTACGGGACGAGTTCGCCGCCACCCCCGCCCACGTCCGCGCCGCCGCCCTCGACCACGTCGGCCGGCGGCTCGTGGAGCGCACCGAGGAGATCGCCCGGCTGATCTCCGCCGAGAACGGCAAGCCGATCAAGTGGGCGCGCGGCGAGGTCGGCCGGGCCGTGTCGGTGTTCCGGTTCGCGGCCGAGGAGGCACGCCGGTTCAACGGCGGCGAGGCCCAGCGGCTCGACACCGACGCCGGCGGCCAAGGACGGCTCGCCTTCACCCGGCGGTTCCCCAAGGGCGTCGTGCTGGGCATCGCACCGTTCAACTTCCCGCTGAACCTGTGCGCCCACAAGATCGCCCCGGCCGTCGCCGCCGGTGTGCCGATCGTCCTCAAGCCCGCCCCGGCGACCCCGCTGTCCGGGCTGATCCTCGGTGAGCTGCTCGCCGAGACCGAGCTGCCGGCCGGTTCCTGGAGCATCCTCCCGGTCCCCAACGACCGTATGCCCGCCCTCGTCCAGGACGAGCGGCTGCCGGTGATCTCCTTCACCGGTTCCGAGCAGGTCGGCTACGCGATCATGGACTCGGTGCCGCGCAAGCACTGCACCCTGGAGCTCGGCGGCAACGGCGCGGCCGTCGTCCTCGCCGACTGGGCGAGCGACGAGGACCTGGACCGGGCGGCGAACCGCATCGCCACCTTCTCCAACTACCAGGGCGGCCAGTCCTGCATCTCCGTGCAGCGGGTCATCGCGGACGCCTCCGTCCACGACCGGCTGCTGCCGCGCATCGTCGCCGCCGTGGAGGCCCAGGTCACCGGCGACCCGGCCGACGACGCCACCGACGTCGGCCCGCTGGTCAGCCAGGCCGCCGCCGAGCGCGTCGAGGCGTGGGTGCAGGAGGCCGTCGACGCCGGTGCCACCCTGCTCACCGGGGGCAAGCGCGACGGCGCCTCCTACGCGCCGACCGTGCTCACCGACGTCCCGGCCGATGTGACGATCTCCTGCGAGGAGGTTTTCGGGCCCGTCCTGACCGTGCAGAAGGTGGACGGCGAGGCCGCGGCCTTCGCTGCCGTCAACGACTCCAAGTACGGCCTTCAGGCAGGGGTGTTCACCCACGACCTGCAGGCCGCCTTCCGGGCCCACCGCGCCCTGGAGGTCGGCGGCGTGGTCGTCGGCGACGTGCCCTCCTACCGTGCCGACCAGATGCCGTACGGCGGTGCCAAGCAGTCCGGTGTGGGCCGCGAGGGCGTGAAGTTCGCGATGGACGACTACACCTACGAGCGGGTGCTGGTGCTGACCGGCCTCGCCCTGTGAGGCGGACCGGCCCCCGGTTCCAGCACCGCGGCGGGCGACGTTCGCCCCGTTGCGAGGCCCGGCACGTGCCCCAGGCTTCGGCTTCGCTCGAGCAAGGGCCCCCGGAGCACGCACCGGACGCCGCTCCTTGACGGACGACCGTCGCCCGCCGCGACGCCGGCCGCTCCTGGTCGGCGTCGCGGGGAGACGAGCCCGTCGTACGGAGGGGCCCGGCACCGGTGTCCTCCGGTGCCGGGCCCCTCTTCGCGTCGGCCGTCCCCGGACCCTCAACCGGAGAGGAAGCCGACCCGCGCGAGCCGCAGCGGGCCGCGCAGTCCCAGGCGCAGGTCCTGTACGCCGTGCACGCCGTCGACGGCGACGGGCGCGCCGAGCGTGACGTAGTCGTACGGGCCCGAGGTGGGCGTCCTCGGCGCCGCTGTGGCGAGCACCGGGCCGCCGTCGAGGGACAGTTCGACGGTGCCCCCGCCGGACACCTCGACGGTCACCTCCGTCACTCCGCTCCCGAAGTCGCAGCGGCGGAAGAGCAGCTCGCCCGACTTCCCGGCCACCGGTGCCACCGCGTCGCCCGACTCCCTGGTCCGGTCGACGATCTCGGTGCCGTGCTGCTCGTCGAAGTCCGCCGCGTCCAGGCCGCGTTCGAGGACCGCGCGGGGGACGCCGGGTTCGCCGTCGAGGGTGAGGGCGGTCCGCTGCCGGACGTCCTTGCTGGAGGCACCGGCCAGCAGCTCGTACCGGCCCGGTTCCACCCGCCACCGGCCCACCGCGACGTCCCAGAACGCGAAGGCGGACAGGGGGAGTTCGAAGGCCGCCTCGGCCGTCTCGCCGGGTGCGAGGGTCAGCCTCCGGTGGGCCACCAGCTCGCGGCGTGGACGCGGCACCGACGGGTCCACGGCCCGCGTGTAGAGCTGGGCCACTTCGTCGGCCGGGACGGCACCGGTGTTGGTGACCGTGAAGGAGACGCGCACCGTCTCCGGCCCGACCCGGGACGTCAACTCGCCGTAGGCGAAGGCCGTGTAGGAGAGGCCGTGACCGAAGGGGAACAACGGCGTGCCCTCGAAGTACAGATAGGTCTGGCGGGAGCCGATCACGTCGTAGTCGAGGAGGCCGGGCAGATCGGCGTCGTCGGCGTACCAGGTCTGCGGCAGCCGGCCGGCGGGGGAGACGTCACCGGCCAGCACGCGGGCCAGCGCGGTGCCCGCGGCCTGACCGCCGTGCGCGGTCCAGAGCACCGCCGGCAGGTCCGCCGGATCGACCGCGTAGGGGTAGGCGGAGACCAGTGCCAGCACCGTGTTCTCGTTGGCGGCGCGGGCCGCGCGCAGCAGCAGCTCCTGCTGGACGGGCAGCCGGAGCGTCGTACGGTCCTCGGTCTCACGGCCGTTGATGTGCGGATCGTTGCCGGCGACCACCACGACCGCGTCGGCCCGTGCCGCGGCCCGCGCCACCGTCTCCTCACCGTGCTCGGTGACGATCACCCCGAAGACCTCGGGGCCCGGCTCGTCGGCCGCGTCCTGTGCGGCAACCTTCACGCCGTCGGCGGCGACCAGTACATGGCGTCCTGTTCCCAGGTGCCGAAGGAGGTGACCGTCACCGTGCGGTTCCAGCCGGAACGTCTCCCGCACGATCCAGCCGCCCGGCTGGTCGGCGGAGGCGCGGAGGTAGCCGTCCTCGGCGACCGAGAGGTACCGGCCGTCGGGGGCACGCAGGGTCAGCAGGCCCTCACCCCAGTCGGCCAGGGCGAGTTCGGTGCCGTCCGGGCCGGCGGTGAGCGGGGCCAGGTCGGTGCGGCCCGCGAGCAGCGCCGGGTCCAGCGCGCCCTCGGCGCCGGGCGCCGCGTCGGGGGTGTCGGGTGCCGGCGGGACGTGCAGGAACGTGCCGGCGGAGGTCCGCAGCAGTACCCGGTCCACGCCCTCGGCGAACTCCACCTGCTCGGCGCCGAACCGCTCGTAGAGCCCCTCCAGCGGAGTGGAGCGGTGGATGAGGGTGCCGCTGTACCAGTCGAGCTTGCACTCGTCCGCGAGCAGGCCGACGACGGCGACACGGGTGCCCGCCGGAGCCAGCGGCAGCAGGCCGTCGTTCTTGAGCAGGACGACCGCCTGCTCGGCGGCCTCCTGAGCGAGGGCCCGGTGCCCCGGGGTGTCGAAGGCGTGCTCCTCGGCGGGCGGGTACCGGTCGAACTCGCCGAGCCGCAAGCGCACCGAGAGCTGCCGGCGGACGGCGGTGTCGATGTCGGCTTCCGTCAACAGCTCTTTCCGCAAGGCCGATTCGAGGCGCCCCACGATGACCGAGCTGTCCGTGCCGTGGTCGGTGAAACTGTCCACGCCGGCCCGCAGCGAGGCCGCGACGGCCTCCTCATGGGTGTCGAAGTAGTGCTCGGAGTCCACCAGGTTGGAGGGAGCGCCGGCGTCGGAGCAGACCAGCAGTTCCTGGTCGGTCCAGGTGCGCAGCTGCTCGCGCAGATACGGCGAGACGTGGTTCGGGCGGCCGTTGACCAGGTTGTAGGCCGGCATCACCCCGGCCACCGCGCCCGCCTTGACGGTGTCGCGGAAGGCGCGCAGATCGTACTCGTGCAGCACGCGCGGGCGGACCGAGCTGGAGGTGGTGTCCCGGTCCGTCTCGTTGTTGTGCGCGAGCCAGTGCTTGAGCACCGGGGCCGTGCGCCAGTACACCGGATGGTCGCCGCGCAGGCCGCGGGTGTAGGCAGTGGCGATCGCCGAGGTGAGCCGGGGGTCCTCCGAGTAGCCCTCCTCGTTGCGGCCCCACAGGGGGTGGCGCAGCAGGTTGACGGTCGGGGCCCAGACGTTGAGGCCGACCCGCTCGTCCCGGGCGCGCATCGCGCGGGCCTCCCGGGACACCGCCTCGCCCACCCGGCGCACCAGCCCGGGGTTCCAGGTCGCCCCCATCCCGACCGCCTGCGGGAACACCGTCGCCGGGCCCATCCAGGCGACGCCGTGCAACGCCTCCTGGCCGGTGCGGAAGGCGGCGATGCCGAGGCGCTCGACAGCGGGCGTGAACTGGTGCAGGGCTTTGATTTTCTCGTCGAGGGTGAGCCGCGACAGCAGGTCGTCGACGCGCTTCGCGAATGGCAGACGCGGATCGCGGAAAGGCGGGGTGGGCGGCGTGTGTGCGGTCACGTGGAAGTCCCCTTGCGATGGAGCGGCGAGGCACTTTCGAAGCGCTTCGATGCTGATTCCGGGCAGGGGCGGCTGTCAAGGATGCGGAAGCGCCGGATCGAGCGTTCCGCGGTGCAACCCGGGAATTTCACGTCGGACTCCCGTGAGTTGCGGCCTGCTGGGTCGGCGTCATGCCGCCGAGGAATCTTGGAAGTGACCCTTGTGCGCCCTTGGGCGTTCACCTAACCTCGCACCAACATCGAAGCGCTTCGATTGCGGGGCCGCCTCCCCGGCACGTTCCCTCCGAACGACCGCTTCGGCTCAGCCAGTTCCAGTGAAGACACCGCAGCCGACGGCCACCGCCGGATGCCCTGGTGCGCCATGAAGGGTTGACGCAATGACGCCGAACGCCGCCTCCACCTCCTCCGCCGGGCCCAGCCGGAGAAGCTTCCTCGCCTCCACGGCGGTCGCCACCGCGGCGGTGGCGGGGGGAATGCCGCTGCTCGCCGCGTGCGGTGGTTCGGACGGAGGCTCGCGGGACGGCACCACGTCGGGCAAGGACGCCAGGAAGCTGCTGCCGGCATACGTGGCGAGCGACGTGGTCACCCCCGACATCCCCAGCAGGAACGGCTCCGCGGTCGGCTTCACCGCCAAGCTCGACCTCGCCGGTCTGAAGACCTCGGTGCCCGAGAAGCTCGGCAAGGGGGGCAAGGTCACCGTCATGTCGCCGTTCTGGGGCTCACCGCCCAAGGACGGCAACGCCTACTACAAGGCGATGAACGACCTCATCGGCGTCGACGTGGTCTGGCAGAACCAGGACGGCAACACCTACGACCAGAAACTCGGTGCGGTCCTCGCCTCCAGCGACGTGCCCGACGTGGTGGTCGTGCCCGGCTGGAACATGACGGGCAAGATCCCCAGCGCCGTCATCGGCAAGTTCGCCGACCTCGGCCCGTACCTCTCCGGCGACGCGGTCAAGGACTACCCGAACCTCGCGGCGATCCCCACCGACGCCTGGCAGCGGTCCATTTTCGGCGGCAAGCTGCGTGGCCTGCCCATGCCGTCCTCGTACGTCACCGGCATCGTGCCGCTCTACCGCCAGGACATCTTCGAGCAGGAGGGGTACGAAGTCCCCCGCTCCTGCGAAGAGTTCATGGCGCTGGCCAAGGACGCCACGAATGCCAGGGCCAAGCGCTGGGCCTGCCTGGACATGAAGTGGACCGCCTTCAACGCCTTCGGGGTGCTCTCCGGAGAGGAGAAGTCGCTCGGCTGGAACCAGATCGACGGCAAGCTGCTCTACCGCATAGAGACCGACGAGTACCTCGAAGCCCTGGAGTGGACGCGCAAGCTGTTCGCGGCCGGTGTCGTGCACCCCGATGCCGAACTGGGCAAGAGCAACGCGACCGACCCCGGACCCAAGTTCGCCGCCGGCGAGTTCCTGATCTACAACCAGGACTCCTCGCAGTGGTGGAGCCGCACCGCTGAACAGGCCAATCAGAACCCGGAGTTCAAGATCTGGGGAATGGACGTGTTCGGCCACGACGGCGGTGACCCCACCCTGTGGGCCAAGAACCCGGCCGGCATCTTCGCCTTCGTCAACAAGAAGGCGTCGAAGGCGGTGATCCGTGACGTGCTGGCCGTCGCCAACGTCACCGCCGCGCCGTACGGCACCAAGGAGTACATGCTCACCAACTACGGCGTGGAGGGCACCCACTACGCCGTCAAGGACGGCGTGCCCACCAAGACCGACCAGGGCAACATCGACGTGATGAACGCCTACGTGATGATCGCGAGCCCCGCCGCGACCGTCGCCCACCCCGACTTCCCCGAGGTCGTCAAGGGCCAGGTCGAGTGGCAGCAGCGGATGGGCGCGTTCACCAGGAAGTCGGCCTTCTACGGCATGCAGATCACCGAGCCCTCCCGCTGGACCAACCTCTCCAACGACTTCGAGCAGTTGGAGGACGACATCGTCCGGGGCCGCAAGAAGATCGGGGACATGCAGCAGGCCGTCTCCGACTGGAAGAGCAAGGGCGGGGACAGGCTGCGCGACTGGTACCGGAAGATCCTCGACGAGAACGGCCCGGCGGCCGGCTGACCCCGTACCGAGGCAAGGAGAACCGCCGTGTCGCACAGCACGGTGCCTCGGAGCGAAGCCGAGGCCACTACGCCGGTCCCACAACCGGTGACCTCCGAGGGAGCCGCTACCGCCTGCCCCCGGAGAACACCGCGCCGGGGAAGGCCGAGCCTGCGGCTCGGATACCGGCGCGACCGCGTCCTGCTGCTGATGACCCTGCCGGCCGTGGCACTGGTCCTGGTCTTCAACTACCTGCCGATCCTCGGCAACGTCGTCGCCTTCCAGGAGTACGACCCCTACATCAGCGACAACGGCGTCGTCTCGATGCTGAACAGTCCGTTCGTGGGACTGGAGAACTTCCGGCGGATCATCGAGGACCCGGCGTTCTGGAACGCCCTGAAGAACACCCTGGTGCTGTTCTTCCTCCAGCTCGTGCTGTACTTCCCGATCCCGATCCTGCTCGCGCTGCTCATCAACAGTGTGCTCAGACCCCGCGTGCGGGCCGTCGCCCAGGCCATCCTGTACCTGCCGCACTTCTTCTCCTGGGTCCTGGTCATCGCCGTCTTCCAGCAGTTGTTCGGCGGCGCGGGGATCTTCTCGCAACTGCTGCGCCAGAACGGTCACGACGGCCTGGAGGTCATGACCGACCCCGACACCTTCGTGTTCCTGATCACCGCGCAGAGCGTGTGGAAGGACGCCGGGTGGGGGATCATCGTCTTCCTCGCCGCCCTGGCCTCGGTGAGCCCCGACCTGTACGAGGCCGCCGCCATGGACGGCGCCGACCGCCTGCGCCGGATGTGGCACGTCACCCTGCCCGCGCTGCGGCCCGTGATCGCCCTGCTGCTGGTGCTGCGGGTGGGCGACGCGCTCACCGTCGGCTTCGAACAGATCCTGCTGCAACGCGACGCCGTCGGTCCCGGGGCGGCGGAGGTGCTCGACACCTTCGTGTGGTGGAACGGCGTGCGCAACCAGGACTTCGGTTACGCGGCGGCCGCCGGCCTCATCAAGGGCGTGGTCAGCCTCGGCCTCGTCCTCGCCGCGAACAAGGTGGCCCATCTCATGGGCGAGCAGGGGGTGTACAAGAAATGACCGCCGTGATCGACGAACCCGCGCGCCGGCCCGGACGCCGGCCCGCCCCGTCCCGTCCGGTGTGGGAGGAGGAGCCAGGAAGGGCGGGGCTCGCGGGCAAGGGGATCGTCCTGGCCCTCGCCTGCCTGGCGATCGTCTTCCCGCTGTGGATCGTGGTCGTCACCAGCCTGTCCACCCGCAGGACCATCGACGAGGCCGGGGGCCTGGTGATGGTGCCCCAGGACATCACCTTCATCGCCTACCAGGAACTGCTCAGCGGCGGCCAGGTCACCCGGGCCGCGCTCGTCAGTGTCGGAGTCACCCTGGTCGGCACCCTGTTCTCGATGACCGTGTCCGTGCTGTGTGCCTACGGCCTGTCGCGCACCGACTCGCTGGGCCACCGCTGGATCCTCATGACGCTGCTGGCGACCATGTTCTTCAGCGCCGGCCTCATTCCGACGTATCTGCTGGTGCAGACCCTCGGGTTGACCGACAGCTACCTGGCGCTGATCCTGCCCAGTGCGGTGAGCGTCTTCAACATCCTCGTGCTGCGCGGCTTCTTCATGAACATCTCGCAGGAGCTCGTCGACAGCGCCCGCATCGACGGGGCGGGCGACTTCCGCATCCTGTGGCAGATCGTCATGCCGCTGTCCCGCGCGGTGATCGCCGTGATCACGCTCTTCTACGCCGTCGGCTACTGGAGCGCCTGGTTCAACGCCTCGCTGTATCTCAACGACCAGACCATGCTGCCGCTGCAGAACGTCATGATCCAGCTCGTCCAGAAGCAGGAGGCGCCCATCGGCCTCGGCCAGGCCATCAAGACGGGACAACTGTCGGGCCTGGCCGTGCAGATGGCCGTGATGGTGATCGCCCTGCTGCCCGTCGCCGTGTTGTCCCCCTTCGTCCAGAAGCACTTCAGGAAGGGCATGCTCACCGGCGCCGTGAAGGGATGACGGGCCGGGGACCGCGTGCTCTCCGGTCACCCCCTCACCCCTTCGGCCGGCCCCTTCACCCCGACCCCCGCAGAACGAGGTGGACCATGCACGCGCCCCCCACACCCCGTACGTCCCCCGCCCCGCTCCGGGGGCGCGGCTGATGCCCGGCCTGAGCGACGCCACCCGCGGGCGCATCCTCTACGGCGGCGACTACAACCCGGAGCAGTGGCCCGAGGAGACCTGGCCCGAGGACGTCCGCCTGATGCGGCAGGCCGGCGTCAACTCCGTGACACTCGGCGTCTTTTCCTGGTCCAAGCTCGAACCCAATCCAGGCGCACGGGACTTCGGCTGGCTGGACCGGCTGATGGACCTCATGCACGCGTCCGGCGTCGGCGTCGTCCTCGCCACCCCGACCGCCTCGCCACCGCCCTGGATGGGGCACCTCCATCCGGACACCCTGCCCCGCGACGAGGACGGCCGGACCGAAGGGTGGGGCGGCAGACAGCACTTCTCGCACTCCAGCGCCACCTACCGCCGCCACGCCGCCGCCATCACCGAGGACCTGGCCGCCCGCTACGCCGGCCACCCCGCCCTGACCATGTGGCACATCAACAACGAGTACTGCACCTACGACTGGGGCGACCAGGCCGCCGCCCGCTTCCGCGACTGGCTCCGGGACCGGTACGGCACCCTCGAAGGCCTCAACACCGCCTGGGGCACCGCGTTCTGGAGCCAGGGCTACGGCGACTGGGCCGAGGTCCTGCCGCCCCGCCGCCCGCACCACCTGAAGAACCCCACCCAGGTGCTGGACTTCAAGCGGTTCACCTCCGACATGCTCCTGGAGTGTTACTCCGCCGAACGCGACATCGTCCGCCGGCACACCCCGCACCTCCCGGTCACCACCAACTTCATGCCGTTGTGGGCGGGGCAGGACGCCTGGCGCTGGGCCGAGGAGGAGGACGTCGTCTCCGTCGACCTCTACCCCGACCCGCGCGATCCCTTCGGTGCGCAGGAGGGCGCCCTGGTACAGGACATGACGCGCTCCCAGGCGCGCGGCCCCTGGATGCTCATGGAGCAGGCGGCCGGACCGGTCGACTGGCGCGGGGTGAACCACCCCAAGCCCCGCGGCCTCAACCGGCTGTGGTCCCTGCAGGCCGTGGCGCGCGGCGCGGACGCCGTCTGCTACTTCCAGTGGCGCCAGTCCCGGCAGGGCGCCGAGAAGTTCCACTCCGGGATGGTGAGCCACGCGGGCGAGCAGGGCCGTACGTACCAGGAGGTCGCACGGCTCGGCGCGGACCTGGCCAGGATCGCCCCGCACGTGGCCGGCCGGCACCGCGCCGCCCGGGTCGCCGTGCTGCACGACTGGCACTCCTGGTGGGCGAGCGACCAGGAGGCCCGGCCGTCCCACGAGGTCGACCACCCCGGCGTGCTCCGCGCCTGGCACCGCGCCCTGTGGCAGGCCCACCTCACCGCCGACTTCGCCCACCCCGAACACGACCTGTCCGCCCACCCTCTGGTCGTCGTCCCGCAGCTCTACCTCCTCACCGACGCGGCCGTGGAGAACCTCCTCACGTACGTACGCGGGGGCGGCACCCTCGTCTGCGGCTTCCTGACGGGCATCGCCGACGAGGACGACCGGGTGCGGCCCGGCGGCATGGACGCCCGGCTGCGGGAACTCTTCGGCATCCGCACCCTGCACGAGTGGTGGCCGCTGGAGGCGGGGGAGACCGTCGAGTGCGAGGGCTTCCGCGGCACCCTGTGGTCCGAGGAAATGGAGGCCGACGGCACCGCCGACGAGACGACGCCCTACAAGGGCGGGGAACTCGACGGACTGCCCGCCGTGCTGCGCAAGGGCCGCGCCTGGTACGTCTCCACGCTCCCCGAGCCCGGGGCGCTGCGCGAGCTGCTGACCCGGATCGCCGCAGGGGCGGGGGTGCGGCCGGTGCTCGACGGGCTCCCGGACCAGGTCGAGGCGGTGCGCCGGGGCGAGCTGCTGTTCCTGCTCAACCACGGACGCGAACCGGTCACCGTCGACGTGCCGGGCAGCCACCGCGACGTGCTGACGGAGACGACCGTGACCGACCGGCTCACCCTCGGCCGCCACGGCGTGGCGGTGCTGCGGCCATGAGCACCACACCCGTCCACGGAACCTGGGAGCCACGGCCCGCCGCCCGCTGGGAGGACGGCTTCCTGAGCGGCAACGGCCACCACGGCG
Organism: Streptomyces sp. MMS24-W38; assembly: GCF_059889265.1. Lineage (NCBI taxonomy): Bacteria > Bacillati > Actinomycetota > Actinomycetes > Kitasatosporales > Streptomycetaceae > Streptomyces > Streptomyces sp. MMS24-W38. The sequence goes on along the minus strand of NZ_JCBCPP010000001.1, from coordinate 1,454,979 downwards.
CCCTTGTGTTCGGTGACCCGGACGACGAGCGGGTCGTCGTCACGCATCACACCCTGGTCCGCCCGGACGGTGGCGGAGACGAGCAGCGGCTGCCGCCCCGGCTGGCCGACGAACTGCCCGCACTCCAGGACCGGTTGCTCTCCGGCGACCTGACCGCCGCCGATGACTTCACCGACGGCCGTCCGCTCCGGTGGGTACGGTCCTTCCATCCGGCCTTCCAGGTGCGCCTGCGCCGCCCGGACGACGACCGGGGCGACCCGGACGACGACCGGGGCGACCGGGGCGACGACCGGGCCCGGTACCGCCGCACGGTCGACTTCGCCACCGGCGTCACGGAGACGACCCGCGCCGGTCGGACCGGGCGCGTCTTCGTCTCCCGTGCCGACGACGTCATCGTCCAGCACGTCACGGACCCGGGGCCCGTCCTCGGTATCACCCTGGACCACCGCCTCCCCGGCGCCCCCACCGCCCTGGGCATCGGCCACGGCGCCGTCCGCACCCCCGAGGGCGCCCTGCTGAGCCTGCGCGCCCGGTACCCGGAAAGCGACCTCGCCTACACCGGCGTCACCCTGGTCGTCGTCACCGGCGGCAGGACGACGTCGGCCCCGTCGGGGGTGCGCGTCGAGGGCGCGTGGTCCGTGCTGCTGCTCACCCGGGTGCGGCGGCACACCGGGGAGGCGGACGTGGTCGCGGAGGGCCGCGCCCTGCGCGGTCTGCTCGGCGAGGGACCGGGCACGTACGACGACCTCCTGGCCCGCCATCTGCCCCCGCACCGCACCGCCTACGACCGCGTCACCCTGGACCTCGCCGCCGACCCGGCCGAACGCGCCCTGCCGGGATCCGAGTTGCTGGGCAGGCCACACAGCGCCGCGCTGCTCGAACGCCTCTTCGCGGCCGGCCGCTACCATCTGCTGTCCGCCGCCGGACTGTTCCCGCCCCGCCTCACCGGACTGTGGACCGGCACATGGGACACCGCCTGGTCCGGAGCCTTCACCAACGACGCCAACCTCAACCTCCAGACGGCCTCCGCCGCTGTCGCAGCCCTCCCCGAGGTCACCGAGGCGCTGGCCGCACTGATCCACCGCCAGCTGCCCGACTGGCGGGACAACGCCCGCGCGGTCTTCGGCACGCGGGGCGTGGTCGCGCCCGCGCACAGCGACGGCGAGTCCGGACACTCGTACCACTTCAGCCGCGAGTACCCCCTCCACCTGTGGACGGCCGGCGCCGACTGGCTCCTCAAACCCCTCGTCGACCACGACGAGACCCGCGGCGAGCGAGATCCGCGCACCGCGGCGGCGCTCGCCGAAGTCGCCCTGTTCTACGAGGACTTCCTCACCCGCACCGACGACGAGGGCCGGCTCGTCGTGGTCCCCTCCTACTCGCCGGAGAACCGTCCCGCGAACGCCGGCTGGGGCGCGCTCGACGCGGCCATGGACCTCTCCGCGGCCCGGCACGCCCTGCTGACCGCAGCCGCGTACCACTCGGAGCACGCGGACCGCCGGCAGGCGCTCGCCGACCGGATCCCGCCGCACCGCGTCAACGCCGACGGGGCGCTCGCCGAATGGGCCCGGCCGGAGCTGGCGGACTCCTACGACCACCGCCACCTCAGCCACCTCTACGGCGTCTGGCCGCTGGACGAGATCACCCCCTACGACACCCCGGACCTGGCCGCAGCCGCGCACCGCGCCCTGGAACTGCGCGGACCCGAGAACGACTCCGCGCACGGCCATCTGCACCACGCCCTGATCGCCGCCCGCCTCCGCGACGCCGACCGGGTCGCGAGCGCCCTCGGCCGCGTCCTCGAAGGCGACTTCTTCCACGACTCGCTGATGAGCGCGCACTACCCGCACCGCGACGTCTACAACGCCGACGCCGCCCACACCCTCCCCGCCGTGCTGATCGAGGCGCTCGTGCAGTCCACCCCCGGCCGGCTGGTCCTGCTGCCCGCCCCGCCACCGGCGTACCCGCGCGGCTCGTTGCGCGGAGTGCGGACCCGCTTCGGCGCCGCGCTCGACCTCACCTGGGCCCCGGACGGCGCCACCGCCGTGCTGCGCCCCAGCCGCACCGTCCGCATCGAACTCCGGACTTTCGACGGCGCCGAGCCCCTCGACCTCGTCGCCCACGAAGACCGCGTCCTGACCCTGAAGGCGCGGTGACCCCAGCGATTCCCCCCACCCATGGAAGGAACCTCCCATGGCACCAAGCATTCCGAGCAGGATCGGCACGGTACTGACGGCGCCCGCCCTCGCCCTCGGCATCACCGTCGGCCTGGCCTCCGCCCCCGCCCACGCCGCGATCTGGAGCTCCTGCGACCAGTGGGGCAACACCACCCTGAACGGATACACCCTCTACAACAACATCTGGGGCTCCGGCGCCGGCAGCCAGTGTGTCTGGGCCAACTCCGGTACCAACTGGGGTGCGTGGGCAAACCACCCGGGCACCGGCGGCATCAAGTCGTACCCGAACGCCAAGAAGGCGGTCAACAAACCCATCGACTCGCTCCGTTCGCTGACCAGCAGCTACAACGTCACCGTCCCGTCCGCGGGTGCGTACAACACGTCGTACGACATCTGGGACACGGACCACGACTACGAGATCATGCTCTGGGTCAACCAGTACGGTCCCGTCGGCCCGCTCGGCAGTCCGCAGGGCACGGTCAGCCTCGGCGGCCACACCTGGAACGTCCACAAGGGCGACAACGGCGCCAACCAGGTCTTCTCGTTCCTGCGCACGTCCAACTCCACTTCCGGGACCGTCAACATCCTGCCGATCCTCGACTGGATCAAGGACACCAAGGGCTGGATGGGCAACGAGGCCATCGGCGACGTGCAGTTCGGCTACGAGATCACCTCGTCGTCCGGCGGCCTGGACTTCCGCACCGACAACCTGACCGTCAGCAGCAGTTGACCCCTGCCTCCGCCCGGTGGGCGGCCGGCTGTCCACCGGGCGGAGGAGCGGGAACGAGGCGGGGCGGGCTATGCGCGGGCGGGCGCCGGTCCCGAGCTCGCCCGTACCGTCAGCTCGGGCGCGATCAGGACGAGCTCGTCGTCACCCCGCCCGTCGAGCTTGGCGACCAGGTGCTCCACGGCGTACCGGCCCATCTCCTGCGCGGGGATGGCGACCGAGGTCAGCCGCACCGAGGCCTGGACGGCGACCTGTTCGGGGCAGATCGCGACCACCGAGACGTCCTCCGGCACGGCCCGCCCCTGCTGCCGCAGCAGGGCGAGCAACGGTTCGACCGCCGACTCGTTCTGCACGACGAACGCCGTGGTGCCCGGACGCTCGTCGAGGATCCGGGCGAGGGTCACGGCCATCGCGGCGTACCCGCCCTCGCACGGCCGGTGCAGCAGCCGCACCCCCGACTCCCGTGCCTGCGAGCGCAGCCCGTCGAGGGTGCGCTCGGCGAAGCCGGTGTGCCGTTCGTAGACCGCGGGGGCCTCGCCGATGACGGCGATGTCGCGGTGCCCCAGCGTCGCCAGATGTTCCACACAGAGCGCGCCGGTGGCCCGGAAGTCGAGGTCCACGCAGGTCAGGCCGGTGGTGTCGGCGGGCAGCCCGATCAGCACCGCCGGCTGGTCGGCCCCCCGCAGCAACGGCAGCCGCTCGTCATCGAGTTCGACGTCCATCAGGATCATCCCGTCGGCGAGTCCGCTGCCGGCGACGCGGCGTACCGCGTCGGGGCCCTCCTCGCCGGTGAGCAGCAGCACGTCGTACCCGTGGGCGCGGGCCGTGGTGGTCACCGCGATGGCGATCTCCATCATCACCGGCACGTACATGTCCGTACGCAGCGGGATCATCAGCGCGATGACGTTGGACCGGCTGCTGGCCAGGGCGCGGGCCCCGGCGTTCGGGTGGTACCCGAGCCGGCGGATGCTCTCCTCGACCCGCCGGCGGGTGTTCGCGGAGATGGACCGCTTGCCACTGAGGACATAGCTCACCGTGCTCGCCGAGACTCCGGCGTGCTGGGCGACCTCGGCGAGGGTGACCATCCAGCTCTCCAATTGCTGTGAAGCGCTTCGACGATGCGCCGTACGTACAGAGGTGATAGGGATGGTCTGACAGTAGTGCCAGTGGGATCTGGTGTCCATACGCTGTCGAAGCGCTTCGAAAGGCTTGCTTCCCGCTGGTCCGAGAGCGGGGTACGGGCCGTTCCCGCCGCAGCCAGGCTCCCATGAACCTCCCGGTGGGACGCCGAGGGGTCCGGGCCGGCATATCAGCCGAACGGACGCACAAAGGGTGGTGGGGCGGCTGCGCATCAGGTACATACGAACGGGTAGCACCAGTCAGTAGCGCAAGTCGTCCCACAGGCCCCCAAGATCACGCACATCGGTCCCACGGGCCGTCGTCCAGGCACCCCGATTCGCGGCGAGGTGAGCCTCATGTCCGCAACACCCGAGTCACCCCGGTCCCCCCAGACACCCCGGTCTGGGGGTCGCCCCACCGTCACCGAACGTGAGGCCCGCCAGGTCGCGGAGGCCGCCCGGGAACAGGACTGGCGCAAGCCCAGCTTCGCCAAGGAACTGTTCCTGGGCCGCTTCCGGCTCGATCTCATCCACCCCCACCCCCTACCGGCCGACGAGGAGGCCGAGCGCGGCGAGGAGTTCCTCGCCAAACTCCGCGACTTCTGCGAGACGAAGATCGACGGAGCCCGGATCGAACGCGAGGCGCGGATCCCCGACGAGGTGATCACCGGGCTCAAGGAGCTCGGCGCCTTCGGCATGAAGATCGACACCAAGTACGGCGGCCTCGGCCTGACGCAGGTCTACTACAACAAGGCCCTCGCCCTGGTCGGCTCCGCCAACCCCGCGATCGGCGCGCTGCTCTCCGCCCACCAGTCGATCGGCGTCCCGCAGCCGCTGAAGATCTTCGGTACCCAGGAGCAGAAGGACACGTTCCTGCCGCGCTGCGCCCGCACCGACATCTCGGCCTTCCTGCTCACCGAGCCCGACGTCGGCTCGGACCCGGCACGGCTCGCCACCACCGCCGTCCCGGACGGCGAGGGCGGCTACGTCCTCGACGGCGTGAAGCTGTGGACGACCAACGGCGTGGTCGCCGACCTCCTCGTCGTCATGGCCCGCGTGCCCAAGGGCGAGGGCCACCGGGGCGGCATCACCGCGTTCGTGGTGGAGGCGGCCTCCGAGGGCATCACGGTCGAGAACCGCAACGCCTTCATGGGCCTGCGCGGCCTGGAGAACGGCGTCACCCGCTTCCACCAGGTCCGCGTCCCGGCCGGCCACCGCATCGGTGAGGAGGGCCAGGGCCTGAAGATCGCGCTCACCACGCTCAACACCGGACGGCTCTCCCTGCCCGCGATGTGTGTCGGCGCCGGAAAATGGTGCCTGAAGATCGCCCGCGAGTGGTCGGCGGCCCGGGAGCAGTGGGGCAAGCCGGTGGCGCTGCACGAGGCGGTCGGCTCGAAGATCGCGTTCATCGCGGCGACCACCTTCGCCCTGGAGGCCGTGGTCGACCTGTCCTCCCAGATGGCCGACGAGAACCGCAACGACATCCGCATCGAGGCGGCGCTCGCCAAGCTGTACGGCTCGGAGATGGCCTGTCTGATGGCCGACGAGCTGGTCCAGATCCGCGGCGGACGCGGCTACGAGACCGCCGACTCCCTCCGGGCGCGCGGCGAGCGGGCGGTGCCCGCCGAGCAGATGCTGCGCGACCTGCGCATCAACCGCATCTTCGAGGGCTCCACCGAGATCATGCACCTGCTGATCGCGCGGGAGGCCGTCGACGCCCATCTGTCGGTCGCCGGCGATCTCATCGACCCCGAGAAATCCCTGGGCGACAAGGCGAAGGCGGGCGCGAACGCGGGCGTCTTCTACGCGAAGTGGCTGCCCAGACTGGTCGCGGGCCCAGGACAGCTCCCCGGAACCTACGGGGAGTTCAAGCACGGGGTCGACCTCTCCCCGCACCTGCGGTACGTCGAGCGCACGGCTCGCAGACTCGCCCGCTCCACCTTCTACGCCATGTCCCGCTGGCAGGGCCGGATGGAGACCAAACAGGGCTTCCTGGGCCGGATCGTCGACATCGGCGCCGAACTGTTCGCGATGAGCGCCGCCTGCGTCCGTGCCGAACTGCTGCGCCGCCGCGACGACCACGGCCGTGAGGCCTACCAGCTCGCCGACGCCTTCTGCCGCCAGTCCCGCGTCCGCGTCGACGAACTCTTCGACCGGCTGTGGACCAACACCGACGACATCGACCGCAAGGTCGTCAAGGGTGTGCTCTCCGGCACCTACGAGTGGCTGGAGCAGGGTGTCCTCGACCCTTCGGGTGACGGCCCCTGGATCGCGGACACCACGCCCGGCCCCAGCGCACGGAGCAACGCGCACCGGCCGATCCGCTGAGGTGGGCCGGGGCGGGGGCGTCGGACAGGACCCACGAGCTGCCGGGGCGGAGCCCCGGCAGTGCTCGCGACCGGACACAATGGGGTCCATGACCGACGCTCCAGCTCCGCTCGCCGACCCGCACCTGGTGTACGACCCCGTGGCGGGGGACGGCCCCAAGGACGTGGTGATCCTCGGCTCCACCGGGTCGATCGGCACCCAGGCCATCGACCTCGTGCTGCGCAACCCCGACCGCTTCCGGGTCACCGGCCTGTCCGCCAACGGCGGCCGCGTCTCCCTCCTCGCCGAGCAGGCCCACCGGCTGCGGGTGCGCACGGTGGCCGTCGCGCGCGAGGACGTCGTGGGCGCGCTGCGCGACGCGCTGTCGGCGCGGTACGGGCCGGGGGAACCGCTGCCCGAGATCCTCGCCGGAGCGGACGCGGCCACGCAGCTCGCCGCCTCCGACTGCCACACCGTCCTCAACGGCATCACCGGCTCCATCGGACTGGCCCCCACGCTCGCCGCCCTCGAGGCCGGCCGCACCCTCGCGCTCGCCAACAAGGAGTCGCTGATCGTCGGCGGCCCGCTGGTCAAGGGGCTGGCCGAGCCGGGGCAGATCATCCCGGTCGACTCCGAGCACGCCGCGCTGTTCCAGGCACTGGCCGCCGGAACCCGCGCGGACGTGCGCAAGCTCGTCGTCACCGCCTCCGGCGGCCCCTTCCGCGGCCGCACCAGGGACGAACTGGCGAACGTCACCGTCGAGGACGCCCTCGCCCACCCCACCTGGGCCATGGGCCCGGTGATCACGATCAACTCCGCCACCCTCGTCAACAAGGGCCTCGAAGTCATCGAGGCGCACCTGCTGTACGACATTCCCTTCGATCGCATTGAGGTCGTCGTACACCCGCAGTCGTATGTCCACTCGATGGTTGAGTTCACGGACGGATCGACACTGGCCCAGGCGACGCCCCCCGACATGCGCGGGCCCATCGCCATCGGCCTCGGCTGGCCCGAAAGGGTCCCCGACGCCGCCCCGGTCTTCGACTGGAGCAAGGCGTCCACCTGGGAGTTCTTCCCCCTCGACAACGAGGCGTTCCCCTCGGTGAACCTGGCCCGGCACGTGGGCGGGCTCGCGGGCACCGCCCCGGCGGTGTTCAATGCGGCGAACGAGGAGTGCGTGGAGGCGTTCCGCGCCGGCGCGCTGCCGTTCAACGGGATCATCGATACCGTCACCCGGGTGGTGGAGGAGCACGGCACCCCTCGAACGGGAACCTCTTTGACTGTCCCCGACGTCCTCGAAGCGGAGACCTGGGCGCGGACGAGGACCCGGGAACTGACTGCCCGTACGGCGAGCGCGGAGGCGCGTGCATGACGACCTTGATGTTCATCCTCGGCATAGTCGTCTTCGCGGTCGGCCTGCTGCTCTCGATCGCCTGGCACGAGCTGGGACACCTGTCCACCGCCAAGCTCTTCGGCATCCGGGTCCCCCAGTACATGGTCGGCTTCGGCCCGACTCTCTGGTCCCGGCACAAGGGCGAGACCGAGTACGGCGTCAAGGCGATCCCGTTCGGCGGCTACATCCGCATGATCGGCATGTTCCCGCCCGGCGCCGACGGACGGCTGGAGGCCCGCTCCACCTCGCCGTGGCGCGGCATGATCGAGGACGCCCGCTCCGCAGCCTTCGAGGAACTGCAGCCCGGCGACGAGAAACGCCTGTTCTACACACGTAAACCGTGGAAACGGGTCATCGTGATGTTCGCGGGCCCGTTCATGAACCTGATCCTCGCGGTGGTGCTGTTCCTCACCGTGCTGATGGGCTTCGGCATCCAGCAGCAGACCACCACCGTCAGCTCGGTCTCCCCGTGCGTCATCTCGCAGAGCGAGAACCGCGACGAGTGCGTGAAGTCCGACCCCCGGTCCCCGGCCGCGGCGGCCGGCATGGAGGCGGGCGACAAGATCGTCGCGTTCGACGGCGTCAGGACCGACGACTGGGGCACGCTCTCCGACCTCATCCGCGACAGCGCCGGCAAGGCCGTGCCGATCGTCGTCGACCGCGACGGCCGGGAGGTCACCCTCCAGGCGAAGATCGCCACCAACCAGGTCGCGAAGAAGGACTCCAACGGGGCCTACGTCGAGGGTGAGTACGTCAAGGCCGGTTTCCTCGGCTTCAGCGCGGCCACCGGCGTCGTCAAACAGGACTTCGGGGACTCCGTGGTCTGGATGACCGACCGGGTCGGCGACGCCGTCGACTCCCTCGCCTCCCTGCCGTCCAAGGTCCCCGCCCTGTGGGACGCGGCCTTCGGCGACGGTCCGCGCGAGCCGGACTCCCCGATGGGCGTCGTCGGAGCGGCCCGGGTCGGCGGCGAGATCGCCACCCTCGAGATCCCCGCCTCACAGCAGATGGCCATGTTCGTGATGCTGCTCGGAGGCTTCAACCTCTCCCTGTTCCTGTTCAACATGCTCCCGCTGCTCCCGCTCGACGGCGGGCACATCGCGGGCGCCCTGTGGGAGTCGCTGCGCCGCAACCTCGCCAGGGTGCTGCGACGCCCCGACCCGGGCCCGTTCGACGTGGCGAAACTGATGCCGGTGGCCTACGTGGTGGCCGGGATCTTCGTCTGCTTCACGCTCCTCGTCCTCGTCGCGGACGTGGTGAACCCGATACGGATCTCCTAGAGGGACCGGACGGGACCGGACGGACCGGTACGTGCCCCCGTCTCACCACCGGGTGCGAATCCGCCGGACATCTGCCGTTCACGATGGCCTGGAACCCTTTCGTTCCGGGCCATCGCCCTTTGGGTGGGTTTACGGACGGGATGTGCTCGGGCCGATGCCCGTGCCGTAATCTCGGACCGCGGAGCCCGCTGCTCACCGGGAGCCGGACCTTGATCCACGACTTGGGGTTGCACAGCAGATGACTGCGATTTCTCTCGGCATGCCGTCCGTTCCGATCACCCTGGCCCCGCGCCGCAAGAGCCGGAAGATCCAGGTGGGGTCGGTGGCGGTGGGCGGGGACGCGCCGGTGTCGGTGCAGTCGATGACCACCACGCGCACCTCCGACATCGGCGCGACGCTGCAGCAGATCGCCGAGCTGACCGCGTCGGGCTGCCAGATCGTGCGGGTGGCCTGCCCCACCCAGGACGACGCGGACGCGCTGGCGGTCATCGCCCGCAAGTCGCAGATCCCGGTGATCGCGGACATCCACTTCCAGCCCAAGTACGTGTTCGCGGCCATCGAGGCGGGCTGTGCCGCGGTGCGGGTGAACCCGGGCAACATCAAGCAGTTCGACGACAAGGTCAAGGAGATCGCGCAGGCGGCGGGCGAGCACGGTACGCCGATCCGGATCGGGGTCAACGCCGGGTCGCTGGACCGGCGGCTGCTGCAGAAGTACGGGAAGGCCACCCCGGAGGCGCTGGTGGAGTCGGCGCTGTGGGAGGCGTCGCTGTTCGAGGAGCACGGTTTTCGGGACATCAAGATCTCGGTGAAGCACAACGATCCGGTGGTGATGGTGGAGGCCTACCGGCAGCTGGCGGCGCGGTGCGACTATCCGCTGCACCTGGGGGTGACCGAGGCGGGTCCGGCGTTCCAGGGCACGATCAAGTCGGCGGTGGCCTTCGGGGCGCTGCTGTCCGAGGGCATCGGTGACACCATCCGGGTCTCGCTGTCGGCGCCGCCGGCCGAGGAGGTCAAGGTGGGGCTGCAGATCCTGGAGTCGCTGAATCTGCGGCAGCGGGGTCTGGAGATCGTCTCGTGTCCGTCGTGCGGGCGGGCGCAGGTGGATGTGTACAAGCTGGCGGACGAGGTGACCGCGGGGCTGGAGGGGATGGAGGTGCCGCTGCGGGTGGCGGTGATGGGCTGTGTGGTGAACGGTCCGGGGGAGGCGCGGGAGGCCGATCTCGGGGTGGCCTCGGGCAACGGCAAGGGGCAGATCTTCGTGAAGGGCGAGGTCATCAAGACCGTTCCGGAGTCGAAGATCGTGGAGACGCTGATCGAGGAGGCCATGAAGATCGCCGAGCAGATGGAGAAGGACGGCGTCGCCTCCGGCGAACCCCGGATCTCGGTCGCCGGCTGACCGGGTCGACCCGGCTGGTCAGGCCGTTCCTGCCCGGGACGCCCCCGGGCAGGAAACGTTTCCCCACCGCGGGGCGGCAGCACACAAATTCGGCAGGTACAGTGCGGAAACCAGCAGACCCAAATGTGTGAGGCCCCCCGCGCGTGTTGACGCAGACCACTTCTCGGGTCCTCGAACCGAGTGACCTGGACGCCGCCCTCGCCGTCCTCGACCGCGAGCCGGTGGCGAACGCCTTCGTGACATCCCGGGTGCAGGTCGCGGGCCTGGACCCATGGCGGCTCGGCGGTGAGATGTGGGGCTGGTACGAGGGCGGCATGCTCACCTCCCTCTGCTACGCCGGCGCCAACCTGGTCCCCATCTGCGCCACCCCCCGGGCCGTCCGCGCCTTCGCCGACCGTGCACGCCGGGCCGGCCGCCGCTGCTCCTCGGTCGTCGGCCCCGCGGCACCCACCGCCGACCTGTGGCGGCTGCTCGAACCCCAGTGGGGCCCCGCCAGGGAGGTCCGCGCCCACCAGCCCCTCATGGTCACCGACCGGCTGCCCGACACCATCGCCCCGGACCCCTGCGTCCGCCGCGTCCGCAAGGACGAGATGGAAAAGATCATGCCGGCCTGCGTGGCGATGTTCACCGAGGAAGTCGGGATCTCCCCCCTGGCGGGCGACGGCGGCCTGCTCTACCAGGCCAGGGTCGCCGAACTCGTCGGAGCCGGACGCGCCTTCGCCCGCTTCGACGCCGACGGCAAGGTCGTCTTCAAGGCCGAGATCGGCGCCGCCACCGACCGGACCTGCCAGATCCAGGGCGTATGGGTGGCCCCCGAGCACCGGGGCAGGGGCATGGCCGCCCCCGGCATGGCGGCCGTGCTCCGCTACGCCCTCGCGGACGTCGCCCCCGTGGCCAGCCTCTACGTCAACGACTTCAACACCCCCGCGCGCCGGACCTACCGGAAGGTGGGTTTTCAAGAGGTCGGCGCGTTCATGAGCGTCCTGTTCTGAACCGGGGCCGCCCAGGGCCCCGCCCCCTGCGTCCCGGCCCCGAAGTGCGGTCCGTCGCGCAGTCCCGGCCCGTGCCGACGCCCTGTAGTCTCCCCGGCATGCTGCGCTTTCCCGGTCACGGGCACCCCCGTCCCGACGACATCGTGATCGGCCCCCTCGACCTCACCGCCCACGTCGACGAGGCACTGGCGGTCCAGGCGGCGGCGTTCGGTCTCGGCCCCGACGAGGTGGCCGTACGCCGGCAGATCGTGCTGCGCCACATGACCCTGCACGGAGCCAGAGCCCTTGGCGCCACCGTCGCAGGCCGTCTCGTCGGCTTCGTCTACGGCATGCCCAACGACCGCGCCCACTGGTGGTCCACCGTCGTCGAGCCCTACCTGCGCGCCCAGGGCCGGGACCACTGGCTCGACGACTCCTTCGTCATCACCGAACTGCACGTCCACCCGCGCCACCAGAAGCACGGCATCGGCCGCGCCCTGATCACCACGATCACCGACGGGGCCGACGAACCCCGCTCGATCCTCTCCGCCATCGACATCGAGAGCCCCGCCCGCGGCCTGTACCGCTCCCTGGGGTACGAGGACCTCGCCCGCCGGGTCCATTTCCCCAGCGCCCCCAAGCCGTACGCCGTGATGGGAGCACCTTTGCCACTCCGGCGCCCGTAGGGCCTGTCCGGCGGATCATGCCGCAGACGCGGGGTCCGGCACGCACATCTGCCGCGTTGTCGTCACTCGCCGACTCCCCCGAGCTCTCGACGAGCTCGGGCAGGGGGACCCCCCTCGCGTCGACTCCCTCCTCCGCCTTGCAGCTGCACGCTCCCCCTCTCTCGGTTTCTCCCCCTCTCTCGGTTTCTCCCCCACTCTCGGCTTCGCTCGAGCGGGAGGGACCCCCATGAGCGGGAGGGACCCCCATGAGCGGGAGGGACCCCCATGAGCGGGAGGGACCCCCATGAGCAGGAGGGACCCCCATGAGCAGGAGGGACCCCCATGAGCGGGGGCACCCCCATCGCCCCCGCTCACCGGCGCTGATTGAGGGCGCCGTCGCTTTCCTGCGACTTGATCCGCCGGACAGGCCCTAACCGATTTCCACCGCCCCGTCCCACCCGGCTAACCTCCTGTCTCATCACCCTCCCCCACTCCCGGCTGCGCTCGAGCGGGGGGACCCCCATCAGCAGGAGTACGAGAACCATGGCGAACGCACCGGTCCAGCGCATGTCCCAGTTGATGGCGAAGACGCTGCGCGACGACCCGGCGGACGCCGAGGTCCTCAGCCACAAGCTCCTCGTCCGGGCCGGCTACGTGCGCCGCACCGCCGCCGGCATCTGGAGCTGGCTGCCGCTCGGCAAGAAGGTCCTCGCCAACGTCGAACGCGTCGTCCGCGAGGAGATGGACGCGATCGGCGCCCAGGAGGTGCTGCTCCCCGCCATCCTGCCGCGTGAGCCCTACGAGGCGACCGGCCGCTGGGAGGAGTACGGCCCCGAGCTGTTCCGCCTCCAGGACCGCAGGGGCGGCGACTACCTCCTCGGTCCCACCCACGAGGAGATCTTCACCCTCCTGGTGAAGGACCAGGCGTCCTCCTACAAGGACCTGCCGGTCATCCTCTACCAGATCCAGAGCAAGTACCGCGACGAGGCCCGCCCCCGCGCGGGCATCCTGCGCGGCCGCGAGTTCCTGATGAAGGACTCCTACTCCTTCGACCTCGACGACGAGGGGCTGTCCCAGTCGTACGCCCTGCACCGCCAGGCGTACCAGCGGATCTTCGAACGCCTCGGCCTCGACTACCGCATCTGCGCCGCCACCGCCGGTGCGATGGGCGGCTCCAAGTCCGAGGAGTTCCTCGCCCCCGCCGAGGCGGGCGAGGACATCTTCGCGGACTGCCCGAACTGCGACTTCGCCGCCAACACCGAGGCGATCTCCTACGAGCTGCAGCCCGTCGACGGCTCCGCCGTCCCGGCCGCCGAGGACATCCCGACGCCCGACACCCCCACCATCGAGACCCTCGCCGCCTCGCTCGGCGTCCCGGCCTCGGCCACGCTGAAGAACCTGCTGGTCAAGGTCGACGGCGAGATCGTCGCCGTGGGCGTTCCCGGGGACCGCGAGGTCGACATGGGCAAGGTCGAGGCGCACTTCGCCCCGGCCGTCGTCGAGCTCGTCACCACCGAGGACTTCGTCGGCCGCCCCGACCTGGTCCGCGGCTACGTCGGCCCGCAGGGCCTGGAGAAGGTCCGCTACATCGCCGACCCGCGGGTGGCACCGGGCACCGCCTGGATCACCGGCGCCAACAAGGCCGACACTCACGCCAAGAACGTGGTCGCCGGGCGCGACTTCGAGGTCGACGCGTACGTGGACGTCGTGGTGGTCAACGAGGGCGACCCCTGCCCGAAGTGCGGCACCGGCCTCCGGCTCGACCGCGCCATCGAGATCGGCCACATCTTCCAGCTGGGCCGCAAGTACGCCGACGCCCTCAAGCTCGACGTCCTCGGGCAGAACGGCAAGCCGGTCCGCGTCACCATGGGCTCCTACGGCATCGGCGTCTCCCGCGCGGTGGCGGCCCTCGCCGAGCAGACCGCCGACGACAAGGGCCTGTGCTGGCCCAAGGAGATCGCCCCGGCCGACGTCCACGTGGTCGCCGCCGGCAAGGCGCTGCAGACCGAACTCGCCCTCGAGGTCTCCCAGAAGCTCGCCGCCGCCGGGGTCCGCGTCCTGGTCGACGACCGCGCGGGTGTCTCCCCGGGCGTGAAGTTCACCGACTCCGAGCTGATCGGCGTCCCGCAGATCCTGGTCGCCGGCCGCCGCTCCGCCGAGGGCGTCGTCGAGCTGAAGGACCGCCGTACCGGCGAACGCGAGGAACTCACCGTCGACGAGGCCATCACCCGCCTCACGGCCTGACCCACCCGGTGGCCCCGCGCGGAACCACTACCGCGCGGGGCACCCTTCCGGGACCCGTCCCGGCGGCGGGTGGGGCGGCGGGCGCGGGATCAGAGCCAGGTCGCGAACTCCAGGAGGAGTTCGGCGTCCTGGTCGCGGCCCACGCGGCGGGCGCGTACGCCGGACTCCACCGCGCGGAACAGCGTCCAGCCGCGCAGACGTTCCTGATCGACCTCCAGGGACTCCGCGAGACGCTTCACCCGGCGGCGGGTCGTCGCCGCGCCGGAGGTCTGGGCGACGAGGTCCTCCACCCGGTCGCGGACCAGCCGGGCCAGGTCGAAGGCGCACTCCCCGACCAGCGGGTCCGGGCCCACCGCCAGCCACGGCATCCGCTCGCCGGAGAGCACCTTGCTCTGCCGGAACGTGCCGTGCAGCAGCCGGTGCTCGGGCGGTCCGGCCAGCAGCTCCTCGCGTACCGCCAGCGCCGCCGACACCAGCGGTCCCACCTCCGGGTCGACCGCGGCGGACGCCCGCATGGCCTCGGCCTGCCGACCGGTCCGCTCCGCCACCGTCTCGAAGGGATGGGCGGCATCGCCCGAGGGCGGCTCGATCCACAGCCGCCGCAGCGTCCCGGCCGCCTCCAACAGCGCCTTCGCCTCCGGCAGCGACCGCACCGAGACATCCGGATGCAGCCGCTCCAGCAGCAGCGCGCCGTCGGCGGGCGGGGAAGGCTCCAGCAACCGGACCGCGCCCAGACCGTTCCAGTGGGCCAGCGCGGCCCGCTCGCTCTCCGGCCGGGCCCTCGCCGGAGCCAGCTTCAGCACCGCGGGGCCGCCGTCGGACGTCCGCACCAGCACCACCAGGCTGCTGCGCCCCCCGGGCACCTGCACCCGTTCCACGGTCAGCTCGCGCACCGCGACGGCCTCGCGTGCCGCCTCGGGCAGCTTCTCCAGCCACCGGGCACCGTCGGGAGCCGTCTCACCGAGCGCCCTCACCAGGCGCTGCGGCGGTTCGAAGACCATGCGCGAGTAGTTCCCTTCGTGTTGTGAGCGATGCCTGCCGCCGCCTTCGGCCCGCAGCCCCGTCATGCCGCCGGCGTCGGAGCCCCCGAGGCCGGATCGGCCCGCTCGGCGAGCCCAGGGAAGGCTACGCTCTCCCCGCTCCAGCGCACCGCCCGCACCGCGGCCTCCCGCAGCGCCTCGGCCGCCGCACGGCGCCGCTCACCACGGCTCGCGCGCACCAGGTCCGAGTACACCCCGGCCACCCGGTTCTCCAGCTCCGCCGCGAGCCGTACCGCCGTGGCCGCGTCCGGCACCGGGAACGGCAGCGCGTAGCCCGCGGCGGCCACGACCGGCTCGCCCCCCGTGTCCCTCACCTCGCGCACCAGCGCGTCCCGGCGCGCGCGGTGCGCGTCGTACGCCGCGCGCGCCTCCGTACGGCGCTCCTTCGCGATCCGCCCACCGACGACCCCGTAGCCGTACACCGCCGCGTGCTCCGCAGCCAGGGCCGCCTGGAGCACCCGCAGTTCCCGGTCCTTCGCCTCGCTCACCCGTCACCCCTTCGTCAGCAGATACACGTGCGCCGCCCCGGCCGCCGCCACCGAGGCCAGCAGCCGGGCCAGCTCGGCCGGCGCGTCCAGCAGTTCCTCCAGGCGCCGGTCGGCGATCTCCCGCTCCGCGGCGGCGAGCCCGGCGAGGGCGTCCTTCTCCGTCGTGGGCCCGGAGGCCGTCGGTGAGGCGGACTGCTGGGCCCCGGAGGGGGACGGCGCCCCCTGGGCCCCCGGCGACGCCTGCGGCCCCGCCGCCCCCGCCGACGCCGTGGACGTCGCCGTGCTCCCGAAGGCCTTCGCGTGCCGTACGACCGCCTCGCGCAGCGGACGCAGCCGCGGCGCGAGCCCGGCGTGCGCCGCGATCACGGCGTCGTACCGCTCGGCCAGCTCCCTGCTGTCGCCCGCCGCACGCGTGCGTACCCGCTCGGCCGGCGAGGGACGACTGCCGGCGGTGGTGTCGGGCTTCTCTGACCCGGTGGAGCAGCCCGTCACGAGCAGGGCCGTCGAGGCGACGGCGAACAGGCTCCTTCTGCGCGGTCCCGAGCGGGCGCGCGGAGCATGGGGGAACGGCACGGCAGACGTCCTCGGGGGCTCGTACGAACGTGGCGACGGAAAGAACGGAAGGAGGGCCACAGGCCCGTGATCACGGTACCCGTGCATCCGCCCGACGATGGTCAGCGGCACCCTCCGTGAGCGGGTGGACGGCACCACCCCCCGCGACCGGATACCCTTTGACCAGACACGCGCACCGTCCCACAACAGCACACGCGGCCGAGGAGTCACCCGGATGAGCAGCACCCAGAGCGAGAGGCTTCGAGAACTTCTGGAACCGCTCGTCAGCTCGCAGGGCCTCGATCTCGAGGAGATCGCCGTGGACGCGGTCGGCCGCAAGCGTGTGCTGCGCGTCGTCGTCGACTCCGACACCGGTGCGGACCTGGACCGGATCGCCGATGTGAGCCGCGCGCTCTCGGCGAAACTCGACGAGACCGACGCGATGGGCAGCGGGGAGTACACCCTCGAGGTCGGCACCCCGGGCGCGGAGCGCTCCCTCACCGAGCACCGGCACTACGTGCGTGCCACGGGCCGCCTGGTGAGCTTCCGGCTGACCGCGGGCGACGAACTGGTCGCCAGGATCCTGCGGGTCGACGACGAGGGCATCGACCTCGAGGTGCCCGGAGTCAAGGGCCGCAAGGCCACCGCGCGCAGACTCGCCTTCGACGACATCGGCAGGGCGCGCGTCCAGGTCGAGTTCAACCGCAAGGACGACAAGACCGGCGCGACTGACAGGACCGGCGCGAACGACAAGAACGACGAGACGGAAGAGGAGGCGTAACCGTGGACATCGACATGAGTGCCCTTCGGCTCTTGGTACGGGAGAAGGAGATCTCCCTCGACCTGCTGGTCGAGGCGATCGAATCGGCCCTCCTCATCGCCTACCACCGCACCGAGGGAAGCCGCCGCCACGCGCGCGTGGAACTCGCCCGGGAATCCGGACATGTGACGGTGTGGGCGAAGGAGGACCCCGAGGACCTCGAAGAGGGCCAGGAGGCCCGCGAATTCGACGACACCCCGTCCGACTTCGGCCGCATCGCGGCCACCACGGCCAAGCAGGTCATCCTGCAGCGGCTGCGCGACGCCGAGGACGACGCGACGCTCGGCGAGTACGCCGGCCGCGAGGGCGACATCGTCACCGGCGTGGTCCAGCAGGGCCGCGACCCGAAGAACGTCCTGGTCGACATCGGCAAGCTGGAGGCCATCCTGCCGGTGCAGGAGCAGGTGCCGGGCGAGACCTACCCGCACGGCATGCGGCTGCGCAGTTACGTCGTCCGGGTGGCGAAGGGCGTGCGCGGCCCGTCGGTCACCCTGTCGCGTACGCATCCCAACCTGGTGAAGAAGCTCTTCGCCCTGGAGGTGCCGGAGATCGCCGACGGTTCGGTGGAGATCTCCGCCATCGCCCGTGAGGCCGGCCACCGTACGAAGATCGCCGTCCGCTCCACCCGGTCCGGGCTGAACGCCAAGGGCGCCTGCATCGGCCCGATGGGCGGCCGTGTGCGCAACGTCATGGGCGAGCTGAACGGCGAGAAGATCGACATCGTCGACTGGTCGGACGACCCGGCCGAGATGGTGGCGAACGCGCTGTCGCCGGCCCGCGTCTCCAAGGTCGAGGTCGTGGACCTGGCCGCCCGGTCCGCCCGGGTGACGGTGCCGGACTACCAGCTGTCGCTGGCGATCGGCAAGGAGGGGCAGAACGCCCGTCTGGCCGCCCGCCTGACCGGCTGGCGGATCGACATCCGACCGGACACGGAACAGCCCGGGGAATAGATCCGAGCCCCCGCCCGCTGAGATCACGACAGTCTTGCTGGCGGCATCTGTTCGATTCTTGCCCCAAAGGGGTGAGGTCGGTCCGGGGAGGTAGACTGAGGAGTGTCTGGCCGGACACCTATCCGCGCATGCCCCGAGCGAACCTGCGTGGGCTGCCGGGAGCGAGCGGTCAAGAAAGAGCTGCTGCGGATCGTGGCGATCAAGGACGCGTGCGTCCCGGATCCACGCGGTACGCTTCCCGGCCGGGGTGCTTATGTGCACCCCGTCCCGGTCTGTCTTGACCAGGCGGTGCGCCGGAGGGCGTTTCCGCGGGCGCTCCGCGTCCCGGGACCGCTCGACGTAAAGGCGTTGCGCCACTACGTCGAGCAGGCACAGGGTTGTTGAGAGCAATCCGTAAGAAGACATGCCGTGCGGAACCCCCCGTACGGTCTGGTACCTCGCGAGTCGAAAGCAGGTCGAGATTGCGATGAGCACTCGATGAGTACGCGATGAGTACGCCCATGAACTAGCGACGGTCCGGACGCAACCCGGACCTCAAAGGAGCGAAGTGGCTAAGGTCCGGGTATACGAACTCGCCAAGGAGTTCGGTGTGGAGAGCAAGGTCGTCATGGCCAAGCTCCAGGAACTCGGTGAATTCGTCCGTTCGGCGTCTTCAACGATCGAAGCGCCCGTAGTACGCAAGCTGACCGACGCCTTCCAGCAGGGCGGGGGCAACGGCAGGTCCGCCGCGAAGCCCGGCGCCCCCCGGAAGGCGGCCCCCAAGCCCGCCGCGCCCTCACCGGCGCAGGCGGCTCGTCCGGCTGCCCCGAAGCCGCCGGCCCCCAAGCCCGCCGCGGCCCAGCAGCCCGCGGCCCCGTCGGCGCCCTCTCCGGCCACCCCCGGTCCCCGTCCGACGCCGGGCCCGCGGCCCGCGCCGCGTCCGGCACCGGCGGCTCCGGAGTTCCAGGCCCCGCCGGCCGCGCAGGCTCCCTCCCCGGCTCCGTCCGGGCCGAAGCCCGGCGCGCGTCCCGGTGCCCCCAAGCCCGGTGGTCGCCCCGGCGGCCAGGGTCAGGGCGGCCAGGGCGGACGCCCGGCCGGTCAGGGTCAGCGCCCCGGTGGCGGCGGTCAGCGTCCGGGTGCACGCCCGGCCGGTCCGCGTCCGGGTAACAACCCCTTCACCTCCGGTGGCTCCACCGGTATGGCCCGCCCGCAGGCGCCCCGCCCGCAGGGCGCGCGTCCCGGCGGTCCCGGTGCCCCCGGCGCCGGTCCCCGTCCCCAGGCCCCCGGCGGCCAGGGTGGCGGCGGTCCGCGTCCGCAGGCTCCGGGCGGGCAGCGTCCCACCCCGGGCTCGATGCCGCGTCCGCAGGCCGGCCCCCGTCCCGGTGGCGGCCCCGGCGGCCCGCGTCCGAACCCCGGCATGATGCCGCAGCGTCCGGCTGCCGGTCCCCGTCCCGGTGGCGGCCCCGGCGGCCGTGGCCCGGCCGGTGCCGGTCGTCCCGGCGGCGGTCGTCCCGGTGGCGGCGGCGGCTTCGCCGGTCGTCCGGGCGGCGGCGGTGGCGCCGGTCGTCCCGGTGGCGGCGGCGGCTTCGCCGGTCGTCCCGGTGGCGGCGGCGGCTTCGGTGGCGGCGGTGGCCGTCCCGGCTTCGGTGGCCGTCCCGGCGGTCCCGGCGGCCGCGGTGGCACGCAGGGCGCCTTCGGCCGTCCCGGCGGTCCGGCCCGTCGTGGCCGCAAGTCGAAGCGGCAGAGGCGCCAGGAGTACGAGGCCATGCAGGCCCCGTCGGTCGGCGGCGTGATGCTGCCTCGCGGCAACGGCGAGAGCATTCGCCTGTCGCGCGGTGCGTCGCTCACCGACTTCGCGGAGAAGATCAACGCCAACCCGGCGTCGCTCGTCGCGGTCATGATGAACCTCGGCGAGATGGTCACCGCGACCCAGTCCGTCTCCGACGAGACGCTCCAACTCCTCGCAGACGAGATGAACTACACGATTCAGATCGTCAGCCCGGAGGAGGAGGACCGCGAGCTGCTCGAGTCCTTCGACCTGGAGTTCGGCGAGGACGAGGGCTCCGAGGAGGACCTGGTCGTCCGTCCGCCGGTGGTCACCGTCATGGGTCACGTCGACCACGGCAAGACCCGCCTGCTCGACGCCATCCGCAAGACCAACGTCGCCTCGGGCGAGGCCGGCGGCATCACCCAGCACATCGGTGCCTACCAGGTCACGACCGAGGTCAACGAAGAGGACCGCCGGATCACCTTCATCGACACCCCGGGTCACGAGGCGTTCACCGCCATGCGTGCCCGCGGTGCGAAGTCGACCGACATCGCGATCCTGGTCGTCGCGGCCAACGACGGCGTCATGCCGCAGACGGTCGAGGCGCTCAACCACGCCAAGGCGGCCGACGTCCCGATCGTCGTCGCGGTCAACAAGATCGACGTCGAGGGCGCGGACCCGACCAAGGTGCGCGGTCAGCTGACCGAGTACGGCCTGGTGGCCGAGGAGTACGGCGGCGACACCATGTTCGTCGACATCTCCGCCAAGCAGGGTCTGCACATCGACAGCCTCCTGGAGGCCGTCGTCCTCACCGCCGACGCCTCGCTCGACCTGCGGGCCAACCCGGCGCAGGACGCGCAGGGCATCTCGATCGAGTCCCGGCTCGACCGCGGCCGTGGTGCCGTGGCGACCGTCCTCGTCCAGCGAGGCACCCTGCGGGTCGGCGACACGATGGTGGTGGGCGACGCCTACGGCCGCGTGCGCGCCATGCTCGACGACAACGGCAACAACGTCGCCGAGGCCGGCCCGTCGACGCCGGTCCAGGTCCTGGGCCTGACCAACGTCCCGGGTGCGGGCGACAACTTCATCGTCGTCGACGAGGACCGTACGGCCCGTCAGATCGCCGAGAAGCGCGCCGCCCGTGAGCGCAACGCCGCGTTCGCCAAGCGCACGCGCCGCGTGTCGCTGGAGGACCTGGACAAGGTGCTCAAGGCCGGCGAGGTCCAGCAGCTGAACCTGATCATCAAGGGTGACGCGTCCGGATCGGTCGAGGCCCTCGAGTCCTCGCTGCTCCAGCTGGACGTCGGCGAAGAGGTCGACATCCGCGTCCTGCACCGCGGCGTCGGTGCGGTCACGGAGTCCGACATCGACCTGGCGATGGGCTCGGACGCCATCGTGATCGGCTTCAACGTGCGCGCCGCCGGGCGGGCACAGCAGATGGCCGAGCGCGAAGGCGTGGACGTCCGGTACTACTCGGTCATCTACCAGGCGATCGAGGAGATCGAGGCGGCCCTCAAGGGCATGCTCAAGCCGGAGTACGAAGAGGTCGAGCTCGGCACGGCGGAGATCCGCGAGGTCTTCCGCTCGTCCAAGCTGGGCAACATCGCGGGTGTTCTCATCCGCTCCGGCGAGGTCAAGCGCAACACCAAGGCGCGCCTCATCCGCGACGGCAAGGTCATCGCGGAGAACCTCAACATCGACGGTCTGCGTCGCTTCAAGGACGACGTCACCGAGATCCGCGAAGGCTTCGAGGGCGGTATCAACCTCGGAAACTTCAACGACATCAAGGTCGACGACGTCATCGCGACGTACGAGATGCGCGAGAAGCCGCGGGTGTAACACCCCACGGTGCACACCGGCCGGCGGGCCCTTGGAGACACGGTCCCGCCGGCCGGTCCGTGTGTCCAAGGGCCCAGTGCCCCAACAGGCAACGTTCGCCCCGTCGCGACACCCGGCACTCGCTCTCGCCGCACCGCCCGAAAGCCCGAGTACGTCCAGTACGAGGACTTCCGGGCGGCACACCGGGAGCACGCTCCCCCAAGCTCTCGGCTTCGCCAGGGCAGGGGGCACCCCCATGACGCCGCTCCTTGACGGGCAGACGCTGCCTGCCGGGGCACCGGAGCCATGGAGCGCAATATCCGTCGATCGGGCTCGCCCCTTCGTTGTACGGTTCTGATGTCCCCGCCCACCACGGACGGCGGGGACGTCGATCCCGTACCGGCGGGTGAACCGGTTGTACATGTATGTGGGGACGCTGTCCTTCGACCTCCTCCTCGGCGACGTTCGCTCGCTGAAGGAGAAGCGCTCCGTCGTCCGCCCGATCGTCGCCGAGCTCCAGCGGAAGTACGCGGTGAGCGCGGCCGAGGTGGATCACATGGACCTCTATCGCAGGGCGGTCATCGGCCTGGCGGTGGTGTCCGGCGACGCGGCGCACCTGACCGACGTACTGGACCGGTGCGAACGGCTGGTCGCCGGGCGCCCCGAGGTGGAGCTGCTGTCCGTCAGACGGCGCTTCCACGGCGAGGACGACTGACGAATCCAGGCTCCGGGAACCCGGAGTTCCGAGCACTCAGACAGGAAAGAACGGGAGACGGACCAGTGGCCGACAACGCGCGGGCGAAAAGGCTGGCGGACCTCATCCGAGAGGTGGTGGCCCAGAAGCTGCAGCGCGGGATCAAGGACCCGCGGCTCGGCACCCACGTCACCATCACGGACACCCGGGTCACGGGTGACCTGCGGGAGGCGACCGTCTTCTACACGGTGTACGGGGACGAGGAGGAGCGCAAGGCCGCCGCGGCGGGCCTGGAGAGCGCCAAGGGCATCCTGCGCTCCGAGGTGGGCCGTGCGGCGGGCGTGAAGTTCACGCCGACCCTGGCGTTCGTCATGGACGCGCTCCCGGACACCGCGCGCAACATCGAGGACCTCCTCGACAAGGCGCGCCAGTCCGACGCCAAGGTGCGCGAGGCGTCCGCGGGCGCCACGTACGCGGGCGGGGCCGACCCGTACCGCAAGCCGGAGAACCCCGAGGACGCAGAGACGGACGACACCGCCGAATGACCCAGAAGCACACCACGCCCGACGGCCTTGTCATCGTCGACAAGCCGTCGGGCTTCACCTCGCACGACGTGGTCGCCAAGATGCGCGGCATCGCCCGCACCCGGCGTGTCGGCCACGCCGGCACCCTCGACCCGATGGCGACGGGCGTCCTCGTCCTCGGCGTCGAGAAGGCGACCAAACTCCTCGGCCACCTCGCGCTGACCGAGAAGGAGTACCTGGGCACCGTCCGGCTCGGGCAGAACACCCTCACGGACGACGCCGAGGGCGAGATCACCTCGTCCACCGACGCCTCCGGGGTCACCCGCGAGGCCGTCGACGCCGGCGTCGCCAAGCTGACCGGCGCCATCATGCAGGTGCCGTCCAAGGTCAGCGCCATCAAGATCGACGGTGTGCGCTCCTACAAACGGGCCCGGGAGGGCGAGGAGTTCGACATCCCCGCCCGGCCGGTCACCGTCTCCTCGTTCGCCGTGCACGACGTCCGGCCGGCCGTCGCCGAGGACGGCACCCCGGTGCTCGACCTGGTGGTCTCCGTCGTCTGCTCCTCCGGTACGTACATCCGTGCCCTCGCCCGTGACCTGGGCGCCGGCCTGGGCGTGGGCGGCCACCTCACGGTGCTGCGCCGCACCCGTGTCGGTCCGTACAAGCTGGACGCGGCCCGCACCCTCGAGCAGCACCAGCAGGAGCTGACCGTGCTGCCGATCGCCGAAGCCGCGGCCCTGGCCTTCCCGCGCTGGGACGTCGACGCCCGACGCGCCCGGCTGCTCACCAACGGTGTGCGCCTGGAGATGCCCGATGAGTACGCGGGAGCCGGTCCGGTGGCCGTCTTCGGCCCCGAGGGCCGGTTCCTCGCCCTCGTCGAGCAGCACAGGGGCAAGGCCAAGAGCCTGGCCGTCTTCACCTGACGCCGGGACGGGCGGCTGGCGGTGTGTTCCCGCCGTGGAGCGGCGTCACGGGGATGGACATGCCGCCGCTCCACGGTCCCCCTCGGTTCCCCCACCTCAAGGGTCTATCCATCCGGGCCCGTTCATTCACCCGTAAGTGCGGGCGCTCGGAGTGAACCGGGGGAGTGGAAGGGGGCGCGTTCGTCGAGTGAGCTACCCCACTGATCATTCCGGCCTTACTGTCGAGAACCTCAAGAACCTCAAGAACCTCGAGGATCTCGAGGATCTCGAGAACACGGCAGGGCGAGAGCACGGCACGAAGGCACGGCGGGGAGGCTCGACGATGACGTCGCGCAACGGTCCGGTGAGGCGGGGGCCCGTCCGGACGGTGGGGGAGCACCCACCCGGCGACGTCCTCGTCCGCATCCACGACCTCGCCGGCCGCCCGCGCGGTCTCGGTTTCCCCGCCGACCACCGCGGCACCCTGATCACCAGCCACGAGGCCGTCGACGGCCTGCCCCGCCTCGTCCTGCACGCCCCCGGCGACCGCCACAGCGTGGTGAGCGCCGACGCCGTCACCCCGCTGCCCGAACTCGGCCTCGCCCTCGTCCGCAGCGAAGGGCTCGGCGCCGCTCCACTGCCCGTCGCCACGCGGAACCGCGTCGAGAGCGGCACCTATGTGCGGATCGCCGCCGGATACTGGCGCGAGGCACGCGTACTGGGCACGACCACCGTGACGTACACGGCCGCAGACCGCTGCCACCCCCTCGACGACGCGCTGGAGCTCGCCATCGGCACCACCGGCCGCGATGCCCTGCGCCCCGGCGGCGGAGCGGCCGGCGGCCCGGTGCTCGACGCCGCCACCGGCGCCGTGCTCGGCGTCCTCGGCACGGCCCTCCGGTCCGGCAGCCGCGATGTCGGCTTCGCCGTGCCGCTCCGCCCCGCCCGGGGCCCGCTCGCCGAACTGCTCGCCGAGAACGCGGCGACGGTCCCGGCGTACGGCACCGACCTCAATGTCGCCGGCGTCCTGGAACTCACCGCCACCTCGGTCGGGCAGGACGGCCCGTCGGGCGCCCTCGCCCCCGGAGGCGTGGTGCCGGTGGAGCGGGCGGCAACGACCGCGGAGTTCGCCGCGTTCGAGCGCGGCCGGGCCGCGGTGCTCGGCCTCGTCGGACCGCCCGGCAGCGGCCGTACGACGGAACTCGCGGCGCTCGCCGCCCGCCGCCACCGCGCCGGACTGCCCACGCTGTGGCTGCGCGGCGCCGATCTGCGGGACGACGACCTCTCCGTCGCGAACGCGGCCCACCGCGCACTCGACCGGGCCGCCCGTATCGTGGCCGCCTCCCGCACCCCGTTCCCGGGCGGCCCCGAAGGCCTCGGCTACACCGGCCCGGGACGCCTCGCCGCACTGGCCGGAACCGCCGGCCGCCCCCTGCTGGTCCTGCTCGACGGCCCGGAGGAGATGCCGCCCGCCCTGGCCGACCGCCTCGCCCGGTGGACCGACGGGACGGCGCGCTGGCTGCGGAGGACGGGCGCGCGGCTGGTGGTGGGGTGCCGCGCGGAGTACTGGGAGAGTGCGGGCGCGCTCCTCCCCGCGGACCTGCTGCACCGGGGCGGAGACGAACACCGGAGCGAGCGCCGGGGCGGACACCAGGACGAAACCACCGCCGAAAACCTCCCCGCGTGCGTGCGCCTCGGTGACCTGACCGCCGAGGAGGCCATCCACGCGCGTGCCCGCTACGGCATCCCGGAGGGCTCCCCGGCCGATTCCCGGCACCCGCTGACCCTCCGGCTGCTCTCGGAGGTCCGGGCCGCCCTCGCCGACGCCCCCCAGGCCCCGGACGCCCGCGCCGACCGCCACGACGTCCTCTCCGCCCACCTGGACCTGATGTGCCTGCGCGTGGCCGTGCGCCTCGCCGCCGAGAGCGGACTGCGCGGCACCGCCGTACGCCGGCTGGCCGCCAGGGTCTCCGGGCAGGTGCACGAGGCCGCCCGGCGCAGTCTCGGCCCCGGACAAGGCGAGCTGGGCCGGGCGGCGTTCGAGGAGGTGTTCCCGTGGGGGCCCGCCCCGGCCCGGCTCGGCGGTGGCACCGGCTGGGCCCCCGCCGTACTCGCCGAGGGCATCCTCGTCCCGGCCGGGACCGGCTACCGCTTCGCCCACGAGGAACTCGCCGACTGGCTCCACGGCACCCACCTCGACCTGGACGCGGCCCTGCGCGCCCTGGTCCACGACCATCGCCACCACGTCCACGACCACGCTCACGCCACCCGCCCCGGTACCGACCGCCCCCCCGTCCCGCACCACCGGATCGGCCCCGTCGTCCAGGCCATGCTGCTGCTCGCCCGTCACCACGGCACCGGCCCGCTCGCCTCCCGGCTGGCGGACCTGGTGCACGCCCTCGACGCCGACCCCGGCTCCTGGTGGGCCGCCCGGCTGCTCACCGAGACCCTCGCACGCGTGCCCGACGCGACGCCCTACGCCGAGGTGCTCCGGCTGCTGGCCGACCGGACCGTGGCCTGGCGGCAGCAGCGGCGGAGGACGCCGAGGGAGCTGGGACCGGCCTTCTGGACGGCTCTCCCGCTGCCCCTGGAGACCGGCTTCGAGCTGCTGCGCCGACTCGTCCACGCCGACGGCCCCCCGGGCGAGACCGGCCCCCGCTTCCTGGACGCCGCCGCCCGCCTGTTCACCGCCGACCCCGTCGCCGTGCTCCCGCACCTCGTGCGGTGGTTCGAGGACGAGCGGCCGCTGCCCGCCACCCCGCACGCGACCGTCGCCACGGCGGCGCAGGCACTGCTGCACACCCACCGGCACCGCGCCCCGGACACTCTCACCGAGGTGCTCGCCGACAGCGCGCACCGGCGGGCCGGGCAACTGCTCACCGCGCTGGCCGAGGAGGACCCCTCGGCGGTGTGCAGGGCCGTCGACCGCTGGGCGCGCGACGCGCGGCCCGCACGCCGCGCGGCAGCCGTGGCCTACGGACTGCGGGCCGCACCGCACGCCCGTGACGTGACCGACCGCACCCTGCTGCGGTACGCGGCCCTCGCCCTGCTGGTGCGCACCGCCGACCGGCCCCTGCACGGCGGCGCGCTCGCCCTCCTCGTCCAGGACCCGAGCAGCAGGGACCGCCACCTCCCGCGGGCCCTGGAACACTTCGCGGCCGGTGACCCGCACCTTCCGCCGAGCGCGCTGGCCGGCGCCCTCGCCTCCCATCCGGAGCCCGTCCTCGAAGCATTCCGTGCGAGGCTCGCACGCACGGACGCGCGCGAGACGCTGCACACCCTCGCCGACGCCACCACGCCCGCCCTGGCCCCTCGCGTTGCCGCGCTCCTGCGGACGGCGGTGGAACAGCGGCCGGACCTCGCGGGCGAGCTGGCCGCGTACACGGGCCGGCGCCTGGCCCAGGAGCCGGCCGACCACGACGTACTCATGCCATTGCTCGCCGGCCTGCTGGAGGGCGGCCCGCAGCCGTTGCTCGCCGCCCTCGCCGGTGTCCTCGCCGAGCCCGGTACCCCCGCCTCCCGGCCCTTGCGCCGCGAACTGCTGGATCCGCTCCTCACCCGCGCACCCGACCCCGCCGTCCTGGCCGCGGTGCTGGGCGCCGCGGCCCGCTGCTCCGGTGCCACCGCGCGTGAGCTCGTCCACCGCACCGGTCTGCTCCTCGTCCGCACCCCCGACGGCGCCGCCCACTTCGACAGCGGCCTGGTCGATCTGGGGCGGCGGGTGCCGGGCTTCGCCGCCGCCCTGGCCCACTGGCTGGCGGACGCGCCCCAGGAGTGGGCCGCCGTGGTGGGCCCCGGCACCCGCCGGACGATCGAGAACCTGGCGGGTGCGGGCATTCCCGCCTGAGCCGGCGTCGGCCGTGCCGGTCGTGGTTGGCCGTGCCAGTCGGTGGACCCCGTCACAGCACCCATGCCGATGCGGGCCGACGACGGTCGGCATGGCACCCTTAGACCTGCGCGGAAGAAGTCCACGGACTCGGCTCGACAAGGTTTCGACAAGGAGCAGGCACAGTGCAGCGCTGGCGTGGCTTGGAGGACATCCCCCAGGACTGGGGGCGCAGCGTCGTCACCATCGGCTCCTACGACGGAGTCCATCGCGGACACCAGTTGATCATCCGGCATGCCGTGGACCGGGCCCGGGAGCTGGGCGTCCCCGCGGTCGTCGTCACCTTCGACCCGCACCCCAGCGAGGTGGTCCGCCCCGGCAGCCACCCGCCGCTGCTCTCCCCGCACCACCGCCGCGCCGAGCTCATGGCCGAGCTGGGGGTGGACGCGGTCCTGATCCTCCCGTTCACCACGGAGTTCTCGAAGCTGTCACCGGCCGAATTCGTGGGGAAGGTCCTGGTCGACAGGCTGCACGCCAAAGCGGTCGTCGAGGGCCCCAACTTCCGCTTCGGCCACCGGGCCGCGGGAACCGTGGAATTCCTCGCCGAGCAGGGCAAGGTCTACGACTTCGAGGTCGAGGTCGTCGACCTGTACGTCACCGGCGAGGCGGGCGGCGGCGAGCCGTTCTCCTCCACGCTCACCCGCCGCCTGATCGCCGAGGGCGACGTCGAGGGCGCCGCCGAGATCCTGGGCCGCCCGCACCGGGTGGAGGGCGTGGTCGTCCGCGGCGCCCAGCGCGGTCGTGAACTGGGCTTCCCCACGGCCAACGTCGAGACGCTCCCGCACACCGCGATCCCCGCCGACGGCGTCTACGCGGGCTGGCTGCACGCCCAGGGCGAGGTCATGCCGGCCGCGATCTCCGTCGGTACCAACCCGCAGTTCGACGGCACCGAGCGCACGGTCGAGGCCTACGCCATCGACCGCGTCGGCCTGGATCTCTACGGCCTCCACGTCGCCGTCGACTTCCTCGCCTTCGTCCGCGGCCAGGCCAGGTTCGACACCCTGGAGGACCTGATGGAGCAGATGGCCGTGGACGTCAGGCGCTGCACGGACCTGGTGGCCGCCGCCCGGAAGGCGTAGCCTCCGGGCGGCGCGGCCTTCGGTCAGGCTTCGCCCGCGCGGGCCCAGTGGCAGGCCACCTGGCCGCCCGCCCCGCCGCCCCCGCCGTCGAGGATCTCCAGGTCCTGGGTCCGGCACGCGTCCGCCACGCCCGCCCGGTCCGCCTCGCCGCCGAGCAGGATCTGGCAGCGCGCGTGGAACCGGCAGCCCCCGGGGACCCGGGCCGGGTCCGGGGGCTCACCCGTGAGGACCACCGGGTCGCCCGGCGCCTCCGGGAGCACCGACAACAGGGCCTGGGTGTAGGGGTGCCGGGGCGCGGTCAGCACCTGCTCCACCGCCCCGGTCTCCACGATCCGGCCGAGATACATCACCGCGACCCGATCGGCGATGTTCCAGGCCAGCCCCAGGTCGTGCGTGACCACCAGCGCGGACAGGCCCAGTTCGGTGCGCAGCCGGAGCAGCAGCGCCAGGATCTCGCCGCGTACGGAGGCGTCCAGCGAGGCCACCGGCTCGTCGGCGACGAGGAGTTCGGGCTCCAGGACCAGCGCACCCGCGATCACCACCCGCTGACGCTGCCCGCCGGACAGCTCGTGCGGGTACCGCAGGAAGAAGCGCTCCGGTGGCCGCAGCCCGGCCCGGGACAGGGCTCCCGCGACCGCCGCCCGCTCGTCGCCGCGGTAACCGTGGATGCGCAGCCCCTCGGCCACCGCGTCGTACACCGTGTGCCGGGGGTTGAGCGAACCGCTCGGATCCTGCAGCACCAGCTGGACCCGCTTGCGGTACGCCTTGAGGGAACGGCTGGAACGGTCCAGCGGCCGCCCGTCGAAGGCGACGCGCCCCGCGGTCGGCTCGACCAGGCCCAGCAGGGCACGGGCCAGTGTCGTCTTGCCGCAGCCCGACTCACCCACCAGGGCGACGATCTCACCGGGCCGGATGTCGAGATCGACGCCGTCCACCGCGCGAGCGGGCGGGGCGCCGTTCCGGCCGGGGAAGACGACGTGGACGCCCTGGGCGCTCAGCAGCGGCGGCGTGCCGGTGAAGCCGGGGGAGCCGGGGACAACAGCGGGGGAGGCCGTCATGGGGTGGTACGCCTCACTTCCTCCAGGGGCCCGGGTTCCTGCGGACCGGATTCCTGCGGTTCGGGTTCGTGTCCTTCGGGCTCGTGCTCCCGTGCGCTCTCGGACGTGTCCTCCGCGACCACCCGTACACAGGCCGCCCGCCGCCGAGGCCCCGCCGGCCGCAGCGCCTGGTCCTCGACCGCGCAGGGCTCCAGGGCCACCGGGCAGCGCGGATGGAAGGTGCACCCGGCCGGCAGCGCCGACGGGTCCGGCGGGTCGCCCGCCAGCCCCCGCGGCGCGAAGCGGGACACCGGGTCGCCGATACGGGGGAACGCCGCCGACAGCGCACGGGCGTAGGGATGCCGGGCGGCCTCGTAGACCTGCCCGGCCGGGCCCTCTTCCACCACCCGGCCCGCGTACATCACCGCGAGCCGGTCACAGGTGTCGGCGAGGACCGCCAGATCATGGCTGATCATGATCAGACCCACGTCCTGGTCCGCGACCAGCTGCTCGATGAGCCGCAGGATCTGCGCCTGGATCATCACGTCGAGCGCGGTGGTCGGCTCGTCCGCGATGATCAGCCGCGGATCGCAGGCCAGCGCCATCGCGATCATGACGCGCTGGCGCTGCCCGCCGGACAGCTCGTGCGGGTAGTCCGTCGCGCGGGCGGCCGGGAGACCGACGTGCTCCAGCAGCTCACCGGCCTTCTTCCGCGCCCCGGCCGGGGTCGCCCTCCGGTGCAGCAGGATCGGCTCGGCGATCTGGTCGCCGATGCGGTGGACGGGGTTGAGGGAGTGCATCGCGCCCTGGAACACGATCGAGGCCCCGGCCCAGCGGACCGCCCGTACCCGGCCCCACTTCATGGCCAGGACGTCCTCGCCGTCCAGCAGGATCTCCCCACCGGTCCGCGTCCCGGCCGGCAGCAGCCGCAGCAGCGCGAGCGCGAGCGTGGACTTGCCGCAGCCCGACTCCCCGGCGATGCCCAGCTTCTGGCCGGCCTCCAGACGCAGGTCCACCCCGCGTACCGCGGCGGCCCCGCCCGCGTATGTCACCGTCAGGTCCCTGACGTCGAGCAGACTCAACGGGACACTCCCAGCCTGGGGTTGAGGACGGACTCCACGGCCCGCCCACAGAGTGTGAACGCCAGCGCCACCACGGCGATGGCGATGCCCGGCGGCACCAGGTACCACCAGCGGCCGGCGCTGACCGCGCCCGCCTCCCGCGCGTCCTGCAGCAGCCCGCCCCACGACACCACCGTCGGATCACCGAGCCCCAGGAACGCCAGGGTCGCCTCGGCGAGGATCGCCGCGGAGATGATCAGGGTCGTCTGGGCCAGCACCAGCGGCATCACATTGGGCAGCACATGGCGCGACATCACATGCCAGTGTCCACCGCCCAGCGCCCGCGCGCGTTCGATGTACGGCCGGGTCTCCACCGCCAGGGTCTGCGCGCGCACCAGCCGAGCCGTCGTCGGCCAGGTCGTCACCCCGATCGCCACCACGATGGTGACGAGCGAGCGGGACATCACGGTGGCCAACGCGATCGCCAGCACCAGGGTGGGCATCACCAGGAACCAGTCGGTGACGCGCATCATCACCGTCGCGTACCAGCCCCGGAAATGCCCCGCCGTCACGCCGATCAGGGTGCCGATCGCCACCGACAGCACGGCGGCGAGCAGCCCCACCAGCAGTGACACCCGCGCCCCCCAGATCACCAGACCGAGCAGGTTCCGCCCGAACTGGTCGGTGCCGAAGGGAAACTCCGTGCTCGGGCTCTCCAGCGGGCTGCCCGGAGCGTCCGTCACGTTGTCCACGTCGGAGCCGACCAGCAGGGGAGCGGCCAGCGCGAGCAGCGCGAAGAGCAGGAGCGCCACCAGGCCGAAGACGCCGGCCCGGTGGGTGCGGTACTGCCGCCAGAAGCGTGCGGCCGAGTCCCGGCGCCGCCGCCACGCGAGCGCGCGCGGACCTGTGACCGCCTGCTCCTTCCCCGCTGCGGCCGTGGCGGCCGCGAGCGTGTCCGGGGGCGTGTCCGGGGGCGTGTCCGGAAGCGTGCCCGGGGGTGTTCCGGTGCCGCCCGTGGTGCTTTCCGCGGCCGGTTTCCCTGTCGTGCCGTTGTCGGTCGTCATCGGCCCACCCGGGGGTCGAGCAGCGGATAGATCAGATCGGCCAGCGTGTTCATCACGATCACCGCGGCGGCGAACGCGAAGAACAGTCCCTGCACCAGCGGCAGATCGGGCACGCTCAGCGCCTGGTAGAACAGCCCGCCGAGCCCCGGCCAGGAGAACACCGTCTCCACCAGGATCACACCGGCCACCGTCCGGCCGAGGTTGATGAAGATCAGCGTCACCGTCGGCAGCAGCGCGTTGGGCACCGCGTGTCTGCGCCGTACGAGGTCGTCGCGCAGCCCCTTGGCACGCGCGGTGGTCAGATAGTCGTTGCCCATCTCGTCCAGCAGCGCCGACCGGGTCACCAGCAGTGTCTGCCCGTACTCCACCGCGACCAGCGTCAGCACGGGCAGCACCAGATGGTGCGCCACGTCCAGGACCAGGGCGAAGCCCTCCTCGCCGCCCGACTCCATGCCACCGGTGGGGAACAGCCCCGGAATCGGGCCGATGCCCACCGACAGCGTGATGATCAGCAGCAGCCCGAGCCAGAAGGACGGGATGGAGTAAAGCGTCAGAGCCAGCCCCGTGTGGATCCGGTCCCCGAGCCGCCCGTGCCGCCACGCCGACCGGGTGCCGAGCACGATGCCGAGCGCCGTGTAGAGGACGAAGGCGGTACCGGTGAGCAGCAGCGTGTTCGGCAACGCCTCGGTGATCTTGTCGATCACCGGTGCGTTGAACTGGTACGACGTTCCCAGGTCCCCGGTGAGCGCCTTGCCGCAGTAGTCGGTGAACTGCTGCCACAACGGCAGGTCCAGACCGAACTCACGGCGGTAGGCCGCCAGTTGCTCGGCCGACACCTGACGTCCGCCGGTCATGAACTTCACCGGGTCGCCCGGGATCAGTCGGAAGAGGAAGAAACTGGTGACGAGGACGGCCAGGAGGGACACGGCCGCGCCGGCCACCTTGCCCGCCACGTACCGCAGATACGCGGTGGTGGTGCGGGCGCGCGGCCCGCGGGCCGCCGGTC
This sequence comes from Streptomyces sp. MMS24-W38, assembly GCF_059889265.1. Taxonomy (NCBI): domain Bacteria; kingdom Bacillati; phylum Actinomycetota; class Actinomycetes; order Kitasatosporales; family Streptomycetaceae; genus Streptomyces; species Streptomyces sp. MMS24-W38. The sequence continues at coordinate 1,422,033 of NZ_JCBCPP010000001.1, read as the reverse complement.
CGTCCTTCGCCGGACCGGCGGTCTGCGTGCCCTCGACCGGAGCGGATGTCGCGTCGGCGGTCATGAGTACCCGTCGCCCGCCCTACTCGCGGTCCTCGGCGGTGGCCCGCCGCCGCATCGCCACGAACACCCCCAGCCCGACGAGGACCACGGCACCCGCGGCGATCCCGACGGCCACACCCGTCGACGACCCGTCCTCGGAGGCCTCACCGGAGCTCGCCGGTACCGCGGACCACCAACTCCAGTAGCCGTCCTGGCCGTAGAGGTTGCCGGCCTTCTTCGGCATCGTGGTGATCGACTCGATCTGGTCGGTGCGGTACGCCTCGACCGCGTTCGGATACGCCATGACGTTCATGTACCCGAGGTCGTACAGCCGTGACTCCATCTGCTGGACGATGTTCGCCCGTTTGGCGGGGTCGTACTCGACCAACTGCTGGTCGTACAGCTCGTCGTACTTCTTGTCGCAGATGAAGTTGTCGGTCGCGCCGGTGTCCTTCGGGGTCGCCGGAAGCGCCCCGCAGGTGTGGATCGACAGGACGAAGTCGGGGTCGGGGTTGACCGACCAGCCGTCGAAGGCCAGGTCGTACTCGCCGGCGAGCCATGGATCGGTCACGTTGTCCAGGCAGTTGAGCGTGACCCCGATGCCGAGGTCGCCCCACCACTCCTCGAGGTACTTGCCGATGGCCTTGTCGTTCGGGTCGGTGGCGTGGCACAGGACCCGGTAGTTCAGCGGCTTGCCGTCCTTGCCGACCCGCTTGCCGTCACCGTTCTTCTTGTAGCCCGCCTGATCGAGCAGTCGGGCCGCCTCCGCCGGGTCGTACGCCAGCTCCTGGTCGGCCGACGGCTCCCAGAAGTACTGCTCGTACCGCGGCGGGATGTAGCCCGCGCCCATCTCCGCGTGGCCCTGGAACACCTTGTCGATGATGGTCTTCCGGTCCACCGCCCTGAACAGCGCGTTGCGGACCCGCTGGTCCAGCAGCGACGAATGCCCGTCCCCCATCTTCTCGCCGTTCCTGGCCTTCGCCCCCGGATTGGTGGCGAGGGCGTAGAAGCGGCGGCCGGGCGCGTCGTTGACCTTGATGTTCTTCTCGTTCCGGAGTGAGGCCGCCTGCGCCGGCGTCAGGGACGGCGATCCGGCGACGAACGACACCTCACCCTTGCGCAGCGCGGACACCGCCGCGTCCTGGTCCTTGTAGTACCGGAAGAGCAACTCGTCGAACTTCGGCGCCCCGCGCCAGAAGTCCTTGTTGGGCACCAGCCGCACATAGCTGTCGGGCTTGTAGTCGGTGAGGACGAACGGCCCGTTGCCGACGATCGGGAAGTCCTTGTCGTTGTTGAACTTCGAGAAGTCGTCGACCTTCTCCCACACGTGCTTGGGCACGATGGGCACGTCCAGCGCCGTCATGGTGGCCTGCGGCTTCTTCAGCCGGATGACCAGCTCGGTCGGGCTCGGCGCGGTGACCTTCTCGAAGTTGGCGACGAAGCTGCCGTTGGCCGTGGCCGCGGCCTCGTCGGTCATCATCGTGTTGAACGTCCACGCCGCGTCCTCGGCCGTGGCCTGCTGCCCGTCCGACCACTTGGAGTCGGAGCGGATGGTGTACGTCCACGTCAACTTGTCCGGGGACGACTTCCACTCGGTGGCCAGGCCCGGGACGACACGGTTGTCCTCGGGGTCGTAGTTGGTCAGGTACTCGTAGGTGAGCCGGTGAATGCTCGTACTGAGCAGCCGCACCGCGAGGAACGGGCTGAGCGAGTCGACGCTCTGCGCCACCGCGACGGTCAGCGTCTGCTTCCCGTCGTCGGCCGCCTGGGCCTGCCGCGGCGCCGGGTCGAGCGGGGTCGCGAGCCCGGCGGTGAGGGCGAGCGCGGCCGCACCGGCCGCCGTGGCGAGCCGGACCCGGCGTGGAACGCCGCTCCCTGCCCGTGGTCTGGACCGTGGCCCGGTGCCCGGACGTCCGGTCTCGTGTTGACCGCCGTACTGATCGTTCGTGTCCATAGGGTCGCTGACCTCGCGTCGTCACTCGCACGGGTAGGACTGGTTGATCAGGTGAGTGGTGAGTGTCTATCAGCGGTATCTGGCGGTCGTCAACGGTGCGCACACCCCATGTGGCCTGCGGAAACAACGAACTGACGAGCATTTCGCGCCCATTGGTGGAGACCACTGAAGCGCTCCTGGCCAGCGACTGAAGCCGTACCGCACCCCGAATACGGGAGAGCCCGCATCCGTGGGCGAACGGTGCGGGCCGGAAACGGGATCGGCCCCTCGAAAGGGGCCGATCGGGTGACATTCCCTACTGCTGCGGGGGTGGAGCCTGCGGAGGCGGTGCCTGCGGGGGAGGCGTCTGCCCCCCGCCGTGCCCGCCGTGCTGGTCCGGGTGGCCGGGCGGGCCCGGGTACGGATAACCGTAGCCGGGCTGGGGGTACGGCAGGCCGGGAGCGGCCTGCGGGTATGCGGGGCCGGGCGGTGCGGGGGGCTGGGGGTGGCCCTGCTGCGGGTGGGGCTGGCCGGGCTGACCGGGAGGGGCGTACGGCTGGCCGGGCTGCGGCTGCTGGGGGTACGGGCCCGGCTGTCCGGGGTACGGCTGGCCCGGGATGTACTGGTTCGGGATGTGCTGGCCCGGCAGCGGCGGGGCGGCGACCGGCGGCGGGTTGCCGTCGGAGGTCCACAGGCCGTGCGACTGCTGGTGCCGGACGAAGTCCTCGGCGACCATCGACGCGAGGTGGAAATACGCCTCCCGCACCTTCGGCCGCATCATGTCGAGATCGACCTCCGCGCCGGCGGCCAGATGCTCGTCGAACGGTACGACGATCACGCCCCGGCAGCGGGTCTGGAAGTGCGACACGATGTCGTCGACCTTGATCATCTTGCCGGTCTCGCGCACACCCGAGATGACCGTGAGCGACCGCGAGACGAGATCCGCGTACCCGTGGGCCGACAGCCAGTCCAGCGTCGTGCTGGCGCTGCTCGCGCCGTCCACGGACGGCGTCGAGATGATGATGAGCTGATCGGCCAGGTCCAGCACCCCGCGCATGGCGCTGTAGAGCAGACCCGTACCGGAGTCGGTGAGGATGATCGGGTACTGCTTGCCCAGAACGTCGATGGCCCGCCGGTAGTCCTCGTCGTTGAAGGTCGTCGAGACGGCAGGGTCGACGTCGTTGGCGATGATCTCCAGGCCGGAGGGGGCCTGGGAGGTGAACCGCCGGATGTCCATGTACGAGTTGAGGTGGGGGATCGCCTGCACCAGGTCACGGATGGTGGCCCCGGTCTCCCGCCGCACCCGGCGGCCGAGCGTACCGGCGTCGGGGTTGGCGTCGATCGCGAGGATCTTGTCCTGCCGCTCACTGGCGAGGGTGGCGCCGAGCGCGGTGGTCGTGGTCGTCTTGCCGACACCGCCCTTGAGACTGATCACGGCGATCCGGTAGCAGGACAGCACCGGCGTACGGATCAGCTCCAGCTTCCGCTGCCGCTCGGCCTCCTCCTTCTTGCCACCCAGCTTGAAACGGGATCCGCCCGCGGACGGCCGAGTGCTCTTCGCCTTCTGCTTCTTGCTGTTGAGCAGCCGGTCCGAGGACAGTTCCACGGCCGCGGTGTAACCGAGCGGCGCGGCACCGGGGTTGGTCTGCTGCCGCTGGTCGTGCCGGATCGGCTGCGGCCAGGCGGCCCCGGCGCGGGGATCGACGGGCGGCTGCGGCGGCTGACCGGCGTGCGGCGGCTGGGGCTGCTGGAGGGGGAACCCCTGCTGGGCGGCCTGCGGCTGCTGGGGCTGCGGCGGTACGGGCTGCTGGGGCTGTGCCTGCGGTGGTACGGGCTGCCGCGGAGGCGCCTGCTGAGCGGGCGGCTGCTGGGGGAAGCCGTAACCGCCCGGCTGGGCCGGGGGAGTCGGGGGGGCCGGCACGGGACCGGCGGGCGGGAACCCGTAACCGGCGGGGGCGCCGGGAGCGGGAACGCCCGGCTGGGGGAAACCGTATCCGGCCTGCGGAGCGGGCGGGGCCGGTGCCTGGTGCTGCGGCGGCGTCGGCCCGTCCGGCGCGTTCCAGGCGGCGGGCGCGGGCTGCGGCGCCTGCGGCTGGAACGGCGGCTGCTGCGCGGGTGCTTCCGCGTCCGTGGGCTGTGCAGGCGTCGGCGTGGGGGCCGCTGCGGGGGCCTGCGGCGGCTGTGCGGGCCACTGGCTCGCGGGTGCCGGGGCAGTGGGGTACGGCGGGGGCGGCGCCACCGGTGGCGCCGGGGGAGTCCAGGCGGTCGCGGCCGGAGGGTCGGAGGGAGCCGGGACGCCATCCTGAGGTGCGCTGTCTGCGTCGTCTGAGTTGTCCGGGGTTTCCGTGTCGTCGGCCGCACCGTCAGAACCGGCCACGCCGCCCCCTGGCGCGTCACCCACCACCGGCTTGGATTCCTCGGGTTCGGGCGCGTCCGCCTCGGCCTCGGCCACGACGACGGCGGCTTCGGAGTCCTCGGCGTCGTCCTCGTCGTTCGCGTCGTCCTGACCGCCCTCCGCGGACGATTCGGAGGCGCCTGCGTCGGCGATGCCCTCGTCCTCGAGACCGTCGGCGGCCTCCACGTCCGCGACGTCGTCGGTCCCGTCCTGAGCGTCGGCCGACTCCAGCCGCTTGTCCGGCGCCGGAGTCACCTCCGCCTCGGGTGCGGTCTCGGTCCCGCGCTCCCGGATCCCCCGCTTCAGGGCGGCGGCGGAGAACCGGATGGTGGCACCGCTCTCGAGATCGCCGTTACCGGAGTCGGGCTCCGGCTCGGGCGCAGCCGGGGGAGTGGGCACGGGCGCCTCGCCCCGCTCATCCCCTTCCGAAGGCTGCTGCGGCTCGAAACCGCTCCCCACCGGAAGCCTGGGCACGGCGCCCGGCCCCCCGGACGGCGGAGCGGGCGGAGTGAACGGGGCTCCCGGCGCGGGAGACGGCGGTGTGAAGGGAGCGCCCGGTGTGGGAGCGGGCGGGGGCGGGGTGAAAGGCGCCCCCGGAGCGGGCGCCGGAATCGACGAAGGTCCCCCGGCACCCACCGCGTGCGGCGGCGGAGTCAGCCCGGGCAACGGCGGAACGGGCCTGCCCGACCCCGAAGCGGGAGCAGACGAAGAAGGTGAAGGGGACGAAGGAGCCGAAGGACCGGCCCCCTCCCCGGAGTTCCCCGACATCGACCCCGGCCCCGAACTCGACCCCTCCGAAGCATTCTGCGTGTACCAGGCCGGCGGTGCGTAGTCGATGGTGAACTCGCCCGTCGCCTCGACGGCGGACTCCGCGTCGGGCTGGTCATCGCCGGGTGTCGCCCAGCCCCCGCGCGTCCCGTCCCGATCGCTGCTCACAGTTCCTCCTGGTGTGGTCGAACACCCTCACGCCGTGCTGAGGCGACCATTTCTCGTCATCCAGACTTGTTCGAGGCCGTTTCGGGGGCGCTGCGATTTCGTCCGATCACGGTCGTCCGACCCACCGGCCCCCCTGGACACCGACGTCCGGTCCACGGGTTCTGGCGTCGCGCCCGGTCCCAGCCTAATCGCCACCATCGGCACACCGGCAGGCCCGTCCTGCGAACACGTTGCACAGCGGCCGTGTCTTCAGTCCATCCGTCGCGGCGTACCCAGCAACCCGACCTCGGCGTCCGTCGGTTGAGTCATCACGTACTGCCGGTCGCGGTCGGCGCACCAGAGAGTGACGCCGTCCGCGAGAGTCGGCAACGCCTCCACGTCACCCCGGGGCAAGCCCATCGAGCGGCCCAATTCCCCGGCCTCGTCCGGCGACACCCGCTGCACACCCACGAGACGCGCCTGCCGGAGCAGCCTGGGCGCGACGGGACTGAGATAGGGCAGAAGCGTCAGCACCGACCTCCAGGGCCCGGAGACCACGCGTCCCCGCGGCGGCCGCATGCCACAGTCGCGCACCACCAGCACCGGCGTGCCGGCCGAGGCACCCAGCGGCGGTACCCGCCCCACGTCGTAGACCGCGAGCCCGTTCTGACCGCCGCCCATGGCGTGGACCATCTGCGTCCACGCCTGCGCCCGCCCGGTCTCCACGGCCACCCGCGCGCCGGTCGCCGCGGCCCGCAGCGCGAACACCTGGGCCGTCCACAGACCGCCGATGAGCACGACCTCGTACGGCGTGGGCCGGTTCAGCCCCAGCACCGCCGACTGTCCCTCGGTGTCCACCCCGATGACGACGCCGTCGTCCCCGATGGGCAGTGACAGCGCGTCCACGTCCTCCGCGGACAGGGTGTGGTGGCCGTGGCGTGGACCGAGCAGGCCGAAACCGGCGTGCAACAGGCCGCGCGCCCGCCGGGCGGCCGACGGCCGTGCACCGCTCGGTACGTCCGCGGCTCCCGGCGCGACGGGCCCGTCCGGCCCGTCGGCGGCCCGTGTCGTCAGTGCGGTCACCGAACACCTCCGAGGGGCAGAGTGGCGAGGACACCCGGCAGTTGCTCCCGGTCGAGCCGCGTCAGCGCCGCGCCGGCCTCCCGTGCGGCGCTCTCCACCGCACGCCGTACTTCGGCCAGTTCCTCGGCGCTGCGCCCGGTGATCCGCAGATGGCCCCGCAGCGACACCTCCCGCCGGTCCGCGCGCGCGAGGGTGAGGCTGACCGTGGTGGCGAGCGCGGGAACCGCCGTGACCCGCGCGACGAACTGGGGCAGGGAGACCCCGCGGTCGCCGCCCAGTTGAGGCCACTTGCGGATCCAGTACGTGGTGTGCCTGCGGTTGTCGCAGCGCCAGCTCCGGCTGGACTCCTCGGTGCGTCTCTCATGCCGGTTCGCCCGTCCCGCTTCGGCCGTCACCAGCGGGTTGGCGCAGGCCGACGTGGCGATGGCCGACGTCAGCTCCTCCTCGTCGAGCACCGTGGCGCGGAACCCGGCGCCGGTCAGCCGGCTGACGAGGTGGTCGGCGACCCGCACGACACACTTCTGCGCACCGGTCAAGCCCCCGCCCCGGGCCGCCACGGCCTCCGGACACAGCTCCGGGGCGACCTTCAACGCGATCCAGGTGATCCGTACCGCGGGAGCGCCGGTCTGCTCCTGCAGCGGCGCGTAATTGCTGACGGCCACGGACTGACGCGGCAGGTGCAGCGCGGGCGCGGGCTGCGTGTGCAGCACGATCTGCGCCGACTCCAGGAGGATTCCGTCCACCTCGAGCGCGTCCCGCACCAGGGCCAGCGGCAGCGGCCGCCGGCTCCGCTCGGCTCGCAGGGCGGTGGCGTCCCCCTCCACCTGCACCACCGCGGTGACGAAGGTCCCGTCCCCGATGATGCCGACGGGCCGCCGCTCCCGGCCACCGTACGCGTACGTGCGCAGGCTCGGATCGCACTCCAGGGCCGGGGCGAGTGCCGGCTCGGTGCCGGGCGCTATCACCAGCTCCGGTGCGCGCTTCCGCCGGACGCGCAGGGCCCGTGCCGTGGCGACCCATTCGGGCAGGGAGCGGTCCCGGCGACGGACGAAGGCCGGCAGGACCAACGCGACGGCGACAACGGCGGCGGGCACCAGTGCCAGGGTGTCGATGGCCCACCCGGTGAGGAGGACGGCGGCCGCGAGCTCCAGCAGTACGATCCGTTGCAGCCGGAACGAACCCGGCCGCCCCGCACGCAGCCTGAGATGGAGACCGCCTCGCGCGGACGGCTGCCGCGCCGCCCGCGACCCCGGCCCGGCGGAGTCGCGTGCCCCCGTCCGGTCACGACTCGAGGCCCGCGTTCCGGCAACCATCACTCCATCCCCCCAATTCGCCCGCAACTCGCTGGAACTCCGGTACCGCACCAGGCTCCGAAGGGCCCAGGCACCCTACCCGGTCCCCAACTCCCCCCTCACACCAGGCATAGTAGGGGCCGCGTCCGACAACGGCGGGCAGGGGACGGCGATCCCCGGCATTGCCCGGGCAGACACGGGCGGGACACGGGCGGGACACGGGGAGAGACACTCACCAATGGCATCTCGGCGGGATCAACTCAACGCCTACACCTTCGCGAAGCGCCGCTTGCTCGCGGCCTTCGTCCAGTCGTTCCCGCACGGCTCCGAGGAAGGTGCGCCGCGCCCCCTGCGGGGCGTGGTGCCCGGACTCGTCATCGGCGTGATCGTCATGGCCGTGTTCGGCGCCTGGGGCATGTTCAAGCCCACCGCGCCCAAGGGCTGGGACACCCCGAACGAGAAGGTGATCATCGCCAGCAAGTCGACCACCCGGTACGTCGTCCTGAAGACCGGCGACGAGGCCCAGTTGCACCCCGTGCTCAACATGGCGTCCGCCAAGCTCCTCCTCGCCCCCGGAAAGGGCGACGTCGTCACCGTGAGCGAGTCGCTCCTGGACAGCGGCAGGATCCCGCACGGCCTCACCATCGGCATCCCGTACGCCCCCGACCGCCTGCCCTCCGACAAGGAGGCGGGCGCCGCCAAGCGGTGGGCGGTCTGTGAGCGTCCGAGCGCGGGCGGCCGGTCCATCCAGAAGGCCGCGCTGGTCCTCGCCGACCGCGAGAAGGAACTGACCGAGGGCAAGCAGAAACTGACCGGCGGCGAACTGCTCTACGTGGTGGCCCCCGACGGCGAACGTTTCGTCGTGGACCCGGGCGGCACGGCGTACCGGGTCGACGAGGTGGACACCGGTGCCGACCTGGAGCTGCTGCTGCGCACGGTCGTCGGCTCCGGGCGCGAACCCCAGCGGGTGTCCCGGGAATGGCTGGCGACCCTCCACCAGGGCGCCCCGATCACCTTCCCGGACGTCGAGGGCACGCCCGGCACACCCGCGAACGCCCCCGGCCGGCTCGGCGAGTCGGCCGACAAGGTCGGCACGGTGCTCAAGGCGTTCGACAACAACAAGGAGCAGTACTACGTCGTGCTGCCCGGCCGGGTCGCGCCGGTGTCCGCCTTCGTCGCCCAACTCCTGCTGTTCAGCAAGGACCTGGCGCAGGTCGGGCAGGCCGGTCAGGCACTGGACATGAGCCCCGGGGCGATCGTCCCGGGCGAGCCCTTCGGCACCGAGTACGACTGGCCGACCGGCACCCCCGAGGCGGTCAACTCGGCGTCGGACGCCAAGGGCAGCCGCAACACGGTCTGCAACGTCCTGCGCGGCGTCGGCGACAAGGGCGCCACCACCCTCAGCACCTGGGCGGGCACCGACTTCCCGGCCGACCTCCCCGCCGGTTCCTCCAGCGCCTACGTCACGCCCGGCTCCGGTCAGCTCTACCGCCAGTTCAAGGGCGCGGAGACGAAGGCGGGCCCCGTCTTCCTGGTCACCGACACCGGCCTCCGCTACGTCCTGCAGTCCAACGCGGACAGCGCCACCGACGACGCCGGTATCGGCATGTCGGCGGAGGAGAAGAAGCAGTTGGAGCAGGAGGCCCAGCAGGCCCAGACACGCCTGGGCTACGCCGACGTGGACCCCGCGCCGATTCCCGCCGCCTGGTCCGCGTTCCTCCCCACGGGCCCCCGCCTGTCCACAGCCGCGGCACGCCAGCCGCAGGGCTCGTAGCGGAGGACGTCACCCACCATGCGACGCAAGCGCCTTCGCCCCCTCCCTCTCCCCATGACAGCCGCCGCGACCCTGCTGACGGCGGCCTCCCTGGCCATCGCGCCCACGGCCGCCGCGGAGGACTCCTTCTCCGGCCAGTGCGAATACCCCAACGCCACCTACCCGGGCCGCCCTTGGTCCCTCCAGCGCGTCCAACTCGACGAGCTGTGGAGCGAGTCCAGGGGCAAGGGCGTACGGGTCGCCGTCATCGACACCGGCGTCGACGTGAAGAACCCACAGCTGAAGAACGCGGTGGACGTGAAGAGCGGCCGCAACTTCCTGCCCAAGGGCCTCAAGGACGAGAACGGCGACCCCGTCGAGCGGGGCAACGAGAACGGCACCACCGACACCGTCGGCCACGGCACCAAGGTCGCCGGCATCATCGCCGCCCGCCCCGCCGCCGGGACCGGCTTCGTGGGCCTGGCCCCCGAGGCGACCATCATCCCGATCCAGCAGAACGACGCGGAGGGCAACGGAGACACCGACACCCTCGCCGACTCGATCGACTACGCCGTCCAGGCCGGTGCGGACGTCATCAACATCTCCCAGGACACCGCGGGCGCCGTCGAACCGGCCCCGAAGCTGGAAGCGGCGGTCAAGGAGGCCCTGGCCCGGGAGGTCGTCGTCGTCGCATCGGCGGGCAACGACGGATTCGGCGGCAACACCAAGAAGACCTACCCCGCCTCCTACGAGGGCGTCCTCGCCGTCGCCGCCTCCGACCGCAACAACGAACGCGCGTCCTTCTCCCAGTCGGGCGACTTCGTCGGCGTGGCGGCACCGGGCGTCGACATCATCTCCACCGTCCCCCGCGGGGGCCACTGCGCCGACAACGGCACCAGCTTCTCCGCGCCGTACGTCGCGGGCATCGCGGCGCTCATCAAGGCCGAGCACCCCACCTGGACCCAGCGCCAGATCGTCGCCCAGATCGAACAGACCGCGGAACGCACCATCGCCCATCACGACCGCCTGGTCGGCTGGGGAGTGGTGGACCCGGTCCGCGCGCTGACGGAGGACGACCGGCCGGTCGAGTCCCCCCGGCCCGACGAAGGCTTGGCCAAGGCCGAGGCGCCTACCGTGGCGAAGATCCCGCTGGGCGAGACCGCCGACGAACGCAACGCCCGCCTCGCGACCTACGTCGCCGTCGGCGCGGCGGTCCTGGTGGCGGGGCTGGGCGGAACGGCGGTGGCGATCCGGGACGCACGCAGACGGCCCCGGGCGGCGGGCGTTCGCAGGGACCGCACTGCAATGTGAGAAAGACCGCTGGACCACGGTCGGGGTGTCCGTGACCGAAGTGAGAGCCATATTGTCCGGTGAACGACGGGTGAGGGTCCGCCGAGTGTCAGTACCACGACTGGATATGGCAGTTGGGACTGTCGGTGCGGATCACTAGAGTGGTTCCGTTGCGATTCCGTTGCGATTCCGTTGTGGTTGCGGCCGTGGTCGCCGCAAGGACGCGAGCCGTCGGGTGACGTGCGCGGATCCGGCCACAGCACGGGGAGAACGGGGAGGAAAGCAGAGTGCTTTTTGCCGACGGGGGCGGAAGCGCGGCGGATCTGCGCCGCGGTGTGATGGCGTTGTCGACGTTCAAGAAGCGGGTGGACGACCTGCTTTCCACCTTCGAGGAATCGCCGGGCGGTCCGTCGAAGGTCCGGGCCCACAGCCTGCCGGAGACGGCCTTCGGCAGCGGCGCCTTCCCGGAGGGAAAGATGCTCCACCTGGAGTACGAGCGCGTCCACGAGCGCATCACCGCCCTCTCCAAGTCGCTGGGACTCCAACTCGAGGCCATGCGGATCGCCGTACACGGCGTGGACGTCACCTTCGACAACCTCGAAGAGGAACAGCGCTACCGGTTCCATGAGATCCGGACCGAGGTCAACCAGACGCGGGAAGAGATGCTCAACCCACACCTCAAGCGGGACAACCGCGCCGACCAGACCGACGCGGGGTACTGATGAGCGGCGAAGAGAACAAGCCGGACCTGCACCAGGAGGAGCGGCAGGAGGCGCTGGCACAGAACAACATGCTCGATGCCGTCACGAGCATGACCAGCCTCGCTGTCAGCCCATTGGGCTCGGTCCGGGGCATCCACTTCGGTTCCACGAGCTTCGAGAACCACGACCTCAACCAGATGATCGACATCGTCGAGTCCGCCAACCCGGAACTCCTGGAGTCCGCCGGCACCGCCCTCGTCGACGCCCGTGACGCCATCCAGAAGGCCGCCGACGAACTCAAGGACAACCTCCTCGGCGACATCGACTGGAAGGGCGAGTCCCAGACCGCCTTCACCACATGGGCCACCAGCCTCGTCAAGACCGCCGAAGGCATCGCCGGCTACGCCGACGTCGTCGGCACCCAGGTCATGGCCGCCGGCTCCGGCCTCGCCTCCGTCCGCAAGTCCATGCCCCCGCGCGACAGTCGCACCGATCCCAAGCGGGTTGAGGAGATCCCCGAGGCCAAGCGGGTCGAGAGCAACGACGAGTACACGGCAGCGGTGAAGGCAGAGGGACACCGCCAGGAAGCCATCAACCAGATGTACCGACTGGCGTCGTTCTACACGGTGTCAGCGGGGACGATGGCGAAGACGGAGGAGCCGGTGTTCCCCAAGATGCCGGACGCGGGGGTGCCGCCGCCGCTTCCTGAGGGAGACCCGATCAGGCGAGGCGCTCCTTATGAGTCATTGGCGCCGCTGGGCCAGCCAGAGACTTCTGTGCGTCACTCAGTAGTGACTGGAGTGAAGGAGCAGGGAGCGGGGGAGCAGTTGCCGACACACAAAGGCGTTGGCGGCCTTCCCACGCAGCCGGTAGGCACGGAGATCAACAGCGTCGGTATGTTGCCTCCCCAGGAGGCCATGAAGCCGACCACCGCCACGCCGCCGTCGACGACTGGCCCTGCTGTTGCCGGAGGAACTGCTCCGCCCGTGGTTCCAAGAACGACCCCACCCAGCTTCCGTGGAACCGCAGGGCGAGCCACGGGCCCCAGCGGCGTGCCCCCGGCCAAGCTTCCCCCGTCGACGCAGGGACGAGTCGGGGGAATGGCAGGCAGCGGACCAGCAGCTCGTACGGGACCTGGTCCCGTCGTGGGCCAGGGCCCGCGTGGCGCCACGCCAGGGCCGGTGGGGAGCCAGGGGGCTGACCCTCTGGGGCAAGTGGGACGTACCGCTCTGCCAGGTCAGGCAGGCAACCATGGGAGTGGTCCTGTAGGACGTGGCATCGTCGGCGGCGTGCCTAAGTCCGGGGGGTCGGTGACCGGACCGGTCGGCGGTGTCCCCCGCGGCCCTGTGGGCGCCTTGGGAGCCACATCGTCCAACCCCAGGAGCCCGGGGCGTAACAGCGATGGCGTTGTCGGCGGGCGGCCTGTCACTGGCGCTGCGCCCGGCGGTAACGGCTCCCGGCTGCCGCGCGGCACGGTCATCGGTGGTGAAAGTGTCTCTGGTCCGCGCGCGACTGGGCAGAGGCCCGGTCAGCACGGGGTGATCGGAGCACCTCCTGCAGCGTCGAACACCGGACAGGTGTCCCGCCGCTCAGGCGGCAAGCCCGACGGTGTCGTCGGAATGCCCAACGGAAGGGCTTCCGGCCCAAGGAACGGCGTACGCACCCCTGAGGCATCTTCCGGGATGCAACGTGGTGCTACAAGCAATCGAGGCTCCGACACGAGCCGTTCACGTCGCGATGAGCGGCGTGGTGACCCGTCGGCGACCGACTGACCAGACTGAAGAAGGACAGACAGAGGCATGGTGTCAAGGTTCGGCCGACGTGTTGAGCGGAGCGCGTCCTTCTCAAGGCGATACAGGAGACGGGGTGTCGGCGTTTGCTCAGTGCTTGGCGCTGTGGCCGTCCTGTCGGCAGGACTGACGCCCGATGCAGCAGCTGCGGACGTTCAATCGAAACAGTGGTACCTGTCGGCAATGAAGGCCGAAGAGATGTGGAAGGTGAGTACCGGCAAAGGCATCAAGGTCGCCGTTGTCGACACGGGAGTGAATGGCACCACTCCCTCACTGGAGGGACAAGTACTCACTGGCGAAGTCCCAAAGAATCTCGCCTACAAGGCCACCGAAGATTACGACAGCCACGGAACCAGTATGGCTGAGCTGATCGCAGGTACTGGTGCCGGCAGCACGCTGAAGGGTCTAGCTCCCGGCGCCAAGATCGTTCCCTATCGGGTCGGGCTGACGGGCCTCAACGAGACGGAAATGAAGAAGGCGCCCCGCTTGGCGGAAGTCATCAGGGCGATCGCCGACAGCGATGTGAAGATCATCAACATGTCCTTCGGTGCGAAAATTGATTCTCCCGAGGTTCGTGAAGCGGTTGAATACGCCCACGGCAAGGGGAAATTGATGTTTGCGGGCACGGGTAACGATGCATTGGAGACACGATTTACCGGTTACCCGGCTGCCTATCCCTACGTGGTCGGGGTTGCCGCTTCGGACGAGTCCGGCGCTGTGGGGGAGTTCTCGCAGCACGGCAACTACGTTGACCTGGCTGCCCCAGGACTCGATGTCCCCACTTGGTGTGACAAGACACTCCGCGCGTATTGCACCGGTGAGGGGACGAGTATGGCCACCGCGATCGCCTCCGCCTCCGCCGCTCTCGTCTGGTCCGCCCACCCCGACTGGACCGCCAACCAGGTCCTCGCCAGCCTCATCGACACCGCCGGCCGCGACTGGGCGAGGGACGACCCGAGCGTTTACCTCGGCTACGGCCTGATCCGTCCGCGCAAGGTCCTGATGAACGAGGACTACAAGCCCGGCTCGCCCGGAACCGACCCGCTTGCCAAGGAAAACGCCATCGGAGTCCTGGACGAATCAGGCGACCCGGTGGCCTCCACCACGTCACCGTCCCCCCACCCCTCGAAGGGTGCGAAGGACACGTCGGACGGCCAGAGCTCAACAGCCGCCTCCGGCACGGGAACTTCCGACAGCACCACCCTCTGGGTGACCCTCGGAGCCGCAGCGGCGGTCCTGCTGATCGGGGGCGGCGCCTTCGCCGTGATCCGCTCACGACGACGCGCATAGGAAAAGCGCACACACCAGCCGGCTCCGGCACAACCGACCACCCACCACCACGCGGTGCCACACCGCACCGCACCACCGCTCTCACGAAAGGGACTGCCGACATGGCTGAAGGCCGCAAGCTTTACGAGGCCCAAGTAGAGAAGCTCCAGACGAACGTCATCGACCGGTACGACTCGATCCGGCAGTCTCTCACCCGACTCCAGGCAACGATCGACATGATCGAGAAGCACTGGACCGGCCAGGGCGCCATCGCCTTCGACAAGAAGCAGACGGAGATCAACAGCCACATGGCCTCGATCGGCCGTATGCTCGACGACTTCCTCGAGGGCATCCAGCTGAACAAGGCCGACAAGCGCAAGCTCGAGGACCAGATCGAGGCCGACGTCGCCAAGATCTCGGTGGAAGACCTCGGTGGAAAGACCTCGGCCCTCAGCAAGTACTGACGCGAGTCCGCGAAGACGATCTACCGGCTCCCAAAGAAACGAGGAAGACATGTCCGCACCCCACTACAGCGAACTCGCCGTCACCTACGGCACCATGGACGCGCTCGCCACCGAACTCGGCGACCAGGCCAAGAAGCTCGAGGAGGACCTCGAGGCGCTCAAGAAGGCCGTGCTGGAAGCGGCCGAGGGCTGGGGTGGTGAGGCGTACGAGGAATTCACCAAGAAGACCAAGGAGTGGGACCGCCACGCCTCCGGTATCCACCAGGCTCTGGTCAGCATCGGCAAGACCGTCGGCGCCGCCGGCGGTGACTACCGCGGCGGCGACCTGAGGGGCGCCGGCTACTTCATGTAGGGCAACCGCGCACAGCGCACGCAGAAAGCGAACAGGGTGGACACGCGCGGGAGGTGTCCACCCTGTCGTACGTCATGACACGGCAGGCATCGCCTCTCAGAGAGGCCTGAACTACTGCACCTGATCTGCGAGCGCCTTGGCGAGGTCGGCGACCTGCTTCCGGCTCGGAGAAGCGGACCCCGCCTCTCCCCTCTCTGTCAGCCTTGAGTGAGACACCCGGCTCTGCCGGGTTAGCCTGAGAGGGCACCGACAGGAGAACCACCTCCCTCATGACCAGCAAGAACCCCGCGTCCGATCCCGCTCCCCGGCCGAAGCGCCGCTCCTTCAGTCCGGAGTACAAGCTGCGGATCGTCGCCGAGTACGACGCGGCCCCGAAGAACGAGAAGGGTGCGATCCTGCGCCGCGAGCGTCTCTACCACTCGCACGTCAAGGAATGGCGGGCCGCGCGGGACGCCGGCGCCCTGGAGAAGCTGGTCGACCGCCGGACCAGTCCCGCGAGGCCGAAGAAGTCGGCCGCCGAGGCGGAGAACGAGAGACTGCGGCGCCAGGTGGAGCGGCTCGAGAAGGAGCTGGCCCAGAACAAGGCCGCTCTGGAGGTCATGGGAAAAGCTTCTGCGCTCTTGGAAATGATCTCCAGGAGCGCGGACTGAAGTCTGCCGCCGCCCCGGTCGTGGACGACGCCTTCCACGGCGTCGAGACCGAGCTCGGTGTCGTTGCCGCGTGCCGGCTGACCGGCCGTTCCCGTGCCACCCACTACCGTCGGCTACGGCCACCGGCCCGGCCCGGGCCCCGCGCGGTCGGCGTCCAACCGTCCGCCCTGAGCGCCGAAGAGCGCCTGACGGTGCTGGAGTTGATGAACAGCGCCGAGTACGCGGAACTGCCGCCCGCGCAGATCTGGGCCCGTGAGCTGGACGCCGGGCGCTACCACTGTTCGGTCTCCACGATGTACCGGATCCTTCGGGAACAGGGCCAGAGCGGTGAGCGCCGCCGCCAGGCGACCCACCCGGCGCGGGTGGTGCCGGAACTGGTCGCCACCGGCCCGTCTCAGGTCTTCTCCTGGGACATCACCAAGGTGGCCGGGCCCGCCAAGGGCGTCTGGTACCACGCCTACGTCATCATCGACATCTTCAGCCGGTACATCGTCGGCCACACCGTCGAGCGCGCCGAGTCCGCCCTACGGGCCGAGGAACTGATCCGCGAGACCATCGCCCGCAACGGCATCGTGCCCGGGACCGTGCACGCCGACCGCGGCACGTCCATGACTTCCAAGAAGGTGTCCCAGCTGCTGATCGACCTGGGCGTCACCCGGTCGCACTCGCGGCCGAAGGTCTCCAACGACAACCCCTACAGCGAGGCTCAGTTCAAGACCACGAAATACATGGCGGACTTCCCGGAAAGGTTCGATTCGCTGGCCCATGCCCGTGAGTGGTTCGACGCGTTCATCGCGTACTACAACCACGAGCACCGCCACTCCGGTATCGCCTGGCACACCCCGGCCAGCGTCCATTTCGGCACCGCCGAAGAGGTCCGCGACCAGCGGGCCGCCACCCTCGCCCAGGCCTACACACACCACCCCGAACGCTTCGGACGCCGCCCCCGGCCACCCGAGATACCCCGGACAGCCTGGATCAACGATCCCGCCAAGCGCCGCGAATCAGCACCACAAACCTCATAGCATCACAACTGTCTCACTGGACTTGAAATCTTCCGTCCGACACCGACCAGGAGGGCGGCGTCTCCCTCGCCGTCGAGCTTCAGGCGTACGGCGGCGACATTGCCGCTGTCGGTGACCGTCATCTCTCCGGCCTTGGCTTCGGAGGCTTTGGTGACATAGTTGATCGAGTTATTGACGGATCCCCCGGTCAGCGGTGAGATCACCGGCGTCAGGTAGAAGATCGCATTTGGCTTTCTGGTAGCGATGGTGTGCACCTGCACGTCGTCCTGACCGATATGGAAAGTGCAGCTCAGCAGTACGCCAGGATTCTCGGCCAATGGATCCCCGGCCTTGGCGCGCTTGCCGCCCTCGGCCGTGGCGACAGGTGTTTCATAGTCCTTCTGCACCGAGCCGGGGCCGATCTTCCCATCCAGTCCCGCGGTCCCCGCGGCCTTGGCCATGTCGTAGGGCAGCGGGCAGGTGTCCGTCCCGTCCTCCGGTACGCCGTCGGCGGTCTCGGTCAGGCCGGCCAGGCTCAGAGGCAGCGCCCCACCGCCGCAGCCGGTCAACAGGGCCGCAGCGGTCAGAACGGCTGCGACCACCGGTCGATGTCGTACGTGTGCCATGTTCCGTTTTCTCAATGTCTTCTGGGGCAGCGTGTGTTACGAGCTCTCAGGCTTCGTTACAGTTCACGGCTGCCATCGCTTTCGGGAGGTAGGCGCGCAGGAGTTGTGTCAGGTCGGACCTGCGCTTCGAGGTCTCTTCGGGGATCTCCTTCTGGAGTTCGATCGTGGTGACGAAGCGCATCGGCTCGCCTTCTCGCGTGCAGTCGGCCACAGCAGTGGCTCCGCGGTCTGCGATGCGTGCCGCATCGCCCACGTCCACGGGGGAGGGGGTGCCGAGCCGCAGAAGCCCGCGGGCCTGTACCTGGATGGGGTCGACGCCTGTCGGGACCACATCGCCGGAGATGTACACGATGAGATGCTTGTCCACGGACACGCGGCACCGTGGGCTGATGACGCCATAGTCGTAGGAGCGTTGGGTGAGTTTCTTGCCAGCGGGCAGGAACGGGGAGATCAGATCGGAGTCCACGGTCACACCGCACAGGTCGCGGGGCACCGAGTAGTCACGGCCGGTTCCCGAGCAGCCGGCCAAGGTGAGAGTGAGCACGGCGGCGAGGACCGCGGTGCCGAGCGCGCGTCTGCTCGGCCGGTGCAGCCGTTTCTGTGGTGGGGAGGTGTTCTCGGTCACTGGTCTCCTGCCAGCCCTTGGGCGCGGGCGTTCCCGTCGAACGCGGCTGCGTTGATCTCGGTTGTGAGGGTGTATCGGCTGCTGCCCCGGTGGTCGGGATTGGCGTCCATCCACACGCCAGCCAGTTGCTGCAGCTGATTCTCCCGGCCTTTGAAGGTCTTGCTGTTCTGTATCCGCCAACCAGACAGGCGGTAGGCGGAATGGCCCCTTACGTGCACCAAGCTTTGGTCAGATTTGGAATGTACGAGCGCAGGAACTATTCGATTTTCGCCCGGCTTTCCGTCGTCCGGGTTGGGGTGGGACTTGGGGTCGCGGAAGGCCGCCGATGTCGCGGGGTCCTTACTCATGATGCCGAGAAGGCCGTCGAGGGGATCGTTGGCGAACCACTCGTCCCGTGACGCGACGAAGCCCTTGGGGCGTCATGCGCACCAAACCTTAAGCAATTCTGGCACGTAAGCACGCAAGAACTTTTCGATATGCGTACGCCGCTCTTCATTTTTTTCAGGTTTCTTGGTCCCGTCTCCGGTGTGAATTTCCAGGACCAAGTGGGTGTATCTTCCTGTCTTTGTTTCAGGCGTCTCGTACTGAGGTTGATTCGGTTTTGGGTTACAAGCCATCCATGCAACAGCGCCGTCATCGGCAACTGCAGCACTTTTTACCGCCCTGCCCAATGAAACCCTTTTCAGATCGACGTAATCATCGTCTGCCTCATGGGCAATGTCAACCTCTCCGGTTTGCCGTGAGAACGAAATCGATAGGTCGACTCTTTCGTCGACTATCACTCCGCAACTTCGACTCTCACCTGGCGTTCCTCTCAAGCTCTCTTTGACCGCCTCACCCTGGGGGAGCAGTGGCTGGACGTCGGACGCTGTAACATTTATTTCGCATATCTTTTTTGGAGTTGCGTACCTGTACTCAGGTCCCCCTTCCGAGCAGCCGGTAAGGAGTAGTACGGGGATAAAAATTGCCGCTAGGTTGATTTGACGCATTATGACCCCTTACTTGCCAGGCGGCGGGCAGCCGAATTTCCGTTGTTAGCTGCGTCATCGATTCGCTCGGTGGACGTCCATGAGCTTTCCTGTTCCTTCATTTGCGGATTTTCATCTCGCCAAAGATCGGCCAGTCCCTTGAGTCGCCCTTCACGGTCGATGCCGGTAGCCAAGTTATCTCTTGCCACACCTTGCTCAATCCGTGCTATCTCTTCCTCGAGCCATTTGGCAGTGATTGCATCGATGCCTCGCTGCACTGCGTCGCCTGCATGCGGAATGAAGTTCACGACACCACCCCATGTGTGATAGTCCCATTTCGCTTCCCAAGTTGCCTCGCTCTTGGCATCACCCGCGTCGATCTGGAGCCCTTGGTACCGGGCTTCTTCCAGGAACCCGACCGTGCGGCCTGCTCTCTTCAGGGGTTCCTCGTCTTCTTCCTTACCTGTGTTGATATCATGGACCATTTCTCGATTTATGCTGTCTTGAAGTGTGCCGTACGCGAACTGATCACGAGATATCTGTTTCGCTACTTCAAGTACTTGTCCCCGGTCCAGAGGGCTTTCTCCTGCGTTGTGAGAACTTGTTGCGGCATGTACCTCGTCTCCGTAGTTGCCCATGACCATCGCCATGGGTGTGCGCAGGCTCGGCGGGAAGTCGTTGCCCTCGGCGGCGAGGTGTTTCAGGGCGTTCTCGAACACACGGTTGTTCGCGTCGGAGTGCTGGACGTAGCCACCGTCGGCGTTGTTCGGGTCGATGCCCGTCGTCCCCGCTATCAGCGCCGCCCCGAAGCCGGCCCTGCCCTGTGCGTCCTCGATGTCGTAGCTGCTCAGGGGATCGCCCCACATGCTGTCGGAGTTGTGCGGGTTGCGCATGGAGGGGTGCCCGTCGACGACATCCCAGTCCCGCTTCCGTGTCAGGTACTCCAGTCGGTTGTTGCCTTCCTTCTTTCCGTCGTCCGGGTTGGGGTCGGACTTGGGGTCGAGGAAGGCCGCCGGTGCCGCGGGGTCCTTGCTCATGATGCCGAGAAGGCCGTCGAGGGGATCGTTGGCGAACCACTCGTCCCGTGACGTGACGAAGCCCTTGGGGAGGTCCCAGTTGTCGTTAGCCTTGTCTGCCTTCTCGGCGGTGATCAGATCGTCACCGAGGTCGTGCATGAACTGGTCCGAGTATCCTTCACCGTGTTGCATCAGGGTGACGAGTGATTGGTATCCACGGATCTTCTCGCCCTGCCAGTCGTACCGTTTCATGCCGACCTCCTTCAGGCCGGTATGAAAGTCCTTGTAGAACTGGGACTTCGGATCCTGCGTAGCAGTGGCCAGTGCGTTGGCGAGCCCTCGCTCGGCTCCCAGGTAGTGCTGCTTGTTCCCCGTGTCCGAATAATAGGCAAAGGTGTTGATCTGATTGGTTATCTTGATGGTTCCCTCGGGACCCAGATGGTTGAGTACCGTCTGACTGAATGCCTTGTCGCCGGAGTTGTCGCGCATGAGCCGCGCCCACTCCTCCGGATCGTCAGGTTTCTCTCCCGCCAGGATCTGGTCCGCGTATTGCTTGGCCTCACGTGCCTCAACGATTTCGATATCTCCGACTGCGCCGGCATTGAAGTCATGTCCGGTGCCGCGGGCGTTGTCCAACATTTCCTCGAGGAGGCCCTTGATGCCGGCGGCGTCCCGGAGTGCCAGCTTGGCCCCTTGGTCGGCGTCATCGACTGCCTAGACGGCTGCAGCCACTGCAGAGGTCCAGCTGGCTTCGTAGATGGCACGCTGAGCATCGTTTCCGAATATGCCACCCTCTGCGCCTCTGAACGTGCTCGTCGTGCTCGTGCCGAGATGCGCCCGGCCCTTGGCATCTATGTGTACATCGGCTTCCTTGGCCGACTCGACCAAATTTTTTACGACCTGTATTCGTTCGGTGAACTGGGCGTGGATGTCTCGCAGAATATCCGCGATGGCTCGGGCCTCGATAGCAGCGGCGTCGAACTGCTTTCGTGTAGCGGTGAAGCCCTTCTTGGCCTCTTCAGCGCTCTGGCCGACCCATGTGCCGTCCGAGGCAACAGCTTGAACACTGTCTCTGTACGCTTCGCCCAGGTCCTCGAAGCCGTCGGCCATCCGGCCCCATGAGACGGCTGCGGTGGTCAGCGGAGCCAACCGGATGGTGACAACGTCCTGATAGGTGAGCATGCCTGCTTCCTTGAGATTTGGCACCGGGCCCACGCTGTGTTCGCGAGTCCGTGAAAGGTCGAGATCAGACGTTCCGGCGCGGATCCGGCGACAGCAAGTCGATCTGGGTCAGGGAACTCTCCACGCCATGGTCGACATACTGAAAGTCCTTCCTCACCTTGCTCAGCGCGGCCTGGTCCCGCGCGAGGCGTGCCTGGAGGCTCTTCACCTGCAGAGCCCATTCGTCGTGTGCGTCCTTCAGGCCGGCGCCGGTTGCCCAACCTGCGAACTCTCGCTCCGCCGCATCGGTGGTCTCGTTGGCCTGGGCACCCGTCTCGTCCAGGCCGGGGCGTATCGTTTTCACGAGTTCCTTGATTGCCCTCTGTTTGCCCTGCGAATTGCTCTTGAGGTCAGCCGTGTCGGCGGCACCACCCGTGCTGTTCAATTGCATGCGGTTTTCTTGACGTGCCGCTACCTCGGCCTTGATCTGTTCCCATTCGTCCCAAGCCATTGGATTTCCCCCGTACTTGTTGCGGTCTTCAATATGCGTTGATTGTCTAGATCGTGACTTTGGGGCACTGCTGGCGCCTGTAGGGCAACAGGGCTGATGTTCTGCGTGCTGGGATCGCCTCAGTCGAGTTCACGGAGTGCGTCACCGCGCGAATGGTAGGAGCTTTCGAGCGCATCCTCCCTCAGGGAGCCCTGCACCTTGCTGCCGAGCTTCAGGGCCTTCCCCCAGTCGTCGACCATATCGGCGCTTTGCTCTTCAAGGGCGATTGAACTGTTCTCGGCGCCGTCTGCGAGCAGAGACCGCCGCCATGAATCGACGAGGTGGTTCACGGGATCCTTGGAATAGGACGGCGGCTTGGAAATCTTCTTAGTCAATCCCTCGAAGACGGAGTGTTCCCACTGGGGTGCCCGGTTCTCACCCAGATCCTCCCGGACACTGGCGGCCACAGCGTCCAGAGCGCCGAGCGTGCGGGCGTTCCGTATCGGTGGCGCGGTGAGTTCAGCGCCAGTGGTGTCATGATCCACTGCGGCAAGCCATTCCGCAGCATGCCGGGTTGCTGCCATCCGCAATACGACGTATGCCGTGGGGTTCTCCGACATCGTTCGCACGGCGCGCAGCAGTGAAGCGCGCGGTACGGCCATGTGAACGCCGTCAGCATCTTCCCAGGGAGGAACGGAAGGGAGGCTGTTGCTGGCATAGTCCGCGTTGCTGATACCCAATATCACATCGGTGTCCGCCGCGTAATCCGCCAGTGATTCTGCGAGCGGCTCACTCAAAAGCGGATCCAGGCGACCGTTTGCACTCTTCAGGTTGTTCTCGACAGCCATGAGGACATCCTTCATGGCCTGTGCCTGCCGAAGTGAGTGCTGCCCCGGCACAGAGCCCACAGTCGTTTTCCTGATCGCCACCCCGAACTCGGAACAGTTCATGTCAGCCGTGTATTTGTCGCCCAGTGCTTCATGGATGCGTTCGTCCTGCAGCAACTCCTCGCAGGTTCCTGAACCCCCGTCGGATCCGAGGAGAAACCATGCCCCGATTCCCCCAGCCGATGCCACGCAAGTAACGACAGCGATCAGCGCAACGAGACGTGAGCGACGAGCCTTCGGCGAAGGAGTTTCGGACATGTTCTTCCTTGCTGCGGGGTGACCCAAGACGGCCGACGTCAGTTCCACATGCCCACCAGGTACTTCTGGACCGCACCTGCTCCTCGGTCGTGGCTGTCGAGGATGTCTGAACTGAATGGCTCCGCCACAGCTCCCTGCCCCCGCGTGCTCGATTGGCGTGCGCTCGCCAGGCTAACAACCCTGCCGACTCGTGCTGCTCAAGGGGCGGCGAAGGCTGAATACCTCCTGTACGACAGAGGGTTGACGCCCTGTTGACTGCAGAGGAGGGGCGGTCGGAAGCCAGGACCTGGCTTCCGACCGCCCCTCCTCTGCAGTTCAGTCGCGCGCTGTCATCCGTACGAACGCGGTCCACTGGTCGGCACCGACAGTGAGAACCGCATCGCTGGGCCGCTTGGAGTCGCGGACCAGCACGGCCGTACCGGCGTCCGCGACCTCGACGCAGTCGCCGCCGTTGCCTGCGCTGTAGCTGCTCTTGAACCACCGCAGTTCAGCCGCGGCCGGCGCGGGGCTGTCTGTCTTCATAGATCCCCCAACAGCTTCTCGATGAAGGTCAGCGACTCCTTCGGAGTCAATGCCTGTGCCCGAAGAACACCGTACGTCGCTTCGAGCGGGCTGACCTTCTTCGGCTCCGCGTACAGAGCGCTCACGTCCTGCACTTCCATGTACGCCATCCTGCGCTGATTCTTCGAGTGGATCAACGTGAACGGCCCTGCCAACCCGGCATGTTCATCGCGTTCCATGGGCATGACCTGCATCTCGACGTTGCGCTGATGCCCGAAGAGCAGGAGCTGTTCCAGCTGGCCACGCCAGACCTCGCGACCGCCCAAGGGCCGTCTGAGTGCCTGCTCTTCAAAGACGAAGCTCAGAAGTGGAGCAGGACGCCGGGCGAACAGCTTCTGTCGTTCCAGGCGCGCTGCCACACCCTGCTCGATCGCCTCTTCGTCCAGGAGGGGCCGCCACATCTGGAACACCGCCCGCGCGTACTCCTCGGTCTGCAGAAGACCCTTGACGATGTGGTTGACGTAGGCATGCAGCTCGACAGCCTCGGCCTCCAGCTCCGCGTACCGTCGGAAGAACCCTGGATACCGAGCCTTCGCCACCTCTTCCTTCATGGCCATCAGCACGCCCCGCGCGTCCACCGCCCGGTCCACGGCGTCGATCAGCTCGGGCTTCGGGATGCGCCGGCCCTGTTCCACTGCCGCGATCTGAGCCTCGCCGTAGCCGACTTGGCTCCCCAGCTGGGTCTGGGTGAGGCCGACGGCCTCGCGCAGGAGCTTCATCTGGCGGCCGAAGCAGCGCAGGAAGTCGGTGCTTGAGTCCGGTTCCGCTCCGCCCGCTCCGGAGTCCGCGCCCGTGTCCATCGCTCCGCACCTCCTCGTGACCGGCCAACTGCACTGTTTTTCGCAGCGTAGGGCGGGCGGGTGCCGATCGAGGGCGGAAGGGCGCGCAATGATCCCTGAGGGTGAACGTCCCGCGCGAAAATCATATTCACTCAACGCATTCACGCGCGCACGCTGTGTGCGGTACCGTCACCGCAAGTCGGCCCCCGCAACGGGTGCAACCGTTCGCGAGGGCCTGAACCACCAGTGGAACAGGACTCCACCCGTGATTTATCGGCACCATATCGCGCTCCCGCGCGCCTTCACCCAGCTCTCTCACGAGATCATCCGGCACCCGCGTCTGACCTCCGACGCCGTCCGCCTCCTGACCTGGCAGCTGTCCCTCCCCGAGGGGGTGCGCGAGTCCCTGTCGCGCACCGCCGAACGCGCCCGTATCGGCGGGAGCGCCTTCACCCGGGCCAAGCGTCAGCTCAAGGACGAGGGCTTCGTCCACGAGCGGCGCGTCCAGGGGCCCGGCGGCCTCTGGGTCACCCAACAGCTCGTCTCCAGCACCCCGTTGAACGCGGCCGAGGCAGCCAAGCTGCTCGCGCGGATGCCCGTGGGTCCGGTCGGAGGAACCGCCCCCGAACGGGTGTCGCCGCAGCTCGCACCGAGTCTCCGGATTCCGGCCGTCGGTGAGCCGACCGGTCCGCCCACCGACGGTCATCCCAAGAAAGACCCATGGGAGAACACCTCCCACCTACCCCCCGACCCCCCCAGCCCGGAGCCGGAGCCGAAGTCAGAGACGGCGACGGCGGAGACGGAACCGCAGTCGGAGACGGCCGCCCCGCCCCTCCTCGAAGAGGCCCGCGCCCTCGTCTCCACGTTCCCCGGCCTCTCCCCCGCCCTGCGCCACATCCCCCGCGCCATGCACGCCGAACTGGCCGACCTCACCGCCCGCTGGCTCGCCGCCGGGCACCCGGCCACCGCCGTGCGCCTGCACATCCTGCGCGGTCTCCCCGACGACGGCAGCCCCGTCCACCGCCCCGGCGGCCTGCTGCGCTACCTCCTGCGCGACGTACCGCCCGTACCGACGAGTCAGGAACCGGAAGCAACCACACCACCCGCAGGAACCGCCCCCGAGCAGCCCCCCGGCCCCCGCCTCTCCGCCCGTCTGGCAGGCGCACGCGAGTGCGCGGGCGACCACATCCAGCCCACCCTCTTCCGACCGGTCGGCAACGAAGCCCTGTGCCGCGAGTGCGCCACCCGGTCCTGGCATCGGCAGCCGACAAGCGGCTGGAGGTGACCCGGCAGACCGCCACCCTGCTGGCGGCCGTGCGGCACCTGGAGGCCGTGGCGGTGGACGACGCGCTCGGTCTGCTGCACGCGCTGATGGCCACCAAGCTGCTCGCGAAGGCCGAGCGAATGGGCAACGACGCCAAGCTCAAGGCCTTTCCTCAGCTGCGGAAGGCGGCGAAGGAGGCCGCCGCGGCGGTCGACATGCTGCTGACCATGCGGCATCCCGCGGGTTCGTCCGGGCCGTCATCTCCCGGTTGCCGCAGGCCGGACCGGTAGACGGCAGCGATGGATCCGCATAGATCATGATGGAGTCCTCAGAATTCCTGAAGTACCGTCATGATTCCTCTACGGATGCACAGGTCGAGGGCGGCGAGGTGCCTGATCGGGCCCCATGCCGGGGAACCGGAGGCATGGCGAACTCGCGGGATGGTGCACAGCCCGCCGGCCGTGGTCCGGGTGAGTATCCGTTGGAGATGGAACAGCCGGGCATAGATCGGGTCTTGAACGGGTGGCCGCGCTCGACCAGGTCCCGGAAAAGACTCACGGGTGCCCCGGAGGGAACGTCCTGGCCAGGGCAGCGGAAGTCGTTGATAGATTCACCCGTCGTGCGATCAAGTGAGTACGACCTCAACTTCCGTGACCGGGCCGGCCGGACCCGAGCCTGAGGCATCGGCCTGCTGGTCGTGGCCGGGCTGCTGTGGACCTGGTGCACGCTGCTGCTCCTCACCCCGTACGAGGTGGACCGCAAGCCCGACGACCGGTACCCCGTGGAATGCGAGTCGCGGCTGCTGACGGAGCGCGGCACGGCCAACAGGGGCCTGAGCCAAGGCGACTACTGCCAGAACGAGCGCGACTGGCCGGAGGCCATGGCCGTGCTGGGGCTGTCCGTGCCGGTGTCCGTGGCCGGAGCGGTCCTGTTCACCAGCGGTAGCGTCAGTCGGCGGATGAGTGCCCACGCCGAGGCGATGCGCGAACTGGACCGGATCGCCGACGAGCGCGAGGCGTGGGCCGCCCGCGCGCGGTGACGCTCGGGGGCATCAAGACCGCACCCGCGCGCGAAGGGTATCGAACTGGTGTCCTCGCGTAACCGGGAGTCGTTTATCCCTCAGCTGCTGAGGGCTCGCGGTCACCGTGACTGGTCACCGAGGCATAGTGGCGCCAAGTGGTGAACAGCGGTATCTCACGAGTGAGTCAAATCGCAAAGAATCATTCACGAATCCATGGACGAGGTGCGCAGCCACCTCGCCGATGTCATCGACCGTGCCCGTCGCGAGGAGACGCCGACGATCATCACGCGGCGTGGAAAGCAGGAAGCCGTCGTGATCGACATCCAGGAGTATCAGCGTCTGCGTCAACTCGCGGAGGGCGCCGAGGAGGCATGGCTCAACCGGCTGGCCGACGAGGCCGGGTCCGAGGGCGTCGAGGGGTCGGTCTCGCTGGAAGAAATGGCCGCCATGCTCCGTGACCGGCAGGGCTGACTTCCATGGGGTACCTCACGCGCTTCACCCTGCATGCCCAGCGGGACATGCTCAAGAGATCCCGCGCCCCGACGCCCTGCGCATCCTGTACCGCCTGACCGAACTCCAGAGGGTGATGGATGCCGGGGACACGGCAGCGTTCGACGTCAAGGCCCTCAGAGGGCACAACGCTCGGTGGCGGCTCAGGGTCGGAGACCACCGGGCGGTCTGCACCGTCGAGGACGAGCAGTTCATCGTGTGAGCCTTGACCGTGGGCAATCGCCGCGAGGTCCACCGCCAGGCTCCGTGAGCCGCCCCGTGCGCGGCTCGCACGGCCGGGGCCGGACGCCGAGGTGTTCGTGGCCGGTGTCGATGTCGGAGAAGCCTGACAGGATGCGCGCCATGGGAACGAGAGACGTCAGTGACGAGGCGTACGTGGTCGGCCTGTGCAACCAGGTCCTCGGCGAACAATCCCTGACCCAGCACAAGTTCGACTGGCTGCTGGGGGACCCGGGGGCGGGAGGCCGGCGCGCCAAACTGCCGGTCGACGCGTACTGGCCCGGCCACCAACTGGTGGTCGAGTACCGGGAACTGCAGCACGACCAGCCCATGCCCCACTTCGACAAGCCGGACAAGCTCACCGTCAGCGGAGTCCACCGGGGCGAGCAGCGGGCCCTGTACGACGCCCGCCGCGACACCGAGATCCCCGCCCACGGGCTGCGACTGATCGTGGTCCGCCCCGCCGACCTCGACGCGGACGGCCGCGGGCGGCTGCGGCGCAACCAGGAGGCCGATCTGGCGGCACTGCGGACGATGCTGGCCCGGGACAGCGACGAGGACCGGATCACCGACACCTTCCGCACCTGGTTGCTCGCCGAGGGCTGGACGCCGGTCGAGCCCACCGACCGCTGGACCGACCTCGAAGCCGTGCGCGGCGACGAGCGGCTGATCTGCGAGGCCAAGGGCCGCACCAGCGAGAAGGGCATCGACGCCGACATCGCCTACGGGCAGCTGCTGCGCCGCATGACGAGCCAGGACTCCCGGACACGGTACGCACTCGTCGTGCCATCCTCGTCCGTGAAAGCCGTCGAACGCGTTCCGGTCCATGTCCGGGCGCTGCTGCGCATCGACGTGTACGAGGTGACGGACGAAGACAGGGTGCGTCCGCTGCTGTCCTAGACATGGCCTGGAACGGGCCGCACGAGGAGCGGGCGGCGGGCGGTCGCCCCGACACGTCCGACACCCTCGTCCGACGCCCCTGCAGAGCACTGCCGTGGGGGCGTCGGGCCTGGTGAACTGGCTGCTGCTACGAGATCTTCGGGGCATGACGAGTTCCCTCCAGCGGCAGCGACCGGCAGCTTCCGCCCTCCCCTTTGCCGAGCGGAGGGCCCTCACCCTCCGCTTCTCCGCCACCCCGCGCGGCGTCCGGTTCGCCCGGCGCCTCGCCTCCCAGCAGATGGACGCCTGGGGCTGGCCCTACGGCAGCCCGGTGCACGATGCCGTCGAGCTGGTCGTCGCGGAGCCGGCCGCGAACGCCGTCACCCACGGCCGGGTCGCCGACCGGGACGCCGAGCTGCGGCTGACTGCCGAATCCTGTGGCAGGCTCGTACGGGTCGAGGTGAGCGACGCCTGTGGAGAACAACGGCCGGTGAGTGCACAGGGCGAACGGCCCGACATGGACGGTGGGCGTGGACTGGCTCTGGTCGAGGCGCTGGCCGGGGAATGGGGCGTCACCGAACGGTCGGGAGGTCCGGGCAAGACCGTCTGGGCCGTCGTTCCCTGCACCGCTCTACACCTCTTCGGCCCGCGTGCCGCTCAAGGCTGACAGCCGAGCTTTTTCTTGTAGGCGTCGAAGTACGAAGGGACGAGCTTCTCCAGAAGATGTTGTGACCTGTCATTCCATCTCATGTCGCTGACCTCTACCGACAGAACGTCACCCTTTTCGCTCACCCCGGGGCACGGGAATACGGTGGCCACTCCGGAATTCCAGGATGCGAAGTTTTCCTTGTGATAGTGCAGACCTTTCACGTCATAGTCCCAGAAGTAGTCGCGCAGTTCGTATTCTTTATCGTGCCACTCGCCGTCACTTATCACGGATTCGTTTCCATCCACGTACATGTGGCAGATCTGTCCCTCCTGCAGAGTGAAGTGTCCGGTGTCCTGTTCCAGCTTGTCGCCGTCATCGAGCAAAGCTTCCAAGATCTTCTTGTCGGCAGAAATTCCGCAGATGTTTTCCGGGGCGGGGTACGAGAGGCCATCGCGTGATGAGCTACAGGCGGTCAGAGTCGATGTGAGAAGGATTGCAGTGACTAGTTTCTTCGCGGACAAAGACGGTTCCTGAGTCCGGCGGGTCGAGTGTTGGAGGAGTCTCATGTGCCGTCCCCTGAGGAGTTCCATTGAGCTCCATCGGAATGGCTCACACCCGCTTGAGTCCGAACCGCGCGGTCGATGGCATCCCGCGTATCAACGTCGATTCCCTTATCGTGTGCGAAGTGGCTTGTGAGGGTGGCCGTTGCCGCATCCTTCGCAGCCTCCCTCCCCCTCGAATATTCATTACCCGCGCCCTGTTCGGCCTCTTTTATAGTGTCCTCCTCAATGCTTTTCGCGACGCTTTCCGTCACATCCTCGGCCAGCCAGTTGATAGGTTCAGCCGCCGCGGAGAATGATGCAGGGATGGATCCCGTCCCTAAACCCACGATCCGGTTCACCCACTTGACGTTGTCTGCTACTGCCTCGTTGTATTCCTTGTTCGAGGCCGTGTGGTAGTCATAGATCGCGTCGGCCCGGGAGTTGCTCATGATTCCCGCGATGGCGGCGCCCGGCGCGACCAGATCACCGACGCGTGCACCGTCCTCCGGGGTGAGATCCGTCCCCTCTGTCTTCAGGAAGTCCTGCACCACGTTTGCGGTGTATGCCTGTTGCGCGGAAGTGATGGCGCTGTAGGCGTCCGGATCCTGCCCGACCAGGCCGAGGAATCTCTGGGCGTCCCCGTATCCGAGGTTGGCAGGCGTGCCGTTGGTCGGGAAGACCTTGCTGTCGGCGCTTTCGCCGTACATCGACCGCTGGAAGTCGCCGATGTAGTCCGCCGAGATGTTGCCCAGGCTGTCCCGCAGGGCGTACAGAGGGCCGGTCTCCTCTTCCTCCAGGTCCCCGTTCATGTTGTGTGTCAGCAAATCCGGGTGCTGAGCGAATTTATCCACGATGTCGTGGACCAGTTTCGCCTGTGCCTCGCTGTGCTTGATCGACGAATCGACGGTGTCACTGTCGTATGGGCGGCCCGTCGTGGCCGCTTCCAGGGCATGGCCCAGAGCGTCCGGGCCGAAGGTGAGGGCCTTGCTCGTCGCCTCCTCATCCGCCAGGACGTTGGCGGTGTTCCTGTCGATCGTCCACTCGAAGTCCTTGTCCGTGAAGAGATCGAGGTAGGACTTGAAGTCCGTCTTGCCCCCGGACTTGATCGTGCCGTCCTCGTTGTACGCCGTGGGCTTCTCCGTGAAGAACCGCTCGGCTGCCTCGGGGCTGTGCCCCAGCGCCTCCAGGACGCTGTTCAGCGGGTCGTTGCCGCTGCCGAGTTTCCCGGAGGGGTTGAACCCGTAGCGGTCGTCGCCGCCGGCGGGCTTGTTGGACAGGAAGCGGTGGGGATCCTCCTGGTGGAGTTGGGTGACGTGCTCCGCGATGGGCGTCAGGAATGCCGGATCGTAGTTCCCGTAGCGGAGCAGGCCACCCAGGACCTGGTATCCGTAGGGCTTGTTCCGCATGCCGCGTTCCCACTCGATCTGCTGAGTGCCCAGCTTGCGGAACTCCGCGCCCCACGACGAGGGCAGGTGCTGCCGGTCCCCTCGAAGGCTCTGCGGGGTGTAGGGGTCGGTCGCGTTGGCCAGGGCGTGGCCCATGTACTTCTGCAGGTCCTGTACGCCGGCCAGACGGGTCTTCGAGGTGTCCTCACCGGTGCCGTCGATCGACAGGGCGGCGTAGAACTCGAGCGTCTGCCTCGGTCCGCCCAGGCCCTCGAAGAACTCGGTCGCGAACTCTCCGTCCCTCTCAAGTCCGTTGTGGCGCAGCAGCCGGTTCAGCTCCGCCAGTTCCCGGTCGGTCATGTCCTCGCGCTTCTTGGCGAGTTCCAGAGCGCGTTCGACCTGTGCGTCGTTGAGGGACCCGTACTTCGCGTGACCGGCGTTGTACGGGTCGTTCCCGTGCGCCCGTCTGAGGGCCAACTTGGTGGAGAGGTCGATGTCGTTGGCACGGGCTACCTTCCGGGTGATGGAATCGGCGTAGTGCTGCCGGTCCTCCTCCGTGGTGTCCTCTCCGCCCTTGCTGTCCTTCGGGTCGGCGCCCGGCCTGGGCCGGACTCCCACACTCACCGTTCCGTCACCGTTGTCCTGAACGGTGTAGCCCTTTTCCCCGGCCTCGCCGATGAGCGTCCTGACGCTCTTCTGCAGCGCTTCGAGTTCGTGGTGAGCGTCGTCGAGGACCTGGAAGATGCTGTCGGCCTCCATGCGGAGGTCGGCTAACTCCTTGGCGGTCTTGTTCACGAACTCCCGTGTGACACCGGCGTTCACGCCTTCCCAGCGTGCGCGGTCGGACTTCTTCTTGAGGCCGTCACGCGCATCGGTCTCGAGCTGTTTCAGGTGGGCGACCGCCTTCTTCCAGTCCGACACCGAGGTGCCCAACTTGCCGAGCTCCACCTGCATGAGGTCGTCGTAGGTGATGGGCATGCCTGAGCTTCCCCCGCGCTACTGGAAGTATTTGTCGAGCTCCGAAACGGGCATCCCGGAGCCGTCTCTCCGCATGATGACGGCGGCGATCTTGGCGTCGTCGTCGGCGTGCAGCTTCTTGCTGAAGTCCAGGTGGTTCGAGATGTGGGCACAGGCCTGACGGACCGCCTTCACCTGGCTCTCCCAGACGGTCAGCGTCGTCATGAGTTCGTCGCCCATGGCGAAGCCGGCCCGGGACAACGCGGACGCCGCCTGGTGGGTGGAACCGGCGTGGTCGGAGTTCAGGCCGGCACCGGCGATGTCCACCTTCTTCACGAGGTCACCGTGCAGGACGAAAGCGTCGTGCCCCACGGCGCCGAGATCGTCCTGCCGTACGACCAGGTCCGGCTTGCCGCCGGGGCTCGGCCCTTGAGCGGGCGCCTGGTTCAGCTGCGTCTGCGTCGACTGCCGGTCGGCAGCCTGAGCCTTCAACTGTTCCCATTCGTCCCATGACATGGGTTCCGCCCCCTCGTCGCAGCCAGTCAGACATGGTCGTACCGAAGGACCGATGCCGGTGAACCGTCAGAGGGCCTCCTCCGCCACCAGTCCCGTCTGTACCAACGGCCGTCCCCGTCGTCGGGACACGAAAACGCCCCGTCCCGTGGGCATCGGCCGCGGCCGGACACCGCCCAGGACGTCGCCCTCGGTCGGGTCGCCCGCCAGCACGACGCCCTGGGCCCCCAGCTCCTTGATGCGCTGCATGAAGGCCTCGTACGAGGCGCGGCTCGCGCCGGCCGTCGAGCGCGCGATGATGAAGCGCACGCCCACGTCCCGGGCGAACGGCAGCAGTTCCGTCAGACCGCTGAGCGGGTTGCCGCTCGACGTGGAGACGAGGTCGAAGTCGTCGATGACCACGTACACCGTCGGCCCCTGCCACCAGCTGCGCTCCCGGAGCTGCCGTGCGGTCACGTCGGCGGTGGGAGTGCGGCGCTTCATCAGATCGGCCAGAGCCGCCATGTGGTGTTCCATGGCGTTGGACATCGGAATGTACTCGGCGAGGTGGGAGTCCGGTGTGACGCCCAGCAGGGAGCGCCGGTTGTCCACGACGAACAGCTTGCACTCGTCACCGGGGTAACGCGTCGTCAGCTGCTTGACCAGCAGGCGGAGCAGGTTCGACTTGCCGGACTCGCTCTCGCCGAAGACGAGGAAGAACGGGTCCTGGTCGAAGTCGACGAAGACGGGTTCCAGGTTGTCCTCGTCGAGTGCGAAGGCGATGCCGCGCTCCGGGAAACGGTCGCCCGGGGGCAGCTGTTCCGCCGCGAACTCACGCGGCAGGAGACGGACCGCGGGTGCGCCCGGCGCCTGCCAGTGCCGGGAGACCTCGGCCGCCAGCGCGGCGGTGGCGTCCGCCAGGTCCGTGTCGGAGGTCAGGCCGTCGATGCGCGGCACCGCCGCCATGAAGTGCAGCTTCTGCGGGGACAGACCGCGGCCGGGCACCCCGGTGGGGACGTTCGCGGCCACCTTGCGGTCCAGTTCGGAGTCCATCGTGTCGCCGAGCCGCAGTTCCAGCCGGTTCAGCAGGCTGTCCTTGAGCGCGGACCGCACCTCCATCGAACGGGAGGCGGACAGGACCAGGTGGACGCCGTAGCCGAGGCCGCGGGCGGCGATGTCGAGGATCACCGGGTCGAGCGCCTCGTACTCGGTGCGGAAGTTGGCCCAGCCGTCGACGACCAGGAAGACGTCGCCCCACGGCTGGTCGGTGACCGGGATGTCGCCGCGGGCCCGCCGGGTGCGGAACTCGGCGATGGAGGAGATGCCCGAGGCCCGGAAGTACTCCTCGCGGCGGGCCAGGATGCCGTAGACCTCCGCCACCGTGCGCCGTACCTTCTCCGGGTCCAGTCGCGAGGCGATGCCGCCGACGTGCGGCAGCCCGGCCACCGCGGCCATGCCGCCACCGCCGAAGTCCAGTCCGTAGAACTGCACTTCGTGGGGCGTGTGGGTGAGTGCGAAGGAGCAGATCAGCGAGCGCAGCAGCGTCGACTTGCCGGACTGCGGACCGCCCAGGACCTGCATGTGGCCCGCGGCGCCCGAGAAGTCCACCCACAGCGGGTCACGGCGCTGCTCGTACGGCTTGTCGACGATGCCGACGGGGACCACGAGCCGTCCGGCGCCCTCGTAGCCGGGCTGGGTGAGACCCCGGCCCTCCACGGCGGTGAGGCCGGGCAGCAGTGCGTCCAGCGACGGCGGGCTGTCCAGCGGCGGCAGCCACACCTGGTGGGCCGCCGGACCCTGGGCCTCCAGCCGGCGGACGACGACGTCCAGCACGGTGTCCGCCAGCGCGTCGTCCACCTCGCCGGTGCCGTCCGCCGAGTCCGCGCGCTGCCGCGGAATCGGCGCGTACCGCACCGGGACCTCGGCCGCCGTGAACAGCACCGGCCGCCGGTCCACCGGCAGAGGGCCGTCCGCGGACCCGGCGCCCTGCGAGCCGGAACGGTAGACGCCGGAGACGTACGCCGCCTTGAAGCGGACCATCTCGTCGGTGCCGAACTTCAGGAAGCCGGACCCCGGCACGTTCGGCAGTTCGTACGCGTCCGGCACGCCCAGCGCCGCCCGCGACTCGGCGGCGGAGAAGGTGCGCAGACCGATGCGGTACGACAGGTACGTCTCCAGGCCGCGCAGCCGGCCCTCCTCCAGCCGCTGCGAGGCCAGCAGCAGGTGCACGCCCAGCGACCGGCCGATGCGGCCGATCTGCACGAACATGTCGATGAAGTCCGGCTTCGCCGTCAGCAGTTCGCTGAACTCGTCGATGACCAGCAGCAGCGAGGGGATGGGCTGGAGCGGCGCGCCCGCCGCGCGCGCCTTCTCGTAGTCGTGGATGTTGGCGTAGTTGCCCGCGTCGCGCAGCATCTCCTGGCGGCGGTTGAGTTCGCCGCGGATGGAGTCGCCCATGCGGTCGACGAGGGTGAGGTCGTCCGCCAGGTTGGTGATCACGGCCGCCACGTGCGGCATCTGCGCCATGCCCGCGAAGGTCGCGCCGCCCTTGAAGTCCGCCAGGACGAAGTTCAGGGTCTCGGAGGAGTGGGTGACCGCGAGCCCCAGCACCAGCGTGCGCAGCAGCTCCGACTTGCCGGAACCCGTGGCGCCCACGCACAGGCCGTGCGGGCCCATGCCCTCCTGGGCCGCCTCCTTGATGTCGAGCATCACCGGACGGCCGTCCTCGCCGACACCGATCGGCACCCGCAGCCGTTCCGCCTGGGACCGCGGCCGCCAGGTGCGCCGGGTGTCGACGGAGGCGGCGTCGCCCAGGTTCAACAGATCCGTGAACTCCAGGTTCGCCAGCAGCGGTTCGTCGTCGTCCCCGCCCGAGACCATGCGCAGCGGCGCCAACTGCCGGGCCAGCGCCTCCGCGGACTCGTACGACAGGACGTCGGGCGTTCCCTCGTAGACGACGCCGTGCGCCGATTCCAGGCGCAGCGAACGCGGCCGTACGAGGACGGAGAGGTCACCGTGGGCGCCGGCCGGCTCGCCCTCGGCCACCTCGACGACCGTCACGCCCTGCAGGCCCTCGGGGTTCGCCAGCATGGAGTCCGGCGGGAGGGACACGCCGTCGAGGACGACGACGATGTGCGGGGTGTCCGTCAGGGGGGCGGCGTTCGGGTGGAAGCGGGGACGGCCGCTCAGCCGTGCAGCCAGGAGGTCCTCGATCTCGTGGGGATCGCCGCTGATCAGACGGCGGGAGCCGGCGCCGTCCGCGACACCGGGCAGCTGCGCGTGCGGCAGCCACTTGGCCCATTCCCAGTGCCGCGCCGCCTCCCGACCCGTCGCGACCGCGACGATCAGGTCCTCGGGGGAGTGCAACGAGGCCAGCGAACCGGTCAGAGCGCGGGCCGAAGAGCGTACGGAATCCGGTTCGCCACCGAGTACGACGTGGTAGAAGGCGCGCAGGGAGACCGCCATCGGCAGGTCGTCCAAGGTGCTGTGGACCGCGACGAACCGCTGCATCGCGCCCGCTGTCAGCGGCTCCAGCTGGTCGACCGGGGCCGTCTCGGGGGCGACCAGCGGGGTGGACAGGGACTGCGGACCCAGGCCGATGCGGACCTGCGCGAAGTCCTCGTCGCCCGGCCGCCGTTCCCACACCCGGCTGCCCTCGGCGACCAGCGCCCACAGTTGCTCCGGGGAGGGGTGGAGGTAGTACTGGGCATCACGCTGCGCCTTCGCCGTCTCCAGGGTGGTCCGGCGGGTCCGTGACAGGTAACTCAGGTAGTCACGGCGCAGATCGGCGAGCTGACCCTGGGAACCACGACGGAAGCGGACCACCATCGCGATCGACATGGCGATCGTCGACGCGATCATCACCATGCCCATGATGCGCATGAACGGCTGCCCGCTCGTGAAGAAGAAGACGACCGAGCCGCCCATGCCGAGCGTCGGCAACAGCTGCATCAACACGCTTTCCTGATGCCCCCGAGGCAACTCGGGCGGCGGCTGCACGACCACCTCGCCCGTGGGAACCTCCGGCGGCAGCGCCCTGGGCGGACGTTTGACGACGATCTGGCTCACTGCTCACCAATCCCCTTGCCGGCCCGCCGGATTGCCGTCCGCCACCCCGTGTCTGGCGGACGAGGGCCGCCGCGCGATCCTACTGATCCCATCACACACCGGCGGGCGGTAGGGTGCCGGATGTTCCCGTGAGCACACGCGAGCCCGTCGGACGCACGGGAATTCCGGGTGATGTGCGCGGTATGGCGACTCCAGGATCCGCTCGACGGTTTCCCGTCCGCCCCGTACAGCCCCGTCCTGCGGCGGACGCCGGGAACGAGGCGCAGGACCATCACACCGCAGACACAGCAGCACTGAGGGGGAGCAGCACGTGAGCATGACGGCCTCCACGGCGGCCACCCGCACGGGCGGACCCGACCAGGCAGCCCCGTCCGGGGCGTTGCCGGGGCTCGGCTTCTGCCGGGTCACCATCGTCGCGCCCGACAGCCGCATCGACGTGGCGCTGCCCGACGACGTGCCGGTCGCAGACCTCTACCCGGAGATCCTCCGGTTCGCCCGGCAGAGCCCCACCGAGGGCGCCCCGGTCGGCTACCACCTGGTCCGGCGGGACGGCACCGTCCTCGACAGTTCCCGCTCCTTCGCGGCGCAACGCATCCTCGACGGCGAACTCCTCACCCTTCGTCCCTTCTCCGAGTCGCTTCCGCCGGCCGTGGTCGACGACGTCTCCGAAGCGGTCGCCTCCGCGGTCACCCGGGACCGAGCCCTGTGGCACGGCGACCTCACACGCGCCGCGGGCCTCGTCGGCGGTGGCGTGCTGCCCGCTCTGCTCGCGTTCGTCGCCTGGAACGCCGATCCGCGGCACGACATGCACGGCCTGCCCGGCATCCTCGCGGGCATCGCCGGAGTCCTCCTCGTCGTTCTGGGCTGTGTCCGCGCCCGCGTCTACGACGACCGGGCCGCCGCCGTCGCGCTGGGCCTCGGCGCACTCCCCAACATGGGGGTGGCCGGCTCCGGCCTGCTGTCGCTCTCCGAGGGGCAGGGCGTCGGGAAGCTCCAGTTCCTGCTCGCCTGCGCGGCCGTGCTGGTGGCCTCGGTGATCCTCGCCCTGGTCTCTCCGCGTGGCGACGGCCCGTTCGTGGCCTTCGTGGCCGCCTCGGGCCTCGCCCTGGTCACCACCTTCGTGGCGCTCCTGAGGGACTGGACGCCGGCCGAGATCGCCGCTCTGTGCGCTCCTGTCGCCGTCGGTGCCCTGGCCTTCCTGCCGGGCCTGTCCATGCGTTTCGCGCGTCTGCCCATCGGCTTCGAGGCGCCGCACACCACCTCGCGCTCCTACGGCACCGACCCCGAGCCCCATGAGCCGGTGGACGCCGAGCGCATCGGGGCCCAGGCCCGCCGCGGCCACGAACTCCTGGTCGGCCTGGTCGGCGGCTGCTCGCTGCTCGCGGTCGGCTCCGCCCTCGTGCTCGGCTTCTCCGACGGCCTCTGGGCGCTGCTGCTCGCCCTGGCCACCGGAATCGCGCTGCTCATGCGCGCGCAGCTGTTCCGCTACACCGCGCAGGTCGCCACCCTGCTGGCCGCGGGGCTCGGCTCCCTGGTCGCGCTCGGTCTCGGCCTGGCGCTCAACCCGCCGGACGCCCTGGTCCGCGAGGCGCTGACGGGGGACCGAACCGGTCTCGACATCCGTACGATCTGGCTGGTCGCGGCCATCGCGGCGGTATCGGTGCTGGTCACCGCGATCGGTCTGGTGGCCTCCCGCAGCGGGTTCACGCCCTTCTGGGGCCGCTTCCTGGAGATCGCCGAGGGCTTCGTACTGCTGACACTGGTGCCGCTGACGCTTGCCGTCTTCGACGTGTACGCGATGGTGCGGTCGATGAGCGGCTGACGCGCGACGTCCGGGAGGGCGCACACGCGCGTGCACGCTCCCGGACGCGTACGGCGGTCACTCCGCCTCGGGACCCGCCGGCTCCAGGTCGAACTCCCCGTCCCGCGCGCCCAGCACGAACGCCCGCCACTCCGCCTCCGTGTAGCGGAGCACGGTGTCCGGGTCGAGAGAGGACCGCATGGCCACCGCGCCCTCGGGCAGATAGGCGATCTCGACCCGCTCCTCGTGCTCCTCGGTGCCCGGCGCGCTGTGCCATTCGACGCCGGAGATGTCGAGGGCGTAGAGCTCGTCCTTCTCCCGCTCCTTGCGTGCCCTGATCTCCTCAGCCGTCTCCGCCATGTCGCAGCGACCCCTTCCCGACGTATGAATGGTCCGATGGCCGGTCCGATGACCGGTACGAGCGCTCACCCTAGTGGCACCCCACGCCCCACCTGGGCGGTTCCGCGGACCGTGGTAAAGGGGTCCGCCACCGGCTGGTA
This sequence comes from Streptomyces sp. MMS24-W38, assembly GCF_059889265.1. Taxonomy (NCBI): domain Bacteria; kingdom Bacillati; phylum Actinomycetota; class Actinomycetes; order Kitasatosporales; family Streptomycetaceae; genus Streptomyces; species Streptomyces sp. MMS24-W38. Next base: position 1,383,442 of record NZ_JCBCPP010000001.1, on the reverse strand, counting down.
TTCTGAGCGACGGACGTATGTGTGCTGTGCGCGCCTCGGAGCCCCGCTCCACAGGCCGCGTCCAGCGGATCCCGCCTTCCGAGTCATGGAAGATCCCCCGAGGTGAAGACCGGGGGCGCTCGGTGGCCATTCACAGACCATGAGGAGTAAGCGTGTCGCTCGACGCCGCCACGAAGAACCAGATCATCTCCGAATTCCGCACCAAGGAAGGCGACACCGGCTCCCCCGAGGTCCAGGTCGCCCTCCTTTCGCGTCGGATCTCCGACCTGACGGAGCACCTCAAGACCCACAAGCACGACCACCACTCCCGTCGTGGTCTGCTCATCCTGGTCGGCCAGCGCCGCCGGCTGCTGCAGTACCTCGCCAAGAAGGACATCCAGCGCTTCCGTGCGCTGGTCGACCGCCTCGGCATCCGCCGTGGTGCGGCGGGCGCCCGGTAAGACGCTGTGACGGGAGCGGTTCCCTGGGAAAAGGGGACCGCTCCCTTTGCTGTACGTGCGGAGTGTCACTCCCTCTTTGTAGTGTGGTAGCACAACGCAAGAGCACCGAATCGCCGTGCCGACCGGTACCGCACCAGGTCACCGCCGTCACGGGCACCACCCCGACGTCTCCCCAGACGTCATGACGTACGAGGAAGAAGCGCACCTCGCCGCCGCCGGTCCTCGGTAGTGGCCCCCGGGAGAGTGAACCCGGGAGCTTCGATCGAAGACCGGCCCGCACCAGAAGGTGTGCTTCTCCGCCCGTCCTTCCCGCCATACGGGCGAGGAGGGACGAAAGACGACAAGTAACGGAGAGAACACTGGTGGAGAACGAGACCCACTACGCCGAGGCCGTCATCGACAACGGCTCCTTCGGCACCCGCACCATCCGCTTCGAGACGGGCCGCCTCGCCCGTCAGGCCGCAGGCTCCGCCGTGGCGTACCTGGACGACGACACCATGGTGCTGTCGGCCACCTCCGCCTCCAAGAGCCCCAAGGACCAGCTCGACTTCTTCCCCCTGACGGTGGACGTCGAGGAGCGGATGTACGCGGCCGGCAAGATCCCCGGCTCCTTCTTCCGCCGGGAGGGCCGGCCCTCCGAGGACGCGATCCTCACCTGCCGCCTCATCGACCGCCCGCTGCGCCCGTCCTTCAAGAAGGGCCTGCGCAACGAGATCCAGGTCGTCGCCACGGTCATGGCGCTCAACCCCGACCACCTGTACGACGTCGTGGCGATCAACGCCGCCTCCGCGTCCACGCAGCTGGCCGGTCTGCCCTTCTCCGGCCCGATCGGCGGCGTCCGCGTCGCGCTGATCCGCGGCCAGTGGGTGGCGTTCCCGACGCACACCGAGCTCGAGGACGCCGTCTTCGACATGGTCGTCGCGGGCCGCGCCCTGGAGGACGGCGACGTCGCGATCATGATGGTCGAGGCCGAGGCCACCGAGCAGACCGTCAAGCTGGTCGAGGGCGGCGCCGAGGCCCCCACCGAGGAGATCGTCGCGGCCGGTCTGGAGGCCGCGAAGCCCTTCATCAAGGTCCTCTGCAAGGCGCAGGCCGACCTCGCCGCGAAGGCCGCCAAGCCGACCGGTGAGTTCCCGATCTTCCTGGACTACCAGGACGACGTCCTGGAAGCGCTGACCGGCGCCGTCCGCCCCGAGCTCGCCCAGGCACTCACCATCGCCGGCAAGCAGGAGCGCGAGGCCGAGCTGGACCGCGTCAAGCAGCTCGCCGCCGAGAAGCTCCTGCCGGAGTTCGAGGGCCGCGAGAAGGAGATCTCCGCCGCGTACCGCTCGCTGACCAAGTCACTGGTCCGTGAGCGCGTCATCAAGGAGAAGAAGCGCATCGACGGCCGCGGAGTCACCGACATCCGCACCCTGGCCGCCGAGGTCGAGGCCATCCCGCGGGTGCACGGCTCCGCGCTGTTCGAGCGTGGCGAGACCCAGATCCTGGGCGTCACCACCCTCAACATGCTCCGCATGGAGCAGCAGCTGGACACCCTCTCCCCGGTGACCCGAAAGCGCTACATGCACAACTACAACTTCCCGCCCTACTCCGTCGGCGAGACCGGCCGCGTGGGCTCCCCCAAGCGCCGCGAGATCGGCCACGGCGCCCTCGCCGAGCGCGCCATCGTGCCGGTGCTGCCGACGCGCGAGGAGTTCCCGTACGCGATCCGTCAGGTGTCCGAGGCCCTCGGCTCCAACGGCTCGACGTCCATGGGTTCGGTCTGCGCCTCCACCATGTCGCTGCTGAACGCCGGTGTGCCGCTCAAGGCCCCCGTCGCCGGTATCGCCATGGGCCTGATCTCCCAGGAGATCAACGGCGAGACGCACTACGTCGCCCTCACCGACATCCTCGGTGCGGAGGACGCCTTCGGCGACATGGACTTCAAGGTCGCCGGCACCAAGGAGTTCGTGACCGCCCTCCAGCTCGACACCAAGCTGGACGGCATCCCGGCCTCCGTCCTGGCCGCCGCTCTCAAGCAGGCCCGTGACGCCCGCCTCCACATCCTCGACGTGATGATGGAAGCGATCGACACGCCGGACGAGATGTCCCCGAACGCGCCGCGGATCATCACCGTGAAGATCCCGGTCGACAAGATCGGTGAGGTCATCGGCCCCAAGGGCAAGATGATCAACCAGATCCAGGAGGACACCGGCGCCGAGATCACCATCGAGGACGACGGCACCATCTACATCGGTGCCGCCGACGGCCCGGCCGCCGAGGCCGCCCGCACCACGATCAACGGCATCGCCAACCCGACGATGCCCGAGGTCGGCGAGCGCTACCTGGGCACGGTCGTGAAGACGACCACCTTCGGCGCGTTCGTCTCCCTGCTGCCCGGCAAGGACGGTCTGCTGCACATCTCGCAGATCCGCAAGCTGGCCGGCGGCAAGCGCGTGGAGAACGTCGAGGACGTGCTCGGTGTGGGCGCCAAGGTCCAGGTCGAGATCGCCGAGATCGACTCCCGCGGCAAGCTCTCCCTCATCCCCGTGATCGAGGGCGAGGACGACGAGAAGAAGGCCGACGCCGACAAGTGACGTCCCACGGCTCCAAGGCGACGGCCCGCACCTCCCCGGAGGCGCGGGCCGTCGCCCGTACCCAAACCCTCATCCAGGGCGAGAACGGCATCGGCATCGTCCGCAAGACCACCCTCCCCTGGGGCCTGCGCATCGTCACCGAGACCCTGCCCTCGGTCCGCTCGGCGACCTTCGGCATCTGGGCGCACGTCGGCTCCCGCGACGAGACCCCGGCCCTGAACGGTGCCACCCACTACCTGGAGCACCTGCTCTTCAAGGGCACGCACCGCAGGTCCGCCCTGGACATCTCCTCCGCCATCGACGCCGTCGGCGGCGAGATGAACGCCTTCACGGCCAAGGAGTACACGTGCTACTACGCACGTGTACTCGACACCGACCTGCCGCTCGCCATCGACGTGGTCTGCGACATGCTGACCGGCTCGCGCATCCTCGAGGAGGACGTCGACATCGAGCGCGGCGCGATCCTCGAAGAGATCGCGATGACCGAGGACGACCCCGGCGACTGCGTGCACGACCTGTTCGCGCACACCATGTTCGGCGACAATCCGCTGGGCCGCCCGGTCCTCGGCACCGTCGACACGGTCAACGCCCTCACCGCCGACCGCATCCGCCGCTTCTACAAGAAGCACTACGACCCGACCCACCTCGTGGTCGCCTGCGCCGGCAACATCGACCACGACCAGGTCGTACGCCAGGTCCGCGCCGCCTTCGAGGAGGCCGGCGCCGTCAAGGACCTCGACGCCGAGCCGATCGCCCCGCGCGGCGGACGGCGCGCGCTGCGCACCGCCGGCCGGGTCGAACTGATCGACCGCAGCACCGAGCAGGCGCACGTCATCCTCGGCATGCCGGGCCTGTCCCGCACCGACGAACGCCGGTGGGCCCTCGGCGTGCTCAACACCGCCCTCGGCGGCGGCATGTCCTCCCGCCTGTTCCAGGAGGTCCGGGAGAAGCGCGGCCTGGCCTACAGCGTGTACTCGTACACCTCCGGCTTCGCCGACTGCGGCCTGTTCGGCGTGTACGCCGGGTGCAGGCCGTCCCAGGTGCACGACGTGCTGAAGATCTGCCGCGACGAACTCGACCAGGTCGCCGAACACAGCCTGTCCGACGACGAGATACGGCACGCCATCGGCCAGCTCCAGGGCTCCACCGTCCTCGGCCTGGAGGACACCGGCGCGCTGATGAACCGCATCGGCAAGAGCGAACTGTGCTGGGGCGAGCAGATGTCGGTCGACGACATGCTGGCCCGGATAGCCTCGGTCACGCCGGACGAGGTCCGCGCGGTCGCCCGCGACATCCTGGGGCAGCAGCCCTCGCTGTCGGTCATCGGCCCGCTCAAGGACAAACAGGCCTCCCGGCTGCACGACACCGTCGCCTAGCGGGCCCCGGCGGCCCCCAACCCTCCACGGTCCCCGGTCCTCCCGGACCCCTCCGGTAAGGAAGCAAGGAAGATGAGCAAGCTGCGCGTGGCGGTCCTCGGCGCCAAGGGCCGGATCGGGTCCGAAGCGGTACGGGCCGTCGAGGCCGCCGACGACATGGAGCTGGTGGCCGCACTCAGCCGGGACGACCGGCTGGAGACCCTCGCCGAGACCGGCGCCCAGGTCGCCGTCGAACTGACCACCCCGGCCTCGGTCATGGGCAACCTGGACTTCTGCGTACGTCACGGCATCCACGCGGTCGTCGGCACCACCGGCTGGACCGACGACCGCCTCGCACAGCTGAGGGGCTGGCTCGAGCAGTTCCCGGAGACGGGCGTGCTCATCGCACCGAACTTCTCCATCGGCGCCGTGCTGACCATGAAGTTCGCGCAGATCGCCGCCCCGTACTTCGAGTCCGTCGAGGTCGTCGAACTGCACCACCCCAACAAGGTGGACGCCCCCAGCGGCACCGCCACCCGCACCGCCCAGCTCATCGCCGAGGCCCGCCGCCGGGCCGGCAGCGCCCCCGCCCCGGACGCCACGGCCACCGCCCTGGAGGGCGCCCGCGGCGCCGACGTGGACGGGGTGCCGGTGCACGCCGTCCGGCTGCGCGGCCTGCTGGCCCACCAGGAGGTCCTGCTCGGCGGCGAGGGCGAGACCCTCACCGTCCGCCACGACTCCCTGCACCACAGCAGCTTCATGCCGGGCATCCTGCTCGGCGCCCGCCGCGTGGTGACCACTCCCGGCCTGACCTTCGGCCTGGAACACTTCCTCGACCTGAACTGAGCACGAGCCGACCCCATGCGCGCGAAGATCTCCTACGCCGTCACGGCCGCCGTCCTGGTCGTCTACTTCGTCCTGGTCGGCAGCCGCGGCGTGCTGCTCATCCAGGCCGGTACGCCCCTCACCGTCACCTTCGGCGTGGCGGTGCTCATCCTGCCGGTCATCGGTGTGTGGTTCCTGTGGAAGAACACCGAGTTCGTCCGCAACGCCAACCGCCTCGCCGCCGAACTCGACGCCCAGGGCGGACTGCCCGTGGACGAGCTGAAGCGTCTGCCCAGCGGCCGTATCGACCGGGACTCGGCCGATGAGGTCTTCGCCCGGCGCAGGGCCGAGACGGAGGACGCCCCCGACGACTGGCGCAGCTGGTTCCGGCTCGCCGTCGCCTACCACGACGCCCGCGACACCGCGCGCGCCCGCAAGGCGATGCAACGGGCGATCGCCCTGCGCAGGGCCACCCCCTGACGCCGCGACAAAAAGAGCCGGGGCCCGGTCCGCATGTGCGGACCGGGCCCCGGCTCTTGGCGACGTGAAGTCCGGTCCCGACGAGCAGGGTCAGTCCCGCCGGTATTCGTCGGCCCAGACCTCCACCGAGTCGGCCGCCCGGTCGAAGGCCGGGCCTCGTCCCAGGAAGTCCGCATTGTGCGAGGTCAGCAGCGGCGGCAGGGCCTCCGCCGACCGCCCCCGCCGGGCCAGCAGCAGCGCCTGCCCCTGCACTGTCCTCGGCAGCCCCAGCCAGCGCACCGGCTGCTGCACCGTGCGCACCGTGACCACCTGGGCCCACGGCGTCGTACGGGTGCTGAACAGACTCACCTGCCGCAGCCCGCGGGCACTCACCCACGTGCCCATGCGCAGCAGTCGCAGCGCCCAGAGTATGACGACCAGCGCGAGGGCGAAGACCACACCGGCCGACGACACCGAGGCCGTCGCAGCGATGATCACCGCCGCGAACAGCACGAACGAGGCGAGCAGCAGCAGTATGGCCGCCGTCCCCACTCGCCATGGCCCCGGACGGTACGGGCGCCGCCAGCGGTCACGGTCGTCGTGCGGCAGTGCGACGTCGTCCGCAGTGTCGAAAGCACGATCGGCCGTCAGGAAGGGCAGGGGCACGGCTGGTCCTCACTTGATCCATGCGTGGGCTGTGCCCGGTGAGGCTACCGATCCGCATGCCCCCTCACCACTCTCGGGGGCCCGCTCGGAGCCGGAACCCCCGCCCCGGGTGGTTCCCCGCGCCTGATTCGGCGCGGGGGCGTTGTCCGGTTCGGCGCTCGGTAAGGCGTCCGGTTCGGGCTCCGGGTCAGCGTCCGTCGGACGCCTGTGACTGCTCGCTCCCCGTGGCCGACTGGTCGATGGACAGCGCGGGCATCCCGAGGACCAGGGCCCCCACCAGACCACTGACGATGCAGAGGCCCAGGAGCCAGCGCCCGGCCAGCTCGCCGGCGGAAGCCCGCTCGCGAGGCGGGGGCGTGACATTACTGCGGAACCTGTCGGCAGTGGCAATGAAGGCGAACGGCACGGATTCCCGTCGACCGAACATCAGTGGTGCTTCTCCCGTCGAACTCTCGAACGAATCACTCTCACTGACACAAACGAGCGACACACTCAAAAAGTGCCCAGATGGGGAAATTCGTCGTGACACGGTCCATCTCCCCGCAACGGAGGGCGCCCCCGTAGAGTGGGCGCTGACCTGCAGATGCGATGTGACGGGAAGTGCCCTCTTGACCTCCGCCGACGAACTCCAGCCGTCAACACCCGATGGCGTCACCCTGCGGAGTGACGTCACCGTCGAACTGGTGAAGTCCAGTGCCTCGGACTCGGACGTCCTGTTCGCCGCCCGCGTATCGACCCTCGGCGAGCAGTCCATCGGGGAACTGCAGAAGGACCCGGAGCGCTCCAAGGGCCTGATCAACTACCTGATGCGGGATCGGCACGGCAGCCCGTTCGAGCACAACTCCCTGACGTTCCTCGTCAGTGCGCCGATCTTCGTGTTCCGCGAGTTCATGCGCCACCGGGTCGGCTGGTCCTACAACGAGGAATCCGGGCGCTACCGCGAGCTGCAGCCCGTCTTCTACGTTCCCGACGCGTCGCGCAAGCTGGTCCAGGAGGGGCGCCCGGGCAAGTACGTCTTCGTCGAAGGCACCCCGGGCCAGCACGAGACCGTCCAGAACGTACTGGGCGACTCCTACCGCCAGGCCTACGAGGCCTACCAGAAGCTGCTGGCCGAGGGTGTGGCCCGCGAGGTCGCCCGCGCGGTGCTCCCGGTCGGCCTGTACTCCTCGATGTACGCCACGTGCAACGCCCGCTCGCTGATGCATTTCCTCGGCCTGCGCACCCAGCACGAGATGGCGAAGGTCCCGTCCTTCCCGCAGCGGGAGATCGAGATGGTCGGCGAGAAGATGGAGGCCGAGTGGGCCCGGCTCATGCCGCTCACTCACGCCGCCTTCAACGCCAACGGGCGCGTGGCGCCGTAGCCCGTGCGGCCGGTGCGGTTCGAGTGGTGCTCACAGCTCCTCGTGTCCGCCGGTGACGGGCCTCGCCCGCAGGGCTGATCGCGCATGGGTGATCAGCCCTGCGATTTGTTCGTATTGCGGTATTTAGGGTAATTCATTTAGCCTGATCGAACGGGCCCGGCACTGCCTGAACCCCCGAGCAGGCAGTGCCGGGCTCCACCTTTGTCCTGCCTTGTCGCCTCCCCGAGGGCAGACCCCGACTCAAGCAGCGAGTAGCGTGTAACCCATGGCTCCGACCTCCACTCCGCAGACCCCCTTCGGGCGGGTCCTCACCGCCATGGTCACGCCCTTCACGGCGGACGGCGCACTCGACCTCGACGGCGCCCAGCGGCTCGCCACCCACCTGGTGGACGCAGGCAACGACGGCCTGATCATCAACGGCACCACCGGCGAGTCCCCTACCACCAGCGACGCGGAGAAAGCAGACCTCGTACGGGCGGTCCTGGAGGCGGTCGGAGACCGCGCCCACGTGGTGGCCGGGGTCGGCACCAACGACACCCGCCACAGCATCGAACTGGCCCGCACCGCGGAGCACATCGGCGCACACGGCCTGCTGGTCGTCACCCCGTACTACAACAAGCCCCCGCAGGAGGGCCTCTACCGGCACTTCACAGCCGTCGCCGACGCCACCGAGCTGCCGGTCATGCTCTATGACATCCCCGGCCGCAGCGGCGTCCCGATCAACACCGAGACGCTCGTCCGCCTGGCCGAGCACCCGCGGATCGTCGCCAACAAGGACGCCAAGGGTGACCTCGGCCGCGCCAGCTGGGCCATCGCGCGCTCCCGCCTCGCCTGGTACTCCGGCGACGACATGCTGAACCTGCCGCTGCTCTCCGTGGGCGCGGTCGGCTTCGTCTCGGTCGTCGGCCACCTCGTCACCCCCGAGCTGCGCTCCCTGGTGGAGTCGTACATCTCGGGAGACGTCCAGAAGGCCACCGAGATCCACCAGAAGCTGCTCCCCGTCTACACGGGAATGTTCCGCACCCAGGGCGTGATGACCACCAAGGCGGCGCTCACTCTCCAGGGCCTGCCCGCCGGACCCCTGCGCCCTCCCATGGCCGAGTGCACGCCGGAAGAGATCGAGCAGCTCAAGATCGATCTTGCCGCCGGCGGGGTACAGCTCTGACAACAGACTTCGCGCGACCGCTCGCGCAACCTGACTCCACAACTGAATAAGCGGCGGGCCACCGGTGCCCGCGCACCACAACGACAACTGCTTCTGCACGAACGTCATGCGCGCCACGTGCCCCACCGGTACGTGGCGCGTGTGGTGAGGAGAGTCTTTTGAGTCATCCGCATCCTGAACTCGGTCCGCCCCCGCCGCTTCCCGCGAGCGGGCTGCGCGTCACCCCGCTCGGCGGTCTCGGCGAGATCGGCCGCAACATGACGGTCTTCGAGTACGGCGGCCGTCTGCTCATCGTCGACTGCGGAGTGCTGTTCCCCGAGGAGGAGCAGCCCGGAATCGACCTGATCCTGCCGGACTTCACGTCCATCCGGGATCGCCTCGACGACATCGAGGGCATCGTCCTCACCCATGGTCACGAGGACCACATCGGCGGTGTTCCGTTCCTTCTCCGCGAGAAGCCGGACATCCCGCTGATCGGCTCCAAGCTGACCCTCGCTCTCATCGAGGCGAAGCTCCAGGAGCACCGCATCCGCCCCTACACCCTGGAGGTCGCCGAGGGGCACCGCGAGCGCATCGGCCCGTTCGACTGCGAGTTCGTCGCGGTCAACCACTCGATCCCCGACGCGCTCGCCGTGGCCATCCGCACCCCCGCCGGCATGGTGGTCCACACCGGCGACTTCAAGATGGACCAGCTTCCGCTGGACAGCCGCCTCACGGACCTGCACGCCTTCGCCCGGCTCAGCGAGGAAGGCATCGACCTCCTCCTCTCCGACTCGACGAACGCCGAGGTCCCGGGCTTCGTCCCGCCCGAGCGCGAAATCTCCAACGTCCTTCGGCAGGTCTTCGCAGGCGCCCGCAAGCGGATCATCGTGGCCAGCTTCGCCAGCCACGTCCACCGCATCCAGCAGATCCTGGACGCGGCGCACGAGTACGGACGCCGGGTGGCCTTCGTCGGCCGCTCCATGGTCCGCAACATGGGCATCGCCCGTGACCTCGGCTACCTGAAGGTCCCGCCGGGCCTGGTCGTCGACGTCAAGACGCTGGACGACCTGCCGGACAGCGAAGTGGTCCTGGTGTGCACGGGCTCGCAGGGCGAGCCCATGGCCGCCCTGTCCCGGATGGCCAACCGCGACCACCAGATCCGTATCGTCCAGGGCGACACGGTGATCCTCGCGTCGTCGCTCATCCCCGGCAACGAGAACGCGGTCTACCGGGTCATCAACGGTCTGACCCGCTGGGGCGCCAACGTCGTCCACAAGGGCAACGCCAAGGTGCACGTCTCGGGCCACGCCTCCGCCGGCGAGCTGTTGTACTTCTACAACATCTGCCGCCCGAAGAACCTGATGCCGGTGCACGGCGAATGGCGCCACCTGCGGGCCAATGCCGAACTGGGCGCCCTGACGGGTGTCCCGCACGACCGCATCGTCATCGCGGAGGACGGGGTCGTCGTAGACCTGATCGACGGCAGGGCGAAGATCTCCGGCAAGGTCCAGGCCGGGTACGTCTACGTCGACGGCCTCTCCGTCGGCGATGTCGGCGAGCCCGCTCTGAAGGATCGCAAGATCCTCGGTGACGAGGGCATCATCTCGCTCTTCGTGGTGATCGACTCGTCCACCGGGAAGATCACCGGCGGCCCGTATGTCCAGGCCCGCGGCTCCGGGATCGACGACTCCGCCTTCAGTGCCGTACTGCCGAAGATCACGGAAGTCCTGGAACGGTCGGCTCAGGACGGCGTCGTCGAACCGCACCAGATGCAGCAGCTGATCCGCCGCACGCTGGGCAAATGGGTCTCCGACACGTACCGGCGCCGGCCGATGATCCTTCCAGTGGTCGTAGAGGTCTGACGACCTGTAGGACAAGCCCGCACGGGTGAACTGGGAGCGGGGCGGCCTCGATTTGCATCGAGCCGCCCCGCTCCAGTACGTTTACGGCTCACCCCGACCGGGAACCCGATCGCTTCAAGCGTCGGAACCAGTTCCTGGAGGGGTGAGGAAATCCGACTCAGAACTTCTGATAAAGTCGGATCCGCCGGAAAGGGAAACGCGGAAAGCGGGAACCCGGAAAGCGAAACCCGAGGAAATCGGATCGGAAAGATCTGATAGAGTCGGAAACGCAAGATCGAAGGGAAGCGCCCGGAGGAAAACCCGCAGGGGTGAGTACGAAGGAAGCGTCCGTTCCTTGAGAACTCAACAGCGTGCCAAAAATCAACGCCAGATATGTTGATACCCCGTCTCCGGTCATCAGGCCGGGACGAGGTTCCTTTGAAGAATCACAGCGAGGACGCTGTGAACCGCCGGACTATTCCTCCGGTGGTTCCGCTCTCGTGTGTGTCACCGGGACATCCCGGAAGCATTCACGGAGAGTTTGATCCTGGCTCAGGACGAACGCTGGCGGCGTGCTTAACACATGCAAGTCGAACGATGAACCACTTCGGTGGGGATTAGTGGCGAACGGGTGAGTAACACGTGGGCAATCTGCCCTCCACTTCGGGACAAGCCCTGGAAACGGGGTCTAATACCGGATACCACCCCCGCCCGCATGGGCGGGGGTCGAAAGCTCCGGCGGTGGAGGATGAGCCCGCGGCCTATCAGCTGGTTGGTGAGGTAACGGCTCACCAAGGCGACGACGGGTAGCCGGCCTGAGAGGGCGACCGGCCACACTGGGACTGAGACACGGCCCAGACTCCTACGGGAGGCAGCAGTGGGGAATATTGCACAATGGGCGCAAGCCTGATGCAGCGACGCCGCGTGAGGGACGACGGCCTTCGGGTTGTAAACCTCTTTCAGCAGGGAAGAAGCGCAAGTGACGGTACCTGCAGAAGAAGCGCCGGCTAACTACGTGCCAGCAGCCGCGGTAATACGTAGGGCGCGAGCGTTGTCCGGAATTATTGGGCGTAAAGAGCTCGTAGGCGGCCTGTCGCGTCGGTTGTGAAAGCCCGGGGCTCAACCCCGGGTCTGCAGTCGATACGGGCAGGCTAGAGTTCGGTAGGGGAGATCGGAATTCCTGGTGTAGCGGTGAAATGCGCAGATATCAGGAGGAACACCGGTGGCGAAGGCGGATCTCTGGGCCGATACTGACGCTGAGGAGCGAAAGCGTGGGGAGCGAACAGGATTAGATACCCTGGTAGTCCACGCCGTAAACGGTGGGCACTAGGTGTTGGCGACATTCCACGTCGTCGGTGCCGCAGCTAACGCATTAAGTGCCCCGCCTGGGGAGTACGGCCGCAAGGCTAAAACTCAAAGGAATTGACGGGGGCCCGCACAAGCAGCGGAGCATGTGGCTTAATTCGACGCAACGCGAAGAACCTTACCAAGGCTTGACATACACCGGAAAACCCTGGAGACAGGGTCCCCCTTGTGGTCGGTGTACAGGTGGTGCATGGCTGTCGTCAGCTCGTGTCGTGAGATGTTGGGTTAAGTCCCGCAACGAGCGCAACCCTTGTCCCGTGTTGCCAGCAGGCCCCTCCGGGGGTGCTGGGGACTCACGGGAGACCGCCGGGGTCAACTCGGAGGAAGGTGGGGACGACGTCAAGTCATCATGCCCCTTATGTCTTGGGCTGCACACGTGCTACAATGGCCGGTACAATGAGCTGCGATACCGCGAGGTGGAGCGAATCTCAAAAAGCCGGTCTCAGTTCGGATTGGGGTCTGCAACTCGACCCCATGAAGTCGGAGTTGCTAGTAATCGCAGATCAGCATTGCTGCGGTGAATACGTTCCCGGGCCTTGTACACACCGCCCGTCACGTCACGAAAGTCGGTAACACCCGAAGCCGGTGGCCCAACCCCTCGTGGGAGGGAGCCGTCGAAGGTGGGACTGGCGATTGGGACGAAGTCGTAACAAGGTAGCCGTACCGGAAGGTGCGGCTGGATCACCTCCTTTCTAAGGAGCACTTCTCACCGATCCCCTCGGGGTGAGGTCAGGGGCCAGTACATCGGCGAACGTCCGATGCTGGTTGCTCATGGGTGGAACGTTGATTATTCGGCCGGCCGTCTCGGGCCGGAGACTGCAAGTACCGCTCCCCGGAGCGTGGAACGCATGATCTCCGGACGGACGCCGGCCGGGCACGCTGTTGGGTGTCTGAGGGCACGGCCGCACGGCCGGGAAGCCTTCGGTGCCGGCCCCGGTGCACCCGAGCCTCGGCTCGGGGTGACGGGTGGTCGGTCGTTGTTTGAGAACTGCACAGTGGACGCGAGCATCTGTGGCCAAGTTTTTAAGGGCGCACGGTGGATGCCTTGGCACCAGGAACCGATGAAGGACGTGGGAGGCCACGATAGTCCCCGGGGAGCCGTCAACCAGGCTGTGATCCGGGGGTTTCCGAATGGGGAAACCCGGCAGTCGTCATGGGCTGTCACCCATACCTGAACACATAGGGTATGCGGAGGGAACGCGGGGAAGTGAAACATCTCAGTACCCGCAGGAAGAGAAAACAACCGTGATTCCGGGAGTAGTGGCGAGCGAAACCGGACGAGGCCAAACCGCAGGCGTGTGAGACCCGGCAGGGGTTGCGCATGCGGGGTTGTGGGATCTCTCTTCCACGGTCTGCCGGCCGTGGGACGAGTCAGAAACCGTATGGATAGGCGAAGGACATGCGAAAGGTCCGGCGCAGAGGGTAAGACCCCCGTAGCCGAAATCTGTACGGCTCGTTGGAGAGACACCCAAGTAGCACGGGGCCCGAGAAATCCCGTGTGAATCCGGCGGGACCACCCGCCAAGCCTAAATATTCCCTGGTGACCGATAGCGGACAGTACCGTGAGGGAATGGTGAAAAGTACCCCGGGAGGGGAGTGAAATAGTACCTGAAACCGTGTGCCTACAAGCCGTGGGAGCGTCGCATGCAGGCTTGCCTGCATGTCGTGACTGCGTGCCTTTTGAAGAATGAGCCTGCGAGTTTGCGGTGTGTTGCGAGGTTAACCCGGGTGGGGAAGCCGTAGCGAAAGCGAGTCCGAACAGGGCGTTTCAGTAGCACGCTCAAGACCCGAAGCGGAGTGATCTAGCCATGGGCAGGTTGAAGCGGCTGTAAGAGGTCGTGGAGGACCGAACCCACCAGGGTTGAAAACCTGGGGGATGACCTGTGGTTAGGGGTGAAAGGCCAATCAAACTCCGTGATAGCTGGTTCTCCCCGAAATGCATTTAGGTGCAGCGTCGCGTGTTTCTTGCCGGAGGTAGAGCACTGGATAGGCGATGGGCCCTACCGGGTTACTGACCTTAGCCAAACTCCGAATGCCGGCAAGTGAGAGCGCGGCAGTGAGACCGTGGGGGATAAGCTCCATGGTCGAGAGGGAAACAGCCCAGAGCATCGACTAAGGCCCCCAAGCGTACGCTAAGTGGGAAAGGATGTGGAGTCGCACAGACAACCAGGAGGTTGGCTTAGAAGCAGCCATCCTTGAAAGAGTGCGTAATAGCTCACTGGTCTAGTGATTCCGCGCCGACAATGTAGCGGGGCTCAAGCGTACCGCCGAAGTCGTGTCATTGCGATATGTACCCCCAACGGGGATCGTGATGGGTAGGGGAGCGTCGTGTGCCGGGTGAAGCAGCCGCGGAAGCGAGTTGTGGACGGTTCACGAGTGAGAATGCAGGCATGAGTAGCGATTCACACGTGAGAAACGTGTGCGCCGATTGACCAAGGGTTCCTGGGTCAAGCTGATCTGCCCAGGGTAAGTCGGGACCTAAGGCGAGGCCGACAGGCGTAGTCGATGGACAACCGGTTGATATTCCGGTACCCGCTGTGAAGCGACAGACATCGAACCAGGCGATGCTAAGTCCGTGAAGCCGCCCCGGATCCTTCGGGTGAAGGGGAGTGGTGGAGCCGACGGACCAGACCTGTAGTAGGTGAGTGATGGGGTGACGCAGGAAGGTAGTCCAGCCCGGGCGGTGGTTGTCCCGGGGTAAGGGTGTAGGACGTCAGGCAGGCAAATCCGCCTGACATGTGTCTGAGACCCGATGCCGAGCCGATTGCGGTGAAGTGGATGATCCTATGCTGTCGAGAAAAGCCTCTAGCGAGTTTCATGGCGGCCCGTACCCCAAACCGACTCAGGTGGTCAGGTAGAGAATACCGAGGCGTTCGGGTGAACTATGGTTAAGGAACTCGGCAAAATGCCCCCGTAACTTCGGGAGAAGGGGGGCCACGCCCGGTGATCCGATTTACTCGGTGAGCTGGGGGTGGCCGCAGAGACCAGCGAGAAGCGACTGTTTACTAAAAACACAGGTCCGTGCGAAGCCGTAAGGCGAGGTATACGGACTGACGCCTGCCCGGTGCTGGAACGTTAAGGGGACCGGTCAGTCAGGATTCGTCCTGGCGAAGCTGAGAACTTAAGCGCCAGTAAACGGCGGTGGTAACTATAACCATCCTAAGGTAGCGAAATTCCTTGTCGGGTAAGTTCCGACCTGCACGAATGGCGTAACGACTTCTCGACTGTCTCAACCATAGGCCCGGTGAAATTGCATTACGAGTAAAGATGCTCGTTTCGCGCAGCAGGACGGAAAGACCCCGGGACCTTTACTACAGTTTGATATTGGTGTTCGGTTCGGCTTGTGTAGGATAGCTGGGAGACCGTGAAGCCGCCACGCCAGTGGTGGTGGAGTCGTCGTTGAAATACCAGTCTGGTCGTGCTGGATGTCTAACCTGGGTCCGTGATCCGGATCAGGGACAGTGTCTGATGGGTAGTTTAACTGGGGCGGTTGCCTCCTAAAGGGTAACGGAGGCGCCCAAAGGTTCCCTCAGCCTGGTTGGCAATCAGGTGGTGAGTGTAAGTGCACAAGGGAGCTTGACTGTGAGACCGACGGGTCGAGCAGGGACGAAAGTCGGGACTAGTGATCCGGCGGTGGCTTGTGGAAGCGCCGTCGCTCAACGGATAAAAGGTACCCCGGGGATAACAGGCTGATCTTCCCCAAGAGTCCATATCGACGGGATGGTTTGGCACCTCGATGTCGGCTCGTCGCATCCTGGGGCTGGAGTCGGTCCCAAGGGTTGGGCTGTTCGCCCATTAAAGCGGTACGCGAGCTGGGTTTAGAACGTCGTGAGACAGTTCGGTCCCTATCCGCTGCGCGCGCAGGAACATTGAGAAGGGCTGTCCCTAGTACGAGAGGACCGGGACGGACGAACCTCTGGTGTGCCAGTTGTTCTGCCAAGGGCATGGCTGGTTGGCTACGTTCGGGAGGGATAACCGCTGAAAGCATCTAAGCGGGAAGCCTGCTTCGAGATGAGTGTTCCCACCCACTTGATGGGGTAAGGCTCCCAGTAGACGACTGGGTTGATAGGCCGGATCTGGAAGCCTCGTAAGGGGTGGAGGTGACCGGTACTAATAGGCCGAGGGCTTGTCCTCAGTTGCTCGCGTCCGCTGTGTTGGTTCTGAAACCACGAACGACCCCGCGCCCGTTGGGTGTGGTGCGGTTGAGTGTTTCATAGTGTTTCGGTGGTCATAGCGTGGGGGAAACGCCCGGTTACATTCCGAACCCGGAAGCTAAGCCTTACAGCGCCGATGGTACTGCAGGGGGGACCCTGTGGGAGAGTAGGACGCCGCCGAACAAATCGTGACAGGGTTGGACCCCGAACTTCGGTTCGGGGTCCAACCCTTTTTTGTTCTGCGTCACTTGAAGTTCACGTTGCGCCACGAGCATCCATCCCATGGGTACTGCTGCACTGCTCAGGGCCGCCGGTGTCGGAGTCGGTGACGAGGTGGTCGTGTCCGCCTTCGGGAACGTGGAAGTCGCCGAGGCCGTCACCCTTGCAGGCGCGTTGCCGGTGTTCGCCGAGATAGATCCGGTGACCTACTGCCTCGCGCCGGCCGCCGTGGAAGCCGCCATAACTCCGCGGACGGCAGCCGTTGTTGCCGTCCACCGCTTCGGCAGGCAGGCCGACATCGCCCGACTGCACATCCTCGGGCAGCGGCACGGCCTGCTGATACTGGAGCGCGGAGAGTCCGAGGGGCCGTACGACGAGATCGCTCGGCGCAGGGCGCGGGCGGCCTATCTCGACGCGAAACTGCGGGGTGTTCGAACCCCCGACGGTGGCGACGGGCACACCTACCAGCAGTACGTCGTGCGAGTGCCCGGGAACGGTCGCCCGGACCGGGACGCTTTTGCGCAAGCCGTACGGGCCAAGGGGGTTGAGTGCAGGGTGCCGGTGAAGACGCCCGTGCACCGGCTGCCCGGATTCCGGCGGTGCGTTTCCCTGCCCGAGACCGAGCGGGCCGCCGACGAGACGCTGGCCTTGCCAGTGGACGCCTCGCTGACCAAGCGGGACATGCAGCGTGTCGCGTCGGCCTGCAACGCGCTGGGCGGGCTGCTTCAGCCGGCTCTCTGAAGCGTGGTTGGGAGCACAGGGCTGGTCAGGGTATGATCTATTCCGTTGCCACCGCGGGAAACCGCAGAGCGGCAACAGGCCCCTATAGCTCAGTCGGCAGAGCGTCTCCATGGTAAGGAGAAGGTCAACGGTTCGATTCCGTTTGGGGGCTCCGACAGAAAGGCCCCGCCCTCCCGGGCGGGGCCTTTCTCATGCCCTGGCTCTCAGTCCTGGTGGAGGCCCGGAACGCGCATGGCGAGGATCGCCATGTCGTCGGAGGGGGCGTCGGAGGCGAAGCGTTCCACGGCGCGCATGATGCGGGCGGCGACCGCGCCCGCGGTGAGGCCCGTGCAGGTCGTCAGGACCTCGGCGAGGCCGTCGTCGCCCAGCATGTTCAGGCCCTCACGGCGCTCGGTGACACCGTCGGTGACGCACAGCAGGACGTCGCCCGGGTCGAGGACGACCGTCTGCTCGTAAAGGTCCAGGTCTTCGAGGACACCGAGGAGGGGCTGCGGTTCGGCGGCGGGTTCCACGGTGCCGTCCTGGCGCAGGCGCAGCGGGAGGGGGTGGCCCGCGCACACCACCTTCAACTCCGCGCTGCCGTCCTCCTGCGGGCGCAGCTCGCCGTACAGGAGGGTGAGGAAGCGGCTGCGGGCGCCCTCGTCGAGGATGGCGGAGTTCAGGCGCTCGAGGACCGCCGGGCCGCTGAGGCCCTCGCGGGCCAGCAGCCGGAGCGCGTGCCGGGCCAGCCCGGTGACGGCCGCGGCGTTCGGGCCCGTACCGCAGACGTCGCCGATGGCGAAGCCGTAGGCGCCGTCGCTGATCGGGAACAGGTCATAGAAGTCGCCGCCGACCTCATTGCCCTCGCCGGCCGCGCGGTAGATGACCTCGACCTCGACGCCGTCGATCACGGGGAGTTCCGGCGGCAGGAGGCTGCGCTGGAGGGACTGGCTGATGGCCGTGCGCTCGGAGTAGAGACGGGCGTTGTCCAGGGCCAGGGCGGCCCTGCGGGAGAGGTCCTCGGCGAGTTCCAGGATCTCCTGCCGGAAGTGTTCGTCGGTCGGTTTGCCGAGCGTCAGCATGCCGATGACGCGGTTGCGGGCGACCAGGGGGAGGACCACCGTCTCGCCGCCCACCGCGGAGGCCGTCGTGAGGGTGGGGCCGATGCCGGAGGCGACCTGGTTGCTCGGGCCACCGCTCAGGCCGAGGCTCCGCATGGAGGTGCGCAGGGCCGCCTGGTGGGCCACCTCGCCGGGCGCCGACCATACGCGGGCGCCGGGGGTGGGGACTGGGTCGGGCGGGGCCATTTTCGAGAGCAGGGACTTGATGCCGTCGATGAGTTCCTCGTCCTCGTGCAGGACGTAGGAGAGATACGGCTCGGAGGCCTGGTCGGCGATCGTGTAGACGGCGCACCAGGTGGCCAGGGTGGGGACGGTCATCTGGGCCATGAGCGCCAGGGTCTGGTCGCGGTCCAGGGTGCCGGCCAGCAGGTCGGAGGCCTCGACGAGGAAGCTCAGTGAGCCGCGGCGCAGTCGTTCCAGCTCGCCCAGGCGGGCCGACTCGACGGCCAGGGCGATGCGGTCGGCGGCGAACTGGAGGCGCAGCGCCTCCTCGTTGGAGTATCTGCAGGCTCCCTCCGCGGCGACGCCGAGGGAGCCGGTGAGGCGGCCCTCCACCTTGAGCGGGACGGTGACGACCGAGCGCATGCCGGTGCCGTTGAGGAGGGGGACCGCGCCGGGCAGAGCGGTGAGGTCGTCGTGGACGGACGGCATCCGGGCAGAGCCGTAGCGGCCGGAGCCGGCCTCCACCGGGACGCGGGCGAAGCGCTGTCGGGCGGAGGGCAGGCCGGTGGAGGCGCGTACCTCGAGTTCGGTCTCGTCGTCGGTGGCGAGCAGGAGGAAGGCGGAGTCGCCGTCGAGCATGTCGCGGGCGCGTTCCACCGTGCGCTGGAGGAGGCTGTCGAGGTCGTCGGGGGCGGGCGAGCCGATGAACACCTCGAAGGGGTCAGTGCTCTGGTTCTCGGAGGTGTCGGAGGCGGTGACTCGCAACGGGGTCTGCAGGACGGCCCGTTCGTGGTCCCTGACGAGGAGGCACACGGTGGACGGGTCACCGTCCGCGTCGCGGACGCGCAGGTGGGAGGCGTAGACGGGGGTCACTCGGCCGTGGGCGTCCCTTATGCCGTAGCTGCCTTCCCAACGGGAGAGTTGGAGCGCCTCCGCGATGCCGGTGCCGGTGCCGGGAGTGTGCGGCCAGGCCGCGAGATCGGTGAGCGGCTTGCCGGTGACCTGGTCGGCTCTGTATCCGAAGAGTTCTTCCGCGTCTTCGTTCCAGGAGGAGATGGCGCCGATCCGGTCGATCTGCACGACGGCGACACGGACCCGGGTGTCGGCGATGGGCAGGAGGTCGGACGGCAGTGCCGGACCGGCCGTGCGCGTGCCCACCGGGCGCTCGGGAATGTCGAGTTGGAACCAGACGGTCTTGTAGGTGGGGCTGTACTCCACGCCCCAGCGGTCGGCCAGGGCCGCGCAGAGCTGGAGGCCGCGTCCCCCTTCGCGGTCGGGGCTGCCCATGGTGGCGGCCGAGCCCTGGAGCGGCACTTCGCGTTCCGGATACCGGTCGGCCACCTCGATCCGTACGCCGTCGTCACTGCGCAGGCACAGGAGGTCGGCGGAGGTGCCGGCGTGAACCACGGCGTTGGTGACGAGCTCACTGGTGAGGACCACGGCGTCGTCGATGACGTCGGCGAACCCCCACCCCTGGAGGGTGTCGCGGACGAAGGCGCGGGCACTCGCGACCGAGCGCCCGACGGGCTCGAAACTGGCGGCCGCGCGCGCGGTGATCACAGAACTCCTCGACCGGTTCTCTGCGTGCATGGTTCCACGGCCGACCGGTTCGTCCCGCTGGTGCGGCAGGCCGTTCGTCGGCCGTCGGTCCGGGGGCTGGTCCCCCGGGATCAGTCCGGTGGTCATGTGTGCGGCCGCCCTCCGATGCCCGCTCGACTCCGTGCCGGCCATCGCCCGGGCCGGACGGACCGGCGTGGCTGGACAGCCGCATGCAAGGTTACTTACCTTCGCGGTCCGAGCGGATGCCGGTCTGCGGTGTTTCCGTCCGGAGGTGTCCGACGCTCGGAAGCTGTGCGGACGATGTGCGAAGCTGCCGAACTGTTATGGCCTGGTTCGGTGGGGGTGAAACACTGGGCAGGCTTGTTGTTGCGAAGGTCCGGACAGGCGGGGTGTCTTCCGTGCCGGGCGGGCAGTGGCTTCGGATGGCCCCCCGGTCGGCCGGGCAGGTATCGCGGCAGTACAGGAACATGCACGAGTAAGCAGAGTAAGCAGTAGGAACAGCTTTCACGGGTACGCCGTGCGGCGGTGCCCGAGCACAAGCAGTAACGGTCGACCCCTGCGGGAGGGACACAGTGGAGTCTGGCGCAGCGACGCGGGGCACGAACACGCGCGCGAAGGGCGGACGGTCCCTGAGTGGGCGGGGCAGGGCGCGGGGCGGGACCACCGAGGTGGACTCGGCGGCCCTGAACCGTTTGATGGCGGCTCTGGTGGCGATGCGGGACGGCAACTTCCGCAAGCGGCTCACGGTGTCCGGTGACGGCCCGATGTCGGAGATCGCCGCGGTCTTCAACGAGGTGGCCGACCGCAATCTTCATCTGACGGGTGAACTGGCGCGGGTGCGGCGCATGGTGGGGCGTGAGGGGAAGCTCACCGAGCGCCTGGAGACGGGGCCCTGCGAGGGCTCCTGGTCGACCGCGATCGACAACTCGAACGCGCTGGTGGACGATCTGGCACGGCCCGTTTCCGAGGTCAGCCGGGTGCTGTCGGCGGTGGCCGAGGGTGATCTGTCGCCGCGGATGGAGTTGCGGACGCAGGTCACCGACGGATCGGGGCAGCCGCTGCGCGGAGAGTTCCTGAAGGTCGGCCGTACCGTCAACAACCTGGTCGACCAGCTGTCGAGCTTCACCGACGAGGTCACCCGCGTGGCCAGCGAGGTCGGTACCGAGGGCAAGCTGGGCGGTCAGGCCCGGGTGCGCGGCATGTCCGGTTCGTGGAAGGACCTCACGGACTCGGTCAACACCATGGCGGAGCGGCTGACGGCGCAGGTGCGCGACATCGCGCTGGTGACGACGGCGGTCGCCCGCGGCGACCTGTCACGCAAGGTCACCGTGCATGTCGAAGGCGAGATGCTGGAGCTGAAGAACACCGTCAACACGATGGTCGACCAGCTCTCGGCGTTCTCCTCCGAGGTGACGCGCGTCGCGCGTGAGGTGGGCACCGAGGGCGCGCTGGGCGGACAGGCGCAGGTGCCCGGGGTGGACGGCGTGTGGAAGGAACTCACCGATTCGGTGAACACCATGGCCGGGAACCTGACGGCCCAGGTGCGTGGGATCGCGGAGGTGACGACCGCCGTCGCCAACGGCGACCTGTCACGGAAAGTGACCGTACCGGCGCGCGGTGAGGTCGCTCGGCTGGCCGAGACGATCAACCAGATGACCGAGACGCTGCGGATCTTCGCGGACGAGGTGACCCGGGTCGCCAACGAGGTCGGGGCCGAGGGGCAGCTGGGCGGGCAGGCGAACGTGCCGGGCGCCGCCGGTATCTGGAAGGACCTGACGGACTCGGTCAACACCGTGTTCCGGAACCTGACCACCCAGGTGAGGGACATCGCCGCCGTGACGACGGCGGTGGCCAACGGTGACCTGTCGCAGAAGGTCACCGTCGACGTGGCCGGCGAGATGCTGGAGCTGAAGAACACCGTCAACACGATGGTCGACCAGCTGTCCTCCTTCGGCGCCGAGGTCACGCGGGTGGCGCGCGAGGTCGGTGTCGAGGGTGAGCTGGGCGGGCAGGCGCAGGTGCCGGGGGCGGCGGGGACCTGGAAGGACCTGACGGACTCGGTCAACACCGCGTTCCGCAACCTCACCGGTCAGGTGAGGAACATCGCCCAGGTGACGACGGCGGTGGCCAACGGTGACCTGTCGCAGAAGGTCACCGTCGACGTCTCCGGCGAGATGCTCCAGCTGAAGAACACCGTCAACACGATGGTGGACCAGCTGTCGAGCTTCGCCGACCAGGTCACACGCATGGCCCGGGACGTGGGCACGGAGGGCCGCCTGGGCGGTCAGGCCCGCGTGGACGGCGTGTCGGGTACCTGGAAGGAACTCACCGACTCCGTAAACTCGATGGCGTCCAATCTGACCGGCCAGGTGCGCAACATCGCCCAGGTCACGACGGCGGTGGCCCGGGGTGACCTGTCGCAGAAGATCACCGTGGACGCGCGCGGCGAGATCCTGGAGCTGAAGAACACCGTCAACACGATGGTGGACCAGCTGTCGAGCTTCGCCGACCAGGTCACACGGGTGGCCCGCGAGGTGGGCACGGAGGGTCGGCTCGGGGGGCAGGCGCAGGTGCCCGGTGTCGCCGGGGTGTGGCGCGACCTCACCGACTCGGTGAACGGCATGGCCGGCAATCTCACCGCGCAGGTGAGGAACATCGCCCAGGTGGCGACGGCGGTGGCCCGGGGTGACCTGTCGCAGAAGATCACCGTGGACGCGCGCGGCGAGATCCTGGAGCTGAAGAACACCCTGAACACGATGGTGGACCAGCTGTCGTCGTTCGCCGAGGAGGTCACACGGGTGGCCCGCGAGGTGGGTACGGAGGGCCAGCTCGGCGGTCAGGCCGAGGTACAGGGCGTCTCCGGCACCTGGAAGGACCTCACCCAGTCGGTGAACGGCATGGCGAACAACCTGACCCTCCAGGTGCGCAACATCGCCGAGGTCACCACCGCGGTGGCCCAGGGCGATCTGTCGAAGAAGATCACCGTCGATGCCAAGGGCGAGATCCTCGCGCTCGTCACCACCGTCAACACGATGGTGGACCAGCTGTCGTCGTTCGCCGAGCAGGTGACCAGGGTGGCGCGTGAGGTGGGCACCGAGGGCATCCTCGGCGGCCAGGCCCACGTACCCGGGGTCACGGGCATCTGGAAGGACCTGAGCGACAACGTCAACCTGATGGCCAAGAACCTCACCACCCAGGTGCGGAACATCTCCGAGGTCTCCGCCGCGGTCGCCAACGGCGACCTGACGCGACAGGTCACCATCGAGGCGCGCGGTGAGCTGGCGCAGCTCGCCGACACCATCAACATCATGGTGCGGACGCTGAGTTCGTTCGCCGAGCAGGTCACCAAGGTGGCCCGCGAGGTGGGTACGGACGGCATCCTCGGCGGTCAGGCCCACGTACCGGGTGTGGCCGGTACGTGGAAGGACCTCACCGAGTCCGTGAACCGGATGGCGTCCAACCTGACCGGTCAGGTGCGCAACATCGCCATGGTGACCACGGCCATCGCCAAGGGTGACCTGACGAAGAAGATCGACATCGACGCGCGCGGGGAGATCCTGGAGCTGAAGACCACCATCAACACCTTGGTGGGCAACCTGTCGTCGTTCGCCGAGGAGGTCACACGGGTGGCCCGCGAGGTGGGCACGGAGGGCCAGCTCGGCGGTCAGGCCCGTGTGCGGGACGTCGACGGCACCTGGCGGGACCTGACAGAGTCCGTGAACGAGATGGCCGGGAACCTGACCCGGCAGGTGCGGGCCATCGCCCGCGTGGCGACCGCGGTGACCCGCGGCGACCTGAACCTGAAGATCGACGTGGACGCGTCCGGGGAGATCCAGGAACTCCAGGACAACATCAACAAGATGATCGCCAACCTGCGCGACACCACGATCGCCAACAAGGAGCAGGACTGGCTGAAGGGCAATCTGGCCCGCATCTCCGCGCTGATGCAGGGCCGCCGGGACCTGGAGGACGTGGCCTCGCTGATCATGAGCGAGCTGACGCCCGTGGTCTCCGCACAGCACGGCGCGTTCTTCCTCTCGATGCCGCTGGTCGACGGGGAGGACGTGAGCGTCACCGAGGACGACCAGTACGAGCTGCGCATGCTCGGTTCGTACGGTTACTCGCTGGGCTCCATGCCGACGTCGTTCCGGCCCGGTGAGGGGCTCATCGGGGCGGCCGCCATGGAGAAGCGCACGATCCTGGTGGAGAACGCGCCCAGTGGCTACCTGAAGATCTCCTCGGGGCTCGGGGAGGCGCCGCCGGCCCAGGTGATCGTGCTTCCGGTGCTGTTCGAGGGGACCGTGCTGGGCGTCATCGAACTGGCCTCCTTCACGCCGTTCACGCACATCCAGAAGGACTTCCTGAACCAGATCGCCGAGATGATCGCGACAAGCGTCAACACCATCTCGGTGAACACCAAGACGGAGCTGCTGCTGGCTCAGTCGCAGGAACTGACCGAGCAACTCCGTGAACGTTCGGCCGAGTTGGAGCAGCGGCAGAAGGCACTGCAGGCGTCCAACGCCGAACTGGAGGAGAAGGCCGAACTGCTGGCGCGGCAGAATCGCGACATCGAGGTGAAGAACACCGAGATCGAGGAGGCGCGGCAGGTCCTGGAGGAGCGCGCCGAGCAACTCGCGGTCTCCATGCGCTACAAGAGCGAGTTCCTGGCCAACATGTCGCACGAGCTGCGGACGCCGCTCAACTCCCTGCTGATCCTGGCCAAGCTGCTCGCCGACAACGCCGAGGGGAACCTCTCCCCGAAGCAGGTCGAGTTCGCCGAGACCATCCACGGCGCAGGCTCCGACCTGCTGCAGCTGATCAACGACATCCTCGACCTGTCGAAGGTCGAGGCGGGCAAGATGGACGTCTCTCCGACGCGTATCGCGCTCGTCCAGCTCGTGGACTACGTGGAGGCCACCTTCCGGCCGCTGACCGCGGAGAAGGGCCTGGACCTGTCGGTCAGGGTCTCCCCGGAGCTGCCGGCCACGCTGCACACCGACGAGCAGCGGCTGCTCCAGGTGCTGCGCAACCTGCTGTCGAACGCGGTGAAGTTCACCGACTCAGGGTCGGTCGAGCTGGTCATCCGGCCGGCTCGGGACGACGTTCCGCAGGCCATCCGGGAGCAGTTGCTGGAGGCCGGTTCGCTGACCGACCCGGACGCCGACCTGATCGCGTTCTCGGTGTCCGACACGGGCATCGGGATCGCCGCCAGCAAGATGAGGGTGATCTTCGAGGCGTTCAAGCAGGCGGACGGCACGACCAGCCGCAAGTACGGTGGCACGGGGCTCGGGCTGTCCATCTCGAGGGAGATCGCGCAACTGCTCGGTGGTGAGATTTACGCGCAGAGCGAGCCGGGCCGCGGCTCGACGTTCACGCTGTATCTCCCGCTGTACCCCAGCGAGTTGCCCCCGCACGGTTACCAGCAGTCCATGCCGACGTTGGAGAGCGGCGGTCCGGCGACGTCGGCGGCGTCCGCCGACCCCGCGGTCGTGACACCGGTCGAGGTGACGTCGTACGGGGAGATCCAGAACGGTCCGGCCGCGCTGTTCCGGCGGCGCCGCAGGCCGCTGCCCCAGCTGGAGCGGCGGCCCGCGCCGCAGGCCCCCGAGCAGGGGTCCGGCATGGAGCAGGAGCAGGAGCCGGTGGCCCGGTCGCACCGCGGTATCCGGTTCGGCGGACAGAAGGTGCTCATCGTCGACGACGACATCCGCAACGTGTTCGCGCTGACCAGCGTCCTGGAACAGCACGGCCTTTCCGTGCTGTACGCGGAGAACGGCCGCGAGGGCATCGAGGTGCTGGAGCAGCACGACGACGTGGCGGTCGTCCTGATGGACATCATGATGCCCGAGATGGACGGTTACGCGACGACGACGGCGATCCGTCGGATGCCGCAGTTCGCGGGGCTCCCGATCATCGCGCTCACCGCGAAGGCGATGAAGGGCGACCGTGAGAAGGCGATCGAGTCGGGAGCCTCCGACTACGTGACGAAGCCCGTCGACCCCGATCACCTGTTGTCGGTGATGCAGGAATGGATGAGGGGGCTGAGGGGGGCTGAGGGGGCGTGAGGGGGCCTGAGGGCGACACCACGGGAGAGGGGGCGCGTGGGCGGCGCCCCCTCGGCGTGCGATGGTGGTGGGAGACTTCGCCGCGCACGGGGAATCGTTGTCGTGGTGTGCGCGAAGTTGTGTAGAAGTACGTGATCCGGGGAACCTTCTGGTCTCCTGCCGCGTTTCCGCTACGTGCACAGTGACATCACGGTGACAGGGTGTGGCGACAGGCGGGGTGCGGCTACGATGACCGGCACAAGGACGGGCGGCGCAAGGGAGTCGTCCCCTGGGGCGGCACCAGTCGGTGCTTATCCAGGTCCTGCGGACAGGGGAGGCCCCAAGCCGGGGCGAGGAGGGCGGGCCATGGTGCAGAAGGCCAAGATCCTCCTGGTCGATGACCGGCCGGAGAATCTGCTGGCGCTGGAGGCGATCCTCTCGGCGCTCGATCAGACGCTGGTACGGGCATCGTCCGGGGAAGAAGCGCTCAAGGCACTGCTCACGGATGATTTCGCGGTCATCCTGCTGGATGTCCAGATGCCGGGCATGGACGGTTTCGAGACCGCGGCGCACATCAAGCGCCGGGAGCGGACCCGGGACATCCCGATCATCTTCCTCACCGCGATCAACCACGGCCCGCACCACACCTTCCGCGGCTACGCGGCAGGTGCGGTCGACTACATCTCCAAGCCGTTCGACCCGTGGGTGCTGCGCGCGAAGGTCTCGGTGTTCGTCGACCTGTACATGAAGAACTGCCAGCTGAGGGAGCAGGCGGGGCTGCTGCGGCTCCAGTTGGAGGGCGACGAGAAGGAGCCCGGGGAGCAGAAGGAGCCTGTCGGCCTGCTCGCCGAACTCTCCGCGCGGCTCGCGGCTGTCGAGGAACAAGCCGAGGCCCTGACCAAGCAGCTCAACGACGAATCGACCGACGCGGCCGCGGTGGCCACGGCGGCCCACCTGGAGCGCAAGCTCACGGGGTTGCGGCGCGCGTTGGACGCGCTGGAGCCGGGCACGGGCCCCGCGTCGCCGATTCCGTCGCAGAACTGACCGGCGGGGTGAGGTTCTTGCCGCTCACCCGGCGCGGTTCCGGGGTGAGGCGGCGTCAGTTCGGCGCCTCCGTCGAAGCGACACGAACGGGTGAAGCATCTGGCGCGCGTGTCCACAGGCGTCTCCACCGGTAACCTCACCCCCATGGCCTCACGTCCCCCCGCCGCCAAGAAGCCACCCGCGAAGAAGACGGCTGCTTCCGCGAAGGCTCCGGCGAAGAAGGCCGCCGCCAAGAAGCCGCCCGCGAAGAAGGCCACGGCCGGGAAAGCCACTACGGCCAAGAAGGCCGCGGCGAAGAAACCCGTGCCCAAGCCGGCTCCCAGCCCGACGGGCGGCGTCTACCGCCTGGTGCGCGCCCTGTGGCTCGGCCTGGCGCACGCCGTCGGGGCGGTCTTCCGCAGCATAGGGCAGGGTGCCAGGAACCTCGACCCCGCCCACCGCAAGGACGGCCTCGCGCTGCTGCTGCTCGGCATCGGACTCATCGTCGCCGCGGGCACCTGGGCCGACCTCGAGGGGCCCGTGGGCGACCTCGTGGAGATCCTGGTCACCGGCGCCTTCGGCCGGCTCGACCTGCTGGTGCCGATCCTGGTCGCGGTCGTCGCCGTGCGCTTCATCCGGCACCCGGAGAAGCCGGAGGCCAACGGCCGCATCGTCATCGGCCTGTCGGCCCTCCTCATCGGGATACTCGGCCAGATCCACATCGCCTGTGGCTCGCCCGCCCGCAGCGACGGCATGCACGCCATCCGGGACGCCGGCGGGCTCATCGGCTGGGGCGCGGCCACGCCACTGTCGTACACCGTGACCGATGTGCTCGCCGTGCCCCTGCTGGTGCTGCTCACCGTCTTCGGTCTGCTGGTCGTCACGGCCACCCCGGTCAACGCCGTCCCGCAGCGGCTGCGGCTGCTCGGTACCAAGCTGGGGCTCGTCCACGACCGGACGCCGGAGGAGTACGGCGATGACGACGAGCGCTACGAGGAGCAGTGGCGCCAGGCGTTGCCCGCCGGCCGCCGCGGACACGGACGGGCGCCTCAGGAGTACGCCCCCGGCATCCCCGGCATCCCCGACATTACGGAGCAGGAAGCGCTCTCCCGGCGGCGCTCCCGCCCGCGCCGGTCCGCGGTGCCGCAGCCCGGCGCGAACCGGCCGATGGACGCCGTGGACGTGGCCGCCGCTGCCGCCGCCGCGCTCGACGGTGCCGTGTTGCACGGGATGCCGCCCTCGCCGATCGTCGCCGACCTCACCCAGGGCGTACGCGTGGGGGACCGCGAGCCGACCACGCCGACACCGGTCCCGGCCACCCGTCCCCAGCAGGAGAAGCCGAGGGGGGACGAGCCGAAGCAGGAGAAGCCCAAGGCGGGCATCCTGGACATGACGAAGGCGCCGCCCGCCGAACCCCGAGACCTGCCCGCCCGCGCGGAACAGCTCCGACTCTCCGGTGACATCACCTACTCGCTGCCCTCGCTCGACCTGCTCATCCGCGGCGGCCCGGGCAAGGCGCGCAGCGCGGCCAACGACGCCATAGTCGAAGCCCTGCGGAAGGTCTTCACCGAGTTCAAGGTGGACGCCGCCGTCACCGGCTTCACCCGCGGCCCGACGGTCACCCGCTATGTGGTGGAGCTCGGACCGGCCGTCAAGGTCGAGCGGGTGACCGCGCTGACGAAGAACATCGCGTACGCCGTCGCCAGCCCCGACGTGCGCATCATCAGTCCCATCCCCGGCAAGTCCGCCGTCGGCATCGAGATCCCGAACACCGACCGGGAGATGGTCAACCTCGGTGACGTGCTGCGCCTCGCGGAGTCCGCCGAGGACGACGACCCGATGCTGGTCGCCTTCGGCAAGGACGTCGAGGGCGGCTACGTGATGGACTCGCTGGCGAAGATGCCGCACATGCTGGTCGCCGGCGCCACCGGCTCCGGCAAGTCGTCCTGCATCAACTGCCTGATCACCTCGGTCATGATGCGGGCGACCCCGGAGGACGTCCGGATGATCCTGGTCGACCCCAAGCGCGTGGAACTCACCGCCTACGAGGGCATCCCGCACCTGATCACACCGATCATCACCAACCCCAAGCGGGCCGCCGAGGCCCTCCAGTGGGTCGTACGTGAGATGGATCTGCGCTACGACGACCTCGCCGCCTACGGCTACCGGCACATCGACGACTTCAACCGCGCGGTGCGCGAGGGCAAGGCCAAACCGCCCGAGGGCAGTGAACGGGAGCTCCAGCCGTACCCCTACCTGCTGGTGATCGTCGACGAGCTGGCCGACCTGATGATGGTCGCCCCGCGCGACGTCGAGGACGCCATCGTGCGGATCACGCAGCTCGCGCGGGCGGCCGGCATCCACCTGGTGCTCGCCACACAGCGGCCGTCGGTCGACGTCGTCACCGGCTTGATCAAGGCGAACGTGCCCTCCCGGCTGGCGTTCGCCACCTCCTCGCTCGCCGACTCGCGGGTCATCCTCGACCAGCCCGGCGCCGAGAAGCTGATCGGCAAGGGCGACGGGCTGTTCCTGCCGATGGGCGCGAACAAACCCACGCGCATGCAGGGCGCGTTCGTGACCGAGGCGGAGGTCTCGGCCGTCGTCCAGCACTGCAAGGACCAGATGGCGCCCGTCTTCCGTGAGGACGTCGTCGTCGGGACCCAACAGAAGAAGGAGATCGACGAGGACATCGGCGACGACCTCGACCTGCTGTGCCAGGCGGCCGAACTGGTCGTCTCCACCCAGTTCGGGTCGACGTCCATGCTCCAGCGCAAGCTGCGCGTGGGCTTCGCGAAGGCCGGCCGGCTCATGGACCTCATGGAGTCCCGGAACATCGTCGGGCCGAGCGAGGGTTCGAAGGCGCGTGACGTTCTTGTGAAGGCCGATGAGCTGGATGGCGTGATCGCGCTGATCCGGGGGGAGTTTGAGGGGTAGGAAGGACGCGGCCGTTGCTCCGCCGCAGCCGGACGGCGGATCGTGACCCACCCGTAAGGCCTCACCGCGCAACCGTTTCCCTTCGGCGTACGTCAACGTGAGGGAAGCGCCAAACCGCAGGTTCGCCATCGGTGTCTCGGGCCATTCCGATGGCGTACAAAGTCCTACCGCCCGGTTGCCCCACCCTTTTGTCATCCCCCTAGACTGAACCTCCAGCACAGGTGGCTACACGCTCGAAAGGCGCCCCCGTGTCCATCGGCAACTCTCCTGAAGACGAGCGTCCGTTCGAAGACGTATCCGAGGAAACCCGCCCCTCCGTCGGTCATGCGCTGCAGCAGGCACGCATCGCCGCCGGCCTCACCGTCGACGACGTCACCACCGCCACCCGGGTCCGCATCGGCATCGTGCGCGCCATCGAGGCGGACGACTTCGAGCCCTGCGGCGGCGACGTATACGCGCGCGGGCACATCCGGAGCCTGGCCAGGGCCGTGCAGCTCGACCCTGCCCCGCTGATCGCCCAGTACGAGGCCGAGCACGGAGGCCGTCCGGCTCCCACCCCGGCCGCCCCCCTGTTCGAGGCGGAACGCATCCGCCCGGAGCGGCGCGGACCCAACTGGACCGCGGCCATGGTCGCCGCGATCGTCGTCGTGGTCGGCTTCGTCGGATTCACCGTGGTCAAGGGCGGTGACGAAGGCGGCAAGGAGAACGTCGCCGACGGCGCCACCCCCAGCACGTCCGCATCGTCCACCCCCGAGTCCAAGAAGCCCGCAGACCCCGAGCCGGAACCCTCGGACAGCGCCATCGCGGCCGCGCCGCAGGACAAGGTGACCGTCATGGTGAGCGCCCCCGACGGGCGCAGCTGGATCTCCGCCAAGGACCACAGCGGCCGGCTGCTCTTCGACGGGCTGCTCAAGCAGGGCGACTCCAAGACCTTCCAGGACAGCACGAAGATCAACCTGGTACTCGGTGACGCCGGCGCGATCGACCTCTTCGTCAACGGCAAGAAGATCGAGGACGACTGGCAGCCGGGGGCCGTGGAGCGTCTCACGTACACGAAGGGCGACCCGCAGGCCGGATAGCCGGAGGCGGACGACGCTTCGCCGACGGGGTCGGTCGGGATCGGTCGGCCCCGGTCGGTCAACCCCGTCGACATAGGGGGTCAGCGGGACGAAGTAGTCTTGAGCCCATGCCTGAACGCCGCACCGTCGCACTCGTCACCCTTGGCTGCGCCCGTAACGAGGTGGACTCGGAGGAGCTCGCAGGCCGTTTGGAGGCGGACGGCTGGCAGCTCGTAGAGGACGCCGGAGAAGCGGACGTCGCCGTCGTGAACACCTGCGGCTTCGTCGAAGCCGCCAAGAAGGACTCCGTCGACGCCCTCCTGGAGGCCAACGACCTCAAGGGTCACGGAAGAACGCAGGCCGTGGTGGCGGTGGGCTGCATGGCCGAGCGGTACGGCAAGGAACTGGCCGAGGCGCTCCCCGAGGCCGACGGCGTGCTCGGCTTCGACGACTACACCGACATCTCGGACCGCCTCCAGACCATCCTGAACGGCGGCATCCACGCCTCCCACACCCCCCGCGACCGGCGCAAGCTGCTGCCGATCAGCCCTGCCGAGCGCCAGGAGTCCGCCACGTCCGTCGCCCTTCCGGGGCACGGCCCGGTGGACCTCCCCGACGGCGTCGCCCCGGCCTCCGGACCCCGCGCGCCCCTGCGGCGCCGGCTGGACGGCACCCCGGTCGCCTCGGTGAAGCTCGCCTCCGGCTGCGACCGGCGCTGCTCCTTCTGCGCCATCCCGTCCTTCCGCGGTTCCTTCATCTCGCGCCGCCCGAGCGATGTGCTGAACGAGACGCGGTGGCTGGCCGAGCAGGGCGTGAAGGAGATCATGCTGGTCTCCGAGAACAACACCTCCTACGGCAAGGACCTCGGTGACATCCGCCTCCTGGAGTCCCTGCTGCCCGAACTCGCCGAGGTCGACGGCATCGAGAGGGTCCGCGTCAGCTACCTCCAGCCCGCCGAGATGCGCCCCGGCCTGATCGACGTACTGACCTCCACGCCGGGGGTCGTCCCCTACTTCGACCTGTCCTTCCAGCACTCCGCGCCCGACGTGCTGCGGGCGATGCGCCGCTTCGGCGACACCGACCGCTTCCTGGAGCTCCTCGACACCATCCGGAGCAAGGCGCCGCAGGCCGGTGTGCGCTCCAACTTCATCGTCGGCTTCCCCGGCGAGTCCGAGGTCGACCTCGCCGAGCTCGAGCGGTTCCTGAACCACGCCCGGCTGGACGCCATCGGTGTCTTCGGCTACTCCGACGAGGAGGGCACCGAAGCGGCGACGTACGAACACAAGCTGGACGAGGACGTCGTCGCCGAGCGGCTGGCGCATGTCTCCCGGATGGCCGAGGAACTCGTCTCGCAGCGTGCCGAGGAGCGGGTCGGCGAGACCGTGCACGTGCTGGTGGAGTCCGTCGACGAAGAGGAGGGCGTGTACGGGCGTGCGGCGCACCAGGCCCCCGAGACGGACGGCCAGGTACTGCTCACGAACGGCACCGGTCTGCGGCCGGGCCGTATGGTCGAGGCGAAGGTCGTCGGCACGGAAGGTGTCGACCTGGTGGCCGAGCCGCTCTTCCAGGGTTCGCCCGCGTTGAGTCAGGAGGCTGGCAGATGACGGGTGTCCCGGCATCCGCGGCGGGAGGCCCCTCCGGCGCGAGGAGGGCGTCGGCGAGTCCGGCGGGCCGCCCGAGGGCTGGTGGGACCGCGGGCGGTGACACCTCCCGGTCCTCGGTTTCCGGCGGCATGACCGAGCGCGTCCCAGGCGGGAACGGCAATGGCCACGGCGACGACGACCGTGACGGGCAGTCGGCGCGGGGCGGGAAGATCACGGCGGCGGCCGTGAACCAGGCCAGCGTCTGGAACGTCGCCAACCTGCTCACCATGCTCCGGCTGGTGCTCGTACCGGCATTCGTCGCCCTCATGCTCGCCGACGGCGGATACGACCCGGCCTGGCGCGCGTTCGCGTGGGCGGCCTTCGCCGTCGCCATGATCACCGACCTGTTCGACGGTCATCTGGCACGCACCTACGACCTCGTCACCGACTTCGGAAAGATCGCCGACCCCATCGCCGACAAGGCGATCATGGGAGCGGCGCTGATCTGCCTCTCCGCGCTGGGCGACCTCCCCTGGTGGGTCACCGGAGTCATCCTCGGCCGGGAACTCGGCGTCACCCTGCTGCGTTTTCTGGTCATTCGCCACGGCGTGATCCCGGCAAGTCGCGGGGGCAAGCTCAAGACCCTCACCCAGGGCGTGG
Source organism: Streptomyces sp. MMS24-W38 (assembly GCF_059889265.1). Classification (NCBI taxonomy): domain Bacteria; kingdom Bacillati; phylum Actinomycetota; class Actinomycetes; order Kitasatosporales; family Streptomycetaceae; genus Streptomyces; species Streptomyces sp. MMS24-W38. Next base: position 1,350,169 of record NZ_JCBCPP010000001.1, on the reverse strand, counting down.
CCGTCGGCATGTACGTGCTGGCGCTGACCGGGTGGCTGGCCACCCTGCGGTTCTGGGTGATGGCGGCGGCCGTCGTGCTTACCGTCGTGACCGGACTCGACTATGTGAGGCAGGCCATGGTGCTGCGCAGGAAGGGAATCATCGAGCGCGAAGCGGCGTTGAAAGAGCCGGAAGCTTGAGTTCCCGGGCTGCCGAAGCAGTGCGACTACTCACCGTCAAGGGTGAGACGCTGGCCGTCGCCGAGTCGCTCACCGGCGGTCTGGTCGCGGCGGAGATCACCTCCGTGCCCGGAGCGTCGAAGGTCTTCCGCGGCTCGGTGACGGCTTACGCCACCGAGCTGAAGCACGAACTGCTCGGCGTCGACGCCACCCTGCTGGCGCAGCGCGGAGCGGTGGATCCGCAGGTGGCGGCCGAGATGGCGGTCGGCGTCCGCAAGGCGCTGGGCGCCGACTGGGGCATCGCGACCACGGGTGTCGCCGGCCCGGATCCCCAGGACGGGCAACCCGTCGGGGCGGTCTATGTGGCGGTGTGCGGGCCGTCGGTGACGGATTCCGTTTTTGCCGGTGGCGGAAAAGTGGAGCATCTGCGATTGAACGGCGACCGGGCGGAAATTCGTATGGAGAGTGTACGGAGCGTACTCGCACTGCTTCTCGGGGAGCTTGCGGGCGAACAGACCGGGAATGAGCGGGCACAGGATACGGAACGGAACGGGGGGTTTTGATGATTGCAGCCCAGAGTGAACACGACATCGCTCCCCGCACGGCCGCAGCGCAAGGCGGTACGGTGGGGCGAGAAGGATCCGGATACACGGCCCGAGGAGGGAGCCACCGATGATTCTGCTCCGTCGCCTGCTGGGTGACGTGCTGCGTCGGCAGCGCCAGCGCCAGGGCCGTACTCTGCGCGAAGTCTCCTCGTCCGCCCGAGTCTCACTCGGCTATCTCTCCGAGGTGGAGCGGGGGCAGAAGGAGGCTTCCTCCGAGCTGCTCTCCGCGATCTGCGACGCGCTGGACGTACGGATGTCCGAGCTCATGCGGGAAGTGAGCGACGAGCTCGCCCTCGCCGAGCTGGCCCGGTCGGCTGCGGCGACCCCCAGCGAACCCGTGCCCGCGTCGGTCCGTCCGATGCTGGGCTCCGTCTCGGTGACCGGCGTGCCACCGGAACGGGTGACCATCAAGGCGCCCGCCGAGGCGGTCGACGTCGTCGCCGCCTGAGCGGTGTGAAGGTGTGAGAGGCCCCGGCCGGGGTCCTTCCGGAAGATCCGGAGGGGCGCTGCCGGGGTTTTCGCCTGTCCGCGGCTTCCCGGTGCGTGCGTTTGCCGGTCCGGTGCGTGACGGCGATGGTTGAGGGAATGAGGGAGAAATCCACACGCGGTGACCAGCCTTGGAGGCGCGGATGTACGTCGTGAAGAGCCCGTTGTCCGACGAGAACCTGAAGACCGTGTCCGAGGCGCTCCAGGGAGCCCTCGTCGACCTGGTGGACCTCGCTCTTGTGGCGAAACAGATCCACTGGAACGTCGTCGGGCAGCGCTTCCGTTCCGTGCACCTGCAACTCGACGAGGTGGTGGCCCTCGCGCGGGCGCACTCCGACACCGTGGCGGAGCGCGCCGCGGCGCTGGGCGTCTCACCCGACGGGCGCGCCGCGACGGTGGCCGTCGGCAGCGGCATCGGGGTGACGCCCGAGGGCTGGGTCGACGACACGGCCGCGGTGGGCGCCATGGTGGACGCACTGGGCGCGGTGATCGAGCGGATGCGCGAGCGGGTCGGTGCGACCGCCGAGCCGGACCCGGTGAGCCAGGACATCCTCATCTCGGCGACGGCGGATCTCGAGAAGCAGCACTGGATGTTCCAGGCCGAGAACGGGTGACGTGACCCCGGGCGCTGTGCTGAGCGGCGGGGTGGGGGTGCGGCCCACGGGGCACACGTGGCGTACGCGGCCTGTGGCGGCATCGGAGCGGCGGCAGGCGCGGGGCGCGGTGCGCCCGTGTGCCGGCGGTGCGCCCTGGCTGCCCGGATGAGTGCCCCTATAGCGTCCGGCTGGAGGTGCCGGAGGTGGGGGCCATGAGGGCGCGGGCAGTTCGCTGGGGTACGGCGCTGGGGCTCGGGACGCTGTGGTGGTGGGCCGTGGCGCGGCTGTTGCTCGTGCCCGACGCGGGAGCGCTGGAGGCGGCGGTCGCGGCCGGGGGATGGGGGCTGAGCGTGCTTCCGGTGCACTGCATGCCGAAGGCGCGGGCGGAAGGAGCCCTGACGGCCGGGCGCTGGCGTCGGGCTTGGAACACGGCCGCGGCCGCGCCCGGGACCGGAACACCGGCCGGCACCACATCCACGGTCACCACGGCATCCCCGCGCCCCCGTCCGGATGGGGAGCCCGGCCGGTGGTGAAGGCCGCTCCGGGGGCCGGGCCCGGCTGGCAGGTGGGGCACCAGTAGGTGGGGCGCTCGCGGGAACCGTCGCCCTGGTCGGCCCGGCGGACCGGGGTTCGGCAGCGCAGACAGGGGCGGTCCGTGCGGCCGTAGACGAACAGGTCCTGGCCGCGGCGGCCGGTGGTGCTGCGGACCGGGCGGTCGCGGTTGTACACCAGCAGCTTCCTGGCGAACTCGGGCAGCTTCGCGGCGCGTTCGCCGGACAGTTCGCCGACGGGGAGCCAGGGCGTGACACCGAGCAGGAAACAGAGCTCGCTCTTGTACACGTTGCCGACACCGGCGAGGTTGCGCTGGTCCAGCAGGGCTTCGCCGAGCGGGCGGGCAGGGTCCTGGAGAAGGTTCGCCAGCGCCAGGCCGGGGTCCCAGTCCGGGCCCAGGAGGTCGGGGCCGAGGTGGCCGACCACGCGGTTCTCGTCGGTGGTGCGCAGGAGTTCGAGGACGGGCAGACGGTAGCCGACGGCGGTGCGGTCGGTGTTGCCCAGGATCGCGCGGATCTGGTGGGCGGGGCCGCCGCTCCAGCGCTGCCCGTGCGCGTACACCCGCCAGGAGCCGTCCATGCGCAGGTGCGAGTGCAGGGTCAGACCGCCCTCGACACGGGTGAGCAGGTGTTTGCCGCGCGGCGTGACGTCCAGGACGGCGCGGCCGGTGAGGTCGGCCGTGGCGAACCTGGGCACCCTCAGGTCGCTGCGGGTCAGCACCGTGCCGACGAGGGCGCCGTGCAGCCGCCGCGCGGTCTGCCAGACGGTGTCTCCTTCGGGCATGGGGCAAGGGTCGCACGCCTCGTACGGCGGGCGGGGGCCGCTGGTCAGGGGTGCAGGCGCAGGCCTCGGGGGGTCGCGACGAAGCCCGCGGCCTCCAGAAGCGCCCCGAGCGGGGACGTCAGGGCAGAAGCGCCGTTGAGGCGCTCCACCGTGACCGTGCCGAGGGAGCCCGCGCGCGCGGCCGTCGCGAGTGCTTCTGCCGCGGCCGGTAGGCGGGGGTCGTCGGCGGGCTCCCCGTCCGGGGCTGCGGGCCAGGCCAGTACCGTCTTGCCGCCGCGCTCCACGTAGAGCGTCAGCTCACCGTCGACGAGCACCACCAGCGAGCCCGCCTTGCGGCCGGGCTTGTGCCCGGCGCCCGTCGGGGGCTCGGGCCAGCTCAGCGCGGCACCGTACGCGTTCGCGGGATCGGCGGCGGCCAGGACGACGGCCCGCAGGGCGAGGTCCGGGCCGGTACGGCGGCCCGCGAAGGGGTCGTACGAGGGACGCACCCCGTACTGCCGGGTACCGGGAGCGAGGTCGCGGGAGCCGTCGGTGGGCGGGGCGAAGCCATGAAGGGCGAAGGGGGCGGAGTCGCCGTCGAGGAGACCGGAGCCGCTTCCGTCCGGGCCGTCCGGGCCCGGGCCGGGGAGGGCCTCCCCCCGCTCGCGGGCGTTGGCCGCCGCGCGGAGGCGGTCCACCGCGCCGTCCATGGCGAACTGGGCGGCCCCCAACCCTTCGACCACATAACCGCGCCGGGCCTGCCCGGTCTCCTCGAAGGCGGACAGGACGCGGTAGACCGCGGAGAAGCCGCCCTCGACGCCCTCCGCCGAGACGGCGCCCCGAGTCACCACGCCGTGCCGGTCGAGCAGGGTGCGGGCCAGTGCGTGGGCGCGGACCGTGGGGTCGGCCTCCCGGTCCGGGAGCAGTGACCAGCGTCCGGCGACGGTCGGTGGGCCGGTGCGGGAGACACCGCGGGCGGCTGCCGTGAGCGAGCCGTAGCGGCCGCGTGGCACCGGGCGCTTCGCGCGGTGGGCTGTCGAGCCCGCGGTACGGCCCGAGCCCAGCAGGGAGCGCATGGGGGCGAGGGTGTCGTTGGTCAACAGGCCGGACCAGACCAGGTCCCAGAGGGTGTCGGCCAGCTGGGGATCGGTGGCCTCGGGGTGGGTGGTGGCGCGGACTTGGTCGGCGATCTGGCGGAAGAACAGGCCGTAGCCGCCGACGAGGGCGTCCAGCACCGACTGGTGCAGGGCGGTCGTCTCCAGAGGCTGTGCGGGCGGCACGAGCAGCGGGGCCGCGTCCGCGAGGTACAGGGAGACCCAGCCGTCCTTTCCCGGGAGGGAACCGGCACCGGCCCACACCACCTCTCCGGCGGCCGTGAGCTCGTCCAGCATCGCGGGGGAGTAGTGCGCGACCCGGGAAGGCAGGACCAGCTTCTCCAGGGCGGACGCGGGCACGGACGCGCCCTGCAACTGCTCGACGGCGCGCACCAGACCGTCGACGCCGCGCAGCGTGTGCCCCTTGCCGATGTGCTGCCACTGGGGGAGGAACTGGGCGAGCGCGCCCGGCGGCACCGGTTCCAGCTCATGCCGCAGGGCGGCCAGGGAACGGCGGCGCAGCCTGCGCAGCACGGTCGCGTCGCACCACTCCTGGCCGATCCCGGCCGGGTGGAACTCGCCCTGGACGACCCTGCCCGCCGCCGAGAGCCGCTGCAGGGCGCCCTCGGTGACCGCCACGCCCAGCCCGAAGCGGGCCGCGGCGGTGGCCGACGTGAACGGGCCGTGGGTCCGGGCGTACCGCGCGAGGAGGTCGCCCAGTGGGTCCTTGACCGGTTCGGTGAACGCCTCCGGCACGCCGACCGGCAGCGCCGTGCCCAGCGCGTCGCGCAGTCGCCCGGCGTCCTCGACCGCCGCCCAGTGCTCGGTGCCGGCGACGCGGACCCGGATCGCGCGGCGGGCTGAGACCAGCTCCTCCGCCCACCCCGGCTCGGCACCCCGCTCCGCCAGCTCGGCCCCGGTGAGCGGTCCGAGTACGCGCAGCAGGTCGGCCACGCCCTCCACGTCCTTGACCCGCCGGTCCTCGGTGAGCCACTGCAGCTCGCGCTCCAGCTCGGCCAGCACCTCGGCGTCGAGCAGCTCGCGCAGCTCCGCCTGGCCGAGCAGCTCGGCCAGCAGCCGCGAGTCCAGCGACAGGGCCGCCGCGCGACGCTCGGCGAGCGGGGAGTCGCCCTCGTACAGGAACTGGGCGACGTATCCGAACAGGAGCGAGCGGGCGAAGGGGGACGGCTCGGGGGTGGTGACCTCGACGAGCCGCACCTTGCGGGACTCCAGATCGCCCATCAGCTCGACGAGCCCGGGGACGTCGAAGACGTCCTGGAGACATTCGCGGACGGCCTCCAGGACGATCGGGAACGAGCCGAACTCGCCCGCCACCTGGAGCAGCTGGGAGGCACGCTGACGCTGCTGCCACAGCGGGGTGCGCTTGCCGGGGTTGCGGCGCGGCAGCAGCAGCGCACGGGCGGCGCACTCGCGGAAGCGGGACGCGAACAGCGCCGAGCCGCCCACCTGGTCGGTGACGACCTGGTCGACCTCCCCCCTGTCGAAGACGACGTCCGCCGCGCCCAGCGGCGCCTGGTCCGCGTCGTACTCGGTGCCCGTCCGCACCGGCTCCTGGTCGAGCAGGTCCAGACCCATCAGGTCGGCGTCCGGCAGGCGCAGCACGATGCCGTCGTCGGCGTGCATCACCTGGGCGTCCATGCCGTACCGCTCGGAGAGGCGGGCACCGAGCGCGAGCGCCCACGGGGCGTGCACCTGGGCCCCGAACGGGGAGTGCACCACGACCCGCCAGTCGCCGAGCTCGTCACGGAAACGCTCCACGACGATCGTGCGGTCGTCCGGGACGTGGCCGCAGGCCTGGCGCTGTTCGTCGAGGTAGGACAGCACATTGTCGGCGGCCCAGGCGTCCAGCCCGGCGGCGAGGAGCCGCAGGCGCGCCTCCTGCGGAGACAGTGAGCCGACCTCCCGCAGGAACGCGCCCACCGCGCGGCCCAGCTCCAGCGGGCGGCCCAGCTGGTCCCCCTTCCAGAACGGGAGCCGCCCCGGCACGCCCGGGGCCGGAGAGACCAGCACACGGTCGCGCGTGATGTCCTCGATGCGCCAGGAGGTGGTGCCGAGCGTGAAGACGTCGCCGACCCGGGACTCGTAGACCATCTCCTCGTCGAGTTCGCCGACCCGTCCGCCGCCCTTCTTGGGGTCGGCGCCCGCGAGGAACACCCCGAACAGGCCCCGGTCGGGGATCGTGCCCCCGGAGGTGACGGCGAGGCGCTGCGCCCCCGGGCGGCCGGTGATCTCGCCCGTGACCCGGTCCCACACCACGCGCGGGCGCAGCTCCGCGAACGCGTCGGACGGATAGCGGCCGGCGAGCATGTCCAGCACGCCCGTGAAGGCCGACTCGGGCAGTGAGGCGAAAGGGGCCGCCCGGCGCACCATGGCCAGCAGATCGTCGAACTGCCAGGTGTCCATGGCCGTCATCGCGACGATCTGCTGCGCCAGGACGTCCAGCGGGTTCGCGGGAACCCGCAGCGACTCGATGGCGCCGGTCCGCATCCGCTCGGTGACCACGGCGGCCTGGACGAGGTCGCCCCGGTACTTAGGGAACACCACGCCCGTGGAGACCGCCCCCACCTGGTGGCCCGCGCGGCCGACGCGCTGGAGCCCCGAGGCCACCGACGGCGGCGACTCGACCTGGACCACCAGGTCGACCGCGCCCATGTCGATCCCCAGCTCCAGGCTGGAGGTGGCCACCACCGCGGGCAGCCGGCCCGCCTTGAGGTCCTCTTCGACCAGGGCCCGTTGCTCCTTGGACACCGAGCCGTGATGCGCGCGGGCGATGACGGCGGGCGCGCCCTGGGCGGCCCCGGAGCCGCCCATGAGCTCGGCCGGGGAGTGGTGCTCGCCCAGCGGCTCCCCGGTGGCCCGCTCGTAGGCGATCTCGTTGAGCCGGTTGCACAGGCGCTCCGCGAGACGGCGGGAGTTCGCGAACACGATCGTCGAGCGGTGGGACTGGACCAGGTCGGCGATCCGCTCCTCGACGTGCGGCCAGATCGACGGGCGCTCCGCCCCCTCCGATCCGTCGGCCACCGGGGAACCTCCCAGCTCACCCAGGTCCTCGACCGGGACCACGACGGAGAGGTCGAACTCCTTGCCGGCCTCGGGCTGGACGATCTCCACCTTGCCGCGCGGGGACAGGAAACGGGCGATCTCGTCGACCGGGCGGACCGTCGCCGACAGGCCGATGCGGCGGGCCGGCCTGGGCAGCAGTTCGTCCAGCCGCTCCAGGGAGAGCCCGAGGTGCGCCCCGCGTTTGGTGCCGGCGACCGCGTGCACCTCGTCCAGGATCACCGTCTCCACGCCCGTCAGCGCGTCCCGCGCGGCCGACGTCAGCATCAGGAACAGGGACTCCGGAGTGGTGATGAGGATGTCCGGCGGGCGGGTGGACAGGGCCCGGCGCTCGGCGGGCGGGGTGTCGCCGGAGCGGATCCCGACCTTGACCTCGGGCTCGGGCAGCCCCAGGCGCACGGCCTCCTGGCGGATGCCGGTCAGCGGGCTGCGGAGATTGCGCTCGACGTCGACGGCCAGGGCCTTCAGCGGGGAGACGTACAGGACGCGGCAGCGCTTTCGGTGGTCCGCGGGCGGGGGTGTGGCGGCCAGCTGGTCCAGGGCCGCGAGGAACGCGGCCAGCGTCTTGCCGGAGCCGGTGGGGGCGACGACCAGCACGTCCGCCCCCTCGTGGATGGCCCGCCAGGCGCCCGCCTGGGCCGCGGTGGGCGCGGGGAACGCCCCCGTGAACCAGCCGCGGGTCGCGGCGGAGAAGCCGTCCAGGGCTCGGTGCGGAGTGCTGACCATGCGTCCATCCTGCACCCGGGCACTGACAACGGGCCTGAGCAGGCCGGACGTGGGCGTCCGGTCTGCTCGGCCTCGGTGCGCAGAGGCCGGGCGGGCCCCTGCGGGTACGGCCAGGGGCCGGGTGACAATGGCCGTGTGACTCCGCTCCCCCTCCCGAAAGAAGGGGGCTTCCGACCCGAGGGTTGCGGTCCAGCCCGAAGCGATCCCTTGCGGGACACAGAAACGTACACCAGGGATTCGGCTCCCCCACCGGCTGAAGCCGGTGGTTCCCTCGAGAGAGGCCCGATGGCGGAAACAGGCAAGGAACGGGCGCGGCACTGGCAGTACGCCGACCTGCCCGGCGTCGATCTGCTCCGGGCCCGCTACATCCACAAGACGTTCGTACGGCACACCCACGAGCACTTCGTGATCGCCGCCATCGCCGACGGCGTGGAGGTCTTCCACCACGGCGGCGGCGACCAGTACGCGGGGGCCGGGGCACTGGCGCTGGTGAACCCGGACACCCCGCACACCGGGCGGGCCGGGGTACCGGAGGGCTGGCGGTACGGCGCGGTGTATCCCTCGCCCGAGGTGGTAGCGGCGATCGCCGCGGAGACCACCACACTGCGCGGCACCCCGGGCTTCGTGCGGCCGGTGCTCGACGATCCGTACACCGTCCGCCTGGTGCACCAGGTACTGCGGGCCACCGACGAGGGCAACGCGCTCGCCGCCGACACGCTGCTGCGGGTGGCCGTGACCCGGCTGCTGAGGCTGAACGGCGGGTCGCTGCCCCGGCGCGAGGTGCGCACGGCCGGCGCCCGGACCGCCGCACGCGCGCGTGCCCTGCTGGAAGAGCGGATGGCCGCCCCGCCGACGCTGGAGCAGCTGGCCGACGAACTGGGCACCAGCCCGTTCGCGCTGCTGCGGGCCTTCCGGGACACCTACGGAATGCCGCCGCACGCCTGGCTCACCGACGCACGGGTACGGCGGGCGCGCCGGCTGCTGGACGCCGGGACCGTGCCGTCGGAGGCCGCCGTCGTGGTCGGATTCACCGACCAGCCGCACCTGAACCGGCACTTCGGCCGGATCGTGGGAGTGCCGCCCGGCGCCTACCAGCGCGAGCGCAAGAACGTACAAGACATCCGAAGAGCGCTCCACGTACCGTCCGGGGTGTGGCAACAGAACAGACAACACTCGCGGACGTCCGGGACGGGGACGCCCGGGGAGAAAAACCGGACGGCGCCGTCGTCCGGGACGCCCTGGGCGTCGGGATAGCCGTCGGACTCTCCGGATTCGCCTTCGGGGTGACCTCGGCCGGCAGCGGGCTCACGCTGCTCCAGACGTGTGCGCTCAGCCTTCTCGTGTTCACCGGGGCGTCCCAGTTCGCGCTGGTGGGGGCGCTCGCCGCCGGCGGGAGCCCGTTCACTGCCGCCGCCGGGGCGTTCTTCCTGGGGGTGCGCAACGCCTTCTACGGGCTGCGCCTGTCCCAGTTGCTGGCCCTCCCGCGCGCGGTGCGGCCGTTCGCGGCCCAGTGGGTCATCGACGAGACGGCCGCGGTCTCCCTCGCCCAGCCCACCCGGCGCAGCGCGCGGATCGGTTTCCTGGTGACCGGGCTCAGCCTGTACGTCCTGTGGAACCTCACCACGCTGCTCGGCGCGCTGGGCGCCGAGGCCATCGGGGACACCGGCGCGTGGGGCCTGGACGCGGCCGGCCCCGCGGTCTTCCTGGCCCTGCTCGCGCCGATGCTGCGGACCGGCACCGAACGGATGGTCGCCGGGCTCGCCGTCCTGCTGGGACTCGGTCTGCTGCCGGTCCTGCCCGCCGGTGTACCGGTCCTGGTGGCCGCGCTCGCGGCACCGGCGGTCCTGTGGGCACAGGGCCGCCGCAGGGGAACACCGCGCGGTGACGTACCGGGGGAGGACCGTTGAACATCTGGATCGCGATCGGCGTGACCGTCCTCGGGTGCTACGCCGTCAAGCTGGCCGGGCTGCTGGTCCCCGCCGGTGCCCTCGAGCGGCCGCTGGTCAGGCGTCTGGCCGCGCTGCTGCCCGTCGCCCTGCTCGCCGCCCTCACGGCCCAGCAGACCTTCGCCGACGGGCAGACGCTGGTGCTGGACGCGCGGGCGGTGGGGCTCGCCGCCGCCGCCGTGGCGCTGATGCTGCGCGCCCCGTTCCTGGTCGTCGTCGGGGCGGCCGTGGTGGTGACGGCGGGGGTCCGGGCCCTGGGCGGCTGAGGCCGGTGCCGGGTCAGCCGACCGGGCGGCCGTACGCCCTGAGCGTGCGCAGCGCGTCGATGGTCACCATGGAGCGTGCCTCCAGGGCCGGGGCCGGCGCCCACTCGCGCCAGCGCACCGGCCAGCCGCCGTCGTCCTCCTGCTCGGCCGCGAGGTGATCCAGCGAGCGTGACATCTCCTCGTCGGTGAACCACCCGCGCGCGAGGGAGCGCGGTGTCTGTGCGTAGTCGTGCGGGAAATGGTGCTCACCCGGGGCGTAGCCGGGCGCGACCGGGTAGGCGTCGAGGTCGTCCGGGTCGAGCGCCGCCAGCCGCTGTCCGCGCACCAGGCGGCCCAGCCGGTCGGCGGCCGCCTTCGCGCGCGGGCGGTCGGGGGCGGAGTCCAGGAAGGCGAGCGCTGCCCGGATCTCGTACGGGTGGCTCCGCTCCAGTGATTCGGCGGCCTGCCAGCAGAAGTCCGTGGCCCGGAACAGTCACGCGTGCCACACGTCGTTGCGGTGCAGCAGCCCCACCACCGGTCCGGTGGCCAGAAGTTCGCCGGGCGGGTCGTCCACGACCGGTACGAAGGGGGCCGACGGGCAGCCGCGCAGGCTGGGGTGGATCGCCGGCAGCGCGCCGTCCGGAGTGGACACGGACGTCAGGTAGTGGCACGCGTGCTCCACGCGCGTGCCACCACAGCGCCCCACGGAGTCCAGGACACGCAGGGCGTGGACGGTGTGCAGCGACTGGCTGACGGGGCCCCGCAGGTCGGGCTCCAGCGCGTGACCGTATCCGCCGTCCTCGTTGCGGTAAGCGTCCAGCGCCCGCTCCACCGGGTCGGCACCGCCCTTCCGGAACTCGTGGGCGAACAGACGTTGTTCGAGCACCCGCGCGGTCAGCCAGACGAAACGCTCCGCGCGGGCGAGCGGGCTGTCGGCCGGGGGTTTCGGGGGCAGGGGGACCGATCCGGTTGGTGACATGGGACAGACGTTAGGGCGCAAAGCGGTGTCGGCAGGCGGTCCGGGCCCGGGCCCACACTCTCGGGCGGGATACTGAGGGCATGCGGTTGACGGTCTTCTGGGAACGGATGGCGGAGTACTTCGGTACGGGCTACGCCGACACCTTCGCGCGCGATCACGTCATGTCGGAACTCGGCGGTCGCACCGTGCACGAGGCACTGAGGGCCGGCTGGGACGCCAAGGACGTCTGGCAGGTGGTCTGCGCGGTGATGGACGTGCCGCGGGAAAAGCGCTGATCGTCACAGAGACGGCCACGGGGCGGACGGCTGCCGGTGGCGTGCGCGAAACTTACTCCGTGGCATCCACAGACGAGACCGGGCAGGCGGCCCGGCATCCCTCGGCGCCCGGCGCGCCGCCGCACCCCGGCCCACCGGCGGATCCCGCCGCCCCGCCCGGCGTCCGCATGCCGCGCTGGCTGCCGCGCGCCATGGTGCTCGCGCTCGCGCTGATCGCCCTGTTCCAGCTGGGCAGCTGGGCCTTCCACGAACTCACCGGGCTGTTGATCAACATCCTCATCGCGTTCTTCCTGGCGCTCGCCGTCGAGCCCGCGGTGAGCTGGATGGCCGGGCGGGGGGTGCGCCGAGGGCTGGGCACCTTCCTGGTCTTCCTGGGGGTGCTGATCGCGGCGGCGGGCTTCGTCACGCTGCTCGGATCCATGCTCGCGGGGCAGATCATCAAGATCGTCGAGGATTTCCCGGCGTACCTCGACTCCGTCATCAACTGGGTCAACACCCACTTCCACACCGAACTGCGGCGGGTGGACGTCCAGGAGGGCCTGCTCCGCTCAGACTGGCTGCGCGACTACGTGCAGAACAGCGCCACCGGTGTCCTGGACGTTTCCGCGCAGGTCCTCGGAGGCCTCTTCCAGCTGCTGACCATCGGGCTGTTCTCGTTCTACTTCGCCGCCGACGGTCCGCGGCTGCGGCGAGCCGTCTGTTCCGTACTGCCGCCCGCGCGTCAGGCCGAGGTGCTGCGCGCGTGGGAGATCGCCGTGAACAAGACCGGCGGCTACCTGTACTCGCGCGGGCTGATGGCGCTGGTCTCCGGCATGGCCCACTACGTACTGCTGGAGATCCTCGAGGTGCCCTACGCGCCCGTGCTCGCTGTGTGGGTGGGCCTGGTGTCGCAGTTCATCCCCACCATCGGTACGTATCTGGCGGGCGCTCTGCCCATGCTGATCGCCTTCACGGTCGACCCCTGGTACGCGCTGTGGGTGCTGATCTTCGTGGTGATCTACCAGCAGTTCGAGAACTACGTGCTGCAACCCAAGGTGACAGCGAGGACCGTCGACATCCACCCGGCGGTCGCCTTCGGCTCGGTCGTCATGGGCACCGCCCTGCTCGGTGCCGTCGGCGCGCTGATCTCCATCCCCGCGGTCGCCACCCTCCAGGCGTTCCTGGGCGCGTACGTGAAGCGCTACGACGTGACGGACGACCCCCGCGTGCACGGCCACCACCGCCCCGGCGAGCGGGGGATCCTCGTCGCCCGTGCCCGGGGCCTCTGGAGCAGCCGACGGGGTGCGACACCACCTCGGAGTGGGGACGCCGGGAGCACGGGGGACATCGGGGACACCGAGGGCTCCTGAGCGACGGCGGAGCCGTTGCCGGAGGGTGAACGCCTTGTGAGGGTGCCGCGTGGTGCACTTGACACAAAAATCGAACATTTATTCCCATGAGCGTGCCGGTGGGGCTCGATGATGGGCGCTATGGTCCGGTTCGTGGGGGAAAGGATCCCAGTTGTCCACAGGGCGGAGGTGTGCCGGGGCGCGTTGTCAGTGGCAGGCGCTAGCGTCGTCGACGTGAAGCGATCGAACCAAGCAAATCGGGTGGAACCCATGGCAGGAACCGACCGCGAGAAGGCGCTCGACGCCGCGCTCGCACAAATTGAACGGCAATTCGGCAAGGGCGCGGTCATGCGCATGGGTGACCGGACGAACGAGCCCATCGAGGTCATCCCCACCGGGTCGACCGCGCTCGACGTGGCCCTCGGCGTGGGCGGTCTGCCGCGCGGGCGGGTGGTGGAGATCTACGGTCCGGAGTCCTCCGGCAAGACGACCCTGACCCTGCACGCGGTGGCCAACGCGCAGAGGGCCGGCGGCCAGGTCGCCTTCGTGGACGCGGAGCACGCCCTGGACCCCGAGTACGCGAAGAAGCTCGGCGTCGACATCGACAACCTGATCCTGTCCCAGCCGGACAACGGCGAGCAGGCGCTGGAGATCGTGGACATGCTGGTCCGCTCCGGTGCCCTCGACCTCATCGTGATCGACTCCGTCGCGGCGCTGGTGCCGCGCGCGGAGATCGAGGGTGAGATGGGCGATTCCCACGTGGGTCTGCAGGCCCGGCTGATGAGCCAGGCGCTGCGGAAGATCACCAGTGCGCTCAACCAGTCGAAGACCACGGCGATCTTCATCAACCAGCTCCGCGAGAAGATCGGCGTGATGTTCGGCTCCCCGGAGACCACCACCGGTGGCCGGGCGCTGAAGTTCTACGCCTCGGTGCGCATCGACATCCGCCGGATCGAGACCCTCAAGGACGGCACCGAGGCGGTCGGCAACCGTACCCGCTGCAAGGTCGTCAAGAACAAGGTGGCGCCGCCCTTCAAGCAGGCCGAGTTCGACATCCTCTACGGTCAGGGCATCAGCCGGGAGGGCGGCCTGATCGACATGGGCGTGGAGCACGGCTTCGTCCGCAAGGCCGGTGCCTGGTACACCTACGAGGGCGACCAGCTCGGTCAGGGCAAGGAGAACGCCCGCAACTTCCTCAAGGACAACCCCGACCTCGCCGACGAGATCGAGAAGAAGATCCTGGAGAAGCTCGGCGTCGGCGTGCGGCCCGAGGAGCCGGCCGCCGAGCAGGGCACGGACGCCGCCGGCATCACCGCTCCGGCCGAGGCGACCGCGGCCCCGGCGGCCAAGACCACCAAGTCCAAGGCCGCCGCGGCCAAGAGCTGACCCGTGACGCGACGAATCGACTGGGCCGAGTACGAGTTCGCCGCCTCCGGCGCCTCATGGGGGAGAGGTACCGGAGACGGCGCAGATCCAGCCGCGAACGTTGACGGGGTGGACGGGGACGCCGGCGGCACGGCCGGCTTCCCAGGTGAGGACCCGGGCGGCGGCCGGCGCCGAGGCGGTGCCGGGTCCCGTCGTGCGGGCGACTCATGGGGGAGCGGCTCGCGTGACGGCGGGCCGTGCGATGGGCGCGGGCGCCGGGCTTTCGGCGAGGCGAGCGCGGCGGACGGGGCTGTCTCCTCCTCTTCGAGGGCCGAGCGGGAGGAGCCCGAGGGGGACCCGGTCGAGCGGGCGCGGGCCATCTGCCTGCGCCTGCTCGCCGGGACCCCACGCACCCGGAAGCAGCTCGCCGACGCCCTGCGCAAGCGGGAGATCCCGGACGAGGCCGCCGAGGAGGTGCTGTCCCGGTTCGAAGAGGTCGGACTGATCGACGACAGTGCCTTCGCGGACGCCTGGGTGGAGTCCCGGCACCACGGCCGGGGCCTCGCCCGGCTTGCCCTCGCCCGGGAGCTGCGGACCAAGGGCGTCGACGCCACCCTGATCGACGCGGCCGTCTCCCGACTCGACTCCGAGCAGGAGGAGGCCACCGCGCGCGAACTCGTCGCCCGCAAGCTGCGCTCCACCCGCGGACTCGACCGCGACAAGCGGATCCGCCGCCTCGCCGGCATGCTCGCCCGCAAGGGCTACCCCGAGGGCCTCGCCCTACGTGTGGTCCGCCAGGCCCTGGAGGAGGAGGGCGAGAACGGCGAGTTCCTGGACGACGGGGGCTACTGAGGGGCCCCGCCCGACGCCCGCACCGGTAGACCCGCCGTGTGCCATGCCTGGAAACCGCCGATCAGGTCGGTGGCCCGGTGGAGCCCCAGCCGGTGCAGGGACTCCGCGGCCGGCACCTCAGCGCGATCCGGCTCCGGCCGCTGCCCGGGCCTCCGCCCCCGTTGTTCCCGCTGTCTCTGTATCTGTTGGTCCACCGACCACCGTTTCGGCCGCCGCGTACAGGTCCGCCGGACGGACTCCGCCGAGCGCCGTGACCAGGTGACCGTCGGGGCGTACCAGCAGCACGGTGTGGGCCGCCGCCCCCGGGTAGCTCTCCGCGACCAGCAGCTCGGCCGGATGCGGCAGCGCCGCCACGGCCGCCGCCAGCCGGGGCATGATCCCGGCGGACACCCAGTGCCTGCGCTCCCACACGCCGGTACCCGGCGCGATCAGCACCACCAGCAGCGCACCCCGGCCGAGCCGGTCCCGCAGCCGGACGAAGGTGCCGTCCTCCGCGGTGACCCGCACATCGGTGACCGGCGCCCCGAGGGGCGTGTCGACGGGGACTTCACCATCGAGGTCCCGGGGCGCGAGGGGCGATCCGGCGTGCCCGCCCGGCGCTCCCAGCGGCCCCCGCCCCAGGTGGCCGTCCACCAGGAGTGCGTCATGACCGCGGGCGGAGCCGGGGACGTAGGAACGCAACCCTCCCCCGCCCCGCAGCAGCGGCAGCGCCTGATCGGCGGCGCGCAGCCGGGCGGAGACGATCGCGCGCCGCTCGGCCTGGTAACTGTCGAGCAGCGCTTCGTGGTGGCCGTGGTGCCAGGCCAGAGCCAGCTTCCAGGTGAGGTTGTCGGCGTCGCGGAGCCCTTCGTCCAGCCCGTGTGTGCCCAGCGCGCCGAGCAGATGCGCGGCGTCCCCGGCGAGGAACACGCGGTCCGCCCGCCAGCGCCGGGCGAGCCGGTGGTGGACGGTGTGGACCCCGGTGTCGAGCAGTTCGTACGGTGGCGTCGGGCCGCCGGCCCAGCCGGCGAGAGTCTCCCGGATCCGGGCCAGCAGCAGCTCGGGGGTGACCAGTTCCTTGCCCGGCGGAAGCAGCCAGTCCAGACGCCACACGCCGTCCGGCAGCGGGCGTGCGGTGATCTCCCCGGCGAAGGGACCGGAAGCGCGCCACGGCGGCATCCGGTGCAGCAACGCTTCGTCCGGCCAGGGAAGTTCCGTACGCAGCGCGGCCACGGCGTGCCGTTCCACCGCTGTGCGGCCCGGGAAGCGGATGTCCTGGAGCTTGCGCACGGTGGAGCGGGGGCCGTCGCAGCCGACCAGATAACTGCCGCGCCACCAGGTGCCCCTGGCGCCGCGGGTGTGCGCGGTGACGCCGGAGGGCTCCTGTTCGAGGGAGTCCAGACGGCTGTCCACGGCGACCCTGACGAGCCGTTCACGGGCGAGGGCCGCACGCAGGGCACCGGTGAGGACGTGCTGGGCGATGTGCACGGGAGCGGGTGCGGTGGCGTCGAAAGCGACCTCGTGTATCACCTGCTTGCGCCGCATCGACCGCCATCCGGCCCAACGGGAGCCGGCCTGGGCCAGTGACGCACCGGTCAGCCGCTCCAGCAGCGCCGTGGTGTCCTCGCGCAGCACCACCGACCGGGCAGGACGCGGTTCGTCCTTGCCCGGCCCCTCGTCGAGGACCACGCACGGCACCTCCTGACGCGCCAGCGCCAGGGCGAGCGTGAGCCCGACGGGCCCCGCTCCGACGATGATCACCGGATCCACGGCGCGGCGCCCCCTGCTCGAAGTGACGTCCCGGAGGACAGGGCGGAACAGGACGATGGAGCAGGGTGCGCGATCACAGAACGTATGCAACCTACTGCCGGTGCTTGCGTCAAGTGACGGGCGCGGTCGGCGATCATGAAACCGGTCCGGTTCCGTCACACCACTTGACTGCTCATCACACAGGCCCGGCCCGTACCGGGATGATTTTCGCGCGCCGCCGATGCCGTTCCGGACCCGACATGGCTGTGGCCCGCCGGAGGGGCGGGCCACAGCCATGTCGGTACAGCAGAGCGTGCGTCAGGTGGCGCCGCCTGCGCCTGTTCCGTGGGTGCCCCCGACCTCGGCCGTGTTGAGTTCCTCGATCTGGGCGCCGCCCACCACCGCGCCCGTGCTGCGCTTACTGCGGCGGAGCCGTGCCTCGAGCCAGGAGGCGAAGGAGGTGAGGGCGAAGTTGAGCGCGATGAAGAGCACCGACACCACCGTGAGGCTGGCGATGACGTTGGCGCCGTAGTAGCCGCTCATCGTGTTGGCCGCGGCGAGCAGCTCGGGGAAGGTGAGGACGGCGCCGCCGAGGGCGGTGTCCTTCACGATGACGACGAGCTGGCTGACGATGGCCGGGAGCATCGCGGTGACCGCCTGCGGCAGCAGGATCAGCCGCATCGCCTGGTTCTTGCGCAGGCCGATCGCCATCGCTCCCTCGGCCTGGCCCTTGGGCAGGGACAGGATGCCGGCGCGCACGATCTCCGCGAGGACGGAGGCGTTGTACAGCACCAGACCCGTGACGACCGCGTACAGCGGACGGTCGTCGGAGCTGACGTTGGTGTACTCGGCGAACAGAGCGAGACCGAAGATCATCAGGACCAGGACGGGGATGGCCCGGAAGAACTCGACCACGATCCCGGCCGGGACGCGGATCCAGGCGTGGTCCGACAGCCGGGCGATGCCGAAGACGGCACCGAGCGGCAGCGCGATGATCACCGACAGCGCGGCGGCCTTCAGGGTGTTCTGCAGACCCGGCCAGATGTACGTGGACCACGGCTCGCCGCTGGTGAAGAACGGCTTCCACAGGAACCATTCCAGCTGGCCCTTGTCGGAGAGGGTGTTGAACACCCACCACAGCAGGGCCGCGAGGACGACCAGGAAGACCGCCGTGAAGACGACGTTGCGTCGCTTGGCGCGAGGGCCTTGAGCGTCGTAGAGAACGGAGCTCATCGCTTCACCGCCACCTTCTTGCCCACCCAGCCGAGGAACAGGCCGGTCGGCAGCGTCAGAACCACGAAACCGAACGCGATGACCGCGGAGATCAACAGGAGCTGCGCCTCGTTCTCGATCATCTCCTTCATCAGCAGGGCCGCCTCGGCGACACCGATCGCGGCAGCCACTGTGGTGTTCTTGATGAGCGCGATCAGCACGTTCGCCAGCGGGCCGACGGACGAGCGGAACGCCTGGGGCAGCACCACGAGGCCCAGCACCTGGTTGAAGCTGAGCCCGATCGCGCGGGCCGCCTCGGCCTGGCCGACCGGCACCGTGTTGATGCCGGAGCGAAGCGCCTCGCACACGAAGGCCGAGGTGTAGAGGATCAGGCCGAGGACGGAGAGCCGGAAGTTGATCGTCTCGAAGTCGTTCGCGCCGAGATTGATGCCCAGCGTCTGGCTCAGGCCCAGCGACGTGAACAAGATGATGACGGTCAGCGGGATGTTCCGCACGATGTTCACGTACGCGGTCCCGAAACCGCGCATCAACGGCACCGGGCCGACGCGCATGGCGGCCAGCAGGGTGCCCCAGATCAGGGAGCCGACGGCGGAGAGCACAGCGAGCTGCACCGTCGTCCAGAAGGCCCCCAGCAGGTCGTAATCTTCAAGAAAGTCGAACACGATCTCCCGCGCTTCCGCGTGTAGGTATACCCGCCCTGGTGCGCCGCCCCGCACTCGGGACGGCGCACCCTGTCAGGCGTGGCCTCAGCTCTTGATGTCGCCGATCTTCGGCGCGGGCTCGTTGTTGTAGTTGGCCGGACCGAAGTTGTCCTTCACGGCCTTCTCCCAGGAGCCGTCGGAGACCATGGCCTCCAGCGCTTCGTTGATCTTCGCCTTGAGGTCGCTGCCCTTCTTGACGCCGATGCCGTAGTTCTCGTTGGTCATCTTGAAGCCGGCGAGCTTGAACTTGCCCTTGAACTGATCCTGGGCGGCGTAACCGGCGAGGATCGAGTCGTCGGTGGTCAGCGCGTCGACGGCACCGTTCTGGAGACCGGGCAGGCAGGCCGAGTACGTCGGGTACGGCTGCAGCTGGGCCTTGGGCGCCAGCTTGTCCTTGACGTTCTGCGCCGAGGTGGAGCCGGTGACCGAGCACAGCTTCGCGCTGTTCAGGTCCTCCGGCGCCTTGATCTTGCTGTCGTCGGCGCGGATCAGCACGTCCTGGTGGGCGAGCAGGTACGGGCCTGCGAAGTCGACCTTCTCCTCGCGTTCCGGAGTGATCGAGTAGGTGGCGGCGATGAACTCGACGTCACCACGCTGCAGCATGGTCTCGCGGTCGGCGCTCTTCGACTCCTTCCACTCGATCTGCTTCTCGTCGTAGCCGAGCTTCTTGGCGACGTACGTGGCGACGTCCACGTCGAAGCCCGCGTAGCCCTGCGGGGTCTTCTGGCCGAGACCGGGCTGGTCGAACTTGATGCCGATCTTGATCTTGTCGCTGCCGCCCCCGGAGGAGGACGAACCGCTGTCCTTGTCGCTGCCGCCCCCGCAGGCGGTGGCGGTCAGGGCGAGGGCGAGCACGGCGGCCGAGGCGGCGGTGACCTTGCGGAGCTTCATGGTGGACTTCCTTTTGACTGGTGAAGTGATGCGGCCCGGTTCATCCGGTGACGCAAGTCGTCAGGGCGCGAGGGCGCCGTCAGTGGTGCAGGATCTTCGACAGGAAGTCCTTGGCACGGTCGCTGCGCGGATTGCTGAAGAACTGGTCCGGCGAAGCGGCTTCGACGATGCGGCCGTCCGCCATGAACACCACGCGGTTGGCGGCGGACCGGGCGAATCCCATCTCGTGGGTCACGACGATCATGGTCATGCCGTCGCGGGCGAGCTGCTGCATGACCTCCAGAACCTCGTTGATCATCTCCGGGTCGAGAGCCGACGTCGGCTCGTCGAAGAGCATGACCTTGGGCTCCATCGCCAGGGCCCGCGCGATGGCGACACGCTGCTGCTGGCCGCCGGAGAGCTGCGCGGGGTACTTCTCGGCCTGCGCGCCCACGCCGACCCGGTCGAGCAGGGCACGGGCCCGCTCCTCGGCCTGCTTCTTGTCCTTCTTGCGGACCTTGACCTGGCCCAGCGTCACGTTCTCGAGCACCGTCTTGTGCGCGAAGAGGTTGAAGGACTGGAAGACCATGCCCACGTCGGCCCGCAGCCTCGCCAGCTCCTTGCCCTCGTGGGGCAGGGGCTTCCCGTCGATCCTGATCGACCCGGTGTCGATCGTCTCCAGGCGGTTGATGGTGCGGCACAGGGTGGACTTTCCGGACCCGGAGGGCCCGATGACCACGACGACTTCGCCGCGGGCGACCGTCAGGTCGATGTCCTGGAGTACGTGCAACGCGCCGAAGTGCTTGTTGACGCTCTTCAGGACGACCAGTTCGCCGGTCGTGGCCACATCTTCCTTGGCCGCCGATACTTCGGTCATCGCTTTCGGGCTCCGTCCTCCTCGGTTTGGGAGGACAGTAGTGATCCTTCAGATCCGCGTCATCACATCTGAGGGGAATCTGAGCATCACGATCCGGTAGCAATCGGATACATGTCGTAGCACTTGTGAGCAGGGCTCATTTCGGCCGGGTAACGGTACCGAAGCGCAACCGGAACCCTCTTGACGCCGCCCCCGTTCATCGGCGTCACTGCAAGGTGCACGCGCGCGTGCACACGTTTTCGTGCACAGACCGTTTTGTACACGGGCGGATCGTACGGCCGATGAACCGAAGGGGGACCGGATGAGACTGCTGCTCGTCGAGGACGACAACCACGTCGCCGCCGCCCTGTCGGCGATTCTGGCGAGGCACGGGTTCGACGTCACCCACGCGCGCAGCGGTGAGGAGGCACTCCAAGCACTCGTCCCCGAGGCCGACGGCTTCGGCGTCGTCCTCCTCGACCTGGGCCTGCCCGATCAGGACGGCTACGAGGTCTGCGGCAAGATCCGTAAACGCACCGGCACCCCGGTGATCATGGTCACCGCCCGTTCCGACGTGCGCTCCCGCATCCACGGGCTCAACCTCGGCGCCGACGACTACGTGGTCAAGCCGTACGACACGGGCGAGCTGCTCGCCCGGATCCACGCCGTCAGCCGGCGCACCGTCCAGGAGGACGCCGTCGCCGCCGGTGAGGCCGAGCTGCGTCTCGGCTCCGTGCGCATCGAGCTGCCGACCCGGCGGGTCAGCGTGAACGGTTCGGTCGTCCAACTGACCCGCAAGGAGTTCGACCTGCTGGCCCTGCTCGCCCAGCGACCCGGGGTCGTCTTCCGCCGCGAGCAGATCATCAGCGAGGTGTGGCGCACCAGCTGGGAGGGAACGGGGCGCACCCTGGAAGTTCATGTCGCTTCCCTACGCGCCAAGTTGCGCATGCCGGCCCTCATCGAGACGGTACGCGGAGTCGGCTACCGGCTCGTCGAACCCGCGGCATAGCGTGGCCGGGTGCACACACGTCTGCTGCCGCTGCTCATCGTCCTGATGGCGGCCGTACTGCTCGCGCTAGGGGTTCCGCTCGCCGTCAGCCTGGCGCGTGCGCAGCAGCAACAGGTCGTCGTCGACCGGATCGACGACACGGCGCGCTTCGCGGCCCTCGCCCAGTTCGTCACCGAGCCGACCGACCCCGTGGCCGGCGACATCGACGAGCGCCGGGAGACCCTCAGCAGCGAACTCCGCAGCTACCACGAGGTGTACGGCATCCGGGCCGGCGTCTTCCACCGCAACGACGTTCCGATGGCGCACGCGCCGGACGACTGGTTCCTGCCCAGGACGGGCGAGGTGCGCGACGCCTTCCAGGAGGCGCTGCTCAGCCGCCGCAGCCATGATCCCGAGCAGGTGTGGCCCTGGGAGCGGCGCAACCTGGTGGTGGCCTCGCCGGTCATCCGGGACGGTGACGTCGTCGCGGTCGTCGTCACCGACTCGCCCACCGGGCAGATGCGCTCACACATCCTCCAGGGCTGGCTGATCATCGCCGTGGGTGAGGGGGCGGCGATGCTGCTGGCCGTCGGTGCGGCCCTGCGGCTGACCGGCTGGGTGCTCAAGCCCGTACGAGTCCTGGACGCCACCACTCACGACATCGCCACCGGGCGGCTGAAGTCCAGGGTCGCGGTGGCCGGCGGACCGCCGGAGCTCCGGCGGCTCGCCCGGTCGTTCAACGAGATGGCGGACAACGTCGAGGGCGTATTGGAACAGCAGCGTGCCTTCGTCGCCGACGCCTCGCACCAGTTGCGCAACCCGCTCTCGGCGCTGCTGCTGCGCATCGAACTGCTCGCGCTGGAGCTGCCCGACGGCAACGAGGAGATCGCCTCGGTCCAGGCCGAGGGCAGGCGGCTGGCGCACGTCCTGGACGACCTGCTCGACCTGGCGCTGGCCGAGCACAGCGAGGCCCAGCTACAGGTCACCGACATCGGAGCCCTGGCCGCCGAACGTGTGGCGGCGTGGTCGCCCACCGCCGCGGCCAAGGGGGTTCTGCTGGCCGGGGACTGCCCGCCGACCACGGCGTGGGCCGACCCGGTCGCCCTGTCCAGCGCGCTGGACGCGGTCATCGACAACGCGGTGAAGTTCACGCCGGAGGGCGAGAGGGTCGAGGTGGCCGTCGCCTCCAACGGTGACACCTCCACCGTCGTCGTCACCGACCACGGCCCCGGCCTGAACGACGAGGAGCTGGCCCGCGTCGGCGACCGCTTCTGGCGCAGCGGGCGGCACCAGAACATCAAGGGCTCGGGCCTCGGCCTGTCCATCGCCCGGGCCCTGCTCACGGCGGGCGGCGGCTCGATCGCCTACGACCGCCACGAGCCGCACGGGCTGACGGTGACGGTGACGGTGCCGAGGAGCGCCCCCACGGGGGCGACCACCGGTCAGGGCTTGACGGACCGGTAGTACCGGCGTGCGCCGTCGTGCAGCCGGAGCGGATCGGTGTAGATGGCGGTGCGCACGTCGACCAACTGGGCGGAGTGGACGCGTTTCCCGATGCCGTCCCGGCTCTTGAGCACGATCCGGGTCAGCCATTCGGTGAGCCGCGGGTCCGCGTCCGCCCGGGTGATCAGCAGATTGGACACGGCCATCGTCGGGACGGTCGCGCCGTGTTGGCTGCCGGGGTAGGCCGACTCCGGCATGTTGGTGACCCGGTAGTAGCGCGTGGCACCACTCTGTCGATGGAGCTGGGCGACCAGCTCGGCCGTTATCGGCACGAACCGCAGACCGGAGTCCTCGGAGAACGTCCGTAGGCCGTCCGTGGGCAGCCCGCCCGACCAGAAGAACGCGTCCAGCCCGTGCCCGAGCCGCCCCGGGCCGGTGTCGATGCCGTCCGCGGAGGGGCTGATGTCCTGCTCGGGATCGATGCCCGCCGCCCTGAGCACCTGGTTCGCGATGAGCCGCACGCCCGACTTGGGCGGCCCGATGGCGACCCTCTTGCCCCGCAGGTCGGCGACGGAACGGATGTCGGAACCGGGCGAGACCACGAGCTGCACATAGTCGTCGTAGAGACGGGCGACTCCGCGCAGCTGGTCGGCACCGGGCTGGTCGCTCAGTCTGTACGTCTCCACCGCGTCGGCCGCCGTGATCGCGAAGTCGGCCTCTCCGGTCGCCACCCGGCGTACGTTCTCCTGCGACCCGTCGCTCGTCAGCAGCCGCACTTCGAGGTCCGGCATGTGTTTGCTGAGCGAGGTGCGCAGAAGCTCACCGTATTTCTGGTACACCCCCGCGCGTGTCCCCGTGCTCAGGGTGACCGTCCCGCGGGGCGGCTCCTCGCTCCAGGGGGCCAGCCACCACAGCAGCAGTCCGAGCGCCACGAAACCGGCGACCGAGCCCCGCAGGACCCGGCGCCTGCCGATACGGGACAGCGCTTTGGACATGGCGCGATCCTGCCAGTCCGTACGCCCCGCTGACCAGGGCAGAGCGCACATATCCGGGCGGAAGTCGGGCAGGGCGACGGAGGTCGAGACTGGCCGAGACGGCCGATATTGAACGCTTGCCCGGTGCTCCGCCCTTCCAGGGGGAAGTGTAGGGCTCCCTCGCCCTGGCGGCCCGTAGGGGTGCAGCGCCACTGCCAGAGTGGCCTTGTCCGACAACGTGGTTGGCGGACCTACCGCCGGAGGGGCGGGAAGTGAGGCTTGTGGAGGCCTTGCAGGACCACCCCAGGGTGGCAGGGGCTTGTGAAGCAGGAACCCGAGGGAGCGCCACGTAGCGGCGCTGACCGGAATCGCTTGCGTTCGTGCAGGTGAGGGCGTCAAAGTCACGGCATGAGCGCTTCGCCCGCCGATCTGGTCCGTGAGTTCCACCGCGCCTTCGGGCTGGACGCGCGCGAGACACCGACCGAGGTCTCCCCGGAACTCGCCGCCCACCGCGGCGAACTGCTCGCCGAGGAGGCCGCCGAGGTCGCGGAGGTGGCGGTGCACGGCCCGCTCGACCGGCTCGCGCACGAACTGGCCGATGTCGTCTACGTCGCCTACGGCACGGCGCTCGTCCACGGCATCGACCTCGACGCGGTGATCTCCGAGATCCACCGTTCCAACATGACCAAGCGTGGCCCCGGCGGCCGGATCACCCGCCGCTCCGACGGCAAGGTCCTCAAGGGGGACCACTACGAGGCTCCGGACGTGTCCCAGGTGCTGCGCCGGCAGGGATGGACGCCGGGCGCGGAAGCCTGAGCCGGAGCCCCGCCGGGAACGCGATCCGGCCCCGGACGCACGGTCGCCGTCGGGCGGGTTCTCCGCCGTCCCGGCGTGTCGTGGCGAGCGCATACCCTGTAGGGCATGAGCAGCATCGACCGGAGCCAGTCAGTGGGCGGCACGCGCACCTACGAAGTCCGCACCTACGGGTGCCAGATGAACGTCCACGACTCCGAGCGGTTGTCCGGGCTGCTGGAGGACGCGGGCTACGTCCGCGCCCCCGAGGGCGCCGACGGCGACGCCGACGTCGTCGTCTTCAACACCTGCGCCGTGCGGGAGAACGCCGACAACAAGCTCTACGGCAACCTCGGCCACCTCGCCCCGAAGAAGGCGCAGCGCCCCGGCATGCAGATCGCGGTCGGCGGCTGCCTCGCGCAGAAGGACCGCGACACCATCGTGAAGCGGGCCCCCTGGGTGGACGTCGTCTTCGGCACGCACAACATCGGCAAGCTGCCGGTCCTCCTGGAGCGCGCCCGCGTCCAGGAGGAGGCGCAGGTCGAGATCGCCGAGTCGCTGGAGGCCTTCCCGTCCACGCTGCCGACCCGCCGTGAGAGCGCCTACGCGGCCTGGGTGTCCATCTCCGTCGGCTGCAACAACACCTGCACCTTCTGCATCGTCCCGGCGCTGCGCGGCAAGGAGAAGGACCGGCGCCCCGGTGACATCCTCGCCGAGGTCGAGGCCCTGGTCGCCGAGGGCGTCTCGGAGATCACCCTGCTCGGCCAGAACGTCAACGCGTACGGCTCCGACATCGGCGACCGGGAGGCGTTCAGCAAGCTGCTGCGGGCCTGCGGGAGCATCGACGGCCTGGAGCGCGTCCGCTTCACCTCTCCGCACCCGCGCGACTTCACCGACGACGTCATCGCCGCCATGGCCGAGACGCCCAACGTGATGCCGCAGCTCCACATGCCGCTCCAGTCAGGCTCGGACACGGTGCTGAAGGCGATGCGCCGTTCGTACCGGCAGGAGCGCTACCTCGGCATCATCGAGAAGGTCCGCGCCGCCATCCCGCACGCGGCGATCAGCACCGACATCATCGTGGGCTTCCCCGGCGAGACCGAGGAGGACTTCGAGCAGACCCTGCAGGTGGTGCGCGAGGCCCGCTTCGCGCAGGCCTTCACCTTCCAGTACTCCAAGCGGCTGGGCACTCCGGCCGCCGAGATGGACGGCCAGATCCCCAAGAAGGTCGTCCAGGAGCGCTACGAGCGGCTTGTCGCCCTCCAGGAGGAGATCTCCTGGGAGGAGAACAAGAAGCAGGTCGGCCGGACCCTGGAACTGATGGTGGCCGAAGGGGAGGGCCGCAAGGACGACACCACCCACCGTCTCTCCGGCCGCGCCCGGGACAGCCGTCTGGTGCACTTCACCAAGCCGGAGCAGGAGGTCCGCCCCGGCGACGTCGTGACCGTCGAGATCACGTACGCGGCCCCCCACCACCTTCTCGCCGAGGGCCCCACCCTGGACGTGCGCCGCACGCGCGCGGGTGACGCCTGGGAGAAGCGGAACGCCGAGAAGGCGGCGCGGCCGGCAGGCGTGATGCTGGGCCTGCCGAAGATCGGTGCGCCCGAACCCCTGCCGGTCGCGGCGGGCGGCTGCGGCTGCGACTGACGGCGACCGGCCGGGGACTCGAGGGCGGCCCGCGCGGGCTACGCTGCCGATCATGATGGTCGCCGCCGCAGTCTGCCCCTGCCCGCCGCTCCTCGTGTCCGAGGTCGCCGTGGGCGCCGCCCACGAGCTGGACGCCGCGCGGGCCGCGTGCGCGGACGCGGTCGGGGTGCTCGCCGCCGCCCGCCCCGACCGGCTCGTGGTCGTCGGCCCGCTGCAGGGCGACGCGGGGCCCGAGCGCTACCCGGAGGGCAGCACGGGGTCCTTCCGCGGCTTCGGGGTCGATCTCGGCGTACGGCTCGGCGCGGACCAGGGCACGGCGACCGAACGGGAACTTCCCCCCGGGCCGGCGGTGGGCGCCTGGCTGCTGGAGCGGACCGGCTGGGCGGACGTTCCGGTCGAGGGTCTCGGCGTGGGGGAACCTCTCGCGGCCGAGCGGTGCGTCCAGGAGGGAAGGGACATCGCCGCCGGGGCGGAGCGGGTGGCGCTGCTGGTGATGGGCGACGCCAGCGCCTGCCGCACGCTCAAGGCTCCCGGCTACCTCGACGAGCGGGCGGCGTCCTTCGACGCGGAGGCCGCCCGGGCACTGGGAGCGGTCGACACGGCGGCCCTGCGGGCACTGGACAGTGGCCTGGCGCGCGAGCTCATGGTGTCCGGCCGGGCGCCATGGCAGGTCCTCGCGGGCGCGGCCGAGGGCACCGCCCTGGAAGGCCGCCTGCTGTACGAGGACGCTCCGTACGGGGTGGGCTACATCGTGGCCACCTGGTCGTAGCCGCCGACCGGGTACGACGTCGGCCTGAAGCCCTGAACCCTGAACTCCTGAACCCCCGAAACAACGAGCGGTCTGAAACGGTGGACGGCCGTGGCGCCCGCCAGGCGCGTCTCGCGCGCCTGGCGGACGCCACCACGGCCGTCCGTCGCTGTACCGCGCCGTACCGCGCTCAGGAAGTGGGCGGCGGCCCGGCCTGCGGCGTGGTGCCACCCGTGTCCGGACCGGGGTGGTCCTTGTGAGCGAGCCGGTCCATGGCGTGCTTGGCCTTGCCCGTGCCCGTCTGAATCTTGTCGCTGTACTTGCCCTTGGTCCGCTCGTCGACGGTCTTCGCGGCCTTGTCCAGCCCGTGCTGGATCTTGCCCTCGTGTTGCTGTGCGAGGTGCGAGACCTTGTCCTTGGCAGGCCCCAGCTTGGCCTTCATGTTCTCCAGGAGACCCATGGTCCACCTTCCCTCGCGGTGCGGTTCATGTGCGAAAACGCCCATATCCACTCCATACGGTACTCGGGTGGAGGCTGTCCCGCCCGGCTGCGGCGTTTGCGAGACTGGACCGGTGAGCAGCGCATCCTCTGACCCCCGGGTCATCGCCGTCGTCGGTCCCACCGCAGCCGGAAAGTCCGATCTGGGCGTGTTCCTGGCCCGGCAGCTCGGCGGTGAGGTGGTCAACGCCGACTCCATGCAGCTCTACTGGGGGATGGACATCGGCACCGCCAAGCTGACGCCCGAGGAGCGCGGGGGAGTCGCGCACCACCTCCTGGACATCTGGGACGTGACCGTCACCGCGTCCGTCGCCGAGTACCAGCGTCTGGCCCGGGAGCGGATCGACGCCCTGCTCGCCGACGGGCGCTGGCCCGTCCTGGTCGGGGGGTCCGGCCTCTACGTCCGCGGGGCCGTCGACAACCTCGAGTTCCCGGGCACCGACCCCGACGTCAGATCGCGCCTGGAGGAGGAACTCACCCTGCGCGGCTCCGGCGCGCTGCACGCCCGTCTCGCCGCCGCGGACCCCGAGGCCGCGCGGGTCATCCTGCCGAGCAACGGGCGCCGTATCGTCCGGGCGCTCGAAGTGATCGAGATCACCGGCCTGCCCTTCACCGCCAATCTTCCCGGCCACGACTCGGTCTACGACACCCTTCAGATCGGCGTCGACGTGGCCCGCCCCGAACTCGACGAGCGCATCGCCCGCCGGGTCGACCGGATGTGGGAGGCGGGTCTCGTGGACGAGGTGCGCGCACTGGAGGCGCAGGGGTTGCGCGAGGGGCGTACGGCCTCGCGTGCGCTCGGCTACCAGCAGGTCCTCGCGGCGCTTGCCGGGGAGTGCACCCTGGAGGAGGCGCGGTCGGAGACCGTGCGTGCCACGAAGCGCTTCGCGCGCCGTCAGGATTCATGGTTCAGACGCGATCCGCGGGTGCACTGGTTGAGTGGGGCCGCGGCGGACCTCAGGGAACTTCCGCAGCTCGCGATGTCGTTGGTCGAACGACCGGTTACAGCCTGATCACGTCATGGCATCGGGACGCCCAGGCCGTCATCCGGGCCTCTGACGCCGTGCCATCATCGAGCTTCGATCGACCAAGTGGAGTCCAAGTTGGGAGGGCGCGTGGCGATGGAGGCCGGCCCTCGCGACACCGCACACGGCACCGAACACCTCATCACCGAGCGGGGTGCGCCGGAGCGGGATCCCGACCGTCTCGACCCCGACCGTCTCAGCCCCGACGGGCCGGACGAGACGCAGGGCGGAGTGACCGACGACGGCCCCGAGCCGGACGAGATGTTCGCGGGCGGCGACGAGGTCGAGGTCGAGCTGCGCCCGCAGCGTCGGCTGCGCATCTGGCAGCTCGCACCCATCGTCGGCCTGGCCGCGGTCGGCTCGCTGATGTTCGCGTTCCCGCTCGCCTTCGACTTCGGTGACAGCGGTGCCGTGATCGCCATGCTGGGCATGCTGATCTGCTCCTGCGCGGCCGGCTGGGGCATGATGGCCGCCCGCAGGGTGGGCCACACCTGGCCGGGGCTGCCGGCCCGGGGTTCCGGACGCAGACCCGACTGGCGGGTCGTGATCGCCTACGCCGTGCTGGTCGCCGCGGTGGTGGCGCTGGCCGTCTGGCGGGTGGCCCGCCTCCGCTGACGCCCGCGCGGGGCCGCGGCGGGACGCGCTGTCGTGGCCACCCCGTACGATCGAGGGATGAGCACGCGGATCGCCTTCCTCAAGGGGCACGGCACCGAGAACGACTTCGTGATCGTCCCGGACCCCGAGAACGCCATCGACCTGCCCCCCGCCGTCGTCGCGGCCCTGTGCGACCGCCGCGCGGGCATCGGCGGCGACGGACTGCTGCACGTGGTGCGGTCCGCGGCGCATCCCGAGGCACGGCACCTGGCCGCCGAGGCCGAGTGGTTCATGGACTACCGCAACGGCGACGGCTCGATCGCCGAGATGTGCGGCAACGGAGTGCGGGTGTTCGCGCGCTACCTTCAGCGGGCAGGGCATGTGGTCGAGGGGGACATCGCGGTCGCCACGCGCGGGGGTGTGAAGACGGTGCACATCGCCAAGACCGGGTCCGACAGCGGCTCCGCCGCGGGTGGCATCACCGTCGGCATGGGCCGGGCGCTGCTCCCCGACGGCGACGTCACCGTGAGCGTCGAAGGGCGCGGCCGACCGGCGCGGAACGTGAACATGGGCAACCCGCACGCCGTGGTTTTCGTGGACGACCTCGCGCACGCCGGTGATCTGTTCACCGCGCCCTCCTTCAGCCCCGCCTCGGCCTATCCGGACGGCGTCAACGTCGAGTTCGTGGCCGACCGGGGCCCGCGGCACGTGGCGCTGCGCGTCCATGAGCGCGGGGCCGGTGAGACCCGCTCGTGCGGCACGGGTGCCTGCGCGGTCGCGGTGGCCGCCGCCCGCCGGGACGGCGTCGACCCGAGCGTCACCGGAACGCCGGTGACGTACACCGTGGATGTACCCGGCGGCACCCTGGTGATCACCGAACGGCCCGACGGCGAGATCGAGATGACCGGACCCGCGGTGATCGTCGCCGAGGGAGTGATCGAGCAGGAGTGGCTGGAGAACCCGCCCCGCTGAAGTCCGGGCCGGCTTGGTATCCCAGACGCACGGGGCAGGAGGCCGACATCCGTGGGGTGCGGGGGCGGATTTCGGCTTCGAGAGCATGGCGCGCCGCCGGTCCCGTGGCGTGAAACCGCCGAAGTGCCGGGCTTCGCTCGATGGGGTGATCCGTTTCACGCTCGGCGGGAGGCGGTCGGTCACACGTGTTGGGGTCGGTAGCATCAAGCACCGGCCCGGACGGGGGACGAACGCCGTCCCCTGAGCCCGAGTCCGCCCTGGGGCACACCGTCCGCCGGTCAACGCAGCCGGAGGTGCCCATGAACGGGGAGGCCGTGAATCCTGCGAGCCCAGGTCCTGCGACATCGGGTCATGTCGCGCCCACAGGGGCCCGCAGGAAGGCCCGCCCCCGGCTCGACCTGCGCCGACTGGGCCGTGCCGCACTGCTCGGCCCCGCCTCCCGCGACAGGCTCCCCGACGCCATCGGCCATGTGGTCGACGCCCATCGCGCCCACCATCCCGACGCCGGTCTCGAACCCTTGCGCCGGGCCTATCTCCTGGCCGAGTCCTCGCACCGCGGCCAGATGCGCAAGAGCGGCGAGCCGTACATCACCCACCCGCTCGCCGTGACCCTGATTCTCGCCGAACTCGGCGCCGAGACCACGACCTTGACGGCATCCCTGCTCCACGACACCGTCGAGGACACGGAGGTGACGCTCGATCAGGTCCGTGAGCAGTTCGGTGAGGAGGTGAGCTACCTCGTCGACGGTGTCACCAAGCTGGAGAAGGTCGACTACGGCGCCGCGGCCGAGCCCGAGACCTTCCGCAAGATGCTTGTCGCCACCGGCAACGACGTCCGCGTGATGTCGATCAAACTCGCCGACCGGCTGCACAACATGCGCACCCTCGGCGTCATGCGTCCCGCGAAACAGGAGCGCATCGCCAAGGTGACCCGGGACATCCTCATCCCCCTCGCCGAGCGGCTCGGGGTCCAGGCGCTCAAGACGGAACTCGAGGACCTGGTCTTCGCGATCCTGCACCCCGAGGAGAACGAGCACACGCGCGAGTTGATCCTCCGCAACGCCTCCCGCGCGGACGACCCGCTCGCCGAGGTGGCCGACGAGGTGCGCAAGGTGCTGCGCGAGGCGGACATCCCCGCCGAGGTCCGCATCCGCCCCCGTCACTTCGTCTCCGTGCACCGGGTGTCCCGCAAACGCGGTCGGCTGCGCGGCGCCGACTTCGGCCGTCTGCTGGTGCTGGTGAACGAGGACGCCGACTGCTACGGGGTCCTGGGCGAGCTGCACACCTGCCTGACGCCGGTGGTCTCGGAGTTCAAGGACTTCATCGCCGTACCCAAGTTCAACCTGTACCAGTCGCTGCACACCGCGGTCGCCCGGGGCGACGGCCAGGTCGTCGAAGTCCTCATCCGGACCCACCAGATGCACAAGGTCGCCGAGGCCGGTGTCGTCGCCCTGGGCAACCCGTACGCCGCCCCGGCCGAGGAGCAGTCCGCGAGCGACGGCGAGCGCGTCGACCCGACCAGGCCCGGCTGGCTCTCCCGGCTCCTGGAGTGGCAGCGCGGCGCACCCGACCCCGACACCTTCTGGTCGACCCTGCGCGAGGACCTCGCCCAGGACCGCGAGATCACCGTGTTCCGCCCCGACGGCGGCACGATCGGCCTGCCCGACGGGGCGACCTGCGTGGACGCCGCGTACGCGCAGTACGGGGAGGACGCGCACGCGTGCATCGGCGCCCGCGTCAACGGCCGTCTGGCGACGCTGAGCACCACCCTGAAGGACGGTGACACCGTCCAGCTCCTGATGGGGCAGGACCCCGCCTCCGAGCCCTCCAGACAGTGGCTGGAACACGCCCACACGCCCGCCGCGCGGATCGCCATTCAGCGCTGGCTGACCGCCCACCCCGAGCGGAGCGACCCGTCGGCCGCCAGGCCCGAGGAAGCCCGGTGGGCTCCCCGCCCCGCCGACGAGCCCGCCGCCCAGGCGCCCGGGGTGGTGCCCGGTTCCTCCACCGGTGCCCAGGTCCTGGCCGACCGGCCCGGCGCGACCGTACGGCTGGCCGGCTGCTGTACGCCCGTGCCGCCCGACGCGGTGACCGGCTTCGCCGTGCGCGGGGGAGCGGTCACCGTGCACCGGGTCGAGTGCGCCGCCGTGGCGCGGATGAAGAACGCGGGGCGCGCGGGGGTCGGCGTGCACTGGGGGGAGGGAGCCGAATGCCGGGTCACGCTCGTCGCCGAATCGTTCGTCCGGCCTCACCTGCTCGCGGACCTCACCGAGGCCATGGCCCTCGAAGGCGCCGAGATCGTCTCCGCGACCGTCGAACCCCCGACCCATCAGCAGGTGCGGCACACGTACACCGTGCAGCTGCCCGACGCCGCACACCTGCCCGCCCTCATGCGCGCGATGCGCAACGTGGCCGGTGTGTACGACGTGAGCCGGGCCAAGCCGCAGACCCAGGGCACCTGACGGCACACGCGCGTGCGGGGCACCGCCCGGCCGTGAGCGCCTGCCGCGCGGCGGGCCCACCGTCCGAATGCCCCTCCGCCGGCCCACCCGATCGGGTGGGCCGGGAGCGCGCCGTCGCCGAGGCGCCCGCGCGCGCTGGTAGCCGTGGGCCATGCTGCTCACTCCCCACGGCCCGACCGCTCCCGGTCAGGCATCCGACCATCCGGCATCCGACCGCCCGGCCGTCCCCGGTCCGTCCGCCCACGGCGCGACCGCCCGCGCGGTGGTTCCTCGTGGCCGTCGACGGCGGACCTCCGCCGCGCTGCTCGCCTCGGCCGTCTCCGTCTGCCTCCTCGCCGCGAGCGCCCCGGCCACGCCGCTGGGCATCGGCGACCGCCTCTTCCCGCACCTGGGCAACCCCGGATACGACGTGGCGTCGTACGACCTCGCCCTCAACTACCCCGGAACCAACGACGAGGCGCTCCGGGCCACCACGACGATCGTCGCCCGGCTGACCGCGGACCTGGACCGGATCAACCTCGACTTCGCCCACGGCACGGTCCGGTCGGTCGAGGTCGACGGGGTCCCGGCCGCCTTCACCACCGCCGGGGAGGATCTCGTGATCATGCCCGAGGGCGGTCTGGAGGCGGGCGAACGGATCCGCATCACGGTGCGGCACACCAGCGATCCGGTGCCGGCCGAGGGCCGCGACGGCGGCTGGGTGCGCACCGCGGACGGCCTCGCCATGGCCAACCAGGCCGACGCCGCGCACCTGGTGTTCCCGTGCAACGACCACCCGTCCGACAAGGCGATGTTCACCTTCCGCATCACCGCCCCCGAGGGGCACACGGCCGTCGCCAACGGTGTGCCGGCCGGTGTCGACCGCACACGCGGAGCGACCACCTGGACGTACCGCACCCGGCACCCCATGGCCACCGAACTCGCCCAGGTGTCCATCGGCCGCTCCACGGTCCTGCACCGCACCGGCCCGCAGGGGCTGCCGCTGCGCGACGTCGTCCCCGCGAAGCACCGCGAGAAGCTCGAACCGTGGCTGGCGAAGACCCCCGACCAGATCGCCTGGATGGAGGCCAGGGTCGGCCGCTACCCCTTCGAGACGTACGGCCTGCTCCTGGCCGACGCCTCCACCGGCTTCGCACTCGAGACCCAGACGCTGTCCCTCTTCGAGAGGGATTTCTTCACCGAGTCCGGCTTCCCCGCGTGGTACATCGAGTCGATCATGATGCACGAGCTCGCCCACCAGTGGTTCGGCAACAGCGTCAGTCCTCGCGCCTGGTCCGATCTGTGGCTCGGCGAGGGCCACGCCACCTGGTACGAGGCGCTGTACGCACAGGAGAAGTCCGGCCCGTCCCTCGACGCCCGGATGAAGGCCGCCTACGAGGCCTCCGACCACTGGCGCGCGACGGGCGGGCCCCCCGCCGCACCCAAGGCCCCGGAACCCGGTCAGAAGATCAGCATCTTCAGGCCGAGCGTCTACGCCGGAGCCGCACTCGTGCTGTACGCCCTGCGCGAGGAGATCGGCCGCACCACCTTCGAACGCCTGGAACGTCTCTGGGTGACCCACCACCGGAACGGCACGGCCACCACCGCCGACTTCGTCCGGCTCGCCTCCGACGTCGCGGGACGGGACCTGACGGAATTCCTGGAGCCCTGGCTCTACGACTCCAAGACCCCGCCGATGCCCGGACACCCGGACTGGAAGTCCACGACCGAGCCTGGCGCCCCGTCCACGAGACCGCTCGCGCCGGTCGAGCATCGACCGGGTGGGAACCGGGAACAAACACGATGACGAGACGCCCCGTGCCGTGTCACCATCGTCAGGTCGCCGCGGCACGGGCGACGGGAATCTCCCGGCGGGCTCGTGCGTTGTGAAGTGTGACGGCCGTATTCCGTCGCCACCTGCGACATCCCATCGACGTAAGGACCCAATGACCTCCTCTTCTTCCCCTTCCCAGGACACCAAGCGCCTCGCGCAGACCTACCCCGAGGGCCTCCGGGCCGATGCCCTGATGGAAGCGGACGTCGCCTGGAGCCTCGAGATCGACGGAGAGCGGGACGGCGACCAGTTCGACCGCTCCGAGCGTGCGGCCCTGCGCCGCGTCGCAGGCCTCTCCACCGAGCTCGAGGACGTCACCGAGGTCGAGTACCGACAGCTCCGTCTGGAGCGGGTCGTGCTCGTCGGCGTGTGGACATCGGGAACCGTGCAGGACGCCGAGAACTCCCTCGCGGAGCTCGCGGCCCTGGCGGAGACGGCGGGCGCCCTTGTACTCGACGGCATGATCCAGCGCCGGGACAAACCCGACGCGGCGACCTACATCGGCTCCGGCAAGGCCGAGGAGCTGCGTGACATCGTCCTCGAGACGGGCGCCGACACAGTCGTCTGCGACGGTGAGCTGAGCCCCGGCCAGCTGATCCACCTCGAGGACGTCGTCAAGGTCAAGGTCGTCGACCGTACGGCCCTGATCCTGGACATCTTCGCCCAGCACGCCAAGTCCCGAGAGGGCAAGGCGCAGGTCGCGCTCGCGCAGATGCAGTACATGCTGCCGAGGCTGCGCGGCTGGGGTCAGTCGCTGTCCCGGCAGATGGGCGGCGGCAAGGGCGGCGGGCTCGCCACCCGTGGCCCCGGTGAGACCAAGATCGAGACCGATCGGCGCCGGATCCGCGAGAAGATGGCGAAGATGCGCCGGGAGATCGCGGAGATGAAGACCGGCCGCGACATCAAGCGCCAGGAACGCCGGCGCAACAAGGTGCCGTCCGTCGCCATCGCGGGCTACACCAACGCGGGCAAGTCCTCGCTGCTCAACCGCCTCACGGGCGCGGGCGTACTGGTCGAGAACGCCCTGTTCGCGACCCTCGACCCGACCGTGCGCCGGGCCGAGACACCGAGCGGACGGCTGTACACGCTGGCCGACACCGTCGGTTTCGTCCGGCATCTGCCGCACCATCTGGTCGAGGCGTTCCGCTCCACCATGGAGGAGGTCGGCGACGCCGATCTGATCCTGCACGTGGTGGACGGCTCGCATCCCGTTCCGGAGGAGCAGCTGGCTGCCGTGCGCGAGGTGATCAGGGACGTCGGTGCCACCGACGTACCCGAGATCGTCGTGATCAACAAGGCCGACGCGGCCGACCCGCTGACACTCCAGCGGCTGCTGCGGACGGAGAAGCGCTCCATCGCGGTCTCGGCCCGCACCGGTCAGGGCATCGAGGAACTGCTCGCCTTCATCGACGACGAGCTGCCCCGCCCGGCGGTGGAGATCGAGGCGCTCGTGCCGTACACGCACGGCAAGCTGGTCGCCCGCGCCCATGACGAGGGCGAGGTGATCTCCGAGGAACACACCCCGGAGGGCACCCTGCTCAAGGTGCGGGTGCATGAGGAACTGGCGGCGGAACTCACGCCGCACCTGCTCACGTCGGCCGCTCACTGAGCCGGCGGCCCGCAGCGACGCGACGGCCCGCTCCCTGCTCCGGCAGGGGCGGGCCGTCGGCGTGTGCGGTCACCGGCCGCCGTCCTTCCACCCGTCGACGTCGATCCCGTGCTTCTCGAGCCTGTCGGTGATGTCAGCGATGTCGGTGTTGTCGGCCGGGACCTTGGTGTTGTCGGCGTCGCCGTCGGCGGCACGTGAGGTGGCCGGCACCGGGCTGCCCGGCGTTCGCCTTGTCGTCCGCGGAACCGCCGCACGCGGTCGCGGTGAGGGCCAGGGTGACGACGAGCCCGGTGGCGGGGAGGACTCCGCGATGCAGGGGCCGTCGTGGCACGGACATACGCGTGGAACGCATGGTGCGAGACCCCCGCTGGACCCCATGAATGCCCTGCTGGACATGTGCCCGTTCCCGGGTGCGCGGAGCACGCGGGAACGGGCACATCGGTCACTGTCCGGCGAACTTGTCGCTGACCGCGTCGTAGACGCCCTTGGCCTCGTCGCCCAGCCGGGGACCGGCCAGCCAGCCCGAGGTCACCGGGCCGATGGAGGTGTTGGACACCAGAGCGGGCTTGCCGTCCGAGCCCGCCGCGACCCAGCCGCCACCGGACGAACCGGCCGTCATGCTGCACCCGATCCGGTACATCGTCGGCTCGGACGTGTTGAGCGAGAGCCGGCCCGGCCGGTCCTCGCAGCTGAACAGCTTCTGGCCGTCGTACGGGGCTCCGGCCGGGTAACCGGTCGCGGTCACGCTCTCCGTGTCGGGCACCGCCGGAGCGTTGAAGTCCACCGGCAGCGCCGAACCGACCGTCTCCTCCAGCGACTTGCCGTCACCGCCCTTCTCCGGCGTCACATGGATGACCGCGAAGTCGTACGAGGCGCCGTCGCCACCGGTCGAACCGCCCTGCTCGATCCACTGGTCGGAGGTCTGCGCCCAGTCACCCCACCAGACGCCGTACGGAGCGACCTCCTCCTGGGCGGCGCCCTCGAGTTCCGCCGTCGGCTTGCCCGCGTCGTTGTACGACGGCACGAAAGCGATGTTGCGGTACCAGCCGCCCTTCTTGCCGGCGTGCACACAGTGGCCGGCCGTCCACACCATGTTGGACTTGCCAGGATTCGCGGGGTCCTGCACCACGGTGGCGGAGCACACCATGGTGCCCTCCGGGGAGTCGAAGAACACCTTGCCGGACGTGGGAGCGCTGGCGTGGTAGGAAGGCGGCACGGCCTGCGCCTGCACCGGCTCCGGCGTCGGGTCGGTCACGCCCTGGTCACCGGAGATGTCGCTCTCGTCGATCTCCTGCTCCGGCTCCTCCGCTTCCCGCATGCGGTCCGGGTCCCACAGGTCCTCGATGATCGGGTTGATGTAGTCGTTGGCCTCACGCAGCCAGTCGTCCCTGTCCCAGTTCTTCCACTCGCCGTTCCGCCACTTGTCGACATCGATCCCGTGCTCCTTGAGCCGGTCCTTGATGTCGTCCGGGATCGTGATCTTGCCGTCGCCGGCCGCGGCGGTCGCGGCGGCGTCGCCGCCCGCGGTGTCGTCACTCGAACCGCAGGCGGTCGCCGTGAGCGCGAGCACCGAGGCGAGCGCGACGGCGGTCAGCACGGGGGAGGTTCCGCGGCGCGCCCTCCCGCCTCGGCGAGTGGTGGACGACGGCCGTATGGATCGCATGATCTGACTCCCCCTGCTGTGGACGAACGTGGTGCTTCGGCCGTGCCCACATCCTGGACTCGAACGGAGTCCGGAGCGAACACACGACCACCGGGAACGGCACCACACACTATGCGCTCGCCGTGGGGGACGACCGACGGAACGGCAACGGTTTCGCTACGAGCGTTCCGACCCGGACGGTCTCCGGACCCCACCACTGTGACGCCTTACCGGACACGGCCTGTCGCCCCTCGTGCGATGAGCAACGACCGCCGGGCCCGCCGGACTTCGCGGTGGGACGGGCTCCGCCGGCCCGGCGT
The DNA here is from genome assembly GCF_059889265.1 of Streptomyces sp. MMS24-W38. Lineage (NCBI taxonomy): Bacteria > Bacillati > Actinomycetota > Actinomycetes > Kitasatosporales > Streptomycetaceae > Streptomyces > Streptomyces sp. MMS24-W38. Next base: position 1,312,204 of record NZ_JCBCPP010000001.1, on the reverse strand, counting down.
CGGCACCTCCCCCGGCGGTCACGGAGGGCATGATTGTCGGTGCCGGGCCGTAGGGTGGTCGCGCTATGACGAAGCCCTCACTCCCTGAACTCCTGCACGCCGCCGTCACCGCCGTCGGCGGCACGGAGCGCCCCGGCCAGGTGACCATGGCCGAAGCCGTCGCCGAAGCGATCGACGACGCCTCCCATCTGCTGGTCCAGGCCGGCACCGGCACCGGAAAGTCGCTCGGCTATCTGGTGCCGGTGCTCGCCCAGGGGGAGAGAGTCGTCGTGGCGACGGCGACGCTGGCCCTGCAGCGCCAGCTCGTGGAGCGCGACCTTCCGCGCGCGGTGGAGGCGTTGCACCCACTGCTGCGCCGCCGCCCGGAGTTCGCGATGCTCAAGGGCCGGTCCAACTACCTGTGTCTGCACCGTCTCCACGAAGGCGTACCGCAGGACGAGGAGGAGGGCCTCTTCGACCAGTTCGAGGCGGCCGCCCCCAGCAGCAAGCTGGGCCAGGACCTGCTGCGCCTGCGTGACTGGGCGGACGAGACGGAGACCGGCGACCGGGACAACCTCACGCCGGGCGTCTCCGACCGGGCCTGGTCCCAGGTGTCGGTGTCGTCCCGGGAGTGCCTGGGCGCCACGAAGTGCGCCTACGGCGCGGAGTGCTTCGCGGAGATGGCCCGTGAACGGGCCAAACTGGCCGAGGTCGTCGTCACCAACCACGCGCTCCTCGCGATCGACGCGATCGAGGGCGCTCCGGTGCTTCCGCAGCACGAGGTGCTGATCGTCGACGAGGCCCATGAACTGGTCTCCCGGGTCACCGGGGTCGCCACGGGGGAACTCACCCCCGGCCAGGTCAACCGGGCGGTGCGCCGTGCTGCGAAACTCGCCGATGAGAAGGCCGCCGACCAGCTGCAGACCGCGGCCGAAGGCTTTGAACGAGTGATGGAACTGGCTCTCCCGGGTCGCCTGGAGGAGATCCCGGAGGACCTCGGATACGCGCTCATGGCGCTGCGCGACGCGTGCCGGACCGTCATCTCCGCGATCGGGGGCACCCGCGACAAGTCCGTCCAGGACGAGGACGCGGTCCGCAAACAGGCGCTGGCCTCGGTGGAGAGCGTGCACGACGTGGCGGAGCGGATCACCAACGGCTCCGAATGGGACGTCGTCTGGTACGAGCGCCACGAGCCCCGCGGCGGAGCCGCATACCGGCACAGCGGCGCCTCTTTGCGCGTCGCCCCCATGTCCGTCTCCGGTCTGCTGCGCGAAAAGCTCTTCACCGACCGCTCCGTCGTCCTGACGTCCGCGACCCTGAAACTGGGCGGCGACTTCAACGGCGTGGGAGCCTCCCTGGGACTCGGCCCCGAGGGCGCCGAAGGAGACGACCTGCCGCGGTGGAAGGGCGTCGACGTCGGCTCTCCGTTCGACTACCCCAGGCAGGGCATCCTCTACGTCGCGAAGCACCTGGCGCGCCCGGCCCGTGACGGCGACCGCGCGGACATGCTCGACGAACTCACCGAGCTGATCCAGGCGGCGGGCGGCCGCACGCTGGGCCTGTTCTCCTCGATGCGGGCCGCCCAGCTCGCCGCGGAGGAACTGCGCTCCCGGATCCCGGAGTTCCCGATTCTCCTTCAGGGCGAGGAGACGCTCGGCGAACTGATCAAGAACTTCGCGGCCGACCCGAAGACCTGCCTGTTCGGCACGTTGTCGCTCTGGCAGGGTGTCGACGTCCCAGGCCCCAGTTGCCAACTGGTCGTCATGGACAAGATCCCGTTCCCGCGCCCGGACGACCCGTTGATGAGCGCCCGCCAGAAGGCCGTGGAGGACGCGGGCGGCAACGGCTTCATGGCGGTCGCCGCCACCCACGCGGCGCTGCTCATGGCGCAGGGTGCCGGCCGTCTCGTTCGGGCCACGGGCGACCGCGGTGTGGTCGCCGTACTGGATCAGCGGCTGGCGACGGCCCGCTACGGAACCTATCTGAAGGCCTCGCTGCCCGACTTCTGGTTCACCACGGACCGGAACCAGGCGAGGAAATCCCTGGCCGCGATCGACGCGGCGGCGAAGCGGGCCGAGACCGGGGCGGAAGCACCGGTGGAGACGGAGTGACGGCGGGGCGGCCTGTCACGGATCGCGGCCACGAAGCCGGACAGCACAGGACCCCGGAACCGGCGCAGGGGTCCCGGGGCCCAGTCGGAGGGCGGGGCCGGACCGGCCGCCCCGCACCGAACTCAGACGCGGCGCAGGACGGCCACCACCTTGCCCAGGATGGTCGCGTCGTCGCCCGGGATCGGCTCGTAGGCCGCGTTGTGCGGGAGGAGCCAGACGTGGCCGTCCTCGCGCTTGAAGCGTTTGACGGTGGCCTCGCCGTCGAGCATCGCCGCCACGATGTCACCGTTCTCGGCGACGGGCTGGCGTCGGACCGTGACCCAGTCGCCGTCACAGATCGCGGCCTCGATCATGGAGTCGCCGATCACCTTCAGGACGAACAGCTCGCCGTCACCCACGAGTTGCCGGGGGAGAGGGAAGACGTCCTCGACTGACTCCTCGGCGAGGATGGGGCCACCGGCGGCGATACGGCCCACCAGGGGTACGTACGACGCGGCCGGCTTGCCCGCGGTGTCCGTGGGCTGCACGGAGGTGACCTGGTCGGAGCCGCGCACCTCGTAGGCGCGGGGGCGGTGCGGGTCGCGACGCAGGAACCCCTTGCGCTCCAGAGCCATCAGCTGGTGCGCCACGGATGACGTGCTGGAGAGGCCGACCGCCTGGCCGATCTCACGCATCGACGGCGGGTAGCCGCGGCGCTGCACCGAGTCCCTGATGACTTCGATCACCCGGCGCTGGCGGTCGGTGAGTCCGGAGCTGTCCGCCCGGATGCCAGGAGGTCGGCCCGGCAAGGAGCGCTTAGGTCCCTCAGGATGCGTGGCTTCGCTCATCGCATGCACCGGCTCGAGCCGGCCCTGGGAGCGGTCCTGGGCAGCGATGCTGGCGCTGTCGGCGGTGGTGGTCACGTCGGCCCCTCTCGATGGTCTCCCTGCAGGACAACGGTAGTAGCTTTCGAAAGGTTGCGCCAAACACACGTTCGAGTGAAAAATCGCGAATTACGTTATGCGATTGCGTGCTGCGGTGTATTGGCGGCGACGCTTCCGTCGGGCAAGCGCGCCCATGATGTGCTTCTCGCCGCCGAGGTGACGGCCTCCTGGTCGTCGGGCCAGTCTGCCACCGGGTGTCTCGCGGCACGGGGGTGGCCCCGGCTCTCTTCGAGAGCCGCACGCGCCTTCCTTTCCGTGCGCACGGCATCTCCCCATGCGCTGCGGCGGCACCCGGCTGCGAACCTCGGCGACGGGGAAGGCGTCCCGCGCGGGGGCCCGCCGAAGGTCCCGCGGGTCTGCGGTGAGGCGCCCGTACAGGGCCGTCAAGGGGGTCGCGTGGAGGCCGTGCGGGCGCCTGGAAGAGGCCTCGGGCAGGTGTCGGCTGCCCGGATTCGCGTGACACGCGTGCTGGAGTGCATGTATGAGCCAATCCCCCACATCTAGTGGTTGGATTGCACTCGCTACCCAGAAGTTGTGGTCCCCCGGGTCTTGAGGCCCTCGGAGATCGCTTATGCTGGAGCAGCTTCGTGGGGCCGTACAGGCCTTGTGAGGCCATGGAGTCTGCTGTGAGGGAGGGTTGGGATTTCATGCATTGCCCCTTCTGCAGGCACTCCGACAGCCGGGTCGTCGACAGTCGTACGACCGACGACGGCACGTCGATCCGCAGGCGCCGCCAGTGCCCTGACTGCTCCCGTCGCTTCACGACCGTGGAGACGTGCTCGCTCATGGTGGTCAAGCGGTCCGGGGTCACCGAGCCGTTCAGCCGCACCAAGGTCATCAACGGTGTGCGCAAGGCGTGCCAGGGGCGTCCCGTCACCGAGGACGCGCTCGCGCAGCTCGGCCAGCGTGTCGAAGAGGCGGTGCGGGCCACCGGGAGTGCCGAGCTGACCACCCATGACGTGGGGCTGGCCATACTCGGCCCGCTGCAGGAACTCGACCTCGTCGCCTATCTGCGGTTCGCGTCCGTCTACCGGGCGTTCGAGTCGTTGGAGGACTTCGAGGCCGCGATCGCGGAACTCAGGCAGGCGGGGCACTCCGGCGCGGACGACGGAGACCGTGAAGGGGTTGTCGTGGGGAGCCAGGAAGACGGCAGCGGGTCCGGAGGGGCTGCCCAGGTCCCGGAACCCGCTCCGGCCGCCGACTGACCGGCGGTCCCCGCCCGGCCGAGGGCCGGGTGCGGCCGGACGGCGGCGACGAGAAGATCTGTTGCGGGTGATGCCAGTGGGGCGCCCGCAGCGTTGGACAAACACCGTGCCACGGGAACATCGGGGCACTTCAGGGCGTTTTTGCCCGTACAGGGAGGCGGCATGACAGAGACGGCGAGCGGTCCGACACGGAGTTCCCGGGCCAAGAGCACCAAGGCCGGCAAGGGACTGCGTGTCGAGCGCATCCACACCACTCCCGGGGTCCACCCTTACGACGAGGTGGTCTGGGAGCGCCGTGACGTCGTCATGACCAACTGGCGCGACGGCTCGGTCAACTTCGAGCAGCGCGGCGTCGAGTTCCCCGAGTTCTGGTCGGTGAACGCGGTCAACATCGTCACCAGCAAGTACTTCCGCGGTGCCGTGGGCACCCCGCAGCGTGAGACCAGTCTCAAGCAGCTGATCGACCGCATCGTGAAGACGTACCGGAAGGCGGGCGAGGACCACAAGTACTTCGCGTCGCCCGCCGACGCCGAGATCTTCGAGCACGAGCTGGCCTACGCCCTTCTGCACCAGATCTTCAGCTTCAACAGCCCTGTCTGGTTCAACGTCGGCACCAAGCAGCCCCAGCAGGTCTCCGCCTGCTTCATCCTGTCCGTCGACGACTCCATGGAGTCGATCCTCGACTGGTACAAGGAAGAGGGCATGATCTTCAAGGGCGGCTCCGGCGCCGGCCTGAACCTCTCCCGCATCCGCTCCTCCAAGGAACTGCTGTCCTCCGGAGGCAACGCCTCGGGTCCGGTCTCCTTCATGCGCGGCGCCGACGCGTCCGCCGGCACCATCAAGTCCGGCGGCGCCACCCGCCGGGCCGCCAAGATGGTCGTTCTCGACGTGGACCACCCCGACATCGAGGGGTTCATCGAGACGAAGGTCAAGGAAGAGGAGAAGATCCGCGTCCTGCGCGACGCGGGCTTCGACATGGACCTGGGCGGCGACGACATCGCCTCCGTCCAGTACCAGAACGCCAACAACTCGGTCCGCGTGAACGACGAGTTCATGAACGCGGTCCAGCAGGGCGGCCAGTTCGGTCTCCGGGCCAGGATGACCGGTGAGGTCATCGAGGAGGTCGACGCCAAGGCGCTCTTCCGCAAGATCGCCGAGGCCGCCTGGGCCTGCGCCGACCCGGGCATCCAGTACGACGACACGATCAACAACTGGCACACCTGCCCCGAGTCCGGCCGGATCACCGCGTCGAACCCGTGCAGCGAGTACATGCACCTGGACAACACGTCCTGCAACCTGGCCTCGCTGAACCTGATGAAGTTCCTCAAGGACGACGGCAAGGGCACCCAGTCCTTCGAGACCGAGCGCTTCCAGAAGGTCGTCGAGCTGGTCATCACCGCGATGGACGTCTCGATCTGCTTCGCGGACTTCCCGACCCAGAAGATCGGCGAGAACACGCGCGCGTTCCGTCAACTCGGCATCGGCTACGCCAACCTCGGCGCCCTGCTGATGGCCACCGGCCACGCCTACGACTCGGACGGCGGCCGTGCCCTCGCGGGTGCGATCACCTCGCTGATGACCGGCACGGCCTACCGGCGTTCCGCGGAACTGGCCGCGGTGGTCGGCCCGTACGACGGCTACGCCCGTAACGCCGACGCCCACAAGCGCGTCATGAAGCAGCACTTCGACGCCAACGGCGCGGCCGTGCGCATGGACGACCTGGACAGCCCGGTGTGGGCCGCCGCCACCGAGGCGTGGCAGGACGTGGTGCGCCTCGGCGACAGGAACGGCTTCCGCAACTCCCAGGCGTCCGTGCTCGCCCCGACCGGCACCATCGGTCTGGCGATGTCCTGCGACACCACCGGTGTCGAACCCGACCTCGCCCTGGTCAAGTTCAAGAAGCTCGTCGGCGGCGGTTCGATGCAGATCGTCAACGGCACCGTTCCGCAGGCCCTGCGCCGCCTGGGCTACCAGGAGGAGCAGATCGAGGCGATCGTCGCCCACATCGCCGACCACGGCAATGTGATCGACGCCCCCGGTCTCAAGCACGAGCACTACGAGGTGTTCGACTGCGCCATGGGCGAGCGGGCCATCTCCCCCATGGGCCACGTCCGCATGATGGCCGCGATCCAGCCCTGGATCTCCGGCGCGATCTCCAAGACGGTCAACATGCCGGAGACGGCGACCGTCGAAGAGGTCGAGGAGATCTACTTCGAGGCCTGGAAGCTGGGCGTCAAGGCGCTCGCCATCTACCGCGACAACTGCAAGGTCGGTCAGCCCCTCTCCGCCAAGAAGAAGGACGAGAAGGCGGAGGTCACCGAGAAGGCCGAGGAGACGATCCGTGCCGCGGTCGAGAAGGTGGTCGAGTACCGCCCGGTCCGCAAGCGTCTCCCGAAGGGGCGTCCCGGCATCACCACCTCCTTCACCGTCGGCGGCGCCGAGGGCTACATGACGGCCAATTCCTACCCGGACGACGGACTCGGCGAGGTCTTCCTGAAGATGTCCAAGCAGGGCTCGACCCTCGCGGGCATGATGGACGCCTTCTCCATCGCGGTCTCCGTCGGCCTCCAGTACGGCGTCCCGCTGGAGACGTACGTCTCGAAGTTCACCAACATGCGTTTCGAGCCGGCCGGTATGACGGACGATCCGGACGTGCGGATGGCGCAGTCCATCGTCGACTACATCTTCCGCCGGCTGGCGCTGGACTTCCTGCCCTTCGAGACGCGCTCCGCGCTCGGCATCCACTCCGCCGAGGAGCGTCAGCGCCACCTCGAGACCGGCTCCTACGAGCAGTCCATCGACGATGCCGAACTCGACGTCGAGGGCCTGGCCCAGTCCGCGCCGCGGACCCAGGAGCTGAAGGCGGTCTCCACGCCGAAGGCCGAGGCCGAGGCGGCCAGGCCCGTCCCGCAGCAGGCGCACACCAGCGCCGAGCTGGTCGAGATGCAGCTGGGCATCCAGGCCGACGCTCCGCTCTGCTTCTCCTGCGGCACGAAGATGCAGCGGGCCGGCTCCTGCTACATCTGCGAGGGCTGCGGCTCGACCAGCGGGTGCAGCTGAGGCAGGGCCTGACACCGCCGGTACCGGTGCGTCCGGCCGGTGACTGAGCGGAAAAGACAGAGGAGTGGGGCACCAGCCCATGGGCTGGTGCCCCACTCCTCTGTCTTTTCCGCCGATGCTTGCCGAGCCCCCGGGCGACCGAGCCGCTGAGGGTTCGGGTCACGCCCGGCGGATCGCCCCCATCGCGCGGGTGAACGTCACCGGGTCGTCCGGGAAGCCCTCGACGCCGGGGTGGAGGTCCCATGCGCCGGAGTCGTCCCGGGTGAACTCGGCGACGACGGCCGCCGTGGCTCCGGGGACACCGCCGAAGTCGTCCTCGGCCAGGACGGTGTACCCCTGGCGGATGCGCAGACCGGGGCGAGCCACGCCGGAGAAGGTCCGCCGCGTCTGATGCTGCTGAATGACGACGCCGACCACCACGCGCGCGTACCGCGCGTCGAGCCGGTTCAGCTCCAGCGTCATGACCTCGTCGAAGCCGAAGCCCAAGCCGTCCTTGCTGTCCCGGTTCAGCGTGATGGTGCCGTCGGGGGAGCGGCTGTCGAAGTGCACCACATAGGAGGGATCGCCGTGTGGATCGCTTGCCGGGTAGGGCGCGGCGACGAGATCAAGATCGGTGGACGGTTGTCCCGCGGGACTCGGGTCCCACCTCAGCGCGATCTCGACCTTGTCGATGCCCTTGTTGACGCCGTTCACCCATTTCCCCTTCCCTGCGCGACCATCCTGCCCTTTCAGCCCAACTGCCGGGAGAATCCGGCAGGTTGTCCATCCTGTCATGCCCAGCCGGGTAAGTGCGGTGAAGCAGTCCGGACGAGGGTGACCGACGCCACGCTCCGCGGCCTTACGATGGCGCGGTGCTGGTCAAGTGGATTCGCTGCACCGTGGTGGACCGCCGGGGGTTCGAACGGGGACAGCGGAAGTGGGCGGGGCTTCTGGGGGAGCCGGGATTTCGTGGACAGGGCGGAGGGTGGAGCCGTGCACGGCAGGATGTGGCGCACATCTTCTCCTTCTGGGAGAGCCGTGCCTTCTACGACTCGTTCATGGCGCGTTCCCATGATCGGCTCGCCTCGGCTCAGGCGGGCACCTTCAAGGACGCCCAGGTCCGGCTCTTCGACCACCGCTTCGACGTGAAGACGGGCTTCGAACCGCGTTTCACGGACGTGGACCTGCTGAGAGTGGCGCTGTGTCGGGTCCACGAGGAGCGGGCGGAGCACTTCGTGCTGATGCACGAGAAGGTCTGGAACCCGGCGATGGCGGGCTCGCCCGGCATGGTCCGAGGTCTGTTCGGTGAGGCCCCCGGCAACGAGTTCCTGGTGCTGTCGATGTGGTGGTCGGCGGCCGAGCACGGCAAGTACCGCACCGAGCGCGTGGAACGCCTCGCACTGAGGGCGCAGACGGAGGCCGACATAGCGGCCCTGACGGGGGACGTCGTCGACATGGAGCCGGGCTGGACGGTCTGACGACCACGCGCACCGAGAGCGCCGCCCTTTGTGCGACGCATGTGAACCATGCGGCTTGTGTGCCCCGTGGGGTGCGGATCGCGGCGCTGTCCGTGGTGCAGGAAGTGTGTGACCTGTGCCGTACGGGGTGCGTGCGGGTGCTCGGTCGGTCGTCGCCCGTTCTAGGGTTTCGGCATGGCACGACCACGGCGCATCGTCCTTGTCCGGCACGGTGAATCAACGGGCAATGTTGACGACTCCGTTTATGAGCGCGAACCCGATCACGCGCTGGCCCTGACCGAGCGGGGCCGGCGGCAGGCGGAGGAGACGGGTAAGCGGTTGCGCGACCTGTTCGGCCACGAGCACGTCAGCGTGTACGTGTCCCCCTACCGCCGTACGCACCAGACGCTGAGCGCCTTCGGGCTCGACCCGGAGCTCATACGCGTGCGTGAGGAGCCGAGACTGCGCGAGCAGGACTGGGGGAACTGGCAGGACCAGAAGGACGTGGGCCTGCAGAAGGAACGCCGGGACGCGTACGGCCACTTCTTCTATCGCTTCGCCCAGGGAGAGTCCGGCGCCGACGTCTACGACCGGGTCGACGGCTTCCTGGAGAGCCTCTTCCGCAGTTTCGATGCCCCCGACCATCCGCCGAACGTCCTCATCGTGACGCACGGTCTGGCCATGCGGTTGTTCTGCATGCGGTGGTTCCACTGGACCGTGGCGGAGTTCGAATGCCTGTCGAACCCGGGGAACGCCGAGACGCGGATGCTCGTTCTGGGCGAGGACGGCAAGTACACGCTTGACCGGCCCTTCGAACGCTGGCGGGAGCCTGAACCGTATGGGATCACCGGATAGAGTGGCAGGGCGATGACCGCTGACTTCTCCTTTGCCGGGCGCCTGGACCGCGCCCTGGTCAGCCTGCGCGGCCTGTCGGTGGGGGACGCGCTGGGCTCGCAGTTCTTCGTTCCGGGGAACTATCCGCTGCTCATGCGCCGTGAGCTGCCCCCAGGCCACTGGCAGTGGACGGACGACACGGAGATGGCCTGCTCGGTCGTCGCCGTCCTGGCCGCTCACCAGCGGATCGACCAGGAGGCCCTCGCACAGTCCTTCGCCGGGCACCACGACTTCGACCGAGGCTACGGGCCCGCGGTCGGCCGGCTGCTGCGGCTGGTCCGTGAGGGCGGCGACTGGCGGGAGCTCGCCGCCGGGCTCTTCGACGGTCAGGGTTCCTGGGGCAACGGGGCGGCGATGCGCATCGCACCGCTGGGTGCCTGGTACGCGGACGATCCGGAGCAGGCCGTCCACCAGGCCGAGATCTCGGCCTACCCCACCCACCAGCATCGTGAGGCCGTGGTCGGCGCGATGGCCGTCGCCGCGGCAGCCGCGCTCGCCGCCGCCCCCGGGGGGACGCCCGCTCCGGAAGCCCTGCTCGACGGGGTCGTCGCACTGGTGCCCAAGAGGAGCGCGGTCGGTGCGGGGCTGCGCCGGGCCCGGGACATGCTCGACTTCGGTGATGTGGCCACCGTCGCAGCCGTACTCGGTTGCGGACGGCGTACGACGGCCCACGACACCGTGCCCTTCGCGCTGTGGTCGGCCGCGCGGGCCCTGGGCGACTACGAGCAGGCGTTCTGGACGACGGCCCAGGCGGGCGGAGACGTGGACACGACGTGCGCCATCGTGGGCGGGGTGGTCGCGGCGGGGAAGGCCGGGGGGCCGCCTCCCGGGTGGATCGAGCGGGTCGAGGGGCTGCCGAGCTGGATGCCGGTGTCGCTCTAGCCGCCTGTCTGTCCGGAGCCGTCCGTCCGGCCGACACGGCCTGACGGTGGAGGAACTCGTCGAGGCTGCCCTGCGATCGGTGGTTCACGAATGCGATTCCACGCAGGCCGATCGGTTCCATGCCGTGTTCTTCGGAGGGGTGGCGGAGTCGGCCGTCGCGATGCTCCGGGAGGTGATCGAGCATGGGATCGAGCGCGAGGAAGTGCGCCCGGACGCGGCGCGCGGCTACGTCTTCGACGTCATTCCGGCGATGGCGATGTGCCGGTTCACAATGTGCGGAAGCCAATGGCGGGACAGGGACGTGGAGGAGATGATCGGCCGGCCGATGATTTTGCTGCTGCGGCCGAGCGGCTCCTGAGCCGGGTCGTCGTGGACCGTGACATCGTTCGGGGAACCTGGGTGTCGCGGGCCGTTCCGGTCGGCGTACGCTAAGGGCGCCATGCCGTACGAACCACCGACTCACACCGTCGAGCGCTCTCTCCGCGCCACGACCGGGGCGAAGATCGTCGCAGGTGTCGACGAGGTGGGGCGCGGCGCCTGGGCCGGTCCCGTCACCGTCTGCGCGGCGATCACCGGACTGCGTCGGCCCCCTGAAGGTCTCACCGACTCCAAGCTCCTCACCGTCAAGCGGCGCGCCGAACTCGACCGGACGCTGAGGAGTTGGGTGACGTCGTACGCCCTGGGGCACGCGTCCCACGAGGAGATCGACCAGCTGGGGATGACGGCCGCGCTGCGGCTGGCGGCGGTACGCGCGCTCGAGGCGCTGCCGGTCCGGCCCGACGCGGTGATACTCGACGGCAAGCACGACTATCTCGGGGCGCCCTGGCGGGTCCGAACCGTGATCAAGGGCGATCAGTCGTGCGTGGCGGTCGCGGCGGCCTCGGTGATCGCCAAGGTGCACCGCGACAAAATGATGGCCGAACTGGGTGCCGACCATGCAGACTTCGGTTTTGCGGACAACGCCGGGTATCCGTCACCCGTGCACAGGGCCGCGCTGGAGGTCCGGGGGCCCACCCCCTACCACCGGTTGTCGTGGGCGTATCTTGATGCGCTGCCCCAGTGGCGGCATCTCAAGAAGGTCCGCAGCCGGGCGGACGGAAGCGTTCCGGAGATCGAGGGCCAGCTCGGCTTCGACTTCTGACGGTTCCGTTCGCACTCATGTGCCACCCGGTGGCGCGAGCCGTACCAACGTTTGATAAAAATCAGCCCATGCCTCTCATTCCCGAGGAGCCTCAGATTCACGAGAGTGCCCAGGGTCCCCGCGCCACTCCGGCCAGCAGCCGTACCGCGCCGACCCCCCGCCCCGTACCCGGTCCCCGCCCTGTGGCTCCGCCGCGTCCCGGTCGTCCCGGCCCGGCCCGGCCGGCGCCCCCGGCGCAACGCACGCCACGCGATGCCGCTGCGGCGGCCGGGCCCGTCCCTCCGAAGCCGGCCGCCGCTGCCGCGGACGGCACCCAGATCCAGCTCATTCCGGCCTCGGTCCAGGGGGCGCTCGACGCCGCCGAGGAAGCCGTGGACCTGCTGCTGGACTCGGGCCGTTCCCCGGGCGACGTGCTGGTGATCACCACCGGCGAGCCGCATCCGTGGGTCACCCACGAGCTGTCCTTCGGTGAAGCGTCCTACTGGGCTCTGCACGACGCCGGTGACGACGTCTTCCACACGGACGTCGCCGGTGCGGAGCGCGCCGGGGCGCGGCCCGTCGTCGTGGTCGCCGTCAACGGCGGTTCCGAGTCGGTGGCCGCGTCGGCCCTGTCCGTCGCCCACGCCAAGGCCACCGCTCTGCTGATCGTCTGCGGCGACCCGAAGCGGATCAACTCGGTGACGAACGCGGGCGTCTGAGCCGACGCCCTGGCGCCCGTCGGTGCGGGCGCCAGGTCCCGGTCCAGGGGAGCACCGTCGGCCCTCAGCGTGCCGCCGCGCGGCGCAGGACCTCGGACGCGACACCGCCGGTGCGTGGTATCCGCGGCGGTGCCTCGGCCGTGGCGAACGGCTCCGGCGCCGATTCGGCGGTGGGCCGGCGCCCACCGCGCCCCTCTCCGAGCACCTGCCAGCCGTCACGGGTCAGCGTGATGTACGCCCCGCAGCGCAGCCCGTGCAGCGTGCAGGCGTCCCGCAGCCCCCACATCCACGCGCCGTCCTCCTCCGTCCAACGCGCGTCGCCGTCACGGCAGTAGAGCAGTACGGCGGTACGCACCGGGGTACGGCGCCGCAGATCGTGCGGGATGATCCGGCGCAACTGGGACAGCAGCGCGTTACGGAACATCCAGCCGTCCGCCGGGGCGGGACGGCGGGTGAACGAAGCGCTCGCCCGCAGTCGATCGTCCGGGTCGAGCACGGCGACGACCGCGGTCGTCGGCCCGGGACGATGCCGGGCGTGCAGACCGCTGACGACCTCACGCGGGTTGCGCAGCAGCGGAATTCCCGCGGCAGCCCACTCCGCGGGTTCGAGCACACGAGTAGCGGAGGTCGACAGTGATGCGGCCGAGGACGAAGCGAATCCGAAGGTCACGGTCCTCCCTTCGGCTACGCCCGGACTGAGGGCGGGGGCGGATTTCGGGGAGCGCGCACGCAACAGAGCCCAACCTGATCGGCGGACGAACCGTGCGGGTGCGGACCTCGATTCTTCCCGTCGAACCTGGATGCGGCAACGAGCAATCACGCGGGGAGACCGGTATCTCATGATCAGCGGCTTATATCCCTGCCCGGTGTGCCGGACGCGGTCCCCGCGGGGTGTCAGCCCTGTACGGCCAGTACCAGGGGCAGCACCCCCTCGGCGCCGGCCCGCCGGAGCAGGCGTGCCGTGACCGCGAGGGTCCAGCCCGTCTCCGTGTAGTCGTCCACCAGAAGCACCGGCCCCCCGGCCTCGGCGAGGGCCGTGGCGAGAGAGGAAGGGACGGCCAGCGCCCCGTCGAGGGCCTTCAGACGCTGCGCGCTGTTGCTCCGGGACGCCGGCCGGGCCTCGTCCGTGTACTGCACGGAACCCAGCAGGGGCAGGCGTCCGACCTCCGCGATGTGCGCTCCCAGCGAGTGGATCAGGGCGGGGCGGGTGCGGGAGGGGAGGGTGACCACACCGACCGGCCGGGGCTGGGCGTCCGGCGCTCCCGAGGCCCAGCCGCCGGGCCCCTTGGCCCAGCCGGCCAGCACATCCACCACGGCCTTCGCCACGTCGTCGGGCGCAGGCCCGTCCGGGGCCTGGGGCGCGAACATCGGACGCAGCCGGTTGCCCCAGCCGATGTCCGACAGACGCCCCAACGCCCGGCCTTGAGCGCTCTGTTCCCCGGCCGGAATGCGCCCCTTGAGGTCCATGCCGATCGCCGGAAGCCCGGTGGGCCACATGCGCCGCGGTTCCACCTCTACTCCCGCCCGGTCGAGATCCACGCGGGCCGCCTCGAGCGCCGCGGGAGAGGCTTCGGGGATGTAGCGCGCGCCCGCGCAGTTGTCGCAGCGGCCGCAGGGTTTCGCGCCCGCGTCGTCCAACTGGCGCTGCAGGAACTCCATCCGGCAGTCCGCGGTCGTCGCGTACTCGCGCATTGCCTGCTGTTCGGCTCCCCGCTGGCGGGCCACCCACGCGTACCGCTCGGCGTCGTACGTCCATGGCTGGCCGGTCGCGACCCAGCCTCCCTTGACCCGTCGCACCGCCCCGTCCACGTCGAGGACCTTGAGCATGGTCTCCAGCCGGGAGCGGCGCAGCTCGACCAGGGGTTCGAGGGCGGGCAACGACATGGGCCGGTCCGCGTGGCCGAGAACGTCGAGTGTGCGGCGCACCAGTTCCTCCGAGGGGAAGGCGAGGGACGCGAAGTACGTCCAGATCGCCTCGTCCTCCTTGCCCGGAAGGAGCAGGACTTCGGCATGGCGCACACCACGGCCGGCGCGGCCGACCTGCTGGTAGTAGGAGATGGGAGAGGACGGTGAGCCGAGGTGGACCACGAATCCCAGGTCCGGCTTGTCGAAGCCCATACCGAGGGCGGAGGTGGCGACCAGGGCCTTCACCTTGTTGGCGAGCAGGTCCTCCTCCGACTGTTGCCGTTCCGCGTTCTCCGTCTTGCCGGTGTACGAGGCGACGGTGTGGCCGCGCTGCCGCAGGAATGCGGTCACCTCTTCGGCGGCTGCCACGGTGAGGGTGTAGACGATCCCGGAGCCCGGCAGTTCGTCGAGGTGATCGGCGAGCCAGGCCATCCGGTGCGCGGCGTCCGGCAGGCGCAGCACACTCAGGCTCAGGCTCTCCCGGTCCAGCGGACCCCGCAGCACCAGGGCGTCAGAGGTGCCTCCCGTGCCGAGTTGCTCCGCGACGTCGGCGGTCACCCGGGCGTTGGCGGTGGCGGTGGTGGCCAGGACGGGCACGCCGGGCGGGAGATCGGTGAGCATGGTGCGCAGCCGGCGGTAGTCGGGGCGGAAGTCGTGGCCCCAGTCGGAGATGCAGTGCGCCTCGTCCACCACGAGGAGTCCGGTCGCGGCGGAGAGTTTGGGCAGTACGTGATCACGGAAGTCGGGGTTGTTCAGCCGCTCCGGACTCACCAGCAGGACATCGACCGCGCCCGCGGCGATCTCGGTCTGGACGGTGTCCCATTCCTCGCTGTTGGAGGAGTTGATGGTGCGGGCGTGGATACCGGCTCTGGCCGCGGCCTCGACCTGGTTGCGCATCAGCGCCAGGAGGGGGGAGACGATCACTGTGGGACCGCTGCCCCGGGCCCGCAGCAGGGACGTGGCCACGAAGTAGACCGCGGACTTGCCCCAGCCCGTGCGCTGGACGACCAGGGCCCGGCGCTTGTCGGCGACCAGCGCCTCGATCGCTCGCCACTGGTCCTCGCGCAGCCGGGCCTCTCCCGAGGCGTCCCCGACGAGCCGGGCGAGGACGGCGTCCGCCGCCGTCCGGAGATCCGCGTTGTTCGTGTGCTCCATGAGTCCCATACAACAGGACGGCAAGGACAGCCGGGCTGCGGTGCGGGGCGGCGAGAGGATGGGCCTTGTGTGGTAATCGGGTCACAGCGGAAGCGAAAGTGCAGGTCAGGCGGGCGTATGACGTGTTCCTGATGGGAGTTGTCCACAGGGCGGGCAGGGTTTCCCGATCCGCGAAATCTTCTTCTCATGACGAACCGCAGCGAAACGAACGGATCCTCCGAAAACGACGGCATCACCGGGCGGAAGCGGGGCGAGCGCGCCGGCCTTCCGGACCCCGAGGACGTCGTCCACCCCGCCGAGCTCTCACGGCAGAGGAGGCACGACGGCGAGCACACGCACCCACGGCGTACGAAGGACATCGCCTGCACCGCCTACGGCGACCACGGCGACGCGCAGCAGGTCACGCTGCGCACCCCCGCCGAACTCGCCGACGCGCTGCCCTACCTCCTCGGCTACCGGCCCGAGGACAGCATCGTCCTGGTCGCCCTGTACGACAAGGACGGGCGGAGCCGGTTCGGCGGTCGTGCCAGGCTCGGCATCCCCGCGAACAAGGACGACTGGCCCGCGGCCGCCCGGCAACTGGCCCAGGGGCTGGTGACGGGCAGCGAGCGCCGAGGCGCCAAGCCCGAGCAGATGGTCGTCTTCCTCTGCCAGGAACCGGGCAGCCGCGAACCCGGAGCGCGGGTCAAGAAGCGGTTGGGCCCGCTCGCTCACGCGCTGCGCGTGGAGTGCGGTGCCCTCGACGTCCCCGTGGTGGAGGCACTGTGTCTGTCGGACGGCCGCTTCTGGTCGTACTGCTGTGCCGACGAGGCATGCTGTCCGCTGGAGGGGACGCCGATGGGGCTGCCCGGTACCTCGGTGCTGGCCGCCGCCGCGACCTACGCCGGACTTCAGGTCCGGGGCACGCTGCGGGAGCTGAGGGCGAGGTTCCTCCCGCGGGAGAACGCCGCCGTCGAACAGGAAGCCGCCCTGGACGCCGCCAGCAAGGCGCTGATCCCCAGGATCCTCGACGCGGCGGGCCGATGCCAGGTCGCCGAAAGGACGCTGGAACTGGCCGAGCAGATCATGGGCCGGCTCGCCGGCGTCCCGTCCGTGCCCGGCATGCTCCCGGCGGATCTGCGGGACGACGAACTGCTCCGGCACGACGAGGCGGCGACGCTGATCCTCGGTCTGCAGGACCGGACGACCCGGGACCGCGCGGCCGCGTGGATGGAGGGTGAGGAAGCAGGTCCCGCGCTCCGGCTGTGGCGGGCCCTGGCGCGCCGCTGCGTCGGTTCGTACGGCGAACACGCCGCGGCGCCCCTGACGCTCGCCGGCTGGGTCGCGTGGTCCACCGGCGACGAACTGGAAGCCAGGGAGGCGCTTGCGATGGCCCTGGGCGCCGATCCCGACTACCTCTTCGCCCGTCTTCTCCACCAGGCCTGCAACGAGGGCCTCGACCCGGAATCGATCCGCCGATGCCTGCGAGCGGAACGCGAGAGCCGTGGGAAGACGGACCACGGCGGCCCGGCCGCCGCCCCTCCGGTCCCTCCGGCCGCTCCCGCCACCGACCCGGCCACCGGGACCGGAGAGGGGGAGGGCATCGGGGCGCCGGGCGTGCGGGCGCCGGATGCCGGGGAGGGGGCCACGCCTTCCGCGGAGGCGGCATCCGTGCGACACGAGATGTCACCGCGCCGCCGACGGCGCACGCGTGCCTCCGGTACCGGTGACGGGTCCCCGAGTCGGCCGCGTTCGGACGGACGCCGGCCGAGCGCGCGGATCCCGGCTCCCCGTGAGCCGCGTAATCCCCGTACCGCGATCGGTGGCACGCGTCCGGGTGGGGAGCGCCCCGGGCACGAGGGGCCGGGCGGCACGCGTTCTCGTCGCACGGCCTCGCCGGAAGGTGCGCGGCCCCGGGGCCGGGGGAGTGCGGGAGTGGAGTGACCGGGCTCAGTGACTGAGCGGGAGGGCGATGCCGCCGGCGGACGGCGCGCCCTCCGAGCCCCCGCCGCACAGGTGAGCGGGTGAGAGGGTGAACCGGCGAGCCGACGAGTCAGCGAAGAGAGTGTTTATCGTCAGGGAGACGACTATGATCGCCGCATGTCCTACGACCCGTCAGCCTTTCCGCCCTTCGCCGTCACCGTGGACCTGGTCGTGCTGACCGTGCGCCGCCATGCCCTGTGCGCGCTGGCGGTACGCAGGGGCGAACCGCCGTTTCAGGGGCGGTGGGCGCTGCCCGGCGGATTTGTGCGGGCCGACGAGGACCTGTCCCAGGCCGCGGCGCGTGAACTGGCGGAGGAGACCGGGCTGCGGGTGCACGACCCCGCTGCCCCCGCCCAGGCCGACGGCGCACACCTGGAACAGCTCGCCACCTACGGCGATCCCAAGCGCGACCCCCGGATGCGTGTCGTCAGCGTCGCGCACCTCGCACTCGCTCCCGACCTGCCCGCACCCAGGGCGGGTGGCGACGCCAGCAACGCGCGTTGGGCCCCGGTCGAGGAAATGCTGCAACAGGCGGGGTACGGCAGAGGCGACGAGCCGGCGGTGCCCCTCGCCTTCGACCACGCTCAGATCCTGGCGGACGGGGTGGAGCGCGCCCGCTCCAAGATCGAGTACTCGTCGCTGGCCACGGCCTTCTGCCCGCCCGAGTTCACCGTCGGTGAGCTGCGCCGCGTCTACGAGGCGGTGTGGGGGGTGGCGCTGGACCCGCGCAACTTCCACCGCAAGGTGACGGGAACACCGGGCTTTCTGGTTCCGACGGGTGGCACGACCACCCGGCAGGGCGGTCGCCCCGCTCAGCTCTTCCGAGCCGGCGGAGCCACCCTGCTCAATCCGCCGATGCTGCGCCCCGAGGTGTGACACGGGGGGTGCATCACGGATCCCGCACGGCTGATTCCCCATCCCCAACAGGTCTGGTGATGCCCGAAAAATCCGGCATGTCACGCTATCTTGCTTCGGGTGATCCAGGCCTTCGGACTGACCAGCAATCCCCGCAAAGAGCTTCCGCCCGCCGTCGACGACGTCTCCTTCGAGGCGTACGCAGGCCACGTCACCGCGCTGCTCGGGGCGCCGGGCGCAGGCAAGACGACGGTACTCAGACTCATGCTCGAACTCCAACCGGGCCGTGGGACCACCCACTTCAGAGGCCGTCCCCTGCACCGCATCGGCCACCCGTCCCGTGAAGTCGGCGTGCTGCTGGGTGAGGTGCCGGGGCACCCCGCACGCACCGTCCGCGGACACCTGCGCATGCTGTGCGCCGCCGCGGGAGTCCCGGTCCGCCGTGCCGACGAAGTCCTCGAAGTCGTCGGGCTGGTGAGCCTGCGCGAGGAACGCCTCGGCACGCTCTCGCGCGGTATGGACCGACGCCTCGGGCTGGCCTGCGCACTGCTGGCGGACCCGCACACCCTCGTGCTCGACGAACCCGCCCGCGGACTCTCCGCCGGCGAGAACCGCTGGCTCCACGGCATGCTCCGGGCCTACGCGGCCCGGGGCGGCACCGTTCTGAGTACGACGGACGACCCCAAGGAGGCGGCGCGCCTCGCGGACCGGGTGGTCACCCTCGAGCGGGGTCGGGTCGTGGCCGACCAGCCGGCCGCGGACTTCTCGCGCACCCGACTTCGCCCCCGCGTCGCCGTCCGCACACCGCACGCCGCCCGTCTGTCCGCGCTGCTCGCCAAGGAGGCCCGTGCCGCCCGGCGTTCCGTGGAGGTTGCTCAGGAGGGGGGCAACCACATCTCCGTCTACGGCAGTACCTGCGCCGACGTGGGTGAGATCGCGTTCCGGAACGGCGTCGTCGTACACCAACTCGCGGACGAGACGGGGGACATGGGTCCCGGGGCGGGCACGCTGCACACCGAGCAGCCGTCGGCTCCCTCGGGCGAGCCGCCTTCCTCCGCCACGCCAACCTCTGCCCCCACGCCGTCTTCCGTCGTCGAGCCGTCCTCTGCTGTCGAGCCGTCCTCCGACCCGCTGCCCTCCGCCGCTGAGAACCCGGCCGGATCCCGTGCCGTTGGCGGATACCGTCTCCCGGAGTCCTCGGGCGGTCTGCCGCCTCTCATTTCGGTCCGTCCCGCCCCCCGCCCCCTTCGTCCGGTGCGCTACGAGATCCGTCGGGTCACCGGTGTCGGTACCGGGTTCCTCGTCGGCGCCGTCGTGCTCGCGGTGTCCGTGCTCACCGCGGTACTGCTGGCCCGTACCGGGCACACCCCGCAGCCGCGGCTGCTCGCAGCGTGGCCCAGGGAGTTGCCTCTGCCGCCCGCGGCCCTCGGGGCGGGGCTGCTCGGCGCGCTGGCTTCCGGCGACGAGTTCCGCCACCCCGCTCTGGCGGCGGACCGGGGCAGCGTGCCCCGGCGCCTGGGGCTGCTGACCGCGAAACTCCTCGTCGCCTCGGCCACCGCGCTGGTGCTGGCCGTGCTGACGATCGGGTGCGACGCCGAAGTGCTCTATCTCTTGTACGGCCGGGAGCTCGTCGAAGTCCCCGGCGACTGGTTCCCGCTCGGGGTGAGTTGGCTCGGACTCGTGATCGGGTGCGCCTGGACGGGGGTGCTGGCGGCGGGGATCTTCCGGTCCACCACCGCCGGACTCGCCGCGGTCGTCGCCGTGCCCCTCCTCGTGGTGCCCCTGGTGCGGAAAGCGGTGAGCGGGTCGTCGGTGCGGACTGCGGCGGGGTTGCCGCTGCGGCTGCGTGAGATGTTCCCGCTCCAGTGGCCCTTCGGGGGCGAGCGGTACCTGGAGGGCGCGTTGCGGATGTTCGCCCAACCTGTGGGCGGTGCCCTGACGTTGTCGCTGGCGGTGTTGCTCTGCGCATATCTGCTCACATCTTTGCGGAACAGGGCCCGTTGACGACCGGCCGTGACTCAATCGGTCCGTCCGTGCCGACAACTCCCCGGGGAGAGCCCACGTCTTTCCGATAAGGCGTCAATTGCGACGGGGTGAGCGATCACCCTTTCGTGTGCTTTTCACCAAACTCCTCAAGGGAGTTGGGAGCCGCGCCGACAAAAGATGCGTGAGTACCCTTGCGCACACCATGATGACCACCGCCCGCTCCGCAGACTCCGGCCTCGCGAACCCGGGCGAAATCGACCGCTACCCCTATGCCGACACGCCCGTCGGCGGCCGCGCCGGGGCCCCTGTCTGGGACACCGATCCCGAACTGGGCCGCGCGAGCCGCCGCGCCGCGGGCAGCCGCGGACGAGGGCTGCACGGCCAACTCGTTCAGCAGCTGGGTCAGATGATCGTTTCGGGTGATCTGGGAGCCGACCGCCCCCTGGTTCCCGAGGAGATCGGCCAGCGTTTCGAGGTCTCCCGCACCGTCGTCCGTGAATCGCTCCGTGTCCTGGAGGCCAAGGGCCTGGTCAGCGCCCGCCCGAACGTCGGTACGCGCGTGCGCCCGGTCAGCGACTGGAATCTCCTCGACCCGGACATCATCGAATGGCGGGCCTTCGGGCCTCAGCGGGACGACCAGCGCCGTGAGCTCTGCGAGCTGCGCTGGACGATCGAGCCGCTGGCCGCCCGTCTCGCCGCCGGGCACGGACGTGAGGACGTTCAGCAGCGTCTGTCCGACATGGTGGAGATCATGGGCCACGCGATGGGACAGGGTGACGCGCTGACCTTCGCCCGGGCCGACTCCGAGTTCCATTCGCTGCTCATCCAGGTCGCCGGCAACCGCATGCTGGAGCACCTCTCCGGGATCGTGTCCGCCGCGCTGCAGGTCTCGGGTGGGCCGGCCACGGGCTGCGAGCGACCCAACGAGACGTCGCTCGCGCACCACGGCCAGATCGTCGACGCCCTCGCCGGCGGTGACGGCGAGGCGGCCGAGGCCGCCATGAGCCAGCTACTGATGGTCCACCCCGTGGTGCCCGCCCCGCGCGAGCACTGAAACCCTCGCGCGCACCGAACGCCCCCGCGTGTCCTCCGCGCGAGCACTGACCGCGTTCCGAAGGCGGCCAGGTCCGGCGTGCCACCCCCTCCTGTGGCAGCGTCCGACCGGTGAGCCGTCTCCTGCCGGGCCCCGCGGGATCACCTTTGATCCCGCGGGGTCCTACAGTGGTGAAGGGGCCGTAAGGTCCGGCACCGTGCCGCTGTCACCCCCGAGTGCCCGTTTCTGTCCCGGTCTGATCGATTCCGGGCGCTTACGGGATGTGACTCGGGCCACGCGGATTGGGCGTAACACTCCTGGAAAGAACGCGATGACCTAAGAGGTGGCAGTCGCGGAGGGAATACGGACGCCGTTCACGGCGCTGTGCACCTCCCCGGCCCCCGCCCGCACCGTCGGCCCATCCCCAAGTCGGCGGTCGGCTCCTGTCCGTCGTGGACGGGGCCGGAAGCCGTTATTCAACGTTCCGAGAGGTTGTTCGTGTCGGCCAGCACATCCCGTACGCTCCCGCCGGAGATCACCGAATCCGTCTCTGTCATGGCGCTCATCGAGCGGGGAAAGGCTGAGGGGCAGATCGCCGGCGATGACGTGCGTCGGGCCTTTGAAGCTGACCAGATTCCGGCCACTCAGTGGAAGAACGTACTGCGCAGCCTCAACCAGATCCTCGAGGAAGAGGGTGTGACGCTGATGGTCAGTGCCGCGGAGCCCAAGCGCACCCGAAAGAGCGTCGCAGCGAAGAGTCCCGCCAAGCGCACCGCCACCAAGACGGTCGCGGCGAAGGCGACGACCACCCGGAAGACCAGCGCCTCAGCCACACCTGCCGCATCCGCCGCGGACGCCGTCGCCGAGGAGGAGGCGCCCGCCAAGAAGGCGGCTGCCAAGAAGACCACCGCCAGGAAGACGGCCGCCAAGAAGACCACCGCCAGGAAGACGGCCGCCAAGAAGACCGCGGCCAAGAAGGACGACATCGAGGCGACGGACGAAGAGGCCGTCGAGGAGACCAAGGCGACGGAGGAGCCGGAGGGCACGGAGAACGCCGGTTTCGTCCTGTCCGACGAGGACGAGGACGACGCGCCCGCTCAGCAGGTCGCCGCCGCCGGTGCCACCGCCGACCCGGTCAAGGACTACCTCAAGCAGATCGGCAAGGTGCCCCTGCTCAACGCCGAGCAGGAGGTCGAGCTCGCCAAGCGGATCGAAGCCGGTCTGTTCGCCGAGGACAAGCTGGCCAACTCCGACAAGCTGGCGCCGAAGCTCAAGCGTGAGCTGGAGATCATCGCCGAGGACGGGCGCCGTGCCAAGAACCACCTCCTGGAGGCCAACCTCCGTCTGGTGGTCTCCCTGGCCAAGCGCTACACCGGCCGCGGCATGCTTTTCCTGGACCTCATCCAGGAGGGCAACCTCGGTCTGATCCGCGCGGTGGAGAAGTTCGACTACACCAAGGGCTACAAGTTCTCCACCTATGCCACCTGGTGGATCCGTCAGGCGATCACCCGCGCGATGGCCGACCAGGCCCGCACCATCCGTATCCCGGTGCACATGGTCGAGGTCATCAACAAGCTCGCGCGCGTGCAGCGCCAGATGCTCCAGGACCTGGGCCGTGAGCCCACCCCGGAGGAGCTGGCCAAGGAACTCGACATGACCCCGGAGAAGGTCATCGAGGTCCAGAAGTACGGTCGCGAGCCCATCTCCCTGCACACCCCGCTGGGCGAGGACGGCGACAGCGAGTTCGGCGACCTCATCGAGGACTCCGAGGCCGTCGTCCCGGCCGACGCGGTCAGCTTCACGCTTCTGCAGGAGCAGCTGCACTCCGTCCTGGACACCCTGTCCGAGCGCGAGGCGGGCGTCGTCTCCATGCGCTTCGGTCTCACCGACGGTCAGCCGAAGACCCTCGACGAGATCGGCAAGGTGTACGGCGTCACCCGCGAGCGCATCCGCCAGATCGAGTCCAAGACCATGTCGAAGCTGCGCCATCCGTCCCGTTCCCAGGTGCTGCGCGACTACCTCGACTAGGCCGCCCAGGCGGCCGCCGCGCCGCGGCGGACCGCCGTACGAGGCGCGTCCACCAAGGCGTCGAGCCGTGTGTCCGCTGAGGCCCGGTCCCGTTCTCGGGACCGGGCCTCAGCGGTGTTCCGCGGGTGCGCGGTGTGACGAGGTGAATCACTCTGGGTGTCCCATCAACGCCCCAGTGTGAGGAGTGCGCATGCGTCATCGCCTAGCTCGGATTCTGGCCCGACCACTGGTCCTCGCCGCCGCAGCGACCGCGATACCGCTGGCAGCGGCCGCTCCGGCGGTTCCAGCGGTCCCGGGCGGTGTCGTCGTCGGAGGATTCCCGGTCGATGTGTCCGAGAGTCCGTGGACGGTGGCACTGGCCAGCCGTGACCGGTTCGGGGGTACCCGGGCGGGACAGTTCTGCGGCGGTGTGGCCGTCGGCCGGACCACCGTGCTCACCGCTGCCCACTGCATGGACGAGGAGGTCCTGGGGGCGGCGCCGGACCGGGTGCCCGACCTCAGGGTGATCTCGGGCCGTACGGACCTGCTCTCGGACCGGGGTGAGGAGATAGCCGTCCGGGAGACCTGGGTGAACCCGGGCTACGACCCGGTCAGCAACTCCGGCGACTTCGCCGTACTCACCCTGGCCACGGCGCTGCCCTCGGAGTCGGTCATCGGCATGGCCGCCGCGGGTGATCCCGGGTACCAGGTCGGTACGACCGCGACCGTCTACGGCTGGGGCGACACCACAGGCGCCGGTACCTTCGCCGGCGGCCTGCACGCGGCACGTGTGCGCGTCCTGCGCGACACCCTGTGCGAGGCCGCGTACCCGGACGGTGACGAAGGCAGGTATCACGCGGGGACCATGCTGTGCGCCGGCGAGAAGGCCGGCGGGCCGGACGCCTGCCAGGGGGACAGCGGCGGGCCGCTGGTGGCCCGGGGACGGCTGATCGGCCTGGTGTCCTGGGGGAGCGGCTGCGGCTGGGCGGGCAGCCCGGGGGTCTACACGCGTGTGTCCGATGTCGCGCGGACTCTCGGTCGAGCGTCGGCATGACAGTCGCGAGGGGGCGCCTCGAGGCGCCTGGAGGGCCCTGAGCAGGGTTCCGGGCGGCTCGCGGGGAAGCGCGTTCTCGGGCGCATCCCGGGTACTTCTCGCGTACGGGGAGGGCGGCCGCCTCCGAAGCGGAGGCGGCCGCCCTCCCCGTACGGCCCGTGTCGGGCCGTCCCGTCGTGGTGCGCGAGGTGTCAGCGCTCTTCCTCGGCGGCACTCGCCGAAGGCGAGGTCAGCCGCTCCGTCTCGTCCTGTATCTCGGCGGCGATCTTCTTGAGTTCCGGCTCGAACTTGCGGCCGTGGTGGGCGCAGAAGAGCAGTTCTCCGCCGCTCAGCAGGACGACGCGCAGGTATGCCTGGGCGCCGCAGCGGTCGCAGCGATCGGCGGCCGTCAGCGGGCTCGCGGGGGTCAGAACAGTAGTCACGTCGCCTCTTCTCTAGCTCGACGAGCTGTCGTACCAGGGTCAACATCCAACCAGCCCCAAAACGTTCCCGCTCGTGGCTTCTTCTCGAAAAATTCTTTCCGAGGTGGCTGGGTGCTGCCGGTTGGGGGCGAATGTGCCGTATCGCGTGGCTGTGTCGTCGTACGGATTCGCGTCGGATCAGTGGTGGTCGGCCCTCCCGGCTGGGTTGCCGGTTGTTCTTGAGGACGTGCCCGGAGCCTAAATGGTTCATGCCTGGAAGGGAACGTGATGTGTGCTTCACTCCATTGAGGGATCGAACAGGTATACGACTCTCGACTAGTCTACGTTTCAGACGAGGGTGGCGTTACAACGGCTCTACCAGGCCTCGGTACCCTCTCACCGGTGACAAGTGACGTGCCCTTACCCATGAGGGCCCCATCTGAAATTCAGCGAGGAGCGAACCGCGTGACCGCCGAGACGTCCGTGCCGTCCACAGCGCTGCTGGCAGGAGCAGACCGGGACGGTTCCAACTACACCGCGCGGCACCTGCTCGTCCTCGAGGGGCTCGAGGCCGTGCGGAAACGCCCCGGGATGTACATCGGATCGACCGACAGCCGCGGTCTGATGCACTGCCTGTGGGAGATCATCGACAACTCGGTGGACGAGGCCCTCGGGGGCCACTGCGACCACATCGAGGTGGTCCTCCACGACGACGGCTCGGTGGAGGTCCGGGACAACGGCCGCGGCATCCCGGTCGACGTGGAACCCAAGACCGGCCTCTCCGGTGTCGAGGTCGTCATGACCAAGCTGCACGCCGGCGGCAAGTTCGGCGGCGGCTCGTACGCCGCGTCCGGCGGACTGCACGGCGTCGGCGCGTCCGTCGTCAACGCGCTGTCCGCGCGGCTGGACGTCGAGGTGGACCGCGGCGGGCACACCCACGCGATCAGCTTTCGCCGTGGGGTCCCCGGCGCCTTCGCCGCCGCCGGCCCCGACGCGAAGTTCGAGGCCGGGAGCGGACTGCGCAAGGCCAAGAAGATCCCGAAGACCCGTAGTGGCACCCGTGTGCGCTACTGGGCCGACCGCCAGATCTTCCTCAAGGACGCCAGGCTCACCCTGGAGACCCTGCACCAGCGTGCCCGCCAGACCGCATTCCTGGTGCCGGGGCTGACCATCGTCGTCCGTGACGAGTACGGGCTCGGCGACGGCGACAGCAAAGGTGAGGAGTCCTTCCGCTTCGACGGCGGCATCAGCGAGTTCTGCGAGTTCCTGGCCACCGACAAGGCCATCTGCGACACCCTGCGCTTCACGGGGCAGGGCACCTTCAAGGAGACGGTCCCGGTTCTGGACGAGCACGGCCAGATGACACCCACCGAGATGACCCGTGAACTCGGTGTCGACGTCGCGATGCGCTGGGGGACCGGCTACGACACGACGCTCCGGTCGTTCGTCAACATCATCGCCACCCCCAAGGGGGGCACCCATGTCGCCGGATTCGAGCAGGCC
This sequence comes from Streptomyces sp. MMS24-W38, assembly GCF_059889265.1. Classification (NCBI taxonomy): domain Bacteria; kingdom Bacillati; phylum Actinomycetota; class Actinomycetes; order Kitasatosporales; family Streptomycetaceae; genus Streptomyces; species Streptomyces sp. MMS24-W38. The sequence goes on along the minus strand of NZ_JCBCPP010000001.1, from coordinate 1,286,014 downwards.
GTCGCCAAGACCGTGAACGAGGTGCTGCGCGCGAAGAAGCTGCTGCGCGTGGCCGAGGACGACATCGTCAAGGACGACGCCCTGGAGGGCCTCACGGCCGTCGTCACCGTCCGCCTGGCCGAGCCGCAGTTCGAGGGCCAGACCAAGGAGGTCCTCGGCACATCGGCGGCCCGCCGCATCGTGAACACGGTGATCTCCCGAGAGCTCAAGGCCTTCCTGACCTCCACCAAGCGCGACGACGCCCAGCAGGCCCGGGTCGTCCTGGAGAAGGCCGTCGCCGCGGCCCGTACCCGTATCGCCGCCCGCCAGCACAAGGACGCCCAGCGCCGCAAGACCGCACTGGAAACCTCCTCCCTGCCCGCCAAGCTGGCCGACTGCCGCAGCGACGACGTCGAGCGCAGTGAGCTGTTCATCGTCGAGGGGGACTCCGCGCTCGGTACGGCCAAGCTCGCCCGGAACTCAGAGTTCCAGGCGCTGCTGCCGATCCGCGGCAAGATCCTCAACGTTCAGAAGTCGTCCGTGACGGACATGCTGAAGAACGCGGAGTGCGGCGCGATCATCCAGGTCATAGGGGCTGGATCGGGGCGGACCTTCGACATCGACACGGCCCGCTACGGCAAGATCATCATGATGACCGACGCCGATGTGGACGGCTCCCACATCCGCACCCTGCTCCTGACGCTGTTCCACCGCTACATGCGGCCCATGGTCGAGTCCGGCCGTGTGTTCGCCGCGGTGCCGCCGCTGCACCGCATCGAACTCGTCCAGCCCAAGAAGGGGCAGGAGAAGTACGTCTACACGTACTCGGACCGTGAGCTGCGCGACAAGCTGTTGGACTTCCAGACCAAGGGCATCCGCTACAAGGACTCGATCCAGCGCTACAAGGGCCTCGGCGAGATGGACGCCGACCAGCTGGCCGAGACCACCATGGACCCGCGTCACCGCACCCTGCGCCGGATCAACCTCACCGATCTGGACTCCGCCGAGCAGGTCTTCGACCTGCTCATGGGCAACGACGTCGCTCCGCGCAAGGAGTTCATCTCCAACTCGGCGGCGACGCTCGACCGGTCGCGCATCGACGCGTAGCGGGCACACCGTCACCTGATGGGGTGAAGTGGAACGGGAAGAAGAGTCGGGGATCTTCCCGTTCTGTCCATCCTTGGGCATGCAGCAAAGCAATGATCGTCCCCACCCGGGTGGAGGCGGTCCCGCAGACGTGGGTTACGACGATCCCTGGTACGACGCCCTCGCCTCGGGCTGGGGTGAGCCGGCCGGCACCGGAGCGCCGACGGCGGTGCACCCGGCGCTTCCGGCGGTGAGGCCGGCGGCGGAACCGGCGGCACGCCGGCCGGAGGGGGTCGCGGACGCGGCCGACGTGTACCTCCAGGTGCAGCGCAGCGTGGCGTTCCAGGAAGTGCGCAGCCGCTACCGGAGGTTCGTGGTCCCGGCGGTCGTCGTCTTCTGCGCCTGGTACGTGGCGTACGTCGTCACCGCCACGGCCGCGCCGGACCTCATGGCCCGACCGGTGGCCGGCGCCGTGAACGTGGGGCTGCTCGCCGGGCTCGGCCAGTTCCTGACCACCTTCCTGCTCACCTGGGCCTACACCCGGCACGCGCGGCTGCGCAGGGACCGGGCCGCGCTGGAACTCCGCTGGGAAACCCAGGAGTTGGCGCGGGAGCAAGGCGGTGCCTCATGACGGGGGATCACCAGACGCTGGCACTGCTGCTGTTCAGCGTGTTCGTCGCGGTCACACTGGGGATCACCACCTGGGTGAGCCGCAGACGACAGGGATCGGCCGAGGAGTTCTACGCCGGTGGCCGGCTCTTCTCGCCGCTGGAGAATGGTTTTGCCATCGCCGGCGACTACATGTCGGCCGCCTCCTTCCTCGGTATCTCCGGGCTGATCGCGCTCTTCGGCTACGACGGGATGCTGTACTCGGTGGGCTTCCTGGTGGCCTGGCTCGTGGTCCTGTTCCTGGTCGCGGAACTGGTGCGCAACTGCGGGCGGTTCACCCTCGCCGACGTGGTGGCGGCGCGGATGCGGGAACGGCCCGTGCGCATCGCCGCGGGAACTTCGTCGGTCACCGTGTCCGTGCTGTATCTGGTGGCGCAGATGGTGGGTGCGGGCAGCCTGGTCGCGCTGCTGCTCGGCGGCCAGAGCGAGGCGGCGCAGGCCTGGACCGTCGTCGGGGTCGGCGCGCTCATGGTGGTCTACGTCTCGATGGGAGGGATGCGGGCCACCACCTGGATCCAGATCGTCAAGGCAGTCCTGCTGCTCGGCGGCACCATCGCGCTGACCGTCCTCGTCCTGCTCCGGTTCCACGGCGACTTCAACCGCCTGCTGCTCACGGCGGCCGAGCGCAGCGGTCACGGGGAGGCGTTCCTGGCCCCCGGGCTCGCCTACGGCGGGGACTGGACCTCCCGGTTCGACTTCGTCAGTCTGGGGCTCGCCCTGGTGCTGGGTACGGCGGGGCTGCCGCACATCCTGTCCCGCTTCTACACCGTTCCGACCGCGCGGGCGGCACGGCGCTCGGTCGTCTGGTCGATCGGGCTCATCGGCGGGTTCTACCTGATGACGATCGTCCTCGGGTTCGGCGCGGCCGCCGTCGTCGGACCGGAGGCCGTGCGCGGGTCCAACGCGGCCGGAAACACGGCGGTTCCCCTGCTGGCGCTCGACCTCGGCGGCGGCGCCGACTCCACCGGTGGAACAGTTCTGTTCGCGATCGTCGCAGCGGTCGCCTTCGCCACGATCCTCGCCGTCGTCGCCGGGATCACGCTCGCCTCCTCGGCGTCCGTCGCCCACGACCTGTACGCGTCCCTGCGCCGCCGCGGAAAGCCGCACAGTGAGGTGACCGTGGCCCGGGTGGCAGCCGTCGGCATCGGCGTGCTCGCGATCGCGCTCGGCCTGCTGGCCCGCGACCTCAACGTCGCCTTCCTCGTCGGGCTGGCCTTCGCCGTGGCCGCCTCCGCCAACCTGCCCGTGCTGCTCTACTCCCTGTTCTGGCGGGGGTTCACCACCAGTGGTGCCGTGTGGGCCGTCTACGGCGGCCTGGTCCCGGCCGTGGTGCTGGTGCTGCTGTCCCCGGTGGTCTCCGGCAGCCCTGACTCCCTGTTCCCGGATGTCGATTTCCAGCTCTTCCCGCTCCAGAATCCCGGCCTGGTCTCCATCCCGCTGGGCTTCCTGGCGGGCTGGCTCGGCACGGTCACCTCGGCCGAGGCCCCCGACGAGGCCAAGCACGCGGAGAGCGAGGTACGGTCGCTGACCGGCGCGGGGGCGGTGTGACGCCCGGGCCCCGGGGTCTCCCGTGTCCTCAGACGCGGCCCGCCCACACGTAAAGGTGTTCCGGGCGGCCCGCGTCGCCGTACTTGAGGGTCATCGTGGCCCGTCCCGTGCGCTCCAGGAGCTTGAGATAGCGCTGCGCGGTCTGGCGGCTCACCCCTGTGCGGTCGGCGAGCTCCTGGGCCGACAGCGGGCCGCCGGCGTTCAGCAGGCTCTGGCGTACCAGTTCCGCGGTGGTGGGGGAGTGCCCCTTGGGCAGACCGGGCTCCGCCGGCGCCGACGCCGACGGGATGCTGAAGATGCGGTCCACTTCGGCCTGTTCCGCCTCGCCACCGCCGTCCAGGGTGCGGCGCAGTTCCGCGTAGGCCTCCAGCTTGGCGCGCAGCCCGGCGAAGGCGAACGGCTTGACCAGGTACTGCAGTGCGCCCTGCCGCATCGCCGCCTGCACGGTGGACACGTCCCGCGCCGCCGTCACCATGATCACATCGGTCTGGTGGCCGCGCCCGCGCATCTCCTGGAGGACCTCGAGGCCCGTCCGGTCGGGCAGACAGTGGTCCAGGAGCACCAGATCCAGCCGGGGGAGCGTCTCCAGCAGTGTGAGCGCCTCGGCCGCGCTGTGCGCCTCACCGGCCGCGTGGAAACCGGGCACCTTCTCGACGTAGGCGGCGTTGACGTGCGCGACCCGGACGTCGTCGTCCACGACCAGGACCTCGATCATCACGGCTCCTCCTTGGTGGTCTGCGGGACGGGCAGGGGGACGAACACGGGGACGGGCGCCCCGGTGAGGGCGGCCGGCGGGCCCGGCTCGGTCAGTGCCTCGGGCAGGACCACGGTGAACTCCGCGCCCCCGCCGTCCGCCTCGTCCACGACCGCGGTGCCGCCCTGGCGTTCGGCGAGCCTGCGGACGAGGGAGAGCCCGATGCCCCGCTCGCGGTGGTCCGGCGGCTTCTTGGTGGACCAGCCCTCAGTGAAGATCAACTCGCGTTGCTCCGCGGGAATTCCAGGTCCGGTGTCGCGCACGCCGAGCACCGCCGTACGTCCCTCGGCGCGCAGTTCGACCTCCACGCGCGCGTGCGGTGCGCCCGCGACGGCGTCGAGCGCGTTGTCCACCAGGTTCCCGACGACGGTGACCAGGCCCCTTGGGTCGATCAGCCGGTCCGGCAGCCGGGTCCGGTCCGAGATCCACAGGGCCACGCCCCGCTCGGCCGCGACCGTCGCCTTGCCCACCAGCAGGGCGGCGAGCAGCGGGTCGCGGATCTTCTCGGTGACCTGCTCCGCCGTCGCCCGGTGGTCGCCGACGACCTCGCCGACGAACTCCGCGGCGTCGTCGTACATCTCGAGTTCGAGCAGCCCGAGCAGGGTGTGCATGCGGTTGGCGTGCTCGTGGTCCTGGGCGCGCAGCGCGTCGATCAGCCCGCGCGTGGAGTCCAGTTCCCGGCCGAGCCGGTCCAGCTCGGTACGGTCGCGGAAGGTGGCCACGGCGCCGCCGTCGCCGGTCGGCATGCGGTTGGCGACCAGGACGCGCTGCCCGCGGACGGTGAGCAGGTCGGTGCCGGTCACCCGGCCGGCCAGCACGTCGGCCGTCCGGCCCGTGCCGAGCGCCTCGTCGGGGGAGCGGCCCACGGCCTCGTCACCGAGGTCCAGCAGGCGCCGGGCCTCGTCGTTGAGGAGGCGGACACGGCCGGTGCGGTCGAGGGCGACGACGCCCTCACGGATGCCGTGCAGCATCGCCTCGCGTTCCGCGAGCAGCGCCGCGATGTCGGAGAAGGCCAGGTCCCTGGTCTGCCGCTGCACCCGCCGGGAGACGAGCCAGGCCGCGAGCGCGCCCACGGCCAGCGCCCCGCCCGCGTACGCGAAGAGCCCCGGGATCGCGTGGATCAGCCGGGCCCGGACACTGTCGTAGGCGATGCCGACCGAGACCGCCCCGATGATCTCGCCGTCGCCGTCGCGCAGCGGGACCTTGCCGCGTGCGGAGCGCCCCAGCGTGCCGTTGTCGATCTCCATGACCTCGCGCCCCGCCAGGGCCTCGCCGGGATCGGTCGAGACCGGATCGCCGATCCTGCGGGGGTCGGTGTGCGACCAGCGCACGCCCCGGCGGTCCAGCACCACCACGTACTCGGCGCCGGTGGCCTTCCGGATCCGTTCCGCCTCCCGCTGCACCGGCCCGTCCGGCGTGGGCGACGTGCTCCGCAGGTCCCGCGCGATCTGTGACTGCTGGGCGGTGGTCTGGGCGATGGCGAGCGCGCGGCGCATCGCCTGGTCGTCCAGCTGGGCACCGAGCGGGGCGAGGAACAGTCCGGTCGCGAGCACCGCGACTCCCGCGGCGATCGCCAGCTGCATCAGCAGGACCTGCGAGAAGACCCGCCGCGGCAGGCGCAGGCGGCGGGTGAGGGGGGTGGTGCGCATGTCCATGACGGTACGTGGGTGGGCGCCGGGGCAGCGCGGATGTGGCGCGGATCGCCCCGCACCTGCGAGGAGGACCCGCGAGGAGGAGCCGTCGTCCGTGAGGAATCGCGCGCGGCCGGTCAGCTCGCGAGTGCCGCCACGGTCACCTCGCGCACCGCCACCACGTCCATCCGCGCGGGTGAGCCCAGCACCGACGCCCCGCAGCTCTCCGCGCGGGGCGGCAGGGACGCGCCCTGCGCCACCTCCACCCGCCACCGACGCCCGTCGACGTGCGCGACGAGCACCTGCCAGCGCGGTGCCGCGCCGTCCGTCCGTACGACGGTCAGTGCCTCGGCGGCGTACTCGCCCACCTCGGTACGCACGGCCAGCTCGGCCGCCTGGCCGGGGCGCTCCCAGGCGGAGCTCCCGCGGCACCCCTTCACGACGATCCGGCCCTCCTGAGCGCCGTGCAGCGCCTCCTTGACGGTATGCGCCCCGGCCCTGCCGTACGCGTAGCCGTGGGGCAGCACGAGCACCGTCGGTGCGAACCGGTGTCCGCCCAGATGGGTGACCTCCCAGACGCCCTGGACCCCGGAGGCGGTGAGTTCGGCCGCCAGGGGCCGTCCGAGGAGCGCGCAGCAGCGATCGCGTTTGCCGTTGGTGCAGACGAGGGCGAGCGGGTCCCCGTCGTGCGGCCGTCCGCCGAGCGCCGCGTCGAAGGTGCCGCTCTGCCCCCTGCCGAGAGCGGCGAAGTCGAGGTCGAGCAGCCGCTCGGGGGCCGTGGTCGCGGCGGCGTGCAGCCACGTGTTTCCCGGAACGGTGTGGGCCGCGTACACCCGGCGGGTGGCGGGCGTCCGGGGGTCCGCGTGTCGTCCCGGGCGCCGGATGAGGGCGATCCGCACTCCGGTGCCCTTCGTGGCGGCCTCCAGGGCGCGGCCCAGAGCGGGGTCGAGGTGGCTCGACGTGAGCGCCTTGGCGCCCCACGGGCCGGGCTGCTCCAGCAGGAGCCAGGTCCTCGCGGTGGCCGCGGTTCCCGCGACGGGCTCGTCGAGCTCGCGGGACAGGGTTGAGCACGTACTCACAGAGGTGAGCCTAACCTGAGTTGTTCCGAGGGGGCTTTCCGGCTCACGGGTACCCCGTTCCGGCGGCGGAGCACGAGCCGGTCGGCCGCGCATATCCTGGCGGGTCAGTCGGTTCGCGGACATACGCCGAGGCGCGAGCCGGTGTACGCGAGGGTGTGAGAGGGGTCGCGGAGTGGAGCGCAGCAGCGGTCGGCAGATTCCGGTCGTCGTCCTGGCCGGGTTTCTCGGATCCGGAAAGACCACCCTGCTCAACCACCTCCTCCACCACAGTGGTGGCAGCCGTATCGGGGCCGTCGTCAACGACTTCGGTGCCATCGAGATCGACGCCATGGCCGTGGCTGGCGCGCTCGGCGACTCGACCCTCTCGCTCGGAAACGGGTGTCTGTGCTGCGCCGTCGACGGCAGCGAGCTGGACGTCTATCTCGAGCGGCTGGCACGGCCGTCCGCCGGGATCGACGTCATCGTCATCGAGGCCAGCGGTCTCGCCGAGCCGCAGGAACTCGTACGGATGGTGCTCGCCAGCGAGCACCCCGGCATCGTGTACGGCGGGCTCGTCGAGGTCGTGGACGCCGCCGAGTTCGCGCGGACACGCGCCGGGCACCCCGAGATCGACCGGCATCTCGGCCTGGCCGATCTGGTCGTCGTGAACAAACTCGACCGGGCAAAGGACGCGGAGCGCGTGCTCGACGTCGTGCGGTCGCTCGTCGACCGCGCCGCCGTCGTTCCCGCCACGCACGGCCGTGTCGATCCGGAGTTCCTCTTCGACTGCAGGCCCAGTGAGGAACGCGTCGGGCAGCTCTCCTTCGACGACCTGCCCCGGCACGGCCCCGCCGACGCCGACGAGCACCCCGGGCACCTGCACGCCGCATACGACAGCCTGTCCTTCGCCTCCGCCGCGCCCCTCGACCCCCGGCGACTGATCCGGTTCCTCGACAGCCGGCCGGAAGGGCTCTACCGGATCAAGGGGTACATCGACTTCGGGCCGTACGACACCGGGAACCGGTACGCCGTGCACGCCGTCGGCCGGTTCCTGCGGTTCTACCCGGAAGCCTGGCCGGCCGGCGCGGAGCGGCTGACGCAGCTGGTGCTCATCGGGACCGGCATCGACGCAGCCACGCTCCGCAAGGAGCTGGAGGCCTGCGTCGCCGACGCCCCGCACGCCGACGAGCAGGGCATGTGGGGCGTTCTGCGCTACGTGCGGGAGCCCGACGACCAGCGGGGTTAGGGCGCCCCGCCGGTGCCGGTGCCGGTGGGCGGGGTCAGGACGGTCCCGCCACCGCCGCCGCCGTCTGCGGCAGGGGCACTCCCGAGCCGTCGCGGCGCGGGTCGGGCTGCGGCAGGTCGACCGGAGCGCCGTTCTTCTGTGAGGCGCGGGCCGGAGCGGGACCGGCCCAGGCCAGGGACAGGCAGTCCTCGCCCTTGAGGAACCGCTGGCAGCGCACCCCGCCGGTGGCCCGGCCCTTGCGCGGATACTGGTCGAACGGGGTCTGCTTGGCCGTGGTCTGGACGGAGTCGTCCAGCGTGCCGCGTGAGCCCGCGACCGTGAGCACCACCGCGTCCACCGCCGGATCGACCGCCGTGAAGGCGATGACCTTCGCGCCCTCCGCGAGCTTGATGCCCGCCATACCGCCGGCGGGACGGCCCTGCGGACGGACCTGCGCGGCCTGATAACGCAGCAGGTGCGCGTCGTCGGTGATGAAGACCAGGTCCTCCTCGCCCGTGCGCAGTTCGACGGCGCCGACGATCCGGTCGCCCTCCTTGAGCGCGATGACCTCCAGCTCCTCCTTGTTGGAGGGGTAGTCGGACACCACCCGCTTGACGACGCCCTGCTCTGTACCGAGAGCGAGGCCCGGCGACGACTCGTCGAGCGTCGTCAGACAGACCACCCGCTCACCGTCCTCCAGGGAGACGAACTCCGAAACCGGCGCCCCACCTGAGAGGTTCGGGGTCGGCATCGACTCCGGCAGCTGTGGGAGGTCGATGACGTTCACCCGCAGCAGGCGCCCCGCCGAGGTGACCACCCCCACCTCGCCGCGGGCCGTGGCCGGTACCGCCGAGACGATCAAGTCGTGCTTGACCCGCTTGGCGTGCGCGCCCTTGGGGAACGGCTCCGCGTTCGCCGTACGGGCGAGCAGGCCCGTGGCGGACAGCAGCACCCGGCACGGAGCGTCCTCCACCTGCAGCGGCACGGCGGCGACCGGGGCGGCGGACGCGTCCAGCAGGACCGTACGGCGGTCGTTGCCGAACTTCTTGGCCACCGCGGCCAGTTCGGCCGAGACCAGCTTGCGCAGCTCCGCGTCCGACTCCAGGATGCGGGTCAGCTCCTCGATCTCCTTGTTCAACCGCTCCTGCTCCGCCTCCAGTTCGATGCGGTCGAACTTGGTGAGGCGGCGCAGGGGGGTGTCCAGGATGTACTGCGTCTGGATGTCGCTCAGGGAGAAGCGCTCCATCAGACGCTGCTTCGCCTGCGCGGAGTTCTCGCTGGAGCGGATGAGGCGGATGACCTCGTCGATGTCCACCAGGGCGGTGAGCAGGCCCTCGACCAGGTGCAGACGGTCGCGCCGCTTGCCGCGGCGGAACTCCGAGCGGCGGCGTACGACCTCGAAGCGGTGGTCGAGATAGACCTCGAGCAGTTCCTTGAGGCCCAGGGTGAGCGGCTGGCCGTCCACCAGGGCCACGTTGTTGATGCCGAAGGACTCCTCCATGGGCGTCAGCTTGTACAGCTGCTCCAGGACCGCCTCCGGCACGAAGCCGTTCTTGATCTCGACGACCAGGCGCAGACCGTGCGCGCGGTCGGTGAGGTCCTTGACGTCGGCGATGCCCAGGAGCTTCTTCGAGCCGACCAGGTCCTTGATCTTGGAGATCACCTTCTCCGGGCCGACCGTGAACGGCAGCTCGGTGATGACCAGGCCCTTCCTGCGGGCCGTCACGTCCTCCACAGTGACCGTCGCACGGATCTTGAAGGAGCCGCGGCCCTTCTCGTACGCGTCCCGGATGCCCGGGAGGCCGACGATCCTGCCCCCCGTCGGCAGGTCGGGGCCCGGCACATGGCGCATCAGGGCGTCGAGATCGGCGTTCGGATACCGGATCAGGTGCCGGGCGGCCGCGATCACCTCGCGGAGGTTGTGCGGCGGCATGTTGGTGGCCATGCCGACCGCGATGCCCGACGCCCCGTTCACCAGGAGGTTCGGGAACGCGGCGGGCAGGGTCACCGGCTCCCGCTCCTGGCCGTCGTAGTTGGGCGCGAAGTCGACCGTGTCCTCGTCGATGGACTCGGTCATCAGGCTCGTGGCCTCGGTCATCCGGCTCTCGGTGTACCGCATGGCGGCCGGCGGGTCGTCGTTGCCCAGGGAGCCGAAGTTGCCGTGGCCGTCGACCAGCGGGACCCGCATCGAGAAGGGCTGCGCCATGCGCACCAGGGCGTCGTAGATCGACGCGTCGCCGTGGGGGTGCAGCTTGCCCATGACCTCGCCGACCACGCGCGCGCACTTCACATAGCCGCGGTCGGGGCGCAGGCCCATCTCGTTCATCTGGTAGACGATGCGGCGGTGCACCGGCTTCATGCCGTCGCGCGCGTCCGGCAGGGCGCGGGAGTAGATGACCGAGTACGCGTACTCGAGGAAGGAGCCCTGCATCTCGTCGACGACGTCGATGTCGAGGATCCGCTCCTCGTACGAGTCGTCGGGCGGCGGGGTCTTCGTGCTGCGGCGGGCCATCGCTGCCGGCTCCTTGCTGAAGCGTGGGACGGTATCTGACGCGGACCATTGTGGACCGCCGCACCGACAACCGGGACCAGGACCCCGCCGCGGCCCTCCGTCGGGGGCCGGGGCCGGTGGCGCGAGCAGAGTACGCGCACGTGCCGTCGGCGCCGCGGGCGGGCCGGGGCCTCGGCCGGCGGAGGGGCGCGGCGCCGGGGGAGACCCACACGCCACACGGACCACGTCCGCATCCTCCCGCCCCACCCGGCGCCCGCGGTTCTCGCTCTGGGCGAACCCGGTCCCCGTCCGGGAACTCCACCGGTGCCCCGGACGCTTGCATACAGTGGCAGGACCGGCACAAACGGCGGATGCGACGACCGCCTCCGCGATCGAAGGGACGTACATGCCCATGGGTCACACGGCCACAGCCCAGGCAGGCTCCGGCGGCCTGACAGCGACCGAGCACCGTTTGGCCAACGGCCTGCGCGTGGTGCTCTCCGAGGACCACCTGACCCCCGTCGCGGCGGTGTGCCTCTGGTACGACGTCGGCTCGCGCCACGAAGTCAAGGGACGCACCGGCCTGGCTCACCTTTTCGAGCACCTGATGTTCCAGGGGTCCGGGCAGGTGAAGGGCAACGGTCACTTCGAGCTGGTCCAGGGCGCCGGAGGCTCGCTCAACGGCACCACCAGCTTCGAGCGGACCAACTACTTCGAGACCATGCCGGCCCACCAGTTGGAGCTCGCCCTCTGGCTCGAGGCCGACCGCATGGGCTCCCTGCTGGCCGCCCTGGACGAGGAGTCCATGGAGAACCAGCGGGACGTCGTCAAGAACGAGCGCCGCCAGCGCTACGACAACGTCCCCTACGGCACGGCCTTCGAGAAGCTGACCGCCCTCGCCTTCCCGGACGGCCACCCGTACCACCACACGCCCATCGGCTCGATGGCGGACCTGGACGCGGCCACCCTGGAGGACGCCCGCGCCTTCTTCCGCACGTACTACGCGCCGAACAACGCCGTGCTCTCCGTCGTCGGTGACATCGACCCGGAGCAGACGCTCGCCTGGATCGAGAAGTACTTCGGCTCCATCCCCTCGCACGACGGCAAGCCCGAGCCCCGCGACGGCTCGCTGCCCGAGGTCATCGGCGAGGAGCTGCGTGAGCTCGTCGAGGAGGAGGTCCCCGCGCGTGCGCTGATGGCCGCCTACCGGCTGCCCGAGGACGGCACGCGCGCGAGCGACGCCGCGGACCTGGCGCTCACCGTCCTCGGCGGCGGCGAGTCCTCCCGGCTCTACAACCGGCTGGTGCGCCGGGACCGTACGGCCGTGGCGGCCGGATTCGGCCTGCTCCGGCTGGCCGGGGCGCCCTCCCTGGGCTGGCTGGACGTGAAGGCGTCCGGCGATGTGGAGGTGCCGGTCATCGAGGCGGCGATCGACGAGGAGCTCACCCGGTTCGCCGAGGAGGGCCCCACGGCCGAGGAGATGGAGCGCGCCCAGGCCCAGTTGGAGCGCGAGTGGCTGGACCGGCTCAGCACCGTCGCCGGCCGGGCCGACGAACTGTGCCGGTACGCCGTCCTGTTCGGCGACCCGCAGCTCGCCCTCACCGCCGTCGGGCGCATCCTCGACGTGACCGCCGAGGACGTCCGGGAGGTCGCCGAGGCCCGCCTGCGCCCGGACAACCGCGCGGTGCTCGTCTACGAGCCCGTCGCCCCCGAGGCAGGGGAGTCCGAAGAAGCAGCGGCCTCCGGAACCGAAGAAGCCGCGGCCGCCGGCACCGACGAGAACGAGGAGACGGCGAAGTGACCGAGCTTGCCACGATGGACTTCCACCCCCAGCCGCAGGCGGGCGAGGCCAAGCCCTGGGCCTTCCCGGCCCCCGAGCGCACCACGCTCGGCAACGGTCTGACCGTCCTGCGCTGCCACCGTCCCGGCCAGCAGATCGTCGCGGTCGAGGTGCTGCTCGACGCGCCCCTGGAGGCCGAGCCCGACGGTCTCGACGGGGTCGCCACGATCATGGCGAGGGCGTTCTCCGAGGGCACCGACAAGCACTCCGCCGAGGAGTTCGCGGCCGAACTGGAGCGCTGCGGCGCCACCCTGGACGCCTACGCCGACCACCCCGGCGTGCGCCTGAGCCTCGAGGTGCCGGCCTCCCGGATCGCCAAGGGGCTCGGGCTGCTCGCCGACGCCCTCAGGGCGCCCGCGTTCGCCGACAGCGAGGTCGAACGCCTCGTCCGCAACCGTCTCGACGAGATCCCGCACGAGCTGGCCAACCCCTCCCGTCGTGCCGCCAAGGAACTCTCCAAGGAGCTGTTCCCGGCGACTTCGCGGATGTCCCGCCCGCGGCAGGGCACCGAGGAGACGGTGGCCGGCATCGACTCGTCGGCCGTGCGCGCCTTCCACGAGAAGCACGTCCGTCCCGCGACCGCCACCGCGGTGGTCGTCGGTGACCTCACCGGCATCGACCTGGACGAGCTGCTCGGTGACACCCTCGGCTCCTGGACCGGATCGGCCGCCGAGCCGCGGCCCGTTCCGCCGATCGTCGCCGACGACACCGGCCGGGTCGTGATCGTGGACCGCCCCGGCGCCGTGCAGACGCAGCTGCTGATCGGCCGGGTCGGAGCGGACCGGCACGACCGCGTGTGGCCCGCGCAGGTGCTCGGCACCTACTGCCTCGGCGGCACCCTCACCTCCCGCCTGGACCGCGTCCTGCGCGAGGAGAAGGGCTACACCTACGGCGTACGGTCGTTCGGCCAGGTCCTGAGGTCCGCGCCCCCTTCTTCCTCCGGAGGGGCCACGGGCGCGGCCATGCTCGCCATCAGCGGCTCCGTCGACACCCCGAACACCGGACCCGCGCTCGAGGACCTGTGGACGGTGCTGCGCACGCTCGCCGCGGAGGGCCTCACGGACGCCGAGCGTGACGTCGCCGTGCAGAACCTGGTGGGGGTCGCGCCGCTCAAGTACGAGACCGCCTCGGCCGTCGCCGGCACCCTGGCCGACCAGGTGGAGCAGCACCTGGCCGACGACTACCAGGCCGAGCTGTACCGCCGACTCGCCACCACCGGCACCGTGGAGGCCACCGCGGCCGTGGTGAACGCCTTCCCGGTGGACCGCCTCGTGACCGTGCTGGTCGGCGACGCGGCGCAGATCAAGGCGCCCGTCGAGGCGCTCGGCATCGGCGAGGTCACGGTCGTGCCCGCCGAGTAGCCGGCGCGCGCAAGCGGAGCGCACGCGCGTGCGGGCCCTGGTGGCACGAAAGTCACCAGGGCCCGCCTATGCCCGAATTGGGGTGGAGAGGTCCTGTCTGCCCTGTGGGATGCGCTACAGAAGGCGGGATCCGTTTGGGGATGGGAAGACGCCCCGCTTAGCGTCATCCGGGCTGTTCGTCGGGCAGTGCGCCGCACCCGCGGCACCGGACAGCCATCGCCGAGTCCCCGCACGGCGCGAGCCAGGGGAGCCGGGGACCCAGCCGTGCAGTCCCTGGGGTGAATCGGACGCCCGCGCCTGTCGCGAGGGGCCCGTAGGAGACCTTCCTGCTCCGAACCCTTCAGCTAACCCGGTAGGCGAGAGGGAAGGAAAGGACCACCCACTGCATGGCGTTCACACGCGCCACCGGGAAGCACCGTCGTCCCGGCCGCATGCACCGCGGCACCGCCAGGGCGGCGGGCGTCGCGGCCCTCACCACCACCGGCGTGGTCGGCTCCCTCGCGGCCCCGGCGTCCGCCGCCGGTCCCGCCGCGCAGCAGACCGGCCTGACCCCCGTCATCGCCATGGGCGAGGAAGTCGCCGCCCGGGTCGACGCCCAGGCGGCCGCCCAGCACGAGGCCGCGCGGGAAGCGGCCCGGGCCGCCGCGCGCGAGGCCGCGGAGGAGGCCGCACGGGAGAGGGCGGCAGAGGAGGCCGAGGAGGCCCGCGAAGCCGAGGAGCGTGCCGCGCGGGAGGCCGAGCGCAAGCGCCTCAACACCTTCGTGTCCCCGATCGCGGGTTCCTACGTCTCGACCGGTTACCTGTCCGGCGGCGCCGTCTGGTCTTCAGGCAGCCACACCGGTGTCGACTTCCACGCCGCGAGCGGCACCCCCGTGCTCTCGGTCGGCGCGGGCACCGTCGTGGAGGCCGGCTGGGGCGGCGCCTACGGCAACCAGGTCGTCATCAAGATGCACGACGGCACCTACACCCAGTACGGCCACCTGTTGTCCGTCGCCGTCTCGGCGGGACAGCAGGTCACCCCGGGGCAGCGGATCGGCGTCTCCGGCGCCACCGGCAACGTCACCGGCGCGCATCTGCACTTCGAGGCCCGTACGAGCGCCGAGTACGGCTCCGACATCGACCCGGTCGCCTACCTCCGCGCGCACGGCGTGAACCTCTGACCCGAGGTGCTTCTGACCCGAGGCGCCTCTGGCCCGAGCCGCGAACCCTGACGCCCGGCTCGGCTCCCGAGCCGGGGCTCTCCGCGTGCCGAGCGGCCGGATGTCCACGGCGGCGTCCTTCCCGAAAGGACGGAGCCGCGCCGCCCGGGAAGGGCGACGCGGCTCCACTCGCTGCCGGAGAAGCCGGAGAACCTGTCAGACGGTCTCGGGGAGCTCCTCGAGACCCTCGGAGACCAGCTTCGCCAGACGGTCCAGGGCGGCGTCGGCGCCCTCGGCGTCGGAAGCGAGGACGATCTCCTCGCCGCCCTGGGCGCCCAGGCCCAGGACGGCCAGCATGGAGGCCGCGTTGACGGGGGTGCCGTCAGCCTTGGCGATCGTCACCGGGACGCCTGCGGCCGTGGCGGCTCGGACGAAGATGGAGGCGGGACGGGCGTGAAGGCCCTCGGCCCAGCCGACGTTGACGCGGCGCTCAGCCATGTGTTGCTGCCCTTCGGTGTTCAGGTTGTCTAGACCAGTTTCCCATATCGGGAACCACGCCGGGAGCGGCACTCGTTCCCGCTCCCGGCGACACCGGACCGCGGCCTCGGTCCGGCTCGTGCACCCACAGACTGCCTCGCGCCGTTGTCGTACGCGAGCCGTACTCTGGGGCCCATGCAGATCTCGTCGGACCGGCATGAGTATCCCGCCCACTGGGAGGCCGACGTGGTGCTGCGCGACGGCGGCACCGCGCGCGTGCGGCCCATCACCGTTGACGACGCCGAGCGCCTGGTCAGCTTCTACGAGCAGGTGTCGGACGAGTCGAAGTACTACCGCTTCTTCGCGCCCTACCCTCGCCTGTCCGCCAAGGACGTGCACCGGTTCACACACCACGACTTCGTGGACCGGGTGGGACTGGCGGCCACCGTGGGCGGCGAGTTCATCGCCACCGTACGCTATGACCGGATCGGCCCCGACGGAACACCCGCCGCCTCCCACCCGTCGCCCGCCGGAGCGCCCGTCCCTGCGGTCTCCGACGAGGCCGAGGTCGCCTTCCTGGTGCAGGACGCCCACCAGGGCCGGGGCATCGCCTCCGCCCTCCTCGAACACATCGCCGCCGTCGCACGCGAGCGCGGCATCCGCCGGTTCGCCGCCGAGGTGCTGCCCGCCAACAGCAAGATGATCAAGGTGTTCACGGACGCCGGGTACACCCAGAAGCGCAGCTTCGAGGACGGTGTGGTCCGCCTGGAGCTCGACCTCGAACCCACCGACCGTTCGCTGGCCGTGCAGCAGGCGCGCGAACAGCGTGCCGAGGCCCGTTCCGTGCGGCGTCTGCTCACTCCCGGCTCGGTCGCCGTCATAGGCGTCGGCCGCGGGCCCGGCGGCGTGGGCCGCAGCCTCCTCGACAACATCCGGGACGGCGGATTCACCGGCCGCCTGTACGCCGTGAACAAGGCCTTCCCGCCGGAGCAGAAGGAACTCGGCAGCCCCGATGGGAGCGACGGGGGCGCGAGGGTGCCCGCCCACCGTTCGGTGCGGGACATCGACGGGCAGGTCGACCTCGCCGTCGTCGCGGTACCCGCCGAGCAGGTCCCCGAGGTCGTCGCCGAGTGCGGCGAACACGGGGTGCGGGGGCTCGTCGTGACGTCCGCCGGATACGCCGAAGCGGGCGCCGAGGGCCGTGAGCGCCAGCGCGCCCTCGTCCGGCAGGCGCGTACGTACGGCATGCGGATCATCGGGCCGAACGCGTTCGGGGTCATCAACACATCCCCGGACGTGCGGCTGAACGCCTCGCTCGCGCCCGAGATGCCGCGCCCCGGCCGCATCGGCCTGTTCGCCCAGTCCGGAGCCATCGGCATCGCCCTGCTGTCGCGGCTGCACCGGCGCGGCGGAGGCGTCACCGGCGTCACGGGCGTGTCCACCTTCGTCTCGTCCGGCAACCGCGCCGACGTCTCCGGCAACGACGTCATGCAGTACTGGTACGACGACCCGGACACCGATGTCGCCCTGATGTACCTGGAGTCCATCGGCAACCCCCGCAAGTTCACCCGCCTCGCCCGCCGGACCGCGGCGGTGAAGCCACTCGTCGTGGTCCAGGGCGCCCGCCACGGCGCCGGGCCCCGCGGGCACGCCGTGCGCGCGACGCGACTGCCGCACGAGACCGTCTCCGCGCTGCTGCGACAGGCCGGGGTGATCCGGGTGGACACCATCACGGAACTGGTCGACGCGGGTCTGCTGCTCGCCCGCCAGCCGCTGCCGGCCGGGCCCCGGGTGGCGATCCTGGGCAACTCCGAGTCCCTGGGGCTGCTCACCTACGAGGCGTGCCTCGCCGAAGGACTGCGCCCGGACCACCCGCTGGACCTCACCACCGCGGCGTCGGCGGCGGACTTCCACGCGGCCCTGTCCCGGGCGCTGGCCGACGACACCTGCGACGCGGTGGTCGTGACCGCGATCCCGGCACTGGGGGAAAGGACGGCCGGTTCCGTCGGCGACGCAGCGCTCGCCGAGGCGCTGCGCTCGGCCGCCGCCGCGACCCCGTCCAAGCCGGTCCTGGTGGTCCACGTGGAACTCGGCGGCCTGGCGGAGGCCCTGTCTGCGGCGGCGAGCACGGCCCCGCAGGCGGAGCCGTCCGCCCGGCCCCGCCCCGCGCCGCCGGCCGGGGAGTCGGCGGCCCCGCCCCGCCCCACCCCGCCGGCCGGGGAGCGCGCACCCGCCGACAGCCCTCCGCCGGCGCCCGTGCCCCTCCCCGAGGACGCCCACCTCATCCCCGCCTACCCCGCCGCCGAACGCGCCGTCCGCGCCCTCGCCCACTCCGTCACCTACGCCCAGTGGCGGCGGGACGCCGCCGACCCCGGCAGGGTGCCCGAGCACGAGGACATCGACGAGAAGGGCGCCGCCGGACTCGTCCACGCTCAGCTGACCCGCGGGCAGGGCCTGACCCTCGGCACCGAGGAGACCTGCGAACTGCTCGGCGCCTACGGCATCCACGTCCACCGCGCCCTCCCGGCTCCCACGCCCGACGCCGCCGTCGAGGCCGCCCGCACCCTGGGCCACCCCGTCGCCCTCAAGGTGACCGCCCCGCACCTCAGGCACCGCGCCGACCTGGGCGGCGTACGGCTGGACCTGGCGAACGAGGAACAACTGCGCCGGGCGTACGCCGAACTGACCCAGCAGCTCGGCACGCCCGAGGAGCTGCGCCCCGTCGTGCAGCGGATGGCGCCGCGCGGCGTCGACACCATCGTCCGCGCGGTGATCGATTCCGCGGCCGGTGCCGTGCTGTCCTTCGGGCTCGCCGGACCCCCTTCGCAACTGCTCGGCGACATGGCGCACCGGCTGATCCCGGTCACCGACCGGGAGGCGACCTCCCTGGTGAGGTCGATCCGCACCGCGCCCCTGCTGTTCGGCTGGCGCGGCTCGACCCCGGTCGACACCCCCGCGCTGGAGGAACTGCTGCTGCGGGTGTCGCGGCTGGTCGACGACCACCCCGAGGTCGTCGCCGTCAGCCTGGAGCCGGTGGTCGTCGCCACCCACGGCGTGAGCGTCCTCAGCGCCTCCGTACGCCTGGCCCCGCCGCCCGCCCGCGACGACCTCGGCCCCCGGACGCTCCCGGCGTACTGAGGAGCGCAAGCCCTCGAGGGTCCGATCCGGCAGGCCACCGGTTGTTTGGCGGCGCGTCGGGTGGGCACCTGTGCCCCGTCCCGCCCGCCCGACGAACGGAGAGAACGGCATGCGCCTCGGGGGCATCGACGCCGGCAGGACCGGATCCCCCTCGCCCGGCACACCACCCGCCCGGGGGAGGAGCACCGGACTCCCCGCCGAACCCGCCGCCGTCCCCCGGCGCGCTTTCCGCCGTCCTCCGGCGTGCTCCCGGCCGATCCACCGATCGGCCGCACGCGCGTCTGCCGCAGCCTGACGCGGGTCACCGACCCCGTACGCGCACCGTGTGCCGACCCTGAACGGGATGACGTGCGGCTCGGCCGAGCCGCACGCCCGGCTCCGTGTGGCGCGGCGGCGCCCCTCCGGACGGCTCCCCCTGCTACACAGAGCACTGAATATCGGCGAACCAGACATAATCCCCAAGGCTCGAGCGGAGGCCGCTCGCGCGTCAGCGGTCGGGCCACCGTGAAGGAGTAGGTGCCGACGTGCTGGTCCTGCTGGCCGCCTACGCGACGGTCGCAGCGTCGATCCCCTGGTGGGAACGTCGGCTCGGCCGTGGGGTGTGGGCCGTGGCGGCCCTGGTGCCGTCGGCGACGGTGGCCTGGGCGGCCACGCGGACGGCGGGCGTCCTGGACGGCGGCGCGTACGAGGAGTCCCTGCGGTGGGCTCCGTCGCTCGGTCTGACGATCGATCTGCGCCTGGACGCGCTGTCGCTGCTGATGCTGTGGGTGGTGGCCGGTGTCGGGGCACTGGTGCTGCTGTACTGCCGGTACTACGTCGAACATGACGCCGGCCCGCTGGCCGCTCTGCTGCTGGCCTTCGCCGGGGCGATGATCGGACTGGTCCTGGCGGACAACCTCATCGTCCTGTACGTCTTCTGGGAGCTGACCACGGTCGCCTCCTTCCTGCTGATCGCAGGCCCCGGAAAGCGGGCCGAGCAGCGCCGGGCCGCCCGCCAGGCCCTGCTGGTGACGGCGGCCGGCGGCCTGGCGATGCTGCTCGGCTTCATCCTGTTGGGCCAGGCGGCCGGCACCTACCGCGTCTCGGCGATCCTCGCGGACCCCCCACGGGGCGGCGCGGTCTCCGCCGCCGTGGTGCTCGTCCTGGCCGGCGCGTTCACCAAGTCCGCGCAGATGCCGCTGCACGGCTGGCTGCCCGCGGCGATGGTGGCCCCCACACCGGTCAGCGCCTTCCTGCACGCGGCGGCGATGGTCAAGGCCGGGGTCTACCTGATCGCCCGCCTGGCGCCCGCCCTGGCCGACGTGACGCCGTGGCGGCCGATGGTGCTCGGCGTGGGGCTCGCCACGATGGTGGTGGCCGCGTGGCGGGCGCTGCGCGAGACCGACCTGAAGCTGCTCCTCGCCTATGGGACCGTCAGCGAACTCGGTCTGCTGACCGCCCTGCTGGGCGCCGGAACCCGGACGGCGGCGCTGGCCGGCGTGGTGATGCTGCTGGCGCACGCGGCGTTCAAGTCGGCGCTGTTCCTGTCCGTCGGGATCGTGGACCACCACACCGGTACCCGCGACATCCGGGAGCTGTCGGGACTGGGCCGCCGGCTGCCCGTGCTCTTCGGCGTCACGGCACTCGCCACCGCCTCGATGGCCGGTCTGCCGCCCCTCATCGGCTTCCTGGGCAAGGAAGCCGCCCTGGACGCGTTCCTGCACGGCACCGAACTCACCGGCCACCAGCAGCTGACGGTGGTGCTCGTGTGCGGCTCCACGCTGACCGTGGCGTTCGCGGCACGGTTCCTGCACGGCGCCTTCGGCGGGCCGCCGACGGGGAGGGCGGTACGGTCCGCGCGGAGCCCGGAGGCGGGATTCGTCGCACCGGTGGCCGTACTGTCCGGGGCGGGCCTGGTACTGGGCGTGGCGTACCCCGGCACGGCGGCCCTGACCACCGCCTACGTCGACGCCTACCCGCCGGGAGCCGGCGGACCGTACGAACTGTCCCTGTGGCACGGCTTCACCCCGGTACTCGGGCTGTCCGTGCTGTCGCTCGTCGCCGGTGCCCTGATCCACGCGCTCCGCCGCCGCGCCGCCGCGGTGAACCGCCTGCCGCGCCTGACCGACGTGCAGCACGCGTACGACCGCGCGGTCGAGGGCGTGGACCGGCTGGCCGTGACACTGACCCGGCACACCCAGGTCGGCTCGCTGCCCGTCTATCTGACCGTGCTGCTCACGACGGTCGTCGCGGTGCCCGGCGCGGCACTCATGGCGGCGGCACCGTCGTTGGGGGCACCGCCCCTGTGGCGGTATTCGCTCGAACCGGTGCTGGCCGTGGTCATGCTGGCGGCCGCCACGGCGGTGGTGGCCGCCCGGCACCGGCTCACCGCCATCCTGCTGACCGGGGCCGTCGGGTACGGCGCTGCGGGCCTGTTCCTGGTACGCGGAGCCCCGGACCTGGCGCTCACCCAGTTCCTGGTCGAGACGACGACGCTGGTCGTCGTGGTGCTGGTGCTGCGCCGGATGCCGGCCCGGTTCGATCCCGGCCGCAGGTCGGTGCCGGGGCGGGTGCTGCGGGGCGCGGTGGCCGTCGGGGTCGGCGCCGTCGTCACCTGCTTCGCGCTGGCGGCGGCCTCCGCGCGTACGGCCCCGGTGATCTCGCCCGGATACCTGCGCCGGGCGGCGGAGACGGGCGCCCTCAACGTCGTCGACGCGATCATCGTCGACTTCCGGGCCCTGGACACGCTGGGTGAGATCTCGGTCGTGCTGGTGTCGGCGGTCGGAGTGGGCAGCCTGATCCGGTTCCGCGACCGCGACGCGGTGCGGGGCACCGACGAGGAGCCGCCGACCCGCTTCCCCACGACGCACTGGGACGAGCCCCGGCAGACCTGGCTGCCGGGAGCCGGTGAACGGCCCGGCGGCGAGCGCTCGGTCCTGCTGGAAGTGGCCGTCCGGCTGCTCTTCCCCTCGATCCTGGTGCTCTCGGTGTTCCTGCTGTTCTCCGGGCACTACCGACCCGGCGGAGGGTTCTCCGGCGGACTGGTCGCGGGGCTGGCGTTCGTCCTGCGGTACCTCGTCGGCGGCCAGGCCGACCTCGGCGCCGCCGTACGCCTGCGTCCGGTCGCGGTCGCGGGCACGGGCCTGGTGATCGCGGCGGTCACCGCCCTGGCGCCGCTGACCGTCGGCGGTGCGCCGCTGGACAGCCGCCTGGTGACCTGGCACCCGCCGCTGCTGGGCGAGGTGAAGTGGGCGACCAGCCTGTTCCTCGACGCCGGTGTCTACCTGCTCGTGGTCGGTGTCGTCCTCAAGCTCCTGTCGGCGGTGGGCGTCTCGCTCGGCGAGGCCGGTGCGGCGGCGGCCCGGGAAGAGGAGGGATCCGTCCGGTGAACGGCGCGGTGGACAACACGGTGAACACCCTCGACGTGACGATGGCCGTCGTGGTGGGCGGCCTGTTCACGATCGGCTTCCACCTCATGCTGCAACGGTCCCTGATGCGGGTCGTCCTCGGCTTCATCCTCCTGGGCCACGGCACCAACCTGCTGCTCCTGGTCGCCGGCGGCACCCCCGGCCGGCCCCCGGTACTGGACGGGAAGCCGGTGAACCCGGCGGAGCCCGCCGACCCGCTGCCCCAGGCCATGGCACTGACGTCGATCGTGATCACGTTCGGTCTCACGGCGTTCCTGACGGCCCTCGCCTACCGTTCCTGGCGGTTGTCCGGCAGCGACGAGGTGCGCGACGACGTGGAGGACCGGCGCATCGACATCGCCCTGCAGCGCGCCGGGTCCGACGAGGTGAGCGGCACACACGAGGAAACCGACCTCGACGACGGCGACGGACCCGACGACGACAACGAACCGGACGACGGCGGCGAACCCGGCGACGGCGACGAGCCGGACCACCGCGACCACGGCACCACCCCGGGGGACCACCGATGACCGCACTGCTGCTCGTCCTGCCCGTGGTACTGCCGGTCCTGGCCGCCGGTGTGACCCTGCTCGGCCTGCCCGGCCGGGTGGTCCGCGCGATGAGCACCCTCGTACTGGCGGGCGTCCTGGCGGACGCGGCGGCTCTGCTGGTCCTCGCCGAAACCCGCGGTCCGCAGGCCGTGCACGTCGGCGGCTGGCCGGCCCCGCTGGGCATCACGCTCGTCGCCGACCGGCTGTCGGCGCTCCTGCTCATGGTGTCCCTCCTGGTGACCCTGGCCGTGCTGCTCTTCGCCATCGGCCAGGGCACCGCCGAGGACCGCCGCAGCACGGCGGAGGTCTTCCACCCCGCCTATCTGCTGCTCGCCACCGGGGTGAGCCTGGCCTTCCTCACCGGCGACCTGTTCAACCTCTTCGTGGCCTTCGAAGTGCTGCTCGCCGCCTCCTACGTCCTGATCACCCTGGACGCCGACGGGAACCGCACCCGGGCGGGCATGACGTACACGATCATCAGCCTGACGTCCTCCCTGCTGTTCCTCACGCTCGTCGGCCTGGTGTACGCGGCCACCGGCACGGTCACCCTGGCCCAGCTCGGGCCGCGGCTCGCCGAACTCCCCGACGGCCTGCGCGGCGCGCTCGCCCTGCTGCTCCTGGCCGTCCTGGGCATCAAGGCGGCGCTCGTCCCCCTGCACTTCTGGCTGCCCGACAGCTATCCCACCGCGCCGGCGCCGATCACCGCCGTGTTCGCCGCACTGCTGACCAAGGTCGCCGTCTACGCCCTGCTGCGCACCCAGACGCTGCTCTTCCCGCGCTCCAGCGTGTGGATCCTGCTGGCCTGCGTGGCGATCGCCACCATGATCGTGGGCATCCTCGGCGCCCTCGCGCAGGACGACGTCAACCGGCTGCTGTCCTTCGCCCTCGTCGGCCACATCGGCTTCATGCTGTTCGGGCTCGCGCTGTTCGACACCCTCGGGCTCACCGGCACGGTCCTCTACATGGTCCACCACATCGTCGTCCAGGCCGCGCTCTTCCTGGCCGCCGCCCTCGTCGTACGCCACACGGAGACGACGGGCCTGGAACGCATGGCACAGCGGCCGCCCCCGACGCCGGTGGTCGCCGTGCTGTTCGCCCTCCCCGCCCTGAGCCTGGCCGGGATCCCGCCGTTCTCCGGGTTCGTGGCCAAACTGACCCTGCTGCGGGCCGGCGTGGGGCAGGGCGGCACCGCGGCGTACGCCCTCGCCGCGGCCGCCCTGCTCACCAGCCTGCTGACGATCTACGCCATGACCCGGGTGTGGACCAGGGCCTTCATGCGGCAGAAGCCGTATCCGGACCGCCGCGACGCGGACCGTCCGGACCCGCACCGCCGCGAAGGCGACCGCCGGACCCCGGCACCGCGGGACGAGCCGACGGCCTCCGACACCGTCCGCAGCCCGGAGCCCCGCGCCGGCCGGTACGGGGCCGGGCTGATGACCGCCGCCACCGCCGTCATGGTGGTGACCAGCGTCGCGGTGGCCGTCTGGGCGGGCCCGCTCGCCCACGTCGGCGAACAAGCCGCACACGAGCTCCTCGACCCGCAGGCCTACCGCTCCGCCGTCATGACCGGGGAGGACCGTTGACCCTCCGGGAGAACGCCCGTCGCATCCGGCACCACCTGCCCATGACCGGCTGGCTGTGGCTGCTGTGGATCCTGCTGTGGGGGTCGGTGAGCCCGGTGGTCCTCGTCGGAGGTCTGCTCGTCGCCACGGCCGTCGTCGGGACCTTCTCCCTGCCGCCGGTCCTGCCGGGGGCCGTGCCCCGGCCCCTGGCGATCGGGCGTCTGCTGATCGCCCTGCTCACCGACCTCA
This sequence comes from Streptomyces sp. MMS24-W38, assembly GCF_059889265.1. Lineage (NCBI taxonomy): Bacteria > Bacillati > Actinomycetota > Actinomycetes > Kitasatosporales > Streptomycetaceae > Streptomyces > Streptomyces sp. MMS24-W38. The sequence continues at coordinate 1,261,870 of NZ_JCBCPP010000001.1, read as the reverse complement.
TCGGGTCCGGGGCCAGCGTCGCCTGGCAGGTCCTGAGATACGGGGGAAGGACGTCCGCCGCGATCGTCGAAGTCCCGCTGCGCGTCGACAGCGACCTGCTGATCACCGCCGTGGCCGAGTTCACCACCATCGCGCCCGGCACGCTGGTGGTGGAGATCGACCGGCGCCGGCAACGGCTGTACGTCCACACGATCCCGGTCCACGACGAGGCCGACATCGCCCGCCGCAGAAAGGCGGTGCAGTCCGTGGAGCGCAGGGTCGCGCGGGCCGTCGGCACGGCCCGCCGCCGCACCGGACCGCCCGGAGACGAGGGTCCCGGGCCACCCGGAGACGACGGCTGCGGGCCTTCCCCCGACCCCGATCGAGGAGGCAGAACGCCATGACCGTCATGTACACCGCCACCCTGGCCGTGGTGGCCGCGGCCGGACTGCTCACCCTGCTGCGGCTCGTGCGCGGTCCGGACGCGCTCAACCGCATCGTGGCGCTGGACGTCCTGCTGACGATGATCATCGCGGGGACCGCCGTGGGCATGGCCGTGCGCGAGGACACCACGCCCCTGCCCGTGCTCGTCGTCCTCGCCCTGCTCGCCTTCACCGGATCGGTGACGGCCGCCCACCTGATCGAGAAGCGGGCGGGCCTGCGGTGACCGCCGTGTCCGACGTGATCACCGCCATCCTGCTCCCGGCCGGTGCGGTCTTCTGCCTGCTCGGCTCCGTGGGACTGCTCCGCTTCCCGGACATCGGCAGCCGCCTGCACGCGGCCGCCAAGGCCCAGACGCTCGGCCTGCTGCTCATCCTGGCGGGAACCGCCGCGCAGATGCCCCTGCGCTACGCGCCGGTGCTCCTGCTCGTCATCCTGTTCCAGCTGCTCACCGCGCCGATCACCAGCCAGATCGTCGGCCGTACCGCCTACCGGGTCCAGGCCCTCGACCGCAGCAGGCTGTTCCGGGACGAACTCGCCGACCGCCTCGCGCGGGACGGCACCCCGGTGGACGAGCAGCCGTCGGGCGAGGACGCGGACCGGTGAAGCGGATCGGTGACACCCCGCCGCTCGAACACCCGGGCGGCTCGACCGGGCAACTCCCGGCGGACCCGGACCGACGCGAGCGGGAGTGCCGCGACCGGTGCTTCGCAGTCAGCGGTCCCCCGTAGGATGGGCGCCATGGCCAAGACCAGTACGACGACCCAGGGGCTGCGGGCGGCGATCGAGCGCAGCGGCTACTACCCGGCCCTCGTGGCCGAGGCGGTGGAGGCCGCCGTGGGCGGCGAGCCCGTGCGCTCGTACCTGGTCCACCAGGAGACGACGTTCGACCAGAACGAGGTGCGGCGCCATGTGACCGTGCTCGTCCTCACCGGCAACCGCTTCATCGTCAGCCACACCGACGAGCAGGCCGCCGACACCACCTCCCCTACGCCCTACGCCACCACGTCCACGGAGTCCGTGAAGCTCGGCCGGATCTCGTCGATCGTGGTCAGCCGCGTGGTCGCCAACCCCGAGTCGTACAAGCCGGGCACCCTGCCCCGCGAGATCGTGCTCACCATCGGCTGGGGCGCGGTCTCCCGCCTCGACCTGGAGCCGGCCGCCTGCGGCGACCCCAACTGCGAGGCCGACCACGGCTACACCGGCAGCTCGACCGCCGACGACCTCAGCCTGCGGGTCAGCGAGGCCGGGGACGGCCCGGAGACGGTGCGCCAGGCGCTCGCCTTCGCGCAAGCCCTCTCCGAGGCGACCGCGGACCCTACGAACTGATGACAGACACCTCCCGGACCCCGCACACCCCGAACCCCGCGCAGGCCGCCCACACCACCGCCTGGCCCCTCACTCCCGGGGCCTACCCCGAGCCCCTCGCCCCGGCCTCCGCGCCCCGGCCCGAATACGGCACCGGATCACTGGCCGACCTGCTGCCCACGCTCGCCGCGGGCATGGGCGTCCCCGGCCTCACCGCCGCGATCCCGGAACTGCCCCCCGCCGACCGGAACTGCGTGTTCCTGATCGACGGCCTCGGCTGGGAGCAGCTGAAGGCGCACCCCGAGGAAGCCCCGTTCATGGCGTCCCTGCTGCCCGCCTCGCGCGGCGGCACCGGACGGCCGATCACCACGGGCTACCCGGCCACCACCGCCACCTCCCTCGCCTCCGTCGGCACCGGTCTGCCGCCCGGAGCGCACGGCCTGCCCGGGTACACCGTGCGCAACCCGGACACCGGTGAACTGATGAACCAGCTGCGCTGGCAGCCCTGGACCCGGCCCGACACCTGGCAGCCTCACCCCACCGTCTTCGAGCTGGCCCACCGCGCCGGGGTGCATGCCGCCCAGGTGTCCTCGCCCGCCTTCGCCCACACGCCGTTGACGAAGGTCGCGCTGAGCGGTGGCACCTTCCACGGGCGGCTGTCCGGCGAGGAGCGCATGGACCTCGCGGCCGAACAACTGGCCGCCGCCGACCGCTCCCTGGTCTACACGTACTACGCCGAGGTCGACGGCGCCGGACACCGCTTCGGCGTCGACTCCGACACCTGGCGCGGCCAGCTCATGTACGTGGACCGCCTGGTCCAGCGACTGGCCGAACAACTCCCGCCGCGCAGCGCGCTCTACGTCACCGCCGACCACGGGATGGTCGACGTGCCCTTCGACGAGGAGCACCGCATCGACTTCGACCACGACTGGGAGCTGAGCGCCGGGGTCGCCCTGCTCGGCGGCGAGGGCCGCGCCCGCCACGTCTACGCCGTCCCCGGCGCCGAGAGCGACGTACTGACCTGCTGGCGCGAGGTGCTCGGTGAGCAGTTCTGGGTGGCCTCGCGGGACGAGGCGATCGCGGCGGGCTGGTTCGGCCCCCGCATCGACGACCGCGTGTACCACCGCATCGGCGATGTGGTCGCCGCCGCGCGGGACGACGTGCTGGTCATCGCCTCGGAGCGGGAGCCGAAGGAGTCGGCGATGGTCGGCAACCACGGTTCGCTGACCCCTGCCGAGCAGCTGGTCCCGCTGCTCGAAGTACGCTCCTGAGGCTCCCGCCCGCCGACTCCCGGCCACCGTCCCGACCCAGCCCGCCCCCACCGAAAGGTGCCCAACCTCCCATGCCCGAGCTCGTGTTCTTCTCCGGAACGATGGACTGCGGGAAGTCGACGCTGGCTCTCCAGATCGAGCACAACCGCTCGGCGCGCGGCCTGGTGGGCATGATCTTCACCCGTAACGACCGTGCCGGGGAGGGCAAGCTGTCCTCCCGCCTCGGCCTGGTCACCGACGCGGTGGAGGTCGGGGACCGTGCGGACCTGTACACACACCTCGTCGACCACCTCACGCAGGGCAGGCGCGCGGACTACGTGATCGCGGACGAGGCACAGTTCCTGGCACCGGAGCAGATAGACCAGCTCGCACGTGTGGTGGACGACCTGGAGATCGACGTCTACGCCTTCGGCATCACGACCGACTTCCGCTCCAAACTGTTCCCGGGCTCCCAGCGCCTGGTCGAACTGGCCGACCGGGTCGAGGTACTTCAGGTCGAGGCCCTGTGCTGGTGCGGCGCCCGCGCCACCCACAACGCCCGCACCGTCGGCGGAGTCATGGTCGTGGAAGGCGCCCAGGTGGTGGTCGGCGACGTCACCGACTCCGCGGACGAGGTCGGCTACGAGGTCCTGTGCCGCCGCCACCACCGCCGCCGCACGACGGCCGCGACGGCCCGCGCGGCGGCACTGTCGCCGGACGTGCTTCCCGTCTCCTCCGCCTGACGCACCGGTCGAGACCTGTGTGCGGGTGGCGCACAGAAAACCTCAGTCGAACAAGTGATCGGCAGCGCGGCGAACCTCGCTATGATCTTCCACGGCAAGGCCGTAGCGCAGAGGTCGTCGCGCCCTAGCATCAAGCTGGAGGACGTCGGTTCGAATCCGACCGGCCTTGCCGCCCTTGTCGTGGAGGAGAATCGATTGGCGTCGGTCCGCCCTGGGCGCGCGGAGGGCGATGCCGCCCTTGGCGAGCCGGGCACCGGCGATGGACCGGTGGAGTGGTGATGACGCAGCCGACACCCGTGCGCTGCCCGGCGATCGAGCACCCGGACATCCCGGTCAGCGATCCCTCGGCACTGGATCCGCTGCTGGCCCGGCTGCGGTCGGAGCGAGCGGTGGAGACCGACGAGGCTTTCCCTCTGGGTACCCTGCGCGCGGACGGCCGTGTCGACCTGTGCAAGCAGGGGCTCGGAGCGGCCGGCGCCGCTCGGCTGCTGCCCGTCGCTGCTTCCTCACCGCACGCCCGGCACGTTCTGCTCGGCACCAACGCCATCGGCGACGAAGGGGCGTTGACGGTCGCCCGAACGCTCGGCGACGGCCACGGCCTGCACACGCTCTACCTCGGCTGCAACCGCATCGGCCCGGAAGGCGCCGTCGCGCTCGCCGACGCGTTCTCGGCCGACGACACCGTCCGCGCCCTGTGGCTCAAGCGCAATCCGGTGGGCGACGACGGTGCCCTGGCCCTCGCCGCGATGCTCCGCCGCAACACCACGCTGCGCACCCTCGACCTGGTCAACACCGGTGTCACCACCGACGGCCTGCGCGCGCTGCTCGACGCTCTCACCCACCGCCCGCGTCCGGTGGAACGCCTCTTCCTCGGCGGGAACGGCCTGACCGCCGATGCCGCCGGCCTGCTGGCGGCGTTGATCCGTGAGGCGGGCGTGCGCGAGTTGTACCTGCCCGCCAACCACCTCGGCGACGAAGGCGCCGCCGTCCTCGCGGCAGCCGCCGCCGAATCCGGACGGCCGGTGCGCCTCGGCCTGGGCGGCAACGGCATCGGCCCCGCCGGGGCGCGCGCCCTCGCCGACGCCCTGGGCGCCATCGAGGCGCTCGACCTGGGACGGCCGATGTCGGAGCGGAGCCTCGGCGCCCCCGCCAACGCCACCGGTGACGAAGGCGCGCACGCGCTGGCCGCCGCGCTTCCGGGCAGCCCGCTGCGCCGGCTCGAGCTGTGCCACACGGGGCTCACCGGGCGGGGTGCCAAGTCCCTGCTGGCGGCAGTGCCGGACGACTCACCGCTGGAGTACGTCGGCCTGGGGCCGGGATTGCCCCGGAGGGTGAAGCGGTCCTTCATCCAGCGCCTGCGGCCCGCGACCGGGGCCCACCCCGACCTGCGCGCGATAGGAAGTGTCTACCGTTGAGCCGCCGCCCCGAACTGCCTTGCTTCCCGCCCGAGGAGGCGGCGAGTTGGCGACGGATCCGTCGCTACGCGGTACCCCGGCGCATGATCGAGCGTGCGACCGAACACCGTACGGCCGGTGACTGGCGGGCGGCGTGCGCGGCGGCCCAGGTGGACGTCGCCATCGACCTGCCGGAGGTCGCCGAGCACTGCGGCCACGACGTCGCCACGGCGCTGGAGGACGACCTGCGCCACCTGGCCCCGGACCTCGTGCGCTGGCACCTGCCCCGGGTACTGGGCGGGTGGACCACCCTCGACACCGATCGGACCGTGGTCCTCGCCCGCTACCGGCCGGTGCGAGCGGGCGAAGGCCCCCGTTCCACGCCCTACCTGCACATCACCACGCCCGCGATGCTGGAGGGCCCGCAGCGGATCACCCTGCGTTTCCGCACCGTCGCGGACGAGAGGACCGCCGGCGTCTTCGGGCGCCCGACCGAGGACTGGCGGTACGCCCGGCACCTGTGGGACGCGCGCCACACCGCCGAACTGCGCGAGCGGTGCGGCGGCACCGAACGGCCCCCCTTCTTCCACGCCGACGGCCGCCCACGCCGTACGGACGAACTGCCCACGGCCGATCCCGGCCCCGACGACGCGTCGGCCCGGGCCGAGTGGATCACCCTGCTGCATCAGAGGGGCGAGGTCGAGGCGGCCTTCACCGCGGCCGGGATCGAGATCGACCTGACACCCCCGGCCGGTGGCCCCGCCTGGTACCGGGCCGATCCGACGGTGCTCCTCGGCAGGCTCGCGCTCGACCACACCCGCCTGGAGGGGGAGGTCCGTCGGCTGAAGGACGAGGGCGTCGGCGACCGGTTCCTCATTGTCGGCGACTGGCGCATGTGCATCCTGCTGGAGCCGAAGACCACCGGTCTCGGGGTGAGGGCCGTCGGCCGCGAGGAGGCCAAGGAGGTGCCCTTCCTGGCCGAAGCGCTCTGGCGCAGGCTCCCTGACCTCGACCTGCTGCGCGTCGGTGGAGTCGAGTCGCAGCACCTGCATCCGCTGGTCCGCGAGGCGCTGTTCCCCGCCCTCCGGGTCACCGGCGGGACCGTCGGCCCACCGGGCCCCGGCCTCCCCGTACCCGTTCGGGTGAGATGCCGAGGTGAATGGCACGAGGTGGGCTTCCGCCCCGGCGGTCTGCTCCGCATGCCGCACAGCGACGAGGAACAGCAGCGCGAGCGCGCCCTGCGTGCGTTCGGCGGAGCCGTCGCCGGGTGCTTCGCCGTCGAACAGACCTGGGCATCGGGAAGCGGCCGGCTGCCGAAGGCGCTCCGCGCCCAGCGGCAGGACCTGTTCCTGCGCGCCCAGCACGGCGACACACACGGCGTGCTCGAACTCCTGGACGCGGGCATGGACCCCCGGGTGCGCGACGCCTCCGGACGCTCGCTGCTCCACGTACTGCACCTGCTCGACCACGAACCGCTCCTGCCCCGGCTGCTCGCGGCGGGGCTCGACCTCGAGGCCCGGGACCAGCGGGACCGCACACCGCTGGTCGTGGCGGTCAACGACGGTGGTTCCAGAGCCCTCGTGGAGGCGTTCCTCGCCGCCGGTGCCCGGATCGACGTGGAGGATCAGTCGGAGCTGTCGCTGGCCCAGATCATCCGCCGCTACAAGCGTTCCGACCTGGCCTTCCTCCGGCAGCGCGTACGGGAGGAACACCCGGGCATCGGCGCCGACTGGTGGGACGAGTGGATGGACCGCAAGGAGCAGGACGACGCGGACGACCACGAGCCCGACGAGCCCGACGAGCCCGACGAGTTCGGTGAGTACAGCAAGGAACCACCCTTTTGAACACCGCACCCACCCCCCGCACCGCACCGGGCCCGCTGGCCGCCGCGGACGACCTCGTCGCCAGGCTGCGCGCGCGGCGCACCGAACCCGCCGCCAATCCCCAACTGGAGGCGCTTGCCCTGGCCGTGACGGCCAACCAGCCGGTCCTGCTCTGGGGTGAACCGGGCATCGGCAAGTCGGCCGGACTGGAGCAGCTCGCCGCCGGACTCGGCCTCCCGCTGGAGACGGTCATCGCCAGCGTGCACGAGCCGTCGGACTTCGCGGGGCTGCCGATCGTCGGGGACGACCCGGCCGTGACCGGCGTGCCGATGGCCCCACCGGACTGGGCGGTCCGGCTCACCCGCGCCGGACAGGGCCTGCTCTTCTTCGACGAACTGTCCTCAGCGCCCCCGGCCGTGCAGGCGGCACTGCTGCGAGTCGTCCTCGAACGCCGGGTCGGCAGCCTCGTCCTGCCCGACGCGGTGCGCATCGTCGCCGCCGCCAACCCGCCGTCGAGCGCCGCGGACGGCTGGCACCTCAGCCCGCCGCTGGCCAACCGCTTCGTCCACCTCGACTGGACCCATGACCCGGCCACGGTCGCGCGCGGCATGGCCGGCACCTGGCCGGAGGTGGCCATTCCCGCGGTCGATCCGGCCAAGGTGCCGGGTGCCGTCGCGCGGGCCCGCGGTGCCGTCTCCGGTTTCCTCACGGCCCGGCCGGGACTGGTCCACCACATACCTGCCGACGCCGAGAGCCGGGGCCGCTCCTGGCCGTCCCCGCGCACCTGGGAGATGGCGCTGAGGCTGCTCGCCACGGGATACGCGACCGGCGCCGGCCGCGAGGCGACGGCCGCCGCCCTCACCGGCGCAGTCGGGGACGGCGCGGGCATCGAACTGCTGTCGTACCTGGAACACCTCGATCTGCCCGACCCCGAGCGGGTTCTTGCCGACCCCGACGCGTTCGCCCTGCCCGAGCGCGGCGACCGGCAACTGGCCTTCCTCATCGCGATCGTCGCCGCCATCCAGAGCGATCTCACCCGGCCCCGCTGGGAGGCCGGCTGGGCTGTCCTGGCCAAGGCGGTGGACGCGGGCGTACCGGACGTGGCCGCCCGGGCCGCCACCGACCTCGCGTCGATGCGTCGGCTCGACTGGCCCGTACCTCCCGGCATCGACGGGTTCCTGGACCTGCTGCAGATGTCCGGGGCCCTGCCCGGCAGCCGTTGAGGCCCACGGGCATGACGAAACCCGGCAGCGGCCTGGATACGACCAAACTGCTCGCAGCCCGCTACCGCGCGGCGAACGACCGCCCTTATCTGGCGTCGGCCCTGTACGCCCTGACAGTCGTGGCGAGCCAGGACGTCCCGACGATGGGCGTGGACCGGCACTGGCGCTGCTACGTGTCACCCGCCTTCGTCGACGCGACGCCCGTGGAGGAACTCGCGGGCGTCTGGATCCACGAGGTGGCGCACCTGCTGCGCGACCACCACGGCCGGGCCGGCCGGCTCCCCGCCGCCGAGCAGCGCGACCGGTACCGCGTCAACGTCGCCCAGGACTGCGAGATCAACGACGACCTCCTCGCCGACGGCCTGCGCCTGCCCGCCGGACGAGTCGAGCCCCGCCTCTTCGGCCTGCCCGACGGGCAGCTGTTCGAGGCGTACCTGGCCGGACTGCCCCCGCACGTACGGGAACACGACTGCGGATCGGGCGCTCACGGCCGCCCGGCGCCCTGGGAGCTCCCCGGTTCCGCCGGCCCCGCCGCGCTGGGAGAGGTCGAGGCCCAGGCACTGCGCCGGCACACCGCCGACGCGATGCGCGCCCACCAGCGCGCCCGCGGCACCCTGCCCGCGGGCTGGAAGCGCTGGGCCGAGGAGGTCCTGGAACCCACCGTGGACTGGCGGCAGGCGCTGTCCGGCGCGGTCCGGGAAGCCGCCGCATGGGCTGCTGGGGCCATCGACTACACCTACCGCCGCCCGTCGCGCCGCACCCCGGCCCTGCGCGGGGTCGTCCTCCCCAGCCTGCGCCGTCCGCTGCCCCGGGTGGCCGTCGTCGTCGACACCTCGGGCTCGATGGGCGACGAGGAACTCGCGGCCGCGCTGGGGGAGGTCACCGGTGTACTGCGCGAGGTCGGCGTGCGGGGTAACCGCGTCACCGTCCTCGCCTGCGACGCCGACGTGCACGCCGTGTCCCGGGTGACGGCCACCGACCAGATCACCCTCGGCGGCGGAGGCGGCACGGACATGCGCGTCGGCATCGACGCCGCCCTCGCGGCACGCGACCGCCCCACCATCGTCATCGTCCTCACCGACGGCTTCACCCCCTGGCCGGACGAAGTCCCGTCCTGCCGCCTCATCGCGGCCCTGATCGGCCCCGACGCACCACAACCCCCGCACTGGGTGGAGACGGTGCGTGTCCCCGGCGGTTCTCCCCAAGAGCACCGCCGGTAGTGGCAGCGGACCGGCGACCTCGTCACCCGGGCCGGGCAAGCCGGGCCTGCCCCGAGCCGCGGAGAACAGCCGCCGCACCCTCGGCGAGCTCGGAAAGGTCATCGCGCACTCGAAGCGCCGGAAGCCGGTGATCCGGACTCCGGGTGTCGACGGTGACGCCCCGAGCCGCAGGGCATCGGCAGACAGCCGGACCAGCAGGTTCCCGGTCGGGGCCGGTCAGCCGGTACGGGGTTTGCCGAACTCCTGATTCAGCACGGGATACTGCTCCCCACCGTGTCCGGCGGCGATCGCCAGGTCGGCCAACGTCTTGATCAGCCGCGGCAGTTCGGCGTTGACGCCCATTGCCTCGCTCTCCTCGATCAAGTGTGCCATGGCCCGCGCGTCGGTCTCCAGAGCCGACACCTCGGCCGGGAAGGAACCGCTGTCGATCTGCTGGCCGTAGCCGGGAAGCCATTCGGCCACCCCGGCCGCTATCTGCCGCGCGAACGGCGCATATGTCGCGGCGTCGACACCGGCCGCCAGGAGCAGAGCGGTGCCCTGGAGCCAGGCGTTGAGGACGCTCCACATCATGGCCAGGTCGGCCACGTCGTACAGGGACGCCAGACCGTGGTCCGCGCCCAGGTAGGTGACGGTGCCGAGCGCGTCGAGTGCCGACTTGTGCGCATCGAGGTGAGCCTGTGGCCCGCTGTACAGCATCACCCCTCGGCGGTGCCGACCGCCGGAGGAACGGCCATGATGGCGCCGTCCAGATAAGGGGCGCCGTGCGACTCGGCCCACCGGGCAGTTTCCCGGGCCTGCGCCGAACTGCCCGAGGTCAGGTTGACCAGCGTTGTTCCGTCGAGTTCGACATCGCTCGAGCCGAGCAGCTCGTGCACGGCCTGGTAGTCGGTGACGCAGACGACCATCAGGGAACTGGCCTTGAGCGCGTCGCCGACCGTCGGCGCGAGCCGCGCACCATCGGCCACCAGTCGGTCGGCCTTGGAGGCTGTGCGGTTCCACACGGCCGTGGGGTGACCGGCTTTCAGAAACGCGCCGGTGAGCGCCTGGCCCATCAGACCGAGTCCGATGACTGTCACGGGGGTGTCGGGTGTGTTCATGGCAGCATCGTCAACGTTGATACCGGTGTGAAGGTCAAGCGAGGGTGCTCGCCCGTAAGGGGAACTTCACTCACTCCGTCCCCCTGTCTCATGGACACCGTGCCCGGGAACTTATGCGGATCATCTCCAACTGCCCGGGGAAGCGGCCGGTATGGCCAGGGCTGCCGAGGTGGCAAACGGGGGGTGGGGTGATCTGCTGCCGGGCTGTTGCGTGGTACCAAAACGTTCTCATCAAGCCGGTTTGACCTGAGCAAGACCACTTGGTGGCACTCGGTGCCCCCGTGTCCCCTCTGTGAAAGCTGCCGTCACTTGTCGTCCGCTACCTCGTACTCTCCGAGCCGCCGGCCGAATCCTGGATGGTGTTCCTCCGGGGGATGCAAGGGATCTGAAGATGGCGTTGTGGGTCGAGCCGGTTGCGCTCTCGGCGGGAGGAGGATCGAGTGGCGACGTGTCGGACCTTGCCGGGGCGGTCAGCTGCTCGTGCGGGCGGTTTTCCGTGACTGCCCGGTGGGACGGTGGCCTCGACGTGGGCGATGCCGGGGCACTTGCCCATGCCCCGGGGAAGACACGCCGTCTGAAAACCGTGAGCACTTTGGCTGTCACTGTCCTGATGCCGCTCGTTTGAGCGCTTGTGTGACACATCTCCGCCGATTGCTCACGGTTTTCGGCACAGAACCCGTCTCCGGCTCCGCAGCGCCGGGACCTCGGAGGTCCCCCATACCACCCGCTGGGACACCATCCGCCACCTGCGTCACAGCAGCGTCGGCTGCCGGCTTGAACAGACGGGAAGGACCCTGGACACCGAGCTCAGCGGAGCGCTCCGGCCTGGCCGCGCAGTTGTGCGCGGTTCGCGGCGGCCGTACCGTGCGCCCAGCCCTCCTGGTCCCGGACGTGCGTCTCACCGAGGTTGTAGGACAGGTCCGTGAACCATTCGTCCATCCGGCCGTCCACCGCCCGGGCCCGGGAGGCCGGCACCGGCAGCAGCCCGGGCCCGTGGTCTTCGCGGGCCGCATCGGTGGTCTCGTCGGTCGCCCGGGTCAGCCGCTCGGCGATCCGTGTTCCTGGTTGCGTTTGCCCACTGCCGTACCTCATGACCACGGAGATCTCGCCGTATCCGCGCCCACCGTAGTGGCTCCGGCCGTCCGCTCGCGGAGCCCCTCAGCCGTACGCTTGAATGATCGAATGGCTGTGGCAATGGACGAGGAAACCGTGTGCGCGTTCGCCGACGACACCGAGGTCACCGAAGGGCGGATCCTGCTCGCCGACGGTGCGGTGATCGAGGCGGGGAGCGAGTCCCGAGGTATCGGCGGTCTGGTGCGGGACGGCTCGGGCGCCGCCTGCGGGGTCCGGGTGCAGGTCGTGGGGCGGGAGCTGACGGCGGAATGCGACGGTGCGTGCGCTCCGACATCAGGACGTTTGTGCCGGCATGCCGTCGCACTCGCCCTGCACGCCGTAGAACGGCGCCTGCCCTGGCACGCCACGCCTGCCGACGGCGCTCGCCGTGTCCTGGGTGAAGCCCTGAACACACTCACCGCCGTGGAGAAGGCCGCAGTGCTGGACCGGCTGTTGGACGCCCGGCCCGAACTGCGCGCGGAAGCCGACCGGTTGGCCGTACGCGTGCTGGACCCGCGGGCACGCGCTGAACTGACGGCCCTTCAGGAGAGGATCGCGGCCGAGGTCGAGCACGCCCTGCGCGCCCTGGACGTCGACCAGTTGAGCACCGGCCATCGCCCGGGTCTCGGGTACACCGACGTCCATGAGGCCGCGAGCCGCCTGATCGAGCCGGTCATCGAGCAGTACGAGGCCGATGTCCGTCGCCGCCTGGAGTTGGGCATGCTCGACGCGGCCGAGGCCGTGGCCCTCGGCGTACTGGACGGCCTGGACGCCTGTGAGGGCGACTACGACGGCGACGAGGTGCTGTGCTACGCGGGCGAGGACCTCGCCGAGACCTACGGGTACACCATCCGCGAACTGATGCACACCGCGGGCCGGGCCGTGGAGTAGCTCCGAAGTGTCCGGCTCCGCCGGGAGATGGCTGCCCCAGAGAGGGGTCCGGTCCATGACCTGGTCGAACATCGCCCGCCGGCGGGGTCAGGATCTACGCCACGGTGTGCGGCCACCGTACGACCTCCAGGAGTCCGCACAACCCCCGATGACGCTTGCGGTCCGGTACCCCGCCGCGGAACGCCCTGCGCCCGGGTCCGTCGGGGGACCCCGACGGACCGTCGCCGGTCACCGGCCGTGCCACCACCTGGCCAGGGGGTTCGACGTCCAGCGCCCGGTCCCTTCCCGGGAACCGGGCTCCCCGCCCACGGAGTCCGCGCCCTCGCGTGCCGAGGACGGGGGAGCGGGATCGGGAGCCGGGGCAGGATCAGCGGCTCGCCGGACGTCACCGCTCCCTCCGTCGCGGGGAGACGGGGAGGCCGGGACGGGCATGCCGGTGGGCGCGGGAGTGGCCCGGGACACGGGCGGGAAGACCACCGGCAGGGCGGTGAGGCCCCGGGTGAAGGGGCTGGGCCGCCAGGTCAACTGTTCTGCGGGGACCGCGAGGGAGAGGTCCGGGAGCCGGTCGAGGACGCACTCGATGGCCACGGAGGCGATCACGTGGGCAGGTTCCCGGGCGGGGCAGCGGTGCGGTCCCGCCCCCCAGGCCAGGTGTGCGCGGTTGCCGGTACGTCGGCTGCCGGCCAGGGCGGGGTCGTTGTTGGCGGCGGCGAAGCTGATCACCACGGGCTCCCCCGCCTGCAGCGGGACCCCCTCCAAGGTGGTGTCCACGTACGGGTAGTGCACCGCGTAGTTGGCCATCGGCGGGTCGGTCCACAGGACCTCGCTCAGGGCGTCCTCGACCAGGAGTCTGCCGTCGCCGACACTGCCGGCGAACCGCTCGTCGGAGAGCAGCAGCCGCAGCGTGTTGGCGATCAGGTTCTGTTCCTGCTCGTATCCGGAGACCATGATGAGGATGAGCTGGTGGATCAGCTCCTCGACGCTCAGCTGGACCCGGTGCCGGACGAGCCAGGTGGTCACGTCCTCACCGGGCCGTGCGCGCTTGAGAGCGATCATGTCGGCCATGCAGCGCACCAGTTCGTTGTCCGCCTTCCCGGGTTCCACTCCGTCGAAGAGGTCGGTCGTGGCGGCGACCACTCGGTCGCTGTACTCGGGCGGGCAGCCGAAGAGGGCGGTGAGGAGGTACGCGGACAGGGGTTTGGCGTAGTCGTTCAGGAGATCGGCCTCACCCTTCGTCGCGAAGCCGTCGATGAGCAGGCCGGCGGTGCGTTCGACGTACTCGCGCAGGGCGAGGACGTCCACGCGCCGGAAGGCGTCGGACACGGCAGCGCGCAGGCGGGCGTGTTCGGCACCTTCGGTGCGCTGGCAGTTCGGACGCGGCGCCATCGCCTGGAGTGCGAAACTGTCGGCCGGGACGCGCCCCTCGTTCAGGGCCCGCCAGCGACGCGAGTCCTTCCCGTACCTGTCCGTGGTCCGCAGGACCTGGAGGGCGGCGCGGTAGCCGGTGACGAGCATGACGTCGACACCGGGGAGGATCTCCGCAGGGGCCACGGGGCCCTGCCGGCGCAGCCGCTCGTAGACGTGTGCGGGGTCGGCCGTGAAGTCCGGCCCGTACAGGGGGAGGCCCCCGCCGCTGTGTGCCGGGCAGCCGGGGGGCGGTACGGCTGTGGAATCCGGGTGGGAGGTCACGCAAGCTCCTGGGCGGTACGGGTCTGCAGATACCGGACGAGGGCGATCAGCGCCGCGGAGGCGGATGCGCGGTCCCGGGCGTCGCAGAGAACGAGAGGGGTCTCGGGGAGGAGGTCGAGCGACTCGCGGATCTCCTCCCCGGCGAAGTGCGGCGAGCCGTCGAAGTGGTTGACGGCGACGGCATAGGGCAGTCCGCGTTCCTCGAGGAGATCCATGACGGGGAAGGACGCATCGAGGCGGCGGGTGTCGGCAAGGACCAAGGCACCCAGGGCCCCGCGGGTCATGTCCTTCCACAGCGGCAGGAACCGCTCCTGACCGGGGGCGCCGAACAGGTAGAGCACGAGGCTGTCACTGACGGTCAGCCGGCCGAAGTCCATGGCGACGGTGGTGGTGCGCTTGCCCCGGGTGCCCGTCAGGTCGTCGATGTGGGCGCCGGCCTGGGACATGGTCTCTTCGGTGCTCAGCGGGCGGATCTCCGAAAGGGTGCCGACCATGGTGGTCTTGCCGACACCGAAGTGGCCGGTGACCACGATCTTCACGGCTTTGGTGACGGTGTCCCTCAGATAGCGGACGTCAGAGGAGGGAACGGAGTCCATTGAGGAGTTCTTCCAGGATCTGTGCGTCGTGGAGCTGGGCCGGGGGTACGGGGACGCGGGTGGTGACGTGCCCGGTGTCGACGAGGTCGGAGACCAGGACCTTCGTGACGCTGACCGCCAGGCCCAGGTATCCGGCGATCTCGACGACCGACAGCGGGCCCCCGAGGCACAGCTCCAGGAGGCGCCGTTTCTCGGGGGTGAGGCCGTCGGTCGGCAGGTCGCGCGCGGCGACCACGAGGGTGACCGGGTCGAGGGTGTTGCGGGTGGGCCTGGCGCGGCCCTCCGTCACCACGTAGGGCCGCACCAGGCCTCGCTCCCGTCTGGGCGGGTTCATGCGGAGTGGTCCGTGTCGCCCCGCGGCGGGCTGGTCATCTCCTTGCCCAGACGGTCCACCAGCTTGTGCATCCGGTAGGTCACCGCCTCCATGTCCACGGTGCTGTCCGCCGAGACGGCCAGGTAGGTGCTGTCTCCCGCCGCCACGACGAAGACGTAACCGGCGTCGAACTCGACGAGCGTCTGGCGCCAGGGGGCGTCCGAGGAGCCGCAGAACTCGGCAGTGCCACGGCTGATGGACTGCAGACCGGACAGGCCTGCGGCCTGCCGCTCCGCCTCGTCGCGGTCGATGTTCTGGGAGTGGGCGCGCAACAACCCGTCGGCCGACAGGAGGATCGCGTGGAGCGCTCCCGGTACCTCCAGGGCGTCCTCGAGCATCCAGTCCAGATTCCCGTTCACTTCTACTTCCCTTCTTCGTCCGAGGTGTTGTCCGCGCGCGCGGAGCGGGCTCCGCGCTGCCAGGCACCCATGGTGGAGGCCGTCTCCTCGGGAGGACGGCTTTCCGGTGCGGGACCGCGGTCGGGGGCGGCAGCCGGGGCGGGCTCGGCCGGACCGGCCTGCGGCAGGCGCCGGCGGCGTCTGGGAAGCCCGTTGGCCGTGGCCAAGGGAGCTCGGAAGCCTGTGCCCGGCGCGGGCGTATGCGGAGCCCCGGTCCGTGCGGCCAGGTCCGGGTGCCGCGTCGCCCCTGGACCGGCGGTCCTGGACGGCGCCGGGGTGAGGTCGTCGACGATGCGGGTGAGGAGCGCGTCGGGCAGGAACACCACGGCGCGAACCCCGCCGTAGGGGGACTGTGTGTCGACCGAGACGCGGAAGCCGTACCGTGCGGCGAGCACACCGGCGACGGGCAGGCCGAACTGCGGCGGTTCCCCGAGCCGGGTGACGTCGACCGGGTGCCTGCCGGACAGGACGGCCGAGGCGCGCTCGACCTCCTCGCTGTGCATGCCGACACCGGCGTCGTCGATCACGACGGAGGTGCCGTTGTGCGCCGGTTTGACCCGTACCTCCACGGAGGTGTTGGGCTCGGAGTGGCGCGCCGCGTTGTCCAGCAGCTCGGCAAGGGTGAGAACGACCGGTTCGACGGCCTGGCTGACCACGGCGATGCCGGCATGGCCGTGGACGACGACACGGCGGTAGTCGCGGATCCGGGAGGTGGCACCGCGCACGACGTCGCTGAGCGTGGAGGCGTCGCGCTGTCGGCCCGGCCACGCCCCGCACAGAACGGCGATGGCCTGGGCACGCCTGCCGAACTGGGAGTTGGTGTGGTCGATGTGCAGGAGGTCCTGGAGCACTTCGGGGTCGTCGTGCCGGTTCTGCATCTCAGAGATGGCCGACTGCTGTTCGTTGGCCAGCCCCTGGACGGCGCGCATCGCGCCCTTCAGGGCACTGCGGGCGGATCGGTCGGCATGTTCCCTGGCCTTCTCCCGGACGCCGGTGAACTGTTCGAGGATCCCGTCCAGGTCCCGGCCGAACTGCGTCACGGCGAGCTTCTCGTCCAAGGGCTCCGGGGGCACGGTCGGCTCGGGGCGCTGTGCGTCCGCCAGGGCGGGCAGCCGTACGGTGGCGAAGTGGCGGATCTCCGCATCACGGACCCGTACGGCGTCCTCCAACGCGGAAACTCTTCTCCGGGCGTTGATGGTGACGTTCCGCTGACGTGCCAGCAGTATCAGCACGCCGACGAGTCCGGCGGAAAGCCCCCAGAAGGCCGCCTCCGAAATGTGTCGGATCATGAATCCCTCGTGAAATGTGCGAGCTCCGGTTCGGCGGTTTCCCGCGGTCCGTGGACAATGAAGTCGGTCGGAGTCCGCAGCGCCCAACTGGAACTTTTTCTACACTTGTATAGGGGCCGGCGGGCGACTTCCCCATCACGTCAGCTGTAATGGACGACCGGCTGGGAAATCAGGGGAGGCGTGTGCCATGTCCGTCCTCAATGAGTGGATCTTGGGCGCATCATACAAGCAGTTTCGCTCCATGAGAATGCCTTCCAAAAAACGCCCTCGGCCCCCGGTTTATCCTTCAGTCTGCCCGTTCCTGACTGTTGGACGGCTGCCCTGAACCGGATCACGGTGATCAGCCGCGAGAAGATCCCCGCTTCGGCATCGTCCTGTGAGTCGACGGCCTGCCCCTCGAACCCGCACGAGCACTTCACCCCGTGATACCGCAGGAGTCGGGTCCAGAAGCGTCTGCGTTGTGGTCGACGAGGGTCACATCGGACAACGGCGCGCCACTGTCGCCGACGGCCGTCAGCGCGGCTTCGGCCTCGGTCGCAGCCTGTGCCGGAACGGTGAAGTCACCGGCTTACGGACAGGGTTCAGACGGGCCCGCTCGGCGGGCGGGGCGCGCAGAGTTCTGCGCCGACGTGCCGGACACGGTCAGAAGCAGAAGGTCCAGGGTTTTGCCGCAGTCGCGTGACAACGGGGTCGGCGTTCGGGCTTCGGTGAAGCCCGGGCTTCACCGCGGGTGTTGCATCAGGACGAAGCGGGCGCCCTCCGGGTCCGTCACCGTGGCGGTGCGGCCGTGGGCGCCGGCGCGGGACTGTCTGAGGATCTGGCCGCCCAGGTGCAGGACACGGTCCACCGCGTCGTCGAGGTCGGCCACGGCGAAGTACGTCGTCCAGTGCGGTCCACGGTCCCGGAGCAGGGTGTTGCCCACCCCGTGGACGGCGGCCACGGGGTGGCCCTCCAGGTTCAGGGTCACGTGGTCGACGTCGGTGGAGATCTCCGGTGCCACGGTGTAACCGAAGACCGACGCGTAGAACTTGGCCGCCCGTTCCGACTCGAAGGTCGTCAGCTCGTTCCAGGCGGGCGCGCCGGGCACCCCGGTGACGGACGTGCCGAGGTGCGCGGACGCCTGCCAGATGCCGAAGGCGGCCCCCGAGGGGTCGGAACAGATCGCCAGCCGCCCGGCGTCGGAGGCGTCCAGCGGGCCGACCCCGACCGTGCCGCCGCAGGACCGCACGGCCTCGGCCGTGCGGTCCACGTCCGCGGAGGCGAAGTAGGGCGTCCAGGCGATGGGCAGATGACGGTCCGGCGGCAGCAGGCCGATGCCGGCCACCTCGCGGCCGTCGAGCAGCGCGCGTGCGTACGGGCCGGGTTGCTGCGGGCCGGGCCGGAACTCCCAGCCGAACAGCGCTTCGTAGAACCTCCGGGCCGTGTCCGGTCCGTGCACCATGAGGCTCACCCAGCAGGGTGTGCCGGGCGCGTGCCGAAAGGGCGCTTCACCGTCTCGGTGGGCGGACCCCCGTGTGTCGGTCATCGTCGCTCTCTTCTCGACCCGGGCGAGGGTCGTGTCGCGTCCGCTGTGCGGATCGTCGCCGTGCTGCTCCAGGCATCGGTCACGGTGCCGCGCGCTCCGGGCCCGCCCCGTACGGCGGTTCCGCCTCCGGAGGATGCCCGATGCGCGGGTATCCGCCCGTTTCGACGCGCTTGCCGGATGATGTCGATCGGTAGTACAGCATGTGCCCGATCCCATACGCCTCGTGATCGGGTCTGCCCGGCCGAGCAGATTAGCCGGACATGGGCGACTCGGCCACCCCGTGCGCGAGGATGGTGACCATGAACGCCATCATCTCCGCATCCGAACTCGCCGGTGAGCTGGCGGGCGGTGGCCCGCCGGTGCTGCTCGACGTCCGCTGGCAGCTCAGCACGCCCGCGGCGGCCGGTCAGCCGCCGTTCGACGGCCGGGCCGCCTACCTGGCCGGACATCTTCCAGGTGCCGTTTTCGTCGACCTGGACCGGGAGTTGGCCGCCCCGCCGGCCGGGCGGGGACGTCATCCGCTGCCCGATCCGGAGGAGTTCGGTGCCGCGATGCGCCGCGCGGGCGTGTCGGCGGGCCGACCGGTGGTCGTGTACGACGGCGGGCTGGGCTGGGGGGCCGCCCGCGCGTGGTGGCTGCTGCGCTGGACGGGTCACCCGGACGTGCGGGTCCTCGACGGCGGGTTGTCGTCCTGGGGCGGTCCGCTCGAGACCTCGGTGCCGCAGCCGGACGAGGGCGACTTCACGCCGGTGCCGGCGGCGGCCGGGCTGCTCGACGCCGACGGCGCGGCGGCGCTGGCCCGGTCCGGGTTGCTGCTGGACGCGCGGGCGGGGGAGCGCTACCGGGGCGAGGTGGAGCCGATCGACCGGGTCGGCGGGCACATCCCGGGCGCGGTCTCGGCGCCCACCACCGGGAACGTCGACCCGGACGGCCGACTCCTGTCCGCCGGTGAACTGAGCGCGCGGTTCCGGGCGTTGGGCGCGTCCGAGGACACGCCGGTCGGTGTGTACTGCGGTTCCGGTGTCTCGGCGGCGCACGAGGTGCTGGCGCTGGCGGTGGCGGGCGTCCCGGCGGCGCTGTACGTCGGATCCTGGTCGGAGTGGTCGTCGGACCCGGAGCGGCCGGTCGCGGTGGGGCCGGACCCTCAATAGGCGCGTGGCGGAAGCGGAAAGGGGGTGCTCGCCCGGGCGAGCACCCCCTTTCCGTACCGACCGACGCCGGATCACCTCAGTGCCGGGTCCCGGTCACTCCTGCTTCTTGCGCCGCGTTCCGAACACGATCTCGTCCCAACTCGGCACCGCGGCGCGGCGGCCCGGCCGGACGCCGTCCGCCTCCGCCTGGCGGTCGGTGGAGCCGACGAGACGGTCCCGGTGACTGCTGACGGCACGGGGCATCAGGACGTCCGCGTAGGCGGAACCGGCCGAGGCCGCCG
This sequence comes from Streptomyces sp. MMS24-W38, assembly GCF_059889265.1. Classification (NCBI taxonomy): domain Bacteria; kingdom Bacillati; phylum Actinomycetota; class Actinomycetes; order Kitasatosporales; family Streptomycetaceae; genus Streptomyces; species Streptomyces sp. MMS24-W38. The sequence goes on along the minus strand of NZ_JCBCPP010000001.1, from coordinate 1,242,086 downwards.
GGGCCGGGGGCTCCTCCGCCTCGGGTTCGGAGTCGGGCTCCTCGGGGACGGGCTCGGGCGCCCGCTCGGGAACCACCAGGTCGCCCCGGAAGCTCGGCACCGCCTCCAACAGGCTGGTGAGCGAGTCCCGTTCACCACCTGCCGGGACCGCAGACTCCTCGTCGTACTCGGGTCCGTGGCCGGGCGGCGGGCCCTGCCGCTCGCGCTCACCGGGCCGGTCGCGGGGCAGTCTGGCGATGCGCGGCACGAACGGGAAGCTCGGTTCGGGCGCCGCGGCGAGGTCGTCGGACTCGCCGATCAGCGAGCGCGCCTCGTCGTCGACGGCCTGGACGAGCCGCCGGGGCGGGTCGTACGTCCAGCTCGCCGAGTGCGGTTCGCCCGCGACCCGGTAGACCAGCAGCACCTCCCAGGTGCCGTCGTCGCGGCGCCAGGAGTCCCACTGCACGGTGTCCTTCTCGGCGCCGCGCAGCAGCAGCCGCTCCTGCACGGCCTCGCCCAGCGGCGGGCCGGAGTTCTCGCCGGGCCGGCGGACGGGGGTCTTGCGGGCGCGCTCCGCCATGAAGGCGCGCTCGGCGAGCACGGGGCCCTCGAAGCGCCGGACGCGGTCCACGGGAATGCCGGCCATCTGTGCGACCTCTTCCGCGGTCGCGCCGGCACGTATACGCGCCTGGATGTCGCGGGGGCGGAGATGGCTCTCCACCTCGATCTCGATCTGGCCGAGGCGTGGACGGTCGCCCCGTACGGCGGCGCGGAGTCGTTCGTCGATCGGAAGCGTGTACTCCGTGCTGTCCGCAGCCTTCAGCACCAGCCGTGTGCCGTCATTCGAGACGGCCACGACACGCAGTTCGGGCATGGGGACCTCCCGGGTGGTGCCTGCCGACGTCACGTGCGTCGCTGCTTCCGCTAGTCGAGTGTGGCCTGCCCGGGTGCAGCCTGCCACAACCTTGCCGAGTTGCCCGGCGTGTCGGGCATGGGCCCTGGATCGCCGTTATGGCACGGTTACCTATTCGCAACGCTGAGTGACCAACCGCGTCACCCTGTGCAACTGGCCCCCTCCCGGCGGTCCTCAAGGGCCGGAGCGCCCTGATGGGCGTCCGGACCCAGGGCTCGCAACAGTACTCCATTCGGGCCAAGTGCGTGGATCGGCGCGCCGCCCGGCTTCTGGCAAGAGGTGCTGCTCGGCCGTCATCGTGCCGCCGTGGCCGGGGTTCCTCGATCTCGGCGTGGCGTACTTCACGTAATCGCCAGAAACGGAACTAATGGTTTCGTTCGGACGTCGACTTGGTGTGCGTTGTCATGCAGTTGATGGCTCATGTGAGGGAACGTGTGGGAAGGCGGGCAAGGTCCGAGGATGCGTGAAAGGCCGAATGTCGCGGGTGAGCCGGGTGGCACCGGGGAGGTGAGTGCCGCGGGGGAGACGAAGAGCCCTCGGATCGACCTGAACATGGCGCAGGTCGCCGGCAGCGCGGTGGCCGCGGTGCTGGGCGCCCAACTCGCCTCGTCCTTCGGCGTCTACGGGACGATCATCGGCGCCGGAGTCATGAGCATCGTCGCCACCTGCGGCGGAACGCTCTTCCAGCACTTCTTCAAGCGCACCGGCGAGCAGTTCCGCGTGGCCGCCGTGGGGTCCGGCCGCCCGGCCGCCACAGCGGCCGGGCGACGGACCGTGCCCGCGCCCGGCGAGTTCACCGAGGGCACCGTGTACCGGGGCCGGGCCAGGGGAGTGCGGTGGAACGGGAAGCGGATGCTGGTCGCGACCGCGCTGGTGTTCGGGGTCACGATGGCCGGAATCACCACCTACGAACTCGTTGCGGGCCAGAGCCTCAGCGGCGCACCCAGCACCACCATCGGCAACGCCGTCACCGGTCAGCACACATCCGGATCCGGGGGTTCCGGCAGTTCGGACGACCAGTACTCCGGTGACCCCGACGGCTCCGGGACGTCGAACGACCCCGGTACCCCGGACGGTTCCGAGGACTTCGGCGGGGACGGACCGGCGCCCGCGCCCTCCGTGACGCCTCAGGACGGAGGTGCCGCCACCGGCTCCGGCGGCGACACGCCGGACGGCGTCGACGCGTCGGCGGGCACCCCGGACGGCATCGGGAGCCAGGGCTCCGACGCCCCCGTGAGCCCGGAACCGGACGCGTCCGCTACGACCCCAGAACCCTCCGCAGATAGTCGTTCCGGAAGCGGCGTTCAGGATCAAGACGGTCCCGCAGTGCCGTGAACTCGGCGAAACGCGGATACACCCGGGAGAGGTAATCGGCGTCCCGCGTGTTGATCTTCCCCCAGTGGGGCCGCCCCTCGTGGGCGGTGAAGATGCGTTCCGCCGCCGTGAAGTACCCCTGATAGGGGGTGCCCCGGAACATGTGGACCGCGATGTACGCGGTGTCGCGGCCGGAGGCCGTGGACAGGGTGATGTCGTCGGCCGGGGCCGTACGCACCTCGACGGGGAAACTGACCCGGAGGGGTGAACGGTCGACCATGGTCTTCAGCTCGCGCAGCGTGTCCACCAGGGCCTCGCGCGGCACCGCGTACTCCATCTCCACGAAGCGCACCCGGCGCGGCGAGGTGAACACCTTGTACGGGATGTCGGTGTAGGTCCGCGCGGACAGGGCCCTGCTGGAGATCCGCGCGATGGCGGGGACGGTCGCGGGCACCGCGCGGCCGACCCAGTTGGCCGCCTGGAAGACGCCGTTGGAGAGGAACTCGTCCTCGAGCCAGCCCTTGACGGGATGCACCGGCCGTTCCGGGCCCGCGCTGCGGTTGTTCCGCTTGGTGTTGGTGTTGCCGGTGTGGGGGAACCAGTAGAACTCGAAGTGTTCGTTCTCGGCGTGGAGCTCGTCGAACTCGGCGAGGACGCGGTCGAGGGGCATCGGTTCCTCGCGGGCCGTCAGCAGGAAGACCGGCTCGACGGCGAAGGTGATCGCGGAGACGATGCCGAGGGCGCCGAGGCCGATCCGGGCGGCCGCGAAGACATCGGGATTCTCCTTCTCGGAGCAGGCGAGTACCGAGCCGTCGGCGGTGACCAGCTCCAGGCCCCGGATCTGCGCGGCGACGGAGGCCGAGTCACGGCCGGTGCCGTGGGTGCCGGTACTGGTGGCCCCGGCGACGGTCTGCTCCATGATGTCGCCCATGTTGGTGAGCGACAGCCCCTCCCGCGCGAGAGCGGTGTTGAGCCGCTTGAGCGGGGTGCCGGCCTCCACCGTGACGGTGCCCGCCGCCCGGTCGATGTCGCGTATCCCCGTCAGCAGACGGGGGCGGATCTGCACGCCGTCGGTGGCGGCTATGGAGGTGAAGGAGTGCCCGGTGCCGACCGCCTTCACCGGGAGGCCGTCCTCGGCGGCACGGCGCACGGCCGACGCCAGTTCCTCGACGGAGGCCGGCGTGACCTCCCGCGCGGGGCGGGCGAGGACGGTGCCTCCCCAGTTACGCCATGTTCCGTTCCTCGTGCTCGCCGTGCTGCTCAACGGAGCCTCCCCGACCCGGAGCCGGCCGCTCGAGCCGGCGGTACCCGAGGAAACCGACCACGACCGCGACGGCTCCGGCCACCGCCGGAACCCCGTACCCGGCACGCGCCCCGGCCGCGTCGATCACCCAGCCGGACGCGGCGGAGCCGAGCGCGACCCCGACCGCGAGCCCGGTGCTCACCCAGGTCATGCCCTCGGTGAGCTGTGCGCGTGGTACGTGCTCTTCGATGAGGGACATCGTCGTGATCATCGTGGGAGCGATGGACAGACCCGCAACGAACAGCGCCACGGTCAGAAACGGCAGGTTCCCGACCAGTAGGAGGGGGATCATACTCACGGCCATGGCACACACGCCCAGCAGCCAGCGGCGCTCGGGCGCTCCGGCGAAACGCATCAGCCCGAAGACGACCCCCGCCGTGCAGGAGCCCAGCGCGTACACGGCGAGCACCACACTGGCGGCGGCCTTGTGCCCGCGCTCCTCCGCGAAGGCCACGGTGACCACGTCCACACCACCGAAGATCGCCCCGGTCGCCGCGAACGTGGCCACCAGGACCCGCAGTCCCGCGGAGCGCAGCGCCGTGCCGCCGAGCACCGACGCACGGCCCTCGCCCGTGCGTTCGCGCGGGTGCGGGGCGGGTTCGGTGGCGCGCTGTGCCGTCAGCCAGAAGACGCCGACCGCCAGGAAGCAGGCCGCGAGCAGCGGACCGGCCTCCGGGAACCACGCCGTGGAGAGCCCGATGGAGACGATCGGCCCGAAGATGAAGCAGAGTTCGTCCACCACGGACTCGAAGGAGTACGCGGTGTGCAGCTGCGGGGTGCCCCGGTACACATCGGCCCAGCGGGCCCGGACCATCGCGCCGACGCTCGGCACGCAGCCGATGCCGACGCAGGCGACGAAGAGCACCCAGTCCGGCCAGCCGTGGTGCGCGGCGAACAGCAGCAGCGCCGCCGCGGTGAGTGAGACCAGCGTCGCCGGGCGCAGGATCCGCCGCTGCCCGTACTGGTCCACCAGGCGGGAGACCTGGGGGCCGGCCACGGCGGCGGCCATGGCGATGGTGGCCGCCAGGGCGCCGGCCAGACCGTACCGTCCGGTCAGCTGGGAGACCATCGTGACCACGCCGATGCCCATCATGGACAGCGGCATCCGGCCGAGGAACCCCGCGGCCGAGAAGCTCTTGCTGCCGGGGGCGGCGAACAGGGCGGTGTAGGGACTGGGCACGAGGTCTCCGAAAAACTCGGCAAGGGACGACCGCGGGAGACCGGACTCCCAGTAAGGCGCGACCGCAGTGGATACAGCTTACTGGTTAGGCAACCCTAATACATCCCGCGCGCCGTCCCATGGTCCGGTCGGCCCCCGCCGTTACCCGGCTGTCGGTGCCTGATGGCAGGATCAAGGCATGCCTGACGAGCTCGATCCCACTCCCTACGACGCCCTGCTGCTGCTCTCCTTCGGAGGCCCCGAAGGCCCGGACGACGTGGTCCCGTTCCTGGAGAACGTGACACGCGGGCGCGGCATCCCCAAGGAACGCCTGGAGGAGGTCGGGGAGCACTACTTCCTGTTCGGTGGGGTCAGCCCCATCAACGAACAGAACCGCGACCTGCTGGGCGCGCTGCGCAAGGACTTCGCCGACCACGGGCTGAACCTGCCGGTCTACTGGGGCAACCGCAACTGGGCGCCGTATCTCACCGACACCCTGCGCGAGATGATCCGTGACGGCCGCCGCCGCATCATCGTCCTGGCGACCAGTGCCTACGCCTCGTACTCCGGCTGCCGCCAGTACCGCGAGAACCTCGCCGAGGCCCTGGCGACGCTGGCGGCCGAGGGTCTGGAGCTGCCCGAGGTCGACAAGCTGCGGCACTACTTCAACCACCCCGGCTTCGTGGAACCCATGGTCGACGGGGTCCTCCGCTCGCTCGCCGAGCTGCCCGAGGAGGTGCGTGACGGCGCGCACATCGCCTTCTGCACCCACTCGATCCCCACCGCCTCCGCCGACACCTCCGGCCCCGTCGAGGAGCACGGCGAGGGCGGCGCGTACGTACGGCAGCACCTGGATGTGGCCCGGCTGATCGCCGACGCCGTGCGGGAGCGCACCGGCGTGGACCACCCCTGGCAGCTCGTCTACCAGTCCCGCTCCGGCGCCCCGCACATCCCCTGGCTGGAGCCCGACATCTGCGACCACCTCGAGGAGCGGCACGCGGCCGGGGCCCCGGCCGTGGTCATGGCCCCCATCGGATTCGTCTCCGACCACATGGAGGTCATCTACGACCTCGACACCGAGGCCGCGGCCAAGGCGGGGGAGCTGGGACTGCCGGTGCGCCGCTCGGCGACCGTGGGCGCCGACCCGCGCTTCGCCGCCGCGATCCGCGATCTGATCGTGGAGCGCGCGGCCACCGAGCGCGGTCAGGACGACGTCGCCCCCTGCGCCCTGGGCGCCCTGGGGCCGAGTCACAACCTCTGCCCGGTGGGCTGCTGCCCGGCCCGCGCCCCGCGTCCCGCCGCCGCGGGCGCCGACAGCCCCTACGCGTGAGGAGCGCCGTGACCGACCCCCTGCACGCGGAACTGCTGGAGCTGGCCCGCGAGGCGGCGCGGCGCGCGGGCGAGCTGCTGAGGGACGGACGGCCGGCCGACCTGGAGGTCGCCGCGACCAAGTCCAGCCCGATCGACGTCGTCACCGAGATGGACATCGCGGCCGAGAAGCTGATCACCGGTCTGATCGCCGAGCGCCGGCCGGACGACGGAGTCCTCGGCGAGGAGGGCGGCACGACCGAGGGCACCAGTGGCGTCCGCTGGGTGATCGACCCGCTCGACGGCACGGTCAACTACCTGTACGGGCTGCCCACCTGGGCCGTCTCCATCGCCGCCGAGCAGGACGGCGAGACCGTGGTCGGGGTGGTCGCGGCCCCGATGCGCGGCGAGACGTACCACGCCGTCCGCGGCGGCGGCGCCCGTGCCACCGGTGCCTGGGAGGGCGAGCGCACGCTGACCTGCCGTCCCGCGCCGCCCCTCGACCAGGCCCTGGTCTCGACCGGCTTCAACTACGTCACCGAGGTCCGCACCCATCAGGCCGGCGTCGCGCAGCGGCTGATCCCGCTCCTGCGGGACATCCGGCGGGGCGGCTCGGCCGCGGTCGACCTCTGCGACCTCGCCTGCGGCCACCTCGACGGCTACTACGAGCGCGGACTGCACCCCTGGGACCTGGCGGCGGGTGACCTGATCGCCCGGGAAGCGGGCGCACTGACCGGTGGACGGCCCGGTGAGCGCCCCTCGTGGGATCTCGCGGTCGCGGCCACCCCGGGCGTCTTCGAGCCCCTCCAGCGGCTGCTGGAGGACTTCGGCGCCTGGCACGACTGACGGACGGACGACCGGGGGAGGATCCCGCGGGAGACGGTGAAGCGGTCCCCGGCGCTGGATTCGCCGGGGACCGCTTCGAACGCGCTCATGCGCAGGTGCCGACGCGCCGGTCCTGACGCGATCGGGCTGATCAGGCTCGGGACGCGCCGACCTCCACACCGTGCTCGGCGGCGAGCCGGCGCAGGTCGTCGAGCTCGCCCTGCTCCACCTCGACGAGGAAGTCGTCACCCTCGTCGCGGGCCCGGGACAGATCGGACTCGGTCGTCCTTATGCGCTGCAGAAGTCCTGCGGTGAAAGCGTCCATGCTGCGCCCCCTCGTCCTGGGTCGTGGGTCGACGGCACGAAGGTGTGCCGTTCGAAAGGGACGATCACGTCTGCGGTGGATGACCGGCGCCGCTCGGCCTGGGGCTACGGCGTCGGACACCCGGGTCCGCTCTGCGGGAAACGGACTGATGCGCACCGCGGTGTGGCACGGTGCGAGCAGAGCGTGATCGCGGGATGTAAACCCGTCCTCCCCAGGCTCCCTTCCGCGGAAACCTCACCGCACGAGAAAATCTCGTATTCCCGTGCCGTTCGTCCGGACTTTCCCCTGTCCCATGCCCCCGCGCCACCCCCGTTCCCGGTGGCGGACCCCGCCTTGGAGCTCCGGACGAAATGGGCGTCCGATCAGCCCGCGGCGTCGTGGGATCCCCGCTCATGGGGGTCCCTCCCGCTCGAGCGAAGTCGAGAGTGGGGGAGGGCCGAGAGCTCGGGGGAGTGCGTGCCGGGCGTCGTGTGCCGGGCGCCCATTTCGTCCGGAGCTCTTACAGCCGACTTATGGCCGAAAAGGGCAGGATGGAGGCAACGCACCCACCGGCACCCCGCCCGCATGCGCTCCGAAGCGCTGCCCGGCGGGACTTGAGGAAGGACAAGCGACGTGCGCGTACTCGTCGTCGAGGACGAGCAGCTGCTCGCCGATGCGGTGGCCACCGGACTGCGCCGGGAGGCCATGGCCGTCGACGTCGTGTACGACGGTGCGGCCGCCCTGGAGCGCATCGGCGTCAACGACTACGACGTGGTCGTCCTCGACCGCGACCTCCCCCTCGTGCACGGCGACGACGTGTGCCGCAGGATCGTCGAACTCGGCATGCCCACGCGCGTGCTGATGCTCACGGCCTCCGGCGACGTCAGCGACCGGGTCGAGGGCCTGGAGATCGGCGCCGACGACTATCTGCCCAAGCCCTTCGCGTTCAGCGAGCTCATCGCGCGCGTGCGCGCTCTGGGGCGGCGTACCAGCGTGCCGCTCCCGCCGGTCCTGGAGCGCGCCGGGATCAAGCTCGACCCCAACCGCCGCGAGGTGTTCCGCGACGGCCAGGAGGTCCAGCTCGCGCCCAAGGAGTTCGCCGTCCTCGAGGTGCTCATGCGCAGCGAGGGTGCCGTCGTCTCCGCGGAGCAACTGCTGGAGAAGGCCTGGGACGAGAACACCGACCCGTTCACCAACGTGGTGCGGGTGACCGTCATGACCCTGCGCCGCAAGCTGGGCGAGCCACCGGTCATCGTGACCGTCCCCGGCTCGGGCTACCGGATCTGATCCCGTGGCCGCCACCCCCACGCCCGCCCAGGGGTCCCCGCAGGCACCTCCGAAGCCCACCTGGGACCCCCACCACAGGCCGGTACCGCCCTTCCCCTGGCTGCGTCCCACCATCCGGATACGGCTCACCCTGCTCTACGGCGGCATGTTCCTGATCGCCGGCATCCTGCTGCTGTCGATCATCTACCTGTTCGCCGCGAACGCGCTGAGGGTGGGCAGCGACCTGCCCTTCGAAATCCGCTCCGGACGGGTGGCCAGCGACATCTGCCATCTGCGCAGCGCGCAGCTGCCCGCGGAGGAGCTGAACAGAGCGCTGAACGAGTGCGTCAACGAGCAGCGCCAGCATGCCCTGGACAACCTGCTCAGCCGCTCCCTCCTCGCCCTGCTCGGCCTCGCGATCATCGCCTTCGCCTTCGGATACGCGATGGCCGGCCGCGTGCTGTCGCCGCTGGGCCGGATCACCCGCACCGCACGCGCGGTGGCGGGCTCCGACCTGTCCCGCCGGATCGAGCTGGACGGCCCGGACGACGAGCTCAAGGAGCTGGCCGACACCTTCGACGACATGCTGGAGCGGTTGCAGCGGGCCTTCACCGCCCAGCAGCGCTTCGTCGGCAACGCCTCGCACGAACTGCGCACCCCGTTGGCGATCAATCGCACACTCCTCGAGGTGCACCTCTCCGATCCGAACGCGCCGGTGGAGCTCCAGCAGCTCGGCAAGACGCTGCTGGCCACCAACGAGCGCAGCGAACAGCTCGTCGAGGGCCTGCTGCTGCTCGCCCGCAGCGACAACCAGATCATCGAGCGCAAGCCGGTGGATCTCGCCGAGGTGGCCTCCCAGGCCATCGACCAGGTGCATGCGGAGGCACAGGCCAAGGGCGTGGAGATCCGCGGCGACCGCAAACCCGCGGTCGTCCAGGGCAACGGCGTACTGCTGGAGCGGATCGCGCTGAACCTGGTGCAGAACGCAGTGCGCTACAACGTGGCCGAGCGGGGACGGGTGGAGGTCACCACCCAGGTCCAGCACGGACAGGCGGTCCTGGTGGTGAGCAACACCGGTCCGGTGGTTCCGGCGTACGAGATCGACAATCTGTTCGAGCCTTTCCGGCGGTTGCGCACCGAGCGGACGGGCAGCGACAAGGGGGTCGGACTGGGGCTCTCCATCGTCCGGTCGGTGGCGCGGGCGCACGGCGGGCACATCTACGCCCAGCCGCGAGAGGGGGGCGGACTCGTGATGCGGGTCACCCTGCCGATCTGACATCATGTCGCCGACACACGGGGGTGTTCGCTTTCGGCGGAATTTTCGAAGGGTGTCCCCGCCGCCCCCCTGTGGGATCGCTCACAAGAGCGTTTCTCGATTCATCCACCCTCTGTGATCACGAACTTGCCGAAAGGCCGGGAAAGTCCTGGTTTTCGGGAGCCTTGATCACGGGAAGTACACGGTGGGGCGGCTTTGAAGTGCCGTGTGGGAACCGTGTACGGTCCCCATCGCATCCAAGCCGATCACTCGTGAGGAGTTCGGTTGGGTGTCGATTGAGTAACAGACCTTGATGTGAGGCAAAATCTCCGCCTCAGGTCGGGCACAAGTCCGGCCTCTCACGCGTTAGTGCGCTGGAGACACCGCATACACCCAGAGGGGGAGAGCGACAATGGCAACCGATTACGACACTCCACGCAAGACCGACGACGACGTCGACTCGGACAGTCTTGAAGAGCTGAAGGCCCGCCGCAACGACAAGTCGGCCTCGGCCGTGGACGTCGACGAGTTCGAGGCTGCCGAAGGCCTCGAGCTGCCCGGAGCGGACCTTTCGAACGAGGAACTGGCCGTCCGGGTCCTGCCCAAGCAGCAGGACGAGTTCACGTGCATGAGCTGCTTCCTCGTGCACCACCGCAGCCAGCTGGCCCGGGAGAAGAACGGTCAGCCGATCTGCCGCGACTGCGACTGAGGACGGGTCGGCCGTGACCGGCTCGACCCCTCCTCGGAAGCGCCGCCTCCTCGCGAGGGGAGCGGACTCGGGGCCGCAGGACGGCCCTCAGTGCGACACGCGTGACCACGAGCGAGGCTCAACCGACACCGGGGCGGCCTCGCTCGAACCCGCGGTCGACCGGGGTGACCTCCCGGTATCCGCGGAGGTCACCACCACCGCACCGGTGGCTCGCCGACGGGCCGCGGAGTTCCGGGACAAGGCCAGGGAAGGCGTCCGCAGGGGCGGTGCCCGCGCGCGTGCGGGCCTGGCGTATCTCACGGACCGGATCATCGAGATGGCCCCGCGGGTGCCCGTGAGGGACCTGCGGACGCTGCGGGGGCAGTTCCCCGGGCTCGGTCCCGAGGAGCTCGCGGACAAGCTCGTGGCGGGCGCGGCGAGGGCCACGGCGACGGTCGGGGCCGGAGTCGGCGCGGCGGCGATGATGCCCGTGCCGCCGGCGATGCCGACGGAGCTGGCCGCCGAGGTCACCGGCGTCGCCGCGATCGAACTGAAACTGATCGCCGAACTCCACGAGGTCTACGGCGTACGACCCGCGGGCAGCCTCGCACAGCGCAGCACCGCGTACCTGAACGCCTGGTCGCAGGAGCGCGGAATCGAGGCGACCAAGCCCTCCACCGTGAGTGCGGCGATGAACAGCCGCATGAAGCGCGAACTGCGCCAGCGGATCATGAAGCGCACCGTGCGCAATCTGCCGAACCTCATGCCGTTCCTGGTGGGAGCCGCCGTCGGTGCGGTCATGAACCGCAGGGACACCAGAAAGCTCGCCGCCCGTGTCCAGGCCGACCTGCGCAGGATCCAGGTTCCCTGGGACGCCCTGCCCGAGCTCCCGGCCCTCGAGACCCCGGCCGACGCCCTGCACCTGGACGCGTTCACCGGAGAGAAGGGCGGACGCGGAGCCCCTTGAACCCCGCCCCGGCCTGTGCAGCCGTTCCGCCCCGGAGAGGCCCTGCCCAGCCGTGCTAGGCGGCGGCCTTCGCCGCCCGCAGTGCCTCCGCCAGCCGTTGCGGCTCACGCGTCGACAGGAAGGCGTACGGCGTCGGGTCCTCCGGGTCGGTGATCTCCACCCGGACCGCCCCCGGGATGTAGGCCCGCAGCAGCATGAAGCAGCGCGGGTCCGCCCGGTGGGTGCGCCAGGCGCGGGCTTCCTCGGCGTCCAGGACCTCAGCCTCGCCCAGTGCCGTCACCGGGATCCTCGCCTCACCGGCGATCAGCAGGCCGCCCACGACCCGGATGCGCACCGAGCCGTACGCGCTGACCACGACCGCCGCCGCGGCGCTGCCGACGGCCAGGCCGCCGAGCATCGGCAGGGTGCCGAGCGGCAGCACGATCAGGGCCAGCGAGACACCCGCGAGCAAGGAGATCAGCCACCAGGAGCGGGGCGCGGTCAGGCGTTCTTCGTACGGGGCGGCGGAGAGCTGCATGGATCCAGCTTGGCAGGTGTCGGAGGATGGCCGACGCGCGGGTAAGGTCTGCGCCTGTGAGTGGTACTTCCTCAGTTCTTCAGCCTCCCGCCGACGCCGTGAAACCGGTGCGCCACCCGGACGCGCCCGCACCCGGCGAGCTCCTGGGCGCGCACTACGGCCAGTGTTTCGGCTGTGGCGGCGAACAGCCCCACGGACTGCACCTCGAGGCGCGGGCCGGCGAAGGGGTGTCGGTCACCGCCGCGTTCACCGTGCGGCCCGCCCACCAGGGTGCCCCCGGCCTGGCGCACGGCGGGGTGCTCGCCAGCGCCCTGGACGAGACGCTCGGCTCGCTGAACTGGCTGCTGCGCACGATCGCCGTGACCGGCAGGCTCGAGACCGACTTCGTCCAGCCCGTGCCGGTCGACACCACGCTCCATCTGGAGGCGGAGGTGACCGCGGTGGCGGGCCGGAAGATCTACTCCACCGCCACCGGACGCATCGGCGGCCCCGGCGGCCCGGTCGCCGTCCGCGCCGACGCGCTCTTCATCGAGGTCAAGGTCGACCACTTCATCGACCACGGACGCCCCGAGGAGATCCGGGCCGCCATGGAGGACCCGGACCAGGTCCGCCGCGCCCGTGCCTTCGAGGTGAACCCGTGAGCGAGCCCCGCCGCGGCGAACTCCGGGTACTGCTCCGGCGCGTCGACCCGGACGTACCGCTTCCGGAGTACGAGCACCCCGGTGACGCGGGAGCCGATCTGCGCACCACCGAGGCGTGCGAACTGGCGCCCGGCGAGCGGGCCGTTCTGCCCACCGGAGTGTCTGTGGCCCTGCCCGAGGGGTACGCGGCCTTCGTGCACCCGCGATCCGGTCTTGCCGCCCGCTGCGGCGTCGCCCTGGTGAATGCCCCGGGGACGGTTGATGCCGGGTACCGTGGGGAGATCAAGGTGATCGTGGTGAATCTCGACCCGCGCGAGGCCGTGCGGTTCGAGCGCTTCGACCGGATTGCCCAACTGGTCGTCCAGCAGGTCGAGCGGGTCCGTTTCGTGCCGGTCGCGGAGCTGTCCCGCTCGGCACGGGCCGAGGGGGGCTTCGGGTCCACCGGCGGCCATGCCGCGGTGGAAAGTAAGAGCGGCACAAGCGTTCAGGCCGCCGAAGGCGGCGCAGCGGGTGGGAATCGATACGCTTCGGTCGTATCCGACCGGGAAGGACAGTGACGTGTTCGGACGTCGCAAGAAGAGGGATGCCGCCGAGGACGCGGCCGGCGAGGCCGAGCAGGTCGTCGACGGTGTCGACACGGAGGCGGAAGGCGAGCGCGAGCGACTGAGGCTCGAGCCCGCACCACGGCCCGACGGGCCCTGGGACAGTTCCGAGGTGAGCGCGCCCGGCGAGGGCCGGGTCGACCTGGGCGGTCTGTTCGTGCCCGGCGTGGACGGCATGGAACTGCGGGTCGAGGTCGCGGGCGACGCGATCGTCGCGGCCACCGTCGTGGTGCACGACAGCGCCATCCAGTTGCAGGGCTTCGCGGCCCCCAAGCGCGAGGGCATCTGGAGCGAGGTCCGCGAGGAGATCGCGTCCGGCATCACCCAGCAGGGCGGCATCATCGACGAGGTCGAGGGTCCGCTGGGCTGGGAGCTGCGCGCCCAGGTGCCGGTGCAACTGCCGGACGGCACGGGCGGTTTCCAGGTCGTACGGTTCGTCGGCGTGGACGGCCCGCGCTGGTTCCTGCGCGGGGTGATCTCGGGTCAGGGCGCGGTGCAGCCGCAGGCCGCCGGGCTGCTGGAGCAGATCTTCCAGGACACGGTCGTGGTGCGCGGGGACGGCCCGATGGCGCCGCGCGACCCGATCGTCCTGAAGCTGCCGAACGACGCCCAGATGGTCCCCGAGGGCGTGCAACAGGACGAGGGCTCCGAGGGCTCCCGCTTCGCGGGCGGCATGGGACAGCTGGCGCGCGGCCCGGAGATCACCGAGGTCCGCTGAGCCCGTTGGGTCAGCTGAGTCAGTCGAGCGGAGCAGGGGCCGCACCCGACCGGGTGCGGCCCCTGCCCGTCCCACCCGTTCCGACCTGTTGATCGACAGGGTGCCCGGCAGCGATACTGGCGGCCCGGTCCGGCGGCGACGCGCGCGACCGGTACCCGGGGGAGGGCGGGCGAATGAGCCAGGCGGTCGGCCAGGTGGTCACCGAGACCATGGTGCGCGTCGAGAACGTGCACAAGTCCTACGGCACCGGAGCCGCCGCGGTCCACGCCCTGCGCGGTGTCTCCTTCGACGTACCACGCGGTGAGCTGGTCGCCCTCAAGGGGCGCTCGGGCTCCGGCAAGACCACCCTGCTCAACATCGTCGGTGGTCTCGACACCCCGGACGAGGGGCGGGTCACCGTCGACGGGCTCGCCATCGCCGACCTGGACGAGAACGGGCTGCTCGCCCTGCGCCGGGACCGGATCGGCTTCGTCTTCCAGTCCTTCGGGCTGATCCCCATCCTCACCGCGGCCGAGAACGTGGGGGTCCCGCTCCGGCTGCGCCGCGCCGACCCGCGCGAGCGCGAGGAACGCGTGGACCTGCTGCTGTCCCTGGTGGGCCTCGCCGACCACGCGGCACAGCGGCCGGGCGAGCTGTCCGGCGGCCAGCAGCAGCGGGTCGCCATCGCCCGCGCCCTCGCCAACAACCCGGCCCTGCTCATCGCCGACGAGCCGACCGGTCAGCTCGACGCGGAGACCGGGCACTCCGTGATGGAACTGCTGCGCGCGGTCGTACGCAGTGAGCAGGTCACCGCGGTCGTCGCCACGCACGACGCGACCCTGCTCGACCTCGCCGACCGCGTCCTGGAACTGGGCGACGGCGAGATCGTCGAACCCTGACGGCCGACCGGCGGCGTCCAGCCGAGTCCGTCAGGGTTCCGTCAAAGACGCTCTTCCTGCCCCGACCAGCGCCTTTCGCCACGCCGGACGACCGTAGGGTCGACTCTGCACGGGCAACAGGGGTCACCCGGACAGCGCTGCCCTCAGACCGGAAGACAATGAGGGCGTGACTGCGCTCCCCCTCCCGAAGGAAGGGGGCTTTCAACCCGAGGATTGCGGTCCAGCCCGAACCGATCCCTTGCGGGACACCAGAAACGTACATCAGGGATTCGATTCCCCCACCGGCTGAAGCCGGTGGTTTCCTCGAAAGAGGTCCGATGGGACGCGGCAGACTTCGGATCCATCTCGGCGCGGCACCGGGCGTCGGCAAGACGTACGCGATGCTGTCCGAGGCGCAGCGCCGTGTCGAGCGGGGCACCGACTGCGTGGTGGGGTTCGTCGAGCACTACGACCGGCCGCGCACCAAGGCGTTGCTGGACGGTCTCGAACAGGTACCGCGCAAGGAACTGGAGCACCGCGGCGCCGTCCTGCCCGAGATGGACCTCGACGCCGTCCTCGCCCGCCGCCCCCAGGTGGTCCTCGTCGACGAACTCGCCCACACCAATGTGCCCGGCGCGCGCAACGCCAAGCGCTGGCAGGACGTGGAGGAGCTGCTGGCCGCCGGGATCGACGTGCTGTCGACCCTCAACATCCAGCACCTGGAGTCCCTCGGCGACGTCGTGGAGTCGATCACCGGCGTACGGCAGCGGGAAACCGTGCCGGACGAGGTGGTACGGCGGGCCGAACAGATAGAACTGGTCGACATGACGCCCGAGGCGCTGCGCCGCCGGATGGCGCACGGCAACGTCTACCAGCCGGACAAGGTCGACGCGGCCCTGTCGAACTACTTCCGCCCCGGCAACCTCACCGCGCTGAGAGAACTCGCGCTGCTGTGGGTGGCCGACCGGGTCGACGAGTACCTGCAGCGGTACCGCAGCGAGCACGACGTCTCGGCCATCTGGGGCTCACGCGAACGGATCATGGTCGGCCTGACCGGCGGGCCCGAGGGCCGCACCCTGATCCGCCGTGCCGCGCGGCTCGCGGAGAAGGGCGCCGGGGGCGAGGTGCTCGCGGTCTACATCGCCCGCGGCGACGGACTCACCGCTGCCTCGCCGGGGGAGCTGGCCGAACAGCGGACCCTGGTGGAGAACCTGGGCGGCACCTTCCACCACGTCGTCGGGGACGACATCCCGGCCGCCCTGCTCGCCTTCGCGCGCGCGGCGAACGCCACCCAGATCGTGCTGGGCTCCTCGCGCCGCAAGGCGTGGCAGTACGTCTTCGGTCCCGGCGTCGGCGCGACCGTCGCGCGGGACTCCGGTCCCGACCTGGACGTGCACATCGTCACCCACGAGGCGATCGCCAAGGGACGCGGACTGCCGGTGGCCCGGGGCGCCCGGCTCGGACGGTCACGGGTGGTGTGGGGCTGGGCGGTCGGGGTGGCGGGTCCCGCGGTGCTGGCCCTGCTGCTCAACGCCTTCGACCCGGGCCTGGCCAACGACATGCTGCTGTTCCTGGCGCTGACCGTGGCGGCGGCCCTGCTCGGCGGCCTGCGGCCGGCCCTGGCCTCGGCGGCCTTCGGCTCGCTGCTGCTGAACTACTTCTACACCCCGCCCCTGCACCGCTGGACGATCTCCGACCCGAAGAACATCGTCGCCATCGTGATCTTCGTCGCCGTCGGTGCGGCGGTGGCGTCCGCCGTCGACCTCGCCGCCCGCCGTACCCATCAGGCGGCCCGGCTGCGCGCCGAGTCGGAGATCCTCTCCTTCCTGGCCGGCAACGTGCTGCGCGGCGAGACCGGTCTGGAGGCGCTGCTGGAACGGGTCCGCGAGACATTCGGCATGGAGTCGGCGGCGCTGCTGGAACGCGCCGGCGACGTCGAGCCCTGGACCTGCGCCGGGCGGGCCGGTACGGGACCGGTCCTCGAACGGCCCGACGACGCGGACGTGGACGTTCCGGTCGGGGACCACATGGCGCTCGTACTGACCGGCCGGGTCCTGCCCGCAGAGGACCGCAGGGTGCTGGGCGCCTTCGCGGCCCAGGCCGCCGCCGCCCTGGACCGCCGGCGGCTGCGCGCCGAGGCCGACCGGGCGCGCACCCTCGCCGAGGGCAACCGCATCCGCACCGCCCTGCTGGCCGCCGTCAGCCACGACCTGCGCACCCCGCTCGCCGGGATCAAGGCGGCGGTCTCCTCGCTGCGCTCCGAGGACGTCGACTGGTCGCCCGAGGACCGGGCCGAGCTGCTGGAGGGCATCGAGGGCGGCGCCGACCGACTGGACCACCTGGTGGGGAACCTGCTCGACATGTCCCGGCTGAACACCGGCACGGTCACCCCGCTGATCCGCGAACTCGACCTCGACGAGGTGGTGCCCATGGCCCTCGGCGGTGTCCCCGAGGGAAGCGTCGCCCTGGACATCCCGGAGACGCTGCCCATGGTCGCCGTCGACCCCGGACTGCTGGAGCGGGCGGTGGCCAACCTGGTCGAGAACGCCGTCAAGTACGCTCCGGCCGGCACCACCGTCCTGGTCGCGGCGAGCGCGCTCGCCGACCGGGTCGAGGTGCGGGTGGTCGACCGCGGCCCCGGCGTCCCCGACGACGCGAAGGACCGCATCTTCGAGCCCTTCCAGCGTTATGGTGACGCCCCGCGCGGTGCCGGTGTCGGCCTCGGCCTGGCGGTGGCGCGCGGCTTCGTGGAAGCCATGGGCGGCTCGCTGAACGCGGACGACACCCCCGGGGGAGGCCTCACCATGACGCTGACCCTCCGCGCGGCGGGAACACCGACGGAACCCGGCCGCCCCGCCGAAACGGAACCCGGCCGCCCCGCGGAGTCGGCGGAGCCGGCCCGTCCCGCAGAACCGGAAAGACCTGAAAGGCAGTCCTCATGACCCGTGTGCTGGTGGTCGACGACGAGCCGGCGATCGTGCGCGCCCTCGTGATCAACCTCAAGGCCCGCTCGTACGAGGTCGACGCCGCCCAGGACGGTGCCGAGGCCCTCCGCCTGGCCGCCGCCCGCCACCCCGACGTGGTCGTCCTCGACCTGGGCCTGCCCGACATGGACGGTGTCGAGGTGATCAGGGGACTGCGCGGCTGGACCCGGGTGCCGATCCTGGTGCTCTCCGCCCGGCAGGCCTCCGACGAGAAGGTGCAGGCGCTCGACGCGGGAGCCGACGACTACGTCACCAAGCCCTTCGGCATGGACGAGCTGCTGGCCAGGCTCCGCGCCGCCGTGCGCCGGGCCGAGCCCTCCGGCGAGGACGACCTGAGGGTGGAGACCGACGGGTTCACCGTCGACCTGGCCGCGAAGAAGGTGCACCGGGACGGCAAGGACGTGCGGCTGACCCCCACCGAGTGGCATCTGCTGGAGGTGCTGGTGCGCAACGGCGGCCGCCTGGTCGCGCAGAAGCAGCTGCTGAAGGAGGTCTGGGGGCCCTCGTACGGGACGGAGACCAACTACCTGCGCGTGTACATGGCGCAGCTGCGCCGCAAGCTGGAGGCCGACCCGTCCCACCCGAAGCACTTCATCACCGAGCCTGGCATGGGTTACCGCTTCGAGCGGTGAACGCACGCCCCCGGCGGTTCGAGCCGGGTCACCTGGGGGTACGTAACCGTCGGGGCACCCCGGTACGCTTTCAGACATGAGTGCTGTTCCTCGCTCGGACAAACCGGCGGGCCGGTTCCGGCGTATGCTCGATCGGCTCTCCTCGTCGCAGGAGGACCTGGAGTCCGAGGAGCTGCGTGAGGACACGGAGACCGCCGGCTGTACGCCGATAGACGACTGTCAGGACCGGCAGATCGTCACGGTTACTGGTACGTTGCGCACGGTCACGCTGCGGCCGCGCGCGGGAGTCCCGGCCCTGGAGGCCGAGTTGTTCGACGGCTCCGCCGCGCTGGACGTGGTGTGGCTCGGTCGGCGCTCCATCGTCGGGATCGAACCGGGGCGCAAGCTGATCGCATCGGGCCGTATCGCCATGAGCAGGGGTCGCCGGGTGCTGTTCAATCCGAAATACGAACTGAGACCCCTCGGACGGGAGTAGCCGGTGACGTCGCTCGACAAGCCGACAACCGAAGACACATCCGCCGACGACGCCAAGGCGGTGACCGAGGCCGCCCTGTTCGAGGCGTTCGGCGGAGTGCGGGGCATGGTCGAGACGGTGCTGCCCGGACTCCTCTTCGTCAGCATCTACACGATCAACAAGGATCTGCACATGTCGGCGATCGCGGCGCTCGCCGTGTCGCTGGTGATGGTCGTGGTCCGGCTGGTGATGAAGGACACCGTCAAGCACGCCTTCAGCGGCGTCTTCGGCGTCGGCTTCGGTGTGGTCTTCGCGATGATGACCGGCAACGCCAAGGACTTCTACCTGCCCGGCATGCTCTACACCCTGGGCCTGGCCCTGGCGTACATCATCACCGCGATGGCCGGTGTCCCGCTGATCGGCCTGATGCTGGGTCCCGTCTTCCGGGAGAACCTCTCCTGGCGCACCCGTAACCCGGGCCGCAAGAAGGCGTACACCAAGGCCAGTTGGGCCTGGGGCCTGATCCTGCTCGGCAAGAGCGCGATCCTGTTCCCGCTGTACTGGTGGGCGGACACGACGCAGCTGGGCTGGGTCCTGGTCGCCCTGAAGATCCCGCCGTTCCTGCTCGCCGTGTACCTGACGTGGGTGTTCCTGGCGAAGGCGCCGCCGCCGATCGACGTGTTCGCGGAGATGGAGGCGGAGGAGCGGGCCGAGGAGGAGCGCAAGGCCGCCCGCGAGGCGAAGACGGCGGAGAACGGCGGGGCGACGACCGGCCGGCACCGCCGCCCCTGAGTTCCGCACCCGAATACGTGAGTGGGGGCGCCCGGAGATCACCGGGCGCCCCCACTCACGTACGGCCGTCGGCCAGGGCCTGTCCGGCGGATCATGCCGCAGACGCGGGGGCCGGCACTTCCTCCCCCGAGCTCTTCGAGCAGGGGACCCCCATCGCGTCGACTCCCTCCTCCGCCTTGCGGCTGACCGCTCCCCCACTCTCGACTTCTCCCCCACTCTCGACTTCGCTCGAGCGGGAGGGACCCCCATGAGCGGGAGGGACCCCCATGAGCGGTAGGGACCCCCATCGCCGCCGCTCACCCGCACTGACAAGGCACCGCTGATTTCCCGCAGCCTGATCCGCCGGACAGGCCCTAGCGCGCGGCGTCGTTCCGGCGTACCGACAGCAGGTCCTCCAGTTGCTCCTCGCGGGACTGGGCGGCCACGAAGAGCAGCTCGTCGCCCGCCTCCAGGGAGTCCTCCCGGGTCGGCGTGAGAACGCGCGTCCCACGGATGATCGTGACCAGCGAGGTGTCCTGGGGCCACTGGACGGCGCCGACCTGGGTGCCCGCCAGCGCCGACTCCTCGGGCAGGGTCAGCTCGACCAGGTTGGCGTCACCGTGGCTGAAGCGCAGCAGCCGGACCAGGTCGCCGACGCTGACCGCCTCCTCCACCAGGGCCGACATCAGGCGCGGGGTGGAGACGGCGACGTCCACGCCCCAGGACTCGTTGAACAGCCACTCGTTCTTGGGGTTGTTCACCCGGGAGACGACGCGCGGGACGCCGTACTCCGTCTTCGCCAGCAGGGACACGACCAGGTTGACCTTGTCGTCGCCGGTCGCGGCGATGACGACGTTGCAGCGCTGGATCGCCGCCTCGTCCAGGGACGTGATTTCGCAGGCGTCGGCGAGCAGCCACTCGGCCTGCGGAACGCGCTCGACCGAGATGGCGGTCGGCGCCTTGTCGATGAGCAGAACCTCGTGGCCGTTCTCCAGCAGCTCACCCGCGATCGAGCGGCCGACGGCGCCGGCTCCGGCGATGGCGACCCTCATCAGTGACCGCCCTCCTCTTCGGAGCCCTTGGCGAACGCCGCCTCGACCCGGTCGATCTCATCGGTGCGCATCATCACGTGCACCAGGTCCCCCTCCTGCAACACCGTCTGGGAGCTGGGCAGGATCGCCTCGCCGAGCCGGGTGAGGAAGGCCACGCGGACGCCGGTCTGGTCCTGCAGTTTGCTGATCTTGTGCCCCACCCAGGCCGGGGAGGTGTGCACCTCGGCGAGCTGGACCCCGCCGGTGGGGTCGCGCCACAGCGGCTCCGCGCCCGAGGGGAGCAGCCGGCGCAGCATCTGGTCGGCGGTCCAGCGGACCGTCGCGACCGTGGGGATGCCCAGGCGTTGGTAGACCTCCGCGCGGCGGGGGTCGTAGATGCGGGCGGCGACGTTCTCGACGCCGAACATCTCACGGGCCACCCGCGCGGCGATGATGTTGGAGTTGTCCCCACTGGAGACGGCGGCGAAGGCGCCGGCCTCCTCGATGCCCGCCTCGCGCAGGGTGTCCTGGTCGAAGCCGATCCCGGTGATCCGGCGGCCGTTGAACGCGGAGCCCAGACGGCGGAAGGAGGTCGGGTCCCGGTCGATCACGGCGACCGTGTGCCCCTCCTCTTCCAGGGTCTGGGCCAGGGCGGAACCCACCCTCCCGCAACCCATGATGACAATATGCATCGCCTCACACCGCGCTTCCTGCAGGCCCGTCGATCTTCATGGCCATCGTGCTCATGTCTCTCTTTCGGCTCGCCGGGCAACCCGTGGCGGCCTGAGTGCGGACCGCCGGGCAACATCATGCCGGGGTGGCGCGCTTCCGGTGCCCTCCGGGGCTCCGGCCGCAGCGTGCGGGTGCCGCGTCCGGGCGCCCGGGTCCAACGTATCGGCACGGCGGGGCGATCAGCGGCGGGTGATGCTGCGCACGCTCGCCAGGGTCAGAACCCCGAGGCCGAGAAGCGCGGCCAGGGCACCGATCAGTTCGGCGGACGCGTGCATGGAACCTCCACGGAGGGGCAGCGGACGGGGCCCAGTCATATAGGCATGGAACCGTCGCCTCCCGCGGAACCCGCAGCGCCACCATCCCGTGTTTTCACCCGGAGAGCAGAGGCGCCCGCCCGTGTCGCGCCCCGCGACACGGGTCCCGTACGGAACCCGTTCGGAAGCCGTATGGATGTGAGCGGCGGACGGGTGTCCCTGTGTTCGAAGGCATACGATCCTCAGTTGTGTCCAAACTGACCGACGTGCCCAAACGCATTCTCATCGGGCGCGCGTTGCGCAGCGACCGCTTGGGCGAAACGCTTCTGCCCAAGCGCGTCGCACTCCCCGTCTTCGCCTCCGACCCGCTGTCGTCCGTGGCGTACGCGCCCGGCGAGGTCCTGCTGGTCCTCTCCGTCGCGGGTCTGTCGGCGTACCACTTCAGTCCCTGGATCGCGCTCGCGATCATCGCCCTGATGGTCACCGTGGTCGCCTCCTACCGGCAGAACGTGCACGCCTACCCCAGCGGCGGCGGTGCCTACGAGGTGGTGACCACCAACCTCGGTTCCAGGGCCGGCCGGACCGTCGCGAGCGCCCTGCTGGTCGACTACGTCCTCACCGTCGCCGTGTCGATCTCCGCCGGCGTCGAGAACCTGGGCTCGGCGATCCCGTTCATGGTCGAGCACAAGGTGGCCTGCGCCATCGCCGTGATCGTGCTGCTGACGCTGATGAACCTGCGCGGCGTCCGGGAGTCGGGCACGCTCTTCGCCATCCCCACGTACGTCTTCGTGACAAGTGTCTTCATCATGATCGCGTGGGGCGCGTTCCGCGGCGTGGTGCTCGGCGACGAGATGCGGGCGCCGACGGCGGACTTCGAGATCAAACCCGAACACCCCGGCCTGGCGGGCTTCGCCCTGTTCTTCCTGCTGCTGCGCGCCTTCTCCTCCGGCTGCGCCGCGCTCACCGGCGTCGAGGCGATCTCCAACGGTGTCCCGGCCTTCCGCAAGCCCAAGTCCAAGAACGCGGCGACCACGCTCGCGATGATGGGACTGCTCGCCGTCACCATGTTCTGCGGCATCATCGTCCTGGCCGGCACGACCCGGGTGCGCCTGGCCGAGAACCCGGCCACGGACCTCTTCCACGACGGCGTACCGCTGGGTCCGGGCTACGTACAGCATCCGGTGATCTCGCAGGTGGCCGCAGCCGTGTTCGGCCAGGGCAGCCTGCTGTTCCTCCTGCTGGCCGCCGCCACGGCGCTGGTGCTGTTCCTCGCCGCGAACACCGCCTACAACGGCTTCCCGCTGCTCGGCTCGATCCTCGCCCAGGACCGCTACCTCCCGCGTCAGCTGCACACCCGCGGCGACCGGCTCGCCTTCTCCAACGGCATCGTGCTGCTCGCCGGTGCCGCCAGCGTGCTGGTGTGGGTGTACGGCGCCAGCACGACCCGCCTGATCCAGCTCTACATCGTCGGTGTCTTCGTGTCCTTCACCCTCAGCCAGATCGGCATGGTCCGGCACTGGAACCGCCTGCTGGCCACCGAGAAGGAGCAGGCCAAGCGCCGCCACATGATCCGCTCCCGGGCCATCAACGCCTTCGGCGCCTTCTTCACCGGCCTGGTCCTGGTCGTCGTGCTCGTCTCCAAGTTCACCCACGGCGCCTGGGTCGCGCTGCTCGGCATGTGCGTCTTCTACGTGACGATGACGATGATCCGCCGGCACTACGACCGCGTCGCCGAGGAGGTCGCCGCACCGGAAGAGCCGAGCGACGACATGGTGCGCCCGTCCCGGGTCCACTCGGTCGTCCTGGTCTCCAGGATCCACCGCCCCACCCTGCGCGCCCTCGCCTACGCCAAGCTGATGCGCTCGGACAGCCTCGAGGCGCTCAGCGTCAACGTCGACGCGGCGGAGACGCGGGCGCTGCACGAGGAGTGGGAGCGGCGCGGCATCGATGTGCCCCTGAAGGTGCTGGACTCCCCGTACCGCGAGGTCACACGGCCGGTCATCGAGTACGTCAAGAACCTGCGCAGGGAGTCGCCGCGGGACGTGGTGTCCGTGTTCATCCCCGAGTACGTGGTCGGCCACTGGTACGAGCAACTGCTGCACAACCAGAGCGCGCTGCGGCTCAAGGGCCGGCTGCTGTTCACCCCGGGAGTGATGGTGACCTCGGTGCCGTACCAGTTGGAGTCCTCCGAAGCGGCCAGGCGGCGCGCACGCAAGCGGGCGGACTGGGCGGCGCCGGGTTCGGTGCGGCGCGGTCCGGCGGAGCGGTCGAAGGACTCCTCCCCGCACACGTAGACTGGACGGCTGTTGTCGCGGGCCACCGCCCGCATCTTCGCCCCCGATGTTGTGGAGTCACCCCGCCATGCAGGCAGAACCGAGGAAATCGCTGGTGGGGGAGGAGTACGAGGTCGAGGTCGGCCCCGTCGCCCACGGCGGCCACTGCATCGCCCGTACGTCCGAGGGACAGGTGCTGTTCGTCCGGCACGCGCTGCCCGGCGAGCGGGTCGTCGCGCGGGTGACCGAGGGCGAGGAAGGTGCCCGCTTCCTGCGCGCGGACGCGGTGACGGTGCTCGACGCCTCCAAGGACCGGATCGACGCCCCCTGCCCGTACGCCGGGCCCGGCCGCTGCGGCGGCTGCGACTGGCAGCACGCCAAGCCGGGAGCGCAGCGGCGGCTGAAGGGCGAGGTCGTCGCCGAGCAGCTGCGGCGGCTCGCCGGGCTCACGCCCGAGGAGGTCGGCTGGGACGGCACGGTGGTACCCGCCGAGGGCGACAAACTCCCCGCCGGCCAGGTCCCGGCGTGGCGCACGCGCGTGCAGTACGCGGTGACCGCCGACGGCCGCGCGGGACTGCGGCGGCACCGCTCGCACGAGGTCGAGCCCATCGACCACTGCATGATCGCCGCGGAGGGCGTCAGCGAGCTGGGCATCGAGAAACGGGACTGGACGGGCATGGACTCCGTCGAGGCGATCGCCGCGACGGGCTCGCAGGACCGCCAGGTCGTCCTGACCCCGAAACCGGGCGCTCGCCTGCCCCTGGTCGAACTGGACCGCCCCGTCTCCGTCCTGCGCATCGACGAACGCAACGGCCAGGTCCACCGTGTCCACGGCCGCCCCTTCGTCCGCGAACGCGCCGACGGCCGCACCCACCGGGTCGCGAACGGCGGCTTCTGGCAGGTCCACCCGAAGTCGGCGGACACCCTGGTCACCGCGGTCATGCAGGGCCTGCTGCCCCGCAAGGGCGACACGGCCCTCGACCTGTACTGCGGCGTCGGCCTGTTCGCGGGCGCCCTGGCCGACCGGGTCGGCGAGCAGGGCGCGGTCCTCGGCATCGAGTCCGGCAAGCGAGCGGTCGAGGACGCCCGGCACAACCTCGCCGACTTCCCCCGCGTCCGCATCGAGCAGGGCAAGGTCGACTCCGTCCTGCCCCGCACGGGCATCACCGAGGTCGACCTCGTCGTCCTCGACCCGCCCCGCGCGGGCGCCGGCCGCAAGACGGTGGAGCACCTGACCTCCCTGGGCGCCCGCCGCATCGCCTACGTCGCCTGCGACCCGGCCGCCCTGGCCCGCGACCTGGCGTACTTCCGGGAAGGGGGGTACCGGGTACGGATGCTCAGGGTGTTCGACCTGTTCCCGATGACGCACCACGTGGAATGCGTGGCGATTCTGGAGCCTGCGGGAAAGAGCCGCTGACCTGCGGTTCAGCAGTAGCGCTGGTGGGTCTCGACCTGTTTCGCGATATCCAACAGGTCGAGCTCTTCGGACCCCTCTCACCTGCGGACTTGTGCTGGAGTGACGGGCGGGAGCGGCTGCGTCATGCCCAGTTGCCGGGGCTCTTGACGCTCATATGACGCTCGACTCCCGTCGGTGAGGCCGACTGGAACAGTGTGTTGCGATGCCCCTGACGGCCTTGTCGGGGAGCCGCTGACACGGCTCTGTAACGATCACCGTGAGTGACTGCTGTTGTCGGTCGTCAGGAAAGTCGGGCTGGACGGATTCTGTCTAAGTAGACTTAGACATGTCGTGGTCGATCCAGGCTGATGGGGAGTTTCCGGTGGACGAGGGCATGCTTGCCAAGCCCGAAGACGTGGTCGACCGCGATCGTGAGTGGGACCTGCTCACCGAGTTCGTCACCGACCCGGATCCGGCGATGCGGCTCGGCATCGTGTCCGGGCGCAGGCGGCACGGGAAGTCGTATCTGCTGCAGGCGCTGTCGGAGCGGGTCGGGGGTCTGTACGTCACCGCGGTGCGGGAGGAGGGGCGGCTGCCGGCGATCCAGCGGTTCAGCGACGCCATCGCGGTCCACGCCGGTCTGCGGCCCGGCACGCTGCGGCTGGGCGACTGGCGGGAGGTGCTGTCCAACGCCCTTGACGTCACTGCCCGTTCAAAGCATCCGCTGCTGGTGATCGACGAGTTGCCGTATCTCCTTCAGCACTCGCCCGAGATCCCCGGCCTGCTCCAGCAGCTCTACGACGAGCGCCAGCGCGGCACCGGTTCGGGTCCCGGGCCCCGGCTGATCCTGTGCGGGTCCGCGATGAGCGTCATGCACGAGTTGCTGTCGGGGACGAAGCCGTTGCGCGGCCGTGCGGTGATCGATCTGCGGCTGGGGGCCTTCGACTACCGGGCCAGCCGCGCCTTCTGGCAGATCGAGGATCCCCTGACCGCCCTGCAGGTGCACGCCGTGCTCGGGGGCGCTCCCGGTTACCGGCCGGTGGCGGCCCGCCCGCACCCGAACGACGGCTTCGCCCCCTGGCTGACGCGGACGCTCCTGGACCCGGGGCGGGCGGTGTACTCGCGCACGGAGACCGAGTACCTGCTGCGCGAGGACCCGCGCATCACCCAGCACACCCTCTACTACGACATCCTCACCGCGATCGCCCGGGGCGCCACCACCCCCACCAGGATCGGCGCGGCACTGGAACGACAACGCAACGCCGTCACCCACCCGCTCGACGTCCTGGAGTCCACCGGCTACATCCAGCGCGAGCAGGACATCCTGCGCCCCCGCCACCCCGTCATCACCCTGGCCGACCCCGTCATCCGCTTCAACCAGCTGATCACCCTGCCGCAGGCGGCCACCGTCGAGCAGGGCTTCGCCGAAGAGGCTTGGCAGGCCGCCGCGCCGACCTTCAACTCCAAGATCCTCGGCCCGCACTTCGAGGACCTCGCCCGCACTTTCACCCGCCGCTACGCCCACGCTCTGCTCCCCGGCGGCCTGCCCGGCCCGGTCGGCACCACCGAGGTGGCCGACCCGGCGGCCCGCACCAAGCACGAGGTCGACGTCATCGCCCTGGCCCTGGGCGAGCGCCCGCAGGCCCCCCGCGCCCGGATCGCCCTCCTCGGCGAGGCGAAGGCCACCGTCGCCCGCCGAGGCACCGGCGACCTGCAACGCCTGGAGCACATCCGCACCCTGCTCACCGGCCAGGGCCACGACACCACGGGCACCACCCTGGCCCTGTTCTCCCTGCACGGGTTCTACCCGGACCTGATCGAGGCTGCGGCCGGTCGCGAGGATCTGCTCCTGGTCGACCTGCCGGGCCTCTACGGGGTCGGGTAGCTACCACTCCTGTCGCGATGACAACGCGGCGAACTCAGCGGCGCGGTGGGGCGTGTCCGCGCACAGCAGTGGCGCGCCGCGGGTTGTCAGGCGCGGCCGGTTCAGGACGGCCGCGGTGACGCCGATGCGGATGAACAGTCAGCCGGGTTGTCAGCACTCGTCGAGATCGTCGGCGACTGCGCCGTCGATGTCGTGCTGTGCCCTGTCCACCAGAGACTTGTAGAGGAGGTCAACGGCAGAGCCCCAAGACCACGGAGTTAGGGCCGATCCGCGACTGTCAAGTGGCTTGAATCCGAAGGCCAGTGGAGGTCGGGCGTGATCCACTCATGTTCGAGGGCGTAGATTCCTCGTCCGGTGCGGCGGAGAATGCCTTCACGGACCCAGCGTCCCAGTTCAGCGCGTAGGCCGCGGGCGTCCTCCAGTCCGATACCTCTGGCGATTTCGCATGCGCGCCAGGTGCGGAACGGGTCAGTACGCAGGAGTTGCAGCGTGCGGTCACGACGCCCGTCGGCGCCCAGTCCGGCGGCCGAGTGCACGGTGATGTCGACGCTGTTGATCCTGGAGGCGCCCAGGACCTGCGCCTGGTCAGGCGGGGCGGCGTAGCGGGAGATCGGGCACTTGACGCGGCGGGGGTTGATACGCGCCCGGCGGGGCGGGAGCAGATTGTGCAGCACTGCCGATGCGATCCGGCCCGGTCCGGTCTCGGGTACTACATCGGCGGCGGCGATGACCTGGTCCTTCGCGGTCTCCAGGGCGACGGTGAAGGAAGCACGGTCCGGGTCGGCGCCGGGGACTGTTTCGACGGCCTCGACCATCGCCCGACGCAGTGCCTGGTAGACGGTCAGGTGAGCCCATAGCTCCTGCTGGATACCGGCCGCGTCCTGGGAGCGCAGTACCAGGCCGCACTGCAAGGTGTGACGGAGAGAATAGAACGCTGATTCGATCTCCCATCGTTCGTGGTAGAGCTCCACGAGCTCGGCGGCGGGGTAGCGCCGGTGATCGGTCAGTGTGGTGGCCAGTCGGTAATGGCCTTCCAGCCGCAGCCCCTTAGCGGTAGTCACCGCGATGCGCGCGTCGATGATCCTCAGCCGGGTCCCGTTGATCCTGGTCAGGAACGACCCGTCCGGCAGTAGTGTCCAGCGGGCAGGTGTCCGGTTCCCTTGAGCCGCACCAGTAGCTGCGCGCCGGTGGCCGCGGCCTTCGCGAGGAAGTCGTCGGAGTCGAAGCCCGGTCGTTGAGCAGCAACATCCCGTCGTCCAGCAGCGGCAGCAGTTGCTCGGCGTAGCCGGTTTCCTTCTCCGGGGTCGGCCCGAAGACCGCGCCGAGCAGGGCCCGGGTCCCGGTCTCGCACAGCACCATGATCTTCAGCATCGGATATCCGTCCGTGCCGTAGCGGTGCTTGTGTTTGCCCAGCCACGCAAAGACTCGCGGCCGGTCAGGGGCCTTGGTCGAGCTGCACCCGTCGAAGGCGACTGTGCGCCAGCATCGGTAGCGCACCCCGGGCGTGTTCGGCTGTGCCACGGGGCCGGCCAGCGTTTCGAACAGCAACCGAAGCGGCGCGACCCCCAGCCGCCGACGGACCTCTCGCAGCGCCTTCTCCGAGGGGTTCTGGGAAAGAAGCCCGCGCAGCCCGGCGGTGAGCTTGTCCCACACGCGCACGTACCCCAGCGTCGGGAAGAGGACCAGTGCCAGCACGAAGTACACGCCCACCCTCGACGGCAGCAGCCGCAGCCTCCGCTGGGCACCGCCGACGCGTTCCAGCACGTCATCGATGAGCTCGAAGGGCAGCTGCCGGGTCAACTCGCCGAGATGCCCCGGAGCGAAGATGCCATCGGCGACGGTAATGGACGACGTGAGCGTGACGGTGGAACACTGAGCGGGCAACGGGGCTCCTTCGAGTGGGAAGACCTTGGTCGGCTTCCCTGCTCTACCAGGAGTCCCGTTGCCCTGACCTGCGCTTCCTCGAAATACCCCGATCCGGTTGACAGTCGCGGATCGGCCCTAACTCCGTGGTCTTGGAAGTACACCGTCGCGCAGGCCGCGACGGCCCTGGTCGAGGCGTTCCCTGTCCCCACCGTCGGTAGAGAGGACGCCTGCCGTGTCTACACGCCCATCGGCACGCCGGATTTCGATCTCAGAATCACCTGGAGGCTGGTCGACGGCGCCCCGACGGACGGCCCGGCGGCCCCGAAGTTCACCGTGCTGAAGATGGGGGAGGAGGCCCTGGCGGCGGCGGACACGGCGTACGTCCAGTTTGCGTGTAGGAGCGAGAGGTTGCTCCGTTCGTCGAGAGTGGGCCACATCGTCATCGGTGTGGAGCATTGGGCCGTGCCGACGGAGCCCGAGGGAGACGTCGAGGCGTTGAAGGACGCCTACGCGACCGTGGCCCACTCCGTCTCGCTGGCCATGGCCAAGGAACTGCGCTGCGAGAAGAACGGCGGGCTCCCCGAGCGGGCCGTGCTGGACCCCGCGTAGCCGCCGGCGTACGCCGGGAACGCCCACGAGCAGGCGGCCCTTCCCGTCCGGTGGAGGAGCCGTCTGCCGTATGCGGTGCGCCACGGCTGGCGTTCCGGCTGCATGCGCTGGTGGGTGGGACCCCGGCCTACAAGGAGATGTGCGGGGGAGTGGGCCCGAAGGGTCTGGCGGACTTCGACCGGTGGGTGGCGCGCCGGCTGCTGAATCCGGCCTCGGCCATGTTCCGGGAGGGTGGGTTGCTGTTGCGTGAGGAGCCCTCGATCTCGGATCCGACCTTGCACGCGGCGGTTCTGGCGGCGGTAAGTGCCGGGCATCATCGGCGGTCGGAGATCGCGGGAGCGTCGGGACGGCCGAGCGGCGTCCTGGCGCACCTGCTCTCGGGACTTCAGGACATCGGGCTGCTGGAGCAGGTCGAGGACGTCATACGGGACAAGCGCAGCGTCTTCCGGATCGCCGAGCCGGTGGTACGACTGCACCAGCCGCTGATCCAGCGGTACGAGCCGGAACTGGTCGTGGGCCGGGCCGACCGGGTGTGTGAGGAGAACGCGGACACCGTTGCCGGGAAGATCTACGGCCCGCATTTCGAGGAGCTCGCCCGCCGATGGTGTTTCGAACATGCCGCGCCTGAGAGCCTCGGGGGGCAGCGCGAGCTGGGTACGCCCGACCGAGATCGCCTGCCGGGAACATCGGCGCGGTCACGAACTGGACCTGGTGGTGGCGGAGTCGCCGGCCTTCAGAACCGAACGGATCACCGCGATCGGTGAGGCCGAGGGAACCCTCACGCCCGTCGGCCTGCCACAACCGCCAAGGGTGCCTGACCTGCGGGTTCTTCTGGCCCGCCGGTCACGGGGTTGACCTTGACACGGTGACAAGGTGTCCCCTGGGTGCAGGAGGTGGTTTCGATCAACCCGACCAACGGAACCCCGCAGAACGTCCGTGTGGCCGACGCCCTGAGTGCCGAGAACTCGTCGGTCCGGCTGCAGGCGGCCCTGGCGGCCGGCTCGAACCCCGATCCCGGCTTCCTGGAGGCGCTCGTCGAGCGGTGCGCGGTCGAGCCGGACTTCTTCGTGCGGGACATGCTGTCCTGGGCGCTGACCCGCCTCCCGCCGGAGAGCACCCTGCCCCGGATCCGCCGGGAACTCGCCTCCGAGCGGACTCAGGCCCGCAGTCAGGCGTTGCACACACTCTCCAAGATCGGCGACAGCAGCGCGTGGGACTGGATCACGCGCGACCTGTTGCGCGACGCCGACGAGGAGGTCGCGCGGACCGCGTGGCGGGTCGCGGTCGTCCTCGTGCCCGAGGGCGAGAAGGGGGACCTGGTCGACGAACTGGTCATGCAGCTCGGCCGTGGCGACCGCGATGTGCGGCTGAGCCTGAGCCGGGCCCTCGTCGAGCTCGGCGACGTGACCGAGCCCGCCCTGGAGAGGGCCGCGGCGAGCCCCGACCCGGCGGTGGCCACACACGCCCGTGCCACCGAGCTGCTCCGGCAGAACCCGGAGACCGGTTTCGACGCGGCCGTCGAGGAGGCGAAGCGGGTCGTCGCACTCGGCCCGGAACGAGCCGCTGCCGCTGCCGTTGCTGCGGCTGCGCCGGGAGTCGCGGAGACTGCGGAGACCACTGACGCCGCGGAGAGCGCCGAGCCTGCGGGGACGACCAGGGCGATGGAGGTTGCCGAGGCCGCGAAGGTCGCCGCGGAGGCCGCGGAGTGCTGATCGGTGAGGTGGCCCGCCGCTCGGGGGTGAGTACCCGGATGCTCCGGCACTACGACGCCCTCGGGCTGGTGCGGCCGACCGGTCGCACCGTCGGCGGCTACCGCGAGTACTCCGCCGAGGACGTCCGCAGGATCTTCCACGTGGAGAGCCTGCGGTCCCTCGGGCTCTCGCTCAAACAGATCGGGCGGGCGCTGGAGGACCCGGCCTTCACGCCGTCCGCCCTGGTCAGCGACCTCATCCGGTGGACGGAAGACCGCCTGGAGCGGGAACGGGAGCTGCTCGAGCGGCTCCGCGCCGTCGACGCGTCGGCGCCCACCGGCTGGCAGGACGTCCTGCGCATCGTCGAACTCATGCAGGGGCTCGACTCGACCAGCGCCGCGCGCAGGCAGCAGGCCGTCCTGGCCCGGCCGGGGAGCACGCCGGTTCCCGCCGAGCTGCTGGCCGGGGCGGTCCTGGCCGAATCCGACCCCAACGTCGCCGGCGCCCTGCGCTGGGCGCTCGCCCGGTCGGGCGGCGACGGCGTGGCGGCACTGGCTGACGGCGTGCGCTCGCAGGACGTCGACATCCGGAGACGCGCGGTGCTGGCGATCGCCGAGATGGCCGAGGCCCCGGGGGCGACCGCGGTGCTCACGGACGCCCTCGGGGACCCGGACACGACGGTGCGCAGGCACGCCGCTCTGGCTCTGGGCAGGCGTGGGGTGACCGCGACCGTGCCGGCACTCGTCGGCATGGTGGTCGAGGGTTCCCACGACGTGGAAGCGGCGGAGGTTCTGGGAACGCTGTCCCGGGACCCCGGGTGCGCGGACCTGATCATGACCGCACTGGTCGACGAACTCGCCGCGCCCACCGCGGACTCCGCGAAGCGGATACGTCTGGCCCAGGCGCTGGTCGAGCTGTCGGGGACCGCCGTGCGGGAGGTCCTGCGCCAACTGGCCCGCGACGACGACCCCGCCGTCGCCCTCGTCGCCTCGGCCTTCGTCACGGTTCTCGACGAGCGGTCCCCCGAAGACCGAGGCGACGAGGAAGCCTGAAGACGCGCGACCGAGGCGCTGCGGCACCCTGCCCCGACAGGTACGCAGCCGCGGGATCGGAGACGGCGACCACTTCCACGCGGTCATCACCCACCCCTTTTCGGCGACGGCTCTTGGTGACTCACCCTCGTTGCTCCGGGGTACACCTCACGTCACGGGCGCGTGCTACTACTCGCCCCGGCTGCGATCCGAGCAGTCTCAAAGGGGAAGGCACACAGGCGTGTCAGCAGGCAAGACGGCACTGGTGACGGGTGCGAGCAGGGGGATGGGGCGGGGCATCGCGCAGAGGCTGGCGCAGGACGGTGCCCTGGTGGCGGTGCACTTCCGCGAGGACGAGAGCGCGGCCGAGAAAACCCTCGAGACGATCCGGGACAGCGGCGGACGCGCTTTCGCGGTACAGGCGGACCTCGGCGAGCCGGGGGGAGTGGAGAGTCTGTACGCCCGGTTCGACGCCGGAGTGACACGGTACGGCACGAGTCCGGGTCTGGACGTACTCGTCAACAACGCCGGAGTCAGCGGGTCCGCCCGTATCGGCGAGGTGACGCCCGAACTCTTCGACCGGATCTTCGCGGTGAACACCAAATCCCTGGTGTTCATGGCGCAGCAGGCCCTGAAACGCATGCCGGACGGGGGCCGCATCATCAACATCTCATCCGCGGTGACCCGCGTCGCCTATCCGGAGTCCCTCGTCTACTCCATGAGCAAGGGGGCGGTCGACACCTTCACCCTGGCGCTGGCCAAGGAAGTCGGGGCGCGCGCCATCACGGTGAACTGTGTCCGGCCCGGATTCGTCGAGACGGACATGAACGCGGAAAAGCGGCGTACGAGGGAAGCGGCGGCGGACCTGGCGTCCTTGTCCGTCTTCGGACGGCTGGGACAGCCGTCCGATGTGGCCGACATCGTCGCCTTCCTGGCATCCGAGTCGTCGCGGTGGATCACCGGCCAGTGCATCGACGCCTCGGGCGGATCCCGGCTGTGAGGATTCCTGACGCTCGTGTTGAAGGCGGTGGTGGCAGTGCCGGACGTGGCCCCGGTGAGCCGGCCGCCCATGGAGGTCGCCCGGCTGCCGGACACGACGTCGGCGTGGCAGAGGGCGCGGTGGAGGCGACCGAGTCGGTGTCGGTGTGCGGTGCCGTCGACGCTCGCCGCGCTCACCGTCGTCCGACGGCGCTGCCCTGCACCGGGCCATCCCGTGGCGCTCACCCGCATGGCCGTCCCGGATGCGGACGGGACGGCCATGCGATGCTCAGCTCGTCGGTACGGCGGCCCCGAGTACCGGAGGTTCGGTTTTCGCCCTGACCTCCTCGACGGTGACGTCCGGGGCCAGTTCGACCAGGCGCAGGCCGTCGGGGGTGACGTCCAGGACGCACAGGTCGGTGATGATCCGCTGGACGACTCCCTTGCCGGTGTAGGGCAGGGAGCACTCCTCGACGATCTTGAAGCCGCCGTCCCGGGTCACGTGTTCCATGAGGACCACGACCTTCTTGGCGCCGTGCACCAGGTCCATGGCCCCGCCCATGCCCTTGACCATCTTGCCGGGGATCATCCAGTTGGCGATGTCGCCGGTCGCGGAGACCTGCATCGCGCCGAGGACGGCCGCGTCGATCTTGCCGCCGCGGATCATCCCGAAGGACAGGGCGGAGTCGAAGAAGCTCGCGCCGCGGCGTACGGTCACGGTCTCCTTGCCGGCGTTGACGAGGTCGGGGTCGACCTCGTCCTCGGTCGGGTAGGGGCCCGTGCCGAGAATGCCGTTCTCCGACTGCAGCACCAACTCCACGTCGTCCGGCACATGGTTCGGGATGAGGGTCGGGAGGCCGATGCCGAGGTTGACGTAGTCGCCGTCCTCGAGTTCCCGGGCCGCGCGTGCGGCCATCTGCTCACGCGTCCAGCTCATGCGCGTGCACCTTCCTCACTCATGCCCGTACCGTCCTCTTCTCGATGCGCTTCTCGGCGGCCTGCTCCGGGGTGAGGGCGACGACCCGGTGGACGTAGACGCCGGGCACGTGGACCTCGTCGGGGTCGATGTCGCCGGGTTCGACCAGGTGCTCGACCTCGGCGATGGTGGTCCGGCCGCACATCGCCGCGAGCGGGTTGAAGTTGCGGGCCGCGTCCTTGAAGACGAGGTTGCCGTGCCGGTCGCCCTTCCAGGCCCGCACCAGCCCGAAGTCGGCCACGATCGCGCGCTCGAGCACATGGTCGAGGCCGTCGAAGGTCGCCACCGGCTTGGCCGGAGAGGTCAGTTCGACGCTGCCGTCGGCCGCGTACTTCCAGGGCATGCCGCCCTCGGCGACCTGGGTGCCCACGCCGGTGCGGGTGTAGAACGCCGCGATGCCGGAGCCTCCGGCCCGCATCCGCTCCGCGAGCGTGCCCTGCGGGGTCAGCTCGACCTCCAGCTCCCCGGAGAGGTACTGCCGGGCGAACTCCTTGTTCTCCCCGACGTACGACGCCACCACCCGGCGCAGACGGCCCGCGCCGAGCAGGATGCCCAGTCCCCAGTCGTCGACGCCGGCGTTGTTGGACACCGTCTCGAGCCGGTCGGTGCCGGTCTCCAGCACTGCCTGGATCAGCACGGCCGGGATGCCGCACAGTCCGAAGCCGCCCACCGCGAGGGTGCTGCCCGAGGGGATGTCGGCGACCGCCTCGGCGGCCGAGGCCACGACCTTGTCCATCACGCCACCACCCCTGCGGCCGGAGCGAGATGGTCGCGCAGCGCCCCGGGGACCGGTGCCGGGCGGCCGGTGGCATCCACGTGCACGACGGCGTGTGCGCCGCGTACGCAGACACCGGCCGGGCCGGTGACCGTCCAGGTGTAGGTGATCGAGCTGTTCCCGATGCGGTCGAGTTCGAGGTCGACCGTGTACGCGTCACCGGCCGTGAGCGGTCGCTCGTACGTGGCCGACGTGGAGCGGCGGGGGAACCGGCCGATGTCGACGTCCGGGAGCACCGAACGGTAGAACGCGTGCTCGGTGTTCTCCGCCCACCGGTACGCGGCGGTGTGGTGGAACCGGCCGGAGGCGTCGGTGTCGGAGAAGGCGACGACGCCGGACGTGCTGTGGACGCTCATGCCGGCACCTCGTCGAGCTGCCCCAGCCCCAGCATCTCGCGCGCCTCGCTCGGGGTGGCGATCTCGTAGCCGAGTTCGCGGATGATCCGCACGGCGCGCTCGGCCAGCTCCAGGTTGGTCGCGAGCCGGCCGCGCGAGTAGTAGAGGTTGTCCTCGAGGCCGACCCGCATGTGGCCGCCGAGCAGCAGGCCGTGGGTCGTCGCCGGAAGCTGGGTCGGCCCGATGCCCGAGACTCCCCACACCGTGCCCTCGGGGAGGTGCTCCACGAGCATCTGGAGGATCTTGGGGGTGTACGGCAGGGCGCCCTGGAAGCCGCGCTGGCCGCCGAGCACGATGTTGCAGTAGTACGGCCGGGAGTCCAGGCCCTCGGCGGTCAGGGTGGTGAAGTCGGACAGGATGTGCCCGAGGTCGAAGACCTCCCACTCCGGTTTGATGCCGCGCCTGGTCATCTCCTCCAGCAGCCAGCGGGAGCGCTTCGGCGTCGTGGTGACGAGGTACTCGCGTTCGGCGGTGCTGGCCGTGATCGTGTGCGAGTCGAGGGTGGCCATCTCGCAGCCCGTGCCCTCGATGCCCTTGATCCGTTCGTTCCAGTCGAGTTCCCAGAGCTCGTCGCTCAGCCGCACCGGCATGTCGCCGTGGATGCCGCCGCCGGTGGAGTTGTTGATGACGATGTCGGTCCGGGCCCGGATCAGTGCGTTGATCTCGGAGTAGACCTCGGGGTCGCAGGTGGCCAGACCGTCCGCGCGGCGGGCGTGGACGGCCACGACGCTTGCGCCGACCTCCCAGCAGCGGGCCACGTCGTCGGCGATCTCCTGCGGTGTGACGGGCAGGTGCGGACTCTGCTCCTTGGTGGCCATGCCACCGGTCGGGGCGATGGTCAGGATGATCTTGCGGCTCATCGGGTGTCTCCAGCGGTGGTGCCGGTGTGTTCGAGTGCGGCGAGGTCGAGTGCGGCGAGGTCGAGGTCGAGGTCGTGGAAGGGCTCCTGGTCGCTCAGGTGCACGTCGACCGCGAGCAGGGCGCCGGTCCGCGGGCAGGCCCAGCCGGTGACCGCCAGATCGGCGTGGAGGGTCGCGCCGACGGACGGCGGCAGGGACAGGGCGAACCGGTGAGCTCCCTCGCGCCATCTGGTGGAGCCGGAGGAGAGCAGGACCCCCTCGGGGGTGCGCACCTGGAACTGCCCGGTGGCCTCGTCCCGGGCGAGGAGGAGCCGGTCGCCCAG
This sequence comes from Streptomyces sp. MMS24-W38, assembly GCF_059889265.1. Classification (NCBI taxonomy): domain Bacteria; kingdom Bacillati; phylum Actinomycetota; class Actinomycetes; order Kitasatosporales; family Streptomycetaceae; genus Streptomyces; species Streptomyces sp. MMS24-W38. The sequence continues at coordinate 1,205,554 of NZ_JCBCPP010000001.1, read as the reverse complement.
CCGTACCGCGTCGTCGGGAACCGCCTCGGTGACCGCCGACGGGTCCGTGACGGTGGCCGGTTCGACGCCCAGCCGGGCGGCGCGCCGCTCTCTGCGAGCGGCGATGGTGGCGGCCGCGTCGACCGACGCGCCGGTCGCGCCGGTCCCGCCGTCTCCGGAGAGGACCACGCCGTAGGTCTCCCGGGCCTCCTCCGGTGTGACCAGGCCGTAGTGGATGTCGTCCAGGACGTCGGCGGGGTCGCGGTCGAGCGGGTCGCCGATGCCGCCGCCGCCCTGCCAGGTCACCTCGAACAGGTCCGCCGGGGTGATCGGGAAGGAGCCCGGCTTGGGCCCGAGGCCCCGGGGCTGCTCCCCGCCGGCCCGGAAGCGCTGGCTGACCATGGCTCCGGGCAGGCCGCCGCCGAGCCCGACGGAGTTCGGCACTTCGGCGCCGTGCGTCATCACGAGTGCCTCGGCTTGAGGCACGGAGACGGTGATGCCGACCTCGGCCGCGAGACCGCCGCGGCGGCGGCCGGCGCCACCGGTGCCGGGGGCGAGACGCCGGTAGTGGTAGAAGAGCGGGGTCTTCTGCTCGTTGACCTCCACGTCGGCGATCGACGGGCACGGGGCGTTGATCGGTCCGGCGGCGTTCTGCCCGTCGTGGTCGGCGAAGGCGCCGAAGCCCCCGGCGAGCGGGTCCATCAGGTGCAGGCCGAACACCTTGCCGTGCCGGTCGCGGCCGGAGAGGTTGAAGGTCGCCATCGTGCCGCTGCTGACGGCCTGGGCACGGTGCGCGTACTTCGGCGAGGCGAGCAGCAGCCGGTTCAGCGCCGCGGAGACCACGTTGCTGACCGTCCAGACGGCCTCGACGGTGGCCGACCCCACCGGCGCCGGTGGTACGGCGGTGCAGACCAGTCCGTCCGGCGCCGAGATCTCCACCGGGCGCAGCAGGCCCTCGTTCCACGGGATGCCGAAGCCCAAGGTGGGGATCACCGCGCCCGCGACACCGCCGGCGAGGCCCGCGCGGGAGGAGTTCACGAAGCCGCCTGCCTGCGGTGAGGAACCCGAGAAGTCGAAGTGCAGGCTGTCACCGCGCTTCGTCAGCACGCAGTCGATGACGAAGAGGAGGTTCTGCTTGCCGTCGTGCTCGAGGAAGTCGCGGGTGTGGACGACTCCGTCGGGCAGTTCGCGCAGGCGTGCGCGCACCAGGGCCTCGGCGTCGTCGACCATGGTGTGCATCACCGACAGCACGGTCGACTTGCCGTACCGGTGGGAGAGTTCGGTGAGGCGCTCGGCCGCGACGTTCAGGGTGGCGATGAAGGCCCGGATGTCGAGGCCCACTTCGGCCGGAAGGCGCGAGGCGGTGAGGATCATCTCCAGGACGTCCTCCCGCAGTTCACCGCCGTCGACCAGCTTGACGGCCGGGATGCGCAGTCCCTCCTGCCACACCTCGGTGGCCTTGGGCGACCACGAGGCGAAGTCCATGCCGCCGATGTCGGTCTCGTGCGCCATCACACCGGCCCACCCGAGCAGTTCGCCGTCCACGATCAGCGGTGCGCACATCTGTACGTCGTTCTGGTGCAGCGCGCCGATGAACGGGTCGTTGCCGATGATGCGGTCGCCGTCCTTGAGCTTGGTGCCGTTGCTCAGCAGGTGCCGGATCAGTGATCCCACGGGGGGCGCCTCGAAGGTCACCTGGTGCCCCATCGTGACGAACGAGCCGTCCGGCAGGTAGATGCCGGTGAAGAAGTCGCTCGCCTCGGTCACCGTCGGGCTGCCGCTGACGGACTGCAACGCGAGCCGCATCTGGTCGGTGATGGCGACGAGGCGGCTGCGCACGACCTGGCGGATCACCGGGTCCGTGGCGGCGCCGTCCAACGAGACGGGGGCGACGTCGATTGCGGCGGTCATGTCAGTTCACCTTCACGTGGATGAGGCCGAGTGCGTCGGTGGTGGCGACCCCGCCCGGGGGGACCACCACGACGCAGCCGGGGAGCTGGACGAGCGCGGGACCGGCGATCTCCTGGCCGGCGGCCGGCCGACGGACCTCGTACACGGCGGTCTCGTCGGGCCGGTCGGCGTCGTCGAACACGACCGGACGCGTGCCGAGCCGGGTGAAGGGCTCGCCCGTGCCGGGGCCGGCGATCCCGGCCTCGGGCAGTGCCGCCACCGAGCGGACCGAGAGGATCTCGAACCCCGCCTCCCGGAAGCCGGATCCCTTGCCCCACAGCTGCTCGTACTCCTTCTCGAAGGTGAGGAGGAGATCCGCGACGGCGTCCTGGTCGGGGCGGGCGGCCACGGTGACGTCGACGTGGTGGGCCTGGCCGAAGTAGCGGATGGACGCCGTGTGGGTGACCGTGGCGCCATCGCGGCCGGGGTCGCGGTCCGGGCCGGTGTCGTGGTCCGGGGCGGGAAGGGTCGCGAGGGCGCGTGCACGGGTGTCGGCGAGTGCCTCGGCGATGACCCGCGCGTCCTCGGCGCTCGGGCCGGCCTCGGCGAGCACGCGCCGGTAACAGGTGCGGGAGGCCGTGGTCTTGAGGTCGGAGGTGCCGGCGCCGAAGGCCGACTGCGCGGTCGCGGTCGGCGGCACGATGAAGCCGGCCAGGCCCGCCTCACGGCACAGGGCCCAGGCGTGCGCCGGACCCGATCCGCCACCGGCGACCAGGGTGAACTCCCTCGGGTCGTGGCCGCGTTCGATGGTGACGGCGCGCAGCAGGTCGGCCATCGCGTTGTCGAAGACGACCCGGATCGCCCGAGCCGCCTCGACGGCGGTCAGCCCGAGGGGCGTTCCGACCTTGTCCGCGATGGCCTGCTTCGCGGCCTCGCGGTCCAGGACGATGCCCCCGCTGCCGAACTGCTCCGGGTCGAGCACCCCGAGGACGAGATCGGCGTCGGTGGTCGTCGGCTCGGTGCCGCCCTTGCCGTAGCAGACCGGGCCGGGCTCGGCACCGGCGCTGCGCGGCCCGACGCTGAGCACGCCGCCCTCGACCGCGGCGATCGAGCCGCCGCCGGCGCCGATCGAGGCGATGTCGATGCTCGGCACGCGCATGTCGGCGCCGCCGAAGGTGACCTCGTCGCTCATCAGCGCGACGCCGCCCGCGATGACGCCGACGTCGAAGCTGGTGCCGCCGACGTCCATGGTCAGGACGTGCGAGGTGCCGAGTTCGGCCCCGAGCTTCTGGCCCGCCACGACGCAGGACGCCGGACCGGAGAGCAGGTTCGACACGGGCCGCTCGGTGACCGTCCGCGCCGGGACCACGCCGCCGGCGCTCGTCGTCATCATGATGGGGGCGGTCATGCCGAGGGCGGCCAGCCGCTCCTCGAGAAGGGTGAGGTAGTGCCCCTGGACCGGCCCGAGTGCCGCGTTCGCCACCGTGGTCGAGGCACGGGCGTACTCACCCACCGAGGGCGCGATCTCGTGGGAGAGGGAGACGAAGACGTCGGGCAGCTCCCGCTCCACCAGCCGGGCGACGGCGAGTTCGTGGGCGGGGTTCTCGGTCGCCCACAGGAGGCAGACGGCGACGGCCTCCACCCCGAGGTCCCGCAGCCGGCCGATCGCGTCGAGCACGCTGCCCTCGTCCAGCGGCGTGCGCACGACGCCGTCCGAGTCGATCCGCTCCACGATCTCGACGACCTGGGTGCGGGGCACCAACGGCGGTATCTGGCCGCGCAGATGGTAGTCGCCCAGGTCCAGGCCCTGCAGGCCGGCCGTGCCGCGACGCAGCCTGCCGATCTCCAGGACGTCGCCGAACCCGGCGGTCGTGATGAGCCCGGTCCTCGCCGAGCGTCCGGTCAGCAGCGCGTTCAGGCCGACGGTGGTGCCGTGCCCGAACCGGGTCACCCGGGAGCACAGTTCGCCGGTGTCCAGGCCGACGGTCTCGGCGGCCAGGTGCACGGCGTTGACCACACCCGTCACCACGTCGGGCGTGGTCGGGGACTTGCACACCCAGGACTCGCCGTCCGGGGACCGGAGCCACAGGTCGGTGAACGTGCCACCGACGTCGGTGCCGATCACCCAACCGGAGGCGGGGGATGGAGTGTTCATGGCTCCCTTTCAGAGTCGGTCGGCGACCCAGTCGGCGATGTAGTGCGCGGGCACGGCCTCGTTGTCGGCGCCGGCGTGCGACGATCCGCCCTCGGCGCGGCTGAACACCTTGAAGTGGCGGTCGGGACTGCCCACGGCGTTCTCGTACTGGGGCACGGCGAAATCCATCGGGATCTGCCGGTCGTCCTCGCCGTGGGTGACGAGGAAGGGGACGGTGATCCGCTCGACCACGCCCTGAAGCGTCATGTTCGGGGCGAAGGCCATGAAGTCCTCGAGGCTGTCCTTGCCGAACACCCACTGGACGTGGTCCCAGTAGTGCGGCACCGGGTTCTCGCCCTCGCGCTGGAGACGGCGCTTCTGGAGTTCGCCCCAGTTGTGGTTGGCCCCCCAGACGGCACAGAGCTTGAACCGCTTCTCGAACGCGGCCGCGCGCGGGGCGTAGTAGCCGCCGAGCGAGACCCCGCTCATCCCGATGCGCGTGGCGTCGACGTCCGGGCGCGTCTCCAGGTAGTCGACCGCGGCGCTCGCCCAGCGCTCGCTGTCGTGGACCGCGGGCAGTCCGCGCTCGCGGAGCGAGGCGCCGGTGCCCGGCTGGTCGACGCAGAGCGTCGCGATGCCGCGCCGCGCCAACTCCCTCGGCAGGCCCAGCCGGAACAGCATCTCCTTCATCGAGTCCAGGCCGTTGCAGAAGACCATCACCGGGTAGCCGCCTGCCGGGGGTTCGTTGTCGGCGGGGACGAACAGCGCCGGGTACGAGGCGCCTTCGTAGGGGACCTCGACGAACTCGGCCCGCTCCTGCCCGTGTTCGATGGCGAGCCGGCAGGCCTCCACGGACTTGCGGTAGGCGGCCTCACGGGGCGCGTAGTGACGGCTCTGCATGCGCTCGGCGACCAGGTAGTAGACCGAGGCACGGGAGTAGCGCGCGGCGGCCGACAGCGGATGCCCCTCGGCGAGATCCCGCTCGGCCTGCCGGACGAGCCCGTCGGCGAACGCGCACCACGATTGGAAGAACTTCTCGGTGCCGGCGTCGTCGCCGCCCTTGGCCGCGTCCACCAGCGGGGCGCAGATCTGCTCGATCTCGCCGATCTGGCCACCGCAGTTCATGGCGATGCTGACCGACAGGCTCCAGACGTAGTTGGTCGGGAAGTAGCGGAACACGGTCACTTCCCCACGCGGTCGGCGGCGCCGTTGCTGATCACGGCGCGGTTGAACACGCCCTGGTCGGCGATGATCGTCTGGCCGGTCATGGTGGTGTTGTGCCGGGAGGCGAGGTACGCGTAGAGCGGCGCGTAGTCCTCCGGGGTCGGCAGGGTGGGCAGGAGGGCGAGGGTGAGGAACTGCGACTCGAAGTCCTCCTTGGGGATGTCGGACTGCTTGTTGTTCTCCAGGCCGAGCGCGCGGGGGCCGCGGAGCTGGCTGTTGGCGATGCCCGACGGGGCGACGCCGTTGACCCGCACCTTGGGCGCGAACTCGAACGCGAGCTGGTTGACGACGCTGCGCACCGCGCCCTTGGCGGCGGTGTAGAAGAGGCCGCCGCCGTCGGCGGCGTAGGCCGCGGTGGAGGAGGTCAGCACGATGGAGCCGCCCGTCTCCTCCAGATCGTCGAGGAAGACCTTGGCGGCCAGGACGTAGCCGAGGACGTCGACGTGGAACACCTCGTCGAACAGCGACGTGACCCGGTCGAGGGGAACGTCGCGCAGCGGGATGTTGCCGTCGAAGATGCCGTGGGCGCCGACGAGGGAGTCGAGGCGGCCGAAGCGGTCCAGGACCGCCTGCCGGCAGGCGAGGAGGTCCTCGGTGCTGGTGACGTCACCCTGGACGAGCAGTACGTCGTCGCCGAACTCGGCCTTGAGGTCGGCGAGTTTGTCCGCGGAGATCTCCAGGACGGCGACCTGGGCGCCCTCGCCGAGGAAGTGGCGGCCGATCCCGAGGCCGAGGCCGGAGCCGCCGCCGGTGATGAGGACGACATGGTTGTCGAGCATCTGCATGGTGGGTCCTTGCTGAGGGGGAGTCGACGAGGGGATCAGGCGGACGCCGCGGTCAGGGCGTCGTTCAGGGTGGCGCGGGAACGGAGCAGCTTCCGGTACGTCCGCAGGGCGCGGACGCGTCCGCAGACGGTGGCGCCGTGCAGTTCGTCGCCGGTGCCGTGCAGGACGACGAACTCGCCGGTTTCGAGGGAGCCTTCGACGACGATGTCGGTGTCGCCGGGCCGGCGCTCGCCGAGCATGTGGAGGGTCAGGCCGTACTGTTCGGTCCAGATGTACGGCACGGCGTCGTAGGGGGTGGCTTCGCCGCGGGCGATGTCGAGACCGACCCGCCGCCCCTGCTCGATGGCGTGGGTCCAGTGTTCGAAGCGCCGGGGGCGGCTGTGGAGCGGGTCCTGGAGGGCGGCGACGTCACCGGCGGCCCACACCCCCTCGACGTTCGTCCGCCCGGCGGCGTCGGTGACGACACCGTGGTCGAGCTCGACGCCCGAACCGATCAGCCAGTCGGTGGCCGGCTCCGTACCGACTCCCGCGAGGACGCTCGTGGCCTGCCGTGTCCGCCCGTCGGCGAGATGGATGTCGTAACCGTGCGAAGTCTCCTCGACGATGGTGACGGCGCTGCCGAGGCCGAAGGAGACCCCGTTCGCGAGGTGCAGTCCGTGCAGCCACCGGGCGACCTCGTCCCCGAGGACCGCGGCCAGGGGCAACTCGGTCGCGCACAGCAGGGTCACCTCGACACCGCGCGAGCGGAGGGCGGCGGCCGCCTCCAGACCGATGAACCCTCCGCCGATCAGTGTCACCGGACGCCCGCTCGTGGCGAGCTGCCGGGCGGTGGCCAGATCGGCGCGGGTGCGCAGGGTCGGCAGGGCGGTGCCGCCGGCCGTCACGACCGGGCGGGCCGTGACACCGGTCGCGACGACGACGTGCCGCCAGCCGATCGCCTCGCCCCAGTTGGTCACCACGAGGCGGCGGTCGATGTCCAGCCCCATGGCTCCGTGACCGGCGAGAAGACCGATCTCCTTGGCGGCCAGCTGCTCCTGGGTCCGCAGCGGGGCCGGCACGGCGTGTTCCTCGGCGGCCAGCAGGCTCTTGGAGAGCATCGGCCGGTCGTATCCGGGCTCGGTCTCCTCGTCGAGCACGGTGAGGGGGCCGGTGTAGCCGCCCTCGCGCAGTCCGTCGGCGGCGGAGAGCCCCGCCGCCGACGCGCCGACGATCACGATGCCGTCGTTGACACGAGTCATCGATCAGCCCTCGACCAGCCGCAGGGCCTGCGCGGGGCAGGCCCGTACGGCCTCCTGGACGTCCTCCAGGTCGTCCTCGGTCAGCACGTCGCGGGTGACGACCGCGACCGGACTGCCGGGCGGAACGGCGAAGACCTCGGGGTGGATGCCGACGCAGATCCCGTAGGCGGTGCAACGCGCGGGGTCGACGGTCACACGGGTCACGCTGGTCACAGGAAAACCCCCAGGTTGGCGGTCTTGAGGCTGGTCTCGGTCAGGATCACTTCGCGGGACAGGAGCCGCGGACCGGCGGCCGTGAGCCGGATCCGGTCGTTGCGGCGGCACGGGATCAGGTCGAAGTGGACGTCGATCCCGCGCTGCCGGTAGAGCAGCAGCGAGCTGTGGGCCTCGACGACGCCGGGCTCGGACTTCGTCCGTACCTCGACGCTGCCGACGAGCCGCATGGTGCGCGACGGGGGCACCTCGGAGTAGGCGTGACCGGTGTTCTGCCGGTCGATGCGGGTCCGTATGTGCGCCTTGGTGTCCCGGATGCGCCATGCGGCGCGGTCGACCTCGATGCTGCGCGGTTCGGTCGACTGGCGCGACGGCACGGTGTAGAGCAGGTCGTCGTCGAGCAGCGCGAACCACTCCTCCTCGCGCGCCTCGTCCAGCAGACGCGCCTCGTGCGCGAGGAACTGCGCGACCAGGGCGTACGTCGTGGGGTCCACCGCGAGGGTGTCCGGGGCTTCGGCGGCGGTCATGACTGCGTCCCTTCGGTGGCCTGGTCGTCGGTGGTGGTGCCCTTCATCTGGCGCAGCCACTGGCGGAGGAAGTTGAACTGCACGTGCTCGCCGTAGCCGGTGTTGCGGTGGACGCCCGGTCCCCTCCAGTCCGGGTCCGGAGCGTCGTCGACCGGCGAGTTGTGGCCCTGCTGGTAGTTGAACTTCAGGCCTTCCTTGCGCATCCAGGGGCTGGCGGCGGCACGCGCCACGCCCTCCCAGGCGACGGTGTCGTCCTGCTCGTAGAGCCCGGCCGAACCGAAGCAGTACTGGCCGCCGACGTAGTCGCGCTGGGCGGACTCCTCGTCCTGGAAGTTCCACACGAACTGCCAGTTCCACAGCTCGAGCTTGCCCGGGGCGACGGGCTGCCACTGCCGGAAGCTGGTCATCACGGCCGGCGGGCCGTCCGGGAGCGGCGAGAAGATCCGGATGAAGCTGAGGTTGGGGAAGATCGTCCCCACGGTGGGAGGCTCGTGGTCGACCACGAAGCGCTGGGTCTCGTCCAGGCCGCTGAGGTCGAACTTCTCCTTGTACTCGTCCGGGTAGCCCCACAGCGTGAAGCCGGGGTGGATCGCCTGCGTCCAGGCGTGGCCGACGAAGGTGTGCCCGTTCTCGAACTCGTAGGTCCGGCCGATCTCGCAGGTGCCCTGGACGCCCTGGAGCAGGTCGACCTCCTGGACGCTGGCGTGCAGCGTCGGCAGGTGGTAGACGTCGCCGGCGAAGTTCTCACCGGCTGTCTTCCAGTCGCCGTTGACCGTGTAGCGCTCGGGCGGACCGGCCACGCGCATGCCGTCGGGGTGGAGCTGGGTGATCAGGTCGAGCATCCAGGCACCGCCTCCGAGCCACTCCTCCAGCTCGGGCACGTCCTCGGACAGCGAGGCGAAGACGAACCCCTTGCGGTTCTCGACGCGGGGGGCGCGCTTGAGGCTCCACAGGTCCGGGTCGAGCGGCTCGCCGTACGCGCGGTGCATCAGCGGCGTACCGACCAGCCGTCCGTCGTTGGCGTAGGTCCAGCCGTGGTAGGGGCAGGTGAAGAAGCGGGAGTTGCCCGCGTCGGTCTGGCAGACCTGGGTGCCGCGGTGCCGGCAGTAGTTGGACAGCACGTTGACGCCGCCCTTGCCGTCGCGGGTCACGATGACCGGGTCGAGCCCGATCCTGCGCTGGACGAAGTCACCGGCCTCGGGTATCTCGCTCTCGTGGGCGACGAAGACCCAGGTGTTGGTGAAGATCCGCTCCATCTCGGCCCGGAAGACCTCGTCGCTGTTGAAGATCTCGGCCGGGACGAGATCCTCCTGCATGTCCTTCTCGACCCGGTCGAGCAGTACGTCCAGCGGGGTCGAGAACGGCGCCGACGACCGGGGTTCGTTGGTGAGAGTCATCGTTGACTTCCTGTTCACGGAGGGGTCAGCGGAAGGGTCAGAGCGGGGGCGCGGTGAACACGCCGCGGTCGGGGTCGTTGAACTGCTGCTTGGCCACGAACTCGTTCATCTGGTTCGCGGTGCCCCACTGGTCGATGAAGTCGGGCTTGGTCACGTCGTAGACGGACGGGTGGTGCCGGTCCCAGTCGACGGTCTCGAGCTCGGTGGTGTACTCGACGCAGTTCCCGACCCGGTCCAGGAAGTAGGAGTAGGTGTTGTCGCCGGCCTTGTGACGGCCGGGACCCCAGATCTGCTGGACGCCCTCGCGCAGCATGCGGCCGGTGCCGCGCATGAACTCGTCGACCCCGCGCAGCTCGAAGGAGAGGTGGTGGATCGCGACGTGCGGCCCCCGGGCGACGGCGAAGGAGTGGTGCCAGTCGTTGCAGCGCAGGAACCACATGAAGTCGCCGCGGGCGCCGAGGCACAGGGTGTCGGAGAGCTTGAAACCGAGGTGCTCGACGTACCACTCGACGGTCGCCTCGGGGTGGTCGGAGTTGACCACGAAGTGCGAGAGCCGGACGGGGATCGACTCACGGGCCTTGATCGTCCGGAACTCCCGGGAGGCCACGTCGGCGGAGACCTCGACCACGCGGCCGTCGCCGTCGAAGAACCGGAAGCCGTAGCCGCCGCCGGGGGTGTCGAGCTTCCGCGGCTCGTGCACGATCCGGACACCCTGCTGGGCCAGTTGCGCGGCGAGGGTGTCGACGTCCTTCGCCGAGCCGGCTCCGAACGAGACCAGGTCGAGCCGCTTCCGGTCGTCCTTGCGCAGACGCACGACGTACTGCTCGGGGGACCCCTCCGCGGCCAGGAACTGCACGCCGGTGTCGGACTCGACGGGGGTCAGCCCCCACAGGTCCCGGTAGAACGCCAGCTGGCGGTCGAGGTCCGGGGCCGCGATCGCCACATGGCGCAGATGGGTGATCAGTGGCTTCGTCACGTTTTCTCCTCGTTGAGCGGCGACGACAGCGGTGACGAGACGCGCGTTCACGCGCTGTTCAGGTGAAGGTAGTGACGCCGATCACCGTTCACAAACAATTCCTGACAATGCTCGGCATCGATGAAATCGATTAATGTGGGGCCGTGGACCTCCGACGCGTCGACCTCAACCTGCTCGTGGCCTTCGACATGCTCATGATTGAGCGGAGCGTGACCCGCGCGGCACAACGGCTCTCGATCGGACAGTCGGCGATGTCCTCGACCCTGTCCCGCCTGCGGAAACTCTTCAACGACCCGCTCCTGACCAGGGAAGGGCGCGGTCTCGTGGCCACGCCGCTGGCCGAGTCGCTCGCCGGACCGGTCCGCGAGCTGCTCACCGGCATCGAGATCGTGCTCGCCCAGCGCGAGGCGTTCGACCCGGCCACGGCCCGGCGGACCTTCTCGGTGATAGCCAACGACTACCTGACGATGACGTTCCTTCAGCCGCTCATTGCCCGGTTGTCCGTCGAGGCGCCCGGTATCCGCCTGAACATTTTCCCGACCGGCGACGACTTCGCCGATCAACTCCGCGGACACCGGGCCGACTTGCTGGTGATGCCGCGGGAAGCCTTCGAGGAGCACGAGCAGTTCCCGCACCGGGTGCTGTTCCAGGACCGCTATCTGGTCGCCGTCGACAGGGACCATCCCGAGGTGGGCGACGAGATCACCCTGGAGCAGTTCACGACCCTCCCGTACCTGGCCGCGTCCTCGGGGCACCTGAGAGGGCTGTCGGAGATGCAGCTCGACTTCCTGGGTGTGCCGCGCAACGTCGAGATCACCGCCGGATTCGGCATGGCGCCCTTCCTGCTGAGCGGTACGCGGCTGATCACGCTGGTCCACGAACGGCTCGCGTGCAAGATCGGAGAGGCTGCGGGGATCCGCCTGCTGGAACCGCCGATCCCCCAACTCCAGCCCATCACCGAGATCATGGCCTGGACCAGGCGGACCGACCGCGATCCCGGACACCGCTGGTTCCGCCAGTGCCTGATCGACCTCGCCGAGGAGGAACCGGTGAGCCGACCCTGACCTCCTGCGGGTTCCGGACAGCGCTCGCCATCCCGGATCGGGCCCACTGCCGACCGTGCCTGGCGGGCGGTCGATCATCGAGGCGAAGGAACAGCCGTGGAGCGGGGCGGAGGCCGGAACGGGTGTTGTGGGGTGGAGGGCATGACTCCCCTGCGGCGACCGGAGAAGCGGTGCGGCTCCTTTGGTCGAGTCGGCGCCCGGAATGAGCGGAGCGGACCATGCCGGGAGAGGTGGTTGTGGCGGCCTGCTCTGCTCCGAGCAGGAGGGACGGACTGTTGGCCATGACGCTCGTTTGACGCTCTGGACGTCCGCGTGCGGGGCGTCGAGCCGAGAAACAGACTCTGCCCTGGACTTTTCCGTGAACAGTATCCGGTGGGGCATCCGGCGGGCGGCGGGTCCGCCGGATGCTTGCGCGAGTGGAGGGGAGCGAGTCCGACGAGGGCGTGTGGCCGCAGGCCGGCTCCGGCATCACGTGCACGATCGGGCTGGGACGGTGGCCAGGGGAAGCATCGCCGTCCGGCGTCGTGAGGCCGGGGTCCTGCACATGCTTCCCCCTCGCCCGGCTCGGATCCCTCGCCACCGGGACGCGATATGGCGTTGCCAACGTGTTTGATCCGTTGGACAGTTGGTGACCCCAGTACCGAGTTGCGTCAGAGTGGGGGCAGAGATGAGAGTGACACTGGCCGTCGATTCCGCCGACGGGGAGGCGGCCGGAGCCTCCGAGGACCTGTACCAGTGGCTCCGCCAGGACCCCGATCTGCGCGGCCTCGTCCGCCGGGAGGTCCCCGCCGTGCCACCGGGCGGTGCCATGGGGGCCCTGGGGGAGCTGGTCTCGCTGCTGCTGGCCCCCGGCGGCCCGACGGCCGCCGCGGGCGCGGCGGTCGTGGTGTGGCTGCAGGGACGCCGGGGCAACCAGACCGTCACGCTCACCCTGCCGGACGGCACCCAGGTCGCGGTCTCCTCGGAGAAGGTGCGCGGGCTGACCGCGGAAGGCGCCGGTGAACTGGCCGAACGGGTGGCCGCGGCGCTCCGGGAGGAGCAGGAACGGGAGCCGCAGGCAGAACCCAGAGCACCGGAGGGCGGACGGCGGCAGGGCACCCGGGACGCCGGGGCCGCCGGGGACACGCCGCGCACCGCGGAGGACGACGGTCCGGACCGGCCGTCCGGGAGAGCGCACTGACGATGGCTCCGGAGGACATACCGGAACCGTCGGCGGGGGCGGATCTGGCGGCGGAGGGCTGCCACGCACTCGTGGTCGGCACGGGGGGCCATCAGGGACGGCAGCTGCCCGGCCTGCCGTCCGCCCTCCGGTCGGCGCGGGACGTGGCGGAGACCCTGAGCACGGTGTGCGGCATGGGTGACCGGGTCACGTTGCTCACCGATCCGGCCTCACCGAGCGAGGTTCTGGAGGCGCTGGCGACGGTCATCGCCCGGGCCGAGCCCACCGAGCAGCGGTACGCGCCCGGGACCCTCCTTCTCTACTTCGCCGGGCACGGCCTGCGCGGCCCCGGTCAGCGGCTCTACCTGGCCACCACGAGCACCAAGTCCCAGACCGACCTCGCCCACTCCGTCCCCTATACGGAGATCGAGCGCTACCTGAGCGACGCGGCCGCCGACCCCGTCGTCATCCTCGACTGCTGCTTCGCGGGCAACGCGCGGGAGCCCGGCCGGAAGGCGCCCGCGGATCTCTTCGCCGGTGCGCGGCCCGCCGGCAGCTACCTGCTCGCCTCGGCGATGCGCAACGCCCTGGCGTATGCCCCGCCGGGTGATGAACACACCCTGTTCAGCGGCAAGTTGCTCAGTCTGCTGCGGGAGGGGGATGCGGGCGGCGCCAAGTGGCTGAGGCTGGGCGGCGTCTACCGGCTGCTCGACCAGCGGCTCCAGGGCGGTGCCGCCCGCCCCTACGGGAGCGGAACCGCACGCATGGGCGAGCTGATCCTCGCCGCCAACCGGCGGTACGCACCGCCGCCTGACACCGGGACCGGACAGACGGCGCCCGACGCCCCGGACCCGGACGCCGTCTGTCCCTACCCCGGCATCGTCCCCTTCCTCCCGGAACAGCACCGCCTCTTCTTCGGCCGCGAGGAACTGACCCGGGGCCTGCTGCGGCGCATCGAACAGTCGCGCCCCGGGGAGCCGGTCGTCCTGGTCGGCCCCTCCGGGGTCGGCAAGTCCTCGTTGCTGCGCGCCGGACTCGTCGTGGCGGCCCAGGAGGCCGGGCTCGGGCCCGTACGGCTGATGTCCGAGCTGGGGGAGCGGCCCTTCCGGCGGCTCGCCGAGGAGTGGGCGACGGCGGTGGGCGGAGCCGCCTCCGACGTTGTCCGGGAGCTGGAACGCGGGCACTTCAGCCGGCCACCGGACGCGGACTCCGGGACCGGGCGGGTACCGCGTCTCCTCGTCATCGACCAGCTCGAGGAGTACTTCACGCTCTGCTCGGACGAGGACGAACGCGACCGGTTCGCCGCCGCCCTCACCGTCGGCGCGGACGCGGAGGACGACGGGGCCGGGGCGCCGGGCCCGCGGCTCGTCCTGGCGCTGCGCGCCGACTTCTACGGCGACGCCCTGAGCGACCCCCGGCTGGCGCCCGTGGTGCGCTCCGGCCACTTCGCCGTGCCCGCCCTGGCCGACGAGGAGGTCGAGGCGGCGATCGTGGGCCCGGCGGAGTACGCGGGCCTGCGGTGGGAGAAGGGCGTCCCGCAGCTCCTGCGGCGCGACGTCAACGAGGAACGCCGGTCCACGGGCGACGCGGCGGCGCTGCCCTTCCTGGCCTACGCCCTCCCCGAGATCTGGCTGCGGCGCCGGGGGACGACCCTGACGTACGCCGGGTACGCGGCTGCCGGAGGCATCCGGGGTGCGGTGGCCACGGCTGCCGACCGGATCCACAACTCCCTGGACGACACCGGCCGCGCGGCTCTGCGGAGTCTGCTGCTGGCCATGGTGCACGTCGCCGACGGGGAGGGACGCCTCGTCCGCCGCCGGGCACTGCCCGGGGAACTGGCCGGGAGTGAGGTCCTGCTGCGCCGGCTCGTGGACGCCCGGCTGGTCGTCGTCGACGAGGAGGGCGGAGCGCAGCTCGGCCACGACGCGCTGCTGCACGGGTGGTCGAGACTGAGCGGCTGGATCGACGAGGTGCGGGACGACCTGCTCAGGCTCCGCCGGCTGACCGTGGCGGCGGAGGGCTGGGCCGAGGCGGGACGCAGACCGAGCGGCCTCTACGAGGGCGCCGCACTGGCGGAGGCGGGAAAGCTCACCGCGGAGCCCGCCGGACCGGTGGGCGACACCCCGCCCGTCCGGCCCCGGGGACGGTTACGCTCCGGCCGCGCGCTCTGGAAGGCCGGCGGGGCGGCCGTCGCGGGGGCGGCCGAGGAGGCTCCCCCGACGGCCGCCCGGGTGCCCGTGCCGCCCGTCGTGCGGGACTTCGTCGCCGCGGGTGAACTCGCACAGCGCCGCCGTCGCCTGGTCACCCGGGCGTGGATCGCCTCCCTTTCGGCCCTCGCCCTGGTGGCGACGTCCCTCTTCGGGTGGGCGCTCCACGAGAACGGGCAGGCCGCGAGCCGGGAGAAGCGGCTGATCGCCAGGGAACTGGCCGCCAAGGCCGACGCCCTGCGCGAGGGCGACCCGCGGACCGCGCTCGCCCTCAGTCTGGCCGCCTACCGCACGGCGGTCATCCCGGAGACCCGGTCCAGCCTGTACGCGGCGTCGATGACCCTCACCCCGGTCCACCTGGCGCCGGCCGCACCGCACCGTACTCCCGTTCTCGAAATCGACTACAGCGCTGACGGCAAGGTCCTGGCGGGCAGTCACCGCGACGGCCGCGTCCAACTATGGGACGTGTCCGCGCCGACCCGGCCGGCCGAGGCGGGCCGGATCGAGGTGGGCAGCAGTGCCGCCGTCGCCTTCCACCCCCGCTCACGCGTCCTCGTCGCGCAGTCGGAGGACGCCCTGACCCTGTGGGACACCACGGATCCCCGTGAGCCGGAGCGCCTCGCCGAGGTGCCGCTCGCACGCCGGGGGACGTACACGCTTGCCTTCAGCGGGGACGGCCGCACCCTCGCCGCGGGCAGCGACGGAGGGCTGCTGCGGCTGTGGGACGTGAGCGATCCCGCCCGGCCCGCGCTGCGCGCACAGCGCACGGTCGCCGGGGAGCCGCTGATCTCCCTGGACTTCACCCGCGACGGGCGGCACCTGATCACGGGCAACGGCAGTGGCGACGGCAACGGCAACGGCGAAGCGGACCCGGGCGAGGCGCCCGCCCAGGTGCGGCTGTGGGACGTCGGCGACCCGGACCGGCCCGTGCTGCAGGACACGGAGGAGGCCGAGACGGTCATGGCGGTGGCCGCCCACCCCCGGCGCGACCTGGTGGTCGCCACCGGCGTGGCGGGGAAGATCGCCTGGTGGGAGGTGGCCGGCGGCCGGGAGCTGCGACGCGTGGAGGTGGAGGACTACGGGGACTCCTGGGGCGACGACCTGGGGGGCATGCCGTCCCTGGCCTTCAGCGAGGACGGCAGGTTCCTGGCGGGAGCGGACCGTGCCCGGGGTGCCAAACGCGGTGAGGCGACCGGGAAGGCGTCCGATCTGGCGAACCGCATGCCCGGGGGGACCCTCCCCGCGGGGGAGCCGGCCCAGTCGGTCGCGTTCAGCCCGGACGGCGGGTACCTGGCGGTCGGCGAGGTGGGCGGCGGGATACGGGTGTGGTCCGACCGGGCCCGGGGGCCCGCTCTGCCGGGCGGCATCCAGGACTCGCCCCAGGCGGGCACCAGCGCCTTCAGCGCCGACGGTGAGCTGGTCATCATCAGGCGGCCCGGCGAAGCGAGTGACACGACGAGCTTGTGGGACGTCAGCGACGTCAAGCGGCCGAAGGTCCGGTACACCCTGCCGGAGGGATGGGGCGCGCCCTACTTCCTGTCCCGCCGCGAGAAGCCGATGTTCCTGGCCCAGCACTGGGACGGAGGACCGGACACCACCCTCCAGGTGTGGCAGTGGGAGGCCGGCGGAACCGTGCGGAAGGGCTCCGGCATCCGGGTCGCCGGAGCGTACCCGGACATCAGGGTGAATCCTGACGGGACGCTGCTCGCGGTGGGTGCGCAACAGGAGGCCGGGATCGCGCTGTGGGACATCCGGGATCCGGCGAGGCCCGTGCGCCGGGGGATGCTTCCGGTGGGGGCGGACGGAGAGGCCGGGAACTCGGTCAACCTGTGGTTCGCCGGGAACGAGACGCTGGTGACCACGGAGGAGGACTGGCACCTCAGGTTCTGGGACGTCACCGACCCCTCACGTCCGCGTAGGGGCAGCCGTATCGACGAGGCGGCTCTGGGGGGCGGGGCGATGTACCTCGACGACTCCCGACTGGTCGTCACCGAGCTGTCGGGAGACCGGATCCGGCTCTGGGACCTCCCCGAGCCCGCCCGCCCCGTCGAGCGCGGCCTGCTGCCGGCCGCACCCAGGGGCTACTTCCCCACGGGTGAGGGGCAGTTGGCGGTGACCCTGGCCGACGGGAGCATCGAGTTCTGGGACATCTCCGATCCGGCACACCCCGAGGAGACCGGCCGTCACAATCTCCAGTTCGAGCAGAAGGTCGAGTCGATCACCATGGCGGCCGGCGGCCGTTACGCGGTGACCAGCGCGCCGCACCGCCTCTGGCCCGTCGGAGAGGACGGGCAGTGGCACACGCCCGAGTTCCTCACCCTGCGGTACGCGGACGCGGTGCACGTGCCTCCGGTCGGATCAGGCGGTACCCTCCCGTGGCTGGCCGTCAGGGACAACAGCCCGTCCGGCATGACGTCGACGGCGACCTACGTCCTTGACTTCGACACCGACGGCCTCTACGCGGACCTGTGCGAGGCGTACCCCGCGGATATCCCCGGGAAACGGTGGAAGGAGCTGTTCCCGCACCTGGAACGCCGGTCGCCGTGCGGCTGACGAGACGGCGCCCGCCTCAGGTCGGGCAGGGGCCCGGTGGGCGAGGGCCTGCCGCACCGCGCTCACCTCACCGGGTCCGCCGTGGGGCGCAGCGCGGTGACGACCTGCCGGAACACCGCACCGCGTCCGGTGGCTGCTTCGGCGCGCAGGAGCACCACGGTGGCCGGGTCCACGGTGAAGTGACAGGTCAGGGCATCGTCCGTGGCCCGGGAACTGAAGGGAAAGGTCCGCAGGGGCCGGACGGTGGCCCGGACGGAGGTCGGTGAGGTGGCCTCGACACGAGCGAGGTGGGAGACGATGCGGGCCGGGGTGAGCAACTCCGCCAGGCGGGCGGCCGCCGGTCTCGTCCGGTCCGGCGCATAGTCTCCCGTCATCGTCAGGGTCTCCCCGCCGCACGAAACCGTCCAGGTCCGCATCGCCCGGGTCCACGCCGAGGTCCGCCTCGGTGTCCCGCGCCGCGTACTCGATGTCGACGGCCGCGTCCACGCGCGCGTCCTCGGCCGCCGTCGACGCGATCCGGGCCAGAGCCCGGGAAGCCGGCTGTTCGCTGCCCGCGGGCGGGCCGCCCGGCCGGTGGGTGACTGCCACGAACCCCAGGTCTCCTCATCGCCAGGCCGGTTCGGCGCCCACTGTACGTAGTGGAGGCGGCGCAGAGGGAGCACGGACTTGCATAGACTGACTCCGGTGCGGGCCGGCCCACATTCCGGAGCAGCGGTTGCAGGCCGCACAGGGGGAGGCACAGCACCGTGGAACCACTGAGAGACGACGACCCGAAGACGGTCGGGGGCTTCACGCTGGTGTGCCGGATCGGGGCCGGCGGTATGGGCCAGGTGTTTCTCGGCGAGTCCCCGGCCGGTCATCAGGCCGCCGTGAAGGTCATCAAGCCTTCCGTCCTCGACGAGGACACCCGCGCACGCTTCCTGTCCGAGGTGGACAGTCTGCGCACTGTCTACGGGCCGTTCGTCGCGGCCTTCGTGGGAGCCGACGCAGACGCCGATCAGCCCTGGCTCGCGGTGGAGTACGTCCCCGGACCGGATCTGCGCACCCTTGTCGCCGGGCACGGGCCCCTCCCGCTCGTCGAGACCGCCAGCCTCGGGGCGCTGCTGGCCGAGGGCCTCGGCACGGTGCACGATGCGGGGCTGCTCCACCGCGACCTGAAGCCGCAGAACATCCTGCTGTCCCGGTACGGCCCCAAGGTGATCGACTTCGGTCTCGCCGTGCTCGCGGAGCGTCGCACCACCCTGACGGCGACCGGCTTCGTCGTCGGCAGCGTGCTGTGCATGCCGCCGGAGCAGGCCCGGGGCGAGCAGCGGCTGGACCGGCCGGCCGACGTCTACGCGCTCGGTTCGGTGCTGCTGTTCGCCGCGACCGGGCACTATCCGTACGAGGGGCCGACCTGGCAGGCCGTCGCTCTGCGGATCGAGGACCCGGCGACTCCTCCCGACCTGACGGACCTGCCACCGGAACTCGGGCCCCTGATCACGGACATGCTCGCGCCGGACCCCGGCACCCGGCCGACTCTGCCCGAGGTCATCGAGCGGCTGGTGCGGGTCATCCGCGACCAAGGCCTGACCGCCCTCCAGGCCAAGCGCCGCCTCACCGACCTGACGCCCGAGATCGTCGTGCCCCAGCTCCCCGCCCCGGCCCTCGAGCCCGCGCCTGGAGCCGGCGTTCCCGCTTACACGCCCACCGACGTCGATCCTGCGGCGGTGGAGGACGACGAGCAGACGGGCGCGCCGGTACCGGCCGGGGCAGGGCAGCACGCCGTCGACGACGAACCCGGCGGGGAGTCCGGGAGCAGCGCCGGCCCTTCTGCCCCGCGGGACATCGTCCTCGGACCGGACGGAACCCCGTCCACAA
Organism: Streptomyces sp. MMS24-W38; assembly: GCF_059889265.1. NCBI lineage: Bacteria > Bacillati > Actinomycetota > Actinomycetes > Kitasatosporales > Streptomycetaceae > Streptomyces > Streptomyces sp. MMS24-W38. The sequence goes on along the minus strand of NZ_JCBCPP010000001.1, from coordinate 1,186,348 downwards.
GGGGCAGGACCACCGGAGTCCGCCCCTCGGCGCCCCTGCGGATCGCCGAGAAGATCCGTGCCGGGTACGCCCGGGAGGCACTCTTCTGAGCAGCTCCGACCCGTCCGCGGGAAGCCCGCACGACCCCCGGTCCCCTCTCCACCCTCCGTGACAGACTTGCCGTCGCAGGACCGCAGGACAAACAGGAAGACTAAGGGGCCGCAGGTGACCGATCAGGGGGCGACGCAGGACGGGACCCGGTTCCCGCCGGGGGCGCAGATCCTCGTACGGGACGAGGAGTGGCTGGTCCGCAACACCACCACGACCGACCACGACGGGGAGCGGATCGAAGCCGTCGGCCTCTCCGAGTTCGTCCGGGACGAGGAAGCCGTCTTCTTCAGCGGGATCGACGAGGTGGAGCTGCTCGACCCGGAGAAGACTCTCCTGGTTCCCGACACCTCCTCGTACTTCCGGCGCAGCCGCCTGTTCCTCGAAGCCGTCCTGCGTAAGACGCCGCTGCCCCAGTCGGAGCGGGGCCTCGCCCTCGCCGACCGCTTCCTGCTGGACCCGCTCGTCTACCAGCAGCGCCCCGCCGAGCTCGCCCTGTCCATGCGCAACCTCCGCCCGCGGGTGCTGATCGCCGACGTCGTCGGTCTCGGCAAGACGTTGGAGATCGGCCTGACCCTGGCGGAGCTCATCCGCCGCGGCCGCGGCGAGCGCATCCTGGTCGTCACCCCGCAGAGCATTCTGGAGCAGTTCCAGCATGAGCTGTGGACCCGTTTCTCGATCCCCCTGGTACGGCTCGACTCCCTCGGCATCCAGCGCATCCAGCGGGAGATCCCGGCGGGCCGGAACCCATTCACGCACTACAAGCGCGTGATCATCTCCGTGGACACGCTCAAGAACATCGGCCAGTACCGGCACCACCTGGAGCGCATCCGCTGGGACGCCGTCGTCATCGACGAGTCCCACAACCTGATCAACCCCGGCAGCCAGCGCCGTGCCCTCGCCGAGATCCTCGCCCCGCGCACGGACGCCCTGCTGCTCGCCAGCGCCACCCCGCACAACGGCGACAAGCGCTCCTTCGCCGACCTGATCTCCCTCCTCGACCCGGCCGCCATCGCCGACCGCGACCACTACGATCCGGCGCAGGACCTCGGCCACCTCTACATCCGCCGGACCAAGATCAGCCCCGAGGTGCGCGAGGAGATGGGCACCGAGTGGCCCGACCGCGGCCCCACCGTCTCCCTCCACTGCGCCGCCACCGAGGCGGAGGAACGGGTCTTCGCCGAACTGGCCGAGCACTGGATTCCCGCCCCACCGACGAGTACGGAGTTCGGGACGGCCGACCAGGAGCCCGTCTCGGTCGCCGTCGAGCCGGTCTTCGCCTACAACCTGCTCAAGACGTTCCTCTCCTCGCACGTCGCCCTGGGCGAGACGGTCACCAACCGCATCGCCTCCCTCGCCGACCGGGTCCGCAAGGCCGAGGAGAAGGGACTGCGACCCGACCCGGCCATCGGCCCCGAGCAGGCTGCCCTCGCCCGGCTGCGGGAGATCGTCGCCGGCATGGGCGACGGCACCGCTCCCGGTGACTCCGCCAAACTCGACGCGCTCGTCGAGCAACTGAAGGAGATCGGCATCGGCCCCCGGTCCGCCACCCGGGCCGTGGTCTTCTCCGAACGCGTCCGCACGCTCATGTGGCTGGCCGAGGTCGTCCCCGCCCGTCTGGGCTTCCCGGTCGCGGCTGACGGCACGGCGAAGGCCGTCACCGTCATGCACGGCGGCCTCAGCGACGACGAACAGGCCAAGGTCCTGGAGGCGTTCGGCCTCGCCGACACCCCGGTCCGGTTGTTGTTCACCGGCGATGTCGCCTCCGAGGGTGTCAACCTGCACCGCCAGTGCCACCACCTGATCCACTACGACATCCCGTGGTCGTTGATCCGCATCGAGCAGCGCAACGGCCGTATCGACCGGTACGGGCAGAAGCACGAGCCCCGGTTCAGCGCCCTGATCCTCACCTCCGCCGTCCCCGGGGCCAAGGACGACCGCACGGTTGCCGAGAAGCTGCTCCGCCGGGAGGAGGAGGCGCACAAGCTGGACGGCACGGCCGAGGCCGTGTCCGGTTTCTACCGGGCCGAGGTGGAGGAGCGCCGGCTCATCGACGAGCTGGTTCGCGGCAGCACGGTCGAGGACTTCCTGGACGCCGCCCCCGGCGCCGACGACACCGCCCTCGCCGACCTGTTCGGCCAGGTGGACTCGATCACCGAGCAGGAGCTGCCCGCACGCGCCGAGCTGATCTCGCTCTTCGAGGGTGACACGGCCGCCTTCGTCGACACCGCCCTCGACGTGGTCTACGAGGAGCGCGCCGAGGACCTGATCGGCCTGTCGTCCGGCACCGACGCCAAGGGCGGCGCGTACTTCTCGCTCTCCCCGGTCAAGGCCCCCGACCTGCTCCACCGCCTCAAGGCCCTGCCGCCCTCCTACCTGAAGGAGCAGCGCGTCGCCGAGCGGATGCTGGTCACCTTCGACCGCACCCTCGCGCAGCGGAAGCTCACCGAGGCCAGGGACAGCAGTACCACCATGTGGCCGGAGGTCTCCTTCCTCACCGACATCCACCCGGTGGTGGAGTGGCTGACGGACAAGGTCCTCGTCGAGTTCGGCCCACAGGAGGCCCCGGTCATCACCACACCCCACGTGGACGGACCGGTGTTCCTCGTTCAGGGCATCCACTCCAACGCCCTCGGCCGTCCCACCGTGGTGCGCTGGATGGCCGTGACCGGGCTCGGCGCCGACGGCTCCGGGACGCCCGAGGTGCGCCCCATGGCGGACGCGTTGCGCGACGCGAAGGTCGGCCCGAGGCTCGCCCGCACCGGCGGGCCGCGCGTCCGGGACGGGCTTCAAGCCCTCGTCCCGGCTGCCGTCGCCGCCGCCCGCGCCCACCTGGACGCGGGAAGGGCCGCGTGGGAGGAACAGATCAGCGAGCCCCTCGCTGCTTACCGCGACCATGTCGCCCAGTGGCGCGCTGACTCCCTGCTGCCCGGCATCACGGGCCGCCGTGAACGCCTCGTCGAGGAGACCGCCGACGAACTGGCCCGGCTGCTGGACCAGTTGCACACCTCCGGCCACCCGTTGCTGCGCGTCCTGGCTGTCCTCGACCACCCTGGCGACGCGGACGCCCCCGGCACCGAGGGCGAAGCCGACGCCGCGGGCGGCCCCTTCGCATCCGACGCCCACCCGTCCGACGCCCAGGCGGAGAACTGACGTGACGTACGACTCGCTGGTCAACCACGGCGACTACCTCTCGGCCCACTACCTCGCCGAAGTCCTCCCCAAGGACCTCAAGGCCAAGGACGGCCTCCTCACCCGCTGGGCCGCCTTCGAGGAGGAGGAACGCCGCCGCCACGCCGACGCCGTCGCCGAGGCGAAGCGCCAGGGCCTCGACCCCGCCGCCGTCCCCCCGCGCGCCCGCACCCCCCGTGAGGGACTGCGCGCCCTGCACGGCCCCTACTTCGCGGGCCGCGCCGCCCTCGCCCAGGACGCGGAAGCGCTCGCCGACCCCGACGCGCCCGAACCCGAGGGCTGGCGGAAGCGGTTCACCGAAAGCCACCTGGACACCCTGCACGCCCTCGGCTACACCGCCGCCCACGAGCAGACCGTCACCGTCCACCGCGCCGACCACGCCTACACCCTCCAGGTCCTTCACGCCGAACCCGGCCTGTACGCCGTCTCCTGCGGCTGGACCACCGAGCCTGACGCCGCTCTCGACCCGGACGGCGCCGGCCGCCTGCTCCACCCCGTGGACCTGGAGGCGTCGGCGGCTCCGCTCGAAGACGCCAAGGCTCTCACCGACTTCCTCTTCGCCTGCGACACACCCCCGCGCCACGTCCTCCTGCTCGTCGGCGGCGTCATCGTCCTCGCCGACCGCCTCGCCTGGCCCGAGGGCCGCTACCTGGCCGCCGACCTCGACGTGGCCCTCAACCGGCGCGACGACCGTCACGGCGGTGAACTCGACACGCTGGCCGCCCTGTTCGGCGCTGACTCGCTGCGCGTCCCCGCCGAGGGCGGCACCGCACCGCTCGCCGGCTTCCTCGACAAGTCCGGCAAGCACGCCGTCGGTGTCTCCACCGAGCTGCGCGAGGGCCTGCGCCTGAGCGTCGAGTGGATCGCCAACGCGGTCCTCGCCCGCCTGCGCGACCCGGAGAACGGCGTCGCCCCGGCCGACCTCGACGACCCGGCCCGCCTGGCCAAGGAGCTCAGCCGCGAATCGCTGCGCTACCTGTACCGGATCCTGTTCCTCCTCTACGCGGAGGCCAGCCCCGCCCTCGGCATTTTGCCCTCCGACTACCCCGAATACGAGCAGGGCTACGGCCTCCAGCGTCTCGGTGACCTCGTCCTGCGCGACCTCGTCGGTGAGCGCTCCCGGCGCAGATTCCACCTGTACAAGTCGCTGGACCTGCTCTTCGACAAGGTCGAGCACGGCCACCGCCGCTACGGCACCGAGCCCGAGGACCTGGCCGCCGAGGCCGCCGCCCGCGAGGCCGCTGAGGCGGAGCGGGAGGCGGACGGGCTGCTCGCCGCCGGGGCCATCACCCGGGCCGAGCACACCGAGCGCGTCCGCGAGGCCGACCGCGCCCGCCGCGCCGCCGCCCGCAGCACGAGCGCGGGTCTGCGCTTCGAGGCCCTGCGCTCCGAGTTGTTCACCAAGGAGGCCGTCCGCCTCATCTCGGACAAGCAGATAGAGAACCCGGCCTACCGGGGCGGCGAGGGCGAGAAGCGCCTCCCGTTCCTGGACACCCGGCTGCGCAACGAGACCCTGCACAAGGTGTTGCGCCGCCTGATGCTCACCCAGGGCCGGGGCCGGGAGCGCGGCGGGTTCATCTCGTACGCCCAGCTCGGCATCAACCAGCTCGGCGCGGTGTACGAGGGCCTGATGTCCTACACCGGCTCCATCGCCGAGGAGGACCTGTACGAGGTAGCCAAGGGCGGCGACCCCTCCGGCGGCAGCTGGACCATCCCCGCCTCACGCGCCCAGCACTACGCGGACGACGTCTTCGTCACACGGACCAACGAGGAGACCGGCCGCCAGGAGCGGGTGGTCCACCCCAAGGGCACGTTCGTCTACCGCCTGGCCGGCCGCGACCGCCAGACCTCCGCCTCGTACTACACCCCGAAGTCCCTCACCGAGGTCACCGTCGAACTGGCCCTCAAACACCGGCTGGACCAGCACGACACCGTCACCGAGGCCAGGGAACTCCTGGAGTGGAAGATCTGCGAACCGGCCCTCGGCTCGGGCGCGTTCCTCAACGAGGCCATCGACCAGGTGGCCGCGGAGTACCTGCGGCGGCGCGAACACGAGCTGGGCCGCCGGGTGGACCCCGAGCTGCGGCAGATCGAGCTCCAGAAAGCCAAGGCGTACATCGCCCTGCACAACGCCTACGGCGTCGACCTCAACGCCACGGCGGTGGAGCTGGCGGAGGTCTCCCTCTGGCTCAACTCCATGCACCCGGGCATGCGGGCCCCCTGGTTCGGCCTGCACCTGCGGCGCGGCAACTCGCTCATCGGCGCGGGCCGCAAGGTCTACAAGGCCGATGTCCTGACGGATGGCCAGTGGCTGGCGAAGAAGAACACCCTCCCGCCGACCGACCTGCCGTTCCGGGAAGGCCCGCTGCCCGAGGGCGCGGTGCACCAGTTCCTGCTGCCCGCGATCGGCTGGGGCGCGGTCGCCGGGGAGCCGGAGGCGAAGAAGCTCGCGGAGGACGCGGCGAAGGCGCTGGGGAAGTGGCGCAAGGGCGTGCAGAAGGCGCCGAAGGGGCCGAAGCCGTTCCCGGAGACCGCGACCAAGGTGGTCAAGGACCCGAGGACCGGCGAGAAGATGCGACGGCCGGAGACCGAGGACGAGAAGCGAGCCCGCTACGCGCGCTGGCACAAGGCCGCCGAGAAGACCGAACTCTGGCGGCTCCAGGGTCTCGCCCGTCGTGCCGAGTTCCTGTGGTCGCTGGTCGCCACCCGCCTTGAACTCTCCGAGCGGGCGGTCGCCCGCCGCATCGACGTGTGGGGCGCGGACTGGCTGGAGCAGTCCTCGGAGGCGGAGGACAAGCAGAAGGTTCTCGACGACCTGACGCGCCACGGCACGCCGTACTGGCGGCTGAAGACCGTGATGGACGCGTGGTGTGCCCTGTGGTTCTGGCCGCTGGACAAGGTCGGCGAACTGGACGGCGCGGACCCGGTGTATGGGACGGGCGGCGCGCTCGTCGATGAGTCGTCGGTGGCGGGGCTGCTGGGCGGGGGGCGTCCGGCGGTCGCCACGGCGGCGGTGGCGGAGCCGGCCGGCCCCGCGCCCGGGGACCAGCTGTGGCGGAAGCCGGATCTGTTCGACGACCCGGACGGCGAGCAGGAGGAACTGGGCGCGGGCTCCGGACCGGAGGCCAGGCCCAGGCGGAGCGCGCCGCGCCGCAGGACCGATGGTGGGCAGCCGGAGAGGAAGACCGTCCCGCTCCAGAGCCTCGGTGACTGGCTCGACTTCCTGGAGAGCGTCCTCGGGAAGGTCGACATGCCCGAGAACTCGCTGCTCTCCGGCATCGAGAACCTCAGCCCGGACGACGCGCTGGACCTGCTGACCGACGTCGAGGACCGCCTGGAGGGCTTCCTCGGCATGGAACCGGCCCGGCTGCTGCCGTTCCGCTACCCGTGGCTCAACACGGTCGAGGACATCGCCGGCACGACGGAGAAGGACATAAAGGCCGAGGACGGCCACGGCTTCTTCCACTGGGAACTGCATTTCGCGCACGTGTTCCGGGGGCCGGGGGGCGGGTTCGACCTTCAGGTGGGGAATCCGCCCTGGGTGCGGCCGGAGTGGCTGGAAAGCCAGGTACTGGCGGAGCTTGATCCCTGGTTCATGCTTGCCGAGCAGCCTTCGGCGACGGAACGGCGAGAGAAGAAGGAGTCAGTGCTGGGGGACGCCGGAGCACTCGGGTACTACCTGCGTGAGCTGGCAGCAATCAGCGGGATTTCGGAGATGCTGGGGTCACCTGCCGCCTACTCGGTGCTTGCCGGTACTCGCCCAGACCTCTATCGAGCTTTCATGAGCCGGGTCTGGAGCAACCTTGGCCAGGGCGGCATGGCGGGCCTCATCCATCCGGACACCCACTTCGGAGGAGTGAAGGATGGGCGGCTTCGTGGCGCGGCCTACCGGCACTTGCGGCTGCACGCTGGCTTCATCAATGTCGGGAACTGGGCCTTCGAAGCAAGCCGGAACACTGAGTTCGGCGTGCACATTTATGGCAACTGTCAAGAAGCGGTCCGTTTCGACAACCTCAGTCGCTTGTACGGCGTCGAGCCGCTGTTGGCGTCTCTGGGCCATGACGGTCAGGGCGAGGTACCCGGTATGAGGCATGCCGGTACCTGGGATCTGCGCCCCCATAAGGCGCGAGTGATCGAGGTCGACGAACCCGTATTGGCGGAATGGCGACGACTGACAGGGGACACGGACATTCCTGAGTCTCAGGCTGCGCTGCTCCAACCGACCACTACGGGGGAGCAGGGAGCGATTGAGGTGCTGTCGGTTGTTGGCGCGCGACTTGGGCAGCACAAGCCGAGCATCAGCCAGGGCTACAACGAAACGAACGGCAGGAAAGACGGGTTCATTGCCTGGTCCACGTCACAACCAGCCTCGCTGTCCGAGTTGGTCATCCAAGGCCCGCACTTCGGCATTGCCACTCCGATCAGCAAACAGCCCAAGGTGCCGTGCCGAGGCAATCACGACTGGACGAGCTTCGACCTGACAGCGCTTTCGGTGGACGCAGTGCCACGGACGAACTACGTCCGCCCAGAGACATGTTCGCTCAAGAGGTATGAAGACGAGCAGGACTCCTGGTTGGATCGATCGCGGCTTGAGGTCGACTGGCAGCCGAGCGCCGAGGAGTGGGCAGGCCGCAGCGATGTCCTGACTGAGGACGAGCTGAAGTTGGATGAGGGCGAGCAGCGAGAGCTGCTACGTCAGCGGTTGTGGTTCTTCCGGCCCTACACCCGGTTCTACCGACTGGCGTGGCGTCGGATGATCCCGTTCAACACGGAGCGGAGTCTCTTTGCGTGCATTGTCCCGCCTGGTCCGGCACATGTAGACGCAGTCAACTCCATGGCCCTTGCTGATAACCGAACCACGTCATTGAATGCGGGATTCTGGGCGTCTCTTCCGATCGACTACTTGCTCCGCATTACTGGCAGATCTGACCTCCGGGTCACCGAAGCCCACAAGATGCCCTATGCCGACCCTGCCCACCCCCTTTCTGGACCTCTCCTCCTCCGTACACTCCGACTCAACTGCCTTACCAAGGCATACGCGCCCCTCTGGGCCGAGCTTTACGACGAAACCTGGCCTGGCTATGAGGGCTGGGCCGTGAAGTGGCCTGACCTTCCGCCGCTCGCCGGCGGCATCACGAAGGAATGGGGTTACGGCACTCCCCTCCGCACCGAGTACGAGCGTCGCGCCGCCCTTGTGGAGATCGACGCCCTGGTGGCGGTGTGGCTCGGGATGAGCGCGGACGAGCTGATCGCCATCCATAAGGCGCGGTACGCGATTCTCGCTGATCGGGAGTCACATATGTGGTTCGATTTCAACGGACGTCAGTTGGCCAAGGACCCGTATGCCCACGGTCACGGTCAGACCAGGGAGCACTACGAGCAGCTCCTTGCCTTCCAGGAGAACGAGCGTCCTGAGCCCCCCGAGGGCTACACCGCCCCCTTCTACAAGGCGGACCGGGAGAGGGAGATGCGCGAGGCGCACGCTCACTTCTCCGCGCGGCTTCAGGAAGCCGTCGACCAGGGCAAGTGGATGCTGCCTGCCCGGTGAACAACAGCGCCCCGTGCCGGATGTATCCGGCACGGGGCGCTGGTCTTGCAGTGTGAGGGTCAGCCCTGCGCGGTGTAGGTGATGAAGTCGCTCCACGCGGTGGGGGAGAGGGCGAGTTCAGGGCTCCGCCGGTCCTTGGAGTCCCGGACGTGGATCGCCTGCGTGCCCTTCGCCACCTCGACGCAGTCGTCACCGTCGGAACCGCTGTAGCTGCTCTTGAACCAAGCCCGTTCGTCGATGCTGCTCATAGCGCTCCTCGAAGTCGCTTCAGCAGGCTCCTGGAGTCCTCGGAGGTGAGAGCCTGTGAGCGCAGTCTCGCATACCGCTGGAGCATGATGCTGACCTCCTTCGGGTCCGAGATCAGCAGGCCGCCGCGCTGTCCCTCCGCGTAACCGAACCACTTGTTGTCCTGTGCTTCGAGGAGCCTCAACGGCCCGTCGAACCCGGCGTGATCCGGCTGGTATCGCGGCATGATCTGCAACTCGACGTTGAACTGCAACGACCGCTCCAGGAGGCTGTCGAGCAACTCCCGCATCACGTCAGGGCCTCCCGTGCCGCGTTCGACAAGTGCCTGCTCGATGATGAAGCTGAACGAGATGGGTGGCCTGCGCTCGAACAGTTGCTGGCGTTCCAACCGGGCCGCAACCTGCTTGGCCACCTGCTCCTCGTCCTTCACAGGCGGCACGCTCTCTGTCACGGCTCGCGCGTACCGCTCGGTCTGGAGCAAGCCGGGAATCACTCGGCACTCGTAGGTCCACAAGGTGACCGCATGCGCCTCCAACCGGGCCCACTGCCGGAACCAACTCGCCAGTCCCGCCTGCCGCGACAGATGCGGCGCGGCCCTCCGCAGCGCCCCCGTGTTACCGAGGGCTGCCTCCGCGCCCTCCACGAAGTCGCGGTCCGGCATCCGGCGGCCCTGTTCGACGGAGGCGACCGTGTGCTTCGAAAAGCCGACCAGGCCGCCGAACTCCTCACGGCTCAGGCTCGCGTGCTCCCGTAAAGCCTGGACGAACGCTCCGAAGGTGCGCAGACTGTCCGACGCCCCCGGTTCCGCGCCGCCCGCCCCTGTGCCGCTGTCCGTGCTCTCGTAGGCCACCGCCGGTCACCTCCCGTGCCACCCGCCCGCCGTACCACTTCCGATTCGGCCATCGTCACTCACCGTGAGGCGTACTGTCCACAAAATGTATGCGTACGCTGACTCAGCGTACGCAGGGTGGCTCTGGCGAACCCCTTCTTTTCGGCACCACAGTGGGCATAAGATGCGACCGCCTATCCCAACGACCTGCCAAGAACCCGTCACCGTAAGTGTGTTCACCCAGCGGCTTGCGAAGGGCGTGCCGCCAGGGCAGGGCGCTCCAGAACCGCCGACTCAGCCACTGCCCCACAGATCGGCGAGCCACCGGGCCACCCCGGGTGCGCCCGCCAGCAGAACCGGCGAGTCGAAGGAGAAGGCCGTGCCGTCGGCGCCGAGGACCGCCCGCCCCCGTTCGCGGCACAGCGCCACCCCGGCCGCGACGTCCCACGGCTTGGGGGCGATGCACACACAGGCGTCCAGCCAGCCCTCCGTCACGCCCGCCAGGTCCAGTGCCATCGAGCCCTGCATGCGGACCCGGTAGGCCTCGTCCTGGACGCGGTCGAGGACGCGTCGCGCGCCGCTGCGCCCCGAGCCGGTGCCGGAGACACCCACGACCGCGCGGCCCACGTCCTCGGCCACAGGACGTGCTTCCTCCGGGTGGCCCGGCGTCGTCCACCGCCGGCCGAGGGCAGGCGCCTCCACCACGCCCACCAGCGGGACGCCGTCCTGCACATAGGCGAGCGACACGGCATGCATCGGCGCGCCCCGGGCGAAGTTCATCGTCCCGTCGATCGGGTCGAGCACCCAGCAGCGCGCGGGCAGCGGGGCTCCGGGAGTCGACGACTCCTCGCCGACGACCGGGATACGCGGTGTCCGGGCGGCCAGCACCCGCGTCACCCGGGACTCCACCTCGATGTCGGCAGCGGTGACCTCCTCACCGGAAGCCTTGAACCGCGCAGTCGACCAATTCCCTCCGGCCGTCGCCAACCAGGTGGCAGCCTCGTCCACGGCCGCCTCGGCCACCGTCAGCAGCTGCTGCCGGTCCGTCACGTCCGGCTCAGCGGTCGCTCCAGCAAGGTCTCCGCGTGGGCACCGTGCTCACCCATGACGTAGAAGCTGAGCCGGTCGAACACCCACTCCTTGGGGAGGCCGGTCCGGTCCCGCGCGGTGCGGACCAACTCCAGGGCGGTCTCCTCCTCGGTACGGCCCAGTGTCACGTGCGGTGCGTACGCCTCACCGGTGTACCGGTAGCCGTAGCGCTCGTAGCTGGCCCGCTCGGCGGCGGTGAACCGGGAGACGTCCTTGTCGCCGTCGAAGGACGCCCGGTCGAGATGCCGGTCCAGCGCGGCGAGCGCGGCCTCCTGCAGCGCTTCGAGCAGCGGCGGACGCTCCAGTGCGAGGAACAGCCAGCCGGTGGGCTGGTAGACCACACCCGTGGTGGACAGGGACACCTCGCCGTGCAGACCACTCTCGACCGCCGCCGTGCCGATCAGCTCCAGTGCCTCCGCCGGATCGAGGGTGTCCTCGAACGGGCCCTGGAAGAGCGTGACATGGGGGAGGTTGCCGTCCGGATGCAGCGGAGGCTGCAGACGCACCTCACCGCCGATGTCTGCCTGAAGCCGGACGGCGGCACGCAGGTGGTCCGCTCGCGGAAGCAGTGCAACACCGAGCCATCTCGTCACGGGTGAGCTCCGGTTCTTGCTGTCGGCACGCAACCGATAAAACGGCAGATTCCGCGCCAAGTACACACCGTTCACTGCCGGAATGTTCACCACGTGTGTGCGTACGCTGGCTTTGCGTACGCGGGTCGTTGCTGGTGAACGGTCCTGATTCCCCGCCAGATTGGGCACATGACACCACCGTCCACTCCCACAACCGGTCAAGAGACCGCCATCGTGCGTGTGTTCACCCAGCGGTTCAGCTCCACCCCGCGCGGCGCCCGCCTCGCCCGCCGCCTCTCACTGCACCAACTCGACGTCTGGGGCGTGCCGCACGACAGTGAGGCGTCCGACACCGCGGCCCTGCTCGTCGCCGAGCTGGCGGCCAACGCCGTCACGCACGGCCGCGTCCCCGGCCGGGACTTCGAGGTCACCGTCAAGCTCCTCGGCCGGACCCTGCGCATCGAGGTCTCCGACACCCGGGGCGAGCTCCGGCCCCCTGCCCCCGGCTCGGCCCGCCCCGCCCTCGGGCCGCTCGCGGAGACCGGCCGGGGCATGCTTCTCGTGGAGGCGCTCGCCGACCGGTGGGACGTCCTCGACCGCGTCCCCGTCGGCAAGACGGTCGTCGCCGAGCTGGACCTGCCCGGCTGACGCGGACGGCGCGGGGGGAGTTGTCCACAGGGCGGGCGTCAGCCGGGCGCGGTGGCGATGATGGCCCCATGGATGGCTCGATGGAGAGTCCGGTGGATGGCCCGCTGTGGGAAGACCTGACCCGGCTCACCCGCGGCGGCGTGCTGCTCACCGCCCACGCCCTGGCCGTCGGCTGGCCCGCCCGTCGGCTCACCCGGCGACTGCGCCGCGACGGCTGGAATCCGCTCCTGAGGGGCGCCTGGTCGGAGCCGGGCGTGACGGTGGACTGGCTCCTGCGCGCCCGCGCCGTGCAGATACTGCGCCCCCGCCTCGTCTGCAGCCACGGCACCGCCGCCGCTCTGCACCGGATCGAACTGCTGGGGAAGGGCCCCGCTTCGGCCCCGCTGGAGTTCTCCGTCCGCACGGCGTGCCGTGGCTCGACCGACCGGACGCCGGGCGTCCGCGTGCGGGCGGTCACGCACCTCACCGACGACGACCTGACCGCACGGAAGGGGCTCGTCGTGACCACGCCCGCGCGGACCACCGCCGACCTCCTGCGCGCCGGCCCCCGGGACGCCGCTGTCGTCGCCGCGGACTCCGCCCTCTCGCCGCGCCGCGTGGCGGGCGTCTCCCGCCCGGCCCTGGTGACCCTGGCGTCCCTGACAGCCGAGCTGGCTCTCCCCCTCCACGGGGCGCTCCGCGGCCGGCGCTGGCTGTCCCTCGCCGACCCGGCCGCCGGCTCCCCGGCCGAGACCTACGCGCGCCTGCGTCTGCACGACGCCGGGCTCCGTCCGCTCACCCAGCCGACCCTCCGGACGGCCTCCGGACGGCTCCTCCGCCCCGACTTCTTCTTCCCGGAGGCGGGCCTGGTGGTCGAGGTGGAGGGCTACGCCTTCCACGGGACCCGTGAGGCCCACGCCCGGGACACCCGGCGCTTCAACGACCTGGCCACCTGCGTGGGCGTACGCCGAGTCCTGCGCTTCACCGCGACGGAGGTCTTCCAACACCCCGACTCCCTGGTCGACACGACCAGGGAGGCCCTGGCTGCCCTGGCCGGCTCGTCGGTTCTGTAAGAGGTTGGGCTTTTCAGGACACTTGGGCCAGAGGGAAGCGCACGTACGGCTGTCCTGAAGCGCCGCAAAACGGATGAGGGCTATAGGGTGCGGGGCATGGTGGAGACGGAGGGTGGCGGGGGTGGGGCGGGGCGGCGGGGGTACGCCGTGGCGGGGGACGTCGACGAGCCGGATGCGCTCCTTCTTCCCCTCGGAGTGCCCCTCGAGATCGGGTCCGACGGCCGGCCGACCGGTGTGGAGCTGGAGCTGCCTTCCGACGAGGAGGACGAGGACTACGGCGACGCCGACGGCATCTCCGCTTCGTTCCGGCCTGACGACATCAAGATTCACACGGAGACCACCACCGTGGACCTGCTGCTGTCCCGGCTGCGGGAGGGCATGATCGATCTGGCGCCGGACTTCCAGCGCCGGGCCGGGATCTGGACCGACAAGGCGCAGAGCCGTCTGATCGAGTCGCTGCTGCTGCGGATTCCGATCTCCAACTTCCACATGGCCCAGGGCGATGAGGACAAGTGGGCTGTGGTGGACGGAGTCCAGCGGCTCACCGCCGTCGCGCGCTTCATGGAGCCGGGGCTCACGGGGCTGGGCCCGCTGGCCCTCCGGGACCTGGACTACCTGTGGAGGTTCAACGGCAGCACGTACCAGGACCTGACCGGTCGGCTGAAGATCAGGCTGCGTGAGACCCAGCTCACTGTGCACATCCTGCAGCAGGGCACGCCGGAGGCCGTCAAGTACAACGTGTTCTCTCGGATCAACACCGGCGGTGTGCCACTGAAGCCGCAGGAGCTGCGGCACGCGCTGGTGCGGGGACCCGTCCGGGGCTTCCTCGCCGACCTGGCCGAGGACCCGGCGTTCGGTGAGGCAACCCGCTGGAGCGTGTCCAACGAACGGATGGCCGACCGGGAGATGGTGCTGCGCTTCCTCGCCTTCCGTCTGAACAATACGGCCGAGCACACGGAGAAGGACTTCGACAAGTTCCTCATCGGTGCGATGGAACAGGTCAATGCGCTCACCGACTACCGACGGGAGCTGCTGGCACGGGAGTTCCGGGTGGCCATGCGGTGTGCACGGGACCTGTTCGGCGAGCACGCTTTTCGCAAGTGGCGTGGAGGGGAGCGCAGCTCCCCCGTTATCAATAAGGCGCTGTTCGAGACGATCTCCGTCATTCTCGCGCTACTCGACGATCACGAGCGAGACCGGCTGGTAGCGTCCCGGGAGAAGGTGCTCGACAGGTTCGTCGAGCTCATGGGCGACTGGGACTTCGACCGGTCGATCTCCGTGGGCACCGGGAACCCGGCGAAGATCCGCACCAGATTCCAGCACGTGGCACGACTGTTCCGAGGGGTGGCCGAACAGTGATCGACTGTATGACGCTGCACAACTTCAAGGCGTTCCAGCACGTGGAGTTATCCCTCGGCCCCCTCACCCTTCTCACCGGACTCAACTCGTCCGGCAAGAGCAGCGTCCTCCAGGCGATCGCCCTGCTGCGCCAGTCCTACGAGGCGGGCGACCTCGCCGTCTCCCAGTATCTGTCCGAGGCGCGCCGGGCGGGACTCCAGGGGAGCGTCGCCAACCAGGGTTTCCTGCTCAACGGCGAACTCGTCGGCCTCGGCACGGGAGAGGACGTCCTGCACGAGGACTTCCCGGGGGGTGACGATCCCCTGATCGGTCTCGGTGTCGACGAGGGGCCGTACCACTACACCTGGCTCGTCGAGTACGAGGCCGAACAGAACCTGCTGCCGCTGTCCCGCGTGGATCTGCCGTACACCTCGGAGGGGGTTGCCGCGCCCACCGGGTCCGAAGCCATCAGGCCGTCGTTCCTCACCGCACCCTTCCAGTACCTGCACGCCGATCGGATCTCCCCCAGCGAGTTCTACCCGCGTGACCACCACGCCGTCATCGGCCGTGGCTTCCTCGGCGTACGCGGCGAGCACACCGTCAACTTGCTGCGTCACCACGCGGGGGACCCGGTCCCCGTGGGGCCGTTGCATCATCGGGGTGCCGAGTCCGATCTGCTGCGCGACCAGGTCGCCGCCTGGATGGGAGATCTGTGTCCCGGGGTGCACATCCGGACAGACCTCTTCGAGGGCGCCGACGCCGTGCGCCTCTCGTACGAGTTCGAGGGTCCGCTCGGCCGTACCAATCGCCGCCGCCCCAGCAACGTCGGTTTCGGCCTCACCTATGTCCTGCCGATCGTGGTGGCCTGCCTCACCGCCCGCCCCGGCTCCCTGGTCCTCCTGGAGAACCCGGAAGCGCACCTCCACCCCCACGGGCAGACCCGGATGGCCGCGCTCGCCGCCGCGGCCGCCGCACAGGGCGCCCAGGTGATCATGGAGACGCACAGCGACCACGTCATCAACGGCGTGCGACTCGCCGTGAAACAGGGACACATCGCTCCTGAACAAACGGTCTTCCACTACTTCCGCAGTGACGGGACCGGCGTGGAGGTCGTCAGCCCGCGAGTCGACACGAGCGGCAAGCTCGACCAGTGGCCCGATGGGTTCTTCGACGAGCTGGAGAACACGCTCGACCAGCTCATCGGCTGACACCTGCCTGGGGAGGGCGGGGACGAGACGCACACCATCGCGGAGGGGGAGACGTGCCGCAACTGTTCCTGAACGAGAAGTCCTGTGAGACGACGGCCGAACCGGACCGGGTCAACCGCGCCATGACCGAGATGGTCGAGGCCGTCCTCGCCATCGCCAAGGAGGACCCCAAGGCCACGGCACTGGTCACCCATGCGGGCTCCCTGATGGCGTTACAGCTGGCCCAGGGGCACCCCATCAGCAAGTGGATGGGGACCCAGGGCACCAAGGACCTGCGGGTGCGGCTGAAGACCCTGGAGGACAAGTCGCCCTACGAGACGGTCTTCCCCGAGGGCGAAACCTTCTCCGACATCGCGTACCGCCACGACGGTGTGTCCGTGAAAGGGCTGGGCTTCGCGCATCTGCTGGGCGGGGTCGGTATCTCCCTGCCCTTGGAGGCCCGTTGGAACGCCGACCGGCTCACCCTGGTCCAGGAACAGCTCGTGGACGACGAGGACGTGGGCTCCGTGCTCACCGAGGTCGAGGTCAGGCACGCCGCCGGTACCGAGCATGTCGCCCCCCACCTGCCCTGGATCCGCGAGGCGGCCAAAGTCGCCCTGCGCGGCGACCTGAACGCCATCCGCACCGGCTCAGAGCTGTGGGACCGCTGCGCCGACCTCTTCCCCCACCTCAGGTTCCTGCCCCGCGTCGAAGCACAGCTGCGGGAGCTGGAGCAGCATTGGCTGCACCCGGTCCGTAAGCGGCTCGCGGAGATGGACAGCGCGGTTCTGCTCTGGGACGCCGCTGTCCAGCTCGACGGGCCACAGTGGGGTTCGAACGTGACGCCGGAGCGCCAGACCCGCAAGCGTGACCACTGCCTCTTCACCGACCTGGATGGCGAGCCCCGGTACTTCGACACCCACCTGCGCTTCACACCCGACGAGGGACGGCTGCACTTCCGGTTCCTGAAGGAAACCCGAAGGGTCCACATCGCCCATATCGGACGCAAGCTCGGCATCTGAGCCGCCCCGGAGCCCCCTCGCCCACCCCCGATACCGTAGGGCGGTGAACGGGCACTCTCGGCCTGCCCGACTCTCACCAGCCCCACCAGCACCAAGGAGGACCGCGCGTGCGTCCCACCCTCGCCGCCGACCAGGTACGGGCCAGCCTGAGCCAGTACCTCGCGACGACGTACGCGCTGGCCGACGAGAGCACCCGCCGCGCCCTGGAGAACTTCCTCGGCGACGCCGAGGACGGTATCTTCCGCGGCCCCTACCTCCGCATGCGCACCCCCTTCCGGAGCGCCGAGAGCGACGACTGGCAGCGGCACCTGACCTGGTGGCCCCGCGACCGTGACTTCACCCCGTACCGGCACCAGGAACTCGCCTGGGAAAGGCTGTCCACGCTGCACGGTCCGGCCCGGCCCACTCTGGTCACCACCGGCACCGGGTCCGGCAAGACCGAGTCGTTCCTGGTCCCGCTGCTCGACCACTGCCTCCGGGAGCGCGAGGCGGGCCGGGACGGCGTCAAAGCGGTCCTGCTCTACCCCATGAACGCGCTCGCCACCGACCAGGCCCACCGCATCGGCAAGCGGCTCGACGACGCCAAGGACACCCGGCTGCGCGACGCCGGAGTCCGGGCGGCGCTCTACATCGGTGACACGCCGTCCCAGGAGTTCAAGCGGGCCAACCCCGCGATCGCGGTCGACCGGGACGAGATCCGGCGCACCCGGCCGGACATCCTGATCACCAACTACAAGATGCTCGACCTGCTCCTCCAGCGGCCCGAGGACCAGCGGCTGTGGCAGGACTCCGCGCTCGCGTACGTCGTCCTAGACGAGTTCCACACCTACGACGGCGCCCAGGGCACCGACGTCGCCATGCTGCTGCGCCGCCTCGGATCCGTCACCGGGCTCGCGGAACCCGGCCGACCGCTGGGGCCGGTCTGCCCCGTCGCCACGTCGGCCACCCTGGGCGAGAACGGCCCGGAAGCAGCCGCTCGGCCGGACGGCGCCCCCGGCATGCTGGAGGTCGCCGAGCAGGTCTTCGGCGTGCCGTTCCCGCCCGACTCGGTCGTCGGCGAGGACCGGCGCTCCACCAAGGACTTCACCGGCGAGAGCGACTTCACCCTGCCGTTCCCCGCGCCCCAGGAGGTCGCCGACCTCGGCGACCCCACCCGCGACCCGGGCGCCATGGACGAACTCGTCGCCGCGTTCACCGGCCTGAGCGGACCGAGCCCCGAGGAACTCGGGGCCGTCCTGCGCCGCCACCGGCTCACCGCCGCCGTCCTGGAGATCCTCGACGGCGCCCCCAGGACCCTCGACGAGATCACCGAGGTACTGCCCCGCTACGCCTACCACTGGGGCGTGGCCGTGCAGCAACGGCCGCGCCTCGCCGCCCAGGCCCTCGCCCGCTACGTCGCCCTCCTGTCGTACGCCCGCGACCCGGAACACCCCGGACGGCCGCTGCTGTCCATCGAGATCCACCACTGGGTGCGCTCGGTCTCCCGCGTGCTGCGGGGCATCAGTGCGGCCCGCGCCGAGTTCCGCTGGGACGACGAACGGGTGACCTCCGGCGGCGCACTGGCCCGCAAGGACCAGAGCCCGGCCGCCCGGCCGTCCCCGTACGACGGGGAGGGCCCCGCCGTACCGCTCGACGCCGCCGAGCAGGCCGCGGTACCGGCCGGTGACAGCGCCCCGCCGCCCGCCGAGATCTTCCTGCCCGCCGTGTTCTGCCGCGAGTGCGGACGCTCCGGCTGGGCCGCGTACTCACCGGAGGTCGACCCGGCCGAACTCGACCTGACCGCCACGAAGATCCGCCGCGCCTCCATGAGCCGGGACAAGCGCCGGGTGCGCAACATGATCGCCGCGACCCCGCAGGAAGTGCACGAGGCCGCCTTCGGCGCCGGGGAGGAACGCCGGCGCGGCGGGCCCGCCGTCATGGTCCTGGAAGGCGGCGGCGGACGGCTGCGCCCGCTGTCGCCCGAGGCCGACTTCACCGGCTCGGCGGACGGCGGGGCACCGCGTCGGCCGAGGCCCCTGCACAACGCCGCGTTCGTCCACGTCGACCTCGACGGCGACCGGGCCGCGGAACGCGACCAGTGCCCCGCCTGCCGCACCTTCAACTCCATTCGCTACCTCGGCACCGGGCTCGCCGCACTCGCCGCCGCCGCCGTCACCCAGCTCTTCACCGGCGGCGAACTGGACAAGAACCTGGGCGAGAACAAGACCCTCCTCTTCAACGACTCCGTCCAGGACGCCGCCCACCGCGCCGGATACGTCGCCAGCCGCTCGTACACGTTCTCGCTGCGCGCACTGCTCGCCAGCCGCATCGACGAGGACGAACCGATCACCCTCAACGACCTGGCCGCCGACCTGATCGCGGACGTCGTCGACAGCAAGGCGGTGCAGGCCGCCGTCATCCCGCCGGACCTGCACCTGATCCGCGGCGTGGACACCCTGCTCTCCGGCCGCAGCCGCGGTTCGAAGCCCACCTGGGAACTGATCGCGCAACGCCTGGCGTTCGCCACCGTCATGGAGTTCGGCCTGCGGTCCCGGCAGGGCCGCACCCTGGAGTTCACCCGCACCGTCGCCGCCGACGTGCCCCTCCCGGACCCGGACGGCGTAGCGGACCTCGTACAGGAGATCCTCCTCACCACCCCGGGAGAGATCGCCCTGCCCGACGGATCCGCACCCGGCCCCGACCAGCACGTCGGCTTCGTCAAGGGCCTGCTGGAACGGCTGCGCATCCGGGGCGCGATTCGGCACGCCTGGCTGGACCCCTGGCTCGACCAGGCCGGGGTGCGCCGGTGGGCGATCTGGGGCGGACGCGAAACCGGCATGCCTGCCTTCCCCCCAGGCGTCTCCGCGCCCTCTTTCCTGCTCGGCTCACCCAAGCAGGGCAGCGACGACTTCGACGTGCTCACCGGCCGACTCGGCTGGTACCAGGACTGGGCCGTGCGCGCCCTCGGCCTGCGCCGGGAGGCCGCCGCCGGTTTCCTGGCCCGGCTGCTGCCCGCGCTCGCCGACACCGGGATCCTCTCCGTACGCACCGCCCTCGACGGCGCCACCCGCGTCTACGGACTCCAGCCCGGCCACATCCAGGTCCGCAGACTCGCCGACGACGTGCTGCCCGACGCCACCGCGCACTGCCCGCGCTGCTTCTGGGAACAGACCGTCCACCCCGACCTCGCCGACCAGTGGCACGGACAGCCGTGCCCCCGCTACCGCTGCGGTGGGACCCTCGGCACCGGCCGCGATCTGGACAGCGGACTGCGGCAACGGGACTTCACCGACGACTTCTACCGGCGCATGTACCGCGAGGCCGGCGTCTTCACCATCAACACCGCCGAGCACACCGGCACCCTCAGCCGCGCCAAGCGCGAAGCCGTCGAGAAGGCCTTCCGCGAGGGCACCGACGTCCACTACGCCAACCCGCAGGTACTGTCCTGCACCCCCACCCTCGAACTCGGCATCGACATCGGCGACCTGTCGGCCGTCGTCCTCGCCTCCCTGCCGAAGGGGCCGGCCAACTACATCCAGCGCGTCGGCCGGGCGGGCCGCTCCACCGGCAACGCGTACCTGCTCACCATGGTCGACCGCGGCCCGCGCGACCGCTACTACCTCGAAGAACCCCGCCTCATGATCGCAGGGGACGTCCTGCCGCCCGGCTGCTACCTCTCCGCGGCCGAGATCCTGCGCCGCCAGTACCTCGCGCACCTCCTCGACCTCGCGGGCGCCGGCCGGCTGACCGCCCCCGACGGGACGCCCCTGCGGCCGCTGCCCGGGCGCGCCACCGAGCTGTTCGGCGCCTCCGCCTGGCAGGCCGAGTTCGCCGAAGCCGCGCTCGCCGACGGCGAGCGGCTCGTGGAGGGCTTCCTGGACCTGTTCCCCCCGTACGACGAGAGCCGCGGCACCGGCGTCAGCCCGCAGGCCCGCGCCGCCCTCGTCACCTACGCGACCGACCCCGGCGAGGAGGGACTGAAAGGCGCCCTGGAAGCCGCGTGCCGGCGCTGGGAGGACCGCCGCGCCGACCTGCAGCGCCGGACCGAGGCCATCGACCGGGCACACGGACTGCTCGTCGTCGGCGACCCCGACCACGAACGCCAGGGACGCGAACTGCGCGCCGAGCGGCGCGATGTGGCACGCGTATCCCGCGAGATGAGCCGCACCACCGCGCACGGCGCCCTCGTCGACCTCGGCCTGCTGCCGAACTACAGCCTGATCGACTCGGCCACCGAACTGGAGGCCACCCTCACCTGGACCGAGAAGGCCGCCGACGGTGCCCGCGAGAACCACAGCAAGACCCTCCGCCACAGCCGCCCCGCCCGCCTCGCCCTCTCCGAGTTCGCCCCCGGCAACCACTACTACGCCCAGGGCTACAAACACCGTGTCACCGGACTGGACATCGGCAGCCCCGGCCGCCCGGCCTGGACCTGGTGGCGCGTCTGCCCCGACTGCGGACACGTCCGCACCCACCGCGCCGAGGACGACTCCTCGCCCTGCCCCCGCTGCCGGTCCGCGGCCATCGGAGACGTCGGCTGCCTGCACAAGGTCCTCGTACCGCGCCGCGTCACCTCCCGGGACGAACGCGACGACGTACGCGTACGCGACGACAGGGACGACAGGGACAAGCGGCACTACACCGTCGTCCCGGCCGTGGACATCGACGCACGCGACGTCGAGCAGGCGTGGAAACACGAACACGCCACCTTCGGCTGGGAGTTCACCCGTCAGGCACACGTCCGCCACATCAACGTCGGAGCCGTCCGGGTGGACGGTGGCACGGACACGGCCTTCGCCGGACAGGAGGTCCGCCTCAACCCCTTCTGGGTCTGCGACGCGTGCGGCTTCGCCGACCCGGACGGCGGGCCCGCCGCGCACGACACCGGCGACCCGTCCGCGTACGGCAAGTACCACCGGCCCTGGTGCCGCAGGCGGCGCGCCGGAGCCGACACCGCACGACGCGGCGAGAGGGTGCTGCTCGCCCACGAGTTGCGCACCGACGCACTGCGCATCCTCATCCCCGCCGTCACCGCGCACACCCGGGAACGGCTCGCGTCCTTCAAGGCGCTGCTGCTGGCCGGCATCGCCCGCAGCTACGGCGGGGACCCCGACCACCTCGCGGTCGTCACCGACTCCATGCCGGAGGAACGCGGCGAGAGCGCGCACCGCCGCCACTTCCTCGTGCTGTACGACACGCTTCCCGGTGGTACCGGCTATCTGCACCGCCTCGCCGGCCGGGACGGCCTCAAGGGCGTCCTGGACGACGCCCGCCAGGTGATCGAGACCTGTGTGTGCGTGGGGCAGGGCCGGCCCGCTTGCCACCGCTGCCTGCTGCGGCACGTCACCGACAACGAGTACGCACTCGTCTCCCGTGAGCACGCCCTCGACATGCTGGGCGACCTGTTCGGCCGCACCCCGGACCGGTGGAGCGTCGTACCGGTCGCCACCACCGGCGACATCACCCTGGTGCACCAGGTGGAGAGCGAACTGGAAGCGCTCTTCCGGCGCGGGCTGCTGGAATGGGCCGAGCGGATGGACGAGGTCAGCGTCCGCACGGCACTCACCGCCGACGGCACCAGGGACACGACCCTGCGCTTCACCGCACCCGACGGAACCGTCCGCGGCTGGCAGATGGACACCCAGGCTCCGCTCGGCTTCACGCGGCCGGACGTGGTCTTCCGCAGCACCGACGACGACCGCCGAGTCGCCGTCTACCTCGACGGATACCGCTACCACGCGAGCCCCGAGCACCTCATCGCCGAGGAAGACGCGGCCAAGCGCACCCGACTGCGCGCGGAGGGCTGGCAGGTCTTCCAGCTCACCTGGGACGACGTACAGGCCTGGACAGGGCAGACCAGGCCGCAGGCCGACCCCGTGTGGAAGCCGTACCCGAACACCGCGCAGAAGACGGCCATGGACGTCCACCGGCGCATGCACGCCGGAGACACCCGTGACCTGCCCCGCCTGGTGTGGGCCAACCCGGTCGAGACGCTGATCGGCTACCTCACCGACCCAAACCCCGACGCGTGGCGGCGCCGCACCCAGAGCGCGCTCGCGGGTTTCGCCGCCGTGTCGGCGACCAGCAGGGCCCTGGCCGACGGCGAGGAGATCGGGCACAGGATCGGCGAGGCGCTGCACGGGCGGCGGCTGGCCAGAGGGCAGGGCGCCGTCCAGGTCATGGCGACCCGGGACGCGTCGGGCTGCCCGCTCACCATCGCTCTCGACCTGCGCCGGGGACAGACCGGGGCGGTCTGGACGGCGCTGACCGTACTGGACGACAGTGCGGACGCCGTCACCGCCGACGAGGCTGCCCATCGCAGACGCTGGCAGGCGTGGCTCTACTGGAGCAACCTGCTCCAGTTCCTCGACGCGGGCGAGGGGGACGGGGTCCAGCTCACGGCTGGCCTGCTGCCCGGGTTCGACCTGGCCGAACTGGCGGTCACCGGCGGAGCAGGCTGGCTCACCTCCCAGCGGCGGGCGCACGAACCCGCGGCGGACGGGCCCGTGATGGACGGACGTGAGCCGTCAGTGGACCGGCAGAACGCCGAAGAGGCACCCGCGACCGTACGCGACCCCGCCTGGGACGAGGTCATCGAGTTCCTCATCGACGATCCCGGTCTGCCCGTTCTCGCCCGGACCCTTGCCGACCGGGGCCTGCCCGCGCCGGAGGCCGGATACGAACTGGGAGCAGCGGCTTGGCCCGCCGAACTCGCCTGGCCCGCCCGGCGCGTCGGCGTCGTCCTGGCGCACCGCCCCGATCCGATCAGTGAACGGGACATCGATGCCGAACAACGGGATCAGGCTTACCGGGAGGCGGGCTGGCAGGTCCGCACTGCGACGGAATGGGACGCCGACGAACTCGCCGGGCTGGTGAGCGGCGATGCCGACGCCGACAAGGCGGCGAACGACCACGAGGGGAACGAGCGATGACGGTCACCGGCGCGCCCAGGACGGGCGTGACTCTGCGCCTGCTGGACAAGGCCGACAAGGAAATCGTCAAACTGGACCGTGCGGTCCTCGGGGCGTTCTACAAGTTCCAGCACGACTTTCGCCGCAACCCGGACGCCGGCGGGTTCGACCTCAAACAACTGGAAGGCCACGACCGGCTCTGGTCGGCACGCGTCAACCGCGAGTGGCGGGCCCTGATGATCCGCCTCGGCGGTGACGACTGGCTTCTCGTCTCGGTCAAGCACCGCAGCCACGTCCACAAGAACCTGGACCGGTTCAACTACGGCATCAACCACGTCACCGGCGCCATCGAGTACGTCGATCTCCAGGTCGTCGAGGAGAGCGTGCTGCGCCGTGAACTCACACCGCACGCCGCTCCCGCCCCGGCTCCGACACCCCTCCCTGCTCCTGCTTCGGAACCGGCCCGGCCGGAGCCGCTGGAGGAACCCCTCTTCGCCGCGTACACCGATGAGCAGCTCGCGGACCTCGGCGTCGCCGCAGCGCTCCTTCCGATCGTCCGGAAACTCACCACGGACGACGAACTGCTCGGCCTCGCCGAGTACGCGCCCCGCCACACCGGGGAGGTGCTCCTCCGGCTGCGTGACGGCGTTCCGTACGAGACGGTCATGGAGGAGGTCACCGTGCCCGTCGCCGTGACCGCACCGGAGGAGAACCTCGACACCGGCGACTGGCAGGCGGCCGTCGACCGCTCCCAGACCGTAGTGATCACCGACGACGAATCCCTGCAGAGCATCCTGGAGGAAGGCGACTTCGGGCGATGGAAGATCTTCCTCCACCCCACCCAGGAGAAGCTGGTCCACCGGCGCTACTCCGGCCCCGCCCGGGTCGGCGGAGGGCCGGGGACGGGCAAGACGATCGTTGCCCTCCACCGCGTGTGCCATCTGGTGCGCCGGCTCCCTCCTGGTCGCAACAAGCCCGTCCTGCTCACCACGTTCAACAGGAACCTCGCCGCCGACCTGCGGGCCCGGCTCCTCTCACTCGGCGGCCCCGACGTGCTGGCCCGGGTCGACATCACCCATGTCGACCAGCTCGCCACCCGCATCGTCAGCGAGGCCGACCCGGGCCACCCGAAGCGGCGGATCGACGACACGGCGGCGCTCCGCGAGTGGCGGGAGCTGCTGATGGAGGTGGGAGAGACCCGCTGGAGCGCCGAATTCCTCAGCGACGAGTGGAACCAGGTCATCCTCGGCCAGGCCGCGACCTCCAGGAGCGACTACTTCGCCGTCCGGCGCGCCGGACGGGGACGCAGCGTCACCCGTGCCGAGCGCGCCGGTATCTGGCAGCTCGCTGAACGCTTCACCCAGCGGCTCGAGACCAAGGGGCTGGAGACCCACCGCCAGGTCGCGGAGCGCGCCGCGCGGCTGGAGACGGCCCGCAAGGCCAGGATCGACAAGCGGTCGCAGGAACGCGAGGAACGGGGAGGCCTGGACAACCTCCATGCCGAGGCCGGCTCCGGTGCCTGGCTGCGCTACCGGTACCGGCACATCGTGGTCGACGAGGCCCAGGACCTCAGCGCCGCCCACTGGAAGATGCTGCGCGCCATGACGCCGTCCGAGCCCGACGACATCTTCCTCGTCGGCGACACGCACCAGCGGATCTACGACAACCAGGTCACCCTCGGCAGCCTGGGCGTCCACATCCGCGGCCGGTCCTCCCGGCTGACCCTCAGCTACCGGACGACCCGGGAGATCCTCCGGGACGCGATCCGGGTCCTGGGCGACGCCGACTACGACGACCTCGACGGAAACACCGACACTCTTGCCGGATACCGCTCCGTCCTCCACGGCCCGGCCCCGTTGCTGCGCGGTGCGCGGAGCTGGGACGAGGAGATGGACCTCGTCGTGGAGCAGCTGCGGGCCTGGCACGACGTGCCCCGTGAGTCCACGGCCGTCTGCGTCCCGACCAATGACATGGTCACCCAGCTCGCCGACCGCCTCGCCCGGCGCGGCATCACCCCGACGGAGATCACGCAGGACGGGCCGCGCGGCGACCAGGGCGTCCACATCGGCACCATGTACCGCTTCAAGGGACTGGAGTACCGCTGTCTGATCATCGCCGGGGTGGCCGAAGGACTCGTTCCCCGCGCCTCCGTGGACGCTTGGGAACACACGGACCCGAGCCGCCACCGGCGAGAACTGCACCGGGCGCGATCGCTGCTCTTCGTCGCGGCGACCCGCGCCCGTGACGCACTCGCCATCACCTGGCACGGCGAGCCGAGCCGCTTCCTGACGCGTGTCCGCGACTCCCACGGGAGGTCGTGAAGGTGGTGGAGGAACGTGCCGAGATGACCTCCGCCGACTACGCCCCCTTCGCCCACCTCACCGCCCCCAACGCCCCCCTCTACCGCCAGGTGATGAGGGCGTTCCTCGCCGCCAAGGAGCGGTTCGCGGTGCATCTGCGGCCGGAGGACGTGTACGCGGCCCTGGACGCGGGGAGCCGGCCCGCCGACCTCGAGGCGGTGACGCAGGCGCTGGACAAGCTGGTGGAGTGGGGCAACCTGCGGGCCGATCCGGACCACGCGCGGGTGACGGCGGTCGAGGACTTCTACCGCAGGCGGTTCATCTACCAGCTCACCCGGGCCGGTGAGGCCGCCGAGGCGGCGCTGGGGACGTACGACGAGGTGCTGGGGCGGCGCGGGGAACTCCAGGCGGTCGCGCTGCACGACATCGTCACGCAGCTGCGGGCGCTGCTGGTGATCGCCGCGGAGGACGAGCCCGACCCGGCCAAGACGTACGTCGCCCTGTCCGTGCTGACGGCGCGGTTCACCGACCTCGCGGACAACGCCCGCGCCTTCATGGGCTCGCTCCAGCGCACCATCGACCTGCACGACATCGAGGTCGAGGCGTTCCTCGCGTACAAGGACCGGCTGATCCAGTACCTGGAGCGGTTCATCCAGGACCTCATCACCCTCGGCGGGAGGATCGCCCTGCTGATCGGGGAGCTGGAGGAGCGGGGGAGCGTGAAGCCGCTGCTCTCGCTCGCCGCCGCCCGCGAGGCCGCTGACGCCGCTTTCGAGGACGCCGAGCGCGCTCAGGCGGTGGCGTACGAGCGGTGGGCCGCCCGGTGGTCCGGGCTCGCCGAGTGGTTCGTGTCGGGGGAGGGGCGGGAGTCGCAGGCCAGGCTGCTGCGCGGGCGGGCGCTCGGTGCGATCCCGCAGCTCCTGGCCGTCGTACGGCAGCTCAACGAGCGGCGGGCCGGGCGTTCGGACCGCTCGGCCGACTTCCGCACCCTCGCGCGCTGGTTCGCCCAGGCACCGGACGACGCGGCGCGGCACCGGCTGTGGCGGGTGGCGTTCGGGCTGCACTCCTCGCGGCACCTCACCGTCGACGCCGACACCCTGGCCGAACGGACGGCCTCCCCGGAGCCGGCCTCCACCCCGTGGGGCGAGGCGCGACCGCTGCGGATCAGCCCCCAGCTGCGCCGCACCGGCAGCTATGAACGGCGCGGCAAACCGCGCAAGGTGGCCGACCGGGGCGAGGCGAAGCGCCGGCTCGCCGAGATCGCCGCCCGGCAGACGGAGGAGACCAGGCGGGCACGGGACCGACTCGTGACGGGCGGGCCGGTGCGGCTGTCCCGGCTCGGCGAACTCGACCCGCTCGCCTTCCAGTTGTTCCTGCGGCTGCTCGGTGACGCGCTCGCCACCTGGCGGCCGGACACGACCACCACCGCGGCCACCAGCGGGGACGGTTCCATGGAGATCCGGCTGACCGCGCTCGACGACGGAGCGAGAGCCGAAGTGCGCACACCGGACGGAGTGTTCAGCGGCCCCGACCATCTGATCGACATCGTCGACCTCACGGCGGGGCGCGGTGACCGCGTCGCACCCGCATCCGTCCTCGCCCCACGAGAGGGAGTCCCTCCCCGGCTCACGGAGGACCGATGAGCAGCGGCCCCCTCGCCGAGGTTCTGGACGGCCAGCGGCAGGCAGACCTGCAGAAGGCCGCACGCGCCCTGCTGAAGGAGCCGCTGCTCACCGCCGACGGACCGTACGCCGACGAGTTCCGGCTGGTGCGCCGGCACGCAGCCGAGCTGCGGGAGTGGTTCGAGCGCAACGTCGGCTGGACGCTGCGCACGGACGCCGACGCCGCACGGCTGCGCAAGACGCCGGGCACCCTCACCGACGCCACGCACCCGGCGCGGGAGGCCGCCCGCAGTGCCCTGCCCTTCACCCGCCGCCGCTACGTCCTGCTCTGCCTGGCCCTGGCCGCGCTGGAGCGGGGCGAGTCGCAGGTGGCGCTCGGACGCCTCGCCGAACAGGTCGTGCTGGCCGCCGCCGATCCCGAACTCGTCGCCGCCGGCATCACGTTCACCCTGGAGCGGCGCGACGAACGCCTCGACCTCGCGGCCGTCGTCCGCCTGCTGCTGCGGCTCGGGGTGCTGCGGCGGGTGGCCGGAGACGAGGACGCCTACGTCAGCGGATCGGGCGACGTGCTGTACGACGTGCGGCGGCGCGTGCTGGCCGGGATGCCGGCGTCCCTGCGGGGCCCCTCCATGGTCGAGGCCGAGGGCTTCGAGGAGCGCCTGACGGAGATGACCGCGCGGACCGCGCTCGACAGCGACGAGCTCAGGTTCCGGGCGATCCGCTGGAAGCTGACCCGCGTCCTCCTGGACGACCCGGTGCTCTACTACGACGACCTCGCCGACGACGAACTGGCCTACCTCACCCGGCAGCGCGGCTTCATCACCGCGCGCATCAACGAACTGACCGGACTGGTCCCGGAGGTCCGGGCCGAGGGCGTCGCCATGGTCGACCCCCTGGACGACCTCACGGACGTGCGCATGCCGGAACAGGGCACTCACGGCCACATCACCCTGTTGCTGGCGGGGCACCTGGCACGGGCGACCGGGCCCGTCGAACCGGCGGAGCTGGCGGCCCGCGTACGGGAACTGGCCGTGGAGCACGGCGGGTTCTGGTCCAAGTCGGCGCGGGAGCCGGGAGCGGAGCCCGAACTCGTCGAGCGGGCGCTGACCAAGCTGGTGGCGCTGGGACTCGTCGAACGCACGGAGCGGGGCGTCGTCCCGCGGCCGGCCCTCGCGCGGTACGCGGTCGGCGAGCCCGTCGTCCGAGAACCAGAACCCGGACGGGCCCGCCGACCCGCCACGACCGCGCAGACCGCAAAGGCAGCGCAGACCGCGCAGACCGCGCAGGCAGTGCAGAACATGCAGGACGAAAGGTGAACCGCCCCGTGACCGCGCTCCCCGGCCCCGGAACCCCCGGCCCCGCGCTTCCCGCTCCCGCCCCCGGCCGGTGGCGCCCCCTGCGCATCGGACTCGTCGACCTCTTCCACTACGACGTCGAGGAGTTCTGGTTCCGCGACGGCCGGCTGCTGCTGCGCGGAAACAACGGCACCGGCAAGTCGAAGGTGCTCGCCCTCACCCTGCCGTTCCTCCTGGACGGCGACCTCTCCGCCCGCCGCGTCGAGCCCGACGGCGACCCGGGCAAGCGCATGGAGTGGAACCTCCTCCTGGGCGGCGCGCACCCGCATCCCGAACGGCTCGGCTACACCTGGATCGAGTTCGGACGGCTCGACGGCACCACGGGCGAGGCGCACTTCCGCACCCTGCTGTGCGGGCTGAAGGCGGTCGCCGGACGCGGTATCGCCCGGCACTGGTTCGCGGTCACCGACCAGCGGATCGGCGCCGGCCTCGCCCTGCTGGACGCGACCGGGACCGCCCTGTCCCGGGACCGGCTCGCCGAGGCCGTCGGTGACCGCGGCATGGTGTACGACACGGCGAAGGCCTACCGCAGGGCGGTCGACGAAGCACTCTTCGGGCTCGGGGAGCGGCGCTACGGCGCCCTCGTCGACCTCCTGATCCAGCTGCGCCAGCCCCAGCTGTCCAAGCGCCCCAGCGAGGCCGCCCTGTCCCGGGCGCTGACCGAGGCGCTGCCGCCGATGGACCAGGCGGTTGTCGCCGACGCGGCGGAGGCGTTCCGGTCACTGGACGAGGAGAAGGAGGAACTGCGGGCGGCCCGCGAGGCCGAACAGGCGTCCTCCGCCTTCCTCGACCACTACCGGCGCTACGCCCGCCTCGCCTCCCGGCGCCGCGCCCGCCTGCCCCGCCGCGAACACGCCCGGTACGAGAACCTCCAGCGGGAGCTCTCCAAGGCGCAGGCGGACCGGGACCGGGCCGCGGCGGACCGCGAGGAGGCCCGGGCGAGGGGCGCCGCCCTCGACGAGCGGGCCGCGCGGCTGGCCGCCCAGGACGCCGCGCTGCGGTCCGGGCCCGAGATGCGCGACGCCCGCGCGCTCGACCGGGCGGCGGACGACGCCTCCCGCACGGCCGGTGAGCTGAAGCGGGCCGAGGCGGACCGGCGTACGGCGGCCGAGGCGCACACCCGGGCCCTGGGCCGGCTCGCCACCGCGGACAACCGGCTCACGGCCGCCCAGGAGGTTCTGGACGACATCCGGGACCGGGTGGCCCGGAGTGCCGCGGCCGCCCGGCTCGACGTCCCCCGGACGGAGGGCGCCCCCGAGGCGGTCCTGCGCCGGGAGGCGGACGGGGCGACGGCGAGCAGGCGGCGCGCCGTCGAGCACGTGGCGGAACTCGCCGTGCGGGCCGAGCGGGCCGAGGAACAGCACCGGGCCGCCCGGTTGCGCGCCGACGAGGCCGACGAGGAGGCCGTGCACGCCGAGGAGCGGCTGGCCGAGGCGGAGGAGGGCGTCGCACGGGCGGGGCGGGCGCTGGTCACGGCCGTGCGGGAGCACCTCTCCGGGTGCGGGGAGCTGCGGGTGCCCGGGCTGCCGGGGGTCCTGGACGCGGTACAGGACTGGGCGACCTCCCTGGACGGCCCGCTGCCGGCCCGTACGGCGGCGACCGAGGCGCATCGCGCCGCCGCCTCCCGCCTGGCCGACCGGGCGGCCCTGCTGGCCCACCGCGAGGAGGCGGCGGCGGAGCGGCAGCGGCTGGCGGCGGCGGAACTGGCCGCCCTGGAAACGGGAGGGGAACGCGGCCCGGCGGTCCCCCGCACCCGCACCCCCGGTGTACGGGACCGGGGCCCCGGCGCTCCGCTGTGGCGGCTGGTCGACTTCCGCCCGCACGTCACCGAGGCCGACCGAGCGGGACTGGAAGCAGCGCTGGAGGCGTCGGGGCTCCTCGACGCCTGGGTGCGGCCGGACGGCTCCGCGGTCGCGGCGGACGGCCACGACGTGCTGCTCGACCCGGTCGAGCTGCTCGGCGGGGCCGGTCTCGACCGCGCGCTGTGCCCGGCGGTCGACCCCGCGGACGCGGGAGCCGCCGCCGTGGGGGAGGAGACGGTCGCGCGCCTGCTCGCCTCGATCGGGCTGGCCGCGGACGACGGCGACGGGCTCGGGGAGACCTCCTGGGGAGCCGGCGGCCACGACACCTGGGTCCGCACGGACGGACGCTTCCGCGTCGGGGCGCTCACCGGAAGCTGGGCCAAGGACAGCGCCCAGTACGTGGGAGAAGGAGCGCGGGAACAGGCGCGCCGTGTCCGGATCGGAGAACTGCGCGCCGAGATCGACGACTTGGCGGCGGAGCGGGAACGGCTGACCGAGGAAGCCCGCTCCGTGGCCGAGCGCCGCGCCGTACTGGACGCCGAACTCGCCGCACTGCCGGGCGACGACGACCTGCGGCACGCCCACGCACGCGTCACCGCCGCGACCGAGACGGTCCGCCGCGCCCGCGCCCGGCGGGACGAACGGGCCGCGGAACTGGCCCCGGCGGCAGAACGGGCCGATCGCGCGGCGGCCGAACTCGACGACACCGCGACCGCCCTGAACCTCCCCACCGAGTCCGCAGCACTGGGCGCCGTGCGCCAGGCGCTCGCCGACCACACCGCCCTCCTGGCGGCCCTGTGGCCCGCACTGCGCGAACGCACGGAGGCCGGGCGCGCGATGACCGGCGAGCAGGAGGAGACCCACCGGGCCGAACTCCTCGTCTTCGAACTCGCGAAGCGTACGGCGGAGTCGGCCCGGATCGCCGCGGCTGCGGACGAACATCTCGCGACACTCCGCTCCACCGTCGGAGCGGCCGTCGCCGAACTCCAGCGGCAGCTGGGGGAGACGGCCGAGGCGGTCCGGATCTGCGCGCACGAACAGGAGCAGGCCCGGGCGCAGTACGGTGACGCCGACCGGCGGGCCAGCCGCGCCGAGGGACGTATGGAGCGGCTCGCCGAGGACGTCACCGAGGCGACCACCGCACGTGAGGAAGCCGTCGCGGCGCTCCAGCGGTTCGCCGCGACGGGACTGCTCGTCGTCGCGCTGCCCGACCTCGCCGTACCGGACGACGACGGCAGCACGTGGGCGGCGACCCCCGCCATCTCCCTCGCGCGGGCCGTGGAGTCCCGGCTCTCCTCGGTCGACGACACCGACGCGGCCTGGGAACGCGTGCAGAAACGGCTGAGCGAGGAGTTCGGCAGGCTCCAGGACGCGCTGTCGCGGCACGGCCACACCGCCACCGCCCGTCCGAGCGAGGACGGCATGCGGGTCGACATCGTCTACCAGGGCCGGGAACGGGCCGTGCCCGAACTCGCCGAGGCGCTGGCGGTGGAGGTCGAGGAACTGACCCGCATCCTGTCCGCACACGAGCGCGAGATCCTCCAGACCCACCTGATCACCGAGGTCGCCGGCACGCTCCAGGAACTGATCGGGGCGGCCGAACGGCAGGTGGCCGCCATGAACAGGGAACTGGAGGAGCGCCCGACCTCCACGGGGATGAAACTGCGGCTGGTGTGGCGGGCGTCCCGCCGGGCCCCGCAGGGACTGGCCCAGGCCCGTGAACGGCTGCGCCAGTCCGCCGACGCCTGGTCGCCCGAGGACCGGGCCGCGGTCGGCGCGTTCCTCCAGGAACAGATCGCCCGCCGACAGGCCGACGACAGCGCCGGCAGCTGGCTGGAGGACCTCACCGCCGCCCTCGACTACCGGGCCTGGCACGAGTTCGGCGTCGAACGCCACCAGCACGGCAAGTGGGTGCCGGCCACCGGGCCCGCCTCGGGCGGGGAGCGGGTCCTGGCCGCGTCCGTGCCCCTGTTCGCCGCCGCGTCCTCCCACTACGCGAGCGCGGGCGGCGCGTACGCCCCGCGCCTGGTCACCCTGGACGAGGCGTTCGCCGGTGTCGACGACGACTCGCGCGCCAAGTGCCTCGGCCTGCTGCGCGCCTTCGACCTCGACGTCGTCATGACCAGCGAGCGCGAATGGGCCTGCTACCCCCAGGTGCCGGGCATCGCCATCGCCCAGCTCTCCCGCGTCGACGACGTCGACGCCGTGCTGGTGACGCGGTGGGAGTGGGACGGCAACGAACGGCGGCGCGGCCCGGAGCCCGGCGCACCGGCGGACGCGTCGAGGCTGGCTCTCCTCGCCGACGGGCCCGGCGAGGCGGCCGAGGGACCGGTGGGTCCCCCCGGTGAGCCGGGGCGGGCCGTCGTCGAAGGCGCTGGAGATGCCGCAGGAGCCGGAAGCCAGGAGTCCTGGTGGACGTGAACCCTGCGACGAACCCGTCCGCCCGCGACGGTCGTGTTCCCCCGGTCCACGCGGCGGCCGGGCGGGAGGCACTGGTGGACGGCACCGGCGCGGACACGGTGCCGGCCGTGCCGCCGGAGGCCGGGGGCCGGGCCGGCATCGACACCGGGCGTCTCGGCCGTCTGCTCGGGGACCCCGACCTCGCCTGGCTCGTGGACCGCGCCCGGCAGCGGATGGCCCGTGGGCGGCCGCTCACCGGCTCCGTCACCCTGTCCGACCCCGACGCGTCCCAACGCCGCTCCGTCGAGCGCCTGTTGGGGCGGGCGCCACGAGCAGGCGGTTCCCTGAGCGTCCGCCTCGACACCGTGGACGCGGTCCTGCGCCGTTCCGGTGTCAGCCCCGACGGACTGGCGGCCGCCGTGGTGGCCCTCACCGGCCCCGTCCCCCTCCGTGCGGAGACACGGGACAGGGAGGAACGGGCCTGGGCAAAGGCGTACGCCCCGCTCGACACGCTCGGTGCCGGACTGGCGCCCTGGGCCGAGCGGGTCCGCGGGGACGGTCTCATCCGGCGCCTCGCCCGCACACCGGAAGCCGCGGGCCCCCTGGTGCAGGCTGCCGTACGCGCGTTGCGTGCGCTGCCCGCGTCACCCCCGATCTCGCGGGCGACCTTCGCGGCACGGAACCTCTCGGGCGCTCATGCCCTGGATGAGGGGACGCCGCTCGCCACGCTCGTCCTGTCCGGCATCCGTTCCCTCACCGGCTTCCCCGACGGCTCCGGTGCGCAGTGGCTGCGGGAGGCATGGGCCTCGGCGGGGCTGCTCAAGGACGACTTGTCATCGACCGTCCTCACCCTCAACCTGCGCGGTACTCCACCCCTCGACCGGATGGCCGACGCGGGGGAGCCGGCGGTGCTGACGCTCCGCTCCCTCACCCGTCACGCACCGGTTGCCGCCGTTTTGGTGACGGGAACCGTCCACATCTGCGAGAACCCGGCTGTGCTGTCCGCCGCCGCCGACACCCTCGGCCCGGCGTGCCCGCCCATGGTGTGCCTCCAGGGGCAACCGTCGGCCGCCGCACTCACCTTGTTGCGCGACCTGTCCGCACGGGGAGCCGGCCTTCTCTACCACGGCGATTTCGACTGGGGTGGAGTACGCATCGCCGCAGCACTGGCGGGAAACGTCCCCTGGCAGCCGTGGCGTTACGAAGCCGTCCACTACCGAGCCGCAGTGGCCGCGGTGGCCGAAGCCCCGGACCTGACGGGCCCGCCCGCCGCGACTCCCTGGGACCCTGCCCTGGCCGTCGCTCTCGTCGAGCACGGTGTCCGGATCGAGGAGGAAGCGGTGCTGGACGACCTGCTCGCGGACCTCGGACCAGGATCCCGTTGAGGTGCGTCCCCCACGTGTGGCGAGCACGGAATCCGACGAGTACCGAGCCGATGGCGACCAGGGCTCCCTTGTCATCGGACGTCTTTCCGATGCCGCACCGTGTGGAGTGCGTGGCGATCCTGGAGCCTGCGGGAAAGAGCGGCTGACCTGCGGTTCAGTGGTGGCGCCGGTGGTTTCGACCTGTTTCACAGGTATCCAGCGGGTCGAGCCGATCGGGCTCGCCCCACCTGGAGATATGTGCTGGAGTGACTGGTGGGAGCGGCTGCGTGCTGCCCGGCCGTCGGGACTCCTGACGCCCGTACGACGCTCGATTCCTGTCGGCGAGGCCGACCGGGGCAGTGTGTTGTGACGCCCGTGACGGGCGGGGGAGAGGAGAGGAACGCATGCGTACCTTCACCGGCACACGCGTACACACCGCGGCTCATGACAGCCCCTTGCGCGGGCGCGTCGCCGTGGTGACCGGGGCGGCCCGCGGCGTCGGGGAGGCCCTCGCCCGGCGCCTGTCCGCGGACGGCATGCGCGTCGCCCTGCTGGGCCGCGAGGAGAAGACCCTCCACCGGGCGGCGGCCGCACTGACCTCTCCGAGCGTCTGCGTCGAGACGGACGTGACCGACCAGGCCGCGCTCGACGAGGCCGCACGGCAGGTCGAGGAGCGGCTCGGGCCGGCCGCCGCCGTCGTGGCCAACGCGGGGATCGCCACGGGCGGCCCCTTCAGCCGTACGGCGGCCGACCTGTGGCGGCGCGTCGTCGACGTCAACCTCGTCGGGTCGGCGAACACGGCCAGGGCCTTCCTGCCGCAGCTCACCCGCACCCGCGGCTACTTCCTGCAGATCGCCTCGACCGCCGCCTTCGGGTCCGCGCCCATGATGAGCGCGTACTGCGCGTCCAAGGCGGGCGCGGAGTCCTTCGCCCAGGCCCTGCGGGGTGAGGTGGAGCCCGACGGGGTAGCCGTCGGCATCGCCTACCTCCACTGGACCGGCACCGACATGGTCGTCGGCATCGACGACCATCCGGTCCTGCGGGCCCTGCGCCGGCATCAGCCGTGGTTCGCACGCCGAGTGCACAGCCCCGATCAGGTGGCCGACTGGCTCGCCACCGGCATCGCGCACCGCGCCCGGCACGTCTACGCCCCGCCGTGGCTGCGCTGGTGCCAGCCTCTGCGACCGGTCTTCCCGTACGTGGTCGCCCGCATCGCCCGCCGCGAACTGAGGGAGCCGTCCACCGGCGAGCTCGGGGCCGATGTCGGAGTACTGGGCGCGGGCGGCCGCGCCGACTGGGAGACGTTCCTGTCCACCACCCGTCCCGGGACCGCTCCGGGAGGAGAGTAGGGGTCCCGGCGGCGGACGGTCCCGGTCGAACGCCTTGAACGGCGTCCTCGTCGCCTCGACCGGATGATCGGGACAGCCGAGCGAGGCGGCGAGGGGCAGAAGGGACGCCATGGACGCGGGCCGGGCTCCGGAGAAGACCTCCGACGGGCACTTCGTCGTCGTCCGGGGACGGAGACGGCGGGCGACGGATCCCTCCGTTCCGGAGGAGACCGCGGCCCGTCTGCGCCGTCACCTCATGGCGGCCCGGCGCGCGGTGCGTGCCGCGACGGCCGCGGGCGACGCCCGGGCCGAACGCTCCGCACGCGGTCGTGTCCACCGGGCGAAGGTGGCGTTGGGGGAGCGGGGTACACCGTGGTGGGAGCAGTCCGGGAGCGACCGCCGGCAGCGGTGGGAGCAGGGGCTGACGCAGCTCGACGCGGACGCGCCGCGCTGAGGCGCCGGCAGCTCCTCGGCCGGGTCGGCTGCCGCGTTCACCGGACAGCGGAGGGGACGGACCGGCGACGCCGGCCGATCGTCGTCGCCGCCCCCGCACCGGACGTGGGTGGGTTGCCGCTCCCGCACGGCACG
The DNA here is from genome assembly GCF_059889265.1 of Streptomyces sp. MMS24-W38. NCBI lineage: Bacteria > Bacillati > Actinomycetota > Actinomycetes > Kitasatosporales > Streptomycetaceae > Streptomyces > Streptomyces sp. MMS24-W38. Next base: position 1,149,889 of record NZ_JCBCPP010000001.1, on the reverse strand, counting down.
CAGCGCCCGCGGGTGCGTCCCGACCGGGGCCGGGTCGGCTGCCCGGTTCACGGGCTGTGCGCCAGGCACGGGGCAGCGCGGGCCTTGGGCATGGAGTCAGGTGGCGGGAGGAGGGGCCGGCATGGTGAGCGGGCCTTTCGGGCGGAGGCTTCAGGCGGGGTCCGTGACGGGGGGTGAGGTGGGGCGGGGGATGGCGCCGACGAGGATGTACTGGGCGGCCTGGGCGTCGAACATCGCGGCGTAGCGCCCTCGGGCGGCCATGAGTTCGTCGTGGCCGCCGTGCTCGGCCAGGCGCCCCTGGTGCAGGACGTAGATGCGGTCGGCGTGGCGGACGCCGGACATGCGGTGCGTGACGAGGACGACGGCGCGGTTCGGTGCGGCGAGCCGACGGATGCGGTCGAACGCCTCGATCTCGGCTTCCGGATCCAGGGCGGAGGTGGGTTCGTCCACGATGAGGACGCTGTCCGCCGGCGAGGTGGAGCTGCGCCAGTGGGTGCGGGCCAGGCCGATCTTCTGCCATTCGCCGCCGGACAGTTCGACGGCTCCGCGGAACACGCGGGCCAGCAGGCTCTGCAGCCCGTCGGGGAGTTTGGCGACGACCGAGTCGGCCCTCGCGTAGTCGACGGACGCCTGAAGGTCTTCTGAGGAGGCGGCGTGGCCGGGACGCCCGATGCGGATGTTCATCGCGGCCGTCACCGGCCAGCGTTGGAAGTCCTGGGTGAGCAGTGCGACGCGGTCGAAGACCTGGGAGCGTTCCAGGCCGGCGATGTTCGAGTCGCCCCACCGCACGGTTCCCTCCTGGGGCAGCAGCAGGCCCGAGAGGATCTTCATGAGGGTGCTCTTGCCGGAACCGTTCTCGCCCACCACGGCCGTGACCGAGCCCATGGGCAGGGTGAGCGTCACCTGGTCCAACGCCGGGGCCTCGCGGTCGGGATAGCGGTAGGTGACCCGGTCGAGGGTGACCTGCTCGATCTGTTCCGGAACCGGATCGCCGGTCTCGGGGATGGCGCGTCGGGCGGCCTCGGTCAGGAAGCGTCCGTGATCGCGGACGTAGAGGGACTCCTCGTGCAGCGTGTTGATGTTCATCACCAGGGCACCCAGGCTCGCCGAGCCGGAGCGGACGGCGATCACCGCGGTGCCGGCCACCGCCAGGCTCATGTGCCCGCTCATGATCAGCCAGATCATGGTTCCGTAGGTGGCCGCCATCGCCACTCCGGACAGTGCCGCGGCCGCCCACTCGGTGACCGCCTTGCTGGAGGCCAGCCGTTCCTGCTCGGCCTCGGCGCTTCGGGCCATGCGCTTGTACCGGCTCAGCAGGAAAGGGCCGACGCCGTGGATGCGCACCTCCTGGGCGGCGGTGCGCTCGGTCAGGAGGTTGCCGATGAGGCGGCTGGCCCGCAGGTGCTCGATCCAGCTCATCACCGACACATAGCGCTCCTGGGCCACGCGCATGGCACCCCAGCCGCGCGGCGCGGCGATGAGGATCAGCATGGGCAGCAGTGCCGGGTGCAGGACGGTGAGCACGCCGGCCGTGGCCACCAGCGAGATGGTGCTGTTCAGCGCGGCGACACAGGCGCTGATCATGCGGCGGGCGGAAGCCGGGCCGTACTGGGCGATGTCGATCAGGCGGCGGAAGTCCGGGTCGTCGATGGCCTCCAGTTCGACGGAGGTGGCGGCCGCCAGGTACCGGGTGGTGGCGATCCGCTCGACGAGCGGTTCCAGGCGGCCCGCCCGGGACGTGGACCACCCGGCGAGAACCGAGTTGGCGACGGCGATCGCGGCGACGACGAGCAGACCGGGCAACAGGGCGTGCAGTCGTTCCACGGCGCTGCCGGAGCCGAGGAGGGCGTGCATGACGGCGTTGACGGCGAGCAGTCCGACGGCAGCGGCGACGCCCTGCCCGACCTCGCTGATCCCGACGGCGATGAGCGCCCGGCGGTCAGCCTTCCACGCCATGCGCAGGGTCGCACCGACCAGGGTCGGCATCGATCGGAGGGCGGAGAGCATGGTCAGGTCCAGCCGTGCGTGCTCGTGTCGGGACCAGCCCATGTCGTAGCGCAGCGGGCCGCCGAACAGTTCGCGCTCTGCGTCGGACACCTCCGGCTCGGCCGGCTGGACCTTCCCGAAGAACCTCTTCACAGTGCGCCTCCCAGGGGTGAATTCGCAGTTCGCCAGAGAGAGTTGCGCGATGGCCGTCCCTTTGAACAGGGAGCAGTCACCACCGCCGGTTGCACACCCCCGGGTACACGCCCGCGCACACCCCGGCCTTGCTCGGCTGCGCAAGGAGCAATGGTGAGAAGGAACGCTGCGGACCGAACCCCGGCCCGCGTTCGTCAGGGCGTCGTTCCACTCGGTGCGGAAGCGGCGGAGGCTCTCGGCGGCCCGCCACACGTCGATGTCGGTCCGTCCGTCCCCGTCCTGCTCGAAGCGGATCGGGTCGGCCGCCAGTTCGGCGGACCGGGACAAACCCATGGGGTGTGGTGAACGGCTCGTCCGGCACCGGTCGTTGGCCGGCAGGGAAAAGCGTGAGCACCCGATCGGTTCGGTGCTCACGCTTTTCGCTTCCCGGGCCGAAGCGGTGTGGTGTGGTGTTACGGGTGCAGCACCACCTTGGTGTAGCCCTCGATGCGCTTGTCGAACTTGTCGTAGGCCGACGCCGCCTGGTCCAGGGGCAGTTCGTGGGAGACGACGAAGCTGGGCTTCGCCCTGCCCTCGATGATCATGTCGCGCAGCTGCCGGTTGTAGCGCTTCACGTTGCACTGTCCCGTACCCATCCGCAGGCCCTTCTCGAAGAGCTTGCCGATCGCGACGAGGAGCATGCCGCGCTTGGCCTGTTCGTCCGGGCCTCCGGGATCGGACGGGACGTAGAGGCCGGGCACGCCGAGCGCTCCGGTGGCCCGGACCGTCCCGACGAGCGAGTTCAGGACGGTCGCCGGTTCTTCGTGGTCCGCGCCGTGCGCCGACGCCTGGTAGCCGACCGCGTCGACGCCCTTGTCCGTGCCGATGCCCTCGGTCTGGTCCTTGATCTGCTCCACCGGGTCGCCCTCGGCGAAGTTGATCGGAACCGCGCCTATCTCCTCGGCCTTCTGCAGCCGCTCGGGGACCCGGTCCACGGAGAACACCTTCTTCGCGCCGCGCAGCAGGGCCGAGTAGGCGGCCATCAGGCCGACCGGCCCCGCGCCGTACACCGCGACGCTCTCGCCGGGGCGGACCTGGGCGAGTTCACAGCCGTGGTAGCCCGTGGGGAAGATGTCCGCGAGCAGGATGAAGTCGGTTTCGTGCTCCTTTCCCGCCGGCAGCTTCAGGCAGTTGAAGTCGGCGTAGGGAACACGCAGGTACTCGGCCTGGCCACCCTTCCAGGGCCCCATGGCGACGTAGCCGTAAGCGCCGCCCGGGAAGCCGGGGTTGACGGTCAGGCAGTACCCGGTGAACCCCTCGGCGCAGTTGGTGCAGAAGCCGCAGGCGACGTTGAAGGGCATGACCACGCGGTCGCCCTCCTTGAGCGAGGTGACGCCCTGGCCGACCTCCTCGATGATTCCCATGTTCTCGTGGCCGAAGACGATGCCGGGCTCGGCAGCGGTGCGGCCTTCGTACATGTGCAGATCGGAGCCGCATATCGCGGTGGAGGTGACCCGTACGATCACATCGTTCGGATGCTGGATGCTGGGCTTCTCGACTTCTTCGACCGCGACGCTGAACGGCTCCTTGTACACGACGGCCTTCATGGTTGCGACCTCCACTCGATGGCGTACGTGCTCGATCGTCACGCCCCGCCCGCTGTCCGCGTGACTCATGTCTCATGATTCTCCGGTCCCCTCGATCGGGCAAACCGGTAATCTCCGGATATATCTATATCCGGCGCCGTGCCGAGAAGGGAGTGGTGGAACATGGCAGCACAGAGGCTGGGGACCCTGCTCGTCCCCGTGCCAGGGTTGTCCGGCACCACGTACCCACCGGGGACGGTCGTGACGGTCCGTGGTCGCGGCGCGACAGTGGACGCCTTCGTCAACGGCGACTGGCTCCCCTTGTCATGGTGGGAGTTCTCCGACGGCCTCCGCGAGGACATCGCCGACCGCTGACAGCCGCACCGGCCACCGGTGGTCGGGTCAGGTGACCTCGACCCAGTCCAGGGTGCGTTCCACGGCACGCTTCCAGTCCCGGTAGCCGTCCTGGCGCTGCTCCTCGCTCCACACCGGACTCCAGCGCTTCGACTCCTGCCAGTGCGAGCGCAGCTCGTCGGTGTCGCGCCAGAACCCGGTGGCGAGCCCGGCGGCGTAGGCGGCGCCCAGCGCGGTGGTCTCGGCGACCACCGGACGGCTGACCGGCACACCCAGCACGTCGGCCTGGATCTGCATGCACAGATCGTTCGCGGTCACGCCGCCGTCGACCTTGAGCACGTCCAGGTGCACGCCCGAGTCCTGCTCCATGGCATCGACCACGTCACGGCTCTGGTAGCAGATGGCTTCCAGCGTGGCCCGTGCGATGTGGCCCCCGGTGTTGTAACGGGCCAGGCCGACCATGGCGCCGCGGGCGTCGGAGCGCCAGTACGGGGCGAACAGGCCGGAGAAGGCCGGGACGAAGTACATCCCGCCGTTGTCGTCCACCGAACGTGCCAGTTGTTCGCTCTCCGGGGCGCTCGTGATGATCTTCAACTGGTCGCGCAGCCACTGCACGGCCGCGCCGGTGACGGCGATGGACCCCTCCAGCGCGTAGACCGCCGGGCTGCCGGCGAACTGGTACGCCACCGTCGTCAGCAGCCCGTGCTGCGAACGCACCAGATCCGTACCGGTGTTGAGCACCAGGAAGTTGCCGGTGCCGTAGGTGTTCTTGGCCTCGCCGGGGGAGAAGCAGACCTGGCCGACGGTCGCCGCCTGCTGGTCGCCGAGTACGCCGGTGATCGGAACGGCGGCACTCAGCGGCCGTGAGGTGCGGGCCTGGCCGTACGCCTCGGGATGGGACGAGGGGTTGATGGTGGGCAGCATCGCGCGCGGGATGCCGAAGACGTCCAGCAGTTCGTCGTCCCAGTCCAGGGTCTCCAGATTCATCAGCATGGTGCGGCTGGCGTTGGTCACGTCGGTGGCGTGCACCCCGCCGTTTGGTCCGCCGGTGAGGTTCCACAGCACCCAGGCGTCCGTGTTGCCGAACAGGGCGTGGCCCGCCTCGGCGGCCTTGCGCAGTCCGTCCACGTTCTCCAGCAGCCACTTGATCTTGCCGCCGGAGAAGTAGGTGGCCGGCGGCAGGCCGGCCTTGTGGCGGATGACCTCGCCGTGGCCGTCACGCTCGAGGGCGGCGGCGATGCTGTCGGTGCGGGTGTCCTGCCAGACGATGGCGTTGTAGTACGGGCGGCCGTTGCGCGGGTCCCAGACCACGGTGGTCTCGCGCTGGTTGGTGATGCCGATGGCCCTGAGGTCGGTGGCCGACAGGTTCCCGGCACGGAGGGCGTTCTGGATCACCGTGTTGGTGCGCTCCCAGATCTCCACCGGGTCGTGCTCGACCCACCCCGACCGCGGCAGGATCTGGTGGTGCTCGAGCTGGTGCTTCGCCACCTCGTTTCCGTCGTGGTCGAAGATCATGAAGCGTGAGCTGGTGGTGCCCTGGTCCACCGCGCCGACGAATTCGGGCATCGTGGCCACTCTCCTCGTGGTCGTACGGGAAGGGGTGCGGGCGCGTCCGTCCGTGGCAGGGCACTAGGAGGGCTCCTCGGTGGCCGGGCCTTCCTCGGTCGCACCGAGCCGGGCCTTGAGCACCGGGCTGATGAGCAGGTCGTACACGCCGGTCCCGATGACTCCGCCGATGAGGGGGCCGACAATGGGGATCCACCAATAGCCGCTGAACCATTGGTAGGTTCCGGGTAGGGAGATGGAGCCCCAGCCTTCGAAATAGGTGAAAAGCCTGGGGCCGAAGTCCCGGGCAGGATTGATCGCATATCCGGCGTTGGTGCCGAATGTGAAACCGATCCCGACGACGATCAGGCCGATGAGAAACGGGCCGAGATTGGACCCGGGAGCCAGGTTTCGGGTGTCGATGAGCGCGCAGATCAGCAGCAGTAGAATCCCGGTGCCGATGATTTGGTCGAGCAGGGGGCCCCACCAGGAATCTCCGAAGTATTCGGCGGGGAACGTGGCGAAGATCGAAAATGTCGCCAGTGATTCGTCCCGCGGGATTCCCGCCTTGGCATTGGCCGCGTCGATCGCCCACCGGTAGGACGCGTAGACGAGCGCGGCGCCGACGAACGCCCCCGCGACCTGCGCCAGCCAGTAGGGCAGGACCTTCCGCCAGGGGAAGTCCCGCCGGGCGGCGAAGCCCAGCGTCACCGCGGGATTGATGTGGGCGCCGCTGATACCGCCGGCCACATAGATGCCGAACACCACGGCGAGCCCCCAGCCCCACGAAATGATGATCCAGTTGGCGGGACCGAAGGCCACCGTTTCTCGACCTGATCCGGGCAGGCCGACAACGGCGACGGCCACCGACCCGGCGCCCAGGAGAATCAGGACGAACGTTCCCAGGAATTCTGCGGTCATCTCGCCGACGAGGCCTTCTCGATAGCCGCGTCGACGGGCAATTCGTTCAGCCATCGGTTCTCCTCGACTGGAATGGCGCAGTCTTGACCCCCATTACCGGAAGCTTATGGTCGCCGGGGGTATCCCGCCTGCGCGGCGCCGGAATTCCCTCCCATGGAGTAATGGCGCCTTTCCGTTCTCGGCTCGAGGTGATCCGGCCGGGGCGGCGAGAAAGCCGCGCCGGGCGTGTTGCCTGTGGCCGGTCAGACCGGGTAAGCGTGGGTCTGGGTCGCCTTCACCGTGGCCCAGACGTCCGTGCCGGGCTGCAGGCCGAGTTCGGCGGCGGCGACCGTGGTGAGGTCGGCGGTCAGGGGAAGCTCTCCGGCGAGGGCGACGCGGATCTGGTCGCCGTGGGTCTCCATGCCGGTGACCTCGCCGTGCCAGAGGTTGCGGGCGCTGGAGCCGGTGGGGCGGTCGCGGTGGAGGGTCACGGCGCCGGGCGGGAACGCGACGAAGACCTGGCCGGTGAGGTCCTCGGTGGTGGTGAGCGTCGGACCGGAATCCAACCGCACGGTGTGGCCCCGGGCCCGGCCGGTGTAGAGGTTCAGACCGACCAGTCGGGCGATGTAGTCGGTACGCGGGCGGCGGGCGATGTCCTGGGGCGTTCCCTCCTGGACGACCCTGCCGTGCTCGACGACCACCAGGCGGTCGGCCAGCACCATCGCGTCCAGCGGGTCGTGCGTGACCAGGACGGCGACGGCCTCGAACGCGGCCAGGTGACGCCGGAGCTGGGCACGCACGTCCAGACGGGTGCGGGCGTCCAGGGCGGCGAGGGGTTCGTCGAGGAGGAGCAGCCGGGGGCTGGTGGCCAGGGCGCGGGCGAGCGCCACGCGCTGGGCCTGGCCGCCGGAGAGGCGGCGGGGCTTGGCACCGGTGTGGTCCGCCAGACCCATGCGCTCCAGCCACTCGGCGGCCGTCGCCCGTGCCTGCGCCTTCGTGGCGCCCTGGCAGCGGGGACCGAAGGCCACGTTGTCCAGCGCGGTCAGGTGGGGGAAGAGGAGGTAGTCCTGGAAGACCACGCCGACGGGGCGGGATTCGGGTGGCCTACGGTCCAGCCGCGCACCGTCCAGGTGCAGATGGCCGGCGGTCAGGGGCGCGAGGCCTGCGAGGGCGCGCAGGGCCGTGCTCTTGCCGGCGCCGTTCGGACCGAGCAGGGCGACGACCTCGCCCGGGGCGGCGGTGAGCGCGATGTCGAGGCGGAAGGTGTCGTGGTCGACGACGAGCCGGGCGTCGAGGCCCTCGGGTCCGCGGGTACCGGGGCCGTCGCCGGTGAGGACGTGCCGGGGCTTGTCGGTGCGGGTCATGACGCGGTCAACCAGCGGTCGCGCAGGCCGGCCAGCACCGCGATCGAGACGGCGAGCAGGACCAGGCTGAGGGCGATGGCCGCCTCCGGGTCGCTCTGCAGGGCGAGGTAGACCGCCAGGGGCATGGTCTGGGTGCGGCCGGGGAAGTTGCCGGCGAAGGTGATCGTCGCCCCGAACTCGCCCAGCGCCCGCGCCCAGGCCAGCACGGAGCCCGCCGCGACGCCCGGCGCGATCAGCGGCAGCGTGACCCGGCGGAACGCGGTGAAGCGGGAGGCGCCCAGGGTGGCCGCGGCCTCCTCGTAGCGGCGGTCGGCGGCGCGCAGGGTGCCTTCGACGCTGATGACCAGGAACGGCATCGCCACGAACGCCTCCGCGAGCACGACACCGGCGGTCGTGAAGGGCAGGGTGATGCCGAACCAGGCGTCCAGCCACTTCCCGACGATGCCGTTGCGGCCGAGCGCCATCAGCAGGGCCACACCGCCCACCACCGGGGGCAGGACCAGGGGCAGCGTCACCAGGGCCCGGACCAGACCGCGGCCGCGGAATTCCGTACGGGCCAGCAGCCAGGCCAGCGGTACGCCGACGACCAGGCTCACCGCCGTCGCCGCGGTGGCGCACACCAGGGAGAGCCGCAGGGCCTGCCACACCTCGGGGCTGGTCAACTGCTCGGGCAGGCTCCGCCACGGGGCCCGGACCAGCAGGCCGAGCAGGGGCACCAGCAGGAACGCCAGACCGAGCAGCGCGGGCAGCAGCAGGGGCAGCGGTACACCCCGGCCGCCGCCCGCCGGTGTGCGGCGGAGCCGCGGACCGGCGCCCTTGCGGGCGGCGGCCGGGGCGCCCGGGGTGCCCGCGGGGGTCACGGCGTGAGGAACCCTGCGTCGGCCAGGACCTTCTGGCCCTCCTCGGAGCGCACCAGCGCGATGAACGCCTCGGCCGCCCCGGCGTTGGGCGCGTCCTTGAGCAGGGCGATCGGGTAGTCGTTGACGGCCTGCGCGGCCTCGGGGAAGTCCACGCCCTCCACCTTGTCACCCGCCGCGAGCACATCGGTCCGGTACACGAGGGCGGCGTCCGCCTCCTTCAGCTCGACCTTCGTCAGGGCGCTCCTGACGTCCTGCTCGTACGACACCGGGGTGAGCTCCAGACCACTGGCGTCCAGCGCCTTCTGCGCGGCGGCCCCGCACGGCACCTCCTTGTCGCACAGGACGACCTTCAGCTTCGAGCCGGTCAGGTCCTTCAGCGAGGAGACGCCCTCCGGGTTGCCCGGCAGGGTGGCGATCTCCAGCCGGTTGCGGACGAAGGTGGTCGGGGTGCCGGAAACGCCACCCGCGTCCGTGACGGTCTTCATCGTCCCGGGGCTGGCGGAGGCGAAGACGTCGGCGGGGGCGCCACTGGTGATCCCGGCGGCGAGGCTGTCGCTGCCGCCGAAGTTGAACGTGACCTCGGTGCCGGGGTGGTCCTTCTCGAACTCCTCGCCCAGCGTCGTGAAGCTCTCCGTGAGGGAGGCGGCGGCGAAGACGGTCACCGTGCCGGACGGCTTGCCGGACGAAGAGCCCGAGGAGGGGGCGTCGGGGGACGGCGAGCATGCGGTCACGGCGCCCAGGAGCAGCAGCGCGGCGGTGCCCGCACCGGCCACCCGCCTCGTCCGACGGGTCCGGGGAGCGGGACGGGTCATCACAGGGCTTCTCCCTCTGCCTACTGCTTGCTTCTCACGGACCGATCCAGGGGAACGCGTCCGCTGATCATACTGCCGCAGATGCGAGGGGGAAATCCCTTATCGATGCGCACGCGCTGCCGAAACCGTGCATCAAGGCTGCATGTGCGGCTTCAGAGGGAAGATGGGCGACGTCTGGTGTATGAGATATGAGAAGGCGCACTCATGGCGTCCGGAGCCTTGTCAGCCCGGACGGGGGCGCCCTATTCTCGCGGCGAGAAAGCGCTTTCCATCGGATCGATGGCGTTCGACGGCACCCTGCATGACATGTCCATGACGTTAAGTGAACAGGGAGAGCTCCGCATGAAGAGATCAGCAGCACTGCGGTTCCACGCGACGCTGGCCGCGGCGGCCCTCGCGGCCGCCACCGGACTGGTGGTGTCGATGCCCTCGGCATCGGCCGCGACCGGCAGCGCCACCGGCTACGCGACCCAGAACGGCGGGACCACCGGCGGTGCGGGCGGGCAGACGGTCCGGGCCACCACGGGCACCGCGATCCACACCGCCCTGTGCAACCGCGCCAGCAGCAGCACCCCGATCATCATCGAGGTCCAGGGCACCATCAATCACGGCAACACCAGCAAGGTGTCGGGCGGCAGCTGCAACACCGCCGCCGGTGTGATCGAGCTCAAGCAGATCAGCAACGTCACGATCGTCGGGGTCGGCAGCGGTGCCGTCTTCGACCAGCTGGGCATCCACATCCGGGAGGCCCGCAACATCATCATCCAGAACGTGACCGTCCGGAACGTCAAGAAGTCCGGCTCGCCCACCTCCAACGGCGGCGACGCCATCGGCATGGAGAGCGACGTCCGCAACGTCTGGGTCGACCACGTCACCCTGGAGGCGTCCGGCGGGGAGTCAGAGGGCTACGACGGCCTCTTCGACATGAAGGACAACACCCAGTACGTGACCCTGTCGTACAGCACCCTGCGCAACTCCGGCCGCGGTGGCCTCATCGGATCCAGCGAGAGCGACCGCTCCAACGGCAACATCACGTTCCACCACAACCTGTACGAGAACATCGACTCCCGTGCGCCGCTGCTGCGCGGCGGCGTCGCCCACATGTACAACAACCACTACAAGCGCCTCAACGACTCCGGCATCAACTCCCGGGCCGGGGCGCGCGCCAAGGTGGACAACAACTACTTCGAGGACTCCAAGGACGTCCTCGGCACCTTCTACACCAGCGAAGCCGGCTACTGGCAGGTCGGCGGCAACGTCTTCGACAACGTGACCTGGTCCGCCCGCAGCGGCGACAACCAGCCCGCCGGCCCCGACCCGACGTCCAACACCTCGGTCGGCATCCCCTACTCCTACAAGCTCGACGCCGCCAACTGCGTGCCGGACGTGGTGAGCCGGACGGCGGGCGCCAACAAGGGCCTGAAGGTGTCGGACGGCAACTGCACGCCGCAGAACCCCGCCCCGACCGACCCCACCGACCCGACGGACCCGACCGATCCCCCCACCGGGACCAACCTCAGCCGCGGTGCCGGTGCCGACGGCTCCAGCAAGGCCAGTGGGACGAGCTACGGCAACGTGATCGACGGCAACCTCGGCACCCACTGGTCGCCGAGCGGCTCGACCGGTTCCGTCTCGGTCAAGTGGTCGTCCGACACCGCGGTGTCGAAGGTCAACATCCGGGAGGCGGCGGGCTCCGAGGGTGCCGTCCGGTCCTGGCGGCTCCTCAACCACGACACCGGTGCCGTCCTGGCCTCCGGCGGCAGCGCGGGCGTCGTCTCCTTCGCGCGGACCTCGCTGCGCAAGATCACCTTCGAGATCACCGGCTCGAACGGCACCCCGCGGATCGCCGAGTTCGAGACCTACAACGGATAGGGGCGGGTGAGCCACCGCCCCGCCCGTCGGGTGCCGAGCACCGGCTCGGCACCCGACGCCTCGTGTTTTCGGACAGTGCCGCCCGAAAAGAGTGTACGTTCGTACGCTCCCTGGATAAGGTCAGGCACATGACCACTGACGTACTGCGTCGGCCCGCCCTGGCCGAGCGGCAGGCTCGCGCAGCCGTTGCCGTCCTCTTCTTCACCAACGGGGCCCTGTTCGCGAACCTTCTGCCCCGCTATCCGCAGATCAAGGCGGATCTCGGCATCGGGAACGCCGCCTACGGGCTGGCCGTCGCGGCGTTCCCGACGGGGGCCATCGTCGCCGGTCTGGCGGCGGGGGTCCTCATCCGCCGCCTGGGGTCGGCGCGGGTGGCGGTGGTGAGCACCCTGCTGACCGGGGCGGGGATCCTCGTCGCGGGCGTGGCGCCTTCGGTGGTGCTGTTCGCGGGAGCGCTGTTCCTGGCCGGAGCGATGGACGCGATCACCGATGTCGCGCAGAACGCCCACGGTCTGCGGGTGCAGCGCCGCTACGGGCGCTCCATCATCAACTCCTTCCACGCCGTCTGGTCGATCGGAGCCGTCACCGGCGGCTCCATGGCCGCCGCCGCCATAGCGCTCGACCTCTCGCGCGGGGCGCACCTGACGATCTCGGGGGTGGTGTTCGGTCTCGCCGCCTGTGTCGCCCTGCGGTTCGCCCTGCCCGGACCCGACACCGAGCCGGTCGAGGAGGCGGACGAGAAGGGCGCCGAGAGCGGGGCGCCGCAGCGGAACGGGCGTTCGGCCGTGGCCTCACGCGTCCGCTACGTGATGATCGCGCTCGTCCTCATCGCGACGGCCGGCACGCTCGTCGAGGACGCGGGCAACTCCTGGGCCGCGCTCTACCTCTCCGGCTCGCTGAACGCCTCGGCGGCGCTGGCGGCATCCGGCTTCATCGCCCTGGTGGGCGCCCAGTTCGTCGGCCGGATCCTCGGCGACCGGCTCGTCGACCGGTTCGGCCAGCGCGCGGTGGCCCGCGCCGGTGGCCTCATCACGGCGGTCGGCATGGGGCTGGCGCTGGCGGTGCCCACGGTGCCCGGAACGATCCTCGGCTTCGCCGCGGCGGGGTTCGGCGTGGCGACGCTGGTGCCCGCGGCCATGCTCGAGGCCGACGAACTGCCCGGCCTCAAGCCCGGATCGGGGCTCACGATCGTCTCCTGGCTGATGCGGCTGGGATTCCTGCTCTCCCCGCCGGTCGTCGGGCTCGTCGCCGACAAGGCCGGCCTTCGGGTGGGACTGGTGGTGGTGCCCCTCGCGGGCGCGCTCGTGGTCGTGTGCGCGGGGGTGCTGCGGGCCGGCAGCGTCAAGCGGTAGTCTTCGGCACGGGGAGTGTACGTTCGTACGCTTCGGGGTGTACCGTCGTTCCCATGGCGACGGACTACTTCGCACAGGACCCCCGTACCCACCTGGAACGGATGCGGGCGGGCGACCTCTACATCGCCGACGACCCCGAGATCGCCCGCCGGCAGCAGCAGGCCGTACGTCTGGCCGCCCGCTACCAGGCGGCCTATGCCGAGGACGCCGAGGCGGCGGGATCGATCCTCGCCGAACTGCTCGGTGCGGTGGGCGAGCAGGCGCACGTGCGTCCACCCCTGTACGTCGACTACGGCAGCAACATCACCATCGGGGCGCGCACCTTCGTCAACTACAACCTGACCGCGCTGGACGTCGCCGCCATCAGCATCGGCGAGGACTGCCAGATCGGCCCCGGCGTCCAGCTCCTCACCCCCACGCACCCCCTGGAACCGCAGCCCCGGCGCGACAAGCTGGAGGCCGCGCAGCCGATCACCATCGGCGACAACGTCTGGATCGGCGGGGGAGCGATCGTCCTGCCCGGCGTGACCATCGGGGACAACTCCGTGATCGGAGCCGGTTCGGTCGTCACCAAGGACGTGCCGGCGAACGTGGTCGCCGTCGGCAGTCCCGCCCGTCCGGTCCGGACCCTCTGAGGCGCGACGCCCATGGCCACCGGACACACCGACCCGCAGCGGCGCGCACGCATCATCGCCGCCACCCTCGACCTCATAGCCGAGGAGGGGCTCGCGGCGGTCTCCCACCGCAAGATCGCCAAGCGGGCCGGGGTGCCGCTGGGGTCGATGACGTACCACTTCAGCGGGATCGACGAGTTGCTGCGGGAGGCGTTCAGCGACTTCACCGGCCACATCGTCGCCGTGTTCGACACGTACCTCGCGGCGCCGACCGGCCGTGAGGAGGCCCGTACGGCCGTGGCCGACCTCGTCCACGCCCTGTCCGAGGGCAGCTCGCGCGACCTCGTGCTGACCCAGGAGCTGTACTCGCTCGCCGCCCGTCGGCCCGCCTACCGGGAGCTCACCCATGAGTGGATGCGCCGCAGCCGCAGCCACCTGGAGAAGCACTTCGACCCGGACACCGCCCGCCAACTCGACGCCCTCATAGAAGGACTGACGCTCCATCGCGCTTTGTCGCGGGAGCCGCACGACCGGTCCCTGACCCTCGAGGCGATCGCCCGCATCACCACGACGGACCGCCGGGAGCCCTGAGCGGCGCCGCGCCCGGCCCCCCAGCCGCCCGTGCGGCACAGTCCTGACCACTGTGCCGCACGGGCCCGATCGGATCGGCTCACGGCGTCGGAGGCGTCGGCGGTGTCAGGGTCGCCGTGAACCGGTAGCGCGAGCCGCGGTACACCGCGCGGACCCACTCGACCGGTGTGCCCCGCTCGTCCCGTGAGTGGCGGGACAGCAGCAGCATCGGCAGGCCCACGTCGGTGTGGAGCAGGCCGGCCTCCCGCGGTGTGGCGGGGGAGGTCTCGATGGTCTCGTCGGCCTCCGCCAGGCGTACCCCGTACACCTCGGTGAGCGTCGCGTAGAGCGAGGTGCGGCGGGCCAGGTTCCGGCGCAGGCCGGGGAAGCGGCGCGCGGACAGATGGGTCGCCTCGATCGCCATGGGCTCGCCCCCGGCCAGCCGCAACCGCTCCACGCGCAGCACGCGCTCACCCCGTTCCACCCCGAGCAGGGCCGCCAGCTCCTCGCCGGCCGCGATGTGGTCGATGTTCAGGACCCGGGAGGCGGCGGTGAGCCCCTGGTTGCGCATGTCCTCGGTGTACGAGGTCAGTTGGAGGGTCCGGTAGATCTTGGGGCGGGCGACGAAGGTGCCCTTGCCCTGGATGCGGACCAGTCGCCCCTCGCTCACCAGCTCCTGCAGCGCCTTGCGCACGGTGGTGCGGGAGGTGCGGAACTCGAGGGCGAGGAAGCGCTCGGCCGGCAGCGGCGATCCCGGCGCGCGCGCCTCGGTCATCCGCAGTAACCGTTGCTTGACGCGGTAGTACTTCGGCACGCGGTCGGTGCGGTCCGGTGTCCCCATGACGGTCTGGGCGCTGCTGAGGTCGGTGCTCATGACCTGCCTTCCGGCTGCGGTGTCCGGCGCGCGGGCGGCAGGCGCCGACCGCGGTGCACGTCGGCGGGCGGCCGGGTTCGGCGCCGCACACCCGGCGGTCCCGTTATAACCGCACGCCCCTCTTTGGTCTAGTCCAACCTTCGACACGTCTCTGTTTGGGGGAGTTCGGGAGGAGTTGCAGGTCCGTGCGGGGGTGCTGGAAGCGGTCAGGGCGATTGGCGGCGCGACCCTTGACAGGGTCATAGGTCTAGGCCAAGCTCCCCCTGCTGGTCTAAACCATTTAGAGGAAGCCGGGTCCCAGCCCGCCGAGTGTCGCGCCGTTGCGAGGGTCACCGTCGAAGGCGTGGGTGTGGAAGGCGTTCCTGAGGAGGGGTGGCGCGTGAAGCGCAAGCTGATAGCCGCGATCGGGGTCGCGGGCATGTTGTTCTCCGTCGCCGCGTGCGGGGGAGACGACGGTGACGGCAAGAGCACCGGGGCGAACGGGTACGAGGGCCAGACGCTCACCGTGTGGGTGATGGACGGCTCCTCGCCGGACCAGTGGCAGAAGGACCTGACCACGGAGTTCGAGGCGAAGACCAAGGCGAAGGTCAAGTTCGAGGTCCAGCAGTGGAACGGCATCCAGCAGAAGCTGACCACCTCCCTGTCCGAGGAGAACCCGCCCGACGTCTTCGAGATCGGCAACACCCAGACCCCGGCCTACGCCAAGACCGGCGGCCTCGCCGACCTCGCCGACCTCAAGTCCGAGATCGGCGCCGACTGGACCGAGTCCCTCAACGAGTCGTCGATCTACGACGGCAAGCAGTACGCGGCACCGTGGTACTTCGCCAACCGCGTCGTCCTCTACAACAAGAAGGTCTGGGCGGACGCGGGCCTCAAGGACACCCCCAAGACCCGCGACGAGTTCTACGACGCACTCAAGACCATCGGTGACAAGACCGACGCCGAACCGATCTACCTGCCGGGCCAGAACTGGTACCACTTCGTCGGCCTGGTGATCGGCGAGGGCGG
Source organism: Streptomyces sp. MMS24-W38 (assembly GCF_059889265.1). Taxonomy (NCBI): domain Bacteria; kingdom Bacillati; phylum Actinomycetota; class Actinomycetes; order Kitasatosporales; family Streptomycetaceae; genus Streptomyces; species Streptomyces sp. MMS24-W38. Next base: position 1,134,060 of record NZ_JCBCPP010000001.1, on the reverse strand, counting down.
CGAGCTCGTCAAGAAGGACGGCGACAAGCACGTCTCCAACCTCGGTGACCCGAAGGTCGCCGCCGCCGCGGAGACCTACAAGAAGTTCCAGGCCCTGTCGAAGGCGCCCAAGGACAAGGACGAGGCCACCCCGCAGCAGGGCCAGGTCTTCGCCAAGGGCAACGTCGGCGCCTTCATCGGCATGGGCTGGGAAGCCGGCATCGCCATCGAGGCCAACCCGAAGATCGAACAGGACATCGGCTACTTCACCATCCCGGGTGCCACGGCCGACAAGCCCGAGGGCGTCTTCCTCGGCGGCTCCAACCTCGCCGTCGCCGCGGGCAGCAAGAAGCAGGACCTCGCCCAGGAGTTCCTGAGGATCGCCCTGTCCGACAAGTTCGAGGGGCAGCTGGCCAAGCTCAACGGCGTCATCCCCAACAAGGAGTCGCTGCAGGGCAACCTCGAGGGCAACGCCCCCGCCGAGGCCGCCGCGCCGGCCGCCGCCGTCGGCGGCACCACGCCGCTGATCCCGGAGTGGGCCGCGGTCGAGAACGCGCCCAACCCGATCAAGACGTACCTGACCGCCGTCCTGAGGGGCAAGTCCCCGGCCGAGGCGGCCCAGCAGGTCGAGGGCGAGTTCAACAAGCGCCTGGCGCAGCAGCAGTAGAAGCGCACGCGCTCCGACCGGAGCGGGGGCCGGCCACTCGACGGCCCCCGCACCGCGTCCGGGTACGTCGAGAAGAGAGATCGCGAGCATGACCGTGCAGACCGAACGGCCGCCCTCCGGCCCGGCGGACCTCCGCAAGGCGGACGACGGGGCGGCACCCGGCAGGCCCCCCTCGCGAGCCGGCGCGCTCGCCCCGTACCTGTTGCTGCTGCCCGCCTGCGCGGCCACCGTGCTGCTGCTCGGCTGGCCGCTGCTGAAGGACGTGCTGCTGTCGTTCCAGAACCTCAACATGGGGCAGCTGATCCAGCGCGTCACCGAGTGGAACGGCGTCGACAACTACAAGGAGACCCTCACCAGTGGGGACTTCTGGCGGGTCACCCTCCGCTCGGTCCTGTTCACGGCGGTCAACGTCGTCCTGATCATGGTCCTGGGCACCCTGGTCGGCCTGCTGCTCGCCCGCCTCGGCAGGCGGATGCGGGTCACCCTGCTGCTCGGCCTGGTACTGGCCTGGGCCATGCCCATCGTGGTGGCCACCACCGTCTACCAGTGGCTGTTCGCCCAGCGCTTCGGCGTCGTCAACTGGGTCCTGGACGAACTCGGCTGGCACTCCATGGCCGACTACAGCTGGACCAGCAGCCAGATGTCGACGTTCTTCGTCGTCACTGTGCTGATCGTGTGGATGTCCGTCCCGTTCGTCGCGATCAACCTGTACGCGGCGACCACCACCATCCCGAACGAGCTCTACGAGGCCGCGTCCCTCGACGGCGCCGGCGCCTGGCGCAGCTTCACCGCGGTCACCCTGCCGTTCCTGCGGCCGTTCCTCTACGCGACGACCTTCCTGGAGATCATCTGGGTCTTCAAGGCGTTCGTCCAGGTCTATCTCTTCAACAGCGGCGGCCCCGACCGGCTCACCGAGATCCTGCCCGTCTACGCCTACGTCGAGGGCATGGGCAACCAGCACTACGGCATGGGCGCGGCGATCGCGGTCCTGACCATCCTGATCCTGCTCGGCCTGACCGCCTACTACCTCAGGATCGTGCTCAAGCAGGAGAACGAAGAGGAGGCCGGGCTGTGAAACGCTCGCTCTTTGCCCGGGTCTGGCCCAACGCCACGGCCGTCGTCCTGTTCGTCGGCTGCGTCTTCCCCGTGTACTGGATGTTCGCCACGGCCTTCAAGCCGACCGGCGACATCATCTCGGAGAACCCGGTCTGGTTCCCGACCGACGTCACCTTCGAGCACTTCAGGACCGCGACCGGCGTCGACCACTTCTGGACGTACGTCCGCAACTCGCTGACCGTCACCGTCCTGGCCGTCGTCTTCTCGCTGGTCATCGCGCTGGCCGGCTCCTTCGCCCTGGCGCGGATGCGGTTCAGGGGGCGGCGCGGCTTCATCATCGGCTTCATGCTGGCCCAGATGGCGCCCTGGGAAGTCATGATCATCGCGATCTACATGATCGTGCGGGACGCCTCGATGCTGAACAGCCTCGTGCCGCTCACCCTCTTCTACACGATGATGATCCTGCCCTTCACCATCCTGACGCTGCGCGGCTTCGTCGCCGCCGTGCCGAAGGAGCTGGAGGAGTCGGCGATGGTCGACGGCTGCACCCGTGCCCAGGCGTTCCGCCGGGTCATCCTGCCGCTGCTCGCCCCGGGCCTGATGGCCACCTCGCTGTTCGGCTTCATCACCGCCTGGAACGAGTTCGCGCTGGTCCTGGTGCTCAACAAGGACGCCGAAGCCCAGACCCTGCCGCTGTGGCTGTCCAGCTTCCAGACCCAGTTCGGCGACGACTGGGGCGCGACCATGGCCGCCTCGTCACTCTTCGCCGTCCCGATCCTGATCCTCTTCGTCTACCTGCAACGCAAGGCCGTCAGCGGCCTCACCGCGGGCGCCGTGAAGGGATAACGCCACCCGATGACGACATTCACCACCGGCACCGACACCCTCACCCGGGACGCCCTGGCCGTCCTGCAACCGGGCTTCGCCGGCACCACCGCGCCCGACTGGGTGCTGCGCCGCCTCTGCGAGGGCCTCACCTCCGTCGGCCTCTTCGGGCGCAACATCGCCTCGCCCGAGCAACTGGCCGCCCTGACCGGACAACTGCGCGCCGAACACCCGGACGTGCTCGTCGCGATCGACGAGGAGGGCGGTGACGTCACCCGTCTGGAGGTGCGCACCGGCTCCTCCTTCCCCGGCAACCACGCCCTGGGCGTGGTGGACGACACCGACCTGACCAGGGCGGTGGCCGCGGAGCTGGGCCGCCGGCTCGCGGCCTGCGGGGTGAACTTCAACTGGGCTCCCTCCGCCGACGTCAACTCCAACCCGGACAACCCGGTCATCGGCGTGCGCTCCTTCGGCGCCGACACCGGCCTGGTCGCCCGGCACACGGCCGCCTACGTCGCCGGCCTTCAGTCGGCGGGCGTGGCGGCGTGCACCAAGCACTTCCCGGGGCACGGTGACACGGCCGTCGACTCCCACCTCGCCCTGCCGCGCATCGACGCGGACGCCGCCGTGCTGGCCGAACGCGAACTGGCGCCGTTCCGCGCGGCCATCGCGGCCGGCTCGCGCGCCGTGATGAGCGCGCACCTCCTGGTTCCCGCGCTGGACCCGGACCATCCGGCGACGTTGTCCCGGCGGACACTGACCGACCTGCTGCGCGGCGAACTGGGCTACGACGGTCTGATCGTCACCGACGGCATGGAGATGCAGGCCATCGCCGGCCGCTACGGCATCGAACGCGGCAGTGTGCTGGCCCTCGCGGCCGGCGCCGACGCGATCTGTGTGGGCGGCGGTCTGGCCGACGAGGAGACCGTACGGCGGCTGTGCGACACCCTGGTCGAAGCCGTCCGCTCGGGCGAGTTGCCCGAGGAACGCCTGGCCGACGCGGCGGAGCGGGGCCGCGCGCTGGCCCGCTGGGGCGCAGAAGCGCGCCGGTCCCCGGCACCGGCGGTCGCACCGGATCCGGAGATCGGCCTCGCGGCGGCCCGCCGCGCGGTGGCCGTCACCCGCACCGGGCCCTCCGCACCGGTCACCGCACCCGTGTACGTGGCCACCTTCAGCCCCGAGGCCAACATCGCCGTCGGCGACGAGACGCCCTGGGGCGTCGGAGCGGAGCTGGAGCGGCTGCTGCCCGGCACCATCACCGGCCACTTCACCGGCACCGACGCCGGTGCGCGGGTGCTCGAGGCCGCGGCCGGCCGGCGGGTGGTCGCCGTGGTCCGCGACGAGCACCGGCACCCGTGGATGCGCACCGCCCTGGACACCCTGCTCGCCGCCGCGCCGGACACCGTCGTCGTGGAGATGGGCGTCCCGCAGTCCGCGCCGCGCGGCACCCCGCACATCGCCACGCACGGCGCGGCCCGCGTCTGCGGTGTGGCGGCGGCGGAGGCGATCGTCGCGGGCTGACCCGGAGAGGCGGTCCGGGCCCCGGTGCCCGGGCCGCCTCTCCGGGTGCCGGGAGCGGGTTCCTGGCAGACCGTCACGTGGTCACGGCGTCACATCGTCACGGATGGAGCTTCTCCCCCTCGGCGAGCATGGCGACGAACTTCTCGATACGGGCCGCCCTGGTCTGCGGGCGCTTGGCGTCCTGCACGCGGTAGAGGATCGCGTACCGGTTGCGGCTGTCGAGGGTGCCGAAGAAGTCGCGGGCCGCCGGGACCGCGTCCAGCGCGGCCCGCAGGTCGTCGGGGACGGTCGCGGTGCTCTGGCTCGCGTACGCCGCCTCCCAGCGGCCGTCGGCCCGGGCCCGCTCCACCTCGCGCAGTCCGGGCTCCCGCATCCGGCCGGCCTCGATGAGCGCGGTGGCCTTCTGCCGGTTGATCCTGGACCATTTACTGCGTGGCCGCCGGGGAGTGAACCGCTGGAGCCAGTGGGTGTCGTCCAGCTTCTTCTTGTGCCCGTCGATCCAGCCGTAGCACAGCGCCGACTCCAGGGCGGCGGCGTAGTCGGGGCCGGGCAGTCCGGAGTCCTTCCGCGGGATCCGCAGCCAGACCCCGGGCAGTTCGTCGTGGTGCTCCTCCAGCCACTTCTCCCACTCGCCCTGCGTCCCGACGGCGAGGACCGGATCCTCCGTGTGCGCTTCATCAGCCATGGCACACAGGGAACCCGGTCCGCGTCCGCGGGGGCAACGACACGGACCCCGCCGGTGCGGCGGTCTACTGCGCCGGAGCGGTGGTCGGGGCCTGGGGCCGGTCCGACGGGTCCTGCTCGGCTGTGTGTTCCGTGTGCTCCGTGTCCAGGATGCGGGGGGCGCGGATGCCGGCCATGCCGATCACGGTCACGGCCGCGGCCACCGCGGCGGCGACCCCGCACACGGTGTAGGCGAGGCCGAACCCGCTGCCCAGCGCGTCGAGGGCGATGCCCTGCGCGGCCGCTCCGGGGGCGTCCGGCGGCAGGCTGTTGACGGCGATCGGTCCGGCGGCCCGGCCGATCTCCGTGGCGGCGCCCAGCTGGTCGGGCGGCAGGTTCGCGCCGGCCAGCTTCGAGGCGAAGGTCTCGCCCGCGTGGCTGAGGGCGACCGCGCCGACGACCACCGGGCCCAGGGCGAAGCCGAGGTCGCGCAGCATGTTGGTGGTGGCGCTCGCCATGCCGGCCAGCCGGCCCGGCACGCTGTTCAGCGCGACGGCCGTGATCGAGCTGACGGCCAGTGCGAAGCCGATACCGATGAGCAGGGTGGGCACGACGAACGGGGTCAGGCTCCGGTCGGTGACGTCCAGTCGGGCGCACAGGAACGACCCGACGGCCATCAGGCTGAAGCCGGAGGTCAGCAGCCAGTTCGGGGAGACCCGGTGGAGCAGCCGGGAGACGACCGGGATCAGGACGAACGCCGGTCCCTGGAGCAGCAGGAAGGGGAGGGCGACGCGCAGCGGGTCCTGGTGCTGCACGGGGCCGAGCCACATGCTCGTCGCGAAGCACGCGCCGAGGAAGGCGATCATGCCGATGACCGCCACGACCGACCCCACCGCGAAGGCGCGGTCCTTGAACAGGGAGAGGTTGAGGATCGGGGACTCGGCACGGCGCTCGATCAGCAGGAAGGCGATCAGGAAGCCCGCGCCGACGGCGAACGCGCCCACGATGTCCGGCGCGCCCCAGCCCTTCTCGGGTCCCTCCACGGCCGCGTACAGCACCAGGATGAGACCGATCGCGAAGGTGATCTGGCCCGGGACGTCGAGCCGGCGTCCCTCGGCGGCCTTCGACTCGGTGGCCAGGGCCAGCGAGAGCACCATGCTGACGAAGGCCAGCGCGACGAGGACCAGGAACGAGCCCCGCCACGACCCGACCTTGGCGAACGCCCCGCCGATCAGGGGGGAGAGCGCCGCACCGGCCGACAGGAAGCCGCTCCACAGCGCGATGGCGCGGGCCCGCTCCAGGGCGCTGCGGGCGACGTCCGCGATCATGGTGAGCGAGCCGGGGAACATGGCGCCGGCACCGAGACCGTTCAGCGCGGCGCCGACCCACAGCCACTGCACGGTGGGCGAGACGGCCGAGACGATGCTTCCGGCGACGACGAGCGCCGCACCCGAGGCGATGAGCCTGCGGCGTCCGAACAGGTCGCCGAGGACACCGAAGGTGAACTCGAAGACGACCACGGCGATCATGAAGGACGCCGTGATCCAGGTCAGCTGGGACCCGTGCGTGCCGAGATCCTGCTGGAAGAGTCCGTTGAGCGAGGCCGGCAGGGCGTTGGCCAACTGGGCCACGAACACCGCGGCGCTCGCGGCGGCGAGCGTGCCCGCGTAGCCCGGCTTCCGGGCGGCCCCCGCGGAAGGGCCGGGGGACGTCGTCGTCCCGTTGTTGAGCGTCACTGCAGTCTCCCTGACTGGGATGGTGAGACGGCCCGGCCCTTGTGGCCGGTTCCGGTGGGTGTGACGGGGTGGGCGCGACCCGTCGGACCACGTGGTGACGTGGTGTGGAGTGGGGGGAGGGACGCAGACCGGGCTTCCGGGAGGTGGCGAACGAAGCGCGGTGACGGCGAGAATGGCACTAGCTTTACGTCACGTCAAGGAAATGTATGGTGCGTACGATAAACGATCGTGAAGTAAGGCGGGCGCCGTCGAACGGGAGACCGGCGATAGGATGAGCGCCATGACCGCCCCCACGGCCGAACCGTCCCCCAAGCCGTCCGACGCCAGGAAGCGGGGGCGCTGAGATGGCCGGGCTGCGCGAGGCGCAGAAGCAGATGACCCGCAAGCTCCTGCTGGACTCGGCGCTGGAGCTGTTCCGCACCAAGGGCTACGCCGCCACCACCGTGGACGACATCGCCGCCGCGGCGGGCACCACCCGGGTGACGTTCTACGCGTACTTCCCGTCCCGCAGCGACCTGATGCGGGCACTCATCGGCGAGCTGAACGAGAAGCTCGAACGCATCGACTCACCCGTCCACGGCTCGACCGCCCGGCGCCTGGTCGAGGTCGTCCACGACGGCAGCCGCGCGGCGATCACCGAGTGGCTGTACGGCATCTCCGGCCGCTGGGAGTCGATCCGCCCCTACACGGTGGCCGCCTTCGAGGCGGCGGCGGTCGATCCGGAACTGCGCGGCCTGGTGAACGCGTGGCTGGAGGAGGCCGTCAGCGACATCGAGGAGGGCCTCGACCAGGCCGACCGCTTCCCTCCCGAGAGCCGCCACCTGCGCGGTGTGCTCGCGATGGCCCAGCTCGACCACGTGGCCCGCACCTGGACCCCCGGCCACTGGGGCGCCGACCGCGCGTCCGTGGTCGACGTCCTGGCCGAGAGCTGGACCGGCCTGCTGAGCACCGGCGCCCCGGACGTACCGGAAGCGCGGCACGACTGACCGCGGGGCGGGGAGGAGCCGCCGGGCTCTCAGGCCGTCCCGGCCAGGTCCGCGCTCAGGGCCCGGGCCGCCGCCTGCAGGGTGCCGACCAGGAACTGCAGGTTGAGGGGGTCGTAGCGGGTGCCCGGCAGGGAGATCGACAGACCTGCCTGGACCGTGCCCCCGGCGTCACGGACCGGGACCCCGACGGCCACCAGGCCCCGCTCGGAGCGGCCCCGGTTCACGGCGAAGCCACCGCGGGCGATGTCCTTCAGCTCCGCGGACAAGGAGCCGAGATCCGGGCGCTCCTGGAGCCGGTCGCGGTAGTGCTCGGCCGCGTACACCTCCGCCAGCTCCTCCTCGCTCAGTTCCGCGAGCAGCAGCAGGCCGCCCGTCGTCCGGTGGGCCGGGAAGACCATCCCCTCCCGGGACCCGACCCGCAGCGCCCGGTCGCACTCCACGCTGGCGATGAACCGGGCCGTGTCCCCCGTGCGGATGGTGAGGTTCGTGGTCTCGTTCAGCAGGTCCACCACCCGGCGCAGGTGGGGCAGGGCCGCAGTGCGGAGCCGGGACACCAGGGAACGCGAGTGCGTCGCCAGCTCCAGCACCGGACCCACGTGGTAGACCCGGTTCTCGTCCCGGACCGCGAAGTCCCGGTAGACCAGCATGGCCAGCAGCCGGTGCGCGGTCGACCGGGCCACCCCGAGCCGCTCGGCGACCTGCGTGACGGTCAGCGAGCCCTCCAGCTGGAGCATCGTCGCGGCCCGCAGCGCGTGGTCGACGCTGGCGATGGCGTACGGCGGCGGCGTCTTGAGCGGCTTGTCCACGGCGAACCTCCCGGTGCGGCCTGTTCCGAATGTCGTCAGTGTTCTGCTCTCCAGAATTTACACGTCCGTTCTGTGGACGTGGAGGAGAGTGACATCTGTGACCACCTCCTTCAGCACCCCCCCTGCCACGGGCTCCCCCGTCCGCCTGAGCGCCGTCAGCGCCGCGGACCAGCCCGACGTCACCCCGGCGCTCGAGGAGCTGTACCGGGGCTTCGAAAGCGAACTGCTCGTCCCGCTGTGGACCGAGATCGGTGACCTCATGCCGGCTCACCCGCGCTCCCGCGCCGTACCGCACCTGTGGCGCTGGGAGCGGCTGCGGGAACTGGCCGCCCAGGCCGGTGAGATCGTCCCGGTCGGCCGGGGCGGCGAGCGGCGCGCCATCGCACTGGCCAACCCCGCCCTCGGCGGCCGCCCCTTCGCCACGCCCACCCTGTGGGCGGCCATCCAGTACCTGATGCCCGGCGAGGACGCCCCCGAGCACCGTCACACCCAGCACGCCTTCCGCTTCGTCGTCGAGGGCGAGGGCGTGTGGACGGTCGTCGGCCGCGACCCGGTGGCCATGCGGCGCGGCGACTTCCTCCCGCAGGCCGGGTGGAACATGCACGCCCACCACAACGCCACCACCGAGCCGATGGCCTGGATCGACGGTCTGGACATCCCGTTCCAGTACACCAGCGAGTCCCAGTTCTTCGAGTTCGGCCGCGACGAGATCAGCGACGCCGAGCGGATCACCCCGGACCGGTCCCGCTCCGAGCGCCTGTGGGGCCACCCGGGACTGCGCCCGGTCGCCGCCGGCTCGGCCGCCCCCGGCACGCCCCTGCTGGCGTACCGCTGGGAGCACACCGACCGGGCGCTCACCGACCAGCTCGCCCTGGAGAAGGAAGGGTTCGACGGCACGGTCGAGCCCGGCCACGCCGCCGTCCGGTTCACCGACCCGTCGACCGGCGCCGACGTGCTGCCCACCATCCGCGCCGAGGTGCACCGTGTGACCCGCGGCGCCGAGACCGCCCCGGTGCGCGAGACCGGCTCGTCCGTCTACCAGGTCTTCGACGGCTCCGGCACCGTCACCGTCGGCGACGTGTCCTGGTCCGTGACGCGCGGCGACCTGTTCGTCGTCCCGTCCTGGCAGCCGCTCTCCGTACGCTCCGAGGCCGGTGCCACCGACTCCGACTCGGGCGCCCTGGACCTGTTCCGGTTCAGCGACTCCCCGATCTTCGAAGCCCTCCGGCTCGACCGCACCCACGTGGAAGGAACCACCCGCTCATGAAGCTCGCCACCCTCCGTACCGACGGCACCACCAAGGCCGTCCGGCTCGACGGTGACGTCCTGGTCGACCTCGGGTTCCCCGATGTGGGCACCCTGCTCGCGCAGGACGACTGGGCCGAGCGCGCCGCCGCCCCCGCCGCCGGCGCGACGACCTACCCCGCCGAGGGCGCCGACCTCGCCCCCGTGGTCCCGCAGCCCTCCAAGGTCGTGTGCGTCGGCCTCAACTACCGCAACCACATTCAGGAGATGGGCCGGGACCTGCCCGAACACCCCACCCTGTTCGCGAAGTTCGCCGACTCCCTGATCGGCGCGGGCGACGACATCGTCCGCCCCGAGGAGACCGACCAGTTCGACTGGGAGGTCGAGCTCGCCGTCGTCGTCGGCAAGCAGGTCCGCCGCGCCAAGGGCGAGCAGGCCGAGCAGGCCATCGCCGGCTTCACCGTGCTGAACGACATCACCACGCGTGACTGGCAGTTCCGCACCCGCGAGTGGCTCCAGGGCAAGACCTGGGACTCCACCACCCCCGTCGGCCCGTACCTGGTGACCCCCGACGAGCTGCCCGGCGGCGTCCGCCCCGCGCTCGACGTCAAGCTCACCGTGGACGGCGAGGTCATGCAGTCCGACAACACCGGTGACCTGCTCTTCGACCCGGTCGCCCTGGTCGAGTACGTCTCCACGATCATCCGCCTCAACCCCGGCGACATCATCGCCACCGGCACCCCCGGCGGCGTCGGCCACGCCCGCAAGCCCGCCCGCTACCTGCTCGGCGGCGAGACCGTGGTCACCGAGGTCCAGGGCATCGGCCGGCTGGAGAACAAGGTCGTCGAGGAGAAGCAGGCCTGATGTCCCGCACGTTCGACGACGCCCGCCGCTGGGCGGAGCTCGGCACGAACCTGGTGCTCGAGGCCACCGCCGGCTTCGACGACACGGCCTACGACGAGCCCAGCGGCCTGCCCGGCTGGCGGCGCAGGCAACTGGTCGCCCACGTCGCCGCCAACGCGGACGCCCTCGGCAACCTCGTGCACTGGGCCGCCACCGGCGAAGAGACCCCGATGTACGCGTCCCCCGAGGAGCGGGCCGCCGGCATCGAGCGCGGCGTCGGGATGCCCGCCGCCGAACTCACCGGATGGCTGCGCCGGTCCGCCGCCGACCTCGCCGCGTCGACGGCGGGGCTCAGTGACGGCCAGTGGCAGAACCCGGTCGTGACGGCACAGGGCCGTACGGTGCCCGCCACCGAACTGCCCTGGATGCGCTCCCGCGAGGTGTGCGTCCACGCCGTCGACCTGGACACCGGCATCACCTTCGCCGACCTGCCGGCCGACTTCCTCGCCGCGCTCTGCGACGACGTCATCGCCAAGCGAGCCAAGGCCCCCGGCCCGGCGCTGCGCCTGACGGAGACCGACACCGGAGAGGTCCGGGAACTCCCCGGCGACGGCGAGCCGACCGTGCTCACCGGCCCGCTCGCCGAGATCACGGCCTACCTCACCGGGCGCAGGCACGCCCTCACCGCCCCCGAGGGCGGCCCGGCACCCACTCTGGGTCCCTGGCTCTGACCGACGGCGCCGGATCCCGGCGCGGCCAGGCAGAGCAGGGTCCCCTGCTCAGACAGGAAAAACGATGACCACTGCAACCCCTCCCACCGAAGGCCGACCCGACGCCATCATCGTCGGCGGTGGCATCGGTGGCCTCAGCACCGCCTTCGCCCTCGCGCGGGAGGGGCTGCGCATCCGCGTTCTCGAACGGGCCAAGGAGTTCGGCGAGGTCGGCGCCGGCCTCCAGATCGCGCCGAACTGCACCCGCATCCTCGACGAGTACGGCCTGCTCGACGAGGCCAAGGAACTCGGCGTGGTCCCCGAGGGCATGGTCATGCGCGACGCGCTCGACTCCAGCGAGCTGGTCCGCCTCGACCTGGGCGAGCTCGAGCGCCGCTACGGCTTCCCGTACATGGTCATCCACCGCAGCGACCTGCACGCGATCTTCCTGCGTGCCTGCCGGCGGGCCGGCGTGGACCTGGTCACCGACCAGACGGTCGTCGACTACGAGAACACAGCCGACGGCGCCCGCATCACCCTGGCCGACGGCCACACCGAGGAGGCGCCGCTCGTCATCGCCGCCGACGGACTGCGTTCCGTGGCCCGGCAGAAGCTGGTCGGCGACGACGTGGTCAGCTCCGACTACGTGGCCTACCGGGCGGCCGTCCCGATCGAGCAGGTCCGGGACAACGGCATCGCCGAGAAGGACGTCACCGTCTACATCGGCCCCCGCTGCCACTTCGTCCAGTACGCGCTGCGCGGCGGCGAGATGTTCAACCAGGTCGCCGTGTTCCAGTCGCCCAAGGCCCTCGCCGGGCGGGAGGACTGGGGCACCCCCGACGAGCTCGACGCGGCCTTCGAGGGCACCTGCGAGACCGTGGGCAAGGGCATCCCGCTGATGTGGCGGGACCGCTGGTGGCAGATGATGGACCGCGACCCGATCGACACCTGGGTGCACGGCCGCATCGCCCTGCTCGGCGACGCCGCCCACCCGCCGCTGCAGTACATGGCACAGGGCGCGATCATGGCGATCGAGGACGGCTGGGTCCTCGCCCGGCACGTCGCCCGGCTGCGCGCCGAGGGTGACGCCGGGTCGGCCGTCGACTGGGACGCCGCGCTGGCCGCGTACGAGGCGGTCCGTGTCGAGCACTGCCGCCGGGTGCTGACGACCGCCCGCGCCTGGGGCGAGCTGTGGCACCTCGACGGCACGCCGCGGCTGCAGCGCAACGCGATCATGCGTGGGATCGACCCCGCCGAGTGGGCCTTCACCGACTGGGTGTACGGACCCACCGCGCTGTTCCCGGACGAGGAACCCGCCATGTTCACCCCCGTCCCGCTGGCCTCGGCCCGCGTCGAGGAGAGCGCCCCGGCAGCGACCGGCGCCGCGGCCTAGGCCACGGAAGCCGGCGCAGCCCCGCTCGCGGGCGGCACGGCCCGCTGACGGGAGCCGAGCACGAGAGCGCCGGCCGGTCCGCATGTCGCGGACCGGCCGGCGCTCCGTCGTGCTCACACCCGGCGGCGTGCGGTCAGCCCCCGGCCGGCTGCATCAGCCGGGCCAGCAGGTCGTCCAGGGTGACCAGACCGGTGAGCCGGCCCGCGTCGTCGCGGACCACCGCCAGCGTGCCCCGGCGCCGGCGCAGCACGTCGATCGCGTCGGCGACCGTCGTGGTGTCCGTCAGCTCGGGCACCGGGCGGGCCAGCTCACGGGCGCTGGTGGCGCGACCGCGGGCCCGGGCGACCAGGGCGTCGCGCGCGTGGACCGCGCCGAGGACGGTGCCGCCCTCGCGGACGAGCAGCCGGGTGCGGTCGTGCGCGGTGGCCACCCGCAGCACCTCGTCGACACCCGCGCCACCCTCGACGGACGTGATCTCCTCGGCCGGGATCCGCAGGGCGGCGACCGGGGTGTCGGGCTCGGTCAGCGAGCGGGTGAGCAGCTGCGAGTCCGTCTTGCTGATCAGACCGAGCCGCTCCGACTCCACCACCAGATGGGTGAGCTGTTCCCGGTCGTGGACCGAGGCCAGCTCGTTGCGCGGACTCACCCGGCACAGCCGTACCAGGGCGTTGCTCACCACGTTCAGCACGTGGATCAGCGGCCGGACGGCCTTCACCACCGCACGGAACGACGGGGCGAGCAGCATCGCGGAACGCTCCGGGTGGGCGATCGCCCATGACTTGGGGGCCATCTCGCCGACCACCATGTGCAGGAACACCACCACGGTCATCGCGACGGCGAACGCCACACCGTAGCTGACCGCGCTGGGCAGCCCCAGGGAGTGCAACAGCGGGTCCAGCTGGTGCGAGATCGCGGGCTTGGAGACCGAGCCCAGACCCAGCGTGCACACCGTGATGCCCAGCTGGGCACCGGCCAGCATGAGCGACAGCTCGCGCATTCCGGCCAGTGCGGCACCGGCGCCGCGCCGTCCCTCGGCCACCGCCTTCTCCATCCGGTGCCGCCTGGCGGCGACCAGTGCGAACTCGGCCGCCACGAAGAACCCGCTGCCGATCAGCAACAGCACGGTCACGAAGAGAGCCATCGGGAAACTCATGCGGGCTCCTCCGTCGTGTGCTCTTCCCGGGCCAGGGGCGTGATCCGCACCCGCTCGGCGACATGCCGGTCCAGGGTGCGCACGTCGATCACCGCGCGGCCGCCCCCGGGCAGCTCGACGGCGATCCGGTCACCCACGATGGGGAAACGGCCCAGCCGGTCCACGATCAGCCCGGCCACCGTTTCGTAGTCGTCCTCCTCGGGCAGCCGGACGCCGGTCGCCTCGGCCACCTCGTCCAGCCGGCGGCCCGCGTCCACGAGCCAGCCCTCGCCGTCGGCCACCGCGAGCTCGGTGACCTTGTCGGACTCGTCGGCGATGTCACCGACCAACTCCTCGGCGATGTCCTCGTAGGTGACGATGCCGGCCACCCCGCCGTGCTCGTCGAGGACGACCGCGAACTCGTCGTCCTGCTCGCGCATCCGCGCGACCGCGTCAGGCAGCGGAAGCGTGTCCGGCAGCAGCAGGGGCCGCCTGGCCATCGCCCCGGCCGTGGCGCCCGCGAGCCGCCCGGCGGGCACCGCCATCAGCTCGCGCACGCCCAGCACCCCCGCGATGTCGTCGGGGTGGTCGCCGAGCACGGGGTAGTTGGAGTGGCCGTGCGCGGCGATCAGGGCGACCGCCTCGTCGGCGTTCGCCTCCCCGCGCACGAAGACGGCGTCCGCGCGCGGCACCATCACCGCGTGCAGGGTGCGCTCGGAGAACTCCAGCGCGTGGTCCAGCAGGGTGGCGGTGTCCTCGGGCAGTGTCCCGTGCTCGTGGGACTCGCCGATCAGGTGACCGAGCTCCTCCAGCGTGGCGCCGTGGTGCAGCTCCTCGACCGGCTCGATGCCGAAGCGGCGCAGCAGCCGGGAGGCCGCGTTGTCGAAGATCCGCACCACCGGTCCGACGACCTTCAGATACGCCAGGGTCGAGCCGGCCAGCGCCTTCGCCAGCCGCTCGGGCACGGCGATGGCGAGGTTCTTCGGGGCCAGCTCGCCGAGCACCATCTGGACGATCGTGGCCAGCACGAAGGCGAGCACGACGGCGATGCCGCTCACGGCCGAGTCCGGCAGCCCGAGGCCGGACAGCGCCGGCCTGAGCAGCGCGGACACCGACGGCTCGGCGATGAAGCCGACGACCAGACCGGTGACGGTGATGCCGAGCTGGGCGCCCGACAGCATGAAGGACAGCCGCTCCAGCACCTTCAGCGCGCGGGCGGCCCCGCGGTCCCCGGCCTCGGCCTCGCGGGCGAGCGCGAGCCGGTCCACGGAGACGTAGGCGAACTCCTGGGCGACGAAGTAGCCGGTGCCGGCGGTCAGCACGAACACGGCGAACAGGCCCCACAGGGCCTCCACGGCACTCATCCAGCACCACCCCGCCGGGTGCCGATCTCAACAATCACGTGACGGGGCGGTCCGGGACTGTGTCCCGGGGGGTCCGTCGATCTGCCGGACACGTACGTGGCTCCTGGTATTCCTGGTATTCCTGCGGTTCAGGTCTGTCGGCGGTCCAACGATTCCGACGGGAGCCGTGTTCCCGCGACGGGCCGGACCGCACCCCAAGGGGTGCGGTCCGCGGCCTGCGGCTCACAGGTCGAACTCGTGGGGCGGCAGCCCCAGCGCGAAGCACGCCTCGCGGACGACCGCCTGCTCGTTCTGGTCGAAGTCGCCGTCGGCGCCGCCGATGACGATGCCGATCTGGATCACGGCGCGAGCCTCGGCGGGCTTCTTCTTCGCCTTCGCGACCTCCTGCAGCACGCTCACCTTGCCGAAGGCGAAGTCCGCGATCAGCTTGTCGAGGTTCTCCTCGAAACGGCGGCGCAGATCGTCCGCGGGGAAGTTCCGCAGGACGTCGTTGGTGGAGATGAGCTGGGCCACCCGCTGCCGCTCGGAGGGATCGACGGAGCCTCCCCCACTGCTTAACGCGTGGGAGGTGCCCCCAGCGGCGGCGACCAGGGCGCACATGGCCATGCTCGCGTCGCGGAACGCGCCGCTCTTCAGGTCGTTCTTCTTCGCCTCGAGCTGGGTCTGCATCTGCGACGCGGACTCCTTGATGCGGTCCCACAGGGCCATGCGTACTCCAGGTGTTCGGGTGCGGGGCGCCGGCTTCACGCCGTGCGGTCTGCCGGGCCCCGGACGGTGTCGACAGTGAGTATCTACAGCAGTGTAGAAGTCAGCGGATCCGGTCCGAGACGGAAGGCCACACCTCGGGCGCCCCGAGGTGGCAGAGTGTGTCGCATTGGGCCGAACGGGTGACCATGCGTAAGAATTGCCCGATGCAGACCATCAGCGCGAGCCGGGACGGAGCATGCCGGTGAACAGCCACGACGTCACCGACGAACAGTGGGAGGGACTGGCCCAGGTCGTTCCGCTGCGGGGCCGGGACGCCTGGCCGTCCTCCGCGGGCCACCGGTCCATGCCGGAGGCCGAGACCGAGACGCGCCGCCGCCTCGTCGTCCTGCGGGTGAACGTGTTCGCGGACGCCCGCGACGTCGCGGAGACCCTGATGGCCGGGATCCCCGTCCTGCTCGACCTGACCAGTGCGGAGGGCGACGTCGCCAAGCGGGTACTGGACTTCAGCACGGGCGTCGTCTTCGGCCTGGCGAGCGGCATGCACCGCGTCGACCGCAACGTCTTCCTGCTGACCCCGGCCGGCACCGAGGTGACCGGACTGATGGAGGGCATGGGGATCCCCGGGAACGGGCAGGGCTTCCGGCAGGGGTGAGCCGCCGGGAGTCGGCCGGGGCTGCCGGGAGCCGACCGGGGTATCGCCCGATCGGGGGAAGACCGCACAAGCGGAACGGTTCGCCCCGTACCGGAACCCTTACCTTCCGCACATGACCCCGCTGCTCCCGTCGCCGTCCTCCGTCCCTTCACCCAGGCCCGCGCTGGTCCCCTCGCCGCCGCCGTCCTCTGCTTTCGAGCCGTCCCTGCCTGCCGCGTCCACCGCGCCTTCCGGCACGGACGCCACCCAGGGACACCCCGACCGGCCGCACGTCACCGAGCTGCTGCTGTCCGCGTTCGCCGGACACCGCAACGTCGGGCTCCCGCTCGGCCCGTTCACCCTGCTCGCCGGGTCCAGTGGCAGCGGCAAGACCAGCGCGCTGCGGGCCTACGAGGCGCTCGCCCGGCTCGGCGGCGGGGCCGAGCTGTGGGAGGCGTTCCCCGAGCCGGACGCGTGCGTGCCGGAGCGGGCCCGTGCCGACGCACAGCGCCGCCGGGGCTTCCGGATCGGCTGCACCGCAGACGGCCCCGAGGGCCCGGTCCGGCTGGAGATCGCCGTGCAGGCCGAACCGGAGCTGCGGATCGTGGGGGAGCGGCTGACGGCGGACGGGGTGGTCCTGCTGGAGACCGCGCTGCGCGACCCCGGCCGGCGCACCGTGCAGGCCGCGTGGCACACGGCCGGGTCGACACCGGTCACCCGGGCCCCGCTGCCCGACGACCGGCTCGGCACCGCGCTGCTTCCCCTGCGCGTCGCGGGCAAGACGCCCGGACAGCGCAGAGTGCTGGCCGCCGCCGAACAGATGGTGGTCGCCCTGCGCTCCGTCTTCGCCTGCGACCCCCGCCCCGACCGCATGCGCGAGCCGGTGCCGCTCGGCAGCGGGCGGCTGCTCGGCGGCTGCGGCAACCTCACCGACGTGCTGTGGCGCACCCAGGCCGAGTGCGCGATCCGGTACGGGCTCCTGGTGTCCGCCGTGCGCGCGGGATGCGCCGGCCCGGTCGCCGGACTGCGCGCCGAACCGTACGGCGCGGGACTGGTCCGCGCCCTGCTCGACCGGGGCGACGGCATCCGCACCGACCTCGTCCGGCTGGGGGACGGAGAGCTGCGCTACGTCGCCCTCGCGCTGGTGCTGCTCACCGGGCCCGGCGTGCTGGAGGTCGACGCGCCCGGCGAGGTGCCCGCCGCGCTGCAGACGCTCACCGTGCTCGCCGACGGGCTCGACCGGGGGCTGGACCCGCTCCAGCGCGCCGAACTGCTGCGACTGGCGGCGCGGATGTGCGAGCGCGGACACATCCGGCTGGTCGGCGCGGTGAGCGACGCGTCCTGGGCCGCGGGGGTGGACGGAGTGACGGTGGTACACCTGGACCGTGACTGACTCGACCGGCCCGACCGACCCGGACCACCCCACCGGCCCGCGCGCCCCCCTCGACATTGCCGGACTCCAGCGCAGGCTCGCCGAGTTCGCCGCCGCGCGGAACTGGCAGCCGTACCACACGCCGAAGAACCTCGTCACGGCGCTCAGCGTGGAGGCGTCCGAACTGGTCGAAATTTTCCAGTGGTTGACGCCCGAGGAGTCGGCCCGGGTGATGGACGACCCGGACACCGCGCACCGCGTCAGCGACGAGGTGGCCGACGTGCTCGCGTACCTCCTCCAACTGTGCGAGGTGCTCGGCGTCGACCCGCTGACCGCGCTGGACGCCAAGATCGACCGCAACGAGCGCCGCTTCCCGGTCTGAACCGCCCTCGCGCGGAGATGAACTCTCCTCCGTCACGTTCCGTGGTAGATATGTCGACCGTTTTTGAATTGTTGTCCCCAGATCTCCACCTTCTCCGTGGCTTTTTGACTGAACAAGACTCACTCTGGGTAATGAGCAGGGAAGTTGGGTGGACGCGTGGGCAGCGCGTCGGACAGACAGGGGCAGCGCACATGGACGCTGTGCGGCTGATAGCGGAGAGCAGACGGGCCCTGGCCACCGCCGGTGATGTGCCGGGGCTCTCGGCGGAGGTGTGGCAGGCCCAGGCCCTCGCCCAGGCGATAGGGAGCCGCCTCGCGGTCGCCGGCCCACCCGAACTGCGGGACGAGGCACTGGGGCTGACCGAACGGGCGGGCCGTGGCTGCGGTGTCCTGGACACCCCGCCCCTGGCCCCCGTCGACCTGCGCGCGGCCCGGCTCACCGAACTGGGCGACGCCCGGCAGACCCTGACCCACCTCGGCGGACTGCTCGGCGAGGTCGGTATCGCACTGGTCGGCCTCGCCTGCTCCGCGGACGACGAGTCCGCGTACTGGCAGTGCGTGGAGGCCATCGACGCGGCGGACGAGTCCCGCGACCGCGTCCTGGAGATGCTCCGCAAACTGGCGGACCGCGACCGCGCCCTGTCGGAGCACGAGACGGAACGCACCTGAAGACCGTCCCGGTATCGCGGGCGTATCGAAAATCGCATACGCCACCGCAACGGCCCTCCGTCTCTCATGGGGGGCATGAACCACAACGCATCCCTGTCGGCACCGCCCCGCCGCACACGCAGGATCGTGCTCCTCTGCCTGGCGGTCCTCGGCCTGGCGAGCGCCGTGTTCGCCGTGCGGCGGCCGCTCATGATGTCCGCCCCGATGTGCATGGCCGGGCGGTGGCACGGCTGCTTCGACACGTTCAACGGCGTGGTGCTCATCACGCTGGTCACGCTGCCGTTGGCCGTGCTGGTGGTGTGGGCTCTGGCGCGCCGTCGGCGGGCCGTCGGCGTCACATCGGCGTGGCGGATGTCGCTGGCCGAGGTGGGCATGGTCCACGGGACGGTGCCGTTCCTCTGGATGACCATGATGCCGGGCGCCGGGGCCGGCATCGTCCCCGGCCGGGTGAGCCTGGTACCGCTGCGGGACCTGCTCACGATGGGGACGCTCGGAATCGCCGGCAACCTGCTGGTCTTCGCATCGCTGGGATTCTTCGCCCCGATGCGGTGCGCGGCGCTGGCGTCCGTGCCGCGGATCCTGGCGCTCGGGGCGGGCTGCTCGGTCCTGGTCGAAACCGCACAGTACGTCCTGCGGCTGGACCGGGTGTCCTCCGTGGACGACGTCCTGGTCAACGCCACCGGCGCCGCACTGGCCGCACTGGCGTCACGCCGCTGGTGGCGCACCACGGCCGAAGCGCCGTCGGACCGGCCTCGCCCCGAGCCCGCGCCGGCACCGGCAGGCTGAGCCGAGTCCCCGGTGTGCACACGTCTTCACATACGCCGACGACATGCCGTGCTGCTTAGGCTTCGGACATGCGCGTACTGATCGTGGAGGACGAGCCCTACCTGGCCGAAGCCGTCCGTGACGGCCTCCGGCTGGAAGCGATCGCCGCCGACATCGCCGGCGACGGCGACTCCGCCCTGGAACTGCTCGGCGTCCACTCCTACGACCTCGCGGTCCTCGACCGCGACATCCCCGGCCCCTCCGGCGACGAGGT
The DNA here is from genome assembly GCF_059889265.1 of Streptomyces sp. MMS24-W38. Lineage (NCBI taxonomy): Bacteria > Bacillati > Actinomycetota > Actinomycetes > Kitasatosporales > Streptomycetaceae > Streptomyces > Streptomyces sp. MMS24-W38. The sequence goes on along the minus strand of NZ_JCBCPP010000001.1, from coordinate 1,114,334 downwards.
CGCCCGGCACATCGTCGCCTCCGGCAGCGGCATCCCGATCCTCATGCTCACCGCCGCCGACCGGATCGACGACAAGGCGTCCGGGTTCGAGCTCGGCGCCGACGACTACCTCACCAAACCGTTCGAGCTGCGCGAACTCGTCCTGCGGCTGCGGGCGCTCGACCGCAGGCGCGCGTACGCCCGGCCCCCGGTCCGCGAGATCGCGGGCCTGCGCCTCGACCCCTTCCGCCGGGAGGTCTTCCGCGACGGACGCCACGTCGCGCTCACCCGCAAACAGTTCGCCGTGCTCGAAGTCCTCGTCGCCGCCGAAGGCGGGGTCCTCAGCGCCGAAGAGCTGCTGGAACGGGCCTGGGACGAGAACGCCGACCCCTTCACCAACGCCGTCCGCATCACCGTCTCCGCACTGCGCAAACGGCTCGGCGAACCATGGGTCATCGCCACGGTGCCGGGTGTCGGCTACCGCATCGACACCGGCCCCGACACCACCCGCCCCGGCAGTACGCATGCCTAGACGCCCAGGGCTCAGCGCCCGACTGAAACTCACCCTCAGCTACGCCGGGTTCCTCGCCGTCGCCGGCGCCCTCCTGCTGGCCGTGGTGTGGGTGTTCCTGCTGCGCTACGTGCCCGACAGCCCCAAGGGCCTCCTCGGGATCTCCCCCAACCGCTACCTCCTCGTGCGCACCTTCGCCCCCGCCGCGGCCATGGCGATGGCCTTCCTGCTCGTGTTCGGCCTCGTCGGGGGATGGATCCTCGCCGGCCGGATGCTCGCACCGCTCACCCGGATCACGGACGCGGCACGGACGGCCGGGAACGGATCGCTGTCCCACCGGATCCGCATGGAGGGCCGCCAGGACGAATTCCGCGAACTCGCCGACACGTTCGACACCATGCTCGAACAACTCGAGTCACACGTCGCCGAGCAGCAGAGGTTCGCCGCGAACGCCTCCCACGAACTGCGCACCCCGCTGGCCGTCTCACAGGCGCTGCTCGACGTCGCCCGCAGGGACCCCACCCGGGACCAGGGCGAACTCCTCAAACGCCTGCGGGCCGTCAACGCGCGCGCGATCGGCCTCACCGAGGCCCTCCTGCTGCTCAGCCGCAGCGACCGCGGAAACTTCACCCGCGAGAGCGTCGACCTCTCCCTCCTCGCCGAAGAGGCCGCCGAAACCCTGCTCCCCCTCGCCGAACAACGCGGGATCACACTCGACGTCACCGGCGGACCGACACGGACCGGCGGCTCCGCGGAACTCCTGCTGCGCATGGTGACGAACCTCGTCCAGAACGCCGTCGTCCACAACCTCCCCGCCGGCGGCACCGTGACGGTCCACACCGAGGCGCAGGGCGACACGAGCGTGCTGCGGGTCGAGAACACGGGGCACCCGCTCCCACCAGAACTGATACCGACCCTCACCGAACCCTTCCAGCGCGCAACGGAGCGCGTACGCACCGACGAGCACGCCGGCGCCGGCCTCGGCCTCGCCCTCGTGCACAGCATCGTCCGCGCCCACGACGGAACCCTCGACCTCGCCCCCCGCCCCGCCGGCGGTCTCCTCGTCACGGTCCGGCTGCCCGGCACGCCGTAGGCACCGTCCCCGAGCGGAGCCGGACCGTTGACGGGGAGACCGGTCGAGCAGGGGCAGAACGCCCGGGCGCGCCTGGGAACGGTCACCGTCCGTCGCCGCGATTCACCCGACCACCGGTCGCGGGCGCACGGGACCGATCCGACCGCACCGGGTCCGACCAGGCAGGATGGAGACATGGATCTCCGTATTTTCACCGAGCCCCAGCAGGGGGCGACCTACGACACCTTGCTCACCGTCGCCAAGGCCACCGAGGACCTGGGCTTCGACGCCTTCTTCCGCTCCGACCACTACGTCAAAATGGGCTCCGGCGACGGCCTGCCCGGCCCCACCGACGCCTGGATCACCCTGGCCGGCCTCGCCCGCGAGACCAAGCGCATCCGGCTCGGCACCCTGATGACCGCCGGCACCTTCCGCCTCCCCGGCGTCCTCGCCATCCAGGTCGCCCAGGTGGACCAGATGTCCGGCGGCCGCATCGAACTCGGCCTGGGAGCAGGCTGGTTCGAGGAGGAGCACACGGCGTACGGCATCCCCTTCCCCAAGGAGAAGCTCGCCCGCCTGGAGGAGCAACTGGAGATCGTCACCGGGCTGTGGGCCACCGAGCCCGGCCAGACCTACGACTTCCACGGCACCTACTACGACCTCACGAACTCCCCGGCGCTTCCCAAGCCCGCCCAGTCGAAGGTCCCGGTGCTCATCGGCGGCCACGGCGCCGTCCGCACCCCGCGCCTCGCCGCGCGCTACGCCGACGAGTTCAACATGCCCTTCGCCTCCCTCGAGGACAGCGAGCGCCAGTTCGGCCGGGTACGCGCCGCCGCCCAGGAAGCAGGCCGCGCCCCCGACGACCTCGTCTACTCCAACGCCCTGGTCGTCTGCGTCGGCAAGGACGACCGGGAGATCGCCCGCCGCGCCGCCGCGATCGGCCGCGAGGTCGACGAGCTCAAGGCCAACGGCCTGGCGGGCTCACCCGCCGAGGTCGTCGACAAGATCGGCCGCTACGCCGAGATCGGCTCCCGCCGCATCTACCTCCAGATCCTCGACCTCTCCGACCTCGACCACCTGGAACTGATCTCCTCCCAGGTCCAGTCCCAGCTGAGCTAGTGTGCTGCGCCGCAAATCACGCGGGTAAGTTGCTACCTGTTTGGCGGGTTGATTTTGGTGAGGTAGTCGGCGAGAGATTTCAGGATCTCGTCGGCGGTCTTGACCCAGGTGAAGGGTCGCGGGTTCTCGTTCCAGGTGTCGATCCACGCCTTGATGTCGTCCTCGAGGGCTTTGACGGAGGTGTGTACGCCGCGCCGGATGAGCTTGTCGGTCAGCAGACCGAACCAGCGCTCGACCTGGTTGATCCAGGAGGAGCCGGTCGGGGTGAAGTGGACGTGGAAGCGCGGGTGCTTGCCCAGCCACGCCTTGATCTCGGAGGTGTTGTGGGTGGCGTAGTTGTCGCACACCAGGTGCACATCGAGTTCACGCGGTACCGCCTTGTCTATCGTGGCCAGGAACTTCTTGAACTCGACGGCCCGGTGACGGCGGTGGAGCTCGCCGATGACGGTGCCGTCGGCGATGTTGAACGCGGCGAACAGGCTGGTGATGCCGTGCCGCAGGTAGTCGTGGGTGCGGCGTTCGGGCATGCCCGGCATCATCGGCAGCACCGGCTGCGAGCGGTCCAGCGCCTGGATCTGGCTCTTCTCATCGACGCAGAGGACCACCGCCCGTTCGGGCGGGTTGTGGTAGAGCCCGACCACGTCCACGACCTTGTCGACGAACTGCGGGTCGGTGGACAGCTTGAAGGAGTCCTGCAGATGCGGCTTGAGGTCGAACCTCTTCCAGATCCGCCCGATGGTCGACTTCGACAGGCCGGTGCGCTTCGCCATCGCCGCCCGCGACCAGTGCGTGTCCTGGCCCGGGGTGGACTCCAGGGTCGCCACGATCACTTCTTCGACCTGGTCGAGCAGGATCGACGGCGGCCGGCCCGGCCGGGGTTCGTCGTGCAGGCCGTCGAGGCGTTCGGCGATGAACCTCGCCCGCCAGCGGTCCACGGTCGACGCGTCGATACCGAGATCGGCCGCGGCCTGCCGGTTCGTCCCGCCCTCGGCGCACCGCAGCACGATCTTCGCGCGCAGTGCCAGGTACTGCACGGTCTTCGCCCGCCTCGCCCAGCGCACCAGCTGGTCCCGCTCGGCCTCGCTCAGGACCAGCTCCGCCTTCGGCCGGCCGATCCGGCCCGCGTCCTGCAGCCCGGCCAGCCCCTCGGCCGCGAACTTCCGGCGCCACTTGCCCACCGTTTTGGCCTGAACGTCAACGAGCCGCCCCACGGCAGCATTCGACATCCCGTCGGCGCACGCCAGAATGATCCGGGCCCGCTCGGCGGCTCTCCGGTCCCGCGCCCCGGCGCGGCGCACCAACTCGGCACGCTCGTCCTCGGACAACGTGATCGACACTGCAGAAGGACCCGGATGCGACACGCGAAAAGGGTAGCAACTTACCCGCGTGATTTGCGGCGCAGCACACTAGCCCCTCAGGCCGTGCGGACAGACCACCCGCACGACTCACACCCGCAGGCCTGCACGCACTCACGGCAGGCCTGCGGACGGAGTCTCGCCATCCTCGGTCGTGCTCTCGCAGAAGCGGGTCACTGGGACGGCTCGCGCTTCAGCTCGCCCCAGACCTGCTTGCCCCAGTGGTACAGGTCGGTACCCCAGCGCTCGGTCAGAGAGTCGACCAAGACCAGTCCACGCCCCCGAATTTGGTCACCATTGGAGTCGGTCCGCATCGTCGGGACGGCCTTGGAGCGGTCGACGACCCCGAGACGGACCCAGTTCTCGGAGGGACGCGAGACGATCACACGGATCGACGCGAGGCGGCCGTGGTCCACTGCATTGGAAACCAACTCGGTGATGACCACAGTGGCGTCGTCGGTCCGGTCCTCCAAGCCCCAGGCGGCGAGAGCGGTACGAACCGGCGCGCAACGGCTGCGCTCTCCGGCTCCCGTGGAAGACTCGCGGAGCTCCGGTAGTTGTCCTTTGACAGCGAAGATAGTCGCTCAGGGGTGACCTGACCTGGGCGGACTAACTTGCGTGTCAACGAGGCGGACGTCGAGGCCCGGACAACTGCCCGGTCCCCGCTCAGCTCTTGCGCTCACTCAGAGGGAGTTAAGTCCCGTTCCAGATGATCTGGTGTCGCCCGTTCGTGGGTGATGGGACGGTTCCACCCTCGTGTCATGTCGTGTGCATGATGGGGTCGCGGGCATGGAACGGATGCCGTACGCAACCGACTTGACCGAAGAACAGTGGTCGCTGATCGAACCGCTGGTCACCGCGTGGAAGCAGGACAGGGTGGCGCGGTCGGCGACCGGAGACCCGGGCTCCTGCGACCTGCGGGAGGTCGTGAACGCGATCTTGTACCAGAACCGGACGGGCTGCCAGTGGCGCTACCTGCCTCATGACCTGCCCGCCTGGTCGGCGGTGTTCTACTGCTTCACCCTGTGGCGCAAGGACGGCCTCGATCAGCGGATCCAGGAGATCCTGCGCTGCCAGGTGCGGGAGCGGGCCCGGCGATGAGAGGACCCGTCCCTGGTGATCATCGACACCCAGTCCGTCCGCGTGGCGGCCGGGGTGCCGAAGGAGACGACGGGACTGGACGCGAACAAGAAGACGCCCGGCCGCAAGCGGGGACTCGCCGTGGACGTCATGGGCCTGATCATCGGCGTGGTGGTCCTGGCCGCGAGCGCGCACGACAACGAGGCCGGCATCGCCCTGCTGGACCAGGCGGCCGAACGATGCGGGATACGCCTGGAGAAGGCCCTGGTCGACCAGGGCTTCAAGGACGCCGTGATCATCCACGGAGCGGTGAAGGACATCACCGTCGAGGTGGTCCGGCGCAACCCCGACGACCAGGGCAAGGGCTTCGTCCCGCAACCGAAACGGTGGATCGTCGAGCAGGTCAACGGCACCCTCATGCTCCACCGCCGCCTCGCCCGCGACTATGACCACCGGCCCGACAACGCCGCCTCCCGCGTCTACTGGGCCTCCACCGCCGGCATGCTCCGCCGCCTCACCACCCCACCCCCGCCTGGCGCGCCGCGGTGGAGCTGGCCGCGTGAACGTCTCCGAACTCCTGCGGCTGCTGCAGACCGAACACGACGAGACCGCAGCCCGCGCCGACAACCTGCGCGAGCAGATCGAGCAGCTCACCACCGCCCTCGCCGAAACCGAGGCCCGCCTGGCCGAGCTCGCCGCCACCCGCAAGGTCATCGACGGCCTCGCCCCGCCCGACCAGGAAACGGCCTCCGCGGAGACCGCCACCGTCTACCAGCGCATCGTGACTGCCTTCAGCGAACACCCCGATAAGGTGTTCCGCGTCCGCGATCTGCACGAACACCTCGGCCTGCCCACCGACGAGCCCTCGATCAACGTCACCCGCTCCCGCCTGGGACGACTCGTCCGCCAGGGATTCCTCGAGCAGCCCGGACGTGGCCGCTACCAGAAACGGACTTAACGCCCTCTCAGAGGCACTACTGGTCGAGGTTGGCTGCTGTGGTTGCTGTACTTCCTTGCTGTACAGCTCGCTTCGTCGCCGCGTTCTGGGCATGAGCCTCACGCCGCAGCCGACACTCATAGTCCGCGATCTGTTGGGGCACGGGTCTGCTCATTGCAGCTCGGATAAGCCGCTCGTTCTCCCGATTTTATCTTTGTGTACAACCTTTTACGTTCGCCCCAGGTCTGGTCTGTGAGGTCAGCAGACCCACAGACCAGACTTGGGGAACAAATGCGTATTCGTGCCACTGTTGCCGCTGTCTCCGGCGCCCTGGCCCTGTCCGCCCTCGCCGTGCCGGTCTCTCAGGCGAGCAACCCTTCGTTCGCACTGACGCGGGCGAACGCCGCCCCGGTGATCAGCAAGGTCGTTGTCAACAGTGGAAAGCCGATCGTGCTTGGTACCACCGCCACCAAGAAGGTGACGGTCTCCGTCACCGCGTCCCACTCCTCGGGCATCGAGGACGCTCTCTCCTACATCTGGAGGGGCCGCGACAGCAACCCGAACCTGTACGGCTTCGGGTTCCACCCGGACGGGGAAAGGGCCAAGTGCAAGGCCGCGAACGCAACAACCTCGACCTGCACCCTCACCATCACGGTCGATCCCGGATACCTGTGGAACACCAACGCCACGACCTGGCGGGTCTACGCCAGCGCATGGGGCAAGGACGGGAACTTCACCGAGAATGACAGGTTCTCCTCGGTCAGGTTCCAGCGACTGTCGCGGCTGACGGTCAACGCCTCCCCGGAGCCCGTGAAGAAGGGCCGCACCATCACGGTCACGGGCAAGCTGGACCGGGCCAACTGGGACACCCGTAAGTATGCGGGCTACGCGTCCCAGTCGGTCAAACTCCAGTTCCGGAAGAAGAACAGCAGCACATACACCACCGTCAAAACGGTGAAGAGCTCCAACACCGGCACGCTGAAGACCACGGTCAAGGCGGTGGAGGACGGCTACTGGCGCTGGAGCTTCGCCGGTACGACCTCGACTCCCGCAGTCAACGCCACCGGTGACTTCGTCGACGTGAAGTAGTCCCGCAGCGCGCGGTAGCGAGAGAACCGAAGGGCCCGGCAGGCCGGGCCCTTCGTCGTCGTTTCCGCGAGGGGGCGTTTCCGCCGAAGAAAGCGCCGGCGCGCTCGGGATCCTGGAGCACCGGTTTGGAAGATCGCGTATGCGTGTGCGCGTTGACCTAGCGAGACGCTGACCTGGGCGTTTCTGAAGTGGTCGATGCGACTCCCCGCTGTTCCCCGTGCAGTACCCCCTCATCGGGCACGCAGGGGGCACGTGTGCCCGTCTGCCGGGCTGCTGGCAGTGAGGCGCCGTTTTGCGTTGGTACCTCTTCTGTGTCACTCGTCTGCACCGTCGGGGGCGACGGCGAGCAACTGTCCGCTGAGGCTGGGATCTGACAGAAGCGCGGCGCGCAGCCTGTTCAGGAGGAGCCGACCGCGCAGATGGGATCGCGGCGCGGCAGGCATGCGCTGCTGAAGAAATGCGAAGGTACCTCCGCATGCCACACCACGCCGCGACGGTGTCGGCGGCTACCTGGATGGCCAGGTGGGCAGGAGCTCTGCTGTGCCTCGCGGTGGCCGCCATCCACGTCGTGGACCAGGGCGGCATCACGGCAACGAGGGACCCCCACTACATCGGCGTCGCCTACCACGTCCTGGAGATCGCGGCAGTGGTCGCCGCCGTGCTGCTCCTCATCGGCCTTGTTCGAGTGGGATGGTTGCTGGCAGCCGTGGTCGCCGTCGGCCCCTTGCTGGGCTACATCCTCTCCAGGGGTCCGGGGCTGCCCTACTACAGCGACGACGTCGGCAATTGGACGGAACCGCTCGGGCTGGTCAGCCTGGCTGTCGAAGGAGCCCTGCTCCTGCTGTCGGTGCCGCTCTTCGCGCGGAGCCTGCGCCGCAGGACCTACTAAAGCTGCGCCAGTAGCTTGTACACGCTGGTGTACAGATTGCGTGCGGTTCTGTCCCGACCTGCGGTTATGTCTCGGTGGTGACTTGGGCCACACGTATATCGCGACCCACCACCCACCCCGGCTCCCATCCCGTCCGCCGCAACGTGCCCGCAGTCGGGGACGGCGCCCCCTCCATCCCGGTGCCGGCCGATCCCCCGCCGGAGGCATTGCCTTGACCGCGGGCCGCTCTATGCGGTGATCGACTCATGGCCTCCGGCCCTATCCATCAGTGGGCGCGCGTCGGCGCAGCGCAGCCGGGGCTTGAACCTGGGAAGAAGGTGGTGACTCAGTCGTTGGTCGGGGTGGTTTTCGGGCTTGCGTCGAAGTCGTACTTCAGGACGTAGGAGGCGGCGTCCAGTGTTGTCTTGTTGACCTCGACGGAGTGGTCCTTGTCCGTGAAGGCGGTGCGGCAGATGAGGGTGACCGGAGTGCCCGCGGACATGCTCAGCTGGGCCGCCTCGTCCTTCGAGGACATGCGTGAGCGGATCTCTTCGCGGAAGTGCGCCGGCTCGTGTCCGAGTTCGGCGAGCCTTGCGTATGTGCCGCCCGGCCCGGTGTCCTCTGTGGTCGGACGTCTGCCGGCCTGGTGGGGTCTGCTGCTGTTCGCGAGATAATCGAGTATCGGTATGGGCCCGACGCCGCCCATACTCGGGTACGTGTTCCTGATGATCAGTACCACCGGCGTCCCCGAGCGCCCCGCGACCGACCTGGGCTTCTTGCTGCACAAGCATCCCGGGAAGGCGCAGGCGTTCTCCACCTCCTACGGCACGGCGCACGTCCTCTACCCCGAGGCGGACGACGAGCGCTGCACGGCGGCGCTGCTGCTGGAGGTGGACGCGGTGGCGCTGGTCCGGCGGGGCAGGGGCAAGGGCCGGGGCGGTGCTCCCGACGCCGCGCTCGCGCAGTACGTCAACGACCGCCCGTACGCGGCGTCCTCGCTGCTCGCCGTCGCGCTGAGCGCGGTCTTCTCCAGTGCGATGCGCGGCGTGTGCAAGGCCCGCCCGGAGCTGCCGGGGCAGCCCCTGCCGCTGCGCATCGAGGTACCCGCGCTGCCCGCGCGCGGCGGCCCCGCCCTGGTCGGCCGGCTCTTCGAGCCGCTCGGCTGGACGGTCACGGCCGAGCCGGTGCCGCTGGACACCGAGTTCCCGCAGTGGGGCGACTCGCGGTACGTACGCCTCGTCCTGGAGGCGGACACCCTCACCCTCGCCGAGGCCCTGCGCCACCTCTACGTCCTGCTCCCCGTCCTCGACGACGCCAAGCACTACTGGGTGGCGCCCGACGAGGTGGACAAGCTGCTGCGCGCCGGTGAGGGCTGGCTGCCCGGCCACCCGGAGCAGAAGCTGATCACCAGCCGTTACCTCACCCGCCGCTGGTCGCTGACGAGGGAGGCGACGGAACGGCTCGAGCTGGTCCGGCTGGCCGAGGCGGACGACAGCGAGGTCGAGGAGATCGACAACGCCGTGGGGGAGGAGACCGAGGCCGAGGAGAAGCCGACCCCGCTCGCCGTGCAGCGCCGGGACGCGATCGTCGCCGTGCTGCGCGCGTCCGGGGCCACCCGGGTGCTCGATCTCGGGTGCGGGCAGGGCCAGTTGGTGCAGGAGCTGCTGCGCGACCCGGCCTTCACCGAGATCGTGGGCCTCGACGTGTCGATGCGGGCGCTCACCATTGCCTCCCGGCGGCTCAAGCTGGACCGCATGGGGGAGCGGCAGGCAGCGCGGGTGAAGCTCCTCCAGGGCTCGCTGGCGTACACCGACAAGCGGCTCAAGGGGTACGACGCGGCCGTGCTCAGCGAGGTGATCGAGCACCTCGACCTGCCGAGGTTGCCCGCCCTGGAGTACGCCGTGTTCGGCGCGGCCCGCCCCCGCACGGTCCTCGTGACCACCCCGAACGTCGAGTACAACGTGCGCTGGGAGAGCCTGCCCGCCGGGCACGTCCGGCACGGCGACCACCGCTTCGAGTGGACCCGTGAGGAGTTCCGTGCCTGGGCGGCCGAGGTCACCGAACGGCACGGCTACGACGTCGAGTTCGTACCCGTGGGGCCGGACGACCCCGAGGTCGGGCCGCCCACCCAGATGGCCGTTTTCGTGACCGTGGACAAGACTGTGGACAAGAAGGAGGCGAAGGCGGCATGAGCAGCGAGAGCACTGCCGAAGCCCGAAGCGCCGGGGGCCGGGTCCTGCCCGTCACCGACCTCTCCCTCGTCGTCCTCGTCGGGGCCTCCGGCTCGGGCAAGTCCACCTTCGCCCGCCGCCACTTCAAGCCCACCGAGGTCATCTCCTCCGACTTCTGCCGCGGCCTGGTCGCCGACGACGAGAACGACCAGAGCGCGTCCAGGGACGCCTTCGACGTCCTGCACTACATCGCGGGCAAGCGGCTCGCCGCGGGCCGCCGCACCGTCGTCGACGCCACCAGCGTCCAGCAGGACGCCAGACGCCAACTGATCGACCTGGCCAGGCAGTACGACGTGCTGCCGATAGCCATCGTGCTCGACGTGCCCGAGGAGGTGTGCGCCGAACGCAACGCGGCCCGCTCCGACCGCGCGGACATGCCCCGCCGGGTCGTCCAGCGGCACATCCGCGAACTCCGCCGCTCCCTGCGGAGTCTGGAGCGCGAGGGCTTCCGCAAGGTGCACGTCCTGCGCGGTGTCGCCGAGATCGAGGACGCCACCGTCGTCACCGAGAAGCGGTACAACGACCTCACCCACCTCACCGGCCCCTTCGACATCATCGGTGACGTCCACGGCTGTGCCACTGAACTGGAGTCGCTGCTCGGCGCGTTGGGCTACACCGACGGCGTGCACCCCGAGGGCCGCACCGCGGTCTTCGTCGGTGACCTCGTCGACCGCGGACCGGACAGTCCGGGCGTGCTGCGCCGGGTGATGTCCATGGTGAAGTCGGGCAACGCGCTGTGCGTGCCCGGCAACCACGAGAACAAGTTCGGCCGGTACCTGAAGGGCCGCAAGGTCCAACACACCCACGGCCTCGCGGAGACCATCGAGCAGATGGACCGGGAGAGCGAGGAATTCCGGTCCGAGGTAAGGGAGTTCGTCGACGGCCTGGTCAGTCACTACGTCCTCGACGGCGGCCGGCTGGTCGTCTGCCACGCCGGGCTGCCGGAGAGGTACCACGGCCGTACCTCCGGCCGGGTCCGCAGCCACGCCCTGTACGGCGACACCACCGGCGAGACCGACGAGTTCGGCCTGCCCGTGCGCTACCCGTGGGCCGAGGACTACCGGGGCCGGGCCGCCGTCGTCTACGGCCACACCCCGGTCCCGGAGGCCACCTGGCTCAACAACACCATCTGTTTGGACACCGGCGCCGTCTTCGGCGGCAAGCTCACCGCGCTGCGCTGGCCGGAGCGGGAACTGGTCGAGGTGCCGGCCGAGCGGGTCTGGTACGAGCCCACCCGCCCGCTGCGCACCGAGGCCCCCGGCGGGCAGGACGGCCGTCCGCTGGACCTCGCCGACGTGCACGGCCGCCGGGCCGTGGAGACCCGGCACGCCGGCCGGGTGGCCGTGCGTGAGGAGAACGCCGCCGCCGCGCTGGAGGTCATGAGCCGCTTCGCGATCGACCCGCGCCTGCTGCCCTACCTCCCGCCGACCATGGCCCCCACGGCCACCTCCCATCTGGACGGTTACCTGGAGCACCCGGTCGAGGCCTTCGCCCAGTACCGGGAGGACGGGGTCGAGCGTGTCGTGTGCGAGGAGAAGCACATGGGGTCGCGGGCGGTCGCCCTGGTCTGCCGGGACGCGGACGCGGCCGCCAGGCACTTCGGCGTCGAGGACGGTCCGGCCGGATCGCTCTACACCCGTACCGGCCGCCCGTTCTTCGACGACGCCGCGGTCACCGAGGAGATCCTCGGCCGGCTGCGCACGGCGATCACCGAGGCCGGGCTCTGGGACACGCTCGAGACGGAATGGCTGCTGCTGGACGCCGAGTTGATGCCGTGGTCGCTGAAGGCGTCCGGGCTGCTGCGCGCGCAGTACGCCGCCGTGGGCGCCGCCTCCGGCGCGGTGTTCCCGGGCGCGCTGGCGGCCCTGGAGAAGGCCGCCGCCCGGGGCGTGGAGGCGAAGGAGCTCCTGGACCGCCAGCGTGAACGCGCCGACGACGCCGCCGCGTTCACCGACGCCTACCGCCGCTACTGCTGGCCCACCGACGGACTGGACGGCGTACGCCTCGCCCCGTTCCAGATCCTCGCCGTCCAGGGCCGCAGCCTCGCCGCCCTGCCGCACGACGAGCAGCTCGCCCTGCTTGACCGTATGGTCGAGCACGACGCCACCGGCCTGCTGCGGACCACCCGCCGCCTGTACGTCGACCCCGCCGACCCGGAGTCGGTACGGGCGGGCGTCGACTGGTGGCTGGAGATGACCGGACGCGGCGGCGAGGGCATGGTCGTCAAACCGGTCGGCGCCCTGGTCCGCGACCCGAAGGGCCGCCTGGTGCAGCCCGGCATCAAGTGCCGGGGCCGCGAGTACCTGCGGATCATCTACGGCCCCGAGTACACGCGCCCCGAGAACCTGGCCCGGCTGCGCGGCCGGTTCCTGGGCCACAAGCGGTCCCTGGCCGTCCGCGAGTACGCGCTCGGCCTGGAGGCCCTGGACCGGCTCGCCGAGGGTGAGCCGCTGTGGCGGGTGCACGAGGCGGTCTTCGGCGTACTGGCACTGGAGTCGGAGCCGGTGGACCCGCGACTGTAGCGGCCCCCGTCGCACTCCTCGCCGTCGGCCGTCCGGCCGCCGCCCCCGACCGGGGGCCCGCCACCCGGCGGCCCCCGGTCCGCCCCGGCGGCTCCCGGTTCACCCCGGCCTGCCCAGGTCCGCCCCGGTTCGTTCGGGCCGCCGCGTACCGGCCGGGAAAAGCCGGTTTCCGTCCCGTCCGCGGAGGGGTGAATCTCCGTGCGGGTGGTCAGGATGGAGATATGACCTACCACGTCGACTCCGAGGCCGGACGGCTGCGCCGCGTCATCCTGCACCGGCCCGATCTCGAGCTCAAAAGGCTCACCCCCAGCAACAAGGACGCCCTGCTCTTCGACGACGTGCTCTGGGTGCGCCGGGCGCGCGCCGAGCACGACGGGTTCGCCGACGTCCTGCGCGACCGGGGGGTCACCGTCCACCTCTTCGGTGATCTGCTCGCCTCGACGCTGGACATCCCGGCGGCCCGCGAGCTCGTCCTGGACCGTGTCTTCGACGAGAAGGAGTACGGCCCGCTGGCCACCGACCACCTCCGCGCGGCGTTCGAGCCGCTGCCCGCGGCCGAGCTCACCGAGGCGCTGGTCGGCGGGATGACCAAGCGGGAGTTCCTGGACGTCCACCCCGAACCGACGTCCGTGCGCTTCCACGCCATGGAACTCGACGACTTCCTGCTCCGCCCGCTGCCCAATCACCTCTTCACCCGGGACACCTCCGCCTGGATCTACGACGGTGTCTCCATCAACGCCATGCGGTGGCCCGCCCGGCAGCGCGAGACCGTGCACTTCGAGGCGATCTACCGGCACCACCCGCTGTTCCGCGGGAAGGACTTCCACGTCTGGTCCAAGGGGCAGGCCGACTACCCGTCCACCATCGAGGGAGGGGACGTCCTGGTCATCGGCAACGGGGCGGTGCTGATCGGCATGAGCGAGCGGACCACCCCGCAGGCCGTGGAGATGCTCGCGCACAAGCTGTTCGCCGCCGGTTCCGCCGAGACCATAGTCGCCCTCGACATGCCGAAGAGGCGCGCCGTCATGCACCTGGACACGGTGATGACGATGATCGACGGCGACACCTTCACCCAGTACGCCGGCCTCGGCATGCTCCGTTCGTACACCATCGAACCCGGTTCCGAGGACAAGGAACTCAAGGTCACCGACCATCCGCCGGAGCACATGCACCGCGCCATCGCCGCCGCGCTCGGGCTCAGCGAGATCCGGGTGCTGACCGCGACCCAGGACGTCCACGCCGCCGAGCGCGAGCAGTGGGACGACGGCTGCAACGTCCTGGCCGTGGAACCGGGCGTCGTCGTCGCCTACGAGCGCAACGCCACCACCAACACGCATCTGCGCAAGCAGGGCATCGAGGTGATCGAGATCCCCGGCAGCGAACTCGGCCGGGGCAGGGGCGGACCGCGCTGCATGAGCTGCCCGGTCGAGCGGGACGCGGTGTAGGGGCGCCGACGGGTGTTTGCATATAAATTCTGAGTTTCGTATAGAGTTCCACGTGTCAACCTGTACCTGCACCTCTGGAGCGCCCCCATGGCGACAGTCCCGACCGCCCTCGCCGGCCGCCACTTCCTCAAGGAGGTGGACTTCACCGCGCAGGAGTTCCTCGGCCTGCTCGACCTGGCCGCGGAGTTGAAGGCCGCCAAGAAGGCCGGGACCGAGACCCGGTACCTCCAGGGCAGGAACATCGCGCTGATCTTCGAGAAGCCCTCGACGCGCACCCGCTGCGCCTTCGAGGTGGCCGCCGCCGACCAGGGCGCCGCCACGACGTACATCGACTCGAGCGGCTCGCACATCGGGAAGAAGGAGTCCGCGAAGGACACCGCGCGGGTGCTCGGTCGGATGTTCCACGCGATCGAGTTCCGGGGCGACTCCCAGCCCACCGTGGAGACCCTCGCCGAGCACGCGGGCGTGCCCGTCTACAACGGCCTGACCGACGAGTGGCACCCCACCCAGATGCTCGCCGACGTGCTCACCATGACCGAGCACAGCGGCAAGCCGGTCACGGAGATCGCCTTCGCCTACCTCGGCGACGCCCGCTTCAACATGGGCAACTCCTACCTCGTCACCGCGGCCCTGCTGGGCATGGACGTGCGCATCGTCGCCCCGAAGGCGTACTGGCCCGCGCAGGAGGTCGTCGACCGGGCGCGGGTGCTCGCGGAGTCCAGCGGGGCCCGCATCACGCTCACCGAGGAGATCGCCGAGGGGGTCGCGGGCGCCGACTTCGTCGCCACCGACGTCTGGGTCTCCATGGGGGAGCCCCAGGAGGTCTGGGACGAGCGGATCGCCGCCCTCGCGCCGTACGCGGTGACCATGGACGTCCTGCGCGCCACCGGCAACCCCGACGTCCGCTTCCTGCACTGCCTGCCGGCCTTCCACGACCTGGGCACCCTGGTCGGGCGCGAGGTGTACGAGAAGCACGGGCTGGAGTCGCTGGAGGTGACCGACGAGGTGTTCGAGTCGGACCACTCGGTCGTCTTCGACGAGGCGGAGAACCGGATGCACACGATCAAGGCGGTCCTGGTGGCGACCCTGGCCTGAGGTTCGGGCCGGCCGGCGTTCTCAGGAGGGCCGGCGCTGGTGCGGCACCACCGGCAGCCGGAACCACACCGCCTTGCCGGACTCGGTGAGGCGGTGACCGCACGACGAGCTCAGGGCGCGGATCAGCAGCAGCCCCCGCCCGTGCTCCTGCCAGGGGTCAGGCGTGCCGAGGGTGGGGCGGGCCAGGTCGCCGGGCGGGGCCGGGTCGCCGTCGTGCACCTCGACCTGGCAGCCGGTCGGCAGCAGCTCCACCACCAGCTCGATCGGTGTGTTCCCCGAGGTGTGCTCCACCGCGTTGGCCACCAGCTCGGCGGTGAGCAGTTCCGCCGTGTCGCTGTCCGCGGCGTGCCGCCGTTCGGCCAGCGCCGTACGGACCAGTGCACGGGCGACGGGCACGGCCGCGGTGGTGTGCGGCAGTGCGACGCGCCAGGAAGGGGAGGTCAGGGATTCGTACACGTGGATCCGATCGGGGAGAGCAGGCAGGCGGTCCTGCTTTCAATCACTCAATCGTACGGGGCCCCGTACGAGCCCTTTCAGGGGTACCCAGGTCCATCTATCGCGTACTCCTGACGACAGTCATAGATGAATGATAGCTTCGCGGGGTAGAGCTCAGTGAGCAGGGCCGCAGCCGCAGTGCGAGACCACGCGGCGCGCCCGCCCGAGGAGGCCGCCCTCATGAGTCCCTTCACCGGCTCCGCCGCCCGCACCCCCCGCTGGGAGCACCTGCGCGTCGACCTCGCCGACGGCGTCGCCACCGTCACCCTCGCCCGCCCCGACAAGCTCAACGCGCTCACCTTCGGCGCCTACGCCGACCTGCGCGACCTGCTCGCCGAGCTGTCCCGGGAGCGGGCGGTGCGGGCCCTGGTGCTGGCCGGGGAGGGGCGCGGCTTCTGCTCCGGCGGTGACGTCGACGAGATCATCGGCGCGACCCTCGGCATGGACACCGCCCAGCTCCTCGACTTCAACCGGATGACGGGGCAGACCGTACGGGCGATCCGCGAGTGCCCGTTCCCGGTGATCGCCGCGGTGCACGGCGTCGCGGCGGGCGCCGGCGCCGTCCTCGCCCTGGCCGCGGACTTCCGGGTCGCCGACCCCACCGCCCGCTTCGCCTTCCTCTTCACCCGGGTCGGCCTGTCCGGCGGCGACATGGGCGCCGCCTATCTGCTGCCCCGGGTGGTCGGCCTCGGCCACGCGACCCGGCTGCTGATGCTCGGAGAACCGGTCCGGGCGCCCGAGGCCGAGCGGATCGGCCTGATCAGTGCCCTCGCCGACGACGGTGGTGCCGACGAGGCCGCCCAGGCGCTCGCCCGCCGCCTGGCCGACGGCCCGGCACTGGCGTACGCCCAGACCAAGGCACTGCTCACGGCCGAACTGGACATGCCCCTGGCCGCCGCCGTCGAGCTGGACGCCGCCACCCAGGCCCTGCTCATGAACGGCGAGGACTACGCCGAGTTCCACGCGGCCTTCACCGAGAAGCGCCCCCCGAAGTGGCGGGGGCGGTAGCCGTGCCGGACACCGGAGCCGGGACGGACACCGGCGTCCGGAGGGTCGCGGTGATCGGGGGCGGGCCCGGCGGCCTGTACGCGGCGGCGCTGCTCAAACGCCTCGACCCCGCGCGCGAGGTCACCGTCTGGGAGCGCAACGCCCCCGACGACACCTTCGGCTTCGGCGTCGTCCTGTCCGACGAGACCCTCGGCGGCATCGAGCACGCCGACCCGGTGGCCCACGCGGCGCTCCGGGCGGACTTCGTCCGCTGGGACGACATCGACATCGTCCACCGCGGGGTGCGCCACACCTCCGGCGGCCACGGCTTCGCCGCCCTCGGCCGGCGCCGGCTGCTGGAGATCCTCCATGAACGCTGCCGCTCCCTCGGCGTCGACCTGCGCTTTCGCGCCGAGGCGCCGGACCCCGCGCACCTGGCTGGGGCGTACGACCTGGTGGTGGCCGCCGACGGGGTGCGCAGCGGCACCCGCGCCGCCTTCGCGGACGCCTTCCGGCCCCGGATCACCGAGCACCGCTGCCGCTACATCTGGCTGGCCGCGGACTTCGCCTTCGACGCCTTCCGCTTCGAGATCGCCGAGACCCCGCACGGCGTGATGCAACTGCACGGCTACCCCTTCTCCACCGATGCCTCCACGGTGATCGTCGAGATGCGCGAGGAGGTGTGGCGGGCCGCCGGGTTCGGTGAACTCGACGAGGAACAGTCGATCGAGTGCTGTGCCAAGGTCTTCGCCGACGCCCTCGGCGGCCGCCCGCTGCGGTCCAACAAGTCGACGTGGACGACCTTCCGCACGGTCGTCAACGACCGCTGGTCGCACGGCAACGTCGTGCTCCTCGGCGACGCCGCCCACACCGCCCACTTCTCCATCGGCTCCGGCACCAAGCTCGCCGTCGAGGACGCCCTGGCCCTGGCCGCCTGCCTGCGTGAACACCCCACGCTGCACGCCGCGTTGAAAGCGTACGAGACGGAACGGCGGCCCGTGGTCACCTCCACCCAACGGGCGGCGCGGGCCAGTCTGGAGTGGTTCGAGGACCTGGAGCTGTATCTCGCGGAGCCGCCCCGGCAGTTCGCCTTCAACCTGCTCACCCGCAGCCGTCGCGTCACCCACGACAACCTGCGCCTGCGCGACGCCCGCTTCACCGGGGCCGTGGAGCGCGAGTTCGGCTGCCCGCCCGGCACGCCCCCGATGTTCACCCCGCTGCGGCTGCGCGAACTGACCCTGCGCAACCGGGTGGTCGTCTCACCCATGGACATGTACTCGGCCACCGACGGCGTCCCCGGCGACTTCCACCTCGTCCATCTGGGCGCCCGTGCGCTGGGCGGAGCCGGGCTGGTCATGACGGAGATGGTGTGCGTGAGCGCCGAGGGACGCATCACGCCCGGCTGCGCCGGTCTCTACACCGAGAGCCAGGCCGCGGCATGGCGGCGGATCACCGACTTCGCGCACTCGGCGGCACCCGGCACCGCGATCGGCGTGCAGCTCGGCCACAGCGGCCGCAAGGGCTCGACCAAGCTGATGTGGGAGGGCATGGACGAGCCGCTGGACACCGGCAACTGGCCCCTCGTCGCCGCCTCCCCCCTGCCCTACCGGCCGGACAGCCAGACCCCGCACGAGCTGACCGCCACCCAGCTCGACGACATCCGTGAGCAGTTCACCTCGGCTGCCGAGCGGGCCGCGCACGCCGGGTTCGACCTGCTCGAACTGCACTGCGCCCACGGCTATCTGCTCTCCGGCTTCCTCTCCCCGCTGACCAACCGCCGCACCGACGCCTACGGCGGCCCGCTCGAGCACCGGCTCCGCTTCCCGCTGGAGGTCTTCGACGCCGTCCGCGCGGTGTGGCCGGAGCAGCGGCCCATGACCGTCCGCCTCTCCGCCACCGACTGGGCCGACGGCGGCACCACGGCCGAGGACGCCGTCGCGATCGCCCGCGCCTTCGCCGCGCACGGCGCCGACGCGATCGACGTGTCCACCGGGCAGGTCGTGTCCGACGAGAAGCCGGAGTTCGGCCGTTCCTACCAGACGCCGTTCGCCGACCGCATCCGCCACCGCGCCGGTGTCCCCGTGATCGCCGTCGGTGCGATCTCCTCCTGGGACGACGTCAACTCGCTGATCCTGGCCGGACGCGCGGACCTGTGCGCGCTGGCCCGCCCCCACCTCTACGACCCGCACTGGACCCTGCACGCGGCGGCCGAGCAGGGCTACGAGGGTGAGGGCGTCGTCTGGCCCGCGCCCTACCTGGCCGGCCGCAGACCCCCGCGGACCGGCCGCACGGACGCTCCCAGACCCCGGCTGACCCTGGGGAACTGAGGAGACGGCCGGCCCTCGGGGTCACAGTCCGGCGAACTCGGCCCCCGCGTCCCGCAGGCGTTCGTGCAGGCCGTGGAAGACGCTCGCCGACCGCGTCCCCGGCCAGTCGGCGGGCAGCAGGCCGGCGGGCAGACCCGGGTCGGTGTAGGGGAGGTGGCGCCAGGAGTCGAGGGCGAGGAGGTAGTCGCGGTAGGCCTCCTCGGGCGGGGTGTCCGCACGCTCCCGCCAGGCGCCCAGCACCCGCGCGTGGCGCTCCAGGAACGCCTCGTGCTCCTTCGCGATCCCCTCGAGGTCCCACCAGCGGGCGACCGCCTCGGCGGTGGGCGCGTAACCGAGGTGCTCACCGCGGAAGAAGTCGACGTAACCGTCCAGCCGCAGCCGCTGAAGGGTGTGCCGGGTCTCCTCGTACAGCCGGGCGGGCGCGATCCACACACCGGGCGCGGCGGTGCCGAAACCGAGGCCGGACAGGCGGGAGCGCAGGAGGTGCCGCTTCTGGCGCTCGGACTCCGGTACGGAGAACACCGCGAGCACCCAGCCCTCGTCACCGGGTGCGGCGGTCGCGTAGATGCGGCGGTCGCCGTCGTCCAGCAACTGGCGGGCGTCCGGTGACATTTCGTAGCCGGCCGCGCCCTGCGCGGTACGGGCCGGGAGGAGCAGCCCGCGCCGCTTGAGCCGGGACACCGAGGAACGCACGGAGGGAGCGTCGACGCCGACCGCGGCCAGCAGCCGGATCAGCTCGGCGACGGGTACGGGGCCCGGCACGAAACGGCCGTAGGCGCCGTAGAGCGTGACGATGAGAGACCTCGGAGCGTGCTGCGCGGACTGGTCGGACACGTTGATCATCTTAGGTCGTCTTGATCCACTCCGGCCCCCGGCACCGGTGTCACCCCTGGTCAGCTCCCGTACCGGCGGCGGTGCGCAGGCGGAACCGCTGGAGTTTGCCGGTCGCGGTGCGCGGCAGCGCGTCCAGGAAGACGATCTCGCGCGGGCACTTGTACGGGGCGAGCTCCGACTTCACGAAGGCGCGCAGGGCCTCGGCGTCCCGCTCGGCGCCCTCCTTGAGGACCGTGTACGCCACCACGACCTGGCCGCGCGTCTCGTCGGGCCGCCCGACCACCGCCGCCTCCAGGACGTCCGCATGGCGCAGCAGCGCGTCCTCGACCTCGGGGCCCGCGATGTTGTACCCGGCCGAGATGATCATGTCGTCGGCGCGGGCGACATAGCGGAAGTAGCCGTCGGGCTCGCGGACATAGGTGTCGCCGGTGACGTTCCAGCCGCCGCGCACGTACTCCCGCTGGCGCGGATCGGCGAGATAGCGGCAGCCGACGGGCCCGCACACCGCGAGCAGCCCCGGCTCGCCGTCGGGCACGGGAGTGCCGTGGGCGTCCTGCACGCGCGCCCGCCACCCGGGGACCGGAACTCCCGTGGTCCCGGGTCTGATCCCTTCGTCGGCGGCGGAGATGAAGATGTGCAGCAGTTCGGTGGCGCCGATGCCGTTGATGACCCGCAGCCCGGTGCGCTCGTGCCAGGCCCGCCAGGTCGCGGCCGGCAGGTTCTCGCCCGCCGAGACGCAGCGCCGCAGCGACGAGATGTCGGGTCCAGCGGGTCCGTCGTGTCCGTCGAGGGTCTCGAGCATCGCCCGGTAGGCCGTGGGCGCGGTGAACAGCACCGACACCCGGTGCTCGGCGATCGCGGTCAACAACTGTGCGGGACGGGCCTGTTCGAGCAGCAGCGCGCTGGCGCCCGCCCGCAGCGGGAAGACCACGAGACCGCCCAGGCCGAAGGTGAAGCCGAGCGGCGGACTGCCGGCGAACACGTCGTCCGCCTGCGGCCGCAGGACGTGCCGGGAGAAGGTGTCCGCGATCGCGAGCACGTCCCGGTGGAAGTGCATGCAGCCCTTGGGGCGGCCGGTGGTGCCCGAGGTGAAGGCGATCAGCGCCACGTCGTCCGCGGTGGTGTCCACGGCCTCGTACGGCGTGCCGGGCGCCGGACGGTTCAGCAGGTCGTCCGGCGCGTCACCGCCGTACGGGGTGATCCGCAGGCCCGGGACCTCCGCCTTGGCGAGGTCGTCGACGGCCCGGACGTCGCACAGCGCGTGCCGTACGTCGGCGATCCCGCAGATGGTGCCCAGCTCGTGCGGACGCTGCTGGGCCAGCACGGTCACGGCGATCGCGCCCGCCTTGAGCACCGCCAGCCAGCAGGCGGCCAGCCAGGGCGTGGTGGGGCCGCGCAGCAGCACCCGGTTGCCGGGAACGACGCCGAGGTCGCCGGTGAGGACGTGGGCGAGCCGGTCCACACGGGCGCGCAGCTCGCCGTACGTCCAGGTGCCGCCGTCGGGGGTGCGGAACGCCGGGCGGTCGCCCGGCGGGCCGTGCAGCAGCTCGGCGGCGCAGTTCAGCCGTTCGGGGTAGTCCAGCTCCGGTAGGTCGAAGCGGAGTTCGGGCCACTGGCCGGGTGGCGGGAGGTGGTCGCGGGCGAAGGTGTCGAGGTGCCCGGTGGCCCGTGGATTCATGACGGTTCGCCCCCTCGGCGTGGTGGGCTCGCCCCAGGAGCGTATCGCGTTGATGACGACAGTCAACGGTTCGCGATAGCCTGGCGGGGTCCACTCGGACGAGCCTCATGGCGGGCCGCATCGGGCACGGGGAGGGAAGGGACCGGCGATGACCGCATTCTCGCTCGAACCAGAACAAATCGCCTGGTGCGCCCGGTTGCGTGCGCTGGCCGCCGAGCGCCTGCGCCCGCTCGCCGAGAAGGGCGAACCGGGCCGGGTCAACCGGCCCCTCGTCGCCGAACTCGGCGCCCTCGGCCTGCTGCCCCGCCTGTTCACCTCCGGCGCGCTCGACCTGTGCCTGATGCGCGAGTCCCTGGCCCACGGCTGCACCGAGGCGGAGACCGCCCTCGCCCTCCAGGGCCTGGGCGCCCACCCCGTGCACGCCCACGGCGCCGAGGAGCTGCGGGCCCGCTGGCTCCCCCGGGTGGCGGACGGCACGGCGGTCGCGGCGTTCGCGCTCAGCGAG
This sequence comes from Streptomyces sp. MMS24-W38, assembly GCF_059889265.1. Classification (NCBI taxonomy): domain Bacteria; kingdom Bacillati; phylum Actinomycetota; class Actinomycetes; order Kitasatosporales; family Streptomycetaceae; genus Streptomyces; species Streptomyces sp. MMS24-W38. The sequence goes on along the minus strand of NZ_JCBCPP010000001.1, from coordinate 1,092,205 downwards.
CCGGGGGCCGGCTCGGACGCGGCGGCGCTCTCCCTGACCGCCGACCCGGACGGCCCCGGCCGCTGGCGGCTCACCGGCGAGAAACGCTGGATCTCCAACGCGCCTGAGGCCGACTTCTACACCGTCTTCGCCCGCACCACCCCCGGCGCCGGCGCCCGGGGCGTGACCGCCTTCCTGGTGCCCGCCGACCGTCCGGGCCTCACCGGCACCGCCCTCGACATGCTCTCCCCGCACCCCGTCGGTGCCCTCGCCCTCGACGCCGTACCGGTGAGAGCCGACGACCTGCTCGGCGAGGTGGACCGCGGCTTCCGGGTCGCCATGGGCACCCTCAACCTGTTCCGGCCCAGCGTCGGCGCGTTCGCGGTCGGCATGGCGCGGGCGGCGCTGGACGCCACCCTCGAACACACCGCCGGACGCGAGGCGTTCGGCGGCCGACTGAGCGATCTGCAGGCGGTGTCCCACCAGGTCGCCGAGATGGCCCTGCGCACGGAGGCGGCCCGCCTGATGGTGTACGCGGCCGCCACGGCGTACGACGCGGGCGACCCTGATGTCCCCAGCCGTGCCGCCATGGCCAAGCTGCTGGCCACCGAGACCGCGCAGTACGTCGTCGACCGGGCCGTCCAACTGCACGGCGCGCGGGCGCTGCAACGCGGGCACCTGCTCGAACACCTCTACCGCGAGGTCCGCGCCCCCCGCGTCTACGAGGGGGCCAGCGAGGTCCAACGGGACATCATCGCCAAGGAGTTGTACAAGAGCCTGGAGAACCGATGACCACCGAGCGTGTCAACCCGCCCGAGCTGTCTCCGCCGGCCGGCTTCTCGCACGCTGTCGTCGCCACCGGCTCCAGGGCGGTGTTCCTGGCAGGCCAGACCGCCCTCGACGGCGACGGGAAGGTCGTCGGCGACACCCTGCCCGAGCAGTTCACCCGGGCCCTCACCAACCTCCTCACCGCCCTGCGCGCCGCCGGCGGCGCCCCGGCCGACCTGGCCCGCGTCACCGTCTACGCCACCGACCTCGCCGCGTACCGCGTCCATGCCCGCGAACTCGGCCGCGTCTGGCGGCGGTTGGCCGGCACCGACTACCCCGCGATGGCGGTGGTCGAGGTCGCCCGCCTGTGGGACGAGCAGGCGATGGTGGAACTCGACGGCTTCGCCCTGCTGCCCTGACCTCCCTGCGACCCCTGACCCCACGGTGAGGCGGGCGGCCCCCCGATGGCCGGTGCCAAATCGCCACCGAAGGGGTGAGGGTCACTGTTCCCGGCTCGCTCTCCCGGTACTGATGGAGGCCCCCGTTCCTCTTTTTCCGGAGGCTTCCCCATGTCCGTACGTCCCTTCCTCGGCGCGGCAGCCGGCGCGGCGCTGCTGCTCGGGTCCGCCGTGGCGGCACCCGCGGCGGCTGCGTCCGCCGCCCCCCGCGCGAGCGTGACGGTGGCTTCGAAGGGCCGGATCGCCGCAGACGGCACCGTCACCCTCTCCGGCACGTACCGCTGCTTCGAGGGCTCCGGGCCGGTCCTCGTCGGCTCCTCCGTGCACCAGGGCCTCTCCCAGGTCCGCTACGGCATCGGCGGTACCCGTGCCGTGTGCGACGGTAAGAAGCGCCGGTGGGAGAACACCGGGAGAGTCCCCTCCGCCGCTCTGAAGGCCGGCGCGGCCGACGTCGAGGCCGCCCTCCTGGAACTGCGCCCCTTCGGCGGCATCCCGCTGCCCGTCTTCCACGCGGTGCGGCGACAGGACATCAAGCTGGTCCAGGACTGAACGAGCGGCGCCCGCGCCGCCGTTCTGCCGCGGCCCGGAAGCCGGTCGGCGCCGGTTCTGCCGTCCCCGGGCATGGACGGGTGGGCGGCCGACCCGGCAGGCTGACCGCATGGTCTCTCTCCGTCACACGGTGGTGCTCGCCCCCGTTCCGCGCGCCTGGCTCGTCGACGCTCTCGCCGCTGTGGTGGAGTCGGCGGAGAGCAGCCGGGTGGAGGCGGGGCGGGTACTGCTGCCGGACGGGAGCGTGCTGCCGGACGTGCGGCTGACCGAGGGGCGTCACCTCCGGCCCGGTGCGGTGTACGAGGGGGTGCTCGACGAGAGCGAGAGCGAGAGCGAGAGCGAGGACGGGGACGGGAACGAGAAGGGGGCCGGGACCGAGGCCGGGGACGCGGAGGAGAAGTGGACGCCGGGGGACCCCGGGGAATCGCTTCGGATCACCGTGCGGGAGTGGGACCGGCGCCGTGCGCTGCGGCTGGGGATCGCCGCGTCCGAGGCGGACGCCGTCCTGGTGGGGGAGGTGGCCCTGCGCAGCCCGGACCGTCCGCGTGAGGCCGAGATCAAGGGGAGGGCACGGATCGACGGCGTGTGGTCCGTGCTGGCCCGGCCGACGGGCCGGGCCCGGCTGCGGCTCGACGACTGGTGGACCGCCACGGACACGGGGCGGGCCCCGCGCTCCGCGCCGCTCCGGGCCCGGCTGGAGTGCGGCGCGGCGCGGGCGGAACTGCGGGCGGTACCGCGGCCGGACCCCGTCGACGACAGATGGGAGGTGACGGTCACCGTGCGGATACGAGGCCGCCGTCTGTTCCGCCCGGTGGCGGCCCTCGCCCTCCGCCTGGGACGGCGACGACTGCAACGGGCCCTGACCGGCGCCCTGGAGGACCTGGCCACGCACTGGAACACCGAGGTGCCCCGCCTCACGGCGATGGACCGCGACGACATCCGCCGGGAGATCCTGCCCCCTGCCTGAGGCGAGTGGGCCCGGACGCCCGGCAACCGGGATGAGTCGTGAACTCCTACGGAATCAGAGTTCGTTGGCCGGCCAGGCCAGCAGGCGGGCGCCGATGACCGACGTCTGGAGCATGTAACGGTGCGCCGGGTCCGACGGATCGGCGCCGGTGAGTTTGTGGATGCGTTCCAGACGGTACGTCAGCGCCCGTACGCTCAGTGAGAGTCGGCGGGCCGCCTCCGCCGCGACGCAACCGGAGTCGAAGTACGCGGTGAGCGTGTCGAGGAGGGGCTCCGCACCGCCCCGGGCCGTGGTGAGCGGACCGAGGGTGTTGTGGACCAGATCGGCCATCGCCTGGCGGTCGCGGGCCAGGACGGGGTAGACGAGCAGATCGGCGGCGCGCAGCAACGGCTCGTCGAGCCCCAGCCGTTCGGCTATCTCCAGGGTGCGCAGGGCCTCTTCGTAGGAGTGGACGACACCGCCGGGCCCGGGCTGCGGGCGGCCGATGGCGATCTGGCCGCCGTCGGTCGCGGCGTGCGCCTGCTTGGCGAAGTGGGTGAGCACCTCGCCGTGGTGGCCCGGCGCGACGCACAGCAGCCGCCCGTCCTTGGTGGTGAGCAGGATGCTGCGGTCACCGAACCGGGCGACGAGGGCCTGCTCCACCCGCCGCGGCACGGCGTCCCCCTCGTCGTAGGCGACGGGGCCCCGGGCGACGGCGACGGCGTGCGCCTGGGACAGCCGCAGTCCGAAGCGGTCGGCGCGTTCGGCGAGCCGGCCCAGGTCGCTGCGCCCGTGGAGCAGATCGTCGATGAACTCCCGCCGGGCCGCCTCCTCCCGACGGACCGCCAGCCGCTGCGCCCGCTCGTAGCCCTCGGCGAAGGCGTCCACGGCCTGCTGGACGGCGGAGAGCGCCGCCTCGGCCGAGTCGGTGTGGCCGCGCGGCCAGGCGTCACGTGCGGCGGTCAGATGGGTGCGCACCAGGGCACGCAGTCCGAAGCCCGCCTCCGCGGCGCGTTCCCCCAGTGCTTTCCGGGAGGCCAGCTCGTCCCGGGAGAGGCGCCGGCCGGTGGCCGCGACCTCCTCCAGGATCTGGGCATAACCTTCGAGATACTCCTCCGGAATCTCCCGCTCTGCCACATCGCCCCTTCGATTTTGACGCGCCCTTGACGCCGTCTTGATGCGTCGTTGATGCCCTACCCGGCATGAAGACCCTAGTGAACATTGCCGGGTTCCGGCAATGCGCGGACGGCCCGGCAGCGGGCAACATGGTCCGCGGGGAGCACCGCGGATGGTTCCGGTGCCCGGCACCGGCAGGCGTCGGGCACCGAACCCGAGAGGACCGGTGCTGCCGCCGGTACGAGCCGCGAACGGGAAGGGGGGAACGGGGATGCACTTGATCGCAGAGGCCGCGACGGGCCTGCCCACCCTCCTGTTCACCGCGGCCCTCGTCGTGGCGGCCTGCTTCTGGCTGTTGGTGGCCGTGGGTGTCACCACCCCCCACGCCTTCGACTCGGACGCGGATCTCGACGCCTGGGGGATGGGCGGGGTACCGGTCGCTCTCGCGCTCTCCCTGCTGGCCCTGTTCGCCTGGCTGCTGGCCACCGGCGCGACCGTGCTGCTGGCCGTCCACGTCCCCGACGGGGCCGCCGCGAGGTCGCTGCGCCTGCCGGTCGTGTTCGCCGCGTTGTTCGCCGCCTGGCGGCTGACCCGCTTCTTCGTGCGCCCGTTGCACCGGCTCCTGCCCGACGAACCCGAGCCGTCCCGGTAGTTTCGCGGGCTCGGAGGGAACCGGGACGGTGCGCCGCACGTGTCTCGTGACGGAGCCGGCCGACGGCTCCCGCGCAGGCCGAGCGTGCCACGCGACCACGCCGCACCACCACGCCGTACGAGCCGTCCGGGCTCTCCGGACTCGCTGAGTTCTCCGAGCCGAGCCGCACCGGGGGAGGCTCCGCCCGCTCCACTTCTCGACGCCCGGCGTCGACCTGTCACTTCTGTCCGTCACAAAGCCCTGAAGGACGTGTCCCATGGATGCTGCCACCGTGGGTGTCGCCGTGCTCGTCGGCGTCTGCCTGCTCCTCGTGTTCGCCGCCCTGTTCGTCATGACCAAGCTGTTCCGCAAGGTGGAGCAGGGCAAGGCGCTCATCGTCTCCAAGATGCGCAAGGTCGACGTGACCTTCACCGGGCAGGTCGTGCTGCCGGTGCTGCACAAGGCCGAGGTGATGGACATCTCGGTGAAGACCATCGAGATCACCCGGGCCGGCAAGGAAGGCCTGATCTGCCAGGACAACATCCGCGCCGACATCCGCATCACGTTCTTCGTCAAGGTCAACAAGACCGTGCAGGACGTCATCAAGGTCGCCCAGGCGGTCGGCACCGCGCGGGCCAGCGACCGCAACACCCTGCAGGAACTGTTCCACGCGAAGTTCTCCGAGGCACTGAAGACCGTCGGCAAGCAGATGGACTTCACCGACCTCTACACCAAGCGTGAGGAACTGCGGTACCGGATCATCGAGGTCATCGGGGTCGACCTCAACGGTTACCACCTCGAGGACGCGGCGATCGACTTCCTGGAGCAGACGCCGCTGTCCCAGCTGGACCCGGGCAACGTGCTCGACGCGCAGGGCATCCGCAAGATCACCGAGCTGACGGCCATCGAGCACGTCCGCACCAACGAGGCCCAGCGCGGCGAGGAGAAGGAGATCACCCGGCAGAACGTCGACGCGCGGGAGGCGATCCTGGAGCTGGAGCGCCGCCAGGTCGACGCGGAGATCAAGCAGCGCCGGGAGATCGAGACCGTACGGGCCCGTGAGGAGGCCGAGACGGCGCGAGTGGTGGAGGAGGAGCGGCTGCGCGCGCAGAGCGCCTTCCTGCGCACCGAGGAACAGCTCGGCGTGCAGCGCGAGAACCAGGCCCGCGAGGTCGCCGTCGCCGCCAAGAACCGCGAGCGGGTCATCGCGGTGGAGAGCGAGCGCATCGAGAAGGACCGGATGCTGGAGGTCATCGCCCGCGAGCGGGAGACCTCGCTGACCCGGATCGCCGCCGACAAGGAGGTCGAGGCGGAGAAGCGGGAGATCGCCGAGGTCGTCCGGGAGCGGGTCGCGGTGGACCGTACGGTCGCCGAGCAGGAGGAGTCGATCAAGAAGCTGCGGGCCGTGGAGGAGGCGGAGCGGCAGCGCCAGGCCGTGATCATCGCCGCCGAGGCCGAGGCGCAGGAGAAGCTGGTCAAGGACATCAAGGCCGCCGAGGCCGCCGAGCAGTCCGCCACGCACCGCGCCGCCGAGGAACTGACCCTGGCCGAGGCCCGGTTGAAGACCGCCGACCTGGACGCGCAGGCGAAGCTGCGGATGGCCGAGGCCGTCCAGGCGGAGGCCGCCGCGGAGGGACTCGCCGCCGTGCAGGTCCGCGACAAGGAGGCCGAGGTCATCGAGAAGGCCGGCCGTGCCGAGGCCGAGGCGGCCGAGGCCCGGATGCGTGCCGAGGCCGAGGGCGCGCGGGTCAAGGCGCTCGCGGACGCGGAGGCCATCAGCGGGAAGCTCAGGGCGGAGGCGGCCGGCCTCACCGAGAAGGCGGCGGCGATGGCCGCACTGGACGAGGCGTCCCGCGGTCACGAGGAGTACCGGCTGCGGCTGGAGGCGGAGAAGGACGTACGGCTCGCCGGCCTGGAGGTGCAGCGGCAGGTCGCCGAGGCGCAGGCCACGGTCCTCGCGACCGGCCTGGAGGGCGCCGACATCAACATCGTCGGCGGGGAGTCCGTGTTCTTCGACCGGCTGATGTCGTCGATCTCCCTCGGCAAGAGCGTCGACGGGTTCGTCCAGCACTCCCGGACCGCCCAGGCCCTCGCCGGGCCCTGGCTGGACGGCACGGCGAGCTTCACCGACGACCTGAGCCGGATGCTGGGCTCCGTCTCCAGCGCCGACGTACAGCACCTGACGGTGTCCGCGCTGCTGATGCAGCTGATGAAGGCGGGCGGCGAGAACACCGGACAGCTTCAGCAACTGATCGAAAAAGCTGGGGAGTTGGGCCTTGCGGACACCCCGCTGGCCGCGCTGAACGGCCACGCGAGGGCCTGACGCGCCCGACCACCCCCATCGGGAGCCGCCGCACAGGGGACGGCGGCTCCCGACCGCTCCCTCCCGAGAGGCAGCCATGAGCACCGGCACCCACGAGACGCCCGACATCCGCGCCCACGCCCCGGCCGACACCGACACCGGTACCGGCCCCGGCGCCGGCTTCCACGGGTCGGTCGACGGCGGCACCTACCAGGTGCTGCGCGACCGGCTGTCCGCGCAGGCCGCCGAACTGGCCCGCCGCACCGAGGCGTTGAACCGGCAGAGGATCGAGGCTTTCGGCTCCGCCGAACTGCGCCTCACCGGCACCGAACGGCTGCGCACCGATCGCACGAGCGTGCCCCGCGACATCGTCGCCGTGGGCGACGTGCTCCTCTTCGGCTACGGCGCCCAGCCCCGCCCGGACACGGACACCGCCGTCGGAGACGTCCTCGCCGTACACGACCGCGACCTGAGCCGGCTGCCCGACGACGCCGTTCCCGGACTCCTCGACGACCCCGCCTTCGTGCGGGAGTTCGCCGCCCTGCACCGCTACTACCGCCAGGCACGCCTGCTGCGGCTGCGCCGCGTGGACGGCAGACTGCTCGCCGTCTTCCAGACCGGCGAGAAGGCCGGCGACATCCGCGTCCTGCGCTGGTCGGTGACCGAGGACGGCCGGGCCGCCTTCCTCGACGCGCGCGGTGACCGCGACCACGCGCGCACCCCGGCCCCGGACATCGAGTGGACCCGCACCACCCGCGAGGACCACGTCCTCGGCCGGCACCCGCACGTCTCCGTCCAGGGCGAGGTCTTCGTCGACACCCTCGGCGGCACACTCACCGTCAGGACGCAGAGCGACACCGAGACCCCCGACGGCATCCACAGCGAACCGGTCGAGGAACCGCTCCAGTCCCTCGCCGACGCGGAGATCTCCTACGCCCGCGTCGGCGCCCTGATCCTGCTGCGCGTCCTGCCCTACAAGGAGACCGCGCACCGCCACCTCGTCTTCAACACCCTCACCCGGACCGTCGTCCGCCTCGACGGCGTCGGACAGGGCTGCCGACGCCTGCCCGAGGACCAGGGCATCGTCTTCCCCGGCGGCTACTGCCTGGCCGCCGGCCCCCACAAGACATACGAAATCGACACGACCGGCATGGAGTTCGAGCGCGAGGTGCGCTCACCCAACGGCGAGGACGTGCTGTACGCCTTCCACGCACCCGGCCGGGGCCGCGCCCTGCTGCTGTCGTACAACGTGATCCGCGAGGAGGTCGCCACCCCGCTGACCTGCCACGGCTGGGCCCTGTTCGACGACGGCGCGCTCACCCTGCTGCGGCCCGACGGTGACGAACCGGCCCGCGTCCACCCGCTCCAGCAGTGGCACTCGCCCTACGTCTCCGACACCCACGCCGCCGCGCAGCCCGTCGGCGACGGCCCCCTCGACCGGGTCGGCAACGCCGACCTCGTACGCGGCGTCTCCGACTGCCTCTCCCTGGTCCGCTCCGTCACCGAGACCACCCCGACGACCGAGGTGTACGAGGCCCTGGTCGCCGCCTGCGTCCGCACCGCGGACGCCCACCACTGGCTGGCCGACCCCGAACTCGGCGATCTGCACGCCCCGTTGGAGCAGGTGCGCGGCACCGCCGAGCAGGTCCTGGCCGAGTTCGAGACCGTACGCGACCTCTCCCGCCGGGCCGCCGAAGCACTCGAGGAGGCAGCCGCCCGCATTGCCTCCGTGGTACGCCGGCTGCGCGGAGAACAGCCCCGCGAGGCCACCGCCTGGGTCGCAGGACTCACCGAACTCCGCCACGCCCAGGGCCACCTGCTGACCCTGAAGGAGATGCGGTATGCCGACCACGCCCGCATCGACGAACTCGCCGCCGACGCCGGGCACGACCTCGCCTCCTTCGGACAGCGCGCGGTCACCCACCTCGCCCACGAGGACGCCTTCGCCGCCCACCACGCCGACGTCGAACGCCTCGTCGCCGACGCGGAGGCGATCACCGCCGCCGCCGAGGCGGCCCCGGTCGCCACCCGCCTGGACGAACTCGCCGACGGACTGCGGACGGTGACCGAGGTCGTCGCCGGCCTCGACATCGGCGATGCGACCGTCCGCACCGCCGTACTGGAACGCGTCGCCGAGGCCCTCGGCGGCGTCAACCGCGCACGCGCCACCCTCGACGCCCGCAGGCGCGGCCTGCGCGACCGGGAAGCGCGCGCCGGATTCGCCGCCGAGATCGCTCTGCTCGGCCAGACGGTCACCGGCGCCCTCGCCGCCGCCGCTGACCCCGAGTCCTGCGACGAACAACTGACCCGCGTACTGGCCCAGTTGGAAACCCTGGAGTCACGTTTCGCGGAGTTCGACGATGTCCTCGGCGAACTCGCCGACCAGCGTACCGAGATCTACGAGGCGTTCGCCGCCCGCAAACAGAGCCTCACCGACGCCCGCGCACGCCGCGCCGAACAGCTCGCCTCCGCCGCCGACCGCGTCCTTACGACGATCGCCCGCCGCTCCACCACCCTCGCCGACACCGACGAGGTGAGCACCTACTTCGCCTCCGACCCACTGGTCGCCAAGGTCCGCCGCACCGCCGGTGAACTGCGCGAACTCGGCGACCGGGTCCGGGCCGAGGAACTCGACGGACGCCTCCGCTCCGCCCGGCAGGAAGCCGCCCGCGCCCTGCGCGACCGCACCGACCTCTACGCCGACGGCGGCCGCGCCATCCGCCTGGGCGGCCACCGCTTCGCCGTCACCACCCAGCCCCTCGACCTCACCGTCGTCCCGCACGGCGACACCCTGGCCTTCGCCCTCACCGGCACCGACTACCGCAGCCCCGTCACCGACCCCGTCCTCACCGACGGCCGCCGCCACTGGGAGCGGCACCTGCCCTCCGAGTCGCCCGAGGTCTACCGCGCCGAACACCTCGCCGCCCGCCTCCTGCACGAGCACGGCCCCGACACCCTGAACGGCGCCGACGACCTCGACGCCCTCGTGCGCCGGGTCGCCGAGGAGGCCTACGACGAGGGATACGAGCGCGGCGTCCACGACCACGACGCCACCGCGATCCTCACCGCCGTGCTGCGCCTGCACGACGGGGCCGGAGTCCTGCGCCACGAGCCCGCCGCCCGCGCCCTCGCACTGCTGCACTGGACCCACGCCACCACCGCCGAGGAACGCGCCGACCTCACCCGCCGGGCCCGCTCCCTCGCCCGGGTCCGCGACGCCTTCGGCCCGCCCCCGGCGCTCGCCGAACTGCACACCGAACTCGCCCGCACGATCGCCGACCGGCACCCCGGCGCGACCGCCCGACCGGAAGCCTGCGCCGCCTACCTCTTCGACGAACTCACCACCGGCCCGGACGGGTTCGTCATCAGCGCGCAGGCCCGCACCCTGCTCGACAAGTTCCGCCGCACCGTCGCGACCGAGGCCTACGACGAGGACCTGCCCGCCCTCTCCGACCTCACCGCCCGCCGCCAACTCGTCGAGGCCTGGCTGTCCGCGTACGCCACCGCCACCGGTACCCACCTCACCCCCGGCGACCTCGCCGAGGCCGTCGCCGCCGAACTCTGCCCCGACCAGCCCCGCCACGAGTCCGACGCACCCCTCACCACCACCGTGGAGGGCCTGCTCGGCATCCACCCCCGCATCACCGACCGGCGCCTGGCCCTTCGCCTGGACGAATTCCTCGCCCGCACCCAGGAGTTCAGGGAGCACGAAACCCCCGCCTTCCGCGCCTTCCAGCGCCGCCGCACCGCCCTGGTCGACGCCGAACGCACCCGGCTGCGCCTGGACGACCACCGCCCGCGCGTGATGTCGACCTTCGTCCGCAACCGCCTCGTCGACGAGGTCTACCTCCCCCTCATCGGGGACAGCCTCGCCAAACAGCTCGGCACCACCGGCGAGTCCGCACGCACCGGCACCGGCGGACTGCTGCTCCTGGTCTCCCCGCCCGGCTACGGCAAGACCACCCTCATGGAATACGTCGCCGACCGGCTCGGCCTCGTCCTGGTGAAGATCAGCGGCCCCGCGCTCGGCCACACGGTCACCTCCCTCGACCCGGCCGAGGCACCGAACGCCACCGCACGCCAGGAGATCGAAAAGATCAACTTCGCGCTGGCCGCCGGCAACAACACCCTCCTCTACCTCGACGACATCCAGCACACCTCGCCCGAACTCCTCCAGAAGTTCATCCCGCTCTGCGACGCCACCCGCCGCGTGGAAGGCGTGTGGGAGGGTGAGCCGCGCACCTACGACCTGCGGGGCAAGCGGTTCGCCGTCTGCATGGCCGGCAACCCGTACACCGAGTCCGGCGAACTCTTCCGGGTGCCCGACATGCTGGCCAACCGCGCCGACGTGTGGAACCTCGGCGACGTCCTCACCGGCAAGGACGACGCCTTCGCGGCCAGCTTCGTGGAGAACGCCCTCACCGCCAACCCGGTGCTCGCCCCGCTCGCCGGGCACGACCGCGCCGACCTCGACCTGCTGATCCGCCTCGCCGAGGGCGACCCCACGGCCCACGCCGACCGGCTCACCCACCCCTACGCCCCCACCGAACTGGACCGCGTCCTGGCCGTACTGCGCCACCTGCTCACCGCCCGCCGCACGGTCCTCGCGGTCAACGCGGCCTACATCGCCTCCGCCGCCCAGTCCGACGACGCCCGCACCGAGCCGCCGTTCCGCCTCCAGGGCTCCTACCGCAACATGAACAAGATCGCCCAGCGGATCCAGCCGGTCATGAACGACGCCGAACTCACCGCCGTCATCGACGACCACTACACGGCCGAGGCGCAGACCCTCACCACCGGCGCGGAGGCGAGTCTGCTCAAACTCGCCGAACTGCGCGGCACCCTCACCCCCGCGCAGGCCGACCGCTGGGACGAGGTGAAGGCCGCCCACCTCCGCACCCGCACCCTCGGCGGCCCCGACGACGACGCCCTCACCCGCGCGGTCGCCGCCCTCGCCCTCCTCGGCGACCGCATCGCCGCCGTCGAGTCGGCCATCACCCGGGCGGCCGGCCCCCGGGGCGCCGGCCGGGGCCCGTCGGGGGATCGGAACGTCATCTGAAGAACTGTGAATTCCCTTAGATGAAAGGGGTTTATCTACGCGCGGAGATGATCCGGCTGAATGATCATTCAGGCATTACGGGCGGCTTTTCGCCGAGGTGTTACTGACGAGTTCCAGCCCTGCTAAAAGAGTGTTTGTTTCATCAACCAATCGCTCTTTCCCCGCACTTCGAAGGGCTGACCGTTATGTCAGTGCGTTCTCTCCGGGCCTCTGTGCTGGCCTTCGTCATGGGTGCCGCAGCCGTCCTCGGCATGGCGCAGCCGGCCTCGGCGGCCGGCCACAACTACGTGGCTCTCGGCGACTCCTACTCCTCCGGCGTGGGCGCCGGAAGCTATACGTCCGAGAGCGGCGCCTGCAAGCGCAGCACCAAGGCCTACCCCCAGCTCTGGGCCGCCGCGAACGCCCCGTCCTCGTTCACCTTCGCCGCCTGCAGCGGCGCGACCACGACCAGCGTCTCCAGCGGCCAACTGGGTGCGCTGAACGCATCGACCACGCTCGTCAGCGTCACCGCGGGCGGGAACGACATGGGCTTCGCGGACGTCATGCAGGCCTGCGTGCTGCAGAGCGAGGCGACCTGCGTCAGCCGCGTCAACTCGGCCATCTCCCTCATGAACAACTCCCTCCCGGGCAAGCTCGACACGATGTACAACAACATCCGCTCGCGTGCCCCGAAGGCCCGCGTGGTGGTCCTGGGGTACCCGCGCTTCTACAAGCTCTCGGGCAGCTGCATCGCCGGACTCACCGAGACCGAGCGCGGCGCGATCAACAACGCCTCGGACGTGATGAACGGAGTGATCGCCAAGCGGGCGGCCAACGCCGGGTTCGCCTTCTCCAGCGTGGTGGACGAGTTCACCGGACACGAGCTCTGCTCGGGCGACGCCTGGCTCCACAGCGTGACGGTTCCGATCGAAAACTCCTACCACCCGAAGGCCGTCGGCCAGTCGAGCGGCTACCTGCCCGCCTTCCGCACTTCGGTCTAGCCAGGGCCTGAATTCGGGTGGTGCCGCGCGCAAAACCCGGCACCACCCGACAACCGTCCGACGCGTGGGCCGGTAGGGAACTCGGGTCCTGCATCCGCGACGGTGAAGGTCACGGGAAGCGCGCCAGGAGCCGGCTTCTGGACCTGGCGGTGATCACCGGATCGGCATCGACTGCCTTGACTGCGGGGGCGCGTCCGGCCAGGGGGCCTTGCGAGGCCACTGCTGCCGGAGCCGATGTCCGGGGCGCGGTTGAAGCCCGTTCCGGAACCAGGATCACCACTACCCGGAGGACCGGACGCAGGGCAAGTGTCGGCGCGCAGGCGAACGCGGCTTGGCCAGATTTTCGTCATACGAAAATCTGGCCAAGCCGCGAACGTGCCTACGGTGCTTGGTCAGGTCGGTGTTTCTGCTTGAGCCGGGCGGAGCCGACGAGCCGGAGAGCGCGCGTCCGAAGTCGGCGACGAGTGTGCCGCTCAGCCCGAAGCAGAGGCAGGTGATCGGCCTTTGGTGGCGCCGGGGCAGAAACCGTCGGGGGCGATGGCGCCGTTGATACGGCGGCCGATCTCCCGCAACTGCTTCTGCTGAGCCCTGGTGAGCGGGTCGAACACCAGGCGGCGCACTTCGGCGACGTGGCCGGGGGCAGTCTCCACGACTTTGTCCCAGCCGGCGTCAGTGAGAACGGCCAGGGTGAAGCGGCCGTCCTCGGGATCCGGAGTGCGGTAGATCCACCCCTCCTTCTCCAGGCGCTTGGCCGTGTGGGACAGCCGGGACAGCGAACCGTCGGCGAACTCGGCGAGAGTGCTCATCCGAAGGGTCCACGTGGGCTCCATGGAGAGCCCGGCGAGGACCTGGTACTCGAAGTGGCTGATGCCCGCGTCACGCTGAAGTTGGGCGTCCAGTGCGGCCGGGAGGCGCACCACGGCGCTGGCCAGCGCGATCCACGCCTCGTGCTCCTCATCGTCCAGCCAGAGGGTCTCATCTGCGCTCATGCCCTCACGGTAACGTGAAACGTCAAGCCGGAAGTGCGACAGGTGCGCGTACGGCTCTTCCACTAGATGACTTGACCCTTCAAGTGATCGGCTCTACTTTTCACTTGAAGGTTCAACTCATCTAGTGGAAGAGCAGTCCTGATGAACGTCACTCTGTGGATCATCGCGCTCGTCCTTGCTCTGGCGTTTCTCGCGGCCGGCCTGATGAAGGTCGGCCGGCCCAAGGACAAGCTGGCGGCTTCCGGCATGGCCTGGGTCGAGGACTTCTCGCCCGGAGCGGTCAAGGCGATCGGCGCCGTGGAAGTGCTGGGTGCCCTGGGGCTGTTCCTGCCCGCCCTGCTCGACATCGCACCGGTCCTGGTGGGGTGGGCCGCTGTGGGGCTTGCCGTCACCATGCTCGCCGCGATCGGGGTGCACGCGCGCCGCAAGGAGACGAAGGCGATCCCTGCCAACGCCGTCCTGCTCGTCCTGGCCGCCGTCGTGGCATGGGGGCGACTGGGCCCCCACGCGTTCTGACCGCTTCCCGCCGAACCCCGCCCCTCCCACACCACCGCATCCACCGGTATCCCTGATTGGACACCCGTGTCTACTCCGTCCCGGACCGCCACAGCCGACCTCACCACGCCCCGGCCCGCGCCGCTGAAGGTGGCCGGCCTGTTGCTCGGCGCCCTGGTGGCCTCCGTCATCGTCAACGCCGTTATCGCGACCATCGCCCTGGCGGCCGGAGCCTCGGACGACTTCCAGCCGCTCCAGCCGGGCGCCTACAGCTCCTTCACCGTCGTCGGCGTACTGATCGGTGCCGTCGGATGGGCCCTCGTCCGGCGTCGCGCAGGCGCCCGTAAACTGCTCAGGACGCTCGTCCCGGCCGTGGTGCTCGTCTCCTTCGTCCCCGATCTGGCCATGCTCGTCAGCGACTACCGGCCCGAGGCCGACGCGACGGGAGTCATCGCCCTGCTCCTCATGCACGTCGCCGTCGCCGCGATCGCCGTCTTCGCCTATCAGCGAGCCCTGCCGCTGCCCATCGAGCAGGACTAGGGCCGGGCTTCCCGACGGATCTCCGGGGCGTTGCGACGCCCCGGTACGCACCGCAGCGACGTCCTGGCGCCCTTCGCCCGAGGTGTCGCCTGCGTTTCGCCCCCCGTCCCGTTGCCCGCTGCACGCCAACGCAACAGCTTTGGAGAAAGAGAGCGAAGATGAGCGAGAACCGCGACCCGTTCAACCCGGCCGTGCCCGCCGGTGCCTACGACGACCTGCTCGCCCGGGTCCTTCCGCGAGCACGCCTGCAGCGTCCATGGGAAGAGGGCGACGGACCACTGCCGGCTCTGTTCGTCAGCCACGGCGCCCCACCGACCCTGGACGACTCCCTGTGGCTGGACGACCTGTTCACCTGGGCCCAGAGCATGCCCAAGCCGCGAGCCGTCGTCGTCGTCTCCGCGCACTGGGAGGATGCCCCGCTCGCCATGTCGAGCACCGGGCCCGGCACCCCCCTCTACTACGATTTCGGCGGCTTCCATCCCCGCTACTACACCCTGAAGTACCCCACACCCGACGCCACCGGCCTCGCCCGGCGCATCACCGTCACGCTCAGCGGCACCACCGTCCACCACACCGACCGTGGCCTGGACCACGGCGCCTTCATTCCGCTGATGGCCATGTACCCCGCCGCCGACGTCCCCGTCGTCCAGCTCAGCATGCCCAGCCTCGACCCCCGACTCCTGTTCACTCTCGGCCAACGTCTTCGCTCACTGCGCGAGGAAGGTGTCCTCGTCATCGGATCGGGCTTCATGACCCACAGCTTCACAGCCATGCGGTCACCCGGCGCCGCGGCACACACCCGGGCTTTCGACGAATGGGCCGCCGACGCCCTCGGCCGCGGCGACGTCGACGCCATGGCCGACTACCGCAACAAGGCACCCGGGGCCGCCGTCTCCCACCCCACCGCCGAGCACTTCGTTCCTCTCCTGCTCACCCTCGGAGCAGCCACCACGCCCGGCCAGTCCGCCACCACGGCCATCGACGGCACCAGGTACGGCAACTCCATACGATCCGTCCAGGTGGCCTGACCGCACCGACTGCTACAGGAGAGGACAGTGAGCATGTGAATCACCGGATGTCCCGGGCCTCTTGACCCGCACAGTGATGGACGCGCCAGGATGCCGGTGCCGGGATGTTCTCGCGGCCTCCCGACCCGCACTCCGACCGGCGGTGCTGTCCTTCCTCTCAGTGCCTGGCCTGAGACTCTGGCATTGGGCTCTTTCTGCACGCGAACATGAGCGTGCACGACAGCACGCCAAGCCGGCCGTGGCCGACCGCCGCGTCCTTCTGGTGGGCAGCGCGAACCTCACCGAATCCGGAGTGCGCAGAAACCCGCAAGCCGGCGTGCTCGTCACTGGCGGTGCCGCTCCGCAGAGGGCCGCCGAGCACATCCGGGAACTGCAGCGCCGGGGAATTCTGAGGCCCTTGCCGTGAGCCGGTCACCATCTGCCACACCACGGTGGCCGCACCCGGCGAGGCGGGGCCCGGCGATGTGGGGCTCGTGAACCGGCTTTCCGCGCGGGGCTGCCCAAGCCGGGGGTCATCCGCCGTCGGTGTGCTCCGCGGGCTCCGGGGACATCGCGATGAGCGCGGCCAGTTCCTCCGGCGTCCGGGGCCCGGCAGCCGCGTCGGCCGGCAGGCCCTGGGCGCGGAGAAGGCGCGCGGCCGCCACCCCCCACGGCAACCGCAACCCCGCCGCCGCGAGGAGGTCCGTACGGGCCAGCATCGTGGGCGCCGGGCCGGTGCGGGCACCCGACGGGGTGAGCAGGGCGGCGTCGTCGGCCCAGCGCAGGGCGAGGTCCACGTCGTGGGTGGCCATGACGACCGTGGTGCCGTTCGCGCGCAGCCCGTCGAGGGTGGCGAGCAGCCGCTCCTGGCCGTCGGGGTCGAGCCCCGCCGTCGGTTCGTCCAGGATCAGGACCCGGGGCCGCATGGCGACCGCGCCCGCGATCGCCGTCCGCTTGCGCTGCCCGTAGGACAGCAGGTGCGTGGGCCGGTCGGCGAGGGCGGTGATGTCCAGCGCCGCCAGCGCCTCCGTCACCCGCGCCCGCACCTCCGCGTCGGACAGCCCGAGATTCAGCGGTCCGAACGACACGTCCTGGCCCACGGACGCCGCGAACAGTTGGTCGTCGGGGTCCTGCACCACCAGCTGCACGGTCGTCCGCAGCCGGGTCAGCCCCTTGCGGTCGTACCGGACGGGTCGCCCCGCCACGGTCAACTCGCCCGCACCCGGCCGCAGTCCACCGCTCAGCAACCGCATCAGCGTCGTCTTGCCGCTGCCGTTGCGGCCCAGCAGGGCGAGCGCACGCCCCTCCCGCACCTCGAAGTCGAGGCCGGTGAGCACGGCCGGGCCGTCCTCGTACGCGAACGACGCGCCCCGCAGGGCGACCAGTGCGGGCCCGCTCATGACAGGGGTCCTTCCAGGACGAGGGTGAGGACGGCCAGCGCGACAAGCAGCACCACGCTCCCGGCCGTGAAACGGACGGAGACCCGGGCCTCCGGCACCAGCACGCGCAGCGTGCCGTCGTAGCCGCGTCCGGCGAGCCCCGTCTGCAGCCGCGCCGCCCGGTCGAAGGACCGGACGAACGCGGTCGCGCCGAGCCCGCCCAGCGAACGCCAGGTCGCCGCACGGGTGGTGTGCCCGAGCCGGGCCGCCTGCGCCTCCCGGACCCGGCGCACCGAGTCGAGCAGCAGGAAACTCATCCGGTACGTCACCAGCGCCACATCGACGAGGGGAGCGGGCACCCCGGCCCGTACCAGGCGCGGCAGCAGATCCGACATCGGCGTGGTGAAGGCGAACAGCAGCACCCCGAGGGAGGCCGCCGAGGTGCGCAGCAGCAACTCCCCGGCACGCAAAGGCCCGTCGTCGGCCCAGGCCACGAACCCTCCCGGCCCGCCCACCCGCACCAGCAGCGTGAGCGCCCCGGTCACGCAGAAGCCCAGCGGCACCCGGTAGGCACGCCACAGTCGCCGGCCCGGCACCCTGGCCGGGCCCAGCAGCACCGTGAGCGCGGTCAGCAGCACCAGGGCCGCTCCCGGCCAGGGCGGCAGCGAGATCGCCAGCACGGTGAGCCCCAGCCCGAGCACGGCCTTGTCCACGGGATGACGGCGGCGCCAGCGACTGCTGTGCGCCGCCGCGTCGATCGGCAGCACGGGGGATCAGCCCCCGGGACCCGCGGGGGCCGCGTCCTCGGCGTCCGCCTCGGTGCCGACCCCTCGCGCCCGTTCCGCCCCCTGCCGGCGCCCCCGCCGCAGCCCGAAGTAGTACGCGAGCACGCCCGCGCCGATCGCCGCCTGGAGGGCGAACAGCGCCGACTCGATCTCCCCGGACGGCGGTTCGTACAGCGGCGAGAACCACGGCTCGTAATCCGGGTCGATCTCGGTGATCGCTGTCTCCGCCTCCGCGTCGGCGCCCGCGAACGGCTCCTCCTTGTGGTCGCCGAGCCCAAGGGCCAGCGGCACCACGGCGAGCACGGCCACCAGAAGCAGCAACAGGGAGTTGATCTTCGCGTCACGGCTCATCGGGCCACCGCCTCGCCCGCGCCCGCCGACTTCTTCCCGATCCCGGCCACCAGCACCCCGAGCCGGGTCAGTTCGCCCTTGCTGGACTGCACCAGCATGCGCATCACCAGCACCGTCAGCAGCCCCTCGCTCACCGCGAGCGGGATCTGCGTGACGGCGAAGATGGAGCCGAACTTGCCGAGCGCGCCCAGGAATCCGCTGCCCGGGTCGGGGAAGGCGAGCGCCAACTGCACACTCGTCACGCAGTACGTCGACAGGTCGGCGACGAACGCTCCGCAGAACACCGCGGCCATCAGCGGCGCCCCGTACCGCCGCGCCAGCCGGTAGACCCCGTACCCCGCCCACGGCCCGACGACCGCCATCGAGAAGACGTTGGCGCCGAGCGTGGTCAGCCCGCCGTGGGCGAGCAACAGGGCCTGGAACAGCAGGGTGATGGTGCCCAGCACCGCCATGACCGGCGGCCGGAACAGGATGGCGCCCAGCCCGGTGCCGGTGGGATGGGAGCAACTCCCGGTCACCGAGGGAAGTTTCAGTGCGGACAGAACGAAGGTGAACGCTCCCGACGCCCCCAGCAGCAGCGTGCTCTCGGGATGTTCCCTGACCTCACGGGTGAGCGACCGGGCTCCGTGGACGACGAACGGCGCCGACGCGACGCCCCAGGCGACCGCGTGCGCCGGCGGTAGAAAACCCTCGGCTATGTGCATGGCTCAGCAGACCCTCTCCAGCACCTCGTGGATGGTTGACGCGCCTTGGCCGGTCTCCTGGCTGACGGGTACCACCGCCCGTGCTCCGCCTTCCCGGGTCCGAGGTGGACCCAGTGGCTGCCTTTCGGTCCTGTCGAGGGGACAGGGCCTGGGGCCGGAGCCGGACTTCCCGATCACAGTGGCGAGGGCCGCACCGGCATCACACCGGATTTCCCGTTCACCAAGGCGAGGCGACACTAGACCCCGTCCCGGCCCGCTGACAAGCAGTCCCCGGGGGCGCGCGGACGGCGCTCCGCGGCTCGCGCCCCGCGGACCCGGCCCGCCGAAGCGCGGGAATGAGGGGAGGGGGTCCTGGGCAGAACTCTGCTGCAACTAATATGCAACAACGAGATCCGGGCAGCAAAGGTGTGAGACTCGATGACGACCCGACGAATAAAGGGTGCCGCCCTCGCGGCGACCATGGCCGCCGCGGTCGCCGCGTGCTCGGCGCCCGGCGGCGGCACGGACGGCGCCGCGGGCGGCGGGTCCGCCGACTCCGTGGTGATCGGGGTCGGCTCCGAGCCGGACACCTTGAGCCCGCTCCTCGGCTACGGCAAGGACGGCAACTCCAAGATCTTCGACGGGCTGCTCGCCCGGGACGCCGACCTGGAACTCGAGCCCGCCCTCGCGAAGGCGCTCCCCGAGGTCGCCGACGACGGCCGCACCTACACCTACACCCTGCGCCCCGGCGTGAAGTTCAGCGACGGCGAATCCCTCACCGCCGAAGACGTCGTCTACACGTACGAAACGGTCCTCGACGACAAGACCAACAACACCGCCAAGAGCGAACTCGACGCCGTCAAGGAGGTCCGGGCGGACGGCGACGACAAGGTCGTCTTCACCCTCAAGTACCCCTACGCCGCCTTCCCGGCCCGCACCGTCCTGCCCATCGTCCCCGAGCACGTCGCCGGCGAGCAGGACCCCAACACCGGCGCCTTCAACACCGAGCCGATCGGCACCGGACCGTACGTCCTCACCGGCTGGAGCAAGGGCGAGAAGCTCACCTTCAAGGCCAACCCGGACTACTGGGGCGGCGCCCCGAAGGTGAAGAAGCTCACCATGGCGATCATCGCCGACGACGACGTCCGCGCCACCCGGCTGCGCTCCGGCGACCTCGACGGCGCGACCCTCCCGCCCAACCTCGCCGCCACCTTCAAGAACGACGACGCCCGCAAGACGTACCAGGCCACCACCTACGACTTCCGCGCCGTCACCCTCCCCACCGGGAACAAGATCACCGGCGACACCACGATCCGCCGCGCCCTCGACCTCGCCGTGGACCGCCAGGCCATGGTCGACAAGATCCTCGCCGGCGCCGGCCGCCCCGCCTACGGGCCGCTGCCCCTCGACGACCCCTGGTACGCCAAGGACATCGAACGCCCCCGGGACCTCGCCGAGGCCAAGAAGATCCTCGACCGCGACGGCTGGAAGGCCGGCCAGGACGGCATCCGCGCCAAGGACGGCGCCCGCGCCGCCTTCACCCTCTTCTACCCCTCCGGCGACAAGGTCCGCCAGGACCACGCCCTCGCCTACGCCTCCGACGCCAAGAAGGCAGGCATCGACGTCAAGGTCGAGGGCGCCACCTGGGAGGTCATCGAACCCCGGATGGGCAAGGACGCCGTCCTCGCCGGCTTCGGCAGCACCGGCGACCCCGACTTCGGCCTCTACACCCTGCTGCACTCCTCCCTCGCCGGCGACGGCTTCAACAACATGCCCCACTACGACAACCCCGCCGTCGACGAGGCCCTGGAAACCGGCCGCCGCACCCAGAACCCCGACGACCGCAAGGCCGCCTACGACGACCTCCAGCGCGAACTCGTCAAGAACCCCGGCTACACCTTCCTCACCCACATCGACCACCTCTACGTCCTCGACGACCACTGGGGCGACCTCACCACCCAGGTCGAACCGCACGAGCACGGCTTCGCCAGCGGCCCCTGGTGGAACGCCGAGGACTGGCAGCCCGAGAAGTGAAGACCCTGCCCTGGGCGGCGATGGGACACCTCGTGGCACGGCGGACCCTGCTCGCCGTGCCCGTCCTCCTCGTCGTCACCTTCGGCGCGTTCGCCCTCGCCGCCGCCTCCCCGTTCGACCCCGTCAAGGCCTACGCCGGAACCGCCGCCCTCGGCGCCGACCAGGAGACCCTGGACCGGCTCCGCGCCAATCTCGGCGTGGACCAGCCCTTCGCCGTCCGCTGGTGGGAGTGGCTGACCTCCGCGCTCACCGGCGACCTCGGCCACTCCAGCGTGATGCGGCAGCCGGTGGCCGAGGCGATCGGCGAACGGCTGGTCTGGTCGACCCTGCTGTGCACCGTCGCGTTCGCCGTCGCCGTCCTCCTCGGCACCCTGCTCGGCGTCCTCGCCGCCCGCCGCCCCGGCTCGCTCGTAGACCGCACGGTCACCTCCCTCGCCTACTCCCTGGAAGCCGCGCCGGTCTTCTGGATCGCCCTGCTCGCCGTCTGGCTGTTCGCCCTCCACCTCGACGTCCTCCCGGCCGGCGGCCTCACCGACACCGGCAGCGAACACGTCACCGCCGCACAGGTCACAAGCCACCTGATCCTGCCCGCCGGCGTCCTCGCCGTCTCCCAGCTGCCCTGGTTCACCCTCTACGTCCGCCAGGGCGTCGGCGACGCCCTCGCCGAGGACCCCGTGCGCGGCGCCCGCGCCCGCGGCCTCGCCGAACGCACCGTCCTGCTCGGCCACGCCCTGCGCTCCGGACTGCTGCCCGTCCTCACCCTCATCGGCTCCCGCGTCCCCGAACTCATCACCGGCGCCCTCCTCGTGGAGACCGTCTTCAGCTGGCCCGGCATCGCCGCCGCCACCGTCGAGGCGGCCACCGCCGTCGACTTCCCCCTCCTGGCCGCCCTGACGACCCTCGCCACCGCCGCCGTCCTCGCCGGAAACCTCCTCGCCGACCTCCTGTACGGACTGATCGACCCGCGGGTGAAGCTGGAAGAGATGTGATCCCCATGGCTGACACGACCGTCGAGAAGGCCGACGCGACCACCCCCACGGCCGCGACCGCCTGGCGCTCGCACGGCACCACCCGCCGCTCCACCCACACCCTGCGCCTGCGCGTCTCCGCCGCCCTGGTCGCCCTCACCGCCCTCGCGGTGCTGCTCGTCCCCCCACTGGTCCAGCTCGACCAGCAGGCCGTCGACCTCGCCTCGAAACTCCTCCCACCCAGCTGGGCCCACCCCTTCGGTACCGACGACGTGGGCCGCGACCTCCTGCTGCGCTGCGTCTACGGCCTACGGGTCTCCCTGCTCGTCGGCGTCGTGGCCGCACTCACCGCCACCGTCATCGGCACCGCCGTCGGGGCCACCGCCGGAGCCCTCGGCGGCTGGGTCGACCGCCTCGTCATGCGCCTGGTCGACACCATCTCCTCCGTCCCGCACCTGCTGCTCGGCATCTTCATCGTCGCCATGTTCCGCCCCGGCGTCTGGCCCGTGGTGATCTCGGTCGCCCTCACCCACTGGCTGTCCACCGCCCGCATCGTCCGCGCCGAGGTCCTCTCCCTGCGCTCCCGCCCCTACATCGACGCGGCCGTCTCCGGCGGCGCCTCCCGCCTGCGGGTCGCGGTACGGCACCTGCTGCCCGGCGTACTGCCGCAGGCCGGCCTCGCCGCCGTCCTGATGATCCCGCACGCCATGTGGCACGAATCGGCGCTGTCCTTCCTCGGCCTCGGCCTGCCCACCCACACCGCCAGCCTCGGCACCCTCATCCAGGGCGCCCGCGGCTCCCTGCTCGCCGGCCACTGGTGGCCCACCCTCTTCCCCGGCCTGTTCCTGATCATCCCCACCCTCGCCATCGCCGGACTCGCCGGAGTCTGGCGGGAGCGGATCAACCCCCGCCGCCGATCGGAGCTGACGCTGTGACCGAGCGACCTCCCGTGCTGTCGGTCCGCGGACTGTCGGTCCGCTTCCTGGTACCCGGCGGCGGCCGCATCGCCGCCGTCACCGACGCGCACTTCGACGTGGCGCCCGGCGAATGCCTCGCCCTGATCGGCGAGAGCGGCTGCGGCAAGTCCGTCCTCGCCTCCGCCCTGCTCGGCCTGCTCCCCGCCAACGCGCAGACCGCCGGCCACGCCCAACTCGGCGACCTCGACCTGCTCACCGCCGACGAACGCACCCTCGCCCGCACCGTACGCGGCCGACGCATCGGCCTCATCCCGCAGAGCCCGGCCGCCCACCTCACCCCCGTCCGCACCATCCGCTCCCAGATGGAGGAGACGGTCGCCGAACTCACCGGCGGCCGCGGCCGCGCCGCCCTGCGCGCCGCCGCCGAACAGGCCGCCGCCCGCGCCGCCTTCCCCGCCGACCACCTCGACCGCCACCCCCACGAACTCTCGGGCGGCCTCGCCCAACGCGCCGCCACCGCCCTCGCCCTGATCGGCGACGCACCCCTCCTCCTCGCCGACGAACCCACCACCGGCCTCGACCGCGACCTGGTGGACCACACCGTCGACGAACTCCGCCGCCACGTCGACGCCGACGACGACCACGCCCGAGCCCTCCTGATGATCACCCACGACCTGACGGCAGCCCAACGCATCGCCGACCGGGTCGCCGTCATGTACGCGGGCCGCATCGTCGAACTCACCGACGCCGACGCCTTCTTCGGCACCCCCGGCCCCCGCCACCCCTACAGCCGAGGCCTCCTGAACGCCCTCCCCGACCACGCCTTCACCCCCATCCCCGGCATGCCCCCCGAACTCGGTTCCCTCCCCGACGGCTGCGCTTTCGCCCCCCGCTGCGACCGAGCCACCACCGCCTGCGCGACCCTCCCGCCCCTCACCGCGTCGGCCGCCTGCCACCACCCGCTCCCGGTCGAGGCCCTGGAGGACGTCCGTGCTTGAACTCCGCGCCATCACCGCCGGCTACGACCGCCGGGCCCCCGCCGTCCGCAACGCCTCCCTCACCGTCGCCCCCGGCGAGGCCGTCGGCCTGCTCGGCCCCAGCGGCTGCGGCAAGTCCACCCTCGCCAAGGTCGCCGCCCTCCTCCACCGCCCCGACGCCGGCACCCTCACCCTCGACGGCACCCCCGTACGCCACTGGCGCCACCGCGCCCCCCGCGCGCTGCGCACCGCCTTCGGCGTCGTCTTCCAGCAACCCCGCCTCTCCGCCGACCCCCGCCTGACCCTCACCGACCTGATCGCCGAACCCCTGCGTGCCACGGGCCGCCGTGCCGAGGCCCCCGACCGGGTCGCCGAACTGGCCGACACCGTGGGCCTCACCCCCGACCTGCTCACCCGCCGCCCCCACGAGGTCAGCGACGGCCAACTCCAACGCGCCTGCCTCGCCCGCGCGTTGGTCCTGCGCCCCCGCTGGCTGATCTGCGACGAGATGACCGCCATGCTCGACGCCTCGACAACGGCCGCCCTGGTGTCGGTGGTCGAGGACTACCGCACCGCAACAGGCGCCGGCCTGCTCGCCGTAGGCCACGACCGCACCCTCCTCGACCGCTGGTGCGACCGCACGGTCCACTGGGACACGGTGGCGCCCCGGCCGGTGTCGTCTGCCCGGTCCGCGCGGTGAGCGTATCGACGTCACGCCCCACGTAACCTTTTCCTGTGCCAGCCCCCCGCCTGCATCGCGTCGCCGTCCTCGTGCTCGAGGGCGCGAAGCCGCTCGATGTCGGAATTCCCGCGCAGGTTTTCACGACCCGCGCGAGCATGCCGTACGAAGTACGGGTGTGCGGGGCGACACCCGGTCTCGTGACCGGCGGCGACGGCCTCGCGTACCACGTCGCCCACGGCCTCGACGCCCTCGCGTGGGCCGACATCGTCTTCGTCCCCGGCTACCGGTTCCCGGACCGCGAGGACCCGCCGCAGGCCGTCGTCGAGGCACTGATCACCGCCCACGACCGGGGCGCGCGGCTCGCCGCCATCTCGACGGGCGCCTTCGCGCTCGCCGCCACGGGCCTGCTCGACGGCAGGCGCGCCACGACGCACTGGCACTACACGCGGGCGCTCGTGGCCAGGCATCCGCTCGTCCAGGTCGACGCGAACGTGCTGTTCGTCGACGAGGGCAGCGTGCTCACCTCGGCCGGCGCCGCCTCCGGCATCGACCTGTGCCTGCACATCCTGCGCGGCGACCTCGGAGTGGCCGCGTCCAACCACGCGGCCCGGCGTCTGGTCGCGGCCCCCTACCGCAGCGGCGGCCAGGCCCAGTACGTGCCGCGCAGCGTCCCCGAGCCGCTCGGCGAGCGCTTCGGCGCCACCCGCGAGTGGGCGCTGCACCGGCTCGGCGAGCCCCTCACCCTCGGCGTACTGGCGCGGCAGGCCGGGGTCTCGCCGCGCACGTTCTCCCGGCGCTTCGTCGAGGAGACCGGCTACACACCGATGCAGTGGGTGATGCGCGCCCGCATCGACCTGGCCCGCGAACTGCTGGAGCGGTCGCAGCGCAGCGTCGAGCAGATCGCCGCCGACGTCGGCCTCGGCACCGGCGCGAACCTGCGGCTGCACTTCCAGCGCATCCTCGGCACCACCCCGAGCGAGTACCGGCGCACCTTCACCCTGGGCGAGTAACCCGCCCGGCACCGCGTGGCGAGATCCTTTCGAACCATGGCGACCCCGCCACTGTCAGCGGCGCGAGCCGCGGGCGAGCCTGGTGGCGAAGGGAAAGGACACCACTCATGACTCGCATCGCCATCAACGGATTCGGCCGCATCGGACGCAATGTGCTGCGCGCACTGCTGGAGCGCGACAGCACCCTCGAGGTCGTCGCCGTCAACGATCTGACGGAACCCGCCACTCTCGCCCGGCTGCTCGCCTACGACAGCACGGCCGGCCGGCTCGGGCGCCCGGTGACCGTCGACGGGAACGCCCTCGTCGTCGACGGCCGTCGGATCACGGTGCTGGCCGAGCGCGAACCGGCGCAGCTGCCGTGGGCCGAACTCGGCGTCGACATCGTCCTGGAGGCCACCGGCCGCTTCACCTCGGCCAAGGCAGCCCGCGCCCACCTCGACGCGGGCGCGAAGAAGGTGCTCGTCAGCGCGCCGTCGGACGGCGCCGACGTCACGCTCGCCTTCGGGGTCAACACCGACGCCTACGACCCGGCCGTGCACACGGTCGTCTCGAACGCCTCCTGCACCACCAACGCGCTCGCTCCGCTGGCCGCGATCCTCGACGAACTCGCCGGTATCGAGCACGGGTTCATGACGACGGTGCACGCCTACACGCAGGAGCAGAACCTGCAGGACGGTCCGCACCGCGACGCCCGTCGCGCCCGGGCCGCCGGCGTCAACATCGTGCCGACCACGACCGGTGCCGCCAAGGCGATCGGCCTGGTGCTGCCGAACCTCGACGGCAAGCTGTCGGGCGACTCGATCCGCGTACCGGTGCCGGTGGGCTCGATCGTCGAACTCAACACGACCGTCGCTCGCGACGTGACGCGCGACGAGGTGCTGGCGGCGTACCGCGCCGCGGCACAGGGGCCGCTCGCCGGCATCCTCGAGTACTCGGACGACCCGCTCGTGTCGTCCGACATCACGGGAAACCCCGCCTCTTCCATCTTCGACTCGGCCCTCACCCGCGTCGACGGCCGCCACGTCAAGGTGGTCGCCTGGTACGACAACGAGTGGGGCTTCTCGAACCGCGTGATCGACACGCTCGAGCTCCTCGCCACCCGCTGACCGGACGCCGGGGCGGTACCCCGCCTCCGGCGACCGAGCCGGCCGGCACTTCCCTTGGGCGCTCTGGTTGACCAGCCGGGCAGCCAGAGCGCTCAAGGCACAGAACTCGTGGGTGTGGCTGTCTCGCCCATCAGCAGGGAGCCACATACGCGATCCTTCCGAACTGGCGACGGCCGGGCCGGCAAGGTCTCCTGGAAAACCACCACCGCCACGAATCACGAACCCCGGGGGCAACCTGCCCACTGTCGAAGGCGATGCTCGAGAAGGGCTTCACGATCACCGGGCAGGAGTTCCACAGCTCCACCCCGGCCGTGAGCAGTTCCGGCACCGCACGTTGCTCGTCGGAAGTCCACACGGCGCACTCGTCCCCGAACGGCTTCTCGAGCGCGCGGGATGGGTGACCGGGATGCTCAGCCGTGTGAGGTCTCGGCCACGTCGACCGCTTCGAAGCCTTCGCGACGCATCCGCTCACTTCCCCAGGCGCCGAGGGGCCCGAGCGCTTGATTGAGCGTGCGCCCGTGCTCGGTCAGGGAGTACTCCACCCGCGGCGGCACCTCGGCATAGACCTCCCGGTGCACGAGACCGTCCGCCTCCATCTCGCGCAGGTGCTGCGTCAGCATCTTCTCGCTCACTCCCGGCAGGCCGCGCCGGAGTTCGGCGAAGCGGCGTACGCGACGGGCATCGAGTTCCCACAGGATCAGTCCCTTCCACTTGCCGCTCACCACATCGAGCGCAGCGTCGATGCCGCAGATGTAAGGCCCGCGTCTCGGCGCCTTGGCCATCACTGGTCCCCTTACTGAAAGGTAAGTACCGCAGAAAATAGTGGGTACTTCCGAGAGTAGTGACGCTCTTCGAGGATGGAGGAGTGAACGAACAACAGAACCGCACCACCAAGCAGAACAGCGCTGTCACCGTGGTCGGACTCGGCCCGATGGGCCAGGCGATGACACGCACCCTCCTCACCGCCGGCCACCCGGTCACCGTCTGGAACCGCACCGCCAGTCGGGCCGACGGCGTCGTCACCGACGGAGCGACGCTCGCGGCGACACCCGGCGAGGCGGTCGAAGCGAGTGACCTCGTGATCCTGAGCCTCACCGACTACCAGGCGATGTACGACGTCCTCGACAGCGCCACCGAATCGCTCGCCGGCCGGACGCTGGTCAACCTGAGCTCCGACACTCCCGACACCACACGCAAGGCAGCAACCTGGGCAGCGGGCCACGACGCCACCTTCCTCACCGGAGGTGTCATGGTCCCCGCGCCGATGATCGGCACGGAGGCCGCCCATGTCTACTACAGCGGCCCCGACGAGACGATGCAGCGCCACCTGGCGACGCTGGCCCTGCTGGGAACACCAAAGTATCTGGGCGAGGACCCGGGCCTCGCCCAGATGATGTACCAAGCCCAACTCACGGTGTTCCTCACCACCTTGTCCGGACTGATGCACGCCACCGCGATGCTGGGCACCGCAGGAATCAAGGCCGGGGAAGCGCTGCCGGAGTTGCTGTCCTTCGCGGACTCGACAGGCGACATCCTGAGGGCCGGTGAAGAGAACCCCGGCGCCGCGCTTGATGCCGGAGAGCACCCCGGCGACCTCAGCACGGTCACCATGATGGGGGCGACGTCCGACCACATCGTCGAGACCAGCACGTCACTCGGCCTCGACCTCGCGCTCCCCCTGGCCGTGCAGGCCCACTATCGGCGCGCGATCGAGGACGGACACGGCGGCGACAACTGGACCCGCATCATCGACGGCATCCGAGGACCGCGCTGACCGAACGCGGGACCGATGGACACCGGCCCAGCCGCGATGCACGCGGTCGGCTTCGGGGCCGCGTCCAGCAAGGGCAGGTGTTCCCACAGCGGTAGCTGGAACCGGGACCATTCCCGCGGGTACGGGGAGCAGGGCAACGAGTGCGTGACGTAGATCGTCACGTCGGTGTCATCCCTGCGGGTGCGGGGAGCAGGATTACCTGAGAATCGTAGGAGAGGTAGGGATGCTCCCACCCCGGGCGGGGATATCGGTATCACGTACAGCTGCTCCCCGCACCCGCAGGGATGGCCCGCCTCCGTCATCTGCCACGAACACGGCTAAAAGACAGGCGTGTTGTCACCAGGGCCACCGAACGGAGCGCACTGGACTGGCCTCGGTTCTTTCACTTCGTGGTCATGTCACCGGTCTGCGACAGCGGTGTCCTGGAACGAAGACGCCGGGATCTCCTCGGCTCGTAGCCCCCTCATAGTGGACAAGCAAGTACCGAGAAGCCGAAACCGCTTCGGCCTCAGCCACTGATTAACAGGGGGATTTCATGTTCGGCAACCGTCGCAAGGCCTTACTCGTCTCCGCGGCCCTCGTCGGAGGCGCCATGCTGATGACGGCGTGCCAGGATTCGGACGCGGCCACGGACACCGGCGCTGCGCAAGGTTCTTCGTCCGCCACTCCGGCCGGCGATGCGGTCACCCCGTCCGGCTCGTCGACCGCGGGCGGTGACCAGGGCACCGGCAAGGGCTCCGACGCCCCGGGCAAGGGAACTGCGGACGGGGCCGGCTCCGGCGCCGACACCGGCAACGGCAAGCGGGAGCCGGTCGAGCAGAGCTGCGGCGCCAACGACATCTCCTGGAGCACCAGGTCCGAGACCCAGGCCGGCGGATACATCCTGATCGTCGCCAAGGCGAAGCCGGGGATCACCTGCTACCTGCCCGCCGCGCTTCCGACCGTGGCGTTCGGATCCGACGGCACCCAGGCGGGTCCCGCGGAGCAGGCCGTCGGCGAGCAGATCAAGCTGAGCGGGAGCACCACCGCCTACGCCGGGGTGAACCCGAAGACCACCAACGGAAACGGTGGCAAGGAACTGGACAGCATCATCGTCGCCATCGGTGACGACGACCCCAACCCGGTTTCCCTGCCGGTCGGCACCATCACTGTCGATCGCCCGATCGTCACCAACTGGCACACCGCCCCCAAGGACGCCGTTCCCTTCAGCTGAACGGACCCGCAGCGTGCCGACCTGGTGACATCCGCCGTGCCTTGTCTGATCGAAGTCGCAGGTCAACGGAGGTCGATGGTGACAACCAGCGTGCTTCGGCTCAGACGAGTCGGGTACGGCGGATGGTGCGGCACCCGAGCCCCGTAACCGCTGAGACCGCAGGTCGCGAATGCCGCCGGTGGCTCCCGTGGGAGGATGACGCCGGGCGGGGGAGGGGCGTGTGAGCGACGGGGTGAAGCGGCCGCCGGGGCTGCGTGTGGAGGAGCCGGGGGACCCGCACGGCTTGCGGGGGCCGCAGCCGATCTCCGTTTCGATGGTGGCGGTGCTGATGATGGCTCCGACGGCCGTGGAGATCGTGGGCTTCGTGGAGATGGCAGGGGAGTCTCCGATGCGCAGCGATGGTCCCGGCATCGTGTTGCTGATGCTTCCTGCCCTGTTCTGCTTCGGTCTTCCCGTGGCGTTCCTGGGCACGTTGTTCGGGGTGTTGCCGACGCTGTCGGTCGCCGTGTGGGCGGGGCGACGGTGTGCCGGTCGGCACGTGGGGTGGTGGGTTCCGGCGGTGGCCGGTTGTTGGGCGGCCGCGGTGGCGCTGTGGCCGGCGGTGACGGGGGACGGCCTGGAGACCTGGCTGTGGGCGTGGCTGTCCGGCACGGCGGCGCTGTCGACGGTGACGCTGCTGACGCGCTGGGCCCTCACCCGTGGACGCCCGTACGGGACGGTCGTCGGGGTCGGCCTGCTGTCGGCGGTCGCCGTGGTCGCCGTGGGGTCCTTGGCCTACGGGACCGGTGTGGTGGACGAGTACGCACCGCCCCGGGTCCACGCCTCGGACCTGGTCGGCACGTGGAACGACGGCCGTGGCGGCACGCTGCGGCTGGACGGAGAAGGTCGTGCGGTGGCCATCGGCACCTGGAGCCAAGGCGGAGTGGACTCGCCGGACGGGCGATGTGAGGGCTCGGGCACGTGGAGGTTCGAACCGGACGACAATCCCTGGCTCCAGAGCGTCACCGTCGATGCCGGCGATTGCTGGTCGGGACAGTGGACACTGGGCGGCACGGCCGACCGCCCCAAGCTGAACTACCAGCTCGGAGACACGGATTCGCCCGAGTGGTACGTGCTCACCCGGTGAGAAGGGCAGGCACACCGGCTGGTGCGCGGTACCCGCATTGAGCTGAGCGGCGTGGTCGGCCGGACCGGCCGACCACGCAGTGGTGACCGGGCTTGCCCGACGGCTGCGACCGCTGACGGAGTCGTGCCGGCTGTTCGCGGCGACAGGGGTCGTCACGCAGCCGGGGCCGGAGCCTCCGGCGGGGCGGGAAGCGTCCGTCCCAGGCGGGCGAGTGGGGACAGGGCCATCAGTGCCGGTGACAGCAGCATGCCTGCGGCTGTCACCAGGAGGCTGGTGCGCGTCCCCCACCCTTCCGCGAGGAAGCCGCCGAGCAGCGAACCGAGCGGGGTCAGCCCCATGCCGACGAAGTTGATCGTCGCGGCCGCGCGGCCCTGCATCCCGTCCGGAGTGAGGGTCTGCCGGACGGCCATGAGCGTGACGTTCACCAGCTGACCGAAGGCCCCGAACACGAAACTGATCGCAAGGAGCGCGGGAACCGTCACCACGGAGGAACCGTGCAGTGCGGGCACAAGCAGGAACACACCGTCGCCGAGTGCCGCCGCGGACACGAGCACGGCGCCATGTCCGAACCGGCTCGGCAGGCGGGCGGCCAGCAGCGAGCCCAGGAGCGCTCCAGGCCCCGTCGCCGACAGTGCCAGCCCGACGGCGGTGCCCGACAGGTGCAGGTCCCGTGGCAGGAACAGCAGGTAGACGGTCATCACAGCCGCGAAGGAGAACTGGAAGGCGGCTGATGCGAGGCACACGGCCCGCAGCGAGGTGTCGCCGGCGACGAAGCGGAGGCCCTCGTGGATCCGCCGCCAGACCCGAGGAGGACGTTCCGAGCGCTCCGGGATCGACTCGTGGCGACCGATCCGTCGGATCGACAGGAACGACAGCGCGAAGAACAGCGCGCTGGAGGCGGCGGCGATCGGCGCCGACAGCACGGACACCAACGCACCACCGAGGGTGGGACCGCCGATCTGCGCCGCGGACCGACTGCCCTCGAGCGCGCTGTTGGCACGCACCAACTGATCGCGTTTCACCAGCCGTACCAAGGAGGCCTGGTACGCCACGTCGAAGAACACGGACAGGGCCCCGACGGCGAAGGCGACCACGAGCAGCGTCGGCAGGCTGAGCCGGCCGAGGAGACCGGCCACGGCGGCGGCGCCCAGCACCAGGGTCCGGCCGACGTCCGTCAGCACCATCACCGTGCGGGTCCGCCACCTGTCCACCCACGCGCCGACGAAGAGCGAGAGCAGCAGAATCGGCGCCTGCCCCACCGCGCGCAGGGCGCCCAACTGGCCGGCACCGGCGTCGAGCGTCAGGACGGCGAAGAGCGGCAGAACCACCAGGCCTGCGTGTTCGCCCAGTTGGGAGGCCGTCTGGCCCATCCAGAGCCTACGGAAGTCGCCGTCCCGCCACAGGCTTGACGGAGCAGGACGAACGGAATCGGACCCAGCGGAGGAAGAGGACGGCACAGGGGTCCCTCGGATGACCGAAGACGAGAGCCGCCGACCGGCGCACGCCGGGCGCACCGACGATGTCAGGCAGCGGGAAGGGAAGGCTCGCTGTGCCGCGCTGTGAGGGCAGCACGCGATGACGGGCCGCTCGCGGCCTCAGACGTCAACGCGTGCTCGGACGACCGACCATGTCTTCGCTCCTTGTGAGTCACTCGCCGCGCGAACACTAGCTCCCGCTCGGCAGGGCACGAAAGGCAATTAAGGGCCGGGCGGGCGGCGGGAGGAGTCCGGTTGTTCGCGCCGGGGCACGAGGGTGGGGCGGCTCAGCCGGTGGCTCGGGCCCAGAAGCCGTTGAGCTGTGTGCGTGGTGAAGGCTGAGCGCAACTCGGTGGCGTCCGGAGTAGAAGTCGGGAAGGCTTGTGCGCATGGTTTCGGTAGTGCAGAACGTGGCGATCGACTGTGCGGATGCCTATGAACTGGCCCGTTTCTGGAGCGGGGTGACCGGCCGTCCGCTGCATCCGGAGGACAGACCGGGCGACCGGGAGATTCAGGTGCTGCTGGCGGAGGGCCCGGTGCTGCACTTCAACCAGGTACCCGAGGCCAAGACGGTCAAGAACCGGATCCATCTGTGTCTGCGCCCTGAGACCTCGCGCGAGCAGGAGGTGGAACGGCTGCTGGGCCTCGGCGCCGCCTTTGTCGCCGATCACCGGAATCCCGATGGCTCTGGTTGGGCGGTCCTTGCCGACCCCGAGGGTAATGAGTTCTGTGTTCTTCGCAGCGATTCCGACCGAGCCGCGATGGGTTCCTGACACTCACGCACCATCCTGGCCGGTTTCGCATGCCTGCTGGTCACGCTGCTCGTCGATGGCCGAGATGCGAACGGTCGCCTCGTTCCGACTCTGGCTCCGACAGTGCTCCGCGACTGGCTGGTCGTCCGAGCCGGTGGCCGACGGCGGTACCTCGAGGACGAAGAACAGG
This sequence comes from Streptomyces sp. MMS24-W38, assembly GCF_059889265.1. Taxonomy (NCBI): domain Bacteria; kingdom Bacillati; phylum Actinomycetota; class Actinomycetes; order Kitasatosporales; family Streptomycetaceae; genus Streptomyces; species Streptomyces sp. MMS24-W38. The sequence continues at coordinate 1,058,964 of NZ_JCBCPP010000001.1, read as the reverse complement.
AAGGTGGGTCTGGTCGAAAGGTCGTGGAAGTCGTCGGGGAACAGTTCGCGGGCGGCCGGGTCGGGCTGCGGCTCGCTGATGACGGAAAGGCGGAAGCCGGCGGTGGTGAAGGCATCGGTCATCGCGTGCAGTGGCTTGCGCCAGAACCTCATCGGGACGGACTGCCCGTTGAACGTCCAGTCGAAGGTGTAACTGGTGGTCGCGGAGTAGTCGGGTCGAGGATCCTGGATCGTATAAGCCACGAAGGGGTGGTCCACCGACGCGATCAGCCGGCCGCCGGGCCTGAGCACTCGCCGCAACTCGGTCAGCGTCGGCCCCCAGTCCTCCAGGTAGTGCAGTACCAGTGACGCGACCACGTCGTCGAACGCGCCGTCGGCGAACGGCAGACGGTCGCTCAGGTCGACCAGGTGCAGGGCCACGCCTTCACCGAGCCGCCGCCTGGCCAAGTCCAGCATCTTGGCGCTGGCGTCGATGCCGGTGACGACCGCACCGCGGTCGCGCAGTGCGGCGGACAGGGGGCCCGAGCCGCAGCCGGCGTCCAGGATCCGACGGCCGGCCACGTCTCCGGCGAGGGCCACCATCGCGGGCCGCGCGTAGTACGCGTTCACGAGGTTGTTCTCGGTTTCCGCCGAGTACGCCTCGGCGAAACCGTCGTAGTCGTTCACCCGAGCCGGATCGGCGGACTGGGCGAAGCTCTCGGGCACGTCGGTCAAGCGTTCCATCGTCGCAGCCTAGTTTTCACATGATCCGCCGGACAGACCCTGGATGAATGAGTTCGATGTGTGTGCCGACCGAAACCACGGCGAAGGGGATTCGTGTCCCGTCTCGTGGTGTAAGAGCTCCGAACACAATGGGCGCTCGGCTCGTGGGGTCTGGCACGCACTTCCCCAAGCTCTCGGCTTCGCTCGAACAGGGGGGACCCCCACGAACAGGGGACCCCCACGAACAGGGGACCCCCACGAACAGGGGACCCCCACGAACAGGGGGCCCTCATGAGCAGGGGACCCCCATGACGCCGCGAGCTGCTCGGACTCCCGTTGTGTTCGGAGCTCTTAGCCGCCCGCGTCCACGTCGTTGCGGGGCGCCCCGTCGCCGACCGGCGGCAGATCGCCGCGTTCGACGGGTTCGGACGGCGCCGCGCCGTCGGCGGGTGCGGGCGGCAGCAGCTCGGCTGCCTCCTCACCGGACGGCCGGCGGGCGTCCCGCGCCGCCTCACGCAGGACGTCGCGGGAGACGCCCGCATCGCCCTCGAGCCGTACGACGTGGTCCTCCTTCACCACGGCGTACTCGTGCGTCCCCCGACCGGAGCGGTACCAGACTCCCTCCCCGTCCGACTCGCACATCTGCTGCCCCTCGGCGCAGTCGGAAGCGGACATCGTGCCCCGGTCGACGTACAGCCGCAGCTGCCCGCCCTCCTGCCGTGAGACGTACGTGGCGGAGAAGCCGTCCCCGCCGTACACCCCGACGGACTGCCGGGCGAGCGCGAACCCGGGTGCCTCGATGACGTAGACGAGCTCCGGGGCGATGCCCAACGCCCTGGCGCGGGTGGCGAGTTCGGCGGCCGGGGCGTCGGCGTCCCGTGGCTGCCCCGGCTCACTGCCGCAGGCGGTGAGCAGCAGGGGAGCGAGGAGCAGAGGAGCGAGCAGCAGCGGCAGCAGTGGGCGCACGGTACGGACCATGCGCCCATCCAACCGGACGCCGGTCGCCGGCGTCCGTGCCATCGGGATGGTCGTCTCCGGCATGGCCGCCTCCGTCGCCTTCTACCGTCGGCGCGGGTTCGTGTTCCCCGAGAGCGCCGACACGCCGGGGTGGGCCTGCGGTACCGGCCCGCCCCGGCGCGTGGGCCTCAGCCGCCGAGTGCGGCGACCATGTTCATGATGGTCTCGACCTGGGCGCCGCCCTTGATGGGGTAGTTGGTGGCGCCGAGGTAGCCCCACCAGTCCCAGCATCCGTTGGGGTTCACGACGGACGACGTGGCCTGCGGGTACAGGACGATCATCTTGTTGTTGTCGGCGTACTGGTTGAGGTTGGCGCGGTCGACGAAGGTCGTACCGACCTTGTCGTACGCCTGCAGGCAGCCGTGCAGGGAAACCATCAGGCGGCAGCTCTGCCCCGACTCACAGGACTTGGGGACGTAGGCGAACCCGGAGCTGCCCATGCTCAGGGTGCTCGGCATTCCGTTGACGGCGTGGGTGCTCTGCCCGAACTTGATGAGCTTGCCCGTCAGCGGCCCGGTGTTGGGGGAGGAGACCGAGCCGAAGAGCTTCTGCAGCAGCGCTCTCTGGGGGTCGGTGCCGCAGTCGTTCATGTACGGCGCGCTGTTCGCGGTGCAGCTGTTCGGCCCGTACGGGGTGACCCAGGAGTGCCCCGCCGCGGAGGTGTTGTCGTAGGTCACGTTCGCACCGAAGTGCTGGTAGAAGGCCTTCCCGGCATCGCCGACCGAGGGCTTCACCACGCTGTCGTTCTTGCCCTGGTAGAGGTACACGGGGCTGCCGGACAGGTTGCTGACCGGGTCGACCCACCCGTAGGAGGACCAGGTGGAGGCCCTCGAGGTCAGAGTGCTCGTATAGGTGGGGTAGAGGTTGTCCCCGCAGCCGTACAGGGCCTGGTAGACGTTGTTCTGGGCGCAGTAGTACGGTCCCGCCCCGAAGATCGCCGCGCCCTTGATCTTCTTCGAGTAGGCGACGTGCAGCTGACCGGCCATGTAGCCCCCGGAGGAGATTCCGGAGACGTACACGCCGGATACGTTGTGGCGGGTGAGACTGCCCGACACCGGGGGAACCGTGTGGGGAGTGGCGGCCTGGGCGGTACCTGCCGACGTCAGCAGGGCCACCAGGACGGAGAGGATCAAGGCGGGGGACCACCGGAAGACACGTTGACGGGCTCGCATCATGTGCACCTGCTCCCTGGGGCTTGCGGTCCGGTCGAGGCGCCGGTCCGTGCGGTAGCGGAACAGTAGGGGTGACACGAGAACACTGGCGATGTGTGCGGCACACATCCATCAGCGGATCGAAGTGGCTCAAACACACTGGTCCTGACGGCCGGTGCGCCGGGCGTGAGCCGGGCGGGCGGGAGCAGTGCCCGGGAAGACCACGACCCCTGCCCGATGTTTGCGGCTACCGGTGGTGGGGTGGGTGAGGTGGTGGGGGTGGGATGGTGGTGACGTCGGGGGCGGTTTCGGGCCAGACGAGAAGGACGGGGCAGGGGGCGTGGTCGACGACGAAGCGGCCGGCGGGGCCGAGACTGCGAGGTCCGAGACGGGTGCGGTCGCCGTCGCGGGCGAGGACGAGCAGGTCGGCGCCTTCGGCGGCGGCCACGACTTCCCGCTCGACGCGGCCGGCGCGCTCGACACGGTCACAGGGACGCGCCAGGCGCTGCGCGGCTTCGGCGAGGAGCCGCTCGGCGGAGGCGGTGGCCAGGTGCTCGACCGCCGTGCCGGGGTCGCGTTCGGGACGGCCGCGGCCGAGCAGCCCGGCGAAGGCGCCGTGTGCGGCGCCGGGGGCTTCGGGGCCGGTCACGTGCAGCAGCACGATGTCGGCGGCCTCGGGGGCGTGGCTGCGGGTGGCGTCGACGCAGGAGGGCCAGGTGCCCTCGGTGATCCAGGCGATGACTCTCACGGTGATCAGCCTCCGATGACGGTGAGTGAGGCCCACAGTGCCACCACCGCGAGCAGCAGGGCGGCGGGCACGGTGCACAGGCCGAGCCGGGTGAACTCGCCGAGTTCGACGTCACTGTCGTGTTCGTGCACGATGCGCTGCCACAGCAGGGTGGCCAGGGAACCGGCGTAGGTGAGGTTGGGTCCGATGTTCACTCCGAGCAGCACCGCGAGGACGGCACCGGGCCCGGACGGTGCGGTCAGCGGCAGCAGCACCAGCACGGCGGGCAGGTTGTTGATGAGGTTCGCCAGCACGGCGGCCAGCGCCGCGACGGCGAGCAGGGCCGCGAAGCCGTTTCCGCCCGGAACGAGACGGCCCAGGCCGGCGGCGAGGCCGTTGTCGACGACCGCGCGGACCACGATGCCCAGGGCCAGGACGAAGGCGAGGAACGGGACCGCGGCGGCGCGCACGAGGGCGGTGGGCCCGGTGCGGCGCCGCACCAGAGCACGCACAGCCAGCACGACGGCGCCGGCGAAGGCCGCCCAGGCGGGGTTGACTCCGAGGGCCGAGGTCAGGACGAACCCGGCCAGGGTGCAGGCCACGGTGGCCAGGGCGAAGACCGGCAGCTCGCGGGGTTCGGCGGTGGGGGGAGCCTGGGCTCCGGCGTCCAGGTCGGTGGCGAAGAACCGGCGGAAGACCACGTATTCGGTGGTGACGGCGACCAGCCAGGGCAGGGCCATCAGGGCGGCGAAGCGGGTGAAACTCAGTCCGCTGGCGGCGAACGCGAGCAGGTTCGTGAGGTTGGAGACCGGCAGCAGCAGCGAGGCGGTGTTCGACAGGTGGGTGCAGGCGTAGACGTGGGGCTTGGGCCGGGCGCCGAGCCGGGCGGCGGTGGCGAAGACCACCGGGGTGAGGAGCACGACGGTGGCGTCCAGGCTGAGCACCGCGGTGATCACTGACGCGGCTGCGAACACCTGGACCAGCAGGCGGCGCGGGCGACCTGCCGCGGTACGGGCCATCCACGCTCCGCACGCGTGGAACAGGCCCTCGTCGTCGCAGAGCTGAGCCAGGACCAGGACGGCGGCGAGAAAGCCGATCACCGGTCCGAGCCGCGCGGCCTCGTCGCGGGCGTGGTCGAGTGAGATCGCTCCGGTGGCGATGACCACGCCCGCGGCCGGGACGGCGACGACCGCCTCCGGCCAGCCGAACGGGCGGACGACGGCGCACGCCAGCACCGCCAGGAGCAGAACGACGGAGACGGCCTCCGCCAGCGGGGGGCTCACGATCAGATCTTCTCCCAGCCGTGCGGTACGGCCGGCCGGGGCATCCGCCGGACGGTGGATCGCCGCGGGCTGACCTGCCGAGGCGGAGCGCGTGCTCGAGGCCTACACGGTCCGCGTCGAGCAGCGGCGGCACGAGGACTTCGTCCTGTACGGGGCCGGCCTCGGTTCCGTCGACGAAGCCGTCGTCCGCACCTGCCCGGCCGCCGGCTTCTCTGCGCACCGCGCCCACGAGGTAGCCGAGACCTCCACCGCGCCCGCACATGACGATCGAGGTCACACCGCCGGCCCGCCGGGGGCAGCCGCCACCGTCCGGTGGGTGTGAAGGGTGTCGGCGAGATCGGCCAGGTCGGTGTGGCGGCGGAGAGCGCCGATGCCGTGCACCACGCCACCGGGCGCCGGGTGCGCAAGCTGCCGATCACGATCGAGGACCTCCTGTGCGGACAGCGGACGTCCTCCGAGGGGCGGCGGACCTCCTTCGAGGTCGTACGGACCGCCCCGCCGGGCGCCCCGGGGCCGGCGGGGGTCACAGGGCCGCGTCGGACCACTGGTCGAGGATGTCGTCGCCGGTCAGGGCGGCGCCGGGTTCACCCTCCCTGCCGTCCAGTTGCTGCTCGGCCCAGATCACCTTGCCGGTGGGCGTGTACCGGGTGCCCCAGCGTTCGGCGTAGCGGGCGACGAGGAACAGGCCGCGTCCGCCCTCGTCCGTGGCCGCCGCCTGGCGCAGGTGGGGCGAGGTGCTGCTGCCGTCGGAGACCTCGCAGATCAGGCGGCGGTCCCGCAGCAGGCGGACGTGGATGGGGACGGTGCCGTAGCGGATGGCGTTGGTGACCAGTTCGCTGAGGATGAGTTCGGTCGTGAAGCCCGCCTCCGTCAGGTCCCATGCCGCCAACTGCCGGGTGACGTCGGCGCGGACGCCGGACACGGCGGCGGCTTCGGGGGGCACGTCCCATCCGGCGACCCGCTCGGGGTCGAGCACCCGGGTGCGGGCGACCAGCAGGGCGACGTCGTCGTTCCCGCCGTTCGGCAGGAGGGCGTCGAGCACCGCGTCGCAGGTCTGCTCGGGGGTCCGGCCGGGGTGGGACAGTGCGCCACGCAGGATCTCCAGACCGACGTCGATGTCCCGGTCGCGGCTCTCGATGAGCCCGTCGGTGTAGAGGACGAGCTGGCTTCCCTCGGGCACCTCGAACTCCGCGCTCTCGAAGGGCAGGTCGCCCAGGCCCAGCAGCGGGCCGGCCGGCACCTCGGGGAAGGTCACGGTGCCGTCCGGACGGACGAGGGCGGGTGGCGGGTGGCCGGCCCGGGCCGCGCTGCACATGCCGGAGGCCGGATCGTAGACGACGTACAGGCAGGTGGCTCCGATGAGTCCCTCATCGTCCCCCTGGTCCGCCCGCTCCCGGTCGATTCGGGCCACCAGGTCGTCCACCCGGGCCAGCAGCTCGTCCGGCGGGAGGTCGAGGGTGGCGAAGTTGTGCACCGCGGTACGCAGCCGTCCCATGGTGGCCGCCGCGTGCAGACCGTGCCCCACCACGTCCCCGACCACCAGTGCCACCCGGGCGCCGGACAGCTCGATGACGTCGAACCAGTCCCCGCCCACCCCGGACTGGGCCGGCAGATAGCGGTGGGCCGCCTCCAGCGCGCTCAGGTCCGGCAGGTCACGGGGGAGCAGACTGCGTTGCAGGGTGACCGCCAGCGCGTGCTCGCGGGTGTACCGGCGGGCGTTGTCGAGCGCCACGGCGGCCCAGGCGGACAGCTCCTCGGCGAACAGCACATCGCTCTCGTCGTACGGCTCCGCCCGCTCCGAGCGCCAGAAGTCCACCGAGCCCAGCACCGTGCCGCGGGCCCGCAGGGGTACCGCGATCAGGGAGTGGAAACCGTGTCCCAGGAACTCCTCCGCGCGGTCGGGGGCCAGCGTCCGCCATCCCTCGGCGGTGCTCAGATCCGCCTCCAGCACCGCGCGGCCGCTCCTCACGCACCGGGCCTGCGGTGTGGCGTCGGGGAAGCGAACCGTTTCACCCACCGCCATCAGCGGCAGGCCGTCGTGGATGGTGCTCAGCCCGGCCCGCCGCATGACGGTGTGCCGCTCGGTCGGCTCCTCGCCGTGCAGCACCTCCTCGGCCAGGTCGACGGTGACCAGGTCGGCGAAGCGCGGAACCGCCACCCCGGCCAGTTCGTGTGCGGTGCGCTCCACGTTCAGGGAGGAGCCGATCCGTGCCCCCGCGTCATAGAGCAGGCTCAGGCGCTCCCGGGAGGCCTCGGCGCGACCGGACAGGGCCCGCAACTCCGTGGTGTCCCTGAGCGTCACCACGCTCCCGGCGCTCCCGTTGCCGGCCCCTGCGCTCCGCTTGTTGACCGCCAGCAACCGCTCGGCCGTGGGAAGCACCTCGTCGGTGGCCGTCCGCTCCGAGGCCAGCAGTTCGACGACGCCCGGGCTCAGACCCAGGTCGGTGACCTTCCGGCCCTCCGCGTCCGGCGGCAGGTCCAACAGCCGCCGCGCCTCGTCGTTGGCCAGTACCAGCCGCCCGTCACCCCCTACGATCAGCACCCCCTCCCGCACCGCGTGCAGCACCGCGTCGTGGTGGTCGTACATCCGGGTCATCTCCACCGGACCGAGACCGTGGGTCTGACGCAGCAGCCGTCGGCTCACCAGAGCGGTGCCGCCCGCGCAGATGGCCAGGGCCACGCCCGCGGCCCCCAGGATCACCGGGAACTGCTGGGCCGCCATGCCCGCCACCTTCTGGATCGTGATCCCGACCCCCACCGAGCCGACCGGCGTTCCGTCGGGCTCGGTGACCGGGGCGTACCCGACCACCGAGCGCCCCTTGACGGTCTCGATGGTCTGCGTCCGGGGGGAGGTCAGCGGCTTGATCGGGCCGGTGACGGCCTTCCCGATCAGCGAGGGGTCGGGGTGCGTGTAGCGGACCCCGTCCTTCGAGTACACGACGACGAGGTCCACGTCGGTCGCCCGCTCGACCCGCTCGGAGAGCGGCTGCAGGGCCTCGCTGGGGTGGGGACCGGTCATCGCCGTCAGCGTCTGCGGGGAGTTCGCGAACGTCGTGGCGATGGCCAGGGACCGGGTCTGGGCCTCGTGGAGGCTGTCACGCCGGGCCTGGAACACGAGGGCGACCAGCGCGGCGGTGATGATCAGGGTCACGACCAGGACCTGAAGCACGAACACCTGGCCGGCCACGCTGCGGACCCGAAGCAGGGACCGCAGCCGTCCGGGGGGCCGCACCGGCCGGGAACCCTCGCCGCGCCGGTCCCGCCGCCGGGCCGACCCGGCGCGTGCGGCCCGGCCCCCGAACAGGCGGGACGACATGGGGAGAGGGCGACGGGGATGTGTGGTCACTGCATCGTTCGCCTCCTCGGCAGCGGTGCCCCGGCCGTCCATGACCACCCGCCCGCCGGTCGGCGGGGGGGGAAGACCGGCGTGCGCGGCCTCCGCGGCGTCGCGTCCGGTGAGCGGACACCGGGGCCATCGACCCGGATGTTCTTCGCATTCCTCGCGAACGAGTCAACGGTACCCGCTCATCCCCGGTCCGGTTGCGGGACAGCTGCGCGCGGAGGGCGCCACACGCCACAATGCGGCTCAGGAGCGACACCACTACAGGGGGGAAAGCCATGGCCGACCGGCAGAAGTTCCAGGCAGCGGTCAGAGTCGAGAAGGCGCGGATCTGGTTCGCCTGGGCGTCCGGCGGCTCCGTCATGCTGGCCGCCGCCCTCGCCACCCAGGACATCGGTGTCGTCGGTGTTGTCGGCGTCGTCACCCAGGTCCTGCTCGTCGGCGTCGGCATCGCGTTCACCGTCACCGCCGTGCGGATGACCGACCGGCTCAACCGCAAGGCCGAAACGGCCCGCCGGAACACTCTCGGGGGCCTCTGACGCAGGGCCCCTGACTCAAAGGGGGAAACCTCGAAGGAGGAAACGGGCCGACCCGTGGCCGGGGGCTCAGCCGGCGACCTGCCCGGTGAGGTTCCGCCCGATACCCCGGGCCGCCACCTGCAGGGCGCTGACCAGCCGTGCCCGGTCGCGTTTGAGGCTGGGGGCGACGATGCCGAGCGCCGCCACCACCGCGCCGTCCGACCGGATCGGCACGGCCACCGTGCACGCGCCCAGGCTCATCTCCTCCACCGTCGTGGCGTAGTCGTCCTCGCGCACCTTCTTGAGCTGGCCGCGCAGCAGTCCCGGCCGGCTCACCGTGTAGGGGGTGATCCGGGGGAGGTCGGCGAGCACCTCCTCCTGGACGTCGGCCGGGGCGTGCGCGAGCAGCACCTTGCCGACCCCCGTCGCGTGCAGCGGCAGACGGGAGCCGATCGCGCTGACCACCGGTACCGAGGCGTGACCGGAGAGCCGGTCGACGTACAGCGCCCACAGGCCGTCGCGCACCGCGAGGTGCACGGTGGCGAGGGTCGCGCCGTAGAGGTCGTGGAGGTACGGGGAAGCGATCTGCTGCAGCCCGGTGTGCACCGGCGCGAGCAGGCCGATGTCCCACAGCCGGCGCCCGACGACGTACTCCCCCGACGCGGTACGGCTCAGCGCACCCCATGCGACGAGCTCGCCGACCAGCCGGTGCGCGGTCGGGACCGGGAGGCCGGCGCGGGCGGCGAGTCCGGTGAGGCTGAGCCGCCGGTGCCGCCCGTCGAAGGCCCCCAGGATCGCCAGCGCACGACTGGTCACGGAACGCCCGGGTCTCGTGGAATTACCTGCCATGCCCGGCATCCTTCCGCTGAGCGGAAACGAAGACAACCCCGGCACCGTCTCCACGGCCCCCGGCAGCGGCCCCGGGGCGGCAGGAAAGGTGGGCTGCTCGTCATTGCAGCCACCCGGCTCCCCGCCGAGGATGAACGCCATGACGAGGAGATCGGTGCTGGTGGTCGTCTTCGACGACGTGCAGAGTCTCGATGTGACCGGACCCCTGGAGGTGTTCACGGGGGCGGGTCGCCACAGCGGGAACCCGTACGAGATCCGTACCGCCTCGCTCGACGGTGCTCCGGTCCGTACCTCGAGCGGTCTCACCGTCGTCCCGGACCGCGCACTGGGCGAGGTCGAGGTGCCGCACACCCTGCTCGTCCCGGGCGGCAACGGCACCCGTCACCCGGCTCCCCGGCTGATCGACTGGCTCCGGGAGCACGCCCGGGACGCCGAGCGCATCGTCTCCGTGTGCAGCGGCGCGCTGCTGCTGGCCGAGGCCGGCCTGCTCGACGGCCGTCGGGCGACGACCCACTGGTCGGTCTGCGACCACATGGCCAGGACCTACCCGGCCGTGGACGTCGACCCCGACCCGATCTTCGTACGTGACGGCCGGATCGCCACCTCGGCCGGAGTCACCGCGGGCATCGACCTCGCGCTCGCCCTGGTCGAGGAGGACCACGGCAGGGACACCGCGCTCGCCGTCGCCCGACATCTCGTCGTCTTCCTCCGGCGTCCGGGCGACCAGGCGCAGTTCAGCGCCCAACTCGCCGTCCAGACCGCGCGGCGCGAACCACTGCGGAAGGTCCAGCAGTGGATCACCGAGCACCCGGACGGGGACCTCTCCGTCGAGAGCCTGGCGGAGCGCGCCAACCTCTCCCCCCGGCACTTCGCCCGCACCTTCCACTCGGAGACCGGTACGACACCCGGCCGGTACGTCGAGCGCGTCCGCCTGGAGCACGCCCGGCGTCTCCTCGAGGACACGGCCGACGGAGTCGGGCAGGTCTCCCGCGCCAGCGGCTACGGCACACCCGAGGCGATGCGCCGCGCCTTCGTGAAAGCCCTGGGCACCGCTCCGGCCGAGTACCGCCGGCGCTTCCGCCCGTCGACACCACCTGAATCCACCTGAATCCGCCCGCTGAAAGGCAGACGATGCAGATCGCGATTGTCCTCTTCGACCGCTTCACCGCGCTGGACGCGGTCGGCCCGTACGAGATGCTCTGCCGCATACCCGGTGCCGAGACGGTCTTCGTCGCGCAGCGACCGGGCCCCGTGCGCAACGACCGCGACGACCTCGCCCTCGTCGCGGACCACAGCCTCGACGACAGGCCGGCCCCCGACATCGTCGTGGTGCCCGGCGGCCCGGGGCAGACCGCCCAGATGGAGAACGAGACGCTCCTCGACTGGCTGCGCACCGCCAGCGCCACCAGCACCTGGACGACCTCGGTGTGCACGGGCTCGCTCCTGCTCGCGGCGGCCGGGCTGCTCGAAGGCCGCCGTGCCACCTCGCACTGGCTGGCGCTCGACCGCCTCGCCGCGTTCGGCGCCGAACCGACCGGCGAGCGCGTCGTCACGGACGGCAAGTTCGTCACCGCGGCCGGAGTCTCCTCCGGGATCGACATGGCCCTCACCCTGGTCGGCAGGGCCGCCGGTGACGCACACGCGCAGGCCGTCCAGCTCGGGACCGAGTACGACCCCCAGCCGCCCTACGACGCGGGTTCACCCCGAAAGGCCCCCGCAGCACTCGTCGACAAGCTCCGCGCCGGGAGCCGCTTCATCCTCCGGTAGGGCCCGTCCGGCGGATCCTGCCGCAGACGCGGGGTCTGGCACGCCCTCCCCGAGCTCTTCGAGCAGGGAGACCCCCATCGCCCCCGCTCACCCGCGCCGACGAGGCACCGTCGTTTTCCTGCGGTCTGCTCCGCCGCACAGGCCCTGGGCCGCGTCCGGCGGGTGGCCCCACGCGCGCCTCTCAGCCGCGGACGCAGTCCTCGATCACCGAGGCGACCTGCTCGGTCGCGGCCGAGACGCGGTGCGTGCGCCGGGCCAGCACCAGTTCGACGGACTCGGAGCCGGTGAGCGGTACGTAGGTCACGCCCTCGAGGCTCAGGCTCTGCACCGACTGCGGTACGAGGGCCACGCCGTGCCCCGCCGCGACGAGGACGACCAGGGTGGCCGTCTCGCCGATCTCGATGAGCGGGTCGGGCCGGAAACCGGCCCGCCTGCAGGCGGACAGAACCCGGTCGTACATCGAGGACCGGGACTGCGAGGGATGGATGACGAACGGCTCGTCGGCCAGGGCCTTCAGCGGGATGCTCGGCCGGTCCGCCAGCCGGTGGTGGGCCGGCAGCACGGCCACCAGCGGCTCGGACCGCAACGGGGTGGTGCGGATGTCCTCCTCCGACACCGCGCCCCGCAGGACGGCGAGGTCGAACGTGCCGGAGAGCAGGCCCTCGACGAGCCGCGGGGTGAGGACCTCACCCCGCAGGTCCAGGGTGATGCCCGGCAGCTTCGCCCGTACGGTGCGGGCGACCTTCGGCAGGACGTCGTAGGTGGCCGTGCCGATGAAGCCGACCGAGACCCGGCCCGCATGGCCGGTGGCGAGTTCCCGCAGGTGGATCCGCGCGCGCTCCTCCTCCGCGACGAGGGTGCGCGCGTAGTCGGTGAGGTGACGGCCGGCCTCGGTCAGTTCGACGTGCCGGGTGGACCGGTTGAACAGCGAGACGCCCAGCTCCCGCTCCAACTGCTTGACCTGCTGGGACAGGGCCGGCTGCGCCACGTGCAGACGGGCGGCCGCGCGCCCGAAGTGGCACTCCTCGGCCAGGGCGAGGAAGGAGCGGAGCTGACGGAGTTCCATCCCCCCATTCTATAAGCGCTGCTTATGAATCAATGCAGACTAGGTCTTGGACATGATGAAAGGGGCCCTCGTACTGTGGGGGCGTGAGCGACAGTTACCTTTACGCAGCAGCAAGAACGCCTTTCGGTAAATTCTCAGGCGCCCTCGCCGAGGTCCGGCCCGACGACCTTGCCGCGGTGGCTGTCACCGGGGCCCTGGCCAAGACCCCCGCACTCGACCCGGCCGAGATCGGCGACGTCGTCTGGGGCAACGCCAACGGCGCCGGCGAGGACAACCGCAACGTCGGCAGGATGGCCGTCCTGCTCGCGGGACTGCCCACCTCGGTCCCCGCCACCACCGTCAACCGGCTGTGCGGCTCCTCCCTGGACGCCGCCATCATCGCCTCCCGCGCCATCGAGACCGGCGACGTGGACATCGTGCTCACCGGCGGGGTCGAGTCGATGACCAGGGCACCCTGGGTCCTGCCCAAGCCCTCGCGCGCGTTCCCCGCCGGGGACGTGACCGCCGTGTCCACCACGCTCGGCTGGCGGCTGGTCAACCAGCGCATGCCCAAGGAGTGGACCGTCTCCCTGGGCGAGGCGAACGAGCAGCTGGGCGACCGCTTCACCATCGCCCGCGAGCGGCAGGACGAGTTCGCCGCCCGTTCCCACAACCTCGCCGACGACGCCTGGAAAGCGGGCTTCTACGACGACCTGGTGGTGCCCGTCGTCACGGACCGCAAGGGCACGACCGTCACCCGGGACGAGGGGATCCGCCCCGGCTCGACCGCCGAGAAGCTGGCCGGGCTCAAGCCCGTCTTCCGCACCGACGGCGTCATCACCGCGGGCAACGCCTCCCCGCTGAGCGACGGCGCCTCCGCGGTCCTGCTCGGCTCGGGCGAGGCCGCAGCCCGCATCGGCACCGACCCCGTCGCCCGCATCGCCGGCCGGGGCGTGTCCGCGCTGGACCCGCAGCTGTTCGGATACGCCCCCGTGGAGGCGGCGAACCGGGCGCTGAAGGGCGCCGGGATCACCTGGTCCGACGTCGCCGCCGTCGAACTCAACGAAGCCTTCGCCGTCCAGTCGCTGGCCTGCGTGGACGCCTGGGGCGTCGACCCGGAGATCGTCAACGCCAAGGGCGGCGCGATCGCGCTCGGCCACCCCCTGGGCGCCTCCGGCGGCAGGCTCCTGGGCACCCTGGCCCACCGGTTGAAGGAGTCGGGGCAGCGCTGGGGCGTCGCCGCCATCTGCATCGGAGTCGGCCAGGCGCTCGCCGTGGTCCTGGAGAACGTCTCGGGAGGCAACCGATGAACACACAGCTGTGCGAGCACGCGGACGAGGCGGTGGCCGGGATCGAGGACGGCTCGACCGTGCTCGTCGGAGGGTTCGGCATGGCCGGCATGCCGGTCGACCTGATCGACGCCCTCATACGCCAGGGCGCCAAGGACCTCACCGTCGTGTCCAACAACGCCGGCAACGGCGACACCGGACTGGCCGCGCTGCTGGCCAAGGGGCGGGTCCGCAAGGTGATCTGCTCCTTCCCGCGCCAGGCGGACTCCTGGGTGTTCGACGAGCTCTACCGGGCGGGCCGGATCGAACTGGAGGTCGTCCCCCAGGGCAACCTCGCGGAACGGATGAGGGCGGCCGGGGCCGGCATCGGCGCCTTCTTCTGCCCCACCGGGGTCGGCACGCTCCTCACGGAGGGCAAGGAGACCCGCGAGATCGACGGCCGCACCTACGTGCTGGAGTACCCGATCAGGGGCGACGTCGCGCTGATCGGCGCCCACCGCGCCGACCGCATGGGCAACCTCGTCTACCGCAAGACCGCCCGCAACTTCGGTCCGGTCATGGCCACCGCCGCGACCACGGTGATCGCGCAGGTCCGCGAGATCGTCGAGACCGGCGAGATCGATCCCGAAACCGTCGTGACCCCCGGCATCTACGTCGACCGTGTGGTCAAGGAGGCAGCCACCGCATGAACGCGACCAGCCGAGCGATGAACGACCGGGGCCCGCTGAACGGCCGGGGTCCGCTGAGCAAGAACGACATGGCCGCCCTCGTGGCGCGCGACATCCCCCAGGGCGCCTTCGTCAACCTGGGCATCGGGCAGCCGACCCTCGTCGCCGACCACCTGCCCGCCGACTCCGGTGTGGTCCTCCACACCGAGAACGGCATGCTCAACATGGGGCCCGCCGCGAAGGAGGGCGAGGTCGATCCCGACCTGACGAACGCGGGCAAGATCCCGGTGACCGAACTGCCGGGAGCCGCCTACTTCCACCACGCCGACTCGTTCGCGATGATGCGCGGCGGCCACCTGGACATCTGCGTCATGGGCGCGTTCCAGGTCTCGGCCACCGGAGACCTGGCCAACTGGCACACGGGAGCACCCGACGCCATCCCCGCCGTCGGCGGGGCCATGGACCTGGCGATCGGCGCCAAGAAGGTGTACGTGATGATGACGCTCTTCACGAAGGCCGGCGCCCCCAAGCTGGTGCCCGAATGCACCTACCCGCTCACCGGGCTGCGCTGCGTCGACCGCGTCTACACGGACCAGGCGGTGTTCGACGTCACCCCCCAGGGCCTCAGGGTCACCCAGACCTTCGGCACCACCCTGGACGAACTCGCCGACCGCCTCGACGTACCCCTGCTCCCCGCCGAGGCGTGAGCCCCGGACCGCCGGCCCGCCCGACCGCACACCGACGGCCTGCCCGCACACCGACGGCCTGCCCGCACACCGCGGGCAGGCCGTCGCACGCTCCGAGAAGAACGTCAGCGGCCTGCTCACCCGCGCCGGTCCTGGTGAGACGGGGGCACGAGCCGTGTGCGGCCTGCAGAATCAGGTCGGTGACCTCGTCCGGGTCTGTCTCCAGTACGGCGTGCGGGGCGTCGACCTCGACGGTGGTCGAGCCCGCCCGCTCGGCCGTGAAGCGCAGGTTCTCGGTGCCGATGGTGCGGTCGTCGGTGGCGACGGGGCACCAGGAGGGGATCGCCTTCCAGGCGACCGCCGTGGTCGGTTCGCTGCCGGTGGCGAGGGCCGCCGGCCGCTGCGAGGCGGCGAGTGCGTCGGCCCGGCTCGCCGTTACCGCAGACATGGACCGGTCCGTCGAGGCCTCGGCCCGAGAAGCCCCCGAACCACCCGGATGTCCGCCTACTGAGACATGCATCTCAAACGGGTACGTTTGTGGGACACCTCGGCGTTCTGCCGGGGCAGTAAGAACGCGAGAAAAGGAAACACGCATGTCTCACCCCCTGCTGGTGGACCCGGCCTGGCTGCACGAGCGCCTCGGGGACCCCGCGATCCGGATCATCGACGCGACCACCTTCCTCACCCAGCCCGAAGGCGACGGCTACTACGACGTCGAGTCGGGCCGCCAGGCGTACGAGAAGGCCCACATACCCGGCGCCGTCTTCGCCGACCTGCTGAACGACCTCGCCGACCCCGACGCGGCCACCACGTTCACCGCGCTCGACAGCGAGACGTTCGCCGCCCGGCTCGGCGCTCTCGGCGTCGGCCCCGGCACTCACGTGGTCGTCTACGACCAGGGCCCGAACATCTGGGCCACCCGGCTGTGGTGGAACCTGCGCTACGAGGGCTTCGACGACGTCTCGGTGCTGAACGGCGGGCTCCCCGCCTGGACCCGGACGGGCCACGAGGTCAAGAGCGGCGTGGAGTCCAACGAACCCGCCGTGTTCACCGCGAACCGCCGTCCCGAGCTGTACGCCGACAAGGACGCCGTCCTCGCCGCGATCGAGGACCCCGGCACCCGGCTGGTGAACTCCCTCGACCGGCCGACCTTCGCGGGCACCCGCCAGACCTACGCACGCCCGGGTCGTATCCCCTCCAGCACGAACGTGCCCTTCCCCGAGCTCGCCGACTCCGACGGTCTCTTCCGCGGCCCGGACGAGGTCCGCGGGCTCTTCGACGACGCCGGCGCCCTGGACGAGTCCAAGAAGGTCATCACGTACTGCGGCAGCGGCATCGCCGCCACCGGCCTGGCCTTCCAGCTGGCCCTCCTCGGACGCCCCGACGTCGCCGTCTACGACGGTTCCCTCACCGAGTGGGCCGCCGACCCGGCCCTGCCCCTCGAAGTCGACTGACAGTCCCGGCTCACCCGGACACCCCCGGACCCGCGCTGTCCGGGGGGTCCTGCCGGGCGGCGGGGCACGGGCGAGGCTGGAGATCCCGCTCGCTCCACGCAGCCGCCGCCCCGCCCGCAGCGCCCGCCGACCACACCTCGATCAAGGCGGGTTCGAGCGTGTTGATCACTCACTCGGGAAGGGACGCCCCTCGCGCGTTCTCCCGGGCCCGGGCCTTTGGACCAGCGGACGGCCCGCCGAACAGCCTGGTCGGCACCTGGGTCCTCCCTGTCCGGTGCCGGTGTCAAGGAGCAGCTTGCGGGTCGGGCTGGAGCGGGCCTGTTCGGTCAGGGCCTCGACCTCGATGTTCCGTTCCGTCCGTGACCTCCTTCACCCGGTAGTAGCGAGCGACACAGGAGGCGGGCCACGGCCGCTCGCCACCGCCGCTGAACGGTTCCAGCATCCCGCTGACGACGAGCCGCCTGTAGGGCAGCACCGTGGCCCCCGCCGCGGCCCGGTCCCGGAGCAGGCGGTCCTGACTGTCCCAGGCCCTGGCCCGCACCCGCATGTCCGACTCCAGGTCGCGCAGGGACACGGCCAGCACGGCGGTGACGCACACGCACAGGAGCGCGGCGCCCGCGGCCACCGGCGCCGTCCCACGACGGTACCGCCGCACCGCCAGGTTCCCGAGGAGACCGCCCGCGCCGACGAGCAGGAGGAGCAGCGGGAAGAGGTAGTCGTTCCACAGCCTGTTGGCGGTCGCGACGGAGGGGCCGAACGCCGGATAGGCGATGACCGTGCACACGTACCCGGAGAACAGCAGAGCCGCCGCCCCGGACCACAGAAGCAGGGGTGCCCTGCGGTCGGGTCGGGGAATGCCTCCGTCCGCGCGGCGGGCGAGTGCGCCGATCAGCACGCCCACGGCGATCGCGCCGACGTACTGCCAGGTCGTGACCAGGGTGTGGAGGACCTGCGCGTACCCCCGCAGCGAAGCGAAGAGCGATTCGGGCGCGAGCATGGAGTCCGTGGGGTGACGTGAGCGCCGGTTCATCGCGCCGGGGGAGGTGAGGAGCACGGCGGTGCCGATGAGGATGCCCGCGCCGGACGCGGCGCACCAGGCCCGGACGAAGGCGAGCCGTCCGGCCGGGAAGAGCCGGCGGCCCAGCAGCAGGGCCGGGGCGAGGACGGTCAGGGCGACCACGGAGGTCTCCTCCGACAGCGTGCCCAGAACGCCCCCGACGACGAACGCGACCGCGGCGGCGGTGGCCTTTCCGCGCCGCGAGGTCGCCAGCAGGGCCGGGATCGTGGCGGCGGCCGCCAGGACGGGCGGGAAGGTGTGGGAAACCGACGAGGCCGGCCAGAAGAAGGTCTTGTACGTGTTCGTGGAGGCGAAGCAGAAGAGGCCCAGGACCATGGTCGCGGAGAACAGCGGCACGCCCCGGGGCAGCCGCCACCCGGCGCACCGCAGCAGTGCCGCCGCCCACGCCCACAGCAGGACCAGCATCAGGGCCGCGCTGATCCCGGCGTACCACTGGTGGCCTGCCACGCCGAACGTGGCGTAGGAGGCGACGAGCAGGCCGTTGGCGATCCGTCCGTTGTCCATGGAATAGAACTGGTCCACCAGGGCCATGAAGCCTTCGTCACGCACGAGGGGCAGGAAGCACCACTCGTCGGCACTCGGGCGCACCCAGCGCGCGCACCATGCGGCTCCGCCCAAAAGAGCCAGCGGAACAAGGGGCAGCAGGGCGGCACCCGCCGTGATGAGGGGCGGGGGAGCGCCGGCTGGGCTCGGCGCGTTCCGGCGCACGCCCGTTTCCCTGTCGGTCTCCTCCACGGGTCGCGCGGACGCCGGGCCCTGCCCGCCGCCGTCCGCGCGGACGGCGGCGCTAGCCGGGGGTGAAATCGTCCTGTTTCGTCCGGGCGGGGCCGTTCGACACCATGGCCGCGGCGCCCGTCGGCCGGCGGCCGGAGTTGATGGCCCACCGGGCGAGGAGGAAGGAGACCGGGGTGACCAGGACCCCGGCGGCAAGTGCGGCGACATTCTTGTCCATTTCGAGTCGGCTGACGGCCACGTAGAGCAGTGCGCCGGAGGCCACGAGGTTGAAGCCGCTGGACAGCGGATACCGGAGGAACGCGTGCCAGGTCGGACGGGTCCGGACGGTGAGGCAGGAGTTGAGCAGGAAGGAGCCGACGACACTGACCGCGTAGCCCAGGACATGCGCCGCGAGATACGGGATCCAGGGGTGCAGGCCGACGTAGACGGCCAGGTACACGGCGGTGTTGACGAAGCCGATCGCCACGAAGGTGGCGAACTGCCGCGCCGTGGCGAGACGGCCTTTCGCATGAGCGGGCGATTCGTGCTGCGCAGGACTGGGGATCGGGGCGGGGCACTCGTCGGTTTCCCGGACCACGAAGGAAGGGCGGCGTTTCACCTCGTGGTAGATGCGGCCGACGTATTCACCGATGATCCCCAGAGTGATCAGCTGGATTCCGCCCAGCCCCACCACCGCCATCAGAAGTGTCGCGTAGCCGGGGACGGTGGCCCCGTGCAGCGCCACGTCGAAGCCGACCCACACCGCGTAGCCCAGTGCGGCCAGAAGACACCAGAAGCCCGCGTAGATGGCCAGCCGCAGGGGCCGGTTGTTGAAGGACAGCAGCCCGTCGATGCCGTAGTTGAGCAGACGGCGGCTGCCCCACTTCGAGCTGCCGGCGAGCCGCCGGGCGTTCCGGTAGGTGAAGGTGACCGTCGTGAAACCGATCCAGGAGAAGATGCCCTTGGAGAACCGGTTGGCCTCCGGCAGCGACAGCACCGCGTCCACCGCCCGGCGTGAGAGCAGCCGGAAATCCCCGGCGCCGTCGAGCACCTCCACCTCCATGAGGCGGCGCACCAGGGCGTAGTAGCAGCGGCTCAGCACGGTGCGCGCCGTGCCCTCCCCGTCGCGGGTCCGCCGGGGAACGACCTGGTCGTAGCCCCGCTTGTGGAGTTCGAGCATCCGCGGAAGGAGCTCCGGGGGATGCTGCAGGTCCGCGTCCATGAGGACCACCGCCTGCCCCCGGGACATCCGCAGGCCGGCCAGCATCGCCGCCTCCTTGCCGAAGTTCCTGCTGAGCACCGTGTACCGGACGCGCCGGTCCGCGGCACCGAATCCGCCGATGATGTCCCGGGTGCGGTCACTGCTGCCGTCGTCCACATAGCAGATCTCGTAGTCGAGCTCCAACGGGCCGAGAACCTCCCCGACAGCCGAGTGGAACCTCTCGATGACGGCGGCCTCGTTGAAGCACGGCACGACCACGGAAAGCTGAGGAGTCGCCAAACCAGTCTCCTGACCGAGGACGTGAGAGCGGTGCCGTCCACCGCACGAAGGCGGGACGGCTGTCCCTGTCGCTGCCGGGGACAGCCGTCCCAGGGGCATTCGATCCGTACTCACCCGCCGAAGGGCGGAATCACGCATCCACACGCCTGCGGATGACCCGTTCGGCCTCGTCGGGTGGCCTGACGGACATGAGATCCACCGGATCGTCACGGGTACGAGGAAGACCGCGAGACCGACCACCGCACCCGACGGGGCCGGTGTCGACGCCCCGGACGTCGGCTGCCGCCAGTGCGAGCCCCCGTCCGGGCCGCGCGCGACCGCCGCCGTACGCTGCCTGAGCCGCATCACCTCAGCCGCCGACCGGGAGTTTCCGCGTGACCGAGTCAACCGCTCCGTCTGCCCCGTCCGCTCCGGGCAAGAAGCCCTTCCTGTACGTCGTCGTCTGCGCGAGCGGGATCGCCGGCGATGTCGGCACGCTGATCGCCGCCGCGCAGCAACGGGGCTGGGACGTCGGGGTCGTGGCCACCCCGCAGGCATTGGGCTTCCTCGACGTGGAAGCGATCGAAGCGCGGACCGGCTACCCGATCCGCTCCGCCTGGCGCAAGCCCGGCGAGGCCCGCCCCCTTCCTCCCGCGGACGCGATCGCCGTGGCCCCGGCCACGTTCAACACGGTCAACAAGTGGGCCGCCGGCATCTCCGACACCCTCGCCCTGGGCATCCTGTGCGAGGCGTACGGCATGGGTGTCCCCGTCGCCGTCCTGCCGTACCTCAACGCGGCCCAGGCCGCACACCCGGCCTATCGGCAGAGCCTGGAACGGCTGACCGGGATGGGCGTCCTGGTCGGCTCGCACGAACCGCACCGACCGAAGGCCGGGGGAGGCATCGACGGCTTCCACTGGACGGAGGCGCTGGACCTGCTGGAACCCAAGGTGCCTGCGTAACGCGCCGCGATCGGACCGGCCTTGCCACCGGCCCCGGCCGAGGCCTGCGCCAGCGGTGCCCACCGACTCGACGGAAGGGGTTCAGGCATCCCCCGGACGGGCATCGACGAGCAGCGTCGGTACGGCACTGCTTTCCGGCCCCTGTCCGCCTTCGAGGAAGGCATGCGCAAGGTCGGCGAGCCGAGCCGGCGGCCCGCACTCGTCCGCACCGGCGCGCGCGTCGGTCGGCCGGTCAGGCGGCGGGTGGCAGATACGGGCTCGGAGCTCCGCTCCACGTCACACTCAGTGCTTCGCGAGCGCGCGTGCAGGCGACGAAGAAGAGGCAGCGTTCCCGGAGCAGGTCGGCGTCGTGTTGCAGCGGGTCCGCCTCGCGCGCGGTGATCTCCCGGGCGAACGGGACGGCGCCCTCGTTGACACCGAGGACGGACACCGCCCGGAACTCCAGTCCCTTCATCGCGTGCATCGTCGCCAGCCGTACCCCCTCGGCCTCCCGCGCGGTCTGTCCTTTGACCCGCAGTACCGGGACACCGGCGGCCCTCAGTTTCTCCTCGGCCGCGTCCAGGGAGAGGTTGAAGCGTGCGCACACACCGATCTCGTGCGGTGCGAGGCCCTCGTCGAGCAGCGCCCGTACCCGGCCCACCAGGGCCTCGGTCTCCTCCTGCCGGGTCGCGTACCCCTGCGCCTGGGGGCGGCGCCCGCGGAGCAGGGAGCGGTACCCGGCCAGCGAGTCCGTCCCCTCACCTTCGAGCGCTTCGACGGTGACGGGTGCGAGGAGCCGCGCCGACCAGGCGAGGATCTCCTCGGTGGAGCGGTAGTTGACGCGCAACCGGAAGCTGCGGCCGGCCGTGGCGATGCCCAGGGAGCCGAGCGACACCCGTGAGTCGTAGATCCGCTGGTGCGGGTCGCCGGTGACGAACAGGTCGTCGGGGCCGGGGGACACGGCGGCGCGCAGCACGCGCCACTGGGCGGGGTGCAGGTCCTGTGCCTCGTCGACGACGACATGGGTGTAGGGAGCCGTCTCCCCGGCGAGGAGTTCCGCCGCGCGGGCGCAGACCCGCAGATGTGTGGTCTCGCCGCGGTCGCTCAGGAACCGCTCGAACCGCTCCACACCTCTCGGCGGCGCGCAGGACCGAGACCGGTGCCGCGGCCCCGGCGGCTCGCACCGAGGTAGGCGTCGAGATCGCGCAGGTCCTGGCCGAGCACGACGTGCCGGTACTCCTGAGCCAGGAACCGGTCGGTGAAGGGCAGACCGAGCTGCTTGACGGCCTTCTCCCACAACTGCCGTTGTTCCCGGTCCCCGATCGGTTTGGGCGCGGCCGCCGACTTCGCGCGCACGACGCCGTTCGCGTAGGCATCGACCGTCGTCACGTCGACTCGCGCCAGCAGCTTCTCGTCCTCGTCGAGGAGCAGGCCGAGCATCTCGCGCAGTCCGGCGGCGAGCGCGTTCGTGTACGTGGTGAGCAGGATGCGGCCGTCGTCGGAACGGCCGAGCAGGTGCTTGACCCGGTGCAGGGCGGCCACCGTCTTGCCTGTCCCGGGTCCGCCGGTGACCTGGACGGGACCCCCGTACGAGGTGCGGTGGGCAACGCGCCGCTGGGAGGGATGGAGGAAGACCCGCCAGGCCGCGAACGGCTTCTCCAGGACCTCCTCCAGCTCCTGCGGCCCGGTGACCAGGCGGATGCGTGCGGGAGTGTTGGCGATCACCGTGGCCAGGTCCTCGACCGGCTCGGCGGGCGCGTCGGCCGGTCGGCGGACGGCCACGACGTCCCGGTAGACCTCTTCCGGGCCGAAACCCTCGGCGAGGTACTGCAGCACTTCCAGCTGATCCTCCGGCAGGAGCGTGGAGAACGCCTCCAGTTGGGCCTTGTCGACCAGGGAGCGTGCGGCGCGCAGCACCTGGTCGTCGATGCCGAGTTCGCGCAGCGTGCCGTCGGAGACATCTGCGAACAGCAGCCGGGGAGCCGTGCGCGCAGCCGTCTCGTACAGCGGTGTCAGCTCGTCCAGGGCGACGGCGTTGCGTACCTCCAGGGCCCGGGTCGCGGAGTTCGCGCTGTACAGACGCTTCGCCGCCCAGGTGTAGGCGTCGTCGTGCGGCAGGACGTTGACCAGCAGGAACATGTCGCTGCCGTCATCGGGAGCGAGGACGACGCCCCGCCAGAAGTCGGTGATGCGTATGGTGCGCATCCGCGGGTCACGGGCGTTCTGGACGGACTCCAGTACAGTCCCTTGTCCGCGTTGAGTTCGGCGACGCTCATGGCCTGGAATTTCGCCATGGCCTTGCGCACTCCGGCTCGGGCCGGCTTCTCCAGGGTGTCGTAGCCGTCCCAGAAGCTCTGGGCGAAGGCGAGCCGGGGCATGAGGGCACTTCCTTTCCGCCTGACGGCGTTTCATGATCGAGAATGTGGGGCGGCGGCCAGCCGTCCGGCGATCCCCCGGAGAGCCGACAGCAGCTGTGCCGGCGTGCGGGAGAGGTCGAGACTGTGCTGATATAGCCGCACTCCCTGTCCGTCCGGCCCTGCCGCCGTGCCGCGCACCTCGTGGAAGCGCTCGGGCTGCCGTCCGGCCGCGTACACCAGGTGCGCCTCGCGCAGACCGAGCACAGTGGCGTACGCGAGCGCCTGGTACAGGTCGGCGTTGAGGAGTCCGTCGGCCTTCTCGACCTTGTACTTGGCGTCGACGACGGCGAGCGGGGTGCGGCCGTCGCCGGTGCGGACGACGAGGTCGGGGCGCATCCGCACGAGACCCGCGGTGTCGAGGTGGTGGAGGTCCTGGAGGCACGCGGTCAGCCCGTGCTCCCGAAGGACCTCGCGCAGGGCGACGGTGACGAAGTCCTCGAACAGCTTGTTCATGTCGAGCAGGAAGCCGTCCACGGCGAGCGGTTCGGCCCCGGCCGGTCGGTGTTCCGGCGAGGAGCCGCGCAGGACGGCCTCGGCGAGCCGCAGTGCGGGCTGGTAGCGGGAGTTGAGGCGCGACGGCTGCCAACGCGGCAGTTCCTGCCCCCGTACCAGCGGTAGGGCGTCGGCGAGACGGACGCGCTGATGGGCCAGGCGCCGACGGACGGGACCGGGAACACCGGGCAGCCGCAGCAACCGCTCGGCGGCGGCGCGCAGGATGCGGTTCTCGGCGGTGTCGGCGGTGTACGCGTCGTAGGCGATCTCCACGGGCGGGGTGCGGCCGAAGTGCCGCCGGATCTGCTCGGCCTCGCGCAGCCGCCCGCGCACGACCAGTGCGGACTCCTCCACCTCCCGGTATCCCTGGAGAACCCCCTGTCGCAGCGCCGCGTCGATCTGCCGCTCCACGGCGTGCGCGAGCGCGGGGACGACATCGTCGTACGCGCCGGTGTCGACGGTGCCCTCCCGGCTTTCGCGCCAGGCGCGTGCGGGATCGAGGCTGAACCCGAGCAGGAAGAACAGCCGGCTCACCGGGGTCTTGGGCGTGATCCGTACGACCGGGCCGCCGGGCGTGCTGCGCACGGCGCCGACCCGGCTGCCCGCCCGCAGCAACCAGTGCCCGTCCCGGACGGGGTCCGGGGTCGCGCTCTCCAGGACGCCGGAGGCTGCCAGGGCCCGCCCGGCCGCGGCGTCCAGCGGGACGGAGACGGCGGGCCCGTACTCGCGCAGCGCCACCTCGGGCACGGACACGGGCACGGTCATGGAAGCTGCTCGCGCAGTGCGTCGAGGCCGTAGCGGGCAGCGACGTCGATTCCTTCGCCGTAGTGGTGCTCCTCGAGCAGCGGCAGGATCTTCGTGCGCCAGGTCCGTTCGAGACCGCCGTCGCGGTAGACACCCGGCTTCATCAGATACGAAGGTCCGATGGCGAAGTCGGCTTCGTCCATACGGGCGTTGAGGGCGTCGAGGAGACAGGCGGGCTCCAGGTCCCTGCCCTCACGCTTCAGCCAGCGTGCGAGCAGTCCTGCGGTCGGCTCGGTGTGCGGGGACAGCTCCACGAACGCGAAACGGCGCCGCATCGCCGCGTCGACCAGCGCGATCGACCGGTCGGCGGTGTTCATCGTGCCGATCACGAAGAGGTTGGGCGGCAGTGGGAAGTCGTCTCCGGAGTAGGTGAGACGGACGGACCGGTCCCGGTACTCCAGGAGGAAGTACAGCTCGCCGAACACCTTCGCCAGGTTGGCACGGTTGATCTCGTCGATGATCAGGAAGTGCGGGACGTGCCGGTTGCCCTCACGGGAGGCGAGATCGGCGAGCTCCCGCAGCGGGCCCGCCGTCAGCCGGAACGCCACCTCCCTCGTCTCCGGGTCCTCCGCGGGCCGGAACCCCTCGAAGAAGTCCTCGTAGGCGTACGACGGGTGGAACTGCACGATCTTGACCTGCTCCGGGCCGCCGCCGAAGTACTCGGCCAGCTTCATCGCCAGGTACGTCTTGCCCGTACCCGGCGGGCCGTAGAGCACCATCTGCTTCTCGTCGAGGAGGAGTTCGCGCATCTCCTCCAGCCAGGCCCGGTCGTGGACGAGGAGGTCGGCGGCGAGTGCTTCGGTGATGTCCGGCAGGGTCAGCTCCCGTTGCGCCGGCCGCTCCGCGGCGGGGCGGTCGCCGGTGCCGTCGGCCGCCGTCGGGTCCACAGGTTCCGTACGCCCGGTGAGCCCGTCCAGTGCGTCCAGGACACCGGTCAGATCGACCACGTCGTGCTGCACGGACAGTTTCTGCTGCACCTCCTCCGGCAGCTCCTCGTACGCGTGGCTGTCCGCCTGCCAGGCGACGGTCCGGCGCAGATTGGACAGTCCGCCCGGTGACGCGTTCTGCACGGCCTCCCCGGTGATCCGCCCGACGTGCAGTCGGCCGTCGCCGATGGTGGCCACCGTGTCGCCGACGCGCATCTGCGTCAGGAAGGCGTGCAACTCGTCGACCAAGCCCTGCTTCTGGTGGTACGAGGCCGCCCCCTCGTACCCCTCCTCGACGAAGCGGCGCAGCGCGCTCTTGGTCGGATCGGCCTCCTCCAGGGGCGGCAGGTGCGCGCCCGCGAGCGAGACGAACCCCTCCTCCAGCCACAGCCGCCGCACCAGGTTGTGCCCCGAGACGTTGGACCCGCGCACCAGCCACGCCTTGCGCGGGGCGCGCCAGCCGGTGGACAGGTAGTCGGCGAGCGGGTGGCCCTCGACGGTGCGCCAGGACTCCGGGCCGGAAGCGTCGTAGCCGTACACCAACGCGGCGGCGGCCGAGGAGGAGTTGCACTCGATGTCCCGGGTCACCGTCCAGCGCGGCGGTGTCTGCGGCCGGTCCGGATCGGCGGGCGCGTCGACGAGCGCCCCGCTCGCGCGCAGCTCCGCGCGGAACCGGCGTGCGTGGTCGCCGAGCCCGGGCCACGCCTCGGCGGCGACCGTCGAGCCCGCCTGGAGGAGGAACTTGTACGTGCCGTTGCCGCCGAACTCGGTGAGCAGGTGCCCGCGCGCCTCACCGCTGTTTTGGGAGAGCTTGATGCGGAACTCGGGAGTGCCGGGGAGGAGATCGGGCTGCGGCATGGGTGGCCCTCCGGGTGGGGCGAGGTCTGCAGAGCATCGCACACCTTACCTGTTGACGTTGTCAATCGCTTCATGTCTATAGATGAAAAGATTCGATCAATGTGTTGACGGTGTAAACGAGTTGGCTCTATGTTGTGAATGTATCCGGTCGGCTCTTTCGGGCGGAACTGGCGCTTGGTCGTCGAAATGGGGGCGCTATGGGTGGGAAGCCGATGACTGAAGCCGAGCGGCACGTGATCGAGGCGGAGTTGCCCTCCGTCATCGAAAGGCTCAAGCGCTGCGCGTCTCGTGCGGGAGTCGTCAGTCAACGGGCCTTCGTCCTGGAAGCGGAGAGGCTCGGACTCACGACCGACGAGCAGCAGCGAAGGCTCCGCAACGGGCTCGCCACTGTCGGCCTCCGTGTGAGGCCCTCGCGCCGGGGGCGGGCGGACCACCGCCCCGTGTCCGCCTCTGGCCTCGAGACGCGTGCTGCGGTCCCGTCGGCGAGGGTGTCTGCCCCGCCGATCGCCCCTGAACCCGAGTCTGTTGTCGCCGGGGCAGCCGAACGCCTGGCCCAGGCTCGGCGGATGATGGCCCGTTACGCCGACGCCGACGGCGCCGTCGGCAAGCTCGCCCACGACGGTGTGGTGCGGCTCCACGGGCTCGGCCCTGCCGAAGCGCGTGAGCTGACCGCCGACTTCCCGATCACCCGTCCCCGCCCGCTCGGCGCGTCCGTCCGGACGGTGACAAGCACTTTGAGCCTGCCCGCGGTGTCCGAGTCTCCGGCGTCGAGCACCGCATCTTCGAAGTCGCCGGTCGGCAAGAAGCGCGCCCGTTCCCCGCTCTCCGCTGTGGACGACGGGCTGTCCGGCGCCGTCCGCGCGGCGCGGGCCGTGATGGAGGAGGACCGGTGGCGCCGGAACCCGGGCAAGGTGGTGCTCAAGGCGGAAGAGGAAGTGGGGCTGGCCGTCCTTCTCCGGGGCGGTGCCGACCGCCTCGGCCGCGATGTCCCGGCGGAGGAGATCGCGGCGCTGCCCCGGGACAGCGAGCGGTGGCGCGCTTACGAGTGCCTCGTCCGGCACAACCAGCGGCTCGTGTGGAAGATCGCGCTGGGCTACCAAGAGCGCGGACTGGACATCGAGGACCTCGTCCAGCACGGAACGACCGGACTGCTGCGCGCAGTTCGCAGGTTCGACGCCACCAAGGGCTACAAGCTGTCGACCTACGCGACGTGGTGGATCAAGCAGGCCATCACCCGGGCCATCGCCGACGAGGGCACCCTGATCAGGCTTCCCGCACACATCCACGAGAAGGTCAGCAAGGTCGCTGTGGCCGAGCGCAAGCTCCTGGGCGAAGGCCGCCCCAGGACCATCGACAACGTGGCCTACGCGACCGGTCTCACCTTCGCCGAAGTGGAAAAGGTGCGCAAGATCAGCAGGCCCACCGACTCCCTGGACCGGATCATCGGCGACGACATCGCACTCGGTGACCTGATCATCGGGCCGAGTCGGCTGCCCGGACCTCCCGTCGTGCTGATCCGCAAGGAGCTTCAGGCGCGCCTGCGGCACGTCCTGGAGCACCTTTCCGAGCGTGAGCGGTACGTCCTTGTCCGGCGCACCGGTCTCGACGGTGACGAGCCGGACACGTTGGAGGGCATCGGCGCCGTCTTCGGCGTCACCCGCGAGCGCATCCGCCAGATCGAACCTAAGGCCAAGGCGAAGTTCCGTGGCCAGCTGATTCGTCACGGGATGATCCCGTCGCACGTCTGAACCGACCGCGTCTCACGGCGAGCTCGCCGCTGTTACCTTTCCACGCTCCCACCCGATCCGAAGGAACCCGCACATGGACCCGCGCCAGGAGCTGGTCGACTACCTCACCCGCCAGCTCGTCGGTCCGGCCGGCGGTGACGACGAGGTGCTCGACGCACCGCCCGACCGGCAGTACCTGATGGGAACGCTCTACCCGCAACAGGCGGACCTCCAGCGCCAACTCGCCCACGCGGGCGACGACCCGGAGGGACCCGGGGCCGAGCAGGACGCTCCCGACGTGGACCCGGCCCCCGACCCGGTGCCCGAGACCAACAGCTGGCTGCCCGCTTCCCTCGGCATCAGCTTCTACACCGACGCCGCCCACATCGAGGTGAGCTGCGCCGCCGCTCACTACGAGACGCAGAGGAACGAACCCGGCCGCGGGCGGCGCTGGCAGCGCGTCCCCCTTCCGTCCGAGACGCACACGATCGGCCTCGACCGAGAGAAGGTACCCGTCCTCGACGGCCGCGCGAAGATCCAACTGACCCGCCGCTCCTACGGCGACGGCACGCTCATCACTGTGGCCCTGGTCAACGAAGCGCACCACGACGGCTCCGACGGCAAGGCGCCGAGCTGGGACGACATGCTGTTCCAGTGCCGGCTCACCGTCCGCCCCGCCGACGGTGCCGTGCTGCCCTACCCCAGCGTCCGGCTCGCCAGCCGCGACCCCGAGGAACGCGAACTGCGCCTGCAGTACCGGCACGTCGTCACCCATGCCGTCGGCCACGGCTGCGCCGTCCACGAGGACCGCGGTGAGGACGGCGGCGTCGAACTCCTCGCCTGTGAAGTCCTGCCGCGCGCCGAAGTCCCCGCCGTCCGGGCCGGTGGCCCGCTCGACGCCCCCGTGCTCACCATCTCCCACTTGGCCGACCCAGCCGTCAGCAGTGATCAACTCCGCGAGGAGCTCGCCGAGTTCGCCGCCTCGTACCACGCCTGGTATGTGGGCCAGCGGTCCGTCGAGGTGCCGCCGTGGGGGAGGGAGGCGGCAGACCGGATCCTCGACCGTATCCGCCAGGCCGTCATCCGCATCGAAGCGGGCGTACGCACCCTCTGCGACCCGGATCGCCCCGAACTCCTCGCTGCCTTCCGCATCGCCCAGCGCTCCATGCTGCTGCAGATGCGGCACTCCGCCCCCGACCAGGCAGGTCAGCGCCGCCACCGCTCGGACCCCGTGGCCCTCGATCCGCCCGTCGACCCGGAGGCCACCTGGCGCCCCTTCCAGCTGGCCTTCTTCCTCCTCGCCCTCGACGGCGTCGCCGACCCCGGCCACCGCGACCGCGGGACCACCGACCTGATCTGGTTCCCCACCGGCGGCGGCAAGACCGAGGCGTACCTGCTCCTCGCCGCCTTCGCCATCGCCCTGCGTCGGATCCGCGACGAAGGCGACGGAACCGCCGTGCTCAGCCGCTACACCCTCAGTCTGCTCACCACCCAGCAGTTCCAGCGCGCCGCCACAACGATCTGCGCCCTGGAGCACCTCCGCCGCACCGAACCCGGACTCGGTCTCGGCGACCGACCGATCACCATCGGCCTGTGGGTGGGGGAGAGCACCACTCCCAACAGCTTCCAGGCGGCCAAGGACGCCTTCGAGGAGCAGCGCGAGGCCAGCCACCCCGAGGACGTCTTCGTCCTCGACCGCTGCCCCTGGTGCGGCACCCGCATCCTGCCGGCGACCCGGTCCAGCGTCCGCTCCGACTACGGAGTCCGCGCCGACACGGACGACTTCGCCTTCCACTGCACCCGTGACGAGTGCGCCTTCCACGACGTCCTGCCCGTCGCCGTCATCGACCAGCACCTCTACCGGGACCCGCCCACCTTCGTCCTCGGCACCGTCGACAAGTTCGCCCGGCTCGCCTGGGAACGCGACTCCGGCCGGCTCTTCGGCGCCGGCACCGGCAACCCGCCCCCGTCCCTGATCATCCAGGACGAGCTGCACCTGCTCACCGGCCCGCTGGGCACCACGGTCGGCCTCTACGAAGCCGCAATCCTGGAACTGTGCACCGGCCCGGACGGCCGCCCGCCCAAGATTGTCGCGGCCACGGCCACCATCCGGCGCTCTGCCGAACAGGTCCGCGCCCTGCACCACCAGGACGTCCAGCTCTTCCCGCCGTCCGGACTCGACGCCCGCGACAGCTTCTTCGCCGTCCCCGACACCGGCCGCCCCGGCCGTCTCTACCTCGGCGTCATGGCACAGGGCCACACCGCGGGTCGTGGTGCCGTCGCCACCACGGCGGCCATGCTCCAGGGCGTCCACCAGCTCCCCGAGGAGCACCGCGACGACTACTGGACGCTCGTCGCCTACCACCACAGCCTGCGCGAACTCGGCCGCACGGTCACCGCGGCGGGCGACGACATCCCCGCCCAGCTCCGGGGACTGGACGAGGGGGCCGGCGTCCGCACGCTCGGTGGCGGCGACGTACAGCAACTGGACAGCACCGTGCCGCGCGCCGAGCAGCCCATTCTCCTCGACCGCCTCGAAAAGCCCTGGACGGCCCTCCGGTCGGTGGCCTTCCTGCCGTGCACCAACATGCTCTCCGTCGGCGTCGACGTGAAGCGGCTCGCCTACATGCTCATGCAGGGCCAGCCCAAGACCACCGCCGAGTACATCCAGGCCACCAGCCGCGTCGGCCGCCACCGGGTGCCCGGACTCGTCGTCACCTACTTCAACGCCACCCGCCCGCGCGACCGTTCCCACTACGAGACCTTCAACGACTACCACCGGGCCCTGTACCGGTACGTCGAACCCGCCAGCGTCACCCCCTGGTCCCTGCCCGCCCGCCGCCGCGCCCTGCACGCCGCGCTCGTCGTCCTCGTGCGCCACCGAGTCGGCCTGGCCGCCGAGAACCAGGCCGGACGGATCACCCGCCACAAGGAAGAGGCCGGACGGATCGCCGACGCCCTCGCCGGGCGCGCCGCGATCGCAGAGCGCGGCGCCATGGGAGCCGACGCCGACGCCGTACGCGCCGAGGTCCGCACGGAACTCGGCTACCTCCTGGACGTCTGGTACCAGCAGGCCGAGAGGGCCGCAGCCGAAGGCAAGGACCTCCACTACCGCAGCCAGGGCAAGGGCCAGTACAACCTGCTCAAGGCCTTCGAGCAGCGCTACGGCCTGTGGGAGACCCTCAACTCCATGCGCAGCGTCGACCGCGAGTGCCAGATCACCGTGACGGGAGCAGGAAAGTGACGCGCAAACTCCGGGTCCGCCAGGCGCAGACCGTGCTGCCGTTCGGCGTCGGCGCCGTCCTCGACGTCCAGGGCGAGTCCTTCGTCGCCGCAGGCATCGAGAACTGGCCGGATCTCAAGACCCCCATCGCCTCCGAGCGGCTCGCCGCCCGCCTCGGCGTCAAGGGCTTCTTCGCCGCGCCCCACACCCTCAACGACCGCTACGACCGGCCCGACCGCCCCGGCGTCCCCTACGTCCGCTTCCCCGGCTGGCTGTTCTGCGGCTCCTGCCGTGCCATGGTCCGCTTCCTGCGCGAGCACGAGAAGCCCGGCGAGCCGCCCGTCTGCACGTCCTGCGCCGCCGCACCACGCCTCACCCCCATGCGGTTCGTCCGCATCTGTGCGGACGGGCACCTCGACGACGTCGACTGGTGGTACTGGGCCCACTCCAAGCTCGCGCCCGAACTGCGGACCTCCTGCTCCGAGGCGGAGCACGCCTGGAAGGCGGGCCGGCTCAGCTTCCGCGTCGCCGACCGCGCCTCCGGACTCGAAGCGCTCTCGGTGCGCTGCGGAGCGACCCGGCAGGACGGCAAGCCGTGCGGCGCCGAGCGCGACCTGCTCGACATCCTCGGCCCCCAGGGCGGACACTGCGCGGGCCGCAACCCCTGGCAGCGCCCGAACGGGAAGGCCACCTGCGGCCAGCAGGTCCACATCGTGCAGCGCACCGCCGGCAACGTCTACTACCCGGCCGTGTACTCGGCCCTCGACATCCCCCGGTCCGCCGAGCCCCCGCGGGCGCAGCAGGACGCGGCGGAGGCCGTCCTCGGCCACGACTACTGGACGATCCTGCTCGACGCGGTCGGTACGCCCCGGGCCGAGACCTTCCGCAACCTGATCAAGGAGGACACAGAGGCTCCCGACAGCCTCATCGACCAGCTCGTCGCGGAGGCCACGGGGTCCCCTGCCGCGCCGCCGCCCACCGACCGGCCGGAGGCCGAGAAGGTCGACCTGAGCCGTGACGAGTGGTACGCCTTCGACGCCGTCGAACTCCCGGAGGCCACGAAGGAGTTCGCAATCCGCCGCGGTGGACTCGGCCTCGACGGTGAGACCGAGGAGCCCTGGGCCACTCTCGACGTGCACGTCGACGGCGTCGTCCTCGCCGACCGCCTCCGCGAGGTGCGGGCACTGACCGGGTTCCGCCGCCACTCCCCGGGCGGCACCCTCGTACCCGCCGACACCAGCGGGCGCCTGCGCTGGCTGCCCGCCACCGAGGTCTACGGCGAGGGCATCGTCCTCACCCTCGACGAACAGCGCCTGACCGCCTGGGAGGACGACCCCCGCGTCCAGGCCCACGTCCACGGTGTCCGTACCGACCTCGACGGCTCGTTCCGCGCAGACCAGCTCGCCGAGACCGCCGGCAGCGAACTCTCCCCCCGCTTCCTCCTCCTGCACACCCTCGCCCACCTGCTCATCCGCCAGCTCTCCTTCGACTCCGGCTACACCACCGCCAGCCTGCGCGAGCGCGTGTACGGCCGTCCCGAGCACGGCCAGCGCGGCCTGCTGATCTACACGGCCGCCGGCGACGCGGAAGGCACCCTCGGCGGCCTGGTCCGGCAGGGCGGGGCACCGCACTTCGCCGAGACGCTCGTCCGGATGCTGGAAGCGGCCGCCTGGTGCTCCGCCGACCCGCTGTGCGCCGAGCACACCGGCCAGGGCTTCGGCAACCTCAACCGGGCCGCCTGTCACGCCTGCACCCTGCTGCCCGAGACGAGCTGCCAGACCGGCAACACCCTCCTCGACCGCGCCTTGGTCGTCGGCTCCGCCCGCGTCCCCGGCTACTTCACCGACGTCCTCACCGCCAGCCGCGAATACGCGGCCGCCACCGCCCTGGGATGACGCCCATGACTCCTGTGAACACCCCGGTTCTCCATCCCGACCTCACCCCGGCCCAGCGCGACTGCCTGGACGCCCTGCCGCTGACCGGCCATCACGTCGTCAGCGGCCCGCCCGGCAGCGGCAAGAGCCTGCTCGCCGCGCACCGCGCCGTTCACCTCGCCCTCACCGGCCGCCCCACCGTGCTCCTGTCGCGCTCCAACCTGCTGCGCCAGCTCCTGCGTCACACCCTGCAGGGCCTCACGGTCCCCGGCGCGTCCGTCGAAGCCGCCACCGTCCACGGCTGGATCCAACGCCGCTTCGGCCGTGACGCACCGCGCACCGAGGACGGCTGGTTCGACTGGACAACCCTCACCCACCAGGCCGCTGCACCCCTCGGTGAGAACGACGCGGCCAGACCCCACCTCATCGTCGACGAGGGGCAGGACGTGCCGCCGGGCTTCTACCGGATGGTCCGCCTCGCCGCCGCCTCCGTCACGGTCTTCGCCGACGAGTGCCAGCGCCTCACCGAGACGAACTCCACGCTCACCGAGATCACCGACGCCCTCGGCCGCGCCACGGGCCGGATCGAGACCGCCGGCAACCACCGCAACACCCGCGAGATCGCCTCCCTCGCCGAACACTTCCGCACCGGCGGCCCCGGCCCCGAGATGCCCGTCCGCAGCGGCACCCTGCCCGTGATCCGCCACTACTCCGGCAACCAGGACCTCGCCGAGGACATCACCACCATGGCGGCCCGGCAGCCGAAGCACCGCATCGGCGTCATCGTCAGATCCCTGCGCACCGCGGCCGACCTGATGCGGCGCCTGGAACGGGCCGGCCTCGCCCACGAACCCCAGCTCTACAGCTCGGCGGCCTCCGCCGGCCGCTACCGTGACCTGGACCTCGCTCGCCCCGGCGTCGTCCTCGTCCACCGGGCCAGTGCCAAGGGCCTCGACTTCGACACCGTCGTCATCGCCGACACCGAGACCGACTCCGACACGGACCCCACGGCCGCGGCCCTCCGCATGGCCTACTACGTCATGATCACCCGAGCCCGTGAGCGGCTGGTCCTGGGCTGGCAGGGCAGCCGGTTGCCGCGCCACCTGGAGGGATTGCATGGGTGGGCGCAGACGCGTTGATGGCGCGACTGCGGCCACGAGCGTGCGATGACCGTCCGCGACCGATGATCCGAGCGAGTGCTCGGCCCCCGGCCCACGGTCGTGGGTATTTTCGTCCGCCCCGATCGACTGGTCGAGGAAGTGACGGATCGCATTTCGGAATTGATGTATTCACCCGCACCGCCGACGTCTGCTTCAGACGTGACCCCATACCGACGCCCTCGAGGCGCTCGCTATCCGAGAGGACAAGAACTCCGATGGCCAAGACCGACGACGCCAAGAACCTGCTCCAGCAGGTTCTCGATAAGGCGTTGCTCACCCAGCAGCCGCTGGCGAAGAGAAACGTCGAGCGCCTGCGGCGAGTCCGTCCCGGTGACACTCCACAGGAGTTGATCCGCCGGTTGGACCGTTACTACCTTGCCGGCGTCACCGCTTCCGGCCGAGGGTACGCGCTGCTCGTACGGTGCGAGACCGAGGGCAATGACCGTCGTGTGTCCATCGGCACCGTGACCGACGGGAAGAAGACGGGCTGGGACCCCCTGGAACACTGCCGGATGACCGACAGCGGCCTCGTCACGCCCGAACTCGAGGAGCTGCGAGCCAAGGGAGCGGTCCGCGACGACGGCATCGGCTGCGAGCCGCTTCCCAGCAGTGTGTCCCTTCCCAGCGGACAGGTCGTGTTCGCGGTGGACACAGAAGCTGCACCCCTGTCTTCGTCGCCGTTGGACGTGCCGGGCAGGCGCCTGATTCCCGGCTTCGTCAAGCCGACGGGAAGCCGCATCGTCCGGGCCTGTCTGTCCCTGCCCGAGACGGTGCAGGCTCCCACGGACCAGTACGTCTACCGTCTTGTGGGATCGGTCCGGCTGCTGGTCACGGACGTCGTCGAGGGAAACGGTTCCTCGTGGGCGGTCCGGGCCGACACCCTGATGCCGCTCAACGGCCTGGAGGCGGAGCGCACCGGACTGTGGCGTCCCAGCGTCGCGCTCGACGCGAGGCACGTCCCGGCGCCTCGTGCCTCCCGCGTTCGCGAGCGGACCCCGCTCACCGAACCCGTGCCCAGCGTGCCGGAAGCGCCGGAAACCACATCGGGGCAGACAGCCGACGTGCTCAGGAAAGTGCTGGAGGAGGTCGCGGCGAAGGGCGCCACGATCACGTGGAGCGAGCTGACCGTGCGCACCGGAATGCCGCTGTATGACCTGCCGAATCCCAAGCGCCGGGATCTGCTGGTCGAGGTGGACAAGCCGCGGGTCCCTGACCGCCCGTTGCTGAGCGTCCTGGTCGTCACTCACTTGGGCAGGCCCCTTCATTACCTGGACCAGGTGCTGCGCGGACTCGGGGCCGCCGAGCCGGCTTCGGAGTTCGCTCTGCAGCAGTGGGCGGCAGCCGAGACCAGGAAGACGCACGAGGCGTACGGGAGCCGGCCGACACGCGTGCCGGCCGCTCCGCCGCCCGGTGCGAACCGGTCGGCCGCCAAGGAGCAGGAGCCCTCCGAGAGCGACCTGCTTCAGGCACGCCAAAAGCGTGCGGAGATGCGGGAAAAGCTGGAAGAGGCGGCGAAGACCCGAGCCCGGACGAAGGGGGCGCGCGTCCAGCGCCTGTCGCAGGCGATTCAACAAGGGCAGGCACATCTCCAGCGGTACGAAGAAGTCTGCTCCCGCAAGCGGGCCCTCCGTGTCTGGCTGGGGGAGGGCGACCGCGTCCTGGACCTCCTCGACCGTCTGATCGGCCGCCCCATCACCGTCACCTCTGCCAAGACGGAGCCTCGGACCGTCTCTCCCGAACCGAAGCCGGTCAAGGTCCTCGAACCGAAGCCGGCCGAGAACAAGGATCCGCTCCTCAGGAAGATTTGTCGCCTGCTCGGTGAACTGAGTCAGACCCATAGAAACCGGCCCACCCAGGACCTGGTGCGGCTGCTTGAGGAGATCGAGAAGCATTGCGTTCAGTTCGCCCAGCCACTGCCGGTCGCGCAGGCCAAGCAGCTCAGGCGGTGGCGACGCGTACTGGAGAACCGGGTGTCCGCCGAGCGCTCCGCCCGGGCCGCGGCCGCCTCGCGGAACGCGTCGTCGGGAGCAGGCCGCACCGCCGAGCCACCGCAGGACGACCGCCTGCCGGCCGAGAGGATCGGCAAGTCGGCCATCACGGTCCGCGGCATCCTCGAGGAACTGGCCCGCGCCGACGGCACTCCCTTGAGCTGGGGCGACCTCCGTCTCAGGGCAGGTGGGCAGCTTCCGTTCCTGCACCCCGACGATCAGGTCGCGTTGCTCGTCGCGGTGGACCGGGACACACCGGCCGACGAGCCGCTCCTGTCCACGCTGGTCGATAATTCCGTCGCCGCCCCGCACCGGCTCTATCGTCAGGTGCGCCTCGGCCTCGGCCGGGAGCCGGTCCCTGACACGGAGCTTGAGGCTCATCGGGCCATGGAGGCCCTGCGGTTGCGGCAGATCTGGCGTTACCGGCGGTGAGCGGGTCGGGGTTCCGGCGTTCGTGACGGGGTGGTGCGAAGCGGTGTGCGTCACCCGTCGGCTGAAGGGGTCGCACGGGGCGCAGACGCGGTGACGACGCGACGGAAGGTGCAGGCGTGCGAGGAAGCCGGCCTGGTTCCGGGACGGTCCGATGTGGATCGAGTGACACCCGGGTGCTGTGATTCGGCTATACGGTTCTGCTGGGACGTCAGTTGTGGGCTGACGTGGGGATGAGTCAGGGGGGACGATGATCGACTACCGCAAGAAGGCAGCCGTTCCGGTGTGGACGCTGGCGACAGGTGACGTCCAGGTGCCGGCGGTGGCCGGGGGTGGGCCGATGACGGCTGAGCGTCTGGCCGAACTGCGCGGTGCGCTGGCCGCGTTGGCCGACCGGCCGATCGCCACGCTCGAGGTGCATCCGCTGCCGGACAAGCTCGACCGCGGCCGGGGCATCTCGCTCGATGCCGCGAGTCCGCTGGCACAGCACCTGTCGCAGCTGATCACACAGTCGGCGCGCGGTTCCGCCGCGGCGGCCAAGGCGACGGCTGCCGGCGAGGGGCTGTACGTCATGGTGGTTCCGGCGAAGGTCGCCAAGCAGGTCGGTCAGGGCCTCGTTCGTTCGATGTCGTCGAAGGCGGTGGCCGGTGGTATCCGCGGCCCCCTCGTGAATGCGACGACGGGCAAGATCGTCGCCAACCCGACGTTCGTGCGGGTCGAAGGAGCGGCAGCGGCGGGCACGGTCGGCGGGGCCGGTGCGACCGCCGGCGCCGCGGCCGCCGGGGGTACGCTGCTCACCGTGGCCGCACCGCTCGTGCTCATGGCCGTGGCGGCCGGGGTGAGCGCGCATGCCGACGCCAAGCGGCAGGAGGCCATCACGCACATCACGGAACTGCTGGAGCAGCTTCAGGCGGACAAGCTCGACGACGAGCACAGCGCGCTCAACGGCTGTCGTCCCGCCATCGACAAGGCCACGGCCATCCTGCTCGACCAGGGCAAGCTCGGTGTCTCGCTGGGACTCGACTCGGCGGTGCACGCCATCGACACGGCACTGAGCAAGGCCGACATCCGCCTGGCCCGGTGGATGAGCGCGCTCGACAAGCTGCCCGCCGGCGAGCCCGTCGAGATCGGCACGCTGACCGAGTCGTTCCCCGGCGTGGACGACCAGGGCGGCACGTTCCGCACCCACGTCGAACTGGCGGAGCTGGCCATGGCGTTGAAGCGGCGCGTCAACGTCCTCCAGGCGGTCGAGCGGGCCCAGAGCGAGCCTGACAACCTGTTCGAGAACTTCGCCCGCGCCCTCAAGGACGACGAGCGGCGTCTCGACGAGCTGGAGTCGGGCATCGCCGGGGTGCTGGTGCGCCTGTCGACGCTGGAGCTGGCACGCCCGAACAGTAAGCGCCCCGTCTTCACGACCGGTGAGGTCGACCGGCTCCTGCGCGCGGCGTACCAGATCCGCCGCCTGGGCGACGGCGTCGCACTCAACGGCCACCCGACGGACGTGGCGATCGAGATCGCCCGCGACAGAGACGGCTCGGTGGTCGTGTTCCCCGCGCTGCCCGCAGCTGCGTAAGGGATCGAAGTGGAGGGTGCGGATCTAGTGCGGTCGCGCGGGCGTGACAGGGAAAGCCCGCCGCCCGACCGACGCCGGCCGTATCCGCTCCCGGAGCGTCTGCTGGTGAGCGCTCTTCCGGGTCCGGGATCGCAAAGCCGGCGCCGCGGCGGCGCTTGCGCTCATACGGCGCCAGCTCGTTCAGGTCTCTCCTTGGTCGCGCCATCTCGCCCCCTCGCCGCGGCCCGGCCCGGGAACCGCAGCCACTGACCGCTCCGCCCCGACATGCTGACCAGATCATTCGCGGTGCCCTGCCGCCAGCCACGACCAGATCCGACGAGCGCTAGACGACATGAGTGAAGGCGCGGTACTCCCGAGCCACCAGCTCCACCTCGTGGGAATGCCTGTTGAGGTACTGCCCGATCGAGACGATCTCGCCATCAGCCGCAATGGTTGCGTACGCCTGTGCGTACCCGCGAGGATCCGTGTCCGAGGAGTAGACGCGAGCACCCTGATCTTGGTGTATCCAGATGCGGTGCTCTTCGGCCACCGCCGCCTGGGATCCAACGGGTCCGATCTTCTCCAGGAGTACGTAGTGCAGCCCCAGGAGATCCAAGAGCTCTCGGTCACGTTCCCACACGGCCCCCGCGTACATGTTGCTCATCAGGAACAGCGGATCGCGGTACACGAGCCTTACCGCATCGGGCAACGACATGCCTCGGCCGTTCCAACACAGGGCGCCACGTACCGAGTGCCGTAGGCCGTGGCGGGGTACGGCTTCGCCCATGACCATGGGCAGGAGATTCTCCAGGCCGTCTGGCCACCCATGGGTGATTGTTTGCAGGAGGTCACAGGGGTTGTAGACGTGCAGTCCGACGTCTCCCTCACCAACCTTCGGGCCCACTTCGTCGAGCCAACCGGCCACCAGCGAATCCCACTCGTGGTTGCCGGCCAGGCTCTGCCGAGCCTCCTGCCGGAACGTCTTCCAGCGGCTGGCTACCTGCGGGCTGGCGGTGCCCGTGTACAGGATCTGACTGTCTCCTCGTTCGTCCCCGGTAAGGAAGCGGAACAGGTCCCGCTCTTCGAAGGCGGCTGTGACGTCGTAGGCGCCGGTACCCCGGAAGCCTTGGATGGCCCAGTTGGGGTCGTCACGGAGATTCTTCAACAGCCCTGGCCGTGCGGACTCCATGTTCATTCCGCGCAGCTTGTTGCGCGCAAGACGGTTGCAGATCTCGCAGAGGGCCAGGTACTCCGCCTGATGCTCGTCAGCGAACGGCTCAGGCCCGTCGTAACCACCCAGGAGATCCACTGCGGCGAGTTCCTCGTTCACTCGGCCGATCGCCAGGTACAGGCCGAAAGGCGCAGGGATGTAGTGCTTCTCCGCTACGCGGTCCAGATCCGCCGCCAACAGGTCGAGCGCCCCCAACTCGTCCGCGACCTTGCTGATGATCTTCCAGCCCTGCTCCCGCTGTTCCTCCGTGACGAAGAAGAACAGGTTGTGGATGGGGGTGATGCGGGGTTCAAACGCCCGGGGCGGGAGCTCCACCCGCTCAGTCCCGATGGGGGTGCCATTGTTGTCCAGGAGCAGTCGGTATCCGCGAAGATCATGACTCCAGTCACGCGCGGCATGGCTGACGGCGATCAGGAGTTCCTCCCAGTCATCCGGCATGGCGACGATCACCGCACGAATGCGGTCCGGCGCGAGGTTCTTCTCCCGGCAGAGAAGCTCGGTGTACTTGTTGACCTCGTGCAGGGCCTGCCGCGCGCTGGACCGGGACCGCTTCAGCTCGATGACCACCCACATCTGATGGCGATCACGGGCCAGGATGTCGATGCTGCCCCTGGTGCCGTGTGCGTTGGGCAGCGGGTACTCCTCGAACTGAACCGGCCGGAGCCCCGGCTCGATCAGCTCCAGGTTCTGTACGAGCGCATTGCGGAGAACGTTCTCGAGAGGCGGTCGCATGGCCGAAGGCTAGACCGACGCACTGACAAGAGCACTGACGTGGGCCACAGTTGGCGGTTCCCCTGCATCCCTTCGGTCCCCGTGACGAGCACGACCGCATCTCGGGCTACTCGTTCTCTTTGCTCTCCGACCCGGGTGCGCCATAGGGCTGGCGATCACGGCTCCGCAGGCGGCCTCCCAGATGCCCCCTATGTTTGTCAAGCAGCGGTCGTGAGGGCTGATGGGCCATCAGGCAACTGGTGGCGTGTGATCATGTCGGCGCGTATCAGGGCGTGCACCTCGCGGGCCGCGCGGTGGGTCGGTGAAGTGATCAGGGAGTGATGTCGAGCAGCTCCGCCCGGACGGTCTTGCCACTGGGCAGGTAGGGGACGCAGTCCCAGTGGTCGGCGAGGGCGGTGACGAGGGTCAGGCCGCGCCCGGTGGTGCTGAGTGGGTCGGACGCGGTGTCCGTGGGGCGGGAGAGCGGGTGGAGGTCTCTGCGGGCGTCGCTGACCTCGATACGGAGGCGGCCGGCCGCTGGGTCGGGGACGAGGGTGAGCCGGAAGCAGCGGCCGGGCACGCGGCCGTGGAGGACGGCGTTGGCGGCGATTTCCGCGACGACGAGTTCGGCACGTTCCGTGAGGTCCTGTGAGGCGCCCCGGGAGCGCAGTTCGGTCACGGTGAGGAGCCGGGCGAGACGGGCGCCGCGCCGCGTGGACGACAGTAGCTGGGTGAAGGCGCCGGCGGGGGCACCCACTGGGGATGTTGCGTGGTTCATGCCGTCAGACTGGCGGTCGGGTGGGGGCGGGGGCGAGTGCCGCGCCCGTACGCGGGGTGACCGTACGGCGGCGGAGAGGAGTCGGCGCGCTTGCGGAACGGGCATGTGCGAGGCGTTGGGGACCGGGCCGTGGACCGAGCGGGCCGCACCCCGGAGTGGGGTGCGGCCGACTGTGCGCACCTGGTGTCAGTTGGCCGCGGGTCCGGGGTTCCTCGGCTCTTGGCTGGGGACTGCGGTGTGCTCCGGGCCCTGGGCGGGGGCGGGTACGCGGTCCGTGGAGGAGGGGGAGGCGAAGATCTCGTCGAGGGTGGTGGCGTCGATGGTGCGGTCGAACCAGAGATCCAGGAGCGGCATGTCCGTGCAGGTGGTGACGCGCTGTCGGGTGTCTTCCGTCATCGAGAGGCCGCGGCGCTCCATCAGGCGCAGTAGTTGCTCGGCCTTTCCGGCCGCGCGCCCTTTCTCGAGTCCTTCCTCGAGTCCTTCTTCCTGTCCTGCGAGGCGGGCATCGCCCACGATGGTGCCTCGCCTGGGGGTGAAGAGGGTTTCCATGAGGTTCCTCCAGATTTTCCGGGCGTGTTCGCTGCCCAAGCCGTCCTCGATCAGCCCCGCCAGGTCGTCCCGCGCTTCGCGGTCCGTGTCCTGGGCCAATGCCTCGCCCACTACCGTCAGTATGCCCTCGATGTCCGGGTCGTTGCTGTGGATCCACAGGCAGAACGCGGCGAAGTCCAGGTCGGCCGAGGCGTCCTGGATCCGGCTCACACGCGGAACGTTGGAAGGCCCCAGTACGTGAGGCACTGTCACCTGGGTGGGGCGTCCCAGGCCGGTGCGCAGAGGTCTGGCCGCCCATGCCGCTGTTGCCGTGTCCACGCACAGGACCAGCAGGACGACCTCGAGTTTGTACCGGTCACGCAAGTAGGCGACGTAATACGGCCACGAGGTCTCCTTCTTCGTCTCGACGCCGGTCTGCGCCTCGACTAGGAGGATGAACGGCTCGTGCCCGTCGGGACGGACCACCCTCAGCACGGAGTCCATGCTCCGGGTGAACATCTTCGGGGCGCCGGAGGCGTCCGTCGGGAGAGTCTCGGTGGTGACACCGGGCGGGATTCCGAGGTCCAGGAGGTCCAGTGCGCGGTTCAGCGCTTTCGGACGTCCCGGCAGGAAGCCGTGCAGGGTGTCATGACTGACGTTGGGCATGACGTGAAACTATGCGCGAAGTGAGAACATTCGTTGGTGTTTGATGCGTGATCACCCGTTTGGTGGAGTCCTCTGGGGTTGACGCCGAGGCATGCGGTCGGGGCGGCCACGGCATGTCACGCTTCGGCCGGTGTGGTGAGCAGCGCCCGGACGGTCTTGCCGCTGGGTGGGTAGGGGACGTAGTCCCAGTGGTCGGCGAGGGCGGTGACGAGGGTCAGGCCGCGCCCGGTGGTGCTGAGTGGGTCGGACGCGGTGTCCGTGGGGCGGGAGAGCGGGCGGAGGTCTCCGCGGGCGTCGCTGACCTCGATATGGAGGCGGCCGGCCGCTGGGTCGAGGACGAGGGTCAGCCGGAAGCAGCGGCCGGGCACGCGGCCGTGCAGGACGGCGTTGGCGGCGAGTTCCGCGACGACGAGTTCGGCACGCTCCGTGAGGTCCTGCGGGACGCCCCAGGAGTGCAGCTCCGTCACGGCGAGGAGCCGGGCGAGCCGGGCGCCGCGCCGCGCCGCGCCGCGTGGACGACAGCAGCTGTGTGAAGGGGGCGGTGGGGGTGCCGACTCGGGGAATCGCGGGGTTCATGACGCCAGAGTGACGGTCGGGCCGGGTGGGGGCGAGTACGGCACCCCGTATACCGAGTCAGCGTACGGGCACGGAGGGTGGGCGGTGCGCCGGTCCTCCGTCACGTTGTGCGGTGAGCGCGGGGGTGAGGTCGACCGATGGCCGGCCCTCTCGATCCGTGGTGGGCCATCGCCCCGTTCCGACCGCCCGGGACGGACCCGGGCGTCCGCCGGAGGCTCGGCCGCCCGCTTTGGGTCAGTGGCCCACGTCACACCCGGCTCCTGTCAGCAATCGGGGCGCCGTCTCGTTCAAGGGGCACGCGAACGAGACAGGAGCAACGCCATGAAGCACCGCATCGTCGTCCTCGGCGCCGGATACGCCGGGGCCTTCGCCGCCGGAAACCTGGCCCGCCGACTCTCTCCCGCCGACACCGAGATCACCGTCGTCAACGCCGTGCCCGACTTCGTCGAGCGGATGCGGCTCCACCAGCTCGCGACCGGCCAGGACTTCGCGGTCCGCAAGCTCGCCGACGTGTTCGCGGGCACCGGGGTGCGGCTGCGCCTGGCGCGCGTCACCGGCGTCGACCCCGAGCGCAGGACCGTCGCCGTGACCGGTGAGGACGGTGAGGACGGCGAGCTCGCGTACGACACGCTCCTCTATGCCCTCGGCAGCTCCGTCGCCGACCACGGCGTCCCCGGTGTGGCCGAGTACGCCTTCGACGTGACCGGCCGGTCCTCGGCGCTGCGTCTGCGCGAGCGCCTGGCCGGCCTGGGCGGGGGTGGCACCGTGCTGGTCGTCGGTGAGGGGCTGACCGGCATCGAGACCGCCACCGAGTTCGCCGAGTCCCGGCCCGACCTCTCGGTCGCGCTCGCCGCCCGCGGCGAGCTGGGCGCCTGGCTCTCCCCGAAGGCCCGCCGCCACCTGCGCCAGGCCTTCGACCGGCTCGGCATCACCGTCCACGAGCACACCGGCATCGAAGCCGTCGAGCCGGCACACGCGATCGCCGCCGACGGCAGGTCCATCCCGGCCGACGTGACCGTGTGGTCGGCCGGGTTCGCCGTGCACCCCATCGCGGCCGCCGCCGGCCTGGAGGTCGCCGAGACCGGCCAGATCGTCGTCGACCGCACCATGCGCTCGGTCTCGCACCCGGAGGTCTACGCCGCCGGTGACTGCGCCTACGCGATCGGCGGGAACGGCCGGCCGCTGCCGATGTCCTGCGCCTCGGCCGGCTTCACCAACATGCAGGCGACCGCCGCGATCATCGCGCGCCTGACCGGCAGCGAGGTTCCGACCACCGGGCTGAAGTACTACGGCAACCACATCAGCCTCGGGCGGCGGGACGCGATCGTCCAGATGGTGGACGGGGACGCCCGGTCGAAGTCCTGGTACCTGGGCGGCCGGACCGCCGCGCGGTTCAAGGCGGCCGTGCTCAAGGGGTCCGGGTGGAGCACCGCCCACCCGACCTTCGGCATGCCGAAGCGCAAGCGCCGCCTGGCCACCGCACCGGACCGGTCCGGTGTGAGGGCC
This sequence comes from Streptomyces sp. MMS24-W38, assembly GCF_059889265.1. Lineage (NCBI taxonomy): Bacteria > Bacillati > Actinomycetota > Actinomycetes > Kitasatosporales > Streptomycetaceae > Streptomyces > Streptomyces sp. MMS24-W38. The sequence goes on along the minus strand of NZ_JCBCPP010000001.1, from coordinate 1,014,810 downwards.
GCCGCATAACCTGTTCCGCATGGACAGCGCAGCCATCGATCGGTTCGAGGCCAGCCGGGGCCGGCTGGCCTCGCTCGCGTACCGTCTGCTCGGCTCGGCGGCCGACGCCGAGGACGCCGTGCAGGACACGTTCCTGCGCTGGCAGGCCGCGGACCGCGAACGCGTCGAGGTGCCGGAGGCGTGGCTGACCAAGGTCGTCACCCATCTCTGCCTCGACCGGCTCCGCTCGGCGCAGGCGCGCCACGAGCGAACGGCCGGTGCCTGGCTGCCCGAGCCGCTCCTCGAGGGCGACCCGATGCTCGGCCCGGCCGACACCTTCGAGCAGCGCGAATCGGTCTCCTTGGCCGTACTGCTCCTCATGGAGCGCCTCTCGCCGGTCGAGCGGGCCGTCTACGTCCTGCGTGAGGCCTTCTCCTACCCCCACGCCGAGATCGCCCAGATCCTCGACATCACCGAGTCCGCGAGCCAGCAGCACGTCCACCGGGCCCGACGCCGGGTCACCTCCGAGCGCCGCCGCGGCGACGAGGTGGACCCGGCGTCCGCGCGCCGGGTCGTCGAGGAGTTCCTCGCCGCCGCCATGTCGGGGCGCACCGAACGGCTGGTGGAACTGCTCACCGACGACGTGACGGCGGTCTCGGACGGTGCCGGACTGGGCAGGCGGCTGCTGCGGTACACGACGCGCGAGCGGGTCGCCTCCTTCGTGCGGGCCGGCTTCAAGCCCACGCCGGCGAAGCGGCGGCTGGCCGGCGGCTCGCCCGCGATCCACATCGCGCTGGTCAACGGCTCCCCGGCCGTCCTCGCCGTGGTCGACGGCCGGGTGGTGGGCGCCGTGGCGTTCGACGTCGGCGACGGCAAGGTCGCGTCCCTGTGCGGCATCGCCGCCGCGGACCGGCTCGGACGCCTCAACGAGGCCTGGCGGCAGCACGAGCCCGACGCGCCGGTCATCAGCGCGTGGTGACCGGAGCCACCGGAATCCGGTGACGCGTCCGGACCGTCGCGGGCACGGCTGCGGGCGCGATGCCGTGCCGGGCGCGTGCGCGGCTCTCGCCCGGTCGGGGTGCGAACGCGGTCGCCGTCGTGACACCGTCCACCGACGAGGCCGCGGTGGCACTCCACCGATCGGCCGGGTCCCACGCCCTCTTGACGTCGTGGCGCGTTCCGTACGCCCGCTCCGGGAGGGATGCTGTGGGCGGGTGGCCGCGTTCACCGGCCTCCTTGTGCGACGGGCACGACAGGAAATGTGGCGGAGGGGCATCGGAGGTTGCTGGTGGCCGTGGGTACGACTCGGGCCTGGTGGTCCCGGCTGGCCGCCTATCCCGCCCGTGGCGTCGTCCTGGCCTTCGCGTTCGTCGCCGTGCTGGGTGCGGCCCTGCTGGTGCTGCCGGCCGCCACCGAGCCCGGCAGGGAGACCAACGTACTGACTGCCCTGTTCACCTCCGCGGGGGCGGTCAGCGGCGGGCTGCCCCTCGTGGGGACCGGCAGCCACTGGAGCGCGTTCGGCGAGGGCGTGGTCCTGGCTCTGATCCAGATCGGCGGGTTCGGCATCATGACGCTCGCGTCGCTGCTGACCCTGCTCGTCTCCGGTCGGCTGCGACTGCGGACACAGCTCGCCACGCAGGCGGAGAGGAGCCTCGGCGTCGGTGACATCCGTCGGGTGGTCCTGGGAGTCGCGGGCATCACGCTGGCCGTCGAACTGGCCACGGCCGCCGTGCTCATGGTCCGTTTCCACATCGGTTATGGCCTGACGGCCGGAAACGCCGTCTACCACGGGATCTTCTACGGGATCTCCGCCTTCAGCAACGCCGGGTTCGGGCTGCGCGACGACAACCTCGTCGGCTATGCGCACGATCCCTGGATCGTCCTGCCGATCGCCGCCGCCTGTGTGCTCGGTGCCCTCGGCTTCCCCGTACTGTTCGAACTGCTGCGCAGCCGCCCGGGCGCCCGCGGCGGCGCCCGGCACCGCTGGTCCCTGCACACCCGGCTCACCCTCCTCACCTCCGCGGTGCTGCTCGCCGTCGGCACCGTCATGACCTGCGCGCTGGAGTGGAGCAACCCGAGGACTCTCGGACCCCTGGAATGGGGGGACAAGCTGCTGGACGGGTTCTTCACCGCTGCCAGCTCGCGTACCGCCGGCTTCAACACCGTCGACACCGGTGCCATGGAACCGGCCACCCTCCTGGGCATCTGCGTGCTGATGTTCATCGGCGGCGGCAGCGCGGGTACCGCGGGCGGCATCAAGGTCACCACGTTCGCGGTTCTGGGAGCGGCGATCCTGGCCGAGGTCCGCGGGCGCACCGACGCGGACATCATGGGCCGCCGGGTCTCCGCGGCCACGCTGCGCCAGGCCCTCACCGTGGCGCTGCTGGGTGTGGGTCTCGTCATGGCGGGCACGTTGGTGCTGCTCGCCGCCACCAGGGAAAGAGCCGACGCGGTCCTGGCGGTCCTGTTCGAGGCCGTCTCTGCCTTCGGCACGGTCGGTCTGAGCACCGGCGTCACCGGGAGCCTTCCCGCAGTGGGCCAACTCACCGTCATCGTCATGATGTTCGTCGGGCGCGTCGGCCCGATCACTCTCGCCAGCGCGCTCGCACTGCGTCAGCGTGACCGTCGGTACACCCTGCCCGAGGAGCGACCCGTCATTGGCTGACCACTTCAAGTCACTGCGTCCACACCGACGTCGGAGTTCCGCCGACCGTCGCCCGGCCCGCGATTCCAGAGTGGCGGTGATCGGTCTCGGCCGTTTCGGACAGTCCGTGGCGGCGGAGCTGATGCGGCGTGGCTGGGACGTGCTCGGCGTCGACGCCGACGTCGGCGTCGTCCAGAAGGTCGGCGAAGAGCTGACCCAGGTCGCCGCCGCGGACTGCACCGACCCCGCTGCGCTGGCGCAGCTCGGCGTCGGCGAGTTCTCCCGCGTGGTGGTCGGTATCGGCACCGACCTGGAGGCCAGCATCCTGACCACCTCCAACCTCGTCGACGCCGGCGTGGCCGCCATCTGGGTCCGGGCCACCACCCGGCAGCACGGCCAGATCCTGGAACGCATCGGTGCCCACCACATCGTCCTGCCCGAGCACGACATGGGCGAACGCGTGGCCCACCTGGTCACCGGCCGGATGCTGGACTTCATCGCCTTCGACAGCGATTACGCGCTGATCAAGACGCTCGCCCCGAAGGTCGTCGGCGGGATCCCGCTGGGCGAGAGCCGGGTGCGCAGTACGTACGGCGTCACCGTCGTCGGCATCAAACGCCCCGGCGCCGACTTCACTCACGCCACCGCCGAGACGGTCGTCCACCCCGGCGACGTCATCATCGTCACGGGCAGGACCCGGGAGGTGGAGATGTTCGCGGAGCTGGACCGGTGAGACGCACCGTCAACGCAGGCGCTACGGCCTCGGACAGCAACGGAACGACAATCCAGGTCGGCCGAGCAGCATCGCGAGCCCGTGCATGGTGTTGAACCACTGCGTGTCCGCGTTCGGACCGGCGAAGGACGTTGTCGTCGGCGCTCGAGCCGTAGGCGTACAGGATCTCGGAGAATCCGTGCGCGCCGGAGGTGATCACCGAGTCGGCCGGGGTCGACAGTGCCTTGGCCGCGGCCGTGAAGACGAGCAGCATGGCCGGGGTGACGAGGAGGTGGCAGGCGACCGTCGTGATCCCGCGGGTGCCGATCTTCTTGCCCGGATACCCGGAAGTGCGGCCGACCACGAGTCCCGCGATGGACATGACGATGACCGCAATGATCAGCATGCCGTAGAGGCCGGACCGACCGTCTGGCCGGCCGACTCGGCTCCGTGATGCCGGAGTTCGACGGGAACGGGGACACCTCGGCGCCGTTTTGCGTGCGTAACCAGTGGGCCGAGGTGTCGTTGGGCTGGTACCGGGGCTGTCGCCGCGCGTCGGGGTGGGAATGGGGGAGTGGTTCGAACGTGGCCAGGACAAGGCACCGGGCAGGGACCGTCAGGGGGGTGCCCGTCGCGGCCGGGGAGGGTGCCGTCGTCGAAGGGGCGACGCGGCACATCGTCCGCCGGGCCCAGCTGCGGGGCCACGCGTGCCGAGCGTCGTGGGGTCGGTGACCACGTCGAACCGGTGCCCCGCGTACCGCGACGACACCTGCGAACGACAGACCGGGTCGGCACGGGCCGGTCGCCGATGCGGTCGCCTCGGCCGTCCTGCGACCGCCACTGCGGTCGTGCCCGTCCCCCCGGCATGACCGGGGACCGTCATCCCCGAAGCAACCCGTCGGGCCGACGCCCGTCACAGAGGAAAGCGATGTCGTATGAGCTCTGGAGAAAGCCCGGGCCTGCCCCGTCCGTCACGGCCCCCAGGACGGTACGTGCCTGCCCGGGGGCTCTACACGGAGGCGGCGCGACTTCAGCGGCTGAACTGGCTCCGCTCCATGACCCGGTCGGCGCTGGACTCCCTGCAGCACACACGGCTCGACGCCGACAGGCTGACCGGCAATATCGAGGGCCTCGTCGGCACCGTCGAGATCCCGGTCGGCGTGGCCGGACCCCTGCTGTTCTGCGGGACGAACGTCCGGGGTGAGGTCTACGCTCCCATGGCCACCACGGAAGGTGCCCTGGTCTCGTCGGCGACGCGGGGAGCCCTGGCCGTCACCATGGCGGGCGGCGTCAGCACACGCGCCGCACTGCAAGCGATGACGCGTGCTCCTGTCTTCGCGTTCTCCCGACTGGCCGGCGCCGGCCGCTTCGCCTCGGCGGTCCTCCGGCACCTCGGCGACCTCCGCACGATCATCCGGCAGGTGTCCGACCACGCCACGCTCATCTCGATCGAGCCCGTGGTCCTGGGCAGGACCGTTCACCTGAGGTTCAGGTACACCACCGGGGACGCGGCAGGGCAGAACATGACGACTGCCTGCACCTGGCACGCGTGTCAGTGGATCCTGCAACAGCCGCACCTGGTCGCAGACGAGGAACTCGAATCCTTCATCATCGAAGGGAACACATCCGGAGACAAGAAGGCGTCAGCCCAGGCCGTGGCGGAAGGCCGCGGAATCAGGGTGGCCGCTGACTGCCTTCTGCCGGCAGGGGTCGTCCAACGGGTCCTGAGAACCACCCCCGACGAACTGGTCACGGGGTACCAGCACATCACGGCCGGAGCAGTGCACAGCGGGGTCCTGGGGTCCAACGCGAACACCGCCAACATCGTGGCGGCGATCTTCACGGCGACGGGCCAGGACATCGCCTGCGTTCACGAGTCGAGCGTGGGGCAGTTCATCCTCGAACGCACACGGGACGGCGTCTACGCGAGTATGACCCTGCCCGGCCTGGCAGTGGGCACGGTCGGGGGCGGCACCCACCTGCCCACGCAGCACGAGCTCTTGAAAGCGATGGGGTGTACCGGCCGGGGAAGCGCCGTCCGGCTGGCGGAGATCATCGCCGGCTTCGCCCTGGCCCTGGACCTCTCGACGGTCTCCGCGGCCGTTTCCGGACACTTCGCCGACGCTCACGAACGCCTCGGGCGTAACAGGCCACCCCGCCAGAACAGCACCGAACACCGGATCGGCATCCCTTCGACGCCGACGGCCGGCGAACCCCAGCCCGTACCGGTGCCCCGCCCGGCCGCGGAAGCCGGGCCTTGACCCCGGTTCTGGCCAGGGCCTTCTCTCGCAGCGGCATGCGCGTCCGCACTTGTCACAACGGGGCACGCGTCCGCCCTGGACAAACGGCGGCGCGCTTCTGGAGCGGCTGGTGGCCGGTGGGGAATCCGGAGCCTGGGCGCCGGGGAAATGGCGTTCGGCCCGTTCCCTGTGCGACCGCAGCCCGCTGACGGGCAGCCAGAGTGGCGGGAACGCCCACGCGGAGGTCACCGGGGCCGGCGCAGGTGCCGCCCGATCGCTCACCGCTTACTGCACACCGTCTTCGGAGCCGCTCTGCTGTCGGCGCCTCGGGCGGGCTGAGCGTTCTGCATCCTCTGCACATCGTGGAGGACACCCTCGACGTCGGGGTCCTGGCCGGCGGCGACCCTTGCGATGGTCAGCAGGACGGCCTCGTAGAAGGCGTCCCGCACGGCAGGTGCCATGACGTCCGAGGCGTCCAGGCAGCGGGGGCCTGCACCGAGCCGTTGTGCGATCTTGTGTTCGACCGCGTCGCCCTGTGGCTTCTCCAGCTCCACCTGACGATTCGCCGAGAAGACGTCCGCCAGATCGGCCCACCTCTGCTGGCCCTCCTCGGAGGCCAGCCGGCGGATCAGTTCACGGACCCGGGGGCGGTCGCTGAACAGCGCGGCGAAGTCGCCGGTCACCTCGTGGGCCCGGACCCGGCTGCCGCCTCCGGGCAGGAGCGGAGCGGAGCGGAGTCCGTCAGGTCCGCGTGCTCCGCGTCATCCTTGTAGAAGGAAAGTGCGAAGGAGCCCTGATGCTCCAGGGTGCACCCGTCCCAGCCGTCGAACAGCAGCCCGTCGTCGTCCGGGGCGCCGCGGTGGTCGGTGAGCAGAGCGTGCTCGGCTGCGCCCCTGTCCTCCTGGAGCAGCTCGGCCCACGACTCCCAGGCCGTGCGCACCGGATCACTCCGCCACCACTCCACCTCGCCCGTGCCCAGCGCCCACTTCTCGTAGACGTCCGGGCCCTCCCGTTGCAGCACGAGGTCCTCGATCCAGTCGGTGCCGGGCCAGCCGGAGGCACCGTCGTCCCCCATGCCGATGCACCAACTCCTCAGTGGAGCAGGCTTATGGGCAGGCTTGTGACCCTGGCGGTACCAGACGATGATCTTCAGGTCCGCCTTGACCGGGACCCAGTAGACGTCTTCGGAGGGCGAGCCGGTCGGCTTCCAGGAGGCGCCGTACTCCTGCGGCTCGTAGAGCCGGTTCAGCGGTTTGAGGAGCTTTTGGTCGGCGTATTCGGCGAGTTCGCCGAGGCCCGGCATGATCACGATGTCCGGGGGCTCCCCGACTGCACCTTGGAGAGCAGCACATCCCGTTGGGCCGCGGTGCCCTGGTAGCGGAAGGGGATGCCGAAGCCGTGCAGCAGGGCTTCGAAGTGCTCCGCCTGCTTGGCCGTCCACGTTCCGAGGATGGTCACCGGCTCCTCGTCGTCGCGCTGTGCCCAGACCACCACCATGCCGGCGGCGGTGATCAGCAGCATGACCATGACGAGGACCAGCATCTTGAACCGTCGGGTCACCGTCGCCCCCAGTAGTCGTTGTCGAGCCGAAGACCGAGCCCCAGCGCGGGCAGGACGACTGCCAGCAGGCTGCCGATGAAAGCGCCCTGGTACACCGGGGCGGTCCAGGCGTCATCGGCCGTCTTCTGCCGGACCTCCTCCGACTTCTTCGTGACGTACTGCTGTGCGTCGGCCGGCTCCGTGCCGTTTTTCCGGGGCACGTCGGTGATCTGTCGCAGATCCTTGATCGCCCCGTCGAGGTCGTCCTGGGTGGAGGACATCGCCGTCAGCGGGACCACCGCGAGCAGCACGGTGAGCACGAAGGCGGCGAGCAGGTACGGATTCCAGTCGCGGCCGCAGCGGTCGCGCAGTACGAACAGCGCCGAGAGCAGGATCAGTCCCACCAGGGCCAGGGCGAGTTCGGCGAGCCACCACCCGCCGCGCTGCCACTTCCCCATGGTGGCTGTGGCTTCGGCGTGCCTCAGCTGGACTTGCTGCAGTGCCTCCAGGCGAAGTAGGAGCCCCACCGAATCGCGGTTGAGCAGCGAATCCGCTTCTTTGAGTTTCTGCTTCCGCATGAGGGGCTGGTCAAGGTAGGGGGACGTGCCGAGGCCGAGCGATTCGCTGTAGGTGGCGAGCAGGCCCTTGACCGTGCCGAGGTCCTGGTCCGTGCGGTCGGCGATCCGGGACAGGCCCTGGTCGGCGGCCGAGAGCTGGGACCGGTAGGCCCTGCCCGAGCCCGTGACGTCGATGAGGTCCATTTCCACCAGGGCGCGGGCCTCCTGGTCGGCCCGCAGGGCCGCGAGCCGGGTGGCGGCGAGCCCCTGCACGGCCGGCGCCTCGCGGGACGCGAGCGCTTCGGCGCTGTGCTGGACCTGACGGCAGGAGAGGAACAGGGCGGTCGACGCCACGGCCGTGAGCAGGAACAGAACCAGCAGGTGCATCTCCAGCAGCCGCCGGGTCCGCCAGGGGCTCAGACGCCGGCGCCAGAAAGCGGCGAGGGAGAACCGATGCCAGGAGGCGGCGCGTTTGGTCGTCACAGCAGCTTCTCCCCGCATGCGATGCAGTAACGGGCCTCGCTCCCGGCCGGGGTGCCGCAGCCGCCGCAGCGCGGGCCCGGCCGCGCACCGACGGCGTCGGCCAGGGGCCCGCCGGGGCGGGACCCGGCGCGCAGGATCAGCGGGCCGAGGGCACCGGCGTCGACGGCGCGCGGCCGGACCAGTCCCGCGGCCGCGTCCTCGATGTCGGCGACCGTGCGGATCTCCTCCAGCACCCAGTCCGTGCCGAACCGCGCCGCCAGCCGGGCGGCCTGTCCCAGGTGGTCCTCGGCGGTGTCCGGCCGGTGTTCCTGAAGAGCGGTGAGGCCCTGGCGGAGAGCCCTCCGCATCCTGGCGGTGGCGTTGAGGTCACGCACGCTGTCGGTGCCCGTCGGTGCCCGTCGGTGCCCGTCGGTGCCCGTCGGTGCCCGTCGGTGCGTGGGGCGGGGACTGCTCGGGGAGGTGCCAGCGGGCGATGACGGGCGCGTGGACATCACCGATGGAGACCATGGCGAACTGCAGCTCGGTCTCCAGCGGGTCGGCGTCGGAGTCGGCGACCAGGGTGAGCAGGTAGTCGCGTCTGCCCTGCTGCCACTGGTAGGTCGGGAATTTCCAGCGGTGCGGCCGGCCGGGCTGGGGCAGTCTGCCGAGGCGGTGCGGCCGGGGCGCCTTCTCGCTGAGCGAGACCTGGCGCACGGAGGGCCGCACGGTCACTTCGATCGGCAGCTGGGGAGTGTGCACCCGGCGCAGCCGGTGGATGGCGGCAGTGACCGCATGGCCGAGTTCACCGTCGTCCACGAACTCGGCCGTGCCGTGCAGCCGTTCGGCGAGGGCCAGCAGGGGGTCGGGAGCCCAGTCCGTGCCCACGGCGAACACATCACAGGTGAACTGCCCTGCGTACGCTTCCAGTTCTTCTTCCAGACGGGTCTCCCCCGACGGCGCTGCTGCCATCGGTGATCAGCACCAGATGGCGTACGGACACCGGCCGGCCGGCGAGCAGGGCACGCGATCGGGCCACCCATGGGGCGTAGCCGGCAGGGCGCGGCCCCTCCCGGTGCAGCGGGAGCGATCCCGCGACGAAGGCGGCCCGGCGCCTCTCCTCCCGGTCGGCGACGGCCCACTCGTCGGCACCCCGCGGATAGCAGCGGACCGGCTCAGGACCGCTGCCGAGCACGGCGAAGGAGATGCGGTCGGGCAGGGCGCGCAGCGCCGACGGCAGGGCGTGCCGGACGGCTGCCCGGTTGCGTTCGGCGACGTCCACCGCGATGATCACGGCGAGTTGGACCGCGGGCAGGTCGGTGGGCGTACCGTCGGCGGCCACGTCGACCCGCAGACGGGCCTCGATCTTCGCGCTCCGGTGCGGGCGCAGGTCGCCGCCGAGGTCGACGTGCAGTCGGATGCCCGGCTGCGGCGGCCGGGTGTGGCTGCTCATGTCGTACGTCACCGCTCCTTCGCCTTTGTCGCCGCGGCACACCGGGTGCCGGTTCGGTCTGTCGTGCCGTGCGGTCAGAACACGGTCTGGGGCCGTACCGCGTGTATGAGATCCACGAGGTGTTCATGGGCGGTCGGCCAGGAGCCGGAGAGACGCGCAGGGCGGACAACCCGCCCTGGTGACCGGCGCGGCCCGTCGCGACGGCGTTCCCGGCCTCGGGGGAGTGACTGGTCATGGGGCCCGGGGCGGGCTGGTGGCCTGTTGCAGCCGGTGCCGGGTCGGACGAGCTTGGAAGACGAAGCGGGCGGCGTCGAGGATGCGCTGCCGCGACTCCACGCCGTTCGCGCGCTTCTTGCGTGTCGTCCGGGGCCTGGTCATGGGGTCTTCCCTCCCGTCGCACCGGCCCCTGACCGTGTCCGGTGCCATGCTTGCCGTAGCGCTCGTTCCCACTGGAGCGAACGCTCCATCAATGCGTGAGTCGCGACCCGGTGACAGCGAGGTGGGCCTGGTGGAAGAGATCCGAGCCGGGGACGACACGTACGACGTGGCGGTGATCGGCTACGGACCCACGGGGGTGACAGCGGCGAATCTGCTGGGCGCGCTGGGCTTGAGGACCGTCGTCGTGGACCGCGACGCCGAGATCTTCTCGCGCGCCAGGGCCATCTCCACCGACGAGGAGGTCATGCGGATCTGGCAGCGCGCGGGCCTGGCCGAACGACTCAAGCAGGACATGCTGACCGAGCGCCCCGTCGACTTCGTCGACGCGCACGGCCGCCCCTTCCTCAGCGCGCACCCCACGCCGCGCGGCCACGGCCATCCACCGCAGATGTTCATCTACCAGCCGGCGCTGGAGCAGGTCCTGCGCGACGGTGTCGACCGCTATCCGAACGTGAAGATCCTCTTGCGTCACGAGTGTCTGCGCCTGCGCCAGGACGCCGACGGGGTGGACCTGACGGTGGTCGGCACGGCCGACGACTCCGTGCACCGGCTGCGCGCTTCCTATGCGATCGCGGCCGACGGCGGCTCCAGTCTCACCCGTGCCCAGCTGAACATCGGCTACGAGGGCAAGACGTACGAGGACCGCTGGGTGGTCATCGACACGAAGATGCTCAAACCCTGGCCGGACCACGACAAGCTGCGCTTCCACTGCGACCCGGCCCGTCCGGCCGTGGACTGCCCGACCCCGCTCGGCCACCACCGGTGGGAGTTCCCGATCCTGCCCGGCGACGACGAGGAACAGCTGACCACCGAGGAGGCCGTGTACCGGCTGGTGGCCCGGTACGGCATCTCCCGCGACAGCGTCGAGGTCCTGCGCGCCACCGTCTACAGCCACCACGTGCGCTTCGCCACCCGCTTCCGCATGGACCAGGTCTTCCTCGCCGGCGACGCCGCCCACGCCATGCCGCCGTGGATCGGGCAGGGCATGGCCGCCGGCGTGCGCGATGTGGCCAACCTCTGCTGGAAACTCGACGCGGTCCTGCGCGGCGAACTGCCCGAGACGGTGCTCGACAGCTACGAGGCCGAGCGCAAACCGCACGTCAAGGAGGTCACGAAGCGGGCGGTGTTCGTCGGCCGGATCATCACCGAACGCCGCCTGCCGGTCGCGCGCGTCCGCAACGGCGCTCTGCGCGCCCTGGACCGCATACCGGGCTTCGGTGACTGGATGCAGGACTCGAACTGGATCCCCGTCGCCCGCTACCACGCCGGCCTGCAGGCCCCTTCCCGCACCAGGGCGACCGGCCGCCAGGTCCCCCAGCCATGGGTCACCGGCCCCGACGGCACCCGCGTCCGCCTCGACGACGCGCTCGGCGGCCGATGGCTCCTCCTGCACGCGCGCACGGCCACGCCCCAGCCCGCCTGGAACCTTCCGGGCGTCCCCTCCCTGACCGTCACACCCGTCGGCTCCCGGCCGGCCGAGGGCACCCTCGTCGACAGCGACGGCGTCTTGCTGCCCTGGATGACCGGGCACGGCGCGTCCACGCTCGCCCTGCGCCCCGACGCCTACGTCTACGCGGCGGCTCCCGAGGACGCCCCGCTTCCGCCGCCACCCCGCGGCTTCATGCCGACCGCGACCTCCCGCCCGACCGCGTCCACCGCCCGGTGAGGACACCGGCATCATGACGACGACACCGACCGGCCTGCCGACGATGCGGGAGACGACGTACGACATCGACGGAAGGAAGATCTTCGCCGCGGAGACCGGCGACGGCCCGCCGGTCCTGCTGCACGGCGGCGGCCCCGGAGCCTCAGGCGTCTCCCACTACGCCCGCAACATCGCGGAGCCGGCCAAGGAGCACCGGGTCATCGTCCCCGACCTGCCCGGCTACGGACGCAGCACCAAGGGCGTCGACGGCACCGACCCCTTCGGATACCTGGCCGGCGGCATTACCCCCTCGGGTTTCGAGTGGAAAGTCGGCTGGCACCTTCTCGTCATCGACGAGACGACCTGGGAACCCACCACCCACCAGGGCAGCAGCGTCTGGGGCCGTCTTCCCGTCGGCCGGACCATCGTGGACAAGCTCGCCCGGTTCCGTGCCGGAGCCCGCTCCCCGGCCCACCCGGAGAACACGGTGCCCGCACACTCAGCGGTACCGGCATCGCCGACGACTGACGGACCGTACGCCGCCGTACGAACCGCACGCATCACTCCCTCCCGGAGGCACCCCGCATGTCTCTTCCACACCACCGCACCACCGCGCCGAGTGGGTCCGCGTGAGCGCCCACGAGTCCTCCGACGCCGTGACGAAGGCGGCCGCCGTCCTGGACGGGACCGCCCGCACGGGAGTGCCGTGTCCGCCGGTGCGCTCGCTCCTGCCCGAGCGCGATGTCGAGGCCGCCTACGCGGTGCAGCGGTTGTACGTGAAGTGCCGGACAATCCGCCGCCCGGCCCCGGAGGCCGACAGCCTCTCGGTCCCGGTCCGAAGGCCCAGAGAAGTCCCACAGGCGCCGCCGAATCCCCTCCTGGCTCGCATACGTACAAGTCAGGAGGGGGTAACGGCGTCTTTTCCGAAGACCTTCAGATGTCCCGGAAGATCTCGATCTGGGCCCCGACCGAGTTCAGCCGCTCCGCCAGGTCCTCGTAACCCCGGTTGATGACGTAGACGTTGCGGAGCACCGAGGTGCCCTCGGCGGCCATCATCGCCAGGAGGACGACCACGGCGGGGCGCAGGGCCGGGGGGCACATCATTTCGGCGGCGCGCCAGCGGGTGGGGCCCTCGACCAGGACGCGGTGGGGGTCCAGGAGTTGGAGGCGGCCGCCGAGGCGGTTGAGGTCGGTCAGGTAGATGGCGCGGTTGTCGTAGACCCAGTCGTGGATGAGGGTCTGGCCCTGCGCGACCGCCGCGATCGCCGCGAAGAACGGTACGTTGTCGATGTTCAGGCCCGGGAAGGGCATCGGGTGGATCTTGTCGATCGGCGCCTCCAGCTTGGAGGGCCGGACCGTGAGGTCGACCAGCCGGGTGCGGCCGTTGTCGGCGACGTACTCGGGGGTGCGGTCGTGGTCGAGGCCCATCTCCTCCAGGACCGCGAGCTCGATCTCCAGGAACTCGATCGGCACCCGGCGCACCGTCAGCTCGGACTCGGTGACGACGGCCGCGGCGAGCAGGCTCATCGCCTCGACCGGGTCCTCGGAGGGGGAGTAGTCCACGTCGACGTCGATGGTGTGCATGCCGTGCACGGTGAGCGTGGTGGTGCCGATGCCCTCGACCTTGACGCCCAGCGCCTCCAGGAAGAAGCACAGGTCCTGGACCATGTAGTTGGAGGAGGCGTTGCGGATGACGGTGACGCCGTCGTGCCGGGCGGCGGCCAACAGCGCGTTCTCGGTGACCGTGTCCCCGCGTTCGGTCAGCACGATCGGTCGGTCCGGGCGCACGGCGCGGTCCACCACCGCGTGGTACTGCCCTTCGGTCGCGGCGATCTCCAGGCCGAACCGGCGCAGCGCGATCATGTGCGGCTCGACGGTGCGGGTACCGAGGTCGCAGCCGCCCGCGTACGGCAGCATGAAGCGGTCCTGGCGGTGCAGCAGCGGGCCGAGGAACATGATGATCGAGCGGGTGCGGCGGGCCGCGTCCGCGTCGATGGAGGCCAGGTCCAGCGTGGCGGGCGGCACGATCTCCAGGTCGACGCCGTCGTTTATCCACCGGGTGCGGACGCCGATGGAGCCCAGCACCTCCAGGAGGCGGTACACCTCCTCGATGCGGGCGACGCGGCGCAGCACCGTGCGGCCCCGGTTGAGCAGGGAGGCGCACAGCAGTGCCACGCACGCGTTCTTGCTCGTCTTCACATCGATGGCGCCCGAGAGGCGGCGGCCGCCGACGACCCGCAGATGCATGGGGCCGGCGTAGCCCAGAGAGACGATCTCGCTGTCGAGTGCTTCACCGATGCGGGCGATCATCTCAAGGCTGATGTTCTGGTTGCCGCGCTCGATGCGGTTGACGGCGCTCTGGCTGGTACCGAGAGCCTCCGCCAGCTGTGCCTGTGTCCAGCCGCGGTGTTGCCGGGCGTCGCGGATGAGCTTGCCGATGCGTACGAGGTAGTCGTCTGACATGAGGCTGAGGCTATCTCAGATATGAGATGGCGCCTCCTGGGGGCCTCTCGAGTGGGGCCATTCGGGTGATATGACGTCAATATTACCTGGTGCGGCGGGCGCTGCGCGTGCGCCGCCATCCGAAAGGTCCGGGCAAATCCACTGATGTCGTACGACGCCCTGTGCTGCTCGTGGTGTGGCGCGGGCCGCGCCTCCCGTCGGTGGTGACGGACCAGGAGCGCTTGTTGATGTTCAGTCGCACCCCCGGGAAGATCCTGAAGCTCTTGCGGAACGTGAGCGGCATCCCCGTCTCCCTCCTTGGGTCCATGGCGCCGGGTTCGCGACGCCGTCCCGGTGCGCATACCCCGTCCGGGGCCGGTGATGACGGGGTCGAGGGCGGAGGGTCGGGAATGAGGGGAGGGTCGGAAACGGGGTACCCGGGGGGCGGTGTCCGGGTGTCGTGGGCGGGCCCACGCATGACCATTCGGCCGCGGTGTACTAGAGTTATCTCGACATCGAGATATCTGCCGAGATGCACCGCAGCCGCCACCTTGGTAAGGGGTACCTAACTTAGCCTTACCTTAGCGGATCGGTCGAGACGTGGGTGGCGGCACCACGCGGCGGTAGCCGCACACGGTTTGCGGTGTGGTGGTACGCGTACATCAATGAAGGAGACTGTCGTGTCGGCGAACAGCTTCGACGCCCGCAGCACGCTGCAGGTGGGCGACGAGTCGTACGAGATTTTCCGGCTGGACAAGGTCGAGGGCTCCGCGCGCCTTCCCTACAGCCTGAAGGTGCTGCTGGAGAACCTGCTCCGTACCGAGGACGGCGCGAACATCACCGCCGACCACATCCGAGCGCTCGGCTCCTGGGACTCCCAGGCCCAGCCGTCGCAGGAGATCCAGTACACCCCGGCCCGTGTGATCATGCAGGACTTCACCGGTGTTCCCTGTGTCGTGGACCTCGCCACCATGCGCGAGGCCGTCAAGGAGCTCGGCGGCGACCCGGCGAAGATCAACCCGCTGGCCCCGGCCGAGCTGGTCATCGACCACTCCGTCATCGCCGACAAGTTCGGCACCAGCGACGC
The DNA here is from genome assembly GCF_059889265.1 of Streptomyces sp. MMS24-W38. NCBI lineage: Bacteria > Bacillati > Actinomycetota > Actinomycetes > Kitasatosporales > Streptomycetaceae > Streptomyces > Streptomyces sp. MMS24-W38. The sequence goes on along the minus strand of NZ_JCBCPP010000001.1, from coordinate 999,615 downwards.
CTTCAAGGTGAACGTCGACCTGGAGTACGGCCGCAACAAGGAGCGCTACCAGTTCCTGCGCTGGGGCCAGACCGCCTTCGACGAGTTCAAGGTCGTCCCGCCCGGCACCGGCATCGTCCACCAGGTGAACATCGAGCACCTGGCCCGTGTCGTCATGACCCGTGACGGCAAGGCCTACCCCGACACCCTGGTCGGCACCGACTCGCACACCACCATGGTCAACGGCCTCGGCGTCCTCGGCTGGGGCGTCGGCGGCATCGAGGCCGAGGCCGCCATGCTCGGCCAGCCGGTCTCCATGCTGATCCCGCGCGTCGTCGGCTTCAAGCTGACCGGTGAGCTCAAGCCCGGCACCACCGCCACCGACCTCGTGCTGACCATCACCGAGATGCTGCGCAAGCACGGCGTCGTCGGCAAGTTCGTCGAGTTCTACGGCGAGGGCGTCGCCGCGACGAGCCTGGCCAACCGTGCCACCATCGGCAACATGTCGCCGGAGTTCGGCTCCACCGCCGCCATCTTCCCGATCGACGACGAGACGCTGAACTACCTGCGCCTGACCGGCCGCAGCGACCGGCAGGTCGCGCTCGTCGAGGCGTACGCCAAGGAGCAGGGCCTCTGGCTGGACCCGAAGGCCGAGCCGGACTTCTCCGAGAAGCTCGAGCTGGACCTGGCCACGGTCGTGCCCTCCATCGCCGGTCCGAAGCGTCCGCAGGACCGCATCGTCCTCGCCGACGCGAAGGCCCAGTTCGCCCAGGACGTGCGCAACTACGTCAAGGACGGCGGCGACGTCGACGAGGCCGGCGAGGAGTCCTTCCCGGCCTCCGACGCCCCGGCCGTCTCCGACACGGCCCCCAGCCACAAGGTGAAGGTCACCGCCGCCGACGGCGCGGAGTACGAGCTCGACCACGGCCACGTCACCGTCGCCGCGATCACCTCCTGCACCAACACCTCCAACCCGTACGTCATGGTCGCCGCCGCCCTGGTGGCCAAGAAGGCGGTCGAGAAGGGCCTGACCCGCAAGCCGTGGGTCAAGACCACCCTCGCACCGGGCTCCAAGGTCGTCACCGACTACTTCGACAAGGCGGGCCTGACCCCGTACCTCGACAAGGTCGGCTTCAACCTCGTCGGCTACGGCTGCACCACCTGCATCGGTAACTCCGGCCCGCTGCCGGAGGAGGTCTCCAAGGCGGTCAACGAGCACGACCTCGCCGTCACCTCGGTGCTCTCCGGCAACCGCAACTTCGAGGGCCGGATCAACCCCGACGTCAAGATGAACTACCTGGCGTCCCCGCCGCTGGTCGTGGCCTACGCCATCGCCGGTTCGATGAAGGTGGACATCACCCGCGAGTCCCTGGGCCTGGACCAGGACGGCAACCCGGTCTTCCTCAAGGACATCTGGCCGACCGAGGCCGAGGTCAACGACGTCGTCGCCAACACCATCGGCGAGGACATGTTCTCCAAGTCCTACGCCGACGTCTTCGCCGGTGACGCCCAGTGGCAGGCGCTGCCGATCCCGACCGGCAACACCTTCGAGTGGGACGCCGAGTCCACCTACGTCCGCAAGCCCCCGTACTTCGAGGGCATGGGCATGGAGCCGGCCCCGGTCGAGGACATCGCCGGCGCCCGCGTCCTGGCCAAGCTGGGCGACTCGGTCACCACCGACCACATCTCCCCGGCCGGCGCCATCAAGGCCGACACCCCGGCCGGCAAGTACCTCACGGAGCACGGCGTCGAGCGCCGCGACTTCAACAGCTACGGCTCCCGCCGCGGCAACCACGAGGTCATGATCCGCGGTACGTTCGCCAACATCCGCCTGCGCAACCAGATCGCGCCGGGCACCGAGGGCGGCTACACCCGCGACTTCACCCAGGACGGCGCCCCGGTCTCGTTCATCTACGACGCCTCGCGCAACTACATCGACCAGGGCATCCCGCTGGTCGTCCTGGCCGGCAAGGAGTACGGCTCCGGCTCGTCCCGCGACTGGGCCGCCAAGGGCACCGCGCTGCTCGGCGTCAAGGCCGTCATCGCCGAGTCGTACGAGCGCATCCACCGCTCGAACCTCATCGGCATGGGCGTGCTGCCGCTCCAGTTCCCCGAGGGCCACACCGCCGAGACGCTCGGCCTCACCGGCGAGGAGACCTTCTCCTTCACCGGCGTCACCGAACTGAACGACGGCACCATCCCGAGCACGGTGAAGGTCACCACCGACACCGGCGTCGAGTTCGACGCGGTCGTCCGCATCGACACCCCCGGCGAGGCGGACTACTACCGCAACGGCGGCATCCTGCAGTACGTGCTGCGCAGCCTGATCAGCAAGTGACCTGATCAGCAAGTAAGCGGTACCGCAAGGTAGTTGAGGGCCGCATCCCCGTCCGTCGGGGGTGCGGCCCTCGCTGCGTCAGCCGTTTACAACCGGAGCGTACGGCGCTACCTTCCTGACGAGTGGGATGGGAGCGCTCCCATCGTGTAGGCGGACCGGAACCCGCCGCAGGCGCGCTCCCGTCTCGCTCACCCCCACGCACCCATGCGCACAACCCGTAACCCGCAGCGACGGACAGGTGTGTCATGATCTCGACAATCACGGGGCGCGCTGCCGCTCCCCGATCAACCCTCCCCACCCGCACCAGAGCCCTCTTCCTCGTCCTGGTCTCCCTGCTCGCCACCCTCCCGGCCGTCGGCCTGATCATGACGACGGGCGGCGAGGCGGAGGCGCACGGTACTCCCATGAAGCCTGCCAGCCGGACCTTCCTGTGCTGGCAGGACGGGCTGACCGACACCGGTGAGATCAAACCGGTCAACCCGGCGTGCAAGGCCGCCGCACAGGTCAGCGGCACCACGCCGTTCTACAACTGGTTCTCCGTACTGCGTTCCGACGGCGCCGGCCGCACCGAGGGCTTCGTGCCGGACGGGCAGCTGTGCAGCGGCGGCAACACCAGCTTCACCGGCTTCAACCAGCCGCGTGACGACTGGCCGCTCACCCACCTCACCTCGGGTGCGACCGTCGACTTCTCCTACAACGCCTGGGCCGCGCACCCGGGTTGGTTCTACGTCTACATCACCAAGGACGGCTTCGACCCGACCCGGACCCTCACCTGGGGCGACATGGAGAAGCAGCCCTTCCTCTCCGTCGACCACCCGCCGCTCAAGGGGTCCCCGGGCACCGTCGAGGCCAACTACTCCTGGACCGGGCGGCTTCCGCAGGGCAAGTCGGGCCGTCACATCGTCTACATGGTCTGGCAGCGTTCGGACAGCGCGGAGACCTTCTACTCCTGCTCCGACGTCGTCTTCGACGGCGGCAACGGCGAGGTGACCGGCATCAAGCAGCCCGGCAACCCCCCGACCGAGCCGGTTCCCGGCCAGTGCACCGCCACCCGCAGCACGACGGGCAGTTGGAACGGCGGCTACCAGTCCCAGGTGACCGTCACCAACAGCGGGAACGTCCCCATGCTCGGCTGGATGGTCGACTGGACCCTCCCGGCCGGTCAGCGGATCGACAGTCTGTGGAGCGGCAACGCCACCTACCAGGGCCAGCACGTCATGGTCCACAACGCCGACTACAACGGCGCGCTGGCCCCGGGGAAGAGTGCCACCTTCGGCTACGTCGTCTCCGGCTCCGGCGGTGACAGCGCGACGACCCTGCCCTGCCGGGTCGGCTGAACCCGATGCACCACGAAGCGGGTCCGGGCCGCCACGGCCCGGACCCGCTTCCTGCGCGCGGCCGGCTCAGCTCGGCCAGGCCCGGCTCAGCTCAGCTCAGCAGTTCCACCTCCGTCAGCGCCGACTCACCGGTCAGCACCAGCCGGTAGTGGCCGTAGGCCTTCGGCCTGTCGACCGAGAAGGCCCGGGTCTGCCGGTCCCAGCGGAAGGACTCGTCCGCCCGCTTGTCCAGGTCCTTCCACGTCCGGCCGTCCGAAGACCCCTGCAGCACCCAGCCCGTGGGCGCCTTGGCGGCGTCCGAGGACGTCAGCGTGTACTGCACCGCCTTCGTCTCCCCGGTCACGGGCAGGTCGACCGTGGACACCGTGGCGCCGGTCGCCGACGTGTCGTCGAACAGGGCGCCCGCGCCCTTCAGCGCGTCCTCACGGGGCGCGGGCACCTCGCCGTCCTGGGTGATCGACACCGGTGCCGCGTCCTTGCCGGTGCCCCACGTCGACGGCCGCGGGCCCATGTCGAACTCCAGGACGCCGCCCTTCGCGATCAGCGCGTGGGGGAGCGAGGTGGAGTTCCAGCGCTTTCCGTTGACCTTCAGACCCTGCACGTAGACGTTCTTCGCGCTGTTCTTCGGCGCCTTGACGACCAGTTCGCGGCCGTTCTCCAGGTGCACGGTCGCCTTCGTGAACAGCGGGGAGCCGATGGCGTACTCACCGCTTCCCATCACCAGCGGGTAGAAGCCGAGCGAGGAGAACAGGTACCAGGCCGACTGCTCGCCGTTGTCCTCGTCGCCGTGGTACCCCTGCCCGATCTCGCTGCCGGTGTAGAGCCGGGACAGCACCTCACGGACGTTCTTCTGGGTCTTCCAGGGCTGTCCGGCCGCGTCGTACATGTACAGGGCGTGGTGGGCGACCTGGTTGGAGTGCCCGTACATGCCCATCCGGACGTCCCGCGCCTCGGTCATCTCGTGGATGACTCCGCCGTAGGAGCCGACGAACTCGGGGGAGGCCGTCTCCGGGGTGGCCAGGTACTCGTCGAGCTTGTCCGCGAGGCCGCCCCGGCCGCCGTACAGGTTGGCCAGGCCGCGGCTGTCCTGCGGGGCGGTGAAGGCGTAGCCCCAGCCGTTCGTCTCGGTGTAGTCGTACCCCCAGACCCGCGGGTCGTACTTCGAGGACTCGACGCGCCAGTCGCCCTTCGTGTTCCTCCCCTGGAAGAAACCGGCCTCGGAGTCGAACAGGTTGACGTACTCCTGGGCGCGGTCGAGGAAGTAGGCGGACTCCTCCTGGTAGCGCTTGTCGCCGGTCTTCTCGTAGAGGGCCCGGCCCATCCGGGAGATGCCGTAGTCGTTGAGGTAGCCCTCCAGCGCCCACGACAGGCCCTCGTGCGTCTCGGTGCCGGTGTAGCCGAGGAAGGGCGAGGTCGCCATGCCCTTGCGGCCGACGCCCGACGAGGGGGGCACGACGGTGGCGTTCTTCACGGCCGCGTCGTACGCCGTCTCGGCGTCGAAGTCCACGCCCTTGACGTACGCGTCGGCGAACGCGACGTCGGAGGAGGTGCCGGTCATCAGGTCGGCGTAGCCGGGGGAGGACCAACGGGAGGTCCAGCCGCCGTCCTTGTAGTGCTGTACGAACCCGTCGACCAGCTCACCCGCCTTGGAGGGGGTCAGGAAGGAGTAGGCGGGCCAGGTGGTCCGGTAGGTGTCCCAGAAGCCGTTGTTGACGTACACCTTGCCCTCGACGATCTTCGCGCCGGTGTGCGTCGGGGTGTCGGGCCCGGGCATCTTGGAGAACGGCGAGGCGTACTTGTAGGTGCCGTCGACCTTCTCGAAGCCGGAGTTCGGGTACAGGTACAGCCGGTACAGGCTGGAGTAGAGCGTGGTCAGCTGGTCCGGGGTGGCGCCCTCGACCTCGACCGTGCCGAGCAGCCCGTCCCACTGCCGCTGGGCGCTCTTCCTGACCGCCTCGAAGGACCGGCCCTCGGGTATCTCCTGGCGCAGGTTGTCCTTCGCCTGGTCGACGCTGATCAGGGAGGTGGCCAGGCGCAGGGTGACCGTGCGGTCCTTGCCCGCGTCGAACCGCAGATGGCCCTTGACGCCGCTCGTGTCGCCGCCGGTGACCTTCTTGTCGAACTCGCCGTACACGAAGAGCCGGGTGGCGCCCGTGGACAGCCCGGACTTGACGTCCGAGTAGCCGGTGAAGGTGCCGTTCTCCTTGTCGAGGGTCAGGCCGGCCTGCTCGGTGACGTTGTCGAACAGGACGCTCGCGTCGTCGCCGGGGTAGGTGAAGCGCATGACCGCCGCGTGGTCGGCCGGCGCGATCTCGGCCTTCTGGCCGTTCTCGAACCGCACCCCGTAGTAGTACGGCCGCGCGGTCTCGTTCTCGTGCCGGAAGGCCAGTTCGCGTTCCTCCCGGCCGAGGGCCGGGGTGCCGGACGCGGCGGAGGGCAGCACCTGGAAGGTCTGCCGGTCGCCCATCCAGGGGCTCGGCTCGTGGCTCGCGCTGAACGCCTGGATCGTCGGCAGGTTGTCCGCGTTGTTGCCGCGCGCGTAGTCGTACAGCCAGCTCAGCGAGCCGGCGTTGGTGACCGGGGTCCAGAAGTTGAAGCCGTGCGGCACGGCCGTCGCCGGGAAGTTGTTGCCGCGGGAGAAGCCGCCGCTGGAGTTGGTGCCCCGGGTCGTCACCGCGTAGTCGGACAGGTGGGCCTTGGGCCGTTCGGGTTTCACCGTCGTCAGCGAGATGTCGTCCAGCCAGCCGCGGAACTTGGCGGGACCCTTGGGGGAGTCGTACGCCACCAGGATCCGGTCGACGGTCTTGCCGGCCGCGACCGAGCCGATCCGGGAGGTCACGTTGTTCCACTGGTTGACGTACAGGACCTTCGAGGAGCCCTGCCCGCGCGGGGTCAGCGGGAAGCCGTGCTGGTCGGTGGCGCGCAGGTCGCTCAGCCGGGAGCCGTCGGTGAAGACCAGGTCCACGGAGACGTGGGTGGCGTCGTGGTCGAGGTCGCCGTCCGCCATGGAAGGGAAGACGCGGTAGGCCAGTCGAGTGTCCCGGCCGACCGCCACGTCGACGTCGAAGACCTTGTTGTACGAGTACGCCCGCCCGTCGGCGGTGTGCCGTCCGGCGTAGCGCAGTGCACGCTTTCCGGTGAACCCGGCGCCCGACTTCGCCGTCGGGGAGCCGCTCGGGCCGCGGTCGACCAGCGAGAGCATGTCCTGCGGGACGGGCGCCTCGCTGTCGCCGGTGGAGAACTGGACGTCGGCCAGCTGGAGTACGCCGCCGCTCTGGTTCTTGGTGAACTCGATGCGGAAGTGCCGGTACTCGGCGACGGCGGAGGCTTCGAGGGCGTAGATCTTCGTCTGGAACCGCTCCGGGAAGGACTCGCCCGAACGGGTGTCGAGAGTCTTCCAGTTCTCGCCGTCGGCCGAACCCTTCAAGCTCCAGTCCCGCGGGTCGCGTTCGGCGTGGTCGTTGGCCGAGGTGAGGGCGTAACGGACGGCCCGCACCGGCTTGTCCAGGTCGAACTCCGCCCAGCCGGTGGACTCGAAGGCCAGCCATTTGGTGCTCGGTTCACCGTCGACCAGGTTCTCCTTCACCTCCCCGCCGCCGGTGTTCTCCGCGCTGGCGCGCACCTCCGTGACATGGTCGGTGACATTGCCCGGAATGCCGCTGCTGTAGCCGCCGTCGACGCCCGAGGCGCGCTTCTCGCCGCCCGGTGCGGTGTCGACCGTGTTCAGCCAGTCGGGGGCGGGCTCCCCCGGCTCGAACGACGAAGCGAACTCCCGGTCGGCCTTGGCCGGGACCCCGGGCAGGGCGACCGCGACGCCCGGTGAGGCCGCGGCCACGGCGAAGGCGGTCGTCGCGACGACCGCCGGACCCCATCTGAGCCGAACTCTGTGCCGAACTCCGTGCTGCATGCGCGAGCGCCCTCCCTGCGTTGGACAACGTTGTCAAAATTGCTGCGCAAGCACCAGTAGTGGGCCAAGTGGCGAGTGGTGTCAAGGGTGTTGGCTGCTGCGTTCGCGTCCGGGGGCAGGGATTCTTCCGCTGCGAAACGTGGCGACCGCTCGTTTTTCCGCCAGGTCTCAACTCGGAAAAGACCGGTGGTGAACCTTGCGTTCGATCTTGCTCCGTCGGAGGGAAGTGGACTATACCTGTCGGCACTCCGGGGCATCCTCACAGCACCTCGAACAGCAGACGTCCCGTACCACTGGTGCCACCGGCACCGGCCGCACTTCCTGCACGACCCAGCTTGACCCGAACGCGGTGCCGGGAAGGATCCGGTTCACCGCCTGAGTCCTGGAGAAGGCGAGGACTTGAGCATGGGATCCACTTCCGCCGAGAACGACGGCACCCGTGACCACGGCACGCGTACCCACGGCACTTTCGGCCACCACAGCACCGGAGTCGGCCGCCGCGACCTGATCAAGCGGTCCGCGGCGCTCGGCCTGATCTCCGTACCCGCGATGGGTTTCCTGTCCGCGTGCGCCAGCGGCGGCGGGGAGGACCAGGACAAGGCCAAGGCGGGCAAGAAGACCGAGCAGAACCCGCTCGGCGTCAACGACACCGCGCAGATGGAGTTCGTCCTGTTCGACGGCGGTTTCGGCAAGGAGTACGCCGAGGACGCGGTCAAGCTCTACGAGAAGGCGTTCTCCGGGGCGACGGTCAAGTTCTCCGCCACCCAGAAGATCCAGTCCACCCTGCAGCCGCGGTTCAACCAGGGCAACCCGCCCGACCTCATCGACAACTCCGGTGCCGAACAGATGGACATGGGCGTCCTGGTCGGCAAGAAGCAGCTCGCCGACCTCACCCCGCTGCTGGACGCCCCCTCCTACGACGACCCGGCCAAGAAGGTCCGCGACACGCTGCGCCCCGGCATCGTGGAGATGGGCCAGTTCGACGGGGAGCAGGTCTGGATCCTGTACTACGCCTACACGGTCTACGGCGTCTGGTACTCGCAGAAGGCCCTGGACTCGCTCGACGAGCAGTACCCCGAGACCTGGGACCAGATGCTCGCGGTCTGCGCGAAGGCCAAGAAGAAGGGCATGGCGGGCTGGACGTACGCGGGCAAGTACCCGTACTACCTCCCCTTCTCGCTCTACCCGATGATCGGCAAGGTCGGCGGGCGCGAGGTGCTCGACGCCATCGACAACCTGGAGCCGAACGCCTGGAAGCACCCGGCCGTCAAGGCGTGCTTCGAGGCCTACTACGAGCTCCAGCAGAAGGGCTACGTCCTCAAGGGCACCCCGGGCCTGGACCACGTCCAGTCGCAGACCGCCTGGGCCCAGGGCAAGGCACTGTTCATCCCGAACGGCTCCTGGGTGGAGAACGAGTCGGCGAAGGTCATCCCCGCCGACTTCGACCTGGCCGTCTCCGCGCCCACCGGACTCGACTCCTCCGACAAGCTGCCCTTCGGCACCATCTGGGCCTCCGGCGGCGAGCCCTTCGTGGTACCGGCCAAGGCGAAGAACGGCGCCGGCGGCATGGAGCAGATGCGCATCATGCTCAGCGAGGCGTCCTCGAAGAACTTCACCAGCAAGGTGAAGTCGCTGACCGCGTACAACGGCGGCACCGACGGCATCGAACTCACCCCGGGCCTGAAGGCCGGTGTCGCCGCGCTCGACAAGGCCGGCGAGAACGTGGTGAACCCGCGCATCCAGGACTGGTACGTGCAGCTCCAGAAGGAGAAGATCGGCGTCTCCGGGCTCGGCGAGATGATGGCCGGTCGCGCGACCCCGGCCGAGACCATCAAGAAGATCCAGGGCTTCGCCGACGCGGCGGCCAAGGACTCGTCGATCAAGCACTACAAGCACCAGTGAGAATCCGTCGCCAGGGCCTGTCCGGCACCCCCGTGCCGGGCCGGCCCCGGCGGCGCCCGCGCGCAGAACGGGGTCACCAGCAATGCAGCACGGCAAGTACCGGTTCATCGTGGGGTTCCTGGCGGTTCCCCTGGGGCTGTACGCGCTCTTCGTCGTCTGGCCGTTCATCCAGTCGATCTACTACTCGTTCACGGACTGGACCGGTCTGAGCCCCGATTTCACGATGGTGGGGTTCGACAACTACGCACGCATGCTGGACGACGACATCTTCTGGAAGTCGTTGCAGCACAGTCTGCTGTTCGCCCTGCTGGTACCGGTGGTGACGATCGGTCTGGCGCTGTTCCTCTCCTTCATGATCAACGTGGGCGGCCGACGGCGCCGCGGCGGACCGGTGATCTCCGGGGTCCGAGGCTCCGCGTTCTACAAGATCGTCTACTTCTTCCCGCAGGTCCTGTCGATCGCGATCGTCGCCCTGCTGTTCGCTTTCGCGTACAACCCGGACAGCGGTGCGATCAACTCCTTCCTGCGGGCGGTCGGGCTCGACGACGTCCAGCCGCTCTGGCTGGGCGATCCGGACCTCGCCCTGTGGGCCGTCATGGCGGTGATCGTCTGGTCCACGGTCGGCTTCTTCGTGGTCCTCTTCTCCGCCGGTATGGCGTCCATCCCGATGGACCTCTACGAGGCGGCGCTGCTCGACGGCGCCAACCGGATCACCACCTTCTTCCGCATCACCCTGCCGCTGCTGTGGGACACCGTGCAGTCCGGCTGGGTCTACATGGGCATCCTCGCCCTGGGCGCCGAATCGTTCGCGGTCGTGCACATCATGACGACCGGGCCCGGCGGCCCCGACTACTCGACCACCGTCATGGTCCTGTACGTGTACCAGAAGGCGTTCCGTGACGGTCAGGCCGCCTACGCCACCACCATCGGTGTCGCCCTGCTCGTCGTCACGCTGGCCTTCGCAGCCGTCGTGATGAAGCTGGGGCGGCGCGAGCGGCTGGAGTACTGATCCATGAAGACGACCGAGACCCCCGCCCCGGTACCGGCCGAGTCCGGTGCCACCGTGACCAAGGCCGACAGCCCCGGCGGCGCGCCCCCCGGGGAGGAGAAGACGGGCGGCGTCCTCAACGTCTTCTCCCACGGCATCCTCGTGATCTGGGCGATCATGGTGGCCCTGCCGCTGGTGTGGGCGGCGATGACGTCCTTCAAGGACGACGCCTCCATCTTCGGCTCGCCCTGGTCGCTGCCGGACAAGCTCCACTTCGAGAACTGGTCGCGGGCCTGGACCCAGGCCCACATGAGCGAATACTTCCTCAACACCGTCCTGGTGGTGGGCGGTTCACTCATCGGCACGCTGGTGCTCGGCTCGATGGCCGCCTATGTGCTGGCCCGCTTCGAGTTCCCGGGCAACCGGTTCATCTACTACCTGTTCATCGGCGGCATGAGCTTCCCGATCATGCTCGCCCTGGTCCCGCTGTTCTACGTCGTCAACAACATGGGCCTGCTGAACACGATCCACGGGCTGATCCTGGTCTACATCGCGTACTCGCTGCCGTTCACGGTGTTCTTCCTGACCGCGTTCTTCCGGACCCTGCCCAGCACCGTGGCGGAGGCCGCGTTCGTGGACGGGGCCTCGCACACCAGGACGTTCTTCCAGATCATGCTCCCGATGGCCAAGCCGGGCCTGATCAGCGTGGGCATCTTCAACTTCCTGGGCCAGTGGAACCAGTACATGCTGCCCACCGTGCTCAACACCGACGAGGACAAGCACGTCCTCACCCAGGGCCTGGTGCAACTGGCCGTCAGCCAGGGCTACAAGGGGGACTGGTCCGGCCTCTTCGCCGGCCTCGTGATGGCGATGCTCCCGGTGCTCGCCGCGTACATCGTCTTCCAGCGCCAGGTCGTGCAGGGCCTCACCGCGGGCGCCCTGAAATGACGTTCCGGGTCCTTCCGGGGCAGCCCTGCGGCCGCCTTGGGGAGCGCCCCGGGGGATCCTCTGAAGTCACCCTCTGAATTTGCTCGCGCACCCGCCGTACCCGTCCCTGGGAGCGGCGGGTGCCGACGTGTGCAAGTACCTGGAAACGGTTCAACCTCTTGACGGGAGGCAACCGGAACAGCTCATCTTAGAGTTCACTAGTTGGACACGGAATGGGGCCTCATCGAAGCGGCCCCGCGCGCAGGAGGTCGTCGTGGAGACTCCGGGGTCGCAGTCGTCGCTGCACCGAGCCAATCTGGAACGGGTCGTTCGAGCGGTACGGCTGGCCGGCTCCCTCACCCAGGCCGAGATCGCGAGGACGACGGGCCTGTCCGCGGCGACGGTGTCCAATATCGTCCGGGAACTGAGGGAAGGCGGGACGGTCGAGGTCACGCCCACTTCGGCGGGCGGCCGCCGGGCCCGCAGCGTCTCGCTCAGCGGGGACGCCGGGATCGTCATAGGGGTGGACTTCGGGCACGCCCATCTGCGGGTGGCCATCGGGAACCTCGCCCACCAGGTGCTGGCCGAGGAGTCCGAGCCGCTGGACGTGGACGCCTCCTCGACGCAGGGCTTCGACCGGGCGGAGCAGCTGGTCAGCCGGCTGATCGAGGCGACCGGGGTGGACCGTGCCAAGGTCGCCGGGATCGGCCTCGGCGTGCCCGGTCCGATCGACGTGGAGTCGGGCACCCTGGGCTCGACCGCGATCCTGCCCGGCTGGACCGGCACCAAGCCCGCCGAGGAGCTGCGGGGGCGGCTCGGCGTGCCCGTGCACGTGGACAACGACGCGAACCTCGGCGCCCTCGGCGAGATGGTCTGGGGCAGCGGCCGGGGCGTGCGCGACCTCGCGTACATCAAGGTCGCCAGCGGTGTCGGCGCCGGACTGGTGATCAACGGGAGGATCTACCGCGGACCCGGCGGCACGGCGGGAGAGATCGGACACATCACGCTCGACGAGTCGGGCCCGGTGTGCCGTTGCGGCAACCGCGGCTGCCTGGAGACGTTCGCGGCGGCCCGCTATGTGCTTCCGCTGCTCCAGCCCAGCCACGGCACGGACTTGACGATGGAAGGCGTCGTACGGTTGGCGCGCGAGGGTGATCCCGGCTGCCGTAGGGTGATCGCCGACGTCGGTCGTCACATCGGCAGTGGAGTCGCCAATCTCTGCAACCTGTTGAACCCGAGCAGGGTCGTGCTGGGCGGCGACCTCGCCGAGGCCGGTGAGCTGGTGCTCGCACCGATAAGGGAATCCGTCGGCCGCTACGCGATTCCCAGTGCGGCGCGTCAACTCTCCGTTCTTCCCGGGGCACTTGGGGGCCGTGCGGAGGTGTTGGGCGCGCTCGCCCTCGCGTTGGGTGAAATGGGCGATTCCACCCTGTTGGACGGCACGGCGACCGGGACCCTCACCGCGGCCTCTCCTGCCTTCACTTAGAGAACGGATGGCACCGTTGCCATCTCGTTAAGGATTTACTTCTTGACGTCGCACGTGCGGCCGAGTTGACTTCCAGCCACCTCGGCCGCACCGTCGCGGCCTCGTCAGGGAGGTTTCTGAAGTGAACACGCGTATGCGTCGTACCGCTGTCGCCATCGCCGCCGGTGCGATGGCCGTCTCTCTCGCCGCTTGCGGCAGCGCCGCCGAGTCCGGCGACAAGAGCGAGGCGAGCGACTCCGCCGCCAAGAAGGGCGACGCCATCAAGGTCGGTCTGCTCCTGCCGGAGAACCAGACCGCGCGGTACGAGAAGTTCGACAAGCCCTTGATCGAGAAGAAGGTCAAGGAGCTCACGAACAACAAGGCCGAGGTCGTCTACGCCAACGCCAAGCAGGACGCCAGCCTGCAGAACCAGCAGGTCGACACGATGGTGACCAACAAGGTCGACGTGCTGATCCTGGACGCGGTGGACGCCAAGGCCATCGCCGGCTCGGTGAAGAAGGCCAAGGACGCCGGCATCCCGGTCGTGGCCTACGACCGCCTGGCCGAGGGGCCGATCGACGCCTACACCTCGTTCGACAACGTGACCGTCGGCAAGACGCAGGGCGAGGCCCTGCTCGAGGCGCTGGGCGACAAGGCCAAGGGCGGCCAGATCGTCATGATGAACGGCTCCTCCACCGACCCGAACGCCGCCCAGTTCAAGGAGGGCGCGCACTCCGCCCTCGACGGCAAGGTCAAGGTCGGCCGCGAGTACGACACCAAGGAGTGGAAGCCGGAGAACGCCAACGCCAACATGGAGGGCGCCATCTCCGCCCTCGGCAAGGACAAGATCGTCGGCGTCTACTCCGCCAACGACGGCATGGCGGGAGGCATCATCACCGCCCTGAAGGCCGCCGGCATCAAGGTCCCGGTCACCGGCCAGGACGCCGAACTCGCGGGTGTGCAGCGCATCGTGACGGGCGAGCAGTTCATGAGCGTCTACAAGCCGTACGCCCCCGAGGCCGAGGCCGCCGCCGAGATGGCCGTCGCGCTCGCCCAGGGCAAGTCGCTCGACTCCGTCGCCAAGGACACGGTCGACAGCCCCACCACCCAGGGCGTGCCCTCCGTGCTCGTCCCGGTCGTGTCGCTGACCCAGGAGAACATCAACGACACCGTGATCAAGGACGGCGTCTACACCGTCGACGAGATCTGCACGGGCAAGTACAAGGCCGCCTGCGACAAGCTCGGCCTGAAGTAAACAGTCCCGAAGTCCCATGAGATGTACGGGAGTCCGCACCGGGCTCCCGTACGGGACGGACTGCCGCGAACTCCGACCGGCGCCCCGCACACACCAGCCCCGCAAGCTACGCGGGGCGCCGGTCGGAACACCCCGCGGGTGTTCCCCACCCCCCACCCAGTCGTTCTGCACAACCTCCCGCCGGGTCAGGCGGCGAAGGAGATGGTTCACGTGTCCGCTACGCCTGTGCTGGCGTTGCGCGGGGTCTCCAAGCGTTTCGGTGCCGTCCAGGCGCTCACCGACGTAGAGCTTGAGGTCCGCGCCGGTGAGGTGGTCGCCCTGGTCGGCGACAACGGCGCCGGTAAGTCCACGCTGGTCAAGACGATCGCCGGCGTGCACCCCATCGATGAGGGCGTCATCGAGTGGGACGGCAAGGCCGTCCAGATCAACAAGCCGCACGACGCCCAGAACCTGGGCATCGCGACGGTCTACCAGGACCTCGCGCTGTGCGACAACATCGACGTCGTCGGCAACCTCTACCTGGGGCGGGAGATCCGCAAGCGCGGCGTCCTGGACGAGGTGGAGATGGAGCGCCGCTCCCGCGAGCTCCTCGACACCCTGTCGATCCGCATCCCCAGCGTCCGGATCCCGATCGCCTCGCTCTCCGGCGGTCAGCGCCAGGTCGTGGCCATCGCCCGGTCCATGCTCGGCGAGCCCAAGCTGGTGATCCTCGACGAGCCCACCGCCGCCCTCGGCGTCGAGCAGACCGCGCAGGTCCTCGACCTGGTCGAGCGGCTGCGCGAGCGGGGCCACGCGGTCATCCTCATCAGCCACAACATGGCCGACGTCAAGGCCGTCGCGGACAAGGTCGCCGTACTGCGCCTCGGGCGCAACAACGGCACCTTCGAGGTCAAGTCGACCTCTCAGGAAGAGATCATCTCCGCCATCACCGGCGCCACGGAGAACGCCGTGACCCGCCGTGCGGCGCGCACCAATGGGGAGGTCAGCAAGTGAGCACCGAAAAGACCTCGACGCCCGCCGCCGACACGGTCGAGAACACCGAGGCGGCCGCCGCGGCGGTCACCGCCGTCGACCCCCGGCTGCTGGTCCGCGAACAGGGCTTCGCCGGCTACATCGGCGAGTTCAAGCGGAAGATGAAGGCCGGCGACCTCGGGTCCGTCCCCGTCATCATCGGCCTGGTGATCATCTGGGCCATCTTCACCGGCCTGAACTCCAACTTCCTCACCGCCGGCAACTTCTCCGACATGTCCGTCGCCATGGTCGGCACGGGCATGATCGCCGTCGGTATCGTCTTCGTCCTGCTGCTCGGCGAGATCGACCTGTCGGTCGGTTCGGTCAGCGGTGTCGCGGGCGCCACCTTCGCGGTGCTGAGCGTCACCCACGGGATGAACGAGTGGCTGGCCCTGGTGCTGGCCATCCTCACCGGCACGGCGGCCGGCGCCATCCACGGCTTCGTCTTCGCCCGCATCGGCGTCCCCGCCTTCGCCGTGACGCTGGCCGGTCTGCTGTTCTGGCAGGGCTTCATGCTGCAGATACTCGGCAGCAACGGCACCATCAACCTGGACAGCGAAGGCATTGTCGGCAAGTTCACCAGCTACTACTTCACCGACGTCGCGGCCGCCTACGGCCTCGCCCTCGTGGCCGTCGTCGGGTACTTCCTCACCGCGTTCCTGGGCAACCGCCGCCGCGAGGCCGCCGGTATCCCCTCGCGCCCGCTGAACGACATCATCGTGCGCACGGTGCTGCTGGCCGTCGTCTCCTTCGCCGTGGCGATCGTCTACAACCAGCACAAGGGCCTGCCGCTCGCCGTGGTGATCTTCCTCGCGGTGCTGGTGTTCACCGACTTCCTGCTCCGCCGCACCGCCTACGGCCGCAAGGTCTTCGCGCTCGGCGGCAGCGTCGAGGCGTCCCGCCGTGCCGGTATCAACGTGGAGATGGTCCGGATCTCGGTCTTCGCGATCGCCGGCACCTTCGCCGCGATCGGCGGCCTCTTCGTCGCCTCGAAGATCGCCTCCGCCAACCAGGGAGCGGGTACCGGTGAGTTCCTGATGAACGTCATCGCCGCGGCCGTGATCGGCGGTACGTCCCTCTTCGGCGGCCGGGGCCGCACCTGGAACGCGCTCCTCGGTGTCCTGGTGATCGTCTCCATCCAGTACGGCCTCGCCCTCGAGGGCATCGCCTCGCCGGTGCAGTACATGATCACCGGTGGCGTGCTGCTGGCGACCGTCGTCATCGACGCGATCACCCGCAAGACGCAGAAGACCGCGGGCCGCGCCTAGCGATCAGGCGTACCGTTTCCGCGGTGTTGTGCCCGGTGCCCCTGCGGTACCGGGCACAGCCGTGTCCACGACCTGGCACAGGGCCTGGCTCAGGGCGCTCCGGGCCTGGGCGGAGCCGGACCGCGTGAGGCATGACGCACGGCCCGGACGCCGACCGCCGGAGCGGAACATTAGACTCGTCGAGCCCGGCAACAGCTCGATCAGCTCTACTGCAAGGAGGCACGGGTGCCGCTGCTGACCCGTATCAGGGGACCGCGCGATCTGGACCGGCTCACCGCGGAGGAGCTGAGCCAGCTGGCCGAGGAGATCCGGACCTTCCTGGTCGACGCGGTCTCCAAGACCGGCGGCCATCTCGGCCCCAACCTGGGTGTGGTGGAGCTCACCATCGCCCTGCACCGCGTCTTCGAATCCCCCAGGGACAAGGTGCTCTGGGACACCGGCCACCAGTCCTACGTGCACAAACTGCTGACCGGCCGACAGGACTTCTCCCGGCTGAAGATGAAGGGCGGCCTCTCCGGCTACCCCTCGCAGGCCGAGTCCGAGCACGACGTCATCGAGAACAGCCACGCCTCCACCGTCCTCGGCTGGGCCGACGGCCTGGCCAAGGCCAACCAGCTCAGGCGGACCGGCGACCACGTCGTCGCCGTCATCGGGGACGGCGCGCTCACCGGCGGCATGGCCTGGGAGGCGCTGAACAACATCGCCGACGCCCGGGACCGGCCGCTGGTCATCGTCGTCAACGACAACGAGCGCTCCTACGCGCCCACCATCGGCGGCCTCGCCAACCACCTGGCGACCCTGCGCACCACCGACGGCTACGAGCGCTTCCTGGCCCGCACCAAGGAGGTCCTGGAGCGCACCCCGGTCGTCGGCCAGGCCCTCTACGACACCCTGCACGGCGCCAAGAAGGGCCTGAAGGACTTCATCGCCCCCCAGGGCATGTTCGAGGACCTCGGGCTGAAGTACGTCGGCCCCATCGACGGCCACGACATCGAGGCCCTGGAGTCCGCCCTCACCCGCGCCAAGCGCTTCGGCGGCCCGGTGATCGTGCACTGCCTCACCGAGAAGGGCCGCGGCTACCAGCCCGCCCTGGCGGACGAGGCCGACCGCTTCCACGCCGTCGGCAAGATCCATCCCGACACGGGCCTGCCCATCGCCAGCTCCGGTGCCGACTGGACGTCCGTCTTCGGCGAGGAGATGGTCAAGCTCGGCGAGGAGCGCGAGGACGTCGTCGCCATCACCGCGGCCATGCTCCAGCCGGTCGGCCTCGACCGGTTCGCCAAGCGGTTCCCGGACCGGGTCTACGACGTCGGCATCGCCGAGCAGCACGGCGCGGTCTCCGCGGCGGGCCTGGCCCACGGCGGGGTGCACCCCGTCTTCGCCGTGTACGCCACCTTCCTCAACCGCGCCTTCGACCAGGTGCTGATGGACGTGGCCCTGCACAAGTGCGGCGTCACCTTCGTCCTGGACCGGGCCGGTGTCACCGGCACCGACGGAGCCTCCCACAACGGCATGTGGGACATGTCGATCCTCCAGGTCGTCCCCGGGCTGCGGCTGGCCGCCCCGCGCGACGCCGACCAGGTCCGCGCCCAGCTGCGTGAGGCCGTCGAGGTCACCGACGCGCCGACCGTGGTCCGCTTCTCCAAGGGCGCGGTCGGGCCCGCCGTACCGGCCGTGGGACGCGTCGGCGGCATGGACGTCCTGCGCGAGCCCGGCACCGACACCCCGGACGTGCTGCTGGTCTCCGTGGGCGCCCTCGCCCCGATGTGCCTGGAGATCGCCGGCCTGCTCGACCGGCAGGGCATCTCCACCACCGTCGTCGACCCGCGCTGGGTCAAGCCCGTCGACGAGGCCATGGCCCCGCTCGCCGAGAAGCACCGGGTCGTCGTCACCGTCGAGGACAACTCCCGCGTCGGCGGAGTCGGCTCGACGATCGCGCAGGCCCTGCGCGACGCCGACGTCGACGTACCGCTGCGCGACTTCGGCATCCCGCCGCGCTTCCTCGACCACGCCTCCCGTGCCGAGGTCCTGGCGGAGATCGGGCTCACCGCTCCCGACATCGCCCGTCAGGTCACCGGTCTGGTGGCGAAGCTGGACGGCGGCCTCCCGCCCTCCCGGATCCGCTCGAACGGCACGCACGATGCGAACCCGGGCGTACGCGCCGCACGAGCCGCCGCCGAGTCGGTGGAACCGGCCCGCGACTGACCCCCTCCGCCGATGCGCCCGAACGGGTCGCCCGTGCCACTGTGAAGAGTGGCGAGGGCGGCCCGTTCGCGTGAAGGCGCCCGCGCCGGGGCATACGAGGTACGCCCCCTCTCGATCATGTCGAGGACGACGCAGCGTGGGAGGTACCTGTGAGCAACACCCTCTTCCGGACGAAGAAGGTCGAGCAGTCCATCCGCGACACCGAGGAACCGGAGCACGCGCTCAAGAAGTCCCTCTCCGCGCTGGACCTGACCGTCTTCGGCGTCGGCGTCATCATCGGCACCGGCATCTTCGTGCTCACCGGCACGGTCGCCAAGAACAACGCCGGGCCCGCCGTGGCCCTGGCCTTCGTGGTGGCCGGCGTCGTCTGCGCGCTCGCCGCGCTCTGCTACGCCGAATTCGCCTCCACCGTCCCGGTGGCGGGCTCCGCCTACACCTTCTCGTACGCCTCCCTCGGCGAGCTGCCCGCGTGGATCATCGGCTGGGACCTGGTCCTGGAGTTCGCGCTCGGCACGGCGGTGGTGGCCGTCGGCTGGTCCGGGTACATCCACTCGCTGCTGGGCAACGTGGGCTGGCAGCTGCCCGCGGTGCTCGGCACGCGGGACGGCGCCGTGGGCCTCGGCTTCGACATCCTCGCCGCCGCACTGGTACTGGTCCTCACCGGCGTCCTCGTCCTCGGCATGAAGCTGTCCGCACGGGTCACCTCGGTCGTCGTCGCCATCAAGGTGACCGTCGTCCTCGTCGTCATCATCGCCGGTGCCTTCTTCGTGACCGCCGGCAACTACGACCCGTTCATCCCGAAGGCGCAGGCCGTCCCAGCCGGTGAAGGCCTCCGTGCGCCGCTCATCCAGCTGATGATCGGCTGGGCACCGTCCAACTTCGGCGTGATGGGCATCTTCACGGCGGCCTCGGTGGTCTTCTTCGCCTTCATCGGCTTCGACGTCGTCGCCACGGCCGCCGAGGAGACCAGGAACCCGCAGCGGGACATGCCGCGCGGCATCCTCGGCTCCCTGTTCATCTGCACCGCGCTGTACGTCGCCGTGTCGATCGTCGTCACCGGAATGCAGCGCTACACCGACCTGTCCGTGGACGCCCCGCTCGCGGACGCGTTCAAGGCCACCGGCCATCCCTGGTTCGCGGGCTTCATCAGCTTCGGTGCCGCCATCGGCCTGACCACGGTCTGCCTGATCCTGCTGCTCGGCCAGACCCGGGTGTTCTTCGCGATGAGCAGGGACGGGCTGCTGCCCCGCTTCTTCTCCCGCGTCCACCCCCGCTTCAGGACCCCGTACCGGCCGACCATCCTGCTCGGCGTGATCATCGCGATCGTCGCGGGCTTCACCCCGTTGTCGGAGCTCGCCGAGCTGGTGAACATCGGCACGCTGTTCGCCTTCGTGGTCGTCGCGCTCGGCGTGATCATCCTGCGCCGTACCCGCCCCGACCTGCCCCGGGCCTTCCGCACCCCGTGGGTGCCGTTCCTGCCGATCCTGTCGGTCGCCGCCTCGCTGTGGCTGATGCTGAACCTGCCCGCCGAGACCTGGCTCCGGTTCGGCCTCTGGATGGTGCTCGGCTTCGTCTTCTACTTCCTCTACAGCCGGAGCCACAGCCGTCTGGGCCGGGAAGAGGAGGTCGGCAGCCGGCCCGGCAAGCCGCCGGGCCCGGCCTTCCGGTGACCCACACGGCCCCGGCCCCCGCCCTCTCCCGGCGGTCGCGGTCAGGGCCGGACGGTCCGGGGGCCGGTCACGGTGGCGCCCAGGGCGGTCACCCGGCTGCGCAGTTCGCGGTCGGCGGTGACGACCAGGACCGGGCGCTCACCCGCCTCGGCCACCAGGTCGACCACGCGGTCGTCGCCACTGCCCGGTGCCGCCTCCACCCGTACCCCGGGCACCGACTCCACGCCCCGTGCCGCGCCCTCCACCACCAGGACGATCTCCACCGGCCCCGGACGGTCGGGCAGCCCCCGTGAGGCCAGCCGGTCCCGCAGCCGCTCCGCGGCACCCCGGCGGTCCCGCCACCACCCGTCGGGCACCGACCCGACGACGTTCGCGGAGTCGACGAGCACGAGCAGGGCGGCGGTGCTGTGGTCCATGCGGCCAGAATCCCACGGAACGGCCCCGCCCGAGGCGCCCGCGAACCGGCTTGCCCAGGGTGAAACGGTGAACGGCGACTGGCTCCTCCGCGGCCACGACGGCCGCCTCACCGTCTCCCGCTCCACCGGCTCCCTCCGGCTCGCCCGCCGCGAGGACGAGCCGGGCCTGACCCTGACGGCGTGGCGCAAGGTGTGACCCGGGTACCCACCCGGTCGGACCGTGCGGCGGTCCGCTCGCCGCGCCCGTGACGAAAACCCGTGACGAAAACCTGTGACGAAAGGGGGCGGGCCGCACGGATCGTCACCGTGCGGCCCGCCCCCTGTCAGGGCCTGCCGGTCACGCCGGGACGCTCGCCACGCCCGGGGCCAGGAACCTCTTGCCGTTGACGCGCTCGGAGACACCCTCGCGGTCCAGGTACGGCGTGATGCCGCCCAGGTGGAAGGGCCAGCCGGCACCGGTGATCAGGCACAGGTCGATGTCCTGCGCCTCGGCGACGACACCCTCGTCGAGCATCAGCCCGATCTCCTGCGCCACCGCGTCGAGCACCCGCGCCCGCACCTGCTCCTCGGCGAGGACGGTGTCGCCCTGCTCGAGCAGTGCGGCGACCTCCGGGTCGAGCTCCGGCTTCCCGCTGTCGTAGACGTAGAAGCCGCGCTTGCCCGCCTCGACGACCGCCTTGAGGTTCGGGGAGACCGTGAAGCGCTCGGGGAAGGACCGGTTGAGCGTCTCGGACACGTGCAGCCCGATTGCCGGGCCGACCAGCTCCAGCAGCACCAGCGGGGACATCGGCAGACCGAGCGGCTCGACCGCCTTCTCGGCGACCTCGACCGGGGTGCCCTCGTCGATGACGTTCTGGATCTCACCCATGAAGCGGGTCAGGATGCGGTTCACGACGAACGCCGGGGCGTCCTTGACCAGCACCGCGGTCTTCTTCAGCTTCTTGGCGACACCGAACGCCGTCGCCAGCGAGGCGTCGTCGGTCTGCTCGCCGCGGACGATCTCGAGGAGCGGCAGGATCGCGACCGGGTTGAAGAAGTGGAAGCCGATGACCCGCTCGGGGTGCTTCAGCTTCGACGCCATCTCCGTCACCGACAGCGAGGAGGTGTTGGTGGCGAGGATCGCGTGCGCCGGGGCGACGGCCTCGACCTCCGCGAACACCTGCTGCTTGACGCCCATCTCCTCGAACACGGCCTCGATGACGAAGTCCGCGTCCGCGAAGCCCTCGGCCTTGTCCAGTACACCGGTGACCAGCGCCTTGAGGCGGTTGGCCTTGTCCTGGTTGATCCGGCCCTTGCCGAGCAGCTTGTCGATCTCGGCGTGGACGTATCCCACACCCTTGTCGATGCGCTCCTGGTCGATGTCGGTCAGCACGACCGGCACCTCCAGACGGCGCAGGAACAGCAGCGCGAGCTGCGAGGCCATCAGACCGGCGCCGACGACACCGACCTTGGTGACCGGGCGCGCCAGGTTCTTGTCCGGGGCGCCGGCCGGGCGCTTGCCGCGCTTCTGCACCAGGTTGAACGCGTAGAGGCCGGACCGCAGTTCACCGCCCATGATCAGGTCGGCGAGCGCCTGGTCCTCGGCGTCGTAGCCCTGCTGGAGGTCGCCGTTCTTGGCGGCGGCGATGATGTCCAGGGCGCGGTAGGCGGCCGGGGCCGCGCCGTGCACCTTGGAGTCGGCGATGGAGCGGCCCTTGGCGACGGCCTGGTCCCAGGCCTCGCCGCGGTCGATCACCGGACGGTCGACGACGATCTCGCCCTTGAGGACGGCCGCCGTCCAGATCAGCGACTGCTCCAGGAAGTCGGCGCCCTCGAAGAGCGCGTCCGCGATGCCGAGTTCGAAGACCTGCCGGCCCTTGAGCTGCTTGTTCTGGTTGAGGCTGTTCTCGATGATGACCGAGACGGCCTTCTGCGCGCCGATCAGGTTCGGCAGCAGCGCGCAGCCGCCCCAGCCGGGGACCAGGCCGAGGAAGACCTCGGGCAGGGAGAAGGCGGGGATGGCCGCGGACACCGTGCGGTAGGAGCAGTGCAGGCCGACCTCGACGCCGCCGCCCATGGCCGCGCCGTTGTAGTACGCGAAGGTGGGGACGGCGAGCTTCGACAGCCGCTTGAAGACGTCGTGGCCGCCCTTGCCGATGGCGAGCGCGTCCTCGTGCCGCTTGAGTAGCTCGACGCCCTTGAGGTCGGCGCCGACGGCGAAGACGAACGGCTTGCCGGTGATGCCGACGCCGACGATCTCGCCGTCCGCGGCCTCCTTCTCGACCTGGTCGAGGGCGGCGTCCAGGTTCGCCAGCGACTGGGGGCCGAAGGTGGTCGGCTTGGTGTGGTCCAGCCCGTTGTCGAGGGTGATGAGCGCGAAGCGGCCCGCGCCCAGGGGAAGTTCGAAGTGGCGTACGTGGGAGGTCGTGACGACCTCGTCCGGGAACAGCGCGGCGGCGCCCTTCAACAGTTCTGCGGTGGTGCTCACTTGTCCCCCTCGAAGTGCGGGTTCTCCCAGATGACCGTCGCGCCCATGCCGAAGCCGACGCACATGGTGGTCAGGCCGTAGCGGACGTGCGGCTGCTCCTCGAACTGGCGGGCCAGCTGCGTCATCAGCCGGACGCCGGAGGAGGCCAGCGGGTGGCCGAAGGCGATGGCGCCGCCGTACTGGTTGACGCGCGCGTCGTCGTCGGCGATGCCGTAGTGCTCCAGGAAGGCCAGCACCTGGACGGCGAAGGCCTCGTTGATCTCGAACAGGCCGATGTCGGAGATGGACAGGCCAGCCTGGGCGAGCGCCTTCTCCGTGGCCGGGATCGGACCGTAGCCCATGACCTCCGGCTCGACGCCCGCGAAGGCGTAGGAGACCAGGCGCATCTTCACCGGGAGGCCGTTCTCGCGGGCGAAGTCCTCGGAGGCGATGAGCGAGGCGGTGGCGCCGTCGTTGAGACCGGCCGCGTTGCCGGCGGTGACCCGGCCGTGGACGCGGAACGGCGTCTTCAGCCCGGCCAGGTTCTCCAGGGTGGTGCCCGGACGCATCGGCTCGTCGGCGGTGACCAGGCCCCAGCCCGTCTCGCCCGCCTCGGCGTTGGTGCGGCGTACCGAGACCGGTACCAGGTCGGCCTGGATCTTGCCGTCGGCGTACGCCTTGGCGGCCTTCTCCTGCGAGCGGACCGCGTACTCGTCGGCGCGCTGCTTGGTGATCGTCGGGTAGCGGTCGTGCAGGTTCTCCGCGGTCATGCCCATGAACAGGGCGGACTCGTCGACCAGCTTCTCGGAGACGAACCGGGGGTTGGGGTCGACGCCCTCGCCCATCGGGTGGCGGCCCATGTGCTCGACACCGCCCGCGATGGCGACGTCGTACGCGCCGAAGGCGACGGAGCCGGCCACCGTGGTCACGGCGGTCAGGGCGCCCGCGCACATGCGGTCGATGGAGTAGCCCGGAACCGAGGTGGGCAGGCCCGCGAGGATGCCGGCGGTACGGCCGATGGTCAGGCCCTGGTCGCCGATCTGCGTGGTCGCGGCGACCGCGACCTCGTCGATCTTCTTCGGGTCGAGTCCGGGGTTGCGGCGCAGCAGCTCCCGGATCGCCTTCACGACGAGGTCGTCGGCACGGGTCTCGTGGTAGATGCCCTTGGGGCCCGCCTTGCCGAACGGGGTGCGGACGCCGTCGACGAAGACGACGTCCCTGACGGTACGAGGCACGATGGCTCTCCTCCAGGGTGCGGGATGGCACTGCTGCGTTGCGCTGAGCGCGCGCTCAGAGCCTATGCTACTTGTGGGTAATGTAGCTGCCCAGCCCCACGGAACCGAGCGGCGAAGCTCACACTCCTGGCGGAGCCGTCGCACCACGCGGTGTCAGGACCGGGGTCGGCACGGACTGAACCCGCTCTGAGGATCTTGGCGTGATCTCGACGTCGCTGTTCTGTTTTGAGGGTCCCTGGTAAACCGCCGGCGCACGGGAAACCGTCTCGGCGGGCGCGATCCCGGTCGTCCTCTCCCCGCACCCGCCCCGCGACAGGCGCCGCCGACGGCGCTCAGCTCCCTCCCGAACCGCCGGAGACCAGTGCGGCGACCAGCACCGGGGTCACCTGCTCCACCTGCCACGGCCGCGCCCCGTACCCGGCCAGCGCCGCCGCGACGGACTCCCTGTCGGCGGGCTGCGGGGGCTCCCAGCACAGCCTGCGCACCGTGTCCGGGGTGATCAGGTTCTCCTGCGGCATGTTCAGCCGCTCGGCGAGCGCGCTCACCCCCGCGCGGGCCGCGGAGAGCCGGGCGGCGGCCACCGGGTCCTTGTCCGCCCAGGCGCGCGGCGGCGGCGGGCCGGTCACCGGCTGACCGGGCTGCGGCAACTGCGACTCGGGCAGCGCCCTCGCCCGGTCCACGGCCGCCTGCCACTGCTCCAGCTGGCGCCGCCCCACCCGCGGCCCGAACCCGTTCAGTGCGGCTAGGGCGTGGGTGTTGGCCGGCACGGCGAGCGCGGCCTCGACGATGGCGGCGTCGGAGAGCACCTTGCCGGGGGAGACGTCCCGGCGCTGCGCGATCCGGTCCCGGGCCTGCCACAACTCCTTGACGACGGCCATCTGCCGGCGCCTGCGCACCTTGTGCATGCCGGAGGTGCGCCGCCAGGGATCCTTACGGGGCTCCGGCGGCGGCGCCGAGGCGATCGCCTCGAACTCCTGCAGTGCCCACTCCAGCTTGCCCTGCCGGTCCAGTTCCTTCTCCAGGGCGTACCGCAGGTCGACCAGGAGCTCGACGTCGAGGGCGGCGTAGCGCAGCCAGGGCTCGGGCAGCGGGCGGGTGGACCAGTCGACGGCGGAGTGGCCCTTCTCCAGGACGAAGCCGAGCACGTTCTCGACCATCGCGCCGAGGCCGACCCGGGGGAAGCCGGCCAGGCGTCCGGCCAGTTCGGTGTCGAAGAGACGGCCGGGCAGCATCCCTATCTCGCGCAGACAGGGCAGGTCCTGGGTGGCGGCGTGCAGCACCCACTCGGCGTCGGACAGCGCCTCGCCCAGGCCGGACAGGTCCGGGCAGGCGACGGGGTCGATCAGTGCGGACCCGGCGCCCGCACGGCGCAGCTGGACGAGGTAGGCGCGCTGGCCGTAGCGGTAGCCGGAGGCGCGCTCGGCGTCGACGGCGACCGGACCGGTGCCCGCGGCGAAGGCGGCGGTCACCTCGGCGAGGGCGGCCTCGTCCGTGATCACGGGCGGGATGCCCTCGCGCGGTTCGAGCAAGGGGGTCGGCGCCTCCGTAGCAGATGATCCGTTGTCGTCCGGAGGGGCGCCTCCGGTGGTGCGCAGGGAGCTGTCTGCTGCGGTGTCGTGGGCGTCGGTCACCTGTCAAGAGTAGCCATGCCGTGAAGGCGCCTGCCGACGGAACGTTCCGTCGGCAGGCATCGGGGGGTCGCAAACCAGTCAGGTCGGTGAACGTGCGGCAGAGGGGGAGCAGGGGAACGGCGGGGGCGGCGAGGTCAGTGGATGATGCCCGTGCGCAGGGCCACCGCCACCATCCCCGCGCGGTCGCCCGTACCGAGCTTGCGGGCGATGCGGGCGAGGTGGCTCTTGACGGTCAGCGCGGACAGGCCCATCGAGACACCGATGGCCTTGTTGGACTGGCCCTCCGCCACCAGTCGCAGCACCTCGACCTCACGGCCGGACAGTTCGCGGTAGCCGCCCGGGTGGCTCGGGGCACCCGGGGGGCGGCGGTGCAGACGGGCACCGGCACCGAGGGGAGCGGCTCCGGGGCGGGAGGGGAGCCCGAGGTTGGTGCGGGTGCCGGTGACGACGTAGCCCTTCACTCCGCCCGCGAGGGCGTTGCGCACGGCGCCGATGTCGTCGGCGGCGGACAGGGCGAGGCCGTTGGGCCAGCCCGCCGCTCGGGTCTCGGAGAGGAGGGTGAGGCCGGAACCGTCCGGCAGATGGACGTCGGCGACGCAGATGTCGCGGGGGTTGCCGATGCGGGGACGAGCCTCCGCGACGGACGAGGCCTCGATCACGTCGCGCACACCGAGCGCCCACAGATGGCGGGTGACGGTGGAACGGACGCGGGGGTCGGCCACGACCACCATGGCGGTCGGCTTGTTCGGGCGGTAGGCGACCAGGCTTGCGGGCTGCTCGAGGAGAACGGACACCAGGCCTCCTGGGGTGGCGGGACGGGGCCGGCTCGTGGGGGTGAAGCCGGGCTCAACCGTGCTTTCAAGGTCACAGTCGTCTTCGGCACCAAACCCGGTCTCCTTTAGAAAGTGATCACGATCTGGTGAGTAACAATCTGTGCAATTCGGACACACGGTCGATCATTCGAAGACCGAACGGTTTCGGTCGGCGTCGCAACGCTTCCGAAAGTGGCCGTATCGACAAAGGGACCGACAGGTGTGATTGCCGAGGGCTCCGGAGGGGAAGCTCAGCGCGACTGCGGCCCCCTCCGCTGGGGGAGCGTCACCACCGACGCGTCTCCCGGAGCCGCCGGGGGCAGTCCGGCGACCTGGGCCAGCAGGTCGCACCAGGCGGCCAGGTGGGTGGCGGTGTCCGGCACCCCGCCCAGACCCTCCCGCGGCGTCCACGAGGCGCGGATCTCGATCTGCGAGGCGGCGGGGCGCTCGGACAACCCGCCGAAGTAGTGCGAACTCGCCCGTGTGACCGTGCCGCTCGGCTCGCCGTACGTCAGACCGCGCGCCGAGAACGCGCCGGTCAGCCAGGACCAGCACACCTCCGGCAGCAGCGGATCCGCCGCCATCTCCGGCTCCAGTTCCGCACGGACCAGCGTCACCAGCCGAAAGGCGCCCTGCCAGGCGTCGTGCCCGGCCGGGTCGTGCAGCAGCACCAGCCGGCCGTCCGCCAGTTCCTGCTCACCCTCCACGACCGCCGCCTCCAGCGCGTGCGCGTAGGGGGCGAGCCGGGTGGGCGCGGGCGTGGTCTCCACCTCGATCTGCGGTCGCAGCCGCGCGTCCCGCATCGCGTCGACGGCCGTCCGAAAGGGCAACGGGGGTGCCGCGCCCCCCTGCCCGAGGTCCTCCCCGGTGTTCTTCGCCTCGTCCATACCGCCCTTGCCGTCCGACAATCGTCCTTGAGCCGCAGCCATGCGGGGAAGATTAAGGGGAACGCGGCCCCGGCGCGGGGAAGGACACCCACGGCGCAGCACGCTGTCCGGATCGTGTCGTCCCGGGCGCGGCGCACGGGTGCCGTGCGCCGGACGGCCTGCGGTGCGGGGTCGCCGGCGGACCATGCGAGACTGGCCGGTGTGAGTGCCAATGTCAGCCCCCGGGGCAAGCAGCCGACCCAGACGTACGACAGTGCCTTCCTCAAGGCGTGCCGGCGTGAGCCGGTGCCGCACACTCCGGTGTGGTTCATGCGGCAGGCGGGCCGCTCACTGCCGGAGTACCGCAAGGTGCGCGAGGGCATCGCGATGCTCGACTCCTGCATGCGCCCCGACCTCGTCGCCGAGATCACGCTCCAGCCGGTCCGCCGGCACAACGTCGACGCGGCGATCTACTTCAGTGACATCGTCGTCCCCCTCAAGGCCATCGGTATCGACCTCGACATCAAGCCCGGCATCGGCCCCGTCGTCGAGGAGCCCTTCCGCGCCCGCGCCGACCTGGCCCGGCTGCGCGACCTCACCCCGGAGGACGTCTCCTACGTCACCGAGGCGTACGGCCTGCTGACCGCCGAGCTGGGCTCCACCCCGCTGATCGGCTTCGCGGGCGCCCCGTTCACCCTCGCCAGCTACCTCGTCGAGGGCGGCCCGTCCCGCACCTACGAGAACGCCAAGGCGATGATGTACGGCGACCCGGAACTCTGGGCCGACCTCCTCGACCGCCTCGCGGACATCACGGCCGCCTTCCTCGCCGTGCAGATCGAGGCCGGCGCCTCCGCGGTCCAGCTCTTCGACTCCTGGGCCGGCGCGCTCGCCCCCGCCGACTACCGGCGCTCGGTGATGTCCGCCTCGGCCAAGGTCCTCGACGCGGTGTCCGGTTACGGCGTCCCCCGCATCCACTTCGGTGTCGGCACCGGCGAGCTCCTCGGTCTGATGGGCGCGGCCGGCGCGGACGTCGTGGGCGTCGACTGGCGCGTTCCCATGGACGAGGCCGCCCGCCGCATCGGCCCCGGCAAGGCGCTCCAGGGCAACCTCGACCCGACCGTGCTGTTCGCCGGCACCGAGGCCGTCGAGGCGAAGACCCGCGAGGTCCTGGCCCAGGCGGAGGGCCTCGAGGGCCACATCTTCAACCTCGGCCACGGCGTCATGCCGAACACCGACCCGGACGCCCTGACCCGCCTGGTGGACCACGTCCACACCCTCACCACCCGCTGATCGGCCCCACCTGGAGTCCGGCCACACCCGCAGTGGCGCCGAGTGCCTGCTTCTCCGCTTCCTGGAACTCCCGAGGAGGTCGGCGGAGCAGGCCCGGTGGAGGCGTTCGCGGTCGGCGGTGCCCCTCCCTCTCCAGGCGGCGGATCACGTCCCGCTGGGGTGCTCGACACGGGATCGAGCGTCCTCTTCCTCGTCGCCGTCCGGGACGGGCGGCCTCGCCGTCGTGCCGGACTGCCCGCGTCGCTCTACCCCGTCAGCACGGTGCTGCCGGCCCGCTTCGTGCTCAAGGAACGCATCCGCGGCATCCAACACGTCGGGGTGACCCCGGCGGTGGGCAGCGTGCTGCTGTTCGCCGGGGGCTGACCCGTGGACGGCTCCTCCGGTACGGTAGCCCGCTCCGCGGGCGCCGAGGCATCCGAGTCAGCTTGACCACCATGCGCAGCCACGGCGGCCGTGGTCCTTGACCATGGCTTCTCCGTGCAGTGACATCCGGATCGGGAAGCCCGCCGTGAGCAGCGACCGTACGGCCGTGGTCCGCTGGCGCGGAGCACCGGAGCGCGGTTGCATGGGTTGGCGGGCTGTCGTGCGAGTGAGGCGCGTGACGTGCGGATCCGGTGGCCGCTCGGACGGTGCGGAGGAAGAGGTTGTTGGACTTCCGTCAGGCGTCAGCCCTCACCGTTGCGGTCGCCGCCCTGGCGACGGGCTGCACAGCGGCCGGCGCCGTGCCGGACTCGGCGCCGCAGGTGGCCGTTCTGCGGCTGGACACGCCGGTGCGGGAGCCGGTCTGGTCGAAGGAGGCCCACGCGGTCGTCGCACTGGCCGAGGACGCGTCCCGGATCGCCGGGATCACCCCGAGGGTGATGTCCGGCCGGCTGACGGCGCACACCGTGCTCTCCGGTCCTCTCCCCGGTCTGGGCGAGAATCTGGCGCCCGACGCCACGGGCGAGGAGGTGGTGTACGCGCCACGCCCCGATGCGGACCAGGTCGCCGTCGTCGACGTCAGGACGCTGCGGGCGAGGACGTTCCTGCGAGCGGGCAGGGCGCCGTCCTTCGTCTCCGTCGACTCCGGCGCGGACGTGGTGCTGGCGCTGTCCGCGGACGGCTCGACCGTCACCGGGGTGGGCGTCCAGCCGGCGCCCGGCGAGGAACCCGCCGTCGTGACGCGGACCGACGTCCGGCTCGGTCCGGCGGGCGAGGTCGACGGCGCCGCGCGTGGCCGCCTCATCGAGTTCCACACGGTCGGACCGGACCGGGTGAGCCATTACAAGGGAAGCGCGGGCGAGGTGGAGAAGACCGCCGACATCGCCTTCCGGGCGGAGACGGCCACCGGCGACCTGATCAAGGTCAGTCGGCTCTATGCCGCCGAGAAGGGGACGGACCGGCTGGTCGCGATCGACACGGCACCCGGCGGGGACAGGCTCCTGATGGTGGCCCAGTCCCGTCTCGGAGCCCCGGTGCTGCGCCTGGCGGTCGATGAGGATCGGCTCTACGCCGCCACCGAGGACCGGCTGGTGGTGCTGGAGACGAACAGTTACGAAGGTTTCCCGGAGGGGAGGTTCACCGTCGTGAAGAGCGTCGACTTCCGGGCCCCGGTGAGGGACACAGAGGTGAGGAAGGCGCCGCTGTCGGGCATGACGGTGGGCCCGGAACGGGTCCTGTCCGACCATGCGGGGCGTTCCGTACGCCCTCGGTGTCGCCAAACCGAGCCTGTAGGGGCCACGCTCATGGGGTTCCGCACGTGGAGCGCGCGCCGCAGGCGGTCGGCCGGCGGCGGCGAACCGGAGTCCGCAGCCGTGCCCGGTGCGGCCGCGGACATGGACCTGCTGTTCACCCAGGTACGACACCTGCGCGAGCTGGCCGGTGACCCCGAGAAGGCCGAGGACGCCGACCGCGTCTACGACTTCAGCATCCGGTGGGGGGCGTTTCTGCACGGGCGGCTGCCGAGGCTGGTGCAGTACGACCGTCAAGGCGCGCTCGGTCCGGCCGAGCGGAACCGGTTCGCGGACCTGTGTGCCGAACTGCGGGACGTCGCGCCGCTGGCCGAGCGGCTCGGCCTGGCGGCGCCGCGCCTGGACGGCGAGCGGCGACGTTGAGCGGCACCGGCACCGGACCGCGGGGGCGCCGCGGGGTCAGGGTTCCAGGACGTCCGCCCGGTGCACGATGACGCCGGTGCGGGGCCGGGGGCAGCCACGGCGGCGGCAGGTCACCGCGATCATGTAGGCGTCCTCGTCCTCGTCGAGAAAGAGGAACCCCAGGTGGAGCGCAGCGCCGACGGTCCAACGCCGGCGGTTTCCGCAGTGCGGGCAGGCCGCGCCGCAGCACGCGGCGGACCCGCTTGCGCTGTTCCTCGTCGAGCGGTGTGATCTCCGGACGGGCCGCCGCGCGCACCGGGGCATCGGCTGCGTGGCGCGAACCGCCCCGACGGCCGGCGGTGGCCTGCTCGGTGCGCGCCGGACCGGGCATCAGACCTCCACGTCCTTGTCGTAGAAGACGTTGTCCTCGCGCCAGCCGCCCATGCCTTCGCCGATCGCCGAACAGTCAAAGACCACTTCGATCCGGTCGATCCACTTGGCCATCTTGGATCCCACCTGGGTCTCCAGTCGCAGCCGCAGCGGTGCGCCGTGCTTGATGGGAAGCGGTCCGCCGTTCATGTCGTAGGCGAGGATGCACTGCGGGTGTTTCGCCAGGCTGAGATCGATGACCTCGTAGAACTGGCCCGCGCCCTCGGCGCCGGGTTCGTCGCGGCCGACGTCCTGCATCGTCAGGAAGCACAGGAAACGCGCCTCGGGCAGGGGGTTCACCAGGTCGAGCACCGTCTGCAGCGGTACTCCGCCCCATCGGGCGATGCTGGACCAGCCCTGGACGCAGTTGTGCAGGACCTGTTGGGTCTGCGGCCGGCCCAGCGCGCGCAGGTCCTCCAGGGAGAAGGCCATGGGGCGTTCCACCAGTCCGCCGACCTCGAGCCGCCAGTCCACGAAACCGTGCACCGCCATCGTCTTGTACTGGAGGGAACACGGCGGTTTGCCGTTGACCCGCTGCTCGACGGACACCTCGCGGCCCGGGTACGCCTGGGTCGACTTCAGAGGTCGCAGCAGTGTCCGGCGGACCGGTGTGATCACGGCACCGAGAGCGCGTTGCACGGTGCGCGGCCGTTTCAGGCTGACCACCGTGGCCGCGACGTGCACTGCGACGATGCCGGCCAGGACGGCCAGGGACGCTCCGACGGCCCTGTCCAGGTCCTGTACATGACCGAAGATCATCAGTGCGTGCAGTTCCGACCAGCCCCACAGGCCGATCATCGTCAGGTGAGCGGCGAGGAACCCCAGGAAGGCCAGCAACCCCAGGAAGTGCAGGCTGCGAGCCGCCTGCCGTCCGCCCCACAGCCGTACGTACCGGGGGAACCGGGCCTCGATCGCCGGGGACTGCGCGGAGCCGGTGAGGATCTGGAAGGGGACCAGCAAGAAGATCACGGCCCCGTACGCGATTTTCTGCCGGGCGTCCAGGGGCTCGCCCGGCAGCAGCGGCGACAGGTTGAAGCTGAGGTAGGTCTGCAGGTCGTCCCAGGCGGTGGAGAAAAGTGACCAGTCCTGAGGGACGTAGCGGCGCCACTGGCCGGTCGTGAACAGCAGGACGTAGTAGGCGGCGCCGGTCAGGACCCAGCCGATCACGCTGATGAAGTGCCAGTGCCTGCCCATCCCCAGCTTCCTGTGGCCCGGCAGGGACACGAGGGAGGAGTAGTGCTCCTCCTCGTCCAGGGTGTCGTACAGGCGGTCCTTCGGCATGGTCTTGCGGGTGAAGCGCGCCCACTCGGTGCCCGGCCGGCTGTCGTTGCGCCAGTAGAGCTTGGGGTGGGTGGCGATGATCTCGATGCCGCTGCGGATGAGCAGCGTGAGGAACAGGACGTTCAGCCAGTGCTCGACCCGCAGCCACACGGGGTAATCCAGATGCTGCACGAGAACTCCCACGTCCGGGCTGTCGGCTTCCGGTTCAGTCGTGCCAGTGACGGCGGTCGGGCGCGGCGACGTTCAGTCCGGTGAGGACCGAGAAGTGAAGACCCACGAAGAGACCCGCCAGAGCCATCGTGAGGGTGCCCGGGATGTGGTCCCACCGTCCCCTCAGCTCCCCGAGACCCGGAAGCCCCGCAGTGCGGCTGAGGAGGTACATCGCGACGGAAGCCGACGTCACCAGGCTGCCCAGGGCCCAGGCGAAGCGGCCGCGGCGGCGCGGCCCGCCCGCGCGAGCGGCCCAACCCTGCGCGACACCGACTACGGCGAGCACTGAACCAGCGGCGAGCAGCGCCAGGTACGCGGTGAAGTGGCCCGGCACCTCACGGTGGGTGAACAGCGTCCACAACTGGACAGCGGCGAAGCCGAGCAGCAGACCCAACGCCGACAGTGTGGTGAGAACCGGCAGGTTGAAGGCGAGGTACCGGTAGAAGGACACCGCCTTTCCCACGCCGGTCCACCGCAGCACCGCGGCCGTCACCGTCCACCACCGACGCCCGGGTGGCGACTCTCCCGGCATCCGGCCGGTGGCGATCCGTGAGTGACCAGCATGAGACCCAACGCAGGCGTAACCCCGGCTGACGGCACCCCGGCCGTTCCTGGTCGGTGCGCAGGAGCGAGTCCTGGACCCGTTCCGGCTCACCGCGGAGGTCTCCCCCGCCCTACGCGCACGTCTGCCGGGGGCGGCCGAACGAGTGAGTGCCGTCCGGTTCACCGACTTTCGGGGAAAGCACTCCAAAAGTGTCTTTCATCCCTCCCCAGGAGAGCCCCATGACTCAAGTCGCCGACTACGTGCTCCAGCGCTTGTCCGAATGGGGCGTGAAGCGGGTGTACGGCTATCCGGGCGACGGCATCAACGGTCTGCTCGGCGCGTTCGACCGGGCCGACGGCGATCCGGAGTTCATCCAGACGCGGCACGAGGAGATGGCCGCGTTCATGGCCTGCGCGCACGCGAAGTTCACCGGTGAGGTCGGCTGCTGCACGGCGACCTCCGGTCCGGGCGCGGTGCACCTGCTCAACGGTCTGTACGACGCCAAGCTCGACCACCAGCCGGTGGTGGCGGTGGTCGGCCAGCAGAAGCGGCTGTCGCTGGGCACCCACTACCAGCAGGAGATCGCGCTCGACCGGCTGTTCGCGGACGTGTCGGAGTTCTGCCAGATGGTCGTGCACCCGGGCCAGGCCCGGCACGTCATCGACCGCGCCTTCAAGACGGCGCTGACCACCCGGGGCGTCGCCACGATCATCATCCCCAACGACGTGCAGGAGGAGGACGCCATGCCCTCCCCACCGAAGATGCACGGTGCGGTCTTCTCCAGCGTCGGCTGGAGCCGGCCCCGGATGCTCCCCGACCCCGGAGAGCTGCGCAAGGCCGCCGACGTCCTCAACGCCGGCAAGAAGGTCGCCATGCTGGTCGGCCAGGGTGCCGCGGAGGCGGAGAGCGAGGTCGTGGAAGCCGCGGAGCTGCTGGGCGCCGGCGTGGCCAAGGCCCTGCTGGGGCGGGAGGTGCTGCCGGACGACCTGCCGTTCGTGACCGGCCCCATCGGGCTGCTGGGCAGCAAGGCCAGCGACAACATGATCCAGGGCTGCGACACCCTGTTCATGATCGGCAGCAGCTTCCCGTACGCGGAGTGGCTGCCGGACGAGGGCCAGGCCAAGGGCGTCGAGATCGACATCGACGGCCGGATGATCGGCATCCGCTATCCCATGGACGCCCACCTGGTGGGCGACTCCAAGGAGACCCTGCGCGCCCTGATCCCCATGCTCCGGCGCAAGGAGGACCGCTCCTGGCGGAAGGAGATCGAGAGGGACGTCGTCGAATGGAACGATCTGTGCGAGCGGTGGGCCGACCAGCACTTCGGAGACACCATCAACCCCCAGGCCGTCGCCGCCGAACTCTCGCCGCGGCTGCCGGACGGCGCCATCCTGACCGCCGACTCCGGCTCGGGCACCAACTGGTGGGCACGCCACCTCAAGCTCCGCGACGGCATGCGGGCCTCGCTGTCCGGCACCCTGGCGACCATGGGCCCGGGGACGCCGTACGCGATCGCGGCGCGCTTCGCGTACCCGGACCGGCCGGTGATCGCCTTCATCGGGGACGGCGCGTTCCAGATGAACGGCATGAACGAGATGATCACCGTCAAGCGGTACCTGGACCGCCTGTCCGGACGGGCCCCGCTGATCTTCTGCGTGTTCAACAACCAGGACCTCAACCAGGTCACCTGGGAGCAGCGCGCCATGGCCGGCGACCCGAAGTACCCGGGCTCCCAGACCATCCCCGACGTCCCCTATGCCGCCTACGCCGAACTCCTCGGCCTCAAGGGCATCGTCTGCACCCGCCCCAAGAAGGTCGGTGACGCCTGGGACGAGGCGCTCGCCGCCGACCGGCCCGTGGTCCTGGAGTTCAAGGTCGACGCGGAGATCGCGCCGATCCCGCCGCACATCATGAAGACGCAGGCCAAGAAGGCGGCCAAGGCGGCGCTGCACGACCCGGAACTCACCGGCATCGCCACCAAGGGCGTACGCCAGAAGCTCACCGAGTACGCCGAGCACATCCCCGGTCGGGGGAAGAAGTGAGCGCCGCGCGGCGGCCCCCGCGCGGCGGACGGCACCGCCGGACGGGCGGGGACGTCGTGGTCGTCACCGGGGCGAGCGGCGGGGTCGGCCGGGCCACCGCCCGGGCCTTCGGCGCGCGCGGAAGCTCCGTGGCCCTGCTCGCGCGGGGCGAGCACGCCCTGGAACGGGCGGCCGACGAGGTGCGGCAGGCGGGTGGACGCGCGCTGCCCCTGGTCGTGGACGTCGCCGACCCTCAGGCCGTGGACGCCGCCGCGACCCGGGTGGAGGAGGAACTCGGGCCGATCGACATCTGGGTGAACGCCGCCTTCACGACGGTCTTCGCCCCCGTCCAGGAGGTCCGGCCGGAGGAACTGAAGCGGGCCACGGAGGTGACCTACTTCGGCTTCGTGCACGGCACCCAGGCCGCTCTGCGGCGCATGACGCCGCGCGATCGCGGCACCATCGTCCAGGTCGGTTCGGCCCTGGCCCAGCGCAGCGTCCCGCTCCAGGCGGTGTACTGCGGAGCCAAGCACGCCATCCAGGGGTTCACCGCCTCGCTGCGCTGCGAGCTGTTGCACGACCGCAGCGGGGTGCGGGTGACCATGGTCCAGATGCCCGGGCTCAACACGCCCCAGTTCAGCTGGGTCCTCACCCGGCTGCCCCGGCACCCGCGCCCCGTGGCCCCCGTCTACCAGCCCGAGGTCGCCGCCGAGGCGGTCCTGTACGCCGCGGACCATCCGGAGCGGCGCGAGTACTGGGTCGGCGGGTCCACCGTCGCCACCCTGCTCGGGCAGAAGCTCGCCCCCGGGCTGCTGGACCGCTACCTGGCCAGGACCGGTTACGACGCGCAGCCGACGGACCGGCCCGTCGACCCGTCGCGGCCGGTCAACCTCTGGAAGCCGCCGGACGACACCGCTCCGGCCGACTACGGCGCGCACGGCGTCTTCGACGACGAGGCCCACCCGCGCAGCCTCCAGTTCTGGCTCTCCCGCCACCGCCGGCCGCTCGCGCTGGCCGCCGCCGCGGCCGGTGCCGCCGCGGCGGTGGCCGGTGGTGTGGGAGGGTACGTTCGGGCGGGCGCGCTCAGAACGGCAGCGTCGAGACGTCGTTGAGGCGGACCGCGCACTCCAGCAGGAGCGCGTGGACGAAGGCCTGGGGCAGGTTGCCGCGCAGCTGACGCTGCCGTACGTCGTACTCCTCCGCGAACAGCCCGGACGGACCGCAGGCCGCCCGGGCGCGTTCGAACCAGCGGAACGCACCCGTGCGGTCGCCCAGCTGGTGCGCGGCCAGAGCCATGGTGAACCCGCACAGCAGGAAGGCGCCTTCCTCCCTGCCCAGAGGACCGCCGGGGTGGTCGAAGCGGTACACGTATCCGTCCTCGGCCAGTCGGTCCTCGACGTAGGAGCGGGTGACGGCGTTGCTGGGGTCGTCGGCGGAGGGGCAGCCGCGGGCCAGCGGCACCAGCAGGGCGGCCTCGGCTCCGTCGTCGTCGGCGGCCCGGCGCCAGCGGCCGTCGGCGCGCAGACAACGACGGCGTGTCTCGGCCATGATCACGTCGGCGGTCTCGGTGCAACGCCGTGCCGTCGCGCCGGGCAGCACGTCCGCGATGTGCCGCAGCCCGGAGACGACGCTCAGCCGGGAGTGGGTCCACCACCGGTCCTCCAGCTCCCACAGGCCTGCGTCGGGCCTCCGCCAGTTGCGTTCCACCGCGTCCACCGTCACGCTCACCGCGCGTTCCGCCTCCGCGGTGAGCCGGTCGTGCCGGGCGGCCGCGGCGAAGAGCTGCAGCGCCTCACCGAACGTGTCGAGCTGGAACTGGGTGGCCGCCCGGTTGCCGATCCGGTCGCCACCGCCCGGATAGCCCGGCAGTCGCAGCGCGTGCTCCTCGGGCACCGGCCCACCGGTGACGGTGTAGGCGGGCCGGACCCGTTCGCCGTCCTCGAGCACGCGTTCGGAGATGAAGCGCACGGCGCCGTCCATCAGCTCGTGCGGTCCGTGCGCGGCGACCGCGACGCCCGCGTAACACTGGTCGCGCAGCCAGGAGAAGCGGTAGTCGTAGCTGCGTCCGGTGTTGGCCCGTTCCGGCAGCGACGTGGTGGCGGCGGCGACCATGCCGCCCGCCGAGCTGGTCAGCCCCCGCAGCACCGCGTACGCGTGCCGGGCGTCGCGCGGTGCGGCGAGCGTCGAGCAGTCCGGCACCGCACGCCGCCACTCCCGCTCCGTCGCCCGCCACAGTTCCCCCGGCTCGAGGCGGCCGCCGTCGGGGCCCGAGGCGAGCTCCAGCACCAGGTCGTGCTCCTCGCCCCGCCGCAGCCGGAACTCGCCGCGCAGCCCGGACTCCCCGTCCCACTCCGCCTCGGGGGCCCCCAGCAGCCGCAGCCGCAGCCCGTCGCCTTGAGCCGTCCACACGCCGCCCTCCAGTCGGGCGTTCGTCATACGGTGGGCGCCGAAACCGGGGAGCGGGTCGAGGCTCAGCCGCAGCCGCGCCTCACCCCGCTCCACCCGCATCCGGCGCAGCAGCACCAGCCGGTCCGGCGTGGCGGGCAGGGCCAGCGCGTCACGGCACTCGATCACGGAGTCCGCGGTCACCCAGCGGCTCACCCGGATGAGGGTCCCCTCCTCGTAGTAACCGCCCCACACGTGCCACCGGTCGGCGGGTTCCACCGCGAAGTGCCCGGCGCCTGCGATCAGGGCGCAGAACACCGCGTCGCTGTCCCACCGCGGCGCGCACAGCCAGACCACCCGGCCCTCGGGATCGACCAGCGCCCCGCGCTCACCGTCGGCCAGCACGGCGTAGTCCCGGATGGCCCAGGGCGGGACAGCGGGATGTCCCGTCGTGGCGGGCACCGGGGGTCGGAAGCTCATGACACTGGCCCTAACCGGACTGAACCGGATGGAAACGTGACACCGCCGACCGGCGGCTCTTCGGCCCGGACCGACCACTCACCGTGCGGTCCGCACGAGTGGCAGAACCGGGAGCACCGTTTACGCGGCCCGCCCAGGGGTCACCCACTGATGACGGCAGAGGTGCGTCCGGAGGAGAACGTGATGACGCTGGTGGCCGACTTCGTCCCGCCGCGCCCACAGAAGCGGGGCGCGAAGCGGGTGTACGGCTGTCCGGGTGAGGACGTCAACGGCCTGCCCGGCCACCGTGACGCGCCGAAGGGGACCGGTGCGGCCCGGGGCGGGGCGCCGGCCTTCGACCGGCCCGTGGTGCTGGAGTCCGAGGCGGGTCCGGAACGCGTCGACAGCGCCGCCGAGGGCGTACGCCAGGAGCTCGCCGAGTACGCCGGGCACCTCCCGGGGCGCCACTGATGCGGGACGACACGACGTCGTTGGAGGGGTGCACGGTCGACGCGGTCGACGTCCACGCCTTCGAGGTCCCCACCGACGGTCCCGAGGGCAGGGAGCAGGACGGCACCCTGGAGTGGGACTCCACGACCCTGGTCCTGGTACGGGTGCACGCCGGTGGCAGGACCGGGCTGGGTTACACCTACGGGGACGCCTCGGTCGCCTCGTTCGTGCACTCGAAACTGACTCCGGTGATCAAGGGCGAGCCCGCCTCCTCGCCTGCGGCGCTGTGGCAGCGGATGGGTGCGCGGATCCGCAACGCCGGGCGTCCCGGCGTCGGGAGCATGGCGGTCTCCGCCGTGGACGTGGCGCTGTGGGACCTCAAGGCCAGACTGCTGGACCTTCCGCTGGTGCACCTCCTCCCGGCCTGCCACGACCGGGTGCCGGTCTACGGCAGCGGCGGCTTCACCAACTACCCCCTGGACCGCCTCACCGACCAGCTCACCGCCTGGGTGGGTCAGGGCATCCCGCGGGTGAAGCTGAAGACCTCCCGGCAACCGGAACGCGACGCCGACCGCCTGACCGCCGTGCGCAAGGCGATCGGTGACGAACCGGAACTGTTCACCGACGCCAACGGCGCACTCGCCCGCAAGGAGGCCCTGTACTGGGCGCGGCGGTTCCACGACGAGTGGGACGTGCGCTGGTTCGAGGAGCCCGTCACCTCCGCCGATCTCGAAGGGCTGCGGATGCTGCGCGACCGGGGGCCGGAACGGCTGGAGATCGCGGCGGGAGAGTACGCCTTCACCGCCCAGGACTTCGGCAGCCTCACCGACGGGCCCGCCGTCGACTGCCTGCAGGCGGACATCACCCGGTGCGGGGGCGTCACCGGTGTGCTGGAGGTCGCCGGTCTGTCGGCCGCCCGGCACCTCGACCTGTCCGCGCACTGCGCCCCCGCGCTGTCCGCGCACGCCTTCTGCGCCGTGCGTCGACTGCGGCACCTGGAGTACTTCCATGATCACGTGCGCGTCGAACACCTGCTGTTCGACGGCACCCTGTCGCCCGTCGGCGGCGCGCTGCGGCCCGACACCGACCGCCCCGGACTCGGCCTGGACGTCAAGTGGGCCGACGCGGAGCCCTACCGCGTTCACGGGACGCAACCGTCCTGACCAGGACGGCAGAGGAGAGTGGACACCCATGGCCGAAGCGAGACACGGCACGGAGCGGGACGTACCCGCCAAGACCGACCCGGGGATCGCGGGACCGCCACGCGCCCGGCAGACCATCGACGTCGGGAAGCTGGAGCGGGCGCTGCACAAGGCGGTCGAGGGCGAGGTCCGCTTCGACAGCGGCACGCTCGGCCTGTACGCCCAGGACGCGTCCAACTTCCGTCAGGTGCCGGTGGGGGTCGTCGTACCGCGCACCCTGGACGACGTCGTGGCGGTGCACAGGATCTGCCGCCGCTTCGGCGCCCCCGTCCTCAACCGCGGCGGCGGCACCAGCCTGTCCGGGGAGACGGTCAACGAGGCCGTCGTCATCGACCACTCGAAATACCTCACCGCCATCGGCGAGATCGACCTCG
Organism: Streptomyces sp. MMS24-W38; assembly: GCF_059889265.1. Classification (NCBI taxonomy): domain Bacteria; kingdom Bacillati; phylum Actinomycetota; class Actinomycetes; order Kitasatosporales; family Streptomycetaceae; genus Streptomyces; species Streptomyces sp. MMS24-W38. Next base: position 959,240 of record NZ_JCBCPP010000001.1, on the reverse strand, counting down.
AGCGTCGCCTGGTCACCTGCGAGCCGGGCGTCATCAACGAGGAGCTCAACCGCCACACCGGCGAACACGGCCTGATCTTCGGACCCGACCCCTCCACCCACTCCCGGTGCGTCATCGGCGGCAACATCGGCAACAACTCCTGCGGCATCCACTCGGTGCAGTCGCAGCTGTACGGCCCCGGCCCGCGCACCAGCGACAACGTCGAGGCTCTGGAGATCGTCACCTACGACGGCGCACGGTTCTGGGTCGGCGTCGACGAGGAGGAGCGGGTCGACGAGATCATCGCCGCGGGCGGCCGCAAGGGCGAGATCTACGCCGCGCTGCGCGACCTGCGGGACAAGTACGCCGACGCCATCCGAGCCGGGTTCCCCTCGGAGAAGCAGGTGCCGCGCCGGGTCTCCGGCTACAACCTCGACGAGCTCCTGCCGGAACGAGGCTTCAACGTCGCCCGCGCCCTGGTCGGCACCGAGAGCACCTGTGCCACGGTGCTGCGGGCCGTCCTCAAGCTCACCCCCGCCCTGCTGCAGCGCACCACCGTGGTGGTGGAGTACGACGACCTCGCCGACTCGGCCGAGCACTGCGAGGAGATCGTCGAGCGGTGGCGGCCGATCGGCCTGGAGGCCCTGGACGACGAGCTCATCCGGGAACAGCAGGAACAGAACATGAACGTGGAGGACATCAAGGAGCTCCCGCGCCGGGGAGGCGGGGCCTGGCTCGTCGTCCAGTTCGGCGCGGACACCACCGAGGAGTCCGTCGACCGGGCCCACCGGTTCATCGCATGGCTCACGGACGACAAGGGCTACGCCCGCGACCGCATCCGCGTCGCCAGGAGCACACAGGAGGGTGGCACCAGCGAGCACCTGTGGGCGATCCGGGAGGGCGGACTCGGCTCGACCGCGTTCCCGCCCGACGGCAAGGACCACTGGCCCGGCTGGGAGGACTCCGCCGTCCCGCCCGACCGGCTCGGCGAGTACGTGCGCAAGCTGCGCGAGGTCATGGACCGACACGGCATCAAGGGCGCCATGTACGGGCACTTCGGCCAGGGCTGCATCCACTGCCGGCTCAGCTTCGACCTCCGTACCGCCGAGGGCCTGGCCACGTACCGGGCGTTCATCGAGGACGCCGCCGACCTGGTCGTCGCCCTCGGCGGATCGGTGTCCGGCGAGCACGGGGACGGCCAGCAGCGCGGTGAACTGCTGGAGAAGCAGTACGGTCCCGAACTGGTCCAGGCCATGCGTGAGTTCAAGGCCGTCTGGGACCCGCAGGCCAAGATGAACCCCGGCAAGGTCGTCGACCCCTACCGGATGGACGAGAACCTCAAACTCGGCACCGACTACAACCCCCCGCGCATCCCGCTCAAGTTCGCCTATCCGGAGGACGGCGGCGACTTCGCCCACGCCACCCTGCGCTGTGTCGGCATCGGCAAGTGCCGCGTCCCGCGGGCCGAGACGACGATGTGCCCCAGCTACCAGGTGACCCGCGAGGAGAAGCACACCACCCGCGGCCGGGCCCGGCTGCTGTACGAGATGCTCAAGGGCGACGTGATCACCGACGGCTGGCAGTCGAAGGAGGTCAAGGACGCACTCGACCTCTGCCTGGCCTGCAAGGGCTGTACCAACGACTGCCCCGTCAACGTCGACATGCCCACCTACAAGGCGGAGTTCCTCCACCACCACTTCAAGTCGGCCCGGCGGTGGCGCCCCCGGTACGCCTACGCCTTCGGCTTCATCGACCGGACCGCCCGGATCGCCTCACGCGTTCCCGAGCTGGCCAACATCGCCACCCGGACTCCGGGGCTGTCCCGGCTGACCAAGCTGGTCGCGGGCATCGACCGCAGGCGCCCGCTGCCCCGGTTCGCGCCGATGACGCTCCAGGACTGGTTCGCCCGACGCGGCGGCACCGCCAACCCGACCGGACGGCCCGTCGTCCTCTTCCCCGACACGTTCAACAACCACTTCCACACCCAGGTCGGTGTGGCGTGCGTGGAGGCGATCGAGGCGGCGGGCTGGCGGGTCATCATGCCCGAGCAGCACATCTGCTGCGGCCGGCCGCTGTACGACTACGGCTTCCTGGACGCCGCCGAACGCTACCTGCGCCGGGTGCTGGACGTCCTGCGGCCCGAACTGCGGGCCGGAACGCCCGTCGTCGGCATGGAGCCCAGCTGCCTGGCCGTCTTCAAGGACGAGCTGCCCAAACTGCTGCCGCACGACGACGACGCCAAGCGGCTCACCCGCAACGCCTACCACTTCGCGGAGTTCTTCCAGACCTTCGGCATCCGGCCGCCCGCCCTCGACGGCAAGGCGCTCCTGTGGGGACACTGCCACCAGCGGGCCACCGGCGGCATGAGTCCCGACCGCCAACTGCTGGAGGACATGGGCCTGGAGGTGAACGACCTCCAGGGCGGCTGCTGCGGCCTGGCCGGATCGTGGGGCTTCGAGTCCGGCAAGTACGAGATCTCCCTGGACTGCGGAGAGCAGGCCCTCCTGCCCGCCGTACGGGACGCCGAGGACGACTGCGTGGTGGTGGCCGACGGCTTCTCCTGCAAGACGCAGATCGAGGACGCCGGCACCGGACGCCGGGCACTGCACGTCGCCGAGGTGATGAAGCTGGCCCGAGACCCCCGAGGACGAAGCCCGCACGCCGCGCCCGGTCGGCCCGAGCGGAACGGCCCCTCGCGCCCCACCCCGCCGTGGCGGGAGCGTGCCCTGCGCGTCTCGGCCGCCGCCCTCCTGGGAGCCGCCGTCACCGCTCTCGGCGTCCGCGCGGCACGTCACTGAACCGGGCCCTCACGCACTCCTTCGCCAGGACCGCACCCCTTGCGCCGGGGTGATGTGCGCCAGCTCCCGCGAAAGCGCCCGCACTGCGGGCTTTCCCCGCGAGCACTCCGCGACCTGTACGTCCACGTCCGCACCGAGCAGCAGACGCCCGAGTGGCAGCCCGCTGCGCGGTCCGCTCCGGAGTGGAGGGCACCGTCAACGAGTTCGCCCACGGGCACGACATGTGCCACTGCTGCTACCGGGGGGGCAGCCGAAGGCCCGCCCACAGCACGTGTGCACGGCCATCGCCGTGGGCACCGAGCGCCTCAGCGGTCTGTCACCGGCCGAGGAAGCGCCCACGTCCGGCCGCCGACCGCGTTCCAGGACTTCCCGGATCAGCGCGGTACCCCTCGCCTGAATTACTGACGAGCCGTCAGCGGACGGTCTCGACAGCTTCAAGATCCCCGAGAGAGCCAGGCCAGGTGGTTCGCTTCGCAAGCGCGGTCTCCAGGTACTGGCTGCAGCACCTGAAGACGTCAATACCGCGAATCCGGCAGGCCGGAGTTCAGCGGGGCGGGGCGTTCACCGCTTCCGGGCTTCGAGATGCGGTCACCAGCGCCTGCCAATACGCTCGCTGAGTGACCGGCTGATGATGGCCCGAGGCCGGGCGCAGCAGCCGCCTCCTACCCCGCCCAGCGGAAACGAAGACTTCCGCAGTCCAAACCTCTGCAGTGTTCACGCCTCCACGGGAAGAAGGTTGCGATGAGGTTCACCCGCATGCGTACAGCGAAAGCCGCCGCGGCAGCTGTGGTCGCCATCCCGCTCGCGCTCGGAGGCCTGGCGGCGCAGAGCCACGCACAGGATGCGTCTCCCAGCCCGTCGGGGACGTTCGGCCCCGGCTGTTCGACGCTCTCCCAGAAGGCCGACACGTCCAAGGACAAGCTCATAGAGGCTGCGGCCGCATACCCGCAACTCAGCCAGCTGGTCGCAGCCGCGGCCAGGGCGAACCTGATCGGCACCCTCGACGGGAAATCCGACATCACCGTCTTCGCCCCCAACAACCAGGCTTTCCAGAAGGTGACTGTGTCGCAGCTCAACTCGCTGCTCGGCAATCAGGAGCAGTTGAAGAAGGTGCTGACCTACCACGTGGTGGACAAGCGGATCACCCCGAACGAACTCCCCAAGGGCTCCTTCACGACGGTGGAAGGCGGCAAACTGACCACGTCGGGCTCGGGCACCGACTTCAAGGTCAACGGCAAGGCGAACATCGTCTGCGGCAACATCAAGACCGCGAACGCCACCGTCTACGTCATCGACACGGTCCTCCAGCCCCCGTCCTGACGCATGGCTCTCGTTCCCGGCACGGGGAACACCCGACCCGAGCGCACTCGGGCCGGGTGTTCCCCGTGCCGCTCGAAAAGTCGTCGTCGCCGGTCAAGCGGTGCGGCGGTACTCGCCGATCATGCCGCCGAGGGGCCCGGGTCCGCAGCACCCGGCGGGCGTCGAGGGCGTGCACTGCGACGTCGGGCCGTTCCTCGGCGTCGGGCGGTAGTCGCCGGCGGGCCCGGTGGGGTCGGTGGGCGTGGTGGTGTCGCTGGCAGGCGGCCGGGATCTGGTGGGTGCGGGTCTCGTTCCCGATCAGGACGTGGTCGAGCGTCTCGCATCGGATGCTGCCGCTGATTCTCTCGCCTTGGGCGTTCGTCCGGGGAACCCGCGGGGCACCCAAGAGCACCTCCGGCTCCCCGGCCCCGAAGACCGCGTCGCACGCCGCACCGTACGTGCCGTCGCGGTCCCGCGGCAGGGACCGCGGGGACTTCATGCGCGTGCCCGGGCCGGCGGTGAGGGGCCGCGCCCGGTGCCCGGCCCACTTCCGGGCGGTGACTCCGGTGCCTGCAGCCTCGTGCCGAGCGCGGCGCCGGGGCGACACTCGCGACGTGGAGGATCTCCCGGACCGTGGAGGCGGCGATGGGGCGGCCGGCTCGGCTCGGCTCGGCTCGGCTCGGCTCGGCTCGGCCTGGATCTTCGGGGCCGAAGACCGGTCAGGAGGTCATCCTCTCCCCGGAGCTGCCGAAGACGTCGGCCGCATACTGGATGCTGATGCAGGTCTCAATGGTGCTCGGTTTTTCACCGCGTGGCCCGTGAACGCCTGGCTGCTCCGGGCGGGCTCGAAGGAACGGATGTGAGATCTCCCCGACGCCGGTCCTCCGACGTGCGTGGACGGCCGGTGCAGGTGTGTCGGCAGCCAAACCGCCGGCCCGTCCGTCCTCACCCTGGAGCGACCGGGACGCCGGACCGGGCTGCACGAACCTGAGACCGGACGCGCCATCGCCTGGCACAACGAACGCCTCGGGCCTCGGGAAAGGCGCGAACGATGACACTCCACGAGCGTCTGGACCGCTACCAGCGAGGTCACCGCTGGGTGGGACTGCCGCTCGCCGTGCTGTACAAGTTCTACGACGACCAAGCCCTGTACCTCGCCGCCCTCCTCACCTACTACGGCTTCCTCTCCCTCTTCCCGCTCCTCCTCATCCTCGTCACCGTCCTGAGCACCTTCCTCAGCAACGATCCCGCCCTGCGCCAGCGGGTCCTCGACTCGGCCCTGAGCAAGTTCCCCGTCATCGGCGACCAGATCGCCGGCAACATCCACTCCTTCCACGGCAGCGGTACCGCACTCGCCGTGGGCATCGCGGGCAGCATCTACGGCTCTCTGGGCGTGGCCCAGGCAGCGCAGTACGCCCTCAACAAGATCTGGGCAGTGCCCCGGCACGCCCGGCCGGACCCCTTCCGCTCACGGCTCAAAGGACTGCTGTTCCTGCTGATCCTGGCACTCGGACTGTGCGCGTTCACCCTGCTGTCCGTGGTGGCCTCGCAGACGTACCTGTTCGGCGCGCGGCTGTGGGGCGGGGCCTGGATCGCCGCCACGGTGGCGTCCGTGGGCCTCACCACCTCGCTGCTCCTCGTGAGCTACCGCTTGCTGACGCAGCGGGAGCTGCCGCTGCGCGGACTCGTCATGATCGCGCTCGGCGCTGCCTGCGCGTGGCAGGGGCTGCAATGGGTGGGCACCTATTACGTCAGCCATGTCCTGCGCGGGAGCACAGCCACCTACGGCCTGTTCGGCATCGTCCTGGGGCTGCTCGCCTGGCTCTATGTGGGGGCACTCATCTTCATCACGGCTGCCGAGGTCGGAGCCGTCCGGCTGCTGCGGCTGTGGCCGCGGAGCCTGCTGACGCCGTTCACGGACCGAGTGGACCTCAGCGTGGGTGACCGTCGCGCCTACCAGTCCTACGCCGCCACCGAAACGTTCAAGGGCTTTCAGAAGATCCGGGTGCACTTCGAGTCGCCGCCGAAGCCTCGGCGCGAACAACCCCCTGACGACCTCTGAGGGGGCCGGGGTCCAGCAATGGGCTCCGGCTACCCGACCCCACCAGTACCACATCCGATCCCCTCTTCGATCACGCGCGGGGCTGCTGGTCCCACTGACGGCGTCGGCGCTCGTGGTCTGCGCGCTGTGGTCTGCGGCGGCGCGCGGGCTCAGCCGGGTGCTGCCGGTAACGGGGCCGGTCACTCTTGTCCTGGTGGTGCCGACCCCCGGATCCGGCGAGTGGCTGGAGGACCGGGTGCGGGAGAGTGCGCTGCTGGGAGAGCACGCCAGAGGGGGTCCGGCCTCACTCCATGGGCGATCGCCCTGGTCGTGGCCGTCGGCGCGGCCATCCAGGTGTACCGGATCGGTGACTCGGGCGCGAAGGCGGCCTGGCAGGGCCGTTTCTCGACGAGCCGGTCCGGCGCCGCCACGGCTGCTTCACCCACAGGACCATGCAGCGTTCGAGGACATCACGTTCCATCCCCGACTCCTTGGCGTCCTTCTTCAGCTGCTTGTTCTCCTCCAGCAGCCGGGCGATCAGCGCGTCCTTGTCCTCCGGCGCCGTCCTCCCCGCGCGCCTGGCCCGCGAGACCCGGCTCGCCGGCGTCGTCTCGTTGACCCCCGAGTCCTGCGCGACCTGCGCGACCGGCTTCCCGGTCTCGGTCACGATCCGCACGGCCCCCTCACGGAACTCCGCGCCGAACTTCCGCCTCTTCTCCGCCATGACTCCCGACTTCCCCTGCAGTGACGGCCTCCAGCTATGAGGGGACGGTCACCGGTCCGCAGGGGACGTTCGGGCGGTCAGGGTGACGAGGCAGGTCGCGACGGCGCCGACGGGCACGGCGATGCCGTAGCCCGCGAGCAGGCCCGCGACGAGCGCGGCGGACCGGGCCTTTGGGGACGGCCGGGCTGCTGCCGGGACCGCGCGGAGAGGTCGGCGGCGGACGGCAGCGGCGAGAACACATCGGTCGTGGACATGGCCGGATCCTGTATCCCGCGCCGTTCGGGCGGCAACCGAACTACGATGCGGAATGAGTGGTTCCCAGCCGGATCCCGCAGGTCCCCGATCTGGCCGAACTTCATGTCGTGCACCTAGGTGCGCCGGGCATCTATAGAAGATCGGCACGACGCATCCATCGTCTGCGAGGTCTTCCATGACAGACCTGACCGAACTGTCCGAGCCCGTCTCCTTCCCCCAGGACCGGACCTGCCCCTATCACCCGCCCACCGGGTACGACCCGCTGCGCACCGCCCGGCCACTGGCCCGCATCCAGCTCTACGACGGCCGCCCGGCCTGGCTCGTGACCGGCCACGCCGTCGCCCGCGACCTGCTGGCGGACCCCCGGCTGTCCACGGACCGCACCCGCTCGGGCTTCCCCGTCACCACGCCCCGCTTCGCCGCGGTCCGCGACCGCAAGCCGGCACTCCTGGGCGTCGACGATCCCAAGCACCGCACCCAGCGGCGGATGATGATCCCGAGCTTCACCCTCAAGCGCGCCACCGAGCTGAGGCCGCGCATCCAGGAGATCGTCGATGAACTGCTGGACGCGATGATCGCGCAGGGGCCGCCCGTCGACCTGGTGCGCGCCTTCGCGCTGCCGGTTCCTTCCATGGTGATCTGCGCCCTGCTCGGCGTGCCCTACGCCGACCACGAGTTCTTCGAGGAGCAGTCGAGGCGGCTGTTGCGGGGACCGACGGCCGAGGAGACGCAGGACGCCCGGGACCGGCTGGCGGCGTACCTGGAGGAACTGATCGACCTCAAGCAGCGGCAGCCCGGCGAGGGCCTGCTGGACGAACTCGTCCAGCAGCGACTGCGCGAGGGCGAGCTGGACCGCGAGGAGCTGACCGCGCTGGCGATGATCCTCCTGGTCGCGGGCCACGAGACCACGGCCAACATGATCTCCCTCGGCACCTACACGCTCTTGCTGCACCCCGACCGGCTGGCCGAACTGCGCGCCGACCCCTCGCTGCTGCCGGACGCGATCGAGGAACTCATGCGGATGCTGTCCATCGCGGACGGGCTGCTGCGGCTGGCCACCGAGGACATCGAGATCGCCGGGACCACGATCAGGGCCGGGGACGGCGTGGTCTTCTCCACCTCCGTCATCAACCGCGACGAGGACGTCTATCCGGCGCCCGACACGCTCGACTTCCACCGCTCGACCCGTCACCACGTCGCCTTCGGCTTCGGCATCCACCAGTGCCTCGGCCAGAACCTCGCCCGCACCGAGCTGGAGATCGCCCTGCGCACGCTCCTCGAACGGCTGCCCGGGCTCCAGCTCGCCGCCCCGCCGGAGGAGATCCCCTTCAAACCCGGCAACACCATCCAGGGGATGCTGGAACTCCCCGTCAGCTGGTAAGAGGCTGCCGTCATGCACATCGAGATCGACAAGGACCGCTGCATCGGCGCCGGACAGTGCGCCCTGACCGCGCCGGGAGTGTTCACCCAGGACGACGACGGCTTCAGCGCCCTGCTGCCCGGCCGGGAGGACGGAGCCGGCGACCCGCTGGTCCGGGAGGCCGCCCGAGCCTGCCCCGTGGGCGCCATCACGCTGTCCGAGGACGAGTAGCGGGTCACGCCGACCGACGGTCCGCCGCCGCACGCGGCGGGCCGGCCGGCCCGCCGCGTGCGGCGGCGGACCGTGGCCCAGGCGGCGCGGGACACTGGACTCCAGCAGCTCGACTCCACGTAATCCGGGGCACAGCACAGGCTGTTGAAGGCCTCCGCGAGGGCGTTGTCGTACGAGTCGCCGCGTGAGCCGACCGATGCCACGGCGGCCTCATCGGCGAGGCGTTCGGTGTAGCGCAGGGCGCGGTATTGCACGCCGCGATCGGAGTGATGGACCAGTCCGGCCAGGTCCGCGCCGTCGCGCCGGCGGCGCCAGATACCCATGTCCAGGGCGTCGAGGGCGAGGTCGGTGTAGAGGCTGGTGGCGACCTGCCAGCCGACGACCATGCGGGAGAAGACGTCGATGACGAACGCGGCGTACACCCAGCCGGAGAAGGTGCGGATGTAGGTGATGTCCGCGACCCACAGCTGGTTCGGTCCGCTCGCGGTGAACTCGCGTTTGACCAGGTCGGCGGGGCGGCCGGTCTCGGGAGCCGGCCGGGTGGTGCGCGGGCCCCTAGCCCTGCTCACGCCGCGCAGGCCGGCCTCGCGCATGAGGCGTTCCACGGTGCAGCGGGCCACGTTCCGCCCGGCTCTGCGCAGCGCGGCGTGGATCTTCCGGGCGCCGTAGACGCCGTAGTTGGCGGCGTGGAGCACGCGGATCTCCTGGGTGAGCCGCGCATCGCGCAGGCTGCGGGCACTGGGGGGCCTGCTGGCGGCGGCGTAGTAGGTGCTCGGCGCGATCTCGGCGTCGGTGCCCTTCAGGGCCTCGCAGATCGGCTGGACGCCGAACTCCTGTTTGTGCTGGTCGACGTAGGCGACCTTCAGCGCAGTGGGCGGTCCAGCTCCGCGGCGAAGAAAGCCGAGGCGGACTTCAGGATGGCGTTGGCCCGGCGCAGCTCCTTGTTCTCGCGTTCCAGCTCGGCGATCCGGGCGGCGTCGGCGCTGGTGGTGCCCTCGCGCAGGCCCTCGTCGGTCTCGGCCCGCTTGACCCAGGTGCGCAGGGCCTCGGGGTGGACGTCGAGCTGTTCGGCGATGCGGCGGATTGCTCCGGTCCGGCCGGCGGGGTCCTGGCGGGCCTCGACCGCCATCCGTGTCGCGCGCTCACGCAGTTCGTCGGAGTACTTCTTGGGGGCAGCCATGGTCGGCATCCTTCCGGGTCTTCGATGTCTCCATCAAACCCAGGGCGATTCAGAGGCTCAACGGCGCACTCCCCCTGACCCCAGCAACCGACATCCCCCAGTTGTGCCCACCCCATGGATACGGGTCAGGGGCCCGCAGTGAGAGCTGCTGGGCCCCTGACCCGTAGTGGGGTCCGCCCCCGACCTCGGGGAATTACGCCGCTAGGCTGCGCTCAGCGTTCTGCAGGGTCTTGGCGGTGTCTTTGGCGAGGTAACGCTCGATCGAGTCGTCGAGTTCTTCGAGCCACGGTGTGTGGTGCTCGGCGGCCAGGGTTCCCGTCATGACCGAGCGGTAGACACGGTCGCGGTAGCCCATGATGTCGGCCCTCTTGTCGCACTTCCACGAGAGGAAGATCTCGACGACCCGGTCGAGGTCGAACTCGGGGTAGTCCGTCTGCCGCAGCAGATCGCGCACGTAGTCGGCCTGGAAGCGGACCTCTTCGGCGTCCGAGGAAAGCTTCTCGAAACGTTCCCGCCACTCGGCGATGGACGCGGAGCGTTCGGTCTCCGACGGCAGCTCGGCGCGGCCCAGGATGAGGTCGCGTACGTACCAGGCCTGCGCGTCGAACATGTTGAAGGTGAACCACTGGTCCTGCGCGCCGAGGTAGGCCAGACGTGGGTTGTCCTGCCACACGACACCGCGGTAAAGGCCGTCCGGGTACACGTTGTTCGGGGAGGCCAGCGCGAGCTCGTCGGGCAGGAACGGGTACTTGTGCAGGTAGCCGGTGCACAGGATGACGGCGTCGATGTGCTTCGAGGTGTCGTCGGCGAAGTGGACCGTGTTGCCCTCGATGCGCTTGATGACGGGGCGTTCCTCGAAGCCCTCGGGCCAGTCGTAGCCCATCGGCGCGGAACGATAGCTCGCCGTCACCGAGCGTGCGCCCATCTTGAACGCCTGGCTGCCGATGTCCTCGGCCGAGTAGCTGGAGCCGACGACGAGGACGTCCTGCCCCTTGAAGGCTTCCGCGCCGCGGAAGTCGTGCGCGTGGGCGATGTACCCGGGGAAGGTCTCGATGCCAGGGAAATGCGGCACGTTGGGGAAAGCGAAGTGGCCGCTGGCGACGACCACATGGTCGAATTCCTCGGTCGTCGTTTCTCCGGTGGGGAGATTCTCGACCGTGAGCGTGAAGACCTCACGCTCGGCGTCGTATTCCGTCCAGCGCACGACGGTCTGGAAACGAATGAAATCGCGCACGTTCGTCTTCTTCAGCCGGGCGGCGATGTAGTCCCACAGAACCGGGCGCGGCGGGTATGAGGAGACGGCGCGACCGAAGTGCTCGTCGAAGGTGTAATCAGCGAACTCCAGCGCTTCCTTCGGCGCATTCGACCACAGATTGCGGTACATACTCGAGTGCACGGGCTCGCCGCACTCGTCGAGTCCGGTGCGCCAGGTGAAGTTCCACTGGCCACCCCAGTCAGCCTGTTTCTCAAAACAGACAATCTCGGGGATGTCCGCCCCCGCGCGCGCTGCGGTCTCAAAGGCCCGCAGCTGAGCCATGCCCGAGGGGCCGGCACCGACAATCGCTACTCTTTTTCTGTTCGTCACGTATGTCCCTTTATTTTCGCCATGCGGCCCCGTACCCACCCTCACGGGCAGGGCTGAGCCATCCGGTCGCCAGAGTCCGCACGTATCGACCGGTCCAGAGAGACGGATTTCTTTTGACCGTAGCAGGATTGGCTCAGTTGCGCTAATTTGCTATCGCAATCGACGGTGTCAACCTGTCGTAGGTGCGGGCTGCGACAGCCGGTCCGGCTGTGCGACTGCAGGTCGACATCAAGCCCCACTCTCGGCGGATGAACTGCAGCTTTGTCACCTCGTCGGGTGCGACGGGGTCGTCCGCCGGGCTGGCCGTGAAGGTCGTCGCCCTGCATGTCTTCACCCTTTGAACTTCACATCGGCAACGCGGTGGAAAGGGTGGATGGCGCCCTGACGGAAATGTGCTGGACCGCAGCTCCTTCCCGGTCTGCGCAATCTCATTCCTCCGAGATGCAGAAGGAAGCGGATCCGTAATCTGGTTCTCCGTCTTGTCCGAGTGAAGGAGGGTTTTCCATCATCGGTCTGAGCTGGCCGGATGAAGGCAGAGGGCGGCTTGGACGAGGCTGGTGATCCGGGTGGTCGAGCACCGGAGCTTGCGGAGGAGCCGCCAGGACTTGAGGGCGGCCATGGCCTGCTCGACGAGTGCGCGGATCTTCGCGTGGGACCGGTTCACCGCCTGCTGACCGGTGGAAAGGGTCCCCACCGTCCCCAGCACGGAGTGCGGACCGTGCCGCCGGCACCCTGGTAGCCCTTGTCGGCCCAGCACGTGATGTCGGCCTCGGCGAGGGCGTCGACGATGCCGTGTTCGTGAGCCGCGCGGATGTCGTGGACGGCGCTGGGCGGGGTCGGTGAGGCCCACAGCAGCCGGCCGAAGGGATCGGCAAGGACCTGAACGTTCACCCCGTGCCTCTTGTGCTTCCCCGAGTAGTAGGGCCGGTCCGCGGCGATCTCCCCAGCCTTCGGCCGGGAGGTGCCCCCGGTCGATCGGCGGCAGGGTCCCGTCCAGCAGCACGAACGCCTTCAAGGATGCTTTCCGGACCGCCTCCGCAAGGGGCGGCGCGAGAGCGGCCAGGACCTCGACGGCCTCGGTGATGTACCGGTACGCGGTCGTGGTCCCGATACCGAACCCGGCCGCGAGCTGGGCATACGGGTGGCCGTTGCGGAGATGGGCAAGAGTGAGCAGGGCCTGACGGCCGACGCTCAGGCGCCGCCGGCGGGTGCCGAGCTCATGGGGCGGCGCTGACGGAGCTGGGCGGACAGGAAGCGCAGGGCGGAACCGGACACGTCGACGCGATGGGGCCTCTCCTGCTCGAGCGAAGCCGAGAACTCGGGGAAGGGTAGACAAGCACACGAAGCCTCTGGTGGAGACGGATTTCTTGGTCGAAAACCCATCTACCAGGGGCTTCATCTGTCTGTCACCCCAACTGGCCCTCCAACCCGACAGGTTGGAAAGAGCTCAGTCATTGATCGTCGCGTTCCGACGTCGTCATGCGGTATGCGCATGGGGGCGGGCTGACGCCCAAGGAGCAGCAGAAGCGGGGGCTGGTGCGCCTGGAGTCCGCCGAGCGGTTCGCTCGTGGGGAGCCGACCGAGACCGTCGCGCGGGGCCTTCGAGTAACGGCGCGGTCGGTGCGGCGCTGGCAGGGGGCGTGGGAGCAGGGCGGTGCGGACACATTGCGCTCGACGGAGCCGCCTTGGTGGAACGGTTGAGCCGGGCGCAGTTCGGGCTCCTCGGCGGTGAAGTCCCGGCGGACGAAGTCCGCGGCAGCCGGCCGCCTGCCCGGCCTGGTCAGCGACCGGCGGCGACGCACCTTCCGTCCGGCCGGCCCGAGTTCGGCCATGACCTTCGCGACGGTGTTCACCGACACTCGCCGGCCTCTGCGCACCAGCTGGATGAACACCTGCGGCGAGCCGTAGGTGTTCATCCGAGTCGTGGAAGATCTCCTCGGCCAACTGCCGGCGGCTTACCTCACGCGCTGTCGGCGGACGATCCCGGTCGGGTGGCCCCGGGGAATCTCACCCCGGGGCTCCCACAGATCCCGGCGTGAACCTCTCGGTTCACCGGGCTCTTGTCGTCCTGGTCACCAGACAGCCGGAACCGTGTTGACCCAGATCCAGTGCGCGAAGAACCGAGGCCGCAGCCTCACAGCCCGATCCCACGCGGCTTGGGCCTTCTTCCGGTTCCGCAGCCGTTTGTACTTGTTGCGCGACCACCGCATCACGTAGGCGTTGATGCGGGTCAGGAGGGGATACAGCGCCGACCGATAGAAGGCACCGTAGTAGTTCAACCAACCACGCACTACCGGGTTGATCCGTCGTGCGAGGTCCGCTTCGGAAAGGTCCGTACGCTGGTGCAGTCGCCAGGACCGCACCCGTGCACTCATCATCTTCAGAGCTTCCTTGCTGACCGCCGGGTTGAAACCGAGGAACATCTGCCCGGTCTTCGTCCGCGCCCCGCGCGCCCGGAACGTGAACCCCAGGAACGTGAACGCCGTGTGCTCATGCGAGCCGCGCCGCTTCCCGTCCTTGCAGTAGACGATCCGGGTCTTGTCCGGGTGCAGCTCCAGCCCGACCTCGCGCATCCGTTCCTTGATCGCCGCCAGCACGGTGCGCGCCCGCGACTCGCTGACGCAGTGGACCACTGCGTCGTCCACGTAGCGTTCGAACTCGACGCCAGGGAACTCCCGGGCCATCCAGACGTCGAACGCGTAGTGGAGGAACAGATTGGCGAGCACGGGCGATACCGCTGATCCCTGTGGGGTCCCGCGGTCGCGCCCCTGCAATGTCCCGTCGGGCAGTGCCAACGGTGCAGCCAGCCACCGCTTGACATACAGCACCACCCACGGCAAGTCAGTGTTCGCCTCGACCGCCTTGACGATCAGATCCCACGGCACGGAGTCGAAGAACTTCCGGATGTCCAGATCGATCACCCAGTCGTTGCTCCAGCACCGTGTCCGGCAGGTCCCGACCGCGTCCAGCGCGGACCGCTTCGGCCGGTAGCCGTAGGAATCCGGATGGAAGATCGGCTCGACCCTCGCCTCCAGCACCCCGGCCACCACCGTCTGAGCGACCCGGTCGGCGACGGTGGGCACGCCTAAAATTCTCGTGCCCCCGCCGTGCGACTTCGCGATCTCCACCGCGCGGACCGCAGGAGGGAAGTACGTCCCCGAGGACATCCGGTTCCAGATCTTGTACAGGTTGCCCCGCAGATCCTTCTCGAACTCCTCGATCGACACACCGTCCACCCCGGCTGCGCCCTTGTTCGCCCTGACTTTCTCCCACGCCTCCCAGACAGCCCGCTTCGAGATCTCGAACGGCTTGCCTGATGCTTTCAGCACGTCCACGCGACTCCTCCCGGAGCACTTCCGGTTGATCGAACAAACGGCCACGAACGACCCGGCCCCTTCGCTCCACCCCCATTACAGGGGCTTCACAGCTACTACGAACCGGTCCGCCAGCACGACCCGCGACGGTACTCAGGCCCCCTGCGGACAGCCGCAGGAGACACTCCCTCTCGCCGCCCACAGGGCGGACGGTGTCGGATCGCGCCTTCTCACGTTCCGCGTGGAACCCGCAGACCGGGCTCGCGTCGCCTCCATGCCGGACACCGCCTGGCCAGTCGACGGGCTCCCGCCAGGCTCATCCCGGGATCAAGTGGACACCCCGGTTTCGATGTCGTCTGTTTCTATTTCGACACGTCAGCAGCGATTCGCTTGCGCTCGCCTTCCCGATCCCCACCTGACGCCTCGACAGACGCCTTTTCCACATCGCTCACCACGGACGGCATTCAGCCGCCGCAGCATGTGGCGGTTTGGAGCCTCCCCCCGCAGGGCGACTCCGAAGGGCCAGAACCTTCATCTTCCACGCAGCACCGCCTCACGAAGCTCTACCTACATCGAGCTCCCTTCGGCGTTCGTGACACACCCACTTGTAGAACCACGCCTCCGACACCCCCAACGCCCGGCAGGCGGTGCGGTACGGAATCTTCTGCTCGGCCTTGCAACTGCTGATCACCCCGACCGCGACGGCCGGGTCCGCCTCAGCCACTTCACCCCACAAGGCCACGAATCGCTTGCACACATCACGCTCCATTTCCAGCTCGCGGATGCGCTTGTCCTTCTCCCTGGCCTCGGCCCGCAGCCGCTCCAGCTCAGCGCGCTCCCTCTCCCGCAGACGACCACCGGGCGATGGACCGGCCACCGGCCGATCCGACGACGGCGACCCGTTGCGCCGGGCCCGCGAGACCCAGCTGTGCAGCTTCCCCGGGTGGATGCCCAGGTCCTCGGCCACCTCCGGAATCGGCTTCCCGGTCTCCGTCACGATCCGTACCGCTCCCTCGCGGAACTCGGCGTCGTAGATGCGCTTCCTGGATGCCATGACCCCCGACTATCCCTCCGGTCACGGTCTCCACAGGAGGAGGGGAACCTCACCAGCCCCGGTCACGGGAAACGAGGAGACCTCCTCCGCGATCGTGGCGGACGGCGGTGCGCTGGGAGGTGATGCCGAGCGGCGCGCGGACGCCGAAGCGATCCGTTGCTCCATCGTCGGCGCGAGTTCACCACGCGGTCGTCCGCCGCCGGGCGGCGCCGACGCCGACCGGGGCTGTGCCGATCCGGGCGGGAGGTTCTTCGCCACTCGCCGCGGCCGGCCACTTTGGTTCCGCCGATCAGTGCTGGGGGTGCGGACGGGCGTGGAACAGCGGTCGCCGCTGGGTGGTTGTGTCCGGTGCGAGATGACCGATCTCGACACGCGTCCTGATGGCGCGGATCACCTCGGTCAGGCCCAGGACTATGGCCATGACGCCGACCACCAGGGTGAGTGTCGCGATCGAGGCGAACGGCATGATGATCATCACGATGCCGGCCATGGCCCCGATGATGCCGAAGGCCACGTGCCAGCCGCGCGCCGGCATGTCCGGGGCGGAGGCCGCCGCGGCCGTCTCCAGGGTGCCGCGCAGCAGCCAGCTGAAGCCGATCCACAGGGCGAGCAGCAGGATCGACTGCAGGGTGCCCCGGAAGCAGATCAGTCCCAGCAGGATGGAGGCCGCGCCGGTGAGGAAGTGCAGTACGCGAAGATGCCGGCGGACGTGGACGCCGAAGGCAGCGGCGAGCTGGAAGACACCGGTGACCAGCAGATAGACGCCGAAGAGCACGCCGACGACTCGCAGGGTCGCGCCCGGCCAGACGAGGGCGATGACGCCCAGGGCGATGGTGGCCAGGCCCATGGTGAGCAGGAGCTGCCAGCCCATGTTCGCCAGGGCGCCCATGCCTTCGACCAGGGGCGTCTCTCGCGTTCGCGGCTCGGTGACGTGCGGGGGAACGGGACCTGCGGATTCGGAAGGAGATGTCATGACGCCTGCCTCCTTCTGGGAGCAGCGTGGTCACGTCAGTACACGTCCATCGTCACCCGATCGGCCTCATGTCGCTCGGTGGAGCCGGCGGGGGTTCGTGGCGCATGCGGTACTCCCCGAGCGAGCTTCTCCGACCCTGCTCACCGGCACGGCAATCCTCCGGGGCAACAACCTTCACGGGCCGCGTGCCCGAGGGACTGCTACCGCGGCTCGACATCGCTTCGGCGGGCACCCACCTGCTTCACGGGAAATGATCTTGATGAGCGCGGGGTTGTGTCTCGAGGAGCCCATTCGTATCCCCTGACCAGCGCATTTCGTTGGTTCCCCGCATATGTGGATCCGGCCGGGTGCCCTGCGTGTGCTGCTGCCGAAGGGCCGGCCGGGGATCCCGCCGGAGCGCGTGCCCGGGCGCCCGGGAGCAGTGCGGGCAGGGGGCAACGGTTGACGGTTGACCGGCCGGGTCGGACCAACAGGGGGACCACTGGGCCTGTTCTTTATCAAAGGCCGGACCCACCCGGCGACCGTGCACGGGAAGGGGAGTGACGGCGGGCCGTTGCACGGCTGGGCGACCGTCACGCAGTCCGCCTGGGCAATCAAGCCCTACACCGCGTTCTTGGGCGCGTTGCGGCCGGCCGACGAGGTCCGGGTGGAGTTCGAGGTGGCCAGGCTTGGCCCGGTGGACAGGCCCGGGTAGCCGCCGTTCGCGGTCCAGGCGCGACAGCCGATCACAGCCACCCGGCTCGAGGCTGCGGGCAAATCGACCCATCGGCCTACGGTAGGGGCATGAGCGACATCGTCGTCGTGTACGAGCTCGACAAGCCGGTGGCCACACGCTCCTCCTCCGGTTCACCAGGTGATGAAGAACGGCCCGTCCGCCGGGTGCACGCGGCGCCCACCGCGCCGGGAACGCCCACCAGGACCGGACCACGAACCCTCTGCGGCAAGGACACGTTCGTTATGGCGACCGCCCGCCGCAGGCCTTCCGAGCGCCGTGGGGCGCCGTGGTACCCCGATGAGTACGCATCCTTGGTCTGCTCCGACTGCGATGCCGTGATGGAGGTCTGACCGGCACACGCGCCGACATGCCCGGCCGCCTCCTCCCAAGACTTCTCCTTGGAACGCTTCAGGGCTTCCCTGGCGACTTCGCGCCCGTGCACGCTGTGCACGGGCTGCGGGCGGGCCACACCCCCTCACCCGACAGCCGTAAAGAGACGTGACCAGTGTGCCTCGGCAGTGCGACCCAGCGCCCGGAGACACCGCGACAGACAGTCCTTCTTCGCAGGCCAGACCCAGGCATCTGGACACGACAGCGGCACCACCGCGACACAGGCCCCACGTGCCACCGACGTCACCGAGCGCATCCGACGTCCAGCACTTCGATCACGTCACCACGGACGGTGTACACAAGCCAGCACCATTCACCGAACGCTGCGGCCGGCTCCGGGACCTGCACCTCCGGATTCTTGGCCACAGCGGTGATGAGCGTGATGATCTCCTCATGCGTGTCCTCCGGGACGTCGAACAGCACGTCGGCAGCAGGTTGGATCAGTTCGACTTTCATTTCTGGCTTTGTTCACGAGAACCGACAGCACCTGTACACGAGGTTGGTCAGCACTCGAAGCACTGCAGAAATCGAACAGTTCATGACTTCGGGCAGCGCGGGCCCCTGCCGAGTCGGCAGGGGCCCGCGGTATGGAGAGTTGAGGAGGGCCGGGACCTGTCCTCGACGAGCAGTATCCTGGCCGACACCGCTTACCGTCTGCTGCCGGCCTGACGGCCCGGCCTCACTTCAGGTGTCGGTCCAGGAACCGGCACCCGTCCTCCAGCTCGAACCACGGGGTGCCGGTATGCCCGCCCAGATTGGCGTGCAGCGTCTTCTCCTTGCTGCCGAAGGCGTCGAACAGGTCCAGGGCCCGTTGCCGGGGGTTTCCTTCGTCGTCCCACTGCAGCAGGAACAGCAGCGGAATGGTGATTTGCCGGGCCTCCTCGCGCTGGGCGCGGGGCACGTAGCCCCCGGCGAAGAAGCCGACGGCCGCGATGCGCGGCTCGAGGACCGCCAGCCGAATACCGAGGGCGGCCCACCCCCCGGAGTACCCGACCGGGCCGCCGATCTCGGGCAGCTCAAGGAGGGCGTCCAGAGTGGTCCGCCATTCCGGGACCGCGTTTTCGACCAGCGGGCCGATGAAGGACTCGAAGATCTCGTCGACCGGCTCGCCGGCCTGCGTCGCCCGACGGAGGTCGGCGCGGGCCTGCTCGTCGGCGGCGGAACGGGGCCGGTCACCGCACCCGGCGGCGTCGATGGTGGCCACCGCGTAGCCG
Source organism: Streptomyces sp. MMS24-W38 (assembly GCF_059889265.1). Classification (NCBI taxonomy): domain Bacteria; kingdom Bacillati; phylum Actinomycetota; class Actinomycetes; order Kitasatosporales; family Streptomycetaceae; genus Streptomyces; species Streptomyces sp. MMS24-W38. Next base: position 940,128 of record NZ_JCBCPP010000001.1, on the reverse strand, counting down.
CGCGCCGCGGTGTACCGGGCCCGGGCCACCAGCCGGGGTTCCGCCCTGGGCAGGCCGTTGTTGTGGGCCATCAGGATCAGCGGGGCCGGTTCGGATCCGGGCGTCCACAGGGTGCCGGGGATCTCGCCGAGAGTGAATTCGCGTTCGAGGACGCCGTCGTCGAGGCGCTGCTCGGAAGTGAATTGCATGGTCGTGCCTTTCGGGAGTGCGCTTAAACGGCGCTCCCGGACGACCTATCGCCCGACCGTGACCCCGGAGGGGAGCACCCATGTCGATACTGCGTTCACGGGTACCACCTCCTCGTTCTCTCGCACGGTCTCCGGGAGACTAGCAACGGTCGCCGTGGTCCGCCAACGGGTATTCGCGGAGGCTCCGTAGCCGGATGCCATGGAGTCGGAACACTACGCAGAGCTGCTTGGGGCCTCATCGCGGCTTCCCGAGGTGAGGCCCTGCGACGGCGAGGCGCGCTGGGGGCGCTGTCGTTTCTCATGAACATCGAACACGACGCGCCGCCGACGCCTCCCAAACTCGTGTACGGGTGCTTTCGGTTCTCGTGAACAAAGCCACCTTGCGTGATCCGGCACGGCGAGTCGGCTCCGAGGTAAAATTCATACCTTAATGCTGTGACTTGCACCCTATGTGATGAGTCGACAACGGTTCATGGTCGCGATTCGCCGCAAAGTCGAGATCACCGACCGCCGGACACACCAGCCGTGGTGCACGACCAAGACGACCCCGGCGTTCAGCGACATGGTCGTCAAGCTCCACCGGACGCTCATCACCGCCCGCCACATTCGCAACCCCGCAGGTCAACCCAGCCGCGAGGAAATCGCGGCGGTCATCCGCGCCTGGGAAGCCGCAGCGGCACAGAGCACCCCGCACCAAGATCACGACCCGCTGCAAGGTCGAGCAGATGACCGACAACGGCACCCGTCTCATGTACGACTCTGCCGCCGGCGCCCTGTCCGTCTATCAAGACGGACACTCCGTGGCCGCTGCCTGTGGCGTCGCCCCGAGGTTCTCGCCCTACTGCGGCACACCGCGGCTCAGGATGGATGGAAGCCACTGCTTGGTTGCCGTGCCACCACCTCACCGAGGCGGATCGCGATGATTCAGATGCGTCAGTTCACCGCGTGGTTGCGCCGCAGGGATCCGGGCCTCGCCGCCATGCGGCGGGCGGCCAGGACCGCGGTGGTGATGCCGTCCCTCTTCGCGCTGTGCACCCAGGTCCTCCACGCACCGGTCATGGGCACCTTCGCCGCGTTCGGCGCGTTCGCGATGCTCTTGCTGGTCGAATACACCGGCCCCGTGGTGCAGCGGCTGCGCGCGCATGCGGCGCTCGGCGCGGCCTGGCTGGTGCTGGTCTCACTGGGCACCCTCGCGTCGCGGTCGGTCTGGATCGCGACTGCTGCGACGCTGGTGGTGGGCTTCGTCGTGCTCTTCTCGGGCGTGGTCAGCTCGGTCCTGGCCGGCGCCACGACGTCGCTGCTGTTGGCGTTCATCCTGCCGGTGTCTTCGCCCGCTCCCCTGGCCCAGCTGCCTGACCGGCTGATCGGCGTGGTGCTGGCGGCCGGGACGTCCCTGATCGCGGTCTGGCTGTTGTGGGCGAGGACGCAGGCCGATCCGCTCAGCGCGCCGGCGGCTCGGGTCTGCCGAGCCGCGGCGGTGCAGTTGCGCACCGATGCGGACTACTTCACGGGCCGTGCCCCCGGCCCTGCCTTCGGGGAGTGCCGTGCCTGCGCCCAGGAGACCAGGTCGAGCACACAGAAGCTGCAGCAGGCGTTCACCGCCACCCCCTACCGGCCCACCAGCCTGTCCACCGGGTCCAGGGCGCTGGTCCGCCTGATCGACGAGCTGACCTGGCTGAGCGCGATCCTTGTGGAGGCCGCCCCCGCCGTCGAGGACGGTTCGACGGGGACCCGGCAGTCCTCAGTGGTGCGCAGGGCCGCTGCCGCCGTACTGGAACCGGCGGCGGAGATGCTCGATGATCCGCGCATCACGCCGGATTGCCTGCGCGCCGGGACGGAGGAGCTTCGTCATGCGTTGACCGCGCTGGAGGACGGGGCAGTCGACCGGCTGCCGATGCCGGACGACGGCTCCGGCGGCAGGCGTGGCCTCGACACCTTGATCGACAGCCTCGACGTCACCTTCCGGGCTCAGGAGGTGGCCTTCGTCGTCCTGCAGATCGCCCGGAACGTCGACATCGCCCGGACCGCCGATCACCGCGGCTGGCCGGACCGCCTGCTCGGCCGCGAGCCCGGATCCCCGGGCAGTCGCCTGACCAGCGCCACGGAACGCGCCGCCGCACATGTCGAACCGCACTCCATATGGCTGCACAACAGCATCCGCGGCGCCATCGGCCTGGGCGTCGGCATCGCACTGGCCGACGTGACCGGCGTCCAGCACGGCTTCTGGATCACGCTGGGCATCCTGTCGGTGCTGCGTTCCAACGCTCTCAGCACCGGACAGAACGTCTTCCGTGCCCTCGGCGGCACCCTGGTCGGCTCGGTCCTGGGCGCCGGTCTGCTCCAGCTCATCGGACACGACACGACCGTGCTGTGGATCCTGCTGCCCGTCGCGGTGATGGCCGCGGGTGTCGTCCCGGCCGCGATCTCGTTCACCGCCGGGCAGGCGGCCTTCACGCTTGCCCTGGTAATCCTGTTCGACATCGCCCAGCCGGCGGACCTGTCGGTCGTCCTGTTCCGTATCGAGGACATCGCGCTCGGCTGTGCGGTGAGCCTGGTCGTCGGCCTGATCTTCTGGCCGCGCGGCGCGTCCGCCGCCCTCGCCAGGGCGTTGGCGGAGGCGTATGTCGACAGCGCGCGCTATGTGCTCGGGGCAGTGGGCTATGCGGTGTCCTGCTGTACTTTCAGGCCCGAAACCATCGAGCGCCCGCGGGAGGGCCGCCGGGCGGCGGCCGCGGCGCGCCGACTGGACGACGCCTTCAGGACCTATCTGGCCGAGCGCGGAGCAAAGAACGTCTCGTTGTGCGAGACGACGACTCTGATCACCGGTGTCGTGGGGCTCCGTCTGGCCGCCGACGCGGTCCTGGAACTGTGGCGGCGGGCCCCGGGCGGCCGACCGCTCGAGGACCGCGCTGCCGCGCAGAGGGAGCTGCTGGTCATGGCGGAACGGGTCTTCCGGTGGTACGAGACCCTGGCCGAGGGGCTGGAGAGCGAAGGGCCGGTACCGGAGCCTTTGGAGTCCGACCGGGAGCACAACGCCCGGCTGGTCGAGGCGGTCCGCCGGGACCTGCGTGATGCGGACGGACGGACGGCGGGGACCGGCATCCGCATCATCTGGACCGGCGACCATCTGGAAGCAGTGCGGCGGCTCCAGTCGCCCATCGCGGCGGCAGCCGGTCACGCCGACGCGCGCGTTGCCGTCATCGAATCAGTTTGACTCCGCAGGTGTCGACAACCCACTCAGTCGCGCTCGGCATGCTCACACCCATCGAGTTCGAGCTGAGGGCAGCTCCCTCGATCGCCTGGAGCCCACGATGAAGTCCCCGCCATTCGACCAGGTCAGCGCCTGCGCCGGTGTTCTGGGGGGAGGCCTCGCACGTCATCTCGACGGCGGTTGCTCTCTGTGGATTGACCGCCGAAGGGAAAGGGGGCCCGTAGCCGAGCACCGTCTCACGTGCGTCGCTGCGGCGTCCGATGCACGCTGGTGATGGAGAGGACTTTTTACGTGGGGACCCTGCGTGGCACTGGCCTGAAATGCAGGTGAAGATCGAGAACCGGCCTCCAGGTGTCGAGTCGCCCTTTGTGCCAGTCGTGCATGGACCTGGGGGCGTGCCAGGACGCGGTCCGGTTCAGGCCCCATCGCAGAGTCGTCCCTCGCCTCAGTGCCTGCTGTGCTCGGCAGGCGGCAGCGGGAAGGAAGCGCGATGGAGATCAAGGGATCGATCGCTCTGGTGACGGGGGCCAATCGTGGTATCGGACGCGCGTTCGCCCGGGCGCTGATCGAGCGGGGAGCAGCCAAGGTCTACGCCGGTGTCCGCGATCCGTCGAGCGTGAGCGACGATGACCTTTCTGCGCTGCGCCTGGACGTCACCAAGCCGGAGGATGTCGCCGCGGCGGCCGAGACCGCCGGTGACGTCACCATCGTCGTCAACAACGCGGGCGTTGCCGGTTTTGAGACCGAACTGCTGACGGGTTCCTTCGACGGTGCACGCGAGGCGATGGAGGTCAACTACTTCGGCACGTGGGCCGTGTCCCGTGCCTTCGCCCCGGTCCTGGCGCGCAACGGCGGCGGCGCACTGGTGAACATGCTGTCGGCTGCCTCCTGGATCCCCCGGCCGGAGTACCCCGGGTATGCGGCGTCCAAGGCAGCCCAGTGGTCGTTGACGGGCGCGCTGCGGGAGGGCCTGCACGAGCAGGGAACACTCGTGATCGGGGTCCACGCCGGTTTCGTGGAGACGGACCTCAGCAGCTTCACGGACGCGCCGAAGATCAGCGCGGCGGACGTGGCGGTGCAGACGATGGACGCCCTGGCGAACGACCGGGTCGAGGTGCTCGCCGACGAGCGGACCAAGCAGATCAAGCATGCCCTGGCGCAACCACTCCAACAGTGAGAAGAAGCCCGGGCGGGACCGTGACGCCACAGCACAGGAGGATTCATGACCTCTGAACCGCCTGGAGGGCACAGCGCCGGCGGCCTGCCCCTGCTCGGGCAGACCCTCGTCGTCATCGGCGGGAGCGCGGGCATCGGACTGGCGACCGCACGGCTCGCCCGTAGCCAGGGCGCCTCCGTGGTCCTCACCGGACGGGACCCAAAACGGCTGCGCACCGCGGCCATGGAGGCCGACGCGCTCAGCACCGCGGCCTTCGACGCCCACGACGCGGCGCAGCTGGAGCGGTTCTTCCAGCAGCTGCCGGGGCCGATCGACCACGTGATGGTCACCGCGGGAGGCCCGTCCTACGGCCGCCTTCTGGACATGGACGCCGAGCAGGCACGCCGGGCGATCAGCGACCACATGGTGCTCGCACTCGAGGTCGCGCACCACTGCGCCGGCACCTTACGGTCGGGCGGCACGCTGCTGCTCCTGGGCGGCACGGGAGCCCGCAGGGTCCGGGCCGCTCTCGGTGTCGCCCCCGCGGTCACCGCCGCGATGCCCGCGTTCACGGCCAGTCTCGCACTCGAGCTCGCGCCGGTCCGGGTGAACCTGATCGCCGCCGGCTTCGTGGACACGCCGTTGTCGGCCCGCCTGCTCGGCGACGCGCTCGACGCCCGTCGCGAGGAGCTGCGCGCCGCGCTGCCCATCGGCCGTGTAGTCGTACCCGACGACGTGGCGGCGCTCGCCGTGCACATCATGACCAACACCGCACTCACGGGTGCGACCTACGACATCGACGGAGGCCAGCAACTCGTCGGCTGAGCCACACATCGATGGCGATCATTTGCCGAGCGTCGCGGCCGGCTGAGGTCGTGTGCTCCGGCCTTGGTTGCGGTACGGGGCCAGGAACGGGGTCAGCGCCGCGAGCACTTCCTGGGGTGCCTCCTCGGCCACCCAGTGGCCGGTGCCGGGGATTACTACGCTCCGCACGTCGTGTGCGACAAGTTTCATGGTGCCGGCGACGTTGTTACCGAGGCTTCCCGCACCGCCGATCGCAAGGACGGGCAGGGTCAGCAGGCGTGTTTTGCGTTGCTGGTCCTGCGCGCTGGTGATGTCGAGCGCGCGGTACCACCCAAAGCTGCCGCGCAGGGATTCGTGCTGGGAGGCGAGGATCCGGACGTAGTGGTCGACGGCGTAGTCGGGGAGTTCTCGTACGGCCTTGGTGGCGAACTGCCAGCCGAAGTAGATGCCTTCGCGTCCCCGGACGAGCTGTTCGTTCACGTCGGTGAGCCGGTTGAAGGGGATGTGCCACAGCCGGTTGTTGACCTGCGCGGTGCCGATCAGGGGAGGCGACGGGGTCACGGCCGGGAGGAACGCCTCGGCGACGGCCAGGCGGGCGACGCGCTCCGGGTGGTCTGCGGCCAGCGCGTAGGCGATGGGCATTCCGGTGTCATGGCCGACCACGGCGAACCGCTGGTGGCCGAGTGCGTCCATCAGAGCGACCATGTCGCGTGCCAGGGTACGGGTGTCGTACCCGCTCTCGGGTTTCTCGGTCAGCCCGATGCCGCGTTGGTCGACGGCGACGACCGTGAAGTGTTCGGCCAGTTCCGGCATCACCAGGCGCCAGGCGTACCAGGTCTCGGGCCAGCCGTGTATCAGGAGCAGCGGCGGTCCTTCACCTCCGACGACCACGTGCTGGCGGATTCCATTGGCTTGGACGAAACGGCTGGTGAACGTCTTGGTGAACCCAGCCGGCAGGTGCGGCGCCTGCCCGACGGAGCCGAGGCCTTCGGGCGTGGGTATGGATGTGGCCTGGGGCTGCGGGGCCCCGCCGCGGAGCCCCGTGACGGCGGTCAACGCTACGCCTCCCAGGCCGAGCCCCAGTGCACCCGCACCGGCCGTGCGCAGCACGTGGCGCCGGGGCAATCCGGCGTTGGTCTGGTCTTCGGAGTCGCCGTTCCCGGATGCCTGTGACATGCGCTCCCTTTCCGCTTCTGACGAGCGTTTTCAGTGACAAGCAGTGACGCGTCGGATCGGTCGTCTCCGGCCTCGTGGTAGGGGTCGCGACAGCGCGCCATGCCCGCGGACGAGCATGAGCGCAGGTCTCACGCCTGCTGAGCTCATGCTGGGGTGCGCCCCCTGCCCCCGCAATCGGAGCCACGCGTGACGGCCCGGCCGCTGTCCGCGCGCGGCTCGCGGGGTGCGTGGAGAGACCGGGAGTGGCGAGGAGGAGGCGGGAATGAGCTAGATGGCGCTTGGTGTCCGCTTCACGCTATGTGACGGTGCTGGTAAAGCGTTCGACGACCACGGACGTCAGCCGCACGTCCGTCATTTCCGGAGCGAAAGCGGGAAGTGCGCCGGAGAGAACGGAGATCGACCGCCTCCGACCGTACGCCGGCGAGTACCCCTCCACGTCTGCAGAGCGGTTCGCAAGGCTCGGACTCCGGTACCGGCCGTGACGCCTCCTGGTGCGGCACAGCCGTGCCGACGCGACGATGGTGCCCTGCACCCACCAGTGAGGCCCCGGCGGAGAGGGCGGATTCATGAACGTGAACGACATCGACATGAAGGTCGAAGTGCTCGTCATACCGGTGTCGGACATCGAACGGGCGAAGGAGTTCTACGGCCGCCTCGGCTGGAGGCTGGACCGGACCCCGCCCTCAGTCGTCCAGTTCACCCCGCACGGCTCCGCCTGCTCGGTCCAGTTCGGCGCGGACCTGACGTCGGCCGCGCCCGGTTCGGGCAAGGGGTATCTGATCGTCTCCGCCATCGAAGCCACCCGCACCGCGCTGGTTGCCGCCGGAATCGAGGTGAGCGCCGTCTTCCACCTCGGGCCTGACGGCCCGATCGAGGGCCTCGACCCGGAGCGACGCAGCTACTTCTCGCGCGCCACCTTCCGTGATCCCGACGGCAACACCTGGCTGCTGCAGGAGATCACCACCCGGCTCCCCGGGCGCGTCGATCCCGGCCCGACGTCCTTCACCTCCACGACCGATCTGGCGAGTGCGCTGCGGCGCGCGGCTGCCGCCCATGGTGAACACGAGAAACTCATCGGCCAGGAGGATCCGGACTGGCCCAACTGGTACGCCCGGTACATGGTCAGCGAGCAGACCGGCGCCGAACCGCCCAAGTAGGGTCGGCACGGGGAGGAACCATGGCCGAGACCTACGATCTCCACCGCACGGCCGTTCTGCTGGTCGACCCCTACAACGACTTCCTCTCGGAGGGCGGTAAGGTCTGGCCGCGCCTGGAGCCCGTGGCCGACAGCGTCGGTCTTCTGGACCATCTGCGCTCCGTGATCGCCGCCGCCCGCGAGAACGGTGTGCGCGTGGTGTTCGTGCCGCACCGCCGCTGGGAGCCGGGTGACTACGAGACGTGGGACCATCCGACCCCCTCGCAGCGGAAGATCCAGGAGTTCCACCACTTCGCCCGGGGTTCCTGGGGTGGGGAGTTCCACCCTGACTTCCAGCCGTGGCCGGGCGAGGTCGTCGTTCAGGAACACTGGGGGTCGAGCGGGTTCGCCAACACGGACCTGGACATGCAGCTCAAGCAGCACGGCGTCACCCACGTGATTCTTGTGGGCGTACTGGCCAACACCTGCGTCGAGGCCACCGCTCGTTTCGCCATGGAGCTCGGCCACCACGTGACGCTGGTCAGCGACGCCACCGCGGCCCTCAGCCCCGAGATGATGCACGCCGCTCACGAACTCAACGGTCCCACCTACGCCCACGCCATCATCACCACGGACCGACTCGTCACCGCATTCAACGGGTCCCGTGATGACAGTCGGACTCGCCCGTGTTGAGGCTGCAGGGCCGATACGCAACACCTCGGTATGCGGGCTTACCGGTCTCAACCCCCTGCTTGTGCGAGGACCTTGCTGACGTGGACCGGCAGGAGGGTGTGCAGGTGCATGGAGAAGGGGTGGCCCGGGTGTGCGTGTTCGAGTACGGATACCACTGAGGCGTCGGTTGCGGCGGGCTCGTCCGCCGGTCCCGTGAGCGGCTCCATGCCGGGGCCAGCCGCCGCTCGCTGCCGGTGAGACGGGGCCAGGTCATGGCGGAGAAGCAGGTGCGGAGACGTTCGGCCTTCCGCGAGCCGGCTGCGATGCGTCGTCTCCGGCCCGTGTAGCTCTCGATGATCTCCTGCATGTCCGATGCAGGGAGCATCCAGTTGGCGTAGCGCTGCCGTCGGTCGTAGTAGTCCGTGGGCGGCTGCCGGGCGACGGAGTCGGTGAGTGTCGACGGTCAGCCAATTCCCCACCCAGAACGTCACGTAATGGGCCAGGGGGACGCTGACGCCGCGACCGCCGTGGACATGGGGACGGTGACCGTGCGTCGGGATCCCCAGGGCGCCAGAGGTTCCCGGGCCGCCCGATAGCCAGACTGTCGTTCAAGCTGGTCAGGGCTATCCAGGGTGGCCGAAAGGCCAGCGCGTAGCGCCGCCGAAGGCGCCCTTGACAGACCGGACCAGCCCCACACTCGGCCGTCGGGCGGCCCGTCACGGCCTCAGCCCGGGTGGGGAATTGCGTGACGCTGATCATGCAGATCGTGGGGAATTATTTGACCGCTGACAGTGAGGTGTTGGAACAGCGCGGGCAGATCGGCTCGGTGCCCGTAGAACCTCTCTTCCAGAGGGCGGAACCTGCCCCGGACGCCGGTACAGGACGGGGCATGCCAAGGTATGCGCCCGCGTCCGTCAGCGGCGTGCCGGTGGCGGCTTGGACGAGATGTGCTGCGAGGCCGCGGCGCAGGGCGGTGCTCGCAGGGGACCGGGGCGCGCTGCCGAGGGGCTCCGTGATGATGCTCGTCCAGCCCTCGGGGAGTTGCTGAGGAACTTGTGCCGTTCGGATATTCGTCTCTGCTGGTCAAGCTGCGTATCTGTATTCGCTGATCAGGCCGCTGAGGACGTGGCTGCGTAGCAGTCGCGTGATGCTCAGGCCGGTGACCGGTGCGGGCTGCCGTGAGGTGATGCCTCGGCCGGGCATCGCTGTCACCAGGGCCTGAGCAACCGGGCCGGGAACTCCCACCAGTCCACCCGCCGGCGCGAACGCGCCGTGAAGGGCTTGTGCAGCGTCGGCGTCGTCGAGCTCATGGGCGAGAGGCATACGAGGCCGGGCTCGACGATCGCGTTCCCAAAGGAGGCTCCATGCGGTGCATCGACTCGCGGGTTGCCGCAGCGCCCGTCGCGCCGGCGTGTTGCCGTGCCGCACTCATCCGCCGAGACGAACGCTCCTGCGGCTGGAGCGTGCACGGAGCAGAGAACAGGGCCGACCCAGGTTCCGGTCCGCTCCGCGGCTTTCGCGCCTCCCCGGCCCGGGACCACGTCGAGCGGACCCAAGAGCCACTCGGACACCTCGCAAGCCTGCCCGTAGTGCCGACCAACGTACGATCTCCTGATCATGCTCGGCCCCAGGCAGGCCGCCGCCCAAAGGGCGTGCCCGATCCTGCCGCCGGGCGGTCAGTCGGTGCCGAGGGCGTCGCGCAGGAGCGAGACGGCCTGGTCCACAGCTGCTCGGGTGGCCCTGGACCGGCTGAGCGAGTTGATCATCATGAAGTCGTGCACCGCGCCGTCGTAACGCACCGTGGTGACCGGGACGCCGGCGGCGCGCAGCTTGGCGGCGTAGGCCTCGCCCTCGTCGCGTAGCACGTCGGCCTCGTCGACGATCAGCAGGGCGGGCGGCAGGCCACGGAGCTGCTCGGTGGTGGCGTGGTTGGGAGAGGCGGTGATCTCCGCGCGCTGCTGGGGGTCGGTGGTGTAGGCGTCCCAGAACCATTCCATGGCCTTGCGGCTGAGGTAGTAGCCGGTTTCGAACTGCTCGTAGGATCCGGTGTCCATGGCCGCATCCGTGACCGGGTAGTACATCGACTGCTGTACGAACGTCACGTCACCGCGTTCCTTGGCCATCAGGGCGAGCGCGGCTGTCATGTTCCCGCCGACCGAGTCGCCGGCCACGGCCATGCGCCGGGCGTCCAGGCCTTTGGATGCTCCGTCACGGGTGATCCATTGGGCGGTGGCGTAGCCCTGCTCGATGGCCACGGGGTAGCGGGCCTCCGGTGAGGGGGTGTACTCCACGAAGGCCACCGCTGCTCGGGCACCGACCGCCACCTCCCGGACCAGGCGGTCATGGGTGTCGGCGTTGCCCAGCACCCAACCGCCACCGTGCATGTACAGCACGACGGGCAGCGTTCCGGTGGAGCCCTGCGGTTTGACGATGCGCACCCGCACGTCGCCCACGGAGGCCGGGACGGTGATCCACTCCTCGTCGACCGGCAGCTTGTCGACCGGCGCGGCCTGCAGGTCGTCGAGGACCTTGCGGGCTTCGACCGGCTTCAGCTCGTACAGGAAGGGATGCGTCGAAGTGGCGTCGGCCAGTTCCTGCGCCGGGCGCTCCAGGACGATCGAGGCAGATCGAGCGGTCATGACCATGCTCCCTGGCAGTACTGAGAAGCCCGGAGCGAAGAGGGGCGGGCGTGTGAGGACTGCCCTGGGGCGTCGGCACCACCGCACGCCCGGGCTCTGGTCCGAGCTCCTGATTGAAGCCCTCGACAGGGCGATACGCCCATCGTAGTGGCGCACCGTGCGACCCTCGACTTCGGACGCCGCCAAGGCTCCACCGCCGCCTGGCCCGTGGCTACGAACCCCTCCCCGCACGCTCCGAAGCCGTGATCCACCTCGCGATGACCGATCTCATGGCCGCCGCCTCACCGGCGAGAACACCACCTCCTGGCGCGCCCCCACGAAGTCACACCAACCGAAGATTCCAGGATGAAACATCGGCAGAAAAAGACCTCTCAGGGGCCATTCGGCTGGTGGTGACGTTCCTCAGCACTACTCGGGCTCGTCGTCGGTCCACGCAAATAGGCCTTCCAGCATGCCGGTGGCCTGGCCGACCTCGATCAGGTAACCGTCAGGATCGCGCATGTAGCAGCGCAGCTCGGCGCGCCGGTCGATCGGCGGTGTCAGGAACTGCACCCCCTTGGCGCTCCAGTCGGCGTAGCAGGCCTCGAGGTCGGCAACGCGGATGTTCATGAAGCTTGAGACGGTGTGCGGGTCGGTGGGCGGTCGCAGCGTCACGTCCGGCTTGTCGGGGGTCGGTCCTCCGCCGGGGTTCATGATGATCCAACTGTTGGCGAGCTTGACGATGCAGGGGTTCTCGTTCAGCGCGACCTCTCCGCCGAGCACCTCACTGTAGAACTGCCGTGAGCGCGCCACGTCGCTCACGGTCAGGAAGTGGGTGAGTAGCAGCCCTTCGCTCGGGTACGGAAGGTTGTCCTTGGCCATGACGGACTCCTCAGACCTTGCGGTGCCCTGGGACGATGAACCGCTCCGGGATCGGTGGAGGTGATGCACCCCAGGGTCTCGGCCTTTCGCCTTGCCGGGCTCATGTTCCGGGCCGATGGCGTGCGGCGACCCGCTGCCCCGGTTCGCGCGGCGCGGCGCGGGGGTGTGCCGGTCAGGCTCGGTTGTTCTGCCGCCGCTTGCGGGCGGGCCACCTCAGGGCCGCGCCGAGCGCGGCTGCGGCTGCGGCGGCGCTCAGGGCGGCGGGACGGAGTTCCCGGTGTGGGCCGGGCTCGGGGTAGCGGCCGCGTCGAGGATCAGGTCCGTCACGGCGTCCGGGGCGGTGAGGTAGGCGGCGTGCGGGGCGTCGACCTCGACGGTGCGGGCCCGGGCGCGTTCGGCCATGAAGCGGAGGTTGGCGGTGCCGATGGCGCGGTCGTCGGTGCCGACCAGGAACCAGGAGGGGATGGTCCTCCACGCCGGGGCACCGGACTTGTCGGTGGACGTGGCGGGCGTCGCGGGACGCTGGGAGGCGGCCAGGACGGCCGCTTCGGCGAGGTTGAGCCGGTTGCTGAGGAAGACGTCCCGGAACTTGTCGGGCTTGATGTAGAGGTCCATCCCTCCCTGGTCCTTGGGGATGGGCACGGCGTTGAACGCGTCGGTCAGCAGGCTGCCGGGGAACTTGGCGAGCAGCTCGGCCGCCGACTCGCCCTTCTCCGGGGCGAAGCCGGAGATGTAGACCAGGGAGGCGACGTGGGGGTTTCCGGTCGCGGCGTTGGTGATCACCGAGCCGCCGTAGGAGTGCCCGACCAGGACGACCGGGCCGTCGATGCTCTTGAGGAACGCGGCGAGGTAGGCGGAGTCCTGGGACAGGCCGCGCAGCGGGTTGGCCGGGGCGACGACCCGGTAGCCGCGCTGCTGCAGGGCGGCGATGACCGGCCGCCAGCCCGAGGCGTCCGTGAAGGAACCGTGCACCAGGACGATGGTGGGCCTCTCGCCCGCGGTGTTCCCCCCTGAGGGAGCGGAGGCGGCCGAGGCGGCCTGCCCGGGTATGACCGCGGCGGACACGGCGAGCGCGGCGGCGCCGGTGCGCCAAGCGCTGGGGAGGGATCGGGGCATGGGGGCCTCTCTTCCTCGGCCGGGGACGGCCGTCGCTGCTCACTGTGTCCGGCCGCCGGACGTCCGGCGCGGTGATGCTGGGCTGATCAGGTGACGCCACTGCGACGATCCTTGCGAACCCGCCTTCCTTGCGAACGCGCGTTGCTCAGGGCCACCGTTGGCGTCCGGACAGCTCGCAGGCCGAGCGAGGGTGAGGAAACTTCAGCTTGTTCTTGCGAGGAACCCCGGGGCTTCAGCCCCGGGAGGAATCGCATCCTCGTGTATCGCGGCGTGCAGCGCCGCGGTATCGCTGTGTCCGTCCGGCCGTGGAGTGGCCGGGTCCTGCCCACGGGCGCGGTGAGGCGGCCCCGGTCATGCCGGGTTTCACTCGATGGGGTGGCCGGTGGGGAACGCGTGGTGCGGCGTCGTGCGGGTGTCTACGATCGGTGATCGTGAAGCTGGTGGTGCAGGTGAAGCTGCTGCCGACGCCCGTGCAGGCGGCGGCTCTGGAGGCGACCCTGCAAGCCTGCAACGAGGCGGCCACCTGGGTCAGTGGTGTCGCCTTCGAAAAGGATGTGCAGAAGAACTTCGCGCTGCGCAAGCACACCTACACCGAGATCAAGGCCCGGTGGAACCTGGGTGCGCAGGCCGCCCAGCACGTGATCAAGAAGACCTGCGACGCGTACGCGACGCTGCGGGCGAACCTGAAGGCCGGGAATCTGGGCCGACCGGGCTCGCCACGGTACCGGCGGGCCACGCAGAAGCCGATCGGTTTCCGGCCGACGGGTGCCCAGCCCTTCGACGACCGGATGCTGTCCTGGCAGTTCGCCGGGCGGCATGTGTCGATCTGGACGGTGGCCGGGCGGGTGAAGGACGTGGCGTTCACCGCCTCACCGGAGCAGCTGGCCACGCTCGCCCTCTACCGCAGGGGCGAGTCCGACCTGCTGGTGCGGGACGGTATGTGGTTCCTGAGTGCCACCTGCGAGGTGCCCGAGGCGCCGCTGAACGGTGACCCGGTGGACTTCCTCGGTATCGACCTGGGCATCGTGAACATCGCCACCACCTCGGACGGCGAGATCATGGCCGGGCGGGAACTCAACCGCATCCGGGCCCGGGAACGCACGCTGCGCACCAAACTGCAGAAGAAGAACACCCCGTCCGCCCGGCGCCGGCTGAAGAGGCGCCGGGGCAAGGAGGCCCGGCGGGCGAAGGACATCAATCACAAGATCGCGAAACATGTGGTGGCCGAGGCAGAACGCACCGGTCGCGGGATCGCCCTGGAAGACCTGACGGGCATCCGTGAGCGGGTACGGCTTCGCAAGCCCTGGGGGTACCTCCCACGCCTTTAAGGCAGTGGGGGAGGGCCACCCTGCACTCCTGGGCGTTCCATCAGCTCGGGCAGTTCATCGCGTACAAGGCCCGCCGGGCGGGGGTACCGGTGGTGTATGTCGATCCGGCGTACACCTCCCGTACCTGTGCCGAGTGCGGGCACCTCGACCAGGCGAACCGGGTCTCCCAGGCCCGGTTCGCCTGCCGGTCCTGCGGATTCGTTGATCACGCGGACCGGAACGGCTCCCGCAACATCCGCGCGAGAGCGTGGGAGTTGCGGCGACGCGGGGCGCAGTCAACCGCCCCAGACCCACCTCCCGGACCGGAACGTGGGACAGGACGCAAACGCAGCACCACAGCCAGTGATGCCCGTTGTGCAAGCCCGGGACTTTCAGTCCCGGGTCGTTGACAAGGGGAATCGGCCCGGTCCACCCGCCATCCGTGGGGGTGTCGTTCACGGGGACTCGGGGGTGAGGCGCGGGAGGAAGCGCGGGGTGACGGCCGCTGCGAGGGTGGCGGTGGTGGCGCAGGCGGTGACCATGGTCCATGCGACGGGGCCGAGGGGAGTACAGCCGAAGAAGTGGCTGAGGCCAGGGGTCTGGACGACGGTGATCAGGGCGGCGACGGAGAGCCCTGCGGTGGCCAGCACGAGGGGACTGTGCCAGTCGGTGATGAGGGTCTGGCCGAGCTGGGTGGTGATGAGGGCGGCCAGGCCCATGGTGCCGGCGCGGCGTGGCAGGCCGGTGAGGCGCCCGGTCTGCCAGGCGCTGAAGGCGCCGAGTGTGGTGGCGGCGCCACGGATGGCGAGGAGGCGCGCGAGATCGGGCCCCAGGAGCGTGGGCGCCGGTCCGGGGGCGAGGGGGGCGCCGCCGGACCGGGGGGTGCGGGAGGGAGCGAGTGCGACGGCGAGGGCAGGCAGCATGTCGGTCAGGAGGTTGACCAGGAGCAGTTGGCGAGTGCCGAGAGGGGCCCGGCCGGACAGGGCGGTGCCGAGCACGGTGAAGGCGACCTCGCCGGCGTTGCCGCCGAGGAGGATCGCGGCCGCGTCACGGACACTGCGCCACAGGCTGTGGCCCTCGTGGACGGCGTCGAGGATCCGGGTGGGATCGGGGTCGGTGAGGACGAGGTCGGCCGCGGCGCGGGCGGAGGCGGAGCCGTGGGCGGCCAGGCCGATGCCGACGTCGGCCAGGCGGATGGCGGCGGCATCGTTGATCCCGTCGCCGGTCATGGCGACGACGTGCCCGGTCTGCTGCAGGGCCTGGACGATGCGGACCTTGTGCTCGGGGGAGACGCGGGCGAAGACCGAGGTCCTGTCGATCGCCTGGATGCGTTCCGGTTCGGGCAGGGCGTCGAGTTCTGCCCCGGTCAGGACGGTGTCGGTTTGTGGGATGCCCAGGTCGCAGGCGATGGCCGCGGCGGTGGCGGGATGATCACCAGTGATCATGATGACCCGCACACCCGCGTCGGTGAGGCGTTTGACGGTATCGGCCGCCCCGGGCCGGGGGGTGTCGGCGATCGCCAGGAAGCCCAGCAGGGTCAGTTCACCAGCCAGTTCGGCCAGTTGATCGGCGGGATGTGTCGCGGTGGCAGGCGTGCCCTGGGCGACGGCCAGCACCCTCAGTCCGTCGCCCGCGAGGCGCTGTACGAGGCGGTGCGCGGCCTGCAGCCGGGTCGGGTCGAGGGGGACGATGCCGGCGGGGCCGTCCTGGGCGGCGCTCAGGGTGGTGGTGCACCGGGCGAGGACGGTCTCGGGAGCGCCTTTGACGGCGAGGCAGGGCCGCCCCGCGTCGGTGCCCAGGGACGCGGAGTAGCCGCGGCCGGCTTCGAAGGGGAGCTCGGCGCCGGGTTGCCATGCGTGGTCCCAAGGGCACTGGGCGGTGGCGGCGTCGACGACGGCCTGGTCGGTGGCGTGTGCGAGAGGCCGTCCGTCGGTGGGTGGGGGACAGGCCCGTGCGGCAATGCGCAGGAGGCGTTGCCCGGCGGGGCTGTCGACCAGGAGATCGTGGTCGAGTGTGGCCAGGCGGCTGACGGTCAGGCGGCCCTCGGTGAGGGTGCCGGTCTTGTCGAAACAGATCACGTCGGTGCGGCCGAGGGCTTCCAGGACGCGGGCGGAGCGGGTGAGGACCCCGTGGCGGGACAGGCGGCGGGCGGCAGCGGACTGGGCCATGGTGGCGACAAGCGGCAGGCCCTCGGGAACGGCGGCGACCGCGACGGCCACCCCGGATGCCAGGGCCTCGCGCACCGGCACGCCCCGCATCAGCCCCAGGAGAGTGACCGCACCGCCGCCGATGCCGACGGCGGGCAGTGCGGTCTTGGTCAGGGCGGCCAGATGGCCTTCGATGCCGGGCGGGGTGGCTGCGTGGCCGGCCAGGTCGGCGGCGCGGCCGGCCTCGGTCTGGGATCCGGTGGCTACCACGACGGCGTAGCCGGTGCCGGCCAGCACCGTGCAGCCCTCGTAGAGCATGCAGGACCGCTCGGCCAGCTCCGCCCCGGGGGTGGCCGCCGGGTCCTTGGCGACGGGCGCGGGCTCGCCGGTCAGGGCCGCCTCGTCGATCTCCAGGCGGTCGCTGACCAGCAGTCGGGCGTCCGCGGGGACGACGTCCGCGGGGCCCAGGGCGATGATGTCCCCGACCCGCAGGTCCTGCGCGGGGACGGGGTGTACCGCGGCCGTGTCCAGTCCGGCGAAGAACCGCATCCGGTCCGACAGCGGCGTGGCCTCCGGGCCTGCCACGGGGGAAGGGGGTGTCCACGCCACCCGCCGAGCGCGGATGTTCTGGGTGAGCACAAGACCGGCCAGGGCGCGCTCGGCTCGCAGCCGCTGTGCGCCGCTCACGACGGCGTTGCCGGCCATGACTCCTCCCACCAGCGCCGCATCGATGCTCGACCCCACCGCCGCGGAAGCGGTCGCGCCCAGTGCCAGCACAGGGGTGAGAGGGTCCTGGAGCTCTTCGCGCACAGCGCTCAGCAACCGCCCCGCCCACCGGGTCAGCGGAGCCAGACCGATGGCAACGGCCGCGGCGTGTCCGGCATCGCCGAGGAGACGGGCGGGCCCGGAGGCCGGTCCAGCCGCGGGGGGTCCGGCCGTTTCCTCGTCGAGGGCCGTCAGGATGCGGAGGGTCTCGCGCGCACCCAGGGCGTGCCAGGCGCCCCGGATACGGGCCGGGGGCAGGGGGCGGCAGGCCAGGCGGCGGGCGCCCCTGATGCCGCCGAACTGGGCGATGAAGGCCGCGCCGTACACCGGAGACGTCGTCAGGCCGCCCACCGCCCGGCGGGTACCCGCAGCCGCGATCAGCGCTCCCAAGGCGGACCCGCCCATCGACAGGTGAGCCGATTTTCCGCTGACCTGACGGGCGTTGTCCACCGCGGACAGGATCCGCCAGACCTGCGCCGTCCCGCCGCTGCAGACCAGGTCCGCCGACCACCACACCCCCGGCGCCCCGACAGGGTCGGTTCCGGGTGCGGGCAGTACGGCGACGCCGATGTCAGCGGCGGCCAGCGCACGGTCCTCGGCCGTGCTGATCAGCAAGACGACCTGCCCGTCCTGCTGCAGGCGCCGTACCTGCTCGTCCAGCGGCGTGGACGACGGCATGTTCCGGTCGGCCCACGGGAGCAGTTCGGCAGCGGAGACGTGCTCGGTGAGCAGCAGGCGCCGGCTGCCGGAACGGGCCGCGGTCACGACGGCATCGGCCAGCGGGTCGAGGTCGCAGCCCACCAGGACCCGGCCCGTGTATCGGCCGTCCGGGGCGCGCAGGTCCAGCGGCAGCCCCGAGGGGGCGTCCGGCCGGGCCTGAAGCGCGTCGGCGGGGCGCTCCAGCCGCCAGCCCCGAACGTCGCTCCACGGGCCGGGGCCGCACAACCGACGCAGCGAGAGGTCTGCCAGCAACGTCTGCGCGGCGGCCCATACAGCTGCCTCGTCGTGGCCGCCCGGGGCAGTCACCGACAGCAGCCTCGGGCGAGCCGCGCACAAGACCGCCGAGTCGATCACCACGGCAGAGACCCTGTCCAGCAGCCGCAGGACCGCCCCGTTCATCGGGACCACACCGTCCCGGGCCAGGTCCCGGCCCAACTGCGAGCAGAACGCCTCCCGCCCCATACCCGCGGCCTTCGGCGCCGTAGCCAAGATCGCCTGCGCGGCGGCCTCGGGGCTGCGGGCCCACGCCCATGCTCCTGCCGCGCCCAGCAGGGAGGCCAGCGAGGTCCGCTCTCCGCACTTCTCCACCGGCCCGGCCGGCAGCGGCACCGGCCGGGGCTGACGCTCCGGGGCCTTTCCCGGCAGTCCTTCCCCCGCCACACCGACCAACTGCCTCTCCAGCCGGTGCCACGCGGTCTGCCGGGCGCGGATCTCCGCCAACTGCCACACGCGCTGGACCCCGTCCAGGACCAGCGGTGCGATACCCGCCGTCGCGGCATGCGCGCACGCGTGGCCCACCCCGAGCACCATCTCGGCATGCGCCCGACCCAGGCGGCCCTCCAGCATGCTGCGCAGCCGCGGCTGCGTCTCCGCCACGACCACGGGCACCCGCAGCACCGGAGAGAACACGGGAAGCGGCGTCACCCGGCGAACCGCGGCCACCAGCAGCCCCAAAGAGTCCGCAACCAACGACGTCCCGGCCAGCACGGCCGGGACGGTGTCGAACGGTGGATGCGGACGCTCGCCCGCGAACGGCTCCCCACCGCAGCCGTGCGCCTCCTCCACGCTCTCCACCAACTCCAGCAGGCCGTCCACATCGAGGCGATCCTCTTCGGCGCCGACAACCACCTGTCCCAGTACCGCGTTCACCTCCGCCCACGCCACACCCTGAACCCCCCGCAGCGCACCGGTCACCTCGCGAGCCAGCCGCTCATGCCGCTCCCCGTGCCCGTTCAGTCCGCGCACCTCGATGTGCGCCCTGCCCGACCGGGCCCACACCCGCCGGTGCTCGCGGTCCTCACCCGCATCCAGCAGCACGCTCACCGCTTCAGCAAGTCCGGCCGGCACACCCGCGACCACACCGCCCAACGCACGCCGCCCCCTCTGCGCCGCATCGACCAGCGCGGCCCCCGCCTGTTCTGCAACCGACACGGCCGTACCCACAGGCGCGGTGCACGCCACCGGAATCGGCCGGAAAGCCACGCCCAGCCAGGAAAGAGGAAGCCCGCTCCACGGTGGCACCAGCAACTCCTGCTCTCACTCGTCCAGCGACAGCGCCGCGCTCGCCGGGACACGCTCCACGCGGACACGCCCAAAACCGCCACGGCGCCGTAGGCACCAGAAAGCGATCATCGCTGAACCGCACAAGAGCCGCACAGCGGACGCGCCCGTCCGGGTGGGCGTGCCGGGCCACCGGCCGTGGGGAGCTGGGATAGGTTCCGCGTGGTGAATGGGACCTTCGAGGCTGCGGTTACCGCGGCCGGGATGTTCGCGGGCACCAACATCGACGACATCCTCGTGCTGACGGTGCTGTTCCTGGCCCGCCGGGCCACCGGTCGGCCCACGGGCCGGCAGATCTGGATCGGCCAGTACCTCGGGTTCGCCGTACTGCTCGCGCTCTCGACGGTCGCCGCGCTCATGCTGGTGGCCTTACCGGACCGGTGGCTGGGACTGCTGGGGCTGGTGCCGCTCATGCTGGGCGTGCGCGGCCTGATCACCGCTGCACGGAAAGAAGGAGCCGGTGAGGGCAGCACCGCCATGGCCGGCGGGGTGCTGCCGGTGGCCGGGGTGACCATCGCCGCCGGAGCCGACAACATCTCGGTGTACACCCCGGTGTTCCACGCCCTCGGCGCCGGCGCCCTGGCCGTGGTGCTCACCGTGTTCGCCGCCGGGATCGCCCTGTGGTGCCTGGCCGGGGCCTGGCTGGGCACCTCCCGGGCGGCCACCGCGGTCGTCAAGCGGCACGGGCGATGGATCATTCCCGCGGTGTTCGTGCTCATCGGCGCGGCCCTGGTCATCCACTTCGGCCCGATCACCCCGTAGCGATCGCCGCGCGGCTGCATCCCCTCGCCCGTCCTGTGCCGCTCGAAAAAGCTCAGTGCAGCTTTTGTTGTTCCAGCCACCTGAAGACATCGGACCTCTTGTGCGGGACCTTCGCGTTTCTGCCCCGCCCAAGCTTGCAGCCCTTGAGTCCCAGCTTTCGGGCTTCTCTGCAGACCCATCTCTCGGACATGTTGATCATGGCTGTGAGCCCGGAGGTATCCGTGAGTACGGGCTCCACGGCGGAGCTGCTGCCCTCAGCAGAATGAGGCCGAGGGTCTTCTCGGAGCGCTTTCGTCCCGTGGGCATCGGCATCTCTTCTCCATTCGGTGAAGTACTCATCGGGGTCCGAGGGCCATTCGTCAAGACGGACGACCGGCTTGGTCGAGGTAGGAGAATGATGCGGAGTAGCGCCGGTTTGGCTGACCGGGGAATTCCGGCTGTGTTCCGCGCCGCCTCGTGATGTGGCACCTTCGGCATGGAGTGCTCGGGGGCCCCGTCGGGCTCGGCTGTGAGCCCGACGGGGGCCCCACTCCGAGCCGTGATGGACGGGCTCGGCGTGTCCCTGTGGGGACGCCTGCCACCTGACGAGGCGTCAGGAAAGTCGGCAACGGGTCAGTAAGAGCCCTGCCAGAGGCTGGAAAAGCTGGCAAACCATGCAGGTGGTTGAATTGTTCAACGACTGACGGCTGGCCTGAGAATACAAATGTCACTCATGTGAACTGATGCAGGTTCCCCTTGCGTTTCCTTGCCCTGGCGTGTGGCCCTACCACTCCCCTCGGGTCTGCCGTCCGAAGAGGATGCCGGCCGGTTCGGGTGGTGGGGGAGTGCCCGGTTTGAGGGGCCAGGCGATCAGCATGCCGACGACGAAGCCGACCACGTGGGCCGCGTAGGCCACCGTTCCGGCGCCGGTGATGCCCGCGCCCGCCGAGTACGCCGCCTGCAGCAGGAACCACAGGCCCAGCACGATCCAGGCCGGCAGCCGCAGGGGCAGGAAGATCAGGAAGGGGACGAGGACCCAGACCCGGGCCTTCGGGTAGAGGACCAGGTAGGCACCCAGCACCCCGGCGATGGCGCCCGAGGCGCCGATCAGGGGAGTGGTGGCGTCGGGGTTCGTGAGTGCGAATCCGTATGCGGCCGCGTAGCCGCAGACCAGGTAGAACAGCAGGTACCGCAGACGGCCCATGCGGTCCTCGATGTTGTTGCCGAAGATCCGGAGGGTGGGCATTAGCGCAGGTCAGGCGCATGCTGGGTGGCCCCGGGTCAGCAAGCAGCCAGCATGTGGCGAGGCAGAGATCTCCGCCTTGCTGACCGAGGGGCGTGACAGCAGAGTCGGCCTTCGCTGGTTCGCTCGTCCCTTCGGAAGGTGTCACTCCTCGGCTCGTCAGCTTGCTCGCGGCATGAGCTCCTCCTTCAAGGGCTGCTCCTGTGCCAAGCCCAGCCGCTGTCCGCACCTCTGCAAATGCCGCGGCCGGTGTCGCGGACGAGCGTTCGGCTGATGCGGCAGATGTCCTTGCTGAGGAAGGACTGGCCATGACAGCGCCGCACACGGAGAGCAACGATCCGCTGATCCTCCAGGTCTGCCCTCGCCCTCCCTGCGTTGCGCCAAGCCGTGGCCTCGGTCGCGCCTCCCCGCTTGTCGGAGTTCTTCGAGGACATGCAGAAGGCGTTCGGCAGAAGGCGTTCATACGGGCCGAGGAGGAAGACGACGTGGTCCCGGTCCGGATGTTCTACCGCCAGTGGGCGGTGGTGGAGATCGAGCGGCATCCCCCGTGAGGGAGTCCACGGTCTTCCTCCCGCAGGATCACCCGCTCGGGCCACTTCGCCTGCGCACCCAGGGTCGCGGCACTCCGTAAAGCCGGGGCGCCCAGACAGGCCTTCGGCGGTCAGCTTCCGGGCCTGCCCGGAGGGTCTTGCGACCGTCGTCGTAGGCTGGGTGCGCCCGGCCGCGGTGCCGACACCCGAAGGACCAAGCAGGAGGCTGAAGCGTGGACAGGATCGGACTGCGCTGCGTGGCCGACGGCGCGGCGGTCCTGATGGTCGGCGCGGACGGACTCCCTGACTCCCTCCTGGTAGTGGTCGACCCCACCGACCTGGTGGCGTCGGCACCGGGCTTGAGTCGGGGCCCCGTCGACGCCCGGGTCGAAGTGCACGGCCGTGGCTGACCTCGGCGCCTGGGCCGCGTCGGGTGCGATGTGCCTCACCGGCCGACCCGACGGCCCGCCCATGGTCGCCCCCGGCGACCCGGCGGGCGCAGTACGGCGAGCACTGGCGCGCGTCGCCGCGGCCACCCGGCGGCGCACCGGAGTCCTCCCCACCCTGCCGGACGTCGGCCTGCTCGGGGAACGGGCGGCGAGCGCCGGGCTGCGCCGCAACGGACCGTGGTCCTGCGGCGGCGCCTTTCGCCTGCTGCCGACCGCAGATGGCTGGTGGGGGGTGTCGCTGCCGCGTCCCGAGGACATCGAACTGGTACCGGCCCTCATCGAAGATGATGATCCGGGTGACCCCTGGGAGGCGGTCGTCCGCTGGGCACGCGGAACCGCCTCGGCGGACGCGGTGGCACGAGGCCGACTGCTAGGGCTGCCATGCTGCGACCCGGTGTCGGTCGACCGGTCCCGTCCCGGTGTCGTGGTCCGGCAAGGCGGTCGCCGCTTTCCGCGGGAGCGCCCGCGAGTGGTCGACCTGACCTCGCTGTGGGCCGGCCCTCTCTGCGCGAACCTGTTGGGGCTCGGCGGCGCGGAGGTCGTGAAGGTGGAAAGCCGGCACCGTCCCGACGGCAGCCGTCGTGGGCCACGCGCCTTCCTCGACCTGCTCCACGGCGGGCACGCGATGGTGGCCGTCGACTTCCACGACCCCGACGAGGTCGCCCGCCTGCGCGACCTCGTCGCCTCCGCCGACCTGGTGCTCGAGGCGTCCCGCCCCCGGGCGCTGGCGCGCCTCGGCCTGGACGCCGATGCGCTGGTCGATCAAGGGGTGTCCTGGCTGTCGATCACCGCGCGGGGCCGGGACCACGACGCGGTGGGGTTCGGAGACGACGTCGCGGCCGGGGCCGGCCTGGTGGTCGAGGACGGCGGGGAGTTGCTTCCCTGCGGTGACGCCCTCGCCGACCCGCTGACCGGCGTGACGGCAGCCGCGGCGGCCGCCGAGGCACTGCTCTTCGAGCGCGCCGCGCTCATCGACGTGTCGATGCACCATGTCTGCGCCGAGTTCTCGGGGCCGTCGGCCTCGCACGAGGTGGTCCGCCGCGCAGACCGCTGGTGGGTCACCTGGGACGGCGGCGAGGCCGTGGTCGCCGACCCGGCACCACGCGTGCCGCTCCTGCCTGCCGGTGAGTCGGGTGCGGACAACGAACGAGTCCTGGAGGGCCTGCGGTGAGCGTGCTCCTCCGCGACGTCGAGGTGGAGGGCTGTCGCTCGGACGTCCTCCTCACGGGTGGCCGGGTGGCGGCCATCGGAGCCGGGCTGCCCGCACCGGTCGGAGGCGAGGTGGTGGCCGGGGACGGTGGGGCGCTGCTGCCCGGATTGCACGACCACCACCTGCACCTGCTCTCGATGGCCGCCGCGCTCGACTCGGTCGACTGCGGCCCCGGGGTGGTCCGCGGCCCCGAGGCGCTCGCCGAGACGCTGCGCCGTGCCCCCGCTCAACCCGGCGGGTGGGTGCGCGGCACGGGCTACCACGAGGACGTCGCCGGTCCGCTGGACCGGTGCCTGCTCGACCGGTTGGTGCCCGACCGGCCGGTGCGGGTGCAGCACCGCAGTGGCGCCTTGTGGATGCTGAACTCACGTGGTCTCGACGAGGTTTCCCACGTCCTTGACCGGAGCCCCGACGTCGAGCGGGACGCGCACGGTCGGCCGACCGGACGGCTCTGGCGGTACGACGCCCGCCTTCGACCGGCGCTGGCCGATGCGCCGCCCGACCTCGCTCGGGTGGGCAGCGCCCTGGCGGCCTACGGCATCACCGGCGCCACCGACGCCACACCGGACCTGAACTCGGCGGCGGTCGACCTGCTCGGCCGGGCGGTGGCCGCCGGTGACCTCCCGCAGCGGGTGGTGCTGCTCGGCGCGCCGACCGGCGCCGAGCTTCCGCCCGGCCTCACCGCGGGCCCCCGCAAACTCCTCCTGCGCGACCACGACCTGCCACCGTACGACGAGCTGGCCGCAGTGGTCGCCGCCGAGCACGCCGCAGGGAGGCCGGTTGCCGTGCACTGCGTGACCCGGGACTCGCTGCTGCTCACGCTCACCGTGCTGGACGAGGTGGGACCGCTGCCCGGGGACCGGGTCGAGCATGCGGCGGTGGTTCCCGAGGGGATCGCCGAGTGGATGGCCCGGCTCGGGGTCCGCGTCGTCACGCAGCCGGACTTCTTGCGCACCCGCGGCGCGGCGTACCGGCGCGATGTCGATCCCGACGACCTGCCCCATCTGTACCCGTACGCCGGCCTGCTCGGGACGGGCGTGCCGACCTGCGCCTCGAGCGACGCCCCCTTCGGCGTGGCCGACCCATGGCAGGTGATCGCCAGCGCGGTCGACCGCACCACCGCGGACGGCGACATCCTCGGGGCCGGGGAGCGGGTTCCGCCGGCCACCGCCCTCGCCGGCTACCTCTGCGCCCACGACGAGCCCGGAGGCCCGCCCCGCCGCGTCCTCAGAGGCGCACCGGCCGACCTGGTCCTGCTGAGGGTGCCCCTCGACCAGGCGCTCGCCGAGCCGGACGCCGGTGTCGTCGCCGCGGTGTGGCGCGACGGGCGGCGCCTCGATGCAGGGGACCCCGGACTCGTCGGGCACCGGCCGTAACCCGGCCAGGGCAGGGCTGCGGCCGGGCCGAGCACCCCGCTCGCTCCGCCGGGTCCCGGTCAGCGGGCGACGGCACCGCTGACACCGGCCCGACCGACGTCCCGGCGCCCCGCTGTTCCCCTCCGAACGGAAGAACGCCGATGACTCCGTCCGCCGTGTCGGCGACGACGCCCTGCGCAACGGGCTGTCCGACGCGGCGAAGCTCCGTTGGCCCGGCCGGCGACAAGCTCCCCCGCATCTCCTGCGGCACTTCTGTGCGTCCGAGCTCTCCCTCGGCGGACTCGACCTGAGCGCGATCCAGGATGTCCTCGGACATTTCTGGATCGCCGTGACCATGCGAGACATCCACGTTCAGCAGACCCGGGTCGAGGACGCCTGGGTGCCCGGGCGGCAGCGGGTCGCGAACGGCTGGAAGGACTTCTGCGATGAAGTGAAACCTGCGGTTGAGCGCCGAGAACAAGGGCGTCTGAAAAGCCTCCGAGCTCCAGCGGAGCCTGGCCGAGCACGGGTTGGTGATCTCGGCGGGAAGACGCCCGGGCTGGGGACCGGCCAGCCGGTCTCACTCGAGCTGGAGGACTGGACGTCAACTGCGCGGTCCTCGGCTGCGAGATCGGCGACCTGTTGATCCCCGAGCCTGAGAAGGTCCGCCGCCCGGGCCAGGCGGAGGAGACCGGACGGGCCGTGGTCGGCGCGGGAACCGCCGTACCAGAGGTGATTCCCGAGCGCCGGCATGGCCGGTCGCTGCCGCCGCGTCAACCCCCGGCACCGAGCACCGCATCGAGGGCTACGGGGAGACCAGCGTTCCGCCGGGGCCTCGGGGGGTCTGGATGCCCAGTGAGTTGGCCCACAGCAGGGAGAGCTGTCGGGCAACCTTGTCCACCCCGCAGTCCGCGTCGCGCGCCAACCAGCGATACGCGAAGTTGCTCACCATTCCGCTGAGCGCCATCGCGGCGTACACCGGATCGACATCCGGGTCCGCGAGGCCCTTGTCCTGCCAGTGGCGAATACCTTTCTCGATCCGCTGTACGAACCGGTCACTGGCCTCGCGCCGCAGGTTCTCGACTCTCGCGTCCAAGGTGGCGACCTGTTCCCAGACGACCATGATCGAGAGATTCTCCCGGTACGCGGTCAGGTAGGCGTGGTTCGCCCGGAAGATCTGCTCGTACGGTTCCAGGCGGTTCGACCCGTCGTCGCCCTGCTGTACATCACGTGGGCCTGGGCTGCGAAGCTCGTCCTCCAACTCGCGCAGCAGCGCGACGAAGATCTCCTCCTTCGAGTCGAAGTAGGTGTAGAAGGAGCCGTGCGCCGCGTTCGCGGTGTCGGCGATGTCGGCGATCCGCGCATTCGCGAAGCCATCGCGCGCGAAGACCTCCCTGGCCGCGTCCAGCAGGCTCTGCCTGCGTCGCCGCCCCCGCGCGGTGGCGGGAAGCGGGCGCACGTCCGGACCAGCGTCGGTGAGGTCGCCGGTGTCGACCATGTTGCTCCCCATGCCGTCATGACTTCGTCCATCGGAACCTCTACTGGTCCGTCACGTTACTCGACCTCGACGTCGGGTTCATACGACTGGTCCCCGGGGGCTGCACCGAGCCCGAGCCGGCCCGGTCGTCGGGTCGGCTGCTCACCATGGAGGGTGTCGCGCACTCCGCCCTCCCGGTCGCCCGCGTCGTGCGGCGGACCGCACTGCGCTCATGCGGCTCCTCCCCGACGACCGGTGAAGGACGCGAGGAGCACGGTGGCCTCCGGCCGGGTGGCCGCCTCCGCGATCACACGGGCTTCCTCCCGGCCGGTCTGCTCCCGCGAGTTCCGCCAGGAGGAGCGCAGCAGCTGCTTGGCCTGCCCGAGGGCGAACGGCGGCCCCGCGGCGAGCTGCTCACTGAGCCGGCGTGCCCGGTCACCGAACGAGACGTCGTCCACCACCTCGGTGATCAGGCCCCATGCGCGGCCCTCCTCGGCGGTGAGCGTGCGGCCCGTCAGGGCCAGCTCCAGGGCGCGGTGTCCCCCGATCGCACGCGGGAGGAGGTAGGACAGGCCGCAGTCGGGGGTCAGGCCGACACCGGCGTAGGCCAGCAGGAACTTCGTCGAGGCGGCCGAGATGATCACGTCACAGCTGAGCATCAGGGACATTCCGGCCCCCGCCACAGAACCCTGAACCGCGGCGACGACCGGCTTGGGCAGCGCCGCGAGGCACTGCAGGGCGTCGTCGAAGGTGCCGGCGAGCTCCTCGAGATACGCCGCCCGGTCCGGCGCGGCGGCCATCGCCTCCACGTCGCCCCCGGCGCAGAACCGCTTGCCCTCCCCCCGGACAAGCACCGCTCGCACCTCGGGATCGGCCGCCGCCCGGTCCACCGCCGCGCCGAAGGCCCGCGCGGTCGGCAGGTCCACGGCGTTCGCCCTGGCTGATCTGGCCAAGGTGATCCGGGCCACCCCCGCTGCGCATTCGTAGCGGACTGGATTCTCTGTCATACGGTGCTCGCTTTCTGGTCGAGGTGGTCTCGGCGCGGTGGTCAGACGCGGCGGAAGAGCGCGGCCAGGGCCTGACCACCGCCGATGCACATGGTGACCACGCCCAGCTCCAGGTCGCGCCGGATGAGGTCCTTGGCCACCCGCAGGGTCAGGATCGCGCCGGTCGCCCCGACCGGGTGCCCGAGCGCGATGGCCCCGCCGTACGGGTTGGTCTTCTCCGGGTCCAGATTCGCGTCCCGGATCACTGCGACCGCCTGGGCCGCGAAGGCCTCGTTCAGCTCGACGGTGTCGATGTCGGACGGAGAAGTGCCGGTCATCCGGAACAGCTTCTGCAACGCCGGTACCGGCGCGTACCCCATCAGTTCCGGCTCCATCGCCGCGGTCGCCACCGCCTCCAGCGACACCAGGCCGGACAACCCGCGCTCGGCAGCCACCGACTCCCGGGCCAACACCAGCGCCGCACCGCCGTCGTTGATCCCCGACGCGTTGCCGGCGGTCACCGTGCCCTCCGGCTGGAACGCCGGGCGCAGGCCGGCCAGCGTCTCCACCGTGGTGTGGGGCTTGGGGTGTTCGTCCACCTCGACAAGGCGAGGCTTGCGGCCGCCCGCCTCGACGGGCGTGATCTCCTCGGCGAAGGCCGCCCGGGCCGCTTCCGTGGCGGCCCGCCGCTGGGACTCCGCCGCGAACTCGTCCTGCTCCCGGCGTGAGACGCCGTACTTCGCGGCGACCTTCTCGGCGGTGAGACCCATGTGAATGCCGTGGAAGGGGTCGGTCAGCATCATCACGGTGCCGTCGACCAGCGTGCGGTCGCCGAGCCTGTAGCCGGACCGGGCGCCGAAGTCGTAGAACGGCATCCGCGTCATGTTCTCGTCGCCACCGGCCAGCGCGAGGTCCACGCCGCCCCAACGCATCTGCATCGCCGCCGACCAGACGGCCTGCAGGCCACTGCCGCACAGCCGGTTCACGGTGTAAGCCGATGTGCTCGTCGGCAGCCCGGCCGCGAAGGCGACCCGGCGCGCGTTGTAGGCATCCGCCCCCACCTGCCCGATGCAGCCCATGACCACCTCGTCGATGTCCTGCGGACCCACCCCAGCGCGTTCCAGCGCCGCCCGTGCCGCGACACCGCCGAGCTCATGCGCCGGCACGTCCTTGAACGCGCCGCCGAAACTGCCGATCGGAGTGCGCGCCCCCTCGACGACGAGGATCCTTTCCTGTGGCCCCATGGCCATCCCTTCCGAAAATTGTGGTCTGCGTGCCGCGCCCACGGGCGCGGCAGGAGGGCAGCGAGCTGAGTCCGCTGCGCAGGAGTGACGCCGACGGGCGCGGCCGGGGCGCACCAGGTGCTCAGCCGATCGGCGTCACTCGCCGGGCGGGAACACCGGTCGCCTCAGGGCACCAGCACGCTGACGGTCTCGGCGACGCAGGCCGGCTTGTCGGCGCCCTCGCGCTCGATGGTGACCCGGGAAATGGAGTTCACCCCGTTCGGTCCCGGGGCCAGCGAGACCAGTTCGACGCCGGCCCTGACCCGCGATCCGGCCGGCACCGGGGAGGGGAAGCGCACCTTGTTGCAGCCGTAGTTGACGCTCATGGCCAGGCCCTCGACCCGGTAGACCTGCCAGGCCAGCTTCGGCACCAGCGACAGGGTGAGGTAGCCGTGCGCGATGGTCGTGCCGAACGGTCCGGCCGCTGCCTTCTCGGGATCGACGTGGATCCACTGGTGGTCGTCGGTGGCGTCGGCGAACAGGTCGATCTGCTGCTGCGTGACGGTGTGCCAGGGGCTGTACCCGAGGTGCGTGCCGACCGCCTTCTCCAGTTCGCCGATGCCGTTGAAGACCTTCATGGGTACTCCTTTTCCTGTCGGGCTCGGTGAGGGTGGGGCGCGCCCCGGTCAGTCGCACGGGCCGCCCGCGACATAGAGGACCTGGCCGGAGACGAAGCCGGCCCCCTCACCGGCGAAGAACGACACCGTGTGGGCGATGTCCTCGGGCCTGCCGGTGCGGCCGAGTGGGACCTGCGCGGCGACGGAGGCCTTGAACTCCTCAAACGGCATGCCCATCCGCTCGGCGGCCGCGGCGGTCATGTCGGTCTCGATGAAGCCCGGGGCGACGGCGTTCGCGGTGATTCCGAACTTGCCGAGTTCGATGGCGAGGGTCTTGGTGAACCCCTGCAGGCCCGCCTTGGCGGCGGAGTAGTTCGCCTGGCCCCGGTTGCCGAGCGCGGAGGTGCTGGACAGGTTGACGATGCGTCCCCACCTCTGCTCGGTCATGTGGCGCTGGACGGCACGGCTCATCAGGAATGCCCCGCGCAGGTGGACGTTCGTCACCGCGTCCCAGTCGTCGCTGGTCATCTTGAGCAGCAGGTTGTCGCGGACGATGCCGGCGTTGTTGACCAGCACGGTGGGGGCGCCGAGCCCCTGCGCGACCCGGGCGACCGCCGCCTCGACGGCCGTCTCGTCGGAGACGTCGGCGCCGACCGCGAGCGCGTCGCCGCCCCCGGACCGGATGTCCTCGACGACCGGTGTGCAGGCCGCCTCGTCCAGGTCGAGCACGGCCACGGCGAAGCCGTCAGCGGCCAGTCGCTTCGCCACGGCGGCGCCGATACCGCGCGCGGCACCGGTCACGATCGCGGTACGTCGGGTGCTCATCTCTCCTCGTTCCTTTCGTCATTCCCCTTGGGGAGGCGTCATGTCGTCGCGGACGGCCGAAGGCGCCGCCCCGAAGCCGGGGCGTCCTGTTGCCGAGGGGTCCCGGTGCAGCTGCGGCAGCAGCCGCATCAGCGCGGCCCGCGTCGTCGCGGGGTCGGTGTGGAGCACGGACCGCAGGCCCACGGCACGGGCGCCGGCCACATTCGGCTCGGCGTCATCGACCAGGACCACCTGCGCCGCAGCCAGGCCCAACCGTTCCAAGGTGAGTTCGAAGACCGTCGGCAGCGGCTTGCGCGAGCCCACTTCGCCGGAGATCACCACCGGATCGAACAGCGACTCGAGCCGCTCGCGGGGATAGTCGTTGCCCCAGCTGTTCGACAGCAGCGCCACCCGCACACCGCACGCGCGCAGTTCCTCGGCGAGCGCATACATCCGTGGTTCAGGACGCAGGCCCGCGAAGAACCTGTCCAGCACACCGACAGGATCGACCGGTGTGCCGCTGAGGGTCACCAGCTCGGTGGCGAACAGGCGCTCGAACTCCGCCACCGGCAGCTCTCCGGTCTCCAACCGGTGGATGGGGGTG
Source organism: Streptomyces sp. MMS24-W38 (assembly GCF_059889265.1). NCBI lineage: Bacteria > Bacillati > Actinomycetota > Actinomycetes > Kitasatosporales > Streptomycetaceae > Streptomyces > Streptomyces sp. MMS24-W38. Next base: position 909,432 of record NZ_JCBCPP010000001.1, on the reverse strand, counting down.
CCCTCCGGCGCCTGGCGCCCGAGCCAGGCCTTCAGTGTCCTGGAGAACGACGCCGGCTCAATTCCGTCGTGCTCCAGCCAGGCGGCGATCGACTGCCGTACCGGTGTGGTGAGCACTCCGCCGTAGTCGAACACCACAGCGGCCACAGGCGGGTTGTCGGCCATCATTCCGATCACCCCACCGTTCCGCCGACAGCCCGACACGGGATGTCCTCGATCGCGGCCGCCGTTTCCTTCGATGCCTCGTGCCTGCGGGGGCTTCACCCGGTCGGGCATCCAGGGCGACCAGTCGATCAGCGCTGCTACGGCCGGAGCCGGTCGAACCGCCGGACCTGCGAGACACGGCAACTCCTCGTCTTGGGGGTGGTCGGTCGGCGGCTCGGGCCGCAGTGCGCCGGGCGTGACTGCCCGTGGCGCTCGGACCTCGGCGCGGGCGCCGGTGGAGTTCACCGTGCCGACGGGGAACTGGGCGGGGTGGTGTCGCGCTGTCAGAACCCGTCCCGCACACCGCGGCGGCAGCGGCCGTTGCATCCCTGACAGCAAGCCGACCTCCATGGATCCGCCGCCATCCTGCCGCCACAGACCCTAACTTAAAGTTGACGTCAGATTCAACTGTTCTCTTCGCCACATGCCCCCTCATTACGAGGAGGAGAGTGCTGCCGCGCGCATCGCGAACGTGGCTGCGTGGACCGGTCGTTCCCGGGCGCCCGGCACGCAGCGTGGAGTCGCGGGAGCTGTGTCGTCCGGGAGCGTGGAAAAGCTGGACCGGGTGATGATCCGGATCGCGCCGACCCGCCGCTCACGGTGACCCCGTGCCCGGACGGCTACCCGGACGACGGGGCCCCGAGAGCGTCGACCAGGCCCCAGGCGAGCGCGGTGGGGGAGTCCAGGACGCTGCCCGTGAGGGCGAGGTACAGGGTGCGCCAGCGTCCGATGCGCCGCGGGATGCTGACGGTGCCGCCGGCGCCGGGGATCAGGCCCATGCCGACCTCGGGGAGCCGGAAGGTGGTCTCCGGGGTGGCGAGGACGGTTCCGGCGAACGCCGGCAGTTCGATGCCGGAGCCCACACACGTGCCGTGCACCCGCGCCTGTATCCGGTCGCGCAACTCGTGGAGCAGTCGACCGGCGCCGGCGCGGGTCCGCACCAGATGGGCGCTGACCGGGTCGGGGGCCGTGCCGAACTCGTCGAGGTCTCCACCTGAGCAGAACGCCGGGCCGGAGCCGGTGAGCACGACCCGGGAGATGGTGTCATCGAGGGCGGCGAGGTGCAGGGCCTCGACCAGCGCGTCCCGCATGTGCCGGTCGTAGGCGTTTCGCCGCGTCGGCCGGTTGAGGACCACTTCCAGCTCGTCCCCGCTCCGGGTGACCAGCACGGGGTCCGGCACGGGGGGAGGCTGTGGACGGGGTCCGCGTGCGGCCAGCCACCGACGGAACTCCGCACCGCCGAGCAGAGTGGAGTACGCCAGCGACTCCACATCCAGGGCGTCGCGCACCGGGAGCGTCTCGGTCGTGCGCAGGAGGCCGGCCAGCACGAGTGCGGTCTGGGGGTTCGCGGTCACCGCGGCTTCGACCTCGGCCAGTGCGGCGGTTGGATCGGGCACCGGGACGAACGGGCGGTCGTCGGCCTGCGAACCCTGATCGACCAGGGTCATGTCGAGTGCCGCCGCCAGCAGCCGGCCCTCGGTCCGCACCCCCGCTCCCGCAGTGCCTGTGATCCCGACGAGCAGCCGGTCGCACGTCTCGGCGCGGCGGACCGCGGCGCCGAGCACGGCGGGATCGGCGGGCTCGGCCAGGTCGACGCCCAGCACCGGGGCGACCGGCCGCGCGGTCGGGTCGAGCAGCGGGGTGCCCGCCGCGCCGGCCGCCAGTTGCGCTGGACTGATCAGGGGCGAGGGGGACACGGAACAGCACGCTCCTCACGATCGCAGCCGACGGACGCCAGGGTGTTGCCTGCCCGTCCCCGGCTCGCGGAGGGCCCGGGCCCCACCCTGGCAGGCCGAACGGCTGATCGGGTTGGCGTGGCAGGTCGCCGGGCAGGGCCGGGACGAAGTGGCAACCGGGGCCGGGTCTGTGACGGCGGGTCAGGTGGACGCACCGACACGGGATCGCCGACTGGGGTGGGAGGGGCTCCTCCACCAGGCCTGGAAGCGGCGATGTGCTCGCCCCGCCACGGCGTGCCGAAGCCGCGCTGCTCGGCCGCCACCGCAAGTTCGGTGACATGGGTGCCGTTCGTGCCGTGTGCGCTTGGGTAGATGTGGTACCGCAGCGTCATTACTCGACGGTATAATCTCATGAGCAATTACGTCAACGACGTGGTGTTGGCCCTGCGAGGCCCGCGAGGAGCCGGGCCTCCTCTCTCCTGCCGTCGGCACTCGGCCACGCCTGCTGAAGATGCGGCCCCAAGGCAACGAGGAGATGTGGATGACCGACACGACCGCCGCGAAGGATTCCCCCGGCCGGCCCCGTGGCATCCCCATCGTCTACCGGCCGGGCACCGCCTATCGCACCGTCGTCCCGGGCAACGGACAGACCGCCTCACGCACGCCGAAGGCCTCCGAGGTCACCGCGGCCACGATCGTGCACGACATCGTCGCCGACAACCTCCAGGTCGGCGACCGGCTGCGTCCCGAGGCCGAGATGCTGGCGCACTACAACGTCAGCCGCGAGACGCTGCGGGAGGCGCTGCGTCTGCTCGAGGTGCAAGGACTGGTCTCGATCAAGCGCGGACCGGGTGGCGGACCGCTCGTCGAGCCGCTCAACGCCAGTTACCTCGCGCGCACCGCCACGCTGTACTTCCACCTCAGCGGAGCGACCTACAGCGAGCTCTTCGACACCTGGGAGATCCTCGAGCCGCCCCTCGCCGACCGGGTGGCGCAACTGCCGGATCGCAAGCTCAAGAGGCGGGCATTCGCACCGTTCCTCGACTACCAGCCCGAGGAGCACGAGCACGACGAGGTCTTCGAGGACCTCAACAACTTCCACGCGGTGATCGCGGCACTGAGTGGGAACCGGGTTCTCACCCTCCTGAGCCAGGCGGTGACCCACATCGCCACCGACCACGTGCTGGAGAGCATCGACCCGATCGCGGAGAGTGCTCACATGCTGCACTCGCACACCGACATAGCCGAGGCGATCATCGCCGGCCGTGCGAAGCGCGCGGCCACGCTGATGCGGGAGCACATCGTGGCGGTGACGGCGAGTTACCGGGAGCGGTGGCCGGAGCGGCTGCAGCAAGCGATCGAGTGGCGCTGAGCGCCCAGGTCTGGAGCGGGAGCCATCGCCCCGCTCCAGACCTGTCAGACACCCAGTTCGGTGAGAAGCCGCTCTTGGTGCTCCACGCGGTCGCCGAAGAGCACGGCACTCGTGGCGGCCCGTCGGAAGTGCAGGTGCGCGGGGTGTTCCCAGGTGAAGCCGATGCCACCGTGGACCTGGATGTTCTCGGCGGCGACGTACCGGTAGGCGCTGCCGCAGCGCAGGGCGGCCGTCATGGCCGCCAAGGGGAGTTCGCCGGACGCCTCGGCGGCGGCTGCGGTGGCCCAGGCGCTGGCGGAGCGGGCCGCCTCGATGTGCAGGGCCATGTCGGCGCAGCGGTGTTTGATCGCCTGGAAGGAGCCGATGGGTCGGCCGAACTGGATGCGGTCGCGGGCGTAGGCGACGGCGGAGTCCAGTGCCGCGGCGGCGCCGCCGAGTTGTTCGGCGGCCAGGGCGGCGACGGCCCGGTCGAGCACCTTGGCAAGGATCGGCATCGCACCGCCGGGCGTTGCGACGGCGCGGGCCGGCGTGGCCGCCAGTTCGATCCTGGCGAGCTGGCGGCCCGGGTCCATCGCCCGCATGGGCGTGCGGACCAGACCGGGCGCGCCGACGTCGACGGCGTAGATCCCCGGTCCCTCCGGAGCGCGGGCGACGACCAGCAGCAGGTCGGCCGTCGCCCCCTCGACGACCAGGATCTTGCTGCCGGTCAGTCGCCACCCGTCGCCGTCGGGGGTCGCGGTGGTGGCGAGGCGGTCGGGGCTCCAGCCCTGCGGGTCCTCCTGATAGGCCAGTGTTGCGGTCACCTCACCGGAAGCGAGCTTGGGCAGGAGGTCGGCCCGCGCGGCGCTGTCGTCGGTGTGCAGCAGCACTCCGACGCCCAGCACGGCGGTGGAGAACCACGGGAGTCGGACCAGGGACCGGCCCAGCTCCTCGGCCACGACCGCGACCTCGCGGAAGCTCGCCCCCGCTCCGCCGAGCGTCTCGGGCACGTCGAGGCCGGCCGTCCCGAGTTCACCGGCGAACCGGTTCCAGGTGGCCGGGTCCCAGCCCTGATCACCGGTCGGCTCGCGGAAGACCGCTTCGAGGTCGGCGTGTTTGCCGAGGAAAGCGCGTACGGTCTCCCGCAGCTCTTCGGCATCTGTGTCAGGTGTCAGGCGCATCAGATCGTCGCTCCCTCTCACGACAGGCTCGTCAGCAGTTCGGCGCGCAGTACGCGGCGCAGCGGCTTGCCGGTGTCGGTGTGCGGCAGTGCGTCACGCACCAGCACGCGGGCCGGGGTCTTCGCCGAGCGCAGCCGGGCGCGGACGAAGTCCCGCAGATCGGTCTCCACGGCGGGAGCACGGAGCACCACCGCGGCCACGGGCACCTCGCCCCACTCGACGTCCGGGGTGCCGAAGACGATCGCGTCGGCCACGGCGGGGTGCGACAGCAGGGCGTCCTCGATCTCGCCCGGCGACAGGTTCTCCCCGCCCCGCACGATGACGTCGTCGGCCCGGCCGTCGAGGAAGAGATAGCCTTCGGCGTCGAGCCACCCGCGGTCGCGGGTGGGGAACCAGCCCTCGCCGTCGGTGGCGGTGTGCGTGAGGTACTCGCCGGACACCTGTTCGCCGCGCACGTAGATCTCCCCCGGCTCGCCGGGAGGGAGCCCCCGCCCCTCCTCGTCGCGGATCTGCAGTTCCACACTGGGCAGGGGCCTGCCGACGGAGCCGAGCCGTGCCCGGACGGCGGGGTCGGGGGAGGCGAGGGCGTCGCGGTGGTCCTGCGGGCCGAGCACGGCGATCGTGGAGCTGGTCTCGGTGAGCCCGTAGGCGTTGACCAGGTCTACGTGCGGCAGCAGTCGCAGAGCCCGCTCCACGACCGGCATGGGCATCCGGCCGCCTCCGTACGACAGGTGCCGCAGTGCGGGCAGCGTGCGGCCCTCGGCCTCCAGCACGTCGAGGATCCGGCCGAGCATCGTCGGCACGACCATCGCGTGCGTTACCGCCTCCTTGTGCGCCAGATCCACCCAGGCCGCCGGATCGAACGAGGGCAGCATCAGGAGCCGGCGTCCGGCGAACACCGAGGTCAGCATCGAGGAGATGCCGGCGATGTGGTAGGGCGGCACGCTGACCAGCAGCGCCTCGTCCTCGCCGGCGGACAGGAGGTCCACCGTGGACAGCACATAGGAGACGAGGTGGGCCGGGCGCAGCACGGCCGCCTTGGGATCTCCGCTGGTGCCGGAGGTGAACAGCAGTGCGCTGATGTCCCCGGGGCCGGACCGGCCGGGAGCGCCCGTCGGCAGCTGTGGTGCCGTCAGCACGGTGACGCCGTCGATGCCCACACACCGGTCCCGCTGCTCCTCGCCCACCACCACCACGGCCGGGGCGATCCTGGCCAGCGCCGCGTGCAGCGCGTCGTCGGCGAGCCGGTAGTTCAGCGGCACGAACGGCAGACCCGCCAGCGCCGCACCGTAGAACAGCTGGGGAACCGTCTCGGAGTTCACATCCACCAGGGCGACGTGGTCCACGCCCAGGCCGCTCAGCCCCCCGGCCAGCGTCTCGGCGCGCGAGAGCAGCTCGGCGTAGGTCAGCCCGGAGCGTGCCGACCCGAGCGCAACGCGCTCGGGCGCGGCGTCGGCGACCATTCTCAAAAGGATCGAGGCATCCATCGTTCAGTCCGATGCCGGCAGCGGGCGGGTGCCCATCAACTGGAGGGGACGGCCGTCGACCGCGAGCTCGCCGGCCCCGCCACGGGTGCACATGACTTGCAGACCGCTGTCCTCGTCGGCGTAGCGCTTGCCGATCAGCGGGCCCTCGGCCTCAGTGGTGACTGCCGCCGTCCCCGGCTCCTGTTCGACCATCGGGACGCCCCCGCAGGTCAGCGTCACCTCCCCGGCGGCAGGTCGGACGACGACGACCGACACCGGACTCACCGTGCTCCAGAACCGCGTTCCCGGTTTCATGCTCACTGTGCTCCTTTCGCTGAACGTGTGGTGGGCAGGCCGAGCCGGCTCATGCCTCGCTCGGCCAGCACCGAGATGTGGTCACCGCGGCGGGCCATCCGTTCGTCGGTGGTCTCGCCGCGCAGGTGGCGGGCGTACAGCTGCTGCAGGATGACCAGCGTCTTGAAACAGCCGTAGGCCTCGTACCAGTCGACGTCGCGGACGCTGCGTCCCGACCGCGCGGCATAACGGTCGACGACCTCCTGGCGGGAGGGCAGGCCGAGTCGCGACAGGCGCAGCTCCGCCAGCGCGCCCGCGTCGCCGAACTCCGGGTCGGGCCAGTAGTTCAGCAGGGTGCCGAGGTCGGCCAGGGGATCGCCGAGGGTGGCCATGTCCCAGTCGAACACGGACGTGACCGTGTCGGGGGCGCCCGGTGCGAACTGACAGTTGTCGATCTTGAAATCGTTGTGCAGCACGGCGGGCGGCCCCGAATCCGGCAGGCTCGCCGCCAGCCGTTCGCCGAGCTCGGCTGCGACGGGGTCGCTGTCCGCGGTGGCGGCCAGATCCCACCGCTTGCGCCAGCCGGTGACCTGGCGGGCCAGGAAGCCGTCCGGACGGCCCAGATCGTCGAGGCCGCATGCGGCGGGATCCACCCGGTGCAGGTCCGCCAGCGCGTCGATCACCGCGAGCCCGATCCGGTGGCCGGCGTCGGGGAAGGCGGCCATCGACTCCGGCGTCGTGTCCCAGACGACGACCCCGGGCCGGTACTCCATCACCAGGAAGTCGGCCCCGGCGACGGAGTGGTCGTCGCAGAACAGCAGCGCGCGCGGCGCCCGCGGGTAGGCCCGCCACAGCCGTGAGAGTGCCTTGTACTCACGCCGCATGTCGTGCGCGCCCGGCGCCAGCTTCCCGAACGGCGGGCGGCGCAGGACCAGCGGGGTCGCGCCGAAGCGAATCCGGTACGTGAGGTTGGCCGAGCCGTGGGGGAACTGCAGCACCGAGAACTCCCCGGTCAGCTCGGGCAGTTCCGCGCGCAGGCAGGCCTCCACCCGCGGCCAGTCCAGGTCCTCCCCGGGACGGACGGGAGCGGTCTCGGAGTCGTACGCCGTCATCTCCTCACTCATCGGCGTCCCATTCGGCGATGACGTCGGCGTAGCGCTGGTGCGCCTGTTCGGCCAGGGTGGGCAGGATGTAAGGCGGGAACAGGCCCTCGTCGGGCTCCGTCCGGCGCAGCAGCGCCTTGGCGAGGTTGGCCTTGTGCACCTCGGTGGCGCCGTCGGCCAGCCCCATGTGGAAGGACTCCATGACCCACTTGCCGAACGGCAACTCCTTGGAGATGCCGAGCGAGCCGTGGACCTGGATGGCCCGTGACGCGACGTCGAGCAGCACCTTGGGCATCGCCGCCTTGACCGCGGCGATGTCGGCCCGCACCTCGCGGTAGTCGTTGTACTTGTCGATCTTCCAGGCGGTACGCAGCACGAACAGCCGGAACTGCTCGAGCTGGATCCAGGAGTCGGCGATCATCTCCTGGACCAACTGCTTGTCGGCGAGCCGCTCACCCTTCGTCGTCCGGGACACCGCGCGCCGCTTCATGAGCTCGAACGCCTGGCTGACCAGCCCGACGGTGCGCATCGCATGGTGGATCCGGCCGCCGCCGAGCCGGGTCTGCGCGACGGCGAACCCCTCGCCACGCTCACCCAGCAGGTTCTCCGCGGGCACCCGGACATCGTTGTAGCGCAGGTACTGGTGGGTACCGACGCGCTCCTCGTGTCCCCACACGCTCACGTCCCGGACCCGTTCGATGCCCGGGGTGTCGGCCGGCACGACGAACATCGACATGCTCCGGTGCCCGGGCGCCTCCGGCTCGGTGACCGCCATGACGATCAGGAACTCGGCGAACAGCGCGTGCGAGGAGAACCATTTCTCCCCGTTGAGCACCCACTCGTCACCGTCGAGCACGGCGGTGGTGCGGAAGCCGGTCGGGTCCGAGCCGCCGTGCGGCTCGGTCATCGAGAAGCACGAGACGATCTCGTTCTCCAGCAGCGGCTCGAGGTAGGTCTTCTTCAGGAAGTCGCTGCCGTAGTGGGCGAGGATCTCGGCGTTGCCGGAGTCGGGGGCCTGGCAGCCGAAGACGACCGGACCGGAGTGGGTGCGGCCGAGTTTCTCGTTGAGCAAGGCCAGCTTCAGCTGTCCGTAGCCCGGGCCGCCCAGCTCGGGGCCGAGGTGGCAGGCCCACAGCCTGTGCTCACGGACCTTCCGCTGCAGCGGTTTGATCAGCTCGTTGCGCAGCGGGTCACGGGTGTTCCAGGCGTGCTCGATCACCTGGTCGACCGGTTCGACCTCGGTCCGGACGAACTCCTCGACCCACTCCAGCTCCTGCTGGAACTCCGGGTCGGTCTCAAAGTCCCAAGCCATGGGAACGTTCCTTTCTTGTGATCAGCGGGTGAGTACCGTGCACGCGCTGATGCCGGGTGCTCCGTAGACATGGGTGAAGCCGACCCGGGGCCCGCCGGGAACCTGGTGCGCGCCGGCGTCGCCGCGCAGTTGCAGCACGGTCTCGTAGACCTGCCGCAGCCCCGATGCGCCGATCGGCTCGCCGTTGGCGATGCAGCCGCCGTCGGTGTTGACCGGCAGCCGGCCACCGATCTCGGTGGCTCCTTCGGCGAGGACCTTCTCCTGCTCGCCGTGGGCGCACAGCCCGGACTCGGCCATGTGCATCAGCTCCGCGCCGGCCTCGGTGTCCTGAAGCTGCGCCAGGTCCACCTCGTCCGGTGTGACGCCGGCCTGTTCGAAGGCCGCCCGCGCCGCCTCCACCGTCGGTGCATCCGCCCGCTCCAGCGCCAGCCACGGGCTGAACACCTCGAACGATCCGTACCGCCGCGACCGCAGCGTCGCTCCGCGCAGGAACACCGGTCGGCCGGTGTAGCGGTGCGCGAGGTCCGCGCGGCACAGCACCAGCGCCACCGCGCCCTCGGCGGGCGAGCAGTACATGTACTGGGTCAGCGGATGCGAGATCATCGGCGCCGCCGCGATCTCCGCCTCGCTCAGCGGGGTGCGCCGCCAGGCGTTGGGGTTCAGCGCGCCATTGCGGAACGCCTTGGCCGCGATCTTCGCCAGCACGCCGACGTCGATCCCGGTCTGGTGCAGATACCGCTGGATCTTCATGCCGAAGAACTGTGTGGTGAGCATCAGGCCGGTCTCCCCGTACCAGGCTCCGATCCCGTGTTCGGCCGGGTCGGTGTTGAACGCCCCACGCTCGTGCTTGTCGAACCCGATCACGATGCCAAGGTCGTGCAGCCCCGACTTGATCGCCGCGTGCGCGCTGATCAGCGCGCTGCCGCCGGTGGCGCACCCGTTGGCCACGTTGATGAACGGCAGGCCGCTCAGGCCCAGTTCTGACACCAGCGTGTCGGCGTCGCCCGCCGAGTGGCTGCCCCCGAACGCGAACTGCATGTCCGCGAAGCCCGTGCCCGCGTCGGCCAGCGCCGCCCGAGCCGCGGTCACCGCCTGCCGTCGGCCCGAGACCCCGGGGGTGCGGCCGAACGGGTGGATGCCGATCCCGACGATCGCCACGTCCGTGCTCATCGCCGGACCTCCCGGGCGGGGGCGAACGCGAACATCAGCACCGGTGTGCCGGCGTCATCGGTGCGGAAGGGCACTAGCTCCAGCGTCATCGGCATCCCGATCCGCAACCGATCGGGGTCGTTCTCGGTCAGTCGCGCTTCCACGATCACCTGTCCCGGTAGCTCCACATAACCCACTCCGTACGGCTCGAACTCCCGCGGTCCCACGTACGGCTGCTTGGGCCGGAACCCCTGCACCGTGAAGGACCACAACGTGCCCGTCCGCGAGAGCGGCACGTCCTGCATCGAGGCCCCTGTGCACCGCGGGCAGCCGTCCTGCCGGGGGAAGGTGTGCGCGCCGCAGTCGGCGCACCGGCTGCCCACCAGCGCCACTCCGTCCGGGGTGTCGGTGAACAGCGAATCGTCCACGGTGCGTGTCACGCCTCCACCTCCCAGTTGGGGACGGTGGTTCCGTCCGGCGCCCGGTCGAAGCGCACCCGCATCGGCTGCCCGACCTCCAGCTCGGCCTCGCCGGGAACGCTCCCGACGAGCCGGGCGTCGACCTCGTCGAGGTCGACCAGCACGACCGTGTACGGCGTCGAGAACGCCGGGTGCACCTGATGGGTGACGATGGTCCAGGCGTGGACGCGCCCGCGGCCGGGCACGGCGCGCCATTCGCTCCGGATGCCCCCGCAGGAGAAGCAGACCTGCCGGGGCAGGTGCAGCAACTGCCCGCACGCGCTGCAGTAACGCAGCGCCAGTTCGCCCCTGCGGGCGGCGGCGAAGAACCCGCCGGTGTCATGGTCGTCCTCGACCGGCAGCAGCGGCAGCACGGCGACCTCGTGGAACACCTCCTCGGACATCCCGCTCACCCCCTCACCAGCAGCAGCGCGCTCGTGCCGGGCGGTGGGGCCGAGGTGACCAGGCTGACCTCGGCTCCGGCGATCTGCGAGGTGGACGTGCCGCGGATCTGGCGGACGCCCTCCAGCACATGGTTCATCCCGTGCACGTAACCCTCCGACAGGTTCCCCCCGGCGGTGTTGACCGGCAGGGCGCCGCCCGGGCGCAGCGCCCTGCTCTCGGCGAAGGCACCGCCCTCGCCCTTGGCGCAGAAGCCGTAGTCCTCCAACTGGAGCAGAAGGGTGATGGTGAAACAGTCGTAGATCTGTGCCACGTCCACATCGGAGGGGCCCAGGCCGGCACGGGAGAACAAGGTCTGCGCCGCGGTCCGGGAGGGCGTCGTCGTGATGTCGGGACGCATCAGCATCGGGTACATCACCCCGGGCTGCACCCGAGGGCCGGTCGACTGCGCGACCGCGCGGATCAGCGCTGGCGGCTGTGCGCAGTCCGCCGCGCGCTCGGCGGTGGTGACGACCACGGCACAGGCGCCGTCCGTTTCCAGGCAGAAGTCGAACAGCCGCAGCGGCAGGGAGATCGGCCGAGCCGTCAGGCAGTCCTCCAGGGTCAGCTCGCGCTCGTGCATCTGCGCCGCGGGGTTGCGGTTCGCGGCTGCCCGGCAGGCCAGCGCGATCTCCGCGAGCGCCTCCGGGCGGGTGCCGTAGGAGCTCATGTGGCGCTGGGTGAGGAGCGCGAAGAACTGGCCGGGCGTCACCAGTCCGTAGGGACCGAAGAACTCCTCGTAGTTGCCCCGGCCGCCGACGCGGGCGTCGAAATCCACGGTGCCCTGCCCGTACCGGCGTCCGGAACGCCCGTTGAGGGAGCGGTAGACCAGGACGGTGGTCGCCTGTCCGGACAGGATCGCGGCGACCGCCTGACCGACCATGGCGCAGGGACCTGACCCGCCCGGCCCGGTCTGCCCCCAGTAGGTCAGGTCGTCGATGCCCAGGGCGTCGGCGATCGCGCTGTAGGAGACCAGGTCGTAATCGCAGGACACGACACCGTCCACGTCGGCCACGGTGAGCCCGGCGTCGTCGAGCGCGGACCGGCAGGCCTGCGCGGCCAGCGTCAGCTCGCTGCGGCCGCTGTCCTTGGAGAACTCGGTGGCGCCGATGCCCGCGATGGCACAGCGGTCACGGTGGGAAGCGGAATCAGGCACTTTCGAACACCTCCCTGGTGTGCTCCCCGAGCCGAGGAGCACGGCGTGGTCCGGGAAGGCCGAACGCGCTGAAACGGTAGGGGGTGCCGGGCTGCTTGACGGGCTGCGCACCGTCCTGCTCCACATCGACGAAGAAGCCGCGTGCTCGCAGGTGCTCGTCGTCGAACAGCTCCTCCGGAGCCCTGGCGACTCCGATCGGCAGTCCGCGCCGCTGGCCCTCGTGGTAGGCGGTCTCGGCGTCGAGGAGCAGGAAGAACACCTCGACCAGCTCCTGGACGTGCGCGAAGTTCTCCTGGCGGTGTGCCAGGTCGTGGTAGGCGGGGTCGGTGAGGTCGGCGGCCAGCCCCATGTCGTCCATCCACTTCACCAGGGCCTGCCAGGGTTTCTGGTCGGCGAGGATGAGTGCGAAGTACACGTAGTGGTCATCACCGCACCGGAACAGGGCCGGCTGCGTCGGGGAGGGCTGGGCGTGCCGGCTGGTCTGCCGCTTGACGACCGCCTTCGGGTAGAACCAGAAGGGGTTGCTCAGTTCGCCGCTGACCGCGCAGGCCGCATGAACGGAGACGTCCACGACCTGGCCCCGCCCGGTCCGCCTCCGCTCCAGCAGGGCGAGCAGCAGACCGGTGTGGGCGAAGCTCGCCGCCGTCGTGTAGGCGTGGTCACCGCCGGGGCGGATCGGCGGGATGGAGTGGTCGTCGTAGCCACAGGAGTGGAGCATCCCGCCGGCCGCGAGCCCCACCAGGTCGCTGCCTCGGTAGGAGGACCACGGCCCGTCGAGACCGAACGGGGTGACCGCCACCACGATCAGCCGCGGGTGCCGGGCGACCAACTCGGCAGGGACGAGGCCGCGCGCGGCAGCCTGCGCGGGCTCCAGCGAGATGAGCAGCACGTCGGCACCGGTGATCAGTTCGGCGAGCGCGGTCTGCCCGGCGTCGCCGGTGTCGTCGATCGTGACACTGCGCTTGCCGGCGTTGTACCAGCGGAAGGAGAGGCTGGCCTCGGGGTCGGTGCGGTCGCCGGGGAACGGCCCGATCCGCCGGCTGGCCGCCCCGGAGGGGGGCTCCACCTTGATGACGTCGGCGCCGGAGCCGGCCAGCAGTTTGCCGGTGAACTCGCCGCCGGGATCATCGGCGATCTCCACGACCCGCAGGCCGCTGTAGGGAGTGGCGGTCACAGGATCCCCTCCTTGGTGAGCTCGGCGATCTCCTCATGCGACATGCCGAGCAGGGTCGTGAACACGTGCTCGTTGTCCTCACCGAGCAGCGGAGCCGAGCGCCAGTTGTCCGGCTCGATGCCGGAGAAGAGCACCGGGCTGCCCTCGAACCGCGCCTCGCCGATGACCGGGTGGTCGAGTTCGAAGAAGGTGTCCCGGTGCGCGAGCTGGGGGTCGTGCTCGTTGAGGTCGCCGGCGTGCTGCACCGCCGCCGCCGCGACGCCCGCGGCCTGCAGCCGGTGCATGATCTCGTGCGGGTCGCGCTCGCGCGTCCACGCCGACAGGTACTCGTCGAGGACGTCCTGGTGGGCGAACCGGTCCGCCTGCGTGGCGAAACGCGGATCAGCGGTCCACGCGGGCGCGCCCACCTCGGTGACCAGCGCCTTCCAGTCGGCGTCGTCGAAGACCGCGATCGCGACCCAGCGGTCCTCGCCGGCCGCCGGGTACACGCCGTGCGGCGCCGCCTGCGGATGCTCCAGCCGGTTGCCCGTGGGGAAGTCCGGGCCCCGGGTCGACCGGCCGTTCACGGCGACGTCCAGCAGTACCGGGCCGAGCAGGTTGATCCCGACCTCCACCGCGGAGACGTCGACCTCGGTGCCCTGCCCGGTGATCTCCCGCTGCAGCACCGCCATCAGGACGGCCGCGGAGTTGTAGTACGCCGCCTGGTTGTCCATGTGTGAGAAGCCCCACCCCGAAGGCTCGCGTCCGGGAAGGCCGCTGATGTGGGTCAGTCCGCTGACGGCTTGGACGACCGGGCCGTAGCTGCGGTACTCGCTGTGCGGCCCGTCGTGGCCGTATCCGCTCATCCGGGCGTAGATCACGTCCGGTCGCAGCTCATGGAGCCGTTCGTAGGTCAGCCCCCACCGCTCCATCACGCCGGGCGCGAAGTTCTCGGTCACCACCGAGGCCTTCGAGATCAGCTGCTCGGCGATCTGCCTGCCGCGCTCGGTCCGCATGTTGATCGTGACGCCGAGCTTGTTGCGGTTGTAGTTGTTGAACAGCCCGCCCTTGTTCGGGTCCGGCTGGGAGTCCTCCTCGCCGTAGGTGCGGACCTCGCCCTTGTAGAAGGGCAGACGTCGGGGCATGTCCAGGCGCGTCCGGTCCTCGATCTTGATGACGTCGGCGCCGAAGTCGGCGAGCAGGCGGGTCGCGACCGCGCCCACGCCCATCCAGCAGAAGTCGGCAACGATGAGCCCGGCGAGCGGGCCTCGTCGCTTCCTGGGACGGCGGTTCATGGCTGTCGACACCGACACTCCTTCCAAAATTTGTCATGAGGTTTTCATCGGCGCAGGCTTCGCCCTTCAACGCGGGCTCCGCCTTCGTGGGGACTGTGGGGACGGTGTGTCAGGGCGCCGCGAGGCGCCCCCCGTCCACGGCGAGCAGAGCGCCGGTGGTGAAGCCGGCCGACGGCCCGCACAGGTACAGCGCCGCACCCACGATCTCGTCCGGGCTGCCGCCGCGGTGCAGTGGCCAGGACTCGGCCATCTCGTTGAACGCCTCCAGGTCCCACGCCTGGCTGATGTCGGTGAAGAACGGGCCGGCCAGGATCGTGTTCACCCGTACCGACGGGCCGTACTCCTGGGCGAAGCCCGCGGTGAGGGTGTTCAACGCCGCCTTGGCCGCGGCGTAGGGCAGGTCTGCGGCGGTGGGACGCTCCGACGCGATCGAGCTGATGTTGAGGATCACCCCGCCGCCCGCGGCGGCCATCCGCTTGCCGGCCGCCGCCATCAACCGGAAGGGGCCCTTCAGGTTGACCCCGATGACCTTGTCGAACAGCTCTTCGCTGACTTCGTCAAGACTGGGATACAGCGGGGCGATGCCTGCGTTGTTGACCAGGATGTCGACGGTGCCGAGGGTCTCCTCGACCTCGTCGAGCAGGTCGGTCAGCCGGTTCCAGTCCGCGACGTGGGCGGCGTGCGCACTCACCCGGCGGCCTGTGGCGGCCGCCAGTTCCTCGGCGAGCGCGACGCAGTTGTCCTTCTTGCGGCTGGCCACCGCGACGTCCGCACCGGCCGCCGCGAACGCGACGGCGATCTCCCGGCCCAGCCCGCGGCTGCCGCCGGTCACCAGGGCGGTTCGCCCGGCGAGCGGCTGCTCCACTGCACGTGCCGCGGCCACGGCCTCGGCCACCGAACGAGCATCGACGCGATCCGTTGTCGTCATCGGGGAACCTCCCGCCAGGGCATGGCACGATCCGTCCGCGGCTCCTGCGGAAGGCTGAGCAGGCGCTCGCCGATGATGGTGCGCTGCACTTCGTCCGAGCCGCCGGCGATGCGGTAACCGGGAGCGCCGAGGACATGCCCGGTCCACTGGAAGGTTTCGTCCTCCGTGTCGGCCACCAGCCTCGGTCCGAGGATGCTCGCCGCTGCCTCGCTCACCAGCGTCAGTCCCTGGCTCCAGGCGAGTTTGCGCAGCGATCCGACCGGCCCCGGCTCGATCCCGGCCAGCCGCGTCTCCCGGTCGCGCTGCGCCGCGATCTGGGCGACCCGCTCGTGCACCCACACCTCGGCCAGCAGGCGCCGCACCTCTGGATCGCCGGTACGGCCCAGCCTGCGGGCCAGTGCGACGAGCTGTGCGTAGCCGCCGCCGACGGAGCTGGTCCGTCCGCTGTGACCGCGCTCGAAACCGAGCGTGGCCAGGGCGACCCGCCACCCCTCGCCGACACCGCCCAGGCGCAGCGAATCGGGGATCCGCACCTCCTCGAGGAACACCTCGCAGAACGACGATCCGCCCGACATCTGGCGCAGCGGTCGTACCTCGACACCCGGACTGTCCATGGGCAGCAGGAACGCCGTCATGCCCTTGTGCTTGGGCACGTCCGGGTCGGTCCGCACGATGAGCTCGCCCCATCCGGCGAACTGCGCGCCGGAGCTCCACACCTTCTGCCCGGTGACGACCCAGTCGTCCCCGTCGCGGACGGCGCGGGTGCTCAGCCCCGCCAGGTCCGATCCCGCCGACGGCTCGGAGAACAGCTGGCAGGCCAGCTCGTCGCCGCGCAGCAGGGGCCGCGCCAGCCGTTCCCGCTGCTCCGGCGTCCCGAACAGGCGCACCGTCGGCGCGATCAGGTGCAGGCTCACCGAGGCCAGCTCATGGGACCCCGGCGTGTCGAACTCCGCCTCGACCTCGGCGAACGCCTCCTCGAACAGGGGGTCGAGGCCGGCGCCGCCGTACTCGGACGGCCACGTCAGTGCGCCGTAACCCGCGTCGAACTTGACGCGCTGCCATGTGCAGATGCGCTCCAGGAGCGCTTTCTCCTCATCGAACGGCAGGTCGTGGAAGACCGCGACGCTGTCGGCTGCCTCGTCCTGGCCCTGCCGGGGCCGGGCATGGCGTGCCAGCCACTCGCGGGCCCGCCGAACGAACTCCGCGGGCTCGGGCGCGTCCGCCCTCGGCGGGGCTCCGTCCACCTGCTCCGCCGTCACCACAAGGACTCGCCTCCGTCCACCACGAGATTGGTGCCGGTCACGAACGAGGCGGCGGGGTTGCACAGGTAAAGTGCGCCCTCGGCGATGTCGGAGGGCATACCGGCCCGGTTCAAGGGAGTCAGCTCGGCGCCGAGTTCGGCGGCCTTGGGGTTGTTCGACAGCGACATCGGAGTCACCACGAGTCCGGGGGACAGCGCGTTCACCCGGATGCCGAGCGGGGCGAGCTCGTAGGCCGCCACCCGGACCAACTGGTTCAGTCCGGCCTTCGTCGTCGAGTAGGGCAGGGTGCCCGGCCGCGTGCCCTCCGCCCGGATCGAGGAGACCACCACGATCGCGCGGTTGTCGGCGGGACGGTCGCGCATGAGACGTGCGGCGGCCTGCGTGCAGCGGAAGGTCCCGGTGAGGTTCGTGGAGATGATCCCGTCCCACTCCTCGTCGGTCACCTCCAGGAATGGATGGAAGATCCCGTAGCCGACATTCGCCACGAAGATGTTCAGCGCCGGCAGCTCATCGGTGAGGCGAGCGAACAGCTCGTCCACACCGGCGCGTCCGCTGAGGTCGGCGGCCAGCGACTCGATCCGCTGGCCGTCCCCGGCCCGCGTGCGTAGTTGTTCGGCCGCGTCGTCAAGAGCGACCTTGTCGCGAGCGACGATGACGACGTTCGCACCCTCGCTGACGAAGCGTTCCGCGATCGCGAACCCGATGCCCTTGCTCCCGCCGGTCACCACGGCCCATTGGTCGCGGAGCAGCCCGGTCGCCGCCGCGTTGCTGCGATCCTCTGCTGTTGCCAAGTCACTCCTCCGTCTGTGTGCTTGCCTCTCCCGCCCATGACCAGCGGGTTCTGCCCGCACTGAGGCTGTCCGCCCCGGACGCTGTCGAGGCCGGCCGCGTCTTCGGGTGCCGTCGCTTCCAGGACCCCCTGACTCCGCAGTGTGGCGGACGCAACATAAAACATCATGAGGAAATAGCGCAAGGGCCTCGGTGAGGGGTGCCCGGCGGCATGATGATCCTCATGAGAAATAAAGATGAACCTTATGATGAATATTGACCGCCGCGTTGGACGGCTGTAGCGTCCTGGCCACTTGAGCGAGGAAGATCACACAAACCTGCTGCAAGGCTGTGCAGAGAGTGGAGTTGAGGACACATGGGGCGGGTAGAAGGCCAGGTCGCGTTGATCACCGGTGCGGCCCGTGGTCAGGGGCGCGCTCACGCCGTGCGGCTGGCGCAGGAGGGGGCCGACATCGTCGCCATCGACCTGTGTCGCGACCAGCCCGAGCTGCAGTACGGCCAAGGCACACCCGAGGACCTGGCCGAGACCGTGGCGCTGGTCGAGAAGGAAGGTCGCAGGATCATCGCCCGCGCCGGCGATGTGCGTGACCAGGCAGCGCTGGACGGCATCGTGGCTGAGGCGCTGGAGCAGTTCGGCAAGATCGACATCCTGGTCTCCAACGCGGGGATCTCCAACCAGGGCCTGGCGCACGAGCTCACCGACAAGCAGTGGGCCGACATCCTCGAGACCAACCTGGTCGGCGCCTGGCACGCAGCCAAGGCAGTGATCCCGTCCATGATCGAGCGTCAGTCGGGGTCGATCGTCTTCGTCAGTTCCACCACCGGGCTGCGCGGGGTGCCGGGCCAGGTCCACTACGGGGCGTCCAAGCACGGAGTGCAGGGGCTGATGGGCGGCCTCGCCAACGAGCTCGGCGGGTACGGAATCCGGGTCAACTCGGTGAACCCCGGCACGGTGAACACGCCGATGGCGCTGAACGAGCGCCTGCTGAAGAACTACCTGCCGCACATCGAGAACCCCACCCTGGACGACGCTGCCGAGGCGTTCAAGCCGCTCACCCTGCTGCCCGCCCCCTGGGTGGAGCCGGAGGACGTCGCCAACGCCGTGCTGTGGCTCGCCTCCGACGAGGCCCGCTTCGTCTCCGGTGTCGCGATTCCCGTGGACTGCGGCCTGCTGGCCAAGTTCTGACTTATCAGCTTCGAAAACAAGGGAGTTTTCATGCTCGCCAAGTTGGAGATCGACGTGCCCATGTGTCAGGGGCACGGCCGCTGTTACGAGATAGCACCGGATGTGCTCGACGCCGACGGGGACGGCATCGCCGTCCTCAAGAGCGACGAGCCGATCGATGTGGACCGGGCTCGCGCGATCGCCGCCACCTGTCCGGAGTTCGCGATCCTCGTCAAGGAGGTCTGATGACCGTCGACGACGTCCAGAAGCAGGGCCTGTGCCCGGTCAATCTCTGGTCCGAGGAGTTCAACGAGAACTTCTGGGAGACCATCGGCTCACTGCAGGAGAACGCCTCGCTCGGCGTGCACAGACAGGGTAGCACTCCGTGCTACTACGCCACCCGGTACCGGGACGTCTTCAAGGTGCTGCGGGACGCCGGTACTTACTCCTCCGAGGGGGGAGTCGCGATCCTGGGCGGCGACAACCGCTCCGAACCGCCGAAGAACGAGGGCCGGTTCCTGCCCGAGGACCTCGACGCGCCGGTGCACACCGAGTGGCGCAAGGTGATCGACCCGTTCCTCACCGCAAAGCGGGTCGAGGCCTACGAGCCCACGATCCTTGAGACCATCGACGAGCTGCTCGACGCCGCGCTGCCGAACGGCCGGTTCAAGTTGCTGGCCGACTTCCTGCGACCGCTCCAGCTGAAGATCATCTTCGCCGACCTCCTGCACCTGCCGGGTGAGGAGATCGAGGACTGGATGCACTGGAGCCACGACCTGTTCGTCGGCGAAACCCCCGAGATCGCGGCGCAGGCGTTCGTGAGCATCAACAAGGCAGCCGAGGAACTGGTCCTGCGGCGGATGGCCGACCCGATTCCGGACGACCTGGTCAGCGCCGTCTGCACGGTCAAGGAGATCGGCGGCCGCGAGCCGACCCTGGCCGAGCGCACCGCGGTGGTCGTGCCGCTGGCGATCGCCGGCACCGAGTCGGTGGGGACCATCCTCAGCGGCATCGTCCACCACCTGGCCACCCACCCCGACGACCTCGTCGAGCTGGTCGCCGACCCCGGCCTCGTCCCCGCCGCCGTGGAGGAGGGGTTGAGGATGTTCGCCAACGTGACGGCGCTTCAGCGAACGGTGACACGTGACACCGAGCTCGGCGGGGCCCCGCTCGAGGCCGGCGCGAAGGTCTGGACGAGCTACAACGGCGCCAACCGCGACCCGGAGCAGTTCCCCGACCCGCACACCTGGAACCTGCACCGCGACGAGGTGCGGCATGTGGCGTTCGGCGTGGGCCCCCACCGGTGCCTCGGATCCAACCACGCCCGCCTCATGATCCGGTCGGTGCTCACCCGTCTGCTCGAGCGAGTGCCCCGCTTCACCCTCGCACCCGACCAGACGATCTCCCACTTCTCCATGCCGACCCGTGGCATCCACGAAGTCATCATCGACGTCCCCACCCAGGGCTGACAGACGGGAACACCGACGTGTCCGAAGACAACAAGCAGGAACTGTTCGACCGCGCGCTCGCCGTGGTCGACGCCTGGAACCGCCTCGACTTCGACGCGCTGCGCGAAATCGTGCACGAGGACGTCGAGGTGGTGCACCAGAACCGGGGGGTCGCGGCCCGGGGCCGGGACCTGATGTTCGAGACCATCGAGGCGATGAGCAAGGCGTTCCCCGACCGGTCGATCGGTGAGACCACCCGCTGGGCGGTCAGCGGGAACACGGTCTTCCGGGAGACCGTGTGGCAGGGGACCGCCGCGGTGGACGTGCCCGGCTTCGGCAAGGCCGGTGAGCACTGCAAGCTCGACGTCCTGTCGCTGATGACGTTCGAAGAAGGTCGCCTCGTGGAGTGGTGCGACTACGGCTGACGGCTGGGGAAGGGGCGGATGCGAACCGCACCTGCCCCTTCCCCAGCTCGCTGGTTGAGTTCCGGGACGAACCCGGGACCGGACAAGGAGTTCGTATGACAGGCCAGCCACAGCACGTCGTGGTGGTCGGCGCCGGGCTGGGCGGGATTCGGACCGCCGAGCAGCTGCGCGCCTCAGGTTTCCAGGGAAAGATCAGTCTGGTGGGGGCCGAGCAGCACCTGCCCTACGACCGCCCCCCGCTGTCCAAGCAGGTGCTCACCGGGGAGTGGGATCCCGAGCGGATCGTGCTGTGCGACAAGGCCCGGCTGGACGAACTCGGCATCCGCGCCCGGTTCGGCGAGCCGGCGGTGGCACTGCACGACGGTGCCGTCGAACTCGCCGACGGCACCGAACTGCAGGGCGACGCGATCGTCGTCGCGACCGGTGTGGCGGCGCGGCGGCTTCCCGACCAGCCGGACACCGCACACACGCTGCGCACCCTGGACGACACGCTCGCGCTGCAGAACGCACTGGCGACCGCACGGTCCCTGTTGGTCGTCGGCGCCGGCTTCGTCGGCGCCGAGGTCGCCGGGGCCGCGCGGGCCCGCGGCGTCGACGTGACCGTCCTCGAGGCCATGCCCGTGCCGTTCGCCCGGGCCCTGAGCCCCGAAATCGGCGCCGTCTGCGCCCGGTTGCTCACCGAAGGCGGGGTCGATCTGCGTACGGACGCCCGCCTGGAACGCTTCACAGGAGGGTCCTCCGTCGAGCTGACCGACGGCACGCGCCTGGACGCCGATGTCATGCTCGTCGGAGTCGGCGGGGTTCCCGAGCTCGACTGGCTCGCGGGCACCGGCATCGACACCTCCAACGGGGTGCCGTGTGACGCCCGTGGCCGCGTCGAAGGCGTTGCCGGCATGTGGGCGGTCGGCGACATCGCCGCTTGGACGGACCCGGTCCGAGGCGGCCGGCGCCGCAGCGAACACTGGACCAACGCCACCGATCAAGCTGCTGCCGTGGCCCGCGACATCGTCGGCGCCGATGCGCCGCCTCTCTCGACGCCGTACTTCTGGTCGGACCAGTTCGGATTGAAGATCCAACTGGTCGGGCGGCCCGACCTCGCCGACACCGTGCTCCCCCTGCACGGGGCCGGTCTCGACGGTGGCCCCGTCAAGGGCACGGTTGCGGCCTACTTCGACGGCGCGCGCCTGGTCGGCGTCGTCGGATTCGGCGCGGCGCGGCTCATCGCCCGCTACCGCGGGCTCGTCGGTCGCGAGGCCGACCGCGCCGAGGTGCTGGCCCTGGCCGCCTCGGATTGAACGAGTCCTCCAGGTAGAGCATTCCTCCTGCTGTTGCCGAGTGGCCGTAGTCGCCGGTGGTGTGACCGGGTCGCACCGTCGATCACGGATGAGAGCCCACAGGACGTCGACGCGTCGGTGGGTAAGTGCGAGCTTTCCCCGGCGGCCGCCCCGTCCAACTGGCTCCGGCCGTACGGACCGCGGCCCTGGGCCTGCCCCGCGTCCTCCACGCAGGCACCCGACCCCGGCAGGGAGGCCCCCTTCCCGTCAGCCGCCGCCTTCACCCGGAAACGTGGTGTTCGCCGCCCTGTGCTGGTGATCACAGCACCAGCACCTCTCGCAATTTACTAGGACGTCCTAGCATCTCTTTCGATCCGCCTCCCGCCACCTGTTGTGAGGGCACCCCATGAGCGATCTGCACCGTCCCCTGCACCCGGTCCGCCTGGTCACCGCTTCGGCCCTGTTCGACGGGCACGATGCGTCGATCAACATCATGCGGCGCATCTTCCAGTCCCAAGGCGCCGAGGTGATCCACCTCGGACACAACCGGTCAGTGCGGGAGGTCGTGGACGCGGCACTCGAGGAGGACGCACACGGCGTGGCGGTCTCGTCCTACCAGGGCGGGCACGTCGAGTACTTCGAGTACCTGGTCGCCTCGCTGCGCGAGCGGGGAGCGGAGCACATCCGCGTGGTGGGCGGCGGTGGGGGCGTGATCGTGCCCGAGGAGATCACCCGGCTGCGCACCAGCGGGGTGACCATCTTCTCCCCGGAGGACGGCCAGCGGATGGGCCTCGCCGGGATGGTCAACTCGGTGTTGAAGGAATGCGACTTCGACCTCTGGGAGAGCAAGCCGGCCGACGCGGCCGCCGTGCTCGCCGGCGACTGGTCCGCTGTCGCGCGCGCCATCACCGGCGCCGAACTCGGCAAAGTGCCCGCGGACTTCCTGGCAGAGCTGCGTGCCGCGGCGGCGGCACGGGTCACGCCGGTTCTCGGCATCACCGGTACGGGCGGCTCCGGGAAGTCGTCCCTGACCGACGAGCTGGTGCGCCGGTTCCGTGTCGACCAGCAGGACAAGCTGCGGATCGCGGTGATCGCGGTCGACCCGACCCGCCGCCGCGGCGGCGGTGCGCTGCTCGGGGACCGGATCCGCATGAACTCCCTCGACGGGGACCGGGTCTTCTTCCGTAGTCTCGCCACCCGCGGCAGCCACGAGCTGCCCGAGCACCTTTCCGATGTGATCGACGTGGTCAAGGCCGCCGGGTTCGACCTGGTGATCGTGGAGACGCCGGGCATAGGCCAGGGCGACGCGGCGATCGTGCCGTTCGTCGGCACCTCTATGTACGTGATGACGCCGGAGTTCGGCGCCGCCTCGCAGCTGGAGAAGATCGACATGCTCGACTTCGCCGACGTCGTGACGATCAACAAGTTCGAGCGGCGCGGCGCCAAGGACGCGCTGCGCGACGTCAGCCGCCAACTGATCCGCAACCGTGAGGCGTTCGACAAGAAGCCCGAGGACATGCCGGTGTTCGGCACCTCGGCGGCGACCTTCAACGACGACGGGGTCACCGCGCTTTACCAGTATCTGAGGAGTACTCTGGCCGAGAAGGGGCTGGAGCTGTCCGAGGGCGCGCTGGCACCGGTCGACGTGCGCCACTCCTCCGGCACCCGCCAGGTGGTGCCCGCGGGCCAGGTGCGCTATCTGGCCGAGATCACCGAGACGCTCCGCAGGTACCACGCCGAGACCGAACGCCTCGCCGAGGCGGCCCGGCGGGTGCAGCGCCTGGACGCCGTCAAGGGCGAACTCGCCCGGGTCGGCTCCGACGCCGGGAACGTGGCCTCGCTGCTCGCAGACGCCCGTAAGCAGCTCCCGCACGACGTCACGGAACAGATCGAGAACTGGCCCGCCGTCGTGGCCTCCTACTCCGGCGACGAGCAGGTCGTGAAGGTCCGGGACAAGGAGATCCGTACCAAGCTGACCCGTGAGTCCCTGTCGGGCAACGTGGTCCCCCGCGTGGCGCTGCCGAGGTTCACCGACCACGGGGAGCTGGTGCGGTTCTGGCGCCGGGAGAACCTGCCCGGCTACTTCCCGTTCACCGCCGGGGTGTTCCCGTTCAAGCGCGACGGTGAGGACCCGGCGCGGATGTTCGCCGGAGAGGGCGACCCGTTCCGCACCAACCGGCGGTTCAAGCTGCTGTCCGAGGACCAGCCGGCCACCCGGCTGTCCACCGCGTTCGACTCGGTCACCCTGTACGGCCGTGACCCCGGCGAACGTCCCGACATCTACGGCAAGGTCGGCACCTCCGGCGTGTCGGTGGCCACGCTCGACGACATGAAAGCCCTCTACGACGGCTTCGACCTGGTCGCGCCGACGACCTCGGTGTCTATGACGATCAACGGTCCGGCACCCACCGTGCTGGCGTTCTTCCTCAACACCGTCATCGACCAGCAGATCGAGAAGTTCCGCGCCGCCGAGGGCCGCGACCCCTCCGACGAAGAGGCGGCCGGGTTGCGCGCGCACGCGCTGGCGAACGTGCGCGGCACGGTGCAGGCCGACATCCTGAAGGAGGACCAGGGTCAGAACACCTGCCTGTTCTCCACCGAATTCTCCCTGCGGATGATGGCCGACATCCAGGAGTGGTTCATCGACCACCAGGTGCGCAACTTCTACTCGGTGTCCATCTCCGGCTACCACATCGCCGAGGCCGGCGCGAACCCGATCAGCCAGCTCGCGTTCACCCTGGCCAACGGCTTCACCTATGTCGAGGCCTACCTGGCCCGGGGTATGCACATCGACGACTTCGCGCCGAACCTGTCGTTCTTCTTCTCCAACGGCATGGACCCGGAGTACTCCGTCCTGGGCCGGGTGGCCCGCCGGATCTGGGCCGTCGCGATGCGGGAGAAGTACGGCGCCAACGAACGATCCCAGAAGCTGAAGTACCACGTGCAGACCTCCGGCCGTTCCCTGCACGCGCAGGAGATGGACTTCAACGACATCCGCACCACCCTGCAGGCACTCATCGCCATCTACGACAACGCCAACTCGCTGCACACCAACGCCTACGACGAGGCCGTCACCACCCCGTCGGAGGAGTCGGTGCGCCGGGCGCTGGCGATCCAGCTCATCATCAACCGGGAGTGGGGCCTGGCGATGAACGAGAACCCGCTGCAGGGCTCGTTCATCATCGACCGGCTCACCGACCTGGTCGAGGAAGCGGTGCTCGCCGAGTTCGACCGGATCAACGAACGCGGCGGCGTGCTCGGCGCCATGGAGACCGGCTACCAGCGTGGCCGCATCCAGGACGAGTCGATGCTGTACGAGCAGCGCAAGCACGACGGCAGCCTGCCGATCATCGGCGTGAACACCTTCCGCAACCCCCACGCGGACACCGCCGAGACCGGCGTCCTCGAACTGGCGCGCGCCACCGCGGAGGAGAAGAAGTCCCAGTTGCAGCGCGTTCTCGACTTCCAGGAGCGCCACCGCGACCCGGCCCGGGCCGCCCTCGCCGACCTCAAGGACGCCGCGGTCAGCGGCCGCAACGTGTTCGCCGTCCTCATGGACGCCGCCCGGGTCTGTTCGCTGCAGCAGATCACCGAGACCTTCTTCGAGGTCGGCGGCCAGTACCGCCGCAACGTCTGACCCCGACCCCAGCAACGACCCCGCCGCTCCTCACCAGTTGGGAATTCACATGGACCCCGTTACCCGTCTCGGCGTCGTCGGCTGCGGCCTGATGGGCTCCGGCATCGCCGAAGTCGCCGCCCGCAGTGGCCTCGACGTCCTTGTCGCCGAGGCCACACACGACGCCGCCGAAGCGGGCCGCCGCCGTCTCACCGCCTCCCTCGACCAAGGCGTACGGCGCGGAAAGCTCAGTGAGGAGCAGCGCGACCAGGCCCTCGCCAGGCTGTCCTTCACCCACGACCTCGGCGACATGGCCGACCGTCAGTTCGTCATCGAGGCCGTCGCCGAGAACCGCGACATCAAGACCGACGTCATCCGAGCCCTGGACAAGGCGGTCGAAGACCCCGCGGCGATCCTGGCCACCAACACCTCCTCGATCCCCATCATCGATCTCGCCGTCGCCACCGAGCGCCCCGGGCAGGTCATCGGCATGCACTTCTTCAACCCGGTGCCCGTGCAGCAGCTGGTCGAGCTCATCCCCGCGCTCACCACCGCGGAAGAGACCATGGCGCGCACCCGTCATCTCACCCAGCAGATGGGCAAGCGGGCCATCCAGGCGTCCGACCGCTCCGGCTTCGTGGTCAACGCGCTGCTGGTCCCCTACCTGCTCAGCGCGGTACGGATGGTGGAGGCAGGCTCCGCAGTCCCGGACGACATCGACCGGGGCATGGAACTCGGCTGCGCCCACCCCATGGGGCCGCTGCGCCTGCTCGACCTCATCGGTCTCGACACCGCCCAGGCAGTGGCCGAGTCCATGTACGAGGAGTTCAAGGAGCCGCTGTACGCGCCGCCCGCCCTGCTGCGCCGCATGGTCGCCGCGGGCCACCTCGGACGCAAGAGCGGCCGCGGCTTCTACACCTACGACGCTTGAGTAAGAGGGGTGTCCAGCAGACCTGACCCGCCTGGCACCGTCGTCGCGTCAACGTCCTCTGGCTCCTTCTCCGTGACGGACGGGCCTACGAAGCCGTGCCTCCCACTGCCCTCACGGCTTGACGGACAGCATGAGGAGTCACTGACTGGGGGCCACGATCAGTATTACCGGACAGGGCCAGCAGCCGAGGGGCGTACGGATCCGGTGCCGCAGTCGGTCACAGCAGACATGGCCGGCTCGGGACAGCGGGCCAGGTGCGGGGCGAGTTTGCCCGTGCTCATCCGGGCGAGACGGCCGAAGACCTGGGCGAGCGGCGGCGGGCATGACCCACTCGCCTCGAAGGAACTGGGAGATCTGCTCGTCGAGCGTGAACTCGTCGTTGCCGATGGCCGCCTTCGAGCCAATCCGCCGCAGCGCGGACTCGGACGGTCGACCACCTGCAGTGACCCGTTATGAGGCAGCCGGTCCCGGTCACCGTCCACGGCGGCGCGGATGCGACACGCGGAGGCAGAGCGTGCAACCGGGGCGCTCGAAGCACCCGTCGCTGATCCCTGCATCCCTTGCAAAGGAGGGAAGTCGGTGAGGCGTTGCATTACGGCGTTTCAGCAACACTGTTCCGTGACGCCTGCCGCTCGGGGCAGATTCGGAATCGGCAGCGGTCCGGACAGTACACTGCCCGCTCCACCCCACCGTCCACGACCGGCCCCACACCGGACACTCCCCTGCTCGCCCTGCTGCACCCAGGGTGAGCGCGGGGTGATACGGACTTGTCGCGATGGGATCCCGATGAGCTCGAGGTCGTTGCTCTCGCACTCAACAGCAGGCCCCGCAAGACCCTCGGGTGGAAGACACCCGCCGAAGCCCTGAACGATCATCCACCATCGATCCAGGAAGCCGGTGTTGCGACAACCGGTTGAGTCTGTGCTGGACTCCCCTGTCGGCATGGAAGACCGCACCGCGCACGTCACCGCCACGTGTGGCCACGGCCATCTCGGTGGCGTCCCAGGCTGTTGCGCGCACATACCTCAGCAGTTACGGAGTCCATCAGTTCGCCGCTCACCACGCCGGCCTTGCGCATGGCGCGATCGTTTCGTGCCCATCGAGTGCCTCCCCGGGGTCCAGTGCTACGGCAGGTTGCGGGCCATGACGATGCGCTGGACCTGGTTGGTGCCCTCGTAGATCTGCGTGATCTTCGCGTCGCGCATCATCCGCTCGACCGGGTAGTCGCGGGTGTAGCCGTAGCCGCCGAGGAGCTGGACGGCGTCCGTGGTGACCTCCATGGCCACGTCGGAGGCGAAGCACTTGGCGGCGGCGCCCTGGAAGGTCAGGCCCCCCTCTCCACCTCCGGCGGCGACGCGCTCGGACCTGGCGGCGGCCGCGTAGGTCAGCTGGCGGGCGGCCTCGATCTTCATGGCCATGTCGGCCAGCATGAACTGCACGCCCTGGAAGTCGGCGATCGGCCGGCCGAACTGCTTGCGCTCCCTGACGTAGCCCTGGGCGTAGTCGAGGGCGCCCTGGGCGATGCCCAGGGCCTGGGCGGCGATGGTGACGCGGGTGTGGTCCAGGGTGCGCATCGCGGTGGCGAAGCCGGTGCCCTCGGCGCCGATCATCCGGTCCGCCGGGATGCGGACCTGGTCCAGGTAGACCTCGCGGGTGGGCGAGCCCTTGATGCCGAGCTTCTTCTCCGGGGCGCCGAAGGAGACGCCCGCATCCGACTTCTCCACGACGAAGGCGGAGATGCCCTGGGAGCGGCGGGCGGGGTCGGTGACCGCCATCACCGTGTAGAACTCGGAGACGCCCGCGTTGGTGATCCAGCGCTTGACGCCGCTCAGGACGTAACTGTCGCCGTCGCGGACCGCCTTGGTCTTCATGCCGGCCGCGTCGGAGCCGGCGTCCGGCTCGGACAGGCAGTAGGAGAACATCGCCCGGCCCTGGGCGAGCGGGGTCAGGTACTTCTTCTTCAGCTCCTCGGAGCCGGCGAGGAGCACCGGCAGCGAGCCCAGCTTGTTCACCGCGGGGATCAGGGAGGACGAGGCGCAGACCCGGGCGACCTCCTCGATCACGATGACGGTGGCGAGCGCGTCCGCGCCCGCGCCGCCGTACTGGTCGGGCACGTGCACGGCGTGCAGGTCGTTCGCGACCAGCGCGTCCAGGGCCTCCTGGGGGAAGCGGGCGTCCTCGTCCACCTCGGCGGCGTACGGCGCGATCTTCGCCTCGGCCAGCGAGCGGACGGCGTCACGGAGCATGTCGTGCTCCTCGGACGGGCGGTACAGGTCGAAATCCGACATAGACTCTCCCACAGGATGGCACTCAGTACCCTCATTATGCATACTGAGTTCCCTTCGGGAAGGGGGCATGTACTTTCATGTCATGAGCGAGCAGCCCTACAACGGCCCGAGCGGGCCGGCGACCGAAGAGGACCAGGAGAAAGCCCCCATCAGGGATCTCCTCGTGTCAGCCGCCTTCACGCTCTTCACGGAGCGCGGCTACGAGAGGACCACCATCGACGACATCGTGCGCCGGGCCGGCGTGGGCCGCCGATCGTTCTTCAGGTACTTCCCCACCAAGGAAGCAGTCGTCTTCCCTGACCATGAGAGAGCCCTCGCCGACATGGTCGAGTACCTGGAGGAAGGCAGCCAGGACCCCGACCCCGTCGGACGCGCCTGCGGCGCGGCCCGCCTGGTCATGCGTATGTACGCGGAGAACGCCGAGTTCTCGGTGAAGCGGTACGCGCTCACCCGCAAGGTCGCAGCGCTCAAAGTCCATGAGACATCCGTGGTCTGGCGCTACGAGCGTGCCCTCGCCGCGTACCTTGAGCGCCGGTTCGCCACACTTGCGGACGGAGACGTCCGGGCCTGCACTGTCGCCGCGAGCGTCGTCGCCGCACACAACCACGGACTGCGCGCCTGGTTGCGCTCCGGCGCTCGGGGTGATGCCGCCGCAGGCGTCGACCGGGCTCTCGATCTGGTTCATCGCACCTGGGGCGACACCGGCGACACCATCGTCCTGGTCACCCGCAGCAGCACTCCCATGTGGCAGATCGTCCAACACCTTGAAGGCGCCCAGGCCGGACAACCACAGACGGGGAACTAAGTACCCCACGATGCGGGCATTCAGTTCCTTCTTTCGGCCTGCTGTGGGCGGCTCTTGCATCCCTGGCGCCGCCGCTGATCAGGCCACAGATCGATGCGGCTTTCAGCGGTGTCCGCCGACGGGACTCATGCCCCTACCTGCGCATTCCGAGTACTTGGTCGACTGCGTCACCTGGCGGGACGCGAGCGGAGCACTCCTCTGCGGTTGGCGGTGAATCCGCCGATGGTTCACCGCCCCGAACAGGTCATCCGGGCCACGGACGTGAACGGTCAGCATGTCGTCCACCTTGCTGAGGGGCGGGACGCGGACACGCAACTCGGGCGTCTGCCGCCCGAAGTCGCCGTTGCCCTGGCCTGTCAGGTACCCGTCCAGGCGCCCCTGTGCCGTCCCCGCCGAGTAGCTCCCCACCTACCCTTGGAGACGCTCCGTTGGGCCGCTCTCGTGTTGCTCGCTGTACGGCAGGCCCCTACCAGCCCCCTCGGGTCTGCCGTCCGAAGAGGATGCCGGCCGGTTCGGGTGGTGGGGGAGTGCCCGGTTTGAGGGGCCAGGCGATCAGCATGCCGACGACGAAGCCGACCACGTGGGCCGCGTAGGCAACCGTTCCGGCGCCGGTGATGCCCGCGCCCGCCGAGTACGCCGCCTGCAGCAGGAACCACAGGCCCAGCACGATCCAGGCCGGCAGGCGCAGGGGCAGGAAGATCAGGAAGGGGACGAGGACCCAGACCCGGGCCTTCGGGTAGAGGACCAGGTAGGCGCCCAGCACCCCGGCGATGGCTCCGGAGGCGCCGATCAGGGGGGTGGTGGCGTCGGGGTTCGTGAGTGCGAATCCGTATGCGGCCGCGTAGCCGCAGACCAGGTAGAACAGCAGGTACCGCAGACGGCCCATGCGGTCCTCGATGTTGTTGCCGAAGATCCACAGGATGGACGTTTTCGCAGGTCAGGCGCATGCTGGGTGGCCCCGGGTCAGCAAGCAGCCAGCATGTGGCGAGGCAGAGATCTCCGCCTTGCCGACCGCGGGGCGCGTCAGCAGGACCAGGTCCGCTGGTCCGCTCGCCCCTTCGGAAGGTGTCACTCCTCGGCTCGTCAGCTTGCTCGCGGCATGAGCTCCTCCTTCAAGGGCTGCTCCTGTGCCAAGCTCAGCCGTTGCCCGCGCGCCTGCACCATCCGGTTTCGCGACGCTCGGGGAGAACAGCGACCGGAAGAAGACGTCTTTCTCGATCGAACGATTCGCGGAAGAGCACGGGTCCACGGAGGACGGGCACCTCTTGAGAGGGCCGAAGGGGCCCTTCAGTGAACCGAACGAGCGATACCGGGTGGTCGAAGCTGTTCCAGGTCCTCCCGCCGGCGGAAGGCGTCGGAATGTACAGCTTCCGGCACTTCTTCGCGTCCAACGCGCTGAGCAACGGCATTCCCATCACAGACGTGGCGGAACGGATGGGACACACGTCGATCCAGGTCACCTACCGCACATACAGGCACCTCATGCCCGGGAGCATCACCAAGGCGGCGATGGTCTTGGACGAGCAGTTGCGAGCTGTCGTGTGACGGTTGGAAGTCGGTGCCAGAAGCGGCGGCGGGACACCGGCGGGCCCTGGCGGCCCGCCCTCAACCCTCCACCTGATCCTCACTCTTCTTGGTGTCATCACGGAAACAATCCCGCCCCTCTCCAACGTTCTCGATCTTCGTATCGAGGAGGGGGGAAGATGTCCGGCCTGAAGTTGTTCCGCACGACGAAGGGCGGCATGAGGGAGGTCGTGCTGCGGCTGGCTGATACCGAGGCCGCTGTGCAGCGCCTCGTCGAGAGCAACGTGCAGGAGCTGCTCGGGGTCCGGTTCCTGGCGAGCGAGTACGGCACCGGCCCGGTGCACGGCGGGCGGATCGACTCGCTGGGCCTGGACGAGAACGGGGCGCCGGCGGTCGTGGAGTTCGAGCGCGGGACCGAAGAGGCGGGCGGGATCCCGTGCTCCCCATGGACCTTTTTCCGATGACGCATCACGTGGAGTGCGTGGCGATCCTGGAGCCTGCCGCAAAGGGCTCCTGACCTGCAGTTTTGCGTGCGTGCATTATGTGCGGTGCGGGCGTTACGGGCGATATTCTGACGCTGGAATTACGCTCATTTGACGCTCCTCCTGATAGGTCGTCAGGTGACTTGTGTTGCTGGTCATGCGGTCTGTTGGCTACGCGGGTGTGGCAGGCTGCCGGGAATGTCGTGGCGCCAAGCGGCCTTGCTCAATTACGCGGGTGGAGCGTCCAGCAGGTTCTTCGTCTGCTGGTGGTACACGGGACATCACTTCGCTGCCTACAGCAAAAGGGACTGCTGCATGATCGGGTGACAGCGGGGTTTATGCAGCCAGGGCTGCGGCTGGGGTCATGATGGTCTCGTACTCGACGGGGGTCAATCGGGTCAGGCGTCTCTGACGCCGGCGTCGGTGGTAGGTGCGCTCGATCCAGGTCACGATCGCGATCCGCAGCTCCTGGCGAGTGGCCCAGGTACGGCGGTCGAGGACGTTCTTCTGCAGCAGCGCGAAGAAGCTCTCCATGGCCGCGTTGTCACACGTCGTCGACTGCACCCGATCAGTACGGTCAGCCGGGAGTTATCCGGGTGACGCATCCGTTCCATCCGTGGTGCGGGCGGGAGTTCGTCTTCGTCGACCGGCGTCTGGCCTGGGACGAGGACAGGGTCAGCTTCGTGGACGAGAACGGGGAGGTGGCCTCGCTGCCTGCAGCGTGGACGGACATCGACCCAGCCGATCCGTTCGTGGTGGTCGCCGCGGGTCGCTGCCCGTTCCGGGTGGATGACCTGCTGGCCGCCGCTGGCCTGATCGACGCGCTCCGATCTCGCGGTGTCGGGAAGACGACGCCGTGAGCGTCGTCTGATCCACGCCGTATCGCGTGCCCGTGCCGTCCGGCGGCGCGCGGAGGAAGCCACCGGAGTGCGCCCCCACCTGTTGCTTCGCCTCCGTGCGCCGATCTTGAGGGCTTGGCAGGCGCACCTGTCGGCGTGAACCTGGTGACATCGGCTCGGACCGAGGGAGTGACACGGTGGCATCGACGGCGACGGATCCGAAGGTGGCCGCCCTGGCGGCGGCCCGCTCGCTCAACCCGCATCCGGAGAAGGTGGTCGACGAGGCATTCCTCGCCTCGCCGTTCTGCGATGTGCGGGATGTGGTTCAGGTCAAGTACGAGATGGTGCGGCGGGTGCGCGTGGATAAGGTGCCCGTCGCCCAGGCCGCCCGGGCCTTCGGCTACTGCCGGCAGGCGTTCTATGAGATCGCCGCTGCCCTGGACGCCGGCGGGCTGTCAGCCCTGGCTTGGGGCAAGCCCGGCCCGAAGGGCCCGACCAAGCTGACCGCGCAGGTCATGGAGCGCGTCGAGGGCTGGCGTGCGGTCGAACCATCCTTGACCTCAAGGCAGTTGACGGCCAAGGTGCACGCCGAGTTCGGCTTCTCTGTCCACCCGCGCTCCATCGAGCGCGCGCTGACCCGCCGCGAGCCGGAGAGCGACCCCCAGCCAGAGCCCATAGCCCGCACCGGCTCCCAGCACTGACCCCGCGGCGGGCATCACCGAGTACGAGCGGCTGCGCGAGACGGCAGGCCGGGGCGGGCACCGCCACGGGCTCGGCGTGCTGGTGGCCCGCGGCATGGTCGCATTCCTGCGGGTCGCCGCAGCCCTGGCCGCCGCGGCGACGCCGCGGAGCCCGGTTGCACCCCCGCCGACAGCGCGTGAGACGCCCATCGGGCTGGACCCGCAGATCGTCCGGGTGTGGTCGCGGATGGTGCTGGCCCACGCCCACAGCCCATGACCAGCAGCAACCCTCATAAGGAAGCAGGGGAGTTGATGGAGTCAGTGTTCGGGCCGGCGGCCAAGGTGACCGCCGGCCACCTCGCCAGAGACGCCTACCTGTATGTCCGGCAGAGCTCGCTCAAGCAGGTGATCAACAACACCGAGTCCACAGTTCGCCAGTACGGGCTCAAGGAGCGGGCGGTCGCGCTGGGCTGGCCGGCCGACCGGATCGTCGTCATCGACACCGACCAGGGCCAATCCGGTGCCTCGGCCGCCGACCGGGAAGGCTTCCAGCGGCTGGTCACCGAGGTCGGCATGGGACACGCCGGCATCGTCCTCGGCCTGGAAGTGAGCCGGCTGGCCCGCAACAACACCGACTGGCACAGGTTGCTCGAGATCTGCGCGATGTCCGGGACACTGATCTTGGACGAGGACGGCCTCTACGACCCCTGCGATTTCAATGACCGCTTGCTGCTGGGGCTCAAAGGCAGTCTCTCGGAGGCGGAGTTGCACCTGCTCAAGGCCAGGTTGCGGGGCGGTCAGCTGTCCAAGGCCCGCCGCGGGGAGCTGATCAGCCCGCTGCCGGTCGGCCTGGTCTACGACCCGGCCGGCAAGGTCGTCCTCGACCCCGACACCGCCATCCAGCAGGTCATCCGCGTGGTCTTCGAGCTGTTCGACGCGACCGGGTCGGCCACCGGCGTGGTCAAGGCGTTCAACCACGAGGGCCTGCGACTGCCCCGCCGCATCGCCCACGGCCCGGGCAAGGGCCAGGTCGTGTGGGCGCCGGCCCAGCACTCGCGGATCCTGCAGATCCTGCACAACCCGCGCTATGCCGGGGCGTTCTTCTACGGCCGCTACCAGCACAAACCCACCCCCGGCACCGGGAAGAGCGGGCCCCGCTTGCTGCCGCGCGAGCAGTGGGTCGCCTTCTTCCCCGGCCACCACCCCGGATACATCACGCTCGAGAAGTACGACGCGAACCAGGCCAAACTCGCCTCCAACGCCACCGCGCACGGCAAGGACCGTCGCCACGGCCCGCCGCGCGAGGGCCCCGCCCTGCTGCAGGGCATCGCGGTCTGCGGGATCTGCGGCCGGCGCATGACCGTGCGCTATCACCAGCGCAAGGACCGGCTGGAGCCGGAGTACGTCTGCCAGGCCAAGGGCATTCAGTACGGCAACCCGATCTGCCAGCGCGTCCACGGCGCCGTCGTCGACGTCGCCGTCGGCGAACTGCTGGTCACCGCGCTGACCCCGCACGCGGTGCAGGTGGCACTCGCCGTCGCAGACGAACTGGCCGCTCGCGCGGACGAGGCCGACCGGCTGCGGGCCGCCACCGTCGAACGCGCCTAGTATCAGGCCGACTTGGCCCGTCGTCGCTACCTTGCTGTCGATCCCGACAACCGTCTGGTCGCCACCAGCTTGGAAGCCGACTGGAACCAGGCTCTGCGCGAGCTCGCCGAGGCCACCGATACCTACGAGAAGACAAAAGCCGCCGAAACCGGTGTCCTCGACGAGACCCAGCGGGACCGGGTCACCGCGCTGGCCCGCGACTTCCCGGCCCTGTGGGCGGATCCGGAAACCCCCGACCGCGAACGCAAACGCCTGGTGCGGCTGCTGGTCACCGACGTCACCCTGGTCCGCGCGGAGCAGATCACCGTCCACGTCCGCCTCACCGGCGGGCAGGAGCACACGCTGGTCAGGCCCGTCCCGCTGGCCTCCTGGCAGATCCGGCAGACCCCGGCCGAGGTCGTCGCCGCCGTCGACGAGCTCCTGGACGACCACACCGACGGCCAGATCGCGAAGATCCTCACCGAGCGCGGCCACGTCTGCGGCGGTGGCCAGCCCATCGGCCCGGGAACCATCAAGCACATCCGGAATGCCTACAACCTGCGCAGCCACCCCCAACGACTCGCCGAGGAAGGGCTGTTCAGCCTGAACGAGATCGCCCGCCGCCTGCACGTGCACACCAACACCGTCAAGAAGTGGCGCAACGACGGCCTGCTGACCGGCCGCCTCGCCAACGACAAGGGTGAGTACTTCTACCAGCTGCCCGGCCCGGAGTTCACCAGGCCACGCATCGGCCGGCCGCCCAACCCGCGGCCCGCACCCGAGGAAACACCGATCGAATCAGCCCAAGGAGGCGCAGTATGAAGCACGAGGTTTGTCGCCGGCCGCACCGACCCGGCCCATCGAGCCGACCAGGTCGTGACGTGCGAGAACGGACACGAACTTCCGTGAGCGGAACTGCGACCCGCGGTCGGAATGAACCATGCATCCGGCGACCTGGCCGCGACGGGCCACCGCGGATTCAAGGGCTCTCACCGCGAGGCTGGACTTCATCCGGGCGTCGATGGAATAGCCCACGATGCGGCCGGAGTACACGTCCTTGACGGCACACAGATACAGCTTGCCCTCGCCGGTTGCGTGCTCGGTGATGTCCGTCAGCCACAGCCGGTTCGGCCCATCCGCGGTGAAATCCCGCCGCACCAGATCATCATGGACAGGCGGCCCGGCTTTGGCGTTCTTCCCACGGCTCCTGCGCTTGCCGAAGGCACTCCACCAGCCGTTGTCCCGGCAGATCCGCCAGGCGGTCCGCTCGGCCATCGACTCACCGGCGGCCCGGGCCTCGTCGAGAAGGAAGCGGTGACCGAACTCGGGATCGTCGCGATGCGCGTCGAACAGGGCGTTCGCCCGGTATGCCTCAGCGAGCTCCGACTCGGTGACCGGTGAGGCCAGCCACCGGTAGTAGGGCTGGCGGGCCAGCTTGAGTACCCGGCACGTCACCGCCACCGGCACCCGGTGAGGGGCAGCGGCGGCGGCCAGCTCGCGGACGAGCGGGTACATCATTTTGACGGCAGGTTCGCCTGCGACAGATACGCCGCGGCCCTGCGCAGCACCTCGTTCTCCTGCTCCAGGAGCCGGATGCGTTTGCGGGCCTCGCGCAGCTCGGCCGACTCACCCGACGCCGTTGCGGGCCTGGCGCCCTCGTCGGTGTCGGCGCGGCGCAGCCACTTCGACAGCGTGATCGGGTGGACGCCGAAGTCGGCGGCGATCTGTTCCAGCGTGACGCCGGGCTCGCGGCTGCGCGCGACCCGCACGACGTCCTCGCGGAACTCCTTCGGATACGGCTTGGGCACTGCAACATCCTTCCAGGCCGCCTCTCAGCAAGCCAGGTCAGGTGTCACCTGCTCGTGCAGCAGTCCCCACGCGGCTGGGTCACCGCCCGCCAACTCAGCAACCCGCGCCGGTCCTGGGTGATCCACGCCGACCCCGCAGAAGTCGAACGGCTCCGCCGGCTCCACCGGCAGTCCCGCGGCCACCAGTCTCGACAAGCCTGGCTCGACCACCAACAGACGGTGATAATCCCGGACGGGAAAGGAAACACGCACGATGACGGCGAACCGCGACTTTGACAGCACTGCGGCTTGCTCATCTCCAGGTCGAAGCGTCGCAGGAACACCTGCCACCAGCGGTCCACGTCCGCCGGTGCGGCAGCGGTGGCCGAGCACCACAGCCAGACCGGTTTCGGGTCGCGGCCGCCGGGCAGGCGCTCGACCTTCAGGCGGATCAACGTGCCGTGCAGGATGGGGAGTTCTTCCTTGGCGTGGGCCAGCCAGGGGCCGCGATGGGTGAGCCGGGGGTGCATCCGGTCCCAGGCCGTCGCGGTGGCCGTGCCGTAGCGGGTGGTGTCCGTGGCGGTCGTGACATCCGGCTCGTGCCAGCTGTCGGGCTTCTTGAACGTGAGGACGCCGCCATGCCGGCGGGGACGCCCGCCCCGGGGGCCCGACCGGGCAGGGCCGGGGTCACGGAGCATGACCCGGTCCGAGCGCAGCCGTCCGACCAGCACGACGGGCAGGTCGGCGAGAGCGTGGGTCAGGTAGGCGACGTCGTAGCCGGAGTCCATCACGATCACGATGTCCGGATCGCCCGGTGCCCAGTGGCCTGCGCTCATCAACCGCTCGATGACATCGCGCAGTTGGGCGGCCGTGACAGTGGTCGCGTCGTCCGCCGGCCCGAGCCGTACGGCGTCCAGCAGAGCGACCCAGGAGGTGCGGCCGGACTCCAGGGCGGCGACGAAGGAGTAGGGCCAGCCGGGCACCAGCTGGTCCGAGCTGCGGTCGCCGCGTCCGTAGACGTGGCAGAACAGCCGCTCGTCGCTGGTCGGAGCGTCCGGGCGGAGCCAGTTGCTGACGTCCACCGCCAGCACGATGCGCCCGTCGGCCGCCCTCGGCAGCGGCAGCCCGGCCAGCGTGCGGCGCAACCGCATCGGTTCCAGCCAGCCCCGGTCCAACGCGGCGTACAGGGTGCCGTGCCCGCGCCGGTGCTCGGCCGCCAGCGACAGTTCGACCAGGGTTTTCACCGGCCCGTCCGCGCACAGCACCGCGTCGGTGAGCTCGAAGAGCGCGTCCGCGCGGCTATACAGGCAGTCGTAGAAGTCGACCCGAAAGCGGGACAACACGCCCAATGCCTCGCCTGCGGGCGCCTCGGCGGGGAGACTCATACGCAGCGGCCGTTCTCTCGTGCTTCGTTACTCGACATCTCGAAGCGTGAAGAACGGCCGCGTCATGTGCCGCCGGTTCCCGGGGATCTCAGCAGGTCGAGTGACCTGCGATGTTACTGATTCCTTTGGATTGAATTGACAACGGTCCTCAGTCCAGGGCGAGTCCGGCACCGGCGAGGAAGGCGAGCAGTAGGTCCGGGCGGTACTGGGTGCGGCACAGGGCACGCCGGGCGGCGGTGGTGACCTCGTCCAGGACGCGGGCGACGAGGTTGCCCAGGGGGCCGTCCTTGAGGAGTCCCCACAGCCCTTCAACGGGGTTGAGTTCGGGCGCGTAGCCGGGGAGCCGGTAGACGGTCAGCCAGTCGGCGTTGTCGTCGAGGAAGGCCAGGACGCCTTTGTCGCGGGCGTGTCCGGTGAGATTGTCCCACACCAGGACAACCGGGGCGTCCAGGTGGCGGTGCAGCCGGCGCAGCAGGTCGGGGAAGTCTGCTGCGGTGAAGTGGCCGCCTGGGCGCAGGTTGTATCGCAGCCGGGGGGTGTGGCCGGTGCGGTAGCAGCACCAGCCGGCCATCGAGGTCTTCTTGTGGCTGACCGGGGCGGTGAGGATCGGGGTGTGGCCGCGCCGGGCCCAGGTGGTGCGCAGCGGCGGGTTCAGCGTGGCGGCGGATTCGTCCTCGAAGACGATCCAGGCCCCGAGGCCCGCCGCGGTGCTTTTACCTCGGGCCAGGTCTCCTGCCGCCAGGTGCAGATGGCCTCCTCGTCGCGTTCGGCGGCCCGGTGGACGGGGCGCTGGCAGGAGAAGCCGATACGGCGCAGCAGCAGCCACAGGGAGCCGAGCGAGGCGTACCACACGCCGGTGGTCTCGTAGATCAGTACGCGGATGCGGGGGACGGTCCAGCGGTCGGTCTCCCAGCCGTGGGCGGCCGCGCCCCGCTCCAGATCGGCCTGGAGAGCCCGGATCTGCTCCTCGGTCAGGTAGGACTTCGTCCCCGGCGCCCCGGTGGAGGCCAGCGCCGCGCGGCCGCCGGCCCGCCAGAGCCGGTGCCACCGGTGCACCGCCTGGCGGGACACCCCCAGCCGGCGGGCGACCTCGGCCTGGGGCACCCGCTCCGCGAACAACTCCGCCGCGGCCGCCCGCCGGTCCTCCCGGCGCTGCCGCTCCTTCGGCGTCAGCCCTCGGACAGTAGCCATACCACCGGCATAGCACCCAGCAGGCCGATGTCAAGCCAACCCAAAGGAATCAGTAAA
Source organism: Streptomyces sp. MMS24-W38 (assembly GCF_059889265.1). Classification (NCBI taxonomy): domain Bacteria; kingdom Bacillati; phylum Actinomycetota; class Actinomycetes; order Kitasatosporales; family Streptomycetaceae; genus Streptomyces; species Streptomyces sp. MMS24-W38. Next base: position 870,731 of record NZ_JCBCPP010000001.1, on the reverse strand, counting down.
CGCCAAGCTCAGGTGGGTAGTGCCCGTTGGGGGTGTGGGTCAGAGGAGGGCGACTTCGTAGGTGAGGGTGTCGGTGTCGGCGGGGTGGAATTCGGTGTTGAGGACGTGGCCGGCGGCTTGGATGTCAGGCAGGACTTTGCGCAGAGCGTTGTGCAGGGTGAGTGGGCCGGTCACGTTGAGGCTCTTTACCTCGGCGCGCATGGAGAGCTGGGCGGTGCTTTTGGCTTTGCGGATGGCGGTGATGGCTTCGGCGGCGAGGGTCAGGAGTTGGGGGTCGCCGTGGGGTGCCAGGGGCTGGAGTTCCTGGGGGGTGGGCCAGGTGGCGCGGTGGATCGAGCCGGTCTGCCACCAGCTCCAGGCCTCCTCTGTGGTGAATGGCAGGAAGGGGGCCAGAGCGCGTAGGAGGACGGACAGTGCGGTTGTCAGGGTTGTGCGGGCTGAGTCGGTGTCGGTCTGGGGCGTGGCGCCGTAAGCGCGGTTTTTGACCAGTTCGACGTAGTGGTCGCAGAAGCTCCAGAAGCAGCGTTCGATGGTTTCCAGGGCGCGTGCGTAGTCGTAGTTCTCCAGGTGTGCGGTGGCTTCGGCGACGATTTCGGCGATCCGGGCCAGCATGGCTTGGTCGAGTGGTTGGGTGACCTCGGTGTGTGAGGGGCTGGTGCCGAAGCCCAGGACGAATTTTGAGGCGTTGAGGACCTTGACGGCCAGGCGGCGTCCGATCTTCATCTGGCCGATCTCGAACGCGGTGTCGGTGCCGGGGCGCGCGGAGACGGCCCAGTACCGGACCGCGTCCGAGCCGTGCTGGTCGAGCAGGTCGGCCGGGGTGACCACGTTGCCCTTGGACTTCGACATCTTTTTGCGGTCGGGATCGAGGATCCAGCCGCTGATGGCGGCATGGCGCCAGGGCAGTACGCCGTGTTCCAACTCGGCGCGGACGGCGGTGGAGAACAGCCAGGTGCGGATGATTTCGTGGGCTTGCGGGCGCAGGTCCATCGGGAAGACCCGGGCGAACAGGTCGTCGTCGTGTCCCCATCCGCCGGCGATCTGGGGCGTGAGCGAGGAGGTCGCCCAGGTGTCCATCACATCGGGGTCGCCGGTGAATCCGCCGGGCATGTCGCGTTCTTCGGCGGTGAATCCGGGTGGGGCCTCGCTGCTCGGGTCGACCGGCAGTGCGTCCTCGGACGGCAGGATCATCTCGTCGGTCGGGTTGCCCGAGTCGTCGAGGCGGTACCAGATTGGGATCGGCACCCCGAAGAAACGCTGGCGGCTGATCAGCCAGTCACCGTTGAGGCCCTCGACCCATGACTGGTACCGGCTGCGCATCGTCTCCGGATGCCAGGACAGCTCCTGTCCCCGGTGGATCAGTTGGTCGCGCAGGGCCGCATCGCGGCCGCCGTTACGCAGATACCACTGCCGGCTGGTGACGATCTCGAGCGGTTTGTCGCCCTTCTCGTAGAACTTCACCATGTGGCTGAAGTGTCGCGGCTGGCCCAGCAGCGCCCCTGCGTCGCCGAGCATTTCGAGGATCCGCTCGCGTGCGGTGTGCGGGGTGGCACCGGCGAGCCGCGCGTAGGCATCGAGAGCTTGCTGTGAGCCGAGGTGGGCCGGGCCTTGCTTGACGAACCTGCCGTCGCGTCCGATCACCGCCCGGGTCGGCAGGTCGAGTTCGCGCCACCAGATCACGTCGGTGGTGTCGCCGAAGGTGCAGACCATCACCAGCCCGGTGCCCTTCTCGGGGTCGGCCAGGCGGTGCGGCAGCACCGGCACCTCGACGTCGAACACGGGGGTGCGCACGGTGGTGCCGAACAGGTCCTGGAACCGTTCGTCGTCCGGGTGTGCGACCAGGGCCACGCAGGCGGGCAGCAGTTCGGGCCGGGTTGTTGCGACTTCCAGGGCCTCCTCTGCGGCCCCCTTGAAGACGATGTGGTGGTAGGCGCTGGGCCGCTCGCGGTCCTCCAACTCGGCCTGGGCCACTGCAGTCTGGAACGTGACGTCCCACAATGTCGGCGCCTCGGCACGGTAGGCCTCGGCCCTGGCGAGGTTGCGCAGGAAGGCCCGCTGGGAGACGGCGCGCGCCCGGCGGTCGATCGTCTGGTACGTCTGCCGCCAGTCCACCGACAGCCCGAGGCGCCGCCACAAGCCCTCGAAGACCTTTTCGTCTTCAAGGGTCAGACGCTCGCACAGTTCGATGAAGTTGCGCCGTGAGACCGGGATCTGCTGCTTTCCGGGGGCACCTGGCGGGGTGAATTCCGGGTCGTAGGGAAGGGACGGGTCGCAGCGGACGCCGAAGTAGTTCTGGACGCGGCGCTCGGTGGGCAGTCCGTTGTCGTCCCAGCCCATCGGATAGAAGATCTGCTTGCCGCGCATCCGCTGAAAGCGGGCGATCGCATCGGTCTGGGTGTAGGAAAAGACGTGACCGACGTGCAGGCTGCCGCTCACCGTGGGCGGGGGCGTGTCGATCGAGTACACCTGCTCCCGGGTCGCGCTGCGGTCGAACTCGTATACGCCCTGCTCGTCCCAGCTCTTGCTCCACTTGGCCTCGAGGCCGTCCAGTGTGGGCTTGTCGGGAGTCGTGGGGCGAGGAAAAGGGGTCGTCATGCCCCGGATCATACTGACACTTCCCCCCGGGGAGTGCCGGCCTGCCGCCCTGGCCCGGCTTCACCTGACCTCAGCCGCAATTCACCGCCGGTTCAGTGCTGTTCGGTATCATAGCCCGAGCAGAAATGGCAAATTGATTAATTCCTGGCGCACTTCCGATGGCGGGGCGCAGCGGCCGCCGCCTCGATAGGTGACGCGTACGGACGCGTGCCGCTGAATGCGAACCTGCCGACCGGCAGTCGGCGGCGTGCCGCCACCCCACCCCGGAGGAACACCGCGTGACCACCACCGCATACAACGGGGCCGCCCGGCCCGTGGCCCTCGTCTCGGGTGGTTCCCGGGGTATCGGCCGCGCGATCGTGACCCGCCTCGCGCAGGACGGCTACGACGTCGCGTTCTGTCACCGCTCGCGGTCGGATGCCGCCGACGAGACCGCCCAGGCGGCAGCCGGGCACGGCGCCCGGGTCTTCGCGCGGCGTTGTGACGTCGCCGACGCCGCGCAGACCCGCGATTTCGTCGCGGCGGCCGAGGTCGAACTGGGCTCTGTCGACGTGGTGGTGGCCGCCGCAGGCGTCACCCGCAACCAACCGCTGGTCATGATGGACGACGCCCAGTGGCAGGATGTGGTGCGCACCAACCTGGATGGCACCTATCATCTCTGCCGTGCCGCCCTGCCGTTTCTGATCAAGCGTCAGAAGGGCGTCATCGTGACGCTGTCGTCCATCGCCGGTGTGTACGGTTCGGTGATGCAGACGAACTACTCCGCCGCCAAAGCCGGGGTCATCGGCTTCACGCGCGCCCTCGCCAAGGAGTACGGCAAGCTAGGGGTGCGCGCGAACGCGGTGGCGCCGGGATTCGTCGACACAGACATGATGGCGTCGATGAATCCCGCGACGAGGGACAAGCACCGCAAGCAGATCCCGTTGGCCCGGTTCGGCGCGCCCGAGGAGGTGGCCGACCTCGTGTCGTTTCTCGTCTCGGACCGGGCGGGATACATCACCGGGCAGGTCGTCGGCATCGACGGCGGACTCGCGATCTGAGCGGGGTCCCGTGGTCTGGGCGGGGTTTCCGGGGGGCCGGGGAGCGGGCGGCGCAGCACTGCTTCACCGGCCCGCAGCGGGATTTCACGGAGGCTTCAGCGGGCGTGAGTAGCCTGACCAGCGGAAAGACGCTCCGTATGAAGGGTCAGGCCGTGTCGAGGCAGAGCTTTGAACCCCTTGTTCGAGATCTCAACAGCTTGCTTCGGCAGCACGCGGAAGACCTGCCACAGGCCGTCACCTACACCTTCGTCGACCGCTTCACCGACCAGCGCACCTGGCGCGAACGGCAGTTGACCAACCGTGAACTGTTCCGACGCGCGAAAGCCCTGGCCGCCCGGATCCAGTGCCACGCGGCCCCCGGAGACCGCGTCCTGGTGCTCAATCAGCCCGGCGCGCACTACGTGATCGGGATCTACGCCGCCATGCTGGCCGGCGCGATCGCGGTGCCCGCCTATCCGCCGGAGGCGACGCGGCTCAGCCGCGGGCTGGAGCGGGTCCGCGCCATCATGGCCGACGCGGCCCCGAGCTGCGTCCTGGCCGACGACATGGCGGGACTGCCGGGGAGTTCGCTGCACGAGGAGTTCCCCTCGGTGGAGTGGATCGTCTCCTCCTCGGTCCCCGAGGAGTCGGCGGACGCCTGGGTGGCCCCCGATACCCGGCCCGAGGACCTGGCCGTCCTGCAGTACACCTCCGGCTCCACCGGGCAGCCGAAGGGCGTCATGCTGTCGCACCTGAACCTGCTGGAGAACCTGCGTGCCGGCCGGGACGCCTACGGTGTCGAGGGCCGGATGAACGGTGTCTTCTGGCTGCCGCCGTACCACGACATGGGACTCATCGGCGGCATTCTGATGGCGCTCCTGTGCGGTGGCCGCGCACAGCTGATGGCGCCGTTCACCTTTCTCCGCGACCCGCTGCGCTGGGTGAGCGCGATGTCGCACTACGGCGCCTATGTCAGCGCCGCGCCGAATTTCGCCTACGAAATGGCGGCCCAGGCCGCCGAGGCCGATCCCGAGGCGATCCGCGGCCTGGATCTGAGTAACTGGCGGGTGGCGATATCCGGCGCCGAACCGGTTCACCACGCGACGCTGGACCGGTTCGCCCGGGCCTTCGCCGGCACGGGTTTCAGCCGCGACGCCTTCCACCCCTCCTACGGACTGGCGGAGAACACCCTCCTGGTGACGGCGCAGCCCGGCGGCGACGGCCTGGCCCGTCTGGACGCGGCGCAGCTCGAGCGCCACCGGGTGCGCGAGGCGGCACCGGGCGCGGAGGCACGGCTGGTCGTGGGGTGCGGCCCGAGCGCGGGCCCGGGCCAGCGCGTCGAGATCGTCGATCCCACGACGCGTGAACGCCTGCCCGAGGCAACGATGGGGGAGATCTGGGTCAGCGGCCCCAGCGTAGCGCGCGGGTACTGGGGCAGGGAGCAGGAGAGCGAGTCGGTCTTCCGGGCCACGCTCGCCACCGGCGAAGGCCCGTTCCTGCGCACCGGCGATCTCGGGTTCACCGGACCGCAAGGCCTCTTCGTCACCGGCCGAGTCAAGGACCTGATCGTGCTGCACGGCCGCAACCACTATCCGCACGACCTCGAACGGACCGTGGAGGAGTCGCATCTGCGGATCCGTAGCGGCCGGTGCGTGGCCTTCGCGGTCGGCGGCGAGCACGGGGAGGAGCTGGTACTGGCCATCGAGACGGCCGGCCGGATCACCGCGGAAGAGGGCCGGGCCATCGCCCGGACCGTCCGTGAACAGGTCAGCGCCGGCCACGCGGTGGCCGTCCGGGAGGTCGTCTTCGTGCCGCGCGGTGGGATCCGGCGCACCTCCAGCGGGAAGCTGCAGCGGTCCGCCGTACGCGCCGCCTACCTGGCCGGGGAGTATCCGCCCGAGGACCGCTCCCGCACCGAGTATACGGCACCGCGCAACGAGTTCGAGCAGACAGTGGCGGACGCCTGGAGCAGGGTCCTCGGGGTCGAGCGGGTGGGCGTTGAGGACCGGTTCTTCGAACTGGGCGGCGACTCGCTGAAGGCGGTGCGGCTGCTGGGCGATCTGGACACCCGCCTCGGACACCGGCTGACGCTGTCCGACGTGGCGGACGTGCACACGGTCGGCGAGTTCGCCGCGCTGCTGCAGCAGCGCGCGAACGAAACACAGCCGGACACGCGGCCGGGCACTGCGGAGATTCAGCTGGACCTGGGCTGATGAGCGAGGGCGGGGAGAGGAGACCGGCGATGGCCGAGGACATACACCACTTCATGGCCGGGGTCGAGGCCCTGGGCATCAGGCTCTTCCTGGAGGAGGGCCGCCTCCAGTGCCGCGGGGCGCAGGAACAGTTGACGCCCGCGCTGCTGGAACAGGTACGCGAGCGCCGTGACGCGATCGTGGCGCACCTGCGCACCGGGGCCGCGCAGAGCGGTCCGCTGACCGCGGGACAGCGCAGTCTGCTGCTGCACCAGCGGTTGACCCCGGACAGCGTCGCCTACAACCTCGCGCTGGTGGCCCGTACCGACGAGGCCCTCGACGCCGGGCGCCTGGACCGCGCGCTGCGCTCGGTCATGACCCGGCACGCGATCCTGCGGACGACGTACCGCTGGAACGACGGCGAGCCGCTGCGGTGCGTGGCCGAGGTCCCCCCGTCAGTCCTCGTGGAGGAGACCACCACGGCCGAGCTGGTCGAGTCCCTCGCCGAAGCGTTCGTGGACCGGCCCTTCGACCTCGAGCGGGAGCTGCCGCTCCGGGCCGCCCTGGTGCGCGGCGGCCCGGACGACGAGCATCCGGTGCTGGCGCTGGCGGTGCATCACATCGCCGCGGACCTGCGGTCCGTCGACGTGATCGTCGAGCAGTGGCTGGCCGCCTACCGGGCCCAGGACCCTGCGGCGGCGGTGCCGCACAGCGTGGACTTCACCGAGCAGGTACACCGTGAGCAGCACCGGCTCTCCGGTCCCGACGCGGCAAACGCCCTGGCGTTCTGGCGCGAGGAACTGGCCGGCCTGGCGGAGACGCAGCTGCCCTTCGACCGGCCACGCCCGCCGGTGCAGACCTTCCGCGGCGGTCGCCTCACGGTGGAGCTGGACCACCGGCTGTCGGCCACGATCGCCCGGGTCGCCCGCGACGCCGACGCGACGCCGAACATGCTCTTCCTGTCGGCCTTCCAGGTGCTGTTGCACAAGCACCTGGAAGCGGACGACGTCGTCGTGGGCACGCCGGCCGCCAACCGGCCGACCACCGACGTACAGGACACGGTGGGCTTCTTCGCCGACCCGGTGGTCGTGCGCACCACACTCGCGGACGATCCCACCTTCCTCGCGGCGCTCGGGCGCACCCGCACCACCCTGCTGCGGGCGCTGGACCACCCGTTCCCGTTCCCACTGCTCGTCGAGCGCCTCAACCCGGTGCGCGATCCGCGCCGTTCCCCGTTCTTCCAGGTGATGTACGTCTGGCAGCAGGCGGAACCGGACCGGCAGCCGATCTCCCTCACGCCGCTGGCCGCCTCCGGTCAGCGCGGTGCCCCCTACGACCTGGTCCTCTCCGTCCAGCAGGCGCACGGGCGCTTCGCCTGTTCCTGGACCTACAACGTCGACCTCTTCGAACAGGCGACCGTCGAGCGGATCGCGGACGGCTACCTTGCCCTGCTCGACGCCGTCACCGCCCGCCCGGAGCAGCCGGTCTCGCAGCTGCCGGCCCTCTCCCACGCGGCCGAGCAGGCACTGCGAGCCGAGACCAGCGGGCCGACGGTGGACCTGGGCGAGCTGCCCTGGCCCGATCAGTTCGACGCCCAGGTGCGCCGGACCCCGCAGGCCGTCGCCCTCGTCTGCGGCGAGCGGTCGGTGACCTACCGGGAGCTGGGGGAGCGGGTCGACGGCATGGCCGCCGCACTGCGTGCGCGGGGGGTGCGCGAGGAGGTACGGGTCGGTCTGTGCGCCGAGCGCTCGATCGAGCTGGTGGTGGCCATGCTGGCCATCATCCAGGCCGGTGGCGCCTATCTGCCACTGGACCCGGATTACCCGCAGGAGCGCCTCGCCCACATGGCCGAGGACGGTCGGATCACGCTCTGCCTGGTGGACGGGACGGGCGAGCGGGCGCTCCGCGGGTGCCCCGGCGAACTCCTCGCCCTGGACACCCTCGCGCGGGAGGCCGCCAGGCTCGCCCCGACGCGGCTCGCAGCGGCCCCCGAGGCCGCGCTCGCCTACGTCATCTACACCTCGGGGTCGACCGGCCGGCCCAAGGGGGTCATGGTCACACGGCGCAACGTCACCAACCTGTTCGCGGGCCTCGACCTGGCTGTGGGCACGCCCCCGGCAGGCCAGCAGCCGGTCTGGCTCGCCGTCACCAGCGTCTGCTTCGACATCTCGGTCGTCGAGCTGCTGTGGACCTTGTGCCGCGGCTACCGCGTCATCGTCGAGACCGAACGATGGGCGACACCCGCGCGGCGGGCCGGGGAGAACGGCTGCGCCCCGTCGCGCCCGGTCGACTTCAGCCTGTTCTACTTCGCCTCCGACTCCGGCGAGCGCCGGGGGCCCGACGTCTACCGGATGCTGCTGGACGGGGCACGGTTCGCCGACGCCGCCGGGCTGCGTGCGCTCTGGCTCCCGGAACGGCACTTCCACGCCTTCGGCGGCGCGTTCCCCAACCCGTCGGTGCTGGCCGCCGCGGTGGCCACGGTGACCGAGCGCGTCGCCCTGCGGGCGGGCAGCGTCGTCCTTCCGCTGCAGGATCCGCTGCGGGTCGCGGAGGAGTGGGCCGCCGTCGACAACCTCTCCGGCGGACGGGTCGGCCTCTCCTTCGCCTCCGGATGGCAGCCGAACGACTTCGTGCTGGCACCGGAGAAGTTCGCCGACCGCAAGGAGCGGATGTGGCGGGACATCGAGACGGTGCGGGCCCTGTGGCGCGGCGAGAGCGTGCGGCGGGTGAACGGCGACGGCACTGAGGTGGAGACCGCCACCCTGCCCCGGCCCGTCCAGCCCGAACTGCCCGTCTGGGCCACCGCGGCGGGCAACGAGGAAACGTTCCGCCAGGCGGGCGCGGCCGGCGCCCACCTGCTGACCCACCTGCTGGGACAGAACGTCCAGGAGCTCGCCCGAAAGATCGGTGTCTACCGCGCCGCGCGGGCCGAGGCGGGACACGACGAGGGCGTGGTGACCCTGATGCTCCACACCTTCGTCCACCCCGACCCGGACGTGGTCCAGGAAGCGGTCCGCGAGCCGTTCAAGAACTACCTGCGCAGCTCGATCGAACTGATGCAAGGGCTGGCCAAAGGACTCGGCCTCGACCCGGTGGAGCACCGGGAGCTGCTCGTCGAGCACGCCTACCAGCGCTTCACACGCAACAGCGCGCTCTTCGGCACGCCAGAGCACTGCGCTTCACTGGTGCGGGAACTGGCGGACGCGGGGGTCGACGAGATCGCCTGTCTGATCGACTTCGGGGTCGACGACGAACAGGCGCTCGCCGCACTCGACCACATCGTGACAGTCCGCAGGCTGCTCACCGAGGTGTCCGGGACGCTGCCGGCCGGCTCGCTGTCCCGGCACGCGGTGACGCACCTCCAGTGCACGCCCGCCTACGCCCGGATGCTGCTGGAGACGGCCGGGACCGGTGCAGGGCTCGGCCCGCTGCGGCACCTGCTGGTCGGCGGCGAAGCGGTGCCCCCCGACCTGGTGCAGCGGCTCGGCAGCTCCGCCGTCGAGCGGATGCTCAACATGTACGGCCCGACCGAGACCACCGTCTGGTCGGCCGTGCAGAGGCTGGAGGTCGACGCCTCGGGCCGGGTCACCATCGGCGGAGCGCTGGCCAACACCACGCTGTACGTACTGGACCGCCACCTGCGGCCGGTACCGCCCGGAGTCGCCGGCGAGCTCTTCGTCGGCGGGACCGGTGTGGCCCGCGGCTACTGGGACCGGCCGGCACTGACCGCCGAGCGGTTCCTACCCGATCCCTTCGCCGCTGCCGCCGGTGCGCGCATGTACCGCACCGGTGACCTGGTCCGGCCGCTGGCCGGCGGCCGGCTGGAGTTCCTCGGCCGGGTGGACCACCAGATCAAGGTGCGCGGTTTCCGCATCGAGGTCGGCGAGATCGAGGCAGTCCTCAGCGCCCACCCGGACGTGGCCGAGTGTGCTGTGAGCGCCCGGCGGGACGGGCAGGGCGAGAACAGCCTCGTCGCCTTCGTCGTCCCCCGCGGCGACGCAGAGTTCGATGAACAGGCGCTGCGCTCGCACGCGCGCGGTCTGCTGCCCGAGTACATGGTGCCCTCCAGGTTCGTGGCACGCAGCACCCTGCCGCTGACGCAGAACGGGAAGACCGACCGCGGCGCGCTCCTCCGATCCGCCACCGAGGTCTCCTCGGCCGTGCCCGCCGGGTACGTGGGCCCGCGCGACGAGGCCGAGAGCGTGTTGCAGCGGATCTGGGCCGAGCTCCTGGGGCGCGACTCGGTGGGCGTGCACGAGAACTTCTTCGAGGTCGGCGGCCACTCCGTGCTCGCAGCCAGGATGCACAGCCGCCTCCAGGGCACCGGCCTGGGCCCGATCGAACTCGTTGACATCTTCACCTATCCGACGATCGCCGCCCTGGCCGCCCGGCTGGGCTCCGGCGGCGCCCCCGACGCCGAAAGCGGGCGCATCGACGACCGGGTCAACAAGCAGAGGGCCGCCGTCCGACGGCAGCAGCGCAGGAGGCAGAGCCCGTGAGCGAACACGACACCGACGACGACGTCCAGCACATCGCCGTCATCGGCATGGCCGGCCGGTTCCCCGGGGCCCGCGACCCGGAGGAGTTCTGGCGCAACATCGCGGACGGCATCGAGTCCGTCACCTGGCTCTCGGAGCAGGACCTGCTTGCCGCGGGCGTCCCGCAGCGTCAATTCCGCGAGCCGGGGTACGTCCGTGCTGCCACCGTGCTGGACGGGATGGAGCAGTTCGACGCCGGCCTGTTCGGACTGACGCCGATGGAGGCGGCCATCCTCGATCCGCAGCACCGGATGCTGCTGGAGGGCACCCAGGCGCTGTTCGACCACGCCGGTTACAACCCCGAGACGCTGAGCGTCACCACCGGGGTCTACGTCGGCGTGGGCTTCCCCTCCTACCTGGTGAACAATCTGCTCGGCCGTCCGGAGCTGATCGAACAGGTCGGCATGCAGCGGATCTTCTTCGCCACCGACAAGGGCTTCGCGCCGACTCGGATCTCGCACAAGTTCGACCTCACTGGTCCGAGCGTCGGCGTCGACACGGCCTGTTCGACCTCCCTGGTCGCGGTCCACCAGGCGGCCCGGGCGCTGCTCGGGTACGAGTGCGACCTCGCCGTCGCCGGCGGCGCGAGCGCGATCCTGCCCAGCAAGGTGGGCTACCAGTACCACGAGGGCGGCATCCATTCCCCCGACGGGCACTGCCGGGCCTTCGACGCCGCCGCAGGCGGGACCCGGTTCGGCAGTGGCATGGGTCTGGTACTGCTCAAGCGGCTCTCCGAGGCAGTCACCGACGGCGACCACATCCTCGCGGTGATCCGGGGTTCGGCGGTGAACAACGACGGTGCCGCGAAGGCCGGCTTCACCGCCCCGAGCGCCACCGGGCAGGCCGCCGTCATCGCCGAGGCACTCGCCTTCGCCGACGTCGAACCGGACACGGTCGGCTACGTGGAGGCGCACGGGACCGGCACCGTGATCGGGGACCCGATCGAACTCGTCGGCCTGACAAAGGCGTTCCGAGAACAGACCGACCGCCGCCAGTACTGCGCGATCGGCTCGCTCAAGACCAACGTCGGCCACCTCGACGTGGCGGCCGGGATCGCCGGCCTGATCAAGACCGTTCAGGCACTGCGGCACCGTGACCTTCCGCCGAGCCTGCATTTCAAGCAGCCGAACCCCGCCATCGGCTTCGCCCGCAGCCCCTTCTACGTCAACACCGAACTGCGGCCCTGGCCGGCACCGGACGGGGCACCGCGGCGCGCAGGGGTGAGCTCCTTCGGCATCGGCGGGACCAACGCCCACGTCGTGCTGGAGGAGGCACCGGTCCGTCCGGCCTCGGGGCCATCCCGCGACGCGCAACTCGTGGTCTTCTCCGCACGCTCGCCCCAGGCACTGGACCAGCTGGGCGCCGAACTGGCGGACGCCTTCCGCACGGCCGACGACACGCCGATGGCGGACCTCGCGTTCACCCTGAGCACCGGCCGCCGCACGCACTCGCACCGGCGTGCAATCGTCTGCCGGGACCGCGCCGGGGCGATCGAGGCGCTGGCCGGAGAACGTCCCTCGGTGCCGCTGTCCGGGGTGGCCGGGGCCGACGCCCCCGGCGTCGCCTTCCTGTTCCCCGGTCAGGGCGCACAGCAGGTGCGGATGCTCGCCGGTCTCTTCGCCGACGAGCCGGTCTTCCGCGAGGTGGTGGACCGCTGCGCGGAGCACGCCGCCGACCGGCTCGGCGTGGACCTGCGCCGGGTGATCTGGCCGGACCCCGCCGACGAAGAGCGCGAACGCACGCGGCTGGACCGGACCTGGCTGACCCAGCCCGCCCTGTTCACCGTGACGCTGGCGCTCGCCCGCCTCTGGACGGCGTGGGGCGTGCGGCCGTCCGTGCTGATCGGGCACAGCGTGGGCGAGTACGTGGCGGCGACGCTGGCAGACGTCCTCCGGTTCGAGGACGCCCTCGACCTCGTCGTCGAACGCGCGCGGCTGATGAACGAGGCGCCCGGCGGCGCCATGCTGGCGGTGTCGCTGGACGAACAGTCGCTGCTGCCCCTGCTGGAGGACTGCTCCCTGGCAGCCGTGAACGGCCCGCAGCACTGCGTCGCCGCCGGCCCCCACCCGGCGGTCGAGGAACTGGAGCGGCGGCTGACCGCCCAGGGCGTGCAGCACCGCCGGCTGCGCACCTCGCACGCGTTCCACTCCGCGATGCTGGACCCGGTCGTGGGCTCGTTCGAGAAGCAGGCAGCCCGCTTCGACCTGCAAACGCCGCGGATCCCTGTGGTCTCCTGCCTCACCGGCCAGGTGGCGTCGGCCGAAGAGCTCGGCGACCCGGGCTACTGGGCCCGCCAGCTACGCGGGACGGTGCGCTTCGCCGACGCCGTCCGCACGGCCGCCGAGCAGGGCGCAGAGGTCTTCCTGGAGGTGGGCCCCGGGCGGACGCTCGGCCCGATGGTGCGCCGCGGCGGCATTCCGGCCCACCGCGTGATCTCCTCCGCGCGCGGCGCCGAGGACGCACGGACGGACGGCGAGGCGCTGCTGGAGGCGCTCGGCGCCCTGCACTGTGCCGGCGTGCCGGTGGACTGGCCGAAGTTCTGGGCCGGACAGCGGCGGCACCGCGTGCCGTTGCCCGGGCACCCCTTCGAGCGCGAGCGCCACTGGATCGAACCCGTTCCCACGACCTCGGCGCCGTCGCCGCAGGCCACGCTCACACCCGTCGTGAGCGAATCCGCAGGCACGGTCGGCAACCTGGCCCGACGTTGGACTCCCGCGCCACGTGTAGGCCTTGACACCGCCGCACGGCAGCCGGGCGACTGGCTGGTGGTGGCCGACGACGTACTGGGCCAGGCACTGGCAGACCGTCTGGACAAAGACGGGGAGAGCATCGTCCGGGCGCGTCGCGGTGCGGCGTTCGCCGCACGGGACACAGGCTTCGTCCTCGATCCGGCCCACCCCGAGGACGTGGCCGCGCTGCTCGGCGCGCTGCGCCAGCGCGGAGGCCTGCCCCGCCACATCGTGCTGGAGTGCGACCCGGGCGCGGCCGCAGCACCGGGAGACGAACTACGCCTGGCCGGGACCTGGATGGCGCAGCTGCTCGCTGGCACCGAGGACGACGAGGTGCAGCTCGCCCTGGTGGCACGCGGGCTGCACCGGATCACAGCCGATGACGACCCGTCACCGATCGCCGCGGCCCTGACCGGCCTGACCCGCGCGATCGCCGCCGACCACCCGGAACTGGCCGTGGTCTGCGTCGACGTGGACGACCGGCTCGCGGAGGCCGCCGACGGTATCGTCGGCGAACTCCTCGGCGGCGTCGCCGAGACCGTCGTCGCGTTCCGCGCGGGCACCCGCCATGTCGAGTGCTACGAACAGGACCTGACGACACAGCCGGCCCCACAAGCCCACAGCCTCGTTCTCACCGACGGGCTCGCCGAGGTGCCCATGCTCCTCGCGCGCCGACTGGCGCGGCAGCGCCGGGCCGGACTCACCCTGCTGGAACGCCACCCCCTGCCGCCCGAGCCGCAGTGGTCCGACTGGCTCCACGAAGCAACCGGCCCCGCACTTGCCCTCACCGCGGTGTCCGCCGACAAGACCCTGCCCGAGCTCGAACGACTCGCGCCCGGCCTGTCCGCCGCCGAGCACCGACTCGCCCAGGAGGCCGGGGCCGCCTGGGACCGGGACACGGTGAGCGCGGTACTCAACCGGCTCTGCGGCAGCCACGTGTACCGGACCCTGCGCGACGGCGGCATCGATCTGCGGGCCGGCGTGGTACACCAGCGCGCCGAGATCGCCGAGCGGATGCGGATCCTGCCCGCCTTCGTCAAGTTCCTCGACTTCTTCCTCCAAGTGCTGCACGAAGACGGCGTCGTCCGCTGCGAGGGGGACCGGGTCGAGGTGCTGCGCGGACCGGACCAGGTGGAACTCTTCGACTCCGCCGCCGCCAACGCCCAGCTGCCCGGCTTCGAGCCGACGATCTCCTTCATCGACCACTGCGTGCGCAACTTCCCGGCCGCGCTGAGCGGCGACATCGACGCCGTTGGTGTGCTCTTCCCGGACGGCGACCCCGCACGGCTGGAGCAGGCGTTCCGTACCCTGCTGGATGCCAGCAACTACCGCGTCTACGCGGAACTGGTCGGGCGCCTGCTGGCCGAACTGGCCGACGCGACCCCGCAACGGCCACTGAGGGTACTCGAAGTCGGCGGCGGAAACGGCCAGTTGACCAGAATCATCGCCGCCGCCCTGCGCGGGCGGGAGGTCGAGTACTGCTTCACCGACCTCGGTGGCTCCTTCGTCCGCCGTTCCCGGCGATGGGCCGCCGGCTGCGGCTTCACCTCCCTTGACTGCCAGGTCTTCGACATCACCCGCGACCCGGCCGAGCAGGGCCTCCAAGCGCACTCCTTCGACGCCGTCATCGGCTTCGACGTGGTCCACGCGACACCGCGGATCGCGGACACGGTCGAGAACCTGCGCGGCCTGATCGCTCCGGGCGGGCTGCTCGGACTGGTCGAAGCCGTGGTGTCGCTGCGCTGGGTCGAGCTGCTCTGGGGCCTCGCCGAGGGGTGGTGGCTGTTCGAGGACGAGGACATCCGAAGCGGCTCGCCGCTGGTCCCGCTGGACACCTGGGACCGGGTGCTGCGGGAACGGCCCTTCACGGAGGTCATGTCCTTCCCCCGCGACGAAGCCACCCGCAACGCCACGGACTACGGTCTGGTGCTCGCCCAGCAGCCCACGACGCTCGACTCGCCCGGCCACCGGGCGCACCTCGCCCGGCGCGCCGAGGCCGTTCTGCGCACCACCCGGGAGCGCATCGGGGCCGTGCAGGAGCTCGCGGCCCTGGGCGCCGAGGTCCTGGTCGTCGACGCCGACCCGACCTCACCAGAGCAACTGGCGCGGGCCCTGTCCCGGGCTGCCACGCGATTCGGGCGCGTGGACGGGATCGTCCACGCGCCGCAACTGCCGCTCGACGACACACCGCAGCCATGGGAACCGGCCGACCTGCCGGCCCTGGCGGCTCCGCACGTCGCCACCGCACAGGCCCTGGTGCACGCCGCGGCGCAGGCGGAGGTCCCGGCGCTGGCCCTCGTCTCGCCCGCGCGCGCCGTCACCGGCGCCACAGGCAGCCTGCGCCCCGCGCTCGCCGGCAGCGTCTTCGACGTCTTCGCCAGTGACCGGGTCGCCTCGATCCACTGGGACGCGGACGCGGACCCCGCCCTGCTGGAGCAGGCCCTCGACCGGCCCGGCACCGTACTGCTGGCCGGGGCGCCCCCCCACCTCGGCACGGCCGCCGACCGGCGCGAAAGCCGGGCACGCAGGGCCACAGAGGCGACACAGGCCCCCACAGCGGACGTGGAGGAGGAAATCCTGGCCATCTTCCGGCAACTGTTCGGCACCGCAGAACTCGGCGCGCACGACGACTTCTACCGGCTGGGCGGCGATTCGCTGCTGGCCACCCAGGTGATCGCCCGTATCCGCCGCAGCCTCCGCGTCGACCTGCCGGTCAAGGCCCTGTTCGACGCCCCGACGGCCGCGGGCCTGGCCGAGCAGGTACGGGCAGCGCAGTCCCAGGACACCCACCCGGACATCCCGCTGCTGCAGGTACCCAGGCACGAACCGGTACCGCTCTCCTTCGGCCAGCAGTCCCTGTGGCTGGCCGAGCAGTTCCACGGCCCGAGCGCGACCTACAACATCCCCGGAGCAGTGCGCCTGCTGGGCCGGCTTGAGATCGAGCCGCTGCGGCGCGCCCTGCGGGAGGTCGTGGGACGCCACGAGGTGCTGCGCACCACCGTCCACGCCGTGGACGGCTCGCCGGTACAGCGCATCCACCAGGACGTCACGGTCGACCTACCGGTCCGTGAGGTGGCCGAGGAGGAGATCGAGACATACGCCCAGGAGCACGCGCGCACCGTCTTCGACCTCGAGCGGGGACCACTGATCCGGATGGCCCTGCTGCGGGTCGCGGAGGCGGACCACGTCCTGCTGGTCAACATCCACCACATCGTCTCCGACGGCTGGTCGCTGGGCGTCCTGGTGGAAGAACTGGTGACGCTGTACTCGGCGTTCACGCGCGGCCAGCGGTCACCGCTTGCTCCGCTCGACCACCAGTACGCGGACTTCGCCGACTGGCAGCGGCGCTGGCTGGACGGAGAGCTGTTCGACCGGCAACTCGCCTACTGGCGGCGCCAACTGGCCGGCGCACCGAAGCTGCTTGGACTGCCCACGGACAGGCCCCGGCCCGAAACCCAGAGAATCCGCAACGCCGTCCACCGCTTCGTGGTCCCGCTGCAACTCGCCGAGCGACTCGGCGGACTCGGCCGGGACGAGGGCGCCACCCTCTTCATGGTGCTGCTCGCCGGATTCAAGGTGCTGCTGTCGCGCCTGGCCCGCACCACGGACGTCTCGGTCGGCACCACGAACGCCAACCGGACCCGGGCCGTGTTCGAGCAGATGATCGGGATGTTCGTCAACAATCTCGTGCTGCGCACGGACCTCGGCGGCGACCCCACCTTCCGGGAACTGCTCGCCCGCGTCCGCGCGACGTCGGTGGACGCCTACGCGCACCAGGACCTGCCGTTCCTGACGCTCGTCGACGAACTCCGTCAGGAACGCAGCCCGGCGCACACGCCGCTGTTCCAGGTGCTGTTCCTGCTGCAGAAGCTGAACATCACCCTCGAACTCCCCGGGATCACCGCGCGCACCATCGAAGTCGACGCGCTGCACACGAAGTTCGACCTGACCCTGTTCATGGAGGAACAGGGCCAGGGGATCGTCGGCACCTTCATCTACAACGCGGAACTCTTCGACGCCGCCACGATCGACCGGATGGCCACGCGACTCGTGCGCGTGCTACACGACGCCGCCCAGGCGCCGGATACCCGGATCGGCGAGCTGCGCATGGAGAACAACGACGAGAACGGGACACGGGACATGACCGAGCAGGACTCCCACAGCACAAGGCTCCAGTCGCTGCGCAGCGCCAAGCGCCGCTCGGTGGACGTCGCCCGGATCAGTCCGGTACACACCGGCTTCCTGCCCGGTCTGCCACAGGCCCCCCTCGTCCTGACGCCCGCCGCCGACGTCGACCTCGCGGGATGGCTGCGGGGCAACCGGGAGGTCGTCGACACCCATCTGCACAAGCACGGAGCGGTGCTGCTGCGCGGCTTCCACGAGGGATCAATCGAGCGGTTCGAGGAGGCGGCCTCGGCGATCTGCCCGACACTCTTCCCCGAGTACGGGGACCTGCCGCGCGAGGGCCAGTCGCCCCGCGTCTACAAGTCCACCCCCTACCCGGACGACCGGTCGATCCTCTTCCACAACGAGAGCTCCCACCTGCACACCTGGCCGATGCGGCAGTTCTTCTCCTGCATCGTGGCGGCCCGCGAGGGCGGCGAGACGCCGATCGTGGACTGCCGCCGGGTGCTCGCGAGCCTGCGCCCCGAGCTGGCCGAAGAGTTCACCCGGCGCGGGCTGCGCTACGTCCGCAACTTCATCGACGCCGTGGACGTGAGCTGGTCGAGGTTCTACGGCACCGAGGACCGGGCCGAGGCGGAGCGCAAGTGCGCCGCCGCCGGCGAGGGCTTCAGCTGGCTGCCCGACGGCACCCTGCGCACCTGGCGGCGGGCCGACGCGGTGCTGCCGCACCCCCGCACCGGCGAGGCGGTCTTCTTCAACCAGCTTGCCCTGCACCACCCCTCGTGCCTCGACGCGGACACCCGGCAGTCGCTGGAGACACTGTATGGGGAGGCCGGTCTGCCCAGGAACGTGTACTGGGGCGACGGCTCCGTCATCCCCGACGAGGTGGTCACCGAGGTCCGCGAGGTGATGGACCGGGAGGCGCTGGTCTTCACCTGGCAGGAGGGCGACATCCTCGTCACCGACAACATGCTGGTGGCGCACGCCCGCCGGCCCTTCGTCGGGCCGCGGAAGATCGTCGTGGCGCTCGGCGACATGATGCGCGCCGACCTGCCCGCCCCCGCCGACCACTGACCCGGATTCAGCACGCACCGGCCCGATGGGCTGAAAATGGAGAATCGCACACCATGAACGACGCCGAGCTCGACAGCATGGCGCAGGCCGGATTCCGCCTGGCACCGCCGCAGCTTCGAACCTGGTCGCAGGCCCCGGGGCAGCGCGTGCAGATCCACGCCCTGCTGGAGGGCCCCCTCCCGGGCGACCGGCTCCGGCGAGCTCTGGCCCTGCTGACCGAACGTCATGAGCTCCTGCGCGCACACCTGATCGAGGTCCCAGGACTGACGGCACCGCTGCAGTCGGTGCAGTCGCCGGCCGAGCCCGAGTGGTATGAGGACCATCTGCCGGCCGACGCCGACCAGGCCGCGGCCGCGGTCGAGAACGTCGCCGCGGCGGACCTCACCGAACCGTGGACCGGACCGCTGCGCGCGCGCCTGCTGGCCGGCGCCGACCACGCGGTCCTGGTACTGACGGCCAGCGGCGTGTTCGCGGACCGCCGCTCGCTGCTCGTGGTCCTCACGGAGCTCGCCGAACTGCTCGACGGCCGGTCGCCGCAGGAGGAGGAGCCGTTCCAGTACCTGGACGCGGCGGAGTGGCTCCACGAGCAGGTCGGGACGGACGAGTCGAGGGCCCGGATGGACCGCTGGCTCGGCCGGGAGCTGGCCCTCGCCCGCGAGTCCACCCTGCCCCCGGAGACCGGCCCGCTCGGCGAGCCGACCCGGGTGGCTCTCGGGCTGGACGCCACGCTGTCGGCGACGCTGGACCGGGCGAGCGCCCAGATCGGCGGCAGTGCCGCCGCGGTGCTGCTCGGGGCCTGGCAGGTCCTCCTGCTCCGCCTGACCGGTCGCCCTGAGATCCTCACCGCGGTACTGCCCGGCTCCCGAGGACTGGACGAACTGGACCACGTCATCGGGCCGTTCGAGAGCCCGGTACCGGTGGCGGCCACCCTGGCCGGCACACTGCCGTTCGCCTCGCTGGTCCGCGACCTCGACCGGTTCCTGACCGACGCTCCCGCCGAACAGTTCGCCTTCGACAGCACGCGCCTCACCGATCCGCTCCCCTTCAGCTTCGCCTTCACCGAACTGCCCGCCGTCGTGCCCGCGGGGAGCGCACGGCTAACCGTGACCGGTGTGGGCGGCAGCCCCGGCGGAGCATCGCTGCACTTCGACGTGGTCCGGGCCGCCGACGGCGCTCTCACGGCCTCGCTCGTCCGAGACGAGCGACACGTGTCACACCGGCACACGCTGCAGATCGCCGGGCAACTGGTCTCGGTACTCAGCGAGATCAGTACGCGCCCGCAGACGCCGCTCGCGGACCTCGGCCTCGCGGCCGGACCCTACACGGGCGTTCCCGGGCACGGCGGACCCGCACCCACGGCGGCATCCGGCACCGCACTCGCCCACCTGCGGTTCACGCAGGCGGCCACCGAGCGGCCCGAGGCCCTCGCGGTGGTCTGCGGCGACGAGGAGCTGACCTACGGCCAGCTGGAGGGCCGGGCCAACCGGCTGGCACACGCGCTGCGCACCCGCGGGGTCGGCCCGGGTGTGCCGGTCGCCCTGCTGCTGGACCGCTCCGTCGACTACGTCATCGGTCTGCTCGCTGTCCTCAAGGCGGGCGGCGCCTTTGCGCCCGTCGACCAGGCGCTGCCGGCCGCACGGGTGCAGGGGATGCTGGAGGCCGTCCGCCCCACGGTACTGATCACCCACCGCGGCCGGCTCGACACCGAGGCGGCCGGCACGACGCCGGTGCTCGACCTGGACCGCGACGCCGCGGACCTGGCCGGCCTGCCCGAGACTCCGGTGGACGTGTCGGTCCGGCCGGAGCACCCCGCCTACCTGATCTTCACCTCCGGCTCGACCGGACGGGCCAAGGGCGTCACCGTCCCGCACCGCGCCATCTGCGCCTACCTGGACAGCGTGATCGCCGCCCTGAACCCGCCGCAGGACGAACTGCTGGGCACCCTGGCCACGCCCGCCGCCGACCTCGGGCACACCGCGGTCTTCGGCGCCCTGTGCACGGGCCGCCCCCTCTTCCTGCCGCTGACCGAGGAGGTTCTCGCGGCCGACGCGCTCGCCGCCCGCTTCCGGGCCCGTCCGCTGGGCCTGTTGAAGATCGTGCCCTCGCACCTGGCCGCGCTGCTCGACGCGCCCGACGCCACCGACCTGCTGCCCACCCGATGCCTGGTGCTGGGCGGTGAGCCGGCGTCCCCCGCGCTGCTGGAGCGGATCCGAGCACTGCGCCCGGAACTTCGGGTCGTCAACCACTACGGCCCGACCGAGACCGCCGTGGGCGCGCTGGTCCACCAGGCCGCCGGGGACGAGCCGGGCCCGCTGCCGATCGGCCGGCCGCTCGCCGGCTACCGCGCCTACCTGCTCGACGCCAAGCTCCGCCCGGTACTCCAAGGAGCGCCCGGGGAGCTGTACCTCGGCGGTCCCGGGCTCGCCCTGGGCTACTGGGACCGACCGGGCACCACCGCGGAGCACTTCCTGCCCGACCCGTTCGACGCCGAGCCCGGCGCCCGGATGTACCGGACCGGGGACCTGGCGCGGCAGCGCCCCGACGGCGCCGTGGTCTTCCTCGGCCGCACCGACCAGCAGGTGAAGATCCGCGGACACCGGGTCGAGCCAGGTGAGGTCGAGGCCGAGCTTTGCCGCGACGAACACGTCGCCGACGCGGTGGTGGTCGCCGTCGGCGAAGGGGCCGAGATACGGCTGGCGGCATACGTCGCGCCGCGTCGCGGTGCCCGGATCGACACCGACGAACTCGACCGGCAGTTGCGGCTGCGACTGCCGGACCACATGGTCCCGGCCGTGATCGTCCCGCTGCCAGCCCTGCCACTGAGGCCGAACGGAAAGGTGGACCGGCGCGCCCTGCCCGCAGCGGACCCGGCCGCCCCCCGCTCCGCCTATGTCGCGCCCGAGACGCAGACCGAGGTCCTGCTGGCCGCCCTGTGGGCGGAGATCCTCGGCTGTGAACGAGTCGGCCGCGACGACTCCTTCTTCCAGACGCTCGGCGGCAACTCCCTGGACGCGACCAGGGTGGTGGCCCGGATCCGGGCTACCACCGGTGTCGGCCTGCACGTCAGCACCCTGTTCGAGGCCCCCACGGTGGCGCGACTGTCCGCGCTGGTCGACGGCGCCCAGGCCGACGCGGATGCCGCGGCGATCCCCGTGGCCGAGCGCACCGGTCCCCTGCCGCTGTCCTACGCCCAGCGCCGGCTCTGGGTACTGTCCGAGGTGGACGGCGCCGACGCGGCGTACAACATCCCGGCGGCCGTCCGCATCCACGGCGCGCTGGACGTCGAGGCCCTGGTCCGCGCCCTGTACGAGGTGGTCGGCCGGCACGAGGCGCTGCGCACCAACATCGTGCTCGTCGAAGAGACGCCCCGCCAGGTGGTCCGTGAGGCCGCGCCGTTCGAGGTGCCGCTGACCGAGGCCACCGGGGCGGACGTGGTCCGGCACGCACTCGCCTTCGCGGCGCGCCCCTTCGACCTCGCGCACGACGACCTCTTCCGCGCCGCGCTGCTGCGGGTGGCACCGCAGGAGCACGTGCTGCTGCTCTGCCTGCACCACGTCGTCTCCGACGGCTGGTCGACCGCACTCCTGTGGCGGGAGACGGTGGCCCACTACAACGCCTGCCGCGCCGGCCACTCCGCCTCGCTCGCCCCGCTGCCGATCCAGTACGCCGACTACGCCCTCTGGCAGAACCAGTGGCTGGAGGGCACCGGCGTAGAGCCCCAACTGAACTACTGGACAGAGCAGTTGCGCGATCTGCCGACGCTGCTGGAGCTGCCCACCGACCGACTGCGGCCCGCGGTCCAGGGCCACGCTGGCGCGACCGTGGCGATCGAGCTGGACCCGGCGACCGTCGCCGGGCTGCGCGCGCTCGCGCACCGGCAGCACTCGACCATGTTCATGGTGCTGCTGGCCGCCTTCAACGTGCTGCTGGCCCGCCAGAGCGGCCAGCAGGACATCGCCGTCGGCACCCCGGTGGCCAACCGCACCCGGGCCGAGGTGGAGCAACTGATCGGCTGCTTCTTCAACACGCTGGTGATCCGCACCGACCTCACCGGCGACCCGGAGTTCACCGACCTGCTCGGCCGGGTCCGTGACGTGGTCCTGGCCGCCCAGGCCCACCAGGACCTGCCGTTCGAGCGGCTGGTGGAGGCGCTCAACCCGCCGCGCGACGCCGGGCACTCGCCGCTGTTCCAGACACTCTTCGTCTACCAGCCAGCCCCAGACGAGGGACTGGCGATGGACGGCGTGCGGCTGGAGCCTGTGCCGCTCGAGGGTGAGGTCGCCAAGTACGACCTCACCCTCGACCTGGTGGAGCACGCCGACGGCGTGCGGGGCCGGATCGAATACCGCACCGACCTGTTCGACGCCGACACCGTCCAGCGGCTGGCCGGACACTTCCACGAACTGCTCGGCTCGATCGTCCGCGCCCCGCACACGAGGATCGGTGACCTGCGCCTGCTGCCCGAACAGGAGCGCGCCGTGGTGCTGCGGGAACTGAACGCCGGGTACCGCGCCGATCCGGAGGCCACGCTTGTCGCGGACGCCTTCGAGGAGCAGGCCCGCAGCCGGCCACGGGACACCGCGCTCGTCCACGGCGGACGCTCGCTGAGCTACCAGGAGCTCGACCGCGCAGCGAACCGGCTGGCGCACGTCCTGCGGGCCAGGGGAGTGGCCGACAACGACCTGGTGGCTCTCTGGCTGGACCGCTCGGTGGAGATGGTCGTCGCCATGCTCGCCGTGCTCAAGGCCGGCGCCGCCTACCTCCCGCTCGACCCGAGCGCCCCGGCAGCACGCAACACCGACCTGATCGCGGACGCGCGGGTCGGCTCCGTGATCACCACCGGGGACCGGGCCGCGGACCTGCCCACCGGGGTCACGCTGATCGACCCCGGACAGGAGCCCGGCACGGACGACTCGACGCCCTCGCGCCGGACCGGTCCCGAGGACCTCGCTTACGTCATCCACACCTCGGGATCGACCGGCCGCCCCAAGGGCGTGATGATCGGCCAGCGCAACCTCGCCGGCTTCTTCCACGCCATGGACCAGCGGCTCGGCACCGACCGGCCCGGCACCTGGCTCGCCGTCACCCGGTACACCTTCGACATCTCCGTGCTTGAGCTGCTGTGGACCCTGACCCGCGGGTTCAAGGTCGTCCTCGTCGGTGACGAGCTCGTACTCAGCGACGGAGCCCGGCCGCGGCGCCGGAAGACGGACTTCAGCCTCTTCTACTTCGCCAGCGATGCAGGCGAGCGCGGCACGGCGAAGTACCGCCTGCTGCTGGAGGGCGCCCGCTGGGCCGACCGGAACGGTTTCGCCGCCGTGTGGACGCCGGAGCGCCACTTCGGCACCTTCGGCGGCCTGTACCCCAATCCCGTCGTCACAGCCGCCGCGCTGGCCACCGCGACCAGCCGCATAAGCATCCGCACCGGCAGCCTGGTCCTCCCGCTGCACAACCCGATCCGGGTGGCTGAGGACTGGGCCATGATCGACAACCTCTCCGGCGGCAGGGTCGGGCTCTCGGTGGCCTCGGGCTGGCAGCCGCACGACTTCGCGCTCGCCCCGCACAACTTCGCGGACCGCAAGGAGACCATGTTCCGCGACCTCGAGGTGGTCCGTGGACTGTGGAGGGGCGAGCCGGTGCGCACCGCCTCGGGCACCGGCGAGGAGATCGAGGTGCGCACACTGCCGCGTCCGCTCCAGCCGGAGCTGCCGGTCTGGATCACCGCCGCCGGCAACCCCGAGACCTTCCGGCGGGCCGGCGCGATCGGCGCCAACGTGCTGACCCACCTGCTCGGACAGTCGGTCGATGAGCTGGCCGAGGCAGTACGGGTGTACCGGGAGGCCCGCCGCGAGGCGGGCCACGCCGGCCCCGGCCACGTCACCCTGATGCTGCACACCTTCGTGTCCGAGGACGAGGACTTCGTCCGCCGGACCGTCCGAGAGCCCTTCAAGAACTATCTGCGGGAGTCCGTGGACCTGGTCCGGCCGATCGCCAGATCACGCGGGCTGGAGCTGGAGGACTTCGACGAGGCTGACCTCGACGCGCTCCTCGACCACGCCTTCGACCGCTACTACGACACCAGCGGTCTCTTCGGCACCCCGGACCAGTGCGTGGCGCTGGTCGACCGCCTGAGCGCGGCCGGCGTGGACGAGATCGCCTGCCTGATGGACTTCGGCGTCCCCGCCGACGACGTGCTGGCGAGCCTCGACCACCTGGACGAACTACGCCGGCTGGTCTCGCCCGGCTCCGAGGAGGACGTCCCCGAGTCCATCGCGGCACTGATCGAGCGGCACGGCGTCACCCATCTCCAGTGCACCCCCTCGCTGGCCTCCCTGCTGGTCGCCGACGAGCAGGTCAAGGCCGCCCTCGGCTCCCTGGAATGGATGCTGGTCGGCGGCGAGGCGCTGACCCCGGCCCTCGCGGCGGACCTGTCGCAGGCGGTCGGCGGTCAGCTGCTCAACGTCTACGGCCCGACCGAGGCGACCATCTGGTCCACCAGCCACCTGGTGCGCGACGCGACCGGTCTGATCGGCCGGCCGCTCACCAACACCCGGGCATATGTGCTGGACGAACGCCGGACCCCCGTGCCGATCGGTGTGCCCGGCGAACTCCACCTGGGCGGCGAGGGCGTGGCGCTCGGCTACCTGCACCAGCCCGACCTCACCGCAGAGCACTTCCTCACGGACCCCTTCGCCGCCGACCCGGCGGCGCGGATGTACCGCACCGGGGACGTCGTGCGCTACCGGGCCGACGGCAAGCTGGAGTTCATCGGCCGCCGGGACGACCAGGTGAAGATCCACGGCTTCCGGGTGGAACCCGGGGAGATCGAGGCGGCGCTGACCGCAGCACCGGACGTCCGGGCCGCTGCGGTCGTCGCGGCCGACGACGAACGGGGCGGACGGCGGTTGATCGCCTACGTCGTCACCTCGGGACCCCTGGACGTCGAGGCCCTGCGCGGGCACCTGAAGGCGCGGCTGCCGCGGTACATGGTGCCGGCCCAGTTCGTCGGGCTGGACGCGATGCCACTGCTGCCCAGCGGCAAGACCGACCGCCGCGCACTGCCGCAGCCGCCCGCGCAACAGCACACCGCACCGTCCGCCGCGCCGCGGACGGCGACCGAGCGCATCCTCGCCGGCGTCTGGAGCGACCTGCTGCACCGCGCGGAAGTCGGGGTCGAGGACAACTTCTTCGAACTCGGCGGGGACTCGATCGTCGCGATCCAGATGGTCTCGCGCGCCCGGCAGGCCGGGCTCACCATCGCGGCCCGGGACCTGTTTCAGCACCAGACGCTCGGGGCGCTCGCCGCAGTGGCACGCCAGGGCGTGCACACCTCGGCCGAACAGGGCCCGGTCCTGGGCCAGTCGCCACTCGCCCCCATCCAGCACTGGTTCTTCGAACAGGAGTTGGCCGACGCCCACCACTACAACCAGGCCGTGCTCGCCGACGTTACCGGCGATCCGCTCGACCTCCGCGTGCTGGCGCTGGCCCGTGACGCCCTACTGCAGCACCACGACGCCCTGCGCAACCGGTTCCGCGAAGGCGAGGCCGGCTGGGACCAGCGGACAGAGCCACCCCAGGAGGGAACGACGCCGATCGAGCACGTGGACCTGAGCGGGCTGCCCGAGCAGAGCTGGCCGCAGGAGACCGCGGCCGTCCAGGACCGCGTCCACCGTCAGCTCGACCTCGCACACGGTCCGCTGCTGCGGATGGTCTCCTTCGGCTACGGCGGCCGGCGGGCCGACCAGGTCTTCACGGTGATCCACCACACGGTGGTCGACGGCGTCTCCTGGCGCGTCCTGCTGGAGGACCTGCAGCGCGCCTACCGACTCCTGCAGGCCGGCCAGCCTGTGCAGCTGCCCGCCAAGACCACGTCGTACCAGGAGTGGACCGGCAGGCTGGCAGGGGAGGCCGGCACCGAACGGACACTCGCCGAACTCGACTACTGGGCCGACCAGGTAGAGGGCCCGGCGCCGACACTGCCGCGCGACCACGACGGCGACAACACCGAGGCGAGTGCCCGGACCGTCACCGCGCAACTGTCCGCCGAGGACACCGACGCCCTGCTGCACGAAGCGCCCGCGGCCCACGGCACCGACCTGCACGCGGCGCTGCTCTGCGCCGTCGCGGAGGCCTGCACGCCATGGACCGGCTCACACACGGTGCTGCTCGACGTGGAAGGGCACGGACGCGAAGACCTCTTCGAGGACGTGGACGTCTCACGGACCGTCGGATGGTTCACGGCGCTCTACCCGCTGCGCATCGAACTCCCGGAGGCCCCCGAAGACCGGCCGGCGGCCGTCCGCGAACAGGTGCGGCGCATCCCGCGCCGCGGAATCGGGTACGGCCTGCTGCGCCACCTGCACCAGGACGCATCGGTCCGCGACCGCCTCGGCAACGGACACCAACCCGAGATCATCTTCAACTACCTCGGCCAAGCGGACACCTCCAGGAGCGAGGACGCACTGCTGGCCCTCGCCCCCACGGCCGTGGGCGCACCGCACGGACCCGCGCAGCGGCGCCGGCACCTGCTCAACGTCAACGGGCTCGTGGCGAACGGCCGGCTTCGCGTCGACTTCACCTTCAGCGAGGCCGTGCACCGTCCGGAGACGGTCCGGGCCCTCGCCGACCGGGTCGTCGCCTCGCTGCGCCGACAGGTCGAGGACTGCCGCACCGGACGCGTACGGCTCACCCCCGCCGACTTCCCCGACATCGATCTGACGAAGGAGTCGTTGGACGAACTGCTCGGCGAACTGCGCGACCAGGAAGGAGGACTGGCTTGAGCCGGCCCGACGACGTAGAGGCGATCTACCCGCTCTCGCCGCTCCAGCACGCGATGCTGCTCCGGTCCCGGCTCGCCCCCGGCAGCGGAGTGTACGTCCTGCAGCTGTCCTTCGACATCCTCGGGGCGTTCGACGCGGCGGCGTTCCGGCGGGCCTGGCAGCAGGTCACCGCCCGGCACGCCGTGCACCGGACCTGCTTCCTGCGGCTGGACCAGCAACAACCCCTGCAGATCGTGCGCCGGACGGTGGAACTGCCCTGGCGGGAGGACGACTGGAGCGCACTCCCGGACGACGAGCAGGAGGCCCGGTTCGCCGCGCTGCTGGAGTCAGACCGCGCAAAGGGCTTCGTGCCCGAGCGGGCTCCGTTGCTGCGCTGCCTGCTGGTGCGTCTGGCCAAGGACCGGCACCGCTTCCTGTGGACCCGTCACCATGCCGTTTCCGACGGCTGGTCCATGCCCACCGTGCTCTCCGAGGTGGTCCGCTGCTACCAGGCGGATCGCGAGGGCGAGGCGCCCAGGCTCGGTCCGGTGACCCAGTATCGCGACTACATCGCGTGGCTCCAGGCGCGGGAAACGGCCACGACGCAGGAGTACTGGCGCCGTTCACTCGCCGGGGTGAGCGGGCCCACGCAGCTCGGGATTGACCGGCCGCGCACCCACCGCACCGCCGAGCAGGGACCAGCCGGGCAGCAGCGGGTGATGCTGAGCCAGGAGACCACGGCCGCGCTGCTCGCCACCGCCCGCCGCGAGCGGATCACGCTCAACACCTACGTCCAGGGCGCGTGGGCCCTGCTGCTCAGCTGCTACAGCGGCGAGCGCGACGTCCTGCTCGCTGCAATCACCTCGGGGCGCCCGCCGTCCCTTCCCGGCATGGAGTCCGCGGTCGGGTGCTTCCTGAACACGCTGCCCGTGCGCGTCGCAGTCGACCACCAGGCCCCGGTCGCCGACTGGCTGCGCGGGCTGCAGGCAGCCCAGGTGGAGCGCGAGGAGCACGGCCACGCGTCCCTCGCGCAGATCCGGCGCTGGGCGGGTCTGCCGGGTGACCTCCCCATGGCGGACACGCTGGTGGTCTTCGAGAACTTCCCACTAGGGCCGGCGCTGGCGGCGCAGGACGGACCGATCCGCGTCGAGTCGATCCACATGGCGGAGCGGACCAGTTTCCCACTCACCCTCACGGTCGCCCCGGGTGACCGCATGTCACTGCAACTGGGCTACGACGAGGACCGGTTCGACGCGGACGCGGTCGGGCGCATGCTTGAGCACTACAAGACACTGCTCACTGCGCTTGCAGCCCCCCCGGCCCTGATCGGGGACCTGACCGTGGTCGGCCCGGCCGAGCGGGCGGCGCTCGTGACGCAGGCCGCCGGCCCCCGCCTGGCGCTCCCGACGGCCGGTTCGGGCGGGGTCCACCGGTTGTTCGAGGCACGAGCGGCAGCGAGCCCCGGCGCGACGGCACTGATCGCGGGCCAGACACGCCGCTCGTACGCGGAGCTGGACGCGCGCGCCGATCAGATCGCGGTACGGCTGCAGGCGGCCGGTGTGGCCGCAGGCGACTACGTGGGCGTGTGCCTGGAGCGCACGGCCGACCTGCCCGCCGCGCTGCTGGCGGTCTGGAAGGCCGGGGCGGCGTACGTGCCGCTGGACCCGGCCTACCCCGCGGCACGGGTACGGCACATCCTGGCGGACGCGGCTCCCGCAGTGGTCCTGGCCCAGGAGCCGACCCGCGCGCTGTCGGCCGGCACCGCCTGTCCGGTCCTGCTGCTCGACGGCCCCGACCAGGGCCCGGACGCCGGCCCCACTGCCCCGTTCGTCACCGTGGACGCGGCCGACGACGCGGTGGCCGTGACGATCTATACCTCGGGCTCGACCGGCACACCGAAGGGGGTCCTGATCACCCATCGCAACATCCGCGCGCTGCTCGCCTGGGCGGCCGGGGTCTACTCGGCCGAGGAGCTCTCCGGAACGCTCGCCTCGACGTCGGTCTGTTTCGACCTCTCCCTCTTCGAGCTCTTCGTGCCGCTCACCACCGGGGCCACCGTGGTCCTCGCGGACAACGCCCTGCTGCTGCCCTCGTTGCCGGCGCGCGACGAGGTGACGCTGGTCAACACCGTCCCGTCGGCGCTCGACACGCTCCTGCGGTTGGGCGCGCTGCCGGCCCGCGTCGCCGTGGTCAACCTTGCGGGGGAGCCGCTCCCGCGGGACCTGGTGGACCGGCTGTACCGGCGGCCCGGGATCCGCAAGGTGTACAACCTGTACGGGCCTTCGGAGGACACCGTCTACTCCACGTTCGCCCTCGTCCCGGAGGACGGCGGCAAGCCCCTGATCGGGCGGCCCATCGCCAACGCGCAGGCCTACGTCCTCGACTCCCGGCTTCGGCCGGTGCCGGTCGGTGTCGCCGGCGAGCTGTTCCTCGGCGGCGAGGGCGTCTCCCGCGGCTACCACGACCGCCCCGCGCTCACCGCGGGCCGCTACCTGCCGGACCCGTTCGGCGGGCGCCCCGGCGCCCGGCTCTACCGCACCGGGGACGTGGTGCGCCGCCTGCCCGACGGCGGGCTCGACTACCTCGGCAGGACCGACCATCAGGTCAAGCTGCGCGGTTTCCGGATCGAGCTCGGCGAGATCGAGGCGGCCCTGCGAGCGCTGCCGGGCGTGCGGGACGCGGTGGCCGTGGTGCGTACCGACCCGCCCGGGGGCAAGCGGCTGGTGGCCTACGTGGTCACCGAGCAGGGGCCCGCCTTCGACCGGGCCGAGACCGTGCGGGCGCTGCGCTCCACCCTCCCCGAGCACTTGGTGCCGTCGGCCTTCGTCGAACTGGCCGAGGTCCCGCTCACCCCGAACGGCAAGGTCGACCGCGAGGCGCTGCCGGCTCCCGAGCCGGTGCGATCGCGGCGGACGCACCGAGCACCCGTGAGCGAGACGGAGCAGACCGTCGCCGCCGTCTGGGCCTCGGTGCTGGGCGTGTCGAGCCCGGGGATCGACGACGGCTTCTTCGAGCTCGGCGGTGATTCGCTGCTGCTGGCCCGCGTGTTCGGCGAGCTGAAGTCCCACTACCCGGGGAGCGTGCAGATGACCGACCTGTTCCGCTATCCGACCATCGCCGAGCTCGCCCGCCACATCGAAGGCGCCGAGGAGCGGCCCGCCTTCACCGGCGTGCGCAGTCGGCTGGAGCGTCGTCTGGCTGCCCGGGGCACCGAGACGAGTCCTCCGGCGGGTTCCACGGTAGGCTGAGCGACCATGGGCTGAGCGGGGCGGCGGGACCGTCGTACCGAGGAACCAACACACGAGGCGGGGCGGGAGCGGACGTGGTGTCCGCTCCCGCCCCGCCTCGTGCGCGCTCCGCCCGCTGCGGACGGCTGCTCAGTGTGGTGCGGCGGTACGCAGCGACAGCGGCCTCATGTCCGTCCAGTTCACCTCGACCCAGGCCAGGCAGTCCGTACGGGAACCGGCGACCCCGGTGTCCCGCCAGCCCGTCGGGCTCTGCTCATCGGCGAACCAGATCGAGTACTGCTCCTCGTCGTTCACCACGACCTTGTAGCGCGCGCCGGACTCGTCGTCATCCGTCATGCTTCACTCCCTCCTCGTTGTCATGCGTCAGGACTGTTGCGATGTCGGGCGCTTGTGCCCGAGAGCGCCCCGGTACAGCTCTTCCAGAGGCTGGTGGCCGTCCCAGTCAGGGTCGAACGCGGCCTTGAACCGGGTCTCGTCCCAAGCGGCTCCGGAGATCTCGATCAGCCGGCGGACCAGGGTGCGGCAGAAGATCTCGTAGGTCCGTTCGTCCGCCGGGAGTTCCAGCGCCCAGTCGCGCTTCCGGTGGACCTTGGCCATCAGGACCTCGTCCTGGTCGAACGAGCGAGAGTCCAGGAACATCCCGTCGTTGCAGCTGTAGAACATCCCCCAGCGGTCGAGCAGGCCTGTGAACTCCTCGGTCAGCCGGTCGGCGGACTTGAGCAGGCGGGACAGTTTGCCGCCCATCACTTGGTCGTCGCACTGGCAGTCGGTGCCGTGCGTCCGGGCGAAGTGCAGCAGGATCCGGTGGTCCTCGAACGCGTCCGGCACAATGCGGTTGTAGTAGACCCGGTTGCGCAGGGCCAACCAGGCGCTCCAGGTGTCGAAAGAGCCCTTGGCGAGGTAGTGCCCGGGGCTGTTGAGCAGCTTCTCGTAGCGGCTGCGCATCCGGATGCCGAAGTGGTGGACCAAGCCGGGCAACTGGTGTTCCCGGCCAGTGCGTTCGGCCTTGATGAAATCGCCGATGAGCTTGTTGTTCTCGGTGAACAGCCAGGACGCGGTGGCGAACATCGGGTCCAGCACGGTCCCCGCGTTGCCGGTCAGGAACCAGCGCTCCTCCGAAACCTGCTGCCGGGCGAAGCGGGCGAACCGGGCCCGGGAACCGTAGGAGAGCGGGCGCGGCGAGGGGCCGAGGATCTCGCCCAGCGCCCGGTGCTCGCGCAGGAAGGCGAGCAGCTCCTCGGGCGAGCCGAGCTCCGGCCGTACGTGGCGGCGGTCGAAGACGACCCCGATGCTGTAGGTCGTCTCGGAGACCGGGAACAGCCAGATCCAGTACCCGCGGTACATGAAGTACGTCATCGACGAGGCACGCCCCCAGTGCGGGACCCGCTGCCGCCACGCCTTGTCACCCAGGTCGTCGAGGGACGCGCAGCCCTCGAAGCGGCCCCAGGCGGCGGCGATGGGATTGCGGTCGTCTTCGGCCACCAGGCCGAGCATCCGGGTCAGCGGTGACGCCTCGCCCGCGGCGTCGACCAGCCATCTGCAGGTGATGACGCCGGCGGAGGTGCGCACCCGGTGGCCGCGCTCGGCATCGAGAAAGATCGCCTCGGCCGGCGACTCGTCTGGGCCGCAGTTCAGCACCGTCGTACCGAGAAGGACCCGGACCCCGTTGCGGCGGTTCATCTCGCACAGTGCCTGCTCGACCGCTGGCCGGTCGATCAGGTAGGTGGGGATGGGATGCGGGCTGAGGCCGCCGATCTCAGACATCCGGTCGATCGGCAGGTCCCGCTCGCGCGAGTCGAAGAAGAAGCGGGTCCCCGAGCAGACGTGGTGGTGCTTGCGCAGGTAGGGGCCGATCCGCAGGACGCGGTTGGCGTAGTTCGAGAACTCCTCGCCCGAGGCCTCGTCCAGGCCGGGTGGGAACTCGGTGACCCGGTCCACCACGACGATGTCCAAGTCGGGCTGTTCCAGGCTCAACTGGCGCGCCAGCGAGCCCCCGGCCAGCCCGGCGCCGATGATCAGCACGTCACACTGGATGTCCGTCTCGTTGCTCATCGGGCGCCGCCCTTTCGGAGTTCCGCGGCGACGATCCGCGCGCTGGTCTCGGCGTTCGCGGACCCGAACATGGCGAGGTAGTCACCGGGCAGGGTGTGCGTGGTCAGTCCGCCGAGGGCCAGTTGCGCCCAGGCGCTGTCCGGCCGGGCCGGGTCGATCCCTTCCCTTCGCCGCTCGGCGAGGAAGAACAGGACACGACCGGAGTAGGGGGCCGGCCGGTAAGCGTACAGCGCCTCCAGATTGGCCTGGTACACCGCGAGGACCTGCCGGGCGGACTCCTCGACCGCCTGGCTCGGCGCCACGCCCCTGTCCGCCAGGCGCTCGGCCAGCAGCTGGTCCGCCTCCGCGGGGGGCAGCTCCGCATGCCGGTTCAGCGGCATCTGCCCGGGGCCGGGGGTGTCGAACAGGGCCAGCAGCTCCACGTTCTCACCGGCGGCGCGCAGACGCTGGGCGACCTCCAGTGCGACCAGGCCGCCGAAGGCCGCTCCGCCGAGCGCATAGGGGCCCACCGGTTGGGCGGCGCGCAACTCCGGGAGGTAGCGGTCGGCGAGCTCTTCGACCGTCCGCCGCGGCACTGCCCCGTCGTGCAGCCCGGCCGCCCGGAAGGCGTGCACCGGCTGCTCGGCCGGCAGCAGGCGGGCGAACTCGCGGTAGACGTACACGCTGCCGCCCACCGGGTGGAACAGGAACAGCGGCTGGTGGCCCGGCGCCCCCTCCCGCAGCGTGATCAGCGACGCCGACCCCTGCTGTGACTGCAGGAGGTGGTCGATGTGGGTGGCCAGGTGGGTGGCGGTGGGTGCTTCGAGGAGTGTGTGGTGGGGGAGTTCGATGTCGAAGGTGGTGTTGGCCTTGGCGATGAGGTGGAGGGCCATGAGGGAGTCGCCGCCGAGGTCGAAGAAGTCGTCGTCGGGTGCGATGGGGGTGGTTGCGAGGGTTTCTTCGAGGAGGGTGATGACGGTGGTGAGGGTGTTGGTGGGGGTGGTGCGGACGATCTGGGGGCGGTCGTGGTCGGGGGCCGGGGTGGGGGCCTGCTGTGACTGCAGGAGGTGGTCGATGTGGGTGGCCAGGTGGGTGGCGGTGGGTGCTTCGAGGAGTGTGTGGTGGGGGAGTTCGATGTCGAAGGTGGTGTTGGCCTTGGCGATGAGGTGGAGGGCCATGAGGGAGTCGCCGCCGAGGTCGAAGAAGTCGTCGTCGGGTGCGATGGGGGTGGTTGCGAGGGTTTCTTCGAGGAGGGTGATGACGGTGGTGAGGGTGTTGGTGGGGGTGGTGCGGACGATCTGGGGGCGGTCGTACTCGCGTTCCGGGGCCGCGGGCCCGCGGAGCGCAGGCTCGAAGCTTGGCGTCGGGCGAGGGCTGGCCGCCGGTGCGGCGGCGGTGGCGACGGTGCTGCCAACGGCAGCGCTCTCCCAGCTGCCCGGCGCGTCGATCCAGTAGCGCTTGGTGGCGAACGCGTACGTGGGCAGCGGCACCCTGCGCGGCTTGCGGTGCTCGTGCAGCGCGGACCACCGGACGGGTGCGCCGTTGACCCACAGCCGCGCCAGCGCCTCCCGAATGGCCACCGCGTCGTGACGCACTGGGTTCGTCGAGGACACCACGATCCGGTCGATGGGCTGTTCCCCCAGCACCGCCGCCGCGCCCGGAGCGATCTCCAGCAGCATGGTTTCCGGCTCGTCCCGCAGCAGACCGGTGGAGTCAGGGCCCACGTCCGCTCGACAGTGCTCCACCCAGTACGACGCGCTCGTGGCCTGCTCGGCGGTGATCCAGTCGCCCGTCCTGCTGGACGCGAATCGCAGCCGCGGAGCCTTCAGACGCATCGTCGGCACCACGTCCGCCAGCTCTTCGTGCCGTGACTCGGCCCGCAGACACACGAGGCGGAGGGCGTCTTCGAGGGTCCAGACCTCGGCGAGGGTGGCCGCGACGAGTTCGCCGAGGCTGTGGCCGATGAGGGCGTGGGGCTGGATGCCCCAGGCGCGCCACTGCTGGGCCATGGCGTACTGGAGGGCGAAAAGGATGGGCTGCTGGTGTCGGGTGTCGGTGAGGTGGTTGTTCGTGGCGTCGGGCGTGTAGAGGGCGGTGAGGGGGTTGTGGCCGGTGTGTTGTTCGATGGTCCGGGTGCAGGTGTCGAGGGTGGTGCGGAAGACGGGGTGGGTGTCGTAGAGGCCGCGGGCCATGGTCGGGTAGGGGTTGCCCTGTCCGGTGAAGAGGAAGGCGGTCCGGGGGTTGGGGTGGGCTTGACCGGTGATCGCGGGCCGGGTGGCTTCGGTGGTGGTGCGGGCGAGGACGGCGGCGCGGTAGGGGTGGTGGTGGCGGCCGGTCTGGAGGGTGTGGGCGATGTCGGGCAGGGGGTGATGGGTGGTGCTGAGGTGGGTGGTGAGGCGGTGTTGTTGGGTGGTGAGGGAGGCGGGGGTGCGGGCGGAGGTGGTGAGGATCTGCCAGTCGTGTTGGCCGGTCTCGGTGTTGCTGGGTTCGGGGGTTTCCGCGGGTGTGGGTGCTTGTTCGATGATGATGTGGGCGTTGGTGCCGCCCATGCCGAAGGAGCTGATGCCGGCGCGTCGGGGGGTGGGGCCGGTCCAGGGCTGGGTGTAGCTGTTGATCCGGAAGGGGGTGTTGTGGAGGTCGGCCCGGGGGTTGGGTTTCTGGTAGTGGAGGGTGGCGGGGATGGTGGCGTGCTGGACGGTCAGGACGGCTTTGATGAAGCCGGCGATGCCCGCGGCGGTGTCGAGGTGTCCGATGTTGGATTTGACGGAGCCGAGGGTGCAGTAGCCGGTGTCCTGGGTGGTGGTGCGGAAGGCTTCGGTGAGGGCGGCGATCTCGATGGGGTCGCCGAGCGTGGTGGCGGTGCCGTGTGCCTCGACGTAGCCGATGGTGCGGGCGTCGGTCCCGGCGAGTTGTTGTGCCTCGTAGATGACGTCGGCCTGGCCGCGGACGCTGGGGGCGGTGAAGCCGACTTTGTCGGCGCCGTCGTTGTTGACGGCCGAGCCGCGGATGACGGCGCGGATGGTGTCGCCGTCGTGCAGGGCGTCGCTGAGGCGCTTGAGGACGACGATGCCCACGCCGCTGGCGAAGACCGTGCCGTTGGCGTCGGCGTCGAACGGACGGCAGTGCCCGTCCGGGGAGAAGATGTTCCCCTCCTGGTAGAGGTAGCCACCGCGCTCCGGCACGCGGACCTTCGCGCCGCCCGCGATCGCCGCGTCGCACTCGCCCGCCGCGAGGCTCCGGCAGGCATGAGCGATCGCGACGAGTGAGCTGGAGCACGCGGTGCTGACGCTCACACTCGGGCCGCGCAGGTTGAGGCGGTACGAGATCTGCGTCGCCGCGAAGTCCTTGTCGTTGCCCAGCCCGACGAAGAGGGGATCGAGGTCCGAGGTACCGCGTTGCGGGACCAGGTTGTTGAGCAGGTAGCTGCTCAACGCGGCGCCGACGTAGACGGCGACCGACCCGGGGTAGTTCCGCGGATCGTAGCCCGCGTCCTCCAACGCCTCGTACGAGCACATCAACAGCAGGCGCTGCTGCGGGTCCATGACCTCCGCCTCGCGCGCCGAGAAACCGAAGAAGCCCGGGTCGAACTGGTCGACGCCGTTCGGGGCGCCGGCCACCGCGACGTACCGGCCGCGAGGGCTGATTGCCGACCCGGCCGGCTCCGAGGTGGGGACGAGCGACTCGACGCCGTTGACGAGGTTCTGCCAGAACTCCTCGACGTTGTCCGCGCCCGGGAAGCGAGCCGCCATGCCGATCACGGCGATCGCCGCGTCGTCCGCCGGCTCGGGCTGTGCAGTCCGCCGGGCCGCGGGCGCCTGCGCCGCCGGGTCCGAGGACAGCCGGTCGACCAGATGCGCGACGGTCGGGTACTTGAAGAGGTCGGACACCGGGAGCGTGGCCTGCAGCCGCTCCTTGATCTGCCGGCCCGCCTCGATCACGAGCAGCGAGTCACCGCCCAGATCGAAGAAGTTCGCGTCGACATCGATCTCCGAACGCCCGAAGAGGACCCGCCAGATCTCGAGCAGCGTCTCCTCCACCTCGGCCCGGGACCGCTCGACCGGCGTACCGGCGTGGTGGCCCGCGGGTTCCAGGCGGCGGGCGCCGCGGGCGGCGAGCCGATCGGGCAGCGTGTCGGTCGACACCACGACACGCCGCTGCCCTCCGCTGACGGCCTGTTCGAAGACCGCCAGGGCGGCGGCGGCCGGGATCCCGGACCACTCCTGATCCGCGTGGGCGGCGACGACGGCCGCGGGCAGGCGCTCGGGCGCCGCCATGCCGACGCCGCGCCAGGTGTCCCAGGCGATGGTCACGGCACCTTCCGGCGCCTCGGGTGAGCATGCCCAGCTGTCCAAGAAGGCGTTCGCGGCGCAGTAGTCGACCTGGCCGACGTTGCCCAGCAGCGCACTGACTGAGGAGAAGACGGCGAAGAACGAGAGCCGGTGCTCCCGCAGCGCGGAGGCGAGGGCGAGCGTGCCGTCCAGCTTGGGCGCCAGCACCTGCCGCATGGCTTCGGACCGCTGGAACTGCGCCAGCGCGCCCCCGGCCAGGCCTGCGGCGTGGACCACGCCCTCGACCGGCCCGAAACGCGCCTCGGCACGGCCCAGGGCCTGCGCGAGCGCCTCCCGGTCCGTCACGTCGAAGCACTCGACGTGCACCTCGGCGCCGACAGACTCCAGCCGGCGGATCAGAGCCAGCCTGCGGCGGATCTCCGCCTCGGTGCTCGGGTCGCCCTCCAGCTCCGCCCACTGCTCGCGCGGCGGCAGCGGGGTACGCCCGGTGAGCACCAGACGTGCCTGGTAGTTGCGGGCCAGCCAG
This sequence comes from Streptomyces sp. MMS24-W38, assembly GCF_059889265.1. Classification (NCBI taxonomy): domain Bacteria; kingdom Bacillati; phylum Actinomycetota; class Actinomycetes; order Kitasatosporales; family Streptomycetaceae; genus Streptomyces; species Streptomyces sp. MMS24-W38. Next base: position 833,606 of record NZ_JCBCPP010000001.1, on the reverse strand, counting down.
CCGGCGATCTCGGTGCCGATGCCGCCGAAGCCTCCGGTGACCAGGTAGACCCCGCCCTGCCGGAAACGGCTTTGCGCCCAGCCGGAGTCGGCCGGCAGCTGCTCGACGCGCTCGACGTGGCGGACCGCGCCGCGGTAGGCGACGAGGCTGTCCGGCAGCCCGGCGCACACCTCGGCGAGGACCGACGCGAAGGCCGCCTCGAAGCCGTCCTCCGCAGCCTCGAAGTCGATCACGGACGCGGTGAGCGCCGGGTACTCCAGCGGCAAGGTCCGCACCGGACCGAGGACCAGCGCCTGCGCCGGGGGAGCCGTCGGCTGCTGCCCTGGCACCGGGGCCAGACCGCGGGTGACGACGGCGAGCCGGGTGGCGTCACCGCCACGGCGCGGGCCCACGGCGCGGGCCAGCAGCACCAAGCCGTCGAGCGACCGGGCCTGGGCCTGCTCCAGGCTCGCGCCTGCCTCGACGTTCCACAGGTACAGCACGTTCCAGGTGCGGGGTCCGCCCTGCTCCTGGAGCGTGTCCACCAGCTGCTCGTAGTCCCCGGCTGCCTCGGGCCGGATGCGGAAGGCGTCCTCGGCCGTGCGCTCGTAGGCGGTGCCCGCGGTCACCGTGACCACCTGCTCGCCCGACGCGCGCAGCCGTGCCGTCCAGCGGTCAGTGCCCGGGGCGGCGTCGGTGAGGACCAGCCAGCGCGCCGTGCCCGGCTCGGTGGCGGCGGGGACGGCGGTCTTCCGGAGGACCGGCCGGAACAGTCGTGTCCCGTCCTGAACCGACGGCCGCTGGGCGGCCCGCTCGATCCAGTAGCGCTTGCGGTCGAACGCGTAGGCGGGCAGCGGCACCTTCCGCGGCTTGCGGTGTTCGTGCAGCGCCGACCAGCGGACGGGTGCGCCGTTGACCCAGAGCCGGGCAAGCGACTCCCGGGCCACCTGGACGTCGTCGCGGTCCTCGCGGGCGTGCCGCATCGAGGGAACCAGGATCCGCTCGCGGCCCTCCGGGTGGTCCGCCACCATCATCCGGACCGCGGCACCGGGCCCGACCTCCAGCAGCATGGCGTCGGGCTCGTCGCGCAGGAGGGTGGACAGGCCGGCGGAGAACCGCACGGTAGCGCGGATGTGCTGGGCCCAGTAGGAAGCGCTGGTGGCCTGCTCCAGCGTGATCCAGTCGCCCGTCACGTTCGACACGAACCGGGTGCGCGGCGCCCTGAGTTCAAGCCGGGCGACCTCCCGCTCGAACTCCGCAAGCATCGGTTCAATCATCGGGGAGTGGAAGGCATGGGAGGTGGCCAGCCGTCGGTGCCGCACGCCGCGCTCGGTCAGCGCGGCGGCCGCGCGGGCGATCGCCTCGTGGGTTCCGGAGAGCACCGTCTGCCGTGGGCTGTTGACCGCTGCGAGGACGCAGTCGTCGGTCACGAACGCCAGCACCTCGGCCTCGCCCAGGGACACCGCCAGCATCGCGCCCGGGGCCTGCTGCTGCATCAGCCTGCCTCGCAGACACACGAGGCGGAGGGCGTCTTCGAGGGTCCAGACCTCGGCGAGGGTGGCCGCGACGAGTTCGCCGAGGCTGTGGCCGATGAGGGCGTGGGGCTGGATGCCCCAGGCGCGCCACTGCTGGGCCATGGCGTACTGGAGGGCGAAAAGGATGGGCTGCTGGTGTCGGGTGTCGGTGAGGTGGTTGTTCGTGGCGTCGGGCGTGTAGAGGGCGGTGAGGGGGTTGTGGCCGGTGTGTTGTTCGATGGTCCGGGTGCAGGTGTCGAGGGTGGTGCGGAAGACGGGGTGGGTGTCGTAGAGGCCGCGGGCCATGGTCGGGTAGGGGTTGCCCTGTCCGGTGAAGAGGAAGGCGGTCCGGGGGTTGGGGTGGGCTTGACCGGTGATCGCGGGCCGGGTGGCTTCGGTGGTGGTGCGGGCGAGGACGGCGGCGCGGTAGGGGTGGTGGTGGCGGCCGGTCTGGAGGGTGTGGGCGATGTCGGGCAGGGGGTGATGGGTGGTGCTGAGGTGGGTGGTGAGGCGGTGTTGTTGGGTGGTGAGGGAGGCGGGGGTGCGGGCGGAGGTGGTGAGGATCTGCCAGTCGTGTTGGCCGGTCTCGGTGTTGCTGGGTTCGGGGGTTTCCGCGGGTGTGGGTGCTTGTTCGATGATGATGTGGGCGTTGGTGCCGCCCATGCCGAAGGAGCTGATGCCGGCGCGTCGGGGGGTGGGGCCGGTCCAGGGCTGGGTGTAGCTGTTGATCCGGAAGGGGGTGTTGTGGAGGTCGGCCCGGGGGTTGGGTTTCTGGTAGTGGAGGGTGGCGGGGATGGTGGCGTGCTGGACGGTCAGGACGGCTTTGATGAAGCCGGCGATGCCCGCGGCGGTGTCGAGGTGTCCGATGTTGGATTTGACGGAGCCGAGGGTGCAGTAGCCGGTGTCCTGGGTGGTGGTGCGGAAGGCTTCGGTGAGGGCGGCGATCTCGATGGGGTCGCCGAGCGTGGTGGCGGTGCCGTGTGCCTCGACGTAGCCGATGGTGCGGGCGTCGGTCCCGGCGAGTTGTTGTGCCTCGTAGATGACGTCGGCCTGGCCGCGGACGCTGGGGGCGGTGAAGCCGACTTTGTCGGCGCCGTCGTTGTTGACGGCCGAGCCGCGGATGACGGCGCGGATGGTGTCGCCGTCGTGCAGGGCGTCGCTGAGGCGCTTGAGGACGACGATGCCCACGCCGCTGGCGAAGACCGTGCCGTTGGCGTCGGCGTCGAACGGACGGCAGTGCCCGTCCGGGGAGAAGATGTTCCCCTCCTGGTAGAGGTAGCCACCGCGTTGCAGCACGTTGATCGAGGCGCCGCCCGCGAGTGCCGCGTCGCACTCGAACTCAGCCAGGCTCTTGCACGCCTGGTGGACTGTCACCAATGAGCTGGAACAGGCCGTGCTGACCGTCATGCTCGGCCCGGTGAGGTCGAGCCGGTGCGAGACCTGGGTGGCCGCGTAGTCCTTGTCGTTGAAGAGCGAGATCTGGCGGGCGAAGGAGGCCATCAGCTCGGCCCGCGGCAGCAGATGATGGAGGAAGTAGCCGCTGCGGCCCACGCCCAGGAAGACGCCGGTCGTCTCCTCGGTCACGGTGGGGTCGTGGCCCGCGTCGTTCAGGGCCTCCACGGCTGCTTCGAGGAGGAAGCGCTGTTGCGGGTCCATCAGCTCGGCCTCACGCGCGGTGAGGCCGAAGTGGTCCGCGTCGAATTCCTCGATCCCGTCGAGAAGCCCACCCGCGCGCACGAGGTCCGGCCGATCGAGGATGCCCGGGTCGTCATGCGCGGACATCAGGTCGTCGTCGCCGAGGCGTGTTATCGACTCCTTTTCCTCGACCAGGTTCCGCCAGAATTCATCGGCATTCACGGCTCCGGGCACGCGAAGGGCCAATCCGACGACCGCAATCGGGTCCACGCTCAAAATCGGCTCCTCTTCGGGCATGAAGGTACTTTTTTCCCGACACCGTATCCAGCGCCGATGAATCTGCCATGAATCACAACTGCGGATCACTGAAGCTGCGCTACCGCCGAGTGAACCCGGCGGTGGACTCGGAACCGCCACCCGAGGCGGGTGTGTCGCACAGGCACAACATTCCTGGTGGTGCCCCCGACAGGGGCGTGCCCGGAAGCGGAAGGCGCGTCTGTGACGCCCGAACGGGCAGCGTCGAGTTCACAAAGGGAGCCGGTCTTGTTTCGTATACGACATCAGCTGCCGCCGGGGAGGCGGATGTTACGGCCAGGGCAGGTCGTCGCACCCGTCCGTGTTCACGATGCGGCGGTGAACTTCCCGTCCGCGAGCTTGCACAGCCGTCCCCGCCCGGAGATCCCCCGCTCACCACGGACCTGCCTCGCGGGGCAGGTCGCGCGGACCGGCGGCGCTGGCGGAGCGGACGCGGTGCTCAGCCCGGGCCCGTTGAAGGTGGCGCAGTTCCCGTTCCGTACCGGCTGTCGGCGTACAACCTCATCTGTCCACCGGGTGTGTCAACTTAACGGGTCTGGCCCGTAGTCGGTGGTGACGGCGGGTAGCCATCAGCGATCATGATCTTGTGATGGATATCAACTCGCTTGTCGTCACGGTGTTTTCCGGGTTGTCGGGGGTGGTGATCGAGGGTGTTACGGACGGCGGGGACGCGGTCGTGGTCACGGCCCGTACCCGGGGTGCCGCGGTGCCGTGCCCGGTGTGCGGGACGCCGACGATGAAGGTGCACGGGTATCACCACCGGACGGTGGCGGACGTGCCGGTCGACGGCCGGCAGGTCGTCGTCCGGCTGCGGGTGCGGCGGCTGGTCTGTCCGGTGCTGGGCTGCGTGCGGCAGACCTTCCGTGAGCAGGTTCCCGGACTGCTGGAGCGCCATCAGCGCCGGACGGTGCGGCTGGCCGGGCAGATAGCCGAGGTGGCACGGGAGTTATGCGGCCGGGCGGCCGCCCGTCTGGCCGGCCTGCTGGCCGTGCCGGCCTCCCGCAGCACCGCGCTGAGGTGGCTGTGGCGTCTGCCGGTGCCCGAGGCGCCGGTCCCACGGGTGATCGGGGTGGACGATTTCGCGCTGCGGCGCCGTCGCCGCTACGCCACGATCATTACCGATGCCGTCACCGGCCGGCGCATCGAGGTCCTGCCCGGCCGGGACGCCGATCCCCTGGAAGTCTGGCTGCGCGAGCATCCCGGCATCGAGGTCGTATGCCGGGACGGCTCGGCCACCTATGCCGAGGCCATCTGCCGCGCCCTGCCCGACGCGGTGCAGGTCATCGACCGCTGGCACCTGTGGCGCAACCTGTGCGACAAGGTCCAGCTCGAGGTCCGCGCCCACGCCGGCTGCTGGGCCGCCGTCCTCAACCCGCCGCTGCCCGGCGGCATCTGCGAACAGACAACCCGTGACCGCTGGAACAAGGCCCACACCCTGCTCGGCCAGGGCGTCGGCCTGCTGGACTGCTCCCGCCGCCTCGGCCTCGCGTTGAACACTGTCAAACGCTACGCCCGCATGCCCGAGCCCACCGGTCTGCGCATCGCGCCGGCCTACCGGCCCACCCTCGTCGACCCCTACCGCGAACACCTGCGCCGGCGCCGGACCGAGGAGCCGGGCGTCCCCGTCCTCCACCTCTTCCACGAGATCAAGGAACTCGGCTACACCGGCAGCCTCAACGGCCTGCACAAATACCTCAACCAGGGCCGCGCCGACGGCGACCGGCCCGTCACCACCCCACGCCGCGCCGCGCGGCTCCTCCTCACCGATCCGAAGAACCTGCGGCCGAAAGAGGCCACCCTGCTGGAGAAGCTCACTGCGGCCTGCCCGGAGATGACCGAACTCGCCGATCTCGTGAGCGACTTCGCCGCCCTGCTGGCCCCGGCCCAGGGCAACGATCTGAAGCTCACCGAGTGGATCACCGCCACCCGCGCCGCGGCCCTGCCTCACCTGCACAGTTTCGCCAACAGCCTCGAACTCGACCGCTCAGCCGTCGACGCCGGCCTCACCACAACGGCCGCACCGAAGGCGTCAACACCAGAACGAAACGGATCATGAGACAGATGCACGGCCGCGCCGGATTCGACCTCCTCCGCCACCGTATCCTCCTGCGTTGATGGCTACCCGCCGTCACCACCGACTACGGGCCAGACCCGTTGATTAGACACTCCCGTCGGTCGGTGAAGCGCGAGGGGGGGCCGGGGTGCGGGCGTTTGTGCGGATCAGTGTCTGCCGCCCGCGCCGGTACTTCTTGGGCAGTGGGCCAGGGCTGACCTCGCGGCATCGATGTGGCCGGCGGCGGTGTTGTCGCCCGCGTTGCCCGGCCGCAGCAGGCCCGCCACCGTCGCCGGATCCGCCGCGGCCGTGATCGACGGGCGGCCAACTGTCGGCGTACACGTGAACGTCCCCACCCGCGTACGGATGAACGCGGCCAGTTCCTGATGCGCTGAGGGGTGCTGCTCGGCACTCTGCTGCTTGGTCGGTGTAGGCGGCGGAGGGGCGGTCGACGGTGGTTTTGGATCCGCATCGCTGGTTGGAACTGCGGCGTTTCCGTGGCCTGTTGGAGTCCGGGGCGATGAGCCTGTCGGAGATCGCCAGGGAGACGGGACTGGACCGCAAGACGGTCCGCAAGTATCTGTCGGCACCGGGCCCGGCGACCCCGCCGCGCCGGTCGGCGAACGGACGGTCCCTGGCAAGAAAGATCGACGAGTTCGCGCCGCTGATCGACTCGATGCTGCGGGCCGAGGTCCTGATGAAGGCATCGGTGATCCACGAGCGGCTGACCGCGGAGTACGGGTTCACCGGCAACTACCAGCGCGTCAAGCTCTACGTTCAGGAAGCCCGCCCCAGGATCGCCGAGGAACTCGGCATCACGCCGAAGGAGCTGGCGGGCATGCACCGCCGCTTCGAGGTCATCCCCGGCGCCCAGGCCCAGGTGGACTGGGGCGACGAGGGCAAGATCCTCGCCCACATGGGCATCGGGAAGGTCTACTCCTTCCACATGACGCTGTCGTACTCCCGCGACCCGTTCTGCTGTTTCACCACCAGCCAGGACCTGCAGACGTTCTTCGACTGCCACCGGCGGGCGTTCGCCCACTTCGGCGGGGTGCCGATGACGATCGTCTACGACCGCACGAAGACCGTCGTGCGCCAGCACGTCGCCCCGGGCGAGGCGGTTCCGCTGCACCCGGAGGCGGTCGGCTTCGCCGGCCACTATGACTTCGACATCGACGTCCTGGCCGCCTACCGGCCCACCGGAAAGGGCCGCGTCGAGCGACAGGTGCTGATCGTCCGCGACCACGTCCTGTCCGGTCGGGCCTTCTCCTCCACCGAGGAGATGGACGCCGCCTTCACCGCCTGGGTGCCGCAGCGCAGGTCCCAGATCCACAAGACGCACCGGGAGGTCATCGGCGAGCGGGCGGCCCGTGACCATGCGGCCCTCAGGCCGCTGCCGCCGACTCCGTATCTGGTGGCCGAGCGGCATCTGCGGCCGGTCGGCAAGGACTGCCTGGTCGCCTTCGGCGGCAACCTCTACTCGGTGCCCGCCCGCAGGGTCCGCCCCCGCCAGCTCGTGGAGATCCGGGCCACGAAGTCGCAGGTCATGCTGCACTCGGCCGTCACAGACGCCAGCGGCGAGACGCTGCTGGCCGTTCATGAACGGGCGGTCGGCCGCGGGGTCCGGGTCGTCGAGGAGACGCACTGGGAGGGCCTGCCCACCGGCAAGGGCCGTCAAGCGGCCTCGGTGAGTTGAACGTCTGACGGGACGGGGAAGGCGACGGTTTCGCTGTAGCAGACGCGGTGGGTCAGGCAGTGGTGGAGGCAGCCGATCATGCGGTTGAACAGGTTGCGCTGGGCGGAGGTATGGCGGTCTCCGGCCTCGCGGCGGCGGTCGTAGTGGGCTCGGGCGCCATCGGAGTGGGACATGGCGGCGAAGGCCCACATGTAGCCGGCAGCCGCCAGCCGCTGGTTCTTGACCCGGCGGGCCAGGACAGCAACGCTCTTGCCCGAGGCCCTGGTGATCGGGGCTGATCCGGCGTAGGCCTTCAGGCCGCGTGCGTCGGTGAACCGGGATCGGTCGTCGCCGATCTCGGCGAACACCCGGGCGCCGCTGAGAGCGCCGAGCCCTGGGAAGCTGGTGATGATCTCGGCGTCCGGGTGCTTCTCAAAAGACTCCACCGCGGCCTGTGCGAGGTCGTCGGCGCTGGCGCAGGCGGCCTCCAACTGCCGCAATAGCGCGAGTGTCTGGTGTCCCATCGCCTGCTCGACCAGGGGAAGTTGTCGCATCTGGGACAGGCGAAGCGCGGTGTGGAGACGGTCGGCCTCGGCGTCGAGGGTGTTCTTTCGGCCAGCCTTCTTCAGCAGGGACCGTAGCTGGGCGCGGGTGAGATGGGCGGCCCGTTCAGGGGTGGGGGCGGCAGCCAGCAGGGTGCGAGCGATGGGGTGGCACACGCCCTCGCGGCGGATGCCCACCGCGGCGAGGAAGCCGGGGAAGTACTCGTGCAGGTGCGAGGTGAGCTTGTTGGCGGCCTGGGTGCGGTCCCACACCGCGTCCTGCTGGGCGCGGGCGAGGACCGCGATGGCCTGGGCGAGTTCGGTGTCGGCGGGCAGTCGGCGGTGGGCGGCGGCGTCCGTGCGCAGGATGTTGGCCAGCACCATCGCGTCGAGGTGGTCGGACTTCTTGCGGGAGACCGCGTGACGGTCGCGGTAGCGGGCGGCGGCCATCGGGTTGATTGCGTAGACGGGGCGGCCGGTCGCGCGCAGGCAGGCGACCAGCAGGCCCCGGGAGGTCTCGATGGCCACCGGGATCGGGTCCTCGGCGGTGTCGCCGTGCTCGGTAAGGAGCTGCAACAGCTCGGCGAGCCCTTCGGCGGTGTCGTCGATCCGGGTTTTGGCCCGTAACGTTCCGGTGTCGTCGACAACGGTCACGTCGTGGTGGTCGCTGGCCCAGTCGATGCCGCAGAACACCTTCACAGTGCTTCACGTCCTCTCGATCGAGTCGCATATCGTGGCTGGTCACAGCCGTGTGGGGCACGCGTCTCCCTAATGGAAGGGCTCGATGGCCCGTCATCCGATTAGCCGTTCGTGACCCCAGCGACCCGCACGGTCCTCGGTCTTGGGAGGAACTCGGCGGCTCCCGAATACGGAAGAGGTGCTCCCTGCGGGTGGCTCGGACCACAAGCGTCAACGGTCTGATCATGTGCTCGGTCACGGTGCCGGTGCCGGTGCTCGCCGCTCTTTTTCGAGGGTTCACATCCGGGTAACGGGAAGGCGTCGCACCAACATCGGCTTCCAGCCCTACGGCCGGGAGGCTGGGGGGAAGACGGCGACGGACGACCGAATCTCATCACAGGGGTCGGGGCCCCTGGTCTACGGTGCGGTTCCCGATATCGCCGTCTGCTCCCCTTCCTCCACTGCCCATTACCGGTGATTTGTTGACTCTGGGCGGAGGGTGCAGTAGGCCGGTGGGGAGGGGTTTTCCCTGCTCGGAGGTGGTCCTGATGGCGACCGCGAGGCGTCCGTGTCCGCCGGCCCCGGGCCCGCTGGAGGACTATGCGGCCCAATTCGATGATCTCTTCTCGTCGCTCGCCCAGCGGCGGGGTTTCCGGGAGTACCTGACCGGGCTGCTGCTGCCGCGGGACCGGAACAAGACGCTCACGGCCCTGGCCGGGGCCGAGCCGGTGGCCGGGGCTCAGCATCCGGCGGTGCAGCGGCTGCAGTTCTTCCTGTCCGAATCCACGTGGGACCCCGAGCGGGTCGACGCCCGGCGCCTGGAGCTGCTGCGGGCCGATGCGGCGACCGCCCCGCACGCGGGCGGGGTGTTGGTGATCGACGACTCCGGGGACCGCAAGGACGGCACCACGACCGCGCACGTCGGGCGGCAGTGGCTGGGCCGGTACGGCAAGACCGACAACGCCGTGGTCACCGTGACCACGCTGTGGGCCGACGAACGCCTCTACTACCCGCTGCACGCCGTGCCCTATACCCCGGCCCACCACTTCGCCGGTGGCCGAAGCGACCCGGCCTTCCGTACCAAGTGGCGGATCGCCGCGGAGCTGGCCGGCCGGGCCCGGGCTGCCGGATTCCCCTTCCGCGCCGCGGTGGCCGACGGCGCCTACGGAGATCTGGACGACTTCCGGTGCGAACTGCACGCCGCCAAGGTGCCGTTCGTGATGGCCATCAAACGCCGCCGCGGCGTGTGGGCCTACGGCGACCAGGCCCGCACTCCGGTGGACGCCGCCCGCGAGCCGGCCTGGGGCGGCCCCGAGGAGCCCGGCGCGTGGACGCCGGTCGTGCGGACCTTCCGCGACGGGCACAGCGCCACCTGGTGGGCCACCGACGCCACGCTGGGGTTTTGGGGGCCGGACGGCCTGACGCGGCTGGTGGTGGCCACCACCGATCCGGCCACCCTGCCGGAGAAGGCCACCTGGTATCTGGCCACCGACCTGCCCCGGCCCGGCGGCCCGCGCGCCGTCGAGTCCCCCTATCCGCCCGCCGGCCTGGCCGAGGTCGTGCGGATCTACGGCATCCGGAACTGGATCGAGCAGGGCTACAAGCAGGTCAAGGACGAACTGGGGTGGGCCGACTTCCAGGTCCGCTCCGACACCGCGATCCACCGTCACCAGACCCTGGTCACCTGCGCGTTCACCTTCTGCTGGGAGGCGTGGTCCCCCGACCGGGAACCTGAGAACACGTCGGCGGAGGGCACCACTGCCGGAGAGAGGGGGGCCCGCACGGGCAGCTCCACCCCCACCACCGTGCTGGCCCAAGGCGATTCGCGCCGTCCGCAGCTGGCTGACCCCCGCGGTCGCGCTGCAACGCTGGTGGCGGGCCTGGTCCAACGCGCCCCCGCCGTCCGGGCTCCAGGCCCTGATCGACGCGGCCACCACCGGACAGGCCCTCAACCTCTACTCCCTGATTTAACAAACCACCGGTAGGTCTATGGCCGCAGCGCGAAACTGCGCGGCTTCTTCGAGGAGAACGGTATCGGCTACGTCTTCGCCGTCGGCGTCAACTTCGCCGTGCCCACGAGCGTCGGGCCGATCCGCGCCGATGTCCTGGCGGCGAGGAAGGTCCCCAAGCGGGCCTGGAACCGGCTCTCGTGCGGACAGGGCGCCAAGGGACCGCGCGTCTACGACTGGGCCCTTATCGCCACCGCCGACCCGCACCACCACCTGCTGGTCCGCCGCAGCATCGCCGACCCCACCTACCTGTCCTACTTCTACGCCTACGCACCCCCGGGCCGGTCGATGGCGCTGGCCGACCTCGTGGCGATCGCGGGGATCAGACGGACAGTTGAGGAGGACTTCGCCAACGGAAAGGACGCCGTCGGACTGGATCACACCCAGGCCCGCCGCTACCGCTCCTGGCGACGCCATGTCGTCCTTGCGATGGCCGCCCTCGCCCTGCTCTCCGTGATCACCAGCCTGGACCGGCGAGAACATCCCGCCCCGGTCCTGCCCGCCAGCCCCACCGACAAAGCACCCGCGGACTTCGAGCGGATCGCCCTGACCGTCACCGAGGCCCGCCGCCTGTTCCAGCTGTTCACCAGCCTGCTGCGGAACCTGCCCACCGCCCTCGCCGCCCGCCGCATGGCCTTCCACCTGCAGTGGTCCACCTGGCGGCGACGCCACCAAGCCCGCGCTCGCTGGCACCACTACAAGCGGCGCCTCACCGACCTCGACTGAACCCCGCACCACCCGTCGCCCCGTCAGATCACGAAGTGCGACTGGAGTACCGGAAGAATCCAGCATTCTGAAAGGACCCCTAAGAGCCTGAGGCTAGGGTTGACACAATGCCGAGTCGAAGTGTCTGATCATGAAGGGACGGGTTGGCCAAACACTTGGGGAGGGTGAATCTGGCCATGAGTTGATGCAACATCCGTTGACACACATTCACTGACCGAATTACCTTCGCTCCAGGAGATCGGTCGAAGGCAGCCAACCGGTGTGGCGCCCATCGACCACGATACCGGTCCCGGCCATCGAAAGCCGGTCCGTGAACTCCAATTCGTGAAACCAATCCGCCGATGTTCCGCTTGTGCGGAACCCGGCCCGCGAGACCCCTGCCGCCACGCATCGCCAAGTGCCGCAGGGTGCGTATCCGGATCCGCCGCTTCGAGTCCGCCCTCCCAAAAACCGGGAGGAGCCGTGGGCTCCCCGCAGGCTCCGCTGCCCTCCCCCTGAGCGCCGTGCCCTCGAGGCGCTGTGCTCGGGGAAGGGTCGCGGGTTGTCACACAGTCTCGCCGAACGAGAGGAGGTGAACAGCATGGAGAAGATCGAGTTCGAGAACGTCGAGATCGCCGACCTGGCGGACGACGAGCTCGCCGATGTCGTTGGTGGCCAGGCCCTGCTTGCCGGCCTCGTCAAGTGCATGGCCTGAGGACGCACTGAGGTTCCGAGCCCTGTAGGGAGGTGAACAGCATGGAGAAGATCGAGTTCGAGAACGTCGAGATCGCCGACCTGGCGGACGACGAGCTCGCCGATGTCGTTGGTGGCCAGGCCCTGCTTGCCGGCCTCGTCAAGTGCATGGCCTGAGGACGCACTGAGGTTCCGAGCTCTGTAGGAGGGTGAACAGCATGGAGGAGATCGAGTTCGAGAACGTCGAGATCGCCGACCTGGCGGACGACGAGCTCGCCGATGTCGTTGGTGGCCAGGCCCTGCTTGCCGGCCCCGTCCACTGCCTGTGAAGCCCATGGGGTGAGGACCTTGTAAGGCGATGCGGCCGGGCCTCCTGACATGAAAGAGATGTCAGGAGGCCCGGTTCATGGTAAGCCCCGGCGACGGTTGACCCGCCGCCATCCCAGGGACCGGCAGACGGCGGGGAACACCCCTGCTGCGCAGCGGCACAGGCTACGGCCGACGACACCAACATCAACGTCGGTTCCGCAGCCCGGACCGCATGGATGGAAACTCTCAGGTGAGCACAGTGGACACTGCGGAAGAAGGCGGCGCCCCGACCCCGCGACCGACTCCGTCGGGCAGGTTCCGGCAGCAGGCTCTCGCCGCGCGCGGTGCCGTACGCGACTACGGCGCCCAGGTAGCCCCCGGTCGCCTCGCACGACTCCCGTTCCGGCCGTCCGCCGAAGGCCAGGATTCGTCCGGCCGCAAGAAACGCTGGCTGCCCCGGCCCCAGCCCCGCGTCCCGGTACGGCTGCAGTCCCAGATCAGCGACTGCGGAGCCGCGTCGCTCTCCATGGTCCTCGCCTTGCACGGGGTCGACATTTCCATCCAGGAGCTCCGTCAGGCGACCACCACCGGTCGGGACGGGGTGTCGGCACGTCAGATCCTGGAAGCGGCACGCACATACGGCTTCAACGCGCGCGGCGTCCGCGTCGAACTCGACGCGCTGCGACACCTCCCGGCGGGCACGATCCTGTTCTGGGACTTCGCGCACTTCGTCGTACTCGAAGGGGTGCGCGGCGACACCGTCCACATCGTGGATCCCGCGCTGGGGCGGCGACGGCTGACCCTGGAGGCGGCCGGGACCTCCTTCACCGGTGTGGCCCTGCAGATCACCCCGGCCCTGGAGACGGTGCGCAGCTGGAGCGCCCGCCGCGCGGCGCGCCGGAGCGCGGGCTCCTGGCGCTACCTCTGGCACTTCGTCCCCACCGGCTACCGCTGGGTCCCGTTCGCGGTCTGCTCGCTGGTCCTCGTGCTCTTCAACCTGGGCATGCCGCTGGCCACCCGGTACGTGGTCGACCAGGTGGTACCTGGTCACGCCGCCGGCGTCGGCTACCTGTGGGTGGCGATACCCGTTCTCGCCGGAGCCTACTTCGCTCTGCAGTTCCTCCGTTCACTGACCTTCCTGGCCGTCCAGGCGGCCATGGACGAAAGCGTCACCCTCGGCATCCTCAACCGGCTCTTCGCGCTGCCCTACGACTTCTTCACCAGCAGGACTCCGGGAGACCTGCTGCAACGCGTACGAACCAGTTCGACGATCCGTCAGGTCTTCTCGGCCACGTCGTTCGCCAGCGTCTTCGACGGCCTCCTGATCCTGGTCTACATGACCCTGCTGCTGCTGGCCGACAGCACACTGGCGCTCGTGGTCATCGGCGTGGCCCTGCTGCAGGTGCTGCTCCTCGTGGTCACCTGGCGCCGCCAGGAATACGCGAGCGCCGATGCGTTGGAGGCCCGCTCACGGGCCGAGTCGGAGCTGGTCGAGATCCTGGACGGCATGGCCACGATCAAGGCGGCCGGTGTCGAGGGCGCAGCCGGTCACCGCTGGAGCCACACCCTGGCCGAGGAACTGAACACCCGACTGCGCAGTCGGCGGCTGCTCGCGCTCTCCTCGACGCTCAGCTCCGCCCTGCAGCTGGTCGCACCGCTGATCATCCTGGTCGTGGGCACGCAGCGGCTCTCCTCGGGTGCGCTGAGTCTGGGCGACGTGCTCGGCTTCAGCGTGCTCGCCATGGGACTGCTGGTCCCTCTGGTCAACTGCGTCCAGGTCGGCTTCCAGGTGGCCGGGATCGGTGCCGAACTCACCAAGCTGGGCGACATCATGGAGACGGCCCCCGAACGCCGCACCGGCGACGTCGAGGTCGGCGCCGTCAGCGGGACACTCGAGATCCGTAAGGCCTCCTTCACCTACCAGGCAGAGCAGACCCCGGTGGTCCGCGACGTCTCGTTCACGGTTCCGGACGGCAGCTTCACCACGATCCTGGGGGCCTCCGGATCGGGCAAGTCCTCCTGCGCGCTCCTGCTCGCGGGACTGCACCAGCCCAGCAGCGGGGCGGTGCTGGTGGACGGACGCGACCTCGCCTCCGTGGACACCGGAGACTACCGCCGGTCCATCTCCTTCGTGAACCAGGACTCCAAGCTCTTCTCCGGGGCGATCCGGGAGAACATCGCCTGGGGCGGCTCGGAGGTGACCGAGGCGGAGATCGTCGAGGCCGCCCGGCTGGCCGGCATCCACGAAGACATCGCCCGGATGCCGATGGGGTACGACACCCTGCTCGGCCCCGGCGGCATAGGTGTCTCCGGTGGTCAACGCCAGCGGATCATCCTGGCACGGGCGTTGGTGCGCAAGCCGCGCCTGCTGATCCTGGACGAGGCCACCAGCGCGCTCGACCCGGTCCTGGAGCTGCAGATCTTCAACCGGCTGCGCAGCCTGCCCATGACGATGGTCGTGGTGGCGCACCGGCTGACCGCCATCGACTGCGCCGACCAGGTCGTGGTGCTCGAAGCAGGCCGGATCGTGCAGCTCGGGCAGCCGGACGAGCTGTCCCTCCAGGACGGCCCCTACCGGACCCTGACGAGCTGACGCCCCGATGGACTGCCGACCGTATACCGCCGGACCCGAGCACCGACGACGTGACGAGCGAGACACCCGTCTGTCCCCGCGGCCCGTCTGCCGGTCAGCCGCTTGTTCTGCTGGTCATGTGGCAGACGACTCGACCGTGGAAGTGATACCCGTGTTTCCCTACCCGCTTGACACCGCCAAGTCGTTCCGATTCGCGTTGCTCGGCCCGATCCGCGCCTGGCGGGGCAACTGCGAACTCGACCTGGGCTCAGCCCGGCAGCGGGCGGTGCTGGCCAGGCTGCTGCTGGCCACCGGACAGCCGCACGCCATCTCCGAGATCATCGAGGCTGTCTGGGGCGAGGATCTGCCCGGCAACCCGCGCAACCTGGTACACAAGTACGTGGGCGGTCTGCGCCGGGCCCTGGACCCCGACGTCGGGGACGCCCGCACCAGCGAACTGCTCCCGCTCATCGACAACGGCTACTCGCTGCTGGTCGACCGGGACCAGGTCGACCTCAACGTCTTCACACAGATGCTGGCCGAGGGCGTGTCGCTGGTCGACATCGACCTGGAGACGGCGCGCGAGCGGATGGACACAGCACTGGGGCTATGGCGCGGCGACGCGTTCGGTCCGCTCGCCACCGAGTTCTTCGGTGCCGAGCGGAGCCGGCTGGTGGAGCGCCGGCTCTCTGCCCTGGAGGACCGGATCGGTATCGACATCGCCCTCGGACGGCACGCCGAGGCAGCGGTCGAACTGGTCAGCCTGCTGGTGGAGAACCCGCTGCGCGAGCACCTGGCGGTCCTCCTGATGATTGCGTTCTACCGGTCCGGTCGCCAGGCCGACGCGCTCCGGGTGTTCCATGACTGCCGCCGGAAACTGACCCGCGAGCTCGGGATCGAACCCGCCAGGGAACTGCAGGAGATCCAGCTGCAGATCCTGGCCGGCGAACCGATCCGGACCATGACGCTGTCCTGCGGGAAAACCGTGAAGGCCGCCGTGCCGAACTCCTGGAGTGAGCGGCCCGCGGCTCCAAGCGCCGGCAAGCCGAACGGCCGCCCGAGACCGGCCGGGGCCGAGCGGTGCTACCTCAAACCGGACCTCGGCGACTTCGTCGCCCGGGAGCGGGAGCTCACGCAGGCCTGCACGATCCTGGTCAAGCAGACCCAGGTCCCGCCCACCGTCGTGATCACCGGCAACGCGGGCATAGGCAAGAGCGCTCTCGCGGTGCGGGTGGCGAACCTCGTGAAGAGCCGCTTCCGGGGCGGCCAGCTCCAGATCGACCTCCGCGGCATGTCCGCCGACCCGGTGACGTCGCAACAGGCCCTGCTGCGACTGCTGCGCATGCTGGGCGTCGAGGAACCTGACGAGACGCTGAACCCCGACGAGCTCGCTGAGCTGTACCGGTCGGTGCTGGGGGACGACGTGCTCACCGTCTTCGAGGACGTCGCCGACGAACGTCAGGTCCGGCCGCTGCTCGGCGCGAGCGCCACCATCATCACCAGCCGCCGCCGGCTCACCGGCCTGGAGGGCGCGTACATCGTCGAGTTGGACGCGATGAGTGCGGACGACGCGATGCGGATGCTCGGACAGATCATCGGTCCCGAGCGGCTGTCGACAGACCCAGCCCAGGCGGCGCGGATCGGGGGGTTCACCGACGGCTCGCCGCTGGCCCTGCGCATAGCCGGTGCACGCCTGCTGGCGCGCCCTCACTGGTCACTGCGCCAGTTCGCCGACCGGCTCACCGACGAGGACCGCCGCCTGGTGGAACTCGCCCACAACGACCTCGACATACGGGCGAGCCTGGCCACGGCCTTCCACCGGTTGAGCCCGCAGAGCGTCGAGGCGTTCCTGGTGCTGGGTTCCTGGGCCGAATGCAGCTTCACCATCGCCGACGCGACGGGCCCCCTCGGCCTTTCCGAGATCGACGCGGCCGACGTGATCGAGGAACTCGTGGACCTGCGGCTGGTCGATGCCTGCCGGACCGACGCGACCGGCGAGATCCGCTACCGCCTGCGTGACCTCATCCGCTGCTTCGCCCGCTCCCAGGCCGAGGGAGCGGACGCGGCGCCGGCCACCCGCCTGCCGCAGCACAGGACCCTTGAGATGGTCAATCTCGGCCGCCACGCCGGTGCCATGCGTCACGCCGAATCGAAGTAGCGACGATTCCGTCCCGCTCACCGATCAGGGTGCGAGGCGGACGTCGCCCAGCCCTGCACTGAAGGCGTTCACCAGGCGGTCGGCTGTGCCGTCCGCGGAGAACACCGGGCCGAGGGCGAGGCCGATCCTGAGCGACGCGGCTCCGCCGACCACATTCAGCTCCACTCCCCGCGATATGTAATGGAAATCCGCCGGATAACTTCCCGGGCGTGCCACGATGCCCCGCGCGGCCCTTTCTCCCGGATTCTGGTCCCGGTTGAAATAGGTGGCCAAGACGCTCCAGCCGCGGCGCGCGTCACTCTCCCGGAACGACGACTGAAGTTCGGCCAGGGGGACGGGATCGATCTGCCGGTACGCTGCCACGGCCATGACCTCCTCCCGTACCTGCCGGGTCATCTCGGTGAGGCTCGCGGTGCGGGGCAGCGCGACGGGCAGGGAGATGGTGAACATGCCCGAAGTGTCGAAATCCGCCGGTGAGCGGGCGTCGATGGGCAACCAGACGTGCAGCCGGTCACCCGCGGCCGCCTCGGTCAGCACCGCGTGCGCGAGTGCGGCCACGGCCAGCTGGAACTCGGTGCAGCCGAAGGCCCGTGCCCGTTCGCGCAGCAGCTTGCGCTCCACTCCGCTCAGTGTGGCCCGGACGGTCACGCCCTGCTGGTCGGTCGTGTCCGGCCGCACGGGTGCCGGCTCGTCGGACAGGCAGTTCTCGGCGATGCGCTGTCGCCAGAAGCCAGCCGCCTTCGGCGAGGCGTCGGCCGCGTGCCGCTCGGCCGCCAGGACGAAGCTCTCCCGGTGCGGCACGCACGGTCCGTCCGGCTGCGCGGTGTCCTGCTCGAAGTTCTGCCAGAGGTCCCGCAGGACCAGGGCCATCCCCCTGCCGTCGACAGCGACATGGGAGAACGAGGCGAGGAAAGCGTGGACCGTGGGGGAGTGGCGCAGCAGGCGGAACCTGAACGGGTACTCGGTGGTGAGGTCCCACGGCTCCGCGAGGTCCTTGCTGTGGACGAGCTGCACGTACCGGCCGAACTGTTCCTCCGAGCTGCTACGGACCTGCTGGAGGGAGAGCAGCGAGGCGTTGTCCGGCTGCGGGCGCACCAACTGGCTCGGGACGTCGGCCTGCTCGTCGCACAGACCGATGCGCAGGGCGTCGTGCTGGGCGACCGTGCGCGCGATGGCCTTGGCGAACCGTGCGACGTCGAGCTCGCCCTCGATCCGGTAGGCGGCCGAGAGCGAGCTGGACATCTCCGGCCGCTCCCGCGTGCGGGCGTAGTACGAGGACTGCCCGGATGTCAGCGGATACCTCGCCGTGGACGCGGCCGTCGATGCCTGCATTTCTCTCCCTGCGGATGACTCGATTTCAGACTGCCGCATATTGGCGAACTTTTGGTTCCGAAGCCAGCGAACAGTGGGACCGCGCCCGCTGTCAAGGGGCGTCAATACGGAACGGCCGCACAGGAATTCTGACTTCATTCTCCGGGAGTCGGAATTCATTAGAATTTCAGTGCACGGTCCGACCCAGAGGTCTGTTGGGCCACCAGGGCGATTTCAAAGTCGGGGTGATCTTTTAGTACTCCAGCTGTAGATCGTGATCTTCATGTCTGGGATGCGGCTTGTCGCCGGTAATGACTGGCTCGTGATCGCGCCTGATGGCGGCGGCGCCAGGCGGACCAGCCGAGTCGGTGGGCGATGTCGTGGAGGGGCTGGACGACGAGCGTGATGAACAGGCGCTGGATCTCGTTGCAGGACAGCGGGACCAGTCCGTCCGGGGCGGGGTTGCGGGCGTGTTCGTCGGCGCGGACGACGGCCAGGAAGGCGTGGGCGAGCATCGCGAGGGTGACCCAGCGGGCCCAGGAGGGGTAGCGGCGGACCTGGTGCTCATCGAGCCCGGCCAGCCCTTTCTCACTCTGGAAGGTCTCTTCCACCCGCCATCTGGATCCAGCGACCCGCACCAGCTCGGTCAGCGGCACCGACTGGGGTGAAAAGCAGCGGTAGTAGGCGAGTTCGCCGGTGGCGCGGTTGCGGCGGATCAAAAGCTGACGGCTGCCCGGCGCCGCCTCGGTGAGATCGATGACGGCCCAGTCGTAGAACCGCTGCCCCTTCACACCGCGTCCGGCCGAGAGCCTCTGCCAGGCCCGCTTGGGCACCTTCCGCGCCAGGGCATCGGCGCGGAACGTGCCCGCTCCGGTGGCCACTTCGGCCGAACAGGCCACCGCGAGGACATAGCCGATGCCGCGTTCCTCCAGCGCCGTACGCAGTTTCGGATTGCCGCCGTAAACCTAATGGGCGGTGGAGGAAGGGGAGCAGACGGCGATATCGGGAACCGCACCGTAGACCAGGGGCCCCGACCCCTGTGATGAGATTCGGTCGTCCGTCGCCGTCTTCCCCCCAGCCTCCCGGCCGTAGGGCTGGAGGCCGATGTTGGTGCGACGCCTTCCCGTTACCCGGATGTGAACCCTCGAAAAAGAGCGGCGAGCACCGGCACCGGCACCGTGACCGAGCACATGATCAGACCGTTGACGCTTGTGGTCCGAGCCACCCGCAGGGAGCACCTCTTCCGTATTCGGGAGCCGCCGAGTTCCTCCCAAGACCGAGGACCGTGCGGGTCGCTGGGGTCACGAACGGCTAATCGGATGACGGGCCATCGAGCCCTTCCATTAGGGAGACGCGTGCCCCACACGGCTGTGACCAGCCACGATATGCGACTCGATCGAGAGGACGTGAAGCACTGTGAAGGTGTTCTGCGGCATCGACTGGGCCAGCGACCACCACGACGTGACCGTTGTCGACGACACCGGAACGTTACGGGCCAAAACCCGGATCGACGACACCGCCGAAGGGCTCGCCGAGCTGTTGCAGCTCCTTACCGAGCACGGCGACACCGCCGAGGACCCGATCCCGGTGGCCATCGAGACCTCCCGGGGCCTGCTGGTCGCCTGCCTGCGCGCGACCGGCCGCCCCGTCTACGCAATCAACCCGATGGCCGCCGCCCGCTACCGCGACCGTCACGCGGTCTCCCGCAAGAAGTCCGACCACCTCGACGCGATGGTGCTGGCCAACATCCTGCGCACGGACGCCGCCGCCCACCGCCGACTGCCCGCCGACACCGAACTCGCCCAGGCCATCGCGGTCCTCGCCCGCGCCCAGCAGGACGCGGTGTGGGACCGCACCCAGGCCGCCAACAAGCTCACCTCGCACCTGCACGAGTACTTCCCCGGCTTCCTCGCCGCGGTGGGCATCCGCCGCGAGGGCGTGTGCCACCCCATCGCTCGCACCCTGCTGGCTGCCGCCCCCACCCCTGAACGGGCCGCCCATCTCACCCGCGCCCAGCTACGGTCCCTGCTGAAGAAGGCTGGCCGAAAGAACACCCTCGACGCCGAGGCCGACCGTCTCCACACCGCGCTTCGCCTGTCCCAGATGCGACAACTTCCCCTGGTCGAGCAGGCGATGGGACACCAGACACTCGCGCTATTGCGGCAGTTGGAGGCCGCCTGCGCCAGCGCCGACGACCTCGCACAGGCCGCGGTGGAGTCTTTTGAGAAGCACCCGGACGCCGAGATCATCACCAGCTTCCCAGGGCTCGGCGCTCTCAGCGGCGCCCGGGTGTTCGCCGAGATCGGCGACGACCGATCCCGGTTCACCGACGCACGCGGCCTGAAGGCCTACGCCGGATCAGCCCCGATCACCAGGGCCTCGGGCAAGAGCGTTGCTGTCCTGGCCCGCCGGGTCAAGAACCAGCGGCTGGCGGCTGCCGGCTACATGTGGGCCTTCGCCGCCATGTCCCACTCCGATGGCGCCCGAGCCCACTACGACCGCCGCCGCGAGGCCGGAGACCGCCATACCTCCGCCCAGCGCAACCTGTTCAACCGCATGATCGGCTGCCTCCACCACTGCCTGACCCACCGCGTCTGCTACAGCGAAACCGTCGCCTTCCCCGTCCCGTCAGACGTTCAACTCACCGAGGCCGCTTGACAGATCTTCCGCATCGGATGTCTCGTCCCCGGTGACCCAGCCCACGTGGTGTCCGGCCTCCAGGAAGCGTTCGATCATCGTGCGGGCCAGTTCCGGCTTGGTCGCAAAAACGGTGTCCTCACCGAGCCCCGCTGCCCGGCAGCGGCCCGGGTCGCATGTCCAGGAGCGCGGAATGTACAGCTCCCGGTCCACCGCCGCGTGTCCCCGGGCACCGGCGTAGACGAGGTAGACGGCGACCTGGGAGTTCTCGATCCGCCCGGCCGTGCCGGTGTACTGGCGCTGGACCCCGACCGTGTGGGTGCCCTTCTTCACATCGCCGGTCTCGTCGACGACCAGCACCGCGGCATCGTCGTGGAGGTGCTCGACGACGTATTCGCGCACGTCGTCGCGGACGGCGTCGGCATCCCAGGAGGCCCGGCACAGCAGATGCTGCATGCCGTACGGGCCGGCCTCCCCGGCCCACTCCGCGATCGTCCAGCAGTTCTTGCGCGGCAGGTCCGACAGCAGGCCGAGCACCAACCGCCCGGCCCGCAGGCGGGGTTCGTAGCGGCTGAACCGGCCCGCGATCCGCCCCATGGCCGCCTCGAACGCCTCCCGCCAACGCGCGGGATCTATGCTGTGACCTGCGGCCACCGTCTCGTCGTTAGTCCACACAACTCACGATGATCAACGGTGGCCGCACCCCTTCGGCGTCCCCGTCAGTCCCGGACGAGACAGAACGGGTGACCTGCCGGATCCGCAAAGATGCGCCAACTCCGCTTCCCCTCACCCTCGTCGAGCAGTGTGGCACCCCGCCTGAGGACGTCTTCCTGGGCTCGTGCCAGGTCCTCGACCCCCAGGTCAAGGTGGAACTGCTGGGGGTGAGCGGAGTCCGGCCACTGCGGCGGCCGATAGTCTTCGACGCGCTGGAAGGCCAGCACGAACCCGCCGTCGGTGTGGAGCGTCGCCCAGCCCTCGCCGAGCGACCACCGCGGATCCGGCTGGTTCACCACGCCACCGAGAAGCGACTGGTAGAACCGGGACAGCTCAACGACATCGGCACAGTCCAGCACCACACACTGCAGCTTGGCGATCACGAAGGGCAGCGTCTCACGACGCCTGGTCACGATCTACAGCTGGAGTACTAGGGAAGGGCTCGTACGTCTATGAGGTCTACACGGACGGAGGCGTCTCGGGGAAGCTGGCGCACCGGCCGGACCTCGATGCCCTGAATGCTGACCTGGTGGCTCTGCGCTACGACCTTGTGATCTTCGGAAAACTCGACCGTATCGGTCGGACCATGCGCGACATTCATCGCTGGGTCTACGACACCACGGACATCGAGGTATTCGGCGGTGTCCAGGTGCGCGTTGCGACCGCAGATGGTCGGATCGACAGCGAAGATGGCATGTTCGGCATCCAGCTCAGCCTCTTGGCCTACATGGCAGAGCTGGAGCACGCCATGATCCTCGACCGAACGATGGGAGGGCGTGAGAAGAAACTCGCGCAGGGGGGATGGCCTGGAGGTGTCGCTCCTTTCTGGCTGGAGCTCCCAAAGAAGGGTGTGAGCGGGCCCCTCACTCTTCGTGAGAAGGGAGTCCGGTTCCTCGAAGTATCGGCTCGGCTCCTGGCCGATGAGCTGCTCCCTGCCGAAGAAGCAGCCACTGCGCTTAACGCGTTGGGTTATGAGACTGCGCGCGGGCTCCCCTGGACAGGGGCGAACCTCATCCGGACATGGATGCAGACGGTGCTGGACGGATACATCGTCTACCGTAACGTCGAGAGCGGGCGAGGATCCGTGCGCCTTGGCCCTGACGGCAAGCCGCTGTATGGAGAGACTGTTCGCATCCCCGTGCCCGTCCCATTGCCGACCTCTCGAGTGCGGGAGGTTAGGAGGGCGCTCGCCCGGCGCTCGTTCACCAAGGAAAACCACAAGGACTACCTCCTGTCTCGGCGTGTTACCGCACTCTGTGGCGCCCACTACGTCGGTGCCCACCGCGAAGCGCGGGGGAGAACCTCTTATCGGTGTTCGGGGCGTCGCTCCGATCCACCCTGTGACTGCCAGGAGATCCTCGCCCGGCCGCTGGAGGACGTCGTTTGGCGCGAGGTGGTGCGCACGCTGGGGGATCCGGAAAAGCTTAGGACCCTCGCTGAAGAGTGGCTTGGGGACGTGCCCGGAGAAGCGCAGTTGTACGAGGAGCGCCTTGCCGCTCTCGACGAGGAACTGGAGCGAAGCCAGCGCTTGCGGAAGAAGAAGCTTGTCGCCTTGGCCGAAGTCCTGGCCGCGGATGAGAGCGACGATGCCGAGACGGAACTGGAGATTAAGGCGTCCATCGCAGAGGTGAAGGATGAGCTTCAGAGCAAGGAGCGCCGGCTTCGTGATCTGAGGGCGGATGCGGCTGAACGCCTTTTGGAGGTTCAGCAGCGGGAGGAGTGAGTTCACGAGGTCGTCGAGCAGGCCCTTGATGTGGCTCCCCGACTCGGTGCTCTGGAATTCGCTGAGAGGTTGGATCTGCTTGATCTTGTCGACATCGAAGTTCGCGTCACCAGCCACGTTCCCGGAATGCTACGAAACGCTGGTTGCCCCTTCGAGGGATGGTTCGAGGAGCGGGGGCTGCTCGTACCCCCGGAGCTGACGGACGATGACTGGCAGCGGGTTGAAGCGTGCTTTCCGGTTCCCAGGAAGAAGACTCGCATCGTTCCGCCTCGGGTGGCGTTCGAGGCATCCCTCTACAAGGTGCGTCATGGGCTGCAGTGGAAGGACCTGCCCGAGGAGGTTTGCAGGGCCACCGGCCGAACAGCGTCTACCAGCGGGTCTTGGGGTATCTGAAGGACGGCTCCTGGGGAGCCGCGGTGTGCGCGCTGGGCGACTATGAAGGAACGCCGGTGCCGCCGCTGTACGTCCTTCCCGACCTCGACATCACCGGTACCTTCGATCCAGCCCTCGCAACCCTCCCGGAATCGCCCATGACCTGCGACGATGACGATACGACGTGTGAGGGGGCGGCGGAACGAAAATCAACAAGCCCATGGCTCCTGCATGATTTTTCTGCGTCGAGAACAGAAATGATCACGCATGACCACGGGCGTTCTGCATGCAGGGCCGATACCCACCACGGCAGCCAAACACTGTGACGAACGGTCAGCGCCCTCAACGGGACCCACCGCTGTACTTCGAAGACCCGGCGTCCTCGGCCCTCGGTGTACTACCCCAGCATCTGGTTGCAGTAGCCGGTCAGCTCCCCCGGTACTCCTCAAGCTCATCCGCTGCCCGATCCGCCTCAGCGACCCCCATGTCGCGTATCCCCTGCCACTACTGACAGTCGGGTAGCCCGAGGGTGAGATCCCCTCGGGCTACCCGACTGACTGAGCAAGGTCGCAGTGCCGGGTGCAATGCTGGAGGCCAACGCCGGGCGCGTCCGCGAGCGCCCCGGGTTGCTGCTGATCACGGACAAAGGCTTCGCCTCCAAGGCGTTTGAGCGATCACTGAACGTGTTCGGAAAGACTCGTCCAGCGCGTGGCCCTACCGGTCTCCTCGGGTCTGGCGTCCGAAGAGGATGCCGTTCGGTTCGGGTGGTGGGGGAGTGCCCGGTTTGAGGGGCCAGGCGATCAGCATGCCCACGATGAAGCCGACCACGTGGGCCGCGTAGGCAACCGTTCCGGCGCCGGTGATGCCCGCGCCCGCCGAGTACGCCGCCTGCAGCAGGAACCACAGGCCCAGCACGATCCAGGCCGGCAGCCGCAGGGGCAGGAAGATCAGGAAGGGGACGAGGACCCAGACCCGGGCCTTCGGGTAGAGGACCAGGTAGGCGCCCAGCACCCCGGCGATGGCTCCGGAGGCGCCGATCAGGGGGGTGGTGGCGTCGGGGTTCGTGAGTGCGAATCCGTATGCGGCCGCGTAGCCGCAGACCAGGTAGAACAGCAGGTACCGCAGACGGCCCATGCGGTCCTCGATGTTGTTTCCGAAGATCCACAGAAAGAGCATGTTGCCCAGCAGGTGCAGCCAGCCGCCGTGCAGGAACATCGCCGTCAGCACGCTCAGCTCGGGTGACTTGGCGTAGCCGGGCGGTCCCACCAGGCAGCCCGGCCCCTGCGGGCCCACCCCCGTGCCGCCGGTGGGCACCAGGCGCGGCATCTGGTGGTGGATCAGCTCCCGCGGCACGGCCGCGTACTGGTCCAGGAACGCCTGGAGGTGACAGAACTCCGCCAGGCTGCCCCCGCTGCCCGTCAGCGAACCGGCGACACCGGGCGTGAGGAACAGGAAGACGACGAAGTTCGCGGCGATCAGGGCGTACGTCACCCAGGGGGTGCGTCGCGCCGGATTCACGTCATGGACCGGGATGACCACATCCCACGTGTGCCCGCCCGGCCGCCGGTGGAATCAGGGGCTGTGCTGAACGCCGCCGTTCGGCCGTGCGTATCCCTTCCCAACCGCCCGCGGCGTAGGGAAGGGGGCCGCGGGGCCCACGTGAGGAAAACATGTGATGGACGACCGAGGGACCGCCGCGGTGCAGGCGCTGCCCGACGGTGAGGCGGAACTCACGCTCGTGGTGCGACTCCCCTGGGAGGACGTCGCCCGGCTCGGCCAGGAGGCGGGACGGCTCGCCGCCCAGAAGCAGCGGCCGGTGACGCTGGACGAGGCGGTGAGTCACCGCCTGCGCTCCACGCGGCCCGCCGCCGCGCACGCGCGGCCGGCCGGGGAGCAGCCACCGGCCGTGACCTCCGGCACGGCCCCCACCGTCGGCACGGCCGGAACCTCCGCCGCCGCGAGTGCCTTCGGTGGTTCCAGTGCCTCCGTGTCGTCCCTGCCGCCCCGGCCCGCCACCGACCAGGCGCGGCCTCCGGCCGACCAGGCGCGGCAGGCGATCGAACGGATCAACGGGACCGCGTAGGACCGGCAGGGGGCGTCGGACCTCCCGCCGTGGCGCGGATTCTCGCCGTCGCCTTGCGGGCCGCCACCAGCACCGGGTCCCAGGTGGGGGAGAAGGGCGGCGCGTAGCCCAGGTCCAGCATCGTCATCTGCTCCACCGTCATCCCGGCGGTGAGGGCGACCGCCGCGATGTCGACGCGCTTGCCCGCGCCCTCCCGGCCGACGATCTGGACACCGAGGAGGCGGCCCGTGCGCAGCTCGGCGAGCATCTTCACCGTCATGGGGGAGGCGTTCGGGTAGTAGCCGGCGCGGCTGGTCGACTCGATGGTGACCGCCTCGAACCGCAGCCCCGCGCGGTGGGCGTCCTTCTCCCGCAGACCCGTGCGCGCGATCTCCAGGTCGCAGACCTTGCTGACCGCCGTACCGACCACGCCCGGGAAGGTGGCGTAGTCGCCGCCGACGTTCGAGCCGATGATCTGGCCGTGCTTGTTGGCGTGCGTGCCCAGCGGGATGTGCCGCTCCTGCCCGGAGATCAGGTCGAGCACCTCCACGCAGTCGCCGCCCGCCCAGACGTTCTCGTGCCCGCGCACCCGCATCGACCGGTCGGTGAGCAGCCCGCCGTGTTCCCCCAGGGGCAGCCCCGCCGCCCGCGCCAGGTCGGTCTCGGGCCGCACCCCGATGCCGAGCACCACCACGTCCGCCGGGTACCGGGCGTCCGCGGTGGCCACGGCCCGCACCCTGCCGTCGTCCCCGGTGACCAGCCCGGTGACCTCGGCGTCGTTCACCATGGTGGTGCCCAGGCCCTCCATCGCCTTGTGCACCAGGAGCCCCATGTCGGGGTCCAGGGTCGCCATGGGTTCCCGGCCCCGGTTGACGACCGTCACCTCGTAGCCGCGGTTGATCATGGCCTCGGCCATCTCCACGCCGATGTACCCCGCACCGACGACCACCGCGCGGCGGCCGTCGGTGCGGGCCAGCGTGTCCAGCAGCGCCTGGCCGTCGTCCAGGGTCTGCACGCCGTGCACCCCGGGGGCGTCCATGCCGGGCAGTTCCGGGCGGATCGGCCGCGCGCCTGTCGCGATCACGAGCTTGTCGTACGACGTCCAGGACTCGGCCCCCGACTCGACGTCCCGCGCGCGTACCCGCCCCCGGTCCGGGTCGATCTCCGTGACCTCGGTGCGCAGCCGCAGGTCGATGTCCCGCGCGCGGTGCTCCTCGGGCGTACGGGCGATCAGGGTGTCCCGATCGGTGATGTCGCCGCCCACCCAGTAGGGGATGCCGCAGGCCGAGAACGAGGTGAAACGACCGCGCTCGAACGCCACGATCTCCAGCTCGTCCGGCCCCCTCAGCCGGCGCGCCCGGGACGCCGCGGCCATGCCCGCGGCGTCCCCGCCGATCACCACCAGGCGCTCCCGCACGCCCGGGGCCGCGGACGTGCGCGTGTTGGTACTCGTGCTCGTGCTCCGGCTCGTGTGCTCGCTCGTGCTCATACGAACACGCTACGGGGGCCGCGCACCTCGGGTCCGGCCCTACGGCGTCTCCTCCGGTGCCTGAGCCGGCGCGGGCGCGGACATCGGCGCGGGCAGCGGTGCGGACATCGGCGCGGGCCGCGTGCGGCGGGGCAGCCTGGGGCGTACGGCCTTCAGCCACAGGAGGGCGAGCAGCGCCGCCACCGCGGCGAACGGCAGCACCGCACCCAGCGCCACCGCGATCCAGCGCAGCATCGTCACGAACGCCCCCCAGCCGCCGGCGAGCGCGTCCAGGAACCCGGGGTCGTCGTCCTTCGCGGGCCGTTCCACCGGCGCCTCGGACAGGGTCAGGGTGATGGTGGCGAGGCTGGTGCGGTCCTTCAGGGACTCCTGCCGGGCGAGCAGCGCCTCCAGGTCGGCCTGGCGGGTGCTGAGTTCGCCCTCCAGGGTGACCACGTCGCTGAGCCGGGTGGCCCGGTCCATCAGTTCGCGGATCCGGGCCACGCTGGCGCGCTGCGTCTTGATCCGGCTCTCCACGTCGACGACCTGGTCGGTGACGTCCTCCGCCTTCGCGCGGCGTTCGACGAGCTTGCCGGCGCCCTCGAGCTCCGTGAGCACCGCGTCGTACTTCTCCACGGGTACGCGCAGCACCACGCGCGTGCGTTCGTGGCCCTCCTCGGTCCGGCGGGTGGTCTCGTCGCCGACGTAGCCGCCCGCGTTCTCGGTGGCCGTGCGGGCCTCGTCCAGGGCCTTCGGCGCGTCCTCGACCTGCACGGTCAGCGAGGCGGTGCGGATGATGTGGGCCGTGCCGCTCCTGTTCGAGGGCGGGGCGGTCGCCCGCGAGCCGGCCGCCGACGAGCTGCCGGGCGCCCCGTCCTTCGCTGCCGCCCCCGCCGCTTCCTCCGTGCCCGCCGGGGCGTCCGCCTGCGGGGCGGCGGCCTTCTGGTCGGCGGCCGAGGCCGCGCCGGAGTCGGTGTCCGAGGCGCCGCATCCGGTCAGGACGAGAGCGGCGGCCAGCAGCAGACCGGCCATCGCGTGGACCGGCCGGCCGGCTCGTACGGGTCGTGCGGGTCGTACGGGGTGTCGTGTGCGCATGCGGGTTCCCCCCAGGGGTTGTGACCACTGACGTTCCTTCGACGCCGGGGGCGGGCCGAACGTTGGCGCGAAACGGTTCCGAAGCGGTCACGGTAGGGACTCGTCAGGGCCGGACGGCCCTGACGGGAACGCGGACCGAGTCTGAGAGGGTGGAGCCATGAGCGGATCACGTGCGGGCGCGGAACAGCAGGTCGTCGTCGTGGGAGCCGGCATCGCCGGCCTGGCCGCCGCGCACCGGCTGCTCGGACGCGGGGCGCGGGTGACCGTGCTGGAGGCCTCGGACCGGGTCGGCGGCAAGCTGCTGCCCGGCGAGATCGCGGGCGCGCGCGTGGACCTCGGCGCCGAGTCGATGCTGGCCCGCCGCCCGGAGGCGGTGGCCCTCGCCCGCGAGGTGGGTCTCACCGACCGGCTCCAGCCCCCGGCCACGGCGTCCGCCTCGCTGTGGACCCGCGGCGCCCTGCGCCCCATGCCCAAGGGCCATGTCATGGGCGTCCCCGGCACCGCCTCCGCCCTGGCCGGTGTGCTCTCCGACGAGGGCCTCGCCCGGATCGAGCGCGACGCCGAACTGCCCCGCACCGAGGTCGGCGACGACATCGCCGTCGGAGAGTACGTGGCGGCCCGGCTGGGCCGCGAGGTCGTCGACCGACTGGTCGAGCCCCTGCTGGGCGGGGTGTACGCGGGCGACGCGTACCGCATCTCGATGCGCGCGGCGGTCCCCCAGCTGTTCGAGGCCGCGCGCGCCCACACCTCCCTGACCGAAGGGGTGCGGGAGATCCAGGCCAGGGCCGCCGCGCAGCAGACCGGTCCGGTGTTCATGGGCATCGAGGGCGGAGTGGGCACCCTCCCGCTCGCCGTCGCCGAGTCGGTGCGGGCACGCGGCGGGGAGATCCACACCGGCACCCCGGTCACCGAACTGCGCCGGGAGCCGGCCGGCGGCTGGCGGGTGGTCGCCGGGGAGCGGGAGCTGCACGCCGACGCGGTCGTCGTCGCCGCGCCCGCCCCGGAGGCCGCGCGGCTGCTGCGCGCCGAGGCCCCCGGGGCCTCCGCCGAGCTCACCGGCGTCGAGTACGCCTCCATGGCGCTCATCACGCTCGCCTACCGCCGCGCGGAGACCGGCCTTCCCGCCGGCAGCGGATTCCTGGTGCCGCCAGTCGACGGCCGCACCATCAAGGCGTCCACGTTCGCCTCGCACAAATGGGGCTGGATCGCCGAGGAGGACCCCGGCCTCACCGTCCTGCGCACCTCCGTCGGCCGGCACGGCGAGACGGAGATCCTCCGCCGCGACGACGCCGACCTCGTCGAGGTCTCCCGGCACGACCTGAAGGCCGCCACCGGCCTGGACGCCACCCCCGTGGCCACCCGCGTCACCCGCTGGCACGACGGACTGCCCCAGTACCCCGTCGGCCACCACGCGCGCGTGGCGCGCATCCGCGAGCACCTCGCCGCCCTCCCGGGGCTGGCCGTGTGCGGCGCGGCCTACGACGGCGTCGGCATCCCCGCGTGCATCGCGAGCGCGTACGCCGCCGTCGACCAGATCCACGGTGACCTCCCGCACGGCGTGCGGCAGGTCACCACCGACCCGGTGCAAAGCCTCCACGGAGGCGCAGGAGAATGAGGGACATGAGCGACGCCACCACCACCCCCGACCCCGCACGGATCCCGAACAAGGGCAAGCTGGCCAAGGACCTCAACGAGGTCATCCGCTACACCCTCTGGTCCGTCTTCAAGCTGAAGGACGTGCTGCCCGAGGACCGCGCCGGGTACGCCGACGAGGTCCAGGAGCTGTTCGACCAGCTCGCCGCCAAGGACGTCGTCGTCCGCGGGACGTACGACGTCTCCGGTCTGCGCGCCGACGCCGATCTCATGATCTGGTGGCACTCCGAGAGCAGCGACCAGCTCCAGGAGGCGTACAACCTGTTCCGCCGCACCGAGCTGGGCCGCGCCCTCGAGCCGGTGTGGTCGAACATGGCACTGCACCGCCCCGCCGAGTTCAACCGCTCGCACATCCCGGCGTTCCTCGCCGACGAGGAGCCCCGCGCGTACGTGAGCGTCTACCCCTTCGTGCGCTCGTACGACTGGTACCTGCTGCCCGACGAGGACCGCCGCCGCATGCTCGCCGACCACGGCAAGATGGCCCGCGGCTTCCCCGACGTGCGCGCCAACACGGTCCCCTCGTTCTCCCTCGGCGACTACGAGTGGGTCCTCGCCTTCGAGGCCGACGAGCTGTACCGCATCGTCGACCTCATGCGGCACCTGCGCGGCTCCGAGGCCCGGATGCACGTCCGTGAGGAGATCCCGTTCTACACGGGCCGCCGCAAGGACATCGCCGAACTGGTCGCCGGCCTCGCCTGATCAGGCGGCGGGCCGGTGCTCCGGTTCCGTCTCCGTACGCGGCTCCGGGCCCGGTTCCGCCCAGGGCTCCGGTTCCGGGCGCGGCGCGCAGGACGCGCGCCGCCCCGGGACCCGGCCGGTCAGCAGGTACGCCTCCAAGTGGCCGTTCACGCAGGCGTTGGGGCCGCCCGCGACACCATGGGTGCCGGTGTCCCGCTCGGTCACCAGCGCCGAACCCGCGAGCCGCCGGTGCAGTTCCAGCGCCCCGTCGTACGGGGTCGCCGCGTCCCGCTCGGCCGCCAGGATCAGCGTCGGCGGCAGCGCACCGGCCCCGGCCCGGACGTCCAGCGGCTGCTGCCGGGGCGCCGGCCAGAAGGCGCACGGTAGATTCGTCCACACATTGGCCCAGGTCTCGAACGGTGCCCGGCGGGCGAGCCGGGTGTTGTCCCGGTCCCACACCGCCCAGTCCGCCGGCCAGGGCGCGTCGTTGCACTCCACGGCGACGTAGACCGCGCGCGAGTTCTCCGTCTCCACCGCCGCCTCGGGCTGTGGCTCCGCCTGCGCGATCAGCGGCCCCGGATCGCCCTTCAGATAGGCCGACAGGGCGTGCGCGCGATGCGGCCAGTGGTCGTCGTAGTACCCGGTCTGCAGGAACGCCGACTGCAACTGCCCCGGCCCCACCTTCCCGCCCGCCGGTTCCCGGGCGAGCCGCGCGCTCACCTCCTCGTAACTGCGGTGCACCTCCGCGGGCGTGTCGCCGAGCCCGTACACGTCGTGGTGCCGGGCCGCCCATCTCCGGAAGTCCGCCCAGCGCTCCTCGAACGCCGCCGACTGGTCGAGGTTGTTGCGGTACCAGATCTGCTCCGGGTCCGGGTGCACCGCCGAGTCGAACACCATCCGCCGGACGTGCGAGGGGAACATCGTGGCGTACAGCGCCCCGAAGTAGGTCCCGTACGACGCCCCCATGAACGTCAGCCGAGGCTCCTTCAGCGCGGCGCGCAGCACGTCCAGGTCGCGCGCGTTGTTCAGGGAGTGGTAGTGCCGGAGCGCGCCGCCGGCCCGCTCCGCGCAGCCGCGCGCATACGCCTCGGCCCGCGCGATGCGCTCGCGCTTGTACGACTCCGAGGGGTGCGCCGGCGCCCGCGTGGGGCCCTGGACGGACTTCTCCGGGTCCTCGCAGGACAGCGGGGCGGACCGGCCCACCCCGCGCGGGGCGTAGCCGACGAGGTCGTAGGCCCCCGCGATCCGCTTCCACTCGGGGAGCAGGCCGATGAGCGGGAAGTACGTGCCGTCGGCGCCCGGCCCGCCCGGGTTGTGGATCAGGGCGCCCTGCCGGGGCACCTTGCGCCTGTCGTTGTCCGGGTCCTTCCCGGTGGCCCGGACGCGGCTGACGGCGAGTTCGATCTGCCTGCCGTGCGGGTGGGCGTAGTCGAGCGGGACGGTGACCGTGCCGCACTCGATGGTGCCGGGCAGGTCCTGCACGTTCGGGCAGGCGCCGAACCCGATGCCCGCGGCCGTGGCGCGCGCGGCGGCCACCGCGGTGCCGCGCAGCTCGGCCGCGCCGGGGGCGGCCGGGGCCGCGACGGCGGCCGGGGCGGCGGTGGCGCTGCCGGTCGGTGCGACGGCCAGGGTGGTGAGCAGCAAGGACCCGGCGGCCGCGTGGACGACGGCAGTTCTCATCGCGTATTCCCTTTCGGTGCACGACGGCGACAAAAGGGATGTTTCGTTCGGCGGTCGGGGAAGGCAAGCACCGTTCGCCGGTGTCGGCGTCAATGCCCCCGTGCGCCCCCGGGGCCCTGGCCCTGCCGCGGGTGCGGATGCTCGCGATGTGCGAAGGCCGCACGCAGATCCGGTTCACCGACCGCGCGGACGCCGCGTACGGCGACGGAAGTGAGATACGTACGGTCACCGGCACCGTGGGTACCGCGGAGCAGGGCGCCCAGCAGCCGTTGACCGGCAGGAGAGGCCCGGCGCGCGTACGGGTGGACCTCGATCCGCGCTATGACCAGGCAGCTCAGGATCAGGATCAGCGGCAGCGCGAACCACAGGGCGACCAGATGGCGCGGCAGCTCCGACGAGGCCGGCAGCAGCAGGGCGGCGGCCCCCAGCCCGACCACGGCCAGCGCGGCGAACCGCACCTGGCGCACCCCGTCGACGATCGTCGTACCGGTGCCGTCGTCGGGCACGGCCAGACCCGCACGGACCAGCCGGTCGGCCATACCGCGCACGGGGTCCGCGGTCGCCGCCGCGGCCCGTACGGGCGCGATGAGGGACTGCCCCTCCGGACCGATGGCCCCTATCACCGACCGCTCCATCTCGTCCCGGCCCCGCGGGTCGACCACGGTCGCCCAGCCGGTGCGGGCCAGCAGCAGCCTGCGCCGGCGCGCCATGGAGACCAGGGTGACATCGACGACCCGCCGGGGCCCGCCGCACAGGAACGCCGCCTCGTGCAACGTCAGGTCACGCCCGTCGTCGGTGGCCGCATCGGTGGTGCCGACGGCCGCCGCGCGGACGGCGGCCAGGCACAGCCGGGCGCACGCCACACCGGCGACGGCCCAGGCCAACAGCAGGAGGAGGACCCAGAACATGAACTGTTTGTAAGTGACACGGCCGCGGAAACACCATGCCCTTTTCACCATCCGGACGGAGTGTTGCGGTGATGTGATGTTCCGCTTGGCTTCCCGCCTGGTTCCGGGGGGATTTCGGGGCCACGGCGGCTCAACGCCGCAGCAGCACCCGCCGCGTGGCCCGGGCCAGCCGTACCGCCGGCCGGTGCGAGCGCGGCTTCGGCCCCGACCGCTCCAGCCACCACTCCCGCAGCTCCCGCCGCATCCGCCCGTCCTCCGGCCGCCCGGTGAGCAGCAGTTGCTCCACGAAGTCCAGCGCGTCCCGCCGGTACCCCTCGGTCATCGGCCGACTCTGCGCATACGCGAGGAAGGCGGACCGGTACCCCTCGCCGAGCAGTACCGGCAACTCGGGCGCCACCTTGGCGACGACGTCCGCCCGTTTCGCGGCCAGCGCCCGTGCCTGCACCGCCATCCGGCCCCGGTCGAACCCCTCGGGCACGGGCGTCCCGGCGACCAGCGCGGACAGCACCGCGGTCTGCGCGAGCGCGAGGCGCTGCCGCACGGGTTCGGGACAGCCCTCCTCCGGCTCGGCGCGGGCGGTGCGGGCGGCGGGAGCAGCCGTCGCCCGCACCTCCACCGCCTCCGCCGCGCCCTTCGCCACCGCCGCCTGGATGGCGCCCAACTCGTCCCGCAACTCGGCCGGTTCCGGGAAGTTCTCGTCCCGCTCCAGCAGTACACCGGGAGGGGAGACGCGGGAGGCGAGGTCGGTGAGGATGTCGAGGACCGGCCGGGGCACGGGGTGGGCGTGGCTGTCGTGCCAGACCCCGTCCCGCTCGACGCCGCCCGCGACATGGACGTACGCGACGGCCTCCAGGGGCAGTTCGGCGAGCGCCCGCGCGGGGTCCTCGCCGCGGTTGACGTGGTTGGTGTGCAGATTGGCCACGTCGACGAGCAGCCGCACCCCGGTGCGGTCGGCCAGCTCGTACAGGAACTGGCCCTCGGTCATCTCCTCGCCGGGCCACGAGAACAGCGCCGCGATGTTCTCCACGGCGAGCGGCACGGGCAGCGCGTCCTGGGCGATCCGGACGTTCTCGCACAGCACGTCGAGCGCGTCCCGGGTCCGCGGCACCGGCAGCAGGTGCCCCGCCTCGAGCCGAGGGGAGACGCTGAGCGGCCCACCCGCCCGGACGAACGCGATGTGCTCGGTGACCAGCGGCGCCCCCAGGGCGGTGGCCCGCTCGGCGAGCGCCGCCAGCCGCCCCGCGTCCGGCCGCTCCGCCCCGCCGAGCCCGAGCCCGACCCCGTGCGGAACGACGGTCACCCCGCGCTCGCGCAGCC
This sequence comes from Streptomyces sp. MMS24-W38, assembly GCF_059889265.1. Classification (NCBI taxonomy): domain Bacteria; kingdom Bacillati; phylum Actinomycetota; class Actinomycetes; order Kitasatosporales; family Streptomycetaceae; genus Streptomyces; species Streptomyces sp. MMS24-W38. The sequence continues at coordinate 799,151 of NZ_JCBCPP010000001.1, read as the reverse complement.
GCAGCAGCGACTCGGGGAGATGCCCGGGACACACGTTCTCGGCCACCACCTCGACCCAGTCGATCCCCGCCATCCCCTCCACGGCGCCCGCTATCTCCGGCCGCCACCCGATCCCCGTCCCCAGTCGCACCATGTCGCCGTCCCCCTCCTCCACCGGCCACCCCGTCGGCCCCCGCCAGACTCCCGGTCGGACATGAAGGGGTATGGCCCCGAAGCCCGCGCCCGAACCGCGTCGCGGCCACCTTCAGAGGAACATTTGAGCTTTCGGGAAGGAGTTGCCGGGCCTGGGGTGAGGACGCGCGGTGGGGACCCGTCCTTCAGGTCCGGCCGGACGTGGGCTACCAGCGGTGGTCGCTCACGGGGATGCCGGGTGCGGGACGGTCGACGGCGGCGATCAGCCGGTGCCGGCCGAGGTGCTCCAGGACGGCACGAGCCTTCGGCCCGTCACCGGACAGGGCTGGAGCGCCCTCCCGCCGGGTGACCCCCACCCAGGGCACGGAGGAGCGGCCCGCGGCCTGCCGCCGGAGCACCACACCGGGCAGGGACGTCAGCGCAGGGACGGGTGGTCCGCCACCACGGTGCTGGAGCCGGGGGCGATCTCGGTGAAGCCCGCGTCGCGGACCAGGGGGAGGCCGCTGGTGATCAGGGCCGGCCAGTGGGAGGGAGCGGCGGGGCGGACGGAGAGGGGGAAGCCGGCGTCGTGCCAGGCGGTGCGGTCCTCGTCGGTCAGCTCCCACCAGGCAAGCTGGGCCGCGTGGCCCGCCTGGGCCATGGCCTTGCCGGCCGACATGTCGAGGTCGGGGTTGAGCCACAGGACGGGGGCGGTGGGGTCCGCCGGGGGCACGGCCTCCTGGTCCTCCAGGTCGGTGCCGGAGACCTGGAGGCGGGCCAGGTCCTTGGGCCAGCCGTCCAGCGGGACGGGCGGGAAGACGCGGACCTCCGCCGACGTGCCGGTGACCGTGATGCCGTCGAGCGCCTCCGCGCGGCGCCACTCCGCGCCGCGGGCCCGGCGCACCACCTTGCGGATGCGGGCGTCCTGCCAGTCGCGCATCACCTGCGCCCACTCGCCCTCGCCCGTCGACCGCTCGTCGGCCAGCATCGTCAGCACCGCGCGGGCCGCCGTCTCCAGCGCGTCCGTACGGGCCGGGGGCGCGGCCCGCTCGATGCGCGCCACCAGGGGCAGCACGAACTGGGGTGCCGCGTCGCGGGCACTGGACTCATGACGGAAGGGGCTGTCGGTGGCAGGCGTCCGGTCGTTGTTCACCGGAACAGTCTGCCAAGCCGCCGGGCACCGGCCACCGTCACCCCGAGCAGGACGTCCGCTCGGCCTCCCGCCACTCACACACCGGGCACAGCGTCACCTGGTCTCTTGCGAGGAGGCCCCGGCGTTCACGCCGGGGAGGAATCGCATTCCGTGACAGCGGCGCGGGGCGTCGCGGCGTCCTGCCCCTCTGAGCGTGGAGTGCCGCTGTGGCTTGCCGGGTGGGGCCGGGGGTGTGGGCGAACGTGCGTGCCGGTGTTCGCTGGTGGGGGTGGTCGGGGCGGGAGAGGGGTGCGGGTGTGCGGATCTCGTGCGTATGGTCGCCTCGCAGGGTCGACGCGGCCGGAATGTGGACGGGGGTGAGGGTGTGGCGCACGCAGCCGGGGCCGACAGAGCGGGGCGTGCCCGGTACACCTACCGGCTGCGGGTGTCGTCGACCGCCCGTACCGCCCTGCTCGCCGAGTGGGACCGCTGCCGCTGGGTGTGGAACGAATGCGTGGCCAAGTCCCGGCAGGTGCACGCCCACAATCGCGCGCACCCGGACGATGGGCTGACGTGCGGTCCGGCCCAGCTCGACAAGATGCTGACCGAGGCCCGTGCCCGTACGCCATGGCTCCGCGACGGCGCGAGCGTGCCGCAGCAGCAGACCGTCCGGGACTTCGCCAGGGCTCGTTCCAAGGCGCTGAAGGACATCGACAAGCGTCTCCCGGTGAAGCGACGTGCGGGAATGCCGCGTCACAAGAAGAAGCGCGAGGTTGCCCCGAGTCTGAACTACACCACCCGGGGCTTCCGCCTGAAGGACGGCCGTCTGCACCTGGCAGGCGGGATCGCCCTGACGGTGGTGTGGTCGCGGGACCTGCCCCGCGCACCCTCGTCGGTGCGGGTGTACCGGGACAGCGTCGGCCACTGGTACGCGTCGTTCGTCGTCGCCACCGAAGTCCAGCCGCTCCCGGAGACGGGCGCTGTGATCGGCGTGGACTGGGGCGTCAGGCAGACCGCGACCACCACGTCCGACGCGCACGACCTGCCGCACGCCGAACACGGCAAGCGGGCCGCGCAGCGCCTCGCCCGCTATCAGCGGATGATGGCCCGCCGCAAGCCCGCCCGCGGGCATGCGGCGTCCAAGGGTTACCGGCGGGCGCAGGCGCAGGCGCAGGCCGCGAAGCTGCACAAGAAGGTGGCCCGGCAGCGGCAGGACACCGCCCGCAAGTGGGCCAAACGCGTCGTGACCGACCACGACGCCATCGCCGTCGAGGACTTCCGGCCGAAGTTCCTCGCCCGCACCACCATGGCCCGCAAGGCCGCCGACGCCGCGATCGGCGCCACCAAACAGGCCCTGATCGAGATGGGCCGCAAGCACGGGCGGGACGTCCGCCTGGTGCACCCCGCGCACACCACCATGGACTGTGCGTCGTGCGGAGCGAGAACCAAGCACGCACTCCCACTGTCGGAACGTACCTACACCTGCACCGCCTGCCAGGCCGTCTCCCCCAGAGACAAGAACTCCGCACGCGTGATGCTGGTCCGGGCTGGTCTCAACCCGGCTGGTGCTGAGGGCACAAGACCCCCGGGAGCGCTGCTCCCGGCGGCAGCCTGAGCCAGGAATCCCCCTCCTTCTCCAGGAGGGGGAGGATGTCAAGAGCGTGGACAAGGATCTCGATCACCTGACCCTCACCGTGATCGCGGACTTCACCGCACCGGTCGAGAAGGTGTGGCAGCTGTGGGCGGACCCGCGGCAGCTGGAACGCTGGTGGGGGCCGCCGACCTACCCGGCGACCGTGAAGGAGCACGACCTGACCCTCGGCGGAGAGGTCAGGTACTTCATGACCAGCCCGGAGGGTGAGAAGTTCGGCGGCTGGTGGCGGATCACCTCGGTCACCCCGCCCACCGCCCTGGAGTTCACCGACGGATTCTCCGACCAGGACGGCAAGCCGAACCCCGAGATGCCGACCACGGCGGTACGGATGACGCTCAGCGAGCGCGAGGGCGGTACCCGGATGGAACTGCGCTCGGTCTTCGACAGCCGGGAGCAGATGGACCAGCTCGCGGAGATGGGCATGGTCGAGGGGCTGCGGCAGTCGATCGGCCAGATGGACGACCTGCTGGCGGCCTGACCCGCGTACGGACCTGTACGGGCCGCGGGGGCGACCGGGACTCTCTCCGGCCGCCCCGCGTGCGTCACCGCCGCCAGGGGCCGGTGACCGCGAACGTCGTGCCGGGGGAGTAGCAGTTGACGTACATGGTCCGGCCGTCGGGGGAGAAGGTGACCCCGGCGAACTCGCCCCACTCCGGTTTCTCGGGAGTGCCCCCCGCCGCGGTAGCGGCTGACGTGATCGCCTGGCGGTTGCGCGCCATCGCGTACACCTCGCCGCGCCGGGTGACGCCGTAGACGTGCTGCGCGCCGCTGCCGTCCTCGCAGACCATCAGGCCGCCGCCGGGGGCGAGACAGATGTTGTCCGGTGATTCGCCGGGCAGTCGTACGTCGGTGTCCGGCCCGAAGACGATCACCAGCGTCAGCCGTCGCCGGTCCGGGTCGTAGCGCCAGATCTGCCCGTAGTGGTCACCGGCCGAACCCTCGGCGCTGCGGGCGAAGGACGACACGAAGTACACCGACCGGCCGCCCCAGTAGCAGCCCTCCAGCTTCTGCGCGTGCGTGATGCCGCCGGTGCCGAAGTCCTGGAAGCGGATGGGGGTTCCGGCGGCCTGCGGGTCCGGCACGTCCACCCACTCGATGCGGTCGAAGTGCGCGCCCGTCTCCCGGACCGAGGACAGGTCGGGCACTCCGGGCACCCGCATCGCCTGGAGCCGGCCGCCCGCGCGCAGCGAACCGGTGCCGCCGAGCGGCTTGTCCGGCAGAAAGCGGTAGAAGAGCCCGAAGGGCCGCTCGAACGCATCCTCCGTCTCGTAGACGACGCCCCGCTGCGGGTCGATCGCGACCGCCTCGTGCTGGAAGCGGCCCATCGCGGTGAGCGGCACCGCACCCGTGCGGCGCGGGTCGGCCCCGTCGACCTCGAAGACGAAGCCGTGATCCTTGGTGTAGCCGTTGGTGCCCGCCTTGTCCTCGGTCTCCTCGCAGGTCAGCCAGGTGCCCCAAGGCGTGGGCCCGCCGGCGCAGTTGACGGCGGTACCGGCGATCGCGACCCGTTCCGACAGCACCCGGTTGCGGGAGTCCAGGGTCAGCGACGTACAGCCGCCCTTGCCCTGCGGGTCGTACGTCAGCCCGTCGACCGCCGGGACCGGGACCCTGCCGTTGGCGCGGTTCTCGTGGTTGCGGACGAGAAGGACGCGGCCGTGTCCGCCCGCGAAGGCGGCCATGCCGTCATGGTTGGAGGGGACGGGGCCCTCACCGGAGCGCAGTTCGTCGCCCTCGCGGGAGAGCACCCGGTAGCGGAAACCCTCCGGCAGGTCGAGCAGCCCGTCGGGGTCGGGGACGAGGGGGCCGTAGCCGTGGTGGCCGAGGTTCTGCGCGGCGGCGGCAGTGGGGGTGAACAGCTCGGAGAGGGAGCCGGAGAACGCGATGCCGATTCCCAGGGCGCCGGAACGGGCGAGCAGCTGACGTCGTGTCGTGGGGGAGGAGCCGGTGGCGGACCCGGCGGACTCCGTGGACCCGGTGGTCCCTGATGCGGTCATGGTGGGGGAACCTTCCTGCTGGCGGACAGGAACTGTGACCCGCCGTGTCTATCACCTGCCGTGAATCACGGGAACCACGCGTGGCGCACGTGTCACGGGCTCGGGGACTGGTCGGGCGGCTGCCCCGGTTCGTCGGGCGGCTTTCCCGGTTCCTCGAGGGCGCGCTCCGTCGGCGACGGCTGCTGGGCGGACCGTTCCAGGAAGCGCAGCAGCTCCACCGGGAAGGGCAGTACCAGGGTGGAGTTCTTCTCGGCGGACACCGCCACGATCGTCTGCAGCAGCCGCAGCTGCAGCGCGGACGGGGTGTCCGCCATCTGCTGGGCGGCCTCGGCCAGTTTCCTCGACGCCTGGAGTTCGGCGTCGGCGTTGATGACCCGGGCGCGCCGCTCGCGGTCGGCCTCCGCCTGCCGGGCCATGGACCGCTTCATCGTCTCGGGCAGCGAGACGTCCTTGATCTCGACCCGGTCGATCTGCACGCCCCAGCCGACCGCCGGGCTGTCGATCATCAGCTCCAGGCCCTCGTTGAGCTTCTCCCGGTTGGACAGCAGGTCGTCGAGGTCGCTCTTGCCGATGATCGAGCGCAGTGAGGTCTGGGCCATCTGGGAGACCGCGAACCGGTAGTCCTCCACGTTGATGAGCGCGGCGGACGCGTTGACGACCTTGAAGTAGACGACCGCGTCCACCCGCACGGTGACGTTGTCCCGGGTGATGCCCTCCTGCGCGGGCACCGGCATCGTGACGATCTGCAGATTGACCTTGTGCAGCCGGTCCACCCCGGGGACGATCATCGTGAACCCGGGCTGGCGCTCCCTGCTGTACAGCCGTCCGAGCCGGAAGACCACCCCGCGCTCGTACTGCTTGACGACCCGTGCCGCCGCGGTGAGATAGACGATGCCCGCGGCGCCGGTGGCGACGACCGCGGTGATCAGCTCCCCGACCATGACGACCTCCCGTTCAGAGGCCTGCTCCCTGCGCTTACACCCACTTATGCCACGATATGCCCGGCATCGGTCCGCGGCCATGGTCCGAGGTCGGGGGCCTCGGGGCCCGGGGCTACGGGGTCCCGGTGAGCCGGCCGGCGTCCCGGGCCAGCGCGGTGAGCCGGGAGATCGCCCGGAAGTACTTCTTGCGGTAGCCGCCCTTCAGCATCTCCTCGCTGAACAGCTGGTCGAAGGGCAGTCCCGAGGCGAGCACGGGTACCTCGCGGTCGTAGAGCCGGTCGGCGAGGACGACCAGCCGCAGGGCCGTCGACTGGTCCGGTACCGGCCGCACACCGGTGAGGCACACGGCGGTGAGCCCGTCGGTGAGAGCGCCGTAGCGGCTGGGGTGCACCTTCGCGAGGTGCTCCAGCAGATCCGCGAAGCCGTCCAGCGAGGCGCCCTCGGTGGCGTACGCCGTCTTGGTCACCAGTTCGTCGGTGTACGGCGGCGGCGCCTGGGGCAGACCGCGGTGGCGGTAGTCCTCGCCGTCGATGCGCAGGGCGCGGAAGTGGGCCGAGAGGCCCTGGATCTCGCGCAGGAAGTCGGCCGCGGCGAACCGGCCCTCGCCGAGCTTGCCGGGCAGCGTGTTGGAGGTGGCGGCGAGCGCGACACCCGCCTCGACCAGCTTGCCGAGCAGGGTGGAGACGAGCACGGTGTCGCCGGGGTCGTCCAGTTCGAACTCGTCGATGCACAGCAGCCGGTGCCCGGAGAGCGTCCGTACCGTCTGCTGGAAGCCGAGGGCGCCGACCAGGTTGGTCAGCTCCACGAAGGTGCCGAACGCCTTGAGCGCGGGCTCGGCCGGGGTGGCGTGCCACAGGGAGGCCAGCAGGTGGGTCTTGCCGACGCCGTAGCCGCCGTCGAGGTAGACACCGCGCGGGCCGGCCGGGACGGGCTTCGCCGGTTTCCCGAAGCCGAACAGTCGGCGCCTGCCGGAACCGCCGCCCGGTGCTCCGCCGAGACCGGCCGCGAAGCCTTCGAGGACGCGTACGGCCTCGGTCTGGCTGGGCTGGTTCGGGTCGGGTATGTAAGTGTCGAAACGGACCGCGTCGAACCGGGGCGGAGGCACCATCTCGGCGACGAGCCGGTCCGCGGGGACGTGCGGCTCACGGGCGCACAGGGACGGCGGGGCCACGTCGGCCGCGGGAGCGAGCCGGGCGGCGGAGGTGAGCCGGGGGGCGGGGGAGGATGACGACACGCTTCCTCATACTACGGGGCGTGGAACACTGCACGGCATGCGACGCCTCTTCCCTGTGATCGACGAAACAGCAGCTCCCGCCGGGGAGACGACCGGTACCTCCCGCGCGGGGGAGGGCGCAGAGGACCGGGAGTGGAGCCTGGCCGAACTGGCCGCCGCGTACGCCTATCCGGGGCCGGGGCCCGGTGCGGACCGGCAGCCGTGGCTGCGGGCCAACATGGTGTCCACGCTCGACGGAGCCGCCCAGCACGAGGGCCGCTCGCAGCCCATCTCCAGCCCGGCCGACATGCGTGTCTTCGGCACGCTGCGGGCCCTCGCGGACGTCGTGCTCGTCGGCGCGGAAACGGTTCGGCTGGAGGGCTACCGTCCGGCCCGCGCGCGTGCGGAGTTCGCGGCGGCGCGCGAGGCGGCCGGGCAGGGCCCCGCGCCGGCGATCGCCGTGGTCTCCGCCGGCCTGGACCTGGACCTCTCCCTGCCGCTGTTCACCACCCCGCTGGTGGACACCCTGATCCTGACCGGTGCCGCCGCGTCCCCCGACCGGATCGCCGCCGCCGAGGCGGCCGCCGGGACCCGTGTGGTGATCGCGGGGGACGGCACCGGTGTGGATCCGGCCCGCGCGGTGCGGGCCCTCGCGGAACTGGGGCACACCCGACTGCTGACCGAGGGCGGGCCGCGGCTGCTGGGGCAGCTGGTGGCGGCCGGGGTGCTGGACGAGCTCTGTCTGACCGTCGCCCCGATGCTCGTCGCGGGTGACGCTCAGCGCATCGCCGGTGGACCGTCTGTGACACTTCCGAGTCGTTTCACGCTGAAATCGATGTTGGAGGAGGACGGTTTTCTTTTCACGCGGTACGCGCGTTCCTGACCGGACGGGCGGATCCGAACCCTCCGGCGGTGTCCGGGATCGTCCAGGAGCACCCGGATGCGAGTTCAATGGTTACCGCTGGTCCGGTAATCGGCGGAATGTTCCGTTCCGCTTGGTGACGCGGCGGGCACACTGAACCCGGTGGTGCCCGTGCGGGCACGGGCAGGACGGATTCCGCAGGGCCTGGCTCGGCCCACGGGGAGAGGGCCCACGGCCCTCCGAGGAGAAGGGGCGCCTGGTGTTCACAAGCGTACTGATGATCGAGAAGGCCCTGACGTCCGCCGACGTGGAGTTCGTCACCACCCTGCACGGTGACGAGGAGGTCGCCTTCCGGGTGCTGCTCCAGCCGCGCGGCGAACAGGCGGACCGGCTGCTGAGGGCCATCGACGACGTGGCCCTCGGCGAGCTCGACGACGCCGTCCGGGAGGCGGAGACGCCCGAGGGCGAGGATGCCAGGACGACGGGGGAGCGGGCACTGGAGGTGTCCCTGCAGGCCCTGCGCGCCGCCGGTCACGAGGCCGACGGCTGGCTGATCGAGAACCACCCCCTGGACGCGCTGAGAACGATGGTCCAGGAGGCCGGGGCGGACGAGGTGATCGTGCTCACCGACCCGCACTACGTGGAGGAGTTCTTCCACCGGGACTGGGCCTCCCGGGCCCGGCACAAGGTGGGCGTGCCGGTGCTGAAACTGTTCTCGCACAGCAAGGCATAGGCTAAGGGCCCCGAACACAATGGGAGTCCGATCGGCTCACGGCGTCCGGTGCGTGCGATCGCAAGGCGCCGGAAGGCCCTCGTAGGGAGCTACCAGGACCTTCCGGCAACGCGGCGAGCGTGCGTGCCAGGCGTCGCGGGCCGGGCGCCCATCGTGTTCGGGGCTCTAAGGCGGCGCCCTTGCGACGAGGGCGCGAGAACACTCGTCACCACTGGGGAGAAACACGCATGGCACCCGGCCTTCCTACCGCCATGGACCGACCGCACTTCATCGGCATCGGCGGCGCCGGGATGTCGGGCATCGCGAAGATCCTCGCGCAGCGCGGCGCCAAGGTGGCCGGCAGCGACGCCAAGGAGTCGGCCACCGCCGGGGCGCTGCGCGCGCTGGGCGCCACGGTCCACATCGGGCACGCCGCCGGGCACCTGGCCGACGACGCGAGCTGCGTGGTCGTGTCGTCGGCGATCCGTGAGGACAACCCGGAACTCGTCCGCGCGGCCGAACTGGGCGTTCCCGTGGTCCACCGCTCCGACGCCCTGGCCGCCCTCATGGACGGCCTGCGCCCGATCGCGGTGGCCGGCACCCACGGCAAGACCACGACCACCTCGATGCTGGCCGTCTCCCTGACCGAGCTGGGCCGCCGCCCGTCGTACGCGATCGGCGGCGACCTGGACGTGCCCGGCTCCAACGCGCTGCACGGCGAGGGCGAGATCTTCGTCGCCGAGGCGGACGAATCGGACCGCAGCTTCCACAAGTACGCCCCCGAGGTCGCGATCATCCTCAACGTGGAACTGGACCACCACGCCAATTACGCGTCCATGGAGGAGATCCACGAGTCCTTCGAGACGTTCGTCGGCCGGATCGTGCCCGGCGGCACGCTGGTGATCTCGTCGGACCACGAGGGCGCGCGGGAACTGACCCGGCGCCTGCGCACCTCGGCCGGTCCGGCGAGTACGGAAGGTTCAGCCGGCTCCGTCCGGACGGTGACGTACGGGGAGGCGCCCGACGCCGACGTGCGGGTGACCTCGGTCGTCCCGCAGGGGCTGAGGAGCGAGGTGACCGTCGAGTTCGAGGGCGCCCCGCTCACCTTCACGGTGTCCGTCCCGGGCCGCCACTACGCGCACAACGCGGTGGCCGCGCTCGCCGCCGGCGTCGCGCTCGGCATCCCGGCCACCGAACTGGCTCCGGCGCTGGCCGCGTACACCGGGGTGAAGCGGCGCCTGCAGCTCAAGGGCGAGGCGGCGGGTGTCCAGGTCATCGACTCCTACGCGCACCACCCGACCGAGATGACCGCCGACCTGGAGGCGATGCGCGCCGCCGCGGGCGACGCCCGCATTCTGGTCGTCTTCCAGCCGCACCTGTTCTCCCGCACCCGGGAGCTGGGCAAGGAGATGGGCCAGGCCCTGACCCTGGCCGACTCCTCGCTCGTGCTGGACATCTACCCGGCCCGTGAGGACCCGATCCCGGGCGTCACCAGCGAACTGATCATCGAGGCGGCGCGGGCGGCCGGTGCGGACGTGACGCCGGTGCACGACAAGGCGGAGATCCCGGACGCGGTGGCGGGAATGGCGAAGCCCGGCGATCTGGTTCTCACCATGGGAGCGGGCGACGTCACCGACCTCGGCCCGCTGATCCTCGAGCGTCTCTCGAAGTGAGACGCGCAAGAAGCACGCAGCAGAAGCAAAGGGGCTGAAGGCTCATGTCGTACGACGTGGAGAAGCCGGACGAGCAGTGGCGCGCGGAGCTGACGCCGTCCGAGTACGCCGTGCTGCGCCAGGCGGCCACGGAGCCCGCGTTCACCGGTGAGTACACCGACACGAAGACCGAGGGCGTCTACTCGTGCCGCGCCTGCGGCGCCGAACTGTTCACCTCGAAGACCAAGTTCGAGTCGCACTGCGGCTGGCCCTCCTTCTACGACCCGCGGGACTCCGAGGCGGTCGAACTGGTCGAGGACCGGTCGCACGGCATGGTGCGCACCGAGGTGCGCTGCTCCCGCTGCGGCTCGCACCTCGGGCACGTCTTCGAGGGCGAGGGGTACCCGACTCCCACGGACCAGCGGTACTGCATCAACAGCATCTCGCTGAAGCTGCAGCTCACCGAGGACTGATCCGCGCGGACGCGCGCCGAGCCGTGGTGAGGGGGAGGGCCGTCGGGATTCCCGGCGGCCCTCCCCCTCCTGGGTGGTTTCCCGAGGTCGGGGCGGGGCAGGTGGCCGCGTAGCGGGGAGGGGGTGTTCCCTCGGGCGCTGTCGGAGGTGCCGTCTACACTCGACCGGCGGCAGACCGCGCGGCCGGCTCGGCCGGAAACTTCCAGCCACCCGAAGGGTGTTCGGCGTCTTGATACGGATCGACTCAGTGACGAAGCGCTACCCGGACGGCACGGTGGCGGTCGACCGGCTCTCCCTGGAGATCCCCGACCGCTCGATCACCGTCCTGGTCGGACCGTCGGGCTGTGGCAAGACGACCACCCTGCGCATGATCAACCGCATGGTCGAACCCACCGAGGGAACGATCCTGCTCGACGGTGCGGACATCCAGCGGCAACCGGTCACCGCCCTGCGCAGGTCCATGGGGTACGTCATCCAGAACGCCGGACTCTTCCAGCACCGCACGATCGTCGACAACATCGCCACCGTGCCGCGCATGCTCGGCTGGGGCAAGCAGCGGGCCCGGGAGCGGGCGGCGGAGCTGATGGAGCGGGTGGGCCTGGACACCGCCCTGGCCAAGCGGTACCCGTACCAGCTCTCCGGCGGCCAGCAGCAGCGCGTCGGAGTGGCACGCGCGCTCGCCGCGGACCCGCCGGTGCTGCTGATGGACGAACCGTTCTCGGCCGTCGACCCGGTGGTCCGCAAGGGGCTGCAGGACGAACTCCTCAGGATTCAGGAAGAGCTGGGCAAGACCATCGTCTTCGTCACGCATGACATCGACGAGGCGGTCAAACTCGGCACCATGGTCGCCGTACTGCGCGAAGGCGGCCGGCTCGCCCAGTACGCGCCGCCCGCCGAGCTGCTGTCCGACCCCGCGGACGCGTTCGTCGAGGACTTCCTCGGCGCCGACCGGGGCATCCGGCGGCTCTCCTTCCTCACCACCGCCGCGCTGGAACTGGCCACCGACACGGTGATCCCGCCGGACGCCACCGCCGAGCGGATCGGCGCGTCGAACGCCCCCCACCTCCTGGTGACCGACGACGAGGGGCGCCCGCTCGGCTGGTCCGAGCCCCGCCGGCTGACCGCCGGGGACATCAGACCGGACCGGCTGCTGCCGTACGGGCGGCCGTTCGTGCCCGGCGTGGACTCGCTGCGGGTCGCGCTCGACTGCGCGGTGCTCTCCCCCACCGGCTGGGCCGTCGCCGTGGACGACGCCGGCCGGGTGCGGGGCGTCGTCTCCCAGCAGACCATCGGCGACGCCATCCGCACCGCCCACCGAGACGGCCGCACCGGCGACGAGAAGGTCGCCGGATGAGCGGCTTCTTCGACATCCCCAGCGACCTCCAGCACAGCTGGGCAGGCCTGATCGGACTGCACCTGAGGGAGGCGCTGATCCCGGTCGCGGCCGGGCTGCTGCTCGCGCTGCCCATCGCCCAGCTGTGCGGACGCTTCCGCTGGCTGTACCCGCCGGTCCTGGGCATGACGACCGTGCTGTACGCCGTCCCGTCGCTGGCGTTCTTCGTCGTCCTCATCGACTACACCGGCCAGACCGAACTCACCGTGATGATCCCGCTGGCCCTGTACAGCCTGGTGGTGCTGGTCCCGGCGATCGTCGACGGGGTGCGCTCGGTGCCGCCGGAGACGCTGGCCGCGGCCACCGCCATGGGCTTCGGCCCCGTACGCCGGTACACCCAGGTGCAGTTGCCGATCGCCGCCCCCGCCATCATCGCCGGCCTGCGAGTGGCCACCGCGTCCAGCATCTCCCTGGTCAGCGTCGGCGCCCTGATCGGCAATCAGGGGGCCCTCGGCAACCTGCTCGCGGCCGCGCAGAAGTACGACCGGCCCGAACTCGCGGTGAACTCCGTGGTCACGACGGCCGTGCTGGCGATCCTGTGCGACGCGCTGCTGGTCCTGCTCAGGGTGCTGCTCACGCCGTGGACGCCACGCGGCACACGGCCGAGACCCGCCGCACGCCCCGAGCCGTACGAAGCCGGGGGCGCGGCCCGGTGAACATCCTCGACTTCATGAACGCCTTCTTCGGCGACAGTGCCCACTGGCACGGCTACGACGGCATCCCGCAGCGCTTCCTCGAACATGTCCGGTACTCGCTGCTGGCCCTCGTGATCGCCGCCGCGATCGGACTGCCCGTCGGCCTGCTGACCGGGCACACCGGCCGCGGCGGGAACGCACTCGCCTTCATCGCCAACGCCGCCCGCGCCCTGCCCAGTTTCGGCCTGCTGGTGCTGGTGGTGCTGCTGATCGGCTTCGGCCTGCTGCCCGTCATGATCCCGCTGGTCGTGCTGGCCGTTCCGCCGATCCTGGTGACCACCTACGAGGCCGTCCGCACGGTGGACCCCTCCCCGGTGGACGCCGCCCGCGGCATGGGCATGCGCGAGTCGCACATCCTGTTCCGGGTCGAGGTGCCGGTGGCGCTGCCGCTGATCCTGAGCGGGCTGCGCTCGGCGGCCATCCAGATCGTGTCGACGGCCACCATCGCCGCGTACGTCAGCCTGGGCGGCCTCGGCCGATACATCATCGACGGGCTCTACCAGCGCGACTACGAGAAGGTGGTCGGCGGGGCCACCCTGGTGGCGGTCCTGGCCCTCGTCACGCTCGCGCTGTTCTGGGCGGCGGGACGGCTGGTGGTGTCACCGGGCGTACGACGGCGCTGAACCGGCCCCGCACGCACGGGCGGCCGAGTGACAACCGTGATCCGGCCGCGCTTGACGGCCGTCAACCGGCTGGATTGGATCAGTGGATGACTCCTACCGCGAAGAGCAGCAGGTCCAGGACGAGGCACACCGTCGCGGCGCTCGTCGCGCTCAGCGCCACGACGGCGCTGCTCGCGGGCTGTTCGTCCGGCGACACCTCCGACAACCCCCTCGAGGAGGAGAAGGCGGAGGCCGGCACCGTCGTCGTCGGCTCCAACAACTTCGCCGAGAGCACCCTGCTCGCCGACATCTACGGCGAGGCGCTGAGGGCCAAGGGCCTCAAGGTCACCTACAAGCACAACATCGGCAGCCGGGAGACGACCTACGGCCTGATGAAGAACGGTTCCGTCACCGTCCTGCCCGAGTACAACGGCTCCCTGCTCGCCTACCTCGACCCCGAGGCCGAACAGGAGTCGACCGACGCGGTCAACGCCGCCGTCAAGGGCAAGCTCGACAAGAAGCTGACGCTGCTGGACCCGTCGCCGGCCGAGAACAAGGACTCGGTCAGCGTCAACGCCCGGACGGCGAAGAAGTACGGTCTCACGGCGTCGTCCACCCTCGCCGACCTCAAGGACGCCGCACCGGAGATGGTGATCGGCGGCTCGCCCGAATTCCAGACCCGGCAACAGGGCCTGAAGGGCCTGGAGTCCGTCTACGGCCTGAAGTTCAAGTCCTTCAAGGCGCTCGACGCGGGCGGCCCGCTCACCCAGGCGGCGCTCACCGGGAACGAGGTCCAGGCCGCGGACGTCTTCACCACGGACCCGACCATCGTCAAGGAGAAGTTCGTCGTCCTGAAGGACCCGGAGAACCTCTTCGGTTTCGCCAACGTGACCCCGCTGGTCCACAAGGACGCCCTCTCCCAGGAGGGCGTCGACGCGCTCAACGCGGTCTCCGCCGAGCTGGACACCGAGACCCTGCTCGACCTCGACGCCCAGGTCCAGTTGGAGAAGAAGGACCCGCTGGACGTGGCGAAGGCCTGGCTGAAGTCGGCCGGACTGGACTGATCCCGCGCGGGGTGCGGTGAACGGGCCGCACCCCCTGCGCCGTTCACCGTGCCCAGGGCCTGTCCGGCGGACCATGCCGCAGGGAATCGACGGTGCCTTGTCAGCGCGGATGAGCGGGGTCTGGTGCGTCCCCATCTGCTCGAAGGGCTTGGGGAGGGCGTGCCGGCCCCCGCGTCCGGGGCATGGTCCGCCGGACAGGCCCTAAGAGGCCTCCGCGATCAGCCGGTCGAGCAGGGCGATCAGTACGTCCCTGGACGACTCGCGTTCCCGCGCGTCGCAGAGCAGCACCGGCACGCCCTCCGGCAGGGCCAACGACTCCCGGATGTCCTCGACCGGGTAGGGATGCTCCCCGTGGAAGCCGTTCACGGCGACGACGAACGGGATGCCCCGGCGCTCGAAGAAGTCGATCGCGGCGAAACTGGACTTGGGCCTGCGCACATCGACCAGGACCACCGCGCCGAGCGCGCCGAGGGCCAGGTCGTTCCACATGAACCAGAACCGCTGCTGGCCCGGCGTACCGAAGAGGTACAGCACCAGGTCGTCGGAGACGGTGATCCGGCCGAAGTCCATCGCCACCGTGGTGTCACGTTTCTCCTCGATGCCCTCGAGGTCGTCGATGCCCAGGCCCGCCATGGTCAGCGGCTCCTCGGTGCGCAGCGGGGCGATCTCGCTGACCGAGCCGACCATGGTGGTCTTGCCGACGCCGAAGCCCCCGGCGATCAGGATCTTGACCGTGTCGGGTGCCGAACGCGCGGTGGGTTCCTGAGCGGTGGTGTCAGAGCCGGCCAAGTCCGTCCCTCACTTTCTGCAGCAGATCCAGGTCCGGGGTGGTGCGGGTGACGTGGTGCGGCGGGCGGACCGTGATCCGGCCCGCCTCCAGCAGGTCGCAGAGCATGATGACGACCACGCTCATCGGGAGGTCGAGGCGGGCTGCGAGTTCCGCCACCGCGATGGGCTCCGAGCACAGCCGCAGGATGCGGGTGTGCTCGGGCTGCGGCCGGGCGGCCGCCTCGGGCTGCGGATCGACCGCTGTCACCGTCGTGATGAGCGTGAAGTCGGCGCGGCTGGGCCGCGTCCGGCCACCGGTCAGGGTGAACGGTCGGACGAGCCGGCCCGCGACATCGCCTCCGCCCACCTCACGCGCCGGAGTCGACGGCGGGGTCTGCCGTGCCCCGGGGCGCCGCGCTGAGATGCTCGCCGATCTTCTTCACCAGCATGTTCATCTGGTAGGCGACCACGCCGACGTCCGCGCCCGGTCCGGTCAGCACCACGAGATGGGCGCCCGGCCCGGCCGAGGTGAGGATCAGGTAGCTGTTGGCCATCTCGATGAGCGCCTGGCGCACCGGGCCGCCGCGGAAGTCCATGCTGACGCCCTTGCTGAGGCTCATCAGTCCGGACGCGGTGGCCGCCAGACGCTCCGCGTCGTCGCGCAGGAACCCGGTGGACTTGCTGACCACCAGACCGTCCTCGGACAGCACCACGGCCTGGTTCACCTCGGCGACCCGCTCCACGAGTCCGGTGAGCAGCTGATCGAGCTGGGTGTGAGTGGCGGGTACGGGGCGTGTCATTTCTGTGTTCCTTCGTCGGCGTTCAGCGGTCGGAGAGCGGATTCGGGGGGTTCGGGAGCTCTCGGGAGCCGGCGGGGACCCCGGAGGAGGCCGTCGTGTCGGTGGTGGCGGCCGGTGGCACGGCATCGTCGCCGGTACGGGCGTCGTCGCCTTCCGCACGTGCCTGGGACGTGCCGCGCTGGAAGCCGGCCAGGGAGGAGGCCGCGTCTTCCGCCGTGAAGTCCTCGAAGTCGTGCTCGGGGACGGACACCGCCACCTCCTCCCGCAGTTCGGCGGCCAGGCTGGTCTGCGGCACCCGGCGGGGGAGCGGGGTGAGTCCGGGCGCGGCCGTGGCCGGGCGGGGAGCGGTCCGTACGGCGGCTCCGGGCCGGGGCGGAGCCGTACCCGCGGTCGCGTCGACCGCGGGGGGCCGGGCGTCCGCAGCGGTCTCGGGCTCCTCGGCGTCCTTGGCGTCCGCCGTGTCCGCCGTGTCCGCCGTGTCCGTGGTGCCGGTGGTGGCCGCCCGGTCCGGGTCGGTCGCCGTGCGGTGTCCGTTCGCCCCGACGGCGGGGGCGGCCTCGGCCTCGTGCGGTGCGTCGCACACCACGATCTCGTGCGGGAGCAGCACGATCGCCGTCGTCCCGCCGTACGGCGACGGACGCAGGGTGACGGCGATGCCGTGCCGGTGGGCCAGCTGGGAGATCACGAACATGCCGAGCCGCAGGTCGTCGGCGAGGGCCACCACGTCGAACTGCGGGGGCTTGGCCAACTGGGCGTTCATCGAGGCGTAGTCGTCCTCGGACATGCCGAGTCCCCGGTCCTCGACCTCGACGGCGAGGCCCTTGGCCACCAACGCGGCACGCACCCCGACGGGGCTCGGCGCGGGCGAGTACACCGTCGCGTTGTCGATCAGCTCGGCCAGCAGGTGGATGACGTCGGCCACCGCGGGCGGAGCCAGCGCCACCTCCTCGTCGGTGTGCACCTCCACCCGCTGGTACTCGGCGACTTCACCGACGGCGCTGCGCAGGATGTCGATCAGTGCGACCGGTTCGCTCCACGAACGGCCGGGCCGCTCACCGCTGATGATGACCAGGTTCTCCTCGTACCGGCGCAACTGGCTTGCCGTGGAGTCCAGTTCGTACAGCCCCTTGAGGACCTCGGGGTCGGTGTGCCGGCGTTCCAGCGCATCGAGCTTGCTGAGCTGGAGGTTGACGAGGTTCTGGCTCTGCCGTGCGATGCCCAGGATGATCTTCTGGAACCCACGCCTGGTGTCGGCGAGTTCGACCGCCGTGTGCACCGCGGTGCGCTGCGCGGTGTTGAACGCCTGGGCGACCTGGCCGAGTTCGTCGTGGCCGTAGTCCAGCGGAGTGGTCGCCGACTCGGCGTCGACCTTCTCGCCCCGTTCCAGCCGGGCCACCACGTCGGGCAGCCGCTCCTCGGCGAGGCTGAGGGTGGCCATCCGCAGGCCGTGCAGCCGGCGGGACAGCGAGCGGGTGATCCGCCACGACACGCCGACGCACAGCAGCAGGGCGAGCAGTCCGCCGGCGCTGAGCGCCGCCGCGGTCAGCAGCAGGCCGCGGGCCTCGTCGGCGCTGCGGGTGAGCAGCGCGTCGGTCTGCTGCCGGATCAGAGCGGCGTACTGCGGTGTGACCTCGGTCAGGGCCGCGTCCCACCGCTTCTGCGCGTCCGGCAGCTCGGCCGTGCCCTCCGCGGTGGGGTGGACGGCGAGCACCTCGTCCTCGATCTCCTGCAGGGTGCGCCACTCCGGGCTGTGCAGGATCCGCTCGGTCTGCGTCTTGGTGCCACCGCGCAGGGACGGCACGATCTGGTCCCCGATCAGCCAGCGGCGGGTGGCGACCGACCCCGCGAAGGCGGACCAGGACGGCTCGTCGAGCTCCCCGGACGGCCAGGCCAGGGTGAGCCGCGCGTCCTCCTTGGACACCAGCTCCGCCGCGTGCTCCAGCGAGACCAACGGCCCGGCCTGCGAGGTCAGGTCGCCGTCGTCGACCTGCGACAGCTCCTGGAAGGCGTGGATCTGGTCGTCGATGATCGAGGTGTACTGGTCGAGCGCCTGCTCGGCGGTGATGTCGCTCGGTTTGTCCACCTGGCCCCGGTAGTACTCGAGGCTGCCCACCGAACCGAGCACCGAGTACAGCCGCTCCGACACGCGGGCCGGCGCCTCGGCGATCGCGTCGGCCTGCCCGACCAGCTTCGCCACCGCCACGTCCGTCTTCTCGCGCTGCGCCTCGAGGGCGGCCCGGGACGTCTCGGGCGAGACCAGCCAGGCCGCGGACAGTCTCCGCTCCTGCTGCAACGCGAGGGTCGCCTCGGTGCCCATCGCGCCGGTCGACCGGCTCAACTCCGTCTGTGCACGGAGCTGAAGCCCCTCCGAGAACATCCGGATCGTCGTCACGCCCCACATGGCGGCGAGGGTGACGCTGGGCACCAGAGCCAGGAGGACCAGCGAGAGACGTATGGAGCCGAGACGGCGCCGGGCGCCTGTCCGTGGAGACATCGTCGTCCTAGAGCGGTCGGATCAGCGGGGATTGCGGGTGCAGAACAGTCGGGGAACAGCCTGCGGACGGATGGGCCGGACGTACCTCCGGTTACTCCCGGGTGATGCGCGGGAGGTCATCCGCACAGGTGACCGTACAGCCCGTGCGTAACCGAGTCCTCGAGTGGGTCTTCACCGGAGGCGACCGTCACCGGGTTCCGTTGGCGGCGAACTCGGCGACCGAGGCGGCGTTGGTCTTCGTGACGAACGCCGGTCCGGTGAGCACGGGTGACACCCCGCCGCCGCTGATGTTGCCATTGGTCCGGTACAACCACAGCGCGTCCACGGAGAGATAGCCCTGGAGATAGGGCTGCTGGTCGACGGCGAACTGGATGGAGCCCCTGCGGACGGCGTCCACCAGGTCCTTGTTGAGGTCGAAGGTGGCCACGTGCGCCCCGGTGTCCGCCTTCTTGGCGGCGTCGGCCACGAGGAGGGCCTGCTGCGCGCCGTTGGCGACCACCTCGTCGATGGTCGGGTCCTGGCGCAGCCGGGCGGTGACGATGCCGGAGACGGCGCGTTCGTCGGAACCGTCCACGTAGAGGTTCTCGGTCTTCCCGTCGAACGTCTTGCGCATACCGGCGCAGCGAGCCTCCAGCCCGACGTTGCCCCGCTCGTGGATGACGCAGAGGGCGTGCTCGGCCTTCAGTTCGTTCAGCTTGTTGCCGACGGCCTGGCCCGCGACGCCGTCGTCCTGACCGAAGTACTCCAGGAGCCCCGTCGACTTCCAGGCGCCGATGCCGGAGTTGAGCCCGACCACGGGGATGCCCGCCTCGCGTGCCTCCTTCACCGCGCCCTTCATCGCCTGCGGTTTGGCCAGCGTGAGGGCGATGCCGTCCACCTTGTCGCGGACCGCGTCGCGCACCAGTTCGGCCTGGCCGGCCGGGTCCGCGTCGCTCACATAGGTGAGGTCGATGCCGTCCTTCGCCGCGGCGGCCTCGGCGCCCTTGCGTACCCTGTCCCAGAAGGCGTCCCCCTCACCGCCGTGCGTCACCATCACGACCCTCATCCCGTCACCGGCCGCACCCGCGCTCCTGGAGGCCGAGGAGTCGCCGGCCGCGTCGAAGGCGGAGCAGCCGGTCACCAGCAGACCGACGGCTGCCGCGAGCACGGCCGGGCGGACGGGCCGTCTCGGGAAACCGTGGGACGGGGGACGAGTGTTCATGAGGGAGCGGACCTCGCTGTACGGCCGAGCAAGTGAGGAGACGGAAGCAGGGGCGGAGTCGCGGGGTGTTACGTCGATCAGGTGACTCTCGCTGGCCGGAGCCAATCGCGTCGCACCACTGGTAGTCAAGTGAGAGGCCACGTGAAGTGAGATGCCGCTGCCGCATTGTGATGAACGGTGAGTTCCGAGGTGACAGGGGTGGCCGCCCTCTTCCCGTCCCTAACCGCGCGGCCGGTACGGAACCCGAACGGGCCCGCCCGGCAGACGCGGACGGACTTGCTCCGAATCAACCCCGAAGGGTTTCGGGGGTGTTGGCCGGACATGGTGACGCATCGCGACGCGTTCCGCCCGGATCCGCCCGCCGTTCTCTTTTGCCGACGCGGCTGCCACACTCAGATACCGGACGTGCTGTTTTCTTTCGGCGTCCGAACTTGAATTGCCGGATGTGTACCGCATCACGGGACGGACCGCTGGAACGGCCGCCGCCACAGGGTGAGTTATCGTGTACTCGGGGTAAAAACAAACGGCACGCCCCGTTCCTTTCCGGCTCAGGAGTTCAGTCGATGGCGAGGCAGGTACGCGCCGAGCAGACCCGCGCGACGATCATCACGGCCGCCGCCGATCTGTTCGACCGGCAGGGGTATGAATCGACGAGTCTCAGCGACATCGTCGAGCACGCCCACGTCACCAAGGGAGCCCTGTACTTCCACTTCGCCGCGAAGGAGGACCTGGCTCACGCGATCCTGGAGCTCCAGTCCGCCACCTGCCGCCGACTGGCCAGGGACACCGAGACCCGCGGCCACACCTCCCTGGAGGCGCTGATGCGTCTCACCTTCTGCATAGCCCGCCTGTCGGCCGAGGACCCCGTGCTGCGGGCGGGGCTCCGGCTCGCCACCGGGGGCACCCGGCCGCGCCCCCCGCTCAGCCACCCCTTCGCCGAGTGGATGGACATCGTCACCGCCCGGCTCCTCGGCGCGGTCAAGGAGGCCGACGTCCACCCGGAGGTCGACATCGAGGTCGTGGCCCACTCCCTCGTCTGCTTCTTCATCGGCACCCGGGTCGTGGGCCGCTCCCGGGAACCCGTCGCCCGGCAGCCCCGCCGCACCGCGGAGATGTGGCAGATCCTCATCAGGGGCCTGGTGCCGGTGACCCGCAGGTCGCGCTATCTCAGCCTGGCCGCACGGCTGGAGCGGGAGATCGCCCCGGTGTGACCCGCCCGGCCGCCCCTGCCGGTGCGGCCGGTCACGCCGGCCGGCGCCGCGCGTTACGGTGAGCCGCATGCCCGACACCCCCATCGCTCCCGTGCTCCTCGGCAACCGGCCCGGCTCGTTCCCGCACGGCGTGCTCGCCGAGCGGCACCCCGCGATCATCCGACAGGTGCGCGACGCCTTCCCCTACGAGCCCGCGCAGCGGCACGCGCTCGACGCGCTGCTGGCCAACTGCGCCCGAGGCGCGATCGAGGCCCTCCCCGCCGACGCCCACGACCGGGACCGCTGGAAGGCCTGGGGGATGGACACGTACACCGGACAGTCCTGGTACGACGTGCCCTGGCTGTGGTCCGAGAGCTGGTTCTATCGTCAACTGCTGGGAGCAGTGGGTTACTTCGGCCCCGGCCCCTGGCAGGGCATCGACCCCTTCCGCCCCTCCAAGCTCGCCGAACTCGACTCGTCCGAGACCGGCGAGGAACTCGCCGCGCTCGACGACCTCGCCGGGCGGCCCGCGGACGAACGGGGCCGGGCCCTGCTGCACGGCTCGCTCTGGGGAAACCGCGCCGACCTCGGCTTCCGGCTGTCCGCCGAGGGAACCGACCTCGCGGAGGCCGTTCCCGCGCTGGTGTCCGACGACAGCGAGCGCCTGTGGTCGCTGCTGGACCCCTCCCACGCGGGCCCGGCGAGCACCCTGGTGCTGGTCGCCGACAACGCCGGCCGCGAACTCGTCCCCGATCTGCTGCTCATCGACCACCTGCTGGCCCACGGGCACATCGGCCGGGTGATGCTGCACGTCAAGCCGTACCCGTACTACGTCTCCGACGCCACCACCGCCGACGTCGTCGACGCGCTGCGCAGGCTGACCGACGCGGGGGCGGCGGCGGCCGGTCACGGGCGCCGGCTCCGGGACGCCCTTGCCGACGGACGGCTCGCCCTGCGCGCGCACCCCTTCTCCTGTTCCCCGCTGCCCTACGAGGAGATGCCGGACGGCCTCCGCGCCGACTTCGCGCGGGCCGCCGTCACCATCGTCAAGGGAGACCTCAACTACCGCCGCCTGGTGGGCGATCGACAATGGCCGCCGACCACGCCGTTCGCGGAGGTCACCGGGTACTTCCCGGGGCCGGTCGCCGCCCTGCGCACCCTGAAGTCAGACGTCGTCACCGGCCTGGCACCCGGTACGGAGGAGGCGCTGGTCGCGGCCGAGGAGCAGCGCTGGCGCACCAGCGGCACCCACGCGCTGATCCAGGTGCGCACATAGCATGCCGAAACCCGTTTTCGGCGCATCGGCGAGGTTTCACGCGATGGTGTGATCATGGACGGGCCGGTGGATGCCGCCACGGGCCCACGGGTAGTGCCCGGCCATGTCTTCAGCGTCCTCAGTGTCTGAGGTGTCCTCGGCGTCCTCGGCGAGTCAGCCGTTCGAACTTCCGCACTTCTACCTGCCGCACCCCGCGCGGCTGAACCCGCATCTCGATCAGGCCCGCGCCCACTCGTCGGTGTGGGCGCGCGAGATGGGCATGCTGGAGGGATCCGGGGTCTGGAACCAGGACGACCTCGACGCGCACGACTACGGCCTGCTCTGCGCCTACACCCATCCCGACTGCGACGGGCCCGCTCTCTCCCTCATCACCGACTGGTACGTGTGGGTCTTCTTCTTCGACGACCACTTCCTGGAGCTGTTCAAACGCAGCCAGGACCGTGAGGGAGGCAAGGCCCACCTGGACCGGCTGCCCCTGTTCATGCCGCTGGACCCCGCGACCCCGGTTCCCGAGCCGCGGAACCCGGTCGAGGCGGGCCTCGCCGACCTGTGGGCGCGCACGGTACCCGCGATGTCCCAGGACTGGCGCGCCCGGTTCGCCCTCGCCACGGAGCACCTCCTCAACGAGTCGCTGTGGGAGCTGTCCAACATCAACGAGGGGCGGATCGCCAACCCCGTCGAGTACATCGAGATGCGCCGCAAGGTGGGCGGCGCCCCCTGGTCGGCGGGGCTCGTCGAGTACGCGACGGCCGAAGTGCCCGTCGCCGTCGCCGGATCCAGGCCGCTGCGGGTGCTGATGGAGACGTTCTCCGACGCCGTGCACCTGCGCAACGACCTGTTCTCCTACCAGCGCGAGGTCGAGGACGAGGGTGAGAACAGCAACGGCGTGCTCGTCCTGGAGACCTTCTTCGGCTGCACCACACAGGAGGCCGCCGACACCGTCAACGACATCCTCACCTCACGGCTGCACCAGTTCGAGCACACCGCGTTCACCGAAGTGCCCGCGGTCGCCCTGGAGCAGGGCCTCGCCCCGCACGAGGTCGCGGCCGTGGCGGCGTACGCGAAGGGGCTGCAGGACTGGCAGTCCGGCGGTCACGAATGGCACCTGCGATCCAGCAGGTACATGAACGAGGGCGCGCGGCGGACCGGCCCGTGGGCGGGCCCGACCGGGCCCGGCACCTCGGCCGCCGACGTGCGGGGGCTGCTCGCCGCCGCGGGGACGGTGGGGGCACATCCCACGACGTCCGGGCAGTGGGGGAGGCTGCGGGCCCACACCCATGTGCCGTACCAGAAGGTCGGCCCGTCCCTGATCCCCGACATCCGGATGCCTTTCCCGCTGGAACTCAGCCCGCACCTCGACGCCTCCCGGAGCGCCCTCGTCGACTGGTGCCGGCAAACGGGCATCCTCGCCGAGGGCGTGTGGGACGAGGACAAGCTCGCCGCCTACGATCTCGCGCTGTGCTCGGCCGGACTCGACCCGGACGCCACTCCCGAGGCGCTCGACCTCAGCGCCCAGTGGCTCGCCTGGGGCACGTACGGCGACGACTACTACCCGCTGGTCTACGGACACCGCCGTGACCTGGCCGCCGCGCGGTTGACCACGGCACGCCTGTCGGACTGCATGCCCGTCGACGGTGAACCGGTGCCACCGGCGGCCAACGCCATGGAGCGGGCCCTGACCGGCCTGTGGGCGCGCACCACGGCGGCCATGACGCCCGAGGAGCGGGCCGTCCTGAAGAAGGCCGTGAACGACATGACCGAGAGCTGGTTGTGGGAACTGGGCAACCAGATGCTGCACCGCGTGCCCGACCCGGTCGACTACCTGGAGATGCGCCGGCAGACCTTCGGTTCCGACCTCACGCTCGGTCTGTGCCGGATGGGTCACGGCCCCGCCGTGGCGCCCGAGGTCTACCGCAGCGGCCCGGTCCGCTCCCTGGAGAACGCGGCCATCGACTACGCCTGCCTGCTGAACGACGTCTTCTCGTACCAGAAGGAGATCGAGTACGAGGGCGAGATCCACAACGCGATTCTCGTCGTACAGACCTTCTTCGGCTGCGACTACCCGAGGGCCCTCGGCATCGTCCACGACCTGATGAGCCGCCGCCTGGACCAGTTCGAGCATGTCGTGGAACACGAACTTCCCGTGCTGTACGAGGACTTCGAGCTCTCCCCGGAGGCCCGCGCGATCATGCGGGACTATGTGCTGGACCTGCGGAACTGGCTGGCGGGCATCCTGAACTGGCACCGGAGCGTGGACCGCTACAAGGACGAGTGGCTCTCGGGCCGGACCCACGGGTTCCTGCCGGACCGCACACCCCCGCTGCCCGTGGTCTCCCTCTCCTGAGGGGGAGCCGGTCCCAGCCGCAACGCCGGGCGGGGTCCCTGCCCGGCGGCCACCAGCGGCTCACGGTCGTCCCCGGCCTCGTCACCCGACCACCGGGAAGCGGGCCGCGGGCGCCTCGGAGAAGACGACACGACCGGCTGAACGCGGTGGACCGGCTCGCGCGGCCCCCGTCCGCCGGGCAGGATGCTGCCCATGACCACACGTAGCCGAACGTAGCTTTCTGTAACCGCACGTGGCTCACAGGTACGCCCCGGGAGGTCCGGATGACCGGCAGTACGCTCGTTCCCTTCACCGCCGAGGGATCCGCCGCCCGCATGGAGGGCGTACGGAAAGCGGTCATAGTGGACTGAGTGGCCCCAGACGTTCCGCAACGTCCATCGAACGACACCAGGCGCGACCATGACCCAGGCACCGACACCCACCGCGGACACCGTCCGCCGACTGGTCCGTACCCTCCTGAAGCACGAGGATGGAGGCGCGGACACCGCCGCCGGACCGGACGGAGTGGACGTGCGGCCCGTCGGCGAGGGCCCCGAACCCGCCACCTGGTGGGTCGGCACCCGCCATGTGCTGCGGCTGGCCCCCGACCGGGCGGCGAGCACCCGCAGGCGCCGTGAGCTGCGGCTGCGCGAACTCATCCGGCCGCACGTCCCGGTCGCGGTGCCGTCGAGCGTGGCGCACGGCGAGTGGGCGCCCGGCCTGGTCTGCACCCTGGACACCAGGCTGCCCGGCGGGTCGGCGGAGGAGCACCGGGTGTCCGCCGGGGGCGAGGCCGACCTGGCCGCGCTGCTCACCGGGCTGCGTGAGGTGCCGGTCCGGCAGGCGGAGACGCTGGGCGTGCCGCGGGTTCCCCCTCGCTCCCTGGAGTCCCTGCGCCGGGCCGCCGGACAGGCCGCCGAACGGCTCGCCGAGGCGGACGAGTTCGCCCCCGGCAGACTGCGGCACCTCACCCCGTCCGCCGCCGTACAGCTCACCGCCCAGCCCGCCTCGGCGGTCCTCGTCCACCACGACCTCACCGGCGTGCATCTCGTGGTCAGTGCCGAAGGCCGGGTACGCGGTGTCCTCGGCTGGGCGGGAGCGGTGATCGGCGACCCTGCCGAGGACATCGCCGGTCTGGCGTGCGCCGTGGGCTCCCCGGCCGCCGTACGCGCCGCCACCCTCGCCGGCTACGGCGCCCGCCCCTGTCTGCGCGGGCTCTGGCTGGCCCGTTGCGACAGCGTCCTGCACCTCGCCGAGGCGCTCGGCGGCAGGGGCACCGACCCGCTGCCGCTGCTGCGGGTCCGGCTGCGCCGGGCCTGGGAGGCGATCCTCCTGGAGCGGGTGACGGACCTCCGCGGCACCGACGACATGCTCTAGAGACATGCCCCAGGAGCGCGCCCTGGAGACGCGTCCCGACCGCCGGTCCCGGCGCCCCGGCCCTCACTCCTGCAGCAGCACCACCGCGGACTCACCGGGCAGGCGCAGCACCCCGTCGGTGCCCGGCACGTCGACCGGTTCCCAGGCGGCGAGCACGCGCGCGTGCGGGACGCCCAACGCGATCGAGACCGGTTCGCCGCCCAGGTTCACGGCCACCAGCACGTCCCCGCGCCGGAAGGCCAGCCAGCGCCGCTCCTCGTCGTGCACCACCCTGGTGTCGGCGAGGTCGGGGTCGGTGAGGTCCGGCTGGGCGTGCCGCAGGGCGACGAGCTGCCGGTACCAGGCCAGCACGCGCGCGTGGGGCTCGCGCTCCGGCTCCGACCAGTCGAGGCAGGAGCGGTCGCGGGTGGCGGGATCCTGCGGGTCGGGCACGTCCTCCTCGGCCCAGCCGTGCGCCGCGAACTCCCGGCGTCTGCCGTCGCGCACCGCCTCGGCGAGCTCGGCGTCGGTGTGGTCGGTGAAGAACTGCCAGGGTGTGCCGGCCGCCCACTCCTCGCCCATGAACAGCATCGGTGTGAACGGGGCCGTCAGGGTGAGGGCCGCCGCGCAGGCCAGCAGGCCCGGGGAGACCAGCGCGGCCAGCCGGTCCCCCCGGGCCCGGTTGCCGACCTGGTCGTGGGTCTGGCTGTAGCCGAGAAGCCGGTGCCCGGCGACCCGCGTGCGGTCCAGGGGCCGGCCGTGACGCCGGCCGCGGAACGTGGAGTACGTGCCGTCGTGGAAGAAACCACCGCGGAGCGTCTTGGCGAGAGCCGCGAACGGGGCGCGCGCGAAGTCGGCGTAGTAGCCCTGCGACTCACCGGTCAGCGCGGTGTGCAGGGCGTGGTGGAAGTCGTCGTTCCACTGCGCGTGCAGCCCGTGGCCGCCCGCCGCGCGGGGGGTGATGTCCCGGGGGTCGTTCCGGTCCGACTCGGCGATCAGGAACAGCGGCCGGCCGGTGTCGGCGGCCAGCGCGTCCACGGCCGCCGACAGCTCCTCGAGGAAGTGGTACGCGCGCGTGTCCGCCAGCGCGTGCACGGCGTCCAGGCGCAGCCCGTCGATCCGGTAGTCCCGCAGCCACGCCAGCGCGCTCTCCACGAGGTACGCCCGCACCTCGTCGGAGCCGGGCGCGTCCAGGTTGACGGCGGCGCCCCACGGGGTGTGGTGGGTGTCGGTGAAGTACGGGCCGAACCGGGGGAGATGATTCCCCGACGGCCCCAGATGGTTGTGCACCACGTCGAGGACGACGCCCAGCCCCAGGCCGTGCGCGTGGTCGACGAACCGTTTCAACGCCTCGGGTCCGCCGTACGGCTCGTGCACCGCCCACGGCGAGACCCCTTCGTACCCCCAGCCGTGGCGGCCCGGGAAGGGACACACCGGCATCAGCTGCACATGGGTGACGCCCAGTCCGGCGAGGTGCTCCAGCCGCTCGGCGGCGGCGTCGAAGGTGCCCTCGCGCGTGTACGTGCCCACATGCAGCTCGTACAGGACGGCGCCGGGAAGCGGGCGCCCGTCCCACGCCGCGCGCCAGGCGTACGCCTCGTGGTCGACGACCGCGCTCGGCCCGTCGGGCCCGTCCGGCTGCCGTCGCGAGCGCGGATCGGGCAGCACGGGCCCGTCGTCCAGGGAGAAGCCGTACCGGGAGCCGTGACGCGCGTCGGCCTCCCCGTGCCACCACCCCTCCCGTTCCGGATCACGTGTCAACGCGCTTGTGACGCCGTCGCACTGGAGCGTCACCCTGCCGGCCTGCGGTGCCCACACCTCGAACTGCACGGGCGGTTCCCCTTCGTCTGCTCACCGTGATGTAGCCCGTCCATCGTGCTGCATGGGAGATCGATCCGCCGGAGAATGATCCTTTTGTGGCGGGTGTCGCTGCCGGAGGTGCGGGAACCGCGAGGGACAGCGGGGGACGGCGGGTGCGGTGCTTCTCCGGTCTTCTGGACAGTCCGCCCCGCGCTGGCGGACAATCAGCAGCGTGACGTCGTCCTTCGAGTTCAACACGTACCCGGCGCGGCTCTCCGACGTGGAGCGCGACAAGGCGCTGAAGGTGCTGCGGGACGGTGCCGCCGTGGGACGGCTGTCCCACGACACGTTCATCCGGCGCATGGAACTGGCCCTCGCCGCCCGGTCTCTCGAAGAACTCGCCCCGCTCACCGCCGACCTGCCCACCGAGGGCCGCTTCTCGCGCCTGCTGTTCTCCTCCGTGGAGGCGGTCTCCGGGTTCACGGTACGGCTGCGCGGGGCATGGCGGGCCGAGCGGCTGCCGAAGCTGCTGCTGCCCCATCCGGCGACCGGCCACCCGCTGCGCATAGGGCGTGATCCCGCCAACGGGCTGCGGCTCAACCACGAGACGGTCTCCCGGATGCACGCGGAGCTCCACCTCCAGGGCGGCCTGTGGGTGCTGCGGGACCTCGGATCGACCAACGGCACGACGGTGAACGGGCGTCGGGTCGTCGGCGCGGCCGTGGTCCGCGAGGGCGACCAGGTCGGCTTCGGGCGGATGACGTACCGGCTCGCGGCGAACTGAGCGCGGCGCGGCGTGACACGGTGGTTCCCGGTCGTACGTTCTCGTTCGGGTGAGCCGGGCTGGGGTTCCGGCACCGCCGTGCCGATGCATCTGGAATGACGTACACCATGTACACCACGCGCACCTCAGTGAAAGCGGTACGGGGCGCCCTGCTCGCGGTGATCGCCCTCCTCGCCTGCGCCGCGCCCGCGCCCGCGCAGGCGGACCCCCGGGGCTCGGCCGCCCCCGACAGCTGGCTGGCCGTCGGCATCGACCGGGGTGAGGCCCGGACCGGCACGACGTCCGGCAGCATGCTCCTCTGCGATCCGCCCCAGGGCCACCCGCGCGCCGCCGACGCCTGTGCGGAACTCGCCGCGGCGAACGGGCGGATCTCCGACATCCCCGCACGGGACACCATCTGCACGATGGTCCACGCCCCGGTGACCGCCCACGCGCGCGGGCAGTGGCGGGGGCGGCCGGTCGAGTACACGGAGACCTTCCCGAACGCGTGCGTGATGAGGGCCCGGACCGGCTCCGTGTTCGCCCTGGACGGGGCGTAGACAAAGGGGAGGGGGCCGGGGCGGTCCGCTCCGGCCCCCTCCCCTCGCCGGTGCGCGCCGCACGGTCACGCACGGGCGTGCAGTGCCGCCGCCACGACCGTGCGGGCCTGGTGCTCCACCTGGTGCTCCACGGGCACCCAGCGGGCCCGGAAGTGCACGGCGAAGGCGTCGCTCCACAACGCGACCAGCCGGTCGAGACGCGCCGCCGCGTGCGGGTCGGTCTCCCGCAGCTCCCGCAGCAGCATCGCCGCCGCCCGCAGCGGCACCCGCCGGGTGAACGCGTCCACACTGCTCACGTATGCCCTCGTGCCGTCCGCGGGCGGGGTGTGGATCAGGTCGCCGGCCAGTCCCGGTACCAGCTCCAGCCCCCACGTGGCCGCCCGCAGCAGCGGACTGCCGGCGGCCCCGGCGCCCGTCATGGCTCCGGGCCGTGCCTCCTCGAGCACCTGCCGCACCTTCCGCGCGTCCCGCTGCAGCCGGTCCGCGAGGTACCGCAGCGCCGCCGCCGGCGCCGGATGCGGACCCGGGTCGTCCACCAGGGCCGCGGCCCACATCGGCACCTCGACGACCGCTGTCAGACCGCCGTACCGGTGAGCGCGGTACCAGGTGCTGTGCCGCGCGTCGTCCGGCAGGCTCGGATACGCCGGCCCGGCCCCCGGGGCGGGCATCACCCGCACCCCGGGGCCGGACACCGGCCAGCCGGCCGCGTCCGAGGCACCGGTCTCCACCGGAATGTGCAGCTCCGCGGCCGACTTGGCGAACGGCTCGGCGAGCCCCGGCACGTCCCTCGTCAACTGGACCCAGCTGCCGCCCAGATCGGTCCCGTGCAGCGACACCTGGAGGTAGGGCCGCAGCTCGTCGATGACCCCGGTCAGGGCCCGGGTCTCGGGCGGCAGCCGGCCGGGCGGCAGTACCGACGGCGCCCACTCCGGCTGTTCCGATCCCTGGGGACGGAAGAAACCCAGGTGGTAGTCGTACAGGCTGTGCGGCGGCGACGTCCTGTGGAGGCTCGCCCCGTCGGGGTCCGCGCACAGCAGGAAGTGCCAGGACGTGCCGTTGCGCAGCTCGCTCTCCGCCAGGACCCGCCGGGCCAGCACGAGCAGGGTGCCCCCGCCGGCCGGTTCGTTGGCATGGGCACCGGCGACCACCAGCACGGCACGCCGGGCGTGGCCCACGGACAGCAGGTGCAACGGCCGCCCCGCGCGGGAGGCCCCCACCTGCCGCAGGACGCTCAGACCGGGCCGTTGGGCCGTCAGTGCACGGGCGGAGGACACCAGTTCGGCCACCGTCGGATAGCGCAGCTCCGGCAGGAGACCCACCCCCCCGTCATCCCCCGTCGTCCCCGTCGTCCACACACCGTCGCACTGCGCAGTACCCCACGGCCACGGAACGGTGTCAAGGGTTTGACGGGGGAGGCCCCGGGGGGTGTGCGGCGCGCTCCAGCAGCGCCACCGGCGACCGCTCGAACAGCTCCGCCACGCGCGCGTGCCCCGTGAACTCCCGTCCGGGACCCAGGACGTCGGCCCACCGGCCGGGTGGCAGCGCCAGTCGGGTCTCCCGCCAGCCGCCCGCCTCCGCCAGCCGCAGCGACAACCGGGTCACGGCGGTCAGCACCGCACCGGACCGCACGAACGCCACACAGTGCGCGGCTCCGGGCCCCTCGGCGGCCAGCGACTCGTACGACGCCGTGTCGCCGAACGCCTCGGGCCGCCGCGCCCGCAGCCGCAGCGCGGCCCGCGTCACCGCGTCCTTGCCGACACCGCTGTCGCTGCCGGCGTCGCTGCCGACGCCCGTGCCCGGGCCGGACGGCCCGCCGGCCGGGAAGTCCACCGCGCGCCGGTTGTCGGGGTCCACCAGGGCCCGGTACTCGAACTCGGAGCCCTGGTAGACGTCGGGCACGCCCGGCATCGTCAGGTGGACCAGGGCGGTGCCCAGCACGTTCGCGTGGATGTGCGGCTCGAGCGAGGCCCGCAGCGCCGTCACCCGCCCGCCCGGCGCCCCGCACGGCCCCGCCGTCACGAACCGGGCCACCGCCTCCTCGTACGGCGGCTCCTGCTCCGTCCAGCTCGTGTGGAGCCCCGCCTCGCGCACATGCTTGAGCAGCGCCCCCGCCACCCGCTCCGGGTCCGCCGGGCCCAGCCCGAACACCGTCTGCCAGGCCGCCCACGCCAGCTGTGCGTCCGGCACGCCCTCGCCGGTGCGGGTCACCTCCGTCAGGACGTCCGCCCAGCGCCGCGGGCACTCGGTGAGCACATGGAGCGCGGCCCGCACGTCGGCGCTGCGCTTGGTGTCGTGCGTCGACACCACCGTTCCCGTCGTCGGCCAGTCGCGCTGCACGCGCGCGCAGTACGCGTGGAACCGCTCCGGGGACACCGCCGGGTCGCCGGGGTCCTGGCCCACCTCCGTCGCCGACAGCAGCGGCACATAGCGGTAGAACGCCGTGTCCTCCACCGACTTGGCCCGCAGCGCCGACGCCGTCTGCGCGAACCGCGTACGGAACTCCATCTGCTCCGGCCCGTCGCCGTACCGCCCGAGCACCAGATCCCGTACGACGTCCACCGCCCCGGCCTCCTCGGGCACGGCGAACGCGAGCCGTGCCGCGGCCGCCGCCTCCTCGGTGACCACACCGGCCGGGTCCACGGAGGTGTAGGGCCGGTACACCTCGAGCCGGACCAGCAGCTCCTGGAGCGCGGTGCGCAGCGCCCAGGGCGCGCGGTCGCGCAGCGCGGGCGCGGGCGAGCCGGCGCACAGGCGGTGCGCCACCCGGGTCAGCCGGTCCACCTCGGCGGCCAGCTCGTGCGTGAGCACCTTGTACGCGGCCCGCCGCACCGTCGCCGCCCACTCGCCGCCCCGGTCCGTCTGCGGCGCCGCGAACCGCCGGTACTGGCCGAGCAGCTCCCCGAACCCCGCCGGGTCGGTGAACAGGCCGTCCACGTGCCGCAGTGCGTCGTAGCCGGTGGTGCCGGCGACCGGCCAGGAGGCGGGCAGCGGCTCACCGTCGGACAGGATCTTCTCCACCACCGTCCACCGGCCGCCCGTGGCCTCGTGCAGCCGCCGCAGATACCCGTCCGGGTCGGCGAGCCCGTCCGGGTGGTCGACGCGCAGTCCGTCGACCACGCCCTCGCGCAGCAACTGGAGGATCTTCGCGTGGGTGGCCTCGAACACCTCCGGGTCCTCGACCCGCACCCCGATCAGCTCGGAGATGCTGAAGAACCGCCGGTAGTTGAGTTCCGTACGGGCCAGGCGCCACCACACCGGGCGGTACCACTGGGCGTCCAGCAGCAGCGGCAGCGGCAGGTGGGCCGTGCCCTCGCGCAGCGGGAACGCGTGGTCGTGGTAGCGCAGCACGTCGCCGTCGGCCTTCAGCCGGTCGGTCTCCGCGCCGAGCGGGCCGCCCAGCACCGGCAGCAGCACCTGGCCGCCCTGGGCCTCCCAGTCGATGTCGAACCACCGCGCGTGGTGCGACGCGGGCCCTTCGCGCAGCACCTCCCACAGGGCGCGGTTGTGGCGCGGGGACATCGCCATGTGGTTCGGGACGACGTCCACGACCAGGCCGAGCCCGTGCTCCCGCGCGGTGCGCGACAGGGCCCGCAGCGCGGGCTCGCCGCCCAGCTCCGCACGCACGCGCGCGTGGTCCACCACGTCGTAGCCGTGCGGCGAGCCCGGCACCGCCTCCAGGACGGGGGACAGGTGCAGATGCGACACCCCGAGCGAGGCCAGGTACGGCACCGCGGCCGCCGCGGCCGCGAACGGGAAGTCGGGCCGCAGCTGCAGCCGGTAGGTGGCGGTGGGGACCGCGGGGTCGGGTCGCTCAGGGGTCATGCAGACGTACGTACCCGCCCCGCGGCCCTTCCTGTCATCGGTGACCCGGCTGCCGCCGGACCGGCCGCCGGACCGGCCTAGGCGGGCCGCTGAAGCACAGTCAGGCTCCGGTCGGTCAGCGTCAGCCGGGCACCGGCCCGCACCTTCGGACCGGTGCCCGGGGGCACGCAGTCCTCGCGGGCGGTGTCGACCACGACCTGCCACTGCCGGCCGTGGTCGACCGGTACCACGAACTCCAGTGGATGGGGGGAGGCGTTGAACATCAGCAGGAACGAGTCGTCCGCGATGCGTTCGCCGCGCCGGCCGGGTTCCGAGATCGCGTTGCCGTTGAGGAACACCGTCAGCGCCGAGGCACGCGCCGAGTCCCAGTCCCGCTGGGTCATCTCCACCCCCTCCGGAGTGAACCAGGCGATGTCGGACAGGTCGTCGTGGGTGCCCTCCACCGGCCGTCCGTGGAAGAAGCGGCGCCTGCGGAAGACCGGATGGTTCTTGCGCAGCCACACCATCGAGCGGGTGAAGGCCAGCAGCCGGTCCTGCCGAGCCCGCTGGTCGCGCTGACCCCGCTCCGCAGGCCAGTCGATCCAGGCCAGCTCGTTGTCCTGGCAGTAGGCGTTGTTGTTGCCGCGCTGGGTGCGGGCGACCTCGTCGCCGTGACTGATCATCGGCACGCCCTGGGAGAGCATCAGCGTCGCGATGAAGTTCCGCATCTGCCGGGCCCGCAGCCGCAGCACGTCCGGGTCGTCGGTCTCGCCCTCGGCACCGCAGTTCCAGGACCGGTTGTGGCTCTCGCCGTCCCGGTCGTCCTCGCCGTTGGCCGTGTTGTGCTTGTGGTCGTAGGACACCAGGTCGTGCAGGGTGAAGCCGTCGTGGCAGGTCACGAAGTTGATCGAGGCCAGCGGGCGCCGCCCGTCGTCCTGGTACAGGTCGGAGGAGCCGGTCAGCCGGGAGGCGAACTCCGCGAGCGTGCGCGGTTCGCCCCGCCACAGGTCGCGCACGGTGTCCCGGTACTTGCCGTTCCACTCGGTCCACAGCGGCGGGAAGTTGCCCACCTGGTAGCCGCCCTCGCCCACGTCCCACGGCTCGGCGATCAGCTTCACCTGGGAGACCACCGGGTCCTGCTGCACCAGGTCGAAGAACGACGAGAGCCGGTCCACCTCGTGGAACTGCCGCGCCAGGGTCGCCGCGAGATCGAAGCGGAACCCGTCGACGTGCATCTCGGTGACCCAGTACCGCAGCGAGTCCATGATCATCTGTAGTACGTGCGGGGACCGCATGAGCAGGGAGTTCCCCGTCCCCGTCGTGTCGGTGTAGTGGCGCCTGTCGTGTCCCAGCCGGTAGTAGCTAGGGTTGTCGATGCCCTTGAAGGACAGCGTCGGGCCCAGATGGTTGCCCTCGGCGGTGTGGTTGTAGACGACGTCGAGGATGACCTCGATACCGGCCTCGTGCAGCGCCTTCACCGCCGACTTGAACTCCAGCACCTGCTGACCGCGGTCGCCCCAGGACGCGTAGGCGTTGTGCGGGGCGAAGAAGCCGATGGTGTTGTAGCCCCAGTAGTTGTTCAGGCCCATGTCCACCAGCCGGTGGTCGTTCACGAACTGGTGAACCGGCATCAGCTCCAGTGCCGTCACCCCGAGTTCGGTCAGATGCTCGATCAGCGCCGGGTGCGCGAGGCCCGCGTAGGTGCCGCGCAGTTCCTCCGGCAGTCCCGGATGGCGCATGGTGAGACCCTTGACGTGCGCCTCGTAGATCACCGTGTGGTGGTACTCCGTCCGGGGCAGCCGGTCGTCGCCCCAGTCGAAGTACGGGTTGACCACGACCGACGTCATCGTGTGCGGTGCCGAGTCCAGGTCGTTGCGCCGTTCGGGCGCGTCGAAGTGGTAGCCGTACACCTCCTCGCCCCAGCGGACAGCCCCGCTGATCGCACGCGCGTACGGGTCGAGCAGCAGCTTCGCCGAGTTGCAGCGCAGCCCCCGTTCGGGGGCGTACGGCCCGTGCACACGGAAGCCGTAGCGCTGTCCGGGCATGATGCCGGGCAGGTACGCGTGCCGCACGAACGCGTCGCTCTCGCGCAGTTCGACCGCCGTCTCGGAGCCGTCGTCGTGCAGCAGACACAGCTCTACTCGGTCCGCGGCCTCCGTGAAGACCGCGAAGTTCGTGCCGGCGCCGTCGTACGTGGCACCGAGGGGATACGCCTCGCCAGGCCAGACCTGCATGGACACGACTCTTTCAGGTGGACGGCCCCGGTGGGGGCGCCTTGGCCCGAGTGTTTGCCGTGTCGTCCCACGCGGCACCCGAGCTCCGGGCCGGGCCTTTCTGGCGGCGGTGCTGTGAAAACACAGTGAATCCGACCACTCATGGGGAGCGATCACGGCAGAACAGTCTTGTGGAAGAAGGAAGTTGAGAAACGACTCCGCCATCGGGCTGCACCCCGCACCGCATACGGAGTAATCTCCTTGATCGTTGGGGCTGGGAGTGCTCGGGGGAGCGGAAGGCGGTGCGCGGGTGGGTTCGGGAGGGCTGGAGCTGCCCCCTGGTGGCGAGGGTCACGAGGGAAACTCCACGGACGTCCCGCCCGGTGCGGTGTCGTTGGCGCGGCCGATGGACGCGGGCTCGATCGGGCCGGACCTGGACTGGGGCGCCGACGACTGGCGCGAGGTGCGGACCCGTGCCCAACGGGCCGGCCGCGCCTACATCTGGCTGAACCTCGTCGAACAGCGGCTGCGCTCGGTCGTCGCCGCCGTGCTGCGTCCGGTCTACGAGCCGATGCACGGCGACGACTGGGTGGTCGCCGCCGCCGGACCCGCCGGGCAGGAGTGGGTGCAGCGCGCGGTCGCGGTGCGCGAGGTCAGCCGCCGCAAGGGCTATCTGCTCGACCCGGCCGACGACAACGTGCTCTCCTTCCTCACCCTCCCTCAGCTGCGGGAGCTGATGGTCCAGCACTGGCCGTGCTTCGAGCCGTACTTCGACGACCGACGGGACGTCGAACTGGCCCTGGACGAACTGGAGGTCACCCGCAACGTCGTCTCCCGCAACCGGGCGCTGTCCGAGGCGGTGCTGAACCAGGCCGAGCGGGCCTCGGCGCGGCTGCTGGAGATACTCGGCGCCGACGGCGACGTGCCGTCCGCGCGCCGGCTGCCCGTCGACGCGGTGGAGGACCTGGTCGGCGACCGGTACGCGGACGTGGTCGCCGTCCACCCCGACCGGGTGCGGCTGCTCCGTCAGTTCCCGGCCGAGGACATCTTCGGCGGCGCCCGCCGCCTGGACGCCATCGGCATCGGCCTCAACCTGCTGGTGCAGAACTTCTCCGGCCGCCGTCTGGTGCGGCTCGCCGAATCCGGCTGCCGGGTGCGGCTGCTGTTCCTCAACCCCGCCTCCAGCGCGGTCAAGCGCCGCGAGCGCGAACTCGGTCTCAAACGGGGGGAACTCGGCCGCGCGGTCGAGATGAACATCCTCCACATGCGCCGGGTGCGGTCCCGGCTGCGCGACCCGGGAGCCTTCGAGATCCAGGTCTACGACGAGACGCCCCGCTGCACGGCGTACCTCGTGGACGGGGACGGCGCCGACGGCGTCGGCGTGGTGCAGAACCATCTGCGCCGGGCCCGGGGGATGGAGGCACCGGTGCTGGTGCTGCGCAACGGCAGCAAGGTGGT
Source organism: Streptomyces sp. MMS24-W38 (assembly GCF_059889265.1). Taxonomy (NCBI): domain Bacteria; kingdom Bacillati; phylum Actinomycetota; class Actinomycetes; order Kitasatosporales; family Streptomycetaceae; genus Streptomyces; species Streptomyces sp. MMS24-W38. The sequence continues at coordinate 762,650 of NZ_JCBCPP010000001.1, read as the reverse complement.
CAAACCGGGTGAGACCGAGGAAGGCGGCCTGTTCCCCACGTACCGCGAGGAGTTCGAGCAGATGTGGATGGATTCACGCCCGGTGTCGTGAATGCCCGCCTTGCGGTCGCCTGTCATGAACCCTCCCGACCGGTGAACGGAAGGCGACCCTCGGGTTGTCAGTGGTGCGTGCGAAGGTGGTGACCACTGGGGGAACGCACCACACAGAAGGGGGACGGCCCATGGGCTGGCACCGAGAGCTGCTGATCGGCTTCGACCTGGAGACGACGGGCACCGACCCGCGCGAGGCGCGGATCGTCACGGGGGCCGTGATCGAGGTCAGGGACGGAGAGCCGCTGGGGCGCCGGGAGTGGCTGGCCGACCCCGGGGTACCCATTCCGGCGGAGGCGGTGGCCGTCCACGGCATCAGCGGTGAGCGGGCGGCGGCCGAGGGAAGCCCCGCCGACCGGGTGGCCGACGAGATCGCCGACGTCCTCACCGCACACTGGAGCGCGGGCGTCCCGGTCGTCGCCTACAACGCCGCGTTCGATCTGACGCTGCTCTCCGCGGAACTGCACCGGTACGGGCTGCCCTCGCTGCGCGACCGGCTGGGGGGCGTCGACCCCGCACCGGTCATCGATCCCTACACGATCGACCGCAGCGTCGACCGTTACCGCCGTGGCAAGCGCAACCTCGAAGCGGTCTGCGCGGAGTACGGCGTCGCGCTCGACTCCGCGCACGACGCGGCGGCCGACGCGCTCGCCGCTGCCCGGCTGGCCGGCGCGATAGCCGGCCGCCACCCGAAGGTCGCGGCCCTCGACCCGGCGGAGCTGCACCGCCGTCAGATCGAGTGGTACGCCGCATGGGCGGCGGACTTCCAGAGCTTCCTGCGCCGCAAGGGCGACGCCACCGCGACCGTCGACGGGACCTGGCCGCTGCGCGAGCCGGCCGGCGAGCGGGTCTGACCCGGTACCACGGGAAGTCCCCGGCGGGGCGTGCGGACGGGGGCGTTCGCCGTCAGGGCGTTCGGAATCAGAACGGGTACCAGCGGACGGTCGGGTCGCCGTCCCGGAGGGACGCCACGCGGCGCTTGAACTCGGCCAGGGCCTTCGGGTTGCTCGGCGCGTGCTGGGAGACCCAGGCGCAACTGGCCGTCTCCCGCGCGCCGCGCAGCACCGCGCAGCCCTCCCAGGCGCGCACGTCCCAGCCGTACGTCTCGGTGAAGGACGCGTACGCCTCGTCCGACAGCCCGTAGCGGTCGTGGGACAGGGCCATGACCACCAGATCGTGTTCGCGCAGATCGGCCGAGAAGGTCTCCAGGTCGACCAGGACCGGCCCGTCCGGCCCGATGTGCACGTTCCGGGGCAGCGCGTCCCCGTGGACGGGTCCCGGCGGCAGATGGGGCGTCAGCGCCGCGGCGGCCGCCGCGAAACCGTCGCGCCGCTCGCGCAGATACGCGGCGTCCTCGGGGTCGATCACCTCGCCCGCGAGCCGCAGCCAGCGTTCCACACCGCCCAGCAGCTCGCGGGGCGGCAGCCCGAAGGAGGGAGTGGGCAGGGCGTGCACCACCCGCAGCAGTGCGGCCAGGTCCCGGGGCTCGGCGGGCCGTACCGGCGCGGGCAGCCGGTGCCACACCGTCACCGGGTACCCCTCGGCCAGCAGCGCCCGGGGCTCCGCCGCCCGCACCGCGGGTACGCCGGCCTCGGCGAGCCACAGCGCGACGGCCAGCTCCCGGCGGGCCCGCTCCAGCAGGCCGCCGTCGCGGCCGACCTTGACGACCAGGTCACCGGCGGCGAACACCGCGTTCTCGCCCAGGGCGAGCAGCCGCGCGTCCCGGGCGGCCGCGCGCCCCGACAGTACGCCCGCCGCCGCCAGGACGTCCCGCGCCCGTGCCTCGTCCATCCGTCCGCCTCCGTGCCTGTGCCCGACCTGGGCCCGCTGCCGGCCGGACCCGGTCCTTCTTCGGGTCCTGCTCCGGGGCCGCCTTCGGTCCGCGCCGGTCGTCCGACCGTGTCCGCGCCGTCGGCGCCATGGGTAAGTGTCGCATTCGCACAGGTCGGCCGAGTGCGGCGTGCCCCGGTGGTGCGACGCCGCCCCCTGCCCCAGCCATCCCAGTTGCACGAGACGTATCGTCTCGCCTAGGGTCGGGGCATGACCAGTCCCGCTCACATCGCCATGTTCTCCATCGCCGCCCACGGCCACGTGAACCCGAGCCTCGAGGTGATCCGCGAACTCGTGGCGCGCGGCCACCGGGTGACGTACGCGATCCCGCCGGTCTTCGCGGACAAGGTCGCCGAGACCGGAGCCGAGGTGAAGCTCTGGAACTCCACGCTGCCCTCACCCGACGACGACCCGGAGGCGTGGGGGAGCACCCTGCTGGACAACGTGGAGCCGTTCCTCGACGACGCGATCCAGGCGCTCCCGCAGCTGATCGCGGCCTACGAGGGGGACACCCCCGACCTGGTGCTGCACGACATCACCTCCTACCCGGCGCGCGTGCTCGGCCACCGCTGGAGCGTGCCCGTGGTCTCCCTCTCGCCGAACCTCGTCGCCTGGGAGGGATACGAGAAGGAAGTCGGCGAGCCGATGTGGGAGGAGCCGCTGAGGACCGAGCGCGGCCAGGCCTACTACGCCCGCTTCCGCGCCTGGCTGGAGGAGAACGGGATCACCGAGCACCCCGACCCGTTCGTGGGCCGCCCCGCCCGCTCCCTCGTCCTGATCCCGAAGGCGCTGCAGCCCAATGCCGACCGGGTCGACGAGAGCGTGCACACCTTCGTCGGAGCCTGCCAGGGGGACCGGAGCGCCGAGGGGCGGTGGCAGCGGCCCTCCGGTGCGGAGCAGGTCGTCCTGGTGTCGCTCGGGTCCTCGTTCACCAAGCAGCCGGACTTCTACCGGGAGTGCCTCAAGGCCTTCGGCGACCTGCCCGGCCTGCACCTGGTGCTCCAGATCGGCAAGCACGTCGACCCCGCCGAACTGGGCGACGTACCGGCGAACGTCGAGGTGCGGTCCTGGGTGCCGCAGCTCGCGGTCCTGAAACAGGCCGACCTGTTCATCACCCACGCGGGTGCCGGCGGCAGCCAGGAAGGGCTGGCCACGGCCACACCGATGATCGCCGTACCCCAGGCGGTGGACCAGTTCGGCAACGCGGACATGCTCCAGGCACTCGGCGTCGCCCGGCACGTCCCGACCGGGGAGGCGACCGCCGAGGCCTTGCGCGCGGCGGCCCTCGACCTCGTCGGCGATCCGGAGGTCGCCCGCCGACTGAAGCAGATCCAGGCGGAGATGGCCCAGGAGGGCGGCACCCCCAGGGCGGCCGACCTCATCGAGGCGGAGCTGCCGAAGCGGCGGTAGCCGTTTCACGCAGTCCGTGCCGCCCCACCCGGCTCCGTCCCGCGCGGACACGGCCGTCGTGCCCAGCCCCACGGGGTGCGACGGCCGCCCTATCGTGTGGGCATGGCGACGACATACGCGGCGCTGCTGCGCGGGATCAACGTGGGCGGCGGCAGAAGAGTCCCGATGGCCGAACTGCGCACCCTGATGGAAGGCCTCGGCCACGAAGCGGTGCGCACCCATCTCCAGAGCGGCCAGGCCGTGTTCACCTCCCCGCACGGCGACGAGGAGTCGCTGGCCGCCTCACTCGCGGAGGCGATCGAGCGGCACTTCGGCTTCGCCGTCGACGTGATCGTGCGCGACCACGCCTACTTACGGAGCGTCGCCGACGCCTGCCCGTTCCCGGCCGCCGAACTGGCCCCCAAGCAGCTCCACGTCACCTACTTCTCCGCCGCCGTCGACGCCGACCGCTTCGCGCAGATCGACGGGGCGGCCCACCTGCCCGAGGAGTTCCGCCTCGGCGACCGCGCCCTCTACCTGTACGCACCGGACGGCCTCGGCCGCTCCGAAATCGCCGAGCAACTGGCCAGGCCCCGGATCACCAGGGGCGTCATCGCCACTACCCGCAACTGGAACACCGTCGTCAAGCTCGTGGAGCTCACCCGTGCATGAGGAGAACAAGGCCGTGGACGCCGCCATCGAGGGCGAACTGAAACTCCTGGACCCCGAGGTGCGCCGCTCGCCCGAGCGGGTCGGGGCGCTGCTGCATCCGGAGTTCGTCGAGTTCGGTGCCTCCGGACGGATCTGGGACCGTGACTCGATCATCGCCCTGCTCGCCGGCGAACACGTCTCGGGGGACCTGGCCGGCACCGTCTCCGACATCAAGGCCACGCAGCTCGCCCCCGACGTCGTCCACCTCACCTTCGAAACGGACCACAACGGCCGCCGCGCGCGCCGCAGTTCGCTGTGGCGTCGCACCGGCCGGGACTGGCTTCTCTACTTCCACCAGGGGACGCTGTTCGACCCGGACGAGGAGTGACCGGCCGGTGCGGGCCCGGGGCCGCACATCCTTGAGCCCGCGCCGTCAGGCCCCCAGCGCCCCCACCGCCGCCAGCGCCGGCGTCCGCGCCGCGTCGTACCGCTCCAGCAGGACCCGCGCCACCTCGGGGGCCGGGCCCAGCACGTCCGCCCGTACGTCCGCCGCCGCCGCGCCCCGCGCGATGCGGTCCGGGAGGAAGCCGGGGGCGAGCACGTACGGGGCGACGGCGACGCGCTCGCAGCCGAGGGCGTGCAGCTCCCGCACCGCGTCCTCGGTGCGGGGGAAGCCCGCGGGAGAACCGGCGGAGGCGAACGCAGGCCGCACGGCGCACCAACCGGTGTGCCGCCACTCCCGCGCGATTGCTGCGATCACCGCGATCGCCTCCGGGTCGGTGGACCCCGCCGAGGCCAGGACGACCCCGGTCGAGGACTTGTCGGCGGGGGTGAGACCCGCCTCGTACAGCCGGCGTTCCAGCCCGGCGAGGAGCAGGGGGGACGGGCCCAGGACGTCCGCCTGACGGACGCGCAGCCGGGCGGGCGCCTCAGCGAGGACCGCCGGGATGTCCGTCTTGGCGTGGAAGGCCCGGGTCAGCAGCAGCGGGAGGGCCACCACGTCGCGCACCCCCTCCGCCGCGAGGGACTCCAGCACCCCCGGCACGGAGGGGATGTTGAAGTCGAGGAAGCCGGTCTCCACCCGCAGCCCCGGCCGTAGCGACCGCACCCGCCGTACCAGGGCGTGCACGGTCGCGGCGTGCCGCGGGTCGCGGCTGCCGTGGGCGATGACGAGAAGTACCGGTCGGCGCACGGTCGGCTCAGTCCTTCGCCAGCAGGCCGCGGCTGCGCAGGACCCACCGCTCCAACGGGCTGAAGATCAGCAGGTCGATGGCGACACCCACGGTCAGGATCAGCAGGATCGCCTCGAACACCATGGCCATGTCGCTGGCGTTGCGGCCGTTCTCCAGCAGCTGCCCGAGGCCGATGCCGAGGTCCGGGAACGACGCGATGATCTCCGCGGCCATCAGCGAGCGCCAGGAGAACGCCCAGCCCTGCTTCAGACCCGCCACATAGCCGGGCAGCGCGGCCGGCAGCACGATGTGCCAGGTGCCCTTCAGACCCGTCGCGCCGAGCGTACGGCCGGCCCGCACGAACAGCGGGGACACCTGGTCGACGCCGGAGACCAGGCCGTTGGCGATGGAGGGGACCGCGCCGAGCAGGATCACCGCGTACATCATCTGGTTGTTCAGGCCCAGCCAGATCACGGCCGGCGGCACCCACGCCACCGACGGCAGGGACTGCAGCCCGGACAGGATCGGGCCGAGCGCCGCGCGCACGAACCTCACCCGCGCCACCAGCAGACCCAGCGGGGTGCCGATCAGCAGCGCGAAGAAGAAGCCGAGCAGTCCGCGCGAGACGCTGGTCCAGATGTAGCCGAGCAGCTCGCCCTCGAGCCACGCCTGCCGCAGGACGTCCCACACGGCGCCCGGTGAGGGCAGCTTGGTGGGATCGTCGACGATCCTGAACGAGACCAGTGCCTGCCACACCGCCAGCACCAGGGCGACGGCGAGGACCGGCGGCAGGATCTTCTCGACGAACGTCCGGCGCCACGGCCTGCGGCTCCGCTGCACCGTCTCCAGTGCGTCGAGCCCCGCCTCCAGACCGGCGAGGTCGCCGCCGTCCTCGGCGGTCGTCTCAGTGCTTGCCATGACGGCGGATCTCCCCACGGAGTTCTTCGGTGATCTCGACGGACAGTTCCGCCACCGCGGTGTCCTCGATACGGCGAGGGTGCTCGATGTCCACCGTCCACTGGCGGGCGATCCGGCCCGGCCGGGACGACAGCAGCACCACCCGCCCGGCGAGCCGGACGGCCTCGCGCACGTTGTGCGTGACGAACAGGACGGACAGCCCTCCCGCGGCGGAGCCGCGGGTGTTCGCGGTGCGCCAGACCCGGGTCAGCTCGTCGTGCAGCACGTCCCGCGTGATGGCGTCCAGCGCCGCGAACGGCTCGTCCATCAGCAGCAGCCTGCTCTCCTGGGCGAGCGCCCGGGCCAGCGCCACCCGCTGACGCATACCGCCGGACAGCTCGTGCACCCGCTTGCCGTGGGCGCCCCCCAGCCGGACCAGTTCCAGCAGCTCCTCGGCCCGGCCGCGACGCTCGGACTTCGGCACGCCCCTCAGCTTCAGGGCGAGTTCGATGTTCTTGCCCGCGGTCAGCCAGGGGAACAGCGCGTGCTCCTGGAACATCAGCGCCGGACGGCCGTCCGTGCTGATCGTGCCGGCGGTGGGCCGGTCGAGGCCCGCGACCAGGTTGAGCAGCGTGGACTTGCCGCAGCCCGAGGCGCCCAGCAGGGTGACGAACTCGCCGGGCGCGACATCGAGGCTGATGTCGTCCAGGACGAGCTGCTGCCCGGCCGGGCCCGGGTACGACTTCGAGACGTGCTCGATCCGGGCGGCGTGGGCGGCTGCCGTCTCGGTGCCGTCGGCGGCCTTGGCGAGGGTCGTGGCCATGGTCGTCACCTCCTGGGACGTTTCTTCGGGATCAGGGGTCAGCCGACGCCGAGACCGGCGTCGTCGAAGGCGGGTGCGCCCTCGGCCGCGAGGACCTTGTCGAGGAGCGTGAGGTCGTAGACGCCCTTCAGGTCGGGCTTCTCCAACAGGCCCGCCGCGACGGCGTGTTCCGCCTGGGCGTCGAGGGTGGCGGCCAGCGGGTCGTCGGTGAACCGGATCGACTCCCACGCCGGGTCCAGTACGTCGGCGGGCAGGGCCTTGCCGGAGTCGGCCGCCAGCTGCTCGTTGGCGGCGGCCCTGGCCTCGTCCGGGTGGGCGTTGATCCACCGGTTGGTCTCGACCGACGCCCTGAGCACCGCCTCGACGGCCTTCGGGTGCTTCTCCAGGAACTCCTGGCGCACGACGATGTTCGTGATGACGAACTCCTCGTCGGGCCACAGCGAGGCCTCGTCCAGCAGCACCTTCCCGCCCTCGGCGACCAGTTTCGACGCGGTGGGCTCCGGCACCCACGCCCCGTCGACCGACCCGGCCGCGAAGGCGTCCGGGGTCACCTTGTTGTCGCTGCGGACGACCGTCACATCGCCTTTGCCGCTCTGCGGATCGACCGTCCAGCCCTGTTCGGACGCCCAGTTGAGGAACGCCACGTCCTGCGTGTTGCCGAGCTGCGGGGTCGCGATCCGCTTGCCCTCGACGTCCTCGAGGGACTTCACCCGGTCCGGGTTCACCACCAGCTTCACCCCGCCGGACGCCGAACCGCCGATGATCCGCAGGTTCTTGCCGCGTGACTTGACGTAGCCGTTGATCGCCGGGGAGGGGCCGATCCAACCGATGTCGATCGAGCCGGAGTTGAGCGCCTCGATCTCGGACGGCCCCGCGTTGAAGACCGCGTACCGGGCCTCGGTGGCACCGAGCTCCTTCTGGAAGAAGCCCTTCTGGTTGCCCACCAACGCGGTCCCGTGGGTGAGGTTGCCGAAGTAGCCGATCCTGACCGAGTCGAGGCCGTCGGTCTTCCGCGCCCCGGCGACGATGCCGGCCGCGCCCTTGTCCTTGGCCTGGGAGCCGTAGCCGCACCCGGCGAGGGCGAGCAGTACCAGCGCGGCCGTCACGGCGAACGCGCGGCGCGGGGCGGATGTGGCAGGCACGGGAGGTGTTCCTCTCGAAGGCCCGGCGGTCACGGACTCTTAGGCCGCGGCCGGGTGGTCGGCGGGTTCTCGCCTATGGCGACGGATGCTGAGGGCGCGGGGGCGGTGCGCGTACGTCATCGCGCACATCGGGCCACGCCGCCCTGCCCACTTCCCAGGGCCCCGCTACCGATGCGCCCGCCCTCCTTGGCGAACGTGACGTGGAAACCGGTGGAGTTCACGTTCAGAAATCCCACCCGTCGTCCTCGTCGGCGCCCTTGACGGGCTCGGGGGCGGCGAAGGACTCGCCGGCCATGCCCGCGGTGAGCGTGGTGCCGTCGTTCGGATCGATGAGGATGAACGAACCGGTGCGCCGCGAGTTCGCGTACGAGTCGGCCGGCAGCGGCTCGGCGGTACGGATCTTCACCCGGCCGATGTCGTTGGCGGCGAGCTGCCCGGGGTGCGGGTGCAGGGACAGGTCGTCCAGCGTCAGCCGGGCCGGGATGTCCTTCACGATCGCCTTGACCGTGCGGGTCCCGTGCTTGAGCAGCACCCGGTGGCCGACGGTCAGCGGCTGGTCGGCGACATGGCACACGGTGGCCTCGACGTCCTGCGTGGTGGCCGGCGCGTCCTTGCTCGGGACCAGCAGGTCACCGCGGGAGATGTCGATGTCGTCCGCCAGCAGCAGCGTCACCGACTGCGGTGTCCAGGCCGCCTCGACGGGCTTGCCCAGCAGGTCGATCCCGGTGATCGTCGTCGTCCGGCCGGACGGCAGCACGGTCACCTCGTCGCCGGTGCGGAACGTCCCCGCGGCGATCTGACCGGCGTACCCCCGGTAGTCCGGGTGTTCGGCGCTCTGCGGCCGGATCACGTACTGCACGGGCAGCCGGGCGTGGCAGTGCGCCAGGTCGTGGCTGACCGGCACCGTCTCCAGGTGCTCCAGCACCGTCGGGCCGCCGTACCAGTCCATGTGCGCCGACGGCTCCACGACGTTGTCGCCGACGAGCGCCGAGATCGGGATCGCGGTGACCTCCGGCACGCCCAGCTCGGTCGCGTACGCCGTGAACTCCTCGGCGATCCGCGCGAACACCGCCTCCTCGTAGCCGGTCAGGTCCATCTTGTTGACGGCGAGGACGACATGGGGCACGCGCAGCAGGGCGGCGATGGCGGCGTGCCGCCGGGTCTGCTCGACGACACCGTTGCGGGCGTCGACGAGGATGACGGTCAGCTCCGCGGTGGAGGCACCGGTGACCATGTTGCGGGTGTACTGCACATGGCCCGGGGTGTCGGCGAGGATGAACCGGCGCCGCGGCGTGGCGAAATAACGGTACGCCACGTCGATGGTGATGCCCTGTTCCCGCTCGGCCCGCAGCCCGTCGGTGAGCAGGGCGAGGTCGGGGGCCTCCTGGCCGCGGCTCACCGACGCCCGCTCCACGGCCTCGAGCTGGTCGGTGAGGACCGACTTGGAGTCGTGCAGCAGCCGGCCCACCAGGGTGGACTTGCCGTCGTCCACGGAACCGGCGGTGGCGAACCGCAGCAGGGTCGTCTCCGCGAGCGCCTCGCTCGTGATCGTGCTCATGTTTAGAAGTACCCCTCGCGCTTGCGGTCTTCCATCGCTGCCTCGGAGAGCTTGTCGTCGGCGCGGGTGGCCCCGCGCTCGGTCAGCCGGGAGGCGGCGATCTCGGTGATCACCTTCTCGATGGTGTCGGCCCCGGAGTCGACCGCGCCGGTGCAGGACATGTCGCCCACCGTCCGGTAGCGCACGAGCCGCTTCTCGACGCGCTCGCCGTCCTTCGGGCCGCCCCAGTCGCCGGCGGTCAGCCACATGCCGCCCCGCCGGAACACCTCGCGCTGGTGGGCGTAGTAGATCTGCGGGAGTTCGATCCCCTCGCGGGCGATGTACTGCCACACGTCCAGCTCGGTCCAGTTGGACAGCGGGAACACCCGGACGTGCTCCCCGGGGGCGTGCCGGCCGTTGTAGAGGTTCCACAGTTCGGGCCGCTGGCGGCGGGGGTCCCACTGGGAGAACTCGTCGCGCAGGGAGAACACCCGTTCCTTGGCGCGGGCCTTCTCCTCGTCCCGGCGGCCACCGCCGAACACGGCGTCGAACCTCTCGGCGGCGATCTTCTCGGTGAGCGGCAGCGTCTGGAGCGGGTTGCGGGTTCCGTCGGGGCGTTCGCGCAGCACTCCGCGGTCGATGTAGTCCTGCACGGAGGCGACGTGCAGCCGCAGCCCGTGCCGCGCGACCGTGCGGTCGCGGTAGTCGAGGACCTCGGGGAAGTTGTGCCCGGTGTCGACGTGCAGCAGCGAGAAGGGAACGGGCGCCGGAGCGAAGGCCTTCAGCGCCAGGTGCAGCATCAGGATGGAGTCCTTGCCGCCGGAGAAGAGGATCACCGGGTTCTCGAACTCGCCCGCGACCTCGCGGAAGATGTGCACCGCCTCCGACTCGAGGGCGTCGAGGTGGGAGAGGGTGTACGGCTCGGCCGCACCGCCGGTGCCCTCGCCGCCCGTCTCGACCGTGGCCACGGTTGTCATGCCAGTCCCCTTTCGCTCAGCAGGGCGTGCACCGCCGCGGCGGATTCCTGGACGGTCTGGTGCTGCGACTCGATGCGCAGATCGGGTGAGACGGGAGCCTCGTACGGGTCGTCCACCCCGGTCAGCCCGGTGAGCTCACCCGCGGCCTGTTTGGCGTACAGACCCTTCACGTCGCGTGCGGAGCACACCTCGACCGGAGTCGCCACATGCACCTCGAGGTACGACGTGCCGTTCGTCTCGTGCCGCCCCCGGACCGCGTCCCGGCTGTCGGCGTACGGCGCGATCACCGGGACCAGCGCGGTGACGCCGTTACGGGCGAGCAGTTCGGCGACGAAGCCGATGCGCTGCACGTTGGTGTGCCGGTCCTCGCGGCTGAAGCCGAGGCCCGCGGAGAGGAACTCGCGGATCTCGTCGCCGTCGAGCAGTTCGACACGTCGGCCCTCCTCGCGCAGCCGGACGGCCAGCTCGTGGGCGATGGTGGTCTTGCCTGCGCTCGGCAGACCAGTGAGCCAGACGGTGGCTCCGGTCGTCACGTCGGTCTCCTGGTTCGTGGCGGTCGTGAGGGGTGTCGGGGGCGCTGGAGGCGCCGAGGATGCGGAGGGCGCGGTCATGGTCAGCCGTGCAGTCCGCACTCGGTCTTGGCGCGGCCCGCCCAGCGTCCGGCGCGGGCGTCCTCGCCCTCCAGCACGCGGCGGGTGCAGGGGGCGCAGCCCACCGAGGCGTAACCGTCCGTCAGCAGCGGGTTGGTGAGCACGCCGTGCTCGGCGACGTAGGCGTCCACGTCGTCCTGGGTCCAGCGGGCGATGGGGGAGATCTTGACCTTCTGCCGCTTCTCGTCCCAGCCGACGACCGGGGTGTCCGCCCGGGACGGGGACTCGTCGCGGCGCAGCCCGGTCGCCCAGGACAGGTAGTCCCGCAGGCCCTCCTCCAGCGGCCGCACCTTGCGCAGCGCGCAGCACAGGTCGGGGTCGCGGTCGTGCAGCTTCGGCCCGTACTCGGCGTCCTGCTCCGCGACCGTCTGCCGCGGGGTGAGCGTGATGACGTTGACGTCCATCACGGCCGCCACCGCGTCCCGGGTGCCGATGGTCTCCTCGAAGTGGTAGCCGGTGTCGAGGAACACCACGTCGACGCCGGGCAGGGCGCGGGAGGCGAGATGGGCGACCACCGCGTCCTCCATCGAGGAGGTCACACAGAACCGCGGGCCGAAGGTCTCGGCGGCCCACGTCAGGATCTCCAGTGCGGAGGCGTCCTCCAGGTCGCGGCCCGCCTGCTCGGCCAGCGCCCTCAAGTCGTCGGTGGAGCGCTCTTCCTGAACAGCCGTCATGTCCGGTCCCCTCCCGTGTCGGTTCGCTCGATTCCGCGGGCGAGCAGTCCGAGGAACTTCAGCCGAAAGCCCCGATTGCACGCCCCGCACTCCCAGGCCCCCGGTCCCTCCTCGCCGGGACGCAGGTCCTCGTCACCGCAGTAGGGGCAGTAGAAGGGCGCGGCCCGCTCACTCACGACAGGGCCTCCGCATCGGCACGGGCCGCCCAGGTGGCGAACCGTTCGCCTTCCTCGCGCTCCGCCTGGAAGCGCTTCAGCACCCGCTCGATGTAGTCCGGCAGCTCGTCCGAGGTGACCTTCAGACCGCGCACCTTGCGGCCGAACGCGGGGTCCAGGCCGAGGGCGCCGCCCAGGTGCACCTGGTAGCCGCTGACCTGCCGGCCCTCGGCGTCGGTGACCAGCTGCCCCTTGAGACCGATGTCCGCGGTCTGGATACGGGCGCAGGCGTTCGGGCAGCCGTTGACGTTGATGGTGAGCGGCTCGCCGAAGTCGGGCAGTCGGCGCTCCAGTTCGTCGATGAGCTCGCTGCCGCGTTCCTTGGTCTCCACGATGGCGAGCTTGCAGAACTCGATGCCCGTGCAGGCCATCGTGCCGCGCCGGAAGGGCGACGGCTTGACCCGCAGGTCCAGCGACTCCAGGGCGTCCACGAGCGAGTCCACCCGGTCCTGCGGCACATCCAGGACGATCATCTTCTGCTCGGCCGTGGTGGAGACCCGTCCCGAGCCGTGCTCCTCGGCCAGCGCGGCGACCTTGGTGAGCAGCGAGCCGTCCATCCGGCCCACCCGCGGCGCGAAGCCGACGTAGAACCGGCCGTCCTTCTGGCGGTGCACCCCGATGTGGTCGCGCCACTGCTGCGCGGGCGTCTCGGGCGCCGGACCGTCGATCAGCCTGCGGCCCAGGTAGTCGTCCTCCAGCACCTGGCGGAACTTCTCCACGCCCCAGTCGGCGACCAGGAACTTCAGCCGTGCCCGGTTGCGCAGCCGCCGGTAGCCGTGGTCGCGGAAGATGGAAATGACGCCTTCCCACACGTCGGGCACGTCCGCCTCGGGCACCCAGGTTCCCAGCCGCACCCCGAACTTGGGGTTGGTCGACAGACCGCCGCCGACCCACAGGTCGAAGCCGGGACCGTGCTCGGGATGGACGACGCCGACGAAGGACACGTCGTTGATCTCGTGGGCGACGTCCAGCAGCGGGGAGCCGGAGACGGCCGTCTTGAACTTGCGCGGCAGGTTGGAGAAGCGCGGGTCGCCGATGTAGCGGCGGGCGATCTCGTCCAGCGCCGCCGAGCCGTCGATGATCTCGTCCTCGGCGACACCGGCGACGGGGGAGCCGAGCATGCCGCGCGGGGTGTCGCCGCAGGCCTCCGTGGTGGACAGGCCGACCGCCTCGAGCCGCTCCCAGATCGCGGGCACGTCCTCGATGCGGATCCAGTGGTACTGGATGTTCTGCCGGTCGGTGATGTCGGCGGTGCCGCGGGCGTAGGTCTCGGCGATCTCACCGATCACGCGCAGCTGCTCCGTGGTGAGTCGTCCGCCGGTGATGCGGACCCGCATCATGAAGTACTCGTCCTCGAGCTCCTCGGGCTCCAGCACGCCGGTACGGCCGCCGTCGATCCCGGGGCGGCGCTGCGTGTACAGGCCCCACCAGCGCAGGCGGCCGCGCAGGTCGTTGGGGTCGATCGAGCCGAAGCCCCGCTTGGAGTAGATCGTCTCAACACGTGTCCGAACGTTGAGACCGTCGTCGTCCTTCTTGAACTGCTCGTTGCCGTTGAGCGGAGTGAAGTGCCCCGCGGCCCACTGACCCTCTCCGCGGTGACGGCTCACCTTGCGGCGGGGGGTCGCGGCGGCAGGATCCTGCGGGCTGGCGGCCATGGCTGATACGTCCTTCGGGACAGGCGGGAGACGAATCTGACCTGCGCATGACGAAACAGGCGCAAGTGCGCGTCATCACGCGGGAGTTCAGTCGATGAGATGCGGGGTGGAACGGAGCGGAGAAGGGCTGTCGGGTACTGCTGAACGTGCTCTCAGCGCGCCGGACAGATGGCGCTGGACATACGGCCGAGGTCGACGTGCCGCCGACTCACCAAGGCGATTCCCGTTCCAGGCATGACGGAAGCGTGGCACGGAGATCTGGACGCAGTCCAGCTTCATCCATGATTCGGACGCGCCTGTCTCGGAATGGGAGATGCAGGTGTCCTTGGTCCAGGAGGCCCGGGCGCTCTCGTCCACGCGGTCCGAGAGAGGTGGGCGGCGCCGCCCGGGTGGGGCGGGCGGCGCCGTCGAGGGGGATGAACGCGCTGATCAGGCGGGGTGGGATCCCGGCCAGGGGCCCGGTGTGGCGACCTCGGGCTCTTCCTCGACCCTGGTGTCGAACAGCCTGAAGCCCCGGCGCCGGTAGTTGTCCATGGCGTACTCGCCGTCCTTGCTGCACGTGTGCAGCCAGACCCGCCTGGTCGGCTTCAGTCCGGGCCGGCGCTCCGCCAGGTCCCAGGCCCGCGCGACACCGTACGACAGCAGGTGCCCGCCGATGCGCCGGCCCCGGAAGGCGGAGATCAGCCCGAAGTAGACGATCTCCACGACCCCGTCGTCCTGCGCCTCCAGCTCCACGTACCCCGCGGGCGTCCCCCGGTCGTAGGCCACCCAGGTCTCCACACCGGGCCGGTCCAGGTGCTCCAGCCACTGCGCGTACGTCCACCCCAGCCGGTCGGTCCAGCGGATGTCACCGCCGACCGAGGCGTACAGGAAACGGCTGAACTCGGGGGAGGGCACCTCGGAACGGGCGATCCGCACATCCCCCTCGGGCACGGCGGCCGGCAGGAGATCGGTGGGCGCGGTCTGCTCCAGGGACCAAATGGTCACGGCGATGGTCGTCATGCCGGAAAGGGAACCATCCGGCACGGACATCTGTCGAACGCCTGATGGACGAGGTGGAGGGGCCCAAAGGGTGGTCGGGTCGGACAGGCCCTAGTCCAGGGAGTGGTCGACGGAGTCCAGGGGCAGTGCGAAGAGCATGCGGCCGGACTGGGACCACACCTCGCCGGTCTGCTGCCAGTAGGAGAGGGACGCCGCCGGCCCGCTCCAGCAGCGATGCGTCCCGTCCGCCCCGCACCGGGTGGGCCGCGCCCCCTTCCCGTCCTGCCGCCACAGCGTCCCGCGCTCCTCCGGCGTCCCGGTCATCCGGCCCAGATACCAGCCCGACCCGTACGACAGCACGCTGTGCACATCCGTCAGCTCCGTCTCGTACGCCGCGACCACGTCCGCCTGCCCCGCCGAGTCCGTGGCCAGCAGCCCCGTGCGGGAACGGTCGTCGTCGAACGCGTACCGCCACAGCCGGGTCGGCCCGTCGTGCTCCTTCGGCACCGCCTCGTGCGCGACCAGGCTGTCCGGCGCCGTGCTGCGGTCCAGCGAGATACCGCCCGGTTGCGGGGCGTTCACGTCGGCCGTCCGGTACGAGGCGACGGCCGGCAGTACGTACCGCGCCCCGGCCGCCGACCAGCCGCCGGGCACCCGCCCGACCGTCGCGCCGTCCACGGTGGCCCGCTGGACGCGGTCCACGTCGTACACGTACAGCGCGCTGCCGTCCCCCCGGCCGGCGGTGACCAGCAGCTTGTCCTGGTACCAGACCATGCCGGACACGGGGGAGACCAACCCCCGGTAGTCGCGGCCGTCGTCCACCGGGACGGCGAGCTGCGCCCAGGTGTAGCGGAGGTCGTCGGGGTCGCCGGCGTCGATGAACGCGACGCGCGCGAGACCCTGACCCGGGCCGGTGCCCGCGGTCGCGGGGCCCTCCGCCGGGGTGCCGTCCGCCGCGGTGTCGCCCTGGCTCCAGCCGGAGAGCACCACACGGCTCGGACCCCAGTGGCCGTCGTCGTCGGCGTCCCCGGACGTGGTGACGGCGCCGGAACGCCAGCCCTCGACGTCGGCGCCGTCCCAGCAGTACGCGCGCGTGGCGGCCGGCTCGACGGGCAGCGCCCACCTGTCGTCCTCCGGACAGGCCGCCGCGTCCCGCAGGGAACCGTCGGTGTCGTCGAGCACGGCCCGGACGCCGACGGGCCGGCCCATCTCCGCGGAGAGCCGGTCGAGCCACTCCGGGGGCACACTGCCCTCGGTCAGCCGCAGCGGCGCGGTCTCGGCGGACGCGGTCAGCGGCTTCAGCGCCCCGGGGTCGTCGGCATCGGTGGCCTGTGAGGTGCTGATCATGGTGGCCGTCGCGGTGAGCGCGAGCGCGGTCCCGGCCAGTGCCGCCCGCAGCGCCCTGCCCCGTCTGCGACGGCGATGTCTGCCGCGATGCTTCATAACGTCCTCCCGAGGCAAGCCAACTGCGTCCGGTGGTCCGACCGTTGACCGTGGAGCAGGTGGGGTGGCCCGTAGAGGGATGCTACGGCAGGGGGACCCGCCGAGGGACGAAGACCCCGCAAATATGCGGAACACGTGACCCCGACGGCCCGGACACGCCCCGGAGCCGCCTCCCCCGGGACGGGGTGACGGACCGGTGACACCACTGCGGGCCCAGGGGGCCCAGGGCCCCTGGGCTCACGGCTCGTGGCTCCCGGCTCAGGACTCCGGGTGCCGGCGGCCGCCCAGCGCCGGAGCCGTCGGCGCAGCACCGCCTCCGCGTCACGCCGGCTCCGGCCGGGCCCGTGCCACGACCGCCGCGAGGTCGAGGGTGTGCGGCAGCGTCCCGAACGACGCGCCCCCGTCACCGCCCAGCCGGGCCGCGCAGAACGCGTCGGCGACCTGCGGCGGCGCGTACCGCACCAGCAGCGAGCCCTGGAGTACCAGCGCGAGCCGCTCCACCAGCCGTCGCGCCCGCCCCTCGACACCCTCCAGATCGGCCAGCTCGGTCAGCAGGCCCCTGATCGCGCCGTCCAGCCGGTGATCGGCCCCGCGCGCCTGACCGACCTCCCGCAGATACGCGTCCAGCGCCCCCGGCTCCCGGCGCAGCGCCCGCAGCACGTCCAGCGCCTGGACGTTGCCCGCGCCCTCCCACACCGAGTTCAGCGGCGACTCGCGCACCAGCCGGGGCATCCCCGACTCCTCCACGTACCCGTTGCCGCCCAGGCACTCCGCCGCCTCCACGACGAGGGGCGCACACCGCTTGGTCACCCAGTACTTGGCCGCCGGCACCGCGATCCGCAGCAGCGCCCGCTCCTGCTCGCCCCCGTCGTCACAGGCGGCGGCCAGCCGTAGTGCCAGCGTGGTGGCCGCCTCCGACTCCAGGGCGAGATCGGCCAGCACGTTGCGCATCAGCGGCTTGTCGACCAGCTTCCCGCCGAACGCCTCCCGGTACGCGCAGTGGTGCACGGCCTGCGCGACGGCCTGCCGCATCAGCCCCGCCGAGCCCAGTACGCAGTCCAGCCGGGTCGCCGCCACCATCCCGATGACGGTGTGCACCCCGCGCCCCTCGTCCCCGACCCGCCGCGCCCAGGTCCCCGCGAACTCGACCTCGGCGGACGCGTTGGACCGGTTGCCCAGCTTGTCCTTGAGCCGCTGGAGGAGGAACACGTTGCGCGAGCCGTCCGCGAGCACGCGCGGCACCAGGAAACAGGTGAGTCCACCGGGCGCCTGCGCCAGTACCAGGAACGCGTCCGACATGGGTGCCGAGCAGAACCACTTGTGCCCGGTCAGCTCGTACGCGCCGTCCTCGGCCAGCGGCCGCGCGGACGTCGTGTTCGCGCGTACGTCGCTGCCGCCCTGCTTCTCCGTCATGGCCATCCCGAAGAGCACACCGGCCTTCTCGTGGGCCGGCCGCAGGCCCCGGTCGTACACCGGTGACGTCAGCCGCGGCTCCCACTCGGCGGCCAGCGCCGGGTCCGCGCGCAGGGCGGGCACGGCCGCGTGCGTCATCGACAGCGGGCAGCAGGTGCCGGCCTCGACCTGCGTCCACACCACGAACGCCGCCGCCCGCCGCACGTGCCCGCCCGGTTGCCCCCACGCGCCCGTCAGCCCCGCCGAGACCCCCTTGCCGAGCAGCCGGTGCCACGCCGGATGGAAGTCGACCTCGTCGATCCGGTGCCCGTACCGGTCGTGGCTGCGCAGCCGCGGCGGGTTCTCGTCGGCGAGCACCCCCCACTCCTGCACCTGCGCGGAGCCGGAGGTCCGGCCGAGTCCCGACAGTTCGGACCGGCCCTCGTCCAGCACCGCCGGGTCCAGATGCCGCTCGACCGCCTCCGTCAGCGCCCGGTCGGCGGCGAACACGTCGTACTGCGTCAGCGGCGGTGCCTGGTTGGTCACGGTGTGGGTGCTGCCTGCCATGACGACGAACCTACCCGCCGCCCCCGCCACCCGTCTCACCTCGTGACCCTTCGGGTGAGGACGGCCGGGCACGGCGGATACCTTTGGGTCGTGCAGCCAGCAAGCGAATCCCCCGACGCGCCCTCCGGTCGACTTCACAGGGCCCGCGCCCTGTATCGCAACGTCTCCAAACGCAAGACCGTCTGGCTGCTGCTCAAGGACACCGTCAACTCCTGCATGGAGTACCGCATCCTGGGCCTGGCCGCCGAGGCGGCCTTCTTCACCCTGCTGTCGGTGCCCCCGCTGCTGCTCAGCATCATCGGCCTGCTCGGCTACGTCGACTCCTGGACCGGCGCCGACACCATCCAGAGCCTGCAGACCAACCTCCTCGAGGCGTCGCGCGCCGTGCTGTCCGACCGGGGAGTGAAGCAGATCGCCGAGCCGATCCTGCACGACGTCACGAAAGGCGGCAGACCCGACGTCATCTCCATCGGCTTCCTGTTCGCCGTGTGGTCGGGCTCCCGCGCGGTGAACGTCTTCATCGACACCATCACCGTGATGTACGGCCTCGACGGGGTGCGCGGCATCGTCAAGACCCGCCTGGTGGCCTTCCTGCTGTTCATCGCGGCCCTGCTGATCGGCTCGGTCGCACTGCCCCTGATGGTGGCGGGCCCGGACGCCGTCGTCCGCGTCGTCCCCTGGTCGGCGACGCTCGTGCAGATCCTGTACTGGCCGGTGGTGATCCTGTTGTCGGTCGCCTTCCTGACCACGCTCTACCACGTCTCCGTACCCGTGCGGTCCCCGTGGATCGAGGACGTGCCCGGCGCCCTGGTCGCCCTCGCCATGTGGGTGATCGGCAGCATCCTGCTGCGGATCTACCTGACCAACACCGTCGAGGGCCCCACCATCTACGGCTCCCTCGCGGCCCCCGTCGCCGTCCTGCTGTGGATCGGGGTGTCCGCCTTCGCCGTGCTCGTGGGGGCCGCGGTCAACGCCGCCATCGACCGGGTCTGGCCGGCCGCCGCGACGGCCGCCGCCCGCGAGACCAACGAGCGGCTGCGGCAGGAGCAGGTCGCCGAGTACGTCGCCCGCACCTCCGCCGCGGCCGGCGACGAGGCCGACCCGGACATGCCCGCCGAGTTCCCCGAACGCTGGTCCCGCTTCCTGCCCCCCGAGGACGTCACGGCCCGCCTGCGCACCCACGTGAAGAACAGCCACCACCACCCGAGGAACGGAGAGGAGCAGACGGGACCGCCGGACGACGAGAAGTGAGGCCGGACGTCCGGCGGCGACGAATCCCACCAGGACGCACCAGATCCCGGTTTGGTCACGGAGAACGGGACGGAGTTGCTTCTTAGGTAAGGCAAACCTTAAATGAGCCTGACCCGTACCTTGGAAAGGCTTTGTCATGAGACGTCCCTCCCTCCGCACGATCGGGGCCCTCGCCGCCTCAGCCCTGCTCGTCCCCCTGGCGGCCGCCTGCGGTTCGGACGGCAAGGGAACAGGCTCCGGCACCGAAGCCGGGGGAAAGAACGGGGGAGGGACGCTCGTCGTCTACTCCGGCCGCAGTGAGGACCTCGTCGCGCCACTCATCGAGAAGCTGGAGAAGACCACCGGCTCCAAGGTCGAGGTGCGCTACGGGGACAGTGCCGAACTCGCCGCCCAGCTTCTCGAGGAGGGCGACAGGACCGACGCGGACCTCTTCTTCTCGCAGGACGCCGGCGCACTCGGCGCCCTGGGCAAGGAAGGCCGTCTCGCGGCGCTGCCGCAGAAGTCCCTCGAGAAGGTCGACAAGGCGTTCCGCGCGGAGAACGGCGACTGGATCGGTGTGTCGGGGCGGGTCCGCGTCATCGCCTACCACGGCGACAAGGTCGCCGAGGCACCGGACAGCGTGCACGAACTGACCGAGCCGAAATGGAAGGGGAAGGTCGGCTACGCGCCCACCAACGCCTCGTTCCAGGCGTTCGTGACCGGCATGCGGGTCCTCGAGGGCGACGACGCCACGCGCGAGTGGCTGAAGGACTTCCAGGCCAACGACCCCCAGGTGTACGAGAAGAACGGCGCCGTCCTCGACGCCGTCGACGACGGCAAGGCCGAACTCGGTCTGATCAATCACTACTACTGGTACGAGAAGGCCGCCGAGGTAGGCGCGGACAAGCTCAAGGCCAAGCTGCACTTCCCGACGAAGGGCGACCCGGGCGCGCTCGTCAACGTCGCGGGCGTCGGGATCATCAAGGGCAGCGACCGGAGCGCCGCCGCGCAGAAGGCCGTCGACTTCTTCCTGGGGAAGGAGGCGCAGACCTACTTCGCCGACGAGACCCACGAATACCCGCTGGCCGCCGGAGTCACCGGCGAGGACGACCTTCCGCCGCTCGACTCCATCGACGCGCCGGAGATCGACCTGGGCCGGCTGGAGTCCCTCCAGGTCACGCTGGAGATGCTCCAGGAAGCCGGGATGGTCTGATCGGTATGAGAAGTTCGGGTACCCGAGGCCACCAGGCCCCGCCGGCACCCGCCCGTTCCGCCCCGGGCCCGGACGACGCCCCCGCACCGTCCAGGCCCGGGCGCGCCGGGCGCAGACCGCCGCTCCTCCTGCTGGCCCTGGCTTCGGCAGCCGCGGCCCTGGCCCTGCTCCCACTGGTCTACCTGGCCGTACGGGCCGTGGAGCGAGGCCCCGAGTACGCGTGGAACGTCGTCGCGACCGACCGCACGCTGGAGCTGCTCGCCCGGAGCGTCGGCCTGGCCGCCGTGGTGGTGACCGCCTGCCTCGTCCTGGGCGTCTCCCTCGCCTGGCTGACCGTCCGCACCGCGCTGCCCGGCCGGCGCGCGTGGTCGGTGCTCGCCACGCTGCCGCTCGCCGTGCCCAGCTATGTCGCGGCCTTCGCCTGGATCTCGGCGCGCCCCGACCTCGCCGGGTTCAGCGGTGCCGCCTTCGCGCTCACCCTGGTCAGCTACCCGTACGTGTACCTGCCGGTGGCCGCCGCGCTGCGCGGTGTCGACACCGCCCAGGAGGAAGCGTCGCGCGCCCTGGGGCACGGGCCCTGGAGCACGTTCCGTCGGGTCACCCTGCCGCAGCTCCGCCCGGCCGCGGCCGGTGGCGGGCTGCTCGTGGCGCTGTACGTCCTCTCCGACTTCGGGGCCGTGTCGATCATGCGGTACGAGACCTTCACCCGGGCCATCCACACGTCGTACAAGGCGAGTTTCGACCGTACGCCCGCAGCCGCCCTCAGTGTGGTGCTCGTCCTGATGACGGTGCTGCTGGTCGCCGCCGAGGCGCGCACCCGCGGCCGTGCGGGCCATGCCCGGACCGGCGGCGGCACGGCCAGGCCCGCGCCCCCGATCCCGCTCGGCCGGCTGAAGTGGCCCGCACTCGGCTGGTGCTCGGCCGCCGCCGCGGCCGGGGTCGCCTTCCCGGCCGGGACCCTCGGGTACTGGCTGGCGGTCGGCAACTCCCGCACCTGGGATCCGCGGGGACTGCTGGAGACCGGGGGGATCACACTGCTCGTGGCGGCCCTCGGCGCCGCGCTCACCACGTGTCTGGCCCTCCCCGTCGGCGTGCTCGCCGCCCGCCACCGGGGCCGCGCCGCGCATCTGCTGGAGCAGGCCGCGTACGCGGGCCATGCCGTGCCCGGGATCACCGTGGGCCTCGCGATGGTCTTCCTCGCGGTGCGGTTCGCCTATCCGCTGTACCAGGAGCTGCCCCTGCTCGTCGCCGCCTACGCGGTGCTGTTCCTGCCGGTCGCCGTGGGCGCCACCCGGGCAGCGGTCCTCCAGTCACCACCCGTGCTGGAGGACGTCGCCCGTTCTCTCGGGCGGGGACCTCTGGGCGTCCTGCGCGAGGTCACGGTCCCGCTCGCCGCTCCCGGTATCGCCGCGGGCGCCGCCCTGACCTTCGTGGTCTGCATGAAGGAACTCCCGGCGACCCTGCTGCTTCGACCCACCGGTATGGACACCCTCGCGACCCGCCTGTGGACCGAGACCGGAACCGGCTCGTACGCCGCCGCCGCCCCGTACGCGGCCGTCCTCATCCTGATCGCCGCCGTTCCCTCGTACCTCCTCGGAAGGCACCGCGCATGACCGACCTGCGGATCACCGGGCTCACCAAGTCCTACGGACCCGGCGCCCCCGTCCTGAACGGGATCGACCTCTCCGTCCCCGCAGGGCGGCTGGCCGCCGTCCTCGGGCCCTCGGGCTGCGGCAAGACGACCATGCTGCGCATCGTGGCCGGCTTTCTGCGGGCGGACGCGGGGACGGTCGAGATCGGCGGGCGGACCGTCACCGGACCCGGCACCCACCTGCCCCCGGAACGACGGCGCATCGGCATCGTGCCGCAGGAGGGCGCCCTGTTCCCGCACCTGAGCGTGGCGCGCAACGTCGCCTTCGGGCTGGCGGGCTCCTCCCCGGCCGAACGCCGTCGGCGCACCGGGGACATGCTCGACCTCGTAGGCCTGCCCGGCTACGGCGACCGGATGCCCCACGAACTCTCCGGCGGCCAGCAGCAACGCGTCTCGCTGGCGCGGGCGCTCGCCCCGGAACCCGCGATCGTCCTGCTCGACGAACCGTTCAACGCGCTCGACAGCGGACTGCGGGCAGGCGTACGGGCCGATGTGCGCGCGGCGCTCAGGTCCACCGGGGCGACGGGCGTCCTCATCACCCACGACCAGCAGGAGGCACTCTCCACGGCGGACCTCGTGGCGGTCGTCAGAGCGGGCAGGGTGGCTCAGTGCGGAACTCCCCAGGACGTCTACCGCAGGCCGGAGGACCCCTGGGTGGCTGCTTTCGTCGGTGGCGTCGTCCTGCTTCCGGGCACCGGCAGGGGCACGACAGCGGACACCGCCCTGGGCCGCATCCCGTTGGAGACCCCGGTGGACGACGGTGCCGGAACGGTCGTGCTGCGCCCCGAACAGCTCACCCTCGGCGCACCGTCCGACCAGGCTCCCCACGGCACGGTGGCGGACGTCTCCTTCCACGGCCCGGACACGCTGGTGACGGTGGCGGTGACCGGACTGGACTCACCGGTGCACGTCCGTGTCCCCGGGCCGGTCGCCCACCGCCCCGGCGATCCGGTGAGCCCGGCCGTCACCGGCACGGCGACCCTCCACCTCCCCCGACGGGACGGCGACGAGTGCGTGGTGGGCGGGCACGGTCCCATGGCCACCGCCTGACCGGTGCGGGACGACGAGCGGGCGCGCGGGGGCACGCCCGCCCCGCGCCTACGCTGGCCCCATGGACGCTCTCACCGGCCTGCTGGAAGGCCCCCGCGCCCGTGGGGCGTTCATGATCAGGGCGTGCTTCGACCCGCCCTGGTCGGTCCGGATCGAGGACCGCGCCCCGCTGACCGTGATGCTGCTCGTCCGCGGTGACGCCTGGATCGTGCCGGACCGCGGCGACCGGCTGCGGCTGCGCCCCGGCGACCTCGCCATCGCGCGCGGCCCCGACCCGTACACCTGCGCCGACGACCCCGGCACCGCGCCGCAGGCGCTGATCCGGCCGGGCGGCGAGTGCCACCACCCCGACGGACGCCCCCTGAACGGTGTCATGGACCTCGGCGTCCGCACCTGGGGCGACCGGCCCGACGGCGAGACGGTCATGCTGATCGGCACCTACCGGATGCGGGGCGAGCTCGGCGGCCGGCTCCTCGACGCGCTGCCGCCGCTGCTCTCCCTCACCGCCGACGACTGGCACTGCCCGCTCACCCCGCTCCTCACGGCGGAGATCGTGCGGGACGAACCCGGCCAGGAGGTCGTCCTCGACCGGCTGCTCGACCTGCTGGTCATCGCCGCCCTGCGGGCCTGGTTCGCCCGTCCCGAGGCGGCGCCGCCCGCCTGGTACGAGCCGCTGGGCGACCCCGTCGTCGGCCCGGTGCTGCGCCTCCTCCAGGACGACCCCGCCCGCCCCTGGACGGTCGCCGCGCTCGCCGCGAAGGCCGGCGTCTCGCGTGCCGCGCTGGCCCGCCGCTTCACCGAACGCGTCGGCGAACCCCCGATGACGTACCTCACCGGCTGGCGCCTCGCCCTCGCCGCGGACCGCCTCCGCGACACCGACGACACGATCGGCGCGATCGCCCGCCACGTCGGCTACGGCAGCGCCTTCGCGCTGTCGACCGCCTTCAAACGGGAGTACGGGGTCAGCCCGCAGGAATGGCGGATGAGGGCCGCGTAGCGTGGGTGAGGTGTACAGCGAGCGTGCGTCACGGCTGCCGGGCGCGGTCGTGTGGACCAACACCCCGACCGGCACCGGAGCGGGCCGGGTACTGCCCGACGGCTGCATGGACCTGCTCTGGCACGACGGACGCCTGCTGGTCGCGGGCCCCGACACCCGCGCCCACCTCACCGAGGGCGACGCGACCCGCCCCTGGGCGGGCATCCGCTTCCACCCCGGCACCGCCCCCGCCCTGCTGGGCGTCCCCGCGCACGAACTGCGCGACCGGCGCCCCGACCTGGCGGACCTGTGGCCGGCGGCGCAGGTACGCCGCCTGACCGCCCGGGTGAACGCTGCGGCCGACCCGGCGCGCGGCCTGGAGGACCTGGCCCTGCGACGGGCCGCCGAGGCCGCTCCGCCCGACCCGGTGCTGCTGCGGGTCGTGGCCGCCCTGGACGCGGGCCGCCCGGTCGCCGAGACGGCTGACGAACTCGGCCTGAGCGTCCGCCAGTTGCACCGCCGCTCACTTGCGGCGTTCGGCTACGGCCCCAAGACCCTGGCCCGCATCCTCCGCCTCCACCGAGCTCTCGCCCTGGTCCGCACGGGCACCCCGTTCGCGGAAACCGCCACCCGCACCGGCTACGCCGACCAAGCTCACCTCTCCCGCGACGTACGGGACTTGACGGGCCTGCCCCTGAGCGATCTACTGACCGCCCGCCGCTAGCGGAGCGAACAGGTCGACCCCGTTGCCGTCCGGGTCGAGCACCACGGCGTACCGCTGCCCCCACACGGCGTCCCACGGCTTCAGCTCGCTGCCGCACCCGCTTGCGACCAACTCCTCGTACAGCGCGTCCACTTCCTCCGGGCTGTCGCAGCGCAGCGCCAGCGAGGCCCGCCCTCCGCCCGAAGGCGGCTCCCACCCGGTGTGGAACGACCGGACCACCTCCTCGGTGTCCAGCAGCAACCGCAGCCCGCCCGGCAACTCGGCCTCGGCGTGCCCCTGTTCCTCGGCCCCCTCGGGGAACGCGAACCCGAGCCGCCGATAGAAGGCGACGGAGGCGCCCATGTCGGAGACGACCAACCCGATGGCATCAAAACGTGCACTCATACGGCCACCGTAGGCCGGCCCGGTCGGCCCGGTCTTGAAGAAAACGGACACGCTCGCGCGGGGGTCAAGCGCGCGGCGGTGCCGTGCTCGCACGTTCCACCAGGCGGGTGGACAGTTCGGTGCGGGTGTTCTCCGGGCGGTGGCCGTCCATGACGCGCAGCAGGAGGCGCAGGGCCGTCGCCGCCATCTCGGACAGGGGTTGGCGGACGGTGGTCAGCGGCGGGGCGAGCCAGCGGGCCTCGGGCAGGTCGTCGAAGCCGACCACGCTCATGTCCTCCGGCACCCGCAGACCCCGTGCGGCCAGGACCTCGTAGACCCTAAGCGCCATCCGGTCCGAGCAGACGAAGACGGCCGTGGGCGGCTCGGGCAGATCGAGGAGTTCACGCATGCGGCGGTGGGCCATGGCCTCGTCAAAACCGGCGTGGCGCGCGTACTCGGCGCGGTGCCGGACGCCCGCCGAGGCCAGGGCCGAGTGGTAGCCGGCGATCCGGGCGCCGCTCGACACGGTGTGCCGGTGGCCCGCGACCACGGCGATGCGTTCGTGCCCCAGGGACAGCAGGTGCTCGGTGGCCGTCACCCCGCCCTGCCAGTTCGCCGCGCCCACCGACACGACGCCCGGCGGGGGTTCGAGCGCCGGGTCGATCATCACGAAGGGGACGCGGTGCTGCTCCAGCCAGGCGTACTGGGACATGTCCAGCTCGGCCAGGTTGAACAGGGCCCCCGACGACCCGCGGGTCACCAGCTTGTCCAGCCAGCCCCGCTCCGCGCGGCCGCAGCGGCCTCGGGTCAGGGCCGCCGAGACCACGATCTCCAGACCCGCGTCGTGCGCCGCCTCCTCCGCGCCGTGCAGGACCGCGCCCGAGCCGGAACCCTCCAGCGAGTGCACCACGAGGTCCACCAGGCGCGGCGCCCTCGCCCCGTCGAACCGGGGTCTTCTCACATAGCCGAGCCGGTCCAGGGCCTCCGTGACCCGGCGGCGGGTCTCGGGAGCCACGTCCTCGCGGCCGTTGACCACCTTGGACGCGGTCGGCACCGACACCCCCGCCTCGCGGGCCACGACCGCCAGCGTCGGCCCGGCCGCCGCGCTCGCGCTTCCCGTACTCCCCGTACGGACCATCGGGACCCCACCTCTCCGGCCCGCCCGAGGGCCCTGGAATTTTCGACCAGCGCTGCTCTCCGACGGCCCGGGACGCGACCGGATAGAAAGCGCTTCCTACTGTAGGTGTGCGGCAACGCGGCGGGAAGAGTGGGGAGGCAGCCACCGGAATGGCGCAGGAATACCGGTGAGCATCCCGGTGCTCTTGTGGTACTGGAGGCGCTGCGAAGGGCTGGTGGGCAGATGACGGCAGACGACCGGGCGAACCCCGTCACCCCCGTGACCCGCATGAGCCCCGTGCCCCCCGTGGTCAGGACGCCGTACGGCGCCGTACGCGGCAGGTGGGAGGACGGGATCGCCGTGTTCCGGGGTATCCCGTACGCGGCGCCGCCGTTCGGCCCCCGCAGATTCCGGCCCCCCGCCCCGCCGGGCTCCTGGGACGGCGTACGCGACGCCGACGCCTTCGGTCCCACGGCCCCGAAGCCCCCGTACTCCGAAGCCTTCGCGCGCTATCTGGCCGATCCGTCCGTCGCCGGCGACGACTGTCTCAACCTGAACGTCTGGACCCCCGACCCGTCCCCGACAGCCCGTCTGCCGGTGCTGGTGTGGCTGCACGGAGGGGCCCTGACCAGGGGTTCCTCGGCTGTACCGGTGTACGACGGGCGGACCTTCGCCCGTGACGGCGTGGTGTTCGTGTCGGTCAACTACCGGCTCGGCGTCGAGGGCTACGGCCTTTTCCCGGACGCCCCCGCCAACCCGGGCCTGCGCGACCAGCTCGCCGCCCTGCGCTGGGTCCACGAGTCGGTCGCGGCCTTCGGCGGCGACCCCGACCGCATCACCCTGGGCGGCCAGTCCGCCGGGGCGATCAGCACGGGCGCGCTGATCGCCGCCCCGCAGACCCAGGGCCTGGTCCGGCGGGCCGTCCTGCAGAGCGGACCGCCCGAGGCGTCCGACCGGGGCAAGGTGCGGCGGGTGGTGCGCCGCATGGCGAACCGGCTGAAGGTCCCCGCGACCGCCGAGGCCTTCGCCGCAGTCGACCGCGAGCTGCTGCTGCGCACCCAGGCCGAGGTGGGGCGCCTCAGCAGCCCGGTGCTCGGCGGGCCCGCCTTCGGCATAGTCGTCGACGACGACCTCGTCCCGCGCGACCCCCTGGAGGCACTCACCGACGGCGGCGCGGCCCCCGGCGTCGACCTGCTCACCGGATGGACCACTGACGAGTACCGGCTCTGGCTGGTACCGGGCGGGCTCCTGGAACGCGTCGACCGGTTCGGCGCGGTCGCCCTGGCCGGGGCGATGGCCCGCTGCCACTGCGGCAGCGAGGTCCCGCGCGGCTACCGCGCCCTGCGCCCGGACGCCGGCACCGCCGAGATCGTCGGGCAGTTGGTCACCGACCACCTCCTGCGCATCCCGCTCCACCGACTCGCCGACGGCCGCGAAGCCCCCTCGTACGTCTACGAGTTCGCCTGGCCCTCCAACCGCCCCGGCATGGGCGCCTGCCACGCCCTGGAACTCGGCTTCGTCTTCGACAGCGGCGACGAGCCCGACGCGCGCAGACTCGCGGGCGAGGGCGCACCCCGGGCCCTGTCCGACGCGATGCACGGCGCCTGGGTGCGCTTCGTCTCCGAGGGGGAGCCGGGGTGGGAGCGCTGGGACGCCGGGCACCCGGTGCGGATGTTCGGCGCCGGCGCACCGCACACGGCATACGGGCCGCGCGACCGCGAACTCGCCCTGTGGACCACGACCACCGAGGACCCGCCACCCGCCACCGCGCCGGAACTCCGCTCGGTCATCAGCCGCCTGCGCCGCAGTGGTGTGCTCCGGCGGCACTGAGGGGCGGGATTCCGGCGAACGGGGCGCGGGAGCACTTGCCTGCCGACCACGGCGCTCCGGCTTCGGCCCCGTTCCCGCGCGAGGTCGGCTCTTCCCCGGTGGCATCACCTGGGAATGCGAGGCTTGACCTCCCGTACGGCGTACCGAAGAGGAGCAGAGGACCATGCGTGAAGTGAGCCGGGCCGATGTGGTGCTCTCCGGATACGGTCCGGTCGGCCAGGCCTTCGTCGAGTACCTGGCTCGGCAGCGGGACGAGCTTGCCCGCCGGCACGGTGTACGGGTGAACGTCGCTGCCGTCCGGGCGAGTTCCGGACAGTGCCGACTCCGCGAGGGCGAACCCGTGCCGCCCCGCTCGGCGTGGAGCCCACTGGCCTCGTTGGAGGAGACACTCGACCGGACCGCTGCCCGCGTGTTCGTCCAGGCGATCCCGTCCTCACCCCGACTCCGCCGGCACGCCGCGGAGGAGGCCATGACCGCCCTGCGCAGAGGGGTCCATGTGGTCACGGCCACCAAGAGCCACCTGCTCAGCCACTGGCGGGACCTCGACGAAGCGGCCCGTGCAGCCGCCGTCATGATCAGGATCTCCGGGGCGACGGGAGCCGCTCTGCCGGCGGGGGACCTGTCCAGGACCTCGTTGCGAGGTCTGGGCTGCACGACGATCCGGGCCTGCCCGAACGGCACCGCCACTTTCGTCCTCGACCGCCTCGCCGAGGGCGACTCGCTGGGTGAGGCGGTTCGGGAGGCTCAGCACCGCGGAATCGCGGAAGCGGATCCTTCGTCCGACCTGTCCGGTGAGGACGCCGCCACGAAGGTGCGGCTGCTGGCAGCGCTGGCCTGGGGATGGGACCCGGCGTCCGTACAGGTGGAGGCGGAGCCGGTGGACGAGGGCACGTCCCGGGCGGCGCCGGCCGCGGTCTCCCGAGCACGCCGCCTGCGGGCCGTGGCGAGCGCCTCCTTGGACACGCCCCGCCTGGTCCGCGTCCGGCTGGAGGAGACGGAGCCCGGTGACCCCCTGCACGGGCTCGTCGGACCGGAGAAGGCTGTGGTGTTCGGCTGCCCCGACGCCGGCGACGTGATCGTCAGCGGGGGACGCTCGAGCCCCCTGGGCGCCGCGCTCGCCCTGGTGAAGGACACCATCGAGGTCACGGCTCCCCGAGCCGGATTCCTCTGACACGTGATACGCGGGGGGCCTGTGCTTTTGCTGTGGGAGGAGCACAGAGCGGGCAGGACGGTCAGCCCTTGACGATCCTGCTCTCGACACCGGGAATCCCCTTGTCCCACCAGTGCCCGTAGCGCCCGTAGACGGCGGGATCACGGTCGGCGAGCAGCACGCACAACCTCTCCGCCTCCTCGGTCAGACCATGCCACGCGGCCTTCGTGAGCGTGCGGAAGGCGGTCAGTTCCAGGCCGCCGTCAGCTGCGCGCCACACTCCGGCGACCTGCCCGTCAACGAGCAGGCAGGGCAGCATGTCGCCGTTGCGCCGTACGACCGACGGCCGGTGTTCCTGCGGCAGGAGCCGCCCGGGGACGGCGTGGGCCAGCATCGTGCTGTCCCACATCGGCAGCAGCCTCGGCGGCACCGGGGTGTCCTCGGCGGGCACGGTGGCGTCCGCCAGGTCGAACAGCGGGGCGCGGCCCGGACCCGCCACCCGCACCACCCGGTCGCCGAGCTCCCGCAGTGCCTGGGTGACCACTGGGCGCCCCAGCAGGGTGAACCGGGCGAAGTCCCGGGCCGACGCGGGCCCGAACGCCCGTAGGTGGGCGAGCAGCAGCCGCCGTACCCCGACCGCCGCGTCCTGGGGCGCGTATTCGGAGGCTGCGAGGTAGGCGTTCCGCTGGGTGAACGACCACGGGCCGCCGGTCGGCGCATGATGGATTGGCGCGTACGTCCGCAGCGCCCACCACACCCGGTGTGCGTGCTCGCCGAACCGCCCCGTGACCTCCTCCTCCACCTCGGCGCCGGTGCGGGGCCGTGCCAGGAACCCGGCAAGCTCCGGCAGCAGCGCGTCGGCGTCGGTAGGGGTCAGCGCTGTCGAGGTGAAGCGGCGGTCGTACAGCCGCGACGCCCGCAGAGTGCTCAGCATGGCGGCGTGGTGGTGCGCGTAGTCCTCGGCGTGGACGGCGTGCAGCGTGATCCGCATGAGGGTCGCCTTGACGATCCGGCGGTCCGCGAACGCCGCGTCGAGATCCTCGGGCGCGAAGCCCTGCAGGCGGTTCCACAGCGCAAGGTACGGCGACGCCGGCGTCTGCGCCTGGATGGCGCAGATCCGCCGGACCGCCTCCGCCACATCGAGACGCCGGCGTTCGAGCAGGAGTTGACGGTCCAGAGTGGCCAGGACGAGCTGCCGCGGGGTGAGGGTCACACCCGGATCATGCCGCGCCCAGGCCGTCCAGGAAGCCGGTCCTGCCGGATCGCCACGAGCACCTGGGTCCCAGAGGTGACACACCTACCCGAAAAACCGTGAGCACTTCGCCCACCACTGTCCATATGCCGCTCATTCGAGCGCTCAAGTGACATTCGCCTGCTGACTGTTCACGCTGTTCACGCTGTTCACCGAAGCGTCGGCCATCCTCCGTTGCGCAGGTCCCGTACAGACCCGGCCCCGGCGTGCGCGGCCGCGCCGTCCGCCGACGCGACACCGAGCGACTGCACGTCGTTCCTGGCTTCGCAGGGCTGCTCCGGCACCGACGCCGACCTCGCGTGCCCCACCGACGGTTCCGGCCTGCCCGCCGACCAGCTGCTGTGCCGCGTGTTGCTGATGAACGTGTCCTCGGTGTCCCGCCGGTGACCGCCGACACCGCCTTCCGCCACGTGACCCCTTCCTGAGAAGCCGGGTGCCGGGCAGGACCAGGAGGCCGGGCGTTCAGGGAGGACGCGTCCTTCATCGCGGCCCCCGGGCTTCTGAGATGATCATCGTTGGAGTGATCAAGGGGGGCGCGTGTCCACGTTCTTTCTGGTGGTCGGTTCGGCGATGGCGCTGGTGCTCGGGGCGGCGGGAGCGGTGGCGCTGGTGACCGGCCGGATCGTACTGCCCTGGTTCCAGGGCGGTGTGAGCCGTCCCGGACTGTGGGGTGCCGGCGCGCTCCTGCTGGCCGGAGGCCTCGCGGCCACGCGCCGCATGCCTTCCGGGGGCAACATGCCGCTCGTCCTGCTCGGGCTCTCCCTGATGACGGCGTCGCAACTCCTCGAGGAGCCCCGGCGGACACGCTCCGGCCGGGCCGCGAGGTCCGCGAGTCGTTCGAAATAATTTCCGAAAATATCGATTCCGAGCGACTTCGCGCGCTGCGGCATGGAGCGACCTGGAAAGGGAACTGAGCGTTCGACTGCCCGACGACTACAAGGAAATCGTCGGCAGATGCGCCCTGGTTCAACTGAACGGTCATCTCTTTCTGAGCCGTACCTCCGCTGACCGGTGGAACTCGGGGCGATGGATGCAGGAGACGGTCCAGGCGGATACGGGGGAATGGCGGCTGTTCGCCTGCGACGGCGAGGAGGCGCTGTATCACGAGTACCGTATGTCGTTCGCCGAGTGGCCCCACCGGTATCCGACCGGTGAGGACAGGTTCGGTCCGAACAGCGGCCTTTTCTCGCTCTGTTCCTGGTCAGTGCTCCGCCCTTCAGAGCGGGGGCGAAGGCCATCCCCGGGTCGGAGGCGCGGAGCGCCGGAGGGCTCTGCGCCTCAGCGGTGACGGTCAGACAGGGCGTCGCTGGTTCTCGATGTACCGCTTGGCAACGGTCAGGGGTGCCCCGCTGCACGATCCGGCGAAGCAGGAACCGGACCGGAAGTGTCCGCCCTATCGGCACCCGTGGCGGTCAGGGCGTCAGCGGGCCGGCGAGAACCGCTGCGCCCGCCGCGTGGTCCCCCGACCATGAGATCGACGCATCGGCAGCGGACACCCGACCCCAGAGCATGAGCAGCAGCCGCTCCGCCTTTCCGGAGATCTCGGCGACGGGCTCACCCGGACCGTGAGTCCAGGACCGGCCGGTGTCGGTAGCCCGCAGCCGCAGCGCATGGCGCGGCGGTTCGGCCTGTCCGCGCGCGATCTGACGCGGCGCCATCGTGTCGAAGACCTCCGCCACGCCGTCCGCCGCGAACTCCGGGTCGAAGGGGAGAGCACGCCCGAGCGCGTTCTGCGCGTCCCAGCGGTGGATCAGCGTCTCCTGGGCGCGCCGCCGCTGCCAGAAGCCCACGGTGTGCGGCGGGGAGAAGGTCCACGCCTCGATGGCGGGATCAGTGTCCAGCACGGCCAGTAGCTCGTCCACCGAGGCGTCGAACCAGCCCCGCACATCGGCGCCCGCCTGCGGTGCGGGCGGTGCCTCGTAGTCGCCGCGCTTGTCGGTGATCGCGGCGGCGGCCCAGCGGTTCCCCTGGCCCATGTGCTCGGCAAGGTCGCGCAGCGTCCATCCCCCGCAGTGGGGGACGGGTGCACCGAGGTCGTGCCCGAGGCAGGCGCTGAACGCAGCGGACTCCTGGCGCAGCAACTGGAGGTAGGGAAGCGAAGTCACCGCGCTGACCCTACCCACCCCCAGCCCACGACCCTGCGCCCGCCCCGTCGATGCCTGCGGCCCCCACCCGGCTCGCCGGCACCCGGGCCCAGGCCCGGCACTCGGCAACCGGCTGCTCTCCTCCGACATTGCTGCACGGCTTCGAGTTCCACGCGAGAATCTCGATCCGGACCGTCGACGGAAAAGGATGAGGCCGTGCAGCCCACCCTCAATCTCTGGCGCCGGCAGCTCGGGGAGGTGCCCGAGTCGGTCTGGCAGCGCACCGAGCTTCGAGTGCTGATCCTGGCAGACAACGGCCTCACGGCCCTCTCACCGAAGATCGGCCAACTGGACCGTCTGACCACTTTGGACCTCGGCCACAACGAGCTCACGGCGCTTCCCGACGCTCTGGGCGGCCTGGTCGAACTCAGCGACTGCCTCTACCTGCACGACAACGAATTGTCCCAACTCCCGGACACACTGGGCAACCTGACGCGACTGCGCTACCTCAACGTCGGCGAGAACCCTCTCACCGCCTTGCCCGAAACCGTCGGCCGGATGACGGAGCTGATCGAGCTGCGAGCCCAGCACAACCGGCTGACCGGATTGCCCGGCAGCATCGGCCACCTCCACAAGTTGCGCGAGCTCTGGCTGCGGGGGAACGGACTCAGAACTCTGCCCTCCACGGTGACTGATCTGCATGAACTAAGGCACCTGGACCTGCGGGAGAACGACCTCACCGAACTGCCCGAGTCCCTGGCCGGCCTTCCCCGGCTTCGACAACTCGACCTCCGCAGCAACCACATCGTCCAGATTCCGGACTGGGTGGTGCGGATGCCCGCCCTGGAGAAGCTGGATCTTCGTTGGAACACCTGCACGCTCCCCCGCCGCGTGCTGACGGGGCTGGAGGAACGCGGGTGCGTCGTCCTGCTGTGAATCGCCGGCAAAGCACTCCGACGTGAAGCTGCCGTCAATTCTCGGGTTCTGGCTCGACTTCTGTGCAGGGTGATGCTCCGTCATGGCTGGACATCGAAGAGAACGAAGGAAGGTGGCGGCGGGGCGAGTACTGCGCGAAGGCGGGCGAGCATCGTCCGCCATTGCTTCCAGTTCTTCGGATCACCCCAGTTCGAGGCCGGTCCCGCCTCGTCGTCGGCGATGCGGGCGAGGGCTTCGTCAGCGAGCGTCCGAAGGTCGGTGGGAAGTGCGGGCATGGGTGTTTCCGGGCCGTAGGGCGTGTCGACGGGGTCGCCTCCGGGGCATTGCGCCGCGATCAGTGCGGCGGCGGCCACCGCTTCCTCCGCTTCCGCGAGGTGGCCCGTGGCGTCGATCGTCCGGATGAGGACCCCTCGGATCAGGGCTTCGCGTGCATCGGGTTCGGCGTCGTCGAGAGCGTTGGCGAAGTCCGCGGCTGTGTCGTTGTCGAAGGGGCCGGTGTCCCAGGTGCCCATGCTGATCTCCTTGCGTTGCTTCGGCGGGATCCTCGCATCAGGCACCGACAACACGACTATGGGGCGAGCAGGACTCGTTTGCGCAGGCGTCGCCCTTCTGCGAAAGCGAGTTCTGCCGACGTGATGTCGGGCTCGGTGGGGTCCACTCAGAACTCCGGTCGTGAGTC
The DNA here is from genome assembly GCF_059889265.1 of Streptomyces sp. MMS24-W38. Lineage (NCBI taxonomy): Bacteria > Bacillati > Actinomycetota > Actinomycetes > Kitasatosporales > Streptomycetaceae > Streptomyces > Streptomyces sp. MMS24-W38. Next base: position 728,310 of record NZ_JCBCPP010000001.1, on the reverse strand, counting down.
ACGCATGCGGCTGCCGTCTGCACCGCCTCTTTGCTCCCACTGGTTCGGTCCGCCGGCTTCGGGCGCCCCGGCGGCGCCTGTTGGAGCGACTGGACGAGCAGCTCACGTCCTGATCACCAGAACCAGAACGGTCGGTGGCCGTGACTGCCGGGGTGGGACGGGGCCGGCCGGATTCGAACCGGCGTCCTCCCACATGCGGTGAAGGCGCGACAACCCCTGCGCTACGAGCCCCATCCCGCCAGGGATCATACGAGCCCCCTGCGCTCCGCCGCTCTTGAATCGTCGAGACGACGACGGAGCACGATGGTGTCCCGCCGGGTGGTGCAGGGGAGGGCTCCGCGGTCCCTGCACTGCGGGACCGGAGACGGGTGCCGTGCCGAAAACCGTGAGCAGTCGGCGGGTATGTGTCACTTGAGCGCTCAAATGAGCGGCATCAGGACAGTAGTGGCCAAAGTGCTCACGACTTTGGGACGGGGTGTCCTCCCCGGGTCGTGGGAGGGTGTCCGGGCACCGCCACGTCGAGGCCGTCGTCCCACCGAGCGGTCGCGGAACACCGCCCGCACGAGCAGCCGACCGCCCTGGCAAGGCCCGATGCGCCGTCACTCGATTCCCGCCCCCGGCTGGCAGCACGACCGACCCCGACCTGCGACGCCGCCTTCGGATCCCTTGCACCACCCGCAGGGACACCATCCGGCCCGGCCATGCGAACCGACAACCTTGCCGCCACCTACCAGGCCGCACGCCATCTCGCCGCCACCCTCATCCGGGCCCGGCGACAGCCTGCTCAGCGATCGACCACCCAGCGTGCGTCCGCAGGCCAGGATCCCGTGCCGACGATGTGCTCCACGATCCTGAGCGCCTCACCGATGGGCACGGTGTCTTCGTCCGGGTACTCGTCGTGCTGCCCGTTCGAGAGGACGAACCCGTCGCTCGATCCCTCGGCTCCTGGATCCACGGCATGCTCGCCGGGACCGCCCTCTTCTTCGAGCAGCATCACCATCGCCCGCTCGGTGTTCGTCACGACGGCCGGCGAGCGTCCTGACGAACTGGTCAGCCACGTCTCCGACTGCCCACTGCCGACCCTCGCCCGAAACGTCTCCACCACCGCCTCGGACGACACGGCGACGGCGCTGCCGTCATCGATCCCCCAGGACTCGATCATGAGGACGACGATCTCATGGACGGATCCAAGAGACGATGCCTAATCGTCGAAGCCGTCCCGGATGACCTTTCGTGCCACCGTGTTGCGTGCGTCGGCCAGTTCCGCGGCGATCCGGTGCTCCCGGTCGTCGTCCGCCACCACGGCCGCGGGCACGGGCACACCGGTGAGCAGGCACTCCCGGCGCAGATGGGTCGGCGGATGCGTCGAGTCGATGCTGTGCCCCCTCAAGACGCCGACACGGCGCTGACGTTCGTACTCGTACTCCGGGATCGCGGCCACGCGCGCGGCGAGATGCTCCCACAGCCCGTCCCCGCGCTCCTCGGCCTGCCTGGTGCCGCGCCGCGCGGCTCGTCTCTTGTTGGCTGCGATCCGCAGGGTGTTGGCGGTCGACTCCGCGACCAGGAGCCGGTCCATGAACCCCACGGCGGCCTCGGTGGAGCCGGCACGGGCGGCCACGGAGTCGGCGAGGTACTCGGCACGCTGAGTGGCACGCAGCGTCAGCTGGTCGAGCAGCATCAGCATGCCCTGGAGCAGCGAGTACGGCACGAGGTAGAGCAGGTTGACGACCATTTCGCCTGGAGACGGGTTCGCGATCGGCGTGAAGTAGTAGTGCCACGTGGTCAGCGAACGGTACGCGGTCGCGACGATCAGCCCGTGGCGGGTGTCCCCGTTGCTGTAGTGGCCCAGCTCATGGCCCAGCAGTGCGATCCGCTCCTGCGGGGTGAGGATCTCCCACAGGGGCAGGCCCAGCACCAGCAGGCGACGACCGCGCACGCCGTAGGTCGTCACGGCGGCATTGACCTCGGCGTCCACCGTGATCACGTCCACGCCACGGGTGTCGGCCACGCGGGCGACCTCGTCGATCAGCGCGTACAGCTCGGGTGCCTCCGCGCGGTGCAGCAGCGGCGCGTCGTCGGGCAGCCCGGGCAGCCGCGGCCGGAGCGACCACGCAAGCGCCAGGAGGAACAGGCCCAGCACCACCCCGGCACCGCCCCATCCGCTCACGACACACCAGATCCCGCCCGCCAGCAGGGCGAAGGTCACGCCATGAACGCCGAGTGCGATCGCGCAGGCGAAGAGCGCGGGGGCATCCCGCCTCGGACTCAGCGTCCCACCGGCGGTCACTTCGGCGAGCAGCTTCTCGCCGTGCCGACGGGCCAGGGTGCGCCGTGCCCTCTCCAGCCGTCCCTGCTTCTCATCGGGCTTTGCCGGATCCACGTTCCAGTCACACGCGGCGCACCAGGTGATGAACCGGCTGTCCTCACGGATCTCGGCCCCGCACTGAGGGCACGGCCGAGTCACTTCTTCTGTGGCGCTGCGCATGAGTGCGCTGTTCCCTTCCCCCCACAGCCTTCCAAAGGCTGCCTGTTCATGACAGGCCAAAGCTGATCACGTAGGCGCGCCCGCGTAAAGCCTCGGGCCCCGGCCGACATTCGACATCGCCGGGACCCGCCGCAAACTCAACGAGGCCCCTTACGGACGCGGTCCAGCCGCAGTCAGCTCTCCCCCGGACAGGAACGCGGCCCAGGTCTTCGGGGTGACGGTGAGATGGGGCGCGTCAGGGGTTTTGGAGTCGCAGATGTGGATGGCGGTGGGATGGGCGGCCACTTCGAGGCAGTTGCCGCCTTCGCTGCCGCTGTGGCTCGACTTGCGCCAGGTGTAGGCGACTTCGATGCAGTTGCCGCCCTCGTCGCCGCTGTAGGTCGACTTGAACCACTGGAGTGCGGTGCTGCTCATTTCTCTCCCAGGAGACGGTCCAGCAGATCCCTTGTGTCCTCGGGCGTGAGGGCCTGTGACCGCAGCATCGCACATTTCTGCGTCAGGATCGCCACCTCGTCGGGGTCGGCGATCAGTTGGCTGCCGCGCTGGTTCTCCGTGTAGGCGAGCCGCTGGTGTTCGGGCGTCTCCAGAAGTACGAACGGGCCGTTGAGTCCTGCGTGGCTCGTTCGTTCCAGCGGCAAGACCTGGAGCATGAGGCCCGGTAGCTCGGAGCACTCCCGCAGATGGCAAAGCTGCTCGGTCCAGACTTCCCGGCCGCCGATTGGCGCCAGAACTACCGGCTCCCAGACTACGAAACAGGTGATGGGTGCGTCCTTGCCGTGCAAGATCCTGTGGCGCTCAAGGCGCGCTGCTACCAGCCGGGCGATCGTGTCCTCGCCATGGAACGGCACGCGGCTGCGGAAGACCGCCCGTGCGTATGCCTCCGTCTGAAGCAGGCCCGGCAGCACCTGGTTCTCGTAGGAGGAGATGGCGATGGCCTCCCGCTCCCGGTCCAGGAACTCCTCCGCCCACAGCGGGACCAGGTCCACCTCCGGCATGTGGGCCAGCGCAGCCGTCAACGCGCCTTTGGTGTCCAGGAGATCGTCCAGTTGGTCGGCGAGGTCCGGTTTCAGGGGGCGTCTGCCCTGTTCGATGGAGGCGATCTGTTGCTCGCTCACGACGAACTGTTCGCCCAGGAGCGCTGTGTGTGGCCCGCCGCTTCCCGGAAGGTGGCGAGCAGGGCGCCCACCATCTTCATCGCGGACGCGTTCCTGCGTGACCGGGACCGTGGTCTTGCCGTGGTGCTCATAGGGTCGAACTCCCCACCCGCGCGTGTACGTTCACCGTCGCGCATGCGTACATACGGGACGTACGGGTGCGCGGACTGTTTCATGATGGGTGCGGAGCGTGACTCTCGTCCCGTGAATCAGGAAACTTCACCCCTGTCCCGAGTCCAAGCCCCGCTCGAGCGGTTCTTTCTGCGTGAGCGCCGGTCCGTGCCGGACGCGCGGGCGTTCGCGCGGCGGGTGCTCGCAGAGTGGGGTGCGTGCGGGCGTGAGGACGATGTGCTGCTGTGCGTCAGTGAACTCGCCACCAACGCGCTGGTGCACGGTGTGCCGCCGGGCCGCGGGTTTCTGCTGCGGATGCTGCCGTACGGCGACGGTGGCGTACGGGTCGAGGTGCACGACAGCGGGGGTGGTGTACCGGCCGTACCGGAGGAGGCGGATGCGCCGGAGCCCGGGGAGGGCGGGCGCGGGCTGTTGCTGGTGGAGGAGGTGGCGGACAAGTGGGGCGTGGGGGAGCGGGGCCCGGGAAAGGTCGTGTGGTGCGAGTTCGCTACGGCTCCCGCACCACACGGGCGATCGCCGCGATTGTTTTCGGTCCCACCCGGCAGCATCCCCCGATCAGCCGTGCCCCGGACTCCCGCCAGCCCGTGACCCGCTCGGCGGTGAAGGTCGGCCGACCGGTCCATGCCCGCGACCCGGCGTCCCAGGTCTCGCCGCTGTTGGGGTAGACGACGACGGGTTTGCCGGTGACGCGGGCGGCGAGGGCGACGGCCTGGTCGGCGTCCTCGGGGGTGCAGCAGTTGACGCCGACGGCGATCACCTCGTCCGCCCGCGCGGCGAGCGCGAAGGCGTCCGACAGGGGCTGACCTGCGCGGGTGCGGTCACCGATCGCCGAGTACGACAGCCAGGCCGGGACGCCGAGCCCCCGCAGCGCCCTGAGCAGGGCCTTCGCCTCGTCGGTGTCGGGGATCGTCTCCAGGGCGAGCACGTCGGGGCCGGCGGCGGCCAGGACCTCCATGCGGGGGCGGTGGAAGCGTTCCAGCTCGGACACGGTGAGCCCGTACCGGCCCCGGTACTCGGACCCGTCGGCCAGCATCGCGCCGTACGGGCCGACGGAGGCCGCCACCCGGAGGATGCGGGGCGTCCGGGCCCGGCGGGCCGCCTCGCGGGCGCACCCGACGCTCAGAGCGAGCAGGCCGGCCGCCTCCTCCCGTCCGATCCCGCGCCGGGCGAAGCCCTCGAAGGTGGCCTGGTAGCCGGCGGTGATCGCCACGTCCGCGCCGGCCTCGAAGTAGGCGAGGTGCGCCTCGGTGACCGCCTCGGGGTCCTCGGCGAGCAGTCGCGCCGACCACAGTGCGTCGTTCAGGTCGTGCCCGGCCGCCGCGAGCTGGTTGGACATGCCGCCGTCGAGGACGACCGTGCCGCCCGCGAGGGCGTCGGTGAGGGCGGGAGCGGGGGCGGTGCTCATCTCCCCGACGGTAGTCGAGGCGGTCCCCGGGCCTGCCTCGCGGCCTCACAGCGCGCCCCTGCGGCAGGGCTGGGATCCTGAGGGGAGACGACCCCGCGGTCGGGAAGGCGGTGGACGATGTGCCGTTGGCTGGCCTACTCAGGCACCCCCATCCTGCTCGACAGCCTCCTTTACAAGCCGAAGCCCTCGCTGATCGATCAGAGCCTGCACGCCAAGCTGGGCGTCGAGACGACCAACGGTGACGGGTTCGGCGTCGGCTGGTACGGGCCCCGCGCCGACACTCCGGCGGTCGTCCGGGAGATCGGCCCGGCCTGGAGCAGTCGCAATCTGCGGGAGATCGCCCGCCACGTCCGCTCGTCCCTGTTCTTCGCCCACATCCGGGCCTCGACCGGATCAGCGGTGCAGGAGACCAACTGCCACCCGTTCCGTCACGGCCGCTGGATGTGGATGCACAACGGTGCGATCACGGGTTTCCACCGCATGCGGCGCGACCTCGCCCTGACCGTCGATCCGGAGCTCTTCCTCTCCGTCGAGGGGTCGACGGATTCCGAGTTGATGTTCTACCTGGCACTCACCTTCGGTCTGGAGCAGGATCCGCCCGGCGCGGTCGCGCGGATGGTGGGCCTGGTGGAGCGGGTCGGGCGCGAGCACGGGGTGGAGTACCCGCTGCAGATGACGGTGGCGGTGACCGACGGGCGACGGCTGTGGGCATTCCGCTACTCGACGCAGAGGGCGTCCCGTTCGCTCTTCTACAGCACCCGCGTGGAGACGCTGCGCTCTCTCCACCCGGACGTGGAGTTCCTGCGTGAGGCGTCCGACGAGACCCGCCTCATCGTGTCGGAGCCCCTGGGGGACCTGCCCGGGATGTGGAACGAGGTCCCCGAGGGCAGGTACGGCGTCGTCCAGCCCGAGGGGGACGAGATGGCCCGCTTCATCCCTCAGCCGGTGTAGGGGCGGGTCCTCGGTGAGAGGGACGGGTGGCTTCGTCCCGCCGGGCCGGGGCAGCGGGGGCGCGGACGCTTCGGCCGGAACCGAAGCGTTCCGCCTCCAGCATTGCCCCATGACCCAGAGGACCTTCGCCGATCTCCACCACGCCGACGAGCCCCTCCTGCTGCCCAACGCCTGGGACCACGCTTCCGCGGTGGCTCTCGCCGCCCAGGGGTTTTGGGCGGTCGGCACCACCAGTCTGGCCGTCGCGGCGGCGGCCGGGCTGCCCGACGGTGCGGCGGCGACCCGGGAACAGACCCTGCGACTCGCCCTCACCCTCGGCTCCGAGCCGTTCCACCTGTCCGTGGACGCGGAGGGCGGATTCAGCGACGACCCGGACGAGGTGGCCGAGTTCGTCCGCGAACTGCACGCCGTGGGCGCCGTCGGCATCAACCTGGAGGACGGGCTCGGGCCCGTCGACCGACACGCCGCGAAGATCGCCGCCGTCCGGGCCGCGGCCCCCGGCCTCTTCGTCAACGCCCGCACCGACACCCACTGGCTCGGTGACGGAGAGGGCACGATCCAGCGGCTCGAGGCCTACCGACAGGCGGGCACGCACGGAGTGTTCGTCCCCGGACTCGCCGACGCCCGGGAGATCGCCTCGCTGGTACGCCACTTGGGCGACGTTCCCCTCAACATCCTCTATTCGCCCACCGGTCCCTCCGTCCCTCATCTCGCCGACCTCGGCGTACGCCGGATCAGCCTCGGCTCGCTGCTGTACCGGAGGGCGCTGGGCGCGGCGGTGGAGGCGGCGACCGACATCCGGGCGGGCCGCGCATCCGGCGGCCCGGCACCCACGTACGAGGAGATTCAGGCACTGAGCCGGGCCACCGGCGGTGCGGCCGACGCCACGGCTTCCTTCGGGTGACCCTGGTACGGTGGCGGCTTTCGCGGGTATCAGAACCTTTGGACTCATCTCCGGCGAGGAACCGAGGAACCATGGACATGGACATCCCCGGCGACAAACGGCTGGCGGCAGCGGTCGTGAGGGACGACGAGGGGCGTGTGCTCCTGGTGCGTCGCAGCGAGACCGAGAGATTCCTGCCCCGGGTGTGGGGCGTGCCGTGCGGCAAGCTCGATCCCGGTGAGAGCGCCCGGGACGGCGCGCTGCGCGAGCTGAAGGAGGAGACCGGCCTGCTCGGTGAGATCGTGCGCAAGGTCGGCGAGTCGTCCTTCCTCAGCGAGTACGCGGGGCACGAGGTCAAGAACTGGCAGGAGAACTTCCTGGTCCGTCCGCTGTCCCGGGAGGTCACGCTGCCCAGTCCGGATCAGGACCACGCCTGGCTCCATCCGTCCGAGCTGACCGGTGTCGACATCGACGCCTACAACCTGGACGTCGTACGGCAGGCGCTCACGGACTCCTGAGCAGCTCCGCCAGCGCGCCCAGCGCGTCCAGGTAGGCCGGTACGTTCAGCGGTACCTTCGGCATCGCCGTCGGATGCGGGCCCGCCGCCGTGAACACGTCGGTGTGCCGCCGTCGTCGCCCGCCCGTCTCCAGGAACAGCGTCACCGTCGGCGCGTCCGTGTCGCACCAGGCGCGGTGCAGGGTGTGCGCCGGCAGGGCGTATGTGCTGCCCGCCGCGTACCGGCCCAGATGGGTCAGGCGCAGCCGCGCCGGACCCGCCGGTGCCAGCAGCCAGTCGGCCGACCCCTCGGCCAGCGACTCCTCGAACCGGGTCGTCCTGATCCAGGCGCCGCCCCGCGCCCCGGGCCCCGTCTCGGGCATCTCCTCGTACAACTCCGTGCACAGGCGCCCTCGTACGACATGGGAGGCCAGCGCCGAGCGGTGGTTGTGGATGTCCTCCCGGCCGGTGCCGTCCGCCCCCGCGTGCCACACGTGTGCGCGCAGCATGTGCAGCGGGCCCGAGTCGACCAGCAGCAGTTTGTCGAAACCGAGGACGTGCCGGTACGACAGCCTGGCGCAGGCCTCCGGATCACCCGCTCCGGAGGCGAGTTCGGTGACCAGCTCCAACAGGACTTCCGGTGACCCGAGTTCGGCGACGACCGCGTGAGCCGCGGCCACCTGGTCCCGTTCGGGCAACGTGCCGTCCAGGGTCCTCGCCAGCAGTCGCCGCGCCGTCAGAACCCGCTGACCGCCCATGCACTCCGTCCTCCGTCCTCCGGCTCCCGCTCACCGCGCGGACGCCGTCTCGTCGGGCCGATAGGTCCACACCGCGTGGGCGCGCAGCGCCGTCACACCCTGGTAGGTCATCCACATCGGGCGCCGCAGTTCCGTGCTGTCGCCCCGTTCCCAGGACCAGATGCCGTCCTGCTGCCCTGCCCGCACCGACGCCGCCGCGCCGTCCAGCAGCTCCCGCCAGGTGTCCTCCAGGCCGTCCTGCCGGGCCACCTCCAGCGCGCCCGGGGACAGCAGGGCGCGCACGATCCAGGACGCGGTGAAGTGCCGTACGTTCAGCACCTCGTGGTGTGCGGGGTCGTCGGGGCGCGGGCGCCGTACCTCCTCGCGCCGGTACTCCAGGTCCAGGCAGGAGTGGTGCGGCGCGTCGGGGCAGGACAGCAGCCAGCGCACCCCGTCCTCGCGGGCGGCCCGCACCGCCGCGCTCTCGCCCAGGACGCGGGCCGCGCGGTCGAGGGCGAGCACCGCCTGCGCGGTGTGCACCGGGGACGGCGGCCCGTACGGAGGGTCGAGCCGGTAGCCCCAGCAGCGCAGATGGTCCCTGCCCGGATCGCTGATCGACCCGTCGACGAGTGCCTCCCGCAGCACCGGCAGGGCGTCGCAGTCGGGTGCGGCGCGCAGCAGCCCGCGCAGCACCGTCGTCATCACATGCGTCGACTCGCGGCCGGCCCGGTCGGCCTCACGGGTGAAGGCCGCCGTGCAGAGGTCCACCTCCCGCGCCAGCTGCCCGCCCCGGGTCGAGCCCGCGCGGGCCAGGGCGCCCAGCACCAGCGCGGTGACTTCGGGGCGGGCCCGCGCGCCCTGCGACCGCGCCGACCAGCCGCCGTCGGGCAGTCGCAACCGCCACAGAGTGTCGGCCAGTTCGCCCGGTGTGAGGCGTCCGTCGGGCACGCCCAGATCGAGCATGATCTGCAGCCCGTACGCCGTACCGACCGAGGTGGGGCGGGACGGGGTGCTCTCGCCCAGGGAGTGCGACCAGCCGACGAGCCGTCCGCGCTCCGGATCGTCGACGACGGACACCTCGTCGACGAGGGTGTCGTGGGTGGCCGCGAACAGGCGCGGGAGCGGGCCGGGCACCGGGCCGGCGGTGGGCGCGGGAGACGGCAGGGGCCGTTGGTCCGAAGCCGTGGCGCGGGCCCGTACCAGGGCCGCGGCGAGCCAGGCGGCGAGCGCGGTGCCGAGTCCGCTCACCGACGCGACCAGGTACTTCGCGGCCTCCCCGTCGACGGAGTCGGGCAGCATCTCGAAGAGGAACTGGAACACGGCGTATCCGGCGGCCATGCAGCCGAACCCGCCCAGCCAGCCCACGAAACGGGTCGGCCGGGAGACCGCCTCGTCCCCTCCGGTGGGGGCGCGGTCGTCCGGACGGGTGGGTCGCAAGGGGCCGCGGCCGAGCTGCTGTGGGGACAAGGCGCGCTTCATCCCCTCCCGTTGGGCGGCACATGACGTCCGCGTTCACGCCATCTTAGGAAAACGGCTCCGACTCAACGTCCGTACCGCTGTTTTCGCCGTCTCACACCCGGCACCGCCGTCCGATGCGTGACCGTGGCACATACGCCCCTTCCGGCCTCATCTCCGGCTCTCCCGGAAGCAGTTCGTCAGGGGGACGTGCAGGGCCTCGACCGTCTTGTCCCAGGGTGCGTCGACATCGCGCGGGGCGCCGGTGCCACGGAGCCGGGCACGGGCATCCTGCTGGAAGCGCTGCTCGCCCGTACGGACCTCGGAGCGGACGACTTCCACCGGGCGCGAGCGTTCCTGCGCCCGGCGTGAGTGCCGTCCGCCCCTGCCGGAAGGAGCTCCGGGCAGTCGCACTCGTCGACGACCCCCAGCCCGTACTCGTCGCACAGGTCGAGGAAGGCCGGGTGCGGCGGGTAGTGGGAGGTGCGGACGGCGTTGACGTTGTGCCGCCTCATCAGCAGCAGCACGTCCTCGCGCATGGTGTCCGGATCGAGTGCGGGGTCCCGCTCGGGGTGCCACTCGTGCCGGTTGACGCCCTTGAAGAGGAGGGCCTTCCCGTTGACCTCGATCCGGCCGTCCGTGAGCGCGACGGTGCGGAACCCCACCCACAGCGGGACGCGTCCACCGGCGGTGGCCAGCAACCCGTCGTAGAGGCGGGGGCTCTCCGCCGACCAGGGGTCGACCGGCAGCGCCACCGGTTCCCCGGTCGCGACGTCGATGCCCAACTCCGGTACGGTTACCCGTCCGTCGGTGCCGGAATCGACGCGCAGGGTGCCCTCGCCGGTGACATGGTCGTAGGAGGCGTGCACGAAGAAGTCGCCGACGGTGCCCGCCGGCCGGTGCAGCAGTGTCACGTCACGGAAGATGCCGGGCAGCCACCACTGGTCCTGGTCCTCCAGATACGAGTCGGCCGACCACTGGTGGACCCGGACCGCGAGGACGTTCCCGGTCGCCTTCAACAGTGGCCCGACCGCGAACTCGTGCGGCAGCCGCGACCCCTTGAACTCCCCGACGTCCGTGCCGTTCAGCCACACCCGGGCACAGGACTCGACGCCGTCGAAGCGGAGCACGGCGCCGTCGCCCTCGGTCGGGGCGGGCCGGCCGCCGTGGGTGCATGTGACCGCGCGGTAACGGTCCATTCTCTTTGTGATCTTCGTCTTATTGCGCGTCGGGATGGGAGTGCATTAGTCATCGAGCGGGTCGCGCGGGCGGAGTCGATCTCCGCGGCGCCGCATCCACCCCACTTCCGCGCGCGGACGCCCGGTCCGGCCGTCCGGCCCGAGTGGTGTGTGCCAGCCACCTGCCACGCTTGCCCGGAGCGCCAGGTGCTGCGGCCTTTCAGCCGATGGGTTGTCAGATTCCGTTTCGATTCCGGGCGTTGTGCTGCGGTGACTGTGCCGCGGACGCGCGGAACGCTCCGACGCGAGCAGAAACACTCCTGTAGTCGTCTGTTCTCTTTCGGACACTACGATCCGGTTGCCAGTCGTCCCCTGGTGGGTGTCTCATCTGTCCTTGATCCCGGAGCAGACGTGGGCCTCCATCCGGGGAGGCGCACGATCGAATCCGCCTGCCGTGGTGCCGTTGGGGGGTGTGCACGCGCTCGTTTGCCGTCTTGACGGCGTGTTCTGTGTTCGGAGCCGGGTTTTCCCGCTCGCCGGACGGTTTGCAGCAACCACTTCACGGATCAGTGCATCGGACCGGAGCGACCGACCATGGGCCCGCGTTCTCGGCCCGCTCCGAGTCCCGTTCTCCGGCCCCACCCAGCCCGGTACCCCGGGCGGGGCGGGGCCGTCACACACGGACACTGAAGGAAAGGTTCGAGGAGTCAGATGCACAAGCACCCCATACTTTCCACCGGCCATATGGGCCGGGACTGTGCGGCACTCTGCGGGAGTGTCTGCCGGATGTGCATCGAGAGGCTGCGGGGAGAACTGCTCACCCTGCTCGGTCTGTACCGCGAGAGCGACCACGCCTTGACCCCGAGTCCAGCCCGGATGCGGGAACGGGTGGGCGGGAGCAGATCCGTCGGCATAGTGCTCGACGAGCGGATCGTCGAGATGCGCACGGAGACCATGGACGTACTGGCCTCGTGGGCGCGGCTGGTAGTCGAGGAGCGTGGGGCGAAGGGGCCGCGGGGCCGCGATGTCGCATCGCTGGTGTCGTTCCTCCGCGAGGAGATGGACTGGATCGCCGGGCACCCCGCGGTCGCCTCGTTCGACGAGGAGGTGCACCAGCTGCTCCAGCGGCTCGGCGCCCTGTTCGGTCCGGCCCCGGTGCGCGGGCTGCCGCTCGGGGCGTGCGTGGAGCCCGAGTGCACGGGCATGCTGCTGGCCGCGGTGCGCGGCGCCGGCGGGTCGGCCGCGGCGCCCGGCCAGGTCTCGTGCGACGCCGGGCACGTCCTTCCGCCGCGCCAGTGGCTGATGGTGGCGGGACAGATGGCGAGGCGGTCGGAGTGACGACCTCGAGACGCAGAACCGTGTCGACCGAGCTGGCCGCGCTGGCCATGGGCGTCAGTGAGGCGACGATCCGCAAGTGGGCCTCCCGGGGCAAGATCACCCGCTACGGAAGGAAGCAGCGAGCCGAGTACGACCTCGACGAACTGCTCGCGCTGAGGGAACGCGGAGCGCCGCTGTCGACCGATGGACGGCAGACGCGGGCTCATGACGTTACGGGGGTGAGCGCTGTCGACCGACCACGTGAGCCTCGCTGACCTGCGATGTTGGTTCTCCGATGGGTGGGATGGGGGATGGAACCCTTGCAAGATAAGCGGGTTGACGGTTCAGGAGATTGAGTGTCACACTTCTTCCGGCAGCTCCATGATCTGATTCCGTGATCGCCCCGCGATCGGCCGGATCAGATGTGACGGCGGCCCCAGCTCTCTCCAGAATCCGTGTCCGGCCCCGTGCCGGGCACGGATTCTTTTTTGTCCGCAGCCGACAGAGGAAGTGTGGTCGATGTCTGTTTCTCCCAGTTCACCCGCCGGACAGTGGGCGGGTACGGTCACGCACGACGGTGAGGTGGACGACTACACCGTCACCTTCCAGGAGGACGGTTCGCTCGTCGTCGTCACGCAGAAGAGCACGGGCGCCGGCTCCTGGACGCCGACCGGCGACGAGACGTTCACGTTCTTCCTGCGGGAGGACTTCAACACCGATGTCACCCAGATCAGCCCCACCGGGTTCCGAGCCGCCTACATCAAGATAGACATCGAGGCCCGGCTGGAGGGCGACGACAAGTTCACCGGCAAGGGCAAGGCGGTCGTGCACGGCCCCGACGACACGGTGATCTACGCGACGGACGCCGAGACCGACGCGCACCGGGTGCCGTGACCGGGGCTCCGGAGCCCGGCCTCGGTGAACTCGCAGCCGAGGTCGCGCGGTTGACCGATATCGCGGCCCTGAACAACCTGATCGACCGCTATCTGGCGGGCCTGGACGAAGGGCTCGCCGAAGGCGGCTCCGGTTTCGACGAGGTCTGGGCGGCGTCCCTGTTCACCGAGGACGTGGAGCTCCTCTTCCCGGTGGGCAGCCACCGGGGCCTGGCCGGGGCCGACGGTTTCCTGCGGGAGATCATGGAGCGCTGGAGCCGTACGCATCACCACGGCTCCCTCGCCTTGATCGAGCCGGACGGCGACCGTGCCGCGGTCAGCTGGAGTCTGATCGCCTCGCACGTGCACTTCGGCTCGCCCGTACCGCCGCAGCCCTCCGCGTACTTCCAGATCGGCGGACGGTTCACCGGCGTCGCGCGGCGGACGGCGGACGGCTGGCGTTTCGCGCGGCTGCGGCTCCGAATCGTGTGGAGCGCCGGGGCGCCGCCCGGCGGGGTGACCGAGGTCGACGCGCGTTCCCTGGAAGCCCTCGACACCCGCCACTGAGGCCTCGTTGCGTCATCAACCACCTTACCTGTCAATCGAGTTCAGAGGAGAATCTGCCATGCCCACCACACTCACGCCCGAGCAGCAGCGCGAGGTCATCGAGAAGGTCTTCCACGAGGGCCTGGACCTCGGTGACCTCACGGCCGCCGACCGCTATCTCACCGAGGACTTCCGCAACCACGGCAGCCACGACGACTCCATGCGGGGTCCGGAGGCCTTCAAGCACACGATCCGCATCCAGCAGTCCGCGTTCAGCGAGATCAAGTACGAGATCCTCGACTTCATCTCTCAGGGCGACCGGGCCGCGATCCGCTGGGTGATGCACGGCAAGCACACGGGCCCCTTCATCGGCATCCAGCCGACCGGCCTGCAGGTCCAGCACCAGGCCATCATCTGGTTCCGCTTCGAGGGCGACAGGATCGCCGAGCGCTGGGGGATCGTGGACAACTTCACGCTGGAGCGCTTCCTGAAGTCCGGCGGCAAGCCGGTCGGCCCGCTGACGCCCAAGGCCGGTCCGCCGCAGCGGACCTGACGCGGCGGCGGTGAGGGGTGGGCGGTTCCGCTCGGAGCCGCCCACCCCTCTTTCCGGCCGCGAGACGGCATCCCGTAACGGCGGAGAAAGAGGAGGCAGTTGTGCCGATCAACCGACGCGTGGCCCGCTTCAACAAGGCGGTCGCCAACCACTTCGTGGGTCCCGTCCTGAGCCGGATGCCCGGCTTCGGCAAGGTCCACCACCGCGGCCGCAAGTCCGGCCGCGCCTTCACCACCCCGGTCAAGCTGTTCCGCCGGGGCGACGACATCGTCATCACCCTGCCGTACGGTCCGGGGTCCGACTGGGTCAAGAACGTCCTGGCTGCGGGAGGCTGCGAGATCACCACGCGGGGTCGGCGGATCAAGGTGACCGACCCGGTGGTCTTCACAGACGACGGTTCGACGAAGATGCCCGCGCTGACCCGCCGGATTCTCTCCCGGGTCGACGCGACCCAGTTCCTCTCCCTCACGCCTGTCGCAGCGCGGTCCGCTGCGGCGGGCTGAGGGGCACCCGTGGATTCCCCGGCGGCCGGGCAGGGCACGGATGTGCCGGCCGCCCCGCGGGCCGCAATTCCGCTGCTGCCCGCCGCGCCGGTCAAGGTGGCGGTCGTCGTCGCCTCGGCGCGCGGCGGCAGGCTGGCGCCGGACGTCTCCGGCTGGTTCACCGCGGTGGCCGCACTCCGGGAGGACCTGGTCCTGGACACCGTCGACGTGGCGGACCACGAGCTGCCCGGCAGCCTCGACGCGCAGGACCCGGTGGCGGTGGCGCTGCGGCCCCGGCTGGCCGCCGCCGAAGCGTTCGTCCTGATCGTCCCGGAGTACAACCGCAGTGTTCCCGGCCCGCTCAAGACCCTCATCGACAGCTTCCAGGCCGAGTGGGAGGCCAAGCCCGTCGGCTTCGTCGGCTACGGGCTGTCGCTGGTGGGCGGGGTGCGCGCGGTGGAGCATCTGCGGCAGATCTTCGCCGAGTTCCACGCGGTCGGGATGAAGGACGCGGTGCTCTTCCCGCGCATCCTCGAACACTACGACGCCCAGGGCCGGTTCCCGGCCGAGCCCGAGGGCGCCGAGGCCGCGGCCAAGCTCATGCTCGACCAGTTGCTCTGGTGGGCGCTGGCCCTGCGCGACGCCAAGTCCGTACGTCCGTACGGCGCCTGAGAACCTCCCACTTCCCTCTGGAGAACCGATGGCCATGGCTGCTGCGACCGACCCCCTGCCCGATCTCCTGATCGCCATCCCAACGGTGATCCTGCTCTGCAAGGTGGGCGCGCGCC
Source organism: Streptomyces sp. MMS24-W38 (assembly GCF_059889265.1). Classification (NCBI taxonomy): domain Bacteria; kingdom Bacillati; phylum Actinomycetota; class Actinomycetes; order Kitasatosporales; family Streptomycetaceae; genus Streptomyces; species Streptomyces sp. MMS24-W38. Next base: position 712,876 of record NZ_JCBCPP010000001.1, on the reverse strand, counting down.
TCGTGCGCGGCGTCGGCCAGCCGCCGGTGGTCGGCGAGATAGCCGTCGGCCTGCTGCTCGGCCCCTCGTTCCTGGGGTGGCTGTGGCCCGGCGCGCAGGCGTGGCTCTTCCCGCCGTCCTCCCTGCCCTACCTGGGGCTGCTCGGCAACCTGGGGCTGCTCATCTTCATGTTCCTCGTCGGACACGAGCTCCAGATCAGCTCGCTCCGCGCGCAGACCAAGACGGCGGCGCTGGTCTCCATGGTGAGCGTCGCTCTGCCGCTGGGCCTCGGCGCGCTCCTGGCCCTCGGGATGTACGACTCCTTCGCGCCCGAGGGCGCGGAGCGGCTGCCGTTCGTCCTGTTCATCGCGGTGGCCATGAGCATCACCGCCTTCCCGGTGATGGCCCGGATTCTGGCGGACCGGGGCATGTACCGGACGCGGGTGGGCGTGCTGGCGCTGGCCTGCGCGGCCTTCGACGACGTGACCGCCTGGTGCCTGCTCGCGGCGGTGGTCGCCGTGTCGGCGGCCGGCTCGCCGATGGAGGCGGTCACCACCGCTCTGTTCGCCGTCGTCTTCGCCTTCTTCATGGTCGCGGTGGTGCGTCCGGTGCTGGCCCGACTGGCCACCCGTGCCGAGCGGACCTTCACCGACAGCTCGGTCCTGGTCCTGCTCTTCAGCGGTCTGTGCCTGAGTGCCCTGGCCACGGACCTGATCGGCGTGCACGCCCTGTTCGGGGCCTTCGTCTTCGGTGCGGTGACGCCGCGCGGCAGCCGGGTCATCGAGTACCAGACGGCCCGGCTGCGGGCCTTCGCCACGCCCGTACTGCTTCCGCTGTTCTTCGTCACCACCGGTCTGCGGGCGGATGTCGGCCTGCTGGCCGCGGACCCGGTGCAGTGGCTCTGGGCCGGTGCGGTCCTGGCGGTGGCCGTGGCGGCGAAGTGGGGCGGTGGGACCGGGGCGGCCCGGCTCTCCGGCCAGTCCTGGCGGGACGCGATGTCGATCGGCGCGCTGATGAACTGCCGCGGGCTGACCGAGCTGATCGTGCTGAACATCGGGCTCGGCCTCGGCGTGATCGGCCAGGACCTGTTCACGATCCTCATCCTGATGGCGCTGATCACCACCGCGGCGACCTCGCCGGCGCTCAACCGGATTCGCAAGGGGATGCCGGAGGAGGAGCTGGAGGTGGAGGAGAGGACCGCCGACGAGCCGGTGGACGGGGCCCGGCAGCCGGACGGCATGCAGGGCACCGTGGGTGCCCGCGCCGGGGGAGGACGTCCGGCTCCGTAAAGTGCTCGGGTCCCTGATGATTCCCAACTTGATAGTTAGGTAAGTTGACGATACTGTCGTTCCGAGCCGGACACGTGCAGGAGAGAGAAGAGAGCATGGGCGACTTCAAGAACCTCGACATGACGATGATGTTCGCCATCCACGACGCGCTCCGCCGTGAACTGGAGCGCATCGCACGGATCACCTCCCGGGTGGACGAGGACCCGCGGCACGTGCTGAGCACCGCGGTCGGCTGGGAGCTGTTCAAGAAGTTCCTCACCGCCCACCACACCTCCGAGGACCGCACCGTGTGGCCGGTGATGTACAAGGCGCTGGCCGACCGTGACGCCGGCTCCGAGATGGCGCTGCTCGACGCGATGGAGGCCGAACACGCGGTCATCGAACCGCTGCTGGCCGACATCGACGCGGCGCTGGCCGACCGAGACTCGGGCGCCGAACGTCTCGGCGGCCTCGTCGACACGCTCTGCACCGACCTCCGCGCCCACCTCGACCACGAGGAGCGGGAGGCGCTCGCACTCATGGACCTGACCATGAGCCCGGAGCAGTGGGCGGTGTTCAGCGCCGAGCAGAAGGACCGCATCGGAAGCGACGCCAACCGCTACCTCCCGTGGCTCCTGGACGACATCGACGCCGCCCGGGTCGCCACGATCCTCGGCAAGCTGCCGTCACCCCTGCGCGCCGCCTACGAGACCGAGTGGCGTGCCGCCTACGAGGAACTGAACATCTGGGCCGTCACGGACGTCGCAGGACGCTGAACCCCGTCCCCGCCCCGGATCCCTCCCGCACCCGGGGGGCGGGAGCGGCCGGATCCACCTCCCCGAACCACCTCTGGAGACGTTCATGTCTACGCAGGACAGAACCGAAGCCGCTCCACCGGGCCCCGTCGCACCCTCGGGCGCCGCCGCGCCGGCCCCGCCCGGGGAAAAGCTCGGCCTCGCACTCGCGGTCATCGCGGCCGCCCAGCTCATGCTGGTCCTCGACAACACGATCGTGGCCGTCGCCCTGCCGAGCATGCAGAGCGCGCTCGGCCTCTCCGACGCCAACCTCGGCTGGGTCATCAGCGCCTACGCCCTGGCCTTCGGTGGCCTGCTGCTGGCCGGCGGCCGGGCCGGCGACCTCTTCGGACGCCGCCGGGTGTTCCGTACCGGACTCGTGATCTTCACCCTCGCCTCGCTGCTCGGCGGCCTCGCGGGCAGCGGCGAGGTGCTGATCGTCGCCCGGGTCCTCCAGGGCGTCGGCGCGGCGATCGCGGCACCCACCGCACTCTCCCTGCTGGCCTCCACCTTTCCGGCGGGCCCGGCGCGCAACAAGGCGCTCGGCGTCTACGGGGCGATGGGCGGGCTCGGGTCCGTGGTCGGCCTGCTGCTCGGCGGTGCGCTGACCGAATACCTCAGCTGGCGCTGGGTCATGTACATCAACATCCCGATCGCCGTCGCGGTGCTCATCGGCACCGGTGTCCTGAAGGAGGGCGAGCGGGACCGCGGCAAGGTCGACGTGCCCGGCGCGCTGGCGGCCACCTTCGGGTTCGGCTCCCTCGTCTACGGCATCAACCGGGCCGGCGAGAAGGGCCTCGGCGACGGCACCACCCTGATCGCCCTGGCCGTCGCGGTCGTGCTGATCGCCGCGTTCATCCTCATCCAGCGCTCCAGCCGGGCGCCGATGGTGCCGGGCGCCGTCCTCGCGGACAAGAGCCGCGCCGGAGCCAACGCGGTCATGTTCCTGGTCGGTGCAGGCATGTTCGCCACCTTCTACTTCCTGACCCTCTACATGCAGATCGTCAAGGGCTACGAGCCGATGATCACCGGCCTCGCCTACCTCCCGTTCGCCATCGGGATCGGCTTCGCGGCCGGTGGCGTCGGACCGCAGCTGCTGGCCAAGGTGCCCGAGCGCTCGGTCATCTCCACCGGACTGGTCATCGGCATCGCCGGCATGGTCTGGCTCAGCTTCCTGGAGCCCGGCCAGAACGCCTTCGCCGTCCTCCTGCCCGCCCAGCTGGTCTGCGGGTTCGGCCTCGGCCTGGTCTTCGTCACCGTCACCATCATCAGCGTCCGCGGAGTCTCCCCGGAGGACACCGGGATCGCGGCCGGCCTCATCAACACCAGCCAGCAGATCGGTGGAGCGGTCGGCCTCGCCATCCTCGCCGCCACCGCCTCCGTCATCACCGAGAACAGGCTGCCCGGCGACCGGTCCGAAGCGCTCACCACCGGCTACTCCTACGGGCTCCTCATCGGCGGCGGCATCTATCTGCTCGCACTGATCGTGACCCTGAGCACCATCAAGGCCACGGCACCGCAAGCACAGCCGCAGCCCCACTGACGGACCGGCGGCGGCCCGCTGGGGCGGGCCGCCGCCGGTTCTCCTCCGCCCCGCCCGGGCCTCCCCCCTCCGGGCGGGGTCAGGCGCGTCCTGCGGTGCGCGTTCCCGCGCCACGGCGTACGGCAGGCCCCGGCGGGCTGTGGTCCGGTGATCCGGGCCCGGTCCACCGGGGCCCGTCCGCCGTATACTCGGTTACCGGTTCCGAAGGGGAGATGACGATCGTGCGAGGCGAGCCCGGTGCAACGCGAGGGGTCATTTCGGAGACGGAGGCCACGGCCGAAGTCGCCGGTGTCCTGCCCGAGGCGCTCACCGGCTTCATCGGCTACCTCCTGCGCCGGGTCTTCGCGCAGTTCACCACCTTCGCCGACGGCCCGGACGACGACTCCCGGGACTTCCTCGTCCTGGACGCGCTGACCGGCGGCGACTGGGTCTCCCAGCTCGACCTGGCCGAGCGGCTCGGCATCAACCGCACCATCATGGTCGGTGTCATCGACCGCCTGGAGGGCCGGCGACAGGTGCTCCGCACCCGTAACCCGGACAACCGCCGCCAGTACATCCTCTCTCTCACCGACGAGGGCCGCTCCGCCGTCGAGGTGGGCCGCCGCGCGGTCGCCGAGCGGGACGCGCGGCTCACCGCCGCTCTCAGCCCCGAACAGGTCATCCGCCTCAACACCCTGCTCGCGCGGCTCCTCCCGCAGGGCACCCAGGACCTCGTGCAGGGCACCGAACACCTCGTCGAACAGGCCCACCACCGCCTGCGCCGGCTCGGCGACGAGAAGCTGGCCGGGACAGGACTGCGGGTCCGCCACTACGGGCCGCTCTCCATCCTCGCCGCCTCCGGCCCCTGTCCGCAGCAGCGGCTCGCCCAGGAGCTGGCCATCACCGGGTCCGCGACCTCCCAGCTGGTGGACGAACTCGTCGACGGCGGGATGGTCCACCGCGGCCGCGACCCGCACGACCGGCGCCGCCACGCCCTGGAGCTCACCGAGCTCGGGCACACCCAGCTCAAGGCGGTCGCCGAGGCCGTCGACCTGCTCGCCGCGGACGTGGCGGCGCTGCTCGGACCCGGTGGCGAGGACGAGCTGCGGGCCCTGCTCGTGCAGCTCCTCGAACCGGCCCACCCCGGTGTCGTCGAAGCGGCCGGAAGGCGTGGCTGACCTCGAAGACCCGTCTTCAACCTGTCTTTTTCCAGCGGGGGGTTGACCGCCCGCGCCTTTCCTGTCACGCTTTCTTCAGCGGTTCAGTCGTGCCGTTTTACGGGCTCCTTCCAAAGGCCATTCGAGGTCACCAGAAGGGCCCGTTTTTTGTGCCCTTTTTTCGCACCGGAACGCACCTCACCTGACGAAGGAGACGGCCCGTGGTCGCGCAGACGAACGAAAGGCCCAAAGGGGCGGACGGCATACCTCAGGAAGCGACGTACGACGTCATCATCCTGGGGTCCGGTATCGCCGGATCGGTGACCGGAGCAATTCTCGCGAAGCACGGAGCGAGAGTTCTTCTCGTCGATGCCACCACGCATCCGCGTTTCGCGATCGGTGAGTCGATGACCCCGCAGCTCGTCGAATGGATTCACATTCTCGCCGAGCGCCACGACCTCCCGGAACTCAAGAGCCTGGCCAGCGTGCGGCAGAGCACCCGGGACATCGCACCGACCTTCGGGACCAAGGCCCACTTCGGCTTCATGAAGCACGAGGTCGGCAAGGAGCCCGACCCGCGCGAGGCGACCCAGCTGGCACTGCCCAAGATTTTCCACCAGAACAGCCACATGTTCCGGCAGGACAGCGACTCCTTCATGTTCCACGTCGCCGTGAAGTACGGCTGTGTGGGCAAGCAGAGCTGGCGTGCCAGCGACGTCGACTTCGACGAGGACGGCGTCACGGTCACCGGACGCAGTGGAGCCCCGGGCGCGGAGCCCGAGTCGTTCCGCGCGAAGTACGTGGTGGACGCCTCCGGGTTCCGCTCGCCGCTCGCGCAGAAGTTCGACCTGCGCGACCAGCCGGCCCGGTTCAAGCACCACTCCCGCTCCATGTTCACGCACTACGTGGGCGTGAAGCGGTTCGACGACGTCAGTGGCCACCCCAAGGAGCTGCGGCCGCCGGCCGACTGGCACACCGGGACGATGCACCACCTCATCGAGCGCGGCTGGTTCTGGATCATCCCGTTCGACAACCACAAGGACTCGCGCAACCCGCTGTGCAGCGTCGGCCTGACCATGGACGAGCGCACCTACCCCAAGCCCAAGGACCTTTCCCCTGAGCAGGAGTTCGAGCTCTTCCTCGACAAGTACCCGGCGGTCAAGCGGCAGTTCGTCGGTGCCAGCAAGGTCAGGGAGTGGGTCTCGACGGACCGGCTCCAGTACTCCTCCAAGCAGACCATCGGCGACCGCTGGTGCCTGCTGTCGCACGCCGCCGGCTTCCTGGACCCACTGTTCTCCCGGGGCCTGTCCAACACGCTCGAAGTGGTCGATGCGTTGACCTCCCGGCTGCTGGAGGCGTTCAAGGACGGCGACTTCTCCGCCGAGCGCTTCGAGTACGTCGAGCGCCTGGAACAGGGCCTGCTCCAGTACAACGACGAGATCGTCAACAGCTCGTTCATCGCCTTCTCGCACTTCCGCCTCTGGAACGCGGTCTTCCGCGTGTGGGGCTCGTTCATCACTCCAGGCACGATGCGGCTGACCCGGGCCCGGCTGAAGCACTTCCGGGACAAGGACCAGCGCCACTTCCGGGAGCTGGAGCAGAACGACTACCCCGGACTGTGGTGGCCGCAGAGCGACAAGTTCAAGATCCTGCTCGAAACCACCTCGGAGACCTGCGAGAAGTACGAGGCCGGGGCTCTGTCCGGTGACGAGGCGGCCGACATCATCTTCAAGCTTCTCGACGATTCGCCGATCGTCAATCCGGTCTTCGGCTGGAAGGACGAGAACAAGCGGTTCATCTATCCGTCCACCACCACCATGGCCCGATTCCTCTACTGGGCATCGGTCCAGGCGCCGCCGGAGATGAACAGCGTCGGCCGGGAATTCCTGCTCGGCATCGTCAAGGCCGGGTCCAAGGTACGCAAGCTCCTCTAGGTACGCGCGCACGCTCCGAGACCGGCAGCCTTCAGGAAAGGGATCGCACATGTCCGCAGCGCGCTCACTGACCCACAGTCAAGTGAAACAGCCGATAGCGCCGAAGGAATTCCGCCGTGTCTGCGGCCTTTTCGCGACCGGGGTGACGGTCATCACCGCCGGAACCGAAGGTCAGGCCGAAGGCACGACGGTGAATTCCTTCACGTCGGTCTCGCTCGACCCGTCGCTGGTTCTTTTCTGCCTGCACAAGGAATCGCGGATGCACGCGGTGATCGGCCGACACGGGACCTTCGCCGTCAACTTCCTCGCAGGCAGCCAGCAGGAGCTGGCCCGCGCCTTCGCGGCCCGCCGCCCGGAGGGGTTCCACGGCGTCCCGCACCACTTCGCCCCGGACGGACCGCCAGTCCTCACTGAGGCCCTGGCGTATCTGACCTGCTCCACGGTGGCCGTGCATCCCGGCGGCGACCACGACATCGTCGTCGGCGAGGTGCTGGAGCTGGCCGCGCCGGGAAGCACCCGGGAACCGCTGATCTTCTTCGACGGGACGCTCGGGCCGCTGGAGTCCACGGACGGGCGCTTCGGCCAGGCCGGGCCGAAGCACCCGGCGGCGAGTCCGGCCAGGGCCGGCTGACATGCGCAAGGTGCTCATCGCCAACCGTGGCGAAATCGCTGTCCGCGTCGCCCGGGCGTGCCGGGACGCGGGGATCGCGAGCGTGGCGGTCTACGCCGATCCAGACCGGGACGCGTTGCATGTCCGGGCCGCCGACGAGGCGTTCGCGCTGGGTGGTGACACCCCGGCCGCCAGTTATCTGGACATGGCCAAGGTGCTCCAGGCCGCAGCGGACTGCGGAGCCGACGCGATCCATCCCGGTTACGGGTTCCTGTCGGAGAACGCCGAGTTCGCGCAGGCCGTCCTGGACGCCGGGCTGACGTGGATCGGCCCGCCGCCGCACGCGATCCGGGACCTCGGTGACAAGGTCGCGGCCCGGCACATCGCGCAGCGCGCGGGTGCGCCGCTGGTGGCCGGTACGCCGGACCCGGTGTCCGGGTCCGCGGAGGTCGTGGCGTTCGCCGAGAAGAACGGCCTGCCGATCGCGATCAAGGCGGCATTCGGTGGTGGCGGGCGCGGGCTGAAGGTCGCCCGCACGCTGGAGGAGATCCCGGAGCTGTACGACTCCGCCGTCCGCGAAGCCGTCGCCGCGTTCGGGCGCGGGGAGTGCTTCGTGGAGCGCTACCTCGACAAGCCGCGTCACGTGGAGACCCAGTGCCTGGCCGACACCCACGGCAACGTGGTGGTCGTCTCCACCCGTGACTGCTCGCTGCAGCGCCGCCACCAGAAGCTGGTGGAGGAGGCGCCGGCCCCCTTCCTGACCCCCGCGCAGAACGAGGAGCTGTACGCGGCATCCAAGGCGATCCTCAGGGAAGCCGGCTATGTCGGCGCAGGCACCGTGGAGTTCCTCGTCGGCCTGGACGGCACGATCTCGTTCCTGGAGGTCAACACCCGCCTCCAGGTGGAACACCCGGTCACCGAGGAGGTCACCGGTATCGACCTCGTACGCGAGATGTTCCGCATCGCCGACGGTGAGGAACTCGGTTACGGCGACCCGGCCGTGCGCGGGCACTCCTTCGAGTTCCGCATCAACGGCGAGGACCCCGGCCGCGGCTTCCTCCCCGCACCCGGCACCGTCACCACGTTCACACCGCCGACCGGGCCCGGTGTCCGCCTCGACGCCGGCGTCGAATCCGGCAGCGTGATCGGCCCGGCCTGGGACTCCCTCCTGGCCAAGCTCATCATCACCGGCGCCACCCGCGAACAGGCCCTCCAGCGAGCCGCCCGCGCACTCGCCGAATTCACCGTCGAAGGCATGGCCACCGCGATCCCCTTCCACCGCGCCGTCGTCACCGACCCCGCCTTCACCACCGACCCCTTCACCGTCCACACCCGCTGGATCGAGACCGGTTTCGCCAACACCATCGAGCCGTTCGTCCCGTCCGCCGAAGGACCCGGCATCGACGCGGAGTCCATTCGGGAACGGGTCGTCGTCGAAGTCGGCAGGCAGCGCCTCGAAGTGGTCCTCCCGTCCTTCCTCGCGCCGGCCCGGACGGCTCCCGCACCGGCCGGCCCCGCCAGGTCCCGCCCGCGCGGCGGAGGAACACGCACGACAGCGGTCTCCGGCGACACGCTCGCCTCCCCGATGCAGGGCACCGTCGTCAAGGCGGCCGTCGAGGAGGGCCAGCGGGTCGAGGAAGGCGACCTGATCGTCGTCCTGGAGGCCATGAAGATGGAACAGCCCCTCAACGCCCACCGCTCCGGCACCGTCAAGGGGCTGCTCGCCACCGGGTCCACCGTGAGCACGGGCGCCACCATCTGCGACATCAAGGACTGATGGCCCCGTGGCTCCACTGACCTACACCGATGCCGTGAGCGGAGCGCTGGAGCGGCTGCGCGGAGTCGGCTTCGAACACGGCCCCCGGTTCGTCAACCACGCGCCGATGGCGGCCGAGGCGTTGGCGTACATGGGATACGCGGACGACGTACCGCGCTGGGTCGACCACAACCTCCGTACGCACACGTACCACGACGTCCCCGAGGCCCGGTGGACGATCGACGCGGCGGATGCTGACGACTGGCGGTCCGCGCTCGGCGAGTTCAGCCGGGTGGCCGACTGGACCGCGCTCTTCGAGCGTGAGCTGGGCCTCGCGCCCTGGCCGGAGGTGCTGGCCCGGTGGTGGCCGCGGCTGCTGCCCGGCATGTCAGGCGTCCTCACCCACGGGGTCATCCGGACGGCCCACGCGGTCCGGGCCATCTCCCGGGCGGTCCGGGGCGAGGACGACCGGCTGCTCCGCAACGAGCTTGCCCAGGGCCTGGGTTACTGGGCCGCGCGGTACGCGAGCCACGCGCACGGCATCCGGCCGGGCGACGCGGACCCGCGTACGGGCGACGGAGAAGGGGCGGCCGCCGCGCTCGACGGGCTGGTGGCCGAGTACTCAGGCGTCTACGCCTCCGTGCCGCAGCGCCACCCGGTCCCACTGATCCACTCCATCACCGGCCCGGCGGCGGTCCGCCTGGTCGTCGAGCACCTGCCGGCCGACCAGCGCCACGCCTCGTACATGGTCGCGCGGGACGTCAGCGCCTCGATGCTCGGCTGGTTCTCCGTACCCGCTCCACAGACCTCCGCCGACCACGAAGAGGTCCCGGACCTCGCGGAGGTCTTCGCCACCGCCGCCGCCATCGGTGACGAGCACGCCATCAAGCTGGCCGAGGTGGCCGTACGCCATCAGGAGCTCGCCCCCGATCCCCGTCACGCGGCGGCCGCCCATGCGGCGAACCGGGGGCTGGCCCGCTTCCGCAGGTGAACCGGACACCCCTGCATGCGCACCTCAGGACCCGTCCCCCGCCCATCGGCGGGATTTCACGAGGAGGACCGATGGACGCACAAGTGATCGTCGCGGGCGCGGGACCGGCCGGCATGATGCTGGCCGGTGAACTGCGCCTCGCGGGCGCCGATGTCATCGTGCTGGAGAAGCTGGCGGCGCGCACCGGTGAGTCCCGCGGTCTGGGCTTCACCGCCCGGACCATGGAGATCTTCGACCAGCGCGGCCTGCTCTCCCGCTTCGGCGAGATCGAGCTGAGCAACGTGGGCCACTTCGGCGGTCTGCCCGTCGACTTCGGGGTCCTGAAGGGCGCGCACCAGGCGGCCAAGACGATCCCGCAGTCCGCCACCGAGACGGTGCTGGAGGAGTGGGCCACGCAGCTCGGCGCCGACATCCGGCGCAGCCACGAACTCCTCTCCGTCACCGACAAGGAGGACTGTGTCGAGGTCGAGGTGCGCGGTCCGTCGGGTGTCCACACCCTGCGCGCCGACTACCTGGTCGGCTGCGACGGCGGCCGGTCCACCGTGCGCAAGGCGGCCGGGTTCGACTTCCCCGGCACCGCCGCGACCATGGAGATGTTCCTCGCCGACGTCAAGGGCATCACCCTCGAACCGCGCATGATCGGCGAGACCCTGTCCGACGGCATGGTGATGGTCGGCCCGCTGCCCGGCGGCACGACGCGCCTGATCGTCTGCGAGCGCGGCACTCCGCCGCAGCGCCGTGAGACGCCGCCGAGCTGGCAGGAGGTCGCGGACGCCTGGCAGCGGCTCACCGGCGACGACATCTCGCACGCCGAGCCGGTCTGGGTCTCCTCGTTCGGCGACGCCACCCGGCACGCCACCGAGTACCGGCGCGGCCGGATCTTCCTCTCCGGCGACTCCGCGCACATCCACCTGCCGGCCGGCGGCCAGGGCATGAACACCAGCATCCAGGACTCGGTGAACCTCGGCTGGAAGCTGGCCGCGGTGGTCCGGGGCCGGGCCCCGGAGTCGCTGCTGGACACCTACCACGCCGAGCGCCACCCGGTCGGTAAGCGGCTGCTCATGAACACCCAGGCCCAGGGGCTGCTGTTCCTCAGCGGTGCGGAGGTGCAGCCGCTGCGCGACGTCCTGCACGAGCTGATCCGCTATCCCGAGGTCAGCAAGCACTTCGCGGCCATGGTCGGCGGCCTGGACATCCACTACGAACTCGACGGCGGCTCACACCCGTTGCTCGGCCTGCGGCTGCCGCACGTGCCGCTCGAAGGGGCCGGTCAGCCGGCGTCGAGCACCGAGGCGCTGCGCGCGGGCCGCGGCGTGCTGCTGGACCTTCAGGACAACGCCGAGCTGCGCCGCCGCGCCGCTCCCTGGACCGACCGCGTCGACCTCTTCACCGCCACCGTCCCCGGCCCCACCGCCGGCTGCCTGGGCAACACCAGCGCTCTGCTGCTGCGCCCCGACGGCCATGTGGCGTGGGCCGCGCCGGGCAGCTTCGCCGATCTGCCGATGGCACTGGACCGCTGGTTCGGCCCGGCGCGCTGAACCGTCCACGGCCCTTCCCGGCCGCCCGACACCTTACGGAGACCCCATGCACAGCACGTTGATCGTGGCCCGGATGAACCCCGGCTCCAGCGAGGAGGTCGCCCGGCTCTTCCGTGACTTCGACAAAACCGAGATGCCGCATCTGATGGGCACCCGCCGCCGCCAGCTCTTCTCCTACCGGAACCTCTACTTCCACCTCCAGGACTTCGACACCGACAACGGCGGCGAGCTGATCGAGGCGGCCAAGACCGATCCGCGCTTCCAGCGGATCAGTGACGACCTCAAGCCGTTCATCGAGGCGTACGACCCGGCGACCTGGCGGTCCCCGGCCGACGCCCTCGCCACCCGCTTCTACGACTGGGAGGCACGGGGATGAGCGCCAGACGCGTCGTCATCACCGGGGTCGGCGTCACCGCCCCAGACGGCATCGGAGCCAAGAGCTTCTGGAGCCTGCTGAGCGAGGGCCGCACCGCGACCCGCGGCATCACCTTCTTCGACCCCTCCGCGTTCCGCTCCCGGGTCGCGGCCGAGATCGACTTCGATCCGGAGGCGCACGGGCTGAGCCCGCAGGAGATCCGCCGGATGGACCGGGCCGCGCAGCTGGCAGTCGTCACGACGCGGGAGGCGGTCGCCGACAGCGGCCTGGACCTGACCGCGCTGGACCCGTACCGCACGGGCGTCACCATCGGCAGCGCGGTCGGCGCGACGATGGGCCTGGACGAGGAGTACCGAGTGGTCAGCGACGGCGGCCGGCTCTCACACGTGGACCACACTTACGCGGTCCCGCACCTCTACAACTACCTGGTGCCCAGCTCGTTCGCCGCCGAGGTCGCCTGGGCGGTCGGGGCGGAGGGCGCCGCCACCGTCGTATCGACCGGCTGCACCTCGGGCATCGACGCGGTGGGCCACGCGGTGGAGCTGATCCGCGAGGGCTCCGCCGATGTGATGGTGGCCGGAGCGACGGACGCGCCGATCTCGCCGATCACGCTGGCCTGCTTCGACGCCATCAAGGCCACTACGCCCCGCAACGACGACGCCGAGCACGCCTCCCGGCCCTTCGACGGCACCCGGAACGGGTTCGTGCTGGGCGAGGGGTCGGCGGTCTTCGTCCTGGAGGAGCTGGAGAGCGCACGCAGGCGCGGGGCGCACATCTACGCGGAGATCGCCGGGTACGCCTCGCGCTGCAACGCCTTCCACATGACGGGGCTGCGCGCGGACGGGGCCGAGATGGCCGAGGCGATCACCATCGCGCTGCACGAGGCCCGGCTGAACGCCGAGTCCATCGACTACGTCAACGCGCACGGCTCCGGCACCAAGCAGAACGACCGCCATGAGACCGCCGCGCTGAAGAAGAGCCTCGGCGACCACGCGTACCGCACACCGGTCTCGTCCATCAAGTCGATGGTCGGGCACTCGCTGGGCGCGATCGGCTCGATCGAGATCGCCGCGTCGGTCCTCGCCATGGAGCACAACGTGGTGCCTCCGACGGCCAACCTGCACACGCCGGACCCCGAATGCGACCTGGACTATGTGCCCCTGACGGCGCGTGAGCACCGTACGGACACGGTCCTGACCGTCGGCAGCGGCTTCGGCGGCTTCCAGAGCGCCATGGTGCTCGCCCGGCCGGAGAGGAGAGTGGCATGAGCGCGACCACTCCGCGCGCGGTGGTGACGGGGATAGGCGTCACCGCTCCCAACGGGCTCGGGAACGACGCCTACTGGGCCGCGACCCGGGCCGGCAAGAGCGGCATCGGCCGGATCACCCGCTTCGACCCCTCGCAGTATCCGGCGCGGCTGGCCGGTGAGGTGCCCGGGTTCACCGCGTCCGAGCATCTGCCGAGCCGGCTGATGGCCCAGACCGACCACATGACCCGCCTCGCTCTCGTCGCCACCGACTGGGCGCTCGCGGACGCCGGGGTTGTGCCGGCCGAACTGCCCGCGTACTCCATGGGCGTGGTCACCGCCAGCTCCTCCGGCGGCTTCGAGTTCGGCCAGGGCGAGCTGCAGAAGCTGTGGAGCGAAGGCAGCCAATACGTCTCCGCGTACCAGTCCTTCGCCTGGTTCTACGCGGTCAACAGCGGCCAGATCTCGATCCGCAACGGCATGAAGGGCCCCAGCGGCGTCGTCGTGTCGGACCAGGCCGGCGGCCTCGACGCACTGGCCCAGGCCCGCCGACAGATCCGCAAGGGCACCAGGCTGGTCGTCTCCGGTTCGGTGGACGCCTCGATCTGCCCGTGGGGCTGGGTCGCGCAGCTCGCCGGCGGCCGGCTGGCCACCGGCGACGACCCGGGCACCGCGTACGTCCCGTTCGACACGGCCGCTGCCGGGCATGTGCCCGGAGAAGGCGGCGCCATCCTCGTCATGGAGGACGAGGCGGCTGCCGCGGAGCGCGGTGCCGCGGTCTACGGACACATCGCCGGATACGGCTCCACCTTCGACCCCGCACCGGGCGGCGGCCGCCCGCCGGGTCTCCGCAAGGCCATCGAACTCGCGCTGGCCGACGCCGAGCTGGAGCCAGGCGACATCGACGTGGTGTTCGCCGACGCGGCGGCGGTCCCGGAGCTGGACCGGGCCGAGGCACAGGCGCTGAACGCCGTCTTCGGGCCGCGCGGAGTGCCGGTCACCGCGCCAAAGACGATGACCGGGCGCCTCTACTCGGGTGCCGCGCCCCTCGACGTCGCGACCGCCTTCCTCGCCATGCGGGAGGGCCTCGTCCCGGCCACCGTCAACGTCGAACCGGACCCCGGCCACGATCTGGACCTGGTCACCGGGCAGCCCCGGGTGCTCCCGGTCCGCAACGCCCTGGTGCTCGCCCGGGGCCACGGCGGCTTCAACTCGGCGGTCGTCGCCAGCGCGTTGTAGTTCACCTCCCCGCAGTTGAGAGAGAAGGACGGAAGAAGACATGGACACCCAGACCTTCACCCTGGAGAACCTCAAGCGCATCCTGCGCGAAGGAGCCGGTGCCGACGAGAGCGTCGACTTCGACGGCGACATCCTCGACATGGACTTCGAGGAGCTGGGCTACGAGTCGCTGGCGCTCCTGGAGACGTGCGGCCGGATCGAGCGCGAGTACGGCATCACGCTCGACGACTCGGTGGTCAGCGAGGTGCGCACGCCACGCCGCATGGTCGAGGCCGTCAACGAGCACCTCGGCCAGGTGGCGCCCGCCTGAGTGTCGCCTCCCACCACCTCTTCGGCACCCGCATCTCGTAACCCGCGAGCCACTCCCGTACCCCTCGTACCTCTGAAGGAGCAGTCATGCCCGGAAACGACCGACCCGTCGCCCTCATCTCCGGCGCCACCAGCGGTATCGGCCTGGCGGTGGCCCGGCTGCTGGCCACGCAGGGGCACCGCGTCTTCATCGGCGCCCGTGACGCCGAGAACGTCGCCGCCACGATCAAGACCCTGCGCGAAGAGGGACTGGAGGCCGACGGCACGGTGCTCGACGTGCGCTCCCCGGACTCCGTCGACGCCTTCGTCCAGGCGGCCGTCGAGCGGTTCGGCACGGTCGACGTCCTCGTCAACAACGCGGGCCGAAGCGGCGGCGGGGTCACGGCCGACCTCGACGACGAGCTGTGGAACGACGTCATGGAGACCAACCTCACCAGCGTCTTCCGCCTCACCCGCGCAGTACTGAACACCGGCGGCATGCGCAACAAGGACCGCGGCCGGATCATCAACATCGCCTCCACGGCAGGGAAGCAGGGTGTGGTGCTCGGAGCGCCCTACTCCGCCTCCAAGCACGGCGTCGTCGGTTTCACCAAGGCCCTCGGCAACGAGCTGGCGCCGACCGGAATCACCGTGAACGCGGTCTGCCCCGGGTACGTCGAGACGCCGATGGCCCAGCGCGTACGGGCCGGCTACGCGGCGGCGTACGACACCTCCGAGGACGCGATCATGCAGAAGTTCACCGCGAAGATCCCGCTCGGCCGCTACTCCACCCCCGAGGAGGTGGCCGGCCTGGTGGGCTACCTCGCCTCCGACACGGCGGCCTCCATCACCGCGCAGGCCCTCAACGTCTGCGGCGGCCTCGGCAACTTCTGAGCCGTGCCCGCTTCCTGAGCTGACGACCCGAGGAGATGAAGAGCATGTCCGACTCCCAACCACGCGAGGTGGAGCACGAGATCACGGTCTCGGCCCCGGCCGCGGAGGTGTACCGGCTGATCGCCGAGGTGGAGAACTGGCCGCGGATCTTCCCGCCCACCATCTACGTCGACCACGTCGAGCGCTCCGACGACGAGGAGCTGATCCAGATCTGGGCCACGGCCAACGGCGAGGCGAAGAACTGGACGTCGCGCCGCTTCCTGGACCGCGAGGCGATGCGGATCACCTTCCGCCAGCAGGTCTCGACCCCGCCCGTCGCGACGATGGGCGGCACCTGGATCATCGAGCCGCTCTCGGCCACTGAGTCCCGCATCCGGCTCCAGCACGACTACACCGCCGTCGACGACGACCCGGCCGGGCTCGCCTGGATCGAGGAGGCCGTCGACCGCAACTCGCGCTCCGAGCTGGCCGCGTTGAAGGTCAGCGTTGAACTGGCCACCGCCTCAGAGGAGTTGACCTTCTCCTTCGAGGACACCATCGAGATCGAGGGCGCCGCCAAGGACGTCTACGACTTCATCAACGAGGCCGGGCTCTGGTCGGAGCGGCTGCCACACGTGGCGGTCGTCCGGCTCACCGAGGACAGCCCGGGCCTCCAGACCCTGGAGATGGACACCCGCGCCAAGGACGGCTCCGTGCACACCACGAAGTCGTACCGGGTCTGCCTGAACGGCGAGAGGATCGCGTACAAGCAGACCACCCTGCCGGCCCTGATGAACCTGCACACCGGCCTCTGGACCTTCCGGGAGACCGACACCGGGGTCGCCGCCACCTCGCAGCACACCGTGGTCATCCGCGCCGAGAACATCGGGAAGATCCTCGGGCCGGAGGCGGACGTGGCACAGGCGAAGGAGTACGTGCGGTCGGCGCTCAGCACCAACAGCCGCGCGACTCTCGGCCACGCCAAGGACTACGCCGAAGCCCGGCGCTGACGCCGTGCGGGCCCCCGTCACCACGGATGTCGTCGTGGAAACGGCCATGGACAGGGATGTCGTCGTCGTGGGCGCGGGCCCCGTCGGGCTGATGCTCGCCGGGGAGCTGCGGCTCGGCGGCGCGGACGTGGTCGTGCTGGACCGGCTGGACGCACCGACGACCGAGTCCCGCGCCTCCACCCTGCACGCCCGCACCATGGAGATCCTCGACCAGCGAGGGCTGCTGGACGAGATCGGCACCCCGCCGGACGAGCCCATGGGCCACTTCGGCGGCCTTCCGATGGACCTGCGGCTGCCCGGCCCGTACCCGGGCCAGTGGAAGGTCCCGCAGACCCGCACCGAAGAGGTCCTCGGCGCCTGGGCCGTACGGCTCGGCGCCGAGGTGCGGCGCGGCCACCGGGTCACCGGTCTGGAGCAGCACCCGGACCGGGTCGTGGTCGAGGCGGCGGGGCCTGGTGGTGCTCCGGTACGGGTCACGGCCCCGTACGTCGTCGGGTGTGACGGCGAGGAGTCCACCGTGCGCCGCCTCGCCGCCATCGCCTTCCCCGGCACCGACGCCCGACGCGAGCTGATCCGTGCCGACATCGACGGCATCGACATCCGCGGCCGCCGCTTCGAACGGCTGCCGCGCGGACTGGCGATCGCGGCCCGCCGGGCCGACGGCGTCACCCGCGTGATGGTCCACGAGTTCGGCCGGACACCACGCGCCGCACAGGCGTCCTTCGCCGACATCGTGGACGCCTGGCACAACGTCACCGGCGAGGACCTCTCGGCCGGAACTCCTTTGTGGGTCAACGCGTTCGGCGATGTCTCCCGACAGGCCGAGCGCTACCGGCACGGCCGGGTGCTGCTTGCCGGCGACGCCGCCCACGCCCAGATGCCGATCGGCGGCCAGGCCCTCAACCTGGGCCTCCAGGACGCGGTCAACCTGGGCTGGAAGCTGGCGGCGGTGGCCGGTGGCCGGGGCCCGGACCGGCTGCTGGACTCGTACCACGAGGAGCGCCACGAGGTGGGCCGCCAGGTCCTCTCCAACATTCGCGCGCAGGCCCGGTTGCTGCTCGGCGGACCGGAGGTCACGGGGCTGCGACAGGTGATCGGCGAACTGCTCCCGTACGAGGCGGTGCGGGCCCGGTTGGCGGGGATGGTCAGCGGTCTGGACATCCGGTACGGCGGTACGCCCGCGGATGCGGGCCGTCCGGGCGGCGGGCCGCACGCACTGGCGGGCCGGAGGTTGCCGCCGGTCTCGCTGGAACTCCGCCCGTCCCGGTGCCGTGCGGTGCTCCGGGGCGGCGCGGCGGGTTCGTCGGCGTACGGCGTCGAGGCCGGCGGCCCTGACAGCGGCGGTCCCGAGACGGACGGCTCGTCCGTGCGTACGACGGACCTGCTGCGAGGCGCGCGCGGAGTGCTGCTGGTGACGGCGGACGAGGAGGAGCGGCGGCTACTGCTCACGGGGGCCGCCGGGCCGTTCGACCGGAGCGTGGACGTCGTGACGGCGTTCCGGCCGGTGGACGATCCGGCCGGGTCGCCGCTGGACGGTGTGGATGCCGTCCTGGTCCGGCCGGACGGGTACGTCGCCTGGGCCGGCACGTCGGCCGCGGGCCTCGAAGCGGCGCTCGCCACGTGGTTCGCGCGGGACACCCGGATCGCGCGAACCTCCCGGGTCACCTCGAAGACCAGGCCCACCGAACGACACCCATCACCCACGGGCCCGTACATCGGCTCACACATCGGCAGGAGAGAGAACATGGGCAAGCTCACCGGAAAGACGGCACTGGTCACCGGCGCGAGCCGGGGCATGGGGCGGGCCACCGCCGAACGGCTGGCGCGGGAAGGGGCGCTCGTCGCCGTCCACTACGCGACCGGCGCGGACGCGGCGACCGAGGTCGTGGAGCGCATCGAGAAGGACGGCGGACGCGGCTTCGCCGTCCAGGCCGAGCTGGGCGCGGCCGGCGGCGTCCACGAACTCTTCCTCGGGCTCGAAGAGGGCCTCAAGGAGCGCACCGGCTCCACGGAGCTGAACATCCTGGTCAACAACGCCGGGGTGATGGGCGGGGTCGCGGCCGAGGACACGACTCCGGAGCAGTTCGACCGTATCTTCGCGGTCAACGCGAAGGCGCCGTTCTTCATCATCCAGCGGGCCCTGACCAGCATTCCGGACGGCGGCCGGATTGTGAACATCTCCTCCGGCCTCACGCGCTTCTCCAATCCGGACGAGATCGCCTACGCGATGAGCAAGGGCGCCGTCGAGATGCTCGCCCTGCACTTCGCCAAACTGCTCGGCCCGCGCAACATCACCATCAACTCCGTCGCGCCCGGCATCACCCGCAACAGCAATCCGGTCTTCGACATCCCGGAAGCCGTCACGGCCATGGCGGGGCTGTCCACCTTCAACCGGGTGGGCGAACCCGAGGATGTCGCCGACGTCATCGCCTTCCTGGTCTCCGACGACGCCCGCTGGGTCACCGGCTCGTTCGTCGACGCGAGCGGCGGCACGCTGCTCGGCTGACCGCCGTCCCCGACGTGAGCGGCGGAGCCCCGCCCTCCCCGACCCGCTGGAGCGCCGGACCATGACCAGTTCCTTCGTACCCTCGCACACCGCACCCGCCCCGGCACACGCACCGTGGAGCCCCCGGATGTGGGGGCTGCTGGTCGTGCTCGCCGGCAACATGCTCATCGACGCGCTCGAGGTGTCCGTGGCGCTCGTGGCGCTGCCCGCGATCGGCACGGACCTCGGCGCGTCGCTCACCACGACGCAGTGGACGATCACCGGATTCGCCGTCGGCTTCGGCGGCCTGATGCTGTTCGGCGCCCGTGTCGTGGCGCTGCTGGGCCGCCGCCGGGTCTACCTCGCCGCCCTCCTCGGCTTCGCCGCCGCCTCGCTGATCGGCGCGCTCGCCGAGGACCCCTCGCTCCTCACCGCCACCCGGGTGGTGAAGGGCTTCTGCGCGGCGCTGACCGCACCCACCGGGCTCGCGATCATCGCCACCACCTTCCCGGAAGGCACGCCGCGGAACCGGGCCCTGTCCGTCTACACCCTCTTCGGTGCCGGAGGATTCACCGCCGGGCTGCTGCTCTCCGGCTGGCTGACCGGCTTCAGTTGGCGCCTGACCTTCGCCTTTCCGGCCCCGGCGGTCCTGGTGCTGTTCGTTCTGGGCCTGCGGCTGATCCCGGGCTCGACACAGGACGGTGCGGAGCGGCCGGGCGGCGGGACGGCACAGCCGCCGTCCGGCGCGGCGCGGCGGCGTTACGGCTTCGCGAGCGCGGTCGCGTTCCTCGTAGCCCTGCTCGCTCTGGTCCAGGGCATCACCTCGGTGCCCGCGCACGGCTGGGCCGACCTCCGCTCCACCGGCCTGCTGGTCCTGACCGGAGTGCTGCTCAGCCTCTTCGTCGCCCTCGAACGCGCCTCGGCCGAGCCGCTCGTACGGTTCGCCGCGCTCCGCAGCGGCGCGATGATCCGCTCGGCGCTCGGCGCGACCTGCCTCAACGGCTCTTATCTGGGGATGCTGTTCATCGCCGGTCACCAGCTCCAGAGTCTGGCGGGCTGGTCTCCACTGCGGACCGCGGCCGCCTTCCTGCCGGCCGCGGCTCCGCTGGTGGTGACCGCGCTGCACTCCGGACGGATCGTCGCCCGCTTCGGCGCACCGCGCCTGATCGCGGCCGGTGCGCTGCTCCCGTTCGCGGGCTACCTGCTGTACCTGCGCACGCCCTGGCCACTGGCGTACGCCACCGGAATCCTGCCGACGATGCTGCTGGTGGGGGCCGGTTTCGTGCTCTCCTTCGCCGCGCTGAACAGCCAGGCGACCTCTCAACTGCCGCCCGCCGAACGGGGAGCGGCCAGCGGCCTCTACCAGACCGGCGTCCAGGTCGGCGCCACGCTCTCGGTGGCCCTGGTGGCCGCGCTGCTCACGGCGTGGACTCCACCGGCCGGAGCGGTCCCGGCGGAGATCGCGGCGGCCTGTCGCCCGGCGCTGACCGTGGTGGCCGCGATCGGAGGCCTCGGCCTGCTCACCGCACTCACCGGCCTGCGCTTTCGGCGTACGGGACCGCCCTGACGGTCCGTGTGCGGCGCGGACGGACCGGGCGTCCGTGCGGTGGCTCCGGGCCCCACTGAGCGCACCGGACCACAGCCCCGGCTCCAGGCCACAGGTCGGCGGCCCCCAGGCCCTGGCCCTCGGTCCCAGGCCCCTCGGCCCCCAGGGACATCCATGGACGCCGCGCACGCCTCCGCTCCCACCCTCACCGGCCCACCGCCGCCCCGCCCCAGGCCACGTGGACGTCCGGCTCGTGCGCCCGCCTCTTCCCGGCCTGCCGGACCAGACCGCCGGAGGACTCAGCGCCGCCGAACTCCGGCGCGCGGCCTCCTTCGTGCGTCCCGCCGACCGGGCCGCGTACGCGACCGCGCACACCGTGCTGCTGCGGCGGCTGCTCGGCGGCCACCTCGATTGGCCGCCCGCCGCCCTCACGTTCGTACGGGATCCCTCTCCCGGCTGCGCGGGGCCGCACGGCCGGCCCGCCGTGGTCCCAGCCGGCGGACCGCCGCTGCACTTCTCCCTGGCGTACAGTCGGGGCCTGATCGCCGTCGCGGTCGCTCCGCGCGTCATCGGCGTCGACGTGGAACGGCTGCCGTCACCGGAGACCGTGGAGGCGTGCGCCCGCGCACTGCATCCGGGAGAGCAGGCGGAGCTGGAGGCCGCGCCGCCGGGCGAGCGCCGGGCGCACTTCGGCCGGTTGCGGACCCGTGAGGAGGCGTACCTCAAGGCGCTCGGCACCGGCCTCTCCCACCATCCGCGCACCGACTACCTGGGGTCCGACCTGCGGCGCAGGCCGGCCCGTTGGGCAGTCCTGGACCTTCCCGCCGGGCCGGAGCACGCGGCGGCGATCGCGGTGCCCGGCGACCGCCCGGAACACGGCACCCTCCGGTGGCTGCCCGAGGAGTCCCCGTACAGCGACGGCGCCCCGGGCCCGAACTCCGGCAGCACGATCACCCGAAGCTCACGTTGAGGAGCGTGCACCCATGTCGACCGACGAGAAGACCACCGCACAAACCACCTCTCGGCTCACGTCACGGGCCGCCGCCACCCGGCTCGCCGCGCGCGGCCACTGGACGGCCATGGAGCGCCTGGAGGAACTCGGCCTGATCAAGGAGGAGGCCCACAAGGGGCCCGACCCGCGGGCCACCGAACGCCAGCACGCCAAGGGCAAGCTGACCGCCCGCGAACGAATCGACCTGCTCCTGGACGAGGGCACGTTCACCGAGGTCGAGCCGTTGCGCCGGCACCGTGCCACCGGCTTCGGCCTGGAGGACAAGCGACCTTACACGGACGGGGTCATCACCGGCTGGGGCACGGTCCACGGCCGGACCGTCTTCCTGTACGCGCACGACTTCCGGATCTTCGGAGGCGCGCTGGGCGAGGCGCACGCGGCCAAGATCCACAAGATCATGGACATGGCCCTGTCGGCCGGCGCGCCGCTGGTCTCGCTCAACGACGGCGCGGGCGCCCGCATCCAGGAGGGAGTCTCCGCGCTCGCCGGATACGGCGGCATCTTCCTCCGCAACACCAAGGCGTCCGGCGTGATCCCGCAGATCTCCGTCATGCTCGGCCCGTGCGCGGGCGGCGCCGCCTACTCACCGGCACTGACCGACTTCGTCTTCATGGTCCGCGGGATCGCCCAGATGTTCATCACCGGCCCGGACGTCGTGGAGTCCGTGACCGGCGAGAAGATCAGCCAGAACGGACTGGGCGGAGCCGATGTGCACGGCTCGACCTCCGGCGTGGCGCACTTCGCGTACGACGACGTCCGCACCTGCATGGAGGACGTCCGCCACCTGCTGTCGCTGCTGCCCGCCAACAACCGGGACCTGCCCCCGGGCGCTCCGGTGACCGACCCGGTGGACCGGCCCACCGACCGGCTGCTGGAGTTGGTGCCCGACGATCCGCAGCGGGTCTACGACATCCGGACCGTGATCGAGGAGATCGTCGACGACGGCGACTACTTCGAGGTGCATCCGGCCTGGGCCACCAACATCGTCTGCGCCCTGTCGCGGATGGGCGGCGAGGTCGTGGGCATCGTCGCCAACCAGCCCGCCTCCTCCGCGGGCGTCCTGGACATCAACGCCTCCGAGAAGGCTGCGCGTTTCGTCCAATTCTGCGACGCCTTCAACATTCCCCTGGTCACGCTGATCGACGTACCGGGCTTCCTGCCGGGCGTGGACCAGGAGCACAACGGCATCATCCGGCGGGGCGCGAAGCTGCTCTACGCGTACTGCAACGCCACCGTCCCGCGGGTCTCGCTCGTCCTGCGCAAGGCGTACGGCGGCGCGTACATCGTCATGGACTCCCGCTCCATCGGAACCGACCTCGCGCTCGCCTGGCCCTCGAACGAGATCGCCGTCATGGGTGCGGAGGGCGCGGCCAACGTCATCTTCCGCCGCGAGATCAACGAGGCGGAGGACCCGGAGGCGGTGCGGCAGCAGAAGATCAAGGAGTACCAGGTGGAGTTGATGCACCCGTACTACGCGGCCGAACGCGGCCTGGTGGACGATGTGATCGACCCGCGCCAGACCCGGCGGATCATCATCCGGTCGCTGGCGATGCTGCGCCACAAACACGCCGACCTGCCGTCGCGCAAGCACGGCAACCCGCCGCAGTGACCGCGCCCGGCGGCGAGACCGCCGCAGTGACCGCGCCCGGTCGCGAGACCGCCGCCACCTTCCGGATCGTCAGCGGACAGCCCACCGCCGCCGACCTCGCGGCCCTGACCGCCGTCCTGCTGAGCCGGCTCGCGGCGACCGGCACCCACGCGGACGACGGCGCCGGGACCCCGCGCACGGCCGGCTGGCGCCGCCCGGAACGAGCGGTCCCGCACCGCGATCCGCGCGACTGGAGGGTGTCGGGGAGCCGTATGTCCTGAGCGGGCCCGCAGCTTCTGGTCCATCCCTCCGTGCCAAAGGAGTTCCGATCCGATGCCCCAGCTGTCGCCTGTCGCCGTCGCGGCACCGCAGGTCCGCGCGACGACCCTGCACGCCGACGGCCTCACCCTGTCCGCGCTGCTCGCCGAGCCGGTGGACGCGGCGCCGCGCGCGGTCCTCGTCGCCCTGCACGGTGGAGGCATGCGCGCCGGTTACTTCGACAACCGTGCCCGCCCCGGCCTCTCCCTCCTCGCGCTGGGAGCCCAGCTCGGCTACACCGTGCTCGCCGTCGACCGGCCCGGTTACGGACTCTCCGCCGCGCGGCTGCCCCGCGGTCTGGCCCTGGCGGACTCGGCCCCGGTCCTGCGCGCCGCGCTGGCCGACTTCTCGGCGCGGTACGTCACCGGGGCCGGCCTGTTCCTCGTCGCCCACAGCTACGGAGGCAAACTCGCGCTGGCGGCCGCCGGCGCGTTCGGGGACGTGCTGATCGGCATGGACATCTCCGGACTCGGCAACCGCCTCGCCGTCGCCCCGCACCAACTCCCCGGACCCGGCGGCCAGGGCGAGTGGCGCAAGCACTGGGGCGCCCTGCGCCTCTACCCGCCGAACGCCTTCCGGCTCGGGCAGGCGCTCCTCTCGCAGGTCCCGGAGATCGAGGCGGCGCAGGGACGGTCGTGGCCGGAGCTGTATCCGGAGCTGGCCGCACGGGTCCGGGTCCCCGTCCGCTTCACGTTCGCCGAGCAGGAGCAGTGGTGGCGGTACGACGAGGAGGCGGTGGCGGACCTGACCCGGCCGTTCGTGTCGGCCCCGGTGCGCGTCGACCACCAGCCCGACGCGGGCCACAACATCAGCCTCGGCTGGGCGGCCCGCACCTACCACCTGCGGGTCTGCGGATTCCTGGAGGAGTGCCTCCTCGCACGCGACGCGGCGGTCCCGCAGCGTCGGCCTGTGGGGGCGGCCCTATGAACGCGGGAGGCACCATGCCGAACCTCATGCTCGACCACGACAACGTCCCGGGCCCGACGACGTGCACGTGTTCGCTCCTGCTCGCGCGCCCGGCCAAACCGCAGCGCCCGTTACGGCCCGTGCGCCCGGCCCTCCTGGCCGGTGAGGAGCCGGACGCTCCCGACCAGCACATATTCCGGGGTACCGACTGAGCTACGCCGACGAGGAGACCCGGACCCGTCGGCCCTCGCCGTCGGAGAGGAAGGCCGCCATCTGGGCGGCCTTCCTCTCCGAGCCCTCATCGTGTCTTGACCTGCTGGTAGGTGTGTTCGCGAAGGGCCAGGGGTTTCATCGCCTTCTCGGCGAAGGCGACCTCGGCCACCCAGGTGGCGGTCTCGTTGCAGGCGCGCAGGGTCGCCTCCGGCGCCGCCGCCTGCACCGGCGTCGGCAGGAGTCTGACCCGCACGACCGGCTTCACGATCACCGATCGCAGACACCCGCACGACGCCGCAGCACGCGTTCCCCACCGGCCATCCCATCGAGTGAAACCCGGCACTACCGGGTCCGACTCGTCCTGCCCCGCGAACAAGATCTGGCCGCTGCGCGGCCGGACGGACACAGCGACATCGCGGCGCTCCGTGCCGCGATGCACGAGGATGCGGTTCCTCCCGGGGCTGCCCCCGAAGTCCCTCGCAAGAATCCGCTGGAGAGACCCGGGATGATCAGGCCCCAGTAGCTGTCCACCCGGCTGAGGGACGGGACCAGCACGAAACGGGGACGAAGGCGCCCGCGGTCGGAACCATCAGGGTTCCCGGCACTGCGTAGAGAACCTTGTCGGCGTGCCGGTAGGGGATGCGGGCCAGTCCGTATCCGGCGAGCGAGCAGAACAGCAGGGTGCCGGCCGTGTGGAGGGTTTTGACGACCGCCGAGTTCCAGAGGGAGCGGGCGAAGGCGACCGCGGGATCGTCGAACGGTTCGGTGACGTAGCCCCACTGGATGTCGGACGGGAAGGACATCCACTCCTCGCCGGTGATCTCGGGGTCGGCGGACGGGGTTTGGAAAGGGGCTTCATGAAGTCGGTTCCAGTCGCTCGGTCGCTCACTCGCCCAGGACGTCCCGGACGAACGTGTTGGTGAACTTCCCCGCGGGGTCCAGGGACCGGGCCAGGGTCCGGAAGTCGTCCAGGCGCGGGTAGCGGGCGCGCAGGTCGGCCGTCGGCGTGGTGAACACCTTCCCCCAGTGCGGTCGCGCCTCGAAGGGCGCCAGCGCCTCCTCCAGCCGCCGCACCACGGGCAGCACGGCCGGGGTGTCCGCCACCCAGGTGAAGTGGGCGGCCACGGTGTCCCGGCCGTAGCAGGGGCTGAGCCACTGGTTGTCGGCGGCCACCGTCCGCACCTCGCAGGTCTGCAGCACGGGGGAGACGGCCTCCCGGATCCCGTCGATCGCGTGCAGCATGTCGAGGGCGAACCGGCGCGGCAGCAGGTACTCCGACTGCAGCTCCGACCCGCTGCTCGGGGTGAACTCCGCGCGGAAGTGCGGCAGCCGCTCGTGCCAGGGCCCCGGTACACCGAACTGCTCCGTGCAGTTCACCGCCGGCATGCCGGGCACGGGGTGCAGTTTCTCGGTCGCGGGCGCGGCCCAGGGGAAGTCCGGCAGCGGCTGGTCCGTGCGCCGCTTCACCCACACCTGCCGGAAGCCCGGCGCGTCCCAGTCGGTGAACAGGCTCACGCTGTACGCGGCCGACATCACCTTCTCGAAGGTGGCGGCGTCCAGCCCGGCCTGCGGGAGCTCGGTGAACAGATGCTGTTCGACGTCGTAGGCGGGCGTCAGGTCCAGGGCGAGTGCGGTGACCACACCGAGCGCGCCGAGCGAGGTGACCGCCCCGCCGAACCGCGCTTCGTCCCCGCGGTCGATCCGTACCGTCGAGCCGTCCGCCGTGACCAGTTCCACCGTGCGCACGGACGAGGCGAGCGGGCCGTTGCCGACACCGGAGCCGTGCGTGCCGGTGGCGACCGAGCCGGCCACCGAGATGTGCGGGAGCGACGCCATGTTCGCCAGCGCCAGTCCGTGCCGGTGCACCTGCCGGGCCAGCTCGGCGTACCGCACACCGCCGCCGACCCGGACCGCCTTGGCCGCCGTGTCCACGTCGATCTGCGGGGGCAGCGCGTCGAGGGAGAGCAGGACGCCGTCCGCGCCGGCCTCGGCGATCTCGTTGAAGGAGTGCCCGCTGCCCAGGACCCGCACCCGGGAGCTCCCGGCGACCAGCGCGCGCAGCGCGTCCAGGGTGTGCGGGCGGTTCAGCTCCTCGGCGGCGTACGTGATGTTGCCGGCCCAGTTGGTCACGGTCCCGGTCATGCGGCGGCCCCTCCCCGAGTCGTCGAGCGTGTCGGGGACATCACATCACCGCGCCGACCGGCCCCGATGCCGGGGGCCGCCGGACCGTTCACCGGACCCGGTTGCACACCCGAGGGGGCCGGGGGCATACCGTGAGGAGTCGTACGTCCGAGCCGGGAGTCGTACGTCCGAGCCGGAAGGAGACACGGGATGGGCAGCCGGACCGCGCTGGTCGAGGATCTTATGGAGCGGTTCCCGCACGTGCCGCGCGAGGCCGTCTTCAAGGAGGACCTGCTCCGGGGCGGTGTCGCCTTCGACTCGTCCGCGCTGAGCGACAACGAGAACGGCGAGGTCAAACCGAAGTCGTACTTCATCTTCTCCTTCGACCACGGCACGCTGCCCGAGCTGGGCGAGGCCGCGCTGCGGCGCCCGCCCGAGGAGATCATCCTCACCGGCGGCCCCTACGACCTGCGCCGGACGGTCGTCTCCGTCCGGGTGAACCCGGCCTCCCCGTACCGGGTCGCCGCGAACGAGGACGGCGTGCTCGGCCTCTACCTCGACGGGAAGCGCATCGCCGACGTCGGCGTGCCGCCGATGCCCGAGTACTACCGGCACACCCTCGCCAACGGGAAGTCCGTCATGGAGGTGGCCCCGACCATCCAGTGGGGCTACCTGATCTACCTGACCGTCTTCCGGGTCTGCCAGTACTTCGGTGCCAAGGAGGAGTGCCAGTACTGCGACATCAATCACAACTGGCGCCAGCACAAGGCGGCCGGCCGTCCCTACACCGGGGTCAAGGACGTCGAGGAGGTCCTCGAGGCCCTGGAGATCATCGACCGGTACGACACGGCGAAGGCGTCCACCGCCTACACCCTCACCGGCGGCGCGATCACCAAGACGGTCGCCGGCCGTGATGAGGCCGACTTCTACGGGCACTACGCCAAGGCCATCGAGGAGCGCTTCCCCGGCCGCTGGATCGGCAAGGTCGTCGCCCAGGCGCTGCCCAAGGACGACGTGCAGCGCTTCAAGGACTACGGCGTGCAGATCTACCACCCCAACTACGAGGTGTGGGACCGCCGTCTGTTCGAGCTGTACTGCCCGGGCAAGGAGCGCTACGTCGGCCGCGACGAGTGGCACAGGCGCATCCTGGACTCCGCGGACGTCTTCGGCGCGCGCAACGTCATTCCCAACTTCGTGGCGGGCGTGGAGATGTCCGAGCCGTTCGGCTTCGCCACCGTCGACGAGGCCATCGCCTCGACCACCGAGGGCCTGCGCTTCTTCATGTCGCACGGCATCACGCCCCGCTTCACCACCTGGTGCCCCGAGCCGACGACCCCGCTCGGCAAGGCCAACCCGCAGGGAGCGCCGCTGGAGTACCACATCCGGCTGCTCGAGGCGTACCGCGCCACGATGGACGAGTTCGGTCTGGCCTCGCCCCCCGGCTACGGCCCGCCCGGACCCGGCCGTGCGGTGTTCTCCGTGAGCTCCTTCATGGACAGCCTCCCGGAGCAGGAGCCCGTCGAGGCGTGAGAACTCCCGGGCCCTTCGAGGGCCCTTGAGCAAGGCCGAGAGGGCCGGAACCGGGACGGTTCCGGCCCTTCCTGCGTATGGTGCCCGAGGGGGCGTGCGCGGGCGTGCGCGGGCGCCGTGGCGTGCGAAGTGGAGACAGCGCTTGTCAGTTGTGTCGACAGCGTGAAAAGCTCGTCCATCGCCCCCGTGGTTTTCCCCAACTGCGTTGTCAATGTCACGAGTTGACCTCGTTCGTGGATGCAGGAGACTCATGCCCGACCTGCCGGCCCCCCAGGACGCCACCGAGGTGGCACTGTTCTCCGAGTGCTGGGACGCGGTGCTCTCCTACGCCGACCTGTGCACGGCCGGTTCCACCGCCGCCGCGCAGCTGGCGCGCGAGGCGTTCGCCCAGGGCATACGCGAGGTGCGCGAAGCGGAGGCGACCACCGTACGCGCGGCCGGCCGCCGCTCGTCCAGGCTGCCCCGAATACCCCTGCTGCTGACCGCCGTTCGCACCACCGCGGCAGCCTGGGAGGAGAGCGGACAGGGACACCGGCTCGATCCCGACCTGCGGCTGTGGCTCCACTCCGAGAACGCCGCCCGCTTCACCGGCCCGCCGCTGTCGCGCCCGGTCGCCCTGCGCGGACTGCGCGATCTGCAGCAGGCCGACGCCGAACTGCTGTGGCTGGCCGAGGCGGAGTCCCTCCCGCTGCCCCTGGTGGCCCGTCGGCTGGGCCTCGACCCTGACACCGCCGCCGACGAACTCGCCCAGGTCCGCGGCTTCTTCCGGGACCGGTGCCACCGCAACCACCTCGACTCCCCGATGGACGCGGAGTGCCGCAGCTACGCCCGGCTGCTGGACGCCGTCACCCGCTCGCCCGCCGCCGACACCCCCGGCGACCTGTCCAAACACCTCGCCACCTGCGTGCGGTGCGCCGAGATCGCGGCCTGTCTTCGGCTGCACGACGGCGGGCTGCCCGGCGCCCTCACCGGCGGGGTCGTCGGCTGGGGCGGCCTGGCCTATCTGGAGCGCCGCCGCCGCGCGGCCGAGGCGCGGCTCGGCCCCGGCCGCCCCGACGGCCCCGACGGCCCCGGCGTGGGCGGCGACCCGGCCGACGGAACCGGCCGGGCACGTGCCACCCGCAACGGGCTGCTGGTCGCCGCCGTCCTGGTGTCCGCCCTCGCCCTCGCCGTCTCCCTGATGCCGTTCGGTGGTACGGAGGCCGACAGCGCGATCCGCACCGGCGCCGACCCCGGACCGGTGGCCGACCCGGGCCCGTACCCGCCCGCGGCGCCCGCCCCCACCGCCTCCGTCACTGCCTCCGGCCCTGCCCCCTCCGGCACTCCCCGACCGCCCTCCGAAGGCGCCCCGGACCCGGCGAAACCCGACCCCGACCCCGACCCCGACCCCGACCCCGAGCCCCAGGGCAGCACCACCGCCACCGCCGAACCCCGGACCACCGCGCCCAGCAGGCCGGCCGTCTGTCACGCCGCGTACGACCTGGTCAACCAGTGGCCCGCCGGCTTCCAGGCCACCGTCACCGTCACCACGACGGAGCCTCTCGACTCCTGGCGCGTGGCCTTCACCTTCGAGGACGGCCAGCGCGTCACCCAGATGTGGGACGCCGGCGTCAGCCAGAACGGGTCCCGCGTCACCGCCACCGCAACCGACTACAACAAGACCGTCCCCGCCGGCGGGAAGCTCGCCTTCGGCTTCATCGCCTCCTGGAACGGCACGAACTCCCCGCCCTCCGACATCACCCTCAACGGCCACTCCTGCACGACCGTGTGACGCGACCCGGCCCGAAGCCTTTGGGCATCGGGGTGCCCGTTAAACAGGTGGCGCCCCTGGCCGGCGGTCTCCTACAGTGAGGGCCGCAGCACACAAGCGGCGCGCGCATGCGCCGTGGTCCGCTGCCGCCGGATCGAGTGAGGGACGGGAGGTGTGACCGATGGCTGTCTTCGTGATGGGCGCTGCCCGCATCCAGGAATCCATCCGTTTCATCTCCGTGGCCACCGGCTGACCTCACCTTTCCGTTCCGCGCGTCTTCGCGCGGCCGCCGGGGCCACCCTCGCGAAGGGTCACCCCTTGAGTTCCACCTCTTCTTTCTCCACCTCCGCCACCACCTTTTCCGTCTC
The DNA here is from genome assembly GCF_059889265.1 of Streptomyces sp. MMS24-W38. Lineage (NCBI taxonomy): Bacteria > Bacillati > Actinomycetota > Actinomycetes > Kitasatosporales > Streptomycetaceae > Streptomyces > Streptomyces sp. MMS24-W38. The sequence continues at coordinate 682,458 of NZ_JCBCPP010000001.1, read as the reverse complement.
CCTCCCCACGTCGAAGTCCTCCGTGCTGGCCGCCTACGGCTGGGACGGGACGTGGGCCGACGCGTTCGCCCCGTACGAGGCCGAAGGGCTGCTGGCCGGGCGCGTGGTGCGGGTCGACCGCGGGCAGTGCGACGTGGTCACCGCCGACGGGACCGTACGGGCCGACACCGCGTTCGTCACCCCGCGCGACCCCCTGCGGGTCGTGTGCACCGGGGACTGGGTCGCCGTCGAACCGGAGGGCGGCACTCCGCGCTACGTACGGGCGTACCTGCCGCGGCGCACCGCCTTCGTGCGCTCCACCTCCTCCGAGCGGTCCGAGGGACAGATCCTCGCCGCCAACGTCGACCACGCCGTCATCGCCGTCTCGCTCGCCGGCGAGCTGGACCTGGCGCGGATCGAACGGTTCCTCGCCCTCGCCTGGGAGTCCGGGGCGCAGCCGGTGGTCGTGCTCACCAAGGCCGACCTGGTGCCGGACGCGGTGACCCGGGCCCATCTGGTCCAGGACGTGGAGACCGCCGCGCCCGGTGTCCCGGTGCTCGCCGTCAGCGCGCAGGAGGGCGAGGGACTGGACGTCCTGGCCGCGGTCGTCTCCGGCGGTACGTCGGTACTGATCGGCGTGTCGGGCGCGGGCAAGTCCACCCTCGCCAACGTGCTCCTCGGCGAGGACGTGATGGACGTCCAGGCGGCCCGGGAGGTCGACGGCAAGGGCCGCCACACCACCACCACCCGCAACCTGCTCGCCCTGCCCGGCGGGGGAGTCCTCATCGACACCCCGGGCCTGCGGGGCGTCGGGCTCTGGGACGCTGGCAGCGGCGTCGGCCAGGTGTTCTCCGAGATCGAGGAGCTCGCCGGGGGCTGCCGTTTCCACGACTGCGCGCACGAGAGCGAACCGGGGTGCGCGGTCCTCGAGGCCATCGAGGCGGGCGCCCTGCCGGAACGCCGCCTCGAGAGCTACCGCAAGCTGCTGCGGGAGAACCAGCGCATCGTCGCCAAGACCGACGCGCGGCTGCGCGCGGAGATCCGCAAGGAGTGGAAGCGGAAGGGGGCGGTGGGCAGGGCGGCGATGGAGGCGAAGCGGGGCCGCCTGCGCTGACCCGTCGGCGTACTCCTCGCCGCACCCCGCCTCCCTGTCCGATTTCCGCCAGCCGGTCTCCCCCGGCCGGCGGAGACTGGACGGTGTGATGGACGAGGACAGCAGGTACGAGGCGGTGCGCAGCCGGGACGGACGGTTCGACGGGGCGTTCTTCTTCGCCGTCGGGACGACCGGGATCTACTGCCGTCCCAGCTGCCCCGCCGTCACACCGAAACGACGCAACGTGCGGTTCTTCGCGACCGCCGCCGCCGCGCAGGGCGCCGGATTCCGGGCCTGCCGGCGGTGCCGTCCGGACGCCGTCCCCGGCTCCGCCGAGTGGAACGTGCGCGCCGACGTGGTGGGCCGGGCCATGCGGCTGATCGCCGACGGCGTGGTCGACCGCGAGGGCGTCGCCGGACTGGCCGCCCGGCTCGGCTACAGCGCCCGCCAGGTGCAGCGCCAGCTCACCGGCGAACTGGGCGCCGGTCCCGTCGCCCTCGCCCGCGCGCAGCGCGCGCACACCGCACGCGTGCTGCTGCAGACCACCGGGCTACCGATCACCGAGATCGCCTTCGCCGCCGGGTTCGCCAGCGTGCGGCAGTTCAACGACACCGTCCGGGCCGTGTACGCCGCGACCCCCACCGCACTGCGCGCCGCCGCACCCGGCCGCGGCCGGGCCGCCGCCCGCCGTACGGCCGCACCCACGGCGGGCATCCCCGTGCGGCTCGCCCACCGCGGCCCGTACCAGCACCGCCCCGTCTTCGACCTGCTGGAACGCGAGGCGGTCCCGGGCGTCGAGGAGGTCACCGGAATCCCGGGTGCCCGCACCTACCGGCGCACCCTGCGGCTCCCGTACGGCATCGGCGTCACCGCCGTCGACGAACGTCCCGGGACCACGCGCACCGGCTCCGCCGCCCGCCCCGGCGGCTGGCTCGACGCCCGTGTCCACCTGACCGACCTCCGGGACCTGACCACCGCCGTCCAGCGGCTGCGCCGCCTCTTCGACCTGGACGCGGACCCGTACGCCGTGGACGAACGGCTCGGCGCCGACGCGCGGCTCGCCCCGCTGGTCGCCGCCCGGCCCGGACTGCGCTCGCCGGGCACCGCCGACCCGGAGGAACCCGCGGTACGGGCCCTGGCGGGCCGCGAGGAGGCCGCGCGGCTGGTCCAGCGGTACGGCAAGAGGCTCGACGCCCCCTACGGGAGCCTCACCCACCTCTTCCCCGAACCGGCCGTCCTCGCCAAGGCCGAACCCGGTGGCGCCCTGGGCGCGCTCACCGCCGCCCTCGCGGACGGCACCGTACGCCTCGACCCCGGCGCCGACCGGGACGACGCAGCGGACGCCCTGCGCGCCGTTCCCGGCCTGGACGCCCGTACCATCGCCGAGATCCGCACCCGTGCCCTCGGCGACCCGGACGTGGCCCCGCCCGGTCCGGAGCTGCCCGACAGCTGGCGCCCCTGGCGCTCATACGCACTGAACCACCTGCGCACGGCAGGGGAGTTGGAGTAACGATGACCACGACGAACACGACGGCCACGACGATCACGACGCCGAGCACCCCGCACCCGTACTGGACGAGCGTGCCGAGCCCGCTCGGGCCGTTGCTCCTCACCGCCGGGCCGGACGGGGAGCTGACCTCGCTCTCGGTGCCCGGTCAGAAGGGCGGTCGCGGTGTGCCGGCGGACGGGAGGCAGGACCCGGGACCGTTCCGCGCGGCGGAGGAACAGCTCGCCGCCTACTTCGCCGGTGAGCTGAGGGATTTCCGGCTGCCGCTGCACACCGCCGGCACCCCCTTCCGGGAGAGGGTCTGGGCCGCGCTCGACGACGTCCCCTACGGGGCGACCGTGTCGTACGGCGAGATCGCCGCCCGGATCGGTGCCTCCCGGGCCGCCGTACGGGCCGTCGGCGGCGCGCTCGGCGCCAACCCCCTGCTGATCGTGCGCCCCTGCCACCGGGTGATCGGCGCCGACGGGTCGCTGACCGGATACGCGGGCGGCCTGGACCACAAGGTGCGCCTGCTCACCCACGAAGGGGCCCTTCGTCCGTAGCCGGGCGCCCGTTTCGTCCGGGGCTCTCAGCCCCAGAACACCGCGCCGAGCCACGCCGCCGTGATCAGCTGGCAGGTGAACAGTTCGGTCAGCAGGCTCCAGCCCCCCGCGCGCATCGCCGTACGCGTCGCCGCGACCGCTTCGCCGTGGCGGCCCAGGCGGATCCGCTCGCCGGCGTAGATCCCGGCTACGAAGCCCGGGACGGCGCCCAGCACGGGCACCAGGACGAAGCCGAGGAACGACCCCGCGCCGGCGTACGCGAGCACCCGCCCCTCGATCCCGTCGGCCCGTAGCCGGCGGGGTGGCAGCGTCCAGCGGACCACCTGGGAGAGGAGCAGGGCGACGGTCGCCCCGACGAGCACCCACCACGCCACGGGCCGCGGGTCCTTCAGGGCCCACCAGAGGGTCCCGGCCCACACCAGCCACGACCCCGGCACCCCGGGCAGCAGTACTCCGCACAGGCCGAACAGGATCACCAGTCCGGTCAGCAGGAGGTCCCACGCTCCCATCCGTCCAGGGTGCCGGAGGGCGACGAAAGGCGCAGACCAGGTGCGCCGGACCCGCACAGGCCACTCCTGTAGAACGGACGTTCCAGGTGGCGGGTGGCGCGCCGTCGCCGCCCGGCACCGGGGACGGATTTCCTGATGCCCCGTTTCCATCGGACCCTCGCGGTGGAGAATTGAGGGTATGAGCGAGCAGGGGGGCGGGTCCGCCGGTCACGAGGACGACTGGTGGGGGCAGTTGTACGACGACGCCGGTGATGACACGGGCTCCGCGCCCGCGGCCGACTCCCTCGACGACCGCTTCGACTCCGCGGCCGGCACGGTGAACGAGCGGCCGACCGGGCCCGCCGCCGAGGCCACGCCCACCCTCGCCGATGTCCCCGCCGACCCCCGTGCACAGCGTCTCGCCCGCCCCGCCGGAGCGCCGCCGGTGCCGCGCGGTCATGTGGGCTCCCGGCCGCCCACCTACGACGCCGAACCCACCGCGCTGCCCGCCGCAGACCCCCACGAACTGGACGACCTGGTCCCGGACACCGTGCTGGACGGCGCCCGGTACGGGGCCTGCACCCTGCGGGCCGCGTCCGTACGGGGCGACTTCGCGCGCCACCGGGGCGAACCGCGGCGGGACGCCCTGCTGACCGCCCGGTTCGGCAACGGGGACCGGGCACTGGTGCTGGTGGCGGTCGCGACCGGCGTACGGGCCACCCCCGGCGCACACCGCGCGGCCGCCGAGGCCTGCCGGTGGATGGGCAGGGCGGTGGGCCTCAGTCATTCCCGCCTCGCCGAGGACATCAGGGCCGCCCGGCGCGGCGAACTCAAGTCCGGGCTGCACCGACTCACCGACCGCACCCTCGGCAGGCTCCGCGCGGGCGCCGCCGAGCAGGGTCTCGAACCCGAGGCGTACGGGGCCACCCTGCGCTGCCTCCTGCTGCCCGCCGACCCCGAATGCCGTACCCGGGTGTTCTTCGGCGTCGGCACCGGCGGCCTGTTCCGGCTGCGGGACGGCGCGTGGCAGGACATCGAACCGGAGGCCGCCGAGGCCAGGGGAGGGGCCGTGATGGGCTTCGGCTCGCCGCCCTCCGAGACCCCCGAGGGCGACCGGCTCACCATGGACCTCGGCATCCCGACGCCCCCGAGCCCGTACGAGCCCGCCCCCGGCCCCCCGCGCGAACTCTTCCGCTTCCGCACCTCCATAGCCCGTGAGGGTGACACCCTCCTGCTGTGCAGTGCGGGCCTCGCCGATCCGCTGCGCGGCGAGCGAGAACTCCGGTCCCACCTGGCCGAGCGGTGGTCCCGACCCGAACCGCCGGGCCTCGCCGCGTTCCTCGCCGACACCCAGGTACGGGTCAAGGGGTACGCGGACGACCGTACGGCCGTCGCCGTCTGGGAGGCGTGAGCGCGACAGGTGTGAATTCATGGACCCCGGAGGGAGACCCGGAAGCCCGCAGGCCCGAGGGATTCACGGACACCGAAGGGGCACACGAGAGCCATGGCCAAACAGAACGTCGCGGAACAGTTCGTCGACATCCTGACCCGCGCGGGAGTCAAGCGCCTCTACGGCGTCGTCGGCGACAGCCTCAACCCCGTGGTCGACGCCGTGCGCCGCAACTCCGCCATCGACTGGGTCCACGTCCGGCACGAGGAGACCGCCGCCTTCGCCGCCGGTGCCGAGGCCCAGATCACCGGCCGGCTCACCGCCTGCGCCGGCTCCTGCGGGCCCGGCAACCTCCACCTCATCAACGGGCTGTACGACGCCCACCGGTCCATGGCCCCGGTCCTCGCCCTCGCCTCGCACATCCCGTCCAGCGAGATCGGCCTCGGCTACTTCCAGGAGACCCATCCCGACCAGCTGTTCCGCGAGTGCAGTCACTACAGCGAGATGATCTCCAGTCCCCAGCAGATGCCCCGGCTGCTGCACACCGCCATCCAGAACGCGGTGGGCCGCTCCGGCGTCAGCGTCGTCACCCTGCCCGGTGACATCGCCGACCACGCCGCCCCGGAGAAGGCCGCCGAGACCGCCCTGGTCACCTCCCGGCCCACGGTCCGGCCCGGCGACGCCGAGATCGACCGGCTCGTCGACATGATCGACGCGGCCGGGAAGGTCACCCTCTTCTGCGGCGCCGGTACACAGGGCGCGCACGCCGAGGTCATGGAGTTCGCCCAGAAGATCAAGTCCCCGGTCGGGCACGCCCTGCGCGGCAAGGAGTGGATCCAGTACGACAATCCGTACGACGTCGGCATGAGCGGGCTGCTCGGATACGGCGCCGCCTACGAGGCCACCCACGAGTGCGACCTGCTGATCCTGCTCGGCACCGACTTCCCGTACAACGCCTTCCTCCCCGACGACGTGAAGATCGTCCAGGTCGACGTGCGGCCCGAGAACCTCGGCCGCCGCTCGAAACTGGACCTCGCGGTGTGGGGCGACGTGCGGGAGACGCTGCGCTGTCTGACCCCGAGGGTCAAGGCCAAGGACGACCGCAGGTTCCTCGACCGGATGCTGAAGAAGCACGCGGACGCGCTGGAGGGGGTGGTGAAGGCGTACACGCGGAAGGTCGAGAAGCACGTGCCGATCCACCCCGAGTACGTGGCCTCCGTGCTGGACGAACTCGCCGACGACGACGCGGTGTTCACTGTGGACACCGGGATGTGCAACGTCTGGGCGGCCCGCTACGTCTCGCCCAACGGCCGCCGCCGGGTCATCGGTTCGTTCTCCCACGGCTCGATGGCGAACGCGCTGCCGATGGCGATCGGGGCGCAGTTCGTCGACCGGGGCCGACAGGTCGTGTCGATGTCCGGGGACGGCGGATTCGCCATGCTCATGGGTGACTTCCTCACCCTCGTCCAGTACGACCTGCCGGTGAAGGTCGTCCTCTTCAACAACTCCTCGCTCAGCATGGTCGAGTTGGAGATGCTGGTCGCCGGGCTGCCCTCGCACGGAACCGCCATGAAGAACCCCGACTTCGCCGCCGTGGCCCGCGCCTGCGGCGCGCACGGGGTGCGGGTGGAGAAGCCGAAGGACCTCGCCGGGGCCCTGAAGTCGGCGTTCAAGCACGAGGGCCCGGCCCTCGTCGACGTCGTCACCGATCCCAACGCGCTGTCCATCCCCCCGAAGATCAGCGCCGAGATGGTGAGCGGCTTCGCGCTGTCCGCGTCGAAGATGGTGCTGGACGGCGGGGTCGGCCGGATGCTCCAGATGGCGCGTTCCAACCTGCGCAACGTGCCCCGGCCGTGACGGGAAGTCAGCCCGTCCGGGGCATCCAGCGGCGGGCGCTGGTGTCGTACTCGTAGCGGGGCAGGCCCTCGACGCCGCTGGTGCGGAACGGACGGCCCCGGTCGTCGATCCGCACGGTGCCGGAACGGCCGGTGGAGGACCAGTCCAGTTCCAGGTACCAGCGGCAGTCGCAGGTCACGGTCCGGGCGGTGACCTGCAGCACCTCCGGGTCCGTCGCGGAGACACGGTAGGGCATGCGGACCGCCGGGATCGGCGTACCGGCGTCGTTCCCGGCGACCGCGCGGGCGATGGGCCGGTCCTTGTCCAGGTTCACGTCGAAGTACCGCGGGGTGAGGGCGCCGCCGCAGCCCTGGTCCATGGCGTACGCGTTCCCCGGGGCGGGGTCGGTGCGGCCGGTCACCCGGACCCGCAGCGCCGTGAGGACGACGGCCGTGTCGGACGTCCCCTGCACGGACAGCTTCACGATCGTCTCGCCCCCGTGCACCGCCGTCTGCGTCGCCGCCCAGGTACCGGCGTCCTGCGGGACCGGGGGCGGCGGCACCTCGGCGGGCGGCTTGGCGATGACGTAGTCGTGGCCGCAGCCGAACGCCCAGGCATGCGAGTCGACGGTCCAGGCGAGGGGCGTCCCGGCGGGGGCGGCGGACTTCTCGGGGGCGCGTCCGGTGCCCCCGGGAGAGGCCGGGTTGGACGGCTCGCCCCGCGCTCCGGGGGCGTCGGGGGTGCGCCCCGAGCCGGAGGAACCAGAAGCACCTGACGCGGGCGGCGCCGAGGAGGGGCGGTCCGCTGCCGTGGGTTCCGCGGAGGCGGTCGGTGCCGGGTTCGCGGTGGCGGCCCGGGTGCCGTCGTCGGGGGAGGAACGGTGACCGTCCGGCAGCGCGGCCAGTGTTCCCACCGTGGCGAGTGACGCACAGGCGACGACAAGTGTGCCCGCGACGCGCTTGCGCCGGTACCAGGGCCGGGGGCGGGCGGGCGCGGGCCGAGGGCCGCTCACGATGCCGGCGTCCGGGGCAGGACGCTCGGTGCGGGTGCGGGTGCGGGTGCGGGTGCCGGTGTCGGTACCGGCGGTGGCGACGGCAGCGTCACCGTCCCCGTCACCGCTGGGAGCGTCCGCACCCGCCTCCGTCTCTGCCCGCGCCTCCGCCGCCCGAGGCCGTTGTCGTGCCGCGGCCGCCAGGAGCCAGCGGCGGTGGAGTTCCAGGCGTTCCCCGCCCGACGCCCCGCACAGGGCGGCGAAACGCTCCACGGGCGCGAAGTCGAGGGGGACCGCCTCTCCGGCGCAGTAGCGGTGCAGAGTCGAGGTGTTCATGCCGAGGCGGCGGGCCAGCGAGCCGTAGCTGCGGTCCGTACGCTCCTTCAGTTCCCGCAGCAGCGCCGCGAACCGCGCCACATCGTCCTGTGCCGACACCGTCACCTCGTACTCGTCGGGCCGAACCGGGCACGGAACGGCATCCCAGGCATCCCATGTACCTGCACGTCAGACGGGCTGGGATGGTTCCATCCCCAGGGATCGGGCGCCGACGCTTGCGCCGGCCTCCCGGGACGGCCGATGCTCTGGGTGTCGTCCCGACGACCACCGGACGGACCACCGCGCTCATGACGGTGGCCGCGGTGCACGACGGCCGGACCAACGGCCGGCCGACACGGCCGCAACACGCCGTACCGCATCCCACCACGCACTCCTCACGGGGGACACCCATGCCCACGCGCACCCGCGCCGCCGCACTCACCGTCGCCGCCCTCGCCGCCGTCACGGCACTCACCGGGCCGGCCGGGGCCCTGGAGAACAAGGCCGCCTCACCCAGGTTCCTCGCGGCTTCCGAGCTGCCTCCGCACGCGTGGTCCGAGTGGACCGCGGGACCGGTCACCGACGGCTTCCCGACGGAGCTCGCCTACTGCCTGGGCGAGGGCGTGCCGGCCCACGGCTACCGGCACCGGGTCTTCCACACCGAACTGGACACGGGCGCCGTGCAGGCCACCGTCGTGACCGGCTCGGCCGCCCAGGGCAAGGCACTGGCCGCACTGCTGAACAAGAAGATCCGTTCCTGCGCGGACCGGATCGAGCGAACCGACCCGGAATTCGACGCCGAGGGCCAGTACTACGGCTCGCTGCCGGTCGAGGAGGGCGCGCAGGTGCACGGTCTGCACACCAGCGCCTCCTGGGGTGCCACCGACATCCACCTGCTGTCCGTGGGACGGGACGGCCGGACGGTGACCGTCGTGAGCTGGGGGCAGATGGGCGACTTCGACGACGCCCCGGTGGCCGCCTTCAAGAAGACGACGACCACGGCCGTCGACAAGCTGTACTGACGGCGCCCACGACCACCGTGAAGACCGGGGTCGTCCTCTCGCCACGGGGGTCGGGAGGACGACCCCGCACACGTGTGTGGCCGTTGAAGTCCGGCCAATAACCGGCCTTGACCATGCCGCATGTCTTGGCGCGTGGGTGATGGGGCATGGATTCCCATGGACATGTTCGAGCCGCAGGGGGAATCGACACCGGAACGCGGGCGGGGGCCATGAGAAGGCAGGTACGAGGGGGTGGCCCCGGCATGGCCGGGACGACCCGGGTGACCACCGTGGAGGAGACGGCCGACGGTGACGGGGAGCGGGCCCCGGCGGCACAGCTGAGACGCCGGCTGGGACGCGCGGACCTGCGGGCGGTGCCCGAGTCCCGCCACGACCTGCGAGAACTGCTCAGGCACTGGGGCAGACCCGGACAGTCGGAGACGGCCGAGCTGCTCACCACCGAGCTCGTCACCAACGCGTTGGTCCACACCGACCGGGCGGCGGTCCTCACTGCCACCGTCGGACCCCGTGGACTACGGGTCGAGGTGCGGGACTTCGTGGACCACGAGCCCCGGCCGCGGGTACCGGACGCAGGTGACGGTACGCACGGCCGGGGGCTGGTGCTGGTCGAGTCCCTCGCCGACGCGTGGGGGATCAGGGCGCACGCGGTGGGCAAGGCGGTCTGGTTCGAACTCGACGCGGACGCCGCCTGACGCGCCGTCGCCCGTCAGCCGAACTGCTGCTCCAGGTCCTTGAGCTTGCGCTCCAGGGAGTCCAGGCGCGGCAGTGCCTGGGTGTCGTCCTCCGCGGTGAGGTCGACGGTCACCGGGTCGGAACCGCGGCGTACCGGCTGGAGGGAGGGACGCGCGCGCATCGGCAGGGCCTCCGGCGCCGGTATGGCGGGCTCCGCGGGGACCATGTCGTCGGCCCGCTCCACCGTCGGAGCCTCCACCTGGTGGCCGGCGCCCCGGCCCAGCACACCGCGGTGGCCGCGGCTGATCGCCTTCAGCCGCGCCCGCTCCACCCGCTCGTGCTCGCGCCTGCGCCGTCGCGTCTCGTCCCTCTGGCGCTGGTCCTCGCGCACCTCCTCGACCGCCTCGTCCAGGCTGCGCACGCCCTCCAGGAGCATCAGCGACCAGGCACGGTACGTCTCACGGGGGGCCCGCAGCCAGCGGACGATACGGATCTGCGGCAACGGACGTGGCACCAGGCCCTGTTCGCGCAGGGCGGCCCGGCGGGTCTGCTTCAGCGCGCGGTCGAACAGCACGGCCGCCGACAGGGACATACCCGCGAAGAAGTGCGGGGCACCCGCGTGTCCGATGCCCCGGGGAGCGTGCACCCAGTTGAACCAGGCCGCGGCGAACGCGAACGTCCACACGAGTATGCGGGAGCCGAGCGCCGCGTCACCGTGGCTCGCCTCGCGCACGGCGAGCACCGAGCAGAACATCGCCGCGCCGTCCAGACCGAAGGGGACGAGGTACTGCCAGCCGCCGGACAGGCCGAGGTTTTGCTCACCGAAGCCGACCAGGCCGTGGAAGGAGAGCGCCGCCGCCACCGCCGCACAGCAGAACAGCAGGACGTAGGAGACGGTGCCGTAGACGGCCTCCTTGCGCCTGCGGCGCTCCTCGCTGCGCTCCCACGAGTCGTCCGCACTCGTGTCCTTGACCGAGGAGCGCTTGCCGCGCGCGAGCACCGCCACCGCCGCCAGCATGCCCAGGAGCAGCACGGCGCCCGGAAGCAGCCAATTCAGCGATATGTCGGTCAGTCTCATCTAGGGGTCCCTTGCATTGGGATAGGGCGTAACGCCCGCCATAGTGGCCCAATCCCACCGTCCCTCAGGGGATTTCGGGGCAAGTGGCGGCCATCGAAGCGCGAGGGGACACCCAGGGCGTCGTTCTGCTCGAACTGACGCTCGGGTCGTGAGAGTCGGGTTCGAATGAGACTACCCGTACGAGTGGTTCAGTGGAGAGTTCCCGCGGCGAGTGAGGGAATCGTGAATCGCCTGTGACCTTCGCGGTGTCAGCTCGCCCTCGCCAGCTGCCTGGTGACGGCCTTCGCGCCCCCGCAGGTGCGCGGACAGGTGGCGCAGATGTCCTCGGGGCGCAGGGTGTAGAACATGCAGCAGCTGATCCGGTCCCGGGTGTGGGTCGGTTCGCCCTCCGGCCCGGTCGCCCGGCGGAACCCCGCCGCACCAACGTACGGCTTGGTCGCGCCGGGCAGCAGCAGTTCCAGCTCCCGCAGGGCCCGCTCCTCCTCGCCGAGCAACTGGCCGATGTACCGCAGGCTCTCCACGACCTCGTCGGTCGCCATGCCCCACAGGGCGCGGCCGCGCCGCCGCATCCGCGGGCCGAAGCCCGTCAGGACGGGTCCGAGGTGCTCGGCGACTGCGGTCCGCACCTCGGCCCGCAGCGCCTCCTCGTGCGGAACCACGCGGGCGCCGGGCAGCGAGGCCGCCGGGTCGCCGGGAAGGCAGGCGAAGGTGTCCGGCCGTACGGCCATGCGGCCCACGGCGAGCCCGGCGGCGGTGCGGTCGAAGGAGACGTGCGTCACGGGGTAGCGCGGCACGCGGCGGTGCAGGAACCACGGCACGGTGATCAGCAGGCAGGCGGGCCAGGCGTAGCGGTGCAGGCCGAAACTGGCGACCACGTCCGGGCGGGCCGACTGCCCGTAGTCCCGCAGTATCTGGCTCTCGTCCCAGGCCAGGAAGGCGTCCAGCGCGCTCCCGCCGTCCCCTTCGGCGAGGGCGTCGGCGGCGACCCAGGCGCCGCCCCGGGGAGTCTCCTCGCCGGCGGCGAGTTCCGTGACGGCGAGTGCCGGGAAGGCCTCTGCCAGGCGGGCGTACGCGTCCGCGACGGCCGAACCGGGCACTGCCATGGGATCACCCCTTCACGTCTCGTCGAGCCGGACCGATGCCGGCCGACACCGGGCCAATAAAGGTAAGCCTCACCTTACCCAAGATCGCCGGGATGTGAACCGGGGGCCCGGTGCCCTTAAGGTGCTTGACGAGCGAGTGACAAGCCACCGTAATGACCCCAAGTACCGATACATCCGGAGGAGGACCCGGTGAAGCAGGGCACGAAGGGCTTTGTCGGGGTGGACGACACGGGGACCGGACAGGGCGCCACGGACAGGGGCAGGGTGCCCGCCCAGCCCGGCGTGGAGGACGTGGACCGGCGGCGGAACCGGCCGCGAGGCGAGGGGACCGGCGCCGCCGCACCCGGCAGGACCGAGGCCGACGGCGTACGCGGTGAGCACACGCACGGCGAACCGGCCCCTCCCCGGCCCCTGCCCCGACGGTCCGTCCAGCGGTCCTCCGTGCGCGGGCAGATCCTCGCCGCGCTGCGCACCGCCCTGGTGACGGGTGATCTGCGGCCCGGCGCGGTGTACTCCGCGCCGGTGCTGGCCGAGCGGTTCGGGGTCTCCGCGACGCCGGTCCGCGAGGCCATGCAGCAACTCACCCTGGAGGGCGCGGTCGAGGTGGTGCCGAACCGGGGGTTCCGGGTCGTGGAGCGGGGCGACCGGGAACTGGCCGAACTGACCGAGGTCCGGGCGCTGATCGAGATCCCGGTGGTGCTGCGGCTGTCCCGTACGGTGCCCGCCGAACGCTGGGCCGAACTGCGCCCCCTCGCCGAGGCCACCATCCGCGCCGCCTCCTCCGGCTGCCGTGCCACGTACGCCGAGTCAGACCGCGCCTTCCACCGCGCGGTGCTCGCCCTGGCCGGCAACGAACAGTTGCTCCGGATCGCCGAGGACCTGCACCGCCGCGCCCAGTGGCCCCTGATCGGCTCCGCCCCCGGTGCCCGGGGCGGGGCGGCGCGACTGGTGACCGACGCCCACGAACACACCGCCCTGCTGGACGCGTTGATCGCGGGTGACCCGGACGCGGTGCGGTCGCTGGTGGAGGACCACTTCACCGGGGTGGTCTGAGGACGTCGGGGCGCCACTACGCCGAGGCCGCTCCCGGCGCCGGCGGGGCCAGTTGGCGGGACAGCCAGGTGGGGACCCCGCCGAGCAGGCGCAACAGGCGGCGGGCCTCCTCCCGCAGGCGGGACGCCTCCGGGTCGGTCTCCGTGTCGGCGAGGGAGACCAGGGCCGGTGCCGTGCCGACCAGATAGCCCAGCTCCTCGCGGATCCGCAGTGATTCGGCGAAGCCGTGCCGGGCCTCCGCCAACTCGCCCTCCCTCAGGGCGAGTCCGGCGAGGTGGCGCCAGGTGCCGGAGAGCAGCAGCGGATCGGCGTGCGCGGTGGCGCCCGCGTGGGCGCGGTGGTACGCGGCGCGCGCCGACTGCGGGGACCGGGTCAGGTTCTCGGCGATCAACCCGCGCCGGAAGTCCAGCAGCGCCCGCGCCGCGGCCCCCGGAGGGATCAGCGCCGCCGCGCGTCCGAGCGCGGCCCGTGCCTCGTCGGCCCGGTCCCGCACGCCGAACAGGGTGGCGGCGTAGGCCAAGTACCCGCGTTCACAAGCGGCGGCGCCCCGCTCGTCGTCGCTGTCGGCCAGCGCCTCGGCCGTACGCAGCGCGTCCTCGGCCTCCTCCCACCCCGCCTCGGTGTACAGGCACCGCTCCACCAGGAGCGACGCCCGCTGCAGCGCGGTGGCCGGGGTCACCGGCGTGAGCAGGGCGGCGGCGTCGACCCAGCAGGCGCGTGAGCGCAGCCGCCATACCGCGGTCTGGAGAGGATCGTCACCAGCGGTCGTTCCGTTACCAGACATGGCGGTATGCGCCACGTTGCCCTCCCCGAGCACGCCTTCGAGCTGTTGAGTGGTGGCCGCATCTCAGCACGAACAACGGGGCCGGGCCAAGAGGGTGGGTGAAGGATTTCACAAAGTCATGGATCAGCGGGCACGAACGGCCAACACCCCGACGGCGCCCGCGAGTCCCCACCGGCGCACGACTCCACCGCACGCCACCCCCGCCCCGGGCGGCCCCGGCCCCCGTCGGCGGTCCGCCCTCAACTCATGCGGAGCGCCAGGAAGAAGTCCAGCTTGTCCTCCAGGCGGGACAGGTCGCGGCCCGTCAGCTGCTCGATGCGGCCCACCCGGTACCGCAGGGTGTTGACGTGCAGGTGCAGCCGGGAGGCGCAGCGGGTCCAGGAGCCGTCGCAGTCCAGGAAGGCTTCCAGCGTGGGGATCAACTCGGCGCGGTGGCGCCGGTCGTACTCCCGCAGCGGGTCCAGGAGACGGGCGGTGAAGGCCCGCCGTACGTCGTCGGGGACGAAGGGGAGCAGCAGGACGTGCGAGGCCAGCTCGTGGTGGCCGGCCGCGCAGACCCGGCCCGGACGGGCCGCGGCCACGCGCCGCGCGTGCCGCGCCTCCTCCAGGGCCCCGCGCAGCCCCTCCGCCGAGTGCACGGCCGCGCTGACCCCGAGCGTGAGCCGCCCGTCGCCGTCCAGGCCGGCCGTCAGCGGGTCCCGTACGGACTCCAGCAGGGTCTCCGCGAGGAGCCCGCTCTCGTCGGAGCCCTCGTGCTCGCCCGCCACCACCGGCAGCGGGACGAGCGCGATCGCCTCCTCCCCGGTGTGTGCCACCGCGAGCCGGTCGGACTGCTCGGGCCCCGTCGACGCAGGGTCGACCAGGATCTCCTCGAGCAGCGCCTGTGCCGCCGGACCGCCCGCGACCCCGCCGCCGTCCCAGTCGACGCGGGCCACGACCACCTGCCAGTGCGGCGCGGTCCCGAATCCGGGCAGCAGTACCGGCGCCGCCACCCGCAGCCGGGCCGCGACCTCGGCCGGCGCGGCTCCCGCCTGCACCAGCTCCAGCACCTCGTGCGCGAGCCGGCGGCGCACCGTGCGCGCCGCGTCCCGGCGGTCCCGTTCGACCGCGATCAGCTGGGTGACGCCGTACAGCAGGTCCAGCCGTTCCCCGGCCCAGTCCCCGGCGTCCGCCTCGACCGCCAGCAGCCAGTCGGACAGTACCGTCCCCCGGCCGTCCGGTCCGTCCTGGACCCCGGGGGCGTCCCGCCCGTCCCGCGGACTCCGCGCGGTCTGCGGGGAGTGCCCGCCGCCGCGCACCGGGAAGAGGCTGTACGTGGTCCGGTCGTCCAGCGTCACCCGGTGCGGTCCGGGCCGGCCCGAGCGGGCGGCCGCCAACTGCTCCGCCGCGAGCCGTGCGCCCACGCCCGCGGGCAGCCCCGGCCCCGCCGCCTTCGAACCGGCGATCAGCCGCCCGGTGGGCGAGAGCACCCACGCCCGCAGGTCCAGGTCGGTGCCGAGCAGATCGAGCACCACGTCCGGGCCGCCGCCCGCCGGGCCCGAGGTCATCATCCGCCGGTGCCGGTCCACCACGGCCGCGAGGTCCCCGGCCCGCTCGCCGGACACCTTCCGCACGACGTGCTCGGTGACGGTCGCGAAGGCCACCGACTCGTGCACCGCGAACAGCGGCAGCCGGTGCCGCGCACAGGCCGCGATCAGGTCGTCCGGGATGTCGCCCAGCTCGGCCTCACCGGCCGCCAGGGCGGCGATCCCCGCCCGCACCATGCGCCGTACGAACGGCTCCGAGTCGGCGGGGTCCCGGCGCCAGGCCAGGCCCGTGAGCACCAGTTCCCCGCCCGAGAGGTAGCGGCTGGGGTCCTTGAGGTCGGTGGTCATCACCCCGTGCACGGTGCGGTCCAGCTCGTCCTCGCCGCCGAGCAGCCTGAGACCCAGCGCGTCGGTCTCCAGCAGTGCGCGCAGCCGCATTCTCGTCGCCGCCGTTTCCTTTATGTCGATGTGTGCGGATGTGGGCATCGATGTGTGCGTCGATGCCTACGATGGGCCGTGGAGAGGGTTCCGCGGTTTCGGCGCAGCGTCCGGCGGGCGGCTGATCAGTTGCGGTCGGCCGTCTACCAGAAGAGTGCCCTCCGTGTCTTCCGGATCCGCTTCCTCTGGAGGAAAACATGGAGATCGCTGCGATCGCTGAAGTCACTGAGGCCGCCGAGACCCTCCGTTCATATGAATCTACAAGATGACTGCACTGGCCAGCCAACTCCTTCATGGCTTTCGTGACTGACCCGGGTGGAGCAACGGACGGTGTACTGAGGCGCACTCCGAGTGAATCCCTCATGGACGGGCCGGGCCCGCCGGGCACGGATCGGCTCGATCCCGTACGACTCACGGGAGGAACAACTCGACGCGCACGACACGAGACGAAGAAGAGAGTCGGTCATGGACTTCCTTCGCCCAGCCAGCTGGGAGGAGGCGCTCGCCGCGAAGGCCGAGCACCCCACCGCCGTACCGATCGCGGGCGGCACCGATGTGATGGTCGAGATCAACTTCGACCACCGCAGACCCGAGTACCTCATGGACCTCAACCGCATCGCCGACCTCGCCGAGTGGGAGGTCGGCGAGGACACCGTACGGCTCGGCGCCTCCGTCCCGTACTCGAGGATCATGGAGCACCTGCGGGCCGAGCTGCCGGGTCTCGCCCTCGCCTCCCACACGGTCGCCTCCCCGCAGATCCGCAACCGCGGCGGGGTCGGCGGCAACCTCGGCACCGCCTCCCCGGCGGGCGACGCCCACCCGGCGCTGCTCGCCGCCGGTGCCGAGGTCGAGGCCGAGTCGGTGCGCGGGTCCCGCCGCATCCCGATCGACGCCTTCTACACCGGAGTGAAGCGCAACGCGCTGGCGCCGGACGAGCTGATCCGCGCCGTGCACATCAAGAAGGCCGACGGCCCCCAGCAGTTCTCCAAGGTCGGCACCCGCAACGCGATGGTCATCGCCGTGTGCGCGTTCGGCCTGGCCCTGCACCCCGAGACCCGTACGGTCCGCACCGGCATCGGCTCCGCGGCACCCACGCCCGTACGCGCCACGGCCGCCGAGGAGTTCCTGAACGCGGCGCTCGACGAGGGTGGCTTCTGGGACAACGGGAAGATCGTCACACCGTCCGTGGCCAAGCAGTTCGCGGACCTGTGCGCCGCCGCCTGCAACCCGATCGACGACGTCCGGGGCACCGCGGGTTACCGACGGCACGCCGTCGGCGTCATGGCCCGCCGCACGCTGACCTGGACCTGGGAGTCGTACCGCGGCGCCCGCCGCAGCACCGAGGGAGCCGCGTGATGCGTATCGACTTCACCGTCAACGGACGGCCCCAGCGGGCCGACGACGTGTGGGAGGGCGAGTCCCTGCTGTACGTGCTGCGCGAGCGGCTCGGCCTGCCCGGCTCCAAGAACGCCTGCGAACAGGGCGAGTGCGGCTCCTGCACGGTGCGCCTGGACGGCGTCCCGGTGTGCTCCTGCCTCGTCGCGGCCGGCCAGGCCGAGGGCCGTGACGTCGTCACGGTCGAGGGACTGGCGGACTTCGCCCGGCAGCGTTCCCGCGGTGCCGGTGCCGGACACGGTGCCACTCCCGCGGAAAGCGGCACCGCCTTGAACGAGGCCCACCGGTGGCAGGCGGCCCCGGGCGCCGGCTCGCAGACCGGCGAGGGCGCCGAACTCGCCCCGATCCAGCAGGCGTTCATCGACGCCGGCGCCGTCCAGTGCGGCTTCTGCACCCCGGGCCTGCTGGTCGCCGCCGACGAGATGCTGGAGCGCAACCCCAGCCCGAGCGACGCGGACATCCGCGAGGCGCTGTCGGGCAACCTGTGCCGCTGCACGGGCTACGAGAAGATCATGGACGCGGTCCGCCTCGCGGCCGCCCGCCAGTCCGAGGAGGCCCGCGCATGACCACCCAGGAGCCCTCCACGACGCCCGGACCGGCCGGCACCCCCCTCGGCGCGCCCGCCACCCTCACCCAGGGCGCGCGGACCAGGGGCGGCATCGGGGAGTCCACCCTCCGCCCCGACGGCACCCTCAAGGTCACCGGCGAGTTCGCGTACTCCTCCGACATGTGGCACGAGGACATGCTCTGGGGCCAGATCCTGCGCTCCACGGTCGCGCACGCCGAGATCGTGTCGATCGACACCTCCGAAGCCCTCGCGCTGCCGGGCGTGTACGCCGTCATGACCCACGACGACCTGCCGACCGAGGTGAAGAACTACGGCCTGGAGATCCAGGACACCCCCGTCCTCGCCCACGGCAAGGTCCGTCACCACGGCGAGCCCGTCGCCATGGTCGCCGCCGACCACCCGGAGACCGCGCGCCGCGCCGCCGCCAGGATCAGGGTCGAGTACCGCGAACTCCCGGTCGTCACCGACGAGGCCTCCGCGCTCGCCCCCGACGCGCCCCTCGTCCACGAGAACCGGGAAGACCGTCACTTCGCCCACGTCTCCCACCCCAACATCGTCCACCGCCAGCCGATCGTGCGCGGCGACGTGGCACGGGCCCGCGAGCGGGCGGACGTCGTCGTCGAGGGCGAGTACACCTTCGGCATGCAGGACCAGGCGTTCCTCGGCCCCGAGTCGGGACTCGCCGTCCCCGAGGAGGACGGGGGCGTCCACCTCTACATCGCCACCCAGTGGCTCCACTCCGACCTGCGCCAGATCGCGCCCGTCCTCGGCCTGCCCGAGGACAAGGTACGGATGACCCTGTCCGGCGTCGGCGGTGCGTTCGGGGGCCGCGAGGACCTGTCCATGCAGATCCACGCCTGCCTGCTCGCCCTGCGCACCGGCAAGCCCGTCAAGATCGTCTACAACCGCTTCGAGTCCTTCTTCGGCCACGTCCACCGCCACCCGGCCAAGCTCTTCTACGAACACGGCGCCACCCGCGACGGCAGACTGACCCATGTGAGGTGCCGCATCGTGCTCGACGGCGGCGCGTACGCCTCCGCCTCCCCGGCCGTGGTCGGCAACGCCACCTCCCTCGGCATCGGCCCCTACCGGGTCGACGACGTCGAGATCGAGGGCCTCGCCCTCTACACCAACAACCCGCCCTGCGGCGCCATGCGCGGCTTCGGCGCGGTCCAGGCGTGCTTCGCCTACGAGGCGCAGATGGACAAGCTGGCGCGGGAACTCGGCATGGACCCGGTGGAGTTCAGACAGCTCAACGCCATGGAGCAGGGCACGGTCATGCCCACCGGGCAGCGGGTCGACTCCCCGGCGCCGGTCGCCGAACTCCTGCGCCGTGTCAAGGCGATGCCGATGCCGCCCGAGCGGCAGTGGGAGAGCAGCGAGGGCGCCGACGTACGCCAGCTGCCGGGCGGCCTGTCCAACACCACCCACGGCGAGGGCGTCGTCCGCGGCGTCGGCTACGCGGTCGGCATCAAGAACGTCGGCTTCTCCGAGGGCTTCGACGACTACTCCACCGCGCGCGTGCGGATGGAGGTGGTCGGCGGGCAGCCCGTGGCCACCGTGCACACCGCGATGGCGGAGGTCGGACAGGGCGGTGTCACCGTCCACGCCCAGATCGCCCGCACCGAGCTCGGTGTCGCCCAGGTGACCATCCATCCGGCCGACACCCGGGTGGGCTCGGCCGGTTCGACCTCCGCCTCCCGGCAGACCTACGTCACCGGAGGCGCCGTGCGCCACGCCTGCGAGCTCGTCCGCGAGCGGGTGCTCGAACTCGGCCGGCGCCGGCTCGGCTCGTACCACCCGGCGTGGGCGACGGCCGAACTCCTGCTGGAGGGCGGCAAGGTCGTCACCGACGGCGGCGAAGTCCTCGCCGACCTGGTGGACGTCCTCGGCGACGAGGCCGTCGAGGTGGAGGAGGAGTGGCGGCACCGGCCGACCGAACCCTTCGACCTGCGCACCGGCCAGGGCAACGGGCACGTCCAGTACACGTTCGCCGCGCACCGCGCCGTCGTCGAGGTCGACACCGAACTCGGCCTGGTCAAGGTGATCGAACTGGCCTGCGCACAGGACGTCGGCAAGGCGCTCAACCCGCTGTCCGTCATCGGCCAGATCCAGGGCGGCACCACCCAGGGCCTGGGCGTGGCGGTCATGGAGGAGATCCTGGTCGACCCGAAGACCGCGAAGGTCCGCAACCCCTCCTTCACCGACTACCTCATCCCCACCATCCTCGACACGCCGACCATCCCCGTCGACGTGCTCGAACTCGCCGACCACCACGCGCCGTACGGGCTGCGCGGCGTCGGCGAGGCCCCCACCCTGTCGTCCACCCCGGCGGTCCTCGCGGCCGTCCGGAACGCGACCGGGCTGGAGTTGAACCGTACGCCGGTACGACCGGAGCACCTGACCGGCACCGCATGACAGACCCTCCGGGCGGCGCACGAACGGCCACGCGCGCGCCGCCCGGAGCGCCCGGCTCAGGAGGCCGAGAGATGCTGGACATCGCCGAGGAACTGCACCGGTGGGCCGTGCAGGGCCGCGACTTCGCGGTCGCCACCGTGGTGGCGGTCGTCGGCAGCGGGCCCCGCGGGCCGGGCGCCGCGCTGGCGGTGGACACCGACGGCACGGCGATCGGCTCGGTCTCCGGCGGCTGCGTGGAGGGCGCGGTGTACGCGCTGTGCGAGCAGGCGCTCCGGGACGGCGAAACCGTCGTGGAACGCTTCGGCTACAGCGACGAGGACGCCTTCGCCGCCGGTCTGACCTGCGGTGGCGTCATCGACATCCTGATCACACCGGTACGGGCCGCGGACCCCGTCCGCCCGGCGCTCACTGCCGCGCTCGCCGCCGCCGCGCGAGGCGAGGCGGCGGCCGTGGCGCGGATCGTGAGCGGCCCCGCAGACCTGATGGGCCGTGCGCTCACGGTGCGCCCCGACGGCTCGTACGAGGGTGGCTTCGGCGAGCGTCCGGGTCTCGACCGCACCGTGGCGGGGGAGGCGGGCGCGTTCCTGGACGCGGGCCGCACCGGCACCCTGGAGATCGGCGCGGAGGGTTCACGCTGCGGCGCCCCGGTGACCCTGCTGGTCGAGTCGTCGGTCCCGCCGCCCCGGATGATCGTCTTCGGCGCGATCGACTTCGCGTCGGCGCTGGTCCGGGCCGGCACGTTCCTCGGCTACCGGGTCACGGTGTGCGACGCGCGCCCCGTGTTCGCCACCCGGGCACGCTTCCCGGACGCCGACGAGATCGTCGTCGAGTGGCCGCACCGGTACCTGGAACGCACCGACGTCGACGCCCGTACGGTCCTGTGCGTCCTCACCCACGACGCGAAGTTCGACGTCCCCCTGCTCCGGCTCGCCCTGCGCCTCCCGGTCGCCTACGTCGGCGCGATGGGCTCCCGCCGCACCCACCTGGACCGCGAGGCCCGCCTGCGTGAGGCCGGCGTCACCGACCCGGAACTGGCCCGCCTGCGCTCCCCGATCGGCCTCGACCTCGGTGCCCGCACCCCGGAGGAGACAGCCCTGTCCATCGCCGCCGAGATCGTCGCCACCCGTCGGGGCGGCACCGGCGTCCCCCTCACCGGCGCCCACACCCCGATCCACCACGACGTCGAACCCACGCCGCCCACCGGCGCACCCGCACCCGAGCCCGCGGGCAGGACCGGTTCGAGGGCGTGACGGTGGTGCCGCCGACGCGGTGATCACCCGTCGCTCCGGCCGTCACGGCTGTCGCAGCAGGGTGTTCACCGCTCGTCCGAACACCTGGCGGGAGACCGACCGCAGCGCGGGGTCGCAGAAGGCGGGGAGGAAGCGGACCCGCAGGTCCTCGCGCCACAGGACGCGGGTGCGGCCGCCCGGCCCCGGACGGACCTCGATCTCCGCCCAGCCCCGGACCACGCGGCCACGCTTCTCCAGGCGGCACAGGCCCGGGGAACCGGGGCCGGGGGGCTGCCACACCGTCACCTCCATCGGGTCGTCGAAGGAGAGCGGGCCGAGACCCGAGCGGGCGACGACGACCGTGCCCTCGCCGGTGGGCGGGGGAGGGGTCACGGTGATCCGGGTGAGGGGGACCGCCGCTCCGTGGCGGTGCCACTGCGTGAGCCGGCGCCAGGTCTCGTCGATCGGGAGGGGCGCCGTGCGCTGGAGCTGGAAGGTGGCCACGGAAGGATCCTAGGGAATCCTCCCCGCCCGGTGGCCCGGGCGGGGAGGGCTCACCCGCCCGGCTCAATCGGTGCGCACATCACCGGCCGGCCGGGGCCGGGACCGGTCGGGACCCGGGGCGGAAGGGCAGCACCTGACGCATCTCGAACTCCGTGCGTTCGGCCACCTCGCGGGCCTCCGCCACGACGTCACCCCGTTCGCGCACCAGGCTCTCGTAGACCGGGAGACCTTCCGTTCCCCGGGGGCGGCCGGCGTCGCTTCGAGGGCTCTTGGGGCTCTGGGCGGTCTGGGGGCTCTGCGGGGTCTGGGCGGTCTGGGGGTTCTGTACAGTTCCACCGTTCTCGGTGGGGTGGGGATTCACTGGGGGGGCGGCCCTTCGTCGTGGGGTTGTTCCGGGGTGGTGCCCGACTGCATGAGAAAGGGCCGCTTCTCGCGTCCCGTACGGATCAGCGTCCGGTGACCGTCACGGTGTTACACGTCTCGAGGAAATCTCCTGATTGGACCTTGATGGGAAGGTTCGCCCCCGGGCATGGAAAGGGGGCGTTGCGGGCTGCTCGTGGAAGCTCGCAACGCCCCCTGGTAATCACCTGAGGGGTACTCAGGAACTCGGGTGCCGCACATCGACCCGTGGGACTACGAGTTGATCTGGGCCGTGACCTCCCCGGAGAAGGTGGTCAACCGGGTGTACACGCCCGGGGATCCGGCCGCCGCGCAGCCGTCGCCCCAGGAGGTGATGCCCGCGAGCCGGCCGCCTATGAGCAGCGGTCCGCCGCTGTCGCCCTGGCAGCTGTCCACGCCGCCGGAGGAGTGGCCGGCGCACACCATGTCGCTCCGGACGAACCGGGAACCGTACGAACTGCCGCAGCTCGCGTCGGACACCGTCGGGACGGTCGCGGTGCGCAACTGGTCGGAGGAGCTGCCGCCCGAGGAGGTGGTGCCCCAGCCCAGGATGCGGGCGGTGGTGCCGGCCGCGTACACCGAGGTGTCCGAGGAGGAGACGTAGCCCGCCGTGGAGTACGGCATCGACGTCGACAGGGTCATCACCGCGACGTCGTCGCCGCGGGTGACGCTCCGGTAGTCCGGGCTGATCCAGATCCTGCTGACGCGCGCCACCGTACCGTTGGTGCCGTTCAGGTAGGTGCGCCCGCCGACCACGCGCACACTGCCGGTGGTCTCGCCGACCATGCAGTGGGCGGCCGTGACCACCTTCGTGGGCGTGACCAGGGTGCCGCCGCAGAACTGGTTCTGCGAGGCGTCGGTGATCTGCATGACGAACGGGTACGCGGACGTCGTGGTCGTGGTACCGCCGACGATCGGCTGGGGAGCGGCGGCGGAGGAGGGGGCGGTGAGCAGTGCGGTCGCGGCGGCGGCCGTGGTCGCCGCGACGAGTACGGCGGCCTTCTTGGCGCGGGTGAGCCCGGACATCGGTCTCCTCGTCGGTTGCCGGTGGGGGGTCGCACGGGGTGGGGGGTTCAGCACGGGGACCGGGCCACCGGTCTCCGTGTGCCCGGCGAGCGGCACGGATTACGCTACGAGCCGGAGCGCGAGCCCCCAATGAGGGAAGCCCCTACGGGAGCCGGACAGGGAAAACCCTCGGTCGCCCGCACCCCGAACTCCCCATCCGCCCCGGCTACTTCGTACGGCGGCCCGCCGCCAGCCGGACGATGTCCACCCGCGACCGGATGCCCAGTTTCCGGTACACCCGGGTGAGGGTCGCCTCGACGGTCTTCACGCTGATGAACAGCCGGCCGGCGATCTCCCGGTTGGTGGCCCCCTCCATCACCAGCGAGGCGACCTGCCGTTCCATCGAGGCGAGACCGTCCAGCGCGGCCGGGGTCGCCGGGGCGGCGGCGGGCGCGGTCTCCGGCGCCACCGGACCGGCGGCCACGGCCGCGTCCACCTGGCGCAGCCAGGGCAGCGCGCGGCAGCGCCGGAACAGCCGTGCGGCCTCGTCGTACGGGGCCGGACCCGGGCCCCGGGCACGCAGTCGGGCCAGCGCGAACGCGGCCCGCGCCTCCTCCAGGCCGAAACCCAGCGCGGCGAGCCGGCCCTGCGCCGACGTCAACTGCACCCGGGCGGCCTCGTGTTCGCCACGCGCCGCGCGTACCAGCGCCTCGGCGCGGTCGAGTACGGCCAGCACGCTCAAGCGGTTCAGACGTCGCGCGTGCACCCGTGTGACGTTGATGAGTTCCTGCGCCTCGCCGGGTTCACCGATCCGCACCAGCGCCTCGGCGAGATCGCCGTGCCAGCGGCCCCGCGCCGGGTCGTGGATGCCCATGCCGTGCTCCAACTCCCGCACCCGGCGCAGCGAGCGGACCGCGGCCGCGGCGTCCCCGGCGACCAACCGGGCGTAGCCCAGGGCGGCCAGGGCGAGGGAGAGATACAACTGGTCGCCGTCCACCTCGGCGTGGTCCGCGGCCTCCCGGGCCAGTGCGAGCGCCCGGTCCACGTCCCCGCCGGAGGCCTCCGCGAGGGAGGCGAGCATGGCCGAGGCGCTCTCGCCGATCCCGGAGTCACGGGCCAGCCGCAGGCTCTCACGGGTCAGGTCCAGGGCCCGGCCGCAGTGCCCGGAACGCAGTTCGGTGTCGGCGAGCAGACGCAGGAAGTGCACCTCGCTCTCGACCATGCCGCGCCGCCGGGCCTCCCGCAGCAGCCCGGTGATGCTCCTGCGGGCCTCGGGCAGCTGGTCGCTCATCAGCAGCCAGCGGAACCTGGCCGACGCGGCGCCGTTGTGGTGGCAGGCCACATCGGGGTCCTGGGGTTCCTGAAGGGCCCGCTCGATGGTGGCGGGCGCGTCCGGGTGGCCCATCAGGGTCTCGGTGGAGGACTGGAAGGCGAGCGCCATCAGCTCCGTACGCCGGTCCCCGCCGCGTGCGGCCAGTTCCGCGGCGTGCGCGGTCTCCAGCCGGGCCTTGGCGAAGTCGCCGTCCACCACCACCTCCCGCCAGGCCAGTTGGTAGTGGACCAGGGCGAGCAACCGCGGGTCGTCGCCGGCGTCCGCCAGCACCTGCGGGTAGACCGCGTCGACCTCGCCGAGCGCCTGCCCGGCCGCCTCGATGACGACCATCCACGCCCGCACCCGCTCCGCGGGCACCGTGGCCCGGGTCAGCACCTCGCGCGCGATGTCCCGGGCGAGATCCACCTCACCGGCGGTGATGGCGTCCTCGGCGGCCTGCAGCCGCCGCTCGTCCGGACTCGGCACGCTGCGGCCCGGCTCGCCGCCGGCCGGCGCCGTGTCCGTCCGCGTGCCGTCGGTCGACGGGTCCGCCGGGGTGTGACGGGCCGCCAGCAGCCCCAGCGAGGCCGCGACCGAGGGCGCCCCCCGGTCCCGGGCCAGCGCGGCGGCCTCGGCGAGCCGGGCCGCCACCTCCGGATCGGTGCCGGTCGTGGCCAGGGCCAGATGCCGGGCCCGCTCGATGGGGTCGGAGGCCGCCGTGGACAGCGCGGCGTGCGCGGCCCGCCGCTCGTGCGCCGGGGCCTCCGCGTACAGCGCGGCCGAGATCAGCGGATGCGCGAAACGCAGGGCCGGCTCCTCCGGGTCCGTCGCCAGCAGCCCCAGCGCGGCGGCCTGGGCCGTCTCCTCCTCGGCGTGGTCCCGGCCGGCCGCGTGCAGCAGCGCCGGCGTGGGGCGGGCGCCGACGCTGGCCACCAGCAGGGTGCGGCGCGCCTCGTCCGACAGCATCTCCAGCCGGCTGAGCACCAGGGCCCGCAGCGAGGTCGGCACCGGCAGCGGCTCACCGGGGCGGGGGCGGGTCGGGCTCTCGGCCAGGGCGCGGCCCAGTTCGAGCGCGAAGAGCGGGTTGCCGCCGCTGGTGCGGTGGATGTCACGGACGGTGGTACGGGACAGGCCCGTGTAGCCGCGGTGGTCGAGCAGCGTGGACACCTGGACACGGGAGAACGGGCCCAGCCGCACCACACGCGTGTCCGGCGGGCAGGCCCGCAGATGACGGTCGTACTCCTCCAGGCCCTCCGTACGCACCGCGCACAGCATCTGCACGGGGGTGTCGCCGAGGCGCCGCGCGGCGAATCCGAGAAGCTCCGCGCTGGCCGGGTCCAGCCACTGCAGATCGTCGGCGACGACCAGGACGGGCCCCTCGGCGGCGAGCGCCCGCAGGGTGGACAGCACCGCCAGGCGCAGCGCGAGACCGTCCCGTTGGAGGGTCGACTCGCCGCGGCCGGTGAGCGCCGACTCCAGGGCGGTGCGTTGCGCGGCGGGCAGCGCACCAAAGACCCGGTCCAGGACCAGACCGAACAGATCGGCCAGTGCCAGGAACGGGAGGTGGGATTCGGACTCGGTGGCCGAGCAGCGCAACACCGTGGGCGCCGCGCCGGCGTTTTCCGCCGCAAGTGCCCGCAGCACGGTCGACTTTCCTATTCCGGCGGGCCCGTGGAGCAGCACACTGCCCCCCCCGGCGAGCTGTTCGCGCGCCTCGGCGAACGGTTCCTCCCGGCCGATGACCAGGTCGGGGCGGCACCTGGCAGGCTCCTTGAAGTCCCCTCGCACGGTCACCGCTCCCCTCCTGTGTCGTGTCCTGGCCAATATTAGGCAACAGGCCCTTTCATTTCGGAGAGACGGCGTGGTGAGGGAAATAACAGCGTGCCGCGCGGATGAAATCCAAAGCCCCGGGACACCGGTAATGGCGGCCGTACGAGACCACGGCACACCTACGGCGACCACCGCGCCCGGCGGGCCGGCGCGCCACCGGGTCCGACCGCGTCGAGTACTCCCGTCGGGCCGGCCGCCACCTGTTCGCCCCTTCGTCGCGGTTCCCGCGTACCCACCCCCCGTTCGGGGGTAGTGGGACCTGCGTCACGGATGACACGACGGGGGAGAGCCACCCGGCAAGGTTCGGCACCGAGGAGGACAGATGACGACGGCGACGGAAGAGTTCCGCAGGGCCCGGGACTTCCTGCTGGAACACCGCGACGACTACGCCACCGCCTACGCGGGGTTCCGCTGGCCGCGCCCCGAGCGGTTCAACTGGGCGCTCGACTGGTTCGACGTGATCGCGGACGGTAACGACCACACCGCGCTGCACCTCGTCGAGGAGGACGGCGAGCAGACCAGGCTGTCCTTCGCCGAACTGGCCCGCCGTTCCGACCAGGCCGCGAACTGGCTGCGCCAGCAGGGTGTACGCGCCGAGGACCGGGTGCTGGTCATGCTCGGCAACCAGGCCGAACTCTGGGAGACCGCGCTCGCCGCGATGAAACTGCGCGCCGTGGTCATCCCCGCCACCCCGCTGCTCGGCCCCGCCGACCTGCGCGACCGTGTCGACCGGGGCCGCGTCCGGCACGTGATCGCCCGCGCCGCCGACACGGCGAAGTTCGACGAGGTGCCCGGCGACTACACCCGGGTCGCGGTCGGCGCGGGAGCGGGCGACGCCTGGCTGCCGTACGAGGACGCCCACGGCGCCGCCGAGCACTTCGCACCCGACGGGCCGACCCTCGCCGACGACCCGCTGATGCTGTACTTCACCTCGGGCACCACCGCCCGGCCCAAGCTCGTCGAGCACACCCACACCACGTACCCCATCGGGCACCTGGCCACCATGTACTGGATCGGGCTGAAACCCGGCGACGTGCACCTGAACATCTCCTCACCCGGCTGGGCCAAGCACGCCTGGTCCAACCTCTTCGCCCCGTGGAACGCCGAGGCGACCGTCTTCCTGCACAACTACGCACGTTTCGACGCCGTCCGGCTGATGGCCGAGATGGACCGCGCCGGCGTCACCACCTTCTGCGCGCCGCCGACCGTGTGGCGCATGCTCATCCAGGCCGACCTCACCCGGCTGCGCACCCCGCCGCGCGAGGTCGTCGCCGCCGGTGAGCCGCTCAACCCCGAGGTCATCGAGCAGATCCGGCGCGCCTGGAACGTGACGATCCGCGACGGCTTCGGCCAGACCGAGACCGCCGTCCAGGTCTCCAACAGCCCGGGCCAGCCCCTCAAGACGGGCTCCATGGGCCGCCCTAGCCCCGGCTACCGCGTCGCACTGCTCGACCCGGTCTCCGGCGCGCCCGCCGCCGAGGGCGAGATCGCGCTCGACCTGTCGCACCGTCCGGTGGGCCTGATGACCGGTTACCACGGCGACCCCGACCGCACCGCGGAGGCCATGGCCGGCGGCTACTACCGGACGGGCGACATCGGCGCGCGGGACGAAGAGGGGTACATCACGTATGTCGGGCGCGCGGACGACGTCTTCAAGGCGAGTGACTACAAGATCAGTCCGTTCGAGCTGGAGAGCGCCCTGCTGGAGCACGAGGCGGTCGCCGAGGCGGCCGTCGTGCCCGCTCCGGACGAGCTGCGCCTGGCCGTGCCCAAGGCGTACATCGTGCTCGCGGAGGGCAGGCAGCCCGGCCCGGACACCGCGAAGGAGCTCTTCGAGCACTCCCGCAAGGTGCTCGCCCCCTACAAGCGGATCCGCAGGCTGGAGTTCGGCGAGCTGCCCAAGACCGTCTCCGGCAAGATCCGCCGCATCGAGCTGCGCGAGGCCACGGCGGCGGGTTCCGAGGCCGAGTACCGCGAGGAGGACTTCCGGTGACCTCTTCCGCCGCGACCCCGGGCCGCGGAGCGCATCCGTCGTTCCGCTGTGAGGGAGGGGTCGGGGTCAGGCTCCCCGGGGCAGGACCATGGAGAGGGTGGCGCCGCCGCTGGACGACGTATCGCGTCATCCGGGGGTGATCCCGGCGGCCGGACCGGTACCGTGCCGTCGACCGGATGCGAGAAGACCTCCGGCCCTGGACCGCAGGGCCGGAGGTCTTCTCCGTCGAGCGCCGGGCAGGCCTTGCACCTGCATTTCCCCGCAGGAAGCGGGGCGTCTTTCCTTGGACCACCGACGCGTCACCCGCCACCGGCGAAGCCGGCGGCGCGTACAAGATCCACTTTACCGCAGTCGGAGCAGGCGGCGCACCGCGCGTACGCGACCCGGCACTGATCTCCCGGGTCGTGCCGCGTCGCCATGTTTCATGCCATTTCAGCGGAGAGTGTAGCGCTGTACCACCGTGCCCACCGTGCCCACCGTGCCCACCGTGTCCCCGGTCGACCACCCCGCAGCGGGCGCCGGGCCGGCGCCCACCGGGAACAACGCTGTTCAGCGGCGTCCACGGGCTCGTTCCGGCCGGCGCGCCGGCGGCCGCACCGGACTCTCCCGGTGAGGCGTCCGACCCCGGGTCGGACGCTCTGCGGGTCCTGCTCGCCGCCCTCGCCTCCGCGGCCGCCCATGGCCATGCCCGTGTTGTCGCGCATCGGATGTCGGCGGATCGTGGCGGTGTCAGGATCGGGCTGCGCGCGATGCTCGCCGAGTGGCCGGTCGTCGCGGCGGCTGTCCCCACCGTCGTGCTGCTGCTGACCGCGGTGCCCTCTCGGTGGGCGGAGGCCGAGGCGGTGAACACCGCCCGGGTGCTCGACACCTTGCCGCTCGCCGGGTGGGGAGTGTGGACCGCGCGCAGCGTGGGCCGTGGCTGGGCGACTTCGCTCCGATCCGGAACCGTCGACATGCTGATCGGCCTGGTGGTCATCGTGGCCAACGCCCTGATCGAGTAGCGGCTACGTCCGCCGGCGTCCAGGTCGCCGCTGGACGCACTCCCTTCGCGCAGGCCGCCACCGGCCGTGCCGAGCAGCGGGCGCTGCTTCTCCCGGACCTTGCCGCCTGGCTCTGTTCGAGAGGACCGGCGGCCCTTGTTCGTTCACGGAGACGGTCAACAACACGTCGCACTGCGAGCCTTGGGCGGCGAACCGCTGTCCGCAGGTGCCTGATGGCTCCTGTGCCTAGACTGGCCTTCAGTGCAAATCATCTCAATTTCGCCGAACGGGAATGAGGAGGTGATGCGTGATGGCGAAGGTACTTTTCGTGGTCACCGGAGCTACGTACCTGGTCCTGAAGGACGGCACGAGGTACGCCACCGGCTACTGGGCGGAGGAGTTCGCGCGGCCGTACAAGGCGATCACGGAGGCGGGCCACGAGGTCGTCGTCGCGACGCCCGACGGCGTGACGCCGACCGTCGACATGATGAGCCTGCGCCCCGCCATGGCCGGCGGTGAGGAGGGAGCGCTCGAACTGGAAGCCATCATCCGTTCCGCGGAGGTCATGCGCCGGCCGATCAAACTCTCGGACGTGCGGCTGCAGGACTACGACGCGGTGTACCTGCCCGGAGGGCACGGCCCGATGCAGGACCTGTCGGTGGACGCCGACGCGGGACGGATACTGACCGAACAACTCGCCTCGGGCAAACCGCTCGCCATCGTGTGCCACGCCCCTGCCTCGATGCTGGCCACCAGGATCCACGGCGAGTCGCCCTTCAAGGGCTACCGGGTCACGGGCTTCACCAATGAGGAGGAGGAGGCTGTCGGACTGGCCGACAAGACACAGTGGCTGCTCGAGGACGAGCTCAAGGAGAAAGTCGGCGTCGAGTACAGCCGGGGCGAGATGTGGAAGCCGTATGTGGTCGAGGACCGCAACCTGATCACCGGGCAGAATCCCCACTCCGCCGAAGTGCTCGCGGAACGGCTGCTGAAAACCCTCGTGTGAGGGCTCTCATGAGGTGAGGCGGCGTCCGACCTGATCGCGGCTCCGCTCGGGGGAGACAGATGGCCACCAGCGAACTCGCCCTTCCCGTCGTCCCCGGGACCTTCACCGAACGGAGCGGAACCGATGCGGGAGTTCCTCGTCGAAATCACCACGACGATCCCTGAGGGAACCAGCCAGGACGAGGTCGACCGGCGGAGGGCGGCCGAGGCGGTCCGCGCGGGGGAGCTCTCGGCGACCGGCAACCTGGCTCGATTGTGGCGTCCCGTCGGCGAGTTGCGCAGCATCGGGGTCTGGCGGGCCGCGGACGAGAAGGAACTCCGGGAGAAGGTGCTCGGCACACTGCCGCTGCGTCCCTGGATGACTCTCACCGTCACCCCGCTCGAACCCCACCCCAACGACCCCGGGCGAGCCACCGACGGCACGCGGTGACGGCGGAAGTCCCCTGGGCCACGGACCGCCGGGCAGTGGTGCCCGCGTGCCAGGGTGAGGCTCTGCTCCTCACAGGTCCAGGACGGCCCCCTCGGTGGGCTTGGAGCAGCAGATGAGGATGTTGCCGTCGGCGGGGGGCTCGACCGGGTCGGGAGCGTACCGCACTGCCCCGGACATGAGAGCGGGTTCGCAGGTGTGGCGGACGCCGGTTCGGCACGACCGTCCGACGGGGACAACGCAGGTTTCGGCGAGTTCGAGCAGGGACTGCCGGGCCTCGCTCCAGGTGACCGCGAGACCGCTGCGGGCGAAGGCGTCCGGGGGACCGGTGCCCGCCCGGCGGGCTGGTGGGGTGCGGCTGTCGCCGCGCCGTCGATCCCGGGAGTGAGGGACGGACCCGTGCCGAAGATCTCGGTATGGACGCGGGATGCCCTCCAGGCCCGCGTCGACGAGGGCGGTGGTGACGCTGTCCCTCTCCGCACGGACCGGCCGGCCCGCTGTAAGACCCCGGGTCGGCTCCGGCTCGTCGACTCCTTCCCGATGACGGTCTTCGGGAAGGCGCGCGAGGTGGAGCCGCGGGAGCGGTACGCCACCGGCCTGGGCAGCGTCCGGGCGGTGGGGCGGGCGGGGTGCGGCCGATCCGGTCAGCACTCTGATCGTGGTGCGGGCGGGCCGTCGGGCGTCCGCCCCGGTCGACTGAGCGTTCGGACGCTTCCGCGCATGCACAGGCGCGGCCACCGGTCGAGGCCGTGCTCGCGCTCCTCGGCGCGGATCCGGCGCAGACCGGGCGTGAGCTCGGCCTCGGTCAGCGTGCGGAAGCCGAGGCGGGTGTAGTACGGGGCGTTCCACGGGACGTCGGCGAACGTGGTCAGCGTCAGGGCTGTCAGGCCCTCCGCCCCGGCCCGTCGCGCGGCGTGGACGATCAGGGACCGGCCCACGCCGCGGCGTGCGGCGCGCGGGTGGACGGAGACCTGCTCGACGTGGAGCGCGGCGTCCACCGGCTCGGCGATCAGGTACGCGGCGGGCCGGTCCCGTGCGTCGGCCGCCACCCAGCAGTACCCCGCCCGACGGTGCTGCTCGAGGGTGTCCAGGGCGGGCGGTTCGTCGTCGGCGATCTCCGTCATGCCCAGGGCGCGGAAGGGGGCGCCGGCGGCCCGTTCGACGTCCTGGAGGGCGGGCAGCTCGTCGGGGGCGGCGGGGCGGATGCGCATGTGCCGAGTATCGGACGGTGGCGGCGGGCGCGTCGCCGGTTCTTCGGTCCGGTTCGCAGGTGGTGCGGTGTTCTGGGCCGGCTCTCAGGTCGGCGCGGTCCCGGGCGTCCGGGGTGTACCCGGCGAGGGAGAAGTGCAGGCACTGGGCGGACTCCGTCATGGCGGTCAGCCACAGGCACTCCACGTCCCGCGGTGTCACCCGGCGCTCGGACGGGTCGAGGAGGACGACGACGCCCCGGCCGGCCCGATGCCGGACGGAGGGCGCCGGTCGGCGCGGCGGATGTCCCCGTGGCCGAGCCTCCGCAGATACAGCCCGGTGGCGGTGACCGCGTCGCGGGTGCTGCGGATCGGCACGGAGCGGAAGGCGGGGCGCGGAGCGGCGCCGGTCTCCCGAGGCCCGGGTGAGGGCGCGGGTGTGGCGTCGGGGCCGGGCGGGGTGCCCGGATCGGCCAGCGGGATCCGCAGTACGGTTCCGCACGGGCAACCGAGTTCCGGCCGCGGCCACTCGCCGGGCCGTCCGCAGTCCCCGCAGCGCACGGTGACCCAGTCGTCCTGCCAGACGCGGTGGGCGACCGGTGTGGGCACCGCGTTCCCGTCCAGCGGCAGGCCGGACAGCGCACGGACACGGACACGCTCTCGGGCATGGCCCCACCACCTCCGTTCCTGGACGAATCGGCCTCAGACCGGCTTACCCATCGTCCTCCCGCGCGCCCGCCCTGTCCGGCGGTTGCCATTCCCGGAGGGCACTCGTGCCGCCCCTCGGCGCCGTCGTGCCGCTCTCTTGACGGCCTTCGCTCACCCTGCCTACATTCATTCCAGATAGCAGAAGTTACTTTCCGCAATACGGAAGAAGCGCACCGCGGGGCGCGACGGGAGTGCGAATCCGACAGCCGAAGCAGGAGTACTCCATGGCCCGAATGACCGCTGCCCGCGCGGCAGTCGAAATCCTCAAGCGCGAGGGCGTCACCGACGCGTTCGGTGTCCCCGGCGCGGCGATCAACCCCTTCTACGCGGCGCTCAAGGCCTCCGGCGGCATCACCCACACCCTCGCCCGCCATGTCGAGGGCGCCTCGCACATGGCCGAGGGCTACACCCGCACCCGGCCGGGCAACATCGGGGTCTGCGTAGGAACCTCCGGTCCGGCCGGCACCGACATGATCACCGGCCTGTACTCCGCGACCGGCGACTCCGTTCCGATCCTGTGCGTCACCGGCCAGGCCCCGACCGCGGTGCTCCACAAGGAGGACTTCCAGGCCGTCGACATCGCCGCCATCGCGAGGCCGGTCACCAAGATGGCGGTGACCGTCCTGGAGGCCGCACAGGTCCCCGGCGTCTTCCAGCAGGCCTTCCACCTCATGCGCTCCGGCCGGCCGGGCCCGGTCCTCATCGACCTGCCGATCGACGTGCAGCGGACGGAGATCGAGTTCGACCCCGGGACGTACGAGCCGCTCCCCGTCCACAAGCCCGCCGCGAGCCGTGCCCAGATCGAGAAGGCGCTCGGCATGCTGAACGCCGCCGAGCGCCCCCTGATCGTCGCGGGCGGCGGCATCCTCAATGCCGACGCCGCCGAACTCCTCGTGCAGTTCGCCGAGTTGACCGGTACGCCGGTCGTGCCGACCCTGATGGGCTGGGGTGTCCTTCCCGACGACCACGAACTGAACGCCGGCATGGTCGGCCTGCAGACCTCGCACCGCTACGGCAACGCGACCTTCCTGGAGTCCGACTTCGTCCTCGGCATCGGCAACCGCTGGGCCAACCGCCACACCGGCAGGCTCGACGTCTACACGGCCGGCCGGACCTTCGTCCACGTCGACATCGACCCCACCCAGATCGGCCGGATCTTCGCCCCCGACTACGGCATCGCCTCCGACGCGCGCGCCGCGCTGGAGCTGTTCGTCCGGGTCGCGAAGGAACTCGGGGCCGAGGGAGGGCTGCCCGACCGTTCCGCCTGGGCGGCCGCGGCACAGGAGAAGCGGGCCACGCTCCAGCGCCGTACGCACTTCGACGACGTCCCGATCAAGCCGCAGCGTGTCTACGAGGAGATGAACAGGGCCTTCGGCCCGGAGACGCGGTACGTCTCGACGATCGGCCTCTCACAGATCGCCGGCGCCCAGATGCTGCACGTCCACCGGCCCCGGCACTGGATCAACTGCGGCCAGGCCGGCCCCCTCGGCTGGACCGTCCCGGCGGCGCTGGGCGTGGCCAAGGCCGACCCCGGCGCGCAGGTCGTCGCCCTGTCCGGCGACTACGACTTCCAGTTCATGCTCGAAGAGCTGGCCGTCGGGGCGCAGCACAAGATCCCCTACGTCCATGTCCTGCTCAACAACTCCTACTTGGGTCTCATCCGTCAGGCGCAGCGGGCGTTCGACATCGACTTCCAGGTCAACCTGGAGTTCGAGAACATCAACGCGCCCGAACTGGGCGTCTACGGCGTCGACCACGTACGGGTCGCCGAGGGCCTCGGCTGCAAGGCGATCCGGGTGACCGAACCCGACGGACTGGGCCCGGCACTGGAGGAGGCCAAGAAGCTCGCCGCGGAGTTCAGGGTCCCGGTGGTCGTCGAGGCGATCCTGGAGCGCGTCACCGACATCTCCATGTCGACCACCAACGACATAAGCCAGGTCGTCGAGTTCGAGGAGATCGCGACGGAACCGTGGCACGCCCCGACGTCGATCAGGACGCTGAAGGGCTGACGGGTGTCGTACGGCGTCGGCGGAGATCGTTGCTGTCGCTGTCGTCACCCGGGGCTTTCCCTGAGCGGGGCCCGCCGCCCCGTGCCGGCGGGCCCCGCGTACGGGGTATGTGCCCATCGGCAGGGGTGCTCGAAGCGTCCGAAGCCCGGTTCGGAGTTTGATTTGAGGGTGCCGTAGCCGGGCTACGGCCGCTGCCGTGGAACCGGTGGACCGGGAACGGCGGTACGTCCCCGCCCCCGCTCAGGCCTCGTGGTGCTCCGACAGGCCCGGCCAGTCGTCGGGGCCGCCGCCCTGCCACTCGATGAGGTCGGCCTCCTCGACGTCGGTGACATAGAGGTCCGCCAGCCGCAGGATCTCGCCGACGTCGTCGACGTGCGAGGCGACGCCCAGCGTCTCGTCGCCCGAGGTGACCCGCCGCGAACCGTCCAGGGCCGGCGCATGGACCACGATGTGCGGTTGCTCGGTGGGAGGTGCCATGCTCCCAGGCTCCTGCCCGCCGGGCGGATCCGCACCCCGGACGCCGGGAGGCGGGGCCGTCCGGCGGCGCGAGGCCGGGCGCGACGGTGTGTTCGCGCCGCCGGACGGGGTCGGTGGGCCGGGCTCGGGACCGCGGCGGGTGCGACGGCACCGGGCGCCCCTCCGCTCAGGTCGAAGGAGGAACTCCGGCGGCCTTCACCACCGCACTGGCGTGCACGCCGCCGCGGCGCCCTCGCCCGCCCGCGGGAAAGACCCCGCGGGCCGCGCGTACGGCCTCGCTCCCGTCGGCGGCCGTACGCGGGTCGGACGGTCAGCCCCGGGCGCCGGACAGCCGCTCCACCGCGCGCAGCAGCGCGGAGTGGTCCAGGCCGCCGTCGCCCTGCGCGCGCAGGCTCGCGACCAGTTGCGCGACCACCGCGCCGACGGGCAGGGCCGCCCCGACGGTGCGGGCGGCGTCGGTGACGATGCCCATGTCCTTGTGGTGCAGGTCGATGCGGAAGCCGGGCGTGAAGTCACGGGCGAGGAAGTTGTCCTTCTTGCGGGTCAGCACGGTGGAGCCCGCGAGACCGCCGTTCAGGACGTCCAGCGCGGCCGCCAGGTCCACGCCGGACTTCTCCAGGAAGACCACGGCCTCGGCGCACGCCTGGATGTTGACGGCGACGATCAGCTGGTTGGCGGCCTTCACGGTCTGACCGGAGCCGTGCGGTCCGCACCGCACGACCGTCCTGCCGAGTACGTCGAAGAGCGGCTTCGCCCGGTCGAAGTCGGCCTGTTCACCGCCGACCATGATGGACAGCACCGCCTCGACGGCGCCCGCCTCGCCGCCGGACACCGGGGCGTCGAGCACCCGGATGCCCTTGTCCCTCGCGGCGGCGGCCAGGTCGACCGAGGTCTGCGGGGTGATCGAGGACATGTCGATCAGCAGGGCACCGGGCCGGGCGTGCTCCAGGATGCCGTCGGGTCCGTAGGCGACCGCCTCCACCTGGGGAGAGGCGGGCACCATGGTGATGATCACGTCCGCGTCGCGGACCGCCTCGGCGACGGAGGAGGCGGCGGTGCCGCCCGCGGCGGCCAACCGGTCCAGCTTCTCCTGCTCCAGGGTGTGACCGGTGACGTCGTAGCCCGCCTTGATCAGGTTCTCGGACATGGGGGAGCCCATGATGCCGAGGCCGATCCAGGAGACCTTGGGAAGGCCGGTGCTCATGCGGGGGTGCCTCTCTTTCGCTCTGCGGTGTCTGCGGACGTCCACTGCTCAGCGGGGGGCGCGGGCCTCGGCCGGCAGCCAGTCGAAGGCCTCGGCGCTCGGCCGGTCGCCGGGTTTGTACTCCAGGCCGACCCAGCCCGCGTAACCCGCCTTCCGCAGCCGTCCGAGGAGGTCCGCCAGCGGGAGCGAGCCGGTGCCGGGGGCGCCGCGGCCGGGGTTGTCGGCGATCTGCACATGGCCGGTCCGCGCGGCGTACCGCTCGATCACCGCCGGCAGGTCCTCGCTGTTCCTGGACAGGTGGTACAGGTCCATCAGGAACCGGGCGTTGCCCAGCCCCGTGGCCGCGTTCACCTCGTCGACGACCTGCACCGCCGCCGGCGCCGACACCAGCGGGTACCGCGGCGACTCGGGCCGGTTCAGTGCCTCGACCAACAGGATCGCGCCGATCCGGTGGGCCGCGCGGGCGGCGAGGGTGAGGTTCTCCAGGGCGAGCGCGTCCTGCTCGGCGGGATCCACGCCGTCGACGCGGTTGCCGTACAGCGCGTTGAGGGCCGTGCAGCCGAGGGACTCGGCGAAGCCCGCGGCGACCTCGACGTTGGCGCGGAACCGCTCCGACTCCTCGCCCGGGACGGACAGGGCGCCGCGGTCCGGGCCGGGGAGCTGCCCGGCGTAGAGGTTCAGGCCCGTGAGCCGGACGCCCGCGTCCTCGATCGCCTTGCGCAGACCGTCCAGTTCGGACCGCTCGGGGGTGGGCGAGTCGGCCCAGGGCCACCACAGCTCGACCGCGGTGAAACCGGCCGCGGCGGCGGCCGCGGGGCGCTCCAGGAGCGGGAGTTCGGTGAAGAGGATCGACAGGTTGACGTCGAAGCGCTGCTCTGCGGCCGTACTCCACTCGGCACCTGGCATCGGACCGCGCTCCCTTTCCTTTGACTTGAATTCCGCATTGCGAAATCTTATTTCTGCTTAATGGAAGATTGCCTGCGGGTCTCGAGGCTGTCAAGAGGGCGGCGCGCGAGGTCACGCGCAGGCGTCAGGCACACCGGCTCGGGGAGGGGAGCGATGAACGTCATGTGAAGCGGACGCCTGGCCGGGACGGCGAGGGATCGGCAAGGCCCCCTGCAGCGGGACCGGGCGCGGGGACGGCAGTCCGACGCCGCCCCCGGCCGCTGGACACATCGGGGCCGTTGGGCCCTCCCCTCGGGACCCGGTATGGACTGTTCGGCCCTGTCCGACCCCGGTGCCCCGGAAAGGATCATGTGGCAGCGGCCGGGAGGCGTCGTGTCCGCTCCGGTCGACCCGGCCTCTCCCGACCCGTCGACGACGTGTACGGACATGAGCGGAAGGGCAGGGCGCCGACGGTGGACGAGGGGCAGATACGAGAGGTGCGAGAGGTGGAGGCCGCGGAGGGGCACGACGTGGCTTTCGGCACGGGGGCGCCCGGGCATCCCCGGGGGATCGCGCCCGGGACCGCGCGCCCGTCGTGGGTGGAGTGGCTGACGACCACCGACCACAAGAAGATCGGGACGCTCTATCTGGTCTCCGCGTTCGTGTTCTTCGTCGTCGGCGGTGTGATGGCACTGCTGATGCGGGCGGAGCTGGCCCGGCCCGGACTGCAGATCATGTCGAACGAGCAGTTCAACCAGGCGTTCACGATGCACGGTTCGATCATGCTGCTGATGTTCGCGATGCCGTTGTTCACCGGGTTCGCGAACTGGATCATGCCGCTGCAGATCGGCACACCGGACGTCGCCTTCCCCCGGCTGAACATGCTCGCCTACTGGCTGTTCTTCCTCGGTTCGTCGATCGCGGCGAGCGGCTTCCTCACTCCTGACGGCGCCGCCGGCTTCGGCTGGTTCCTGTACGCCCCGCTGTCCGACGCCGTCTACTCGCCGGGCGTGGGAGCCGACCTGTGGATCATGGGCGTGGCGTTGTCCGGCTTCGGCTCGATCCTGGGCGCGGTCAACTTCATCACCACGATCATCTGCATGCGCGCGCCGGGCATGACCATGTTCCGCCTGCCGATCTTCACCTGGAACGTGCTCCTCACCAGCGTGCTGGTCCTCATGGTGTTCCCGGTCCTGGCGGCGGCGCTGTTCGCCCTGGAGTACGACCGCAGGTTCGGCGGCCACGTCTTCGACGCGGCGAACGGCGGGGCGCTGCTGTGGCAGCACCTGTTCTGGTTCTTCGGCCACCCCGAGGTCTACATCCTGGCCCTGCCGTTCTTCGGCATCGTCTCCGAGGTGATCCCGGTCTTCTCCCGCAAGCCGATGTTCGGCTACATGGGGCTGATCGGCGCGACGATCGCCATCGCGGGTCTGTCGTTGACCGTCTGGGCGCACCACATGTACACCACGGGCGGAGTGCTGCTGCCGTTCTTCTCCTTCATGACCTTCCTGATCGCCATCCCGACCGGAGTGAAGTTCTTCAACTGGATCGGCACGATGTGGAAGGGCAGCCTGTCGTTCGAGACGCCCATGCTCTGGACCGCCGGCTTCCTCGTCACGTTCCTCTTCGGCGGGCTGACCGGCGTCATCCTGGCCTCGCCGCCGCTGGACTTCCACCTCACGGACTCGTACTTCGTCGTGGCGCACTTCCATTACACGGTCTTCGGTACGGTCGTGTACGCGATGTTCGCCGGATTCCACTTCTGGTGGCCGAAGTTCACCGGCAAGATGCTCGACGAGCGCCTGGGGAAGATCACCTTCTGGACGCTCACGGCGGGTTTCCACCTCACCTTCCTGGTCCAGCACTGGCTGGGCGCCGAGGGCATGCCCCGCCGCTACGTCGACTACCTGGCGGCCGACGGCTTCACCGCCCTCAACACCCTGTCGTCGATCGGGTCGTTCCTGCTGGGCATGTCGATCCTGCCCTTCTTCCACAACGTGTGGCGGACGGCCAAGTACGGCGAGAAGGTCGAGGTCGACGACCCCTGGGGCTACGGCCGCTCCCTGGAATGGGCCACGTCCTGCCCGCCCCCGCGGCACAACTTCACCTCCCTGCCCCGCATCCGGTCCGAATCCCCCGCCTTCGACGTGCACCACCCGGAGATCGCCGCCATGGAGACGGTGGGCTGAGCCGTGTCCCATCCAGTCCTGGCCCTCGGCGCCGCGGCGGTGACCACGGCCGGCTCCGTCTGGTACGTGCCGGCCCTCGTGGATCTGCGCGCGGGGGCCGACCGGCCCGCGTCCCGTCGTGCCGAGGCGGTGGCCTGCCTCAGCGGCTGGAGCACGCCGGCCGTCGTCGCCGTACTCCTGCTCGTGACCGGGGGCTGGTGGCTGCCCTGTGCCGCGGCCCTGACGGGTTCGACCGCCACGACCGGCCTCTGGGTCCGTGCCGTCGTCCACCGCCGGCGCACCACACGCGAAGAGGCCCGCCTCTGGGCACAGTTGTGCCGTCCCGGCCCTGCCCGCACGCCGGAGGAGTGAACGGCAGGACCCCCGAGGCGATGACCTCGCGTCCACCTCGCGAGCCACGGCAGCCGGTACGGCTGCGACCACTTCGTCTCCGTCGTCCTGCTGATCGCCGCGGGGGAGTCCGTTAAGGTCGTGCCGGAGCGACTGGGGCACACCGACGCCGCGATGACCCTGAACGCCCACAGCCACCTCTTCCCCGATCCGGAGCAACGGACCGGGGCGGCGGCGGGACGGGCATTCGGCGCCCTGACGGGAGAAAATGCCCCGAATGCGCCCTCTCGGCCGGAGGACTGAGAGAACGAGCAGGTCGGAGCCGACGCCATGGGGGCGCAGTGCGATTGAGAGTGGAGTTCACGACCGAGCCCTTCGACCTGGACGAGGCGCCCGCGCACGCGGTGGCGGCCCGGGAGGTCGTGGAGGCGGCCGAGCTGGACTCGGTGGACGTCGGGCCGTTCGGGAACACCGCGGAGGGCGGCGCGGACACGGTGCTCACCACCGTCGACGCCCTGCTGCGCCGGTCCCTGGAAGCGGGTGCCACCCGGATCTCGCTCCAGGTCAACGTGATCACGGAGGGCGAGGAATGAGCGGCGCGGCGGACGAGCCGTTCATCGCGGCCGTCAAGCCACTCGTCGACGCCATGGGCGGGCAGCTGCTCCCGCCCGACGAGGCCGGTCCCGACGACGTCGTACTCGTCTGGGAGGGGGCCGACGCCGTCGCCGTGCGCCTGCCCCAGCTCGCCGACTCCCTCGACCACATGCTCGCCGCCCTCGAGCGCCGGCAGGGCGGACCCCTCGCCGATCTGGACCGCAGGGCCAAGCAGGAGATCGTACGGGGCCTGGAGGCGCGCGGCGCCTTCGCCGTACGGCACGGGGTGGAGACCGTGGCGAGCGCGCTCGGCGTCAGCCGGTTCACCGTCTACAACTACCTCAACCGCGAGAAGGGCTCCTGAGCCCTGACCAGGGCGTACAAACCGCTCACGGCGCTGCGCGGCGTGGTGGCCGTCCGCCAGTTTTCAACAAACTGTTGACGTGACGGTCCGTGCGGCGTTAGCTGTCGGCACGCCCGATCAGCACCGAGGCCGCGCGCGGCCGGGGAGGCCACCGTGACGTCCACTGCCACGCCGCCGGGCCTGGCCCGCTTCAACGCGCTGGAGGAGCCGGCGGCCCTCGCCGCCCTCCACGAGGCGTGCGCCTCCACGGCGTGGGCCCGCCGACTGCTCGCCGACCGGCCCTACGCCACCGCCGAGGACCTGTACGCCGCCTCCGACGCCGCCATGAGCGGGCTGAGCGCGGCGGACCTCCAGGAGGCGATGGCCGGGCACCCGCCGATCGGCAGGCCCCGGCCCGGCGACCCGGCCTCGCAGCGGGAGCAGAGCGGCATGACCGCCGCGACGGACCGGCTCAAGGCGGAGATGCTCGAACTGAACCTCGCCTACCAGGAGAGGTTCGGCCAGGTGTTCCTCATCTGCGCCACCGGCCGGACCGGCGAGCAGATGCGTGACGCGCTGACCGTGCGCCTGGGCAACACGCCGGAGCGGGAGCGCGAGATCGTCCGCACCGAACTGGGGAAGATCAACCGCATCCGTCTGGCCCGACTCGTCGACGAGGACTGACGCAGAGATGAGCACCGACACCACCGCCTCCGTGTCCACGCACATCCTGGACACCAGCGTCGGCCGCCCCGCCCGGGGCGTCGCCGTCCACCTCTCCGCCCGCTCCGGCCGTCAGGCGCCCTGGCAGGCACTCGGCGGCTCCGCGACCGACGCGGACGGGCGGTGCAAGGACCTCCCGGCGCCGCCGGAGGGAACCACTCACGTACGGCTCGACTTCGCCGTGGAGCCGTACTTCACCAACCAGCGGGCCGAGGCGCGGCAGGACGCCCCCGCGAACCGGGACGGCGGCGCCGGGGCGTTCTTCCCGGAGGTGGCGATCACGTTCGCCGTCGTACCGGGCGAGCACTACCACGTACCGCTGCTGCTCAACCCGTTCGGCTACTCCGTATACCGAGGGAGCTAGCAAGATGACCGACACCTCCCGCCCTGCCCGCCCCGTGGTCCTGGGCCAGAACCAGTACGGCAAGGCCGAGAACCGGGTCGTCAGGATCACGCGGAACGGCGCCACCCACCACATCAAGGACCTGAACGTCTCCGTCGCCCTGTCCGGCGACATGGAGGAGGTCCACTACTCCGGCTCCAACGCCAACGTCCTGCCGACCGACACCACCAAGAACACCGTGTTCGCGTTCGCCAAGGAGCACGGCATCGAGTCCGCCGAGCAGTTCGGCATCCATCTCGCCCGGCACTTCGTCACCTCTCAGGAGCCCATCCACCGGGCCCGCATCCGCGTCGAGGAGTACGCCTGGGAACGGATCGCCACCTCCGACGCCCACGAGGGCGGGCACTCCTTCGTCCGCAAGGGCCAGGAGACCCGGCTGACACAGGTCACCTACGACGGCGAGCGGTGGGAGATCGTCTCGGGTCTGAAGGACCTGACGGTGCTGAACTCCACCGACTCCGAGTTCTGGGGCTACGTCAAGGACAAGTACACGACGCTGAAGGAGACCCACGACCGTATCCTCGCCACCTCGGTCGCCGCCCGCTGGCGGTTCAACTGGACCGGCGAGGAGCAGCCGATGCCCGACTGGGAGACGTCCTACGAGCGGACGAGGCAGCACATGCTCCAGGCCTTCGCCGAGACCTACTCCCTGTCCCTGCAGCAGACGATGTACCAGATGGGCGCGCGGATCATCGACCACCGCGAGGAGATAGACGAGGTCCGCTTCTCCCTTCCCAACAGCCACCACTTCCAGGTGGACCTGGAACCCTTCGGCCTCGAGAACGACAGCGAGGACGGCGCCGTCTACCTCGCCGCCGACCGCCCCTACGGTCTGATAGAGGCCACGATCCTGCGGAACGGCTGTGAGGCGCTGATACCGGCGGACCTCACCAACCTCTGAGGGCAGAAGGGACGAACGGGCGCATCATGACACCGGACCAGCACACCGTCACCGAACGCGTCGTCATCGAGAACTGCGCGATCGCGACCGTCGACGCGCAGGACACCGAGTACGCCTCCGGGCACCTCGTCCTCGCCGGCCACCGCATCGAGTCCCTCGGCGCGGGCAGGGCGCCCGACGGCCTGGAGAACGTCGTACGCCGTATCGACGCCACCGGGCATCTGGCGACCCCCGGCCTGGTCAACACCCACCACCACTTCTACCAGTGGCTCACCCGGGGCCTGGCCACCGACCACAACCTGTTCGACTGGCTCGTCGCGCTCTACCCGACCTGGGCGCGCATCGACGAGCCGATGGTGGACGCGGCGGCCCGGGGATCCCTCGCGATGATGGTCCGCGGCGGCGTCACCACCGCCATGGACCACCACTACGTCTTCCCGCGGGGCACCGGCGACCTGTCCGGCACCATCATCCGCGCCGCCCGTGACATGGGGGTGCGCTTCACCCTCGCCCGCGGTTCCATGGACCTCGGCGAGAAGGACGGCGGACTGCCCCCGGACTTCGCCGTCGAGACGCTCCAGGACGCCCTCGCCGCGACCGAGGAGACCGTCCGCCGGCACCACGACGCCTCCTTCGGTGCCATGACCCAGGTCGCCGTCGCACCCTGCTCACCGTTCTCCGTCTCCACCGAACTGATGCGGCGGTCAGCGGAGTCGGCCCGCGGACTCGGTGTGCGCCTGCACACCCACGGCTCGGAGACCGTGGAGGAGGAGAAGTTCTGCCACGAACGGTTCGGCATGGGCCCGACCGACTACTTCGAGTCCACCGGCTGGCTCGGCGAGGACGTGTGGATGGCGCACTGCGTCCACATGAACGACTCCGACATCGCCGCCTTCGCCCGTACGAGCACGGGCGTGGCCCACTGCCCCTCCTCCAACGCCCGCCTCGCCGCGGGCATCGCGCGCGTCCCCGACCTGCTGGCGGCCGGCGTCCCGGTCGGCCTCGGCGTGGACGGCACGGCGTCCAACGAGTCCGGCGAACTGCACACCGAACTGCGCAACGCCCTGCTCGTGGGCCGCCTCGGCCCGCACCGCGAAGCTGCCCTGACGGCACGTCAGGCGTTGCGTCTGGGCACCTATGGAGGCGCCCGGGTGCTGGGCCGTGCCGCCGAGATCGGCTCGCTGGAGCCGGGCAAGCTCGCCGACCTGGTGCTGTGGCGGATGGACACCCTCGCCCACTCCTCCATCGCCGACCCTGTGGCCGCGCTGGTCCTCGGCGCGGCGGCCCCGGTCACCGCGTCGTTCGTCAACGGCCGTCAGGTCGTGGAGGACAGCCGGCTCCGCACGGCCGACGAGGACGAGATCGCCCGCTCCACCCGAGCACAGGCCCGGCGGCTGGCCCGGATCGCCGCTCAAGCCTGAGCACGGGCCGGGCGGCTACGCCAGAGCCGCCCCGACCTCGTCGCGCAGCCGGGGCAGCATGTCGTGGAACACCCCGGGGCAGAGGGTGTCGCCGTAGTCCTTGTGACCGTGGAGCCGCGTGGCGGGGATGCCGTAGCGCGCGCAGGTGTACGCGCACAGGGCGACCAGGACCTCCCACTGCGCCTGCGGAGGTGTGGCGCCCGTGTGGTAGGCGCCCTCGTTGGCGATCCCGACGGCCTGGTCGTTCTGCCCGGAGGTGTGGGCGCCGAGGACGAAACCGCTCCCGCCGGTGAGGGCCTGGAGGCTGCCGTGCCGCCCCTCGGTGATCCAGCCGCCCCGGCTGACCAGGAAGTGGTAGCCGGTGTCGACCCATCCGTTCTTGTCCATGTGCAGGTCCTGGACCCAGTGGGCGTGGGAGTGGGCCTGGGCGCGGGAGAAGTCGGAGGTGTTGGCGCTCACCGTGTGGTGGACGATGATCCGGCTCGGCCGGTACGACAGCCGGCTGATGCTTCCGCGCGGTGAACGGGCGCCCCAGGCCCGGGTGCTGTCGATGTCCGGCTCGACGGCGTCGGCGGCCTTCGCGCCACCGGCGCCCCGCGCCCGGGCGGCGCTCTGTGCGTGGG
The DNA here is from genome assembly GCF_059889265.1 of Streptomyces sp. MMS24-W38. Taxonomy (NCBI): domain Bacteria; kingdom Bacillati; phylum Actinomycetota; class Actinomycetes; order Kitasatosporales; family Streptomycetaceae; genus Streptomyces; species Streptomyces sp. MMS24-W38. The sequence continues at coordinate 637,579 of NZ_JCBCPP010000001.1, read as the reverse complement.
CGGTGCCCGGCAGGGCGGTGGCGGCGGCCAGGCCGGCCGCGCCGGCGAGCAGGAGACGGCGCCGGAGCGCGTTCTCGGCGTTCACGATCGCTCCTTGGGGGAGGCGGTGGGGGGAAACGGAGGAGCCGACGGGATCGGCCGTCGGCTCCACCGCGTGATCGTGTGCTGGGGGGACGGCGAGGAGGGGTCCCCCGCCGGTGCCGAATCGGGTGCCGGTTACGTGTTGTTGGCGAGGGCCAGGAGCCGGTCGCGTGAACCGTTGAACTGGTTGCGGTCCACGTTTCCGGAGACGCCACTGACCGAGCCGGTGCTGGTGTACTGCCACACCGTCCAGGTCGGGAAACCGCTCGGGATGGTCGGGGACGACGCCGAGGTCCAGTGCGCCACCCACAGCGGGCTCTTGCCGGACATGCCGGTCCAGTTGCCGGTGCAGGTGTTCCACCAGCCGGACGTCGTGTAGATCACCGTGTCCCGGCCGGTGCGCGACTTGTACGTGTTGTAGAAGTCGTTGATCCAGGTGCGCATCTGCGTGGTGGACAGGCCGTAGCACGTGGCCCCGTAGGGGTTGTGCTCGATGTCCAGGACGCCCGGGAGGGTCAGGTTGTCGCGCGACCAGCCGCCGCCGCTGGAGGCGAAGTAGTTCGCCTGGGTCGCGCCGTTGGAGGCGTTCGGGAGCGCGAAGTGGTACGCGCCGCGGATCACGCCGGCACCGTGTGCGGCCGGGTAGTTGGTGTTGAACTGCGCGTCCTTGTAGCTGGTGCCCTCGGTCGCCTTGATCCAGGCGAACTGGATGCCGGAGTTGCGCACCGAGGTCCAGTTGATGGCGCCCTGCCAGTGCGAGACGTCGATGCCCTGGACGCCGTCGGTCGGGGCCATGGTGCCCATCGACGGCGGTTCCGCGGGGACGTCGTCGTGGACCCGGGCGCCCACGCCCATGTACGCCTGGCCCGGCTTGACCTTGGCGCGGTCCTTGTCGGGCTGGGGCGCGGCGGCGGCACCGGACGCGGTGGTCGCCGTCAGTGCGAGAGCCGCGACGAGGACGCCGAGCGCCGCGGTCGTCCGTCTGCGGGGGCCGGTCGGGCGGTTGGGGAACGAGAACATGACTGCCTCCGGTACGCATGTGGGGATGAGAGCAGGAGGTGACGTCGGCCGGTGCCACCTGGGCAGAGCCGTGCTGTTCCGTACTTTGACGTGCGCGCGTCATCAGTTATGCATGCGGGTCTACGCGTGTAAAGCCCTCACGGCCGCCTCTGGAGGTCTGGTCCACTGGAGCTTCGGGAGGCCTGGGGAATCGCCGTCCTGACGGCGGAAACTTTCACGCCGTGAAAACGCGGTGAGGGCGAAAGCGGCCCGAACGCGGCGGCCGGGCGCACGGGGCGAACGGAATGCCGCCCCGTGCATCCGGCACCGTCCTACAGCCCGAACATGCCCGGGTCCTCGGCCAGTTGCCGGAAGACGTCCTGCGGGCTCGGCACCAGCTTGCGCTCCTTGAGGTCCAGTACGCCGCCGACCGCCGTGATCTCGGCGGCGACCGTGCCGTCCGCCTTGGTGATGATCTGCTCGATGCGGAACGTCTTGCCGGTGCCCCAGGTGAAGACGCAGCTCACGTCGACCTCGTCACCGGCGAGCAGCTCCCGCTTGTAACGGATGGTGGTCTCCAGGGCGACCGGCCCCACGCCCTGCCCGATGAGACCGGACTGCGTGATCCCGGCCTCCTGGAGCAGCGACCAGCGCGCGTGCTCCGCGTAGTTGAGGTACACGGCCTGGTTGAGGTGGCCCTGCACATCGGTCTCGTATCCGCGCACGGTCACCCGGACGGAAAACGGCTCGCTCAATGCGTCCCCTTCAGGCCTGCTCGATTCGTTGCCCTGGCCACCGATCCTCGCACGCCCCTCACACCCGGCGCGGGGAGGCCAGCAGATACCGTGCCCGCGTCCTCGGCTCCGTGTACTCCCCGACCTGCCATCCGGCCCGCTCGAGCGTTCCGGCGCAGGCCCGCAGCGCCGTGCCGTCCGGCTCGTACACGGCGACCGCCTCCGGCTGCGGGGTCTCCCGCACCCGGTAGCCGCCCTCGCTGTCCCCGACGGCCGGATCGTGTCCGGCGGCCTCCAGGGCGAGCGCGGCGGCCTGCACCAGGTGTGCGCGCTCCCATCCGCACGGCCGGTCGGTGGCGCCGTCGGGGTTGGTCATCCTGCGCAGCTCCAGCATGCCCTGCCAGGCGCCGCGCACCTCCCGGAGCCGAGCCGGCCCGGTCCCGGAAGCCGTGTGCTCACCACCGACCCGTGCCGCGAACACCCCGGTGGCGGCGGGCTCGGGTGCCGGCTCGGCCTCCGCCTCCGCGTCCCGTGTCCGATGCCCCGCGGGCGTCAGGAAGCGATGGTGCGGCGCCCGCGGATGCCGGAAGGCGAGCCCGCGCTTCACCAGCGCGGCAAGCTGCGCCTCCGTCCCCTGCAGGCGCCCGGTCACGGGATCGGCGCCCGCGATGACCCGCCGCAGCCCCGCACTCAACGCTCTCGTCACCACAGCCCCCCGACCCCGACCGGCCGCCCATCTCTTTTCAATCTCTCGAAGAGTACGACCGGGCACTGACACTCCCGGCGTCCGGAGCCTCGGCGCGATGCGTGCCGCTCCATGAGCTGGTCGTAGAATTCCGCTGTGGAGAACTCAGATCGTACGTCGCAGCCCGGAGCGGAACCGCGGAGCGCGGGCGGCAAGCCCGCGCAGGGCCTGGAATCCGTGGAGAACGCCCTCTCCCTGCTGCTCCTGCTCCGCAAGCAGGGGCGCGTGCGGCTGAGCGAGGCCGCCGACGAGCTGGGTGTGGCCCGGTCCACGGCCCATCGTCTGCTCTCCACCCTGCGCGGGCGCGGCTTCGCGGTGCAGGGCGCCGACAAGGTGTATCGGCCAGGCCCCACGCTCTACCGCTTGGGGGTCTCCCAGCGCTCCGAGTACGACCTCGTGGAAACCGCCCGGCCACACATGCTGTGGCTCAACGGACAGCTCGGCGAGACGGTGCACCTGTCGGTCCGGGCCGGGGCCGAGGCGCGCATCCTGCACAGCATCGAGGGAACGCACGCACTGCGCGTCGGCAGCCGCGTCGGTGTGAATCTGCCCGCGCACCTCTCCGCCGGCGGCAAGGCGCTCCTCGCCGACCTGGGCGTCTCCGAGCTCGCCGACATCTACGGCACCCGGCACGCGGCGCAGGCGGACACCGACCCCGAGACACTGCACCGCACGCTCGCGACCGTCCGCAGGCGGGGCTACGCCGTCAACATCGGGGGCACCGAGCGCGGCATCTCCGCGGTGGGCGCCGCCGTGCGGGAGCCGGGGGGCCGCGCCGTGGCGGCGATGATCGTCTCGGCTCCTTCGCTGCGCTTCACCCGCGCCCGCCTCGGTGACGCGGCCGCTGTGCTCGGGGAGGCGGTGCGCCGCATGGAGGCGGCACTCTGAGCAGGCGGCCGGTGTCCGGTGTCCGGTGGCCGCACACGGCCGAAGCGGGGAAGCAGGATACGGCGACAGGCCCGTGATGCAAAGAGATGCTCCCCCCTGTACCGCAGAGCGGAACTACTGGACATTTTTATTGCCCTCTGCGTAACAGAGCTGCTTCCATGCTGGTCACCGATGGGTCATTCGCTTGTCGCCGGAAGGACGCCGGGGTCTGCGGAGCCGCCCACCGTGTCGGTGCTCCGCATCGCGGCCCGCCCGGCTCCCTTCCCCCACCTCTCCGCGACAGGACGTGGCCGCATGACCACCGATGTTCAAGCTCCCGCCTCCGCCCGGCCCCCGGCTCCGGACCCGACGGACCGGCGCACCCGCGCCCTGACCCTTGCGGTCGTCGCCCTGTGTACGGCGGCGATCACGGTCGAGGGGTTCGACCTCATCGTCTACGGCGTGGCGATGCCGTCGATGCTCGCCGACTCGAATCTGGGCCTCGACAAGTCCCTCGCCGGAACTCTCGGCAGCCTCGTCTATCTGGGCATGCTCATCGGCGCCATCGTCTGCGGGCCCCTCGCCGACCGTTTCGGCAGGCGTCGGCTCGTGCTGGCGTCGGGAGTGATCTTCACCCTGTTCACCGTCGGCTGTGCCGTCGCCGCCGCGCCATGGCAGTTCGGTCTCTTCCGGCTGCTCGCCGGCATCGGCATGGGCGGTGTGATGCCGTCCTGCGTGGCCCTCGCGAAGGAGTACGCGCCGCGCGGCCGCTCCGCGCTGGTGGCGACCGTCGTCCTCGCGGGCGTTCCGGTCGGCGGCGTGCTCGCCGCGCTCACCGCCGCCGCGTGGGGCGAGACCCTCGGTTGGCGCGGCCTGTTCGGTGTCGGCGCGGCACTGTCGACGCTGGTGTTCACCGGCGTGTACGCCCTGCTGCCGGACTCGCGGCCCGGAGCGACCGACGCCCCTGACCCCGGAGCCACCCCTTCGACGGCGTCCGTCGGCGGCCTTGAGTCCGGCGCTCCGACGGCCGAGGCGAAGACCCTCTCGCCGGCCCGCTCCGTGCTCTCGGACGGCCGCGCACGCACCACCGTGCTGTTCGTCGTCGCCAACTTCGCGGTGCTCCTGTCCTGGTACGGCCTGAACACCTGGCTGACCCAGCTGATGCGCGAGATGGACTACCCGCTCGGCTCGGCGCTGCAGTTCACGCTCGTGCTCAATCTGGGTGCCGTGATCGGTTCGTTCGGCATCGCCGCCGTCGCCGACCGGGTCGGCCCGCGCTTCGTCACCATCGGCAGTGCGGTGCTCTCCGCGGTCGCCGTCGTCGGCCTGACGTGGGGCGGCAACACCGTCGTCGTCCTCTGTCTGACCGCGCTCGCCGGTGTCGGTGCCCATTCGGCCCTGACCGTGCTCAACGACTGGGTGGCGTCCAGCTACCCGGCCTCGATCCGGGCCACGGCACTCGGCTACGTCTCGGGCTTCGGGCGCGGCGGCGCGATCGTGGCGCCGCTGCTCGGCGGCTGGATCCTGACGGCCTCTCTCGGCCCGACCACGGTCTTCTACGTCTTCGCCGCAGCCGCCGCCCTGAGCGCCGCGGCCCTCCTCGCCGTCCCGAGCCGCCGGTCCTGACGCCCCGCCGCGAAGCACGACGCCCCGTCTCCAGCAGGAGGCGGGGCGTCCTCGTCAGATGGGAGGAGTCAGTCTCACCGGCGGCGACCCGGCCGGACCGTACGGGAAGCCGTGCGCGGCCTGAACACGGCCGACCGGCCGCGCTACTGACGGTATCCGCTCAGGAACCGGCCGATGCGGCCGATCGCTGCCTCCAGGTCCTCCGCGTGGGGGAGGGTGAGGATGCGGAAGTGGTCGGGGGAGGGCCAGTTGAAGCCGGTGCCCTGGACTACCTGGATCTTCTCCCGGAGCAGCAGGTCGAGGACGAACCTCTCGTCGTCGTGGATCTTGTGCACCTCGGGGTCCAGGCGGGGGAACGCGTACAGGGCGCCCTTCGGCTTCACGCAGCTCACGCCGGGGATCTCGTTCAGCTTCTCCCAGACCACGTCCCGCTGCTCGTGCAGCCGCCCGCCGGGCGCGGTGAGCTCACGGATGGACTGGCGGCCGCCGAGCGCGGCCTGGATGGCGTACTGGGCGGGCGCGTTGGCGCACAGGCGCATGGAGGCCAGCATGATCAGGCCCTCCAGGTAGTCCTTCGCGTGCTGCTTGGGGCCGGTCACCACCAGCCAGCCGGAGCGGAAGCCCGCCACGCGGTAGGTCTTCGACAGCCCGCAGAAGGTGAGGACCACCAGGTCGGGGGCGAGCGCGGCGGCCGAGTGGTGCACGGCGTCGTCGTAGAGGATCTGGTCGTAGATCTCGTCGGCGAGGACCATCAGACCGTGCCGGCGGGCCAGGTCGAGGATGCCCTCGACGACCTCCTTCGGGTAGACCGCGCCGGTGGGGTTGTTGGGGTTGATGATGACCACGGCCTTCGTACGGTCCGTGATCTTCGACGCCATGTCGTCCAGGTCGGGGTACCAGTCGGCCTGTTCGTCGCACAGGTAGTGCACCGCCTTGCCGCCCGCGAGGGTGGTCACCGCCGTCCAGAGGGGGAAGTCCGGGGCGGGGACGAGGACTTCGTCGCCGTCCTCCAGGAGCGCCTGGACGGCCATCGAGATCAGCTCGGAGACGCCGTTGCCGAGGAAGACGTCGTCGACGTCGACCTCCAGGCCCAGGGTCTGGTAGCGCTGGGCCACCGCGCGGCGGGCGGAGAGGATGCCGCGCGAGTCGGTGTAGCCGTGCGCCTGCGGCAGCATCCTGATCATGTCCTGGACGATCTCCTCCGGCGCCTCGAAGCCGAACAGGGCCGGGTTGCCGGTGTTCAGGCGCAGCACACTGTGCCCCGCCTCCTCCAGCGCGTTCGCGTGCTCGATGACCGGGCCGCGGATCTCGTAACAGACCTCGCTGAGTTTGCTCGACTGCCGGAACTCCATGCGCCGCTTCCCCTCGGTATCCGGTGTTGCTTGCTTGGTTTTACCAAGTGACTGCTTGGAAAGTCCAACAACTTGTCTACACTGCGTCGCATGTCACCTCGCCGAAGCTACGACCAGTACTGTTCCGCCGCCCGTGCGCTCGACGTCGTCGGCGACCGCTGGACCCTGCTGATCGTCCGGGAGCTGCTCGCCGGTCCGAGGCGCTACACCGACCTGCACGCGGACCTCCCCGGCGTCAGCACGGACGTACTGGCCTCGCGACTGAAGGGCATGGAGCGTGACGGGCTGACCAGCCGTCGGCGGCTGCCCCCGCCCGGCGCGGCCTTCGTGTACGAACTCACCGCCCGGGGGAGCGAGTTGCTGCCTGTGCTACAGGCTCTCGGCGCGTGGGGGCAGGGCGCGCTGGGGGAGCGTCGGCCCACCGACGCGGTACGGGCGCACTGGTTCGCGCTGCCGCTGCTGCGGGTCCTGGAGGGCGAGTGGCCGGGCGGGGGAGTGGGCGAGGGACTGGTCGAAGTCCGTCTGGAGGAGGGGCGGTTCCACCTGCACGTCGGAGCCGGGGGCGGGGCCGTCTACGGCGACGGGCCCGCTCCCGGTGAGCCCGACGCCACACTGGCCCTCGACGCCGACACCTGTACGGCGATCAGCCGCGGCGAGGCGGCCGTGGCCGACGCGGTGCGGGACGGGCGGATCGAGGTGGGCGGCGACGGCCCGTTCGCCAAGGCGCTCCGGGAGGCATGACGGGGAGGGGCGGCGGCAACGAAAGGAGGCCCGCACAAGGCGGGCCTCCTGAGCGGACGTCACACGCCGCCGATGGTCACCTGCCGACCGTCACGCGCCCGGCGGTACCCGGGACGGCCGTCCCGACCCACGGGTCAACCGGTAGCCGGCGACACCCGCCAGCGAGGCCAGCGCACCGCCCACCGCGGTCCACACCCAGCGGTCGGACCACCAGCCGGAGGTCCAGCCGTCCTCGGGCTCGAGAGCGGCGAGTACGGCCGAGGACGACTTCTCCTCGCCGTCCTCGTCGCCTTCGCCGTCCGCTTCCGTCCGCAGCGCGATGCCCGGCACCAGCGGTTCGGCGAGTGAGCCGTCCACCGCCGCGGCGCCGCCCATGTCCTTGGAGTCGGCCCGGACTTCGACGTCCACCGACTGGCCCAGGTCGGACGCCGAGAGGTTCACCGCGGTGAGCCGGATGTAATACGTGCCCGGCAGCGGGTCGTCGGCCCACGGCTCCGACCAGGCACGGACCGTGCGCAGCACGCAGGCGAGCTCCACGGAGGCCGCGTCCGCCGGTGCCGTGCGGGTCTGGGCGCCGTACTGGCAGGCCTGGCGGCGGCGCAGACCGTCGTACACGTCGACCCGCCAGGTCTCGGCGGCGTGCGTCTCGGGCAGCTTCACCTTCGCCCGCACGGTGGGGCGTTGCCCCGCGTCCGCCGGGAACGACCAGTACAGGTAGTCGCCGACGGAGGCACGTGCCGTGGCGGTCTGCCCCTGCTCGAACTCCGTCGCGGTACGGAACGAGGTGCCCGCGCGGGTCGGCCCGGCGGCGTCCTCGGACGCGCCGGGGGAAGGGCTGGAGTCGGCCGCCGCGGGGGCCACGGCAGCCGCGGCCAGCCCGAACGTGAGCAGGGCGGCGGCCGACAAGCGGGTGATACGCATCAGTGGGTCCTCCAGACCGCGAGCCGCCAGCGGGACAGCCAGCCCCAGACGAGACCGGCGAGGAAACCGGTGAGGACCAGCGCGCCGAGCAGCCACCAGCCCCGGCCCAGGCCGAAGGAGGCCACGTCACTCGACTCGTTCGGACCCTCGACGACGTCGATGGTCAGTTCCAGCGGCAGACCGGGCGTGGTCTTCACACCGGAGCCCGGCGAGAACGAGTTGGTCACCGCCAGGCACACCGTCTCGGTGGCCGGCTTGTCGCCGTCGTCACCGTCATCGTCGTCCGATTCGGGCTTCGGGTAGCGCAGGCCGGTGGACAGGACGTCCGTACGGCCGTTGCCCGTTGCCTCGCCGCGGACGATCTCCCGGTCGTGCACCGTGACGGCCCGCAGCAGCACGCCGTAGTCCGGGTTCACCGCCCGGTCGGCCGCGACGCTCACCGACGCGCGCAGCTCCTGACCGGCCGGTACGTCCACGCGGTACCAGCGCTGCTGCCCGAACTCCTCGCGGTCCGTGTAGAGACCGGACTTCAGCGTCGGCGCCTTGGCGCAGGACGCGGCACCCTCGGTCGCGACCGGCGTCACCACCGGTTCGGCCGCTCGGTCCACCAACTCATTGACGCGGTCGGTGAGTTCGTCCTGGTGCTCGACCGAGGTGTAGGTGCCGCCGGTCGCCTCGGCGATGCAGCTGAGCTGCCTGCTCAGCTTGGCGTTCGGCACCAGGCCCAGGGTGTCGATGGTCAGGCCGATGCCCTTGGCCGCGATCTCCCGGGCCACCTCGCACGGGTCGAGCGGGGCGCAGGTGTCCTCACCGTCGCTGATCAGCACGATGCGCTTGGAGCCGTTGCCGTCCTTGAAGTCGTCGGCCGCCTGCAACAGGGCGGGGCCGATGGGGGTCCAGCCGGTCGGGGTGAGCGTGGCCACCGCCGTCTTGGCCTCCGTACGGTCCAGCGGGCCGACCGGGTAGAGCTGTGCGGTGTCCTTGCAGCCCTCCTTGCGGTCGTCGCCGGGGTAGTCGGCGCCGAGGGTCCGGATCCCCAGCTCGACCTCCTCCGGCGTCGCGTCCAGCACCTCGTTGAACGCCTGCTTCGCCGCCGCCATCCGGGACTGGCCGTCGATGTCCTTGGTCCGCATCGAACCGCTCACATCGAGGACGAGATCGACCTGGGGCGCGTCCTGGCCCGTGGGTTCGCCGGCGGCCGCCGCGGTCGGGAAGGTGAGCCCGGCCGTCAGGGCGGCGAGCAGGACACCGACGCCCGCTGCCGGCCATTTTCTTCTGATCATCGAGGGATCCTATTGATCAGGGGTGGCCCACTCCGAAGTGGGGTCCGCAAGGACCCTGGACCCGCAGGGGATTGGGCAGTTCCGCCCATTCGTCCCCGGTCGCTCGGGGGGACAGCCGCATCAGCGTCAGGGCCTTCGCGGGCAGCGGTTCGCCGAGCAGGGCGGCAAGGTCCGGGGTGCGCGGCAGATCCCGTACGGCCGTCTCCAGCGTGGCCCGAAGCGCCGGGCCCGAACCCGTCGTACCGGCCAGCGCACCCGCGACCAGCGACCCGAACAGCTTGCGCCGCAGGACGCGTTCGTCGTCCGTGACCATACGGGCGGGCAGCTCGGGCACCGGGACGCCGTGTCGCGCCAGCCGCTCGGGGCTGACCCGCAGATCGGCCAGATCGCGGTAGACCAGCCGCACCGGCTCCCCGTCCGGTGACAGCACCACCAGGAGGTTCTGACCGTGTGCCTCCAGAGCCACGCCCAGATCGAGCAGTCGCAGCCCGACCGTGAGGGCGAGCCGCGCGAACCGGGCCACCCGGGCGGGGGAGCGGGACACCCCGGTGGTCGCCAGCGCCGCCACCGGGACCACCCGCTCCCCGGCCGACACATACTCCTGCGGCGACTCGCGCACCACGGCCGCCAGATCGGGGGAGCCGGCCGCCGCGGCACCCAGGGTGCGGGTGATGTGCAGCAGCCCGCCGGTCCGCGCGGCCACCGACTCCCCGAAGTCGGACAGCACCGCGGACGCGGCGACCGAACCGAGCGAGATGTCCCGCACCGAGGACGTCAGCCGCGTACTCAACGCCGTTTTGACATGCGGGCCTCCGGGCAGGGCGAGGGTGCGCAGCGCCATCAGCGGATGCGCGACGATCCACCGGGCGGGGGCTTCCCGTTTGAGCACATGCGCCGCCTGCCACGGGTGCACGGGGATCACCACCCGCCCCCCGTCCCGCAGCCACTTTGGCCAGACCCCCGTCACCAGACAGTCGTCGGCCGGTAGCGGCACCAGCCCCAACTCCACGACCGGCCGGTGCTCGGGCCCGTACGCCAACTGCTCGGCGACCGAGAAACCGGGCCGGGAACGGCAGTTGGGATGGAACGGATGCCCGTCGACCACCCGTTGTTCCCACTCCCAGTCCCACCGGGGCCGATCGTCCGGGCCATCCTCCGGCCGGTCCGCCCGGGACAACGCCAACGAGGCGACACTGTAGGCGAGTTCGACGGCGAAGGGCGCCGAGCGCGGCACGGCGAGCCGCGTCATCAACCGTGCCGGATCGTCGTACGCCACCTCGTCCAGGTGGACGACGGTGACGTACGCGGCGGTCGCATACGGATCCGGTCGCGGGCCGTGCAGCCGCCGCCCGTCCGCCAGCCGCAGGGTGAGCCCGTCCCGGCGCGGCTCCCGGCCGGTGATCCACGGCAGTGGATCGTGCGCGAGGCCACGCCACAGCCGGGTCAGCACGGCCGCGCGGGCCCCTGGCAGCGCGTCCGCGTACCGGGGCGCCAGGGCCGGCCGTACGGCGGCCAGCTCGTCGGCGATCTCGGCCTCGGTGGTGGGGGGAGGGTGCACGGGCGGGCTCCTCGGGTACGACGAACAGCGTTGCGGGACGAACAGGCGGTCCGCGACGGACATACTGATCGTCCCCGTCCGGACAGACCGTTGGGAAACAGTGGAACGCGTGGACCTCATGCCCCCGCTCGCAGACGACGACGCGGCGACCCGCGCCCACCACGTGGCCGGGCTCGCCGCCCGCGCCGACGCGTACGCGGCCGTACCGCTGCTGAACTGTCTGCTGCGCGAGGTGGCACAACCCGTGCCGGCCACGGACGTGAATGTCGACGGGGAGGAGGGCCTCCGGACCTACCGCCTGCCCGGCGTCGACCGCCTGCTGCGGGTCCGCGGCACCCGGCGCCCCGCCGCACCCGAGGTGTGCGTGGACGGCGCCTGGCACCGCGTGAACCACACCGAACTGGTGAAACTCGTCGCGGAGGAGCTGTGTCGGCACACCGGCCTGCCGAACCACGAGCTGCCCGCCGAGATGATCGACAGCAGGGACACGGTGGCCGCGCTGCTCGCGGCGCGGGCCCGGACGGCCCCGCCCGTCGACCCCTACCTCCGCTCCGAACAATCCCTGCTCACCGGCCACACCCACCACCCCGCCCCCAAGGCGCGCGGCGGCGGCCCCGCGGCGAACTGGCTGCCGTACGCGCCGGAGGCGTACGCCCGCTTCCCGCTGACGCTGCTCGGACTGCGCGAGGACACGGTCGCCGAGGAGGGAGACACCTCGGCCCTCGACCGGCTCGGCACCGCCCCGCCCGGATACCGCCTGCTGCCCGCCCACCCCTGGCAGTTGGAGCTGACGGCTCACAACCTCGCCCCCGCGTTCGCCGACGGCCGCCTGATCAGGCTGGGCGCGACCCCGTTCGCGGCATGGCCCACGGCCGCGATCCGCACCGTGTACGCACCCGCACGCGACCTGTTCCTGAAGTTCAGCCTCGACGTCCGCATCACCAACGACATCCGCCGCCTGTGGCGCCACGACCTGCTGAAGCTCCGCAGGACCGACACGGCGGTACGCGAGGCGTTCGCCGCCTTCGACGGCCCGGCGGCCTGGCTCGGCGACCGCGGCCACCGCACCGCGGACTTCGCCTTCGAGGAACTGGCCGTGGTCGTCCGTGACGGCCTGCGCGACCACCTGCTCCCCGGCGCGGTCCCGCACCTCGCCGCCGCCCTGGTCGAGGAGTACGACGGCAACCCGCTCGCCGCCACCGCCGCCCCCGCCGCCTGGTGGGAGGCCTACCTGGCCCAGGTCGTTCCCCCGGCCCTGACCGCCTTCGCCCGGCACGGAGTCGTCGTGGAGGCACACCTGCAGAACACCGTGGTCGCCGTCGACACCGACGGCATGCCCGTGCAGGCCCTGTTCCGGGACGCCGAAGGCGTGAAACTCCTGCCGGAGGTGCCCAGGGAGGCGGGCTGGGAACGCCTGGTGTACTGCCTGATCGTCAACCACCTGACCGAGATCGCCGCAGCCCTCGCCGAACACCACCCCGGCTTCGACCCCTGGCCCGCCGTACGCCAAGAACTGGCCCGCCACGACTTCCCCGAGATGCCCGCCCTCCTCACCGGCCCCACCCTCCCCGCCAAAACCAACCTCCTCCTCCGCTGGACCAACGCCGACGGCGCCGCCGCCCGGTATCGTCCGCTGCCCAACCCGCTGACCGGCGGACAGGCGCGGGAGCGCGGGCGCGCACAGGTGAAAGCCGTGGGTGCCGGAACGCACGGCTGAAGGCCGCAGGTGTGGTTACCGGCGCCATGTCGGCCGGGCGTGCGGGTGGTGCGGGCGAGCGCGATTCCGCGCTGTGTGCCTGGGTGCGAGCCACACACTGACCGTGCGGTAGGTGTCGGAGGCAGCCATACCGGTTGGCTCCTGTGCGTCCTTAGGGTCGTCACGTCGATGGATGCCGGGGCGCGAGAACCACATCTTATGCGCGCCTCGGCTGCTCGGGGCGGTACGCGCCCCTTGATGAGAGGGGCCGTATGGGGCTGGACAAAACGGTCGACAGCGTGGGCGAGGCAGTGGCGGACATCCCCGAGGGGGCGTCGCTGGCCGTCGGCGGGTTCGGCCTGTGTGGCATACCGAGCGCCCTGATCGCCGCACTGCTGCAGCGGGAGGCGGGCGGGTTCAAGGTCGTCTCCAACAACTGCGGGGTGGACGACTGGGGGCTGGGGCTCCTGCTGCGGGCCGGCCGGATCGCGCGCATGACCAGTTCGTACGTGGGCGAGAACAAGGAGTTCGCCCGCCAGTACCTCAGCGGGGAACTGGAAGTGGAGCTGGTGCCGCAGGGCACGTTGGCCGAACGCCTGCGGGCCGGCGGGGCGGGTATCCCGGCGTTCTACACACCGGCCGGGGCCGGGACGCAGATCGGGCAGGGCGGGCTGCCCTGGCGGTACGGCGCGGACGGGCAGGTCGCGGTGGCGTCGCCGCCGAAGGAGACGCGGGTCTTCGACGGGCGTGAGTACCTGCTGGAGGAGGGCATCAGGACTGATTACGCCCTGGTGCGGGCGACCGTCGGGGACCGTCACGGCAACCTGGTGTTCCGCTCCTCGGCCCGCAACTTCAACCCGCTGGCCGCGATGGCCGGGCGCGTCACCATCGCCGAGGTCGAGCACCTGGTGGAGCCTGGTGAACTGGACCCGGACGAGGTGCACCTGCCGGGGGTGTTCGTGCAGCGGGTGGTCCGGGTCCTCCCCGATGACCCGACCGCCACCCGGCGGATCGAACGACGGTGCGTGCGGACCGAACAGGAAGGCGGTGCCTGACATGGCGCTCACTCGCGAGCAGATGGCGGCCCGGGCGGCCCGCGAACTGGTGGACGGCACGTACGTCAACCTCGGCATCGGCCTGCCCACACTGATCCCGAACCACCTCCCGTCGGGAGTCGAGGTGGTGCTGCAGTCCGAGAACGGCATTCTCGGAGTCGGCCCCTACCCGCTCGAGGAGGAACTCGACGCGGACCTGATCAACGCGGGCAAGGAGACGGTGACCACCCTGCCCGGGGCGTCGTTCTTCGACTCCGCGCTGTCCTTCGGCATGATCCGCGGCGAGCACATCGACGCCGCGGTGCTGGGCGCCATGCAGGTGTCGTCCTCCGGGGACCTGGCGAACTGGATGATCCCGGGGAAGATGGTCAAGGGCATGGGCGGTGCCATGGACCTGGTGCACGGGGCGCGCCGGGTCATCGTGCTGATGGAGCACACCGCCAAGGACGGCAGCCCCAAGCTCGTCGAGCGGTGCGATCTGCCGCTGACCGGTACCGGGGTCGTCCAGCGCGTCATCACCGATCTCGCCGTCATCGACGTCACGCCGGAGGGTTTCTCGCTGGCCGAACTCGCTCCCGGCGTCGGCGTCGACGAGGTGCGCGCCGCGACAGGGGCCGAGCTGCGCGTTCCCGCGCGGCTGGCGACGGCGGCAGGTGTCTGAGTAGCAGATGCCACCCGGCGGCACAACCCGTTCGGGTCCACATCGTGGCAAGCAGGCTGTGGTGTTCCCTGCCATATCGTTGCACGTTGAACGGACCTTACGGTGCCGGGCACCGGGCCGCTCCGGCCGACTCACGCCCATGGAGCGGCCCGGTGTCCCCCACTGCACCGAGGAGCCGCCATGCAACCGTCGTCCTTCCGGGGCACCGTCGCCCCGCTGTCCCGCACTTCGTCCGCACCGCCCGCCGATCCGCTGCCGCGCCCGGTGGGGGGTGCGTGGCGCGGACTGCTGTCCCGTCTTGTGGCCGTCGTGGCCCTCGCCCTCGCGGCTGCCCTGGTCGGTCCTGCGCCGACCGCTCAGGCTGCGGTCGGCCTGACCAAGGTCACCAACTTCGGCGCCAACCCGGGCCAGTTGAACATGTACGTCTACCGGCCCGCGTCCCTGCCCGCCAAGCCGGCGGTGGTGTTCGCGCTGCACGGCTGCAACCAGAACGCCCAAATGTACGCCGACAACTCCGGCCTGCCCGAACTCGCCGACCGGCACGGGTTCCTGGTGGTGTTCGCCGAGACCACTTTCTCGAACCACACGAGCAAGTGCTTCAACTGGTACCAGACCACCGACATCCGCAGAGGCCAGGGCGAAGCCGCATCGATCCGGCAGATGGCCGCGCACGCGGTCTCCGCCTACGGCGCGGACGCCGGGCGGACCTACGTCACCGGCCTGTCCGCCGGCGGCGCCATGACGTCGGTGATGCTCGCCATGTACCCGGACGTCTTCCAGGCCGGCGCGGTCGTCGCGGGTCTGCCCTACGGTTGCGCCGGCGACGCCACGGCCGCCTTGAGGTGCATGGCCCCTGGAGTCGACCTGACTCCGGACCAATGGGCGAAGCGGGTCCGCGACGCCAATCCCTCGTGGTCCGGACCCTGGCCCCGCGTGGCCATCTGGCACGGTGACAACGACCCCACGGTCGTCCCGCTCAACGCCGACGAACTGCGTGACCAGTGGACCGCACTGCACGGCCTGTCCCAGAAGCCGACCCGCACGTCCGTGATCGGCCCGAACTCCACCCGGCACGAGGAGTACGCCGCCGCGGACGACTCGGTGGCCGTCGAGGTGAACCGGGTCCCGAACATCGGGCACGCCACGCCGGTCGATCCCGGCAGCGGGCCCCAGCAGTGCGGCAGCACCGGCACCGTCAACTTCCAGGCCTCCATCTGCTCCAGCCACTGGATCGCCCAGTTCTTCGGCCTGGACGACTCCGACCCCGGGCGTGAGGGGCTGCCCGCTCCGACCGGCCTGGCCCCGACCGGCGTCACGGACACCACCGTCGACCTGAGCTGGGACGCCGTCGAGGGCGCCGAAGGCTATACCGTCTACCGCGACGGTGCCCCGATCGGCACGGCGGACTCCACGTCCTACACCGACACCGGCCTGACCGCGGGCTCCTCCCACACCTACGCGGTCGCTGCCCGCGACGCGGACGGCAAGCCGGGGCGGCTCTCCAGCACGGTCACGGCGCGGACCACCGGCGCCACCGCCACCTGCTGGACCGCCACCAACTACGCCCACGTACAGGCGGGACGCGCCACGACCAGCGGCGGCTACACCTACGCCAAGGGCTCCCAGCAGAACATGGGCCTGTACAACATGTTCGTCAGCCACACCCTGAAGGAGTCGCCCGTCGGCTACTTCACCCTCGCGGACGGTACCTGCTCCTGACGCAGGGCCGGCCATGACTGTGGACGCCTCCCCGCATCATCCACGGTCCCGTGCCCGTCATGGTGGCGGCCCACCTGAGAGAAGCCGCCGCCGTGGCGGGCACACGCATGTTCCCGTACCGAACTCGCCGCCCAGCCTCCGGCCCGTCCATCCATGGCGAGTCGACCACGGCGGGAACCGTGGCCTCCGGTCACACCGACCCGGCGGACCGGGCCGGACTCACGGCCAAGGACCTCACTGTTCCCGGCGGCGTACCCGGTATCCAGAGGGCAACACCGGTCTCGATTTCCACCGCCCTGGAGAAGTGGCTCTCCACCGGGCACCGCCCGCCCGCGAGCCACACCGTCGCCCGGCCCGAGGGCGCCGACCCGACGGCCCTGCTCACCGACTGCCGCTTCGACAAGTGACGCACCCGCGGCGGCCGTGACGAAACGTCACTGCCGCCGCGGGGCCCATCCCACGGAGTGCGTCACGTCATGTATCGCCTTGTGGATGAGGGTGCTATAGAGGTAGCTCTTACTGTGTGGGTTGCATACATAGGTGTGTCTGAGTGACGTCCGTACTGTTTCCGGCCATGACAAGCGAATTCCCTCCTCCCACCGCCCACTCGGCGCCGTCCGGCGCCGGCGTGGACCTGACGTCCCGGGCCGCTCTGGTCACCGGCGGCGGCAGCGGCATCGGCAAGGCGTGCGCCACGGCGCTGGCCGCCGCGGGTGCCACCGTGCACGTGGTCGACCGGGACGCCGATTCGGCCAAGGAGGTCGCCGCCGGGATCGGGGGCGAGGCGCACGTCGTCGACCTGGCCGACCCGGCCGCGATCGAGGCACTGCCGACCGAGGTCGACATCCTGGTCAACAACGCCGGCCTGCAGCACGTGGCGCCCCTGACCGAGTTCCCGCCGGAGCGGTTCGCCCTCATCCAGCAGGTGATGGTCACCGCCCCGTTCCTGCTGATGCGCCGCAGCCTGCCGCACATGTACGCGCGGGGCTGGGGACGGCTGATCAATCTCTCCAGCGTCCACGGACTGCGGGCCAGCGCCTACAAGTCCGCCTACGTGGCCGCCAAACACGCGCTGGAGGGCCTGAGCAAGGTGGCCGCGCTCGAGGGTGCCGCCCACGGTGTTACCAGCAACTGCATCAACCCCGGCTACGTCCGTACCCCCCTGGTCGAGAATCAGATCCGCGATCAGGCCGCCGCGCACGGAATCAGCCCCGACGACGTCCTGACCGATGTACTGCTGACCCGCTCACCCATCAAACGCCTGCTGGAGGCGGAGGAGGTCGCCGCGGCCGCGCTGTGGCTGTGCGCCGACCACAGCAGCTACATCACCGGAACCTCACTGCCCCTCGACGGCGGCTGGGGAGCCAACTGACCCGCCGCGCCCCGGGCGCCGCTCCTGCGCCGCCCCGTCCCCATGACTGCCCCCCACGCCTGTCCCCGCACCTCACCCGAGAATCGGTGAACCCATGTCCGAGACCACAAGCGCCAAGCCGGGCGAGCCCCGCTCCGGCGGCATCGCCCGCATCGTCGGGGCGAGCCTGATCGGCACCACCGTCGAGTGGTACGACTTCTTCCTCTACGGCTCCGCCGCCGCGCTGGTGTTCAACACCCTCTTCTTCCCCAGCAGCGACCCACTGGTGGGCACGCTGCTCGCCTTCATGACCTACGCGATCGGGTTCCTGGCCCGCCCGATCGGCGGCATGGTCTTCGGGCACTACGGCGACAAGATCGGCCGTAAGAAGCTGCTCGTGCTCAGCCTGCTGATGATGGGCGGCGCCACCTTCGCCATGGGTCTGCTGCCGACCTACGGCAGCATCGGCGTCGGCGCCCCGGTCCTGCTCACCGTCCTGCGCCTGATCCAGGGCTTCGCCCTGGGCGGCGAATGGGGCGGCGCCGTGCTGATCGTCTCCGAGCACGGAGGCGAAAAGCACCGCGGCTTCTGGGCCTCCTGGCCGCAGTGCGGCGTCCCCGCCGGCAACCTGCTGGCCACCGCCGTTCTCGCGCTGCTGGCCACCGTTCAGTCCGAGGAGGCGTTCCTTTCCTGGGGCTGGCGCATCCCCTTCCTGCTCTCCGGCGTCCTGGTCGTGGTCGGACTGTGGATCCGCATCTCGGTGTCCGAATCGCCGGTCTTCCTGGCCGCCCAGGCCAAGGCCGAAGCGGACGCCGCCAAGGGGGTCAAGGACGAGGCGCCCGTCATCGAGGTCTTCCGCCGCAGCTGGCGTGAGGTGCTCGGGGCCATCGGTGTCCGGTTCGGCGAGAACATCTCCTACTACATCGTGACCTCCTTCCTGCTGGTCTACGTCACCACCCACCTGGAGCTGCCGAAGAGCACCGCGCTGAACGCGGTCCTGATCGCCTCCGCCGTCCACTTCGTCACCATCCCGCTGTGGGGGGCGCTCTCCGACCGCATCGGCCGCAGGCCCGTGACGCTGATCGGCGCGGTCGGCATGGCCGCGTGGATCTTCGTCTTCTTCTCCATGGTCGACACGAAGTCCTTCACCGTGATCACCCTCTCGGTCACCGTGGGCCTGCTGCTCCACGGCGCCATGTACGGACCGCAGGCCGCCTTCGTCTCCGAGATGTTCGACACCAAGGTCCGCTACTCCGGGGCCTCCGTGGGCTCACAGCTCGCCTCCATCGTCGCCGGCGCTCTCGCCCCCATCATCGCCGTCGAGCTCCTCAGGCGCTACGAGTCCTGGACGCCCATCGCGGTGTACGTCTGTGCCTCCGCGGTGATCACCGCCATCACCGCCGTCGTCATCAAGGAGACCCGCGGCCGTGACCTGACCGTCTCGATCGCGGACGAGCCGGCGAAGCAGCAGCGGCAGGAGGCATCGCTCACCGGCACCGACCGGGTCTAGAAGTCCAGAGGCCCAGAGGCCCAGAGGCCCAGAGGCCCAGAGACCCAGGGATCCAGAGGCCACCGTGTCGCGGTCCGCCCCGTGAAGGAGAAAACGGGCGGACCGCGGCACGCCCGTCCGTAGACACCGTGCCCGCCACGCGGGCCACCACAGCCCGTCCACACACCAGCCGCGCAGCTGGAGGGAGGACCGCCCCATGCCCCCCGTGAGCCCCGTGACCGTCGGCAGCGACCCCTCCCACACGGCGACGGCCGCACTCCGGCAGCTGCTCGACCTGCTCGCCGCCGACGCACCCGTCGAACACCTGGCCCAGCCCGCGGCCCGGGCCCGCGCGGCCGGAGCCGACCCGAGCGAGCAGGCCGTCATCGACGAGGCCACCCGGACCGCACTGGACATCCACCGGACCCTGGCCCAGCGCCGACGCCGGGAGGCCGAACTCGCCGCCCTCTTCGACACCGCGAGCGACCTGGCCGCGTTGCGCGACCTGGACGCCGTACTGCGGGCCATCGTGCACCGGGCCAGAACCCTGCTGGGCACCGACACCGCGTACATGACCCTGAACGACCCCACGGCCGACGACACGTTCATGCGGGTGACCGCCGGCTCGGTCTCCGCCAAGTTCCAGCAACTGCGCCTCGCCATGGGGGAGGGGCTCGGTGGTCTGGTCGCGCAGACCGCCCGCCCCTACGCGAGCACCGACTACCGCACCGACCGCCGTTTCAAGCACACCGGAACCATCGACGAGGGAGTCGACGAGGAGGGCCTGCGCGGCATCCTCGGCGTGCCCCTGCGCGTCGGCCGGCGCGTGATCGGCGTCCTGTTCGCCGGAGACCGCGCTCCGCGCGACTTCACCCCCGAGGCCATCGCCCTGCTCTCCTCCCTGGCCGACCACGCCGCCGTGGCCATCGACGGCGCGCGCCTGCTGGAGGAGACCCGCTCCGCGCTGGTCGAGCTGAACGCCGCCAACGAAACGGCCCGGGCCCACAGCGAAGACCTGCACCGCGCGGCCGACGCCCACGACCGGCTCACCGACCTGGTCCTCAGAGGCGGCGACGTCGATGACGTCACCCGCGAGATCGCCGCCCTCCTCGGCGGCGGCCTGGCCGTTCACGACGCGGACGGCACCGAACTCGCCCGTCTGGGGACCGGCCCGGTCCGCCCGCCCGAGCAGGGGATCGAAGCCTCCCGCCGAGGCGGACGGGCCGTCCCCGTCGGCGGCAACTGGGTGTGCGCCGTCCTGGCGGGCCCGGAACTCCTCGGCAGCCTGGTGCTCACCGACCGGGCCGATCTCACAGACGCCGACCGGCGTCTGTTCGAACGGGCCGGCATGGTCACCGCTCTCCTGCTGCTCCTGCGCCGGTCCGTGGCCGAGGCCGAGGACCGGGTGCGCGGCGAACTCCTCGACGACCTGCTCACCGCCCAATCCCCCGGAAGCCACCGCAACATCGGCAGTCTGACGCTGCGTGCCAGAAAGCTGGACATCAATCTCGCCCAGCCGCACGCGGTGCTCGTCCTCAACTGCGACCCGGACCTGCGCTCACGGCTGCTGATCGAGGCGGCACGCCGTGCCCGCACGCTCGGCGGCCTGGCCGGCACCCGCAACGGGCACACCGTCCTGCTGGCACCCACCTCGGCTCCGGGCCCCCTCGCCCAGGAACTCGCCCAAGGCCTCTCCCGGGGCCTGGGCACCCCCATCACCGTCGGAGCAGCGGGCCCCGGCACGGGCCCCGAACACCTCCCCGACACCTACGACGAGGCGCGCCGCTGCCTCGAAGCCCTCGAAGCGCTCGGCCGCACCGGCACCGGCGCCGGCCTGGCCGACCTCGGCTTCCTCGGGGTGCTCCTCGGCGACCGGGCGGACATCCACGGATACGTGGACCGCGTCCTGGGCCCCGTACTCGCCTACGACGCCCAGCGCGGCACCGAACTGGCCCGCACCCTCGGCGCCTACTACGACCACGGTGCCAGCCTCGCCAGAGCCAAGGACGCCCTGCACGTCCACGTCAACACCGTGGTCCAACGCCTCGACCGGGTCGCCCAACTCCTCGGCCCCGACTGGAACACGCCCGGAAAGGCCCTGGAGATCCAAGTCGCCCTGAGCCTGCACCACCTCGCCCAGAACCCGCTGCACGGCAACTGAGCTGGATCCGGCGATCGGCGCCGTGGTCCCAACACCGAGCTCGAACACGGAAGTTGAGAGATCCGGGGGCCGCCGTGTGTCATGCTTCGATCATGACTGACCGAGAAGCCCGGGGCAGCGGGCTGCAGACCGACCGACCCCACTCGGCGCGTGTGTGGGACTACCTGCTCGGCGGGAAGAACCACTACCCGGTGGACAGTCAGGCCGGCGACCTGATCCTCCGGAACTTCCCCGAGTTCGCGGCCGTCGCCCGCGTGCAACGGCGCTTCCTGGTGCGAGCGGTGCGGTTCCTGGCGCGCGACGCCGGGATCCGCCAGTTCCTCGACATCGGTACCGGGTTGCCCACCGCCAACAACACCCACGAGGTCGCCCAGGGCATCGCGCCGGAAAGCAAGATCGTCTACGTGGACAACGACCCCATCGTCCTCGCCCACGCCGACGCCTTGCTGCGCAGTACGCCGGAAGGAAAGTGCGCCTACCTCGACGCCGATGTGCGCGATCCGCAAAAGATCCTCACCCAGGCGGCCCGCACACTGGACTTCGACCGGCCCATCGGCCTGATGATGCTCAACATCATGGGCCAGGTCTCGGACGAGGAGGAGCCCGAGCGGATCATGGCCGAGCTGATCGACGCGTTGCCGCCGGGCAGCCATGTGGCCCTGAGCGACGGCACGGCCACCGACGAGCGACTCGAGGCGGCCGTCGAGGCGTACAACGCGCAGTCCGTCAATACGTACCACCTGCGCTCGCCCGAGCACATCGGGAGCTTCCTGCAGGGGCTGCGTCTGGTCGAGCCAGGCCTGGTCAGGTCTGCCGACTGGCGCCCGGACCCCGACTCCGCGGCCGTCACCCACGAGCAGGGCCACGCCGTCGGGGCGGTGGGCCTGAAGGAGTAGGGCCGAGCCGGGGAGAGGAGTACAGGGAGAGAACACGCCCTGCGTCGGAGCTGGTCATGACGTGCGCACGGCTGTCATCTGCGGGCCGTGGCCGACGTGCCCGTGGACGTGCGGCGGGTAGTGGTCCGTGTCCGGGTGCGGCGCCCGGTGTGTCCCACGCGCGGCTGCCGTCACACCTTCCGCGGGCAGACGCCCGAAGTCTGGAGCGACACCAACGGCGTACAGCCCGTTCGACCAGGCAGGTCAAGCCCGTGGTCAAGGAGTCGGCGGGCCGCGCGGGGCACGCTTGCCGGCGGTACTCGCGATGCGCCTGTCGCGTCGCACGGCCCTGCGCGCCCTGCTGCGGATCCCGTGGCCCACCGGGCGGGTGCCCCGCGTGATCGGCGTCGACGACTTCGCCCTGCGCCGACGTCATCCTCCGTCACCACCGAAGGTGAGTCAGGGCCGCTGGCCGGACTCCCACATCCGGCGCGCCTCACCACCTGCCCGAAGTGGGCGTCGAGGCCCGCACAGCGGTCGCGACTTCGCCGGTGGCCGGCGGGAACAGGATCGAGTAGTGGTTGGTGTCGCCGATACACCGGGCGGGCATCCGGTCGGGGTCAAGGGCAGCCGCGGCGATACGGCCCGGATCGTAGAGGGCCTGCGGTTCGTCGAGCAGGCCGCGTTCGGCCCACAGCAGGGTGCCGTGCACATGTGGCTGATGGATGGCGGCCAGGGTTTCGGGGTCACCGAGCACGTCGGCGCCGTCCGCGCGTACCGCGTCGAGTACGCAGCTGCTGCGCAGCTCGGGGGAGCGGCCTGTGAGGTCGCGGTCGACGTAGGCGGCCACCTGGGGGCTCCAGTGCGGGGCGAGCGCGGGGTGGGCCCGGAAGAACTCGAGGTAGGCCTCTCGGTCTTCGAAGGTCATCGACAGCCGGTCCATCGCCGGGCCGATGACGGCCTGCAGCAGCTCGTCGATGTCGGTGCCCGCGGGGGCGGGAAAGCCCAGGCCGCCGTCGACCAGGACCACGCGCGGGAAGCGCTCCGGGTGCCGGGCGGCGGCCAGGGCGGCGACGAAAGCGCCCATGGAGTGGCCGAGGAGCACCGCCTGCTGCCGGCCGAGGTGGTCGAGCAGCGCGAGGGTGTCGCGGACGTGGGCGGTCAGGCCGTACGGACCGGGCAGAGCCGCGCTGGCGGCTCTGCCCCGCAGGTCGGGAGCGTAAAGGTCGACGTCGGGCAGGGCTTCGGCCACGGCGTTGAAGGCCAGGGAGTTGGCGGTGATGCCGTGCAGCGCGATGACCGGCGGGCCGTCGCCCGGCCACCGGGTGACGGCGAGTTCACCGCCGTCCACCGGGGCGGTGAGACTCTGCATGATGCCTCGGGTGGGCACGGTCACGAACTCCTCCTTCGGCCCAGGGCGGCGATGCCGCCGGGGGCCGCGTAGACGGCGATGATGAAGAGCGCACCCAGAATCAGCATGGGCTCCACGCCGAGGTTCCAGCCACCGAGCCGCTGGTCGAGGTAGGTGAAGAGCACCCCGCCGACGATCGGTCCCCAGCGGGTGCCGCTACCGCCCAGCACCGCCATGACCAGCAGGGTGAGCGTGAACTCCGAGGTGGAGGTGTGCGGAGTGGCGCCCGCGGTGACCAAGAGGTGCAGCACGCCGCCGAGAAGGGCGAGTGCGGAAGCGAGGGTGAAGGCGCCGAGCTTGTAGGCGAACGGGCTGCGGCCGAGGACCGCGACGCGCTGTTCGTTGTCGCGGATCCCCTGCCAGACGCGGCCGACCGGGCGAGCGGTGGCGATCCATACGACGGTGGCGACCAGGGCCAGGTAGCCGAGGGCGAGCCAGTAGATGTTGGCGGTGTTCTGCACGCCGACCAGCGCTGCCGGCACCCCGTCGGTGTGCAGTGGCAGGCCCTCCTCGCCGCCGGTGAGACCACCGGGGTTGCGCTCCACCCAGATCGCACCCGCCTGGGCGAAGGCCAGGGTGACCATGGCGAAGCCGACGCCGCCAAGGGCGAGCGTGCGCAACGAGATGGCGCCGAGGACGAGGGCGGCCAAAGTGCCGAGAACCAGGGTGAGCAGGGCGGCGGGCAGCAGACCGAGGCCGAGTTCGGCCATGGCCAGCTGCGTGCCGTAGGCGCCGCCGGCGATGTACAGGGCGTGGCCGAAGGACAGCAGCCCGGTGCGGCCGAACATCAGGTCGTAGCCGAGCGCGAGCGCGCCGAAGACCAGGCAGAGCGCGAACAGCTGCAGTGATCCCGGGGAGTTGACCGGACCGTCGAGGAGTACGGGGATGTCCACTGCCGAGTACGGCAGCAGCGCGAGCACCAGCAGCACGGCGGCCGGGACGGTCACCGACCGGACCCGCCGCAGTCGCCCGGCCCGTGGTGGCGCGGACGGCTTCACCGGTGCGGCGGCGGGGGTCACCCGCGGGGTGGGGGTGGCGGTCATGCCGTGCCTCCTGCGGATTGTGCCCGGGGTGCGGTGAGCGCGCGCCGCAGCCGCTGCAGCGGCGAGTCGGTGCCGGCCTTCGGCCGGGCCAGCACCACGGCGGCGAGCATGATGATGACGGCGAGGTCGCCGTAACCGCCCGCGTAGTAGTTGGCGTACTGCTGCACCAGGCCCACGCTGAGTGCGGACAGCGCGACGCCGGTGATCGAGCCGAGGCCACCGATGATCACGACGACGAAGGCGAAGATGAGCAGTGAGGTTCCCTGATGAGGGGAGAGCGAGCCGAAGTAGATTCCGCCCAGTACGCCGGCGAGTCCCGCCAGGGCACCGCCGAGCGCGAAGACGAGGGTGAAGGCCCGGGTGACGTCGATGCCCAGCGCCGTCACCATCGCCCGGTCCTCGACCCCGGCGCGGACGATGAGCCCGTAGCGGGTACGGGACAGGAACATCTGGACGCCGAAGAGAACGAGTACCGCCACCGCGATCAGCAGGAAGCGGTTGACGGGCACCTGGGCGCCGAGCACCCCGACGGTGCCGCTCAGCGCGTCCGGCACCGGGAAGGTGCGGGCGTCGGCGCCCCAAATGGTCTGTACCGCCGCCGGGATGGCCAGCGAGAGCCCGACGGTGACCAGGATCTGCTCCTTGACCCGGCCGTACAGCCGCCGGATGAGAACCAGCTCCACCACCACCGCCAGGGCGAGGCCGGTGGCCGTGCCCACCACAGCCGCCAGCAGCAGCCCCGGAACCCCGCCGACCGTCTCGGCGGTGCGCCAGGCGGTGTAGCCGGCGACGGTGAGGAACGCGCCGTGCGCGAAGTTCAGCACGTCCATCAGCCCGAAGATCAGGGCCAGACCGGAAGCGATGAGGAAGTACAGGGCTCCCAGGCCCAGACCGGTCAGGGTGAGCAGGACGAGGGTGTCCATCAGGCGGCTCCGTTCTTCGAGTGGCTGCCGACACCCAGCAGCGCGGTCGTCCGCTCCGTGTCCGCGAGCAGTTCGCGCGCGTCCCCGGTGTGCACCACCTGTCCGGCGTCCAGCACGACGGCGCTGCGAGCCAGTCGGCGGACGACGGCGAGGTTCTGTTCGACGAGCAGGAGCGGCACCCGCTCCGCGGCGCGCTCCAGGACCTCGGCGGCCTCGGTGACCACGCGGGGCGCCAGGCCCTTGGTGGGTTCGTCCACGATGACCAGAGCGTTGTCGTTGAGCAGGGTCCGGGCGAGGGCGACCATCTGCTGCTGACCGCCGGAGAGGGTGCCGGCGCGCTGGTCGCGGCGGGTGGCGAGTTCGGGGAACAGATCGTGCACGAGGTCGTAGTGGTGGGCGCTGCCCGGGCGTTCGGCCAGGGTGAGGTTCTCGGCGACGGTCAGGCCGGCGAAGATCCCGCGGTCCTCGGGGGCGTAGCCGATGCCGCGGCGTATCGTGCGGTGGGTGGGTTCGGCGGTGATGTCGTGGCCGTCGAAAGTGACGCGGCCCGCGGTCACCTGTCCGCCGTCGGGCAGCAGTCCGAGGACCGCGCGGATCGTGGTGGTCTTGCCGACGCCGTTGCGCCCCAGCAGGGCGGTCACCCCGGAGGCCGGGACGTCGAAACTGATGCCCTTGAGGATGTGCGACCCGGCGATGTTCACTTCGAGGCCGCTGACGGTGAGTATCGGTGGAGATGACATCAGAGCTCGTCTCCCAGGTAGGCCTGCTGGACGGTCGCGTTCGCCATGACCTCGGCCGGTGCCGCGGCGGCGAGCAACTGCCCGTGGTGCATGACGGCGACCCGGTCGGCCAGGCCGAGCACCACTTCCATGTGATGCTCGACGAGCATCACGGTCCGGCCCTCGTCGCGGTGCAGCGAACGGATGAGGTCGGTGAGTTCGCCGGTCTCCTCCGCGGCCACACCCGCCATCGGCTCGTCGAGCAGCATCAGTCGCGCTCCGGCCGAGCCACCGGCGAGGGTGGGCGCGAGAAGCATCGCCAACTCGAGTTTGCGCTTGTCGCCGTGGGACAGGCCGGCCGCGAGATCGGCGCCGCGGTCGGCCAGGCGAACCCGGGCCAGTACCCCCGTCACGTCGGCCGTGCTCACGCGGCGCACCCCGGCGGACCGGGCGGCCAGCTCCACGTGTTCGGCCACCGTCATGGTCGAGAAGACCGAGGACGACTGGAAGGTCCGCCCGATGCCCCGGCGGGAGCGCCGGTGCGGCGGCAGGGAGGTGATGTCGTGACCGTCGAGGCGGATGGTGCCGCCGGTCGGAGAGGTCAGGCCGGAGATGAGATTGAACAGGGAGGTCTTTCCGGCTCCGTTGGGGCCGATGACGGCCAGCAGTTCCCCCTCACGCACGGCGAGGGACACCTCGTTGAT
The DNA here is from genome assembly GCF_059889265.1 of Streptomyces sp. MMS24-W38. Classification (NCBI taxonomy): domain Bacteria; kingdom Bacillati; phylum Actinomycetota; class Actinomycetes; order Kitasatosporales; family Streptomycetaceae; genus Streptomyces; species Streptomyces sp. MMS24-W38. The sequence goes on along the minus strand of NZ_JCBCPP010000001.1, from coordinate 610,865 downwards.
GATGCTGGCGCCACCGACCGACCAGCTGAGCCGGTCCAGTTGCAGTACGGGCGTCATGCGTCAGCCGATCTTCTTCTCGGCGGGCGCGACCTGCTCGGCGGGGAAGGTCTTCGACACCTCCGGGTGGTCGGCCGAGGCGAACTTCGCCTGGAAGGTGGGCTGCAGCAGTGCGTGGTCGCCCGCCCGCACGGTGTTCTCCCCCTTGACCCCGGAGAAGGTGAAGCCCTCCAGGGCCTTGATCATGGCGTCGGTGTCCCCGTCCGCTCCACCGGCCTTGATGGCCTCGACGACCATCTGGGCGGCGTTGAAGCCGTCCGGCGAGAACAGGTCCTCGTTCCACTTCTTCTTCGCGAAGTACGCTCGCATGGCCTCGGCCTCCGGCGTGCTGGTGGCCTCGGGCACGTAGTGGGCCAGCAGGGTGACCTTCTCGCGGGCCTTGCCGAAGACCGGGTAACTGGCCCGGATGTCCAGGCCGGTGACGACGGTGGCGGCATCCAGCACGCCCTGCTGGTCCAGGGTGGACCACATCGACTGGGCGGTGTCTCCCGCCCAGGCGACGAAGACCATGTCCGGCTTGGCCGCCTTGACCTTGCTTGCCACGGGGGTCAGATCGGTGGCGCTGGGCGGCGCCAGCACCGAGGTCACCGTGGTGCCGTCGGTGCCCAGCACGGCCTTGACGGCCTCGGCGTTGGCCTGCCCGAAGGCGCTGTCCTGGGCCAGGACGACGACCTTCTTGCCCTGGGAGTCGCCCAGGATGTGCTTGGCGGTCGTCACGTCCTGGAAGGTCTGACGTCCGGAGCGGAAGGTGTAGCGGTTGACGCCGGTGAGCGCGTCGGTGGCCGCGGGCCCGCTGATGTACAGCGTCTTGTTCTGTGCCGCCACCGGGGCGATCTGGGTGGCCACCCCGGAGGCCGCGGTGCCGGCGATGATCGGCACCCCCTGGCCGATGCGCTTCTTGGCCAGGGAGACGCCCTTGGCCGGATCACCGGCGTCGTCGTCCTTCAGCACGGTGACCTTGATGCCGTCGACTTTGCCGGTGCCTTCGGTGGCGTGGTCGAGGCCGGCTTCGAAGCCCTGCAGGTACTGCTCGCCGTAGGAGGCCAGCGGCCCACTGGTGGAGGTGACGAGGGCGACCTGCACCTCCTTCGACTCGGAGGCGGTGCTGCTGCCCGGGCTGGAGCAGGAAGCGGTGAACGCGACAGCGATCGCGACCAGGGTGGCGGGAAGAAAAACGGATCTACGCATGGCCGTATGGCTCCTCAACGCGACGACGGATACGCCCCAGGGGTCCATCACGGATTCGATTCCTGAGCGACGTCCGGGCAGTGTGTTTCACGCCACCTGGACGCCACAATGTGGCTCACCCCCATGTGGGACTGTCCGGCTATGTATGTGGCGCCTATCGGTGGCGCCTGACGGTGACGGTGAGGTGAACAGGGGCTAGCCGTCGTCGGCGATGACGAACTGGACGCCACAATGTGGCTCACCCCCATGCGGCACTGTCCGGCTATGTCTGTGGCGCCTATCGGTGGCGCCTGACGGTGACGGTGAGGTGATCAGGGGCAGCCGTCGTCGGTGATGACGAATGCGCCGGGGGTGGCTCCTTCACCGTCCCGGTCCCGACAACGGTCTCGCTCATCCGGTGTCTCTCCTTGATCAGCAGATCCGCCGTTGACCAGGCCCTGGCGCACTTTCGGTGGTGACTGAGCCCGGATTCACCGGCTTGATTCCGACGTGATCATTCCGAGGGCGTAGGAGACGCGCGATGGGTGATCTGTGGGTTCGGGCATGTGGCGGCAGCCGGTCCGCCCGTCCTTTCCCGTGTTCCTCTCTCAGGCCCTGCGGGCGAGTCGGTCAAGGCGCGTCGGACGGGGTGCGGTGGCGCATGCGGTGCGGTGAACAGTTGCGTGAAGCCGTCCTGCCCGGACCGGCGTTCGGTCAGGAGGACCTTCTCCCGGACCGGACCGGGCAGGACGCACCGCTCGGCCAGGCGGACCGCCGGACCCAGCCCGCCGTGGGTGAGCGGGTTCCCGACGTCGAACGCGGCGAAGCTCGTGGCGGGACCGCGGGAAGACCTCACTTACGAGGTGCCTTGCTGGTCGGGCCGGATGGAAGCGGCGGAGCCGGACCTGCGCGAGCTCCCCGGCATCCTGGGCCCCGACCGGGTCATCGGCTCGGTCATGTGCCTCGGTTCCGGTCCCGGAGGACCGCGCCACCCGTCCCGCATGGAGCCGGCGGGACCCGGGCGCGGGTGCGGCTGCCGGACACGGTGGCACCGGCTCGCCGGCCGACCGGCCCGGGAGGGCCGATCACACCGGCTGCCGGGCGTCCGTCGGGCAGCCGGCCCGGCAACCACCCGCCCTCTCGGACCTCTTGGTCGGCACACGGTGGAAACGGGGGTACCGTCCAGCAGAACGATCACACCGACACCACACCGGCCCGGTTCTCCCGGGCGAGGGGAGCTACGCATGAGCGAGGCCACGCACCACTCACCCTCCGAGCCCGAGCCCGGGGACGGCGACCGCACCGATCCGCTGGTCCGGCTGTCCCTGGAGCAGTTACGGCAGCGCACCAGCCTGAAGTGGCGCACGCACCCCGAGGACGTCCTCCCGCTCTGGGTGGCGGAGATGGACGTCCCCCTGGCCCCCGCCGTCGCCGACGCGCTGCACCGGGCCGTCGACCTGGGAGACACCGGATACCCGTACGGCACCGCCTACGCCGAAGCCCTCGCCGACTTCGCCGCCGCGCGATGGAGGTGGGACGGCCTGCGGGTGGAGAACACCGCGATCGTGCCCGACGTCATGCTGGGCGTCGTCGAGGTCCTCCGCCTCATCACCGGCCCCGGCGACGCGGTCGTCGTCTGCTCACCCGTCTACCCGCCGTTCTACGCGTTCGTCGCGCACGACGGCCGGGAGGTCGTCGAGGCCCGCCTGGGCCCCGACCGCCGGATCGACCTCGCCGGCCTCGAGGACGCGTTCATACGCGCACGACGCCACGGCCGCCGCGCGGCCTTCCTGATGAGCAACCCGCACAATCCGACCGGTGTCGTCCACACCCGTGCGGAGCTCGAAGCGATCGCCGCGCTCGCCCGCCGGCACGGTGTCCGGGTGGTCTCCGACGAGATCCACGCCCCGCTGGTGCTGCCGGGAGCCGTCTTCACACCGTTTCTCAGCGTCCCCGGCTCCGAGAACGGGTTCGCCCTGACCTCCGCGTCCAAGGCGTGGAACCTGGCCGGCCTCAAGGCCGCCCTGGCCATCGCCGGCACCGAGGCCGCGGACGACCTTCGACGTATGCCCGAAGAGGTCGGCCACGGCCCCAGCCACCTGGGCGTCCTCGCCCACACCGCGGCGTTCCGCGACGGCACCGACTGGCTCGACGAACTCCTGCTCGGACTCGACGACAACCGGAGCCTGCTGGGCAAGCTGATCGACGAACACCTCCCCGGCGTGGGGTACGTCCCGCCCCAGGGCACCTACCTCGCCTGGCTGGACTGTACCGGGCTCGGACTGCACGAGGACCGTCCGGCCGACGGTCCGGGCGTCGTCAGCGACCTCGCCGGACCGGCGAGGATGTTCCTGGACGAGGCTCGCGTCGCCCTCAGCTCCGGGCACGTCTTCGGCACCGGCGGCGCGGGATGCGTACGTCTCAACTTCGCGACCTCACCGGCGATCCTGCGCCAGGCACTCGCACGCATGGGACGCGCGCTCACCGGCCTCGACCGAGCACCCCACGACTGATACCGACCGTCGCCGACGCTCGGAAACTCTGCGGATCGGCCCCGTATAGCCTGGGGAGATGCTGTCTGAGGTCACCGCCACCCGCTATCTCGTGCCCCTGCGCTCCGGCGGTTCCGTCCCCGGAGTCGTCGAGGCCGACGACCTCGGCACGTACGTCGTGAAGTTCACGGGGTCCGCGCAGGGGCGCAAGGCGTTGGTCGCCGAGGTGATCGTCGGTGAGCTGGCCCGCGCCCTGGGGCTGCGTTTTCCGGAGCTGGTCCTGGTGGACTTCGACCCGGCGATCGCCGACGGCGAGCCCCACCAGGAGGTGCGGGAGCTGCACTCCGCCAGCGCCGGGACCAACCTCGGCATGGACTACCTGCCGGGCGCGCGGGACTTCACGCCCGAGATCGCCGAGGTCTTCCCCGTCGATCCGGTGGAGGCCGGGCGGATCGTCTGGCTCGACGCGCTCACGGTGAACGTGGACCGGACCACGCACAGCTCCAATCTGATGGTCTGGCCGACGCTCGGCGTCGCCCCGCCGCGCCTGTGGCTCATCGATCACGGGGCCGCGCTCGTCTTCCACCACCGTTGGGCCGCCTCCGACCCGGCGAAGGCGTACGACTTCCGCCACCACGCCCTCGGCCGCTACGCGCCCGACGTCCGCGCCGCCGACGCCGAACTCGCTCCCCTGGTGACCGAGGAACTGCTGCGGGCCATCACCGCCGAGGTGCCCGACGCCTGGCTGGCCGACGACCCGGACTTCGCGACGCCCGACGCGGCCCGCGAGGCGTACGTGGCGTATCTCCACGCGCGCGTGCGGGCCTCCCCGGCGTGGCTGCCGACCGACTTCCCCGCCGCGGAGGAACTGGCCGAGGAGAACGCGCGCCGGGCGGCCCGGACCCGGCAGGGCCGCCCGGACTGGCTCAAGCGCGTCCCCGACCTGCACGGCAAGCCGGAGGCGGCCCAGGACTGGTCGGTACATCTGGGATCACGGCCGGGATGAGGGCTGGGGCCTGCCACTTCTCGTACCCCGCGCCCCCTCCCGCCGTCGCCTGCCGGGGGGCGAGGTCGAAGAACCCCGGTGCGCCCCGGCGGGCAGGGAGCCCGGCAGGATCCGGTTGCACTTCTGCGTCGCGGTGTGAGGGGAACCCCGGTGCCGGCTTTTGGCGTGGCTGTCGCGGAAGAAGCGTTGCCACGCGCCGTCGCGCATGACCTGGACGCCCGCGAAGCGGTGCACGAGCTGACTGGTCTCCGGCGCGGTCCGGGTGGCGATGCCGCAGGCGAGCCGCGGCATCGTCTCCTGCTCGTCGTCGAGTCGGGCTTCGGCCGCGAGCGTCGACCCGTTGTCGTGCCAGGTTCCGCGCGGCAGTGCCACGGTGTCCCGGACGTGTGAGAAGTGCCGTGCGCACTCCGCGAAGAACTCGTCACCGGTGACCGGGGACCCCGCGGCCACCAGCCTCGACGACGTCGTCGGCGAAGCGGACATCACCCGTGTGATGCTCTACCGGCACTTCGAGTCCAGGGCAGACATGCACCGTGCCGCCCTGGACCGCGCCCGCGTACGGCCGCCCGGATGGACCGGGCCAACAGGGCGGCATCGAGGCCGCTCAGTGCGACCATGGAGCTGCGGGACGGGCGAGGAAGGACCCCGATCGGTCATGGCAGGCAAGCTGCGAGTGTTCCTGGGAGCCGCGCCAGGTGTCGGGAAGACGTACGCGATGCTCGCCGAGGGGCGCCGGCTGCGCGCGGGCGGCCTTGACGTGGTGGTGGGGTTCGTCGAGACGTACGGCCGTCGGGGCACCGAGCAGCAGCTGGCCGATCTGCCGGTGGTGCCGCGCCGGGTGTCGTGGTACCGGGGGATCGAGCTGACCGAGATGGACCTGGACGCGCTGCTGGTCCGACGGCCCGCGCTGACCCTGGTGGACGAGCTGGCCCACACCAACGTGCCCGGCAGCAGACACGCAAAGCGCTGGCAGGACGTGGGGGAGCTGCTGCGGGCCGGCATCGACGTCGCGACGACGCTGAACATCCAGCATCTGGAGAGCCTCAACGACGTGGTCGAGCAGATCACCGGCATCGTCCAGCGCGAGCAGATCCCCGACGCGGTCGTCCGGGCCGCCGACAGGATCGAGCTGGTGGACCTGAGCCCCGAGGCGCTGCGCACCCGGATGGCGCAGGGCGAGATCTACGGGCCCGACAGGATCGACGTGGCGCTGGACAACTACTTCCGGGCCGGCAACCTCGGTGCGCTGCGCGAACTGGCGCTGCTCTGGCTGGCAGACCGGGTCGAGGAGGAGCTCGCCGACTACCGGGCCCGGCACGGTATCAGTGCCCCCTGGGAGACCAAGGAACGGATCGCGGTCGCCCTGAACGGTGCCCCGCAGGGCGAGCACCTGATCCGCCGGGGCGCCCGAACGGCCGCCCGGGTGCACGGCGATCTGATCGGCATCCACGTCCGGCTGGACGACGGCACGCTGCAGTCGGAACCGCCGGGCCTGGAGGAGCAGCGCCGGCTGCTGCGCGAGCTGCACGGCAGCTATGTGGAGATCAGCGGCAGCGATGTCGCGCAGGCCCTGGTGGACTTCGCCCGCGCGGAGAGCGCAACCCAGATCCTGCTCGGGCCGACGAGCCGCTCGAGGCTGAAGGAGCTGATCGGTGGTTCGGTGATCAACCGGGTGGTCCGCATGGCCGGGCCGATCGACGTCCGGGTGCTGCCACCGCCCGACCCGGATCTGCTCGCCGTACCGCCGGTGCCGCACCGCCACAGGCCCGCACCGGTGCCGGCGCGGCGGAGCTGGGCGGCCTGGTTGCTCGGGCCGGCCGGAGCGGTCGCGCTTGCGGCGGTGCTGTCGCCGCTACGCGGCTCACTCGGCCTTTCCGGGGCGCTGTTGTGCCTGCTGCTGCTCGTTGCCGGGGTGGCCCGGCTGGGTGGGCTGCTCCCGGCGGCGGCCACCACCGCGACGGCGGCGGTGGCCGCGGACTACTTCTTCACCACCCCCTGGCACAACCTGGTCATCGGCCGGGCGGCGGACACGGCGGCCCTGCTGTTGTTCCTGGCCGTCGCGGGGATCATCGCGCACCTGATCGACGGTCTGGCCCGGCGTTCGCAGCAGGCCGCCCGAGCCCGCGCGGAGGCGCAGGTACTGGCCCGGCTGGCGGGGGAGACGGTGGATTCCGCCGCCAGGGCGCTGCCCGAGCTGCTGGGGGAGCTGTGCCGGGTCTTCGCCCTGGACGGCGCGGCCGTCATGGTCCGGATGGGCGAGGAGTGGCGCCCGGTGGCGTCCTCGGGCCCGGTGCCGCCCGCCCGGCCGGAGGAGGCGGCCTTCGCCGCAGACCTCGGGCAGGACACGGCGCTCGTCCTGGCGGGCCCGTCGCTGAGCCAGGAGGATGCCCGGTTGCTCGGCCCGTTCGTCACCCAGCTGCGGCTGATCCGGGAGCGGGAGCGGCTGACCGCCCAGGCCCGGGCGGCGGAGGCGCTGGCCCGCACCGACGCACTGCACATCAACCTGCTGGAGGCGGTGGAGCACGACCTGCGTACCCCGTTGGCGTCGATCAGCGCGGCCGCCGCCGGTCTCCGGTCACCCGAGACCGAACGGAACGCGAAGCGCGTTCACAGGCTGGCCACCCGGATCGGCGCCGAGTCGGAGCGGATGAACCGTCTTGTGGCCAACCTCCTGGACCTGAGCCGTTTGCAGGTCGGCGCGGTGCCGGTGACGCTCCGGCCGGCCGATCTCGACGAGGTGGTCCGGGCGGCGGTGGACAGCCTTCCGGACGAACAGGCCGCCGCCGACGTCAGGATCGCGATCGCCGACGGCCTGCCGAAGGTCGAGGCCGACCCCGGACTGCTGGAGCGTGCGTTGGCCAACGTGGTGGCCAACGCACGCCAGTGGTCCCCGCCGGACGCCGAGGTGGTGGTCGACGCCGGCGCCGTGGCCGGCCGGGTCGACGTGCGGGTGATCGATCGTGGCCCCGGCATCTCGGAGGTCGACTCGGACAACCTCTTCCAGCCCTTCCGGCGCAGTCGGCCCCATGACGGCGGCGCCGACGGCGGGGTGGGGCTCGGCCTCACGGTCGCCAAGGGCTTCGTCGAGGCGATGAGCGGCGAACTCACGGTCGAGAGCACCTCGGGAGGCGGGACCACCTTCGTCTTCGGCCTGCGCGTCTGGCCGGGAGAGCCGGCCACGGGCTGAACGCCCCGTCATGCCGCCCTCGCCGACTGCCACAAGGCGTCCATGGCTGCCCCGGCCTGGTCCGCCAGGGTGACCGCGACCAGCCGCGCCTGCCGCGAGGGCACCGCTCCGGGCGTGGGGGCGAGCATGTACCGGCCGATGTACCTGCCGTTGCCGAACATGCGCACCTCCACCTCCTGGTCGGGCAGGCCGAGCCGGTCCGCGTCCCACTGCCTGCGCCCGATGGTGATCGAGCCGTCGTGCTCCAGACGCGGCGGGTGGCCGATCAGGGAGCCGTACTGGAAGCGGCAGCCACGCAGCTGCAGCAGGTCGATCAACTCGTCCCCCACGTGGTCGACCACGGTGAGGGCGGAGTCGGCCGAGCGGGAGAGCACGGCGGTGTCGTGGATCCGTGCCAGGTATCCGGCGTCCGTGATCGCTATCACCCGGAAACGCCTTGCGCGGGCTGCCAGTTGGGAGACCGTCAGGCCGACGCAGAGCAGCAGAAGTGCGGTGGTGATGTCGGTGGACTTGCTGATCGTGAACCGCTCGTAGGGCCGGGTGAGGAAGAAGTCGAACCACAGGGCGGCGCCCACCGCGGCAAGCGCAGCGGCTCCCCGGTGTCCCAGAGCGGCCACCGCCACCACCACGACGACCAGCATCAGGGCGACGTCGGCGTTCGCCAGGCCGCCGCGCCACGGCAGCAGCACCGCACACAGGGCAACCGGGGCCAGCACCGCTGCGAGCAGGGAGAACGGCCCACGGGTGACGAACCGGAGCATGGCGCACCTCCTGACCTCCGGTGTAGCAGGCCCGGCACCCCGCGCGGCAAACCAGCACCAATCGTTGATGCAATCCTTGCGCCCGACCCCGACGGCCCAGGAAAAGTCGGCATGCCCTTCCTCCGCGGCCGACAATCTCCTCACCGGACCGATCGATCAGTTACGGAGTGGAGTCACCGTGGTGGACCTGGTCTTCATCGGTGTGACCGTCCTCGCGTTCGGCGTCCTTGCCGTTCTGGCCAAGGGGGTGGGGCGCCTGTGACGGCCGACAACATCCTGGGACTGGTGGTCGCGGCGGTCGTCATCGTCTATCTGGTACTGGCCCTCATCCATCCGGAGAGGTTCTGAGGTGGACCCGGTGCTTGCGGGCAGCCTGCAGGCGCTGTCCCTGGTGGTCGCGCTCGCGCTCTCGCACCGGCCGCTCGGTGACTATCTGGCGCATCTGCTGACCAGCCGCAGGCATCTGCGGACGGAACGCGTCCTCTACCGCTTGATCGGTGTCGACGCGGACTTCGACCAGCACTGGATGGCCTATCTGCGCAGCGCGCTCGCCTTCTCCGCGGTCTCGGTGCTCTTCCTCTACGGCTTCCAGCGTCTGCAGAACCACCTGTGGCTCTCGCTCGGCTTCCCGGCTGTGCCCGCCGCGACCGCCTGGAACACCGCGGTCTCCTTCGTGACCAACACCAACTGGCAGTCGTACTCGGGCGAGTCGAGCATGGGCCATCTGGTGCAGATGACGGGGCTGACGGTGCAGAACTTCCTCTCTGCCGCCGTGGGGATCGCCGTCGTGGCAGCGCTGATCCGGGGATTCGCCCGCAGCCGCACCGACCGGGTGGGCAACTTCTGGGTGGACGTCACCCGGCTGACGTTGCGCCTGCTGCTCCCGGTCTCAGTCGTCTTCGCCGTCGTTTTCGTGGCCTGCGGCATGGTGGAGAACCTGCACGGGGCTGTCCAGGTCACCACGATGAGCGGCGGCACCCAGAGCCTTCCAGGGGGGCCGGTGGCCACCCAGGAGGCCATCAAGGAGCTGGGCACCAACGGAGGCGGCTTCTACAACGCCAACTCCGCTCATCCGTTCGAGAACCCCACGCCGCTGACCAACTGGCTGGAGATCTACCTGCTCCTGGTGATCTCCTTCTCGTTGCCGCGCACCTTCGGGACGATGGTCGGCGACCGGCGCCAGGGCCACGCCGTCGTCGCCGTGATGGCACTGCTCTGGATCGCCTCCGCCTCCCTGCTGACCTTCTTCGAATGGCAGCACGAGGGCACGGCACTCCAAGCGGCGGGCGCGGCGATGGAGGGCAAGGAGGTCCGCTTCGGCATCCCGGCCTCGACGCTGTTCGCCGCCTCCACCACCTCGACCTCGACGGGCGCGGTCAACTCGGCCCACGACTCGTACTCTCCACTCGGCGGAGGCGTGCTGCTGTTCAACATGATGCTCGGCGAGATCGCGCCGGGCGGTGCGGGTTCGGGGCTGTACGGCATGCTGATCCTGGCGATCGTGACCGTCTTCGTGGCCGGTCTGATGGTCGGTCGCACACCCGAGTACCTGGGCAAGAAACTCGGCAGCCGGGAGATCAAGTTCGCTTCCCTCTACATTCTCGCCACCCCGGCGCTCGTGCTGATCGGCACCGGCACGGCGATGACGTTCACGGCGGAGCGGGCCGCCATGCTCAACAGCGGCCCGCACGGCTTCTCCGAGGTGCTGTACGCCTTCACCTCGGCAGCCAACAACAACGGCTCCGCGTTCGCCGGTCTCACCGCCACCAGTACCTGGTGGAACACCGCGCTCGGCCTGACGATGCTGTTCGGGCGGCTGCTGCCGATGGTGTTCGTGCTGGCCCTGGCCGGATCGCTGGCCCGGCAGAGCCCGGTGCCGGTGACCGCCGGCACGCTGCCGACCCACCGGCCCCTGTTCGTGGGGATGCTGACCGGCGTCGTCCTGATCGTCGTCGGGCTCACCTACTTCCCCTCCCTCGCCCTGGGACCGCTGGCGGAAGGGATCCGCCGGTGACGGCGTCGGCGGGCGCGCCGCCCGCGCACCAGGCGCACCGCGTCTCGGGCGGGATGCTGGATGCGAAACAGCTGGTCCGCTCCCTCCCGGACGCGCTGCGAAAGCTCGACCCCCGGGTGATGGCCCGTCGCCCGGTCATGTTCGTGGTGGAGGTCGGTTTCGCGCTGACCACCTACTCGGCGATCCGGCACACCAGCGTCTTCGCCTGGCTGATCACCGTCTGGCTGGGGCTCACGGTGGTCTTCGCGAACCTGGCCGAGGCCGTGGCCGAGGGCCGGGGCAAGGCCCAGGCGGACACGCTGCGCCGCACCCGTACCGAGGCCGTCGCCCGGCGGATCACCTCACCGTGGCGCCCCGGCCTGGTGGTACTGCCGCAGGAGACGATCCCCGCAGCCGACCTGAGGCCCGGTGACCATGTGATCGTCGAGGCCGGCCAGCTGATTCCGGGCGACGGCGACGTGGTCGAGGGCGCAGCCTCGGTCGACGAGTCCGCGATCACCGGGGAGTCGGCTCCCGTGATCCGCGAGTCCGGTGGCGATCGCAGCGCCGTCACCGGCGGCACCACCGTGCTGTCCGACCGGATCATCGTGAAGATCGTCTCCAAGCCCGGGGAGACCTTCATCGACCGCATGATCGCCCTGGTCGAGGGCGCCGCCCGGCAGAAGACCCCCAACGAGATCGCACTGGACATCCTGCTGGCATCGCTGACGATCATCTTCCTGCTCGCGGTGGTCACCCTGCAGCCGATGGCCGCCTACGCGGGCGCCGAGCAGAGCATCGTCGTCCTGGTCGCCCTGCTGGTGGCGCTGATCCCCACCACCATCGGCGCACTGCTCTCGGCGATCGGCATCGCGGGCATGGACCGGCTGGTGCAGCGCAACGTGCTTGCCATGTCCGGCCGGGCGATCGAGGCGGCCGGTGACGTCTCCACCCTGCTGCTCGACAAGACCGGCACCATCACCTTCGGCAACCGCCAGGCCGCCGAGTTCATCCCGGTCGGCGGCACGGACGTGCGGCAACTGGCCGACGCGGCGCAGCTCTCCAGCCTCGCCGACGAGACACCGGAGGGCCGGTCCGTCGTCGTCCTCGCCAAGGAGAAGTACGGCCTGCGCGCCCGGACCCAGCAGGAGATCGGGCACGCCGAATGGATCCAGTTCTCCGCCCGGACCCGGATGAGCGGCGCCGACCTGCCCGAGGACGGCGGCATCCGGTGCATCCGCAAGGGTGCGGCCGGTGCGGTGATCCGTTGGGTGCAGGACAACGGGGGCACGCCGGGCACGGAGATCGGCCCGCTCGTCGACGGGATCTCCGCCGTGGGCGGCACACCGCTGGTGGTCGCGGACCGGCACGGTGACGAGCCCGCCCGCGTCCTGGGCGTCCTCCATCTCAAGGACGTGGTCAAGCACGGCATCCGGGAGCGGTTCGAGGACCTCCGCAGGATGGGCATCCGGACCGTCATGATCACCGGCGACAACCCGCTCACCGCCCGGGCCATCGCCGACGAAGCCGGGGTGGACGACTTCCTCGCCGAGGCCACCCCGGAGGACAAGATGGCGCTGATCCGGCAGGAGCAGGGCGGCGGAAAGCTGGTCGCGATGACCGGTGACGGCACCAACGACGCCCCGGCCCTCGCCCAGGCCGACGTGGGCGTGGCGATGAACACCGGTACCTCGGCCGCCAAGGAGGCCGGCAACATGGTCGACCTCGACTCCAACCCCACCAAGCTGATCGAGATCGTCGAGATCGGCAAACAACTGCTCATCACCCGCGGCGCGCTGACCACCTTCTCGATCGCCAACGACATCGCGAAGTACTTCGCGATCATCCCCGCGATGTTCGCGGGCGTCTACCCGGGCCTGAACCACCTCAACATCATGGGCCTGCACAGCCCCACCTCGGCGATCACCTCGGCGATCGTCTTCAACGCGCTGATCATCGTCGCCCTGATCCCGCTCGCCCTGCGCGGCGTCCGCTACCGGCCCTCCTCGGCCTCGGCACTGCTGCGCCGCAACCTCGGCGTGTACGGGGTGGGCGGGCTGATCCTGCCCTTCCTGGGGATCAAGCTCATCGACCTCCTGGTTCAGTTCCTTCCCGGTCTGCAGTGAAGGGAGAGCTGCCGTGCCGACCTCACGCACGCCCTGGATCCGGCTGCACCTGACCGCGTTGCGCCTGCTCCTGGTCTTCACCGTGATCTGCGGGCTGGCGTACCCGCTGCTGATCACCGGAATCGCCCAGAGCGCCTTCCCCCGGCAGGCCAACGGCTCGCAGCTCGAACACAACGGGCAGGTGGTCGGTTCCGGCCTGCTGGGCCAGAACTACGACCTGCCCAAGAAGAACCCGAACGACCCGAAGGAGCAGCCGCGACCGGACCCGAAGTGGTTCCAGCCCCGGCCCTCGGCGGCGGGCACCGGTTACGACCCGACCGCCTCGGGCGGGTCCAACCTCGGCCCCGACGACGCAGCCCTGACCAAGACCGTCCAGGACCGCAGGGCGGCCGTGGCCGCCTTCGACGGTGTCGACCCGGCACAGGTCCCGCCGGACGCGCTCACGGCCGGCGGCTCCGGCCTCGACCCGCACATCTCCCCGGCCTACGCCGATGAGCAGGTCGACCGCGTCGCCACAGCGCGTGGCCTGGACCCGGTGGCCGTGCGCCGACTGGTCGAGCAGCACCTGCAGGGCCGCGATCTCGGCTTCCTCGGCCGGCGCCGGGTGAACGTCGTCACCCTCAACCTCGCCCTCATGCGGCTCGGCTGACCGGTGGCCCCGAGTGAGGTGTCCGATGGCGCAGCGGCAGACCGAGCGGCGCGTCCCGACCGGTCACCCCTCGGACGAGGCCGGTTCGCGCCGCCGGCCGACCGTGGCCCCAGGGCCGCTCCGGGGCCACGGTCGCGTGCGGGCGTCAGCCCTGGAGCTGCTCGTACGCCGGCAGGGTGAGGAAGTCGGCGTAGTCCTCGTCGAGGGAGACCTTCAGGAGCAGGTCGTGGGCCTGCTGCCAGTGGTCCGCCGCGAAGGCCTCGTCGCCGGTCTCGGCACGGATGTCCGCCAGTTCCTCGGCGGCGACCCTGCGGACCAGTTCCGCGGTGACCCGCTCGCCGTTGTCGAGGACGACACCCGCGTTGATCCACTGCCAGATCTGGGAGCGGGAGATCTCGGCGGTGGCCGCGTCCTCCATCAGGTTGAAGATGGCGACCGCACCCGTGCCGCGCAGCCATGCCTCGATGTAGCGGATACCGACCTGGACGGCGTTGACCAGGCCCGCGTACGTCGGCTCGGCTTCCAGGGAGTCGATCGCGAGCAGGTCGGCGGCGCTGACGTCGACGTCCTCGCGCAGCCGGTCCTTCTGGTTCGGCTTGTCGCCCAGCACCCGGTCGAAGGACTCCATGGCGATCGGGACCAGGTCCGGGTGGGCGACCCAGGAGCCGTCGAAACCGTCGTTCGCCTCACGGTCCTTGTCGGCGCGGACTTTCTCGAACGCGACCTTGTTGACCTCCGGGTCCCGGCGGGACGGGATGAAGGCCGCCATACCGCCGATCGCGTGCGCGCCCCGCTTGTGGCAGGTACGCACGAGGAGTTCGGTGTACGCCCGCATGAACGGGGCAGTCATCGTGACCGCGTTGCGGTCCGGGAGGACGAACTTGGCGCCGCCGTCACGGAAGTTCTTGACGATGGAGAACAGATAGTCCCAGCGTCCCGCGTTCAACCCCGAGGCGTGGTCGCGCAGTTCGTAGAGGATCTCCTCCATCTCGTACGCGGCCGTGATCGTCTCGATGAGGACGGTGGCGCGGACGGTGCCCTGGGGGATGCCCAGGTGGTCCTGCGCGAAGACGAACACGTCGTTCCACAGGCGGGCTTCCAGGTGGGACTCCGTCTTCGGGAGATAGAAGTACGGACCCTTGCCGAGGTCGAGGAGACGCCTGGCGTTGTGGAAGAAGTACAGCCCGAAGTCGACCAGGGCACCGGGTACCCGGGTGCCGCCCGGGGCGGAGAGGTGCCGCTCGTCCAGGTGCCAGCCGCGCGGGCGCATGACGACCGTCGCCAGCTCCTCGGCCGGGCGCAGGGCGTAGGACTTGCCGGACGCCGCGTCGGTGAAGTCGATGGTGCGGGTGTAGGCGTTGATCAGGTTGAGTTGACCGGTGATCACGTTCTCCCAGGTGGGCGCCGAGGCGTCCTCGAAGTCCGCGAGCCAGACCTTCGCCCCCGAGTTGAGGGCGTTGATGGTCATCTTGCGGTCGGTGGGGCCGGTGATCTCGACACGTCGGTCGTTCAGGGCCTCGGGGGCCGGGGCCACCCTCCAGGAGTCGTCCGCGCGGACGGCGGCCGTCTCCGGGAGGAAGTCGAGCGTGGAGGTGCGGGCGATCTCGGCACGGCGCTCCGCGCGGCGGGCGAGGAGTTCGTCACGCCGGGACGTGAACCGCCGGTGCAGCTCGGCCACGAAGGCGAGTGCCGCCTCGGTGAGGACCTTCTCCTGCCCGGGCAGGGGTTCGGCGTCGACGATGGCCAGCGGGGACGGCGCTGGTGCGGACATCAGCTGTCACTTCCTTCAGGCGGGCGCTCTGGGCAGTGGATAGTAGTTTCCTCATTGTGGAAGTTCAATGGTCTGTTGATGTCGAGGCACTTCGGGCCGAGGTGCTTCGGGTCGGGTCACGGCGGCGCCGGGTGTCCGCCCTTCACTCGAGGCGGGTCAGGTCCTTCTCCGTGTCGATGTCGTAGGGCTCGGCCACGTCCCCGCACTCGACGAGCGTGATCCGGTCCGAGTGTTCCTTCAGGTAGGCGCGCGCCCCCCGGTCGCCGGTCGCGGTCGCGGCGACACCGGCCCAGTGCGCGGACCCGAACAGGACCGGGTGACCGCGTACGCCGGCGTAGGTGGCCGAGGCGAGTGAATCCCGCGGCTCTCGCGCCGCGCGTGCGCCGAGTACCCGCGCGACCGCCCTCGGCCCGATCCCGGGCTGGTCGACCAGCAGGACCAGCGCGGCCCGGGCGTCCGTACCGGTCAGCGAGGTGAGCCCGGCCCGCAGGGACGAGCCCATGCCCTGCTCCCATGCGGGGTTGTCGACGAGCACGCAGTCCGGTAGTGAGGCACGCGCGCGTACCTCGTCCGCCCCCGCGCCGAGCACCACGTGGACGCGCTCGCAGCCGCCCTCGCGCAGGCACCGTACGGCGTGTTCCACGAGCGGTCGTCCCCGGTACGTCAGCAGCGCCTTGGGGCGGCCGCCCAGTCGTCGCCCGCCGCCCGCCGCGAGCAGCAGTCCCACGACCCGCTCCGGGGCCGCCTGCTCGGCGTCCGGGCTCCTCCGGTGTTTCGTCGGTGTCGTCACGGACTCTGCATACCGCACCTGCCGCCGGGTGTCCGTACGGCGCGATGTCACGCTGTGGAGCAAGCCGATGACGCAGCGGACTGGCGCGGAGGGGGTGGGGTGGCGTTTACTGGCGCGCACCGGTGACGGGGGCGGCGTGGCCGGTGGGGAGAGGCGCACCGTGGTGCGTGAGGGGGAGGACTGTGTTGCGGAGCGTAGAGCAAAGGCGTACGGGCGGCAGCCGTCAGGACGATCCGCGGGTGACGGAGCTGCGTTCCGCCGTGTCCCGGCTGCGGCGCCAACTCGCGGCCCATCCTGCGGAGTTCCCTGATCGGAGCATCGCGGAGGAGGAACTGGCCGCACTGGACGCCCTGGTGGCGGACGGCAGTGCCGAGATCCCCCGGTTGCGCCGTTCCCTGCTGCTGATCGCCGGCGCGATCGGCTCGGTGAGCGCACTGGGGCCGGGGCTGCGGGAGGTGCGGGACGCGGTGGAACTGTTCGGACCGGCACCCCGAGATTGACGAACGGGCTTGCGGAACACCCCCTGGAAGGGGGCGTGCGCGGGCGCTGAGGTCGAGGGGCGGCGAATCCGCGGGATGGCCGACCGGGTCGGGCGGCCCGGCCGGTCGGTCAGGCCGTCGGGCCGCCGCCCGGAGTGGTGAGCACTTCGGAGAGTTCCCTGGCCACCTGCTGGAGCACCGGCACGATCCGCTCCATGGCCGACTCCGTGACCCGTCCCGCGGGACCGGAGATCGAGATGGCCGCGGCGGTGGGGGAGTCGGGCACCGGGACGGCGAGGCAGCGCACGCCGATCTCCTGCTCGTTGTCGTCGATGGCGTAGCCCTGGCGGCGCACCTCGTCGAGCGCCGCCAGGAACCCCTCCGGTGTGGTGATGGTCCTGTCCGTCGCGGCGGGCATCCCGGTGCGGGCGAGCAGGGCCCGTACGTCCTCCGGCGGGAAACCGGCCAGCAGGGCCTTGCCCACCCCGGTGGAGTGCGGCAGGACGCGTCGGCCGACCTCGGTGAACATCCGCATGGAGTGCTTGGACGGCACCTGCGCGACGTACACGACCTCGTCCCCGTCGAGCAGCGCCATGTTCGCCGTCTCGCCCGTCTCCTCCACCAGGCGGGCGAGACAGGGGCGCGCCCAGGTGCCCAGCAGCCTGGAGGAGGACTCGCCGAGCCTGATCAGGCGCGGGCCGAGCGCGTAACGGCGGTTGGGCTGCTGGCGCACGTAACCGCATGCGACGAGGGTGCGCATCAGGCGGTGGATGGTCGGCAGGGGCAGTCCGCTGCTCGCCGACAGCTCACTGAGACCGACCTCGCCGCCCGCGTCCGCCATCCTTTCGAGCAGGTCGAAGGCGCGCTCGAGGGATTGGACCCCGCCGGAGGTGGGCCGGAGGGAGCCGTTGGTGCTGGCGCTGGACGTCGGCACGGCGCGTTTCCTTTCAGGGCTGCGGGAAGGGAGAAGCCTACCCGGCGGCCGGCGGGCCGCCTGATGGCACGTTACTGAATTCTGCCTTACGGAAGGCTCATTCCGCTTCATGGAAACATCCGGAGAGCGGTCGCCGGTCGCCGTCCGGGCGGTGTGCCCCTTGACGGCGCGGGAGGGGGAGTGAAGACTCCTTCAACAGAAAGTTGAACTCCTGGGAAGTGCGCCGGTGGAGGGGAGGAGGGCACGGGTGTCCGACACCGAACTGGTGCTGCGCTCGACGCGCGTCGTCACTCCCGGGGGAACGCGGGCCGCGTCGGTGGCGGTCGCCGACGGCACCATCACGGCCGTCCTGCCGTACGAGGCGCCCGTCCCCAAGGCGGCCCGCCTGGCGGACCTCGGCGACGACGTTCTGCTGCCCGGCCTGGTCGACACTCATGTGCACGTCAACGACCCGGGTCGTACCGAGTGGGAGGGCTTCTGGACCGCCACCCGCGCGGCGGCGGCCGGCGGCATCACCACGCTCGTCGACATGCCGCTCAACTCCCTCCCGCCGACGACGACGGCCGGTCATCTGCGCACCAAGCAGCGGGCCGCCGCGGGCCGGGCCCATGTCGACGTCGGCTTCTGGGGCGGCGCCCTGCCCGGCAACGTCCCGGACCTGCGCCCGCTGCACGAGGCCGGGGTCTTCGGCTTCAAGGCGTTCCTGTCGCCGTCCGGCGTCGACGAGTTCCCGCACCTCGGTCCGGAGCGACTGGCCCGCACCCTGGCGGAGATCGCCGCCTTCGACGGGCTGCTGATCGTGCACGCCGAGGACCCGGACCACCTCGCCGCCGCCCCGCGGTACGCCGGCCCGAAGTACGCCGACTTCCTCGCCTCCCGTCCGCGCGACGCCGAGGACACCGCCGTCGCCCTGCTCCTCGCGGAGGCGAAGCGCCTCGACGCGCGCGTGCACATCCTGCATCTGTCCTCGAGCGACGCGCTGCCGCTGATCGCCGAGGCCAAGTCCGACGGGGTACGCGTCACCGTCGAGACCTGCCCCCACTACCTGACCCTCACCGCCGAGGAAGTCCCGGACGGCGCCAGCGAGTTCAAGTGCTGCCCGCCCATCCGTGAAGCCGCCAACCGGGACCCGCTCTGGCGGGCTTTGGCGGACGGCGTCATCGACTGCGTGGTCACCGACCACTCCCCGTCCACCGCCGACCTCAAGACCGCCGACTTCGCCACCGCCTGGGGCGGCATCTCCGGCCTCCAGCTCAGCCTGTCCGCCGTCTGGACCGAGGCCCGCGGACGGGGCCACGGCCTGGAGGACGTCGCGCGCTGGATGTCGACGCGCACGGCGGAACTGGTCGGCCTCGACACCCGCAAGGGCGCCATCGCGCCCGGCCGCGACGCCGACTTCGCCGTCCTCGCCCCCGACGAGACCTTCACCGTCGACCCCGAAGGGCTCCAGCACCGCAACCGGGTGACGGCGTACGCGGGCAAGACCCTGTACGGCGTCGTGAAGTCCACCTGGCTGCGCGGCCGGCGCGTCATGACCGACGGCGAGTTCACCGAACCGAAGGGTCGCCTGCTCACCCGCATCCCCTGACGCCGGGGCGAGAAGGGCGAGAACGGTGAGAACGGTGAGAACACGGAAACGACAGGTGCCGGACGGCAGGCGCCGGCCACCACTCGACCTCGACCTCCGGCTTCCCCCCGAAAGGCAGGATCGGATCACCGTGACGGCGCAGCATCCCTCCTCGTTGCCCCACTTCAGCGGCCATGCGGCCCCCTACGGCGGCGGTGACCCGTACGCGGACTACCGCATCGCCGACTTCCCCTTCGCCGACCTCACCGATCTCGCCGACCGCCGGCTCGGCGCCGGTGTGGTCGCCGCCAACGACGAGTTCTTCGCCCAGCGCGAGAACCTGCTGCTGCCCGAGCGCCCCCTGTTCGATCCGGAGCACTTCGGGCACAAGGGCAAGATCATGGACGGCTGGGAGACCCGGCGCCGCCGCGGCCCCTCCGCCGAGCAGCCCTGGCCGGCGGCCGAGGACCACGACTGGGCGCTGATCCGCCTCGGCGCGCCCGGAGTCGTCCGCGGCATCGTCGTCGACACCGCCCACTTCCGCGGCAACCACCCCCAGGCCGTATCGGTCGAGGGCGCCTCGGTGCCCGGTTCCCCGACACCGGAGGAACTCCTCTCGGACGGGGTGAAGTGGACGACGCTGCTCCCGCGCACCCCGGTGGGCGGCCACGCCGCCAACGGCTTCGCCGTCTCGGCCGAGCGGCGCTTCACCCACCTGCGCCTGTCCCAGCACCCCGACGGCGGCATCGCGCGCCTGCGCGTGTACGGCGACGTCGTCCCGGACCCCGGGTGGCTGGCCGTCCTGGGCACCTTCGACGTCGTCGCCCTGGAGAACGGAGGCCGGGTCGAGGGCGCCTCCGACCGCTTCTACTCACCGGCCGCGAACACCATCCGGCCCGGCCGCTCCCGCAAGATGGACGACGGCTGGGAGACCCGGCGCCGCCGGGACCGGGGCCACGACTGGATCCGCTACCGGCTCACCGGCCAGGCACGGATCCGCGCCCTCGAGATCGACACGGCGTACCTGAAGGGCAACAGCGCCGGCTGGGCCTCGGTGTCGGTAAGGGACGCCGAGGGCGGCGCGGCCGAGGGAGCGGGCGGAACAGGTGAGGGCGACGGCTGGCGGGAGATCCTGCCCCGTACCCGTCTCCAGCCCGACACCAACCACCGCTTCGTCCTCCCCGTCCCGGTGATCGGTACGCACGCGCGCGTGGACGTCTTTCCCGACGGCGGCATCTCCCGGCTGCGCCTGTTCGGCTCGCTGACCGAACAGGGCTCGACCGCCCTGGCCGCCCGCCACCGGGAACTGGACGGCTGACCCACCGGGCCCCACCGAGCCCCGGCGGGTCGGCACATCACGCCTGCGGGGCGGTGACCGGCCGTGTTCCGCGCTGGGCCGATCGAGTGGTGACCCCAGGTCCCCGGGCGTACCGTCGTACGGTGGACTCCCGAAAGGGCGACCCGGCATGACCAGTGGTCCGCGGCCGGGTTCCGTACCGCAGACCACCGGCCAGGATTCCGGCAGCAGGGGCAGTGCGATGGCCCTGCTGGTCATCGCCTCGTGCCAGTTGATGGTGGTGCTGGACATCACCATCGTGAACATCGCCCTGCCGCACATCCAGCGCTCCCTGGACTTCTCCACCACCAGCCTGTCGTGGGTGGTCAGCGCCTACACCCTCACTTTCGGCGGGCTGCTGCTGCTCGGCGGCCGGGCCGGCGACATCCTCGGCAGACGGCGCGTCTTCATCTTCGGCGTCCTGCTCTTCGCGCTCGCCTCCCTGCTCGGCGGGCTGGCCCAGAACCCCGGCCAGCTCCTCGCCGCCCGCGCCCTGCAGGGCATGGGAGGCGCCATCGCCTCCCCGACCTCCCTCGCCCTGATCAGCACGACCTTCCGTGAGGGGCCGGACCGCAACCGTGCCTTCGGGGTCTTCGCCGCGGTCTCGGCGGGCGGCGGTGCGATCGGGCTGCTCGCCGGCGGAATCCTCGTCGAATGGCTGAACTGGCGGTGGGTGCTGTTCGTCAACGTCCCGATCGGGCTCCTCATCGCTCTCGCCGCCCCGCGCTGGATCAAGGAGTCCGAACGCCACCCGGGCCACTTCGACATCGCCGGCGCGCTCACCTCGACCGTGGGCATGGTGCTCCTGGTCTACGGGTTCATCCGGGCCGCGCAGGACGGCTGGCGGGACGCTCTCACCCTGGCCTCGTTCGGCGCTGCCGTCCTCGTCCTCGGGACGTTCGTGCTGGTCGAGAGAAGGTCCCGGCAGCCGATCACCCCGCTGCACATGTTCGCCGACCGCAATCGCGCGGGCACGTACGGCATCATGCTGTGCCTGGCCGCGGCGATGTTCGGCATGTTCTTCTTCCTGACCCTCTTCGTGCAGGACGTGCTGGGCTTCAGCCCCCTCCGGGCCGGCCTGGCCTTCCTGCCGGTCAGCGCGGTCATCGCGATCGGCGCCGGGCTGGCCTCCCGGCTCCTGCCCGTGTACGGGCCCAAGCCCTTCATGGTGGGGGGCGGCGTCCTGGCGGCGGCGGGCCTGGCCTGGCTGACCCTGACCGACGTCCACTCCACCTACGCGGGCAGCATCCTCGGTCCGATGCTGGTGTTCAGCCTCGGCATGGGCATGGAGTTCGTCTCGCTGACCCTGATGGCACTCTCCGACGTCCGTCCCGCGGAGAGCGGCGCGGCCTCCGGCCTCCTCAACGCCACTCAGCAGGTGGGCGGCTCGCTCGGCCTGTCCATCCTGGTCACGGTGTTCGGTACGGCGAGCACCAGCGAAGCGGAGAAACAGATCCCGCGCTTCCTGGAGCAGGCGACCGTGGCTGAACGCCTGCGTTTCCAGCGCACCGGGGAGCTCCCACCGCCCTGGGCCGACGAGGTCCTCGCCCACGGGATCTCGGCCGCGTTCACCACCGCGGCGGTCTTCGCCGCGCTCGCCGCGCTGGTCGCCGTCGTGGCCATCCAGGTCCGCCCCTCCGACCTGCGACGCCTCCAGGGCGGCATGGGGCCCGGCCCGGTGTGAGACGGCGTTCCTCCTGCCCGCCCGGGACGGCCGGGGCCTTGACGCGCCGTGTCTCACTCGCCGGGCAGCGCGAGCAGCCGCTCGATCGTGCGCAGGACGCCGTCCTCGTTGTTGGACGGGGCGACATGGCGGGCGCGGTTCAGGACGTCGGGATGCGCGTTGGCCATGGCGAAGGACCATTCGGCGGCGTCGAGCATCTCCAGGTCGTTGAGGTAGTCGCCGAACACCAGCGTCTGGGCGGGGGTGACGTCCAGCTCCCGCTGGACGCGGCGCAGGGCGGTGCCCTTGTTCGCGGTCCGGTTCATCACGTCGACCCAGTGCTCGCTGGAGACGACGACCTGGTGGGTGGAGGTGAATTCGGTCAGGGCCGGTGCGATGGTGCGGGCCGCGGGGGCGAAACCGAATATCGCGATCTTGTTGATCTCGTCGTCGACGACGGTGGCGTCCGCGACGCTTCGGTGGGCGACGTAGTACTGCTCTACCTTGGCGAGGAAGGCCGCGTCGGTGCGCTCGGTGTAGGCGTGGCGCTTTCCGCAGACGACGACGCCGACGTCCGTGCCGTCGTCCGCGAGTCGGCGCACCGTCCTGACGAGCCGGGCGGCGACGGCGGGGTCCAGCGGGTCGGAGGCCAGTTCGACGCCGTCGCGGACCACCTGGGTGCCGTTCTCCGCGATGAAGACCATGCCGTCGTCGAAGCCCTCGAACAGGCGGGCGAGGGTGGCGTACTGGCGGCCGTTCGCCGGACTGAACAGCACCCCGCGCTCGCGCAGGAGCGACACCGTCCGGCGCAGCCGCCGCGGCGGATCTCCGGCGTCGTCCAGGAGGGTGCCGTCCATGTCGGTGACGACGAGCCTGATGTCGACCGGCGCGCCGGGCAGGCGGGGGAGGTCGGCGGACGCGGTGGGCGCGGTGGGCGCGGTCATGGACGGGTCCTGTTCTGCATCTTCGGGGACGGTTTCGGCGGGGCCGTGCGCCCATTCTAGTAAGGACCCTTGCCCAACCCTTCGGGGCGGCTGACGCCCTGGTGCGCACGCGACGGGCCGGCTTTCCGGACCGCGGTGGCACGCCGAGGAGGGGCGTCAGCACACCAGGGGGCCCCCGGACCTCATCCGAAGGGGGATGCCGCCCCGCCCGCGATCTCCATCAGCCGTACCGCTCTGCGCTCCCGCCGGGACACCTCGCACGCCTCCGCGACGCGCAGCGCCTGCAGGGCCTCGCGCCCGTCGCAGGGGTTGGCCCGCTCGCCCCGCACCACCTCGACGAACGCGATCAGCTCCGCCTCGTACGCGGGCCCGAAACGCTCCACGAACCCGGTCCACGGCTTGTCCGCGGCCGGCGGCCCGGTCGGCTCGGTGGACGCGATCGGCGTGCGGTCGTCGAGGCCGACCACGATCTGGTCCCGCTCCCCGGCGAGCTCCATGCGCACGTCGTAGCCCGCGCCGTTCATCCGCGTCGCGGTGAGGGCGGCGAGTGTGCCGTCGTCGAGGGTGAGGAGCGCCGCGCCGGTGTCCACGTCGCCCGCCTCGCGGAACATGGCCGGACCGGCGTCGGAGCCGGTGGCGTGGACGTCCACGACCTCCCGGCCGGTCACCCAGCGCACGAGGTCGAAGTCGTGGATCAGGGTGTCCCGGTACAGTCCGCCGGACTGCGGCAGGTACCCGGCAGGCGGCGGCTCCGGGTCGCTGCTCATCGCCCGTACGGTGTGCAGCCGGCCCAGCCGTCCCGAGCGCACCGCCTCACGCGCGCCCAGGTAGCCCGGGTCGAACCGGCGCTGGAAACCCATCTGGAGGACGGTCCCGGCCGCCTCGACCTCCGTGACCGCTTGTAACGTCCCGGCCAGATCCAGGGCGATGGGCTTCTCACAGAACACCGGCAGCCCCGAACGGGCCGCCCGGCCGATGAGTTCGGCGTGGGCGGACGTGGCCGTCGTGATCACCAAGGCGTCCACCCCCCAGGTGTAGATCTCGTCCACCCCGGGCGCCGCCGTCTCGCCGAGCCGATGGGCGAGTGCCTGGGCCCGAGCCGGTTCCGCGTCCGTGAGGATCAAGGAACCGACGTCGCGGTGCCTGCTGAGTGTGTGGGCGTGAATGGTGCCGATACGGCCCGTACCGATGACCCCGATGCGCATGGGAACAAACTGCGGCCCGAGCCCCTCCCTGTCAATCCGCATGTCCGGACAACCGAACCACACGGCTTCCCGTCAACCACGCGTGGGACTACGCTCGGCCCGTGCCGAAACCAGGAGTGGACCCGACCGTGCAGCTGGAGCTGAGCGTGGACCGCGCCTCCCCCGTCCCGCTGTACTTCCAGCTCGCCCAGCAGCTGGAGGCCGCCATCGAGCACGGCAGACTGACCCCCGGGAGCCTGCTGGGCAACGAGATCGAGCTCGCCGGCCGGCTCGGCCTGTCCCGGCCGACGGTCCGTCAGGCCATCCAGTCCCTCGTCGACAAGGGACTGCTCGTACGGCGGCGGGGAGTGGGCACCCAGGTCGTGCACAGCCAGGTCAAGCGCCCCCTGGAGCTCAGCAGCCTCTACGACGACCTGGAGTCGGCGGGCCAGCGCCCGGCCACGAAGGTCCTGGTCAACACGGTCGTCCCCGCGTCCGCCGAGATCGCCGCAGCCCTCGGCGTGGCCGAGGCGGGCGAGGTGCACCGGATCGAGCGGCTGCGGCTCGCGCACGGCGAACCGATCGCGTACCTGTGCAACTACCTGCCGCCCGGACTGCTCGACCTGGACACCGGGCAGCTGGAGGCCACCGGCCTGTACCGGCTGATGCGGGCCGCCGGGATCACCCTGCACAGCGCCCGCCAGACCATCGGCGCCCGCGCCGCCGGTGCCGTCGAGGCCGAGCGGCTCGGTGAGGAGACGGGCGCCCCGCTGCTCACCATGCAACGCGTGACCTTCGACGACACCGGACGCGCCGTGGAGTTCGGCACCCACACCTACCGGCCCGGCCGCTACTCGTTCGAGTTCCAGCTGCTGGTACGGCCGTGAAGCCGGTGCGAGCCGGCATGGGCATCCCGGTGAACGCCAGGTGACGTGAACCGATCTTCATCACATTGTCCGGACAATGTGACCGACTCCGGGGTCGGGGTGCGGATGGGGGCGTTGTTCCGGGTATGGGGCCGCCGGTGTGCGACAGGAGGCCGCCGTGAGTGCCCCGGGAGCGGCAGGCGTCACGCGATGCCTTCGCTCCCGAGTACGCCACCCAGGGTCACCGTGAGGCAGAATCGGCGGCAATGAGCACCTACCGCGACCTCACACTGCCCAGGGCGCTGAGTTCCACTCGGGCGGGCGCAGCCCCCGTCGGCTCCCGCCGTGCACCCGTGCTCCGCACGGTCGGCACCAGGGAACGCCGCTCCCACCTGTCGGCACCGCGCGTACCGACCGTCGGCATCGACATCGGCGGTACGAAAGTGATGGCGGGCGTCGTCGACGCCGACGGCAACATTCTGGAGCGGCTCCGCACCGAGACCCCGGACAAGTCGAAGAGCCCGAAAGTCGTCGAGGACACCATCGTCGAACTGGTGCTGGACCTGTCCGACCGGCACGACGTGCACGCGGTCGGCATCGGCGCGGCCGGCTGGGTCGACGCCGACCGCAACCGCGTGCTGTTCGCCCCGCACCTGTCGTGGCGCAACGAGCCGCTGCGCGACCGGCTCGCCGGACGTCTCGCCGTCCCCGTCCTGGTCGACAACGACGCCAATTCCGCCGCCTGGGCCGAATGGCGCTTCGGCGCCGGCCGGGGTGAGGACCACCTCGTCATGATCACGTTGGGTACCGGCATCGGCGGCGCGATCCTCGAGGACGGTCAGGTCAAGCGCGGCAAGTACGGCGTCGCCGGCGAGTTCGGCCATATGCAGGTCGTCCCCGGCGGCCACCGCTGCCCCTGCGGCAACCGCGGCTGCTGGGAGCAGTACAGCTCCGGCAACGCACTGGTCCGGGAGGCGCGTGAACTGGCCGCCGCCGACTCGCCGGTCGCCTACGGGATCATCGAGCACGTCAAAGGGAACATCGCCGAGATCAGCGGCCCGATGATCACCGAGCTGGCCCGCGAGGGCGACGCCATGTGCATCGAGCTCCTCCAGGACATCGGCCAGTGGCTCGGCGTCGGCATCGCCAACCTCGCCGCCGCCCTCGACCCCTCCTGCTTCGTCATCGGCGGCGGGGTCTCGGCCGCCGACGACCTGCTGATCGGCCCCGCGCGGGACGCCTTCAAGCGCCACCTCACCGGCCGCGGCTACCGCCCCGAGGCCCGTATCGTCCGCGCCCAGCTCGGTCCCGAGGCCGGCATGGTGGGCGCCGCCGACCTCGCCCGCCTGGTCGCCCGCCGCTTCCGCCGCGCCAAGCGCCGCCGGGTCGAGCGGTACGAGCGCTACGAGCGGTACGCGGAGGCCCGCCGAACCCCCCAGGAGACGCTGTGACGGGCGACCTTCCCCCGCAGGCCCGCTTCCCCGGCAGGCCCCGGCCGCCGGAGGGCCGCCGGCACATGATCCGCCGCAGGGCGCTCACCCTGCTGATCATCGTGCTGCTCATCGGCGTCCCGGCCGGGTACCTGGTGATCTCCGCGAACCAGAGCCGCGCGAGCGGCAAGGACAAGGAGGCGAAGTACTCGGCCAACGGCCTGACCCAGGGCTGGCCGTCGAAGCTGCAGCGCCGCCTCTACCAGGTGCCGGTCCCGCACCCGGCCTGGTGGGTGGCCTCCTACGAGACCAACAACTGGAAGACCAGCCGCCTCTACGTCGAGTTCGAGACCACCGACGCCGGCCTGAGCGCGTTCCTCACCAGCATGGGGGTGCAGCAGGACGAACTGAAGCGGGACGAGATCACCATCAGCGACCGCGACCAGGAGATCACCGGCTGGAAGTTCGACCGCCCCGGCCTGTGGTTCGGACTCGTCAACGAGCAGAAGGACCCCGCGCCGACCCACGATGTCGTCGTCAACCACGGCAAGCCGGGCTTTCCCAAGGTGTACGTCGTCTCCCGGACGGTTCCCTGACCCCGTGCCGCTCCCTCGCTCCCACTCTCCCCGACCGCCCGGTCAGGGCGCCGGGACCGATTGTCAGTGCCCGTCCGTAGAGTCGAGGACGGCTGAGGTGACTACGCGGGCGGAGCGGGCAGGAGCGGGCGGGAGGTGACAGGACGGATGAGCGAGGGGGCGGCCGTGACGGCCGAGCGGCGCACGGCCGGGGCGGAAGGCACAGAGATCGCCGAGATCGCCGAGATCGGCGAGACCGCCGAGGGCACAGAGCCGACGGAGATCTCCGTCGGACTCGCCGCGGTGTTCCTGCCCGCACCCCTTCCGCGCGACGGACGGATCGCCTTCTACGACCCCGAGGGCGGTCCCCTCGAGCCCGTCGACACCGCCGAGCCCACGGATCTCACGGATCCCATGGTTTTGACCGCTCCCGCACCGGAGCCCGCCCCGCGTACCCGGCTCACCGTCACCCGCCCGCACGGCGCCGGGGTGCGGCGGCGGACGGTCCGCGCCCACTGCCTGCCCCTCGACGAGGCCCTGCCCCTACTGGTCCGCGCCCGGCACGATCCCGCCGCCCACCCCGCCACCGCCTGCTGGGGCGCCGCCGCCCTGCACGCGCTGCGGCTCACCGCCCGCGGCCGGCTGTTGCCCGGCCTGACGACCACCGGTCACGACGCCTGGCGGGCCGGCCCGCTCGACCCCGACGACGTGGCGCACCTGCGCGCGGTGGCCGCGGCCCTGCCGTTCGAGGGGCACGCGGTCCCGCTTCCCGGCTCCGGCCCGCTGCGGCTGCCGGAGCCGGAGGCACTCGTCCGCGCCTTCCTCGACGCGGTCGCGGACACCCTGCCCCGCACCCCCGCCGCGCCGTACGCCTCGGGACTGCCGTTCGCCGCGCGGAAGGCCCAGCGGCTGCCCGGCGCCCACGACTGGGCCGCCGAGGTCGCCGCCGGAATGGACGCCGGAGTGCGCGTCTCGCTCCGCCTCGACCTCTCGGCGTACGACGTGTTCGACCCGTTCGACGGCGCCGACGAGAGCGCGGCCGGCGACGGCGCGCGCGGGGCCGGTGCGGCGATCGTCCAGGTGCACAGCCTCGCCGACCCCACCCTCGTCGCCGACGCGGCGGCCCTGTGGGCGGGCACGGCGGACAGTGTGTTCGGCCCCCGCGCGCGGGTGGACACAGCCCTCGCCGTCCGCCGGGCGGCCCGTGTCTGGGCCCCGCTGGACCGGCTCTCCGACCAGGACGTACCCGACGTGCTGGCCCTGTCGGAGGACGAGGTGAACGACCTGCTCGGCGTGGCCGCGACCCGGCTCGCGGCGGCCGGTGTCGCCGTGCACTGGCCCAGGGACCTCGCCCAGGACCTGACCGCGACGGCGGTGGTCCGGCCGGCACCCGGTTCGGCGACCGACGGGAGCGGCTTCTTCGAGAGCGAGGACCTGCTGAGCTTCGGCTGGCAGCTCGCGCTCGGCGGCGATCCGCTCACCGAGGCCGAGATGGACGCCCTGGCCGAGGCCCACCGCCCGGTCGTCCGGCTGCGCGACCAGTGGGTGCTGGTCGACCCGGCCATCGTCCGCAAGGCCCGCAAACGGGAGCTGGGTCTGCTCGACCCCGTCGACGCGCTGTCCATCGCCCTCACCGGCACCGCGGAGGCCGACGGCGAGACCGTCGAGGCGGTCCCGGTCGGCGCCCTGGCGGTGCTCCGCGACCGCCTGACCACCGGTGTGCGGCCCGCCGCCCCGCCACCCGGACTCGACGCCACCCTGCGCGACTACCAACTGCGCGGCCTGGCCTGGCTCGACCTCATGACCTCGCTCGGCCTCGGCGGCTGCCTCGCCGACGACATGGGCCTGGGCAAGACGATCACCCTCATCGCGCTGCATCTCAAGCGGGCCCGTACCGAGCCGACACTGGTCGTCTGCCCGGCCTCACTGCTCGGCAACTGGCAGCGGGAGATCACCCGGTTCGCGCCCGGCGTCCCAGTGCGCCGCTTCCACGGCCCGGACCGCACCCTGGACGACCTGGCCGGAGGCTTCGTCCTCACCACCTACGGCACCATGCGCTCGGCCGCCCCGACGCTGGCCGCACAGCGATGGGGCATGGTCGTCGCAGACGAGGCGCAGCACGTCAAGAACCCGCACTCGGCCACGGCCAAGGCGCTGCGCACCATCCCGTCCCCGGCGCGCGTGGCGCTCACCGGCACCCCCGTCGAGAACAACCTCTCCGAGCTGTGGGCCCTCCTCGACTGGACGACCCCCGGGCTCCTCGGCCCGCTCAAGTCCTTCCGCGCCCGACACGCCCGCGCGGTGGAGAACGGCGAGGACGACCAGGCCGTCGAGCGCCTCTCCCGCCTGGTGCGGCCCTTCCTCCTGCGGCGCAGGAAGTCCGATCCGGGCATCGTCCCCGAGCTGCCGCCCAAGACCGAGACGGACCACCCGGTCCCGCTCACCCGGGAACAGGCCGCACTCTACGAAGCGGTGGTGCGAGAGTCGATGCTCGCCATCGAGACCGCCCAGGGCATGGGCCGCCGCGGACTGGTGCTGAAGCTGCTGACCGCGCTCAAACAGATCTGCGACCACCCGGCGCTCTACCTCAAGGACGAGCACGCACGGGCCGGCGGCGACCGCCTGGCGGCCCGCTCGGGCAAACTGGCCCTGCTGGACGAGCTGCTGGACACCCTGCTCGCCGAGGACGGATCGGCCCTGGTCTTCACGCAGTACGTCGGCATGGCCCGGCTGATCACCGCGCATCTGACCGGGCGCACGGTCCCGGTCGAACTCCTCCACGGAAGTACGCCGGTATCGGAGCGGGAGCGCATGGTGGACCGCTTCCAGAGCGGTACGACCCCCGTCCTGGTCCTCTCCCTGAAGGCGGCCGGCACCGGCCTGAACCTCACCCGCGCGGGCCATGTCGTCCACTTCGACCGCTGGTGGAACCCGGCGGTCGAGGAGCAGGCCACCGACCGCGCCTACCGCATCGGCCAGACCCAGCCGGTCCAGGTCCACCGCCTCATCACCGAGGGCACGATCGAGGATCGCATCGCCGAGATGCTGGAGGCCAAACGGGCCCTCGCCGACGCGATCCTCGGCTCCGGCGAGTCGGCGCTCACGGAACTGTCCGACCGCGAACTGTCCGACCTGGTCTCCCTGCGGAGGACGCCATGACGCCCCGCCCGTCCGACCAGGCGCGGGAGGCCCTGCGGGCGGCCCGTCGGCGCGCGAGCGCCGAACCGGAGGACACCGGCACCCCGGACCGGCACCCCGCGCCCGTCCCCGGCCCGGGCCCCGACACCGGTGGGTACGGGCGGTCCGCGGGCCGGGAGCAGCGCCCGGGCGACGTGGCCCGCGACGCCCTGCGCAGGGCGGTACTCGCCCGACGCACGGCGGGAACGGGACGCCCCGAAGCGACCGGGCCCGCGGACGCGGCAAGGGAGAAGGGCACGGAAGCGGAGGCGGGCGACGGGGGCGCGGACACCACCGCACCGCCGGCAGCCGAAGCCCCCCGGAACCAGCCGGTCACCTCGGACCGACCGGTCACGTCGGACCGACCGATCACGTCGGACCCGTCGGACCGGTCCGGCCGACGCCCCGGTGACATCGCGCGGGAGGCCCTGCGTTCGGCCCGGGAGGAAGCGCTGCGCGCACGCACGGAGACCGCCGACCGGGAGATCGCGGACCGGGAGACCCCCGACCGGGAAACCGGCGTGCGGGACACCGCCGTGCGGCGCGCCGGGCGCACACCGTCGGGCACCACTTCCCGGGCCCCGCGCACCACCCGGGGCGACCGCGCCGAGAGCGCCCGGACGAGTGAGCGAGCAGCGGGCGAAGGAGTACACCGGGTACGGGAGTTGCTCACCGGCGCCTTCCCCTCACCCCCCGACACGGAAGAACCGACCCCGAAGCCCGACGGAACCCGCCACGAACCCCCGGCACCCCAGGCTTCTTCCACCCCGCCCGCCTCCCCGCCGTCGCACACCCCCCGCTCCATGGCCGCCCCCGCCCGCGACGGCGAACTCCGCCGCACCTTCCCCGCGTTCCCGCCCGGCGCCTCGGACGGCCCGGGGTTCGCCGAGACCTGGTGGGGCAACGCGTGGGTCACGGCGTTGGAGGAGGGCGCGCTGGACGCCGCGCGGCTGGCCCGCGGACGCCGGTACGCGCAGCGGGGGCACGTCGACGCCGTCACCGTCACCCCCGGGCTCGTCCTCGCCTACGTCCAGGGGAGCCGCCCCCGCCCGTACCGGGTGCAGGTGCGGCTGCGCACGTTCGGGGACGCCGACTGGGAGCGCTTCCTGGACACCGCCGCCGACCGGCCCGGCGACATCGCGGCCCTCCTGGAGAAAGAGCTGCCCCAGTCCCTCGCCGACTGCGGGGCCCCGCTGCTCCCCGGACCCGGGGACCTCGAACCGCGGTGCAGCTGCCCCGACTTCGGGCACCCCTGCAAGCACGCCGCCGCCCTCTGCTACCAGACCGCCCGGCTGCTCGACGCCGACCCGTTCGTGCTGCTCCTGCTGCGCGGCCGGGGTGAGCGCCAGGTGATCGACGCCCTGTCCCGGCGCAGCGCCGCCCGCGCGGCCCGCGCCACCCGGGGCAGGGAACAGGAGCCCCTCCCCGGCGTGCGGGCCAGTGAGGCCGTCGCCCCCCGCGCTCTCCCGCCGCTTCCGGCACCGCTGCCCCCGCCTCCGCACCCCGAGCAGCCGCCCGTGTACCCCGCGTCCCCCGGCGGCCCGGACCCGTTCGCGCTCGACCAGCTCGCCACCGACGCCGCCGCCCGTGCCCACACCTTGCTCACCACCGGCCGCGACCCCGTCGGCGGGCTCACGCTGTGGCAGGACGTGGTACGGCTGGCCGCCGCCCGCCCGGGCTCCGGGCTCACCGCGGCCACCCGCGCGCTGTACTCCTCGCTCGCCCGAGCGGCCGGCCGCACCCCGGCCGAGCTGGCGCGCGCGGTCGCCGCGTGGCGCCAGGGCGGCCCGACGGGACTCGAGGTCCTGGAGGCCCCCTGGGACCCGCCGGCCGGCCGCTTCGACCGCGCCCGCCCCCTGCTCCTCGCCGCCGACCTGCCCGCCTTCCGCCCCTGGCGCAACCACCTCACCCATCCCCGCGGACACGTCCAGCTCCGCCTCGGCCAAGACCGCCTCTGGTACGCGTACGAGTCCGAACCGGGCCACGACGACTGGTGGCCCCGCGGCACCCCCGACCCGGACCCCGTCGGCGCCCTCACCGGCCTGGACGCCCTGGATGCCTCGGACGCCCTGGACAGTCCGGACATCCGATGACCGGCCCCGCTTTTGACGCCGTCACCGGGTGCGGCCGGGCTGTCGCCCGAACGGTATGCGCCAAAGTCTCCGGGGACGGCGACGGGACCACTCCGTGGGCCCGTCGCCTCGGCCGCCTCACCGGACCGCCCGTGTCGTGCGGCAATGCCACCGGTCGGCAAGTGTCACCATATGCGCACAACTCCTTCACGGCGGGTGCGCTTTCGGTCGGTGGGTGGACGGGAGGCCCGCGACGGGGGAGACGGTCGCCGGGGCGCGTGCTTAGCCTCCCGGCTCATGAGATCACCGCTGAGCCTTTCCCGGTAACCGGTCGTCGCTCACTGTGATCGCCGGGCTGTGCTGTGTCCCTGTCGCCGCCGATCCGTGCAGCCGTAAGGCCCCTGGTAGGAACGATCTTGCGACAGAAAGATCCGACCGAGGGGCCCCACGTGTCGGCCGGAGTCACGTACAACGCCGTTCTCGATGCCCGCCGGTCCACCGCCGAACACCTGGCCCGGCTGCTGCGCGACCACCGTGCAGTGATCGGCACCCGCCGGGGGCGACGCGCGCTGGGCTGCTTCCGCCAGGCCGTGCTCATCCTGCGCTGGTTCCTGGACGGCACCCGCTTGACCCGACTTGCCCGGGACAACGGCCTGTCGTCCTCCACCGTCTACCGCCACCTGCACGAGGGACTGGCCGTTCTGGCCGCTGGGACATCGGACCTGCAGACCGCGCTGGAGCGGGCGAAGACGGCCGGGCTGACGCATCTCAACCTGGACGGCACCGTGGTCCGCACCGACCGGGTCGCGGCCCCGGGCCCCAACGGTGCGGATCTGTGGTGGTCGGGCAAGCACCGGCAGCACGGCGGGAACGTGCAGGTCATCTCCACTCCGGACGGCTGGCCGATCTGGGTCTCGCCGGTCCGCCCGGGCCGCGAGCACGACACCACCTGCGCCCGCCGGCACGGCCTGATCGACGCGCTCAACCGCCTCGCGGCGGAGCTGGACATGCCTACTCTGGTCGACCTCGGGTACGAAAACGCCGGCGACGGCTTCCGCCATCTGCTCAAGAGGCCCGCGGGCGGCGAGCTGACTGAGGCCCAGCAGACCTACAACAAGGTCATCCGAGGCGTTCACGGTGTGTGCGAACGCGCCAACTCCCTGCTCAAGACCACCTTCAAGGCCCTGCGACGAGTCAGCCTCGACCCCGGCCAGATCACCCAGATCGCCGCCGCGGCCCTTGTCCTGCTCCAGCTCGAATACGACCGAACCATCTGAATGATGGTCCTGTCCCACTGAAGTCTGGTCACGTCTCATCGAAGTTTGAGCGAGTACCCCCACCCACGTGAGTATGCATACTCACGTGCAGGGGGAGGCTTGATCGGAGACTGTGCGCATGACACGAATCCCTGCCTTGACCAGCACGTTCGCCCGCTCCTCGCGCCGCCCGCGGCTCGCCCTCGTGATAACCGCCCTTGCTGCGCTGACACTTGGCGCGTGCGGCACCGAGAAGACGAACGCCGGCGGAGAGCAGACCAAGCCCGCAGACGCCGCCGGAGGTCGGCCCGACGCGGCCTTCACGGCGATGCTGGACAAGATCGCGCAGTCGTGTCCCCCGAGCGCCCCGCCAGAGGCGCCGCCGACCGGTCCGGCGGAGACACTGCCGTCCGGTTCGGTGGAGACACCGCCGAGCGACGCGATCGAGCCCATCGCCCCCACGGCGGGGCCGGAAGTGGAGTTGAACGCTCGCGACTGGTGCGCGAGTAACCTCCATGAAGAGCGCATCGCCCAGGCGCTGTGGGATCTGGTGGAACCCACCCCCACCAAGGTCAGGGCGATCCTGAACGACCTCGGCTATGTCGACGAGCGCATCCACGGCCTCAAGCAGTCCGGTGCGACCACGCGGTTCTTCCTCGACCTGCGTGACAAGGGTGGACGGCTCTGCTTGGAGGGCTCGGCAGCCGGCGAGAAGACCGTCGTCGACAAGTGTGTAGCCCCTGTGACCGGCCCGTTCACGGCTGGAGAGCGGAAGCAGTGAGACCTTCCTGGTGATGAACGGCGACGTCCTGACCGACCTCGACTACGCCGACGTCCTGAACCGGCACCGGGCGTCCGGTGCCCCGCTGACCATCGCGACCTACGCCCGCAAGGTCCACATCGACTTCGGCGTGCTGACCACCCGGGTGAGCCGGGTCGTCGCCTTCACGGAGAAGCCCAGCATGGACTACCGCGTCTCCATGGGTGTCTACGGGCTGTCCCGCTCGACGCTCGAGGGCTACACGCCCGGCCTCCCGCTGGGCTTCGACGAACTCGTCCTGGACCTCCTCGCCGCCCAGCGCCCGCCGCACGCCTACGAGTTCGACGGATACTGGCTGGACATCGGGCGCCCGGACGACTACGACCGGGCCAACGCGGAGTTCACCACCCGCAAGTCCATGCTGCTCAAGGGGGCCTGAGCACCCGTGCGCGTTCTCGTCCTGGGCCGCACCGGCTACCTGGGCCGTCATGTCGTCGCCCACCTGCGCGGCCTGCCGGGCACTGAGCTGCCCGAGGCCGGCCGCTCGACCGCGGGGGCCGGCGCGGGTCCGCGCATCGACCTGGCCACCGACTCCCCCGACCGGCTCGCCAAGACCCTGGCGGAGGCGGCGCCCGACGCCGTGATCAACCGCGCGGGTGCGACCGCCGGGGACGCGGTCACCCTGGCCGAGGTCAACACCCGCGGCCCCGCCGTCCTGTGCGCCGCACTGCGGCAGGCCGCTCCCCGGGCACGCCTGGTGCACCTGGGGTCGGCCGCCGAGTACGGCCCGGGGGAACCGGGCACCAAGGTGACGGAGACGGCGGCGACCCGCCCGCTCGGACCGTACGGCGCGACCAAACTCGCGGGCACGGCGGTGGTGACGACCTCCGGCCTGGACGCGGTGGTGCTGAAGGTGGGCAATCCGGTGGGACCGGGCGCGCCGCCCACCGGGCTGCCCGGCAGGGTCGCCGCCCTTCTGCGCGAGGCCGGCGCGTCGACAGGAGCGGGGCCGGAGGCAGGGGCGGAGACAGGGGCAGGGGCGGTGCTGCGGCTCGGTGACCTGTCCGCGTACCGCGACTTCGTCGACGCACGCGACGTCGCGCGTGCGGCGGTGCTCGCCGTCATGACGGCCGGGCCGCTCCCGCCCGTCCTCAACGTCGGCGGCGGCGAGGCGGTCCGGGTGCGCGACCTGGTACACCTGCTGGCCCGTCGGGCCGGTTTCGGGGGACGGATAGAGGAGGACACAGGAGCCACGGGGGCCACGGGAGGTTCGGCCCGCTCGGCGGCGGTGTCCTGGCAGTGCTCCGACAGCACGGCGGCGGGCGAGGCACTCGACTGGCGTCCCTCGTACACCCTCGAGGAGTCACTGGCCGCGCTGTGGGCGGGCGGCGGCACGGGCGCCACCGGTGAGGACACCGCCGGCACGGAAGGCGACCGCGCGCCGTGAGCCTGCTGATCCCTCTGCACGTCCATCCGGCCGAGGACCCGGGCGCCTGGCACCGGCTGATCACGGCAGCCGACCGTACCCACTCCGTCGTGCTCAACCCAGCGGACGGCCCCGGGACCGGCCCGGACCAGGCGTTCGCGGCGGTCGCGGACGCGCTGCGGACGGCCGGCGCCCGGCTGCTCGGCTACGTCGACACCGACTACGGCGCGCGGGACCCGTCCGCGGTCACCGCCGACGCGCGTCGGCACCGGGAGTGGTACGCGGTCGACGGCTGCTTCCTGGACCGGGTGACCGCGGGGCCGGAGAGCCTGCCGGGCTGCCGCAGGCTGGTCCGGTCCCTGCGCCGGGCCGGCGCGCGGACCGTCGTGCTCAACCCCGGAGTGGACCCGGCGCCCGGCTACGTCCGCCTCGCCGACCTGACCGTCACCTTCGAGGGGCACTGGTCCACCTATGTCGCGGCGTTCAGCCGCTCCGGCCGGGTGAAACCGCATCCACCGGAACGGATCTGCCACCTCGTCTACGGTGTGCCCGAGGCACTCGTGCCTCTGGCCGTACGCACCGCGCAGGACCGCGGCGCCGGGGTCTGCTGCCCCGTGACGGGTGGACTTCCGAATCCCTGGGCCGAGTTGACCCCTGACCGTGACCGAAACCGAGGGACGAGCATGACCAGGAAGCCTCCGCCCCACACGCCCGCGTCGAGGGTGCCGAGGGTGCCGACCGCGCCGACTGTGCTGGTCGCGCTGGTGGTGTTGGCCATCACGGCCCTGACCGGGTGCTCCGCCCCGGGCGGCGCCGGGGACACGGACGCCGCCCGGTCGTCCGCACCGTCCCGCACCTCACCGGAGGCCCCGACCGGGACCTCCTCCGCCCCCGGCGGGGGACTCTGGCGCCCGCGCCCCGGACTCGCCTGGCAGTGGCAGCTCGACGGCAGGGCCGACCCGTCGGTCGAGGTGCCCGTCTACGACATCGACGGCTTCGAGAACACCGCGGCGGACGTGGCCCGCCTCCACCGTGACGACCGCAAGGTGATCTGCTACATCAACGTCGGCGCCTGGGAGGACTTCCGGCCTGACCGGGACGCGTTCCCGCGCTCCGTCCTCGGCAGGGCCAACGGCTGGCAGGGCGAGCGCTGGCTGGACATCCGCCGGATTTCCGTACTGAAGCCGATCATGGAGCGACGGTTCGACATGTGCCGGGACAAGGGCTTCGACGCGGTGGAGCCGGACCTGATGGAGGGCTACGACCACGACACCGGGTTCCCGCTCACCGCCGCCGACCAGCTCCGCTACAACCGCATGATCGCGGACATCGCGCACGAACGCGGTCTGTCGGTGGGCCTCAAGAACGACCTGCCGCAGATCCCGCAGC
This sequence comes from Streptomyces sp. MMS24-W38, assembly GCF_059889265.1. NCBI lineage: Bacteria > Bacillati > Actinomycetota > Actinomycetes > Kitasatosporales > Streptomycetaceae > Streptomyces > Streptomyces sp. MMS24-W38. The sequence goes on along the minus strand of NZ_JCBCPP010000001.1, from coordinate 573,808 downwards.
TCGTGGACGACTTCGACTTCGCCGTCAACGAGGAGTGCGCGCAGTACGGTGAGTGCGCCGAGCTCACTCCGTTCATCGAGGCGGGCAAGGCGGTCTTCCACGTGGAGTACGCGGAGCCGACCGGTGAGTTCTGCGCCGAGTCCCGCGAGCTGAAGCTGTCGTCCATGCGCAAGAAGCCGGAACTGGGTGTGTGGCGGGACCCGTGCTGACCCGGAGGAACCGGTTGTCCTCCCTTCGGTGGCGGCACCGCCGACCCGTCCACCGGATCTCCGGCGAGGAGGCCACCGACCCGGTGACGGGCCCGACCCGGCAGCGCGGCTCCTCACCGGCCGCGCTGAGCCCGCCGTGCGCCGGGCCCTGAACTCTGAACTATGACGACGGCTGCACCGACCACCGCGAGCTCACCACCGGATACGACCGCTGCGTACGCCGGACGCAGCGGTGTCCGGTTCTCGCCAGTCCGCGGTAAATGCCTGGACTGAGAACCTCCCCTGACGGGAAACTTCCGACTTCCGAACTTCCGGGAGAGTGATGGGGACAACCGATACGCGAGGACCGACGCCGGGCAGGAGCGCGGTCGTTCTGGCACTGCGCCGCTACGGCCGGGAACTGCTGCGACTACGACTGCTGGCCCTGCCCGCGCTGCTGCTGCCGGCCGTGGGCAACATCGGAATCCGCTATGTCGCCCCCTTGCTGATCGCCAAACTGGCGGGGCAGGCCGCCGGCGACGGCGGTCTCACCCTCAGCTCGGCGCTGCCGTACGTGCTGGGCTTCGGCGTGACGCTGCTGCTCGCCGAGGCCGTGTGGCGGGTCGGGCAGCACTGCCTGAACCGCGTGGACGCCCTCGGCATGGAGCACCTGTACGTGAGCGGCATGGACGAACTCCTCGCCAAGGACGCCGCGTTCTTCCACGACAACTTCGCCGGCTCCCTGACCAAACGGGTGCTCAGCTTCGGCAAGCGCTTCGAGGACTTCGTCGACACGCTGACGTACCGGATCGTGGGCAGCCTCGTCCCCCTGGTGTTCGGTGCCGTGGTGCTGTGGAGCTACGAACCGATGCTCGTCGTAGGCCTTCTGGTGATGATCGTGCTGACCGTGGTGGCCGCGACACCGCTGATCCGGCGTCGGCAGAGGCTCGTCAACGACCGTGAGGCGGCGATCGCCCGGGTCTCCGGCCACGTCGCCGACAGTCTCATGAACATGGAGACCATCCGGGCGTTCGCGGCCGAGCGGCGGGAGGCCGACGAACACCGCAGCCGTGTCGCGGACTCCCGGCGCCTGACGCTGAAATCGTGGGACTACGGCAATCTGCGCGTCGACACCCTGATCGCCCCCATGTCCGTGCTGACCAACGTGCTGGGTCTGTTGGTCGCCGTCGCCTTCGGCGGATCGGGCCAGGGAGTGGAGGAGATCGTCGTCGCTTTCACCTACTACTCCAACGCGACCCAGATCATGTTCGAGTTCAACCAGATCTACCGGCGTCTGGAAAGCTCGATGACCGAGGCCGCGCAGTTCACGGAGCTGCTGCTGGATCCGCCCACCGTGCTCGACCCGGCGGAACCCGAACCGCTCGCACCACGGGACACCGGCGTCCGCTTCGAGGCGGTGACCTTCGCCCACCCGGGTGCGAAGCCGATTTTCCAGGGACTCGACCTGGACGTGCCCGCAGGCGCGCGGATCGGTCTGGTCGGCAGGTCCGGCGGCGGCAAGAGCACGCTCACCCGGCTCCTGCTGCGGATGGCGGACATCGACGACGGACGCGTCCTGATCGGCGGGCAGGACATCAGCCGGCTGCGCCAGGCCGACCTGCGCTCACTGATCGCCTACGTCCCGCAGGAACCCGCGATGTTCCACCGCAGCCTGCGGGACAACATCGCCTTCGCCCGGCCCGGCGCCACCGACGTGGAGGTCCACGCGGCGGCCGCGGCCGCGCACGTCACGGAGTTCGCCGACCAACTCCCGGACGGCTTCGCCACTCTGGTGGGGGAGCGGGGAGTCAAACTCTCGGGCGGCCAGCGCCAGCGCGTCGCCCTCGCCAGGGCCATCCTGCGCGACGCCCCGATCCTGCTGCTCGACGAGGCGACCAGCGCGCTGGACTCGGAGAGCGAGCTCCTCGTCCAGGACGCCCTGTGGCGGCTGATGGACGGACGTACGGCCCTCGTGGTCGCCCACCGCCTGAGCACCGTCGCCGGTATGGACCGTCTCGTCGTCCTCGACCGCGGAAGCGTCGTCGAGCAGGGCACCCACGAGGAGCTGCTCGCGGTGAACGGTGCCTACGCCAAGCTGTGGCAGCACCAGTCGGGCGGCTTCCTCGGCGAGAACACCGAGTCGGCCCTCGGATGCCCGGTCCCGGAAGCCGGTCCCAGCGGGCTGCCCGGGCCGGCCGACCCGGCACCGGACGGGGCCCGCAGGGCGTCGTCGCATGCTCGTACGAGTACTTGGTCCACGTGATCGAGTCGGTTCTCGGACATTCTCGACCGCACGCGGCGTCACGCTGATACGTCCCCGCGTGCGGCAGACGGAGGAGCACCGCAGGAAAAACGACGACTGCTCCCGGGCCGGCTGACGCGGTCCGGCTTCGCCGCGCTGTGCGAGGTCAGCTCTGTGGAGCGCTCCTCGGGCAGTCGCCGGTACCGTCGTCCCAACCGTGGCGGCGACCGGCAGGCCGACGCCGCCCCGCACCGGATCGTGCGGATCCGCCCGCGCTTCGACCCGCGCGCCCAGGACCACTACGAACGCCGCATCAAGGAGGGCAGGACCCGACGCGAAATCGTCCGGTGCCTCGAACGTACGCTGCCCGGGAGGTCTTCCACCTGGTCAGGACCACACAGCCATAACCCCTGTGATGAGGGCAGTGTGATGGCGGGTGATACGGCGAGGCCCCGGCGGGAGCCATCCTGATGCGGCCTTCGCGCGGATGCGCTGACCGCGCTGGAGGCGAGCGCCGACGGGGTGACGGACACCGGCGGCACCCTGGTCGACGTCCCGGCCGTGGAGAGGGCTGTCGCCGAGACCACCGTGCGCTACGACCGGCAGGGCGACCAGCACCACGACGTCGTCAGCGCGTTCATCAAGTCGATCCGCGGCTCGGACCCCGACGCGGCACCGCACCACCTGGCACGCATGCTCGTCGCCGGCGAGGACCCGCGCTTCATCGCGCGGCGCCTGGTGGTGCACGCGAGCGAGGACGTCGGGCCGGCCGATCCCACGGCCCTGCAGGCCGCCCGTCGCCGCGGCCCGGACGGTGCAGCTCATCGGCATGCCCGAGGCCCGCCTCGCCCTGGCCCAGGCCACCGTGCACCTGGCCATGGCGCCGAAGTAAAACACGGTGATCGTCGGGATCGACGAGGCCATGTCCGGCGTCCGGGCGGGCGCCGTCGGCGAGATCCCCGCTCACCACTGAGGGCCTCCAGCACGGAAGCCAAGATCGAGGTGGACCCGGATACCGGCTGCCGGCTGTGTACCGGCAGCTGCAACGGGGAGGGGCGGCCGGGCTGGGGTCAAGTCTCCTACGGGGAAGAGACACAGCTTGTCCACCGTGTGGTGTTCAGACTGCTGGTCGGTGAGATCCCGGAAGGCTTTCAGGTGCGTCATGCCGATCCTCGGGCCGCGTCCCGGAAGGCGAGGGACAGCCCCTCGACGTGGGCCGACAGCTCCCGTACCGCGTACTCGGGACACGGGGTCAAAGCGCCCGGGCACTCGTCGCCGATCGCGCCGGGCAGCTGCGTCACCGCCTGGGCGGCGGGAGTGAGATCGGGCAGGGACGTGGTGTCGGAGGCGTCCGTGTGCAGTGCCGACTGCCCGCCCGACGCGAACTCGTCGTCACCACGCGAATCCCGCCCCCACCTCGCCCCGCCCCTGCCGGCTCCGGGCTCCGGCCGGCCTCGCCGCCGCTCCGCCCGGTGTGCCGGGGAGCGGGCCGCACAGACGTATCACTCGCTCGATCGGGCTAACCCCGGACCCGTAAGGATCACCGGGGCCGCCCGTACTCATACGCTCCACGAGTGACTCGTACGAACGCCTTGAACACCGGCCGCGACGACTTCCTCAGCTGGGCGACGGGGGAGAGAGGCGTCGCACTGCCGGCGCGCCTCACGGACGCTGTGCTGACGATGCTCGCGCTGCGCGGAGCGGACCGCAGGGCGGGAGTGCCGGAGCCGACCCCCGGCCTGCTGCGGCAGGTGCTGCACGAGGACCTGCCGCAGCTGCTGTGCGCCGGCGACGACGAGCTGGACGCCCTGCCCGGCGTCCTCAGCACCCTCGCCGACCGGGTCCGGGCAGCGGGCCGGCTCAACGCCAAGCGTCACGCGCGCCTGCTCGCCGCCGTCGAGGACGCCGTGCCCGGCTTCCGCCGCGCCATGGCGGACCCGGCGAATCTGACCTGGCACCGCTGGTACGCGTCACTGCTGACCGCCGACGGTGTCGACCCGGACGATCCCGCCGCCGTGGGGGCCTGGCTCGATGCTTACGAGAGCACCCCGCACGCCGACCGGCCGGCCCTGCCCGAGCCGCTGCACCGTTTCGACCTCGCGGAACGGACGTTCGCCGTGCGGATCCGTCTCAGCGAGGCGCTGCTCGCCGCGTTCGCCCGCGACACCCGCGAGGCATCACCGGCGGGCCCGCTGCTGCCCGCACCGCCGCTGGACGACCGACGTCCCGACGACGCACTCGGCAGTGAGCTGGAGCGCATCGCCGATGCGTTGACCGACCGGTGGACCGCGGCGGGGCTCGCCGAGGCGTTCACCGCCCGGCACGCCGCACTCGCCCCCGCCCCGGAGGCGATGCCGCACGTCGCGCTCGCCGACCGCATGCTCGACGAACACCTCGACTACTACGGCGACTCGTCCGTCCCGCTGCCGCCCCCGCCGGCGGTCCCTTCGCCCCACGAGATCCCGGACCTGCTGCACGCCGCCCCGCTACCCGCGGCGCTCGCGGCCGGGACCTTCGACGACGAGCTGCGCGACATCGCGGAACGCTGCGGCCTACCCGGCCCCGCCACCGCCGTGTGGGCCGACGGCACCCCGCAGGAGCTGCTCGAGCTGGCCGCCGACGTCCTGGCCGCCCAGGCCGAACGGCTGCCGCCGGTCACCGGCCCGCAGGAGGCGTACTCGTTCGACGCAGCGCACCTCCTCTACTCGCTGTACGAACGAGGCAGCACCCCCGACTCGGTCGCCCGCAAGATCGCCGACGCGAAGTCCGACGGCCTGCCGCCCGAACTGGAGGACGCTCCGACGCCCGTGTCGCGCGACGCCCCCGACGCCTACGAGCTCCCGTCGCCCGAGGAGCTGTCCCAACTCCTCGGGACGCCCGCCGTCACGGACGCCGACCGCGCCGAACTCGACGACCCCGCACACAAACTGGCGTCGCTCGTGGACCGACTGGCCGCCACCGGCTGCGTCTTCCGTACCGGCGACACCTACGGGCTCACCCCGCTCGGCGCCGCCGTCATGCGCCACGTGCTCACCGTCGGCCATGTGGCCGCCCCCGGCCGGGAAACCGTGGCGGAGTGGAACGCGGCCGAGACCGTGGCCGCCACCCGCCACTGGCCCACCCGGATCGCCGCCGCCACGCTTGCCGCGTGGGCCGCGCACCGCGGTGGCACGGACGAGGCATGGGGCGAACTGCTCGACGCCGTCTCCGCGGCCAGGGCCGACGAGGCCGATGCCGCCCGCACGTCCGAGTACTTCGCCCGCCTCGATGCCGCCGCGATCCCCGGCACGGTGCTGCGCGCCGCGCTCACCGACCCGGTGACCGGGGCAGCCGCCCGCGGGCTGCTGCTGGCCCGGGGAGAGTCCGTCCCCGAGGACACGGTCCCCTTCACCGCCCGCGCCACGGTGCTCGTCGAGGAGCTGGACCAGCGCTGGATCGACGACATGCTCGGCCATGTGAAGCGCCGGTACGACGTGGGCGAGACGGGCGTCCCGGACGCGGCCGACATCCCGCCGACGACCCTGCTCCCCGCCTTCGACACGGCGGCCGCCGCCTGGCCCGGCGGCGCTGCAGCCCTCGTCGACGCCCTGGCCGAGGCTGACCCGGGCACGTCGCTGCGCATCCTGGACGCCCTGCACGCCCACCACCCGGACCGCACGGTGGCAGACGCGGCGGCCCACGCGAAGAAGACGGCGCAGCGGGCATCGTCCGGGCGCCGCCGCTGACATGCCCCGGCCCCGGCCGACAGCCCGCAGACGCGCCCACCCTGCTGCGTACCAACGCCCGGGCCCGGCAGGGCTTTGCCAGGCGCGACGGTCGGGGAGTTCGGCGGGGAGATGTTCGCGCCGCTGGTGCGGCAGGAGCAGCGAGGCGTCACGGCGGACACGAGGGCCTGCCGAGTGGCGGTGCGGATGTGACAGTCCACACCGAACCCAGCAGGCCCTCACCTGTTCGAGCACCCGGCCGTGCGTCGGCATCACCCGGCACAGCGCGTCCGGCCCGGTACTGCCCCCACGGCGCCGGTCAGACGGCTGGTCCCTCGCTGTCGAGCCGGACGCCGGGACCGCCGCGTCCTGGGCGACCGGCGACGAAGCCTACGGCCAGGAACCCCAGTTCCGCGCCGCCCTCGAGGCACGCGGCATCGGTCATGTCCTGGCCGTCGCCTGCTCGACACGGGTGAGGATCAACCACGGCCGCACTCCCGCCCGCGCCGATACCGTAGCCGGCCGCCTGGCAGCGGCACAGCGCCGGAAACGGTGCGAAAGGACCGCGGTACTACGACTGGACCTGGATCCACATCGACACCGGCAGCCATCAGCACCTGCTCATCCGACGCCAACCGGTCCACCGGCGAACTCCCCGACCCCCTGGGCACCCGTGAAGGCCACCGGCGCACCCGGTTCCGCCCCGACTGGATGCGCGTCGCCCTGCGCGACGGCGAGGTCGTCGCACGCGGCGCGTGGTGGGGCGGCCCCGACGACCCGGAGCCCCTCACCATCAACTGGTTCGACGTGGCCGAGGGCGAGGAGGAGGCGGGGGCCGAACTCCTGCGCTCCGCCCCCTGGCAGGTCGAACTCGAGATCAATCTGCCGGCCGGCTGGCGGGACGAGCCCGACCTGCGCGCCGCCGCCGAGACACGGTTCGCCGCCGCACGAGCCGCCGGGTACGAACTCCTGGTGGAACGCCTCCGGTACCGCTGGACCCCGGAACGAGGTCTGCCCGAGCGGCCCGGACGCCTGCGTTTCGGCGCCGAACCCGACGACACGGTGTTCTTCGACGCGTTGCGCCGCATCCACTCCGTCACCCTGGACGCCCACGCGCTCAGGGCCATCGAGGAGGGCGGCCTCGACCGGGCCGCCCAGGAGGAACTCGACTTCTTCCACTGGTGCCCCTCCCCGCGGGAGTGGTGGCAGGTCGCGCACACGCCGGAGGGCGACCTGGCGGGCGTCCACATCCCGGCCCACAACCCCTCAGGGCCGACCATCGGCTTCATCGGAGTCGTCCCGGAACAGCGCGGTCACGGCTACGCCTACGACCTCCTCGCGGAGTGCACCCACTTCCTCGTCGAACAGGGCGCCGGAGTACACCGCTACGGCGTCGACGCGAAAGAAGCCCCTTTGCCCGACCGGCACGGTGCACAGCCTGTTCCCGCACGCCCTGCCGGGCAGAACGGTCTGGGAGTGGACCGGGGCAGGGCCACTGCGCAGGTCCGCACAGCGGTCTTACCGGCGGGCCCGTGCGATGGCAGGGTGGGAGGCGAGCGGTACCCGGTGGAATGTCAAGATGGGGGCATGACGACCAAGGTTTACTTCGATATCACCATCAACGACGAGCCCGCCGGGCGGATCGTCTTCAACCTGTTCGGCGACGTGGTTCCCAAGACGGCGGAGAACTTCCGCGCCCTCGCGACCGGCGAGAAGGGCTTCGGCTACGCGGGCTCGTCGTTCCACCGTGTCATCCCCGACTTCATGCTCCAGGGCGGCGACTTCACCCGGGGCAACGGCACCGGCGGCAAGAGCATCTACGGCGAGAAGTTCGCCGACGAGAACTTCACCCTCAAGCACGACCGGCCGGGCCTGCTGTCCATGGCCAACGCGGGCCCGAACAGCAACGGCTCGCAGTTCTTCATCACGACCGTCGTGACGGACTGGCTGGACGGCAAGCACGTGGTGTTCGGCGAGGTCGCCGACACCGAGAGCATGGACCTCGTCAAGAAGATCGAGGCCCTCGGCTCCTCCAACGGCCGTACCTCCGCGAAGATCACTATCGCCGAGTCCGGCCAGCTCTGACGATTCGCTGCCGGCGCCGCCGAGGGGCGTCCGACCGACGCGCCCCTCGGCGGGAATCGGCACGCGGCCGTGGCCATGGGCGGCTCCCGGACAGTGATGAGTTTGGACGCCGGGGGAGTTGACGGCGCACGTATGGTGGGGAGGAAACGCATCAACGCCCACCCCGGGCTGTGAGCCGGGCGGGCCGAACGGGGGAAGAAAGGTGCGTGCCCGATGACGATCGGGCTCCTCTCCACGATCGCCGCTGTGTTCTACGGGGGCACGGTCTCGATCCTCGCTCTGACTGCGACCTTTGCTCGGCGCCGCACGCTGCGGCGTGAAGCGCGCAGCACCCTTGCCGTCCTGGTGCCGGGGAGGGCGGTGGAGTCGCAGCAGGCAGACCGCGCGGCAGTAGGCCCGGACAGCTGAGCGGTTACGGCGAAGGCAAGCGGCCACAGAGCGCCGGGTTGGTCAGGCTGCGAGGGGGCGCCCGCCCCAGCGGATGCCCTTCTCGCTGCGGACGCGGGTGCGTTCCCGGCGTGGGGCGGCGAGCAGGCCGAAGTGGCGGGCGTTGGCGTTGCGTCGGCGCGGCGTTGTCACGTTGTCCGTGATGTATCTGGCTGATGGCGCGCCGGGGCGGTGTCCGCCGTGGTGGAGGTCGTGGTCACCCCTCCGTCACGGCGCGCGTCCGCAGTGCCGAGGCGACCAGCGCGACGCCGGCGAGGGTGACGAGGAGGGCGAACGCGACCGCGCCGACCAGCGCTCCGGGCACGTCGTCGACGAAGAACGCCGGGACGGCGCTGAGCCCCGACAGCAGCCGGGTGACGATCACGGCCACCGCGCCGGCGCGGCTGCCCCGCCAGGCCAGAACGGCGCCGACCAGGGTGATCAGCCCGAGTACGGCACCCACGACGGCCACCGCGACCGGAGGGTGCTCACCGTCGCCGAACGGCAGCGAGATCACGTCGATGAGGCCGAGCAGGCCGGACAGAACCAGTCCGGTGACAAGAAGGCGGGTGCGGTTCACGTGGTCCTCCTGAGTGCGGGACGAAGTACCGGTGCCGGAAGTACCGGTGTCGTGTCCGCAGTCTGGGTTCGCGGGTCGGGTCCGCGGATCGGGGCGGGCCCGGAACCGTTCTCCGTGCTGCCACGTATTCACTCCAGGTGACCAAAGTCCTACCCTGGGTGCGTGGCAACTCGGGGTTTGTTCGCTGTCGCCGCCGCGGTCCTGACGAGCGTGCTGGCAGCCGCCGGAGTGATCCTGGCGGTGCTCGGCGGTGACGGGGGCGCCACCACGGCGTTCGCGATCGGTGTGGCGTTCGGGCTGCCCTCCGTCGTGCTGGGCGTGGTGGTGGCGGTGCGCCGTCCGGACAGCGTGGTCGGGCTGCTGCTGGTGCTGGTCGGCGCTACGGCGGTGTGGCTCACGGTCGGCGAGCTGTGCGGGTTGCTCCTCGCGCGGAGGCCGGGCCTGCCGGTCGCGCAGTGGTACGCGGCCCTGCGGCAGGGCGACTGGATGTTCCTGTACGTCCCGGCCGCGCTGCTCATGCTGGTCTTCCCCGACGGGAGGCTGCCGGGCCGCCGCCGGCGGTGGGCGGCGGCCGGACTGCTGGCCGTACCGACGCTGTTCATGCTGATCGCGGCGCTGGACCCCGCACCGTTCCGGCCGCCGTTCGAGGCGATGCCGCACCCTGTGCGGGTGCCCGAGCCCTGCCTCCCGGTGCTGCGCGCGGTGGCGTTCGCCCTGCTGCCGGTCTTCCTCGGGCTGCTGATCGCGTCCGCGGCGGCGGTGGTCGTCCGCTACCGGCGGGCGGCCGACGAGGTGAGGCGGGCGCAGCTCAAGTGGTTCGCGCTCGGTGCCGCCTTCCTGCCGCTGACGCTGCTGCTGTGCTGGGCCGGCTACCTGTTCCTCGGGGGGCCGGAGTTGGCGGTCGTCGGCCTGGTGGCGGCGGCCCTGGCGATTCCGGCCGCGGCCACGATCGCGATCCTGCGGCACGACCTCTACGACATCGACCGGGCGATCAGCACCGCCGTCACCTACGGCCTGGTGACCACGATCCTGCTGGGCTTCTACACGGCCGCCTCGTTCGTGGCCGGCCTCGGCGCCGGACGGTCCTCACCGGTCGCGGCCGCCGCTGCCACCGCCGTCTGTGCCGCCGCGCTGTCCCCGCTGCGCACCCGGCTCCAGCGGTGGGCCGACGGGCGGTTCTACCCCGCGCGACAGGCCGCGCTGACGACCGTTCAGGGGCTGCGCGGTCGTATGCACGCCGGACAGGCCCGGCCGGAGCAGCTGGAGCAGGCGCTGCGCGAGGCGCTGCGCGATCCGCTGCTCCGGGTCGGCTACCGGCTTCCCAGCGCGTCCGGGCTGGTCGACGCGGCGGGCGCGGCGCTGGACCCGGGGCAGGCGCACGTGGCGCCGGTCCGGCTCGGCGGGCACGACATCGGGGCGATCGTGCGGGGCACGACCGGCAGCCGGGAACTGCTGCGCGAAGTGGCGTCCGCCTGCGCGCTGCTGGTCGAGGTGGTCCGGCTGCGCATCGAGGTCAGCAGGGCGCTGGCCGAGGCCGAGGCCGGCCGCGCCAGGCTGCTGCACGCCGGGTACGAGGAACGGCGGCGGCTCGAACGCGACCTGCACGACGGGGCGCAGCAGCGCCTGGTCTCCCTGGGCATGGCGATCCGCCTGGCACAGCGCCACCTGGACGACGGCACGGTCGACGTCGACGACCTGCTCGACCGGTCGGTGGCCGAACTTGCCGCGGCCGTGGTCGAGTTGCGGCAGATCGCACATGGTCTGCGGCCGAGCAGCCTGGACGACGGGCTTGGCAACGCGCTGGCCATGCTGGCCGGCCAGGCACCGGTACCGGTGGCGCTGGAGGTCTGCGTCGACGAACTGCCCGACGACGTGGCGATGACCGCCTACTACGTGGCGAGCGAGGCGATGACCAACGCGGTCAAGCACGCCGGCCCGGTCCCGATCGGCGTCCGGGTCAGCCGGGTCGGTGACCGGGTCACGGTGCGGGTGGGCGACGAGGGGCCGGGCGGCGCGGCGATGCGCCCCGGCGCCGGGCTGGCCGGGCTCGCGGACCGGGTCGAGGCGGCCGGGGGCACGCTGCGGCTGTCCAGCCCGGCGGGTGGCGGCACCCTGGTGGAGGCGGTGCTGCCGTGCGCGTGGTGATCGGCGAGGACTCGGCGCTGTTCCGGGAAGGTCTGGCCCGCCTGCTGGCCGACGCGGGGTACGAGGTCGTGGCCAAGGCACACAACGCCCCGGAGCTGGTCTCCGCGGTCATGGCCACACGCCCCGATCTGGCGGTCATCGACATCCGGATGCCGCCCGATCTCACCGACGACGGCGTCCGGGCGGCCCGGCGGATCCGCGACGCCCATCCGGAGCTCGGGATCGTCCTGCTCTCCCAGCACGTCGAGACCCGGCACTCCGTCGACCTGGTGTCCCGGGGGCGGTTCGGCTACCTGCTCAAGGACCGGGTGTTCGACGTCGACGACTTCCTGGACGCGCTGCGCCGGGTGGCGGCCGGGGGTTCCGCCCTCGACCCGGAGGTGGTGTCGCGTCTGATCGGGGCGCACCGGGCCGCCGATCCGCTGGCCTCCCTGACCGCCCGCGAGCGCGAGGTGCTGGCGCTGATGGCGGAGGGCCGCACCAACGTCGGCATCGCCCGCCGGCTGTGGCTCACCCATCGCACGGTCGAGACCCACGTCAGCTCGATCCTCACCAAGCTCGGCCTGGCCAACTCCGCGGAGGACCACCGCCGCGTACTGGCCGTGCTCCTCTACCTCAACCGGGCCTGACGCCCGGCCGGCGAGCGGACTCCGTCCGCTCGCCGGCCGGGAAAGTGCCGTTTCCCGGAGGCACGGCGGCCGCCGGGAAACGACGTTCACATCTGACGGGATGTCACGGGACGAGACGCAGAAGCTTGTTCGGCGAACCGGAGCCCGGGCTGGTGACCACGCCCGAAGTGGCGCCGTTCACCAGGGCCGCGGAAACCTGTGCCGGGGTGGCCGTGGTGTGGCCCGCGAGGTAGACCGCGGCCGCGCCCGCGACGTGAGGTGTCGCCATCGACGTGCCCGAGATGGTGTTGGTCGCGGTGTCGCTGGTGTGCCAGCCCGCCGTGATCGAGGAGCCGGGGGCGAAGAGGTCGAGGACCGAGCCGTAGTTGGAGTAGCTGGCCCTGGCGTCCGTACTGGTGGTGGCGCCGACCGTGATCGCCTCGGTGACCCGGGCGGGGGAGGAGGAGGACGCGTTGGCGTTCTCGTTGCCTGCGGCGACCGCGTAGGTGACACCGCTGGCGATCGAGTTGCGCACGGCCGCGTCCAGGGAGGCGGAGGCGCCGCCGCCCAGCGACATGTTGGCGACCGAGGGGCCGGAGTGGTTCCTGGTGACCCAGTCGACGCCCGCTATGACGCCGGCCGTGGTGCCCGAGCCGCTGGCGTTGAGCACGCGGACTGCCACGATCCTGGCCTTCTTGGCGACGCCGTAGGTGGAGCCCGCGATGGTGGTGGCGACGTGGGTACCGTGGCCGTTGCCGTCCGACGGCGTGCCGCCGCTGACGGCGTCGTAGCCGTACGAGGCCCGCCCGCTGAGCTGCGAGTGCGTGATGCGCACCCCGGTGTCGATGACGTACGCGGTCACGCCGCTGCCCGCAGAGTCCGGGTAGGTGTACGTGCCGGAGAGCGGGCGTGCCGCCTGGTCGATGCGGTCCAGGCCCCAGGGGGCATTGGTCTGCGTGGCGTCGAGGTGGACCTTCTGGTTCTGTTCCACCGAGGCGATCGCCGGGTCGGCCGCGAGTCTCCTGGCCTCGGTCGCCGAGAGGTTCGCCGTGTAGCCGTTCAGCGCGCTGCCGAACGTCTTCTTCACCGTGCCGCCGTACTTGGTGATCAGGCCCTTGCCCTTGCTCGACGCGGACTTGAAGCCCGCGGTCTTCTTGAGCGTGATGATGTAGCTGTCCTTGATGGCCGTGGGGGAGTCGGCGGCGAGCACTTTTCCTTCGGCCGGGGCGGCCTGGGCGGGAAGCGCGGTGAGTCCGCCCAAAAGGGCGGCGGTCGCAACACCGGTGAGGGCGGCGAAGCGGATCTTCCTGCTACGCGGTTGTGCCATGTGAGGGGGTCCTCCTCAGGCGAGCGCGCCTGGGTGTGGCGCGCGATGTGGGGGTGCGCGCGGGGTCGCGCACACGGCCCTGAGCGCTGCGTTCCGCCCAAGGCCGAGTAAAGAGTGTGGTAACTGGTGGGTATAATCAAGGGAGTTGGAGACTTGACATGTAGATGTCACACGCATGAAGCGGGTGAGGTCATCCTCATCGCCGGTGTCGCCGCCACCGGGACGGATCGTCGCGACGCGGGCTTCTCCCTCGCAGCGACCACCGAAAAGATCTGTTTTCCGAAGAAATTGATGTCCAGTCAGCTTTGTACCCGAGGCGGAAACGGACGAACGGCGTGGTTCGAGCAGCGGGCACTGCGCACGGTCCCGGTGCGCAGTGCTGCCTGAAGCGCCGACCGCGTGCCAGACACGTTCGTGCGCACGAAATCCGCGGCGTCGTCGGGCGAGCGGTCCACGCGTGGCTGTGCCGCGAAGCGCACCACTGCATCGTGTCCCGGCATCAACTCCAGCAGGGGAGGTCCGTGAAACGACCCCTGTTCCCGTGTGCCGGCAACAAAACCAAGGACAGCGTCGGCGGCAAGACCCGCGTGACCACCGTCATCACCCTGACCGGACCCCCTCGACTTCCCGGTCCTGGGATGAACCCCACCCGGAGCAAGGCCAAGAGGAGACACTTCGGTGTCTCTGCGCGGACGCATCAGGGATGCCGGCCCGAGTCCGCGGGTGGACCGCACGAGGCCGGCGGCAACACTGGTCCTGGATGTATGGCCGTCGCCCCGGACTCCGCGAGGAACCCCGGGAACAGAACCCGGCGTACAACCCGACTCGTCCGCCGGCCTCTGCGGATTCGCCGCTCAGGCTTCATTCGAGAGGATCTTGTCCGCTTCGTCAAAGAGCCCGCACCGCGTCTTTGAGCTGAAATCGGAAATTCGGACTACGGCCTGCCCGACGGTGGAGACTGTCCTGAAACGCGATGCGACCTGGGAGGTTCCGGCTCCCGTGGCATGATGCCGTCCGCCTTCCTGCAAGTCTGCGTGACAGGGGCTTCTGTGACAGCGGCGTTCGACGAGAAGCCCCGCAGGTGCGGGCCGGCGGGGCTTTTGAGCAGGTGGGTTTCTGCGTCTGTCGTGGGCATCGTTGCGCTCCGGTTCTCCTCTCTCGAGTACGGAGGCCAGGACGCGGTGACGACAAGACTCCACGGCCGATGGGCGGCATGCGGCCCGGGAACTCGGCGCGATCGACCGGTGCACGCCCGTCGCTCCCGCAAAGTTCAATGCCTCCGGGGGTGTCTCGGCATTGCCTGTCCCTTCGAGGCTGTGCGGATGGCTGACCGTGCACGCGACCACCCGGGCACCGTCGGGCCCGGCGAGGTCGGAGCTGCCGGTGGTTCGCGGAGCTGCCTGGCCCAGGGCCGGTACGGTCTACGGGGATGCGGAGAGGAGCGCGCGGGGAGGGACGCGGGGGGATTCCGTGCGCGACCTGTTCATGGCCGGTCAGGCCTGTCAACATCTCAAGGCTGTTGGAGCGCACCCTGGAGGACCAGCATCCAGACGATCAACTACAAGATCATCTCAGGCGGTCAGCTGACGTGACAACGCCGCCGCGAGTGCACACCTCCAGCAACCGATGCTTCAGATGAGGGCTTCGGCGCGTGCTCGAACCCGGCCTGACCGATCGGCTGAGGCAGTGCGACGTTCCCGGAGCTCGGCAGCGAGACCCGCATATCAGAGGGGTGCCGATGTCGATCGGCTATGACCGGACCAAGACCGTCGTCCGCCTGCACGTCGCACCAGGTGAGGCTGGACCGTCGCACCCGGAGGCGGTCGCGTTCGCCGGGCAGCGGTGGCCCCGAACCGCTTCGGTCCGGGGCCACCGCAGGCTTTTGCCGTGCTTGTCGGCTCAGTCCTCGTACAGGGCGATGATGCGGCCGACGACACCGCCCTTGCGGAGGCGCTCCAGCCCCTCGGGGATCCGGTCCGGCGTGATGCGGTTCAGCGGCGGGTTGAGGTCGCCCGACCGCATGAGGTCGTAGAGCTCCTCGAGATCCTGCTTCGTGCCCGACTTGGAGCCGAGGACCCGCAGTTGCTTCAGAATGATCGCGCCGGTGCTGATCGTGGACTCGAGGCGGCCCATGCCGACCTGCACCAGCGTGCCGAATTCGCCGAGTGTCTCGAGTGCCTCGGCGGTGGTGGTGCCGAAGCCCGCGTAGTCCACTATGAGCTCGAGGTCCTTGTCCGCGAACTCGGTGATCGACTCGCCGACGCCCGCCAGGCCGACCTCGGCGGCGAGCTCCCGGGTGGCCGGGTTCACGTCGGCCGCGTACACCTCGGCGCCCTTGAGGACGGCGGTGCGGGCGCCGATGTAGCCGAGGCCGCCGAGGCCGATCACACCGACCCGCATGCCTTTCTTCGCTCCGCCGAGCGTGACCATGGCGTGGTACGAGGTGAGGCCCGCGTCGGTCGCCATCGCGCCCAGCTCGAACGACACCTCGTCCGGCAGTCGCACCAGATTCGCCTCGGTCGCGCGCACCTTGGGTCCGTAGCCGCCGTCCCAGGCGCCGTAGCCGATGGCGTCGCCGTCCGGCATCATCGGCGAGAGGCCGACGCGGTCGCCGATCTTCCAGTGGTCCATGCCCTCGCCGACCTCGCTGATCACGCCGGCGTTCTCGTGCCCGAGCGTCATCGGGATCCGCGGGAACATCGACATCCAGCCCGCGTCGTCCATCGCGCTGACATCGGAGTGGCAGAGACCGGCGGCCTTGACGTCGACGACGACCTCGCCCGGTCCCGCGTGCGGCGCTGCCACCTCCTCCGAGGTGAGCGGCTGGTTGGTTCCGTGGAAGCGCCAGGATTTCATGGTGTCGCGTGTCCTTGCATACGTGCGTCGGGGGACGACGCCGGATGACGCCGTCCGTCCGGGCTGGATGGGCTTTCTCTTGTCTCTCGATCCGGACGGCGCTCGTGGGAGGCTCGCTCCGGACGGTTCGGACGGTGCCCCGAGGTGGTGGGCCCATCGCCGAAACTACCCGGACATTGTTTAAAGATGAACTTTCTGCCGCGTGGGCTATTTCACCGCTGTCGCCTCGCCCGGAGGGAAATAATCCGGCCTTCCGCGGCCTTCGCGCGGCCGAGATCAACCGCATCGACGGGCAGGAGGAAACCGCCGCCGGTCGAGACGGAACGGCAGCCCGCCCCGGCGGCAGGGGTGGTCGGCGCGCACCGGCGGCCACCCGAACCCGACTCAGGCCGTCGTCGGCCGCTCCCCGCGCAGCGGGGACGGACCCCGGCCCCAGGGGTGCTTTCCGGCCCTCGGTGACGTCGCCCTCTCCCGGCCAGGGTGGCGTGGAGAGGCGGGGAGGCCGCCTCTCGTCGGGCGGGGTCGGTGCGGGCGGCCGGGGTCGGGGGCGAGCAGGTCACCGACCGGGATCAGCCGGCCGCGCACGGGATCCCGGACCGCGCCGGGCGGATCCACCCCCGCCTCGCGGCGGCGGATGGTCGTGCGGCTGACGCCCACACGCGCCGGCGGTCCCGCCGGGTCGGCACCGGTAATTTCTCGGCGAAGCACGTGAGGGTCAACCAGCCGAAGCAGCACCGGGATTGGGGCCGCAAGGGTGGTGTGTTCCGGCTCGCTGCGAGCCCCCCGGGGGTCGACCCGCCGAAAAGATAGTTTAGTGTTCAACCAACGGCGGGCGGCGCGGCCGAGACGACCACTCCTGTGACGCGCCGAGGAGCAAGCCGAAGACCACGGCCGAACAGGCCGCAGCCGGCACGGCTCCGCACCGCCGCACAGCACGAAGGAGTTTTCGCATGTCAACACGGAGCCCGAAGTCGCGGACGCTGAGGTCCGCAGTCGTGGGCGTGCCGCTGGCTGCGGCCGTCGTCGCCGCGGCGTTCGCAGGGACCACCGGGACCGCCTCCGCGGCCGACCCGAAGCCGCCCGCGAACTGGACTTCCGCGGGCCATGACTCCCACAACACCCGCAACGCCGCGTCCGAGAAAATCCTGAACGCGAACAACGTCAAGAACCTGAAGGCGCGTTGGACCTTCACGGCCGGCGGTGACATCTCCGCCACGCCGACCGTGGTGGACGGCGTCGCGTACGTGCCGGACTGGAGCGGCAAGCTCCACGCCGTGGACACCAAGACGGGCAAGGCCCTCTGGTCCAAGCCGGTGAGCACGTACAGTGGGATCGAGGGTGACGTCTCCCGGACCAGCCCCGCCTACGCGGACGGCAAGCTGGTCTTCGGCGAGGGCGTTCCGTCCATGAAGACCACCGAGGGCGCCTACCTCCTGAGCGCCGACGCCAAGACCGGCGCCCCCCTGTGGAAGACGCAGATCGACGACCATGAGGCGGCGCTTGTCACCGGCTCGCCGGTGATCGCCGACGGCGTGGCGTACGTGGGCGTGTCGTCCAAGTCCGAGGGGATGCCCGGCGAGCCGACCTTCCGCGGCAGCGTCGTCGCGGTGAGCGTGGACACCGGTGAGATCCTGTGGAAGACCCACACGGTGCCGGAGGGATACACGGGCGGCGCGGTGTGGGGCAGCCACCCCGCCGTGGACCTCGAGCGCGGCCTGGTGTACGTGGCCACCGGTAACAACTACTCGGTTCCGGAAGGCGTCTGCGCGACCCCGGACGCGACCGGGTGCACCCCCGCCTCCCCCGACAACCATCAGGACGCGATCGTCGCGTTCGACCTGAAGGACGGCAAGGTCGCCTGGGCCCGCCACACCCTCGAGGCCGACCAGTGGACGATCGAGAAGCCGAACGGTCCGGACTACGACTTCGGGTCGGGCCCGAACCTCTACACGACCACGGTGGACGGCAAGCGCACCGACCTGCTCGGGGTGGGCCAGAAGAGCGGCGTCTACTGGGCGCTCGACCCGGCCACGGGCAAGGTCGTCTGGCAGACGCAGGCCGGCCCCGGCGGCCTCGGCGGCGGCATCCAGTGGGGCTCCGCGACCGACGGCAAGCGCGTCTACGTCGCGGTCACCAACTACGACAACGTCCCCACCACCATCACCTCGGCGACGGGTGAGAAGTCGACCACCACGGGAGGCTTCTGGGCCGCCCTCGACGCCGCCACCGGCAAGCTCCTGTGGCAGACCGCCGACCCGCAGGGCCACAAGGCCCACGGCTTCGTGACCAGCGCCAACGGAGTCGTCTACGGCGGCTCCATGGCTCCCAAGGGCAACAACATGTACGCCCTCGACGCCAAGACCGGCAAGGTGAAGTGGGACTTCGCCAGCGGTGGTTCGGTCGTCGGCGGTGCCGCAGTGGTCAACGGCTCGGTCTACTGGGGCTCCGGATACACCTCGGCGATGTGGCCGGACAAGGGCACGAACAACAAGCTGTACGCCTTCTCCGTCGGCAAGGGCAGCAAGAACTAGCCTCCTCACCTCGCCTGCTGAAGCCGTGAAACCGCACGGCCTCGGCGCGCCCCGGCACGGACACCGCGCCCGGGGAGCACGCCGAGGCCGTGCAGCGAGCCACGTCCACGGCCCGACCACAGCCGAGCGTCAGCGCGTGCACGTAACCGGTCGACCGCCGCTGGTGCCGAGGACCACGGACACGCCTACTGGGGCAGCCTGGAGCACCGCACGACCTTTCACATCGCTGGGGGACCGGGGCACCGAAGCCGCCACTGCTTGGGCTGCCGTACGCCGGTGGGCAAGTGACGTGGCCTGAGCCGCCCCTGCACCACATGTGGGCGGGCGTCACAGGACAGCGGGGGTGGTATGCGGTGTCATGACCGCTTAAGGGACAGCAGTGGTCATGGCACCGCATACCACCCCCGCGCCCCGCGTGGAGGTTCCGCAGCCACCGCTGCCACGGCCCGGGCGAACACCTCATTCAATGCGTCGTCTCATGCGCCGTCCTTCTTCGGCGCCCGAAATCCTAGGAGACAGAGCATGAACCATGGCCGACAGCACCGCGGTTGCACTTCCCGCTTCGTGGGCACTGCCGTGCATGGAGACCACCTCCGGGAGGAACACCGTGACCGCCGGGCAGGCCACGTCTTGCGTTGATGACCGCACGGACCGCGTCGATGCCGGGCCCACGCCGGGGTCCCACTGCCGGGGCCCAGTACCACCCCGGCCCCGAACGCACACAGAGCCACGATCACTTGCGTGTACCACTCCGGTGACCCGACCCGTGCCTTCCGTGCTGCGATCCCCTTCAGGTCCGCGGCGTCCCGGGAGGCGGAGGGGCCGGCGTGGCCGGGGCGCGATTCCACTGTGATCACAGTGGCCCGCGGGGGCGGTGGTCAGGCGGCGCGGATCGCGGAGACGTCGAACTCCAGCTTCACCTTCTCGCCGACCAGCACGCCGCCGGTCTCCAGCACGCTGTTCCAGGTCAGGCCCCAGTCGGTGCGGTCGACCGTGGTGGAGCCCTCGAAGCCGGCGCGCTCGTTGCCGAAGGGATCGGTCGCCGTGCCGGTGTGGGTCAGGTCCAGGACGACCGGGCGGGTGACGCCCTTGATGCTCAGGTCGCCGGTCAGGCGGTAGGTGTCCGTGGAGAGCTGCTGTACGGAGGTGCTGCGGAAGGACAGTTCGGGGTGGGCCTCGACGTGGAAGAAGTCGGCGCTGCGCAGGTGCTGGTCGCGCTGTTTCTGGCGGGTGTGGAGGCTGGCGGCCTTGAGGGTCACGTCGGCGGTGCTGCGCCCGGGGTGCTCGTCGTCCAGGTACAGGCGGCCGTCGAAGTCTTCGAAGGTGCCGCGGACCTTGGTGATCATGGCGTGCCGGGCGACGAAGGCGATGCTGCTGTGCGCGGGGTCGATGGTCCAGATGCCGGTCAACCGGGCGGTGGCCGGGGCGGAGGCCGAGTCGGCGGCCGGGGCGGGAGCGGTGGCGCGGCGGCGGGTGAACAGGCCCATGGGGTCGTCCTTCGGGGAGGGAATGTCTTCCGCCCTCCCTCAACATGTTGAGGTTTGAATCAATTCCAGGGGGATTCTTGCACTTCCGACGGTCCGGCAGCCTGAGCACGGCAGCCACGAGAATCCGCCGACACCACGGACGGGAAGGCCGCCCACACGGTTGCCGTGCCGGAGGAGGCGGGCCGCCGCTCCTGGGCGCCCCGCCGGTACGACACCCACCCCCGGGGAGTCACCGCCCTGGAGCAGTTGCGCGAGCGGGGCGCGGACGCGGTGGTGCGGCAGTGCCTGGGACGCGACGGTGCGCAGACGTCGATCCCCGCGGTACGCCCGGAGGGCTGGAACGACGCCGGCTGGTTCTCGGCCTGGGCGGTCCGGCGCGGAGCCCGTATGCGCTGCGTGCTTCCGCCGGCCGGTCTTCGGCCCCGGACCGGGGATCCGTTGAACCGGCCGCGTTGCGGAAACTTTCGTCAGATCGTACCCACAGGCTGGCTGCACGGATCGGTGCGCGTGTCACGCCGTGGTGACGGCGGCGTGCATTTCCCACATCAGGACCTCGGCGCCGTCGGGGCCGGCGGTGATGCGCTGGCCCTCCGCGCCGGTGATGCGGGCCGCGTCACCGGTGGCCAGCGGGCCCGCACCCTCCAGTTCGGCGCTGCCGCGGGCGAGGAAGAGATGGGTGAAGGGAGCGGTGACGAGCGGGAGGGTCTCGTCGGGGCGGATGCGGGCGACGTGCAGGGCGGCGTGCTTCTGCCGGATGCCGATCGCGCGCTGGTGGGCGTGCCGGGGCATGCCGGAGGCGAGGGTGGTCCAGCCGCCGCGGGCGAGTTCGTCGTTGATGTCGAGCTGCTCGTAGCCGGGCTTGATGCCGGCCTCGTCGGGGATGACCCACATCTGGATGAAGTGGACGGGGTCCTGATGGGCGGGCTCGCCGGTGAGGGTCCAGGAGTCGTTCTTCTCGCTGTGGAGAATGCCGGTGCCGGCGCTCATCCGCTGGGCGAGGCCCGGGTAGATCACCCCGTTGTGGCCCTCGGAGTCCTGGTGGACCAGACCGCCGTCCAGCACCCAGGTGATGATCTCCATGTCGTGGTGGGGGTGGGTGTCGAAGCCGGTGCCCGGCGCGACGACGTCGTCGTTGGAGACCAGCAGCAGTCCGAAGCGGGTGTTCTTGGGATCCCAGTGGCGGGAGAAGGAGAAGGAGTGCCGGGAGTCGAGCCAGCCGGCGCGGGTGTGGAAGCGCTCGCCGGCGCGGCGGACGTCGAGGGCGGAGGCCATGGCGGTGTCCTTGTCGTCGGTGGGTGCAGGTCATCGGACCGGGGTTTAGTTGAACGTTATACCAATCTGTGAGCTCGGCTGCTCCTCCGCCCCCGCCGGCGCGGATGCCCTCGCAATGGTTTACCGTTCAACCAATACCCGTCAGTGGGTGTTTCAGCACCAGAACGAAAGCTGTCATGGGCATCTTCAGCCGTAACCGCACACCCGACACCAACCGAACGGAGACCGCAGCAGTGAGCACCCAGACCAAGCTCGCCGTCGTCTACTACTCCTCCACCGGCATCGTCGCCGAGATGGCCAAGGAGATCGCCGAGGCAGCGGAGAAGGCCGGCGCCGAGGTCCGCCTGCTCAAGGCCGCCGAGCTGGCCCCGCAGGCCGCGATCGACTCCAACCCGGCCTGGGCCGCCAACGCCGCCGCCACCGCCGACATCCCCGTCGCCACCCCGGCCGACATCGAGTGGGCCGACGCCGTGATCTTCGGCTCGCCCACCCGCTTCGGCAACATCGCCTCGCAGCTCAAGCAGTTCATCGACACCCTCGGCGGCCTGTGGGCCCAGGGCAAGCTCGCCGACAAGGTCTACAGCGGCTTCACCGCCACCTCCACCGCCCACGGCGGCCAGGAGTCCACCCTGCTGGCGCTGTACAACTCCGTCCACCACTTCGGCGGCATCGTCGTGGCCCCCGGCTACACCGACCCCGCCAAGTTCGCCGACGGCAACCCCTACGGCACCTCCCACGTCGACGCCCAGGGCAACAACCCGGTCGACGACACCACCCGCACCGCCGCCCGCGTCCAGGCCGAGCGCGTCGTCAAGATCGCTTCCGCCCTCAAGGCCGGCCTCGCCGCCGCCTGAGCCGGCCCCTTCTCCGGGAGCGGACCGGAGCCCGGCCCGTCGGCTGCACAACGGGGTGCGGCCGACGGGCCGTCACGGATCCGACCGATCCGCGCCCAGCCGGCGGACAGATTCCCGAGCGGCACCGGCTTTCCCCGCGCACCGCCGCTTCTGCACCGGCACGAGCCTCGGGACGTTCCCGGGTGCCGCACGATCGCACGGAGCCCATCCTCGATTCAGCGGGGAAGGACACGGAGAGAGAGGTCTTGTGATGAGCGGACCGGTCAGTACGGTCGATGCGCCTGCCGATCAGACGGCATTGCGGCAAGATCGTGTCAAGACCCAGCTCACAGGCCTGGCGATCAACCCGGCCGTCCGCGGGAGGAATCAGTGGCTATCACCTCGGTCAACGGCATACAGGTGGGGTACGAGGACGAGGGCAGTGGCGAGCCTGTACTGCTGATCCACGGTCACCCCTTCGACCGGACCCTGTGGGAGCCGCAGCTGGTGAAGTTCGCCGGGCCTCTGTACCGGCTGATCGTGCCGGATCTGCGTGGTTTCGGCGAGACCACCGTCGTCCCGGGAAAGACTCACTGGGAGGAGTACGCCCGCGACCTCGCTGCCCTGCTCGACCATCTGGGCGTGGGCTCCGCAGTGATCGGTGGGATCTCCATGGGAGGACAGCTCGCCCTGGAGTTCTACCGACTGTTCCCCGAACGGGTGCGTGCCTTGCTCATCGCGGACTCGTTCGCTCAGACCGACACCGAGGAGAAGCGGGCCTGGCGGTACGAGACCGCCGATCGGCTGGGGGCCGAGGGGATGGCCGGGTACGCCGATGAGGTCCTCACCTCGATGGTGGCGCCCTACAACGTCGAGGCCCAGCCCGCCGTGGCCGAACACGTGCTGCGCATGATGCGCGGGGCGCCGCCGGAGGGTGCGGCCGTGGCGCTGCGCAGCCGCGCCGAACGGCCGGATTACACCGGAATGCTCGATCGGATCACCGTTCCCACTCTGGTCGTGGTCGGCCGGGACGATTCGTTCACCACCGTCCAGGATGCGGAGTTGCTCCAGCAGCAGATCCCCGACGCGACCCTCGCGGTTGTCGACGGGGCCGGGCACCTGCCCAATCTGGAGCGCACCGGGGATTTCAACGAGGTCCTCGCCGGTTTCCTCGCCCAGTTCCCCTCGCTGTCGTAACGTGTGCCGCTCGAAAAGACATCGTCGCCCGTCAAGCGATGCAGCGGTACTCGCCGATCACGCCGTCGAGGATCCGGGTCCGCAGCATTCGGCGGGCGTTGTCATGTCGCTGCAGGCAGCCAGGACCAGGCGGGCGTTGGCCCCGGTCACGGTCAGGACGTGACCGAGGGCCTCGCGCCGGATGCCGCCGATGATCCTCTCGCCGTGGGCGTTCATCCGCGGAGCCCGTGACGTGCTCTTGACGACGTCCGGTTCCTCGGCTCGGCGAGCCGGAGGCGCTGCACACCGAACACGAGCGCGTCCTCCAAGCCCTGCGCGACCACTCGGCCGAGGTGGCGCGCCGAGATGCGCGCGCACCTTCAGCGAGGCATGGAGCAGCGCCTTCACACGACTGTCAACGGGGACGCCGGCCGGTGAACGCCCCGCCGGGGACGGGTCACACCTCGTCCCCGGCGGGCTGTCGGCTGTCGTCCACCGGGCCGCCCGGCACGTACGGCATGGAGCAGGACCGGCCGGTACCTCACGCCCCGACGAGTCCGGGATGGTGGCGGCGAGCGACCTCGGGATGGGCGCGGAGCCGGCCTTTGAGTTCGTTGCGGCCGTACTCGGCGAACAGCGGGTTGGCCGGATCCCGCGTCGCGCCTGGTGCCAGGTGGGCGTTCGGGAAGGGCACCGGATCGGCGCGCGCTTCCAGGCGCGGGTTGTAGAAGAAGGGCACCGAGAACCGCTCACGGGTGCCGGGGGGGCTCACGACGCGATGGTTGGTGGCCTTGAGGTAGCCGTTGGTGGCCACCTCCAGCAACTCCCCGAGATTGACCACGAACGCGCCGGGCAGTGGGGGCACTTCGCGGAAGGTTCCGTCCGATCGCTGTACCTGCAGGCCGCCCACGTCGTCCTGGAGAAGCAGAGTGAGGAAGCCGTAGTCCTTGTGCGCGCCGACCCCTTGATCGTTTCCGTCCGGGGCCCGGCCGGGATAGCGGGCCAACTTGAGGTGCAGATGCGGCCGTTCGGCGAAGGCGGGCGCGTAGAAATCGGACGGGGCTCCGACGGCGGTCAGTGGTTCGCGGAGCAGCCGGTCCGCCACCTCGGACAGTCGGCCGATCCAGTTCAGGGCGACGGTGCGTAGTTCCGGCAGGGCCGCGGGCCACTGACTGGGACCTTCGAGCCACCAGAACGACGGCTCGCCGGGACCCGGTATGCGCGGGGGGCGCTCGGCGCCGATGTCGAGTTGGTCGCGCCAGTCGCGGTTTCCCGTGGTGCGCTCGTCTCCGATGCGGGTGTAACCGCGGAAATGAAGTTCCCCCAAGCCCTGACTACCCGGCCTTGGGGGAACTTCAGGCCCTTGTGGGCACGGTGCTCGGCGGAGGGCATCAGCTCCCGGTGGGCGGTGCCGTAGGAGCGGAGCTTGTCGGTGATCAGCACCCGCGGTACCCGGCCCTGCTTCTTCAGCAGCCTGGCGAGGAATCGCTTGGCGGCCTTGGCATCCCGCCTCGACTGGACCAGGATGTTCAGCACGTTGCCGTCCTGGTCGACCGCGTGCCAGAGGTACTTCTGCTCGCCGTTGATCGTGAGGAAGACCTCGTCCAGGTGCCACGTGTCGCCGGACCGGGGACGTCGGCGGCGCAGCGCGTTGGCGTAGGACTGCCCGAACTTCAGGCACCATCGGCGGATCGTCTCGTAGGACACAGCGACACCGCGCTCGAGCATCAGCTCCTCGACCTCCCGGAACGACAGCGGGAAGCGGAAGTACCGCCATACCGCGTGCGCGATGATCTCCACCGGGTACCGATGGCCCTGGTACGACGGCGACGCGGACGACACGAACGAACCCCTCCCCGCACGATCAACTCCAAGATCATCCCAGGCCGGTCAGCCAACGTGACAGCACCCCACCGGGCAGTTGCTGAACGCCCCGGCAGACGTGGAGAACACCGCGCGCCTGGAGACCGCCCTGGAGGCGTTCGGCCGGGCCGTCAACGCGGCCACCGCGCCGTGGCTGTCCTGGTGGGCGCGTCGGCGTGCTGTCCCGGCAGGGTGACTGCCGATCCAGGCTGCCGATGTGCTGACGGTGCGGGCCCGCGTGTCGGCGTAGGAGTCTGATGTCGTGGTCCGTACGGACTGATATGCAGGTCTTCTTCGGAGTGTCGAGGCGGACACGGGCCGGTTGCGATCTCTCACCTTCGTGTCAGTACGCCACCTGCGCGTATACCGCCCGGTGACCGTACCGACACCCCTGATCTCTCCTCTCCTGACAGGGGCCACACCTGCGGCAAGGCCGATTCCCAGAGCGCTGACCAGCACGTCCGGACACCACCACGAAAACCCGCCACCGACACGCCATCCATTGGCACCAAACCGAGAGATCGCACTCCAGGGCTGTCATGAGTTCCTCCGCAAGCGCGCTGCGCTGTCCTGCCCTCACCCGTCTACCGGCAGACGCGCGCCTGTGGGCGTCAGGAGATGGTGCGCGCCTGGGCGGCGGAGATGACCTTCTGGCGCTGCTGGTGGCGCCGTTCGTACTCCTGGACCTGGCGGGCGATGCCGGCGGGGACGTTCTGCAACCGGGTGGTGAGCTTGTCCGGGTCCATGGTGTCGTAGCCGGGCCAGGGTTCGCTGCCGCGCAGCTGCTCGATGGTGTCCAGGACCGGGGGGCGGTTGGAGTGGGTGCGTTCGTATCCCTCGATGACCGTCAGGTCCGACTGGGAGAGTGCGCGCAGTTGCCGCTGGATTTCGTCGACGCTGAGCCGGCTGAAGCGGGGGATCGGCAGTTCCTCCTCCCGGGTCACCGCACCCTGGACCTTTTCGGCCAGGCGGGTCGGCTCGGGCATCTCGCGCACCGCGCCCCCGGCGGCACCCCGGGCCCGCCGGCCGCCGGTCTGGGCGACGTCTTGCACCCGGTTGGCGGCGGTCCGCACGGCGCGGGCGGCCGCGTCGGCCCAGCCGCCGCCGTTCTCCCGGACGAAGCCGTTGGCCGCGGCCGCCACGGCCCGGGCGTTCTGGGCGACGCTGTCCTCCAGTTGTTCGAGCAGTTCCTCGTCCTGGCGGCGCAGTGCGGCGAGCAGGTCGGCGGTGGCCTGGTCGTGGGCCTCTTCGGCGATGCTCTGCCCGGCCCGGCAGGCCGCCAGCGCCCGGGCGGTGACCGCGTACTCGTCCTGGGCGTTTTTCAGCAGCCGCCGCTCGTCGTGGGGCCGCCGGCCGCGCAGCATGTCCGTCACGAGCGTGGATCCGATGGTCAACGGCAGCATGACGGTGCGCACGGCGCCGCGCGAGATGAACCGCGCCATATCCACGGTGTTCCCGGCCATGTCGCGGGGCCGCAGCTCGCGCATGTGGTGCTCGATGCGCTGGAGGCCGTCTTGGACGTCGTCCGCCTGGCGCTCGAGCATCTGCCGGTACGGGCCGGGCGGCGTGATGGTCGCATCCGCCCGCAATCGGCCTGCGAGCGCCTCATGCGCCGCACGAACGTCCTCCAGCGCCGGTACGAGCGCGTCCGTCATCACTGCCATGGGGTGCATCACTGCCATGGGGTGCTCCCTGGGGGTGGGGTCAGGCGGCCGGCCCACGCCCGCCGCGCCTCGGGCATCGGCTGCCTGCCGGGCATTGCCGAGGCCGGGCAACCAGGGACCATCCTGTGGGACCCCCGGCAGGATTGCCCGGCGGCCGACTTCGCGTCCGGTGCGGCCCAGACCGGCCGGGACGCCTCGGGCCTGCCGCCCGCCACCCCTGTGGGGCCCACGGCACCGGGCGGAAAAGACCTTCCCGGGGCGGCCCGGCCCCGCGGCCCCGGGTGGGCGCCGCGGTGGAGGCAGCGTGGGCCGAACGGGTGAGGGCGGCGGTGGCGCTGTGTCGAAAATCCTGATCACGCGTTGGTCCGGGCGTGAATCCTCGCGTCGATGACGTGGTGCCCCATGCGGCACCGCTCGGGCTGACCGGCTCCCGGCCCGATCGCGCCGGCCTGAACACCGGCGTCCAGCGGGACGGCAGGCGGGGCCGGGCCGTGATGGTCACCGGCTCAGCGGTGCCCGTTGCCACTGCCGTGGTGCGTGCCCGTGCGGACCGGCTCGCTTGAAAGACTCAGGACCGGGTGGCCCGGGCCAGTCAGACGGTCCGGGCTCGACCGCGGCGGCAGCCGGGATGGATGCGGATGCGGGCCTGCGTGGCCGGCTGGTCGAGGCGATCGCCTCCCTTCGCCGGCAGGCAGCGGTGATGCTGTCGCACGCCCCCGGCCGTGTCGGTGGAGCCGATGCCACCGGGCCGGAGAGCCAGTCGTCACCTGGCCCGCAGCCCTGATCAGAACCCGGGCAAGCCCGGGTGGGCAGGCTCGGCTGCCGGTCATCCCTTCGCGGTGCCCTGTTCCGCCCGTGCGGTTCGAACAGGCCCTCTGCATGGGGCGGTCCGCTCCGGCAAGCGGGATCAATCACGTTGACGGCCGCGCCGCCGAGGCGGGGGCCAGACAGTGCGCGATCGCGCGCCGGCCGGGTTCCGGCCTGCTCACGCCGGCCCCGTTTTCGCCAAGCAGTGGACCTCGCCGTCGCGCAGCGCGTAGGAGATCAGGGTGAGCGGCTTGCGGGCCGCGGCGGCCTTGGCGACGTTGCGGGCCGTGGTGCCGCGGCCAGGCGTTTCTTGCGCCGCCTGATGAAGAAGACGCGCGCGGTGCCGCGGGTGGTCGTCACCGACAAGCTCCGCTCCTACGGCGCCGCCCACCGCGAGGTCATGCCCTCAGCCGAGCACCGCTCCCACAAGGACTTGAACAACCGGGTCGAGAAGTCCCACCAGCCGACGAGGCGGCGCGAACGCGCGATGAAGGGCTTCCGTAGCGCGGGTGGGGTCCAGCAGTTCCTGTCCGCCTTCAGCGGCATCTCACCCCGCTTCCGGCCTTACCGCCACCTGATGACCGCCGCCCACTACCGCGCCGAGATGACCACCCGCTTCGCCGTCTGGGAGCAGGTCACCGGCGCTGCCAACCTGCCCACCATGGCCTGAAGCACAGCCCGGGCCGCGGGCTCACCAGGCCCCGACGCGCCATCAGACAGTCACGCGCCCCACAACGTGACAACGCCCTTCGGCTTCATCGCGCAGGAGGGCGGCGGCCCGGACGTCTTCGCCCACTACTCCAACATCACCGGGCAGGGCTACCGCGAACTGCAGGAGGGCCAGCACGTGGAGTTCGACCTCGCCCAAGGCCAGAAGGGCCTCCAGGCGGAGAACATCCGCGTCGTCCGACCCCAGCGCCCGAACAGGCCCGGTGCCCTCCGTGGATGCTGTTGGTTAATTCGGGCCTGGCTGCTTCGCCCCGTCGTCATGCGGCGGGGCGGAGTGCTGCCAGGGGGCTGGTGCGGGTGCGGGCGTGGGGTTTGCCGGTGAGCCAGGCGTCGATGCGGATGAGGTTGACCGCGGCGCCGGTGAGCTGGTGTTGGAGGCTTGTCTTCGGCAGTCCACGGTAGCGGGATCTGCGCAGGCCGCAGGCCTGCACGGCCTGGGAGACGGTCCCCTCGACCCCGGCGCGGACCTTGTAGCGGTCCTTCCACTCGTCGGTCGCCTGAAGTCTGCGGGCCTGCTGGAGGGCCTCGTATTCCTCACGGGGCCTGAGGTTGATCTCGCGGCGCTGGGCCTTCGGGGAGTTGACGCACTGCCGCAGCTGGGGGCAGGTGCGGCAGCCGGCGGGTGAGAACCGGACCCGAATGGTCGGCAGTCCGTCTTCCGAGCGACGCTGGTGCCACTGCGTGCTGGTGATGCCGTTCGGGCAGGTCACGTGCTGGTTGTCCCAGTCGATGGCGAACGCGTCCTGTCCGAAGGCGGCCTCGCCTCGGGCGTGCGGAACGGTCACGGACTTCAGTGGCCCGTGCAGCGCCACCTGGTGATCACGGCGGGCGGCGACCAGCGCGCCGCCGTCGGCATAGCCGGTGTCGACCCAGTGCTCGTCCGGCAGCAGGTCCCGCCTCGCCAGGTCGGCATGGACGACGGTGGCCATCCGGTCGTCGGGGACCGTGGCGACGGTGGTGGTCACGTTCGTGATCAGGTGCACCTTTTCCGGCTCGCATGTCTCGGTGAGATGGACCTTGAAGCCGTCCCAGAAGGTGTCGCGCTTGACGCTGCCCCTGGCCTCGGGGTCATAGGGAGTGACCGGGCGTTTCGCGCCCGGCGGCCGGTCTTTTGGGTCCCGCCGCTCCACCTCACCCTCCACCAGGTGGAAGTGCTGGACCCACAGCTGACGCAGGAACTCCACCTCCGGCAGTGCCCGAAGCACCAAGGGCGCACCATCCGTCCAGATCATCTCCAGCAGGCGCATGCCGTCCGCGCCGATCCGGCGCCCCACCTCGACCCGCTTGGCCTGGGCCTTGGGGAAACGGGAGTCCTCGATCCGGGTCGCGTAGTGCGTGAACCAGTCTGGCAGGGCGTGGACAGCGAGCCAGTCCGGCTCGGTGCGGGCCACCGCGTTCAGCGCCGCTCGCAGGCTCTCGCCGACCTGCTCCAGCCAGTTCAGCTCACGCGCCGCGGACAGCACATGCGTGGAGTCGGTCCGCGCCTTGCCGCCACGGCTGAGCAGCCCCTTCTTTCCGGCCGCGGCCAGGATGCCGTCCAGCACCGGCCGGCCGCCGTCCGCACCGACCAGCCGATCCCGGAACTCCGACAGCACGGAGAAATCGAACCCTGGATCGGTCAGCTCCAGTGCCAGCGCGTACTTCCAGTCGATCCGGGCCCGCACCGCCTCGGCCGCTTGTCGGTCCGTGAGCCCTTCCACGAACTGCACCACCAGCACCACCGCCAGCCGCCCCGGTGACCAGGCAGGCTTGCCCCGTACGGCAAACAGGTCCGCGAACTGTTCATCGGTGAACAAGACGCCTGACTCGTCTCTCACCCGGATCGCCAGACTTCCCTTCGGGAAAGCCGCCCGCGCCACCCGCACCGTGTCCGCCGGGATTTCTTCCGGGCCCCTCGGCTGCATGGACATCGACACCCTCCCCATACGACAACGTCGGCCTCCAAGACCACAACCGGGTCTCGAAGGCCGACGTCACGCAGGGCCCGAATTAACCAACAGCATCCCTCCGTGGTGCCGGGCCTCCGTGTCGGGCCGCGCTCACCCTGACGTCGAGCGCACCCGCCACCACCCCGATGCTGCTGGCCCGCTCCCGCCACGCCTCCGTCCGTTCCCTGGAGCGGTACGTCCGCCCCGGCATCGACGTGGTCGCCCGGCATGTGGCCCAGCGCGACCCGGCCGCCCGCCGCCGAGGCTGAACGCGCAGGGACCCCGGCGGCTGGCCGGGGCCCCTGCGCGTTCACGTGAGGTGTCAGTGGCTGTCGGCGAGTTCGCCGGTGAGCTTGCCGTGGAGGTCGGCACTCGGGTCGTTCAGACCGGTGATCTCGACGGTCTTGCCGCGCTGGGCGTACTTCGTCTCGATCGCGTCGAGGGCGGCGACGGAGGAGGCGTCCCAGACGTGGGCAGCGGACAGGTCGATGACGACCCGGTCAGGATCGCCGGCGTAGTCGAACCGGCCGACGAGGTCGTTGGAGGACGCGAAGAACAGTTCGCCCGTCACCCGGTAGACCACGGTGGTGTGGTCGGGGTCGGTGACCGCGGTGACCTCGGCGAGGTGGGCGACGCGCTTGGCGAAGACGACCATCGCGGTGATCGAGCCGACGACGACACCGATGGCGAGGTTGTGGGTGACGACCACGCATACGACGGTCACCACCATGGCGGTGATCTCCCCGGTCGGCATCCGCTTGAGCGTCTTCGGCGCGACGGAGTGCCAGTCGAAGGTCGCGAACGACACCATGACCATCACCGCGACGAGGGCGGCCATCGGGATGTCGGAGACGACCGGGCCGAAGACGATGCACAGCACCATCAGGAAGGAGCCCGCGAGGAACGTCGACAGGCGGGTGCGGGCGCCGGACACCTTCACGTTGATCATCGTCTGGCCGATCATGGCGCAGCCGCCCATGCCACCGAAGAAGCCGGTGACGATGTTGGCGATGCCCTGCCCGATGGACTCGCGGGTCTTGGAGGAGTGGGTGTCGGTGATGTCGTCGACCAGCTTGGCGGTCATCAGCGACTCCATCAGACCGACCAGCGCCATCGCGAACGCGTACGGGGCGATCGTCGTGAGAGTGTCCAGGGTGAACGGTACGTCCGGCAGGCCCGGCACGGGCAGGGAGGAGGGCAGTTCTCCCTTGTCGCCGACCGTGGGCACGGCGATCCCCGCCGCCACCGTGACGACGGTGAGGATCACGATCGACACCAGCGGAGCCGGGATGACGGTGGTGACCTTCGGGAAGAGCACCATCAGCGCCAGACCGGCGACGATCAGCGGGTAGACCGGCCAGGGCACGTCGGTCAGCTCCGGTACCTGGGCCATGAAGATGAGGATCGCCAGGGAGTTGACGAAGCCCACCATCACCGAGCGCGGGACGAACCGCATCAGCTTCGCGACCCCGAGTGCGCCCAGGACCACCTGGAAGACGCCGGCCAGGATGACCGCGGCGACGAGGTGGCTAAGGCCGTGCTCGCGGTTCAGTGGCGCGATTACGAGGGCGACGGCGCCGGTGGCGGCGGAGATCATCGCCCGGCGTCCGCCGACGACGGCGATCGTGACGGCCATCGTGAAAGAGGCGAACAAGCCGATCGTCGGATCGACCCCGGCGATGATGGAGAAGGAGATCGCCTCGGGGATCAGGGCGAGCGCGACCACCAGACCGGCCAGTACCTCGGTGCGCCAGACCTTGGGGTCGCTCAGCCAGTCGGGCTTGAGGCCGCGCAACCGGGCGGTGGGAGCCAATGCGGAAGAAGACAAGGGAGAAGGAACCTGTCGTGCTCGGGCACACCCCTACGGCAGGCCGGGGCGTGCGGGAGGACGCGGAGGGGCCGGACCAGCACCCCGCGGGGTGGCTCCATGAGCGTGGAGCCGGAAGTCGAGAAGAGAAAGGAGCGGGGTCCGCGCAGACGCACGGCCGGGCTCACATCCGGGGGCGAAGCGTCACGGCGGGCAGGCGGTGCCGGGCGTCAGGGGCTCGCGCACGCTTGTCTCCTGCAAGAATCGGAACTTCGCCGGGGGCGGCATCGGCCCCGACACGGCAACGGCGGGACAGCGGCCAGCCACCCTCACCACCAGCAACTCTACCCTAACGTTAGGGTAGAGATTGGCGGCGCCCCCGGGCTGAGACCGCCGACGACGAGAAGGGCCAGAGGATCACGGGCGTGGACAGCAAGCACATGCAGATCGGCGAGGTCGCCGCGCGCACGGAGCTGTCCCTGCGCACCATCCGGCATTACGAGGAGACCGGCCTGGTCGCCCCCTCCGCCCGCTCCCAGGGCGGCTTCCGCCTCTACACCGAAGCCGACGTCGCCCGGCTCATGGTCATCCGCCGGATGAAGCCGCTCGGCTTCACCCTGGACCAGATGCGCGACCTGCTGGACGCCACCGACCGCCTCGACGCCGGCACCGGCCTCGACGCCGACGAGCGGGACGCCCTGCTGGAGCGCGTACGGAGCTACGAGCGGGCCGCCGCCGAGCAGGTGGAGAAGCTGCGGGTCCAGCTGGCCCGCGCTGAGGACTTCGCCGCCACCCTGGGCGCCCGACTGGAGCAGAACGCTCCGGCCGCCCGTATCTAGAACCGCGGGCGTCACGTCTGGGCCGATGCCCGTCCCGTCCGAAAATACGATTCGGTGCAGTGAGCTGTGGAGATGTCGCTCGGTCAGGCGGCGCGGTGATACTGGTTGGTCAATCCTCCGAGGACGGATTCTCGTCGGATCCGGTGGTTCTGGAGATCGGTGACGGTGGCCGGGGCGGGGGGTTCGGCGCTATCGGGGGACAGTTGCCGCCGGGACCGGCGCGGCCGGTGCTGGTCGTAGTGCCGGAAGTACTCGGTCAGCACCTTTACGGAAGGGGCCTCGTTGGAGATCAGCACGCGGTCGAGGACCTCGCCGCGCAGGGCGCCCACGGCTCTCCCGCAGATCGCGTTCGCTTTGGGTGCCCGCGGTGGACCGCGCAGGACCCCCACGCCGGCGGCCCCGAAGACGGCGTCGAAGGCGCTGGTGCACCTACTGTCCCGGTCGCGGAGAAGGAAACGCAGGGAACCCATGCGGCGGTCCAGTGCCCTGGCGAGGTTCCTCGCCTGTTGAACGGTCCACTGGGCGGTGGGCTGCGCGGTGACACCGGCGAGGTGGATTCGTCTGGTGTCGTGCTCGATGAAGACCCAGGCGTACAGGCGCTTGAGGCAGATGGTGTCGAGGTGCAGGAAGTCGGCGGCGAGGACGCCGTAGGCCTGGGCGGTGAGGAATTCACGCCAGGACGGGCCGGAGCGCTGCGGAGCGGGATCGATGCCGGCGGTGCGCAGGATCTCCCAGACCGTGGACGGGGCGATCGAACAGCCGGGGCGGGCGAGTTCGCCTCGGATCCGGCGGTGGCCCCAGGCGTGGTTCTCCTTCGCCGGGCGCAGGATGAGTTGCTTGACGGTGGGCGCCATGGAGGGCCGTCCCGGGCGGCTGCGCTGAGGATGCGTCCACTTCCGGGCGACGGATCGCCGGTGCCAGGCCGACAGCGTGGCAGGGGTGACCGCGAACACCTGACGCCGGCGCTCGCGTGGGACCAGCCGGGAGAGCACGGCGAGCCAGATCCGGTCGGCGGGCTCGTAGCGGACCCGGGCGATCTGGCGGCGCAGCACCGCGTTCTCGTGCCGCAACGCCGGCACCTCCGCATCCTTCGCTACGCGGCCGCGCAGTACGGCAGCGGGCACCGTGATCAGATCCCGGACCGGCGCGGTGACGCTGGACAGCGGCATCGAAGGATCGTCGCAGATGCTGTGCCGGCCAGTCCTGTGATCTGGGAACCTCCAGGTCAGGCCCCAGAATCGTGTTTCCGAGCGGGACAGGGCACTGTCACGTGGGCGAAGGGAGTGGGAGGACCTTCGAGTTGATCATGGTGGAGGGGGGCCGCCCGGGGAGAGTGCGTCGCCGTCGTATCAGGGGCACCGGCACCCGATCGAGGTCATCTGCAACGAGTGGGCCAACGGCTTCCCCGAGTGGAGCCAGTCGGCGACGAAGCTCAGCGCGCCGCGCCACTGACACCCTCGAAAACGGCAACCCGATACCCCCGGCCCGTTGCAGGATCGACTCCTCAACGGGCGGGACCCGTTCGGCGCCGTCAGTGGAGTGCTCGAAGTTCGTCGGCCACCTCGGTCAGGTACCCGGTCAGAGTGCTGCCATCGTCGTAGAGGTGGGAGACGTCCTGCCGGTTCCACGACCCGATCAACCCCGTCGCGGCGTCGATGAAGGTCCCGGAGAACGGGTCGTCAGGTTCGTCGGCGGTGAACGGGATCCATGTCGTCTCCCAGACTCCGGGGTGATTCAGCAGGTCGTAGGCGTCCAGGACCTGGCGCACTCCGAGCAGTACCTCACCCTCGGGCGTCAACGGCCCGACCGGCCCGCCACATCGCCGCCACAGCGTACGAAGGTCGGCGGGGAGGTGGAACCCGAGCTCGGCCTCCGCCTCGGCGATCAGCTCGTCGGAGGCGCCGGGAGACAACGGGGCAGCCGGCGGGTGGAGCCTCAGCCAGGACTCGATGTGTTCCCAGGCCGCGATCACACCGTTGCTCATGTGTTCATGCTATCGACAGGCGAGGAACCGGAATTCTGAGGCAACAACTGCCACACAGCAGCGAGCACTTCCTGGACGACACCCGCTACGACGCGCCCACCTGGGATGAGAACTGCGGACGCTCCTCGATGTCGAAGTACATCAACTCCGGCGCCATGAGCAGCTTCGGCAACACCTCCGCCCCCGAGTTCCGCCTGCTGGACACGGAGGAATACTGGGTCAACCCCGGTAACACCCCCGGCATGAGCTGGTTCAACTCCTGTGACACCACCAAACCCGAGGTGATCTGCACCATGAGCACGCCGTAACCGGCTAGCAGCACATGCCTGGGGCCCCATCAGCCAGACGGGGCCCCAGGCATGTCAATGGATCGGCGTCCAGTGCGGGAGGGCTTCGTCCAGCAGGGGATACTCCGGGTTCTCCCAGATGAGGCAGCCCCACACCAGGCCGGGCACATCCGGGCCCATCGCATCGGCCGGCCCTTCGGTCACGGTGCGCAAGACGGCATCCAGGTAGGCGGCGATCGACGGGAACGCGGGCCTGGCGCTGACGCCGGGCAAGCTGTCCACACTCCACCGGCCGACACCCATGGCACCCACCCAGTGGCCGGACTCGGGCCCTGCCTCATCCCCGGTCAGCCACGGCACCACCGGCGCGCCTTGCCACCAATCCTGTCCGTTATGGTTCGGCAGGCGCGGGCGCAGGGCATCTACCGGCGACATGATCACCCCGCCGGGCAGGAACGCCCCCGAACCGACCTCGCCCTCTTCCTCGTTGGCCTCGATGTACCGATGCTCCACACCGCCGCACAGCCGCCACAACGCGCCCAGCTCCACGGGCAGCCCGAACCCGAGGTGCTGCCTCAGCTGAGTGTCGGCGGCCTCGATGGCCTGCTCGGCAGCCGGAGGCAGCAGCGAAGCGTAGGAGACCGGAGCATTCGTCTTCAGCCAGCCGGTGAGGCAGCGCCAGGCTTCCACAACAT
Source organism: Streptomyces sp. MMS24-W38 (assembly GCF_059889265.1). NCBI lineage: Bacteria > Bacillati > Actinomycetota > Actinomycetes > Kitasatosporales > Streptomycetaceae > Streptomyces > Streptomyces sp. MMS24-W38. The sequence continues at coordinate 537,745 of NZ_JCBCPP010000001.1, read as the reverse complement.
CCTGCTGATCGCTCATCCCGCCAACTTAACTGGCCGTGACGTCGCTCAGCGGCCCACCCGGACGGCCTGAGTCGGACCCACTTTGAAGTCCCCCCGAGATGCGGAGAAGGCGCTGTCACATTATTGGGTGCGTGGGTCTCTGGCGGCGCGTCGGGGCGTGGTGGGGGCCGGGTTCCGGGCCGGTGCTCAGGCCTCGGTGGACCGGTCGGCGGCGCCGGTGATCTGGTCCCAGACGGCGAAGCGGACGGTCATCTCGGCTCGGTAGCCGGGGGCGATCATCAGGTGGCGGCGGGGCCGGAAATGGGGTGAGATGCCGCTGAACCCGGACAGGAACCGCTGGGCCCCCCGGCGGAGCAAAAGCCCTTCCTCGCGCGTTCGCGCTGCCTCGTCGGCTGGTGGGACTTCTCGGCCCGGTTGTTCAGGCCCTGGTGACAGCGGTGCTCGACCGAGGGCATGACCTCGCGGTGGGCCGCACCGTAGGAGCGGAGCTGATCGGTGACGACCACCCGGGACACCGTACGGGTCTCCTTCATCAGGCGGCGCAAGAACCCCTGGCCGCGGCGGTGTCCCGGCGGTCCTGCACGGGGATGTCCAGCACGGTGCCGTCCTGGTCGACGGCCCGCCACAGGTACTTCCGCTGATCTTGATGAACACCTCGTCCAGGTGCTACTTATCCCCCGGCCGGGGCCGGCGGCGGCGCAGCCCGTTCGCGCAGGCCTGGTCGAACGTGGCGCACCCCCGCCGGACCGTCTCGTGGGAGACGAGCACACCGCGCTCGAGCATCAGCTCCTCCACCTCACGGAACGACAGCGAGAAGCGGACGTACCGCCACCCGCAGTGGGAGATCACCTCCACCGGGTACCGGTGCCCCTTGCACGACGGCGCACTGTCCACCGAGGACTCCTCCCAGCCTGATCAACCCGAAGGTCATCCCACCCGGTCAACCAACGTGACAGCGCCATGCCGGGGGCGCGGCGCGGGGGAGGGGGGGCTCCCTGGGTGCTGTCATGACCGCGAGAGTACGGAGTGAGCCCTCACTCCGCCCACTTTCCCGCAGCCGGCCGCCTGCCGACGGCAGCCCACCAAGATCCACAACTACGACTGGAGCACCAGGGTGCGTTTCGAAAGTGCTGGTCGCAGCCACTCGTTGAGGACTGCGCCCAGCACGGTCGCCACTGTGGCGGCACGTGGCCGGTCAGTGCACCAGCAGGTCGATCACGCCCGTCAGGTCCTCCTCGCCGCTGCCCTCGGCCAGGCGGCGGCGCATCAGCTCGAAATATGGGCTGAGCAGTTCCGGGCTGACCCCCTGCTGCTCGGCGGTGCTCAGGAAGGTCGGCGTGCCGGCCACCTGCATGGCGAGGTGGGAGACGACGCCCTTGGTGTAGTCGCCGCTGCGCAGCCGGTCGGCGGTCTGGTGAACCGCCGGGGCCATCGCGACGAGCCAGTCGGCGAGCAGCGGGGCGAGCGCCGCGGGGTCGATGTCCTCCTTGCGGATCAGGGCGAAGGCGTGCGCGGCCCCGGCGAACATCCCGTACATGGCGCTGAGCAGGGCCACGTCGTACAGGGCCGCGAAACCCGCGTCCTCGCCGACGTAGGTGGTGCCGGCCGGGACGCCCAAGGTCCCCTGGTGCCGCTCGAACAGCTCCCGTGAGCCGCTGTAGAAGACGTAACCGCCGGCCTCCGGGACACCGATCATCGGCGGGACGGCCATGATCCCGCCGTCCAGGTAGCGGGCGCCGCGCTTACGGGCCCACTCGGCGCGGGCGCGGGCCTGGGCAGGGGTGCCGGTGGTCAGGTTGACCAGGTCCCGGCCGGCCAGGTCGGCGCCGGCCAGCACCCCGTCGACCGAGGCGTCGTCCAGCAGGCAGACGACGATCAGGGGGTTCGCCGCGACCGCCTCGGCGGCGCTGACCGCGACCTCTGCGCCCTCGGCGGCGAGTGCCGCGGCGCGGGCCGGGGTGCGGTTCCAGACGGTGAGCGGGTGGCCGGCGGCAAGCCAGGTGCGGGCCAGCGCGGTGCCCATCGCGCCGAGGCCCAGCAGGGTGACGGGAGGCTTCTCCACGGTGTTCTGTGTCATGCCGATTAGGCTGGTCACAGGCCCGGGGATGATCAAGTACGCACTTCGGAGTGGGTGGTTACCCCGGGGTGAGCGAGCACGTCGGAAGGGGTGGGGCATGACGACGCTGAACCGGCCGGGCGCACCGGACGGACACGTCTGCGGGATCGACACCGCGATGGAGGTGATCGGCGGCAAGTGGAAGGTGCTGATCCTCTGGGCGCTCCACGAGCACCCCTGCCGCCGCTTCGGCGAGCTGCGCCGACTGCTGCCGGGGGTCACCGAGAAAGTGCTGGCCTCTCACCTGCGTGAGCTGGAGGCGGACGGCGTCGTGCACCGCGTCTCATACGACGAGGTGCCGCCCCGCGTCGAGTACTCACTGACCGAGGACGGCAGGCGCCTCAACGACGCACTCCAGCCGCTGGCCGCCTGGGGCCGCGAGCGGCCGACCGCTCGGGGGCCGGAGGAGAAGACAGGCCAGGGCCTGTTCTGAACGTGCTGGTCACAGTCACTCGTTGAGGGCCGCGACCAGCACGGACCCGATACGTCCTAGCCGTTGATGTCGAGCGCTGTTCCGTACAGACGGTCCACCTTCAACCGGATGACCACTCGGCGCTCAGCAACAAGATGCTCCAGAAACGCATCTTCATTCTCCGGTTTCGCGGCCTGCGGGATCATTCCAAGCAGTTCCCGACCGACCGCATCGCCAGGAACCGTCGTGATCTCGGAGACCTCGGCCTCGCCTTCGGCGACGGCGAACGACCACACGTCGCCGCCCTGCACGTGCAGCGCCGCACGCGGGTCGCGTCGCAGGTGCCCGACCTTGATGCGGTCGGCCGTCGTTGAGAACCGCGCAATGCGGGCCTCGGAGTCCCAGCTGTACACCATGGTGGTCAGGTGGGGGTGGCCACTGCGCTTGACGGTGGCGAGCGTGCCGAACTGCTGCTTGCCAAGCAGGTTGGAGAGGGCTTCGTCGGACAGTGGGCGAGGCGCTGGTCTTTGAGTCATGACGTGACCAACGTCCGTAGCCGCCCCACAATTTCATGGACGCTGTGAGCACAACCCCCACTTTCGCAACAGGCCCTAGCTTGACTCTGTCGGGGATCTTGGTTGCGCCGTGAGGCGCTGTCGGTTCGAGTGGAGGTGGAAGACCTGCACCAACGCCCTGTCGCAGCAGGGATGTTGAAGCTGAGGGCAGCCTGATCCGGGTGGTGCCGGGGAGGGCGGGAAGCGGCCCTGACAAAGCCGGGACGTACCAGTACTGCCAGATGGTGCGGGTCCGGCGAGCGTGATGGAGAGGAGTACGCGAGGAACCGGCGTTTTACGTCTCTCAAAGCGACACCGGCTCGAACCTGGCGGATGGGGGCCGGGAGTGGCGCGTATCCGGGTCATCCGTTCGGGTGGTCCGGAGAACTCCTGGGGCGGTATTCAAGAGCTGTCCGGGAGGCCGTGGGGAAGGTCTGCGGCGTACTCGCGGCGATGCCACAGGGACACAGTCGGGCTCCTCCTTCATCGAGCGAACCGCAGTGAACACGGGAACCGTTCCGGTCCTTGCCCCGCACGCCGCGCCCGGCGGTGGGGGCGGGGCTGAGTCCACCGACGACTGACCGGTCCGGGACGGGGCGGAGCCGCCGTAGTACTCCGAGGCCGGGAGAGCCGGTCACATGGGGAAGGGCGGCAGCGGTATCGAGAAGGGAAGGATGCTGCAATGCCGGAAGACGCACTGCCGAACGGCGGTGCTCCGTCGGCGGACCCCGAACCGGGGCCCCGCCGGCGGGTATCGGAGATGCAGGCCAAGCTTCACCGTTGGGCGGCGGCCGATCCGGGCCGCAGGTTCGACGACCTGTTCAACTTCGTGCACGACCCGGCCACGCTGCGTGTCGCGTGGGACCGGGTCGCGGGCAATCAGGGGGCGCGGACTCCCGGCGCGGACGGGCGCACGGTTGTCTGGATCGAGTCCGAGATCGGCGTCCCGGTGTTCCTGGCCGACGTGCGTGAGCGGCTCAAGGCACGGGCCTGGCGCCCGATGCCGGTGCGTGAACGCATGATCCCCAAGCCCGGTGGCTCGGGGAAGGTCCGCAAGCTCGGGATTCCCCGGGTGGAGGACCGCCTGGTCCAGGCGGCACTGAAGCTGGTGCTGGAGCCCGTCTTCGAGGCCGACTTCGAGCCGGTCTCCTACGGGTTCCGGCCCGCCCGGCGGGCCCAGGACGCGATCGCCGAGATCCACTACTTCGGCACCCGAGGCTATCGATGGGTGCTGGATGCGGATATCGAGGCGGCCTTCGACAACGTCTCGCACCTCGCCGCCATGGACGCGGTGCGGGCCCGGGTCAAGGACAAGCGCGTGCTGGAGCTGGTCAAGGCGTTCTTGAAGGCCGGTGTCCTCACCGAGGACGGCCGGTATCAGGACACCCACACCGGCACTCCGCAGGGCGGGATCCTCTCACCGCTGATCTTCAATATTGTCCTGTCGGCGCTCGACGAGCACCTGCACGGGCCGTGGAAGGACGGCGGAGAGATGAGTACCAACTCCCGGCGGACGATGCGTCGTTACCGAGGGCTGCCCAGGTGGCGGCTGGTCCGTTACGCGGACGACTTCGTCGTTCTCGTGAACGGCACTCGCGATGACGTCGAAGTGCTGCACGAAGACGTCGCTCATGTGCTGGAGCCTCTGGGACTTCGGTTGTCACCGGCCAAGACCCGGATCGTGGACATGGCCGACGGGTTCGACTTCCTGGGGTTCCGCATCCAGTGGCGCCGCAAGCGAGGCACGAACAAGTGGTACGTCTACACCTTCATCGCCGACCGGCCCCTCCGGTCGCTGAAGGCGAAGATCCGTTCCCTGACACACAGGACGTCGCAACTCCCACCCAGGGGCGTGCTGATCCGTCTCAACCAGATCATGCGCGGCTGGGCCAACTACTTCAAGCACGCAGTGGCCAAAGACACCTTCAGTAAACTGGAGTACTTCGTCTGGTGGCGGGTGGTCCGGTGGCTGAGAGCCCTGCGTCGCTGGCGGTGGAAGGACGTCCGCCGGTGGCTCGCCGACCCCCGCGGGGGCTGGCGCCGCCCACACGCGGACGGGATCGAATTGTTCGACATCGAAGCGGTGACGGTCACCCGCTACCGCTACCGGGCGTCGAGGATCCCCAACCCCTGGACCAGCATCAACCACGCCTGACGGCAGGGACCGTGGAGAGCCCGTTGCGTTGAGAGGCGCACGGCGGGTTCGGCGAGAGGTCCGGAGAGACGGACCGGGAGCAATCCCGGCACCGCGCTCCGGGCCTACTCAGCAGTTGGAGGGTTCAACTGTCAAGGATTCGCCAGGACTTGAGAGGGCGTTAAGTCCCGTTCCAGATGATCTGGTGTCGCCCGTTCGTGGGTGATGGGACGGTTCCACCCTCGTGTCATGTCGTGTGCATGATGGGGTCGCGGGCATGGAACGGATGCCGTACGCAACCGACTTGACCGAAGAACAGTGGTCGCTGATCGAACCGCTGGTCACCGCGTGGAAGCAGGACAGGGTGGCGCGGTCGGCGACCGGAGACCCGGGCTCCTGCGACCTGCGGGAGGTCGTGAACGCGATCTTCTACCAGAACCGCACCGGCTGCCAGTGGGAGTTCCTGCCCCACGACATGCCTCCGCCCGGCGCGGTGAAGTACTACTTCTGCCTCTGGCGCGACGACGGCACCGACCAGACCGTGCACGACCTGCTGCGGTGGCATCTGCGGGAGAAGAAGAAGCGATGAGCCGACCCGAGCCTGATCGTCATGGACACCCAGAGCATCCACGTCTCCGTCGGGGTGCCGGCCACCACGACCGGCAGGGATGCCTCGAAACGGGTGCCGGGCAGGAAGAGATGCCTGGCCGTGGACACTTTGGGCCTGGTCGTCGAGGCCGTCGTGCTGCCGGCGTCCGCGCACGACAACGCCGCGGGCACCGCCCTGCTGGACGGCATGGCCACGCAGACCGACAGGGTCGAAAAAGCCCTGGTCGACCAGGGGTTCAAGAAGACCGTGGTCGATCACGGCAAGCAGTACGGCATCGACGTGGAGATCGTCGAGCGCAACCCGGCCGACACCGGCTTCGTCCCGCAGGCCAAGCGGTGGATCATCGAGCAGACCAACGGGATCCTGATGTTCTACCGCCGTCTCGTGCGCGACTACGAGCACCGGCCCTCCAGCTCCCGCTCCCGGGTGTTCTGGGCGATGACCTCCGTCATGGCCCGCCGCCTCACCGGGTCCACCATCGCCTCCTGGAGGACAGCGTGAGCGACAACCCGCAGATCAGGGCCGTCCTGGAGTATGTCGAGCCCCGTGAGGCCGAACTCGGCGAGCAGGCTGGAGAGATTCGCTCCCGCATTGAGGACCTCACCGCCCAGCTGGGCGAACTCGACGCGGAGAGCGAGAACTTGAGCATCACCCGCAAGACCCTCCTCGGTATCCCCGTACCGGCCCCTGCCGACGAACCGGCCCGACCCGACGTCCCGGACCACCCGGCCTACCAGCAGATCCTCACTGCCTTCGCCGACACCGGAAAGCCGCTGCGAGCCCGCGACCTCTGCCAGGCCCTCGACCTGCCCATCGTCCCGAAGAACACCGAAGGCATCCGATCCAAGCTGAAACGCCTGGTCGCACGGGGCATCCTCACTGAACCCGAGCCCGGCCTGTTCGCTCAGCCCCGTCCCTGACCGTCCACTCGCCCCGCCGACCAGGGCTCCTCACCCAGACCCAACCCCGAAACGGACATCAGCTCACATCCCGCACTCTGAGTGTCTGATGGCGCGTCGGGGCGTGGTGAGCTTGCGCTTCGGGCCTGGGGTCAGGCTGTGGTGGGCAGGCCGGCAGCGCCGGTGATCTGGTCCCAGATCGCGAAGCGGACGGTCATCTCGGCGCGGTAGTGGGCGGCGGTCATCAGGTGGCGGCGGGGTCGGAAGTGCGGGGAGATGCCGCTGAACGCGGCCAGGAACTGCTGGGCCCCGCCGACAGAGCGGAAGCCTTTCATGGCGCGTTCGCGCCGGCGGGTGGGCTGGTGGCTGTTCTCGGCCCGGTTGTTCAGACCTTTGTGCGAGCGGTGCTCGACGGAGGGCATGACCTCGCGGTGGGCCGCCCCGTAGGAGCGCAACTTGTCGGTGATGACCACCCGCGGCACCGAGCAGGTCTTCTTGAGCAGTTTGCGGAAGAAGCGTCGGGCCGCGGCCTTGTCCCGGCGGTTCTGGACCAGGATGTCGAGCACGGTGCCGTCGGCGTCGACGGCCCGCCACAGATACTTCCGCTCCCCGTTGATCTTGATGAAGACCTCGTCCAGGTGCCATGTGTCCCCGGGCCGCGGCCGACGGCGGCGCAGTCCGTTGGCGCAGACCTGGCCGAACTTCGCACACCAGCGGCGCACCGTCCCGTGGGAGACGAGCACGCCGCGCTCGAGTATCGGCTCCTCCACCTCGCGGAAGCTGAGCGGGAAGCGGAAGTACCGCCACACGCAGTGGGAGATCACCTCGACCGGGTACCGGTGCCCCTTGTACGACGGCGACGCGGACGACACGAACGGCCCCCTCCCCGGCACGACCAACTCCAAGATCATCCCAGGCCGGTCAGCCAACGTGACAACGCCGTGAGCCAGGAAGCCTGGCGGTGGAGCGATTTGCCCAGCCGTATGAAAGCCGAGATCGAGGTGGATTCGGACACCGGCTGCTGGTTGTGGACCGGCAGCTGCAACGGGGAGGGGCGGTCAGGCTACGGCCAAGTCTCCTACGAGGGAAAGGCGCAGCCTGTCCACCGTGTGGTGTTCCGGTTGCTGGTCGGGGAGATCCTGGAAGGCTTTCACGTGCGTCGTGCTGATCCTTGGGGCCGGCAGTATGAGCTTTGCCGCAAACCGGACTATCTGGAAGCCATGCCGAAGCAGGAAGCTCTGCGGAGCAGGGAATGGGAGAGCGCGCGTGTCAGTAGGATGCACTGTCCGAGCGGCCACGCCTACACGCCGGAGAACTCGTACCTGGGGCCCCGAGGGTTCCGGCAGCGCCGGCGGTGTGGCGCCGCCGGGCGCGGGAGTCGCCGGGTTTTTCCCCGGCCGTGTGACAGCTCGTGACACGTGAGAGAGTTTGGGGCGTGAGTGAGACACCACCGAACACCCTGCAATACCGCTTTGACGGGCCAGAAGACGCACCTGTCCTGATCCTGGCTCCCTCACTGGGTACCACATGGCACATGTGGGACCGGCAGATCCCCGAGCTGACGAAGCAGTGGCGGGTGTTCCGGTTCGATCTGCCGGGGCACGGAGGTGCCCCCGCCTACCCGGCGGGATCGGTCGGCGATCTCACCGCGCGGCTGCTCGCCACCCTCGAGGGCCTCGGCGTGCAGCGCTTCGGATACGCCGGCTGCGCGTTCGGCGGCGCGATCGGCCTCGAACTGGCCCTGCGGCACCCCGAACGTGTCGCCTCCCTCGCACTGATCGCCGCCTCCCCCCGGTTCGGCACCGCCGACGAGTTCCGCCAGCGCGGTGTGATCGTCCGGACCAACGGGCTCGACCCGATCGCCCGCACCTCGCCCGACCGCTGGTTCACCAGCGGCTTCGCGGCCGCACAGCCCGCGATCACCGAGTGGGCCGTGCAGATGGTGCGCACCACCGATCCGGGCTGCTACATCGCCGCCTGCGAGGCCCTCGCCTCGTTCGACGTGCGGGCCGAACTCGGCAGCGTCGGCGTGCCGACCCTGGTGCTGGTCGGCTCGGACGACCAGGTCACCGGCCCCGCCGAGGCCCGCACGCTGGTCGCCGGGGTGCCGGACGCCCGGCTGGCCGTCGTGCCCGGTGCCTCCCACCTGGTACCGGTGGAGCAGCCCGCCGCGGTCACCGACCTGCTGGTCCGGCACTTCTCCACCGCCTGGCAGCTCGCCTTCGAGTCCGCCACCGGGCAGACCGCCCTGCCCGCCGTCCCGGACCAGGCCGTGCGGGCGGTGGTGCCGCCGCAGGGCGGACCCGTCGCCGAGATCGCCGCCGCAGTCCCGCCACAGGCGCAGGGCAGGCCCGACCCGTACGAGACCGGGATCAAGGTCCGCCGGGAGGTGCTGGGCGACGCACACGTCGACCAGGTACTGGCGCAGACCGACGACTTCTCGGGCGACTTCCAGGAGTTCGTCACCCGCTCCGCCTGGGGCGAGGTCTGGGACCGGCCCGGCCTCGACCGGCGCACCCGCAGCTGCGTCACCCTCACCGCCCTGGTCGCCGGCGGTCACCTGGAGGACCTCGCCGTCCACACCCGGGCGGCCCTGCGCAACGGCCTCACCCCCGGGGAGATCAAGGAGGTCCTGCTCCAGGCGGCCGTCTACTGCGGCCTCCCCGCGGCGAACAGCGCGTTCCGGGTGGCCCAGCAGGTCGTCCGGGAGGAGACCACACCCCAGGGGTGAGCACCGGGCACCCCGCGCGGATGGGGGAGCGGGAGGCACCATGGGCTCATGAGGCTCACGAAGAAGTCACACTCCTGTGTCCGTCTGGAGAAGGGCGGCCGCACCCTCGTCGTCGACCCCGGTGGGTTCAGCGAGGAGGACGCCGCACTCGGCGCGGACGTCATCCTGGTCACGCACGAGCACCCCGACCACTTCGACGAGGGTCGGCTGAGGGCCGCCCTGGAGGCCGACCCGGCCGTGGCGGTCTGGACCCTGAAGTCCGTCGCGGAGCAGCTCTCGGCCGCGTTCCCGGGCCGTGTGCACACCGTCGGGCACGGCGACGCGTTCACCGCCGCGGGCTTCGACATCCAGGTGCACGGCGAGCTGCACGCCGTGATCCACCCGGACATCCCGCGCGTCACCAACGTCGGCTACCTCGTCGACGGAGGGGCCCTCTTCCACCCCGGCGACGCCCTCACCGTCCCCGACCACCCCGTCCGGACGCTGATGCTCCCGGTCATGGCCCCCTGGAACAAGATCTCGGAGGTCATCGACTACGTCCGCGAGGTCCGGCCGGAGCGCGCCTACGACATCCACGACGCCCTGCTCACCGATCTGGCCCGCCCGATCTACGACCGCCAGATCGGCGCGCTCGGCGGCTCGGAGCACCTGCGGCTCGCCCCCGGGGCGACGGCCGAGCTGTGAGCTGAGGCGGGGGTCGCCCGCCGCCGGGCGGGCATTGTCGGTGGTGCCGGGTAGGTTGTGAGACATGCGCATCGCCACCTGGAACGTGAACTCGATCACCGCCCGCCTGCCCAGGCTCCTGGCCTGGCTGGAGAGCAGCGGCACGGACGTGCTGTGCCTCCAGGAGGCCAAGGTCGCCGAGGAGCGGTTCCCGGCCGAGGAACTGCGCGAGCTGGGCTACGAGTCAGCGGTGCACGCGACCGGCCGGTGGAACGGCGTGGCGGTGCTCTCCCGCGTGGGCCTCGAGGACGTCGTCAAGGGCCTGCCCGGCGATCCGGGGTACGACGGTGCCGTGGAGCCCCGTGCCGTCTCCGCGACCTGCGGCCCGGTCCGCGTCTGGTCGGTGTACGTGCCCAACGGCCGCGAGGTGGACCACCCCCACTACGCGTACAAGCTCCAGTGGTTCGAGGCGCTGAAGGCGGCCGTGGCCGGGGACGCGGCGGGCAACCGCCCCTTCGCGGTGCTCGGCGACTACAACGTGGCGCCGACCGACGACGACGTCCACGACATCGCCGCCTTCGAGGGTGCCACCCATGTCACCCCCGCCGAGCGCGCCGCCCTGGCCTCCCTGCGTGAGACGGGCCTGTCCGACGTCGTCCCGCGCCCGCTGAAGTACGACCACCCGTTCACGTACTGGGACTACCGTCAGCTCGGCTTCCCCAAGAACCGCGGCATGCGCATCGACCTGGTATACGGCAACGAGCCGTTCGCCAAGGCCGTTTCCGACGCGTACGTCGACCGTGAGGAGCGCAAGGGCAAGGGCGCCTCGGACCACGCGCCGGTCGTGGTGGACCTCGACGTGTAGGGCTCCGGGACAGTCCCCGGGGTGACGGTCTTCGGGGGAGAGGCCGGCAGCGCGCCTGTGGTGCGGACGGCGGTACGAATGTCAGGCTGGGGGGATGAACATCCCTTTCCTGGGCAACAGGCGTGAGAAGCCGGGAGTCCGTGACCCCGAGGGCATCGCGGAACTCCTCGCCGAGTGCGAGCTGCTGCGCTCCCAGGCCTCCCGTGCCGGAGTCCGACTGGACGACTCCCAGGCCTCGTTGGAGGCGCTGGACCAGCTGGTGCCCGGGAGCTGGCGGGACGACGAGGACACGCTGACCTGGCTGGGCAACGACGCCGGGCTCTATCTGGGCACCGTCATCGTGCGCACCGTGCCGGGAGCCGCCTGGAGGATCCGGTCCGACGGACAGCCCGTCGTACGGCTCGCCTCCGGCCGGGAGTTCGACGTCGTGGACTCCGGGCACCAGTGGGCCGCCAGTGGGGTGCCCGAGTTGTCGCAGCTGTACGCCGAGGTCGCGGAGGCGTGAGGCACCGGGCCGCGCTCCGGCGCGGATATGGCTGACGGCCGGACGGTGCGTGCCGGGAGTCCTCCACGAACTCGAGCGGTGACCGGGCCGAGGACTTCCTTTCCAAGATCCTCAAGTACTGAACGGTATGACGCGGGGAAGTCCGTCCCACCGGACCTCGACTACGATGTGCTCTCCAATCCGGTGGGGAGGGGACTTCGCGGCCGGAGCGGGGACGCTGTCGCCGGGAGGGGCCTACCGCCCCGCCCCTGCGGATGGCGGTTCACATAAGCCAGTCCCGTCCGGCGGCAGTCGGAGATCACTGCTCGCGCGGTGGAGACGACCCGCACCACGGGCCGCCCACCGGCGGGAAGAAGGTCAGCTGCGCGCCGGACGGGTTGCGCCCGCTCACCGGCGGCCCAGAGCCCCGAACACCATGGGGGTCTCAGGACTTCTGCTCCTTCCTGCGTGAGCCGCGTGCGCCGCGTGATCCGGGTGAAGCAGGTGAAGCAGGCACGGACGGCGGCTCCGCCGAGGGCGTCGAGACGGCGGGCGCCGGCAGCGGAGTCTGCGCCGCACGGGTCACATCCCCCACCAGGTCCACCACATCGGGGCCGTACGCCTGCGAGTTGATGACCTTCAGCAGCAGGACGAAGGAGTTCGAGCCGTGCTTGCGGGCCAGCTGCTCGTGGTTGCGGGCGAGGTACCGGGTGGCGGCCTGGTTGGTGATCGCGCGCTGGCCGCAGAACAGGAACACCGGCCGGGTGTCGCGCCGTTCACCGGCGGTGAGCCGGGCGAGCAGGACGTACTCGGTGACACCCGGTTCCATCCGGTAGAGCTCGGTGCCGATCCGGAAGGCGCCCCGGTCCGGGCCGGGCTCCGGATCCACGTTGATGCGCACCCCGGGCAGCATCGCCGCCATGTGTGCCACCATCCGCCGGTTCGACGCGGGCCCTCCCACGCAGAACTCCGTGCGCTCGCCGAAACCCTGGTGGGCCGCGTCCTGCGTGACCACCTGCACGTGCGCCCCGCAGTCCTTGATCAGCGCCGAGAGCTCGAGCAGCGAGAACACGTCGAAACGGTGCACGGCCGGCTCCGCCGTGGCAGGATCGCGGTTGACGACGAGGAGCGACTCGGAGTTCTCCGGCAGTCCGAAGAAGGCCTGCTTGCGCCGGAGTCTGCGCTTCCACAGGGAGGTACGGGCGATCCAGCCCAATGCGGCGAAGAGGCTGGAGGCGACCACACCCAGAACGATGTTGCGTACGTCGTCACTCATGGGCGCGCATGCTAGCGGGCTCGAGCAAACCCATGTTCGAGATGTTCGGAGAACGAGCGTCCGAGAGGCCGCGGCGGCGCGCCCCGCGACCTTCCTGATGTGGGCATGGCGATGAATGCGGCTGCGCGAACGGCCCTTCAACGGAGGTGCGAATGCGTCATCGTGTCGGACGGAAGCTCACGGTCGCGGCGGTCGCCGCCATCGTGGTCTCGTCGGGAGCGGCAGCGCCGTCACCGGCAGCCACGCAGGGCGGTGGGCCCGGCCTGCCCCCCGCCAAGACCCCGGTGGCCGTCGGCCACGGAGGCGCGGTCTCCAGCGTCGACGCCGACGCCACAGCCGCCGGGATCGAGGTCCTCAGGAAGGGCGGGAACGCCGTCGACGCGGCCGTCGCCACCGCCGCCGCGCTCGGCGTCACCGAGCCCTACTCGGCCGGCATCGGCGGAGGCGGCTACTTCGTCCACTACGACGCCCGCTCCCGCACCGTGCACACGATCGACGGACGCGAGACCGCTCCGCTGACCGCAGACTCCGGTCTCTTCCTGGAGGACGGCGCGCCGATCCCCTTCGCCGAGGCCGTCAGCAGCGGCCTCGGCGTCGGCACCCCCGGCACGTCGGCCACCTGGCAGCGGGCGCTGGACATGTGGGGCAGCAAACGGCTCGACGCGGTCCTGGGGCCCGCCGAGCGGCTCGCCCGCGAGGGCTTCACCGTCGACGAGACCTTCCGCGCGCAGACCGCCGCCAACGAGACCCGCTTCCGCCACTTCCCCGACACCGCCGAGCTGTTCCTGCCGGGCGGCCGGCTCCCGGTCGTCGGCTCCACCTTCAAGAACCCCGATCTCGCCCGCACCTACGCGGAGTTGCGCCGCAAGGGCGTCGACGCGCTGTACCGGGGCGGCATCGGCCGGGACATCGTGAACACGGTCAACGAACCGCCTGTGGACCCGGACTCCGGCTGGAACGCCCGCCCCGGCGAACTGTCCACCCGGGACCTCGCGGCGTACCGCGCCAGGTCCCAGCCGCCCACGAAGACGTCGTACCGCGGTCTGGACGTCTACTCCGTCGCGCCCTCCTCCTCCGGCGGCACCACGGTCGGCGAGGCCCTCAACATCCTGGAGCGGACCGACCTCTCCCGGGCGGACGACGCCCGCTACCTGCACCGCTTCATCGAAGCGAGCCGCATCGCGTTCGCGGACCGGGGGCGCTGGCTCGGCGACCCCGCCTTCGAGGACGTCCCCACGAAGGAACTGCTCTCCCAGCGGTACGCCGACTCCCGCGAGTGCCTCATCGAGGACGACGCGGCCCTCACCAGCCCGCTCGCACCCGGCGACCCGCGCGATCCCGCGCCCTGCGCGGCGGGAGGCACCGCGGCCCCGACGACGTACGAGGGCGAGAACACCACGCACCTCACCACCGCCGACCGGTGGGGCAACGTCGTCGCCTACACCCTCACCATCGAGCAGACCGGTGGCAGCGGCATCACCGTGCCCGGCCGCGGCTTCCTGCTCAACAACGAGCTGACGGACTTCTCCTTCGCCCCGGCGAACCCGGCCGTGCACGACCCGAACCTGCCGGGGCCCGGCAAGCGGCCCCGGTCCTCGATCGCCCCGACGATCGTGCTCGACCGGCACGACCGGCCGGTCGTGGCGCTCGGTTCACCCGGTGGTTCGACCATCATCACCACCGTGCTGCAAACCCTCACCGGGTTCCTCGACCGAGGTCTGCCGCTGGTCGACGCGATCGCCGCGCCGCGCGCCAGCCAGCGCAACACGGCCCGCACGGACCTCGAACCCGGCCTGTACGACAGCGCGTTGCGGAAGAAACTGGAGGCGATCGGGCACTCGTTCCAGGAGAACCCGGAGATCGGCGCGACCACCGCTGTGCAGCGGCTGCCGGACGGCCGGTGGCTCGCCGCGGCGGAGAAGACCCGCCGGGGCGGCGGTTCCGCGATGGTCGTGCACCCGGAGCGCCGGTGACCCGGTGAGGTGGCCCGCGGACCGTGAGCCGGCCCGTGGGTCGGGGAACGGCACCCTCCGGCGCGGTGAGCGGGGGTCGGAGGGGCGTCCGGCCCACCCGGCTCACCGCCCGGAAGCCGGTGCCTCCCCGGGCCCGGCCCCGCCGGGCTCGGGGCCGACGGGCTCGGCGCCGGTCCCGTCCCTCGCCCCGGTCCGGAACGTGAGGTTCCCGTCCGCCGTGTCCACCGTCACCCGGTCGCCGCCCTGGACGCTGCCGTCCAGCAGCAGCCGGGACAGCTGGTTGTCGACCTCGCGCTGGATGGTGCGGCGCAACGGCCGCGCCCCGTACTCGGGTTGATGGCCTCGCTGCGCCAGCCAGTCCACGGCGGCGTCGGTGAACTCGACCGTGACGCCCTGGCCCCGCAGGCCGCGTCGCGTCCCCTCCAGCAGCAGATCGGTGATCTGCCGCAGTTCCACGGCGGTGAGCTGGCGGAACACCACCACCTCGTCGATCCGGTTGAGGAACTCGGGCCGGAAGTGCTCCCGCAGCGGCCGCAGGATCTGCTCGCGCCGAGCCTCCTCGTCCGCCTCCGCGCCGCCCGTCGCGAAGCCCAGCGTCGCACCGCGCCGGGTGATCGCCTCGGAACCGAGGTTGCTGGTCATCACGATGACGGTGTTGCTGAAGTCCACCGTCCGGCCCTGGGAGTCGGTCAGCCGGCCGTCGTCGAGGACCTGGAGCAGGATGTTGAAGACGTCCGGGTGAGCCTTCTCCACCTCGTCGAAGAGCAGCAGCGAGTACGGATGCCTGCGCACCACCTCGGTCAGCTGCCCCGCCTCCTCGTGGCCGACGTATCCGGGCGGGGCACCGACCAGCCGGCTGACCGTGTGCCGCTCCTGGTACTCGCTCATGTCGAGGCGCACCATCCGGTCCTCGCTGCCGAACAGAACCTCGGCCAGCGCCCGGGCCAGCTCCGTCTTGCCGACACCGGTCGGCCCGAGGAACAGGAAGCTGCCGATCGGCCGGTCGGGGCTGGCGAGCCCGGCCCGGGAGCGCAGCACCGCGTCCGAGACCGCCCGCACCGCCTCGTCCTGGCCGATGACCCGTTGGTGCAGGTGCTCCTCGAGGCCCAGCAGCCGGTCCTTCTCCTCCTCGGTGAGCCTGCTGACCGGGACGCCGGTCTGCCGGGAGACCACCTCCGCGATCGCCTCGGCGTCCACCACCAGGCTCTGTCCCTCGTCGACCCGGCCCTCACCGCCGGCATCGGCGATCCGCTCCTTCAGTTCGCCGATGCGGTCGCGCAACTGCGTCGCCTGCTCGTACTTCTCGTCGGCGACGGCCTGGTCCTTGTCGTAGGTCAGCTGCTCCAGCTCCTGCTCCATGGCGCGTACGTCCGTGCCCTTGGTCCGGGCCCGCAGCCGAACCCGGGCGCCGGCCTGGTCGATCAGGTCGATCGCCTTGTCCGGCAGGCGGCGCTCGCTGAGGTAGCGGTCGGACAGCTCCACGGCCGCCACCAGCGCCTCGTCGGTGTAGCGGACCTGGTGGTGGGCCTCGTACCGGTCGCGCAGTCCGCGCAGGATCGCGACCGTGTCCGCGGGCGTGGGTTCCGGCACCATGACCGGCTGGAAGCGGCGGGCCAGCGCCGCGTCCTTCTCGATCCGCCGGTACTCCTCCAGCGTGGTCGCGCCCACGATGTGCAGCTCGCCGCGGGCCAGCGCCGGCTTGAGGATGTTGCCGGCGTCCATCGAACCGCCCTCGCCGCCGCCACCGGCGCCCACGACGGTGTGCAGCTCGTCGATGAAGACGATCAGCCGGTCGGAGTGGGCGCGGATCTCGTCGACGATGGTGTTCAGCCGCTCCTCGAAGTCGCCCCGGTAGCGGGTACCGGCGACCACGCCCGCCAGGTCGAGTGAGACCACCCGCCGGGTCATGAGCACGTCGGGCACGTCCCCGTCGGCGATCCGCTGCGCCAGCCCCTCCACCACGGCGGTCTTGCCGACGCCCGCGTCACCGATCAGCACCGGATTGTTCTTGCCGCGCCGGGAGAGCACCTCGACGGTCTGCTCGATCTCCTCCTCCCGCCCGATCACCGGGTCGATCCGGCCCTCACGGGCCAGCTCGGTCAGGTCACGGCCGTACTTGTCCAGCGTCGGCGTGCCCGTCGCGGGGCGGGGCCGCTCGGGGCGCGGCGGCGCGGCGTCCGGCGCGGCGTCCGGCAGCGGCATCCCGGCGGAGGTGAAATGGGCCGAGTTCAGGATGTGCCCGGCGGCCGAGTCGGGGTTGGCGGCCAGGGCGCTGAGGACGTGCTCCGGGCCGATGTAGCCGGCCCCGGTCGACCGGGCCATGTCGTGGGCGTCCAGCAGGGCCCGTTTGACGGCGGGGGTCAGCGAGAGCGACGTCGGCGGCGGGGCGTCGTCCGGCCCGTGCTGGACGGGCCCGGACCGTTCGTCGATCTCCGCCGCCAGCGAGTCGGGATCCGTGCCCGTCCGGCTGATCAGGTCGCGGGTCGGCTCGGTGGCGAGCGCGGCGCGCAGCAGGTGCTGGGTGTCCAGGTCCCGGCTGCCGTGCTCGGCGGCGTACTGCGCGGCGCCGCGCACCAGCTCCCTGGCCGGCTGGCTCAGCAGCCGGCCGATGTCGATCTGCCGGGGGCGCGGCCCGCCGAAGAAGCGTGCGAGGAATTCTCCGAAGGGGTCCGGGCCGTAGCCCTGCGGACCCGTGAACCCGCTGCTCATGGACATCCGTTCCGGCGCCCCCGCGGGATCCCCTGGGCCGGGCGGAACCGGGAACCCGAAGGAGCCCCGGGGCGCGCTCACTGCTCGACGTACGGTCCGGACGCGGGTGCCCGACCGTCTCCCGGTTACACCCGTACGTGTCCCCGCGGTGCGTAGGGGGCCCGCACGGTGTGCGTGTGGCGTGTGTGCTGCCTGCGGCGCGCTCGTAGAAAACACCTTCGCACGATCGCTTCGGCGCAGCACCTCGGAAGCGGGCCGTGCGGAGCATGCCCGCGGCAGGCCCGCGGGGCCTCGCGGGAGCCGTGCTCAGCGGGCGGTCAGGACGCGGGGGCCGGCGGCGGTGATCGCGACGGTGTGTTCGGCGTGGGCGGCGCGCGAGCCGTCGACGGTGCGCAGGGTCCAGCCGTCGGGCGCGGTGCGGAAGCCGTCGGTGCCGCCGCCGATGAGCATGGGCTCGATCGCCAGCACCATGCCGTGCCGCAGCGGCATGCCCCGGCCCGGCCGGCCCTCGTTGGGGACGGGCGGGTCCTCGTGCATACGGCGACCGATGCCGTGCCCGCCGAAGCCGTCCAGGATGCCGTAGCCCGCCGCGCGGCACACCGTGCCGATCGCGTGTGCGATGTCCCCGACACGGTTGCCGACGACGGCGGCCTCGATGCCCGCCGCCAAGGCCCGCTCGGCGGTCTCGATCAGCCTCACGTCGCCCGCACGCGGGGTGCCCACGATGAAACTGATCGCCGAATCGCCGACCCAGCCGCCCAGCTCGGCGCCGAAGTCCACGGACACCAGGTCGCCGTCGCACAGCCGGTAGCCGTCCGGGACGCCGTGCACGATCGCGTCGTTGACCGACGCGCAGAGGACGGCGGGGAACGGGGTCGGGGCGAAGGAGGGCCGGTAGCCCAGGAAGGGCGAGCCCGCCCCCGCCCCGCGCAGCACCTCACGGGCCACCTCGTCCAGCTCCAGCAGGGAAACACCCACCCCGGCGGCCTTCCGTACGGCCTTCAGGGCGTCCGCGACGACCTGGCCCGCCTCGTACATCGCGGCGATCGACATGTCGGTCTTCAACTCCACCATGCCAATTACTATACCGGCATTAGAATGACGGAATGGTGCGCACCCCCCTCACCCCCGAAGAACGCGAACGCGGCGAGCGGCTCGGCCGGCTGCTGCGTGAGGCGCGCGGCGACCGGAGCATGGCGCGGGTCGCGGCGAGCGCGGGCATCTCCCCGGAGACCCTCCGGAAGATCGAGACCGGGCGGGCCCCCACCCCGGCGTTCTTCACGGTGGCCGCCCTCGCCCGCGCGCTCGACCTGTCGATGGACGAGCTGGTGAACCGCTGCGCCCCGGCCGTACCGCCCGTCGTACCGCCTGCCGTGCCCTCCGTCCCGCCCTCCGTCCCGCCGCCCGTCCCGCCGTCGGTCGCTGCCTGAGCCCGGGACCGGGCCCGGGGCAGGGTCTGGAACCGGGCCCGGGACGGGGACTCACCCACCGGAGTGCGAATCATGATCGACCCCGCGGGTTGACGACGATGGTCTTGGCAAGGCCGCCCGAGAGGCTTACGTTCGTCCCTCTACAACCGTTTCTACGGGCGTAGAGGCGCTGACGTCGCGTCGAAGGAGTAGCTCATGGCACACGTCGTACGAGCCGCCCTGGTCCAGGCCACCTGGACCGGCGACACGGAGTCCATGGTGGCGAAACACGAGGAGCACGCCCGCGAGGCGGCCCGGCAGGGTGCGAAGATCATCGGGTTCCAGGAGGTCTTCAACGCCCCCTACTTCTGCCAGGTCCAGGATGCCGAGCACTACCGCTGGGCCGAACCCGTGCCCGACGGGCCGACCGTCCACCGGATGCGGGAACTGGCCCGCGAGACCGGCATGGTGATCGTCGTGCCGGTGTTCGAGGTCGAGCAGTCGGGGTTCTACTACAACACCGCGGTCGTGGTCGACGCCGACGGCACCGTCCTCGGCAAGTACCGCAAGCACCACATCCCCCAGGTCAAGGGGTTCTGGGAGAAGTTCTACTTCAAGCCCGGAAACCTCGGCTGGCCCGTCTTCGACACCGCCGTCGGCAAGGTCGGCGTCTACATCTGCTACGACCGCCACTTCCCGGAGGGCTGGCGACAACTCGGGCTGAACGGAGCCCAGTTGGTCTACAACCCGTCGGCCACGCACCGCGGCCTCTCGTCCTACCTCTGGCAGCTGGAACAGCCGGCCGCGGCCGTCGCCAACGAGTACTTCGTCGCCGCGATCAACCGGGTGGGCCAGGAGGAGTACGGGGACAACGACTTCTACGGAACCTCGTACTTCGTCGACCCCCGTGGCCAGTTCGTCGGCGACGTCGCCAGCGACAGCAAGGAGGAACTCGTGGTCCGGGACCTCGACTTCGACCTCATCGAGGACGTACGGCAGCAGTGGGCGTTCTACCGCGACCGCCGCCCCGACGCCTACGAGGGACTGGTGCGGCCGTGACCGACGACCTGCTGGGCCGCCACCGCTCCGTGCTCCCCGACTGGCTCGCCCTCTACTACGAGGAGCCCATCGAGATCACCCACGGCGAGGGCCGCCACGTCTGGGACTCCGCGGGCAACCGGTACCTCGACTTCTTCGGCGGCATCCTCACCACCATGACCGCCCACGCCCTGCCCGAGGTGACGAAGGCGGTCGCCGAGCAGGCCGGGCGGATCATCCACTCCTCCACCCTCTACCTCGACCGACAGATGGTCGAACTCGCAGAACGTGTGGCCCAGTTGAGTGGCATCCCGGACGCCCGGGTCTTCTTCACCACCTCCGGCACCGAGGCGAACGACACCGCCCTGCTGCTCGCCACCACCTACCGGCGCGGCAACTCGGTCCTGGCGATGCGCAACAGCTACCACGGCCGCTCCTTCAGCGCGGTCGGCGTCACCGGCAACCGCGGCTGGTCCCCGACCTCGCTGTCCCCGCTGCAGACCCTGTACGTGCACGGCGGTGTGCGCACCCGAGGCCCGTACGCGTCGCTCGGCGACGACGACTTCATCGCGGCCTGCGTCGACGACCTCAAGGACCTGCTCGGCCACACCCGCCCGCCCGCGGCACTGATCGCCGAACCGATCCAGGGCGTCGGCGGCTTCACCTCACCACCCGACGGGCTGTACGCGGCGTTCCGCGAGGTGCTGAACGCACACGGCATCCTGTGGATCTCCGACGAGGTGCAGACCGGATGGGGCCGCACCGGCGACCACTTCTGGGGCTGGCAGGCCCACGCCCGAAGTGGCCCACCCGACATCGTGACCTTCGCCAAGGGCATCGGCAACGGCATGTCCATCGGCGGTGTCATCGCCCGCGCCGAGATCATGAACTGCCTGGACGCCAACAGCATTTCGACGTTCGGCGGCACCCAGGTCACCATGGCGGCCGGCCTGGCCAACCTCACCTACCTGCTGGAGCACGACCTCCAGGGCAACGCCCGGCGGGTCGGCGGCATGCTCCTCGAACGCCTGCGGGCCGTCGCCGCCCAGGTGCCCGCGGTACGGGAGGTGCGCGGGCGCGGGCTGATGATCGGCATCGAGCTGACGAAACCGGGCACCGACGAGGCCGACCCGCAGGCCGCCTCCGCCGTACTGGAGGCCGCCCGCCGGGGCGGACTGCTCATCGGCAAGGGCGGCGGCCACAACACCAGCGCCCTGCGCATCGCCCCACCGCTGTCCCTCAGCGTGGCGGAGGCCGAGGAGGGAGCCGCGATCCTCGAACACGCGCTGCGGAGCGCACTGTAGCGGCCCGAAGGGCCGGGCCCGGTCGGGGGTCGCGCGAGAACCGCGCGACCCCCGACCGGCGACCCGCACCTCTCCACCACAATCCAGCGGAGGGTCAACGCATGAGCCGTACCGTCATCCGTGGTGGCCTCGTCATCACCGCCTCCGACGAGATCCACGCCGACGTCCTGATCGAGGGCGGCCGCATCGCCGCCCTCGCCGCCTCCGGCACCCCGGCCGCCGCCGCGTTCACCGACGGCCGGGTCATCGACGCCACCGGCAAGTACGTCATCCCGGGCGGCGTCGACGCCCACACCCACATGGAGCTGCCGTTCGGCGGCACCTTCGCCTCCGACACCTTCGAGACCGGCACCCGGGCCGCCGCCTGGGGCGGCACCACCACCGTCGTCGACTTCGCGGTGCAGAGCGTCGGCCGCTCCCTGCGCGAAGGGCTGGACGCCTGGCACGCCAAGGCCGAGGGCAACTGCGCCGTCGACTACGGCTTCCACATGATCGTCTCCGACGTGAATCCGAAGACACTGAAGGAAATGGACCTTCTGGTGGAAGAGGGGATCACGTCGTTCAAGGGTTTCATTTGGCCGCGTGACCAGGGGTTTTCTAGCGGAGTAGGCCGTGTGCCGTGCGAGATGGCGGCGTGAGGGGGCGGGTGGGCCGGGGCGTGGTCCCGGCCTGTGTCAGTGGTGGCGTGGTCGGCGGGTATGAGGGGATGGCTGGGAAATGACTCGGACTCTGATTACCGGTGGTCTTGTGATCACGGCCGCGGACGAGGTGCACGCGGATGTGCTGATCGAGCACGGCCGGCTGGTGGCGTTGGCGGCGCCGGGGACGCAGGAGTGGACGGCTGACCGTGTTATCGACGCGTCGCAGAAGTACGTGATCCCGGGTGGGGTCGACGCGCACACGCATATGGAGCTGCCGTTCGGTGGGACGTTCGCTTCGGACACGTTCGAGACGGGGACGCGGGCGGCGGCGTGGGGCGGGACGACGACGATCGTTGATTTCGCGGTGCAGTCGAAGGGCCATTCGCTGCAGGCCGGCCTGAATGCCTGGCTGGAGAAGGCGGACGGGAAGTGCGCGATCGACTACGCGTTCCACATGATCATGTCGGACGTGAACGAGGCGACGCTCAAGGAGATGCCGAAGCTCATCGAGCATGGCATTTCCTCGTTCAAATTGTTTATGGCCTATCCGGGGGTCTTTTATTCGGATGACGGCCAGATCCTGCGGGCGATGCAGGTTGCTGGTGACACGGCCGGTCTGATCATGATGCACGCGGAGAACGGCATCGCGATCGACGCCCTGGTGGAGCAGGCCCTGGCCCGCGGCGAGACCGATCCGCGCCATCACGGGGAGGTCCGCAAGACGCTCCTTGAGGCGGAGGCGACCCACCGGGCGATCCAGCTCGCCCGGGTGGCCGGCGCGCCGCTCTACGTCGTCCACGTCTCGGCCCAGGAGGCGGTGGCGCAGCTGGCGGCGGCGAGGGACATGGGGCTGCCGGTGTTCGGCGAGACCTGCCCGCAGTACCTGTTCCTGTCGACGGACAATCTGGCGGAGCCGGACTTCGAGGGCGCCAAGTACGTGTGCTCGACGCCGCTGAGGCCGAAGGAGCATCAGGCGGCGCTGTGGCGGGGTCTGCGGACGAACGACCTCCAGGTGGTGTCGACGGATCACTGCCCGTTCTGCTTCGTGGGCCAGAAGGAGCTGGGCCGGGGCGACTTCTCGAAGATCCCCAATGGCCTGCCTGGCGTCGAGAACCGGATGGACCTGCTGCACCAGGCTGTCGTCGAAGGGCACATCTCACGCCGCCGCTGGATCGAGATCGCCTGCGCGACCCCGGCCCGGATGTTCGGCCTCTACCCGCAGAAGGGCACGATCGCGCCGGGCGCCGACGCCGACGTGGTGATCTACGACCCGCACGTCACCCAGACACTCTCGGCCGAGACTCACCACATGAACGTCGACTATTCGGCGTACGAGGGGAAGACGGTGACCGGCCAGGTCGAGACCGTGCTCTCGCGGGGTGAGGTCGTCATCGACCAGCGCAAGTACGTCGGTCACGCCGGCCACGGCACGTTCGTCCCGCGCTCCACCTGCCAGTACCTGGGCTGACCCCCAGGACCTCCCCGCACCGATTTGAACTGGAGGTCCCGCGTTGGACTTCGGACTCGTCCTGCAGACCGACCCGCCGGCGTCGCAGGTCGTCGGGCTGATGCGCCGGGCGGAGCGCAACGGCTTCCGCTACGGCTGGACCTTCGACTCGGCCGTGCTGTGGCAGGAGCCCTTCGTCATCTACAGCCGGATCCTGGAACACACCACGAAGCTGCACGTGGGTCCGATGGTGACGAACCCCGGCACCCGCACCTGGGAGGTCACGGCCTCCACCTTCGCCACCCTCAACGACATGTACGGCAACCGGACCGTCTGCGGCATCGGCCGCGGCGACTCCGCGATGCGTGTCGCCGGCCGCAAGCCCAACACCCTGGCCCGGCTCGGCGAGGCCATCGAGGTCATCCGCGACCTCGCCGAGGGCCGGGAGGCGCTGGTCGACGGCAACCCGGTCCGCATCCCGTGGATCCAGAACGGCAAGCTGCCGGTCTGGATGGCCGCGTACGGCCCGAAGGCGCTGGCGCTCGCCGGCCAGAAGGCCGACGGCTTCATCCTCCAGCTCGCCGACCCCTTCCTCACCGAATGGATGGTCAAGGCGGTACGGAAGGCGGCCCAGGACGCCGGCCGGGACCCCGACGCCCTCACGATCTGCGTCGCCGCGCCCGCATATGTCACGGCCGACGACTCGCCCGATGCCCTGGCGCACGCCCGGGACCAGTGCCGGTGGTTCGGCGGCATGGTCGGCAACCACGTCGCCGACCTCGTCGCCAAGTACGGCGAGCACTCCGCCATGGTCCCCGACGAGCTCACCACGTACATCAAGGACCGCCACGGCTACGACTACAGCCACCACGGCCGCGCCGACAACCCGTCCACCGACTTCATCCCGGACGAGATCGTCGACCGCTTCTGCCTCCTCGGCCCCACCGAGGCCCACATCGACAAGCTCCGGCACCTCAAGGACCTGGGCGTCGACCAGTTCGCCGTCTACGACATGCACGACAACCGCGAAGCCACCATCGACGCCTACGGCACCGACATCATCCCCGCCCTTCGCTGACGAGGTTGTTCGGTCCGGGCACCGATGCAGCTGAACGGCGGCCATCCACCTGTTCCCGATGACGCACCACGTGGAGTGCGTTGCCATCCTTGAACCGGCGGCTAAGGGCTCCTGACCTGCGGTTTTACCCGTGCGCATTATGTGCGGTGTGGGCGTTACGGGCGATATCTTGACGCTGAAATGACGCTCGTGACGCTCATTTGGCGCTCGTTCTGATGGGGTGTCAGGTAACTTGAGTGCAGACCGGGGGCACCGCTCCGATCGCATGTCTTGGAAGGAGTCAGCGAGCCCTGCGACCTGCTGTGGTGGGCGGTAGCGATGCTCTGACCAGCATGGATGATCTTTCGGGCGTTTCATGCTCATGCCGGTCGATCCAGCCGGGAGTCCCAGAGAATTCCCAGGAGACTCCCGTGCTCGGGGTGCCCGGGGAACGCACTTTCGTCTTTGCGCCGCTGCTGGTCCACGTGGTGATCCCGTGATGGCGCAGCTGGATGTGCGCCGAGAAGACTGTCGGGATGGGGGGCGAACCGCGTGGCTACGCCACCGATGAGCTGGTGGGTGTCCTCTTCGTCTACAAGGTGGCCGAAACCTTACTCCCGGTGTTGGTGCGCGCCGGTGCCGAGGGGTGAACTGTGGACCGAACCTTTGTGGCGCGGGGTCCCGAGTGGCCAGGGTGACTACGGATATCACCGAAGAGGGTCTCATTTCGGCCGGTCGCCCTTATGATCACGGAAACACACGGTAGGGGGCCGTGCGGTACATGGGGGAGGCGCCATGTGGTCGGACAACGAGACGGATCTGGACCTGCTCGGTTTCGACTTCCTCGTGGACGAGATGGTCGTCGCGCTCACCCAGCCGCGGCTGCTACCGCTGACGATGGGCGTCCTCGGTGGTTGGGGGTCCGGCAAGAGCAGCCTATTGAAGATCGTTTCAGCAGAGCTGGCGGACCTTTCGGACAACGAGGCAGGGCACTTTGTCGTCGTTTCGTTCAGTCCGTGGCAGTACGAGGGGTACGAGGACGTCAAGGCCGCTCTGACGGAGGCGGTCCTGGCACGCCTCCAGCAGGAGGTCGACGCAGATGGCCCACAGGCCGAGCAGGTTGGGCGTCTCAGGCGCATGGCCACGAGCTTGCGCCGACCAGTACGGAGGCTGGTCGGCGCGGCTCTGCCCGTCGGTGCCGCGATGGCCGCCGGCGCTGTGGATCCTGGCCTGGCGGAGACAGCATCCATGATGGCTCAGGGCATGGTCGGCTCGACGGAAGCATCCCAGGACTCCGCCGCGGAGAGTTCCGATAAGGAACCTGAGCCCATAGCGGCGGGCGCGTTTCGGCAGCAGTTCGCTGACCTGATGGAATCCTTGCACAAGGTCCGGGCCGTGATCGTGTTGATCGACGACTTGGACCGGTGCCTGCCCCCTACCGTCGTGGACACCTTCGAAGCGATTCGACTCTTCCTGAACGTTGACAAGAGCGCGTTCGTCATCGCTGCCCACGCCGAGGTCGTTCAGGCCGCCATCAACCAGCGCTACCCGGGACTGGGACGTTCCGGGACATCCGGACTGGGGGCGGAGTACCTGGAGAAGATGCTCCAGGTCGAGATCAACATTCCGGCGCTCTCCGCGCCGGAGGCCGAAACCTACATGCACCTCCTCCTGTCCGAACTGCACCTCCCCCAGGATCAGTTCACGGCGGTGAAGGAGGCGGTCGACCAGCGTCGGCGCGGCAGCGCGCTCGGAGTCGCCTTGAACGTCGGCATGGCCTCGGACACCCTGGGGGCCGACATGCCGCAGGAGCTGTACCGGGACATGATGTGGGCCGCTGCCGTCGCGCCGGTGCTCGGCAGCGGGCTGAGGGGCAACCCCCGCCAGATCAAACGGTTTCTGAACACCCTCAAAATGCGCCTGGCCAGCGCCGAGCGGCGCGGTACGACGTTGGACGCGGCGGTCCTGGCCAAGCTCATGGTGCTGGAGACGCAGTACCTGAGCGATTTCCAGAAACTTTTCGACTGGCAGTCCGCCGGGCCGGTGAGGGACGGGGGGAACTGGCTCTCCGCAGCCGAACAGCACGCTCGAGGCTCAGGGGGAGCCGACGAGCCCGAGCCCGCCACGAACGAGGCACCCGAGGCTCCTTCCGCTCCCGGGTCCCGTGGTGGTACGCGAGGCACGGTCCGTCGCCCGGCGGGCCAGGAAGCGGCCACCGCAAGCGGGCCGGACGAGGAGGTGCGTACCTGGGCCGAGCAGTCTCACATCGACGCCTGGCTCAGGATGGAGCCAGCGCTGGGAGGGGTAGATCTCGGTCCGTACTTCACCTTCGCACGGGCCAAACTGACCCTCGGCGCCACCACCACGCTCCTGCCGGCACACATCCAGGAGCTGCTCGGGCACCTTCAGTCCGACGTGGTTTCGCGGCGTCGGGTAGCGGTGCGGCAGGTGGCGGAGAGTGTGGCTTCGGCGGATCTTCCGATGCTTGTGGACCACCTTCTGCAGGCGGTCGAGCGCGATCCCGCCGGTGCGGCCACGGATGGTGCGGCGGAACTGTGTGAGCGGATCCCCGGCATCGCACCGGGCGTGTGCGATCGGCTCAGAGTCATTCCGTTGGAGATTCTCCGGCCGAAACTCACCACCCTGGTCCGTCGACTCCCGGCGGCCGACCCCGCCGTCAGGGCACTCTTGAACGGGTGGGAGGCCAGCGCGTCTGGGGAGTTCGTCAGGGCGGCCCGCCAGGCACGAGGACGGCACTGAATGGGAACCTCCACGGACCGTACAAGTGGCTCCGGCGGGGCCTGGACGCCTCTGAAGCACGCCGCCACCGCGTACACCCGCGACATCAGCAGTGGCTCAGCGCCCCGAAGCCGAGCTGCAGTGGTCCTGGCTCGTCACGTGCCGGTCCTGGGTGGGGCGTCTGCCGCTGCGGCCGGCGCTGCGGCCGGCCGCAGCGCGGCACAGCGGCTGGGCGGTCTACTGGCAGGGGTGGCCTCGGGAGGCTTGGGTGAGGCGCTGCGCCAGGCGTCCCTGGGCGACCTGGTCGGACGGGATCGATTCGAGGTCGTCGACGAACTGGTGACACAGCTGGCCGGGGCCGGCGGCGACCTGGACGGACAAGCGGCCCGGGACGCGGTCTGCGATGTGCTGGACGAGCTGTTCGGCGACGCCGATACCTGGGAGGAGCTGGAGAACGAGGCCACCAGCCGCAACGACGTGGAGCGGCTGCTTGAACTGTTCTTGACGCACTACATCTACAACCGAGTGCCGGTGGTGGCGGAACGGCTGGGTACGATCGCCGACCCGGAGGCGGCGCGCCGCGCGGACCGGCAGATGCGCCAGATCATCGAGGACTGTGTGGCCATCAGACTGCCCAAGAACGCGTTGAGCATGGACTGGTCGAGGCCGGAGGGCCGCGCCGTCGTCGAGGGCGCGTTGGAGCTGGCCTACCAAGCGTTGGAGATACTGGCATGACGCAGTTCACGGTGCGCACCTCGAAGTTCGAGGATCCCGACCGGCCGAGCGGAATCCTGCTCGACTTTATGCCCGGCTCGCCCGGCGCCACGGTGCAGGCCGGTCGAGGATTCTTCCGGTCCTTCACACCCACCCGGCAGGCGGCAGATCTGATGGTCATGGCGTTCGGCGCCTATGTCGCGGACCGGGTGAGCGAGCGCAGCCGGACCGAGGACGCGTGGACACGGGACCTCGCCCTCGGATTTCCGGTTCACGACGCTGCCGGTTGGCCAATCGAAACCGGACAGGACATGCTGCGCTTCCTGACCGGCGACCGATGGACCCTGCATCCGCGCCCCCAACACGCCCCGACATTAAAGCGGGACTCGGACGGCCAGGGCCAGATCGCTGCAGATGGTGTGTGCCTGTTCTCGGGCGGTCTTGACTCCCTATGCGGCGTGATCGACCTGTTGGAGGAAGTTCCCGAACAGCGCCTGTGCCTGCTCTCGCACTACGAAGGCGGGCAGACCTCCGCGGCCCAGCACCGACTGTTCCGCCGACTGCAGGCTCACTACGGGCAGCGAGTCATTTCGCTGCGCCTGTTCCTGCGGCCCGGACCCGTCCATCCGGTCCAGGCCAGGCCCCTGCCGCCCGGTCGCGAGACCACCACGCGTTCACGATCCCTGATGTTCCTGTGCACCGCCCTCGCGGTCGCCTCCTCCATCGGCCCGAACGTCCCGGTCTACTTGCCCGAGAACGGCTACATCGGCGTCAACGTGCCCTTGACCCGAGCACGGTGCGGCAGCTTCAGCACCCGTACCACCCATCCGCACTACCTGGCACTCCTCGAACAGGCCAAGCAAGCGATCGGGGTGCCCAACCCCCTCGTCAACCCCTACCGGCTGAGGACGAAGGGCGAGATGCTCACCGGCAACCGCAACCGGGCCCTCCTGGGCGAACTCGCTCCCGGGAGTATCTCCTGCTCCCACCCCGAGGTTGCCCGCTACGCCAAGCGGGCCCAGGGCAACTGCGGCTACTGCTTCCCCTGCCTGATCCGCCGGGCATCGATGGCCAGAGCCGGCTGGGACCGGGCCGAGCACTACGCCTGGGACGCGCTCACCGACCCCGAACTGCTCGCGCCTGACTCCGGACGCAGTGCCGACCTGCGTGCCGTGCTGGCCGGCACCCGTGAAGGGCGTCCCACCACCGACATCCTGCGTAACGGGCCCCTGCCTCGCGGCGAGCGCCGGGCATACGTCGACCTGTGGAGCCGGGGCAGTACCGAGGTCCGAACCTGGATCACAGCCGGCGCTCAGGGGCAGCTCGCACAGCTACTGGAACACACCTCGTGAATCGCCTGCTGGACACCCACTGCCATCTGACGGGATACAAGGACCCCGCCGATGTCCTGCGTGAAGCCGCCGATGCCTCGGTCGACATTGTGGCCGTCACCGAGGACCCCGGAGAGTACCGGCTGACGCGCACCCGGCTCGGCCGACGTCCGGGCGTCCATACCGCGCTGGGCATGCACCCGCTCCGGGCCCACAGCTTCAACCCTGCTGACCTGGCCCGGTTCCTGCGCATGCTGCCCGAGGCCCCCTGGATCGGCGAGATCGGCCTGGATTACTCACCCGCCGGACGCAGCACGCGCCGCGCCCAGCTCAAAATCTTCGAGGCCATCCTGGCCGATCCCCGCGCCCTCTCGGTGCCCATGACGGTCCACAGCCGCGGCGCTGAGAAGGATACCCTCACTCGCCTCGCACAGAGCGGTGCCACCGCTGCGATTCTGCATTGGTACACCGGCCCTCGAAATTTGGTGGACGACGCCCTGGCGGCCGGACTGTGGTTCTCCATCAACCCTGCCATGTGCCAATCGGCCAAGGCCCGCCCGCTGATCGACGTACTCCCCGTCGACCGCGTCCTGCTGGAGACCGACGGCCCGTTCGCCAGACACCGAGGGCGACCGGCCCGCCCCGCAGACCTGCCCGCCGTCATCGCCCACCTTGCTGCGCGATGGGCTCTCGCCCCCGAAGACATCGTCCGCCAATTCCAGGCCAACCGGATGCAGCTCCTGAAGGGTCGTGAAGGCCAGTAGGTTCGGGGGGTGAAGCGGAAAGACAGCGTCCAGTTCTTTCCTGTCAATGGCCGGTTCGTTCTCCCTAGAGTCACTTCCTTCGTCACGCGTGCCAGCGCTGTATCTCATGCTCACTGAGTGGAAGTCGAGACGGTGGCGGTTCAGGGAATTGCCAGGCACCTCGTGAACAAGTAGACCGGCCGAACGAATACAGCTGCCGAAGAGTCAGTTCCCACAGAGATCTTAAGCAGGACGTGATCCTGGACGCCACCGCAGGGGAGAGGCAGCGATCAACGGCAGTACACGCCGTGCGTCCGATTCATCAAGCCTAAATGCGCACGGGTATGCGAGTTAAGCGCGTTGGCTGGCGGCGGCAGAGTTGGGGGGATGGCGCTGTTTTCTGGGCATTTGAGTTTTATAGAGCAGGCGTTTAGAAGGCGCTCGGCCTGTCGAAGTCCGCACCCCGCCTGAGCTGCACTTTCGCACTGACGGCGCTTCAGTAAAGCTGGGGGACACATGGGGGGAACCGCCCCTGTCCGGCGGACCGGGGGGACAGCGTGGGCCCATGGGGCAACGCGACGCCGTCCACGCCATCTTCACACGGCTGAGGGTCGTTGCGGAAACAATCCTTCCCTTTCTCGGCGTTGGTGCCCTGTGAGCCGAGGAGGGGAAGGTGTCGGGCCTGAAGCTGTTCCACACGACCAGTAGCGGCGTGGCTGAGGTCGCGCCGCGTCTTGCTGAGGCAGAGACCGATGTGCAGCGCCTGGTCGAGGCGAACATGGAGGCGCTGCTGGGCGAGCGAGTACAGCACCGGGCCGGTCCACGGGGGCCGGATCGGTTCGCTCGGGCTGGACAAGAACGGTTCGCCGGTCATCGTCCAGTACAGTGCGGTTCTGTGTCCAGCGACTGTTGTTGCTCGACGAGGCCGACCTCAAGAGGTGGCGCCTCACCCACCAGCACCCCGACCTGAAGGACCTCTTCCAGGCCGAGGCCGCTCGCGACGGGCCAAGAGGTCGAAGCATGCGTGGTCCACCGACGCCTTCGAGGAGCTGAAGAAGAAGCACGCCAACCTTCAGGAGCACTGCCGGTCCGTCGAAGCCCGGCTCCAGATCTCGCGACAGCCCTGCAACTGCTCTCGCTGGAACGTGCGGCATTGGCCGACCGAGGCGCTGAAACTCCAAAGGTCCGCACATGGCTCGCCACCACATGCCATGAAGAGACCCGCAGTCGTCATACTGTCGTCAGTCGCTCGATGCTGGGGGAGAAGCGTGCTCCGAATCCTGTTCTACCTTGCTTCATGCACTGCCACTGGGGGCGGTCTCGCCGTCCTTATAGCCAGGGCCTCAGGAGCGGCTAACCCGGAAGGTACCCCCGCCAGCATCGGGATGGCCGTTGGCTTCCTCGCTGGCCTGGCTTATCTGAAGTTCCGCAACTCGCCGAAAGCCACGCTAGCTCGCGCCATGCGCGATGGGGACGGGGCCGCGTTTTTGGCCCGCGCACTTGACAGGGGCGCCACCCAGCCGGTTCCAATGCGGCTCTCCCAACCCTGTGGGCATGGCTCGGACCGCGTCCTGGTTACGACGCGGCTGCTGACGGAGATGCACGACGGGGACATAGCCGTGCAGTCACAACGGCTGGAGGCTCTGCTGCGGGACGCTGCAAAGGCGGCCCGTGCTGAGAAGGGCTTTGGCGGCTCCACCAGCGGGGTGTTCATCTCGCTAGGTTCGTCGGTGACCGTGCCGCTTCGGATCGCCAGCTGGGATGGCTTGACTGAGGGTCCTGGCGTGGTCATCGGGCACGACATGCACTGACGTCCAAGGCCATCTCAACCGAACAACACCCCTGTTGCGTGCACCGAGAGTCTCCCCAGCCGTGCTACCAGCACAAAAACCTTCTTACCGGGCAATCCACTAACCTCCCACACTAGCGGCATAAAGCGAGGCGTCGATGCCGGAGTCATCAACCAGGGGGGACTGCTGCATGATCGGGTGACAGCGGGGTTTATGCAGCCAGGGCTGCCGGTGGGGTCATGATGGTCTCGTACTCGACGGGGGTCAATCGGGCCAGGCGTTTCTGGCGTCGGCGGCGGTGGTAGGTGCGCTCGATCCAGGTCACGATAGCGATCCGCAGTTCCTGGCGGGTGGCCCAGGTGTGGCGGTCGAGGACGTTCTTCTGCAGCAGCGCGAAGAAGCTCTCCATCGCGGCGTTGTCACCCGCCGCACCGACCCGGCCCATCGAGCCGGTCATGCCGTGACGGACGAGAGCGGCGACGAACTTCCGTGAGCGGAACTGACCTGCGAGCCGCGGTCCGAATGCACCACGCATCCGGCCACCTGACCGCGGCGGGCGACGGCGGATTCCAGGGCTTGCACCGCAAGGCCGGACTTCATCCGGGCGTCGATGGAGTAGCCCACGATGCGGCCGGAGTACACGTCCTTGACGGCGCACAGGTACAGCTTGCCTTCGCCGGTGGGGTGTTCGGTGATGTCCGTGAGCCACAGCCGGTTCGGCCTGTCGGCGGTGAAGTTGCGGCGCACCAGGTCGTCGTGGACAGGCGGGCCGGCCTTGGCGTTCTTACCGTGGCCTTTTCGTTTGCCGAAGGTGCTCCACCAGCCGTTGTCCCGGCAGATCCGCCAGGCGGTCCGCTCGGCCATCGGCTCGCCGGCGGCGCGGGCCTCGTCGAGGAGGAAGCGGTGGCCGAACTCGGGATCGCCGCGGTGAGCGTCGAACAGGGCGTTGGCCCGGTATGCCTCGGCGAGCTCTGTGTCGGTGACCGGTCTGTCCAGCCACCGGTAGTAGGGCTGGCGGGCCAGCCCCAGCACCCGGCACGTCACCGCCGCCGGCACCCGGTGAGAGGCATCGGTGGCGGCCAGCTCGCGGACGAGCGGGTACATCATTTTGCCGGCAGGTTCGCCTGCGACAGATACGCCGCAGCCCTTCTGAGCACCTCGTTCTCCTGCTCCAGCAGCCGGATCCGTTTGCGGGCCTCGCGCAGCTCGGCCGACTCACCAGATGCTGGTGCGGGCCCGGCACCCTCGTCGGTGCCGGCGCGGCGCAGCCACTTCGACAGAGTCATCGGGTGGACGCCGAAGTCGGCGGCGATCTGTTCCAGCGTGACGCCGGGCTCGCGGTTACGCGCGACCCGCACGACGTCCTCGCGGAACTCCTTGGGATACGGCTTGGGCACTGCAACATCCTTCCAGGCCGCCTCTCAGCAAGCCAGGTCAGGTGTCACCGAACCCTGCAGCAGTCCCGGGCCTGCTCTACCTCTCGTGGCTGATGGACCACCGGGCGGAGTTCGAGCACCTGGTCGGAGACCGGCTCGGGGTGATGGCCGCGTCCCAGGTCCTGTGGAGCGGCCCGCGTTTGATCTGCATCGCCGGCGACTTCACGCGCTACGACGTGCACGCCGTACGCGAGCACCGGCGGTCGATCGACCTGGTCCGCTACCGACTCTTCGGCAGCGACCTGTTCGGCCTTGAGAGGGCGGTATGTGAGTGCATAGGTGTTTTGTCGTCACCTGAACGTGTGGCAGGACGCTGTTCCGGCCGGTCGGCGGGCGTGGGCGTGCTGGGCTGGTCGCCGTGAGCGAGCGCAAGCCCTACAAGACCGACCTGTCCGACGAGCAGTGGTCGCTGGTCGAGCCGGTGATCACCGCCTGGAAGGCCGCGCATCCCTCGGTCAGTGGCCATCAGAGCCGGTACGCGATGCGGGAGATCGTCAACGCGCTCCTCTACCAGGGCCGCACCGGCTGCCAGTGGGACCTGCTCCCGCACGACTTCCCGCCGCCCGGCGCAGTGAAGTACTACTTCTACACCTGGCGCGACGACGGCACCGACCAGACCATCCACGACCTGCTGCGCTGGCAGGTGCGGGAGAAGGCGCGCCGGAAGGCGGACCCGAGCCTGGTGGTGCTCGACACCCAGAGCGTGCACGCCGCGGCCGGGGTGCCCGCACAGTCGACGGGGCGTGATGCGGCAAAAAAAGTACCGGGCCGCAAGCGCGGCCTGGCCGTTGACGTCCTGGGGCTGGTGATCGCGGTGGTCGTGGTGGCCGCGTCCGTGCACGACAACGCCGTCGGCATCACGCTGCTGGACAAGGTCGCCGCCGACACCGGCACCGTGGAGAAGGCCCTGGTCGACCAGGGCTTCAAGAACGCCGTCGTCGCGCACGGGCAGAAGGTGGGCATCGAGGTAGAGGTCGTCGAGCGCAACCCCGCGCAGACCGGGTTCGTTCCGATCCCCAAACGGTGGATCGTGGAGCGCGCCTACGGGATCTTGATGCTGCACCGCAGGCTGGTGCGCGACTACGAGCACCAGCCCCGCACCTGCGAGTCGCGGGTGTACTGGGCCATGACCGCGGTGATACTGCGCCGGCTGACCGGGGCGACCGCGCCGGCCTGGCGCACCGCATGACTGGCGGGGAGCTGACGCTCGGTGCGGTGCTGGCACGGCTGGAGGAGCGGGAACGGGAGATCGCCGCGCAGGCCGAGACGACGCGGGAGCAGATCGCGCAGCTGACCGTGCGGCTGGACGAACTCGACCGGGCCGCCGAGGAGGTCCGGATCACTCGCAAGACACTGCTGGAGCTGCCCGATCCGCAGCCGCCCGCGCCGCCGCCTTCGAAGCTGCCGGACCATCCGGCCTACCAGCAGATCATGGCGGTGTTCGCCGCGGCCGAGGCCCCGCTGCGGGCGCGGCAGGTGTGCGAGGCGATGGACCTGGAGATCGCGCCCAACACCATCAACAACACCCGCCTGAAACTCAAGCGGCTCGTCGAACGCGGAATCCTGACCGAGACCGAGCAGGGCTTGTTCATCCAGCCACGGCCGTAAGCCGCCCTGCGTCGCTGCGACCTGCCCACTCACCCACAACGGAAGCGACGAATCGGGGCATCAAGTCTCATACCGCCCTCTGAGACCGTGGCGTCCGTGAGTGGCGGCATGCAGGTCACCAGCCGGGCGCGCCGACAGGCCGTCGTGGGGGCGGCAGCCGACGTCCGGGGCGCGTTGATCGCGGAGCTGGCGAGCGCGGTCGACGAGGCGCTGCTCGGGCTCGGGGACGGTGTGAACCGCGTTGAGCGCAAGACGTACCGGGCGTATCAGCGACTGCGAAACTTTGCCTGTGTCTGTCCGCCGCAGCGGAGCAAGCTGCTGGTCTATCTGAAGGCCGCCCCGAAGCTCGTCGACCTCGTTCCGGGTTTCACCCGTGACGTGTCCGGTCTCGGTCACCACGGGACGGGTGATCTGGAGGTGCAGCTGCGTACGCCGAGGGACGTGGAGCGGGCGCAGGATCTGTTCCGGGCAAGCTATGCGGCGGCGTGATCGCTCGCCGGCCCCTTGGTCGGGCGCGCTTCGCGGCTGGTCTGTGGTCGTTGGGAGTGCCTTTCGACGTGCGGGCATGGCGTGGCGGTGGACTATCAATGGTGCGCGGGATCACCGGTTTGGCTAACCGGTGATCCCGCGCTATGTTGCCCCGCTCTGCCGTGCAGGTGGTCAGCGTGAACGGCTGGTCGCGGGGCTGGCCGCGACCGCTGGCGTGGCGGGCGGGGTGGTGCCGAGGCTCGTCCTGTGTTCGCGGCCCGCGGTCCGGGGGTGGCGCGTGCCGGTGCCGTGGGCGAGGGTCTCGGAGAGGTTGGCCAGCAGCGAACTCGGTGTGTTCGGGGACGCGGTGAGGGTCCAGGCGGGACGGTCGGGGCCTGGGCCGGCCCAGACGGTCCAGGTGGCGAGGTTCTGGCTCGGGTGCTGGGTGGTGAAGGCGTCGAACTGGACGCCTGCGTCCCCAAGTGGGGACGTCCACCGGATCCATCGCCCGTCCACGGTGTGCTTCCAGCCGGCATCGGACAGGGGCTGCGTGGCGGTGGTGACGGTCTTCTCGTCCACCGGTGCGCCGATGGCCGTGTCCCAGCCGTCGCCGTCGGCGAGGTGGTCCAGCAGCTCCTGCAGCACCGGGGCGGGGGTGGCGCCGGTCGCGGTGAGGACCCACATGCGGTCGGAGACGGGAGTCTCGTAGGCGGCCACGGTCCACGTGGTCTCGTGGGCGGGAGCCTCGTGGACGTGCTCGATGCGCAGGGTCTGGGATTCGTGGATGGCGTGGGTCGTGTCATCCGACCAGGTGCGTTCCCTGTCAAGTGCCGCATGTTGAGCGTGCACGGCTGACCTATGATGCGGGCATGGCGGGGGCACGTGGGGACTTGGTAGGCGAGCGCTACAGGTTGGTGGAACCAATCGGTGAGGGCGCGATGGGACGTGTCTGGAGTGGACACGACGAGCGGTTGGACCGCAAGGTCGCCCTCAAGGAGGTACTCCTAGGCAACTCCGATCTGGACGTGCAACATAGAGACGAGCGGCTGGCTCGCGCGATTAGGGAAGCGCGCTCCGCAGCACGCCTGGCACATCCTGGGATCATCACAATTCATGATGTAGCTGAGCACGATGGTGCCCCGGTCGTCGTCATGGAATTCATTCAGGGGGAGTCTTTGGGAAGCCTCCTGCGTCGACATGGTCGGTTGTCGATTGAACAGGTGGCAGGGATTGCATTGCAAGTCGTGCAAGCGCTGACTTTTGCGCATGGCGCTGGCGTGGTGCATAGGGATCTCAAGCCGGATAACATTATGGTATCCGGCAAGCGTGCCATTATTGCCGACTTTGGTATTGCCGCAATCATTGATGCCACGGCCATCACGCGTACCGGATCCGTGCTCGGCTCGCTCGCCTACATGTCTCGTGAGCAGTTGGAAGGCAGGAGCCCGGCGCCGGAGATGGATTTATGGTCGCTTGGTGTCACCCTATATGAGGCGGTGGAGGGTGAGCGGCCGTTCCAGGGTGTCGGCGGAAGCTTGATTTATGCGATCTGTGAGAAGAAGCCACGTCCCCCTGAGTATGCAGGGCCGCTTACCCCCCTACTGCGGGGGCTTCTCGTAAAGGACCCCGCCAGCCGGATCAGTGCTCAGGCTGCCGCCGCGATCCTTGTGGAGATCGCGCATGAATTTTCTTCTGTAAGGTCTGAAGCGGCTGCTCCATCGCAGTCGGATTCGACCATGGTGTCTACTTTGCATCCGGCGGAGTCCACCGTGACCGCAGTTGCCGGCTCATCGGATGTAAGCCAACTTGCTTCGCGTGCAGCGGGGAAGTCTGACTCCGCAGGTGGCATCGAGGAGCGGCGAGAGGCCCAGTCCGCGCCAGTGGCTGATGCGGCTCCATTCGTGCGGGCTAGCGAGTTGGGAGGGATGTCTCTTTCCTCCGACCGCGAGCTCGTGGGGCACACCCAACCCGTATTTTCCCTGGCTTTCAGTCCCGATGGACGCACACTTGCAAGCGGTGGCCCGGACTGGTCCCTTCGATTGTGGGACGTTTCCTCAAACCGTCTAATTACCACCCTAGATGTTGGTGATGCGGTGTGGTCGCTCGCATTCAGTTCCGATGGCAGCTCCCTGGCTTACGGGAACTACGGCAAGAGCGCCCAGATTCTTAATGCATCGTCTCTGCGTACTCAATCCGTGTTGCGTCGACATGAAGACGCTGTGTGGTCGCTTGCGTTCAGTCCCGATGGAGAGAGAATCGCAACATGCAGCGTCAACGACTCCTTTCTGATATGGGACGTAGCTAGCGGCCGCGCCTTGGCTTCCTTCGATGGTCACAGCGGCTTTGTAAGGTCTGTAGCGTTCAGTCCTGACGGTACGTACGTGGCCAGCGCTAGTTACGATGACACAATTCGGCTGTGGAATGTAACTACAGGTGATACGGCTGCCACCCTCGGGGAGGATGGCAGCTGGTCTGGCCATAAGGACTGGGTCAACTCCGTAGTGTTTAGCCCAGATGGATCGCTGATTGCCAGCGGAAGCGACGATCGAACTGTTCGGCTCTGGGATGTGGCTTCGGCAAGCCTTACTGGTGTCCTGGAGGGACACCAGAAGGGAATCAACTCAGTGGCGTTCAGTGCGGACGGCACGCTGGTCGCCAGCGGAAGTGCTGATCACACTGTCAGGGTGTGGGATGCCAGTTCTTGCCAGCCCCTTGCCGTGCTCAGCGACCACAGCGGAAGCGTGCTTTCGGTGGCGTTCAGTCCCACTGACAACCACCTCTTGGCGAGCGCGGGGGACGACCGGGTCATCCGGCTCTCGATCACTCCGTAGCGGTGGCACTGTCACGTTCGAGGCGCACGAGGGGTATGCCTGGCGCCTCAGTCGGCGGGCGGTTGAGGTCGCCGTGCGTGTCGAGGAGGGCATCGTGGTCGCCGGCATCGGCCGCGTATGCCGGAACGGTCTCCGGTTCCGGGCGGGCGGGCTCAGGGGCAGCTGCGGGGAGGGTGCCGCGGGCTTCGGCGGCGGCGCGCTCGATGTCGGTCATGGGCGCCGGGCCGGGACGCATGTCGGCACCGTGGAGCTTCTCGAAGGCGACCAGGGCCTGGGCGGGTGAGTCGAAGGTGTCGGCGACCTGTCGCAGGTGGTCCTCGCCGTGGAGGTAGACGCTCTTGCCGCTGCCGATGTAGGTGCCGACCGCGACGGTGGTGTGGCCGTCCTCGGCGTGGGCGTGGATGAGGAGCTGGCCGTGGCGGATGTCGTCGTAGATCTTCTGCGCCTCGTTGGAGACCTCGCGGATCTCGGTGCGGGTGCACCAGGGCATCGGGTAGCTGGCCCAGGTCCATTCCTCGGCCGTGGCTTCCCGCAGCCGGGGAGTCATCTCGACGGTGATCCCGTCAGCCGCCAGGTGCTGGGCTGCCTCTCGGCCCAGTACGGCTCCTCGTGGTCGATGCGGACCAGCACCAAGACGTTCTTGGCCACGACGGTCCAGTCGGCGGCCTCCAGGCCCACGTGGGGGACGTGGGCCTGGAGGCCGGTCAGGACCGCGGTCACGGCGCTGGGGTGAGTGGGGTGGGTGTCGAGGCGGACGTGGGCGTCGATGGAGGTGGTGGGTGGCACGATGGGTGTGATCTCTCCTGCCGGTGGCCGGACCTTCGGGTCCGGCCACCGGCGCACTTGGGGCGCTATCGGGTTGCGCGGGCGGCGCGGGTTGCGCGGGCGGCCGTGGTGGTCGGCGGACCGGCGCGGGTGGTGGGCGCCGGTCGCGGTCGCTGCGGCTGCACCAGTCCGGTGGCGTGCTGCCAGCGAGTCCGTATCGCGCCGAGGTCGGCGAGGGCTCGGCGGGCGCCGACGACGAGTTGGAACGGTGTTTAAGGTCGAGCTCACCGAGCATCTCGGGCGGGAGAGCGGGGGCAGGCCGACGAAGGCCCCACGATCGTCTCGTCGGCGTCGGTGCCCTGGCTCCGGGCGGGGACGCTGGTGGAGGTCTTCACGCTCCGTATGTCGATGACACAGGCCGACGGG
The DNA here is from genome assembly GCF_059889265.1 of Streptomyces sp. MMS24-W38. Taxonomy (NCBI): domain Bacteria; kingdom Bacillati; phylum Actinomycetota; class Actinomycetes; order Kitasatosporales; family Streptomycetaceae; genus Streptomyces; species Streptomyces sp. MMS24-W38. The sequence continues at coordinate 498,572 of NZ_JCBCPP010000001.1, read as the reverse complement.
CTGGAACTATACGGCCCTCCTTCTGCCGCACCAGCTGCATCAGCAGGCCATTGAGCTGGGCGAACACTTGCGCCGCTCGCGAGGCTACCAACGGTGATCAACTCGTTGCCTGAGGCGTGCGCTCGGTAGTGCATACCGACTCCGGTCTCCCGTTACACGCGTTCAGCGTGCTGCGGATGCCAGTGATGAGCCGACAGTTCGTGCCGCCGGGCTCCTCGCGGAGTCATCTATGCTCGCGCCCAGTTGGTATGACCAGTTCGCTTCAGGGGGCGGGGAGCCGCATGGCCGATGAGATCAAGTACGAGTACAAGGCCGTGCAGACGGTTCGGGGCACCGACGGTTTGGTGATCTCGAAGATGCAGAAGGACGGCTGGGAGCTCGTGGAACAGCTCCCAGGCAGACTTCGCACCACCCTCAACTTCCGTCGGCCGAAGAGGCCACTACCGTGGCGTCTGATCGGGGCAGGGGCTGCCGTCCTCGTGGTCTTGGCCGCCATCATCGGCACTGGCGTTGCGCTCGGCGACGGAGACGAGGAGAAGGGCGCGTCGGCCAGTTCGACGGCCATCAGCGAGAAGCCTTCCGCTACGCCGCCCGCAGACGAGCCGACTGCCGCTGAGGTGATCACGGCGCAGAACAACCGTGAGTTCGCAGCATTGTTGAAGGCGGACCCGTGTGACGAAGCGAACGTGAACTTCGCAACGAAGCACGAGGGGCAGACGGTCGCCTTCGACGGGTCAATCAGGCACATGGCGTCCTACGGGGATGACCAGACCCGCTACGACTTCCTTCTCGGCCCGGGCGACAAGGGACCGCAGACGACGGACGGCCCGAACTTTAAGTACGAGGACGTCAACACCGGCAATCTGCACCTGACCGGCAAGCAGGTCCCTGCCACCGTTGCAGTTGGCGACAAGTTCCGCTTCGTCGCCGAGGTGATCGAGTTCAACACGGTCCAGTGCGTCTTCCGCCTCGCCCCGGTCTCGACGGAGACCCGGTAGCCGAAATGGGCAGCCTTCCCATCATGGAGGGGGGACAGGTCCCGGCAGCTTGCCGACTACGACCGTGTCTGGCTCCTCGAACTCCGCCACCTCACACGCGTCGCATTGGTTGGTCTGGGAGTATCGGGCCGTGTCAACCATGAAAAGCACCACAAGGCCCCTGTTTGCCGCGCTTGCTGATGCCGTACGGCTGCTGAGCGACGAGCGCGACGAAGTAGATCGAGATGCTGTTTCGACGAACAGTCGGATACGCGAAGTTCTCGCTGGTTGCCTTCAGGGCATAGACAGCGACTTCCGTCTCAAGCTCCGCGTAGCTCCCGTGCGGCAAGGCCCGGGAGGCGTACTCGCTTACCTGCTGCACGAGGCCGATCGTCTGAGTCAGCTGGTCAAAGCATTGCCTCACACGCATGAGGTGGACCCTCACGAGGAGGCCGCCCGTGTCTCGCTCACCTTCCTGTTGCACGCTGGCAATGAGCTGTCAAGGGTGGCCCGGCGCCGCACGGTAGAACCTCACGAAGGTGGTCGTCGGACCATGTTCGACGAGCTGCCGTTCCACTCGCTGCGAGGGCTAGTCCCCATCGCTCTCAGCATGGAGCGAGTCAAGACACTCAAGGCTCGGGTGACACGTCTGGAAAAGGCAGCGAGCTCCGGGCTGCTCACCATCGCCGAAGAAGAGACCACACAGGCCGTAGGGGGTGAGGAGCTCGGCTTCTTCATCGACCGTGCCCGGAAACGGCAGAAGTGGGCCATGCCTCTGTGGGTCGCACCGACGCACGTTGCCGCTGCCAAGTCCGAGCCGGCACCGCCGTCCTTGAGTGAGGAACAAGCGCTGCTCGACCAGTTGGAAGCTGAGGCAGCACACTCCGTCGGACTCGACGCGGAGGCGTTGTCCAGACTACGGACGAAATTCAGGGTGAGCACGAACGAGCTGGCTCGGGAAGAGCAGAGAATTTTGCGGCAGGCAGCCACCAGGCTGGCGCGGGTCGCGGCCTCCACAGCTCGCACAAAGACACAGAGCAGGGCCGCGCACCTGACAGACGTGTATGTCACCGTTGCGCGTGAGCCAAGCGAACGCTTCTCCACCAGCATGGCTGCTGACATCCTTGATGCCCCTGACACCGCTCGGCAGGCAATCGACCGGGAGCGGCGCATCCGTGAAGAGACCGTGGAGGCCGCGAGCGCGCTGCCCGGTGGAAAGCTCCAGCAGATGTGTGAAGTGGACTATCTCCAGCTGGTCGGCGACCAGGTCGCCGAAGCATTGCACGGAATTGGTCACAGAGTGCAGAGCAAGCGCATGGTGGTCCTTACCCCCGCAGTGTCGGAGGAGACGGCCCAGACAGTGCTGCAGCAGCTCGTCAACGTCTTCGGAGATACCTGCGTACTCCTCAAAGGCATCGACGACGTGGCGATCAGAATCCCGCGCCCGAGCCAATTCGGCATCAGTCTGCGCCGCGCCCGCAGTTGCGACTGCGGGCGGCATCCCGTCTATGGGCCGGACGGAGCAGAACTGTGAACCGTCCCTTTCTGCAACGGCTCCACAAGCATCTGGCAGCCAAGGCGCAGGAATCTTGGTTCAGCCGCCAGTGCGCTGGCTGTTCGGCTGAACTCAATCCGTCCTCCGAGGAGGAGTACTGCGGTGACTCATGTCGTCCAGACCTGAGCGAGCCGGTGCCGGCGTTCATCAACAGCTCACCGGCCACACGCATAGCCAGCTTCCGGTCCACTGCCGCCTATAGAGCCCTTGCCGGAGCCTATTTCGAAGACGTGGACCCACTTGAGATCATCGAGGCAGCGGGCTGGCGATGCGAACTATGCGGCGGTGAAATACCACGGTTCGTCGACCGCTTCGATCCGCAGGCCGCAACCGTAGACCACCACATGCCGCTCGCCCTGGGCGGCCATCACGTCTACAGCAACATGCGTGCCGCGCATCGCCGCTGCAACAGCAGCAAGAACGCCAAGCACCCCCACGACCTCCGGCCTGTGATCGAAGGGCGTTGACTCAAGGCCCCTCATGGATGTCGCCTCCGGAGTCGGTACGGATGAGTGTCCGGCGTCCGCGCCGGTAGGTCTTCGGTAGTTGGTCCAGGATGATCCGGGCGGTCTCGATGTGTCGGCCGTGGTGTTGGAGCCGGCGTTCCCGGGTCGCAGCGCCCGCAGCTGTCCAGGTGAGCGAAGTGCAACTCGAGGGCCGTGGGGTTATCGGTGTCGTCCGTTACCCTCAAATGTCATTCCACCACCAAATTTACGCAAGAAGAGTTGACATGGCATCTGTCGGCTTCGCTGAGCGATTGCGCGCACTGCTGTCCACTGCGGACGCGGCGGCCGACCTGGAGCGCTATTTTGGCGTCGATGTGCTCGATGGCGTCGTCACGCCTGCCTTTACGGGTTCCCGTTTCGAGCACCTGGACGGTGGGGGTGACCGAGCCGACATCGCCAACGTTGTCACTGCAGCAGACTTGATCGCCGTTCAGACGCTTTCCGTTCAGGTGCCGCCCCCGGCAGCGCTCGCCTTGTTGGAGGGCCACCTCGCCGGGGAGCTTTCAGCCCTTCTTCGCCAAATACCTGCCGATACAGACATGGCGAACGCAGAACCTACTCTGCTGGAACCCGGTTCTCCAGCCGACCGGGCCTGGCACCTCCTCAAAGGTCAGAAGGGGCTTGGCTGGGTGACGACTAACAAGCTTCTGGCCCGCAAGCGTCCGCGCCTTCTGCCGGTCTACGACCAGGTGGTGCGCTGTGTAGTCGGACACCCGGAGTCCTTCTGGTTGTCGCTGAGGGCAGCGCTTGCTGCCGATGGCAATGCTCTGCATGAGCAGCTGCACTCGTTGCGGGATGGCGTCGGTGTCCCGGAGACGGTTTCGGCACTGCGGATCTGTGACGTAGTGCTGTGGATGAGCCATGTGGCAAGCCATAAGGAGAAGAACTGCGGGGGCGTCCCAGGCTGACCTTCCGTCCCCGCCTTCGCATGTTGATCGGGTGCCCGGACAATCCGGGTCTTCGAATTTAGTGGGGGTGTGCCTCCCGTCGGCTCCGCCGGGTGGTTGCACAGCGTGACCGGAGCCGCTGGTTCTCGCGGTTGCGGAAGCCGAAGGCGTTGCGTGCTTCGAGCTTGATGAGGCGGTTGTTGCCTTCGGAGGCGGCGTTGGTGATCCCGGTGACCAGGTAAGTCTCGATGCCGTCCCACCACTGCTCGACGGTTTCGGCGAGGGTGACGAGTTCGGGCAGGTGGGCGTGGTCGGCGACGTGGACGAAGAAGCGGTGGCGGGCGGTGGAGATCGCGGAGTGGTCCGGAGTGACGTGCGTGCGGCTGACGGCCAGACCGAGGAGGTCACGCAGGAGTTCCTTGGCCTGCCAGGCCGCGTAGATCTGTCGGCCGTAGGTGCCCATGTAGTCCAACTCGGACCGCAGAAGGGTGCGTTGGTCCTCGGTGAGGTCCTCCTTGTTGCGGCGCAGGAGTTTGCGGACGGTGTAGACGCTGTCGCCCTTGCGGGCTCGGCGGCCGTGCTGTTTCCAGGTGAGGCGTCGGCGCAGGTCGGCGAGGTGGCGCTGGGCGAGCTGGACGATGTGGAAGCAGTCGACGACCACGGCCGCGTGCGGCAGGGCCCGGTGAACGGCGGCGCGGAAGGTGGAGCACAGGTCGATGGCGACGTGGCGGACCTGCTCGCGCCAGGCGGCGGGCTGGGAAGTGAGCCAGTCGGCGACCGATGCCGCGTTGCGGCCCTCGACCTGGCCGAACAGGCCACGTCCGCCCATCGCGTCGATGAAGCCGATGTGCCAGGCGTCCGCGACGAGTTCCCGCTTCCGCGTTACCGGGTTCTGCTTCCATACCGGCTTGCCGCGTCGGGTCTCGTCGATCCCGATCGCCGAGGTGGTCGGCGGGTCCTCGGGCAGGACCTCGGCGGCGTAGTCCTCGAAGCAGTGCTGCACGGTCGGCCAGCTCAGGTGCAGGTCGCGGCCGGCCTGCACGACGGTGCGAGAGCCGTCGCAGACCGCGGCCCCCGCCGCCCGGCGCAGAGTGAGGGTGGTGCGCATCCCGGCGGGCACCGCGCGGATCGCCTCGGTGAACGAGCCGCGTTTGCAGGCGGGTTCGGTGCAGTGCCAGCGCGCCTTGCGCCACCGGATGCTCACCGGGCGTCCACCGCAGGGGAGGTGCCGGGGCCGGGTGGTGCGGTAGTCCTTCAGCCGGGTGGCGAAGACCCCGCACGAGGGGCAGGCCCGGGCAGAGTCCTCGCTCGTGACGACGTACACCGTCGAACCGCCCGATCCGTCGTCCTTGACCTCCGTCACACTCACCCCCTCCAGCCCCAGAAGTCGCGTCGCCGCCTCGTTGATCCCGGTATCGTCGATGTCCAAGCCCGTGGGGTTTCATGATCGGTTGCGTAGAGAACAACCATGATCACGAAGGCCCGCGGGCGACTTGCGTCCGGGACGCCCGCACCCCCACTGCCTCACGCAGCGTGACCGGCAGGCCTGCCCGTCACCGCCGCGCCCCCATCAAGTTCGAAGACCCGACAATCCACCAGCGCCGGTCTCACGACGGTTGGCACCGTCGGCTGTGTGGGAGCTGCGATGTCCTGGCCGTCTGCCTTGAGTACGCCCGTACCCTGGACGCCTTCGCCTTTGGCGACGAGGCTGCAGCCGGGCTTGGGGTACGGGTCGCGCGCACGCGCCTGGTCCTGCTCTCGGCGACCGCGCTGCTCACCGCCGCCCTGGTCAGCTGCGCCGGCGTGATCGGCTTCGTCTGTCTGATCCTCCCGCACGCCACGAGCGCCCTCACCGGCTCCGGCCATGCCCGCCTGCTCCCGGTCACGGCACTGACCGGAGTCATCTTCCGGGTGCGGGTGGACACCCGCACCCGCACGGTCCTCGATCCCCAGGAGGTCCCGGTGGGCGTGGTGACGTCCCTCATCGGCGTACCGGAGTCCTGGGCTGTGCTCTACCGAGGATGAAGAAGGGCAAGACCAGCCTGCACGCGGACGGCGTCGTACGGCACTTGGGAGGCGAGGTCGTCGTCGACAACGTCACCCTCACTCTGCGCCCCGGTGAGACCGTCGGTCTTCTCGGCCCCAACGGCTCGGGAAAGTCGACCCTGTTGGGTCTGCTGGCCGGGGTCCTCGCTCCCACCGCCGGAGTCGTGACCCTGGACAGACGTCCGCTCGCCGAGGTCGGACGCCGGGTCACCGCCCGCCGTATCGCACCGTCGAACAACACGCCGACACCCAGACCGAACTGACCGACCGGGACGTCGTCGCCCTCGGACGCATTCCGCACCGGCGCACCTGGACGCCCGCTACGGCTGGCGACGCGGAAGCCGTCACTGAGGCCCTCGCGCGCACCGGCCTGACCGACCGGGTAGACCAGTTATTGCACACCCTGTCCGGCAGCGAACGCCAGTGCACCCAGATAGCCCGCGCCCTCGCCCAGCAACCCCGATAGCTCCTCCTCGACGAACCCACCAACCACCTCGACATCCAGCACCAGCTTGACTTGCTGGACCTCGTTGCGAGCCTGCCGGTCACCACCATGATCGCCCTGCACGACCTCAACCTCGCCGTGACGTACTGCGACCACCTGCTCGTCCTGCGCGACGGCCAGGCTGTCGTGGAAGGCACCCCGGCCGAGGTCCTAACGCCCGACCTCATCGAGCAGGTCTACGGGGTTCGTGCTGAGGTCACCCACGACCCCGGCCACCCCGCGATCCGCTTCCTGCGTCCCGCAGCCCGCGAGGGATCACTCCGCAAGAGGAACACGACGAGCGATGCTCCGACGGCAACCTGAAGAACGACGTTCCGCGCACGCCCCGGCGGCACCGGCACCCTTCCGCATCGTCGTCTGCCGGGACTGCTGCTGCGGAACCTCCAAGGTGCCCGAAGTCGATCACGACTGGCAGATCGCGTGCCTGGCCGAGAACGCCCCCGTTCGCGTCTCGGACTGCCTCGACGTGTGCGAATAAGCCAACGTGATCGTCGTCCAGCCTCCGCCGCCGCACACGCCGCCGGCGCCCGCCCCGTCTGGCTCGGCCTCGGCAACGACCTCGACGCCACCGAGGACATCGCTGCCTGGGTCCAGGATGTCGGCCCCGGGTAGCGCCCCCTGCCCCGACATCCTCGACCTCTACGTCTTTACGCCGCCCCGGAGGGCGCGTTGAGCGTGGAAGCCGGACCGGTTCCGACCCCCCTCACCTACTGAAGCCCGCCCTGGCGTGCCGCGCCGCGAAAGCGCTGTTGAGGATGCTCGGGCTGTTGAGGGCGCCCTTGCCTACATGTAGTAGGCGTAACGGGTGGCGATGCGGGCATTGGGCGGGACGTGCTTGAGGATCGAACCGACTCGGTAAGCGGTGCGCAAGGTGAGGGGGTCACGTTCGTCGAGTTGGGCGTTGTTCCAGTTCATCTTAGTCAGGGCGAGGATGTCCATGCCGGCGGTCAGCAGATCCGTGCCGTGTGTTGCGGGCCGGATCAGCAGTGGCTGGGGGACGTACAGGCCGGGGTAGGTCCGGAAGTACGGCACTGAGCCGCGGGTGTACAGGAGCAGGGAACGAGCGTCCAGTTGGACGCTGGTGCCGCGCAACGGGGGGAGTTGGCCGGTGCGGTACAGGTGTGGGGCGCCGCGCCGCTGAATCCACAGCAGGTCGACATGGTCGATCTCACGCAGGTCGGCGGCTTCGTGGAATCCGTCGACCTCACTGGCGGTGAAGTTCGAGGTCTTGTGAACGACGATGCGTGCGGGCTGGTGGCCGTGGGTGGTGCGGTACTCGGCTAGGGCGTCCAGCAGCAACTGCTGGGCGTCCGAGAGCGTCAGGTGGGGCTGGCGGTCGGTCTTGGAGATCTGCGCGGTTCCGCCGCGGACGACGACGCCGTCGCCGCGTTCGTTGAACACCTGGGCGACGGCCGTGTGCAGCTCGTTTCCACTCGCGCTGCGGTAGAAGCTGACCCCGACGTAGCAGGTGGCCAGGTCGGAGCTGTGGCGCTGCATGCGCCAGGGGGTCCCACCGGCCTTGTAGTACAGGGCGGTGTGCAGGTTCCAGGCCCGTGTTGCCTCGTCCTGCAGCGGGCGGATGGTTTGACCGTTGGTCTTGGCCGGGATCCCGGTCCAGGTCTCCTTGCGCATCAGTTGCAAGGGGGCCGGCAGCGTTAGTGCGGCGGCCTTGAGCAGGTCGTGGAAATCACCTCCGGCCCCTTGCTCGCCCTGTTCCTCCTGGCGGTCGGTCACGACCTCCTCCGAAGGAAGATGGTCTTCTCTGTCCCGCAGTTCTTCAGGGCGAGCGCAGATGATGACCCGGCAGCGCCCGGTCTCGGCCAGCGACCGGGCGGCGTCGGCGTAGAGCTCGACCGCATCGGCGGTGGCGGAGGCAATGTCGACGCGGGCAAGGCGGCGCAGCTGGCGTTCGGGGATCTCGCGGACGAGGGCGTCGTCGAAGACGAGCTGGGCACCGAACGGGGAGTCGCCGCTGAAACCGGGGAACGGCTGGTGAAGATTCTCCTGCCCGGGCTTCGTCTCCTTCGCTTCGATTGGGTCCTGGCAGCGCTGCAGCCAACTCCGGATGCCGTCGACCGCATGGGCGGGGCCGACCAAGGCGATGGGGATCTGACGGGGTCCGGTAGGGGAGTCGGCGTCGGCCGGGCCGAACACGCTGACGCCGTAGCGGGGATCGATGTGACGGTTTCCGGCCCGGAACTCCAGTTCCGGCTCATGAAGCACTGGTGCTTTCATTGCGGCAGCTCCCACAGTCCCTCGGCCAGCCCGTTCACGCTCGGCTTCGGCGCTGGTTCTTGCGGAATCCAGACGCTTTCGTCGATGGCGGCATCGCAGTCGAGCTGCAGGAGCTGGCCGAATCGGATGCGCTCATCCCGGCTCCTGAACAGGGTGTCATCGCCTTGCAGATAGTCGGCCCAGGCGCGTACGAGCTGGTAGACGGCATTGTTGCGTTCCAGCCGCTTGATCTTCTGGACGTACTCGGCGTCGAACAGGGAGTCGCGGTGGCCGTCGATGGTGAAGTGGTAGGTGGGGTTGATCTCCAAGAACCACTGCTCACTCCAGCGGCGGAAGTACAGGCTGGCAGCGTAGTGACGGCAGAAGCTGATCTTGGTCTGGTCGTCCTTGCCGAAATACGGGGTGAAGAAGGTGCGTCCGCGGCTGCCTCGGTAGCGGCCTTTGATCTTCCGGCGGGACCGGTCCGGCGGGGCCTGCATATAGACGACCTTCTTGGTGGGATGCCAGACCAACTCGGGATGGTGGGCGGAGCGCAGCGTGAAGTTCAACAGGGACACGAAGCGCCGCTGCAGGTCGGGGTCCTCGGTGGTCGCCCATTCCTCACTGGGGACGGAGGTGACCGGCCCGTCGCAGAGCACGGCCAGCGGGCCCTCGTCCAGTCGGCACAGCGAGAAGATTCGTCCGGCAGCCAGGACGAAGCCACTCTCGAACTGGTTGCCGTTCGACCGCATCCGCTCCCAGGCATCGCCGCGGCCACGACAGGGCGTGGACGCCTCGTAGATGAGTGGGGCGAAGCCCTCAACCTTGAGGAGGTTCGAGACCAGCTGTTCGCTTCCTTCGAGCCGCGGCAACGGCTCCCCCACGGGTACGCCCAGGGCCGACAGCCGGCTGAAGGCATCGAGGTCGAAGCGGTCTGCGGCCTTGTCGAACTGAACGACCCGCCGGGCCTTACGTTCAGGGTCGGCGAACCAGGTGTCGACGCGCTTCCACCATGCTTGTTGGATACGCAGGTCGACGCAGATGAGCACGACTGGTCGCCCTAGCCGAAGCCAGTAGGCGATGTGGTCGGCCTTGCACGTGAACTTGAATCCCGTCGCCGTCTCGCCCCGAAATCCGACTTCCGTGCCTTTCACTTGAGCCAGGACGGCGACACCGGTGACTTCCCGGTCGACATCCACGAACTCGATCTGCCCGTCGACGGCGAAGTCACGTTTGGTGTCGTTCCACACATGGCCGGCATCGGAGACGGCCTTGTCGACGAATGCCTCACCCCGGTACCCAGCCCGCTGCTGGACACTGCGCTTCGGCATCCGATCAGTGCTCCGAGAAACGCACACATGTGTGCTCCGCAGCCCTGCTGAATCTGGGCGGCCGACGGCGCGCTTTGTTGTCCCACCCCATGCAGTGATCCTCCGTCGTTCGCGCGTGGTCCGAGTCAACTCAGGATAAGAGGGACCACTGACGATGACCTGTGCACGTCCTTCGGGAAGAGTGAACCCGGAGGCTGGGTACCTGAACGTTTCGAGGTCCACACGGCAGCGGGGCCTGCTGAATGATCAACCTTTGTTTGGCTTGGGGTGAAGCGGCCGCGGGCGTGGCGACGGCCGAACTCCTCGAGTTCGGCCGTGGTCAAGAGGCGGCACGCAGCGAACACGTCGATCAGATCACGCGGCACTCCGCAGTCGGCGAGAGCGCGGATCTTCGTCCCGATCACGTCTTCCTCCGCGAGGACAAGCCTGTACGGGTTCTGGGGGACGGCCGCCAGAAGATCTCCTTGAGAATGCCGACCTCACGTCCTGCCCGGTGGCTGGGCCGGTTACGGTTAAACGGGCGGCCAGCGGGGCGGTCTCGAGCGCCTGCACCTTCCAGTCCCGGCTTCCAGACCCCTGCGGAGGGGGCTGCGATGTCGGCCGTGGGCGCCGGGTTGTCGGTGGCGACATCGAGGTCCTGGCGGGGGCGGTTTACAAGGTGGTGCGCCCGCACGGTGTATCCGCCAGTGAGGACCAGGGGTGTACGGGGAGCCGAGCGCAGTCACATCCGCCAGCAGCCACGTGTGGAGCCCCGGCATGTCCGTCACGTGGCTGCCCGGGTGCGGGAGGCGAGCTCGGGGAAGGTGTCCTCCCAGACAGTGCGCACGGTGCGACCGACGAGTGAACGCAGTCGGGCTCACGCAGGGGGAGCTGGTCGTGCCAGCCAGTTCCGCCCCCAGGAGAGATGGCTAGGTCGTCATGACGCTCGTTTGACGCTCTGGGCGTCCGTACGCAGGACAGCGAGCCGAGAAAGAGGCTTTGACCTGGCCTTTTCCGAGACTCGCTCAGGCCGACATCTTTCCGATGACGCACCATGTGGAGTGTGTCGCCATCCTCGAACCGGCCGCGAAGAGCTCCTGGCCTGCGGTTTCTTGAGTGCGCATTATGCGCGGTGTGGGCGTTACGGGTGATGTCTTGACGCTGAAATGACGCTCGTTCTGATGGGGTGTCACCTGGTTGATCCTGCAGGTCGTGCCGGGTGGAGGGCGTGTTCCCGCGGGCTGTCTTTGCGGGAACTTGAAGGAAATCGGCCGGGTTTCTGCCTGCCGTACTTCGGCGGGCCGGACGTTGGCGGAGTGGGTGCTCAATAGGTCGGTCCGTAAGGGCTCCAGTGCCCGAGGAAGGGCTTTAGGTCGTCGGCTCGCGGTTCGGGGACGTCGGGCAACCGGGGTGGTGAGTTCAGCGGGTCGAGGCGCTCGACGGTGGCCACTGCCCAGCTGATCCATGCTTCGGCGTCGGTTCTGGCCTGCCCTGGCGGCATGGCCTCGACGCGCGTGCGTATGGCGCTCACGTACTCCGTCAGTCGAGTGACGTGGCGCCAAGCCGCTTCCTGCGCTTCGAAGTGCCTGACGCGATACGCCTCGGCGTACCGGATGTGGGCTTCTTCCATGGCGGCTTCCCAGCGGATGCGCTTCTGGCGTGCCGCTTCGATCTCGTCGAGGCGTCTGCGTTCTGCGGCTTCGCCGCGAAGTGTGATCTCCTGTGAGATCTCGGCGAGCTGGTCTTCGAGGGGGCGGCCGGGGGTGTCGGCCCATTCGCTCGCCCGGTGCGGCTGGCCGCCGCTGAGGACGAAGCGGAGGCGTTCGGACGGGGTGTAGTCGAAGCGGGGGATCCTGACCCAGGAGTCCTTCTTGGCCGCGGCGAGTTCCTTCTCGGTGGCGACGTGCTCGGTCCGGTCTTGCTCCTGGAGGACAAGGAACCCCACGGTCTGGCCCTGTGCGGTGATGGTGAAGTGGGGAGATGCCCTGCGACGGCGATGAGATGGCGGCGCGAAGCCGGTCTGTCCTACCGAACTGGAGTGTCCTTCGGCCTCGGCGGCGGTGATCAGTGCCTGGATGAGCCGGAGGGCGCGGCCTTGGACGGGTTTGGTCAGGCCCAGTGGCTGGGGTTCGTTCTGCATGGCCTGGACCACGGTGTGCGGCCGTGCGAGCCGCGAGGGCACGGGGACGGGTTCGAGGACGGCAAGGCGCCAGGCGGGGATGTCGACGAGCTTGATCTCGTACCCGCCACGGCACCAACCCCCGTACAGCTCCTTCGTCTCCGGGACCCTTCCGGACCTACGTGCCGCGGCGACGCGGGACGGCCACTTCTCTAAGTCCGGACCGCTGCCGTTCTTGACGATCCGGCCGCCGGCGTCCGCGAGCTCTTGCAGCAGTTGCTCCGTGAACGTCACACGTGGCTGTGATGGAGGGCTTGGCTTCCGCCCGGCGGCCGGAGTTTCCCCCGCTCGGGTGGACTGGGGTCGTGGAGCGGCGGCCTGGGTCTTGCGCGGGCGTGACCCGTGGGGAGGGTAGGTGCCGTGCGCCAGGTAGTGCTGGCCTGCACTCGTCAGGGAGACGCTCCACTGCCCGCCCTTCCGGGAGACAGTGACCAGGCCCCGGTTCTGCAGTGCCTGACACGTGGTCTTGTAGGAGTTGGTCTCCCAGACGCCTGCAGAGCACCCGGCTCCCACCCACTGCAGCACTGACAGTTGCCGCTCATTGACCTGCCGCTCCAATGGCCTTCCTTCGACTTGAGGTTGACGTACGACGGCGGCATGTTGTCAGTTCCGTTTGTCAGCGACGGGCGGTTCGGAACAATTCACTCGAACGAGCTGGGGCTGACGCGGGCCGTGTGTACGCGGCGATGGCGGCGTAATGCCGACCGGTGCGTGGCCGGCTCTTCGCCGAAGGGAGCGATGAGCTGCCATTGTGCGGGCGAACTGGATGTCCGTGCGGGCGGCGAATTTCGCCGTTGCCGTCAGTTCGGCCTCCGTGAGCTGCTGGCGAGTCAGCCCGGTGGCTTCGGTCGGGGCCTTCAGCCACTGAGCTTTGCGCGCAAGCGTTCGTTCTCCTTCTCCAGCGTCTTAAGACGTCGTTCGAGTTCGGCTCGTGTCGGCTTCTTCGGGGGCGGTGGAGGTAGGGGTTCTGTTGCATCCGGTGGCTCGCCACGCAGTCCGATGGGTTCGAAGGCCACGATTGTTTGCCGGTCTACCCCACACTCAACCTGGATCCACCGCGTAGCGGACGGGCCGTGGACGGAGAAATCAGAAGAGGTGCCCGCTGACCTGGGATGATGGGAGTTCCTACGCTTCCACCGGTCCCGACCTGCAAGGCACCTCTCAAGTGAAATCGTCCCACAGCCCGGCGCGGGTGTTTGCCGCGTTCGACGAGCCGAATCTCATCGCGCATGCCGGGCTGGTCCCGGTGATCCGGCTGGCCGAGCGGTGCAGCCTGCCGGCTCTGGTGGCCGAGAAGGTCAAACTGGCCGGCGCGGCCAACGGCGCCGGCACGGCCCCCAGGGCTCCGGCAAAGTCGTCGGTCATGCGGTCAGGAGAAGGCTGACGGGGCGGTCGGTGTCGCGGGCGTGGTGTCGTAGGGCGGCGGCGATGTTCTGGTGGCCGTGGAGGCGGAGGAGGGTGATCGCGGTGTTGCGGATGCCTGCCATGACGCGGGGTGCGTTGCCGGTGCGGACCTGGGAGCGGTCCTCGTCGAAGGTGACGTCGCGGACCCAGTGCAGGCGGTTCTCGATCTCCCAGTGCGACTGCACCCATGTGGCCAGCAGCTCCGGGGGCGCGGTGCGGGCGTCCGCGCTGGTGATCAGGTAGACGATCTCGACCGTCCGTGTGCCCTTCCTGGTGACGGTGCGCCGCAGCTGGGCGACCTGCGCGGCCCCGGTGAAGTCGATCCAGGCGGGGACGGCGACGGCCTTGATCGTTCGGGTGGCGCGGCGCCCGTGTCCGCGGTCCGTTCTGGTGACAGCAGGTATCCGGGCCCAGGGCAGAGCCTTGAGCCGTGCGTACAACGACTTCTGATTGGCCTTCACGGTCAGGACGTAGTCGGCGCCGGCCTCGGTCACGAGTGCCGCGGTGGCGTGCTGGGTGTGCAGCGCGTCCATCGTGACCACCGCCCCGTCCAGGTCGAGGGCATCCAGCAGTTCTCTGGCCGCGGGGATCTCGTTGCTCTTCTCGCGCACGGCGACTTGGCCCAGTACCGCTCCCGAACCGTGCGCGAGCGCGGCGACCAGATGTGGGGCCGGGGCGTCACCGCCGCGTGCGCCCCGGACGGTCTTGCCGTCGATCGCGATGACCCGCCGGCCCGCGACCAGCGAGGCCCTCGTCGCCGCCCATGTCCCCAGGAGCGCGTCGAGGCGGTCCGCGTCCAGCCTCGCGAACAGGCGCCGCAGCGTCGACTCGTCCACCGAGCCTCGCACCAGGCCCAGCTGTTTCACGGCTACCGCTCCGGCGTCCCGGGCCCACTCCCCGATCGCCGTGAAACCCCGCGCTCCGGCCATCACCGCGCACACCGCGACCGCGATCAGAGCACTCACCGGGTGACGGACCCCGCGCCGGCGGCGCGGATCGGGCATCCGGCCGAGCAGGTCGACGAGGAGCTCGCGCTCCGGGACGGGCGTGCGAACAGGCACGCAGATGCGAGACGATGGCATGGCGCGGGCGTTGTTCCCTGGTCGGACGGAAGGCGTAGGAACCTCCATCCAACCGGACCGGAACACGCCCGCGCACCTCACCCACCCGCAAAACCACACGTCACAGGGCTACCAAACGACTTTGCCGGAGCCCTGGCACGGCCCCCGACGCGAAGGCGATGAGCATCGTGGGCGGCATGGCCGCCGGCGCCGACTCCATCGACGACCTGGATGTCCTGCGGCACGGAGGGCTGCGGAAGCTCTTCGCAGGGGTGCGGGCACCGTCCACGCTGGGCACCTTCCTGCGCGCCTTCACCTGGGGACACGTCCGGCAACTCCAGTCCGCGACACGCGCGTTCACCTGCAACCTGGCCGCCCACACCGGACTGGTGCCCACGACGGACGAGGTGGTGTTCGTCGACATCGACTCCAAGGTCAAGCAGGTCTACGGCCCGGCCAAGCAGGGCGCCTCGTTCGGCTACACCAAGGTCCGGGGGCTGCACTTCCAGATCGTCACGGTCAAGACGTCCACCTGCGCGCCGGTCATCGTCGCCACCAGGCTGCGCAGGGGCTCGGCCGGCTCCGGCAAGGGGGCGGCGAGTCTGCTGCGCGAGGCGCTGACCACGGTGCGGGCCATGGGGATCACCGCGCAGATCATCGTGCGCGCCGACTCGGCGTTCTTCTCCCACAAGGTCGTCGCCGCCTGCCGTCGGGCCGGCGCCCGCTTCTCGCTGGCCGTCGCGGTCACCAAGACGATCCGCACGGCGATCGAGACGATGCCCCCTGACACCTGGACACCGATCCGGTACACCGACGCGATCTGGGACGCCGAGGAGGAACGCTGGATCTCCGACGCCGAGATCGCCGAGATCCCGTTCACCGCGTTCACCAGCAAGAAGAAGCAGTTCCACACCACCGCCCGGCTGATCGTCCGCCGTGTGAAGCGGCTGAACCCGAAGACGGTGCCCGACGGACAAAGTGAGCTGTTCGCGGTCTGGCGCCATCATGTGGTCTTCACCGACAGCACCTTCGTCCTCACCGACGCCGAGCCCATGCATCGTGCTCACGCCGCGGTGGAACAGGTCTTCGCCGATCTGGAGGACTCCGCCCTGGCCCACCTGCCCTCGGGGAAGTTCACCGCGAACGCGGCCTGGCTCACCCTGGCCGCCACCGCCTACAACCTCACCCGCGCGGCCGGACACCTCGCTTCCGCCTTCCATGCACGGGCACGGACCGGCACGATCCGCCGTCATCTCATCGCCGTTCCGGCCCGCATCGCCCGCCCGGGACGACGAGTAGTGCTGCATCTGCCCCAACGCTGGCGGTGGGAAGACGACTTCACCGACCTGTGGACCGCCACCGGGCAGCGGATGCAGACCTGACCAACCGGACCCCCGCCCGTCCACGATCTGGAAGACCTTGGAGAACCCGCCACCGGAACGGCCATCCGGAAACCCGCCCTGCCCGGAACCGAAAATCCACCCCGAAACCAATCACACCGCGCGATCAAAGATCACGCGGTGGATCGAGGCTGAACTCAAGCTTGTGAAGCGGCCGGAAATATAGACGACGATCGCCGGTTAGCCAAACCGGCGAATCCATGGACTCTAGTAGCGGCCGACAGGGCGAACGCCCGGTCCGCCTCTCTGCATTCCCCTTTTCCCGTACGAAGGTTACTTCCGCATGCGCTCATCCCGAATAGCGCTGTCCGCCGCAGTGCTCGGCGCGCTCGCCCTGCCGCTCGTGTCCGCGACGGCGGCCACGGCAGCTCCGGCATCCGCGCCGAGCACGATGCCGACCACCCGGGCATGCGACCGGCCCGACCCCTGGGACATCGGCACACAGGCCGTCGACATCCGCTCCAAGGCATCGGTCAAGTCCACCCGGCTCGGCATTCTCCACCGCGACCACCGCTTCACCGTCCACAAGACCAGCGGGAACCGGCACCACATCACGGACACGACCACCGGCTCGAGGGGCTGGGGCTCCGGCCCCTACGTCTACCGCGACGTCCGCATGTGCCTTGGCTGACAGGGGTTCGAACTCCGCCTGCCTGTATCCCGTGTGCCTCCCAGGAAGGAAAGCCCTGTGTCCGACGATGCAGACGATGTCGTGGGCGTGCTCACCGAGCAGATCGAGCAACGCTTCGGCATGTACATCGGAACGCTGAAGGCCGCCGTCACAGCCGCCCCGGACGCTAACCGACAGGCCACCGACATCGTGCGCTGGCACGGCCTGCTCACCGAATCCCAGACCGTACTGGAGCGCGCGGAGGACGACCTCCTACGCGCTCTGGAAAAGCAGCCCAACGAGGTCGATGACCCCACCATGGACCTCGCCCACCGCGTCAACGCCGCCGTCTCCACCCGCGACGGGCGTGCCATGGTCGTGCGGTGGCTGCTCGACCCTGACGCACCGGGCAAACGGGGCCCCGCCGCAGACCGGCTGGCCCGCCTCGACCGCAGTCGGCGACCGGGCCCGGCCGTGCCCACCAGCGCACCGGCCCGGCCCGCGACGGCGACGGCCACCGGCCAAGGAGCCCTGCGATGAGCGTCCGAGACAAGCCCTGCACCCAGGACACCCGACTCCACGAGGTCTTCGGCGTCCCGGTCACCGACCTGTACGCGCAGGCCGCCGCCCCGGACGCCTCCGCGGCCGTCACCCGGGCCCTGGAACTGCGCAGCTTCCTCGCCCTGGCCGAGGAACAGGTCGCCCGGATCCGCGACCGCGTGCACGAGGCGATGGCGCCCGAGCGCGACATGGACGAGCTGTCCGCGGCCGAGCTGCGGATGGACACGCAGTGGCTGGAGGCAGCGCTGTCCGCCCGGGACGGCTACCGCGCCGCGCTGGACGACCTGCTGCACACCATGCCCCCGCTCCACGCGCAGGCCCGCCCCGCCCGATTCGCCCAGCAGACGGTCACCACCACCCTGCCCCCGGCCTCCGCCGCCCCGGCACCCGCGCATGTCGGGGCGGCCCGCAGCCGCCGACGATGAGAGCCTCTACCGATTGCCCCCTCCCACCGCCGCTGAGATCGCCGCACGGATCGAGGGCCTGTACGGCGCCGAACTGCCCGGCCTCGAAGCACACGCCCAGGACCAGGCCCCCGGCATGCTGGCCGCTCTCCTCGCCAGCCACCACACCCTGGCGTTCGCCGAACAGAGCATCGCCGCGCACCGAGAGCGGCTGCAGCACCTGACCCAACCCGAGCGGCAGATCGGCGCCCACGAGGTCTCCCACATCCTCGACTGCGCCCGCCGCCTCGCCGAAGCCGTGGCCGTCCGCGACACGCAAGCCGCAACCGCCGACGCGGTTCTGCGCAGCCTCGGTCGCGCGCCGGCACCGGAGTCGCCCACCACCTTGGCGGCAGCACCCGTTGCCGCTCCGCCCGTACCGGCCGCGAGCCCCGCCCCGAGCCGCTGACCCGCCAGCGCCCGGCCTTCCGCACCCCAGGAGTTCACCCCCTTGGCCATCACCGGTCTGCCGCCCGCCGACGACGCCGACGTCGCCCGGGTCACCGAAGCCCTCCAGATGATCACCCCGCGCTGGAACGTGCGGATCCTCCTGGCCCTGAACCAACCGCCCCAGCGCTACACGGAGATCGCGGCCAAGCTGCCGTATCTCCAGAGCGGCCAGCTGCATCCCAAGATCCGCTCGCTGTGCGATGCCGGCCTCGCCGAGCGCACCGAACACTCCGCGCGTCACGTCACCTACGGCCTCACCATCCGGGGCCGACAACTCCTACCGGTGCTTCCGGTGATGGCTGCCTGGGCCGAGGAACATCTGGAGAAGCCGGGGCAGCCGCTGTCCGCGATCGAACAGGTCGAGGACAGTCTCACCCTCCTCGCCCGCCGACAGGCTGCCGCGATCCTGTGGGTGCTCAAGTCACGGCAGGAGGTGTCTGCTCGGGCCCTGGCCCGCATCGTCATCCCCGACGGCTACTGGACCAACATCTACCCGCCGCTGCGTCAACTCATCGATGACGGCCTGGTGATGACCGCGGGCAACGGGCAGCCCTACCGCCTCTCGCGGGCCGGTGACGCTCTGGGCCCTGTTTTCGGAGCCCTGTCCACGTGGTCCGCCGGACGACCACTCGACCACGCCGCCTTGCATCCGCTCTGGGGGCGACCCGCCCCCGGACCTGCGAGTCCTGCTGCCGCCTGGACCAGCCACCAGCCCGGGATCCCTGCCCCCGCCGTACCGACGCAGCCCGCACGCCGCCCCGGCTGGCAACCCAGCGAGTTGTTCTCCCATGCCGCCCCCGCCCGAGTGAAGGCCGTCCTGTTGCCCGGGGGAGCCCGCCGATGATTCCCGCTCTCTCCCACCAGCAGCTCCGCGACATGTGCACGGTGCTGTCCTCCGCAAGCCTGATTCGCCTGGTCAGCGAGATCGACGACCACGGAGCGATACCTGTGCGCGGCCTGGCACGCACCCTCGCGGACCTCTCCACCCGTCAGATTCGCCAGGCCATCGAGCAGGCAGATGCCCTCGGACTCCTCACCCGCGCCCCCGGCAGCGTGGGCCTCTCGGCAGCCGGCCGGGACCTCGCCGACGTCTACGACGCGACCGCGCGGTGGGCCCGGCGGCACAACTACCCCGCTCCGTTGTGTGACTTCGCCGGACGGATTCAGCACACCTTCGCCCTCCTGGGAACGCCGACAGCCGGCACGCAGGATCCCGACGGCGAGCACGTTGCCGAACTCGGCCGCATCCACCGGCTGATGGCCGAGTGGGCCCACGCCCATCAGCGAAACCGCAGCGCCTATGGCGTCGTCGCGTGACGTCTACCCCTGGCCTCCTGCGCGGGATCTACCTGCCGCGCAGCGCCGACGGTGCCGCCTTCGCGATGGCCACCTACGGCATCCCCCTCCTCGTCCTCGCCGCTACCGGGTCGACTGCGCTGACCGGCCTGGCCTTCGCACTGGAATGGATTCCGCGCATCGCGGCCTTCACCGTGGTGGGCACCGTTGTCGACCGTCACGGCACGGCCCGTGTCTTCCGGGCAGCCTGCCTCGCTCGGGCCCTGGCCGTGCTTGCCGCCGCCGGCGTCCTGACCGCGCTCGACGCCGGGTCGCCGGCGGTGACCGCCACGGTCATGCTGCTGGCCGCGTCCACCGGCATCCTCACCGAATTCAGCTACGTGGCCGCCGAGACCGTCGGCGGCGCAGCGAGCCGGAGCGCGGGCGCTCAGGCCCACCGGGTGCAGTCCGTGCTGCTGGGCATCGACCAGACCGCCATGCTCGCTGGACCGCTGGTTGCCGGCCTGCTGCTGGAGCACGGCGGGCCGACCGCCATGCTCGGCACACTCGCGGCCTTCTCCTTGCTCGCCGCCGCCCTCGGATCCGGGGAACGGAACACGCCGCCGAGCGCGGCATTGGCCAAGGGAGGACTACGGATGGGATGGGCGACACTGCGCTCGCTGCCCGTCCTGGCCTGGCTGGTCGGCGGCCTTATGGTCTCCAACACGGCCATCGCCGTCCTACAGGCGGCCATGCCGGTGATCGTGATCACCGAACTACGGCGCTCCAGCGCGGACGCCGGACTCATCTGGTCCGCCGCAGCTGTCGCCTCCCTGCTCGCCCTCACCGCCGCCCGCCGGGCGATCGACCGCTGGGGACTGTGGCCGGTCGGCGCCGCAGCCTCCGTTCTCGCTGCCGGAGCGACCCTCGCCGTCTCCCAGGCCGATGCCTACCACAGCTACCTGCTGTTGATCGCCGTCCTGATGGCCGGCGAAGGCGGCCTCACCGTCGTCCTGCGCACCCTGCGCTCCCACCTGATCCCAGCCGACGTCTTCGGCAGCACCCTCAGCCTGACGATCCTGCTGCTCCTGCTGCCGTTCCCCGCCGCCGGACTGCTCGTCGCCGCCCTCCCACCCTCCCAGCTCGGGCACGCCGTCACCGCCGCCGCGCTGCTCCAAGCAGCCGGTCTGGCAACCGCTTTCACCCGGCTGCGCACCCTGCCAGCCCCACCGACGCCGGTGCCCTGACCCTCTGCACGACAGGGTCCCTGCCCCTCATGCCCACCATCAGCCAGGACGGACTGCCCGGCCTTCGCCTTCCTCTGGGGGCCGGCCATCACCCGCAGGCTGCTCGCCGCTCACCGGAAGATTTCAAGTCCAGTGAGACAGTTGTGATGCTATGAGGTTTGTGGTGCTGATTCGCGGCGCTTGGCGGGATCGTTGATCCAGGCTGTCCGGGGTATCTCGGGTGGCCGGGGGCGGCGTCCGAAGCGTTCGGGGTGGTGTGTGTAGGCCTGGGCGAGGGTGGCGGCCCGCTGGTCGCGGACCTCTTCGGCGGTGCCGAAATGGACGCTGGCCGGGGTGTGCCAGGCGATACCGGAGTGGCGGTGCTCGTGGTTGTAGTACGCGATGAACGCGTCGAACCACTCACGGGCATGGGCCAGCGAATCGAACCTTTCCGGGAAGTCCGCCATGTATTTCGTGGTCTTGAACTGAGCCTCGCTGTAGGGGTTGTCGTTGGAGACCTTCGGCCGCGAGTGCGACCGGGTGACGCCCAGGTCGATCAGCAGCTGGGACACCTTCTTGGAAGTCATGGACGTGCCGCGGTCGGCGTGCACGGTCCCGGGCACGATGCCGTTGCGGGCGATGGTCTCGCGGATCAGTTCCTCGGCCCGTAGGGCGGACTCGGCGCGCTCGACGGTGTGGCCGACGATGTACCGGCTGAAGATGTCGATGATGACGTAGGCGTGGTACCAGACGCCCTTGGCGGGCCCGGCCACCTTGGTGATGTCCCAGGAGAAGACCTGAGACGGGCCGGTGGCGACCAGTTCCGGCACCACCCGCGCCGGGTGGGTCGCCTGGCGGCGGCGCTCACCGCTCTGGCCCTGTTCCCGAAGGATCCGGTACATCGTGGAGACCGAACAGTGGTAGCGCCCGGCGTCCAGCTCACGGGCCCAGATCTGCGCGGGCGGCAGTTCCGCGTACTCGGCGCTGTTCATCAACTCCAGCACCGTCAGGCGCTCTTCGGCGCTCAGGGCGGACGGTTGGACGCCGACCGCGCGGGGCCCGGGCCGGGCCGGTGGCCGTAGCCGACGGTAGTGGGTGGCACGGGAACGGCCGGTCAGCCGGCACGCGGCAACGACACCGAGCTCGGTCTCGACGCCGTGGAAGGCGTCGTCCACGACCGGGGCGGCGGCAGACTTCAGTCCGCGCTCCTGGAGATCATTTCCAAGAGCGCAGAAGCTTTTCCCATGACCTCCAGAGCGGCCTTGTTCTGGGCCAGCTCCTTCTCGAGCCGCTCCACCTGGCGCCGCAGTCTCTCGTTCTCCGCCTCGGCGGCCGACTTCTTCGGCCTCGCGGGACTGGTCCGGCGGTCGACCAGCTTCTCCAGGGCGCCGGCGTCCCGCGCGGCCCGCCATTCCTTGACGTGCGAGTGGTAGAGACGCTCGCGGCGCAGGATCGCACCCTTCTCGTTCTTCGGGGCCGCGTCGTACTCGGCGACGATCCGCAGCTTGTACTCCGGACTGAAGGAGCGGCGCTTCGGCCGGGGAGCGGGATCGGACGCGGGGTTCTTGCTGGTCATGAGGGAGGTGGTTCTCCTGTCGGTGCCCTCTCAGGCTAACCCGGCAGAGCCGGGTGTCTCACTCAAGGCTGACAGAGAGGGCACCCCGAGTGGGCCTCCGCTACCGAGGTCCACCGCCGGCGCAGCCCGTGAACGGCAGCAGGCAGACATCTTCCACCCCCTGAACTCTCAAGGAGCCTGTTCTTGTCCGACCGTCCCGTTGTTCTGCTCGTCGCTTCCGCAGACATGGAAGCCGAAGGCTACCGGGGCTACTGCCTCGAAAGCGTTGCTGCCGACTACGACGTCGTCCTCATCACCGACGAGGAGCCGTCGTGGGAGGTCCCGTACATCCGGGACTGCATGGTCCTGCCCGACCCGACCGATCAGGCGGCACTGTCCGCCGCAGGCCGATACCTGGCCCAACACCACGATCTCGCCGGGGTGTTCACGTGGACCGAGTGGTATCTCGTCCCCGTCGCCCGCCTCGCCCGCCTCGCCCGCCAGCTCGGCCTGCCGACCACCGCCCCGGAGGCGATGCAGGCATGCCGCAACAAGGCAACCGCGAGGAGCCTGTTCGCTCGCCACGATGTCCCGTCAGCCGCATCGGTGAGCGTCCGCACCCTGGATGAGGCACGGGCCGCGGCCGAACGGATCGGCTACCCGGTCGTCCTGAAGCCGGCCGCCCACGCGGCCAGCATCGGCGTGATCCGCGTCGACAACCCCGGCCAACTCACTGCTGCCTACCCGTTCGCCGACCGGGCCGCCGGCCTGGGCTTGGAGAGCACCGACGTGCTGGTCGAGGAGTACCTCGACGGCCCCGAGATCTCCGTCGAGTGTGCCACCTCCCAAGGCGAGACCACCGTCGTCGCCGTCACCCGCAAGACCGTCAGCACCCCGCCGTACTTCGAGGAACTCGCGCACTCCGTCGACGCCGCAGACCCACTCCTCGCCCAGGTCGCCCCTGTCGCACGGGCCGCGATTCATGCCCTGGGGATCACCGACGGCGTCAGCCACGTCGAGATGCGCCTCGTCGGCGGGCGGCCCCGGCTCGTCGAGGTCAACGGCCGACTGGCCGGGGACATGATCGGCCACCTGGTCCGCCTCGCCACCGGCATCGACCTGCCGCGCGCCGCAGCCGACATCGCCTGCGACCGCGCCCCCGACCTCACCCCGACCAGGTCCTCCGCCGCCGCGATCCGCCTGATCTACCCCGACACCTCGGGCATCCTCACCCGCCTCCGCCTCGACGGGCCCCGCCCGCAGTGGCTGGAGCACGTCCACTTCCAGCACCATCCGGGCGACGAGCTGGTCCTGCCCGGCGACGGCGGCGACATGTTCACCGCACGCATCGGCTACGTGATCACCACAGCGTCCACGGCAGACCTCGCCCAGTCCCGTGCTGAACAGGCCGTTCGTGCCCTCGGCATCCAGATCTCTCCCCGCGCCGCGGGTGAGACCTCCCGCAGCGGCCTGAACGCATGAACCGGGCCACCGACTCCGTCCGCCGCAGCCGCGGCCTGCTGACGGGTTACTTCTTCGGCCTCGGGGCGATCATGGCCGTCTGGGGCGCACGGATGCCGGCCGTCCAGCAGGCTGCCCACCTGAGCACCGCGCAACTGTCCATGGTCCTGCTGGCCGCCGCCCTCGGCATGGTGGCAGGACTGCAGGCCGGGGGCCGGCTCACCCGGCCTGAACGCCTGCCCGCGCTGCTCACCTGCGGCGCAGTCGGCCTCGCCGGCTGCCTGGCCATCCTCGGCCGCTGCGACAATCTCCCCTCGCTGCTCGTGGCCGCGCTCGCCTTCGGGGTCACCCATGGCGTGCTGGACGTCGCCGCCAACTCCGCAGCGGTGCGCTGCCAGAATGCCTACGGCAGACCGATCATGTCGTCCCTGCACGCCGCCTACTCCCTCGGCGCCCTCGCCGGTGCCGCCCTGGCCGCGATCACCGCCCACACCACACACCGCACCCTCTTCCTGACGACCGGCCTGATCCTGGCCGGTGCCGCGCTGGCCGCCACCCCGGCAACCCGGACGCTGACAGGCACCGACCAGCCACCGGCTCCCACGGGACAGGACGAGACCGGAGCGTCGCTGCCGTCCACAAAGCTGTGGCTGCTGGGTGGCTTCGTTGATCTCCAAGAACAGCGTTTGTCGACGGTTTCCGGAGGCAGTTGGTGATCAACCGGCTCTGGAATATGGATGAGAAATGACGGCACTGCGTGGATGCGAACGTGCCGACGGCCAGCCGCTCGAAGAGCGGCTGGCCGTCGAGGCAGGTAGCGGCAGAGGCCAGTACCTGTTTTGGTCTCCGGTGGCCGGGTGAGGCAGTGCAGCCCTTGATGTTCGCGCGGTTTCGACCGGCGATTATTCACTTGACCCGGTCCGTACGGTGTTCGAGTGAAGGACACTCTGATCGACGAACTCCGCACCGCGTATGACGCCCAACTCCGTGGTGTCACCCCGCCTGGCGGCAGCGCCCGCGTCGAGAGGGACGGCCCGTTGACCCGTGTCGTCGGTTGGCACCGTGGCTTCGTCACGGGCCCACGCGACCTCGGTGTGTACGGGGCAGAACTCGACACGCTCATAGCGCGGCAGCGTGACTTTTACGCTGCCCGTGGTGAGGCAGTCGAATGGAAGACTCGCGCCCATGATCTCCCCACCGACCTCACCGACCGGCTCACCGCGGCCGGCTTCGTCGCCGAGGACAGCGAGACGGTGCTCATCGGGCAGGCCGCAGACCTTGCCGCCGACCCCGTCCTGCCCGACGGCGTGACCCTCCGCCGTGTCACCGCCAGATCAGACCTCCAGCGCATCGCCGCTCTGGAGAGCACCGTCTGGGGCGAGGACTGGAGTTGGCTCGCCGACGACCTGGCCGCCCGGGTCGAGAACGCCCCGGAGAACACCATCGTCCTCGTCGCCGAGGCACGCGCCGAAGTCGTCTGCGCCGCCTGGCTGGTGTTCAACGACGGCGTCGACTTCGGCGGCCTCTGGGGCGGCTCAACGCTCAAGGAATGGCGCGGACAGGGCATCTACCGGGCCATGGTCGCCCACCGAGCCCAACTCGCTGCTGCCCGCGATGTCCCCTACGTCTACGTCGACGCCTCAGCCGACAGCGCCCCGATCCTCACCCGCCTTGGCCTGCACGCGGTCACCACGACGACACCGTATGTCTGGTCGCCCTGAGCTCAGCCGGCCTTCGTCGGCTCCTCGGCTCGTGCCCGGGTGCTGGCGAGGCGATAGGAGTCGGTGCCGGTCTCGATGATGGTGCCGTTGAAGGTCAGGCGGTCGACGATGGCCGCGCAGAGACGCGGGTCGGTGAAGGTCTTGGTCCAGCCGCCGAACGACTCGTTGGAGGCGATGGCGACGCTGTTCTTCTCCTCGCGCTCGGTCAGAACCTGGAACAGCAGCTCGGCGCCGTGCCGGTCCAGTTCCATATATCCCAGCTCGTCGATGCAGAGGAGGTCGACGCGGCCGTAGCGGGCGATGGTCTTGTTCAGCTGCTTCTCGTCGGCCGCCTCGACCAGCTCGTTCACCAGCTTGGTGGCAAGCGTGTAGCGGACGCGGTAGCCCTTCATCGCGGCCTCGGTGCCCAGCGCGATCAGCATGTGCGACTTGCCGGTGCCGGAGTCGCCGATCAGGCAGAGCGGCTGACTCTTCTTGATCCACTCGCAGCTGGCGAGCGTGTGGACCGTGGCCGGGTCGATGTTCGGGTTGGCCTCGAAGTCGAACGCCCGCAGCGACTTCTCCCGCGGGAAGCCCGCCGCCTTGATCCGCCGCTCCGACCTGCGGCGGGCCCGGTCGTCGCACTCGGCCATCAGCAGCTCGGCGAGGAAGCCGCGGTAGGTCATCTGGTCCTTCATCGCCCGGTCGGCGATCTCGGAGAACTCGTTACGGATCGACGGCAGCCGCAGCAGGCGGCAGGCGGTGTCGATGGCGGCGTCGGCGGCCTGCTCGGTCAAGCCGCGCTGGCGGGGCAGGGTCACTGTGCTTCTCCCTCTCGGTGGTCACCGCCGCTGGCGCGACGACGTCGGAGCAACTGGTCATAGGGGGCCACGGACGGCAGTGGCCTGGTGTCCGGCGGGAGATGAGACAGCTTCCACTCATGCAGGGACGTCACGTTCGCCGGCGCTTTGCCGGGCGACGGCTGGCCTGACGGGGCGGGTTCGGTCTCGGCCTGGGCGGCCTTGCGGGCCTCGAGCGCGACCGCGTCAGCGGTCATCGCCCCGGCCCGCAGGGCCGCGGCCAGGCCGGCGACGATGTGCTCGTGTGGCAGGTGCCGGCCCAGCAGCAGGACCTCGATCAGCGCGCGGGTGCCGTCCCGCTCACCGTGGACCTTCCGAGCCTGAGCCCACCACGCGTCGTGGACCGGGGTGAACTTGCCCGCCGAGCGGGCCTGTTCCAGAGCGGTGGACCCGGGAAACGCGCCGGGTTTGCGGACCAGGACCTCCAGATAATGATCCAGCTCCAGGCGCACGGCGCCCTTGGCGATCAGCCTCTCGTGCCGGGCCACTTCCACATTCTGGTCGTAAACCACCAGGTGAGAGGCGTGCAGCACGACCCGCACCCGCTTGCCGATCAGCCGGATCGGCACCGAGTAGCGGTTGGTGCGGACCGGGATCTGGCCGTAGCGGTCAACCCGCGGGGTGAACAGCCGGCCCGTCTCGAACGGCTCCTCGGGCAGCGGCACCAGCAGCGGCCGCTCGAGCGCGAAGCACTCGGCGACGGTCTTGGACCGGGCACCGATGCGGCGGGCATCGTCCTGCCGGTCCCACTGCTCGACCATCTCGTTCAGCTCGGCGAGCGAGGCGACCTCGGGGACGGGAACGAAGTGGTTGCGACGGAAGTAGCCGATCATCCCTTCGACGCCGCCCTTCTCGTGGGCGCCCTCGATGCCCGGGCGGCAGTAGAAGCTCTCGATGCCGTAGTGCGACTTGAAGGCGATCCACCGGTCGGCCTCCACCCGCGCCCGGCTCAGTCCCAGTACCCGGGCGACGGCGGCCTTGAGGTTGTCGTAGCGCACCTTGCTCCGCGGGACACCACCCAGCGTCCGCAGTGCGTGGACATGGCCTTCGAAGAAGGCTTCCTGGCCGCAGGAGGCGAACACCCGGTGGACGGCCTTGCCCGAGTACGACAGCCGGAAGGAGAACAGGTAGCAGGTCACCAGCTCGCCGGCCAGGCGCACGGTCACGTCGCCGAAGTCGACTTCCGCCTCGTGACCGGGCTGGTGGGTCTGCGGGACGAACGCCTCCAGCGGTGCCCTGCCGGACTCGGTCAGGATCTCGGGCTTCCTGGCGGCGACGTAGTAGCGGACCATCCCGTAGGAGACGTCGGCGCCGTGTTCCTCGACCAGCCGGTGGAAGATCCGGGTGACGGTGTGCCGCTGCTTGCGTGGCGCATCCAGGTCCGTCCGGAGGATTTCGTCGATCACCGGCTTGTACGGATCCAGAGCGGAGGCCCGGGGCGGCAGCTTCTTGCGTGGCTCCGGCCAGGCCGAGTCCAGTGCCTTCCGCACGGTCCGCCACGTCACGCCGTGCTTGCGCTCGAGCTCTCGCATCGACATGTCGCCGCGATGGTCACGCCGGATCGCCGCGTACAGCTCGACCTTCGACATCTGCGGCATGACCAGCACCTTTCACCAGGAGCATCCCGATGCTGCCCTGGCAAGAACCCCAGCGCCTCCCAAACTCGCCAACACCACCCGTCCGTGGAACGGGGCGCCTCCCAAACTCATCGAGAAGCGACATCGCTACTGCTCGATAAAGCCAATGCCCTGATGCACCGGATGCTGCATCATCACTTCGTTGAGGGGGAACCAGGCGAAGCCGGTGTGGATACCGGGGCCGGGCAAGAAGAGAGCGGCGGCCCACTGCGCCTCCCAGCTGCGGGAAGTGTCGTCGGCCGGTGCGGGCAGCGGTCCCTCCACGTGCGGGTGGTGCCCGAACTGGTCCTGGTCGTACCCCCGGCTGCCGTCGTGCAACAGATAGAGCGCCCGGAGAGCCGGGGGAAGGAGGAAGCCCATCGTGGCCTCCCAGCGCTCGATCCGGTCCAAGGCGGCGGGCGGGTTGAGCATGGCGCGCGAGGCGGGAGCGTGGCGGCCCATCCACATCTCGATCTGCTTCCATGCCCGCTGTACGCGTAGGAAATCGTCGCTGCTGGTCACACCGGGGAGCGTATCGAGCGTGGCCGGGGCCGTACGTCACGCACATGCCGGGCATCGCCGCCGCCAGGACCACCGCCTGGTGCTCACCGGAGTTCACCGCCTCGCACGCACGCGACACGCGCACCCGGGGGCCCGCCGCCGCCCACGGCGATCCCGGTGAGGAAGAACAACGCGCGCCAGGCGAGAATCCGGCATGACCGACCGCCGCCCGCTGGGCACCGGACCCACCCGCACCGCCACCAAAGCGGAGCTGCCGCCCGCGCCACGCGCCCAGCTCGCCGCCGAACGCCTGCCCACCGCCCCGGCCGCCGGCGACCCGATGCCCGCACGCCCGGCCACCGGGCGCCGCACCCTGGGCGCCGGCCCCGGCGGTAATCCGCAGCCACCCACAACCGAATGCACAGCTGCGCAGCCTCCCCCGGTCTGATGGCCCAGCCCGGCTCTACAACTCAAACTCCAGGTGCTCCACGTCGGTGAACTCCACCTCCAG
Organism: Streptomyces sp. MMS24-W38; assembly: GCF_059889265.1. Lineage (NCBI taxonomy): Bacteria > Bacillati > Actinomycetota > Actinomycetes > Kitasatosporales > Streptomycetaceae > Streptomyces > Streptomyces sp. MMS24-W38. The sequence continues at coordinate 469,759 of NZ_JCBCPP010000001.1, read as the reverse complement.
GTCGGTGGCGCGGCGGCCGCCGTCGCGGAAGTACACCTCGCCCAGGCCGTCGGCGGCGATGTCGCGCAGCCGCCGCTCGGTGGCGCTGGCGTCGTGGGCGTCGAAGAGGCGGGCCGCGTGCTGCGGGGGCAGGGCGAGGGTGCGGTGGCGGAGGCGGGCGTCGTCGGTGGTGCCGGGCGCGGCGGTGAAGCCGAAGCGGGCGGGGTGGCCTGTGTTCGCACGGGCGGTCAAGGGGTCTGGGCCTGGGAAAGCGGCGGTGGTCAAGGGGTAATCGCCTGGGAAAGCGAGGGGTCGGTGAGCAACTTGGCCCAGGCGGCGCCGGTGGCGGTCAGGACGAGCGGCACGGCACCCGCCGGGTCTTGACGGTGGCGCGGCAGGGGCTGGAGCGTCGTCGGCCGCCGACGGGGGCGGCTGCTTTGGCCGACGGCCGGGCAGGGCGGGCCCGGGCAGCTTCGGCGACGCGGCGACAGCGGCCGGCAGGGCGCTCTCCAAGGCGCCGGACAAGGCGCCTCAACCGTGCACGGACGTAAGGAAGAGTCGCAGGTCAGCGCGCTGGTCAAAGGGGGCCCGGCCGCACCGACTACTCCCTGAGGCACCCCTCCGGCCGCAGGAACGTACGCCCCGAGGTGCCGTCGGCCTTCGGCCCCCGCCGCCTGGTCCCGGTCGCCGTCGTCCCGGACAACGCCCCTTGTACGGCGCGGTCCAGGCCGTCTCCAACAATGCCCATCGGGGGTCTCCGTTCGGGGAATCGGAGGAGGCGCAGCAGGGCCGGCGCCTCGTGAAACCCGCTCCGTAGAAGGCGACACCGGCTACCCCCGTTGCCACTGCCGGCACCCAACCCCTGCCACCACGGCCCTGACCACCGAATGTCTCCGTGGCCGCACGATGTGCGGCCACGGAGACACCGTCAGGTTGTGTCCGGGTACCGGCCCGGTCCGGCACGGCATGGCCGGGTCCGATCGGCTCCGGGGCGGATCAGAACTGCAGCGCCCAGGAGTCGATGTATCCGATGTCGCCGGCGTAGGCGTCGGTGACCTGGAGTTTCCAGGTGCCCATCGCCTTCTCGGAGGAGGCGTCGACCGGGAACGTGCCGACCACGTTGTCGGCGCTGCCGCCGGTGCCGGTGTCCTTCAGCCGGTAGGCGGTCCCGTCGGGTGCGATCAGATCCACCTGCAGGTCACCGCTCCAGGTGTGCTTGATGTCCACCTCCACGTGGAGGTTGGCGGGAGCGTTGTGGGGAACGCCGGTCACCCTGATCGGCGACTCGGCGACCGACCGGTCCGGGACTCCGTAGTCGGTGGTGTTCTCGAACCGCTTGCCGCTCGGCGCCGGCGCGGGCTCCGGAGCGCCTCCGCCGTCCTCGCCGACGTTGAGCAGCAGGTTCGGCGAGCCGGGGCCGGGGTCGGTGACGGCAGCGTAGGTCGCCTTGCCCGCCAGCGCGGAAGCGACCTCCTCCGGGGTGGCGGTGGGGTCGTCCGCCAGGTGCAGCGCGGCGGCGCCGGCGACGTGCGGCGCGGCCATCGAGGTACCGGAGATGGTGTTGGTGGCACTGTCCGAGGTGTGCCAGGCCGAGGTGATGGAGGAGCCCGGGGCGAAGACGTCCAGCACCGAACCGTAGTTGGAGAAGGAGGACCGGGCGTCGGTGTTGGTGGTGGAGCCGACGGTCAGCGCCTCGGTGACACGGGCCGGCGAGGCGCTGGAGGCATCCGTGTTGGAGTTGCCCGCAGCCACCGCGTAGGTGACGCCGGAGGCGATGGAGCTGCGCACGGCGGTGTCCAGGGCGATGTTGGCGCCGCCGCCCAGGCTCATGTTGGCCACCGACGGACCGGAGGCATTGGCCGTCACCCAGTCGACACCGGCGATGACGCCGGCGGTGGTGCCCGAACCGGAGTTGTCCAGCACCCGCACGGCGACGATGTCGGCGTTCTTGGCGACGCCGTGGGACGCGCCGGCGATGGTGCCGGCCACGTGGGTGCCGTGGCCGTTGCCGTCGTCGGCGATGGTGTCGCCGTCGACCGCGTCGTAGCCGTACCGGGCGCGTCCCGCGAAGTCGCTGTGGCTGATCCGCACACCGGTGTCGATGACGTAGGCGGTGACGCCCTCACCGGCGGAGTCCGGGTAGGTGTAGGAGCCGTTCAGCGGGAGGGGCGCCTGGTCGATACGGTCCAGGCCCCACGATGGCGGGGCGGGCTGGGTGCCGGTCGCCTGGACCGTCTGGTCCTGGACGACGAACTTCACCGCGGGGTCGGCGGCGAGCCGCTCCGCCTCCTCCTGCTCCATGGAGATGGCATAGCCGTTCAGAGCGGCCGTGTAGGTGTGGGTGATCTCGCCGTCGAACTTCGCGACCAGCGCCTTGCCCTGCCGGGACGCGGCGTCGAAACCGGCTGCCTCCTTGAGGACGACGATGTAGCTGCCGTCGACGGCGCCGGGGCCGTCCGCGTTCAGGACCACGCCTTCGGCCGGTGCCGCGGCCGCCGGGAGTGCCGCCACCGCGCCGAGTGCCACGGCCGTGAGTATTGCCGTGCCGACACCGGCGAGTCCGTGACGGGTCATGCGTCTGCCTGCCATCCGAGGGATCCTCCTCCTGCGGGTACACACGGGTGCACGGCGGGTACCGGTGCCGACCGGGGTGACCGGTCGGACCGGAGGGCGGGGTCGCCCTGGCACGGGCAGCGCGAACAAGCCGGATCATTTACTCATGCGCATGACAAATGAAGCCGCCTCGTCGCCTGCCGCACCGAACCGCCGTGACACAGCATCACCACTCGATGGCACTTACACAAGAACGCCTCTGGCGGAGCGCAAGGGCCGCATCGCCCCCACAGCCCCTTCACGCATCACAAGAACCAGCGGCGGCACGCACCGGCACCGCCGACTCCCGCCGACCGGTGCCGGGTTACCGGCCGGAGGAGGCCGACCAGGCCGCCCACCCGTCACCCGGCCCTGCCACCACGGCCCTGACCAGCGACAACACACCTCGCGCCATGCCGACCGGCAACCAACTGACCCGCACCATCACCAAAAACGTCAGCCCCAGATCAACATCCGTGTCACCACCCGAAACCCCACCACAACACGCTGAACAGCAGAAACCCGATACCTCCCGCACTGACATCACCATGCCGAACCACCACCGACAAAAAATTACAGATCATCACTTCGCGGAGAAACTGCCGCAGACCGCAGCCGAGCTGTACGGCACCGACGCCTCGGACCACGACCTGGCGGCCGCGGACCGGCTCCCCGCCTCGTCGATCGACGCGGCCTTCTACGAGCTGGAGGCCGACCGCCACGTACCCCCGGACCGCGTCTGGTCGGCATGGCTGTGCGGCGACCACCTCGTGTCTGAGCGGCGGGAGGTGCTCCGGCAATTCGCCAACGGCATCGACGCCTCGGGCCGGCGCGTGCACCGGGCGTTCCTCGCGAGCTGTCGCGTGCTCGGGGAAGGCGTCGACATCACCGGCGAACGGGGCGTGGAGGCCTTCTGCTTCGCTGACACCCGCGGCTCCCAGGTCGAGATCGTGCAGAACATCGGCCGGGCGCTCCGGCTCAACAAGGGCGGCAGCACCAAGGTCGCCCGGATCATCGTGCCGGTCTTCCTCCAGGCCGGCGAGGACCCGACCGACATGGTCGCCTTTGCCTCGTTCCGCCCTCTTGTGGCCGTGCTCCAGGGCCTGCGCTCGCATGATGAGCGGCCTGGTGGAGCAGCTCGCCTCCCGCGCGCTCACCAGCGGGCAGCGCCCAGTGCACGTCCGGCGTGACGAGGACGGGCGGATCATCGGCGCCGGCGGCGAGAGCGACAGCGAGGACCAGGAGCAAGACGGCAGCGATGCCGCTGCCGGGTCGGCCCTGCTGCGCTTCTCTTCTCCCCGGGACGCCGCCACCATTGCGGCGTTCCTGCGCACCCGGGTCTACTGGCCGGAGTCGCTGGTGTGGCTGGAGGGCTTACCAGGCCCTCATCCGCTGGCGGGCCGAGAACGAGATCACCGGCCTGCACGCCGTCCCCTATGACGTTGCGGTCGCAGTCGGGGTGACGAAGGACTTCCCGCTGGGCAGGTGGGTGCACCAGCAGCGCAAAGCACTGCGGGCCGGGGAACTGGAGCCGCGGCGCAAGGAACTTTTGGACGCGCCGGAGGCCGGGATGGTCTGGGAGCCGGGCGAGGAAGCGTGGGAGAACAAGCTCGCCGCGCTCCGGTCCTACCGGCGGGCCACCGGGCACCTCGCACCGCGCCAGGACGCGGTGTGGAGCGAGAGCGAGACGACGGTGCCCATCGGGCAGCATCTGGCGAACCTGCGCAGGAAGGGCGGTCTCGGCAAGGACCCGGAGCGGGCCGCCGTACGCGCCAAGCAGCTGACGGCCATCGACAAGGACTGAAACTGCCCCTGGCCGCTTCACTGGCAACGGCACTACCGCGTCCTTGCCGACCTCGCCGACACCGAGCCCGACGGCCACCTGCCCGACATCGCACCCGGCGTCCTCATGGACGGCGATGACCCGGAAGATTTCAAGTCCAGTGAGACAGTTGTGATGCTATGAGGTTTGTGGTGCTGATTCGCGGCGCTTGGCGGGATCGTTGATCCAGGCTGTCCGGGGTATCTCGGGTGGCCGGGGGCGGCGTCCGAAGCGTTCGGGGTGGTGTGTGTAGGCCTGGGCGAGGGTGGCGGCCCGCTGGTCGCGGACCTCTTCGGCGGTGCCGAAATGGACGCTGGCCGGGGTGTGCCAGGCGATACCGGAGTGGCGGTGCTCGTGGTTGTAGTACGCGATGAACGCGTCGAACCACTCACGGGCATGGGCCAGCGAATCGAACCTTTCCGGGAAGTCCGCCATGTATTTCGTGGTCTTGAACTGAGCCTCGCTGTAGGGGTTGTCGTTGGAGACCTTCGGCCGCGAGTGCGACCGGGTGACGCCCAGGTCGATCAGCAGCTGGGACACCTTCTTGGAAGTCATGGACGTGCCGCGGTCGGCGTGCACGGTCCCGGGCACGATGCCGTTGCGGGCGATGGTCTCGCGGATCAGTTCCTCGGCCCGTAGGGCGGACTCGGCGCGCTCGACGGTGTGGCCGACGATGTACCGGCTGAAGATGTCGATGATGACGTAGGCGTGGTACCAGACGCCCTTGGCGGGCCCGGCCACCTTGGTGATGTCCCAGGAGAAGACCTGAGACGGGCCGGTGGCGACCAGTTCCGGCACCACCCGCGCCGGGTGGGTCGCCTGGCGGCGGCGCTCACCGCTCTGGCCCTGTTCCCGAAGGATCCGGTACATCGTGGAGACCGAACAGTGGTAGCGCCCGGCGTCCAGCTCACGGGCCCAGATCTGCGCGGGCGGCAGTTCCGCGTACTCGGCGCTGTTCATCAACTCCAGCACCGTCAGGCGCTCTTCGGCGCTCAGGGCGGACGGTTGGACGCCGACCGCGCGGGGCCCGGGCCGGGCCGGTGGCCGTAGCCGACGGTAGTGGGTGGCACGGGAACGGCCGGTCAGCCGGCACGCGGCAACGACACCGAGCTCGGTCTCGACGCCGTGGAAGGCGTCGTCCACGACCGGGGCGGCGGCAGACTTCAGTCCGCGCTCCTGGAGATCATTTCCAAGAGCGCAGAAGCTTTTCCCATGACCTCCAGAGCGGCCTTGTTCTGGGCCAGCTCCTTCTCGAGCCGCTCCACCTGGCGCCGCAGTCTCTCGTTCTCCGCCTCGGCGGCCGACTTCTTCGGCCTCGCGGGACTGGTCCGGCGGTCGACCAGCTTCTCCAGGGCGCCGGCGTCCCGCGCGGCCCGCCATTCCTTGACGTGCGAGTGGTAGAGACGCTCGCGGCGCAGGATCGCACCCTTCTCGTTCTTCGGGGCCGCGTCGTACTCGGCGACGATCCGCAGCTTGTACTCCGGACTGAAGGAGCGGCGCTTCGGCCGGGGAGCGGGATCGGACGCGGGGTTCTTGCTGGTCATGAGGGAGGTGGTTCTCCTGTCGGTGCCCTCTCAGGCTAACCCGGCAGAGCCGGGTGTCTCACTCAAGGCTGACAGAGAGGGACCTCGGACGGTGGCTTCAGTGGCAGAAACAGCCGGGCACCTGGAAGCTGCTGCCGAGCGAGCAGCAGGAGCGGCTGACCCGCTTGGGCGTCAAGCCACTTGAGGCCCCGGCTCCCGCCCCGGTAGCCGGGCGTGCGGCGAAGGGGGCCGAGCAAGGCACAGCAAGCCTCCAACGCGGACTCACCGCCCTCGCGCAGTGGGTCGAACGGGAAGGCTCCCACCGGCCGGTACCACGCGGCCACAACGAGACGATCCCGCTCGACGGCGAGACCGAGCCGGTGGTCGTCAAGCTCGGGGTGTGGGTCTCCAACACCAAGACCCGCCGCGACAAACTCACCCCCGAACAGCGGGCCGCACTCGCCGAGCTCGGGGTGGGGTGGACGTAGCCGCCCTGTCTTCGGCGCTCCTCGGGCTTTCGTAGCCGACGCCGGCTGGTGCTGTCTCGCGAATGCCGTAACCGGCGGTCACGTGTGGGCAGCGTGGGAGAACTGACGCTATGGGCCGCAGGATGCCGGCCCTGTCGGCCGGCCGCTGGGGGAGGCGGACGTGGGGCAGATCGAGCAGGGGCTGGAGCACGCGTTGCGCACCCGGCCCGTTGCCTCAAGCACCGGGGCCCGTCTGCGGTTTCTGCCGGCGGCGCACCAGGGTTCCACCCGGAGGGTGGCCGCCGTGCTGGGCGTTTCACAGCGCACCGTGCAGCGGTGGGTGACACAGAAGCCCGGAGCGCGGCGCCCGCCGAGCCCGCTGCAGGTGGGGGCGATCGAGAAAGCCGTCCTGGCCCGCCGGCAGCCCCGGATACGGGCCCGCCGGCGTGCCCGGGCCGAAGCGGAGGGCTTCGTCTTCCACACCCGGGTGCGGTTCGGGTTCGCTGCTGCGGCCGGGTCCTCGGATGATCCGCGGGTGCGGTGGATCACCCAGTACCTGCCGGGAGAGGTCGCCCGGGAGCTGTTCGCCGCCCGGGACGCCGGCGCGGGTGAGCAGCAGCAGATGGTGATCCTGGCCCGCGCGCTGGGGCATGCCTCTTTCCGCGACGGGGGCCGCCGCGCCCACGGACTGCACATCGCCTTCAGCGACCTCGAGTTCGCCGACTTCTCGATCCGATGAGCCTGCCCTTTGGATCGGGCACATGGCCGATCGGACGCGTCAGGGCGTTCAGCGCTGCGAGGGCCTGGCACGTACGGCTGGCATCGCTTCGTACCTGTTGGCCTCCTGCCGCTGTCGGCCTCGGCGAGCTTGAACGCCATCGTGAGGAGCGCCCGGCGCTCCAAGCACGGCGACGGCAGCAAGGGTGTTGGCACGCCATCACCTTCGTGCCAGACCCGCAGCGGCTTCGTGCAAGAACGCGGCGAGGCCATGCACCGGCGTCAGGCCCGGTTGAGCTCGGCAGCGCCAAAAGAGACGTCGAAGCGGTCGCACCAGATGCTGATGCTGGTGTAGCGGACGGGGTCGATGTCATCGGGCAGGGCGTAGTTCTGGCTGCCCTTGTTGCCCTTGAGCTTGCCTAGGCTGACGTACTGCCCGTCGTCGAAGACGTGCCAGCCTGCCTTGCCCTCCTTCACCGGTGCATCGGTCAGCCACACGCGCAGGTCCGGTCCATTGCTGGTGTCGAGGTTCTCCAGCCGGACGACGTGGGAGCCGTCGTCCAGCCGTACGAGCTTCACCGTGCCCGACGTCGCGTGCTCGTGGCTGATCAGTTCACCGCTCGCCAGCGTCTTCGGCCCGGTCGCCGGGGAAGGCGCCGCGGTAGGAGGAGCGGTGATCTCCACCGCCTTGGACAGGGCCTCTTCGACGGTCTCGTCCTGCCACAGCTTCCACGGCTGGAACCAGTACAGCCCGAAGCCGGCTCCAGCGACAGCCACCCCCAGCGCTCCGATGGCCAACGGCCTGGTCAGTGCCTTCCCCACACGTCCCATCCCCGCCTCGCCTCCTGAAATTTTCCTATCCCATTCAACGGAACGGGCGGCCGCCCCGTTGCCCGCAAGAGATGACGGAACCCTTACGCCGTCGCGCCGCACGGGGCGGCCCACACCTGGTCGAGGCGACCTCACGCCTCGGTCATGGGAAGCGTCACCTCGAATCGGCAGCCGCCGGGAATGTTCCGTACGGCGGCACGCCCGTTGTGGGCTTCCACGATGCCGCGGACAATGGCCAGGCCCAGTCCCGCACCGGCGGGAGGGGTGCGGGCGTGGGCGCCGCGCCAGCCGGTGTCGAAGACGCGGGGAAGGTCCTCCTCGGGGATGCCTCCGCAGCCATCGGTGACCGAGAGGACGACTCCGTCCGGCGAACGCTCGGCGGCCACCGCGACCGTACCGTCGGCAGGTGTCCGGCGGATCGCGTTGACCAGCAGGTTGCCCAGGACGCGGCTCATCTCCTTGCCATCCACTGCAACCGGTACTGCTTCGACGCGGTCGCCGACCAGCCGCACGCCGTGTTCGCGGGCGAGCGGGTCCGCTCCTGCGAGGGCGTCACCGACGAGGTCGTACACCGAAATCCGGGACGGCGAGAGCGCCAGCGTGCCGGCGTGGATGCGGGACAGTTCGAAGAGGTCGCCGACCATGTCGCTGAGGCGCTCGACCTCCGTGCGGATCTGCCGGAAGTAGCGGTCGGGGTCGGCGGCGACGCCGTCCTCCAGCGCCTCGGACATGGCGCGCAGGCCCGCGAGCGGGGTGCGCAGGTCGTGCGAGATCCAGGCGACGAGTTCGCGGCGGGAGGACTCCAGGGCGCGCTCACGCTCACGGGAGGCGGCGAGTTTCATGCTCGTCGCTGCCAGTTCGCGGCTGAGCGCGGCAAGTTCGGCGGTGACGGGGCCGTCGGGGGCCGTGAAGTCGCCGCCGTCGCCGAAGGAGCGGGTGGCGAGGGCGAGTGCACGGCTGCGGGCGACCACCCAGCGGCCCAGCAGCAGCGCAGTGGCCAGGGACACGACGGCCGCCATCGCGACGACCGTCGTGACGACGGACAGGTCGTGCCCGGAGAGGAACATCGCCTGTGCCACGGCCAGCGTGCCCGCGAGCATCGCGGTCACCGCGACTGCGGCGACGACCGTGAGCGACGCGGTGAGCGAGCGGCGGCGGATCAGCCACAGCACGCCTGCGCCGAGCAGCCCGGCCGCGGCGGCGCCGAGGAAGGCGAACAGGGCGATGAGGAGAGTGTCACGCACGGTCACTCCTCTCCCTGCCCGGATGTGCCGGTGGGGTCGAACCGGTAGCCCACGCCCCACACGGTCTGGATCAGCCGGGGTCGCGCGGGGTCGTCCTCGACCTTGCCGCGCAGCCGGCGGACGTGGACGGTGACGGTCGACAGGTCGCCGAAGTCCCAGCCCCAGACCTCACGCATCAGGTCCTCGCGGCTGTACGCGCGGCCGGGGTAGCGCAGGAAGAAAGCGAGGAGATCGAACTCGCGGAGGGTGAGGGCGAGTTCGGCCCCGCTCTTGGTGGCGCGGCGGGCCGCGGCGTCAACCGTGAGGCCGGCGGCGTGCAGGGGCGTTCGCATGCCGGTTCCGGCAGACCGGGTACGGCGCAGCACCGATTCCACCCGCAAGACGAGTTCCCGGGGGCTGAAGGGCTTGGTGACGTAGTCGTCGGCTCCCACCTCCAGGCCCAGGATCCGGTCGTCCTCGTCACCGCGCGCGGTGAGCATGATGACCGGCACGGGACCGCGGGCACGCAGCCGGCGGCACACCTCCAGGCCGTCCATCCCGGGCAGCATCAAGTCCAGCACCACCAGGTCCGGCCAGTGCGCGGCGGCACGGGTGAGCGCGGTCGGCCCGTCCCCGACCGGGTCCACCTCGTAGCCCGCGCGGTCCAGGTATCCCGAGACGACCTCGGCCACGGTGGGATCGTCCTCCACCACCAGGACCCGGGCCGCTTCGGCCGGCCGCGGCCCGGCGGGCGCTTCCCCCATCGGCTCGTTGGGATGCTTCATGCGTTCAGCTTCGCACCATGCCCCTGGCCAGGCCGCCTCCGGCCTGCCTCCAGCTTCTGACGTCCGTGTTCCGTAAGAACCGGAGTCGGAAATGCACTGTTCGAGTTCGTGGGTGATTGCCGTGACGACCTCCCCCCGGGCCCGCGGATCTCACGGAACCGGACGTCGACGTGATCCCTCCTCCCTTCCCTGAACGAGGTCCGCGTCATCCCGCACCTCGTCCGCGTCGCTCCGCGTAGGCAGGACACGCTCGCCGAGGGAACAGGTCGGTCGCCTTGCTCACGACCGTGGCCGTCGTATGCACCGCGGGCCCGCAGAGCGGGTCTCCTCACTCAGCGCGTGAGGAGACCCGCTCCACTCAGCCGCAGCTGAGGCCGTTACGACGTCGGCCGGACAACGAAGTCGCACCACGCGGTCCATGGGGAGTGAAGACCGTGATGCTCGGCCCGCACCCGCCAGCGGTACTCCCCGTCCGGCAGAACCGCGTTCTGATGAACGAGGGTGCGACCGTTCCAGGCCCGCCTGGTCGCACGCACGAACGGCTCGTGCTCCGCCCCCGGTAGAGCGATCTCGAATTCACCGTTCATGTCCGGGTAGACCGGGAACGGGTAAAAGGGATCGCCGGCACTCGGAGTGACATCGGCGGCGAATGACGCAGAAGCCCCGCTCCCTACGACGGGCGCCCCAACGTGGCAGAACTGGAACCCCGCGTACGGGCCGTCGGAGATACGCGGGTACTTGGGCGTGCCCGGAGTCCCCGGCTGCGGCTCCGTCTCCGTTCGTGTCGATGTCGATACGGACGGCCCCTTCTTTCCGGACGACGTGGCGTTCGCCGGCGCCGCACTCAGCGTCCCGACAACCACCGCCACAGCACACACCGCCAGGGTGCGCCGCACCCGTCTCCCGGCCGGCTTCCGGACGATACCCATGATCATGAACCCCCAGGGCAGAGAAAGCGCACCGGGCTTCCCGGTACGCAGCAACAACGGCAGTACATCCCGCCGACGGCCCGCTTGTCCCCACCCGGCTGATCAACGTCATGGATCGGTAAGCAACGCTGCACTCACGTCGGTTTCTGCCGACTCGACCCACGAGGTCGCAAGAAACCGGCGAGCACTGATGCATCACGCAGGACAGGGAAGGCAGGGCTTTTGGGGCCTCGCGCTCACCACCGGCAAGCCCTGCCCGCTCCCCCGGCGCCCGGGCCGCGGCCCCGTCCTGTCCGGCGGCGGCCGGCCACCGCCACACCGCACGCTCCCGCACCCCCAACACGTCCACCGCCGACCTCACCTGCCGAGTGATGAGCTTCCCCACCCCGCCGCCGGCCCCCGCAACGCCCGAACCGACACAGCCGGCAAAACCCCACCCGTCCCCGCCGAGGCCGGGTCCTGCTCCGGGCGCAGGTTGGCCGCCCACTTGTCGTCCTGCGTGCGCTTCACCGGCCGCTCCTCCTCGGTGGCAGGGGCTAGGGAGAACGGGGTGCAGCCGGACGGGGGATGCAGGTGCCACGGTACGAGGGCGTGAGGGAGGTGGCTAATCATCGGCCCGGCCGCCGGTATGTGCCCGTCAGGCCCTTGACCGGGTGCCGCTTCGACGGAGGATGGGGGGGAAGAGAGCGGGTCTGCGTGGTGAAGTGTGGGCCTCTGAGAGGGCGTTTAGCGTAGGCGGAATGCCACTTATGGCCTAGTAGGTTCCTCGCCAGGTTGGCGTGGCCTCGTCCGTTATGCGCTTGGCGAGGTTGTCGATCGAGGCGATGTGGATCATGGCTTCGGAGCTGGCGGTGAGAGTCTCGTAGTCGCGGGCGAGCCGGCGGTGCATCATGATCCAACCAATACTCCGCTCCACCACCCAGCGTCTTTTCACTACGTGAAAACCGCGAACTCCGGGGTTTCTGCCGACGACTTCGACGTCGATTCCGAGCCGCGCGCCGTGCTCGACGACGGCCTTCTTGAAGCCGGTGTCGACCCAGCTCTTGGCTATGGTCGGGTAGGTCTTCTTGGCCTGGTCGAGGAGGCGTATTCCCAGGGCGTTCTCGGAGAGGCTCGCGGCCAGGGCTCCGGCAAAGTCGTCGGTCATGCGGTCAGGAGAAGGCTGACGGGGCGGTCGGTGTCGCGGGCGTGGTGTCGTAGGGCGGCGGCGATGTTCTGGTGGCCGTGGAGGCGGAGGAGGGTGATCGCGGTGTTGCGGATGCCTGCCATGACGCGGGGTGCGTTGCCGGTGCGGACCTGGGAGCGGTCCTCGTCGAAGGTGACGTCGCGGACCCAGTGCAGGCGGTTCTCGATCTCCCAGTGCGACTGCACCCATGTGGCCAGCAGCTCCGGGGGCGCGGTGCGGGCGTCCGCGCTGGTGATCAGGTAGACGATCTCGACCGTCCGTGTGCCCTTCCTGGTGACGGTGCGCCGCAGCTGGGCGACCTGCGCGGCCCCGGTGAAGTCGATCCAGGCGGGGACGGCGACGGCCTTGATCGTTCGGGTGGCGCGGCGCCCGTGTCCGCGGTCCGTTCTGGTGACAGCAGGTATCCGGGCCCAGGGCAGAGCCTTGAGCCGTGCGTACAACGACTTCTGATTGGCCTTCACGGTCAGGACGTAGTCGGCGCCGGCCTCGGTCACGAGTGCCGCGGTGGCGTGCTGGGTGTGCAGCGCGTCCATCGTGACCACCGCCCCGTCCAGGTCGAGGGCATCCAGCAGTTCTCTGGCCGCGGGGATCTCGTTGCTCTTCTCGCGCACGGCGACTTGGCCCAGTACCGCTCCCGAACCGTGCGCGAGCGCGGCGACCAGATGTGGGGCCGGGGCGTCACCGCCGCGTGCGCCCCGGACGGTCTTGCCGTCGATCGCGATGACCCGCCGGCCCGCGACCAGCGAGGCCCTCGTCGCCGCCCATGTCCCCAGGAGCGCGTCGAGGCGGTCCGCGTCCAGCCTCGCGAACAGGCGCCGCAGCGTCGACTCGTCCACCGAGCCTCGCACCAGGCCCAGCTGTTTCACGGCTACCGCTCCGGCGTCCCGGGCCCACTCCCCGATCGCCGTGAAACCCCGCGCTCCGGCCATCACCGCGCACACCGCGACCGCGATCAGAGCACTCACCGGGTGACGGACCCCGCGCCGGCGGCGCGGATCGGGCATCCGGCCGAGCAGGTCGACGAGGAGCTCGCGCTCCGGGACGGGCGTGCGAACAGGCACGCAGATGCGAGACGATGGCATGGCGCGGGCGTTGTTCCCTGGTCGGACGGAAGGCGTAGGAACCTCCATCCAACCGGACCGGAACACGCCCGCGCACCTCACCCACCCGCAAAACCACACGTCACAGGGCTACCAAACGACTTTGCCGGAGCCCTGGGCTCGCGGCGGTGACGGTCACGGCGAGGAGGAGGCCGAGCGTGTCGGTGAGGATGCCACGTTTCCGGCCGACGATCTTCTTCGCGGCATCGGTTCCCTGGCTGGTCACGGGCACGTTGGTGGAGGTCTTCACGCTCTGGGTGTCGATCACGGAGCCAGTCGGATCGGGCTTGCGCCCCTCCTTCACGCGGGCCAGCCCGGTCAGGTCGTAGTTGAGCAGGGCGAGAATTCCCTCGTCGCGCCAGGCGGCGTAGTAGGCGTAGACAGTGCCGTGGTTCGGGAAGTCGTGCGGCAGGTACTTCCAGGGGATTCCCGTCCGGTTCACGTAGAGAATCGCGTCGAACACGTCGCGCAATTCGACTTTGGCCGGCTGACCGGTCGGCCTGCGGTCGAGCCGGGCCTTTCGCCATGCCGTCAACGTCGGTTCGATCAGGGCCCATCGGGCGTCGGACAGGTCGCTGGGGTACGGCTTCCGCTGGCTCACGCCGTAGCGTGGGAACGCGAGGGCCGGAAGGTGTCGTTCCGCTGATCATCGGGAGGTTCTGCCGCATCTTCAAACCAAACGGATTTCCAGCGGCAGATGCGAGCGAAACGGATGACGGACCCCGAGTGGCGAGAGGAGGTGAAGGCCGCATCCAGCTCGGACCACCACAAAACGGGTTAGCCATGAAAGCCGCTTTTCGGAACAAGCCTACGTAAACGCCCTCTGAGAGGGCGTTAAGTCCGTTTCTGGTAGCGGCCACGTCCGGGCTGCTCGAGGAATCCCTGGCGGACGAGTCGTCCCAGGCGGGAGCGGGTGACGTTGATCGAGGGCTCGTCGGTGAGCAGGCCGAGGTGTTCGTGCAGATCGCGGACGCGGAACACCTTATCGGGGTGTTCGCTGAAGGCAGTCACGATGCGCTGGTAGACGGTGGCGGTCTCCGCGGAGGCCGTTTCGTAGTCGGGCGGGGCGAGGCCGTCGATGACCTTGCGGGTGGCGGCGAGCTCGGCCAGGCGGGCCTCGGTTTCGGCGAGGGCGGTGGTGAGCTGCTCGATCTGCTCGCGCAGGTTGTCGGCGCGGGCTGCGGTCTCGTCGTGTTCGGTCTGCAGCAGCCGCAGGAGTTCGGAGACGTTCACGCGGCCAGCTCCACCGCGGCGCGCCAGGCGGGGGTGGGGTGGTGAGGCGGCGGAGCATGCCGGCGGTGGAGGCCCAGTAGACGCGGGAGGCGGCGTTGTCGGGCCGGTGGTCATAGTCGCGGGCGAGGCGGCGGTGGAGCATGAGGGTGCCGTTGACCTGCTCGACGATCCACCGTTTCGGTTGCGGGACGAAGCCCTTGCCGCGGTCGTCGGGGTTGCGCCGGACCACCTCGACGGTGATGTCCTTCACCGCTCCGTGGATGATCACGGCGTCCTTGAAGCCCTGGTCGACCAGGGCCTTCTCCAGGCGTATCCCGCATCGTTCGGCCGCCTGGTCCAGCAGGGCGATGCCGGCCTCGTTGTCGTGCGCGCTCGCGGCCAGGACCACCACGCCGATGATCAGGCCCATGACGTCCACGGCGAGCCCCCGCTTGCGGCCGGGCGTCTTCTTGTTCGCGTCCAGTCCCGTCGTCTCCTTCGGCACCCCGGCCGCCACGCGGACGGACTGGGTGTCGATGATCACCAGGGACGGGTCCTCTCATCGCCGGGCCCGCTCCCGCACCTGGCAGCGCAGGATCTCCTGGATCCGCTGGTCGAGGCCGTCCTTGCGCCACAGGGTGAAGTAGTAGAACACCGCCGACCAGGCCGGGAGGTCATGTGGCAGGAGCCGCCACTGGCAGCCCGTCCGGTTCTGGTAGAAGATCGCGTTCACGACCTCCCGCAGGTCGCAGGAGCCCGGGTCTCCGGTCGCCGACCGCGCCACCCTGTCCTGCTTCCACGCGGTGACCAGCGGTTCGATCAGCGACCACTGTTCTTCGGTCAAGGCGGTTGCGTACGGCATCCGTTCCATGCCCGCGACCCCATCATGCACACGACATGACACGAGGGTGGAACCGTCCCATCACCCACGAACGGGCGACACCAGATCATCTGGAACGGGACTTAACGCCCTCTCAGGGCTCCAATGAGGTTTTCTCAACGATGGCCACTTCCAGATTCCGTTGAGGGCGAGGGCGGCGCGGGTGATGTCGTCGGTTCGGCTGGGGCTGAGGGTGACGTGCTGCAGCGTGCGCCGACGCTGCTTGAGCTCGGCAGCGGTGCGCTCGCCCAGGGCCCGAACGCTCCGCACGAGGGTGTCGAAGGCACGGGTGTCCGTCCGGCCTGCTCACGCATGCAGCGGTTCATGCCGCTTCGCGTAGAGCATTTCGCTGAGAAAACGTCACTCGTCGGCTGTCTACCAGGGGGCACCCGAAGCAGCTGGGTTCCGCTGCTTCGGGTGCACCTCGGATGCCGGGTGTCTGGAAAGCCCAGCTAGCTTGTGCGGGCGCAGCTTCCCCGATCGGCGCGCTGTGGCCCGTCGCCGGACGGGCGGATGTCGAAGTCGAAGATGGCGGTGGGCAGATAGAGCGTGGCGCAGGAGTTGGGGATGTCGACCACGCCGCTGAAGCGGCCTTCGATCGGGGCGGCTCCGAGAAGCAGGTAGGCCTGCTCAGGTGAGTAGCCGAACTTGGTCAGGTACTCGATCGCGTTCAGGCAGGCCCGCCGATAGGCGACGTGTGAGTCGAGGTAGCGCTGGCGGCCGTCTTCGTCGACGGAGATGCCGACGAAGGTGAGGAACTCGCTGTAGCGCGGCTCGACGTTGCCGGGGTAGAACACGGGGTTCGTCGTCACCCCGTAGGTCTGCATGCCGCCCTTGATGAGGTCGACGCCGAGATCGAGGTAGCCGCCCATCTCGATTGCGCCGCAGAAGGTGATCTCGCCGTCGCCCTGGCTGAAGTGCAGGTCACCGACGGACAGTTTGCCACCCTCGACATACACCGGCATGAAGATCCGGGCGCCACGGGTGAGGTTCTTGATGTCCTGGTTGCCGCCGTTCTCGCGTGGCGGCGCGGTTCGTGCCGCCTCCCGTGCAGCGCGCTCGAATGCGTCGCCTTCCAGCGTGCCGAGGATTGCCCTTTGCGAATCCGGCGGCAACGCGAGCGGGGGCACTCGGTTGGGATCGGTCGCGATGAGCTCGGCCTCCCGGGCGTTCCACTGACCGAGCAGGTCGTGCGACGGGGCGGTGCCGATGATGCCTGGGTGGGTGATGCCGGTGAAGCGCACGCCGGGCAGGTGGCGGGAGGTCGCGATCTGCCCGTGGAAGTCCCAGACCGCCTTGTACGCGTCCGGGAAGTGCTCGGTGAGGAAACCGCCGCCGTTGGACTTGGCAAAGATGCCCGTGTAGCCCCAGCCTTGGCCGGCGACCGGCCCGGTCTCCTGCGGGACGGGACCGATGTCGAGGATGTCGACCACCAGCAGGTCACCGGGCTGCGCACCCTCGACGGCGATCGGTCCGCTCAGAGGATGGACCATCGAGAGATCGAGGTCGCGGATGTCGTTGGCGGAGTCGTCGTTGTGAACCGTCCCGTCGAACCACTCCCGGCATTCGAGGCGGAACTCGGCGCCGGGCCGAACGGTCGCCACCGGCGGGATGTCGGGGTGCCAGCGGTTGTGCGGCGGGACTGCCTGGTCGTAGAACGACCGGGACTGGTCGACGCTGAAGAGCACTTCGGGCATCTGTCGTTCCTTGCCTGTGGGTCACGGCCTCGGGAGGCGTGCGTGCAGTGGATTCGGCGGATGAGCATGACGACGGGGAGGTGCGGGCATGCGGTGTAGCACCGTCGGCTCGTGCGCGCTGGCCTCGGCAGCGTCGCGCGCCCGTCGCAGGGCGGAGTGGGGCGAGGTGATGGCGGGCGGGGCGTATACACGCGTCGCCGCTCCGCCGCATGTGGCGCACGTCGGCTCATGTACCGGGGCGTCGATCGGGCGGACGACCTCGAACACGCCACACTGCCCGCACGCGTAGTCGTACCTCGCCATGTGAGAGCCTCCGCGTCACATTCGGGGCGGACCGGGGGTGTGATGGCGCTGGCCGAACTTCCCCACTACCGCTGAAGCAATTCGTGGTGGTTTGAGCATAATGATCGTTCAGCGGTGTAGCTGAACGACTCGGTGTGGGGTAACTCCGTTGGGTATGGCGGCGCGCAGATGGGGGTCACGCTGTGTTCGACAGGCCGGCACTCGCAGGCCCTCCGGCATCTCTTCAACCGCATGATCGGTCAGCTCTGGCACTGCCTCACGACACGCACGCTGTTCGATGAACGGGAGGCCTTCCCGCTGCCTCGCGCCGTCGCGACGTGACACCTAGTGGCTCAGCTCGGATAGTTGACCGTGTAAATGGCCCCTCATGACAGCTCGGCCTGCAGCGCTGGGCGATGTGGGGCATGGCGACGAGAAAAGCGATGTCCGCGCAGGCGAAAGTGGTTTGCCGACACGGATGTTGCGTGGGTAGCGTCGCCATCTGTGACCCCGACTCTGCGCACCGAGCGGCTGCTTCTGGAGCCGTACGTCCCCGAGGACGAAGAGGGCTTCGTCGCTCTGTTCCAGGACACCAGGGTGTCGCAGTGGATGGGTGACGGCCCTGCTTCCGAAGCAACAGACCGGGCCCTGTTCGGGCGGATCTTCACGAAGGTCTATGCCCAGGACCTGTTCGATGTCTGGGCTGTTCGTCGCAACGGACTCCTGGTCGGGCATGCCGAGATCAAGCTGACCGACGTCGTCGGAGGCCACGAGATCATCTACGCTTTGGCGCCGACGGCATGGGGGTCCGGCCTAGGGACTGAGCTGGCTGAGGCCATCGTCGCCTATGGCTTGGATACTCTCGGATTGACCAGGGTGTATGCCACCGTAGCTGCATCGAACGAGGCCTCACTGACTCTGCTGGGCAGAATCGGTTTCGAGCATGTCCGGGACATCAAAGAGGACGACGGCACCACCACCCGCGTGTTGGCCCGCGGTCCGGCTGCGACCGACAAGTCGCCCCTCGCCCGATAGGGGCGAGCAAAACACTGCCTCTGAACCTCCTACGGGTGCTCAGGCAGCGCGGGTCGGATACCGGGTCCAGGTCCGGATGGGTGAGTCAGGAGCGAAGATGGTCTTCGGCTCGGCACGGGCATTACGCCAGCGGACGTAGGCGGCGATGGCGGCGTTCTGCTCGTCGTGGCTGCGGTGGTCGGTGCCGTTGAGGGCGAAGTAGCGCAGGGCGGCGAACTCGGCCTCGATCCAGTTCAGCCAGGAGCCGTAGGTCGGCAGGAAGACCAGCTCGACGTCGTTGCCGACCGCCCAGGCGCGGACCTTGGCATGCTTGTGCGGGGAGAAGTTGTCCAGCACCACATACAGCTTCTGACCGGGCCAGCGGGCGCGCAGGACCATGAGCAGGTCGAGGAACTCGCGCCACCGCTTGCGCGGGCGGATGCGGTAGTACAACTTGCCGGTGGCCAGATCGAGGGCGGCGAGCATGTGCATTACGCCGTTGTACCGGTTGTAGGTGGCCCGCAGCCGGCGCGGACGCCGCACCGGCCCCCACGCCTTGCCCTTGCGGGGCATCAGGTTCAGCGGCCCGAACTCATCGACGCATATCACCCGCCCGTCGGCGGGCGGGGTGTCGTACAGCGCCAGGATGCGGTGCATCTTGGCGATGAACTCCGGGTCGGTGGACGCCTTCCACGTGGTGGTGGTCTGCCAGGAGACCTTGCCGGCGTGCAGGATCCGGCGCAGCGTCTCCCGGCTGATGGCCGCGGTCACCTTCTGCTTGACCAGGTGCTCGGCGAGCTTGCTCAGGCTCCAGGTGGAGAACGCGGTGATCTTCCAGTCGGCGGGGGACGTCCGGGCGATCAGGCAGATGCGCTCACGCACCTGGTCACTGATCGTCTGGGGGCGTCCCCCGCTCCATTTTGGGTCCAGCGCGTCCAGCCCTCGCTCGTTGAAGGCGTGGATGACATCGCGGACGTAGTCCTCGCCGGCCTGCATCAGCACGGTGATGTCCTTGACCGTCTGGCCCTGGGCGGACATCAGCACCACGATCGCCCGGCGGAGTTTCACCGGGTCCTTCGCGGTCCGGCTGATCCGCTGCAGCTTCCGGCCCTCCTCCATGCTCACCGGCCGGACGAACACGCTTGGTCGACGTCCCACGACCACCTCCAAGATCAGGTCTTGGAGACAGTCTGCTGCCCGACGAACAGCGGGTTGATTACCCGGCCAAGGCTGCGTGACGAGCCACTAGATGCCGTGAGAGGTCCCCACAGCGCCCTCTGCAGCAGTCCGCCTCGGGGAACCGCCGGCCTTCGGCACCCGCCGCCTGGCCCCGGTCGCCGTCGGCGTCCCGGACTGAGGTTGCCCTACAACTTGCACCAGGGTCGCCCGTCCGGCACTGGCCTGGCTGTCCCGCGACAGTGGACTTTGAGCGCGACGTTCCTCGCGGCTTTCGCGGTGTGGCGTGCCGTCCCCCATAGGGTCACCGCGTCGTTGCGGTACGAGCAGAGCGAGCTGGTCACGTGCACCTGGGCATCCTCGGGCAGGCGGTCGGCCTGTTCGCCGTCACCAACCTCGACGACCTCCTGCTTTTGTCCGTGCTCTTCGCCCAGGGCGCCAAACACCGCGGCTCGACCCGCCGCATCGTGCTCGGCCAGTACCTCGGGTTCGCCGCCATCCTCGCCGCCGCGCTCAGCGGGACCCTCCTGCCCACGGCGGTCATCGCCTACCTCGGCCTCCTGCCGCTCGCCCTCGGCCTCAAAGCAGCCCGGCAGGCCTGGAGGAACCACCGGGACGATGCCGACGAGACCGACGGCGCGAGGAAGGGGGCCGGCCCGAGCCTGCTGGAGGTCGTCCTCCTCACCGTCGCCAACGGCGGCGACAACCTCGGCGCCTATGTGCCCGTCTTCGCCACCGCCGGCATCGGCGCCGTGAGCGCCTACGCCGTCGTCTTCCTCGTCCTGCTCGCGGTGTGGTGCTATGCGGGCCGGTTCCTCGCCACCCGCCCGGCCCTCGCCCAGGCCTTCGGCCGCTGGGGCGACCTCCTGCTCCCGGTGGTCCTCATCGCGATCGGCTTGTTCCTCCTCATCGAGGGGGGCGCCTTCGGGCTCTGAGCCGACGTCGCCGGCGTCGGCCGCTCAAACTTCGACGGCACAGGCTCAACCTCCGCTGTCACAGGAAACCGGCGCCTGACCTGCGCGGTCAAGGTCTCGCTACCGGCCCGGCCTGCACCGACCACTCCCCTGTGGCACCCCTTTGGGGCACAGTCGGTCCGACCCGAGGTACCGCCGGCTTCCGCCCCTCCTTCCCCGCGGCCCGGCCGCTGCAATGGCCGGGCAAGCACGCCCGGCCGACGCGCAACACCACGCCCGGGCCTCCCGAACCTGCGGCAAGTGGGCATCACCAACAACCTCGACACCTACGGAACTTGATCAAGCCCTGTGCACCACGTGAGAGACACGACACCTGCCGAGGACGCCTCCCAGCTCCGCACCGGCAACGCGCCGTCTGCTGCACGGTGAGGCCAGCCTTGCTACCCGTGCAGCACCAGTGAGCCTTTCCCAGTAACGGATCATGACGGTGTGTGATCGTTCAGATGGTGCGGTCGTACTCGAGCTGGAGCAGGACGAGGGCCGCGGCGGCGATCTTCGTGATCTGGCCGGGGTCGAGGCTGACTCTGCGCAGGGCCTTGAAGGTCGTCTTGAGCAGGGAGTTGGCGCGTTCACAGATGCCGTGGATGCCACGGATGACCTTGTTGTAGGTCTGTTGCTCCTCGGTCAGCTCACCGCCGACAGGCTTCTTGTGCGGGTGGCGGAAGCCGTCGCCGGCGTTCTCGTAGCCGAGGTCGACCAGGGTCGGCATGTCCAGCTCGGCCGCGATGCGGCCCAGGGCGTCGACCAGCCCGTGGTGGCGGGCGCAGGTGGTGTCGTGCTCCCGGCCCGGGCGGACCGGCGAGACCCAGATCGGCCAGCCGTCCGGAGTGGCGATGACCTGCACGTTCCCACCGTGGTGCCGATGCTTCCCGGACCACCACAGGTCCGCCCCGTGGGGGCCCGGGGCCGCGACCCGGTCGGTGCGGATGACCGTGCCGTCCAGGTTGAGATGGGTCAGGCTGGCCGCCTTGGCCCGCTCCAGCGCGGTGGCCAGATCCGGCGCTCCGGCCGCCAGGACGGTCAGCCCCTCGTGCAGGTAGCGGTAGGCAGTGGAGGACGACAGGCCGTTGTCGCAGGCGAGTTGGGCAAGACGGGTGCCGTCGATGAACCAGCGCAGGATGAGCACGGCCTGCCGGAAGCAGCCCAGCGCGCGTCGTCCCCGGCGGGTACCGATCGTCGAACGGTGGTCCCGCAGCGGCCGGGCCAGGTGCTCGGCGGTGGACCAGCGGACATCGAGCACGGCGGTGTATGTGACACTGGTCGGCACGTGAGGCCCCTCGGTCGGATCTTTTCTGTCGCAAGATCGTTCCTACCAGGGGCCTTGCGACTGCCCGGAGTTGGGGTCTACAGGACGCAGCACAGCCCGGCGATCACAGTGAGCGACGACCGGTTACCGGGAAAGGCTCAGTGTGCCGTCTGGGTCGTGCGATTACTGCGCTGCACTCCTCAGCAGACTTGCAGCACGCGTCTTGCACCCCTCACCACCAGGAGCAGCAGGACGTCGTGTCTGTGCAGCACGAGGTGCTGCACAGACCGGTGAGGTCGGTCGGCGACGGGGTCTGAAGGTAGGTACTACAGGTAGTACCTACCTGCGGGTGAGTTTCGGGCCTGATCTCGGTCGGCCAGCGGTCAACTTCCACCCGTGTCGTGAGGCGATCCAGTCGGCAGCGTAGGCGCATACGTGGTCCTTGGCGGGCGGCATCCACTCGGCAGGATCCTTGTCCCCTGGGTACGGTGCGAACCCAGGTGGACCACGGCAATGCGTCGCGGCTCCGAGGTCGTCGTACTACCCACGCCCGTCGCTGAGTCCGGCACGGCACTGACTGCAGTCGGCCGCCAGCGACCGGCCCGCGCCGTCGCGTTGGCGGCCATTCGGAGGGGCGCTTAGCGTGGGAGGGACGGCGGTTCGCACACACGTTTCAGTGCGCGCGGCCAAACCGCCCTCGACGTGGAGGACCGGGATGGCATCTGTCTCCTTCCTGCTCGTGGCCGTGATCCTCACCGCCCTGGCCTTCGACTTCACCAACGGGTTCCACGACACCGCCAACTCGATGGCCACCTCGATCGCCACCGGGGCGCTGAGCCCCCGGGTTGCCGTCGCCGTCGCGGGGGTGCTCAATCTGGCCGGAGCCTTCCTCTCCACGGAAGTGGCCAAGACGATCTCGGGCGGCATAGTCCAGGACAGCGAAGTGTCTCCAGTGATGATCTTCGCCGGGCTGATCGGGGCGATCCTGTGGAATCTGGTCACCTGGCTCCTCGGGCTGCCCTCCAGCTCGTCCCACGCCTTGTTCGGCGGGCTGATCGGCGCAGTGTGGGTGGGGGCCGGGGGTTCCGCGGTGCGCTTCGGCGCGATCATCGAGAAGATCGTGATCCCTGCGGTTGCCTCACCGGTGGTGGCCTGCGTGATTGCGCTGCTGGCCACCTACCTCGCCTATGTGATCACCCGGGGGACATCGCGCCGCGCCGTCGGGAAGGGCTTTCGCACGGGACAGATCGGGTCGGCGTCCTTGGTGGCGCTGGCGCACGGCACCAACGACGCCCAGAAGACGATGGGGGTCATCACCCTCGCACTCATCTCGAGCGGGGTGCTCGCCCATGGCGCGGGGCCGCCCTGGTGGGTGGTGCTGAGCGCGGGGCTTACGATCTCCCTGGGCACCTACATGGGCGGCTGGCGGATCATCCGGACCATGGGCAAGGGGCTCACCGACATCCAGGCCCCGCAGGGCTTCGCCGCCGAGACCAGCGCGACCGCCGTGATCCTGGCCTCGTCGCACATGGGGTTCGCGCTGTCGACCACCCAGGTGTGCACGGGCAGCATCCTCGGCGCAGGGCTGGGCCGCAGGCTGGCACACGTGCGCTGGGGCATCGCCGGGCGGATCGCGGTGTCCTGGCTGCTGACACTGCCGGCCGCGGCCGCCGTGGGAGGCATGGCGGCGTGGGTGGCCGACCAGGGCGACGCCGGGGTGGCGCTGGTGGCGGGCGTCGCGCTGGCTGCCGCGGCAGCCTTCTACATACTCTCGCGCCGCCGTCCGGTGAGTGCGGAGAACGTCAACGAGGTGCCGGAACCCGCCGTCAGGTCGGCCGCCTGAGCCGGCCCGGCGGGGCGGCCCTTCGCCGAGGAAGGGGATACGGGATGGACATCGACTGGGGCGCTCCTGCCGGGGTCTTCGGCGTCAGCCTCGGGGTCGCGGTGGTGGTGATCGTGATGTTCTCGCTCGGCCTGGCCGCATGGGATCGCGCCGGACACGGAGAGCCCGCCCCCGACGTGCCCAGGGGCCAGCGGAAGGTGGCGGCCGCCACGGCCGTGCTGTGCTTCGCCACCTGCCTCGCGGTCGCGGCCTACGGGATCGATCTGATCGTTCCCGTCTGAACCTGCTCCGGTCACCTCACTCGCCCGGTGCGCGAGGTGCCGCACACCGGGCCCGGGAGAGTGGCGGCGCCAGCAGGTGTCGAAGGCGGACTGAAGAACTGAGCAGCGTCGGAGGGTGCTGTCACGTTGTTGGGTGCCTGAACCCCTGACGGCGCGTCGGGGCATGGCGGGCCCGCGCCCCGGACCGATGTTCAGGCCTCGGTGGGCATGGCGGCAACACCGGTGATCTGGTCCCAGACGGCGAAGCGGACGGTCATCTCGGCTCGGTAGCCGGAGGCGGTCATCCGGTGGCGGCGGGGCCGGACGTGCGGTGAGATGCCGCTGAACGCGGACAGGAAGCGTTGTGCTGCGCCCGACGGAGCAGAAGCCTTTCCTCGCGCGTTCCCGCTGCCGGGTGGGCTGGTGGCTGTTCTCCGCCCGGTTGTTGAGGTACTTCGACTGACGGTGCTCGACGGAGGGCATGACCTCACGGTGGGCGGCGCCGTAGGAGCGCAGCCTGTCGGCGACGACCACCCGCGGCACCGCACGTGTCTTCTGCAGCAGGCGGCGGAAGAACCGCCGGGCGGCGGCCGTGTCCCGGCGACTCTGCACGAGGATGTCCAGGACATTGCCGTCCTGGTCGACGGCCCGCCACCGAAGTGATCACCCGTGAACAGGCCGCACGCCAGCGCGCCGAACACCAGCACATCGAGCGGAACCGCGCCGCACGCGACCAGGGCCGGCAGGTCGCCACCGAGCGGACAGAGCCCGGGGGGCCCGCGCAGCCAGCGATGGCATGACACGTGTAGCCCTGCCCGCACTTCACACACCAGCACCGGACCGTCTCGTGAGAGACGAGCACGCCGCGCCCGGGCAGCGGCCCCCCGGCCTCGCGGCAGCCGAACGGAAAGCGGACGTACCGCCCCACGCAGGGGGAGGGTCTTTACCGGGGACCGGGGCCCCTGGCACGACGGCGGCACGGACGACATGAGCAGCCCCCGACACGGCACGATCGACCCGAAGGCCCTCCCCCACCGCCAGCCAACGGGACAGTGCCCCGTTCCTCCCACGGTGTCACCGCGTCCCGATACCTGCCTCGGTCCACGATCACCGACCTCCGGTCCCCCATCGGGCCATCCCGGCATCGCGCCCGCCGGGCCGCCACGGATTCTTCCCCGGTCCCGACCGAACGTTCCCGGCACTGACCCGCGCGGGGACACCGGACGCGCGGCCGGCGGGCCCGGCCGGCCGCGCGACGCAGAGGGCGAAAGGCTTGTAAAGGTTTCGGGCTGGGCACTCGAAGCCCCGGAGCCGCGAGGTTTCCAGCGGGACGCGGACGCGACGGCCCAGTGACCACCCGGGCAAGGAAAGAACGTGACGCTGCGCATCGGGGCGGAGGAAGAGTTCCACGTGCTGGACGCGGAGAGCGGCCGGCTGGTGCCGCGCGCCCGCGCCGTGCTGGACCGGCTGGACGGGCCCGGGTTCACCACCGAGCTGCAGCAGTCGACCGTGGAGAGCAACAGCGGCGTCCACGGCACCCTCGACGCCCTCCACGCGGACCTGGCCGGCTCCCGGCGCCGGCTGGACGCGGCGGCCTCCTCGCTGGGCCTGGCGTCGGTGGCCGCCGGCACCGTGCCGCTGGCCCGGCCGAGCTCCCGCACTGTCACCGCCGGGCGCCGCTACCGGCACATGGCCGACGAGTACCGCAGGGTCGCCGACGAGCAGCTCGTCTGCAGCGCGCAGGTGCACGTCGACGTACCCGACCGGGACACCGCCGTGCGCGCCATGTGCCTGGTCTCGCCCTGGCTGCCGCCGCTGCTGGCGCTGTCCGCCAGCTCACCGTTCTGGCTCGGCGCGGACACCGGCTACGCGAGCTGGCGCACGATGCTGTGGCAGCGCTGGCCCACCGCCGGGCCGGCCGGCCACTACACGGACGCCGCCGACTACGACGCGGCGCTGGGGGAGCTGATCGGCTCGGGCGTCATCAGCGACCCCGGCATGGTCTACCACGACGTACGGCCCTCCGCGCACCAGCACACGCTGGAGCTGCGGATCTGCGACGCCTGCCCGCGGGTGGAGACGGTCGTGCTGGTCGCGGGGCTCTTCCGGGCGCTGGTCCACGACGCGTGCGACCGGCTGGCCCGCGGGGACGGCCCCCGGTGCGACGGCCACCACGAGTGGCTGCGGGCCGCCACCTGGCGGGCCGCCCGCTCGGGCCTGGAAGGCGCGCTGGTCGACCCGGTCGCCCGGCGCGCCGCCCCCGCCCGCGTGGTGCTGCACGGCCTGGCGGCCCGGCTGCACCCGGCGCTGGAAGCGTCCGGCGACTGGGAGAACGTGCACGAACTGCTCGCGCGGGCGCTGGCCGACGGCAGTGCCGCGCACCGGCTGCGGCGGGCGGCCGAGGACGAGGACCTGCTCGCCGGTGTCGCCCTGCTGGTCGCCGAGACCCGCGGCGCGCCCGTCCCGCGGGCCGCCGCGCCGACCGGCACCCCCCGCGGTGGCCGGGCCGGCCCGGTCGCCGACGGGGCCGGAACCTGACGACGCCGGCCGTTGCGCCAGGTCCGGCCCGCTTGCCCGCCTGCCACCGGCGAGGCCGTCCGACGGCGTGGTCACGTGGGCCGACCGGCCTGGGATGATCTCGTGGTTGCTCGTGCCGGGGAGGGACTCGCTCGGGTCGTCCGCGCCGCCGCCGTACCAGCGCCACCGGTCCCCGGCGGAGGTGATCGCGCACCGCGTGGGGCGGTACGTCCGCTTTCCGTTCGGCTGCCGCGAGGCCGGGGGGCCGCTGCCCGGGCGCGGCGTGCTCGTGTCCTACGCGACGATCCACCGCTGGTGCGCCACGTTCGGGCAGGCCTACGCCGAGGGCCTGCGCCACCGCCGACCCGGGCCGGGGGACACGTGGCACCTGAACGAGGTCTTCGTGAGGATCAACGGAGAGCTGACGTACCGGTGGCGGGCGGTGGACCGGCACGGCACCGTGCTGGGCATCCTGCGCCGGTCGAGGCGCGACGCCAGGGCCGCCCAGCGGTTCCTGGCCGAGCTGCTGAAGAAGCAGCGCCGGGTGCCCCGGGGTGCTGGCCACCGACCAGCTCCGCTCCTCCGGCGCGACCCGCCGCGAGGTGATGCCCTCGGCCGGGCACCGCTCCCATAAGGGCCTGAACCACCGGGCCGAGAACAGCCACCAACCCACCCGGCAGCGCGAACGGGCGATGAAGGGCTTTTGCTCCGCCGGCGCAGCACAACGCTTCCTGTCCGCCTTCGGCGGCATCTCACCGCACGTCCGGCCCCGCCGCCACCGGATGACCGCACCCGACTACCGAGCCGAGATGACCGTCCGCTTCGCCGTCTGGGAGCAGATCACCGGCGCTGCCGGCCTACCCACCACGGCCTGCCCCCGGGCCCGGACCGCAAGCCCACCACGCCCCGACGACGCCATCAGACACTCACCCGCCCCACAACGTGACAGCGCCGCCCGGACACCTGCAGCACCGCCGGCGCCACCGTGGACGGGTCTCCGCTGGTCACCCACCGGAAGCGGGCCACCCTCATCAGGTCGTCGACGCTCTCCCGTACGAACCCGTCCACGATGCCCAGACCGCTCGGGCGTTCACGCAGCACCACATCGCCCGGCTCTTCATCATCCGCGATCTGCTGGTAGTCCCCCGAGTCGGGACAACCCGTGAACTCGTACACCCATCGGCCCATGCCTGTCATCCTGTCGGGAACCACGAGCACCCACTGATCAGGCACGCAGGCTGTGCAGTGGAGTCGCCCGAAGGGATCAGGGACGCTGCTGATCAGACAATTCCGCGGTTGGGGTCCTGGAGCCGGTCGCCGACTGGCCCAAGTCCGCTCCCTGGAGCGGGTACGCCCGCCCCGGCGCCGACACGGTCGCAGCCCACGGCGCCGCCTCCGGCCTGGCCGCCCGCCGGAGGGGCTGACCGCGGCCTACCTCAACAGTCCTTGACGGACACCCCCCGAGCCGACGCTCAGAACCGGGCGTCGCTGCGGGCGGTCGCCTTCAGCAGCCGGCGGCAATGCCGACGCCGGCGCACGACGGGGCCGGCGGGGTTTCGGCCTGCGATGTCCCCGCAAAGGGACTAGCGTGATCCACAGAGCAGTCGTGGTTCCGAAGTCGTTCGCCCGCGGTCACCTCGCCCGCGGGCGCATTGCTGTGCAGCCCGCTCCGGACCAGGCGATCACCTCCGGACCCGCAGCACCGTGCGGGCCCGAACCCCCTCGAAGGAGACAGGCATGGCCAGGGGCACCGTGAAGTGGTTCAACGCGGAGAAGGGCTTCGGCTTCATCGCGCAGGAGGGCGGCGGCCCGGACGTCTTCGCCCACTACTCCAACATCACCGGGCAGGGCTACCGCGAACTGCAGGAGGGCCAGCACGTGGAGTTCGACCTCACCCAAGGCCAGAAGGGCCCCCAGGCGGAGAACATCCGCGTCGTCTGACCCCAGCGCCCGAACAGGCCCGGCACCCTCCGCAGTGCCGGGCCTTTGTGTCGGGCCGCGCTCACCCCGACGCCGAGCGCACCACCCCTGCCCCGATGCTGCTGGCCCGCTCCCGCCACGCCTCCGTCCGCTTCCTGGAGTGGGTACGCCCGCCCCGGCTGCGACGCGGTCGCAGCCCACGGCGCGGCGTCTGCCCCGGCCGCCCGCCGGAGGGGCTGACCGCGGCCTACCTCAACGGTCCTTGACGGACACCCCCCGAGCCGACGCTCAGAACCGGGCGTCGCTGCGGGCGGTCGCCTTCAGCGACCGGCGGCAGTGCCGGCACCGGCGCACGACGGGGCCCGCCATGGCTTCACCGTACGCTCGGCTGCTCGATCTTGAAGGCGCTGCCGGTGTGGGAGAGCCGCAGCAGCCGGGCCAGGAGGTGCGGGACCGCGCACAACCGCAACTCGGCCCCGGCGGCCTTCGCCGCGCGGGCGGCGGCCAGCAGCGCGGACAGTCCGGAGCAGTCGCAGAAGGACAGTCCGGCACAGTCCACATCCACCCGCTCATGACGGCTCACGGCGTCGCGGAGGGCTTCGCGAACGGTGGGGGCGGTGCACACGTCGAGGTCCCCGGCCACGGTCACCCGGCAGCTGCCGGGCCCGGTGGCGTGGGATTCCACCTGGATCATGTCGTACACCGCACCCCCTGCGCGCGTCGCCGAGCGGGCCGTGCCTTCACCGTACGCCGCAACGCCGGGGCAGCGCGCTCTCCGCCGTGATGACGGCGGCCGCGACCAGGCCGCCGGAGGCTGGAGCCGGTGCGGGCAGCTCCAGGGCTGTCATGAGTTCCTCCGCAAGCGCGCTGCGCTGTCCTGCCCTCACCCGTCTACCGGCAGACGCGCGCCTGTGGGCGTCAGGAGATGGTGCGCGCCTGGGCGGCGGAGATGACCTTCTGGCGCTGCTGGTGGCGCCGTTCGTACTCCTGGACCTGGCGGGCGATGCCGGCGGGGACGTTCTGCAACCGGGTGGTGAGCTTGTCCGGGTCCATGGTGTCGTAGCCGGGCCAGGGTTCGCTGCCGCGCAGCTGCTCGATGGTGTCCAGGACCGGGGGGCGGTTGGAGTGGGTGCGTTCGTATCCCTCGATGACCGTCAGGTCCGACTGGGAGAGTGCGCGCAGTTGCCGCTGGATTTCGTCGACGCTGAGCCGGCTGAAGCGGGGGATCGGCAGTTCCTCCTCCCGGGTCACCGCACCCTGGACCTTTTCGGCCAGGCGGGTCGGCTCGGGCATCTCGCGCACCGCGCCCCCGGCGGCACCCCGGGCCCGCCGGCCGCCGGTCTGGGCGACGTCTTGCACCCGGTTGGCGGCGGTCCGCACGGCGCGGGCGGCCGCGTCGGCCCAGCCGCCGCCGTTCTCCCGGACGAAGCCGTTGGCCGCGGCCGCCACGGCCCGGGCGTTCTGGGCGACGCTGTCCTCCAGTTGTTCGAGCAGTTCCTCGTCCTGGCGGCGCAGTGCGGCGAGCAGGTCGGCGGTGGCCTGGTCGTGGGCCTCTTCGGCGATGCTCTGCCCGGCCCGGCAGGCCGCCAGCGCCCGGGCGGTGACCGCGTACTCGTCCTGGGCGTTTTTCAGCAGCCGCCGCTCGTCGTGGGGCCGCCGGCCGCGCAGCATGTCCGTCACGAGCGTGGATCCGATGGTCAACGGCAGCATGACGGTGCGCACGGCGCCGCGCGAGATGAACCGCGCCATATCCACGGTGTTCCCGGCCATGTCGCGGGGCCGCAGCTCGCGCATGTGGTGCTCGATGCGCTGGAGGCCGTCTTGGACGTCGTCCGCCTGGCGCTCGAGCATCTGCCGGTACGGGCCGGGCGGCGTGATGGTCGCATCCGCCCGCAATCGGCCTGCGAGCGCCTCATGCGCCGCACGAACGTCCTCCAGCGCCGGTACGAGCGCGTCCGTCATCACTGCCATGGGGTGCATCACTGCCATGGGGTGCTCCCTGGGGGTGGGGTCAGGCGGCCGGCCCACGCCCGCCGCGCCTCGGGCATCGGCTGCCTGCCGGGCATTGCCGAGGCCGGGCAACCAGGGACCATCCTGTGGGACCCCCGGCAGGATTGCCCGGCGGCCGACTTCGCGTCCGGTGCGGCCCAGACCGGCCGGGACGCCTCGGGCCTGCCGCCCGCCACCCCTGTGGGGCCCACGGCACCGGGCGGAAAAGACCTTCCCGGGGCGGCCCGGCCCCGCGGCCCCGGGTGGGCGCCGCGGTGGAGGCAGCGTGGGCCGAACGGGTGAGGGCGGCGGTGGCGCTGTGTCGAAAATCCTGATCACGCGTTGGTCCGGGCGTGAATCCTCGCGTCGATGACGTGGTGCCCCATGCGGCACCGCTCGGGCTGACCGGCTCCCGGCCCGATCGCGCCGGCCTGAACACCGGCGTCCAGCGGGACGGCAGGCGGGGCCGGGCCGTGATGGTCACCGGCTCAGCGGTGCCCGTTGCCACTGCCGTGGTGCGTGCCCGTGCGGACCGGCTCGCTTGAAAGACTCAGGACCGGGTGGCCCGGGCCAGTCAGACGGTCCGGGCTCGACCGCGGCGGCAGCCGGGATGGATGCGGATGCGGGCCTGCGTGGCCGGCTGGTCGAGGCGATCGCCTCCCTTCGCCGGCAGGCAGCGGTGATGCTGTCGCACGCCCCCGGCCGTGTCGGTGGAGCCGATGCCACCGGGCCGGAGAGCCAGTCGTCACCTGGCCCGCAGCCCTGATCAGAACCCGGGCAACTTCAGGCCGTGCCTGCGCTGCTTCCGTGGACGTTCAGGGCCCTGGGCTATCCGGCATCCAGGGGCGAGTCGCTCCAACCGACGGAACGCTCAGACCACCCTCACCGCGAGAACGACGCCGCCCGGGGGATCCATCACCTCATGACAGTGAAACCCGATCCCTGTGTCAGCGGCGGACCGTCCCACGCCCCACCGCGGCCAGCGGGAAGACGGCCGGCAGCGGCCGACGACGACTGCCGACCACTCCACCGACACCTCGCGCCACACGGAACACAACCCGCCCCGGACGAACGCCCGAGCCCCCGAGCCCTGGATGCCAAAGCCGGCACCCCGGCGGGCACGAGCGCCGCCGGACACTGCCCTCACACACCTGTCACGGACCGTAGCGGCGTGGCGAGGGCAGACCCCCTTGACCACCCCCTTGACCGGACTCCGGCAGGGGTGCCTTGCCGCGTTCGCCGTCGCGGGTGCCGGCGCGCCTCGGCGGTGAACGGGCTGCTGCAGACGTGCTGCCGGACGGGCCCCGGTGGCACGGAGATCATCACCGTCGCCGACAGGGCGAGCACCCTTCACCCACTCCGCATGTGCGGCCGCCTCACCCGATGAAGACGACCTGCCGGCGTTTCACAATCTTCACGGGAGGAAAGGGGCGGCGGAGCGGGCCCGCCCCCACATGCCGTGCAGCTGTTCCTTGGGACGCTGCTGCTCACCGTGCAGGGCATTGAGGATCACCAGGCATCCGGTCAGGGCCGGCACCGCCCACTGTGCGTAGGCCAGTTGCCGCCGGGCCTTGGTGGTGTCGATGGGATGCTGCTCTGCCTTCTCGGCGTCCTGCGGGTCGAGGGAGGAGGCCAGCTCGATCTTCTTACCCAGGATGCGGGCGTAAGCGGTGGTGGCCAGGGCCCCGGCGGTGACGACGGTCTTGGCCGCAGTGGAGGCGGCCACGCCCTGCTGCGCGGCGACCCGGTGGGCGTTCACGGCCAGCAGCCCGCCGCCGCCGAACAGGTGCGCGCCAAGGGCGGCGGCATTGACCGGCGTCCACTTCGCCCAGCCCGACGAAGCGATGCGTGCACTGGTCTCATCAGTTCCGCCTTCGTCCTTGGCCGCGCCGTTCAGACCGACCGCGCCCATGAGTGAGCCGCCGAACCAGGCTGCCAGGCCCAGATCGTGCAGGCTGCGGATCCAGGTGTTGCGTCCGGACACGAGTGCGCTCCTTCGAAAGGGGGTGAGCCGACGGGAACGTCGAGCACTCCTCCACCCTCACCGGGCCCTGTTCTCGCCGCCATCACTGCTGACCCGGGCGGGTTCTCCTATGGGGCTCGTAAAGTCGTCGCTGCGGCTCAAGCCGTGTATCAGTACTCGTTGACGGCCCCGCCGACGACGCGGGTGCGCAGGAGCCCGCGGGGCACGCGATCGTGCCATACCGCCGGCTGTTCTTGGGCTTCGGGTGGTCGTTGGTCTCGTGAGCGGTGTGGCCGATGCGTGTGGCAGTGCTCCTGGTACTTGGTGAGGACCTGGTGGGCGTGGGCTTCGTTCACGCTCAGGATGTGGCCGGGGACCTCGCGCCGGATCGTGCCGCTCACTCGCTCGCAGTGGGCGTTCCTGCGCGGCGCCTGTGGCGCGCTGAGCAGCAGGTTTTTGGGCGTTGTCACGTTGTTGGGTGTGCGGGTGTCTGACAGTGTGTCGAGGTGTGGTGGGGCCGGGTGTCGGCCCTGGGCTCAGGCCGCGGCAGGTCGGCCGGTGACGCCGGTGGCCTGGTCCCAGATGGCGAAGCGGACGGTCATCTCGGCTCGGTAGCTGGGGGCGGTCATCAGGTGGCGGCGGGGCCGGACGTGCGGTGAGATGCCGCCGAAGGCGGACAGGAAGCGTTGTGCTGCGCCGGCGGAGCGGAAGCCCTTCATGGCGCATTCCCGCTGTCGCGTGGGCTGGTGGGAGTTCTCCGCCCGGTTGTTCAGGCCCTTGTGCGAACGGTGCTCGACCGAGGGCATCACCTCGCGGTGGGCCACGCCGTAGGAGCGGAGCTTGTCCGTGACGATCACCCGCGGCACCTCGCCCGTCTTCGTCAGCAGCGTGCGGAAGAACCGCCTGGCCGCAGCGGTGTCCCGGCGGTTCTGCAGGAGGATGTCGAGCACGGTGCCGTCCTGGTCCACGGCCCGCCACAGGTACTTCTGTTCCCCGTTGATCCTGATGAAGACCTCGTCCAGGTGCCATGTGTCGCCGGGCCGGTGATGGCGGCGGCGCAGCGCGTTGGCGTAGGCCTGCCCGAACGTGGCGCACCAGCGGCGGACCGTCTCATGGGAGACGACGACACCGCGCTCGAGCATCAGCTCCTCGACCTCGCGGTACGACAGCGGGAAGCGGAAGTACAGCCATACACAGTGGGAGATGATCTCGACTGGGTACCGGCGCCCCTTGTACGACGGCGACGCGGATGACACGAGCGAATCCCTCCCCGGCACGATCAACTCCAAGATCATCCCAGGCCGGTCAGCCAACGTGACAACGCCGTCTGCGAGCGGAGGGAGGCGATCGCCTTGGCCAGCTGGTCACGCAGGCCCGCAGCCGCATCCCTTCCGGCTGCCGGCGGACCATCTGGCCTGCCCTGCCCGGTCGTCTCCGAGTCTCTCAAGCGAGCTGGTCCGCACGGGCACGCACCACAGCAGCGGCAACGGTCACCGCTGAGCCGATGACCATCACGGCCCGGCCCCGCCTGCCGTCCCGCTGGACGCCGGTGCCCAGGTCATCGAGATCGGGCCGGGATCCGGTCAGCCCGAGCGGTGCCGCATGGGGCACCGCGTCGTCGACGCGAGGATTCACGCCCGGACCAACGCGTGATCAGGATTTTCGACACAGCGCCTAGCAGCCCATCCTGCCGCGCCACCCACGGCTCACCAGTCGCCGGAGCCGATCGAGGGGTCTGCTCCCCAGGAGCAGCTCGTCCGATTGCGGACCGGGCGTCGTCAACTTAGCTTCAACACATCGGATTTGTTCCGATAAAGCCAATATTATTCCTTGTGTTGGCTTTCCATGGCATCGAACGGAGCATTCATGTCGGTGATGACCGGTACCCAACCCCTCCAGCAGTACGGCTCGCAGTTCGGCGGTCAGCAGATGGGCGGCCCGCAGATGGGCGGCTCGCAGCAGATCGCCCAGATGGTCCAGCAGACCATCCAGCAGGCGTGTCAGCAGACGGCCCAGCAGGTCGCGCAGCAGGTGCAGCAGACGTTCCAGCAGATCCAGCAGATCCAGCAGCAGCTGCAGCAGCGGCCGGAGCTGGCCCAGCAGGCGCACCCGTACATGGCCCTCATGCTGCACCGCACGCTGGCCGGGGCCGTCCGCCACGCCGTGGAGCAGTCCGTGCAGCAGGCGCTGCCGAACGCGATCGTGACGCTGCTCCAGCAGGGCATGCAGGGCATGCAGGGCATGCAGGGTCAGCAGCCGTGGGGCGGCGGGTACGGTCCGCAGTCGTTCGGCCAGATGGGTGGTCAGCCCTTCGGTATCGGCTGACTTCCAGCGGCGCGCGATGCGGTGTGCTCAGGAGCGGTTCTTGGGCACACCGCATCACCGTGGAAGCGCGAGCCGCTTGGGACGGGATCAGGAGCACAAGGACGACGTTGGCGTGGTGAAGGTGGACGTAATGGTCAAGGGAAGGCCCGGAAACAACCGTGAGAGCGGGTCCGGGGGCGCGGGGACCGGCGGACCGGCACCCGAGGGCAAAGAAGAGGCGCCACGCACCAAAGGCGCGCCGGCACCGATCGAGGTGCAGCCGCGCCGGTCGCGGTACATGGTGACACCACTACCGCAGCAACTGCTCCCACCGGGAGCTCCCGAACTGGGCATGGACGCGGTGTGCGACCGGCTGGACCGGATGCCCGAGGTCACGGTGGTCCGCAGACTCCGGCCGTCGGAGAAGCTCCAGTCGGTGGGGCCGCCCCCCTCCTGCCCGGAGATCGCGGTCGTCGAGGCGGCCGAAGCCCAGGTACCGGCGATGCGGTCGCTGCGCGTGCACATCGAACCGGATCTGCCACTGTCCGCAACCGTACCCGCCGCCACGCAGACCGCGGGCATGCTGTCGCTGCGCGATCCGGGGCTGGTCATGCCCCTGGAACAACCCGTGAAGATCGCGCTGCGCGTCTGCGGCCCAGACGAGGAACCGCTGGCCGGCGCCGGGGTGTTCCTGATCGGGGCGACCTGGCCGAGTCAGGGCATCACCGGGGCCGACGGGACGGTCACCGTCACCCTGGCGACGGAGACCGAACAGTCCGTCCAGTCCCTGTACGTACGTCCCACGGGCGGATACGCGGACCGCTGGATCCCTCGCCCCGACCTGTCGGGGACGCAGGAGAACCTCGTCACCCTCACCCCGCTGTCCAAGGTGTACCCGGAACTGGAGCAGCGGCAGCAGTACGGCTGGGGCCAACAGGCCATGCGGCTCGACCGACTGCCTCCCACGTTCCGCGCCTTCGGCATCAAGGTCGGTATGATCGGTTCGGGCGTCAGCGCCGAGCACCCCGATCTGAAGCAACACGTGATTTCCGGGGTCGGCATCGTCCACGGCACGGACGAGGGCTGGGCGCACGACACGGTGGGCAGCGGTACCCACGCGGCGGGCATCATCGCCGGGGCCGACACCGGCAAGGGCGTCATCGGCATCGCCGTCGACGCCGAGATCGAGGTCTGCCAGGTCATGCCCGACGGGCACTTCAGCGACCTGATCGCGGCCCTGGACCACTGCATCGAGCGCGAGGTCGACATCGCCCACATCGCGGTGGCGACGCCCTACACCTCGGCGTTGGTCTCCCGCAAACTCGCCGACGCCAACGCGGCAGGCGTCGCCTGCGTCGCCCCGGCAGGCGACACCGGTGGACCGGTCACTTTCCCGGGCGCACTGCCCACCGTGTTTGCCGTCGGCGCACTGGGCGTCTTCGGCTCCTACCCGCAGGACGCCTCCCAAGCCACCCATACGGGGCCGCAGTTGACACCGGAAGGGCTGTTCGCGGCACCGTTCAGCTGCTACGGCCCCGGAGTCGATGCGGTCGCCCCTGGCGTGGCGGTCCTGTCGTGCGCCGCGCAGGGCGGCTACACCGCCCTCGACGGCACCGGCACGGCCTCGGCCCACGTCGCGGGCCTCGCCGCGCTCGTGCTCGCTCACCACGAGGACTTCCACGGCCAGTTGCTGCCCCGCGGACCCGGCCGAGTGCAGCACCTGTTCGAGATCATCGCCGCCAGCTGCCGCCAACTGGCCGGCCCGGCAACTCTGGAGGCGGCCCGCGTCGGACGCGGCCTGCCCGACGCTCTCGTCGCCCTCGGCCTGGCCCCCGGAGTGCAGCTCGCTCCGACCCTGTCGCCCATCGCCCCCTCCATGACCGGGTAGGTCCTCTACCCGCGGCCTGCACGCCGAACGGCACCCGCCCTCGCCTCGGGACGGGTGCCGTTCGGCGTGCAGGCCAGGCGGAATCGAAGCTGGGTATTCCCGGGCCAGGGCTTCCAGCCCTTCGGCTTCCAGAGCGGGATTCCGCTCGACGAGGGCGGGTTGTTGGGATGCTGAGCGGCGCTTGCGGGACATACGACCGCACTTACTGACTTCGGCTCGGTGGGGTGAATTTTCCCGAAGTCTCTGATGAGCCTGGAGCGGTGGCTGTATCCCGTGGTGTGTGAGGTATGCGGATGGGGGCGGTCTGACCGCTGTGGGGCGTTGGCGCCGGGAGTCGGTGCGGATGCAGGCGGCCGAGCTGTTCGAGCAGGAGATCAAGCCGGCCGAGGTGGCACGGCGGCTGCGGGTGAGCCGGAAGTCGGCCTACCGGTGGCACCAGCTGTGGCGGGACGGCGGTGTGCAGGCGCTGGTCTCCCGGGGCCCGAGCGGATCGCGGTGTCGGCTGTCCCCGCGCTGTCTGGAGAAGCTGGCCGCGTATCTGGAGCAGGGCCCGGCCGCGCATGGCTGGGTGGAGGACCAGGTGTGGACCGCGGCGAGGGTGGCCACGCTGATCGGCAGGAAGTTCCACGTCTCCTAATCCGTGGGTAAGGACGGTCTGCCGGATCGGGAACACGGGCGAGCCGTTCGAGAATGCCGGGACCGTGGCGTCTGGCTCCATCCGGGCTCCCGAAACCCTTCCGTGCATCGGTGGGCGGTCCCGGCTCTGATGGTGGTGGTGGCCGCATGGGCGGCGGACGGACGCCTACACGTCTCCGGGCTTCGACGCCTAGCTGTAGACCGTGCGGCGTCCGGTGCCCTCGCGACCACCACCACCGTCAACACCGCCAGCTTGATCACTCGTTGGTGTTGGTGGTGCGAGCCCATCGCGCGATGACCTCTTGATACGCCCGAGCTGATCTTCGAGCTCCCGCACAGACCGAGGCCCGTGGGGTGCGCTGGTGCCACGAACAGCTGCTGAGGTGGCGGACCGGCCCCGAGGGCCGAGTCCTGGGATTAGGTCGCTGCGTGGTTCCGCACGAGCTCGTGACCAGTACAAACGCATAGGCACTACCGGGAGGGACCTTGATCTACTGCGGCATCGACTGGGCAGAGAAGACACACGACGTGGCGTTGGTCGACCACACCGGAACGCTGGTCGCCAAACGGCACATCACCGACGACGCGGCCGGCTACAAGATCCTGCTGGACCTGCTCGCCGAGCACGGCGACACCGAGGACAACCCCATCCCGGTCGCGATCGAGACCTCCCGCGGCCTGCTGGTCGCCGTCCTGCGCACCGGTCGGCGGAAGGTCTACGCGATCAACCCGATGGCCGCCGCCCGCTACCGCGACCGCCACTCCGTCTCGCGCAAGAAGTCCGACCCCGGTGACGCCCTCGTGCTGGCGAACATCCTGCGCACGGACATGCATGCCCACCGGCCTCTGCCCGACGACACCGACCTCGCCCGCGCCATCGCCGTCCTGGCCCGGGCCCAGCAGGACGCCACCTGGAACCGTCAGACCATCGCCAACCAGCTCCGCTCGCTGCTGCGCGAGTACTACCCCGCCGCCCTGGCCGCGGTCGAGCCGTGGAAGAACGGCCTGTGCCGTCCCGAGGCCCACGCCCTGCTCAAGGCCGCCCCCACCCCCACCCGCGCGGCCCGCCTGACCCGCACACAGCTCCAAGCCACCCTCAAGCGCGCCGGACGCCAGCGCGGCATCGAGGCGGAGGCCGACCGGTTGCACGAGGTCCTCCGCGCCGAGTGGGCCCACCAGCCTCCGCTCGTGGAGGACGCCCTCGGCGAGCAGATGCTGGCCCTGCTGATCCAGCTGGAGGCCACCTGCACCGCCGCCGACCGGCTCGCGAAGGCGGTGGAGGAGGTGTTCCCTCAGCACCCGGATGCTGACATCTACCTGTCCTTCCCCGGCCTCGGCGTCCAGCTCGGCGCCCGGGTGCTCGCCGAGGTCGGAGACGACCGCACCCGCTTCACCGACGCCCGCGGCCTGAAGGCATACGCGGGCTCCTCGCCCATCACCCGCGCCTCGGGCAAGAAGTCGTCCATCACCCGCCGCTGGGTCAAGAACGACCGGCTCAACGCGGCCGGCTACCTATGGGCCTTCTCCGCCCCCAACGCCTCACTCGGCGCCAAAGCCCACTACCGCCACCGCCGCGACGACTGCGGCGACTGGCACGCCGGCGCCCAGCGCCACCTGTTCAACCGCATGATCGGCCAGCTCTACCACTGCCTCCAGCACACCGAACTGTTCGACGAACACACCGCCTTCCCCGTCGAACCAGCCGAAGCCGCTTGACACGCTAAACACCTGAGGTGTCTACAGCGTCTCCGGGGCGACGAGGCTGATGCACCGGCTCGGCTTCAGCCCGCAGGTGCCCGCGCGGCGGGTCGCCGAGCGCGACGGGCAGGCCGTCACCATGTGGAAGGAGGGGACCTGGGCGGAGGTAAAAGAGCCCGGGCGGCCTGCGGGAGCTACATCTGCTTCGAGGACGAGGCAGGATTCACCCGGAAGCCGCCCACAGGACGCACTCCCCCAGGCTCCGCCCGGGGGTACCCCCAGGGGCCGGCGCGGCCGCACCCCGGTCGTGACGGTCAGCGGGCGGCGTTCGGGACGGCTGTCGGTGGCCGGGCTGATCGCGATGCGGCCGGGTTCCCGAACCCGGCTGTGCCACCGCCTGCGCACCCACCCCGCGGGGAAGGGCAAGCGGCGCAGCATGGGCGAGCGGGACTTCCTTGCGTTGGTCGACGGCGTCCACCAGCTCGTCAGGGCGCCGATCGTGCTGGTGTGGGACCGGCTCAACACCCACGTCTCCCGTGCTATGCGTGAGTTGATCGCCGAGCGTGCATGGCTGACGGTGTTCCTGCTGCCCGCCTACGCGCCCGACCTCAACCCCGCAGGAGTGGGTCTGGGCACACGTCAAACGCAGCCTGGCCAACCTCGCCGTGGTCGCCCTGGACCGGCTCGAGGCCCTCGTCCGCAACCGGCTCAAACGGCTTCAGTACCGGCCCGACACCCTCGACGGCTTCATAGCCGGCACCGGCCTGACCCTCGACGACCCCGCGTCACCCTGACGAGCCGAAGTCAGTAAGAGGTCGCGCGGATAGGCGCGGTTGGGGACACCGGCAACAGGACGGGCACAGGTCCCGGTGATCATGGAGTTGCGACGCTCTGTGATCACTGGAGAGACCTGTGCCCGCGCTTCCATTATGGCTGACCGAACCGCTCTGGGACCAATTCGCGGTCCTGCTGCCCGAGCGGCCGGCGTACCACCCGGACCATCCGCTCGGCTGCCACCGCCGGCGCATCAGCGACCGGATCATCTTCGACAAGCTGCTGCAACTGCCGCGCTTCGGCTGTCCTTACGAGGCGATCGCCGACACGACCTGCTCGGCCACCACGATCCGCAGCCGCCGCGACGAATGGATCCGACAGGGCGTCTTCGCCCGGCTCAAGCAGATCGCGCTGGACGCCTACGACCGGATCGTCGGCCTCGTCCTCGACCAGATCGCCGTCGACGGCTCCATCACCAAGGCCCCCGGAGGCGGCGAGGTGGCCGGGCGCTCCCCGGTCGACCGCGGCAAACAGGGCCTGAAACGCTCGGGCATGACCGACGGATACGGCATTCCCCTGGGGCGTGTCCTGGCCGGCGCCAACCGCCACGACTCCCCGCTGCTCGCCCCGACCCTGGACCGCCTGAATGACCTGGGCCCGCTGCCCGACGACATCACCGTGCACCTGGACGCCGGCTACGACTCGGACACCACCCGCACCCTGCTCAACGAACGCGGCCTGCGCGGCCGCATCGCGCACAAGGGCGAGAAGGCACCCATCCAGGCCAGCCGGCGCTGGCACGTGGAGCGCACCCACGCCCGGCAGAACGCCTTCCACCGGCTCACCCGCTGCTACGAACGGCGCGCCATCGTCATCGACGCCTTCTTCGACCTCGCCGACACGATCATCACCGTGCGCAGCCTGATCCGGCGGGCATGGACCACTCACCGCTGGGACGAACGCCCGAACCGCCGGCCATGACCGCACCATCATCCGCGCCACATCTAAACGTCGCGTACCGCGAGCAGTTCGACCGCTGCCCCAGACGACTCCAGCAGTGGTGCAGCGGCAGAACGCCGGGGATCCGCCCGGTAGGCAGCGAGATCCTCGCTGGTGGGAAAGGTTATGAGGTGGGCCTCGACCTGATCGTCCAGAGTGCGCAGTCGGCGCTCAAGCCGCCCTCCATACTCGGCAAGGAGGGGCAGGACAGCGCCTTCATAAGCGTCGAAGGCGCCCAAGCCCCCTTCAGGTAGCCGCGCGAGCATCAAGTAGGTGACGGTCATGGCCCCCCTCATAGCGGTCTGTAACCGGTGGTCTTCTGAGCCTAGCTGGAGTACACGCCCTCAACGCCGCCTATCTGCGCGACCTCTAAGGCGCCCCTGTTCTTGCAGTGCTTTGTGCCGCACTGCCGAGGTCAAGCCGTCATGGTCTCGCTGGTGAACTCGGCAAGCAGGGACTGCAGCGACTCGGGGTCGTGTTGCTTTGCCGCCTTCAGCATGTCCTTCAACAGGTTGAGGGAGGGGTCCAGCCCGGCCCTGTCCCAGCACTTCGTTGCCATCAAGCGCGTGGATTTCAGGAAGTCCTCGGGCTCCATCTTGACTTCCAGATGCATGGCCACATAGACGGGGTTGTCGTACGGCAACCGCTTGGGCTGGCTGTCCTCCTGCTCCTCTTCCGTGCCCGCCGCTGCATCACCAGCCGGGTCGTTCCGCTGTCCGGGCAGCGCCGAAGAGGACTCCGCCGTCTTCTTGCCACCGTTCAGTGTCCGACGCTTCTGCACTGAGACGCCCGTAGCGTCCGCTGTGCCGGAGTCGCCGGATGGTTCGTTGTCCGCGGACAACAACGCACCTGCAGCCGTCCCCGCCTGGACTCCCCGTACGAGCTCCAGCGCTTCCTTCTCCTGCTGCTTGAGCA
This sequence comes from Streptomyces sp. MMS24-W38, assembly GCF_059889265.1. Classification (NCBI taxonomy): domain Bacteria; kingdom Bacillati; phylum Actinomycetota; class Actinomycetes; order Kitasatosporales; family Streptomycetaceae; genus Streptomyces; species Streptomyces sp. MMS24-W38. The sequence goes on along the minus strand of NZ_JCBCPP010000001.1, from coordinate 428,418 downwards.
TGGCCGCTGCCGTCTTCGTTTGCTCAAGATGATCCAGCAGCGCTGCGGCATCAAGACCTGGATTGTCCTTCAAATGGCGGGCAAGAAGCCGACCATCACGCTCCGCGAGGCTGCCAGCGCTGAGCATCGACTGCAACTCCGCCGGCAGCTCCAACAGGACGAGCTGGTTGGTCACCCAGGACCGGTCCTTACCCAACTGCTCAGCGGCACGAGAACGAGCACCACGCTCCCCCTTCTCCGCACAGACGTCCACCAAGTGCTGCACACCTCGGGCCCGCTCTATGACGTCGAAGTCTTCACGGTCGAGGTTCTCCTTGAGCAGGTGGTTGATGAACTGCTCACGAGAGGAAGCCAGGTCGTCCCGGACAACAAAGTCCAGCGCTTCCATTCCGACGTGAACGCCGCTGCGATAGCGCCGCTCACCGTTGATCAGAACATGCTTGGCGGAACCGATCCGTTCCTCATGCTCAGGCCACAGCGTCAGGTAGGCGTCACGAGTGACAGCGACACAGGCCGACAACTGTGCCTGCCGCAGCTCCTCACCAAAGCGGGTCAGCTCCTCCTCCGTGCCGAAGTTCCGGCGCGGATTCAACGGGGTGGGCGCGACCTCGTCCAGCTGCAGCCGCACAAGCTCATACGCAGGCACATCCCCCTGGGCGACGGCCTTGGCACGACCTCGGGCACTGCGTCCTCGAGTAACGTTGCCGAACGACGATCCGGCCCCCAACTTGTCGGCGACACTCATGCGCTGATCCTCCGTGCCACGGTACGCATCACATCTGCCTGGTCACCGTAGGGCGCGTGCACGAGCAGCGGCTTCTTCACACGGACCGCTTCGCGCTGGTCCTTCAACTCGGGGACCACGGCGAGGACGGGCGGTTCGCCGATGTTGCGCCATTCATCGAGCGATGACGTAGCGACGAAACCCTTGCGGCTGTCGTACATGTTGACCACGAAGCCCAGCAGAGCAATGTCGATGTCCATGTCCTCAATGAGGTCCTGGACCTGGTCGTAGAGCATGTCGTAGGCGTCAGCGGAGGAGTCCTCGGCCAAGACCGGGACCACGATGCCGGAGGCATTGGGTTCTTCCCCGTCACGGGTGCGGCAGTAGTACAGGGCGGTGTCCATGGAGTAGCCCAGGCTCGGGGGGCAGTCGACGATGATGTAGTCGAATTCCTGCTCCAGCGGCTCGAGGGCCTTCTCCAGCGCCGTCTCCTTGATGCGTACGGCCTTAGTGGTGGCCAGCTTCGCGTCGAGCAGGAACGCGTCCTTGCAGGCGGGCAGCAGCCACAGGTGCTCTTCGAAGTCACCGCCCTTTATCGGCACGAGCAGCTCGCTCAGCCCGCCCTTGGCCTCCTTCAACATGTGCTTGGCCAAGCTGGCCTCATCGATGTCGAGCATCGGGTAGCCAAGCTGCTTGGTGAGGTGGCCCTGCGGGTCGAAGTCGATGAGCAGCGTGCGGTGCCCAGACTCTGCGAGCGCTTGGGCGACGCCAGCGGAGACCGATGTCTTGCCCACGCCGCCCTTCTGGTTGCCGAAGATGATCCGGCGCGCTCCGGTGACCCGGGCCGGCCTCGGGCGTGGGGACGGGTTGTTGTCGAGCCACCAGCGGATCGACTGGGCGATCCCCTGATTGTAAGAGATGTTGCGGGTCTTGCAGTCCTGCTTGAGCTTGCCGTACAGCCCGGCCGGGAGATAGGTCGCGAACGACGTGCCCCCAGCGGTGTCGACCACCAGGCTGCCCTTTGCCTTCCGCCAGGCCTCAACACCTTCAGTGACGGCGTCCTGGATGTCCTTCCCCAGTTCCGCTGCCCGGACCTTCAGCTCCTTGCGTAGCTCAGCAGGCAGCTTGGCTACTACCTTTTCCCGATCGGTCGGGTCGTATGGCGCGGTCATGGCGCTACCTTACTCGCCTGACCCGGTTCAGAAACCCCGCAAAGCACGTGTCTGCCCACACTTGTTGTCCGCGGACAACAAACGTCCAAGCCTGTCAACCACGAGTGAACGTTGTCCGCGGACAACAAGCAGGCCCAGGGCGGTAGCTTTCAAGTCAAATGAGACGTTTACGTCGCTATGAGCTTTGTGATTCGGTTTGCGCTCGCTTGGTGGGGTCGTTGATCCAGACCTGGCCGGGTATCTCGGGTGGTTTCGGCCGGCGGGCGAAGCGCTCGGGATGGCGTTCGTAAGCCCCGGCGAGGGCGACGGACCGCTGATCCCTCACCTCGTGGGCGGTGCCGAAGTGGACCGAGGCGGGGGTGTGCAGGCCGATCCCGGAGTGGCGGTGCTCGTGGTTGTAGTAGCTGATGAACGCGTCCATCGACTCCCTGGCGTGCGCCAGGGAGTCGAAGCGTTCGGGGTAGTCGGGTGCGTACTTGGTGGTGCGGAACTGGCTTTCGCTGAAGGGGTTGTCGTTGCTCACCCGGGGTCGGGAATGGCTCCTGGTGACGCCGAGGTCGGTCAGCAGCTGGGAGACCTTCTTGCTGGTCATGGAGGTGCCGCGGTCCGCGTGGACGGTCTCGGGCACGATGCCGTTGCGTTCGATGGTCTCGCGGATCAACTCCTCGGCCCGCTCGGCCGTTCCGGCGCGTTCGACGGTGTGCCCGACGATGTACCGGCTGAAGATGTCGATGATCACGTAGGCGTGGAACCAGATGCCCCTGGCCGGTCCGGGCAGTCGGGTGATGTCCCAGGTGAAAACCTGGGAGGGGCCGGTCGCGACGAGTTCGGGGATCGTCCTGGGCGGGTGGGTGGCCTGGCGGCGGCGTTCGCCGTTCTGTCCGGCGGCCGACAGGATCCGGTACATCGTCCGCTCCGAGCACCAGTAGTTCCCCGCGTCCAGTTCACGTGCCCAGACCTGGGCGGGCGGCAGGTCGGCGTACTCCGGCCGGTTCAGCAGTGCCAGGACCGCGGCCCGCTCGGCCGGTGAGAGGGCCGAGGCGGGCGTGGGTCTTGGGGACGGTTCAGGCTTCGGCCTCGGGCTGAGGCGGCGGTAGTGGGTGGCACGTGAGCGTCCGGTCAGCCGGCAGGCCGCCGTGGTCCCCAACTGGCCCTGGACGCCCGCGAACGCCTCGGTGATCACCGGTGCGGCGGCGTGCTTCAGTCCGCGCTCTCGGAGAGCAGTTCCAAGAGCGCGTTGGCTTTTCCCATGACTTCCAGTGCCGCGTCCCGGCGGGCCAGGTCCTTCTCCAGCCGGGCGACCTTCTTGCGGAGTCGTTCCAGTTCGGCCTGCTCGGCCGCCTGCTTCGGCCGGGCCGGCGAGGTGCGCTGATCGGTCAGGGCGTCCAGAGCGCCGCCGTCGCGGGCCTGGCGCCACTCGATCACGTGCGAGTGGTACAGCCGCTCACGCCGCAGGATCGCGCCCTTCTCCCCGGTCGGGGCGGCGTCGTACTCGGCGACGATCCGCAGCTTGTACTCCGCGGAGAACGTCCGCCGCTTCGGACGGGGCGCCGGATCCGGTCCGGAGCTACGGGGGGGGGGGTGCCGGCCATGCCGGGGTGTACTCCTGTCTCGCCCTTCCAGCCTAACCCGGCAAAGCGGGCGTCTCAGTCAAGGCTGTCAGAGAGGGGTTCGTCGACGCGCAACGAATCGACCTCGCCGAGCATCCTTCACCCGTGCTGTCGCCCTGGGAGCAGCAGGAGGTCGACCGTCTCTGGGCTCACACCACGGCCCAAAACCCGGCAACCTTCGACGGTCCCCTCGTCGCGAGCCTCGGGCTCGACCGACCGGACCCCAGCCGGCTGACGGTGCGGTGGGCGAGAATGACGTACCGGCACAGAGCCCTGCGACACCTCCGGCCGGCGGACGATGTCCCCGGCTCCGTCTTCGTCACGGTCCTACTCCCCACCGAGGGCGGACTCGTGGTCGGACGCGGCTCCCCCACCACGGCGGCACCCGGCCGCTGGACGCTGCCCGGGGGCTCGGTCGAACCGTCGCCGCCCGGACAGCCCTTGAACGTGGACGCACTGCGCCGGCATGCTGCCCGCGAGCTCACCGAAGAGACCGGCATCCACATCCCCGACGGCGAGTTGCGGCTCTGGGGCCTCACCCGCGGAAGACGTTTCGGCAGCCTCGGCTTCCACTTCCTCGCCCCGCCCAGACCCAGCGCACTCGCACAGCGCCAACATGCACATCTCAGCATGTCCGGGACCGGCCAGGACGCAGTCGAACTCGACAAGATCGCGCTGGTGCCCTCGGCTGGGCACGCCACCCGTCTCGGCCCCTGCGCGGACTACCTGCACCAGGTACTGGGCCGGTACTTCTCGCTCTGAACGCGTGAAGTCGCGCCCGCCCCTGTCAATGACGCAGAGTCCTTGCCCGCACCACATCAGCAAGTGCGAGTTCGTCTCCCGGTCCTCCTCGTGCCCGGCAGACCAGGAGTCCGAGCACAGCCTCCTTCCTCCTCAGCACACGCCCCAGAAGGGACAAACTTCATGGACCTCGACCGCCTGAAGCACCAGGGGGCTGTCGAAAAATAAGTCCTTGATCTTGGCGCGGTCATGAGCTCGCGAGATCGTGCCCGGCGATCGCGGCAAGTTGTTGTGCCGTGGTCACGGTGAGGGCGCCGGTGGAGGCGGTGTGACCGAGTGCGGCGAGGACGGGGGTGGCGTCCCAGAGGGTCGCGCCGATCCGGCTCTTGCTCAGGCCGGTCGCCTCGGCGAGCACGGCGTTCGTCATGGACCAGCGCTTCTTGAGGAGGAAGACGACGAGTTGGTCGGCGGCGGACAGTCGTCTGCCGCCGGCACCGGGGCCACCGTCGGGACGTTTTCCGGGAAGGAGGATCGGTGGATGTTCGGCACGCCAGGCGCGGTAGCGGGCGGCGAGATCATCGAAGGCGGCGGGTTCCAGGCCGGTGAGGCTGGGATGCCGCAGCCAGACGGGGAGTTTGTCGCCGGCCGGGAAACGGCCGAACTCGGCCGGCCTGGAGGGCACTGGAGGAGCCAGGGGTTCGGGTCGCAGCGTGTAGTTCCAGGTGCCGTGCCAGTCGTGCGGGGCGAGGGGGAGGCGGTCCATGACGGTGTCGGGGACGGTGACGCCGGTGGGGTAGGTGCCGGGGTCGAGTTCGGCGTGGACGGCCAGTCCGGTGCGGGTGCGGGTGGCGCCGATGGTGCTGACCACGACTTCATGGCTGGTCAGGGGCCTGCCACGCCAGTTGATGCTGATCTGGGAGAACAGCCGGTGTTCTATCTTGTTCCACTTTGAAGTGCCCGGACAATGCCGTTGTTTGAAGGTTCATTGAGTTGGTAGTGACGGACTGAGCGTCGCGCCGTTATGCGGGGTGTGCATCCGTGGAGCGGGGTATCTGAGCGAGTGCGGCTGGGCTTGATCACACAGTGGGTGACGCCCGAGTTGGTGGACGAGGTCCTGTCGGAGTGTCGCAAACGGGACCGTCGGCCGGGAGCGTTGCCGGCGGGGTTCATGGTCTACTTCACACTCGCGCTTGCGCTCTTCCACCAGGACTCCTACGACGATGTGGCAGAGCAACTGGTAGGTGGAATACAGGAGTTGAGCGAGTGCATCCCGCACAAGGCGTCTTTCACCCGGGCTCGGGAGCGCCTGGGACCGGAGGTTGTCGAGCGGATCTTCCACCGCCTGGCCGGTCCGCGGGCCCCTGCGGGGCTGGCCGGGGCCTTCTACCGGGGGATGCGTCTCGCTGCGGTCGACGGGTTCCTGCTGGACGTGCCGGACAACGAGGCCAACCGACTCGCCTTCGGCGGCCCGAAAGACTCCAGCGGGAAACCGGGCGGGTTTCCGCAGGTGAGAGTCGTGACGCTGACCGAGACCGGCACGCACTCTTCCATCGACGCCCGGGTGGGCGGCTACAACAGCGGTGAACGCGACCCAGCCGTGGCAATGGCCGCCTCGGCCTCCGGGATGCTCGTGATCATGGACCGGGGGTTCCCCGGGGTGGAGTTATGGAAGGCGTATACCGGCGCCGGTGCCCACCTGCTGCTGCGGGCCCGCTCGTGTGTGGCACGCCGCCCGGTACGCCACCTGCCCGACGGCACCTATCTGGCGCGCATGAACCTCGCGGGGCAGAAGGGCGCCCATCCGGGCGGTGTGCTGGTGCGCGTGATCGAGTACCGCGTCGACGGGGGCGAAGTGATCAGGCTGCTGACCGACCTCTTCGATCACGACGCCTACCCAGCAAGGGAGTTGGCGGTCTTGTATCACGAAAGATGGGAGGTGGAATCGGCCTATCGGCAGATCAAGACCTTCCAGCGGGGCCGGCAGGAAGTTCTGCGATCCACCGACCCGCAGCTGGTGCGCCAGGAAGTGTGGGCGCACCTGGTCGTGCACCACTGCCTGACCGGCATCATCATGCAACTTGCCGACAGCAACGGCATCGACCCGGACCGCATCTCGTTCGTCAAGGTCCTCAAGCACACCCGACGCAGCGTGGTCCGTCAGCTCGCCGACACCCCGCCGAAGATCCGCAGGTTCCTGACCGCGCTGGCGGCGAAGGTCCGCCGGAAACTCGACAGCGGCACCCGCCGACTGCGAGAGGCAGACCGCTTCCTGAAACGGCCCAACTCGCTGTACTCCTACCGACCGAAGGGCAAACCGAAAGCCCTACCACGCCACGTACCCGCCAGGACCATCACACTGCAGGCGACGATAGTTCAGTAGTCAAACAACGGCATTGAGTGCCCGGAGGAAAGTGACACACGGTCACCTGCAGCCCGGTGTCGTGGGCGAAGACGGCGAGTTCCTTCTTCCACGCGCGCACCCGGTAGCCGTTGGAACCTCCGGCATCAGCGGTGATCAGCAGACGGGAGGCGCGCGGGTAGCGGTGTCGGCCTTCCCCGTCCCACCAACGACGCAAGGTGGCCACGGCGAACGCGGACGTGTCACCGTCGCACCCCACCGACACCCAGCCGGCATCCGCGCCGATGTCATAGATCCCGTACGGCACCGCCTTCAGCGCGCCCTTCTCGGGAAAGTCATGGGCACGCACCTGCACCGGCTGCCCGGCCCGGTGCCACTCGCGCCCGGCGACCGCGTACTGACCGAGGGTCTCCTTTTTCTTGGTGTCCACGCTGATGACCGGCTGCCCGTCCGCGAGATACGCCTTCACCTGGTCGTTGATGTAGTGGAACTGGGCATCCCGGTCCGGGTGGCGGGCCCCCTCGGTGGTGCGCGAGGTGCCCTGCAGGGAGAACCCCTCGGCCTTCAGCAGCGCGGCCACCGTGTCGTGACCGACCCGGTGCCCCTGGCGGGACAGCTCCGCGGCCAGGACACGGGTGGACTTCACCGTCCACCGCAACGGCGACTCCGGATCTCCCCGCTGGTCCGGCTCGACCAGCGCCAGCAACGCCGGGACCAGTTCCGGATCAACGTCTCGCAGCCGCTTGCGGCCCGCGCCCGCCACCCGGACCCGGCCATCGGGCCCTTCACCCTGTTCCAACTCGCGCAACCCACGCGACACCGTGGACTCCGCCGCCCCCGCAGCCGCCGCCACCAGGCGAATCCCGCCGTGCCCCCGCACCCGGGCAGCAGCCCCCAGCACCAGCCGTCGCTGCCGCTCGTCCAGATACGGCAGCAACAACGCGAACGCCTCCGAAAGCCCCGCCTCGATCCCCTCCGCCACACCCGCATCCTACGGGCCAACAGAACTCAGAAACCGAGGAGTTATTAATCGGCGACCCCCAGGCCATACGCATCCACGGCCTATATGACGAACTGAACCGTCGTGAGCGCGGCCGCGTCTGGACGCGCGGTGAATTCATGCTGGGTTTCATGGGGGACGTCGGCGACCTGGCCAAGCTCGTCATGGCCGAAGAAGGGGCACGAGAGAACCCGGGCGGCCGGGCCGCGTTGGAGCACGAGCTTGCCGATTGTCTGTGGTCGGTACTCGTTTTGGCCCACCTGCACAACGTGGACCTCGAGCACGCCTTCGACCGCACCATGGCAGAGCTGGACGAGAAGATCAGCGCTCGCCTTACCCAGAACGCTCCTGCCCCATGAGCGTCTTGGCATCACCTGGACAGCGTGAAGCGGATCCCCTGAGGCCAAAGTCCTCGGCGCACTGGGTGTGGGGCTGGCCGGCGATATCCCAGGGGTCGCGACCTCCGCTCTCAGATTCTTCTGCGGGTTGCCATCTGGGTCGGGAAGCGAGTTATCGCCTTGAGGTGCTCGATCTGACGGCCTGACCTTGAGTGTCGGACCCACTTGACGGCTCGCCACGTAGGCGCGAGCGCGCGACCCTCGCGCACAGGAGGGTGAGTGAAATAGGAGTGAAGTCACTTATAACCATGAACAGTTGACTTGTCTTTAATGCCGCTTCTGTAGGCCTTTTCTGCTTTCGCTGAAGGGCGCGACAGGCTGAGTGCGCACCCTCAAGGACGCCCGCCCGAGAAGCAAAAAGAAAGCAAAAACACCCCCTGACCTGCCATTTCACAAGTTCACTACCGGGGACACAGGGAGGGACACAGGGAGGGACACAGGGACACAGTCGCCCTTTCGAAGGTTCATGTGGTCGACGCCCATGAAGGAAACTGCAGTGTCCTCGGTGCCGCACCGACCGGCACGCAACCACTCCATTCGCCCAACATGACCGCGATACGAGCAGGCGTCGACACTCCTTCAACGGGAGGTGGCAACTCACTTGGACGCACTTCCGTGCGTCCCACCCGAGGGGACACCATGTCTCTGCTAGCGTGGCCTCGCCATCCAGTAGACCGGATGGCAGCCGGGCAGCCACCTAGGAAGTTCGGCACCGAAGCGACCAGCCGTCGGGCGATGAAGGTTGACGGGCAAGCAGCCCTTCTCCCATGCAACCCGCTTCCATCGGCACTCACCGCAATCTGAGGGGCGCTGCAGTGCCAGCTGACGCGGGTGCGCGGTAGCCAAGTAGCATCTCGCCCAGAAGTAAGCAGGTACACAACTCACATGCCTCGCGAACTCGCTCCCGAGCAGACACAGGGGCTCGTCCCCTCCCCTTCAAGCGAAGCGCCTTCCGCTTCCGCAACGTTCCGATCCGAGCCGATGGCCTCACCGGCCCTCACAATCCCCTCGCACGTCGCCGAGGAAGTGGGGGAATTGGTCAACGAACTTCCGGAGCCCCTGAAAACCGCTGTCCTTGCCGCCCTCAACACGCCCGACGGCGTGAAAATCACCATGGGCAACGCAAAGGGCGGAGTGATGAAGACGACCATGTCCGTCTACATCGCACTGATCCTGGCGCTCACCGGAGAGCCTGTTCTCCTGGTAGACGCCGATGACACCAACAAAACGTGCCTCAAGTGGCAGGCAGCTGCGGGCGAAGACTGGCCGCCTCTCGTGACTGTCGTTGGCTACACGGGCTCGGCCATGGCCAAGCAGGTAACCGACCTCATGGCGAGGGGATTCAAGCACCTCATCATCGACGTCGGGCCCACCGACAAGGGCGTGCTCAAGACTGCCTGGATGCTGACCAAGCGCGGGATCGTACCCACGCAGCAGCACGTCGGCGACGTGGTTCAGCTGACCACGACGTTCGATCTCCTGGAGGAAATGGGGGAGCGCATCGACCTGTCGGTCATGCTCGCGAAGTCGTTCCCCAAGCGCAGCAGCTACGCCAACGCCCGTGAGTACATCCAAGGCCTGATCAACGGCGAGAGCGCCGATCACCCGGATGGCCTACCTTCGGTCGGGCTCCTGGAAGGGACCGTCCCCCTCCTCGAAGGGATCGCGGACACCTGGGGGTCCATTCCGGACGACTTCGGCTACTTCAGCTCTGTGCTCGCGGAAGTCCTCGGCGTACCCGCCTCGGTCATCACGGAGCGCGAAGCTGCATGGCTTCACGACGCGGTGGAGGCCCAGTAATGGCCGAACCCAAGGGCAAGGGAAAGACACCCGCCCCGCGGAAGCGGGCTACCAAGGCCAGCGCTGCCTTCGGGAGGCTCAACCAGCTGTCAGCGTCTGGCGCGCTCTCAAAGATCAACAACGAGGGACCACAGCCAGCAGCAGCCTCTACTGCGCTGAACTCCGATGGTGCTCCGAAGACTGACGAGACACCCGCTGCTGGGATCACGGCAGAAGCCGCCCCTGCCTCGACGCCCACGGTCGCAGTCGAGCCAGCCGCACCCCCTGCGCCGCAGCGTACGGAGAAGCCTGCAGCTGCGGCTGAGTCCTTGGCGCAGCCGACCGCATCTCGAGCCTCCTCAGTCAGCACCATGCCCGACGCCTCTGCCCCCAGCTCGAGCGTCGGGCACAACGACACCAGCGTCGATCCCGAATCGCCTGCGGAAGCAGTCCCCATCCCCCCGCAGGAACGTGATCATGTTGCGCAGAGGGCTGGAGCCCCCGCGATGGGCACCACCCCTGAGCTTCCGAGCACCCTGATTCGCGGCCTCTCAGACCCTGCGCCGGGCCTTTCAGCGCCCACTGGGGAGGTGGCGGTTCGCCGGACGGCTAGGCCCGCCTTCCCCGCGTCCAGCGGCTATGCCGAGAACAAGATGCTCGATGCCCTTCCGCCGCAGCTTGAGCAGAAGGTTCAGGGCCTGCCGGTGGCCTACTACGAGCTGGCCAAGAGCTACCGCCTGGCCCAGGCCACTCGAACGGGCAAGAAAAACGCGAAGCGCAACATCCGCCTCCACGATGAAGTCGCCACCGCGGTGAATCGCCAGATGGTCAGCGACAAGAGGATGCTCGGGCTCAGGAACCTCAAGCCGAGTCATTACGTCGATGCTGCCATCACCCTGGTGCGAGAGGTGCCTGTCGCCGACCTCATCAAGGCCGCGGACGACTTCCGCGACCAGCACCTGGGAGAGGAGGGAGGTTCTGCCTCGGCGAACCACTACAGCATCAGCACGAAGAACGACGAGTGGCTCGACGACATGATGGACGAACTCCTCCTGGCGAACACGACAGGTCTCCACGGCCACATGATCAACGTGATCGTGCAGTCGTTCCTCGCGCAGCTGCAGGCTGAGGCGCCGGCCTGATCTGAGTCAGTCTGTGAAGGGGTGCGAGCCGAGCTGGCTCGCACCCCTTCTCCTTAACCATAGGTTCACATAACCACAAGCTGGGACACGTAGCGGGACACGTAGCGGGACACAGGGACACGCGACACTCTCGGACGCAGAAGAGTCGCCGCCCCAGTTAGGCAAGCCTCTTCGCGGACGCACCGCAGGCTTCGCTGAGTGCCGTATCTACCGCCAAACTGCACGACCCTCGTACACTTCAAATGCCCTGACACTTCCTTCAGTTCTCTCGGACTCCCGTCCTGATCTTCACTCTTTCGTATGCAGAAGGCCGCCCTACCTGCACTGTTGTCGGCATCTGACGCGGATTACTTCCCTGCCGGCGGGCCGCGACGTTACGCTTGCGACACGCGAGCCTTCCTGAGTTTGCATCAAAAGTGCGCGAGGGTCGTATGATTCGCAGCACGGCACGATAGTCTCGTGCTCACCACAGTTCTGTTCGGAAGGAGTTCCAGTGCCGCCTCGCAGGTCAGTCGTGCGACGAAACGGAACGGTGTCCCAGCGCACCGTGTCCGAGTGGTCGGGTGTCGGGGCGGGAACTCTCAAGAATCTGGCGCGAATCGGGCTCCTGCCGGAGGCTGACCAGCTTCGTCCTCACGACGTTGTGCTGGCGCAGGTTGCGGCAGCGCTCGGCGCCACGAGGTCGACGAACAGGGAAACACAGCAGGGCGAGCGCACCACCGCAGCGTTCCAACGTGACTGGGACGCTGTCCGGATAGTGATGGAACTGCTGGTCGCAGCATCCCAGCCCGGGGGCAAGGACAAGATCTATCCCCGAACGCGGCTCGTGGCCTTCCCCGAGTCCGTCGCCCTGGCCCACCAGGACTACCAGCTGCTGCAGCTCAGCGAAGAGGCCCTCGCGAGGGACCTGCCGTACCACGTTCTGCCCATCGGAGCCTGGCACGTCAAGTTGCAGCAACGGCTGGCGGACGAGTTCGACGAAGGAGCCGCCAAGGACGCCGCATAAAGAGAACGGCACCCACTGACCTGCCGCAAACAGGGTGGGTGCCGAACCGAAAAGGCTAAGTAGCCTCTCTCACCACCTTCGAGGTTACCAGCCTCTAGCCGAGTCGTCTCCGCTGACAGGAGCCTCGGCTAGACGTGTCTCCCCTGTCATGCCCATCGAAACTGGTAACCATGATCAACTTCAGGTGCGCCGTGCCGACGAGGAGGGGGCCCGCGACCCCTTCCTCCAGCAGGCCGTTCCGTGACCTGTCTCAGTGCTTGCGGCTCGGCCGCAGGGCACGTGACTCATCCGTTAGCCGGCAAGTTGCTTGTCTTGTCGAGGGCCTCCAGGGCCTAGGACAACACCACTCGGTCCTCAGGTTGTCGCTCTCTAGCGAACTTTCCTGGCACGCCCAAGTGCGCGTCCATCACGCCCGTCACAGCAACGCTGGCCCAACGCCTATGCCGCCGCACCGCCCGCCCAACACACGGAGGTGATGTCTTCCCCAACTGAATAGGTCGTGTCTGGCTGCGAGATCAGCAAGCCAGACGGCGATGGACGTTTCCCTCTTTCCCCTCGACGGGAGCAGATCATAGCTGCCAGCCAAGGGGCTGGTCTTCTCTTGCCCGCGAACAGCGCGTCCCCCTCATCAGAAGACCTGGCCCGACGAACCAGTGTCCACGCCTCCACGGCGTGCTCATCCACCGCCCTCCTCGACCAGTTGAGGCGGCATCGCAGCTTCAGGGTGTTCTTGCGGGTGCTGCTGTCCTCTCCCATGCCCGCAACGGAATGGCGCCCATCACGCACCGGTCTCTATCCCCAGGGCCGATCTTGCAGGCTGACCGGAACGCGAAGAGCCCGGGACTACCGATCCCGGGCCGTTCGCACTGCGCGAGAAAAGAGGGGGTCGGTCACCAGATAGCCACCTGATTACCAGCGTCACCGGGTCTGCCACTCGTGCTTGCCCTAGCCAGATCGGACCGCGGTGACGGTGCCCCTTTCCCTCCTCGATTATGGAGCAGGTCATCGCTGTCCGTACGAGGGCTGGCTCAGTCATGCCAAAAACGGCTGATCGGGCGGCTCGTTCCAAGCGTTCTGGTACGTCTCCGCGTCACCGTGGGTGGCGGGGACGAGTGATTGAAGAAGCCGGGCCGACCCCGGAGACGGGCCCAGGTGATCCGCTGGACCTGGGCCGTGGCATGCGCACGAGGTTGCAGGCGGCGCTGGATGCGCTGCTGAGCGACCGTACTGTGCATGGGCGGCAAGATGCCGAGCGGCTGGCCACGGTGGTGCTACTGGCCAAGGCCCCGGTGGGTTCCTCAACGCTGCTGCTGCGGGCGGGGGAGATGGCCCGGTGGCTGGGCTTCTCCGAGTCATACGTCGACCACCGGGTACTGCCGGCGCTGCGTGCGTCAGGGGCGGTCGAGACCTCGGTGAAGAAGAACTCCGAGGGATACGTCAGCGGGCTGGAGTGGGAGTTGCTCCCGCTGACGACGGCGCTCGACGGCCGGGAAAGCCCGCTGGTACTGAACAAGTCGGAGGCGGCGACGCTTCTGCGGTTGTGCGAGCGCCTGTTCGGTCCAGGATGGGCACCGGTGGACAAGCCAGCAACGCCAGCCGGGCTGCTGGGCGGACGGCGGGGGAGAGGAGCTGCGACAGCGCGACTGGCACTGCTTCATCTGGCGTTGCAAGCCCGGGCTGACGGGAGCGTTCGCCTGGTGGGCGGCGCTGTCAAGCAAGGCCACCGGCGAGCCGCTGCGACGGTGGGGCGGCTGCTCGGCTGCCCGGTCGAGGATGCCGAACAGGTGCTGAACGACCTAGTTGCCAAGGGCCTGGTCGAGGTGCACGCGTCGTCGCCGGGGTCGAGCGCGGGTGAACGGCTGGTGATCCCTGCGGTCGCGTCCGCCCATAGGCGGGCGCGAGGCCCGGAGTTGTCGCTGGTTGGCAGCGGACCGGGGGAGGGCGTTCATGAGGGGACCTCGGATACTTCCAGCTGTGCGGCATGTGGTGCCGCCGGAGGAGCATCGTCCGATGCCCCTCAGACCGTGCTAAAGGGTGATGGCTGGGTCCAGGAGGGCTTCGACGTCATCGATGAGAGCTTTTCTCGGGGTGCGGTTGGTGCACTCAGGGATCAGGACCCGCTCGCAGCGAGTCAAACCCACGCCGATACGCCCCCTGACCAGGGCAAACGTGCTCCGCTGGAGAGGGAACGCGAAGCGGCCGCCAGTGCACTACACCACGCCCCCCACGCTCCGGTGGTTGAGATAAGTGGTTCTCTCTCGCTCTCTCGTGGTTTTTCCGGCGAAGCCGATCGCAACTGCGGTGGTCTGCCGAAGCGCGCGAACACGGGCGAGAACCAGCCGGGCCCAGACACGGTCATCAAGGAAACGGACCGCGGGGGCCAAGGTGGCCCGCTTCGCGGGGAACAGCAGGAAGAAGTCCGCGGTGAGCTGGGCGTGCCGGCGACACAGGAGCGGGCATCGGTGGCTGGGCCTGCGGTGTTCGTCCGGCCTGCGTCGCTGCCAACGGGACTGGAGGCGGTGCTAGCCCCGGTGCGCAGCGTCTGGGAGCGGATCGCCCGGATGAGTACGCGGCGGCATGTCGCCGCGGCGGTCCGGGTCCAGCTCAGTGCTCTGCGGGGCATCGTGGGGTCCGAGCACGCCGAGGAAATCCTGGCCGAGAGGCTGGAGCGACGGCTCGAGCAGCAGATGGGTCGGCCGGTCAGCGATCCGGTGGGCTGGCTCCTGGGCCGCGGTCTGCCGCAGCGGCAGTGGTGCTGGTCGCAGATGTGCGACGAGGGCCGACGGATGGACACCGGTGGCGAGTGTCCCAGCTGCCAGGTCCTGGCCGGGGACAGCCGGGCGCTGCGCACCCGGATCACGGCCCAGGTCGAGCAGGAGATGCCCGGTGCGGCTGCGCAGGTGGTGAGGGCGGAGGTCGAAAAACGGCTGAATGGGGCGGTGATGTCCGAGGCCGCTGCGCAGGCGGTGCGTCGGGGGAGGCAGTTGACCGAGCGGCAGGCCCGGGAGCGGATGATCGCCCAGCGTCGGGCGGAGTTCGCCGAGGCTGAGGAAGCCCGTCGCGCGGCGCCGTGTGCCGCCTGCGGGATGCCGGATGCCGCCGGGCTGTGTCCGGTGTGCATCTGGCTCCAGGCGGCCGAACGAGCCCTGGCCGAGGCGGTGGATCTGGCTGTCATGGCCCGCGTCGACCTCACGGACCCGGCTGTCGTCGCCGAGGCGACCGCACGCTGCGCGGCCGACACCCAGGCCCTGCTGGAGCAGCAGCTCGACCTGCTGCGTGCCGAGGGCGCCGAGGAGGTGGCCCTGGGCTTCGCGACCCGCGAGATCGCCGAGAAGATCCGCGACCAGCGGCGGGAGAGCCTGCACGGCAGGCTGATGCGTTCCACCGAGGCCCAGGCGGAGGCCGACAGGACGTACGGGACCGAGCTCCGGGCCCATCGGCATCCCGGCCGGGCACTGGCGGAAGCGGCGGCCGAGCGGGCGGCGGACGAGGCCCTGCTACGCGCGGTGGATGTCCTGCACGCCGAGCGTGTCCGGCAGTTGCAGACCGTCCGCGGTGAGCGGCCGGCAGGTCCAGCGTCCACCGACTGGCAGAGCCGGTTCGCCCACCTCGTTGCTCAGGAACTCGCCGAGGAGGGCACGACCGAGGTTGGCGTGCCGATGGCGGAGGCGGTGAACGCCGTATGAACCCGCTGGCCATCCCACCGACTTCGGCACGGGTGGCTCGGCCCGGTCCGCCTGGGCCCGCTGTACGGCACCGGGGCGTGGTGTCCTCCGGTTCGACCGGGGGAGAAGCCGTGACCGCGACGACGAGGACCCGGGCATCGAGTCCGGTGCTGCCGGTGTGGCAGCGGCGCCCCATCAGCGGGCGGTCGCTGCTGCAGCTGGAGAGCGATACCGAGGGCCGCTACGCGGGGCGGGACTATGCGACATCCCGCGGGTTCGTCCTGGCTTTCATCTCCCGTTGCCACAGGTCAGCCCGGCAGACGGGAGCGACGAAGACCCCTTCGAGGAGGGCAGCCGGAATACGCCGGAAACGTGCCGTAGGCCGTCTGAGGTGATGGGGACCTGTCCCCGAGTGGTGAACACCTCTGATACCGGCCCCGGCAGGGGCCGGGCAGGAGGCATCTTTTATGGTGATGAAGGTCTACTCGCCCGGGTTCAAGGCGGACGCGGTCGCGCTGTACCTGTCGGACCCGAGCCACACCTTCGAGGGCATCGGCAAGGATCTGGGGATCAGCCGGGAGACGCTGCGCAACTGGGTGCGGGCCGAGCGGGCCCACCGCAGTGAAAGCGGCACGACGAACGGCAACACGAAGGACATCCCGGTGAGCGAGGCCACGAAGCAGGAGCTGGAGGCCGAGATCGCGGCTCTGCGCGCGGAGCTGAAAGCGGTGCGCAAGGAGAACCAGAAGCTCGCGGTCGAGCGGGACATCCTGCGCAAGGCGACGAAGTTTTTCGCCGCCGAGATGAACTGGTGAACCGCTGCCGTTTCATCGAGGACCACCACCGCGCCTTCGGCGTGAAGCGGTTGTGCCAGGTGCTGGAGGTGGCCCGCTCCAGCTTCTACAAGTGGGTGTGTCACGAACGCCGAAGGGAGCTCGATGTAGGTAGAGCTTCGTGAGGCGGTGCTGCGTGGAAGATGAAGGTTCTGGCCCTTCGGAGTCGCCCTGCGGGGGGAGGCTCCAAACCGCCACATGCTGCGGCGGCTGAATGCCGTCCGTGGTGAGCGATGTGGAAAAGGCGACTGTCGAGGCGTCAGGTGGGGATCGGGAAGGCGAGCGCAAGCGAATCGCTGCTGACGTGTCGAAATAGAAACAGACGACATCGAAACCGGGGTGTCCACTTGATCCCGGGATGAGCCTGGCGGGAGCCCGTCGACTGGCCAGGCGGTGTCCGGCATGGAGGCGACGCGAGCCCGGTCTGCGGGTTCCACGCGGAACGTGAGAAGGCGCGATCCGACACCGTCCGCCCTGTGGGCGGCGAGAGGGAGTGTCTCCTGCGGCTGTCCGCAGGGGGCCTGAGTACCGTCGCGGGTCGTGCTGGCGGACCGGTTCGTAGTAGCTGTGAAGCCCCTGTAATGGGGGTGGAGCGAAGGGGCCGGGTCGTTCGTGGCCGTTTGTTCGATCAACCGGAAGTGCTCCGGGAGGAGTCGCGTGGACGTGCTGAAAGCATCAGGCAAGCCGTTCGAGATCTCGAAGCGGGCTGTCTGGGAGGCGTGGGAGAAAGTCAGGGCGAACAAGGGCGCAGCCGGGGTGGACGGTGTGTCGATCGAGGAGTTCGAGAAGGATCTGCGGGGCAACCTGTACAAGATCTGGAACCGGATGTCCTCGGGGACGTACTTCCCTCCTGCGGTCCGCGCGGTGGAGATCGCGAAGTCGCACGGCGGGGGCACGAGAATTTTAGGCGTGCCCACCGTCGCCGACCGGGTCGCTCAGACGGTGGTGGCCGGGGTGCTGGAGGCGAGGGTCGAGCCGATCTTCCATCCGGATTCCTACGGCTACCGGCCGAAGCGGTCCGCGCTGGACGCGGTCGGGACCTGCCGGACACGGTGCTGGAGCAACGACTGGGTGATCGATCTGGACATCCGGAAGTTCTTCGACTCCGTGCCGTGGGATCTGATCGTCAAGGCGGTCGAGGCGAACACTGACTTGCCGTGGGTGGTGCTGTATGTCAAGCGGTGGCTGGCTGCACCGTTGGCACTGCCCGACGGGACATTGCAGGGGCGCGACCGCGGGACCCCACAGGGATCAGCGGTATCGCCCGTGCTCGCCAATCTGTTCCTCCACTACGCGTTCGACGTCTGGATGGCCCGGGAGTTCCCTGGCGTCGAGTTCGAACGCTACGTGGACGACGCAGTGGTCCACTGCGTCAGCGAGTCGCGGGCGCGCACCGTGCTGGCGGCGATCAAGGAACGGATGCGCGAGGTCGGGCTGGAGCTGCACCCGGACAAGACCCGGATCGTCTACTGCAAGGACGGGAAGCGGCGCGGCTCGCATGAGCACACGGCGTTCACGTTCCTGGGGTTCACGTTCCGGGCGCGCGGGGCGCGGACGAAGACCGGGCAGATGTTCCTCGGTTTCAACCCGGCGGTCAGCAAGGAAGCTCTGAAGATGATGAGTGCACGGGTGCGGTCCTGGCGACTGCACCAGCGTACGGACCTTTCCGAAGCGGACCTCGCACGACGGATCAACCCGGTAGTGCGTGGTTGGTTGAACTACTACGGTGCCTTCTATCGGTCGGCGCTGTATCCCCTCCTGACCCGCATCAACGCCTACGTGATGCGGTGGTCGCGCAACAAGTACAAACGGCTGCGGAACCGGAAGAAGGCCCAAGCCGCGTGGGATCGGGCTGTGAGGCTGCGGCCTCGGTTCTTCGCGCACTGGATCTGGGTCAACACGGTTCCGGCTGTCTGGTGACCAGGACGACAAGAGCCCGGTGAACCGAGAGGTTCACGCCGGGATCTGTGGGAGCCCCGGGGTGAGATTCCCCGGGGCCACCCGACCGCCGCCGGCCGCGCGGCCCGCGCCGCGCGCGAGCGGGCCGACGCCGCGCTCGCCGAGCGGATCCGGGCCGTGCACGCCGAGTGGGACGGCACCTACGGTCGCCCGCGGATCACCGCCGAGCTGCGCGACGACGGCGAGCGCGTGAACCACAAGCGCGTCGGGCGGGTGATGCGGAAGTACGGCATCGCCGGGCTGCGGCTGCGCAGGCGCCAGATCACCACCGTGCCCGAACCGTCCGCCACCCCGGTGCCGGACCTGCTGCGGCGCGACTTCACCGCGAGTGAGCCGAACCTCAAGTACGTCGGCGACATCACCTACCTGCCGGTGGGCGACGGTGAGTTCCTGTATCCGGCGACGGTGCTCGACTGCTCCTCGCGTCGTCTGGTGGGCTGGTCGATCGCCGACCACATGCGCACCGAGCTGGTCACCGACGCGCTCCGGGCAGCTGCTGCGACTCGCGGCAGCCTGGCCGGCGCCGTCTTCCACAGCGATCATGGGGCGCAGTACAAGTCTCGTGAATTCGCCGCAGTCTGCGCCGAGTTGGGAGTGACCCAGTCCATGGGCGCGGTGGGCACGAGCGCGGACAATGCCCTCGCCGAGTCGTTCAACGCGGCCCTCAAGCGCGAGACGCTCAAGGGCGCCCGCCGCTTCGACGACGCCCTCGACTGCCGCCTGGCCGTCTTCCGCTGGATCACCCGCTACAACACCCGCCGACGGCACTCGGCCAACGGACAACAGGCCCCGATCGTCTACGAGCAGCAGTCAGCTACCCTGACACTTGCCGCATAACGACATGAATGGTGTCCACTCTCAGGGGACAAGGCCCGCCGGCCCTCATCGAGGCCCTGACCGGGCAGTTCGAAGACCACCACGCCCGGCTGCTGCGGGTGATGCTGTCCACCGTCGACCACCTGACCGCGCAGATCGACGAACTCGGCCGGCTGATCGCCCGGACGCTGGAGGAGATCACCACCCCGCCAGGCAGCACAGGCACCGGGGACGAGGCCGCTGCGGTCAGTGCGCGGACTCTGGCCGCGAAGCTGGATGCCGTCCCCGGGATCGGGCCGGCCACCGCGCAGATCATCCTCGCCGAGATCGGCGCGGACATGAGCCGCTTCCCCACCCCTGGGCACCTGGTGTCCTGGGCCAAGTTGTGCCCCCGCACGATCCAGTCCGGAGCGAAGAACACCTCGGGGCCGGCCGGGCAGGGAAACCCTCCCCCAGCCTTCGGCCGGGGGGACCCCCAGGCTCAAGGGCGTTCTCGGTAAGGCCGCCAACGCTGCCGCCCGCACCGACACCTTCCTCGGCGCCCGCTACCGGCGCATCGTCAAACGCCGCGGCCATGCCAAAGCTCTGGTCGCCGTCGCCCGCTCGATACTCGTCATCGCCTGGCACCTGATCAACGACCCGGACGCCTCCTACCAGGAGTTCGGTGCCGACTGGCACCGCCGTCACCTCGACCCCGCCCGCAAAACCCGCGACCTCGTCCGCCAACTCCAGGCCCTCGGCCACCAAGTCGCGCTCAGCCCGGCATCAGCCTGACCGTCCCGTCTCACCGTCATCCGGTCCGCAAGCGGCCCGGATGCTGCCGCCTGCCCTCCCGCACATCGATTTTCCGATCAGCATCAAGGGCCACCAGGGAGCCGGCGGCACGGTGCGCGTGCCTTACCGCGGCCGCTGGGAGTGGCTGTCCGCAGGTCAGCGAGCCGCTAATGTCTCCCCTGCGGGGATCCGCGCGCTCGGCGAGCAGTCCATGGCCACCCTGAAGGTCTGGTGGCTGCTGCGCAAGCTGCGGTGCAGCACCACCCGCATCGCCGCCCTCGTCCAGGCCGTTCTCACCCTCCACCTCAACGCCTCAAAATGAGGTTGGAAACAGCTCCGTGTCCGCGATGGCTGGAAACGTCCAGCTCGTCGAGCCGGATCCTCTGCGACCGGGACGGCACCCCATCCCGCGCGACTGGATCGTCGGCGGGGGTGTCTCCCGGCCAGGCTGTCCTGACGCGGAAACGAGAGTGTACAGGGGTGCTCCGGGCCGCGACAGAGCGATTAATGCCGAAAGCGATAAAGGCGTTCCGGTGCCGCGCGATGCCCCCCTTGTCCACCCCCTATTGAGGGGAAACTCAAAAGGCCCCGGAGGTCCGGGAGCGTCCTTGCAGGTCAGCGCGTCGCGGCGACAAGAATTCCAAGAGTTTCCCCTCAATAGGGGGGGGCACCCCTATTCTGCGGCGGGGGCGCACTCTGCTTCCTGCCGTCGCTGTACTTCCGCCGGAAGTTTTCGTTAGGGTTGGTATTGTGACTGATGCCGTAAGGGTCGAAGACCTGGTGAAGAAATATCCGAATGGTCCGGTACCCGCAGTGGACGGCCTGAGTTTTTCCGTGTCGCACGGAGAGGTCTTCGGTCTGCTCGGGCCCAATGGTGCCGGCAAGACGACGACCGTGGGAATCCTGACCACGCGGGTGCTCCCCACTTCGGGACGCGCCCTGGTCGATTCGGTGGACGTGGTGACGGAGTCCGCCCGGGCGCGCAGGGCGCTGGCCGTGGTGCCGCAGCGCAACAACTTGGACCGGTCTTTGACTGTCCGTCAGAACCTGTTGTTCCACGCGGCCTATCACGGGGCCCGCTCTGCGGAGCGGAAGCGGACGGCGGACCTCCTCCTGGAGCGGATGGGGCTGAAGGACTTCGCCGACGCCCGTGTCGACTTCTTGTCCGGCGGTCAGGCGCAGCGGGTGATGATTGCCCGGGCGCTGATGCACCGGCCCTCTGTGCTGTTCCTCGACGAGCCGGCGACGGGACTGGATCCGCAGGCACGGCTGTTCGTGCACGAACGGATAGCCGAACTCCGCAGCGAGGGGGTGACCGTGGTGCTCACCACGCACGACATGGACGAGGCCGAGAAGCTGTGCGACCGCGTTGGCATCGTCGACCACGGCAAGCTCATCGCCCTCGACACCCCCGCCGCGCTGACCCGCACCCTCCCTGGCAGTACCACCCTGACCGTCACGCTTCGTCTTTCCGACGGCACCATCGCCGAGGACGTCACGCTCACGCTGGCGGGTGCTGACGGGGTGGAGCGGGTGGAGCGCCTTCCGGCGGACCCCTCGGGCGCGGAGGAGCAGTTCCGGCTCTATACGGCCCTTGCCCCAACCGCTGTGCTGCCGGGCGTCATCAAGGTGCTCGAGGGCGTCAGCTGCGAGGTGAGCGACATCGCCATCGGCAGACCGAGCCTCGAGGACGTGTTCATCCATTTCACCGGTCGGGAGCTCCGTTGACCAGCATGCTTGAAACGCCGAGCCGCCAGGGCGGCGACGACGTGGCGCGTGGGCCCGGTTCCGCGCGGGTCTTCATGGCCGTCTTCTGGCGCGACCTGTCCGTCACGGGCCGCGAACTTCCCTCGTTCCTTGCACAGGTGGTTCTCCAGCCGCTCTTCACGCTCTTCATCCTGGGCAAGGTCCTGGGTGACCTCGGTTACGTGGGCGATGAGTTCGAGCGGGTACTGCTGCCGGGCGTGGTGGCCCTGGCCGCGTTCATCGGAGCCTTGCAGAACACTGCGCTTCCGCTGGTGCTGGACTTCTCCTACACCAGGGAGATCGAGGACCGGCTCCTGGCACCGATGCGTCTGGAACTGGTCGCGGTCGAGAAGATGCTCTTCGGCGCCGCGCGTGGTGTGCTGTCGGCCGTGCTGATGATCCCGATCGGCATGCTCATCCTGGGCGGGGTGGACTGGCCGCTGAGCGCTGTGCCAGGGATCGCCGGAGTGATCCTGCTGGGGTCCCTGGTGGGTGCGGCGATAGGAATGACTCTGGGCACCTTCGTCCCGCCGCATCGGATCGAGATCATGTTCGCGGTGACGCTCACTCCGTTGATGTTCACCGGTGCCACGCAGTTCCCCTGGCTCGGTCTCGAAGCGATTCGGTGGTTCCAGGTAGTTTGTGCGGTCAACCCGCTGACATACTTCAGCGAAGCACTGCGCGCGTTGCTGCTGGTGGACGGCAGCGTTGAGTCGCTTCCGCTGTGGATCTCTCTTCTGGTCCTGGGCGCGGCACTCATCGGCTTCGGTCTCGTCGGCGTCAAGGGCTTCATGAAACGCGCGCTCGACTGACCGGTCGAGTGGAGTGCGGTGGCGGGCGGCACCAGTGACCCAGGGGTCTGGTCACTTCTCGTGCATGTGTGCCGTCATGCGCGGGTCGGTCTCCTACCGGCTCCGCGCATGACGTTGCTCGTCTTTTCCGGCACGGTCGGCTGCTTCGGGTTGTGCTGTCGGCGCGCGTACCGTGTCGCGCTGCTGCTTCGCAGTCGCCGCGGCCGTCCGTGGTGCTGCCGTCCCGCTCCGTGTCACCGATGGCGGCGTGTGCCGCGGTGGGTGCTGCTCCTTGGCCGTGTCACGCCGGACGAGGGCGAGGAGCGCGGTGCCGGGGCCGCACGGCCCCGGCACCGGCGTTGGGTTCTGTGCGCTGTCGTTCTCTTGTCACCGCGGGCCCGGCCGGCGACAACCGCGCCGGCGGTGACACGGCAGTCGGCGGCGCGGGCCCGCGGATCGGCCCGGCAGTCACCGGGTGAGCCCGCAGACCGCTCCATGCCGTCCGGTCTCTTCTCCGCGGTCCGGGGGCTCTGACCCCGGATCCTGGACACGGGTTGCGAGGCTGGTGCCAGCGTGGTTGATGTAGCTCCGGACGCTGTCCTGTAAGGCAATTGGCTGCGTTTGCAGCACCGGACGTGAAGTTCGCAGCGATGCTGCCGCACCTGGACGAGCGGCAGTGCCTCCCCTGTCCGGCCTCCGAAGCCGATGCACTCGGATATGGCGGGATAGTGGTGTCCGCGTACTCGTCCGAGTGCACCACCGAGTACGAAGTCGTGTGCACCACTGCTCAGGCCACGTCGGTGTCCCGTTCGATGGCCTTGAAGCGGTTCTTGAGCCGGTAGCTGTTGCCGTTGATCGGAACGATCTCGCAGTGGTGCAGGAGGCGGTCGAGGATTACGGTGGCCAGGACCTCGTCGCCGAAGACCTGGCCCCACTCGCCGAAGGTCTTGTTCGAGGTCAGGATGATGGAGCCCTTCTCGTAACGCTTGGAGATGACCTGGAAGACCAGGTTCGCCTCGGCCCGCTCCAACGGCTGACAGCCCACCTCGTCGACTACGAGAACGGCGGGTCGGAGATAGCTGGTGAGCTTGCTGATCAGCCGGCCCTGGTCCTCGGCGGCCTTGAGGTGGCGGACCATGTCGTCGAGGCTGGTGAAGTAGATCGAGTGGCCGGCCCGGCAGGGCACGACCGCGAGGGCGACGGCGATATGTGTCTTGCCGACCTCGGGTGGCCCGAGCAGAGCGACGTTGGCCTTGTCCTCGACGAAGGACAGGGTGGCCAGGTCTTTGACCTTGCGCGGGTCGAGTTCGGGCTGGAAGGAGAAGTCGTAGTCTTCCAGCGTCTTGTGGTGCGGCAGTTTCGACAGCCGCAGGCCGTTGCGGAAGCGGCGGTCGTCTCGGACGGCAAGTTCCTCGGACAGCACCAGGTCGAGCAGATCGAGGTAGCCCATCTTGGCCTCGTCCGCCCGCTGCACGTATTGGTTCAGGGCCTTGGCCAGGTGCGGCAGGCCGAGCTTGGCGGCGGTGGTGCGGATGCGGATCCAAGACCACCGTCAGTCGCCTCCCTGCCACTCCGAACCGACAGCAGCAGACTCACGGACTGCACCCGTCACCGCACCGAAAACGGTGCACCTTCATCTGTACGAGGTGGCGCACGTTCGCTTGTACGCCGACAACTGGCGGTGGCCAGGCTGGCGGAGGTGTCGGAGTCGACCATCATGCGAGGACGCGACGAGCTCGCGGACGGTGTGCCAGTGCTGGAACGGGTGCGCCGCCCCGGCGGCGAACGCAAGTCGGCCGCCAGGACGTGTCCCTGGCCTGGTGCCGGCACTTGAGGCCCTGACCGGACCGTGGGAGGTCGGCGACCCGTTCTCCCCACTGCGCTGGACCACCGCCTCGCTGCGGGGCCTGGCAAGGGAACTGGCCGCGGCAGGGCATCCGATCAGCGTCCTGGCCGTGGGCAAGCTGCTGCGCTCGATGGGCTTCAGCCTCCGGGGCACGGCCAAGACCCGTGCCGGGAGCCACGTGTCCGACCGCGATGCCCGGTTCCGGCACCTCAACGCCACGGTCGAGCGGTTCCCGGCGCAGGGCCTGCCGGTGGTGAGCGTGGACGCGAGGAAGGGGCCGATCGGGGACTTCGCCAGGGCGGGCCGCCCCTACCGCCCCAAGGGGGTGCCGATCACGGCTCCGGACCATGACTTCGTGGACCCCGACACATCGTCCGCCGGATCCTGGCCTAGGCTGAGCGCGAGAAGAGGAAGAGCATCAACCGGCGCGGATACAAACCCGGTTCCGGCTTCCTCGACGGCCGCCCCCGCGTCCTGGCCGCTGTCCTGAGCCGCCGCAACACCGTCACACTCACCCTGACGGACCGACTGCTCGGCAGAGACCGCAACACCCTGAGCTACCACGCCCACCAGACCACGCCTTTGCCGGCCTTCGCCACCCCCGACATCGCCGCAGCCCTCGCCCAGCCCCGGCGGACCCGCCCACTCCGCACGATCGAGGTCTTTCAGAGCGCGATCGCCGACTACGAAAGCAACATCTGGTGGCGCTGTGCCGCCGCCTCGGTGTGGTGACCCCCGAGGACCCGTACCCCGTGCGGGACGCCGGAGGCGATCCGGTCCTGATCGCGCCCCTGTTCGTCGGCTACGACTACAGCTGGCGGCCGGCCGGCGCCCGGACCAGGGACGAGGCGCTGGCCGTGGCGGAGGAGCGGGGCGTCGTCTGCACCGACGAGTTCTTCCTCCACCCCGACCCGCACGCGCGCCGCGACGACTGGTGCCGGGCCCGCGCCACGTCGACGAAGCGGCGGCTCGACGCGGAGCGCGACGGGCTGCCCACCGTGCTGGTCAACCACTATCCGCTGGTGAGGGAGCCGACCAGGATCCTCCGGCACCCCGAGTTCGCCCTGTGGTGCGGCACCGACCTGACCGCCGACTGGCACATGCGCTACGAGGCCCGCACCATCGTCTACGGCCACCTCCACATCCCCCGGACCACCTGGCACGACGGCGTGCGGTTCGAGGAGGTGTCGGTCGGCTACCCGCGTGAATGGCGACGCCGCTCCGGCCCGCCCGCCCGGCTCCGCCCGGTGCTGCCCGCACCGGTCGCCCAGCCCTCCTGACAACACCCGGGCCGGGCGGCTCCACCGGCCGCCTTGATGCCGCGCCCACCGCCCGGGAGACCCTCCGCCGGGCCGCGCCCCGGCCAGGGCCCCGACCGCCGTTGTCGCGCGACGCGAACAGATGAAAGACTTGGCAAAGACCGGACGGGGAAGACCGGCAGAAGGGCCGACGCGGCAACGGCGCGTGACGCGCTGCCGTGCGCCGACCGGTGAACAGGCTGACCAACGGGGACACCGCGCGACGAGGCATCCGGTCTCGGAGCCGCGGGTGGAGAGGCTGACGCGCACAGTGCTCGTGCAACGCGAGGAACAACTGGCCGGACTGCGGGGGATGTACCGCGCCTGCCGGGAACAGGGACGGGGCCAAGTGGCCCTTCTGAGCGGGCCCGTGGGCAGTGGCAAGACCGAGGTGCTGGAGGTCTTCGGCGAGTGGGCGGCCATGGTGGGCGGGCAGGTGCTGCGCGCCGCCGGATCCCGCGCCGAGCGCGACATTCCCCTGGGCGTGATCTGGCAGCTCCTGCACAGCGCCCCGCTGGAACCCGAGGCCCTCGCCCAGGCCGACGAACTCATCGGCACCGCCTTCGACCGCCTCACCCGGACCGCAGGGGTCGTCGAGCAACTGCCCCCGGGTGACGACCTCTGGGGACGGGCCCTGCACGCCGTGTTCACCTCGCTGACCAGCCTGGGGGACGAGGTCCCCGTGGCCGTCGCCGTGGACGACCTCCACCACGTGGACGCGGCCTCGCTCCACTGCCTGCTGTACGTGGTCCGGCGGTTCCGTCGGGCACCCGTCATGATCGTGCTGGCCGAGACCACCACGCTGCGCCCGGCCCATCCCCTGTTAAGGGCGGAGCTGTTCAGCCAGCCCTTCTTCCGGCGCTACACCCTGCCGCTGCTCACCGCCGACGCCGTCGCCCGACTCGTCCCGCGCGGCGCCGACTGCCGGGGCGGAACCTCGGCGCGCGAGACGGCCAACGGCCTCCTCGGCGCCACCGGCGGCAATCCGCTCCTGCTGCGCGCCCTCCTGGACGAAAGCGCCGGTGGTACGGGACGGGACAGCACGTACGGGCCGGTGCCCGGCGACGCCTTCGACCAGGCGGTGCTGCGCTGCCTGTACCGGCATGAGCCCGTCGTCCGTCAGGTGGCGCGCGCCGTGGCCGTACTCGACCGGAGGGCGTCCGCCGAACTGATCGGCCGCCTCCTCGGCATCCCGCCGGACTTCACCGCACAGGCGATGCGGCTGCTGCGCGGCGCCGGCCTCACCGAGGCGGGACGCTTCCGCCATCCGCGGATCCTGGACCTGATCGTCTCCGACATGACGGCCGAGGAGCGGCAGCGACTGCACCGACTGGCCGGAGAGACGCTCGACGAACGGGGCGCGGCGGCCGGCGAGGTCGCCCGGCACCGCCGTGCCGCCGCCTGGACCGATGCCCTGTGGAGGGCGCCCACGCCGTCGGAGGCCGCCGACGAGCCGGTGTCCCACGACCGGTCCGGCCCGGCCCCGGAGCCGCCCCGCCACACCGGGCGGCCGCCGGGGGACAGTAACGGGGACGGCGACGTGCTCAGCGAGGCGGAGTGGCGCGTCGCCGAGCTGGCCGCCCTGGGGCACACCAACCGGCAGATCTCCCGCCGGCTGTTCATCACCGTGAGCACGGTCGAACAGCATCTGACCAGGGTGTACCGGAAGCTCGACGTCAAGCGGCGGACCGACCTGGCCGAGCGGCTGAACGTCTGCCGCGGCCGCCCGCGGGAGCCGGCCCGGGAGCATGCCCCGGGCCCGCTCGCCCCACCGCCCCGGATCAGCGGGCCGCCACCGGGAACTCCGCCATCCCGCGGATGATGAACGAGCTGCCGCGCCGTATCCGGCCCGCCCGGCGCAGCCCCGGCATCCGGGTGGCCAGCGCCCGGAACGCGATCTCCGCCTCCAGCTTCGCCAGGTTGGCGCCCATGCAGTAGTGGATGCCCGCGGAGAACGCCAGGGTGTCGGCGCCGACGCTGCGCGTGATGTCGAAGGTGTTCGGGTCGGGGAAGACCTTCGGGTCGCGGTTGGCCCCACCGACCATGATCGCCAGCTCGCCGTCGACGGGCAGCGTGCAGCCGGCCAGCTCAAGCCGCTCGTGCACGATGCGCCGGTACTGCTGGACCGGCGGGTCGAAGCGCAGGGTCTCCTCGGCCACTCCGGCCGCGAGCTCGGGCCGCTCGACCAGGAGCCGCCACTGCTCGGGGTGGGACAGCAGCGCGAGGACACCGTTGCCGATCAGGTTGACGGTGGTCTCACTGCCCGCCAGCGGCACGAAGGTCACCATCGGCACCAGCTCCGCCATGGTCATGGTGCCCTCGTCGACCAGCCCCAGCAGGCGCGTGATCATGTCGTCCCGCGGATCGGCCTTGCGCTGCGCGATGACGTCGACGAGAAGGTCCGTGATCTCCCGGATCGCCGTCTCGGTGCTCTGCGTCTGCTCGTAGGTGACCACACCCTCCAGCAGGGGCGTCATCCGGCGGCTGATGCGGTGGAAGTCGTCACGATGGCCGTCCGGGATCCCGACGAGGTCGGCGATCAGCGCGACGGGCAGCCGTTGCGCGAAGGCCGTCATCAGGTCGAACGGACCGGCCTCGGCGAGGATCTCGTCGATCAGCCGGTCGCAGATCTCCTCGATACGGGTCCGCCAGCCCTCGGCCATGCGCGGGTTGAGGGTGGGTGTCGCGATACGGCGCAGCCTCGTGTGGTCGGGCGGATCGGCGCCGAGCATCGAGTTGTCGAAGCCGATGAACTCCGGGAGCCGCTCCCCGCTCGCCTTCCGGACCCCGAAGCGCCGGTCCCGCAGGATCTGGTTGGCGAGCGCGTGGTCCGCCGTCACCCAGGCGCCGATGGAGCTCTGGTGGAGAGGACCCCGGGCCCGGATCTCCTCGAAGTGGGGATACGGACTCTCCGGCACGCTCAGCACCTTGGCGTACGGGTCGCCCCGCTCGGCCTGGACGCGGATGAAGTCATGGAAGAAGGCGAGCTGCGCCCGCAGCTGTCGTTCGCTCGGCCGCATCGGTGCCCGCTCCTAATCCCGTCCTGCCATGGCGTCCCGCTTCGAGAACGTAATGACGGCCGCCCCCTACCGGACACCCCTAACTCCGACCCGGTCGTCCGCCGTCCCCCCCCACCCCGTCGGCAGGCCCCGTCGGCCGGCCGGCATCCGGCCGGCCGACGGGGCCGTGACGGGGGACGGGGGAGGGGTCAGGGAGGGTTGCCCGCGCAGGAGAGCAGGCTGGTCGGCAGATCCGAGCGGTTGTTGATCCGCAACTTGCGGTAGACCCGGGTCAGATGCTGCTCGACGGTGCTCACCGTGACGAACAGCTTCCTGGAGATCTCCCGGTTGGTGCACCCCTGCGCCGCGAGCGAGGCGACCCGGCGCTCGGCGTCGCTGAGGTCCACGATAGCCGGATCGTCCGCCGGCGAGACCTCTCCCTCGGAGACGTCCGCCGGGCCCGTCTCCGAGGGGGGACCCTGCCGCTGCCCCGGCAGGACCACCAGCATCTGGCCGTCGAACTGCTCCGCCCGGCGGCCGATCACCCGGGCGTGGGAGTACTCGCCGAGGGCGTGCTGGGCGTGGCTGAGCGCCGCCAGGGTCTCGGCCAGCTCCAACCGGTCCCCGGAGGCCTGCAGCAGATCGACCGCCTCCCGCAGGATCGGGGGCCGGCTGCGCAGCTCGCTGGAGGCGGCGAGCACCCGCAGCGTGATGCCCCGGGTGCGGGCGTTCTGGGTGCCCAGCCGCGCCGTCTGGTCGGCGGCCAGGGTGCCCGCGGACAGCCCGCCCGCCAGCCGGGCCGCGGCGAGGTCGGTGCGCCACGGCACCAGTCCCGGAAGATCCGAGCCCCAGCGGCACATCAGGTCGCCGCAGGCCTCGAACTCCTCCATCGCGGCCTCGTGTCTGCCGCAGGCGAGGTAGTAGTGGCCGCGGGCACGCCGGTAGTGCAGTCCGACGGTGGTCTGGAACATGGCGTCCGGCACCGCCATGTTCAGATGGCTGAGGGCCTGTTCGTTCTCGCCCGCCCGGGTGGCGGTCATGATCAGGACGGACAGCGGAATGCCGATCAGAATGCCCAGACCCCTGGGCGGAATCTGCCGCAGACACGTGCGGGCACAACGCTCCGCCGCGGCCAGGTCGCCCTGACGGTAACTCACCATCGCCCGCAGCCCGTAGAGCACGGCCCGCCAGGCGGGCGCCGACCGCCGTCGTGCCTCGTCGAGCAGACGGTCGCACCAGGACGCCGCCGCGTCCAGACAGTCCGCGAAAACCAGCGTCTCGAGGGCGATCATGATGGGGTAGAGGGTGTGGTCCTCCAGGCGGCAGCTGTGCAGCAGCGCCTTGGCGTCGGCCACGACGGTGTCGGTGTACCCGGACGCGTACACGGTGTGGACGATGCCCGCCGCCAGGGACTTGGGCTCGGCCGCGGTGACGGACCGCGCCGACGAGGCGGCCGGCGGCTCCTTCACCGGCTCGACCACTCCCGGGTACCAGTAGGCCAGCGCCATGCGGGCGTTGTACAGCGGAACCGAGGGGCCGCCGGGGCTCCCCGATCCGGCCGACGCCTCGACCCGGGTCAGCACCGCCTCCGCCTCGACGGGCCGGCCGTACCACTCCAGCGGGGCGACCAGCCTCAGCGCGTCCTCGGAGGGAAGCTGCCCGGACCGGAAGGCGTTCAGAAGCCTGTCCACATGGTGCTCCGCGAAGACGGGGTCGAGCCGCCACTTCGCACGCGCCAGCAGAGCGTCGATGCCCACGCGTGAACAGGGTTCGGCCTTCACGCGGGTGGCCAGCCGCAGGCAGTCGAGGGCCAGGCCGCTGTCGTCCTGCGCCAGCGCCTGCTCGGCCGCCTTCAGCAGTACCGGCACCGACCCGGGCGGCGTGGGCCGGCGTGCGGCCACCCAGTGCCGCGCCACACGCACCGGCGCGGCGCCGGCCCGGTCCAGCAGTCCGGCGAGCCGGGCGTGCAGCGCGACGCGCTCCCGCGGCTCCATCAGCTCCAGCACCACGTCGCGGGAACGCCGGTGACGCAGACGGCCGTCGGCGATCAGACCCGCCTCCGTGGCGGCCTCCACGGCCCACTCGGTGGCCGACGTCGTCCAGTCCAGGAGTTCGGCCAGGAAGGCGATGGGCACCGCCTCGTCCAGCGCGGCGACGGCGCGCACCACCGGCAGCAGGCTCGGGTCGCTGCGCATCAGGCAGTTCAGCACCGCCTGCCCGAAGACGTGCCCGGAGGCAGGGAGCGACGTCTCGGGGTGACCGGCCTGCCGGCGCACCTGCGCAGCCCGCAGCTCCTCGACGAGCGCCATGAGCAGCAGCGGGCTGCCGCCGGTCGCCTCGTACAGGCTCGCCGGGGTGTTGTCCCGGAGGTCGACGGCCTCGGCCCGCAGTACCGCGGCGACGCCCACCGGGGACAGCATGTTGAGGCGGATGAGCTGGCGGTGCGGCTGGCTGAGCAGCTCGGCCCAGATCATCGGCCGCGCCGGCCGGACGGTGGTGTTGTCGTTGAGCACGACGAGGACGGGCGCGTGGTCGATACGGCGCACCAGATAGCGCAGACACTCCAGGGAGTCCGCGTCCACGAAGTGGGCGTCGTCGACCCCGATCAGCAGCGGCGCCCGTTGGGCCGCGGCCAGGATGATGCCGGTCAGGCCGTGCAGGACCGCCACGTCGACCTGGGCCCGCGACTCGTCGTCGCTGTCCTGCAGCATCGAGGTGAGCGCGCCGGCCTCCAGCAGCCGCTGGGCGCGGGCAGCCTCCTCGCCCCGCAGGTCCAGGCCGGCGAAGATCTGGGTCATCGCCCCCATCGGATTGGTCTGCTCGGCCTGGGACCCGGTTGCGCCCACGTGGGCGACCCCGGCGACGGCCGCCTCGCGCACCAGACTGCGCAGGAGTTCGGTCTTGCCGACCCCTACCGGGCCGCGGATGACCACCGACCCTCCGGTGCCGCGGACGCAAGCGGCGAGAGACGCGCGCAGTACCGCGAGTTCGGCGTCCCATTCGACACGGACCATGGACACTCTCCCCGTGAGCTCACCTGTGGCCACCGGTCTTTCCTCCGCACCCCACGCATAGTGGTGGTGGCCCGCGCAATCACCGCGGCTCGATGCCGCGGTCCGCAGGGTGCGAGGTATGGAGTGCTGTGAAACGCGCCCACTTCGATACGTTCGGAACGTATCGGGAACGCGCCCTTTTCTGATGGTTCCCGCAAGGTGAAACCGCGGTAAATCCGGAATTTCACCGGGAGGCAAATGCTTCTTCCCCGGCAGTTCCGGTCAGCACCGCCGTTTCCGGACAGCGTCGGCGGTTCCGGACGGGGCCGCCGCGCACCGTACGGCCATTGCCCTCGCGGCCGATTCCAGCCGAATCCGGCCGGCGGCCGCCGCCCGGCCGCAGGGCACGCGGCCGTCACCGCCCGGCCAGGGTCCGCTAGCGACCGGTTCGGGCCGGGTCCCCGGGAGGCGACAGGGACTGCAACTGGTCCAGCATGGTCTTCAGCAGGCGGGACTGATGCGCCGTGAGGAAGAAGTGGCCGCCGTCGAAGACGTGGAAGTCGAACGCGGCGCTGGTGTGGTCCTGCCAGGCCCGCGCCTCCTCGACCGTGACCTTCGGGTCGTCGTCGCCCACGAAGGCGGTGATCGGACAGCTCAGCGGGGCGCCGGGCACGTACCTGTAGGTCTCCGCCGCCCGGTAGTCGGAACGCGTGGCGGGCAGGATCATGCGCAGCATCTCCTCGTCGCCGAGGATGTTTCCGGCGGTGCCCTGCAGACGCTGCAGTTCCTTGATGAACTCCGGGTCGGAGGCCAGGTGGTTGCGCTCGTCCCGCGGCATGGACGGGGCTCGCCGCCCCGAGGCGAACAGCCAGGCCGGAACGATGCCCCGCTCCTGCTCCAGCATGCGCGCCAGTTCGAAGCCGACCGTCGCGCCCATGCTGTGCCCGA
This sequence comes from Streptomyces sp. MMS24-W38, assembly GCF_059889265.1. NCBI lineage: Bacteria > Bacillati > Actinomycetota > Actinomycetes > Kitasatosporales > Streptomycetaceae > Streptomyces > Streptomyces sp. MMS24-W38. The sequence goes on along the minus strand of NZ_JCBCPP010000001.1, from coordinate 395,819 downwards.
AGAGCGCGAGCGGCTTGTCGAGAACCCCGTCGAGTGCGCCGAGGATCGCCCGCGCGAGGGAGGGCAGATCGTCGATGTTCGGTTCCGAACGCCGGTCCTGACGGCCCGGGTACTGCACGGCCAGGACCTCGACGGCCGGCGAAAGGGCGCGGGAGACCGGGAAGTAGAAGCTGGCGGACCCTCCGGCGTGTGGCAGGCACAGCAGCCTGACGGCGCTGTCCGGTGCCGGATGGTACCGGCGGATCCACAAACCGGTGTCGTCCTGCGCAGTCGTCATTCCCGACCCCTTCGTGTGGCGTTCGTCATTCGCGCGCGCCGAGACTTTTGTGCCCGAGCGGCGCATTCGTGTGTGGGTTTTGAAGGATCGAAAGTGATTTTGCGGGGGTGTGATCCGGCCAGCAACCCCTACACCCGCCGCTTACCCCTAGAGCCAGAATACGGGTTGACCTGGCCGGTGTCATCGATGTAATCCGTTCACCGGCCCGGCGCCCCCGGGCCGGTGAACGGCCTGCGAACTCCGGGAAATCCCGGAGTAACGGCCTCAGCCGCCGAGCTCCTCGTCGATCAGCGCGAAGATGTTATCGGCCGTGGCGGTATCCAGGTCCGCGCCGTCGATCCCGGCGGGTTGCCGGTCCCCGCCCTGGATCCGCTCCAGCATGACCTCCAGCCGCGAGCGGACCGACGCCCGCTCACCCGTCGTCAGCCCGGACTCCCCGGACGTCACTTCGGCGAGCCCGGCCTCCATCCGTGCCAGCTCGTCCAGCAGGACCTCGGCCGGCGTCCTGTCCGGCGGCACGAGTTCGTCCAACAGCCGCGCGGCGAGCGCGGCCGGAGTCGGGTGGTCGAAGACGAGCGTGGCCGGCAGCCGCAGCCCGGTCACGGCATTGAGCCGGTTGCGCAGTTCGACCGCGGTGAGCGAGTCGAACCCGAGGTCCTTGAACGGGCGGTCCGCCCCGATCGCGTCGGACGAGGCGTGTCCGAGCACCACGGCGGACGAGGCGACGACCAGGTCGAGCACCACCGGGTCCCGCTGGGCAGCGGGCATCCCGGCGAGCCGGTCCGCGAGCGACGGCCCGGACCGGGCGGCCGTGCCGGCGGCGTGCCGCACCGGACGGCGCAGCAGCCCCCGCACCAGCGGAGGGATCTCGGCGTCCGCGGAACGCGGCGCGTTGAGGTCCAGGTTGATCGGTATCAGGTGTGCTGTGGGGCGGTTGAGGGCGGTGTCGAAGAGGGCGAGTCCTTGTGCGGTGGACAGGGTGGTGCCTGCGGTGGTGGCGCGGGCCCGGTCGGTGTGGGCGAGTGCGCCGGTCATGGTGCTGGCCTGTTCCCACATGCCCCAGGCGAGGGAGAGGCCGGGCAGGCCGTGTGCGCGGCGGCGGATCGCGAGGGCGTCGAGGTAGGCGTTGGCGGCCGCGTAGTTGGCCTGGCCCGGGGTGCCGAAGGTCGCCGACGCCGAGGAGTAGAGCACGAACATGGCGAGGTCGCTGCCGCGGGTCAGCTCGTCCAGGTTCGACGCGGCGGTGGCCTTGGCGCGCAGGACGGTGTCCAGACGCTCCTGGGTCAGCGCGGTGACGATGCCGTCGTCGAGGACACCCGCCGCATGAACGACACCCGTCAGCGGAACCTCGGCGGGGATGGCGTCGAGGACGGTGGCGAGGGCATCACGGTCGGCCGCGTCGCAGGCCACGATGCGGGCGCGGGCGCCGAGTTCGGCGAGTTCCTCGACGAGGTCGGCCGCGCCGGGGGCGCCGGGGCCCTGGCGGGACAGCAGGAGCAGGTTCCTCGTGCCGTGCTCGGTGACCAGGTGGCGGGCGAGGAGCCCGCCGAGGGTTCCGGTGCCGCCGGTGATCAGCACCGTGCCGTCGGGGTTCGGGCGGACGGGGAGGGAGAGGACGTTCTTGCCGGTGTGCTTGGCCTGGGCCATGTGGCGCCAGGCGGTGACCGCTTCACGCACGTCCCACACGGTCAACGGCAGCGGCTGGAGGGAGCCCTGTTCGAAGAGGGCGACGACCTCGGCCAGGATGCGGCCCATCCCCTCGGGACCCGCATCCGACAGGTCGAACGGGTAGTACGGGACGTCGAGGCCGGCCCGGAGGTCGGTCTTGCCCATCTCGACGAACCGGCCGCCGGGGGCCAGCAGCCTGAGGGAGGCGTCGAGGAACTCGCCCGCAAGCGAGTTCAGCACGACGTCGACACCCCTGCCGCCGGTCGCGGTCCGGATCCGGTCTTCGAAGTCGAGGTCGCGGGAGGAGGCGATGCGTGAGGGGTCGACTCCGCCGGCGATGACGGTGGGCCACTTGGCGGGACTGGCGGTGGCGTACACCTCCAGGCCCCAGTGACGGGCCAGTTGCACGGCGGCCATGCCGACACCGCCGGCGGCCGCGTGGATCAGCACGGATTCACCGGCCTTGACCTGGGCCAGGTCCCGCAGTCCGTACCAGGCCGTGGCGAACACCAGCGGCACCGCTGCCGCCTGCGCCCACGACCAGCCCTCGGGCACCCGGACCACCAGACGGCGGTCGGTGACGGCGTCGGTGGCGAATCCGCCGTCGAAGAAGCCGAAGACCCGGTCCCCGACGGCAAGGTCGCCGACACCGGGACCGGTCTCCACGACCACGCCGGCCGCCTCGGAGCCCATGGTTCCGGGTTCCGGATACATGCCCAGGCCCAGGAGCACGTCCCGGAAGTTCACACCCGCGGCACGGATCTCGACCCGCACCTGGCCGGACTCCAGAGGCAGCGAGCCGGCCGCCTCGAGGTGGAGGGACTCCAGCGTGCCGTCGGTGCCGGGCAGAAGGCGCCAGGTGCCGTCGGGCAGTACCAGTCCGCTGCCTCCGGCGCGCATCAGGCGGGGCGCCAGCAGCGCACCGTCACGGAGGGCGACCTGCGGCTCGTCGAGTCCGGCCAGGAGGGCCAGGTCGAGCCGTTCCTCAGATGCCGGGTCGGTGTCGACGAGCACGATCCGGTCCGGGTGCTCCGACTGCGCCGAGCGCACCAGACCCCACACCGCCGCACCCACCGGGTCCACGACGACGCCAGCACCCGCGGGCATCGCGCCCCGGGTCACGACCGCCAGACGCGAGCCGAACGTGCTCTCGTCCGCCAGCCACTCCTGCACACCGTGCAGCACCTCACCGAGGACCTGCTCCACCGGACCGTCACCGGCCGGCAGCACCGTCCACGCCGCAGCCTCCGCCGAGTCCTCTTCGGTGACAGCGGTGATCCCAGGTGATACCGGAACCGGCACCCATTCCACGGCGAACAGCGCGTCGTCCGCCGCCTGCCCGGCCGCCGACAACTGCTCCGCCGACACCGCCCGCGACACCAGCGCACGCACGAGAGCGACCGGCGCACCCGTGCCGTCCGCCGCCTGCACGGTGAAGCCCTCGCCCTCGGGACGGATCGCCACCCGCAGCGCGGTCGCGCCGACCGCGAACAGCTCCACCCCCGACCACGCGAACGGCAACCGCGGCCCACTCGCTTCGGCGTCGACGCTCGGGACCAGCCCGGAGGGGTGCAGGGCCGCGTCGAAGAGGGCGGGGTGGATACCGAACCCGTCCACCGGATCCGCGAATGTGACCTCGGCGTAGACACCGGAAGCGTCCCGCCAGGCCGCCTGGACGCCCTGGAACGCCGGACCGTAACCGAAGCCCGCACCGGCCAGCGCCGCGTAGAAGCCGTCGACGTCCACCGCCTGCGCACCCCGCGGAGGCCACACACTCAGCTCGAAGCCCGCCCCCGATGCGGCCTGCTCCGCCAGCGAACCGGACGCGTGCAGCGTCCACTCGGCCACGCCCTCGGCACGGGCATGGACATGCACCGGCCGGTCGCCCGAGGCATCCGGGCCCTCGACCCGGATCTGGACCTGCACACCACCGGACTCCGGCAGCACCAACGGCGCCCGCAGGACCAGCTCCCGCAGCAGACCGCAGTCGACCTCCTGGCCGGCGCGCAGCGCCATCTCCACCAGTGCGGTGCCGGGCACCACCACATGCCCCGACACCACGTGGTCGGCCAGCCAGGGCTGAGTATCCATGGAGAGGCGGCCGGTGAGGAGTACGCCGTCCGCGTCGGCGAGGGCCACCACGGAGCCCAGCAGCGCGTGCTCGGCGCCCTGGATGCCCAGTGCGCCCGCGTCCGCGCCGAGTACGCCCGGCTGCGGCCAGTAGCGCTCGCGCTGGAAGGCATACGTCGGCAGGCCGACCGTCCGGCCGCCCCAGCCGGCGAACACCGCGCGCCAGTCGATGGCGGTGCCACAGGCCCACAGACGACTCACGGCGGTCAGCGCGGTGCCGGCCTCGTCCCGGTCCTTGCGCAGCACAGGCACGAACACGGCACCGCTGGCGGTGGCGGTGGCGGTGTCCTGGGCCATGCCCGACAGGACGCCGTCCGGACCCAGCTCCAGATAGCGGGTCACGCCCATCGCGTCGAGCGTGGCGACGCCGTCGGCGAACCGCACCGCCTGCCGCACCTGACGCAGCCAGTACCCCGGCTGCTGCATGGCACCCGGCTCGGCCACCGCACCCGTCACGTTCGACACGACCGGGATCCGCGCCGGGTTGAACGTGAGGCCGTCCAGCACCGCCGCGAACTCGTCCAGCATCGGCTCCATCAGCGCCGAGTGGAACGCGTGCGACACCGACAGCACCCGCACCCGCACGCCGCGCTCGGCGCACTCGGCGGCATACCGCTCGATCGCGTCCGAGTCGCCCGACAGGACGACGGAGTTGGGGCCGTTGACGGCCGCGACGTCCAGACCGGAGCCGGCGACCTCGGCCTCGGTCGCCTGCACGGCCAGCATGCCGCCGCCCGCGGGCAGCGCCTGCATCAGCCGGCCCCGCTCCGCCACCAGCACACACGCGTCGTCGAGGTCGAGGATCCCGGCGACGTGGGCGGCGCTGATCTCACCGAGGGAGTGGCCGAGGAGCACGTCGGGGGTGATGCCCCACGACTCGATCAGGCGGTAGAGGGCGACTTCGAGGGCGAAGAGGCCGGCCTGTGCCCACATCGTGTGGTCCAGGTCGGTGCCGTCGGTGAGCACGTCCCGCAGGGGGCGCTCCAGCCGGACGTCGAGGCGGGCGCAGACGGCGTCGAAGGCCTCGGCGTAGACGGGGAACGCCTGGTAGAGCCCCAGGCCCATGTCGGCACGCTGGGAGCCCTGGCCGGTGAACAGGAACGCGGTCCGGCCCTCGCCTGCGACACCCGTGGCGAGCACATCGCCACCGGCGGTCAGGACGGTGCGGTGTTCCAACACCGCGCGGCTGGTCGCGAGCGACCAGGCCACGTCCACCGGGTCCAGGCCCGGGTGGTCCGCGATGCGCGTCCGCAGGCGTTCGATCTGCTCCTGGAGGGCGGAGTCGGACTTGGCCGAGACGATCCATGGCACCACGCCCGGAGCCTGCTGCGTCGCCGCCGGGGACACCGGCTCCGGCTCGGGGGCTTGTTCGAGGATGACGTGGGCGTTGGTGCCGCTGATGCCGAACGAGGAGACGGCGGCACGGCGCGGGCGGTCCGACTCGGGCCACGGACGCTGTTCGGTGAGCAGTTCGACCGCGCCGGTGGTCCAGTCGACCTGCGGGGACGGCTCGTCGACGTGCAGGGTGGCCGGGAGCACGCCGTGCCGCATGGCCATGATCATTTTGATGATGCCGGCGACACCGGCGGCGGCCTGGGTGTGGCCGATGTTGGACTTGATGGAGCCCAGCCAGAGCGGTTCGTCGGTCTCGCCGCGGTCCTGGCCGTAGGTGGCGAGCAGGGCCCCTGCTTCGATGGGGTCGCCGAGGCGGGTGCCGGTGCCGTGCGCCTCGACGACATCGACGTCGGCGCCGGTCAGGTCGGCGTTGGCCAGGGCCTGGCGGATGACCCGCTGCTGGGAGGGTCCGTTGGGGGCGGTGAGGCCGTTGGAGGCGCCGTCCTGGTTGACGGCGCTGCCCTGGACGACGGCGAGGATGTGGTGGCCGTTGCGGCGGGCGTCGGACAGCCGTTCGACGAGGAGGAGGCCGACGCCCTCGGCCCAGCCGGTGCCGTCGGCGGCGGCGGCGAAGGACTTGCAGCGGCCGTCGGCGGCCAGGCCGTCCTGGCGGTCGAACTCGGCGAACGCGCCGGGGGTGACCATGACGGTGACGCCGCCGGCCAGGGCCAGGTCGCACTCGCCGCTTCGCAGGGCCTGGGTGGCCAGGTGCAGGGCGACCAGGGAGGAGGAGCAGGCGGTGTCGACGGTGAGGGCCGGGCCCTCGAGGCCGAAGACGTAGGCCAGGCGGCCGGAGATGACGCTGCTGGCGGTGCCGGTGAGCAGGTGTCCCTCGGCGCCGGTGACTCCGGTGCCGTAGCCGGAGGGGGAGGCGCCGGCGAACACGCCGACGTTGTGGCCCTTCAGGGAGCGGGGGTCGATGCCTGCGGTTTCGAGGGTTTCCCACGCGGTTTCCAGCAGCAGGCGCTGCTGGGGGTCCATGGCGAGGGCCTCGCGCGGGCTGATGCCGAACAGGGCGGCGTCGAACTCGTCGGCGTCGTGGACGAAGCCGCCCACCGAGGCGCTTGAATCGAGCAGGGTGGTGGGCCAGCCGCGGTCGTCGGGGAACGGGGTGATGCCGTCCGCCCCGGCGGCGACCAGGTTCCACAGCTCCTCGGGGGAGGTGACGCCTCCGGGGTAGCGGCAGGCCATGCCCACGATCGCGACCGGTTCGTCGAGGACGGCACCCGTGACTGCGGGGGTGTTCGGTGCGGTGTGGCCTGCCAGGTGGGACAGGAGGTGGTCGGTGAGGGCGGTCGGGTTGGGGTGGTCGAAGACGAGGGTGGCGGGGAGCGTCAGGCCGGTCTCGGTGGTCAGCAGGTTGCGCAGTTCGACCGCCATCAGCGAGTCGAAGCCCAGATCGCGGAACGCCCGCCCGGGCTCGACCGCGTCCGCACCCGTGTGCCCGAGCACCGCGGCGGCCCGCTCACGCACCAGATCCAGCACCATACGGTGACGCTGTTCCACCGTGGTCACTGCGAACTGACGGCTCCAAGGCGTTTCGGATTCCCCGGAGCGCACCGGCGCTGTTGCATCCGCCGCTTCCGGAAGCTCGGACAGCAAGGCGCTGGGGCGGGACGAGGTGAACGCCGGTGCGAAGACCGACCAGTCCAGGTCGACGACCGTCAGACCGCTGTCGTTCCGGTCGATCGCCTCCGCCAGGGCACGGACAGCCAACACCGGGTCCATCGGCGCCAGTCCGCGTCGGCGCAGTGCCTGTTCGGCCTCGTCCTGGACCGCCATACCGGCTCCGGCCCAGGGGCCCCAGGCCACGGATGTGCCGGGGAGTCCGCGGTCGTGGCGGTGCCGGATCCAGGCGTCGAGGAAGGCGTTGCCGGCCGCGTAGGCGGCCTGGCCGCCGCTGCCCCAGGTCGCGGCGATCGAGGAGAAGACGACGAAGAGGTCGAGCGGCAGATCCGCGGTCAGCTCGTCGAGGTATCTCGTGCCGTCGACCTTGGCCCGCAGTACGGCGTCGAACGCTTCCGGGGGGGCTGCCTCAAGCCATGTGCCGGCGTCGATCCCGGCCGCATGGACGATGCCGGTCAGCGGCAGGTCGGCGGGCACGTCGGCGAGGACGGTGGCGAGGGCGTCGCGGTCGGCCACATCGCAGGCCGCGACCGTGACCTGCGCCCCCAGCCCGGACAGCTCCTCGACCAGCCCCTCGGGCGCGATGCCGCGGCGGCTGGTCAGCAGCAGATGCGGCACCCCCCGGCCCGCCAGCCAGCGCGCGACCTCGGCACCCAGACCACCGGTGCCACCGGTGACCAGCACCGTCCCCGACGGCCGCCAGCCCTCACCGACCACGCCTGCCGGCAGCGCACGCGCCAGGCGGCGGCCGTACACACCCGCCCCGCGGATCGCGATCTGATCCTCACCACCACCGGCGGCCAGGACGCCGGCGAGGCGGGCGCCCGCCCGCGCGTCCAGGACCTCGGGCAGGTCGACGAGACCGCCCCAACGCTGCGGCAGCTCCAGCGCCGCGACCCGGCCCATGCCCCACACCGCCGCCAGGTCCGGATCAGTCAGCCGGTCCGAGCCGCCCACCGACACCGCGCCCCGGGTCAGCACCCACAACGGCGCGTCCACCCCGGCCAGCGCCTGCACCACGGCCAGTGTCTCCACCCACCCCGACGGGGCCAGGACGACACCCGCCAGGTCGGGCAGTCCCGGCACCTCTGCGGCTTCCACACCGACCACGGTCGCGCCCGCCGCCGACAGGGCCGCGGACACCGCCGGATCCCCGGCGCCGACAACCGCCCACACCCCCGACAGCACTCCCGCCTGCGGCAGGCCGTCCAGCGGCTTCCACATGACCCGGTAACGCCACGAGTCGAGCGTCGAACGCTCCCGGTGACGCCGCCGCCACTCCGCCAGTGCCGGCAGGGCCGACTCCAGACCCGCCAGCTCGGACAGGTCCTCGCGTTCCACCGCGTCCCAGAACGCGGCATCGACCAGATCCCCACCACCGCCCGCAGCGGCCACCGCCGACAGCTCCGGCCAGAACCGCTCCCGCTGGAAGGCATACGTCGGCAGATCCACCACCCGACCGCCCCAGCCGGCGAACACCGCAGACCAGCCGACCCCGACACCACAGGCCCACAGACGACTCACGGCGGTCAGCGCACTGCCGGCCTCGTCCCGGTCCTTGCGCAGCACAGGCACGAACACGGCGTCGGAGACCGTCTCCTGGGCCATGCCCGACAGCACACCGTCCGGACCCAGCTCCACATACCGCGTCACGCCCATCGCCTCGAGCGTGGCGACACCGTCGGCGAACCGCACCGCCTGCCGCACCTGACGCAGCCAGTACCCCGGCTGCTGCATGGCACCCGGCTCGGCCACCGCACCCGTCACGTTCGACACCACCGGGATCCGCGCCGGGTGGAAGGTCAGGCCGTCCAGCACGGTTGCGAACGCGTCCAGCATCGGCTCCATCAGCGCCGAGTGGAACGCGTGCGACACCGACAGCACCCGCACCCGCACGCCGCGCTCGGCGCACTCGGCGGCATACCGCTCGATCGCGTCCGAGTCGCCCGACAGGACGACGGAGTTGGGGCCGTTGACGGCCGCGACGTCCAGACCGGAGCCGGCGACCTCGGCCTCGGTCGCCTGCACGGCCAGCATGCCGCCGCCCGCGGGCAGCGCCTGCATCAGCCGGCCCCGCTCGGCGACCAGGGTGCAGGCGTCGTCGAGGTCGAGGATGCCCGCGACGTGGGCGGCGCTGATCTCGCCCAGGGAGTGGCCGAGGAGCACGTCGGGGGTCACGCCCCACGACTCGACCAGGCGGTACAGGGCGACTTCGAGGGCGAAGAGGCCGGCCTGTGCCCACATCGTGTGGTCCAGGTCGATGCCGTCGGTCAGGACCTCGCGCAGCGGGCGCTCCAGCCGGACGTCGAGGCGGGCGCACACCGCGTCGAAGGCCTCGGCGAAGACCGGGAACGCCTCGTAGAGCCCCAGGCCCATGCCCGCGCGCTGCGAGCCCTGGCCGGTGAACAGGAACGCGGTCCGGCCCTCGGCCGCCACGCCCTCGGCGAGCGTCGTGTCCCCTGCCAGCACCGCACGATGCTCCAGCGGAGCCCGAGTGGTGGCCAGCGACCAGCCGACGTCCACCGGATCCAGCTCCGGCCGCCCCGCCACGAACGACCTCAGCCGCTCCACCTGAGCCCGCAACGCGGGCTCGGACTTCGCCGACACCACCCACGGCACCAACCCGGGGCGCACCACCGAAGGCTCGGCGGCCGCCACCGGCTCCAACTCCGGGGCCTGCTCCAGGATCACATGCGCGTTCGTGCCGCTGATGCCGAAGGACGACACCGCCGCACGCCGCGGACGCTCCACCATCGGCCACGGACGGGACTCGGTCAGCAGCTCGACCGCGCCCAACGACCAGTCCACGTGCTGCGACGGCTCGTCGACGTGCAGCGTCGCGGGCAGCACGCCGTGCCGCATCGCCATGACCATCTTGATCACGCCCGCGACACCGGCGGCGGCCTGGGCATGGCCGATGTTCGACTTCACCGAGCCCAGCCACAACGGGCCGGCCTCGTCACGCTCCCGGCCGTAGGTCGCCAGCAGCGCCTGCGCCTCGATCGGGTCACCCAGCCGGGTGCCCGTCCCGTGCGCCTCGACCACGTCCACGTCCGCGCCCGTCAGCCGGGCGCCTGCCAGTGCCTGGCGGATCACCCGCTGCTGCGCGGGGCCGTTCGGGGCGGTGAGGCCGTTGGAGGCGCCGTCCTGGTTGATCGCGCTGCCCCGGACCACCGCCAGTACCTGGTGTCCATTGCGGACGGCGTCCGACAGACGCTCGACCAGCAGGACGCCGACGCCCTCGGCCCAGCCCGTGCCGTCGGCGGCCGCGGCGAACGACTTGCACCGGCCGTCGTCGGCCAGTCCGAGTTGCCGGGAGAACTCCGCGAACGCGGTCGGGGTGGACATCACCGTCGCCCCGCCGACCAGGGCGAGGTCGCACTCTCCGCGTTGCAGGGTCTGGGTGGCGAGATGCAGGGCCACCAGGGACGACGAGCAGGCCGTGTCCACCGTCACCGCCGGGCCCTCCAGGCCGAAGGTGTACGCGATGCGGCCGGAGAGGACCGATGCCGAGTTGCCGGTGCCACGATGGCCTTCGGTGTCCTGCTCCCCGCCGGCGAGGATGCCGACGTAGTCCTGGCCGCTGGTGCCGACGAACACGCCGGTCCGGCTGCCGTGCACGGCGCGGGGCGAGATGCCGGCGCGCTCGAACACCTCCCAGGACACTTCGAGGAGCAGCCGCTGCTGCGGGTCCATCGCGAAGGCCTCGCGCGGGGAGACGGCGAACAGGCCGTTGTCGAAGTGTGCCGCGCCGTTCACGAAGCCGCCTGCCCAGGAGGCCCCGGCGGCCGCGGCCGGGTCGGCCTGCGGCCAGCCCCGGTCGGTGGGCAGGCCGGTCACCGCGTCCACACCGTCGGCGACCAGCCGCCACAGGTCCTCGGGTGAGGCGACCATGCCCGGGTACCGGCAGCCCATCGCGACGATGGCGACGGGCTCGTCGCCGGTGACGGCCGCCGGGGCGGCCGGTTCGTCGCCGAACGGCCGGGTGCCGAGGATCTCGGTGCGCAGCCGGGTGGCGAGGGCCTGGGGCGTGGGGTGGTCGAAGACCAGTCCCGACGGCAGGGCGAGTCCCGTCTCCGCGGTGAGACGGTTGCGGAGCTCGACCGCGGTGAGCGAGTCGAAGCCGAGGTTCTTGAACGGGGCGTCCGCCGCGATGTCGGTCTGGCCCCGGTAGCCCAGGACGGCCGCGATCTGGTGCCGGACGAGGTCCAGCAGGAAGCGGAGCTGCTCGGCCTCCGGCTGGGCGGCCAGGGTCCGCGCGAGTGGGGACGTGTCACCCGGCGTGGCCGCGGTGGCCGCTTCGAGGGCGGGCCGGGCTTCGGGGATGTCGTCGATCAGCGGGCGTGCCCGGCCGGCGGTGAAGGCCGGGGCGAACGCCGCCCATTCCACGTCCGCCACGGTCACGCAGGTGTCGTCGGCCTGGAGGGCCTGTCCCAGAGCCGCCACGGCCAGCTCCGGGGCCATCACGCGCAGCCCGCGACGGCGGAGCAGTGCCGCCATCTCCGCTCCGCCGGCCATTCCGGCACCGGCCCAGGCACCCCAGGACACCGCCGTTGCCGTCACCCCCCGGGCCCGCCGGTTGACCGCCAGCGCGTCCAGATAGGCGTTCGCCGCGGCGTAGGCAGACTGCCCGCCGCTGCCCCAGACGCCGGCGATCGACGAGAACAGGACGAAGAAGTCCAGCGGCGAGTCGCCCAGCACCTCGTCCAGGCACATCGCGCCGTCGACCTTGGCGGCCACGACCCGCGTGAAGTCCTCGACGTCCGAGGTGTCGAGGGGAGTCACATCGCCTGCGCCGGCGGCGTGCACGACTCCCGAGAGTGTCGATCCGTCCGGAACCTGTGCCAGGGCGTGCCGTACGAACTCCCGGTCGGTGACGTCACCGGCCAGCACGGATGCGCTCGTTCCCAGCTCCGCCAGCTCGGCGACGAGCGTGTCGGCCCCGGGCGCTCCGGGTCCCTGCCGGGACAGGAGGATCAGGTGCTCGACGCCGGACCTCGCCAGCCAGCGCGCCACCTCGGTGCCGAGCGCGCCGGTGCCGCCCGTGACGAGAACGGTTCCCCGGCCACGCCACTCGCCTTCCGGTCCAGCGGTGCCGAAGCCGTCGGCGGCACCGGCCCGCACCAGCCGCCGGGCGTACACCCCCGGGCCACGGACGGCGACCTGGTCCTCGGCGCCCGACGCCAGGACGGAGACGAGTCGTGAGCCCGCGGTGTCGTCGAGCGTGCCGGGCAGGTCGATCAGGCCGCCCCACAGCGCGGGCAGTTCCAGTCCGACCACCCGGCCCAGACCCCACACCTGTGCCTGCGCCGGGTGTTCCAGCCGGTCCGACCGGCCGACGCCGACCGCGCCGGAGGTCACCGTCCACAGCGGTGCCGTGATGTCGAGAGCGCTCATGGCCTTCACCAGCGCGACCGTCAGCGCGGCTCCCACGGGCAGGACCGTCCCGGGCAGGGGCCGGTCGGCGAGGCCGGTCAGCGAGAGCACTCCGGACGGCCGCACACCGCCGAGGAGTTCGCGGAGGCGGTCGGCGAGCCGTGCGTGGTCGGTGTCCTCCGCGTCGACGGGAAGTTCGACCACCTGTGCTCCGGCGGCGCGCAGCCGGGCGCCGAAGTCGTCGGCGGGACCTGAGGTGACGAGGAGCCAGGTTCCGTCGAGCGATCCGCCGGAGGGCAGGTCCAGAGGCTTCCAGACGATCCGGTAGCGCCACGAGTCGAGCGTGGACCGCTCCCGGCGCTGCCGCCACCACGCCGACAGCGCGGGCAACGCCGACTCCAGGCCCGCGAGTTGCTCTAGGTCCTCCCGCTCAACCGCGTCCCAGAACGCGGCGTCCGCGGGCTGCCCGCCGACCGCGTGCGTGACGTCCTTGGGCCAGTACCGCTCGTGCTGGAAGGCGTAGGTGGGCAGGTCGACCGCCCGGCCGTCCAGCACGGCGGTCCAGTCGATGTCGCCGCCGGAGGTCCAGAGCCGGCTGAGGGCGGTGAGGGCGGTGTGGGTCTCGTCGCGGTCCTTGCGCAGGACGGGGACGAACCGGGCGCCGGGGGCGGAGTCCTGAGCCATGCCGGACAGGACGCCGTCGGGGCCGAGTTCGAGGTAGCGGGTCACGCCCAGGGCTTCGAGGGCCGTGACGCCGTCGGCGAAACGCACGGGCTGCCGTACCTGCCGAAGCCAGTACTCCGGATCCTGCATCAGCCCTGCTTCGGCAACGGCACCCGTCAGGTTGGAGACGACCGGGATGCGGGCCGGGTGGAACGTCAACCGGCGGAGAACCGTGCCGAGTTCGTTCAGCATCGGTTCCATCAGGGCGGAGTGGAAGGCGTGCGACACCGACAGGACGGTGCACCGCAGTCCGCGCTCGGCGCACTGGGCCGCGTAGCGCTCGATGGCTTCGGTGGTGCCGGAGAGGACGACGGAGTTCGGGCCGTTGACGGCCGCGATGTCCAGGCCCGAGTCGGCGACCTCGGCTTCGGTCGCCTGCACGGCGAGCATGCCGCCGCCCGCGGGCAGCGCCTGCATCAGGCGGCCGCGTTCGGCGACCAGGGTGCACGCGTCGTCGAGGTCGAGGATCCCGGCCACATGGGCGGCGCTGATCTCGCCCAGGGAGTGGCCGAGGAGCACGTCGGGGGTCACGCCCCAGGACTCCACGAGCCGGTACAGGGCGACTTCGAGGGCGAAGAGGCCGGCCTGCGCCCACATCGTGTGGTCCAGGTCGGTGCCGTCGGTCAGGACCTCCCGCAGCGGGCGCTCCAGCCGGACGTCCAGCCGGGCGCAGACGGCGTCGAAGGCTTCGGCGTAGACCGGGAACGCCTCGTACAGCCCCAGGCCCATGCCGGCACGCTGCGAGCCCTGGCCGGTGAACAGGAACGCGGTTTTTCCTTCGCCGGCCACGCCCTCGGCGAGGGTCGTGTCCCCCGCCAGCACCGCACGGTGCTCCAGCGCGGCGCGCCTGGTCGCCAGCGACCAGCCCACGTCCACCGGGTCCAGCCCGGGACGGTCCGCGACGAACGAGGTCAGCCGCTCCACCTGCGCCCGCAACGCGGTCTCGGACTTCGCCGACACCGGCCACGGCACCGGCCCGGGGCGCACCACCGACGACTCGGCAGACGGCTCCGGCTCCGACTCCGGGGCCTGCTCCAGGATGACGTGGGCGTTGGTGCCGCTGATACCGAACGACGACACCGCCGCGCGCCGCGGGCGGTCCGATGCGGGCCAGGGGCGCGCGTCGTCGAGCAGTTCCACCGCGCCCGCCGACCAGTCCACCTGCGGCGACGGGGCGTCCACGTGCAGCGTCGCGGGCAGCACACCGTGCCGCATCGCCATGACCATCTTGATCACGCCCGCGACACCTGCCGCGGACTGGGTGTGACCGATGTTGGACTTGATCGAGCCGAGCCACAGCGGATCGCCGGCCTCGCCCCGTTCCTGGCCGTAGGTGGCGAGCAGTGCCTGCGCCTCGATCGGGTCGCCGAGCCGGGTGCCCGTCCCGTGCGCCTCCACCACGTCCACGTCCGCGCCGGTGAGCCGGGCGTTCGCCAGCGCCTGGCGGATGACCCGTTGCTGCGACGGCCCGTTCGGCGCCGTCAGACCGTTGGACGCGCCGTCCTGGTTGATCGCGCTGCCCCGCACCACCGCCAGCACCTGATGTCCGTTGCGCCGGGCGTCGGAGAGCCGTTCCAGCAGCACCAGGCCGACGCCCTCGGCCCAGCCCGTCCCGTCGGCGGCCGCGGCGAACGACTTGCAGCGGCCGTCGGCGGCCAGGCCCTGCTCGACGCTGAAGGCACCGAACACGTCGGGGGTGGCGATGACGGTGACGCCGCCCGCCAGGGCCAACGAGCACTCGCCGGCGCGCAGCGCCTGGCACGCCAGGTGCAGGGCGACCAGGGACGAGGAGCAGGCGGTGTCCACGGTGACGGCTGGGCCGACCAGGCCGAACGTGTAGGAGACGCGGCCGGACAGGACGCTCGTCGCGCCGCCGGCCAAGGCGTACGCCTGCCCGGCGTCGGACGGCTGGAGGCCGATTCCGTAGCCGGACGGGGCCGCGCCGACGAAGACGCCCGTGCGGCTGCCCTTCAGCCGGGGCGGCAGGATCCCGGCGTGCTCGAACGCCTCCCAGGAGGTCTCCAGCAGGAGACGCTGCTGGGGGTCCATGGCCAGGGCCTCGCGCGGGGAGATGTCGAAGAAGCCGGGGTCGAACCGGGCGACGTCGTCGAGGAATCCGCCCGACGCCGACTCGTCCGCCGCGTCGGCGGCGTCCAGGCGCCACCCGCGGTCGGAGGGGAACGGGGTCACGGCGTCCCCGCCGGCGTCCACCAGACCCCAGAGCTCTTCCGGCGACCGGACGCCCCCGGGGTAGCGGCAGGCCATGGACACGATCGCGATGGGCTCGCGTGACGCCGTGGTGAGTTCGCGGTTCTCCGCCCGCAGCCGCTCCGTCTCCTTCAGAGAAGTACGCAGCGCCTTGACGTAGTCCTCCATGGAGGCGGCGGCCATTTCAAGCTCCTCGATCTGCTCGATCTGTCTGTCCATCCGACTCCGGACCACTGCCGAGAGCGAGCCTGAGCAGGCTCTCGCCGTCCATCGAGTCGATCGAATCCTGAATGTCCTGGCCCGGCTCCGGGTCCTCCGGGGCCGTCCCGTCGTTCGCACCGTCCTCCGCGGCGAGCCGCAGCAGCGGGGCGAGGAGACCGGCGTCGGCCAGGCGGGACAGCGGGATCCCCCGCAGTGCCCGCCGGATCTCCGCGGCGCGTTCCTCGTCGATCTCGCCGATGCTGTCCGGGAACATCTCGGCCCGCAGCAGGCCGGCGACGGCCCGCGCGCTCGGGTGGTCGAACAGCAGCGTCGCGGGCAGCCGCAGACCGGTCTCGGCGGCCAGCCGGTCGCGCAGTTCGACGGCGCTGAGAGAGTCGAAGCCGAGGTCGCGGAAGGCCTTGTCGGCGGTCACCGCCTCGGGCGACGGGTAGCCCAGTACGTCGGCGGCGTGCCGCTGCACGACACCGACGAGGGCCGCCTCCCGCTCGTCGCCGGTCAGGGTCGAGAGCCGGTCGCGCAGGCGGGCGGCGCGCGCGCCGTCCACCTCCGCGGAGGCCGTCGTCAGCGCGGTGACTTCGGGGATGTCGTGGATCAGCGGGCGTTCCCGGCTGGCGCTGAAGGAAGGCAGGAACGCCGCCCAGTCGACGTCGGCGACCGTCACGCACGCGTCGCCGGCGAGCAGCGCGGGGCCGAGCCGCCGGACCGCCGCGCCGGGCGCCATCGCCCGCAGACCGCGGCGCCGCAGATATTCCGACGCGCCGGCGTCCGCCGCCATGCCCTCGCCCGCCCACGGCCCCCAGGACACCGACGTGGCGACGGCGCCTCGCGCGCGCCGGTTGGCCGCCAGCGCGTCCAGGTAGGCGTTCGCGGCCGCGTAGGCGCCCTGTCCGCCACTGCCCCAGACTCCGGCGATCGAGGAGAACAGCACGAAGAAGTCCAGGGGCACGTCCCCCAGCGCCTCGTCGAGCAGGCGCGCGCCCTCGGCTTTCGCGGCCATCACCCGGGCGAAATCTTCCGGGCCCGAAGTGCCCAGCGGGGTCGGGTCGCCCACACCGGCCGCGTGGACCACCCCGGAGGGGCGGTACCGCTCGACGACCGACCGCACGAACGCACGGTCCCCGATGTCGCCCGCGACGACCGACACCGCCGTCCCGGCGCCCTCCAGCTCGGCCACCAGCCGGTCGGCGCCCGGCGCCGCCGACCCACGCCGTGAGACCAGGACCAGCCGCTCGGCTCCGGACCGGGCCAGCCAGAGGGCGACTTCGCGTCCCAGCCCTCCCGTGCCTCCGGTGACCAGCACGGTCCCGTGGCCCTGCCACTCTCCCGCCGGTGTGCCGCTGGCCCGCACCAGCCGCCGGACGAACGCGCCGGCCGGACGCAGCGCCACCTGGTCCTCGACGCCGGAGCCCAGGATCTCGGCGAGACGCTCGGCCGATGCGGTGTCACCGACGTCGACGAGACCGCCCCACATCTCGGGGAGTTCGAGCCCCGCCACCCGGCCGAGGCCCCACACCTGCGCCTGGTCGGTGTCGACCGTCTCACCGGCGTCGACGGCGACCCCGCCGGAGGTGATCCACCAGACGGGCGCCCGGACCCCGCGGTGCCGCAACGCCTCCACGGTGGCCAGCACGCTCGCGACCGACGCGGGCGGGGCAGCACTTCCGGGGCCGCCGTCGGCGGTCAGCCCGGCGAAGGAGAGCACACCGGCGGGCTCGGCACCGTCCGCGCACGCCTCGGCGACGCGCTCCCGGAGGTCCGCGGCCTCCGCCCGTACCGTCACGACATGCGCACCGGCGTCGGTGAGCGCGCGTACGCACCGTTCGGCCACATCGTGGTGTTTCGTGGTGTCCGGCAGCAGTGCCAGCCAGGTGCCGCCCGGAGCCGCCGCGGAGAGGGCGGGTCCCGCGGGCTTCCACTCCACGGCGTAACGCCACGAATCCGCCGCGGTGTGCGGAGAGGGCTGTGGCCAGTACTGCTCGTGCTGGAAGGCGTAGGTGGGCAGGTCGACCGCCCGGCCGTCCAGCACGGCGGTCCAGTCGATGTCGCCGCCGGAGGTCCAGAGCCGGCTGAGGGCGGTGAGGGCGGTGTGGGTCTCGTCGCGGTCCTTGCGCAGGACGGGGACGAACGTGGCGCCGGGGGCGGCCTCTCGGGCCATGGCGGACAGGACGCCGTCGGGGCCGAGTTCGAGGTAGCGGGTCACGCCCATGGTGTGGAGGGTGGTGACGCCGTCGGCGAAGCGGACCGGCCGGCGGACCTGGTTCAGCCAGTACGCGGGCTGCTGCATGGCGCCCGGTTCGGCCACGTCTCCGGTGAGGTTGGAGACGACCGGGATCCGGGCCGCTTGGAACGTCAACCCCTGCAGAACCGTGCTGAGTTCGTTCAGCATCGGTTCCATCAGGGCGGAGTGGAACGCGTGCGACACGGAGAGGACGGTGCACCGCAGGCCGTGCTCGGCGCATGCGGCGGCGTAGCGCTCGACCGCGTCCAGATCACCCGACAGCACCACGGAGTTCGGACCGTTCACCGCCGCGATGTCCAGGCCCGAGTCGGCGACCTCGGCTTCGGTCGCCTGCACGGCGAGCATGCCGCCGCCCGCGGGCAGCGCCTGCATCAGGCGGCCGCGCTCGGCCACCAGGGTGCACGCGTCGTCCAGGTCGAGGATCCCGGCCACATGGGCGGCGCTGATCTCGCCCAGGGAGTGGCCGAGGAGCACGTCGGGGGTCACGCCCCAGGACTCCACGAGCCGGTACAGGGCGACTTCGAGGGCGAAGAGGCCGGCCTGCGCCCACATCGTGTGGTCCAGGTCGGTGCCGTCGGTCAGGACCTCCCGCAGCGGGCGCTCCAGCCGGACGTCCAGCCGGGCGCAGACGGCGTCGAAGGCTTCGGCGTAGACCGGGAACGCCTCATACAGCCCCAGGCCCATGCCGGCACGCTGCGAGCCCTGGCCGGTGAACAGGAACGCGGTTTTTCCTTCGCCGGCCACGCCCTCGGCGAGGGTCGTGTCCCCCGCCAGCACCGCACGGTGCTCCAGCGCGGCGCGCCTGGTCGCCAGCGACCAGCCCACGTCCACCGGGTCCAGCCCGGGACGGTCCGCGACGAACGAGGTCAGCCGCTCCACCTGCGCCCGCAACGCGGTCTCGGACTTCGCCGACACCGGCCACGGCACCGGCCCGGGGCGCACCACCGACGACTCGGCAGACGGCTCCGGCTCCGACTCCGGGGCCTGCTCCAGGATGACGTGGGCGTTCGTGCCGCTGATACCGAACGACGACACCGCCGCGCGCCGCGGGCGGTCCGATGCGGGCCAGGGGCGCGCGTCGTCGAGCAGTTCCACCGCGCCCGCCGACCAGTCCACCTGCGGCGACGGGGCGTCCACGTGCAGCGTCGCGGGCAGCACACCGTGCCGCATCGCCATGACCATCTTGATCACGCCCGCGACACCGGCGGCCGCCTGGGTGTGACCGATGTTGGACTTGATCGAGCCGAGCCACAGCGGATCGCCGGCCTCGCCCCGTTCCTGGCCGTAGGTGGCGAGCAGTGCCTGCGCCTCGATCGGGTCGCCGAGCCGGGTGCCCGTCCCGTGCGCCTCCACCACGTCCACGTCCGCGCCGGTGAGCCGGGCGTTCGCCAGGGCGTCGCGGATCACCCGTTGCTGCGACGGCCCGTTCGGCGCCGTCAGACCGCTCGACGCGCCGTCCTGGTTCACCGCGCTGCCCCGCACCACCGCGAGGATCCGGTGGCCGTGGCGCCGCGCGTCCGAGA
The DNA here is from genome assembly GCF_059889265.1 of Streptomyces sp. MMS24-W38. NCBI lineage: Bacteria > Bacillati > Actinomycetota > Actinomycetes > Kitasatosporales > Streptomycetaceae > Streptomyces > Streptomyces sp. MMS24-W38. The sequence continues at coordinate 376,432 of NZ_JCBCPP010000001.1, read as the reverse complement.
GCCGCTCCACGAGCAGCATGCCGACGCCTTCCGACCAGCCCATGCCGTCGGCCGCGGCGGCGAACGACTTGCAGCGGCCGTCCGGAGCGAGGCCCTGGTCGACGCCGAACGCCCCGAACACCTCGGGGGTGGCCATCACGGTGACACCGCCGGCGATCGCCAGATCGCACTCACCGGCCCGCAGCGCCTGGCACGCCAGGTGCAGCGTCACCAGCGAGGAGGAGCAGGCGGTGTCGACGGTGACCGCGGGGCCCTCCAGCCCGAAGGAGTAGGCGACGCGGCCGGAGGCGGCGCTCCCCGCGGTGCCGGTGGCCAGGTACGCCTCGCTGCCGGGCGGCATCTCGGCCGAGCCGACCAGATAGTCGTGGTACATCTGGCCGATGTAGACGCCGGTGCGGCTGCCGCGCAGCGTCGCGGGGTCGACGCCGGCGGACTCCATCACCTCCCAGGAGGTTTCCAGCAGCAGGCGTTGCTGGGGGTCGGTGGCCAGGGCCTCGCGCGGGGACATGGCGAAGAACGCCGCGTCGAACCGGCCGGCGTCGTGCAGGAATCCTGCCTCGCGGGGGCCGTCGGCCGGCAGCCGGCCGAGGTCCCAGTCGCGGTTCTCCGGGAAGCCGGACAGGCCGTCGCCGCGCGTGTCGACGAGGTGCCACAGGCCGTCCGGTGAGGCGACGTCGCCGGGGTACCGGCAGGACATGCCGACGATCGCGACCGGCTCGCGTACGCGTTCGTCCAGTTCGCGGAGGTCCCTTCGGGCCTCGCGCAGGTCGGCGGTCGCCTGCCGCAGGTATCGCAGCAACTCTTCGGTGGTGGCCATGCTCGCGCTCCCGGCGGTTCAGTCGGACTCGTCGAGGATCTGGAACAGCTCCTCGGCGGTCGCCGTTTCGAGGCTGACGGCGTCATCGGGCCGCTGCCGTCCGTCGTTCCACCCGGCGAGCAGCTCCCGCAGCCGGCTGCCGACCGTGGCACGGTCGGCGTCGTCGGGGGACACGGCGGCCAGGACCTCCGCCAGCCGGCCGAGTTCCTCCAGGGCGCGCGCGGACGGGGCCACCGGCTCCGGCAGCAGTTCGGCGCGGAGGTACCGGGCGAGGGCGATCGGCGTGGGGTGGTCGAACACCAGGGTGGCCGGCAGGCGCAGCCCGGTCAGGGCCGCGAGCCGGTTGCGGAGTTCGACGCCGGTGAGGGAGTCGACGCCGGTTTCGAGGAAGCCCCGGTCGGGCCGGACCGCCTCACCACCGGAGTGGCCCAGGACGACGGCGAGTTGGGTGCGGACGAGGTCGAGGACCGCCTTGTGGCCCTCGGCGTCGCCGAGGTCGGCGAGGCGGCGGCGCAGCTCCGCCCCGTCGTCGCCGGTGGCGACGGCGGAGGGGCGGCCGGGCCGGACGAGCTCCCGCAGCAGCGGCGGCGCCGTCTCGGAACGGATGCGCAGCGCACCGGTGTCGAGGAGCATCGGGACGGCGACCGCGGTGGCGGAGCCGAGCGCGGCGTCGAACAGCGCCATGCCGTCCCGCGTGGACATCGGCGTCACACCGAGCCGTTCGACGCGCCGGACGTCGGCGTCGGTGAGCCCGCTGGTCATGCCGCTCGCCTCGGCCCACGGGCCCCACGCCATGGACACCGCCGTCAGCCCGCGGGCCCGGCGGTGGTGGGCGAGGGCGTCCACGAACGCGTTCGCGGCGGCGTAGTTGGCCTGCCCCGCGGCGCCGAACGTCGCCGAGGCCGAGGAGAAGAGCACGAACGCGGACAGCTCCAGGTCCCGGGTCAGATCGTGCAGATGCCACGCGCCGTTCGCCTTGGCGTGCAGCACCCGGTCGAGCCGGGCGTCGTCGAGGCCGGTGACCAGGCCGTCGTCGAGTGCCCCGGCCGCGTGCACCACGATGCGCAGCGGCCGGTCGGCCGGGACGGTCCGCAACAGGTCGGCGACCTCGTCCCGTTCGCCGATGTCGCAGGCCACGACCGTGGCCTCGCAGCCCAGGGCGGCGAGGTCGGCCACGAGGCCGTCCGCACCCGGTGCCTTCGGGCCGCGCCTGCTGGTCAGCACGAGCCGGCGGACGCCGTGTTCGGCGGCCAGATGCCGGGCGAGCGCCGAGCCGATGGTGCCGGTGCCGCCGGTGATCAGCGCCGTGCCACCGGCGTCGAGGGACGTCTCCGCCGGCCGCTCGGCCCGCGCCAGGCGCGGCGCGTACAACCGGCCGGCGCGCACCGCCACCTGCGGTTCCGGGCAGCTCAGTGCCTCGGCGAGCACGTCGGGCGAGACGGGGCCGTCGAGGTCGACCAGGACGAACCGGCCGGGGTGTTCGGCTTGTGCGGAGCGGATCAGCCCCCAGGCCGCGGCTCCCGCGAGATCACCGATGTCCGTGTCAGTGTCAGTGTCGACGTCGGCCGCCACGGCGCCCCGGGTGACGATCACGAGGCGGGCGTCCGCGCGTCGCTCGTCGGCGAGCCACCGGCGCACGAGCCGGAGCGCGTCGCGCGGCACGCCGGCCAGCTCCGCGGACCCGTCCGCTGTGGCCAGGGACGCGAGGACGACGCCCGCACCGGCCTCGTCGCCGAAGCCGGAGCCGTCGGAGCCACCGGAGCCGTCGGTGTCGTCGGCCCGGTGGACCGGCGCCCCGGCCGCCAGGAGCCCGGCGTGGAGGTCCAGCGGGTCGGGGCCGTACACCGTCCAGGACGGCACGGGGGGCGCCGGGACGCCTCCCACCTCCGCCCAGTCGACCTGGAACAGCGCGTTGCGGGACGGGTGTCCCGCGCCGAAACCGTCCGGCACGGGCCGGGAGACGATCGAGTCCGCCGTGGCGACCGGCGCGCCGTCGGTGCCGGCGACGGTCACACCGATGCCGCCCGTCCCGCCCAGGGTCAGCCGGACCCGCAGGGCCCGCACGCCGTGCCGCAGAAGCCGCACACCGCGCCAGGCGAACGGCAGTTCCGCCCGGACCGGTTCGCTTCCCCCGCCCAGCGACCGCAGCATGCCGATGCCGTGCAGCGCCGCGTCCAGAAGGGCCGGGTGGACGGCGAAGCCGTCGGCCTCCGGGCCGTCTGGGAGAGCGACCTCCGCGTACACCGCTCCGTCATGGTGCCAGGCGGCACGCATGCCCTGGAACGCGGGCCCGTAGCTGTAGCCGAGGGCCGCGAGGTCGTCGTAGAAGCCTCCGAGGTCGATCTCGGCCGCTCCGGCCGGGGGCCACTGCGCCAGACCCTCGGGCTCCGCCGCCACGGGCGCGGCGGGCGCGACGGTGGCGGTGGCGTGCAGCACCCAGTCGCCGTCGGCGTCGCCCAAGTCCGGTGAGCCGTCGTCTGGCCGGGACCAGACGCCCACGGACCGCCGCCCGGTGTCGTCCGGCGGCCGGACGACGGCCTGGACGCGCACGGCGTCCGTGTCGGACAGCACCAGCGGCGTCTCGAGGGTGAGTTCCTCGACGAACGGGCAGCCGGCCCGGCCGCCCGCGGTGACCGCGAGATCGACGAAGGCGGTACCGGGCACCAGGACGGTGCCGAGGACGGCGTGGTCGGCGAGCCACGGGTGGGTCCGGGTCGACATCCGGCCGGTCAGCAGGAGGGTGTCGGTGCCCGCCACCGGAGCGGCGGCGGTGAGCACCGGATGCGCGGTGGCGTCCAGCCCGGCGCCGGACGGGTCCGTCCCGGACACCGTCCCCGGCGAGCTCATCCAGTACCGGTCGGACTGGAACGCGTAGGTGGGCAGATCGACGGCGCGTGCGCCGCGGCCGCCCAGCACCTTGCGCCAGTCGACACGGATGCCGGACACGTGCGCCTGGGCGGCGGAGGCGAGCATACGGGCCGCGTCGCCCTGCCCGGAGCGCAGCGAGGAGACTGGCTGCGGCCACGGGACGCCGTCGTCGCCGATGTCCTCGAGCGTCTCCTGGATGCCCATGACCTGCAGGGGGTGCGGACCGACCTCGACGAAATGCCGGTAGCCCTGGGCGGCGAGAGAGCGCACGGCGGGCTCGAACCCGACGCAGCGGCGCAGATTGTCGAACCAGTACGCGCCGTCCAGCGTGGCCCCCTCGACCCAGCCGCCGGTCACGCTGGAGAAGAACGGGACCGCCCCCGTCCGCGGCCGGATGTCCGCCAGCGCCTCCCGCAGAGGGCCGGCGAGCCCGTCCACATGGTGCGAGTGCGACGCGTAGCCGATCCGGACCGGCTTGACGCGGATCTCCTCCATGGCACACGCCGCGGCGAACTCCGCGAGCGCGTCCCGGTCGCCGCTGACGACGTTCGTGCCGGGCGCGTTGCGCACGGCGAGACAGAGGCGGCCCTCCCACGCGGCGAGCCGCTTCTCGATCTCCACGGCCGGCAGCGCCACCGACAGCATGCCGCCGCGGCCGACGATGCTCGCGAGGAGGTCGGCGCGCAGGGCGACCACCTGTGCCGCGTCGTCCAGGGAGAGCGCCCCGGCGACGTACGCGGCGGCGATCTCGCCCTGCGAATGGCCGACCACGGCGTCGGGTTCGACGCCCCAGGAGCGCCACATCGCGGCCAGCGAGACCATCACGGTGAACAGCGAGATCTGGACGACGTCGTCGCGCTCCAGCGAGGCCGCGCCGTCGGCGCCGCGCAGGACGTCGAGCACGGACCAGTCGGTGTGACGGGCGAACGCCTCGTCGCACGCGGCGGCCGTCTCGGCGAACACGGCGTCGGATTCCAGCAGCGGGCCGCCCATACCGGCCCACTGCGACCCCTGGCCGGGGAAGACGAACGCGGTGCGGCCCTCGACGGCCCGGCCGAGGACCGCCCCGGCGGGGAGTTCCCCGGCTGCCAGGGCGGCCAAGGCGTCGCGGTCGCCCGGGAGCAGCACCGCACGGTGCTCGAACGCGGTCCGGGTGGTGGCCAGCGACCAGGCGACGTCGCCCGCCTCCGGCGCGGGCCCACGCCCGAGGTGGTCGTGCAGCCGTCGGGCCTGCTCCCGCAGGGCCCGCTCGCTGCGCCCGGACAGCAGCCACGGCAGCGCGGCCGGTGCCCCGGCGCCGGTGGCGGAGGACGTCGCGTCGGGCGCCTCGCCGGCCGTCGCGCGGGGCGGTGCGTCGGGTGCCTCGTCGCCGTCGTCGTGCGCCGGTGCGGGCGATGCCTGTTCGAGGATGGCGTGGGCGTTGGTGCCACTGCCGCCGAAGGAGGACACAGCGGCCCGGCGGATCCGGCCGGTCTCCGGCCAGGGCCGCGCCTCGGTGAGCAGCGCCACCGACCCCTCGGACCAGTCCACGTGCGGGGTGGGCTCGTCGACGTGCAGGGTCGGCGGCAGGACGCCGTGCCGCAGCGCCATCACGGTCTTGATCACTCCGGCGATGCCCGCGGCGCTCTGGGAGTGGCCGATGTTCGACTTGACCGAGCCGAGCCACAGCGGGTTCTCCGCGGAGTGTCCCGGCCCGTAGACGGACAGCAGGGCCTGGGCCTCGATGGGGTCGCCGAGCGGGGTGCCGGTGCCGTGCGCCTCCACGAGGTCGACGTCGCCGGCGTCCAGCCGGGCGCCGGCGAGGGCGGCGGCGATGACGCGGCGCTGGGAGGGGCCGTTGGGCGCGGTCAGTCCGTTGCTGGCGCCGTCCTGGTTGACGGCGGAACCGGTAACCACGGCCAGGATGTTCCGGCCTTCGGCCAGGGCGGTGCTGAGGCGCTGCACGGCGACGACTCCGACGCCCTCGCTCCAGCCGGTGCCGTCGGCCGCGGCGGCGAACGGCTTGCAGCGGCCGTCGGGCGCCAGGCCGCGCTGGCGGCTGAACTCGGTGAAGGACACCGGCGTGGGCAGGACGGTGACACCGCCGGCCAGGGCCAGGTCGCACTCGCCCTGCCGGAGCGACTGGCAGGCGAGGTGCAGCGCGACCAGTGACGAGGAGCAGGCGGTGTCGACGGTGACGGCCGGGCCCTCCAGGCCGAGGCTGTAGGACAGGCGCCCGGACACCGCGGCCGTTCCCGTTCCGGCGAGGAAGAATCCCTCGGCGGCGCCGAGCGCGTCGGCGTCGCCCAGCCCGTAGCCCTGGAACGAGGTGCCGACGAACACGCCGGTGCGGCTGCCGGTCAGCCCCGCAGGGTCGACGCGGGTGCGCTCCAGCGCCTCCCAGGCGGTCTCCAGCAGCACCCGCTGCTGCGGGTCCATCGCCATCGCCTCGCGGGGGCTGATGCCGAAGAACTCGGCGTCGAAGTCGCCCGCGCCGTCCAGGAAGCCGCCCTCGCGGACGTACGAACTGCCGGGCCGCGACAAGTCGGGGTCGTAGAGGGCGTCGAGGTCCCAGCCCCGGTCGTCGGGGAACGGGGTGATCGCGTCACGGCCGTGGACGACGAGGTCCCACAGGTCCTCGGGCGAGCGCACCCCGCCGGGGAACCGGCAGCCCATGCCGACGATGGCGACGGGCTCGTCGGCGGACCCGGCCGCGGCCCCCGCCTCCGCCGCGGTACCGGCCGCGGGCGTACCGGCGGGCGCGGACGCGCCGAGCAGTTCGTCGGCGAGGAAGCCCGCCAGCGCGTTCGGCGTCGGATGGTCGAAGGCGATGGTGGTGGGCAGCCGCAGGCCGGTCGCGGCGCGCAGCCGGTTGCGGATGTCGACGGCGGTCAGGGAGTCGAACCCGAGGTCCCGGAAGGCGCGGCCCGGTTCGATGTCGGCCGGACCCGTGTGGCCCAGCGCGGCGGCGGCCTCGGTGCGCACCAGGGTCAGCAGGAACGGCCGGCGTTCGCCCGCGGGCAGCGCGGCGAGCTGACGGCCGAGACCGGAGCCCGCCTCGTCGCTGGAGCCGTCGCCGCCGTCGGCGTCGGCCAGGGCCCGCGCCGCTTCCGGGATCTCGCCGATCAGCGGACGGGGACGGGCCGCGGTGTAGCCGGGGACGAAGCGGGCCCAGTCCATGTCGGTGACGGTGAGCAGCGTCTCGTCGTGGGTGAGGGCCTGCCCGAGGGCGACGAGGGCGAGCTGAGGCGGCATCAGCCGCAGACCGCGCCGTCCGAGGAGCTCGATCGCCTCGGCGTCCGCCATACCGCCGCCGTCCCAGCCGCCCCACGACACCGACGTGGCCGTCCGGCCCTGCCGGCGGCGCCGCAGCGCCAGCGCGTCGAGATGGGCGTTGGCGGCCGCGTAGGCCGCCTGGCCGGCGCCGCCCCAGACGGCGGCGCCCGACGAGAAGAGGACGAACGCGTCGAGGCCGTCGCCGAGGAGTTCGTCGAGATGACGCGCGCCGTCGGCCTTCGCGGCGATCACCTGGGCGACCTCTTCGGCCGTGGTGTCCAGGACGGACGCGGACCGGGTCACCCCGGCGGCGTGGACGACGGTGGTCACGGGCGGGCCGTCGTCGAGCCCCGCGAGCAGCGCCCGCAGCGCCTCGCGGTCGCCGACGTCGCAGGCCTCGATCAGCACCTCGGTGCCGGCCGCCGTCAGTTCCGCGGCCAGCTCCGCGGCGCCCGGCGCCTGCGGTCCGCTGCGGCTGATCAGGACGATACGGGGCGCGCCCAGCCCGGCCAGCCAGCGGGCGACGTGCGCGCCGAGAGCGCCGGTGCCGCCGGTGACCAGCGCGGTGCCGGTCGGCCGCCACGGTTCGGTGCGGGGAGCGTGGCCCAGCGGCGCGCGCACCAGGCGGCGGGTGAAGACCCCGGCGGGGCGTACAGCGACCTGGTCCTCGCCGTTCTCACCGGCCAGGACCCCGGCCAGACGGTCGGCGGCCCGGTCGTCGAGCTCGGCCGGCAGGTCCACCAGACCGCCCCAGCGGGCGGGCAGTTCCAGCCCCGCGGCCAGCCCGAGGCCCCACAGCCCCGACTGGGCCGGGTCCGGCGCCGGGTCGGCCTCGCCGACGCACACCGCGCCGCGGGTCGCCGCCCACAGGGGCGCGGCCACGCCGAGGTCCTCGGCCGCCCGGACCAGCGCGAGCGTGGTGGCGACACCGTTCGCCACGCCACCGGGGCCGGGGCGGGTGTCGAGGCCGAGCAGGGACAGCAGCCCGGCGACACGGGCACCCGCCGGGCCGGGGCCCGCGCCGTCGGCGGCCCGGGCCACGGCGTCCGCGAGGCCGGCGGCCAGACCCTCGCCGTACGGGTCGTCGTCGGAGACGGTCACCGTCAGGACCTGGGTGACGCCCCGTTCGGCGAGCGCCCCGGAGATCCGGCGGGCGACACCGCCGGGGTCGTGGGCCGGGGCGACGAGGAGCCAGACGCCCGACAGCACCGGCCGCGGAAGCCGGGTGGTGCGCCGCCACCGGATCCGGTAGCGCCAGCGGTCCACGGTGGACCGGTCACCACGCTCGGCACGCCACGCCGACAGGACGGGCAGCACGGACGCGGCGCCCTCCAGCAGCTCGCGCCGCTGCGGGTCGGACACGTCGAGCGCGTCGGCGAGCGCCAGCGGATCGCCGCCCGCGACCGCGTCCCAGAACGCCTCGTCGGCCGGGTCGGCGACGCCGGGACCCGCCGTCGCCACGGCCGGTGCGGCGGGCTCCAGCCAGAACCGCCGCCGCTGGAACGGGTATCCGGGCAGCTCGGGGAGGGCGGCCGAGGCGCCCGGCGCGGGCAGGACGGCGTCCCAGTCGGGGGCGAGGCCCCGGGCGAACGCGGTCGCCACCGCCTCCCGGAAGCGGCCCGGACCGCCGTTGTCGCGGCGCAGCGTCGTGACGACGACCGTGTCGTCGGCGCCCTCGGCGTCGGCGACGTCCTCGACGTTCGCGGTCAGCGACGGATACGGGCTGGGCTCGACGAAGGCGCGGAAGCCGTCGCGCAGCATGGCGGCGACGGCCGGGGCGAATCGCACCGGCAGCCGCATGTTCCGGTACCAGTGCTCCGCGTCCAGGGCGGCGCCGTCGACCGGGCCGCCGTCGACGGCCGAGTAGAGCGGGACGGCCGCGGCCCGCGGGGCGATCCCGTCGAACGCGGCGAGCGCCTCGTCGCGGAGCCGTTCGACCTCGGGAGAGTGGGCGGCGCCGGTGATCGGCATCCGGCGGGCGGCGATCCTGTCGGCGGCCAGCGCCGCGGCGAGCTCCCCGACCGCCTCGAGGTCGCCCGACACCACGGTGGCCCGGGGGCCGTTGACGGCGGCGAGGTGCAGCCGACCCGGCCACCGAGCCATCCGCTCGGCGAGTTCACCGGCGGGCAGGGTCACCGCCAGCATCGCGCCGGCGCTGTCCAGGGAGGCGAGCAGCCGGCTGCGGGCCACGACGATCCGCGCCGCGTCCGGCAGGGTCAGGGCCCCCGCAGCGCAGGCCGCCGCGATCTCGCCCTGCGAATGCCCGACCACGGCCTCCGGTACGATGCCGTGCGCCCGCCACAGCGCGGTCAGGGACATCATCATCGCGAACAGGGCCGGCTGGACGACGTCCAGCCGCTCCAGCGACGGGGCCCCCTCGACGCCCCGCAGGACGTCCTCGGCCGACCAGCCGGCGTGCTCCGCGATCGCCGCCGAGCACTCGCTCAGCGCGTCACGGAACACCGGTGCGGTACGCAGCAGTTCCGAGGCCATACCCGGCCACTGCGAGCCCTGCCCGGGGAAGACGAACGCGACCGGGCCGCCCGGTCCCGTCTCGCCCCTGACGAGGCCCCGGACACCGCGGCCCGCGGCCAGGGCGTCCAACTGGTCGAGGTAGCGCGCCGGATCGGGTCCGAGCAGGACGGCGCGGTGGCGGAACGCGGTCCGGCCGGTGGCCAGGGCACGGGCCACCTCCGGGACGGACTCCGGGGCGGCGAGGCCGGGCCGCTCGACGAGCCGTTCGCGCAGCCGCGCCGCCTGGGCGCGCAGCGCCGGTTCCGTCCGGCCGGACAGCACCCACGGCACCGGCGATTCGGCGACCACGGGCGCGGCGGCCGGAGCGTCGGCCGTCCGGGGCGCCGGCTCGGCCGGAGCCTCCTCCAGGACGACGTGGGCGTTGGTGCCGCTCATGCCGAACGACGACACACCTGCCCGGCGCACGACGCCGTCGCGCGGCCACGGCACCGGCTCGGTGAGCAGCCGCATCGCCCCGGACGACCAGTCGACGTGCGGCGTCGCCTCCGCGGCGTGCAGCGTCGCCGGGAGCACCTCGTGGCGCAGGGCCTGCACCATCTTGATGACGCCGGCGACCCCGGCGGCGCACTGGGAGTGGCCTATGTTGGACTTCACGGAGCCGACCCACAGCGGGCGCCCGGCGGGCCGCTCCTGCCCGTACACGGCAAGCAGGGCCCCGCCCTCGATCGGGTCGCCGAGCGCGGTTCCGGTGCCGTGCGCCTCGACGGCGTCGACCTCGTGGGGCTCCAGGCCGGCACTGCGCAGCGCCCGGCGGATGACCCGCTGCTGGGCCGGACCGCTCGGTGCGGTCAGACCGTTGCTGGCGCCGTCGTGGTTGACCGCGGAGCCGCGCAGCACCGCCAGCACACGGTGGCCGTTGCGCCGGGCGTCGGAGAGCCGCTCGGTCAGGAGCATCCCGGCGCCCTCGCTCCAGCCGGTGCCGTCGGCGTCGGCGGAGAACACCTTGCACCGGCCGTCGGCGGCCAGCGCGCCGCCCTGGCTGCCCTCCGTGAACATGCTCGGCGTGGTCATGACGGTGACACCGCCGACCAGGGCCATCGAGCACTCACCGCGGCGCAGCGCCTCGGCGGCCATGTGCATGGCCACCAGCGAGGACGAACAGGCGGTGTCGACCGTGAGGGTGGGGCCCTCCAGGCCGAGCACGTAGGAGACCCGGCCGGAGGCGACGCTCGTCGACGTGCCCAGCAGCAGATGCGCGCCCGTCCCCTCGGGGATGTCCAGCGGGCCCGTGCCGTAGCCGGTCGACGCCGCGCCCACGAAGACACCGGTGGGGCTGCCGGCGAGCGAGCCGGGGGCGATCCCGGCGTGCTCGACCGCCTCCCAGGCGGTCTCCAGCAGCAGCCGCTGCTGCGGGTCCATGGCGAGGGCCTCACGCGGGCCGATGCCGAAGAACTCGGCGTCGAAGTCCGCCATGCCGTCGACGAACCCGCCCTCGAAGGTCCGGCTGAGACCGGCCCCGGCGCTGTCGGCCGCGTAGACGGAGTCGGGCCGCCAGCCGCGGTCGTCGGGGAACGGAGCGATGGCGTCGACGCCCTCGCTGACGATCCGCCACAACGCGTCGGGGGTGTCGGCGGAGCCGGGCAGCCGACAGCTCATCCCGATGATCGCGATCGGATCGTCGGCCGGCGCGGGCGCGTCCGCCGTCCCGGGGACGTCGACCGTCTCCTCGCGGTCGCCCACCACGGCCCGGCCGAGCATCGCTGCCAGCAGGCGGGGCGTCGGGTGGTCGAAGACCAGGGTGGCCGGCAGCCGCAGCCCGGTGGCCGCGGCCAGCCGGTTGCGGAGTTCGACGGCGGTCAGCGAGTCGAAGCCGAGTTCCTTGAACGCCCGCCCCTCCTCGACCGCCCGCGGGCCGGAGAAGCCGAGGACCGCGGCGGCGGCCGAACGGACCAGGTCGAGCAGGAACCGGGCACGGTCCTGCGGGGCGAGCGCGGCGAGCCGGTCGGCCCAGGCGCCGCGCTCCACCGGCGCGGCATCGCTGACCGTGCGCCGGGCACCGGGACGGACCAGACCGGTCAGCATCGGCGGCAGCGAACCGGCGGCGGTCAGGGCCGCGGTGTCCAGCCCGGTCGCCACCAGGGCCGCGTGCGGCGCGGCCAGCGCGGTGTCGAGGAGGGCGAGTCCGTGGCCGGCGGCCAGCAGCGGGAAGCCGGAGCGAGCGACGCGGTCGCGGTCCACCCGGGTGAGCCGGGCGGCCATGCCGGCGGTGCCGTCCCAGGCGCCCCAGGCCAGCGACAGCGCGGGCAGACCGGCGGCGTGCCGGTGCTGGGCCAGGGCGTCGAGGAAGGCGTTGGCCGCGGCGTAGTTGCCCTGACCGGGAGCGCCGAGGGTCCCGGCGACCGAGGAGAACAGCACGAAGGCCGCCAGGTCATGACGACGGGTCAGTTCGTGCAGATGGAACGCGGCGTCCGCCTTGGGCCCCAGCACGGTATCCAGCCGCTCCGGCGTCAGCGCCCCGACGGTCCCGTCGTCGAGCACACCGGCGGTGTGGAACACACCGGTCAGGGGACGGCCGGCCGGTATCGCGCCGAGCACGGCGCCGAGCGCGTCGCGGTCGGCCACGTCGCAGGCCACGATCTCGACGTCGGCGCCCAGCTCGGCCAGTTCGGCGGCCAGTTCCCCCGCGCCCGGCGCGTCCGGACCGCTCCGGCTGAGCAGCACGAGACGGCGCACACCGTGGGCGGTGACGAGATGCCGGGCCAGCAGTGCGCCCAGACCGCCGGTGCCCCCGGTGACCAGGACGGTGCCGTCGGGGTCGAGCGCCCGCGGGACGGTGAGGACCACCTTGCCGATGTGCCGGGCCTGGCTGACGTGACGGAACGCGTCCGGCGCCTGCGGCAGGGCGAACGCCCGCACCGGCGGCAGCCGCAGCGCCCCGGCCCGCAACAGCTCCAGCAGCTCGGCCAGGATCTCCCCGATACGCGCGGGGCCCGCCTCCACCAGGTCGAACGCCCGGTAGCGGACGCCCGGATGGGCGGCGGCGACCTCGTCGGCGTCCCGGATGTCGCTCTTGCCCATCTCGACGAACCTGCCGCCACGCGGCAGGAGCCGCAGCGAGGCGTCGACGAACTCGCCCGCGAGCGCGTCGAGGACGACGTCCACCCCGCGCCCGGAGGTGACGGCGGCGAAGCTGTCCTCGAAACCGAGGTCCCGGGACGAGGCGATGTGGTCGTCGGGGACACCCATGGCCCGTACCGCGTCCCACTTGCCCGGGGAGGCGGTGGCGAACACCTCGGCGCCGAGGTGCCGGGCGAGCTGGACGGCGGCGGTGCCCACACCGCCCGCGGCGGCGTGCACCAGGACCGCCTCGCCGGCTTTCAGCCCGCCCAGGTCGACCAGACCGTAGTAGGCGGTGGCGTAGGCGATCGGCACTGCGGCCGCCTCCGCGAACGTCATGTCCGCGGGCATCGGTGCCAGCAGCCGGTGATCGGTCACCGCGACCGGCCCGAACGCGCCGGTGCACACACCCATGACCCGGTCGCCGGGCGCCAGGCCCGAGACCTCCGGCCCCGTCTCCAGGACGACGCCCGCGGCCTCGCCGCCGAGCTCCACCTCGCCCGGGTACATGCCCAGCGCGTACAGCACGTCGCGGAAGTTCAGCCCCGCGGCCCGCACGGCGAAACGCACCTGTCCCGGACCGAGCGGCTCCGCCGGCTCCGCGGGCGCGAGCCAGAGTCCGTCCAGGGTGCCGGGCTCCCGCGTGGCGAGCCGCCACGACGCCGCCGCCGGCACGGGCAGACCGGACGGATGCGCGGCCCGCACCAGCCGGGCGGCGAAGGCCGCCCCCGCCCGCACGGCGATCTGCGGCTCGCCCGCCTCCACCGCGGCCGTGACGGCCTGCCAGGGCACACCGTCGCCGTCGGTGTCCACCAGCACGAAGCGGCCGGGTTCCTCGGACTGCGCGGCCCGCACCAGACCCCACACCGCGGCGGCGGCCGGATCGGGGGCCCGGTCGCCGGGGGCGGCGAGCACCGCGTCGCGGGTGAGGACGACCAGCCGCGCATCGGCGCACCGCTCGTCGGCCAGCCACTGCTGGAGCGCGTCCAGCACCCGCCCGGTCAGCGCCCGCGCCCGGGCCGGCCCGGCGGCGGCATCCGCCGCCGGGCCGTCGGCGCGCAGCACCACGGTCCGCGGCAGCGGGCCGTCGGGGAGCAGCGGGGCCGGCCCGAAGGCGTCCACGGCCACGCCGGACGGCGCCGTACCGGAGGCCCGGCCGGCGGCGAGCGGGGTCCATTCGAGACGGCAGAGACCGTCCGCCTCGTCGGCGGCCCCGGGCGGCGCTGCCACGGGGCGGACGACCAGCCGGTCGACCGAGAGGACCGGCTCGCCGTCGTGGTCCGCGGCAGCGACGGCGACGCCGCCGCCGTCGAGCGGTGTCAGCCGGACCCGCAGCGCCGCGGCGCCGGACGCCCGCAGAGTGACGCCCGTGAAGGAGAACGGGATCCCCGCCGTGCCCGGAGCGGACGGGCCGGCTCCGGCCGCGGCCTGGAGAGCGGCGTCGAGCAGCGCCGGATGGATGCCGTAGGCACGCGCCCGGGGTTCCTCGGACTCCGCGAGGGACACCTCGGCGAACACCTCGCCGCCGAGCCGCCACAGGCTCCGGACGCCGCGGAAGGCCGGGCCGTACTCCAGTCCGGCGGCCTCCAGCAGCTCGTACACGCCCTCCACCGGCACGTCCTCGCCGGCCGGCGGCCACTGCCGCGCCCAGTCGCCGTCCGGGCCCCGGCCCGCGGGCGGCTCCGGGGCCAGGACACCGCTCGCATGCCGGGTCCAGGGGCGCTCGGGCCACCCCTCGTCCGCGGGGGCGCCGGGCCGCGCGTACACGGTCACGTCCCGCCGCCCGGCCCCGTCGGCGGCGCCGACCGCGACCTGCACCTGCACTCCGCCCCGCTCGGGCAGCACCAGCGGCGTCTCGAGCACCAGCTCCTCGACGCCGCCGCAACCGGCCTGGTCGCCCGCGCGGACCGCGAGTTCCACGAACGCGGTGCCCGGCAGCACGGTGCGCCCCAGGACCACGTGGTCGGCCGACCACTGCGGCCGGCCGGGCGAGAGCCACCCGAAGAACAGCAGTTCGTCGCCGTCGGCGACGGAGACACCGGCGCCCAGCAGCGGGTGCCGGGTGGCGCCGAGCCCGGCCGCCGTCACGTCGCCGGGCGCCCACGACAGCCGCGGCCAGTAGTGCTCCGCCTCGAAGGCATAGGTGGGCAGCGCCACCGGCAGGCCGGTCACACCGGGGAGCACGGCCGTCCAGTCGGGGGTCACACCGTGCGCGTGCAGCTCGGCCAGGGCCGCTGTCGCGGCGGCCGGCTCGCCGAGGGAACGCCGCAACGCCGCCACCACGACGGCGGGTTCGTCACGGTGCGCGAGCGACTCGCCGGCCATGGCGGCGAGGACACCGTCCGGTCCGAGTTCGAGGTACCGGTCCACACCGTGCCCGTCGAGCCAGGCGACACCGTCCCCGAACCGCACCGCCTCACGGACCTGGCGGACCCAGTGGTCGGGGTCGGCGAGCTCCTCGGCCCCGGCCACCGTGCCGGTGACGTTGGAGACGACCGGGACGGTGGGGGACCCGTACGTCAGCCCGGCGGCGATCGCGCGGAACTCGTCGAGCATCGGGTCCATGTGGGCGGAGTGGAAGGCGTGGGACACCCGCAGGGGCCGGGTCCGCACCCCCTGCTCCGCCCAGTGGGCGGCCAGCCGGACGACGGCGTCGCGGTCGCCGGAGACGACCACGTCGGCCGGCCCGTTGACGGCGGCGACGACGACGGCCCCGGGGGCGTGCGCGGCGAGCGTCGCACGGACCTCGTCCTCGCCGGCCCGGACCGCGAGCATCGCGCCGTCCCCGGCCATCCGCTGCATGAGCCGGCCCCGGGCAGCGACGAGCGCACAGGCGTCCGGCAGCGACCACACCCCGGCCACATGGGCCGCGGCGAGTTCACCGACGGAGTGGCCCAGCAGGTAGTCGGGGGCGACACCCCAGTGCGTGAACAGCCGGTGGAGCGCGACCTCGATCGCGAACAGCCCCGGCTGGGCGTACTCGGTGCGGTCCAGCAGCCCGGCCGCGGACGAATCCGGCTCCGCGAACAGCACCTCGCGCAACGGGCGTTCCAGGTGCGGGTCCATCGCCGCGCACACCTCGTCCAGCGCCCGCGCGAACACCGGCTCCACGGCGTACAGTTCGCGGCCCATACCGGCCCGCTGCGCACCCTGACCGGTGAACAGCATCGCGAGCTTCCCCGCCGGACGGCTCCCGCGGGCCACCCCGTACCGCACCCCGGGGCTCTGGGCGCCCTGTTCGACGGCGGCCAGGGCGTCGAGCAGCTCCTCGCGGCTGCCCGCGGTCACCACGGCCCGGTGCGGCAGCGCCGCGCGGGTCGTCGCCAGGGCGTGGGCGAGGCCGGTGAGGTCGAGCCCGGGGTCGGACGCCACCCGCGCCCGCAGCCGGGCGGCCTGCCCGGGCAGCGCGGACGCCGACCTCGCGCTCACCGGGAACGGCAGCGGCACACCGGCCGGCCGGCGCGCCGCCGGGGCCGCGTCCTGCTCCGGCCGGGGCTCCGCCGGGGGTGCCTGCTCCAGGATCAGATGGGCGTTGGTGCCGCTCAGCCCGAACGAGGAGACGCCCGCCCGGCGCGGTTCGCCGGTCTCCGGCCAGTCGCGGGCCTCGGTGAGCAGCCGGGCGGAGCCGGCGCTCCAGTCGACGTGCCCGGTGGGCTCGTCGACGTGCAGGGTCCGCGGCAGGACGCCGTGACGCAGCGCCTGCACCATCTTGATCACCGACGCGACGCCGGCGGCGGCCTGCGTGTGGCCGATGTTGGACTTGACCGAGCCGATCCACAACGGCCGGCCCGCGGGCCGGTCCTGACCGTACGCCGCGATCAGCGACTGGGCCTCGATCGGGTCGCCGAGGCTCGTGCCGGTGCCGTGCGCCTCCACGGCGTCGACCTGACCGGGCGCCAGACGAGCGTCCGCCAGGGCCTGCAGTGTCACCCGCTGCTGTGAGGGCCCGTTGGGCGCGGTCAGCCCGTTGGACGCGCCGTCCTGGTTCACCGCCGAACCGCGCACCACCGCGAGCACCGGGTGGTTCAGCCGGAGCGCGTCGGACAGCCGCTCCACCACCAGGACACCGACACCCTCGGACCAGCCGGTGCCGTCGGCCGCCGCCGCGAAGGACTTGCACCGGCCGTCGGCGGCCAGCCCGCCCTGCCGGCTGAACTCGGAGAACACACCGGGCGTCGCCATCACGGTCACACCGCCGGCGAGCGCCAGGGTGCTCTCGCCCCGCCGCAGCGACTGGCACGCCAGGTGCAGGGCGACGAGCGACGACGAGCAGGCGGTGTCCACGGTGACCGCGGGACCCTCCAGGCCCAGGGAGTAGGCCACCCGGCCGGAGATCACGGCGGTCGCGCCACCAGTCAGCAGATAGCCCTGGTTGTCCTGTTCGGCGCCGGCCAGCAGCGAGGTGTAGTGCTGGTCGTTGGCACCGACGAACACACCGGTGCGGCTGCCGCGCAGCGACGACGGATCGATACCCGCGGCCTCCACGGCCTCCCAGGACGTCTGCAGCAGCAGCCGCTGCTGCGGGTCCATGGCGAGGGCCTCACGCGGCGAGATGTCGAAGAACCCCGCGTCGAACCGGGTGGCGTCACCGACGAATCCGCCCTCCCGGACGAAACCGCCGCCGTCGCGGCCGTCGTCGTGACCGCCTTCGCCGGCGGAGCCGGTGTCCTGGCCGCGGCCGTCCTCGCCGAGCAGTCCGGACTGCTGCCAGCCGCGGTCCTCGGGGAACGGGCCGACGGCGTCGGCACCCGCCGACACGAGCCGCCACAGCTCCTCCGGCGTGGACACCCCGCCGGGAAAACGGCAGCCCATGCCGACGACGGCGATCGGCTCCCGATTTCCTTTCTCGGCCTCGCGCAACCGCTGCCTGGTCCGGTGCAGATCCGTGGTGACCAGTTTCAGGTATTCGCGCAGCGTTCCGTCGTCCACCATCTGAAGGAAACCCCATTTCCGTGGGCGACACAGTGGCCGGCTGTCGCTTACCCGGGGCCCCGTGAGTCAGACCCCTGTGCGGGGGAGGCTAGTCACCCGAGCATGCGGAGACCAACCCCTGCCTGCTGGTCAGGACCCCATTGAGCGGTAGGGGGGACATGCACACAGAACTCTAGGGGGGACTTGTAGGGGTTGACGCCCCCCGTCTTTCCCATACGCTTTTTCCGCTGCTACCGATCGGATTGGCTGGGCGACAAGTGGACAATCCCCGAGGTCTTTTCGACCTGACCGACCCGGCCCTCATGAACGACCGGTACGCCTATTATCGAAGGCTGCGGGAAAAAGAGCCGATCCATCATTCACCGCACGGTTTCTGGACACTCGCCCGCTATGCCGACGTCGACGCCTTCCTGCGCGCTCCGCAGACATCGGCGGCCACTCCCCAGGACCCCCTGTTCGTCGCCCTGCGAGGCGGCCGGGACGCCCCCGCGATGCGCAGCATGCAGCGGTGGATGGTGGTCAAGGACGGCGCCGAGCACCGGCGGCTGCGCCGCCTGGTGGCCCGGGCACTCACCCCCAACGCCGTCGAGCGGCTGCGCCCGGAGATCCACCGGATCGTCAGCGGCCTGATCGACGACATGGGCGAGGGCGAGATCGACCTGATCGGCGGGCTCGCCACACCGCTGCCGATCGCCGTCGTCTGCGGGCTGCTCGGCATCCCGATCGAGGACGCCCAGCGCTGCCTGGAGTGGACGAACGCCATCGCCAACATCGTCGACCCCCTCATCACCCCCCAGATGCGCATCGCGATGAACCGGGCCGAACCCCAGTTCAGCGCCTACGTCCGGGAACAGATGGAGCTCCGGCGCAGCCACCCCGGCGACGACGTCCTCTCCCTGCTGATGCGAAAGGACGCCGACGGCGACGGGCTGAGCGACGAGGACGTCATCGCCCAGGTGCTGCTGCTGTTCAACGCCGGCCACGAGACCACGGTCAACGTCATCGGGAACGCGCTCCACGCGCTGCTCACGCATCCGGACCAGTTGCGCATCCTGCGGGAGCACCCCGAACTCATCGAGCCCGCCTTCGAGGAACTCGCCCGCTTCAACGCCACGGTGCAGATCATCGCTCGGCAGCTCAGCGGCGACCTGGTCCTCGACGGCACCGTCATCCCCGCGGGCTCCTCGGTACTGGGCATCACCGGGTCCGCGCACCGCGACCCGGCCAGGTTCGAGGACCCGGACCGGCTGGACGTGCGCCGTACCGGGGTGCGGTCGCTCGCCTTCGGCTCGGGCCCGCACGCCTGCATAGCCGCCATGCTGGGCAAGACGGAGGTCTCCATCGCCCTCACCGAACTCCTGCGGCGGTACGAGACCATCGAGTTCGCCACGGACGACCTCCAGTGGCACACCCGCTTCAGCTTCGTCCTCGGACTCAGGAGCCTCCCGCTGCGGGTCACGTACCGCCGCTAGACGGCCGGTCCGCCCCGCGCGTCCCCGATGCGGATGCGGATGCGGATGCGGATGCCGATGCACGGCCCGGCACCGTCCGTCTCCTCCGCGTCCGGCCCACTGCTGCCGCACGGCCCGCGACGACCGGCCCGGCGCCGCCGCGCGGTCCGCGTGGACCCGCCACCGCCGTCGCGCGGTGGCCGATGCCCGGCCGGCCGGCGGTGGGCCGGGGCCCACCGCCGACCTCGCTCAGCCGAGTTCCTCCAGCCACCTGCTGACCGCCAGCGCGGTCGTCCCGCCGTGCTCGCGCATGACCGTGAAGTGGTTGCCGGGCACGTCGACAGCCGTGTGGGGCAGGTCCCACGACGCCCGCCAGTCCCTCTCGTGGTTCCACTCCGCGATCGGGTCCGACGCCCGCAGCACGAGTGTCGGGGCCTGGATGTCCCGGGGCTGGAAGTACGTGAACATCCCGCCGTACCAGGCCTGCGCGGTGAGCCGGGTGTCGTCCATGGGCACGTACAGGTCCTCGCGCTGGAACATGCCGTCGTTGAACTCCTCCTTCCACTCCTCGTACACCGGCTGGTCCAGCGGATAGGTGTCGACGAGGACGACACCGGCCGCCACGACGCCCATCTGCTCCAGCCGGTAGGCCAGCGCGTGGGCGAGCAGGCCGCCGCCCGAGTGCCCGACGATCACGAACGGGTCGTCGCCCACGACGTCCAGCAGGGCCTTCGCCTGCCAGGCCAGCGCCGTGTCCGGATCGGACGCGAGCAGTTCGCCGTCCCGATAGCCGGGCACCGGCAGGGCGATGACATCGCGCTCCCCGCGGAACGACGAGGCGAACCGGGCGAACTCGTGGGGCCCGGCCACGGCGGAGGTGCCGCACTGGCCGACGATGCGCACCCGTCCCTCACCGCGGGCGAGGAAGACCGGATCGGGCGCCACCTCGAGTTCGTCGGGGTCCTCGAACTTCGGGCGGAAGCCCGCGGCCTCCCTGAGGAACTCCATGAACCTGACCAAGGAGCCCTCCTGCGACGCCTCCTGCAGCAGCGACCGCAGGATCCCACCGCCACGCGGCCCGGCGTCGGTGCCCGCCCCCGCGTCGTCGGCGTCGGGGCCGAGCAGCGTGTGCAGCACATGCGCGGCCAGCGCGGCCGGAGTCGCGTGATCGAACACGACCGTACTGCTCAGTGCCGCACCGGTGACGACCTGCAGCGCGTTGCGCAGCTCGATCGCCGTCAGCGAGCTCATGCCCAACTCGAGGAACTCGCGGTCCGGTTCGACGCTCTCCACGTCCGGATAGGCGAGCACGGCTGCCGTGTGCGCCCGGACCAGGTCCAGGGCCGCCAGGTGCCGCTCGGCACGCGGCAGCCTCTCCAGCCGCTCACGGAGATCCTCGGGACCGGCGCCGCCGCCGGCCGCCGAGCCGATGCCGCGCAGGCGGCGTACCTCCGGCAGGTCGTCGAGCAGGCGCCGGGCACGGTCACGCGTGTACGCGGCGGCGAACGGGGCCCAGTCGACATCGGCGACGACGACACCGGACCCGGCCGGCAGCCGTCCGAGCACCCCGGTCGCGATCTCCGGCGGCATCGCTCGCAGACTGCTCTGCCGCAGCCACTCCAGCTCGTCCGCATCACCGCCCGCGAGGTCCGTCCACGGCCCCCAGGCCACCGAGGCGGCGGAAGCTCCTCCCGCCCGCCGGTACGCGGCCAGGGCGTCGAGGTAGGCCCCGGTCGCCGAACGGGCCACCTGCCGGGCGTCTCCCCAGACTCCGTCGGCCGAGGTCAGCAGCACGAACGCGGCCAGGTCGAGACCGGCGGTCAGCTCGTGCAGATGCAGGGCCCCGGCGACGACACGGTCGATCGCACCGAACCCGGCCGGTGTCAGGGCCGACGGCTCGCAGTCCGAGGCGATCTCGGGCGCGTACACGACAGCGGCCAGCGGCCGCTCGCCGGGAATCTCCGCGAGTACCCGGGCCAGCGCGGCACGGTCCGCCGGGTCGCAGTCCACGACCGTGACCCGCGCGCCACGCCCGGTCAGATCGGCGACCAGCTCGGTCACACCGCGAGCCGCCGCGCCCTCGCGTCCGGTGAGCAGCAGATGCCGCACCCCCTGGTCGGCGAGCCAACGCGCCGTTCCCGCCCCGGTCCCGCCGGTCCCGCCGGTCACCAGGACCGTGCCGGACTCGGGCCAGCGGACCGGCTCGCCGTCGGTCACGGGATCCGACACGTCCGGCACCAGCCGCGGTACCCGCAACTGGCCGTTACGTACAGCCAGTTGCTCGTGTCCCGACAGCAGCGCGGCGGTGAACATCGGCCAGTGACGGGCCGCCGGCTCCTCGGGCAGGTCGATCACACCGCCCCAGCGGGCCGGGCCGGCGCGGTCGACCGCCCGCCCGAGACCCCACAGGAGCGCCTGCGCCGGATCGCGGACCGGGTCGGACGCGCCGGTCGACACCGCGCCCGAGGTGACACACCACAGCGGGGCGTCGACACCGGCGTCCCGGAGTGCCTGAAGCAGCTCCAGCGTCCCCTCGAAGCCCGCGGCCCGGGCCCGCATCCCCCCGGTGCCCGCCTCCTCGGTGTCCGCCCCTTCGGCGTGCCCGCCGAGCGCCGTCAGCGACACCACCCCGGCGAGCCCGTCGGATTCGGCGAGCGCGTGCTTGAGCCGCTCCACGAGACCGTGCCGTGTCATGTGCGACCCGTCGACGGGCAAGCGCAGCACGGTCGCACCGGCGTCGGCCAGGGCGGCGGCGAACCCGGCCCCCGGGTCGTCCGCCCGCGTGACGAGAAGCCAGGTACCGGGGGGGCCCGCGGGGACGGGCAGATCGGCGACCGGCTTCCACACGACCCGGTACCGCCACGAGTCGAGCAGCGAACGCTGCTGCCGGCGCTGCCGCCACGCGGACAGGGCGGGCAGCGCGGATTCGAGTCCGGGCAGCTCCGTCAGATCCCCGCGCTCCACGGCGTCCCAGAACGCGGCGTCCACCACATCGCCGGCGGCCGTCACCGGCGGCTCCGGCCAGTACCGTTCGCGCTGGAAGGCGTACGTCGGGAGCGGGGTGCGACGGCCGGTGAGCACGGCGGGCCAGTCGACGTCGACGCCGGCCTTCCACGCCTCGCCCAGGGAGGCCAGCAGTCGGCGCGGCCCGCCCTCGCCACGCCGCAGTGTGCCGAGCACCGCGGCCTGCACGTCCGCCGCGTCGAGGGTCTCCTGGACGCCGACCGTGAGAACCGGGTGCGGGCTCACCTCGATGAAGGTACGCATCCCCTGCTCCAGCAGATTGCGGACCGTGTCCTCGAACTCGACAGGGGAGCGCAGGTTGTCGTACCAGTACTGCGCGTCCAGGCGGCTCTCCAGCAGACGGCCGGTGAGCGTGGAGAACATCGTCACCGTGCCGTCACCGGCCGGGGACAGCCCCGCCAGGTCCGTCAGGACACGCTCCCGCAGCTCCTCCATCCACACGGAGTGCGAGGCGTAGCCCATGACGATCGGTCGCGCACGGATCCCCCGCCGCTCGCACTCGGCCGTCAGTTCCTCAAGGGCACCGTTCTCCCCGGACACGACGGTGGACGAGGGGCCGTTCACGGCCCCGATCGACACTCCCGCCCTGCCCGACACCAGATCCGCGACGACCTCCCTGCCCGCTGCCAGCGACACCATCCCGCCGCGGCCGGCCACCGAGGCCAGGATCCGCGACCGCAGCGCCGCCACCCGCGCACCGTCGTCCAACGACAGCCGTCCCGCCACACACGCCGCGGCGATCTCACCCTGCGAGTGACCCACCACCACGGACGGCACCACACCCGCCGCCCGCCACACCTCCGCCAGGGCGACCATCACCGCCCACAGCACCGGCTGGACCACGTCCACCGGCTCCAGGTCCCCGTCCCGCAGCAGGACCTCGCTCAGCGACCAGTCCAC
Source organism: Streptomyces sp. MMS24-W38 (assembly GCF_059889265.1). Lineage (NCBI taxonomy): Bacteria > Bacillati > Actinomycetota > Actinomycetes > Kitasatosporales > Streptomycetaceae > Streptomyces > Streptomyces sp. MMS24-W38. The sequence continues at coordinate 353,593 of NZ_JCBCPP010000001.1, read as the reverse complement.
ATACGGGGCGAGCGCGGTCTCGCACTCGGCCATCCGCTCCCGGAAGACCGGCGAGGTCTCCCACAACTCCCGTGCCATGCCCACCCACTGGGGGCCTCCGCCCGGGAACACGAACACCACGCCGCCCGAGGAACCCACGGCGCCCGCGGACACCGCACCGACCCCCGAGGCGACCCCGGACAGACCGGCCAGCAACTCCTCCGGGCCCTCGCCCACGACCACGGCACGATGCTTGAGCGCGGCCCGGCCCGTCGCGAGCGACCAACCCACGTCCGCGATGTCCGCCGCGTCCTGGGCGGGCTGTTCGGCCACGAACGACCGCAACCGCTCCGCCTGTGCCCGCAACGCCTCAGCGGACCTCGCCGACACCACCCACGCCGACACACCCGCACCCGGCGACAGCACACCGGGACCGCCGGACACACCCGGACCCGCCTGCTCCGGGACCTCGTCCGGCTCCGGGGCCTGCTCCAGGATCACGTGGGCGTTCGTCCCGGACATCCCGAAGGAGGACACCGCCGCACGCCGGGGACGATCACCGGCCTCGGGCCAGGGACGCGACTCCGTCAGCAGTTCCACCGCACCGGCGGACCAGTCCACCTGCGGCGACGGCTCGTCCACGTGCAGCGTGGCGGGCAGCACGCCGTGCCGCAGCGCCATGACCATCTTGATCACGCCCGCGACACCCGCGGCGGCCTGCGTGTGACCGATGTTCGACTTCACCGAGCCCAGCCACAACGGACCCGCCTCGTCACGGCCCTGGCCGTACGTGGCCAGCAGCGCCCCTGCCTCGATCGGGTCACCCAGCCGCGTCCCGGTGCCGTGGGCCTCCACCGTGTCGATGTCGGCGCCGGTCAGCCGGGCGTCCGCCAGCGCCTGCTGGATCACCCGCTGCTGGGACGGCCCGTTCGGCGCCGTCAGACCGTTGGACGCGCCGTCCTGGTTGATCGCACTGCCGCGCACGACCGCCAGCACCTGATGCCCATGACGCCGGGCGTCGGAGAGCCGCTCCAGTATCACCAGACCGACGCCCTCGGCCCAGCCGGTCCCGTCGGCCGCGGCGGCGAACGACTTGCACCGGCCGTCCGTCGCGAGCCCGTCCTGCCGGTCGAACTCGATGAACGCGCCCGGCGTCGCCATCACGGTCACACCACCGGCCAACGCCATGTCGCACTCGCCCCCCCGCAGGGCCCGGGCGGCCAGGTGCATCGCCACCAGCGACGACGAACACGCCGTGTCCACCGTCACCGCCGGGCCCTCCAGGCCGAACGTGTAGGAGAGACGGCCGGAGATGACGCTGCCCGCGGTACCGGTCAGCAGATGGCCTTCCGTACCCGGCACCCCCGCGGCTCCGTATCCGGACGAGGACGCGCCGGCGAACACCCCGACGCTGCGGCCCCGCAGCGACTGCGGGTCCATTCCCGCCGACTCGAACGTCTCCCACGCGGCCTCCAGCAGCAGCCGCTGCTGCGGGTCCATCGCCAGCGCCTCACGCGGCGAGATCCCGAAGAGGCCCGCGTCGAACCCGGCCGCGTCATGGACGAAACCGCCCAGGCCGCCCGCGAACCCGGACACCTCCACCGGCCAGCCGCGGTCCGCCGGGAACACCGACATGCCATCCGCCCCGCCGGCGACCAGGTCCCACAGCTCGTCCGGCGACGTCACACCGCCGGGATAGCGGCAGGCCATGCCCACGATCGCCAACGGTTCGTCGGCCGCGTCCGTCCGCGTCCACGCCGGTTCCGCGGGCTGGTCGGCACCGAGGAGCTGGGCCTGGAGGTACTCCGCCAGCACCTGCGACGTGGGGTAGTCGAACGCCAGCGTCGCGGGCAGGGCGAGCCCGGTTCCCGTGGCCAGCAGGTTGCGCAGTTCGACCGCCATCAGCGAGTCGAAGCCCAGATCACGGAACGCCCGCCCGGGCTCGACCGCCTCCGCGCCGGAGTGCCCCAGCACGCTCGAAGCCTGCTCCCGCACCAGGGCCAGCAGCATCTCCTGCCGCCGGACCTCGGAAACGGCCATCAGCTTCTCGCGCAGCGGCGACTCCGCGCCGGGAGCGCCGCCCGGGGCGGTGTCGGCCAGGGCGGCCGCCTCGGGCAGGTCGCCGAGCAGCGCACTGCGCCGTGCCGAGGTGAAGGCGGGCAGGAAGGTGGGCCAGTCGACGTCGGCCACCGTCAGCGTGTCCAATTTTCCGTCGATCGCCTGGGCCAGTGCCCGCATCGCGAGCTCCGGATCCATCGTGTGCAGCCCGTGCCGCCGCAGATAGGCCTCCATCCCACCCATCGTGGCCATGCCCACCTCGGCCCAGGGGCCCCAGGCCACGGATGTGCCGGGGAGTCCGCGGTCGTGGCGGTGCCGGATCCAGGCGTCGAGGAAGGCGTTGCCGGCCGCGTAGGCGGCCTGGCCGCCGCTGCCCCAGGTGGCGGCGATCGACGAGAAGACGACGAAGAGGTCGATCCGCAGGCCCGATGTCAGTTCGTCCAGCAGGACCGTGCCCTCGACCTTGGCCCGCACCGCGTCCGCGAACGCCGCGGCGGTGGTCTGCTCCAGCCCTGCCGAGTTCCCGACGCCGGCGGCGTGCACGATGCCGGTCAGTGGTGTGTGGGTGGGGATGCGGGCGATGACTTCGGTGAGGGCGTCGCGGTCGGTGACGTCGCAGGCGGCGACGGTGACCTGGGTGCCGAGGCGGGCGAGTTCCTCGGTCAGGCCGTCGGGGGCGTTGCCGCTGCGGCTGGTGAGGACCAGGTGGGGGGTGCCGCGGTGGGCGAGCCAGCGGGCCACGACGGTGCCGAGGGCGCCGGTGCCGCCGGTGATCAGGACGGTGCCGGTGGGGGTCCACGGGGTGGTGGGCGGTGTGGTGGGCGGGGCGTGCAGGACGCGCCGGCCGTGGACCCCGAAGTCGCGGACGGCGACCTGGTCCTCGCGGCCGTCGGCGAGGACGCCGACGAGGCGGGCGGCCGTGTTCGTGTCGGTTGTGGGGTGGGTGTCGGTTGTTGCGGGGAGGTCGATGAGGCCGCCCCAGACGTGGGGTGCCTCGAGTGCGGCGACGCGGCCCATGCCCCAGATGGTGGCCTGGGCCGGGTTGGTCAGCGGGTCCGATGCCGTGGTGGACACGGCGCCGCGGGTGGTCACCCACAGGGGGGCGGTGAGGTGGGTGTCGGTGAGTGCCTGGAGCAGGGTCAGCACGCCGGCGAGGGGTGCGGGGATGCCGTCGTGTGCGGGCCGGCTGGTGAGGGTGTCGGCGAGGAGCAGGATGCCGGACAGGTCGGGGGCCTGGGCGGCGAGGTGTTCGAGTGCCGCTTTCCGTTCGTGGCGGGTGGCCGTGGCGTTGTCGTGGGGGGTGTCGAGGGGGAGGGTGAGGACGGTGGCACCGGCTCCGGTGAGAGCGGCCGTGATGGTGGCGACGGTGGCGGTGGTGGTGGGGTCGCCGGTGGTGGCGAGGATCCATGTGCCGGTGAGGGTGGGTGTGGTGGGGAGGGTGGTGAGGGGTTTCCAGGCGACCTGGTAGCGCCAGGAGTCGATCACGGAGCGTTCGCGTCGGCGGCGTCGCCAGGTGGCGAGCACGGGCAGGACCTGGCCCAGGGAGGCCGGGGGTTCGGTGAGTTCGAGTTCGGTGGCCAGTTGCTGGAGGTCTTCGCGTTCGACCGCGTCCCAGAATCCGGTCTCGGCCACCTCGCCGCCGGTGGGTGCGGCGATCGGCTCGGGCCAGTACCGCTGTCGCTGGAAGGGGTAGGTGGGCAGGTCGACCGTCCGGCCGCCCCAGCCGGCGAACACCGCGCGCCAGCCGACCTCCGCGCCGCAGGTCCACAGGCGGCTCACGGCGGTCAGCGCGGTGCCGGCCTCGTCGCGGTCCTTGCGCAGCACGGGGACGAACACGGCACCGCTGGCGGTGTCCTGGGCCATGCCGGACAGCACACCGTCCGGGCCCAGCTCCAGATAGCGGGTCACGCCCATCGCGTCGAGCGCCGCCACACCGTCCGCGAAACGGACCGCCTGGCGGACCTGGTGCAGCCAGTACCCCGGCTGCTGCATGGCACCCGGCTCGGCCACCGCACCCGTCAGGTTCGACACCACCGGGATCCGGGCCGGGTGGAACGTGAGGCCGTCCAGCACCGCCGTGAACGCGTCCAGCATCGGTTCCATCAGGGCCGAGTGGAAGGCGTGCGACACCGACAGGACGGTGGACTTCCAGCCGCGCTCGGCGCACTGGGCGGCGTAGTGTGCGATGGCTTCGGTGGTGCCGGAGAGGACGACGGAGTTGGGGCCGTTGACGGCGGCGATGTCGAGGCCGGAGTCGGCGACGTCGGCCTCGGTGGCCTGGACGGCGAGCATGCCGCCGCCCGCGGGCAGCGCCTGCATGAGGCGGCCGCGCTCGGCCACCAGCACGCACGCGTCGTCGAGGTCGAGGATGCCCGCGACGTGCGCGGCGCTGATCTCCCCGAGGGAGTGGCCGAGGAGCACGTCGGGGGTGATGCCCCACGCTTCGATCAGGCGGTAGAGGGCGACTTCGAGGGCGAAGAGGCCGGCCTGTGCCCACATCGTGTGGTCGAGGTCGATGCCGTCGGTCAGGACCTCGCGCAGCGGCCGCTCCAGGCGGACGTCGAGGCGGGCGCAGACGGCGTCGAAGGCCTCGGCGTAGACGGGGAACGCCTGGTAGAGCCCCAGGCCCATGCCGGCGCGCTGGGAGCCCTGGCCGGTGAACAGGAACGCCGTCTTGCCTTCGCCTGCGACACCGCTGCTGAGGGTGGCGTCGCCGTGGAGCACCGCACGGTGCTCCAGTGCGGTCCGTGTGGTGGCGAGCGACCAGGCCACGTCGACCGGGTCCAGTTCGGGCTGGTCGGCGACGAACGATCTGAGGCTTGCGATCTGTGCGCGCAGGGCGGTGTCGGACTTGGCCGAGACGAGCCACGGCACCAGGCTGGGCGTCTGCTGCTTCGTCACATCCGAGACCGGCTCGGGCGCGGGTGCCTGTTCGAGGATGATGTGGGCGTTGGTGCCGCTGATGCCGAACGAGGAGACGGCGGCGCGGCGCGGACGGTCCACCGCAGGCCACGCGCGCTGCTCGGTGAGCAGCTCCACCGCACCGGCGGTCCAGTCGACCTGGGTGGTGGGTTCGTCGATGTGGAGGGTGGCGGGCAGCAGGCCGTGGCGCAGGGCCATGACCATCTTGATGACGCCGGCGACGCCGGCGGCGGCCTGGGTGTGGGCGATGTTCGACTTGACCGAGCCGATCCACAACGGCTCCCTGCCGGCGCGGTCCTGGCCGTAGGTCGCCAGCAGTGCCTGGGCCTCGATCGGGTCGCCGAGGCGGGTGCCGGTGCCGTGGGCCTCGACCACGTCGATGTCCGCACCGGTCAGGTCGGCGTTGGCCAGCGCCTGGCTGATGACCCGCTGCTGCGCGGGCCCGTTCGGCGCCGACAGGCCGTTGGAGGCGCCGTCCTGGTTGATCGCGCTGCCCCGCACCACGGCGAGCACGCGGTGTCCGCGACGTTCTGCGTCCGAGAGGCGTTCGACCAGCAGCAGGCCGACGCCCTCGCCCCAGCCCATGCCGTCGGAGGAATCGGCGAAGGCTTTGCAGCGGCCGTCGGAGGCCAGTCCGCCCTGGCGGTCGAACTCGGCGAACACGCCGGGGTTGGCCATGACGGTGACGCCGCCGGCCAGGGCCAGGTCGCACTCGCCGGTCCGCAGGGCCTGCGCCGCCAGGTGCAGGGCGACCAGGGAGGAGGAGCAGGCGGTGTCGACGGTGACGGCGGGGCCTTCGAGGCCGAAGGCGTAGGAGACGCGGCCGGACATGACGCTGGTCGCGTTGCCGGTGAGCAGGTGGCCTTCGGCGCCCTGCGGGATCTGGGTGCCGGTGCCGTAGCCGGAGGTGGTGCCGCCGACGAATACGCCGGTGGCGGTGCCGCGCAGTCCGGCCGGGTCGAGGGCGGCGGACTCGAAGGCTTCCCAGGCGGTTTCCAGCAGCAGGCGTTGCTGGGGGTCCATGGCGAGGGCTTCGCGGGGGCTGATGCCGAACAGGTCGGCGTCGAACGCGTCGGCGTGGTCGAGGAACGCGCCCCGGCCGGCGATGCCCGCGGGCCAGCCACGGTCGGTGGGGAACGGCCCCACCGCGTCGCCCGCGTCGGCGACCAGGTCCCACAGGGACTGGGCCGAGGTCACCGAGCCGGGGAAGCGGCAGGCCATGCCGACGATCGCGACCGGCTCGTCCACGGCCACCGCCACCGGCCGGGCCTGCGACGGCGTCCCCGCTTCGGTGTCGGAGAGTTCGGTGAGGAGGAAGTCGGTCAGGACCAGGGGGGTGGGGTGGTCGAAGACGAGGGTGGCGGGCAGCCTGAGTCCGGTGACCGACTGGAGACGGTTGCGGACCTCGACCGCCATCAGGGAGTCGAAGCCGAGGTCGCGGAAGGCCCGGCCGGCTTCCACGGACTCCCCGTCCGCGTGCCCGAGGACGGCCGCGGCGTGGGTGCGCACGACGTCCAGCACCACCTGCCGGCGCTGCGCGGCCGCTGTCCCTGCGAGCTGCCGGCGCAGACCGGCCGCACCGCCGTCCTCCTCGAACGATGCCGAGGCCTCCGGCGCGCTGACTGCTTCGGGCAGGTCGGCGAGGAGCCGGCTGGGGCGGATGGCGGTGAACGAGGCCGTGAACGTGGGCCAGTCGATGTCGGCGACGGTCAGTCCCGACTCGCCGGCGTCGACGGCTGCCGCGAGGGTGCGCACGGCGAGTTCGGGGTTCATCGGGGCCATGCCGCGTCGGCGCAGGAGCTGCTGGGTCTCGCCCTGGACGGCCATGCCGGCACCGTCCCAGGGGCCCCAGGCCACGGACGTGGCGGGCAGGCCGCGGTCACGGCGCCCGGCGGCCCAGGCGTCGAGGAACGCGTTCGCCGCGGCGTAGGCGCCCTGACCCGCACCGCCCCACACCGCGGCGCCGGAGGAGAAGACGACGAACAGGTCGAGCGGAAGATGGGTGGTCAGGGCCTCCAGGTGGGCGACCCCGTCGATCTTCGCGCCGATCACCGCCGCCGTGGTGTCCCGGTCGGCGGCCTCCAGCAGCTGCGCGTCCCCGACACCGGCCGCATGCACCACACCGGTGAGCGGAACATCTGCCGGAACACCGGCGATGACCTCGGCCAGCCCATCCCGGTCGGCGACATCGCACGCGGCCACGGTCACCCGGGCACCCAGTGCGGCGAGTTCCTCGACCAGGCCGTCCGGGGCGATGCCGCGGCGGCTGGTCAGCAGCAGATGCGGCACACCCCGGCCCGCCAGCCAGCGCGCCACCTCGGCGCCCAGCGCCCCGGTACCACCGGTGACCAGCACGGTGCCCGAGGGCTGCCATCCCTCGCCCACCGCATCGGTCGCCGCTGCCCGGACCAGGCGCCGGCCGTAGACACCGGAGCCACGCACGGCGGTCTGGTCCTCACCGTCACCGGTGGCCAGGACGGCCGCGAGGCGGCCGGACGCACGAGTGTCCAGGGTCTCGGGCAGGTCGATCAGGCCGCCCCAGCGCTGCGGGAACTCCAGCGCCGCGACCCGGCCCAGACCCCACACCGCGGCCTGCACCGGATCCAGCACCCGGTCCGACGCACCCACGGCGATTGCACCCCGCGTGAGCACCCACAACGGCGCGTCCACCCCGGCATCACCCAGCGCCTGCAACAGCACCGTCACCCGGGTGAGTTCATCCGCCACCCCAGCGGCGGTGCGGTCGGCCGTCCCCGCGCCGGCCGCCAGCACCACACCGCACACATCCGGCACGGCGGCGACCGCCGCGGCCAGGCCCGCACGGTCCACGACCCCGTCCACCGACAGGCCCGCCACGACGGCACCCGCCCCGGTCAACGCCCCGGCCACCTCCGCAGCACCGTCGCCCACCACCAGCCAGGTGCCCGACAGCGCGGCGGCCGTCGGGAGACCGGCGAGCGGCCTCCAGGCGACCTGGTAGCGCCAGGTGTCGATCACGGACCGCTGCCGCCGCTCCCGGCGCCACGACGCCAGCGCCGGAACCACCGACCCCAGCAACTGCGGGGCCTCCGACAGCTGCAGCGTGCCCGCGAGTTCATCGAGGTCACCACGCTCCACGGCATCCCAGAACCGCGACTCGACCGGGTCCACCACCCCGCCCGCGGCCTGGGCGGGCAGCGACGGGACGTCCAGCCAGTACCGCTGGTGCTGGAACGCGTAGGTCGGCAAAGCGACCTGCCGGCCGGTGAGCACCGCCCGCCAGTTGACGTCGACACCCGCCTTCCACGCCTCGCCGAGGCTGGTCAGCAGGCGGCGCATGCCGCCCTCACCGCGTCGCAGGGTGCCCAGCACCACGGCGTCGGCCCCGGTCGCGTCGATGGTCTCCTCGATGCCCACCGTGAGTACCGGGTGGGCGCTGACCTCGACGAAGGTGCGCATCCCCTGTCCGAGGAGGGCACGGACCGCGGTCTCGAACTCGACGGTGGAGCGCAGGTTGTCGAACCAGTACCGGGCGTCCAGTCCACCGTCGACGCTCTCGCCGGTCAGGGTGGAGATCATCGGAACCGTGCCGGTGGCCGGGGACAGGTCGGCCAGGTCGGCCAGGATCCGCTCCCGGAGCCGGTCCATCTCCGGCGAGTGCGACGCGTAGTCCACCGGAACGCGGCGCGTGCGGATGCCCTGGCGTTCGCACGCGGCCATGAACGAGTCGAGGGACTCGGCGTCGCCGGAGACCACGGTGGAGGACGGACCGTTCACCGCGGCCACCGACACCGTGCCCGGCAGCAGGCCCTCGACCGCTTCCCGGCCGGCCGCCACGGACACCATGCCCCCGCCCCCGGCCACCGCCACCAAGGCCTGCGAGCGCAGCGCCACCACCCGCGCCGCGTCCTCCAGCGACAGCCGGCCCGCCACACACGCCGCGGCGATCTCACCCTGCGAGTGCCCCACCACCGCGGACGGCACCACACCCGCCGAACGCCACACCTCCGCCAGGGCGACCATCACCGCCCACAGCACCGGCTGGACCACATCCACCCGGTCCAGGTCCCCGTCCCGCAGCAGCACATCGGTCAGCGACCAGTCCACAAACGGGGCCAGCGCGGTCTCGCACTCGGTCAGCCGCTCCCGGAACACCGGCGAGGCATCCCACAACTCCCGCGCCATGCCCACCCACTGCGAGCCCTGACCCGGGAACACGAACACCACACCACCGGCACCCGCAACGGCCGAGGTGGCCACGGACAGCCCGGCCAGCAGCTCCTCCCGGCCCTCCCCCACGACCACCGCACGGTGCTCCAGCGCGGCCCGCGTCGTCGCCAGCGACCAGCCCACGTCCACCGGGTCCAGCCCGGGACGCTCCGCGACGAACGAGGCCAGCCGCTCCACCTGCGCCCGCAGCGCGGCCTCGGACTTCGCCGACACCACCCACGCCGACACACCAGAATCCGAAACAGGAGAGACCGAGGCCTCCGGCTGCGGGGCCTGCTCCAGGATCACGTGCGCGTTCGTGCCCGACATGCCGAACGAGGACACCGCCGCACGCCGCGGACGCTCCACCGCGGGCCAGGCCCGCGCCTCGGTCAGCAGCTCCACCGCACCCGCCGACCAGTCCACCTCCGCCGACGGCTCGTCCACGTGCAACGTCGCCGGCAGCATCCCGTGCCGCAGCGCCATCACCATCTTGATCACACCCGCGACACCCGCGGCGGACTGGGCGTGGCCGATGTTGGACTTCACCGAGCCCAGCCACAACGGCTCACCGGCCTCACCGCGTTCGCGGCCGTAGGTCGCCAGCAGCGCCTGCGCCTCGATCGGATCCCCGAGACGCGTACCGGTGCCGTGCGCCTCCACGACATCCACGTCCGCACCCGTCAGCCGGGCATTGGCCAGCGCCTGGCGGATCACCCGCTGCTGCGAGGGCCCGTTCGGCGCGGTCAGACCGTTCGACGCACCGTCCTGGTTGATCGCGCTGCCCCGCACCACCGCGAGGATCGTGTGCCCGTTGCGCTCCGCGTCCGACAACCGCTCCAGCATCACCAGGCCGACGCCCTCGGACCAGCCGGTCCCGTCGGCCGCCGAGGAGAACGCCTTGCACCGGCCGTCGCCGGCCAGCCCGTCCTGCCGGTCGAACTCGATGAACGCGCCCGGTGTGGCCATCACCGTCACACCACCGGCCAGCGCCATGTCGCACTCACCCGACCGCAGCGCCTGGGTGGCCAGGTGCAGGGCCACCAGCGACGACGAGCACGCGGTGTCCACCGTCACCGCCGGGCCCTCCAGCCCGAAGGAGTAGGAGAGGCGGCCGGAGATGACGCTGCCGGCGGTACCCGTGATCAGGTGACCTTCGGCTCCAGGGATCCCCGCCGCGCCGTAGCCGGACGAGGCGGCGCCGGCGAACACGCCCACGTTCCGGCCGCGCAGCGACCGTGGGTCCATTCCGGCCGACTCGAACGTCTCCCAGGCGGCCTCCAGCAGCAGCCGCTGCTGCGGGTCCATCGCCAGCGCCTCACGCGGCGAGATCCCGAACAACGCGGCGTCGAAGTCGGCCACGCCGGGCATGAAGCCGCCCAGTTCGACGATGCCGCTGGGTACGTCGGTGGGCCAGCCGCGGTCGAGGGGGAACGGCGAGATGCCGTCCTGCCCGTCGGCGACCAGCCGCCACAGCTCCTCCGGGGAGGTCACGCCGCCGGGGTACCGGCACGCCATGCCGACGATCGCCAGTGGCTCCCCGGGATCGGCGTGTGCGGACGGGGACGTCGTCGTGGGGGAGTGGTCGGCCTCGCCGAGCAGCTGACCGATGAGGTACTGCGCCAGCGCCAGCGGCACCGGATAGTCGAACACCAGGGTCGCGGGAAGCCTCAGCCCGGTCCGTTCGACCAGGAGGTCGCGCAGCTCCACCGCGGTGAGCGACGTGAACCCCAGGTCCTTGAACGCCCGTCCCGGGTCGACCGCCTGGGGGTCGGGGTACTGCAGGACGTTCGCGACCGCGGTCTGCACCAGGTCGAGGAGGATCCGCTGGTGCTCGGCGACGGGGAAGCCGGCGAGCAGGTCACGGAGGCCGGCGCCGCCGGCGCCCGAACCGCCGCCGGTGTTGGCTCCGGGGTTCGCCGCCTCCGCGGCCTCCGGAAGGTCGGACAGCAGCGGACTCGGCCGCAGCAGGGTGAACGCCGCGGCGAACCGGGTCCAGTTCACGTCCGCGACGGTCACGCAGGTGTGCTCCTGCTCGATCGCCTGCGCCAGCGCACGCACGGCCAGCTCCGGGCTCATCGGCGACAGCCCCTGCCGGCGCAGCAGGTCCCCGGCTTCGCCCTGGACCGCCATACCGGCCTCGGCCCACGGCCCCCAGGCGATCGACGTGCCCGGCAGACCCCGGTCACGGCGGCTCTGCGCCCATGCGTCCAGGAACGCGTTGCCGGCCGCGTAGGCGCCCTGACCGCCGCCGCCCCAGGTCGCGGCGATGGACGAGAAGACCACGAACTGGTCGAGCGGCAGCTCCCGGGTGAGCTCGTCCAGCAGCACCGTTCCGTCGACCTTGCTCCGCATCACCCGTGCCACCGCCTCGGAGCCGGTCCGCTCCAGCGTTCCGGGGTCGTCGATCCCGGCCGCGTGGACGACACCGCAGAGGGGCCACTGCCCGGGAATGCCGGCGATGACCTTGCCGAGGGCGTCCCGGTCGGCGACATCGCACGCGGCCACGGTGACCCGGGTGCCGAGCGCGGCCAGCTCCTCCACCAGACCGTCGGGCGCCACGCCGCGGCGGCTGGTCAGCACCAGGTGCGGGGCGCCGCGCCCGGCCAGCCAGCGGGCCACCGTCACGCCCAGCCCGCCGGTCCCGCCGGTGATCAGGACCGTGCCGCCGGGGCTCCACTCGGGAGCGGTCCGGCGTGCCGGAGTGGCCCGCACCAGCCGGCGCCCGTGGACGCCCTGCCCGCGCACAGCGACCTGGTCCTCGCCGTCCCGGCCGGCCAGGACACCGGTGAGCAGGGCGCCCGTCCGGTCGCCCCACTCGGCGGGCAGATCGATGAGACCGCCCCACCGGTGCGGAAGTTCCAGGGCGGCGACACGCCCCATTCCCCATACGGTCGCCTGCGAGGGGTCCGCGGGCCGGTCCGACGCGTCGACGCGGACCGCGCCCCGGGTCAGCACCCACAGCGGCGCGGCGAGATCACGCGACGCGTGCACCGAGGCCAGGACGTCCGCCCAGCCGTCGGCGACCAGCACGACTCCGGCGACGTCCGGCACGGAGGCCGCCTCGTCGACGGGCGCGTTCACCACTGTCGCGCCGGCGGCGCCCAGGGCGGCGACGACGTTGTCGTCCGCGCGCCCGCACACCACCCAGGTGCCCGGAAGCGGGGCCGGAGCCGGTCTCGCGAGCCGCTTCCACACGATCTGGTAGCGCCACGAGTCCACGGCCGCCTGCTCCCGCCGCTGCCGCCGCCACGAGGTCAGCGCCGGCAGCGCGGACTCGAGGCCCGCCAGCTCCCGCAGGTCCCCCCGCTCCACCGCGTCCCAGAACGCCGAGTCCTCGTCATCGGCGCGGTCGAGCCCGGCGACCCCCGGCTCGGGCCAGTACCGGTCCCGCTGGAACGCGTAGGCCGGCAGGTCGACGACGCGTGCGCCCCAGCCCGCGAAGACCCCGGCCCAGTCGACCTCGACGCCGACCGTCCAGAGCCGTCCGACGGCGTTGATCGCGCAGGCGGTCTCGTCCCGGCCCTTGCGCAGCATCGGCACGAGCACGGCTTCCCCGGCGGTCTCGCGCGCCAGCCCGGACAGCACACCGTCCGGGCCCAGCTCCAGGCACCGTGTCACGCCCAGGGACTCCAGCGCCGCGACACCGTCGCCGAAGCGCACGGTCCGCCGCACCTGCTCCAGCCAGTACTCCGGACGCTGCATCAGCCCGGGTTCCGCCACGGCGCCGGTCAGGTTGGAGACCACCGGGATCCGGGCCGGGTTGAAGGAAAGCCCGTCCAGGACGGCCGCGAACGTGTCCAGCATCGGTTCCATCAGCGCGGAGTGGAAGGCGTGCGACACCGACAGGACGGTGAACCGGCGTCCCTGCTCGGCGCATCGGGCGGCGTACCGCTCGATCGCCTCCACGTCGCCGGACAGCACCACCGAGGCCGGGCCGTTCACGGCGGCGACGTCCAGACCGGAGTCGGCGACCTCGGCCTCGGTCGCCTGCACGGCGAGCATGCCGCCGCCCGCGGGCAGCGCCTGCATCAGCCGGCCCCGCTCGGCCACCAGCGTGCAGGCGTCGTCCAGGGACAGGATGCCGCCCACATGCGCGGCGGTGATCTCGCCCAGGGAATGGCCCAGCAGGACGTCCGGAACCACACCCCAGGACTCGGCCAGCCGGAACAGTGCGACCTCGACGGCGAACAGCCCCGCCTGCGCCCACACGGTGTGGTCGAGGTCGGCGCCGTCGCTCAGGACCTCGCGCAGCGGACGCTCCAGACGCGCGTCGAGCCGCGCGCACACCGCGTCGAACGCACCCGCGAACACCGGGAAGGCCGCGTACAGTTCGAGTCCCATGCCGGCACGCTGGGAGCCCTGGCCGGTGAACAGCATCGCCAGCCGGCCGGCGCTGACGACACCGGAGGCCGTCTGCTCGGCGCCGGGGCCCGTGAGCACCGCGCGGTGCTCCAGCGCGGCCCTCGTCGTCGCCGTGGACCAGCCGACGTCCACCGCGTCGAGGCCGGGGCGTCCGGCGGTGAACGCGCGCAGGTTCTGGACCTGTTCCCCGAGGCCTTCCGAGGTCTTCGCCGAGACCAGCCACGGCACCGTTCCCGGCCGCACCGCTCGCGCCGGTTCCGTGTCCTCGGCACCCTCGGGAGCCTGCTCCAGGATGACGTGCGCGTTGGTGCCGCTGATGCCGAACGAGGACACCGCCGCGCGGCGCGGGCGGTCCGACTCGGGCCAGGGACGCGCCTCCGTCAGCAGCTCCACCGCACCCGCCGACCAGTCCACCTGCGGGGACGGCTCGTCGACGTGCAGCGTGGCCGGCATCAGACCGTGCCGCAGCGCCATGACCATCTTGATCACACCCGCCGCACCGGCGGCGGCCTGGGTGTGCCCGATGTTCGACTTCACCGACCCCAGCCAGAGCGGCTCGTCGGCCTCGCCGCGCTCCTGGCCGTACGTGGCCAGCAGCGCCTGCGCCTCGATCGGGTCCCCGAGCCGGGTCCCGGTGCCGTGCGCCTCCACCACGTCGACATCCGCGCCCGTCAGCCGGGCGTTGGCCAGCGCCTGCTCGATCACCCGCCGCTGGGAGGGACCGTTCGGGGCGGTCAGACCGTTCGACGCACCGTCCTGGTTGACCGCGGTACCCCGCACCAAGGCGAGCACACGGTGCCCGTTGCGCCGCGCGTCGGAGAGCCGTTCCACGACCAGGACCGCCGCGCCCTCGGACCAGCCCGTGCCGTCCGCCGCCGCGGCGAACGACTTGCAGCGCCCGTCCGACGCCAGCCCGCCCTGCTGCGCGAAGTCCACGAAGACCGCCGGCGTGGACAGCACGGTCACACCGCCGGCCACCGCCAGATCACACTCACGCGACCGCAGCGCCTGCGCGGCCAGGTGCAGCGCGACCAGCGAGGACGAGCATGCCGTGTCCAGCGTCACCGCCGGACCCTCGAGCCCGAAGGTGTAGGCCACCCGGCCCGACAGCACGCTTCCCGCGTTGCCGGTGCCCAGGAAGGCTTCCACGCCCTCCGGCACCACGCTCATGCTCGACGCGTAGTCGTGATACATCTGCCCCGCGTACACGCCGGTCGACGAACCGCGCAGCGACATCGGGTCCAGCCCCGCGGACTCGAACGCCTCCCACGCCGCCTCCAGCAGCAGCCGCTGCTGCGGGTCCATCGCCAGCGCCTCACGCGGCGAGATGCCGAAGAGCCCCGCATCGAAGTCACCGGCACCGGCGACGAAGCCGCCGGTCCCGGACACCCCGTCCCAGCTCACGTCCCAGCCGCGGTCGTCGGGGAAGTCCGTCACCCCGTCCCCGCCGGCCGTGACCAGATCCCACAGCCCCTCGGGGGACACCACACCGCCCGGCAGCCGGCACGACATGCCCACGATCGCGATCGGCTCGCGATCCGCCGACTCGATGCTCCGGAGCCGCTGCTTCGTGCTGTGCAGATCGGCCGTGACCCGCTTGAGATAGTCGCGCAGCTTCATCTCGTCTGACATCAGGGCCTCGTTGTGTGTCGTGGTCGGATCCGGAAACGCCGGCTAGTCATCGCCGAGCTCCCTGTCGATGAACGCGAACATCTCGTCGTCCGTCGCCTGGTCGAGCGCATCGACCGCCGAAGGGGCGGCGACCTGCTGCATACCGTCGTCGCCGTACTTGGAGATCATGGATTCCAGGCGCCGGACGAGCTTCGTGACAGCCCCCGCGTCCGCGGTCTGCGCGAGACCGGCCTCGATCTCCTGGAGCTTGTCGAAGAGCAGGGCCGTGGCGGCCATCTCCTGCCGGGGAAGCAGCTCCGCGGCGAGGAAATCGACAAGCTTCGCCGAGGTCGGGTAGTCGAACACCAGTGTCGCGGGCAGCCGGAGTCCGGTGGCGGCGTTGAGCCGGTTGCGGAGCTCCACCGCGGTGAGCGAGTCGAAGCCCAGGTCCTTGAAGGCCTGGCGTTCCCCGACGGCGTCCGCGGAGGCGTGCCCGAGGACCTGGGCCACCTCCGTGAGCACCGTGTCCTGGAGCAGGCGGCTCTGATCGGCGGGCGACAGCGAGGCCAGCCTCTTCGGGAGCTGCGGCTCCTGCACGGTCGCCTGGCCGGCCCGCCGGACCGCGGCCGGGACGAGGCCGCGCAGCAGCGCGGGCACCGGGGTGGCGCCGTTCCAGGAACGGAGGGCGACGGTGTCGAGCAGCATCGCCACGATGTCGGCGCGGTCCGCGCCCAGAGCGGCGTCGAAGAGGGCCAGGCCCTGCTCGTCGGTCAGACCGGGGCCGAGACGCCCGGTCCGGTCCTGGAGATGACCGGTCATCCCACTCGCCTGCTGCCACAGGCCCCAGGCCAGGGACAGACCGGGCAGTCCCTGCGCACGGCGGCGGATCGCGAGGGCGTCGAGGTAGGCGTTGGCGGCCGAGTAGTTGGCCTGGCCCGGAGTCCCGAAGGTCGCCGACGCCGAGGAGTAGAGCACGAACATGGCGAGATCGCTGCCGCGGGTCAGCTCGTCCAGGTTCGACGCGGCGGTGGCCTTGGCGCGCAGGACGGTGTCCAGACGCTCCTGGGTCAGCGCGGTGACGATGCCGTCGTCGAGGACACCCGCGGCGTGGACGACGCCGGTGAGCGGGGTCTCGGCGGGGATGGCGTCGAGGACGGTGGCGAGGGCATCACGGTCGGCCGCGTCGCAGGCCACGATGCGGGCGCGGGCGCCGAGTTCGGCCAGTTCCTCGACGAGGTCGGCCGCGCCGGGGGCGCCGGGGCCCTGGCGGGACAGCAGGAGCAGGTGGCGGGTGCCGTGCTCGGTGACCAGGTGACGGGCGAGGAGCCCGCCGAGGGTTCCGGTGCCACCGGTGATCAGCACGGTGCCGTCACCGTCCAGCGGCACCGTGGTCGAGCCGGCGGCGGTACGGGCGAGGCGGGGCACCAGCAGTGCTCCGTCGCGGACCGCTACCTGCGGCTCGTCCACCCCGGCGAGCAGGGCCGGATCGAACGGATCGCCGGATGCCGGGTCGGTGTCGACGAGCACGATCCGGTCCGGGTGCTCCGACTGCGCCGAGCGCACCAGACCCCACACCGCCGCACCCACCGGGTCCACGGCACGGCCAGCACCCGCGGGCACGGCACCCCGCGTCACCACGGCGAGGTGTGCGTGCTCGGGGTGTTCCTCGCTCAGCCACTCCTGGATACGGCGCATCGCGTCACCGGTGACAGCTTCCACCGGCCCGTCTCCCACGGAGAACACCGTCCACGCGGAGCCGTCCGCCCCGTCCTCGGCAGCCCCATCCGTCACCGCGGCCGGTGACGCGGGCACCCAGTCGACCGCGAAGAGGGCGTCGCCGCGGGCGGCGGCGACCGGCAACTGCTCACGGGAGACCAGGGAACGGACGATCGCCACGGGGGCACCCGTGCCGTCGGCCGCCTTGACGCACACTCCGTCACCCGCGGGGACGATCGCCACCCGGAGAGCCGTCGCCCCGACCGCGAACAACTCCACACCCGACCAGGCGAACGGCAACCGCGGCCCGGAGGCCTCGGTGTCGCCCGCGACGAGACCGGAGGCATGCAACGCCGCGTCGAGCAGCGCCGGATGGATGCCGAACCCGTCGACCTGGCTCACGGCCTGCTCCGGCAGCACCACCTCGGCGTAGACCGCCGACTCGTCGCGCCACACCGCCTGCACGCCCTGGAACACCGGGCCGTACCCGAAGCCCGCGCCGGCCAGGACGTCGTAGAAGCCCTCGGCCTCGACAGATGTCGCGTCCTTCGGCGGCCAGACCGCCAGATCGAACCCCGGCGCCTCGGCACCCGATGCGGCGACCACACCGGAGGCGTGCAGGGTCCACGTCTCCGTGCCGTCGGGGCGCGCGTGCACCTGTACGGACCGCTCGTCGGACACGTCCGGCGCGTCCGGGGCCATGACCCGGACCTGGACCTGGACGCCGCCCGTGGCCGGGAGGACCAGCGGTGCCTGAAGGACCAGCTCGCGGATCAGTCCACAGCCCACCTCCCGGCCCGCCCGCAGCACCATCTCGACGAGCGCGGCCCCGGGAACCACGACCCGGTCCAGCACGGCGTGGTCGGCCAGCCACGGCTGCGAACCGACCGCCAGCCGGCCGGTCAGCACCATCCCGTCGCCCTCTGCCAGCGACACCGCCGCACCCAGCAGCGAGTGTCCGGCGCCCGCCAGACCGACGGCGCCCAGATCGCCGGGGGCCGTCTTCGGCTGCGGCCAGTACCGCTCGTGCTGGAACGCGTAGGTGGGCAGATCGATCACCTGGCCACCCCAGGCGGCGAACAGCGTCGTCCAGTCGACCTCGGCCCCGGTCGCCCACAGGCGACCGGCCGCGGTCAGCGCGGTGTCCGTCTCGTCCCGGTCCTTGCGCAGGACAGGGACGAACTCGGCGTCGGTGACGGTCTCCTGGGCCATGCCCGACAGCACACCGTCGGGGCCGAGCTCCAGATAGCGGGTCACGCCCATCGCCTCGAGGGCGGTGACGCCGTCGGCGAAGCGGACCGCCTGCCGGACCTGGCTCAGCCAGTACCCCGGCTGCTGCATGGCACCCGGCTCGGCCACCGCACCCGTCAGGTTCGAGACCACCGGGATCCGCGCGGGGCGGAAGCTCAGACCCTCCAGCACCGCCGCGAACTCGTCCAGCATCGGCTCCATCAGCGCCGAGTGGAACGCGTGCGACACCGACAGGACGGTGCACCGCACGCCGCGCTCGGCGCACTCCGCGGCATACCGCTCGACAGCCTCGACCGCGCCCGACAGGACGACGGAGTTCGGGCCGTTGACGGCCGCGACATCGAGACCGGAGCCGGCGACCTCCGCCTCGGTCGCCTGGACGGCCAGCATGCCGCCGCCCGCGGGCAGCGCCTGCATCAGCCGGCCCCGCTCCGCCACCAGGGTGCAGGCGTCGTCCAGGTCCAGGATGCCCGCGACATGCGCCGCACTGATCTCACCCAGCGAGTGGCCGAGGAGCGCGTCCGGGGTCACGCCCCACGACTCCACCAGACGGAACAGGGCGACTTCGAGGGCGAAGAGGCCGGCCTGCGCCCACGCCGTCTGTTCAAGGTCGGTGCCGTCGGCGAGGACGTCGCGCAGCGGGCGCTCCAGCCGGGCATCGAGGCGCGCGCACACCGCGTCGAAGGCTTCGGCGAACACCGGGAACGCCTCGTACAGCCCCAGCCCCATGCCCGCACGCTGCGAGCCCTGGCCGGTGAACAGGAACGCGGTCTTGCCGTCGCCCGCGACACCCGTGGCGAGCGTCGTGTCCCCGGCCAGCACCGCGCGGTGCTCCAGCGCGGCCCGGGTCGTCGCCAGCGACCACCCGACGTCCACCGGGTCCAACGCGGGACGCCCGGCCACGAAGGACCGCAGGCGTTCGATCTGGGGCAGCAAGGCATGCGCCGACTTCGCCGACACCGGCCACGGCACCGGAGCAGGGAGCCCGGGACGCGTCGGTACCGGGGCCGCCTCGACGGCCGGTGCGGCGGGCGGCGCCTCCAGGATGACGTGGGCGTTGGTGCCGCTGATGCCGAACGAGGACACCGCCGCGCGGCGCGGGCGGTCCGACTCGGGCCAGGGACGCGCCTCTGTCAGCAGCTCCACCGCACCGGCCGACCAGTCCACCTGCGGGGACGGCTCGTCGACATGGAGCGTGGCCGGCATCAGACCGTGCCGCAGCGCCATGACCATCTTGATCACACCCGCCGCACCGGCGGCCGCCTGGGTGTGCCCGATGTTCGACTTCACCGACCCCAGCCACAGCGGCTCGTCGCTCTCGCCGCGCTCCTGGCCGTACGTGGCCAGCAGGGCCCCTGCCTCGATCGGGTCACCCAGGCGGGTGCCCGTCCCGTGGGCCTCGACGACATCGACATCCGCCGCCGCCACCCGGGCGTTGGCGAGCGCCTGGCGGATCACCCGCTGCTGCGAGGGACCGTTCGGCGCGGTCAGACCGTTCGACGCGCCGTCCTGGTTCACCGCACTGCCGCGCACCACCGCCAGCACCTGGTGGCCGTTGCGCTGTGCGTCGGACAGCCGCTCCAGCACCAGGACCGCCGTGCCCTCGGACCAGCCCGTGCCGTCGGCCGCGGCGGCGAAGGACTTGCACCGGCCGTCGAAGGACAGTCCGCCCTGCCGGGCGAAGTCGACGAACACGGCGGGCGTGGACAGCACGGTCACACCGCCGGCCACCGCCAGCCCGCACTCACCCGACCGCAGCGCCTGCGAAGCCAGGTGCAGCGCGACCAGCGAGGACGAACACGCCGTGTCGACGGTGACGGCCGGGCCCTCGAGCCCGAAGGTGTAGGCCACCCGGCCCGACAGCACGCTTCCCGCGGTGCCGGTGCCCAGGAAGGCTTCCACACCCTCCGGGACGACGCCCAGGCTCTGGGCGTAGTCGTGGTACATGATTCCGGCGTACACGCCGGTCGACGATCCGCGCAGCGACATCGGGTCCAGCCCCGCGGACTCGAACGCCTCCCAGACCCCTTCCAGCAGCAGGCGCTGCTGCGGGTCCATGGCCAGCGCCTCACGCGGCGAGATGCCGAAGAGGCCCGCGTCGAAGTCACCGGCACCGGCGAGGAAGCCACCGGATCCGGAGACCCCGCTCCAGGTCACGTCCCAGCCGCGGTCGTCGGGGAAGTCGGTCACCCCGTCCCGTCCTGCCGTGACCAGATCCCACAGCCCCTCGGGGGACAGCACACCGCCCGGCAGCCGGCACGACATGCCGACGATCGCGATCGGTTCGTCCGCAGCCACCGGCCGTGTGGGCGCCACGGCGGCCGGTACGTCGGATCCCGACAGAAGACCGGCCAGGTGATCCGCGAGGACGTGGACACTCGGGTAGTCGAAGACCAGTGTCGCGGGCAGCCGGAGTCCGGTGGCGGCGTTGAGCCGGTTGCGGAGCTCCACCGCGGTGAGCGAGTCGAAGCCCAGGTCCTTGAAGGCCTGGCGTTCCCCGACGGCGTCCGCGGAGGCGTGCCCGAGGACCTGGGCCACCTCCGTGAGCACCATGTCCTGGAGCAGCCTGCGCCGCTCGGCCGACGACAGCCCCGCAAGCTGCCGCAGCAACGGCGACTCGCCGACCGCGGCCCGGGCCTGGCCTGCCCTGCGGACGACGGCGGCCGGGACGAGGCCGCGCAGCAGCGCGGGCACCGGGGTGGCGCCGTTCCAGGAACGGAGGGCGACGGTGTCGAGCAGCATCGCCACGATGTCGGCGCGGTCCGCGCCCAGAGCGGCGTCGAAGAGGGCCAGGCCCTGCTCGTCGGTCAGACCGGGGCCGAGACGCCCGGTCCGGTCCTGGAGATGACCGGTCATCCCACTCGCCTGCTGCCACAGGCCCCAGGCCAGGGACAGACCGGGCAGTCCCTGCGCACGGCGGCGGATCGCGAGGGCGTCGAGGTAGGCGTTGGCGGCCGAGTAGTTGGCCTGGCCCGGAGTCCCGAAGGTCGCCGACGCCGAGGAGTAGAGCACGAACATGGCGAGATCGCTGCCGCGGGTCAGCTCGTCCAGGTTCGACGCGGCGGTGGCCTTGGCGCGCAGGACGGTGTCCAGACGCTCCTGGGTCAGCGCGGTGACGATGCCGTCGTCGAGGACACCCGCGGCGTGGACGACGCCGGTGAGCGGGGTCTCGGCGGGGATGGCGTCGAGGACGGTGGCGAGGGCATCACGGTCGGCCGCGTCGCAGGCCACGATGCGGGCGCGGGCGCCGAGTTCGGCCAGTTCCTCGACGAGGTCGGCCGCGCCGGGGGCGCCGGGGCCCTGGCGGGACAGCAGGAGCAGGTGGCGGGTGCCGTGCTCGGTGACCAGGTGACGGGCGAGGAGCCCGCCGAGGGTTCCGGTGCCACCGGTGATCAGCACGGTGCCGTCACCGTCCAGCGGCACCGTGGTCGAGCCGGCGGCGGTACGGGCGAGGCGGGGCACCAGCAGTGCTCCGTCGCGGACCGCTACCTGCGGCTCGTCCACCCCGGCGAGCAGGGCCGGATCGAACGGATCGCCGGATGCCGGGTCGGTGTCGACGAGCACGATCCGGTCCGGGTGCTCCGACTGCGCCGAGCGCACCAGACCCCACACCGCCGCACCCACCGGGTCCAAGCCCGCACCGGAGTGGGCCGGAACCGCGCCACGGGTCACGACGGCCAGTCGCGAATCCGCGGAATCGGCGTCGTCCAGCCACTCCTGGATCCGGCGCAGTACGTCGCCGACCACGTCGCCCACCGGCCCGGTCCGACTGGCCGTCAGCGTCGTCCACATCGAGGCATCCGTCGCTTCCTCCGCGGCAGCGGTGGTCGCGGACGGGGCAGGGACCCAGTCGACGGCGAACAACGGATCGCCACCGGGCGCGGTGGCAGGCAACTGCTCGGGCGAGACCGCGCGCGCCATCAGGGAACGCACCCGTACCACCGGCTGACCGGCTCCGTCGGCCGCCTGCACGGTGATGCCGTCGCCCTCGGGACGGATCGCCACCCGCAGGGTGGTCGCCCCGACCGCGAACAGCTCCACACCCGACCAGGCGAACGGCAGCCGCGGCCCGGAGGCGTCGGCGTCACCGGGGAGCAGGCCCCACGGGTGCAACGCCGCATCGAGCAGCGCGGGGTGGATTCCCAGTCCCTCGGCGGACGTTGCGTTCGTGCCCGTGTCCGGCAGCACCACGTCGGCGTAGACACCCGACTCGTCGCGCCACACCGCCTGCACGCCCTGGAACACCGGGCCGTACCCGAAGCCCGCTGCGACCAGGGCCTCGTAGAACCCGGCCAGGTCCACCGCGGTGGCATGCAGCGGCGGCCACACTTCATGACCGAATCCGGGCGGCGTCCCCGGTCCCTCGGCACTCAGGACGCCGGTGGCGTGCAGAGTCCAGCCGTCCGTGTCCTCGGCACGGGCGTACACCTGCACCGGACGCTCACCCGTCGCGTCCGGATCGTCGACCCGGACCTGGACCTGGACGCCTCCCGCCGCAGGCAGGACCAGCGGTGCCTGGAGGACCAGTTCCCTGACCACTCCGCAGCCGGCCTCGTGCCCGGCGTGCAGCGCCATCTCCAGCAGCGCGGTGCCGGGGACCACGATCCTGCCCAGCACCACGTGGTCGGCGAGCCAGGGCTGCGCGTCGACGGACAGAACACCGTGGTGCACCATGCCGTCCCCGCCGGCCAGGGACACCGCCGCACCCAGCAGCGCGTGCCCGGTGCCGGCAGAGCCGACTCCGCCCGGCGTCGACTGCGGCCAGAAGCGCTGCCGCTGGAAGGCGTAGGTGGGCAGGTCGACCACCTGACCGTGCCGGCCGTCGAGCACGGCCGCCCAGTCGATATCGGTGCCGGAGGTCCACAGGCGGCTGATCGCGGTGAGCGTGGTGTCGGTCTCGTCGCGGTCCTTGCGCAGGACGGGGACGAACTGGGCTTCGCTGACCGATTCCTGGGCCATGCCCGACAGGACGCCGTCCGGGCCGAGTTCGAGGTAGCGGGTGACGCCCATCGCTTCGAGGGCCGTGACGCCGTCGGCGAAACGCACCGGCTGGCGCACCTGGCTCAGCCAGTACCCCGGCTGCTGCATGGCACCCGGCTCGGCCACGGCGCCGGTGAGGTTGGAGACGAGCGGGATCCGGGCCGGGTGGAACGTGAGGCCGGCCAGGACGGTCGCGAACTCGTCCAGCATCGGCTCCATCAGGGCCGAGTGGAAGGCGTGCGACACCGACAGGACGGTGCACCGCACGCCGCGCTCGGCGCATGCGGCGGCATACCGCTCGATCGCGTCCGAGTCGCCGGACAGGACGACGGAGTTGGGGCCGTTGACGGCGGCGACGTCCAGGCCGGAGTCGGCGACCTCGGCTTCGGTGGCCTGGACGGCGAGCATGCCGCCGCCCGCGGGCAGCGCCTGCATCAGCCTGCCGCGTTCCGCGACCAGCGTGCAGGCGTCGTCCAGGTCGAGGATGCCCGCGACGTGCGCGGCGCTGATCTCGCCCAGCGAGTGACCGAGGAGCACGTCCGGGGTCACGCCCCACGCTTCGACGAGGCGGAACAGGGCGACTTCGAGGGCGAAGAGTCCGGCCTGCGCCCACATCGTGCGGTCGAGGTCGGCGCCGTCGGTCAGAACCTCTCGGAGCGGGCGCTCCAGCCGGACATCGAGCCGTGCGCACACCGCGTCGAACGCTTCCGCGAAGACGGGGAACGCCTCGTACAGCCCCAGGCCCATACCGGCACGCTGGGAGCCCTGGCCGGTGAACAGGAACGCCAGCCGGCCGTCGCCGGCGACCCCGGCCGCGAGCACGTCCCCGTCGGACAGGACCACGCGGTGTTCCAGCGCGGCCCGGGTGGTCGCCAGCGACCAGCCGACGTCCACCGGGTCCAGCTCCGGCCGCTCCGCGGCGAACGAGGTCAGCCGTTCCACCTGCGTCCGCAGCGCGGTCTCGGACTTCGCCGACACCGGCCACGGCACCGGCCCCGTTCCGCGAGCGGCCCCGGCACCGGCCCCGCGGGCCGGCTCCGGGTCCGGCGCCTGCTCCAGGACGACGTGCGCGTTGGTGCCACTGATGCCGAACGAGGACACCGCCGCGCGGCGCGGACGATCCGAATCGGGCCAGGGACGCGCCTCGGTCAGCAGCTCCACCGCGCCCGTCGACCAGTCCACCTGCGGGGACGGCTCGTCGACGTGCAGTGTGGCCGGGAGCACGCCGTGCCGCATCGCCATGATCATCTTGATGATGCCGGCGACACCGGCGGCGGCCTGCGTGTGACCGATGTTGGACTTGATCGAGCCCAGCCACAGCGGCTCGCCGGCCTCGCCGCGCTCCTGGCCGTAGGTGGCGAGCAGGGCCCCTGCTTCGATGGGGTCGCCGAGGCGGGTGCCGGTGCCGTGCGCCTCGACCACGTCGACGTCGGCGCCGGTGAGCCGGGCGTTGGCGAGGGCCTGGCGGATCACGCGCTGCTGGGAGGGTCCGTTGGGGGCGGTGAGGCCGTTGGAGGCGCCGTCCTGGTTGACGGCGCTGCCGCGCACCACGGCGAGGATCTTGTGCCCGTTGCGCTCGGCATCGGACAGCCGCTCCACGAGCAGCAGACCCACACCCTCGGCCCAGCCGGTGCCGTCCGCCGCTCCCGCGAAGGACTTGCAGCGGCCGTCGGAGGCCAGACCGTCCTGCCGGTCGAACTCGGCGAACGCCGCGGGGCTCACCATCACCGTCACACCACCGGCAAGAGCCAGACCGCACTCGCCCGACCGCAGCGCCTGCGCGGCCAGATGCAGAGCCACCAGCGACGACGAACACGCCGTGTCCACCGTCAGCGCCGGGCCCTCCAGGCCGAACGCGTACGCCACCCGGCCGGAGATCACACTGTTCGCCGTGCCCGAGAGCAGATGCCCCTCGGACCCCGCGACACCGCTGTTGCCGTACCCCGACGACGAGGCTCCCGCGAACACTCCGACGCTGCGGCCCTTCAACGAGCGGGGGTTGACACCGGCCGACTCGAACGTCTCCCAGGCCGCCTCCAGCAGCAGCCGCTGCTGCGGGTCCATCGCCAGCGCCTCACGCGGCGAGATCCCGAACAACGCGGCGTCGAACTCGTCCGCGTCATGGACGAACCCGCCCAGCCCGGCCACACCGTCCAGGCCGTCCACGGGCCAGCCACGGTCGGCCGGGAACGGAGTGATGCCGTCGGCCGCGGACTCGACCAGATCCCACAACTGCTCCGGAGAGTTCACTCCGCCCGGATACCGGCACGCCATGCCCACGATCGCGAGCGGCTCGTCCGGCGCAGAACCCGCGGAACGCGCCGGCAGTGCGGAATCCGGCTCCTCGTCCCCGACGAGCTGCGCCAGGAGGTGATCACCCAGAACCGTCGGACTCGGATAGTCGAACACCAGCGTCGCCGGCAGCGACAGCCCGGTGTGCTCGGCCAGCAGGTTCCGCAGTTCGACCGCCATCAGCGAGTCGAAGCCCAGATCGCGGAACGCCCGGCCCGCGTCCACCGCCTCCTCACCCGCATGACCCAGCACCTGAGCGGCCTGCGCCCGCACCAGATCCAGCACCATCCGGCGACGGTGCTCCACCGCGGCCCCCGTGAATCGCCGGGCCCACGGCGATCCGGACTCCCCGGAGCGCACCGGATCCGGAGCGCCTGCCGCCTCCGGAAGATCCGCCAGCAGCGCGCTGGCCCGCAGCGAGGTGAACGCCGGGGCGAACCGCGGCCA
Source organism: Streptomyces sp. MMS24-W38 (assembly GCF_059889265.1). NCBI lineage: Bacteria > Bacillati > Actinomycetota > Actinomycetes > Kitasatosporales > Streptomycetaceae > Streptomyces > Streptomyces sp. MMS24-W38. The sequence goes on along the minus strand of NZ_JCBCPP010000001.1, from coordinate 327,784 downwards.
GTCCACATCGGCGACCGTCACACACGACTCACGGCCGTCCACCGCCGTGGCCAGGGCCTGAATCGCCAGGCCCGGATCCATCGGCAGCAAGCCGCGTCGGCGCAGTGCCTGCTCCGCCTCGCCCTGGACCGCCATGCCGGCTCCGGCCCAGGGGCCCCAGGCCACGGATGTGCCGGGGAGTCCGCGGTCATGGCGGTGCTGGACCCAGGCGTCGAGGAAGGCGTTGCCCGCCGCGTAGGCGGCCTGGCCACCACTGCCCCAGGTCGCGGCGATCGACGAGAAGACGACGAAGAGGTCGAGCGGCAGATCCGCGGTCAGCTCGTCCAGCAGGACCGTGCCTTCGGCCTTCGCCCGCACCACGTCCGCGAACGCCGCGGCGGTGGTCTGCTCCAGCCCTCCCGTGTCCCCGACGCCGGCCGCGTGGACGACGCCTGTCAGCGGCATATCGGTGGGGACATCAGCGATCACCGCGGCGAGGGCGTCGCGGTCGGTGACGTCGCAGGCGGCGACGGTGACCCGGGTGCCGAGCCGGGCGAGTTCCTCGGTCAGGCCGTCGGGGGCGATGCCGCGGCGGCTGGTCAGCAGCAGATGCGGCACACCCCGGCCCGCCAGCCAGCGGGCGACCTCGGCGCCCAGACCACCGGTGCCACCGGTGACCAGCACGGTCCCCGACGGCTGCCAGCCCTCGCCGACCACGCCTGCCGGCAGCGCACGCGCCAGGCGGCGGCCGTACGTACCGGACCCGCGGATCGCGATCTGGTCCTCGCCGCCACCGGCCAGGACGCCGGCGAGGCGGGCACCCGCCCGCGCGTCCAGGACCTCGGGCAGGTCGACGAGACCGCCCCAACGGTGCGGCAGCTCCAGCGCCGCGACCCGGCCCATGCCCCACACCGCGGCAAGGCCGGGGCTCACCAGACGGTCCGAGCGGCCCACGGACACCGCGCCCCGGGTCAGCACCCACAAGGGCGCATCCACCCCGGCCAGTGCCTGCACCACGGACAGCGCACCCACGACGTCGTCCGCGAGCAGTACCACCCCGGCCACGTCAGCCGGCAGCGACACCTCTTCGGCTTCCACACCGACCACGGTCGCGCCCGCGGCGGAGAGCGCCGCGGACACGTCGGAGTCCTCGGAACCGATGATCGCCCAGGTGCCGGACAGCGTCGGCGGAACCGGATCGGCCAGCGGCTTCCACGTGACCCGGTAGCGCCACGAGTCGAGCGTCGAACGCTCCCGGTGGCGCCGCCGCCACTCCGCCAGTGCCGGCAGGGCCGACTCCAGACCCGCCAGCTCGGACAGGTCCTCGCGTTCCACCGCGTCCCAGAACGCGGCATCGACCAGCTCACCGCCGGTGGGTGCGGCGACGGGCTCGGGCCAGTACCGCTCCCGCTGGAAGGGGTAGGTGGGCAGGTCGACCGTCCGGCCGCCCCAGCCGGCGAACATCGCCGTCCAGTCGATGTCGGTGCCGGTCGTCCACAGGCGGCTGATCGCGGTGAGGGTGGTGTCTGTGTCGTCGCGGTCCTTGCGCAGAACGGGGACGAACACGGCACCGGTGGCGGTGGCGGTGTCCTGGGCCATGCCCGACAGGACACCGTCGGGGCCGAGTTCGAGGTAGCGGGTCACGCCCATGGTCTGGAGGGTGGTGACGCCGTCGGCGAAGCGGACCGGCCGGCGCACCTGGTGCAGCCAGTACGTGGGCTGCTGCATGGCACCGGGTTCGGCCACGGCTCCGGTGAGGTTCGAGACGACCGGGGTATGTGCGGGGTGGAAGGTCAGCCCCTCCAGGACGGCCGTGAACTCGTCCAGCATCGGTTCCATCAGGGCCGAGTGGAAGGCGTGCGACACCGACAGGACGGTGGACTTCCAGCCGCGCTCGGCGCACTGGGCGGCGTAGTGTGCGATGGCTTCGGTGGTGCCGGAGAGGACGACGGAGTTGGGGCCGTTGACGGCGGCGATGTCGAGGCCGGAGTCGGCGACGTCGGCCTCGGTGGCCTGGACGGCGAGCATGCCGCCGCCCGCGGGCAGCGCCTGCATGAGGCGGCCGCGCTCGGCCACCAGCACGCACGCGTCGTCGAGGTCGAGGATGCCCGCGACGTGCGCGGCGCTGATCTCCCCGAGGGAGTGGCCGAGGAGCACGTCGGGGGTGATGCCCCACGCTTCGATCAGGCGGTAGAGGGCGACTTCGAGGGCGAACAGTCCGGCCTGTGCCCACATCGTGTGGTCGAGGTCGGTGCCGTCGGTCAGGACCTCGCGCAGCGGGCGCTCCAGCCGGACGTCGAGCCGGGCGCAGACGGCGTCGAAGGCCTCGGCGTAGACCGGGAACGCCTGGTAGAGCCCCAGGCCCATGCCGGCGCGCTGGGAGCCCTGGCCGGTGAACAGGAACGCCGTCTTGCCTTCGCCCGTGGTGCCTGTGGCGAGCACGTCCCCATCGGCGGCCAGGACGGTGCGGTGTTCCAACGCTGCCCGGCTGGTGGCCAGCGACCAGGCCACGTCGACCGGGTCCAGTTCGGGCTGGTCGGCGACGAAGGCTCGCAGGCTTGCGATCTGTGCGCGCAGGGCGGTGTCGGACTTGGCCGAGACGAGCCACGGCACCAGGCTGGGCGTCTGCTGCTTCGTCACATCCGAGACCGGCTCGGGCGCGGGTGCCTGTTCGAGGATGATGTGGGCGTTGGTGCCGCTGATGCCGAACGAGGAGACGGCGGCGCGGCGCGGACGGTCCACCGCAGGCCACGCGCGCTGCTCGGTGAGCAGCTCCACCGCACCGGCGGTCCAGTCGACCTGGGTGGTGGGTTCGTCGATGTGGAGGGTGGCGGGCAGCAGGCCGTGCCGCAGGGCCATGACCATCTTGATGACGCCGGCGACGCCGGCGGCGGCCTGGGTGTGGGCGATGTTCGACTTGACCGAGCCGATCCACAACGGCTCCCTGCCGGCGCGGTCCTGGCCGTAGGTCGCCAGCAGTGCCTGGGCCTCGATCGGGTCGCCGAGGCGGGTGCCGGTGCCGTGGGCCTCGACCACGTCGATGTCCGCACCGGTCAGGTCGGCGTTGGCCAGCGCCTGGCTGATGACCCGCTGCTGCGCGGGCCCGTTCGGCGCCGACAGGCCGTTGGACGCGCCGTCCTGGTTGACGGCGCTGCCCCGCACCACCGCGAGGATCTTGTGCCCCTTGCGCTGGGCGTCCGAGAGCCGCTCCACCAGCAGCAGGCCGACGCCCTCGCCCCAGCCCATGCCGTCGGAGGAATCGGCGAAGGCTTTGCAGCGGCCGTCGGAGGCCAGCCCGCCCTGGCGGTCGAACTCGCCGAACACACTTGCGTCGGCCATGACGGTCACGCCGCCGGCCAGGGCCAGGTCGCACTCGCCGGTCCGCAGGGCCTGCGCCGCCAGGTGCAGGGCCACCAGGGAGGAGGAGCAGGCGGTGTCGACGGTGACGGCGGGGCCTTCGAGGCCGAAGGCGTAGGAGACGCGGCCGGACATGACGCTGGTGGCGTTGCCGGTGAGCAGATGGCCTTCCGCGCCCTGCGGGATCTGGGTGCCGGTGCCGTAGCCGGAGGTGGTGCCGCCGACGAACACGCCGGTGGCGGTGCCTGCGAGCGAGCGGGGATCAACTCCCGCCGCTTCGAAGGCCTCCCACGTGGTTTCCAGCAGCAGGCGTTGCTGGGGGTCCATGGCGAGGGCTTCGCGGGGGCTGATGCCGAACAGGTCGGCGTCGAACGCGTCGGCGTGGTCGAGGAACGCGCCCCGGCCGGCGATGCCCGCGGGCCAGCCACGGTCGGTGGGGAACGGCCCCACCGCGTCGCCCGCGTCGGCGACCAGGTCCCACAGGGACTGGGCCGAGGTCACCGAGCCGGGGAAGCGGCAGGCCATGCCGACGATGGCGACCGGCTCGTCCACGGCCACCGCCACCGCCCGGGCCTGCGACGGCGTCCCCGCTTCGGTGTCGGAGAGTTCGGTGAGGAGGAAGTCGGTCAGGACCAGGGGGGTGGGGTGGTCGAAGACGAGGGTGGCGGGCAGCCTGAGTCCGGTGACCGACTGGAGACGGTTGCGGACCTCGACCGCCATCAGGGAGTCGAAGCCGAGGTCGCGGAAGGCCCGGCCGGCTTCCACGGACTCCCCGTCCGCGTGCCCGAGGACGGCCGCGGCGTGGGTGCGCACGACGTCCAGCACCACCTGCCGGCGCTGCGCGGCCGGGGCTTCTTCGACTTGTCGTCGCAGGCTCGCGGTGTCGTCGTCGGCCGATGTCGGTGTGTCCGGGGTGGTGGCTTCGGGCAGGTCGGCGAGGAGCCGGCTGGGGCGGATGGCGGTGAACGAGGCCGTGAACGCGGGCCAGTCGATGTCGGCGACGGTCAGTCCCGACTCGCCGGCGTCGACGGCTGCCGCGAGGGTGCGCACGGCGAGTTCGGGGTTCATCGGGGCCATGCCGCGTCGGCGCAGGAGCTGCTGGGTCTCGCCCTGGACGGCCATGCCGGCCCCGTCCCAGGGGCCCCAGGCCACGGACGTGGCGGGCAGGCCGCGGTCACGGCGCCCGGCGGCCCAGGCGTCGAGGAACGCGTTCGCCGCGGCGTAGGCGCCCTGACCCGCACCGCCCCACACCGCGGCGCCGGAGGAGAAGACGACGAACAGGTCGAGCGGAAGATGGGTGGTCAGGGCCTCCAGGTGGGCGACCCCGTCGATCTTCGCGCCGATCACCGCCGCCGTGGTGTCCCGGTCGGCGGCCTCCAGCAGCTGCGCGTCCCCGACACCGGCCGCATGCACCACACCGGTGAGCGGAACATCTGCCGGAACACCGGCGATGACCTCGGCCAGCCCATCCCGGTCGGCGACATCGCACGCGGCCACGGTCACCCGGGCACCCAGTGCGGCGAGTTCCTCGACCAGGCCGTCCGGGGCGGTCCCGCGGCGGCTGGTCAGCAGCAGATGCGGCACACCCCGGCCCGCCAGCCAGCGTGCCACCTCGGCGCCCAGCGCCCCGGTACCACCGGTGACCAGCACCGTGCCCGACGGGTCCCAGTGACCCTCCGGCACAACTGTCGCCGCTGCCCGGACCAGGCGCCGGCCGTAGACACCGGAGCCACGCACGGCGGTCTGGTCCTCACCGTCACCGGTGGCCAGGACGGCCGCGAGGCGGCCGGACGCACGAGTGTCCAGGGTCTCGGGCAGGTCGATCAGGCCGCCCCAGCGCTGCGGGAACTCCAGCGCCGCGACCCGGCCCAGACCCCACACCGCGGCCTGCACCGGATCCAGCACCCGGTCCGACGCACCCACGGCGATTGCACCCCGCGTGAGCACCCACAACGGCGCGTCCACCCCGGCATCACCCAGCGCCTGCAACAGCACCGTCACCCGGGTGAGTTCATCCGCCACCCCAGCGGCGGTGCGGTCGGCCGTCCCCGCGCCGGCCGCCAGCACCACACCGCACACATCCGGCACGGCGGCGACCGCCGCGGCCAGGCCCGCACGGTCCACGACCCCGTCCACCGACAGGCCCGCCACGACGGCACCCGCCCCGGTCAACGCCCCGGCCACCTCCGCAGCACTGTCGCCCACCACCAGCCAGGTGCCCGACAGCAGTGCGGCAGAGGCCGTTTCGAGAGGCTTCCACACCACCTGGTAGCGCCAGGTGTCGATCACGGACCGCTGCCGCCGCTCCCGGCGCCACGACGCCAGCGCGGGAACCACCGACCCCAGCAACTGCGGGGCCTCCGACAGCTGCAGCGTGCCCGCGAGTTCATCGAGGTCACCACGCTCCACGGCATCCCAGAACCGCGACTCGACCGGGTCCACCACCCCGCCCGCAGCCTGGGCGGGCAACGACGGGACGTCCAGCCAGTACCGCTCGTGCTGGAACGCGTAGGTCGGCAAAGCGACCTGCCGGCCGGTGAGCACCGCCCGCCAGTTGACGTCGACACCCGCCTTCCACGCCTCGCCGAGGCTGGTCAGCAGGCGGCGCATGCCACCCTCACCGCGTCGCAGGGTGCCCAGCACCACGGCGTCGGCCCCGGTCGCGTCGATGGTCTCCTCGATGCCCACCGTGAGTACCGGGTGGGCGCTGACCTCGATGAACGTCCGCTGTCCCTGACCGAGAAGGGACCGGACGGCGCCTTCGAACTCGACCGTGGAGCAGAGGTTGTCGAACCAGTACCGGGCGTCCAGTCCACCGTCGACGCTCTCGCCGGTCAGGGTGGAGATCATCGGAATCGTGCCGGCGACCGGAGTCAGCCCGGCCAGGTCGGTCAGGATCCGCTCCCGCAGTTCCTTCATCCGCGGCGAGTGGGACGCGTAGTCCACGGACACGCGCCGGGCGCGGATGTCCCGCCGTTCGCATACGGCGATGAGCTCGTCGAGGGCCTCGGCGTCGCCGGAGACGACGGTGGAGGAGGGGCCGTTCACCGCGGCCACCGACAGCCGGTCCGCCCAGGCCGACGACAGCAGGTCTTCCACCGTGTCCCGCCCGGCGGCCAGGGAGACCATGCCGTCCTTGCCGGCCACGCTCACCAGCACCCGCGCCCGCAGGGCCACCGCACGGGCGGCGTCGTCGAGCGACAACCGGCCCGTCACGCACGCCGCGGCGATCTCACCCTGCGAGTGACCCACCACCGCGGACGGAACGACTCCTGCCGCCCTCCATACCTCGGTCAGGGCGACCATCACCGCCCAGAGCGCAGGCTGGACCACGTCCACCCGGTCCAGGTCCTCTTCTCGCAGCAGAACGTCGGTCAGTGACCAGTCGACGTACGGGGCGAGCGCCGTCTCGCACTCGGCCAGCCGCTCCCGGAAGACCGGCGAGGTCTCCCACAACTCCCGTGCCATGCCCACCCACTGGGAGCCCTGGCCCGGGTACACGAACACCACTCCGCCGCCGGAGCCCGCAACGGCGGACGTGACTCCGGCGGTCCCGACGACCGCAGCGGCTGTGGGCAGGGCGGCGAGCAGTTCGTCCCGGCTCTCGCCCACGACCACCGCGCGGTGTTCCAGCGCGGCCCGGGTCGTCGCCAGCGACCAGCCGACATCCGCCGGGTCCAGCTCCGGCCGCTCCTCGACGAACGACCCCAGCCGCTCCACCTGAGCCCGCAGCGCGGCCTCGGACTTCGCCGACACCACCCACGCCGACACACCCGAAACAGGCGCAACCGAAGCAGGCTCTGACTCGGACTGCTGCTCCGGCGCCTGCTCCAGGACCACATGGGCGTTGGTGCCGCTGATACCGAACGAGGACACCGCCGCACGCCGCGGACGCTCCACCGCGGGCCAGGCACGCGACTCCGTCAGCAGCTCCACCGCACCCGCCGACCAGTCCACCTCCGCCGACGGCTCGTCCACATGCAACGTCGCCGGCAGCATCCCGTGCCGCAGCGCCATCACCATCTTGATCACACCCGCGACACCCGCGGCCGCCTGGGCGTGGCCGATGTTGGACTTCACCGAGCCCAGCCACAGCGACTCGCCGGCCTCGTCACGCTCCTGGCCGTACGTGGCCAGGAGCGCCTGCGCCTCGATCGGATCGCCCAGCCGGGTGCCCGTCCCGTGCGCCTCGACGACATCCACGTCCGCACCCGTCAGCCGGGCATTCGCCAGCGCCTGACGGATCACCCTCTGCTGCGAGGGACCGTTCGGCGCCGACAGGCCGTTGGACGCACCGTCCTGGTTGATCGCGCTGCCCCGCACGACCGCCAGCACCTGGTGCCCGTTGCGGACGGCGTCCGACAGCCGCTCCACGAGCAGCAGACCCACGCCCTCGGACCAGCCCGTACCGTCGGCCGCCGAGGAGAACGCCTTGCAGCGACCGTCCGACGCGAGGCCGTCCTGCCGGTCGAACTCGGCGAACATACCCGGGGTGGCCATCACGGTCACGCCACCGGCCAGCGCCATGTCGCACTCGCCGGTGCGCAGCGCCTGAGCAGCCCAGTGCAGAGCCACCAGCGACGAGGAGCACGCCGTGTCCACCGTCACCGCGGGCCCTTCGAGACCGAAGGAGTAGGCGACACGACCCGAGATGACGCTCGGCGCGTTGCCGGTCAGCAGGTGGCCGTCCGCCCCCTCCGGCATCTGCATGCCCACCCCGTAGGTGGAGGACGAAGACCCGACGAACACGCCGGTCGAGGTTCCCCGGACCCGCGCAGGGGCGATTCCGGCCGACTCGAGCGTCTCCCAGGCCGCCTCCAGCAGCAGCCGCTGCTGCGGGTCCATCGCCAGCGCCTCACGCGGCGAGATCCCGAACATCGCTGCGTCGAACTCGTCCGCGTCATGGACGAACCCGCCCACACCCCCGGCTGCCTCGGACGCACTCATCGGCCAGCCGCGATTGACCGGGAAGGGCGACATCCCGTCGGTTGCGCCGGCCACCAGCTCCCACAACTGCTCCGGCGAGGTCACGCCGCCGGGATAGCGGCAGGCCATCCCCACGATCGCGATCGGCTCGTCGTTCCCGGTGGTGAGCGCGGGCCGCGTGACGTCCGGCTGTGTCTCCCACGCCCCGAAGAACTGCGACAGCAGATGATCGGTGAGAGCAATCGGCGTGGGGTAGTCGAACACCAGCGTCGCGGGCAGCCGAAGTCCGGTGGACGAGGTCAGCAGATTGCGCAGTTCGACGGCGGTGAGCGAGTCGAAGCCCAGGTCCTTGAACGCCTGACGCTCACCGACCGCGTCGGTCGAACCGTGGCCCAGGACCGTCGCGGCGCTGCCGCGCACCAGCTCCAGCAGCATCTGGTGCCGCTGGGCCTCGGGGACGGACCGCAGCCGCTGGGCGAGTGCCAGGCCGGCGACGGACTCCTGCGCGACGGCACGCCGCACCCGGCCCGACACCAGGCCGCGCAGCAGCGCGGGCACCTCACCGGCCGCACGCACGGCAGCAAGGTCCAGGTTGATCGGTATCAGGTGTGCTGTGGGGCGGTTGAGGGCGGTGTCGAAGAGGGCGAGTCCTTGTGCGGTGGACAGGGTGGTGCCTGCGGTGGTGGCGCGGGCCCGGTCGGTGTGGGCGAGTGCGCCGGTCATGGTGCTGGCTTGTTCCCACATGCCCCAGCCCAGCGAGAGACCGGGCAGGCCGTGTGCGCGGCGGCGGATCGCGAGGGCGTCGAGGTAGGCGTTGGCGGCCGCGTAGTTGGCCTGGCCCGGGGTGCCGAAGGTCGCCGACGCCGAGGAGTAGAGCACGAACATGGCGAGATCGGTGTCGCGGGTCAGCTCGTCCAGGTTCGACGCGGCGGTGGCCTTGGCGCGCAGGACGGTGTCCAGGCGTTCCTGGGTCAGCGCGGTGACGATGCCGTCGTCGAGGACACCCGCCGCATGAACGACACCCGTCAGCGGAACCTCGGCGGGGATGGCGTCGAGGACCGCCGCGAGGGCATCACGGTCGGCCGCGTCGCAGGCCACGATGCGGGCGCGGGCGCCGAGTTCGGCGAGTTCCTCGACGAGGTCGGCCGCGCCGGGGGCGCCGGGGCCCTGGCGGGACAGCAGGAGCAGGTGGCGGGTGCCGTGCTCGGTGACCAGGTGGCGGGCGAGGAGCCCGCCGAGGGTTCCGGTGCCGCCGGTGATCAGCACCGTGCCGTCGGGGTTCGGGCGGACGGGAAGGGAGAGGACGTTCTTGCCGGTGTGCTTGGCCTGGGCCATGTGGCGCCAGGCGGTGACCGCTTCACGCACGTCCCACACGGTCAACGGCAGCGGTGCGAGCACACCCGCCTCGAACAGGGCGACGACCTCGGCCAGGATGCGGCCCATCCCCTCGGGACCCGCATCCGACAGGTCGAACGGGTAGTACGGGACGTCGAGGCCGGCCCGGATGTCGGTCTTGCCCATCTCGACGAACCGGCCGCCGGGGGCCAGCAGCCTGAGGGAGGCGTCGAGGAACTCGCCCGCAAGCGAGTTCAGCACGACGTCGACACCCCTGCCGCCGGTCGCGGTCCGGATCCGGTCTTCGAAGTCGAGGTCGCGGGAGGAGGCGATGCGTGAGGGGTCGACTCCGCCGGCAATGACGGTGGGCCACTTGGCGGGACTGGCGGTGGCGTACACCTCCAGGCCCCAGTGACGGGCCAGTTGCACGGCGGCCATGCCGACACCGCCGGCGGCCGCGTGGATCAGCACGGATTCACCGGCCTTGACCTGGGCCAGGTCCCGCAGTCCGTACCAGGCCGTGGCGAACACCAGCGGCACCGCTGCCGCCTGCGCCCACGACCAGCCCTCGGGCACCCGGACCACCAGACGGCGGTCGGTGACGGCGTCGGTGGCGAATCCGCCGTCGAAGAAGCCGAAGACCCGGTCCCCGACGGCAAGGTCGCCGACACCGGGACCGGTCTCCACGACCACGCCGGCCGCCTCGGAGCCCATGGTTCCGGGTTCCGGATACATGCCCAGGCCCAGGAGCACGTCCCGGAAGTTCACACCCGCGGCACGGATCTCGACCCGCACCTGGCCGGACTCCAGAGGCAGCGAGCCGGCCGCCTCGAGGTGGAGGGACTCCAGCGTGCCGTCGGTGCCGGGCAGAAGGCGCCAGGTGCCGTCGGGCAGTACCAGTCCGCTGCCTCCGGCGCGCATCAGGCGGGGCGCCAGCAGCGCACCGTCACGGAGGGCGACCTGCGGCTCGTCGAGTCCGGCCAGGAGGGCCAGGTCGAGCCGTTCCTCAGATGCCGGGTCGGTGTCGACGAGCACGATCCGGTCCGGGTGCTCCGACTGCGCCGAGCGCACCAGACCCCACACCGCCGCACCCACCGGGTCCACGACGACGCCAGCACCCGCGGGCATCGCGCCCCGGGTCACGACCGCCAGACGCGAGCCGAACGTGCTCTCGTCCGCCAGCCACTCCTGCACACCGTGCAGCACCTCACCGAGGACCTGCTCCACCGGACCGTCACCGGCCGGCAGCACCGTCCACGCCGCAGCCTCCGCCGCATCACCGGATGCACCGCCGGGCGGGAGCGCGACCCACTCGACCGCGAACAGCGCGTCGTCCGCCGCCTGCCCGGCCGCCGACAACTGCTCCGCCGACACCGCCCGCGACACCAGCGCACGCACGAGAGCGACCGGCGCACCCGTGCCGTCCGCCGCCTGCACGGTGAAGCCCTCGCCCTCGGGACGGATCGCCACCCGCAGCGCGGTCGCGCCGACCGCGAACAGCTCCACCCCCGACCACGCGAACGGCAACCGCGGCCCACTCGCTTCGGTGTCGGTCTCGGTGCCGGAGATCAAGCCGGAGGGGTGCAGGGCCGCGTCGAAGAGGGCGGGGTGGATACCGAACCCGTCCACCGGATCCGCGAATGTGACCTCGGCGTAGACACCGGAAGCGTCCCGCCAGGCCGCCTGGACGCCCTGGAACGCCGGACCGTAGCCGAAGCCCGCACCGGCCAGCGCCGCGTAGAAGCCGTCGACGTCCACCGCCTGCGCACCCCGCGGAGGCCACACACTCAGCTCGAAGCCCGCCCCCGATGCGGCCTGCTCCGCCAGCGAACCGGACGCGTGCAGCGTCCACTCGGCCACGCCCTCGGCACGGGCATGGACATGCACCGGCCGGTCGCCCGAGGCATCCGGGCCCTCGACCCGGATCTGGACCTGCACACCACCGGACTCGGGCAGCACCAGCGGGGCGCGCAGCACCAGCTCCCGCAGCAGACCGCAGTCGACCTCCTGGCCGGCGCGCAGCACCATCTCCACCAGTGCGGTGCCGGGCACCACCACATGCCCCGACACCACGTGGTCGGCCAGCCAGGGCTGAGTATCCATGGAGAGGCGGCCGGTGAGGAGTACGCCGTCCGCGTCGGCGAGGGCCACCACGGAGCCGAGCAGCGCGTGCTCGGCGCCCTGGATGCCCAGTGCGCCCGCGTCCGCGCCGAGTACGCCCGGCTGCGGCCAGTAGCGCTCGCGCTGGAAGGGGTAGGTGGGCAGGCCGACCGTCCGGCCGCCCCAGCCGGCGAACACCGCGCGCCAGTCGATGGCGGTGCCACAGGCCCACAGGCGGCTGATCGCGGTCAGGGCGGTGTCGGTCTCGTCGCGGTCCTTGCGCAGCACGGGGACGAACACGGCACCGCTGGCGGTGGCGGTGGCGGTGTCCTGGGCCATGCCCGACAGCACACCGTCCGGGCCCAGCTCCAGATAGCGGGTCACGCCCATCGCCTCGAGGGCGGTGACGCCGTCGGCGAAGCGGACGGGCCGGCGGACCTGGTGCAGCCAGTACCCCGGCTGCTGCATGGCACCCGGCTCGGCCACCGCACCCGTCAGGTTCGAGACCACCGGGATCCGCGCGGGGCGGAAGCTCAGACCCTCCAGCACGGCCGCGAACTCGTCCAGCATCGGCTCCATCAGCGCCGAGTGGAACGCGTGCGACACCGACAGGACGGTGCACCGCACGCCGCGCTCGGCGCACTCCGCGGCATACCGCTCGACAGCCTCGACCGCGCCCGACAGGACGACGGAGTTCGGGCCGTTGACGGCCGCGACATCGAGACCGGAGCCGGCGACCTCCGCCTCGGTCGCCTGGACGGCCAGCATGCCGCCGCCCGCGGGCAGCGCCTGCATCAGCCGGCCGCGTTCCGCGACCAGCACGCACGCGTCGTCCAGGTCCAGGATGCCCGCGACATGCGCCGCGCTGATCTCGCCCAGCGAGTGGCCCAGGAGCACGTCCGGGGTGATGCCCCACGCTTCGACCAGCCGGAACAGGGCGACTTCGAGGGCGAACAGGCCGGCCTGCGCCCACATCGTGTGGTCCAGGTCGGTGCCGTCGGTCAGGACCTCGCGCAGCGGGCGCTCCAGCCGGACGTCGAGGCGCGCGCACACCGCGTCGAAGGCCTCGGCGTAGACCGGGAACGCCTCGTAGAGCCCCAGGCCCATGCCGGCGCGCTGGGAGCCCTGGCCGGTGAACAGGAACGCGGTCCGGCCCTCGGCCGCCACGCCCTCGGCGAGCGTCGTGTCCCCCGCCAGCACCGCGCGGTGCTCCAGCGGAGCCCGAGTGGTGGCCAGCGACCAGCCGACGTCCACCGGATCCAGGGTGGGGCGCTCCGAGGCAAAGGACCGCAGGCGTTCGATCTGGGCACGCAGGGCGGACTCGGACTTCGCCGACACCGCCCACGGAATGAGCCTGGGTGGCGTCGCACGGACCGCCGTCACCTTGACGGTCTCCGCGGCGGAAGGCTGTTCGAGGATGACGTGGGCGTTGGTGCCGCTGATGCCGAACGAGGAGACGGCGGCACGGCGCGGGCGGTCCGACTCGGGCCACGGACGCTGTTCGGTGAGCAGTTCGACCGCGCCGGTGGTCCAGTCGACCTGCGGGGACGGCTCGTCGACGTGCAGGGTGGCCGGGAGCACGCCGTGCCGCATGGCCATGATCATTTTGATGATGCCGGCGACACCGGCGGCGGCCTGGGTGTGGCCGATGTTGGACTTGATGGAGCCCAGCCAGAGCGGCTCGCCGGTCTCGCCGCGGTCCTGGCCGTAGGTGGCGAGCAGGGCCCCTGCTTCGATGGGGTCGCCGAGGCGGGTGCCGGTGCCGTGCGCCTCGACGACATCGACGTCGGCGCCGGTCAGGTCGGCGTTGGCCAGGGCCTGGCGGATGACCCGCTGCTGGGAGGGTCCGTTGGGGGCGGTGAGGCCGTTGGAGGCGCCGTCCTGGTTGACGGCGCTGCCCTGGACGACGGCGAGGATGTGGTGGCCGTTGCGGCGGGCGTCGGACAGCCGTTCGACGAGGAGGAGGCCGACGCCCTCGGCCCAGCCGGTGCCGTCGGCGGCGGCGGCGAAGGACTTGCAGCGGCCGTCGGCGGCCAGGCCGTCCTGGCGGTCGAACTCGGCGAACGCGCTCGGGGTGACCATGACGGTGACGCCGCCGGCCAGGGCCAGGTCGCACTCGCCGCTTCGCAGGGCCTGGGCGGCCAGGTGCAGGGCGACCAGGGAGGAGGAGCAGGCGGTGTCGACGGTGAGGGCCGGGCCCTCGAGGCCGAAGACGTAGGCCAGGCGGCCGGAGATGACGCTGCTGGCGGTGCCGGTGAGCAGGTGTCCCTCGGCGCCGGTGACTCCGGTGCCGTAGCCGGAGGGGGAGGCGCCGGCGAACACGCCGACGTTGTGGCCCTTCAGGGAGCGGGGGTCGATGCCTGCGGTTTCGAGGGTTTCCCACGCGGTTTCCAGCAGCAGGCGCTGCTGGGGGTCCATGGCGAGGGCCTCGCGCGGGCTGATGCCGAACAGGGCGGCGTCGAACTCGTCGGCGTCGTGGACGAAGCCGCCCACCGAGGCGCTTGAATCGAGCAGGGTGGTGGGCCAGCCGCGGTCGTCGGGGAACGGGGTGATGCCGTCCGCCCCGGCGGCGACCAGGTTCCACAGCTCCTCGGGGGAGGTGACGCCTCCGGGGTAGCGGCAGGCCATGCCCACGATCGCGACCGGTTCGTCGAGGACGGCACCCGTGACTGCGGGGGTGTTCGGTGCGGTGTGGCCTGCCAGGTGGGACAGGAGGTGGTCGGTGAGGGCGGTCGGGTTGGGGTGGTCGAAGACGAGGGTGGCGGGGAGCGTCAGGCCGGTCTCGGTGGTCAGCAGGTTGCGCAGTTCGACCGCCATCAGCGAGTCGAAGCCCAGATCGCGGAACGCCCGCCCGGGCTCGACCGCGTCCGCACCCGTGTGCCCGAGCACCGCGGCGGCCCGCTCACGCACCAGATCCAGCACGAATCGGGCCCGTTCCCCGGCAGGGACGTCCAGGAGCCGCTGCCGCAGTCCCTGCGCGGCACCACCGTCCGGCGTGCCCGCGAGCGCCTCCGCCGCCTCCGGAAGCTCGGAGAACAAGGCGCTGGGACGGGACGAGGTGAACGCCGGGGAGAACACCGACCAGTCAGTGTTGGTGACGGTCACGCAGGTTTCCTGGCCGTCCACCGCCGCTGCCAGGGCCCGGATCGCGAGGGCCGGGTCCATCGGCGCCAGCCCACGTCGGCGCAGTGCCTGTTCGGTCTCGTCCTGGACCGCCATGCCGGCTCCGGCCCAGGGGCCCCAGGCCACGGATGTGCCGGGGAGTCCGCGGTCGTGGCGGTGCTGGATCCAGGCGTCGAGGAAGGCGTTGCCGGCCGCGTAGGCGGCCTGGCCGCCGCTGCCCCAGGTCGCGGCGATCGAGGAGAAGACGACGAAGAGGTCGAGCGGCAGATCCGCGGTCAGCTCGTCGAGATACCTCGTCCCCTCGACCTTGGCCCGCAGCACCGCGTCGAACGCTTCCGGGGTGGCTGCCTCAAGCCATTGCGGGGCGTCGATCCCGGCCGCGTGGACGACGCCGGTCAGCGGCCACTGCTCCGGAACACCGGCGAGGACGGTGGCGAGGGCGTCCCGGTCGGCGACGTCGCAGGCCGCGACCGTGACCTGCGCCCCCAGCCCGGACAGCTCCTCGACCAGCCCCTCGGGCGCGACGCCGCGGCGGCTGGTCAGCAGCAGATGCGGCACCCCCCGGCCCGCCAGCCAGCGCGCGACCTCGGCACCCAGACCACCGGTGCCACCGGTGACCAGCACGGTCCCCGACGGCCGCCAGCCCTCACCGACCACCACGGCCGGCACCGCACGCGCCACACGACGGCCGTACACACCCGCCCCGCGGATCGCGACCTGATCCTCACCACCACCGGCGGCCAGGACGCCGGCGAGGCGGGCACCCGCCCGCGCGTCCAGGACCTCGGGCAGGTCGACGAGACCGCCCCAACGCTGCGGCAGCTCCAGCGCCGCGACCCGGCCCATGCCCCACACCGCCGCCAGGTCCGGATCAGTCAGCCGGTCCGAGCCGCCCACCGACACCGCGCCCCGGGTCAGCACCCACAACGGCGCGTCCACCCCGGCCAGCGCCTGCACCACGGACAGCGCACCCACGACGTCGTCCGCGAGCAGTACCACCCCGGCCACGTCAGCCGGCAGCGACACCTCTTCGGCTTCCACACCGACCACGGTCGCGCCCGCGGCGGAGAGCGCCGCGGACACGTCGGCGTCCTCGGAACCGATGATCGCCCAGGTGCCGGACAGCGTCGGCGGAACCGGATCGGCCAGCGGCTTCCACGTGACCCGGTAACGCCACGAGTCGAGCGTCGAACGCTCCCGGTGGCGCCGCCGCCACTCCGCCAGTGCCGGCAGGGCCGACTCCAGACCCGCCAGCTCGGACAGGTCCTCGCGTTCCACCGCGTCCCAGAACGCGGCATCGACCAGATCCCCACCACCGCCCGCAGCGGCCACCGCCGACAGCTCCGGCCAGAACCGCTCCCGCTGGAAGGCATACGTCGGCAGATCCACCACCCGACCGCCCCAGCCGGCGAACACCGCGCGCCAGTCGACGTCCGCGCCGCAGGTCCACAGGCGGCTCACGGCGGTCAGGGCGGTGCCGGTCTCGTCGCGGTCCTTGCGCAGAACGGGGACGAACACGGCACCGGTGGCGGTGGCGGTGTCCTGGGCCATGCCCGACAGGACGCCGTCCGGGCCGAGTTCGAGGCAGCGGGTCACGCCCATGGTCTGGAGGGTGGTGACGCCGTCGGCGAAGCGGACCGGCCGGCGCACCTGGTGCAGCCAGTACGTGGGCTGCTGCATGGCACCCGGCTCGGCCACGGCGCCGGTGAGGTTCGAGACGACCGGGGTATGTGCGGGGTGGAAGGTCAGCCCCTCCAGCACGGCCGTGAACTCGTCCAGCATCGGTTCCATCAGGGCCGAGTGGAAGGCGTGCGACACCGACAGGACGGTGGACTTCCAGCCGCGCTCGGCGCACTGGGCGGCGTAGTGTGCGATGGCTTCGGTGGTGCCGGAGAGGACGACGGAGTTGGGGCCGTTGACGGCGGCGATGTCGAGGCCGGAGTCGGCGACGTCGGCCTCGGTGGCCTGGACGGCGAGCATGCCGCCGCCCGCGGGCAGCGCCTGCATGAGGCGGCCGCGCTCGGCCACCAGCACGCACGCGTCGTCCAGGTCGAGGATGCCCGCGACGTGCGCGGCGCTGATCTCCCCGAGGGAGTGGCCGAGGAGCACGTCGGGGGTGATGCCCCACGCTTCGATCAGGCGGAAGAGGGCGACTTCGAGGGCGAACAGTCCGGCCTGTGCCCACATCGTGTGGTCGAGGTCGGTGCCGTCGGTCAGGACCTCGCGCAGCGGGCGCTCCAGCCGGACGTCGAGGCGGGCGCAGACGGCGTCGAAGGCCTCGGCGTAGACGGGGAACGCCTGGTAGAGCCCCAGGCCCATGCCGGCGCGCTGGGAGCCCTGGCCGGTGAACAGGAACGCCGTCTTGCCTTCGCCTGCGACACCGCTGCTGAGGGTGGCGTCGCCGTGGAGCACCGCACGGTGCTCCAGTGCGGTCCGTGTGGTGGCGAGCGACCAGGCCACGTCGACCGGGTCCAGTTCGGGCTGGTCGGCGACGAACGATCTGAGGCTTGCGATCTGTGCGCGCAGGGCGGTGTCGGACTTGGCCGAGACGAGCCACGGCACCAGGCTGGGGCGCGTTGCCGACGGTTCGGCGACTGCCACCGGCTCGGGCGCGGGTGCCTGTTCGAGGATGATGTGGGCGTTGGTGCCGCTGATGCCGAACGAGGAGACCGCCGCACGCCGCGGACGGTCCACCGCAGGCCACGCGCGCTGCTCGGTGAGCAGCTCCACCGCACCGGCGGTCCAGTCGACCTGGGTGGTGGGTTCGTCGATGTGGAGGGTGGCGGGCAGCAGGCCGTGGCGCAGGGCCATGACCATCTTGATGACGCCGGCGACGCCGGCGGCGGCCTGGGTGTGGGCGATGTTCGACTTGACCGAGCCGATCCACAACGGCTCCCTGCCGGCGCGGTCCTGGCCGTAGGTCGCCAGCAGTGCCTGGGCCTCGATCGGGTCGCCGAGGCGGGTGCCGGTGCCGTGGGCCTCGACCACGTCGATGTCCGCACCGGTCAGGTCGGCGTTGGCCAGCGCCTGGCTGATGACCCGCTGCTGCGCGGGCCCGTTCGGCGCCGACAGGCCGTTGGAGGCGCCGTCCTGGTTGATCGCGCTGCCCCGCACCACGGCGAGCACGCGGTGTCCGCGACGTTCTGCGTCCGAGAGGCGTTCGACCAGCAGCAGGCCGACGCCCTCGCCCCAGCCCATGCCGTCGGAGGAATCGGCGAAGGCTTTGCAGCGGCCGTCGGAGGCCAGCCCGCCCTGGCGGTCGAACTCGCCGAACACGCCGGGGTTGGCCATGACGGTGACGCCGCCGGCCAGGGCCAGGTCGCACTCGCCGGTCCGCAGGGCCTGCGCCGCCAGGTGCAGGGCGACAAGCGACGACGAACACGCGGTGTCCACCGTCACCGCCGGGCCCTCCAGGCCGAAGGCGTAGGACACCCGGCCGGACATGACGCTGGTCGCGGTCCCGGTGAGCAGATGGCCTTCCGCGCCCTGCGGGATCTGGGTGCCGGTGCCGTAGCCGGAGGTGGTGCCGCCGACGAACACGCCGGTGGCGGTGCCTGCGAGCGAGCGGGGATCAACTCCCGCCGCTTCGAAGGCCTCCCACGTGGTTTCCAGCAGCAGGCGTTGCTGGGGGTCCATGGCGAGGGCTTCGCGGGGGCTGATGCCGAACAGGTCGGCGTCGAACGCGTCGGCGTGGTCGAGGAACGCGCCCCGGCCGGCGATGCCCGCGGGCCAGCCACGGTCGGTGGGGAACGGCCCCACCGCGTCGCCCGCGTCGGCGACCAGGTCCCACAGGGACTGGGCCGAGGTCACCGAGCCGGGGAAGCGGCAGGCCATGCCGACGATCGCGACCGGCTCGTCCACGGCCACCGCCACCGGCCGGGCCTGCGACGCTGTGCCGGGGGCGATGTCGGAGAGTTCGGTGAGGAGGAAGTCGGTCAGGACCAGGGGGGTGGGGTGGTCGAAGACGAGGGTGGCGGGCAGCCTGAGTCCGGTGACCGACTGGAGACGGTTGCGGACCTCGACCGCCATCAGGGAGTCGAAGCCGAGGTCGCGGAAGGCCCGGCCGGCTTCCACGGACTCCCCGTCCGCGTGCCCGAGGACGGCCGCGGCGTGGGTGCGCACGACGTCCAGCACCACCTGCCGGCGCTGCGCGGCCGGGGCTTCTTCGACTTGTCGTCGCAGGCTCGCGGTGTCGTCGTCGGCCGATGTCGGTGTGTCCGGGGTGGTGGCTTCGGGCAGGTCGGCGAGGAGCCGGCTGGGGCGGATGGCGGTGAACGAGGCCGTGAAGGCGGGCCAGTCGATGTCGGCGACGGTCAGTCCCGACTCGCCGGCGTCGACGGCTGCCGCGAGGGTGCGCACGGCGAGTTCGGGGTTCATCGGGGCCATGCCGCGTCGGCGCAGGAGCTGCTGGGTCTCGCCCTGGACGGCCATGCCGGCACCGTCCCAGGGGCCCCAGGCCACGGACGTGGCGGGCAGGCCGCGGTCACGGCGCCCGGCGGCCCAGGCGTCGAGGAACGCGTTCGCCGCGGCGTAGGCGCCCTGACCCGCACCGCCCCACACCGCGGCGCCGGAGGAGAAGACGACGAACAGGTCGAGCGGAAGATGGGTGGTCAGGGCCTCCAGGTGGGCGACCCCGTCGATCTTCGCGCCGATCACCGCCGCCGTGGTGTCCCGGTCGGCGGCCTCCAGCAGCTGCGCGTCCCCGACACCGGCCGCATGCACCACACCGGTGAGCGGAACATCTGCCGGAACACCGGCGATGACCTCGGCCAGCCCATCCCGGTCGGCGACATCGCACGCGGCCACGGTCACCCGGGCACCCAGTGCGGCGAGTTCCTCGACCAGGCCGTCCGGGGCGGTCCCGCGGCGGCTGGTCAGCAGCAGATGCGGCACACCCCGGCCCGCCAGCCAGCGTGCCACCTCGGCGCCCAGCGCCCCGGTACCACCGGTGACCAGCACGGTGCCCGAGGGCTGCCATCCCTCGCCCACCGCATCGGTCGCCGCTGCCCGGACCAGGCGCCGGCCGTAGACACCGGAGCCACGCACGGCGGTCTGGTCCTCACCGTCACCGGTGGCCAGGACGGCCGCGAGGCGGCCGGACGCACGAGTGTCCAGGGTCTCGGGCAGGTCGATCAGGCCGCCCCAGCGCTGCGGGAACTCCAGCGCCGCGACCCGGCCCAGACCCCACACCGCGGCCTGCACCGGATCCAGCACCCGGTCCGACGCACCCACGGCGATTGCACCCCGCGTGAGCACCCACAACGGCGCGTCCACCCCGGCATCACCCAGCGCCTGCAACAGCACCGTCACCCGGGTGAGTTCATCCGCCACCCCAGCGGCGGTGCGGTCGGCCGTCCCCGCGCCGGCCGCCAGCACCACACCGCACACATCCGGCACGGCGGCGACCGCCGCGGCCAGGCCCGCACGGTCCACGACCCCGTCCACCGACAGGCCCGCCACGACGGCACCCGCCCCGGTCAACGCCCCGGCCACCTCCGCAGCACTGTCGCCCACCACCAGCCAGGTGCCCGACAGCGCGGCGGCCGTCGGGAGACCGGCGAGCGGCCTCCAGGCGACCTGGTAACGCCAGGTGTCGATCACGGACCGCTGCCGCCGCTCCCGGCGCCACGACGCCAGCGCCGGAACCACCGACCCCAGCAACTGCGGGGCCTCCGACAGCTGCAGCGTGCCCGCGAGTTCATCGAGGTCACCACGCTCCACGGCATCCCAGAACCGCGACTCGACCGCGTCCACCACCCCGCCCGCGGCCGGAACCGGCAACGACGGGACATCCAGCCAGTACCGCTCGTGCTGGAACGCGTAGGTCGGCAAAGCGACCTGCCGGCCGGTGAGCACCGCCCGCCAGTTGACGTCGACACCCGCCTTCCACGCCTCGCCGAGGGAGCTCAGGACACGGCGCACCCCGGCCTCGCCCCGTCGCAGGGTGCCCAGTGCGGTGGCCTCGGCCCCGGTCGCGTCGATGGTTTGCTCGATGCCCATGGTGAGCACGGGATGAGGGCTGATCTCGACGAAGGTGCGCGTGCCCTGTTCCAGCAGGGTCCGGACGGCGCCTTCGAACTGGACCGTGGAGCAGAGGTTGTCGAACCAGTACTGGGCGTCCAGTCCGTCTTCGATCGCCTCGCCGGTCAGGGTGGAGATCATGGGAATCGTGCCGGTGGCCGGGGACAGCCCGGCCAGGTCGGTCAGGATCCGCTCCCGCAGTTGCCTCATCCGCGGCGAGTGGGCCGCGAAGTTCATCGCAACGCGGCGGGCGCGGATGTCCCGCTGTTCGCATACGGCGGCGAGCTCGTCGAGGGCCTCGGTGTCGCCGGAGACCACGGTGGAGGAGGGGCCGTTCACCGCGGCCACGAACAGACGGTCCGGCCAGGCCGAGACCAGGTTTTCGACTGTGTCCCGCCCCGCCGTCAGGGAGATCACGCCGTCCTTGCCGGACACGGCCACCAGCGCCTGCGCCCGCAGGGCCACCGCACGTGCGGCATCGTCGAGCGACAACCGGCCCGTCACGCACGCCGCGGCGATCTCACCCTGCGAATGACCCACCACCGCGGACGGCACCACACCCGCCGAACGCCACACCTCCGCCAGGGACACCATCACCGCCCACAGCACCGGCTGGACCACATCCACCCGGTCCAGGTCCCCGTCCCGCAACAGCACATCGGTCAACGACCAGTCGACGTACGGGGCGAGCGCGGTCTCGCACTCGGCCAGCCGCTCCCGGAACACGGGCGAGGTCTGCCACAACTCCCGTGCCATGCCATCCCACTGGGAGCCCTGGCCCGGGAACACGAACACCACACCACCGGCACCCGTAACGGCCGAGGTGGCCACGGACAGCCCGGCCAGCAGCTCCTCCCGGCTCTCGCCCACGACCACCGCACGGTGCTCCAGCGCGGCCCGCGTCGTCGCCAGCGACCAGCCCACGTCCGCCGGGTCCAGCTCCGGACGCTCCGCGACGAACGAGGCCAGCCGCTCCACCTGCGCCCGCAGCGCGGCCTCGGACTTCGCCGACACCACCCACGCCGACACACCCGGAACCGAAGCCGGGGAGACCGAACCGGTCGATACAGAGTTGGAAGATGTCGAACCGAGCGACACCGAACCAAGCGGCACCGAAGCAGGGGAGAACAGAGCAGGGGAGACCGAAGCAGGCTCGGCGGGCTCCGATTCCGATGCCGAATCGGACACGGGCTCCGACTCCGGTGCCTGCTCCAGAATCACGTGCGCATTGGTACCGCTGATGCCGAACGAGGACACGCCCACGCGCCGCGGGCGGTCCGTCACGGGCCAGGGACGTGCCTCCGTCAGCAGTTCCACCGCACCGGCCGACCAGTCGATCTCCGTCGACGGTTCATCGGCGTGCAGCGTCGCCGGCAGCACACCGTGCTGCATGGCCATGACCATCTTGATGACACCCGCGACACCTGCCGCGGACTGGGTGTGACCGATGTTCGACTTCACCGACCCGAGCCACAACGGACGGGACTCGTCGCGGCCCTGGCCGTAGGTCGCCAGCAGCGCCTGCGCCTCGATCGGGTCACCCAGCCGGGTGCCCGTCCCGTGCGCCTCCACCGCGTCGATGTCGGCGCCGGTGAGCCGGGCGTTGGCCAGGGCCTGGCGGATGACCCGCTGCTGCGAGGGCCCGTTGGGTGCGGTCAGACCGTTCGACGCGCCGTCCTGGTTGATGGCGCTGCCGCGCACGATCGCCAGCACCTGGTGTCCGTTGCGCCGGGCGTCCGACAGTCGCTCCAGCAGCAGCAGGCCGACGCCTTCGCCCCAGCCCGTGCCGTCCGCGGCCTGCCCGAACGACTTGCAGCGTCCGTCGCCGGCGAGGCCGTCCTGACGGTCGAACTCGACGAACATGCCGGGGCCGACCATGACCGTGACACCGCCGGCCAGTGCCAGGTCGCAGTCGCCCGCCCGCAGCGCGAGGCCTGCCAGGTGGAGGGCGACCAGCGAGGAGGAGCAGGCGGTGTCGATGGTGACGGCGGGGCCTTCGAGGCCGAAGGCGTAGGAGACGCGGCCGGACGCGACACTGGTCGCGTTCCCCGTGCCGCGGAACGCCTCGCCGGCACCGGGCAGAGGGGCGTCGCCGTAGCCGGAGGTGGCCGCTCCGGCGAAGACTCCGACACCGCGCCCCTTCAGCGAACGTGGGTCGACCCCGGCCGTCTCGAAGGTCTCCCAGGCGGTCTCCAGCAGGAGACGCTGCTGCGGGTCCATGGCGACGGCCTCGCGCGGCGAGATGCCGAACAGGCCGGGGTCGAAGTCGGTGGCGTCGTGGACGAAGCCGCCCATGGCCGTCACGCCGGCCGGCAGGAGGGAGGACCAGCCGCGGTCGGAGGGGAACGGTGTGATGCCGTCCCCGCCGGTGCTGACCAGTCGCCACAGGTCGGAGGGAGAGTGTACGTCCCCGGGCAGACGGCAGCCCATCGCGATGATGGCGATCGGCTCGTTTTCCCGGTCCTGTGCCGCCTGCAGGCGCCTGCGCGTATGGCGGAGATCGGCCATTACGCGCTTCAGGTAATCGACGTACTTCTCTTCATTCTCCACCCGAATCCACCTTACTTCCGGGGCAGTGGGTAGAAATGTCAAGCCTGAACCCAACAGCCCTCTGCGACCCAGCAGCCCAGAGCTGCGGAGAACGGAGACCAGGATCAGATTAGGAGATCAAAGCACTGATACGGCAACCCCTAATCGACCCCTCAATGTCCCCGGGAGATGAATTCCCGGAGAACGCGGAACGAGCGGTGGAACGGGGGATCGGCGAAAAGGGGAACGGCGAAATGACGGAGCGTCGGAACGGCCGGACCTGGAAATGGTCGAACGGTGAAAGGGTGAAGTGGGAGGGGGTCGGATCGAGGGAATGGGGGGAATGCCGCGCGTGGAACGCCAAGGGTGGCATGTCGGACGGGTGGGAATGTCGGAGGGACGGAATACCGGAGTGGTGCCGTGGTCGGGGTGGGGCAGATGGATTCGTATTCCGGGTGACGGCTGCGGGACGGGTCCGTGGCCTCTACACCGTTCTCCTAGGGTGCCGCAGGCTTGCCGCCGGCCCGGCCGGTCGAGAGGCGGACGGCCCGGATGAGCAGCGTGACGCCGACGGCGATCATGACCAGTGCGACCGCCCAGGACCAGGGGTCGGGTGTGTAGAGGGCCAGGAACCAGACCTTCGCGTCGACGTCGGCGAGCAGGAAGATCAGGGGCACCAGGCCCTGCGGGAAGAGCGCCAGGCTGCCGAACACCCAGGACAGGAGCGTGACCACTTCCTGGCGCCGGGTGAGCTGCGGCTTGACGCGCGTCGCCGCGCCCGCTTTCCCCGTGCCCGCCGAGGCCTCGCCCGCCGTTCCCGGGGTCGCGGGGCGTCCGGTCCGCATCAGGAGGAGCAGTTCGGGGCCGCGTGCGGTGAGCCGGTCGGCGGCGACCCGCCCCAGCCGGAGGGCGAGCAGGACACCGGTGGCCACACCGACCGGGGCGCCGAGCCAGCCGACGAGGGAGTTGTCGAGGACGGTGCCGAGGGTGACGACGCCGGCCGCCGGCACGGCGGGCAGGAGGGCGACGAAGAACAGCGCGTTGGAGGGCCCGGTCGTGTCGGCCCGGTCGAGGGGGCTGTCGGGCCGCTTGTGGGCGTCCGGGCCGGGCACGAGGGCCGTGACCGACGCGTACGACATCAGGCCGATACCGCCGCCGAGCAGGGCCGGGACGAGGGCGGCGACCCACGGCCAGGTCCAGGAGTACCCGCTCGCCGCGGTGCATATGACCGTCACCGCGACGGTCAGCGGGCCGAACAGCAGCAGGCACGCCCACTGCCGGCCGCGGACGTCGGCGCGCTGGCTGCCCGTGGTGAGGGTGAGCCACAGGCTCGTCCCGTCCTGGCTGTACAGGTTGTAGGCGGTCGCGACGACCATCACCGGAAGTGCCGGGCCCGCCCAGGGCAGCAGCAGGCCGGTGTCGAAGGTGAGCGGCAGCAGTGCCGTCCCCAGGGCCCAGGCCAGCGGCGTGACCGCCATGGTGACGCGCTGCGGGTCGCGCAGCCAGGTCCGCAGTTCCTTGCGGACCACGGCCCCGGTCGCGCCGGAGAGAGCGCCGCGCGCGGGGGCGGCCCGGCGTGCGCTCCCGCGGACGACGGAGCGGCCGTGCCGGGCCTGGCCGAGGGTGCGGCTCCAGACGGCCAGCAGCAGAACGCACAGGGCGACGAGTCCGGCCAGGGCGCCGAGCGACTGCCACCAGTCGCCGCTGTCGGCGGCGTCGACGGCGGCCACGCCCCACCCGGACGGGACGGAACGGATCGCGGTCGACACGAAGCCGGAGAACCCGGTCTCGGTCACCCGGGACGCGACGACGGCCACCACGAGCATCCAGCCGGACTGGGTGAGCACCAGCATCGCCGCGAACAGCAGGCCGGTCACGAAGGCACCGAACCGGGAGCCGGCGACCGCCCCGAACAGGGCGTGGGTGACCCTCGACAGCAGGACCACGAACACCAGTTGCGCGGCGGCGGCCGGGACCGACACCAGGGCCGGTCCCAGGCCGGAGCGGATGCCGTGGACGACGAGGCCGAGGAACGCCAGGGCCGTCACCACGGTGGTGATGCCGACGAAGGCGGCCGCGAGCAGTCCGAGGGCGAGGCCGCGGCGGGGCAGCGGCAGCAGCGCGAAGTGGTCGTTGCGGAGGACTGCCGAGCCGCCCCACAGCGGACCGACCATCCAGCCGAGGGTCCAGATCAGGAACGTCACGGCGAGCAGGTCGGAGACCAGTCCCGGGGTGTCGAGCCGGACGAACGCCAGGGCGACGGTGGCCGCGGCGAACATCAGGCCCAGGATCGCGCCGGTGACCATCCAGACGGCCTTGCCGCCGGTCATGGAGTTGCGGATGAGCCGCAACTTCATCCGAATCAGGACGCCAGCCACGACAGGCCCTCTCCCGTCCTCGCCTCGGCCCCGACGAGACGGACGAAGGCCTCCTCGAGTGTGCTGTCGCCGCGTACCTCGTCCAGCGTCCCGGCGGCCACCACGCCGCCGCCGGCCATGACGGCGACCGTGTCGCAGAGCTGCTCGACCAGCGGCATGACATGGCTGGACAGGACGGCCGATCCGCCGGACGCGACGAAGCGCTGCAGGATCGTCTTGAGTGCCACGGCCGAGACCGGGTCGACCGCCTCGAACGGCTCGTCCAGCACCAGCAGCCGCGGCCGGTGCAGCAGCGCGGTGGCGAGTCCGATCTTCTTGCGCATTCCGGTGGAGTAGTCGACGACCAGGGTGCGTTCGGCCTCGACGAGCTGCATGACCTCCAGCAGCTCGTCGACCCGCCGGGTGAGCTCGGCGGGTTCGATGCCGCGCAGCTGGCCGGTGAACGTCAGCAGTTCACGGCCGGTGAGCCGCTCCGGCATCGACAGGCCGTCGGGCAGCACACCCAGCAGTGTCTTGGCCCGGACCGGGTCGGACCAGACGTCGACGCCGAAGACCTCGCAGCGGCCGCCGTCCGGGCGCAGCAGGCCGACGGCCATGGACAGGGCCGTCGTCTTGCCGGCGCCGTTGGGTCCGACGAGGCCGAAGAAGGAACCCCGGGGGACGGTCAGATCGACTTGCCGGACGGCGACATTGTCACCGAACTCCTTGTGCAGGCCGGTCAGCCGCAGCGCGGGCGGCTCGCTGCCGGAGCCGAACTCCGGTTTCGCGGCGTGCTGCTCCGTCACGTGTTGTTTTCCTTCCTGTGGCAGCGGCACCGGCCGCGTGGGCTCGGTCGGGCCGGGTGCGGCGGGAATTGAGGGGGGAGGTGAACAGGCGGCGCCGCGGGTGGACCCTACACGGCACCACGCCCCTACCGAGTACCCCTAGAACTCCGCGCGCGGAGGGGGACGTTCCTGGTCGCGCACCCGTCGGCCGCCTCCCGGGGCCGCCGGCCGCACGGTCCCCGCCGCGTGCGGCCCCGCCACGGTTCGCCGGCCGTGTCCCGGAGAGTCCCGCAAGGCACATAGGGGCTGGTCAGCCTCCCCATAGGGGTTGGTGCGCCGACAGGGCGTGGTTAGTCTCAGGTGCCGACCCGGATTAGGGCAGCGGCATCCATGGCGCATTCAGAGGTGGTTGGAGTTTCCATGCCTGAAATCTCTGCCGAAACGCAGGAAGCGGTGGCAGTGGTCGGGCTGGCCTGCCGGCTCCCCGGCGCCCCCACCCCGGACGCATTCTGGCGGCTTCTGCGCAACGGCATGGACGCGGTCGGCGAAATTCCCGCGCACCGCTGGGACTTCTCCGACGACGACCCGAATGCGGCTCGCGCCGTGCGCCGCGGCGGTTTCCTGGACCGTGTCGACGAATTCGATCCCCGGTTCTTCGGAATCTCGCCGCGCGAGGCCGCGGCGATGGACCCGCAGCAGCGCCTGATGCTGGAATTGAGCTGGGAGGCCCTGGAGGACGCCCGCATCGTTCCCGGGCGGCTGACAGGCGGCCGGACCGGTGTGTTCGTCGGCGTCATGGGCAACGACTACGCCACCCTCGGCCACCGGGCCGGCCTCGGCGCCGTGGGCCGCCACTCGCTGACCGGTGTGCAGCGCGGCATCATCGCCAACCGGGTCTCCTACGCCGTCGGCCTGCGCGGCCCGAGCATGACCGTCGACGCCGGGCAGGCCTCGTCGCTGGTGGCCGTCCACGTGGCCTGCGAGAGCCTGCGCCGCGGCGAGTCGACGCTCGCTCTCGCCGGCGGTGTCCACCTCAACATCGCCGCCGAGAGCGCCGTGGCCGCCGCGGCCTTCGGCGCCCTGTCGCCCGACGGCCGCTGCCACACCTTCGACGCCCGCGCCAACGGCTACGTACGCGGCGAGGGCGGCGTCGTCGTCGCACTGAAGACCCTGACGCAGGCCGTCGCCGACGGCGACGAGATCTACTGCGTCATCCGCGGCGGCGCCGTCAACAACGACGGCGGCGGCAGCGGCCTGACCGTGCCCGACGCCGACGCCCAGGCCGAGGTCCTGCGCGACGCCTACCGGGCGGCGGGCGTCGGACCCGAGCAGGTCCAGTACGTCGAACTGCACGGCACCGGAACGGCGGCCGGAGACCCCGTCGAGGCGCACGCCCTCGGGACCGTGCTGGGCGGGGGACGGCCGGCCGACGGCCGGCTGCGGGTGGGATCGGCCAAGACCAACATCGGGCACCTGGAAGGCGCCGCCGGCGCCGTCGGGCTGCTCAAGGTCGCACTGTCCCTGCGCAACGGCGAACTCGCGCCCAGCCTCAACTTCGTCACCCCGAACCCCGCGATCCCCCTCGACGACCTCGGGCTGACCGTCCAGACCGAGCTGGCGCCCTGGCCCACCGACGAGCCGTCCCGTGTCGCCGGTGTGAGCTCCTTCGGCATGGGCGGCACCAACTGCCACCTGGTGCTCACCGGATGGGAGCCCTCCGAGCCCGATGTCGCCGGACGGCCCGAGGACCCGGGCACCCCCGTGGCCTGGCCGCTGTCCGCCCGGACCGGCGAAGCCCTGCGCGACCAGGCACGCCGGCTGTCGGAGCACCTGGCGGACCACCCCGGCCCGCACCCCGCCGACATCGGGTTCTCCCTGGCCACCACCCGCTCCGCGTTCGACCGGCGCGCGGTCGTCGTCGGCCGGGACCTGCCGGAACTCCTCGCCCGCCTCGACAGCCTCGCCCACGACCGCCCCGACCCGGGTGTGATGACCGGCGACGCCGAACCCGGCGGCCTGGCCCTGCTGTTCACCGGCCAGGGGGCGCAGCGCCCCGGCATGGGGAAGGAACTCCACCAGGCGTTCCCGGTGTTCGCCGAGGCCTTCGACGCGGTGTGCGAGCGACTCGACCCGCGGCTGGGCCGCCCGCTGCGCGAGGTGCTCACCGACGGCACCGACCTGGATCACACGATGTGGGCGCAGGCGGGCCTCTTCGCCCTCGAAGTCGCCCTCTTCCGGCTGGTGGAGTCGTGGGGCGTCACCCCCGGCGTGCTGCTGGGCCACTCGCTCGGCGAGATCGTCGCCGCACACGTGGCGGGCATCCTGGACCTGGACGACGCCTGCACCCTGGTGGCCGAGCGAGGCCGGCTGATGCAGGCGCTGCCCGCGGGCGGCGGCATGCTCGCCGTCCAGGCGACCGAGGCCGACGTCGCCGGCTCCGGCCTGGACGTCGCCGCCGTCAACGGCCCCAACTCCGTCGTCCTGTCGGGCGCGGTCGAGGTAGTCGAGCGGTATGCGGCGGAGTGCGCCGAGCGCGGCCTGCGGTTCAACGTCCTGTCGGTGTCGCACGCCTTCCACTCGGCCCTGATGGAACCGATGCTGGACGAGTTCGCGACCGTCCTGGACGGCCTGACGTTCCACCCCGCACACATCCCGGTCGTCTCGAACCTCACCGGAGCCGTTGCCGAACCCGGTGCCATGCAGCAGCCCGCGTACTGGCTGCGCCAGGTCCGCGACACCGTCCGCTTCGCCGACGGCGTCGCCGCCACCGCCGCACTGGGCGTCACCCGCTACCTCGAACTCGGCCCCGACGGCGTACTCGCCGGCATGGCGGCCACCTGCCGCACCGACGGCCCCGTGCTGACGGCGGCCCTGCGCAAGGGCCGCGACGAGGCCGAGACGCTGCTCCGCGCCATCGGACGCATGCACACGGCCGGCGTGGACCTGGACTGGACGGCCCTGCTCGCCGCCCACCGGCCCCGCCCGGTCGCCCTGCCCACCTACTCCTTCCAGCGGCGCCGATACTGGCTCGACGACCTCCCCGCCCGCGCCCTGCCCGCCACCTGCCCGCGGACGCAGGAGCCGGAACTCCCCGGAGCCCGCCCGCAGGCACAGGAGCCCGAGCCGGAGCGCCCCGCCGACGGAGCCGGAACCCGTGCCGTGCTCCGGCTGATCCAGGAGAACGCCGCCGCCGTCCTCGGCCACGACGGCCCCGACGACGTCGACGCCCGCCAGACCTTCCACGACCTCGGATTCGACTCGCTCGGCTCCGTCGAACTGAGGGACCGGCTCGCCACAGCGCTCACCCTGCCGCTGCCGGACTCGCTGTTGTTCGACCACCCGACGCCGGACCGGCTCGCCGCACACCTCCGGGACCGGCTGCGGGGAGGCACCGACCCCGCACCGCCCGCCGCACCGGCCGCACCCGGCGAGACCGCCGACCCCGCCGAGCCGATCGCCATCGTCGCGATGAGCTGCCGCTACGCCGCCGGGATCGCGACCCCGGAAGCGCTGTGGCAGTTCCTGCTCGACGGCGGTGACGCCGTCACCGGCTTCCCCGACGACCGGGGCTGGAACGCCGAGGACATCTACCGGGACGCCGCCCGCAACCCCCACGGCACCCTGCGGCCCGCCGGCGCGTTCCTCGAAGGCGCCGGCGACTTCGACGCCGCCTTCTTCGGCATCTCGCCGCGCGAAGCCCTCGCCATGGACCCCCAGCAGCGGCTGCTCCTGGAAACCGCCTGGGAAGCGGTCGAGCGCCTCGGAACCGATCCCGAATCCCTCCGGGGCAGCCGGACCGGCGTCTTCGTCGGCGCCACCGCCCAGGACTACGGCCCGCGCATGCACGAGGCGCCCCCGGAGCTGGAAGGGCACCTGCTGACCGGCGGCACACCGAGCGTCGCCTCCGGCCGCATCGCGTACGTACTCGGCCTGGAGGGCCCGGCCGTCACCGTCGACACCGCCTGCTCCTCCTCCCTCGTGGCCCTGCACCTCGCCGCGCAGGCCCTGCGCGCCGGCGAATGCGACATGGCCCTCGCCGGCGGCGTCACCCTGATGGCCACCCCGGGCATGTTCACAGAGTTCAGCCGCCAGCAGGGCCTGGCCCCGGACGGCCGCTGCAAGCCGTTCGCCGCGGCCGCAGACGGCACCGGCTGGGGCGAGGGCGCCGGCCTGCTGATCCTCGAACGCCTCTCCGACGCCCGGCGCCTCGGCCACGACGTCCTCGCGGTCGTCCGCGGCAGCGCCGTCAACCAGGACGGGGCCTCCAACAGCCTCAGCGCGCCCAACGGCCCCTCCCAGGAACGGGTCGTCCGGCAGGCCCTCGCCAACGCCCGGCTCACCCCGGCCGACGTGGACGCCGTCGAGGCCCACGGCACCGGCACCGGCCTCGGCGACCCGATCGAGGCGCAGGCGCTGCTGGCGACCTACGGCCAGGAACGCGGCGAGACCGGCGAGCCGCTGCTGCTCGGCTCCGTGAAGTCGAACATCGGGCACACCCAGGCCGCCGCGGGCGTCGCCGGCGTCATCAAGATGGTGCTCGCCATGCGGCACGGCGTCCTGCCCCGCACCCTGCACATCGACGAACCCACCCCCCGGGTCGACTGGTCCGCGGGCGAGCTGCGGCTGCTGACCGAGACGACACCCTGGCCGGAGCTCGACCGCCCCCGCCGCGCGGCGGTGTCGTCGTTCGGCATCAGCGGCACCAACGCCCACCTGATCCTCGAAGGCCACCCGCAGCCCCCCGCCGCCGAACCCGGTGACCAGCCGCCCGCCGTCCCCGTGCTGATCTCCGCACACCAGGACGCCGCCCTGCGCGCCCAGGCGCACCGGCTCGCCGACGTCCTGCGCAGCCGGACCGACCTCGACCTCGCCGCCCTCGGCCACACCCTCGCCACCGGCCGCGCCGCGTTCGACCGGCGGGCCGCCGTCGTCGCCGCCGACCGGGACGGCCTCCTCGCGGGACTCGACGCGCTGGCGGGCCGGCTCCCCGCACCCGGCGTCACCGAGGGAACCGCCGGCCGCCCGGACGGCACCGTGTTCGTCTTCCCCGGCCAGGGCTCCCAGTGGGCCGGCATGGCCGCCTCCCTGCTGAACACCAGCGACGCCTTCCGCGACGAGATCCAGGCCTGCTCGGCCGCCTTCGCACCGTACGCCGACTGGTCCCTCGTCGACGTCCTCCGCGGCGCCGACGGAGCACCGCCGCTGGACCGGGACGACGTCGTCCAGCCCGCCCTCTTCGCCGTCATGGTGTCGCTGGCCGCCCTGTGGCGCTCGGCAGGCGTCGAACCGGCCGCGGTCGTCGGCCACTCCCAGGGCGAGATCGCCGCCGCCTACGTCGCCGGCGGCCTCACCCTCCCCGACGCCGCCCGGATCGTCGCCCTCCGCAGCCGCTGCGTCCGCACCCTCGCCGGCACCGGCGGCATGGTGTCCGTGCCGCTGCCCGCCGCCGACGTCCGGACCCGCCTGGCCCGCCTGGACGGCCGGATCGGCATCGCCGCCCTCAACGGCCCCTCCGCCACCGTCGTCTCCGGCGACGCCGACGCACTCGACGCGCTCCTCGCCGCATACGAGGCCGAAGGGATCAGGGCCCGCCGCCTCCCCGTCGACTACGCCTCCCACTCACCCCACGTCGACGCCTTCCACGACGAACTCCTCGACACGCTCGCCACCCTCACCCCGCGCACCGGCGACGTACCGTTCTACTCCACCGTCACCGGCGAACCACTCGACACCGCGCACCTGGACGCCGCCTACTGGTTCCGCAACCTGCGCGAAACCGTGCGCTTCGAGCCGGCCGTGCGCGCCCTGCGCGCCGCCGGGCACGACGTGTTCCTCGAAACCAGCGCCCACCCGGTGCTCACCGCGGCCGTCGCCGACACCCTCGACGACATGGGCCGCCCCGGCGCCGCACTCGCGACCCTCCGCCGCGACCACGGCGACCACGCCCACTTCGTCGCCGCCATGGCGACCGCCTGGACCCACGGCGTCCGGCCCGACTGGACGACCGTGCTCCCCGCACCCGCCCGCAAGGTGCTGCTGCCCACCTACCCCTTCCAGCGCGAACGCTTCTGGCTCGCACCCGCCACGCCCACCGCCGGGGCCGACGCCCTCGGCCTGGACGGCGCCGACCACCCGCTGCTCGGCGCCGTGGTCGACATCGCCGAGGACGGCACCCTCGTCCTCACCGGCCGCCTGTCGACGGCGGGCCGGCCGTGGCTGGCCGACCACACGATCCTCGGCAGGACGGTGCTGCCCGGCAGCGCCCTCGTCGACCTCGCCCTGTACGCGGGCCGCCGCTGCGGCCACCCGCGCGTCGACGAACTCACCCTGCAGACACCGCTGATCGTCCCCGACGACGAGCCGCTCCAGCTGCAGATCATCGTGCAGCCGCCCGACGACACCGGCCGGCGGCCGATCACCGTGCACTCCCGCCAGGCCACCGGCGCCGACCTGGTCCCGTGGACCTGGCACGCCACCGGCACCCTCCACACCGCCGGCCCCGCCCGGCCGCCCCGCCCGACTCCGGCCGCCTGGCCGCCCCCCGGCGCGACGGCCGTCCCGCTCGACGGCGCCTACCCCCGGCTCGCCGCACTCGGCTACGCCTACGGCCCGGCGTTCCAGGGACTGCGCGCCTGCTGGCGGCACGGCGAGGAGATCTACGCCGAAGCCGCCCTGCCCGATCCCGATCCGCAGCACACCGTCGGATTCGAACTCCACCCGGCCCTCCTCGACGCCGCCCTGCACGCTCTGCTGCCCCTCGACGGCAGCCCGGCCGGCACCCGGCTCGCCTTCGGCTTCGGCGGCGTCCAGCTCCACGCCACGGGCGCGAGCGCCGTGCGGGTCCACATCGGCGCCCCGGACCGCGACGGCGCGGTCACCGTCGAACTGACCGACCCCTCCGGCGGCGCCGTCGCCACGATCGAGGCCCTCGTGCTGCGCCCGGTCGATCCGGACCAGCTCGCGACCGCGACGACCGGCACCGACCCGCTCTGGCGCCTGGAATGGGTGACGCTCCACGACACCACCCCCGCCGGGCCCGTCGACTGGGCCCTCGTCGGCGAACCGCGTTCCGGAGCGGGCGGCGTGGAGCTCCCCGGTGAACTGCCGGCCGAATCCGCGGACTCGGCGCTCCCCGGCACACCGGCCACCCGACCCGGGGCCTTCGCCAGGCACTACGCCGACCTCGACGCGTTGCAGGCGGCCCTCACCGCCGGCGCAACCGCACCGGAAGCGGTCGCCGTACACCTCGTCGGAGCCCACCGCACCGCGGAAGCCGCCGACCCCGTCGCCGACGCCCACCGCGCCGCCCTCGACACGCTGACGCTGCTCCGGACCTGGCTCGCCGACCAGCGCCTGACCGGCACCCGCCTCGTCCTGCTCACCCACGGCGCCGTCGCCACCCGAGGCGACGAGCACGTCCAC
This sequence comes from Streptomyces sp. MMS24-W38, assembly GCF_059889265.1. Taxonomy (NCBI): domain Bacteria; kingdom Bacillati; phylum Actinomycetota; class Actinomycetes; order Kitasatosporales; family Streptomycetaceae; genus Streptomyces; species Streptomyces sp. MMS24-W38. Next base: position 293,850 of record NZ_JCBCPP010000001.1, on the reverse strand, counting down.
GACCTGGCCGTCGCGACCGCCCGCGGTCTCGTCCGCACCGCCCAGGCCGAACACCCTGGACGGTTCGTCCTCGTCGACATCGACGACGACACCCTCCTCGACCGGGCGCCCGTCGCGGCCCTCCACCACAACGAGCCCCAACTCGCCCTCCGCGGCGACCGGGTTCTGGCCGAGCGGCTCGCCCGCGTCACCACCACGGCCGGGGCAAGCCCCGTCGACGCCGACGGCACGGTCCTGATCACCGGCGGCACCGGCGACATCGGCCGGCTCATCGCCCGGCACCTGGTCACCGCACACGGCGCCCGCCACCTCGTGCTCGCCAGCCGCAGCGGCGCCGACGCCGACGGAGCCGCCGAACTCATCGCCGAACTCACCGCGACCGGCGCCCACGTCACCGCCGTCGCCTGCGACGCCGCCGACCCGCAGGCGCTCCGCGCACTCCTCGCCGGTATCCCCGCCGCACACCCGCTGCGCGTGGTCGTCCACGCCGCCGGTGTCGTCGACGACGCCCCGATCCACACGCTCACCTCCCACCAGCTCACCACGGTGCTCCGTCCCAAGGCCGACGCCGCCTGGCATCTGCACCGGCTCACCGCGGACCTCGATCTCACGGCGTTCGTCCTCGTCTCCTCGCTCGCCAGCACCATCGGCACCCCCGGACAGGGCAGTTACGGCGCGGCCAACGTCTTCCTCGACGCCCTCGCCCAGCACCGGCACGCCCGCGGCCTGCCCGCGCTGTCACTGCTGTCGGGCTTGTGGGACGACACCGGCATGGGCGGCCGCCTCGGCGACGCCGACCGGGCCCGGCTGACACGCACCGGACTCGCCCCCATGAGCCCCGAGCAGGCGCTCGCCCTCTTCGACGCGGCACTGCCCGGCGGAGAGCCGCTGCTCGCACCCGCCCGGCTCAGCCTCCCCGAACTGCGCGCCGCCGCCCTGACGGACCCCGACACCGTCGCCGCCCCGCTGCGCGCCCTGGTGGGCGAGCCGCGCCGCCGCGCCGCCGCCCCCGAGGCGCTGACCGGCCTCGGCCTCGACCTGACCGCGCTGCCGGAGGCGGACCGGCACCGCACCGTGCTCGACCTCGTCCGCGCGCACGCCGCCGCGGTGCTCGGCCGCGCCGGCACCGGTGAGGTGGACGCCACCCAGGCGTTCAAGAGCCTCGGCTTCGACTCGCTCATCGCGGTGGAGTTCCGCAACCGGCTCAACACCGCCACCGGTCTCCGCCTGCCGAGCACCATCGCCTTCGACCACCCCACGCCCCACGCCCTCGCCGAGCAGCTCGTCGCCCGGCTGCTGCGGCGGCCCGCGGAACCCGTCGGCACGGCCACGCCCACGGCGACCCATGTCGGCGAACCCGTCGCCGTCGTCGCCATGGCCTGCCGGTACCCCGGCGGTGTCACCTCTCCCGAAGACCTCTGGCGGCTCGTCACCGACCGGAGCGACGTCATCTCCGGCCTGCCCGACAACCGCGGCTGGGACACGGACGGCCTCTACCACCCCGACCCCGACGAGCCCGGCCGCTCCTACACCGCCGAAGGCGGATTCCTCCTCGACGCCGACCAGTTCGACCCGGCGTTCTTCGGCATCTCGCCCCGCGAGGCCCAGGCCATGGACCCGCAGCAGCGGGTGCTGCTGGAAACCGCGTGGGAGGCGTTCGAACGCGCCGGCATCGATCCGACGACGCTGCGCGGCAGCCGCACCGGAGTCTTCGCCGGCGCCGCCACCCAGGAGTACGGCCCACGGCTCGACCAGCCGCTGGAAGGATCCGAGGGCTACCGGCTGAGCGGCGGCCTGGGCAGCGTGACATCCGGCCGGGTCGCCTACGCCCTCGGCCTGGAAGGCCCCGCCGTCACGGTCGACACCGCGTGCTCGTCGTCGCTGGTGGCGACCCACCTGGCGGTGCAGGCCCTCAACAACGGCGACTGCGACCTCGCCCTGGCCGGCGGTGTGACGGTGATGGCCGGCCCCGGCCTGTTCGTCGAGTTCAGCCGCCAGCGCGCCCTGTCCCAGGACGGCCGCTGCCGGGCCTTCGGCGCGGGGGCCGACGGCTTCGGCCTCGGCGAAGGCGCCGGGCTCGTGCTGCTGGAGCGGTTGTCGGACGCGGAGCGCAACGGGCACACGATCCTCGCGGTGGTGCGCGGCAGCGCGATCAACCAGGACGGTGCGTCGAACGGTCTGACCGCGCCGAACGGCCCCTCGCAGCAGCGGGTGATCCGCCAGGCGCTGGCCAACGCCCGGCTCACCGGCGCGGACGTGGATGTCGTGGAGGCGCACGGGACGGGCACCCGGCTGGGTGACCCGATCGAGGCGCAGGCGCTGCTGGCGACCTACGGCCAGGACCGTGACGAGGCCGGCGAGCCGCTGTGGCTCGGGTCGGTGAAGTCGAACATCGGCCACCCCCAGGCGGCCGCGGGTGTCGCGGGCCTGATCAAGATGATCATGGCGATGCGGCACGGCGTCCTGCCGGCCACGCTGCACGCCGACGAGCCGTCGGCGGAGGTGGACTGGTCGGCGGGCGCGGTCGAACTGCTGACCGAGGCACGTCCCTGGGCCGGTGCGGACCGTCCGCGGCGTGCGGGTGTGTCGTCGTTCGGGATCAGCGGTACGAACGCGCACGTGATCCTGGAGCAGGCCCCGCAGCCGGAGGCCTCGGTTGCAGAGACCTCTGTTCCGGGTGTGTCGGCGTGGGTGGTGTCGGCGAAGTCCGAGGCCGCGTTGCGGGCGCAGGTGGAGCGGCTGGCCTCGTTCGTCGCGGAGCGTCCCGGGCTGGACCCGGTGGACGTGGGCTGGTCGCTGGCGACGACGCGGGCCGCGCTGGAGCACCGTGCGGTGGTCGTGGGGGAGGGCCGGGAGGAGCTGCTGGCCGGGCTGTCCGTGGCCACCTCGGCCGTTGCGGGTGCCGGTGGTGTGGTGTTCGTGTTCCCGGGTCAGGGCTCGCAGTGGGTGGGCATGGCGCGGGAGTTGTGGGATGCCTCGCCGGTGTTCCGGGAGCGGCTGACCGAGTGCGAGACCGCGCTGGCCCCGTTTGTGGACTGGTCGCTGACCGATGTGCTGCTGCGGGACGGGGACCTGGACCGGGTGGATGTGGTCCAGCCGGTGCTGTGGGCGGTGATGGTCGCCCTGGCGGAGGTGTGGCGTTCGGCGGGTGTGGTGCCGTCCGCGGTGGTGGGGCACTCGCAGGGTGAGATCGCCGCGGCGTGTGTGGCGGGCCGGCTGTCGCTGGAGGACGCGGCGCGGGTGGTGGCGCTGCGCTCGCAGGCCTTGGTGGCGGTGGCCGGGGGCGGGGGCATGGTGTCCGTGGCGGCCGGCCGGGAAGCGGTCGAGGGCCTGCTGCCGGGCACGGTGTCGGTGGCCGCGGTGAACGGTCCGTCCTCCACCGTGGTCTCCGGCGACGCCGAGTCCCTCGACTCGTTCATGGCCGCGTGCGAACGCCAGGGCATCCGCACGCGCCGCGTTCCGGTGGACTACGCGTCGCACTCGCCGGAGATGGACCGGCTCCGGGAGCGGATCCTGGCCGACCTGGCCGACCTGGCCCCGGCCACCGGCACGATTCCGATGATCTCCACCCTGACCGGCGAGAGCGTCGACGGTGGACTGGACGCCCGGTACTGGTTCGACAACCTGCGCTCCACCGTCGAGTTCGAGACCGCGGTCCGTGCCCTCCTCGGACAGGGGATGCGCACCTTCGTCGAGGTCAGCGCCCACCCGGTACTCACCGTCGGCATCGAGGAGACCATCGACGCGACCGGGGCCGACGCCGTGGTGCTGGGCACCCTGCGACGCGGTGAGGGCGGCATGCACCGCCTCCTGACGTCCCTCGGCGAGGCATGGGCCACCGGCGTGGACGTGAACTGGTCCGCGCTGCTCACCGGCCGCCAGGTCGCTTTGCCGACCTACGCGTTCCAGCACCAGCGGTACTGGCTGGACGTCCCGTCGCTGCCCGCCCAGGCCGCGGGCGGGGTGGTGGACCCGGTCGAGTCGCGGTTCTGGGATGCCGTGGAGCGTGGTGACCTCGATGAACTCGCGGGCACGCTGCAGCTGTCGGAGGCCCCGCAGTTGCTGGGGTCGGTGGTACCCGCGCTGGCGTCGTGGCGCCGGGAGCGGCGGCAGCGGTCCGTGATCGACACCTGGCGCTACCAGGTCGCCTGGAAGCCGCTCACCGGTCTCCCGACGACCGCCACCCTGTCCGGCACCTGGCTCGTCGTCCTGCCCGAGGACACCGCCGCCCATGGCGAAACGGCCGACTCCGTGGTGACCGCGCTCCACCGCGCCGGCGCCGACGTGGTCACGTTCACGGTCGGGGCCCGTGACACCGATCCCGCCGAACTCGCCGCCCGGATCAGCGAAGTCTCCGGCCCGGACACGGCCGGCGTGCTCAACCTCGCCGCACTCGCCGACGAGGGCCTTCCCACCGCCCCGCTGCCGGCCGGCAGCGCCACCACCCTGACCCTGATGCGGGCCCTCGCTGTCGCCGGCCTCGACACGACGGTGTGGACCGCCACCCGCGCGGCCGTCTCCACCGGCCGGTCCGACCGGCTGGACGCACCCGTCCAGGCACAGGTGTGGGGCCTCGGCCGGGTCGTCGCACTGGAGCATCCGCGTCTGTGGGGAGGGCTGGTCGACCTGCCCGCCGCCGTCGACGCGCGGACCGGCGGCCGACTCGCCGCCCTCCTGGCCGGCGGCACCGGCGAGGATCAGGTCGCGCTGCGCCCCTCCGGCGCCTACGGCCGCAGACTGCGGCGCACGCCGCTGGGCGAGCGGACCGCCGAGCGGTGGCAGCCGGGCGGCACCGTGCTGGTCACCGGCGCCGACGGTCCACTGGGTGCCCATGCCGCGCGCTGGGCCGCCGGCCGGGCCCCGGCACGGCTGCTGCTCGTCAGCGACAACGGATTCGACGACCGGGGCGCGGCGGACCTCGCCGCCGAGCTGTCGGGCACCGGCGTCCCGGTGTCGGTCCTCGCCTGCCGCGTCACCGATCCGCATGCCGTCCAGGACATGCTGGCCGCGATCCCGGCGGAAGAGCCGCTCTCCGCCGTGGTGTTCACCGCGGCCGTGCCGTCCACCGGCCCGGTCGACGGGACCGCCCCCGAAGCGTTCGGCTACGCACTCACGGGCAGGGTCCTGGGCGCGACCACCGTGCATCACGCCCTCGGCGACACCCCGCTGGACGCGTTCGTCCTCTTCTCCTCGGTCGCCGGGACCTGGGGCGGCGCCGGACAGGGCGCCTACGCGGCCGCCAACGCCTACCTGGACGCGCTCGCCGAGTTCCGCAGGGACCGCGGCCTGCCGGGGACCTGTGTCTCCTGGGGACCCTGGGACGACGGCGCACAGGTGCCCGACGGGCACGGCCTCGAAGACCTGCACAGGCGGGGTCTGGCCGCGATGGAGCCCGGGACGGCGCGGGCAGCGCTCGACCGGGCCGTCGACCACGGCGACGGGTGTGTCGTGGTGGCCGACATCATCTGGCCCGCGTTCGTCGCGGCGTTCACCTCGGCGCGGCCCAGCCGGCTGCTCGCGGACCTGCCGGACCTGCAGCCCGCGCCCGGCCCGTCGCACCGGCACGACGAGCCCGACACCGCCGGACGTGTCGCCTCCCTCACCGCTGCCGAACGCGAGCAGGAGATGCTCACCGTGGTCCGCGCGCAGGTCGCCGCGGTCCTCGGCCACGTCGGCCCCGACGGCGTCGACCCGGACCTGCCGTTCAAGGATCTCGGCTTCGACTCGCTGACGGCCGTCGAGCTCGGCAAGCGGCTGCGGGCGGCGAGCGGCGTGGCGGTGTCCGCCACCGCCGTCTTCGACCACCCCAGCGTGCGGATCCTGGCCGGTCACCTGGCCCGCGGCCTCGGTGGCCCCGCCGCCCCCGCGGCCGTGGCCGCGACAGCGGCCGACGACGACCCCGTCGTCATCGTCGGCATGAGCTGCCGGTTCCCGGGCGGGGCAACGGACCCGGCCGCCCTGTGGCGGCTGCTGTGCGACGGCGGCGACGCCATCACCGAATTCCCCGCCGACCGGGGCTGGGACATCGACACGTTGTTCGACCCCGACCCGGAGCGTCAGGGCACGACCTACACGCGCCACGGCGGATTCCTGCCCGACGCCGGGGACTTCGACGCCGAACTGTTCGGCATCTCCCCGCGCGAGGCGCTCGCCATGGACCCGCAGCAGCGACTGCTGCTCGAAGCGTCCTGGGAGGCGCTCGAGGACGCGGGCGTCGACCCGGCCGTGATCAAGGGCGTCCCCGGCGGCGTCTTCATGGGCGTCACCTCCTCCGGCTACGGCCGCGCCGCCCGACTGCCGGACAGCGTCGAGGGGCACATCCTCACCGGTACCGCCACCAGCGTCGCCTCAGGCCGCCTGGCCTACACCTTCGGGCTGGAGGGCCCGGCGATCACCGTCGACACCGCCTGCTCGTCCTCCCTCGTCGCCATGCACCTGGCCGCCCAGGCGCTGCGCAACGGCGAGTGCTCCGTCGCCCTGGCCGGCGGCGTCACCGTGATGGCCACCCCCGACGCGTTCGTCGAGTTCAGCCGCCAGCGCGGGCTGGCAGCCGACGGCCGCTGCAAGCCGTTCTCGGCGGCCGCTGACGGCACGAGCTGGTCCGAGGGCGCGGGCGTCCTGGTGCTGGAGCGCCTCTCGGACGCGCGGCGTCACGGGCACCGGATCTGGGCCGCGCTGCGCGGGAGCGCCGTCAACCAGGACGGCGCCTCGAACGGCCTCACCGCCCCCAACGGGCCCGCGCAGCAGCGGGTGGTCCAGCAGGCTCTGGCCAACGCCCGGCTCGCCCCGGCCGACGTGGACGCCGTCGAGGCGCACGGCACGGGTACCGCCCTCGGCGACCCGATCGAGGCGCAGGCGCTGCTGGCCACCTACGGCCAGGGCCGCGGCGACGCCGAACCGCTGTGGCTCGGCTCGCTCAAGTCGAACATCGGCCACACCCAGGCGGCCGCCGGTGTCGCCGGCGTGATCAAGATGGTGCTGGCCATGCGGCACGGTGTGCTGCCCCGCACCCTGCACCTCCACGAGCCGACCGGCCACGTCGACTGGTCCGCCGGCGCCGTCTCGCCCCTCACCGAGAACCGGGCCTGGCCCGAAGCGGGCCGGCCCCGCCGGGCCGGTGTGTCGTCGTTCGGTGTCAGCGGCACCAACGCCCACGTCATCCTGGAACAGGCCCCGCCGACCCCCGTCCCCGACCGCGCCCCCGTCCCCGTCCCCGTCCCCGCCGCGGCGTCCTCCCCCGAACCGGTGGTGCCGTGGCTGGTGTCGGCCGCCGGCCCTGCCGCACTGCGCGCACAGGCCGCCCGGCTCCGCGCATTCGCCGCCGCCGACGGCAGCCCGCACACCGTCCACGACATCGCCCACTCCCTGGCCGTCACCCGTGCCGGCCTGGCACACCGGGCCGCCGTGATCGCCGGCGACCGGGACACCCTGCTCGCGGGCCTCGACGCGATCGCCGAGGACCGCCCCCACCACGCCGTCGTCACCGGCGCCACCGGGCACGGCCGCCTCGCGATGCTGTTCTCCGGCCAGGGCTCGCAGCGCCCCGGCACCGGCCGCGAGCTCTACCAGGCGTTCCCCGTGTTCGCCGACGCCCTCGACGCCGTCTGCGCCCGCGTCGACCCCCACCTCGGCCACCCGCTGCGCGCGGTGATGTTCGCCGAACCCGGCACCGACGAGGCGGCCCTCCTCGACCGCACCGACTACACCCAGACAGCCCTGTTCGCCCTGGAGGTCGCGCTCTTCCGGCTCCTGGAGTCCTGGGGCATCCGCCCCGACCACCTCCTCGGCCACTCCGTCGGCGAACTCGCGGCCGCGCACGTCGCCGACGTCCTCTCGCTCGACGACGCCTGCGAACTCGTCGCCGCCCGAGCCCTGCTGATGGCCGACCTGCCGCCCGGCGGCGCCATGCTCGCCGTCGCCGCCACCGAGGCCGAAGCGGTCGAGGCCCTCGGCACCTACGAGGGACGCGTCGACATCGCGGCACTCAACGGCCCGTCCGCCCTGGTGATGTCGGGCGACGAGGACGCCATCGCTGAACTGGCCGCCCGCTGGACCCTCTCCGGCCGCAAGGCCACCCGGCTGCGCGTCTCGCACGCCTTCCACTCCCAGCGGATGAACCCGATGCTCGAACGGTTCGCCGCGGTCGCCTCCACCGTGACCTTCCGGCCGCCCGCGATCCCGATCGTGTCGAACCTGACCGGCGCCCCCCTCCCCGTCGAGGAGTTCTGTTCACCCGCCTACTGGGTGCGGCACGTACGGCACGCCGTCCGGTTCGCCGACGGCGTGAGCTGGCTCGCCGACCACGGAACCACCCGGTTCCTCGAGATCGGCCCCAGCACCGTACTCAGCGCGATGGCCCAGCACACCCTCGCCGAACGCGACGACGCCGCCACGACGACGATCGCCCCCGCGCTGCGCGACGACCGGCCCGAAGCCGCCACCTTGTTGCACACCGTCGCCGCCGGATGGACCCGCGGCGCCGGCGTCGACTGGGCCACCGTCCTCACCGGCCGGGGCGGCACCCGCGTCGACCTCCCCGCCTACGCCTTCCAGCGGGAGCGGTACTGGCTGCGTCCGGCCGCGGCGGGCGGCGACGCGGGCGTGGCCGGCGGACTGAACACCGGCCACGCCGTCCTCGCCGCCGCGGTCCCGCTCGCCGACGACGGCGGCCTGGTCCTCACCGGCAGCCTGTCGCTGTCCGCCCAGCCCTGGCTCGACGACCACCAGGTCCTCGGCGCCGCGATCCTGCCCGGCACCGGATTCGTCGAACTGGCCCTGCGCGCCGCCCGGGAGGCGGGCTGCGGCGAGATCCGCGAACTGACCCTCCAGGCCCCCCTCGTCGTCCCGCCCGCCGGCCGGATCCGGATCCAGGTCCGGGTGAGCCCCCCGTCCGGCGCCGACGACCGCGAGGTGTCGATCCACTCCCAGCCCGAGGACGGCGACGGCACCTGGCTCCGCCACGCCTCCGGGCTCCTCGCCCCCGAGGCCGAAGCCGAAGCCGCCCGCTTCGACCTGTCCGCCTGGCCGCCGCCCGACGCCGAACCGGTCGACCTCGACGGCTACTACGACACCACCCTGGCCGGCGCCGGCTACCACTACGGACCGGTCTTCCGCGGCCTGCGCCGCGCCTGGCGCGGCACCGACGCCGTCTACGCCGACATCGTCCTGCCACCGGCGGCCGCACCCGACACCGACGCGTTCGACCTGCACCCCGCCCTCCTCGACGCGGCCATGCACGCCACGACCATCGGAGGCTTCCTCGAGGACACCGGCGCCACCCCGCTGCCCTTCCTGTGGTCCGGCGTGACGCTGCAGGCCACCGGCGCGACGGCACTGCGCGTGCGCCTGGCCGCCGCCGGAGCGGACGCCCTGTCCATCCAGGCGGCCGACAGCACCGGCAGCCCCGTCGCCGAGGTCCGGTCACTGACCCTGCGCCCGGTGCGCCCCCAGCAGTTGGCGGCGGCGGCCGCGGCCACCGCGGCCAACTCCTCGCTGTTCGCCGTGGAATGGACCGCCGCACCGGCCGCCACCGGTGCCGGCGTCGGCACCGGCGGACCGGTCGACGTGCACGTCCTGCCCGGCGGCCCCGTCACCGAGGACCTCGACGACGCCACCGCCGACCTGGTCGTGTGCCCCGTCGGCCCGGCCCGCGGCGACCTCGCCGAGAACGTCCACCGGACCACCGCCGCCGTCCTCGGCCTGATCCAGCGCTGGCTGGCGGGCGAACGGCCCGCCTCCTCCCGGCTCGTCCTCGTCACCCACGGCGCGGTGGACGCCGGCCCGGGCGAGGGCGCCCCGGACCTGGCCGCCGCCGCCGTGTGGGGCCTGATACGCACCGCGCAGTCCGAGAACCCGGACCGCTTCGTCCTCCTCGACCTCCCCGCCACCGGCGGGCCCGCCGGCACGGAAGGCACCCCCGGCACGGAGGGGCCCACCGGCAACGCGACACCCCTCGGCATCCCCACGCCCGCCGACGGCGTCGGCGGGACCGCCGTCCACGACGGCGTCGACTGGACCGTCGTCCGCGACGCCGTCGACCGGGGCGAGCACCAACTCGCCCTGCGCGCAAGCGAACTGCGCACGCCACGCCTCGTCCGCCTGCCCGCCCCTGACGGCCTCCCGCTCCCCGCCGACGCACCCGCCTGGCGCCTCGACACCACCGGACCCGGCACCCTGGAGAACCTGGCCCTGGTCCCCGCCGACGCCCCGCCGCTGGAGCCCGACCAGGTCCGCGTGGCCGTCCGCGCGGCAGGCGTCAACTTCCGCGACGTCCTCATCGGCCTGGGCATGTACCCGGAGCCGTCCCCGATGGGCGCCGAAGCGGCCGGCATCGTCGTCGAGGCCGGCCCCGCCGTCACCGACCTGGCCCCCGGCGACCGCGTCTTCGGCCTCGTCCCCGCCGGCCTCGGCAACGTCGCCACCGCCCCGCGCGCCCAGCTCGCCCGCATCCCGCGGGACTGGTCGTTCAGCCAGGCCGCCACCGTGCCCGTCGCCTTCGTCACCGCGTACTACGGACTCGTCGACGTCGCGGGCGCGCGGCCCGGCGAATCTGTCCTCGTCCACGCCGCGACCGGCGGCGTCGGCACCGCCGCCGTCCAGCTCGCCCGCCACCTCGGACTCGACGTGTTCGGCACCGCGAGCCCCGCCAAGTGGGACGCCCTGCGCCGGGCGGGCCTCGACGACGCGCACATCGCGTCCTCCCGTACCACCGACTTCGAAGCCCGCTTCCGGACCGCCACCGGCGGGCGCGGCGTCGACATCGTCCTCAACTCGCTCACCGGCGACATCCTGGACGCCACTCTGCGCCTGCTCGCCCCCGGCGGCCGGCTCGCCGAGATGGGCAAGGCCGACCTGAGGGACCCCGAGCAGGTCGCGGCCGCCCACTCCGGCGTCCGCTACCGCTCCTTCGACCCCTCCGAGGCAGGCCCGCAGCGGCTCGGCGAGATCCTCACCGACATCCTCACCCTGTTCGACAGCGGAGCACTCCAGCTGCCCCCGGCCACGGCCTGGGACATCCGCGACACCGCCGCCGCGTTCCGGCACATCAGCCAGGCCCGCCACATCGGCAAGAACGTCGTCACCGTCCCCGCGGCACCAGACCCCGACGGCACCGTCCTCGTCACCGGCGGCACCGGCACCCTCGGCGGCCTCCTGGCCCGCCACCTCGTCACCGAACACGGCATCCGTCACCTGCTGCTGCTCAGCCGCCGCGGCACCGACACACCGGGCGCCACCGAACTCGTCGCGGACCTCGAACGGCTCGGCGCCCACGCCACCGTCCTGGCCGTCGACGCCGCCGACCGCGCCGCCCTCGGCGCCGCACTCGCCGGCATCCCGGCCGCCCACCCGCTCACCGCCGTGGTCCACGCCGCCGGAGTCGCCGAGGACGGAGTCCTCGAAACACTCGACGCCGCACGGCTGCACGACGTCCTGCGGCCCAAGGTCGACGCCGCCGTCAACCTGCACGAGCTGACCGCCGGACACGACCTGACCGCCTTCGTCCTCTACTCCTCGGTGGCCGCCCAACTCGGACCCGCCGGCCAGGGCGGCTACGCCGCCGCCAACAGCTTCCTGGACGCCCTCGCCCGGCACCGGCGCGCCCACGGGCTGCCCGCCGTGTCACTGGCCTGGGGCCTGTGGGCCGCGGACAGCGGCGTCACCGGGCGGATGACCGACGTCGACCTCGCACGGGCCACCCGCCTCGGCGCACCGCTGCAGGCCGCCCACGGTCTCGCCCTGTTCGACGAGGCGAGCACCACGCACCGCTCGCACATCGTGCCGGCCAACCTGGACACCACGGCCCTGAGGTCCACCGCCGCGCCCGTCCCGCCGATCCTGGCCGCACTGGCCGGACCCGCACGGCGACGGGCGGCCGGCGGCCGCGCCACCGATGCCTCCTTCCTCGCCCAGCGCCTCGCCGCGCTCCAGGGCGACGAGCGCCTCGCCCTGGTCGTCGACGTCATCCGCACCCAGGTCGCCCTGGTCCTCGGCCACGGCTCCGCCGAAGCCGTCGAACCACGCCGCGCCTTCAAGGACCTCGGCTTCGACTCGCTCACCGCCGTCGAACTCCGCAACCGCCTCGCCGCCGAGACCGGCCTGCGGCTGTCGGCCACCCTCGTCTTCGACCACCCGGCACCCGCCACGCTCGCCGACTACCTGCTCGGAGAACTCGTCGGCAGCATGCCCGCCGCGCCGCCGAAGACATCGGCGCAGCCGGCGCCCGCCGACGATCCCATCGCCATCGTCGGCATGAGCTGCCGCTACCCCGGCGACGCGGACAGCGCCGACCGGTTCTGGCAGCTCCTCCTCGGCGGCACCGACGCGATGACCGCCTTCCCCGCCGACCGTGGCTGGGAACAGAGCATCGCCGACGCCCGCTTCGCCCTGCGCGGCGGCTTCCTCGGCACCGCGACCCGGTTCGACGCCGGCTTGTTCGGGATCAGCCCGCACGAGGCCCTGGCGATGGACCCGCAGCAGCGCCTGGCCCTGGAGGCAGTCTGGGAGGCCTTCGAGGACGCGGGCATCGACTCCACGACCCTGTGGGGCAGACCGGCCGGAGTGTTTCTCGGAGCCGGTTCCAGCCACTACGGCGTCAGCGCCGACCTCCCGCCCGAGGCCAGAGGACACGTCGTGTCCGGCTCGGCCACCAGCGTCATCTCCGGCCGCGTCTCCTACACCTTCGGTCTTGAGGGCCCGGCGGTGACGGTGGACACGGCGTGTTCGTCGTCGCTCGTCGCCCTGCACCTGGCCAGCCAGGCGCTGCGCGCGGGGGAGTGCGAACTCGCCGTCGCGGGCGGGGTCACCATCATGACCAGCCCGGACATCTTCACCGAGTTCCAGGTACTGGGCGGCGTGGCCGGCGACGGCCGGTGCAAGGCGTTCTCCTCGGCCGCCGACGGAACCGGCTGGGCCGAAGGAGTCGGCGTCCTCGTGCTGGAGCGGTTGTCGGACGCGGAGCGCAACGGGCACACGATCCTCGCGGTGGTGCGGGGCAGCGCGATCAACCAGGACGGTGCGTCCAACGGCCTGACCGCGCCGAACGGGCCCTCGCAGCAGCGGGTGATCCGCCAGGCGCTGGCCAACGCCCGGCTGACCGGCGCGGACGTGGATGTCGTGGAGGCGCACGGCACCGGTACGCGTCTCGGGGATCCGATCGAGGCGCAGGCGCTGCTGGCGACCTACGGCCAGGACCGTGACGAGGCCGCCGAGCCGCTGTGGCTGGGCTCGGTGAAGTCCAACATCGGTCACACGCAGGCCGCCGCGGGTGTCGCGGGTGTGATCAAGATGGTGATGGCGCTGCGGCACGGGATGCTGCCGGCGACGTTGCACGTGGACGAGCCGTCGGCGGAGGTGGACTGGTCGGCGGGCGCGGTGGAGCTGCTGACCGAGGCGCGGGCCTGGCCCGCGGTGGAGCGTCCGCGGCGTGCGGCGGTGTCCTCGTTCGGCATGTCGGGCACGAACGCGCACGTGATCCTGGAGCAGGCCCCGCAGCCGGAGGCCTCGGTCGCAGAGACCTCTGTTCCGGGTGTGTCGGCGTGGGTGGTGTCGGCGAAGTCCGAGGCCGCGCTGCGGGCGCAGGTGGAGCGGCTGGCCTCGTTCGTCGCGGAGCGTCCCGGGCTGGACCCGGTGGACGTGGGCTGGTCGCTGGCGACGACGCGGGCCGCGCTGGAGCACCGTGCGGTGGTCGTGGGGGAGGGCCGGGAGGAGCTGCTGGCCGGGCTGTCCGTGGCCACCTCGGCCGTTGCGGGTGCCGGTGGTGTGGTGTTCGTGTTCCCGGGTCAGGGCTCGCAGTGGGTGGGCATGGCGCGGGAGTTGTGGGATGCCTCGCCGGTGTTCCGGGAGCGGCTGACCGAGTGCGAGACCGCGCTGGCCCCGTTTGTGGACTGGTCGCTGACCGATGTGCTGCTGCGGGACGGGGACCTGGACCGGGTGGATGTGGTCCAGCCGGTGCTGTGGGCGGTGATGGTCGCCCTGGCGGAGGTGTGGCGTTCGGCGGGTGTGGTGCCGTCCGCGGTGGTGGGGCACTCGCAGGGTGAGATCGCCGCGGCGTGTGTGGCGGGCCGGCTGTCGCTGGAGGACGCGGCGCGGGTGGTGGCGCTGCGCTCGCAGGCCTTGGTGGCGGTGGCCGGGGGCGGGGGCATGGTGTCCGTGGCGGCCGGCCGGGAAGCGGTCGAGGGCCTGCTGCCGGGCACGGTGTCGGTGGCCGCGGTGAACGGTCCGTCCTCCACCGTGGTCTCCGGCGACGCCGAGTCCCTCGACTCGTTCATGGCCGCGTGCGAACGCCAGGGCATCCGCACGCGCCGCGTTCCGGTGGACTACGCGTCGCACTCGCCGGAGATGGACCGGCTCCGGGAGCGGATCCTGGCCGACCTGGCCGACCTGTCCCCGGCCACCGGCACGATTCCGATGATCTCCACCCTGACCGGCGAGAGCGTCGACGGTGGACTGGACGCCCGGTACTGGTTCGACAACCTGCGCTCCACCGTCGAGTTCGAGACCGCGGTCCGTGCCCTCCTCGGACAGGGGATGCGCACCTTCGTCGAGGTCAGCGCCCACCCGGTGCTCACCGTCGGCATCGAGGAGACGATCGACGCGACCGGGGCGGACGCCGTGGTGCTGGGCACCCTGCGACGCGGTGAGGGCGGCATGCACCGCCTCCTGACGTCCCTCGGCGAGGCATGGGCCACCGGCGTGGACGTGAACTGGTCCGCGCTGCTCACCGGCCGCCAGGTCCCGCTCCCCACCTACGCCTTCCAGCACCACCACTACTGGCTCAGCCCCCGCGCCGGCGCAGGGGACGTCGCGGCGGCAGGTCTCGTCGGGGCGGACCACCCGCTGCTGTCCGCTTCGGTCGCACTGGCCGCCGCCGACGACGTGGTGCTCACCGGCCGGCTGTCCCTGCCCGCGCAGCCCTGGCTGGCGGACCACACTCTCCACGGCCGCGTAGTGGTTCCCGGTACCGCCTTCGTCGAACTCGCGCTGCGGGCCGGCCACGAGGCCGGCTGCGGTGACATCCTCGAACTCACCCTTCACGAGCCCCTGTTGCTGTCGGCGACCGGTAGCTCACGTATCCAGGTGCGGATCGGAGCGCCCGGGCCCGACGGCAATCGCGACGTGGCCGTCCACGCCCAGGCGGACACCACCGGCGACGACTGGATCCTGCATGCCGACGGCGTACTCGCCGGTGCCCCGGCCTCCGACGTCCCGGCCGCCGAGGTATTCGACCTCTCCGCGTGGCCGCCGCCGGGGGCGACACCGGTCGACCTGGAAGGGTTCTACCCGGCCCTGGCCGACGCGGGCTACGGCTACGGACCGGCGTTCCAAGGCCTGAGCCGGGCCTGGCGCGACGGAGACGACGCCCTCGCCGAGATACGGCTCCCCGCGTCCGCGGGTGAGGACGCCGACCGCTTCGGCCTGCACCCTGCCCTGCTGGACGCCGCGCTCCACGTACTCGGCGCCGCCGGGCTGGTAGCGGACCCGAGCGCCGTCCCGGTGCCGTTCGCATGGTCCGGGGTGTCGCTCCAGGCCACCGGTGCGACCGTGCTGCGTGTCAGGCTGTCTCCGGCGGGCCCCGACACCGTGTCGCTCCGGATCGCCGACGGCAGGGGTGCGCCTCTGGCACGGGTCCGCTCGTTGACCGTCCGTCCGTGGAACGCCACGGACACCGGGCCCACCGTCGGCGACTCGCTCTTCGCCGTCGAGTGGCAGCCCCTGCCCGCTGCCTACGACACCGCGGCCCCTGGCGGCCCCACGTCCGCCACCGAAGCGCCGTGGCAGGTCGAGGACCTCACCACCGCCGCCTCCGGGTCGGCACACGACTCGGCGGCCGACCGGGCACGTGCCCTGACGGTCCGCGCCCTGGACGTCGTCCAGCAGCGCCTGCGCGCCGAAGGCGAGCAGGCCGCCGCCCCGCTGGTCCTGCTGACCCGCTCCGCGGTGACGACCGGCACGGACGGCGCACCGACCGACCCCGCCGCGGCAGCGGTGTGGGGCCTGGCCCGGACCGCGCAGACCGAGCACCCCGGCCGCTTCGTCCTGCTCGACGTCGAGGCCGGTGCCGACGACCCGTCCGCACCGTCGCCCGACTGGGAGCGGATCGGACGCGCCGTGACCGGCGGCGAAGCCCAACTGGCCGTGCGTGGCGGCGAACTTCTCGTCCCGCGCGTGGTCCGGACGGCACTGGCCGAACGCCGGGCCGCACCGGAGCCCGGAAGCCTGCGGGGCACGGTTCTGATCACCGGCGGGACCGGCGTCCTCGGCGGCCTGGCGGCACGGCGGCTGGCCGACGACCCCGGCGTCCGGCGGCTCCTGCTGCTCAGCCGGCAGGGCCCCGACGCTCCCGGCGCGGCTGAGCTCGCGGACGCGCTGCGCGACACCGGCGTCACGGTGGACATCGTGGCCTGCGACGTGGCCGACCGCGCCGCCCTGGCGGACGTCCTGGCCACCATCCCGCACGACGCCCCGCTCACCGGCGTGATCCACACGGCCGGGACGCTCGACGACGGCATGGTCGAAGCCCTGACCCCGGAACGCGTCCGGAGCGCACTGCGCTCCAAGGTCGACGGGGCCGTCCACCTCCACGACCTCACCGCCGACACCGACCTCGGCCTCTTCGTCCTCTACTCGTCCGCCGCCGCCACCTTCGGCGCGGCGGGACAGGCCGGCTACGCCGCGGCGAACGCGTTCCTCGACGCCCTGGCCCACCTGCGCCGCGCCGAGGACCGGCCGGGCATCTCCCTCGGCTGGGGCCTCTGGCAGCAGGCGACCGGCATGACCGGCCACCTGGCGGACGCCGAGGCGGCGCGCGCGGCCGAGCTGACCGGCTCGCTGTCCGCCGCGGACGGCATGGCGCTCTTCGACGTGGCCCGCGCCTCCGGCCGCCCGCACCTCCTTCCCCTGCGGCTCAACACCGAGGCGACCGGCGACGGCGACACACCGCCGATGCTCCGCGCCCTGACCCGCCGCCGACTGCGCCGTGCCGCCGACGTGGCCGAAGCCGCCACGTGGACGCGTCGACTGGCCGAACTCCCCGAGGCCGAACGGACCCGGGCCGTACTCGACCTCGTTCGCACCGAGATCGCCGCGGTCCTCGGGCACGCGGGACCGCAGGACGTCGAGCCCGGTCGCCCCTTCAAGGACCTCGGCTTCGACTCCCTCCTCGCCGTCCGCCTGCGCAACCGCCTCCAGGCGGCGACCGGCCTGCGTCTGCCGGCCACGCTCGTGTTCGACCACCCCACCGCACTCGCCCTCGCCGACCACCTTCGCGGCCAGGTCACCGGAACCCGGCCCGACACCGTGTCGCCGACCGCCGTCGCCACCTCCGACGAGCCGATCGCGATCGTGGGCATGGCCTGCCGCCTCCCAGGGGGGATCTCCTCCGCGGACGAGCTGTGGGAACTGGTGGCCGGCACCGGTGACGCCATGTCCCCGTTCCCGGCGGACCGGGGCTGGGCCGAAGCCCTGCGCGGCGCGCCGTTCGCACCCGTCGGCGGGTTCGTCCACGACGCGGACCGGTTCGACGCCGACCTCTTCGGCATCTCCCCGCGCGAGGCCCTGGCCATGGACCCCCAGCAGCGGCTGCTGCTGGAAACCGCCTGGGAGACATTCGAGTCGGCGGGCATCGATCCGACGTCCCTGCGCGGCAGCGCCACCGGCATCTACGCGGGCGTGATGTACCACGACTACGCCGCGAGCATGGGCCGCGTTCCGGAAGGCGTCGAGGCCTTCCTCGGCACCGGAAACGCCGGCAGTGTCCTCTCCGGCCGAGTGGCGTACGCCTTCGGCCTCGAAGGACCGGCGATCACGGTCGACACCGCGTGCTCCTCGTCCCTGGTCGCCCTGCACTCGGCGGTCCAGGCACTGCGCTCCGGCGAATGCTCGCTGGCCCTCGCCGGCGGTGTGACGGTCCTGGCGACGCCCGGCATCTTCACCGAGTTCGACCGGCAGGGCAACCTCGCTTCGGACGGCCGCTGCAAGTCCTTCGCGGGAGCAGCCGACGGCACGGGCATGTCCGAGGGTGTGGGCCTGCTGCTGGTGGAGCGGTTGTCGGACGCGGAGCGCCATGGGCACCAGGTGCTGGCGGTGGTGCGGGGCAGTGCGGTGAACCAGGACGGTGCGTCGAACGGTCTGACGGCGCCGAACGGTCCGTCGCAGCAGCGGGTGATCCGTCAGGCGTTGGCGAATGCGCGCGTGGCGGCGGCGGATGTCGATGTCGTCGAGGCGCACGGGACGGGTACGCGTCTCGGGGATCCGATCGAGGCGCAGGCACTGCTGGCCACGTACGGCCAGGAGCGCGGCGAGGCCGGCGAGCCGTTGTGGCTGGGCTCGGTGAAGTCGAACATCGGTCACACGCAGGCGGCCGCGGGTGTCGCGGGCCTGATCAAGATGGTCATGGCGATGCGGCACGGCGTCCTGCCGGCGACGCTGCACGTGGATGAGCCGTCGCCGCAGGTGGACTGGTCGGCAGGTGCGGTGGAACTGCTGACCGAGGCGCGTCCGTGGCCGGTGGCGGACCGTCCGCGCCGCGCGGGCGTCTCGTCGTTCGGCATCAGCGGCACCAACGCGCACGTCATCCTGGAGGCGCCTCCCGCCGCACGGGCCGTCGAGGCGCCGCGGGTGCGTGCCGCGTTCCCTGCTCCGGTGCCGTGGGTGGTGTCGGCGAAGTCCGAGCCCGCGCTGCGGGCGCAGGTGGAGCGGCTGACGTCGTTCGTCGCGGAGCGCCCCACCCTGGATCCGGTGGACGTCGGCTGGTCGCTGGCGACGACCCGGGCCGCGCTGGAGCACCGAGCGGTGCTCGCCTCCGGCGGGGATGTGCTGGCCGCCGGCACGGCCGCTGAGGGCCGGACCGCGTTCCTGTTCACCGGCCAGGGCTCGCAGCGGGCGGGCATGGGGCTGGAACTCCATGAGGCTTTCCCGGTGTTCGCGGAGGCGTTCGACGCGGTGTGCGCCCGGCTGGACGTCCGGCTGGAGCGCCCGCTGCGGGAGGTCCTCGCCGACGGCGTCGACCTCGACCGGACCGGCTGGGCGCAGGCGGGGCTGTTCGCCCTCGAGGTGGCGCTGTTCCGGCTGGTGGAGTCCTGGGGGGTGACCCCGGACGTGCTGCTGGGCCACTCGCTGGGTGAGATCAGCGCGGCGCATGTCGCCGGGATCCTGGACCTGGACGACGCGTGTGTGCTGGTGGCGGAGCGGGGCCGGCTGATGCAGGCGCTGCCCGCGGGCGGCGGCATGCTCGCCGTGCAGGCGACCGAGGCCGACGTCGCCGGCTCCGGCCTGGACGTCGCGGCCGTCAACGGCCCGAACTCCGTCGTCCTGTCGGGCGCGGTCGAGGCTGTCGAGCGGTATGCCGCGGAGTGCGCCGAGCGTGGCCTGCGGTGCACCGTCCTGTCGGTGTCGCATGCGTTCCACTCGGCGCTGATGGAGCCGATGCTGGACGAGTTCGCGACGGTCCTGAACGGCCTGACGTTCCGTGCCCCCCGTATCCCGGTGGTCTCCAACCTGACCGGAGCCGTCGCCGAACCCGGCGCCATGCAGCAGCCGGCGTACTGGCTGCACCAGGTCCGTGGCACGGTCCGCTTCGCCGAGGGCGTCACCGCCCTCGCGGCCATGGGCGTGACCCGCTGCCTGGAACTCGGCCCGGACGGTGTGCTGTCGGGCATGGCCCAGACCGGCGCCGAGGACATGCTCTGCGCCCCCGTCCTGCGCAAGGACCGCGACGAGAGCGACACCGTCCTGACCGCCGTGAGTCGTCTGTGGACCTCTGGGGCCGAGGTCGGCTGGCGCGCGGTGTTCGCCGGCTGGGGCGGCCGGACGGTCGATCTGCCGACGTACGCCTTCCAGCGCGAGCGGTACTGGCCGCAGCCGTCGGCGACGTTGGCCGCCGGCGACGGCCTGGACTCGGCGTTCTGGGATGCGGTGGAGCGGGAGGACCTGTCCGAGCTTGCGGGTCTGGAGTCGGCGTTGCCGGCGTTGTCCGCGTGGCGTCGGCGTCATCAGGAGCGTTCCACGGTCGACTCGTGGCGTTACCGGGTGATGTGGCGGCCGCTGGACGGTCTGCCGTCGTCGTCGCAGGCGCTGTCCGGGGTGTGGGCGGTCGTCGGCACCGAGGACCCGGAGGTGTCCGCGGCCCTGTCGGCGGCGGGCGCGTCGGTGGTGGGTGTTCCGGTGGAGGAGGTCTTGGGTCTGCCGGGCCTGGCGGGTGTGGTCCTGGTCGCCTCGGGTGTGGCGGAGACGCTGTCGGTGGTGCAGGGGCTGGCCGGGGTGGATGCGCCGTTGTGGGTGCTGACCCGGGGTGCGGTGTCGGTGGGTGGTTCGGACCGGTTGGGTGATCCGGGTCTGGCGGCGGTATGGGGTCTGGGCCGGGTCGCGGCGCTGGAGATCCCGGGCCGCTGGGGCGGCCTGGTGGACCTGCCCGAGGTCCTGGACGCGCGGGCGGGCGCCCGCCTCGCGGGCATCCTGGCGGCACCTGGTGGTGAGGATCAGGTCGCGGTCCGTGGGTCGGGGGTGTTCGGGCGTCGTCTGGTGCGTGCGGTGCCTGCCGCGCCGGAAGACACGTCGTGGAGCCCGGACCCGTCGGGGACGGTGCTGGTCACGGGTGGTACGGGTGCGTTGGGTGCCGAGGTCGCGCGGTGGCTGGCGGGCCGGGGTGTGCCGCATCTGCTGCTGACCAGCCGTGGCGGTGTGGCGCCGGAGGGTCTGGTCGACGAGCTCGCGGGGCTGGGCGCGCGGGTGACGGTGGCTGCGTGCGATGTGGCCGACCGGGAGGCACTGGCGGCGGTCGTCGCGGGCGTGCCGGACGATGTGCCGCTGACGGGCGTGGTCCACGCGGCGGGTGTGTTGGACGACGGGTTGCTGGAGGGCCTGTCGCTGGAGCGTCTGGCGTCGGTGATGGCGCCGAAGGTGGACGGTCTGGTCAACCTGGACGCGGTGACGGCGGGGCTGCCCGTCGAGTGGCTGGTGGTGTTCTCCTCGCTCGCGGGCTCGGTGGGCAGTGCCGGTCAGGGCAACTATGCGGCGGCGAACGCGTGTGTGGACGCGTGGGTGGAGTGGCGTCGCGGTCGTGGGTTGCCGGCGGTGTCGGTGGCGTGGGGTCCGTGGGCCGAGGAGGGCATGGCCGCGGATGGTGTGGTGGTGGAGCGGCTGCGGCGTGGCGGGGTCCGCCCGCTGGACGCGGAGCTCGCGCTGCGCGTGCTCGGCGAGGCGATCCGGTCCGGTGACGCGGATGTGACGGTGGCGGATGTGGACTGGGAGCGGTTCGTTCCGGTGTTCACGTCGGCGCGTGCGAGCCGTCTGCTGGCGGACCTCCCGGAAGCGGCCAAGGTGTCGTCGGTGTCGTTGGGCGAGGCAGCCGCATCGGGCCTGCGGGAACAACTTGCGACGGTTCCGGCGGGGCAGCGGCAACAGATGCTGCTGGACCTGGTGCGGGGGCAGGCCGCCGTCGTGCTCGGACATGCCGGGGTGCAGGCGGTGGAGCCGGGCCGGGCGTTCCGGGAACTGGGCTTCGACTCCCTGATGGCGGTCGAACTGCGCAACCTGCTCTCCGCGCGGACCGGGCTGCGTCTGCCCGCCACCCTCGTCTTCGACCACCCGGCACCGTCGGTCCTGGCCGACCACCTGTCGGCCGAACTGGCCGGTGACGGCGTCGGTATCGCGACGGCGACCGAGACGGCGGCCCTGGCGCTCACGCCGGTGGACGAACCACTCGCGATCGTGGGCATGGCATGCCGCTTCCCGGGCGGAGTCACCTCGCCCGCCCAATTGTGGGACCTCGTCGCCGACGGAGTCGACGGCATGTCGCCGTTCCCGGCCGACCGCGGCTGGCCCGCCGACACACCCGGCGGCGTAGGCGCGTTCGTTGCCGACGCAGACCGGTTCGATGCCGCGTTGTTCGGGATCTCGCCGCGTGAGGCGTTGTCGATGGACCCGCAGCAGCGGTTGCTGCTGGAGGCGGCCTGGGAGGCGTTCGAGTCGGCGGGCATGGATCCGCGGTCGCAGCGCGGCCGCAGTGTGGGCGTCTTCGCCGGCACCAACGGCCAGGACTACGGGCAGGTCCTCGCGGCGTCGCTGGATGCCGGTGACGGGCACGCGGTGGTGGGGAACGCGGCGGCGGTGCTGTCGGGACGGGTCTCGTACGCCTTCGGGCTGGAGGGTCCGGCGGTGACGGTGGACACGGCGTGTTCGTCGTCGCTGGTCGCGCTGCACTGGGCAGGGCAGGCACTGCGGGCCGGTGAGTGCGAACTCGCGTTGGCCGGTGGTGTGACGGTGATGTCCACCCCGGCTGCGTATGTGGAGTTCGACCGGCAGGACGGCCTGGCGTCGGACGGCCGGTGCAAGGCGTTCGCGGCAGGGGCCGACGGCACGGGCTGGGGCGAGGGCGTCGGTCTGCTGCTGGTGGAGCGGCTGTCGGATGCCGAGCGCCATGGGCACCAGGTGCTGGCGGTGGTGCGGGGTACTGCCGTCAATCAGGACGGTGCGTCGAACGGTCTGACGGCGCCGAACGGTCCGTCGCAGCAGCGGGTGATCCGTCAGGCGTTGGCGAATGCGCGCGTGGCGGCGGCGGATGTCGATGTCGTCGAGGCGCACGGGACGGGTACGCGTCTCGGGGATCCGATCGAGGCGCAGGCACTGCTGGCGACCTACGGTCAGGAGCGCGGCGAGGCCGGCGAGCCGTTGTGGCTGGGCTCGGTGAAGTCGAACATCGGTCACACGCAGGCGGCCGCGGGTGTCGCGGGCCTGATCAAGATGGTCATGGCGATGCGGCACGGCGTCCTGCCGGCGACGCTGCACGTGGACGAGCCGTCGCCGCAGGTGGACTGGTCGGCGGGCGCGGTGGAACTGCTGACCGAGGCGCGTCCGTGGCCGGTGGCGGACCGTCCGCGCCGCGCGGGCGTCTCGTCGTTCGGCATCAGCGGCACCAACGCCCACGTCATCCTGGAGCAGGCCCCGGAGCCCGAGCCGCTTCCGGTTGCCGCCCCGCGACAGGCGCCTGGGCTGGTCCCGTGGCCGGTGTCGGCGCACTCCGAGATCGCGTTGCGGGCTCAGGTGGAGCGGCTGGGATCGTTCGTGGCGGAGCGGCCGGAGCTGGATCCGGTGGACGTCGGCTGGTCGCTCGCGACGACCCGGGCCGCGCTGGAGCACCGAGCGGTGCTCACCTCCGGCGGGGATGTGCTGGCCGCCGGCACGGCCGCTGAGGGCCGGACCGCGTTCCTGTTCACCGGCCAGGGCTCGCAGCGCATGGGCATGGGGCTCGGGCTCTATGCGGCGTTCCCGGTGTTCGCCGAAGCGTTCGACGCGGTGTGCGCCCGGCTGGACGTCCGCCTGGAGCGCCCGCTGCGGGAGGTCCTGACCGACGGCGTCGACCTGGACCACACGATGTGGGCGCAGGCCGGTCTCTTCGCCCTCGAAGTCGCCCTGTACCGCCTGGTCGAGTCGTGGGGGGTGACCCCGGATGTGCTGCTGGGCCACTCGCTGGGTGAGATCAGCGCCGCACACGTGGCGGGCATCCTGGACCTGGACGACGCGTGTGTGCTGGTGGCGGAGCGGGGCCGGCTGATGCAGGCGCTGCCCGCGGGCGGCGGCATGCTCGCCGTGCAGGCCACCGAGGCCGACGTCGCCGACTCCGGCCTCGACATCGCCGCGGTCAACGGGCCCCGGTCCGTGGTGCTCTCCGGCGACGTGGACGCGATCAAGCGCTACGCGGTCGAGTCCGCGGAGCAGGGCCTGAGGGTCAGGAGCCTTGCGGTTTCGCACGCGTTCCACTCGGCTCTGATGGAGCCGATGCTGGACGAGTTCGCGAACGTGCTGTCGGGACTGACGTTCCACCCGGCCCGGATTCCCCTCGTCTCCAACCTGACCGGCGCCGTCGCCGAGCCGGGTGCCATGCAGGAGCCCGCGTACTGGCTGCACCAGGTCCGTGGCACGGTCCGCTTCGCCGACGGCGTCACCGCCCTCGACGCGCTGGGCGTGACGCGATACGTGGAACTGGGCCCGGACGGAGTCCTGTCGGGCATGGCCCAGGACACCGTCTCCGATGCCGTGTTCGTCCCTGTCCTGCGCAAGGACCGCGACGAGACCGACACCGCCCTCACCGCGGTCGGCAGCCTGTGGGCGATGGGTGGCGAGGTGGACTGGACGGCGGTGCTCGGCGGCTGGGACGGCCGGACGGTCGACCTGCCCACCTACGCCTTCCAGCGCGAACGCTACTGGCCGCAGTTGCCGATGCAGGAAGTCCAGGACTCGTGGCGTTACCGGGTGATGTGGCGGCCGCTGGACGGTCTGCCGTCGTCGTCGCAGGCGCTGTCCGGGGTGTGGGCGGTTGTCGGCACCGAGGACCCGGAGGTGTCCGCGGCCCTGTCGGCGGCGGGCGCGTCGGTGGTGGGTGTTCCGGTGGAGGAGGTCTTGGGTCTGCCGGGCCTGGCGGGTGTGGTCCTGGTCGCCTCGGGTGTGGCGGAGACGCTGTCGGTGGTGCAGGGGCTGGCCGGGGTGGATGCGCCGTTGTGGGTGCTGACCCGGGGTGCGGTGTCGGTGGGTGGTTCGGACCGGTTGGGTGATCCGGGTCTGGCGGCGGTATGGGGTCTGGGCCGGGTCGCGGCGCTGGAGATCCCGGGCCGCTGGGGCGGCCTGGTGGACCTGCCCGAGGTGTTGGATGCGCGGGCGGGCGCCCGCCTCGCGGGCATCCTGGCGGCACCTGGTGGTGAGGATCAGGTCGCGGTCCGTGGGTCGGGGGTGTTCGGGCGTCGTCTGGTGCGTGCGGTGCCTGCCGCGCCGGAAGACACGTCGTGGAGCCCGGACCCGTCGGGGACGGTGCTGGTCACGGGTGGTACGGGTGCGTTGGGTGCCGAGGTGGCGCGGTGGCTGGCGGGCCGGGGTGTGCCGCATCTGCTGCTGACCAGCCG
Organism: Streptomyces sp. MMS24-W38; assembly: GCF_059889265.1. NCBI lineage: Bacteria > Bacillati > Actinomycetota > Actinomycetes > Kitasatosporales > Streptomycetaceae > Streptomyces > Streptomyces sp. MMS24-W38. The sequence goes on along the minus strand of NZ_JCBCPP010000001.1, from coordinate 268,960 downwards.
TGGCGGTGTGGCGCCGGAGGGTCTGGTCGACGAGCTCGCGGGGCTGGGCGCGCGGGTGACGGTGGCTGCGTGCGATGTGGCCGACCGGGAGGCACTGGCGGCGGTCGTCGCGGGCGTGCCGGACGATGTGCCGCTGACGGGCGTGGTCCACGCGGCGGGTGTGTTGGACGACGGGTTGCTGGAGGGCCTGTCGCTGGAGCGTCTGGCGTCGGTGATGGCGCCGAAGGTGGACGGTCTGGTCAACCTGGACGCGGTGACGGCGGGGCTGCCCGTCGAGTGGCTGGTGGTGTTCTCCTCGCTCGCGGGCTCGGTGGGCAGCGCGGGTCAGGGCAACTATGCGGCGGCGAACGCGTGTGTGGACGCGTGGGTGGAGTGGCGTCGCGGTCGTGGGTTGCCGGCGGTGTCGGTGGCGTGGGGTCCGTGGGCCGAGGAGGGCATGGCCGCGGATGGTGTGGTGGTGGAGCGGCTGCGGCGTGGCGGGGTCCGCCCGCTGGACGCGGAGCTCGCGCTGCGCGTGTTCGGTGAGGCGATCCGGTCCGGTGACGCGGATGTGACGGTGGCGGATGTGGACTGGGAGCGGTTCGTTCCGGTGTTCACGTCGGCGCGTGCGAGCCGTCTGCTGGCGGACCTCCCGGAAGCGGCCGCGGTCGCGGCGGCTCTGCCGGCCGGCTCGCGTGGGCCGAGCCTGCGGGAACAGCTGGAGGGCCTGCCGGAGGGCAGGCGCCGTCAGGTCCTCCTCGACCTGGTCCGGGGGCAGGCCGCCGTCGTGCTCGGACATGCCGGGGTGCAGGCGGTGGAGCCGGGCCGGGCGTTCCGGGAACTGGGCTTCGACTCCCTGATGGCGGTCGAACTGCGCAACCTGCTGTCCGCGGCGACGGAGTTGTCGTTGCCGACCACCCTCGTCTTCGACCACCCGACCCCCGACACCCTCACCGACCACCTCCACACACAACTCGCCCCCGGCGAAGCACAGCAGACGGCCTCGATTGCCGAAGAGATCGACCGGCTGGAAGCGGCCCTGCTGACGCTGTCACAAGCCGAGGGCGAACAGTTCGACGTCTCGGGCCGACTGCAAGCCCTCCTGGCGAACTGGCGGAAGAGCAATGCCCCCGATGAAGAGACAGCTGCCGACGACGCGCTGGACCAAGCGGCCAGCGCCGACGAAGTACTGCAGCTGATCCAGAAGGAATTCGGGGGACCGAAGTGAACAGCGTTCAGACACATCCCGTGAAGGACAACGGCCATGGCGGATGAAGCACAGCTCCTCAACCAGCTGAAGTGGATGACCACGGAGCTGCGCCAGGCCCAGCGCTCGCTGCGCCAGGTCGAGGAACGCGAACACGAGCCGATCGCGGTCGTCGGTGTCAGCTGCCGCTTCCCCGGCGGGGTCCGGTCCCCGGAAGACCTGTGGCGGCTGGTCCGCGACGGTGTCGACGGCATCGGCGACTTCCCTGACAACCGTGGCTGGAGCGACGAGGGCGACTTCGTCCGCCAAGGCGGATTCCTCCACGACGCCGACCGGTTCGACGCGTCCATGTTCGGGATCTCGCCGCGCGAGGCGCTCGCCATGGACCCGCAGCAGCGACTGCTCATGGAGTCGGCCTGGGAGGTCTTCGAGTCCGCCGGGATCGACCCGCGGTCGCAGCGGCGTACCCGGACCGGCGTGTACGTCGGTACGAACGGCCAGGACTACGCAACGCTGCTGAACGCCGACGAGGCGGAGGGATACGTCTCCACCGGCGCCAGCGCCAGCGTGATCTCCGGCCGCGTGGCGTACGCGTTCGGGCTGGAGGGCCCGGCCGTCACCGTCGACACGGCGTGTTCGTCGTCGCTGGTAGCGCTCCACCTGGCGTCGCGTGCGCTGCGATCGGGAGAGTGCGGACTGGCCCTGGCCGGCGGTGTGACGGTGATGTCCACCCAGGCCGCCTTCGTGGAGTTCGACCGGCAGGACGGCCTGGCGTCGGACGGCCGGTGCAAGGCGTTCGCGGCGGGGGCCGACGGCACCGGCTGGGGCGAGGGCGTCGGCCTGCTGCTGCTGGAGCGGTTGTCGGATGCCGAGCGCAACGGGCACAAGATCCTCGCGGTGGTGCGGGGTACTGCCGTCAACCAGGACGGTGCGTCGAACGGTCTGACGGCGCCGAACGGCCCCTCGCAGCAGCGGGTGATCCGCCAGGCGCTGGCCAACGCCCGGCTCACCGGCGCGGACGTGGATGTCGTCGAGGCGCACGGTACGGGCACCCGGCTGGGTGATCCGATCGAGGCGCAGGCGCTCCTGGCCACGTACGGCCAGGAGCGTGACGAGGCCGGCGAGCCGCTGTGGCTGGGCTCGGTGAAGTCCAACATCGGCCACACGCAGGCGGCCGCGGGTGTCGCGGGCGTGATCAAGATGGTCATGGCGATGCGGCACGGTGTGCTGCCCGCGACGTTGCACGTGGACGAGCCGTCGCCGCAGGTGGACTGGTCGGCCGGTGCGGTGGAACTGCTCACCGAGGCGCGTGCCTGGCCCGCGGTGGAGCGTCCGCGGCGTGCGGGTGTGTCGTCGTTCGGGATCAGTGGCACGAACGCGCATGTGATCCTGGAGCAGGCTCCGGAGCCCGTCGTCGAGGGGGAGCCGGTTGCCGCGCCGCGACAGGCGCCGGGTCAGGTGCCGTGGGTGGTGTCGGCGAAGTCCGAGCCCGCACTGCGGGCTCAGGTGGAACGGCTGACGTCGTTCGTCGCGGGGCGGCCGGAACTGGATCCGGTGGACGTCGGCTGGTCGCTGGCGACGACCCGGGCCGGGCTGGAGCACCGTGCGGTGCTGGCGGGGGACACGACGCTCGCCGAGGGCGTGGCGGCCGAGGGCCGGACCGCGTTCCTGTTCACCGGCCAGGGTTCGCAGCGTGCCGGCATGGGCCTGGGGCTCTACGAGGCGTTCCCCGTCTTCGCCGAGGCCTTCGACGCGGTGTGCGCGCGCCTCGATGCCCGGCTGGAGCGCCCGCTGCGGGAGGTCCTGACCGACGGCGTGGACCTGGACCACACGATGTGGGCGCAGGCCAGCCTCTTCGCCCTCGAAGTCGCCCTCTACCGCCTGGTCGAAGCGTGGGGCATCACCCCGGACGTGCTCCTGGGCCACTCCCTCGGTGAGATCAGCGCCGCGCACGTCGCCGGGATCCTGGACCTGGACGACGCGTGTGTGCTGGTGGCGGAGCGGGGCCGGCTGATGCAGGCGCTGCCCGCGGGCGGCGGCATGCTCGCCGTGCAGGCGACCGAGGCCGAGGTCGCCGACTCCGGCCTGGACGTCGCGGCCGTCAACGGCCCGAACTCCGTCGTGCTCTCGGGTGAACTGGACGCGGTGGAGCGCTACTCCGCCGCATGCGCCGAGCGTGGCCTGCGGTTCAACGTCCTGTCGGTGTCGCATGCGTTCCACTCGGCTCTGATGGAGCCGATGCTGGACGAGTTCGCGGCGGTGCTGGACGGCCTCACGTTCAACCCGGCGCGGATCCCGGTCGTGTCGAACGTGACGGGTGCGGTGGCCGAGCCGGGTGCCATGCAGGCCCCGGGGTACTGGCTGCGTCAGGTGCGGCAGGCGGTGCGGTTCACCGACGGTGTCGCCACGCTCGACGCGATGGGCGTGACCCGCTATCTGGAGCTGGGTCCGGACGGTGTGCTGTCGGGCATGGCCCAGGAGACCGCCAGCGGTGCCGTGTTCGTCCCTGTGCTGCGCAAGGACCGGGACGAGGCCGGCACCGCCCTGACCGCCGTGAGCCGTCTGTGGGCGACCGGTGCCGAAGTCGACTGGACGAAGGTGTTCGCCGCCTGGGGCGGCCGGACGGTCGACCTGCCCACCTACGCCTTCCAGGGCGAGCGGTACTGGCCGCGACCGAACATGAACGCCGGGGATCTGGCCGCTGTCGGTCTGGTGAGTGCGGGCCACGCGCTGCTGGGTGCCACAGTTGCCCTTGCCGACGGGGATGCGGTCGTGCTGACCGGCCGCCTCGCTCTCGGAGCACAGCCCTGGCTCGGCGACCACGTCGTGCTGGATCGGGTGGTGGTCCCGGGTGCGGCGTTGGTGGAGATGGTGCTGCGGGCGGGGCAGGAGGTGGGCTGCGGTCTGCTGCGGGAGCTGGTGCTGCGGGCGCCGTTGGTGCTGCCGGAGTCCGGTGGTGTGCAGGTTCAGGTGCGGGTCGAGGGCCCGGATGCCTCGGGTGACCGGCCGGTGCATGTCCATGGGTGTGTCGAGGGCGCGGAGGAGTGGACGTTGCATGCGTCGGGCTTCCTCGCTGTGTCGCAGACGCGGGTGCCTGAGTTCGGTTTGAGTGTGTGGCCTCCGCAGGGTGCGGTTGCGGTGGAGGTCGACGGGTTCTACGAGTCGTTGGCCGGGGTGGGCTTCGGTTACGGTTCGGTGTTCCAGGGGGTGCGGGCGGCCTGGCGTGACGCGTCCGGTGTGTATGCGGATCTGGTGTTGCCTGAGCCGGGTGTGGGGCAGGTCGACGCGTTCGGTATTCATCCGGCGCTGCTGGATGCCGCGTTGCATCCGGCGAATCTCCTGTCCCAGGGCTTCGGCAAGTCCGGAGAGCCGGGGGAGTCTGGGCCGCGGTTGCCGTTCGCGTGGTCGGGGGTGGAGCTGTTCGCGGTCGGCGCGACCGCGCTGCGGGTGGCGATCCGTCCCGAGGGCGAGGGCTTCACCGTGCAGGCGGCGGACGGCACGGGTGCGCCGGTCGCTCTCGTGCGTGCGCTGGTGTCGCGGGCGGTGTCGGCGGAGCAGTTGTCGGCGGCCGGGCAGGCGGCGGACGACGCGCTGTTCGCCGTGGAATGGGTGCCGGTTCCGGTATCACCTGGGATCACCGCTGTCACCGAAGAGGACTCGGCGGAGGCTGCGGCGTGGACGGTGCTGCCGGCCGGTGACGGTCCGGTGGAGCAGGTCCTCGGTGAGGTGCTGCACGGTGTGCAGGAGTGGCTGGCGGACGAGAGCACGTTCGGCTCGCGTCTGGCGGTCGTGACCCGGGGCGCGATGCCCGCGGGTGCTGGCGTCGTCGTGGACCCGGTGGGTGCGGCGGTGTGGGGTCTGGTGCGCTCGGCGCAGTCGGAGCACCCGGACCGGATCGTGCTCGTCGACACCGACCCGGCATCTGAGGAACGGCTCGACCTGGCCCTCCTGGCCGGACTCGACGAGCCGCAGGTCGCCCTCCGTGACGGTGCGCTGCTGGCGCCCCGCCTGATGCGCGCCGGAGGCAGCGGACTGGTACTGCCGGACGACACCTGGCGCCTTCTGCCCGGCACCGACGGCACGCTGGAGTCCCTCCACCTCGAGGCGGCCGGCTCGCTGCCTCTGGAGTCCGGCCAGGTGCGGGTCGAGATCCGTGCGGCGGGTGTGAACTTCCGGGACGTGCTCCTGGGCCTCGGCATGTATCCGGAGCCCGGCGAGATGGGTGCGGAAGCGGCCGGTGTGGTCGTCGAGGTGGGCCCGGAGGTTGCGGACCTTCACGTCGGGGACCGGGTATTCGGCTTCTTCACCGGTTCGTTCGGTGCTGAGGCGGTGACGGACCGGAAGCAGGTGGTCCGGGTGCCCGAGGGCTGGTCGTGGGCGCAGGCGGCGGCGGTGCCGGTGGTGTTCGCCACGGCCTGGTACGGACTGCGGGACCTGGCCCAGGTCAAGGCCGGTGAATCCGTGCTGATCCACGCGGCCGCCGGCGGTGTCGGCATGGCCGCCGTGCAACTGGCCCGTCACTGGGGCCTGGAGGTGTACGCCACCGCCAGTCCCGCCAAGTGGCCCACCGTCATCGCCGGCGGAGTCGACCCCTCACGCATCGCCTCCTCCCGCGACCTCGACTTCGAAGACCGGATCCGGACCGCGACCGGCGGCAGGGGTGTCGACGTCGTGCTGAACTCGCTTGCGGGCGAGTTCCTCGACGCCTCCCTCAGGCTGCTGGCCCCCGGCGGCCGGTTCGTCGAGATGGGCAAGACCGACATCCGGGCCGGCCTCGACGTCCCGTACTACCCGTTCGACCTGTCGGATGCGGGTCCCGAGGGGATGGGCCGCATCCTCGCCGAGGTCGTCGCCCTCTTCGAACAGGGCTCCCTCCAGCCGCTGCCGTTGACCGTGTGGGACGTGCGTGAAGCGGTCACCGCCTGGCGCCACATGGCCCAGGCCAAGCACACCGGCAAGAACGTCCTCTCCCTTCCCGTCCGCCCGAACCCCGACGGCACGGTGCTGATCACCGGTGGCACCGGAACCCTCGGCGGGCTCCTCGCCCGCCACCTGGTCACCGAGCACGGCACCCGCCACCTGCTCCTGCTGTCCCGCCAGGGCCCCGGCGCCCCCGGCGCGGCCGACCTCGTCGAGGAACTCGCCGAACTCGGCGCCCGCGCCCGCATCGTGGCCTGCGACGCGGCCGACCGTGATGCCCTCGCCACCGTCCTCGACGCCATCCCCGCCGAGGTTCCGCTGACGGGTGTCGTTCATGCGGCGGGTGTCCTCGACGACGGTGTCTTCACCGGGCTGACCCAGGAGCGTCTGGACACCGTCCTGCGCGCCAAGGCCACCGCCGCGTCGAACCTGGACGAGCTGACCCGCGGCAGCGATCTCGCCATGTTCGTGCTCTACTCCTCCGCGTCGGCGACCTTCGGCACCCCGGGCCAGGCCAACTACGCGGCCGCCAACGCCTTCCTCGACGCCCTCGCGATCCGCCGCCGCGCACACGGCCTGCCCGGTCTCTCGCTGGGCTGGGACATGTGGCAGCAGGCCAGTGCGATGACCGGTCATCTTGAGGACCAGCTCGCGCGCGGGCTGGCCACCGAGCAGGCGCTCGCCCTCTTCGACACCGCACTGCGACGCTCTGCGGCACACCTGGTGCCGGCCAATCTTGACCTTGCTGCGGTGCGTGCGGCCGGTGAGGTGCCCGCGCTGCTGCGCGGCCTGGTGTCGGGCCGGGTGCGGCGTGCGGTCGCGCAGGAGTCCGTGGCCGGTCTGGCGCTGGTGCAGCGGCTGCGGTCCGTCCCCGAGGCCCAGCGGCACCAGATGCTGCTGGAGCTGGTGCGCGGCAGCGCCGCGACGGTCCTGGGCCACGGTTCGACCGACGCGGTCGGTGAGCGTCAGGCGTTCAAGGACCTGGGCTTCGACTCGCTCACCGCCGTCGAACTGCGCAACCGGCTGACCGCCGCCACCGGCCTGCGGCTGTCCGCGACGCTCGCGTTCGACTACCCCACCCCGGCTGTTCTCAGTGACCATCTGCTGGCGCAGTTCTTCGGCGAGTTGGACACCGCCGCAGAACCGGAGCCCCGGCTCACCCTGACCGGAACCGACGAGCCGATCGCGATCGTGGGCATGGCCTGCCGGTTCCCCGGCGGGGTCATGTCGCCCGAGCACTTGTGGGACCTGGTCGCCGACGGAGCAGACGGCATGTCGCCGTTCCCGACGGATCGCGGCTGGCCTGCCGATCTCGCGGGCCGATCCGCTGGGGTGGGCGGCTTCGTCCATGACGCGGACGGCTTCGACGCCGAGCTGTTCGGCATCTCGCCGCGTGAGGCCGTCGCCATGGACCCCCAGCAGCGGCTGGCGCTCGAGTCGGCGTGGGAGACCTTCGAGACCGCGGGAATGGATCCCCGTTCGCTGCGCGGCCGGAACGTGGGCGTGTTCGCCGGCGCGGCCTCCTCGGGGTACGGCATGAACGCACGGCTGCCCGAGGGCGCCGACGGACACCAGGTGACCGGAAGCACGACCAGCGTGATCTCCGGCCGTATCGCCTACTCCTTCGGGCTGGAGGGCCCGGCGGTGACGGTGGACACCGCGTGCTCGTCGTCGCTGGTGGCCCTGCACCTGGCCACGCAGGCGCTGCGCGCCGGCGAGTGTGACATGGCGCTGGCCGGTGGTGTGACGGTGATGGTCACGCCGGGCATGATCGCAGAGTTCGACCGGCAGGACGGGCTGGCCGGCGACGGCCGGTGCAAGGCGTTCTCCTCGGCGGCCGACGGGACCGGCTGGTCCGAGGGCGTGGGTCTGCTGCTCGTGGAGCGGTTGTCGGATGCGGAGCGCAACGGGCACACGATCCTCGCGGTGGTGCGGGGCAGCGCGATCAACCAGGACGGTGCGTCGAACGGTCTGACCGCGCCGAACGGGCCCTCGCAGCAGCGGGTGATCCGCCAGGCGCTGGCCAATGCCCGGCTGACGGGTGCGGACGTGGATGTCGTGGAGGCGCACGGCACCGGTACGCGTCTCGGGGATCCGATCGAGGCGCAGGCGCTGCTGGCGACCTACGGCCGCGAACGCGGTGAGGCCGGTGAGCCGTTGTGGCTGGGCTCGGTGAAGTCCAACATCGGCCACGCCCAGTCCGCCGCGGGTGTCGCGGGTGTGATCAAGATGGTGATGGCGCTGCGGCACGGGATGCTGCCGGCGACGTTGCACGTGGACGAGCCGTCGGCGGAGGTGGACTGGTCGGCGGGTGCGGTGGAGCTGCTGACCGAGGCGCGGGCCTGGCCCGCGGTGGAGCGTCCGCGGCGTGCGGCGGTGTCGTCCTTCGGGATCAGCGGTACCAACGCCCACGTGATCCTGGAGCAGGCCCCGGTCGGGGCCTCGGTTCGGGAAGCTGCTGCGGTCTCTCCTGTTTCGGATTCTGGTGTGTCGGCGTGGGTGGTGTCGGCGAAGTCCGAGGCCGCGCTGCGGGCGCAGGTGGAGCGGCTGGCCTCGTTCGTCGCGGAGCGTCCCGGGCTGGACCCGGTGGATGTGGGCTGGTCGCTGGCGACGACGCGGGCCGCGCTGGAGCACCGTGCGGTGGTCGTGGGGGAGGGCCGGGAGGAGCTGCTGGCCGGGCTGTCCGTGGCCACGCCGGCCGTTGCGGGTGCCGGTGGTGTGGTGTTCGTGTTCCCGGGTCAGGGCTCGCAGTGGGTGGGCATGGCGCGGGAGTTGTGGGATGCCTCGCCGGTGTTCCGGGAGCGGCTGACCGAGTGCGAGACCGCGCTGGCCCCGTTTGTGGACTGGTCGCTGACCGATGTGCTGCTGCGGGACGGGGACCTGGACCGGGTGGATGTGGTCCAGCCGGTGCTGTGGGCGGTGATGGTCGCCCTGGCGGAGGTGTGGCGTTCGGCGGGTGTGGTGCCGTCCGCGGTGGTGGGGCACTCGCAGGGTGAGATCGCCGCGGCGTGTGTGGCGGGCCGGCTGTCGCTGGAGGACGCGGCGCGGGTGGTGGCGCTGCGCTCGCAGGCCTTGGTGGCGGTGGCCGGGGGCGGGGGCATGGTGTCCGTGGCGGCCGGCCGGGAAGCGGTCGAGGGCCTGCTGCCGGGCACGGTGTCGGTGGCCGCGGTGAACGGTCCGTCCTCCACCGTGGTCTCCGGCGACGCCGAGTCCCTCGACTCGTTCATGGCCGCGTGCGAACGCCAGGGCATCCGCACGCGCCGCGTTCCGGTGGACTACGCGTCGCACTCGCCGGAGATGGACCGGCTCCGGGAGCGGATCCTGGCCGACCTGGCCGACCTGGCCCCGGCCACCGGCACGATTCCGATGATCTCCACCCTGACCGGCGAGAGCGTCGACGGTGGACTGGACGCCCGGTACTGGTTCGACAACCTGCGCTCCACCGTCGAGTTCGAGACCGCGGTCCGTGCCCTCCTCGGACAGGGGATGCGCACCTTCGTCGAGGTCAGCGCCCACCCGGTGCTCACCGTCGGCATCGAGGAGACCATCGACGCGACCGGGGCCGACGCCGTGGTGCTGGGCACCCTGCGACGCGGTGAGGGCGGCATGCACCGCCTCCTGACCAGCCTCGGCGAGGCATGGGCCACCGGCGTGGACGTGAACTGGTCCGCGCTGCTCACCGGCCGGCAGGTCGCTTTGCCGACCTACGCGTTCCAGCACGAGCGGTACTGGCTGGACGTCCCGTCGTTGCCGGTTCCGGCTGCGGGCGGGGTGGTGGACGCGGTCGAGTCGCGGTTCTGGGATGCCGTGGAGCGTGGTGACCTCGATGAACTCGCGGGCACGCTGCAGCTGTCGGAGGCCCCGCAGTTGCTGGGGTCGGTGGTTCCGGCGCTGGCGTCGTGGCGCCGGGAGCGGCGGCAGCGGTCCGTGATCGACACCTGGCGTTACCAGGTCGCCTGGAGGCCGCTCGCCGGTCTCCCGACGGCCGCCGCGCTGTCGGGCACCTGGCTGGTGGTGGGCGACGGTGCTGCGGAGGTGGCCGGGGCGTTGACCGGGGCGGGTGCCGTCGTGGCGGGCCTGTCGGTGGACGGGGTCGTGGACCGTGCGGGCCTGGCCGCGGCGGTCGCCGCCGTGCCGGATGTGTGCGGTGTGGTGCTGGCGGCCGGCGCGGGGACGGCCGACCGCACCGCCGCTGGGGTGGCGGATGAACTCACCCGGGTGACGGTGCTGTTGCAGGCGCTGGGTGATGCCGGGGTGGACGCGCCGTTGTGGGTGCTCACGCGGGGTGCAATCGCCGTGGGTGCGTCGGACCGGGTGCTGGATCCGGTGCAGGCCGCGGTGTGGGGTCTGGGCCGGGTCGCGGCGCTGGAGTTCCCGCAGCGCTGGGGCGGCCTGATCGACCTGCCCGAGACCCTGGACACTCGTGCGTCCGGCCGCCTCGCGGCCGTCCTGGCCACCGGTGACGGTGAGGACCAGACCGCCGTGCGTGGCTCCGGTGTCTACGGCCGGCGCCTGGTCCGGGCAGCGGCGACCGATGCGGTGGGCGAGGGATGGCAGCCCTCGGGCACCGTGCTGGTCACCGGTGGTACCGGGGCGCTGGGCGCCGAGGTGGCACGCTGGCTGGCGGGCCGGGGTGTGCCGCATCTGCTGCTGACCAGCCGCCGCGGGACCGCCCCGGACGGCCTGGTCGAGGAACTCGCCGCACTGGGTGCCCGGGTGACCGTGGCCGCGTGCGATGTCGCCGACCGGGATGGGCTGGCCGAGGTCATCGCCGGTGTTCCGGCAGATGTTCCGCTCACCGGTGTGGTGCATGCGGCCGGTGTCGGGGACGCGCAGCTGCTGGAGGCCGCCGACCGGGACACCACGGCGGCGGTGATCGGCGCGAAGATCGACGGGGTCGCCCACCTGGAGGCCCTGACCACCCATCTTCCGCTCGACCTGTTCGTCGTCTTCTCCTCCGGCGCCGCGGTGTGGGGCGGTGCGGGTCAGGGCGCCTACGCCGCGGCGAACGCGTTCCTCGACGCCTGGGCCGCCGGGCGCCGTGACCGCGGCCTGCCCGCCACGTCCGTGGCCTGGGGCCCCTGGGACGGTGCCGGCATGGCCGTCCAGGGCGAGACCCAGCAGCTCCTGCGCCGGCGCGGCATGGCCCCGATGAACCCCGAACTCGCCGTGCGCACCCTCGCGGCAGCCGTCGACGCCGGCGAGTCGGGACTGACCGTCGCCGACATCGACTGGCCCACGTTCACGGCCTCGTTCACCGCCATCCGCCCCAGCCGGCTCCTCGCCGACCTGCCCGAAGCCACCACCCCGGACACACCGACATCGGCCGACGACGACACCGCGAGCCTGCGACGACAAGTCGAAGAAGCCCCGGCCGCGCAGCGCCGGCAGGTGGTGCTGGACGTCGTGCGCACCCACGCCGCGGCCGTCCTCGGGCACGCGGACGGGGAGTCCGTGGAAGCCGGCCGGGCCTTCCGCGACCTCGGCTTCGACTCCCTGATGGCGGTCGAGGTCCGCAACCGTCTCCAGTCGGTCACCGGACTCAGGCTGCCCGCCACCCTCGTCTTCGACCACCCCACCCCCCTGGTCCTGACCGACTTCCTCCTCACCGAACTCTCCGACATCGCCCCCGGCACAGCGTCGCAGGCCCGGCCGGTGGCGGTGGCCGTGGACGAGCCGGTCGCGATCGTCGGCATGGCCTGCCGCTTCCCCGGCTCGGTGACCTCGGCCCAGTCCCTGTGGGACCTGGTCGCCGACGCGGGCGACGCGGTGGGGCCGTTCCCCACCGACCGTGGCTGGCCCGCGGGCATCGCCGGCCGGGGCGCGTTCCTCGACCACGCCGACGCGTTCGACGCCGACCTGTTCGGCATCAGCCCCCGCGAAGCCCTCGCCATGGACCCCCAGCAACGCCTGCTGCTGGAAACCGCCTGGGAAGCCTTCGAGTCCGCCGCCCTCGACCCGGCCGGACTGCGCGGCACCGCCACCGGCGTATTCGTCGGCGGCACCACCTCCGGCTACGGCACCGGCACCCAGATCCCGCAGGGCGCCGAAGGCCACCTGCTCACCGGCAACGCGACCAGCGTCATGTCCGGCCGCGTCTCCTACGCCTTCGGCCTCGAAGGCCCCGCCGTCACCGTCGACACCGCCTGCTCCTCCTCCCTGGTCGCCCTGCACCTGGCGGCGCAGGCCCTGCGGACCGGCGAGTGCGACCTGGCCCTGGCCGGCGGCGTCACCGTCATGGCCAACCCCGGCGTGTTCGCCGAGTTCGACCGCCAGGGCGGACTGGCCTCCGACGGCCGCTGCAAAGCCTTCGCCGATTCCTCCGACGGCATGGGCTGGGGCGAGGGCGTCGGCCTGCTGCTGGTCGAACGCCTCTCGGACGCAGAACGTCGCGGACACCGCGTGCTCGCCGTGGTGCGGGGCAGCGCGATCAACCAGGACGGCGCCTCCAACGGCCTGTCGGCGCCGAACGGGCCCGCGCAGCAGCGGGTCATCAGCCAGGCGCTGGCCAACGCCGACCTGACCGGTGCGGACATCGACGTGGTCGAGGCCCACGGCACCGGCACCCGCCTCGGCGACCCGATCGAGGCCCAGGCACTGCTGGCGACCTACGGCCAGGACCGCGCCGGCAGGGAGCCGTTGTGGATCGGCTCGGTCAAGTCGAACATCGCCCACACCCAGGCCGCCGCCGGCGTCGCCGGCGTCATCAAGATGGTCATGGCCCTGCGCCACGGCCTGCTGCCCGCCACCCTCCACATCGACGAACCCACCACCCAGGTCGACTGGACCGCCGGCGGGGTCGAACTCCTCACCCAGGCACGCCCCTGGCCCGAGAACGACGACCGGCCTCGGCGGGCAGGTGTGTCCTCGTTCGGTATCAGCGGCACCAACGCCCACATCATCCTCGAACAGGCACCCGCACCCGAGCCGGTCTCGGATGTGACGAAGCAGCAGACGCCCAGCCTGGTGCCGTGGCTCGTCTCGGCCAAGTCCGACACCGCCCTGCGCGCACAGATCGCAAGCCTCAGATCGTTCGTCGCCGACCAGCCCGAACTGGACCCGGTCGACGTGGCCTGGTCGCTCGCCACCACACGGACCGCACTGGAGCACCGTGCGGTGCTCCACGGCGACGCCACCCTCAGCAGCGGTGTCGCAGGCGAAGGCAAGACGGCGTTCCTGTTCACCGGCCAGGGCTCCCAGCGCGCCGGCATGGGCCTGGGGCTCTACCAGGCGTTCCCCGTCTACGCCGAGGCCTTCGACGCCGTCTGCGCCCGCCTCGACGTCCGCCTGGAGCGGCCGCTGCGCGAGGTCCTGACCGACGGCATCGACCTCGACCACACGATGTGGGCACAGGCCGGCCTCTTCGCCCTCGAAGTCGCCCTCTACCGCCTGATCGAAGCGTGGGGCATCACCCCCGACGTGCTCCTCGGCCACTCCCTCGGGGAGATCAGCGCCGCCCATGTCGCGGGCATCCTCGACCTCGACGACGCGTGCGTGCTGGTGGCCGAGCGCGGCCGCCTCATGCAGGCGCTGCCCGCGGGCGGCGGCATGCTCGCCGTCCAGGCCACCGAGGCCGACGTCGCCGACTCCGGCCTCGACATCGCCGCCGTCAACGGCCCCAACTCCGTCGTCCTCTCCGGCACCACCGAAGCCATCGCACACTACGCCGCCCAGTGCGCCGAGCGCGGCTGGAAGTCCACCGTCCTGTCGGTGTCGCACGCCTTCCACTCGGCCCTGATGGAACCGATGCTGGACGCGTTCGCGGCCGTGCTGGACGGGCTGACGTTCCACCCGGCCCGGATCCCGGTGGTGTCGAACCTGACGGGTGCGGTGGCCGAGCCGGGTGCCATGCAGCAGCCGGGGTACTGGCTGCACCAGGTCCGCCAGGCGGTCCGTTTCGCGGACGGTGTGGCGGCGCTCGACGCGATGGGCGTGACCCGCTATCTGGAGCTGGGCCCGGACGGTGTGCTGTCCGGCATGGCCCAGGACACCGCCAGCGGTGCCGTGTTCGTCCCCGTGCTGCGCAAGGACCGCGACGAGGCCGGCACCGCGCTGACCGCCGTGAGCCGCCTGTGGACCTGCGGCGCGGAGGTCGGCTGGCGCGCGGTGTTCGCCGGCTGGGGCGGCCGGACGGTCGACCTGCCCACCTACCCCTTCCAGCGACAGCGGTACTGGCCCGAGCCGATCGCCGCACCCACCGGCGGCGAGGTGGCCGAGACCGGATTCTGGGACGCGGTCGAACGCGAAGACCTCCAGCAACTGGCCACCGAACTCGAACTCACCGAACCCCCGGCCTCCCTGGGCCAGGTCCTGCCCGTGCTCGCCACCTGGCGACGCCGCCGACGCGAACGCTCCGTGATCGACTCCTGGCGCTACCAGGTCGCCTGGAAACCCCTCACCACCCTCCCCACCACACCCACCCTCACCGGCACATGGATCCTCGCCACCACCGGCGACCCCACCACCACCGCCACCGTCGCCACCATCACGGCCGCTCTCACCGGAGCCGGTGCCACCGTCCTCACCCTCCCCCTCGACACCCCCCACGACAACGCCACGGCCACCCGCCACGAACGGAAAGCGGCACTCGAACACCTCGCCGCCCAGGCCCCCGACCTGTCCGGCATCCTGCTCCTCGCCGACACCCTCACCAGCCGGCCCGCACACGACGGCATCCCCGCACCCCTCGCCGGCGTGCTGACCCTGCTCCAGGCACTCACCGACACCCACCTCACCGCCCCCCTGTGGGTGACCACCCGCGGCGCCGTGTCCACCACGGCATCGGACCCGCTGACCAACCCGGCCCAGGCCACCATCTGGGGCATGGGCCGCGTCGCCGCACTCGAGGCACCCCACGTCTGGGGCGGCCTCATCGACCTCCCCGCAACAACCGACACCCACCCCACAACCGACACGAACACGGCCGCCCGCCTCGTCGGCGTCCTCGCCGACGGCCGCGAGGACCAGGTCGCCGTCCGCGACTTCGGGGTCCACGGCCGGCGCGTCCTGCACGCCCCGCCCACCACACCGCCCACCACCCCGTGGACCCCCACCGGCACCGTCCTGATCACCGGCGGCACCGGCGCCCTCGGCACCGTCGTGGCCCGCTGGCTCGCCCACCGCGGCACCCCCCACCTGGTCCTCACCAGCCGCAGCGGCAACGCCCCCGACGGCCTGACCGAGGAACTCGCCCGCCTCGGCACCCAGGTCACCGTCGCCGCCTGCGACGTCACCGACCGCGACGCCCTCACCGAAGTCATCGCCCGCATCCCCACCCACACACCACTGACCGGCATCGTGCACGCCGCCGGCGTCGGGACTCCCGAGAAGCTGGACCTCACCGGTCTGGACGCCGTGGGGGAGGTGCTCGCGAGCAAGGTCACCGGCACAGCGCATCTCGACGAGCTCACCGCCCACCTGCCGATCGACCTCTTCGTCGTCTTCTCGTCGATCGCCGCCACCTGGGGCAGCGGCGGCCAGGCCGCCTACGCGGCCGGCAACGCCTTCCTCGACGCCTGGATCCGGCACCGCCACGACCGCGGACTCCCCGGCACATCCGTGGCCTGGGGCCCCTGGGCCGAGGTGGGCATGGCCACCGAGGGCGAGACGGGGGAGTACCTGCGGCGGCACGGGCTGCACACGATGGATCCGGAGCTCGCGATGCGGGCACTGGCCCAGGCGATCGACGGAAAATTGGACACGCTGACGGTGGCCGACGTCGACTGGCCCACCTTCCTGCCCGCCTTCACCTCGGCACGGCGCAGTGCGCTGCTCGGCGACCTGCCCGAGGCGGCCGCCCTGGCCGACACCGCCCCGGGCGGCGCTCCCGGCGCGGAGTCGCCGCTGCGTGAGAAGCTGATGGCCGTTTCCGAGGTCCGGCGGCAGGAGATGCTGCTGGCCCTGGTGCGGGAGCAGGCTTCGAGCGTGCTGGGGCACTCCGGCGCGGAGGCGGTGGAGCCCGGGCGGGCGTTCCGTGATCTGGGCTTCGACTCGCTGATGGCGGTCGAACTGCGCAACCTGCTGTCCTCGCACACCGGGACGACTCTGCCCGCGACGCTGGCGTTCGACTACCCCACGCCGCGAGTGCTGGCGGAGTACCTCCAGGCCCAGCTTCTCGGCGCGGACCGGCCCGCGGAAATGGTGCCGGCCCGGGCGGGCGCGGCCGACGAGCCGATCGCGATCGTGGGCATGGCCTGCCGCTACCCGGGTGGAGTCGACTCGCCGGAGCGGTTGTGGGACCTGGTCGCCGGCGGGACGGACGGCATGTCGGTGTTCCCGGCGGACCGCGGCTGGCCGGCCGATGTGGCCGAGGCGGCCGGTGGCATGGGCGGGTTCGTCCATGACGCGGCCGGGTTCGACGCGGGCCTGTTCGGGATCTCGCCGCGTGAGGCGCTCGCCATGGACCCGCAGCAGCGGCTGCTGCTGGAGGCCGCGTGGGAGACGTTCGAGTCGGCGGGAATGGACCCGCGTGCGCAACGAGGCCGCAGCGTGGGCGTGTTCGCCGGCGCGTCCTCGTCCGGATACGGCTACGGCGGTGTCCCAGGATCCGACGGTCACCTGCTGACCGGTACGGCGAACAGCGTGATCTCCGGCCGGGTGGCGTACGCGTTCGGACTCGAGGGTCCGGCGGCCACGATCGACACGGCGTGTTCGTCGTCGCTGGTCGCCCTGCACTGGGCGGCACAGGCACTTCGGGGGGGCGAGTGCGACCTGGCGCTGGCGAGCGGCGTGACCGTGATGGCCACGGCGAACGTGTTCACCGAGTTCGACCGGCAGGACGGGCTCGCGACGGACGGCCGGTGCAAGTCGTTCGCCTCGGCGGCCGACGGGACCGGCTGGGCCGAGGGCGTCGGTGTCCTGATGCTGGAGCGGTTGTCGGATGCTGAGCGCAACGGGCACAAGATCCTCGCGGTGGTGCGCGGCAGTGCCGTCAACCAGGACGGTGCGTCCAACGGTCTGACGGCGCCGAACGGGCCCTCGCAGCAGCGGGTGATCCGCCAGGCGCTGGCGAACGCCCGGCTTTCCGGCGTCGATGTCGATGTCGTCGAGGCGCATGGCACCGGCACCCGGCTGGGTGACCCGATCGAGGCGCAGGCGCTGCTGGCGACCTACGGCCAGGAGCGCGGCGAGGCCGGCGAGCCCCTGTGGCTGGGGTCGGTGAAGTCCAACATCGGTCACACGCAGGCGGCCGCGGGTGTCGCGGGCGTGATCAAGATGGTGATGGCGATGCGGCACGGCGTGCTGCCCGCCACGCTGCACGTCGACGAGCCGTCGCCGCAGGTGGACTGGTCCGCCGGCGCGGTGGAACTGCTGACGGAGGCGCGTGCCTGGCCCGCGGTGGACCGTCCGCGCCGCGCGGGCGTGTCGTCGTTCGGGATCAGCGGCACGAACGCCCACGTCATCCTCGAACAGGCACCGGAAGCGGAGCCGGCACTGGAGCCCGCCCCGATCGACCTGCAGACGTGGACCCCGCAGGCGGTCCCGTGGGTGGTGTCGGCGAAGTCCGAGCCCGCGCTGCGGGCTCAGGTGGAGCGGCTGAGGTCGTTCGTGGCGGAGCGGCCGGAGCTGGATCCGGTGGACGTCGGCTGGTCGCTGGCGACGACCCGGGCCGGGCTGGAGCACCGTGCGGTGCTGGCGGGGGACACGACGCTCGCCGAGGGCGTGGCGGCCGAGGGCCGGACCGCGTTCCTGTTCACCGGCCAGGGCTCGCAGCGTGCCGGCATGGGGCTGGGGCTCTACGAGGCGTTCCCCGTCTTCGCCGAGGCCTTCGACGCGGTGTGCGCGCGCCTCGATGCCCGCCTGGAGCGCCCGCTGCGGGAGGTCCTGACCGACGGCGTGGACCTCGACCACACGATGTGGGCGCAGGCGGGCCTCTTCGCCCTCGAAGTCGCCCTGTACCGGCTCGTCGAAGCGTGGGGCGTGACCCCCGACGTGCTCCTCGGCCACTCGCTGGGCGAGATCAGCGCCGCCCACGTCGCCGGGATCCTCGACCTCGACGACGCGTGTGTGCTGGTGGCGGAGCGGGGCCGGCTGATGCAGGCGCTGCCCGCGGGCGGCGGCATGCTGGCCGTGCAGGCGACCGAGGCCGAGGTCGCCGGCTCCGGTCTGGACGTCGCGGCCGTCAACGGCCCCAACTCCGTCGTCCTGTCGGGCGACTCGGACGCGATCGAGCGGTATGCCGCCGAGTGCGCCGAGCGCGGCGTGCGGGTGCGGGTGCTGTCGGTGTCGCACGCGTTCCACTCGGCGCTGATGGAGCCGATGCTGGACGAGTTCGCGGCGGTGCTGGACGGCCTCACGTTCAACCCGGCGCGGATCCCGGTCGTGTCGAACGTGACGGGTGCGGTGGCCGAGCCGGGTGCCATGCAGCAGCCGGGGTACTGGCTGCGTCAGGTGCGGCAGGCGGTGCGGTTCGCCGACGGTGTCGCCACGCTCGACGCGATGGGCGTGACCCGCTATCTGGAGCTGGGTCCGGACGGTGTGCTGTCGGGCATGGCCCAGGAGACCGCCAGCGGTGCCGTGTTCGTGCCTGTGCTGCGCAAGGACCGGGACGAGGCCGGCACCGCGCTGACCGCCGTGAGTCGTCTGTGGGCCTGTGGTGTCGGGGTCGGCTGGTCTGCGGTGTTCGCCGGCTGGGGCGGCCGGGTGGTGGATCTGCCGACGTATGCCTTCCAGCGCGAGCGCTACTGGTCGCAGCCGGGTGTCACCGGCGCGGACGCGGGTGCACTGGGCATCCAGGGCGCCGAGCACGCGCTGCTGGGCTCCGTGGTGGCCCTGGCCGAGGGCGACGGGACTGTGCTGACCGGTCTGCTGTCTGTGGACGCCCAGCCCTGGCTGGCCGACCATGTGGTGTCGGGGCATGTGGTGGTGCCCGGCACCGCACTGGTGGAGATGGTGCTGCGCGCCGGCCAGGAGGTCGACTGCGGTCTGCTGCGGGAGCTGGTGCTGCGGGCTCCGTTGGTGCTGCCGGAGTCCGGTGGTGTGCAGGTCCAGGTCCGGGTCGAGGGCCCGGATGCCTCGGGCGACCGGCCGGTGCATGTCCATGCCCGTGCCGAGGGCGCGGCCGAGTGGACGCTGCACGCGTCCGGTTCGCTGGCGGAGCAGGCCGCATCGGGGGCGGGCTTCGAGCTGAGTGTGTGGCCTCCGCGGGGTGCGCAGGCGGTGGACGTCGACGGCTTCTACGCGGCGCTGGCCGGTGCGGGCTTCGGCTACGGTCCGGCGTTCCAGGGCGTCCAGGCGGCCTGGCGGGACGCTTCCGGTGTCTACGCCGAGGTCACATTCGCGGAGTCGGTGGACGGGTTCGGTATCCACCCCGCCCTCTTCGACGCGGCCCTGCACCCCTCCGGGCTGGTCCCGAGCGCCGACACCGAAGCGAGTGGGCCGCGGTTGCCGTTCGCGTGGTCGGGGGTGGAGCTGTTCGCGGTCGGCGCGACCGCGCTGCGGGTGGCGATCCGTCCCGAGGGCGAGGGCTTCACCGTGCAGGCGGCGGACGGCACGGGTGCGCCGGTCGCTCTCGTGCGTGCGCTGGTGTCGCGGGCGGTGTCGGCGGAGCAGCTGTCGGCGGCCGGGCAGGCGGCGGACGACGCGCTGTTCGCGGTGGAATGGGTGCCGGTTCCGGTATCACCTGGGATCACCGCTGTCACCGAAGAGGACTCGGCGGAGGCTGCGGCGTGGACGGTGCTGCCGGCCGGTGACGGTCCGGTGGAGCAGGTCCTCGGTGAGGTGCTGCACGGTGTGCAGGAGTGGCTGGCGGACGAGAGCACGTTCGGCTCGCGTCTGGCGGTCGTGACCCGGGGCGCGATGCCCGCGGGTGCTGGCGTCGTCGTGGACCCGGTGGGTGCGGCGGTGTGGGGTCTGGTGCGCTCGGCGCAGTCGGAGCACCCGGACCGGATCGTGCTCGTCGACACCGACCCGGCATCTGAGGAACGGCTCGACCTGGCCCTCCTGGCCGGACTCGACGAGCCGCAGGTCGCCCTCCGTGACGGTGCGCTGCTGGCACCCCGCCTGATGCGCGCCGGAGGCAGCGGACTGGTACTGCCCGACGACACCTGGCGCCTTCTGCCCGGCACCGACGGCACGCTGGAGTCCCTCCACGTCGCCGCCGCCGACGTGCAGGAGCCGGGCCCCGGCCAGGTGCGGGTCGAGATCCGTGCCGCGGGCGTGAACTTCCGGGACGTGCTCCTGGGCCTGGGCATGTATCCGGAACCCGGAACCATGGGCTCCGAGGCGGCCGGCGTGGTCGTGGAGACCGGTCCCGGCGTCGGCGACCTTGCCGTCGGGGACCGGGTCTTCGGGTTCTTCGACGGCGGATTCGCCACCGACGCCGTCACCGACCGCCGTCTGGTGGTCCGGGTGCCCGAGGGCTGGTCGTGGGCGCAGGCGGCAGCGGTGCCGCTGGTGTTCGCCACGGCCTGGTACGGACTGCGGGACCTGGCCCAGGTCAAGGCCGGTGAATCCGTCCTGATCCACGCGGCCGCCGGCGGTGTCGGCATGGCCGCCGTGCAACTGGCCCGTCACTGGGGCCTGGAGGTGTACGCCACCGCCAGTCCCGCCAAGTGGCCCACCGTCATCGCCGGCGGAGTCGACCCCTCACGCATCGCCTCCTCCCGCGACCTCGACTTCGAAGACCGGATCCGGACCGCGACCGGCGGCAGGGGTGTCGACGTCGTGCTGAACTCGCTTGCGGGCGAGTTCCTCGACGCCTCCCTCAGGCTGCTGGCCCCCGGCGGCCGGTTCGTCGAGATGGGCAAGACCGACCTCCGGGCCGGCCTCGACGTCCCGTACTACCCGTTCGACCTCACCGACGCAGGTCCCGAGCGTATGGGCCGCATCCTGGCCGAGGTCGTCGCCCTGTTCGAGGCGGGTGTGCTCGCACCGCTGCCGTTGACCGTGTGGGACGTGCGTGAAGCGGTCACCGCCTGGCGCCACATGGCCCAGGCCAAGCACACCGGCAAGAACGTCCTCTCCCTCCCCGTCCGCCCCAACCCCGACGGCACGGTGCTGATCACCGGCGGCACCGGAACCCTCGGCGGGCTCCTCGCCCGCCACCTGGTCACCGAGCACGGCACGAGGAACCTGCTCCTGCTGTCCCGCCAGGGCCCCGGCGCCCCCGGCGCGGCCGACCTCGTCGAGGAACTCGCCGAACTCGGCGCCCGCGCCCGCATCGTGGCCTGCGACGCGGCCGACCGCGACGCCCTCGCCACCGTCCTCGACGCCATCCCCGCCGAGACCCCGCTCACCGGCGTCGTCCACGCCGCCGGCGTCCTCGACGACGGTGTCTTCACCGGGCTGACCCAGGAGCGTCTGGACACCGTCCTGCGCGCCAAGGCCACCGCCGCGTCGAACCTGGACGAGCTGACCCGCGGCAGCGACCTCGCCATGTTCGTGCTCTACTCCTCCGCGTCGGCGACCTTCGGCACCCCCGGCCAGGCCAACTACGCGGCCGCCAACGCCTACCTCGACGCCCTCGCGATCCGCCGCCGCGCACACGGCCTGCCCGGTCTCTCGCTGGGCTGGGACATGTGGCAGCAGGCCAGTGCGATGACCGGTCATCTTGAGGACCAGCTCGCGCGCGGGCTGGCCACCGAGCAGGCGCTCGCCCTCTTCGACACCGCACTGCGACGCTCTGCGGCACACCTGGTGCCGGCCAATCTTGACCTTGCTGCGGTGCGTGCGGCCGGTGAGGTGCCCGCGCTGCTGCGCGGCCTGGTGTCGGGCCGGGTGCGGCGTGCGGTCGCGCAGGAGTCCGTGGCCGGTCTGGCGCTGGTGCAGCGGCTGCGGTCCGTCCCCGAGGCCCAGCGGCACCAGATGCTGCTGGAGCTGGTGCGCGGCAGCGCCGCGACGGTCCTGGGCCACGGTTCGACCGACGCGGTCGGTGAGCGTCAGGCGTTCAAGGACCTGGGCTTCGACTCGCTCACCGCCGTCGAACTGCGCAACCGGCTGACCGCCGCCACCGGCCTGCGGCTGTCCGCGACGCTGGCGTTCGACTACCCCACCCCGACCGTGCTGAGCGACTACTTGGCCCAGCAGTTCTTCGGCGAGTCGGAGGCGATCGCAGAGTCGGCCCGTCAGCTCACGTCGGACGTGAGCGATGAGCCGCTGGCGATCGTGGGAATGGCCTGCCGTTTCCCGGGGGAGGTCGTGTCCCCCGAGCAGCTGTGGGACATGGTCGCCGACGGGAGGGACGGCATCTCGCCGTTCCCCCTCGACCGTGGCTGGCCGAGCGAGGCGCTCGCTGACATGACGCGACTTGGTGGGTTCGTCCACGGTGTGGACGGCTTCGACGCCGGACTCTTCGAGATCAGCCCTCGTGAGGCGCTGGCGATGGACCCGCAGCAGCGGCTGCTGCTGGAGGCCGCCTGGGAGACGTTCGAGTCGGCCGGAATGGACCCACGGTCGTTCCGTGGCCGGAGCGTCGGCGTGTTCGCCGGCGCCGCCTCGTCCGGCTACGGCGCGGCGGGGATCCCGGGTGCCGAAGGACACATGCTGACCGGTACCGCGAGCAGTGTGATCTCAGGGCGGGTTTCCTACGCGTTCGGGCTGGAGGGCCCGGCGGTGACGGTGGACACCGCGTGTTCGTCGTCGCTGGTGGCGTTGCATCTGGCGGGTCAGGCGCTGCGGTCGGGTGAGTGCGACATGGCGCTGGCCGGTGGTGTGACGGTGATGGCCACACCGGGCGCGTTCATCGAGTTCGACCGGCAGGACGGGCTGGCCGGCGACGGCCGGTGCAAGGCGTTCTCCTCGGCGGCCGACGGGACCGGCTGGTCCGAGGGCGTCGGCCTGGTGATGCTGGAGCGGTTGTCGGACGCGGAGCGCAACGGGCACACGATCCTCGCGGTGGTGCGGGGCAGCGCGATCAACCAGGACGGTGCGTCGAACGGTCTGACGGCGCCGAACGGGCCCTCGCAGCAGCGGGTGATCCGCCAGGCGCTGGCGAATGCCCGGCTGACGGGTGCGGACGTGGATGTCGTGGAGGCGCACGGCACCGGTACGCGTCTCGGGGATCCGATCGAGGCGCAGGCGCTGCTGGCGACCTACGGCCGCGAACGCGGTGAGGCCGGTGAGCCGTTGTGGCTGGGCTCGGTGAAGTCGAACATCGGTCACACGCAGTCCGCCGCGGGTGTCGCGGGTGTGATCAAGATGGTGATGGCGCTGCGGCACGGGATGCTGCCGGCGACGTTGCACGTGGACGAGCCGTCGGCGGAGGTGGACTGGTCGGCGGGTGCGGTGGAGCTGCTGACCGAGGCGCGGGCCTGGCCCGCGGTGGAGCGTCCGCGGCGTGCGGCGGTGTCCTCGTTCGGCATGTCGGGCACGAACGCGCACGTGATCCTGGAGCAGGCCCCGCAGCCGGAGGCCTCGGTCTCTCCTGTTTCGGATTCTGGTGTGTCGGCGTGGGTGGTGTCGGCGAAGTCCGAGGCCGCGCTGCGGGCGCAGGTGGAGCGGCTGGCCTCGTTCGTCGCGGAGCGTCCCGGGCTGGACCCGGCGGACGTGGGCTGGTCGCTGGCGACGACGCGGGCCGCGCTGGAGCACCGTGCGGTGGTCGTGGGGGAGGGCCGGGAGGAGCTGCTGGCCGGGCTGTCCGTGGCCACCTCGGCCGTTGCGGGTGCCGGTGGTGTGGTGTTCGTGTTCCCGGGTCAGGGCTCGCAGTGGGTGGGCATGGCGCGGGAGTTGTGGGATGCCTCGCCGGTGTTCCGGGAGCGGCTGACCGAGTGCGAGACCGCGCTGGCCCCGTTTGTGGACTGGTCGCTGACCGATGTGCTGCTGCGGGACGGGGACCTGGACCGGGTGGATGTGGTCCAGCCGGTGCTGTGGGCGGTGATGGTCGCCCTGGCGGAGGTGTGGCGTTCGGCGGGTGTGGTGCCGTCCGCGGTGGTGGGGCACTCGCAGGGTGAGATCGCCGCGGCGTGTGTGGCGGGCCGGCTGTCGCTGGAGGACGCGGCGCGGGTGGTGGCGCTGCGCTCGCAGGCCTTGGTGGCGGTGGCCGGGGGCGGGGGCATGGTGTCCGTGGCGGCCGGCCGGGAAGCGGTCGAGGGCCTGCTGCCGGGCACGGTGTCGGTGGCCGCGGTGAACGGTCCGTCCTCCACCGTGGTCTCCGGCGACGCCGAGTCCCTCGACTCGTTCATGGCCGCGTGCGAACGCCAGGGCATCCGCACGCGCCGCGTTCCGGTGGACTACGCGTCGCACTCGCCGGAGATGGACCGGCTCCGGGAGCGGATCCTGGCCGACCTGGCCGACCTGTCCCCGGCCACCGGCACGGTTCCGATGATCTCCACCCTGACCGGCGAGAGCGTCGACGGTGGACTGGACGCCCGGTACTGGTTCGACAACCTGCGCTCCACCGTCGAGTTCGAGACCGCGGTCCGTGCCCTCCTCGGACAGGGGATGCGCACCTTCGTCGAGGTCAGCGCCCACCCGGTGCTCACCGTCGGCATCGAGGAGACCATCGACGCGACCGGGGCCGACGCCGTGGTGCTGGGCACCCTGCGACGCGGTGAGGGCGGCATGCACCGCCTCCTGACGTCCCTCGGCGAGGCATGGGCCACCGGCGTGGACGTGAACTGGTCCGCGCTGCTCACCGGCCGCCAGGTCGCTTTGCCGACCTACGCGTTCCAGCACCAGCGGTACTGGCCGCAGTCGGTGCCGGGTGGGAGCGGTCAGTTCGCCTCTGGACATGCATTGTTGGGGACCTCGGTCTCGTTGGCCGAGGGCGCCGGCAGTCTTCTGACCGGTCTGCTGTCTGTGGACGCCCAGCCCTGGCTGGCCGATCATGTGGTGTCGGGGCATGTGGTGGTGCCCGGCACCGCACTGGTGGAGATGGTGCTGCGCGCCGGCCAGGAGGTCGACTGCGGTCTGCTGCGGGAGCTGGTCCTGCGCGCGCCGCTGGTGCTGCCCGAGTCCGGTGGTGTGCAGGTCCAGATCCGGGTCGAGGGCCCGGATGCCTCGGGCGACCGGCCGGTGCATGTCCATGCCCGTGCCGAGGGCGCGGCCGAATGGACGCTGCACGCGTCCGGTTCGCTGGCGGAGCAGGCCGCATCGGGGGCGGGCTTCGAGCTGAGTGTGTGGCCTCCGCGGGGTGCGCAGGCGGTGGACGTCGACGGCTTCTACGCGGCGCTGGCCGGTGCGGGCTTCGGTTACGGTCCGGCGTTCCAGGGGGTGCGGGCGGCCTGGCGGGACGCTTCCGGTGTCTACGCCGAGGTCACATTCGCGGAGTCGGTGGACGGGTTCGGTATCCACCCCGCCCTCTTCGACGCGGCCCTGCACCCCTCCGGGCTGGTCCCGAGCGCCGACGCCGAAGCGAGTGGGCCGCGGTTGCCGTTCGCGTGGTCGGGGGTGGAGCTGTTCGCGGTCGGCGCGACCGCGCTGCGGGTGGCGATCCGTCCCGAGGGCGAGGGCTTCACCGTGCAGGCGGCGGACGGCACGGGTGCGCCGGTCGCTCTCGTGCGTGCGCTGGTGTCGCGGGCGGTGTCGGCGGAGCAGCTGTCGGCGGCCGGGCAGGCGGCGGACGACGCGCTGTTCGCGGTGGAATGGGTGCCGGTTCCGGTATCACCTGGGATCACCGCTGTCACCGAAGAGGACTCGGCGGAGGCTGCGGCGTGGACGGTGCTGCCGGCCGGTGACGGTCCGGTGGAGCAGGTCCTCGGTGAGGTGCTGCACGGTGTGCAGGAGTGGCTGGCGGACGAGAGCACGTTCGGCTCGCGTCTGGCGGTCGTGACCCGGGGCGCGATGCCCGCGGGTGCTGGCGTCGTCGTGGACCCGGTGGGTGCGGCGGTGTGGGGTCTGGTGCGCTCGGCGCAGTCGGAGCACCCGGACCGGATCGTGCTCGTCGACACCGACCCGGCATCTGAGGAACGGCTCGACCTGGCCCTCTTGGCCGGACTCGACGAGCCGCAGGTGGCCCTCCGTGACGGTGTGCTGCTGGCACCCCGCCTGATGCGCGCCGGAGGCAGCGGACTGGTACTGCCGGACGGCACCTGGCGCCTTCTGCCCGGGACGGACGGCACGCTGGAGTCCCTCCACCTTGAGGCGGCCGGCTCGCTGCCTCTGGAGTCCGGCCAGGTGCGGGTCGAGATCCGTGCGGCGGGTGTGAACTTCCGGGACGTGCTCCTGGGCCTGGGCATGTATCCGGAACCCGGAACCATGGGCTCCGAGGCGGCCGGCGTGGTCGTGGAGACCGGTCCCGGTGTCGGCGACCTTGCCGTCGGGGACCGGGTCTTCGGCTTCTTCGACGGTGGGTTCGCCGACGAGGCGGTGGCGGGCCGGGAACTGCTCGTGAAGGTTCCGTCGGGCTGGTCGTGGGCGCAGGCGGCGGCGGTGCCGCTGGTGTTCGCCACGGCCTGGTACGGGCTGCGGGACCTGGCCCAGGTCAAGGCCGGTGAATCCGTGCTGATCCACGCGGCCGCCGGCGGTGTCGGCATGGCCGCCGTGCAACTGGCCCGTCACTGGGGCCTGGAGGTGTACGCCACCGCCAGTCCCGCCAAGTGGCCCACCGTCATCGCCGGCGGAGTCGACCCCTCACGGATCGCCTCCTCCCGCGACCTCGACTTCGAAGACCGGATCCGGACCGCGACCGGCGGCAGGGGTGTCGACGTCGTGCTGAACTCGCTTGCGGGCGAGTTCCTCGACGCCTCCCTCAGGCTGCTGGCCCCCGGCGGCCGGTTCGTCGAGATGGGCAAGACCGACATCCGGGCCGGCCTCGACGTCCCGTACTACCCGTTCGACCTGTCGGATGCGGGTCCCGAGGGGATGGGCCGCATCCTGGCCGAGGTCGTCGCCCTCTTCGAACAGGGCTCCCTCCAGCCGCTGCCGTTGACCGTGTGGGACGTGCGTGAAGCGGTCACCGCCTGGCGCCACATGGCCCAGGCCAAGCACACCGGCAAGAACGTCCTCTCCCTCCCCGTCCGCCCGAACCCCGACGGCACGGTGCTGATCACCGGCGGCACCGGAACCCTCGGCGGGCTCCTCGCCCGCCACCTGGTCACCGAGCACGGCACGAGGAACCTGCTCCTGCTGTCCCGCCAGGGCCCCGGCGCCCCCGGCGCGGCCGACCTCGTCGAGGAACTCGCCGAACTCGGCGCCCGCGCCCGCATCGTGGCC
Organism: Streptomyces sp. MMS24-W38; assembly: GCF_059889265.1. NCBI lineage: Bacteria > Bacillati > Actinomycetota > Actinomycetes > Kitasatosporales > Streptomycetaceae > Streptomyces > Streptomyces sp. MMS24-W38. The sequence continues at coordinate 241,764 of NZ_JCBCPP010000001.1, read as the reverse complement.
TGCGACGCGGCCGACCGTGATGCCCTCGCCACCGTCCTCGACGCCATCCCCGCCGAGGTTCCGCTCACCGGCGTCGTCCACGCCGCGGGTGTCCTCGACGACGGCATCGTCACCGCGCTGACCCAGGAGCGTCTGGACACCGTCCTGCGCGCCAAGGCCACCGCCGCGTCGAACCTGGACGAGCTGACCCGCGGCAGCGATCTCGCCATGTTCGTGCTCTACTCCTCGGCGTCGGCGACCTTCGGCACCCCGGGCCAGGCCAACTACGCGGCCGCCAACGCCTACCTCGACGCCCTCGCGATCCGCCGCCGCGCACACGGCCTGCCCGGCCTCTCCCTCGCCTGGGGCATGTGGCAGCAGGCCAGTGCGATGACCGGTCATCTTGAGGACCAGCTCGCGCGCGGGCTGGCCACCGAGCAGGCACTCGCCCTCTTCGACACCGCCCTCAACCGCCCCACAGCACACCTGATACCGGTCAGCCTCGACCTTGCTGCCGTGCGTGCGGCCGGTGAGGTGCCCGCGCTGCTGCGCGGCCTGGTGTCGGGCCGGGTGCGGCGTGCGGTCGCGCAGGAGTCCGTCGCCGGCCTGGCACTCGCCCAGCGGCTGCGGTCCGTCCCCGAGGCCCAGCGGCACCAGATGCTGCTGGAGCTGGTGCGCGGCAGCGCCGCGACGGTCCTGGGCCACGGTTCGACCGACGCGGTCGGTGAGCGTCAGGCGTTCAAGGACCTGGGCTTCGACTCGCTCACCGCCGTCGAACTGCGCAACCGGCTGACCGCCGCCACCGGCCTGCGGCTGCCCGCGACGCTGGTGTTCGACTACCCCACCCCGACCGTGCTGAGCGTCTACCTGGCCCAGCAGTTCTTCGGAGCCGACGAGCCGGTGCCGACGGCGCCGGCCCGGGTCGTGCCGCTCGACGAGCCGCTGGCGATCGTGGGCATGGCCTGCCGGTTCCCGGGGGAGGTCACGTCTCCCGACCAGCTGTGGGAGCTGGTCACTGGCGGAGTGGACGGTATGTCCGCCTTCCCGTCAAATCGCGGCTGGCCGGCCGAGGTGCCCGGCGGTGCCGCCGGCCTGGGTGGGTTCGTGCACGACGTGGACCGGTTCGACGCCGCCTTGTTCAACATCTCGCCGCGTGAGGCCGTCGCCATGGACCCGCAGCAGCGCTTGCTGCTGGAGGCCGCGTGGGAGACGTTCGAGTCGGCCGGAATGGACCCGCGTTCCCTGCGGGGTCGCAGCGTGGGTGTCTTCGCCGGAGCGTCGTCGTCCGGGTACAGCGTCCCCGGAACGCTGGGGGCGGACGGTCATCTGCTGACCGGCAACGCGCCGAGTGTGATCTCCGGGCGCGTCGCCTACGTGTTCGGGTTGGAAGGCCCTGCCGTCACAGTGGACACCGCTTGCTCCTCCTCCCTGGTGGCGTTGCACTGGGCGGGGCAGGCGCTCCGGGCCGGTGAGTGCGAACTCGCTCTCGTCGGCGGTGTGACGGTGATGGCCACACCGGGCATGTTCGCCGAGTTCGACCGGCAGGACGGACTGGCCGCGGACGGCCGCTGCAAGTCGTTCGCGGCTGCCGCGGACGGGACGGGCTGGGGCGAAGGCGTCGGTACGGTGCTGGTGGAGCGGCTGTCCGACGCGCAACGCAACGGGCACAAGATCCTCGCGGTGGTGCGCGGCAGTGCCGTCAACCAGGACGGTGCGTCCAACGGTCTGACGGCGCCGAACGGGCCGTCCCAGCAGCGGGTGATCCGCCAGGCCCTGGCCAACGCCCGGCTCACCGGTGCCGACATCGACGTGGTCGAGGCCCATGGCACCGGCACCCGTCTCGGCGACCCGATCGAGGCGCAGGCGCTCCTGGCGACCTACGGTCAGGAGCGGGGCGAGACCGGTGAGCCGCTGTGGCTCGGCTCGCTGAAGTCGAACATCGGTCATACACAGGTGGCCGCGGGTGCGGCCGGTGTGATCAAGATGGTCATGGCGCTGCGGCACGGCGTGCTGCCCGCGACGCTGCACGTGGACGAGCCGTCGCCGCAGGTGGACTGGTCGGCCGGTGCGGTGGAACTGCTCACCGAGGCGCGTCCCTGGCCCGAGTCGGACCGTCCGCGCCGCGCGGGCGTCTCGTCCTTCGGCATCAGCGGCACCAACGCCCACGTCATCCTCGAACAGGCTCCGGAATCGGAGCCCGAGCCGGTTCCGGTCGCCGCGCCGCGACAGGCACCGGGCTTGGTGCCGTGGCTGGTGTCGGCGAAGTCCGAGACCGCGTTGCGGGCACAGGCCGAGCGGCTGACATCGTTCGTGGCGGGGCGGCCGGAGCTGGATCCGGTGGACGTCGGCTGGTCGCTGGCGACGACCCGGGCCGCGCTGGAGCACCGTACGGTGCTGGCCCCTGACGGGGAAGTGCTCGCCGCGGGCAGGGCCGCTGACGGCCGGACCGCGTTTCTCTTCACCGGCCAGGGCTCGCAGCGTGCCGGCATGGGGCTGGGGCTGTACGAGGCGTTCCCCGTCTACGCCGAGGCCTTCGACGCCGTGTGCGCGCGGCTTGACGTCCGGCTGGAGCGTCCGCTGCGCGACGTCCTGACCGACGGTGTCGACCTGGACCGCACGATGTGGGCGCAGGCCGGTCTCTTCGCCCTCGAAGTCGCCCTGTTCCGGCTGGTGGAGTCGTGGGGCGTGACCCCCGACGTGCTCCTCGGTCACTCCCTGGGCGAGATCGTCGCCGCACATGTGGCCGGGATCCTCGACCTGGACGACGCGTGCGTGCTGGTGGCCGAGCGGGGCCGCCTGATGCAGGCGCTGCCCGCGGGCGGCGGCATGCTCGCCGTCCAGGCGTCCGAGGCGGATGTCGCCGGCTCCGGCCTGGACATCGCCGCCGTCAACGGCCCGAACTCCGTCGTCCTCTCCGGCACCACCGAAGCCATCGCACGCTACGCCGCCCAGTGCGCCGAGCGTGGCCTGCGGTTCAACGTCCTGTCGGTGTCGCACGCCTTCCACTCGGCCCTGATGGAACCGATGCTGGACGAGTTCGCGACCGTGCTGGACGGTCTGACCTTCCACCCGGCCCGGATTCCGATCGTGTCCAACGTGACGAGCGCGGTGGCCGAACCCGGTCTGATGCAGGAGCCCCGCTACTGGCTGAACCAGCTTCGGCAGGCCGTCCGCTTCGCCGACGGCCTCGCGGCCGCCGCGGAACTCGGTGTGAGCCGCTGCGTCGAGCTCGGCCCTGACGCGGTCCTGTCCGCCATGGCGCAAGAGGCCTGGAGCGAGGCGGAGTTCGTCTCCCTCCTGCGCAAGGACCGTGAGGAGACCGACACCGTGCTCACGGCGGCCGGTCGACTCTGGGTGTCCGGAGTCGAGGTCGACTGGACGGCGGTGTACGCCGGTTGGGGCGGGCAGGTGGTCGATCTGCCCACCTACGCGTTCCAGCGTGAGCGCTACTGGCCGGAGCTTTCGGCCACGGCTGCCGCGGGCGGTGGCGGTGATCCGATCGATGCCGCCTTCTGGGACGCGGTGGAACGTGAGGACCTGACGGAACTCGCCGGTCTGGAGTCGGCCCTGCCGGCACTGTCCGCCTGGCGGCGGCGCCACCGGGAACGCTCGACGCTGGACTCGTGGCGTTACCGCGTCACCTGGCAGCCGCTGGACGGCCTGCCCGAGACGGCGGTGCTGTCCGGTATCTGGGCGGTCGTGGGCACCGAGGACCCGGAGGTGTCCGCCGCGTTGGAGGCCGCGGGCGCGACCGTGGTCGGCCTGCCCGTCGAGGAGGTGCCGGGACTGCCTGGCCTGGCGGGTGTCGTCCTGTCCGCGTCCGGGTGGGCGGAGACGCTGGCCGTGGTGCAGTCACTGGCCGGGGTGCACGCACCGCTGTGGGTGGTGACGCGCGGCGCCGTGTCGGTCGGTGATGCGGACGGGCTCGGCGATCCGGATCTGGCGGCGGTGTGGGGTATGGGCCGGGTCGCTGCCCTGGAGCTGCCGCAGCGTTGGGGCGGTCTCGTCGACCTGCCGGCCGAGCTGGACGCGCGGGCCGGTGAGCTTCTCGCGGGTGTCCTGGCCGCCGATGCGGCCGGCGGCGGTGAGGATCAGGTCGCGGTCCGTGGGACCGGGGTGTTCGGGCGTCGGCTGGAGCGTGCGGTGCCTGGCGGTGTGCCGGCCACGCCGTGGGACCCGGACCCGTCGGGCAGCGTGCTGGTCACGGGCGGCACCGGTGCGCTGGGTGCGGAGGTGGCGCGCTGGCTGGCGGGCCGGGGTGTGCCGCATCTGGTGCTGACCAGCCGCGGCGGCATCGCGCCGGAGGGTCTGGTCGAGGAATTGTCCGGGCTGGGGGCGCAGGTCACGGTCGCGGCCTGCGATGTGGCCGACCGGGATGCCCTGGCGGCGGTGATCGCCGGTGTTCCGGAGCAGTGGCCGCTCACCGGCATCGTGCACGCGGCCGGTCTCGACCTCCCGCAGCGGATCGAGGAAGCCACCCCCGAGACCTTCGCGACGGTGCTCCGCGCGAAGGTCGACGGGACCCGTTACCTCGACGAACTCACCGCCGGGATGCCGATCGGTCTGTTCGTGGTGTTCTCGTCGATCGCCGCGACCTGGGGCAGTGGCAGTCAGAGTGCGTACGCGGCGGGCAACGCCTTCCTCGACGCCTGGGTCCAGCACCGCCACGACCGCGGACTCCCCGGCACATCCATCGCCTGGGGCCCCTGGGCCGGAGCCGGCATGGCCACGGACCCGGAAGCTGCCGGGAGCCTGCGCCGGCGCGGGCTGACCCCGATGGAACCGGACCTGGCGATCCGCGCCCTGGCCCAGGCGGTCGACCACGGCGACAGCGGCCTCACCGTCGCCGACGTCGACTGGACACGCTTCGCCGAAGCCTTCACCCTCCTGCGGCCCAGCCCGCTGCTCCACGAGTTCACCGCGACGTCCGAAGACCCGGCCGCCGGAGCGACTCCTGCCGACGAAACGGAGGAGAACACCGGTGCCGAGTTGCGGGACCGGTTGGCGGACGCCCCGGCCGCACAGCGTCAACGGATCCTGCTGGACATGGTCCGGTCCACGGCCGCGACCGTCCTGCGACACCGCGATCCGCATGCGATCGGAGCGGGCGAGGCGTTCAAGGACCTCGGGTTCGACTCCCTCATGGCAGTCGAGTTCCGCGATCACCTCAACCGGCTGACAGGCTTGCGCTTCCCGGTGAGCCTCGTCTTCAACTTCCGTTCGCTGCAGGCGGTGGCCGACCTGCTCCTCACCGAGCTGATGCCGGAACCCACCGCACCGGACGACCCCGTGTCCGACTCCCGTGACGCCGAGATCCGCGGTGTCCTCGCCGCGATCCCGATCGAGCGGCTGCGGGAAGCCGGACTCGTGGACACCTTGCTGAAACTGGCGGAACCCACAGACGCCGTCGAGCAGTCCTCGACCGAGAGACTCGACTCGCTGGACGACCTGGACGCCGAAGCCCTCATCGAAATCGCGCTCGACGCCGCACGGCACGAAGCCAGTTCTGGAGAAACCAATGACCGCTGACTCGGCCGACAAGCGAATCGTCGAAGCGCTGCGGGTCTCCCTCAAGGAAGCCGAGCGGCTCCGCACCCAGAACCGGGAGATCCTGGCCGCGAACAGCGAGCCGATCGCCATCGTCGCCATGAGCTGCCGGCTCCCCGGCGATGTCGCGGGCCCCGACGAGTTCTGGCAACTGGTGAGCACAGGCACCGACGCCATCACGGACTTCCCCGCCCACCGCGGCTGGGAACAATCCGAGCGGGACCAGGGACCCGAGACCTATGCGCCCAGGGGCGGCTTCGTCCACGACGCCGACCTTTTCGACGCCGACCTGTTCGGCATCAGCCCGCGCGAGGCGCTCGCCATGGACCCGCAGCAGCGGCTGCTGCTGGAGTCCGCGTGGGAGGCGTTCGAAACCGCGGGCGTCGACCCGCGCTCACTCGCGGGCACGCCCACCGGAGTGTTCATCGGGGCTTCGCCCTCCGGCTACGGCCTGATCGACCAGGGCTCCGAGGACGCCGAGTCGTTCGCCCTGACCGGGGGCGCCAGCAGCGTCCTGTCGGGCCGCGTGTCCTACGTCTTCGGCCTCGAAGGCCCCGCGGTGACCGTGGACACGGCGTGCTCCTCGTCGCTGGTCGCCCTCCACCTCGCCGCGCAGGCACTCCGCCAGGGCGAGTGCCGCATGGCCTTGGTCGGCGGAGTCGCCGTGATGGCGACCCCCGGCTCGTTCAGCGCCTTCGCCAAGCAGGGCGGTCTCGCCTCGGACGGCCGGTGCAAGTCGTTCGCCACGGCGGCCGACGGCACCGGCTGGTCCGAGGGCGTCGGCGTCCTGCTGGTGGAGCGTCTGTCGGACGCCCGCCGCAACGGGCACAAGATCCTCGCCGTGGTGCGGGGCAGCGCGATCAACCAGGACGGCGCCTCCAACGGCCTGTCCGCCCCGAACGGCCCCGCGCAGCAGCGGGTGATCCGCCAGGCCCTCGCCAACGCCCGGCTGACGGGCGCAGACATCGACGTGGTCGAGGCGCACGGCACCGGCACACGGCTCGGCGACCCGATCGAGGCGGAGGCACTCCAGCTCACCTACGGCCGGAGCCGGGGCGAGAGCGGCGAACCGCTGTGGCTGGGGTCGGTCAAGTCGAACATCGGGCACGCCCAGTCCGCGGCCGGTGTCGCGGGCGTGATCAAGATGGTCATGGCGATGCGGCACGGCGTGCTGCCCGCGACGCTGCACGTCGACGAGCCGTCGCAGCACGTGGACTGGTCGTTGGGCGCGGTCGAGCTGCTGACCGAGTCCCGTCCGTGGCCGATGGTGGAGCGTCCGCGGCGTGCGGCGGTGTCGTCCTTCGGCATCAGCGGCACGAACGCGCATGTGATCCTGGAGCAGGCCCCGGAGTTGGAGCCGGTGGCGGCCGCCGAGCCTTCGGTGGTGCGCCCCGGGTTGGTGCCGTGGGTGGTGTCGGCGAAGTCCGAGCCCGCGTTGCGGGCTCAGGTGGAGCGGCTGAGGTCGTTCGTGGCGGGGCGGCCGGAGCTGGATCCGGTGGACGTCGGCTGGTCGCTGGCCACCACTCGGGCTCCGCTGGAGCATCGTGCGGTGCTGGCAGGGGACACGACGCTCGCCGAGGGCGTGGCGGCCGAGGGCCGGACCGCGTTCCTGTTCACCGGCCAGGGCTCGCAGCGCGCGGGCATGGGCCTGGGGCTCTACGAGGCGTTCCCGGTCTTCGCCGAGGCCTTCGACGCGGTGTGCGCCCGCCTCGACGTCCGGCTGGAGCGCCCGCTGCGCGAGGTCCTGACCGACGGCATCGACCTGGACCACACGATGTGGGCACAGGCCGGCCTCTTCGCCCTCGAAGTCGCCCTGTACCGCCTGGTCGAGTCGTGGGGCGTGACCCCCGACGTGCTCCTCGGCCACTCCCTGGGCGAGATCAGCGCCGCCCACGTCGCGGGCATCCTCGACCTCGACGACGCCTGCACCCTGGTCGCCGAGCGGGGCCGGCTGATGCAGGCGCTGCCCGCGGGCGGCGGCATGCTGGCCGTGCAGGCGACCGAGGCCGAGGTCGCCGGCTCCGGTCTGGACGTCGCGGCCGTCAACGGCCCCAACTCCGTCGTCCTGTCGGGCGACTCGGACGCGATCGAGCGGTATGCCGCCGAGTGCGCCGAGCGCGGCGTGCGGGTGCGGGTGCTGTCGGTGTCGCACGCGTTCCACTCGGCGCTGATGGAGCCGATGCTGGACGCGTTCGCAACCGTGCTGGACGGCCTGACCTTCCACCCGGCGCGGATCCCGGTGGTGTCGAACGTGACGGGTGCGGTGGCCGAGCCGGGTGCCATGCAGCAGCCGGGGTACTGGCTGCGTCAGGTGCGGCAGGCGGTGCGGTTCGCCGACGGTGTCGCCACGCTCGAGGCGATGGGCGTGACGCGGTATGTGGAGCTGGGTCCGGACGGTGTGCTGTCGGGCATGGCCCAGGAGACGGTCTCCGACGCCGTGTTCGTGCCTGTGCTGCGCAAGGACCGGGACGAGGCCGGCAGTGCGCTGACCGCCGTGAGTCGTCTGTGGGCCTGTGGTGTCGGGGTCGGCTGGTCTGCGGTGTTCGCCGGCTGGGGCGGTCGGGTGGTGGATCTGCCGACGTATGCCTTCCAGCGGGAGCGGTTCTGGCCGGAGCTGTCGGCGGTGGCCGCTGCGGGCGGTGGTGGGGATCTGGTCGATGCCGCGTTCTGGGACGCGGTGGAACGCGAGGACCTGTCCGAGCTGGCGGGTCTGGAGTCGGCCCTGCCGGCACTGGCGGAGTGGCGGCGGCGTCACCGGGAGCGTTCGACGCTCGACTCGTGGCGTTACCGGGTCATGTGGAAGCCGCTGGACGGCCTGCCGCAGGCGGGAGTGCTGTCGGGGGTGTGGGCGGTTGTCGGCGCCGGGGATCCGGCGGTGTCCGCGGCCCTGTCGGCGGCGGGCGCGACCGTGGTCGGTGTGGAAGCCGCAGAGGTGCCGGGACTGCCCGACCTGGCGGGTGTCGTCCTGGCCCCGTCGGGGTGGGTGGAGACACTGGCCGTGGTGCAGGCGCTGGCCGGGGTGGACGCGCCGTTGTGGGTGCTGACCCGGGGCGCGGTGTCGGTGGGCGGCTCGGACCGGCTGACTGATCCGGACCTGGCGGCGGTGTGGGGCATGGGCCGGGTCGCGGCGCTGGAGCTGCCGCAGCGTTGGGGCGGTCTCGTCGACCTGCCCGAGGTCCTGGACGCGCGGGCGGGCGCCCGCCTCGCCGGCGTCCTGGCCGCCGGTGGTGGTGAGGATCAGATCGCGATCCGCGGGGCGGGTGTGTACGGCCGCCGCCTGGCGCGTGCGCTGCCGGCAGGCGTGGTCGGTGAGGGCTGGCGGCCGTCGGGGACGGTGCTGGTCACCGGTGGCACCGGTGGTCTGGGTGCCGAGGTCGCGCGCTGGCTGGCGGGCCGGGGGGTGCCGCATCTGCTGCTGACCAGCCGCCGCGGCATCGCGCCCGAGGGGCTGGTCGAGGAGCTGTCCGGGCTGGGGGCGCAGGTCACGGTCGCGGCCTGCGATGTGGCCGACCGCGACGCCCTCGCCACCGTCCTCGCCGACGTGCCCGCCGACCTGCCGCTGACCGGCGTCGTGCACGCGGCCGGGGTGGTGGACATGGAAGGGTTGGAACAGAGCACAAGTGCGTCGTTCGACGCCGTACTGCGGGCCAAGGTCGACGGCACGAGATACCTCGACGAGCTGACCGCGGATCTGCCGCTCGACCTCTTCGTCGTCTTCTCCTCGATCGCCGCGACCTGGGGCAGCGGCGGCCAGGCCGCCTACGCGGCCGGCAACGCCTTCCTCGACGCCTGGATCCAGCACCGCCACGACCGCGGACTCCCCGGCACATCCGTGGCCTGGGGCCCCTGGGCCGAGGCCGGCATGGCCATGGACCCGGAAGCCGGCAGGAGCCTGCGTCGGCGTGGGCTGGCGCCGATGGACCCGGCCCTCGCGATCCGGGCCCTGGCAGCGGCGGTGGACGGCCAGGAAACCTGCGTGACCGTCACCGACACTGACTGGTCGGTGTTCTCCCCGGCGTTCACCTCGTCCCGTCCCAGCGCCTTGTTCTCCGAGCTTCCGGAGGCGGCGGAGGCGCTCGCGGGCACGCCGGACGGTGGTGCCGCGCAGGGACTGCGGCAGCGGCTCCTGGACGTCCCTGCCGGGGAACGGGCCCGATTCGTGCTGGATCTGGTGCGTGAGCGGGCCGCCGCGGTGCTCGGGCACACGGGTGCGGACGCGGTCGAGCCCGGGCGGGCGTTCCGCGATCTGGGCTTCGACTCGCTGATGGCGGTCGAACTGCGCAACCTGCTGACCACCGAGACCGGCCTGACGCTCCCCGCCACCCTCGTCTTCGACCACCCCAACCCGACCGCCCTCACCGACCACCTCCTGTCCCACCTGGCAGGCCACACCGCACCGAACACCCCCGCAGTCACGGGTGCCGTCCTCGACGAACCGGTCGCGATCGTGGGCATGGCCTGCCGCTACCCCGGAGGCGTCACCTCCCCCGAGGAGCTGTGGAACCTGGTCGCCGCCGGGGCGGACGGCATCACCCCGTTCCCCGACGACCGCGGCTGGCCCACCACCCTGCTCGATTCAAGCGCCTCGGTGGGCGGCTTCGTCCACGACGCCGACGAGTTCGACGCCGCCCTGTTCGGCATCAGCCCGCGCGAGGCCCTCGCCATGGACCCCCAGCAGCGCCTGCTGCTGGAAACCGCGTGGGAAACCCTCGAAACCGCAGGCATCGACCCCCGCTCCCTGAAGGGCCACAACGTCGGCGTGTTCGCCGGCGCCTCCCCCTCCGGCTACGGCACCGGAGTCACCGGCGCCGAGGGACACCTGCTCACCGGCACCGCCAGCAGCGTCATCTCCGGCCGCCTGGCCTACGTCTTCGGCCTCGAGGGCCCGGCCCTCACCGTCGACACCGCCTGCTCCTCCTCCCTGGTCGCCCTGCACCTGGCCGCCCAGGCCCTGCGAAGCGGCGAGTGCGACCTGGCCCTGGCCGGCGGCGTCACCGTCATGGTCACCCCGAGCGCGTTCGCCGAGTTCGACCGCCAGGACGGCCTGGCCGCCGACGGCCGCTGCAAGTCCTTCGCCGCCGCCGCCGACGGCACCGGCTGGGCCGAGGGCGTCGGCCTCCTCCTCGTCGAACGGCTGTCCGACGCCCGCCGCAACGGCCACCACATCCTCGCCGTCGTCCAGGGCAGCGCCGTCAACCAGGACGGCGCCTCCAACGGCCTCACCGCCCCCAACGGACCCTCCCAGCAGCGGGTCATCCGCCAGGCCCTGGCCAACGCCGACCTGACCGGCGCCGACGTCGATGTCGTCGAGGCGCACGGCACCGGCACCCGCCTCGGCGACCCCATCGAAGCAGGGGCCCTGCTCGCCACCTACGGCCAGGACCGCGGCGAGACCGGCGAGCCGCTCTGGCTGGGCTCCATCAAGTCCAACATCGGCCACACCCAGGCCGCCGCCGGTGTCGCCGGCATCATCAAAATGATCATGGCCATGCGGCACGGCGTGCTCCCGGCCACCCTGCACGTCGACGAGCCGTCCCCGCAGGTCGACTGGACCACCGGCGCGGTCGAACTGCTCACCGAACAGCGTCCGTGGCCCGAGTCGGACCGCCCGCGCCGTGCCGCCGTCTCCTCGTTCGGCATCAGCGGCACCAACGCCCACGTCATCCTCGAACAGCCTTCCGCCGCGGAGACCGTCAAGGTGACGGCGGTCCGTGCGACGCCACCCAGGCTCATTCCGTGGGCGGTGTCGGCGAAGTCCGAGTCCGCCCTGCGTGCCCAGATCGAACGCCTGCGGTCCTTTGCCTCGGAGCGCCCCACCCTGGATCCGGTGGACGTCGGCTGGTCGCTGGCCACCACTCGGGCTCCGCTGGAGCACCGCGCGGTGCTGGCGGGGGACACGACGCTCGCCGAGGGCGTGGCGGCCGAGGGCCGGACCGCGTTCCTCTTCACCGGCCAGGGCTCCCAGCGCGCCGGCATGGGCCTGGGGCTCTACCAGGCGTTCCCCGTCTACGCCGAGGCCTTCGACGCCGTCTGCGCCCGCCTCGACGTCCGGCTGGAGCGCCCCCTGCGGGACGTGCTCACCGACGGCACCGACCTGGACCACACGATGTGGGCGCAGGCCGGCCTGTTCGCCCTCGAAGTCGCCCTGTTCCGGCTGGTCGAAGCGTGGGGCATCACCCCGGACGTGCTCCTGGGCCACTCGCTGGGCGAGATCAGCGCCGCGCATGTCGCGGGCATCCTCGACCTGGACGACGCGTGCGTGCTGGTGGCCGAGCGCGGCCGGCTGATGCAGGCGCTGCCCGCGGGCGGCGGCATGCTCGCCGTCCAGGCCACCGAGGCCGACGTCGCCGACTCCGGCCTCGACATCGCCGCCGTCAACGGCCCCAACTCCGTCGTCCTGTCCGGCGACTCGGACGCGATCGAGCGGTATGCGGCGGAGTGCGCCGAGCGCGGCCTGCGGGTGCGGGTGCTGTCGGTGTCGCACGCCTTCCACTCGGCGCTGATGGAGCCGATGCTGGACGCGTTCGCGGCCGTGCTGGACGGGCTGACCTTCCACCCGGCCCGGATCCCGGTGGTCTCGAACCTGACGGGTGCGGTGGCCGAGCCGGGTGCCATGCAGCAGCCGGGGTACTGGCTGCACCAGGTCCGCCAGGCGGTCCGTTTCGCGGACGGTGTGGCGGCGCTCGACGCGATGGGCGTCACCCGCTACCTCGAACTCGGCCCGGACGGTGTGCTGTCGGGCATGGCCCAGGACACCGCCACCGCCACCGCCAGCGGTGCCGTGTTCGTCCCCGTGCTGCGCAAGGACCGCGACGAGACCGACACCGCGCTGACCGCGATCAGCCGCCTGTGGGCCTGTGGCACCGCCATCGACTGGCGCGCGGTGTTCGCCGGCTGGGGCGGCCGGACGGTCGGCCTGCCCACCTACCCCTTCCAGCGCGAGCGCTACTGGCCGCAGCCGGGCGTACTCGGCGCGGACGCGGGCGCACTGGGCATCCAGGGCGCCGAGCACGCGCTGCTCGGCTCCGTGGTGGCCCTCGCCGACGCGGACGGCGTACTCCTCACCGGCCGCCTCTCCATGGATACTCAGCCCTGGCTGGCCGACCACCTCGTGCTCGGCCGTGTCGTGGTGCCCGGCACCGCGCTGGTGGAGATGGCGCTGCGCGCCGGCCAGGAGGTCGACTGCGGTCTGCTCCGTGAGCTGGTCCTGCGCGCCCCGCTGGTGCTGCCCGAGTCCGGCGGCGTCCAGGTCCAGATCCGGATCGAGGAACCCGATCCCTCGGGCGACCGCCCGGTCCACCTCCACGCTCGCTCCGAGGGCGCGGCCGAGTGGACGCTGCATGCATCGGGCTTTCTCGCCGCCTCGGACACCCGAACGCCCGGGTTCGATCTGGAGCTGTGGCCCCCGCAGGAAGCCACGGCAGTTGACCTGGACGGCTTCTACGACGTCCTGGCAGGGGTGGGCCTGGCGTACGGCCCGGCGTTCCAGGGGGTGCGGGCGGCCTGGCGGGACGCTTCCGGTGTCTACGCCGAGGTGGCGATCGCGGATCCGGTGGACGGGTTCGGTATCCACCCCGCCCTCTTCGACGCGGCACTGCACCCTTCGGGGCTGCTGATCGCCGACGCCCCGGGGGCGCGGCTGCCGTTCGCGTGGTCGGGTGTGGAGCTGTTCGCGGTCGGCGCGGCCACGCTGCGGGTGGCGATCCGTCCCGACGGCGAGGGCATCACCGTGCAGGTGGCCGACGACGCCGGTCTGCCCGTCGCGGTGGTGCGTTCGCTGATGTCCCGCGAGGTGTCGGCGGACCAGCTGTCCTCCGTCGGTCGAGCGGACAACGCGCTCTTCGCGGTGGAGTGGGTCCCGCTGCCGCGGGGCAGGGCTTCCGGCCACACGGCGGAGGAAGCCCCGGCATGGACGGTGCTGTCGGCCGGTGACGGTCCGGTGGAGCAGGTCCTCGGCGAGGTCCTGCACGGAGTGCAGGAGTGGCTGAGCGAGGAACACCCCGAGCACGCACACCTCGCCGTGGTGACGCGGGGTGCCGTGCCCGCGGGGTCTGTCGTCGGTGTGGACCCGGTGGGTGCGGCGGTGTGGGGTCTGGTGCGCTCGGCGCAGTCGGAGCACCCGGACCGGATCGTGCTCGTCGACACCGACCCGGCATCCGGCGATCCGTTCGATCCGGCCCTGCTCGCCGGGGTGGACGAGCCGCAGGTAGCGGTCCGCGACGGAGCACTGCTGGTGCCCCGCCTCGCCCGTACCGCCGCCGGCTCGACCACGGTGCCGCTGGACGGTGACGGCACCGTGCTGATCACCGGTGGCACCGGAACCCTCGGCGGGCTCCTCGCCCGTCACCTGGTCACCGAGCACGGCACCCGCCACCTTCTCCTGCTGTCCCGTCAGGGCCCCGGCGCCCCCGGCGCGGCCGCTCTCGTCGAGGAACTGGCCGAACTCGGCGCCCGCGCCCGCATCGTGGCCTGCGACGCCGCCGACCGTGATGCCCTCGCCACCGTCCTCGACGCCATCCCCGCCGAGACCCCGCTCACCGGCGTCGTCCACGCCGCGGGTGTCCTCGACGACGGCATCGTCACCGCGCTGACCCAGGAGCGTCTGGACACCGTCCTGCGCGCCAAGGCCACCGCCGCGTCGAACCTGGACGAGCTGACCCGCGGCAGCGACCTCGCCATGTTCGTGCTCTACTCCTCGGCGTCGGCGACCTTCGGCACCCCGGGCCAGGCCAACTACTCGGCCGCCAACGCCTACCTCGACGCCCTCGCGATCCGCCGCCGTGCGCAGGGACTGCCCGGACTGTCCCTGGCCTGGGGCCTGTGGCAGCAGGCGAGTGGGATGACCGGTCATCTCCAGGACCGGACCGGGCGTCTCGGCCCCGGTCTGACCGACGAGCAGGGCCTGGCCCTCTTCGACGCCGCTCTGGGCGCGGACCGCGCCGACATCGTGGCGATGCTGCTCGACACCGTCGCCCTCCGTTCCTGGAACGGCGCCACCCCGGTGCCCGCGCTGCTGCGCGGCCTCGTCCCGGCCGCCGTCGTCCGCAGGGCAGGACGAGCGACCGGAGGCGAGCCCCAGCTGTTGCGTCAGCTTGCGGGGCTGTCGTCGGCCGAGCGGGACAGGCTGCTCCAGGACATGGTGCTCACGGAGGTGGCCCAGGTCCTCGGGCACGCCTCCGCGGACGCCGTCGGGGAACGCCAGGCCTTCAAGGACCTGGGCTTCGACTCGCTCACCGCGGTGGAGCTCCGCAACCGGCTCAACGCCGCCACCGGACTCCGGCTGCCCGCGACACTGGTCTTCGACTACCCGAACGTTCAGCTGCTCGCCGGTCATCTGGCTGCCTTGCTGTCCGGTTCCGGTGAGCCGGCCGTGGTGGCACCACGGCGAACTGCCCCGGTGGCTGCGGACGAGCCGATCGCGATCGTCGGCATGTCGTGCCGGCTGCCGGGCGGTGTGGTGTCCCCCGAGGGGCTGTGGGATCTGGTCACGGCAGGACGGGACGGGGTGACGGACTTCCCCGACGACCGCGGCTGGGACGTGACCTGGAGCGGGGTCTCCGGATCCGGTGGCTTCGTCGCCGGTGCCGGTGACTTCGACGCGGGCCTCTTCGGCATCTCGCCGCGTGAGGCGCTGGCCATGGACCCGCAGCAGCGCCTGCTGCTGGAAGGGGTCTGGGAGGCGTTCGAGTCCGCGGGGCTGGACCCGATGTCGCTGCGCGGATCGTCGACCGGCGTGTACGCCGGAATCATGTACCACGACTACGCCCAGAGCCTGGGCGTCGTCCCGGAGGACGTGGAAGCCTTCCTGGCCACGGGCAACGCCGGAAGCGTGTTCTCCGGGCGGGCAGCCTATGTCTTCGGGCTCGAGGGCCCGGCCGTCACCGTCGACACGGCGTGCTCGTCCTCGCTCGTCGCGCTGCACCTGGCCGCGCAGGCACTCCGGGCCGGTGAATGCGACCTGGCGGTGGCCGGCGGTGTGACCGTGCTGTCCACACCAGGCGTGTTCGTCGACTTCGCCCGGCAGGGCGGACTGTCCTTCGACGGCCGGTGCAAGTCCTTCGCCGCCGCGGCCGACGGCACGGGCTGGTCCGAGGGCACGGCGGTCCTGGTCGTGGAACGGCTCTCCGACGCACAGCGCAACGGACACCACATCCTCGCCGTCGTCCGCGGCAGCGCGATCAACCAGGACGGCGCGTCGAACGGTCTGACCGCACCCAACGGTCCCTCCCAGCAGCGGGTCATCAGCCAGGCCCTGGCCAACGCCCGGCTCACCACCGCCGACATCGACGTCGTCGAGGCGCACGGCACCGGCACCCGCCTGGGTGACCCGATCGAGGCAGGGGCCCTGCTGGCCACGTACGGCCAGGAGCGCGGCGAGAGCGACGAGCCTCTCTGGCTGGGGTCGGTGAAGTCGAACATCGGGCACACCCAGGCGGCCGCCGGTGCGGCGGGTGTGATCAAGATGGTCATGGCGCTGCGGCACGGTCTGATGCCGGCCACGCTCCATGTCGACGAGCCGTCCCCGCAGGTGGACTGGTCGGCCGGTGCGGTGGAGCTGCTGACGGAATCCCGGGCCTGGCCCGAGTCGGATCGTCCGCGCCGCGCGGCGGTGTCCTCGTTCGGGATCAGTGGCACGAACGCGCATGTGATCCTGGAGCAGGCTCCGGAGCCCGTCGTCGGGCGGGAGACGGTTGCCGCGCCGCGACAGGCGCCGGGTCAGGTGCCGTGGGTGGTGTCGGCGAAGTCCGAGCCCGCGCTGCGGGCGCAGGTGGAACGGCTGACGTCGTTCGTGGCGGAGCGGCCGGAGCTGGACCCGGTGGACGTCGGGTGGTCGCTGGCGACGACCCGGGCCGCGCTGGAGCACCGCGCGGTGCTCGCCGGGGACACGACGCTCGCCACGGGTGTCGCGGGCGACGGCAAGACCGCGTTCCTGTTCACCGGGCAGGGTTCGCAGCGTGCGGGCATGGGGCTGGGGCTGTACGAGGCGTTCCCGGTGTTCGCCGAGGCCTTCGACGCGGTGTGCGCGCGCCTCGATGCCCGGCTGGAGCGCCCGCTGCGCGACGTCCTCGCCGACGGCACCGACCTTGAACAGACGGCGTGGGCGCAGGCCGGCCTCTTCGCCCTCGAAGTCGCCCTGTTCCGTCTGGTGGAGTCGTGGGGCGTGACCCCGGACGCGCTCCTCGGCCACTCGCTGGGTGAGATCAGCGCGGCGCATGTCGCGGGCATCCTGGACCTGGACGACGCGTGTGTGCTGGTGGCGGAGCGGGGCCGGCTGATGCAGGCGCTGCCCGCGGGCGGCGGCATGCTGGCCGTCCAGGCGACCGAGGCGGAGGTCGCCGGCTCCGGTCTCGATGTCGCGGCCGTCAACGGCCCGAACTCCGTCGTCCTGTCGGGCGCGGTCGAGGCTGTCGAGCGGTATGCCGCGGAGTGCGCCGAGCGCGGCGTGCGGTGCACCGTCCTGTCGGTGTCGCATGCGTTCCACTCGGCGCTGATGGAGCCGATGCTGGACGAGTTCGCGGCGGTGCTGGAGGGTCTGAGCTTCCGCCCCGCGCGGATCCCGGTGGTGTCGAACCTGACGGGTGCGGTGGCCGAGCCGGGTGCCATGCAGCAGCCGGGGTACTGGCTGAGCCAGGTCCGCCAGGCGGTCCGTTTCGCGGACGGTGTGGCGGCGCTCGAGGCGATGGGCGTGACCCGCTATCTGGAGCTCGGTCCCGACGGTGTGCTGTCGGGCATGGCCCAGGAGACCGTCACCGACGCCGAGTTCGTCCCTGTCCTGCGCAAGGACCGGGACGAGACGGACACCGCGCTGACCGCGGCCGGTCGCCTGTGGGCGACCGGTGCCGAGGTCGACTGGACGACGCTGTTCGCCGCCTGGGGTGGCCAGGTGATCGATCTGCCCACCTACGCGTTCCAGCGCGAGCGGTACTGGCCGCAGCCGAACAGGGGCCCGGGAGACCTGGCCGCCGTCGGCCTGACGGGTGCCTCCCATGCCCTGCTGGGTGCGGCGGTGACGCTGGCAGAGGGCGACGGCGTACTGCTGACCGGCCGGCTGTCGCTGGGTGTGCAGTCGTGGCTGTCCGACCATCTGGTGCTGGATCGGGTGGTGGTCCCGGGTGCGGCGTTGGTGGAGATGGTGCTGCGGGCGGGGCAGGAGGTGGGCTGCGGTCTGCTGCGGGAGCTGGTGCTGCGGGCGCCGTTGGTGCTGCCGGAATCCGGTGGCGTGCAGGTTCAGGTGCGGGTCGAGGGCCCGGATGCCTCGGGTGACCGGCCGGTGCATGTCCATGGGTGTGTCGAGGGCGCGGAGGAGTGGACGTTGCATGCGTCGGGCTTCCTCGCTGTGTCGCAGACGCGGGTGCCTGAGTTCGGTTTGAGTGTGTGGCCTCCGCAGGGTGCGGTTGCGGTGGAGGTCGACGGGTTCTACGAGTCGTTGGCCGGGGTGGGCTTCGGTTACGGTTCGGTGTTCCAGGGGGTGCGGGCGGCCTGGCGTGACGCGTCCGGTGTGTATGCGGATCTGGTGTTGCCTGAGCCGGGTGTGGGGCAGGTCGACGCGTTCGGTATTCATCCGGCGCTGCTGGATGCCGCGTTGCATCCGGCGAATCTCCTGTCCCAGGGCTTCGGCAAGTCCGGAGAGCCGGGGGAGTCTGGGCCGCGGTTGCCGTTCGCGTGGTCGGGGGTGGAGCTGTTCGCGGTCGGCGCGACCGCGCTGCGGGTGGCGATCCGTCCCGAGGGCGAGGGCTTCACCGTGCAGGCGGCGGACGGCACGGGTGCGCCGGTCGCTCTCGTGCGTTCGCTGGTGTCGCGTGCGGTGTCGGCGGAGCAGTTGTCGGCGGCCGGGCAGGCGGCGGACGACGCGCTGTTCGCCGTGGAATGGGTGCCGGTTCCGGTATCACCTGGGATCACCGCTGTCACCGAAGAGGACTCGGCGGAGGCTGCGGCGTGGACGGTGCTGCCGGCCGGTGACGGTCCGGTGGAGCAGGTCCTCGGTGAGGTGCTGCACGGTGTGCAGGAGTGGCTGGCGGACGAGAGCACGTTCGGCTCGCGTCTGGCGGTCGTGACCCGGGGCGCGATGCCCGTGGGCACTACGGACGTCGTGGACCCGGTGGGTGCGGCGGTGTGGGGTCTGGTGCGCTCGGCGCAGTCGGAGAACCCGGACCGGATCGTGCTCGTCGACACCGACCCGGCATCTGAGGAACACCTCGATGTCGCGCTGCTCGCCGGTCTCGACGAGCCGCAGGTCGCCCTCCGTGACGGTGCGCTGCTGGCACCCCGTCTGATGCGGGCCGGGGGTGCTGCGCAGTCTGTGCCGCTGGACGGTGACGGCACGGTGCTGATCACCGGTGGCACGGGGACCCTCGGTGGCCTCCTGGCCCGGCACCTGGCCACCGAACACGGCGTCCGCAGCCTGCTTCTGCTGTCCCGCCGGGGCGCGGACGCGCCCGGTGCGGCCGCACTTGTCGCGGAGCTCGCCGAACTCGGCGCGCAGGCGCGGGTCGTGGCGTGCGACGCGGCCGACCGTGATGCCCTCGCGGCCGTCCTCGCGGGCGTTCCCGCGGAGGCTCCGCTGACCGGCGTCGTCCACGCGGCGGGTGTCCTCGACGACGGCATCTTCACCGCTCTGACCCAGGAGCGTCTGGACACCGTGCTGCGGGCGAAGGCCACCGCCGCGTCGAACCTGGACGAGCTGACCCGCGGCAGCGACCTCGCCATGTTCGTGCTCTACTCCTCCGCGTCGGCGACGTTCGGCACCCCGGGCCAGGCCAACTACTCGGCCGCCAACGCCTATCTCGACGCCCTTGCGATCCGCCGCCGTGCGCAGGGACTGCCCGGCCTGTCCCTGGCCTGGGGCCTGTGGCAGGAGGCCAGCGGTATGACCGGCGGACTCGCCGAGACCGACCGGACCCGGGTGACCAGTGCTGGTACCGCCCTGTCCACGGAGCAGGGTCTTGCGCTGTTCGATGCGGCGCTGGGGCTGTCGGTGGCGCATGTGGTGCCGGTTGGTCTGGATCTGGTGGCGGTGCGGGCGGCTGGTGAGGTGCCTGCGTTGTTGCGTGGTCTGGTCGCTGGTGGGGTGCGGCGTGGTGTTGCGCAGGCGTCGGGCGCGGGCTTGGCGCTGGCGCAGCGGTTGCGGTCGATGCCCGGTGCTCAGCGTGCGCAGGTGTTGCTGGAATTGGTGCGCGGTAGTGCGGCGGCGGTGCTGGGGCATGCTTCGGTGGATGCGGTCGGTGAGCGTCAGGCGTTCAAGGATCTGGGCTTCGACTCGCTGACCGCCGTCGAACTGCGCAACCGGCTGACGGCGGCGACGGGGTTGCGGTTGCCCGCGACGCTCGTGTTCGACTATCCGAGCCCGGTGGTGCTGAGTGATCACCTCCTCTCCGAGTTCTTCGGCGGCGCGGAGGCGGTCGGGGAGCCGGTCCGGCAGGTGAGCGCGGCCGGGACCGATGAGCCGCTGGCGATCGTGGGCATGGCGTGCCGGCTGCCCGGGGGTGTGACGTCGCCCGAGCAGTTGTGGGACCTTGTCTCCGGTGGGCTGGACGGTTTGTCGCCGTACCCGGTTGATCGTGGCTGGCCGGCCGAGTTGGCCGGTCGGGGCGCCGGTGTGGGCGGGTTCGTCGATGACGCGGACCGGTTCGATGCGGCGTTGTTCGGGATCTCGCCGCGTGAGGCGCTGGCGATGGACCCGCAGCAGCGGTTGCTGCTGGAGGCGGCGTGGGAGACGTTCGAGTCGGCGGGCATGGATCCGCGTTCGCTGCGGGGTCGCAGTGTGGGCGTGTTCGCGGGGGCGTTGTCGTCCGGGTACATGGCGGGTTCCGAAGGGCATGTGCTGTCGGGGGCGGCGAACAGTGTGATCTCCGGCCGGGCGGCGTATGTGTTCGGCCTGGAGGGGCCGGCGGTGACGGTGGACACGGCGTGTTCGTCATCGTTGGTGGCGTTGCATCTGGCGGGGCAGGCGCTGCGGTCGGGTGAGTGCGACATGGCGCTGGCCGGTGGTGTGACGGTGATGGTCTCTCCGGCCGCGTTTGTGGAGTTCGACCGGCAGGACGGGCTCGCGGCCGATGGCCGGTGCAAGGCGTTCGCGGGTGCGGCGGACGGCACGGGCTGGGCCGAGGGCGTGGGTCTGCTGCTGGTGGAGCGGCTGTCGGACGCCGAGCGCAACGGGCACAAGATCCTTGCCGTGGTGCGGGGCAGCGCGGTCAACCAGGACGGTGCGTCCAACGGTCTGACGGCGCCGAACGGTCCGTCCCAGCAGCGGGTGATCCGCCAGGCCCTGGCCAACGCCCGGCTCACCGGCGCGGATGTCGATGTCGTCGAGGCGCACGGCACGGGCACCCGCCTCGGGGACCCGATCGAGGCACAGGCGCTGCTGGCCACGTACGGCCAGGACCGTGACGAGTCCGGTCCGCTGTGGCTGGGGTCGGTGAAGTCGAACATCGGTCACACGCAGGCGGCCGCGGGTGTCGCGGGCCTGATCAAGATGGTGATGGCGATGCGGCACGGCGTGCTGCCCGCCACGCTGCACGTGGATGAGCCGTCGCCGCAGGTGGACTGGTCCGCCGGTGCGGTGGAGCTGCTGACGGAGGCGCGTGCCTGGCCCGCGGTGGACCGTCCGCGCCGCGCGGGCGTGTCGTCGTTCGGGATCAGCGGCACCAACGCGCACGTCATCCTGGAGGCGCCTCCCGCCGCACGGGCCGTCGAGGCGCCGCGGGTGCGTGCCGCGTTCCCTGCTCCGGTGCCGTGGGTGGTGTCGGCGAAGTCCGAGCCCGCACTGCGGGCGCAGGTGGAACGGCTGACGTCGTTCGTCGCGGGGCGGCCGGAGCTGGACCCCGTGGACGTCGGCTGGTCGCTGGCGACGACGCGGACCGCGCTGGAGCACCGCGCGGTGCTCGCCGCCGGCGGTGATGTGCTGGCCGCCGGCACGGCCACTGAAGGGCGGACCGCGTTCCTGTTCACCGGCCAGGGCTCGCAACGCGCGGGCATGGGGCTGGAACTCCATGAGGCTTTCCCGGTGTTCGCCGAGGCGTTCGACGCGGTGTGCGCGCGCCTCGACGTCCGGCTGGAGCGCCCGCTGCGCGACGTCCTCGCCGACGGCACCGACCTTGAACAGACGGCGTGGGCGCAGGCCGGCCTCTTCGCCCTCGAAGTCGCCCTGTTCCGTCTGGTGGAGTCGTGGGGCGTGACCCCGGACGCGCTCCTCGGCCACTCGCTGGGTGAGATCAGCGCCGCGCATGTCGCGGGCATCCTCGACCTGGACGACGCCTGCACCCTGGTCGCCGAGCGGGGCCGGCTGATGCAGGCGCTGCCCGCGGGCGGCGGCATGCTGGCCGTGCAGGCGACCGAGGCGGAGGTCGCCGGCTCCGGTCTCGATGTCGCGGCCGTCAACGGCCCGAACTCCGTCGTCCTGTCGGGCGCGGTCGAGGCTGTCGAGCGGTATGCCGCGGAGTGCGCCGAGCGCGGCGTGCGGTGCACCGTCCTGTCGGTGTCGCACGCGTTCCACTCGGCGCTGATGGAGCCGATGCTGGACGAGTTCGCGGCGGTGCTGGAGGGTCTGAGCTTCCGCCCCGCGCGGATCCCGGTGGTCTCGAACCTGACGGGTGCGGTGGCCGAGCCGGGTGCCATGCAGCAGCCGGGGTACTGGCTGAGCCAGGTCCGGCAGGCGGTCCGCTTCGCCGACGGCGTCACCGCCCTCGAGGCGATGGGCGTGACCCGCTATCTGGAGCTCGGCCCCGACGGTGTGCTGTCGGGCATGGCCCAGGAGACCGTCACCGACGCCGAGTTCATCCCTGTCCTGCGCAAGGACCGCGACGAGACGGACACCGCCCTCACCGCCCTCAGCCGCCTGTGGGCCTCCGGGGCCGCCATCGACTGGACGACGCTGTTCGCCGGCTGGGGCGGCCGGACGGTCGACCTGCCCACCTACGCGTTCCAGCGCGAGCGGTACTGGCCGCAGCCTGACATGGACGCGGGAGACCTGGCTGCTGTCGGCCTGGCGGGTGCGGGCCATGCGCTGCTCGGTGCGGCGGTAGAACTGGCCGACGGAGACGCGGTGGTGCTGACCGGCCGCCTCGCGCTGGGTACCCAGCCCTGGCTGGCTGACCACGTCGTGCTGGACCAGGTC
The DNA here is from genome assembly GCF_059889265.1 of Streptomyces sp. MMS24-W38. NCBI lineage: Bacteria > Bacillati > Actinomycetota > Actinomycetes > Kitasatosporales > Streptomycetaceae > Streptomyces > Streptomyces sp. MMS24-W38. Next base: position 219,125 of record NZ_JCBCPP010000001.1, on the reverse strand, counting down.
GTGGTGCCGGGTGCGGCGTTGGTGGAGATGGTGCTGCGGGCCGGGCAGGAGGTGGGCTGCGGTCTGCTGCGGGAGCTTGTCCTGCGGGCCCCTCTGGTGCTGCCGGAATCCGGTGGCGTGCAGGTCCAGGTGAGCGTCGGTGGATCGGACGAGTCCGGAGACAGGCCGGTTCAGATTCATGGCCGGCTGGACGGCGCGGAGGAGTGGACGTTGCATGCGTCGGGCTTCCTCGCTGTGTCGCAGACGCGGGTGCCTGAGTTCGGTTTGAGTGTGTGGCCTCCGCGGGGTGCGGTTGCGGTGGAGGTCGACGGGTTCTACGAGTCGTTGGCCGGGGTGGGCTTCGGTTACGGTTCGGTGTTCCAGGGGGTGCGGGCGGCCTGGCGTGACGCGTCCGGTGTGTATGCGGATCTGGTGTTGCCTGAGCCGGGTGTGGGGCAGGTCGACGCGTTCGGTATTCATCCGGCGCTGCTGGATGCCGCGTTGCATCCGGCGAATCTCCTGTCCCAGGGCTTCGGCAAGTCCGGAGAGCCGGGGGAGTCTGGGCCGCGGTTGCCGTTCGCGTGGTCGGGGGTGGAGCTGTTCGCGGTCGGCGCGACCGCGCTGCGAGTGGCGATCCGTCCCGAGGGCGAGGGCTTCACCGTGCAGGCGGCGGACGGCACGGGTGCGCCGGTCGCCCTCGTGCGTGCGCTGGTGTCGCGGGCGGTGTCGGCGGAGCAGTTGTCGGCGGCCGGGCAGGCGGCGGACGACGCGCTGTTCGCCGTTGAGTGGGTCGCGCTCCCGCCGGGCAGTGCGTCCGGTGATGCGGCGGAGGCTGCGGCGTGGACGGTGCTGCCGGCCGGTGACGGTCCGGTGGAGCAGGTCCTCGGTGAGGTGCTGCACGGTGTGCAGGAGTGGCTGGCGGACGAGAGCACGTTCGGCTCGCGTCTGGCGGTCGTGACCCGGGGCGCGATGCCCGCGGGTGCTGGCCGTGCCGTGGACCCGGTGGGTGCGGCGGTGTGGGGTCTGGTGCGCTCGGCGCAGTCGGAGCACCCGGACCGGATCGTGCTCGTCGACACCGACCCGGCCACCGAGGAACAGCTCGACCTGGCCCTCTTGGCCGGTGTCGACGAGCCGCAGGTCGCCCTCCGTGACGGTGCGCTGCTGGCACCCCGTCTGATGCGGGCCGGGGGTGCTGCGCAGTCTGTGCCGCTGGACGGTGACGGCACGGTGCTGATCACCGGTGGCACGGGGACCCTCGGTGGCCTCCTGGCCCGGCACCTTGCCACCGAACACGGCGTCCGCAGCCTGCTTCTGCTGTCCCGCCGGGGCGCGGACGCGCCCGGTGCGGCCGCACTTGTCGCGGAGCTCGCCGAACTCGGCGCGCAGGCGCGGGTCGTGGCGTGCGACGCGGCCGACCGTGATGCCCTCGCGGCCGTCCTCGCGGGCGTTCCCGCGGAGGCTCCGCTGACCGGCGTCGTCCACGCGGCGGGTGTCCTCGACGACGGCATCTTCACCGCTCTGACCCAGGAGCGTCTGGACACCGTGCTGCGGGCGAAGGCCACCGCCGCGTCGAACCTGGACGAGCTGACCCGCGGCAGCGACCTCGCCATGTTCGTGCTCTACTCCTCGGCGTCGGCGACGTTCGGCACCCCGGGCCAGGCCAACTACTCGGCCGCCAACGCCTATCTCGACGCCCTTGCCGTCCGCCGCCGTGCGCAGGGACTGCCCGGCCTGTCCCTGGCCTGGGGCCTGTGGCAGGAGGCCAGCGGTATGACCGGGCATCTCCGGGACCAGTTGTCCACGGGGACGTCCACGGAGCAGGGTCTTGCGCTGTTCGATGCGGCGCTGGGGCTGTCGGTGGCGCATGTGGTGCCGGTTGGTCTGGATCTGGTGGCGGTGCGGGCGGCTGGTGAGGTGCCTGCGTTGTTGCGTGGTCTGGTCGCTGGTGGGGTGCGGCGTGGTGTTGCGCAGGCGTCGGGCGCGGGCTTGGCGCTGGCGCAGCGGTTGCGGTCGATGCCCGGTGCTCAGCGTGCGCAGGTGTTGCTGGAATTGGTGCGCGGTAGTGCGGCGGCGGTGCTGGGGCATGCTTCGGTGGATGCGGTCGGTGAGCGTCAGGCGTTCAAGGATCTGGGCTTCGACTCGCTGACCGCCGTCGAACTGCGCAACCGGCTGACGGCGGCGACGGGGTTGCGGTTGCCCGCGACGCTCGTGTTCGACTATCCGAGCCCGGTGGTGCTGAGTGATCACCTCCTCTCCGAGTTCTTCGGCGGCGCGGAGGCGGTCGGGGAGCCGGTCCGGCAGGTGAGCGCGGCCGGGACCGATGAGCCGCTGGCGATCGTGGGCATGGCGTGCCGGCTGCCCGGGGGTGTGACGTCGCCCGAGCAGTTGTGGGACCTTGTCTCCGGTGGGCTGGACGGTTTGTCGCCGTACCCGGTTGATCGTGGCTGGCCGGCCGAGTTGGCCGGTCGGGGCGCCGGTGTGGGCGGGTTCGTCGATGACGCGGACCGGTTCGATGCGGCGTTGTTCGGGATCTCGCCGCGTGAGGCGCTGGCGATGGACCCGCAGCAGCGGTTGCTGCTGGAGGCGGCGTGGGAGACGTTCGAGTCGGCGGGCATGGATCCGCGTTCGCTGCGGGGTCGCAGTGTGGGCGTGTTCGCGGGGGCGTTGTCGTCCGGGTACATGGCGGGTTCCGAAGGGCATGTGCTGTCGGGGGCGGCGAACAGTGTGATCTCCGGCCGGGCGGCGTATGTGTTCGGCCTGGAGGGGCCGGCGGTGACGGTGGACACGGCGTGTTCGTCATCGTTGGTGGCGTTGCATCTGGCGGGGCAGGCGCTGCGGTCGGGTGAGTGCGACATGGCGCTGGCCGGTGGTGTGACGGTGATGGTCTCTCCGGCCGCGTTTGTGGAGTTCGACCGGCAGGACGGGCTCGCGGCCGATGGCCGGTGCAAGGCGTTCGCGGGTGCGGCGGACGGCACGGGCTGGGCCGAGGGCGTGGGTCTGCTGCTGGTGGAGCGGCTGTCGGACGCCGAGCGCAACGGGCACAAGATCCTTGCCGTGGTGCGGGGCAGCGCGGTCAACCAGGACGGTGCGTCCAACGGTCTGACGGCGCCGAACGGTCCGTCCCAGCAGCGGGTGATCCGCCAGGCCCTGGCCAACGCCCGGCTGACCGGCGCGGATGTCGATGTCGTCGAGGCGCACGGCACGGGCACCCGCCTCGGGGACCCGATCGAGGCACAGGCGCTGCTGGCCACGTACGGCCAGGACCGTGACGAGTCCGGTCCGCTGTGGCTGGGGTCGGTGAAGTCGAACATCGGTCACACGCAGGCGGCCGCGGGTGTCGCGGGCCTGATCAAGATGGTGATGGCGATGCGGCACGGCGTGCTGCCCGCCACGCTGCACGTGGATGAGCCGTCGCCGCAGGTGGACTGGTCCGCCGGTGCGGTGGAACTGCTGACGGAGGCGCGTGCCTGGCCCGCGGTGGACCGTCCGCGCCGCGCGGGCGTGTCGTCGTTCGGGATCAGCGGCACCAACGCGCACGTCATCCTGGAGGCGCCTCCCGCCGCACGGGCCGTCGAGGCGCCGCGGGTGCGTGCCGCGTTCCCTGCTCCGGTGCCGTGGGTGGTGTCGGCGAAGTCCGAGCCCGCGCTGCGGGCGCAGGTGGAACGGCTGACCTCGTTCGTCGCGGAGCGCCCCACCCTGGATCCGGTGGACGTCGGCTGGTCGCTGGCGACGACCCGGGCCGCGCTGGAGCACCGCGCGGTGCTCGCCGCCGGCGGGGATGTGCTGGCCGCCGGCACGGCCGCTGAGGGCCGGACCGCGTTCCTGTTCACCGGCCAGGGCTCGCAACGCGCGGGCATGGGGCTGGGGCTGTACGAGGCGTTCCCGGTGTTCGCCGAGGCCTTCGACGCGGTGTGCGCCCGGCTGGACGTCCGGCTGGAGCGCCCGCTGCGCGACGTCCTCGCCGACGGCGTCGACCTCGACCGGACCGGCTGGGCGCAGGCGGGGCTGTTCGCCCTCGAGGTGGCGCTGTTCCGGCTGGTGGAGTCCTGGGGTGTGACCCCGGACGTGCTGCTGGGGCACTCGCTGGGTGAGATCAGTGCGGCGCATGTCGCCGGGATCCTGGACCTGGACGACGCGTGTGTGCTGGTGGCGGAGCGGGGCCGGCTGATGCAGGCGCTGCCCGCGGGCGGCGGCATGCTCGCCGTGCAGGCGACCGAGGCGGAGGTCGCCGGCTCCGGCCTGGACGTCGCGGCCGTCAACGGCCCGAACTCCGTCGTCCTGTCGGGCGCGGTCGAGGCTGTCGAGCGGTATGCCGCGGAGTGCGCCGAGCGCGGCGTGCGGTGCACCGTCCTGTCGGTGTCGCATGCGTTCCACTCGGCGCTGATGGAGCCGATGCTGGACGAGTTCGCGACGGTCCTGAACGGCCTGACGTTCCGTGCCCCCCGTATCCCGGTGGTCTCCAACCTGACCGGAGCCGTCGCCGAACCCGGCGCCATGCAGCAGCCGGCGTACTGGCTGCACCAGGTCCGTGGCACGGTCCGCTTCGCCGAGGGCGTCACCGCCCTCGCGGCCATGGGCGTGACCCGCTGCCTGGAACTCGGCCCGGACGGTGTGCTGTCGGGCATGGCCCAGACCGGCGCCGAGGACATGCTCTGCGCCCCCGTCCTGCGCAAGGACCGCGACGAGAGCGACACCGTCCTGACCGCCGTGAGTCGTCTGTGGACCTCTGGGGCCGAGGTCGGCTGGCGCGCGGTGTTCGCCGGCTGGGGCGGCCGGACGGTCGATCTGCCGACGTACGCCTTCCAGCGCGAGCGATTCTGGCCGCAGCCGTCGGCGACGTTGGCCGCCGGCGACGGCCTGGACTCGGCGTTCTGGGATGCGGTGGAGCGGGAGGACCTGTCCGAGCTTGCGGGTCTGGAGTCGGCGTTGCCGGCGTTGTCCGCGTGGCGTCGGCGTCATCAGGAGCGTTCCACGGTCGACTCGTGGCGTTACCGGGTGATGTGGCGGCCGCTGGACGGTCTGCCGTCGTCGTCGCAGGCGCTGTCCGGGGTGTGGGCGGTCGTCGGCACCGAGGACCCGGAGGTGTCCGCGGCCCTGTCGGCGGCGGGCGCGTCGGTGGTGGGTGTTCCGGTGGAGGAGGTCTTGGGTCTGCCGGGCCTGGCGGGTGTGGTCCTGGTCGCCTCGGGTGTGGCGGAGACGCTGTCGGTGGTGCAGGGGCTGGCCGGGGTGGATGCGCCGTTGTGGGTGCTGACCCGGGGTGCGGTGTCGGTGGGTGGTTCGGACCGGTTGGGTGATCCGGGTCTGGCGGCGGTATGGGGTCTGGGCCGGGTCGCGGCGCTGGAGATCCCGGGCCGCTGGGGCGGCCTGGTGGACCTGCCCGAGGTGTTGGATGCGCGGGCGGGCGCCCGCCTCGCGGGCATCCTGGCGGCACCTGGTGGTGAGGATCAGGTCGCGGTCCGTGGGTCGGGGGTGTTCGGGCGTCGTCTGGTGCGTGCGGTGCCTGCCGCGCCGGAAGACACGTCGTGGAGCCCGGACCCGTCGGGGACGGTGCTGGTCACGGGTGGTACGGGTGCGTTGGGTGCCGAGGTCGCGCGGTGGCTGGCGGGCCGGGGTGTGCCGCATCTGCTGCTGACCAGCCGTGGCGGTGTGGCGCCGGAGGGTCTGGTCGACGAGCTCGCGGGGCTGGGCGCGCGGGTGACGGTGGCTGCGTGCGATGTGGCCGACCGGGAGGCACTGGCGGCGGTCGTCGCGGGCGTGCCGGACGATGTGCCGCTGACGGGCGTGGTCCACGCGGCGGGTGTGTTGGACGACGGGTTGCTGGAGGGCCTGTCGCTGGAGCGTCTGGCGTCGGTGATGGCGCCGAAGGTGGACGGTCTGGTCAACCTGGACGCGGTGACGGCGGGGCTGCCCGTCGAGTGGCTGGTGGTGTTCTCCTCGCTCGCGGGCTCGGTGGGCAGTGCCGGTCAGGGCAACTATGCGGCGGCGAACGCGTGTGTGGACGCGTGGGTGGAGTGGCGTCGCGGTCGTGGGTTGCCGGCGGTGTCGGTGGCGTGGGGTCCGTGGGCCGAGGAGGGCATGGCCGCGGATGGTGTGGTGGTGGAGCGGCTGCGGCGTGGCGGGGTCCGCCCGCTGGACGCGGAGCTCGCGCTGCGCGTGTTCGGTGAGGCGATCCGGTCCGGTGACGCGGATGTGACGGTGGCGGATGTGGACTGGGAGCGGTTCGTTCCGGTGTTCACGTCGGCGCGTGCGAGCCGTCTGCTGGCGGACCTCCCGGAAGCGGCCGCGGTCGCGGCGGCTCTGCCGGCCGGCTCGCGTGGGCCGAGCCTGCGGGAACAGCTGGAGGGCCTGCCGGAGGGCAGGCGCCGTCAGGTCCTCCTCGACCTGGTCCGGGGGCAGGCCGCCGTCGTGCTCGGACATGCCGGGGTGCAGGCGGTGGAGCCGGGCCGGGCGTTCCGGGAACTGGGCTTCGACTCCCTGATGGCGGTCGAACTGCGCAACCTGCTGTCCGCGGCGACGGAGTTGTCGTTGCCGACCACCCTCGTCTTCGACCACCCGACCCCCGACACCCTCACCGACCACCTCCGCGCGGAGCTGACCGGTACGGGAGCGGCGGTCGCGTCCGGTGCGCCGGCACCGTCGGCGAGAACCGACGAGCCGCTGGCGATCGTCGGGATGGCCTGTCGCTTCCCGGGCGGAGTGGGATCGCCCCAGCAGTTGTGGGACCTGGTCTCCGACGGGGTGGACGGGCTGTCCGTCTTCCCGGTCGACCGGGGATGGCCGGCGGAGGTGTCCGGCGTCGCGGGCGGCGTGGGCGGATTCGTCCATGACGCCGGCGAGTTCGACGCGAACCTGTTCGGGATCTCGCCGCGTGAGGCGCTGGCGATGGATCCGCAGCAGCGGCTGCTGCTGGAGGCGGCCTGGGAGGCGTTCGAGTCGGCGGGGATGGACCCGCGGTCGCAGCGCGGCCGCAGTGTGGGCGTCTTCGCCGGCACCAACGGCCAGGACTACGGGCAGGTCCTCGCGGCGTCGCAGGACACCGGTGACGGGCACGCTGCCGTGGGGAACGCGGCGGCGGTGCTGTCGGGACGGGTCTCGTACGCCTTCGGGCTGGAGGGGCCGGCGGTGACGGTGGACACGGCGTGTTCGTCGTCGCTGGTCGCGCTGCACTGGGCAGGGCAGGCACTGCGGGCCGGTGAGTGCGAACTCGCGTTGGCCGGTGGTGTGACGGTCATGGTCACCCCGGGCGCGTTCGTGGAGTTCGACCGGCAGGACGGTCTGGCGTCGGACGGCCGGTGCAAGGCGTTCGCGGGAGCGGCCGACGGCACGGGCTGGGGCGAGGGCGTCGGCCTGCTGCTGGTCGAGCGGCTGTCGGACGCCGAGCGCAACGGGCACAAGATCCTCGCGGTGGTGCGCGGCAGCGCGATCAACCAGGACGGTGCGTCGAACGGTCTGACGGCGCCGAACGGTCCGTCCCAGCAGCGGGTGATCCGCCAGGCCCTGGCCAACGCCGACCTCACGACCGCTGACGTCGACGTGGTCGAGGCGCACGGCACGGGTACGCGCCTCGGGGACCCGATCGAGGCGCAGGCACTCCTGGCGACCTACGGCCAGGAGCGGGGCGAGGCCGGCGAGCCGCTGTGGCTGGGCTCGGTGAAGTCGAACATCGGTCACACGCAGGCTGCCGCGGGCGCGGCGGGTGTGATCAAGATGGTGATGGCGCTGCGGCACGGTCTGATGCCGGCGACGCTGCACGTCGACGAGCCGTCGCCGCAGGTGGACTGGTCGGCGGGTGCGGTGGAACTGCTGACGGAATCCCGGGCCTGGCCCGAGTCGGACCGTCCGCGCCGCGCGGCGGTGTCCTCGTTCGGCATCAGCGGCACCAATGCGCACGTCATCCTGGAGCAGGCTCCGGAGCCCGAGCCGGCTCCGGTTGCCGTGCCGCGGCAGGCGCCTGGGCTGGTCCCGTGGCCGGTGTCGGCGAAGTCCGGTGCCGCGCTGCGGGCGCAGGTCGATCGGCTGACGTCGTTCGCCGCGGAACGGCCGGAGCTGGACGCCGTCGACGTGGCCTGGTCGCTCGCGACCACACGAGCCGGTCTTGAGCACCGCGCGGTACTGTCCGGGGACACGACGCTCGCCACCGGCTTCGCCGGCGAAGGCAGGACCGGGTTCCTCTTCACCGGCCAGGGTTCACAGCGTGCGGGCATGGGGCTGGAACTCCACAAGGCGTTCCCGGTGTTCGCGGAAGCCTTCGACGCGGTGTGCGCCCGGCTGGACGTCCGCCTGGAGCGCCCGCTGCGCGAGGTTCTGACCGACGGCGTCGACCTCGACCACACCGTGTGGGCACAGGCCGGCCTCTTCGCCCTCGAAGTCGCCCTCTTCCGGCTGGTGGAGTCGTGGGGCGTGACCCCCGATGTGCTGCTCGGTCACTCCCTGGGGGAGATCAGCGCCGCGCATGTCGCGGGCATCCTGGACCTGGACGACGCCTGCACCCTGGTCGCCGAGCGGGGCCGGCTGATGCAGGCGCTGCCCGCGGGCGGCGGCATGCTCGCCGTCCAGGCCACCGAGGCCGAGGTCGCCGACTCCGGCCTGGACGTCGCCGCCGTCAACGGCCCGAACTCCGTCGTCCTGTCCGGCACGGTCGAGGCCATCGAGCGGTACGCCGCCCAGTGCGCCGAGCAGGGACGCCGGTTCACCGTTCTGACCGTGTCGCACGCGTTCCACTCCACGCTGATGGAACCGATGCTGGACGCGTTCGCGACCGTCCTGGCCGGCCTCACGTTCCACCCGGCCCGGATTCCCCTCGTCTCCAACCTCACCGGAGCCGTCGCCGAACCCGGCGCCATGCAGCAGCCGGGGTACTGGCTGAACCAGGTCCGCGGCACGGTCCGCTTCGCCGACGGTGTCAAAGCACTCGCAGCGATGGGCGTGACCCGCTGCGTCGAGCTCGGCCCGGACGGCGTCCTGTCGGGCATGGCCCAGGACACCGCCACCGACGCCGAGTTCGTCTCCCTCCTGCGCAAGGACCGTGAGGAGACCGACACCGTGCTCACGGCGGCCGGTCGACTCTGGGTGTCCGGAGTCGAGGTCGACTGGACGGCGGTGTACGCCGGTTGGGGCGGGCAGGTGGTCGATCTGCCCACCTACGCGTTCCAGCGTGAGCGCTACTGGCCGGAGCTTTCGGCCACGGCAGCCGCGGGCGGTGGCGGTGATCCGATCGATGCCGCCTTCTGGGACGCGGTGGAACGTGAGGACCTGACGGAACTCGCCGGTCTGGAGTCGGCCCTGCCGGCACTGTCCGCCTGGCGGCGGCGCCACCGGGAACGCTCGACGCTGGACTCGTGGCGTTACCGCGTCACCTGGCAGCCGCTGGACGGCCTGCCCGAGACGGCGGTGCTGTCCGGTATCTGGGCGGTCGTGGGCACCGAGGACCCGGAGGTGTCCGCCGCGTTGGAGGCCGCGGGCGCGACCGTGGTCGGCCTGCCCGTCGAGGAGGTGCCGGGACTGCCTGGCCTGGCGGGTGTCGTCCTGTCCGCGTCCGGGTGGGCGGAGACGCTGGCCGTGGTGCAGTCACTGGCCGGGGTGCACGCACCGCTGTGGGTGGTGACGCGCGGCGCCGTGTCGGTCGGTGATGCGGACGGGCTCGGCGATCCGGATCTGGCGGCGGTGTGGGGTATGGGCCGGGTCGCTGCCCTGGAGCTGCCGCAGCGTTGGGGCGGTCTCGTCGACCTGCCGGCCGAGCTGGACGCACGGGCCGGTGAGCTTCTCGCGGGTGTCCTGGCCGCCGATGCGGCCGGCGGCGGTGAGGATCAGGTCGCGGTCCGTGGGACCGGGGTGTTCGGGCGTCGGCTGGAGCGTGCGGTGCCTGGCGGTGTGCCGGCCACGCCGTGGGACCCGGACCCGTCGGGCAGCGTGCTGGTCACGGGCGGCACCGGTGCGCTGGGTGCGGAGGTGGCGCGCTGGCTGGCGGGCCGGGGTGTGCCGCATCTGGTGCTGACCAGCCGCGGCGGCATCGCGCCGGAGGGTCTGGTCGAGGAATTGTCCGGGCTGGGGGCGCAGGTCACGGTCGCGGCCTGCGATGTGGCCGACCGGGATGCCCTGGCGGCGGTGATCGCCGGTGTTCCGGAGCAGTGGCCGCTCACCGGCATCGTGCACGCGGCCGGTCTCGACCTCCCGCAGCGGATCGAGGAAGCCACCCCCGAGACCTTCGCGACGGTGCTCCGCGCGAAGGTCGACGGGACCCGTTACCTCGACGAACTCACCGCCGGGATGCCGATCGGTCTGTTCGTGGTGTTCTCGTCGATCGCCGCGACCTGGGGCAGTGGCAGTCAGAGTGCGTACGCGGCGGGCAACGCCTTCCTCGACGCCTGGGTCCAGCACCGCCACGACCGCGGACTCCCCGGCACATCCATCGCCTGGGGCCCCTGGGCCGGAGCCGGCATGGCCACGGACCCGGAAGCTGCCGGGAGCCTGCGCCGGCGCGGGCTGACCCCGATGGAACCGGACCTGGCGATCCGCGCCCTGGCCCAGGCGGTCGACCACGGCGACAGCGGCCTCACCGTCGCCGACGTCGACTGGACACGCTTCGCCGAAGCCTTCACCCTCCTGCGGCCCAGCCCGCTGCTCCACGAGTTCGCGGGAACGGCCGGGGCCCTGACCGTGCCACAGGAGGAGGGCGGGGCGAGCGCTGCCGATCTGCGCGCACGACTGGCTCCGCTGAGTCCTCAGGAGCAGGAGGCGGAGCTGTCGGAGATGATCCGCCGCGGTATCGGCGCCGTGCTCGGTTACAAGTCGGAGGAGGACATCGACAGGCGGCCGTTCCGGGATCTCGGGTTCGACTCGCTGACCGCGGTCGAGTTCCGCAATGTGCTGGCGAAGGACAGCGGGCTGCAGCTCGCCTCGACGGTCGTGTTCGACCATCCGACGCCGTCCGCGCTGGTGCGGCACCTCCTCGACGAGCTGGGCGGGAGCGTGGCCGACGTGGCCGAGCCCATGATCAGCGCCCTGGACGAGCTGGACGCGGCCTTCGCCGCCGGTCGGACGGACGGGCTGGTCCGGGCCCGGGTGGCGGTTCGGCTGCAGGCATTCCTGGAGAAGTGGACGGCGGGCGAGCCGGCCGCCGCGGACGAGTCGCTGGCCGAGCGGCTCGAAGCGGCCGGTGACGACGAACTCATCTCTCTCATCCAGAAGGAGCTCGACGAAGGAGCGGAGTAGCGGAACCGAAGGAGCAGAACCGGAGTTGAAGGACCTGAGGAGAGGGACCGGAGGGGAAGGACCGGCGTACTCAGGCCCCTGAACGCCGGGAGCGCCGTCGGGGCGGAAACGAAGGCGCCCGCCACGGACTCGATCCGTCCGTGGCGGGTACCAGAGACCCGACACCACAAGTACCGTCTGTGAAAGGATGTTTGACATGTCGACTGACGTGCCCGAGCTGCGGGCGTCGCACGGTGACCGTGACCGCGTCGTGGAGGTTCTGCGGATCGCCGCCGGAGACGGCCGGCTCACCTCCGAGGAGCTCGACGCCCGGGTGGAGCGCGCGCTGACGGCTCAGACGCAGGGCGAGCTGGCCGCGCTGGTCGCGGACCTGCCGGCCGAAGCCCTGACGACGGAGGACCTCGTCGTGGAACAGCGCAGCGGCAACTGGTCACGGGCCGGCCAGTGGAGGGTTCCGCAGCACATCACGGTGAAGACGCAGATGTGCCGGGTCACCCTCGACTTCACCGATGCGGTGATCACGTCGAGAACGCTGCGCATCGACGTGGACATGGAGCACGGCAAGCTGATCATCGTCGGCGCGCCCGACATCGCGATCGACACCGACCAGCTCAACCTGACGTTCTCCCAGGTGAAGCGTGCCTCGAAGGATGTCGTCGCCGACCCCCGCCTCCGTATCCGACTGGTCGGAAGGCTCCAGCACGCGAAGGTGGTCGAGCAGCGGCCGTGAGCCCGGGCCCGTCAGCCGTCACACCGCACGTGGTGAGCGCCGGGTCCTGGTCGAGGATTGCGCGGTAGCGGCGCTGGACCTGCAGCCCTGGCTGCAGGCCCAGGTCGTCGCGGAGGCGTGCGCGCAGCCGGTGGAAGACCTCGATCGCGTCGGCCTGCCGGTCGGCCCGGTACAGGGCGAGCATGAGCAGGTCGTGCAGCCCCTCGCGCAGCGGATGCTGGGCGGCCAGGCTCCTCAGCTCGCCGGCGACCGCGCGCTCGTCACCGAGGGCCAGCCGCGCGGCCATGAGGTTCTCGTGCGCGGCGACGCGGCTGTCGTCGAGCCACAGCGTCGCGGACCGGCAGCGCGTGCCCGGTCCGGCGTCCAGCAGGACCGGCCCCCGCCACAGGCCCAGTGCCTGTTCGAGGTGGTCCACGGCGGTGCGCGGGTGGTCGGCGATGCGCTGCGCGCCGCTGGAGGCGAGGCGGTGGAAGCGTTCCGCGTCGATCGCGTCGGGGCTCAGATCCAGCAGGTACCCCTGGCTCACCGTCCGCAGGGCGTCCGGGCATCCGGCTTCCGTGAGCAGTCTGCGCAGCCGGGTGATGTGGGCCTGCAGGGTGTTCTTGCTGGTGCGCGGCGGGCGGTCGTCCCACAGTTCGTCGGCCAGATCCTCGTAGGACACGACGGATCCGACGTTGAGGGCGAGCAGGGCGAGAGTGGCGCGTACCTTCGTACCGCCCACCGGGAGACGTCCGCTCCCGGTCACTGTCATCGGGCCGAGAATTGCAACTTCCATCGGGACTCTCCGCCCGGCCGACGCCGACAGTGTTACGCCGACGAACGATCGGCGCAGCCCATGCTTGTCGCAGGCAGAGTCGTCGTCAACAGGCGTTGACCCGTATATCCCCCGACGGGCCCCCCTATTCCCGGTCGGGGGCGCGACCCTTCCAGGGGTGGGCCGCCGGTCGGGACCTGCCCGCTCCAGGGGCGCCGGGATGTTCCCGGTGCGGGGTCGTCCACCAGGGTCACGATGGGGATGTTGAACGTGTCGCAGAACCGTATGAACCGCGCCCCCTTCTCGGCGGCGGCGATGTCGAGCGCGCCGGCCAGGTGCAGCGGCTGGTTGGCGACGACGCCGACGGTGTGCCCCTCGATCCGGCCGAAGCCGCAGATGATGTTCGGCGCGAAACCCGGGTGCACCTCCAGCAGTTCGCCGTCGTCGACCACACGCGCGATCACCTCGGTCATGTCGAACGCCTCGCGCTGCGCATCGGGCAGGATCGAGTCGAGTTCGAGGTCGTCGGGCGTGAGATCGAGGGGTGCGGTGGCCCGGTAGGCCGGCGTCTCGTCCAGGTTGTTGGACGGCAGGAAGGACAGCAGGTCCCGGACGTAGTCGAGCGCCTCGGCCTCGCTGTCCGCCACGTAGTGCGCGTTGCCGGCGACCGTGGCGTGCACCTGCGCGCCTCCGAGGTCCTCCATGCGGACCGTCTCGCCCGTGACCGTCCGGATGACGTCGGGGCCGGTGACGAACATGTGCGAGGTCCGGTCGACCATGACGACGAAGTCGGTGCAGGCGGGCACGTAGACGGCGCCGCCCGCGCAGGGTCCCATGATCAGCGAGATCTGCGGGATGACACCTGAGGCGGTGACCACCTTGTTGGCTACACGGCCGTATGCGGCCAGCGACAGCACGCCCTCGGCGACGCGTGCGCCGCTGGAGTCGTTGATCGCGATGACCGGGCAACCTGTCTGCAGGGCGAGGTCGAGCAGTTTGCCGACCTTCTCGCCGAAGACCTCGCCGACGCTGCCGCCCAGGGCCAGGGCGTCCTGGGCGTAGACGCACACCCGGCGGCCGTCCACGGTGCCGTGGCCGGTGCGGCCGGCTCGCTCTGCGTCCGGGCCGTCAGCGCGCGCTCCACCCGGGCGTCGAGCTCCTCGGAGGCGAGCCGGCCGTCACCGCCGGCGAGCCGCAGGGCGTCCACGACGCGGTCACGATCCTCGTACGACGCCCGCAGTTCGGGCAGATCCTTCGACATGGCAGCGCCACGCTGGCAAAAGCAGGGGTCTTCCGGCGTGGACGCGGGGATCCCGCTCAGACCACGATCGCGGTCAGGAGCAGGCCGCGCTGCACACGCCACAGCCCGGTGAACCCGCTGAACGGCCCGGGAACGAGCAGCTCGGCATGGAACGTCCCGGCGTCCGGGTCGAACTCGATACGGGCGGCGTCGAAGCCGATGAAGACGCGGGCCACCGGGTACCAGGCCTTGTAGACCGACTCCTTCGCACTGAACAACAACCGGTCCCAGTTGGGCGCGGTGGGGTGCGCCGGCAATGCGGCCAGCATCTTCAGTTCGGCGTCGAGCGCCACCGCCTCGGCGACGCCGTCGGGCAGCGGCGCGTCCGGCTCGGCGTCGATGCCGATGGTCAGCACGTCGTCGCGGCGGGCCACGGCGGCACCGCGGTAGCCGGCGCAGTGCGTGAGGCTGCCGACGATGCCGTCCGGCCAGACCGGCGCACCCCGCTCCCCCGACAGGACCGGGACGGGCGGCAGGCCGAGGCGGCCGAGCGCCCGGCGGATGCAGGCCCGTCCGGTGGCGAACTCGCGCCGGCGTCCTTCGACGGCGCGCGCCACCCTCGCGGCCTCCTCCGGGAACAGGTAGGCGTCGGCCAGGTCCCCGAACTCCTCGGCGGTCGCGACCGTGTCAGGCAGAAGATCGAGCATGCGCCCCTCCCGGCCGGCCCGCCGACGCAGCGGTCGTCCCGGGCAGGATCACCGGACGCAGCACCGGCGGCGGTGTGCTGCGGCGTTTCCATTCCCGCGGATACCCGAGCGACACCTCCTGGAACAGCACGCCGTCCCGGGTGATGTTGCGGGGTATGTGCAAGTGTCCGTAGACGACCGTCGCGGCCCGGAACCGCAGGTGCCACGAGGCGGTGCGCTCGGTGCCGCACCACTGCGCGAACTCGGGGTACCGCAGGACGTCCATGGGGTCCCGGATGAGCGGATAGTGGTTGACCAGGACGACGGACTGCTCGGGTGCGCACGCGGCGAGGCGGCGCTCGGTGTACTGGACGCGCTGCGAGCACCATGCCTCACGGCTCGGATACGGGTCGGGGTGGAGCATCGACTCGTCGGTGCACACGACTCCGGTGGAGTACGCGTAGGCCAGCGACTCGGCCTTCGTGCGCGTGCCGGGTGCCCGGAAGGAATAGTCGTACAGCACGAACAACGGCGCGATCAGGAGTGGGCCGCCGTGTCCGGTCCACAGGGGGTATTCGTCCTCCGGTGTGAGAACGTCGAGGCGGCGGCACATCTCCACCAGCTCGCGATAGCGGTGCTCGCCGCGCAGCCGGACGGGATCGTCGGGGTGCGTCCACAGTTCGTGGTTCCCGGGTGCCCAGACGACCTTGGCGAACCGCGAACGCAGCAGCCCGAGGCACCATTCGATGTCGGCAAAGAACTCCCCGACGTCGCCGGCGACGATGAGCCAGTCGCCCGGGTCGGTGGGGCGGATACGCTCGACGAGCTCGCGGTTCTCGCGATAGCTGATGTGCAGATCACTCAGCGCGTACAGGGTCGGTGGCATCGTGGGTCCCCCAGCCGCTACGCGGCACGCAGTGGCGTGGTGAGCGCCGGGTCCTGGTCGAGGATTGCGCGGTACCGGCGCTGGACCTGCAGGCCGGGCTGCAGGCCGAGGTCGTCGCGGAGGCGTTGGCGCAGCCGGTGGAAGACCTCGATCGCGTCGGCCTGCCGGTCGGCCCGGTAGAGCGCGAGCATGAGCAGGTCGTGCAGCCCCTCGCGCAGCGGATGCTGGGCGGCCAGGCTCTCCAACTCGGAGGCGACCGCGCGCTCGTCACCGAGGGCCAGCCGCGCGGCCATGAGGTTCTCATGCGCGGCGACGCGGCTGTCGTCGAGCCACAGCGCCGCGGACCGGCAGCGCGCGCCCGGACCGGCGTCGAGCAGGACCGGCCCCCGCCACAGGCGCAGCGCCTGTTCGAGGTGCTCGGCGGCGGCCTGCGGGTGGTCGGCGACGCGCTGGGCGCCGCTGGAAGCGAGGCGGCGGAAGCGTTCCGCGTCGATCGCGTCGGGACTCAAGTCCAGCAGGTACCCCTGGTTCACCGTCTGCAGCGCGTCCGGACGGCCGGCGTCCTCCAGCAGCCGGCGCAGCCGGGCGATGTGGGCCTGCAGGGTGTTCTTGGTGGTGCGCGGCGGGCAGTCGTCCCACAGTTCGTCGACCAGATCCTGGCAGGACACGACGGTGCCGACGTTGAGGGCGAGCAGTGCGAGGATGGCGCGCACCTTGGTGCCACCCACCGGGAGACGACTCCTCCCGATCACCGTCAGCGGGCCGAGAATTGCTATTTCCATCGGGACTCTCCGCCTGGCCATCGTTGTCAGTGGCATGCCGACGAATGATCGACGAAACCCATGCTTGCCGGAACCGTACAGTATCGTCAAGCAGCCATTACCCCGTATATCCACCAGCCGACCCCACTGCTTCCCGCCCCCGGTCTAGGGGTTGCCCCGGGATCGCCCATCGCTTTCCGCGGGCCGCTAGGGGTTTCAGGCCATTGTGCCGACGGAAGCCGTCGGGTTAACGTGGCCGCTCATGCCGGGACGACGCCAGCCGAATGTTTGAGGAATGACCGGTATGATCGAGACCATCGGATTACACAAGTCCTGCAAAGGCAAATACTGCGGACAGACTTATACCGTCTAAGCCGTATGCGGCGTCGAAATGTCCGTCGACAAAGGCGAGATCTTCGGCTTCCTCGGTCCCGACCTCGTCGTTTCACCAAGTCGACCGGTTGATCTTGTGCCTGTGATGCCGTGTTGATCCCTGTCCGGGGCAGTGCCGGTCAGGGGTGCGCGTCGGCTGGCGTGCCGGATCGCGCCGGGTCCCACGGGCCCGGTGACCGCGGGTGTCCTCCTCTCGGTGCCCGGCGGGACGGTTCGTGCCGTTCAGGTGGGGTGGGGCAGAGCGAGGATGCGGGTGAGGGCCCGCACGATCGCGGCTGTCCGGAGTCCGGTTTCGAAGAGTTTCAGGCGGCGTTTGCGCCGGCCGCGCACCAGGTGGGCGGGGACGTGGAGGATGCGGTAGCGCAGTGTCCTGGGGGTGGCCTTGGCCTCCTCGCCGTCCAGCGCGAGAAGTTGGAGCCAAGCGCGAAGGTCGTGGCCGTCAGTCAGGCGGCATTGGCATTCGTCTCGTGGGAGGGCGGGAGGCCCATCCCGGACGCCTTGCTGTCGCGGCTCGACGCGGGCGTGCTTGCGGTGCCGGGCGTCGAGGTGGGCGATCTGACCGCGGCGACTGTTGGTGGCGAAGGTCCGGTAGCGGACCTGTTGCTTGATCTCGTAGTCGGAGGCGTCCTTGAGGCAGCGGGGGCGCAGCGGCTCCTCCGGGCGATCACCCGATGGCTCTTCGGCCAGCCGGTGATGTCGGCGAGCAGGCCGGTGCTGTCGGCGACGAACGCGTCCTCACGGACGTGGCCGCCCTCGCCGGTGGTCGGCTGCCACAGCTTCTTGCGGTCCACGATCTCAATGGTGGCCTGCTCGCGCTCGGTGAGGTACCAGCCGACGGAGTACTCCCAGCGGAACGTGGGGGTGGCCCTCCGCCCGCGCTCCAGTCCAGCAGCTGGTGGGAGAATCCGGCCCCGTCCACCCGGAACAGGATCTTCTGCCGCCGCCACCAGGGTAGTTGGGCAACGCCCCTGGTGAGGATGTCGATGCGCTGTTCGCCGATGAGCTGGGCAGCAACGTGATCTGGCAGAGCATCCTCGTCGTCGGCGCTCTGGCGATCCTCTCGATGCCGTGGGCCGCACGGGCCTTCGCGCGGAGCCTGCGGTAGTCGGCTCCGCGCACTTCCTCAGCGACATCCCGCTTCCTACAGCGGGATGTTGCTGTGCTTGCGCGGCGGCAGTGTCACACGCTTGTTGCGCAACGCCCTGAGTGCGCGCAACACGGTCAGCCGGGTCTCCGACGGCAGGATGACGTCATCAAGGCTGCCGCGTTCGGCCGCCA
This sequence comes from Streptomyces sp. MMS24-W38, assembly GCF_059889265.1. Taxonomy (NCBI): domain Bacteria; kingdom Bacillati; phylum Actinomycetota; class Actinomycetes; order Kitasatosporales; family Streptomycetaceae; genus Streptomyces; species Streptomyces sp. MMS24-W38. The sequence goes on along the minus strand of NZ_JCBCPP010000001.1, from coordinate 201,207 downwards.
TGTAGGGGGTGAGCACGGTCTCCTCGTACTGCTCGATCAGCTCTTCGCGGAGCTCGCCGGGATCGTCGGCGGCGCCGAGTTCGCGGTGGCACAGCATGTCGACGGCGCTGGCGGCGCCCATCACGCCGATCCATGCGGTGGGCCAGGCGAAGCACATGTCGGCGCCGAGTTCCTTGGAGCCCATCACCGCGTACCCGCCGCCGAACGCCTTCCGGACGATGACGGTCACCTTCGGCACCGTCGCCTCGATGTAGGCGAAGCCGAGCTTGGCACCGCGCCGGATGATGCCCTGATGCTCCTGGGCGGTGCCGGGCAGGAAGCCGGGGACGTCCACCAGGGTCACGATGGGGATGTTGAACGTGTCGCAGAACCGTATGAACCGCGCCCCCTTCTCGGCGGCGGCGATGTCGAGCGCGCCGGCCAGGTGCAGCGGCTGGTTGGCGACGACGCCGACGGTGTGCCCCTCGATCCGGCCGAAGCCGCAGATGATGTTCGGCGCGAAACCCGGGTGCACCTCCAGCAGTTCGCCGTCGTCGACCACACGCGCGATCACCTCGGTCATGTCGAACGCCTCGCGCTGCGCATCGGGCAGGATCGAGTCGAGTTCGAGGTCGTCGGGCGTGAGATCGAGGGGTGCGGTGGCCCGGTAGGCCGGCGTCTCGTCCAGGTTGTTGGACGGCAGGAAGGACAGCAGGTCCCGGACGTAGTCGAGCGCCTCGGCCTCGCTGTCCGCCACGTAGTGCGCGTTGCCGGCGACCGTGGCGTGCACCTGCGCGCCTCCGAGGTCCTCCATGCGGACCGTCTCGCCCGTGACCGTCCGGATGACGTCGGGGCCGGTGACGAACATGTGCGAGGTCCGGTCGACCATGACGACGAAGTCGGTGCAGGCGGGCACGTAGACGGCGCCGCCCGCGCAGGGTCCCATGATCAGCGAGATCTGCGGGATGACACCTGAGGCGGTGACCACCTTGTTGGCTACACGGCCGTATGCGGCCAGCGACAGCACGCCCTCGGCGACGCGTGCGCCGCTGGAGTCGTTGATCGCGATGACCGGGCAACCTGTCTGCAGGGCGAGGTCGAGCAGTTTGCCGACCTTCTCGCCGAAGACCTCGCCGACGCTGCCGCCCAGGGCCAGGGCGTCCTGGGCGTAGACGCACACCCGGCGGCCGTCCACGGTGCCGTGGCCGGTGATGACGCCGTCGCCGCTGGGCCGCGCCGGGTCGGCGGCGAAGCCGGTCGAGCGGTGCCGGGCGAGCAGGCCGGTCTCCACGAAGGAGCCCGGGTCCAGCAGGTGTTCCAGGCGGTCCCGGGCCGTCATCCGTCCGAACCGGGCGAGGCGGCGGACCGTGCGGTCGGGGACATGGCGGGCCGCCTCGCGCCTGGCCCGCAGATCGGCGACCCTGCCCGCGGTGGTGCGCGCCTCCCCGGAGGGTCCCGCTCCCGCGCCGGTGCCCGGCGCCTTCGAGGGCACCGGCCTCTCGTTCCCGTTCCCCGTCCGCTGGACGGGGAAGCGCCGTTCCACGGCTGCGTGCGCTTCGAGGTAACCGGGTTCGTCCATAGTCGTCTCCTCGCTCACACAATCATGCTCGCGCACCCCGCTGCCCATGCTCTGACCAGCTGCTGACAGGTTGCTGAAGGAGTGCTGAAAGCGGCTGTGCGTCAGAGGTCCGTCAGTCGAATTTCAGCGCCCGCTGGCATGGTTGGCGCATGACGCGTGCCGCGGTGATCTGTGGCCTGGGGGGCTGGCTGCCTCCTCGGGTGGTGACCAACGACGACCTGCCGGCCGGACTCGGCACCTCCGACAGCTGGATACGAACCCGTACCGGCATCACGCGCCGCCACCACGCCGACCCCGGCTCCGCCACGTCCGACCTCGCCGTCGAGGCGGGAGCGCGCGCCCTGGCCGCCTCCGGTGATCCGCGGGCGGACGCCGTGGTCCTGGCCACGACCACGCCCGACCGGATCTGCCCGGCCACCGCCCCCGAGGTCGCGACGCGCCTCGGGCTGACCGGCGCCGCCGCCTTCGACATGAACGCCGCGTGCACCGGCTTCGTGTACGGGCTCGCCGCCGCGGCCGGTCTGATCTCCACCGGCGTCGCCGACCGGGTGCTGCTCATCGGCGCCGAGACGTACTCCAGCATCATCGATCCCCTTGACCGCGGGACGGCTCCCATCTTCGGCGACGGGGCCGGCGCGGTGGTCCTGCGGGCCGGCGCCCCCGACGAGCCGGGCGCGATCGGCCACATCGACCTGGGCAGCGACGGCGCCGACGCCGACCTCATCGCGGTCAACGCCGGCGGTTCCCGGCAGCGGCTGTCCGACGGGCCGGAGCGGGACGGCGAGCGGTATCTGACGATGGCCGGCCGCGAGGTGTTCAAGCACGCCGTCATGCGGATGACCGCCTCGTGCCGGACCGTGCTGGAGCGCGCGGGCCGGGGCGTCGCCGATGTCGACCGGCTGGTGGCCCATCAAGCCAACATCCGCATCGTCCACCAGCTCGCCGACCAGTTGGGCGTCGACCGTGGCCGCGTCGTGACCAACATCGACCGCGTCGGCAACACCGCGGCCGCCTCCATCCCGCTGGCGCTGCTCCACGGCGTCGCCGACGGCACTGTGCGGCCCGGCCAGCAGACCCTGCTCACCGCGTGCGGCGCGGGCTTCACCTGGGGCTCGGCGCTGCTGACCTGGCCCGAACTCGTGCTCGGCGACTAGCCGAGCGACGGTTACCGATTGCTGATGAGGAGCCCTCTGATGAAGAACACGTACGACCGGCTCACCGACATACTGGTCAACCAGTTCGAGGTGCAGCCCGAGGAGGTCCGCCCGGACATCACCTTCGAGGAGCTCGAACTGGACTCGCTGTTCCTGGTGGAACTCGGCCTGGTCGTCAAGCGGGACCTCGACGTGGAGATCGGCGAGGACGACGCGACCCCGCGCAGCACGGTCGCCGACGTCGTGAAGCTGATCGACGCCCAGCTCAACCCGGCGTCATGACCTCCGGTGTCGTCGTCACGGGCCTGGGGCTGGTGACCGCCGCCGGCGTCGGCACCGATCCGGCCTGGCGCGCGGTGTGCGCCGGGGAGCCGACGGCCGCCACCGACGCGTCGCTGGCCGGGTTGCCGGTCGACTTCTCGTGTCGGGTGCCGGAGTTCGACGCCCGGGCACTGCTCGGCCGTCGCGCCAACCTGCAGTACGACCGGTTCGTGCAGCTGGGGCTCATCGCCGCGCAGGAGGCCGTCGCGGACGCCGGGCTGGATCCGGCCACGTGGGACGGCGCCCGGGTCGGCGTCGTCGTCGGCTGCGGCGTGGGCGGTGCGGGCACGTGGGAGACGCAGCACACGACATTCCTCGGCGAGGGGCCCGAGACGGTGTCGTCGATGCTGATGCCGATGATGCTCCCGAACATGGTCGCCGGACACGTGGGCATGCGGTTCCGGGCGACCGGGCCGAACCTCGTGACCGCCACGGCGTGCGCGTCCGGGGCCACCGCCATCGGCGTGGCCCGCGACATGCTGCGCCAGGGTGTCTGCGACATCGTCCTGGCGGGCGGCACCGAGGCCGCGGTGGTGCCGCTCATCGTCACCGGCTTCAGCCAGATGCGCGCACTGTCGACCCGTACGGAATCACCGGCGGCGGCGTCACGCCCGTTCGACACCGGCCGCGACGGATTCGTCATAGGGGAGGGCAGCGGGATCCTGGTCCTCGAACGCGCCGAGCACGCCGCGGCCCGCGGCGCCCGCGTCCGGGCCCGGCTCGTCGGGTACGGCGCCTCCGCCGACGCGTACCACGCGACCGCCCCGGACCCGTCCGGCGCAGGTGTGGAACGCGCCCTGCGTGCCGCGCTCGCCGACGCCGGCGCGGTGCCGTCCGACGTGGACCACGTCAACGCGCACGGCACGTCGACGCCGCTGAACGATCTCGCCGAGGCCAGGGTCCTGGCCCGCTGCCTCGGTACCGGCCCCGCGGTCACCTCGGCCAAGGGCACCCTCGGGCACACGCTCGGCGCGGCCGGGGCGATCGAGGCGGCGCTGACGGTGCTGACGATCGAGAACGGGCTGATCCCGCCGACGGCGAACCTCGAAAGCCAGGACCCGGAGATCGACATCGACGTGGTGGCCAAGGAGGCCCGACGCTGCCGGGTCGACCTGGCGCTCACGAACTCCTTCGGTTTCGGCGGGCAGAACGCCGTCCTCGCCTTCGCAGCAGGCTGAGCACGCCGGCCGGTCCCGAGCGTGCGGGTCCACCCTTCTTCCTTCCTCAGGGGTGCGGTACGAATTTCGGGTACCGCACCCCGCTGCTTGGCGCCCCCGTGCAGTAGGGGTTCAGCAGCGTGCGCGGGCCGGGACACGGTTCTCCCTTCGATCGCGGTCACCAGATCCATTCCTTCCGCCGGACACCGGTCATCTCTCTGTCGGAGACGAACAGCCGGTGTCCGATCGCGCACACCGTAGAAGGGGGCCCGCGTTTGTGTCGCGCCCCTCGGTTGCTCCCACCGCCGAAAAAGATGCCGCGATCTGCATCGCAGCCGGGTGGGCCGGCCCAGAGAGCACGCCGTGAACTGCACGAAGTTCACGCCGAATTGCACACGATGCAGGCGGCAATGCCCTGGTAGGTCGAACCTGATGACGGATGGGACGACTCCGTCACCAGCCGCTGGTATCCCTCGGCCGAATCCCCGGCCGAGGGCTGGAGCAGCGAGGTGACCAAGGCGTATACCCTGGTCACCCGCCCTGCCATAGTCGAATCCGCCCGGGCCGCACAGACCCACATCGTGAGGAACACCGGCCCGGATCACGACGCTCCCACCACTTCGGCCACGACCTGGTCCTCGGTGAGAGGGCGGACCGCGAGCGCGGCGCACCGCTCGTTCCACGCCCGCACCGGCTCTCGCGGCACGGCCGTGGCCCGGGCCCGGTAAAGATCGCCGAGGAACTCACCCAGCAACTCCTCCGCCACCCGCGTCCGAGCCTTGTCTGCGGCCGTCTCGGCCCGCTTGCGGTTTTTGTCCGTGGGAGACATCCCGCGCATAGCCATCCGCTTCACGTGCGCGGCCTCGGCCTCGGCAGGCTTCGACTCCCGCAGCCGTTCCAACGCCCCCCGGCGGCGGGCCTCCAGCACCCTCTTGACCACCTGCCGCTTAGCGTACGCCCGCGGCGTCGGGTGGTCGAACCCTTCCGGCGCCTGGGCCCCGTGCACATACGCCCAAGTGTCCCGCGCCGGCGTCTCGGTCAGTTCTGCCAGGCCCTGAGGATCGTCGACGTCGGCTCGCAATGCCACCGCGCTGTCCACCGCCTGGTCCGCCACGGCCACGGTTTCCCGCCGCAACGTGCACGTCATGCACAGCCCAGCGGCGTCGGACAAGCCGCAGTCCGCGCACGGCTGTGCCGCCCACTCCGTCTTGGCCACCGTGATCTGCGCCTTCTGCTCGTCGACCGCAGCACGGTAGGCGATCTGCTGCTTGGCCGTCTGCTCGCGCCGCACGAGATCCATCGCGGCCTGGTACTCGACCGTGGCCCGCAGTTCGCCCTCGTAGGCGGCCCGCCACTCCCCCGGCGGAAGATGCGGATGCTCAGCGACAACACGGGCCGCCACCACGGTGCGCAGACCACGCCGATGGCCGATCCGGCAGGTGCAGCTCTCGCGGATGCCGCCGGTGTCGATCCGGATTCCGTCGTCGCACAACGCCGACCAGCACTCGGCCTGCTACGGCAGCCCGCGCTTGAGCAGCCAGCCGGCCAAGTTCCGAACCGGGCGGGTCCCTTGCCGATCCAGGCGGCGTTCGATCCGTTCCGCCAGCCGCCGGTCTGCGTGCTCGTCGCCGACAAGACGGTCCGGCGGTGGTGCGCCACGTTCGTGGCAGGCCTACCCGGTGCGCTGCGCCACCGACGTGCAAGGCCGGGCGACAGGGGGCACCTGGACGAGGTCTTCATCGAGAGCAACAGAAAGCGGACGTACCTGTGGCGGGCCGTGGACGCCGACGGCACCGTGCTCGACATTCTGGTGCAGGGCTGAAGGGGACACCGCTGCGGCCCGGCGCTTCTTCTGCCGCCTGCTGAAGACGACCTGTACGGCGCCCCGGGTGGCCGTCACCGACAAGCTCCGCTCCTACGGCACCGCCCACCGCAAGGCCACGCCCTCGGTGGAACACCGTTCCCACCAAGGCCTGAACAACCAGGCCGAGAACAGCCACCAGCCCGCCCGCCAACGCGAACGCGTTCAGCCAGATCTCACCGCACTTCCGGCCCCGCCCCCACCGGATGACCGCCACTGGCTACCGCACCGAGATGACCACCCGCTTCGCCATTGGGACCAGACCACCGGCGCCGCCGGCCAACCCACCACGGCCTGACGCGCCACCAGCCGGTAACACCCACACCAACATGACAGAGTCACGGCGGCTTCAGCGACTGGTACAGCACTGCTCGCAGCCGGACCGCGGAGTGAGCTGCTCCAGTCGCTCCGGGGAGAGATGCATCAGGAACGGTTCAGCCATGCGAGGGCCTCCATGCTTCGGTGATCGGTCCTCCCGCCCTAGCCGCTTTCCCAGCGGCGGGCCCAGGGAGGCGGAGGGACGGGACTCCTTCGGTCCCTCCACGTTTCAGTCCCTTAGAAAAAGTGCAGGTCAGAGCGATCGATTCGGAGCTGAAGGGACTGAAGGGTCCGAAGGTTCCTGTTCCAGCTGCGTGCGCGCACACCCATGCACGCGTACGAGGACCGACCTGTACATATCCTGGTGCACTGATAACTGGGAAATTGAGTCCCTTCAGTCCCTCTCCTCGATCACGCAGGTGCTCTGACCTGCTGGAACATGACAGGGACCGAAAGGTGCCGAAGAGTCCCTCTGCCACTGTCAGGCCTTCGGTCCTCAGCCGCCTGCCCCAGCAGGCGGACTCTCTCCTACTACCACTCACGGGCCGCACACAGGGACTGAAGGGACTGATTCTGGAATAAGTGCTAATGCCTCCCCAGGTGGGGAAAGTGGTGCGCTAGGCTCTGCTGCCCATAAGGGAAAGTCAGTCCCTTCAGTCCCTCAGCCCGTGCCGCACCCATCCTGAACAGGAAAAACGCTCGGAACCGAACTGAGGGACCCAAGCCTGGCCACACCAGAGGAACGGACCGACGACAGTGCAGCGCCACGCCTACGCCGCTTCATCCGAAGTCGCGCAGCCGCCGCGACCCGCGGATGTCGCCCGTTGGCTGGCGGGCCGTCAGTGGCCGGTCCATCCGCTGGCACCGGGACGCAAGACTCCGGCCGCCAACTGCGAGCAGTGTCGCATCCGTTCCCATGCCCCCTCGGGGTGTCCCTGCCATACCCGAGGAATGTGGTGTCACGGTTTCCACAGCGCAACCACGGACCTGGCCCGTATCGATGCCTGGTGGAGCAGGGAGCCCCGTGCAGGAGTTGGTGTGTCTTGCGGGCCGGCGCATCTCGTGGTCCTGGACGTCGACGCCCACGCGGCACAGATCCCCCACCGCGACCGCTTACTGCCAGGCATTCCGATCCCGGACCAGGTGAATCTCGACGGGCTTGCCTCGGGCTTCGACACACTGGCCCTCCTCGCCGCCTATCGGCAGCAGCAGGACCCGGCGCAGGACAACACCACACTGCGCGTACGCACGCCTTCCGGCGGGCTGCACATCTGGTACCTGAACCCCGAACCCCAGGTCCGCTACCGTTCGTCCACCGGGTCCAGCCCCAGAACCGCCCTGGCCTGGCAGGTCGACGTACGGGCCCATGGTGGGTACATCGTCGCTCCAGCCACCCGTACGTCCGTCGGTGTCTACACGCTTCTCGGGTCCGTACGAGAGCCAGCCCCCCTCCCCGCCTGGCTGGCTGCCGAACTGACGCGCACCGGGCATGTCATACAGACACCCCCGATTCCCGGTCCGCCCCCGCACAGCACCAGTCGGCGCCCCCGGCGCGGCGCGGCGCAGGCGCTTTTGCAGCCGCTCATCGAGACCGTGCGTGAATGTGCCGCCCATGCCGAGGGAACGGGCTTCACCGAGAAGCTCAACCGAGCCGCCTACACAGCGGGAGGACTTGCCGGGGCAGGCCACCTTGATCAGGACGAAGTCCGACAAGAGCTGACAGAAGCCGCTCACTACGCTCGTCCCCGCCAGACACGCCGCAGTGAGACGATCATCAACGCAGCCCTTTCCGCAGGCGCCAGCCGCCCGTTCCACCCCAAAGGACTCGCATGAGTAGCGTCGAGAGCAGCCGCTTCGATGCGGCTGCCGCCGCTCAGCAGATGCTCGACCTCGAGGCCGCTGCCCCCGCACGGGTCCCTCCCCAGCAGGCGCAGACGCCTGCCGTGGCCGACACGCCCGTTCTGCTGCCGCCCATGCTTACCGATCGGGGCAACGCCAAGTTGTTCGCCCAGCTCTACAGCGACCAATTCCGCCACGTCGAAGGCCTCGGCTGGTACTGCTGGGACCAGTTCAGGTGGAAGCGTGTGGGGGGCGAGAAGGCCGCGTTGTGGGCCGCGGGCGACATGGCCGAGCAGATGGCCGCCACCGACCCCCGCGGCATCTTCAGCGACCGAGAGATCGCCCAGCACCGTCGGCGCACCATGTCCACGAGCGGCATGAAGGCGCTGCTCCACCAGGCCAAGGCCGCGCCTGCCCTGAGCCTCGACCCCGATGTCCTCGATGGCGACGCGTATGCGCTGTGCACGCCCGCCGGCGTCGTCGACCTGCGCTTCGGTGGTCTGCGCAAGCCCGATCCGCTGCGCGATCTTCACTCCCGGGCCACCAACGTGGCTCCCCAGGCGATGCCGACCCCGCGGTGGCATGCCTTCCTGGACGACACCTTCGGCGACGACGCCGAGGGACAGGAGATGATCGACTTCCTGCACCTGCTGCTCGGGTACTCCATCACGGGGGACGTCGGCGCACAGGTGTTGCCCTTCCTGTGGGGCAAGGGGGCCAACGGCAAGTCGGTTCTCCTGGACGTCATGATCCAGGTGATGGGCGACTACGCCGACGCGGCCCCGCCCGGTTTCCTGATGGACAAGGGCAACTTCGCCGAGCATTCCACGGAACTGACCGAGCTCCACGGCCGCCGCATCTTCGTCTGCAGCGAGCTCAAACCCAACGACAAGTTCGACGAGGCGCGGGTCAAGCTCCTTACAGGCGGCGACAAGATCAAAGCCCGCCGCATGCGGCAGGACTACTTCAGCTTCACCCCCACCCACAAGCTCTGGTTGCTCGGGAACCACCAACCCGAAGTCGGTACCGGGGGTCACGCCTTCTGGCGCCGTATCCGCCTCATCCCTTTCGAACGCGTCGTCCCCGCCGAGCGGAAGATCGACAACCTGGCCGGCGAACTGGTCAGGGAAGAGGGTCCCGGCATCCTGCACTGGCTCATCCAGGGTGCCATCCGCTATCTCACCAGCCGGGACCCCCTTACCGGGCCTTCATCCGTCCGACTGGCCACTGCCGCGTACGAGACCACCGAGGACCACATCGGCCGCTTCCTCGGCGAGTGCTGCATGCGCCAGGGCCTGGACACCGGTGACCTGCGCGTCGAACAGGGCCTGCTCTACGCCACCTACACCGGCTGGTGCAGTTCGGAGGGCATCCGGGCCGACACCGCCCGCGCCTTCGCCGGCCGCATCCGTCAGGAGGTCGGCCTCGCGTCCCCCGCGGAGATGCTCAAGTCCAGTGGCAAGAAGTACTACCCGAACCTCGCCCTGCTCCCCGACGACATCGCCCGCCCTCACGCCCCGTCAGGGGGACGGCCATGACCGAAAGCCTCCTGCCCGGGACCTGGACGCCGCCCTACTATGGAAGCGTCCCAGACCTCCGTGCCCCACTGCCTGCCTCGGGCGGCTACACCTCCACTCGCACCGCCACATCACCGACAAGGAGCTGCGTCCATGAGCTCGCTGCTGCACGAAGGCCAGCTCGTACATGAAGCGAACGTGGTGTGGCTGGAGGACCTCGACCACCTCGACTACGTCCGCCAGGCACTCGACAAGAGCGCCCGCCGCAGCGGGAAGCCCCGCTACGCCCGCGACGGACGCATGGTCGGCTACGCCGAGCTCGACAAGGACGCCGAGGCCAACCCCGACAGTGGCCTCTTCCAGCGCCGCACCTTCTTCCTGCTCCCGCACGACCGGCCGAACGAGCCCGAGGGCCTCTACAAGGAGGGAGCCCCGGGAGAGGCGGTCGACCCTCGGACCATCGAACCGCGCCGAGTGGGAGAAAAGACGCCCCGCTCCCAAGGGAAGTGCAGAAGCCAGATAGTGCCCTCCTGACGGCCCGGCGTTCGCCCACTCCAGACAATCTGGCACCACTGCGGCTATGTCTTCATCAGGATTGGGAGTGTTCAATGATCGGCCCTGTCTCACATTCGGTGGTGACGGAGGGTTGCCGGGATCGTTGAGATTCATGTGCGCGATGTCAACGAGCTTGTAAATGTGGTGTTCTCGGGGCTGTTGCCGCTGGTCATCGAGGACGTGGCCGACGAGGGCGAGCGGATTCTGGTGCGAGCGCGGACGCCGGCGGACGCGGTGCTGTGCCCGGGCTGCGGGGCGCCGTCAGGGCGGGTGCACGGCTTTCACCTGCGGACGGTGGCCGACGTACCGGTGGACGGGCGGCGGGTAGTGGTCCGTGTGCGGGTGCGACGCCTGGTGTGTCCCACGCGCGGCTGCCGGCACACCTTCCGCGAGCAGGTGCCCGGGGTACTGGAGCGATACCAGCGGCGTACCACTCGTCTGACCAGGCAAGTAAGAGCCGTGGTCAAGGAGTTAGCGGGCCGGGCGGGGGCTCGTTTGCCGGCGATACTCGCGGTGAGCTTGTCGCGTCACACCGCACTGCGCACCCTGTTGTGCATCCCGTTGTCCATGGGGCGGGTGCCTCGCGTGATCGGTGTCGATGATTTCGCTCTGTGCCGGCGGCACCGCTATGCCACCGTGGTGATCGACGCCGAGACCCACGAGCGGATCGACGTGCTGCCCGATCGCACGGCCGACACCCTGGAGGCGTGGCTGCGTGCCCATCCAGGCGTCGAGGTCGTGTGCCGCGACGGCTCCGCGACCTACGCCGAGGCCCATCCGCCGTGCGCTGCCCGATGCGGTGCAGGTTGGTGATCGCTGGCATCTTTGGCTCAACCTGTGCGAGGCCGCCCTGTGCGAGGTCAGGGCGCACAGCAACTGCTGGGCCACCGTGCTGGAGGCGCCGTTGTACAACGGGCCCCGCGCACAGACCACCCTGGAACGCCGGCACCAGGTCCACAACCTGCTCGACCAGGGCGTGGGCCTGCTCGAATGCGCCCGCCGACTGCAACTGGCCCTGAACACCGTCAAACGCTACGCCCGAGCCGACCGGCCCGAACGGATGCTCCGCGTCCCCAAGTACCTTGCCAGCCTCGTCGATCCCTACCGTGCGCACCTACGCAAACGCCGCGCCGAGGACCCCGCCGTCCCCGTCCAGCACCTCTTCGAAGAGATCAAAGCCCTCGGCTTCACGGGCTGCCTCAACCTCCTGCACAAGTACATCAACCAAGGCCGCGCGGACGCCGACCGCAGCCACATCTCCCCGTGCAGGCTCGCCCGGATGCTGCTCACCAGGCTCGACAACCTCAAGGCCGCACACCGAGACCTCCTGGCCCGGCTCACCGCCGCCTGCCCCGAGATGGCTCAACTGTCCGCTCATATCGAGAACTTCGCCCAGCTCCTGAAACCCCACCCAGACAATGCCGACGTGCTCGCGGGCTGGATCACTCAGGTCCGCGCTGCCGATCTGCCTCACCTGCACGCCTTCACCCGGGGCCTGGAGCGGGACCGTGACGCCGTCATCGCCGCGTTCACACTTCCGTACCACAACGGGGGCACCGAAGGCGTCAACACCAAGACCAAGCTGATCGCGCGGCAGATGTACGGCCGGGCACGCTTCAACCTGCTCCGCCACCGCATCCTTCTCGGTTAGCGTCACCCTCCGTCACCACCGAATGTGAGACAGGGCCGTCTACTGGACACACCCTGGTCCGGTGTTGCTCCTCTTCCGCGTCGGCGCAGGCGGTCTGGCGGTGGTAGAGGACATCGTTGTCGGGTTGTCGAGCGCGGCGGTCAGCGTCTGCTCACCGTCACGCCCTCGCCCCGCTCGCGCAGCTGCTCCAAGGTGGCGACGAGGGGCACGGTCTGGCCGTAGTCGAGGGGCGTGATCCCTCGGTGGTGGGTATCGCCTCGACCTCCACGCGTACCCCCGCGGACGACACCGCCATGGGTGCCCGCCGTCCCAGCGCCTCCTCTCACGCAGAGAACTCCAATGGCTCGAGCGCCCTCCGCTGCGCACCCGCCTTTCGCCGGAGTCGCGCTCCTCTTGACCGCAGCCCGCTGAGAAGGGGCGGCAGCCGCACCAGCGATACTGGATGCATGGACACGACGACCACCGCCCCCCGCGCCGAGGTGCTGCGGGACCGCTACCGCAGCCGACTGCCCGAGCGCCTGCAGGAGCTGGCCGGTCCCATCGAGGGCAATGTGGACCTGCCGCTCCACATCGTCTGGTCCGGGCGCACGAGCTACAGCCTGGACCGCCCGAAGGCCCGCATGACGCTCTATCGGACCGTCCTCGCCGAAGGACTGCGCGAGGACCTGGCGGCCTTCCTCCACCACCGGCTGCTGGCCGAGCAGTGGCCCGTGCTGCGCCGCCTGGTCAGCCCCTACATCCGCGAGGTCTGGGAGGACGCCTTCCCCGAGCTGCTCCGCACCGCTCCGGCCGACACGACCGCCGCGTGAAGCTCACTCCGCTCCACGAGCGTCTCCTCGCCGACATCCTCGACCTCGGCTCCCCCTACCCTCTGGTCCTCACCGGCGGATACGCCGTGCAGGCCCACGGCCTGGTCGAACGCTTCAGCCGCGACCTCGACGTCGCCACCGAGAACCCCGCCCCGATGCAGGAGATCGTCGCCTCACTCACAGCAGGCCTCAGCGCGCGCGGATGGCGGACCACGCACGTCCAGACCGACCCGCTCAGCGGCCGGTTCCTCGTCACCGACCCGGACACCGGCGAGGAGTGCGAGGTCGACGTCCTCAAGGAGGCGTTCTGGGCCCCGCCCGCCCAGACCCCCTACGGCCCCGTCCTCTCCCTCGACGACGTGATCGGCACCAAGGTCCGTGCCCTCGCCGACCGCGGCACCGTCCGCGACCTCATCGACGTCCAGGCCGCCTCCCGCCACCGCTCCACCGCCGACCTCGAATCCCTGGGCCGCCGTCGTGCCCATGACGAGTTCAGCCTCGAAGACCTCCGGGACCGGCTCATCGGCGCGGACTGGTACGAGGACGAGGACTACACCGCGTACGGGCTCACCTCCCGGCAGATCGAAGAACTCAAGGCGTGGGCGCTGGAGTGGGCGGAGGACCTGGGGGCGCGGATCCACGACGAGAACGCCTGACAAGAGGCCGTACCCCTCTCCCGTCGGCGTGCTCACGCACGGGTCGTGGTGTCGAGGGGCTCGGCCCGGACGGTCTTGCCGCCGGGCGGGTAGGGGACGGTGTCCCAGTGGCCGTCGAGGGCGGCGACGAGCGCCAGGGCCACCTGCGGCCAAGGCCGCGACTGCATCGACATCCAGCACCCCACCCGCAACCGGAACGGCAAAACGATCACCACCCTGGCCAATGAGCCGTCACACCGGACGGCACGGAATTGACCAGCAGGATCGCTGACAGGATTCTTATCGGCGCCCCGAGTGGCGTACTTCGGATGGTGGTAGGACTTCCCGCAAGCGTTGCGCCCGTTGAGGTATGCGGCGACTGTGTACGTGGCGAGCCTTCCGCGATCGGGACTCAGGCTTCGGGACGATGCCATCGCGCATCGCGCGGCAGCGGGCGCAGGCGCGCGTGCGCCTTGAGAACAAAGGAAATTCAACAGTGAGCCAGATCATCCGCCGCCTTGGCGTTGCTCCGCGTTACCGAGGCAGCACGAATGGTGGGACGTGTCCCGACATTTTTGAGCTGGCCGACGGGAACTTCGCCGTCATCGGTACGGATGTGACCGACTCGCTGGACGCCGGGCTCCCCCCGGACGCTGCGCGCGCGGACTACGAGCGGATCGTCATGATCACGCGGGAGACCCTGGTCAGGGCGAAGGCCGACATTCCCGACGCCTGACCACGTCCCGGCGGCCCGGTTCTGGGCGTGGTGACACGGCCCCGGGCCGGCGCTCCGCCGACATCACTCGGCGGGAGGTTCGCCGACCACCCACCACTCCTCGGTGTCGGCCTCCTCCAACTGCCGGAGCAGATCGTCGACCGTCAGCCCGAGTTCCGCCTCTTCGGTGTCCGCGATACTCGCCCGCTGCTGTGCGGTGGCGTACCAGTACTCCCTGACGATCGGGTTCTGGAAGGTGCCTCGGACGCGCTTGAAGAACTCGTCCTTGGTCAGGTTCCCGATGCGGTAGTAGAACAGCAGGTTGGTGTAGAGGGCGTTGGCGTAGAGGTACTGTCGCCGCCTTACCGGTGAGGCGGGCACCTCGAAGATATCCAGGACCTCGGCGAGTTCGGGATCGTCGATGGCTTTGCTCAGCAGCTCCCAGTGCTGGCGTTGCTGGCTCGCCAGATTGACGTGTCGCTGGGCGTGTGCCTGCTGTTCCAGGCGTTCCAGGCGAGCGCGCAGTGACTCCAGCGTGTGGCGTTGGGTCGCCGCGGTGGCGAGGACGCCCATGGCCATCCCCAGGCTCGCCACCGCGGCAGCATCAAGCCCGCGCTGGCCAAATTTCCATGTGCCCATAGCAAGTACCCCCGATCAGGCGGCCGTCCGCCGGTCGTCGGGGTGCGGGTCGACGGTGGGGACCGGCGAGCGGTGGGCGGCGCGTGCCGCCTTCCAGGGTGCCGAGCGGCTCTGATCGGCTGGGAGGCGGAGAGGAGGCGCACGGAAGGAAGCGAGGGTCGCTCAATCCGGCGCCTTGTCCAACGTCTGCCCCGCGAACGCTGCTAACAATCGTTCACTTCGCGGCGATGCTCGTATATGCGCCCGACCACGTTCCGGGGCATGCGTCGGTCGTGTGCTGCTCGAAAAGTCATCGCTGCACGTCACGCTGCATATCTGTACTCGTTGATCAGGCAGTCGAGGGTCCGGGTGCGCAGCAGCTTATGGGCGCCGCTGGGTTGCCGGACCGGCGGGCATTTCGGATCCCTCGAGGACGCCCGGGCGTGTGCACCCAGTTCTTCACCCGGTACAACGAGGAGCACCAGCACTCCGGGATCGGCCCGCACACGCCCCACGACGTGCACTTCGGCCTTGCCAAGCAGCTCCGCGAGATAGAGCACGGCCGAACTCACCCGCGCGTACGGTCTCTACAGGGCAAACGTCAAGTGCTCAACGTCCGTGAACTGAACCTTAAGACCGTGGGCGCGACGGCCGCCGTCGCGGAAGTGCACCTCACCCAGCCCCTCGACGGCGATGTCACGCAGCTGTCGCTCACTGGCGCCGGTCTCCTGCGCGTCGACAGGCGGGTCGCGTACTGCGGAGGCAGGGCGAGGGTGAGATGACGGATCCGCGCATCGTCGGTGATGCCGGGCGCGCTCGCGGATACGAGGCTGCCAGCGGGCGCGGACGGCGTCCTGGAGGCGCTGGGCGAGGTCCGGGCACGGGGCGGCGGACTGGTCCTTGACGTACCGCTCCACGGTGCGCTGCGAGACACCGAGCGCGTCGGTCACGGCGCGGGTGCCGTTGAGCTGCCCGACCAGGTAGCGCATCTGCGCGCCGGCCGACGTGGGGACGGGGCGGGCGAACGCTCCTCCTGACCGAACGCGAGGAGAAGAACCGCATCGCGATCGCCTCCACGCGAGCCCGCACCGAGGAGTCCGCCAAGGCCGGCTGAACACTGCCCTGCCTTCCATGGCGGCCCGCACACGTGCGGGCCGCCGCACGGATCGGCGGTCTTGCTCTGGGAGACCTGACCCAGAAGCATTCTTGGCATGAACAGGATCTACGACGATGAACGACTCGCGGGCGTCTACCAGAGCGGAAACGGGCGCTGTCACGTTGGTTGACCGGGTGGGATGATCTTCGGGTTGATCAGGCTGGGAGGAGTCCTCGGTGGACAGTGCGCCGTCGTACAAGGGGCACCGGTACCCGGTGGAGGTGATCTCCCACTGCGTGTGGCTGTACTTCCGCTTCCCGTTGTCATTCCGTGAGGTGGAGGAGCTGATGCTGCAGCGCGGCGTCATGGTGTCCCACGAGACGATCCGCCGGTGGTGTCTGAAGTTCGGGCAGTCCTACGCCGGCGCGCTGCGCCGCCGGCGTGCGAGGCCGGGCGACAAGTGGCACCTGGACGAGGTCTTCCTCACGATCAACGGAGAACGGAAGTACCGGTGGCGGGCCGTCGACGCCGACGGCACCGTGCTCGACATCCTCGTCCAGTCCCGCCGGGACAAGGCCGCGGCCCAGCGCTTCTTCCGCCGCCTGCTGCAGACGACCCGCACGATGCCCCGGGTGATCGTCACGGACAGGCTCCGCTCCTACCGCGCGGCCCACCGCGAGGTCATGCCCTCCGTCGAGCACCGCTGCGCTGACACAAGGGCCTGAACAGTCGGGCCGAGAACTCCCACCAGCCGACGAGGCGGCGCGAACGCGCGATGAAGAGCTTCCGCAGCGTCGGCGCGGCCCAGCGGTTCCTGGCCGCGTTCAGCGGCATCTCACCCCACTTCCGACCCCGCCGCCACCTGATGACCGCCGCCGAACACCGCCTGGAGATGACCCTCCGCTTCGCGATCTGGGACCAGATCACCGGCGCCGCCGGCCAGCCCGCCGAGGCCTGAGCACCGGCCTGAAACCCGGCCCCCACCACGCCCCGACGCGCCGTCAGAGACTTACGCACCCAATAATGTGACAGCGCCGAATATACGGGATGCCGAGCGCGGTCGATCGAGTCCGCGCCGTCGCGCGGCTGTCGACCAACGCGGCATGATGACCGACCGTGCCCCTGCCACTGGCCCAGTCGGGCCGGGCGAACGCGTTCGCCCGGCTGCGCCTGCTGTCGAGGAGTGATCGGGACAAGGACGTGCAGATCCGCGCCCTGCGCCACCAACTGCCAGGGCTGGAGTACTGACCCGGGAAGGGGAAGGCGCGGTCCAGCCCTGGCGTTCTGGGCGGCGCTGCCGTACCGGCTGCCGTCGGAGGTGCTGCACGGGCTGCGGCTGCCGGTCCGGCCGGACACGGTGCCATGTCGGCACCGCGCCCCGGTCGCCCGCCGCCACGCCAACCGATCCCGGCCGAAGCGCCCGGGCCGGCCCCGCACCGTGCGCTCCCTCCGCGCCCCGGTGCCGCGCCCGGCACAGGAAAATCCCCCGGGGGGCTGCCGGCGCCTCCACGGCGAGCTGCCGGTGCCGGGCGTGACGGCGGCCCCCTTTACGGTCTGGGAGATCCTGCGGGAGGCCGGGCTCGATCCGTCACCCCACGGAGCTCGAGTACGGGGGCGGACTTCTCGCGCTCGCCGGCCGACGCCGCGGCCGACGGACAACTTCTTCGCGACGGTCACCTGGCCCGGGGCCCAGAGGTACGTGCGCGCGGTGATCGAGCACGCCTGTCGGCGGATCCGGATGCCGGGCGTCCCGGCACACCCGACCGCCGCCCGGGGGCGCAGGTGGCGAAGGACCTCGTCCTGGACCTGGAGGACGCCGGCTGCCGGGCGCGGTTCCTGCTCCGCGACCGGGACGGGAAGGTCCCCGCCCTGTTCGACGCAGTCCTCGCCGATGCGGGCATCGAGGTGGTGCTCGGCGGCGTCCGGGTGCCGCGCATGAACTCGATCATGGAGCGGTGGGTGCGGACCTGCCGGCGCGAGCTGCCGGACCGCACGTTGCTCTGGAATCAGCGGCATCTACTCCACGCCGTGCGCGCGTTCGAGCAGTGCTGCCACTCCCCTCGGCCGCATCGGGGCCTTGCGCATGCCCGCCCGCTGTATCCATGGCCCGCGCCGATCACTGATCCGGACGAGATCGCCCGCCGCGACATACGCCGCCGCGATCGCCTCGGCGGCAATCTCCACGAGTACCGACATGCCGCACGACCTCAATGGACGACGTTTTCGGCAAGGGCAACCCTCCACGAGTGCCAATACGCCGCTTGACCAGGGCGGATGATTACTCGGCACCCGCAATGCTCGCCCGCCGCGGTGCGGGAGGCGGCTGCTGTGATGGCCACCTCTCATACCGGCCGTCCCGCCACACATGAGCGCCGGGCGCCGACGCCTACTGGTCGGGGTGGACGGCCTGGACGCCGGTGCCCGCGTACGCCTTCGGGGTCAGGGTGAGCAGGAACCGCCCGGTGGGGTGCGCGGCGGAGGGCCGGGCAGCGTGGATGGCGTGGACGGCGGCCCAGGAGTGCCCGAAGCGCAGCAGCTCGGTGGCGGTGACCGCCGCGTCGGTGTCGAACGCCTCGAGCTGGATGAACCGCAGCCCCTTGATGTAGCCGAGCAGCCCGGGCTGCTCGGCGTCGCCGGCTGTCAGCGACAGCACCGGCGCGTACAGGCTGCCCAGCCCGCCGGAGGCTTGCACGTAAAACGCCGCGACCGCCTCGTTGAACGGATCCTTCGGGTCGTACAGCGCCGCGGCGGTCGTGTGGTCGAGGACGACCGGGATCGTCCTCACTACGCAGCCGCCTGCGGGATGTGTTGCGCCCCGCCCAGGCGCTCCAGCAGCGCCCGCGCCTTCGCCTCGGCCTCCGGGCTCGGCGCGCTGCCGAGCGCGGAGGAGAGCTCGGCGCGGGCCAGCTCGGCCCGCTCGGCGTACTCGGCCTGGGTCGGGGTGCCCTGCGCGAGGTCCTCGACCAGGCCGCGGATGGTCGTGCCGTGCTCGGCCGCCAGCCGGGCCAGCCGGTCCCTCGCTGCCGTGCTCACCTTGATGCTCGTCTCGTCTGCCATACCCCGACTCTACCGCGTTTCTCTACTCACGGTAGAGGAATGGTTTCGGTGTGGCGGTATCCCCTGAGAATCTCCGCGCACGCGCTGGAGAGTGTCCTCGGTCGCTTCGCGGTGTCCACCGCCCGAAGGGGTCAAGGGCGCATATCGGCGTTGCCGGTTGACTGACCGGCCCGGGATGATCTTGGAGTTGATCGGGCGTTGCCAAGTTGCTGTTTCGGCAGGCGAGTTGAGGTGTGCTGGAGGTGCGTTCGGCCGGGCCGAGGGGCATCCTGGTCAGGCGGCCGTGAGGGCTCCGGTGACGGTCTTCCAGATACGGAACCGTTCGGTCATCTCGGTGCGGTAGTCACTCGCTGTGATCAGATGGCGTCGGGGCCGGAAGTGGCCGGAGATCCGGCTGAAGGCGGCCAGGAACCTCTGGGCTGCTCCGCTGGAGCGGCATGGCGCTGTCATCCCTGAAGGAGCGGGGCCGGTCAAGGGTGTTACCCCCGTCTGTTTTCCCGGTTTCCGGCTGAGTTCGGGCAGCGCCGAGCCCAGGCGCGGGGTCAAGGCGGAGCGCCCGCAGGCGGAGCCGAGGACGAACGGCCTTGAGGCCGCACCTGGTCGGCGCACACTGGCGGCGCCGGGGACCGGGGGTATGGAGTTGTGGTGTCTCGCCCCAAAGGTGTGGTCGTGGGTGGGCAGGCTCGGCTGCCGGTCATCCCTTCGCGGCTGCGTCCGGCCCCGCGGCCGGACGAGCTTGTGCATGGGGCGTTCCGCGACGGCCGACGGGATCGATCACGTTAACGGCCGCGCCGCATGCGCCGGGGCCAGACAGTGCGCGATCACGCGTCGGCCGCGTTCCGGCCTGCTCGCGCCGGGTCCGGCTTCGTCAGGCAGCGGACCTCGCCGTCGCGCAGGGCGTAGCAGACCAGGGTGAGCAGCTTGCGGGCCGCGGCGGTCTTGGCCACGTTGCGGGCCGTGGTGCCGCGGCGGTCGACGATGCGGTCCTTCAGGCGCCGCATCGGGGTGTCGGCCCCGCTGCAGGTCCTCGATGCGGGGCGGCGCGTTCGTCCAGGCGCGCCTGGAGGTGCCGGGCCCCGGCCTCGGCCTCGGCCTCGGCGAGCTGACGGGCGGTGCGTTCGTCGGCGAGCGCCAGGGCGTGCTCGTGGCGCAGCCGGTCCAGCTCGGCTCGCAGCGTGTCCGTGTCCTGCTGTGCCTGGGTCGGCGCCGGGACTGACGCGGCACTGGCTGCGGCACGTTGCGCGGGCTCGGGTGGTGCGCGTCGGCGGGGCCGCCGCGCTCACCCGGCCGGTGAGGCGCCCGGAACGCGGGGAAGGGTGGGGCAGGCGCCCAGGGGCGGCGTCCGGCGTCCGGACGTGGTTTTGGTTCGGTGGCGGCCGGGGCGGCGGCGGGAAGGCGTTCGGCGGCGAGCCGGGCGCGCGGCGCGGGCGGGCCGGTGTCTCGCATGCGGGACTCGTCGGTGTGGGTGGGTCCGGTGTCCAGCGGGCGGCGGTGGTCGGTCATCGCCCGATTCTCCCCGCCACCGGAACTTCTTCCTCCCTGCTCGGTCGGCTGCTCCGGCCCAGGGTGCGCGCGTGTCGCGCGCGGGCGAGGCGGTGGACTCCGGGCAGCACCAGACGGTGGTCCGGGCGGCGGCGCTGCCCGGACCGGAGCAGGGCGCCGGGTCCCGGCGGAACCGGGCCGGTACCGCCCGCAGAGGCCCCGCAAAGGGGTCTCCCAGGAAGTAGTCGGCGCGCCCGGCTCCCCTTTGATCACGCTTGTGACGTGCGGGTTTTCCCGTCAGGACCGGATCGGTGAGGCGCCCTGCGAAATGCCCCTCCGGGGCACCCTGGAGAGCGCCTTGTCAGACGCCCTCGCCGTCGGCCCCGCGCTCCTGGCGCCCGTGCGTTCCGCACGGGGAGTCACGGATGGTAGTGGTGCAGCGGCGCGAGGCGACGGCGAAACCCCTTGACCACCCCTGCCAGAGCCCGGTCAAGGGGAGTGGTCAAGGGGGTCTGCCGTTGCCACGCCGCTACGGTCCGTGACAGGTGTGTGAGGGCAGCGTCCGGTGCGAGTCGGGCATGAGGGGCCGGCTGCACTTGCCATCGCCGAGCACGGCCTCGAGCTCTTGCACGCCCTCTTTGGTGCGTCAACCACACCAGGCACGGAACTTGCGGTGCAGGCACGTCTCGCATCCAAGATCCCTGCTGCACGGGAACCAGCCGACCAGGGACGTATCCCCAGGTGATTACGTAAACGGCGCCCTTTGGGATCGCCGTTTTGGCGAAATAACCGTGTGGCACGGCTGCCGGAATGCTGTCAGAGACTCAGCGTGACGGCGGCGCCGATCGGCACGGTCACCAGGATCGGGTGGAACGGGTGACCGTACGGGTCGGCGAGCGAGGCACTGCCGGGACGCTTCGCCTGAAGCTGCGACTCATTGAGCCTTTCCCGGTAACCGGTCGTCGCTCACTGTGATCGCCGGGCTGTGCTGCGTCCTGTAGACCCCAACTCCGGGCAGTCGCAAGGCCCCTGGTAGGAACGATCTTGCGACAGAAAAGATCCGACCGAGGGGCCTCACGTGCCGACCAGTGTCACATACACCGCCGTGCTCGATGTCCGCTGGTCCACCGCCGAGCACCTGGCCCGGCCGCTGCGGGACCACCGTTCGACGATCGGTACCCGCCGGGGACGACGCGCGCTGGGCTGCTTCCGGCAGGCCGTGCTCATCCTGCGCTGGTTCATCGACGGCACCCGTCTTGCCCAACTCGCCTGCGACAACGGCCTGTCGTCCTCCACTGCCTACCGCTACCTGCACGAGGGGCTGACCGTCCTGGCGGCCGGAGCGCCGGATCTGGCCACCGCGCTGGAGCGGGCCAAGGCGGCCAGCCTGACCCATCTCAACCTGGACGGCACGGTCATCCGCACCGACCGGGTCGCGGCCCCGGGCCCCCACGGGGCGGACCTGTGGTGGTCCGGGAAGCATCGGCACCACGGTGGGAACGTGCAGGTCATCGCCACTCCGGACGGCTGGCCGATCTGGGTCTCGCCGGTCCGCCCGGGCCGGGAGCACGACACCACCTGCGCCCGCCACCACGGGCTGGTCGACGCCCTGGGCCGCATCGCGGCCGAGCTGGACATGCCGACCCTGGTCGACCTCGGCTACGAGAACGCCGGCGACGGCTTCCGCCACCCGCACAAGAAGCCTGTCGGCGGTGAGCTGACCGAGGAGCAACAGACATACAACAAGGTCATCCGTGGCATCCACGGCATCTGTGAACGCGCCAACTCCCTGTTCAAGACGACCTTCAAGGCCCTGCGCAGAGTCAGCCTCGACCCCGGCCAGATCACGAAGATCGCCGCCGCGGCCCTCGTCCTGCTCCAGCTCGAGTACGACCGCACCATCTGAACGATCACACACCGTCATGATCCGTTACTGGGAAAGGCTCACTGGTCGTCGCAACCTCCCGCTATTGCGCCAATAAGTGCGGGTCTTATTGAGGGGTGATGTCAGGACGCCCAGCAGAGCGCGCCTGAAAGAGCACTTGCGCCCACATGGGTGGGAGTTATTGTGGTGTTTGTGGCTTCTGACCCGACTCAGTGGCAGGCCGATGCGGCGAACGCCGCCATCGACTCCGTCAGCGTGCTGAGCGAGGACTCACGGCGGCGCATGTTCGCCTTCGTCCGCCGTGCGGGCCGCGCCGTCACCCGCGACGAGGCCGCCGCCAGCGTCGGCATCTCGCGTAAACTCGCCGCCTTCCACCTCGACAAGCTCGTCGACGCGGGCCTGCTGCGTGCCCGGTACGAGACGCCCGGCGGGATCCGCAAGGTCGGCAGGCGGCCGAAGGTGTACGAGCCCACCGATGCCCAGATCACCGTGAGCATCCCCGACCGGCGCCACGAACTCCTGGCGGACCTCCTCCTGGACGCCGTCCTGACCGAGGAGGCCGACGAAAACGCCGCGCAGGCGGCGGTGCGGACCGCCGAACGGCGCGGCCGGCAGATGGGCGAAGCCGCGCGGGAGGAAATCCGTCCGGGGCGCCTGGGCCCGGAGCGGGGGCTGACCGCCTGTGAGCGGCTGCTGGACGGGTACGGCTACGAGCCGGTCCGGGAAGGACCGACCCGGCTGCGGCTGCGCAACTGCCCGTTCCATCCGCTGGCCGCGAAGGCTCCCGACCTGGTGTGCGGCATGAACCAGGCCTTCCTCAGCGGCTACCTCACCGGCCTCCAGGTCAGCGGGGTCCAGGCCGTCCTGGCCCCCGAGCCCGGGGAATGCTGCGTGCGACTGGGCCCCAGCGGCACCGATGGTGATGGCCAAATGGCGCGAGACCGCTGACCGGACGCTGCCCTGCCCGCGCGGGCCGCCGCCCGTGCTCGACCCTGCCCGCTGCGCAAGGACCGGGTGGGGGGAGGGCGCTCTGCGCCGCTGCGGGGGGCTCACTCGTGACCGGTGCTCGGCCCGTGTCCGAGCTGGGGGAAAACGCCCGTTCTGGCGTTCTCACCGGAGCATTGCCATGTTGACCAAGCGCATCCTGAACCGTCCTGCTTCTTCCACGGAACCAGTAGCGCATCCCACCACCAGCGCACCTACGACCACCGCCCCTATCGCGACCGCCGCCGACTGCGGCCTGCTGCTCATCCGGCTGACCTTCGGCCTGCTGCTGGCCGGCCATGGTGCTCAGAAAGTCTTCGGGCTCTTCGGCGGCGAGGGTCTGACGGCGACCGGCAAGGGGTTCGCCGCCCTGGGCTACCACCCGGGAGGGCTCTTCGCCGCGATCGGAGGGCTGTCCGAGTTGCTCGGCGGCCTCGGACTGGCCCTCGGCCTGCTGACGCCGCTGGCGGCCGCCGCCCTGATCGGCGTCATGATCAATGCGATGGCCACGGTCACCGGCGTCCACGGCCTGTGGGAGACGGACGGCGGCGTGGAATACAACGTCTGCATCGCCGTCGTCGCCCTGGCCGTCGCCGCCATCGGTCCGGGCCGGCTGGCTGCCGACCGCCTCTTCCGCTGGGGCAAGGGCGGCTGGAAAGAGGCAGCCTTCGCCCTCGGCCTGGGCGGCGTCGCCGCCGCGATCACACTCAGCCTCTGAACGAAACGCCCACCCGCTCCGCTTTTCCCGGCGGTGCCTGCCGTGCGGGGTACTTGCACGGCCTTGGGGACGTCGACGATCACCGTGTATGCTCGCGGCCGCGAAGGGGAGTAGCCCCGCAATACCGGTCGTCGACACACTGGAACCCAGCGCCGGGTTCCCGGCGGCCGGGCCCGCGCTGCTGGTGCGGGTGGGCGAGACCTTCGGCCCTTTGTCGACGACGTATGCGCGTCGGTGGGGTCGAAGCTGCCGCCATTCCCCTCGCGCGGTCGTTCTCGAAGCCCCCGCCGGTGCGGGAAGGCTGAACCGAGACCCGTGATCCATTTCATCTGGTTGATCGCCTGTGCGGTGGCGATCTATCTCTCCTGTGAGTGGTTCGTCAACGCCGTCGAGTGGCTCGGCGAGCGCCTCAACGTGGGCAAGATGGCGGTCGGCACCATCCTGGCCGCCTTCGGCACCGCACTGCCCGAGTCCGTCGTCACCCTCGTGGCCGTCACGACCGGCGCCACCGCGGAGGCCAAGAACATCGGCGTGGGCGCCGCGATGGGCGGCCCGCTGGCGCTGGCCACCGTCGCCTACGGCGTCACCGGCGCCATGCTGCTGCTCAAGCGCCGCAAGGAGCGTGAGCGCACTGCCGCGCTGGTCCCCGCAGGCGGCAGGGGCCCCGACATGCCCGCCCGGCCGGCCAGTGACACCGAGCAGGCGCTCGGTACCGCGAAGGACATGAAGCGGCTGGCCAAGGACCAGAAGTGGTTCCTGCCGATCTTCACCGTGAAGGTCGCGCTCGGCCTGGTCGCGTTCGCCTTCAAGCCGGTGCTGGGCCTGTTGTTCTTCGCCGCCTACGCGGTCTACTTCTGGCGGGAGATCCGCGGAGGCCAGGACGAGGACGGCGAGCAGGAGGAGCTGGAGCCGCTGAAGTTCCAGCCCAGGGCCGCCTCCCCGGCCACCTGGGCCGTCCTCGCGCAGACCCTGGTCACCCTGGTGGTGATCTTCTTCGCGTCGCAGCTGTTCGTGAAGCAGCTGGACGCCATCGGCCCGATGCTCGGCCTGTCCGCCTCGGTCACCGCCCTGCTGCTGTCCCCGATCGCCACCGAGCTGCCGGAGATCATGAACGCGGTGATCTGGGTCCGTCAGGGCAAAACCCAGCTGGCCCTGGCCAACATCTCCGGCGCCATGATGGCCCAGGCCACCGTCCCCTCCGGCCTGGGCCTCCTGTTCACCAGCTGGCACTTCGATGCCGCGCTGCTGTGGTCCGGACTGATCACCATGGCGGCGATCGTCTACCTGCTGCTGACCATGCGCGCCCACAAGCTCACGCCGGCGCGCCTTGCGGTCGCTACCGGCTTCTACGTGCTCTTCGGCCTGGGCCTGGTTCCCATCCTCAGCTGACCGAGCCCGCCCGTGCCGCCGCCTGGGCCCGGGCGGCGGCACGGGGATCGCGCTGCTGTCCGGAACCCCCTGTGCGGCGGCTGGGCCACTCCCGTGGATCTATACAACACTCGGCACAGCGAAGGAACGCCCCTAGCCATGGCAGGACACGCACGCAGAACCGCACATCAGGAGATTCCAGCCGGATCGCGTCGGCGCAGGCGACGCGCCAGACGAGGTATCGGCCGGTGGATCGCGCTCGCCGCGTCGGTCCTCGCTCTCGGCACCGCAGCAGTGGGCGGCTGGGCGTACACCCACCTCAACGGCAACATCAAGGGAGCCGACGTCGGCGACGCGCTGGGCGACAACCGGCCCAAGGCCGCGGCCGGGGGAGAGAACATCCTGGTCATCGGCTCCGACAGCCGCAAAGGCCTCGGCGAGTCCTACGGCAAGGACCTCACCACCATGCAGTCCGACACCCTGATGCTGCTCCACACCGGCGGCGACGGGAAATGGGCCACCGTCGTCTCCTTCCCCCGCGACTCCTGGGTGCAGGTACCCGCCTGTGACCGGGGCAACGGCTCGACGTCCACCCCGCACCACTTCAAAATCAACGAAGCGTTCGCGATCGGCGGCACCACCGGCGACACGGCCAAGGCCGCCGCCTGCGCCATCAAGACCGTCGAGGCCAACACCCAGGTCCGCATCGACCACTTCCTGATCGTGGACTTTCGCGGCTTCACCGGCATGGTCGACGCCCTGGGCGGCGTCGAGGTCTGCCCGAAGCAGCCCATACATGACACCAAGGCCCACCTCGACCTGGAGGCCGGCTGCCAGATCGTCAAGGACGACAAGGCCCTCGGCTACGTCCGCGCCCGCTACAGCATCGGCGACGGCTCCGACATCGGCCGCATCGGACGCCAGCAGGAGTTCATGCAGTCCCTCGCCGACCGCGCGAAATCAAAGCTGTACAACCCCACCGCCCTGTACGGCTTTTTGAACTCCGCGACCAAGTCGCTGACCACCGATCCCGACCTGGCCGGCATCGACCCCCTGTACAGCCTGGCCTCCAGCGTGAAGGGCATAGCCACCGATCGGATTTCCTTCCTGACCGTCCCCAACTACCCCCGCGAAAGAGACGTGCCCACCGACAAGGCCAACGTCACCTGGCAGCAGCCCGCCGCCCGCCAGCTGTTCACCGCCCTCAACCACGACCAGGAGATGACCAAGGCCGACCTGAAGAAGGCCACCGCCCAGCTACCCGCACCCGCGAGCACGGTGCACGTCACCGTCCTCAACGGCACCGGCACCAAGGGCCAGGCGCTGAAGGCCGCCGACCAGCTGCGCGCCCTCGGCTTCCAGATCACCGCCACCGGCGATGCCCCCGCGCGCGTCAGCAAAACCACCCTCACCTACGCCCACGGCCAGTCGGAGCAGGCCCAGGCGCTCGCCGGCCACCTGCCCGGCGTGACGCCCACGCTGTCCGAACAATCAGCCCCCGCCACGGTCACCTTGACCATCGGTCCCGACATGCCCGCCCTCGACGGCTGACCCAAAGACAGGACCGACACATGACAGGCGAGCACACCCGTTTCCCACCCGGACTTTCTCCACCCAGGAAGTTTCCCGGCCCGGCCGGCAGACGAGCCGCTCACGGTCTCCGCCGCCTACGATGGCGACCCGGCCCGCGTCGCCGAAGCCCGTGCCGTCGCCCGCGGGTTCCTCACCGAAGCACAGGCCGCCTTCGAACACACCCTGCCCGGCCACGCCCAGGAGACCGTCCAGCTCGTGGTCAGCGAACTGCTCACCAACTCCTGCCGCCACGCACCAGGCCGCTGCCTGCTCACCCTGACCGCAACGCCTCACAAACGACACCGCCCCGCCTGACCCGCGTACGCTGCCGCCGTCGAACGGCTTCGTGCCCATACCAGGCTGCTGGGTCTGCACAGCCGCCCATGCCGCCGTGGCAGCGGCCTGGCACGGCGAGGGCGGTCTGCCCCTGCACGATGGACAGTCCGTGTTCGGTCATGCGGCACCGCATGACCGAACACGGACTGCTCCCCAGGGCCGCACGGGCAGCGGGTGACAGGCGACACCAGTACCCGCCTTACCTTCCCATTGCTGATCTTTTAGGATTGGGGCAGCGAAGGGGAGTAGTCCCGCAATACCGCTGGTCGACACGCTGGACAGGGCACTGTCCCGGCCACCGGGCCTCGGCAACTGCCGTGGCGGACGAGACCTTCGGCCAACGCATGACCCACGCCTGCACCGACCGTGCGGGCGGCTCCGTCGTGCCGGGCCGAGAAGGTTCCCCGTCGCCCGCCTGGGTGCCGTACGAGCCCGCGGCCCGGCCCCAGCAGAAAGCACTTTGATGACCTTCGACCCCCTGGCGATCATCACCGCCTTCGGGCTGATCTTCCTCGCCGAACTCCCCGACAAGACGATGTTCGCCTCACTGGCCATGGGCACCCGCATGCGGCCCCTGTACGTGTGGTTCGGCACCTCCACCGCGTTCATCGTGCACGTCGCGATCGCGGTGGGCGCCGGCAGCCTCCTCGGCCTGCTGCCCGGCCTGGCCGTCAAACTCGTCTCGGCCGCCCTGTTCGCCTTCGGCGCCTTCGTCCTGCTGCGCAGCGGAAGCGACGACGAGGACGACGAAGCCGGCACCAAGACCGTCACCGGCTTCTGGCCCGTCTACACCACCGCCTTCATGGCCGTCTTCATCAGCGAATGGGGCGACCTCACCCAGATCACCACCGCCAACCTCGCCGCCACCAACGGCTGGCTCCCCACCGCCATCGGCTCCGCCGCCGCCCTGATGTCCGTCTCCGCCCTCGCCCTCCTCGTCGGCAAGTTCATCGCCAAACGCGTACCCCTGAAGACCGTGCAGCGCATCGGCGGCGCCTGCATGGCCGCACTGGCCATCTGGACCCTCATCGAAGCCTTCACCGGCTGACCCGACCAACCAGGGCACGCGGTGCGGCCCCGACGGCGGACAACGGACAGGGCCAAATCCTGCCCATCACTTCGGCCCGGGCGCGTGGCGCGGGCGGCAGCTCCGTTTCGGTGGCGGTGCGGGTCGGTCCGGTGCCCAGCGGGCGGCGGTCGGTCATGCCGGATTCTCGCCCGGCGCGCGTTGTTCTTCCTCACCGGGATCGCCGTGGGCGGCGGGCCCCGAGGCGCGCGCGTGTCGGGCGCGCCCCCTCCACAGCACCCTGCGCTGCTGCGATCGCGGTAGGTGGTAAGGCGGCAGAGCCGGGGAGACAGCTGGGTTGTTGGTGAGGGTGCGGTGTCGGCGACGGCATTCCGGCCGTGATGGCGCGCAGGCGCAGGTCTTCCCTGTGCTTACAGAGCGTCGCAACTCCACGATCACGGAACCTGTGCCTGTCCTGTCTGCCCGCTGGTCCCTGCTGGCCGCCTATCTGCGCGACCTCTAACTCGCCGGCGTTCGGGGTCGGCTCCGGCTCGGGCGTGGGTGCGACGGGTCCGGGGCTCCGGGCCTGGGTGGGGAAGCCGGTGGGCGGCTTGTGTAGCCGCCCACCCAGATCCACGGCAGCATGCCGTCCGCCGTCGACGATGTGGACGGCGGCATGTCCACACCGCCCCCTTCGACGGCCGGCGCAGAGGCCGGCGAAGGGGCCGGGCACCGGACACGCCGGCCCCGGGTGCCCGCGATCGGCTCGTGGCGCGGGGCATCATGTCCCTGGCCTGCTCGCGCGGTGGCGCGCGGGACCCGGTGACCCGGGTTCCGGTTCGCCGGGCGAGCCGCCCACCGCACCATGAACGGGGCCCGTTGCGGGTGGCGGGCACGTGTTCAGGGCGCTCGGGTGGGCCCGCCGGCCGGCCGCGGGTGCCCGGTGACGAGGACCTGGAGTCGGCGTCAGGTCTTCGTCTTCACCGGGACGTTCTGCGGGAACCTCATCCTGCAGACGGCACCGCGTCAGGGGCCCGCCCGCGCGCCCGGGCACCCCGCCCGGCATCACGGGAAGACCGGTTTCACCCGGTGTGTCAACGAACGACACGCCGCGGCCGCGGGTGAGCAGGCGCCGGAAAAGTCCCCCGGACAGCCTATCGGGGCATCAAGTCCACTACAGGAAAAGTGAGCTGATTACACGTCAGTGCGCCATGACACAGCATGCGGGCGCCCCCTGTGACCCGATTGGAGTCAATCCGCTGACTTCCCCTTATGTCTCGATATGACAGGTATGGGAATCGGTCAGTACGTTCATCACAAGTCGGCTGGCCAGCCGATTTCCCGAGACAGGAGAAGCGCGTGATGAAGACCCGTCCCAACGTTGTTACCGCGGCCGTCGCGGCCGCCGCGGCCCTGGCCGCCACCGGTATCACCTATGCCTCGGCGTCCGCCTACGAGCCGGCCCAGGCCGCCCCCGCGGTCCAGCAGGCGGCCGCCCCGGCCGCGGCCCCGATGGGCGGCGAGTCCGGCCAGGAAAACGAAGGCCGAGGCTTCGAGGGCAAGGACCACGAAGGAAGGGGCTTCGAGGGCCGGGGCTTCGAAGAGAAGGAATTCGAAGGCCGGATCCACATCAACGAGCGTTCGTTCTCCGCCCGCCCGGACGGCTGCATCACCGTCGCGAGCGGCCTGGGCTCCAAGAGCTTCAACATCCGCAACGACAGCAAGAGGACCGTCGAGTTCTTCCGCGGGGTGACCTGCGACAACGGCGCCCCCGTCGCGACGGTCGGCCCCCACAGCGAAGCGAACGGCATCAAGGTGCACCACACCAAGGGGGTCCGCGTCAAGGACGGAGTGGTGGGCAGCTTCCGAGTCGTCCACCGCTTCGGCGGACACGGCGGATTCGGCGGACACGGCGGATACTGACCGAACCGCCACCCCGGCACCACGCAAAGACCCCGGCCCGCTGGAATCGGGCCGGGGTTCTGCCTGCAGCATCCCACCCCGAACACCCGCTTTCACGCACCCACCCGGGCACCCCAGCGTCAATCCGGACAACGACGCCCTGCCGGCTCAGCCCCACCCGGAAGTGCATCCCGGCCGCTGGTTCAGCCGGCGCCTGATCCGCGTCGTCGTACACCGCGGTGGAGACGGCACCATTGGGTGCCGTCGACTTGGTGACGTTGTCGTTGTCGTCGTACTCCTGTGCCAGAGCAACGAAAACCTACGCAGCAGACCCGCACCGAAGCTCACATCACCCCAGCCAGCGACGGCTACGCCCATTCGATGTCGAGTTCGGCGAGTGCGGTGCGCTGCTCCTGGGTGAGTTTGTCTCGCCTCGATTTGGTGTTGAAGACCCATACGCCCAGCTTCACGGTCACCGGCTCGGTCTCGCCGTCGACGGTGATCTGTTCGCTGTGGCCGCGCGGTACCGGCCGCTGGCCCTCCCGTTCCACCCACTGCGTAAGGGCTGCCAGGCCGCGCAGGAACGCCGCCTGGGCTTTGCTGGAGCCTTCCGTCGCACGCGTTGCTGCCGGGGCGCCAGTCGGCGTCGGGGCGGGCTTGACGCCCAGTTTCGACAGTCGTTCCTGCTGCTCGGTCGACAGCAGTTTCCAGGTGCCCGGCTGCTTCTGCCGCTGGAGCCACCGTCCGAGGTCGTCGCCGTCGAAGAGCACGCTGGGTGCGATGTCGGGCAGGTGGCCGTCGGCGTCGACGACCTGGTCGCGCGCCGCCACGCCGCCATGTCCCGGCCGAAGAGCCCGGGCCGGCCACGCACCCGTACGCTCCATCCGCGCTCTGGTGCCGTGTCCGGCGCGTGAGAATCCCAGCTGGGGCCACTGGAGGGTGCACGGCGAGCTGCTCGTGCCGGGGGTGAAGGTGGCCGCCACGGTGTCGTGGTTGCGGACGCGGTCAAGCTGGTCCGTGACAAAGAACAGCACGGATTGGCGGACGACATGCTGAGGGTCGAAGAGCTGGAGGCGGCGCTGCCGTCGATGACACGGTGGCGTGTGCCTAGGGGGCACGGCATGGACTGGGCCGCCCTTGAGGCGGACCTCGGGACGGCGCTGCCCTCGGACTTCCGCTCCCTGGCGGAGGCGTACCCGGTACTGGTCATCGACGACTTCCTGAGCGTGTCCGTTCCCCGGCCCGGGGGCGAGGCGTTGTGGGCGTCCGCGTCCAGGGAGGACGAGATCCTTCAGGATCTGTACGAGATGGGCGACACCGAGGACTACGTCCCCTACCCGCAGCCGGGAGGCCTGATCTGAATCGCCCCGGGTTTGATGGAGACATCGAAGACCCGGAAGGATGCCGATCATGGCTGCACCCAAGAAGTACTCCAAGACTACGGAGTTAGGGCCGATCCGCGACTGTCAACCGGATCGGGGTATTTCGAGGAAGCGCAGGTCAGGGCAACGGGACTCCTGGTAGAGCAGGGAAGCCGACCAAGGTCTTCCCACTCGAAGGAGCCCCGTTGCCCGCTCAGTGTTCCACCGTCACGCTCACGTCGTCCATTACCGTCGCCGATGGCATCTTCGCTCCGGGGCATCTCGGCGAGTTGACCCGGCAGCTGCCCTTCGAGCTCATCGATGACGTGCTGGAACGCGTCGGCGGTGCCCAGCGGAGGCTGCGGCTGCTGCCGTCGAGGGTGGGCGTGTACTTCGTGCTGGCACTGGTCCTCTTCCCGACGCTGGGGTACGTGCGCGTGTGGGACAAGCTCACCGCCGGGCTGCGCGGGCTTCTTTCCCAGAACCCCTCGGAGAAGGCGCTGCGAGAGGTCCGTCGGCGGCTGGGGGTCGCGCCGCTTCGGTTGCTGTTCGAAACGCTGGCCGGCCCCGTGGCACAGCCGAACACGCCCGGGGTGCGCTACCGATGCTGGCGCACAGTCGCCTTCGACGGGTGCAGCTCGACCAAGGCCCCTGACCGGCCGCGAGTCTTTGCGTGGCTGGGCAAACACAAGCACCGCTACGGCACGGACGGATATCCGATGCTGAAGATCATGGTGCTGTGCGAGACCGGGACCCGGGCCCTGCTCGGCGCGGTCTTCGGGCCGACCCCGGAGAAGGAAACCGGCTACGCCGAGCAACTGCTGCCGCTGCTGGACGACGGGATGTTGCTGCTCAACGACCGGGCTTCGACTCCGACGACTTCCTCGCGAAGGCCGCGGCCACCGGCGCGCAGCTACTGGTGCGGCTCAAGGGAACCGGACACCTGCCCGCTGGACACTACTGCCGGACGGGTCGTTCCTGACCAGGATCAACGGGACCCGGCTGAGGATCATCGACGCGCGCATCGCGGTGACTACCGCTAAGGGGCTGCGGCTGGAAGGCCATTACCGACTGGCCACCACACTGACCGATCACCGGCGCTACCCCGCCGCCGAGCTCGTGGAGCTCTACCACGAACGATGGGAGATCGAATCAGCGTTCTATTCTCTCCGTCACACCTTGCAGTGCGGCCTGGTACTGCGCTCCCAGGACGCGGCCGGTATCCAGCAGGAGCTATGGGCTCACCTGACCGTCTACCAGGCACTGCGTCGGGCGATGGTCGAGGCCGTCGAAACAGTCCCCGGCGCCGACCCGGACCGTGCTTCCTTCACCGTCGCCCTGGAGACCGCGAAGGACCAGGTCATCGCCGCCGCCGATGTAGTACCCGAGACCGGACCGGGCCGGATCGCATCGGCAGTGCTGCACAATCTGCTCCCGCCCCGCCGGGCGCGTATCAACCCCCGCCGCGTCAAGTGCCCGATCTCCCGCTACGCCGCCCCGCCTGACCAGGCGCAGGTCCTGGGCGCCTCCAGGATCAACAGCGTCGACATCACCGTGCACTCGGCCGCCGGACTGGGCGCCGACGGGCGTCGTGACCGCACGCTGCAACTCCTGCGTACTGACCCGTTCCGCACCTGGCGCGCATGCGAATCGCGGCGTGCAATACCGCGCCCTGCGCTACACCGAACGCCTCGCCGATGAGGCCGCCGTGGCATCGGTCGGCTCACGCGGCGACTCGTACGACAACGCCCTCGCGGAGGCCTTCAACAGCCTGTTCAAGGCCGAGCTGATCCGCAATAAGGGCCCGTGGACCGGCATCAACGACATCGAGATCGCCGTGGCGGAGTACATCGACTGGTTCAACCGGCGACGCCTCCACGGAGAGCTCGGGCACCTCCCGCCTGCCGAGTACGAGGCCCTCCACACTGCATCACCCACACCAGAACTCACCCTGAAAACCAGCTAACCCACCATCCACCAAACCCGAGGCTTGACAGCTCCTGGCGGCCGGTTGACGCGGACCACTACCACGGCACGCATGTGGCGGGCGAGATAGCCGCGGCCCGCAACGGCACCGGGGTCGCGGGCGTGGCGCCCGGTGTGCGGGTCTCGGGCATCACGGTCGCACAGCCGGACGAGGACCAGTGGTTCTACGCCGAGAGCGTCGTCTGCGCCTTCGTGTTCGCCGCCGACCACGACGTCCAGATAACCAACAACAGCTATTACGTGGACCCGTGGAAGTACAACTGCCCTGGCGAGGCGGACCAGAAGGCCATTCTCGAGGCCGTCAACCGGGCTCAGCTGTACGCCCAGGGCAGGGGGACCCTGAACGTGGCCTCGGCGGGCAACTCCAACCACGATCTGGCTGCCAAGTCGATCCTCGACGACTCCAGCCCGAACGACACGACCTCGGTGGACCGCACGATCGACCCGAAGAAGTGTCTTGACGCTCCGGCCCAGTTGCCGGGTGTGGTGACGGTCGGCGCCACCGGCGTGCAGAACCTGAAGTCGTACTACTCCAACTACGGCCACGGCGTCATCGACGTCGCCGCGCCGGGCGGCGACAAGTTCCAGATCCCCGACACCCCGTCGGGTAACGGCCGTATCCTGTCCACGATGCCGAACGGCGAGTACGCGTACCTGCAGGGGACCTCGATGGCCGCCCCGCACGTCGCCGGTGTCGCCGCACTGCTGAAGTCGACGCATCCGCAGGCGAAGCCCGCCCAGCTGCTGGCCCTTCTCAAGGCCCAGGCCGACAACCCGGGATGCCCCGTCGAGCCCTACGACCCCGACGGCAATGGGATCGTCGAGTCGTTCTGCAAGGGCAACAAGAACCACAACGGTTTCTACGGCTCCGGCATCGTCAACGCGCTCCGCGCGGTCAAGTAACGGGCTCTGCCCGCCACTTCCACAGACTCCCCCACGCCCGCATGCCCTCGCGCATGCCCTCGCGCATGCCATCACGCAATGGCTCAACACACTGGAGTTCTCATGAGTGCACGCCTCAAGCGGCGTACCGTCACCATTCCGCTCGGAATGGCCGTCGCCTCCGCTCTTGCCTTCCTGCCGAACGTCGCGTCCGCCACCGAGGCCGGTCCGCAGGCGTCCGCCGCTCAGAGCGTCTCTGCCACCGGAGAGGCTCTGAGCTACGTCGTCAACGTCCGTCCCGGGCACAGCTCCGCGTCCGTGCAGAAGGCGATCGCCAAGGCCGGCGGCTCGGTCGTCATCGCGTACGACCAGATCGGTGTCATCGTCGTCCACTCGTCGAGCGCCGACTTCGCCAAGGAGATACGCAAGGACCAGGGGGTCGAGTCGGCCGGCGCCACCCGGACCGCTCCGCTCTCCCCGCAGTCGACCACCGAGATGTGGGCGCCGGAGGTGCTCACCGACGCTGAGGTGCAGGCCGCGGCCGCGGCGGCCCCCGCCGGCCAGGAGCCGCTGGAGTACCTGCAGTGGGACATGCCGATGATCAAGGCCGACAAGGCCCACGAGATCACGCTGGGCAGCCCCAACGTCACGGTCGGCGTGATCGACACCGGTGTGGACGACACCCACCCGAACCTGGCCCCCAACTTCAACCGGGCCGCGTCGGTCAACTGCGTGGCGGGCAAGCCGAACACGGCGGACGGCGCCTGGCGGCCGAACAAGGGCGAGAGCGCGCACGGCACGCACGTCGCCGGTGAGATCGCCGCCGCGAAGAACGGCACCGGCATGATCGGTGTCGCCCCGGGTGTGAAGGTGTCCGGCATCAAGGTCTCGACGCCGGAGGGCTGGTTCTACACCGAGGCCGTGGTGTGCGGCTTCGTCTGGGCCGCCGAGCACGGTGTGGACATCACCAACAACAGCTACTACACCGACCCGTGGCAGTTCAACTGCAAGGACGACATCGACCAGAAGGCTCTGGTGGAGGCCGTCTCGCGTGCCACGAAGTACGCGGAGAGCAAGGGCACGGTCAACGTCGCGGCCGCCGGCAACGACAACTGGGACCTCGCCGGCGACTCGATCCTCGACACCGGCAGCCCGAACGACTCGACCGAGGTGACGCGCACCATCGACCCGAAGAAGTGCCTCGACATGCCGGCGCAGCTGCCGGGCACCGTCGTGGTCTCCTCCATCGGCGCCAAGGGCATCAAGTCGTCGTTCTCCAAC
This sequence comes from Streptomyces sp. MMS24-W38, assembly GCF_059889265.1. Lineage (NCBI taxonomy): Bacteria > Bacillati > Actinomycetota > Actinomycetes > Kitasatosporales > Streptomycetaceae > Streptomyces > Streptomyces sp. MMS24-W38. The sequence goes on along the minus strand of NZ_JCBCPP010000001.1, from coordinate 165,583 downwards.
TACGGCCAGAGCATCATCGACGTCGCCGCGCCGGGCGGCGACTCGACCCGCTACCAGGCGCCGGACGCGCCCGCCGTCGACGGCCGGATCCTCGGCACGCTGCCGGGCGGCCAGTGGGGCTACATGGCCGGCACGTCGATGGCCTCGCCGCACGTCGCGGGTGTCGCCGCGCTCATCAAGTCGACCCACCCGAACGCCAAGCCGAACCAGGTGAAGGCGATGCTGGCCCAGGGTGCCGACAAGCAGGAGTGCACGGTTCCCTACTCCATCAACAGCTCCGTGTGCAAGGGCGGCGAGGGCAACAACTCCTTCTACGGCGCGGGCGTCGTCAACGCCCTCAACGCTGTGACCAAGTAAAAACGCTGTGACCAAGCAAGCACGGCGGAGTTGAGTCGGTACCGCATAGTGCAGTCATGACTCAACTCTCCTTCGCCTGGTCCGTAGTGGGTGGCGATCCCGCCCTTCTCGGGCGGATCACCACCGTGGAGCGGGAAGGCGCGCTTACAGCGCGCCTTCCCGTACGGGAGCTCGCACGCGCGTGTGTGGGTACCTGTGCGCTCGCCGCCGCCGAACTGGGGGCGCGGCGGGCAGGACTCGCCGAGGTGCCGGCGGTGCGGGTGGACGACGCGGCCGTGGCCACGGCGTTCCTCAGTGAGCGGCACCTGCTGGTGGACGGGCGGGCGCCGGTCTCCTTCGCGCCGCTGTCCCGGTTCTGGCGGACCTCGGACGGCTGGGTGCGCACGCACGCCAACTACCCCCACCACCGGGAGCGGTTGCTCTCCGCGCTGGGAGTGCCGGACGACGTGGACCACGTCGGGTCCGCGCTCGCCGAACGGTCCGCCCAGGAGGCCGAGGAGGCCGTGTACGCGGCTGGCGGCCTCGCCGTCGCGCTGCGCACGCCCGAGGAGTGGGCCGCGCACAAGCAGAGCACCGCGCTCGCCGCCCGGCCGCTGGTCGAGCGGGAGCGGCTGGATGAAGCACACACGCGCGTGTTCGCGCCCATCGAGAGTTCTCCCCTGTTGCCCGCCGCCGGGCTGCGCGTGCTCGACCTGACCCGGGTACTCGCCGGCCCCGTCGCCACCCGCACGCTCGCCCTGCTGGGCGCGGACGTGCTGCGCCTGGACCGGCCGGACCGGCCCGAAGAGGCCGGCCTGCACGCGGACACCGGCTTCGGGAAGCGGTCGGCGAGGCTGGACCTCGCGTTCGACCGGGCGGCCTTCGAGGAACTGCTCGCCGATGCGGACGTCGTGGTCACCGGCTACCGGCCGGGCGCCCTGGACTGGTTCGGCCTCTCCCCCGAGGCACTGGCCGAGCGGCGGCCCGGGCTGGTCGTGGCACAGCTGTCGGCGTGGGGCGGGTACGGGCCGTGGAACGGACGCCGGGGCTTCGACAGCCTCGTACAGGTCGCCACCGGCATCGCCGCGATCGAGGGATCACCCGAAAAGCCCGGCGCCCTGCCCGCGCAGGCCCTGGACCACGGCACGGGCTATCTGCTGGCAGCAGCGGTGCTACGGGCGCTGACCGAGCAGTCCCACGAGGGCGGCAGCCGGGTGGTACGGCTGGTGCTGGCACGGACGGCGGCGTGGCTGACGGACGGGACCGCCCGGCAGGAGAGCGTGCCGGGCGCTGCGGCGGCGTCCGTGGCGGGTGACCCGTACGAGGGGCCCGGCCCCTGGCTCGGCGAGACGGACAGCCGGATCGGTCGACTCCGGTACGCCCACTCGCCCATCACCTTCACCGGCGGCCCGGCCGACTGGAGCAAGCCTCCCACTCCCTGGGGGACGGACACCGCCCGCTGGGCCTAAGCGAGACGGACCGGATCCTCCCGTCGCATCCGGGCGAACGGCGGCACGCGAAGCCGGCGGGCGCGGAATGCCGCTCCCCCCACTTGATCACGCACGGTTGCCCCGTTCCGGGGCAGCTGGTGAAGCTTGCACACGCCCGTGGCGGTCACGGCGGCGAGCAGAACGGCCGCCACGCGCGCGTAGCGGCCCAGCAGGCCGGCGTCGCGCTGCTCGCCCTGTGCGCCCGGATCCGGCTGCGGCGGGCCCGCGACCCTGCGCTTGCCGATAACCTGATCCGCCCTGGTCGGAGCTGGTGTGCGGGGTGGACGGGATGTCGAGTGCGGTCGGTCGAGTCCGCGCCGTCGCGCGGCTGTCGATCAACGCGGCATGATGACCAACCGTGCTGCTGCGACTGGCCTACTTGGGCAGGGCGAACGCGTTCGCCATGCTGCGCCTGCTGTCGATGAGCGATCGGGACAAGGACATGGAGATCCTCGCCCTGCGCCACCAACTGTCGGTACTGGAGCGCCAACTCGGTAAGGAGAAGGTGCGCTTCAGCCCGAGTGACCGGGCTTTCCTGGCGGCGCTGCTGTACCGGCTGCCGCGGGACGTGCTGCGCAGGCTGCGGCTGCTGGTGCGGCCGGACACGGTGCTCCGTTGGCACCGCGACCTGGTCGCCCGCCGCCACGCCGACCAGTCCAAGCCCAAGCGCCCGGGCCGGCCCCGCACCGTGCGCTCCGTCCACGCCTTGGTGCTGCGCCTGGCACGGGAAAATCCCACGTGGGGCTACCGGCGCCTCCACGGCGAGCTGCTGGTGCTGGGCGTGAAGGTCGCCGCCTCCACGGTCTGGGGGATCCTGCGGGAGGGCCGGGCTCGACCCGGCGCCCGAGCGGACCTCCAGCACGTGGGCCGACTTCCTGCGCTCCCAGGCCGACGCGCTGCTGGCCTGCGACTTCCTCGAGACGGTCACCCTGACCGGGGCACGACTGTACGTGTTCGCCGTGATCGAGCACGCCAGCCGGCGGATCCGGATCCTGGGCGCGACCGCGCACCCGACGGCCTCGTGGGTGGCGCAGGCCACGAAGAATCTCGTCATGGACCTGGAGGATGTCAACTGCCGGGCGCGGTTCCTGATCCGGGACCGGGACGGGAAGTTCCCCGCCCTGTTCGACGCGGTCCTCGCCGATGCGGGGATCGAGGTCGTGCCCGGCGGTGTCCGGGTGCCGCGGATGAATGCGGTCATGGAACGCTGGGTGCAGACCTGTAGGCGCGAGCTGCTGGACCGGACCTTGATCTGGGATCAGCGGCATTTGCTCCATGCCCTGCGGGAATTCGAGCGTTTCTACCATGTGCACCGGCCCCATCAGGGCATCGCGAACGTCCGCCCGTTGAACCCGTTGCCCCCGCCGATTACCGATCCGGACCAGATCGCCTGCCTCGAGGTACGACGACGCGATCGCCTCGGCGGCCTTCTCCACGAATACGAGCATGCCGCCTGACCTGCCCGGACGAGGATTTCGGCAAGGGCAACGTCGCAGCAAACGGATACTCGTCGCACGAGACCGAGTCTGTCCTTCCGGTGGGGAGGAGCTCATGATGCAGGAAGGTACAGGGGTGATTGAGGAAACGCTTCTTCGGCATCGGGCTGTGCGGCGATGGGAAGGTCGCCGCGGCGCTGCGGGACGAGATCGACGAGTTCATCGTCGGACTCAACCCGGTCGTGAATCGGTTCGGGCATCCCGCTGTTCGATTCCGGCTCCTCGCCACAGTGCTGCCAGGTCGTCTCGGGCCGGGTCTTCGACAGTGGCGTCACGATCATGACGTACGCCAAAGTCCGGCCATGAGGAACGTCAGTCGCTGACTGGGGGTCCGTGCCTGGGCGGTGTGCCGGACACGGACCGTGGCTCCAGTGGCTTCACTGCCCTTCGGCGTGGATGGCTCTCAGGGGCAACCTGCTCCTCCGCCGGGCTGTTCACAGTGTTCGTGGCTGATCCGCCCCCCGTCGGCGATCGGAACAGTGGCAAGGAACTCCGCCGGCAGATCGAACGCATCGGCAAGTGCCATGGTGTGCGGGGCCAGACGGGCGACAAGGCCGTTGACCGTGGACCAGAGCGAGCGGACATGTTCGGCCGTCATGTGGTGGTCGGCGAGCAGGAGTCCACTGTGCGCACTGAGCTGCTGGAGCAGGAAGAGGCGGCACAACTCCTCGAGTACCCGGCGGGCTTCGGGGTCCTCTGCCCGGGCCGCGGCGGCCGTGAAGGCGTCGGCCGCCTGCAGGCAGGCGTACGCCGAGATCATCTCCAGCGCGGGAGCCGACGCCTCGTTCCAGCGGCCGAGCGGGTCGCCCTTGGGCCCCTGACGCAGGGCGTCGCGTGCCCGGCTCTGCCAGCCGGCAACGACCTCGGCCAGCAGCCCGCGCAGGAATCCCAGGTCGGTCAACGGCCTGTTGCTCAGCGCACCCTCGGCCGCGGGCCGGTCGTCGTCCTGGCGGTCGAAGAGCATCTCGGAGGCCGCCTTCAGCCAGATCACCAGGTTGTCGCCCTCGGCCGTGATGCCGCCCTCCACATTCAGCGGCAGGTCGGATATGCCGTTGACGGGGAAGAAACCCTGAGCACCGCACCGCTCACGGGACTCGGTGGTGATGGCGCGGGCCTGCCAGGTGATCCAGCCCTTGGCGACGGCCACCAAGCGCGCGGCGTCTTCGCGGTCCTCAGGGGCGTGTCCGACCCAGCGGGTCAGCACGGACCGGTGCAGGAAGCTCATGGCGTAGGCCAGTGCCAGGGCGTGCAGGAGCCTGCCGTGATGGCTGCGGTGCGCCATCAGCGGCACGCGCAGCCCACGTCTGGGCCCGCTGATCTGACGTGAGTGGGCGTGTCGCACCGCGATGACCAGAGAAGCGCGCGCCATGCCGAGGGTTCCGGCGCTCATGCAGAGCTTGCCGGTGGTGACGCGGTCGATGGACTGCAGGAACCGTTTGCGTGGGCTGCCCAGGGTGCTGGTGAAGGTGTCGTCGGCGTCGAGGCGGCCGTGGTCGGCCTGCAGCAGGGCCTCGCGGGGGAGCCGGACATGGTCGAACGCCGTGAGGCAGTGGTCGACCGGGGTGCCGGTCCGGTCGGGCAGCCGTCGCACGCGTACTCCGGGCAGGTGACCTTTGTCGTCGCTCAGCGGCGTGAGGAAGAGGTAGACACCCTGGTCCTCGCCGTCGATCAGCAGCCGCGCGGCCACGACGGCGGTCTTGGGGCCGCCGGTGAGGCTGGTGTTCGGCATGAACTTCTGGGCTCCGGCCGTGGGCGTGTTCAGAACGAACTCGCCTTTCTCCCGGTCGAGTTCGGCTGTGGTCTGCAGGGCCGGTGCGTCGTTGCCGTGATCCAGTTCCGTGCACAGGAATGTGCCCGTGCGGCGCATGGAGGTGAACTCGGACAGGTCCCGGCCGGCGCTGTCGTGGTCGAGCAGGCTGCCGAGGAACAGGTTGTAGTGGATGCTCGCCAGCGTGCACAGACCCCCGTCGACGACGCCGGTCCACTCGTGCAGCGCGGCGAGCCGCTCCGGGTCGCCGGCCAGCCGCTCGGGGGAGTCGATCACCTCGTTGACCTGGCGGAGACGGTCGTACGAGAGCGCGACCCGCTGCTCGGGCGTCAGGCCCGGCCGGTGATGAAATCTTTCGTCGGTGAGCAGGCCGCGCCAGGTGGCGTGCACGGACGCCCGGCTCTCCCCGTCGAAGAGGAGCCGGGCGAGTTCCCCGCTGAGGGCTCTGTGCGGCTGCAGCGGTGACTGGGCGGTCCGCTCGCTCCGGCAGGAGTCCTCGGCGAGCGGGAACACGACGGTCCCGGAGGGAAGGTGGCCGGGAAGAAGTGCAGTTGTCATGAAATCCCCCGTAAAGGCGTGGTGCGCGACTGAGGGAAGCCGGGGGAGTCCCGGCTTCCCTACTGATCGGTCCATTGGCGCGGCCCATCTTTGCGCTCCGAGCGCATTTGGGGAAGTCTTGAAAAACCGATTGATCGGTTTTAAAGTGAGGGCTCGCTTGCGCCACCGGCCGTGCAGACACAGGATTCTTCGCGGTTCACCAGGCTCTTCCCGTCCACGTGGGCGGGAGTGGTGAGGTCAGTCTGCATGCGGAACAATACCGACTGGTATTTTCTGACAGGAGGTAGAACGGTGGCGCTGCAGGAACGGGCGATCCGGACACGCAGGGCAATCCTCGTGGCCGCGGCCGAAGTGTTCGACGAGGTCGGATACGAGGCCGCGACCATCACCGAGATCCTGAAACGGTCCGGGCTGACGAGGGGTGCTCTGTACTTCCACTTCGGTTCCAAGGAGGAACTGGCCCAGGGGGTGCTGGCCGTGCAGGTCGATGCTCTCCCAGCAGTCCCGAAGCAGGAGCTCAAGCTGCAGGAGTCTTTGGACGAGGCCCTGCTGCTGGCCTATCTGCTCAGGCGGGAGACCGGCGACCCCATCGTCCGCGGCAGCGTGCGACTGACCGTCGACCAAGGGGCGGCCCAGGGAGGGCTCGACGCGCGGATTCCGATGCGGGCGTGGGTCGAGCACACCCATGCCTTGCTGAACGAGGCGAAGACGAACGGCGAGCTGTTGCCGCACGTCGACACGCTGAGCCTCGCGCAGCTCGCGGTCGGAGCGTTCACCGGGGTTCAGGTGCTGTCCAACATCATGACCGACCGCGAGGACATGCCGGAGAGGGTCACCGACCTCTACCGGAACCTGATGGCGGCCGCCGCGGCGCCCGCGGTGCTCTCTCGCCTGGACTTCGGCTCCGGCCGGGGCCCGTGGGTCTACCAGGAGGCCATGAAACTCCGTCAGGCCGACGCGGAACCGGAGGTCGCTCAGGACGCCATGCGGTGATGCGTCCGGGGGGCCGGGTACGACGCGTTCCTGCTGTGTGACCGGTGCCCGAGGGGCACGAAGCAGCCAGTGACGAGGGGAAACACGGATGGAAGCGACTGCCTGCCCATACGCGCTCGACGTTCTCGGGCGCGACCTGCCAAGTGAGACCGCGATGCTGCAGCGCACCGGCCCCGCCGTCGAGGTCGAACTGCCCGGGGGCGTGCGTGCCTGGGCGATCACCCGGCAGCGGTACATCAAGCAGCTGCTCACGGATCCGAGGGTGTCCAAGGACGCCCGGCAGCACTGGCCGGCGTTCGTCGAGGGGCGCATCTCCGACGAATGGCCGCTGTATCCATGGGTGGCCAACGAGAACATGCTCTTCGCCTACGGCGAGAAGCACACCCGGCTGCGCCGGCTGATCGCCGGCGCGTTCACGGTGCGGCGCACGGAGGCCCTGCGGCCCCGCGTCGAGACGATCACTGCCGAGCTCCTCGACGACCTGGCGCTGCTGCCGGCCGGACAGCGTGTCGACCTGCGCGCCCAGTACGCCAAGCTGCTGCCCCTGCGGGTCATATGTGAGCTCTTCGGCGTGGCGGAGGACCTCAGACAGCCGCTGTGCACCGGGCTGGAGATGGTGTTCAGCACGTCGGCGACCGCGGCGGAGATGGCCGCGGCGCAGCTGGAGGTCTTCGGGATGCTGGGCGAGCTGGTCCGGCACAAGCAGGACCACCCCGGTGACGACCTGACGTCCGCCCTGATCGCTGCCCGCGACGAGGGCCGGGCGCTGAGCGAAGAGGAACTGCTCGGCACCCTCTACCTGATGATCGCGGCCGGTCAGGAGACGACCTGCACGCTGATCGGCAACGCCACGGGCGCGCTGCTCGCCGACCCCGCGCAGCTGGACCACGTGCGGGCCGGGCACGCCGACTGGGGCGACGTCATCGCCGAGACCCTGCGCAGCCGTAACCCCGCCGCCTACTCGCCCATGCGCTTCGCGGTGGACGACATCGACCTGGACGGAGTGCTGATCGGCAAGGGGGACCCGATCATCGTCTCCTTCGCCGCCGCGGGCATCGATCCCGGACAGCACGGGCCGGACGCCCCCCGCTTCGACCTGATGCGGCCCGGGCGCCGTGACCACATCGGCTTCGGGCACGGCGTTCACTTCTGCATGGGGGCTCCGCTGGCCAGGCTGGAAACCGTCAGCGCTCTGGCCGGGCTCTTCGAGCGGTTCCCGCAGATGAGGCTCGCCGTCCCGGCGGACGAGATCGATCCCGTGCCGTCCTTCATCGTCAACGGATACGGCTCGCTGCCCGTGCTGCTGGGGTGACCAGCGGGGAGCGAACCACAAAAATGAACCGACAGTCCGGTTTATTCTAAGGCGGGGAGGGAGGCCACCCGCCGTTCGAGCCGCCCTCCACGGACGTTCCGGAGCCACGAGACCGCCGCATGACTGGATACGGGCTTGACCCGATCCAGCAATGGGGGAGAAAGACATGGCGGCAAGCCCCGGTACGCGCAACCCCTACCTCACCGTCTATCGCCCGTCCCCGGACGCCTCCGTCCGTCTGGTCTGCCTGCCGCACGCGGGCGGGGCAGCCAGCTTCTACGTCCCCGTGGCTCAGGCTCTCGCGCCCCGCGTCGAGGTCCTGTGCGTGCAGTACCCGGGCCGGCACGAGCGGCACAACCACCCGCTCGTGCCGGACATCGGCACCCTTGCCGACCGGATCGCCGACGCCCTCATGCCGTGCACCGAACGTCCGTACGCGTTGTTCGGCCACAGCATGGGTGCCATCGTCGGTTTCGAGGTCGCACGCCGGATGGAGGACGCGGGCCGCGGTCCCGTCGAACTGTTCGCCTCCGGCAGCCGCGCCCCCTCGGTGGAGCGGCGCGGCGAGATGTGGCACCGGACCTCCGACGCCGAATTCGTCGCCCGGGTGCAGTCCATGGGCGGCGCCGGATCCGAACTCCTCGACGACCCCGACATACGGCGGATGCTGCTGCCGGCGCTGCGCAACGACTACCGCGCCGTCGAGCAGTACGAGTACCGGCCGCAGCCCCCGCTCGCCTGCCCGGTCACGGCCTTCGCCGGTGCCGACGACCCGCGGGTCACCGTCGCCGAGGTGCGCTCCTGGGCACACCACACCACGGGACTCTTCACCGTCGAAGTCCATCCCGGAGGGCACTTCTTCCTCGCCGACCACCGGGAAGCAGTCCTGGACACGGTCACCGGCCACCTGGGGGACCCGGCGCTGCGCCCGTGTCCCTGAGGAACGCTCAGAGTCCGTCGAGTCCCGGCCGATCGGAGTTCGAGCGGCCGTCGAGTCCTCGTCGGCACAGTCGTCAACAGCTGAGGCGCGCGTCCGGCAGACCGGCACGCGGCTCGTCGCCGTAGGTCTGCACGATCCGAAGGGGGCTGATCCGCGTCACCATGGCCGCCGCAGCCGCCACCGCAGGGGACCTGGCCGTCGCCGGCGATCCCGCCCGTCCGGCCGCCCCGTCCGCCGCCGACGCCGACCGGCGTGCCGCGCGGCTCGAAGTGCTCCTCGGCGACCCCTACGCCCCCGACAACCCGCACGGTCTGACGGCCCTGTTCGACGCCGACGCCCGGGGACGGCAGCCCGAGCAGACGGAGCTGCTGCTCGAGCGGTTCGGACTGAGCGCCGAATGCGTGCCCGTCGCGGACGGCGGGCGACTGACCAGGGCCGACCTGCTCGCCAGGGTGCTGCGGCCGGTCTTCCGCCGCGACGTGGCACTCGGAACCGCGGTGGGCACCGCCCCGGTGCTGGCCGCGGGGCCGGTGTGGGCCGCCGACAACACTCACCGGCGTGCGCAGACCGCCGCGTTGCTGCTGGGCGGCGGCCGGGTCGGGCTGGTGCCGCACGAGCGCGGGCAGCACGCCGGCAGCACGCCGTACGGCATCACCGCTCGCCCCGCGGCGGACGGCGGCCTGCTGCTGGGCGGCCGGGCCGAAGCCGCCCCGGACGCGATCGGTGCCCGCCTGTACGTCGTGCAGGCCCGCACCGGTCCGGCCCACTCCCCGCACAGCCACACTGCCGTGCTCCTGGACGGCGATCGTCTCCCCGCACTCGCGGTGCGGGAGACGGGCAGGACCGCGGCCCCCGGACGGCTCCGCCTGCCTCGAGCTGAGATCGAACTGCACGATCACGCCGTACCGCACGACGCGGTCCTCGGACGCATGGGCGAGGGTGTGCCGCTGGCCCTGCGTGCGCAGCAGGTCGGCCACGCTCTCGTGCCCGCACTGCTGGTCGCCGCCGCGGACACCGCACTGCGCTCCGCCGTGCGTGCAGCCGGTGGCGGGGCGCCGCCCGCCCGCCGGCACCGGCGACTGGCCGGTGTCTTCGCCGACATGCTGGCCTGCGACAGCTTCGCCTACGTCGCCCTGCGTGCGCTGAGCCTGCTGCCCGCCCAGGCCCAGGTGCCGGCCGCCGCCGCGCACTACCTGGTCCCCGCGCTGCTCCGGGAGAACCTCGAGGCACTCGCCTGCGTGCTCGGCGCGCGCCGCCACGACCACGGCAGTGCCCACTACGGGGCCCTCAGCAGACTGATGCGGGCCCTGCCGCTCGCCGCCTCCGGACCCGCACGCACCGGCGCCGCCGACGGCCAGGCGGTGATCGCCCCCCATCTTCGGCCGCTCGCCGAGCACTCCTGGTTCGCCGAGCCGGAGCCGCCGCTGACGCTGTTCCGGCACAGAGCCGACCTGCCCGTCCTCGACTTCGCTTCCCTCGCCGAGGCGGGTCGCGGGGACTTCCTGGCCGCCTCCCTGTCCGGATCGGCGGCGCGGTTCGCCGAGGTCCGCGGCGTCGGCGGCCACACGGCCGTTCTCGCCGAACTCGCACAGATCCTCGTCGCCGAGCTGCACGCGCTACGAGCCCGGTGCCGTACGCTGCCCGCCCCCGGGACCGGACCGCTGCCCGTGGCCGCCGTGTGCGCGCTCGTCGACCGCTACGCCCTCGTGCTCGCCGCCGCGGCGGTCCTCGGTGTGTGGGAGAGCCAGGACGGCGCCGATCCCTTTCTCGCCGCCCCCGCCTGGCCGGTGCTCGCCCTGTCCCGGATCGCCCAGCGCCTCGGCGCGCCCGTTCCGCCCCTGCCGGACGGGGTGGAAGAACTGGTGCACCGCGAACTCGTGCGCCGCTGCCACGAGCACCTCAGCTATGACCTGGACGCCACGGAGCTCGCACCGTGACGGCGCACGCAGCGCACATCGCCCCGCCGTTCAAGGCCAGGGGCAGCCGCGGCCCCTGGCACGAAGTGCGCGAGAGCATGCGGCTGACCGGCAACGCCACGGTCCTCACCACCTGGGGGGAGTGGCTCAACGCCACGCTGACCGGGGGCGGCCTGCGCGAGATGCTCGGCCCGGACTGGCAGCGCTACCGGCGTACCCCCGACCCGGCCGTCCGCTACCGGTTCGCCGCCTCCCGGCTTGCCGTCAAGTACACGGCGGCTGCCGCTCTCGGCACCGAACCCGTCGAGCTCGACCTCGCCTACACGCCCGGCGGCCGCCCGTACCTGCGCGGCTTCGGGCAACTCGACATGAGCTTGACCCACTCCGAGGATCTGATCGCCGTGAGCATCAGCCGCACCGGCAGGATCGGCGTCGACGCCGAGCCGGCCCACAGGCGGCCCCCCGCCGAGGGGTTCCTCGGCCATGTGTGCACCGCCGCCGAGCGTGCCGAACTCGGCCGGCTGCCCGGGACGGAGCAGCACCGGGCGCGCCTGCGCTTGTGGACGCTGAAGGAAGCGTACTCCAAGGCCCTCGGCCAGGGACTGCCCCTCGGTTTCACCGAGTTCGGCTTCACCGCGTGCGAGAGGTGCCGCGGCAGCGCTGACGGCGGTGGCTGCGCGCTGCTGTGCGCGCCCGACGGCACGCCGGTGGAGAGCGACACATGGACCTTCGCCACGTACCGCGTCCTCGGCGGCCGTTATCTGGTCAGCGTGGCCTGCCAGGACACCGGGGTGGTCACCGTGCCAGGTCCGACGGTCACCGCACCGCTCGACGAGACCGTCCTGAGCACCCTCGCCGACCGCCTGTCCCGTCACCACTCCCTTCCCGATCATCTGGAGACCCATGTCCCGTCGTCTGTTCACCTCGGAGTCCGTGACCGAGGGTCACCCCGACAAGATCGCTGACCAGATCAGCGACACCATCCTTGACGCACTGCTCCGCGAGGACCCGACCTCGCGCGTCGCCGTCGAGACCCTGATCACCACCGGCCTGGTGCACGTGGCCGGAGAGGTCACGACCACGGCCTACGCGCCGATCCCGCAGCTGGTGCGGGAGAAGATCCTTCAGATCGGCTACGACTCCTCGAAGAAGGGCTTCGACGGCGCCTCCTGCGGCGTGTCGGTGTCCATCGGCGCCCAGTCCCCGGACATCGCGCAGGGTGTCGACACCGCGTACGAGTCCCGAGTGGCAGGCGCCTCGGCAGGGGAGGAAGCGGACGAACTGGACCGGCAGGGCGCCGGGGACCAGGGCCTGATGTTCGGCTACGCGACGGACGAGACGCCGACGCTGATGCCGCTGCCGATCTTCCTCGCCCACCGCCTGTCCAAGCGCCTGTCCGACGTGCGCAAGAACGGCACGATCCCCTACCTGCGCCCGGACGGCAAGACCCAGGTCACCATCGAGTACGACGGCGACAAGGCGGCCCGCCTCGACACCGTCGTGGTCTCCTCCCAGCACGCCTCCGACATCGACCTGGACTCGCTGCTCGCCCCGGACATCCGCGAGTTCGTCGTGGAGCCGGAGCTGAAGGCGCTGCTGGACGAGGGCATCAAGATCGACACGGAGAAGTACCGTCTGCTGGTCAACCCCACCGGCCGCTTCGAGATCGGCGGACCGATGGGCGACGCCGGCCTGACCGGCCGCAAGATCATCATCGACACCTACGGCGGTATGGCCCGACACGGCGGCGGCGCCTTCTCCGGCAAGGACCCCTCCAAGGTGGACCGCTCGGCGGCGTACGCGATGCGCTGGGTCGCCAAGAACGTGGTCGCGGCCGGCCTGGCCGCCCGCTGCGAGGTGCAGGTGGCGTACGCCATCGGCAAGGCCGAGCCGGTCGGTCTGTTCGTGGAGACCTTCGGCACCGCCAAGGTCGACACCGAGCTGATCGAGCGGGCGATCGACGAGGTGTTCGACCTCCGCCCGGCCGCCATCATCCGCGACCTGGACCTGCTCCGCCCGATCTACGCCCAGACCGCCGCCTACGGCCACTTCGGCCGGGAGCTGCCCGACTTCACCTGGGAGCGCACCGACCGCGTGGACGCGCTGCGCAAGGCGGCAGGCCTCGGCACATGACGGAAGGACAGTGCGGCACCCGGCCGGTGCGCCTGTACTGCTTCGCCCATGCCGGCGCGGGCACCTCCTCGTTCGACGGCTGGGCCGGCCGGGTCGGCCCGGGCGTCGAGGTCGTACCGCTGCCGCTGCCCGGCCGGGGCAGCCGCGTCGGCGAGCCGGCCGTCACCGGGCGCGAGGCTCTCCTCGCCGATCTGATGGGCCACTTCGCCGCGGCACCGCGTTCGCAGCCGTTCGCGCTGTACGGACACAGCCTGGGCGCGATGGTCGCCTGCACGGTGACGCGCGCGCTGCACGACGCCGGCCTGCCCGGGCCGGCGCTGCTCGCAGTCGGGGCCTGCCCTCCGCCCACCGTGCCCTCGCCGTTGTCCGACGCCTGGGCGGCACCGACGGACGAACTGGTCGGCCTACTGACCGAGATGGGCGCCGTACCGGACAGGGCGGCACCCGGCGGGTTCTGGTACCGCACCGTCCTGCCGGTGCTGCGCGACGACCTGGCCCTAGGGCACCGGCTGCGCGTCGCCGCCCGGGAACCGGCCCCGGGCGGGCTGCCGGACGTGCCGCTGCTGGCGGTCTCCGGTGATCGCGATCGCCTGGGCCGTCCCGGCGACATGGCGGGCTGGCGGGAGTGGACCGCCGGCCCCGTCACGCTGCACACCGTGCCGGGTGACCACTACTTCGCGGGCGGCCCGGATCTTCCCGTCCTGCTCGGCCGGGCCTGCCGCACCGCGGCCGACCGTGCGCCCGACTGCTGCTCCGGTCTCGCTCAAGTCGGTGCCGCCAAGGTCGGGATGACAGCGGACACCTCGGAGGGAACGGGGCGGCAGTGGGCGCGCTCACACCTTCCGGCCGGCCGTCATCTCCAAGGAGAGGCATGAGCCCCTACACGATCACAGCCGAAGAAGAGCGCGCGGCGGCCACACCGGCCGCCGCGCAGCACCGGTGGCATCTGGCGCTTGCCGAAGCCGCGAACGGTGCATTGCTGGACGCCGGCCTCGCCGCGCTGCGCACCCGGGCAGGCGGCGCCGTCGCGTCAGCCGAACCGGTCGGCGTGGTACGCGTCGGCGGCCGGACCGGGGGGCACCGCGCGGCGGTCCTCTCGGGCCCCGACGGCGCGGTGGAACTGGGGTCGGCCCAGACCGCGGACAGCGGCGCAGCGGTGGCCTTCATGTTCCCCGGCCTGGGCGACCACTACCTCGACATGGGGCGCGACCTGTACCGCGACTTCCCCGTGTTCAAGACCACCGTCGACCGCTGCGCCGAGGCGCTCACCGCGGAGCTCGGCCTGGACATCCGCGACGTGATCTTCACCGCCGCCGGACGTCCCGAGCCGACCGCGACGGGCAACGACCTCGCCATGGACCTGCGCCGCATGCTGGGCCGCGACACGCGTGAGCAGAGCACCGAGGAGCGGCGCCTCAACACCACGCGCGTGGCCCAGCCCGCGCTCTTCGTGATCGAGTACGCCCTGGCCGCCCTGTGGGAGTCGTGGGGGGTCAGGCCGACCGCGATGATCGGCTACAGCCTCGGCGAGTACGTCGCGGCCACCCTCGCCGGCGTCCTCTCGCTGGAGGACGCGCTGGTCCTGGTGGCCCGTCGGGCCGCGCTCATCGACGAGCTGCCCGAGGGCACGATGCTCGCCGTGATGCTGCCGGAGGGGCAGGTGCGGCCGCTGACAGGTGGGAACATCTCGCTGTCCGCCGTCAACGGCCCCGAGTTCTGCGTGGTGGGCGGCCCGGTGGCCGACATCCTCGAGCTGGAGCGGACGCTCGCCGGCCGCGGCGTGATCACCCGCAGGGTGACGACCACGCACGCGTTCCACTCGTCGATGATGGAGCCGATCGCCGACCGGGTCACCGACATCGCCCGTGGTCTGACGCTCAACCCGCCCCGCATCCCCTACATCTCGAACGTCACCGGCCGGCCCATCACCGACGAGCAGGCCACCGACCCGGCGTACTGGGCCCGCCACCTGCTCAGCCCGGTCCGCTTCGCCGACGGCCTGCGCCACCTCGGCCAGGAGCGCCTGCTGCTGGAGTCCGGACCGGGCCAGACGCTGAGCAGCCTGGCGACCGTGGTCCGAGGCGGCGACACCGGCGCCATCGTCGCTTCCATGCGCCACTCCCTGGAGCCGCACGCCGACACGGCCGTCGCTCTGAAGGCCCTGGGCCGGCTGTGGCTCGCGGACGCCGACGCTGCCTGGCACGACCTGCCCTGCGGCGACCTGGCCACCACCGAGCAGACCCCCGTGGCACAGACGGACGCAACGGACGCGGACGGCGCACCGGAGGCGACCGAGACGGAGACCGCGCTGCTGGCCGTGTGGGCCAGGATCCTGAAGAATGACGACCTCCCGCGCGATGTCAGCTTCTTCGAACTGGGCGGCAACTCCCTGCTCGCCACGCGGCTGATGCTGCGCATCAGCCGGGCCTTCGACGTCGAGCTGACGCTGCGCCAGGTGTACGAGTTCGCCACCCTCACGCGTATGGCCGCGGCCATCGACGTACTGCGCGGCGGCGGCGACCCGGAGACGGCGGGGGAGAAGGCGGGCTCCTCGCACACCGGCAGCTGCCAGGCCCGCTTCCGGCTGCCCAACGGCCTGACGGTCCACCACCAGAACGAGTCGGAGACCCGTCACTTCTACGAGGACATCTTCGACCACCGCGTCTACGCCAAGAACGGCATCTCGCTGCGCAGCGGCGACACCGTCGTGGACGTCGGCGGCAACATCGGCCTGTTCACCCTGTTCGCGCACTACGAGGCGCAGAACGTGCGGGTCTTCACCTTCGAGCCGGCCCCGCCGCTGTTCGAACTGCTGAGCAGGAACGTCGCGGAGCACGGTGTGGACGCGAAGCTGTTCAACATCGGCATCTCCGACGCCGAGACCGAAGCGAGCTTCACCTTCTACCCCCGTAGTTCCGGGATGTCCTCGTTCCACCCGGACGAGGAGGAGGAGAAGCACAATCTGCGCACGATCATCGCCAACCAGCGGAACACGGACGCGGAGGCCCGCCGGCTCGCCGCCTACGCCGAGGAGCTGATGGACGTCCGCTTCGAGGCCATCGAGTACACGGCCCGGCTGCGTCCGCTGAGCGCTGTCATCCGCGAGCAGGGAATCGAGCGGATCGACCTCATCAAGATCGACGTGCAGAAGAGCGAGCGGCAGGTCATCGACGGCATCGCCGACGAGGACTGGCCGAAGATCCAGCAAATGGTCCTCGAGGCGCACGACGCCGACGGCGCGGTCGAACGGCTCGCGAAGCTGCTGGAGGACCGGGGCTTCACCGTCACGGCCGAGCAGGACGAGCTGTACGTCGGGACGGACATCTACAACATCTTCGCCGTACGCGGCGCACAGTGACGGAGCCGGACGAGTCATGGAATTCACCACGGTAGGAGTCGTCGGCGCCGGCGTCATGGGCGTCGGTGTGGCACAGAACCTCGCGCAGACCGGGCACCAGGTGATCCTGGTCGACGTCTCGGAGGAGGTGCTCGACAACGCGAGAAGCGAACTGCGCACCAGCCTGCGCGCCTTCGCCCTCTTCAACCGCGCCGCGGCCGTCGACCCGGCGGCGGTGATCGAGAAGATCGAGTTCACCACCGACTACGAGCTGCTGGCCAAGGCCGATTTCGTCGTCGAGAACGTCACCGAGGACTGGAGCATCAAGGAGAAGGTCTACGAGCGGCTGGACCGCATCTGCCGCCCCGAGGTGCGGTTCGCCGTGAACACCTCGGCGATCTCCATCACCCGCGTCGGCTCGGTCACCAACCGCCCGCAGAACATCGTCGGCATGCACTTCATGAACCCGGTGCCGATGAAGCCGATGGTGGAGGTCATCCGCGGCCACCACACCACCCCGGAGACCATCGACACCGCCCGCAGGTTCCTCGCCGAGATGGGCAAGGAGTGCATCGTCGTCGAGGACGTGCCGGGATTCGTCTCCAACCGCGTCCTGATGCTCACCATCAACGAGGCCGTCTTCCTGGTGCAGGACGGGGTGGCCTCGCCCGCCGACGTCGACCGCATCTTCAAGACGTGCTTCGACCACAAGATGGGGCCGCTGGAGACGGCGGACCTGATCGGTCTCGACACCATCCTGAAGTCCGTCGAGGTGCTCTACGAGAGCTTCAACGACAGCAAGTACCGGCCGGCCCCGCTGCTGAAGAAGATGGTCGCCGCCGGCCTGCTGGGGCGCAAGAGCGGCGAGGGCTTCTTCAACTACCGCTGACCCGGCCGAGGCGCACACCCACTGCCAGGCCGCACACGAACAGGACGGAACACGACATGAGCATGGACAACAAGGCGAAGATCGGGGAGTACCTGTCCCGCTTCTTCCCGGTGCAGGACCTCAAGGACGACGACGACATCTTCCAGCTCGGCTTCGTCAGCTCGATGTTCGCCATCCAGCTCGTCTCCTTCGTGGAGCACGAGTTCGGCCTCACCATCGACAACGACGACCTGGAGCTCGACAACTTCCGTTCCGTCGGAGCTCTCGACGCGTTCGTCACCCGTAAGCTCTCCGCCTCCGTGGCGTCCTGACCCACGAGGGGACGCCACAGCGATGACCAGCACGCTCACGGCGGAGCAGGCCCAGGCCCAGAAGGAGTTCCGGGCCTTCGCCGACCGCCACATCGTTCCGCATGCCGACGCAAACCATCGCGCTCAGCGCACTCCGCCCCAGACCGTCGAACTGCTGGCGGCCGAGGGACTGCTCGGTCTGCCGGTCGCGGCCCAGTACGGCGGGGGCGGATGCGACGCGGTGACGCTCGGGCTGCTCGCCGGTGAACTGGGGCGTGCCTGCTCGTCGCTGCGCAGCCTGCTCACCGTTCACACGATGGTGGCGCACGCCGTCGCACGGTGGGGAAGCCGCGAACTCAAGGAGACCTGGCTGCCCCGTCTCGCCCGCGGCAAGAGCATTGGCGCGCTCGCCGTGTCCGAGCCGGGCGCCGGCAGCGACGCCGCCGGCGTCGTCACCCGGCTCACCCCGGACGGAGACTCCTGGCTGCTCGAGGGCCACAAGACGTGGACGACGTACGGCGAGACCGCCGACGTCTTCCTCGTCCTGGGCCGTTCCCCCGAAGGACCCACGGCGGTGCTGGTGGAGCGCGCCACCGCCGGAGTGCGCACCGAGCTGATCGAGGACCTGATCGGCATCCGCGCCTCGATGACGGCGGACGTCCACTTCGACGGCTGCCGCATCCCGGCCGGCCAGGTGCTCGCCCGGCCCGGCCTCGGCCTCTCCCACGTCGTCGGTACGGCGCTCGACCTGGGCCGCTACACCGTCGGCTGGGGCTGCGTCGGCATCGTCGACGCCTGCCTGGAGGCCAGCGTCGACTACGCGGGCAGCCGGGAGACCTTCGGCACGCCCATCAAGGACCACCAGCTCGTACGGCAGATGATCAGCGGCATGTACACCGACGCCCGGGCGGCGCGGCTGCTCTGCCTTGAGGCGGGCCGGCTGCGCGACGAGGGCGATCCCGGCGCGCTGGCCCAGACATCCATGGCGAAGTACTTCGCCTCGACCGCCGCGAGCCGGGCCGCGGCCGACGCCGTGCAGATCCACGGCGCCAACGGCTGCAGCGCCGGCTACCCGGTGCAGCGCTATCTCGGCGACTCCAGAGTCATGGAGATCATCGAGGGAAGCTCTCAGATCCATCAGATCGGCCTCGCCGAGTACGCGTTCCAGGAGCGCGCCCTCGTCCGCAGGAGGCAGGCCGGTGCGACCCCCAGGAGTGAGGGACGATGACGACCGTCAAATGTGTGGTGTGGGACCTCGACAACACCGTCTGGGACGGGGTGCTCCTCGAGGACGGGGACGTGAAGCTGCGACCCGGTGTCGTGGACGTCCTCAAGACCCTCGACGAGCGGGGCATCCTCCACTCCGTCGCGAGTCGCAACGACCACGACGCGGCCATGGCCAAGCTGGAGGAGCTGGGCATCGCCGAGTACTTCCTGTACCCGCAGATCAACTGGGGCAACAAGTCGGACTCCGTGAAGGCGGTCGCCGAGGCGATCAACATCGGCATCGACACGCTGGCCTTCGTCGACGACCAGCCCTTCGAGCGCGACGAGGTCCGCTTCACGCACCCGCAGGTGCTGTGCATCGACGCCCTCGACGCCGAACGCATCCCCAGCCTGCCCGAGATGCACCCGAGGTTCGTCACCGCGGACTCCCGGGAGCGCCGTCACCTGTACCGGGCCGACGCCGAGCGCAACCAGGCCGAGGCCGGCCACGACGGCACGGCCGAGGAGTTCCTCGCCTCCCTGAACATGCGCTTCACCATCGCCCCGGCCCAGGAACGCGACCTGCAGCGCGCCGAGGAACTGACCGTCCGCACCAACCAGCTCAACGCGACCGGCTACACCTACTCGTACGAGGAGCTGGACGCGTTCCGCCAGTCGCCCGGCCACGATCTGCTGGTCGCCGGCCTGGAGGACAGGTACGGAACGTACGGCAAGATCGGGCTGGCGCTCGTCGAGCGCGGCGAGGACGCGTGGACCGTCAAGCTCCTGCTGATGTCCTGCCGGGTGATGTCCCGTGGCGTCGGATCGGTGCTGCTCGCCCATCTCATCCGGGAAGCGGCCGCGGCCGGGGTACGGCTGCGCGCGGAGTTCGTACCGACGAACCGCAACCGGAGCATGTACGTCACCTACAAGTTCGCCGGGTTCCGGGAGATCACCACGAACGGCGAGATCTCCGTGCTCGAGCACGACCTCGCCCGCGTTCCCGAGTTCCCGCCGTACATGGAGGTCCTGGTCGAGAGCTGACCTGGGGCTGGACACGAGTTCGAGCCGGGTTTTAGGACGCTTCGCAATACTGGCCGAGTCTGTCAGCCCCTGCCGGTCTCCGGCAGGAACGGGGAGGGAAGCAGAGAACGGATGGCCATTCAGTCACTGTGCGAAGCAGTCCATTGCCGTCACGACCGGCAGTCGGGCAAGCCCCAGCCTCGGACGGCCGCCTCGGGGCAGCGGCTCTGCCTGGTGTGCCGTGCCCGGCTGAAGGAGGACCTCGTCAGTCTTCCGGGCCTGTACGACGGTTGTGAGGAAGCGCTCTCACCAGCGCGGACCGGAATCACCGAGCGGGTCAGCTCGGGCCGTGCCCGGCAGGGCATCCGGCTCAACGAAGCGGCTCTCCAGGCCCGCGGTGACATGGTTCCGGTGCTCGCCTCGTGGGCCGGCGCCATCGTCGCGGAGCGGGGGGTGACCGGGCCGTCCAGGCGCGAGGTCGGTACGCTCGCGGCCTTCCTTACCCGCCATCTCGACTGGCTCGCCGCCCACCCGGCCGCAGGTGAGTGCGCGGCCGAGGTCCGCAGGGTCACCAACGTGGCGCGCTCGGCGCTCGCCCCCAGGCCGGCCGTCCCGCAGGAGCTCGGCTCCTGCCCGGTCACCGACTGCGAGGAACGCGTCCGCACGTCGCGGGGCGCCGATTCGACACACGTGGTGCGTTGCGGGGCCGGGCATGTGCTGCCGCCGGACCGCTGGCTGCTGCTGAGCGGCCGCGCGTGAGCCCGGCCGGTCCGCGCCCCGCTCAGCTCCGACCTCACGCACTCACGGAAGGCCCCCCCATGACCGCCGTCAAGAAGGCCGGCACGCGCACGGTCCCCACCCAGCTCGCCGCCCTCGCCGCGGGAGTCTCCGAGGCCACCATCCGGCAGTGGGCCACCCGCGGCAAGCTCACCCGCTACGGCCGGCCCCGCCGTCGTGAGTACTCCCTCCAGGAACTGACCGCCCTGATCGCGAAGAACGCCGAGCACGCGAAGAGCGCCGAATAGGCCACCCCTCGGCCAACTCCCGTCCGGACCCCCGTTCCACGGGCCCGGAGGCCCGCGGAACGGGGGAGAGCACACCGGCGGGGGCTCAGGGGGAGGTCACCAGGTGACCGGCAGCCGGTGCACGCCGTAGACACCCATGTCGCTGCGCACCGGCACCTCGGAGACCGGGACGTCCAGTCGCAGGCCGGGGAACTCGCGTAGCAGCCCGTTGAGGCCGATCCGCATCTCGATACGCGCCAGCTGCTGCCCCAGGCACTGGTGGATGCCGTGCCCGAAGGCCACGTGCCCGGTGGCCGGTCGGGTGATGTCCAGGTCCTCCGACGGGCCGAACTTCTCCGGGTCCCGGTTGGCCGCCGGCACGGACACCGTGACGGTCTCGCCCTCGCCGATCACACGGCCGGCCAGCTCGACGTCCTCCATCGCGGCCCGCGGCAGGCCCACGTGCATGATGCTCAGGTAGCGCAGCAACTCCTCCACCGCACCGTCGATCAGCGACGGGTCCTCGCGCAGCAGCGCCAGCTGACCGGGGTGGGCCAGCAGCGCGAACGTGCCCATGGCGAGCATGTTCGCGGTGGTCTCGTGCCCGGTCAGGAGCAGCAGCAGGGCCATGCCGATGAGCTCGTCGTCCGTGAGAGCGCCGTCCGTCACCAGCTCGCTCAGGATGTCGTCGGCCGGCTCTTCACGGCGCCGCCGCACGAGGTCGAGCAGGTACGTCCGCAACGCCGCGTACGCCGCCGAGGCCTCCTCGGGGTCCTGCACCAGCCGGAAGATGGCCACGGCCCTGGACTGGAAGAACTCGTGGTCCTCGTACGGCACTCCGAGCAGCTCACAGATCATCAGCGACGGGATCGGCAGCGCGAAGTGCTCGACCAGGTCCGCGCCCGGCCCCTGGGCACGCAGCAGGGCCAGCTGCCCGCCGGTGACCTCCTCGACCCGTGTCTCCAGCCGCCTCATACGGCGCACGGTGAACCGGCCGGTGAGCAGTTTGCGGTACCGGGTGTGCTCCGGGGGGTCCATGAACAGGAAGCCGCCCGGCATCGCCGGTTCGGCCCTGCGGTCCGTCAGCGGTGAACTCATCAGCTCCTGACGGGCGCTGAAACGGGGATCGCTGAGCACCTTCCGGGCCAACGCGTGGTCGGTGACGAGCCAGCCGGTCGTGCCGTCCGGGTTCGCGATCCGGCTGAGGGGTGCACGCTCACGCAGGGCGGTGAGCTCGGCGGGGGGTGTGAAAGGACAAGACCGGGTCAACGGGATGGGCCGCGGCTCGTTCGCCGCGTCCCGGACGGGGTGGGACTCCCGTGTGGTCTCGGTCGTCATACGTTCTCCGATCGTGGGGGGGGAGGGGTAGATCGTGGGCTCCGCGGCCGTCGCCGCGGGCCGGCCACGTGGGGGTGGCCGGCCTCGGAGCCGTGCGAGGGGACGTCGCGGCGCGCTCAGTCCTGCGCCGTGGCCAGAGCGCCGGTGGGGCAGGTCGACACCGCGTCGAGGACCGCGTCCACCTCGTCGGCCGGAACCCTCGCCACCAGCAGCACGACTTCGCCGGTGGCGGGGTCCTGGTCGAAGACGGACTCGGCGGCCATGACGCACTGGCCGGCTCCGATGCAACGACCGGCATCGGCAATGATCTTCATCCGGGATCCTTCGTTCCTACGGGTGCGTGTTCTTGCGTATGCCTTCGGTCCGGCGTGCGTACGCCTTCGGGTCCAGCCGGAGGACGCGGCGTTCAGCGGGAGGACGCGGCCAGCACCTCGACGAGGTCGGACCGGCCCGGCCCGGAGAGGGCCTGCGGACGCCAGCCCGACGCCCACACCTCCTGCAGGCGCCGCCGGTTCTCGGGGGTGTCCAGGCTGTCGAGGGGGGCCAGCAGGCCGGCCACGCGCTGCGCCGCCTGCCACAGATGCCCGTCGTGTTCCCCGGCCTCCATGAGGCTGAACAGGCTCACCGGCGGCATCGCCGCACCCTGCGGCAGACGGTGCCCATCCACCGCGGCCTGCCAGAGCCGGGTGCGGGCGATGTCGGCCTGGACCGAGTCGTCGAACCAGGGCCGCACCCACGCCTGGGCCTGCGCGGTCACGTCCCGGACGAGCCCGGGCAGAGAGCCCGGCTCCCCGGCGAACGCCTCGGCGAGCAGCACGGCCTGGTGCATCGCCACCGACGCACCACGCCCGAAGGCCGGATCGGTCGTGCACAGCGCGTCGCCCACGACGCCGTAGCCCACGGGGGCGTCGGGCGCCAGGCCGCGCAGGGTGTTGCGCAGCCCGGCCATGGGGACGACCTCGGTCAGCACTTCGCCGACGTCGGGACGCAGCCACGGCTCGAACTCCGGGAAGAGCGCGGTGACCTGGTCGAAGGCCTCCGCCTCACGCAGCGCCTTGAGGTCGTTGTCGTCGGGGAGGCGGCCGATGCCGATCGCGAACGTGCGGTTGTCGTGGTAGAAGAGCCCGGCGCCGAATCCGTCGCCGGCGACCATCGTCGTCACGCCGCGTTTGAGCGGCGGCCGCTGCACCCCGTCGCGCAGCCGGTAGAACCGCGTGTTGTACACGACCCCGCAGTCCTCCTCCCCCTCCAGGACGGTGAAGTCCTCACGCAGCGGCGAGCGTCGGCCCGCCGCGTCGATGAGCACGTCCGCGTCGACGACGCCGCCGCGCACCCGTACGCCGCTGATCCGGCCGTCCCTCACCTCGGCCCGGCGCACCGACGTCCCGTAGTGGATCTCGACGCCCGGCTCCCGGCGCAGGGCGCGTTCCAGCGCCCACTCCATGGTGGGGCGCCGCGCCGCCAGGACCGCGAGGTCCTCGGCACCGGGCGGGGTGGTGCCGGCGGGCGTGGCGATGCTGACCTCCTCGGCGCCGTTGGCCAGCAGATCCTCGTACACATCGGGCAGATGCGTGAGCAGGTGCTGCCGGAACAGCCCCAGGAAGGTGTGCAGTTGGCGGGTCTGCGGGGCACCGGGGCGGTGCCAGTCGCCGATGGCGGCCAGGTCTCCGGGCGGGGCCTGGTCGCGCTCCAGCACGGTCACCTCGAAGCCCCGTCGCGCCAGCAGCAGCGCCACGGACAGACCTGAGATC
The DNA here is from genome assembly GCF_059889265.1 of Streptomyces sp. MMS24-W38. Taxonomy (NCBI): domain Bacteria; kingdom Bacillati; phylum Actinomycetota; class Actinomycetes; order Kitasatosporales; family Streptomycetaceae; genus Streptomyces; species Streptomyces sp. MMS24-W38. The sequence goes on along the minus strand of NZ_JCBCPP010000001.1, from coordinate 141,803 downwards.
CCTCCACCCATCACCACGGTCCGGGCACTCATCACTGTCTTCCTTTCGTGATCATCAGTAGCGGTCAGGCGGCGAAGTCGCCGAGCACGAGGTCCAGGGCCCGGTCGATGTCCGAGTCGCTGAGCGACTCGGCCGCCCGGAGGGCATCGCTCGCACCGCGCTGCTTCGGCAGGTCCATGCCCTGGGCCAGGTCGAGCAGCTGCGCGAGCAGTCCGCTCTCCCGCAGCAGCGTGGCGCCGGCCTTGCCGATGGCCCACTGCGCGGCGGCCATGGGGTCCTGCGGCGGGCCGTCCTGTGCCGCGCTGCCGAGCCGCAGCCTGCCGAGGAGGAACTCCGCGATCGCCCGCGGTGTCGGGTAGTCGAACGCCAGCGTGCTGGGCAGCTCGGCACCGGTCTGGGCGGCGATGCGGTTCTTCAGGTCGACGGACATCAGCGAGTCCAGGCCCAGACCCTGCAACGGCTTCTCCGCGGCCACCGCGTGCGCGCCAGGCAGACCGACGGCCGCCGCCACCTCACCGCGGACGAACTCGGTGAGCGTCTCGAACCGCTCCGCCTCGCCCAGGGCGGCGAGCCGGTCGAGGAAGTCCGAACCCTGCGGCGCGGTGGCCGCTGCCTGCCGCAGCCGCGGCCGCACCAGGGAACGCAGCAGCGGTGCCACGTCCTCCTGCTGCGCCAGCGCAGCCAGGTCCAGCCTGACCGGCGCCAGATGCGCCTCGGGCCGGCGCAGGGCGGCGTCGAACAGCGCGAGCCCCTCGTCGACACCAAGGGCCCGGGCCCCTCCGCGGCGCATCCGGGCCAGTTCGGCCTCGCCGAGGTGCGCGGTCATGCCCGCTCCGCCCTGGTCCCACAGCCCCCAGGCGAGGCTGAGCCCCGGCAGCCCGCGGGTGCGGCGGTAGGCGGCGAAGGCGTCCAGGAAGGCGTTCGCGGCCGCGTAGTTGACCTGCCCGGGGGACCCGAACGTGCCCGCCACCGACGAGAACAGTGCGAAGACGGCCAGATCCTGACCGGCGGTCAGCTCGTGCAGATGCACCGCCCCGTCGACCTTCGGCGCGAGGACCGCGGCCATCCGGTCCGCGTCCTGGTTGCGCGCGATGCCGTCGTCGAGAACGGCGGCCAGGTGCACCACCGCGGTCAGCGGGTGGTCCGCGGCCACCGTGGAGACGGCGGCGGCGACGTCGTCGCGGCGGCTGACGTCGCAGGCGACGATGCGCACGGTGGTGGCGCCTGCGGTGGTGAGGTGGGTGGTGAGGGTGTCGGCGCCGGGGGTGTCGGGGCCGCGGCGGGAGGTGAGGACGAGGTGGCGTATGCCGTGGGTGCGGATGAGGTGTTCGGCGAGGGCCTGGCCGAGTGCGCCGGTGCCGCCGGTGATGAGGGCGGTGCCCTCGGGGTCCAGCGGGCGGGGCAGGGTGAGGACCAGCTTGCCGGTGTGCCGGCCCTGCGCCATGAACCGGAACGCGCTGGGCGCCTCGCGGACGTCGTAGGCGTGCAGGGGCAGCGGACGGATCGTGCCGTCGGCCAGGAGTGCGGTGATTTCCTGGAGCATCTCCTGGATGCGGTCGGCGCCGCTGTCCATGAGGTCGAAGGCCTGGTAGCGCACGCCGGGGTGGTCGGTGGTGACCTGGTCGGGGTCGCGGATGTCGGTCTTGCCCATCTCCAGGAAGCGGCCGCCGTCGGTCAGCATCGTCAGGGTGGTGTCGACGAATTCGCGTGCGAGGGAGTTGAGGACGACGTCGAAGGGCACGTCGTTCCAGGTGTCGGCGTAGGTGGTGTCGCGGGAGGAGGCGATGTGGTCGTCGGCGAGGCCCATGGCGCGCAGGGCGGGCCATTTGGCGGTGCTGGCGGTGCCGTAGACCTCGGCGCGGAAGTGCCGGGCGAGCTGGACGGCGGCCATGCCGACGCCGCCGGCGGCGGCGTGGATGAGGATCTTCTCGCCGGCCTGGAGTCTGCCGAGGTCGACCAGGCCGTGGTAGGCGGTGAGGAAGGTGAGGGGGACGGTTGCCGCTTCGGCGTAGGAGAGGTGGTCGGGGATGGGGGTCATGACCCGGGCGTCGGCGCGGACCTCGGTGCCGAAGGAGCCCACGGCCAGGCCCATCACCCGGTCACCGGCCCGCAGATGCCTCACCTCAGCACCCACCTCCAGCACGACTCCGGCACATTCCAGGCCGAACTTCGGGGCGTGCACCATGTCGAGGGCGTTGAGCACGTCACGGAAGTTCAGTCCGGCCGCGCGCACCTGGACCCGGACCTCGCCGGGGCCGAGCGGTTCAGCCGTGTCCAGGGGCACGGCCTCGAACGTGTCGAGCCTGCCCTTCTCCCGCACGTCCAGGGCCCACGCCCCGGTGTCCGGCACCCGCACCGTGCTGCCGGAACCGGCCCGTGCCAGACGCGAGACGAACACCATCTCGCCCCGCAGCGCCAGTTCCGGTTCGCCGGTGACGGACAGGGCCGCCGCGAACAGGTCCGGGACCGCGGCGTCCGCGTCGACGTCGACCAGACGCCACGTCCGCTCCGGGCTCTCCGCCCGCAGCGAGCGGACCAGACCCCACAGCGGAGCGGTGCCGAGTGCGGCGACCGTGTCGTCGGGGCGGGTGCTGACCGCGTCGCCGGTCACCCACACGACCTCGGTGTCGACCAGCGTCGGTGACGCCAGCAACCGCTGAACCAGAGCGAGTTCACCGGTCGCGGTGGCGTGTGCCCGCTCGGCCGCGGACGGACCGGCGGTGCCGGACGGCCGCGGTGTGCGGTCGACCACGATGCGCCGGGGCGCCGGGTCAGAGGCGAGGAGCCCGTCGAGGTCCGCGAAGGCCGGGGCGTCCAAGGACCGTGCGACGAACCCGTTCCCGTCGCCGAGGACCAGCGTGCCCGCCGTACCGTCGGCGCCGGACGCGGGCAGCGCCTCCGCCTCCACCGGCTGGAACTCCACCCGGTACAGATGGTCGGTGTCGCGCCCGCCGGCCCGCAGCTGCTCGGCGCTCGCACGCTGCAACCGCAGGCCGCTCGCCGATGCCACCGGCCGGCCGGTGCCGTCGGCGAGGAGCACCGACGCGCGGGGCTCGCCGCCCTCGCCCTCGCCGGACGGCTCCAGCTCGACACGCACGCGCAGCTCGGTGGCGCCCGTCGCGTACAGCGTGACGTCCGTCCAGGCGAACGGGAGCAGCACCGAGTCGCCGTCGGTGTCCTGCTCGCCGCCCGGGGTGGTGCCCGCGAGGGTGTGCAGGGCCGCGTCGAACAGCGCCGGGTGCACCCCGAACCCGTTCGTGCCGGCGGTGTCACCGTCCGGCAGCACGATGCGCCCGTAGGCGACGCCGTCCCGGCGGGACAGCTCGGTCAGGCCGCGGAAGGCCGGCCCGTATCCGACGCCCTTCGCCGCCATCCCGTCGTAGAAGCCGTCCAGCTCCACGCCGTCCGCACCGGGTACAGGCCAGGCGCTCAGCTCGGCGAACGCCTCGCCGCTCGGAACCCGGACGTCGTCCAGCTCTCCCTCGGCGTGCAGGGTCCACACCTGCTGGTCCACGGCGTCCTCGGGCTGGCTGTAGACGGCGATCGTGCGCCGTCCCTCCTCCGCCGGCTCGCCGACGCGCACCTGGAGCCGCGTCCGTGCGGATCCGTCGAGGACCAGGGGCCGGGCGAGCGTGAGGTGCGCGACGCGTGCGGCGCCCACGGTGTGCGCGGCCGCCCAGGCCAGGTCCAGCAGACCGGTGCCGGGCAGCAGCACGGAGTCGAACACGGCGTGGTCGGCCAGCCAGGGGTACTCGGCCGCGGAGACGGCACCGTACAGCAGATGTCCGTCGCCGCCCGCCAGCACCGCCGTCGCGGGCAGCCAGGGGTGGCTGCCCTGCCCCAGACCCGAACCGCGCACATCCGTGCGCGACGCCGGCTCCTTCCAGTAGCGCGTGCGCTGGAAGGCGTACGTCGGCAGCTCGACGGGACCGCCCGAGGCGGGCAGCGGGGTGCGGGACCAGTCCACGCGGTGGCCCGCCGTGTGCAGCCGGGCGAGCGCGGCCAGCAGCGTACGGGGCTCGTCCGCCGTGCCCTCGCCCGCCTTGGCCGCGTTGCGCATGCTCGGCGTGAAGTGACCGGCGCTCAGCGTCTGCGTGCCCATGTGCGTGAGCGCGGGAGCCGGGCCGCACTCGAGGAAGCGCCGGACGCCGTGCTCCGCGAGCGTGCCGAGGGCATCGGTGAACCGGACCGCCTCACGGACCTGGCGCACCCAGTGCTCCGGCGAGCGGATCCCCTCGCCCTCGGCGGTGCCGGCCGGGTGCCAGACGCCGGTGCGCGTGTCCACCAGCGGGATCGCGGGCGCCCGGTAGTCGCAGTCGGCGGCCACGGCGGCGTACTCGTCGAGCATCGCGTCCATGTGGGTGCTGTGGAAGGCGTGCGAGACAGTCAGCCGGTGGGTGCGCAGCCCCTGGCCGGCGAAGTGCTCGGCGAGGGCGGTGACGGCGTCGGCGTCGCCGCTGACGACGGTCTGCGTCGGGGTGTTGAGGGCGGCGATGCCGACGCCCGCACGGTCGCCGATCGCGTCGAGCACCTCGGCCTCGCCGGCTTCGACGGAGACCATCGCACCGTCGGTGCGGCAGGACTGCATGAGACGCCCGCGGGCGACGACCAGCCGAGCCGCGTCCTGAAGGCTCAGCACCCCCGCGACATGGGCCGCGGCGAACTCGCCGACGGAGTGCCCCGCGACGGTCGTCGCGGTGACGCCCCACGACTCCCACAGCCGGTAGAGAGCGACCTCCAGCGCGAACAGCGCGGGCTGGGTGAAGCGGGTCTCGTGGATCAGCGCGCCGGTGCCGTCACCGTCGTCACCGCCGGAGAACACCAGCTCGCCCAGGGACCTCCCCAGATGCGGGTCGACGGCCGCGCACACCGCGTCGAACGCGGCACGGTAGGCGGGGAAGGCGTCGTACAACTGCCGCCCCATACCGCCGTACTGGCTGCCCTGCCCGGTGAACAGGACGCCGAGTCCGGCGTCACCGGTCACCTCGCCCCGGACGACAGCGGCGTGCGAGGCACCGCCACCCAGCGCCCGCAGTCCGGCCACGGCCTCGTCGGCCGACGAGGCGAGGACGGCGGCCCGGGTGTCGAAGTGGGTGCGGTGCAGCGCGGCCGTGACGGCCACATCGGCCAGCGGGACCTCGTCGTGGCGCTCCAGCCAGTCCGCCCAGCGCCCCGCCTGCTCCCGCAGTGCGGCCTCGTTGCGGCCCGAAAGGAGCACGGGCACCGGGACCTGCGGTGTGTCCGTGCCGTCCGACGTGACCGCCTCGACGGCGGGTGCTTCTTCGAGGATGAGGTGTGCGTTGGTGCCGCTGAGGCCGAAGGAGGAGATGCCGGCTCGGCGCTGTCGTTCGCCGCGTTCCCAGGGGCGGGCTTCCTGGAGGAGTTGCAGGCCGGAGTCGTCCCACTGGATGTGGGGGCTGGGCTGGTCGGCGTGCAGGGTCTTGGGCAGGGTGTCGTGCTGGAGGGCGAGGATCATCTTGATGACGCCCGCGACGCCGGCGGCTGCTTGTGCGTGGCCGATGTTCGACTTGGAGGAGCCCAGGTAGAGGGGGTGGTCCTGGGCGCGGGTGGGTCCGAAGACCTCGGCGAGGGCGCCGGCCTCGATGGGGTCGCCGAGGCTGGTGCCGGTGCCGTGGGCCTCGATGGCGTCGATGTCGTCGGGGGTCAGGCGGGCTGCCGTGAGTGCGTCCTGGACGACGCGCTGCTGGGAGGGGCCGTTGGGGGCGGTCAGTCCCTGGCTGCGGCCGTCCTGGTTGACGGCGCTGCCGCGGATGACGGCGAGGATGTGGTCGCCGTCGCGCTGGGCGTCGGAGAGGCGCTTGAGGAGGAGGATGCCGGCGCCCTCGGCCCAGCCGGCGCCGTCGGCGTCGGCGGAGAAGCTCCGGCAACGGCCGTCGGCCGACAGACCCTTGAGACGGCTGAACTCGACGAACGTCGCCGGTGTCGACATGACGGTGACACCACCGACCAGCGCCGTCTCGCACTCGCCGCTGCGCAGGGCGGTCACACCGAGGTGGGTGGCGACCAGCGACGACGAGCACGCCGTGTCCACGGTCAGGGCCGGACCCTGAAGACCGAGGGTGTACGACACCCGGCCGGACAGCACACTGCTCGCGTTGCCGGTGCTCAGGTAGCCGTCGAGCCCGCCCAGGTCGTGGTTGTACAGGTTCCCGTAGTCGGAGCCCATGGTGCCGAGGTAGACGCCGGTGCGGGACTCCGAGAGCGTGTCGGGGCGGACACCGGCGCGCTCCAGGGCCTCCCAGACGGTCTCGAGGATGATCCGCTGCTGCGGGTCCATCGACTGCGCCTCACGCGGGGTGATCCCGAAGAACTCCGCGTCGAAGCCCTCGATGTCGTTGAGGAACCCGCCTTCACGGGCGTAGCACTTGCCGTCCGCCTCCGGGTCCGGGTCGTACAGATCGAGTCCGGACCACCGGCTCGGGAACGAGCCGACGGCGTCGCCACCGCTGACCAGCAGCCGCCAGTAGTCCTCGGGGGTGTCGATGCCACCGGGCAGGCGGCAGGCCATCGACACGACCGCGATGGGCTCCTCGGCGGTGCCGCGGCGCGCACGACGAGTGGCGGCCGGCTTCGATGCGCCGCCGAGCGCGAGCTTGTCGAGCAGGAGCCCGGCGATGGCGGTGGGGGTGGGGTAGTCGAAGGCGAGGGTCGCCGGCAGCGACACCCCCGTCACGGCCGACAGACGGCGGCGCAGCTCGACCGCCATCAGCGAGTCGATGCCCAGGTCCTTCAGCACCTGGCCCGCCCCGAGCGCCGCACCGTCCGCGATGCCGAGCACCACGGCAGCCTCACCGCACACGAGAGTGGACAGCTCCTTGCCCCGCTCGTCGTCGGAGAGCGGCGCGAGCCGATCGCGCAGCGTGCCGCCCTCGACGGCGCCGGCGGCCCGCCTGCGCGGAGCACGCAGCAGCGACCGGAGCAGCGGACGCGTCTCCCCGTCACGATCGAAGTCCCGCTGCAACGTGGTGAGTTCGAGCTTCAGCGGGATGGTGTGGGGGTGGTTGGTGGTGAGGGTGGTGTCGAGGAGGTGGAGGGCTTGTTGGGTGGTGAGGGCGGTGACGCCTTGGCGGCGCATGCGGGCGAGTTCGGCGTCGCCGAGGTGGGCGGTCATGCCGATGCCGGCTTGTTGCCACAGGCCCCAGGAGAGGCTGGTGGCGACTTGGCCTTGGGTGTGGCGGTGTTGGGCGAGTGCGTCGAGGAAGGTGTTGGCGGCTGCGTAGGTGCTTTGTCCGGCGCCGCCGAGGACGCCGGCTGCGGAGGAGAAGAGGACGAAGGCGGCGAGGTTGTGGTCGGTGGTCAGTGCGTGCAGGTGGAGGGCGCCGTCGATCTTGGGGGCGAGGACCTGGTGGAGGCGTTGGGGGGTTTGGGTGGTGATGAGGCCGTCGTCGAGGGTGCCGGCGAGGTGGAAGACGCCGGTGAGGGGGCGGGTGAGGTTGTTGATGAGGGTGGCGGTCTGGTGGTGGTCGGTGATGTCGCAGGCGTGGATGTCGACGGTGTCGGCTCCGGCCTGGGTGAGGGTGGTGATGAGGTCCTCGGTGCCGGGGGCGTGGGTGCCTCGGCGTGAGGTGAGGGTCAGGTGGCGGATGCCGTGTTCGTGGACGAGGTGGGTGGCGAGCTGTCGGCCGAGTTCGCCGGTGCCGCCGGTGATCAGGACCGTGCCCTCGGGGTCGAAGCGCGGGGCTTCGGCGTCGTCGGGTTGGTCGGTGCGGGTCAGGCGGGCGACGAGGATGCGGCCGTCGCGCAGGGCGATCTCGGGCTCTCCCTCGACCGCGATGGCCTGCTCCAGCAGCTCGGCGTCCACCGCACCGGCGTCCAGATCCACCAGACGCACCGAACGCTCCGCGTACTCCGCCCGGGCCGCGCGGACCACGCCCCACACGGGCGCGTGCGCGAGGTCGTACGCACCCTCACCCACAGCGCCACGCGTCACCCAGACCACCTCGGCCTCGGCAAGACGCGGCTCCGCGACGACGTCCTGAACCTGCGTCAGGACAGCCGCGGCGGCATCCCGAACGGACTCCGCGTCGACCACGCCGCCGCCCGGAGCGGAGCCCGTGGCGTCCACCACGATCCGCGCGGGCGGCAGCTCGTCCTCACCGAGCCCGGCGAGCGCGGCCGCCAGGTCCGCTACGGCCTCGGTACCGAGCGCGCGGGCGAGATCGCCCGACCCGCCGAGCACCCACAGGTCCTCGTGCGGCACCTCACGCAGAGCACGGGCCGGCGTGAACGCGACCTTGTACAGATGCCGGGCGGACCGGCTGCCGCGAATCTGCTCGCGCGTCGCCTCACGCAGCGCCAGTGTTCCCGACACCACGACATTCCCGGCCGGATCGGCGGCGAGAACCCGCGCCGACGTCTGGGCGTCGTCCAGCTCCACCCGCACCCGCAGCTCGCCGGGCCCGGTCGAACGCAGCTCGGCAGCGCTCCACTCGAACGGCAGGATCACGGCCTCTTCGGTGCTGCGCAGCGCCGCGAGGGTGTGCAGGGCGGCGTCGAGCAGCGCCGGGTGCACGCCGAACTCACCCGGTGCGACCCCCTCGGGAAGGCGGACGAGGCCGTATCCGACGCCGTCCTTGCGCCACAGCTCCCGCAGCCCCTGGAAGGCGGGCCCGTACCCGAGGCCCTGCTCCGACAGCCGGTCGTACAGACCGTCCAGTTCCACCCGCTCCGCTCCGGACACCGGCCACTGCGCGAGCGCGGACGACGACCCGGAAGCGGCGGCGTCAGCGCCGTCCTGGTCCGAAGCGCCTCCGAGAACACCGGTGGCATGGCACGTCCAGGTCTCCTGGCCGTCCTCCTGCTGGCTGTATACGGCCACCTCGCAGCGGCCCGAGTCGTCCGGCGCGCCGACGGTGACCTGGAGTCGTATGTGGGTGTTGGTCTCGCCGGGTTCGGGCAGGACGAGGGGCTCGGCGAGGGTGAGTTCGTCGACGCGGGTGGCTCCGGTTTCGGTGGCTGCGGTCCAGGCCAGTTCGAGGAGTCCGGTGCCGGGGAGGAGGGGGGTGTTGTAGACGGTGTGGTCGTTGAGCCAGGGGTGTTGGGTGGGGGAGAGGCGTCCGGTGAGGAGGTGGCCTTCGCCGTTGGCGAGGGCGGTGGCGGCTCCGAGCCAGGGGTGGGTGGAGGCGTGGAGTCCGAGTGAGGTGGTGTCCTGGGGGGTGTGGGTGGGGTCGGTCCAGAAACGCTCGTGCTGGAAGGGGTAGGTGGGCAGGGGTGCCTGTCCGGCGGGGGCGGGGAGGGTTTTGGTCCAGTCGGTGGTGTGGCCCTGGACGTGGAGCAGGCTGAGGTTGCGCAGGAGTTGGGTCAGGCTGCCGTGGTTGCGGGCGAGGGTGCCCACCACGATGCCGTTGTGTTCGGTGGCGGCGTTGGTCAGGGGCATCGACAGCACCGGGTGGGCGCTGATCTCGATGTAGGTGGTGTGGTGGTCGGCCAGGAGGTGGGTGAGGGCCTGGTCGAAGCGGACGGTCTCGCGCAGGTTGCGGCACCAGTAGGTGCCGTCGAGTTCGGTGCCGTCGGTGATGTGGCCGGTGACGGTGGAGTAGAACGCGGTCTGGGTGGTGGTGGGGGTGATGTTGGTGAAGCCTGCCGCGAGGTCGGGCAGGAGGGGGTCCATGTGGGCGTGGTGGGAGGCGTAGTCGACGTTGACCTTGCGGGCGTAGACGCCGTCTTCGGTGAGGCGGGTGACGATCTCGGCGATGGCGTTGGCTTCGCCGGAGATGACCGTCGATGTTGAGGTGTTGGTGGCGGCGATCGACAACGCCTGGCCGTAGGGGGCGATGAACTCCTCGACCTCGGCCTGGGGGCGTTCGATGAGGGCCATGCCGCCCTGGCCTGAGCGGGCCAGGACCGCCTGGGAACGCTGCGCGACGATCTGCGCGCCCTGCTCAAGGGTCAGCGCGCCGGCGACCACTGCGGCGACGACTTCGCCCTGGGAGTGGCCGATGACCGCGTCCGGTTCGATGCCGTGGGAACGCCACAGCGCGGACAGGGCCACGCCCATGGCGAAGAGTGCGGGCTGGATGACATCCACCCGGTCGTGCGGCGGGTGCTCGCCACCCTCACCGGTGAGGACCTCGCGCACCGACCAGCCGGTGAAGGGCTTCAGAGCGGTGTCGCAGGCGTCGATCGTCTCGGCGAACACCGGCGACTGAGAGAGCAGGTCGCGGCCCATGCCGATCCACTGGCTGCCCTGCCCGGGATAGACGAAGACCGTCTTCCCGCGCGGCTGGGCCGTGCCGGTGACCACACGCTCGTGCGCCTGGTCTTCGGCCAGGGCGCGCAGGGTCTCAACGGCCTGCTCCACCGACTCGGCGAGCACCGCCGCCCGGGTGTCGAAGTGGGTGCGGTGCAGCGCGGCCGTGACGGCCACATCGGCCAGCGGGACCTCGTCCTGGCGCTCCAGCCAGTCCGCCCAGCGTCCCGCCTGCTCCCGCAGTGCGGCCTCAGTCCGGCCCGACACCACGATCGGCACCGGAAGCCGAGGAGCCTCGGCGGTCTCCGTCGCCTCGACGGCGGGCGCCTCCTCCAGGATCACGTGTGCGTTGGTGCCGCTGAGACCGAACGACGAGATGCCCGCGCGGCGTACCCGCTCACCCCGCACCCACGGGCGGGCCTCCTGGAGCAGTTCCAGGCCGGAGTCGTCCCACTGGATGTGGGGGCTGGGCTGGTCGGCGTGCAGGGTCTTGGGCAGGGTGTCGTGCTGGAGGGCGAGGATCATCTTGATGACGCCCGCGACGCCGGCGGCTGCTTGTGCGTGGCCGATGTTCGACTTGGAGGAGCCCAGGTAGAGGGGGTGGTCCTGGGCGCGGGTGGGTCCGAAGACCTCGGCGAGGGCGCCGGCCTCGATGGGGTCGCCGAGGCTGGTGCCGGTGCCGTGGGCCTCGATGGCGTCGATGTCGTCGGGGGTCAGGCGGGCTGCCGTGAGTGCGTCCTGGACGACGCGCTGCTGGGAGGGGCCGTTGGGGGCGGTCAGTCCCTGGCTGCGGCCGTCCTGGTTGACGGCGCTGCCGCGGATGACGGCGAGGATGTGGTCGCCGTCGCGCTGGGCGTCGGAGAGGCGCTTGAGGAGGAGGATGCCGGCGCCTTCGGCCCAGCCGGCGCCGTCGGCGTCGGCGGAGAAGCTCTTGCAGCGGCCGTCGGCGGCCATGCCCTTGAGGCGGCTGAACTCGACGAAGAGGGCGGGGGTGGACATGACGGTGACGCCGCCGACCAGGGCGGTGTCGCACTCGCCGCTGCGCAGGGCGGTCACACCGAGGTGGGTGGCGACCAGCGACGACGAGCACGCCGTGTCCACCGTGACGGCCGGACCCTGAAGGCCCAGAGTGTACGAGACACGGCCCGACACCACACTGCTCGCGTTGCCGGTGCTGACGTACCCGTCCAGATCGCCCAGGCCCGCCTGCTTGCCGTAGTCGGAGCTCATCGTGCCGAGGTAGACGCCGGTGCGGGACTCCGAGAGCGTGTCGGGGCGGACACCGGCGCGCTCCAGGGCCTCCCAGACGGTCTCGAGGATGATCCGCTGCTGCGGGTCCATCGACTGCGCCTCACGCGGGGAGATGCCGAAGAACTCCGCGTCGAAGCCCTCGATGTCCTCGATGAACCCGCCTTCACGGGCGTAGGACTTGCCGGCGGCCTCGGGGTCCGGGTCGTACAGGCCCAGGCTGTCCCACCGCTTGGGCAGGCCGCTGATGGCGTCGGATCCGCTGACCAGCAGCCGCCAGTAGTCCTCGGGGGTGTCGATCCCGCCGGGCAGGCGGCAGGCCATCGACACCACCGCGATCGGCTCCGTCTTCGCGGCGCGCTCCGAGGCGAGGTCGTTCTCGGCCTGCAGCAGCGCGTTCGTCGTACGTCGCAGATAGGTCTCGAGCTTCTGCACGTCGGTAGCGCTCACTTGCCCACTCCAAACTTGCGGTCCAGGAAATCGAGGAGGTCTTCTTGGCTGCTGTCCGTGACGTCCGCGGCGTCCATCTCGGGTTCGCCGGGCTCGGCGGCGGCCGTCTTCGACAGCGCCGCGTGCAGGTCCACGAAGCTGGCCACGAGGCCCTGCGTCGTGAGCTGTTCCGGCGTCGCGGAGCGCAGCAGCTCCACGAGTGCGTCGATCTGGTTCTTCGTCAGGCGCGGTGCCGAGGCGCCCGAACCGGCGCCGCCGAGTGCGAGCTTGTCGAGCAGGAGCCCGGCGATGGCGGTGGGGGTGGGGTAGTCGAAGGCGAGGGTCGCCGGCAGCGACACCCCGGTCTCGGCCGACAGGCGGCGGCGCAGCTCGACCGCCATCACCGAGTCGATGCCGAGATCCTTGAGCACCTGCTGGGCGCCGACACTCGCGGCGTCCGCTATGCCCAGGACGACGGCGACCTCGCGCCGCACCACCTCCAGCACCGACGCGTGCCGCTCCTCCTCGGACAGCGCGAGCAGCCGGTCGCGCAGCGCGCCCGGGGCCGCTGCCGCCGCACCCGCCCGGCGCTGCCTCGCCCGCACCAAGCCGCGGAAGAGGGCGGGCACGTCACCGCTCCGCTCCGCCTCACGGCGCACCGAGCCCAGGTCGAGCTTCAGCGGGATGGTGTGGGGGTGGTTGGCGGTGAGGGTGGTGTCGAGGAGGTGGAGGGCTTGTTGGGTGGTGAGGGCGGTGACGCCTTGGCGGCGCATGCGGGCGAGTTCGGCGTCGCCGAGGTGGGCGGTCATGCCGATGCCGGCTTGTTGCCACAGGCCCCAGGAGAGGCTGGTGGCGACTTGGCCTTGGGTGTGGCGGTGTTGGGCGAGTGCGTCGAGGAAGGTGTTGGCGGCTGCGTAGGTGCTTTGTCCGGCGCCGCCGAGGACGCCGGCTGCGGAGGAGAAGAGGACGAAGGCGGCGAGGTTGTGGTCGGTGGTCAGTGCGTGCAGGTGGAGGGCGCCGTCGATCTTGGGGGCGAGGACCTGGTGGAGGCGTTGGGGGGTTTGGGTGGTGATGAGGCCGTCGTCGAGGGTGCCGGCGAGGTGGAAGACGCCGGTGAGGGGGCGGGTGAGGTTGTTGATGAGGGTGGCGGTCTGGTGGTGGTCGGTGATGTCGCAGGCGTGGATGTCGACGGTGTCGGCTCCGGCCTGGGTGAGGGTGGTGATGAGGTCCTCGGTGCCGGGGGCGTGGGTGCCTCGGCGTGAGGTGAGGGTCAGGTGGCGGATGCCGTGTTCGTGGACGAGGTGGGTGGCGAGCTGTCGGCCGAGTTCGCCGGTGCCGCCGGTGATCAGGACCGTGCCCTCGGGGTCGAAGCGCGGAGTGTCCGCCGCCTCGCCTCCCTCCGACTGCCCGACCCGGGTCAGGCGAGGCACGTACGGAACGCCCTGCCGCACCACGAGCTCCGGCTCGCCCGCGACACCGAGCGCCCGGGCCAGCACGTCCGCGTCGGATTCCTCCGCACCCAGATCGACCAGGCGGATCGGCCGGTCGGGGTGCTCGTTGCGGGCGACCCGCAGGAAGCCCCACAGCGGGGCCTGCGCCAGGTCGGGCACGCCGTCGGACGGTACGGCCACGACCGACTCACGGGTGACCCAAACCAGTTCGGTGGTCTCCAGGCGCCCGTCGTCCAGGGCGAACCGCAACGTCTCCATGGCGTCCGCGGCCAGCTGCCGGGCCGCCTGCGCACTGTCTCCCGGTACCTTCCCGGTCACGTCCAGGACCAGGCGGGAAGGCCGTACCTCCGTGCTCTCCAGCTCGGCGGCCAGCGCGTCCAGATCGACCAAGCGCTGAACGCCGAGTGCCTGCGCGAGGCGGTCCCCACCGCCGACGACCCAGGTGGCCGGCGTCTCCACCCCGCTGGGCAGGGGCACGGCCTGGAACTCCACCCGGTAGAGGTGCTCCACCGGGCGGCTAGCGCGGATCTGGTCCGGCGTCGCCGTCCTGGCGCGCAGCCGGGCTGAGGCCAGCGGACTCCCGGTGGCATCCACCACCCAGACGCCGCCCTCGGCAGCGTCCGGGTCCCAGTCGGCGCGCACGCGCAGCTCGGTGGCGCCGGCACGATGCAGCTCGGCGCCGCTCCACTCGAACGGCAACAGCACCTGCTCCGGCTCCGACCCGGCCGCCGCGTTCCCGTCCCGCGCCGCCGCGAGCGTCTGGACCGCCGCGTCGAGCAGCGCCGGATGCACGCCGTACGCGGACCCGTCGAGCCCCTCCGGCAGCCGCACCAGCGCGAAGGCGCTGCCCGGCCGGTGCCACAGCTCGGTCACGCCCCGGAACGCCGGGCCGTACCCGATGCCCTGCTTCGCGTACCGCTCGTAGAAGGCGGCCACGTCCAGCGGTTCCGCACCGGCGACCGGCCAGCGGGCCAGCTCGGCGAACTCGCGCGCCGACCCGGTGGCCTCGGCCCCGGCGTCGGCCCCGTCGCCACCGAGCAGGCCGGTGGCGTGACAGGTCCACTCCTCCTGGGTGTCCCGGCGGCTGTGCACCGAGACCGGACGCCGTCCGTCCGCCTCGGCCGCGCCGACGGTGACCTGGAGTCGTATGTGGGTGCTGGTCTCGCCGGGTTCGGGCAGGACGAGGGGCTCGGCGAGGGTGAGTTCGTCGACGCGGGTGGCTCCGGTTTCGGTGGCTGCGGTCCAGGCCAGTTCGAGGAGTCCGGTGCCGGGGAGGAGGGGGGTGTTGTAGACGGTGTGGTCGTTGAGCCAGGGGTGTTGGGTGGGGGAGAGGCGTCCGGTGAGGAGGTGGCCTTCGCCGTTGGCGAGGGCGGTGGCGGCTCCGAGCCAGGGGTGGGTGGAAGCGTCCAGGCCCAGAGAACCGGGGTTGGTGCCGCGACTCGTGGACTCCAGCCAGAAACGCTCGTGCTGGAAGGGGTAGGTGGGCAGGGGTGCCTGTCCGGCGGGGGCGGGGAGGGTTTTGGTCCAGTCGGTGGTGTGGCCCTGGACGTGGAGCAGGCTGAGGTTGCGCAGGAGTTGGGTCAGGCTGCCGTGGTTGCGGGCGAGGGTGCCCACCACGATGCCGTTGTGTTCGGTGGCGGCGTTGGTCAGGGGCATCGACAGCACCGGGTGGGCGCTGATCTCGATGTAGGTGGTGTGGTGGTCGGCCAGGAGGTGGGTGAGGGCCTGGTCGAAGCGGACGGTCTCGCGCAGGTTGCGGCACCAGTAGGTGCCGTCGAGTTCGGTGCCGTCGGTGATGTGGCCGGTGACGGTGGAGTAGAACGCGGTCTGGGTGGTGGTGGGGGTGATGTTGGTGAAGCCTGCCGCGAGGTCGGGCAGGAGGGGGTCCATGTGGGCGTGGTGGGAGGCGTAGTCGACGTTGACCTTGCGGGCGTAGACGCCGTCTTCGGTGAGGCGGGTGACGATCTCGGCGATGGCGTTGGCTTCGCCGGAGATGACCGTCGATGTTGAGGTGTTGGTGGCGGCGATCGACAACGCCTGGCCGTAGGGGGCGATGAACTCCTCGACCTCGGCCTGGGGGCGTTCGATGAGGGCCATGCCGCCCTGGCCTGAGCGGGCCAGGACCGCCTGGGAACGCTGCGCGACGATCTGCGCGCCCTGCTCAAGGGTCAGCGCGCCGGCGACCACTGCGGCGACGACTTCGCCCTGGGAGTGGCCGATGACCGCGTCCGGTTCGATGCCGTGGGAACGCCACAGCGCGGACAGGGCCACGCCCATGGCGAAGAGTGCGGGCTGGATGACATCCACCCGGTCGTGCGGCGGGTGCTCGCCACCCTCACCGGTGAGGACCTCGCGCACCGACCAGCCGGTGAAGGGCTTCAGAGCGGTGTCGCAGGCGTCGATCGTCTCGGCGAACACCGGCGACTGGGTGAGCAGGTCGCGGCCCATGCCGATCCACTGGCTGCCCTGCCCGGGATAGACGAAGACCGTCTTCCCGCGCGGCTGGGCCGTGCCGGTGACCACACGCTCGTGCGCCTGGTCTTCGGCCAGGGCGCGCAGGGTCTCAACGGCCTGCTCCACCGACTCGGCGAGCACCGCCGCCCGGGTGTCGAAGTGGGTGCGGTGCAGCGCGGCCGTGACGGCCACATCGGCCAGCGGGACCTCGTCCTGGCGCTCCAGCCAGTCCGCCCAGCGTCCCGCCTGCTCCCGCAGTGCGGCCTCAGTCCGGCCCGACACCACGATCGGCACCGGAAGCCGAGGAGCCTCGGCGGTCTCCGTCGCCTCGACGGCGGGCGCCTCCTCCAGGATCACGTGTGCGTTGGTGCCGCTGAGACCGAACGACGAGATGCCCGCGCGGCGTACCCGCTCACCCCGCACCCACGGGCGGGCCTCCTGGAGCAGTTCCAGGCCGGAGTCGTCCCACTGGATGTGGGGGCTGGGCTGGTCGGCGTGCAGGGTCTTGGGCAGGGTGTCGTGCTGGAGGGCGAGGATCATCTTGATGACGCCCGCGACGCCGGCGGCTGCTTGTGCGTGGCCGATGTTCGACTTGGAGGAGCCCAGGTAGAGGGGGTGGTCCTGGGCGCGGGTGGGTCCGAAGACCTCGGCGAGGGCGCCGGCCTCGATGGGGTCGCCGAGGCTGGTGCCGGTGCCGTGGGCCTCGATGGCGTCGATGTCGTCGGGGGTCAGGCGGGCTGCCGTGAGTGCGTCCTGGACGACGCGCTGCTGGGAGGGGCCGTTGGGGGCGGTCAGTCCCTGGCTGCGGCCGTCCTGGTTGACGGCGCTGCCGCGGATGACGGCGAGGATGTGGTCGCCGTCGCGCTGGGCGTCGGAGAGGCGCTTGAGGAGGAGGATGCCGGCGCCTTCGGCCCAGCCGGCGCCGTCGGCGTCGGCGGAGAAGCTCTTGCAGCGGCCGTCGGCGGCCATGCCCTTGAGGCGGCTGAACTCGACGAAGAGGGCGGGGGTGGACATGACGGTGACGCCGCCGACCAGGGCGGTGTCGCACTCGCCGCTGCGCAGGGCGGTCACACCGAGGTGGGTGGCGACCAGCGACGACGAGCACGCCGTGTCCACGGTCAGGGCCGGACCCTGAAGGCCCAGAGTGTACGAGACACGGCCGGACAGGACACTGCTCGTGTTGCCCGTGCCGAGGTAACCGTCGAGGGCCTCGTAGTCGTGGTTGTGGGGATTGTCGTAGTCGGAGCCCATGGTGCCGAGGTAGACGCCGGTGCGGGACTCGTTGAGGGCGTCGGGGCGGACGCCTGCCCGTTCGAGGGCCTCCCAGACGGTCTCGAGGACGATCCGCTGCTGCGGGTCCATCGACTGCGCCTCACGCGGGGTGATCCCGAAGAACTCGGCGTCGAAGCCCTCGATGTCCTCGATGAACCCGCCTTCACGGGCGTAGGACTTGCCGGCGGCCTCGGGGTCCGGGTCGTACAGGCCCAGGCTGTCCCACCGCTTGGGCAGGCCGCTGATGGCGTCGGATCCGCTGACCAGCAGCCGCCAGTAGTCCTCGGGGGTGCCGATCCCGCCGGGCAGGCGGCAGGCCATCGACACCACCGCGATCGGCTCGTCCGCTCCTGCGCGGCGGGTGCGACGCGCGACGGCCGTCCGCTGGGGGACGTTCGTCAGGTCGAGCTTGTCGAGGAGGAGCCCGGCGATGGCGGTGGGGGTGGGGTAGTCGAAGGCGAGGGTCGCCGGCAGGGCGGTGTCCGTCTCGGCCGACAGACGGCGGCGCAGTTCGACCGCCATCACCGAGTCGATGCCCAGGTCCTTCAGGACTTGGTCCGGACCGAGACCCGCCGCGTCGGAGACGCCGAGGATGATCGCCGCCTCGTCGCACACCAGACGCGTCAGATCCCTGCGCCGTTCCACGTCGGACAGGGCGGCCAGACGGTCCCGGAGCGCCGACGGCCGCGCCGCGGCCCGGCCCGCCTGCCGCAGCCGAGGCCGCACCAGTCCGCGGAACCTCGGCGCGACCTCGCCGCCCCGGTCCGCGGCCCGCTGCAACTCCGCCAACTCCAGCTTGACCGGGGCGAGATGCGCATACGGCTGGGTGAGCGCGGCGTGGAGCAGTCGCATGCCCTCCGCCTCCGACAGCGAACCGATGCCCTGCCGGCGGATCCCGGCGAGTTCGGCGTCGCCGAGGTGGGCGGTCATGCCGATGCCGGCCTGCTCCCACAGACCCCACGAGAGGCTGATGGCGACCTGGCCCTGAGCCCGGCGGTGTTCGGCGAGCGCGTCGAGGAAGGTGTTCGCCGCCGCGTAGGTGCTCTGACCCGCCGTACCCAGGATTCCCGCTGCGGAGGAGAAGAGGACGAAGGCGGCGAGGTTGTGGTCGGTGGTCAGTGCGTGCAGGTGGAGGGCGCCGTCGATCTTGGGGGCGAGGACCTGGTGGAGGCGTTGGGGGGTTTGGGTGGTGATGAGGCCGTCGTCGAGGGTGCCGGCGAGGTGGAAGACGCCGGTGAGGGGGCGGGTGAGGTTGTTGATGAGGGTGGCGGTCTGGTGGTGGTCGGTGATGTCGCAGGCGTGGATGTCGACGGTGTCGGCTCCGGCCTGGGTGAGGGTGGTGATGAGGTCCTCGGTGCCGGGGGCGTGGGTGCCTCGGCGTGAGGTGAGGGTCAGGTGGCGGATGCCGTGTTCGTGGACGAGGCGGGTGGCGAGCTGTCGGCCGAGTTCGCCGGTGCCGCCGGTGATCAGGACCGTGCCCTCGGGGTCGAAGCGCGGGGCTTCGGCGTCGTCGGGCTGGTCGGTGCGGGTCAGGCGGGCGACGAGGATGCGGCCGTCGCGCAGGGCGATCTCGGGCTCTCCCTCGACCGCGATGGCCTGCTCCAGCAGCTCGGCGTCCACCGCGCCGGCGTCCAGATCCACCAGACGCACCGAACGCTCGCCGTATTCGTTCGCGGCGGTCCGAAGCAGCCCCCACAGCGGAGAGTGCACCAGGTCGGACACGCCGTCGCCCACGGCCCGGCGCGTCACCCAGACCAGCGCCGTCGACGCGAACCGCGGCTCACCGAGGAGGCTCTGAAGCGTGGTCAGGGCGGCGGCGGCCGTCTGCGCGGCACCGTCCTCGCCCGACACGGGACGCGTCGCGTCGACCAGGACGAGACCCGGAACGGACTCCCCGGCCAGCAACTCGTCCACGCCGGCGACCACGTCGAGGCCGAGCGCGGCACCCAGCTCGGAGCGAGCACCCAGGACGACGGCGTCCTCGAACACGTCCGACGCGCCGCTGTCACCGTCACCGGCGGTGGCCGCGTCCGTGCCCGTCGCACGCAGCGGCTCGAACGCCAACCGGTACAGGTGCTCCACCCGCTCGGCGACCCGTATCTGGTCGGACGTCACCTCGCGCAGGCGCAGCTCCCGCACCGACAGGACCGGGTGTCCCGCGGTGTCCACCGCCCGGATGCGGGCGACGGACGCCACCCGGTCGAGCTCGACCTCGACCCGCAGTTCCGTGCCGCCCCCGGCGAGCAGCTCCGCGCCGCTCCACTCGAAGGGCAGCACCACGGAGTCGTCCCCGTCGCGCAGCGCCCCGATGACGTGCAGGGCGGCGTCGAGCAGCGCCGGGTGCACGCCGAACTCACCCGGTGCGACCTCCTCGGGAAGTCGTACGAGACCGAAGCCGCGGTCCCTGTCACGCCACAGCTCCCGCAGCCCGCGGAACGCCGGGCCGTACCCGAGGCCCTGTGACTCGAACCGGTCGTAGTACCCGTCGAGTTCCACGCGCTCGGCACCTGCGACCGGCCACTGCGCGAGCGCCTCCGTACCGGATCCGTCCTCGGGCGAGTCCGCCACGAGCTCGCCCGTCGCGTGCCGACGCCACACGCCGCCCAGCGAGTCCTCCGACTGGCTGTAGACGGCCAGCGAGCGACGACCGTTCGCCTCCGGGCCGACCACCACCTGCAACCGAACGGCATCCCGCACGACCAGCGGCTCGGTCAGCGTCAGCTCGCCGACGCCGGCCGCCCCGACCTCACGGGCAGCGGCGAACGCGAGGTCCAGGAGTCCGGTGCCGGGGAGGAGGGGGGTGTTGTAGACGGTGTGGTCGTTGAGCCAGGGGTGTTGGGTGGGGGAGAGGCGTCCGGTGAGGAGGTGGCCTTCGCCGTTGGCGAGGGCGGTGGCGGCTCCGAGCCAGGGGTGGGTGGAGGCGTGGAGTCCGAGTGAGGTGGTGTCCTGGGGGGTGTGGGTGGGGTCGGTCCAGAAACGCTCGTGCTGGAAGGGGTAGGTGGGCAGGGGTGCCTGTCCGGCGGGGGCGGGGAGGGTTTTGGTCCAGTCGGTGGTGTGGCCCTGGACGTGGAGCAGGCTGAGGTTGCGCAGGAGTTGGGTCAGGCTGCCGTGGTTGCGGGCGAGGGTGCCCACCACGATGCCGTTGTGTTCGGTGGCGGCGTTGGTCAGGGGCATCGACAGCACCGGGTGGGCGCTGATCTCGATGTAGGTGGTGTGGTGGTCGGCCAGGAGGTGGGTGAGGGCCTGGTCGAAGCGGACGGTCTCGCGCAGGTTGCGGCACCAGTAGGTGCCGTCGAGTTCGGTGCCGTCGGTGATGTGGCCGGTGACGGTGGAGTAGAACGCGGTCTGGGTGGTGGTGGGGGTGATGTTGGTGAAGCCTGCCGCGAGGTCGGGCAGGAGGGGGTCCATGTGGGCGTGGTGGGAGGCGTAGTCGACGTTGACCTTGCGGGCGTAGACGCCGTCTTCGGTGAGGCGGGTGACGATCTCGGCGATGGCGTTGGCTTCGCCGGAGATGACCGTCGATGTTGAGGTGTTGGTGGCGGCGATCGACAACGCCTGGCCGTAGGGGGCGATGAACTCCTCGACCTCGGCCTGGGGGCGTTCGATGAGGGCCATGCCGCCCTGGCCTGAGCGGGCCAGGACCGCCTGGGAACGCTGCGCGACGATCTGCGCGCCCTGCTCAAGGGTCAGCGCGCCGGCGACCACTGCGGCGACGACTTCGCCCTGGGAGTGGCCGATGACCGCGTCCGGTTCGATGCCGTGGGAACGCCACAGCGCGGACAGGGCCACGCCCATGGCGAAGAGTGCGGGCTGGATGACATCCACCCGGTCGTGCGGCGGGTGCTCGCCACCCTCACCGGTGAGGACCTCGCGCACCGACCAGCCGGTGAAGGGCTTCAGAGCGGTGTCGCAGGCGTCGATCGTCTCGGCGAACACCGGCGACTGAGAGAGCAGGTCGCGGCCCATGCCGATCCACTGGCTGCCCTGCCCGGGATAGACGAAGACCGTCTTCCCGCGCGGCTGGGCCGTGCCGGTGACCACACGCTCGTGCGCCTGGTCTTCGGCCAGGGCGCGCAGGGTCTCAACGGCCTGCTCCACCGACTCGGCGAGCACCGCCGCCCGGGTGTCGAAGTGGGTGCGGTGCAGCGCGGCCGTGACGGCCACATCGGCCAGCGGGACCTCGTCCTGGCGCTCCAGCCAGTCCGCCCAGCGTCCCGCCTGCTCCCGCAGTGCGGCCTCAGTCCGGCCCGACACCACGATCGGCACCGGAAGCCGAGGAGCCTCGGCGGTCTCGGCCGCCTCGACGGCGGGCGCCTCCTCCAGGATCACGTGTGCGTTGGTGCCGCTGAGACCGAACGACGAGATGCCCGCGCGGCGTACCCGCTCACCCCGCACCCACGGGCGGGCCTCCTGGAGCAGTTCCAGGCCGGAGTCGTCCCACTGGATGTGGGGGCTGGGCTGGTCGGCGTGCAGGGTCTTGGGCAGGGTGTCGTGCTGCAACGCCAGCACTGTCTTGATCACGCCGATGGCGCCCGCCGCGGCCTGGGCGTGGCCGATGTTCGACTTGGACGAGCCCAGAAGCAGCGGCCGGTCGGCCGTGCGCGTGGGTCCGAAGACCTCGGCGAGGGCGCCGGCCTCGATGGGGTCGCCGAGGCTGGTGCCGGTGCCGTGGGCCTCGATGGCGTCGATGTCGTCCGGGGTCAGGCGGGCTGCCGTGAGTGCGTCCTGGACGACGCGCTGCTGGGAGGGGCCGTTGGGGGCGGTCAGTCCCTGGCTGCGGCCGTCCTGGTTGACGGCGCTGCCGCGGATGACGGCGAGGATGTGGTCGCCGTCGCGCTGGGCGTCGGAGAGGCGCTTCAGGACCAGCACACCGGCGCCCTCGGCCCAGCCGACCCCGTCGGCGTCGGCGGAGAAGCTCTTGCAGCGGCCGTCGGCCGACAGGCCCTTGAGGCGGCTGAACTCGACGAACGTCGACGGCGTCGACATGACGGTGACACCACCGGCGAGGGCGAGACCGCATTCCCGGGTGCGCAGTGCCGAGACCGCGAGGTGCAGGGCGACCAGCGACGACGAACACGCCGTGTCCACCGTGACGGCCGGGCCCTGAAGGCCGAGCGCGTACGAGACACGGCCTGACAGCACGCTGCTCGCGTTGCCCGAGCTCACATAGCCGTCGAGGGCGTCCAGGTCGTAGTGGGTCAGGGCGTCGTAGTCGGAGCCCATGGTGCCCAGGTACACGCCCGTGCGTGACTCGTTGAGGGTGCCGGGGCGGATGCCCGCCCTCTCCAGGGACTCCCAGGCCGTCTCCAGGACGATCCGCTGCTGCGGGTCCATCGACTGCGCCTCACGCGGGGAGATGCCGAAGAACTCGGCGTCGAAGCCCTCGATGTCCTCGATGAACCCGCCCTCGCGGGCGTAGGACTTGCCGGCGGCCTCGGGGTCCGGGTCGTACAGGCCCAGGCCCTCCCACCGCCTGGGCAGGCCTCCGACCGCGTCTCCGCCGCGGGACAGCAGGTCCCAGAACGCCTCCGGCGTTCCGATGCCCCCCGGCAGGCGGCAGGCCATCGAGACCACGGCGATCGGCTCCGTGCGCTGGGCCTCGAGGTCGGCCGCGCGCTTCTGGAGCAGACGGATCGCGGGCAGGGCGGCTTCCATCCGGTCGGAGGGCGGAGTGCTCATCGGTCAGCCTTTCTAGGCGAGCAGGGCGGAGAACGGTTCGGGTGTGTGCGTGGGCCGCAGGGGGCGCATCGGGCGCATGTCAGAAGGCCTCGTCGCCGACCGAGGCCAGCAGGGCGTCGAGCTCCGCGTTGATGTCGTCGACGGACCGCTCCGCGGGACGGGACGTGCCGGACGGGGACGCGGGCCGGGCGGCCGGGCTGGCGGATGTGCCGTCCGGGCCCGGGGCGTCCGCGCGGTCGGCGAGGTCCACCAGCAGGTCGAGCAGGCCGCTGCGCTGCATCTCGTCCGCCGACACCCGGTCGAGGACCCGGGCGAGGACCGAGTCGGGGTCCCCGGCCGTCGCCGTCTGCTCCGGACCGGCCGCGAGGTCCAGTCGGGTCAGGACGAGTCCGGCGATGGCGGCGGGGGTCGGGTAGTCGAAGGCCAGCGTCGCCGGCATCGGCACACCGGCCCGTGCGGCGATCCGGCGGCGCAGCTCGACCGCCATCAGCGAGTCGAGGCCCAGCTCCTTCAGCACCTGGTCCGCCTGGACGGACGTGCGGCTGCTCAGGCCGAGCACCGCGGCGGCCTCCTCCAGTACGACCTCGGTGGCCAGTCGGGTCCTGCGTTCCGCGGGCAGCGGTTCGAGCCGCTGCCGCAGCGACGCCGGGTCGGCGGCGGAGGATCCGGCCGCCGCTCTGGGCAGTTCCGGCCGCCGCACCAGGACGCGCAGCACCGGGGCGACCTCGCCGCCCTCGCCGAGGTGGCGGGCTGCGGCGGCGGTGTCCAGCCGCAGCGGCACCAGGTTCGGCTGTGGCCGGCGCAGGGCCTCGTCGAGCAGCCGCAGGCCATCCTCCACCGGCATCGGGGCGATGCCCTGCCGGCGCATCCGGGACAGTTCGGCCGTGCCGAGGTGCGCGGTCATGCCGGTTCCGCTCTGCTGCCACAGGCCCCAGGCGAGGCTGAGCGCGGTCTCGGAGCGCTGCCGGCGGCGGGCCGCCAGCGCGTCCAGGACGGTGTTGGCGGCGGCGTAGGTGCTCTGGCCGGCCGTGCCGAGCACACCGGCGGCGGAGGAGAACAGCACGAACGCCGCCAGGTTTTGGCCCCGGGTCAGTTCGTCGAGGTGCAGCGCGCCGCGCACCTTGGGCGCGAAGACACGTGCCAGGCGTTCACCGTTCTGCGCCGTCACCAGACCGTCGTCGATGACACCGGCCAGGTGCACCACGCCCGTGAGGGGGTGGGCCGGGTCGATGCCGGCCAGCAGCTCCGCCACCGCGTCCCGGTCGGCCACGTCACACGCGGCGATCCGGACGCTCAGCGCACCCGCCCCGGTCAGCTCCCGCACCAGGCTGTCGGCGTCCGCGGCGTCCGGGCCCCGACGGGACGTCAGGACGAGGCGGCGTGCGCCGTGCTCCCGCAGCAGGTGCCGGGCCACGGCCCGTCCCAGTTCGCCGGTGCCGCCGGTGAGCAGCACCGTGCCCTCCGAGTCCAGCGGTGTGGCCGGGACCTCGGGAGCAGGGGCTTCGGCACGCACCAGGCGCGGCGCGAAGAGGTCCGTGCCGCGCACCACGAGCTCCGGTTCGTCCGGCACGTCCAGGGCGCTCAGCAGCGACTCGGCCGCCGGAGCGCTGTGCGCGCCGCTGATCTCGACGGTGCGCAGCGACCGGTCCGGGTACTCGCCCCGGGCCGCGCGCAGCAGCCCGCGCAGCGACGCCGGCGCGAGGCCCCGGGCGTCGGTGCCGGTGTCCGTGTCCGGATCGTCGTACGGGCCCGGTGCCGGGTCCGTCAC
This sequence comes from Streptomyces sp. MMS24-W38, assembly GCF_059889265.1. Classification (NCBI taxonomy): domain Bacteria; kingdom Bacillati; phylum Actinomycetota; class Actinomycetes; order Kitasatosporales; family Streptomycetaceae; genus Streptomyces; species Streptomyces sp. MMS24-W38. Next base: position 117,292 of record NZ_JCBCPP010000001.1, on the reverse strand, counting down.
CCACACCAGCTCCGCCTCGTCCAGGCGGGGTTCGGCGAGCAGCCGGTTGAGCAGTGCCAGGGCGTCGCCCGCCGCCGACGTCACCTCCTCGTCGGGGCGGTCGGCGAGGCCGGTCGCGTCGACGAGGACGCGCCGTGGCCGCGTGCCGTTGTCCAGGGTGGCCGACAGCGCCTCGAAGGAGGGCACCGCCGGGGTGTTGAGCGCCTCGGCGAGCCGGCTCTCGCCGCCCAGGACGACGGTGGCGGGCCGCTGCGCGGCGGGGCGGGGGCGGGTCACCGGCCGCAGCCGAAGCTCGTGCAGGTCCCGTGCGGCCGTGTCCGTCACGGCCGCCGAGATCTGCGCGGCGGTGGCGCGGCGCATCTCCAGGCCCTGCACGCGGGCCACCGGGGCGCCGGTGGCGTCGGCGGCCTCGACCGTCAGGTGCCGGCCGGTGGCGGTGTCGCGGACGCCGACCCGGACGCGCAGTTCGCCGGCGCCGGTGGCGTACAGCTCGACGCCCGACCAGGAGAACGGCAGCAGTACGCCGTCCTGCCCGGCGGTGTCGTCGTCCGGCACGGCCTTCATCACGTTCAACGCGGCGTCCAGCAGCGCCGGATGCAGCCCGAATCCGTCGGTGGCGCGGTCCTGGCCGGGCAGCCGCACCACGCCGTACGCGGTGTCGCCCTGCCGCCACAGCGCCGCGGTGCCCCGGAAGGCCGGGCCGTAGTCGACGCCCTGCTCCTGGAACCGCTCGTAGAAGCCGTCCATGGCGACCGGCTCGGCACCGGGCGCCGGCCACCGGCCGGCCCAGGCGAACCCGGCGGAGGCGTCCGCGGGCGCCGTGCTCAGCTCGCCCGTGGCGTGCAGCGTCCAGGACTCCGGGCCGTCGTTGCCGTCGGCGGTGCGGCTGTGCACCGTCACGGTCCGAGGGCCGCTCTCGCCGCCGCCGACGACGACTTGGAGGTGCACCGCCGTGTCGGCGGGCAGCACGAGCGGAGCCACCAGGGTGAGGTCGGCGACGCCGGCCGCGCCCGACCGGTGCGCGGCCGCCAGGGCCAGTTCCAGCAGCCCGGTGCCCGGCAGCACCGCCCGGCCGAACACGGTGTGGTCGGCGATCCAGGGATGCTCGGCGAGCGAGAGCCGGCCGGTGAAGATGTGGCAGGAGCCGTCGGCCGACGCCGTGAGCGCGCCCAGCCACGGGTGCGCGGGGTCGGCGAGCCCCAGGGCGGCGGTGTCGAGCGAGACGGCCGACCGCTCGGGCCAGAACCGCGCCCGCTGGAAGGCGTACGTCGGCAGCTCCACCCGCTCCGCGCCCGTGCCCGTGAAGAACCGCTCCCAGTCGACGGTGACGCCGTGGGCGTGCGCGCGGGCGACCGAGCCGATCAGCGTCCCGGTCTCCGGGCGCTCCCGGTGCAGCAGCGCCACCACGCCCGTCGTGGCCTCGACACCCAGGTCCGCCAGGCAGTCCTGCACCATCGCGGCGGCGGTGCCGTCCGGGCCGAGCTCCACGAAGCGGGTCACGCCCGCGGCCGTCAGGGCACGGGTGCCGGCGGCGAACCGGACGGCCTCCCGCACGTGCCGGACCCAGTAGTCCGGGTCGCGCACCTCGTCGACGACGCGTTCGCCCGTGAGGTTGCCGACCAGACCGAGCACCGGCGCGTGATACGTCATCCGCCGCGCGACCGCGGCGAAGTCGGCGAGCATCGGGTCCATCAACGGCGAGTGGAAGGCGTGCGAGACGGTCAGCCGCCGTGTCTTGGTGCCGCGGGCGGCCAGCTCGGCGGCCACGTCCTCGATGACCTCGGCGGGCCCGGACACCACCACCGAGCCGGGACCGTTCACCGCGGCCACGCCCGCCGCGTGCCCGTGGCCGGCGAGCAGCGGCGCCACCTCCTCCTCGGGCGCCTTGACGGCGAGCATCGCGCCGCCGGCGGGCAGGGCCTGCATCAGCCGGCCGCGGGCGGCGACCAGGGCGCAGGCGTCGGCGAGGGACAGCACACCGGCCACGTGCGCGGCCGCCAGCTCGCCCACCGAGTGGCCCATCACGTAGTCGGCGGTGACGCCCCACGACTCCAGGAGCCGGAACAGCGCCACCCCGACGGCGAACAGCGCGGGCTGGGTGAATCCGGTCTGGTCCAGCAGCGTCGCCTCGGGGGTGTCGCGCTCGGCGAACACGACCTCCCGCAGCGGCCGTTCGAGCTGCGGGTCGAGTTCGGCGCAGACCGCGTCGAAGGCCGCGGCGAACGCCGGGAAGTCCCGGTACAGCTCCCGGCCCATGCCGGGCCGCTGAGCCCCCTGCCCCGGGAAGACGAACGCGGTCCGGCCCGGCAGCGCGGCCGTGCCGGCGGCGGTGCCGTCGGCGATCGCCCGTACGGCGCCCAGCAGTTCGTCGAGGTCGCCACCCACGGCGACCGCCCGGTGCTCGAACGCGGTGCGCGTGGCCGCCAGCGAGTACGCCACGTCCGCCACGTCGGTGGCGGGCCGGTCCGTCACATGGCCGGCGAGCCGGTGCGCCTGTGCGCGCAGCGCGGCCTCGTCCCGGCCGGAGAGCAGCCAGGGCACGACCGGGTGGTGGGCGGCGTCCTGCGCGGGCGCCGCGTCCGGTGCCGGCACGGGCGCGCTGCCCTCCGGCCCCTCCAGGACGATGTGCGCGTTGGTGCCGCTGATCCCGAACGAGGACACACCGGCGCGGCGCACCCGCTCGCCGGGCGTCCACGGCACCGGTTCCGACAGCAGCCGCACGCCGCCGTCGGACCAGTCGACGTGGGTGCTCGGCTCCTCGGCGTGCAGGGTGCGCGGCAGCCGGCCGTTGCGCAGCGCCTGGACCATCTTGATGATGCCCGCGACTCCGGCGGCGGCCTGCGTGTGACCGATGTTGGACTTCACCCCGCCCAGCCACAGCGGGTCGCCCGTCGCGTGGGCCGCCCCGTAGGTGGCGATCAGCGCGCGGGCCTCGATCGGGTCGCCGAGCCGGGTGCCGGTGCCGTGCGCCTCCACCGCGTCGATGTCGGCGGCGCCGAGCCCGGCGTCGGCCAGGGCGGCCCGGATCACGTCCTGCTGAGCCTGCCCGTTGGGTGCGGTGAGGCCGTTGGACGCCCCGTCCTGGTTGACGGCGGTGCCCCGGATCACGGCGAGCACGGGGTGGCCGTTGCGGCGGGCGTCGCCGAGCCGCTCCAGCAGGAGCATGCCGCTGCCCTCGGCGAAGCCGGTGCCGTCGGCGTGGTCGGAGAAGGCCCGGCAGCGCCCGTCCGGCGCCAGGCCGCGCTGCCGGCTGAATTCCACGAGGAGCTGCGGCGTGGCCATCACGGTGGCCCCGCCGGCCAGCGCCAGCGCGCACTCGCCCCGGCGCAGCGCCTGCACCGCCAGGTGCACCGCCACCAGCGAGGAGGAGCAGGCCGTGTCGATGGTCAGGGCCGGGCCCCGAAGGCCCAGCGCGTAGGCGATGCGTCCGGACAGGACACTGGCGGCGGCACCCGTCAGGGCGTGCCCCTCGCTGCTGCCGTCGCCGATCAGGTCCGCGTAGTCCTGGCCGTTGGTGCCGACGTAGACGCCCGTCGGCCGGTCCTGCACCGACTCCACGGTGATGCCCGCGCCCTCGAACGCCTCCCAGGCGTTCTCCAGGAGGAGCCGCTGCTGGGGGTCCATCGCCACGGCCTCGCGCGGCGAGATCCCGAAGAACCCCGCGTCGAACGTGGCCGCCTCGTCGAGGAATCCGCCGGCGGCGGCGTACACGGTGCCGGCGTTGTCCGGGTCCGGGTCGTAGAGCCCGGCCGTGTCCCACCCGCGGTCCTCGGGGAACGGGCCGATGGCGTCGGTGCCGTCGTCGAGCAGCCGCCAGAAGTCCTCGGGCGTTGCGACGCCGCCCGGCAGCCGGCAGCTCATCGCCACCACGGCGATCGGTTCCCGGTGCCTGCCCTCGGCCTGCCGCAGCCGCTCCCGCGTCGTGTCCAGTTCACCGGTGACGCGCTTGAGATAGGCGCGCAGCTTGTCTTCATTCGCCATGTCAGAGTCCGAACTTCTCATCGATGAACTGGAACAACTCGTCGTCCGACGCGTCGTCGAGCGCCTGCGGCGCCTCGTGCGGTTCCTCCGGGGGCGCCTGCCGGTCACCGGCGTGCGCGAGGATCTCCTGAAGGGCGCGGGAGACGGCCGACAGGCGGTCCGTGTCCGCCGGTGCCAGCGCCGACGCGTCCAGGGCGGTGACGGCCGCCTCCAGCGCGTCGACGTCCACCGGCCGCTGCGCCTCGGCGGCGGCGCCCACGCCGAGTTCGGCCAGCACATGGCCGGCGAGCGCGGTCGGCGTCGGATGCTCGAAGACGAGCGTGGCCGGCAGCCGCAGACCGGTCTCCGCGTTCAGCCGGTTGCGCAGTTCGACACCGGTCACCGAGTCGAACCCGAGCTCCTTGAAGGGGCGCCGGTCCTCCAGCGGCTCCTCGGGGCCGTAGCCGAGGACGGCCGCGGTGTGCGCACGCACCACCTCCAGGACGGCGTCGGTGCGCTGCCCGTGCGGCAGCCCCTCCAGACGCCGGCGAAGATCCGGCTCGCCCGGGCCGTCCTGGCCCGCCGCCGCGGCGGGCGCGGAGGCGGCCCGGGTCAGTTCCACGACGTCGGGCAGATCGGCGAGCAGGGGGCTCGGCCGGGCCGCCGTGAACGCCGTCAGGAACCGGGGCCAGCGCACGTCGGCCACGGTCTGGCAGGGCCGCCCGCCGTCGATGGCCTGCTGCAGGGCGATCAGGGCGAGATCCGGGTCCATCTCGGGCACCCCGTGCCGCTCCAGGACGCCCCGGACGGCGCCGCGGGCCAGCCCGCCGCCGCCCCAGGCACCCCACGACACACAGGTGGCGGGCAGCCCCCGCAGGTGACGCAGCTCGGCGAGCGCGTCGAGGTAGGCGTTGGCGGGCGCGTAGTTGCCCTGCCCGGGGATGCCGACGGTCGCCCCGTACGACGAGAACAGCACGAACGCCGACAGGTCCTGCGCCCGGGTCAGCTCGTGCAGGTTCCAGGCGCCCTGGGCCTTGACGCGCAGGACCCGTTCCACCTGGCCGGGGTCGAGCGCGTCGACCGTGGCGTCGTCCAGGGCGGCCGCCGTGTGCAGCACCGCGGTGAGCGGTCCGTGCGCGGCCGCGCGGTCCAGGACGGCGCGCAGCGCTTCCAGGTCCGCCACGTCGCAGGCCTCCACGACCGCGTCGGCACCCAGCGCCCTCAGTTCTTCGACGAGCTGACCCGCGCCCGGCGCGTCCGGGCCGCGACGGCTGGTCAGGACCAGGCGCTCGGCGCCCTGTCCGGCCAGCCAGCGCGCCACCCGGCGGCCGAGTGCGCCCGTGCCGCCGGTGACCAGCACGGTGCCGGAGGGCCGCCAGGTGTGGCGCGGCGCCTCCCCGGCCCGGGTCAGGCGGCGTGCCCGTACCCCGTCGGTGCGCACCGCGACCTGGTCCTCCGTGCCGTCGCCGCTCAGCAGTGCGGCCAGGCGCCGCCAGACGCCCGCGTCCGGCGAGCCCGGCAGGTCGATCAGACCGCCCCAGCGGTCGGAGTGCTCCAGCGCGGCCACCCGCCCCAGCCCCCAGATCATGCGCTGGGCGGGGTCGACGGCCAGGTCGCCGGGTCCGGTCCGGACCGCCTCGCGGGTCACGCACCACAGCGGGGCGGTGAGCTCCACGTCGCCGAGTGCCTGGACGGCCCGCAGCGTCGCGGTGTATCCGGCGGGCACCGAGTCGTGCCGCGGGTCGCTGCCAGTCGCGAGGGCGAGCAGCGACAGCACACCGGCGAACTCCTGCCCGGAGTGGGCCGCGTGGTCCTCGCACGCCGTGCGCAGCGCCTTCGCGGTGAGTTCCCGCTCCTCGTCTCCGAGCACGACCGCAACGAGGTCGGCACCGGCGTCCGTCAGGCCGCGCAGCACCTCGGCGGCCCGTGCCTCGCCCGCCGGCAACAGCGCGAGCCAGGGCGCGGCGGGCGGCGGTCCCGCGGGGTCGGTGATCTTCTTCCACGTGATCTCGTACCGCCAGTCGCGCACCCCGGCCGTCGCGCGGGTGCGCCGCCGCCACGCGGACAGCGCGGGAACCAGTTCGCCGAGGCCCGCGGCCGGGCCGACGTCCAGGGACGCGGTGAGCGCGTCCAGGTCGCCGCGTTCCACCGCGGACCAGAACTCCGAGTCGTCCGCGCCCGAGGCCGCCGGGACCGCGGCGGGGGAGCCCTCGACCGGGTCCAGCCAGTGGCGCCTGCGCTGGAACGCGTACGGCGGCAGATCGACCGTGCGCGGCCCGCCGGGGCCGCTGCCGGTGAAGGACGCCTGCCACGCCACGTCGGCGCCGCGCACCCAGGCCTCGGCCGCCGAGGACAGGAACCGGGAGGCGCTGTCTGTGCGGCGGCGCAGGGTGCCGAGCGCGGTGGCGCCCGCCGCGCCCGCCGTCTCCTCGACCGCGAGGGTCAGCACCGGGTGCGGGCTGGCCTCCACGAACAGGCGGTGTCCGCGCTCGGCGAGGGCGGCGACGGCGGATTCGAACTCCACGGTCGTGCGCAGGTTGCGGAACCAGTAGTCGGCGTCCAGCTCCGCCGTGTCCAGCAGGCCGCCGGTCACCGTGGAGAAGAACAGCGTTCCGGCGGAGCGCGGCCGGATCGGCGCCAGCACCGCGAGCAGTTCCTCGCGCAGGGTGTCGACCTGGGCGGAGTGGGAGGCGTAGTCGACGGGGATGCGCCGGGCCCGTACGTCGTCGGCGGCGCACTGCTCCATCAGCTCGTCCAGGGCGTCGGGCGCGCCGGAGACCACGGTCAGGCCCGGGCCGTTGACCACGGCCACGGACAGGTGCCCGTCCCACCGCGCGATGCGCCGCTCGACCTCGGTGCGCGGCAGGGCCACCGACACCATGCCGCCGCGGCCGGTCAGGGACCGTGCGATGGCCTGGCTGCGCAGCGCCACGACGCGGGCACCGTCCTGCAGGGAGAGGCCTCCGGCCACGCAGGCCGCGGCGATCTCGCCCTGGGAGTGGCCCACCACGACGGCGGGCCGCACCCCGTGGGCGCGCCACAGCTCGGCCAGCGACACCATCACCGCCCACAGCACGGGCTGCACCACGTCCACCCGCCGTAGGGCGTCCTCGTCGGTGAGTGCCTCGGTCGGCGACCAGTCGACGAACTCGCCCAGGGCCCGCGCGCACGCGGCGTAGGCGTCGGCGAACACCGTTGAGTGGTCGAGCAGTTCGCGGGCCATGCCGGCCCACTGCGCGCCCTGCCCGGGGAAGACCAGGACACAGCCGTGGTCCGGGTCGGCCGGCTCGCCGCCGTCACCGGTGACCAGTCCGGGGATGCTGCGGTCCGCGGCCAGCGCGGCGAGGCCCCGCAGGAAGCCGTCGCGGTCGTCCGCGACCACGACCGCGCGGTGCGCGAACGCCGTACGGGTGGTGGCCAGGGAGTGTCCGACATCGTCGGGGGACAGCCCGGGACGGTCGTGGACGTGGTCGTGGAGGGCCGCGGCCTGGGCGCGCAGCGCCGCCGGGGTCTTCGCGGACAGCACCCAAGGCCGGGCCGGTCCGGCCTGTGGCGCGGCGCCGGTGGCGGCGGCCCAGTCCACGCCGACGCCGTCGTGCCACAGGGCGTGCAGCAGCTCTTCCAGAGTCTCGGTGGCGGGCCGGTTCCGGCGGCACGCGGCGAGCACACGCGTCTCGTCGGCCGGACCGTCCGCGCGGTCGGCCAGCGTGCGCCGCACGGGCGTGGACACCACGGGGTGCGGGGCGATCTCCACGACCCGCAGTCCCCGGCCCGGTGTCCGGGGCAGCCGGCGCACGGCCTCGTCGAGCAGCATCGGGCGGCACATGTTGCGGGCCCAGTACCGCGCGTCGAGCAGCGTGCCGTCCAGGTGGTCGCCGGTCACCGTCGACAGGAAGGGGATCGAGGCCGCCGCCGGACGCAACGCGCCCAGCCGCGCCACGAGTTCGTCGGCGAGCGGAGCCAGCTCCGTACTGTGCGAGGGGTAGTCGATGTGCACCCGGAACGTCCGCACGCCGGCGTCGCCGAGTTCCCGCTCCACCTCGGCGAGGGCGGCCGTCGTTCCCGACAGGCAGACCTGGCCGGGCGCGAGGTGTCCGGCGAGGGTGACGCGGCCCCGCGCGAGGGCAGTGGCCCGCTGCGCGGTCAGTTCGCACACCAGCATCGAGCCGGTGCCGGCGGCGCGTTCGGCCACGAGCCGTGACCACACGCCGATCACATGGGCGCCCTGTTCGAGGGTGAGCGCGCCGGCGACGACCGCCGCGGCGACCTCGCCGACGCTCTGCCCGAACACCACGTCCGGGACGACGCCCCACCGGCGCAGGGTGCGGGCCAGTGACACCTGCAGGGCGAACAGCACGGGCTGCAGCACCTCGGTGCGTTCCAGCCGGCTGTCCGCGGCGACCAGTTCGTCCAGAACGGACCAGCCCGTCACGGCGGCCACGGCCCGGTCGGCCTCGGCGAGTTCCGCGCGGAAGGCCGGTTCGGCCAGCAGATCGCGTCCCATGCCGGTCCACTGGGAGCCGTGCCCGGAGAAGCAGAACGCGACGGCCGGTGCCTGCTCGGGCCGTTCCCCCGCCGCCGCGGGCGCGGTCAGGGCCCGGCGGTGCGGGGCCTCCGTCAGGGCCAGGTGCACGTTCGTGCCGCCGAAGCCGAAACCGCTCACGCCCGCGTGGCGGGGGCCCTCGGGCCAGTCGCGGGCGGCCGTGACCACCTCCAGGCGCAGGCCGGTGAAGTCGATGAGCGGGTTGGGACGGTCGAAGTGCAGGCCGGCCGGGAGCCGGCCGTGGTGCAGGGCGAGGGCCGTCTTGAGGACGCCGAGGACACCGGCGGCCGGTTCCAGATGGCCGAAGTTGGTCTTCGCGGAGCCGAGCAGCAGCGGCGTCGTCCGGCCCGGCGCGAACACCTCGCCGAGCGCCGCGGCCTCGATCGGGTCGCCCAGCGGGGTGCCCGTGCCGTGCGCCTCCACGTATCCCACCTGGTGCGGTGCGACGCCCGCCGCCCGCCAGGCCGCCCGGACCACGTCGACCTGGGCGCGCGGATTGGGCGCGGTCAGCCCGTTGGAGGCGCCGTCGTTGTTGACGGCGCTGCCGCGCAGCACCGCGTAGACGCGGTCGCCGTCGCGCAGCGCGTCCGACAGGCGGCGCAGCACGACCACGCCGCAGCCCTCGCCGCGTACGTATCCGGCGGCGTCCGCGTCGAAGGCACGGCACTGGCCCGCCGGGTTCATGCCGCCGAACTTCGTCATCGCGACCGTGGTGTGCGGGTGCAGCACCAGGCTGACCCCGCCCGCCAGGGCGATGTCGGACTCGCCGCGGCGCAGGCTGTGCGCGGCCATGTGCACCGCCGCGAGCGACGAACTGCACGCCGAGCCCACCGAGAGCGCCGGCCCCTCCAGGCCGAGCGCGTACGCGATGCGGGCCGGCACGATCGAGGTGTCCCAGCCGACCGCCGAGTGCGAGCCGATCGTCTCGGGCCCCGCGCCGGTCGCCAGCTGGTACTCCTGCCACATCGTGCCGAAGAAGACTCCGGTACGGCTGCCGGCCAGCGTGCCGGGGACGATGCGGGCGTCCTCCAGCGCCGCCCACGCCACTTCCAGGGCGATGCGCTGCTGCGGGTCCATACGGGCCGCCTCGGCGGGCGAGATCCCGAAGAAGGCGGCGTCGAAGCCTGCCACGTCGTCGAGGAAGCCGCCGCGGCGCGTGGACATCGTGCCCGGCGTCTGCGGGTCGTCGTCGAACCACTCGTCGGCGTCCCAGCGGTCCCGGGGCACCTCACCCACGGCGTCGCGGCCCGCGAGCAGGGCCTCCCACAGGGCGTGCGGGGTCGCGATGCCGCCCGGCAGACGGCAGCCCAGACCGACGAGCGCGATGGGCTCGTCGGCGGTGACCGCCGCGGTGCGCCGCTCGCCGGCGGCCGTCCGGTCCGGCTCCCGCTCACCGGCGAGTGCCGCGGCCAGCTCCGCCACGGTCGGGTGCTGCCACAGCAGCCAGCCGGGCACGGCCCGGCCGAGCCGCTCGGTCAGCGCGCCGGCCAGCCGCGTCACACCCGACGAGTCGACACCGAGGTCGCGCAGCGCGACGGTCACGGGGACCGCCTCCGCCTGTGTGCCGAGCAGGTCCGCGACCGCGTCGCGCAGGAACTCCGCGATGTCCGCGGCCACTGCCTCCGTTGCGTTAACACCCATGTGACACCTTTTGGTTGCGTCGGCCAGGATCTGTGCTGGTCGCTGCCGGGAACCGTCGACATCAGGGGCCGTGGAACCACCTGCCCAAGGGCATCACGGCGCACTTGACGCGGAGTCGACTCCACTCCGCGCGGCACTCGACTACGACCTGGATCCCGGGCGGGGCGCGGTGGCGAGGAGCCGCGGGAGACCACCGAAGGTCTGCCCGGGGTCCACGCCACCGGTGTCGCCCGCCCGGGCGGGGTGAGGTGCGGATCAGACGCCGTCCGCCGGGACCGCGGCGAGCAGCTCGGCCACCATCGCCTCGGCGTTCTCCAGCGGCGCGGCGTGCGAGCCGGCGATGGTGCGCAGCGAGAACGCCCCGAGGGACAGCTCGCGCCAGGCCTCCATCGCCTGCGGCGCCGCCACCGGGTCGTCGGTGGCCGCGACCGCGAACACCGGGACCTTCAGCGTCTCCCGCCGGAGGTCCGTGAGTGCGCGCCGGTGGCTCGCGCCCAGCTCGGTGTCGGCGTGCAGCCGCTCCGCGTACTCGACGAGCAGCTCCTCGTTGTCGAGGATCTGCCGGGGCAGCAGCCCGTCGAGCGCCTCGGCGATCTCGGCCGGCGAGGCACCGTCGCGGCCGGCGGCGACACCGGCCCGGCGCACGAAGTCCGACACCTCGGCGTACGGCGTCTGCGCGCACGCCACCACGAGGGACAACTGCGGCTCCTCGGGCCGCAGCCCGAGCCGGTGGGCCACCTCCCAGGCCAGCCAGGCGCCCTGGCTGTGCCCGAACAGCACCAGCGGCACGTCGCAGCGGTCGGCGAGCGCCGCCGCCACCTCGTCGGCCACCTTCATCATGTCCGTCAGCGGCGGCTCGTCCGTGCGTGCCTCACGGCCCGGCAGCTGCACCCCGACGAGCTCCACACCCTCCGGCAGCGCGCCGATCAGCGGGATGTAGCCGCCGGCCGTACCGCCCATGCCGGGCATGCACACGATGCGTGCGCGGGGCCGTGCCGCGGGCTTCAGCACCCGCAGCCACGGACTGTCCGCGTCGGCCTGCGGCTCCTGCTCGCCGCCCAGCAGCTCGCCGAGCAGATGACGGCCGAGCGCCGCGCAGGTGGAGTGCCGGACGAAGACGTTCGTCGTGAGGGCCAGACCGGTGAGGCGGGCGAGCGCGCCGCGCACCGTGACCGCCATGAGCGAGTCGAACCCGAGCTGCAGCAGCGGCTGTTCGACGTCGAGCGCGTGCGCCTCCATGCTGAGGGCCTGTGCCACCTCGGCCCTGACCAGCTGGGTCAGGGTCCGCAGCCGCTCCTGCCGGTCCATGCCGGTCAGTTCCGCGCGAAGGTCGTCACCGGCGCGCGGGTCGAGCGGCGCGTCGGTCGCGGCCAGTGCCGTCCGCACGTCGTCGATGTCACCGATCAGCGGCCGGGGCCGGGCCGCGCTGTAGGCCGGGGCGAACCGGGCCCAGTCGATGTCGGCCACGCCCAGCGCCGGCAGGCCGGCGTCCAGGGCGAGTCCCAGCGCGTGCAGCGCGCGGCCCGGCTCCATGGCCATCAGGCCACGTGCCCGCACACTCTCCTCTTCCTCCGCGCTGAGGATGCCGTCGACCGCCCAGCGGCCCCAGTGCAGCACCGTCGCGGGCAGCCCGGCCAGGTGCCGCTCCCGCGCGAGCGCGTCGAGCGCGATGTTGGCCGCGGCGTACACCGCCTGGTGGCCGCTGCCCCACAGCCCGGCGCCGCTGCCGTACAGGACGAACGCGTCCAGCGGACGGTCCCCGAGCACCTCGTGCACGTGTCGGGCACCGTGCGCCTTCGCCGCGAGTTCCCCACCGATCTCCTCGTCGGAGATCGAGTCGAGCGGGCCGGCGGCGGAGACACCGGCCAGGTGCGCGACCGTGCGCAGCGGCGCCCCGGCCGTCTCCGCGGACGCGATCAGCTTCTCGACCTGCGTGCGGTCCGAGACGTCGCACGGCACGAGCACCACCTCGGTGCCCTTCGCGGCGAGGTCCGCGCGCAGAGCGGTGATCTCGTCGGTCTCGCGGGCCCGCCGCGACGCCAGGACGATCCGGGTGGCGCCCCGGCCGGCCAGCCAGCGGGCCAGGTGCCGGCCGAGCCCGCCGGTGCCGCCGGTGATGAGCGCGGTGCCAGAGGTCGACCAGCCCGCCTCGCCCGGCTGCGGCGCGGTGCGCACCATGCGGCGCACGAAGCGTCCGCCGGGGCGCAGCGCCACCTCGTCCTCGTGGTCACCGGCACCCAGGCTGAGCACGAACTGCGCCGCCCAGTCCTCGTGCGGCAGCGGCGGCACGTCGATGACGCCGCCCCACCGCTGGGGCTGCTCCAGGGACACGACCCGGCCCACGCCGCGCACCAGGGACCCCAGCGGGTTCGGCAGCGGCTCGACGCCGTCGACGCTCACCGTGCCCGAGGTCAGCGCCCACACGGGCACGGGCCGTCCGGTGTCCCCGACGGCCTGCACCAGGGCGAGCACCCCCCGCAGCCCCTCGGTCACGCCCTGCGCGTCCGCCGTGTCGTCCAGGCCCGCGAGCGTCACCACGCCGAGCAGTCCGCTCGGCAGCGCCTGCAACGCCCGGGCCAGGCCCGCACGGTCCGCGGCGCCGTCGATCCGGTGCACGGTGGCCCCGGCGAGCCGCAGTTCCCGCTCGATCTGCTCGCCGTACCCGGCGTCCGCGGCCTGCCCGGGGCAGGTCACCAGTGCCCAGTCGCCGTCCACCGGCCCGGACGCGGCCGGCTCGGCGGGCCGCCACACCTCGTCGTACAGCCACGAGGCGATGGCGGAGCGGCCCTTCTGCTCGTCCTGCCACGCCGACAGCAGGGGCAGCAACTGCGCGATGCCCGCCCGCAGTTCCTCGGGAGCGCCCAGCATCTTCGCGACCCGGTCAGCGCCGCCGTCGTCCACGGCCTGCCAGAACGCGTCGGTCGCGGCGGGCACGGTCCGCTCGGGCGTGGTCTCCGGCTCGGCCCAGTACCGCTCGCGCTGGAACGCGTAGGTGGGCAGGGGCACGGCCGGGGCGTCGCCCAGGGCCCGCGTCCAGTCGACCTCGGCACCGTGCACGTGCAGCCGCCCGACGCCGCGCAGCACCTGCGCCAGGTCCCCCTGGTCGCGCTGGAGCGTCGGCACGGTGACGGTCTGGTCGTACCCGGCGTACAGGGCGCCGTCGGTGAGCGGCATCAGCAGCACCGGGTGCGGGCTCACCTCCACGAACACGTCGAAGCCGGCCGCCAGCAGCTGCTGGTGCGCCAGGTCGAGGCGGGCGGTTTGGCGCAGGTTGCGGCACCAGTACGCCGCGTCGAGCTCCTCACCGCGCACCCGGTCGCCGGTGACGGTCGAGTAGATGGGGATCTCTCCCGCGCGCGGCCGCAGCTCGGCCAGCTCCTCCGCCAGGACGGGCAGGACCGGATCCACGTGGTGGCTGTGCGCGGCCATCCGGGCTTCCAGGGGACCGCACGCGATGTCCTCGTCGTCGAGGCGGAACAGCAGGTCGTCCACGGCGTCGGCGTCACCGGAGACCGTCACCGAATGCGGCGTGTTCACCGCGGCGATCGACACGGTGCCCTCGTACTGGGCGACCCACGTCTGCGCCTCGGTCGGCGGCAGCTCCACCACCGCCATCCGGCCGGAGCCGGACTGCCGCTGCATGGCGGCGGAACGCGCCGCGATGACGCGCGCCCCCTCCTGAAGGGTCAGCGCCCCCGCGACCACCGCGGCCGCGGCCTCGCCCTGCGAGTGGCCGACCACGGCGGCCGGCTCCACACCGAGCGAGCGCCACACGACCGCCAGGGCCACGTACATCGTGAAGCGCAGCGGCTGGACGATGCCGAGGTCCGACCACTGCGAGCCGTCCCCCTCGCGCAGCAGCTCCGTCATGGAGCGGCCGGTGAAGGGGGCGAACGCGGCGTCGCACTCGGCCACGGCCCGCGCGAACACCTCGGACTGCTCCAGCAGTTCACGGCCCATTCCGGCCCACTCGGTGTCCTGGCCGGGGAAGACGAAGACGACGCGGCGGTCGGCGGCCGTCCCCTCGTCCAGGGCGGGGTGCGAGCGGCGCTCGGCCAGCGCGGCGAACGCAGCGCCCGCCTCGGCGGCCGTGGCCGCCGTGACCGACGCCCGCGCGCTGAAGTGCTCGCGTCGGGTCGCCGCCGACACCGCGACGCGCCGCAGCGGCACCTCGGGGTGGATGGCGAGCCAGTCGGCCCAGCGGGCGGCCTGCGCACGCAGCGCGTTCGTGTCACGCGCCGACAGCACGACGGGCATGGCGCCGTCCGTCCCGTCCGCCGCGGACTCGTCCACGACCGGCGCGGGGGCCTCCTCCAGGACGACGTGGGCGTTGGTGCCGCCGATGCCGAACGAGGAGACGCCCGCCCGGCGCGGCCCGTCCGCGACCCAGTCCTTGGTCTCGGTGTTGACGTAGAACAGGTCCGGGTCCAGGTCCATGTCCGGGTTGGGGCGCTTGAAGTGCAGGGTCGGCACGAGCTCCCGGTGGTGCAGGGTGAGCACCGTCTTGATGAGCCCGGCGACTCCGGCGGTGGTGTCGGTGTGGCCGATGTTGGTCTTCACCGAGCCGAGCGCGCACGGCTCGTCGCGTTCGCCGCTGCGGAACACCTCCTGAAGCGCCTGGACCTCGATGGGGTCGCCGAGCGCGGTGCCGGTGCCGTGCGCCTCGATGAAGCCGACGCTGTCCGCGCTGATGCCCGCGGTGCTCTGCGCGGTGGCGATGACCTGCGCCTGCCCGGCGACACTCGGCGCGGTGAAGCCGACCTTGTCGGAGCCGTCGTTGTTGATGGCGCTGCCGCGCACCACCGCGTAGACGGTGTCGCCCGCGGCGAGCGCGTCGGAGAGGCGGCGCAGCACCACCACGCCGACGCCGTCACCGAACACCGTGCCGGCGCCGTCCGCGTCGAAGGCCCGGCAGCTGCCGTCCGGCGAGACGACCATGCCCTCCTGGTACGGGTAGCCGTTCTTGAGCGGCACCGACACCGAGGACGCGCCGACCAGGGCGATGTCCGACTCGCCGCGCAGCAGGCTCTCGCGGGCCAGGTGCGTGGCGACCAGACCGGTGGAGCAGGCGGTCTGCACGTTCAGCGCCGGTCCGCGCAGGTTCAGCTTGTGCGCGACGCGCGGCGCCAGGAAGTCTCCCTTGGTGCCGACCATGTTGCGGAAGAAGGACGACAGGTCGTTGATCTCGTGCTGCTGGTAGCCGCCGGACCCGGAGCCGCCGAACACGGCGATCGGGCCGTCGAACTCCTGCGGCACGATGCCCGCGTTCTCCAGGCCCTCCCAGGCGCATTCGAGGAAGAGCCGGTGCTGCGGGTCCATCGCCTCGGCCTCGGTACGCGAGTAGCCGAAGAACCCGGCGTCGAACCGGTCGACGTCCTCGACGTACCCCTTGGCCCTGACGTATGAGGGGTGGGTGAGCAGGGCCTCGGGGACGCCGGCCTCGCGCAGTTCGGCCTCGGTGAAGCGGCTGATGAGCTCGCGGCCCTCGCGCAGGGCCTGCCAGAAGGAGTCGATGTCGGGCGCTCCGGGCAGGCGGCAGGCCAGGCCGACGACGGCGATGGCGTCCTCGGCCGGATCACCGGACGCGTGCCGGGCCGCGCGGGCGGCCGGGCCGGTGGACGTCCCGGTACCGCTCAGGTGCGCGGCCAGTCTGCGCACGGTGGGGTGGCGGAAGACGGTGGCCAGCGGGAACTCGCGGCCCAGCTCCGCGCAGATCGCCTGGTGGGCGCTGAGCGCGGACATGGACGTGCCGCCGAGTTCGAAGAACCCGGTGTCGCGGTCGACGCGGGGCAGGCCGAGCACGGCCTGCCAGGCCCGGGCGACGACGTCCTCCACCGCCTGCGCCGGGTCCGTCGCGTGCGCGGCCTCGGCAAAGCCGTCACCGGTCGCCTCGGCGACGGAGTCGGGCGCGGGCAGGGGAAGGGCCTTGAGGGCGTTGCGGTCGGTCTTCTCGTTGGGGGTGTGGGGCAGCTCCGCCATACGGACCAGCCGGGCCGGGACCATGTACGCGGGCAGCCGGCCGGCCAGATGGGCGCGCAGTTCCGAGCCGTCGGCGGTGCCGGCGGCGGGTGTCCAGTACAGGAACAGGGCCGGGTCGCCGGGGATGTCCTCGCGGACGATCGCGGCGCACTCCAGCACGGCCGGGTGGCCACCCGCGACCGACTCGATCTCGCCGAGTTCGATGCGGTGGCCGCGGAGCTTGATCTGGGCGTCGGTGCGCCCGCAGAACTCCAGGGTGCCGTCGGGGCGGTAGCGGACGATGTCGCCGGTGCGGTACATCCGCGCGCCCGGCACGGGGCTGTGCGGGTCGGGGAAGAAGCGCTCGTCGGTCAGCTCGGGCCGCCCGTGGTAGCCGCGGGCTACGCCGTGGCCGCCGATCCACAGCTCACCGCGAGTGCCGCGCGACACCGGCTGCAGGTCGTCGTCGAGGACGTACAGGCGGTTGCCGTGCAGGGGCCGGCCCAGGGACACCTCTCCCGGCTCCAGGGTCCAGGACGACGACCAGACGGTCGTCTCGGTGGGCCCGTACATGTTGGTGATCTCGCCGCCGCAGCGGCGCAGCAGCTTCTTGGCCAGCGCCCGGTCGAGGGCCTCGCCGCCGACCAGGAGGCGCTGCAGACCGTCGAGCAGGGCCCGGCCGTCGCGGTCCGCCAGCAGCATGCGGGCCAGGGACGGCGTGCACTGCAGATGAGTGGGGGACGACGCGCGGTAGCGGCCCCAGTCGGCGACGGTGCCGTCGGCCACGATCACCCGGTAGCCGCGCGTGAGCGTCCACAGCAGCTCGACCGTGGAGATGTCGAACGACGGACTCGTCACCGCCAGCCAGGTGTCACCGCTGCCGCCGCCGACCCGGTGGTCCATCGCCGTGCAGAAGTTGGCAAACTGGGCGTGCTCCAGCATCACGCCCTTCGGCTTGCCCGTGGAACCGGACGTGTAGATGACGTACGCCAGGTCCGAGAGGGCCGGCAGCGCGGGGGTGTCCGTGCCCGCGAAGGCGTGCACGTCGACGGGGAGGACGTCGATGTCGTCGCCCCCGCCGGTGAACGTGCCGTCCGGGGTCGTGAGTACGGTGCGCATCCCACTGTCCCGGACGACGTGCTCGATTCGGGAGGCGGGGTAGGCGGGGTCGAGCGGCACGTACGCGCCGCCGGCCAGCCATGTGCCCAGGGCCAGCACCACGAACGCCGCCGAACGCGGCGCGTGCACGCCCACCAGCACGTCCGGGCCGACACCCCGGTCCTTCAGCAGGCGCGCGACCGCGCCCGCCGCCACCGTCAGCTCCCGGTAGGTGAGCCGGTGTTCGCCGTGGACGAGGGCCTCCTCGTCGGGTGTGGCAGCGGCCTGCTCCCACACCCGCTCCAGAGCGGTCCGCGGGTCCTCCAGCTGCGGCGCCACGCTCCCCGACTGTTCCGACAGCCAGGCACGCTCGGACGCGCCGAGCACCTGGAGCCGGCTCACGGGGGTCGCGGGGTCGCGTACGACCGATGCGAGCAGCTCGGTGAAGTTCTCCGCCATCCGCTCGGCGCCCGCGCGGTCCAGGACGTGCGACTGGAACTCCAGCTCGCCGCGCAGCCCGTCCTCGTCGGAGACCAGCGTCAGACCCAGCTCGAACTTCGCGGCGCCCCGCACGTTGCCGAGCGCGCTGCCCGTGCCGAGCGGCATCCAGGCGTCGTCGCCGGCGCCGAGGAACGGCGCGGCCGCGCCGAGGTAGTTGAACGCGGCCCGGAAGAACGGGTTCTCCTCACCGGTGCGCTCGCTCGCCGCCGTCCGCACGATCTCCGTCAGCGGCACGCTCTGGTTCTCCAGTACTCCCAGCACCCGGGGGCGCATGGCGGCCAGGAGCCCGGTGAACGACGGGTCGCCGGTCAGGTCGCAGCGCAGCGGAAGGGTGTTGGCGAGGAAGCCGGCGATGTTCGCCGCGCCGGGCACCTGCCGGTTGCCCCACAGCGTGCCGACCGCGAAGTCGTCCTGGCCGCAGTAGCGCTTCAGCAGGACCGCGTACGCGGTGACGAGGACCGTGTACGGGGTGACGGACGCTTCGGCGGCCAGCCGCTCCAGGCCGTCGCGCAGAGCGGCGGGCACGGTGAAGTACACGGCGTCGCCGTCGGGGCGGCCGTCCGGGGCCTCCGGCGCACCGGAGGGGAACTCCAGGCGCGGCACGCCCGCCAGTTCCTCGCGGAAGAAGTCCAGAGCGGGGGCGAAACGCCCCTCGTGCACCCAGCGGTCCTCCCACAGCGCGTAGTCGCCCAGCTGGTGGTCCACCGCGGGCCGTTGCGGCTCCCGGCCGTCCCGCAGGGCGTGGTAGGCCTCGTACAGGTCCTGAAGGAAGATGCCGCCGGACGACCAGCCGTCCGTGATCGAGTGGTGCAGCACGAAGCACAGCAGCTGCCCGCCGCCGGGGAGATCGAGGACCAGACCCCGCACCAGGGTGCCGCCGTCCACCGTGAACGGTGCCAGCTCCTCCTGGCGCACACGCGCTTCGACCGCGGACTCGTCGGCGTGCGACAGGTCCTCGTGCACCAGCGGGACCGGCAGGGACGGGTGCACGACCTGCACGACGTCACCGTCCTCCACCCGCAGCGTGGTGCGCAGCGACTCGTGCCGGTCCACCACCCAGTCCAGGGCGCGTGCCAGGACCTGAAGGTCCACGGGGCGCACGGTGCGCTGCCGGCACACGGCGTTGTACTGCGCGGATCCCGGGTGCAGATGCTCCATGAACCACAGACGGCGCTGTCCGTGGGTCGCCGGGTAGGTGCTGACGCCCTCCGCCCGCACCAGGGCGGGCAGTTCCGGCCCCCGCGCGGCCGCGGCGGGCCTTTCGGAGGCCTCGCCCAGACCGGCGAACACCTCCGTGAGCAGGAAGCGGGCGATGGCCCGGGGCGTGGGGTGGCTGAACGCCAGGTCGGAGGGGAGCGCGGCGCCCGACACGTCGGACAGGCGCTTGCGCAGCTCCACCGCCATCAGCGAGTCGATGCCCAGTTCCCTGAGCTCTTGGTCGGCCCCGACGCCGCTCGCGCCGGAGACGCCCATCACGACGGCGACCTCGCCCTGCACGATCCCGGTGAGCAGCGCCTCCCGGTCCGCCTCGGCGACGGCGGCGAGCCGGTCGCGCAGGGACACGCCGGTGCCGGACGCCTGGGCGGCCTGGCGCAGCTCGGGCCGCGGCCGGACCAGAGCCCGCAGCAGTGCGGGCACTCCGGCGCCCGCACCGCGCTGCAGTGCCGCCGTGTCGAACTTCACCGGGACCAGGTGGGTCTCGGGGCGCCCGAACGCCGTGTCGAACAGGTCCAGGCCCTCGGGCACGGTCAGCGCGTGTGCCCCCTGGCGGCGCATCCGGGCCAGCTCCGCCTCGCCGAGGTGCGCGGTCATGCCGGTTCCGCTCTGCGCCCACAGGCCCCACGACAGGCTCAGCGCGGGCAGCCCCCGGTGACGGCGGTACGCCGCGAGGGCGTCCAGCACGGCGTTGGCCGCGCCGTAGTTGCTCTGGCCGGGGGAGCCGAGGGTGCCCGCGGCAGAGGAGAACAGCACGAACGCGGCGAGATCCAGACGCGCCGTGAGCTCGTGCAGATGCACCGCCCCGTCGACCTTCGAGCTGAACACGCCCGCCAGCCGCTCCGCGCTCTGACCGGCCACCAGCCCGTCGTCGATCACCCCGGCCAGGTGCAGTACGGCCGTCCACGGGTGGTCGCCGGGCACGTCGTCGAGCAGGGCCTGCACCTCGTCGCGGCGGCTGACGTCGCAGGCGACGATGCGCACGGTGGTGGCGCCTGCGGTGGTGAGGTGGGTGGTGAGGGTGTCGGCGCCGGGGGTGTCGGGGCCGCGGCGGGAGGTGAGGACGAGGTGGCGTATGCCGTGGGTGCGGATGAGGTGTTCGGCGAGGGCCTGGCCGAGTGCGCCGGTGCCGCCGGTGATGAGGGCGGTGCCCTCGGGGTCCAGCGGGCGGGGCAGGGTGAGGACCAGCTTGCCGGTGTGCCGGCCCTGCGCCATGAACCGGAACGCGCTGGGCGCCTCGCGGACGTCGTAGGCGTGCAGGGGCAGCGGACGGATCGTGCCGTCGGCCAGGAGTGCGGTGATTTCCTGGAGCATCTCCTGGATGCGGTCGGCGCCGCTGTCCATGAGGTCGAAGGCCTGGTAGCGCACGCCGGGGTGGTCGGTGGTGACCTGGTCGGGGTCGCGGATGTCGGTCTTGCCCATCTCCAGGAAGCGGCCGCCGTCGGTCAGCATCGTCAGGGTGGTGTCGACGAATTCGCGTGCGAGGGAGTTGAGGACGACGTCGAAGGGCACGTCGTTCCAGGTGTCGGCGTAGGTGGTGTCGCGGGAGGAGGCGATGTGGTCGTCGGCGAGGCCCATGGCGCGCAGGGCGGGCCATTTGGCGGTGCTGGCGGTGCCGTAGACCTCGGCGCGGAAGTGCCGGGCGAGCTGGACGGCGGCCATGCCGACGCCGCCGGCGGCGGCGTGGATGAGGATCTTCTCGCCGGCCTGGAGTCTGCCGAGGTCGACCAGGCCGTGGTAGGCGGTGAGGAAGGTGAGGGGGACGGTTGCCGCTTCGGCGTAGGAGAGGTGGTCGGGGATGGGGGTCATGACCCGGGCGTCGGCGCGGACCTCGGTGCCGAAGGAGCCCACGGCCAGGCCCATCACCCGGTCACCGGCCCGCAGATGCCTCACCTCAGCACCCACCTCCACTACATCGCCCGCGAACTCCAGCCCCAGCTCCGGGGCGTGCACCATGTCGAGGGCGTTGAGCACGTCACGGAAGTTCAGTCCGGCCGCGCGCACCTGGACCCGGACCTCGCCGGGGCCGAGCGGTTCAGCCGTGTCCAGGGGCACGGCCTCGAACGTGTCGAGCCTGCCCTTCTCCCGCACGGTCAGATGCCAGGGCCCGTCCCCGGCGGGCGGTGCCACCGCCGGACCCGCCTGGGCACGCACCAGACGCGGAGCGCACACCCCGTCGCCGCGCAGCGCCAGTTCCGGCTCGTCGGCCACGGCCAGCGCGGCCCGCAGAACAGCCGGGTCCCACGGCTCGGCGCCCACGTCGACCAGGCGCAGCATCCGCTCCGGGTGCTCCACCCGGGCGGTGCGCACCAGCCCCCACACCGAGGCGTCGGGGAGAGCGCCCGCACCGTCCTCCGGCCGGGCCGCGATCGCGTCCCGCGTCACCCACACCACCTCGGTGCCGGCGAACCGCTCGTCGGCGAGGACCCGTTGCACGAGCGCCAGCGCCTGTCCGGCCGCGGCCCGTGCGGACCCGGCGAATGACCACGCCGCCTCCGCCGCGCGCCCGGCCCCGGTCAGGTCCACCACGAGGCGGCGCGGTGCCGCGTCGTCGGCGAGCTCGTCGACGGCCTCGACGCCGAGCGCCTCGGCGACGGCACCAGCGCCGAGCACCACCAGGCCCTCCCTGTCGGGCTGACCGGCGGAGTCGGCATCCACCTGCCGGAAGTCCAGGCGGTACAGATGCTCGGCGCCGGTGCTCTGAGCGGCCCGCAGCTGCTCCGCCGTCGCCCGCTGCATCCGCAGGGCACCGGCCCGCAGGACCGGCGTCCCTTCGGTGTCCGTCACCAGGACCGAGGCCACCGGGGTTCCCCCCTGCGGCTCCAGCAGCTCGATACGCACCCGCAGTTCGGTACTGCCCGTGGCATACACCTCCACGTCCGACCAGGCGAACGGCAGGATCACCGTGTCGGCGTCCTCCGGCCGGTCCTCGGCCGACGTGATGCCGGCCAGCACGTGCAGCGCACCGTCCAGCAGGGCCGGGTGCACGCCGTACCCGTCGGTCGGCCCGGACTGCTCCGGCAGCACGACCCGCCCGTATGCGACGCGGCCCCGGGTCCGCAGCTCCTTCAGGGCGCGGAACGCGGGCCCGTACGTGAAGCCCTGCTCCTCCAGACCCTCGTAGAAGCCGTCCAGGTCGACTCCGTCGGTGTCCGGGACCGGCCAGCCGAGCAGCTCGGGCGCTCCGCCGGGGGTCGCCGGCGCGTCCGCCAGTTCACCCGTCGCGTTCAGGTTCCACGCGCCCGGATCCGGTGTGTCCTCGAACTGGCTGTAGACGGCGAGGGAGCGGTGGCCGTGCTCGTCGGGCCCTTCGACCCGCACCTGCAGCCGCACCGCCGAGCCGCCGTTCAGCACCAGCGGCTTCGCCAGGGTCAGCTCCCGCACCCGCGCGGCACCCACGGCCCGCGCCGCCGCCAGGGCCACGTCCACCAGACCGCTGCCCGGCACCATGGCCGCGCCGAACACGGCGTGGTCGGCGAGCCAGGCGTGCGCACGCGGTGACAGCCGGCCGCTCAGCAGATGACCCTCGTCCTCCGGCAGCGTCGCCACCGCGGTCAGCCAGGGGTGGCCGGCCGGCGTGAGCCCGGCCGCCGTGAGGTCGGTGTCCGTCCGGGCCCCGGACGTCGCGGGCAGCCAGTAGCGCTGGTGCTGGAAGGCGTAGGTCGGCAGGGGAGCCGCGGTGGCCTGGCTCGGGGCGAACAGGGCGGACCAGTCGACGGTCCGGCCCTGGGTGTGGAGGCGGGCGACGGCCTGTGTGAGGGCGAGGGCTTCGGGCCGGTCCTTGCGCTGGGCGGGGACGACATGGGCCTGGGTGTCCTCGGGGAGGCAGGTGGTGGTCATGGCGGCGGCGGTGCCGTCGGGGCCGAGTTCGAGGTAGGTGGTGGTGTTGAGGTTGTTGAGGGTGGTGATGCCGTGGGCGAAGCGGACGGTGTTGCGGATGTGCTGGGTCCAGTAGTGGGGGGTTTGGATGTCGTCGGTGGCGGGTTGGCCGGTGAGGTTGCTGATGATGGGGATGGTGGGTGGGTGGAAGGTGATGGTGGTGAGGGTGGTGGTGAATTCGTCGAGGATGCTTTCCATGTGGGGGGAGTGGAAGGCGTGGGAGACGTTGAGCCACTTGGTTTTGCGGCCTTGGTCTTCGAAGTGGCGGGTGATGTCTTCGACGGCTTCGTCGTCGCCGGCGATGACGGTGGAGCGGGGTCCGTTGAGGGCGGCGATGGAGACTTGGTGGGTGCGGCCTTCGAGGTGGGGGAGGACTTCTTCTTCGGTGGCCTGGAGGGCGACCATGGGGCCGCCGTGGGGGGCGGTTTGCATGAGTCGTGCGCGGGTGGCGACGAGGGTGCAGGCGTCGGGGAGGGTGAGGATGCCGGCGATGTGGGCGGCGGTGACTTCGCCGATGGAGTGGCCGATGAGGTGGTCGGGGGTGATGCCCCAGGATTCGGTGAGGCGGTAGAGGGCGACTTGGTAGGCGAAGAGGGCGGGCTGGGTGTATTGGGTCTGGTGGATGTCTTCGCTGGTGTGGACGAGGTCGCGCAGGGAGCGGCCCAGGAGTGGGTCGAGGTGGGTGCAGACTTCGTCGAAGGCTTGGGCGTAGGTGGGGTAGTGGGTGTAGAGGTCCTGGCCCATGCCGGTGCGTTGGGTGCCCTGGCCGGGGAAGACGATGGCGAGGCCGCCGTGGGGGGTGGGCTGGCCGGTGACGAGGCCGGGTGCGGTGGTGTCGTTGGCGAGTGCGTCGAGGGTGGTGAGGAGTTCGTCGGGGGTGGTGGCGGTTGCCACGGCGCGGTGGTCGAAGTGGGTGCGGGTGGTGGCCAGGGCCAGGGCGGTGTCGTGGGGGTCGGTGCCGGGGTGGGCGCGGACGTGGGCGGCCAGGCGGGCTGCCTGGTCCCGCAGCGCGGCCGCCGTCTTGCCCGACACCGTCCAGGGCACCACGGGCAACGCGACCCGCTCGGCGTCCGCCGGCTGGTCGTCCCCGTCGCCCTCGGGGAGGGTGTCCTCCGGCGCCGGAGCCTGCTCCAGGACGATGTGAGCGTTCGTACCGCTCACCCCGAACGACGACACACCGGCCCTGCGCGGTCCTTCACCGTCCCACGGACGCGACTCCGTGAGCAGCCGGACCTCGCCGGCGGACCAGTCGACGTGTGAGGTCGGCCGGTCGACGTGCAGGGTCTTCGGCAGCGTGCCGTGCCGCATGGCCTGCACCATCTTGATGACACCCGCGACACCGGCCGCCGCCTGCGTGTGACCGATGTTGGACTTGATCGAGCCCAGATACAGCGGCCGGTCCCCGGACCGGTCCTGGCCGTAGGTGGCCAGCAGCGCCTGCGCCTCGATCGGGTCGCCCAGGGTGGTGCCGGTGCCGTGGGCCTCCACCACGTCCACGTCACGCGGCGTCAGCCGGGCGTTGGCGAGGGCCTGCTGGATGACCCGTTGCTGCGAGGGGCCGTTGGGGGCGGTCAGACCGTTGGACGCGCCGTCCTGGTTGACCGCCGAACCCCGCACCACGGCGAGCACGTCGTGCCCGAGCCGGCGGGCGTCCGACAGCCGCTCCACGAGGAGCATGCCCACGCCCTCCGACCAGCCGGTGCCGTCGGCGGCGTCGGCGAACGGCTTGCACCGGCCGTCGGCCGCGAGGCCCCGCTGCCGGGAGAACTCCACGAACGTGCCCGGCGTCGCCATCACCGTCACACCGCCCGCGAGCGCGTACCGGCACTGGCCGGTGCGCAGCGCCTGGATCGCCCAGTGCAGGGCGACCAGCGACGACGAGCACGCCGTGTCCACCGTCACCGCCGGGCCCTCCAGGCCCATGGTGTACGCCACCCGGCCCGAGGTGACACTGCCGGCGTTGCCGTTGCCGATGAAACCCTCGAGGTCCTCGGGCACGTCCCGCAGCCGGGCCACGTGGTCGTGGTACATGAGCCCCGCGAACACGCCGGTCTGCGAACCGCGCAGCGAGACCGGGTCGATTCCCGCCGACTCCACGGCCTCCCACGCGGCCTCCAGCAGCAGACGCTGCTGCGGGTCCATCGCCAGCGCCTCACGCGGGCTGATCCCGAAGAACGCCGGGTCGAAGTCCGCGGCGTCGTACAGGAAACCGCCCACGTTCGTGTAGGAGGTGCCCGGGCGGTCCGGGTCCGGGTCGTACAGGGCCTCCAGGTCCCAGCCGCGGTCCTCGGGGAACGCCGACATCCCGTCCCGGCCCTGCGCGACCAGGCCCCACAGGTCCTCCGGTCCGCGGACGCTGCCCGGGTACCGGCAGGCCATGCCGACGATGGCGATCGGCTCGTGTGCCGCGTCCTGGACCTGCTGCAGCTTTTCGCGGGTCTGCTTCAGCTCTCCCGCGGCACGCGCCAGGTATTGACGGAACTTGTCCTCGTTTGACATTGGGCCCTCGCTGAGTTCTGCGTTGTGCTGACGCGTTGACGAAGTGGGTGGGCCGGCGCTGAGCCGGGCAGATCGGGCCACGGCCCGCGGGCATCACTGCTCGCGGGCCGTGGGACGGAAGGGAACGCTCAGATGCCGAGGTCCCGGTCGAAGTAGTCGAAGATCTCGTCGTCCGAGGCGGACAGCAGCGTGTCCTCGATGGCGGGAGCACTCTGCGTCCCGGCGCCGCCGGTGTGCTTGGCGAGCACCGCCCGCAGCCGGTCCCGCACCCGGTCGACGTCGTCCTGCTCCGGGGACAGTTCGGACAGCAACTGCTCCAGGCCGTCGATCTGCTGGAACAGCCGGTCGGCCGCGGACTCCGGCTCCGGCAGGATCTGCTGCCCCAGGTACTCCGCGAGCAACGCCGGGTTCGGGTAGTCGAACACCAGCGTCGTGGGCAGCTTCAGACCGGTGATCTCACCCAGCCGGTTGCGCAGTTCGACCGCGATCAGCGAGTCGAAGCCCAGCTCGGCGAAGGACTGATCCGCCTCCAGGGCGCTCCCGGAAGCGTGGCCGAGCACGGCGGCCACCTCCTCGCGCACCACGGTGAGCAGCGTCTGCCGCTGCTCCTCGGGCTGCTGCGCGAGCAGCCGCTGCAACAGGTCCGGCCCGAAGGACGCGGAGCCCGCCGCCGCGGCGGCGCGTCGCACCGCCGGAACCAGCGACCGGAACAGCGCGGGCACCGCCGCACCACCCCTGGTCATGTCCAGGCGCATCGGCAGCAGCACGGTGTGCCCGGTCCGCCCGGCCGTGTCGAACAGGGCCATGCCCTCGGCGGTTTCGAGGGCGGTCACGCCACCGCGCGCCATGCGGGACCGGTCGGTGTCGCTCAGCTCCGACGTCATCCCGCTGGCCTGCGCCCACGCACCCCACGCGAGGGACTGCGCGGGCAGCCCGGCCGCCCTGCGGTGCTGGGCCAGCGCGTCCAGGAACGCGTTGGCCGCCGCGTAGTTGCCCTGGCCGGGCGCGCCGACCACACCGGCCGCGGAGGAGAACAGGACGAACATCTCCAGATTCGCGTCCGCGGTGAGCCGGTGCAGATGCCAGGCCGCGTCGACCTTGGGCCGCAGCACACGGTCCACCCGCTCGGGGCTGAGCGACGTCAGCACGCCGTCGTCGATCACACCGGCGACGTGCACCACACCGGTCAGGGGGTGCTCGTCCCCGATCCCGGCCAGGAGCGCGGCGAGCGCCTCGCCGTCCGCGGCCTCACACGCCTCGACGCGCACGGACGCGCCGAGCGCCGTCAACTCCGCGGCCAGTTCCCGCGCGCCGCCCGCCTCCGGGCCGCTCCGGGAGGCCAGCACCAGGTGCCGCACCCCACGCTCGGTGACCAGGTGCCTGGCCAGCTCACCGCCGAGCACACCGGTACCGCCGGTGATCAGGACGGTGCCGTCCGCGGACAGCTCTCCGTCCGCGTCCGGCGTTCCCGGCTCGCCGCCGGCCCTGACGACGCGCGGCACCAGCAGGCCACCGTCGCGCACCGCGAGTTGCGGCTCGTCCTCGCGCAGCGCCGAGGCCACCGAGGCCACCGGCACACCGCCGAGGTCACCGGCGCCGCCGACGTCGAGCAGCCCGATCCGGCCGGGGTTCTCCGACTGCGCCGACCGCAGCAGACCCCATACGGCGGCGCCCGCCAGGTCGGTGACGTCCGCCTCGGGCGAGGTCGCCACCGCACCGCGGGTCGTCACCACGAGCCTGGCCGAGGCGAACCGCTCGTCGGAGAGCCACTGCTGCGCCAGCGCGAGCGCCCAACCGGTGGCCGCCCGGGCCGCCGGCACGGGGTCGCCCGGCGCGCCCGGCCAGGCCGCGAACACCAGCTCCGGAACCGGCTCCCCGTCGGCGACCGCCGAGCTCAGGGCCGCCAGATCCGGGAACGACGGCTGTCCGCCCGCCGCCTCACCGACGAACACGTACGACGCGTCCGCGGCGGGCGCGGCCTGCTCGGCGCGCTGCCAGTCCAGCCGGAACAGCGAGTCGCCGCGAGCCGCCGGCCGTACGGCGAGCTGCTCCTGGCTGACCGGTCGCAGCACCAGCTCCTCGATGCGGGCCACCGGACGGCCCGCCACATCGGCTATGTCCACCGACACCGTGCCGTCGGCACCCGTCGGGGTCAGCCGCAGCCGCAGGGCCGCGGCGCCCACGGCGTGCAGCGTGAGCCCGTTCCAGGCGAACGGCAGCATGGCCTGCTCGCCCATGGCCTTGGTCAGGCCGACCGCGTGCAGGCCCGCGTCGAGCAGCGCCGGGTGCAGGCCGAACGCGCCCGCGTCGCCCTGCTGTTCCTCGGGCAGCGCGACGTCCACCAGGACGGTGTCGCCGTCGCGCCAGACCGCGCGCAGCCCCTGGAAGACCGGGCCGTACGCGAAGCCCGCCTCGGCCGACCGGTCGTAGAACCCGTCGATGCCGACGGCCTGTGCGCCCTTGGGCGGCCACACCGACCAGTCGGGCGCGACGGGCGGCTCCGGCGCGGCGACGGCCAGCGTCGCCTCGGCGTGCTGGACCCACGGCCCGTCCCCGGACCGCGAGTGCACGGTCAGCCGGCGCCTGCCGCGCTCGTCCGCGGCACCCGCCGTCAGCCGCAGATCCGCCGCGCCGTGCTCCGTGAGCACCAGCGGCGCCTGCAGCGTGAGTTCCTCCACGTGCCCGCACCCGACCACGTCACCGGCGCGCACCGCCAGTTCGACGAAGCCCGTGCCCGGGAACAGCACCGAACCCAGCACCGCGTGGTCGGCGAGCCAGGGGTGCGTGCGCAGCGACAGCCGCCCGGTCAGCACCGTGCCCCCGTCGTCGGGCAGTTCCACCCTGGCGGCGAGCAGCGGATGCCCGGCCTCGGCGAGACCGGCCGTTGCGAGATCGGCGCCCGCTCCCTGGCCGCTGCCGGAGAGCCAGTAGCGCTGGTGCTGGAAGGCGTAGGTGGGCAGCGGAGCCGGGGCGGGGCGGCTGGAGGCGAGGAGCGCCCGCCAGTCGATGTTCCTTCCGCGGGTGTGGAGGTGGGCGACGGCCTGCATGAGCGTGACGGTCTCCGGCCGGTCCTTGCGGACGGCCGCCAGGACCTGCACAGGAGTGTCGGTCTCTTCGGGGAGGCAGGTGGTGGTCATGGCGGCGGCGGTGCCGTCGGGGCCGAGTTCGAGGTAGGTGGTGGTGTTGAGGTTGTTGAGGGTGGTGATGCCGTGGGCGAAGCGGACGGTGTTGCGGATGTGCTGGGTCCAGTAGTGGGGGGTTTGGATGTCGTCGGTGGCGGGTTGGCCGGTGAGGTTGCTGATGATGGGGATGGTGGGTGGGTGGAAGGTGATGGTGGTGAGGGTGGTGGTGAATTCGTCGAGGATGCTTTCCATGTGGGGGGAGTGGAAGGCGTGGGAGACGTTGAGCCACTTGGTTTTGCGGCCTTGGTCTTCGAAGTGGCGGGTGATGTCTTCGACGGCTTCGTCGTCGCCGGCGATGACGGTGGAGCGGGGTCCGTTGAGGGCGGCGATGGAGACTTGGTGGGTGCGGCCTTCGAGGTGGGGGAGGACTTCTTCTTCGGTGGCCTGGAGGGCGACCATGGGGCCGCCGTGGGGGGCGGTTTGCATGAGTCGTGCGCGGGTGGCGACGAGGGTGCAGGCGTCGGGGAGGGTGAGGATGCCGGCGATGTGGGCGGCGGTGACTTCGCCGATGGAGTGGCCGATGAGGTGGTCGGGGGTGATGCCCCAGGATTCGGTGAGGCGGTAGAGGGCGACTTGGTAGGCGAAGAGGGCGGGCTGGGTGTATTGGGTCTGGTGGATGTCTTCGCTGGTGTGGACGAGGTCGCGCAGGGAGCGGCCCAGGAGTGGGTCGAGGTGGGTGCAGACTTCGTCGAAGGCTTGGGCGTAGGTGGGGTAGTGGGTGTAGAGGTCCTGGCCCATGCCGGTGCGTTGGGTGCCCTGGCCGGGGAAGACGATGGCGAGGCCGCCGTGGGGGGTGGGCTGGCCGGTGACGAGGCCGGGTGCGGTGGTGTCGTTGGCGAGTGCGTCGAGGGTGGTGAGGAGTTCGTCGGGGGTGGTGGCGGTTGCCACGGCGCGGTGGTCGAAGTGGGTGCGGGTGGTGGCCAGGGCCAGGGCGGTGTCGTGGGGGTCGGTGCCGGGGTGGGCGCGGACGTGGGCGGCCAGGCGGGCTGCCTGGTCCCGCAGCGCGGCCGCCGTCTTGCCCGACACCGTCCACGGGATCACCGGAAGCGGCGTCCCCGGCTCGTCCGGTGACTCCTCCTCCGCCGGAGCCTGCTCCAGCACCACGTGCGCGTTCGTACCGCTGATGCCGAACGACGACACCGCGGCGCGCCGCGCACACTCGGTGTCCGACCACTCCCTGGCCTCCGTCAGCAGGGCCACCTGCCCCGCCGACCAGTCGACCTCCGTCGTGGGCCGCTCGACGTGCAGGGTCTTCGGCAGCATGCCGTGCCGCATGGCCTGCACCATCTTGATGACACCCGCGACACCGGCCGCCGCCTGCGTGTGACCGATGTTGGACTTGATCGAGCCCAGGTACAGCGGCCGGTCCTCCGGCCGGTCCTGGCCGTAGGTCGCCAGCAGCGCCTGCGCCTCGATCGGATCACCGAGCCGGGTGCCCGTGCCGTGCGCCTCGACGACGTCCACATCACGCGGCGTCAGCCCGGCGCCCGCCAGGGCCTGCTGGATGACCCGTTGCTGCGAGGGGCCGTTGGGGGCGGTCAGACCGTTGGACGCGCCGTCCTGGTTGACCGCCGAACCGCGCACCACGGCGAGCACGTCGTGCCCGAGCCGGCGGGCGTCCGACAGCCGCTCCACGAGCAGCATGCCCACGCCCTCGGAGAACCCGGTGCCGTCGGCCGTGTCCGCGAACGCCTTGCAGCGCGCGTCCGGCGCGAGGCCCCGCTGCCGGGAGAACCCGATGAACGTGGCCGGCGTCGCCATCACCGTCACACCGCCGGCGAGCGCCAGCGAGCACTCGCCGGAGCGCACCGCCTGCGCCGCCAGATGCAGGGCGACCAGCGACGACGAGCACGCCGTGTCAACCGTCACGGCCGGGCCCTCGAAACCGAGGGTGTACGACACCCGGCCGGAGACGACGCTGCTGGTGTTGCCCGTCATCAGATGGCCCTGCACCTCGTCCGAGGCCTTCGCCACCCCGGACACGTAGTCCTGGCTGATGCTGCCGACGAACACGCCGGTACGGCTGCCCCGCAGGGACGCCGGGTCGATCCCGCTCTGCTCCAGGGTCTCCCACGCCGTCTCCAGCAGCAGACGCTGCTGCGGGTCCATCGCCAGCGCCTCACGCGGGCTGATCCCGAAGAACGCCGGGTCGAACTCCGCGGCGCCGTACAGGAAACCGCCCTCACGCGTGTACGAGGTGCCCGGGTTGGCCGGGTCCGGGTCGTAGAGGTTCTCCAGGTCCCAGCCGCGGTCCTCGGGCATGCCGCCGATGGCGTCACGGCCCTCGGCGACCAGGTTCCACAGGCTGTCCGGGTCGGTGATGCCACCCGGGTAGCGGCAGGCCATGCCGACGATCACGACCGGGTCGCTGTCGTCCGCGACGGCGGCCACCACCGGGGCGGCGGCCCGGGACCGCACGCCGGTCACCTCGGTGTACAGGTGAGCGGCGAGCACGGCGGGCGTCGGGTGGTCGAAGACGAGCGTCGACGGCAGCGTCAGCCCCGTCGCCGCCGCCAGCCGGTTGCGCAGCTCCACCGAGGTCAGCGAGTCGAAGCCGACGTCCTTGAACGCCCGGTTCTCCTCGACCGCCGCCGCGGACTGCGCGCCGAGCACGGCCGTCGCGTGCGAGCGGACCAGATCCGCCAGCACGGCCGTCGCCTCCTTCCGGGCGAGCCCGGCGAGCCGGTCCAGCAGCGCCGAACCCGCGGCACCGGCAGGCGCCGACGCGGCGGTACGGCGTACCACCGTCCCGGCCAGCCCCCGCAGCACCGGCGGCAGCGCACCGGCCGCGGCCAGCTCCCGCAGACGGCGCGGCTCCCACCGGGTGGGCAGCAGCGCCGCCTCCGGCCGGGTGAGCGCCGCGTCCAGCAGCGCCAGCCCCTGCTCGGAGGCGAGCGGGAGGATGCCGGCCTTCGCCATACGGGCCAGATCGCGTTCGCCCAGCTGCGCGGTCAGGTCACTGGCCTCCTCCCAGAAGCCCCAGCCCAGCGCGTGCGCGGGCAGGCCCTGGGCACGCCGGTGCGCGGCGAGGGCGTCCAGGAACACGTTCGCCGCCGCGTAGTTGGCCTGGCCGGCCGCTCCGAGCGTGCCCGCCATGGACGAGAACAGCACGAACGCCGCCAGCGGCAACTCGCGGGTCAGCTCGTGCAGATGCCAGGCGCCGTCCGCCTTCGGCCGCAGCACGGCGTCGAGGCGCTCCGGCGTCAGCGACTCCACGACGGTGTCGTCCAGGGCGCCCGCCAGGTGCACCACACCCGTCAGCGGGTGCGCCGCGTCGATGCCGTTCAGCAGGTCCGCGACCGCCGCCCGGTCCGCCACGTCGCAGGCCACGACCCGTACGTCGGCGCCGAGTTCCGTCAGATCGGCGCCCAGCCGCCGCGCGGCGGGCGCGTCGGGGCCCCGGCGGCTGGTCAGCACCAGGTGCCGCACGCCGTGCGCGGTCACCAGGTGCCGGGCCACCAGCGCGCCCAGCGTTCCGGTGCCGCCGGTGACGAGCACCGTGCCCTCCGGCGCGAGCGGACGACCGCCCTCGGCGGGTTCCGCCCCGGCCTCGGCCGCCACCGCGAGCCGGGGCACGAGCACCTCGCCCGCCCGCAGCGCGAACTGGGTCTCCGTGTCGAACGGCACACCGGCCGGCAACGGCCGGGCGTCCCCGTCACCGGGCAGGTCCAGCAGCGCGAAACGGCCCGGATGCTCCGTCTGCGCCGACCGCACCAGACCCCACACGGCAGCCGTGGCCGGGTCCGGGGCACCCGCGCCGGCGTCGACCGCGCCCCGGGTGACGACGACCAGACGGGACGCGGCGAACCGCTCCCCGGCCAGCCACCCCTGGAGCGTGGCGAGGACCGACGCCGTCACCCGCCGTGTCTCGGCGGTCGGTTCGGCCGAGGCGTCCGCCCCCACCGGCACGAACACCACCGGCGGGACGTCGTCGTCCGCCCCCGCGAGCTCCTCCAGACCGGCACACTGCCGCACCGACCAGCCCGCGCCGTCCAGCACGGACGTCACCGGCCCGGCCGCGGAGCTCATGACCGCGCACTCCACCGGCGATCCGGCCGGGGTCGTCGGCACGGCCGTCCAGTCCAACCGGTGCAGCGCGCCACCGCGCGAAGCACCGTCGGCGAGCTTGCCCGCGGAGATCTCCCGGGACTCCAGCACCGCGATCGAGGCGACCGGGCGGCCCGACGCGTCGGCCACCTCGACGGCGACCTCAGCCGCGCCCGCCGCGGGCGCGATCCGCACCCGGACCGTCGTCGCGCCCCGCGCGTGCAGTTCGGCACCACGCACCCGGGCGACACCGCGCGGCCGCCCGTCGGCGGCGGCCTCCTGGTGCCACAGCGGGTGCAGCGCCGCTTCCAGCAGCACCGGATGCAGCACGAACGCACCGGCGTCCGCGTGCAGGTCCTGCGCCAGCTCGGCCTCGGCGAACAGCTCGTCGCCGCGCCGCCAGGCGGCCCGCACGGACCGCAGCACCGGGCCGAGCTCCAGGCCGCCGTCCGCCGACGCCTCGTACCACTCGTCCACGGCGACGGGCTGTGCCTTCGGGGGCGGCCAGGCCGCCAGATCGAAGGAGGGCGCTCCCGCCGCCCGGCCCAGCGTCCCGGAGGCGTGGTGGACCCACGCGTCCTCGGCCGCGCCCTCGGCGCGGGAGTACACGTCGACCGGACGGCCGCCGGACGCGGACTCCTCGCCCACGACCACGTGCAGATGCACCCCGTCGCCCGGTCCGCCCGCACCCTCGGGGAGCACCAGCGGCTCGTGCAGCGCGAGGTCCTCGATCCGGTCGAGGCCTGCCCTGTCCCCGGCCTGGGCGACCAGCTCCACGAACGCGGCGTCCGGCAGCACCGTCCGCCCGTGCATCCGCCTTTCGCCCAGCCAGGGCTGCGCGGC
This sequence comes from Streptomyces sp. MMS24-W38, assembly GCF_059889265.1. Taxonomy (NCBI): domain Bacteria; kingdom Bacillati; phylum Actinomycetota; class Actinomycetes; order Kitasatosporales; family Streptomycetaceae; genus Streptomyces; species Streptomyces sp. MMS24-W38. The sequence goes on along the minus strand of NZ_JCBCPP010000001.1, from coordinate 83,926 downwards.
CGTCGACAGCCTGCCGGTGAGCACCACCGACCCGGAGCGCGGCGACGTCACCTCGGCGGCGAGCAGCGGGTGGCCGAGGGCACCCAGGCCGACGGCGCCCGCGTCCCGCACCGCCGGCTTCGGCGGCAGCCAGTACCGCTGCCGCTGGAACGGGTAGGTGGGCAACTCGGTGTGTTCGGCGGCCGGCAGCAGCGCGGTCCAGTCGACGCGGACGCCCGCGGCGTGCGCCTCCGCCAGCGACAGTACGAACCGCTCGGGTCCGCCCTCACCACGCCGCAGCGTCCCCACCGCGACGGCGTCCGCCCCGGCGTCCTGCACCGTGTCCTGCACGCCCATGATCAGGGCCGGGTGCGGGGACACCTCGAGGAACAGCCCGTATCCGTCGGCGAGCAGCGCCCGCGTGGCCTCCTCGAACCGCACGGTCTCCCGCAGGTTGCGGCTCCAGTAGGCCGCGTCCAGACCGCTGGTGGCGATCGGCGCGCCGGTCACCGCCGAGTAGAACGCGACCGAGGTGTCCCGCGGCGCCAGCTCGGACAGCTGCGCCTGCAGCTCGGGCAGCAGCGGGTCCATGTGGCGGCTGTGCGAGGCGCACGAGGCGTTCAGCCGGCCGCAGACGATGTCGTCGTCGTCGAGCTCGATCAGCAGGTCGACGATCGCGTCGGTGTCGCCGGACACCGTCACCGAGCGCGGGGTGTTCACGGCGGCCACGGCGATGCGCTCGCCGTAGCCCGCGATGCGCTCACGCAGCTCGGCCAGCGGCAGTTCGACGAACGCCATCTCGCCGCCGCCCCCGTCGCGGTGCAGCGCGCGGCTGCGCAGCGCGATGATGCGGGCCCCTTCCTGGAGGGTGAGCGCCCCCGCGACCACGGCCGCGGCGACCTCGCCCTGGCTGTGCCCGACCACCGCGTCCGGCTCCACGCCCAGCTCACGCCAGACCGCCGCCAGCGACACGAACATCGTGAACAGCGCCGGCTGCGCGATGTCGATGCGCTCCAGCGGGTAGTCGGCGGCGGGCAGTTCACCGCGCAGCAGTTCCCGTACGGACCAGCCGATCACCGGCGCGAAGGCCGCGTCGCAGGCGGCGACGGTCTCCTCGAACGCCGGGCTGCGCTCCAGCATCTCCCGGCCCATGGCATGCCACTGGCTGCCCTGCCCGGAGAAGACGAACACGGTCCGGTCCGGCACGGTCGCGGTGCCCTGCACGACCCCCGGCACGGGTTCCCCCGCCGCCAGCGCCGCGAGCCGCTCGCGCAGCTCGCCGCGGCCCGCGCCGACCACGACCGCCCGGTGCTCGAAGGCGCCGCGGCCCACGGCCAGGGCGCCCGCGACCCGGGCCGCCGACACCTCGTCGTGCGCGTCCACGTGCCCGAGGAGCCGCTCGGCCTGCGCCCGCAGCGCGTCGGCCGAGCGGGCGGACAGCACCCACGGCAGGACGCCGCACGGGGCCGCCGTCTCCGGAGCGGGCTCGGGCGCGGGCGGTGCCTGTTCCAGCAGCACGTGCGCGTTGGTGCCGCTCACCCCGAACGAGGACACCGCGGCCCGCCGCGGACGGTCCTCGCTCTCCCACGGCAGCGCCTCGGTGAGCAGCCGGATCGCGCCCGACGACCAGTCGACGTGCGAGGTCGGCCGGTCGACGTGCAGGGTCTTCGGCAGCACACCGTGCCGCATGGCCTGCACCATCTTGATGATGCCCGCGACACCGGCCGCCGACTGCGTGTGACCGATGTTGGACTTGATGGAACCCAGGTACAGCGGCCGGTCCTCAGGCCGGTCCCGGCCGTAGGTGGCGAGCAGTGCCTGCGCCTCGATCGGGTCGCCCAGCCGGGTGCCCGTCCCATGGCCCTCGACGACGTCCACATCGCCCGGTGTGAGCCCGGCGCCCGCGAGGGCCTGCCGGATCACCCGCTGCTGCGAGGGCCCGTTGGGGGCGGTCAGGCCGTTGGACGCGCCGTCGGAGTTGACGGCCGTGCCGCGCACCACGGCGAGCACGGGATGCCCCTGGGCCCGCGCCTGCGACAGGCGTTCCACGAGCAGCATGCCGACGCCCTCGGAGAACCCGGTGCCGTCGGCGGCGTCCGCGTACGGCTTGCAGCGGGCGTTCGGCGCCAGCCCCTTCTGCTTGTCGAACTCGTCGAACACCGACGGCGTCACCATCACCTGCACACCGCCCACGAGCGCCAGCGAGCACTCGCCGGAGCGCACCGCCTGCGCCGCCAGATGCAGCGCGACCAGCGACGACGAGCACGCCGTGTCCACCGTCACCGCCGGGCCCTCCAGCCCGAAGACGTAGGCGAGGCGACCGGACATCACACTGCTGGAGACGCCGGTCATCATGTGCCCCTCGACGCCGGCCCGCGCCAGGTCCGCCTCCGTGCCGTAGCCCGTCGACGCGCCGCCGACGAACACGCCGACGGACGTGCCGCGCAGCGCGCCCGGCGCGATCCCGGCCCGTTCCAGGGTCTCCCAGGTCGTCTCCAGCAGCAGACGCTGCTGCGGGTCCATCGCCAGCGCCTCACGGGCGCTGATCCCGAAGAACGCCGGGTCGAACTCCGCGGCCCCCGCCAGGAACCCGCCCTGACGGGTGTAGTCGGCGCCGTCGCCGGCTGTCCATCCCCGGTCCGTGGGGAACGCGGCGATGCCGTCGCGGCCCTCGGCGACCAGGTCCCACAGACCGTCCGGGTCGCTGATGCCGCCCGGGTAGCGGCAGGCCATGCCGACGATCACGACGGGGTCGTCGTCGTCCGCGACCGCCGCCGGCACCGCGGCCGGCGCCTCGGCACGGCCACCGAGGAGCTCCTCGGCCAGGTGCCGGGCGAGGACCTGCGGCGTCGGATAGTCGAAGACCAGGGTGGCGGGCAGATTCAGGCCCGTGACCACGCTCAGCCGGTTGCGCAGGTCGACCGCCGTCAGCGAGTCGAACCCGAGCACCTTGAACACCGAGTCGTCGCGGACCGCCTGGGCACCGGTGTGCCCGAGCACCGCCGCGGCGTGCTCGCACACCAGGCCGGCCAGGGTCCGCTCCGCGTCGGCGGCGGACAGCGCGGCGAGCCGGCCGCGCAGCGCCGAGTCACCGGCCGCGACGGCACCGCCCGCGGCGGTACGGCGCACCGTGCCGCCCAGACGCCGCAGCACCGGCGGCAGGTCACCGGCGGCGGCGCGGGCCTTCAGCTGCCGGAAGTCCCACTGCACCGGCACGGTCGCGGCCTCGGTCGAGGCGAGGGCCGCGTCGAACAGCCCCAGGCCGTCCTGGGCGGGCAGCAGCACCAGACCCGTCCGGGCGATCCGGGCGAGATCGCTGTCGCCGACGTCGGCCATCATCGTGCTGCTGTCCCGGAGATCCCACGGACCCCAGGCCAGCGAGTGGCCGGGCAGCCCCGACGCCACGCGGTGCTGGGCGAGGGCGTCCAAGAAGACGTTGGCCGCCGCGTAGTTGGCCTGGCCCGCGGAGCCCACGGTGCCCGCCATCGAGGAGAAGAGCACGAAGGCCGCGAGGTCCGCGTCCCGGGTCAGCTCGTGCAGGTTCCACGCCGCGTCCACCTTCGGCCGCAGCACCCGGGCGACCCGCTCGGGGGTGAGGGCGTCCAGCACACAGTCGTCGAGCACACCGGCCGAGTGCACCACCCCGGTCAGCGGGTGCGCCGGGTCGACCCCGGCGAGCAGCGCCGCCAGGCTGTCCCGGTCGGCCGTGTCGCAGGCCACCAGGCTCACCTCGGCGCCGAGCGCGGCCAGTTCGGCGAGCAGCTCCGGCGCACCGGCCGCGTCCATGCCACTGCGGCTGGTCAGGAGAAGGTGCCTGACACCGTGCCGGGTCACCAGGTGACGGGCCACCAGGGCGCCGATCGCGCCGGTGGCGCCGGTGAGCAGCACCGTGCCGTCGGGGTCGAGCGCGCGGGGCACGGTCAGCACGATCTTGCCGATCTGCTGCGCCTGCGCCAGCAGCCGGAACGCCTCGGGCGCCTGGAGCAGGCTCAGCGCCCGCACCGGCAGCTGCTCCAGCCCGCCGTCCGCCAGCAGCCCCACCACCTCGGCGAGCATCTCGCCGAGCCGCTGCGGGCCCGCCTCGATCAGGTCGAACGCCCGGTAGGAGACACCGGGCAGGTCCCGCGCCACCTCGTCGGCCGAACGGATGTCGCTCTTGCCCATCTCGATGAACCGGCCGCCGCGCGGCAGCAGCCGCAGCGACGCGTCCACGAAGTCACCGGCCAGCGAGTCCAGGACGACGTCCATGCCCTCGCCGTCCGTGGCACGCAGGAACTCCCCTTCGAAGTCCAGGTCCCGCGAGGACGCCAGGTGCGCGTCGTCGAAGCCCGCGGCGCGCAGCACGGCGTGCTTGCCGGGCGACGCGGTGCCGTAGACCTCGGCGCCCAGGTGCCGGGCGATCCGCACGGCCGCGGTGCCCACACCGCCCGCCGCGGCGTGCACGAGCACCTTCTCTCCGGCCCGCAGCCCGGCGAGGTCGACCAGCCCGTAGTACGCCGTGAGGTAGGCGATCGGCACGGCGGCGGCCTGCTCGAACGACCAGCCCCGCGGCATCGGCACGACCATCCGCGCGTCGGCGACGGCCACCGGCCCGAACGACCGGTCCACCATGCCGAGAACACGGTCACCGGGCGCCAGCCCGGTCACGTCCGGGGCGACCTCCAGGACCACACCGGCGGCCTCGCTGCCGATGTGCCCCTCGTCGGGGTACGTACCCAGCGCGATCAGCACGTCCCGGAAGTTCAGGCCCGCGGCCCGTACCGAGATCCGCACCTGCCCGGCCGCCAGCGGCTGGGAGGCCTGCGGGAACGGCACCAGCGACAGATCGGCCAGACCTCCCTTGCCCGGGGCGAGCTGCCACACGGCCTCACCGGCGGGCGGCGCCAGCGGCTCGCGGGGTACCGCGGCCAGCAGCGGCGTGAGCCGGTCACCGCCGCGCAGCGCCAACTGCTCCTGTGTACCGAGCGGTGCGCTCTCCAGGGCCCGCCAGGACTCCTCCGCACCCTCGGGACCGACAACGGGGTCCAGGTCGACCAGACCGAACCGGCCGGGGTGCTCGGACTGCGCGGACCGCACCAGACCCCACACCGCGGCACCGGCCAGATCCCGCGGCCCGGAGCCGACGGCCACGGCGCCACGGGTCAGGAGCACCAGCCGGGACGAGGCGAACCGCTCGTCCGCCGCCCAGTCGCGCACCAGTTCCAGCGCCTCGACGACCTTCGCGTGCACGACATCGGCACCGAACTCGGCCTCCGCGCCGGGCAGGAAGGGCGCGAAGACGGCCTCCGGCAGGCCACCCGTCTCCTCCGCCCGCTCGGCGAGAGCGGCCACGTCCTGGTACACCGCGCACTCCCAGCCCGCGGCCCGCAGCGACACGGCGACATCCTCGGCGCCCTGGCCCACCACCGCGCACCGCGCCCCGCCGAGAGCGTCGGCGGCGGGCACGGGCGACCAGTCGAGGCGGTACAGCGACCCCGAACCGCGCTGGGCGACGTCGACGAGCTGCCCCGCCGTCATCTGACGGGCCACCAGCGAATCGACCGAGGCGACGGGGTTGCCCGACCGGTCGGCCAGCTCCACCCGCACCGACCCGGCGCCCACCGGCGAGATCTTCGCCCGCACCGAGGTGGCACCCACCGCGTGCAGCGCCACTCCCGACCAGGCGAACGGCAGCCACGGCCGGCCTTCCTCCGCCGTCAGCGGACCGAACCCGGCCGCGTGCAGCACGGCGTCGAGCAGCGCCGGATGCACACCGAACCGAGCTGCCTCGGTGTGCTGTTCGGCCGGCAACTCGACCTCGGCGTATACCTCGTCGCCCTTCCGCCACACCGCCGACAGACCCTGGAACGCGGGCCCGTACTCCAGCCCGCCCCGTGCCGCCGCCTCGTAGAAGCCCTCCACCGTGACAGGCTCGGCCCCCGCCGGAGGCCACTGGACCGACTCGAACGCCGGCTCCGGCAGCTCACGGGCCAGGGTGCCGTCGGCGTTGTGCGCCCACTGCTCCGACGGGTCGGCGTCCTCGGGCCGGGAGAAGACCTTCACGGCCCGGCGGCCGTTCTCGTCGACCTCGCCCACGACGACCTGCACCTGCACGCCGCCGCGCTCGGGCAGCTGCAACGGCGCCTGCAGCGTGAGTTCTTCCAGGAGCCCGCACCCGACATGGTCACCGGCCCGCAGGGCCAGCTCCACGAACGCGGTGCCGGGCAGCAGCACCGATCCCATCACCTGGTGGTCGACGAGCCAGCGCTGGCTGCCGCGAGCGAGCCGCCCGGTCAGCAGCACGCCACCGGAGCCCGGCAGATCCACCCCGGCCTTGAGCAGCGGATGCCCCGCCGCCCCGAGCCCCGCGGCCGTCACGTCGGCACCGCCGTCGAGGTCGTCCGGCCAGAAACGCTCGTGCTGGAAGGGGTAGGTGGGCAGGGGTGCCTGTCCGGCGGGGGCGGGGAGGGTTTTGGTCCAGTCGGTGGTGTGGCCCTGGACGTGGAGCAGGCTGAGGTTGCGCAGGAGTTGGGTCAGGCTGCCGTGGTTGCGGGCGAGGGTGCCCACCACGATGCCGTTGTGTTCGGTGGCGGCGTTGGTCAGGGGCATCGACAGCACCGGGTGGGCGCTGATCTCGATGTAGGTGGTGTGGTGGTCGGCCAGGAGGTGGGTGAGGGCCTGGTCGAAGCGGACGGTCTCGCGCAGGTTGCGGCACCAGTAGGTGCCGTCGAGTTCGGTGCCGTCGGTGATGTGGCCGGTGACGGTGGAGTAGAACGCGGTCTGGGTGGTGGTGGGGGTGATGTTGGTGAAGCCTGCCGCGAGGTCGGGCAGGAGGGGGTCCATGTGGGCGTGGTGGGAGGCGTAGTCGACGTTGACCTTGCGGGCGTAGACGCCGTCTTCGGTGAGGCGGGTGACGATCTCGGCGATGGCGTTGGCTTCGCCGGAGATGACCGTCGATGTTGAGGTGTTGGTGGCGGCGATCGACAACGCCTGGCCGTAGGGGGCGATGAACTCCTCGACCTCGGCCTGGGGGCGTTCGATGAGGGCCATGCCGCCCTGGCCTGAGCGGGCCAGGACCGCCTGGGAACGCTGCGCGACGATCTGCGCGCCCTGCTCAAGGGTCAGCGCGCCGGCGACCACTGCGGCGACGACTTCGCCCTGGGAGTGGCCGATGACCGCGTCCGGTTCGATGCCGTGGGAACGCCACAGCGCGGACAGGGCCACGCCCATGGCGAAGAGTGCGGGCTGGATGACATCCACCCGGTCGTGCGGCGGGTGCTCGCCACCCTCACCGGTGAGGACCTCGCGCACCGACCAGCCGGTGAAGGGCTTCAGAGCGGTGTCGCAGGCGTCGATCGTCTCGGCGAACACCGGCGACTGGGTGAGCAGGTCGCGGCCCATGCCGATCCACTGGCTGCCCTGCCCGGGATAGACGAAGACCGTCTTCCCGCGCGGCTGGGCCGTGCCGGTGACCACACGCTCGTGCGCCTGGTCTTCGGCCAGGGCGCGCAGGGTCTCAACGGCCTGCTCCACCGACTCGGCGAGCACCGCCGCCCGGGTGTCGAAGTGGGTGCGGTGCAGCGCGGCCGTGACGGCCACATCGGCCAGCGGGACCTCGTCCTGGCGCTCCAGCCAGTCCGCCCAGCGTCCCGCCTGCTCCCGCAGAGCGGCCTCAGTCCGGCCCGACACCACGATCGGCACCGGAAGCCGAGGAGCCTCGGCGGCCTCGGCCGCCTCGGCCGCCTCGACGGCGGGCGCCTCCTCGATCACCACATGCGCGTTGGTGCCGCTGATGCCGAACGACGAGATGCCGGCCCGCCGGGTCCGCTCGCCGCGCTCCCAGGGCAGGGCCTCCCGCAGCAGCTCCAGGCCGGAACCGTCCCACTGGATGTGAGGGCTGGGCTCGTCCGCGTGGAGGGTCTTGGGCAGGGTCTCGTGCTGGAGCGCCAGCACCATCTTGATGACGCCCGCGACACCGGCCGCCGCCTGCGAGTGGCCGATGTTCGACTTGGACGAGCCCAGGTAGAGGGGGTGGTCCTGGGCGCGGATGGGTCCGAAGACCTCGGCGAGGGCGCCGGCCTCGATGGGGTCGCCGAGGGTCGTGCCGGTGCCGTGGGCCTCGATCGCGTCGATGTCGTCCGGCGTGAGGCGCGCCGTCGCGAGGGCCTCCTGCACCACACGCTGCTGCGAGGGCCCGTTGGGAACGGTCAGGCCCTGGCTGCGGCCGTCCTGGTTGACGGCGCTGCCGCGGATGACGGCCAGCACGCGGTCGCCGTCGCGCTGGGCGTCGGAGAGGCGCTTCAGGACCAGCATGCCCGCGCCCTCCGACCAGCCCGCGCCGTCGGCGTCGGCGGAGAAGCTCTTGCAGCGGCCGTCGGCGGCCATGCCCTTGAACTGGCTGGACTCCACGAACAGCACAGGCGTGCTCATGACGGTGACACCGCCGGCGAGGGCGGTGTCGCACTCGCCGTTGCGCAGCGCGCCCACCGCGGAATGCAGGGCGACGAGAGAGGACGAGCAGGCCGTGTCTATGGTCACGGCGGGGCCCTGGAGTCCCAGGACGTAGGAGACACGGCCGGAGATGACGCTGCTGGAGACACCGGTGCCCTGGTAGCCGTCCAGGTAGTCGAAGCCGGTCTGGTCGTCCGCGTAGTCCGAGCGCATGGCGCCGAGGTAGACGCCCGTCCGGCTGCCGCTCAGCGACTCCGGGCGCATTCCGGCCCGCTCCAGGGCCTCCCACACGGTCTCCAGCACGATCCGCTGCTGCGGGTCCATCGACTGCGCCTCACGCGGAGGGACGCCGAAGAACTCCGCGTCGAAGCCTTCGACGTCGTCGAGGAATCCGCCCTCACGGGCGTAGGACTTGCCGGGGGTCTGCGGTGTCGGGTCGTACAGGTCCAGGGCGTCCCATCGGGCGGGGAAACCGCCGATGGCGTCCCGTCCCTCGTTCAGCAGGTCCCAGTACTCCTCGGGGTTGGCGATCCCGCCGGGGAAACGACAGGCCATCGACACGATCGCGATCGGTTCGGTGCGCTGTTCCTCCAGCTCGGCGTTGCGCTGCTGAAGCTGCAGCACCGCGGCCATCGCGCGACGCAGGCGGTCATCGTTCCCGGGCCTGTTCACATCCGTCATTCGACTCGACTCCGTCACTTTTCCCTACGGCGGGTACTGGAAACGCAAGAGAGCCGTATCGCCAAGGGGCGATACGGCTCTTGAGGCAATTCAAAGAGTATTTCGGGGGCGTGTTTTTAGTCAGGGCACACCACGCCTGTTCGAACAGTGTGACAGCAGACCCGCTCCGCCGTCAATGTCGTTCTGGCCGGAGGTGCGAGCTCAAGAATCGCTCGAAAAGAAATCAATCGCTTTTCGAGCGATTCTCAGCTCTGCTTGGTTCCTTTGGCGCGCATGCCGGCGATCATGCAACTCAGGCCGAACTCGAAGTGGTCGTCCCAGGCCCGGGACTCCCCGGCCTCCAGATTGGCCCGCATGCGCGGGTAGGCGTCGCCGACGAGTTCGAGCACCGGAGACAGCCAGATCTCCTTGATGTCGTCCGGCTGGAGATCCGTCTCCCGCATTTTCAGGATCCATTTCACCTCGTCCGCCGCGAACCCGAGGACGAAGTTCACCAGGGTGCCCACCGCGCGGTAGGCGTCGGGCGGGGCGAACCCGCCCGCCTCGGCGAGCACGATGAGCTGCTCGTGCATCGCCAGCGAGTTCGGGCCGACGAGTGCGAAACTGCCGGCCAGCTGGCTGGTCCAGGGGTGCTCACGGATGATGCGGCGCAGGTCCTGGGAGATGTGCTCTATCTGCTCGCCCCAGTCGGCGTCCGGCTTCGGCGTCAGGTCCAGCTCGCCGAAGGCCTCGTCGAGGGCGAATTCGAGAACCGCGTCCTTGGTGGGGACGTGCCAGTACAAGGACATCGCCGCGACACCGAGCTCGGCGGCGAGGCGTCGCATGGAGAGGGCGCCGAGGCCTTCCCGGTCGAGCAGCCGGACGGCCGCCGCGACGATCTGATCACGGCTCAGTGGATTCTGACCGCTGGGCGGCCGCCGGGCCGGCCTGGACAGCCAGATGCTGCCCAGGCGCGGTTCGGGAAGGTTGCGGGACATGGGATCAAGATACGCCGGTGGTGTCCGGCGTCTTCTCGGCCCCTGGAGCGGGCGCCTGCGCCCCGGCCTCGTCGGTCTGCGTCGCGGACTCCTCGGGCGGGACCGAGTTCCTGCGCAGCAGTGCCCAGGCCACCAGACCGGCGGCGACGGCGGCCGCGGCACCGATGCGCATGCTCACCGAGAAGCCGGAGACGAACGCCTCGCGCACCTGCTCGACGAGCTGGGCCGGGTTCTCGGCGGTCGAGGCCACGCCCAGGGCGTGCCCGATGGAGTTCGTCGCCTCGTCGGGAATGGTGTCCGGCAGACGCGAGGCAAACAGCCCGGCGGCGAAGCTGCCCATAACGGCCACGCCACAGGCGCTGCCGAACTCCTGCATCGTGGAGTTGAGGCCACCCGCCATTCCGGCGCGCTCCACCGGGATCGCGCTCACCATGGCGGTCGACGCGGTCGGCATGGCGATGCCGGCTCCGGCACCCATCACGGCCAGTCCGGCCAGGGACAGCAGATAGCCGGAGTCCCCGTTCAGGAAGCTCAGGGTGACCAGGCCGAGGCCCATGACGGTCAGACCCGTGGCCATCGTGCCGGGAGTGCCGATCTTCTCCGCGATCTTCGGGCCGAACGGCGTCATCATCATGAGCGCGAGCGCCATGGGCACGACGCCGAGGCCGGCCTCCAGCGGGCTGTAGTCCAGGACGAACTGCAGGTACTGGGTGAACAGGAACAGCGAGCCGGAGAGCGCGAGGTAGGTCAGCGCCGTGCTGCTGACGGCTCCGCTGAACGCGGGGTTCCTGAAGAGGGCCACGTCGAGCATGGGCTCCTCGCAGCGGCGCTCCCAGTACGTGAAGGAGATCAGCGCCGCCGCGCCGACCGCGAAGGGGATCAGCGTCTGCGGGGAGTTCCAGCCGTGCTCGGGCACGGAGATGATCGCATACACGAGGCCGACGCTCATCAGGATGGACAGTGCCACACCGGGGACATCGGTCCGGCGGACCTGCGGGTCGCGCGACTCGGGGATCAGGATGATCATCGAGATCAGCGCGACGAGCCCGACCGGCACGTTGATCAGCAGGACGGAGCCCCACCAGAAGTGGTCGAGCATGAAGCCGCCGAGCACGGGCCCGAGGGCGACTGCGGCCGCGGCCACACCGGTCCACACGCCGATGGCCTTCGGCCGCTCCTTCTCGTCGAAGACCTGCATGAGGACGGCCAGGGTGCTGGGCATCAGCAGCGCGGCGCCCACGCCCATGCCGACGCGTCCCGCGATCAGCTGGGCCGGGCTGTCGGCCATCGAGGCCACGGCGGAGCACAGGGTGAACAGCGCCACGCCGATCAGGAGCGCCTTGCGCCGCCCGATCCGGTCGGCCAGGGAGCCAGTCGTCATGAGCAGGCCGCCGACCGCCAGCGTGTAGCCGTTCATCACCCACTGGATCGCCGAGGTCGAGGCGTTGAGTGATTCCGTCATCGACGGGATCGCCACGGTCAGCACCGTGTTGTCCAGCAGCACCAGCAGTACGGCGAGGCAGAGGGTGCTCAGGATCAGCCAGCGCTGCGGGTGGGGGGTGGGCCCCGCGGCCGGATCCTGCGTCTCCGCAGCCGTCCGCGGCTCAGAGGCCTCAGTCATGGAGGCTCCCTTCCAAAGGGCTTTGACTTACTACGTAAGGGGAGTACGGTACACTGTAAGTGGGAAGAGGTTGCACCGCAATGAAGCCCCATGAGTATGGGGTGTCTGCACGAGTTATGAAGGGGTGGTTCCGGTATCACTCGACTCGCTCTCGAGGGCGGCGCGGTGAAACGGACTTCCCTGGCCGACAGGTACCGGGTGCGGTGGCTGGAACGCGCATTTCGCGCGGATCGTCACTGCTTTATTCGAGGGGGTGTCAGGTGATTCTCAAGTGAGACTCAAGCGCTTTTCGAGCGGTGGTTCCGCTCGACTCCATTCCTCTCGACCCAGGAGCGACGTATGGCTGACGTGACCAAGCGCAATGCAGCAGACACCGACGTGAAGCTTCAGTTCAAGGAAGTGCTCGAGCGCAAGCAGCGCCGGCAGCGGTCCGGGGAGGCTCACGGCGACAGGGGCCTGCAGGCCAAGGGCGTGAGCGGCCCGATGCCGCAGAAGAAGATCTTCCGCCGCAAGACCGGCTGACCATCCCCCGTTGTAAGCCGGGCGGCGGAGCAGGAGCCCCGGCGGTCCCGTCCTCAGTGACGGACCGTCGGGGCGTCCGTATGTCCTGGGCGCGAAGCAAAAACAGACAATATTGACTGTTTCTGACGGGGCCTCGGTGCCGTGAAGGGCCCTGAGTAGCGCACTGATTCCGGCTGCCGTCTGGGCCCACCTTGGCATTTTCGGTGCGGAGGGCTCCCGTAATAAACCGTCATGATGGTTTACTGATTCCATGATGCATGTCCGCTCGCGGTCCCCTGTGTGCGGACTGTCGTGCCGGACGGCTGTCCCGCGATCAGGAGACTTCTCGATGGTGAAGCAGGAACGAGCGGCGCACACTCGGCAGACGTTGGTCCGAGCCGCCGGCGAGGAGTTCGCCCGCGGGGGCTACGAGCCGGTGTCGCTCAGCAGGATCAGCAAGCGGGCCGGGGTCAGCTACGGCGGCCTGCACCACCACTTCGCCGGCAAGCAGGACCTGGCCCGGGCGGTCGTGGCGGAGGCCGCCGCCATCCTGCGTGACGAGGTGTGCGCGGACACCGGCTCCGCGCCCGGTGACGGCGGGCGCGGAGCCCTGGCGCGGCTCGTCGGGTCCACCTACCGCCTGGTGGACCGGATCGACCGGGACGCGGTGGTCCAGGCGGGGTTCGTCCTCACTCTGGACATCTCCAGCCCCGACCTCGGAGAGGACCTGCGCGAGCGGTGGCGGCGCTGGGTCGAGCAGATCCTGGACGAGGCCGAGCGGGCGCAGGAGCTCGGCGCGGGCATCCGCGGTGCCGACGTCGCGACGGCCGTGGTGGCGGCGACCGTGGGATTCGAGGCGCTCAGCGTGCGGGACCGGGCCTGGTTGAAGCCGGATGTCGTCGTCCGCTTCTGGCGGCTGATCCTGCCGCGCGTCGCCTCGCCGGAGACGGCGGCCGCCCTGCACGCCGTCGGCTGCCCGCCCGTCGCGTACGAGCCGACGGTGTGATCCCCGGGACGGCGCCGCGCCCCCCGGGGCGGGCCCGGGACGGCGCCGCGCCCCCCGGGGCGGGCCGACCGTCCTCGATCGACGCCAAAAAAGTCATTGCGTTCTCTTTTTGGCCCCGCATCAGCAAGAGTGTTCCCTGATCGGGCCGGAAGGGTGGTCGATATGCCCGATTAAGTCGAATTCTCCAGTGCGCTCCGCGTATTGACAAACCGATCGTACTGTTTTTTACTTCGGCGAGAGGTTGCACAACAAACAGGGGAGAGAGTTGTGGACATCGGGGTCTTGGGGGCTCTGGAGGTGAAGGTGCGGGGTGTGTCGATCACACCCACGGCACCCAAACCGCGGCAGGTACTGGCGATGCTCGCCTCGCGTGTGGACCGGCTGGTGCCGGTGGAGGTGCTGACCGAGGAGCTGTGGGGAAGCTGCCCGCCCCGCAGCGCCCGCACGACGCTGCAGACCTACGTGCTGCAGCTGCGGGAGCTGATCGCCGCCGCTCTGGCCTCGCGGCCGGCAACGGACGAGCGGGAGCCCCAGGACACCGGAGCGAAGGACGTCCTGATGACGCTGCCCGGCGGCTACCGCCTGGTGGGCGGCGAAGGAGGCTGCGACGTCCGGGAGTTCGAGCTGCTGGCCGGGCGCGGCTACCGCGCCATGGACGCGGGCGACTTCACCGAGGCGTCCACGCTGCTGCGGCAGGCCCTCGGCCTCTGGTCGGGCGAGGCCTTCGCCGACGTCCGCACGGGCGCACAACTGCAGTCGGAGGCATGGCGGCTGGAGGAGTCACGCCTGTGCGCGCTGGAGCAGTGCTTCGAGGCGGAGCTGCGGCTCGGCCGGCACCGTGAACTGCTGTCGGAACTGACGGTGTTGGTGAACCGGTACGGCACGCACGAGAACCTGCACGCCCAGTTCATGCTCGCGCTGTACCGCTCCGGACGGCGTGGCGAGGCCCTGCACGCCTACCAGCGCCTGCGCGCCACCCTCGTACGCGATCTGGGGCTCGAACCCTCCGCGCACGTACGCAGGTTGCAGCGCTCCATCCTCATGGCGGCGCAGGACGCCCCCACCGTCTCCGTGCCCTCTCTGACCGGGTGAGCCGGACCCATCAGCCATCGCCGTACGGATTCGAGACGGCCTCGCCCCCCATGCTTCCGCCGCGGCCGACGTGACTTGGAGAGAAACCATCGTGTTCCAGAACCCGAACCCGGCCCGGTCGGCACCCGGCGGTGACGTGCCGAGCGTCCTCGACGCACTGCGCGAGATGCTCGGCGCGATCCTGCGCTGCGACCCGTGGGAGATCGACGAGAAGGCGACCTTCCACGTACTGGGCCTCGACTCCATCCTCGGCACCGAGTTCGTGGATGCCATCAACACCCGGTACGGCCTCAAAGAGGAACCCTTCACCCTCTACGACCACCCCACCCCCGCCGCCATGGCCACCCACGTCGTCGCCCGCACGACTGCGAAGACGCCGGCCGCGCCCGGGCCCGCCCGCGCGGCCGGTCCTCGTGCCGGTCTCGACACCCTGCTCGACGCGGTCCGCGACGACCGGCTGAGCGTCGACGAGGCCGTCGCTCTGCTCGCCGCGGACAGGGCCTGACCAGGTCGCGCCTGCCGCACATGCGTATGGACAACAGGGAAATCCTGACCCGGTTCAAGGACGGCACACTCGGCCGGCAACAGGCCGTGGAACTCCTCACCGCAGGAAGCGACCCGCCCTCACAGCCCGACCCCCTCCCCGCCCGGCCCGAACCCGCCCCCGAACGCCCCGCACCCACGGGCTACGCCGTCATCGGCATCGCCGGGCGCTACCCGCGGGCCGGTGACCTCGACGCCCTGCGGTGCCTCATAGGCACCGGGCAGGACGCGCCCACCACCCCGCCATCCGGCCGCCTGATCGACGAGCGGGGCCTGACCGGTCGCTACCTCGACCAGGTCGCCGAGTTCGACCCCGACTTCTTCCGGCTGACGGCCGGGGAAGCCACCCTCATCGACCCCCAGGAACGCCTCCTTCTCGAAGTCGCCTGGCAGGTGATGGAGGACGCGGGCTACGCCGGAGCCCGCCTCGACGCCCTGGTCTGCGCCGACGGTGAACCGCGCAGCGTCGGCGTGTACACGGCGGTGAGCTCCTGCGACTACGCCCTGCTGGCCGCGGAGCTGTGGGCCGACGGCCACCGGGCCATGCCCCGCAGCGGCCACTGGAGCATGTCGAACCGGATCTCCGCACTGCTGGACCTGCGGGGCCCCAACTGGTCGGTCGACTCCGCCGATTCGTCCTTCCTCGTCGCCCTGCACCAGGCGATCGGCGCCCTGGAGGCCGGCGAATGCGCCGCCGCCCTCGTAGGCGCGGTGGAACTGCGGTTGCACCCTTCCCGGCAGTCGCCCGGAGCCGGAGAGGGAGTGGGCGCCCTGCTCCTCAAGCCGTTGGACCGGGCCCGGGCGGACGGCGACACCCTCCATGCCGTCATCCGCTCCAGCGCCGTGGGCCGCACCGGCCGCGTCGAGAGCACCGGACACACCCACCGCACGGAACCGGCCGACCACGCCGGACCCGGCAGCGGGAACACACCTCGCCCCGGCGAAGACCGCCTGATGAGCCGTGCCCTGACCGCCGCAGCGATCGACGCGGACACGGTCACCGTGCTGGAGACACCCGACAGCGCGGCACGCACCGCCGGCCGAGCCGGCGCGGCCACCGGTGTCGCCGCCCTCACCCGGGCGGTGCTGCGGCTGAACGAAGAGGCCGGCCGGGACGGGTCGGTACCACACCGGGCCGTGGTGACCGCTGGAGACCCGGGCGGCACCCGGGCCTGCGTCGTCGTCGAGGCGTGTCCGCGTCAGCCGGCCGCGCGCCCGAAGACGGAGGACCCCACCGGCCGGCCGCCGCTGGAGCACGGCCACGAGGGGGGCGACCCCGAGCTGATCCTGCTCTCGGCACCGACCTCCGGCCACCTCGCGGCCACGGCCCGTCGCCTCGCCGACTGGCTCACCGACGGCCGCGCACCGGATCTGCCCGCTCTCGCCCATGCCCTGCGCATCGGCCGGGCCGCGCTGCCCTGCCGCCTTGCCGTCACCGCCCGCAGCCACACGGAACTGGCCGGACTGCTACGGGACTTCGTCGCCGGCACACCCGGTGCCGGCGCAAGCCGGCGTCTGCGGGTGGCGGACCTGCGGACAGCGCCAGCCGATCCGCTGCTCCTCGACGAGGCGCCCGAGACCCGCGGCTACCTGTCCGCGCTGTGGCGAGCCAGCCGACTGGAACAGCTCGCCGGGCTGTGGCTCGGCGGCGTCGACGTGACACGGACGGCGGAAGCCGCCGACGGCCGCGAACCCGGGCCGCGCACGATGCCGCCCCGCTCCGTCCTGCTGCCCCGGCCGCTGTGGCTGGGCCGCGACACGGAGGCGGACGTGGAGCCGCTGACGTGATCACGGACATCGGCCGGAGCGAGGACCCGACCCGCCCCATCCAGCTGTGGTTCTGCACCAATGACGACCTGCCGCCGGACCACGCGGCCCTGCTCGCCGCCCACTGGTTCGACGAGGAGGAGAAACAGACGGCACAGGCGTTCCTCTTCGAGCGCGACCGGCGCCAGTACCTGGTCGCCCACACCCTCGTGCGCCGCGTGCTGGCGCTGGAAACCGGGCTCGCCGAGAGCGAACTGCACTTCTGGCGTTCCTCGCACGGCCGGCCCTTCCTGCGCGTGCCTCCGGGTGGGCTGTTGTGCGGGGGACCGCAGCTGGACTTCAACCTGTCGCACGCCGGTGGCTGCAACCTGCTGGGCGTGACGCGCGCGAACACCATCGGAGTCGACGTGGAACGGCTCGACCGGGACCCGCGTTCCTTCCGCACGATCCTGCAGACCTTCGCGGTGAGGGAGCGGCACTGGGTGGCCGAAGCGGCGTCCGGGCCGGCGCGCGACCGCCGAACGATGCGGTTGTGGACCCTGAAGGAGGCCTACGCCAAGGCACGCGGGCTCGGCCTCGGACTGCCGTTCGATACGTTCGCCTTCACGCTGGCCGAGGACTGCGGCGTACTGGGGTTCGAACCGCCGGCCGACGACAGGTACGGGCAGTGGACGTTCGTCGAACTGGAGCCCGCCCCCGGCGTCCTGGCCGCGGTGGTGATCCAGACCGGCCCCTTCACGGCTCCCGTGATGCACCTGCACCGCGGATTCCCGTGGGCACGGACGGCACCGCACCGCATCACCCTGCCCGCGCCGCCGGCCGTCGCCGCGCCCCCGGCCTACCGGTGACCTGCCGTGCCCCGCAAGCCTTCTCGAGCGACTTCCGGGCGGCGCTCCAGCAATTCGCGAACCCTTTCACGCCGTTCGGCGAACAGCGAATTCAGCCGTCCAAAACCGCTGGAGAAGAACTGGAGGATCAAGCGTGCACGCTCTGTGTCCCGCTAGCGTGCAGGGAACCAAGCGTGTGTGCCCATTGAGTGCATCTCGCCGAGAGCTGGGGAGAAAATGAAGATTCAGGTACTGGGTCCGCTGAGGGCAGAAGTCAACGGCGGGTCGATCGTTCCCACGGCCGGCAAACCGCGCCAGCTCCTTTCCCTGCTGGCCCTCTATCGAGGACGTGTCGTGCCGGTGCAGACACTCATGGAGGAGATATGGGGAGTCGAGCCGCCGCTGAGCTCGCTCACCACACTCCAGACCTATATCCTTCAGCTGCGCCGCCGCCTCGGCACCGCCATGGGCCCGGACGTCCCCGGAAACGCCAAGGACATTCTGGCCACTCGGCATGGCGGCTACGTGTTGCAGATCGCCGCGGACTGCATCGACGTGCATCAGTACGAGCGGCTGGTGGCGGAGGGGCGCAACGCCTTCGAAGCCGGTGACGCCGCTCTCGCCTCCGACCGGTTCCGTGCGGCACTCGACCTCTGGGACGGTGCCGCCCTGGTGGACGTGCGTCTCGGGCCCGTGCTCGACATCGAGGTCGTACGACTCGAAGAGAGCCGCCTGGTCACCACCGAGCGCCGCATCGACGCCGATCTGCGCCTTGGCCGGCACGCCGAACTGCTCGGAGAACTCCGGCAGCTGACGATGCACCACCCACTGCACGAGGGACTGCACGCGCAGTTCATCCTGGCGCAGTACCGCTCCGGCCGGCAGGCCGCCGCTCTGGGAACCTACCGCGGGCTGTGCGGCCGGCTGCGCGAGGAGCTCGGCGTCGAGCCCGCACCGCAACTCCAGCGGCTGTACCAGGCGATGCTCACCACGGCCCCCCAGCTCGACATCCTGGCCGGCCCGCGGGGCGCCTCCACCTTCGACCTCTTCGCCGCCTGACCGCAGGCGCACCCCTCAGGATCTGCTGTCGAAGGCGATGCTCAAGGCACCCTCGTCCCACCCTCAAGTGATTCAGGACACAGTCGGCGCAACGGCCTCTGCCCGCCGATGCCCGAGGCCCGTGACGCCATGGGGCCACCCGCCCCGGGCGGTGACTTGGAGGAGGGCGGACAGATGCCTGCCGAGCGGATGCGCTGTGCACAGCACGACGTGGTGATCGCCGCCCCCGCGGGCGTGGTCTACGGGCTGGTGGCCGATGCCGCGCACTGGCCCCGGTACGTCCCGTCCGTCGTGCACGTCGAACAGCTCGAGTCCGACGGGTGGCAGGAACGGCACCGCCTGTGGGACACCGCCGAGGGCCAGGTGCGCTCGTGGACGACGCGCCTGTCCTTCTCGTCCGACCTGCGGCGGGTGGACTTCTGGCAGGAACAGCCGGCTCCACCGCTGACGAGCCTGCGCGGCACCTGGACCGTGGAAGCCCTCGGCGACAGGCGCACCCGGCTGACTCTGCGCCGCACCTTCACCGTCGCCCGGGACGACCCGGCGAGCGTCGCCTGGGCGGAGCGGACCCTCGAGGCCACCGCCCGCACGGACCTGGACGGTGTGCGGCATCACGCGCAGCACTGGAGCGACCTCGACGGGCTCATGCTCTCCTTCGAGGACTCCACCCGTGTCCACGGGCCCGCCGAGCTCGTCTACGACGTGCTGTACCGGGTACGGGACTGGCCCGGACTGCTGCCGTCGGTCTCCCGCGTCGACGTGCGGGAGGACCCGCCCGGCGTGCAGATGGTCCACGCCCGGACACACGCGACGGGCCGCCTGCCCGCCCGGACCACCGAGGCCGTACGCCTCTGCTTCCCCCACGCCGGACGCATCGTGTTCAAACTGACCTGTCCGCCGAGTCCGCTGGTGGCCCACATCGGGGAGTGGTCCGTCCTGCCGGACACGACGGGCGTGACCGTCACCGCCCAGCATCGTGCCGTTCTCGACCCGGACCGTATCGAAACCGTCCTCGGCACCGGCACGGACACCGCCCAGGCCCGGCGCCACGTACGGGAGAGCATCAGCCAGGAGAGTCAGGCGGTCCTCGAACTGGCCAGGCAACACGCGGAGGGCGCGGTCCGGAGGCTGTGACCCGCGTGCCGCGGCGGATTCGCCACGAGTACACGAGAGGGACCCATGAAGTCCGACCCGCACACCCGGGACACACCCCGGCCCGCACTCCTGGCCTGCGGCTGCGCCGACCGAGCCGACCGAGGTGGAACGCCCGCCGTCCGCGGCGACCTCGCGGTGCTGTTCCCGGACTGGGACGGCCGCTCACCCACCACGGCCAGGGCTCTGTACGGCACGTTTCCGGCCTTTCGGGTCGCCTTCGACGCACTGCGCGACGCACTGGACTGCTGTCTGCCCGTACCGTTGGTCGCCGCCGTGTTCGCACCCCCGCACGGAGTCGACGCCCAGCTGCTCGAAGACCCCCGGTACGGCAAGCCCGCGTTGTTCGGATACCAGGTGGGCCTGTTCCGCCTCTGGCACGCCTTCGGTATCGATGCCACCGCGGTCACCGGGCACGGCATCGGCGCGCTCGCGGCCGCCCACGTGGCGGGAGCCCTCGGTCTGCGGGACGCCGCCCACCTGACCCTCACCCAGGAGGGCGGCCCCTGCACCGCGCGGACGTCGCACCCCGCGGGCTTCGGCAGGCTCCTGCGATGTGAGCCAGTCCAGGAGACGCCGGCTGCCACCAAAGAGCCCGGGTCACTGCTGGCCACCTTCCGTCAACTGCAGGTGAGGGGCCCCGAGATCGACTGGAACCGGCTCATGGCGTCGGGTACCGCTGCAGGGCCGCTCGAGAAATCCGGCCTCAGCTCGCTGAGTGTCTAATCTGGCCGTAACAGCCGGGCGGTGGGACGAGCACGAGGAGGCGGTCATGGACCACCGGCACGCCGGCCCCCTTCTGCGCCGTCCCGGCCGGCCCCACGCCGTCCCGAGTGAGCCCCGAGCGGCCCACCTGCGAACGCACCGTCAGGACGAGAGATCACGAAACGACGAGGGAACGGGTGCACGGATGACCACCGACGGCCACCACCCCTCCGACGCACCTGTCCCCACCCCGGGACGCCGAGCCGCACCCGAACCGGGTGCCGTGACCGTGACCGTCACCTTCGCCGGTGCCCCCGATGCAC
The DNA here is from genome assembly GCF_059889265.1 of Streptomyces sp. MMS24-W38. Taxonomy (NCBI): domain Bacteria; kingdom Bacillati; phylum Actinomycetota; class Actinomycetes; order Kitasatosporales; family Streptomycetaceae; genus Streptomyces; species Streptomyces sp. MMS24-W38. The sequence goes on along the minus strand of NZ_JCBCPP010000001.1, from coordinate 63,263 downwards.
GGCAGGCCGTCGTGAACGCGCACGGCCCTCTGCCGACCGCCCCCCTCGGCAACGGCACCGCGCCCGCAGCCCCCCGCCTCATCAGGCAGGCGACGGTCCCGCCCGCCTTCGCCGGCCCGCTTGCCGACCAGCTCACCCACCCCCCGACGCCGTCACACGTTCCGCAGGGCACGGCCAGGGCCGAACCCCTGGAGACCTTCGTCGCCACCCCTCTGCAACGCGATGTCCTGGCCGACGCCGTCGACCACCCGGACCACCACGTGGAACAGCTTGCCTGGCGCTGGCACGGTCCGCTGGACACCAGTCGTTTCGCCGCTGCCTGGCAGTCCGTCTTCGACCGGGAGACAGTGCTGCGCGCCGCCTTCGCCTGGGACCCGCACCCCAAGGTCACCGTGTACCGCCACGCCACCCCGGAGGTCGTACGGCACCCGCACGGGACGTTCCCCGACCGCGCCGTCCTGATGGAACACGAGCGCGTACGCGGCTTCGACCTGCGTCGCCCCGGGCTGCTGCGTGCCACCCTCCTCGACGGAGCACCCCCGGGCACGCCGGACGGCACCGCGCCCACCGACGTCCTGCTCACCTACCACCGCGCCCTGCTTGACCACTGGAGCGTCCACGTCCTGCTCCGTGAGTTCTACCGCGCCTACTGCGCCGACGGTGTCCTGCCCGGTGGCGAGCGCCGTCCCGACCTGCGCGACTACGTCCGCTGGCTGAAAGCCCAGGATCCTTCCGCCGCAAGGGACTTCTGGTCCCGGGAGGTGGCGCGTCCCGCTGTTCGCCTGCCGCAGGCCGCACCCGGAACCGCCACCGGACAGTCCGGCACCGGCCGCGCCCGGGTCCGGCTGGCGACCGACGAGGTGGCACGCCTGGCCGCGTGGGCGGCGAAGCAAGGCGCCACCGAGAGTGTCGCCGTGCACGCGGTGTGGGCGATGCTCCTCCATCGCGCGTCGGGCGCGGCCGCGGAGCCCGCCCGGGTGCGCTTCGGCGTCACCGTCTCCGGCCGAGGCGTCTTCCTCGGGGACATCGAGCGCACTCCCGGCCCCTTCGCCGGCCCGCTGCCGGTGTCCGTCGAGGTGGACCCGCGTTCCCCGGTGTCCCGGCTGCTGCGGGCCCTGCGCGACTGCGCCCTGGACGTGTCCGGGTACGAGTGGGTCGCCGCGGGCCAGATCCGCGACTGGCTCGCGAAGGGCCCGACCACGGCCGACGCCCTCGTACCCTCGGGCACGCCGAAGGACGCAGAGGCCGTACTCGCCGACTCCCTGCTGGTCTTCGAGCACCGCACGCAAGGGCTCGGCGAACTCGGCTCCGGCCTGGCCGCGCGCGGCGTCCGCGTCGACGCCCCGGACGTCGTCCCCGCCCGCACCCCGGTCCCGATCGGCATCGTCGTCCACCACGACCACCAGGGCAGCCTGGTCCTGACGTCCGTGCACGACCGTGCCCGCCTCGACGACGCCCAGGCCTTCGCCCTGCTGTCGCACAGCGCCCGGCTACTGCGCGACCTGCCCCAGGCCGCAGCGGAGTCGGTGACCGTCGCCGACCTCCTCGACGGCCTGCCCGGCACGGACCTGCCCCGTCTGCACGAACGTCCCAGCCCCCCGTCCGAGCAGGGCGGTCCGCTGGTCACGCTGCGGGCGGCCACCGCGCCCCGCACGGGAACCGCCTGCCTGGTCACCACGCCGGGCACACCGGCCTCCTGGCTCACCGGACTCATCCAGGGCACCACCGGAGCGCATGCCGTCGTAGCGCTGTACCCGACGGCCCACGGGGCTCGGACCTGCGTCACGGCGCTCCGCCGCTACCTGCGCACCGTCGACGGTCCCCTGGTTCTCGCAGGCCTCTCCGGCGTCGGCGCCATGGCCTGTGACATCGCCCTGGGCCTCGCAGAGGACGGCGGCGCGCCCCCGCCCGTGGTCCTGGCCGGCGGCGACTCCGTCAGCGCCCTGGCCCACGCGATCGAGACAACCTTGAGGCGGGTTGAGGCCAAACTCGAGTGGCCCTCAAGAGGTCAGTGATGCCCTGGGGTACGGGATTTGCCGTCGAACGCCAGGAGGCAGCCATGACTGACACGCCCCCCGCGAACAACGCCGAGGAGGAGGCGAAGCGTCGTTTCCAGGAAGCCCTCGAGAAGAAGGCGCGCATGTCGCAGGCGCGCGCGGCTCACGAAGAAGGCCGGCTGAAAGTCAAGAACATGAGTGGCAACGCTGGTAAGAAGCGGTTCTTCAGGCGCAAGGCCGGCTGACGGCCCCCAGCCGCCGCACATGGCGCACGAACGTCGTGCCTCGATCTCCGCATCGAGGCACGACGTTTTCGTTTCCGTGCGGTGCGACTCGGTGCCGAGGGGGCTTGCGTCCGGGCCAGCTCGACCAGGACTCCTCCGGCGCGGCCCAACGTCCCAGTTTTTCCGGGGGCGGGTCGCGGACCGGCCACCGCCACGGGCACCGACTCACTGAAGGGGATTCGATGGACATCACCACGGCCGTCTGGAAGGACGCCATGCACCAGGAGGGCCTCACGGCGACTCCGGTGCACCCCGTGGGCGCGGTGCACCTCACCGCCGGCCGTGCGCGACCTTGGTGGCTAATTCCAATTCTCCTGCTGTGAGCCGGAGTTGATCGCTGAGGAACAACGACTCCAGCGGATGGGATCATGCTGATCGTTGATCTCGTCGTGATTCCTTGGGGATCGGAGTGTGTCGTGTCGATGCAGCCGCAGTCCTGGCCGGAGCCGGATCCGCAGGTCGCGGCGGCGATCCGGGCGATCTACCGGGGCCGGCGGGCGGTTCCGTTGCCGGTGCAGGTGCGTGACCGGCTGGGCGAACTGTTCCCGGACGCGGCGTTCGCCGAGGCGTTCGGCCGGGCGGGTAAGCCGGGCTGGTCGCCGGGGCGTCCGGCGCTGGTCACGGTGCTGCAGAAGGCCGCGAACCTGACCGACCGGCAGGCCGCGGACGAGGTCCGCGAGAACCTCGCCTGGAAGTACGCACTCGGCCTGGACCTGGAGGATCCGGGCTTCGACCACAGCGTGCTGTCGGAGTTCCGCTCCCGTGTCGTCGCCCACGGCCTGGAGGAGCGGGTGCTGGACCTGTTGCTGGAGCGGCTGACGGCGCTGGACCTGCTGACGGCGGGCGGCAGTCAGCGCACCGACTCCACGCACATCGTGTCGGCGGTGCGGGACCTGAACCGGCTGGAGCTGGTCGGCGAGAGCGTCCGAGCTGCGTTGAACGCGCTCGCCGCCGCCTGCCCCGACTGGGTGGATCAGGTGCTGGTGGTGGACGACTGGAGCCATCGCTATGGAGATCGGGTGGACAGCTGGCGGCTGCCGATCTCCAAGACCAAGCAGGAAAGACTCGCGCTCGCCTACGCGCAGGACGGCTACACGCTGCAGCAGGCCGTCTACGCACCCGCCTCGCCCGTGTGGCTGCGCGAACTGCCCGCGGTTCAGACTCTGCGGCGGGTGCTGGTGCAGAACTTCACCCGCACCTGCCCTTGCCGAATACCTCGTCCATGCAGGTGGAAGCGGGTTTCTGGGTGTCGGCCGTGGCCGATCGAGTCGCCGCTGTTGCGCGGCGGCGGTGGGCGCGGCATGACGATCGGTCGTGCTGCTGAGACCGGCGTACCCGGGCGTGACGAACGCGTCCACGATGCTGCGACTGCTGCCGACGAGCGACCGTGAGAGAGACATCGAGATCCTGGCCCCGCGCCGTCAGATCGCCGTCCTGGAGCGGCAGCTGAACGGGCAGCGAGTCCGGACGGCCGCGAGCGACCGGGCTTTCCCGGCGTCGCCGCTCCACGGTCTGCCAGGGGAAGCGCTGCGCCGGATGCGGCTGCCGGTGCGGCCGGACACGGTACTGCGCCGACACCGCGATCTCCTCGCCCGCCGGCACGCCGCCCGGTCCAGGCCGAAGCGCGGAGGCCGGCCCCGCACCGCGCACTCGATCCGAGCACTCGTAGGGAAGCCGGCCAACGCGGAGCCGGGGATCGTCAGGAGGCCGGCTTCAGAGCGGCGACCACTTCCTCGTCCTCGAAGTCGCCGGTGGGCCGGAAGCCGAGGGCGGCGTAGAGGCGGGCGGCCGGGGTGTTGTCCGGATGGTACGAGAGGCGGATCTCGCGGCAGTCCGGGAGGGCGGCCAGCCGCTGGACCAGCGCGCGCACGGCGGCGTGGCCGACGCCCTTGCCCTGCTCGGCCTCGTTGACGATCATGCCGCCGATCCAGTGGGTACCGTCCTCGTCGTCGTACGCCCACATGACGTGGCCGACGACCTCGTCGCCGGCGCGGACCGCAAGGGAGTTCCAGACGCCGCCGCGCAGGGAGAGCAGGAGGTAGCGGGCGCCGAGGGCGGCCACGAAGCGGCGCTGGTCGTCGGCGGGAGCGACATCGGCGACGTCGCGCCAGTTGGCGTCGGTGATCTCCTCCAGGATGACGGTCCGGTCCTGGCGGTCGATGATCTGCTGAGTCATTGGTCCCGTTCTTCTGTTCAAGGGGGTCTTCATATCCATCCGCGGCGGACGGCTTCGGTGCCCGCCTGGAATCTGCTCTGTGCGTTGAGTCTTCTCATGAGGTCGGCCATCGTGCGCCGGACGGTCCGGATGGAGACGCCCATCTTCCGGCTGATTCCCTCGTCGGTGAGGCCGTCTTCGAGCATGGCCAGCAGGGCCAGGTCGCGGTCGCTCGGCCCGTCGGAGGAGGGGGCCGAGGGGGCACCGAGGGGATCGGCCCGCTTCCACACGTATTCGAAGAGTTCCCCCAGGGCGCAGACGACGCTCCGGTAGCGGATGACGAAGGCGCCCTGGCGGCTCTCGTCGACGTTGACGGGGATGACCGCCACCGAGCGGTCGCACAGGATCATCCGCATGGGCAGGGACGGCACGGTCCGGGTCTCGCCGCCGTGGGAGGCGAGCCAGTCCGCGTACTCCACCGTCGCGCAGTCGTTGCGGACGCTGTCGAGGTGGACGGTGCGCATCCGCACCCCCCGGACCAGGTTCTGCTCGTCCAGGGGCCGGCAGGCCTCAAGGGCGGCCGCACTGAGAGCGCCCCCCGGCATGAAGGACCGGACCTCGGCGGTGGCCTGGCGGGAGAGCTCGGCGAGGCGGACTCGGACCGCTTCGACGCCGACCAGCCGCTCGATGCCGTCGCCGCCGTGCTGGGAGCCCAGTGTCGCGTACTCGGCGGCCAGCGCCGCCACGGCGGCCCGGCCCCGGGACAGCGACGCTCGTTGCTCGTCAAGTTCGGCACTGCGTCGCTCCAGAAGCGGGTAGATGCCGACCTCCGGGTCGGCGGGGATGAAGTGGGAGCTGCCCTCGACGCTGTGCAAGAGCGAGAGGTCGGTGAGTCGGTCCAGCGCGCTGCGCGTCTCCTCGACGGACAGTCCGACCTCGCGTGCGATGTCATCGAGGTCGCTGTCCGGTTTCAACAGCAGTGCCCTGTAGACGTCGTGCGTCTGCCTGCTCAGCCCGACACTCTCCAGCATCAGCTCGTCCCCCCGTACCGCCCGACCGGCCTTCACGAAGTGTGGTCGAACCGTGTCCCGAATTACTTGAGGGTGGGACGAGGGTGCCTTGAGCATTGCCATTCAGCCAAGATGTGGGGCATTTCACCTCCAGGATCGACTGAAGGGAAACACCTGGTCCGCATTGTGATCAAGTGGACAACGCCTGCATGTCGGCCGAGGGCAAAGCCTCGAGGTGGTAGCCCCGATTCTCATATGAACCGTCCCGACCTCGCCCGCAGTCTCCCTTCGAATTGAAGGGAGACTGCGGGTTTGAGCTTTGTCACCGAAAACGGTGTGTCACTTTTCTGTGAAGTTCAGAAGTTTTGCATTGGTTTGGACGTGCGGGCTCGACACCATTTCGGAGTGACGGCCCGAGCCCCTCACCACGTGGACTGCACCTGTGGTGAGGGTCCGCCACCGGTCCTCCTCGCGCGGTCCGAGCTCCGTGGGGTCGGCCGTGACCAGGACAAGATCCGCGCCGACCGTCCCCGTGTGGACCAAGGCGTCCCAGTACTGCGTGTAGCGCACCCGCCGGGCTGCGGCCATCTCTTGGATCTCCGGGGCTGAGAGCGCCTCGGCGAGCAGTGGGTCCAACTGGCGCAGCCCTTCCTGCATGTGCCTGCGGATGCGGTCGGACAGCGGCTCCCCGGCCTCCTCCATCCCGTCGTCGTCGGCGTCCCCGCCGGGCTCTCTCGTCAGCGGTGCGCTGTCGAAGAGGACGATCCGCTCGACCTCGCGGCCCCGGCGTTCCAGTTCGCGGGCCGCCTCGAAGGCGAGGTTGCCGCCTGCCGAGTAGCCGCCGAGCCGCAGCGGCCCGGCCGGGGCCTCGCGCTCGATCAGGTCCGCGTAGAGGCCGATGCGGTGCTCCTCCTCGACGAAGTCGAAGGCGTACACCGACTGCCCGGGCAGCAGCTCGGCGAGCGGCAGGTAGACCAGGCCCCAGCCTGCGATCGGCGGGAAGAGGAACAGCTTCTCCTGGTGCTCGGACCGGCCGAGGCGGGCCATCACGTGCCGCCCCGGCGTCGTACCGCCCGCGTCGCCCGCCCGGTCCACCAGGGCGGCGATCTCGCGCACGGTCGGCCCTTGGAAGACGCCCGCCAGCGGCAGCCGCACCCCGGTGCGCTGCTGGAGCAGGGCGAGGAGGGTGACGACCTTCAGGGAATGGCCGCCCAGGGCGAAGAAGTCGGCCGCGGCGTCCACCGGACCTGCTCCCAGGACCTCCGCGAACAGCTCCGCCACCAGCTCCTCGGTGGCGCCGGAAAGCGGGAGCTCGGCGGCCCGCACGTCGGCGGAGACCGGAGCGGGGAGCGCCTTGCGGTCGATCTTGCCGTTCGGGGTGACCGGCAGCCGGTCCAGCGGAACGACCACCGCAGGCGTCATGTACACGGGGAGTCGGCCGGCCAGCCGGTCGCGGACGGCGGCGGCCCAGGCCACCCGGTCCTGGTGCGGGGCGGCCGGCACCGCGTACGCGACGAGGCGGGGGCCGCTGCCGAAGTCGTCGCGGACGGTCACGGCGGCCATGCTCACCTCGGTGTCGGCGGTCATCGCCTCCTCCACCTCGCCGAGTTCGATGCGGTGCCCGCGGATCTTGACCTGGTGGTCCTTGCGGCCGAGGAACTCCAGGGTGCCGTCGGGCAGCCAGCGACCGATGTCGCCGGTGCGGTAGAGCCGCCCGCCGACGAACGGATCCTTGTGGAAGGCGGCGGCGGTCCGCTCGGGGTCGCCGACGTAGCCGCGGCCCACGCACGGACCGGCCACGCAGATCTCACCCTGGACGCCGCGCGGCGCGAGGGCACCGCCGCCTGGGGTGCCCAGGGGGACGGTCGGGTCGACGACGTACACGCGTGCGTTGCGGATGGGCCGTCCGATGGGGACGGAGCCGGCGCCGGGTGGTGCGGTGAGCAGCTGGTGGGTGATGTCGTCGGAGGCCTCGGTAGGGCCGTACGCGTTGACCATGGCGATGTCGGGGAACATCGTCAGCCAGCGGCGTGCCAGGGAGTGGGGCAGTGCTTCCCCGGTCGGGACGAGAGCGCGCAGCGCGGGCAGTGCGGCGGGCTCCCGGTCCAGCAGGTCCAGCATCACCTCCAGCATCGAGGGGACCACCTCGAGGACGGTGGCACGGCGTTCGGCGACGGTGGCCAGCAGGGCCCGTGGGTCGGCGGCGGTCTCGTCGTCGCAGACGAGGGTGCGGCCGCCGAGGACGAGCGCGCCGAACATCTGCCAGACGGAGATGTCGAAGCACTGCGATGCGTTCTGCACGAGGACGGTGGTCTCGTCGAGGCCGAGGTCCTCCGCCTTGGCGAACATGTGGTTGAGCATGCCGCGCTGTTCGACCATGGCGCCCTTCGGGCGACCGGTGGAGCCGGAGGTGAACAGCACGTAGGCGAGGTCGTCCTGGGTGACGGCGGTGCCAGCCCGCTCGGGCTCCGGCGCGCTGCCCGGGGCGGGGGCGGCGGCCGGGGGCAAGGGCAGCACGGTTCCCTCGAAGCCGTCACGCAGTTCGTCGGTGAGCAGGTGCGGTTCGGCCAAGAGGACGCGGCAGCCGGCGTCGGCGAGGATGCCCAGGCTGCGGGCAGCCGGGTGGCGGGGGTCGAGCGGGATGTAGGCTCCGCCCGCCTTCCAGGTACCGAGGACGGCCTCGACGAGGAGGGGTCCGCGGCTGGCGAGGATGCCGACGAGCTGCTCACGGGCCAGGGCGGCGCGGCTGAGCAGGCCGTCGGCGACGGTGCGGGCGGCGGCGTCGAGTTCGCCGTAGGTGCGACGGGCGGTGCCGCTCTCCAGCGCGATCCGGTCGGGGGTAGCGGCGGCCACGGCCTCGATCCGCGACAGGACGGTCTGTCCGGCGGGGTTCTCCGCGTGTCGGGCGCCGAGGCCCGCGGTCAGCTCGGCGCGCTCGGCGGCGTCGAGTACGTCGATGCGGGCCAGGGGCAGCCGCGGGTCGAGGCCGATCTGCTGCAGTACGGCGCCGAAGCGGTCGCACAGGGCCTGGGCGGTCTCCCTGCGGAACAGGCGGGTCGCGAAGTCGAGGCGGCACTCCAGGAGGCCGTCCCGGGGGTGGGCGAACAGTTCCAGGTCGAACAGGCTGCGCCCGGTGTCGATGTCGAGCTGGCGCAGATCGGCGGAGTCGTGCGGGCTGTCGAGGGTGTCGGTGCCGGTGTCGCTGCTGGTCATGTTCTGGAAGGCGAACATGACGTCGAAGAGGGGGTTGCGGCTGGGGTCGCGTTCCAGCTGGAGTCGGTCGACGAGTTCCTCGAACGGGTAGTCCTGGTGGCGCAGTGCCTCGGCGGCGGCCGTACGGACCTGGTCGAGGAGCGCGGCGAACGTGTCGCCGGGCTCGAGCGCGGCGCGCATCGGCAGGGTGCCCAGGAAGGGGCCGGCCATCGACTCGGTGCCGGGGACGGTGCGGCCGGCGAAGGGGCTGCCCACCACGAGGTCGGTCTGGCCGGTGTGCCGCCACAGGGTGACGTAGAGCGCGGCGAGCAGCGTCGCGTACAGGGTGGTGCCGGCGTCGCGGGCGACCTGCTCCAGTCGGGCCGTCGCCTCGGGGGGCACGGTGAACCGGATCGAGTCGCCCTCAGTGGACTGGACCGGCGGGCGGGGGAAGTCGGTGGGCAGGTCCAGGTGCGGGGGCAGCCGGTCGAACCGGGACAGCCAGTACGCCTCGTGCTCCGCGAGGGCGGCCCGGTGTTCCGCGGTGCGCTCGTGGGCGGCCCAGTCGCGGTACTGGCGGGCCGGCGGGAGGTCCCGTCCCGCATACAGGGCGAGGAACTCGGAGACGAGCAGGGCGAGGCTGACGCCGTCCGCCGCGATGTGGTGGATGTCGAAGAGGAGCAGGTGGACGGGGCGTTCCGGCGGGGAGAGCCGGCGGACGACGGCCATCCGCATCAGCGGGGCGCGAACGAGGTCGAAGGGGCGGACGAAGGCGGCGAGGACCTGGTCCGCGGGGCGGTCGTCGGTGGTGAGGGAGATGTCGGCGGGCAGCTCGTCGAGGGGGTGGACGGCCTGGACGGGTTCGCCGTTCTCCACGCGCAGGGAGGTGCGGAGGATCTCGTGGCGCTCCAGCAGGCTCCGGTAGGCGGCGCGGACCCGGTCGGTGTCGAGGTCGCCGGTGACCTCCATGGCGTGCGGCAGGTTGTAGTGGGTGTTCAGGGGGTCGAGTTCGTGGAGGACGAAGAAGCGGCGCTGGGCGGCGGACGCCGGCTGGACGGGTCCGGCGGGGGTGCGGGCGAGGACGTGCGGGCCGGAGGCCGCCTGCCGGCCGACCGCCTCGGCGAGCGCGGCGGGGGTCGGGTGGTCGAAGAGCTGGTGGAGTTCGACGGCCGGCCCGGTGCCCTGGCGCAGGCCGGCCAGGAGGGTGACCGCGCGCAGGGAGTGCCCGCCCAGCGCGAAGAAACTGTCGCGGATGCCGACCTTCGGGATGCCGAGGACGTCGGCGAAGGCGGCGCAGATCGCGGCTTCGAGGGGGGTGCGGGGGGCTTCGTACGGGGTGTGGCCCGCGGTGGCGGCGCCCGAGGAGCGGGCGACGGCGGCGAGCAGGTCGCGGGCGACGGGCAGACGCAGCGGGACGAGGTGGGGATGGGGTGCCGGTCCGGCGACGGCCGGCGCGGGCAGGGCCTCGGGCCAGCGCGGTTCGGACCGCGGGGCGCCCGGGGCGGGGTCGCCGGCGGCGGGGAGCGGCGCCAGGTAGGGCGGCCGTGCCGGGGCCTCGCCGTCGGGGCCGGCGAGGCGGAGGTGGAGGGGGCGGGGGCCGCCGGCGTCGAGGCGGGCGGCCAGGTCGCTGCCGCGGAGCGGCTGGACCAGGAGCAGGGGGGCGGAGCCGGGGCGGCGCAGGGTGCGGGTGGCGGCGTCCTGCTGGTCGGGGTCCTGGGATTCGGGCAGGGCGACGGTTCCGGGGCGGTAGCCGAGCCGGGCGAAGAACGCGGCGGCCCGGTCCAGATCGGCGACGAGCAGGGTGATGCGGGCCGTGTCCTGTTCGGGTCCGGTGGCGGTGTCGTCGGCGGTGCCGGTCTCCAGCAGCTCGATCAGGCCGACGCCGGCGACGGACAGGAACTGCACACGGCGGCCGCCGAACAGCACGGCCGGGGCGGGCTCGCCGACGGGGTCGAAGGCGATCCCCGCCGCCTGCCAGGTGCGCAGCGTGTCGTCCAGGGAGGGCACGCGGTAGCACAGGTGGTAGGGGCGCTCGCCGAAGCGCTCCAGGACGCCGTGGCTCGGCGAGGTGGCGTCGACGGGGGCGACGAGTTCGACGGCGGGCCGGGCCGGGTGGGTCAGCATGCGCAGCAGGGAGTGCTGGTGCGGGTCGTGGACGACGTCGCCGGGGGTGTAGCCGAGTGCGGCGAGGGCCTGGACGGGTGCCTGCGGTTCCGCGACGGCGACACCGATGTGGTCCAGCGGCGGGTGGGCGGCCGGCGTGGTGCCGGGCGCGGCCGGGGCGGGTGCCGTCGGCAGGGCGCGGTGCAGGGTGACGAAGCGGGGGGTGTGCGGGAGCCGCTCGGCGGGGAGCTCCCACAGGGTCGCCGTGTCGTCGGCGGGGGTGAAGCCGTACCGGTCGAGGAAGGTGCGGGCGGGTTCGTTGCGCTCGGTGGCGTGGAAGCGGGCCCGCAGGAGGGTGGCGCCGGTGTCCTCGCAGACGGTCCGCAGTCCGGCGAGGACGGCCTCCTCGACGGTGCGGCCCAGTACGCGGCAGCTGAGCAGGACGTTGTCCAGCTCCAGGACGTCGCCGTGGAGGGTGGACAGGACGACGCCGGTCAGGCCGTGGTCGCCGAAGCGGTCGCGGACGCGCAGGACGTGGGCCGCGGTGGCGGGGCCCTCCTGGCGTGCGGTGAGCTGGTCGGTGCTCAGGCGCAGTCCGCTGAGGTTGAACTGGTTGGTGCGGCGGGTCAGCTGGGCGGCGCGTTCGCGTTCGCCGTCGGCGAGGGGGGTGAAGTACGCCTCCAGTTCCATGCCCTCCAGGAACGCCTCCACGGAGGGGGCGGCACTCTCGGTTTCGCGGCGGGCGCGCTCGGCCTGGTAGCGGTCGGCGCGCTGCCGGTCGTCGTCGGTGACGACGGCGGTGTCGAAGGCCCAGACGTGGTCCAGGAAGAGGGCGTGCTCGTCGCGGTCCTCGGGCAGGTGCAGGGTGAGGACCTGCGGGAGGGCCGCGGCGACCTCGGCGCATTCGGCGCCGCTGTCGTCGAGGAAGACGAAGCTGTCCAGGCCCAGGCTGAGCTCGTCGGCGATGTCGCGCAGGTTCTGCGACTTGGCCGTCCAGTTGGCGCGTACGGCGGCGAAGTGGTCCCAGCCGAGCAGCATGCCGGGGTTGGTGTCGAACACCGCGCGGGCGTCGGCCTCGGCGTTCTTGCTGACCAGGGCGAGAAGCATGCCCTCGGAGCGCTTGCGCAGCAGCAGTCGCTGGACGGCGGCCGCGGCTTCGTCGACCTCCACGCCGAGGGGGCCGTCCTCGCCGGCGACGCCGCGCCACAGGGTGTTGTCGGCGTCCACGGCGATGACCTTGAAGGGGGGCAGCAGGCCGGCGAGGAGGCGGCGGGCCACCTCCGTGGCGGCGACCACGAAGAACTCCGCGGTGTAGGGGATGCGGCCGAGCTCGTACGCGGCCGGGTCGTCCCAGCGGGTGAGCCCGAAGCGGTCCGCGGCGGCCGGCAGGTCGATGGTGGTGATGCCGGGGAGGGCGGCGAGGTCGGTGCGCCACCGGTCGGTGAGCGCGGTGACGGCGGCGGCGAGCGGGCCTTCGGCGGCGGGGGCGGCCGGGGGGACCGCGACGAGGCGGGGGGCGGCGGCCCGGCAGCCGCGAACGGCGTCGAGGAGTTCGCCGTAGGTCCGTTCGAGGTGGGCGACGGCGCCTGCGGAGTCCTGGCCGGCGGGTGTGTCGGCGAGCCAGTCCTCGAAGCGGACGAGCAGCAGGGCGGGGTGGGCGGCGGTGTTCCAGGCGCTGGCGGGGTCCAGGAGCTCCTGGAAGACCTGGCCGTATCCGGCGAAGCCGACTCTAGCGTCGAAGCCGAAGCGGCGGCACCACCAGCGCAGCGGGTCGAGGAGCGGCTCGGCCGTGTAGGAGGCGACGACGGAGAGGCCGAGGCGACGGCCGTGGATGCGCTCGCGGCGGGTGCGCAGGTCGTCGGCCTCGTGCGGGGTGAGGGGGGCGAGGTCGGGCAGCGGGGTGGCGGGCCGGGCGGCCGCTGCCGCGCAGAGGTCGGTGAACTGACGGCCGAACCGGGCGACGGTGTCCTCGTCGAACAGGGCCCGGTTGGCTTCGGCCTTGATGTGCAGGCCGCCTTCGGGTGTGGGGAACACGTCGAGCTTGAGGTCGAGTTTGGCGGTGCCGTGGCGGACTTCGACAGGGGCGAAGGACAGGTCGCCGTGGCGGCCGGGGCCGTCGGTGCCGCGGTCGCCGTGGAAGATCAGCATGGTGTCGAAGAGCGGGTTGCGGCCGGTCTGGGCGGCGGCGCCGGCGAGTTCGACGATCTGGTCGAACGGGAGTTCCTGGTGGTCGTAGTCGGCGAGGACGGTCGTCCGGGTGCGGGTGAGGAGGGTGCGGAAGTCGTCGTGGGCGGCGGACTTGACGCGGACCGGGAGGAAGTTGGCGAACATGCCGACGGTGCGGTCGAGGTCGGGGTGGTGGCGTCCGGCGACGAGGGAGCCGATGACGACCTCGTCCTGGTCGGCCCACCGGCCCAGGAGGGTGCCGAGGGCCGCGAGCAGGGCCATGTTGAGGGTGGCCCCCTCAGCGCGGGCCCGGTCGGCGAGGGCGGCGGTGTCGGTCGGGGAGAGACCGAAGGCGGTGGTGAGGCCTTCGGTGCCGTACTGGTCGGAGCGGGGCCGGTCCAGGGGGAGGGTGAGCTGCGGCAGGTCCTCGACGCGGCGGGTCCAGTGCTCACGCAGGGCGGTGTCGCGGTCGGCTCCGCGGGTCAGCTGCCAGTGCGTGAAGTCTTTGTACTGGGTGGCGACCGCGGGCAGTTCGGCGCCGTCCAGCAAGGTCAGGAACTCCTCTACGAGGATCTGCAGTGAGGTGCCGTCGGCGGCGATGTGGTGGATGTCGAGGAAGAGGACGCCGGTGTCGGGACCGGTGCGCAGCCAGCGGGCGCGGACGAGCGGGCCCTCGGAGAGGTCGAACGGCTGGACGAGGGCGGTCAGGACGTCGTCGAGCACCGTGCCGGTGGCCGGGTTGTCCAGGGGGTGCTCCGCGAAGTCGGCCGGCATGGCGGCGTGGATCTGCTGGCGGACCTCACCGGACGCGAGGTCGAGCCGGAACGTGGTCCGCAGCGATTCGTGCCGGTCGACGAGGCGCTGGAGGGCGTTGTGCAGGGCGGCGGGGTCGGCGGGCCCGTCCACGCGCAACGCCATCGGCATGTTGTAGCTGGTGCCGGCGCCGGTGGTGTTCTGGATGAGGAAGATGCGGCGCTGGGCGGGGGATGCGGGGTGGTCGTCGCCGGCGGGGGCCGGGGCGATGGGCGCGCCGACGGCACGGGCGGCGAGGGGGAGGCGAGCGGTCATGGCCGCGAGGGTGGGGTGGGTGAAGATGTCGGCGAGGGGGAGAGCGCGGCCGAGGTCGCGCTCGATGCGGGAGGCGAGGACGGTAGCGGTCAGGGAGGTGCCGCCGCGGGCGAAGAAGTCGTCGCCGCGGCCGACCTGGTCGCATCCCAGGACGTCCTGCCACAGGCGAGCGAGAGCCTCCTCGTCGGGTCCGGCCGGCGGGACGGAGTCGGTGGCGGCGGCGGCCGGTTCGGGCAGGGCGCGACGGTCCACCTTGCCGTTCGGGGTCAGCGGCAGTGCGTCGTGGCGGGCGAACCCCGCGGGGACCATGTAGGCGGGCAGGCGGGCGGCGAGGTGGGCGGCGAGCTCGACGCCGACGGTGTCGTCGCGGAGCACGACGTGGGCGCCGAGGCGCTGGTCGCCGTGGCCGTCGGGGTAGGCGAGGACGGCGCACTGGGCGACGGCCGGGTGGGCGGCGAGGCAGGTCTCGACCTCGCCGAGCTCGACCCGGTTGCCGCGGATCTTGACCTGGCCGTCGATGCGTCCGACGAACTCCAGGGTGCCGTCGGGGCGCCAGCGGACGTGGTCGCCGGTGCGGTACATGCGGCTGCCCGGTTCGGCGGCGTACGGGTCGGGGACGAACTGCAGGGCGGTCGCGGCGGGCGCACCGAGGTAGCCGAGGCTGACGCCGGGGCCGCCGATGCACAGTTCGCCGACGGCTCCGTCGGGCAGGAGGCGCAGCCGGTCGTCGAGGACGTAGGGGCGGTAGCCGGGCCAGGGGCTGCCGATGGGGATGTCGCCGGCGGGGGCCCGGCCGGCGGTGCCGGCGACGGCGTGGGTGCTGGTCGTGACGGTGGCTTCGGTGGGGCCGTAGGTATTGACCAGTTCGACGGTGGCGGTGCGGGGGTCGTCCTGCCAGCGGCGCACGGACTCGGGGTTGACGCGCTGCCCGGAGAGCGTGACCAGCCGTACGGAGGGGGCCGGGCCGGTGCCGCCGTCGTGCAGGTGCTCGTACCAGCGCTCCCAGTACGCGGTGGGCAGGCCGAGCACGGTGATGCCGCGGTCGGCGGTGAAGCCGTCGAATCGGGGGAAGGTGGTGATGGCGTCGGCGGGGCGGCACACGACGCGGGCTCCGGCGGCCAGGGCGGGGAAGATCTCCTCGATGGAGGCGTCGAAGCTGGGCGAGGAGAAGTGCAGCACCCGGTCGTCGGGGGTGAGGGCGAAGACCTCGACGCAGCCGAGGTTGTGGTTGACGACGCCGCGGTGGGTGACGCCGATGCCCTTGGGGGTCCCGGTGGAGCCCGAGGTGTAGATCATGTAGGCCAGGTCGGCGGGGGTGACGCCGCTGTCCGGGGTGTGCGCGGGCAGGGCGGCGAGTTCCTCGGCGAGGTCCTCCAGGACCAGGGTGGCGGCGCCCGTGGCGGCGGCGCGGGCGGCCTGGCCGCGGCCGGCCAGGACGAGGCAGGCGCCCGAGCCGCGGACCATGGCGAGGACGCGGCCGTCCGGGTAGGCGGGGTCGACGGGCACGAAGGCGGCGCCGGCGGTGGTGACGGCGAGCATGGCGACGACGAGGTCGGCGCCGCGCTCCAGGAGCAGCGCGATGCGGTCGCCGGCGGCCGCGCCGCGGGCGCGGAGCAGGCGGGCGAGCCGGTTGACGCGGGCCAGGGTCTGGGCGTAGGTGAGCTCGGTGCCGTCGTGGTCGACGAGGGCGACGGCGTCGGGGGTGGCGGCCGCGGAAGCCTGGAACAGGCCGTGCAGGGTGGTGGCCGGGCGGGGGCGGTCGGGGCCGGTGCGGGCGGTGAGCAGCAGGCTCCGCTCGGCGGGCGGGACGAGGGCGATGCGGTCGAGGGGGGCGGCCGGGTCGGCCGTCATGGCTTCGACGGTGCGGACGATGTCGGCGGCGACCAGGGCGGCGCCGTCGGCGTCCCAGCGGGCGTGGCGGTGTTCGAGGTAGCCGGCGAAGCCGCCGTCGTGCTCGTAGAGGTACAGGCTCAGGTCGAGCTTGGCCTCGCGCTTGGGCAGGGCGACGGGGGTGACGGTCAGCTCGTCGAGCTCGACGGGCTCGTACGGGTAGTTCTGCAGGGCGAACAGGGCCTGGAAGAGCGGCTGTCCGGGGGCGGCGTGCGGGCGGACGGCCTCGGTGATCTCGGCGAGGGAGACCTCCTGGTGGGCGAGGGCGCTCAGGGTCGCGGTGCGGCAGCGGTGCCAGAGCTCGGCGGCGTCCGCGGCGCCGGCGGTGTCCACGGTGAGGGGGAGGGTGTTGGCGAAGTAGCCGATGACGTCCTCGGTCTCGGGCCGGAGCCGGCCGGCGACCGGGGTGCCGATCACCGGGCGGGCGGTGCCGGTGCGGCGGGCGACGACGAGGGAGAACGCGGCGAGCAGGGCCATGTACGGGGTGACGCGGTGTGCGCGGCAGGCGGCCTGGAGCCGCTGGGCGAGCGCCGGCGGCAGGGTGACGGGGACGCTGCCGCCCGCGGTGTCCGCGTCGGTGTCGTGGGTGCGCGCTGCGGCGGGCTCGTCGGCCGCGGCGAGGTGGCTCTTCCAGTAATCGAGCTGGGAGGTGAACTCGCCGGCGGTGTGCCGGGCGAAGTGCTCCCGGACGATCGCGCTCCAGGTGGTGCGCAGGGGCCGGGGCTCGGGGGCGGGGCGGCCGACGAGGCGGAGGTAGGCGGTGGTGATCTCGCGGACCAGCAGGGACATGGACCAGCCGTCGCCGATGATGTGGTGCATCGAGATGACGAGGACGTGGCTGTCCCCGGCTTCGGCGAGCAGGTCGAGGCGGAGCAGCGGGCCGACCGCCAGGTCGAAGGGCCGGGCGAGGACCCGTTCGACGAGGGGGTCGAGGCCGGTGGCGGCGGCCTGGTGGACGGTCAGCTCGGGGGCGAGGTCCCGGTGGGTGTGGGTGACGGGGACGCCGTCCTCGGTGTGGAAGGTGGTGCGGAGCGCTTCGTGGCGGCGGGCCACGTCGGCGGCGGCGGCGCGGAGGGTGTCCGCGTCGAGGGGTCCGGTGAGCCGGACTGCGTCGCAGATGGTGTAGGCGGTGCTGTCGGGGTGGACCTGCTGGTGCATCCACAGGCGCAGCTGGGACGGGGTGGGGCGGTCCGGACCGGCTGCGGGGGCGGTGGCGGCCGGGGCCGGGGCGGCGGTCGCCCTGGTCGAGGCGGCGGTGGCCGTGGTGGGGGCGGCGGTGGCGCGGGCGGCGAGGCGACGGGCGAGGAGCCTGCGGCGGGCCTCGGCGGCGGCCGTCTTGGGGAGGGTGTGGGTCTCGGTCATGAGGCGTGCTCCTCGCTGAGCAGGGCGGAGATCTCGTCATCGGTCAGGGCGTCGAGCTCGGCTTCGAGCCGTTCCTCGACGAGTGCGGCCAGGGCCGCGACGGTGGTGGCGTCGAACAGGGCGGCGAGGTCCAGGTCGAGTTCGAACGCCTGGCGGAGCCGGGCCAGGACCTGTGCGGCGGCGAGGGAGTGCCCGCCGACGGCGAAGAAGTCGTCCTCGACGCCGAACTCCCGGCCGGGCAGCACCTCGCGCCAGATGGCGTGGACGGCCGCCTCCACGTCGGTGCGGGGGGCCACGGGCGCCGCGGGCGCGGCGTGCCCGTGTCGCAGGGCCGCTTCGTCGATCTTGCCGTTGGCGGTCAGCGGCAGCCGGTCGTGGAAGGTGAACCCGGCGGGGACCAGGTGGTCGGGCAGGGCCCGGCGGCACCAGTCGGCGAGTTCCCCCTCCGTGGGCGGCACGCCCTGCGCGGGCACGACGTGGGCGTGGACGGAATCGGGGCCGGCGGCCGCCACATGGGCGTGGGCGACGCCGCCGTGGGCGGCGAGGTGCGCCTCGATCTCCCGCGGTTCGACGCGGTGGCCGCGGATCTTCAGCTGCCGGTCGGCCCGGCCCGCGTACTCGACGGCCCCGTCGGGCCGGTGGCGTCCCAGGTCGCCGGTGAGGTAGACCCGGTCGCCGCCGGGGCCGGGCGTGAAGCGGGCGGCGGTGAGTTCCGGGTCGTGCGGGTAGCCGAGCGACAGGTAGGGGGTGCGGACGGCGATCTCGCCGAGTTCGCCGACGCCGGCCCGGCGCCCGTCGGCGGTGAGCACGAGCAGTTGGACGCCGGGGATGCCGCGGCCGAGGGGGACGGTCCGGTGGGTGTCCGCCTCGGGGCCGACGTCCTGGACGCCCATGGCCTGCGGGGTCTCGGTGGCCCCGTAGAACGCGGTGCAGCGCACGCCGGGCGCCCGCCGGGCGAGGTCCCGGCAGTCGGTGGTGGTGAGGGCCTCGCCGCCGAAGAAGGCGCGGCGCAGGGCGGGCAGCGGCAGGTCGGGGGCGGCCGCGGCGAGGAGCCGTCCCAGGGAGGGGGTGAGGTGGATGACGGAGACCTCCCGCTCCCCCAGCCACCGGGCGAGCCGGTCCGGGTCCCGGACGGTGGCGGGATCGGTCAGCAGGAGCGTGCCGCCGCACCACAGGGGGGTGAACAGGTCGCGTAGGAACGGGTCGTGGGAGGGCCCGGACAGGGCGGCGACCCGGTCCTGCGGGCCGAGGCCGTGGTGGCGGGTGTGCCAGTCCAGGAAGTGGGTGAGAGCCCGCTGGGTGCCGGCGACGGCGCGGGGCTGCCCGGTCGAGCCGGAGGTGAACGCGAGGTAGGCGACGGCGTCGGGCTGCTCGGCCGGGGCGTCGGCGGGGTGGTCGGCGGGGCGCGCCGCCGGCTCGTCGACGGGGCCGGCGGGGAGGGTGAGGACGGTGCAGTGGTCCGGCAGCAGGGTCGTCGCACCGGTGGTGTCGCCGGGGACGAGCGCGATCCGGCATCCGGCCGTCTCGGCCCGTCGGCGCAGCACCTCGGCGGGGTGGTCGGGGTCGAGGAGCAGGAACGCGGCACCGGTGCGCAGCACCGCGAGCACTGCGGCGGGCAGGGCGGCGTGCCGGTGGGCGAGGACGGCGACGACGTCTTCGGCGCCCACGCCGTGGCGGGTGAGCAGGTCGGCGCCGGCCGTCGCACCGGAGGCGAGCCGGCGGTACGTCCAGCGGTTCGTGCCGTCGTCGGCGGCGACCGCGTCCGGGGTGTGCGCGGCATGGTGGGCGAGCCGCTCCAGCAGGCCTTCGGACCACTGGGCGGGCAGCGGCTCGGCGGGGTCGGGGAGGGTGTCGTCCAGTCGGGTGGGGCGGGGGGCAAGACGGGCGAGCGGGGTGTCGGGGGCCTCGGCGGCCGCGTCGAGGAGGGCGGTGAGCCGCTCGAGCAGGTCGCGGATGCGGGCGTCGTCGAAGAGGAGGCTGTTGTGGACGGCGGTGAGCTCCAGGCCTTCGTCGCCGCGGTCGCGGACGTAGAGGCTGAGGTCGAACTTGGCGCCGAAGCGCAGGAGCTGCGCGCCGTACGGCTGCACCTCCAGGCCGTCGGCGGGGTGCCCGGACAGGGGGTCCTGCGGGTCGAGCATGTTGAACAGCACCTGGAAGACCGGGGTGGTGGACCGGTCGCGGTCCGGGCAGACCTCGGCGACGATCCGTTCGAACGGCACGTCCTGGTGGGCGAACGCGTCGATGGTGGCGGTGCGGACGCGGCCGAGGAGGGCGGTGAAGTCGGCGTCGGGGTCGACATCGGTGCGGATGGGCAGGGTGTTGACGAAGCAGCCGACGGTGCGCTGGACGGCGGTGTGGGAGCGCCCGTCGACGGGGGTGCCGACGATGACGTCGCGTTCGCCGGTGAGCCGCTGGAGGGTGGCCTGGAATCCGGCGAGGAGCGTCATGAAGAGGGTGGTTCCGCTGCGCCGGGACAGTTCGCGTAGCCGGCGGGCCTGCCGTGCGGGGATGGCGGCGGTGGTGAGGGAGCCCTGGAAGGTCTGCTGTGCGGTGCGCGGCCGGTCGGCGGGGAGGGTGAGCACGGGCAGTTCCCCGGCGAGGGTGCTCCGCCAGTGCGCGAGCAGGTCGCGGCCTTCTGGGCCGTCGAGGACGGCGCGCCGGTGGCGTGCCCAGTCCGCGTACCGGGCCCGGTCGGGCGTCTCGTCGGGCTCGGCGCCGGTGTAGGCCCGGAGGGTCTCCTCCAGGAGGATGCCGACGGAGCCGCCGTCGGCGGCGATGTGGTGGACGGTGACGAACAGGACCCATTCGGCGTCGTCAAGGCGGGCGAGGGCGGTGCGCAGCACGGGGCCCGCAGCCAGGTCGAAGACGTGGGCGGACTCGGCGGCGGCGAGGACGGCGAGGTGTTCCTCGCGGCGGGCGGAGGGCAGGTTGCGCAGGTCGTGCAGGGGCAACTCGACCGGTGCGGGGTCGAGGACCCGGGCGTAGGGAGTGCCGTCCTTCGCGCCGTACACGGTGCGCAGGGTGTCGTGGCGGGCGGCGGTGGACGTGAGTGCGGCGGCGAAGCGGTCGGGGTCGAGGGGGCCGCGGATGCGGTAGGCGCCGGACATGTTGAGGACGTGCGTGCCGGGGGTGTGCTGCTCGAAGAACCACATGCGCTGCTGGGCGAAGGAGAGTTCTTCGGGCCCGCCGGGTGCGGTGGCGGGGATGCCGGTGGTGGCGGGGGTGGCGGCGAGGGCCCGGACGGCGGCGGCGAAGTCCTCGGCCATGGGGGCGTCGAACAGGGTGCGCAGCGGGATGTCCTTGCCGAGTTCGGTGCGTAGGGCGGCGACGGCACGGACCGCGAGGAGGGAGTGGCCGCCGAGGTCGAAGAAGTCGTCGGTGACGCCGATGCCCCGGGGCAGTCCGAGGACGTCGGCCCAGACGCGGGTGACGGCCTCCTCGACGTCGTCGCGGGGCTGGACGCGGGCGCGGGTGGTGCTGTCGGCGGAGTGCCAGTCGGGGGCGGGCAGGGCCTTGCGGTCGACCTTGCCGTTGGAGTTGAGCGGCAGGGCGTCGAGGGTGGTGAAGTGGCTGGGGGTCATGTGTTCGCCGAGGAGGGCGGTGACGTGGCTGCGCAGGTCGCGGGCGGACGGCAGGGCTTCGCCGACGACGTAGGCGACGAGACGGAGTTCGCCGGAGGGGTCGGGGCGGGCCGCGGCGGCGCAGTCGGCGACGGCGGGGTGACGGGCCAGGGCCGCCTCCACCTCGCCGAGCTCCATACGGTGGCCGCGGATCTTGACCTGGTGGTCGATGCGGCCGAGGAACTCCAGTGCGCCGTCGCCGCGCAGCCGCACCAGGTCGCCCGTGCGGTAGAGCCGGCCGCCGGGGCGCGGGCCGTAGGGGTCGGGCACGAACCGGCGGGCGGTCATGGCGGGGTCGCCGAGGTAGCCGCGGCCGACGCCGATGCCGCCGACGTACAACTCGCCCGGCACGCCGGCGGGGACGAGGCGGCCGTGCGCGTCGCAGACGTACAGGCGCATGTTGGGGACGGGCAGGCCGATCGGGGCGCGGGTCTGGTGGGGTGCGGGTGCGGCGGTGAGGGTGGCGTGGGTGACGTCGTCGGAGCACTCGGTGGGCCCGTAGGCGTTGACGACGGGGATGCCGGGGTCGCGGGCGAGCCAGGCGCGGACCAGTACGGGGTCGAGGGCTTCGCCGGTCAGCATCAGCAGCCGCAGGGCGGGGGCCTCGGGGAGGGCCGGGTCGGCGAGGGCGGCCCGGAGCATCGAGGGGACGGTCTCCAGCAGGGTGGCGCCGTGGTCGCGGGCGAGCGCCCAGAGCAGTATCGGGTCGTGGGCCTGCTCGTCGGTCGCGATGACGACCCGGCCGCCGAGCAGCAGCGGGGCGAGGAACTGCCAGACGGAGATGTCGAAGCAGACGGAGGCGTTCTGCACGAGGGTGTCGCCGCCGGTCATGCCCAGGTCGTGGATCTTGGCGTAGAGGTGGTTGACCATGCCGGCCTGCTCGACCATGGCACCCTTGGGGACGCCGGTGGAGCCGGAGGTGAAGATCACGTAGGCGAGGTCGCCGGGTGCGTCCTCGACCGGGGAGGGTGCGGGGTCGGGCAGGGCCGCAGCGAGGGCGTCCTCCAGGACGAGGGTTCGGCCCGCGGGGGCGCCGTCGGCGGTGATCCGGTCGAGCAGGGCGCCGGTGGCGCGGGTGTGGACGGTGAGCGCGGCGCCGCTGCCGGTGAGGATGCGGGCCAGGCGGGCGGTCGGGTACATCGGGTCGAGCGGGACGTAGGCGGCGCCGGCCGTGAAGACGCCGAGGACGGCGGTGAGGAAGCGGGTGGAGCGTTCGGCGAGCAGGGCGACCCGCTCGCCGGGGCGCAGTCCGGCGGCGCGCAGTGCCGCGGCGCAGCGGGCGGCGCGTTCATGCAGTTCGGCGTAGGTGACGCTGCCGTCCGCGTCGACGGCGGCGACGGCACCGGGGGTGCGCCGGACCTGCTCCTCGAACAGCTCGCGGAAGGTCCGGTCGACGGGGAAGGGGACGTCGGCGGCGCCGGGCCCGGAGAGCATCCGGGCCTCTTCCTCGGCGGCCATGACGGGCAGTTCGCCGACGGGGGCGGCGGGGCGGTCGAGGGCACCGCGCAGCAGCGCCCGGTAGCGCTGGGCGAACAGCTCGGCCGTGGCCGCGTCGAAGAGGCCGCTGTCGTACTCCAGGCGCAGGCGCAGGGCGCCGTCGCGGGGTTCGAGGAGGACGGTCACGTCGAAGCGGGATGTGCCGGAGTGGACGGGGAGGTCGGCGACGGTGAGGCCGGGCAGGGCGAGTTCGGCGCCGGGGGTGTTCTGCAGGCCGAACATGACCTGGAAGAGGGGGGTGCGGGTCTGGTCGCGGCCGGTGCCGGTCTCCTCCACGAGCCGCTCGAAGGGCACGTCCTGGTGGTCGTACGCCTCCACGGCCCGCTCGCGGACGTGCCGCAGGAGGGCGTCGAAGGGCAGGTCGCCGGTGACCGAGGCACGCAGCGGCAGGACGTTGACGAAGCAGCCGACGAGGTCCTCGGTGGTCTGGCGGGTGCGCCCGGCGACCGGGGATCCGACGATCACGTCGGTCTGCCCGGTGTGGCGGTGGAGGAAAGCGTAGAAGGCGGTGAGCAGGGTGACGAACGGGGTGACGCCGTGCTCCTTGGAGAAGCGCTCCACATCCCGGGTGAGGGTACCGTCCCAGTCGTGGAGCAGCTCGGCGCCGCGGCGCGGGCCGGCCGACCGCGGCCGGTCGGAGGGCAAGTCGAGGACGGGCAGCGGTCCGGTGAGGCGGCCGCGCCAGTGGGCGAGCTGCCCGTCGAGGGCTCCGCTGTCGAGGGCGTCGCGCAGGCGGTGGGCGTGGTCGGCGTAGCGGGAGCGGAGTTCGGGGAGGCGGACGGGGGTGCCGTCGATGCGGGAGCGGTACAGCTCGGCGAGGTCGCGCAGCAGGACGCCCACGGACCAGCCGTCGGAGATGATGTGGTGGACGGTCACCAGCAGGACGTGCTCCTGCTCGGTGAGGGTGAGGAGCTGTGCGGACCACAGCGGCGGCCGGGAGAGGTCGAAGCGGGTGCGGGCGGCGCGTGCGGCCAGGCGCGCCCACTCCCCTTCTCGTTCGCCGGGGGTGAGGCCGGTCAGGTCGATGGTGGTGAGGGGGAGTTCCACCGACGGTGCGGTGTCGGGGCGGCCGGTGCCGTCGGCGTCCGCGGGGAACGCGGTGCGCAGGGCCTCGTGGCGGGCGGTGAGGTCGGCCAGCGCGCCGGTGAGGGCCGTGGTGTCGAGCGGTCCGGTCAGGCGGAGGGCGGCGGGCACGTTGTAGAGCGGGGTGCCGGGGTCGAGCTGGTCGAGGAACCAGAGCCGCTGCTGGGCGAAGGAAAGGACGTCCGGCCGGGCCCCTTCGGGGGCGGGGGCGGCCGGGGCTTCCGGGGCGGGGGCGGCCGGAGAGCCGGCGGCGGGCGCGGGCCCGGTGCGGAGGCGGTCGACGGCTTCGGCGAGCGCGGCGAGGGTGGGGGCCTCGAAGAGCGCCCGCAGCGGGACGTCCACCCCGAGGCGCTCGCGGATGCGGGAGACGACGCCGGTCGCGGTCAGCGAGTGCCCGTCGAGGTCGAAGAAGTTGTCGGCGCGGCCGGGCAGGCCGATGCCGAGGACCTCGGACCAGATGCCGGCCAGGATCCGCTCGGTACCATCGCGGGGCTCTTCGTGGGCGGGGCGGACGAAGTCGAGGGCGCCGGGGGCGGGCAGAGCCGCCCGGTCCACCTTGCCGTTGCGGGTCAGCGGCAGCGCGGGCAG
This sequence comes from Streptomyces sp. MMS24-W38, assembly GCF_059889265.1. Lineage (NCBI taxonomy): Bacteria > Bacillati > Actinomycetota > Actinomycetes > Kitasatosporales > Streptomycetaceae > Streptomyces > Streptomyces sp. MMS24-W38. The sequence continues at coordinate 39,248 of NZ_JCBCPP010000001.1, read as the reverse complement.
CACCACGACGGCCGCGGGGACCATGTAGGCCGGCAGCAGCGCGGTGAGCCGGGCCCGTACGGTGGCCGGGTCGACGGGCCCGGCGTCTCCGCGAGGCACCGCGTCTCCGCGAGGCACCGCGTACGCCACGAGGCGGGGGTCGGCGGCGCGGTCGGTGCGGGTCGTGACGAAGGCCTCGGCGATGCCGGGCTCGGCCAGCAGGGCGGCCTCGATCTCGCCGGGCTCGATGCGGAAGCCGCGGATCTTGACCTGGTGGTCGAGGCGGCCGAGGTACTCCAGGCCGCCGCCGGGCAGCCGGCGGACCAGGTCGCCGGAGCGGTACATGCGCTCCCCGGGGCCGCCGTACGGGTCGGGCAGGAAGCGCTCGGCGGTCTGGCCGGGCGCGCCGAGGTAGCCCCAGCCGACCTGGCCGCCGGCGATGAACAGCTCGCCGGGCACGCCGTCCGGGACCGGGCGGAGCGCCCCGTCCAGGACGTACAGGCGGGTGCCGGGGACGGGCGTGCCGATGGGGACGGTCACCGCGGACGCGTCGGCGGGGGTGACGGTGTGCACGCAGCAGCCGACGACGGTCTCAGTGGGCCCGTACTCGTTGACGATCCGCACGCCCGGCGCCTTCCGCGCGATCCGCTGGACCAGCGCCGGGGACAGCGCCTCCCCGCCGACCACGAAGGTGCCCGCGGCCCGGGCCAGCCGCTCCGGAGCGAGGGTGCGCTCCAGCAGCTCCAGGTGCGCCGGGGTGATCTTCAGGAGGCTGAAGCCGTCCTGCCGGGACAGCAGGGCGGTCAGCTGCTCGACGCCGTCCGCGCCGTCGACGAGGACGGCGGTGCGGCCGGCGGCGAGCGGGGTGAGGAGGCTGGTGAGGGTGAGGTCGAAGCCGAGCGGCGAGTGGACCGGGGCGCCGGAGCCGTCGGCGGCGGCGTACTCCTGCGCGGCCCAGCGGACGTAACGGGCGAGCCCGGCGTGCGAGACCATCACGCCCTTCGGGGTTCCGGTGGAGCCCGAGGTGTAGAGGACGTAGGCCAGACCGTGCGGGTCCATCGGCGGCAACGGGGCCGGGCCGCCGGCTTCCGCCCGCTCGTCGTGGAGGTCCACCGCGGCGAGGTCCTCCACAGCGAGGGCGCCCGGTTCGGCGGTTCCGGCGGCGATCCGGTCGCGGCCGGTGAGGACCGCGGACGCGCCGCAGGCCGCGAGGATCCGCTCGGCCCGCTGCTCGGGCAGGGTGAGCTCCACCGGCACGTAGGCGGCGCCGGCCCGCCAGATGCCGAGCACCGCGGCGACGGTCGCGGCGGACGGCCCGCAGCGGAGGGCGACCAGCTGTCCGGCGCCGATCCTGCGGGCCCGCAGGGCGCGGGCGATGCGGTCGGCGGCGGCGTCGAGTTCCGCGTAGGCGAGGGTCTGCTCCGCGTCCGCGACGGCGGCCAGGGCGGGGTGGGTGCGGGCCCGGTCGGCGACGAGCGCCGGCACGTCGCGGGCCGGGACGGCGCCGCCGGGCAGGGAGTCCTCGGGGGGGCCGGCGAGGACGGGGCTGCCGGCGGGGCGGGGCAGGCCGGTGACCGGGGCGTGCGGGTCGGCGGCGACCGCCTCGAGGACCTGGCGCCACTGGTCGAGGATCCGGGCACCGCTGGGCGCGGCGAGGACGTCCGCGTTGGTCTCCAAGACGGCGTGCAGGCCGCCGTCGCGCTCCTCCACGAGGAGGCTGACGTCGTACTTGGCGGTGCCGCTGTCGACGTCGAGGAGCTCGGTGTCGAGGCCGGGCAGGGCGACGGGCTCCGCGGAGGCGTTCTGCAGGGCGAACATGGCCTGGAACAGCGGGGTGCGGCGCCGGTCGCGGTCCGGGCGGAGCGCCTCGACCATCATGTCGAACGGCAGGTCCTGGTGGGCGAAGGCGTCGAGGGCGGCCGACCTGACCCGGCCGATCAGCTCGGTGAAGGCCGGGGCGCCGTCCAGGTCGACGGCCAGCGGCAGGACGTTGACGAAGTAGCCGATCAGGCCTTCGGTGTCGATGGCGCCGCGGTTGGCGACGGGGGTACCGAGAACGATGTCCGGCTGCCCGGAGTGGCGGTGCAGCACGGTGGCGTAGGCGGCGGCGAGCACCATGAACAGGGAGACGCCATGGCTCTGGGCTAGCTCGCGCAGGGCGCCGGTGAGCTCGGGGGCGAGGGCGGCGGTGGTGCGGTGGCCGGCCCCGGTGGGCTCGGCGGGCCGCGGGTGGTCCCAGGGCAGTTCGAGCGGTTCGGCGCGGGCCACGGGGGTGCTGCGCCAGTGGTCGAGCAGCCGGTCGCGCTCCGCGGCGTCGAGGCGGTCGCGGTGCCAGACCGCGTAGTCGGCGTACTGCAGCGGCAGATCCGGCAGGAGGGCCCCGGCCCCGGCGCTGCGGGCGCGGAAGAATTCGCCCAGCTCGCGGAGGATCACGCCCACCGACCAACCGTCGGCCACGATGTGGTGGAGGGTCAGCAGCAGGACGTGGTGCTCGTCGCCGAGCTTCAGCAGCCGGGCCCGCAGCAGCGGGTCGGCCGCCAGGTCGAAGCCGCGGGCCGCCTCCTGCCGGGCCAGGCGCAGTGCCTGCGGCTCGCGCTCGTCGGCCGGCAGCCCCGTCAGGTCCTCCCGGTCGAGTGCGACGGCGAGCCGCTCGTGGACGAACTGCACCGGCGCGTGGTCCACCTCCCCGAACGTGGTGCGCAGCGCCTCGTGCCGGTCCACCAGGTCCTGCAGGGCCGCGGCGAGCGCGTCCGCGGACAGCCGGCCGCGCAGCCGCAGCGCCGCCGGCACGTTGTACGCGGCCGCGCCGGGGCTGAGCCGGTCTGCCAGCCACAGTCCCTCCTGGGCGTACGAGCAGGGGAAGGCGTAGACGGTGTCGGCGGCTGTGCCACCGGGCGCGGTGTGCGTGGTGTGCGAGGAGGCAGTCATGTGTGTGCTTTCACTCGGAGGGTGGGCGGGGCGGTCGGCGCCGGGGCGGTGTGCCCCGGCCGGACGGCGGCGGGCGGCGAAGCGGCCGTTCGGGCCGGGACCGGGCCGGGCCCGTCAGACGAGGGGGCTGAAGAAATAGGTGTCGCGGCGGGTGAAGAGGCCCTCGGGCGAGAGGGTGAAGAAGTCGGCGAAGCGCAGGGAGACCGGGCTGCCGTCGCGGAGTTCGCCCTGGAAGCTGCCCTGGACGGCGACGTCGCCGCCGACCGCGGTCACCGACGTCACCGTGTGCCGGCCCCGGCTGATGACGCGCTCCTGCCGGTAGAAGCGGTCCAGTTCGGTGCGGCCCGCCAGCGGCGGGTAGCCGGGGCGGTGGTAGACGGCGTGCGGAGCGAACAGGGCGGTCAGCCCGTCGATGTCGCCGGCGTCGACGAGCCGGTAGTAGGCGTGGACCCTCTCGATGTCGGCGGAGAGGTGCCGGACTGCGGTCATGGGGTGGGGGTCCTTCCTGGCGGGCGGGAACCGGGGCGTGGGAGCGGTGTGGTGGGGACGGGACCGGCCGGGGTGCGCGACCGTGATCACGAAGCTGTCGGCCACCCGGAAGCGGCCGCGGACCGGGAAGGGGCCCCGGTCCAGTCGGAACCCGCCGCCGGGCAGGCCGAGGGACGCGACGTGGCGGCCGACGGCGGCGGCGTTCACACCGTGCCCCCGGCCGCCGCCGCAGGTGCGCCGGGGGCGGCGGTGAGGACGGACACGACGTCGGCGAGCCGGTCGTGCAGGTAGAAGTGGCCGCCGGGCAGGAGGTGGCTGCGGAACGGGCCGGTGGTCAGCTCCTCCCAGGCCGCCAGGTGCTCGGGGCGGACACCGGGGTCGCCGCTGCCGCCGAGCACGGTGACGGGCACGGACAGCGGGGGACGGGGGGTGAACCGGTAGGTCTCGCAGAGGGCGTAGTCGGCCCGGATCACCGGCAGCAGCAGGTCGAGGAGGTCGGGGTGGGCCAGGACCTCCGGCTGGGTGCCCTCCATCCGCACCAGGTGGGCGACGAGTTCCTCCCGGGGCAGGCGGTGGACGTCGTCCCGGCCGCGCGGCAGCGAGGGCGCCCGGCAGGCAGAGGCGAACAGGTGGTCGGGGGCCCGGCCGCGGGCGGTCAGCGCGTGGGCGAGCTCGTAGCCGAGCAGAGCGCCCATGCTGTGCCCGAACAGGACCATGCGCGGGTGGTGCGCGGCCCGCTCCAGCATCCGGTCGGCGAGCTCGTCCACCACCTCGCCGGCCCGGGTGGCCGGCGGTTCGCCGAACCGGTTCTCCCGGCCGGGCAGCTGTACGGGGACGACCTCGGCGGCGGCGCCGAGGAGCGCGGGCCATCGGCGGTAGGCGGAGGCTCCGGCTCCGGCGTGGGGCAGGCAGAACAGCACGGTCGCGGGAGCCGGGCCGCCGGCCGCGGCCGGCTCCGGGAACCAGGCCGTGGGGGTGCGCGGGTGGTACGGGGTCACCGGGCCACCGCGCTTCCGGGCACGTAGGCGCGGCGGGCCAGGCGGGCGGGACCCTGGGCGGCCGGAGCGGGCGCGGCGGTGTTCCGTTCGAGGTGCGCGGCGACCGCGCGGACGGTGGGGTCGCCGAACAGTTCGGCGATGGGCAGGTCGACGCCGTACCGCTCGCGGACCCGGACCAGCAGCTGCATGGCGAGGAGGGAGTGGCCGCCCAGCAGAAAGAAGTTCTGGGTGGCCCCGACCTGCGGGATGCCGAGGAGTTCGGCGAAGAGCTCGGCGACCTCCCGCTCCAGCAGGGTGCCGGCAGGCTCGGTCGGGGACGTCTGCGGGGCGTCCTGGCGCGGTGCCGGCAGGGCGGCGCGGTCGACCTTGCCGTTGCCGGTGAGTGGCAGGCGGTCCAGCCGGACGAACGCGGTGGGCACCAGGTACTCGGGCAGCAGCGCCCGCAGGTGGGCGGCTGCCTCGCCCGGGGCGGGCGCGTCGTCGCCGGCGTAGTAGCAGACCAGCCGCTTGGCGGCGGCCTCGCCGTGGACGACCGTGACGGACTCCGCCACCCGGGGGTGGCGCAGCAGCGCGGCGTCGGCCTCGCCCGGTTCGACGCGGAAGCCACGGATCTTGACCTGGAAGTCGGCGCGGCCGAGGAAGTCGACCGAGCCGTCGGGCAGTCGGCGGCCGAGGTCGCCGGTGTCGTACATGCGGGCGCCCGGGGTGTCCGCGAACGGGTCTGGCAGGAAGCGCTCCGCCGTCAGCTCCGGGCGGCCGAGGTAGCCGCGCCCGAGGCCGTCGCCGCCGATGTGGATGCGCCCGGGGACGCCGACGGGGCAGGGGGCGAGGCGGTCGTCGAGGACGTGGACGGTGGTGTTCTCGATGGGCGTGCCGATCGGGATGCGGGTGCCGGCCGCAGCGGGGTCGGGGCCGACGGTGTGGGCGGTCGCGAAGGTGGTGGACTCCGTCGGCCCGTACCCGTTGACCAGGCGGGGTCCGCCGTCGAGCGCGGTGACGCGGGCCGCCGCGTGGACGTCGAGGACGTCGCCGCCGACGAGGAGCTGGCGCAGCGGGGCGAAGATCCCGGGGTCGTGGGCGGCAAGCTGGTTGAAGAGGGAGGTGGTCATCACGGCGGTGTCGACGCGGTGGTCGCGCAGCGCTCCGGCGAGGCGGGCCGGGGTGAGGACGCTGTCGCGGTCGAGGCCGATCAGGGTGCCGCCGTTGAGGAGGGCGCCCCAGATCTCGAACGTGGCGGCGTCGAAGGCGGCGTTGGAGAGCTGGGCCACGCGGTCGCCCGAGGCGAAGGAGACGTAGCGGGTGCCGAGGACGAGGCGGGCGATGTTGCGATGGGTGATGCCGATGCCCTTGGGCACTCCGGTGGATCCGGAGGTGTACATCACGTAGGCCAGGTCGTCCGGGCCGGTGCCGGCGGCGGCTGGGTCCGTGGACGGTTCCGCGGTGGCCGCAGGGTCCAGCAGGGAGGCGACCTCCAGCACCGGGACGCCTGCCCCGGCACCGGTCCCGTCCGCGGCGAACGGGTCGTCGCCGCCGGCCGTCAGCACGGCGGAGACGGCCGCCTCGGCAAGTACTTGGCGGCGGCGCTCCGCGGGGTGGGCCGGGTCGAGCGGCACGTAGGCCGCGCCGGTCTTCACCACGGCGAGGGCGGCGAGGACGACGCCGGGGTGGCGGTCCATGTGCAGGGCGACCAGGTCCCCGGTGCCGATGTCCAGCGCGCGCAGCCGGCCGGCGAGCAGCTCCGCGACGCGGTCCAGCCCGCGGTAGGAGAGCCGGACCTCGCCGTGCAGGAGGGCGGGGGCGTCGGGTGTGCGGTCGGCCTGCCGGGCGAAGAGGGTGGCGAGCGTCTCGTCGCACGGGTAGGGGGAGCCGGTGTCGTTCCACCGCTTCAGCAGGCCGAGTTCCTCGTCCGAGAGCAGCCGGGCCTCGCCGACGGGGGTGGCGGGGTCCGCGGCGAACGCGGCGGCGAGGGCGCGGAAGTGGAGGGCGAACCGCTCCATGGTGGCGCGGTCGAAGAGCGCCGAGGCGTAGTCGATCATTCCTTCGACGCCGTCGCCGGTCTCGGTGAGGACCATGTTGAGGTCGACGAGGGTGGTGCGGTGGGTCAGCGGCAGGGATTCGGCGTCGAGGCCGCCGATGCGGATCCCGGCGCCGCCGCGGCCGGTCTGGAGCGCGCCGAGCCCGGTGTCCCGCCCGCGGTGGGGGCTGGTGAGGCTGAACAGCACCTGGTAGCCGGGGGCGCGGGAGGTGTCGCGGGTCAGCCTCAGCCGCTCGACGAGCGTGGGGAACGGCATGTCCTGGTGGTGCAGGGCGTCGGTGACGGCCGCGCCGGCGGCGCGGACCTGGCTGAGGAAGTCCTGGTCGGCGTCGACGCGGGAGCGGATCAGGACGGGATTGACGAAGTAGCCGACGCTGCCGTGGGTGGCCGGGTCGGTGCGCCCCGAGGTGGGCACGCCGACGAGGAAGTCGCTGCGGCCGGTATAGCGGTGCACCAGTGTCTGGAAGACGCCCAGCAGCACCGTGAAGAGCGTGGTGCCCTCGCGGGCGGCGAGATTGCGCAGCGCGTCGACGGTCGCGGCTTTCAGGGCGAAGGGGACGGAGTCGCCGTCGAAGGACTGGTGGGCCGGGCGGGGCCGGTCGGCGGGCAGCTCCAACACGGGGTCGCAGCCGTCGAGGACGTCGCGCCAGTGCTCCCACAGCTCCTCGCCGTGCCGTTCGCCGGCGGCGGCGTGGCGGCGCATCAGTGCGGCGTGCGGCCGGCGTGGGGCGGGCAGGGCGGCGGCGTCGCCGTCGGCTCCGCACAGGGTGCCGAGCTCCTCGGCGAGCACGGTCAGGGACCACATGTCGGCGACGATGTGATGCACCACCAGGCAGAGCACGTCCCCGTCGGGGTGGGTCAGCAGCAGGGCCCGCAGCAGCCGGCCGGCGGACAGGTCGAACGCGGTGTCGGCGATCTCGCGGGCGGCCAGGTCGCGCAGCCCGGCCTCGTCCAGGGCGGAGGCGTCGGCCACCGTGAAGTCGGCCGCGGTGTCCGCGGCCACCTGTTGGAAGGGCACGCCGTCGGCGGTGTGGAACGCGGTGCGCAGGGCGGGGTGGCGCTCGACCAGGGTGTCCAGGGCCCGGCGCAGCACCTGAGGGGGGAGGGAAGTGCGCAAGCGGAGGGCGACGGAGATGTGGGGGGCGGTGCCGGGATTCTGCTGTTCCAGGTACCACAGGGCGCGCTGACCGCTCGTCAGCGGCAGCGGGGCGTGGGGGTCCGGGTCGGTTTCGGCGCCTTCGAGGGTGCTGGTGCGCGGGCCTGGGGCGGCGGAACGGGCGTCGCCGAGGCTGCGGACGATGTCGTCCAGGCCCGCTCCGCCGAGCAGCGCCTCCAGCGCGAGGTCGATGCCGAGCTCCTCGGCCACGGCAGCCTTGAACTGCAGGGTGGCGAGGGAGTCCATGCCCTGGCCGACGAGGGCGGCGGCGGGGTCGACGGGCCTGCCGAGCCGGTCGGACGCGAGGCGCAGGACTGCGGTCCGCAGGTCTTCGCCCTGCTCTGGCGCGTCCGCGGAGGCCTGCTGTTCGCCTTCCCAGCGGTGGACGGTCCGCAGGCCGTCGGCGGCGAGCAGCTCGCGGCAGTGGGACCGCTGGACCTTGCCGCTGGAGGTGCGGGGCACACTGCCCGGGCGGACCAGGACGACCGCGCCGGGGGTGAGCCCGTGCTCGCGGCCGAGCGCCGCGAGGACGGCGGTGACGACGTCGGCGTATTCCTCGCCGTCCTTGGGGCGGGAGGTCTCCAGGACGAGGACGGCTTCCTCGCCGTGCGCGCCGGCGCGGGCGAACGCCGCTCCGCCGCGGCGGACCAGCGGGTGGGACTCGGCGGCGGTGTGCTCCAGGTCGGACGGGTAGTGGTTGCGGCCGCGGACGACGACGAGGTCCTTGCTGCGGCCGACGACGTGAAGCTCGCCGCCGTGCAGGAATCCCAGGTCGCCGGTGCGCATGGCGGGGGCGCCGGGGCCGGCCGGGGTGGGGAACGTCTCGGCGGTGACGTCGGGGCGGTTCCAGTAGCCGGCGGCGACGCTTGCTCCGCCGACGGTGATCTCGCCGACCTGGCCGTGCGCGCACTCGGCGCCGGTGGCCGGGTCGACGACGGCCACGGAGACGCCGTCGGAGGGCGGGCCGCAGCTGACGACCTCGGTGCCGCCGGGCTGCAGTGCCGGCACGCTGCCGGGCGCCAGGCTGTCGGCGTCGAACGCGACCGGGGCGGTGCCCCCCAGGGAGCGGCCGGACACCAGCAGGGTGGCCTCGGCGAGGCCGTAGCAGGGGAAGAACGCCTGCTTGCGGAAGCCGGTTGGCGCCGTCTTGGCGGCGAACCGGTCGAGCGTCTCGGCGCGGACGGGCTCGGCGCCGTTGAAGGCGACCTCCCAGCGGGACAGGTCGAGGCCCTCCAGGTCGGCGTCCGAGAGCCGGTCGACGCACAGGTCGTACGCGAAGTTGGGGCCGCCGCTGACCTGGGCGCCCTCCTGGGAGATGAGCTCCAGCCACATCCGGGGGCTGGTGACGAAGGAGAACGGCGACATCAGCGTCGCGGTGCAGCCGGCGTACAGCGGCTGGAGGATGCCGCCGATCAGGCCCATGTCGTGGTAAGGCGGCAGCCAGCTGACGGCATGGCTGTGGGGGCCGGTGCCGAAGGTCCGCTGGATCTCCCGGGAGTTCGCCAGCAGGTTGCCATGGGTGACCATCACGCCCTTCGGCGACCCGGTGGAGCCGGAGGTGTACTGGAGGAACGCGACGGTGTCGGAGTCGATCTCCGGGCGGCGCCAGGCGTCGGCGTCGGGCATCGGGTCGGTCGGCGAGATCAGCTGGGCGGCGCAGTCCCCGGTCAGGTAGGGGGCGATGGAGGCGCCGTCCTCGTCGGCGAGTACGGCCGCAGCACCGGCGTCGGCGAGCACCGCGGCATGCCGGGCTGAGTGGCGTACGCGCGGCGGCGGGTAGAGGGGGACGGCCGTGGCGCCGGCGTACAGGCAGCCGAGGAAGGCGGCGATGTAGTCGAGACCGGGGGCGAGGAGGACGAGCACGCGCTCACCGGTGAGGCCGCGGTCCTGGAGGTGGGCGGCGATGGAGCGGGCCTTTGCGTCGAGTCCAGCCCGGGAGAGCCGGTCGCGGTCGCCGCCGTGCCGGTGGACGAACGAGAAGGCGGCGCGGTCGGGGTCGGCGGCGGCCCGATCGCGAACGAGATCGGTGAACGTGCCTGCCGGGGCAGGGGGAAGAAGTGACACGGAGGTCTCCTTGGTTCGGCGGTGCGCGGGTCACGCGGTGCGCCAGCGCAGCCAGCGGGCGGCCGCGGCCAGGCCGGCCGCCGCCATCGCGGTGAGGACGAGAAGGTCGAGGAGGAGGGCGGGGCCCAGGTCGCCGGCCAGGCTCAGGCGCAGGCCGTCGGCGGCGTACGTCGGCGGGAGCAGGAATCCGGCCAGGCGCAGCGGCGCGGGCAGGGCCTCCGGCGGCATCAGTACGGGGGAGGCCAGCAGGAGGACGAAGACGAGCAGGTTGGTGACGACGACGGTCAGTTCGACGTCGTCGATGAGCGAGCCGATGGTCATGCCGAGCGCGGCCAGGGCGAGAGCGGACAACGGCAGGACCAGCAGTAGGACGGGGGACAGGACGACGTCGGCGCCGAAGAGGTACTTGGCGGCGAGGACGGGCGTCAGGAGCCCGGGGGCGACCAGGACGAGCCGGGCGCAGACCAGTGCGGCCACGAAGGACGCCTTGTTGATGGGCAGGGAGGCGTAGTAGAGCATCTGCCCCTGGCTCTTGAGGTGCCCGATGCGCTGCGCCAGGGTGGCGATGCCCTCGGTGGCCAGTGCGAAGACCGCGGCACCGCTGACGATGTAGAGCATGCTCCCCGGGCCGGCGGGGGCCGTGCCGATGCGCGACAGCCCGAAGACCATCGCGAGCGGCATGAGGAAGCCGAACATCAGCGTCCAGGGCCAGGTGGACCGGACCTCCAGCATCTGTTCGAGCCAGAGGTACGCGAACTCCACGCCGGCGCGGCGGAGCCGCTCCCGTGCCGTGCGCCGGACGGGCCGGACGGCGGGCTCCGGGGCATCCGCCGGAACGGCCGGCCCGTCGGAGACGGGGGCCGGAGCCGGGTCCAGGACGGCGACGGCGGCGGCGCGCTCAGCACGGGCAGCGGGCGTGGCAGCAGCGGTTGCGGTGGGGGCGGCGGTTTCGGCGGCGAGCGCGGAGGCTCCGGTTGCGCGCTTGCCGTCCAGGGCCAGGTAGACATCCTCCAGTGACGGCCTGGCCAGCCGAAAGTCGTCGATGCGGCTCATTCCGACGGAGTGCACCAGTTGCTGGAGGAGCGCCGGGACCCGTTCGGTCGCGGATCGTATGACATAGCTTCCCTCCCGGCCCCCGGCGGTCACGTCGCCCACGGCGGACAGCTCTCGTACTTCGGCGTCGGTGAGCGGCGCGGAGTCCCGTACGAGCAGTTCGAGCCGGGTCCGGTCGCCGATGCTCTGCTTCAGTTCGCCAGGCGTGCCCTCCGCGACGACGCGCCCGGTGTTCATGACGGCCACCCGGTGCACAGCGGCCTCTGCCTCCAGCACGTTGTGCGTGACGAGCAGTACCGTGGTGCCGTCCTCGGTGTTGCGGCGCGCTACGGCGTCCCAGATCACGCGACGGTTGCGCGGGTCGAGTTCGTTGGTCGGCTCGTCGAGGACGAGGACCTTCGGCCGGCCCATGAGCGCCATGCCGATGTTGACCAGCCGCATCGAGCCGCCGCTGAGCTTGTCGACGTGCCGGTCCGCCCGGTCGCCGAGGCCGAACTCCTCAATCAGCTCGCCGGTCTGGAGCCTGGCGTCGCGGTCGCTCTGGCCGCGCAGCCGACCGGTGAAGTACAGGGCGCGGCGCACCTCCATCCGGCGCATCGGCAGCCCCGCCTGGGGCAGGAAGCCGGTGATGCGCTTGACGGCGTCGGGGTCGCGGACCGGGTCGAGGCCTTCGACGCGAAGCGTGCCCGAGGTGGGCCGGGCCAGGCCGAGCAGCTGGGAGACGAGCGTGGTCTTCCCGGCTCCGTTGGGGCCCAGCAGGCCCAGGACCTGGCCGCGGGCAACAGTCAGGGTCACACCGTCGTTCGCGCGCACGCTCTTTCCGTCATGCCCGGTGTACTCCCTGGTCACGTCGTGGATGTGGATGGCGGCATCGCGGGTTCCACCGGACACGGCTCCTCCTCACAGGGTCGTGACGCTGCGGGCCACCGCGGCGTCGGTCGGTGCGTAGCCGAACGGGGCTGCCGCCACTGCGCCGGGACGGGGCCCGGTCAGCGCCAGCGCCTCCTTCGGCAGTCCGTTGGTCAGGTCGAGGGCGTCGACGCGCAGCTGCCGGCCGGGGGCGGTGTCGCAGCTGAAATCTGCCGCGGTGGTCCCCCACCACTGGACGACGAGGTAGGGACCGTCCTCCTCCGGCAGGTCGGCCGCCACCAGCCGCTCCCCGCCCACGCGGCACTCGAGCACCGCGGCGCGCTCCAGCCGGACCTGGAGCATCCAGGCGTCGCGCCGGGTGGTGATCCGTACGTCGACGGTGCGGCGGTCGGCGGCCGTCCGCTCGCCGGTCGCGGCGATCTCCGGGGCGGGGATGCCCAGAGCCGGGGCCCCAGCGGTCAGTGCGGGCTGCTCGAAGGGGAAGTAGTGATCGACGGGGGACCGGCGGGCCCCGGCGCCCAGGGCCTTGGAGGTCCAGACGTCCGGTTCGGGGTCAGGCGATACCCACAGGGACTTCCGCTCGGCGGTGTCGCTGACGTGGATGAGGGCGTCCGGGCGGGGGCGTGCGTCGTCGTAGTCGTACCGCACGGCGGTGGCGACCAGGAGCGCGCAGGCGGCGGCCGCCGCGAGGGGCACCGTGACCCTGCTGCGCGGGGATCCGCCGAGTGCGGCGAGCAGCGGGAGCGCGCCCAGGCACAGCAGCGTGAAGGCGACGGCGGCGAGCGGCAGGCCGAGCGCGGTGAGCAGCATGTCCGCCAGAGGGGCGTAGAGCACGGCGGCGACGGCGAGCGGTGCGGTCAGCCACGCGACGGCAGCGGAAGGGGCCTGCGCCGAACCTCCGTCGTGGGCCGCGGCCCACAGGGCGGGCAGCGCGGCCAGCAGCGGCCACTGGAAGAGGTAGCCGGCGCCCGGGGCGAGGACCGTGGCGGCGCACAGCAGGACGGCCCAGATGGTGGCCGAGCCGGCGAGCCACTCGGCGGGGCGCAGGCGGTCGCGCGCCGCGCGGGCGGCGGCCAGCACGGGCGCCAGGGCCGCACACGCCATGGCGGCGACGTACCCGCCGCGGGCGTACGGCTCGTGGAGCGGCAGGGCCCGGGTCTCCGGGCTCAGAGCGAGCGCCGCCCACCACTGCGCAGTGACGGCCAGCGCCACGGCGGCCGTGACCAGCAGGGCGCCTCCGGCGGCTGCGGCCGCGCGCCCGGGCCGCAGAGCGCCGCGACGGGCGCCGCGGACGGCCAAGCCGGCGAAGGCGAGCACGGTCAAGGCGGCCAGGACGGACGCCCACCGAACCGGGTAGTCCACCAGCAGGTGGCCGAAGAGGTCGAAGTAGACGGCGGTGTGGCCGCTTCGCAGCGTGCCGGGAGTGTCGGCGAGCAGCCGGGTCAGCGCGAGCATGGTTTCGCCGTGGTGCTGGAGGCTGCCGCGGTCGAGCTGCTCCACGCTGTCCGAGGCGTCGTGGTAGTCGTGGAAGCCCTCGATGAAGGCGAAGTTGAGCCCGGTGGCTCCCGCGTCCCGGAAGGCCGTGAAGTCACTGCCGTTGGGCATGTTCCGGTAGACCTCGTAGGAGAGCGAGTTGGCGAAGGTCACTGCTCCCGTTTCGGAGAGGGCGCGGACGAGGCGTGCGCTGCCGTCGCCGGCCTCGAACATCAGGGAGGGCCCAGAGCTCCCGCGCGCCTCCCAGTTGAGGACGGCGGCCACGTCGTCGACACCGTGGCGGCGCACGTAGGCGCGGGCGCCGAGAGCGCCGAGCTCCTCGCCGTCGGTGAAGAGGAAGACCACGTCCCGGTCCGGCCGGTCGCCGGTGCCGAGGGCACGCAGGCATTCGAGCATCGCGGCGACGGCGGCGCCGTCGTCGGCGGCGCCGGGGGCGCCGGGGGCGGAGTCGTAGTGGGCGACGACGAGCAGGGCGCCGTCCTCGGCCGGGGCGCGCCCCGGCAGGGTGGCCACGATGTTGTGGACCGTGGCCACCGGATACGGGCTGCCCCAGGCCCGGGTGGTGACCTGGTCGGTCTCGACGTCGACGCGGGCGCCGAGCTCCTTCAGCCGGGACACCAGGTGGTTGCGCACCTGTTCCTGCCGGGGACTGCCGAGCGGGTGCGGCTCGGCGGCGACGACCCGGAGGTCGGCCTCGGCACGGCCGGCGGAGAACCGGGCCGGGTCGGCGTTGCCCGGCAGCGGGTCCGGCGGCGCCACGGCGAGGACGGCCAGCACCGCCAACACTGCGGGGACCAGCAGCGGGAGCCATCGCAGCAGCCGGGCCCGCCGACGAGCCGGCGGTGGGGAGGGGCTGCTCGGCGTGGTGTCCGGTGCCGTTGTCGGGACGCCCACGGGGCGGTCTCCTTCTTTGTCGCCGCCGTCGGGCCACGGCCGGGCGGGGGTGGGACGGGTGGGAACGAGGCGGACGGATGGGTGGACGGGGTGGGGGCGTGGGGCTGGGCGCACCGGGAAGGGGTCCCGGCCCGCCCGGCCCGGCGTGCCTGTGGCTACGAGGCGGTCGAGGACACCGCCGCGGACGCGGCCTCGTGGCGCTCGCGGACGCTGCGCGGCCGCATGTCGGTCCACACCTCGCCGATGTGGGCGAGGCAGGACTCCTTGGAGCCGGTGTGGCCGGCCTCGGACCAGCCGGCGGGCAGAGGGCGGTCCACGGCCCAGAGGGAGTACTGCGCCTCGTCGTTGACGACGACGTGGTAGAGCTCTCCGGTCGTCTGCGTGTCAGCCATTGCGGGCGTCACCTCGCTGCGTTCTGGAAGAAGTCGGACACGGTGAGTCCGGCGCCGGCGGCGACGGCCCCGTCGTAGGCCCAGCGGCCGACGGCGAGGTCGAGCACGCCGAGGCCGAAGGGCGAGAAGACTGCAGGCCGTGCGGGGTCGCGCGCGACACGGCCGTTGAGCAGGTCGGCGAGCGTTCCGTGGATGAAGTCGCGGTTGCCGACCTGCTGCTCGGTCAGGTGGAGGGAGGTGCGCTCACGCACAGCGTGGTCGATGTCGTCGGTGAAGTTCTGGGAGGCCAGAACCAGTTCGGGCGCGAGGTCGCGCAGGGAGAGGTGGAGCACGACCGGGTTGTGGGCGAGGAGTCGCGGGTCGTGCAGGTGGGGCTCGCCGGCGACGGTGGTGAGGATGACCAGGTCGCAGTCGAGGAAGGCCTCGTCGACGGTGTCGACGGCGCGGACGTCGGTGCCCTCAGGGGTCTGCGCGGAGAGCTGGGCCGCGAAGCGCTCGGCGTTCTCCCGCTTGAGGTCGAAGACGCGGTAGCCGCCGGCCTTCCAGTCGAGGTCGGCGAGGAAGCGGGTGACATGACCGGCGATGAGGCCGCTGCCGATGATGCCGATGCGCTCGGCCGTGCGGGAGCCGATGAGCGTCTCGGCGCCGAGGACCGCGGAGGCTGCGGTGCGGGTGGCGGAAATGATCGACGACTCGATGCAGGCGTACGGGTAGCCGGTCTCGATGTCGTTGAGCAGAAGCACCGCGGAGGCTCGGGCCAGCTCGTGCCGGGTGTTCTCGGGAAAGCTGGCGATCCACTTGATGCCGGCCGTCTCCGTCCCGCCGCCCAGGTACGCGGGCAGCGAGATGATCCGGGCCGAGGGGCGGTCCGGGAAACGGAGGAAGGCGCTGTGCGGGTTGGCTGTCTCGCCCGCGTCGTGGGCGAGGTAGGCGGCGCGCACGACGTCCACGCATTCCTCCCGCCGGCCCTCGATGCGGCGCAGGACGTCGGGCGCTCCGAGGACGGTGAGGGTGGGCAGCGGAGCGGTACCGGGGCTCTCCGGATCGTCCGCGGGAGTGGTCAGAGGTTCGGTCATGGGGCTTTCCTACGAATGGTCGGCGGTCCGGGAGGACCGGCTGTGGCTGATGACGGGTTGCCGTGGACGGCACTGGAGGAATGGCCGCCCTGTTCTCCGAGGCGCTCCGATCACTGATCGAGAACTGCGGTCGTCGCTGGTCGGGGACCTGGCGGCGGCGGGGCGTCTTCCGGACCATGAAGTGCTGGTCGCGAGGGATGCGGAGCGATGGACTTGAGCGCGTCCGGCAGACGGATACGGGTCGGCATCGACGCCGGCAAGGGGCATCACCGGCCGGTGGCGGTCGATGCCGACGGCGAGATCCTGTTCTCGACGGGGGCTGCTGCACGCCCAGGCCCTGCTTCCGGCCCCGGCGCCGGGTCGACGTACTCTGTGCGATGTCGTGCGACGAGAGGCTGTTCACCTCCGCTCCACCGGTCACGCAGACGCCTTGACACGATCATTGAGTTTCCTTTCAGCCGCTGAGGGCTGCGAGGCCGTCGAGGGCCGCGGGAGCGGCGGGGACGGCCGCGGGCAGGGGGCCCGTGGTGCCCAGGTGCTCGGCCGTCCAAGCGGGGTCGTAGATCGTGTCGGCGTACGCCTGGCCGCGGTCGGCGCAGAGAAAGGCGACGGTGGGACGGCTCGGGAGGGCGCGGCCCTCAAAGTAGCGGCCGATCGCGGCGTACACGCTGCCGGTGGAGCCGCCGCAGTAGAGGCCGTGGCGGCGCAGCAGCCGGTGGCAGCCGTCGGCGGCCTCCGCCTCAGGGACGATGACGACGTCGTCGATCACGGCCTCCCGGACAAGCGGCGGCACCATGCTGGAGCCGAGCCCGGGGATGCGGCGGACCCGCGGCGGGCGGCCGAAAATGGCCGATCCTTCGGCGTCGACGGCGATCACGCGGACGTCCGGGAAGGCCTCCCTGGCGCGCCGGGAGAGCCCGGCGACGGTACCGCCGGTGCTCACACCGACGAAGAGGTGGTCGAGCTGCGGGAGAGCGTCGCAGAGTTCGCCGCCTGTGAGGGTGTGGTGCGCTTCGACGGCGTCAGTGTTGGAGTACTGGTCGGGCCAGTAGGCGCCAGGGATCGAGGCGACGAGCTCGCGAACCCGCTCGAGCCGGGTGGCGAGGTAGCCGCCGCTCGCGTCGCGCCGGGTGACCTTCTCCACCCGGGTGCACACCATGCGCAGGTACGCCTCGGTGGACGCGTTCACGTTCGGGTCGATCACGGGCACGAAGTCGATGCCGAGGGTCCGGCAGAACGATGCGAGCGAAATGGCGAAGTTCCCGGAGGACGACTCCACGACGGTGCTGTCGGCGGTGATGTCGCCGCGCTCGATCGCCTGCTTCAGGATCCAGAACGCCGAGCGGTCCTTGCTGCTTCCGTTCGGGTTGCTGAACTCGAGCTTGGCGAAGAGGTCGAGGCGCTCGTCGGCGAGCTGAACCAGCGGGGTCCGCGGCATCGCGGAGCGGAGCGTCGCGATGCGCGCGGCGAGCGCATCGGCACCGCCCTGGCCGGACGGCCGGGTGTGGTTCACGTCAGTCCGTTTCTGTCGGTGGGGAGCAGTCCCGGTCGTGCGGGACGCCGGATCAGTGGGCCCGGCCGGCCCGCCCGGGTGGGGCGGGCGAGTCGGAAGCGGAGGAGGGGCTTTGCCCTCACCTTCGGGGGCGTTCGGTGTTCGGGGCGCCGGACCGGGCGGGGCGCCAGGGCGCTGCCAACCGGTCCGGGCCGGTCGGCGGGTTGACCGCGCGGGCAAGGCAGGGCCGGACAGTGGTGGCGGGGGCGATCGGTCCCCGGTCGGCGCGGTATGCGCTGCGGTGGCCCGTGCCTGTCGGCGGGGCACCGCCGGGGGAGCGTACGAAGGGATGTCGCCGGAAGGCCGCCGCTGCTGCGTGCACGTGCGGGCGGCTGGGCGCCGGCCCGTGCTCCGAGGTTCGGCCACTGCTGAGCGGCCGGCTCGTCAGTCGGCCCGGCGGTGCCGGGTCTCGGTCCTGCGGATCGCCGCCGTCCGGACACGTGGGTACGCAGCGGGCTCGCGGCCCGGGCTCGGATCCGGCGGTCGCGCTCCCGGCCCCGGCCCTCCCCGCTGTGGTCCCGGGAAGTGCCGGTCAGTCCCAGGCCCAGTTCTCCTGGCCGGCGGTGGCCGGCGCCTGCTGCTCCTGCGCCTCCGCCGCGGAATTCACCATGCTCTGCGGAGCGGCGGCCGCCGTGGCCGAAAGGGAAACTCCCGAAACCACCAGACAGGCTGCGATGACGGCCACGCGGACGGAATTCTTGATACCTGCGCTCATTTCCTTCTCCCGTGAAATCTTCATTGGTCTTCGTGCCGCGGGCGCACTCGGGCCACCGTGGGGCTTTCCGGGCGCTTTCCGTTCGGCGATGAATCGATCCTGGCTCGTCCGCGGTGCCGTGTCAGCACTTTCCCTATGGCCGCTGGAGGCCATGTCACCCTCATGCCAGGTGGCCGACCGCTGTCACCATCCGGACGGCGGTTCCCGTTCGTCGTGCGCCGCGGCTACCCCGAGCATGAGGTCTCCGCCGCACTCCACAAGTCGCCATGACTTCACATCTTCGCAGTTCAGCCAGGCAGTCCAAGCTGATCTGGCGGCGCTCTCAGCCGCCAGGAGGCTGGGCGCGACCACGAAGGTCATCGCGACCACATGCTGCGGCAGCCGCCGCAGCGTGACGTGCTGGACGTCCCGTGCCGGCCGAGCGGAGAGCAGCGCGGCCAGCGGATCAAGATCTTCCCCCGTCGACGCCTCGAAAAACGCCGGAGGCGGCTGGAGCATCACTTTGATGGCATACACGGAACGCACCTTATAGGGTGCACCCGCTACGCCTCCCCGTGTCGGAAGTGGCCGCTTGGGGACATGGCATGGAGAGGCCAGACCGCCGCTCTTGGGGGTAGTCGAAAAGGCTCGATAATCGAGAAACTCGACGCTCCTGAAAGCCGTCCGAAGAAATCTCTTGAAGCGAGGTAAGGCACGTGCTGGACATGTCACCGACCATCGGCCGGAACGGCCCTCAAGGGCCGGACGACGAGCAGCCCTACGCGTACCGCATGGAGCCGCTGCGCGAGCCCGACTGGCGCCGGTTCCCGGGCTGGCGCGACGTCACCGAGGCCGAGTGGCGCGACCCCCAGTGGCAGCGCGTCCACTGCGTGCGCAACGTGCGCCAGCTCCGCGCTGTCATCGGCGACGCCCTGTCCGATGCGTTCTTCACGGACCTCGCCGACGACCAGGCGCAGCGGGCGACCATGTCGCTGCTGCTGCCGCCGCAGATGCTCAACACGATCGCGCCGGACGCTGCCCCCGAGGGCCCGGGGAGCCTGTCGGAGGCCTTCGTCCACGACCCCGTACGGCGCTACATGCTGCCGTTGGCCAGTGACCGCACCGATCCGGTGCTCGAGGGCTGGGCCAGCCACCCGTTCGCCTCCCGCGACTCTTTGCACGAGCAGGACATGTGGGTCACCGAGGGTCTGGTGCACCGTTACCCGACGAAGGTGCTGGCGGAGCTGCTGTCGACCTGCCCCCAGTACTGCGGGCACTGCACCCGGATGGACCTGGTCGGCAACTCGGTCCCCCAGGTCGCCAAGCTGAAGTTCGCCGCCAAGCCGGCGGACCGGCTCGACGCGATGCTGGAGTACCTGGCGTCGTCGCCGGGGATCAGGGACGTCGTCGTGTCGGGCGGGGACGTCGCCAACGTACCGTGGCCGCGCTTGGAGGCCTTCGTGTCCCGGCTACTGGAGTTGGAGAACATACGCGACATCCGACTGGCGTCTAAGGCACTGGTCGGCCTCCCTCAACACTGGCTCGACGCGGACGTGCTCGCCGGCCTGGAACGCCTGGCGGCGACCGCCCGGTCCCGCGGAGTCAGCCTCGCCCTCCACACCCATGCGAACGCGGCGCAGTCCGTCACCCCGCTCGTCGCGGAGGCGGCCCGCGCGGTCCTGGCGACGGGGATCCGGGACGTGCGCAACCAGGGTGTGCTGCTGCGAGGGGTCAACGACTCCTCCGAGGCGCTGCTGGACCTGTGCTTCGCCCTGGCCGACCACGCCGGCGTCACGCCCTACTACTTCTACATGTGCGACATGATCCCCAACGCCGAGCACTGGCGGGTCGCGCTGCACGAGGCGCAGTGGCTGCAGACGAGCCTGCTGGGCTGGCTGCCCGGGTTCGCCACGCCGCGAATAGTCTGCGACGTGCCGCTCGTCGGCAAGCGCTGGGTGCACCAGGCCACCGGGTACGACCGCGTCCTCGGCGTCAGCCACTGGGACAAGAACTACCGCACCCGGCTGGACACGACGGGCGAGGGGCCCGGCGACGGCGCGTACGTCTACTACGACCCGATCCACACCCTCCCGGAGGAGGGGCGCGCGTGGTGGCGCGAGCGCTGGGGCACAGCGGCGGCCAGCGGCACCGGGGCGCTCCCGCGCGTGTCCGACGAGCCACTCACGAGAGAACCGGTCACGGTCGGCTGACTCCGCCCTCGACCCTTGGATCGACAGGTGGACCCGTACGCAGCCGGTACTGTCGATCCCCTGGTCCAGAGCTTGGTCATGGCCCTCGATCGGTTCGCGAAATAGCTGCGTGACCATGCCTTTGGGGAGGACGGTGAAGCGACGGACCGTCAGGCAGTCGAGGAACTGAACGCAGATCTCGCGGAGTTCACAGGAGATGTCTTCGCGTTGCGCTTGCCGATGCTGACCGCCGACAAGCTCTGGCCTCGCCGTTTCGGTTGGGGTGATGAGACGTCGCTGTTCGTCTGCTGTCGGGTGGGCGGGGTGGTTTCACTGCTTGGGCATGGCGGTTCCCGGGTCCCGGGGTTGCGTCCTGGGAAGTGGTGTACGGGCTCCCACCTGATCCGGGCGTTTGGCCCGGCATCGGAGTGAGCGCCCGGATACGAGAACGGCCACCGGCTGATCTTTCAAGACGACCAAGTCTTTGAAGGAGATCAGCACTATGACCGCACCCGACAGTCTGCCCCTGCACGCCCTCGCCGAGGACAACCTCGCCTGGGGGTCCCCCCGCTTGCGGGGGAGAGTCCCGATCTGCTGCGCGCGATGATCAAGACGTTCGCCGACGCGCTCATGTCGGCGGAGGCCGACGCCCTCTGCAACGCGGAATACGGGCAGGTCAGCGACGAGAGGGTCAACCACCGCAACGGCTACCGCCCACGCGAGTGGGACACTCCCCCAGCCTCCGGCCGGGGGTACCCCCAGCGCCGGCACCGTCGAACTCGCCGTCCCCAAGCTGCGGCAGGGCCGCTACTTCCCGCACTGGCTCCTCGAACGCCGCCGCCGGGCCGAACAGGCCCTCATCTCGGTGGTCGCCACCGCCTACCTGCTCGGCGTCTCCACCCTCCCCCGCAAGCGGGGGCACCCCCAGCGTCGAGAAACTCGCCGAGTCCCTCGGCGTCACCCAGCTGTCGAAGTCCCAGGTCAGTGCGATGGCCAAGCACCTGGACGAGCAGGTCGTCGCCTTCCGCAACCGGCCCCTGGACGCCGGACCGTACTCCTTCGTCTGGGTCGACGCCCTGACCCAGAAGGTCCGCGAGGGCGGCCGGATCGTCAACGTGCACGCGCTGATCGCGGTCGGCGTCAACGCCGACGGACACCGCGAGATCCTCGGCCTGGACGTGGCCACCGCCGAGGACGGCGCCGACTGGCTGGCCTTCCTGCGCTCGCTGATCGCCCGCGGCCTGTCCGGCGTCCAACTGGTCGTCTCCGACGCGCACGCCGGCCTGGTCGACGCCATCGGCGCGAGCCTGCCCGGCGCCTCCTGGCAGCGCTGCCGCACCCTCCCCCACGCCCTGAACGGGCGCGGGCGGTACCCCCATCGCCCGCAATCTGCTGTCCCAGGTGCCGAAGTCGGCCCAGCCCTGGGTGGCGACCCTGCTGCGGACCGTGTTCGAACAGCCCGACACCGACGCGGTGAAGGCCCAGATGCGGCACGTCCTGGACGCCTTGGAAGCCAAGTTCCCCAAAGCATCAGCCCACTTGGACACCGCCCAGCACGAGCTGCTGGCCTTCACCGCCTTCCCGCGGGAGATCTGGCGGCAGATCTGGTCGAACAACCCCCAAGAGCGACTGAACAAGGAGATCTTCCCCCACGGCTGCGCCGCGGGAGGTGCCCCCAGCCGCACCGACGTGGTCGGCATCTTCCCCGGCCGCACCGCCGTCATCTGCCTGGTCGGCGCGGTCCTGGCCGAGCAGAACGACGAGTGGACCGAGGCCCGCCGCTACATGAGTCTCGACCTCCTCGCCAAGGCCCGCCTCCACCCGATCGAGTCAGAAACCGACGAGACCGTCCTGCCCGCCGAACTCACCGCATAGCCTCAAACCGAGATCACCGAGTGGCCGTCGATACACCACTCCAGCGGACGTGACCGTCAAGGCTCGTGACCGCACGGCTGGTGTCGGGCCGGCCGTCGTCGCGGCGCTCGCTGTAGCGGGACATGGGTGACTTGGCCTTGCGGGTGCTGACGCGCTGCCGCCTGGGTGGCAGGAGGCGGTTCAGGAGCCGGTGCCCGATCAGCCCGACGAGGCCGGTGCCGTCGCTGCTGGAGGCGACACCTGCTGCCTGGATGACCTGGTCACGGGCGGCCTGGAGGGCGATGGTGAAGCAGCAGCGGTCCGGGGCGGTGCCGGGCCGCGACTCGGCGGTGTCGACCATGACGGTCCGCAGCACATGATAGAGCGTCAGCAGGGCCCGTATCTCCTGCTCGACGCCGACAGGGTCGCTCGAACGGCACGACAGCCGTCAGCTCGCCCAGATGACCTGGCGCGAACCGGCCCGCGGCCACAGTGACCGTACGGGTAATAGCCGTCAGCGGAGTGGGCAGGACATGATGAGACGGCAACGGAGCTCCTCGGGAACAAGCTGTCTTGGTCGACTGCCTGTACCAACGAGCTCCGTTGTTCTGCGTCGAAATTCCTTCAACAGGCTTGCGTGACCTGCGAAAACGCTAAGCTTGACTCTGTAGGGGATCTTGGAGTTGCCGGGGTCAGGTGCCCAGGGTGCGCCAGGACTTCGGCCGGGGAATCTCATGCTGATCGAGGTAGGTCTGGAAGGCGGTCGGTCGGCGGGCAGGGGGCGCCTCCTCGGTCGCCGGGAGACCGCTGAGGCGCTCGATGTTGATGGCGATGGCGGTCAGGACGTGCTGGAGGTGGACCTTGCCCTGGCCTCGGTAGCGGCAGCGGCGCATGCCGTGTCCGTGGGCGAACTCGTTGACCGTTCCTTCCACTCCGGAGCGGACCGCGTAGCGGGTCTTCCACTCGTCGGTCTGCTGCTCAGCACGGACGCGGAGTTGCAGGTCGCGTAGTTCGCGTGGGGGAAAGCCCACGGTTCGGTGGCTTGCGCGGGAGGTAGTGCACTGCGCGCGGGCCGGGCACGGCTGACACTGGCTCTTGGTGAACCGGGCCACGATCAGTGGGGCCGCGGTGGGCGAGGAGGTCGGGTAGGGGCCGTGCCAGCCCTGGCTGACCTGGCCCTGGGGGCAGGTGACCTGCCGGCGGTCGTAGTCGATGTGGAAGTCGTCCCGGGCGAAGCCCTCGCCCCGGCGGTGCTGCCGGGTGGGGTTGCCCCGGAGGGGCCCGGAGACGGTGACCTGGTGGTCACGTGCGGCTTGTGCCAGGTGGGGCAGGGAGGTGTAGCCGCTGTCGACCAGGTGCTCGGCGGGCAGCAGGCCGCGGCGGTGCAGGCGGGTGTGGATGCCGGGCAGGACCTTGCTGTCGTGGGTGGTGGAGGCGGTGGTGGTCACGTCCGTGATCACGTTGGGGCCGTCGGGAGCACACGTCTCGGTCAGATGGGCGGAGAACCCCTTCCAGCTGATGATGTGCCCGTGGCGGGCATAGCGGGCCGAGGTGTCATACGGGGAGACGATCGCCCGGGACGAGGGTGGCAGCCCGGGGCCGTCTTCCGTCTCGGCGGTGCGCCGGCGCAGGTGTCCCGCAACGTCGTGGTGATAGTTCTGCACCATGATTTGGCGCAGGGCCTGGACACGAGGGCCAAACGCGCGGTCGCCCCCGTGCCGGTAGAGGTGTTCCAGGAGCCGGACGGCGTCGTTGCCGGTGGCCAGGATCCTGGTCTTGGGCTTGGTGGGGTTCTTGCCCAGGCGGACCGGCCGGCCGTAACGGCTACCCCATTCCTCGTCGACCAGCTCATCCAGCAGGTGCGGGGCGGCGCCGGCGACTTCCTCCAGCGCGGCGCGGACGGCCTCGGTGACCATCTCCAGGCGGGTCAGGTCGCGCACCGCGGCCAGGACATGGGTGGAGTCGGTGCGCTGGGTGGTGCGCTCGCGCACCAGTCCGGCCTCCTTCAGGCGGGCCAGCGCGAGGTCGAGGAGGCGGTCGGCGCGGTCGCCTTCGGTGAGACGGTCGCGGAAGTCGGCCAGCACGCTGTGGTGGAAGCCGGGATCGTCCAGTTCCATGGCGTGAAGTCGGCCCGGAGCGCGGTCCCGGCCTTTCGGCCGGGCCGTTTCTCCGGGCCGCTTCCCCCCGAGTTCGACAGTTGGTAGGCATGCAGGGCGGGTCGGCCGCGGATCTCTGCAGGTGAGAGGGCTGGCACCCGCCTGAGACTGCCCAGAGGTGTGGGCAAACGGATTTGTCATGGGTCTTGCTCTGATCTGGCCTGTTGCTCGATCATGCGGGCATGTACTTGCGGAAGATCCAGCGGCGGAACAAGGACGGGTCGGTGGTCCGCTACCTCCAACTCGCCCACAACCGGCGGGTCGGCGGCACCACCCAGGCCGAGGTGCTGGTCAACTTCGGCCGCGAGGACCGCCTGGACGTCGAGGGCCTGCGCCGCCTGGTCGCCTCGATCAACCGCTACCTCGGCGACGAGGACGAGGTCGCCGCGCCACTGGGAGTCGAGGATGCCGGGCCGCTGACGGTGGAGTCCTCCCAACCGCTCGGGGCGAGCTGGCTGCTCGACGGGCTGTGGAAGCTCCTGGGCATCGACACGGCCCTGGCCTCGCGCATCGACGGGCGGAAGTTCCGCACCGACATCGAGCGCACGATCTTCGCACTCGTCGCCAACCGGGCCATCGCCCCTGCGTCCAAGCTTGCCGCCGCCGAGTGGGCCACCTTCGACCAGGTGATCCCCGGCCTGGACGCCCTCGCCGAGCAGCACGCCTACCGGGCCATGGACCTGCTCGTCGATGCCGACACCCAAGGAACGGTGCAGGAAGCGGTGTTCTTCTCCGCCGCCCACCTGCTCAACCTCGAAGTCGACCTGGTCTTCTTCGACACCACCTCGACCTACTTCGAGCGCGACGAGGCGGATGCCCCGGACGGCGCGGGCTCCAGCCTGCGGCAGTACGGACACTCCAAGGACCACCGCCGGGACCTCCCGCAGATCGTCATCGGACTGGCCGTCACCCGCGAAGGCATCCCGGTCCGCTGCTGGACCTGGCCCGGCGGCACCAACGACCAGACCGTCATCACCGAGGTCAAGGACTCCCTGCGCGACTGGCGGCTCGGCCGGGTCGTCACCGTGACCGACACCGGCTTCTCCTCCGAGGCCAACCAGGCCTACCTGCGCCGGGCCGGCGGCCACTACATCACCGGCGCCAGGATGCGCGAAGGCTCGCACCGAGCCGACCAGGCCCTGGCCCGACAGGGCCGCTACCAGGAAGTGCGTGACAACCTGCGCGTCAAGGAGGTCCGCCTCGACGGTGACGGCGGCAGACGCTGGATCATCTGCCACAACCCCGCCGAAGCCGAGCGCGATGCCGCCCGACGGGAAGATCAACTCAACGCCATTCGTGAGGAGTTGGCGCGCATCAAGACGGCCCGGGAAGCGGACGCGAAGAAGGCGAAGGCCAAGGCCGCCCAGACCGGCAAACGCGCCGCGGCCCCCTCGGACACGCCCCACCGCAAGGCCGAGTGCGCGCTGCGCGACCACCCCGCGCTGGGCCGCTGGCTCAAGCAGCACCCCAGTACCGGGCGGCTGTCCATCGATGCCGCCAAGGTCGCCGCCGAGGCCCGCCTCGACGGCAAGTACCTGCTGGCCACGTCCGATCCCGACCTGTCCGCCGAGGACGTCGCGCTCGGTTACAAGAACCTGCTGGAAGCCGAACGCGCCTTCCGCACCATGAAGTCCACGCTCGATCTGCGGCCGGTCTACCATCGGCTGGACGAACGGATACGCGCCCACGTGCTGCTGTGCTGGCTCGCCCTGCTGCTGATCCGCGTCGCCGAGCGCCGCACCGAGCAGACGTGGCCCAAGATCGCCGCCGAGCTCGGCCGGGTCCACCAGGTCACCCTCTCCGGCCCGGCCGGCAGCCTCCAGCAGACCACCCGCCTGACTGACACCCAGACCAAACTCTTCAAGAACTGCGGAGTGCCCCTCCCGCCAAAGATGAGCGGCCTGAAGACCCCCGAATAGCCCCTGAGCTGGGAAAACACGCTCCGGAGCCGTGGGCAAACGGCCCCGGAGCCTCATCATGCCCATCGCCCCAGGTCAGCCCGCAGAATCGACACCACCGTATGCCCACCAACTGTCGAACTCGGGAGTAAGTCGCTGGTCGCAGCGTTGATCGATTGTCCGGCCGCAGATCAGTGACCCGGCCCTTCACTTCACCTGGTTCCTCGGCCGACGCGAGGGCTGAGCACCACAGGCCCCGCGACTCGGATCGGCGCACCGGTATGCGGTGAATGCTGCGTTTTCCCCTGGCTGGCCCCATGGCGTCACACCTTGAACATGTCTGAAATGCCAGCCATGGGGGTCTTCGTTACGTTCATCGCAGGTCGGTCGCCCGGCCGACGTCCGTGCGACAGAGAGAAGTGACATGCCCACGCGCACATTTGCTGTGGCCGCTGCCGGAGTAGGCGCGGCGGTCCTTGCAGCCACCGGTATCACCTACGCCTCGACCTCCGGATCCGCCCCGGCGTCCCCGTCTGTCCACCAGGCGGCCGCGTCTGCCCAACGGGCGGCCGAACCTGTCCAACGAGCCGCCCCTGCCGCGGCTCCCGCGAACGGCGGCAGCGCAAGCGGAGAGAAGAAGGACGAGGGCCGCGACCGCGAGGGCGGCGGACGCGGCTACGGCCACAAGGAAGAGGGAAAGATCTACTTCAACGAACGTGTGTACTCCGCCTCCGCTGAGGGCTGCGTCACTGCGGCCAGCGGACTGGGCTCCAGCAGCTTCAATGTTTTCAATGACAGCCGAAGGACTGTCCAGGTCTTCCGCGGCCTCACCTGTGACAACGGCGCTCCGGTCGCCACCGTGGGTCCCCACGGCGCCACCAATGGCGTTGTGACCCGTACCGTCCACGGGAGCCTGTTCGGTGACGATGGCGTCGTGGGCAGTTTCCGGGTGCTCGGCGACTACGACGAGTGGTGACAGCGCCGCCCGGAGCACAGGAAAGATCCCGGCCCGCCGTAATCGGGCCGACGTTCCCGGCTTCGTGGATGTACGTGGGGCCACGGCGGGCACCTGCGTGGACTTGATCCGCTTTGACCGGCTACTGATCGCGCTCGATGGAGCTTGACTCGCCCATTGAGTAATCCGATCTCCTGACGGCGACTCCCCGAGGATCCTGCTGGCCAAATGCCGTGTCCTGGAGTGTGGGGATGCTGTTGGCACCGTGGTGGCCGGTCTCGTCGTTCCCGGTCGCTGGGGGTGGGAGTCATGTCGTTGCGGCCGGAGGAGTGGCCCGAGGTCCCCGAGGCGACGGCGAGGGTGGCACGGGCAGTGGCAGGACGCGGGGCCCCGCCGTTGACGATGCGGGTGCGGGACGAGCTGGGCGAGCTGTTCGCGGATGCGGAGTTCGTCGAGGCGTTCGGCCGCCGGGGCCGGCGTGGATGGTCGCCGGGACGGCTGGCGATGGTGACCGTGCTGCAGATGGCGGAGAACCTGAGTGACCGTGCCGCCGTTCAGCGGGTCCGGTTCGATCTGTCGTGGAAGTACTGCCTGGGCCTGGAGCTGGAGGACGTCGGCTTCGATGCGTCGGTGCTCTCGGAGTTCCGCACCCGGGTGGCCGGCCACGGCCTGGAGGAGCGGGTGCTGGATCTGCTGGTTGCGGCGCTGAAGGAGAAGGGCCTGGTCAAGGCAGGAGGCAAGCAGCGTACCGATTCCACTCATGTGCTGGCGGCGGTGCGGGAGTTGAACCGGCTGGAGCTGGCTGGGGAGACGGTGCGGGCCGCGCTGGAGGCGCTGTCCGCCGCGGCCCCCACCTGGGTGGCGCAGGTGCTGGGGGTCGGTGAGTGGAACCGGCGTTACGGGCGGCGGATCGATGCGTACTGGCGCCCGCCCGGCTCCCAGACCCAGCGCGACCAGCTCGCGGTGGACTACGGCCGTGACGCGGTGGCTCTGCTGCGGGCGATCTACCGTCCGGCCTCGCCGGTCTGGCTGCGGGAGCTGCCCGCCCTCCAGACGTTGCGGCAGATCACCGTGCAGAACTACCTGATCACCACCGACAGCGACGGGGCGGAGGTGGTCAAGCGGCGGGAGGCGGACAAGGAGGGCCTCCCGCCCGGCAGAATCCGCCTGACCTCGCCCTATGACCTCGATGCCCGCTACGGCACCAAGGAAGATCTCCACTGGACCGGTTACAAGCTGCACATCAGCGAGGTCTGCCGGCCGCCCCGGCCCGACGACGGGGCTCCGTGGCCCGGCCGGCGGGCACGTCCTCCCATCCCGAACGTGATCACGCATGCCGCGACCACGGATGCGACCGTGCCCGATGTGAAACTCGTCGAG
Source organism: Streptomyces sp. MMS24-W38 (assembly GCF_059889265.1). Lineage (NCBI taxonomy): Bacteria > Bacillati > Actinomycetota > Actinomycetes > Kitasatosporales > Streptomycetaceae > Streptomyces > Streptomyces sp. MMS24-W38. Next base: position 11,142 of record NZ_JCBCPP010000001.1, on the reverse strand, counting down.
CCCGTCCACCAGGCCCTCGCCGGCAGGGACCTGCTGCCCGCCGAGCACTACCTGGACTCCGGCTATGCGAGCGCCGAACTCATCGTCGGTGCCCGGGCCGCCTTCGGCATCACACTGGTCACACCGCTGCTGACGGGTACCTCCCGCCAGTACCGGGAGAACGCCGGCTACCAGCGCGAAGCCTTCGCCATCGACTGGGACGCCCGCCAGGCCACCTGCCCCCAGGGCGCCACCAGCCGGTTCTGGAGCCCGGCCAAGCAGAAGGGCCGCGACGTAGTCGTGGTCCGCTTCGACCAGGCCGACTGCGGCCTCTGTCCGGTCAGAGCAGCATGCACCAACGCCACCCGCTGGGGCCGCCAACTCACCCTGCGCCCACGGGCACTGCACGAACTCATCCACGCCAACCACACCGCCCAGCAAGACCAGGTGTGGCAGGCGAAGTACGCCCTGCGAGGCGCTGTCACGTTGGCTGGGGCGTGGGATGATCTTGGAGTGATCGTTCCGGGAAGGGTTCGTTCGTGCCGTCGACGCCGCCGTCCTACAAGGGCCACCGCTACCCGGCCGAGGTCATCGCGCACTGCGTGTGGCTGTACTTCCGTTTCCCGCTCAGCTTCCGCGAGGCCGGGGAACTGATGCTGCAGCGCGGTGTGATCGTCTCCTGTGAGACGGTCCGCCGCTGGTGTGCGAAGTTCGGCCAGGCCTATGCGAACGGACCGCGCCGCCGTCGGCCGCGGCCCGGGGACACGTGGCATCTGGACGAGGTCTTCGTCAGGATCAACGGAGAGCTGACGTACCTGTGGCGCGCGGTGGACCAGCACGGCAACGTGCTGGACATCCTCGTGCAGAACAGACGCGACAAGGCCGCGGCCCGGCGTTTCTTCCGCAAGCTCCTCAAGAAGACCCGCTCGGTGCCGCGGGTGGTGGTCACGGACAAGCTCCGCAGTTACGGGGTCGCCCACCGCGCGGTGATGCCCTCCGTCGAGCACCGGCAGTCGAAGTACCTTAACAACCGGGCCGAGAGCAGCCACCAGCCGACGAGGCAGCGCGAGCGCGCCCTGAAGGGCTTCCGCTCCGTAGGCGGGGCCCAGCGGTTCCTGTCCGCGTTCAGCGGCATCCCACCCCACTTCCGGCCCCGCCGCCACCTGATGACCGCACACGACCACAGAGCCGAGACGACCGTCCGCTTCGCGATCTGGGAGCAGGTCACCGGCGCCACCGCCCTGCCCACCGAAGCGTGACCCAGGCCCCCGCCTGGCCCCTCCCCGCCCTGACATGCCCTCAACCGATCAACACCTCACCAACGTGACAACGCCTTTGGTCCCCCTTGGATTTTGGCTGACGGGAACGCCTCTGTATCACTAGTCCCGTACTTCGCGGGTCGTCGTTTCAGGTCTGTGGCCAGCGGGTTTGCGTGATGTCTGTTTCGAGGAGATCGAGGAGGTGGAGTTGGACACCGCGGGTGATCTGGACGGTGGGCGGATCGGTGGTGTTGCCGATCCGCAGGGTGAGTTCGCCGAGATGGTAGAAGATCATGCGGCCGGTGGGGCGGACCCGGCGCTGGTCCGGGTAGAGGCCGACCATGGTCTGCTCGGATCCCAGAGCGCGTCTGACCTGCCGTTCGATCAGGCTGAAGACGAGCAGGGCCAGGCAGATGACCTGGATGAGAGCGGCGACACGCCGGTTGTGCTGCACGAAGACCGGCGCGACCGCCAGGGGGCCTTTGAAGTCGTGGTACCGGCGTTCGACCGCGCCCTGGCCTTTGTAGTGGACAAGGATCTGGCCCGGGCCGGCCTGCTCGGCCGGGATGCTCGTCAGCAGCGCCCACCAGCCGTCCACCGCAGCCTCGGCCGCCAAAACGTCCTGGTCGAAGTGCCACCGAAGGGCGGGAGGCTCGCCTTCGCCTCCGGTGATCGTCCAGCGCAGGCAGGAGGTGACGTGCCGCTTGGCTGCGATGACCCCGATCCGGGCCATGATCTTCTGCTGGGTGCCGTAGTGCCGGCCGCCCGCCGCGCCGGCGAGCTTGTCCATCTCCTCGCCGGCCCGGGCCAGTCGCTTCTCGCGGGCCCGGCGCTGGCCCGCCGCGACGGCGGTGGAGTGCACCAGGATCCGGCGCACCCGGTGCACCGGATCCCGCTTGCGGCGCCCGGCCATGGTGTGGACGTCCTCCAGCACCCGGTAGCTCTCCCGCGCGGCGGCCGGTTTGTCCACGTCCCGCTCGGGCAGCCAGTCCACCGCCTGTGCCCGTGCAACGTCCAGGGCCGCGTAGACCTCGTCCTTGACCTGGGCAGCCGGGACCGGCGCGATGAAATCCACCCCGGCCGCGAGCAGGGCGGCGACATTCGTATAGGACACCAGCTTGGAATCGGCGACCAGCAAGAACTCCCGTGCACCAGCCATGCCTTGCAGGTCCTTCATCGCGCCGACGACCTGGCTGACCTCGGCCGCACCCCCGTCGAAGACACGGGCGTGGACAGGAATGCCGCCGTCGGCGGACACCGCGAGTCCGGCCTGGACCTGCTTCAGGTCCACCCGCCGGTCCTTGGGGCGCCCGTAGCTGATGACCGGGTACTGCTCGTCCTGGTCCTCGGCAGGGAAGGCACCATGGACAGACATGCTGGTCATGTCCCAGTGCAGCCTCGACACGTCGATCCCGAACTCGGCGATCGCCCGGGCGCCGACCGTCCCCGCGATTCTGTCCAGCTCCGGCGCGATCGCATCCAGGGCCCGGGCCAGACGGTCGTCGTTGAGCAGGGCCGGCTCGATGCCGAACACCTCCTCCACCGCCCAGGTACGGGCCCAGTCACCGACCCGCACCAGCGGCGCGGGCGAGGTCAGCCGGTTGACCACCAGCGCCTCGATCACCTGCCCATGGGTCAGATGCGCGCTCGCGCCTCCCGGACACACCTCGTCGACGATCCCGGCGACATCCAGCCGGCGCAGAAACTCGGCAGCGACAGGCAGAGCGCCCAGACGCTTCTCCACCACGGACGTCACCACCACATCAAGGCGCTGACGCTGAGACCGAGGCCGCGGAGACCGGGAAGTCATCGACACACCCCACCCAACGCCACACGACCGGCCCAGGACACCCCCGGACCGGTCACGTCATGCGAATCAACGACCCGCGAAGTACGGGACTAGTCGGGCTCGACGGGTGATATAGGCCGGCTCCGGTCGACACCGGGCGGCATGGCGACAGGGCAGAACGGGACGAGTCAGTTACAGCGGTCATCGGCGGTTATTGGCGGGCAACTCGGGTGCGAGTGGGGCAAGGGGCTGCACCCGGGCGGCAAGACCGGCGCAGGAGCATCGCGCGTCGCCCGTTGGGTGCCGTGCGGTCTCTCGGTTTGGTGTCGGTGGATGGCGTGTCGGTGGTGGGTTCCCGTGGTGTGGTCCGGACGCGCTGGTCAGCGATCTGGGAATCGGCCTTGCCGCAGGTGTGGCCACTGTCATGGGATGAGAGGTCAGGGGTGTCGGTACGGTCACCGGGCGGTATCCGCGCAGGTGGTGTACCGACACGAAGGCGAGAGATCGCACCTGCGGGCGCCCGCGGTGGGGACGGACTGCCCGGACGATCCTGCCGGGCGCGGGCTCGTGCCGGTCAGGGGGCGAAGAGAGTGCTGGACAGGGCGATGCAGACGGCGGTGCCGGCGAAGACGCTGAGCAGGGCGTTGCGGCGCCACAGGTGCAGTGCGATGGTGACGGCCACGCCAGCCAGGGGAGCGACGGCACGGGCCTCGGTCAGCGGCAGGGTGCGCAGGGTGTAGATGCTCAGGATCACCATCACGCCGACGGGCATGCGGGTGCTGAGGTACTGCACGGCCTTGCTCGACCGCAGGGGCGTCAGGGCGGTGAACGGCAGGGCCCGCAGCGCCCAGGTGATCGCGCAGCAAACGGCGGCGACGGCGAGCAGGTAGCGGGTGTCAGGCATGGGCGGTCCTCGTGCGCGCGGTGAAGTGGCGGGCCAGTAGGGCGCCGGTGAACAGGCAGAAAGCGCACAGCAGCATCTGCCCGGGGGCGAGCAGGCGGGCGATGAGCACGGCGAGCAGGGCCAGGAGCGGGGTGGGCAGGTCGTGGCGCCGGTCGCGGATGGCATCCAGGGCCAAGACGACCAGCAGGGCGGTCATGGCGAAGTCCAGACCGGTGATGCGCGGCGGGATCAGCGAGCCGAGCAGGGAACCGGTGAGGGCACCGGTGACGCAGTACAGATGGTTGAACGCCTGGAAGGACACGATCCGCGCGCTCGACCAGTCGCGGGCCTGCCCGCCGGTGGTCATGGCGTACGCCTCGTCGCTCAGCGCGAAGGTGCTGTAGAGCTTGGCCCAGCGGCCGTTGACGCGGTGCAGGGGGAAGGACAGCGGGTAGAACGCGTGCCGGCCGTTGACCAGCAGCGTGGTCAGTCCGACCGCGGCCAGCGGGGTGCTCGCCAGAAGCATCGGGACGAGCAGGAACTCCAGCGTGCCGGTGTACATGACGGCGGAGAACAGGGGTGCGGTCCACCAGGGTAGTCCGGAGTGGGTGGCCAGCATCCCGAAGGCGAGTCCCATTGGTACCAGGCCGAGCCCGACCGAGGCGGAGTCCTTGAGGGCGGCGAGTATCTCGGAGCGCAGCCGGTGTGGTGCGCGGGCAGGCCGAGGGAGGTCGGTGACAGCGACCGGAGGTATTCCCATGCCGGAATTTTAGGAAGAAATGCGCCTTATTTGGTTGCCGATTATGGCCGTACACTGCCGTTGTGCGCAATGAAGTAAGAATGGATGCGATCGACCGTCAAATTTTGTTGCATCTACAGCAGGGCGGTCGGCTGACGAACGTCGAGCTCGCGAAGCGGGTCGGCCTGACGCCGCCGTCGTGCCTGCGGCGGGTCAAGCGGCTGGAGGAGGCCGGCGTCATCGCCGGCTACCGGGCCGTCATCGACCCCGAGGCCATGGGCCGCGGCATGGAAGTCCTCGTCGACGTCGAGATCTATGCCCAGGACCGCACGACGATCGAGGAGTTCGAGGCCGCCGTCGCCGCGTACGACGAAGTCGTCGAGTTGCGCCGTATGTACGGCAGCCCGCACTACTTCGTCCGCGTCGCCGTCGCCGACAACGCCGCCTACGAGGCCTTCGTCATGGACAAGCTCACCGGCCACCCCGCCGTCCTCCGCCTCGAGTCCCACCTCACCATGAAAACGATCAAGGCCGAGGGCTGACTCTCAGACCCCGGCCGCTCGGTGCAGTTCGGTGCGGGATCGGCCCGGCAGCCGGATGGCTGCCGGGATACGAATGTGGTCAGCGGCGTTGTGCGGCAGTGGTCAGAGCCTGGTCGAGGATGTCCAGGCCGCGGTCGAGTTCGGTGTCGGTGATGGTGAGCGGGGGCGCCAGCCGCAGGATGCTGCTGCTGCCGGGGAACTGCACGATGTTCAGGTGCAGGCCCAGACGGAAGCAGGCGTCGGTGACGGCGCTGCCGAAGTCGCCGGCCGGCTCCTTGGTGTCGCGGTCGGTGACGAGTTCGATGCCCTGGAGCAGCCCGCGTCCGCGGACGTCACCGATGTGCTCGTGACGGTCCTTGAGTTCGCGCAGGCCGCGCTGGAGCCGGTCGCCGAGCCGCCGCGCGGTCTGGTCGTAGGCGCCCTGGGTGAGGACGTCGATGACCGCGAGGCCGACGGCCGCCGGCAGGGGGTCGGAGACGTGGGTGGTGGCGAAGTAGTAGCCGCGCTCGTGGCAGCGCGCCTCGATCTCTTCGCTGGTGATCACGGCGGACAGCGGCAGCCCCGCCCCGAGGGTCTTGGACAGGGTGAGGATGTCCGGCGTGACGCCGTCGCGCTGGAAGGCGTACCAGTCGCCCGTGCGGCACAGCCCGGTCTGGGCCTCGTCGAGGATGAGGAGCATGCCGCGCTCGGCACACTTCTGCTTGAGCGCGGCAAGGTAACCCGGCGGCAGGTCGATGACGCCGCCGGTGCTCAGGACGGGTTCGGCGATGAAGGCCGCCAGGCTGCCGGTGGACTGCCGATCGACCATCGTGAAGGCGTGGTCCAGTTCGGCCTGCCAGTCGTGGCGCCCGTCGCGGGTAAACAACGGCCGGTAGGCGTTCGGCGTGGGAACGACGATGTTGCCCGGCGCCACCGGCCCGTACCCGGCCCGGGACACCCCGTAGGTCGCCGCCGACGAGGCGTGGGTGACGCCGTGGTACGACTGGTCGAAGGCGACGACCTCGTACCCGCCGGTGTAGAGCTTGGCCATCTTGATGGCCGCCTCGTTCGACTCGCCGCCGGTGCTCAGCAGCAGCACCTTGCTCAGGGAGGGCGGCAGCGTCCGGGCGAGGGCGGCGGCCAGATCGACCACGGGCCGGCTCAGCATCCAGCTGAACAAGTGGTCCAGGGTGGCGATGGACTGGCTGACGGACTCCACGATGGCAGGGTGGGAGTGCCCCAGCAGCCCGCTCATCTGTCCCGACGTGAAGTCGAGGATGGCCCGTCCGTCGCTGTCGAACACATACGATCCGGCGGCCCGTTCGATGAGAGCCGGTGAGAAGTCGCTGCGGGCGTAGCGGACCAGATGACGACGGGCCGTCGCCCAGAACTCATCGGCGGAGCCGACACGACGGACGGCCGCGGACTGGTCGGTGGGAGCGCTCATGTCCTGCCTTCGCCTCGGAAACAGGGAGTGCAGCGAGGCTAGGAGAAACAGCCGAGCACCCGATTGCAAACATTGCCCACCAGACAGCTTCCTCGGCATACTTCACGCGTGGACCGCACCGACCGCGCAATAATCGAGCAACTGCGCCGCGACTGCCGCCTGACCAACACCGAACTCGCCGACCGGATCGGCCTGACGCCCTCACCATGCCTGCGCCGCGTCAGACGCCTGGAAGAGCAGGGAGTGATCCTCGGCTACCACGCCCGCATCGCCCCCAAGGCCCTCAACCGCGGCTTCGAGGTCCAAGTCGACTTCGAACTCACCGACCAGGCCCGCACCACGGTCGAGCGGTTCGAAGCCGAACTGGTGGCCCTCACCGAAATCGTCGAGGCACGCCGCATGTTCGGCGCTCCCGACTACCACGCACTGGTCTCGGTCGCCGACCTGGAAACCTACGAGCAGTTCATGACCCAGCGGCTGCTCGCCCTGCCGGGCCTGGCCAGGTTCCAGTCCCGTTTCGCGATGAAAACCCTCAAGTCCGACGTGCCCCCGCCCGGAAGGTGACGACAGCACCGCACCCCCGTCACTTCGCCTATCTCGTCCCCGAGCCAGGCAACACTCTCGCCCGAAGCTTCTCGCATCAGACGCAGGTCCTCAGTGTCCGATCCGGGCCTCTCGTTTGTCAGCCCAGCGCAACAGACCGCACTCCCACGGCGGTCGGGGTGCGAGCGGTGACGGCTGCGCCCCTGTTGTCGTGCGGTACTGGACCGCCTACGCCCACTCCATGCCGAGCTCGCGGAGTGCGTCCAGCTGCTCCTGCGCGAGCTTGTCGCGCCTCGATTTCGTGTTGGAGATCCATACGCCCAGCTTCACGGTCACCGGCTCCGCCTCGCCGTCGACGGTGATCTGTTCGCTGTGGCCTCTTGGCACCGGCCGGTGGGCGCCTTCCCGTTCCACCCACTGTGCGAGGGCTGCCAGGCCGCGTTGGAATGCCTGCTGTGCCTTGCTCGGGCTCTTCGTCGCACGGGGAGCTGCCGGGGCGGGAGACGGTGCCTCAATTGGCTTGATGCCCAGCGCGGTCAGCCGTTCCTGCTGCTCGTCGGACAGCTGCGCCCAGGTGCCGGGCTGTTTCTGCCGCTTCAGCCACTTCCCAAGATCGTCGCCGTCGAAGAGCACGCCGGGTGCGATGTCGGGCAGGTGGCCGTCGGCGTCGACCAGGTCCGCGAGCACGCGGTAGTGGCGTTGCCAGTCCAGCGGCCACGGGCAGTTCCAGTCCTCGTCGATCGCCTCCAACTGCTCCGCGCGGGTCCTGGCACGTTCCGGGTTCTTGCCGAGGCCGCCCCTCCTGCGCAGATTGGCCATGTGCTGCCCGACGGGCACCATCGCCTGGCTCTCGCCCCACACCGCGTCCTGACGCGGAGCAAGGTGCCCCGTGGCGCGCCGGTAGGAGCGCAGCGCGGCGAGCTTGTTCTCCCACACCTCTTCGCCCGGTTCCCAGACCATGCCGGCCTCCGGCGCGTCGAGCAGTTCCTTGCGCCGCTCCTCCAGCTCACCCGCCCGCAGCGCCTTCCGCTGCTGGTGCACCCACCTGCCCAGCGGAAAGTCCTTCGTCACCCCGACCTCGACCTCAACGTCATAGGGCACGGCGTGCAGGCCGGTGATCTCGTTCTCCTTCCGCCAGCGGATGAGGGCCTGGTAGCCCTCGAGCCACACCAGGGATTCCGGCCGGTAGACCCGCGTACGCAAGAACGCCGCAATCGTGCCGGGGTCCCGGGGAGAGGAGAAGTGGAGCAGCGCGGACTCGGCGGCGCCGTCGGTATCGCCCTGCTCCTGGTCCTCGCCGTCACCCTCACCGCTGGCGCCGACGATCCGCCCCTCCTCGTCGCGCCGGACGTGCACCGTGCGCTGCCCGCTGGTGAGGGCACGCGAGGCGAGCTGCTCCACGAGTCGTTCATCATGACTGCGGAGGCCTTGGAGCACAGCGACCAACCCGGCATACGAGGCGGAGGCGACCATGTCGGTCGGGTCCTCGCCCGGCTGAAGGAACACCGGCACGATGATCCGCGCGATCTTCGTGGAGCCGTCCCGGTTGAGCCTGAGTGCCCGGCCGATGTTCTGCACGATCTCCACCTGCGAGCCGCGAGTGTCGGCGAAGCACACGGCCTCCACACCGCGCTCGCCGGTGATGTCCACGCCTTCCCCGAGCACCCGGCAACTCGCCAGGAACGCGCGGTGCACCCGCCGGCCCGCGGCATCGATCCCATTGGCGAATTGCCGGATCACTTCGCGCCGCTCGGCGACGAGGTGGTCGCCGCACAGCCAGGCCGACCAGACGCGGTCCGGGGGTACGTGGCGGCCGGCCTCCAGCTCGTAGAACCGTGCGTCGATCGACGACTTCGGCAGCCGGTCCGCGGCGGCCAGGTCGTGGTCGGTGGCGTCGCCTGCGTACAGCTCGGCTGCGGTCTGGGGCAGCTTGTCCGCGAACGCGGCGGCCTCCTCCACCTTCTGATGGAACGTCATCACCGTACGCAGGTTGTACGCCGCCGCGTGCTCCAAAAGTGCGGTCTGCAGCAAGGCCAGGCGCCGGCCCCGCTGCGCCTCCTGCGATTCCCCGAGGACGGGGGAGGGGTCGCGGATCTCCAGCACGTCGATCTCGAATCCGGCGAGGATGCCCCGCTCGATCGCCTCGCTCAGCCCGAGCTCGGCCAGCCACGGCCCGTACGTCTCGGAGTCCTGGCCCATCGACGCCAGCTCCAGCTCTTTCCCGCCGGCGCCCTTCTGGGGCCGGGGCGAGGCAAGGATGCGCGGGGTCGCGGTCAGGTACAGCCGGAAGCCGGCCGGGATCCGGGCGTTGTCGTGGATCGCCGCCCACGGCCTGCCAAGATCACCGGCCGTGCCGTGGGCCTCGTCCACGATCGCGAGGTCGAAGCCATCCATGCGCTGGCCGTACAGGCGCTCTCCGCCCGCCAGGGCGGCCTCCAAAGGCCCGCGCACCTTCTCCTGGCCCATCGGGTCCTCGAAGTCTTCGCGGTCCACGAGGGAGGCGTACGTGGCGAACACGACGACGGGCCCGCTCCCGGCCCACAGGGCGAGCTGGATCGCGTTGGTGGTGGTGCGCACCCCGAGCCGCTCCAGGACCTCGTCCTTCTCCAGGGAGCACACCGCCACCATCGGCGCCCGGTGGCCCACCAGCCGCCATGCCTGGGCGGTCTGTGCGAGTAGGTCCAGGGTCGGGACGGTCACCAGGATTCGCCCGCCCGGGAAGCCTTCCAGCGCGCACGCGGCGGCGGTGATCGTCTTGCCCGATCCGGTCGCGGACACGATCGTGCCCCGCGCCCCCTCCGACGGTACGGATGATCTTGCAGGGAATCCCACCCACCGACGGAAACTCGCTTTCTGGGCCACCTGGTGTTCCCGAAGCTGAATACCCAGCATTCCCCCACTCCTCCTCTGCCTTCTTTTCCGCTCGCTTCGGAAATCACAGGGACGGCGTGAAGGGCGGGACGGACACCGTACCGTCCTCGCCCACCACGATCCGCTCGGCAAGCTGCGCCAGGACCTCAGCGGGACGCAGTCCCGTCCGGCCGGCCACCACCCGGACCAGCCGACTGGACACGGTGGACAACCAGACCTCCGCCCGCAGCTCATCCGCTTCCTCCCCCCGCGCCCCGAAGCCGGTCTGTGCCGCAAGAGCATCAGTAAGCCGTTCCTCACGCTCGCGTGCCCACACCGAGCCCTGAGCGTCCTGTTCCGGCTCGTACACGCTCCAGCCGACTGCGGTCATCAAGTCCCTGACGCGCCGCCACTCGGCGTGCTGGGCCCACCAGATGGCAGCCAACCGCTCCCGGTCCATCTCGAACGCGTAGAAGGAACCGTTTCCCCTCAACTGCTCTGCGGTCTCCCGCTCACGGACAGCGGCCTCTGCGACCTTTTCCGCAACGGCGGCGACGTCCAGGCCATTCGCCTGACGCCGGACCTGATCCCGCGCCACGTCCTGAGCACTCCACATGCGTTTTCCCTTTTCCGAAAGGCGCGGGCACCTGGGCCCGCATCAGGTGGTTGTAGGGTGTCCCGTGTTTCCGCCAACAATACATAGTGCATCAATCCGATGCACCCACTACACCAGCACCCGAAACGAACGAGCAACCCCCACTCTCGCAGCCAGCCCGGCCCGCGAAGCGGGCCCCAACGGTCCTGGAGGCGCAGCCGGAAGGACCGCCAGGCGGGGGAGCGCAGCGGACCCGCCCCCAGGCTGGAGCGCAGCGGAAGCCTGAGCGGGACGAAGTCCGTCCGCTCCGGGAGCGCAGCGGACGGAGCGTCAACCCCGATGCGCAGCATCGGGGTTGTGCGGGTGGCGCAGCCACCCGCCAGCGCTCCCGCGGAGCGGGGAGCGCAACCCCCGTGCGCAGCACGGGGGTTCGCTTGCACATCGCGCAGCGATGTGGCACCCGCTCCGCGAGGTGCTGTTCGGAATTATCGTGTTTCCCTATTAACCTTAGCAATACGTAACTGAACGAAAGGCACA